>NZ_LIYH01000003.1 GCF_001905885.1 Streptomyces sp. CB03234 | reverse complement strand
TGCCGGTAGAAGTTCGATATCTTCATAGTGTTTCGGTGGTCATAGCGTTAGGGAAACGCCCGGTTACATTCCGAACCCGGAAGCTAAGCCTTTCAGCGCCGATGGTACTGCAGGGGGGACCCTGTGGGAGAGTAGGACACCGCCGAACAATTATTGAGCCTCAGGCCCCGGACTTTGTCCGGGGCCTGAGGCTTTTCTGCGTCTCCGTGGCGGGACTTGAGTGGGGCTCAGTTCGTTTGGCGCAACCGGCACTTGATGGGGTGCCAGGCGTCAGCCTCGGTTGGGCATTCCCGCTCGTTCGGGGTATGCTTTATCCCGTTGCGGAGGGGAAACCCCGAAGCGGCAAGCCGGCCCCTATAGCTCAGTCGGCAGAGCGTCTCCATGGTAAGGAGAAGGTCAACGGTTCGATTCCGTTTGGGGGCTCAGACAAATGAAGAAGGCCCCCGCCCTTGTGGCGGGGGCCTTCTTTGCGTTCAGCCCGTTCCGGTCGTTCAGTCCGTGTGAGGCTCCGGAACGCGCATCGCGAGGATGGCCATGTCGTCGGAGGGCGGTTCCGCGGCGAAGCGTTCGACCGCGCGCATGATGCGGGCGGTGACCGCGCCGGCCGTCAGGCCCGTACAGCCGGTGAGGACTTCGGCGAGGCCGTCGTCGCCCAGCATGCGGCTGCCCTCGCGGCGCTCCGTGACGCCGTCCGTGACGCACAGGAGGACGTCGCCCGGGTCGAGGGTGACCGTCTGCTCGTACAGCTCGAGGTCGTCCATGACGCCGAGGAGCGGCTGCGGGTCGGCGGCCGGTTCCACCGTGCCGTCCTGGCGGAGGCGCAGCGGGAGCGGGTGGCCGGCGCAGACGACCTTGAGGAGGGCGCTGCCGTCCTCCTGGGGCCACAGCTCGCCGTACAGGAGGGTGAGGAAGCGGCTGCGGGCGCCCTCGTCGAGGATCGCGGCGTTCAGGCGCTCCAGGACCGCCGGGCCGCCGAAGCCCTCGCGGGCCAGGAGGCGCAGGGCGTGGCGGGCCAGGCCGGTGACGGCGGCCGCTTCCGGGCCCGTACCGCAGACGTCGCCGATGGCGAAGCCGTACGCGTTGTCGCGGATCGGGAAGAGGTCGTAGAAGTCGCCGCCCACCTCGTTTCCCTCGCCGGCCGCGCGGTAGATGACGTCGACCTCGACGCCGGGGATCTGGGGGAGGCCCGGGGGCAGGAGGCTGCGCTGGAGGGACTGGCTGATGGCCATGCGCTCCGAGTACAGGCGGGCGTTGTCCAGGGCCAGGGCGGCGCGGCGGGAGAGGTCCTCGGCCAGCTCCAGGATCTCCTGGCGGAAGTGGTCGTCGGAGGGCTTGCCGAGGGTGAGCATGCCGATGACGCGGTTGCGGGCGACCAGGGGCAGGACGACGGTCTCGCCGCCGACCGCGGCGGCCGTGGCCAGCGTCGTACCGATGCCCGAGGACACGGGGGAGGAGGCGAGGCCCAGCTCGCGCATGGAGGTGCGCAGGGCCGCCTGGTGGGCGGCGTCCGCCGGGGCGGTCCAGACGCGGGCTCCGGGGGACGGCACGGGCTCGGGAGGGGCGATCTTGGACAGGAGGGCCTTGAGGCCGTCGATGCGCTCCTCGTCCTCGTGGAGGACGTAGGAGAGGTACGGGTCCGAGGTCGGGTCGGCGATCGTGTAGACGGCGCACCAGGTGGCGAGGGTGGGGACCGTCATCTGGGCCATCAGGGCCAGCGTCTGGTCGCGGTCGAGGGTGCCGGCGAGCAGGTCGGAGGCCTCGACGAGGAAGCTGAGGGAGCCGCGGCGGAGGCGTTCGAGCTCGCCGAGGCGGGCGGATTCGACGGCGAGGGCGATACGGTCGGCGGCGAACTGGAGGCGGAGGGCCTCTTCGTTGGAGTACCGGCCCGGTGCTTCGGCGGCGACGCCGAGGGAGCCGGTGAGGCGTCCCTCGACCTTGAGGGGGACGGTGACGACGGAGCGCATGCCGGTGCCGTTGAGGAGCGGGACGGAGCCGGGGACGGCCAGGAGGTCCTCGTGGACGGCGGGCATACGGGCGGAGGAGTAGCGGCCGGTGCCGGCGGCCTCCACGGGGACGCGGGCGAAGCGCTGGCGGGCGGAGGGGAGGCCGGTGGTGGCCCGTACTTCCAGCTCGGTCTCGTCGTCGGTGGCGAGGAGGAGGAAGGCGGCGTCGCCGTCCAGCATGTCGCGGGCGCGCTCGACGGTGCGCTGCAGGAGGCCGTCGAGGTCGTCGGGGGCGGGGGAGCCGATGAAGACCTCGAACGGGTCGGTGGTGCGGCTCTCGTTGCTGGAGTCGACGGGGGTGCGCTGCGGGGACTGCAGGACGGCGCGTTCGTAGTCCCGTACGAGGAGGCAGACGGTGGACGGCTCGCCTTGGGTGTCGCGTACGCGCAGGTGGGAGGCGTAGACGGGGATGACGCGGCCGTCGGTGCCGCGGACGCCGTAGCTGCCTTCCCAGCGGGAGAGGCGGAGGGCCTCGGCGATACCGGTGCCGATGCCGGGGGTGTGGGGCCAGGCGGCGAAGTCGCCGAGCGGCTTGCCGACGACCTGGTCGGCGGGGTAGCCGAAGAGGTGCTCGGCGTCCTCGTTCCAGGCGGTGATCGTGCCGTTGCGGTCGATCTGGGCGACGGCGACGCGGACGCGGTCGTCGGCGACCGGGAGGAGCTCGGTGGGCAGGACGGGGCCGGCGGAGCGGGTGCCGACGGGGCGCTCGGGGAGGTCCAGCTGGAACCAGACCTGTTTCTGGGCCGGGGAGTACTCCACGCCCCAGCGGGAGGCGAGAGCGGCGCACAGGAGCAGTCCTCGGCCGTTCTCGCGGTCGGGGCTGCCCAGGGAGCGGCCGGTGCCCTGGAGGGGGACCTCGCGCTCGGGGTAGCGGTCGGCGACCTCGATGCGTACGCCGTTCTCCGTACGCAGGCACAGGACGTCGGCGGCGGTGCCGGCGTGGATGACGGCGTTGGTGACGAGTTCGCTGGTCAGGACCACCGCGTCGTCGACGACATCGGTGTACCCCCAGCCCTGGAGGGTGTCCCGGACGAAGGCCCGGGCGGTCGCCACGGACCGTCCCACGGGTTCGAAGGTGGCGGCCGCCCGAGCGGTGATCACAGAACTCCTCGTACGCGTCTCTACGCCCGGCTCTGCCATGATCGGCCCTGCCCCTCCCCGGTGCCCGGTGGTCGTACAGCGTCGCGCCGCCCCTGCCGGGCGGACCGGGGCGGTTGGACAGCCGGATGCCAGGTTACTTACCTTCGCTGTCCGGGCGGATGGTGGTCACCGCTGTTTCCGTCCCCCGAGGGCGGGGACGTTATGCGAAGCTGCCGAACTGTTATGGCCTGGTTCTGTCGTGGTGAAACACTGGGAAGGCTTCCGGCGGCAGAGGGAGCGGCAATGCCCGAGCAGTACGGTCAACCCCTGCGGGAGGGACACGGTGGAGTCTGGCGTGACGGCGCGGGGCGGTAGCACGCGCGCGAAGGGCGGACGGACCCGGAGTGGTGGGACCGTCGAGGTGGATGCCGCTGCCCTGGAGCGGCTGCTGGCGGCCCTGGTGTCGATGCGGGACGGCAATTTCCGTAAGCGCCTGACCGTCACCGGTGATGGCGTGATGGCGGAGATCGCCGCCGTTTTCAACGAGGTCGCCGACCGGAAGCTGCACCTGACCGGTGAGCTGTCCCGGGTGCGGCGGATGGTCGGCCGTGAGGGCAAGCTGTCGGAGCGGCTGGAGGTCGGGGCCAGCGAGGGCGCGTGGGCGCAGGCCATCGAGGCCGCGAACGCGCTGGTGGACGACATGACCCGGCCGGTCTCCGAGGTCGGGCGGGTGCTGTCCGCGGTCGCGGAGGGTGACCTAGAGCAGCGGATGGAGTTGCGTTCGGAGGGTACGGACGGGTCGGCGCGGCCGCTGCGGGGCGAGTTCCTGAAGGTGGCCCGTACGGTGAACAACCTGGTCGACCAGTTGTCGGCGTTCACCGACGAGGTGACGCGGGTGGCGCTGGAGGTCGGGACCGAGGGCAAGCTGGGTGGCCAGGCGCAGGTGCGCGGTATGTCGGGTTCGTGGAAGGACCTGACGGATTCGGTCAACACCATGGCGTACCGGCTGACTGCCCAGGTGCGTGACATTGCTCTCGTCACGACGGCGGTCGCCAAGGGTGATCTGTCGCGGAAGGTCACCGTCCATGTGGCCGGTGAGATGCTCCAGCTGAAGAACACCGTCAACACGATGGTGGACCAGCTGTCGTCGTTCTCCTCCGAGGTGACGCGGGTCGCGCGTGAGGTGGGTACGGAGGGCGAGCTGGGCGGCCAGGCCGAGGTGCCGGGCGTGGCCGGGGTGTGGAAGGACCTGACCGACTCCGTCAACACGATGGCGGGCAACCTGACGTCCCAGGTGCGGGGCATCGCCGAGGTGACGACGGCGGTCGCGAACGGCGACCTGTCGCAGAAGGTGACGGTGAGCGCGCGGGGTGAGGTGGCGCAGCTCGCGGACACGATCAACCAGATGACCGAGACGCTGCGTACGTTCGCCGACGAGGTGACGCGGGTGGCGAGCGAGGTCGGTGCCGAAGGGCTGCTGGGCGGTCAGGCGCAGGTGCCGGGTGCGGCGGGTACGTGGAAGGACCTGACCGACTCGGTCAACACCGTCTTCCGTAATCTGACCACGCAGGTGCGGGACATCGCGCAGGTGACGACGGCGGTCGCGAACGGTGACCTGTCGCAGAAGGTCACCGTCGATGTGGCCGGTGAGATGCTGGAGTTGAAGAACACCGTCAACACGATGGTGGACCAGCTCTCGGCGTTCGGTTCGGAAGTGACCCGTGTGGCGCGGGAGGTCGGCGTCGAGGGCCGGCTGGGCGGCCAGGCCGAGGTGCCGGGCGCGGCCGGGACGTGGAAGGACCTCACCGACTCGGTGAACACGGCGTTCCGTAACCTCACCGGCCAGGTGCGGGACATCGCGCAGGTGACGACGGCGGTCGCGAACGGCGACCTGTCGCAGAAGGTCACCGTCGATGTCGCGGGCGAGATGCTGGAGTTGAAGAACACCGTCAACACGATGGTGGCGCAGCTGTCGTCGTTCGCCGACCAGGTGACGCGGATGGCGCGGGACGTGGGCACGGAGGGCCGGCTCGGCGGGCAGGCGCGCGTACCGGGTGTCTCCGGTACGTGGAAGGAGCTGACCGACTCCGTCAACTTCATGGCCGGCAACCTCACCTCGCAGGTGCGTCAGATCGCGCAGGTGACGACGGCGGTGGCGCGCGGTGACCTGTCGCAGAAGATCGACGTGGACGCGCGCGGGGAGATCCTGGAGCTGAAGAACACCATCAACACGATGGTCGACCAGCTGTCCGCGTTCGCGGAGCAGGTGACCCGGGTGGCCCGCGAGGTGGGTACGGACGGGCGGCTCGGCGGTCAGGCGCAGGTGCCGGGCGTCGCCGGTGTGTGGCGGGACCTGACGGACTCGGTGAACGGCATGGCCGGGAACCTCACCGCCCAGGTGCGCAACATCGCGCAGGTCGCCACCGCCGTGGCGCGGGGTGACCTGTCGCAGAAGATCGACGTGGACGCGCGCGGCGAGATCCTGGAGCTGAAGAACACCCTCAACACGATGGTGGACCAGCTCTCGAACTTCGCCGAGCAGGTGACGCGAGTGGCCCGCGAGGTGGGCACCGAGGGCATCCTGGGCGGTCAGGCGGAGGTGCAGGGCGTCTCGGGCACCTGGAAGGACCTGACCCAGTCCGTCAACTCGATGGCGAACAACCTCACGTCCCAGGTGCGCAACATCGCCGAGGTGACGACGGCGGTCGCCAAGGGCGACCTGTCGAAGAAGATCACCGTTGATGCGCGGGGCGAGATCCTCGACCTGGTCACCACCGTCAACACGATGGTCGACCAGCTGTCCAACTTCGCCGACGAGGTGACGCGAGTCGCCCGTGAGGTGGGTACGGAGGGCATCCTCGGCGGCCAGGCGCGGGTTCGGGGCGTCACCGGCATCTGGAAGGACCTGAGCGACAACGTCAACGTGATGGCCAACAACCTGACCTCTCAGGTGCGGAACATCTCGCGGGTGTCGTCGGCCGTCGCCAACGGCGACCTGACCAAGAAGGTGACGGTCGAGGCCCGGGGTGAGGTCGCGGAGCTGGCCGACACGGTCAACACGATGGTGACGACGCTGTCCTCGTTCGCCGACGAGGTGACGCGAGTGGCGCGTGAGGTGGGTACGGAGGGTGAGCTGGGCGGCCAGGCCCGGGTGCCCGGTGTCTCCGGTACGTGGAAGGACCTGACCGAGTCGGTGAACTCGATGGCGTCCAACCTGACCGGTCAGGTGCGCCAGATCGCCACGGTCACCACCGCCATCGCCAAGGGTGACCTCACCAAGAAGATCGACATCGACGCGCGTGGGGAGATCCAGGAGCTGAAGAACACCATCAACACGATGGTCGACCAGCTGTCCTCCTTCGCCGAGGAGGTCACGCGGGTGGCCCGTGAGGTGGGTACGGAAGGCATCCTGGGCGGCCAGGCCCGCGTACGGGACGTCGACGGCACCTGGCGCGACCTGACCGAGTCGGTGAACGAGATGGCCGGGAACCTGACCCGGCAGGTGCGGGCCATCGCGGCCGTCGCCACGGCGGTGACCCGCGGCGACCTGAACCTGAAGATCGACGTCGACGCGGCGGGCGAGATCCAGGTCCTCCAGGACAACATCAACACCATGATCGCCAACCTGCGCGACACCACCCTCGCCAACGAGGAGCAGGACTGGCTCAAGGGCAACCTGGCCCGTATCTCCGGCCTGATGCAGGGCCGCCGGGACCTCGACGACGTGGCCTCGCTGATCATGAGCGAGCTGACGCCGGTCGTCTCGGCGCAGCACGGCGCGTTCTTCCTGGCGATGCCCACGGGTGCCGGCGGCGAGATCGGGGCGGACGAGGACGGCTCGTACGAGCTGGTCATGCGCGGCAGCTACGGCTACTCGTCGGGAGCGATGCCCACGTCCTTCCGGCCGGGTGAGACGCTGATCGGTACGGCGGCAGAGGAGAAGCGGACCATCCAGGTCAATGTGCCGCCGGGCTACCTGAAGATCTCCTCCGGGCTCGGTGAGGCGGCCCCGGCGCATGTGATCGTGCTGCCGGTGCTCTTCGAGGGCAAGGTCCTGGGTGTGATCGAGCTGGCGTCGTTCCAGCCCTTCACGCAGATCCAGCGCGACTTCCTCAACCAGATCGCCGAGATGATCGCGACGAGCGTCAACACCATCAGCGTCAATACGAAGACCGAGGTGCTGCTGAAGCAGTCGCAGGAGCTGACCGAGCAGCTGCGCGAGCGGTCGGCGGAGCTGGAGAGCCGGCAGAAGGCCCTTCAGGACTCCAACGCGGAGCTGGAGGAGAAGGCCGAGCTGCTGGCGCAGCAGAACCGCGACATCGAGGTGAAGAACACCGAGATCGAGGAGGCGCGGCAGGTGCTGGAGGAGCGGGCCGAGCAGCTCGCCGTTTCCATGCGCTACAAGTCGGAGTTCCTGGCGAACATGTCGCACGAGCTGCGTACGCCGCTGAACTCGCTGCTCATCCTGGCGAAGCTGCTCGCGGACAACGCCGACGGCAACCTGTCGCCCAAGCAGGTCGAGTTCGCCGAGACGATCCACGGGGCGGGTTCGGACCTGCTCCAGCTGATCAACGACATCCTGGACCTGTCGAAGGTCGAGGCGGGCAAGATGGACGTCAGCCCGACCCGGATCGCGCTGGTGCAGCTGGTCGACTACGTGGAGGCGACGTTCCGGCCGCTGACCGCCGAGAAGGGGCTCGACTTCTCCGTACGGGTCTCCCCGGAGCTGCCGGCCACGCTGCACACCGACGAGCAGCGGCTGCTCCAGGTGCTGCGGAACCTGCTGTCGAACGCGGTGAAGTTCACCGACAGCGGGGCGGTCGAGCTGGTGATCCGGCCGGCCAAGGCGGACGTGCCGCAGTCGATCCGGGAGCAGCTGCTGGAGGCCGGTTCGCTGCGTGACCCGGAGGGTGACCTGATCGCCTTCTCGGTGACGGACACCGGTATCGGTATCGCGGCGAGCAAGATGCGGGTGATCTTCGAGGCGTTCAAGCAGGCGGACGGCACGACGAGCCGCAAGTACGGCGGTACGGGGCTGGGGCTGTCGATCAGCCGGGAGATCGCCCGGCTGCTGGGCGGCGAGATCCACGCGGCGAGCGAGCCGGGCCGTGGCTCGACGTTCACGCTGTACCTGCCCCTGCACCCGAGCGAGCTGCCCCCGCAGGGCTACGGGCACGGCCCCGGCGCGGACCTCCACCCGTCGGGTGCCGAGGACGGCGTACTGGACGTGTACGAGGGGCACGGGGGGCACGGGGGCTACGGGCAGGCGGCTTCGGGTGCCGGTGCGGAGCGCTCGGAGCGGTCCGAGCGGCGCTCCAGTTCCGGCGCGCTGTTCCGGCACCGGCGCCGGGCGGCGCTGGGCGGGGCGGAGCAGCGGACCGCGCTTCCGGGCCAGCCGGGGGCGGCCTCCGGGGCTCCCGGATCTTCCGGATCTTCTGGGCCGTCGAGTGCCGGGGCCTCGGATGCGTGGGGAGCGGCCGGGCAGGAGGCGAACGAGCCGAGGCGCAGCTTCGAGTTCCACGGCGAGAAGGTGCTGATCGTCGACGACGACATCCGCAATGTCTTCGCGCTCACCAGCGTGCTGGAACAGCACGGGCTGTCGGTGCTGTACGCGGAGAACGGCCGTGAGGGCATCGAAGTCCTGGAGCAGCACGACGATGTGACGGTCGTACTGATGGACATCATGATGCCCGAGATGGACGGCTATGCGACGACGACGGCGATCCGCCGGATGCCGCAGTTCGCCGGCCTGCCGATCATCGCGCTCACCGCGAAGGCGATGAAGGGCGACCGGGAGAAGGCGATCGAGTCGGGCGCCTCCGATTACGTTACGAAGCCGGTGGATCCGGATCATCTGCTCTCGGTCATGGAGCAGTGGATGCGCGGAGAGTGAGCAGAGGAGGGCTGAATCCTGGCGAGTTGCTGACTGACTGTGGTCGAAAGCGTGTGAGAGGGCGGTATTCGGGGAACCTTCTGGTCTCCCACCGCGTTTCTGCTACGTGCACAGTGACATCGCGGTGACAGGGTGTGGTGACAGGCGGGGTGCGGCTACCATGACCGGCACAAGGACGGACGGCGCAAGGGAGTCGTCCCCTGGGGCGGCGCCCGGCCAACTGCCGGGGCGAGGAGGACGGGCCATGGTGCAGAAGGCCAAGATCCTCCTGGTCGATGACCGACCGGAGAATCTGCTGGCGCTGGAGGCCATCCTCTCTGCGCTCGATCAGACGCTGGTGCGGGCATCGTCAGGGGAGGAAGCACTCAAGGCGCTGCTGACGGACGACTTCGCGGTCATTCTGCTGGACGTCCAGATGCCGGGTATGGACGGTTTCGAGACCGCCGCGCACATCAAGCGCCGGGAACGGACACGGGACATCCCGATCATCTTCCTGACGGCGATCAACCACGGCCCGCACCACACCTTCCGGGGGTACGCGGCGGGGGCCGTCGACTACATCTCCAAGCCCTTCGACCCCTGGGTGCTGCGCGCCAAGGTCTCGGTCTTCGTCGAGCTGTACATGAAGAACTGTCAGCTGCGCGAGCAGGCCGCGCTGCTGCGGCTCCAGCTCGAAGGCGGCGGCGGCCAGGACGGAGCCGCCAAGGAGTCCGCGGGGCTGCTGGCGGAACTGTCCGCGCGGCTCGCGGCAGTTGAGGAGCAGGCCGAGGCGCTGTCCAAGCAGCTCGACGACGACTCGGCGGACGCCGCGGCCGTCGCCACCGCCGCGCACCTGGAGCGCAAGCTCACCGGGCTGCGCAGGGCGCTGGACGCGCTGGAACCGGGTACCGGGGGCGGCGGCTCGCCCACGCTGCCGGCGCAGAACTGACCTCCGGCCGTCGGCTCATGGGGCGTGGCGCCCTTCGTTGAACGGGCGTCAGCTCCTCGTAACGTCCAGGACGACACGAACGGGTGAAGCGGTGGGCACACGTGTCCACCGCGCCCCACACCGGTAACCTCACCACCATGGCCTCACGTACGTCCGGCAAGGGTTCCCAGGGCACGGCGGGCACCGCGAAGCCGCGCGCCGGCCGTACGACCGGCGCTGCCAAGAAGGCGGCCCCGGCGGTCCCGGGGAAGCCTCCCGCGAAGAAGAGCGCACCCGCCAAGCGCGCCAACGCCGCCAAGAAGGCACCCGCCAGGAAGGCACCCGCGAAGAAGGCCGCGCCCAAACCGGCACCGTCGCCCACCGGGGGTGTGTACCGGGTCGTGCGCGCCCTCTGGCTGGGCCTCGCGCACGCGGTCGGCGCCATGTTCCGGGGCATAGGACGCGGCGCCAAGGGGCTCGACCCGGCGCACCGCAAGGACGGCCTGGCCCTGCTGCTCCTCGGCATCGCCCTGATCGTCGCCGCCGGCACCTGGGCCAACCTCAAGGGCCCGGTCGGTGACCTGGTCGAGATGCTCGTCACCGGCGCCTTCGGCCGGCTCGACCTGCTCGTCCCGCTCCTCATCGGCGCGATCGCCATCCGGCTGATCCTCCACCCCGAGAAGCCCGAGGCCAACGGGCGGATCGTCATCGGGCTTTCGGCGCTCGTCATCGGCGTACTCGGCCAGGTCCACATCGCGTGCGGTTCACCCGGGCGGGACCAGGGAAGCGAGGCCGTGCGGGACGCCGGCGGACTGATCGGCTGGGGCGCCTCCAAGCCGCTGATCTTCATGATGGGCGAGGTCCTCGCCGTCCCCATGCTGGTGCTGCTCACCGTCTTCGGGCTGCTCGTCGTCACGGCGACGCCCGTCAACGCCATCCCGCAGCGCCTCAGGGCGCTCGGGGTGCGGCTGGGCATCGTCGAGCCCGCGCCGGGCGTGGTGGGCGAGGACGACGAGCGGTACGACGACCAGTGGCGCGAGGCGCTGCCCGCCCGGTCGCGGCGGCGCGGCGCGGGGCCCGGGGCGTACGAGCCGTACGACCCGGAGCAGGCCGAGACCGAGGCGCTCACGCGGCGCAGGCGTCCCCGGAAGGCGGCTCCCGCCTCCGCCGAGCCCGCCGACTTCGACCGGCCCATGGACGCCGTGGACGTCGCCGCGGCCGCGGCCGCCGCGCTGGACGGGGCCGTGCTCAACGGCATGCCGCCCTCGCCGCTGGTCGCCGACCTGACGCGGGACGTCACCGGCGACCGGGAGCGGGACGCGCGCCGCGCCCGGGCCGGTGACCCCGCCTCCGTACCGCCCGCGCGGGAGCCCGGCCCGGAGCCCGGCCGGGAGTCTGCCCGCGAGGCGGAGACGCCGGGCGGCGTCGTACCGGACCTCACCAAGCCCGCGCCCGTCCGCGACGAGCCCGAGGGGCTGCCGGCGCGCGCCGAGCAGCTCCAGCTCTCCGGGGACATCACGTACGCCCTGCCGTCGCTGAACCTGCTGGAGCGCGGCGGTCCCGGCAAGACGCGCAGCGCAGCCAACGACGCGATCGTCGCGTCCCTGACGACCGTCTTCTCGGAGTTCAAGGTCGACGCGGCCGTCACCGGCTTCACCCGCGGCCCGACGGTCACCCGGTACGAGGTGGAGCTCGGCCCGGCCGTGAAGGTCGAGCGGATCACGGCGCTGACGAAGAACATCGCGTACGCCGTGGCCAGCCCCGACGTACGGATCATCTCGCCGATCCCCGGCAAGTCCGCCGTCGGCATCGAGATCCCCAACACCGACCGCGAGATGGTCAACCTCGGCGACGTGCTGCGCCTCGCGGACGCCGCCGAGGACGACCACCCGATGCTGGTCGCGCTCGGCAAGGACGTCGAGGGCGGCTATGTGATGGCCAACCTGGCGAAGATGCCGCACATCCTGGTCGCCGGTGCCACCGGCTCCGGCAAGTCGTCGTGCATCAACTGCCTGATCACCTCGGTGATGATAAGGGCGACCCCCGAGGACGTACGGATGGTGCTGGTCGACCCCAAGCGGGTCGAGCTGACCGCGTACGAGGGCATCCCGCACCTGATCACCCCGATCATCACCAACCCCAAGCGGGCCGCCGAGGCCCTCCAGTGGGTCGTGCGGGAGATGGACCTGCGCTACGACGACCTGGCGGCGTACGGATACCGGCACATCGACGACTTCAACGCCGCCGTACGGGCCGGGAAGGTCAAGCCGCCGGAGGGCAGCGAGCGCGAGCTCCAGCCCTACCCGTACCTGCTGGTCATCGTCGACGAACTGGCCGACCTGATGATGGTCGCGCCCAGGGACGTCGAGGACGCGATCGTCCGCATCACGCAGCTGGCGCGGGCCGCCGGCATCCACCTGGTGCTCGCCACCCAGCGGCCGTCGGTCGATGTCGTCACCGGCCTGATCAAGGCGAACGTCCCGTCCAGGCTCGCCTTCGCCACCTCGTCGCTCGCCGACAGCCGGGTCATCCTGGACCAGCCGGGCGCGGAGAAGCTCATCGGCAAGGGCGACGGCCTGTTCCTGCCCATGGGGGCGAACAAGCCGATCCGTATGCAGGGCGCCTTCGTGACCGAGGGAGAGGTCCAGGCGGTCGTCCGGCACTGCAAGGAGCAGATGGCGCCGGTCTTCCGGGACGACGTCACGGTCGGCGGCAAGCAGAAGAAGGAGATCGACGAGGACATCGGCGACGACCTGGACCTGCTGTGCCAGGCCGCCGAGCTGGTCGTCTCCACGCAGTTCGGCTCGACCTCGATGCTCCAGCGCAAGCTGCGGGTGGGCTTCGCCAAGGCGGGCCGGCTGATGGACCTGATGGAGTCGCGGAACATCGTCGGCCCGAGCGAGGGATCCAAGGCGCGGGACGTCCTTGTCAAACCGGATGAGCTGGATGGAGTACTCGCTGTCATCCGTGGGGAGTCCGACTCGTAGGACTCTCACTCGTTAGGGAAACGTGAGCAACCGTTTCCCCCTTCCGTACGTCAAGTTGGAGGGAGGGGCGCAAAATAGCTGTCCGCCCCTCGGACGCGCCTCGGACGCGCGGCCATTCCGATGGCGTACAAACTGCGTCCGCCCGGTTGCTCCACCCTTTCGTACCACCCATAGACTGAACCTCCAGCAGGTGGTTACACGCTCGAAAGGCGCCCTCGTGTCCATCGGCAACTCCCCCGAAGACGACCGGCCTTCGACCCCCGACGACGCTCTCCCGGACCGCGAGGCCTCAGAGGCGCTGGTCCCGGATGTCCCGGCCGACGCTCCTGAGGACGACCGGCCCTCGATCGGCCGTGCGCTGCGACAGGCACGGATCGACGCCGGCCTGACGGTCGAGGAGGTCAGCACCTCCACGCGCGTCCGCATCCCGATCGTGCACGCGATCGAGGAGGACGACTTCTCGCGATGCGGCGGCGACGTGTACGCCCGTGGCCATATCCGTACGCTCGCGCGTGCGGTCGGGCTGGACTCCGCGGCCCTGGTCGAGCAGTACGACGCCGAGCACGGCGGCCGCCCGTCGCCGACGCCCGCCGCGCCGCTGTTCGAGGCCGAACGCATCCGCCCGGAGCGGCGGCGGCCCAACTGGACCGCCGCCATGGTCGCCGCGATCGTCGCGGTGATCGGCTTCGTCGGCTTCACCCTGTTCAACGGTGACGGGGACCGGTCCCGCAACACCCACGTGGCCGAGGGCCCGGCTCCGGCGCAGAAGGCCACCACCAAGCCGAAGCCGCCCAAGGCCGTGGCCCCGCCGCCCGCGCCGTCGGAGAGTGCCATCGCGGCGGTTCCCAAGGACAAGGTGACGGTCAAGCTCACCGCGAAGGACGACAAGAGCTGGATCTCGGCGAAGGCGCGCGACGGCAAGCTGCTGTTCGACGGGCTGCTGCTGAAGGGCGACTCCAAGACCTTCCAGGACGACGAGCGGCTGGACCTCATCCTGGGCAACGCCGGGGCGATCGAGCTGTTCGTGAACGGCAAGAAGGTCGAGGACGAGTTCGAGGACGGCCAGGTCGAGCGCCTGTCGTACGAGAAGGGCGACCCGCAGGTCGGGTGACGGCCCGGCCCGCCCGGGGCGGGCTCTCGTGGGACGGCGTGGGGCCGGGTGGCGTGAGGACGCGGACCACCGGGTCGGGTGGTTTTCGGGGGCGGGCACCGGGGGGTGCCCGCCGGTGGCGCGGGGGTGTGACCCCTGAGCGGCGGGGGTGTCGCCGGGACAAAGTAGTCTTGAGTCCATGCCCGAACGCCGTACCGTCGCCCTTGTCACTCTTGGCTGCGCCCGTAACGAGGTGGACTCGGAGGAGCTCGCAGGCCGCTTGGCAGCGGACGGCTGGGAGCTCGTCGAGGACGCCGCCGACGCGGATGTCGCCGTCGTCAACACCTGTGGCTTCGTCGAAGCCGCCAAGAAGGACTCCGTCGACGCCCTGCTCGAAGCCAACGATCTCAAGGACCACGGCCGCACCCAGGCCGTCGTCGCCGTGGGCTGCATGGCCGAGCGGTACGGCAAGGAGCTCGCCGAGGCGCTGCCCGAGGCGGACGGGGTGCTGGGCTTCGACGACTACACCGACATCTCCGACCGGCTCCAGACCATCCTCAGCGGCGGCAGCGTGGAGGCCCACACCCCGCGTGACCGGCGCAAGCTGCTGCCGCTGAGCCCCGTGCAGCGGCAGAAGGCGGCCGCCCAGGTCGCCCTGCCGGGCCACTCGCAGGAGCCCGCGCCCGTCCCGGAGGACCTCCCCGAGGGCGTCGCCCCGGCGTCCGGGCCGCGCGCGCCGCTGCGCCGCCGGCTCGACACCAGCCCGGTCGCCTCGGTGAAGCTCGCCTCCGGCTGTGACCGCCGCTGCTCGTTCTGCGCCATCCCGTCCTTCCGCGGCTCCTTCGTCTCGCGGCGGCCGTCGGACGTCCTGGGGGAGACCCGCTGGCTGGCGGAGCAGGGCGTGAAGGAGATCATGCTGGTCTCCGAGAACAACACCTCGTACGGCAAGGACCTCGGCGACATCCGCCTCCTGGAGACCCTGCTGCCGGAACTGGCGGCGGTCGACGGGATCGAGCGCGTACGCGTCAGCTACCTGCAGCCCGCCGAGATGCGGCCCGGGCTCATCGACGTCCTGACGTCGACCGAGAAGGTCGCACCGTACTTCGACCTGTCCTTCCAGCACTCGGCTCCCGACGTGCTGCGCTCGATGCGGCGCTTCGGGGACACCGACCGGTTCCTGGAGCTGCTGGACACCATCAGGGGCAAGGCCCCGCAGGCCGGTGTGCGGTCCAACTTCATCGTCGGCTTCCCCGGCGAGAGGGATGAGGACTTCGCGGAGCTGGAACGCTTCATCACGCACGCCCGGCTCGATGCGATCGGCGTATTCGGGTACTCGGACGAGGACGGCACGGAAGCCGCCACGTACGAGAACAAGCTCGACCAGGAGGTCGTCGACGAGCGGCTCGCCCACCTGTCGCGGCTCGCGGAGGAGCTGACCGCCCAGCGCGCGGAGGAGCGGCTCGGCGAGACCCTGGAAGTACTCGTCGAATCGGTGGACGAGACGCCGGACGGGGACGGCGCCGTCGGGCGCGCCGCGCACCAGGCGCCCGAGACCGACGGTCAGGTGGTCTTCACGACGGCCGAGGGCCTGGTGCCCGGCCGGATGGTCACGGCCAAGGTCGTCGGCACCGAGGGCGTCGACCTGGTGGCCCAGTGCCTTGAGGAGGCGGGCAGATGACCGGAGCCCCGGCATCCGCTGCGGGCGGTACGGGTAGGCCGGCGCCCGGCGGCAAGCTGGGTGCTGCGGCCGTCAATCAGGCCAGCCTGTGGAACATCGCCAACATCCTCACCATGGTGCGGCTGGTGCTCGTGCCGGCCTTCGTGGTGCTCCTGCTCCAGGACGGCGGGTACGACCCGGCGTGGCGTGCCTGGGCGTGGGCGGCGTTCGCCGTCGCCATGATCACCGACATCTTCGACGGGCACCTGGCACGCGCGTACAACCTGGTCACGGACTTCGGGAAGATCGCCGATCCGATCGCCGACAAGGCGATCATGGCGGCCGGGCTGATCTGCCTGTCGGCGCTCGGGGACCTGCCCTGGTGGGTGACCGGAGTGATCCTCTTCCGTGAGCTGGGCATCACGCTGATGCGGTTCTGGGTGATCAGGCATGGAGTCATTCCGGCCAGTCGCGGCGGCAAGATGAAGACGCTGGCGCAAGGCACGGCGGTGGGGATGTATGTTCTGGCGCTGACCGGGCCTCTGGCGACACTCCGCTTCTGGGTGATGGCGGTGGCCGTCGTGCTGACGGTCGTGACCGGGCTCGACTACGTGCGGCAGGCGGTGGTCCTGCGACGCCAGGGGCTTGCCGCGGAGCGCGCTCGGCGCTCGCCGGAACGCGCGGAGCGCTCGCCGGAGCGTTCGGAGGGGGAGTCGGGGCGATGAGGACGGCGGCGCGCGCTCTGGCACTCCTTGCGGAGAGTAATCAGACGGTCGCTGTCGCGGAGTCGCTCACGGGGGGCCTCGTGGCGGCGGAACTGACGTCCGTGCCCGGTGCGTCGAAGTCCTTCCGGGGGTCGGTCACGGCGTACGCGACCGCGCTGAAGCAGGACCTGCTCGGCGTCGACGCGGCGCTGCTGGCGCAGCGCGGTGCCGTCGATCCGGAGGTCGCGCTGCAGATGGCGGCGGGGGTGCGGGCCCGGCTGGGGGCCGGATGGGGGATCGCGACGACCGGTGTCGCGGGGCCCGAACCACAGGACGGCCAGCCGGTGGGCACGGTGTACGTCGCGGTCTGTGGGCCGGTCGGCGGGCCCCTCGGTGCGGGGAAAGTCGTCGCACTGCGATTGAACGGCGACCGTGCGGAAATCCGTAGAGAGAGTGTACGGAGCGTGCTGGAACTGCTCGCGGACCAACTCTCGGAGAACGCGCGGGCACAGGATACGGAACAGAACGGGGGGAACTGATGTTTGCAGCCCTGAGTGAACACGTCATCGCTCCCCGCACGGCCGCAGCGCGAGGCGGTACGGTGGGGCGTGAAGGATGCGGCTACACGGTCCGAGGAGGGAGCCACCGATGATTCTGCTCCGTCGCCTGTTGGGTGACGTGCTGCGTCGGCAGCGCCAGCGCCAGGGCCGTACTCTGCGCGAAGTCTCCTCGTCCGCCCGAGTATCGCTCGGCTATCTCTCCGAGGTGGAGCGGGGGCAGAAGGAGGCTTCCTCCGAGCTGCTCTCCGCGATCTGCGACGCGCTTGACGTACGGATGTCCGAGCTCATGCGAGAGGTGAGCGACGAGCTCTCGCTGGCTGAGCTGGCCGAATCGGCAGCGGCGAGTGAGCCGGTGCCGGCACCAGTACGCCCGATGCTCAATTCTGTGTCCGTGACGTCGGTGGCGGGTGTGCCGACGGAGCGGGTGACGATCAAGGCACCTGCGGAGGCGGTGGACGTCGTCGCCGCCTGAGCGCTCTCGCGTTGTGGGAGCGTACGTTTTGAGCTGAGCCCCGGTCGGGTACCCGAATGGTCGACCGGGGCTTTCGTTTACCCCGAATGCCCGTTTTAGGTCCTATGTGCAATGGTGGACGGGCGTGCGCTCCCGCCGCACGCCGGGAACGGAGGATTTTCGGATGTCTGTCGTGAAGAGCCCGCTGTCCGACGCCGACCTGAAGGTGGTCGGCGAGGCCCTGCAAGGCGCCCTGGTGGACGCGGTCGACCTGTCCCTGGTGGCCAAGCAGGTCCACTGGAACGTGGTCGGGCCCCGCTTCCGCTCCATTCACCTTCAGCTCGACGAGGTCGTGACCACCGCCCGCCAGCACTCCGACATCATGGCGGAGCGAGCCTCGGCGCTGGGCGTCACCCCGGACGGGCGAGCCGGCACGGTCGCGTCCAGCACGGCGATCAAGAACGTGCCGACGGGCTGGATCAAGGACGACGAAGCGGTCAGGATCATGGTCGACGCGCTGGTGACCGTGGTCGGGCGGATGCGGGAGCGGATCGAGGCGACCGACAAGCCCGACCCGGTGACGCAGGACCTGCTCATCGGGCTCACCGCGGACCTCGAAAAGCATGCCTGGATGTTCCAGGCGGAGAGCCGTCAGGCGGACAACCCCTAAGCGCCAGGGCTGGATGGGGGCGTACCGATGCGCCCGGCGTGCGCTGGAGGCACGCATCGGTACGCCCTCCCGCCATGTGATCGTGCCGGTCTAGCGTCGACCGGAGGAGGCGGCATGGTACGGCGACGGGTTGCGCTGTCGGCGCTCGCGCTGGTGCTGGGCGGGCTGTGGTGGTGGGCGGTGCTGAGACTGGCGCTGGTGCCCGGTCAGGCGGGGCTCCTGGAGGGGACCATGGCGGCGGGCGGATGGGGGCTGAGCCTGCTTCCGGTGCATGTGGCCTCGGCCCGTACGCCTCGCTACGCCCCACGTGCTCCCAGGGAATGGCCTCGCTACGCCCCCGGGCCTACCAGGGCATGGCCACGCCGCCGTTCGGGCGCAGGACCTGACCCGTCGTGAAGGACGAGGCGTCGGAGGCCAGATGGAAGACCGTGTGGGCGATGTCCTCCGGCTCACCCACCCGGCCGAGTGGGGACATCCGCGCCATGGTGGTCTCGACGTGCTGCTGCCGGTCGGCTTCATGGCGCTGTGTCATGGGTGTGCGGACCCAGCCGGGCGCGACGGCGTTGACGCGGATGCCGTGCGGTCCCACCTCCGTGGCCAGCGTCCGGGTCAGCTGGACCACGGCGGCCTTCGAAACGCTGTAGCAGAGCAGGCCCTGGCTCGCCGCGTCCACCGCGCCGGAGGCCATCGTGACGATGGAGCCCCGCCGCACGCCATGCGTGATCATGGAGCGGGCCGCCTCCTGGCATGCGTACAGGACGCCCTTGAAGTTGACGGCGAACACGCGGTCGAGGTCCTCGTCCCTGGTCTCCAGGACGGTGCTGGTGTGCATGACGCCCGCGATGGCGGCCATGACCTGGAGCGGCCCGGCGCTTTCCACGGCGGCCCGGAGCGTGGCGCGGTCCGTCACGTCGACGGTGTGCGCGTGGGCCGTGCCGCCCTGTTCGCCGATGAGGGTCAGCGTTCCGCTGAGGCCCCTCTGGTCGCGGTCGGCGCAGTGGACGGTGGCGCCCGCCCCGGCGAGCAGTACGGCGGTCGCGCGGCCGATGCCGCCGGCGGCCCCGGTGACGAACGCGGTGCGGCCGGTGAGGTCGTACGGCGAGAAGGCCATGCCGGGACGGTACGACTGAGCTGACGGTCCGTCAATTGCTGGGTGCCGGGCCGGACTGGCAGCCCGGGCACCAGTAGGAGATACGGTCCCGGCCGGTCTCCTCCTTGCGGCGGACGGGGGTGCCGCAGCGGTAGCAGGGCTGGTTCTTGCGTCCGTAGACGTAGAGCTTCCGGTCGGGACGGTCGGTGGTGAGGATGGTCCGGCGGTCGAAGCGCTCCTTGTTCGCCTCCAGGAGGCGGTGGGCGGTGGAGACCAGCCGTTCGGGAACGCCCGGCGGGAGGTCGCCGACCGGGAGCCAGGGCGTGACCCGGGCCATGAAGGCGAGTTCGCACTTGTAGACGTTGCCGATGCCCGCGAGATTCCGCTGGTCCAGCAGCGCCTCGCCGAGGGGGCGGGCGGGGTCGGCGCACACCCTGCGTACCGCTTCCTCCGCGTCCCAGTCCGGGCCCAGGAGGTCGGGGCCGAGGTGGCCGACGACGGACGGCTCGTCGATGGTGCGGATCAGGTCGAGGACCGGGAGACGGTAGCCGACGGCGGTGTGGGTGGTGGTTGCCAGGATGGCCCGGATCTGGTGGCCGGGGCCGCCGCTCCAGCGCTCGTCGGGTGCGTACAGGCGCCAGGCGCCGTCCATCTGGAGGTGGGAGTGGAGGGTGAGGCCGCCCTCGACGCGGGTGAGGAGGTGCTTGCCGCGCGGGGTGACGTCCAGCAGTGTCCGGCCGGTGAGGTCGGCGGTGGCCAGGCGCGGGACCCGGAGGTCGCAGCGGGTCAGGAGCTTGCCCGCGAGGGCGGTGTGCAGGCGACGGGCGGTCAGCCAGACGGTGTCTCCTTCGGGCATGGGTCCATGATGCGGGACGTGCGGCGGGCGTCGCGTCGGGCCGTGGCGGGTGGGCCGGGACGGGAGGCGGGCCCGGGAGGCGGGCCCGGGAGGCGGGCCCGGGAGACGGGTCCGGGCGGCGGGTGATCAGGCGCGGAGGCGGAGGCCTCGTGGCGTGGCGTGGAAGCCGGACGCCTCCAGGGCGCGGGACAGGGGGGAGGTGAGGGCCGCGGTGCCGTTGATCCGTTCGACCGTGACGGTGCCGAGGGAGCCCGCGCGGGCGGCTGCCGCGAGGGCGTCGGAGGCGGCCTGGAGGGCCGGGGCGTCCGGTTCGGTGGGCCAGGACAGCAGGGTCTTGCCACCGCGCTCCATGTAGAGCGTGAGCTCGCCGTCGACGAGGACGACGAGGGCGCCCGCCTTGCGGCCCGGTTTGTGGCCGGCGCCGGTGGGGGGCTCGGGCCAGGACAGGGCGGCGCCGTACGCGTTGGCCGGGTCGGCGGCGGCGAGGACGACGGCGCGCGGGGCGGCGGCGGTGTCGGCGCGGTCGCGGGCGGTGGCCGCCGCGCGGAGACGGTCGACGGCGCCGTCCATCGCGAACTGGGCGGCTCCCAGGCCCTCGACGACATAGCCGCGGCGGGCCTGGCCGCTGTCCTCGAAGGCCGACAGGACGCGGTACGTCGCCGAGAAGCCGCCCTCCACGCCCTCGGCGGCCACCGCGCCGCGGGTGACCACGCCGTGCCGGTCCAGCAGGGTCCGCGCCAGGGCGTGGGCGCGGTGGGTGGGCTCCGGCTCGGCGGGCGGGAGGAGGGACCAGCGGCCGCTGACGGTGGGCGGGCCGGAGCGGGACGCGGTGCGGGCGGCGGCCGTGAGCGTGCCGTACCGGCCGCGGGGGACGGTGCGCTTGGCGCGGTGGGCGGTGGAGCCCGCCGTACGGCCGGAGCCGAGCAGCGAGCGCAGCGGCGCCAGGGTGTCGTTGGTGAGCCGGCCGGACCAGGCCAGGTCCCACAGGGCGTCGGCGAGCTGCGGGTCGGTGGCGTCGGGATGCGTGGTGGCGCGGACCTGGTCGGCGATCTGGCGGAAGAACAGGCCGTATCCGCCGGACAGGGTCGTCAGGATCGACTCGTGGAGGGCGGTCAGCTCCAGGGGGTGGGGCGGTGGGAGCAGCAGGGGCGCGGCGTCGGCGAGGTAGAGCGAGACCCAGCCGTCCTTGCCGGGCAAGGCGCCCGCCCCCGCCCACAGGACCTCGCCGGTGGTGGTGAGCTCGTCGAGCATGGCGGGGCCGTAGCCGGTGACGCGGGCGGGGAGGATCAGCTTTTCGAGCGCGGAGGCGGGGACGGGGGCGCCCTGGAGCTGTTCGATGGCGCGGGCCAGCCCGTCGACGCCGCGCAGGCTGTTGCCGCCCAGGTGCTGCCACTGGGGCAGGAAGGTGGCGAGCGCGGCCGGCGGGACCGGCTCCAGCTCGTGACGGAGGGCGGCCAGGGAGCGGCGGCGCAGCCGGCGCAGTACGGCCGCGTCGCACCATTCCTGGCCGATGCCGGACGGGTGGAACTCGCCCTGGACGACGCGGCCGGCGGCGGCCAGGCGGTGCAGGGCGCCGTCGGTGACGGCGGTGCCGAGGCCGAACCGGGCGGCGGCCCGGGTGGAGGTGAACGGGCCGTGGGTACGCGCGTACCGCGCGAGGAGGTCGCCGAGCGGGTCCTTGACCGGCTCGGTGAACGCCTCGGGGACGCCGACCGGGAGGGCCGTGCCCAGGGCGTCGCGCAGCCGGCCGGCGTCCTCGACGGCCGCCCAGTGGTCGGCGCCCGCGATACGGACGCGGATGGCCCGGCGGGTCTTCGCCAGGTGCCGGGGCCATTCCGGGGCGGCGCCGCGCTCGGCCAGCTCGGCGTCGGTGAGGGGGCCCAGGACGCGCAGTACGTCGGCGACGCCCTCCACGTCCTTGACGCGGCGGTCCTCGGTCAGCCACTGGAGCTCGCTCTCCAGCTCGGTCAGGACGTCCGCGTCCAGCAGCTCGCGCAGCTCCGCCTGGCCCAGCAGCTCGGCCAGGAGCCGCGAGTCCAGCGACAGCGCGGCGGCCCGCCGCTCGGCGAGCGGGGAGTCACCCTCGTACAGGAACTGGGCCACATAGCCGAACAGCAGCGAGCGGGCGAAGGGGGACGGCTCGGGGGTGGTGACCTCGACCAGCCGGACGCGGCGGGACTCGATGTCGCCCATCAGCTCCCTGAGGCCGGGGACGTCGAAGACGTCCTGGAGGCATTCGCGGACCGCTTCCAGGACGATGGGGAACGAGCCGAACTCGCTGGCCACCTGGAGCAGCTGGGCGGCGCGCTGGCGCTGCTGCCACAGCGGCGTGCGCTTTCCGGGAGTGCGGCGCGGCAGCAGCAGGGCGCGGGCGGCGCACTCCCGGAACCGGGAGGCGAACAGCGCCGAGCCGCCGACCTGGTCGGTGACGATCTGGTCGACCTCGCCCTTGTCGAACAGCACGTCGGCGGCGCCGACCGGCGCCTTGTCGTTGTCGTACTCCAGGCCGGGGGCGGCGGGGTCCTGGTCGAGCAGGTCCAGGCCCATCAGGTCCGCGTCGGGCAGCCGCAGCACGATGCCGTCGTCGGCGTGCATGACCTGGGCGTCCATGCCGTACCGCTCGGAGAGCCGGGCGCCCAGCGCCAGTGCCCACGGGGCGTGCACCTGCGCGCCGAACGGCGAGTGCACCACCACCCGCCAGTCGCCCAGCTCGTCGCGGAACCGCTCGACCAGGATGGTCCGGTCGTCCGGCACATGGCCGCACGCCTGGCGCTGCTCGTCCAGGTACGCCAGGACGTTGTCCGCCGCCCAGGCGTCCAGGCCCGCCGCCAGCAGCCGCAGCCGCGCGTCGTCCGGCGCCAGTGAGCCCACCTCGCGGAGGAACGCGCCCACCGCACGCCCCAGCTCCAGCGGACGGCCCAGCTGGTCGCCCTTCCAGAACGGCAGCCGGCCCGGCACACCGGGAGCGGGGGAGACCAGCACCCGGTCGCGCGTGATGTCCTCGATGCGCCACGAGGAGGTGCCGAGGGTGAACACGTCGCCGACCCGCGACTCGTACACCATCTCCTCGTCCAGCTCGCCGACCCGGCCGCCGCCCTTCTTCGGGTCGGCGCCGGCGAGGAACACCCCGAACAGGCCCCGGTCGGGGATCGTGCCGCCCGAGGTGACGGCGAGGCGCTGCGCCCCCGGGCGGCCGGTGACCGTGCCGGCGACGCGGTCCCACACCACGCGCGGGCGCAGCTCCGCGAAGGCGTCGGACGGATAGCGCCCGGCGAGCATGTCCAGGACGGCGGTGAACGCCGACTCGGGCAGCGACGCGAACGGCGCGGCCCGCCGGACCAGGGCAAGCAGGTCGTCGAACTGCCAGGTGTCCAGGGCGACCATGGCGACGAGCTGCTGGGCCAGCACATCGAGCGGATTGGCCGGGATCCGCATCGACTCGATGGAGCCGGACCGCATCCGCTCGGTGACCACGGCCGCCTGCACCAGGTCGCCGCGGTACTTGGGGAACACTACCCCCGTCGACACGGCGCCCACCTGGTGCCCGGCGCGGCCCACGCGCTGGAGGCCGGAGGCCACCGACGGCGGCGACTCGACCTGGACGACCAGGTCCACCGCGCCCATGTCGATGCCCAGCTCCAGGCTGGAGGTGGCGACCACGGCGGGCAGCCGGCCGGCCTTGAGGTCCTCCTCGACCAGGGCCCGCTGCTCCTTGGAGACCGAGCCGTGGTGCGCCCGCGCGAGCAGCGGCGGGGCGCCCTTCGCGGCGCCGGACTGCGCCATCAGCTCGGCGGGGGACTGGTCCTCGGGGAGGGCCTCCCCGGTGGCCCGCTCGTAGGCGATCTCATTGAGCCGGTTGCACAGCCGCTCGGCCAGCCGCCGGGAGTTGGCGAAGACGATCGTCGACCGGTGTGCCTGCACGAGGTCGGCGATCCGCTCTTCGACATGCGGCCAGATCGACGGCCGCTCGGCCTGGTCCGTGTCGCTCGCGGGCGACCCCCCGAGCTCCCCCAGGTCTTCGACCGGGACGACCACGGACAGGTCGAACTCCTTGCCGGAGGCCGGCTGGACGATCTCCACCTTCCGCTGCGGCGACAGATAGCGGGCGACCTCGTCCACCGGGCGGACCGTCGCGGACAGGCCGATACGGCGGGCCGGGCGCGGCAGCAGCTCGTCCAGCCGCTCCAGGGACAGCGCGAGATGGGCGCCGCGCTTCGTACCGGCGACCGCGTGCACCTCGTCCAGGATCACCGTCTCCACGCCCAAGAGCGCGTCCCGCGTGGCGGAGGTGAGCATCAGGAACAGCGACTCGGGCGTGGTGATCAGGATGTCCGGCGGCCTGGTGGCGAGCGACCGGCGCTCGGCGGCCGGGGTGTCGCCCGAGCGGATGCCGACCCGCACGTCCGGCTCGGGCAGGCCGAGGCGGACGGATTCCTGGCGGATGCCGGTCAGCGGACTGCGCAGATTGCGCTCCACGTCGACGGCGAGAGCCTTCAGCGGAGACACGTACAGCACCCGGCAGCGCTTCTTCGCGTCGGCGGGCGGCGGCGTGGACGCGAGCCGGTCGAGGGAGGCGAGGAACGCGGCCAGCGTCTTGCCGGACCCGGTCGGGGCGACGACCAGGACGTCAGAGCCCTCGCCGATCGCCCGCCAGGCGCCTTCCTGGGCCGCGGTGGGCGCGCTGAAGGCCCCCGTGAACCAGCCGCGGGTCGCGGGCGAGAAGGAGTCGAGCGCAGTCCTGACCATGTCCACCATCGTGCACCCCACCACTGACAATCCGGCGCGGCGGCCGGTCCGGCGGCCGGTCGGGGGCCGATCCGGCACCCTCTCCCGGCCGTCCGGGACGTGGACGTGCAGGCCGGCGGCGCGAGGGGCGGACGCAGAATGGAGGAATGGCGAGCGGGCGGGAAGGCGAATGGGCCAGGCACTGGCAGTACCCCGGTGTGCCCGGGCTCGACCTGCTCCGCGCCCGCTACGTACGCCATTCCTTCACCCGGCACAGCCATGAGGGGTTCGTCCTCGGCGCGGTGCGGCGTGGTGTCGAGGACGTGATCATGCCGGAGGGCACCATCCGGGCCCGCCCCGGCACCGTCGTCATGATCAACCCCGAGGTGCCGCACTCCGCGCACGCCGGAGTGCCCGAAGGCTGGTCGTACGCCACCCTCTATCCGTCGTCGGAGCTCGTCGCCGCGATCGCGGAGGAGGAGACGACACTGCGCGGCACCGCCGGCTTCGCCGAGACCATTGTCGAGGACGAGGACACCGCCCAGCTCGTCCGCGCGGTGCACAGGGCGGCCGAGGAGGGCAACGCGCTCGCCGCCGACAGTCTGCTGCGGATCGCCGTGGCCCGGCTGCTGCGCCGCCACGGCCAGTCGATGCCGCGGCGCGAACCACTCGCCGCCGGAGCCCGCACGGCCTCCCGGGCCAGGGAACTCCTCCGGGAGCGGATGGCCCGGCCGCCGTCCCTGGACCAGCTCGCGCGGGAACTCGGCACCAGCCCCTTCGCCCTGCTGCGCGCCTTCAAGGCCGCCTACGGCATGCCGCCCCACACCTGGCTCACCAATGCCCGCGTACGGACCGCTCGCCACCTCCTGGAGGCCGGTACGGCGCCCGCGGCCGCCGCCGTCGAGGTCGGGTTCACCGACCAGCCGCACCTGAACCGGCACTTCACCCGGATCGTCGGGGTGCCGCCGGGCGCCTACCAGCGCGAACGTGCAAGAACGTACAAGACCGGGGAGCTTCCCGCTTCGTAGCGTCGGGGCGTGGCAGAACAGACAGCACTCACACAGATGGGCGTACCGCCCGCGACCAAGCCCGACCGTGCCGTCGTCCGGGACGCGCTCGGCGTCGGCGTGGCCGTCGGACTATCCGGTTTCGCGTTCGGCGTCACCTCGGCCGGGGCCGGGCTCGGCCTGCTCCAGACCTGCGCGCTCAGCCTGCTGGTCTTCACGGGCGCCTCGCAGTTCGCGCTCGTCGGGGCCCTGGCCGCCGGCGGGAATCCGTTCACCGCCGCCGCGGGCGCCTTCTTCCTCGGCACCCGCAACGCCTTCTACGGGCTGCGGCTGTCCCAGCTCCTGGCCCTGCCCAGGTCCGTACGGCCGCTCGCCGCCCACTGGGTCATCGACGAGACGGCGGCCGTGTCCCTCGCCCAGCCGGACCGGCGGGCCGCCCGCATCGGCTTCACCGTCACCGGGATCACCCTCTATGTGCTGTGGAACCTCACCACGCTCCTCGGGGCGCTGGGCGCGGAGGCCATCGGTGACACCGACGCGTGGGGACTGGACGCGGCCGGGCCGGCCGTCTTCCTCGCCCTTCTGGCGCCCATGCTGCGGACCGCCACCGAGCGGGCGGTCGCCGCGATCGCCGTCGTCCTCGGGCTGGGCCTCCTTCCGGTGCTGCCCGCCGGGGTGCCGGTGCTCGTCGCGGCACTGGCCGCGCCCGTCGTGCTGGGGTGCCAGGGCCGCAGGACCGGCCGTGGCGGGGAGAAGGGGACGGGCCGTTGACCATCTGGATCGCCCTGGGGCTGACCGCCGCCGGCTGCTACCTCCTCAAGCTGATCGGCCTCCTGATTCCCGCGGGGACGCTGGAGCGGCCGCTGGTGCAGCGGCTGTCGGCACTGCTGCCCGTCGCCCTGCTGGCCGCGCTGACCGCCCAGCAGACCTTCGGCGCCGACAGCGCGCTCGTCGTCGACGCGCGGGGAGCCGGCCTCGCCGCGGCGGCGCTCGCCCTGGTGCTGCGCGCGCCCTTCCTGGTCGTGGTCGCCGCGGCGGTGGCGGTGACGGCGGGTGTACGGGCCGTGGGCGGCTGACGGCCCGCGGACCGGCGGCCAGGGGCGCGGCTCTCCGGGATCAGTCGCTGATCCGGCGCCCGTGCGCCCGCAGCGTACGCAGCGCCTCGATCGTCACGATCGGGCGGGACTCCAGGGCCGTGCCCGGCGCCCACTGGCGCCACCTGACCGGCCAGCCGCCGTCCCCCTCCTGGTCGGCCGCGAGGCGGTCCAGGGACCGGTCCATCTCCTCGTCCGTGAACCAGCGCCGGGCGAGCGAGTCCGGCACGCGCGCGTAGTCGTGCGGAAAGTGGTGCTCGCCCGGGGCGTAGCCGGGTGCGACCGGATACTCGTCGACGCGGTCCGGGTCCAGCACCGCCAGCCGCTGCTCCCGCACCAGGCGGCCGAGCCGGTCCGCGGCGGCCTCCGCGCGGGTACGGTCCGGAACCCCGTCCAGGAAGGCGACGGCGGCCTGGATCTCGTACGGATGCGACTTCTCCAGCGCGTCGACGGCGGCCCAGCAGAAATCCGTGGCGCGGAAGAGCCACGCGTGCCACACCTGGTTGCGGTGGAGGAGCCCGACGACCGGGCCGGTGGCCAGCAGGTCGCTCGGCGGGTCGTCCACGACCGGCATGAACGGAGCGACCGGATAGCCCCGGATCGAGGGGTGAAGAGCCGGAAGAGCCCCGTCGTGGGTGGTCACGCCCGTCAGGTAGCGGCAGACGCGGTCCACGCGCAGTCCGCCGCAGCGGCCGATGGAGTCCAGCACCCGCAGGGCGTGAGCGGTGTGCAGCGGCTGGCTGACGGGTCCGCGCAGATCCGGCTCCAGGGCGTGCCCGTAACCCCCGTCCTCGTTGAGGTACGCGGTCAGGGCCGCCTCCACGGAGTCGGCGCCACCGCCCAGGAAGTGGTAAGCGAACCGCCGCTGTTCGAGCACGCGGGCCGTCAGCCAGATGAAGTGCTCGGCGCGGGAGAGGAGAGTTCCAGCCATGTTCCGACCGTAGGGCGGAAAGGGCTTTCGGCAAGCGGCGTGGACAGGGCTGCACTCTCAGGAGCGGGATACTTGAGGCATGCGGTTGACGATTTTCTGGGAGCGGATGGCGGACCACTTCGGTGAGGTGTACGCCGAGTCCTTCGCCCGGGACCATGTCATGTCCGAGCTGGGCGGCCGGACGGTGTACCAGGCGCTGGACGCGGGGTGGGAGGCGAAGGACGTGTGGCGGGCGGTCTGCGTGGCCGTGGACGTGCCCGCCGACAAGCGGTGAGCGGTCGTGTACTGAAGCGGTGGTCTCCGGGCTGACCGGCCGAGTGTCACAGCCGTACGGGAGACTTGGCCCGTGGCCCCGACTGACGAGACAGAGACGACGACCACCGAGCCGGTGACGGGCGAACCCGCGTCACCGGCCACCAACCCGGCCGCCGTGCCGCCGAGCAGGACCGCGGCGGCGACGGCGACCACGTCGGCCGGCGGCGGGCACCCCGCCGCCCGCATGCCTCGCTGGCTCCCCAAGGCCATGGTCCTGGCCCTCGCCCTCTACGCCTGTTTCCAGCTGGGCAGTTGGGCCTTCCACCAGCTCATCGGCCTGCTGCTGAACATCCTCATCGCCTTCTTCCTGGCACTGGCGATCGAACCCGCCGTCGGGCGGATGGCCGCCCGGGGGATGCGCCGCGGCCTCGCCACCTTCCTGGTCTTCTTCGCGGTCCTGGCGGTCGGTGTCGGGTTCGTCGTGCTGCTCGGCTCGATGCTGGCCGGCCAGATCATCGAGATGGTCGAGGACTTCCCCCGGTACCTCGACTCGCTCATCAACTGGATCAACCACACGTTCCACACCGAGCTGTCCCGGGTCGAGGTCCAGGACAGCCTGCTGCGCTCCGACTGGCTGCGGAAGTACGTCCAGAACAGCGCGAGCGGAGTGCTGGACGTCTCCGCGACGGTGCTCGGCGGGCTGTTCAAGCTGCTCACGATCTTCCTGTTCTCGTTCTACTTCGCGGCCGACGGCCCGCGGCTGCGCCGGGCCCTGTGCTCCGTCCTGCCGCCCGCCAAGCAGGCCGAGGTGCTGCGCGCGTGGGAGATCGCCGTCGACAAGACCGGCGGCTATCTGTACTCGCGCGGGCTCATGGCCCTGATCTCCGGCGTCGCCCACTACGTCCTGCTGGAGTTCCTGGCGGTGCCGTACGCGCCCGCGCTGGCCGTGTGGGTCGGTCTGGTCTCCCAGTTCCTCCCCACCATCGGCACCTACCTGGCGGGTGCGCTGCCGATGCTGATCGCCTTCACCGAGAACCCCTGGTACGCGCTGTGGGTGCTGGCGTTCGTCGTGGTGTACCAGCAGTTCGAGAACTACGTGCTCCAGCCCAAGCTCACCGCGAAGACCGTGGACATCCACCCGGCGGTGGCCTTCGGGTCGGTCGTGGCGGGTACCGCGCTGCTCGGCGCGGTCGGCGCGCTCATCGCGATCCCGGCGGTCGCGACCCTCCAGGCGTTCCTCGGCGCGTACGTGAAGCGGTACGACGTGACGGAGGACCCGCGGATGCACGGCCACCGTCGGCACGGTGAGGCTGTCCTGGCCCGGGTGCAGCGGGCCCTCGGCGCCAAGAAGGAACAGGAACCGGGCGCCGGGGCGCCGCCACGCGACGGCGCCTGACGCGGGTGCGGGCGGGTGTGACGACGCCCCGCGGTGGACCGGTGTGGCTCGCTTGACAGCAAAATCGAACATCCATTCTTATGGGGGTTCCGGCCCGGAATTACGGGGGCGACGACGGGGGCGACGAGGTGTCGGCCGCTGAGTTATCCACAGGTCGGAGGGACGTCGGGGCCCATTGTCAGTGGCAGGGGTTAGCGTCTTTGACGTGAAGCGATCGACTCAAGCAAACCGGGTGGAACCCATGGCAGGAACCGACCGCGAGAAGGCGCTCGACGCCGCGCTCGCACAGATTGAACGGCAATTCGGCAAGGGCGCGGTGATGCGCCTCGGCGAGCGGCCGAACGAGCCCATCGAGGTGATCCCGACCGGGTCGACCGCGCTGGACGTCGCCCTCGGCGTCGGCGGGCTGCCCCGCGGGCGTGTGGTGGAGGTGTACGGCCCGGAGTCCTCCGGTAAGACGACCCTCACCCTGCACGCCGTGGCCAACGCGCAGAAGGCCGGCGGCCAGGTGGCGTTCGTGGACGCCGAGCACGCCCTCGACCCCGAGTACGCGAAGAAGCTCGGTGTCGACATCGACAACCTGATCCTGTCCCAGCCCGACAACGGCGAGCAGGCCCTGGAGATCGTGGACATGCTGGTCCGCTCCGGCGCGCTCGACCTGATCGTCATCGACTCCGTGGCGGCGCTCGTGCCGCGCGCGGAGATCGAGGGCGAGATGGGCGACTCGCACGTGGGTCTGCAGGCCCGTCTGATGAGCCAGGCGCTCCGGAAGATCACCAGCGCGCTCAACCAGTCCAAGACCACGGCGATCTTCATCAACCAGCTCCGCGAGAAGATCGGTGTGATGTTCGGCTCGCCGGAGACCACGACGGGTGGCCGGGCGCTGAAGTTCTACGCCTCGGTGCGTATCGACATCCGCCGTATCGAGACCCTCAAGGACGGCACGGAGGCGGTCGGCAACCGCACCCGTTGCAAGGTCGTCAAGAACAAGGTCGCGCCGCCGTTCAAGCAGGCCGAGTTCGACATCCTCTACGGCCAGGGCATCAGCCGCGAGGGCGGCCTGATCGACATGGGCGTCGAGCACGGCTTCGTCCGCAAGGCGGGCGCCTGGTACACGTACGAGGGCGACCAGCTGGGCCAGGGCAAGGAGAACGCCCGCAACTTCCTGAAGGACAACCCCGACCTCGCCAACGAGATCGAGAAGAAGATCAAGGAGAAGCTGGGCGTCGGCGTCCGGCCCGAGGCCCCGGCGGCCGAGCCCGGCACGGACGCGGCGGGAGCCGCGGGAGCGGCGGCGGCCTCGGACGAGCCGGCGAAGTCCGTCCCGGCCCCGGCGGCCAAGGCCACCAAGGCGACCAAGACCGCGGCCGCCAAGGCCTGACCCCGTGGTCCGGCGCACCGAATGGCCGGGCGACAGCACCGACTCGTCGAGGGCCGAGAAGGAGCTGTCGCCCCAGGATCCGGCTGAGCGGGCGCGGGCGATCTGCCTGCGCCTGCTCACCGGGACCCCGCGCACCCGCAAGCAGCTCGCGAACGCGCTGCGCAAACGTGAGATCCCCGACGAGGTCGCCGACGAGGTCCTCTCCCGCTTCGAGGACGTCGGCCTGATCGACGACGCGGCCTTCGCAGGGGCATGGGTGGAATCCCGGCACCACGGGCGGGGCCTCGCCCGCCGTGCCCTCGCGCGGGAGCTGCGCACCAAGGGGGTGGACGCCGAGCTGATCGACGAAGCGGTGGGTCAGCTCGACTCCGAGCAGGAGGAGGAGACGGCCCGCGAGCTGGTCGCCCGCAAACTCCGGTCGACCCGCGGCCTCGACCGCGACCGCCGCCTCCGCCGCCTCGCCGGCATGCTCGCTCGCAAGGGTTACCCGGAAGGCATGGCCTTGCGGGTGGTCCGGCAGGCGCTGGAGGCGGAGGGCGAGGACACGGAGGACCTGCCCTACGAGGGCCTCTGACCCGCCGCCCCGCGGCCTGGCCGGTCGCGCGACGGCAGGCCATGCCGGGCGCCTCGCGCCCGGCTCGGCCTCCGTCCGGCCACGTGCCCCTGGTACGCCGCGCGCCTGGTCGGCGCCCCACGCGTGGCTCGGGCTGTGCCTGTCACTCGTGCCTGGTGGACCGTGCGCCCGGTCCGGTCGAACCCGGCACCGGCGCTGGATGGGCCCGTGCTGGTCTGGCACTGGTGTCGGTCGGGCCACGTGCTTGGTAGGCCTCGCGCCCGGTCGGCTACCGCGCCTGGGCGGCTACCGCGCCCGGGCGGCAGCCGGCGCCGGTCGGGCCTTGCGCTCGGCGACTTGTGAGACGGGTGGCTCGGGGGGAGAGCGCGTCGAGGGGTGGGGGTGAGTCGGCGGGGTGGCTTGGCTGCGGTGACTGGGGTAGCGGGGGACGTCGACGCGGCCGGGGCGTCAGGGGGCGGTGACCGGGAGGCCCGCCGCCTTCCAGGCTTGGAAGCCGCCGACGAGGTCGGTCGCGCGGTGGAGGCCCAGGTGGTGCAAGGACGCGGCCGCCAGGGACGAGGCGTACCCGTCGTTGCACACCACGACGACCCGCAGGTCGTGGCTCACCGCCTCCGGGGCGCGGTGGCTGCCCTGGGGATCGAGGCGCCACTCCAGTTCGTTGCGCTCCACGACCAGCGCCCCGGGGATCAGCCCGTCGCGCTCGCGCAGCGCCGCGTACCGGATGTCCACCAGGAGTGCGTCGCCCGCCTCGGCCGCCGCGAACGCCTCGTGTGGGGTCACCCGGTCCAGCCCCGCCCGGACCTGCTCCAGCAACTCGTCGATGGTCACTGCCAGTCCTCCGGACGCTCGACCTGCTCCAGACACAGCACCGGGCCGGTACGGCTGAAGCGCCGGATCAGCGGCAGCGGCGGGTAGTACGCGTGGACGGACACGGCGTGCTCGGCGGGCGACTCGTTCAGCACCTCGTGCACATGGTGCCGGCCGAACGCCCGCCCCTGGCCCGCCCGCAGCAGGCGCTCGCGGTCGACGCCCTCATTCAGCTCGAGTGACCGCCAGCCGCCCGAAGGCAGCCGCACGGACAGGGAGTTCTCCTTCAGCGCGCCGCGTGCCGTGGCGAAGGCGCCGGTCGACTCGGCGTGGTCGTGCCACCCCGTGCCGGTGCCGGGCGGCCAGCCGATGAGCCAGGCCTCGCTGCCGCCCGGCCCGTCGAGCCGCACCCACGTGCGACCCTCCGGGTCGAGCGGGAGGGAGGCGACCAGTGCGGTGTCGGCCGCGGTGCGGCGGACGAAGTCGAGGAGCTGGGCAGCCGTTGGCACATCGGTGACCACGGAGGCCGAGGCGGAGAGGGAGACAGGCTGGGACATGGGAAACCGTCCTGGGTCCTGGACATGAAGTCGCGGAAAACGCGCACGGCGAAACGGCGCGTAAGGGAAAAGAGCGAGTTCAGCAGGACCGACGACACACGCAGCCCGCATAGCGGACCAGGTCCATATGGACCCTCCGCCACAGGCGCACATCGGTGCCGTTCATGATCGGGAGTACAGCACGTACTCCCCATCACGTCAATTGACGTCGGCCGTCCGGTCGCTGTGCTCGGGCGACGGCGCACCGCCGCGCACCGCGTCGGCCGCGGCGTGCAGTTCCGCCGGCCGGACCCCGGTGAAGGCCGCCGCCAGATGCCCGTCGGGCCGCACCAGCAGTACGGTGTGCGCGGCCGCCCCGGGGTACGCCTCCGTGACCAGCACCTCCCCCTCGACCGGAAGACCGGCCACCGCCTCCACCAGCCGGGGCATCACGCCCGCGGACATCCAGTGCCGCCGGTCCCACACCCCCGTACCCGGCGCGACCAGCACCGCCAGGAGCCTGCCCCGGCCCAGCCGGTCCCGCAGCCGCGCGGTCGTGCCGTCCTCCGGAGCCGTGACCCGCACGTCCGCGACCGGCGCACCCGGCGGCGTACCGACGCCCGTGTGCGCCTCGGCGTACGGAGGCGCGAGGGGGGAGTGCGGGTACGCGGGCGGCGCACCGAGCGGGCCGCGCCCCACGTGACCGTCCATCAGCAGGGCGTCATGCCCACCGCCCCGCAGATACGTCCGCAGCCCGCCCGCACCGCGCAGCACCGGCAACGACTGGTCGGCCGCCCGCAGCCGGGCCGCGACCGCCGTGCGCCGCTCGGCCTGGTAGCTGTCCAGCAGCGCCTCCGACGCCCCGTGGCGCCAGGCCAGCGCCAGCTTCCACGCCAGGTTCTCGACGTCCCGCAGCCCCTCGTCCAGCCCCTGCGTACCGAGCGCGCCCAGCAGGTGGGCGGCGTCCCCAGCGAGGAAGGCCCGCTCCACGCGCCACCGCTTCGCGAGCCGGTGGTGCAGCGTGTAGACGCCGGTGTCGACCAGGTCGTACGCCGGTGTCGCACCGCACCAGCCGGCCAGCGTCTCGCGGATCCGGGACACCAGCGCGTCGGGCGTCACCAGGTCGCCGCGCGGCGGCAGCAGCCAGTCCAGCCGCCACGCGCCGTCCGGCAGCGGCCGGGCCGTGACCTCCTCGCCCACGCCCCGCCACGGCGGCTGACGGTGCAGCAGGGCCTCGTCGGGCCAGGGCAGTTCGGCGTGCAGGGCGGCCACCGCGTGCCGTTCCACCGCCGTACGCCCCGGGAAACGGACGCCCAGCAGCTTGCGCACGGTCGAGCGGGCCCCGTCGCAGCCGACCAGGTGACTGCCGCGCCACCAGGTCGCACCGGGCCCGCGCGTGTGCGCGGTGACGCCGTGCGCGTCCTGCTCGATACCGTCCAGGCGGCTGTGCGTGACCACCCGCACCAGTTCCGGGTCCGGGAGCGCGGCGATGGCCTCCCGGAGCCCGCGCGTCAGGGCGTGCTGCGGGATGTGCAGCGGCGACGGGGCGTCCAGGCCGAACTCGACGTGCCGCATATGCTGCCGGCGGCGCATCGACCGCCAGCCGGTCCACCGCGCCCCCTCGTCCCGTACGGTGGCGCAGCCGAGACGCTCCACGAACGCCGCCGTGTCCGGGCGCAGTACGGCGGTGCGCGCGGCGCGCGGCTCGTCCTTGCCGGGGCCCTCGTCGAGGACGACGGAGGGTACGCCCTGCGCGGCCAGGGCGAGGGAGAGCGCCAGCCCGACCGGACCGGCGCCGACCACGATCACCGGGTCCACGACGTGGCTCCTGAGGCCCGTACGGCCATGCGGTGAGCAGGGGAAACACGGGACAGTTCGGCTGGAGCCCGACGCGACGTGATCACAGAACGTATGCAACCCACTGCCGCTGCTTGCGTCAAGTGACGGGGGCAGCGGCGCGAACGCCACTGCCCCCGTACACCGTGCAAGACACCCGGATGATGTCACATACCGTCAGTCCTTCGTGGGCCCTGGCGCGTCGGGGAAGGTGCCGAGCCCCGCCGCGTTACCGGCATCGCCGGCCAGCACGGCCGCGCTACCGGCCGGGTCGGCCGGTCCGATGCCCGTCTTGGCGCGGCGCCCGCGCTTCTCGATCCAGGTCGCGAGCGCGGACAGCGCCAGGCACATCGCGACGTAGATGGCGCCGATCACCACGATCGTCGACACGTACGGGTACATGCCGTTGACCTGCGTGTTGGAGGCGATCAGCCGGGCCGTCTGGAGCAGCTCGGGGTACAGGATGATGAAGCCGAGCGAGGTGTCCTTGAGGGTCACCACCAGCTGGCTGATGATCGTCGGCAGCATCGCCCGGACGGCCTGCGGCATCAGCACGGTCGTCATGACCTGCGTCTTGCTCATGCCGAGCGCGTACGCGGCTTCCCGCTGGCCCTTCGGCACGGAGTTGACGCCGGCGCGCAGCACCTCGGCCTGGACGCAGCCGTTGTAGATCGACAGGCCGACCGCCAGCGCCCACATCGAGTAGTCGGTCAGGAAACCGACCCAAACGGCGTAGATCGTGATCAGCAGCGGGATGGAGCGGAACAGCTCGATGAAGCCGGTCGCCAGCCACCGGACCGGCTTGTGGTCGGAGAGCCGTGCGACGGCCAGCAGCACGCCCAGCACGAGTGAGCCGACGGCCGCGATGCCGAAGGCCTTCAGGGTGGCGAGGATGGCGTCGGCGATGTTCTGCCGGATACCGGCGTAGTTGAAGATGTCCCACATCTCGGGGGCGAGGTGCCCCTTGTCGCCCAGCCGCATGATCACGACGGCGAGCAGCCCCACGATGGCGGCGGTGCCGAGGACGGCGTAGACGCGGTTGCGGATGACGGCCTTGGGGCCGGGGGCGTCGAAGAGAACGCTGGCGCTCATCGGGCGACCTCCAGGCGGCGCTCAAGGAATCGGAAGACACCACTGATGGAGAAGGTGACCACCAGGTAGGCGAGGGAGACCCAGACGAAGATGGGGATGATGTCGTAGCCCTCTTCGCTCATCAGCTTCTGCCAGCCGAAGAGTTCGGTGACGCTGAAGGCGCCCGCGATGGCCGAGTTCTTGGTGAGCGCGATGAGGATCGAGCTCAGCGGCGGCAGCACGGTACGGGTGGCCTGGGGCAGCACGATCATCCGCAGCGTCTGCGAGAACGTCATGCCGAGGGAGCGGGCAGCCTCGGCCTGGCCGAGCGGCACCGTGTTGATGCCGGAGCGGACCGCCTCGCAGATGAACGAGGAGGTGTAGAAGCCGAGTGCGATCGAGGCGAGGACGAAGGCGCTCATGCCCGGGAAGAGGATCTCGGGCACCACGAACGTCGTCACCAGGAACAGCAGCGTCAGTGGAGTGTTGCGCAGCAGGGTGACCCACGCCGTGCCGAACCAGCGCAGCGGCGGGACGGGGGAGACCCGGCAACCGGCGATGGCGATGCCGAGGACCAGCGCGATGGCGGTGCTGACGGCGGTGATCGACACGGTTCCTATGAAGCCGTCGCGGAACTCTGAGAAGTGGTCGAGCAGTACGTTCATGGGGTCTCCGCGTCGGCGGTCAGCGGCTGGCGGTCAAGGTGCGTGCGAGGCAAGGTGCGTGGTGTGCGGGGTACGGGGCGCGTGAGGGGCAGGGTGCTTGCGGGGCAGCGTGTGCGAGGTACAGCGTGCGTGCGGTACGGCGTGCGTGGGGTGCGTGCGGTGCGTGGGGCGTGGGGCGTGCGGTCGACGTGCCTACGGGGCAGAGGGCGCCGCGCGCCAAGCACGGGCGGCGGAGCGCCCCGTACGCATCAGGTACGGGGCGCTTCGTCGTGAAGCGGGGCGATCAGTAGCGCTCGAGCGCCGGCGGCGCGGTGTAGGCCGAGCCGGACAGACCGAGGGTGGCCTCGTAGATCTTCTTGTACGTGCCGTCCTGGATCCGCTTCTCCAGCGCGTCGTTGACCGCGTCGCGCAGGACCTTGTCCTCCTTGTTCATGCCGATGCCGTACGGCTCCTGCGTGAACGGCTTGCCGACGACCTTCAGCTTGGTCGGGTTCTGGGCGGCGTACCCCTTGAGGATCGCGTCGTCCGTCGTCACCGCGTCGACCTGCTTGGTGAGCAGCTGCTGGACGCAGTCCGAGTACTTGCCGAGCTCGGTGGTCTCGGCGCCGTACTTCGGCTGCTTGATCTCCTGCAGCGGCGTGGAGCCCGTGATGGAGCAGACCTTCTTGCCCTTGACGGTCTCCGGGCCGGTGATCGAGGTGTCGTCCTTGCGGACCAGGAGGTCGGCGCCGGCCTTGTAGTACGGGCCCGCGAAGCCGACCAGCGCCTTGCGCTTGTCGTTGATCGTGTAGGTACCGACGTAGTAGTCGACCTGGCCCTTGGAGATGGCGGTCTCACGGGTGCTGGAGTCGACCGTCTTCCACTCGATCTGGGACTCGGTGAAGCCCAGGTCGGCGGCGATCATCTTGGCGATCTCGACGTCGAAGCCGGAGCGCTTCTTGGTGGCCTGGTCCTCGAAGCCGAGGTACGGCTGGTCCGCCTTGGAACCGATGATCAGCTTGCCGCGCTCCTTGGCGGCCTTGAACGTCGGCGAGTCCAGGGTGACGCCCGTGGCGACGACGTACTTCGGCAGGGCCGGCGCGTTGGTGGCGCCGGGCTGGACGCCGCCCGGCTTGTCGCCCGCGGAGCCCTCCTTGCCACCACAGGCGGTCGCGGTCAGCGCGAGCACAGCAACGGCCAGCGCGGCCGTCTTGCGGAGCTTCATGGTGAACATCCCTTATGTCGTGGTTCGTAGGTCGTCGTCGTCACCGCCGCTGGTACGCGGGACGGTGGGATCCGTTCAGTGGTGCAGGATCTTCGACAGGAAGTCCTTGGCCCGGTCGCTGCGCGGACTGCTGAAGAACTGCTCCGGCGTCGCCTCTTCGACGATCCGGCCGTCCGCCATGAAGACGACCCGGTTCGCGGCGGACCGGGCGAAGCCCATCTCGTGGGTGACGACGATCATCGTCATCCCGTCCCGCGCCAGCTGCTGCATGACCTCGAGGACCTCGTTGATCATCTCGGGGTCGAGCGCCGACGTGGGCTCGTCGAAGAGCATCACCTTCGGGTCCATCGCCAGGGCCCGGGCGATCGCGACGCGCTGCTGCTGCCCGCCGGACAGCTGCGCCGGGTACTTGTCGGCCTGGGAGCCGACGCCCACCCGGTCGAGCAGCGTCCGGGCCTTCTGCTCCGCGGCCTTCTTGTCCGCCTTGCGGACCTTGACCTGGCCCAGCATGACGTTCTCCAGCACCGTCTTGTGCGCGAAGAGGTTGAACGACTGGAAGACCATGCCGACGTCGGCGCGCAGCCGGGCGAGCTCCTTGCCCTCCTGTGGCAGCGGCTTGCCGTCGATGGTGATGCTGCCCGAGTCGATCGTCTCCAGGCGGTTGATGGTGCGGCACAGCGTGGACTTGCCGGACCCGGACGGTCCGATGACGACCACGACCTCGCCACGGGCGATGGTCAGGTCGATGTCCTGGAGCACATGCAGCGCGCCGAAGTGCTTGTTGACGTTGCTCAGCACGACCAGGTCGCTCGCCGTCGGTACGGCGTCCTCCGCGCCCTTGGTCACTGACACTCCGCTCATCGGCTTCTTGCTCCGTCCTCCTCGGTTGGGAGGACACTAATCACGCAGTGCGACCAGCGTCATTACATCTGAGCGGAAATTGAGCATAACGATCCGGCTGCAACCGGACACTATGCGTGAACGGGACGGGCCCGGGGCGGCCCAGGGACGGCGGTCCGGAGTACGGGTGCATAACGGAAACCCCGATGCGCCCGGAACCCTCTTGACTGGCGGGCCGTGCATCGGCGTTCATGCCCAAGTGGCCGTATGGTCACCGAAGCGATCGCACCTTTCGGAGGGGGGCCATGAGACTGCTGCTCGTCGAGGACGACGACCATGTCGCCGCGGCCCTGTCCGCGATCCTCAAGAAGCACGGGTTCGAGGTCACCCACGCCCGCAACGGCGAGGAGGCGCTCCAGGCCGTGCTGCCCGCCGCCAACGCCGGACGGGCCCCCTTCGGCGTCGTACTCCTCGACCTCGGCCTGCCCGATCAGGACGGCTACCAGGTGTGCGGCAAGATCCGGAAGCTCACCTCCACGCCGGTGATCATGGTCACCGCGCGGGCCGACGTCCGCTCCCGGATCCACGGGCTCAACCTCGGCGCCGACGACTACGTCGTCAAGCCGTACGACACGGGCGAGTTGCTCGCCCGCATCCACGCCGTCAGCCGCCGCTCGGGCCCCGCGGACACCGACGACAGCGGCGGTACGGGCGGTACGGGTGGTACGGACGAGGCGGCGCCGCTGCGGCTCGGCTCCGTCACCATCGAGCTGCCCACCCGCCGGGTCAGCGTGGCGGGAACGGAGGTCCAGCTCACCCGCAAGGAGTTCGACCTGCTCGCCCTGCTCGCGCAGCGGCCCGGCGTCGTCTTCCGGCGGGAGCAGATCATCAGCGAGGTCTGGCGCACCAGCTGGGAGGGGACCGGCCGCACCCTGGAGGTGCATGTGGCGTCCCTGCGCGCCAAGCTGCGGATGCCCGCCCTCATCGAGACCGTGCGCGGCGTCGGCTACCGCCTGGTCGCGCCGGCCGCGTAACGCCCTGAAGACCCTGTGCGCACCCGCCTGCTCCCGCTGCTCCTCGTCCTCATGGCGGGCGTGCTGCTGGCGCTCGGCTTCCCGCTCGCGGCCAGCCTCGCCGCCGCCCAGCAGCAGACCGTCGTCGTCGACCGGATCGACGACACCGCCCGTTTCGCGGCACTCGCCCAGTTCGTCACCGAGCGCGGCGCCGGCATAGACGAGCGGCAGTCCACCCTCCAGGGCGAACTGGTCCGCTACCACGAGGTGTACGGGATCGAGGTCGGCGTCTTCTACCGCGACACCACCGCCATGGCCCGCGCCCCCAAGGACTGGGACGTCCCCGAGAGCGGCGAGCCCCGCCGCGCCTTCCGCGAGGCCCTGCTGGGCCGCCGCAGCCACGACCCGCCCCAGGTCTGGCCCTGGCAGCCGCACGCCCGGCTCGCGGTGGCCTCACCGGTCGTACGGGACGGAGACGTCGTCGCCGTCGTGCTCACCGACTCGCCCACCGGCCAGCTGCGCTCGCGCATCCTGCATGGCTGGCTGCTGATCGCCGCCGGAGAGGTCGCGGCGATGCTGCTGGCGGTCGGCGCGGCGTTCCGGCTCACCGGGTGGGTGCTCAAGCCCGTCCGGATCCTGGACGCGGCAACGCACGACATCGCGACCGGCCGGATGAACTCCCGGGTCGCGGCGGCCGGCGGCCCCCCGGAACTGCGCCGCCTGGCCCGGTCGTTCAACGAGATGGCGGACAACGTCGAAGAGGTGCTGGAGCAACAGCGCGCCTTCGTCGCCGACGCCTCGCACCAGCTGCGCAACCCGCTCGCCGCGCTCCTGCTGCGCATCGAGCTCCTCGCGCTGGAACTGCCGCCCGGCAACGAGGAGATCGCCTCCGTACGCACCGAGGGCAAGCGCCTGGCCCAGGTCCTCGACGACCTGCTGGACCTCGCCCTGGCCGAGCACGCCCCCGCCGACCTGAGGCTCACCGACATCGGCGAGCTGGCCGGCGAGCGCGTCGCCGCCTGGCGGCCGCTCGCCGACGAGAAGGGCGTCCGCCTGACCGGGTGCGGCTCGGCCGTCACCGCCTGGGCCGACCCGGTGGCGCTCTCCAGCGCCCTCGACGCCGTGATCGACAACGCGCTGAAGTTCACCCCGGCCGGGGAGGAGGTCACCGTGACCGTCGCCGCCGACGGCGACACCTCCACGATCGTGGTCACGGACCGCGGCCCCGGCCTGACCGACGAGGAACTGGCGCGCGTCGGCGACCGCTTCTGGCGCAGCAACCGGCACCAGAACGTCAAGGGCTCGGGCCTCGGCCTGTCCATCTCGCGCGCCCTGCTCGCGGCGGGTGGCGGCTCGATCGCGTACTCCCACCACGAGCCGCACGGCCTGCGCGTCACGGTCAGCGTCCCGCGCACCCAGCCCGAATCGGCTAGGGCTTGACCGAGCGGTAGTAGCGCCGCGCTCCCTCGTGCAGTGGCAGCGGGTCGGTGTAGAGCGCCGTCCGCAGGTCGACCAGCTGCGCGGGGTGCACCTCGCGCCCGATCCGGTCCCGGCTGTGGATCACCGTGCGCGTGAAGGCCTCCACCAGCGCCGGGTCCGTACGGTCGGTGGTGACGAGCAGGTTCGCCACGGCGACCGTCTCGACCTGCCGGCCCTCCTGGGCGAGGGCGTAGGCGTCGGCGGGCACCACGGCCGAGCGGTAGTGGCGGCCGTTGCCGCTGCCCTCGTGCACCCGGTTGATCAGGTCGTCCTCCAGCGGGACGAGCCGGATCGGGAAGCGCTCCGACAACTTCTGCACGGCGCTGGTGGGCAGGCCGCCCGACCAGAAGAACGCGTCCAGCCGGTCGTTCTCCAGCAGCGTCGGCATGGTGTCGATCCCGGCCGAGACGGGCTTGATCCCCGTGGCCGGATCGATCCCGGCCGCCTGGAGCAGCCGGTTCGCGATCAGCCGTACGCCCGACCCGTCCTGCCCCACGCCGACCCGCATGCCCCGCAGATCGCGGGTGGAGCGGACCTTCGAGCCCTTGGGCACGACGAGCTGCACATAGTCGTCGTACAGCCGCGCACAGCCGCGCAGCGCGTACGCACCCGGCCGGCTGTCCCGTATGTACGTCGCCGCCGCGTCGGCCGTGGCGATCGTGAAGTCGGCCTCCCCGGACGCGAGCCGCTCCAGGTTCTGCCGGGAGCCCTCGCTATTGAGCAGGGTTATGGCCACGTCCGGCACATTGCGCCCGAGCGCCTCCTCCAGCAGCTCGCCGTACCGCTGGTACACCCCGGTCGGTACGCCGGTGCTGAAGGTGACCTTCCCGCGCGGGGACGGCTCCCCGGTGGGCGCCAGCCACCACAGGAGCAGGCCCAGCACCACGAGACCCACCGCCGACCCCTGGAGGGCGCGGCGGCGGCTGATGCGGGACAGGACCTGGAGCATGGCGCGATCCTGCCAGCTCACTCCCGGCGCTGACCAGGCCCGGCGTACAACGGTTCGGCCGGCAGTCGGCAGTCGGCAGTCGGCAGTCGGCAGTCGGCAGCCGGCAACCGGCGTCAGCGCTGCACGGGGCCAGGTTCCGTTGCCATATCCATCCGCCGATGACGCGCAGCGACGGGTCGGCCGTGTCGTCCGTCGGGAAGCCCACAGTCGCCACCTCATGGAGCCTGCCGCGTTAAGGGTGCCGAGTACCGCGTACCGCCGTAGAGCGCGAGCCCGACCGCTGGAGCCCATGTGACCACGTGCAGCGTTCCCCTCACCCCCGTGCCAGGCCCCCGGGGCCTGCCCGTACTGGGCAACCTCCCGGAGTTCGGCAGGGATCCGCTGGCGTTCCTGACGCGGTTGCGGGACGAGTTCGGGGACGCCGCGCGCTGGTCGCTGGGGCCCCGGCAGAGCCTGTTCGTGTCCCACCCCGAGCACATCGCGGAGCTGCTGGGCGCCCGTGAGCACGCGTACGACATCCTGGAGATCGGCTGGGCGTTCAAGCGGGTCGTCGGCCAGAGCGTGATCATGAGCAAGGGCGACGACTGGCGCCGCAAGCGCTCGCTGGTCCAGCCCACCGTACGTCCGCGTCAGGTCAAGACGTACGCGGCGACCATGGTGGAGTGCGCCCGGTCGGCGGCCGATCAGTGGCGGGACGGCGAACGGATCGACGTACGCCGGGAGATGGCGCTCATCACCCAGCGGGTGGTGCTGCGCTGTCTGTTCGGCAACGACCTGGGCGACGCGACCCGGGCGCTGGCCGACGCCATGAACGTGGCCGAGCACGTGATCGGCGCCGAACTGCGGAGCATGAGCCTGTTCATGCCCGGCTGGGTCACCACCCCGGCGCGGCAGCGGCTGCGGGCGGCCGTGGCCACGATCGACGCCGAAGTGCACCGGCTCATCAGGGCGCGGCTGCGGGAGGCCGCCGAGGGCGAGGAGGGCCGGGACGACCTGCTGGGGCGGCTCCTCGCGGCCCGCGACGAGGACGGCCGGCCGCTGTCGCCCCGGGAGGTGCGCGACGAGGCGGTCACCCTGTGGGCGGCCGGGCACGAGACGACGTCCACCGCCCTGACCTGGATGTGGTACCTGCTCTCGGCGTCCCCTGCCGTCCGGGACCGCCTCGACGCCGAACTCGAGCGCGTACTGGCCGGACGTACCCCGACCATCGACGACTACGACCGGCTCACCTGGGCCCAGCAGATCGTCAAGGAGGCCCTGCGGCTCTACCCGCCCGCCTGGCTCCTCGCGGCCGTCGCCCGTGAAGGCGCCACCCTCGGCGGCACCCGCGTCCCGGCCCGCACCATCGTCTGGTGCAGCCCGTGGACCACCCACCGCGACCCGCGCTGGTTCCCGCACCCGGAGGCGTTCCGGCCCGAACGCTGGGACGCCGGAGGCGCCGACGCCGTACCCGACCACGCCTGGTACCCCTTCGGCGGCGGCCAGCGCACCTGCCTCGGCGCCCGGTTCGCCCAGGTGGAAGCCGTTCTGCTGCTGGCCACCCTCGCGCAGCGCTTCCGGCTCGACCTTCCGGCCGGGGAGGTGGCGCCCAGGGTGGGCCTGCTGCTCCAGCCGTCGGCCCCCCTGAACGCCACCCTCCGCGCTACTGCGTCCTCGGGACGTGCTGCGTGACGCAGTGGACTCCGCCACCGCCCCAGCCCAGGACGCGCGCCCTGGCGCCGACGACCTCGCGGGTGGGGAACAGGGTGCGGAACTGGGCGAGGGCGAGGGCGTCCGCCGGCTCGCCGGACAGGGGGACGACGACGCTGCCGCCGGTCTCGTAGTAGTTGGTGTAGCTGAACGTCTCCACCAGCAGCCCGTTGAGCCGGTAGTGCGGCTGGTGGTGGAGCTCCACGATCTCGAACCGGCGCCCGCGCGCGTCCGTGGCGTTGTTCAGCACCGCCTTGTTGGCCGCCATCCGGGCGTGGTTGGGGCTCGTGGCGTCGGGCTGGGTGTGGAGGAGGACCTTCGCCGGGCCGAGGTAGGCGGCGACGAGGTCGACGTGACCGTTGGTGATGTCGTCGTTGTGGAGCCCGTACGGCAGCCAGACGACCTTGCTCGCTCCGTACGCCGCCAGCAGCGCCGCCTCGATCTCGGCGCGGCTCATGGAGGGGTTGCGGTTGGGGTGGAGCAGGCACTCCTCGGTGGTGATGAGCGTGCCCTGTCCGTCCGTGATGACCGCCCCGCCCTCCAGGACCAGGTCGACGGCCTTGCGCGGTACGCCCAGGTGGTCGCAGACGCCGACCGGGAGCAGGTCGTCCTTGTCGTACGGGTACTTCTCGCCCCAGCCGTTGAACCGGAAGTCCAGGCCGATCTTCCGCGTGCTGCCCGCGTCGACGGCGAAGACGGGGCCCGTGTCGCGCGTCCAGCAGTCGTTGATCGGGTACTCGATGACGGTGACCGTGCTGCCGCACTGGGCGCGGGCCTCCGCGCCGCGGCCCGGCTCGGCGACCATGAGGACGGACTCGAAGCGGGCGATCTCCCGGGCGATCCCGGCTATCTCGGCCTGGACGTCGCGCAGCAGCCCGCCCCAGCCGACGGCCGGGTCCCAGGGCCAGGCCATGACACAGCCGGAGTGCGCTTCCCACTCCGCGGGGGCGTGGAACACGGTCGTCTCCTCCTTGGCGGTCGAGGCGGTCGAGGCGGTCGAGGCGGTGGAGGCGGTGGAGGCGGCGGCGACGGCACGGCCGGGGCCGAGCAGGGCGGCCGCGGCGGCTGTCAGGGCCGCGCCGCCGAAGACCCTTCTGCTCAGCTGCGGGACGCGGTGCGTGCGGGGCAGGCTCATCTCGTCTCTCCTCTTGGCTGGGTGGTACGTGACTGGGGGGCGGGTACGGGGGATGCGTGCGGGGGCCGGTGCGGGGGCGCGTCCGGCGAGGGCGGGTGCGCCGGGCTGCGGTCGCTTGGCGCCGTCCCGGCCTGTGACCGGTGCCGTTCCGTGGTGCCCAGCTCCGTAGCGCCAGGCTCGGACCGCGTCGGACCGCGTCGGACCGCGGAACACCGGCCCCGGCGGGGCGCCGCGCGGGCTGACGGTATGCGCCGGGGCGCTTCGGCTGCGGCGGGCGTGCCGCGCCGTCAGGAGGCGTCGGCCGCGAGCGCGGCGGCGGTCGGATCCGCGTCCGGCGCGCCGGAGCCGGTGGCCGCCGGCCGGTCGCCGCCCTCGCGGATCTTGTCCTGCGGGCGCTTCGTGACCAGGTAGACCAGCCCGGCGAGGATGATCACGGCGGTGCCGATGAGCCCGGCCCAGACCTGGTACCAGGGGGCGCCCGGAGGGGCGAGGATGGCGCGCGGCCAGCAGACGTTCACCACCTCGAAGCCGGTCCACAGCACGGCCAGGGCGTTGAGGACGGTGCCCTTCCCGCCCTGCCGGATGTGACCGGAGGGCACCCACGTGCCGCGCAGCCGGGCGACCAGGGCTGCCAGGGACGTCAGGAAGAACGGCAGGAAGGTCGCCGCCGTACCGAAGGCGATCAGGCTGCCGATGGCGGTGGCGTCGAGGCCCAGCAGCAGCGCCGTACCGCTGACCAGGGTGGAGGCGACCAGACCACCGATGGGCGCCTGACGGCTGTTGACCTTCCGTACCTGCCGGGAGAAGGGGAAGACGCCGTCCCGGGCCAGGGAGTACAGCCCGCGCGCCGCGCCTCCTTGGGACGCCATGGCGCAGGCGAGGAAGCCGACCAGGACGACGGCCACGAAGGGCTTGTCGGACCACGACCCGAAGGAGTGCACCACCGCCGTGGTCACCGGGTCGATGTCCTCGCCGAGGACGACCTTCTCGGGGGCGGGGTGGGACAGGGCGACCGCCATCGCGTTCAGGATCACGACCGCGCCGACACTGAGCAGCGCCCACCACATGGCGCGGGGCACCTGCCGGCCCGCGTCCTTGGTCTCCTCGGAGGTGGAGACGCAGGCGTCGAAACCGATGAACGCCCAGCCGGCCACCGCGATCGCGGCGAGGAAGCCCAGGGCGGTGGAACCGCCCGACAGCACCTCGGCGCCCATGGTGTCCGTGAACAGGACGAAGTCGTGCTCCCGGAAGAACAGCAGCAGGGAGAAGCCGACGACGACGGACGCGACCGCCTCGGCGGCGATGCCCAGGGACACGATGAAGCTCAGCACCCGGATGCCGTACGCGTTGATCAGCATGCAGCCGAGCAGGATGGAGACGGCCACCGCCACCATCGCCCCGGGCGAGGGCGTGATCCCGAACAGGGCGAAGACCCAGGGGGAGGCGAGGTACGCCACGGTGGTGTTGCCGAACATCACGGCGAACTGCCACACCCAGCCGCCCATCCAGCCGAAGGCCGGCCCCAGCAGGCGGCGGCTCCACTGGTACGGGCCGCCCGCGAGCGGCCACTGGGACGCGAGCTCGGAGTAGACGTTGACGACCAGGCACTGGCCGACGAGCACCACCGGCAGCGCCCAGATCCAGGCGGGACCCGCGACGGTCGTGCCGACCATGGCCACCGCGTAGAGGGCCACCACCGGGGAGACCACGGCGAAGCCCATGGAGATGTTCCCCAGGATGCCGAGGCTGCGGCGCAGTTCCTGCCGGTAGCCCAGGTCACCGAGTCGGGCGGCGTCATTGTCCAGGGCTGGAGGTTCGGGTGGGGTCGGCGTCATTGGTTCACCTCGGCGGCTCGGCGTTCTAAATCTAACGTTGTTAGGTATCGGGGTGCGGGGAACTTAACGCGCCACTGGCCGAATGTGAACCCCTCCCGCCCGGTAACCTGGCGACGGAAAGAGGGGGAGCACCGCGATGGGCCGACCGAGCCAGCCACTGCTGAGCCGCGAGAGCATCGCGCGCACGGCGCTCGAACTCCTCGAGGAGACGGGCCCCCAAGCCCTGACGATGCGAGCCCTCGCGCAGCGCCTGGGAGTGCGCGGGGCGTCGCTCTACCACCACGTGGCGTCCAAGGACGACCTGCTGGACGCGGCACTGGAGCGGATCAACGAGGAGATCGACCTCACCCCGCTCGACGACCCGCGCTGGCGCGAGGGCATCGCGGCGTACGCCCGCGGCTACCGCCGCGTGTACCTCCGCTACCCGCACATGATCGCCCTGGTGGCCCGGCGCCGTGTGGAGGCGGACAAGGCCCTGCGCGGCTACGACACGCTGCTCGCCGCCCTGACCCGTATCGGCTGCACCCCCGCCAAGGCGGCCGAGGTCGCCGCCGCCCTGGACTACCTGGTCCTCGGCTCGGCCCTGGAGACCTTCACCGCCGGCTTCACCCGCCCCCCGGACGGCTACCGTCCGGCCTACCCTTCCCTCGCCGCCGCCCTCGAAGACGCCGCCGCCGCCCCCTCGGGGCTGCCCGGCCTCGACGACCGCGGCTTCGAGGCGGGCCTCGCCCTCCTCCTCGACGGCCTCGCCGCCGTCGTCACCCCCGGCCGGTGAGGACCCCTTACCCTTGACGGGTGAGCGGTAACGACGTGGCTGGCGGAGTAGTGGACGGTTTGAAGACGTACGAGGTACGCACCTACGGGTGCCAGATGAACGTTCACGACTCCGAGCGTCTGTCGGGCCTGCTGGAGGACGCCGGGTACGTACGCGCTCCCGAGGGTTCCGACGGCGATGCCGACGTCGTCGTCTTCAACACCTGCGCGGTGCGCGAGAACGCCGACAACAAGCTGTACGGCAACCTCGGCCGGCTCGCCCCGATGAAGACCAAGCGGCCCGGCATGCAGATCGCCGTCGGCGGCTGCCTGGCCCAGAAGGACCGCGACACCATCGTCAAGAAGGCGCCGTGGGTCGACGTCGTCTTCGGTACGCACAACATCGGCAAGCTGCCGGTCCTCCTGGAGCGCGCCCGCGTCCAGGAGGAGGCGCAGGTCGAGATCGCCGAGTCGCTGGAGGCGTTCCCCTCCACGCTGCCGACCCGGCGCGAGTCCGCGTACGCCGCGTGGGTGTCCATCTCCGTCGGCTGCAACAACACCTGCACCTTCTGCATCGTCCCGGCGCTGCGCGGCAAGGAGAAGGACCGCCGCCCCGGCGACATCCTCGCCGAGATCGAGGCGCTGGTCGCCGAGGGCGTATCCGAGATCACCCTGCTCGGCCAGAACGTCAACGCGTACGGCTCCGACATCGGCGACCGCGAGGCCTTCAGCAAGCTGCTGCGCGCCTGCGGGACGATCGAGGGGCTGGAGCGCGTCCGCTTCACCTCCCCGCACCCGCGCGACTTCACGGACGACGTGATCGCCGCGATGGCCGAGACGCCCAACGTGATGCCGCAGCTCCACATGCCGCTCCAGTCCGGCTCGGACACCGTCCTGAAGGTGATGCGCCGCTCGTACCGCCAGGACCGCTACCTGGGGATCATCCGCAAGGTGCGGGAGGCCATCCCGCACGCCGCCATCTCCACCGACATCATCGTGGGCTTCCCCGGTGAGACGGAGGAGGACTTCGAGCAGACCATGCACGTGGTGCGCGAGGCGCGCTTCGCGCAGGCCTTCACCTTCCAGTACTCCAAGCGCCCCGGCACCCCGGCGGCGACCATGGACGGCCAGATCCCGAAGGAGGTCGTGCAGGACCGCTACATGCGCCTGGTCGCCCTCCAGGAGGAGATCTCCTGGAAGGAGAACAAGAAGCAGGTCGGCCGCACCCTGGAGGTCATGGTCGCGGAGGGCGAGGGCCGCAAGGACGGTGCCACGCACCGCCTGTCCGGCCGTGCGCCCGACAACCGACTGGTGCACTTCACCAAGCCGGAGCAGGACGTGCGCCCGGGTGACGTGGTGACCGTGGAGATCACCTACGCGGCCCCGCACCACCTCCTGGCGGAGGGCCCGACGGCGCACGTACGCCGCACCCGCTCGGGCGACGCCTGGGAGAAGCGCAACGCCGCCGAGGCGGCCAAGCCCGCGGGCGTCATGCTGGGCCTGCCCCAGATCGGTGCCCCGGCCCCGCTGCCCCCGGTCACGGGCGGCTGCACGGTCGGCTGACCCGGCGCTTTCGGCGGGCTGGGCCTGCCGGGGGTTTTGGCGAGCCGGCGGCGCCTGGGGGGCGTTCGGCGGGTTGCGGCCGGCTGGTCCTGCGGCGCGTTTGACGGGCCTCACCGGCTACGCTGCGGATCATGCTTGTCGCCGCCGCCGTCTGCCCCTGCCCCCCGCTCCTGGTGCCCGACGTCGCCGCCGGAGCCGCGCCCGAGCTCGACGGTGCGCGCACGGCGTGCTCCGACGCGCTCGCGGTGCTGGCCGCCTCGCGCCCGGACCGGCTGATCGTGGTCGGACCGGGGGCGGAGGAGGGCCTGGAACGGTACCCGGCGGGGGCGGTGGGGGACTTCCGGGGCTTCGGCGTGGACGTCGACGTACGGCTCGGTACGGAGGCCGGGACCGGCACCAGGGCCGGGTCAGGGTCCGGCACCAGGACCGGGTCCGGGTCCGGGCCCGCCGGTTCGGGGCCGCTGCCCGCGTCGCTCGCCGTGGGCGCCTGGCTGCTCGCGCGCACCGGCTGGGCCGACGCCCCCCTCGAGGGCCTCGCCGTCAGCGAGCGGCTCGCGCCCGAGCGGTGCGCCGAGGCGGGCCGCGAGCTGGCCGCGCAGGCCGGGCGCGTCGCCCTGCTGGTGCTGGGGGACGGCAGCGCGTGCCGCAGCGTCAAGGCGCCGGGCTACTTCGACGACCGCGCCGCCGCCTTCGACGAGCGGGCCGCCCGGGCGCTCGGCTCGGCCGACACGGGCGCCCTCGAGGCGCTGGACGAGCATCTCGCGTACGAGCTGAAGGCGGCCGGCCGGGCGCCCTGGCAGGTCCTCGCCGGCGCCGCCGAGGGCGCGGGCCTGGAGGGGCGGCTGCTCTACGAGGACGCCCCGTACGGCGTGGGTTACTTCGTCGCCGCCTGGTCCTAGGAGGAGAACGACGACGGACGGCCGCGAAGCACAGCATCGTGCTTCGCGGCCGTCCGTCGTGCCGTGGCCGGCTGAACGAGGTCAGGAGGCCGGTGGGGCCGGCGGTGTCGTGGACGTACCGCCGTCGTCCTTGTGGGCGATCCGGCCCAAGGCGTCCTTGGCCTTGCCCGTACCCGATTCGATCTTGTCGCTGTACTTGCCCTTGGTCTTCTGGTCGACCATCCTGGCGGCCTTTTCCAGCCCCTGGTCGATCTTGCCCTCATGCTGCTGCGCGAGGTCCGAGACCTTCTCCTTGGCAGGGGCGAGCTTGGCCTTCAACGAATCCAGGAAGCCCATGGGGCACCTTCCCTCGGAGTAACCGTCGTAAGGATCCTACTTACGGGCGCCCTCGCCGGCCTCGTTGTCCGCCGCCTCCTCGGCCGACTGCTGCTTGGGAATCTCCACACCCTCGGCGGCCGCGGCCTCCCCCGGCCGGCCCGCCTCCGCCGTGCCCGACGCCTCCGCGGTCTCCTCCGCGGTGTCCGCCGGCTCGACGGCCGAGGTCACGGCCGCCGTCTCCTGGGACGAGGCCTCGGCAGACTCCTTACGCCGGCGAAACCGTGCAAAAACGCCCATATCTACTCCATAGCGTACTCGTGTGGGCGAAATTCCGCGCCGTCCGGAGCGTCCCATTGCGTCGCCCGGTGGAGCCGGTCCGTAAACCGGCGGTCGGAACCTCGCAACAGGCAACGACGCCGATGTCATGCCGTCACGTAACTCGTTCGGGGACCGGCCTGGACGTTTGCGAGACTGGGACAGTGAGAAGTGCAGCTCCCGCCCCGCGGGTCATCGCCGTCGTCGGTCCCACCGCGGCCGGAAAGTCCGATCTGGGCGTCCACCTCGCCCAGCAGCTGGGCGGTGAAGTCGTCAACGCCGACTCCATGCAGCTCTACCGGGGGATGGACATCGGCACCGCCAAACTGACGCCCGAGGAGCGGGGAGGCATCCCGCACCACCTCCTCGACATCTGGGACGTCACCGAGGCCGCCAGCGTCGCCGAGTACCAGAGGCTGGCCCGCGCGGAGATCGACCGACTGCTCGCCGCCGGCCGTACGCCCGTCCTCGTCGGCGGCTCCGGGCTGTACGTACGCGGCGCCATCGACACCCTGGAGTTCCCCGGCACCGACCCGGCCGTCCGCGCCCGCCTCGAGGCCGAGCTCGAAGAGCGCGGCTCCGGGGTCCTGCACGCCCGCCTCGCCGCCGCCGACCCCGAGGCCGCGCGCGTCATCCTGCCCAGCAACGGCCGCCGGATCGTACGCGCCCTGGAGGTCATCGAGATCACCGGCAAGCCCTTCACAGCCAACCTCCCCGGTCACGACTCGGTGTACGACACCGTCCAGATCGGCGTCGACGTCGAACGCCCCGAGCTCGACGAGCGGATCACCGCGCGCGTGGACCGGATGTGGGAGGCGGGACTCGTCGACGAGGTCCGCGCCCTGGAGGCCCGCGGCCTGCGCGAGGGCCGCACCGCCTCCCGCGCGCTCGGCTACCAGCAGGTGCTCGCCGCGCTCGCGGGCGAGTGCACCGAGGAGGAGGCGCGCGCCGAGACCGTACGCGCCACCAAGCGCTTCGCGCGCCGCCAGGACTCGTGGTTCCGGCGCGACCCGCGCGTGCACTGGCTGAGCGGCGCCGCCGCCCACCGCGCGGAACTTCCGCATCAGGCGCTGACGTTGGTCGAACGAGCGGTTACAGCCTGATCACGTGATGGCATCGGGACGCCCTGCCCGTCATTCAGGCGGTCGGGGGCGTGCCATCATCGAGCATCGATCGACCAGTGGATCCGATTTGGGAGGGCGCGTGGCGATGGAGGCCGGCCCTCGCGACAGAGAACACCAGGAAGTACCGGACGAACCCCAGGTGGCCAGTGACGCACCGGGCCTGAGCCCGGACGGTCCCGACCTCAACGAGGACGGGACCCCGGAGATCACCCCCGACGAGGTCGAGGTCGAACTGCGCCCGCAGCGCAAGCTGCGCATCTGGCAGCTCGCCCCCATCGTCGGCCTCGCCGTGATCGGCTCGCTGATGTTCGGTTTCCCCCTCGCCTTCGGCTCGGGCGACGGTGGCGCGGTCCTCGCCATGCTGGGCCTGCTGCTGTGCGGCTGCGCCGCCGGCTGGGGCATGATGGCCGCCCGCCGCGTCGGCTACACCTGGCCGGGCCTGCCCGCCCGCGGCTCCGGCGAGCGCCCCGACTGGCGCGTGATCGCCCTGTACGCCGTCGGCGTCGCCGTCCCGGTGATCCTCGCCGTCTGGCGCGTCGCCCGCCTCCGCTGACGCCCGCGGTGCGGTGACCCCCGCCCGGGCACGGCACCCCACCCGGCACCGGACCGTGCCGGCCGGGCCTGGGACGGGCTGAGCGGTCGGGTGTCGGACCCCACCCGTACGATTGATCCCGTGACCACCGCGCCCATCGCCTTCCTCAAGGGCCACGGCACCGAGAACGACTTCGTGATCGTGCCCGACCCGGACAACGCCATCGACCTGCCCGCCTCCGTCGTGGCCCGCGTCTGCGACCGCCGGGCCGGCATCGGCGGCGACGGGTTGCTGCACGTCGTCCGGTCCGCCGCCCATCCGGAGGCGCGGGACATGGCCGGCGAGGCAGAGTGGTTCATGGACTACCGCAACGCCGACGGCTCGGTCGCCGAGATGTGCGGCAACGGCGTCCGGGTCTTCGCCCGCTACCTCCAGCACGCCGGACACGTCACCGCCGGTGACCTCTCCGTCGCCACCCGCGGCGGCGTCAAGCGCGTCCACCTCGCCAAGAACGGGGACGTCACCGTCTCCATGGGCCGCGCCCGGCTCCCCGAGGACGGCGTCACCGTGACCGTCGGCGGCCGCAGCTGGCCCGCGCGGAACGTGAACATGGGCAACCCGCACGCGGTGGCCTTCGTCGAGGACCTCGACCACGCCGGTGATCTGTTCACCGAGCCGCCGTACGCCCCCACTGCGGTCTACCCGGACGGCGTCAACATCGAGTTCGTCGTCGACCGCGGCCCCCACCACGTGGCCATGCGCGTCCACGAGCGCGGCGCCGCCGAGACCCGCTCGTGCGGCACGGGCGCGTGCGCGGTGGCCGTCGCCGCCGCCCGCCGCGACGGCGCCGACCCGGCCGAGACGGGGACGCCGGTCACGTACACCGTCGACGTCCTCGGCGGCACGCTGCTGATCACCGAGCGCCCCGACGGTGAGATCGAGATGACCGGCCCCGCGGTCATCGTCGCCGAAGGCCACATCGACCTGGCCTGGTTCGCCTCCGCGCTCGTCTGAACGTCCGCCTGGACCTTTGCGCAGCCTTCGCTCGAATGGGTGATCCGGTTCACGCTGAGCGAGAGCAGGTCGGCGCTACGTGGTGGGCTCGGTAGCATCAAGCACCGGCCCGGCGGGCATTCCTTGCCCGTCCCACCGCCGGTCGACGCCGTCGGAGGTGCCCCATGAGCGCAGAGGCCACCAACCTGAGTGCAGAGGCCACGAACCCCGCGCCCAGCCGTCGGCGCGGCCGCCCGAGGATCGACCTCCGGAGGCTCGGCCGCGCCGCACTGCTCGGTCCCGGCACGCGGGACCGGCTGCCCGACGCGATCAGTCATGTCGCCGAGGCGCACCGCGCCCACCACCCGGACGCCGACCTGGCCGTCCTGCACCGGGCGTACGTGCTCGCCGAGTCCTCGCACCGGGGCCAGTTCCGCAAGAGCGGCGAGCCGTACATCACCCACCCACTGGCCGTCACCCTCATCCTCGCCGAACTGGGCGCCGAAACCACCACCTTGACCGCGTCCCTCCTCCACGACACCGTCGAGGACACGGACGTGACCCTGGATCAGGTGAGGGAGGAGTTCGGCGAGGAGGTCTGCTACCTCGTCGACGGCGTCACCAAACTCGAGAAGGTCGACTACGGGGCCGCCGCCGAGCCCGAGACCTTCCGCAAGATGCTCGTCGCGACGGGAAACGACGTACGCGTCATGTCCATCAAGCTCGCCGATCGGCTGCACAACATGCGCACCCTCGGCGTGATGCGCCCCGAGAAACAGGTCCGCATCGCCAAGGTCACCCGCGACGTGCTCATCCCGCTCGCCGAACGGCTCGGCGTACAGGCCCTCAAGACCGAGCTGGAGGATCTGGTCTTCGCCATCCTCCACCCCGCCGAGTACGAGAACACCCGCGCCCTCATCGCCGACAACGCCACCGCGGTGGACGCGCTGACCGCCATCGCCGACGACGTCAGGGCCGTCCTCAGGGAGGCCCGCATCCCGGCCGAAGTGCTCGTCCGGCCACGCCACTTCGTCTCCGTGCACCGCGTCCGGCTCAAGCGCGGCGACATGCGCGGCACCGACTTCGGGCGGCTGCTCGTCCTGGTGGGGGAGGACGCGGACTGCTACGGAGTGCTCGGTGAGCTGCACACCTGCTTCACCCCGGTGATCTCCGAGTTCAAGGATTTCATCGCCGCGCCCAAGTTCAACCTCTACCAGTCGCTGCACACGGCCGTCGCCGCGCCCGACGGAGCCGTCGCCGAAGTCCTCATCCGTACGCACCAGATGCACAAGGTCGCCGAAGCGGGCGTCGTCGCCCTCGGCAACCCGTACGCGACGCCGGCCGAGGGCGTCGACCCGGCCGTTCCCGCCGGTCCGGCCGAGGACGGCGAGCGTACCGACCCGACCCGGCCCGGCTGGCTCTCCCGGCTGCTCGAGTGGCAGCAGGCCACCCCCGACCCCGACACCTTCTGGACCTCGCTGCGCGCCGACCTCGCCCAGGACGGCGAGATCACCGTCTTCCGCTCCGACGGCGGCACGCTCGCGCTGCCGGCCGGTGCGACGTGCGTGGACGCCGCCTACGCGCAGTACGGCGAGGCGGCCCACACCTGCGTCGGCGCGCGCGTCAACGGCCGCCTGGCGGCGCTGGGGACGGTCCTGAACGACGGGGACACGGTGCAACTGCTGCTCGCACGGGGCGAGCCGGGCGGCCGCCCCGGGGGCGGGTCAGGCCCCGGTCCCGCCCGCGCCGACTCGGCCGCCGAGGACCCCGCGCGATGCGGCGGGGCGTGTGGCGCCCCGGCCCAGGACGTGTACGCCCACGGGTGCGGTACGCACGGGGCGGGCCCCCACGACGCCGACGCGCACGGAGCCCGTACCCACGACGGGGGCGCCCACGTGGCCCCACCGCACGGCGCCCTCGCCCAGGACGTCAGCGCCCCCCGCGCTTCCGCCCGCGGAGCCTCCGCCTCCGCTGCCGGCGCGCACGGGGCGGCCGACGGGGGCTGTGCCCACGGTGCCGGAGCCCACGGTGCCGGAGCCCACGGGAGGGCCGCGCATGGAGCCCGTACCCACAACGGGGGCGCGCCAGGGGCCCCACCGCACGGTGCCCCCGCCCACGGTGACCCTGCAGGGGACGCCCCCGCCCCCGGCGCTTCCGCGCACGGGGCCCCACCGCACGGCGCCCCCGCCCCGGACGCCAGCGCCCACCGCGCTTCCGCCTACGGTGACCCCGCCCCCGTCTGCGCCCAGGACGCCCCCGCCCATCCCGGCCCCGCCCACGCGGGCCCCGGCCCCGTCCCCGGCCCCGCCCACGGCGTTCCCGACGCCGACGACCCCGCCGCCGGGCCGTCGCCCGAGTGGTTGACGTACGCGCGTACCCCGGCCGCGCGGATCGCGATCAGCGGCTGGCTCGCGGCGCATCCGGAGGGCGCGAAGGTACCGGCGGCCGCCCCCCGCGCGCCGGCCACCACCGTGAGCGCCGACCCCCCGGCGCGGGACGCCGCGGCGAACGCCGTCGTCGTCGACCTGCCGGACGCCCCCGTGCGGCTGGCCCGCTGCTGCACACCCGTGCCGCCCGACGCGGTCACCGGCTTTCCGGTACGCGGCGGGAACGTCACCGTCCACCGGGTCGGATGCCCCGCCGTACGGCGCATGGAGGCGGCCGGGCGGGTGCCGGTCGAGGTGCGGTGGGGCGAGGCGGCCGAGTGCCGGGTCACCCTGGTCGCCGAATCGTTCGGGCGGCCACGGCTGCTCGCCGACCTCACGGAGGCCATCGCCACGGCGGGCGCGGCGATCGTCTCGGCCACCGTGGAGCCGCCCAGCGAGCAGCGCGTCCGCCACACGTACACGCTCCAGCTCCCCGACGCCGCCGAGCTGCCCGCCCTGATGCGCGCCATGCGCGATGTGCCCGGCGTGTACGACGTGAGCCGCGCCCAGCAGCCCGCGGCCGCCACCGGGTGAGCCGCCGCCCCCTCGGCTCCGTTCGGGTGCGCGGGGCGCGCGCCGTCGCGTTCCCGGGTCGGCGCGCTGGTAGCGGTTGCTCCATGTCCCTCACATCACGTACACCTCGCACCGCTCGCCGCGCGTCCCGACGCCTCCGCGTGGCCCTGGTGGCAGCCGCCTCGGCGGGGCTGATCGGCGCGGCGCTGCCCTCACCGCAGCCGCTCGGCATCGGCGACCCGCTCTTCCCGCAGCTCGGGAACCCCGGCTACGACGTCCTCTCGTACGACATCGCCTTCACCTACCGGGGCGACAACAGCAAGCCGCTGGACGCCGTCACCACGATCGAGGCGCGGGCGACCGACCGGCTCGACCGCATCAACCTGGACTTCGCGCACGGCACCGTCCGCACCGTCGAGGTCGACGGCAAGCCCGCGGAGTTCGCGCTCACCGGCGAGGACCTGGTCATCGAGCCGCCACAGGCCGTCCGCGCCGGCGAACAGGTACGCCTCGCCGTCACCCACACCAGCGACCCGGTCGGTCCCAGGAACGCCGGCGGCTGGGTCCGTACCGCCGACGGACTGGCCATGGCCAACCAGGCCGACGCCGCCCACCGCGTCTTCCCCGGCAACGACCACCCCGCCGACAAGGCGTACTTCACCTTCCGTATCACCGCCCCCAAGGACCTGACCGTGGTCGCCAACGGGCGCAGGGTCGCCCGGGCGCTCACCGGCGACATCCGGACCTGGCTGTACCGGGGCAGCGAGCCCATGGCCACGGAGCTGGCCCAGGTGTCCATCGGCCGCTCCACCGTCGTCCACCGCACCGGCCCGCACGGCCTGCCCGTACGCGACGTGGTGCCCTCCGCCGACGTCGAGCGGATGGAACCGTGGCTGAAGAGGACCCCCGCCCACCTGGAGTGGATGGAGCGCAAGGTCGGCCGCTACCCCTTCGAGACGTACGGGCTGCTCGTCGCCGACGCCGACACCGGCTTCGAGCTGGAGACCCAGACGCTCTCCCTCTTCGAACGCTCGCTGTTCACCCGGGGCACCCTCCCCAAGTGGTTCGTCGAATCGATCATGGTGCACGAGCTGGCCCACCACTGGTTCGGCAACAGCGTCTCGCCGCGCCGTTGGGCCGACCTGTGGCTCAACGAAGGACACGCCACCTGGTACGAGGCGCTGTACGCGGAGGAGACCGCGAACCAGTCCCTGGAGCGGCGCATGCGCCAGGCGTACGCCGACTCCGACCGCTGGCGCGCCGCGGGCGGGCCACCGGCCGCGCCCAGGCCGCCCGCGGCGGGCCAGAAGATCAGCCTGTTCCGGCCGGTCGTCTACGACGGCAGCGCCCTGGTCCTGTACGCGCTGCGGCAGGAGATCGGCAGGGACGCCTTCGAGCGGCTGGAGCGGCGCTGGGTGACGCAGTACGCGCACGGGACGGCGAGCACCGCCGACTTCGTACGCCTGGCCTCGGAGGAGGCAGGGCGGGACCTGACCGGGTTCATGAAGGGATGGCTGTACGGGGAGCGCACCCCGAGGATGCCGGGCCACCCGGAGTGGAGCAGCAAGGCCCCGGCGAAGGGCTCCACGAAGGCGCCGGCCTCCGCCGCCAAGCACGGAAAACCCGCGTGACGGGCCCGGCCGTACCGTGCGACCATCAAGGTGTCGGCGGCGCTGCCGGACCCCCGGAATGCCGAGGGCCCGCCCCCGGGAATGATCCGGGGGAGTCACGCGTTGTGACTGACGTACGAGTGTTTCCGCTCGAGGCGCTTGAGCCGCCCGAGTACTCCCACGACGTAAGGATCCAATGACCTCCTCTTCATCCCCTTCCCAGGACGCGCAGAGCTTCGCGGACACGAACCGCACCGAGAGCCTTCGGGCCGATGCCCTGATGGAAGAGGACGTCGCCTGGAGCTTCGAGATCGACGGAGAGCGGGACGGCGACCAGTTCGACCGGTCCGAGCGCGCGGCGCTGCGCCGCGTGGCGGGTCTCTCCACCGAACTCGAGGACGTCACCGAGGTCGAGTACCGGCAGCTGCGCCTGGAGCGTGTGGTGCTGGTCGGCGTATGGACCTCGGGGACCGTGCAGGACGCGGAGAACTCCCTCGCGGAGCTGGCCGCGCTCGCCGAGACGGCGGGCGCGCTGGTCCTCGACGGAGTGATCCAGCGCCGCGACAAGCCGGACCCGGCCACGTACATCGGCTCGGGCAAGGCGGACGAGCTGCGTGACATCGTGCTCGAGACCGGGGCCGACACCGTCGTCTGCGACGGTGAGCTCAGCCCCGGCCAGCTGATCCACCTCGAGGACGTCGTCAAGGTCAAGGTGGTCGACCGGACCGCCCTGATCCTCGACATCTTCGCCCAGCACGCCAAGTCCCGTGAGGGCAAGGCACAGGTCGCGCTCGCGCAGATGCAGTACATGCTGCCGCGGCTGCGAGGCTGGGGTCAGTCGCTGTCCCGGCAGATGGGTGGCGGCGGCGGTGGCGGCATGGCCACCCGTGGTCCCGGTGAGACCAAGATCGAGACGGACCGGCGACGGATCCGCGAGAAGATGGCGAAGATGCGCCGTGAGATCGCGGAGATGAAGACCGGCCGTGACATCAAGCGGCAGGAGCGGCGGCGCAACAAGGTGCCGTCGGTCGCCATCGCCGGGTACACCAACGCCGGCAAGTCGTCCCTGCTGAACCGGCTGACGGGCGCGGGCGTGCTGGTGGAGAACGCGCTGTTCGCCACCCTCGACCCGACCGTGCGCCGGGCCGAGACGCCCAGCGGCCGCCTGTACACGCTGGCGGACACCGTCGGGTTCGTACGGCACCTGCCGCACCACCTCGTCGAGGCGTTCCGCTCCACCATGGAGGAGGTCGGCGACTCCGATCTGATCCTGCACGTGGTGGACGGCTCGCACCCGGCGCCGGAGGAGCAGCTGGCCGCCGTGCGCGAGGTGATCCGCGACGTGGGCGCGGTGGACGTGCCCGAGATCGTGGTCATCAACAAGGCGGACGCCGCCGACCCGCTCGTACTGCAGCGGCTGCTGCGCATCGAGCGGCACTCGATCGCGGTGTCGGCGCGGACCGGCGCGGGCATGGACGAGCTGCTCGCGCTGATCGACGCCGAGCTGCCGCGCCCGCAGGTGGAGATCGAGGTGCTCCTGCCGTACACGCAGGGCGGGCTGGTCTCGCGGGCGCACGCCGAGGGCGAGGTCCTCTCCGAGGAGCACACCCCGGAGGGCACGCTGCTCAAGGCGCGGGTGCACGAGGAACTGGCCGCGTTCCTGGCGCCGTACGTCCCTGCGGCGCACTGACGGCCGTCGTACGAAGGACCGAGCGACCGAAGGCCCGTCCCCTCCCAAAGAGGGGGCGGGCCTTCGCCTTTCGCCGGTCGTCTGTTACTGACCGGCGAACTTCTCGCTCATCATCGTGTAGATCTGCTCCGCGTCCCGGTCCAGGCGCGGGCCGGCCAGCCAGCCGGCCGTGACCGGGCCGATGGAGGTGTTGGACACCAGCGCCAGCTTGTTGCCCGGCTTCTCGATGAACCAGCCACCGCCGGAGGAACCGCCGGTCATGGTGCAGCCGATCCGCCACATGGTCGGCGTACCGGGCGTCAGGGTGAGGCGGCCGGGGCGGTCGACGCACTTGTGCATCAGCGCACCGTCGTACGGCGGGGCGGCCGGGTAGCCCCAGGCGCCCATCGCGGGGATGCCCGCCGCCTGTGGGGCGTTGAAGTCGACGTCGAGTGCGACGCCGACCGTCTCCTCCAGGGACTTGGTGCCGTTCTCCGGCTTCACGTGCATCACGGCGTAGTCGTACGGGGCTCCCTCGCCGCCGGTCGGGCCGCCCTGCGAGATCCACTCGCCGGAGGTCGCGACCCAGTCCGCCCAGTAGACGCCGTAGGGGGCGACCTCCTGCGGCCGGGCGTTCTCCAGCGCGGCCGGGGACTTGCCCAGGTCGTTGTAGGCGGGGACGAAGGCGATGTTGCGGAACCAGCCGCCCGCCTTGCCGGCGTGCACGCAGTGGCCCGCGGTCCAGACGAGGTTGGACTTGCCGGGGTTCTTGGGGTCCTTGATCACCGTGGCGGAGCAGACCATCGAGCCCTCGGGTGCGTCGAAGAAGACCTTGCCGACCGGAGCGGCGTTCTTGTGGTACGGCTTCTCCTCCGCCACGGCCTGGACCGGCCGGGGCTCGGGGTCGGTGGCACCCTGGTCGCCCGTGACGGCTCCGGCGGCCATCGTCTTCTGCGGGGACGTGGCGGACCGCATCCGCTCGGGCTTCCACAGCCCCTCGATCACCGGGTTGACGAAGTCCTTGGCCTCACGCAGCCATGTGTCCTTGTCCCAGTTCTTCCACTCGCCGTTCTTCCACTTCTCCGGGTCGACGCCGTGCTCCTTGAGCTTGTCGGCGAAGTCCTTGGGAAGTTCGGCGTCGCCGCCGCCCTGACCGTCGGCGGGGCTCGCCGTGGCCGGTGTGCCGATTGCCTTGTCCTCGGTGGGGCCACAGGCGGTGGCCGTCAGCGCCAGCGCCGCGGCCAGGCCGGTGACGGCCAGGAGTGGGCGTATGGATCGTGATCGCATGAGAACGATTCCCCCTGATAACGCATGTGCATGTACGAAATGCCATGGACCTGTCACGCAAATGGGCGGTCTTCCGGGACCGCCCGCGTGAGAATGCGCCCCTACTCTATGCCGGTCCCCCCAGGGGCAGTTGCCACCCACGGTGACCTGCACGGAGTCTCCACCTGGCGGCGCCGCCGGGGCCGGGCGTCTTCGTACACGACCGAAACGCCCGGCCCGCCGACCCTGGACGGGCCGGCCCTTTGCTCCCGCTGTTACCGCCCTGCGAACTTCTTGCTGACCGCCTCGTAGATGCCCTTCGCCTCGTCGCCCAGGCGCGGACCGGCCAGCCACCCCGCCGTCACCGGGCCGATGGAGGTGTTGGACACCAGTGCGGGCTTGCCGTCCTGGCCCCGCGCGACCCAGCCGCCACCGGAGGAACCGCCCGTCATGGTGCAGCCGATGCGGTACATCGTCGGCTGGGCGGTGTCGAGGGACAGCCGGCCCGGCTTGTCCGCGCACTGGAACATCTGCTGGCCGTCGAACGGCGGCGCCGCCGGGTACCCCGTCGCCTCCATCTTCGTGATCTCCGGCGCGGCCGGGGCGTTGAACTCGACCGGAAGCGCCGAACCGACCGTCTCCTCCAGCGACTTGCCGTTGCCGCCCTTCTCCGGGGTCACGTGGATGACCGCGTAGTCGTACGGGGCTCCCTGGCCACCGGTGGCCGCACCCTGGGAGATCCACTGCTCGGAGGTTTGCGCCCAGTCACCCCACCACACACCGTACGGAGCGATGTCCTCGCGGGTCGCGTTCTCCAGCTCCGCGCCGGTCTTGCCGCCGTCGTTGTACGAGGGGACGAACGCGATGTTGCGGTACCAGCCGCCGTTCTTGCCCGCGTGCACGCAGTGGCCCGCGGTCCACACCAGGTTGGACTTGCCCGGGTTCGCGGGGTCCTTCACCACCGTCGCGGAACACACCATCGAGCCCTCGGGCCCGTCGAAGAGGACCTTGCCGGCCTCCGGGACACTGGAGTGGTACGGCGCCTTCACGGCCGTCGCCTCGACCGGCTCGGGCGTCGGGTCCGTGACGCCCTCGTCGCCGGAGATGTCGCCGTCCTCGACCGGCCGTTCAGGCTGCTCGGCGTCCCTCATCCGGTCCGGGTCCCACAGGTCCTCGATGATCGGGTTGACGTAGTCCTTGGCCTCACGCAGCCAGGTGTCCTTGTCCCAGTTCTTCCACTCGCCGTTCTTCCACTTGTCCAGATCGATCCCGTGCTCCTTGAGCCGGTCCTTCAGATCGTCCGGAATCGTGATCTTCCCGTCGGCCGTCTGGCTCGCGGAAGCGGTCGGCTCACCGCCCGCGTTGTCCTCGCTCGGGCCACAGGCAGTGGCCGTCATCGCCAGCGCCGCGGCGACGGAGGCTGCGGCGAGCAGCGGACGAATGGGTCGCATGTCGTGATCCCCCTGGGACTTCGTGACAGAACACGTCTGTACTCGGCTGAACTTCGGCACCGGAGTGCGGCCCCCCACTATGCCGGTGCCGTTGGGGACGGCACGCGGCAGGGCCGCGGTTCCCCCACCTCAAGGATCTTCGCGGCGGCCGTGATCCTGAACACATGTCGTCGTTGGTACGTACGGGGGACACAAGGTCGGCGCTCGTCGCTGCCTTGCGGCGGACGAGTCACCTACCGATGAGCAACGCAACCGTGACCGGGAGGACCCGAACCGTGGCCGTGACCGAATCAGCCCCGGTGGCACCGACGTCCACGCACGAAGGGATCCTGCGCCGCCAGTCACTGCGCGAATCGGCCGCCCGTACCTATGCGCGCTCCCTGCCCATCGTCCCGGTGCGGGCACGCGGTCTGACGATCGAGGGCGCCGACGGGCGACGCTACCTCGACTGCCTCTCCGGAGCGGGAACACTGGCCCTCGGTCACAACCACCCGGTGGTCCTGGAGGCCATCAAGAAGGTCATCGACTCCGGCGCCCCGCTGCACGTCCTCGACCTCGCCACGCCGGTCAAGGACGCCTTCACCACCGAGCTGTTCACCACGCTGCCACGCCCGCTCGCCGACGACGCACGGATCCAGTTCTGCGGACCGGCCGGTACGGACGCGGTCGAGGCGGCGCTCAAACTCGTCCGCAACGCGACCGGCCGCCGCGGCCTGCTCGCCTTCACCGGCGCGTACCACGGCATGACGGCCGGCGCCCTGGCCGCCTCCGGCGGCGCCACCGACGTCACGGTCACCCGCCTGCCCTTCCCGCACGACTACCGATGCCCCTTCGGGCTCGGCGGCGAGCGCGGCGCCGACATCGCCGCCCGCTGGACCGAGAGCCTCCTCGACGACCCCAAGTCCGGCGTCCCGACACCGGCCGGGATGATCCTCGAACCCGTCCAGGGCGAGGGCGGTGTGATCCCCGCGCCCGACACCTGGCTGCGCCGGATGCGCCGGATCACCGCCGACCGCTCCATCCCGCTGATCGCCGACGAGGTGCAGACGGGCGTGGGCCGCACCGGCGCTTTCTGGGCGGTCGAGCACAGCGGCGTCGTCCCCGATGTGATGGTCCTGTCCAAGGCCATCGGAGGCTCCCTTCCCCTGGCCGTCATCGTCTACCGGTCGGCGCTGGACGTCTGGCAGCCCGGCGCCCACGCGGGCACCTTCCGCGGCAACCAGCTCGCCATGGCGGCCGGCGCGGCCACCCTCGCCTTCGTACGCGAGAACCGCCTCGCCGAGCGCGCGGCGACCCTCGGCGCGCGCATGCTGGGGCAGCTCCAGGGCCTGGCCGCCGCCCACCCCAGCGTCGGGGACGTGCGCGGCCGGGGCCTGATGATCGGCATCGAACTCGTCGCCCCGGACACCACCGCCGACGTTCCGCCCCCCGACCCCGCCCTCGCCGCGGCCGTCCAGCGCGAGTGCCTCCGGCGCGGGCTCATCGTCGAACTCGGCGGCCGCCACAGCGCCGTCGTACGCCTCCTCCCTCCCCTGACGCTCACCGACGAACAGGCGGTGGCCGTCCTCGACCGCTTCGCCGACGCTCTGGCCGCCGCCGAGCGCACCCCCTCCCTCCCGAGCGACCCAGGACCGTCCCGCTGAACCCGAACCTCCTCACCAGAAAGATCCCTCCGTGAACCCCACCCCCGTACCCGAAGCCCCCGGCGCCGACGGCCCTCCCTCCGCCCCCGGCGGCCCCCGCCCGGGCGAGTCGACAACAGTGCCGCGCCAGCATTCGGGCGGGTACGAAGACCTGCCCGGGCCCAGCCCCGCCCACGACCGCCGTGAGGCCGACCACCTCGACCACCCGGACGCGCACCACGCCGCCGACGCGGCCACCGTCGAGAACCTCCTCCGCTGCTGGGCACGGGAGAAGAACCTCCCCCAACCGGCCGGGAAGACCCTGCGCGTCCCCCTCGCCGCCAGCGGGACCGCTCTCCTCGTCCCCGTCCACTACTGGTCACCCACCGGCTGGCACCGCTTCGGCCCGCCCGCCCTCGAAGGCGCTCCGCCCACCGCCCCGTCCGTCGACGCGGTGACCGTCGCGGCCCTCCTCAGCCGTGAGTCGGGCCCCGCCGGCAACCACCGGGAGGGTGCCGACCTGGTCGGCAGGGTCGCCGACTCCACCCGCCGTACCGCCGACTTCATCACCCACCGGCGCCGGCACCCCGGCCCCACCGCCGACGCCGACTTCTTCCTCACCGCCGAACAGTCCCTGCTGCTGGGCCACCCCCTCCATCCCACGCCCAAGAGCCGCGAAGGTCTCTCCGAATCCGAAGCCAGGCTCTACTCACCCGAGTTGAACGGCTGCTTCCCCCTGCACTGGGTGGCCGTCGACCGGTCCGTACTCGCCACCGACTCGGCCTGGACCGAACAGGGCCGCACACTGACCGCCGGGCAACTCACCTCCCGTCTCGCCCAAGACCTCACCCTCCCCGACAACACCGCAGCCCTGCCCCTGCACCCCTGGCAGGCGCGCGAACTGCTCCACCGCCCCGCCGTCACCGAACTCCTCTCCGCCGGCCTCCTCCACGACCTGGGCCCCCACGGTGACCCCTGGCACCCCACCTCCTCCGTCCGAACCGTCCACCGGCCGGGCGCGCCCGCCATGCTCAAGCTGTCCCTCGGTGTACGCATCACCAACTCCCGCCGGGAGAACCTGCGCAAGGAACTCCACCGAGGCGCCGAAGTGCACCGCCTGCTGCGCACCGGCCTCGCCAAGGAGTGGCAGGCCGCCCACCCGGGCTTCGACATCGTGCGCGACCCGGCGTGGCTCGCCGTCGACACCCCCTCCGGCGAGCCCGTCCCCGGACTCGACGTGATGCTCCGGCACAACCCCTTCGGCCTCGGCGACGACGCCGTCTGCATCGCCAGCCTCACCGCCCCGCGGCCCTGGCCCGGAAGCCCCCGGATGCGATCGCGCCTGGCCGTCACGGTGTCCCGGCTCGCCGCCCGCACCGGCCGGCCCACCGGGGCCGTCGCCGCCGAGTGGTTCCTGCGCTACCTCGACCAGGTGGTCCGCCCCGTCCTCTGGCTGGACGGCACGGCCGGTGTGGCCCTGGAGGCCCACCAGCAGAACACCCTGGTCATCCTCGACCCCGACGGCTGGCCCCGCGGCGGCCGCTACCGCGACAACCAGGGCTACTACTTCCGCGAGTCCCACCGCGCCGCACTGGAGCGCCGACTCCCGGGCATCGGCACCCACAGCGACACCTTCGTCTCCGACGACGTCACCGACGAGCGCTTCGCCTACTACCTCGGCATCAACAACGTCCTCGGCCTGATCGGGGCATTCGGCGCGCAGCGCCTCGCCGACGAACGCCTCCTCCTCGCCGCCTTCCGCCAGTTCCTCACCACGGCCACCGGACTCGGCTCACCCCTGCCCACCCGCCTCCTGGACAGCCCGACCCTCCGCTGCAAGGCCAACCTCCTGACCCGGCTGAACGGTCTCGACGAGCTCGTCGGCCCCGTGGACACCCAGTCCGTCTACGTCACCATCGCCAACCCCCTTCGTCGCTGACCCCACACACCACCCGAACCGCCGAGAGGACAGCGCCCCGTGCCTCCCACCGATGCGAGCTCCGACACCGGACCCAGTTCCCCCGCGCCGGCCGGCGTGGGCACGGAGGACACCCTGGATCTGCGGTTGCCCGACGAGCTGATCTCGCTGTTCGGCCCGGACGGCCCGGACGGCCCGGACGGCCCGGACGGCCCGGACGGCCCGGACGGCCCGGACGGCCCGTCCAGCGGACACCAGCCGCTGGACGACGGCGCCGGCGATCTGCTCGACACCGTCGCCGGCTGGGGCCCTGCCCCCACCCCCCTCGGTCACTTCCAACTCGTCCCCGTACGCATCGCGCGCGACCTCGCGCTGATCAGCCGGTGGATGAACGACCCCGCAGTCGCCGCGTTCTGGGAACTCGCCGGACCCGAGTCCGTCACGGACGCCCACCTGCGCGCCCAACTCGACGGCGACGGACGCAGCGTGCCGTGCCTGGGCGTGCTCGAAGGCACTCCCGTGAGCTACTTCGAGATCTACCGCGCCGACCTCGACCCGCTGGCCCGCCAGTATCCGGCCCGGCCTCACGACACCGGTATCCACCTGCTCATCGGAGGCGTCGCCGACCGCGGCCGGGGCGTCGGCACCACCCTGCTCAGAGCCGTCTCCGACCTCGTCCTCGACAACCGCCTCAGCTGCACACGTGTCATCGCCGAACCGGACATCCGCAACACCCCCTCCGTCTCGGCCTTTCTGAGCGCCGGCTTCCGCTTCTCCGCCGAACTCGACCTTCCCGACAAGCGAGCTGCCCTCATGATCCGCGACCGAGCCTTGCGACACCTGCTGTGAACACCCTGCTGCTTTACATACACCGCTCGACCCGCATCGGTTCCACCCGGAGGAGTCCCCGTGCCGAAACCCCCTGCCACCCATGACTCCGCGGAGCCGCCCGCCCCGCCGACAGCACCCGCCCCGCCGACGCCCGCAGTGCCGCCGGCCCGGACCACTCCGCCGACGCCCGCAGCACCGCCGGCCCCGGCCATCCCGCCGACGCACCCGGTGCCGCCGGCTCCGGCCGCGCCGGCCGAGCTGAATCCGCAGGCGTGGGCCCGGGCCTCCCGCCGCCTCCTCGCGAAGATGCTCGGCGAATTCGCCTACGAGGAGATCATCGAGCCGACCCGGCCATCCACCGCGCAGGACGGTGACTCCGCCGCCTCCCGGGCCGGTCACGCAGCCGGCCGGAGCGGGACCGGTGCCCGGCACACGCCGGACGGAGGGCCGCCGACCGACGCGTACACGCTGAGACTCGACGACGGCTCCGCCCTCGCCTTCGCGGCGCGCCGGACCGCCTACGGCAGCTGGCGGGTCGACCCCCACTCGATCGCCCGCGACGGCCACCCCTACACCGACCCCCTCGACTTCCTGGTCCGGGCCCGCCGCCTCCTCCGCCTGGACGGAGCCACGCTCGGCCACCTCCTCCGCGAGCTGACCATCACCCTCGCCGCCGACGCCCGGCTGGACCACAGCGCCCTCCCGGCCGACCGGCTCGCCGACCTCGGTTACGCGGAACTCGAAGGCCACCAGACCGGCCACCCGTGGATCGTCTTCAACAAGGGCCGCATCGGCTTCTCCGCCACCGACGCGGTCCAGTGGGCGCCCGAAGCACGCCGACCCGCCCCGCTGCCCTGGATCGCCGTGAGCACCGCTCTCGCCGCCTACCGCGGGGTTCCCGCACTCGACACCCCCGCGCACCTCTACGACCGCGAGCTCGCCCCGGCCGTCCGCGACACCTTCGCCGCCGTACTCCGCGCCCGCGGCCTCGACCCCGCGACGTACCTCTACCTCCCCGTGCACCCCTGGCAGTGGGACGAGGTGCTGCTGCCGCTCTACGCGCCCGCCGTCGCCGAGGGCGCGATCGTGCCGCTCCCCGCCGACAGCGATCTGCGGCTGCCGCAGCAGTCGATCCGTACGTTCCTCAACGTCAGCCGGCCCGACCGGTTCAGCGTCAAGCTGCCGCTGTCCGTCCTGAACACCCTCGTCTGGCGCGGACTGCCGACCGAGCGCACCCTGGCGGCTCCCGCCGTCACCGCCTGGGTGCACGCGCTGCGGGACGCCGATCCGTTCCTGCGCGACGACTGCGGTGTGATCCTCCTGGGCGAGGTCGCCTCCGTCACGGTCGAGCATCCGCTGTACGACCACCTCCCCGAGGCCCCGTACCAGTACAAGGAACTGCTCGGCGCGATCTGGCGCGAACCGCTGTGCCTGCCGCCCGGCGAACGCGCCCGTACCCTCGCGTCGCTCCTCCACACCGACCCCCGGGGCCGCGCCTTCACCGCCGAACTGGTGGCCCGGTCGGGGCTGACCCCCAAAGCCTGGCTCCGCCACCTCTTCGCCGCCCTGCTGCCACCCCTCCTGCACTTCCTCTACCGCTACGGCACCGTCTTCTCCCCGCACGGCGAGAACGCCATCGTCGTCTTCGACGACCACGACGTCCCCGTACGGCTGGCGATCAAGGACTTCGTCGACGACATCAACGTCAGTGCCCGGCCGCTGCCCGAGCACGACACGATGCCGGACGACGTACGGGCCGTCCTCCTGACCGAGGAGCCCGGCTTCCTGACCCAGTTCATCCACTCCGGCCTCTTCGTCGGCGTTTTCCGCTTCCTGGCGCCCCTGTGCGAAGAGCAACTGGGAGTACCCGAGGAGGACTTCTGGTCACTCGTACGGGCTGAAATCCTGCGGCACCAGGCGCGCTTCCCGGCGCTCAAGGACCGTTACGAGCTGTTCGACCTGCTCACACCGCGTATCCAGCGGCTGTGCCTCAACCGCAACCGGCTGCACCTGGACGGCTACCGCGACCGTTCCGAGCGCCCGCACGCCGCCATCCACGGCACCGTCCGCAATCCACTCGCGTGATCCGATTGTCAGTGGCGCGCCGTAGGGTGGACTGGCTATGACGAAGCCATCCCTCCCCGAGCTCCTCCACGCCGCCGTCACCGCCGTCGGCGGCGTGGAACGGCCAGGCCAGGTCACCATGGCCGAGGCCGTCGCGCAGGCCATCGACGACGGTTCCCACCTGCTGGTCCAGGCCGGCACCGGCACCGGAAAGTCCCTGGGTTACCTGGTGCCCGCGCTGGCCCACGGGGACCGGGTGGTGGTCGCCACCGCGACGCTGGCCCTCCAGCGGCAGCTCGTGGAGCGCGACCTGCCGCGCACGGTCGACGCCCTGCATCCGCAGCTGCGGCGCCGCCCGGAGTTCGCCATGCTCAAGGGACGCTCGAACTACCTGTGTCTGCACCGCCTCCACGAGGGCGTCCCGCAGGAAGAGGAGGACGGCCTCTTCGATCCCTTCGAGGCGGCCGCGCCGACCAGCAAGCTCGGCCAGGACCTGCTGCGCCTGCGCGACTGGTCCGACGAGACCGAGACCGGGGACAGGGACGATCTGACGCCCGGTGTGTCGGACCGCGCCTGGGGCCAGGTCTCCGTCTCGTCCCGCGAATGCCTGGGCGCGTCGAAGTGCGCCTACGGAGCCGAGTGCTTCGCCGAGGCCGCGCGGGAGCGCGCCAAGCTCGCCGATGTCGTGGTCACCAACCACGCCCTGCTCGCCATCGACGCGATCGAGGGCGCGCCGGTGCTCCCGCAGCACGACGTCCTGATCGTCGACGAGGCTCACGAGCTGGTCTCCCGGGTCACCGGCGTCGCCACCGGCGAGCTCACGCCCGGCCAGGTCAACCGTGCCGTACGCCGAGCGGCCAAGCTGGTCGACGAGAAGGTCGCCGATCAGCTCCAGACTGCGGCCGAAGGCTTCGAGCGGCTGATGGAGCTGGCCCTGCCCGGCCGCCTGGAGGAGATCCCGGAGGACCTCGCGTACGCGCTGATGGCGCTGCGTGACGCGGCGCGGGCGGTCATCTCGTCCCTGGGCACGACGCGTGACAAGTCCGTCCAGGACGAGGACGCGGTCCGCAAGCAGGCCAAGGCGTCCGTGGAGACCGTCCATGACGTGGCCGAGCGCATCACCCAGGGATCCGAGTACGACGTCGTCTGGTACGAGCGCCATGACCGTTTCGGGGCGTCGCTGCGGGTGGCGCCGCTGTCCGTCTCCGGCCTGCTGCGCGAGAAGCTCTTCGCCGAGCGGTCCGTCGTCCTCACCTCCGCCACGCTCAAGCTCGGCGGTGACTTCAACGGTGTCGGCGCCTCCCTCGGCCTTCCCCCGGAGGGCACCGCCGGCACGGAGGACGAGGACGTACCGGTCTGGAAGGGCATCGACGTCGGCTCGCCGTTCGACTACCCCAAGCAGGGAATCCTGTACGTCGCCAGGCACCTGGCCACCCCGGGCAGGGAGGGCAGCCGCGGCGACATGATGGATGAGCTCGCCGAGCTCGTCGAAGCCGCCGGCGGCCGTACGCTGGGTCTCTTCTCGTCCATGCGGGCGGCCCAGGCCGCGGCTGAGGAGCTTCGCGGCAGGCTCGACAAGCCGATCCTGCTCCAGGGTGAGGACACGCTGGGCGAACTGATCAAGAACTTCGCGAATGACCCGGAGACCTGCCTCTTCGGCACCCTCTCGCTCTGGCAGGGCGTCGATGTTCCCGGGCCGAACTGCCAGCTCGTCGTGATGGACCGCATCCCGTTCCCCAGGCCCGACGACCCGCTGATGAGCGCCCGCCAGAAGGCGGTGGAGGAGGCGGGCGGGAACGGCTTCATGGCTGTCGCGGCGACGCACGCGGCGCTGCTCATGGCGCAGGGTGCGGGGCGGCTGGTCCGTGCCACGGGCGACCGTGGAGTGGTCGCCGTTCTGGACCCCCGCCTGGCGAACGCCCGGTACGGCAGCTACCTGCGGGCCTCGCTGCCCGACTTCTGGTACACCACGGACCGCAACCAGGTGCGCCGCTCCCTTGCCGCGATCGATGCCGCCGCCAAGGCGGCCGACGCGTAACGGTTACGCCTGCCCGGTCCCGGCGGGTCCGGCCGGTCCCGCCGGTTCACCGGCGGGACCGGCCGGGACCGGGGAGCCGCAGGAGCCGTGTGCGCACAAGCAGACCCCGGGACCGGCGCAGTGGGTCCCGGGGCCCGGTCGGAGCCGGCGAGGTGTGTCACACCCGCCGCAGTACCGCCACCACCTTGCCGAGGATCGTCGCCTCGTCACCCGGGATCGGCTGGTATGCCGCGTTGTGCGGGAGCAGCCAGACATGGCCGTCCTCCCGCTTGAAGCGCTTGACGGTGGCTTCGCCGTCCAGCATCGCGGCGACGATGTCGCCGTTCTCCGCGACGGGCTGGCGGCGCACGGTCACCCAGTCGCCGTCACAGATGGCGGCCTCGATCATCGAGTCGCCGACGACCTTCAGCACGAACAGCTCGCCGTCACCGACCAGCTGGCGGGGGAGGGGGAACACGTCCTCGACCGATTCCTCGGCGAGAATGGGGCCACCGGCCGCGATACGGCCGACGAGCGGGACGTACGACGCGGCGGGCTTGCCCGTGGTGTCGGTCGGCTGGGTGCTCGGCTGGTCGGACCCGCGGACCTCGTAGGCCCTGGGCCGGTGCGGGTCCCTGCGCAAGAACCCCTTGCGCTCCAGTGCCATCAGCTGGTGCGCGACCGACGAGGTGCTGGACAGCCCCACCGCCTGGCCGATCTCGCGCATCGACGGCGGGTAACCGCGCCGCTGCACCGAGTCCCGAATGACCTCGATGACCCGCCGCTGCCGGTCCGTGAGCCCGGAGCTGTCCGCCCGGATGCCTGGAGGTCGCCCGGGCAGCGAGCGCGTGGGCTTGGGGCCCTCCGCACTCGTGGTCACTTCGTTCATGGCATGCACCGGCTCGAGTCGGCTCTGGGAACGGTCCTGGGCAGTGATAGTGGCACTGTCTGCGGTGGTGGTCACGTCGGCCCCTCTCGAATGGTCTCCCTAGCTGGACAACGGTAGTTGCTTTCGAAAGGTTGCGCCAAACACACGTTCGAGTGAAAAATCGCAGATTGGCTTACGTGTGCGTGTGACTAGGTGTATGTGCGATCGCTTGGTGATCTTTCTACGGCCCGTGGGGTCTCTCGCGCCCCGTGGGCCTCTTGCGCGGTGGCAATTCAGGCCATCACGGTAACGCCCACCGCCGACGCCGGGTGGGGCGGGGCATGAATCGAGCGCGGTCGGGCGTTCGCCCTGGTGGCCCCGCAGGACGGCCGCGGGCCGCGTGGCCGCTTGGCCCGCCGGGTGGTCCCGTACCGTGATCGTCACGGCGTTCCGCCTGACGATCTTCGAAATGCCCGCCGAGCGATTGCCGCGGTGCCGCAAGGCGATCACCTGGGCACTGCGGGAATCCGCCACCGCCAGGTGACTCGTGGGGTGTCGGTGGGACCCCGCCTATAGCCGCCTTGTATTTCCAGGCAGCCCCGCAGCGATCTTCACAGCGATCTGCACGGTGATCTCCACGGTCACCTCGGGTGCATTCCGCCGGCACCCGCACCAGCCTCCATGGCGGGTCCGCCGGGGGTCCCGATGCGCACGGCGGCGCCACGCGGCGCCCGGCGGCACCGTCGGCGACCTCCGAGCGGGCCCCGGCGGCCCCCGCGGGCCCCGGCGGCCCGGCGGCACCGGGCACGTGGCGGCAACCCGGGCACGCGACGCCCGGCGGCGCCAGAGGCAACCCGGCGGCCCTGCGGCACCCATCCCGGTGCCCGGCGGTGCCGGCGGCTGTTGGGACGCCCAGGCGGTGGCCTGCGGCACCCCCCGGGACACCTGGTGGCGGCCGGTGGCGCCTGGTGGCTGCGGCGCTCGGTGGCACCGGGTGGCGCTCCGGGCATCCGGTGGCACCCGCTGGCGACGCGGCGGCGCCCGGTGGCGTACCGGGCGCCCGGCGGCGCCCGGCGGTTGCGGTGCTCCCGGCCGTCCGTGGGCGCCCCCGTCGGGCGTACGGTCCCGGCCGCTGCCTCCGGGGCGGCGGCCCCAACGGTCGCCGCCCACGGTGACCCGCGAGGCAGCCATGAGGCGGCGCCGAGGCGGTCCGGCCTGGCCTCCGGCAGGCCGACCGGGGCGATGACCCCGACCCCCGGAATCCGTGGCGACGTGCCCCTCCCGTAGGCTCTGGGCCGGTCGGCGATGACGGGGTGCGCGACACGCGCTGTGGGCCGAAAAGACGGCTGGACCCCAGATCTAGTGGTTGGATTGACCCGGCCACCCACAAGTTGTGGTCCCCGGTCTGTTGGGGGTGTGGTCATCGCCTATGCTTGTGGCTGCTTCGAGGGGCTCTGACGGGCCCTGACGAGGCTATTCAGTCGTGCTGTGAAGGAGGGTTGGGAGATGCACTGCCCCTTCTGCAGGCACCCCGACAGCCGTGTCGTCGACAGTCGCACCACCGACGACGGGACGGCCATCCGCCGCCGCCGCCAGTGCCCCGACTGCTCCCGCCGTTTCACCACGGTGGAGACCGCGTCCCTCATGGTGATCAAGCGCAGCGGGGTCACGGAACCCTTCAGCCGCACCAAGGTCATCTCCGGGGTGCGCAAGGCGTGCCAGGGGCGGCCGGTCACCGAGGATGCTCTCGCGAAGCTCGGCCAGCGGGTCGAGGAGGCGGTGCGTGCCACCGGCAGCGCGGAACTGACCACTCACGACGTCGGACTCGCCATACTCGGCCCGCTGCAGGAGCTCGACCTCGTCGCGTACCTGCGCTTCGCGTCCGTGTACCGGGCGTTCGACTCGCTCGAAGACTTCGAGGCCGCCATCGCGGAGCTCCGCGAGCGGCGGCCCCCCGTGGAGGAAAGCGGGACCGGTGCGACCCCAGAGGTCCCGGTTCCCGCGGTCGCCGCCGACTGATCGTCCGGACCGGCGAGCGACCGGCGATCAGCCGCTGAGCGGCAATTGACGTGTCACAGGTGCTGTGCGTGGTGCCCGTGACAACAGACAGAAACCGTGCCTTGGGAAGATCTGGGCACTTCAGGGTGTTTTTGCCCGTATATGGGAGGCGGCATGACAGAGACGGCGAGCGGCCCGGCACGAGGGTCCCGTACCAAGGGGTCCAAGGTGAGCAAGGGCCTGCGTATCGAGCGCATCCACACCACCCCTGGCGTGCATCCGTACGACGAGGTCGTGTGGGAGCGTCGTGACGTCGTCATGACCAACTGGCGCGACGGCTCGGTGAACTTCGAGCAGCGTGGCGTCGAGTTCCCCGACTTCTGGTCGGTGAACGCGGTCAACATCGTCACCAGCAAGTACTTCCGCGGGGCCGTCGGCACCCCGCAGCGCGAGACCGGCCTCAAGCAGCTGATCGACCGGATCGTGCAGACCTACCGCAAGGCCGGTGAGGACTACAACTACTTCGCCACCCCGGCCGACGCCGAGATCTTCGAGCACGAACTGGCGTACGCCCTCCTGCACCAGATCTTCAGCTTCAACTCGCCGGTGTGGTTCAACGTCGGCACGCCGCAGCCGCAGCAGGTCTCCGCCTGTTTCATCCTGTCCGTCGACGACTCCATGGAGTCGATCCTCGACTGGTACAAGGAAGAGGGCATGATCTTCAAGGGCGGCTCCGGCGCCGGCCTGAACCTCTCCCGTATCCGCTCCTCCAAGGAGCTGCTCTCCTCCGGTGGCAACGCCTCCGGTCCCGTCTCCTTCATGCGTGGCGCCGACGCCTCCGCCGGAACGATCAAGTCCGGTGGCGCCACCCGCCGCGCCGCCAAGATGGTCATCCTGGATGTCGACCACCCCGACATCGAGGACTTCATCGAGACCAAGGTCAAGGAAGAGGAGAAGATCCGCGCCCTGCGTGACGCGGGCTTCGACATGGACCTGGGCGGCGACGACATCACGTCCGTCCAGTACCAGAACGCCAACAACTCCGTCCGCGTGAACGACGAGTTCATGAAGGCCGTGGAGTCCGGCGGCACGTTCGGCCTGCGCGCCCGTATGACCGGCGAGGTCATCGAGCAGGTCGAGGCCAAGGCGCTCTTCCGCAAGATGGCCGAGGCCGCCTGGGCCTGCGCCGACCCGGGCATCCAGTACGACGACACGATCAACCGCTGGCACACGTGCCCGGAGTCCGGCCGCATCAACGGCTCGAACCCGTGCAGCGAGTACATGCACCTGGACAACACCTCGTGCAACCTCGCCTCGCTGAACCTGATGAAGTTCCTGAAGGACGACGGCAAGGGCAACCAGTCGTTCGAGTCCGAGCGCTTCGCCAAGGTCGTCGAGCTGGTCATCACCGCGATGGACATCTCCATCTGCTTCGCGGACTTCCCGACCCAGAAGATCGGCGAGAACACCCGCGCCTTCCGCCAGCTGGGCATCGGCTACGCCAACCTCGGCGCCCTGCTGATGGCCACGGGCCACGCGTACGACTCCGACGGCGGCCGTGCGCTCGCCGGTGCCATCACCTCCCTCATGACCGGAACCTCGTACCGCCGCTCCGCCGAGCTGGCCGCGGTCGTCGGCCCGTACGACGGCTACGCCCTCAACGCCGAGCCGCACAAGCGCGTCATGAGGCAGCACGCCGACGCCAACGCCAAGGCCGTCCGCATGGATGACCTGGACACCCCGGTCTGGGCCGCCGCCACGGAGGCCTGGCAGGACGTGCTCCGCCTCGGCGAGAAGAACGGCTTCCGCAACTCCCAGGCGTCCGTCATCGCCCCGACCGGCACCATCGGTCTGGCGATGTCCTGCGACACCACCGGCCTGGAGCCCGACCTCGCCCTGGTCAAGTTCAAGAAGCTGGTCGGCGGCGGCTCGATGCAGATCGTCAACGGCACCGTGCCGCAGGCCCTGCGCCGCCTGGGTTACCAGGAGGAGCAGATCGAGGCGATCGTCGCCCACATCGCCGAGCACGGCAATGTGATCGACGCGCCTGGCCTCAAGCAGGAGCACTACGAGGTCTTCGACTGCGCCATGGGCGAGCGTTCCATCTCCGCGATGGGCCACGTCCGCATGATGGCCGCCATCCAGCCGTGGATCTCCGGCGCGCTCTCGAAGACGGTCAACCTCCCCGAGACGGCCACCGTCGAGGACGTCGAGGAGGTCTACTTCGAGGCGTGGAAGATGGGCGTCAAGGCGCTCGCGATCTACCGCGACAACTGCAAGGTCGGCCAGCCCCTCTCCGCGAAGAAGAAGGAGCAGGAAAAGGCCGAGGTCACCGAGAAGGCCGAGGAGACGATCCGCGCGGCGGTCGAGAAGGTCGTCGAGTACCGCCCCGTCCGCAAGCGCCTCCCCAAGGGCCGTCCCGGCATCACCACCTCCTTCACGGTGGGCGGCGCCGAGGGCTACATGACCGCCAACTCCTACCCTGACGACGGTCTCGGCGAGGTCTTCCTGAAGATGTCGAAGCAGGGCTCGACGCTCGCGGGCATGATGGACGCCTTCTCCATCGCCGTCTCGGTCGGTCTCCAGTACGGCGTGCCCCTGGAGACGTACGTCTCGAAGTTCACCAACATGCGCTTCGAGCCGGCCGGTATGACGGACGACCCGGACGTGCGGATGGCGCAGTCGATCGTCGACTACATCTTCCGCCGCCTGGCGCTGGACTTCCTGCCCTTCGAGACCCGCTCGGCGCTCGGCATCCACTCGGCCGAGGAGCGTCAGCGTCACCTGGAGACCGGTTCGTACGAGCCGGCCGACGACGAGGTGGACGTCGAGGGCCTGGCCCAGTCCGCCCCGCGCCAGCAGGAGGCCCCGAAGGCCGTGGCCGCCGCGCCGAAGGCCGAGGCCCCGGCGCCCAAGCAGGCACACACCTCGGCGGAGCTCGTCGAGATGCAGCTGGGCATCAGCGCGGACGCTCCGCTGTGCTTCTCGTGCGGTACGAAGATGCAGCGGGCCGGTTCCTGCTACATCTGCGAGGGCTGCGGCTCGACCAGCGGCTGCAGCTGACGGCTGCTGACGGCTGCTGACGCACGGGCGTTGACCGACTGAGCAGAACGGGAGAGCCGGACATTCCGGCTCTCCCGTTCTGTATGCGCGGCTCAGGCCGGTTTCGCGCCCATCAGCTCCGTGAAGGCCTGCGGGTCGGCGTCGAAACCCCGCACGGCACGGCGCCAGCCCCATCCCCCCGTACCGTCGCGGAAGAACTCCGCCACGGTCACGGCCGTGGCGTGGCGGAGGTCCGCGAAGTCGTAGCGGTCCAGCTCCCGGTAGCCCTCCTTCACCAGCACCAGGGCATTGGTGATCTCGGAGAACGTGGTGCGTCCGCCGCCCTGCTGTATGGCCACGCCCACCACCACGCGCGCGTAGGCCGGTGACAGGCGGTTCAGCTCCAGCGTCATCGCCTCGTCGAAGCCGAAGCCCTGGCCGGTGCGGCTTTCCCTCTGGAGGGTGATGGTCCCGTCCGGCGAACGGCTGCCGAAGTGCACCAGATACACCGGGGCGCCATAGGGGTCCTCGGCCCGGTAGACGGCGGCGATGATGTCGAGATCATGGTCGGAGACGCCCGCGGGGCTCGGATCCCACTTGAGTGTCACCTCGACCTTGCCGACCCCCTTGTTGGCACTGCTCACGGGATTCCCCTCTCTCGTACGGGCAAGGCCAACTGCCCGTGGCACACAGCTCCTTGCCCATGGTGTCACGCGGACTCAGTGGGGGATCCGGCGTGACGGACGCTGCCGGGGGACCTCCTCACGGAAGGCCTCTATACGGCTGCTCACCTGACGGATGAGATGCGTGTCCTCGATACGGTCCAGGTACAGGCAGCGGCGCGCCACACCCTCCAGCTCGAAGGCGAAGTAGATCGACATGAGGGGGTTGATGAACAGTTCACTGCCACGGGTACGGGAGGTGAACTGGACGTCCCCGAAAGAGCCCTGGACAGCGGCCGCTATGGAGCCGTTGACGATGCTCGGGAAGTCGGGCGTACGGCTCTGCGCGTGCGCGACCGCGTCCACGAAAAGAGCACCCTCACGGGTTGTACGCGGAACGGAAAAGGCACCCAGATAGGCGCCGTCCTTCTCCAGGGCGGCGATGTTCTCCAGCACCAGGCCATGGCTGACGCCGTGGTACGCGTCGACACCGAAACCGATCGACGCGATGAGGCGTTCGGGCACATCCAGGCCCGCGAGGGCGGCGACGCTGGTCAGGTCCTCCTCCGGGGTGCCAAGACCGGACTCGTCGCCCCGCATGAGGATGTCGGTGCCGCCGTCGACCAGGACGACCGCGTCGATCCCGTAGTGCTCGATCAGCGCCTTGTACGCCGCACGCAGCGGCTGGACCCCCACGCGCGCGAAGGCGTGGACGGTGCTGGGGAAGCCGTGCAGCGCGAGCCATTGGGCGAGGGTGCGTTCCGGGAAGTACGTCTGATGCGGCGCCGAATCGGGGGTGACGACGGCGACGTCGGGCGCGAGCCAGGCATCGAGGGGCAGGCCCTCCACGGCGCTGAAGGCCAGGTTGGCGAGGTGGACCTCCTTGCCCTGGTGGCGCAGTGACAGCGCCAGCGGGAGCCCCGCGTAGATGTCGAAGCCGCCGCCGGCGCCCGCGACGAGGACGCGTTCGGCGGATTCGAGGCGGGCGAAGAGAGGGTTGATGTGCAGCGCGGTCATCCGGTCATTGTGCCGGGGCCGTTCGGACCGCGTCCGGACGTGTGTTCCACGGCCGTTGGCCGATGGTGGCGCAGTGTGCGAGACCGGGACCGGTGCCTCGCCCGGCGCCGTACGATGGCGCGGTGCTGGTCAAGTGGATTCGCTGCACCGTGGTGGACCGTCGTGGGTTCGAGCGGGGGCAGCGGAAGTGGGCGGGGCTGCTGGGTGAGCCGGGATTCCGTGGGCAGGGCGGTGGTTGGAGCCGGAGCCGACCCGGCGTCGCCCATGTTTTCGCCTTCTGGGAGAGCCGGCCCTTCTACGATTCGTTCATGGCGCGCTCGCACGACAGGCTGGCGGCCGCGCAGTCGGGCACGTACAAGGACGTACAGGTCAAGCTGTTCGACCACCGCTTCGACGTGAAGACGGGGTTCGAGCCCCGCTTCACCGACGCCGACGTCGTCCGCGTCGCGCACAGCAGGATCCACGAGGAGCGGGTCGAGCACTACGCGCTCATGCAGGAGAAGGTGTGGAACCCGGCCATGGCGGGGTCGCCGGGGATGCTGCGCGGGCTGTTCGGGGAAGCGCCGGGGAACGAGTTCCTGGTCCTGTCGATGTGGCGGTCGGCGGCCGAGCACGGCAAGTACCGCGCGGAGCGCGTGGAGCGGCTCGCGCTGCGCGCGCAGATCGAGGCGGACGTGGCGGCGCTGACGGGGGACGTCGTGGACCTGGAAGCGGCCTGGACGGTGTGAGGCGGGGGCACGCACGCGTGCGGGCGGTCAGGGCGGCTCGTACGCCGGATGGAGTCCGGACACCTGTCCGGCTGAGCCCGGCCCGTACGGGCCCTCTAGGGTCGTGGCATGGCACGACCGCGGCGCATCGTTCTCGTACGGCACGGCGAATCGGAGGGCAATGACGATGACACCGTGTACGAACGCGAGCCCGATCACGCGCTGAGGCTCACCGAGCGGGGGCGGCGCCAGGCCGAGGAGACGGGCGAGCGGCTGCGGGCACTGTTCGGCGACGAGCGGGTCAGCGTCTACATCTCGCCGTACCGCCGCACCCACGAGACCTTCCAGCTGTTCGGGCTGGACCCGGCCCTGGTACGGGTCAGGGAGGAACCGCGGCTGCGGGAGCAGGACTGGGGAAACTGGCAGGACAGGGATGACGTCCGGCTCCAGAAGGCGTACCGGGACGCGTACGGGCACTTCTTCTACCGGTTCGCCCAGGGCGAGTCCGGGGCGGACGTGTACGACCGGGTCGGGGCCTTTCTGGAGAGCCTCCACCGCAGCTTCGAGGCGCCCGACCATCCGCCGAACGTCCTGCTGGTCACCCATGGCCTCACCATGCGGCTGTTCTGCATGCGCTGGTTCCACTGGACGGTCGCGGACTTCGAGTCACTGTCCAACCCGCGCAACGGCGAGACACGCATGCTGCTGCTCGGCGAGAACGGGCGGTACACGCTGGACCGGCCCTTCGAGCGCTGGCGGACCCCCGAACCGTATGGCACCACCGGATAGACACCTCATGAAGCTAAGAGTCAAGCTGCGGCGGCGAGCGGGACGGGGAACGCCGTCTGTTCATCGAACAGCTCGTGCTCCCGCAGGCAGCGATAGAGCTGGCCGAGCATCCGGTTGAAGAGGTTGCGCAGGGCAGCCGCGTGCCAGTCTCCGTGGACATCGCGTCGACGACGGTAGTGGGCCTTAGCCCCGGGTGATCCGTTGGGGGCCGCGAAGGCCCACAGATAGCCGGCGTGGTTGAGACGGTCGTTCTTCACCCTTCGCCGGATGATGCTCGACTTCTTGCCGGAAGCCCTGGTGATAGGTGAGGAGCCGGCGTAAGCCTTCAGGCCGCGGGCGTCGGCGAACCGGCTTCGGTCGTCGCCGATCTCGGCCAGCACCCGGGCGCCGAGCTGGACGCCGAGGCCGGGGAAGCTGAGGATGACTTCAGCGTCCGGGTGCTGAGGGAAAGCCTCTTCCACCGCCTTCGCGAGATCGTCGGCGGCGGTGCAGGCAGCCTGGAGCTGGCCCAGGAGGGCGAGCATCTGCTTGCCGAGCGCGTCCTCGACCAGAGGCGGCTGGTGGGCCCACTCGGCGCGGAAGGCTTCGCGGATCCGGTCGGCCTCGGCCTCGATGCCGCGCTTGCGGCCGGCTCGCTTGAGAGCAGCCTGAATCTGCGTGCGGCTCAGCCGCGCGGCCTGGGAGGGCGTGGGAGCGAGCCTGAGCAGCTCACGTGCCTCGGGACGGCACAGGCCGTTCTGCCAGGTCGCGAAGGCGTCCAGGGCGGACGGGTAGTACTCGCGCAGCAGAGAGCGGAGCTGGTTGGAGGACTGCTGCCGGTTCCAGGTGGCGTCCTGCTGAGCTCGGGCCAGGACAGCGATAGCGCGGGCCAAGTCGCTGTCCTGCGGCAGCGGCCGGTGCGCGTGCATGTCGGTGCGGAGAATGTTTGCCAGGACCAGGGCGTCGCCCGGGTCGGACTTCTTGCGGGAGACGGAGTGGCGGTCGCGGTAGCGGGCGGCGGCCATCGGGTTGATGGCGAAGACCTGGCGCTTGCCGGTCCGCAGCACGGCGACCAGCAGGCCGCGGGAGGTCTCGATCGCCACCGGGATCGGAGCGTCTTCCGTGTCGCCGTACTCGGCGAGCAGCTCCAGCAGAAGTTGATAGCCGGCAGCGTCGTCGGTGATCCGGCGCTTGGCAAGCAGCTCGCCGGTGTCGTCGACCAGAGCGACGTCGTGGTGGCGTTCGGCCCAGTCGATACCGCAGTAGATCAAGTTGTTCCCCTCCCCATGGTTGCGGGTGTTTGCGCTGGTCACGAGCGCATGCGGGCCACGCAGCGACCTAATTCCAGGACTCAGCCACCAGGGGCTGGTCCGACACCTCATCAGCCGTGTTCGTGGCACCAGCTCACCCTCACGGGCCTCGGTCTACTCGGGAGCTCGAACCGGCTCGGGAGCTTCAAGAGGTCACCATGCGGAGGGCTCGCACCACCAACTCCAACGAGTGATCAAGCCGACGGTTGTTGACGGGATGGGGGGGGGGGGCGATCGCTGCCGCTCTGATAGGAGGCCTCGAGGCCAGGCCCTTTATAGGCGTCCGATCGACGCTCGCGGGCCCGTCAACTTCCGCCTCGGTGGTGGCGGTCGCGAGGACGTCGAGCGCCGCCGTTCTCTGGGTAGGTCTCTCCTGGACCAAGTCGCATGAAGACATCCGTTCGACGCCCACGCGGCCGCCACCACCACAAGCACCAGGACCGTGCACCGGTCTATCCGGAGGCTTCCATCAGCCGGAGTGGCAATAGATGTCACGGTCCCCGTGCTCGAACAGACCCAGCGGAACCACCTGGATGGTGCTGGATCCGTTAGCCACGAATTAGAGTGGCAGTGCGATGACCGCTGATTCCTCTTCCGACCGGCGCTTCGACCGCGCCCTGGCCAGCCTGCGCGGGCTGTCCGTGGGAGACGCCCTGGGCTCCCAGTTCTTCGTACCTGCCAACTATCCACTGCTGAAGCGGCGCGAGCTGCCGCCCGGGTCCTGGCAGTGGACCGACGACACCGAGATGGCCTGCTCCGTGCTGGCCGTGCTCGCCGAGCACGGCCGGATCGACCAGGACGCGCTCGCCCACTCGTTCGCCGAGCACCACGACTTCGACCGCGGGTACGGGCCCGCCGTCAACCGGATGCTCCGGCTGATCCGCGAGGGCGGCGACTGGCGGGAACTGGCCGCCGGGCTGTTCAAGGGGCAGGGCTCCTGGGGCAACGGCGCCGCCATGCGCATCGCCCCGCTGGGCGCCTGGTACGCCGACGACCCGGAGCAGGCGACGCACCAGGCGGAGATCTCCTCGTACACCACCCATCAGCACCGGGAAGCCGTCGTGGGATGCATGGCGGTCGCGGCCGCCGCCGCCCTCGCGGCCGATCCGGCCGGGCCGCCCAAGCCGGAGGAGCTGCTCGACGGCGTCGTCGCGCTCGTGCCGCGCAGCGCGGTGGGTGCGGGGCTGCGGCGCGCCCGGGACATGCTCGACTACGGCGACGCGGCGACGGTCGCGGCGGTGCTCGGCAGCGGTCGGCGTACGAGTGCGCACGACACGGTGCCGTTCGCGCTCTGGTCGGCCGCCCGCGCGCTGGGCGACTACGAGCGGGCCTTCTGGACCACGGCGCAGGTCGGCGGGGACGTCGACACGACGTGCGCCATCGCCGGGGGAGTGGTGGCCGCCACGGCTGCCGGGGCTCCGCCGGCCGAGTGGCTGGACCGGACCGAGGCGCTGCCCGACTGGCTGCCCGCGGGGCCGGCCGGCCACTGACGGAAGTGTCACGGTCCTGCCACAGGGCGGAGGCCGAAGGGGAACAGGCCGGCTTCCGGGCTACCCTTTCGGCCACACCGCCGCCTTGATCATGACAAGCGCGCGCTGACCAGACACCGGGACCGTACGACACTGCCGCTTCGACGTGTGCGGGCCCCGGTCGGGAGGGGGTCCCGTGCCAGATACGCCGTCCGCATCGCCATCATCGCCATCTCCATCACCGCAGTCTCCGCAGTCTCCGCGGTCCTCGCAGGACTCGCAGTCCCTTCAGGATTCGCAGTCCCTTCAGGACTCGCGGTCCCCTCAAGGCTCGCAGTCCCCGCAGTCCTCACAGGACTCGCAGGACTCGCAGGACTCGCAGGACTCGCAGGATTCGTCGGCCTCTGAGGCCCCACAGGTGCCACAAGAACCGCAGGCCTCGCAGGCCCCGCCCTCCATGGAGAAGGCACCCAGCGCGGCCCCGGGGAACGCCCCCAGCGCCGCCCCCGGCACCGCCCCCAGCGACGCCCGCACCCGCGCCGGAGCAGTGCCCGGGAGGCCGGCCGCCGCCCAGCCGGGGTTCCGGCCCGCCGCACCGCCGCCGGTCGAGACCTGGCTGACGCGCATCCGCCCGCGCCCGCCCGGCCCGATACCGGCCGCCGCGCTCTGGTCGGCCCTGGCCACCGCCGTCCTCAGCACGCTCCTGCTCGGCGACGGTCTCGGCCTCAACCTGCTGATCGTCGCCATACCGGCCACCCTCACCGCCTACTTCGCCGCTGTCGCGGCCGGCCGGCGCCTCCGCCCCTGGACCGTGGTCTGGGGTCTCGGCGGCCTCGCCCTGCTGGTGGTACCCGCCCTGCGCGACGCGGGCTGGCCCACCTTCCTCGCCGTCGTCTCCGCCCTGGGCCTCGCGTCGCTCGCCTTGCACGGCAGCCGCAACTGGCGCGGCATCCTCTTCAGCCCCTTCGGTCTCGTCGACTCGATCGGTCCCGGCCTCGTCTGGGCCTGGCGCGGACTGCGTGAGCGCACCGGCGGCGCCCAGGGCCGGGTGGGCCCGGTGCTGCGTACGATCGGGGTGGCCGTCGGCCTGCTGATCGTGTTCGGCGCCCTGTTCGCTGGCGCCGACGCCGCCTTCGCCGACCTGCTCGGCTCGCTGACACCGGACGTGTCGGCCACCGACGGGCCCTGGCATTCCCTCCTGTTCGCCCTGGGACTGGTCGGCGCGCTCGCCGCCGCCCGTACGGCCGCCGCCCCGCTGCGATGGGACCGCCTGAAGGCACGCCCGGGCCGGCCGCGAGCCCGCCTCGAATGGGCGCTTCCGCTCATCGTGCTCAACCTGCTCTTCGCCGTCTTCAACGCCGTCCAGCTCACCGTGCTCTTCGGCGGGTACGAGAAGGTGCTGAGCCAGACCGGGCTCACCTACGCCGAGTACGCACGCCAGGGCTTCTGGCAACTCCTGTGGGCCACCCTGCTCACCCTGGCCGTCATCGCCCTGGCCCTCCGCTGGGCTCCCCGTGACGGCGCCCGCGACCGCGCCCTGGTCCGGTCCGTCCTCGGCACCCTCTGCCTGCTCACCCTGGTCGTGGTGGCGTCAGCGCTGCGCCGTATGGATCTGTACGTCGACGCGTACGGGCTCACCCGGCTCAGGATCTCGGTGGCCGCCATGGAACTGTGGCTCGGCCTGGTGATCGTACTGATCATGGCAGCCGGCGTTCTCGGCGCGCGCCGACTGCACCTGCCGCGCGCCGTCGCGGTGAGCGCGGCGGCAGGCGTCCTCGCCTTCGGGCTCGTGTCGCCGGACGGGCTCGTCGCCGAGCGGAACGTACAGCGCTACGAGAGGACCGGGCAGATCGACATCGGCTATCTGGACGGCCTGTCGGCCGACGCCGTGCCCGCCCTCGACCGGCTCCCCGAGCCCCTGCGCTCCTGCGCCCTCGCGAACATCGCGGGGACCCTCGACGCCGACGAGACGCCCTGGTACGCGGTGAGCCGGGGCGAGACCCGTGCCCAGGACATCCTCGACAAGCGCGGTGTCCGGGTCACGGGCTACTCCTGCACACCGCAGCGCAACGGCTACGACGACGAATTCGACGAGCACGACTACTAGGCGGCCGGGGGCCGGCGCACGTCACCCCGGGCCGGGGGCTACACCCCCGGCCCGACCGGTCCGGCCGCCGCCGATGTGCCGTTGAGCGCCTCCAGGTCGCTCTTCCGGACCCGTATCACGATCAACGCGGTGAGCAGCGCCACGGCGACCATGCCCACCGCGGCCGTGAACGCCGTCGAGATCCCTGCCGTCAGCACGTCGTGCCCCCACGGCGGGGGGAGTTCGTGGCTGGCCGCGAACTGTTCCCGCTGCTGAGGACTGGCCTCCGCCATCAAGGCCGGGACCTGCTTCTGGGCCTCCTCCCGGCTCGCCGTGCCGAAAACCGTCACCAGGATGGACAGGCCCAGGGAACCACCCACCTGTTGTGAGGCGTTGAGCAGACCGGAGGCCGCGCCCGCCTCGTGCTGCGCGACGCCGGAGACGGCCGTCAGCGTCAGGGTCACGAAGTTCAGCCCCATGCCGAAGCCGAACAGCAGCATCGGACCGAGGACACCGCCCACGTACGAACTGTCCGGTGAGATGAGCGTCTGCCAGAAGAGCCCCACGCCCGTGATCACCGCGCCCGTCACCATGAACGGCTTCGGACCGAGCACCGGGAGGAGGCGCTGGGAGAGCCCCGCTCCGGTGATGATCGCCACTGTCACGGGCAGGAAGGCGAGCCCGGACTCGATCGGGCTGTAAGCGAGCACGTTCTGCACGAACAGCACGATGAAGAAGAACATGCCGAACATGGCGGCGGACAGGCTCAGCATGATGATGTACGTACCCGATCGATTCCGGTCGGCGAACATCCTGAGCGGCGTGATGGGCTCGCGCGCCCGCGTTTCGATGACCCCGAAGGCGGCCAGCAGCACGACGGCTGCGGCGAAGGAGCCGATGGTGAGCGCGTCGCGCCAGCCCTCCTCGGACGCGCGGATGAATCCGTACACGAGGGAGGCCATGCCGACCGTCGAGGTCAGCGCGCCCGCGGCGTCGAAGCGGCCGGGACGGCGCTCCGACTCGGTGATGTAGAGCGGCGTGAGGACGGCGATCAGCACGCCGATCGGTACGTTGACGAAGAGGACCCAGCGCCAGTCGAGCCACTCGGTGAGCATCCCGCCGGCCAGCAGCCCGATCGCGCCGCCGCCCGCCGAGACGGCGGCGAAGACCCCGAACGCCCGGTTCCGCTCCGGCCCTTCCGGGAAAGTGGTGGTGATGAGGGCGAGCGAGGTGGGCGAGGCTATCGCCCCGCCCACCCCCTGAAGCACGCGTGCGGCGAGCAACTGCCACGGCTCCTGGGCGAAACCGCCCAGCAGGGAGGCGAAGGTGAAGATGAGGATTCCGGTCATGAAGACCCGGCGGCGCCCCAGGATGTCCCCCGCCCTGCCGCCGAGCAGCAGCAGTCCGCCGAACGTGAGGGTGTACGCGCTGAGCACCCACGAGAGGTCGGTGGTCGAGAAGGAGAGCGCGTCCTGGATGTGGGGAAGCGCGATGTTCACGATCGTCGCGTCCAGCACGACCATCAACTGACAGGCGGCGATGACGGTGAGGGCGATTCCGGGGCGTCCCTCCCGGCGGGCGGCACCCGGCTTGCTCTGTGTCTCCAGTGGAGAGGTTGTCACTATGGATCCCCCATGAGTGAGTTAGTGAACGCATCCGTTCACTGTCTCGCCAACGATAGTGAATGCCCGTCAGTGAACGCAATCGTTCACTGTCCTCGCCAACGGAGCCGTTTCGATGGAGAGTTGTTGATGGTTACTACGCGCTCGTCGGCCGCCGCTCGGCCGCAACCGGTGTCCTTGCGGCGCCGGGGTGCCGTATTGGAGCGGGCGATCCTGGACGCCGCCCTGGAGCAGTTGAGTACGGTCGGCTGGAACGGGCTGACCATGGAGGGTGTCGCGGCTCGCGCCCAGACGGGCAAGGCCGCCGTCTATCGCCGCTGGCCCTCGAAGGAGGACCTGGTTGCGGACGCGCTGCAGGCCGGACTCCCGGCGTTCGACGAGGCCGCCGACCATGGCAGCTTCCGGGAGGACCTCTACCGGCTCGGCCTCCGGATGCGTGACGCGATGTACTCCAAGCCCGGTTTCGCGATCCGTTCGGTGATTCACGAGTGCGATGCCGTGACGGCCGAACGGCTCCATGGGCTGATCCTCAAGGGAGTGGTCGAGCCCTTCACCCGCCTTATGCGGGAGGTCGTACGCCGTGGAATCCAGCGCGGTGACGTCCGAGCCGACGCGACCGACGACATGGTTGTCGACGTGGTGCCGGCCATGATGATGTACCGATCAAAGATGTGCGGGAGCGAATGGACCGACGCGGACGTGGCGGAGATGATCGACCGGGTCATGATTCCGCTCCTGCGGCCGCCGACCGCCTGAAGGGGACGCCCGGAAGGCGCTCGCGGCGCGGCGGGGCTCCCCACCGGACGGCTGCCCGGCGTGCGGCCGGGTGCGCCGTCCGGCATGAGGAACCCAATCCGGGTATCGCGGGCGGGGTCGGGCGGCGTAACCTGTCTGGCGCCATGCCGTACGAACCACCCACCCACACCGTCGAGCGCTCGATCAGAGCGACCACCGGCGCCAAGATCATCGCCGGAGTCGACGAGGTCGGACGCGGGGCGTGGGCCGGTCCCGTCACGGTCTGTGCCGCTGTCACCGGACTGCGCCGACCGCCCGTCGGACTGACCGATTCCAAACTCATCAGCCCCAAGCGCCGCGCCGAACTGGCCGAGGAGGTGGAGAAGTGGGTCACCTCGCATGCTCTCGGGCACGCCTCTCCGGAGGAGATCGACGAGCTCGGGATGACCGCGGCACTGCGGCTGGCCGCCGGCCGCGCCCTGGACGCCCTTCCCGTCCGCCCCGACGCGGTGATCCTGGACGGCAAGCACGACTACCTGGGGCAGCCGTGGCGGGTCCGTACGGTCATCAAGGGCGACCAGTCCTGTATCGCGGTCGCGGCGGCCTCGGTGCTCGCCAAGGTGCGGCGGGACGCGATGATGGCCGAGCTGGCGGCGGAGTCCGCCCAGTACGCCGTCTTCGGCTTCGGCGAAAACGCCGGTTACCCGTCGCCCGTGCACAAAGCGGCCCTCCGCCAATGGGGCCCCACGCCGTACCACAGGCTGAGCTGGTCGTACCTCGACGCGCTGCCCCAGTGGCGGCACCTCAAGAAGATCCGCATCTCCGCGGAGGCGGCCGAACTGGAAAGCGGGGGCCAACTCGGCTTCGACTTCTGAACGCCCGGCAGCGCCCCGCCCAACAGCAGGCCGCATGTAAGCGTCGCGTGTATGCGTCATCCGTACGCGTCGCATGTATGCGCCACCCGCCGGTGCCACTCGCACCGGCGTTTGATAGACATCCAGTTATGCCTCTCATCCCCGAGGAGCCTCAGATTCACGAGAGTGCCCAGGGTCCCCGCGCCACTCCGGCCGCCGGCCGCCCCGCGTCGACCCCCCGACCCGTACCCGGTCCGCGTTCCGCGGCCTCGCCGCGACCCGGCCGTCCGGGCCCCGGCCCGGCCCGGCCCACGCCCCCGGCGTCGCCGCGCCAGCACACAAGTGCGGCGCAGCCCCCGACGCCCCGGCCGGAGAATCGTTCCGTGCCGCGGTCCTCGTCGCAGACCCAATCGCAGACCCAACCGCAGATCCAGCTGATCCCCGCTCCCACGGACGGCGCGCTCGACGCCGCCGAAGAGGCGGTCGACCTGCTGCTCGAAACCGGTCGCGCACCGGGCGACATCCTCGTCCTGACCACCGGGGACCAGCACCCGTGGGCAACCCACGAGCTGTCCTTCGGTGACGCGTCCTACTGGGCGCAGCACGACGCCCGAGACGACGTGTTCTTCGCGGACGCGGCCGCCGTGGAGCGCGCGTCGGCCCGCCCGGTGGTGGTCGTCGCGGTCAACGGCGGCGGCGACGACGCGGCTGCCCGCGCCCTGCCGGCGGCGCTGGCCCGGGCGAGCGCGCTGCTGATCGTGTGCGGCGACCCGCAGCGGATCAACTCCGTGCTCGGCGCCGGCGTCTGAGCCGTACGGCCTCGCCGGGAGCCCACGCCTGGCACTGCGTCCCCCCATTCCGGGGCGCCGGTGCCAGGGCCACCGGGCCGTACGCGGCGGTCCGGCATGGCCGGTCGCTGTGGGTGGTGCGGTGTGGTGAGGCCATGGTGGCGGCGCGTCGGGTGCCGGGCGGGTCCCCGGTCCGGTCGGCCGCGTGACCGGCCACATGGCCGGTTGCCATGATCGGGCGCCTCGGGTGCCTCGCGTGCCTCGCGTGCCTCGCGCGTCACCGTGTGCCGTGCGCGTGCGCTGTGGGCGTACGCCATGACGGTGACCGCGGCTGTACGCCGCGGCCGCGCGCGTGGCGTCCACGTGACCGTACGCGCGGCTGTACGCCGTGGCCGTACGCAGTGCCCGTGTGCCATGTCCGTGCGGTGTTCGTGCGCCGTGTGCGTGCACAGTGACCGTGTGCCGTGCCCGTGCGCAGTGTCCGTGTGCCGTGTCCGCGACGGAACCCGAGGGCCTGACCGGGCATCGCCCGGGCCACCGTGACCGGCTTTGCGGGCCGGTCGCAGCAGGGTGCGGCGCGCCAGCGGGTTCGTCGTACCGCTTCGTTCCGTGCCGGCGCGTCAGCGGGCCGCTGTACGGCGCAACGGCTCCGCCGCGCCGCTCGCGGTGCGCGGAGCCGGCAGTGTCTCGTCGGCCGAGGTGTCCGCAAGGTCGCCGGGCGTCGAGGCCGAGTGCGGGCGCCGGCCGCCCCGGCCCTCGCCCAGCACCTGCCAGCCGCCGCGGGTCAGCGTGATGTACGCGCCGCAGCGCAGCCCGTGCAGGGTGCAGGCGTCCCGCAGCCCCCACATCCACGCACCGTCCTCCTCCGTCCACCGCTCGTCGCCGTCGCGGCAGTACAGCAGGACGGCGGTACGCACCGGAGTACGGCGCCGCAGGTCGTGCGGTATGACCCGGCGGAGGTGCGCGAGCAGGGAGTTGCGGAACTCCCAGCCGTCCGCGGGCCCGGGGCGGCGTGCGAACGAGGCGCTGGCGGTCAGCCGTTCCTCGTGGTCGAGGACGGCGACGACAGCGGTGGCGGGCGTCGGTCGGTGGCGGGCGTGCAGGCCGCTGACGATCTCGCGCGGGTTGCGGAGGAGCGGGATTCCGGCTGCCGCCCACTCGGCGGGTTCGAGCATTCGGGCGAGGCGGCTGGCGGAGTCGGCGGGCGTGCTGATCGAGGTGGCTGCGGACGAAGCGAATCCGAAGGTCACGGTCCTCCCTTCGCATACGCGCCCACAGAGCGGGCAGGGTCGAGTGAGGGACGCACCGGCACAGCCCTTCCGGACCGCGAACGGGCCGTGCGGGGAGCGGATTCCAATTCTTGCTGGCGGAACGGGCAAGCGGCAACGAGCAATTGAGGCTGCTGCCTGGAATGGGCTGGTATGGCACTCATATCCTTCCCAGCCAATCCCCCGATGACGCGTCCCGTCATCCCTGAACGGCGAGGACCAGCGGAAACACCCCCTCCGCTCCTGCCCGGCGCAGCAGCCGCGCCGCCACCGCGAGCGTCCAGCCACTGTCCGAAAGGTCGTCCACCAGGAGTACGGGCCCACCGGCCGACGCCAACTCCTCGGCCAGCGCGGGCGGAACGGTCAGCGCCCGGTGCAGTCCGAGCACCCGCTGCGCGCTGTTGGTCCGCGAGATCCGGGAGTCCGCCGCCTCCGGTACGTACTCGACGGAGCCGAGCAGCGGCATCCTGCCCACCTCGGCGATCCGCCGGCCCAGCGAGCCGACCAGCCGGGGCCGGCTGTGCGAGGCGACGGTGACGACCCCCACCGGCCGCGGCGGTGCGTCCGGCGCCCCGGACGCCCAACCCCCGGGCCCCTTGGCCCAGTCGGCCAGCACACGCACCACGGCGTCCACCACGTCGTCCGGTACGGAACCGTCCGCGGCGTGTGGCGCCAGCATCGGGCGCAGCCGGTTGCCCCAGCCGATGTCGGAGAGCCGCCCGAGCGCCCGCCCCGGGAACGACTGCTCACCGGCGGGGATGCGCCCCTTGAGGTCGACCCCGGCCGCCGGCAGCCCGGTCGGCCACATCTTGCGCGGCTCGACCTCCACACCGGGCCGGCCCAGCTCCCCGCGCGCCGCGTCCAGCGCGGCAGCCGACACCTTGGCGTCGAACCGGGGACCCGAGCAGTTGTCGCAGCGCCCGCACGGAGCCGCCTCCTCGTCGTCCAGCTGCCGCCGCAGGAACTCCATCCGGCAGCCCGTCGCCGACGCGTACTCACGCATCGCCTGCTGCTCCGCCTCCCGCTGCCGCGCGACCCACGCGTACCGCTCGGAGTCGTACGACCAGGGCTGTCCCGTGGCGGTCCAGCCGCCCTTCACCCTGCGCACCGCACCGTCGACGTCGAGGACCTTGAGCATCGTCTCCAGGCGGGTGCGGCGCAGCTCGACCAGCGCCTCCAGGGCCGGCAGGGACAGCGGCCGGTCGGCGTGCGCGAGCACATCGATGGTGCGGCGCACCTGCTCCTCGGGCGGGAAGGCGACCGAGGCGAAGTACTGCCAGATCGCCTCGTCTTCCTTGCCCGGCAGCAGTAGTACCTCCGCATGCTCCACGCCACGGCCGGCCCGCCCCACCTGCTGGTAGTACGCGATGGGGGAGGAGGGCGAGCCGAGGTGCACCACGAAGCCCAGGTCCGGCTTGTCGAACCCCATGCCCAGCGCAGACGTGGCCACCAGCGCCTTGACCCGGTTGGCCAGCAGGTCCTCCTCGGCCTGCTGACGGTCCGCGTTCTCCGTGCGGCCCGTGTACGAGGCCACGGTGTGGCCGCACTGGCGCAGATAGGCGGTGACCTCCTCCGCCGCCGCGACCGTGAGCGTGTAGATGATCCCCGAACCGGGCAGCTCCCCGAGGTGGTCGGCCAGCCAGGCGAGGCGGTGTGCCGCGTCCGGCAGCTGGAGCACGCTCAGGCTCAGGCTCTCCCGGTCCAGCGGGCCGCGCAGGACGAGCGCGTCCGTGCCCGCGCCGGTGCCGAGCTGCTCGGCGACGTCCGCCGTCACCCGTGCGTTGGCCGTGGCGGTCGTGGCGAGGACCGGGACACCTGGTGGCAGCTCGGCGAGCATGGTCCGCAGCCGCCGGTAGTCGGGCCGGAAGTCATGACCCCAGTCGGAGATGCAGTGCGCCTCGTCCACCACCAGCAGACCGGTGGCGGCGGCGAGCCGCGGCAGAACCTGATCCCGGAAGTCCGGGTTGTTGAGCCGCTCAGGACTGACCAGCAGCACGTCCACCGTGCCCGCGGCCACCTCCTGCTGGATCGTCTCCCACTCCTCGGTGTTGGAGGAGTTGATCGTCCGGGCGTGGATACCGGCCCGGGCCGCCGCTTCCACCTGATTGCGCATGAGCGCGAGCAACGGCGAGACGATCACCGTCGGACCGCTTCCCCGCTCACGCAGCAGTGAGGTCGCGACGAAGTACACGGCCGACTTCCCCCAGCCCGTGCGCTGCACGACGAGCGCTCGCCGCTTGTCCGCCACCAGCGCCTCGATCGCACGCCACTGGTCCTCGCGCAGCCGTGCGGCACCGCCGGCGTCCCCGACGAGACGGGCGAGCACGGCATCGGCGGCCGCGCGAAGCGTGCTGGGTCCTGCGTTGCTCGTGTGCTCCATGCCTCCATGCAACAGCACGGGTCTGACAACCGGCGAACCGGCGAACCGGTCCGGCGATCCGGTGTTCCGGTGTTCCGGCGATCCGCAGCGGGCGGCGATACGACGAGCCGCGCGCGCCGCGCGCGTATACCAGCCGGACGCTCTGTACGCGAGCGAGCCGTCGGCCCTGTGGACAGCGACATTTCGTGCCGTCCGCGGTTATCCACAGGGGTCGACGGCCGACGTCGTTCGCGGGACCGTCGTGACCATGAACAAGCATCACGACACCACCGGACCCACCGGCGACCAGCAGCAGATCACCCTGCGCGGCCCCGCCGAACTGGCCGACGCGCTGCCGTACATGATGGGCTATCACCCGACCGACTCGATCGTGATGGTCGCGCTCCACGGCGAGCGCGGCCGCTTCGGCGGCCGGCTCAGGCTCGGCATCCCACGCTCGCCGCGGGAGTGGCCGCCGGTCGCCGAGCAGCTCGCCGAATGCCTCATCGAGGGGTGTGAGCGGCGTGGCTCACGGCCCGACGGCATCGTGGTCTTCCTGTGCCAGGACCCCGCCGAGGGCGAGACCGGCCGCCGCGTCATGGAGCGCCTCCGTCCGCTCGCCCAGCGCCTGCGCACCGCCTGCGGCACGCTCGAGGTGCCGGTGTACGAAGCGCTCTGCATCTCCGACGGCCGCTTCTGGTCCTACTGCTGCCCCGACACCCGATGCTGCCCACCCGAGGGCAATCCCCTGGCCCTGCCCGGTACGTCGGTCATGGCGGCCGCCGCGGCGTACGCCGGCATCCAGGTGCGCGGTTCGCTGCGCGACATGGAGGAGCGGCTCCGGCCGTGGCGGTGCGAAGCGGCGGTGGCGGCCGAGCAGTCGCGGGCGCTCGACAGTGCCGGCGCGGCGCTGGTGCCCAGAATCCTGGACATCGACGGCCGCGACACGGTGCGTGCGGACACGATCCGGTTGGCGGAGGAGCTCCTGAGGCGCCTCGCGGGCGCGCCACGAATCATGGACCCCACGGCGGCGGACGCCCAGGACGACCAGCTGATCGGCCACGACGAGGTGGCCGCGGTCATCCTGGGGCTCCAGGACCGGGAGACCCGGGACCGGGCGGCGGAGTGGATGGAGGACGCGGAGGCGGCACCGGCCCTGCGGCTCTGGCGCGCGCTGGCCCGCCGCTGCGTGGGGGCCTACGTCGAGCACTCCGCCGCGCCGCTGACCCTCGCCGGCTGGGTCGCCTGGTCGACCGGTGACGAGCCGGGCGCCCGGGTGGCGCTGGCACTCGCGCTGGAGGCCGACCCGGAGTACGTCTTCGCCAGGCTCCTGCACCAGGCCTGCAACGAGGGCCTCGATCCCGAGTCGCTGCGCCGGTGCCTCCGCGAGGAGCGCGACGCGCGTGCCGCGGGCGAGGCGAGGACCGCTTCCGGGGCTCGGACCGCTTCGAGGGCACGTGCGGCGGCCGGCGCCCGTGCCGGGTCGGGTGCACGCAAGGCCGGGCGCCGTCCGCGGCCCCGACAGGTGCGGCTCCCCGCCGCCGAGAGGGCCGCCTCGACGACGCCGCCCGGCTCGGTCCCGCCCGAGGGGACCGCGGCCCGCGCCCGCACCCGCGCGGCCCGTCGCAGCGGCGGACGCGGCAGCAGGAGCGGGCGATGACAGCCGTGACCCGGACCCGGGTGGCACCGTTGCCCTCTGTGGCGGAGTCGCCCGACCCGTGCCGTCGTACCTCCAGCGGCTGTCCGGAGCGCACAGAAGGCTCAGCACACCACCCATGGACCTCACCGTCCCGCCCCCGCCCCCCGTCCCGCCGTTCCGACAGCCGTCCGCCGCCGGACTCGCACCCCCGGCGCCGGGACGCCCCGGGGAACTGCCGCCCGTGCACGATGCCCTCGTCTGCGTCGCCCTGCCGTCCTTCGCCGTCTCGGCGCGGCACGGGCAGCTCACCGGCCAGGGCCTCGAAGGTGTCTACCACTCGGGCCGCCGGGTCCTCTCCCGCTGCCACCTGCGCGTGGCCGGCCGGGACCCGGTCACGGTGCAGGGCCGGCTCCTCGCCGCCGACCGGGTCCGCTTCGTCGCCGTGGTGCGCACCTCCGCCGACCCCGGCCCCGATCCGGGCGTCGGCGTGGAGCGGTCCCGGCGCGCGGACGGCACCGAACGGATCACCTTCCGCAGCTCGCTGGGGCGCAGCCTGCGGCTTCCCGTCGAGATCGCCCTGGGCACCGACCTCGCGGACCTGGGCGCCGTCGCGTCCGGTCGGCCCTGCCCCGAACTGCGCGCGACGGTGCACGACTCGGGCCTGCGCTGGTCGGCACCCGACGGTGGCCATGCGATCGTCACCGCCGAGCCGCCCCCCAAGGACACCCTCGCCTCCGCCGGACTGCTGCGCTGGGAGCTGGAGCTCCGGCCAGGCGCTGCCCGCACCATCACCCTCGACGTGCGGATGCGCTCCCCACGCACCGCGCGGCCGGTGGGCCGAATGGGCGGCCACAGCCTCCCCGACGCCCGAGCCGAGGGAGACGACCCACGTGTGGAGAAGCTCCTCCGGACCGGCCTCGGTGATCTGCGGGCGCTCCTGGTGCGCGATCCCGCCCACCCGGCCGACCTCCATCCGGCCGCGGGCGTGCCCTGGCGCTGCGGCCCGGCGCCGGCGGAAGCGCTGTGGGCCGCCCGCATGGCCCTCCCCCTGGGCACCCAGCTCGCCGCCTCCACCCTGCGCACCCTCGCCCGGACCCAGCTCACCGGCCCCGGCCCCGGTGCGGGACGCATTCCCGGGCCGCTCCGCGACACCGGTCCGCACCTGCCGCCCAGCTGCACCGGCACCGAGGCGACCCTCGCCTTCCCCGTCGTGCTGGCCGAGGCTCGACGCTGGGGCCTGCCGGACCAGGACCTCACGGAGCTGCTCCCGGCCGCCGAGCGCTGCCTGCACTGGCTGCGTACCGCCGCCGGCGAGCGCGGCCTGCTGCGCGAGCCGGGCCCCGCCGGGCTCCAGCGTGCCGAGACGCAGGCCCACGCCCACCGGGCCGCCCTGCTCGGTGCCGATCTCCTGGAGGCCTGCGGCCGCCCCGGCGCGGACGGCTGGCGAGACTGGGCCCACGCCCTGCGCCACCGCTTCCGGGAGGAGTTCTGGCTCGACGACCCGACCGGCGGCCGCCCCGCCGCCGCACGCACACCGGCGGGCCGCCCACTGCCACATCTGGGAGGCGGCGCGGCGCACCTCCTCGACACCGGCCTGCTCGGTGGCGGCCGGTTCGCCGAGGGCCTGCTCGACAAGGTCCAGACCGAGCAGGTCGCCCGGCTGCTCGGGAGCCCCGCCATGGACACCGGCTGGGGCCTGCGCAGCCTCGGAGCCAAGGAACCGGGACACAACCCCTTCGGACACCGCTCGGGGGCGGTACGGGTCCACGAGACGGCCGTCGCCGTCACGGGCCTGGCCGCCGCCGGGTACGAAAAGGAGGCCACATCCCTGCTGCGCGGCCTCCTCGACGCGGCCGAGGCATTCGCGTACCGGCTGCCCGAGATGTACGCGGGGGACCAGCGCACGAGTGACAGCGTCCCTGTCCCGCACCCCGCCGCGTGCCGTCCCGCCGCGGTGGCCTCGGCCGCCGGCATCCAGCTGCTCACCACCGTGGCCGGGATCCGCCCGGACGCCCCCGCCCACACCGTCGCGCTGCAACCCATGCGCGGCGCCCCGTTCGGAGCGATCCGGCTGTCCGGGCTGTGTGTCGCGGGGGAGCCGTTCGCTGTGCGGGTCAGCAGGCTGGGCCTGGGCATGGTCGAGGAGGCCGCCCCCGGCCTCCAGCTGGGCGTGTGACCGGGTGCACCAGGCGCCTGCGGCAGGCGGCACACAAGCCGGCACGAGGGAGGAAGAAGTGACCACCGGGGGAGCCGAGGAGCGTGTTTATCGTCAGGAAGACGACTATGATCGCTGCATGTCGCCCTACGACCCGTCGGCCTTTCCGCCCTTCGCCGTGACCGTCGACCTGGTGGTGCTCACGGTACGCCGCCACGCGCTGTGCGCACTGGTCGTACGGCGTGGAGAGCCGCCGTTCCAGGGGCGCTGGGCACTGCCGGGCGGCTTCGTACGGCCCGACGAGGATCTCGGCGCCGCGGCGGCGCGGGAGCTGGTCGAGGAGACGGGGCTCTGCGCGCACGACCCGGGCACCCCGCTCCCCGAAGCCGGCAATGGCGCCCACCTCGAACAGCTCGCCACCTACGGAGACCCCAAGCGGGACCCCCGTATGCGAGTCGTCAGCGTCGCTCACCTCGTGCTCGCACCCGACCTCCCCGCGCCCCGGGCGGGCGGCGACGCCAACAGCGCCCGCTGGGCCCCCGTCGACGAGCTGCTCAACCAGGACGGCGGTTTCGGCCGGGAGGGCGAGCAGCCCGCGCCACTCGCGTTCGACCACGCGCGGATCCTGGCAGACGGAGTGGAGCGCGCCCGTTCCAAGATCGAGTACTCGTCGCTGGCCACGGCCTTCTGCCCGCCCGAGTTCACGGTTGGCGAGTTGCGCCGGGTCTACGAGGCGGTGTGGGGGGTCGCTCTCGACCCGCGCAACTTCCACCGCAAAGTGACGGGTACGCCAGGGTTCCTGGTGCCCTCCGGCGGCACCACGACGCGTCAGGGCGGCCGGCCCGCCCAGCTCTTCAGAGCCGGAGGCGCGACCCTGCTCAACCCGCCGATGCTTCGCCCCGAGGTCTGACACCTCGGGCCCCACCGCTCAACCCTGCGCAAAAAGTCCGAAATATCGCGTTATCTTGCTTCGGTACCCGCCCCTGCCGCCGAGCGGTTTCCTCTACCGCGGGAGAAGCGATGCTCCAGGCAATCGGACTGACCAGCACCCCCCGCCGAGACCGTCCGCCCGCCGTGGACGATCTGACCTTCGAGGCCCGACCGGGCAGTGTCACCGCACTGCTCGGCCCCACCGGCTCGGGCAAGACCACCGCCCTGCGGATGATGCTCGAACTCGAACCGGGCCGCGGGGTCACCTACTTCCGCGGCCGCCCACTCCACCGCATCGCCCACCCCGCCCGCGAGGTCGGCGTACTGCTCGGCGACGTACCCGGCCACCCCGCCCGGACCTGCCGCGGCCAACTGCGCATGCTCTGCGCGGCCGCCGGCGTACCGGCGTCCCGTGCCGACGACATGCTCGACATCGTCGGCCTCGCCGGCCTGCGCGACCAGCGGCTCGGCACCCTCTCCCTCGGTATGGAACGCCGACTCGGCCTCGCCGCCGCCCTGCTGGGCGACCCGCACACCCTCCTGCTCGACGAGCCGGCCGCCAAACTGTCGCCCCGCGAGACCAGCTGGCTGTTCGGCCTGCTGCGCGCCCACGCCGCCCACGGCGGCACGGTGCTCTACACCACCGACGATCCCAAGGAGGCCGCCCGCACGGCACACCACGTCGTCACCATCCGCGAAGGGCGGCTGGTCGCCGACCAGGACGCGGCCGCGTTCTCCCGCACCCGGCTGCGCCCCCGGGTCGCCGTCCGCACGCCTCATGCCGCCCGCCTCGCCGCCGTGGTCAGCCGCGAGGCGCGCGCCGCGCACCGCTCGGTCGAAGTGGTCACCGAGGAGGGCAACCGGCTGTCCGTGTACGGCAGCGACTGCGCCGAGATCGGTGAGACCGCCTTCCGGCACGGTGTGCTCCTCCACCAACTCGCCCACGAGATCGGCGACACGGGCCCCTTCCCCGGCCCACCCCCGGCCCCTGCCGCCACTCCGGCGCCGACGCTCCCGAAGGCGCCCGCCCCCGCCCCGGGCTCCGCCCCTGTCCCGGCTCCCGCCCCCGCCCCCGGCTCCGCCCCTGTCCTCGCCCCGGGCTCCGCCCCCGTGTCGGCGTCCCAGGAGGCGCCCGGCTCCGCCCCTGCCCCCGGCTCCACCCCCGGCCCCGGCTCCGTCCCCGGTCCGGGCCCCGCCCCCGCCCCCGGCCCCGAGCCGGCGGCGGTCCTTGCCCGGGGCGGTGGGGGGCCGCTGCCGCCGCCGCTCGTGCGCAAGCCCGTGCGCAGCCCCCTCCGCCCCCTGCGGTACGAGCTGTCCCGCCTCCTCGGCGTACCCACGGGGCCCCTGATCGCCGCCGCCGCCCTCGTCACGTCCGCCGTCCTCGCCGTGTTCCTCGCGCGCCCCGGTGGCACGCCCCTGCCCGCGGTCCTGGCCGCCTGGCCCGGCCTGCTCCCGCTGCCGCCCGCCGCCCTCGGCGCCGGCCTGCTGGGCGCGCTGTCGTTCGGTGAGGAGTACCGCTACCCCGTCCTCTCGTCCGGCCGCGGCACCGTTCCGCGCCGCCTCGGGCTCCTCCTCGCCAAGCTCACCGTCACCGCCGCCGCCGCTCTCCTGCTCGCCCTCCTCGTCGCGGTCGTCGACCTCGAGGTGCTCCGGCTCGTGTACGGCGGCGACTTGATTCCCGTACCGAAAAACTGGCCGGCGCTCTGCATCGGTTGGGCCGGCCTCCTGGTGGGCTGTGCCTGGGCCGGGCTCCTGGCGGCCGGGGTCTTCCGGGCGACCGCGGCGGGCGTCGCCGCCGTGCTGGCCGTACCGGTCGTCATCGCCCCGCTCGTACAGAAGGCGCTCGTAGGCCCGTCCGTGCGTTCGATCGCCGGGCTCCCGGCCCGGTTGCGCGAACTGGCCTGGGCGCAGTGGCCCGACGAGGCCGATCGCTGGCTCCTGGCGGCGGCGCGGGTGATCGCTCAACCGGTGGGCACCGCACTGGTGTTGTCGCTCACAGCTCTTACGTGCGCTTATCTGTTCACGGCGCTGCGCCGTAGGGCCCGTTGGTGACCGAGCCGTGACCAAAGCGCTTCAAACGGTCACAACTCCCTTGGAAATTGCCCGCTTCCTTCCGATAAGGCGTCAATTGGAGAGCGGGCGCCGATCACCCTTTCGTGTGCTTTTCACCAAAGACCTCAAGGGTCGTGGAAGCCGCGCCGACAAAGGATGCGTGAGTACCCTTGCGCACACCATGATGACCGCCGCCCGCCCCGTGGAGACCGGCCTCACGGCCCAGGGCGGACTGGACCGATACCCCTACACGGAGGCTCCCGTCGCCGACCGCGTCGGGCCCCCCTCCTGGGACGGCGCCGACACGGAGCTGGGACGGGTGGGCCGGCGGACGGCCGGCAGCCGCGGCCGCGGACTGCACGGCCAACTCGTCCAGCAGCTCGGCCAGATGATCGTCTCCGGCGACCTGGGCGCTGACCGGCCGCTCGTACCCGAGGAGATCGGCCAGCGATTCGAAGTCTCCCGTACCGTCGTACGCGAGTCGCTGCGCGTCCTCGAGGCCAAGGGGCTGGTGAGTGCCCGTCCGAACGTCGGTACCCGCGTCCGTCCGGTCAGCGACTGGAACCTGCTCGATCCGGACATCATCGAGTGGCGGGCCTTCGGCCCGCAGCGCGAGGACCAGCGTCGTGAGCTCAGCGAGCTGCGGTGGACGATCGAGCCGCTGGCGGCGCGCCTCGCCGCCGGCCACGGCCGCGAGGACATCCAGCAGCGGCTCGGCGACATGGTCGAGATCATGGGCCACGCCTTCGCCCAGGGTGACGCGATCACCTTCTCCCGTGCGGACGCCGAGTTCCACAACCTGCTGATCCAGCTCGCCGGCAACCGGATGCTGGAGCACCTGTCCGGCATCGTGTCCGCTGCCCTCCAGGTCTCCGGCTCCCCCGCGATCAGCTGTGACCGCCCCAGTGAGCCCTGCCTCGCCCACCACGCGCGCATCGTCGACGCCCTGGCCGGCGGCGACGGCCCGGCCGCCGAGGCCGCCATGCGCCAACTGCTGACGGTGCACCCGGAGGTGGAGCGGGTCGTCCCCGCCCCGCGCGAACACTGAACCGCCCCACAAAGGCGGACCGCCCGGCGGCAGGCTGCCCCACAAGGGCGGGCCGTCCGGCGCCGCGCGTGCCACACGGCGTGTCCACCTTCGCGTACGCGGCGTGTGTCGCCGGGCCCCAGGGACCACCCGAGGGGCCCGGCGCGTCCGAAACGTCCGCGGCGGCGTTTGCCGTTTCGGGCGCGGGGGCATGGCGAGGCCGACGCCGTACCCCGAAGGAACAGGGGATTCGGCGGCACGATGGGGGGTGACCTCCCGGTCTGGGGGTATTTGGACGCATACGGGGTGTGACTCGGGCCACGCGGATTGGGCGTAACGCTCCTCGAAGCCCTGCGATGACCTAAGAGGTGACAGCCGAGGAGGGAATACAGCAGCCGTTCATGGCGCTGTGCACCTCCGAGGTTCAGCCCGCGTCGTCGGCACATCCCCAGCCGACGGTCGTCGGCTCCGGCCCGATCATGGGCGGGGCCGGAAGCCGTTTCCATCGTTCCGAGAGGTTGTTCGTGTCGGCCAGCACATCCCGTACGCTCCCGCCGGAGATCGCCGAGTCCGAGTCTGTGATGGCGCTCATCGAGCGGGGAAAGGCTGATGGGCAGATCGCCGGCGATGACGTGCGTCGGGCCTTCGAGGCTGACCAGATTCCGCCAACCCAGTGGAAGAATGTTCTGCGCAGCCTCAATCAGATCCTCGAGGAAGAGGGTGTGACGCTGATGGTCAGTGCAGCGGAGTCGCCGAAGCGCACCCGCAAGAGCGTCGCAGCGAAGAGCCCGGCAAAGCGCACCGCCACCAAGACCGTCACCGCCAAGACGGCCGTGACGAAGTCCGTCGCGGCCGCCGCGGCTCCGGCGGCCCAGAGCGCGGACGCCCCGGCCGACGAGGCCGGTACCCCTGCCAAGAAGGCGGCCGCCAAGAAGACCGCCGCCAAGAAGACGGCGGTGAAGAAGACCGCCGCCAAGAAGACCACCGCCAAGAAGACCACGGCAAAGAAGGACGCCGACGAGGTCCTCGAGGGCGAGGAGCTGCTCGAGGACGTCGCGCCCGGCAAGGGCGAGGACGAGGAGGCCGAGGGCGAGAACAAGGGCTTCGTGCTCTCGGACGAGGACGAGGACGACGCGCCCGCGCAGCAGGTTGCCGTCGCCGGTGCCACGGCCGACCCGGTCAAGGACTACCTGAAGCAGATCGGCAAGGTCCCGCTCCTCAACGCCGAGCAGGAGGTCGAGCTCGCCAAGCGCATCGAGGCCGGCCTGTTCGCCGAGGACAAGCTGGCGAACTCCGACAAGCTGGCCCCGAAGCTCAAGCGCGAGCTGGAGATCATCGCTGAGGACGGCCGCCGCGCCAAGAACCACCTGCTGGAGGCCAACCTCCGCCTCGTGGTCTCCCTGGCCAAGCGCTACACCGGCCGCGGCATGCTCTTCCTGGACCTGATCCAGGAGGGCAACCTCGGTCTGATCCGCGCGGTCGAGAAGTTCGACTACACCAAGGGCTACAAGTTCTCCACGTACGCCACCTGGTGGATCCGTCAGGCGATCACCCGCGCCATGGCCGACCAGGCCCGCACCATCCGTATCCCGGTGCACATGGTCGAGGTCATCAACAAGCTCGCGCGCGTGCAGCGCCAGATGCTCCAGGACCTGGGCCGTGAGCCCACCCCGGAGGAGCTGGCCAAGGAGCTCGACATGACCCCCGAGAAGGTCATCGAGGTCCAGAAGTACGGCCGTGAGCCCATCTCGCTGCACACCCCGCTGGGCGAGGACGGCGACAGCGAGTTCGGTGACCTGATCGAGGACTCCGAGGCGGTCGTGCCGGCCGACGCGGTCAGCTTCACGCTCCTGCAGGAGCAGCTGCACTCGGTGCTCGACACGCTGTCCGAGCGTGAGGCCGGCGTGGTCTCCATGCGCTTCGGCCTGACCGACGGCCAGCCGAAGACGCTGGACGAGATCGGCAAGGTCTACGGCGTGACCCGTGAGCGGATCCGCCAGATCGAGTCCAAGACCATGTCCAAGCTGCGCCACCCGTCGCGCTCCCAGGTGCTGCGCGACTACCTCGACTGAGGTCAGGCGGTCGTACGAAGTGGAGGGCCCGGTTCCCCGAGGGGGAGCCGGGCCCTCCGGCGTGCCTGGCGAGTCCACGTCGCTGGGGTGCGGGGCGCGGCGCGCTGGCCGACTCTGGGTGAAGCTGGTTCAGCGGAGAGTCAGGAGACCGCATGCGTCGTCCCATCACCCGGAAGCGGACCGCGGCCGTGGCCGCCATCGTGGCCACGGCGGTCCTGCCGCTCAGTACGCCCGCGCCCGTGGCCGCCGACAGCGTCGTCGTCGGAGGACAGCCGGTACGCGCCTCCGACAGCCCCTGGGCCGTGGCCCTCTCCAGCCGTGACCGGTTCGGGGGTACGCGAGCGGGGCAGTTCTGCGGAGGCGTGGTCGTCGCGCCGACCAAGGTGGTGACCGCCGCGCACTGCCTGGGGCCGACGGTGCTCGGTACGGACGCGAAGGAGCTGAGCGACCTCAAGGTCATCGCGGGCCGCACGGAGCTGCGGGAGGCGGGCGGACGGGAGATTCCGGTGACCGGGGCGTGGATCAGCCCCGCGTACGACGCCGCGACGCAGTCCGGCGACCTGGCCGTGCTCACGCTGGCGAGCGCGCTGCCGCGCTCGTACGTCATCAAGGCGGCCGGACGCGGCGATCCGGCTTACCGGCCGGGCACGAGCGCCGCCGTGTACGGCTGGGGCGACACGACGGGCGGCGGCTCCTACGCGTACACGCTGCGCTCGGCGACGGTACGCGTGCTCCCGGACGAGGTGTGCGCGCGGGCGTACCCAGCGGAGGCGGGCGGCGGGGGGTACCTGGCCGCCACGATGCTGTGCGCGGGGGACCCCGAGGGCGGGCGCGACGCGTGCCAGGGGGACAGCGGGGGGCCGCTGGTGGCGCGCGGGCGTCTCATCGGGCTGGTGTCCTGGGGCAGCGGCTGCGGGGAGCCGGGCAGCCCGGGGGTGTACACGCGGGTCTCGGCGGTGCTGCCGGCGGTCTGAGGGGCGCACCTCCCGGTGCCTGCCTGAATCGTCGCCGGACGGCGCCACGGCTCGTCACAGGGACGGCACGGTGCCGGCTGGACGCCGCCAAGCGCGTTACCGGGGCGGCGCCGTGCCTCGGTACGACGTCAAGGCTCGTCACGGGGCGGCGCGGTGCCTCGGTACGACGTCAAGGCGCGTCACCCGGGACGGGGCGGCGGTGCCGCCCAGTGACGTCAGGGCGCCCCCCGGTAGCTGCGGCGCGGGCGAAGACGCGGGGCCGGACAGTGATGCGTGGCATGAGAACGGGCGACCGCCCCCTCGCGGTGGGGGCGGTCGCCCGTCGGCCAGTCCTGGACCGGCCCCTGGCTCGTCGTGGATAAGAGTGTCAGCGGTCCTCTTCGACTGCGTTCGGCACGGTGGTGAGCCGGTCCGTCTCATCCTGTATCTCCGCGGCGATCTTCTTGAGTTCCGGCTCGAACTTGCGCCCGTGGTGGGCGCAGAAGAGCAGTTCACCACCGCTGGTCAGCACGACGCGCAGATATGCCTGGGCGCCGCAGCGGTCGCAGCGGTCGGCGGCCGTCAGCGGGCTCGCGGGGGTCAGAACAGTAGTCACGTCGCCTCTTCTCTAGCTCGACGAGCTGTCGTACCAGGGTCAACATCCAACCAGGCCGAAAACGTTCCCGCTCGTGGCTTTTCCCTGAAAGTTTTTCCAAGGAGGCTGTCTGCTGCCGGTTGGCGGCGAATGAGCCGTATTGCTGTGCTCTACGGGTTTCGCGTTGCTTGTCTCGTTCAGTCTCGTTCAGCCCTCCCGGCGGTTGCCGGTTGTTCATGAGGACGTGCCCGGAGCCTAAATGGTTCATGCCTGGAAGGGAACGTGATGTCCACGTCACTCCATCGAGGGATCGAACACCCTTGCGACTCTGGACTAGCATGAGTTTTCACGTGGGTGGCGTTACAACGGCTCTACCAGGCCTCTGTACCCTCTGACCGGTGACAGACGCCGGGCCTTTACCCCCACAGGCCACTTTCCAAATTCAGCGAGGAGCGAACCGCGTGACCGCCGAGACGTCCGTGCCGTCCAGTGCGCTGCTGACCGCAGACCGTGACGGTTCCAACTACACCGCGCGGCACCTGCTCGTACTTGAGGGGCTCGAGGCGGTTCGCAAGCGACCTGGCATGTACATCGGGTCCACCGACAGCCGGGGCCTGATGCACTGCCTCTGGGAGATCATCGACAACTCCGTCGACGAGGCCCTCGGGGGGTACTGCGACCACATCGAGGTCATCCTCCACGAGGACGGCTCCGTGGAGGTCCGGGACAACGGCCGGGGCATCCCCGTCGACGTCGAGCCGAAGACCGGCCTCTCCGGCGTCGAGGTCGTCATGACCAAGCTGCACGCCGGCGGCAAGTTCGGCGGCGGTTCGTACGCAGCGTCCGGCGGCCTGCACGGCGTGGGCGCCTCCGTGGTGAACGCGTTGTCCGCCCGCCTCGACGTCGAGGTCGACCGCAACAGCTCCACGCACGCCATCAGCTTCCGCCGCGGCGTCCCCGGGATCTTCACCGAGTCGGGCCCCGACGCCCCCTTCGACCCCGCCAACGGGCTGCGCAAGATCAAGCGCGTGCCGAAGACCCGCACCGGCACCCGCGTGCGGTACTGGGCGGACCGCCAGATCTTCCTCAAGGACGCCAAGCTCTCCCTGGAGCACCTGCACCAGCGCGCCCGCCAGACCGCCTTCCTGGTGCCCGGCCTCACCATCGTCGTCCGCGACGAGCGGGACCTGGAGGGCGAGGGCAAGAGCGAGGAGACGTTCCGTTTCGACGGGGGCATCAGCGAGTTCTGCGAGTACCTGGCGCAGGACAAGGCCGTCTGCGACGTACTGCGGCTGACCGGCCAGGGCACCTTCAAGGAGACCGTGCCCGTCCTCGACGAGCGCGGGCACATGACGCCCACCGAGGTCACCCGCGAGCTCGGCGTCGACGTCGCACTGCGCTGGGGGACCGGGTACGACTCCACGGTCAAGTCGTTCGTGAACATCATCGCCACCCCCAAGGGCGGCACCCATGTCTCCGGCTTCGAGCGCGCGGTGACCAAGACCATGAACGAGGTGCTGCGCTCCGCCAAGATGCTGCGCGTCGCCGAGGACGACATCGTCAAGGACGACGCCCTGGAGGGCCTCACCGCCGTGGTGACCGTGCGGCTCGCCGAGCCGCAGTTCGAGGGCCAGACCAAGGAGGTCCTCGGTACGTCGGCGGCGAACCGCATCGTCGCCAATGTGGTCGCCAAGGAGCTGAAGGCCTTCCTGACCTCCACCAAGCGCGACGCCAAGGCCCAGGCCCGCGCGGTGCTGGAAAAGGCCGTCGCCGCCGCTCGTACACGGATCGCGGCCCGTCAGCACAAGGAGGCGCAGCGCCGCAAGACCGCACTGGAGTCCTCGTCGCTGCCCGCCAAGCTGGCCGACTGCCGCAGCGACGACGTGGAGCGCAGCGAGCTCTTCATCGTCGAGGGGGACTCCGCGCTCGGCACGGCCAAGCTTGCCCGGAACAGTGAGTTCCAGGCGCTGCTGCCGATCCGCGGCAAGATCCTCAACGTCCAGAAGTCGTCCGTCTCCGACATGCTGAAGAACGCCGAGTGCGGCGCGATCATCCAGGTCATAGGGGCGGGTTCCGGCCGGACCTTCGACATCGACGCGGCCCGGTACGGCAAGATCGTCCTGCTTGTGGACGCCGACGTCGACGGCGCGCACATCCGCTGCCTGCTGCTGACGCTGTTCCAGCGCTATATGCGCCCGATGGTCGAGGCGGGCCGCGTCTTCGCCGCCGTACCGCCGCTGCACCGCATCGAGCTCATCCAGCCCAAGAAGGGCCAGGACAAGTACGTCTACACGTACTCGGACAACGAACTGCGCCAGACGCTGCTGGAATTCCAGCGCAAGGGCATCCGGTACAAGGACTCCATCCAGCGCTACAAGGGCCTCGGCGAGATGGACGCCGACCAGCTCGCGGAGACCACGATGGACCCGAGGCACCGCACCCTGCGCCGGATCAACATCGGGGACCTGGAGTCCGCGGAGCAGGTCTTCGACCTGCTGATGGGCAACGACGTGGCACCGCGCAAGGAGTTCATCACCAGCTCCGCCGCGACCCTGGACCGGTCGCGCATCGACGCCTGAGCCGCCCCCTGAGGTCCCGGTTCCTTCCGACAGCGCGCGGAGCCGGGACCTCTCCATGACGTCACCTGATGGGGTGAAGAGCGGGAAGAGAAGAGTCTGGGATCTTCCCGGTCTGCCCATCCTTGTGCACGCGGCCGAAACGGTTCGCCGACAAGGAGAGTTGACCGGTGGAGAACAGGGAAGGACTCGATGCCGCGACAGTGCGGATCGATGACCCGTGGTATGACGCGCTGGCCTCCGGCTGGGGTGAGGGGAGCGGCCCGGGGGCGCCGGCGGCCGTGGTGCCCGGCCCCGCCCAGCCGTCGCGGGACCGGCGCGGCGCGTCCGACATCTACCTGGAGGTGCAGCGCAGCGCCGCCTTCCAGGAGGTACGCGGCCGCTACCGGCGCTTCGTCGTACCGGCCGTCCTGGCCTTCCTCGCCTGGTACCTGGCCTATGTCGTGGCGGCGACCACGGCGCCCGGACTGATGTCCCGCCCGGTGGCCGGGGCGGTGAACGTGGCGATGATCGCGGGGCTGGGACAGTTCCTCACCACCTTCGGGCTCACCTGGGCATACGTACGCCACGCACGGCTGCACCGCGACCGCGCCGCGCTCGATCTGCGCTGGGCTGTGTTCGATCAGGAGCGGGGCCAGGAGCTGACGCGAGGGGCGGTCGAGCGTTGACCGGAGACCACCAGGTACTGGCACTCCTGCTGTTCAGCGCGTTCATCGCCGGCACGCTGGCGATCACGACATGGGTGAGCCGCCGCCGGCAGGGCTCGGCGGAGGAGTTCTACGCCGGAGGCAGGCTGTTCTCGCCCATGGAGAACGGTTTCGCGATCGCCGGTGACTACATGTCCGCCGCGTCCTTCCTCGGCATCTCCGGCCTGATCGCCCTCTTCGGCTACGACGGGATGCTCTACTCGGTGGGCTTCCTGGTGGCCTGGCTCGTCGTGCTGTTCCTGGTCGCCGAACTCGTACGCAACTGCGGCCGGTTCACCCTCGCCGACGTGATCGCGGCGCGGATGCGGGAGCGGCCGGTGAGGATCGCGGCGGGAACTTCCTCGGTCGCCGTGTCCGTTCTCTATCTGGTGGCGCAGATGGTGGGGGCCGGCAGCCTGGTCGCGCTGCTGCTGGGCGGTACGAGCGAAGCCGCGCGCTCGTGGACCGTGATCGGCGTGGGTGCACTGATGGTGATCTATGTGTCGTTGGGAGGGATGCGAGCCACCACCTGGATCCAGATCGTCAAGGCCGTGCTGCTGATGGCGGGCGCGATCGCGCTCACCGTGCTCGTCCTGCTGCGCTTTCACGGCGATGTGAACCAACTGCTCACCACCGCGGCGGAACGCAGCGGGCACGGCCGGGACTTCCTGTCACCCGGCCTGAAGTACGGCGGGGACTGGACCGCGCGCCTGGACTTCATCAGCCTCGGTCTGGCGCTGGTCCTCGGCACCGCCGGACTGCCGCACATCCTGTCCCGCTTCTACACCGTGCCGACCGCGCGGGCCGCCCGCCGCTCGGTCGTCTGGGCCATCGGTCTCATCGGCAGCTTCTACCTGATGACGATCGTCCTGGGCTTCGGCGCCGCCGCGATCGTCGGCACCGAGGAGGTGCGGGCGTCCAACGCCGCGGGCAACACCGCCGTGCCGCTGCTCGCCCTCGACCTGGGCGGGGGAGCGGGCTCGACCGGCGGAGCGGTGCTGTTCGCGGTGGTCGCGGCGGTGGCGTTCGCGACGATCCTGGCCGTCGTCGCGGGCATCACGCTGGCCTCGTCGGTGTCGGTCGCGCACGACCTGTACGCCTCGCTGAAGCGGCCGCACGGCAAGCGGCGGAACGGCGAGGTCGCGGTGGCGCGCGTGGCGGCCGTCGGTGTCGGCGCGGTCGCGATCGGCCTCGGGCTGCTGGCCCGGGACCTGAACGTGGCGTTCCTGGTGGGGCTCGCCTTCGCCGTCGCCGCCTCCGCGAACCTGCCGGTGCTGCTGTACTCGCTGTTCTGGCGGAACTTCACCACGCGCGGCGCGGTCTGGTCGGTGTACGGAGGGCTCGTCCCGGCCGTGCTGCTGGTGGCGCTCTCGCCCGTCGTCTCGGGGAGCCCCGAGGCGCTCTTCCCCGGCGTGGACTTCCAGCTCTTCCCGCTCCAGAACCCGGGCCTGGTCTCCATCCCGCTGGGCTTCCTCGCCGGCTGGCTCGGCACGGTCACCTCGCCGGAACCTCCCGACGAGGCCAGGCACGCGGAGACGGAGGTACGGGCTCTGACGGGCGCGGGCGCGGTGTAGGCCGGTGGCCTACGAGGGGACCCACGCGTAGCGGTGTTCCGGGCGGCCGGTCTCGCCGTACTTCAACGACAGGCGCACCCGCCCGGCCCGCTCCAGCAGCTTCAGATACCGCTGGGCCGTCTGCCGGCTCACCCCCGCCCGTTCCGCGATCTCCTGCGTGGAGAGTGGACCGTCGGCGGTGAGCAGCACCTGGCGTACGAGCTCGGCCGTGGTGGGGGAGTGGCCCTTGGGCAGCTCGGGCGCGCCCGAACTCACCGACAGGGCGCCGAAGATCCGGTCCACCTCCGCCTGCTCGGCCTCGCCGCCGCCGTCGAGCGTGCGCCGCAGCGCCGCGTACGCCTCCAGCTTGGGGCGCAGGCCCGCGAAGTTGAACGGTTTCACCAGGTACTGGAGCGCGCCATGGCGCTGAGCGGCCTGGACGGTGGCCACATCGCGGGCCGCCGTCACCATGATCACGTCGGTTTGGTGCCCACGCCGGCGCAGTTCCCGTACGACCGCGAGGCCGTTCTCGTCCGGCAGGTAGTGGTCGAGCAGGATGAGGTCGACCGGCAACTCCTCGACCCGGGCGAGGGCCTCGGCCGCCGTATGCGCCAGCGCGACGACCTGGAAACCCGGCACCTTGGCCACGTACGCGGCGTTGATCTCCGCGACCCGGATGTCGTCGTCGACGACCAGCACGCCGATCACCGCGAACCCCCGGGCCCAGCCGCCTCCACGCCGACGGCACGCGCCGGGTCCCCCGCCGGCCCCACGGGCCGCTCCGGCCCCTCGGCTCCGCCGCCGGGCCGCTCACGCCTTGCTGCCGCCTCGGCGGCGCCCGTGGGCCGATTACCCCCCGCTGCCGCCTCGGCGGCGCCCGTGGGTCGCCCCGGTCCAGCCGGCGCCTCGGCGGCGCGGGTCGGTCGCTTGTCCTCAGGTGTCGCCTCGCTGGTGCCGGTGGACCGCGCAGGCCGCGCCGGTCCCGGCCGCGCAGGTTCCGGCCGCGCAGGTTCCGCCGGTGCCGCGTCGGTGCCGGTCGGCCGAGCCGGACGCGCCGGACGCTCGGCACCAGCCGGCCGCCCACTCCGCACGGACGCCTCGGCCCCCATCGGTCGCCGAGGTTCTGCCGGCGCCTCGCTGACCGCGAAAGCGGTCGGATCTTCGGGACCGACCGGTTCCTCGCTGTTCTCCGGGCCGCCGGGCCTCGTCAGCGCCCCGGGTTCCGCCGGGCGCGGGGCGCACACGAAGGCCGTCGGCTCGCCCGGCATCCCGTCCACGTCCACGGCCATCTGGCCAGGGTCCGTCAGGGCTTCCGGGAGGACGACGGTGAACTCCGCGCCGCCGCCGGGGGCCGCTGAGACGTGGGCGGTGCCGCCCTGGCGTTCCGCGAGGCGGCGCACCATGGCCAGGCCCAGGCCGCGGCGGCCGCCGTGGGCGGGAAGGTCCTTGGTGGACCAGCCTTCCGTGAAGACCAGTTCCCGCCGTTCGGGCGGGACACCCGGCCCGCTGTCCGTGACCCGCAGGACCGCCGTACGGCCCTCCGTGCGCAGCTCGACCTCCACGAGCGGCTCTTGGGACCCGGCCGCGGCGTCGACCGCGTTGTCGACGAGGTTGCCGACGACCGTCACCAGCTCACGCGGCTCGACCAGCCGGTCGGGCAACAGCGTCCCGGGCGCGAGGCGCAACGAGACGCCCCGCTCCGCCGCCACCGTGGCCTTGCCGACGAGCAGCGCGGCCAGCAGCGGGTCGTGCACCTTCTCGGTGACCTGCTCGGCCGTCGCCCGGTGCACGCCCACCACCTCGGTGACGAACTCCACCGCCTCCTCGTGCATCTCCAGTTCCAGCAGCCCCAGCAGCGTGTGCATCCGGTTGGCGTGCTCATGGTCCTGGGCGCGGAGCGCGTCGATCAGGCCCCGCGTGGAGTCCAGCTCGCGCCCGAGCCGCTCCAGCTCGGTACGGTCGCGGAGGGTGGCCACGGCGCCCCCGTCGTCGGTCGGCATCCGGTTGGCGATCAGCACCCGCTGCCCGCGTACGGTCACCAGGTCCTCACCACTGACCCGGCCGGCCAGCACGTCGGTCGTACGCCCCTCCCCGAGCACCTCCTCCAGCGGCCGGCCGGTGGCCTCGGGCCCCACACCCAGCAGCCGCTGCGCCTCGTCGTTCACCAGCCGGATCCGCCCGGCGCGGTCCAGCGCCACGACACCCTCACGGATCCCGTGCAGCATCGCCTCGCGTTCGGCGAGCAGCGCCGAGATGTCGGAGAAGGCCAGGTCATGGGTCTGGCGCTGGAGCCTCCGGGAGATCAGGTACGCGGCCAGCGCCCCGACGGCCAGGGCACCGCCCGCGTACGCGAGCAGTCCCGGGATCGCGGCCAGCAGCCGGGCGCGGACGCTGTCGTACTCGATGCCGACGGACACCGCGCCGACGATCTCGCCCGCGGCGTCCCGCAGCGGAACCTTTCCGCGGGCCGAGCGCCCGAGCGTGCCGCTGTCGATCTCCATCACGTCCTTGCCCGCGAGGGCCTCGCTCGGGTCGGTGGAGACGACCTTGCCGATCTGGGCGGGGTCGGTGTGCGACCACCGCACCCCACGCCGGTCCATGATCACCACGTACTCGGCGCCGGTGGCCTTCCGGATCCGCTCGGCCTCCGCCTGTACGGGCCCGGCAGCGCTCGGCGGCGTACTGGTCAGCTCCTCGGCGACCTCGCTCGACGCGGTGGTCTCGGCGATCGCCAGGGCCCGCCGCATCGCCTGGTCGTCGAGCTGGGCGCTGAGCGGCGCCAGGAACAGGCCGGTGGCCAGCACCGTCACGCCGACGACGATGGCCAGCTGCATCAGCAGCACCTGTGAGAAGACCCGCTGCGGCCAGCCGAACCGCCGGCGTCGCGCGGGGGCGCGCACGGCGGAGGAGGGGGCGGAGGTCGGTGCGGGGCTCATGCCAGGAACGGTAAAGGGCCAGGCACCTTTATGAAATGTCCGACGTCACTGCCACGAGGAGCCCCGCCTATTCTGGTGGCCGCAAGCCGCCGGACGCGGAGCCGGCCAAAGCGCGGAGCCGGCCAAAGCGCGGAGCCGACCGAGAAGGGTGCCCCTTGAGCAGCGTGCAGCAGATCCCCGTCGTCGTCCTCGCGGGCTTCCTCGGGTCGGGAAAGACGACCCTGCTCAACCATCTGCTGCGCAGCGCCAGAGGCACCCGCATCGGCGTCATGGTCAACGACTTCGGCTCGATCGAGATCGACGCCATGACCGTCGCCGGACAGGTCGGCTCGACCGTCTCCCTCGGCAACGGCTGCCTGTGCTGCGCCGTCGACGCGAGCGAGCTGGACACCTACCTGGAGACCCTCACCCGGCCCTCCTCCCGCCTCGACGTCATCGTCATCGAGGCGAGCGGCCTCGCCGAGCCGCAGGAGCTCGTGCGGATGATCCTCGCCAGCGACAACGAGCGCGTCGTGTACGGCGGGCTCGTCGAGGTCGTCGACGCCGCGGAGTTCGACGCCACCCGCGAACGGCACCCCGAGACCGACCGCCACCTGGCCATCGCCGACCTCGTTGTCGTCAACAAGGCCGACCGCGTCACCCCGGACGAGCTACGGCGCGTCCACACCGTCGTCGCCGGCCTCGCCGACCGGGCCGCGGTGATCGACGCCGCGTACGGCAGGGTCGACCCCGAACTGCTCTTCGACCGCGCCGCCGGCACCGACGACGGCGGTCCCCGCCAGCTGTCCTTCGAGGACCTGGACGAGCTGTACGTCATCGAGGACGCCCATCCGCACGCGGCGTACGAGACGGTCTCCTTCACCGCCGACGAGCCGATGCACCCACGCCGGCTGCTGGACTTCCTCGACTCCCGTCCCGACGGCCTCTACCGGATCAAGGGCTTCGTCGACTTCGGCGCCGCCGACCCCGCCAACCGCTACACCCTGCACGCGGTCGGCCGCTTCCTGCGCTTCTACCCCGAGCCCTGGCCGCGCGGCGAACAGCGCCTCACCCAGCTGGTCCTCATCGGCTCCGGCACGGACGGCGACGCCCTCTACAAGGCCCTGGACGACTGCCGCGTCACCGGCCCGCAGGACGCTCCCGAGGAGCACAGCATGTGGGGCGTCCTGCGTTACGTACCGGACCCGGCCGAAGCCCAGGCCTAGGAGGCCGGCCCCGCCAGCACCTCCACCGGCTTCGCCAGCGGTGTGCCCGAACCGTCCCGGCGCGGGTCGATCTCCGGCAGCTCCACCGGGGTGCCGTTCTTCTGCGCCGCGCGGGCCGGTGCCGCGCCCGCCCAGGCCAGCACCAGCACGTCCTCGCCCTTCAGGAACCGCTGGCAGCGCACACCGCCCGTCGCGCGGCCCTTGCGCGGGTACTGGTCGAACGGCGTCAGCTTCGCCGACGTGGCCGCCGTCGGGTCCAGCGCGCCGGACGAACCGGCGGCCGTGAACACCACCGCGTCCTCCGCCGGGTCGACCGCGGTGAACGAGATCACCTCGGCACCGGCCGACAGCTTGATACCGGCCATACCGCCCGCCGGACGGCCCTGCGGCCGCACCTGGGAGGCCTGGAAGCGCAGTAGCTGGGCGTCGGAGGTGATGAAGACCAGGTCCTCCTCGCCCGTGCGCAGCTCGGCCGCGCCGACGATCCGGTCACCCTCCTTGAGGCCGATGACCTCCAGCTCCTCCTTGTTCGCCGGATAGTCCGGCACCACCCGCTTGACCACACCCTGCAGCGTGCCGATGGCCAGCCCCGGCGAGGACTCGTCGAGGGTCGTCAGGCAGATGACCGTCTCGTCCTTGTCCAGCGTCAGGAACTCCGACACCTGCGCCCCGCCCGACAGGTTCGGCGCGGACGCCGTGTCCGGCAGCTGGGGCAGGTCGATCACCGACAGCCGCAGCAGCCGCCCGGTGGACGTCACCACGCCGACCTCGCCGCGCTGCGTCGCCGGCACCGCCGAGACGATCACGTCGTGCTTGGTGCGCTTGCCGCCGCTGTCCGGCAGTGGCTCACCGCTCGCCGTACGGGCCAGCAGCCCCGTCGACGACAGCAGCACCCGGCACGGGTCGTCCGCGACCTCCAGGGACGCCGCCGCGACCGGCGCGCCCGCCGACTCCAGCAGCACGGTGCGCCGCTCCGTACCGAACTTCTTGGCCACCGCCGCCAGTTCCGAGGAGACCAGCTTGCGCAGCTCGGCGTCCGACTCCAGGATCCGGGTCAGCTCCTCGATCTCGCTCTTCAGCCGGTCGCGCTCGCTCTCCAGCTCGATCCGGTCGAACTTGGTGAGCCGGCGCAGCGGCGTGTCCAGGATGTACTGCGTCTGGATCTCGCTCAGCGAGAAGCGCTCGATCAGGCGCTCCTTGGCCTGCGCCGAGTTGTCGCTCGACCGGATGACACGGATGACCTCGTCGATGTCGAGCAGCGCCACGAGCAGGCCCTCGACCAGGTGCAGCCGGTCGCGCTTCTTGCCGCGCCGGAACTCGCTGCGGCGCCGGACCACCTCGAAGCGGTGGTCCAGGTAGACCTCCAGCAGCTCCTTCAGTCCCAGCGTCAGCGGCTGACCGTCGACCAGCGCCACATTGTTGATGCCGAAGGACTCCTCCATCGGCGTCAGCTTGTAGAGCTGCTCCAGGACGGCCTCCGGGATGAAGCCGTTCTTGACCTCGATGACCAGCCGCAGCCCGTGCTCGCGGTCGGTCAGGTCCTTGACGTCCGCGATGCCCTGGAGCTTCTTGGCCGCCACCAGGTCCTTGATCTTGGCGATCACCTTCTCCGGGCCGACCGCGAAGGGCAGTTCGGTGACGACCAGGCCCTTGCGGCGCGCCGTCACGTTCTCCACGGTCACCGTGGCACGGATCTTGAACGAGCCGCGGCCCGACTCGTACGCGTCCTTGATGCCGGACAGGCCCACGATCCGGCCACCGGTCGGCAGGTCCGGACCCGGCACGTACCGCATCAGGGTCTCCAGGTCGGCGCCCGGGTGCCTGATCAGGTGGCGGGCGGCGGCGATGACCTCGCCCAGGTTGTGCGGGGGCATATTGGTCGCCATCCCGACCGCGATCCCGGACGCGCCGTTGACCAGCAGGTTCGGGAAGGCGGCGGGCAGCGCGACCGGCTCGCGCTCCTGCCCGTCGTAGTTCGGGTTGAAGTCGACGGTGTCCTCGTCGATCGACTCCGTCATCAGGGACGTCGCGTCGGCCATCCGGCACTCGGTGTACCGCATCGCGGCCGGCGGGTCGTCGTTGCCCAGCGAGCCGAAGTTCCCGTGCCCGTCCACCAGCGGCAGGCGCATCGAGAACGGCTGCGCCATGCGCACCAGGGCGTCGTAGATCGACGCGTCACCGTGCGGATGGAGCTTGCCCATCACCTCACCGACGACCCGGGCGCACTTCACGAACCCGCGCTCGGGCCGCAGGCCCATCTCGTTCATCTGGTACACGATGCGGCGGTGCACCGGCTTCATGCCGTCGCGGGCGTCCGGCAGGGCCCGGGAGTAGATCACCGAGTACGCGTACTCGAGGAAGGAGCCCTGCATTTCGTCGACGACGTCGATGTCGAGGATCTTCTCCTCGAAGTCGTCTGGCTGCGTGGTCTTCGTGCTGCGGCGGGCCATCGCGGCTGCGGCTCCTTCACCAACAAGGTTGATCTGACGCGGACCATTGTGGACCGTCCCACTGACAACGCCGACCGCGACCCGGAAGAGGGACGGAACGCGGATCGGGGAACTTCGCCACGTGTCAGTGCGCTTGCATACAGTGGCAGGACTTCCACACCGGTCCGCCGCAGGTCGCAGCAGCTGCATACAGTGGCAGGGAACATCCACAGCGGCCCGCAGCTGGACTTTTCCACAGAGCGATCGAAGGGACGTACATGCCCATGGGTCACACGGCCACAGCCCAGGCCGGCTCCGGCGGCCTGACAGCGACCGAGCACCGCCTGGCCAACGGCCTGCGCGTGGTGCTCTCCGAGGACCACCTGACCCCGGTCGCCGCGGTCTGCCTCTGGTACGACGTCGGCTCACGCCACGAGGTCGAGGGCCGTACCGGCCTCGCCCACCTCTTCGAGCACCTGATGTTCCAGGGCTCCAAGCAGGTCCAGGGCAATGGCCACTTCGAGCTGGTGCAGGGCGCCGGGGGCTCCCTCAACGGCACCACCAGCTTCGAGCGCACCAATTACTTCGAGACCATGCCCGCCCACCAGCTGGAGCTGGCGCTGTGGCTGGAAGCCGACCGGATGGGCTCCCTGCTCGCCGCGCTCGACGACGAGTCCATGGAGAACCAGCGGGACGTCGTCAAGAACGAGCGCCGCCAGCGGTACGACAACGTTCCGTACGGCACGGCCTTCGAGAGGCTGACCGCCCTCGCCTACCCGGAGGGCCACCCCTACCACCACACACCGATCGGCTCCATGGCCGACCTGGACGCCGCCACCCTCGACGACGCGCGGAACTTCTTCCGTACGTACTACGCGCCGAACAACGCCGTCCTGTCGGTCGTCGGCGACATCGACCCCGAGCAGACGCTGGCCTGGATCGAGAAGTACTTCGGCTCCATCCCCTCCCACGACGGCAAGCAGCCGCCGCGCGACGGGACGCTGCCGGAGACCATCGGCGAGCAGCTGCGCGAGGTCGTCGAGGAGGAGGTCCCGGCCCGCGCCCTGATGGCCGCCTACCGGCTCCCGCACGACGGCACGCGCGAGTGCGACGCCGCCGACATCGCCCTCACCGTCCTGGGCGGCGGCGAGTCGTCACGGCTGCACAACCGCCTGGTGCGCCGCGACCGTACGGCCGTGGCGGCCGGCTTCGGCCTGCTGCGCCTGGCCGGCGCGCCCTCGCTCGGCTGGCTGGACGTGAAGACGTCCGGCGGCGTCGAGGTGCCCGACATCGAGGCGGCTGTCGACGAGGAGCTGGCCCGGTTCGCCGCCGAGGGCCCCACGCCCGAGGAGATGGAGCGGGCCCAGGCCCAGCTGGAGCGCGAATGGCTGGACCGGCTCGGCACGGTCGCCGGCCGCGCGGACGAACTGTGCCGGTTCGCCGTGCTGTTCGGCGACCCGCAGCTCGCCCTGACCGCCGTCCAGCGCGTCCTGGACGTCACCGCCGAGGAGGTGCAGGCGGTCGCCAAGGCCCGCCTCCGCCCCGACAACCGCGCGGTGCTGGTCTACGAACCGGTCAGCACCGACGACAGCGACCAGGAAGAAGAGGGGGCCGACCAGTGAGCGACGCCGCTGTGTCCCTGACGTCCATGGAGTTCCACCCGCAGCCCCGGCCCGGCACCGCCAAGCCGTGGGCCTTCCCCGCCCCCGACCGCGGCACCCTCGGCAACGGCCTGACCGTGCTGCGCTGCCACCGTCCCGGCCAGCAGGTCGTGGCCGTCGAGATCTTCCTCGCCGCCCCGCTCGAAGCCGAGCCCGAGGGCCTCGACGGCGTCGCCACGATCATGGCGCGGGCCCTGTCCGAGGGCACCGACAAGCACTCCGCGGAGGAGTTCGCCGCCGAGCTGGAGCGCTGCGGCGCCACGCTCGACGCGCACGCCGACCACCCCGGCGTACGGGTCTCCCTCGAAGTCCCCGTCTCCAGGCTGGCCAAGGCCCTCGCGCTGGTCGCCGAGGCGCTGCGGGCCCCCGCCTTCGACGACAGCGAGGTCGAGCGCCTCGTCCGCAACCGGCTCGACGAGATCCCGCACGAGATCGCCAACCCGTCCCGTCGCGCCGCCATGCAGCTGTCCAAGGAGCTGTTCCCGGCCACCTCCCGTATGTCGCGCCCCCGCCAGGGCACCGAGGAGACCGTCGCCCGGATCGACGCCGCGGCCGTTCGCGCCTACTACGAGGCGCACGTACGCCCCGCCACCGCCACCGCGGTCGTCGTCGGTGACCTCACCGGCGTCGACCTCGACGCGGTGCTCGCCGACACCCTCGGCGCCTGGACGGGCGACACGGCCGAGCCCCGCCCCGTACCGCCCGTGACGGCCGACGACACCGGCCGTGTCGTCATCGTCGACCGTCCCGGCGCCGTCCAGACGCAGCTGCTCATCGGTCGTGTCGGCCCCGACCGGCACGACCGGGTCTGGCCGGCCCAGGTGCTCGGCACCTATTGCCTGGGCGGCACCCTCACCTCCCGCCTGGACAAGGTCCTGCGCGAGGAGAAGGGCTACACCTACGGCGTACGGGCCTTCGGCCAGGTGCTGCGTTCCGGCCCGGAGGGCGGCGCGGCCATGCTCGCCATCAGCGGCTCGGTCGACACGCCCCACACGGGCCCGGCGCTCGACGACCTGTGGAAGGTGCTGCGCACCCTCGCCGCCGAGGGCCTGACCGACGCCGAGCGCGAGACGGCCGTGCAGAACCTGGTGGGTGTCGCCCCGCTCAAGTACGAGACGGCCGCCTCCGTCGCGGGCACCCTCGCCGACCAGGTCGAGCAGCACCTCCCGGACGACTTCCAGGCCCAGTTGTACGCCCGGCTCGCCGAGACGGGCACCGTGGAGGCCACCGCGGCGGTCGTCAGCGCCTTCCCGGTGGACCGTCTGGTCACGGTCCTCGTCGGTGACGCGGCTCAGATCAAGGAGCCCGTCGAGGCGCTCGGGATCGGTGAAGTGACGGTTGTCACCGGCTGATTGACGCGGCCTCTCCTCCAGGAGGGGGCATTTCGGGACCCCGGCATCGGGTGATGCCGGGGTCCCGGCCATATGTCCGCTTTGTTGCGGAGGTTCAGTGTCTGCCCTGTGGCGTGCGCTACAAAAAACCGTGTCTGTTTGGTGATTGAAAGATCAGCCGCTTAGCGTCTGATGCGCTGTCCGACCGGTACCCGCCGCACCCGCGGCACCGGGCAGCGATCGCCGAGTCCCCGTCCGGCGCGAGCCTGGGGAGCCGGGGACCCACGCAGTCCCTGGGGTGAATCGGACGCCTTCGCACCCGTGCGGAGGGGCCCGTAGGAGACCTTCCTGCTCCGAACCCGTCAGCTAACCCGGTAGGCGAGAAGGAAGGAAAGGACCAGCCACTTCATGGCGTTCACCCGTGCCACCGGGAAGCACCGTGCCCCGAGCCGCCCCGGCTTCCTGAGCCGCAAGAGCGCACACGTCGCCGGAGTCGCGGCCCTCGCCACCACCGGCGTCGTCGGATCCCTCGCTTCCCCGGCGCTCGCCGCCAACAAGGACGCCGCTCCGCTCTCGCTCGAGGACACCGGCCTCAACCAGGCGGTCATCACCGACACGCTCGCCGAGCGGGTCGACGCCCAGGCCGAGGCCCAGGAGCTGGAGGCCCAGGAGGCCGCCGCCAAGGCCGCCGCCCAGGCGAAGGCCGAGGCGGAGGCGAAGCGCAAGGCCGAGGCCCGGGTGGAGGCGGCCCGCGAGGCCAAGGAGCGCGCCGACCGCGAGGCCGAGCGCAAGCGGCTCAACGCCTTCCAGCTCCCCGTCGCGGGCACCTACGTCAGCACCGGCTACCAGACCGGCGGCGCCATGTGGTCCTCCGGCAGCCACACCGGTATCGACTTCCACGCCGCCTCGGGCTCCCGTGTGGTGTCCGTGGGCGCGGGCACCGTCGTCGAGGCCGGCTGGGGCGGCGCGTACGGCAACAACATCGTGATCCGGATGAACGACGGTACGTACACCCAGTACGGCCACCTGTCCTCCATCAGCGTCTCGGTCGGCCAGACGGTCATGCCCGGCCAGCAGATAGGCCTCTCCGGCTCCACCGGCAACTCGTCCGGACCGCACCTCCACTTCGAGGCCCGTACGAGCGCCGAGTACGGCTCGGACATCGACCCCGTCGCGTACCTCCGGTCGCACGGTGTGAGCGTCTGACCCCACCCCTCTCACCGCGTTGTGCGAAGGCCCCGGCTCGGGAAACGAACCGGGGCCTTCGCCATGTCCGGACATCCTGGGGGCGGCCTCCTGGCCAAAAAGAACTCCATGGATTACGGGTGGCTATCGGAAATTCCGTCCCGCTGCAATAGAGTCACTGAACAGGCGTCAATCGGCTGAGTTTCGCGCGGGTTAAGTTGGGGGTTCTGGTATGCGCATTCCAGCGCACTCGGTATGCACGGCGATCCGCGACGACATCGTCACCGGCGTGTTCGAGCGCGGCGGCCGGCTCACCGAGGAGCAGCTGGCCCGCCGCTACGGCGTCTCGCGCGTCCCGGTCCGCGAGGCGCTGCGCACCCTGGAGTCGGAGGGCTTCGTCACCACCCGCCGCCACGTCGGCGCGTGCGTCGCCGAGCCCACCGAGCAGGAGGCGGCCGACCTGCTGGAGATGCGTACGCTGCTGGAGCCGCTGGGCGCCGCCCGCGCCGCCCAGCGCCGCACCGACGCACACCTGAAGGTGCTGCGCGGCCTGGTCAGGCTGGGTCAGGAGCGGGCGCGCCGCGGCCAGGGGGAGGACCTCCGCTCGCTGGGCGGCTGGTTCCACGAGACGCTCGCCCAGGCGTCCGGCAGCCCGGCGCTGACGGCCCTGCTCACCCAGCTCCGGCACAAGATCGCCTGGATGTACGCGGTCGAACAGCCGGCCCAGCCGGCGGAGGCGTGGGCCGAGCACGGCGCGATCGTGGACGCCGTCGCCCGCGGCGACGCGGAACGGGCGCGCGCGCTCACCGCCCTCCACGTCGAGCGCTCCCTGACCGCGCACCGGCTGCGCCGCCAGGAACGGCCCGAGCGGCCCGCCGGGCGTGTGAGGACTTCGCAACATCGCGTAAACACCGCGAGCGTCCGCAATTAACAGCGGCGCCGTATACAAAGGCGGGGGAATTCTTGCGGTACGGAATTCACCCTGCCCGGAAATGGTCGCCCGTAAAAGGAGACCTCCCGCACCGGACCGTGTCCGGCCCCGGTCGAACCGGATGAATGAGCTGCGCCGAATGCGGCCGGCAGGTGCCCCGTCGCGATATCCGGGGGTGTCCGTGTCCGTGCCCGTGCCCGTCGGGCCGGCACGGCCGGCCATGAGCGGCCTGTGGCGACGAGGCGCCGAAGCGGCCGGTTGCGCACGTGCGTGCCGTGGGCCGAGTGCAGCGCCGCGCTCTCGGGGGGCCGCCCGGCGAGCGGCCGGGCGCCGGGGCCGACCGCCGTGGGGTTCGGGCGGCCGGCCCGGGGTGGCAAAAAGCGGAGCCGTACCGCCCGGTTTCCGGGGGTGCGGCTCCGCTCTGATGACGGTGGGGGCGACCGGGAGGGTCAGACGGTCTCGGGGAGCTCGTCGAGGCCCTCGGCGACCAGCTTCGCCAGACGGTCCAGGGCGGCGTCCGCGCCCTCCGCGTCCGAAGCGAGCACGATCTCCTCGCCGCCCTGCGCGCCCAGGCCCAGCACCGCGAGCATCGACGCAGCGTTAACCGGGTTGCCATCGGCCTTGGCGATCGTCACGGGGACGCCGGCGGCCGTGGCGGCACGGACGAAGATGGAGGCGGGGCGGGCGTGCAGGCCCTCGGCCCAGCCGACGTTGACGCGGCGCTCAGCCATGGTGTTGCCCTTCGAGTCTTGGCGGATTGTCTAGACCAGTTGTGGAACCCAGTCTCTCATGTCCGGCAGAGTGCTCGATCCGGCCTCCACGCCGGGCCCGGCGGCCGGCCGGCGCGCCTCACCCTGCGTTGTCCACAGCACCTCCACGACCAGCCGGCCGCACCGTACGCTGGGGCCCATGCGGACCCCGTCGGATCAGCCGGAACACGTATACCCCGACCACTGGGAGGCCGACGTGGTGCTGCGGGACGGCGGCACCGCGCGGATCAGGCCGATCACCACGGATGACGCCGAGCGCCTGGTCAGCTTCTACGAGCAGGTCTCGGACGAGTCGAAGTACTACCGGTTCTTCGCACCCTACCCCCGGCTCTCCGCCAAGGACGTGCACCGCTTCACCCACCACGACTACGTGGACCGGGTGGGGCTCGCGGCCACGGTCGGCGGCGAGTTCATCGCGACCGTCCGCTACGACCGGATCAACGAACAGGGGCTGCCCGCGAGCGCCCCCGCCGACGAGGCCGAGGTCGCCTTCCTCGTCCAGGACGCCCACCAGGGCCGGGGCGTGGCGTCCGCGCTGCTCGAACACATCGCGGCCGTCGCCCGCGAGCGGGGCATCCGGAGCTTCGCGGCCGAGGTCCTGCCCGCCAACAACAAGATGATCAAGGTGTTCACGGACGCCGGGTACACCCAGAAGCGCAGCTTCGAGGACGGGGCCGTACGGCTCCACCTCGACCTGGAACCCACCGACCGGTCCCTCGCCGTCCAGCGCGCCCGCGAACAGCGCGCCGAGGCCCGGTCCGTGCAGCGGCTCCTCGCTCCCGGTTCCGTCGCCGTCATCGGTGCCGGCCGCGCCCCCGGCGGAGTCGGCCGCACCGTCCTGCGCAACCTCGTGGACGCCGGGTACACCGGCCGTACGTACGCCGTCAACCGTGCCCTCCCCGGGACGACGACCTCCCTGGAGGGGGTGCCCGCGTTCCGCTCCGTCGCCGACATCGGGGAGCCCGTCGACCTCGCCGTCGTCGCCGTACCGGCCGAGCGGGTCCCCGAGGTCGTCGCCGACTGCGGGGCGCACGGCGTGCAGGGCCTGGTCGTCCTCACCGCCGGTTACGCCGAGCAGGGCGCCGAGGGCAGGGCGCGCCAGCGGGAACTGGTGCGCCAGGCACGCTCGTACGGCATGCGCATCATCGGCCCCAACGCGTTCGGCATCATCAACACCGCGCCCGACGTGCGGCTCAACGCCTCGCTCGCGCCGCACCCGCCGGTGCCGGGACGGATCGGGCTGTTCACCCAGTCCGGCGCCATCGGCATCGCCCTGCTGTCCGGCCTGCACCGGCGCGGCGCCGGCCTGTCGTCCTTCATCTCGGCGGGCAACCGCGCGGACGTGTCGGGCAACGACATCCTGCAGCACTGGTACGACGACCCCGACACCGACGTCGTGCTGCTCTACCTGGAGTCGATCGGCAACCCCCGCAAGTTCACGCGGCTCGCCCGGCGTACGGCGGCGGTGAAGCCGGTCGTCGTCGTCAAGGGCGGCCGGCACAGCGGCAGCGCGCCCCCCGGCCACGCGGTACCGGTCACCCGCATCCCGCACACCACGGTGTCGGCCCTGCTGCGGCAGGCGGGCGTCATCCGCGTCGACACGGTCACCGAGCTGGTCGACGCCGGCCTGCTGCTGGCCGGCCAGCCGCTCCCGGCGGGCCCGCGGGTGGCGATCCTCGGCAACTCCGAGTCGCTGGGGCTCCTGGCGTACGACGCCTGCCTGACGGAGGGGCTGCGCCCCCTGCGGCCGCGCGACCTGACGACGGCGGCCACGCCACAGGACTTCCGTACGGCGCTCTCGGAGGCCCTCCGGGACGACGCGTGCGACGCGGTCGTGGTCACCGCGATCCCCTGGGTGGGGGACAACGGGGTGACCGAGTCCGGCGACGGCGAGGTCCTGGCCGAGGCGCTGCGGGCCGCCTCCGCGGAGGCACCGGCGAAGCCGGTGCTGGTGGTCCACGTGGAAATGGGCGCCCTCGCCGACGCCCTGGCGGCCGCCACGAGCACGGCGCCGGCCTCGTCCGGCACGACACGCGCGCAGGTCGCCCCCGGCGCCTCCACCGCACGTGACACGTCCAGCGCGAACACCACGCACACCGCTCCAGGCCCGGGCACCGCGCCCAGCACGCCGGCCCCGCCGAGCCCGGGCACCGCACCGGACATGCCGGCCGCACCGGGCACGTCAGCCCCCGGCGCCGCACTGGGCACGTCAGCCCCCGGCGCCGCACTGGGCACGTCAGCCCCCGGCGCCGCACCGGGCACGCCGGCCCCGCCGAGCCCCGGCGCCGCACCCGGCACCCCCGGCCCCGGCGCCGCACCCGGCACCCCCGGCGTGACCACCACGCAGACCGCCCCAGGCCCCGGTCCCACCTCCGGTGCCCCCGGCGGTGGGTACCGCATTCCCGCGTACCCCGCCGCCGAGCGGGCCGTGCGGGCGCTGGCCGAGGCGGTCAGGTACGGGCAGTGGCGGCGCCAGGTCGCCGACCCGGGACGCGTCCCCGAACTCGAGGGCATCGACGAGGCCGAAGCCGCCGCGCAGATCGAGCGGGCGCTCGCCCAGGACGTGGACGAGCGGGGCATCACCCTCGCCCCCGACGCCGCCCGCGAGCTGCTCGGGCGCTACGGCATCCCCGTACGCCCCGCGCTGCCCGCCCCCACCCCCGACGATGCCGTCCGCGCCGCCACCGACCTCGGCTACCCCGTCGCGCTCAAGACCACCGCCCCGCACCTCCGCCACCGCCCCGACCTCGGCGGCGTACGCCTCGACCTGGCCACCGAGGAGCAGTTGCGCACCGCCTACGCCGAGCTGGCCGAGACACTCGGCAAGCCCGAGGAGCTCCAGCCGGTCGTCCAGGCCATGGTGCCGCGCGGTGTCGACACCGTCGTACGCGCCGCCATCGACCCCGCCGTCGGCGCCGTCCTGTCCTTCGGGCTCGCGGGCGCGGCATCCGAGCTGCTGGGCGACACCGCGCACCGCCTGGTCCCCGCCACCGACCGGGACGTCGCCGAGCAGATCCGCTCCATCCGCACCGCCCCGCTCCTGTTCGGCTGGCGCGGCTCCGCGCCCGTCGACACCCCCGCCCTCGAAGAGCTGCTGCTCCGGGTGTCCCGGCTGGTGGACGACCACCCGGAGATCGTCGCCGTCGCCCTGGAGCCGGTGGTCGTCGCCCCGCGCGGCCTCTCCGTCCTGGGCGCGACCGTCCGGCTCGCCCCGCCCCCCGCCCGCACCGACCTCGGCCCCCGCCGGCTCCCCAGCTACTGACCCCCCGCCGGCCCCGGCTCCCGAGCGTCCCGTGCAGTCACCGCGCCCCCGTAGGATGGAGTCCATGGCGAAGACCGGTACGACCACCCAGGGGCTGCGCGCGGCGATCGAGCGCAGCGGCTACTACCCGGCCCTTGTGGCCGAGGCGGTGGAGGCCGCCGTCGGCGGGGAGCCGATCGCGTCGTACCTGGTCCACCAGGAGACCACCTTCGACGCCAACGAGGTGCGCCGGCACGTCACCGTCCTCGTCCTGACGGCCAACCGCTTCATCGTCAGCCACACCGACGAGCAGAACGCCGACACCAGCTCCCCGACGCCGTACGCCACCACCTCCACCGAGTCGGTCAAGCTCGGCAGGATCTCGTCCGTCGTCCTCAGCCGCGTGGTCGCCAACCCCGAGTCGTACACGCCCGGCACCCTGCCGCGCGAGGTCGTCCTCACCATCGGCTGGGGCGCCGTCTCGCGGATCGACCTGGAGCCCGCCGCCTGCGGCGACCCGAACTGCGACGCCGACCACGGCTACACCGGCAACTCCACCGCCGACGACCTGAGCCTGCGCGTCAGCGAGGCCGGCGACGGCCCCGAGACGGTCCGCCAGGCCCTCGCCTTCGCCCAGGCGCTGTCCGAAGCCACCGCGGCCACCCGCTGATGGTCCAGCCCGCACCCATGGCGTCCGCCTGGCCCGACGAGCCCGTCCCCCTCGCCCTGGACACCGCGCCCGTCCCCGAGTACGGCTCCGGCTCCCTCGCCGACCTGCTGCCGACGCTTGCCGCCGGCGTCGGCGTACCCGGGTTCGAGCACCGCATCGCCGAGCTGACGCCCGCCGACCGGAACTGCGTGTTCCTGATCGACGGCCTCGGCTGGGAGCAGATCAAGGCCCACCCGGCCGAGGCTCCCTTCCTGACGTCCCTCCTCGGCAGCTCCCGGGGCGGCACGGGACGGCCCATCACGGCCGGGTTCCCCGCCACCACCGCGACCTCGCTCGCCTCGGTCGGTACGGGACGGCCGCCCGGTGAGCACGGGCTGCCCGGCTACACCGTGCGCGACCCCGCCATCGGCGAGCTGATGAACCAGCTGCGCTGGAAGCCCTGGACGCCGCCGCACGTCTGGCAGCCGTACCCGACCGTCTTCCAGCTCGCCGACGCGGCCGGCGTCCACACCGCGCAGGTCTCCTCCCCGACCTTCCGGGACACCCCGCTCACCAAGGTCGCGCTCAGTGGCGGAACGTTTCACGGGCGGCTCACCGGCGAGGAGCGGATGGACCTGGCCGCCGAGCAACTGGCCGCCGGGGACCGCTCCCTGGTCTACACGTACTACAGCGAGGTCGACGGCAGCGGCCACCGCTTCGGCGTCGACTCCGACGCCTGGCGCGGCCAGCTGATGTGCGTCGACCGGCTCGTCCAGCGCCTCGCCGAGCAGCTCCCGACCCGCACCGCGCTGTACGTCACCGCCGACCACGGCATGATCGACATCCCGTTCGACGAGCAGTCCCGCATCGACTTCGACGAGGACTGGGAGCTGCGCGCGGGGGTCGCCCTGCTCGGCGGCGAGGGCCGCGCCCGGCACGTCTACGCGGTGCCGGGCGCCGCGACCGACGTACTGGCCTGCTGGCGCGAGGTGCTCGGCGAGCAGTTCTGGGTGGCGAGCCGCGACGAGGCGATCGCGGCCGGCTGGTTCGGCCCGACGATCGACGAGCGCGTCCACGGCCGGATCGGCGACGTCGTCGCCGCCGCCCACGACGACGTCGTCATCACGGCGTCCGTCAACGAGCCGAACGAGTCGGCGATGGCCGGCATGCACGGCTCGATGACGCCCGTGGAGCAGCTGGTTCCGCTGCTCGAAGTCCGTTCGTAACCCCCGCCCTCACGCCCTGACCCGAAAGGTCGTCACTTCGCCATGCCCGAGCTGGTGTTCTTCTCCGGAACCATGGACTGTGGAAAGAGCACCCTCGCTCTGCAGATCGAGCACAACCGCTCCGCGCGCGGCCTCCAGGGCATGATCTTCACCCGTGACGACCGGGCCGGCGAGGGCAAGCTGTCCTCCCGGCTCGGCCTGGTCACCGACGCCGTCGAGGCCGCCGAGGGCTTCGACTTCTACGCCTACCTCGTCGCCCACCTCTCCAAGGGCGGCCGTTGCGACTATGTGATCGCGGACGAGGCCCAGTTCCTCGCGCCCGAGCAGATCGACCAGCTCGCCCGCGTCGTCGACGACCTGGAACTGGACGTCTTCGCCTTCGGCATCACCACCGACTTCCGCTCCAAGCTCTTCCCCGGCTCACAGCGCCTGGTCGAACTCGCCGACCGTGTCGAGGTGCTCCAGGTCGAGGCCCTGTGCTGGTGCGGCGCGCGGGCCACCCACAACGCGCGCACCGTCGGCGGCGAGATGGTCGTCGAGGGCGCCCAGGTCGTCGTCGGCGACGTCAACGCCGGTGACGACGTCGGTGAGGTCGGGTACGAGGTGCTCTGCCGCCGCCACCACCGGCGCCGTATGACGGCCGCCACCGCCCGCGCCGCCGCCCTCTCGCCGGACGTGCTGCCGGTCCCGGCCGAGTAGCTCAGGGCCGCCCGGCCGACCGCACGATCGTGAAGACCGCGCCCTCCGGGTCCGCGACGGTCGCCAGCCGCCCGGCCGGGTCGTCGCGCGGCGCCTGCAGCACCTGACCGCCCAGCTCGCTCACCCGCCGCGCCGCGGCATCGGTGTCCGCGACCTCGAACCAGGTCATCCAGTGTGCGCCCCGGTCGCGCGGCAGGCTGGTGCCGACGCCGTGCAACGAGGCGACCGGGCGGTCGTCGACCTTCAGCGTCACCAGGTCCAGATCCGCCGAGACGACAGGGTCGAGCTCGTACCCGAACACCGCCTTGTAGAACTTGCTGACCGATTCCGTCTCCTGCGTCAGCAACTCGTTCCAGGCCGGGGTGCCGGGGGCGCCGGCGACGGCCGTACCGAGGTGCGCGGCGGCCTGCCAGACCCCGAAGACGGCGCCGGTCGGATCGGAGCAGACCACCAGCCGTCCCGCGTCGGCGGCGTCGAGCGGGCCGACGGCGACCGTGCCGCCGCTGCACCGGATCGTCTCCGCGGTGTCGTCGGCGTCGTCGGACGCCAGGTACGTCGTCCAGGCGATCGGCAGGTCCCGGTCGGCCGGGAGCTGGCCGATACCCGCCACTTCCTTGCCGTCGAGCAGCCCGCGCACGTAGGGGCCGAGCTGTTGCGGACCCGGCTGGAACCGCCAGCCGAACAGCGCCCCGTAGAACTCCTGCGTCGCGTCAAGGTGATGCACCATCAAGCTCACCCAACAGGGTGTACCGGGTTTGCGCCGAGTCGCCTCGGTCATCGTCACTCTCTCCTCGGACCATCGTCGTGGCCGTGCGGGGGACCGGGCGCGCGTGCCGTGCCGGCCACCGGCTGTAGGCCCGGCTGTACGCCCCGTCAGATGCTTGCACCACCGGCCGCGCGGTGCGCCCCGGCCGCGCCGTGAATTGGCGCGATCCCGCAGGAAGATGCCCGAAAATTCGTTGCCCATCCTTACCGCGACCGTCATGGGGACCCGTACGCCCGCGCCTGCGCGAGGATGGCGTCATGAATCCCATCATCTCGGCAACCGGACTCGCGAGTGAGCTCTCCTCGGAGCGCCCCCCGGTCCTCCTGGACGTGCGCTATCAGCTGGGCGGCCCGCCCGGCCGTCCGGCCTACGAGGCGGGCCACATTCCCGGCGCCGTGTACGTCGACCTCGACACCGAGCTGGCGGGGCCGCCCGGTGCCGGAGGCCGCCACCCGCTGCCGGACGTGGCGGAGTTCGGCGCGGTGATGCGCCGGGCGGGCGTACGCGCCGACTCGCCGGTCGTGGCCTACGACGGCGGCCAGGGGTGGGCGGCCGCCCGGGCGTGGTGGCTCCTGCGCTGGACGGGGCACCCGGACGTACGGGTGCTGGACGGGGGCCTCGCGGCCTGGCGGGGCGCCCTGTCGACCGACACGCCCACCCCCGTGGCCGGGGACTTCACGCCCGAGCCGGGCGCCCTGCCGCTGCTGGACGCGGACGGAGCGGCGGCGCTGGCCCGGACGGGCCTGTTGCTGGACGCGCGGGCGGGGGAGCGGTACCGGGGCGAGGTGGAGCCGATCGACAAGGTGGCCGGCCACATTCCGGGTGCGGCCTCGGCCCCGACGACGGAGAACGTCGACGAGAGCGGCCGCTTCCTGCCGGCCGAGGCCCTGGCGGCCCGCTTCAAGGCCCTGGGCGCGGCGGACGCCCCGGAGGTCGGCGTCTACTGCGGCTCGGGCGTCTCGGCCGCCCAGGAGGTGCTGGCCCTGGAAATCGCGGGCATCCGGGCGGCGTTGTACGCGGGCTCCTGGTCCGAGTGGTCGTCCGACCCCGCCCGCCCGGTCGCCAAGGGCCCGGCACGCGGCTAGCCCCCGTCACCGGCTCGGTTCCAGCCCCTGGCCGTGACGCCCGCCCCGCAGGCCCCCTGCCGGGCGGGCGCCCCGGAGGCCCGTCCCTACGAGCGCCGCCTGAGGCACGCCCTATGGGCAGGCCCGGAGCCCGCACGTACGGTGCCAGTCCTTTCGGACCGCACGGACAGGCCGAGGCCCGCCCCGCACGGGCCACCTGAGGCCCGGCCCGAAGCCCGCACGGAACACGTGCAAGGCCCGTCCCGCACGGGCCGCCCGAAGCCCGGCCCTACAGGCAAGCGCGCAGCCCGTACGTACCGTACAAACCTCGCCCGCGGGGACAGGCCCGAAGCCCCACGGGGCCCACCAAGGGGAGCGCGCCCGCACGGATCTGCCGTTCGCCGCCACTGGGCGCGCGGTGCCGCGCCCCGCGTACCTCACGATGGCCCACGGGGCCGCCCGCACCGCGGCCGGCGCACCCGGACCGGTCGCTACTCCTGCTTCTTGCGGCGCGTGCCGAAGACGATCTCGTCCCAGCTCGGGACCGCCGCCCGACGGCCGGGGCGGACGCCGTCCGCTTCGGCCTGGCGGTCGGTGGTGCCCGTCAGGCGGTCGCGGTGACCGCTCACCGCGCGCGGCATCAGCACGTCCGCGTACGCCGAGCCGGCGCCCGCCGAAGCCGCCGGGGCCGGGGGCTCCTCCGCGTCCGGTTCCTGGGCGGGATCGGGCGCCGGGGGCTCGGCCGCCGGGCGTTCGGGGACGACCATGTCGCCGCGGAAGCTCGGCACCGCCTCCAGCAGGCTGGTCAGCGAGTCGCGCTCGGGCTCCTCCTCCGGCTCGGGCGCCGCCGGGACGGGTGCCGGGCGCTCGATCTGCCGGTCCAGGGCGCGGTCCAGCGGCCGGTCGCGCGGGAGGCGCGCGATGCGCGGGACGAACGGGAAGCTCGGCTCCTGGACGGCCACCGCGTCGTCGGTCTCGCCGATCAGCGAGCGCGCCTCGTCGTCCACGGCCTGGACCAGCCTGCGGGGCGGGTCGTAGGTCCAGCTCGCCGAGTGCACCTCACCGGCGACGCGGTAGACCAGCAGGACCTCCCACGTGCCGTCGTCGCGGCGCCAGGAGTCCCACACGACCGTGTCCTTGTCAGCGCCGCGCAGCACCAGCCGCTCCTGCACCGCCTCGCCCAGCTGCGGCCCGGTGTTCTCGCCGGGCCGGCGCACGGGGGTCTTCCGGGCCCGCTCGGCCATGAAGGCGCGTTCCGCGAGGACGGGGCCCTCGAAGCGGCGTACGCGCTCGACGGGGATGCCGGCGAGCTGGGCGACCTCTTCGGCGGAGGCACCCGCGCGTATACGCGCCTGGATGTCACGGGGGCGGAGGTGGCTCTCCACCTCGATCTCGATCTGGCCGAGGCGGGCACGATCGTTGCGTACGGCGGCGCGCAGCCGTTCGTCGATCGGAAGCGTGTACTCCGTGTTGTCAGCAGCCTTCAGCACCAGTCGTGTGCCGTCGTTGGAGACGGCCACGACACGCAGTTCGGGCATGGGGACCTCCCGGGTGGTGCCTGCCGACGTCACCTGCGTCGCTGCTTCCGCTAGTCGAGTGTGGCCTGCCCGGGTGCAGCCTGCCACAACCTTGCCGAGTTGCCCGGCGTGTCGGGCATGGGCCCTGGAACGCCGTTATGGCACGGTTACCTATTTGCCACGCAGGGTGACCGGTGTGGTCACTCTGTGCAGCAGGTGGCCGTGCGGTGCTGCGGCGCCGCCGGAACGAGTGCCGCTTTCGGCCCCCTCCCGTTGGTCCCGGACACCCGAAAGGGATCGGGGCCCAGGGCTCGCCACAGTACTCCATTCGGGCCACCTGGGTGGACCGGCGCGCCGCCGAAGTTCTCCCCGCGTACGGCAGTTGAGTCCCCCTGACCGGTCGTCACGCGTGGTGTTCTTCACGGAATCCGCAGAAATGGAACTTTTCGCTTCGCCCAAAGGTCCCTTCTCCTTGCATGCTAGGACGGATGGGTGAACCGAGGACGGAAATGGATGACAAGGTGCACACGCGTAATACCGGTACAAACGGGGTAGAGAGGAAGGTGCCGGAGAAGCGGAAGCGGCTCGACCTGAACGCTGCCCAGGTGGCGGGCAGCGCGGTCGCGGCTGTCGTGGCCGCCAAACTCGCCTCCAAGATGGGCGTGTACGGCACGGTCCTCGGGGCGGGTGTGATCAGCGTCATCGCCACCTGCGGCGGATCGGTCTTCCAGCACCTGTTCAAGAGCACGGGGGAGCGGGTACGTGGGGTCACGGTGCAGGCGGCGGCCCGTCCGAAGGGCCGTCAGGCGCCGCAAGGTGTCCGCCTGTCCGCACTCGCCCAGGCCCACCCGCCGACCGGCGCCGACACCGGCGCCGGCAGCGACGGGGAGTTCGGCGAGGCCACGACGTACGGCACCCGCGTCCGCGGCTGGAAGCGTTCGGCGGTCGCGGCGGCGCTGGTCTTCGGCGTGGCCATGGCGGGCATCACCGCGTACGAGCTGATATCGGGTCAGGACTTCAGCGGCGGCAAGGGGACGACCATCAGCACGGTCGTACGCGGCGGCGACTCCACGCCCCGGCCGTCCACCCCGCCCCCCGCCCACCGGGACCAGCGGCAGCACCGGCCGGAGCGGACGCCGGCGCCGAGCGCTCCGGGGACCGGACAGGACGGAACCGCCGGTACCCCGACGCCCACACCCGCCCCGACCAGCCCCACGCCGGTACCGACGCCCACCCCCACGCCAACGCCGACCCCCACGCCAACACCCACACCCACCCCCACTCCGACACCGTCCCCGGACGACGATCCGGCCGGGTGAGCCGGCGCGGGGCGGGCGGTCAGGCGCCCAGCACCCGCCGCAGGTAGTCGTTGCCGAACACCCGCTCCGGGTCCAGGCGGTCACGCAGCGCGGTGAACTCGCCGAACCGCGGATAGACGTCCGCGAGGTACCCCGCGTCCCGTGTGTGCAGCTTGCCCCAGTGCGGCCGCCCGCCGTGCGCCGTCATGATCCGCTCCGCCGCCGTGAAGTACGACCGGTACGGCGTGCCCCTGTACATGTGCACCGCGATGTACGCGCTGTCCCGGCCCGACGCCGTCGAGAGCGTGATGTCGTCCGCGGGCGCCGTCCGGACCTCCACGGGGAAGCTGACCCGCAGCGGCGACCGGTCGACCATCGCCTTCAGCTCGCGCAGCGCGGCAACGGCGGCCTCCCTCGGAAGTGCGTATTCCATCTCCAGGAACCGCACCCGGCGCGGGCTTGTGAAGACCTTGTAGGGAATGTCCGTGTACGTACGCGCGGACAGCGCGCGGCTGGACACCTTGGCGATCGCGGGGACGGACGCCGGCACCGCCCGGCCGATCGAGTTCACCACCTGGAACAGCCCGTTGGAGAGGAACTCGTCCTCGATCCAGCCGCTGATCCGCCCGGGCGGAGCGGCCGGGCCCGCGCTGCGGTTGTTGCGCTTGGTGCTGCAGTTGCCGGTGTGCGGGAACCAGTAGAACTCGAAGTGCTCGTTCTCCGCGTGCAGCGCGTCGAACTCCGAAGTGACCCGGTCGAAGGTCATCGGCTCCTCACGCGCGGTGAGCAGGAAGATCGGCTCCACGGCGAAGGTGATGGCCGAGACGACCCCCAGCGCACCCAGGCCTGTCCGGGCGGCCGCGAAGACCTCGGGGTTCTCCTTTTCCGAGCAGGTCAGCACCCGCCCGTCCGCCGTGACCAGCTCCAGCTCCCTGATCTGCGCGGCTATGGACGCCGAGTCACGGCCGGTGCCGTGCGTACCGGTGCTGGTGGCGCCCGCGACCGTCTGCTCCATGATGTCGCCCATGTTCGTGAGCGAAAGGCCCTCCCGCGCGAGAGCCGCGTTCAACCGCTTCAGGGGGGTGCCGGACTCCACCGTCACGGTCAGCTCCCGGCGGTCGATCCGCCGGATGCCGGTCAGCAGGTCCGGGCGGATCAGCACGCCGTCGGTGGCGGCGATCGACGTGAACGAGTGACCCGTACCGACCGTCTTGACCCGCAGGCCCTCCTCGGCGGCGCCGCGCACCGTGTCCGCCAGCTCCTGGACCGAGGCGGGGCGGGCCTCCCGTACGGGCCTGGCGGCCACGTTGCCCGCCCAGTTACGCCACGTGCTGCTGCTCCGGCTCTTCCGGGTCCTGCTCGCGCTGCTCACGCTGCCCCTGCCCCTCCCGCGTCGGCACCGGCTCGCTGCGCAGCCGGCGGTACCCCAGGAACGCCACCACGGCCGCGAGCACTCCCGCGATGCCGGGCACCGCGTACCCCGCGGCCGCCCCGTGCGCGTCGACCACCCAGCCGGCGGCCGAGGAGCCGAGCGCCACGCCGACCGCGAGCCCGGTACCCGTCCAGGACATGCCCTCGGTCAGTTTGGTGCGCGGTACGTGGGCCTCGACGAGGGCCATGGTCGTCACCATCGTCGGCGCGATGGCAAGGCCCGCGACAAAGAGCGCCACGGCCAGGAACGGCAGGTTCCCGGCCAGTTGGAGGGGGATCATACTCACGGCCATCGCGCAGACCCCCAGAACCCACCTGCGGGACGGCTCGCCCTTGAGGTGCAGCAGCCCGAAGACCGCACCCGCCAGGCACGAGCCGAGCGCGTACACCGCCAGCACCAGGCTGGCCGCGGCCTTGTGGCCCTGCTCCTCGGCGAACGCCACCGTCACCACGTCCACCGCGCCGAAGATCGCGCCGGTCGCCACGAACGCGGCCACCAGCACCTGCAGGCCGGGGGAGCGCAGCGCCGAGCCGCCGGTGTGCTGCTCGATCGGGTGCGGCTTCGGCTCGGTGGCCCGCTGCGCGGTCAGCCACCACACACCGACCGCCAGGAAGACCGCCGCCAGCAGCGGGCCCGCCTCCGGGAACCAGACGGTCGACAGCCCGATCGAGACGATCGGGCCGAAGATGAAGCACACCTCGTCGATGATCGACTCGAAGGAGTACGCGGTGTGCAGCTCGCGCGGCGACCCCTGGTAGATCGTCGCCCAGCGGGCGCGGGTCATCGCACCGATGCTCGGCACACAGCCGGCGGCGGCCGAGAAGACGAACAGCGTCCACTCCGGCCATCCCTGCTGCGCGCATATCAGCAGGCCCGCCACGGCCATGACCGTGATCAGCGTGGCCGGGCGCAGCACCCGTCGCTGGCCGTACCGGTCGACGAGGCGGGAGACCTGCGGGCCGAGCACGGCGGCGGAGACGGCGAGCGTCGCGGAGAGCGCGCCCGCCAGCCCGTAGCGGCCGGTGAGCTGGGAGATCATCGTGACGATGCCGATGCCCATCATGGCCAGCGGCATCCGGCCGAAGAAGCCTGCGGCGGAGAACCCGACGGTGCCGGGGGCGGAGAAGATCGCGCGGTAGGGACTGGGCAAGGGGCACTCCGGCCGGTGAGGCGTGAAACGTACAGGCGTGAGCCGTGACGGCACGTAAGGCGTATGGGCAGCCTTCACAGGTTACGTCCGAACGGGTGACAGTGCACGGCGGTTTTCCGGCTGTCGGACCCGGGTGGCAGGATCGATCCCATGTCCGATGCCATGGCCGATCCCGTGTCCGACCCCGCGTCCGATCAGCGCGATCCCGCCCCGTACGACGCCCTGCTGCTGCTCTCCTTCGGCGGCCCGGAGGGCCCCGACGACGTGGTCCCGTTCCTGGAGAACGTGACCCGCGGCCGGGGCATCCCCAAGGAACGCCTCAAGGAAGTCGGGCAGCACTACTTCCTCTTCGGCGGCGTCAGCCCGATCAACGACCAGAACCGCGCGCTGCTCGCCGCCCTGCGCAAGGACTTCGCGGACGCGGGCCTGGACCTGCCCGTGTACTGGGGAAACCGGAACTGGGCGCCGTACCTCACGGACACGCTGCGTGAGATGGTCGCCGACGGCCGCCGCCACATCGCCGTCCTCGCCACCAGCGCGTACGCCTCGTACTCCGGCTGCCGCCAGTACCGGGAGAACCTGGCGGACGCCCTCGCCACGCTGGAAGCGGAGGGGCTGCCGCGGCCCCGGGTCGACAAGCTGCGGCACTACTTCAACCACCCCGGGTTCGTCCGGCCCATGGTCGACGGCGTCCTGAAGTCGCTGGCCGAGCTCGACGAGTCCGTCCGCGCGGGCGCCCACCTCGCCTTCACCACCCACTCCATCCCGACCTCCGCCGCCGACACCTCCGGTCCGGTCGAGGAGCACGGCGAGGGCGGCGCGTACGTCAGGCAGCACCTGGACGTCGCCCGGCTCATCGCGGATGCCGTACGGGACGAGACGGGCGTCGAGCACCCCTGGGAGCTGGTCTACCAGTCCCGCAGCGGCGCCCCGCACATCCCGTGGCTGGAGCCGGACATCTGCGACCACCTGGAGGCCCTGCACGGCGCCGGGGCCCCGGCGGTCGTCATGGTCCCCATCGGGTTCGTCTCGGACCACATGGAGGTCCTGTACGACCTGGACACCGAGGCCACCGCCAAGGCCGCCGAGCTGGGCCTCCCGGTGCGCAGGTCGGCCACCGTGGGCGACGACCCGCGCTTCGCGGCCGCCGTCCGGGACCTGGTCCTCGAGCGCGCGGCGGCCGAGCGGGGGACAGTGGTGGAGCGCTGCGCGCTCGGCGCCCTGGGCGCGTCGCACGACCTGTGCCCGATCGGCTGCTGCCCGGCCCGCACCGAGCGGCCCGCGGCGGCCGGCGCCGACAGCCCGTACGCGTAAGGAGACGCCGTGACCGACCCACGTGACCCGTTCCTGACCGAGCTGCTGGAACTGGCCCTGGAGGCCGGGCGCCGGGCCGGTGCGCTGCTGCGCGACGGCCGCCCGGCCGACCTCGGCGTCCAGTCCACCAAGTCGAGCCCCATCGACGTCGTCACCGAGATGGACATCGCCGCCGAGAAGCTGATCACCGCCTTCCTCGCCGAGCACCGCCCCGACGACGGTCTCCTCGGCGAGGAGGGGGCCGCCACGGAGGGTGTCAGCGGTGTCCGCTGGGTCATCGACCCGCTGGACGGCACGGTCAACTACCTGTACGGCCTGCCGACGTGGGCCGTGTCGATCGCCGCCGAGCGGGACGGCGAGGCCGTCGTCGGGGTCGTCGAGGCCCCGATGCGCGGTGAGACGTTCCGCGCGGTGCTGGGCGGCGGCGCGTTCCTGAACGACCGGCCCATACGGTGCCGGCCGGCCCCGCCGCTGGACCAGGCTCTGGTCTCCACCGGCTTCAACTACGTGGCCGAGGTCCGCGCCCACCAGGCGGACGTGGCGCAGCGTCTGATCCCCAGGCTGCGCGACATCCGCCGCAGCGGCTCCGCGGCGGTCGACCTCTGCGACGTCGCCGCGGGCCGCCTGGACGGGTACTACGAGCGCGGGCTCAGCCCCTGGGACATGGCGGCCGGCGCCCTGATCGCCCGTGAGGCCGGCGCCCTGACGGGCGGCCGTCCCGGCACCCCGCCGTCGCGCGATCTGACCGTGGCGGCGCCCGCAGGGGTCTTTGAACCGCTCCAGGCCCTTCTGGAGGACTTCGGCGCCTGGCACGACTGACCGGCAGGGCCCCCGGGCCGACCGGAGCCCGTCGACTGGAGCGGTCCGGCATACGAAGGGCCCCGGCCTTCCGCAGGAAAACTGCGGAGGACCGGGGCCCGCGCGCCGTTCAGGTCAGGCGTTCGCGGTGATCTCCACGCCGTGTTCCGCCGCGAGGCGGTGCAGGTCGTCGAGCTCCGCCTGCTCGACGTCGGCCAGGAAGTCGTCTCCCGTCTCGCGAGCCCGTGTGAGGTCCGTCTCCGTGGCCCTTATGCGCTGCAGCAGTCCTGCGGTGAAAGCGTCCATCGTGCGCCCCCTCGTCATGGGTCGGTGGCACGGGGGTGTGCCGAGGGTTGTCGGTCGATCACGCACTGCACATCTGAAGGCAGAGCGGTTTGTGGCGCGCCACATACGGGGCGTGATCTCGGGTGTGCAGTCGTCCTCCCCAGAGGCTTCCTCACGGAAACCTCAACTCCTCCGTGAATTCGGTTGATTCCCGTATCGCCTCACGGGAGTCCCATACGGGAGTCCCATGGGGAGCCGCCGGTGGCCCCAGGTCGCCTTACCGCCGGTTTACGCGCGTAAGGGGCAGGATGGATACGCACAGTCAGTGCGAAAGACCTGCCCGGAACCGGGCTCGGAGGAAGGAACAACGCCGTGCGCGTACTCGTCGTCGAGGACGAGCAACTGCTCGCCGATGCGGTGGCCACCGGACTGCGCCGGGAGGCCATGGCCGTCGACGTCGTGTACGACGGGGCGGCCGCCCTGGAGCGCATCGGGGTCAACGACTACGACGTGGTCGTCCTCGACCGCGACCTGCCGCTCGTCCACGGGGACGACGTCTGCCGCAAGATCGTCGACCTGGGCATGCCGACCCGCGTCCTGATGCTCACCGCCTCCGGCGACGTCAGCGACCGCGTCGAGGGCCTGGAGATCGGCGCCGACGACTACCTGCCCAAGCCGTTCGCCTTCAGCGAGCTCACCGCCCGCGTGCGGGCGCTCGGCCGGCGTACGACGGTCCCGCTGCCGCCTGTCCTGGAGCGGGCCGGGATCAAGCTGGACCCCAACCGGCGCGAGGTCTTCCGGGACGGCAAGGAGATCCAGCTGGCGCCCAAGGAGTTCGCGGTCCTGGAGGTCCTGATGCGCAGCGAGGGCGCGGTCGTCTCGGCCGAGCAGCTGCTGGAGAAGGCCTGGGACGAGAACACCGACCCGTTCACCAATGTCGTACGCGTCACCGTGATGACCCTGCGCCGCAAGCTCGGCGAACCGCCGGTGATCGTCACCGTGCCGGGCTCCGGCTACCGGATCTGACCCCGTGGCCGCCACGCCCGCGCCGCCACAGGCGCCCCCGAAGCCGACCTGGGACCCCAGGGAGCCCGTACGCCCCTGGCTGCGCCCGACGATCCGCATACGGCTCACGCTGCTGTACGGCGGGATGTTCCTGATCGCCGGCATCCTGCTGCTGTCGATCATCTACCTGCTGGCCGCCCAGGCCCTCCACATCGGCAGCGAGCTGCCGTTCAAGATCGTGGACGGCCAGGTCACGAGCAACGTGTGCAACTTCCCGGAGCGGGCGGCCCCCGACGAGTTCAACCGGGCGATGAACGCCTGCGTCAACGAACAGCGCCAGCACGCCCTGGACGACCTGCTGCGCCGGTCGCTGTTCGCGCTGCTGGGCCTGAGCGTCATCGCCTTCGCCTTCGGTTACGCGATGGCGGGCCGGGTCCTGTCCCCGCTGGGCCGGATCACCCGTACCGCGCGCAATGTGGCCGGCACGGACCTCTCCCGCCGGATCGAGCTGGACGGCCCGGACGACGAGCTCAAGGAGCTCGCGGACACCTTCGACGACATGCTGGACCGGCTGGAGCGGGCCTTCACCGCGCAGCAGCGGTTCGTCGCCAACGCCTCGCACGAGCTGCGTACGCCGCTGGCGATCAACCGCACGCTGCTGGAGGTGCACCTGTCCGACCCCGGGGCGCCCGTCGAGCTCCAGCAGCTGGGCAAGACGCTGCTGGCCACCAACGAGCGCAGCGAGCAGCTGGTGGAGGGCCTGCTGCTGCTGGCCCGGAGCGACAACGAGATCGTGGAGCGCAAGCCGGTGGATCTCGCCGAGGTCGCCTCACGGGCCATCGACCAGACCCGGGCCGAGGCCGAGGTGAAGGGCGTGGAGATCCGTGGCGAGCGGGCCCCCGCCGTCGTCCAGGGCAATGGCGTCCTGCTGGAGCGGATCGCCCTGAACCTGGTGCAGAACGCCGTTCGCTACAACGTGGACGGGGGCTGGGTGGAGGTCACCACCGAGACGCAGGCGGGTCAGGCGGTGCTGGTGGTGTCGAACACGGGGCCGGTGGTTCCGGCGTACGAGATCGACAACCTCTTCGAGCCGTTCCGGCGGCTGCGGCAGGAGCGCACCGGCAGCGACAAGGGCGTCGGTCTGGGTCTGTCGATCGCCCGGTCGGTCGCGCGGGCCCACGGGGGCCGTATCATCGCGGAGCCCCGTGAGGGCGGCGGCCTCGTCATGCGCGTCACGCTTCCTTTGTGACACGCCGGTCGAGCCGTCAATCGCGTTCGCTTTGCGCGGAATTTTCGTGACCTGTTCCCGGGAGTTCCGTGTGTGATCGATCACAAGAGGCCCTTTCCGGCCATCTACTCTCCGTGATCAAGAATTCCCCCGGAAAACCAGGAAAAGTCCGGGTTTCCGGGGGGTGGGATCACGGGAAGTACACGGGGTGGCGCCTGCTGGGCGCGGCCTCTGGACCGTGTACGGTCCCGTTCGCCATCCAAACCCGATCACTCTCGAGGGGTCCGGTTGGGTGTCGATTGAGTAACAGACCTTGATGTGAGGCAAAATCTCCGCCTCAGGTCGGGCACAAGTCCGGCCTCTCACGCGTTACGTGCGCTGGAGACACCGCAACCACCCAGAGGGGGAGAGCGACATGGCAACGGATTACGACACCCCACGCAAGACCGACGACGACGTCGACTCGGACAGCCTTGAAGAGCTGAAGGCCCGACGCAACGACAAGTCGACCTCGACCGTCGACGTCGACGAGTTCGAAGCGGCCGAGGGCCTGGAACTGCCCGGCGCGGACCTCTCGAACGAGGAGCTGGCCGTCCGGGTGCTGCCCAAGCAGGCGGACGAGTTCACCTGCATGAGCTGCTTCCTGGTCCACCACCGAAGCCAGCTGGCCCGCGAGAAGAACGGCCAGCCGATCTGCCGAGACTGCGACTGAGGTCCGTCGGCCGTGGCAGGCGACACCCCGTCTCGGAAGCGACGCTTCCGGCTCCATGGGAAGCTCCATGGGAAGCCGGAGGCGTACCAGGGCGGCACAGACCCGGCACCAGGCGCTCACGACGCGCCCGCCGAGCACTCCGCCCTCCTGCCCTCCCCCGGCGCGCGTGACGACGAGCGAGGCCCTTCGGCCTCGCTCGAGGCGGCCGGAAGGGCGGGGACGCCGGCCGACCGGACCACGACGTCCGGCACGCCGGTCAAGGCGCGGCGCCTGGACGCCGTCAGGCGTGGCGTCACCAGGAGCCGCGAGGGCGCCAGGGCGGGCCTCGCCCACCTCGCCGACCGGCTCATGGAGAACGCCCCGCGCGTTCCCGTCCGGGACCTGGCCACCTTGCGCAGGCAGTTCCCGGGCCTCGGGCCCGAGCAGCTCGCGGACAAGCTGATCGCGGGCGCGGCCAATGCCACCTCCACCGTGGGCGCCGGCGTCGGCGCGGCCGCCATGCTGCCCGTACCGCCCGCGATGCCGGCCGAACTGGCCGCCGAGATCACGGGCGTCGCGGCGATCGAGCTGAAGCTGATCGCCGAACTCCACGAGGTCTACGGACAGCGGCCTCCGGGCACGCTCAAAGAACGGGCGGCGGCGTACCTGACCTCCTGGACGGAGGAGCGGGGCATCGACGTCACCAGGCCCGCCACCATCAACGCGGCTCTCGGTGGCCGCATGAAGCGCGAGCTACGCCAGCGGATCATGAAGCGCATGGTGCGCAACCTGCCGAACCTGATGCCGTTCATGGTCGGAGCGGCCGTCGGCGCCGTCATGAACAGGCGCGACACCAAGAACCTCGCCGAGCGCATCCGCAAGGACCTCCGCAGCCGCCAGGTGCCCTGGGACGCCCTTCCCCAACTGCCCCCGCTGGACCAGCCGGAGCACCCCAAGGAGATCGGCTTCTAGGCCCCTCCCAGGAGGCCCTGCTCCAGGCCTGCCCTAGGCCTGTGCCCGTACGCTCGTCAGCGCCGCGGCCAGCGCCTCCGGGTCACGGCTTGACAGGTACACGTATGGCGTCGGATCGGCCGGGTCCGTGACCTCGACGCGCACCGCCGCCGGGATGTAGCCGCGCATCAGCATGAACGCGCGCGTGTCCGCCTTGTACGTACGCCAGGCGCGCGCCTCCTCGGCGTCCAGCACCTCCGGCTCGCCCAGCGCCGACACCGGGATGCGGGCGTCCCCGGCGACCAGCGAGCCCGCCACCACCCGGACGCGGGCGGAGCCGTACGAACTGACTCCCATCGCCGCCAGCGCGCCCGCGACGATCACGCCGCCCAGCATGGGCAGGGTGCCCAGCGGCAGCATGATCAGTCCGCCCGAGACGCCCACCAGGGCGGCCAGCAGCCACCAGGAGCGGGGAGCGGTGAGACGTTCGTCGTACTGCGGGGCGGAGGCCGGGACGGAGGCCGCTGCGGAAGGCTGCATACACCCAAGCTTGGCACGGCGCGACCGGTGGCCGGACTCGCGGGTAAGGTCTCCCGCTGTGAGCACTGCACTGACGCCCCCGGCCGAGGCCATACCGCCGGTACGGCACCCTGACGCGCCCGCCCCCGGCGAGCTCCTGGGCGCCCATTACGAGCACTGCTTCGGCTGCGGCGGCGGCCAGCCCCACGGGCTGCACCTGGAGGCCAGGGCCGGCGAGGGCGTGACCATCACGGCCGAGTTCACGGTGACGACCGACCACCAGGGTGCTCCGGGCCTGGCCCACGGCGGCATCCTCGCCACCGCGCTCGACGAGACGCTGGGCTCGCTGAACTGGCTGCTGCGGGTCATCGCGGTGACCGGCCGGCTGGAGACCGACTTCGTGCGCCCGGTGCCCGTCGGCACGGTGCTGCACCTGCAGGCCGAGGTCACCGCCGTACACGGCCGGAAGATCTACTGCACGGCCACGGGCAGGATCGGCGGCCCCGAGGGGCCCGTGGCGGTCCGCGCCGACGCCCTCTTCATCGAGGTCAAGGTCGATCACTTCATCGACAACGGCCGCCCGGAGGAGATCCAGGCGGCGATGGCCGACCCCGACCAGGTCCGGCGCGCCCGCGCCTTCGAGGTGAACCCCTGATGCGTAACCCTGTCGACGTCCTGATCCGCCGCGTGGACCCGGAGGTGCCGATCCCGTCGTACGGGCACCCGGGCGACGCGGGCGCCGATCTCGTCACCACCGAGGCCGCCGAACTGGCCCCCGGCGAGCGCGCGATCCTGCCCACCGGGGTGTCCATCGCGCTGCCCGACGGGTACGCGGCCTTCGTGCACCCGCGCTCGGGGCTGGCGGCCCGGTGCGGAGTAGCTCTGGTGAATGCCCCAGGGACGGTGGATGCCGGGTACCGTGGGGAGATCAAGGTGATCGTGGTCAACCTGGACCCGCGCGAGAGCGTGCGGTTCGAACGGTTCGACCGGATCGCCCAACTGGTCGTTCAGCAAGTCGAGAAGGTCCGTTTCCACGAGGTGGCGGAGCTTCCCGGCTCGGCGCGGGCCGAGGGGGGCTTCGGGTCCACCGGCGGTCATGCCGCCACGGAGGGCTGGACGGGTGGGAATCGATACGCTTCGGTCGTATCCGACCGGGAAGGACAGTGACGTGTTCGGACGTCGCAAGAAGAGCGGTGCCGCTGCCGACGCAGCGGGCGAGGCCGAGCAGGTCGTCGACGAAGTCGGCACTGACGACGCGGCGGACAGCGAGCCGCGCCGGGTGAACCTTCCGCCGGCACCCCGGCCCGACGGTCCCTGGGACATCTCCGAGGTCTCCAGGCCCGAGGAGGGCCGGGTCGACCTGGGCGGCATGTTCGTGCCCGGGGTCGAGGGCATGGAGCTGCGCGTGGAGGTCGCGGGCGACGCGATCGTCGCGGCGACGGTGGTGCTGCGGGACAGCGCCATCCAGCTGCAGGCGTTCGCCGCCCCCAAGAAAGAGGGCATCTGGGGCGAGGTCCGCGAGGAGATCGCCTCCGGCATCACCCAGCAGGGCGGCATCATCGACGAGGTCGAGGGCCCGCTGGGCTGGGAGCTGCGGGCCCAGGTGCCGGTCAAGCTGCCGGACGGCACGGGCGGCGTGCAGCTGGTGCGCTTCGTCGGCGTGGACGGCCCCCGCTGGTTCCTGCGCGGGGTCATCTCCGGGCAGGGCGCGGTGCAGCCGGAGGCCGCGGGCCTGCTGGAGCAGATCTTCCGGGACACCGTCGTCGTACGGGGCGAGGGGCCGATGGCGCCGCGCGACCCGATCGTCCTGAAGCTGCCGAACGACGCGCAGATGGTGCCCGAGGGAGTGCAGCAGGAGGACCAGGAGACGTCGCGCTTCTCGGGCGGCATGGGTCAGCTGCAGCGGGGCCCGGAGATCACCGAGGTCCGCTGAGCCGTCGTCTCGACCTCCACGGATGGTGGACGGGCCGTATCCCGTACGACGGGGTGCGGCCCGCCGCGCTGTCCCCAGGCCGTTGTCCCCAGGCGGCCCGGGTCCTGGAGCTGGGCGACGGCAGGCCGACCGAGCACTGAACCACACAGGTCCCGTCCCGCCCGGGCACGCATCAGAATCCCGTCAAGACGCCCGGGAACCGACCTCCCCGTCCGGTTTGCCCATGCCCCTGGTCGTAAGGTCTACGCACAAGCAGTCGAACGAACACTCACGACAATGGGGCCATGGGACGCGGCAAGCTTCGGATCTACCTCGGTGCGGCACCAGGCGTCGGCAAGACGTACGCGATGCTCTCCGAGGCGCACCGCCGCGTCGAACGAGGCACCGACTGCGCCGTCGCCTTCGTCGAGCACCACGACCGCCCCCGTACGGAAGTGATGCTGCACGGCCTCGAACAGATACCGCGCAGGACCATCGACCACCGGGGCGCCACCTTCACCGAGATGGACGTGGACGCGGTGCTGCGGCGGCGCCCGGCCGTCGCCCTGGTGGACGAGCTGGCCCACACCAACGTCCCCGGCTCGCGCAACGCCAAGCGCTGGCAGGACGTCGAGGCACTGCTCGCCGCCGGCATCGACGTCATCTCCACCGTCAACATCCAGCACCTGGAGTCGCTCGGCGACGTCGTCGAGTCCATAACCGGCGTACGACAGCGGGAGACCGTCCCCGACGAGGTCGTCCGCCGCGCCGACCAGATCGAGCTGGTCGACATGTCGCCCCAGGCGCTGCGCCGCCGCATGGCCCATGGCAACATCTACAAGCCGGACAAGGTCGACGCCGCCCTCTCCAACTACTTCCGCCCCGGCAACCTCACCGCCCTGCGCGAGCTGGCCCTCCTCTGGACCGCCGACCGGGTCGACGAGTACCTCCAGCAGTACCGCGGCGAGCACAACATCCGCACCACCTGGCAGGCCCGCGAGCGCATCGTCGTCGGCCTCACCGGCGGCCCCGAGGGTCGCACCCTCATACGCCGCGCCGCGCGGATGGCCGCCAAGGGCTCCGGCAGCGAGATCCTCGCCGTCTACATCGCCCGCAGCGACGGCCTGACCTCCGCCTCCCCCAAGGAGCTGGCCGTCCAGCGCACCCTCGTCGAGGACCTCGGCGGCTCCTTCCACCACGTCATCGGCGACGACATCCCCTCCGCGCTGCTGGAGTTCGCCCGAGGCGTCAACGCCACCCAGATCGTCCTCGGCTCCAGCCGCCGCAAGACCTGGCAGTACGTGTTCGGGCCCGGTGTCGGCGCCACCGTCGCCCGTGACTCGGGCCCCGACCTGGACGTCCACATCGTCACCCACGAGGAGGTCGCCAGGGGCCGGGGCCTGCCCGTCGCGCGCGGCTCCCGACTGGGCCGCTCCCGGATCATCTGGGGCTGGCTGACCGGCGTCGCCGGCCCCGCCCTGCTGACCCTGCTGCTCACCCACATCGACGCGGACCTCGGCATCGCCAACAACATGCTGCTGTTCCTGTCGCTGACCGTGGCGTCCGCGCTGCTCGGCGGCCTGGTCCCGTCCCTCGCCTCCGCCGCCTTCGGCTCCCTGCTGCTCAACTGGTTCTTCGCCCCGCCCCTGTACCGGTTCACGATCGCCGACCCCCGGAACATCGTCGCGATCGCCGTCTTCTTCGGGGTCGCCGTTGCGGTGGCGTCCGTCGTGGACCTGGCCGCGCGCCGCACCCACCAGGCCGCCCGGCTGCGGGCCGAGTCCGAGGTGCTGTCCTTCCTGGCGGGCAGCGTCCTGCGCGGCGAGACGGCTCTGGACGCCCTGCTGGAACGGGTCCGCGAAACGTTCTCCATGGAGTCCGTGGCGCTGCTGGAGCGTGAGAACGACGTCGAGCCGTGGACCCGCGCGGGCAGCGTCGGCCGCCGGCCCGTGGCACGCCCCGAGGACGCCGACGTCGACATGCCCGTCGGCGACCACATGGCGCTCGCGCTGTCCGGCCGCGTCCTGCCCGCCGAGGACCGCCGGGTGCTGGGCGCCTTCGCCGCGCAGGCCGCCGTCGTACTGGACCGGCAGCGGCTGGTCGGCGAGGCCGAGGAGGCCCGCAAGCTCGCCGAGGGCAACAAGATCCGTACGTCGCTGCTGGCGGCCGTCAGCCATGACCTCCGTACCCCGCTCGCGGGCATCAAGGCCGCTGTCAGCTCCCTGCGCTCGGACGACGTCGAGTGGTCCGAGGAGGACCGCGCCGAGCTGCTGGAAGGCATCGAGGCGGGCGCGGACCGCCTCGACCACCTGGTCGGCAACCTCCTCGACATGTCCCGCCTCCAGACCGGAACCGTCACGCCGCTCATCCGGGCCATCGACCTCGACGAGGTCGTCCCCATGGCGCTCGGCGGCGTACCGGACGGCAGCGCCGAGCTGGACATCCCCGAGAGCCTGCCGATGGTCGAGGTGGACAAGGGCCTGCTGGAGCGGGCCGTCGCCAACGTCGTCGAGAACGCCGTCAAGTACAGCCCCGCCGCCGCACCGGTCCTGGTCTCCGCCAGCGCCATGGCCGACCGCGTCGAGCTGCGGGTCGTGGACCGGGGCACCGGCGTGCCCGACGACGCCAAGGACCGGATATTCGCCCCCTTCCAGCGCTACGGCGACGCGCCGCGCGGCGCCGGGGTCGGCCTCGGCCTCGCCGTCGCACGCGGGTTCGTGGAGGCGATGGGCGGCACCATCACGGCCGAGGACACCCCCGGCGGGGGCCTGACGATGGTCCTCACCCTCAAGGCGGCCGCCCCGGCCGCCGCTGCCGAAGTCCCCTCCCTGGAGAAAGCAGGCCCCTCATGACGCGGGTGCTCGTGGTCGACGACGAGCCGCAGATCGTACGCGCCCTCGTGATCAACCTGAAGGCACGGAAGTACGAGGTGGACGCGGCCCCCGACGGCGCCACCGCGCTCGAACTGGCCGCCGGCCGCCACCCCGACGTCGTCATCCTCGACCTGGGCCTGCCCGACATGGACGGCGTCGAGGTGATCAAGGGCCTGCGCGGCTGGACCCGCGTACCGATCCTGGTGCTCTCCGCACGCCAGACCTCCGACGAGAAGGTCGAGGCCCTGGACGCCGGTGCCGACGACTACGTCACCAAGCCCTTCGGCATGGACGAGCTGCTGGCGCGGCTGCGCGCCGCCGTGCGCCGGGCCGAGCCGGTGGGCGGCGGCGACGACGGCACGGTCGTGATCGAGACGGCGGGGTTCACGGTCGACCTCGCGGCGAAGAAGGTGCAGCGCGACGGGCGGGACGTCCGGCTGACGCCCACCGAGTGGCACCTGCTGGAGGTGCTCGTACGCAACGGGGGGCGGCTCGTCAGCCAGAAGCAGCTGCTCCAGGAGGTGTGGGGGCCGTCGTACGGCACCGAGACGAACTACCTGCGGGTCTACATGGCCCAGCTGCGCCGGAAGCTGGAGGCGGACCCCTCGCACCCCAAGCACTTCATCACCGAGCCGGGCATGGGATACCGCTTCGAGCGCTGATTCCCCTGACAGTGGGGGCCGGTACGCTTTCTGTATGAGTGCTGCACCACGAACCGAGAAGCAGACCGGCCGCTTCCGCCGGATGCTCGACCGGCTGTCCAGCTCCCAGGGGGATCTCGAGTCGGAGGAGCTGCGGGAGGACACGCAGGCTTCGGGGTGCATCCGGATCTCGGACTGCGACGACCGGCAGATAGTCAAGGTGACTGGTACCTTGCGGACGGTCACCCTGCGCCCACGGGCCGGCGTGCCCGCGCTGGAGGCGGAGCTCTTCGACGGGACGGCCCCGCTGGACGTGGTGTGGCTGGGCCGGCGCTCCATCGTGGGCATAGAGCCGGGCCGCAAGCTCATCGCCTCCGGCCGGATCTCCATGAGCCACGGCCGCAGGGTCCTCTTCAATCCCAAATACGAACTCCGACCGCTCGGACAGGAGTAGCCGGTGACGTCACTCGACAAGCCGACCACCACCGACCAGGACGCCGCCCCCCAGGGCGCCCATGATGCGAAGGCCGTGACGGAAGCGGCCCTGTTCGACGCCTTCGGCGGAGTGCGCGGCATGGTGGAGACAGTCCTCCCCGGCCTGCTCTTCGTCACGATCTACACGATCAACAAGGACCTGCACCTGTCGGCCATCGCGGCGCTGGGCGTGTCCCTGCTGATGGTCGCGGTCCGCCTGATCCGCCGCGACACCATGAAGCACGCCTTCAGCGGCGTCTTCGGGGTCGCCTTCGGCGTGGTCTTCGCGATGATGACCGGCAACGCCAAGGACTTCTACCTGCCGGGCATGCTCTACACGCTGGGCCTGGGCGTCGCCTACATCGCCACCACGCTCGCGGGCGTCCCGCTGATCGGCCTGATCCTGGGCCCGGTCTTCAAGGAGAACCTCTCCTGGCGCACCCGCAACCCCGGCCGCAAGAAGGCGTACGCCAAGGCGAGCTGGGCGTGGGGCCTGATCCTGCTCGCCAAGTGCGCGATCCTCTTCCCGCTGTACTGGTGGGCGGACACCACCCAGCTCGGCTGGGTGCTGGTCACCCTGAAGATCCCGCCGTTCCTGCTCGCGGTGTACCTGACGTGGGTGTTCCTGGCGAAGGCGCCGCCGCCGATCGACGTGTTCGCGGAGATGGAGGCGGAGGAGCGCGCCGAGAAGGAACGCAAGGCCGCCGCCTCCCAGGCCGCCCAGCCCCACCCTCACCACGGCGAAGCCTGACGCCTCAGCGGAGGCCCGGGGCACAGCCCCTTACGCCACCCCCGCCCGGCGGGACGCCGCGTCGGGCCCGCCCCCGGGCGTCCCGCCTCTCCGGTGGGCCCGGTAGCCCGATCCGCCCGCCGGGAGGCGCCGCGCAGCCCGGCGGGGCTGCGGCTCGGCCGCTCACCGGTGCGCCACGCAGCACGGCCGCGCCCGACGCGTGCACTCGGGCGCGTCCAGCACCGGAGGAATGCACCGCGCGGCACCCGACCCGATCCGCCGCGCCGCAGCCCGCCGCGCCGCAGCCCGCCGCGCCGCAGCCCGCCGCGCCGCAGCGCGCCGCGCCGCAGCCAGGCGTGCCGAGCCGCTTGGCGGGTGGGCCCGCACAATCCGCCCGGCCGTCCGCGCAATCCGCCCCGCCCGGGTGGCCGCCTCGCCTGCGTACCTCTGCAAGAGCAGCCTGCCGATCCCGTACCCCCGCCCGCAGCGGGGCGTACGACGAGGGGCTCGGGACCACGCGATGGTCCCGAGCCCCTCGTCGTACCCGGCGTACCCGGGGCAGCGGCCGGCTCAGCCGGCGGCGGCGTCGTCGCGGCGGACCGAGAGCAGGTCCTCCAGCTGTTCCTCGCGGGCCTGGGCCGCGACGAAGAGCAGCTCGTCGCCCGCCTCCAGGGTCTCCTCCGGGCCGGGCGTGAGCACGCGCGAGCCGCGGATGATCGTCACCAGCGAGGTGTCCTGCGGCCAGGCCACGTCGCCCACCGACGTACCGGCCATCGCCGACTCCGGCGGGAGCGTCAGCTCCACGAGGTTCGCGTCGCCGTGGCTGAAGCGCAGCAGCCGGACCAGGTCGCCGACGCTCACCGCCTCCTCGACCAGCGCCGACATCAGGCGCGGCGTGGAGACCGCGACGTCGACGCCCCACGCCTCGTTGAACAGCCACTCGTTCTTCGGGTTGTTCACCCGGGCGACCACCCGGGGCACCCCGTACTCGGTCTTCGCGAGCAGCGAGACGACCAGGTTCACCTTGTCGTCGCCGGTCGCCGCGATGACGACGTTGCAGCGCTGCAGCGCCGCCTCGTCCAGCGAGGTGATCTCGCACGCGTCCGCCAGCAGCCACTCCGCCTGCGGCACCCGCTCCACCGAGATCGCGGTCGGCGCCTTGTCGATGAGGAGCACCTCGTGCCCGTTCTCCAGCAGCTCACCCGCGATGGAACGGCCCACCGCGCCGGCGCCCGCAATAGCGACCCGCATCAGTGACCGCCCTCCTCAGGGCCTTCGGCGAACGCCGCCTCGACCTTCTCGATCTCGTCCGTCCGCATCATCACGTGCACCAGGTCGCCCTCCTGCAGCACCGTCTGCGACGTCGGCAGGACCGCCTCGCCCAACCGGGTGAGGAAGGCGACGCGTACGCCCGTCTCCTCCTGGAGCCGGCTCACCTTGTGCCCGATCCACGACGGGGACGTGTGGACCTCCGCGAGCTGCACTCCGCCGCTCGGGTCGCGCCACAGCGGCTCGGCGCCGGACGGCAGCAGCCGCCGCAGCATCTGGTCGGCGGTCCAGCGCACGGTGGCGACCGTCGGGATGCCCAGGCGCTGGTACACCTCGGCGCGCCGGGGGTCGTAGATCCGGGCGGCGACGTTCTCGATGCCGAACATCTCGCGGGCGACCCGCGCCGCGATGATGTTGGAGTTGTCCCCGCTGCTCACCGCGGCGAACGCCCCGGCCTCCTCGATCCCCGCCTCACGCAGGGTGTCCTGGTCGAACCCGACACCGGTGACGCGCCGCCCGCCGAAGCCGGAGCCCAGGCGCCGGAAGGCCGTCGGGTCCTGGTCGACGACGGCGACCGTGTGCCCCTGCTGTTCCAGGGTCTGCGCGAGTGCGGCTCCCACTCGCCCGCAGCCCATGATGACGATGTGCACGTCCGCTTACCCCGCACTCCTGGTCATCTTGCTGACCTGCGAAAACACCCTGCTCACTCTTCTCTCTCAGCCTGCGTGCGGTGTTGCCTGATGACGAGCTTATGCCGCCACCGCGCTGTTGCCCTCATCGGCTGCGGCCGACGCGTTTCTCCTGTTCCCCGCCCCGGTGGCCGCTCGGGTCCCGGCAGCTTTCGGCCACTCACCGAGACGGAACCCTTCGTAAGGACGCCGCCGCCTTCCGCGCGGTTGCCGCCGGAACCGACGGGACGGTGGCACGTATCACAGCTTTCTGTGCCGCCCGCGTTAAGGGAACGCAAGTTTCCGGCGCGAGGAGGGGTGGTGGGTGGGCGGGTCCTATTTCCAGCGCTTACGATCCTCTGCGTGTCCAAACTGACCGACGTGCCCAAACGGATCCTGATCGGCCGGGCGCTGCGCAGCGACAGGCTGGGAGAGACCCTTCTCCCCAAACGCATCGCGCTCCCCGTCTTCGCCTCCGACCCGCTTTCCTCGGTGGCGTACGCGCCGGGAGAAGTCCTGCTGGTCCTCTCCATCGCGGGTGTGTCGGCGTACCACTTCAGCCCGTGGATCGCGGCCGCCGTCGTGGTCCTGATGTTCACGGTCGTCGCCTCGTACCGGCAGAACGTCCACGCCTACCCCAGCGGCGGCGGGGACTACGAGGTCGCCAACACCAACCTCGGCCCGAAGGCCGGCCTGACCGTCGCCAGCGCGCTCCTCGTCGACTACGTGCTCACCGTGGCCGTTTCCATCTCCTCCGGAGTGGAGAACCTCGGCTCGGCCATTCCCTTCGTCGTCGAGCACAAGGTCTTCTCCGCCATAGCGATAATCCTTCTCCTCACCCTCATGAACCTCCGGGGCGTGAAGGAATCGGGGAAGCTCTTCGCGATTCCCACGTACGTCTTCGTCGCCGGCGTCTTCATCATGATTGCGTGGGGCGCGTTCAAGGGAATCGTCCTCGGGGACACCATGAGGGCCCCCACCGCCGACTTCGAGATCCGGGCCGAGCATCAAGGACTCGCCGGTTTCGCGCTCGTCTTCCTGCTGCTGCGCGCCTTCTCCTCCGGGTGTGCCGCGCTCACCGGCGTCGAGGCGATCAGCAACGGCGTACCCGCCTTCCGCAAGCCCAAGAGCAGGAACGCCGCCACCACCCTCGCCCTGATGGGCGGCCTGGCCGTCACCATGTTCTGCGGCATCATCGGCCTCGCCATGGCCACCGACGTGAAGATGGCGGAGCAGCCCGCCCACGACCTGATCCGCGACGGCGTCCCGGTCGGCGAGGGCTACGTACAGAACCCGGTGATCTCCCAGGTCGCGGCCGCCGTCTTCGGTGACGGCACGTTCTTCTTCGTCCTGCTCGCCGCGGCCACGGCGCTCGTGCTGTTCCTCGCCGCGAACACCGCGTACAACGGCTTCCCGCTCCTCGGCTCGATCCTCGCCCAGGACCGCTACCTGCCGCGCCAGCTGCACACGCGCGGCGACCGGCTCGCGTTCTCCAACGGCATCGTGCTGCTCGCCGGCGCCGCCATGCTGCTGGTGTGGATGTACGGGGCGGACTCCACCAAGCTGATCCAGCTCTACATCGTCGGCGTCTTCGTCTCCTTCACGCTCAGCCAGACCGGCATGGTGCGGCACTGGAACCGCCACCTGAAGACCGAGCGCGACCCCGCCGTCCGCCGCCGCATGATCCGCTCCCGCGCGATCAACACCTTCGGCGCCTTCTTCACCGGTCTGGTGCTGGTCGTCGTGCTCGCGACCAAGTTCACGCACGGCGCCTGGGTCGCCCTGCTCGGCATGGTCATCTTCTACGGGACGATGAGCGCGATCCGTAAGCACTACGACCGGGTCGCGGAGGAGATCGCCGCTCCCGAGGGCCCGACGGACGACACCGTCCGCCCCTCCCGCGTCCACTCCATCGTCCTGGTCTCCAAGCTCCACCGCCCCACGCTGCGGGCCGTCGCGTACGCCCAGCTCATGCGATCCGACAAGCTGGAGGCGCTCAGCATCAACGTCGACCCGGCCGAGACCAAGGCACTCAAGGCGGAGTGGGAGCGGCGCGGCATCAACGTACCGCTGAAGATCCTCGACTCCCCGTACCGCGAGATCACCCGGCCGGTCGTCGAGTACGTCAAGGGCATCCGCCGCGAGAGCCCGCGCGACGCGGTCAGCGTGATCATCCCCGAGTACGTGGTGGGTCACTGGTACGAGCACCTGCTGCACAACCAGAGCGCGCTGCGCCTCAAGGGGCGGCTGCTGTTCACCCCGGGCGTGATGGTGACCTCCGTCCCGTACCAGCTCCAGTCCTCCGAGCTGGCGAAGAAGCGGGAGAAGAAGCGCCAGGAGTGGAACGCGCCCGGTTCGGTGCGCCGCGGCCCGGCCGTGGAACGGCCGAAGGAGCCGACCTCCAAGAGCACGTAGACTGGTGGGCTGCCGCCTGGCAGCCCTCGTCTCACCCCTGGAGTCACCCCTTCATGCCGAACGCACCCGAGTCCTCCCTCGTCGGGGACGAGTACGAGGTCGAAGTCGGCCCCGTCGCGCATGGCGGGCACTGCATCGCCCGTACCGACGAGGGCCGCGTGCTGTTCGTCCGGCACGCGCTGCCCGGCGAGAAGGTCGTCGTCCGCGTCACGGAGGGGTCCGAGGACTCCCGCTTCCTGCGCGCCGACGCCGTCCGCGTCCTGGAGGCCTCCAAGGACCGGGTCGAGGCGCCCTGCCCGTACGCCGGACCCGGCAAGTGCGGCGGCTGCGACTGGCAGCACGCCAAGCCGGGCGCCCAGCGCCGCCTCAAGGGCGAGGTCGTCGCCGAGCAGCTGAAGCGGCTGGCCGGCCTGACGCCCGAGGAGGCCGGCTGGGACGGCACGGTCATGCCGGCCGAGGGCGACAAGGTCCCGGCGGGCGAGGTGCCGGCGTGGCGCACGCGGGTGCAGTACGCGGTGGACGCCTCGGGTCACGCGGGCCTGCGCAAGCACCGCTCCCACGACGTCCAGCCCATCGACCGCTGCCTGATCGCGGCGCCGGGCGTCACCGAGCTGGGCATCGAGAAGCGTGACTGGTCCGGAATGGCATCGGTCGACGCCATCGCCGCGACCGGCTCGCAGGACCGCCAGGTCGTCCTGAACCCCCGCCCCGGCGCCCGCCTCCCCCTGGTGGAGCTCGACAAGCCGGTCTCGGTCCTCCGGGTCGCCGAGGACGGGGGAGTGCACCGCGTCCACGGCCGCCCCTTCGTGCGCGAACGCGCCGACGACCGCACGTACCGCGTCGGCAACGGCGGCTTCTGGCAGGTCCACCCGAAGGCCGCCGACACCCTGGTCCGCGCCGTCATGCAGGGCCTGCTGCCCCGCAAGGGCGACTCGGCCCTGGACCTCTACTGCGGCGTGGGCCTCTTCGCGGGCGCCCTCGCCGACCGGGTGGGCGACAAGGGCGCGGTCCTCGGCATCGAGTCGGGCAAGCGCGCGGTGGAGGACGCCCGCCACAACCTCCAGCACTTCGAGCGCGTCCGCATCGAGCAGGGCAAGGTCGAGCAGGCCCTGCCGCGCACGGGCATCACCGAGGTCGACCTGATCGTCCTCGACCCGCCCCGCGCGGGCGCCGGCAAGCAGACGGTCAAGCATCTCGCGAGTCTGGGCGCCCGCCGCATCGCCTACGTCGCCTGCGACCCGGCCGCCCTGGCCCGCGACCTGGCCTACTTCCGCGACGCGGGCTACCGGGTGCGGACGCTGCGGGCGTTCGACCTGTTCCCGATGACGCACCACGTGGAGTGCGTCGCCATCCTCGAACCGGCCGCGAAGGGCGCCTGACCTGCGGTTTTCCTGGGTTGCTCGGGCATAGCCGCGTGCGCTCGACCTGTTTCTGCGAATGCACGACGTGAAGCGTGTCGTATGTCCGCGCGTGCTGCCTGACCTGGTCTTCCAGAGGCTGCCCGGGATGGCGGTGCGGGTCTCCTCCAACTGTCGACGAGGAGGATGGCCGACCGCGCCGACGCTCAGTTGACGCTCGTTCTGATGGATCGTCACGACGGGGGAGTCAGTACCGGCGCCTCCTGACAAGGCGCCCGGTGCTGCACGCTATTTTCGGGGGTCTGCCTTCTCCGGCACGGTCGCACGCTGCATGATCAAGTCGCGGAGGCCGCCGCCGTCTACAGGCTTGCCGCGGGCAGACTCCCCGGTCGGTCAACAGCCGGTACCGGCCTTGCGTACGGCGTTGAAGGCGGTCACGCCCGCGCAGCCGAACGGGGCTGCTTCGACGAGGCCAGCTCGTGGGGGATACGCGCGAGCGCGTCGGCGGGCACGCTGGACGACGTTGCCGCCGTCGGTGGTGGAGGCGCCCTGCACCTCCAGCGCCTTGTCGCTGGTGCGGCTGACCAGCCGGACGTGGCCCGCGTCGGAGTCGGCCAGGCGGAACTGCTGGTTGGCCCCGTTGTGGTCGGCCCACTGCTGGATCGCGGCACCGTCCGCGGTCGAGGCGCCGGCCACGTCGGGAACCTTGTCCGAATGCCGGGCCTTGAGACGGTAGAAGCCGCCCCCGGAGTCCAAGAACTGCCACTGCTGGTTGGCTCCGTCGTGGCGTGTCCACTGGCTGACCCGCGCGCCGTCGGCGGTGGACGCGTCAGAGACGTCCAGCGCCTTGCCGCTGTTGCGGTTGACCAGGACGTACCAGGCATTGGTGTCCACCGTCGCCGCCTCGGCGGGCGCCGGATGCACCGCGGCGAGCATGCCGATCGCGAGGGTCGCCGCCACCACGGCGGCGACCCGGGACCACCAGCGATGTCATCGTGGAGGGGTGGGAGAAACCTCACCGTAGGTCTTCGTCGATTCACCCATTTGTTTGCGGCAGGTCCGCTCAGGTGCGGGTCCAGCGTTGGTTGCTGCCGTTCGAGCAGGAGTAGAGCTGGATCAGGGTGCCGTTGGCGGTGCCGGCTCCGACGGCGTCGAGGCAGAGGCCGGACTGGACGCCGACGATGGATCCGTCGGAGTTGAGGCGCCATTTCTGGTTGTCGCCGCCCCAGCAGCTGTAAATCTGGACTCTGGTGCCATTGCCGGTGCCGGCGGCGTCCAGGCACTTGTTGCCGTAGACCCTGAGTTCGCCGGCGGCGGTGTGCGTCCACTGCTGATTGGTGCCGCTGTGGCAGTCCCACAGCTGGATCTGGGTGCCGTCGGCGCTGCCGGCGTTCGGCACGTCCAGGCAGCGGCCCGAACCGACGCCCTTGATCTGTCCGGAATCCGAAGGGGGCGTGGAGGAGCCGCCGTTGAGTGCGTTGAGGACGGCGGTGTAGGCGGGCTTCTTGCTGCCGTCGCCGTTGAACAGCAGCGGCGTGTGCTCCGGTCGCCAGGAGTCGGTGTCGCGCACGCCCCAGACGGTGATGCCGAGGCAGCGCGGGACGGCCAGGCAGTCGTTGGTCACGGCGGCGTAGGTCGTGGCCGGGGCGCCCTGGATGTCGAGTTCGGTGATGGCCACGTCGACGCCGAGGGCGGCGAAGTTCTGCAGGGTGGTGCGGAAGTTGCTGTGGTAGGGGCTGCCGCTGTTGAAGTGCGCCTGGAAGCCGACACAGTCGATCGGCACGCCACGCTGCTTGAAGTCCCGGACCATGGCGTACATGGCCTGGGTCTTGGCCCAGGTCCAGTTCTCGACGTTGTAGTCGTTGTAGCAGAGCTTGGCGGCCGGGTCCGCGGCGCGCGCGGTGCGGAAGGCGACCTCGATCCAGTCGTTGCCGGTGCGCTGCAGGTTGGAGTCGCGCCGGGCTCCCGAACTGCCGTCGGCGAAGGCCTCGTTCACGACGTCCCACTGGGCGATCTTGCCCTTGTAGTGGCGCATCACGCCGTTGATGTGGTCGATCATCGCCTGGCGCAGCGCGCTGCCGCTGAGGCTCTGCATCCAGCCGGGCTGCTGGGAGTGCCAGGCCAGGGTGTGACCGCGCACCTGCTTGCCGTTCTGCACCGCCCAGTTGTAGACGCGGTCGGCGGCGGTGAAGTTGAACTGCCCCCGCTGCGGTTCGGTGGCGTCTATCTTCATCTCGTTCTCGGCCGTCACCGAGTTGAACTCACGGTTCGCGATCGCCGTGTACGCCGAGTCGCCCAGCCTGCCCGAGGCGATGGCGGTGCCGAAGTAGCGGCCGCTCTGCGCCGCTGCGGCACCGAGCGTACTCTCGGCGGCGTGTGCGGTCGGCGGCGCGACCAGTGCGGCGACCGCACCGAGGACGCCGACGAGCAGCGCCAACAGCAGGCCGCGGATCTTCCGGCGGGTAACGGGTCTGGGAAGGGCATACGAGCCCATGACTGTGCCTCCAAAGTAGAAATCACGGAAGGACTGAAGCGCAAGGGATTGCGTCGCGTCACCGGAGCGGTGCGTGGATCTCCCGTGCAGCACGGGTTGCCCAGGGCGGATGTGGTTCGAAATATCGAGCTGCGGCCGGGTCTCAGACTGGGATGATTGAGGTTTTGGTGACGAGACGTCAATACTCACCGCAGAAAATGTTTCCGTTCATGGTTCGAAACTTTCGGAGCCTGGAGGACCGGCGCGCAAGGCAGTGGATCCCGCTGGGGTTTGCGGCCCGCAGGTGAGTCGGCAGGCTGGGTCTGCGAATGTTTCGTCCTCTGTAGCGATACATGTGAGAGGTGTTGACGTCGTTCATCGGTTCCCTATCATTCGGGTTGCTCGATGGGTCGACTATTGTTCGGCATCCCGAACACGTCAATGTCATGGCCTCGACAACCTGCTCCAACGCCCTCTGACGAGGCCGACCGGAACCGCCTACTGAAGGTTGAGGAAGTCCCCATGCACAGAGGAAGTTTCAGCTGCAGGCATCCGGCTGCGGTGCTCGCCGCCGCGGTCGCGGTGCTGGCCGCGTTGGCGGCGATGCTCGTCGCCACCCCGGCTCAGGCGGCTTCCACCGGCGCCCTGCGCGGTGTTGGTTCCAGCCGGTGTCTCGATGTGCCGGGCGCCAGCCAGACCAACGGCACGTACGTGCAGATCTACGACTGCTGGGGCGGGACCAACCAGCAGTGGACGCTGACGGACAACAACCAGCTCACCGTGTACGGCAACAAGTGCCTGGACGTTCCGGGCCACGCCACCACGGCCGGCACCCGGGTGCAGATCTGGACCTGTTCCGGCGGTGCGAACCAGCAGTGGCGGGTGAACTCCGACGGCACGGTCGTCGGCGTGCAGTCCGGGCTGTGCCTGGACGTTGCGGGCGCCGGTACGGCCAACGGCACTGCGGTGCAGCTCTGGACGTGCAACGGCGGCAGCAACCAGAAGTGGACCGGTCTGACCGGGACCCCGACCCCGCCGGACGGCACGTGTTCTCTTCCCTCGACGTACCGGTGGACGTCGACGGGTGTGCTGACGCAGCCGGCGAACGGGTGGGCCTCGGTGAAGGACTTCACCGTCGTGAAGCACAACGGCAAGCACCTGGTCTACGCGTCCAACTTCTCGGGATCCTCGTACGGCTCGATGATGTTCAGTCCCTTCACGAACTGGTCGGACATGGGGTCGGCCGGCCAGACCGGCATGAGCCAGGCCGCTGTGGCGCCCACGCTGTTCTACTTCGCGCCCAAGAACATCTGGGTGCTGGCGTACCAGTGGGGTGCGTGGCCCTTCATCTACCGCACGTCGAGCGACCCCACCAACCCCAACGGCTGGTCCGCTCCGCAGCCGCTGTTCACCGGGAGCATCTCCGACTCCGACACCGGCCCGATCGACCAGACCCTGATCGCCGACGGGCAGAACATGTACCTGTTCTTCGCCGGTGACAACGGCAAGATCTACCGGGCGAGCATGCCGATCGGGAACTTCCCGGGCAACTTCGGCTCGTCGTACACGACGATCATGAGCGACACGAAGGCCAACCTCTTCGAGGGCGTACAGGTCTACAAGGTTCAGGGCCAGAACCAGTACCTCATGATCGTCGAGGCGATGGGCGCGAACGGGCGGTACTTCCGCTCCTTCACGGCCTCCAGCCTGAGCGGCTCGTGGACCCCGCAGGCCGTCACCGAGAGCAACCCCTTCGCGGGCAAGGCCAACAGCGGTGCCACCTGGACCAACGACATCAGCCACGGTGACCTGGTCCGCAACAACCCCGACCAGACCATGACCATCGACCCCTGCAACCTGCAGTTCCTCTACCAGGGCATGTCCCCCACCGCGGGCGGCGAGTACAACCGACTGCCGTGGCGGCCGGCTGTCCTCACCCTTCAGCGCTGACCTTCCCGATTCACGGTGACCGTTGACCGACCTCACCGCCTCGAGGAACCCCAGCCGTCCGGCGGCCGGGGTTTCTCATCCCGGATCACTCATCGCCAGAACCGAAGAGGCACGCAACTCCCTTGCTCTACGGACCGATGGATGGTCCACCTGCTGGACGCGGCAGGAAGGTCGGCGCTCCTCGGGCCTGCCCCCGCTCCTGGGCGGCCGGGGGCAGGGCCCGAGGGGTCAGGCGGCCGTTTGCCGTGCTGGAGCAGGGGCCGGGGCGGGGAGAGTTGCGGGGTCGGGTTCGGGGGGCGCGCCTGAGTGGCCGGGGTGGGCGGCTATGAGCTCGTGGAAGAGGACCGTGTCGAAGATGTCTTCCATACGGACCGCCTTGCCGTCGCGGAACGTCCAGGAGTGGACGAAGTCCAGCTGCTCCGTGTGGCCGTGCAGGGATGTGACCTGGCGGGTGCCGAAGACCACGACCCGGTCGCCCGACACCACGTACTCGCGCGGTTCCAGCTGCATGCCGCCGATCACGTACGGCACCCGGGAGAGGAAGGCGAGGACGCCCGCGTGACCGTGCCGGACGCCACCGAGGCCGTGTACCGACATGCCCCTGGGGTGGACCCACTGCACGTCCGGGGCGAAGAGGGCCAGCAGGGCGTTGACGTCGCGGGTCCGGAAGGCCCGGTAGGCGGCCTGGATCACCTCCACGTTGGAGCCCGGGGGCCGCGGGTGCTGGTGCTCGTGTTGGATGCTCATCAGGTGCTCACTCTCCCTGCCGGTCGCGTACGTGCTGGGGATGGTGCGCCTCCAGGGTCCGGCGCAGGCCCTCGCGCCAGGAGACCCGGCAGGGACCGGTCAGTTCGCTGCGGAGGGCAGGGTCGAACCGGTAGGTCTCGCGGGTGACGGCGGTGGGGACGAGGTTCGCCCGGACGCCGGTCAGTTCTTCCAGGAGGCGGGCGCAGTCGCTGATGCCGACGGCTTCGTCGCCACCCCAGTTGACGAGGGCGGCAGGCACGTCCGCGGCCTTCCAGAGTGCGGGGACGTGGGCCACCAGGTCGTCGGTGTGCAGGGGTGACATCCAGTTCTGGCCCGAGAGGGGTACGGCGATGGGCTCACCCGCCAGCATCCGCCGGAAGAAGAGCATCGGCACGCCGCCGTAGCCGCCGGGCCCGTAGGCGATGTTGAGGCGCGCGATGGTGGCCGGCAGGCCGAGGACGCGGGCGAAGGCACGGACGACACCCTCGGTGGCGATCTTGCCGACCGGGTAGGCGGGCAGCCAGTCCGCGACGCCGTCCACGGGGTCCGTCTCGGTGTACGCGTGGTCCAGGGACTGGCGCGCGTACACCGCTCCGGTGGAGACGTACAGGAACGATTCCGCCAGGCGGCAGTGCTGCATCAGGCGGCCGGTGGCCGTGGCGTTGACGTCGACGGTCGCGTTGAAGTCGCCGTCCTCGCCCCGCCGGACGGCGGAGTGAAGGACATGGGTGAAGTCCTCCGGCACGCCCTTGAGCGAGTCACCGGACGGGTCTTCCATGTCCCAGTGGTGGGTCGTGATGCCGCGGTCGTTCAGTTCACGCTCCACGCCGGGGGTGCCGAACCGGCCCAGGCACCACACCTCGTTGTCGGCGGCGAGCGCTTCCGCGACCGGGCGGGCGACCTGTCCGGTGCCGCCGGTGACCAGGATCTTCTTGCCCTTCACGCGTTCTCTCCCTCGGGCGCGGACGACAGGGGTGCGGTGGTGCCGGCCAGGCGCATCCGGTCGGCGTCGGCGAGCGCCGCGTCCAGCTCGCGGCGCAATACCGCCTGGAAGCCGGCCACGTGGCGCGGCCCCATCAGGGTGTAGTGCTCGCCGGCCACATCGACGTACCGGTTCGGCTCCCGGGAGTGGTCGTCCCAGCGGCGCAGCCGCTGTTCCAGCCACTCCTCGCGGGTACCGCGCAGCGGCTCCGCGCAGAAGACGGTCAGGGAGCGTACGGTGCCGGCCGGGTCGTAGTCCCGGCCGAGGTCGGTGAGCCGGTGGGCGACTTCCGCCCACGTGGCGAACTTTCCCTCGTCCACGTCGAGTTCGCGCAGTCGGCCCGCGGGGGCCAAGGCCATCAGCAGGGCCGGCACCTCCTCGGCGGACCGGCCGGAGAGGGCGGCGGGCAGCTGGTCCGCCTGGTGCTTGTCGATCATTCCCATGAAGAAGGCCAGGTTCACGGCGGTCTCCGTGAAGTCCAGTTCGCGCATCCGGTACTTGATATGCGGCGGGAGGTTGAAGCTGCCGACGAAGTCGACCCGTTCGCCCTCCGACTCCAGCACCTTGGCGATCTCGAAGGCCACAGCGGCACCGAAGGAGTATCCGGCCAGCGCGTACGGGCCGTGCGGCTGGCGTTCCCGGATGGCCTGTACGTAGCGGTCCACCATCTGGTCGAAGGTGACGAACGGCTTCTCGTCCCGGTCGAAGCCGCGGGCGCGCAGCGCGTAGAAGGGCCGGTCGCCCGCGAAGTACGTGGCGAGGTTCACGAAGACCAGCACCTCGCCGACGCCGGGGTGGACGCAGAACAGCGGGGTCTTGGCGCCGCTCTCCTGCATCGGCACGACGGGGTCGTACGGCTCCGGCTCCGTCGGACGACCGCCCCGGAGGGCGTCGATACGGGCGGCCAGCCCGCGCACGGTGGGCGAGGTCAGCACGGTGGCCAGCGGCAGGTCGGGGATCTTGAGCCGGCGTGTCACGCGGCCGCGCAACTGGAGCACCTCCAGGGAGGTGCCGCCCAGGTCGAAGAAGCTCACGGTGGCGCTGACCGTGGACGGGTCCACGTCGAGCGTCTCCGCGTAGATGCGGGCGAGCGCCTTCTCAGTGGCGCCCTCGGGCGCGACATGGCCGCCGAGCATCCGCAGCGTCAGGTCCTCGCAGGCCTCCACGGTCTCGGCGTACTCGCCGGCCTCCAGCCGGTGGCGCATCAGGGCGCGCTGGATCTTGCCCAGGCTGGTCTTGGGGAACGCCTCGCGGGGCAGCGGCAGGATCAGCGCCGGGCGGAAGCCCCAGTGCAGTACCACGCTGCTGCGGATCGAAGCGAGGATCCGGTAGAGCGCGGGGCCGTATCCCGGCTCGTCCTCCGGGCAGAAGGCGATCACCAGCTGTTCGGTGTCGCTGCCGGGGGAGCGCATGGGGAAGGCGGCCACGAAGGAGGGCGTGACGCCGGCCAGCCGCTCCAGCTCGCACTCGATGTCGTGGCTGAAGTAGTTCACCCCGTTGACGATCACGCTGTCCTTGCTGCGGCCCACCAGGGTCAGCCGGCCCTCGTCGAGGCGCCCGAGGTCGCCGCTGCGGAACCAGCCGTCGGCGGTGAACGCCGCCTGGGTGGCCTCCTCGTCGCGGTAGTAGCCCGGGGTGATCACCGGGCCCTTGAGCTGGAGCTCGCCGACCTCGCCGGGGCCCAGTGGCCGGTCGCCGGGGCCGGTGACGCGCAGGAGCAGCCCGTCGACCGGGGTACCGAGGGAGGCGAACTCCTGGCGCCGGTCGGTGTGCGGGAAGGAGCGCGAGTACACGCTGCCCGCGCAGGTCTCGGTCATCCCGAAGGCGGGCCACAGGGCTCCCGGCGCCAGACCGTACCGCGCGTAGTGCGCGAGGAATGTCTCGCCCGTCGTACGGACGACCGCCTCGCCGCCGCTGACGATGTGCCGCAGTGCGCTCAGGTCCAGCTCCTCGCCGCGCTCCGCGAGCCCTTCGGCAGCCGCGTTCAGGTGGCCGAGGAGGAAATTGGGCGTGAAGGTCATGGTCACGCGGTGCCGTGAGACGAGCCGCAGGAACTCCAGGGGTTCACCGAGGATCACGGCAGGCTCGACGTGCAGCTGTCGGCTGCCCGCGGACAGGGGGAGCAGATGGCATTCCAGCAGCGCGGCGACGTGGTCGAACGACACCCAGTTGAGGGTGGTGTCGGCCGGGGTGAGCCGGTGGTACCCGTTCTTGGCGCGCATCGAGGCGAGCAGGTTGCCGTGGGTGAGGATGACGGCCTTGGAGTTCCCGGTGGACCCCGAGGTCAGCACGAGGACCGCCGGGTCGTCGGGCGACGCGTGGTGCGCCTGTACGGCCTCCGCCCCGTACAGGCGCGCACGCGTGTCCGCCTCGCCGGCCAGTTCCTCGTACGTGGCCACCGACAGCCGGGATTCCCGCGGCAGCTCGGCGGCCAGCGAGGCGCTGGTAACGACCAGCGGATGCTCCAGCAGCCGGTCCACATGGGCGAGCTGGGCGGCCCAGCGGTCGGGGTCACCGCGCAGCGGGGCCAGCGGGCAGGGGACGAACCCGCCCAGGACCGAGGCCCAGAACGCGGTGAGGAAGTCCTGCGGGCGCTCCAGTATCAGGACGACCTTGTCCTGCGGGCGCAGCCCCTGGCGACGCAGGACGGCCAGCATGCCGCGGGCGTCGGCCAGCAGCCGGGCGTAACTCTGGTCGTGGCCGGGCAGGTCGGCGCCGCCCGGGCAATGACGCAGGCCGGTGGTGTCGTCCGGCAGCCGGGCCGCGCGCAGAAGAAGGTCGGTGATGCTCTGTGCGTGTGGGGGATTCACTGTGTCCTCCGTGAAGGGGGCAATGGTCGAACTGTGTGCCCACGTGCCTGACCGGTGCGTGTGGTGCTGTGCCGAGCAGGGCCGTGCCGAGCTGGCCGTGCCGAGCAGGGCCGTGCCGTGTGGTGCCCGTGTCGACGGCTCAGTGGTGCTGCCGGTACGGCCGATGCGGACGGCGCCCGGGGAACCGCGGGCACGGCCACGGCGGCGGTCCAGCCCGCCGGCGCGCCGGCGTCCGTGACCTGCCGGCGCTCGGGGAGGCTCGGAAGCGGTTGAGGCACGGTCACTTCTGCGGGCCGCTGTTCCACGGCTGGGTTTCCAGCGTGGTGAGATCCGAGATGATGCCGGTCCCGAGGGCTTTGAGCACGGGTTTTTTGCGGGCCCAGCACCGGAGAAAAGCACGGGTGCGCTGCGGGCCGCTGGGCTCCGACATTACTGTCTCGCGCTCTCCGGGTGAAAGTGCGGCGTCCGCCACCTTCTTCACGGGAATTTCCCTGTCCGTTCCACGTCGATTCCCACCCGATACGACGAGAGTGCCGGCACACCCACTCCCGTGGCGTGAGAAATGCTGACGTGCATACCGGTTTCCGGGTAAAGGAGGGCCGGTGGCCGGTGAAAGGGATCGCCGCACTCCGGGCAGGTGGCGCAGCCCAGCTCGATCAGGGGAGTCGCTGTCCCGAAGACGCCGGGCAGGAAGTGACGGACCGTAGCACGGCAGACCGCGAACTCGCCGAAGCGTGGTGGCCGGTTTTAGCCGTTCTGCGCGAGCCATTTCCGCCGCCGAGAGGAGTGTCAGGTCTGCCCCCGACGGCGGTCCGGCCGGTACGGGCCACCACCACGCCAGGGCCGCCGATGTGGCAAGCGGGTGCGGGATGCGGTTTCCAGTGCTGCGTGAGGGTGTCGCTTGGCCTGTCGTCACGGCGGGGATCGTAGGCAGGAACGTGCCTTCTTTGGTGGGTAGTTGACCGTAAGCGGACAGTGCGGGTGCTGAGCGTGGCGCAGATGTCGCACCATGTGACACATGTGGAGGTAATTCATTCCGCTTGATCGGTCGGAGTGCAGTTTGCTGACGAAGTGCGGCTGCGAGTGCGGGCGCGGGTGCGGGCACGCGGTAACAATTTCGTCTGGCGTGCGATACCGGCCATGTGTAGTCGCCTGTTGACCGGTTGCGATCACGCCATCTATCTTGAGGCCGGATCATGAGACGGATCCGGCCGGGTGTCGACCTCCGAAGTCGACAGACCGGCCATGCAGTGCACAGGTCAGGGTTATCGGGGGATTACCCGCGGGGTGGAACGTGGCTGGTTCCACCCATGCGCGCGGATAGGACCTGGACAGGTGATAGGGGGGCGTAAAAGTGAATGCTGCCATGGGTTCACATGGCACTGCCGAAGTGGGCAAGGCCCGAAGAACCGGCGCTGACGGAGGAATCGCGGACCTGGAGCAGACGCTGCTCCAGGCGCAGGCGCTGATCGAGTCCAGCGTCTCCCTGCACCGCCGTCACGCCGACGTGAAGCCGCCGGTGGAACGTATGGCGGACGACGGGCTGCGCGAGGCAGTGGAGCGCCTGACGGGCGGGGCACGGCACTCGGTGGGTGTCGCGCTCACCGGCCCCGGTGGCTTCGCGGATGCCGTGGTGGACCTGCTGCCCGCCATACCCGACCGGGCGACGGTGCGCGTGCTGTGCGCCGTCGGCCCGGCCATGGAACCAGTGATCGACCGGCTGGGCACCGACGCACGCGAGCGCCTGCAAGTGCGCGTCTCCGAGAGCGAACTGCAGGAGACCCTGGTGGTCGACGGCGTCTCCGCACTGGTCAGGGCGCCGGAGGCGGCAGGCGGACAAGGTGCCGTCGTCAACGACACGGCGGCGGTACGGGCGTTGGAGCTGCTGTTCGCCGGCACCTGGTCGCGTGGACGCAGGCGGGACGACACGACCGGGTGCGGCTCCCGGCTGCGCACCGAACTGATGCGCGCCATCCTGGAGCGGCTGCGCGCCGGCGACACGGATGAGATCGCCGCACGCGAGCTGAACGTGTCCCTGCGCACGTACCGGCGGTACGTCGCCAAGATCATGCGGGAGCTCGATGCCAGCTCCCGTTTCCAGGCGGGCGTCCGCGCAGTCGAGTCCGGCCTGCTCTCGGAGTAGCGCGCCGGGCGGAGCGGGTGCCCGGTGTCCGGCATCCCCCGCCCGCTCCTCCTGCCCGCGCCGCACCGTGCGCGGCCCATTGAACAACCATGCCTATGAGGGGCGGAGCACCACGTGTCCACTGGAGCGGAGAGCGATCTGGAGCATGCCCTGCTCCAAGTGCGCGATCTCATCGAGTCCACGGTCGCGATCCAACGCAGCCATACCTCCCAGCAGCGCCTGATCAGCCAGATCGGTGGCGACTACGCGGCAATCCTGGGCCATGCCCAGCGGCTGATCGAAAGCGCGACCCGCTCGATCGACATCGTTCACGCCCGGCATCTGAGCCCCGGTGAGCGCAGCGAAGTGATCTTCAGCGAGCTGGGCGAGCGGCCCGAGCGCGACTTGATCTACCACGCCGCCGAGGGCGTCTCCGTGCGGCTGCTGACCCGGCCCTCGATGCTGGACGACGACTACGTACGCGAACAGGTCGGCCGGGAACGGCCCACGGCGATCCGCGTCGCCAAGGTGCCGCCATTGCAGGCGCTCGTCGTGGACGGTAGGGAAGCGCTGGTCGTGGCCGAGTCCGCGGGCGGCCGCCAGGCCTCGCTGATCCGGGTGCCCGAGCTGCTGCACACCCTGATGACCCTCTTCGAGAGCGTGTGGACCAACGCCGTGCCCGCCGGCGAGCGGATCGTCTTCGGCGACCGCGACCGCGCGCTGCTGGCGCGGCAGATCCTCGCCGCGCTGCGCGCCGGGGTCACCGACGAGGTGGCCGCACGCCAGCTCACCGTGTCGGTACGCACCTACCGGCGCTATATCGCCGAGATCATGACCCTGCTGCGGGCCAACTCACGGTTCCAGGCGGGGGTACGGGCCGCCGAGCTGGGGCTGCTACCCCCGCCGCCGCCCGGCTCCGACGGCTGCGGCCCGGGCGCCGCCGCGGTGGCATCTTCCTGAAACCTTCATTGCAACCCGCAGTCCGCCCGGTTTGTATGACCGCAGGAACGGGGCGCGGCGTCGCCGGCGCCGCCCCTTCCCCGGCGGCCGGTCCCCCCTTTCCGTATGCCGTCGGTGCATGGAGGCCCGGAGCCCGCGAGACCCGCTCCGGGCCCCGTGTCCTCCGGTCCACCACGAACACGTGCGGAAGGCGGGTCCATGAGTCAGCTGCCGATCGGTCTGGTCTTTCCCGGCCAGGGGACGCAGAAGGAAGGGATGGGCGCTCCCTGGCAGGACACGCCCTCCTGGGAGCTCACCGCGGAAGTCTCCGCCGCGACCGGCGAGGACCTGCCCGAACTGCTGCTGCGCGTCCCCGGGGAACAGCTGCGCCGTACCGACCTGGCCCAGCTCACCGTCTTCACCGTCGCCGTGATCGCGCACGCCGAGGCGGTGCGCACCGGGGCGCTGGACGGCCCGGTGGTCGCCTGCGCCGGGCACAGCCTGGGCGAGTACGCGGCCCTGACAGCCGCGGGCGCCCTGACCGTGCAGGCCGCCGCCGCGCTGGTGGCGGCCCGGGGCCGGGCCATGCGCGAGGCGGCACTGGCCCGCGAGGGCACCATGGGCGTCCTGGTGGGCGCCCCGCTGGACCAGGTGGAGGCACTGGTCGCGGAGGTGCGCGAGGGCGGCCTCGACGTCTGGGTGGCCAACATCAACGCACCCGGACAGACCGTGGTGTCCGGTGCGCCCAAGGGCATCGCCGAACTGACCGAGCTGGCCCCCTGCATCGCCGCCAGAATGCTCAAGCTCCAGGTCGGCGGCGCGTTCCACAGCCCGTACATGGCGCCGGCCGCACAGGCGCTGCGGACCGCCCTGGAAGGGGCCGCGTTCGCCGATACCCAGGTGCCGGTGGTGGCCAATGTGGACGCCGTCCCGTACACCGACGCGGCGGGCTGGGCCGAGCGCGCCACCCGCCAGCTGACCTCCCCGGTCCGCTGGGAGGAGAGCGTACGCACCCTCACCGGGCCGCTCGGCTGCCGCCGGCTGGTGGAGCTGGGTCCCGGGCGCACGCTGGCCGGCCTGATCCGGCGCATCTCGCCGGAGACCGGGACGGTGCCGGCCGACTCCCCCGAGGCGCTGCGTGCCCAACTGGTGTCCGCACGATGAGCGTGGCGACGTACCGGACGGGCGTGACGGAGTACCAGCAGGTCGGCACGGGGCCGAAGCTGAGCGGGGTGAGGGTGCTCGACAAGGCGTCGGCCCTGCTGGGCGTCGTGGAGGACGGGCCCGCGACGCTCGGGGAAATGGTCGCGGCCAGCGGGCTGCCCCGGCCGACCGTGCACCGGATCGCCGTCGCGCTGGAACGGCTCGACTTGCTCACCCGCGACCTGAACGGGCGCTTCGTCCTCGGCGCCCGGCTGGGCAACATCGCGGCGGACCCCCAGCGGGACCCGCTCGGGCGCCTCGCCGCAGCCACCCTGAACGACCTGCACGAGCTGACCGCACTGGAGGCCCGGCTCTACCGGCGTCTGGACCACATGCAGATCTGTACGGCGGTCTCGGCCGACGCGGCCGTGTCCGGACTCCACCCCGTCGGAAGCCGGCGCTCCGTCAAGTCGGGGCCGGTGGCACAGGCCCTGCTGGCTTGGGAGGAGCCGGCCGAACTGACCGAGGGCCTGCGCGGCGCCCGGTTCACCTCGGCGCAGCTCGCGCTGGTGCGCCGGCAGGGCTGGGCGTACGGATCGGACGCGGCGATCGCTCGGCATCTGGCCTTCGCGGTGCCGGTACGGGTCCGGGACCACCGGGTGGTGGCGGTGCTCGCGGTGTCCGGACCGCCCGACCGGATGCCCGGGGCGCCGAGCCGGGTGCTGTGCGGGGCTGTGATCGACGCCGCCACCGAGCTCGGTGACGCCGCGGTGCGCACGGGCGCGTGGCCGCAGCGGGCCCTGTGACGGATTCTCCTGAAAGGAAAGGAGTCGATGGAAACGAGCCGCGGAAGGACCGGTACGGGGGGCCGGAGCGGGAACCCGGGCAGCGGTGCGGCAGGGGTGCGGCTGCTGCTGGTGGAGACCCGTGGGACGGACGCACCGCCGGACGGATTTCGCGCGGACGCCGTCATGGAGGTGCTGACGGGCCACGCCGTCCTGCTGTTCCTGGTCGGGGAAGGCGTCACGCTGGCCGTGCCGGACAGCGACCGGGAGCTGGACCTGTTCCAGAAGGAGGGCGGCGAGTTGACCGCCGACCTGTTCTCCCTGGTGCAGCGCGGCCTGGATGAGGCCGCGCTGCGCCCCGGGGTGCGGGTGACCGGCTGGCCCGAGGTGGCGGGCTGGCTGCTGGATCCCGCGGTGCGGGTGGCCTGGCACTGACATGCCGTGGCTCACTCGCAGCCGCGCTGCCAGTTCCAGCCGATGAAGGTGTGCTTCAGCTCCACGTCGAACGTGCAGGTGGCGCTGGAGTCGGCGTTCAACTGCACATAGGAGTCGTGAGAGTTGGCGTACCAGCCGCCGAAGGCGTCGAAGACGCCCTTGTACGTGAACTCCGCGTGCGCGGCGGAGTTCACGACGGAGCAGTCGGTGACGCAGTCGTCCGTCTTGGACGAGGAGGCCAGGTTCCACCCCGCGTTCCACGGCTCGCGGTTCCACTCCTGGCGGGCCTCGGTGGTCGCCGAGGAGACCCGGCCGCCCGCCGTGCTGAAGGTGGACGTGGTGTAGAGCCCCGTCATGCGGATGTTGCAGCAGTCGAACATCTCGTTCCAGGAGCGGAACGTGCGGGTCCCGTCGGTGTCGGCCGCCGCGGACCGGGCCCCCTCCCGGGAGGCCGGTGCGGCGGCGGACCGCGCGGCCTTCGCGCCGGCCGGTGCGTCGGTGGCGGGCACGTAACGCACCTTGCCCAGCACGGGCTTGCAGTCCTCCCCGATCGTGACGTCCTGGACCACGGCCAGGCCGGCCGGCGGGGCGGGCAGCGAACCGGAGAGCTTCACTCCGTCGCAGGACTGAGCGGCCGGGCTCGGTGCCGGGGTCCCGGCGGGTGCCGCCGTGGCGGTTCCGCTCATCACGGACGCGAGAGCGGCCGCGGACACCAGGACGCCGACGATGCGCTTGGACAATTCCACTCCTTCATCGAGTTCTTCGATGCGAGCGTAACGGCGGAAATTCCCCACCGGACCAGGTGCGGGGAAGGTTGGCAGGAAGGGGGCAATCTTCTTGTGCGTACGGCGAGGGGCGGGTATTGGCACCTTCCTGACATGGCTGTTCTCCGGAATTCGGCCGGATGCGAGAGTTGCTGTGACGATGGGCCATTCCGGGAAGGAAGGGCCTTCCGGACGGTGGCACGACAGAGGGGTTTTGCCGTGGCGAGCGGGCAGTTGAGCGCGGACCGAATATCCGACCGGGTGCCTGAGGCATCCGCTGTACTGGCCCGGCTCGACATGAATGAGCCCGAGTTCGAAAGGCGTGTGGCCGATCGGCTCGCGGCGGCGGAGAAGCGGCTCCAGGACTCCGCCGCCGACGCCCCCGACGTCCGGGTGGCGGAGCTGACGAGCCATGTGGTGCGGGTCGGCGGCAAGCGGCTGCGCCCCCTGCTGGTGGTGCTCGGCGCCGAGTTCGGCAACTGGTGGACCGACGGAGTGCTCCAGGCCGCCGTGGTGGTCGAACTGGTCCACGTCTCCTCGCTCTACCACGACGACGTGATGGACGCGGCGGCCACCCGGCATGGCGTGCCCAGTGCCCATGTCCGCTGGGGCGAGCGCACGGCCGTGCTCGGCGGGGACTGGCTGCTGGCGCGCTCCGCCCAGCTCGCCGCCGGCCTGGGGCCGCAGGTGCTGCGCGTCAACGCCCGGACCGCCGGCCGACTGGTCTCGGGGCAGATGCGCGAACTGGTCGGCCCCGCGCCCGGCGAGGACCCGGTCTCCCACTACTTCCAGGTGACTGCGGGCAAGACCGCGGCCCTGCTGGCCATGGCGCTGGAGATCGGCGCCCTCCAGGCCGGGGCGCCCGAGGCGTACACGGCCGCTCTGAGCACGTACGGCGAGCACCTGGGCGCCGCCTTCCAGATCGCCGACGACCTGCTGGACCTGACGGCGCCCCCCGGTGACACCGGCAAGGAGCAGGGCAAGGACCTGCTGGCCGGGGTGCCCAGCCTGCCGGCGCTGCTGGCCCGGGCCGACGACTCGTCCGAGGGCGCTGAGCTGCGCGCCCTGCTGACGGGTGGAGCCGTCACCGACCCCGCCGACCACCGTAGGGCGCTGGAGCTGTTCCGGGACGCCCCGGCGCGGCAGCGGGCCGTCGGCCTGATGCACCAGCGGCTGGACCTGGCCCGCGAGGCCCTCGAGGTGCTGCCGCCGCTGCCGGCGCGCCGCGCCCTGGACCTGCTCTGCGACTACGTCGCCCTGCGCAGCAGCTGAGCCGCCCTCCACAGCAAGGGAGTTGTCGAGCATGACCATGCATGACCAGGTCGAGGAGCTGACGCGGATCCGCGCCGGGGTCCTCGACGGAGCGGCCGCGGCCACCGAGGCGCAGCACGCCAAGGGGAAGCTGACCGCGCGGGAGCGGCTCGACCTCCTCTTCGACGAGGGATCCTTCAACGAGGTCGAGCAGCTGCGCCGGCACCGTGCCACCGGCTTCGGCCTGGAGGCGAAGCGGCCGTACACCGACGGCGTGGTCACCGGCTGGGGCACCGTCGAGGGGCGCACCGTGTTCGCCTTCGCCCACGACTTCCGGATCTTCGGCGGCGCGCTGGGCGAGGCTCACGCGCAGAAGATCCACAAGATCATGGATCTCGCGATCGCCGCCGGGGCGCCGCTGGTGTCCCTCAACGACGGCGCGGGCGCCCGTATCCAGGAGGGCGTCTCCGCCCTCGCGGGCTACGGCGGCATCTTCCAGCGCAACACCCGTGCCTCGGGCGTCATCCCGCAGATCAGCGTGATGCTCGGCCCGTGCGCGGGCGGCGCGGCCTACAGCCCCGCCCTGACGGACTTCGTGTTCATGGTCCGGGACACCTCGCAGATGTTCATCACCGGCCCGGACGTGGTTCGGGCGGTGACCGGCGAGGAGATCACGCAGAACGGCCTGGGCGGCGCGGACGTGCACGCCGAGACCTCCGGCGTGGCGCACTTCGCCTACGACGACGAGGAGACCTGCATCGCCGAGGTGCGGTACCTGCTGTCGATGCTCCCGCAGAACAACCGTGAGACCCCGCCCGCGGTCCCGGCCGGCGACCCCGCCGACCGCCGCGCCGAGGCCCTGCTCGACCTGGTGCCGCTGGACGGCTCGCGACCCTACGACATGCACCGGGTCATCGAGGAGATCGTGGACGACGGCGAGCACATGGAGGTCCACGAGCGGTGGGCCACCAGCGTGGTCACCACCCTCGCCCGCCTCGACGGCCGCGTCGTCGGCATCGTCGCCAACCAGCCGCAGTCCTTCGCCGGGGTGCTGGACATCCACTCGTCGGAGAAGGCCGCCCGCTTCGTCCAGATGTGCGACTCCTTCAACATCCCGCTGGTGACCCTGGTGGACGTGCCCGGCTTCCTGCCCGGCGTGGACCAGGAGCACGGCGGCATCATCCGGCACGGCGCCAAGCTGCTGTACGCGTACTGCAACGCCACCGTCCCCCGCGTCCAGGTCATCCTGCGCAAGGCCTACGGCGGCGCGTACATCGTCATGGACTCCCGCTCCATCGGCGCGGACCTCTCCTTCGCCTGGCCGGCGAACGAGATCGCCGTCATGGGCGCCGAAGGCGCGGCCAACGTGGTCTTCCGCCGGGAGATCGCCGCCTCCGACGACTCCGAGGGACTCCGGACGCAGAAGATCAAGGAGTACAAGGCCGAACTGATGCACCCCTATTACGCGGCGGAGCGCGGACTCGTCGACGACGTGATCGACCCGGCCCAGACCCGTTCCGTCCTGATCGACGCGCTGCGGATGCTGCGCGCCAAGCACGCACCGATCCCGTCCCGCAAGCACGGAAACCCCCCGATGTGAGGTGTCAGTCATGCCGGAGAACGCCTTCGAGGGGCCGCTCGGCCCCGCCCTGTTGAAAATCATCCGCGGCGCTCCCAACGCGGAGGAGGCAGCGGCGGTGACCGCCCTGCTCACCGCCCTGGCCGCCGGATCCGGCGCCCGGACCGGCGGCCAGGGCGAGACCGCCGTACCGACCGGGGAAGCGGCCGACTGGGACCGGCCCGCCACCGTCCCGCCGGTCTCATGGATGGCCCGCGCCCGCGGCTGAGCGCGCCCGCCGGCGGTCCCGACGGCAGCAAACTGCCAGTGTCGTTGCAGCTCCCTGCCGCACCTTGCTAATCACTACCAGAGCGTGAGAAGCGGTATGAATCGGTCGCGGGGGAAGTCCGCCGCGACCGCGAGGTCGGGAGGCGGTCGTCCGTGCTTCAGGTGGTGTTCCGGATCCTGGGGCCGTTGAACATCAGCGCCGGCGGGATACCGGTGGTACTCCAGGGCGCCCGCCAGCGGACCATCATGTCGATGCTGCTGCTCTCCCCCGACCGGGTCGTCTCCGTCGACGCCCTCGCCGACGCGGTCTGGCACGGCAAACCGCCCGCCACCGCCCGCAATCAGATCGCCATCTGCGTCTCGGCGCTGCGCCGGGCCATCAAGACCGCCGCGGGCGCCGAGGACGTGCTGGTCACCAGCCACCCCGGCTACATGCTCTTCTCCGGCGAGCACCGTATCGACGCCGTCGAGTTCGAGGAGGGCGTGGCCCTGGGCCGGGAGGCCGCCCGGCGCGGCGACCACGAGGCCGCCTGCGGCCACTTCGAGGAAGCACTCGCGATGTGGCGCGGACCGGCCCTGGAGGGTGTCAGCTCCGAACGCATCGAGGCCGAGGCGGCCCGGCTCACCGAGATGCGGCTCGACGCGTACGAGGAGTACATGGGCCTGCTCCTGCAGGCCGGCCAGCACCGCGAGGTCATCGGGGAGCTGACCGCCTACGTACGCGAGCACCCGCTGCGCGAGCAGGCGCTGAGCTACCTGATGCTCGCCCAGTACCGGTCCGGGCGCCGCGCCGAAGCGCTGGAGACCTACCGGGTCGGGGCCCGGCTGCTCGCCGACGAACTGGGCATCGCCCCCGGCCCGGCGCTCCAGGAACTGCACGAGGGCGTTCTCGCCGACTCCCCGGCGCTCACGCTCGCCGGCACCGCTGCTCCGGCGCAGTCGGCCCAGCAGCCCCCGCTCGTACCCGCGCAACTGCCGCCGCGGGTCGCCTCGTACACCGGGCGCAACAGCGAACTGGCCCGACTGGACCGGCTCCTGGAACACCACCAGGGCGAGCCGCTGCCGGTGGGAGCGATCGCGGGCATCGGCGGCGTCGGCAAGACCGCCCTCGCCCTGCACTGGGCCCACCAGGTCGCCGCACGCTTCCCCGACGGGCAGCTCTTCACCGACATGCGCGGCTACGACGCCGAGGAGGCGCCGCGCCGCCCCGGCGCCGTGCTCGACCGCTTCCTGCGCGCGCTCGGTGTCCCGGGCCCGCAGATCCCCGCCGACCAGCACGAGCGGACGGCGCTGTACCGCAGTGTCCTGGACGGGCGGCGGGTCCTGATCGTCCTTGACAACGCCCGCGACTTCAGACAGATCCGCCCCCTGCTGCCCGGTACCGGCCGCTGCTGCGTCCTGGTCACCAGCCGCGACAGCATGGGTGGCGCGCTGGCCGGCGACTACGACCTGGTGCAGCTGCACCTCACCGCGCTGAAGCAGGACGAGTCGATCACCTTGCTGTCCCGGGTCACGGGCGACGAGCGGCTGGGCGCCGACCCGGCCGCCGCCGCCCGGCTCAGCGAGCTGTGCGACCGGCTCCCGCTGGCCCTGCGGATCGCCGCCGCCCGGCTGGCCGCCAAGCCGCACTGGTCGGTGCGCACGCTGGTGTCCCGGCTGGAGGACCAGCACCGCAGGCTGGACGAGCTGAGTCCCGACGAGCGCGGGGTGCGGGCCGGCCTCCGGCTCAGCTACCGCGACCTGCGCGCGCCCGCCGCCCGCATGTTCCGGTTGCTCGGCGCGCTCGACGTGCCCGACTTCGCCGCCTGGACCGGGGCCGCGCTGCTGGACATCGACCCGCTGGACGCCGAGGACCTGATCGAGGAACTGGTGGACGCCCAGCTGGCCACGCCGCTGTCCTCGGCCAGCGGCCACGTCCGCTACCGGCTCCAGGACCTGCCCCGGCTCTTCGCCCGCGAGTGTGCGCTCGCCGAGGACAGCGAGGAGGAGCGGCAGGCCGTGCTGCGCCGGGCGCTGGGCGCCTGGCTCGGGCTGGCCGCCGAAGCCCACCGCCGGGTCTACGGCGGCGACTTCACCCTCATCCACAGCGATGCCGCGCTGCACCCGCTGCCCGGGCACCTGGTGGACAGCCTGCTCGCCGACCCCATGGAGTGGTTCGAGAGCGAGGGCGCCGCGATCCCCATGCTGGTGGACCAGGCGGCCCGGGCCGGCGAGTCCGCGTACGCCTGGGACCTCGCGACCACCAGCACCACCCTCTTCCAGAACCGCAACTACCTGGAGGAGTGGCGCTACTGCGGCGACCGGGCCCTGGAGGTGACCCGGTACACCGGCGACGAGCTGGGCGAGGCGGCGATCCTCCAGTCCCTGGCCACGCTCGACATCGTGCAGTGGGACTACGCCTCCGCCCGGGAGCGGCTGGTCCGCGCCCTGGAGGTCTTCGAGGAGCGGGGCCAGGCCGAGGGGCGGGCCCTGGTGCTGCGCAACCTCGCCCTGTGCGAACGCCACCACCGGAACCTGGACCGGGCCGTGGAGCTGGGCCGGCAGTCGCTGGAGATCTTCCGTGAAACCGGCGACCACTACGCCGAGGCCTACGTGCTCAACATTCTGGCGCTGATCGAGCTGGAGCGGGGCCGGCCCCAGTCGAGCCTGCTGCTGTCGGCCGAGGCGGTGGCCAGGAGCCGGCACATCGGGAGCGTACGGGGTGAGGCGCAGAGCATTCTGCGCCTGGCCGAGGCGCTGACCAACCAGGGCGACGGGGAGCGCGCCGAGGACGCCGCCCGGCGGGGGCTGGAGCTGGTCCGCGAGAGCGACGACCGGCGTGGTGAGGCCCATGCCCTGCGGGCGCTGGGCGAGGCACTGTGGTGCCAGGAGCGACTGGAGGAGGCCGAGTCGGTACTCGCCCAAGGCTTGCTGGCGGCACGCCAGGTCCCGGACCACTTCCTCGAGGCGCGCGCGAGCGTCGATCTCGGGTGTGTGCTGGCGTTGCGCGGGGACCGGTCAGGTGCGGCGGACCGCTTCCGGACGGCGATGGACCTCTTCACCCGGCCCGGGGTGCCGGCCTGGTGGCCCGCGCGGGTATCGGAACTGATGCAGCGGCTGCGTGACGACGCGTTCGCCGACGTGTGGGAGCCGCTGGCGCTCGTTCAGCCGTGAGACGGCGAGCCGTATGAGGTGAGTGGCCGGCAGGCGCGGGCGGCGCGCCGACGGAGGGTGCGCAGCGGGTGGCGGCCGATGCGGCGCCGGCCCCGGACAGAACGGGTGAGCCGGGCCCGTTCCCCGGTCACATCCACGGGTCGTCGCCCTGGGCGGTGAGGGGCGCGCCGAGCCACGGGTCGTCCCCGGCAGGGGAGCCGGCGGGGAGCTTCGAGGCGCTCCTGGGCACCGACATCCAGGGGTCGTCGCCCGCGAGGGTGGCCGGGGCGGCCGTGACGGCGGTGACCATGATGGCAACCGGGGCGGCCACCGTCAGCATCAGGGCGGCGGCGGTACCGGCGAGCGACTTCTGCGACGTGAGCTCCATGGTGTCCTGCCTCAGTGGTGCGATGTGTTCCGCCTGTGCGGGGCGCGTGCCCCTCGGTGTGCGGAGAAATCTAGGCAGCCGCACTGTCGGGTCGGTTTCAATGTGCTTTCGCGCCGTCGAAATCGGTTCGAGGGCGGGTGAGAACCGCAGGTCGATAGCTTTTCGCGGCAGATGGTCCGGCGTTGGCGCACGGGCCCGTGACGCCCGGAGGGCCAGATGGATTTCAGGGTCCTCGGACCCGTGTCGGCCGAGCGCGACGGCCGCGCGGTCGCCCTGGACGGCAGCAAGCAGCGCACCGTGCTGGCGGCCCTGCTGCTGGCCGGCGGCAAGGTGCTGACGGATGAGCGGCTGACCGCGCTGGTGTGGGGAGAGGAGCCGCCCGCCGGCGGGACGGGTCGGCTCTATACGTATGTGTCGCGGCTGCGCACCCGGCTCGGCGCCGGGCGCGGCCTGGAGCGGGTCGGTGCGGGCTACCGTATGGACACCGGCGGTGCCGCGTTCGACTGGGACGTCTTCCGTTCGGCCGCGGCGGCAGGCCGTGCCGCGCTGGCCGAAGGGCGCTGGGCCGAGGCCGAGCGGTGCCTCGGCGGGGCGCTCGCGCTGTGGCGCGGGCCCGCCCTCACCGATGTCACCGAGGAGCTGGCCCGGGCCGAAGGGCCCCGTATGGAGGAGGCTCGCCTCGGCGCCCTGGAGAACCTGGCCGAGGCGGCCCTGGCCCTCGGCCGCCACCAGGAGTACGTCGCCGAGCTCACCCGGCAGGTCACCGCTCACCCGCTGCGCGAGCGGCTGCGCGGGCAGCTCATGACCGCGCTCTACCGCAGCGGCCGCCAGGCAGACGCGCTGGCCGTGTACGAGGCGGGCCGCGCAACCCTCGCCGACGAACTGGGCATCGACCCGGGCCCCGAACTGCGGGCGCTGCACCTGGCCGTGCTCACGGGGCGCCTTCCCGGCCCGGCGGCCCCGGAGCGCAGGGCGCCCGCCCACTCGACCGCGCCGGCCCACTCGGCCGCACCCGCCCACCCGGCGGCACCGGCTGCCGCGGGCCTCCCGGCTGCCCCGGCCGTTGTGACGGTACGGGCGGTACCGGGCACTTCGGCGGGCCCGGTACCGCAGGCGGCCCCGGGTGCCTCGGGCGTCTTCGCCGCCCCCCTGGGGTACCAGGTTCCGGCGGCGGCGCGGGACTTCACCGGGCGGGCCGCCGAGGTCGCGGAGGTGCTGGCGGCCCTGCGGGACCGGCGGGACGTGGTCGTGACGGCCGCGCCCGGGGGCGGTGCCTCCGCCCTGGCGCTGTGGGCGGCCGAGCGGTGCCGGGAGGAGTTCCCGGACGGGGCCCTGTACGCCGACCTGCGGGCCGAGGACGGCAGGGCGCGCGACCCGGGGGAGGTGCTGGGATGGTTCCTGCGGTCGCTCGGCGACGAGCCTGGACCGGCCGCCGGGCCGGCCGCTCGCTCCCGGCGCTACCGGGAACTCCTCGCGGGGCGGCGGGTGCTGGTCGTGCTGGACAATGCGGCCGACGACCGGCAGCTGGCTCCGTTGCTGCCCGGCAGTGGCAGCACGCGGGCCCTGATCACCGGTACGTGCCCGACTCTCGCCTGTGTCGAGGGCGCCCGGATGGTGTGGCTGGACCCGCTGGCGCCGGCCGAGGCGACGGCCCTGCTGGCCACCGTGGCCGGGGCGCGCCGGCTCGCCGACGACCCGGAGTCGACCGCCCGGATCGCGGAGTGCTGCGACCGGCTACCACTGGCCCTGCGGATCGCGGCGGCCCGGCTCGCGGCCCGGCCGCACTGGCCCGCAGCCCGGTTCGCGGCCCGGCTGGCCCGCCCGGACCGGCGGCTGGACGAACTCTCCTTCGGCGGGCTGGACGTCCGCGCGGGCCTGCGCGCCGCGGTGGCCCGGCTGTCCGACGAGGCCCGCCACGCCCTGGTCGTCCTGGCCGCGTCGGCGCCGGTCGAGTCCACCGCCCGGGACGCGGCCGCGCTGCTCGGCGTACCGGCGGACGAGGCCGAGGACCTGCTCGACCAGCTCTCCGACGCCCGTCTCCTGACCCCGGCCGGCCCGACCCCCGACGGCCTCCCGTCGTACCGCCTCAGCTCCCTGGTCCGCCTCTACGCCCGCGAAGGTGCGGCTTCCGTGACCGTCTGAGCGAGCCGCACGCGGCCCGCCACGACGGCCGGTCTGTCCACCACGCCCCCTGACAACAGGTCACGGGGCGTTCGCCGTAAGGGCGTAGCGGTCAGCCGCAGCCGCCGGCGTGGCCGTCCTCCAGGCCCCGGAGATCCGGCAGGCCGTCCTCGTGGGGCTGCTTCGCGATGAGTCCGTTCAGGGCGTCCACGTACTGGACGAGGAGTTCGGCCCACGGCGAGGCGTGCTCGCGGAGGCGGGCCTCCTGGGCCTCGGAGTTGCGGTGCTCGATCTCCGTGAGGACGCCGAGCGGGTGGGGCTGGGCGGCGGCCGGGACGGGCGGGACGAACGCGACGGACTGATCCTGGGGCATCGGGCCTCCGGTGGGAATTCGGCGGGCCGGTTCAGGTCCCGCAGCCACACCCTCGGCGGAGGTTCATGACGCGGCCCTGAGCCGCTCTGGAGCGCCGGATCAAGGCCGTACAGAGGCGGTACAGGCGCCGTACAGACGTTCCGGAGTCGGCGGCGGCACGTTGCGCGCATGGACAGTGAAGGCAGTCAGGTCGGGTCGGTCGTGGTCGTCGGCGGGTCGGTGGCGGGCTGGGCCGCCGCCGCGCGGATCGCCGCCGCCTTCCCCGGCACGGTCCGCGTCACCGTGCTGGAGGATCCCCGGAAGGTCGCCGAGACGGCGGACACGGGGACGGTGCTCACGGCCGGCCCGGGCCTCCAGCGCGAGCTGTTCGACCACCTCGGTGCGGCCGAGGAGGACTGGGCGAGGGCCTGCCACGCCTCCTTCCGGACCACCGTGCGGTACGTGAACTGGCGCACCGAGGGAGCGGGCGAGCCGGCCGCGCGGCGGCTGTCCGGCGGCGGGAGCGACCACTTCCACCGCCTCTACGCGGACCTGCCGGACTGCGGGCTGTTCTCGCTGCACGACGCCTGGCGGTCCGGCACGGCCGCGGAACCCTTCGACTACGCCTGTTTCCGCGAACCGCTGCTGCTGGACGCGGGCAAGGCGCCGCGCTGGCTGGACGGCCGGGCCGCACTTCCGTACGGCTGGCACCTGGACGCCGTCCGGTTCGCTGGATACCTCCGGGACCTGGCCGTGGGCCGGTTCGGAGTGCGTGCCGTGCACGACATGCCGTGCGCCGTCGAGCGGGACGCCGCCGGCACGGTGACAGAGCTGCGCACCGTACGCGGCCGGACCGTGCGCGGGGACGTCTTCCTCGACTGCTCCGGCCAGGCCGGGATACTGGTGGCCGGGCTGCTGGACGAGCCGTACCTCGGCGCTGACGACGAGCTGTTGTGCGACAGCACGGTCACGGCCACGCTGGAGCACGACGACGAGGCCCGCGGTGTCGAGCCGTTCGGCACGACGCTGGCGATGCCGGAGGGATGGGCGTGGAAGACGCCGCTGCCCGGACGGTTCGGCACCGGGTATGTCTTCGCCCGCGCGCTCACGGACCCCGGCCGCGCCGCCGAGTGGCTGTGCGCGCTGTGGGGCGCCGACCCCGAACGGGCCACGCTGCGCCTGCTGCGCTGCCGGACCGGCCGGCTGCGGCGGGCCTGGGTGGGCAACTGTGTCGCGCTGGGTTCGGCCGCCGCTTGCACCGAGCCGCTGGCCACCGACGCGCTCGACGACGTGCTGGACACGCTGGCGCGACTGCTCCGCGACCTGCCGGCGGCGGCCGGCGCGCGTGAGGTGGCCGCCGCCCGCTTCAACCGGGCGTTCGCGGACCGCTGCCGGCGCCGGCTGGACCTGGTGCGGCTGCATTACGCGGCCACCCCGCGCGCCGACACGTCCTTCTGGCGCGCCAGGCAGGCCGGCGCGCGGTCCGGTACGGCTGCCGAGACCCTGGCCGCGTACGACGCCGGACTGGCCCCGGAGCCCGGGGAGGAGGAGGCGTTCCGGCTGTTGTCCGCGTTCCGCGCCGGCCCGCCCGGCCACCGCACCGGCATCGAGGCGGCCCCGGCCGCCCGGCACGCCGCCGACGAGCACTTCGCCCGGGTCAAGCGGCAGCAGCGGATCCTGCTGGAAACCCTGCCCGAGGCCCACGCGTACCTGCGGCTGCTGCACCGGGCCGGGGCCTATCGCGCCGCCGCGTGAAACGGCACCCGCGACGCCCGGAAGCGGCATGAAGCTGCCATGACGCTCCGCCCCGCCAGGTCCCGCGGCCTAGGGTTTCCCGCGACCTACCGAGGGAGACCACCATGCGCGAACTGGCCGTCGGCTTCGATCAGATACCCCTGATCGTGACCCTGACCCTGGCCGCGGGGGTCATGCTCACCGCCGGGGTCCTGGGCGTCTCCTTCCTCTCCCGCGGACTCCTCGGCGTCTCCGTGGGGCCGCTGCGCACTCTCTTCGCAGGGGCGGTCGGCTTCGGCACGCTGGCCGTCGTCAGCCAGGTGATCAAGGGGGAGGAGAACCGGGGCGTCCTGTCCACGGTGCAGGTCGCGGTCTCCCTGCTCGCCGCGATGATCACCCTGGTGCTGGTCGAGGTCTGCGTCCCGTACGGGAGCTGGGCCCGCCCCATGCAGTGGCTGCGGGGCCTGGGTGCCCGAGCCCGCCGGGCACGGCGCTACTCCCAGATCAGCCGGATCTTCATGCGGCACGGCCTGAGCCGGATGCTGCGCGGCCGCAGCCGGCTGGACCGGGCCATGCGGCCGGGGGAGTACGGCGAGCAGTCGGCCCGCTCGCTGCGGCTGGCGCTGGAGGAGTGCGGCGGCGCGTTGATCAAGCTGGGCCAGGTGCTGTCCACCCGGCGCGACCTGCTGCCGGCGCATTTCATCGACGAGCTGAGCCGGCTCCAGAGCAGCGTGCCGCCGTCCCCCTGGCCCGAGGTGGAGGCGGTGCTCCACAAGGACCTGGGCCGGCCCGTCTCCGAGGTCTTCGAGTGGATCGAGCACGTCCCGTTGGCCGCCGCCTCCATCGCCCAGGTGCACCGGGCCCGGCTGCGCGGCGGCCCGACCGTGGTGGTGAAGGTGCAGCGGCCCGGCATCCGGGAGGCCGTCGAGCGCGACCTCGACATCGTCCTGGCCATCACCCGCGGGCTGCAGAGCCGTACCCGCTCCGCACAGGCGCTGGGCCTGCGCGAACTGGGCGACGGATTCGCCGAGTCGGTCCGCGAGGAACTGGATTTCCGTATCGAGGCGCGCAACTCCCAGGCCGTCGCGGCAGCGTGCGGCGGATATGCCGCCGACGCCGCGGTGCGCATCCCGCGGGTGCACCTCGCCCACACCTCCGCCCGGGTGCTGGTGCAGGAGTGGATGGAGGGGGTCACGCTGGAGCGCGCGGCGGAGGCGGCCCGGAGCCGCGGGCTCGACCGCGAGGCGCTGGCCCGGACGGCGTTCGCGAGCATGCTCCACCAGATTCTGCGGGTGGGCGTCTTCCACGCCGACCCGCACCCAGGGAACATGCTGCTGCTGGCCGACGGCCGGATCGGACTGCTCGACTTCGGTTCGGTCGGCCGGATCGACCCCGCGGTGCGGCTCGCCATCCAGGAACTGCTCGTCGCCATCGACCGGGGGGACCCGGCGGGGCTGCACGACGCACTGATCACGCTGCTGGGCACCCGGGCCTCCACCCACGAGGACCTGATGCCCGATCCGCTGCAACTGGAGCGGGAGCTGGGCCGGTTCATGGCCCGGCACCTGGGCGCGGGTGCCCAGCCGGACAGCGAGACCTTCACCGCGCTGTTCCGGATGCTGGCCCGGTTCGGGCTCGCCGTGCCGCCGGAGATCGCGGCGGTCTTCCGGGCCCTGGCCACCATCGAGGGCACCCTCGCCCAGTTCGCCCCCGGCTTCAGCCTCCTGAACGAGGCCCGGAGCTTCGCGGTCGGTGCGCTCACCGAACGGCTGGGCCTGGGGCCGGGCCCCGCGGGCGGCCGCCCCGACGGGAACGGCACCGCCGGCGGACACCGCTTCGCCTCGCCGGAGCTCACGGCGCTGGCCCGGGACGCGGCCCAGGAGGTGCTGCACGTGCTGCCGATGCTGCGCCGGCTGCCGCGCCGCGCGGAGCGCATCAGCGCCGCACTGGAGGAGGGCAGGCTTGCGGTGCGGGTCCGTATGCTCGCCGACGAACGCGAGCGCAGCTTCGTCTCCGGCCTGGTCCACCAGGTGACGGTCACCCTGCTGGCCGCGTGCACCGGCATGATGGGCGTGGTGCTGCTGGTCTTCGGCACGGGGAGAGGCCCGCGGCTCACCCCGCAGCTGGAGCTCTTCCCGGTGATCGGATACCACGTCCTCGCCCTGAGCGCGATCCTGACGCTGCGGGCGCTCTACACGGCCATGCGCAGAGCGGGCTGACCGTCGTGCCGACGGCCGCCCGCGCCCGGGACCCGGCAGAGGGGATTTGCAGAGGACTTCAGAGGCGTACGGGCAGCTCCGCCAGCGGACGGACCACCACGTTCTGTTGGTAGCGCAGCTCCTCGGGGCCGACCGCGAGACGCACGTCCGGGAAGCGCTCGAAGAGCCGCCGGGCGCCGATCTCGGTGATCAGCTTCGCCAGGTGGGCGCCCGAGCAGTAGTGGATGCCGAAGCCGAAGCTGAGGTGTGCAGGCTTGGAGCGGGTCAGGTCCAGCTCGTCGGGGTGGTCGGGGAACTGCCCGGTGTCGCGGTTGGTGGACATCACGCTGATGATGACGACCTCCTTCGCCGGGATGGTCACGCCGCCCAGCTCCACCGGCTCGGTCGTGACCCGCTGGAGGGCGTTGGCGATCGGGCTGACGTAACGGATCAGCTCGTCCATCGACCTGCCCCACCGGCCGGGCTCGGACAGCAGCTCGGTGCGCTCCGCCGGATGGGTGAGCAGGGCGGCGATCACCCCGCCGACGAGGCTCGCGGTGGTGTCGTTGCCGCCGGTCATCAGCGCGAAGCCGGTCGAGAGGATCTCCGTACGGGTGAGCCGGCGCTCCTCGTCCGCGTGGATCAGCGCGGACAGCAGGTCCTCGCCGGGCTCCTGCTCCTTGCGGGCGATCAGGTCGGACATGTACGCGGACAGTTCCTGGATGCTGCGGTCCAGCACGCCGGACCCCTCGGCGGGGGAATGCGTGCGCAGCGCCGTGGACCAGCGCAGGAAGTCCGGCCAGGAGTCGGCGGGCACGCCCATCAGCTCGGCGATCACGATGACCGGCAGCGGGTCGGCGTATCCCGCGATCAGGTCGGGGCGGGCCTGCGGGGCCAGCCCGTCCAGCAGTTCGTCGGCGATCTCCTCGATGCGCGGGCGCAGCGCCTCGGCGCGGCGCGGGGTGAAGGCGAAGCTGATCGCCTTGCGCAGCGGGGTGTGCCGCGGCGGCTCGAGGTTGGCCAGGTGGTTGGCCTCCTCGGGCGGCGGGACCAGGGTGCGCCCGGAGCGCTCCGACATCAGCTCGTACTGCACGTGGATGTCGCGGCTGAGCCGGGGGTCGGCGAGCGCGGCCTTGGCGTCCTCGTACCGGGTCACCACCCACGCCCGGCCGCCGCCCGGCATCGACAGCTCCCGCACCGGGCTCTCCCGGCGGACGTACTCCAGGACCGGATACGGGTTCTGCGTGAAGTCGTTGGTGAGCATCCAGTACTTGGAGAGAGTCCGCGTGCTGCCCGTCATGTCCGTCCTCCGTGCCGTCCCCGTCGGGTGGTGGAGCCGCTCTCCGGCCCGCTGTCCGTCCGGCACGGTAGGCCCGCTCCGGAGCCGGCCGCAGTGCTGGATTCAAAGGTCCTATCTGGAATCGTGCCGCGCTCGGCGGCGGGGAGAGCATCTATGCCGTTCGGCAGATGTGGCACGGCTGACCCGCTTCTAATCTCCAGACATCACCCCGGATCACGCCGGAATCCGGATGCACCGGAATCCGGATGCACCGGAATCCGGCGTGATCCGGAATGGACACCACCGGACACGGCGCATGGCGCACCGGTCCCTCCCCAGCCGAATTCCCCCCAGCAAGTACCGAGGAGTGTGAGTCGTGTGACCGCAACCATTTCGACGTCGACAAAGCGTCAGACCGCCGCCCGCGCGATGGGCGTCACCAAACTCTACGGCGAAGGAGAGGCCCAGGTTGCCGCACTGCGCGGAGTCGACGTCGAGTTCCACAGCGGCGAGTTCACCGCCATCATGGGGCCCTCCGGCTCCGGCAAGTCCACGCTTATGCACTGCCTGGCCGGACTCGACAACCTGACCTCGGGGGAGGTGTTCATCGGCGACGCCTGCGTGAGCGGGCTGTCGGACAAGGAGCTGACCGAGCTCCGCCGGAGCAGAATCGGCTTCATCTTCCAGCAGTTCAACCTGCTGCCGATGCTGACCGCGGAGGAGAACATCCTGCTCCCGCTGAAGATCGCCGGCCGCAAGCCGTCGCAGGACTGGTTTGACCGGGTGGTGGACACCGTGGGCCTCGGCCAGCGGCTCGGCCACCGGCCGACCGAGCTCTCCGGCGGCCAGCAGCAGCGTGTCGCCTGCGCCCGCGCACTGGTCTCCCAGCCCGAGGTCATCTTCGCCGACGAGCCGACCGGCAACCTGGACTCCACCTCCGGCACCGAAGTGCTCACGTTCCTTCAGCACTCGGTCCGCACCCTCGGCCAGACCATCGTCATGGTCACCCACGACCCGAAGGCCGCCTCCTACGCCGACCGCGTGGTCTTCCTCGCCGACGGCGGGATCGTGGCCGAGCTGCGCGAGCCGACCGCGGACGACGTGCTCGACACGATGCGGCGGATCGACGTGAAGAAGGGCCAGGCCGCCTGATGCTCAGCGTGACACTCAAGAGCCTGTTCTCCCGCAAACTCAGACTGGTGCTCTCCGGACTCGCCGTGGTGCTCGCGGTGATGTTCGTGTCCGGCTCGCTGGTCATCAAGGACACCCTCGGCCGCTCCTTCGACGCCCAGTTCGCCGGCGCGTACGACGACATGGCCCTGCATGTGGCCCACAAGCCCAAGGTGGACGCGGCAACCGGTGACAGCGCGGTCGTCCTGCCCGCCGGCCAGGACGTGCTGGAGCGGGTCGCCAAGGTCTCCGGGGTCGCCCAGGCCCGGGGCCTGGTCAAGGCCGAGGGCGCCCGGGTGCTGGGCAAGGACGGAAAGGTCGTCGGCAGCACCGGCGGCCCCCGCTACGGCGAGGCGTGGCGCGGCGAGAGCGGGCTGCTCACGCTCCGCTCGGGCCGGGCGCCGGGCGCCGAGAGCGAGGTGGCGGTCAACGCCGCGCTGGCCGAGAAGGCCGGTCTCAAGGTCGGCGATCGCATCGACGTGCTGACCAAGGAGCCCAAGCAGAGCTTCACTGTGGCCGGTGTCTTCGGCTACTCGGGTGACCGCGACTCCATCGGCGGAGAGCAGACCGTGGCCTTCACCGAGCCGGTCGCCCAGCGCCTGATGCTCGGCGCGCCCGGCGGCTACTCCGGCATCGCGGTGGAGACCGCGGCCGGTGCCTCCGCCACAGCCGTCAAGTCCGCGCTGGCCAAGGAGCTGGGCGCCGGCTTCGAGGTGGCCACCGGGAAGGAACTGGCCAAGCGGGACTCCGACACGTCGCGCGGCGTGCTGGACCTGATGAGCCAGATCCTGCTGGGCTTCGCCGCCGTCGCCGTGCTGGTCGGTGTCTTCCTGATCGTCAACACGTTCTCCATCATCATCGCCCAGCGAATGCGCGAGCTGGCCCTGCTGCGCGCCATCGGTGCCAGTCGCCGCCAGATGATCAACTCGGTGCTGATGGAGTCCTTCGCGGTGGGGCTGGTCTCCTCCGCGCTCGGCCTCGCCGCCGGCATCGGGATCGGCGCGCTCGGGTCCGGCCTCCTCGGCCAGGCCACGGACGGTCTGACCGTGGCCTCCCTCGGAGTGCCCATGAGCGCCGTGATCACCTCTTTCGCCGTGGGCATCCTGGTCACGATGGCCGCCGCGCTCCTCCCGGCACTCAAGGCGTCCAAGGTGCCGCCGATCGCGGTCATCCGCTCGGCCGCGGCACCCGAGGGCAAGGGCACCAAGCAGACCTGGACCGGCGCGGTCCTCACCGGACTCGGCGTACTCGCTCTCGGCTTCGGCCTGCTGGGCGACGGCGGCATCGGCCTGATCCTGACCGGTGTCCTGCTGGCCTTCATCGGCGTCGCTCTGCTCACGCCGCTGTTCAGCAAGCCCACGGTATGGGCGCTCGGGTCGCTGTTCGCCCGCTCGGTGCCCGGCGAACTGGGCCGCGGCAACTCGGCCCGCAACCCCCGCCGCACCGCCGTCACCGCCTCCGCGATGATGATCGGCGTCGCGCTGGTCACCGCCATCAGCACCGTGGCCGCCTCCTCCGAGGACAGCGTCTCCAAGGACATCACCCGTGACCTGCGGGCCGGTCTGGTAGCCATGGCCGAGGCCGGTGACGTCAAGAACGCCTCGATCGACCCGGCGGCGCTGGAGCAGGCCGCGACGGTGCCGGGCGTACGGACGGTCGCGGCGGGGATGTTCGACACGGCCGCGCTGAGCAAGGGCGCCACCGCAGCCAAGGACAGTGCGGGGGTGTCCGCCTGGCAGGACTGGGGCAAGGCCCGGGAAGTCCTCGGACTGCGTGCCGAGGAGGGCTCCATCGACTCCCTGGAGGCCGGCTCGGTCGTGCTGAACGCCGGCACCGCCAAGGACAAGGCGCTCAAGGTCGGCGACACCCTCACCGTCCAGCTCCAGCGCGGCGAGCCGCACACCTACAAGGTCGCGGGCATCTTCGCCAACTCCACGCTGGCCAACTCGGTGGTGGTGCCCTGGACCGACGCCGCGGCCGGCTTCCGCGCCGCGCAACCCTCCCAGGCGTACTTCCGCCTCGCCGACGGCGCCGCCGCCGCCGACGTCAAGCCGCGGATCGAGGCGCTGCTGAAGGACAGCCCCGAGGTCACGGTCAAGACCAAGGCCGACGTGATCGAGATGTTCAGCAGCGGCATGGCGATGATGCTGGTGGTCGTCCAGGGCCTGCTGGGCGTGGCGATGCTGATCGCGATCCTCGGCATCGTCAACACCCTCGCCCTGTCCGTTCTGGAGCGCACCCGGGAGCTCGGCACCCTGCGGGCCATCGGGCTGAGCCGCGGCCAGACCATCCGCATGATCATGACTGAGTCGGTGGTGATCTCGCTCTTCGGCGCGGTGCTCGGTGTGGCGGTCGGCGCGCTGCTCGGACTCGCGACGGCCCACGCCATGAAGGACCAGGGCGTCAGCACCCTGTCACTGCCCTGGGGCCAGATGGCCGGCTACCTGATCGGTGCCGCGCTCGTCGGGGTGCTCGCCTCGATCGCCCCCGCCCGCCGGGGAGCCAGGCTGAACGTCCTGACCGCCATCAGCCACGGCTGACCGACCGCCCCGGCAGGGGCCGGACTGACAGCTAAGCGCCCCGAGGAGACCTCCTCGGGGCGCTCGGGTGTTCCGGGAATGCCCGCTCGGCGGGGAAGGACGACGGACACGGCAGCTTCCTGCACCGGGCGTTGCCGCTCAACTTTCATTGAGCTGATATGGAGTGGAACTCATCGGGTTGGCCAGTGGCCGGAACGCACCGGGTGGCCGCGACACGCGGCGGCCGCACCACGATGAGGCCGGCTCCGGCCGATCGCAGAAGAAACAGGGGGAGAGATGCACGAGAGGGAGTTCCGCGCCTTCGTGTCCGTGGCCGAAATCGGCCGTATGGACCAGGCGGCGAGGGCCCTGGGCTATTCGCAGCCCGCGATCAGCTACCAGATCAAATGCCTGGAACAGGTACTGGGGACGAAACTCTTCACCCGGGATTCCACGGGTGCCCGGCTCACCCGGGAAGGGCGCATGATCCTGCCGTCCGCCCGCGCGGTCCTCGCCCTCATCGACAGCATGAAGGGCGTCTGCACGGTCTGACGCGGGAGTCCCGCGAGGGCGGCGGCCGGATCAGCCCACCAGGCCGCTGTCCCACACCCAGGCGGCGATACCGACCCGGTTGCGGGCGTCCAGCTTCCGCTGGATGTTGGCGATGTGTGTCTTGGCCGTGCCGGGCGAGATGAACAGCTCGGTGCCGATCTCGGCGTTCGTCAGGCCCTTGGCCACCAGCCGGGCTATCTCGGTCTCCCGTTCGGTCAGCGCCTCCAGAGGCTGCGGGGCCCGGCCCCGGGACGGGTTCTGCAGGTGCTTCAGCAGCCGTACGGTGATCGAAGGGCTGATCATCGTGTCGCCCGCCACCGCCGCCCGCACCGCCTCCACCAGCAGGGCCGGCCCGGACCGCTTCAACAGGAAGCCGCATGCGCCGTTGTGCAGCGCGGTGTGGACGTACTCGTCGAGGTCGAAGGTGGTCACCACGACGACCCGCAGCGGGTCCGCGGCCTCGGGCCCCGCTAGTCTCCGGGTGACCTCCAGGCCGTCCAGCCGGGGCATGCGGATATCGGCGAGCACGACGTCGGGCCGGAGTTTCGCGGCGAGTTCCACCGCCTGCAGGCCGTCGGCGGCTTCACCGATGACTTCCATGTCGGGCTGGGAATCCAGAATCAACCGGAAACCCACCCGAACGGATTCCTGGTCGTCTGCGAGAAGAATACGGATGGTCACGCCAAGTACCGTATCCCCGCCGCACGCTGCTCAACCAGCGGATCGTATTCAAAGATTCGCAACGGACTTCAGGCCGGGACCGGGCCGCTGACAGCATCTGGTGCCGTTGGCGTATCCCGAGTTTTGGAGTGGTGAGCAGGCATGCCTCGCACCGGAAGACGACTCAGAGCGCTGGCCGCGTCGTCGGCCACCGTGGCGCTGTCGGTCACGCTCCTCGGCGCCCAGGCGCCGGGGGCGGACGCGAAGGCGAAGCCGGCGTCCGGCGCGGGGCTGCTGCCCGCCCCCGCCGGGCTCCCGGCGCAACCGGTCTGGCCGGAAGGTGACTTCAGCGGCACCGGAGCCGTCGCACCGGCCGCCGCGTCGGACCGGGGCGGCGCGTCCGCCCCGGCCGGACCCGCCGACGGCGCGGTGCTGGCCGGCGCCCGGACCGAGCTGACCGCGCAGCCGCAGAGCGGCGCGGTGGCCTACGAGTTCGTCCTCGGCACCGGCGACGGCCCGCGTGCCGGCCAGGTGACCTCATCCGGCTGGCGGCCGGAGCCTCGGTGGACCGTACCGGCGGGCGTGCTCAAGGACGGCGGCTCCTACCGCTGGACCCTGCGCACCCGGGACCGCTCCGGCGCCGTCGGCCAGGACGCCCCCGCCCGCACCTTCACGGTCAACCAGCGCCTCGGCGCGCTCGCCCCGGGCGGCCCCGCCCCCTCCGACACCCTCGGCCCGGTCACGGTCAACCTCGCCAACGGCAACGCCACCGTCTCCGTGGACACCGGCCGGACCCAGACCGGAGCCGGCCCGCTCGGCGCCACGTTCACCTACGACTCGCTGGCCGTGCAGGCCGCTTCGGGGCTCACCGGCGCCTACTACGCGGGCGACTCCGGCGGCGGCATCGGCGCCGCCGAGAAGCCGCAGACCGTGCGGACCGACAGCGCCGTCGGCTTCCGCTGGGGCGCCGAGTCCCCCCAAGGCGCCTTCCGTGCCCGCTGGACCGGAAGTCTCACCGTGCCTGCCACCGGCCGCTACCGGCTGGGCGGCAGTTACGCGGGCGGCCTGCGCGTCCTCATCGACGGCAGGCCCGTCCACGACGACTGGAACCGGAAGACCGGCACCGGCGCCCGGCCGGTCTACGGCAAGGAGGTCACCCTCAGGGGCGGCCGCGCCCACACCATCACCGTCGAGTACCGGCGCCCCGCCGACGCGGACCACCTCGCCCTCTGGATCGCCGGCACCGACCGAGCCGCCCCCGTCCCGTCCTCCTGGCTGACCCCGTCCGGCGCGGTCCTCCCGCCGGGCTGGACGGTCAGCCCTGCGGCGACGGGCCCGGAGACCACCGCCGGGGCCGCCGCACCGGCCGAGGCCGCCCCGGCTGGGCAGGACGGGCCCACCGGGCTCACCGCACCCGGCGGCCACCTCCTCGCGGGGGCGGCGGGAGAACGCGCGGCCGGCCGCGAGGGCAGGGCCGCCGCGCCCCGGAGCAAGGCCCACCGGAACGAGGCACCCGGAAACAAGACACCCCGGAACAGGGCGGCCGAGGACACCGCCGCTCGGATCAAGGCTGCCGAGGAGGACGGCCTGCGGTTCCTCTACGCCGGCAGCCCGGAGTGCGGGGACGACAGCGGCGCGCCCGCCGGCTACGTGTGCGCCGTGCGGGTCCCGGGCGCCGGGACCAGCCGGCTCCTGTACCGGGGCGGCACCCTGACCCGGGTCGTCAACCCCGGCGGGGAGACCACCGACTTCGGGTTCACCGCCGACCACCGGCTGGTCGCCGTCCGCACGCCGCTGCTCACCGACTGGGTCGGGGTGGCGCCCTCGCTACGCGACACCCCGGCGGCCCAGTTCCGTATCGAGTACCGCCCCGGCACCGCACAGGCGGCCCGGATCACCGCGCCCGAACCCACCGGCAACGTGCTGCGCCCCGACCGCCGGCCGCAGCGCAGCTACGCCTACACCCCCGGCGTCACCGAGGTCCGCGTCGCCGGCCTGGCCTCTCCCCACGGCTGGGCCAGGAAAGTCGGCTTCGACGCCGCCGGCCGGCTGACCGACGACACCGACGCCACCGGTCGCACGGTCCGGCAGACCTGGACCGCCGCGGACCAGCCCGCCTCGGTCACCGACGCGGCCGGGCGGATGACGACGACCGTCCACAACGAGGCCGGCCTGCCCGTCGGCGCCTACGGCCCGGGCCCCGCGTCCTGCTTCGGCCCCGACCTGAAGCCGCTGGCACCCGCCCCGCAGGGGTGCGAGAAGGTGCCGTCCACCACGACCGCGTACGGCCCCGAGGGAGTGACGGCCGAACGTGCCGACACCGACGGCGTGCCGCACCTGGTCACCCGTAACCTGCTCAGCGAGCAGGGGCTGCCGTTCGGCACCGAGACCGACCCCGGGGGGCTGGCGCTCAAGACGCTGTACTCCTTTGACGAGGCGTTCCGGCCGGTCGCCAAGACCGGACCCGACGGAGCCCGGCAGGAGTACGCGTATTACGGCACCGACGAGAGCGCCGACAACCCCTGCACCGAGGAGGACGACCCGGCGCCGCAGCGCGGGCTGCCGAAGTCGGTCACACTGCCCGCCCCGGCGAGCGGCCCCGGCCGGGTCGAGAAGTTCGTCTTCAGTGCGCGCGGGCTGCCCGTCGCCGTCAACTTCGGCGGCGACAAGTGGACGTGCGTGAGCTACGACGCGCGCGGCCGGATGACCGGCATGAAGATCGAGGGCAACGCCCACCTGCCGGCCCGTGACGTCGTCTACGACCACGCCCACCACGGCGACCCCCTGACCACCGTGGCCCGGACGCCCGGCCAGACCCTGGTCATCGTCACCGACCTGCTCGGCCGGCGCGTCCAGTACACCGACACCCAGGGCACCCACACCGTGCTCGACCTCGACCGGGCCGGGCGCGCCGTCGCGGAGCGCACCGTTGCGCCGAACCCGGCGGACCGCCCGCAGACCCTGCAGACCGGCTACGACGCCGCCGGACGCAAGATCTCGGTGACCCTGAACGGCACCCGTCTCGCGGACGCCTCCTACGACGCCGCCGGCGCGCTGGAGAAGGTCCGCTACGCCAACGGCACCCGCCTGGAGCTGGCCCGCGACGCCGCCGGCCGGCTGACCACCAAGAACTGGACCCTCGCGGACGGGCGCTCCCTGCCCTCCGAGGTCACCCGCTCGCGGTCCGGGACCATCGTCGACGAGCGCACCGCCGGACAGGACGCCCGGCCCGACGGGCCCAACTACCGATACGACGCGGCGGGCCGGCTGGTGCAGGCGTGGATCGGCGGCCACGAGTACGGCCGCGACTTCACGGCGCGCGCCGCGGCCGGCTGCCCGGCCGGCACCCGGGCGGAAGCGGGCGCGGCGAGCAACGTCTCCGTCGCCACCGACCGCTCAGCGCGCGGCACCCGTACCACCTCCTACTGCTACGACGCGTCCGGACGGCTGCTCGCGGCGCTCGGTGACGGGGAGCTGACCGGCTTCACGTACACCCTCAACGGGCACCTCTCCGGCTACACCGCCGGCGGCCGCACGGTGACGCAGCGCCAGGACACCGTCGAGCGCCACCTGGGCGGCGCCGTGACCGGCGAGGGTGCGGCCGACGTCAGGTACGGCCAGGACATCGCGGACCACCTCACCAGCCGCACCGCGAGGTCGGCGGCCGGCAGCTCCACGGTGTACTACTCCCACACCTCCACGGACAACGGCGACGTGGACCTGGCGCTGAACGGCACCGACCGGCGCCTGCTCACCCGGGTGGTCCGGCTTCCCGGCGGACTCGTGCTCAGCGCTGCGGGCGGCGACCCGGCCGCAGCCCGCACGACCTGGAGCCACACCACCGTGCGCGGGGACGTCTTCGCCCTCACGGGTGCCGATGGGCGGCAGCGCGGCGGGCTCTACCAGTACGGGCTCTACGGCGAGCCGCTGCGCGCCGACGGCACTCCCGACCCGCAGCACGTCCCGGACAACATGCCGGGCTCCCACGACTACGGCCGCCTCGGCCAGTTCCAGGTCGCCACCGAGCACGAGGGCTCCTTCTTCAACGTGGTCCTCGGCACCCGGGTGCTCAACCCGGACACCGGCCGGTTCTCCGCGCCGGTTTCCGCCCCGGACCCGTTCCACAGCGCCTACGAGTACGCGGCCGGCGACCCGGTCAACCACACCAGCACCGACGGATACACCTTCGACGTGGAAAGGGACTGACATCCCGATGAAGACGCCTTTCACCGACGCCGACACCGAGATCGCGGAGCGCAACGGCACCCGCCTGGTGCGCGTCACCCCCCGCCACGACGGCGACCACCGGGCCTGGTTCACCGCCAACGCCGAGGCCCTGCGCTCCGCGATGTACGAGCACGCGGCGGTCATGGTCAAGGGCAGCGGCCTGGTGGAGCAGGCGGAACTCGCCGACCTGGCCGAGGAGATCGGCGGCGCCACCCTGGAGTACAACGAGCGCTCCACGCCGCGCAGCCGGGTCACCGGCAAGGTCTACACCTCGACCGAGTACCCGGCCGACCAGAGCATCCCGCAGCACAACGAGAGCGCGTACTCGGAGAACTGGCCGCACAACGTGTTCTTCTTCTGTGCGCTCGCCGCGCAGACCGGCGGCGAGACTCCCGTCGCGGACAGCGGGGCCGTGCTGGAGAAGCTGCCCGCCGACCTGGTGCGCCGCTTCGAGGACAAGGGCGTGCTCTACACCCGCACCTACCGCACGGGCATGGGCCTGTCCTGGCAGGAGGGCTTCCAGAGCGACGACAAGGGCCATGTGGAGAACTACTGCGCCGAGCACGGCATCCGGACCGAGTGGGACGGGGACGTGCTGCGCACCCGGCAGCGCCGGCCCGCCGTGACGGTGCACCCGGTCACCGGGAAGAAGGTCTGGTTCAACCAGGCGCACCTCTTCCACGTCGAGGCCCTGCCGCAGGCCGTCCGAGAGGGCCTGCTGGAGATCTGCGGCGAGGACGGCCTGCCCCGCAACGCCTACTACGGCGACGGCAGCCCGATCGGCGCCGAGGAGATCGAGACCATCCAGGGCGCGTACGCCGAGACCACGCTGGCCGAGCCGTGGCGCACCGGCGACCTCCTGATGATCGACAACATCCTCACCTCGCACGGCCGCCGCCCCTTCACCGGTGACCGCAAGGTGCTGGTGGCCATGACCCAGCGCAAGGCCTGACCGTGACGACGGCCATGGACACCTTCACCGGCGCCACCGCCCCGCGTGCAGCGGCCGGCGTCGACCTGACCGACCCGCAGACCTTCCTGAACGACAAGGACGGACTCGTGTCGCTGTGGCGGGAGTTCCGGCGGGAGGCGCCGGTGCACTGGCACCCGGTGCGGGGCCGCGCGGTGCCCGGCTTCTGGGTTCTCTCCCGCTACCACGACATCATGGAGGTGTACCGCGACAACAAGCGGTTCACCTCCGAGCGCGGCAACGTCCTGGCGACCCTCCTCGAGGGCGGCGACTCGGCGGCCGGCCAGATGCTCGCCGTCACCGACGGGCGCCGCCACCGCGAACTGCGCAACCTGCTGCTCAAGGCGTTCGCCCCGCGCGTGCTGGAACCCGTCGTGGAGGGCGTGCGGCAGCGCGCCGACCGGCTGGTGCGGGAGGCCGTCGCGCGCGGCACCGTGGACTTCGCCCAGGACGTCGCCGAGCACATCCCGATGGCCACCATCGCGGACCTGCTCGGCGTACCGCCCGCCGACCGCGACTACCTGCTGTCCCTCACCAAGGAGGCGCTGAGCGCGGAAGAGGCCGACCGGTCCGCCGAGGACGCCGTGGTGGCCCGCAACGAACTCCTCCTGTACTTCTCCGACCTGGCCGAAGACCGGCGCGACGACCCCCGGGACGACGTGGTCAGTGTGCTCGCCACCGCGACCGTCGACGGCCGGCCGCTGACCGAGCAGGAGATCGTCTTCAACTGCTACAGCGTCATCATCGGCGGCGACGAGACCAGCCGGCTGTCCATGATCTGCGGGATGCACGAGCTGATCAGGCACCCCGAGCAGTGGCGCCGGCTCAGAGCCGGCGAGGTCACCGTGGACAGCGCCGTCGAGGAGGTGCTGCGCTGGGTGAGCCCCGCCATGCACTTCGGGCGGCGCGCCCTGGAGGACGTGGAGATCGGCGGCCGGGTCATCCGCGCCGGCGATGTCGTCACCCTCTGGAACAGCTCCGCCAACTACGACGAGGAGGTCTTCACCGACCCCGAGGTCTTCGACCTCGGCCGCACCCCCAACAAGCACGTCTCCTTCGGCTACGGGCCGCACTTCTGCCTCGGCGCCTACCTGGGCCGGGCCGAGATCCACGCCCTGCTGAGCGCCCTGCGCACGCACGTCGAGGACGCCGCGCTCATCGGCCCCGCCGTGCCCATCCACTCCAATTTCCTGCACGGGTACAGCAGTCTGCCCGTGTCCCTGCGTCCGGTCCGGTAGAACCCCCGCTGCCGGTCCGTACGGAATGCGAGTGCCCCGCCCCATCGGGCGGGGCACTCGCTCGTTCTTCTCGGTGCTCCCTTTTCCCCGTCCGTAAATGGCGATGAGCATTCTTCGATATGCGCGTCCCGGCGGTTCGAAGTTTTCCATGAGCTCATGGCGCCCGACGCGGCGCTTCGTAGTGTGATCGGGTCGCCGCCGCCGCCGCAACGGCAGTCCGGCGTTCTCCCCCCGGGTCTCGACGCGTCTACTCAATCGGAGTGAATGGCAATGGCCGATCGGAATGGACACCAGCTGCCGCTGACGGCCGCTCAACACGGAATGTGGCTGGCCCAGCACATCAACCCGGACAACCCGATGTTCAGCATCGCCGAATGCGTGGAGATCGCGGGAGCGGTCGACGCCGGGCTGTTCGAGGCGGCGCTGCGCCGCACGGTGGACGAGGCCGAGACGCTGCGGGTCCGCTTCCTCCCCGGCCCCGACGGGCCGGTGCAGACCGTGCTGTCCGAGGCCGAACTGGGCTGGGTCCTGCACACCCCCGACTTCAGCGGCGCGGCCGACCCGGCGGCCTCCGCCGAGGAGTGGATGCTCGCCCACGTCACCACGCCAGTGGACCTGGCCGTCGACCCGCTGTTCACCTTCGCCCTGCTCAAACTGGCCGACGACCGCTACACCTGGTTCAGCCGTGTCCACCACGCCGTCGTGGACGGCTACAGCTGGGGTCTGATCGCCGCGCGGGCGGCCGCGCTCTACACCGCCCTGGCCACCGGCGCCGAGCCCGAGCCCAGCCCGTTCGGCAGCTTCGCCGGCCTGGTCGCCACCGATACCGCCTACCGCGCCTCCGAGCAGTTCACCACGGACCGCGCCTACTGGACGCAGGCGCTCGAGGGCATCGGCGCCGCCGACCCCGTCAGCCTCGCCCCCCGCCCCGGCCGGGTGCCGGTCGACCACGTCCGGCAGGCCGGCGAGATTCCCGCCGCCGATGCCGAGACCCTGCGGGACCTCGCCCGGGAAACCCGCGTGAGCTGGCCGGCAGCCGTCGTCGCAGCCATCGCCGGCTACCTGCACCGGCTCACAGGCGCCGACGACATCGTGCTGGGCCTGGCCACCTCCGCCCGCCTCGGCGCCGAGGCCAAGCGCACCCCCGGCATGGTGTCCAACGCGCTGCCGGTCAGAATCCGGCTCACCCCCGGGCAGACCGTCGCCGGCCTGCTGCGCACCGTCAGTGACACCCTCCACCAGGCCCTGCGCCACCAGCGCTACCGCTACGAGGACATCCACCGCGACCTCGGCCTGGTCGGCGACCGCAAGCGGCTGTGGGGCGCCGAGATCAACCTGATCATGTACGGCGAGCGGCTGGAGTTCGCCGGGCACGACGCCACCGTGCGGGGCTTCTCCATCGGTCCCGAGGAGGACCTGTCCCTCATCGTGGACAACCGCACACCCGGCGACGGCTTCCTCATCGACCTCCACGCCAACGCCGACCTCTACGGCGAAGCCGACCTCCTGGGCCACCGCCAGGCGCTCACCGGCTACCTCGCCGCACTGGCCGGATCCGCCCCGGACACCCCCCTGGAGTCCGTGCCACTGGACGCGCCCGCCGGGTGGACCCCACCGGAGCAGGGCGGCGGGCCGGAGCCCGGGCCGCAGACCCGCGCCGCCTACCGGGCGCCCACCGGGCCCCGAGAGGAGGCGCTGTGCGCGCTCGTCACCGACGTCCTCAAGCCGGCCGCCGACGCCCCGCCGGTCGGCGTGGACGACAACTTCTTCGACCTGGGCGGCCACTCGCTGACCGCGATCCGGCTGCTGGGCCGCATCCGTGACTCCTTCGGCGCCGAACTCTCCATCCGTACCGTCTTCGAGAACCCCACGGTCGCCGCCCTCGCCGCCCTCACCGAGCGGGAGGACCGGCCGGCCGCTGCCGCGCTGCGCCCCCAGCCGCGCCCCGACGAGCTGCCCCTCTCCCTCACCCAGCAACGGCTGTGGCTGGTCAACCGGCTTCAGGGCCCGAGCGGCGCGTACAACATGGGTCTCGCGCTCAGGCTCTCCGGGCGCCTGGACCGGGCCGCGCTCGCCGCGGCGGTCACGGACGTGCTCGCCCGCCACGAAAGCCTGCGCACCGTCTTCCCCGAGACCGACGGCCGCCCCCGTCAGGAGATCCTGACCCCGGCCGATGCCGCCGCCCAGGCGCGGCTCATCGAGCGGCCGGTCACCGCCGAGGAGCTGGACGCCACCGTCGCCGCGACCGTCGCGGAGGGCTTCGACCTGACCGCCGGGCTCGCCGTACGGCCCCGGCTGCTGGTCCTCGGTCCCGAGGAGCACGTCCTGCTGGTCGTACTGCACCACATCGTCGCCGACGGTCTCTCGCTGGCCCCGCTCGCCCGCGACCTGGGCACCGCCTACACCGCCCGCGCCCGGGGCGCCGCCCCCGCCTTCACGCCGATGGCCGTGCAGTACGCCGACTACACCCTGTGGCAGCAGACCGCACTCGGCGACGAGACCGACCCGGACAGCCCGCTGGGCCGTCAGCTCGCCTACTGGAAGGGCCAGTTGTCGGGCCTGCCCGAGGAACTGGCCCTGCCGATGGACCGGCCGCGCCCGACTGAGCTGAGCCAGCGCGGCGACATCGTGCGCTTCGACATAGACCCCGGTCTGCACTGCCGTCTGATCGAGCTGGGCCGCGCCCACCGGGCCAGCCTCTTCATGGTCCTCCAGAGCGCCGTCGCCGTCACGTTGAGCAAGCTCGGCGCGGGCACCGACATCCCGCTCGGCAGCGCGGTCGCCGGGCGCGGCGACGCCCGGCTGGACGAGCTGATCGGCTGCTTCGTCAACACCGTGGTCTTCCGCAACGACCTCAGCGGCGACCCGACCGTCAGCGAACTGCTGGGCCGCTCCCGGGAGATGGCGCTCTCCGCCCACGCCCACCAGGACGTGCCCTTCGAGCGGCTCGTCGAGGCGCTGAACCCGGTACGCTCGCTCGCCCGCAACCCGCTCTTCCAGGTCATGATGGACGTCCAGACCCCGGCCGAGTCCACCCTGGAGCTGCCCGGTCTGACCACCACCCCGCAGCAGGTGGACCCCGGCGTCACCAAGATCGACCTGCTCTTCGGGCTGGACGAGCGGTCGGCCGGCCAGGAGGCCCCGGCCGGGATCTCCGGCCGGCTGGAGTACAGCACCGACCTGTTCGACCGGGCCACCATCGAGGCGATGGCGGCCCGCCTGGTACGCGTCCTGGAGGCGTTCACGGCCGCCCCCGGCCGCCGGGTCAGCGCCATCCGGATCCTGTCCGACTCCGAACGCTCCCTGGTCCTGGGCGAGTTCGGCACCGCACCGGTGGTGCCGACCGGACCGCTGCTGCCCGAGCTGTTCCAGGCCCAGGCCGCCCGCACCCCGGACGCGCCGGCGCTGGTGGAGGGTGACACGGCCCTCACGTACGCTGAACTCGACGTCCGGGCCAACCGGCTGGCGCACGCCCTGATCGCGATGGGCGCCGGCCCCGAGCAGCGCGTCGCGGTCCTGTTGCCCCGCTCCGCCGACCTGGTGACCGCACTGCTCGCGGTGGTCAAGTCCGGCGCGGCCTATGTGCCCGTCGACCCCGACTACCCGGCCGAGCGCATCGCGTACATGCTGGAGGACTCCTCGCCCGCGCTGGTGCTGGCCGGGCCCGGCACCCTCGACGCCGTCCCCGCCGGGCTGCCCGTGCTGGACGTCACCGCCCAGCGCCACTCCCCGGTGACCGACCCCGCAGACGCCGACCGCACCGCCCCGCTGGCGCCGGAGCACCCCGCGTACGTCATCTACACCTCCGGCTCCACCGGCCGCCCCAAGGGCGTCGTCGTGACGCACCGCACCGTCGCGGTCTACCTGGCCTACGTCCGTGAGCGGTACCCGTCCGTCGCCGAGTCCGCGCTGCTGCACTCCCCGGTCTCCTTCGACCTCACCGTGACCGCCCTGTACGGCCCGCTGATCAGCGGCGGGACCGTCCGCGTCACTGCCCTGGAGGGCCCCGGCAGCGGCGCGCCGCGCCCCGGGTTCCTCAAGGCGACCCCCTCCCACCTGGCGCTGCTCGCGGTGCTTCCCGAGGAGTTCTCACCGGTACAGGAGCTGGTCGTCGGCGGCGAGATGCTGCTCGGTGAGACCGTCGACGAGTGGCGGGAAGGGCGCTCCGGTGTCACCGTCATCAACGAGTACGGCCCGACCGAGGCCACCGTCGGCTGCGTCGAGTACCGCATCGGCCCGGACGACGCCGCGCCCGCCGGCCCGGTGCCCATCGGCCGCCCGATGTGGAACTCGGTCATCTACGTCCTGGACCCGGCGCTCCAGCCGGTGCCACCCGGCGTGGCCGGCGAGATCTACATCGGCGGCGGCCAGCTCGCCCGCGGCTACCTGGGCCGCTCCGGCCTGACCGCCGAGCGTTTCGTCGCCGACCCGTACGGCCCGCCCGGCGCCCGGATGTACCGGACCGGCGACGTGGGCCGGTGGCGCACCGACGGCGAGCTGGAATACCTCGGCCGCGTCGACGACCAGGTCAAGCTGAACGGCTTCCGCATCGAGCTGGGCGAGGTCGAGGCCGTGCTGGCCCGTCACCCGGGTGTCGCGCACGCCGCCGCCGCCGTACACGAGGACCGCACCGGCCACCGCCGGCTCACCGGCTACGTCGTGCCCGCCGAGGGCCGGTACCCGGACCCGGCCGACGTGATCGCCCACGCCCAGGGGCCGCTCCCCGCCTACATGGTGCCCGCCGCGGTGGTCGTCCTCGACGCGCTGCCGCTCACCCCCAACGGCAAGCTCGACCGGGGCGCGCTGCCCGCGCCCGCCGCCGCGGGCCCGGCCGCGGTCGCCCCGGCCGGGGCCCGCACGCCCGTGCAGGATGCGATCGCCGCGCTCTTCGCGGACGTGCTGGGCCGGGACGGCGCCGACAGCATCGGCCTGCACGACAGCTTCTTCGAACTGGGCGGCGACAGCATCGTCTCGATCCAGCTCGTCGCGCGGGGCCGCCGCCAGGGCCTGACCTTCTCCCCCAAGGAGGTCTTCGAGCTGAAGACGGTCGCCGCCCTCGCGGCCCACGTCGAGGCAGCGGCGCCGGGCGGGCCGGCCGAGGACGACGCCGATGCCGGGACGGGCGAACTGCCCGCCACCCCGGTCATGCGCTGGCTGGAGGAGCGCGGCGGCCCGGTGGACGCCTTCCACCAGTCGAGCCTGGTCCAGGTTCCGGCCGGACTCGGCGAGGCCGACCTGGCCGCCGCCCTGCAGGCCGTACTGGACCGGCACGACGCGCTGCGGATCCGGCTGGACCGCGGGCGGCCGGACGGGCGCTGGGCGTACGAGGTCGCCGAGCGTGGCAGCGCCGTAGCCACGCCCCTGGTGCGCCGGGTGGAAGCCGCAGGGCTCGGCACCGAGGAACTGTCCGCGCTGATCGCCGCTGAGGCCAAGGAGGCCTGGGCGCGGCTCGACCCCGGCGCGGGCCGCACGGTGCAACTGGTGTGGTTCGACGTCGGCCCCGACGCCCCGGGACGGCTGCTGTTCGCCGCCCACCACCTGGTCGTGGACGGCGTCTCCTGGCAGATCCTGCTGCCCGACCTGCGGGCCGCCTGGGAGGCCGTACGGGAGGGCAAGGAGCCACGACTCGCCCCCGTCGGAACCCCGCTGCGCCGGTGGGCCGAGCTGCTGGCAGCGCAGGCACCCGCCCGTGCAGCCGAACTCCCGCTGTGGCGCGAGACGCTGCGGTTGCCCGCCCCGTACCTCACGGACCGGCCGCTGGACCCGGCCCGGGACACCGTCGCCGGAGCCCGCAAGCTCACCGTGACACTGCCCGCCGAACAGACCGCCGCGCTCCTCGACCGGCTGCCCGGCGTGCTCAACGCGAGCGTCCACGAGCTGCTGGTCACCGCCCTGGCCCTGGCCGTGGCGCACTGGCGGGAGCGGCGCGGCGCGGCCGGCCGCGACGTGCTCATCGACATCGAGGGCCACGGCCGCCAGGAGTTCTCCGACGGCGTGGACCTCTCCCGCACGGTCGGCTGGTTCACCACCATCCGGCCCGCCCGGCTGGATCCCGGCGTCACCGACTGGGCCGGCCTGTGGGCCGCGGGCCACGCCGCCGGAGCCGCCCTCAAACGCGTCAAGGAGCAACTGCGCGACGTGGCCGACGAGGGCATCGGCTACGGCGTGCTGCGCCACCTCGACCCGGCCGCGGGCCCCGAACTGGCCGCGCTCGCCACCCCGCCCCTGCTCTTCAACTACCTCGGGCGCCAGTCCCTCGGGGCCGGTGACTGGGAGGCGGCCCTGGAGACCGAGGCCGTCCTCGCCGAGGGCGCCGATCTGCCGCTGTCGCATGTACTGGAGATCAACGCGGCGGCGCTCGACGCACCCGGCGGGCCGCGCCTGCTGACCACCTGGGCCTGGCCCGGACGGCTGCTCACCGACACCGACGTCCGTGAGCTGCACGACACCTTCTCCCGCGCGCTGCGGGCACTGACCGAACACGCCGAGCTCCCGGACGCGGGCGGCTACAGCCCATCAGACCTTGCGCTGGTGGACCTTTCCCAAGACGAGATCGACGGGCTCGAAGCCGAGTGGAGGACGCTGTAATGACGAAGTCGGGTCCCGAGGACATTCTCCCGCTGTCCCCGCTTCAGGAGGGGCTGCTCTTCCACGCGCTGTACGACGAGTCCGGCAACGACGTCTACACCGTGCAGGTCGTGCTGGACCTCGGCGGCGACGTGGACGCGCAGGTCCTGCGCACCACCGCCGAGACGCTGCTCGCCCGCCACGCCAACCTGCGGGTGGGCTTCCTGCACCCCAAGCAGAGCCGTCCGGTGCAGGTGGTGGCCCGCGAGGCGGCCCTGCCCTGGCAGGAGGACGACCTGGGCGCTCTGCCCGCCGACCGGCGGACGGCCGAACTCGCCCGCATCCAGGCCGAGGAGAAGAACCACCGCTTCGAGCTGACCCGCCCGCCGCTGATGCGCTACCGCCTGGTGCGGCTCGGCGTCGGCTCGGCGCGGCTGCTCATCACCTTCCACCACATCCTGCTCGACGGCTGGTCCACCTCCGTCCTGCTCGGCGAGCTGTTCCAGGTCTACGGCAACGGGGGCGACGCCTCCGCGCTGCCGCCCGTCACCCCCTTCCGCGACCACCTCGCCCACCTGGCCCGCCAGGACCGAGCCGCCTCCGAGGCGGCCTGGCGCGAGGCCCTGGCCGGGATCGACGCCCCGACCCGGCTGATCCCCGCCGACCCGACCCGCGAGGTTGTGCACCCCGAGCAGCTGGTACTGGAGCTGTCCACCGAGGAGACCGAGGCGCTGTCGGCCCGGCTGCGCGGTGCGGACCTGACCTTCTCCAGTGCCGTCCACGGCTCCTGGGGCCTGCTGCTTTCCGTGCTCTCCGGCCGCGACGACGTGGTCTTCGGCACGGTCGTCTCCGGCCGCCCGCCGGAGGTGCCCGGTGTCGAGCGCATGGTCGGCATGCTCATCAACACCCTGCCGGTGCGGGTCCGGGTGAACGCCGCCGACTCGCTGCGCGAGGTGCTCGCCCGGCTCCAGGGCGAGCACCTGGAGATGTCCGCCCACCAGTTCACCGGCATGCGCGACATCCACCGGGTCTCCGGCCACGCCGAGCTCTTCGACACGTACGTCGCCTTCGAGAACTTCCCCTTCGACCTCCAGGACCTGCGCGACCTCGCCGGCGACCTGGCCATCGACGGCTTCGACGTGCTCGACGCCAACCACTACCCGCTGTGCCTGGTCTCCCACGTGTACGAGGGCCGGCTGCGGCTGCTGCTCAACTACCGCCCCGACCTGTTCACCCGCGAGCAGACCGAGGTGATCGGCGGCCGCCTCGTCAAGCTCCTCGGTGCGATCGCCGAGGACCCGGACCGCACGGTCGCGGGCCTGGACCTGCTCTCCGACGAGGAGCGCGGGCGCCTGGTCGCGGCCGGGGCCGGCGCGCCGGCGGTGGCCCCGAAGACCTTCCCCGCGCTGTTCTCCGCGCAGGCCGCCCGAACCCCGGACGCGGTCGCCGTCGAGTCGGCCGGGACGGTGCTGACGTACGCGGAACTGGCCGCGCGCACCGACGAGCTGGCGGGCCGGCTGGCCGGGCTGGGGATCGGCCCCGAACAGATCGTGGCGCTGGTTCTGGGCCGCTCCGTCGAGTCGGTCGTGGCCGCGCTGGCGGTGCAGAAGGCCGGCGCCGCGTACCTGCCGGTGGACCCCGACTACCCGGCCGAGCGGATCGCGTTCATGTTCAAGGACGCGGCGCCTGCCGCGGTGCTGACCACCTCGGAGCACGCAGGCGCGGTGCCGGCGGTGGCCGACGTGCCGGTGATCGAGCTGGACGGTGAGCTTCCGCAGGCCGGAGCGCGGCCCGCGGGCCCGGTCTCCACGGCCTCCCCGGCGTACCTGATCTACACCTCGGGCTCGACGGGCGTACCCAAGGGCGTGCTCGTCACCCACGAGGGGCTGGCGGCCTTCGCGGCCTCGGAGCGGGAGCGGTTCGCGGTCGGGGAGGGCGGCCGGGTGCTGCAGTTCTCCTCGCCGAGCTTCGACGCCTCCGTGCTGGAGCTGTGCATGGCCCTCACCTCCGGTGCCGCGCTGGTCGTGCCCGAGCCGGGTGCGCTCGCGGGCGAGCCGCTCGCGGAGCTGATCGCGGAGCGGAAGGTGACGCACGCCCTGATCCCGCCGGCCGCCCTGGCCGGCGTCCCCACCGCCGGCCTCGAAGGTTTCACCACCCTCGTCGTAGGCGGTGACGCGACCTCAGCCGAGCTGGTCGAGCGCTGGGCGCCCGGCCGCCGCATGGTCAACGCGTACGGGCCGACCGAGTCCACCGTCGCCGCCACCATCAGCGCCCCCCTGGAGCCCGCCGGCAGCGTTCCGCCGATCGGCACCGCCGTCCACGACACGCGGCTGTACGTCCTCGACGGCGCGCTCCGCCCGGTGCCCGCCGGTGTGGCCGGCGAGCTGTACGTAGCGGGCCCCGGCCTGGCCCGCGGCTACCTCAGGCGCGCCGGGCTGACCGCCGAACGCTTCACCGCCGACCCGTTCGGCGCCCCCGGCACCCGCATGTACCGCACCGGCGACATCGTGCGCCACCGCCCGGACGGCCAGCTGGAGTTCGTCGGCCGGGCCGACGACCAGGTCAAGATCCGCGGCTTCCGCATCGAGCTGGGCGAGATCGAGGCGGTGCTGCGCCGCCACCCGTCCGTCGCCGAGAGCGCCGTCGTCATCCACGAACCGCAGCCCGGCGTCAAGCAGCTGGCGGCGTACGTGGTCCCCGGACCCGACGCCGCTCCCGATGCCGAAGCGCTGCGCGCGCACACCGGCGCCGCGCTGCCCGAGTACATGGTGCCCGCCGTCTTCGTCACCCTCGACGCGCTGCCGCTGATGGTCAACGGCAAGCTCGACCGCAAGGCGCTGCCCGCCCCGCAGGCCCCCGCCGGCGAGGGCCGCGCCCCCGCCACCGAGCGCGAGGAGCTGTTGTGCGCTCTCTTCGCGGAGATCCTCGGCGTGCCGAAGGTCGGCGTGGACCAGAGCTTCTTCGAGCTGGGCGGCGACAGCATCGGCTCCATCCAGCTGATCAGCCGGGCCCGCAAGGCCGGGCTGCGCTTCACCCCGCGTGACGTCTTCACCCACAAGACCGTCGAGGCGCTGGCCGCCGTCGCCAAGGAGGCTGCCGCCCCGGCGCGCCGCCGCGCTCCCTCGGACGGCGTCGGCGCGGTGCCGCTCACCCCGATCATCCACTGGTTCAGCGAACACAGCGGCCCCGTCGACCCGTTCCACCAGGCGATGCCGCTGCCGGTTCCCGCCGGACTGGACACCGCCCGCGTCACGGGCGTCCTCCAGACCCTCCTGGACCACCACGACGCACTGCGGCTCAGGCTGACCCGCATCGAGGACATCGACGAGTGGACGCTCGAGATCACCCCGCCCGGGACCGTCGACGCCGCCGGTTCGCTGACCCGTGTCGACGTCAGCGGACTCGGCGCCGATGCCCAGCGGGCCGTCATCGAGCGGGAGTCCGCCGACGCGCAGGGCCGGCTCGCCCCCGAGCAGGGCCGCATGGTCCAGGCCGTCTGGTTCGACGCTGGAGCCGCCGAGCCGGGCCGGCTGCTGCTGGTCATCCACCACCTGTCCGTCGACGGGGTCTCCTGGCGCATCCTGCTGCCCGAGTTCGCGGCCGCCCTGGACGCGGCCGCCGAGGGCCGCTCCTTCACCCCCGAGCCCGTCGGCACCTCCTTCCGCCGCTGGGCGCAGGCGCTCACCGCCGCCGCCGGCGAGGCAGGGCGCCTGCGCGAACTGCCGCTGTGGCGCGACATACTCTCCGGGCCCGACCCGCTGCTCACCGAGCGGCCCCTGGACGCCGGGCGTGACACCCTGGCCACCGCCGGGCACCTCACCTTGCGGCTGCCCGCCGACCTCACCGGAGCCCTCCTCGGTCCGGTACCTGCCGCGTTCAACGCACAGGTCAACGATGTGCTGCTGACCGCGCTGGCCACCGCCGTCGCCGACTGGCGGCGCGCCCAGGGCCTGGGCGACGACTCCTCCGTGCTGGTCGGCCTCGAAGGCCATGGCCGTGAGGACATCGTCGAAGGCGCCGACCTGTCCCGCACCGTGGGCTGGTTCACCAGCCTCTACCCGGTCCGGCTCGACCCGGGAGCGCCGGGCGCCGACCCGGCCGCCGCCCTCAAGGCGGTCAGGGAACAACTGCGCGCCATCCCCGACAACGGCATCGGCTTCGGCCTGCTGCGCTACCTGAACCCGCGAACCGCCGTCGCGCTCGCCCGGCTTCCCGAGCCGCAGATCGGCTTCAACTACCTCGGCCGGATCGGCGAGTCGGGCGCGGACGACACCCAGGACGCCGGCCTCGGCGGCGGCGCGGACCAGGCCACCCCGCTGCCCTACGCGCTCACCGCCAACGCCGTCACCGAGACGCACGCCGACGGCCCCCGGCTGACCGCCACCTGGACCTGGCCGGGCGAGCTCCTCACCGAGGGTGCCGTACGGCAGCTCGCCGAGCGCTGGTTCGAGGCACTGGCCGCGCTGGCCGAGCGCGCCCGGCGGCCGGAGGGCGCCGGCCGGCTGATCCCCTCCGACGTGCCGCTGGCCGGTCTCGGCCAGGACGAGATCACCGCCCTGGAACAGGTCCAGCCGGGCCTGGCCGACATCCTGCCGCTCTCCCCGCTCCAGGAGGGCCTGCTCTTCCACACCGAGTACGACCAGCAGGCCGAGGACGTGTACATCACCCGCCTCGCCCTGGACGTGAGCGGCGACCTCGACACCGGCCGGCTGCGCGCCGCCGTCGCCGCGCTGCTCGCCCGCCACGCCAGCCTGCGTGCCGCCTTCCGCCGCACAGCCGAGGGGACCCCCGTCCAGCTCATCCCGGCCGAGGCCGAAGTGCCCTGGAACGAGATCGACCTGACCGCGCTCGACGCCGACGAGCAGCGTGCCGAGCTGGACCGGCTGCTGGTGGCCGAGCGGGCCCGCCGCTTCGACCCGGAGCGCCCGCCGCTGCTGCGCTTCACCCTCATCCGGCTCGGCGAGGACACCTTCCGGCTGCTGTTCGCCGCCCACCACCTGCTGCTGGACGGCTGGTCCGCGCCGATCCTGGCCGGCGAGCTGTTCGCGCTGTACGGCAGCGGCGGCGACCTCGCGGCACTGCCGCCGGTCGCCCCGTACAAGGACTACCTGGCCTGGCTGGCCGGGCAGGACCGGAGTGCCGCCGAGCACGCCTGGCGCACCGCGCTCGCCGGAGTGGCCGAGCCGACCCTGGTGGCCCCCGCCGCCGCGGGCACGGCCGCCGCCCTGCCGGGCCGCATCGTCGACGAGCTGCCCGCCGGGCTGGTGGCCGGCCTCACCGCCGCCGCCCGCACCCATGGCCTCACCCTCAACGCCGTCGTCCAGGGCGCCTGGGGCATCGTGCTGGCCCAGCTGACCGGCCGGGACGACGTCCTCTTCGGCGAGACGGTCTCCGGCCGCCCGCCGGAGCTGCCCGGCGTGGAGTCCATGGTCGGCCTGTTCAGCAACACCGTGCCCGTCCGCGTCCGGGTCGACCCCGCGCGCTCCCTCGCCGACACCCTCGCCGACGTCCAGCAGCGCCGCGTCGAACTCCTCTCCCACCACTACCTCGGCCTCGCCGACATCCAGCAGCTCCTCGGCCTGGGAAGCCTCTTCGACACCGCCGTGGTCTTCGAGAACTTCCCCGCGGAGCCCGGCGCGATGCAGACCGCGCACGGCCTGGCGCTGTCCGAGGTGGACACCAAGGGCGACAACCACTACCCGCTGGGCATGGTGGTCATGCAGGACGACCACCGGCTCACCCTCAACTGGTACTACCGCGCCGACCTGCTGGACCGCGCGCTGGTGGAATCCGTCACCGGCCGGCTGCGCCGCGTGCTGGAAACCCTCGCCACCGCGCCCGGCACCCCGGTCGGCCGGATCGACCTGCTCGGCACCGCCGACACCCGGCGGCGGACGACCGGCGCCGCCGGCGTCACCGTGCCCGGCTCGGACGCCCTGGTCCACGAGCTGATCGAGGCCCAGGCGGCCCGCACCCCGGACACCATCGCGCTCGTGGACGGCGACGCCGAGATCAGCTATGCCGAGCTGGAGGCCCGTGCCAACCGGCTCGCGCACGCCCTCGCCGCCCGCGGCGCCGGCCCCGAGCAGCGGGTCGCCCTCGCCCTGGAGCGCTCCGCCGACCTCGTCGTCGCGCTGCTCGCCGTCCTGAAGTCCGGCGCGGCCTATGTCCCGTTGGACCCGGCCTACCCGCACGACCGGCTCGGCTACCTGCTCGCCGACGCGGCGCCGCGGCTGCTCGTCACCACCGGAGCCGCCGCCGGCCGGCTGCCCGCCACCCACGTGCCCCGCCTCGTCCTCGACGAGCCGGCCACCGCCGCCGCCCTGGCCGCGCTCCCCGCCACCGCGCCGGACTGCGCCGCGCTCCCCGACCACCCGGCGTACGTCATCTACACCTCCGGCTCCACCGGCCGCCCCAAGGGCGTCGTGGTCGCCCACCGCTCGGTGACCGACTACCTGGGCTGGACCGGGCTCGCCTATCCCGGCGCGAGCGGGCGCGCCCTGCTGCACTCGCCGGTCTCCTTCGACCTCACGGTCACCGCGCTGTTCACCCCGCTGACCGTCGGCGGCACCGTGATCATCGCGGCCCTGGAGGAGACCCCGCAGCTGTCCGCGCGGCTCGCCGAGGCCCCGGTCACCTTCATGAAGGCGACACCCAGCCACCTGCCGCTGCTCGGCGCCCTCCCGGACGGGTACTCGCCCGCGACCGAGCTGCTGCTCGGCGGTGAGGCCCTGCTCGGGGAAGCGGTCGCCGCCTGGCGCGAGCGCCACCCCCAGGCCGTGGTCTGGAACGTGTACGGGCCCACCGAGGCCACCGTCAACGTCACCGAATACCGCATCGAGCCCGGCGCCGACCTGCCCCCCGGCCCCGTCCCGATGGGCCGCCCCCAGGGCAACGTCCGCGCCTACGTGCTGGACGCCGCGCTGCGCCCGGTCCCCGAGGGCGTCGCCGGCGAGCTCTACCTCGCGGGCCCCTGCCTGGCCCGCGGTTACCTCGACCGCCCGGCCCTGACATCGGAGCGCTTCACCGCCGACCCCTACGGCCCGGCGGGCTCCCGGATGTACCGCACCGGCGACGTGGCCCGCCAACTGCCCGACGGCAACCTCGTCTTCGTCGGCCGCGCCGACGACCAGGTCAAGGTGCGCGGCCACCGCATCGAGCCGGGCGAGGTGGCCGCCGCCGTCGCAGCGCTGCCGGGCGTCGCCGCCCAGGCGGTCGTGGTCCGCGACGGCGGCGAGGGCGGCAAGCGCCTGGTCGCCTACGTGGTCCCGGCGGACGGCGCCGGCCCGGACGGCGCCGCCGTCCGCGCGGCCCTGGCCGCCGCCCTGCCCGACTACATGGTCCCCGAGGCCGTCGTCGTCCTCGACGCCCTGCCGCTGACCGTCAACGGCAAGCTGGACCGCGCGGCCTTGCCCGAGCCGGAGTTCGCCGCCCTCGGCACCACCCGCGCCCGCGCCCCGCGCACCCCGCAGGAGGAGATCCTGTGCGCGCTCTTCGCACAGGTCCTCGACCTGCCCCAGGTCCCCGCGGACGGCGACTTCTTCCAGCTCGGCGGCAACTCGCTCAGCGCCGTCCGGCTGCTCAGCCGGGTCCGCGCCGCCTTCGGCGCCGAGGTGGACGTGCGCGCCGTGTTCGAGGCGCCCACCCCGGCGCGGCTTGCCGCCCGGGTCACCTCCGGGGGCTCCGACGGCTCCGAGCGTCCCGCCCTGGCCCCGTACGAGCGCCCCGAGGAGCTCCCGCTGTCCGCCGCCCAGCGCCGGCTGTGGTTCCTGAACCGCTTGGAGGGCCCGACGGGCTCGTACAACATTCCCATCGGCATCCGGCTGACCGGCACCCTGGACCACGCCGCCCTGCGGGCCGCCCTGGCCGACGTGCTGACCCGCCACGAGTCCCTGCGCACCACCTTCCCCGACCCGGGCGGCAAGCCCCGCCAGGCCGTCGCGGACCCGGCGGGGGCCGAGGTGCCCTTCGAGGCCGCGGACGTGTCCGAGGCCGAGCTGGCCGAGGCGCTGCAGCGCGAGGCGGCCCGCGGCTTCGACCTCGCCGTCGAACTGCCGATACGGGCCACTCTGTTCCGCATTGCCGAGGAGGAGCACGTCCTCCTCCTGAACCTGCACCACATCGCCTCCGACGGCTGGTCGAACGCGCCGCTGGCACGCGATCTCTCCGTCGCCTACACGGCACGGCAGGCCGGGCGGGCCCCCGCCTTCACGCCGCTGGCGGTGCAGTACGCCGACTACACCCTCTGGCAGCGCGACCTGCTCGGCGACGAGAGCGACCCGCAGAGCCTCGCGGCCCGTCAGCTCGCCTTCTGGACCGCCGCCCTGGACGGCGCCCCGGCGGCGCTGGAGCTGCCCGCCGACCGGCCCCGCCCCGCGGAGCCGGACCCGTCGGGGGCCGCGGTCGAGTTCACCCTCGGCGCGGACCTGCACGCCCGGCTCACGGGCCTGGCGCAGAGACACCAGGTGAGCATGTTCATGGTGGCGCAGGCGGCACTCGCCGCCCTGCTGACCCGGCTCGGCTCGGGCACCGACATCCCCATCGGCACCGCCGTCGCGGGCCGTCAGGACGAGGCCCTGGAGGAGCTGGTCGGCTTCTTCGTCAACACGCTGGTGCTGCGCACCGACACCTCGGGGGACCCGACCTTCGCCGAGCTGCTGGCCCGGGTGCGGTCCGCGGACCTCGCGGCCTACGCCCAACAGGACCTGCCCTTCGAGCGGCTGGTGGACAGGCTCGCCCCCGAGCGCTCGCCGGCGCACACCCCGCTCTTCCAGGTGTTCCTCGCCTTCCAGAACAACACCGCCCCGGCGCTGCGGCTGCCCGGCCTGACCGCGGCCCCGGCCGATGTCGAGCTGACCTCCGCCAAGACCGACCTGGGCGTGGAGCTGCGCGAGACGTTCACCGAGGACGGCGCGCCCGCCGGGCTCGGCGGGCTGATCAGCTACCGCACCGACCTGTTCGACCGGGCCACCGTGGCCTCGCTGGCGGCCCGGTACCAAGCCCTGCTCGATGCGGTCACCGCCGACCCGCAGACCCGGGTCAGCCGGATCGACCTGCTCACGCCGGCCGAGCGGCACCGGGTCCTGACCGAATGGAACGACACCGCGCACGAGGTCGACGCCGGCACCTTCCCGGCGCTCTTCAGCGCCCGCGTCCAGGCCGCCCCCGGCCGCCCGGCCGTCATCGCGGGCCGGACGCAGCTCACGTACGCCGAGCTGAACGCGCGCGCCAACCAGTGGGCGCACCACTTCATCGCCCGCGGCGTCCGCCCCGAGCAGCACGTCGCGGTCGCCGTGCCGCGGTCGGCGGACTGGCTCGCCGTCACCCTCGGCGTCCTCAAGGCCGGCGCCGCCTACCTGCCTGTCGACCCGGGCTACCCCGCCGAGCGGATCGCGTACATCCTCGACGACGCCCGGCCCGCCCTGGTGCTGACCACCGGGGACGTCCGCGACCAGCTCGGCGCGCTGCCCGCGGGCACGGCCGCCGTCAGCGTGGACGACCCCGAGGTGCGCGCCGCCGTGGCCGCCGCCCCGGAGAACGACCCGGACACGCCGCCGCTGCCCGCCCACCCCGCGTACGTCATCTACACCTCCGGGTCGACCGGCCGCCCCAAGGGCGTCGTCGTCACCCACCGGGGCATCGCCGGCCTGGCCGGGTCGCACGCGGAGAACTTCTCGATCGACGCGGACAGCCGGGTTCTCCAGGCGGTCTCGCCCAGCTTCGACGTCTCCTTGGCCGACCTGGCGATGACCCTGCTGACCGGCGCCGCCCTGGTGCTGCCGCAGGGCCACAAGGCCCCCGCGGGCGAGGAACTGGCGGCGCTGGTCCGCGACCACGGCGTCACGCATCTCCAGATCACCGCGGGCATGCTCGGCACCCTGCCGCACTCCCCGCTGCCCACCCTGCGCACCCTGGGCGTCGGCGGCGAGAAGTGCCGGCCCGACCAGGTCGCCCACTGGTCCGAGGGCCGCAGGCTGATCAACGTCTACGGGCCCAGCGAGACCACGGTCTGCGCCACCATGAGCCGCCCCCAGTCGGGAGCGGTCCACCCGCCGATCGGTACCCCGCTGTGGAACACCCGGGCGTACGTCCTCGACGACGCGCTGCGCCCGGTGCCGGCCGGCGCCACGGGCGAGCTGTACCTGGCCGGCGACGGGCTCGCCCGCGGCTACCTCGGCCGCCCGGCACTGACCTCGGAGCGGTTCGTCGCCCACCCCTACGGCGCAACCGGCGAGCGGATGTACCGCACCGGCGACCTGGTGCGCTGGAACGCCGACGGCGAGCTGGAGTTCGTCGGCCGCGCCGACGACCAGGTCAAGGTCCGGGGCTTCCGGATCGAGCCGGGTGAGATCGAGGCCGCGCTCACCGCCCATCCGGCCGTCGCGCACGCCGCCGTCACCGTCCACGAGGACGCCTCCGGCCGACGCCGGCTGGTGGCCTGCACCGTCGCCGTGGGCACTCCGGCCGGCCCCGACGAGCTGCGCGAGCACCTCGCCGCCCGGCTGCCGGAGTACATGGTCCCCGTCGGCTACACCACGCTCGACGCCCTGCCGCTGAACGCCAACGGCAAGGTGGACCGCGCCGCCCTGCCCGAGCCCGACCTCGGCGACCGCGCCGGCTCGGCAGCCGGCCGCGCGCCGCGCGACGCCAAGGAGCAGCTGATCTGCGCCCTCGTCGGCGACCTCCTCGGCGTGCCGTACGTCGGCATCGACGACGGCTTCTTCGCCCTCGGCGGCGACAGCATCGTCTCGATCCAGCTGGTCAGCCGGGCCCGTGAGGCAGGCCTGGAATTCACCGCCGCGGACGTGCTGCGCCACCGCACCATCGAGGAACTGGCCGCCGCCGCCCGCGCCCTCGACGCGGCGGACGCCGCGGACGCCGGCGAAGCCGACGCCGGTATCGGCGAGATCCCCCTGACCCCGGTCGTCCACTGGTGGCGCGAACGCGGCGGCCCCGTCGAGCGCTTCCACCAGGAAGTCATGGTCCGGCTGCCCGGCGACGCCGACGAACGCCTCGTCACCGGCTCGCTCCAGGCGCTGATCGACCACCATGACGCGCTGCGGCTGCGGCTGAGCCGCCGGGCCGGCAACCAGGTGTGGAGCCTGGAGGCCCGGCAGCGCTCCACCGTGCCCGCCGCCGGCGTCCTGACCCGGGCCGATGTCCGGGGCCTGACCGGAGACGATCTCGTCACCGCGATCCGGGAGGGCGAGGCGGCCGCCCAGGCCCTGCTGGACCCGGACAACGGCGCGATCCTGCGCGCCGTCTGGTTCGATGCCGGCCCCGGCGGCGACCACCGGCTGCTGCTCGTCGTCCACCACCTGGCGGTGGACGGGGTCTCCTGGCGGATCCTGCTGCCCGACCTGCGGGCCGCATGGGAGGCGCTGGCCGCCGGGAGTGAACCCCGGCTCCAGCCCGTGCGCACCAGCTACCGCGCCTGGGCCCAGCGCCTGGCAGCCGAGGCGTGCGACCCGGCCCGCAGTGAGGAACTGCCGCTGTGGACCCGGACCCTGTCCGGCCCCGACCCGCTGCTCTCCGACCGGCCGCTCGACCCGGCCCGCGACGTCGCGGGCACCGTGCGCAGTGTGGAACTCACGCTGTCCCCGGAGGAGACCGAGCCGCTGCTGGCCGAGATCCCGGGCCTGTTCCACACCGGCGTCACCGAGGTTCTGCTCACCGCGCTGTCGGTGGCCGTGGGCCACTGGCGTGCGGGCCGCGGCGGGCGGCCCGGCACGGACGTGCTGATCGGCCTGGAGGGCCACGGCCGCCAGGAACTGGGCCCGGACACCGACCTGTCCCGTACGGTCGGCTGGTTCAGCGCCCTGTCGCCGGTACGCCTCGACCCCGGCACCGACCGCTGGGAGGCGGCCCTGGCCGGCGGCCCCGAGATCGGCGACGCCGTCAAGCGGATCAAGGAACAGCTGGCCACCGTGCCCGACAAGGGCCTCGGCTACGGCCTGCTCCGGTACCTGAACCCGCAGACGGTTCCGCTGCTCGCCCGCTGCCCCGCACCCCAGATCCTCTTCAACTACCTCGGCCGCTTCGACGTCGCCGAGCCCGGCGAGGCCCGGGCCTGGGACATCACCGGCACCGAGCTGGCGGGCAGCAGCGATCACCCGGACACCCCCGTCGCCCACCCCATCGAGATCAACCTGTCCACCCGGGACCACCCGGACGGGCCCCGCCTGTTCGCCCGCTGGACCTGGCCCGACGCGCTGTTCACCACCGACGAGATGGAGGCACTGACCACCACCTGGCAGCAGGCGCTGGCGGCGCTGGTCCGGCACGCCCGGCAGGACGCGGCCGGCGGCCGCACCCCGTCGGACTTCCCCCTCGTACGCCTGGAACAGCAGGAGATCGACCTGCTCGAAGCCGGCCGCACCGGTTCCTTCGACGTGCTGCCGCTCGCCCCCCTCCAGGAGGGCCTGGTCTTCCACTCGCTCTACAGCGAGAGCGGCCTCGACGTGTACGCCACCCAGCTCGGCATCGACCTGGCCGGGCCGGTGGACCCGGACACGCTGCGCGCGGCCGTCGCCGCCCTGCTGGCACGGCACGAGAACCTGCGGGCGGCCTTCGTCCACGAGGGTCTCGCCCGGCCCGTGCAGGTCATCCCCGCCCAGGCCGATCCCGCCTGGCACGAGACCGACCTGAGCGCGCTGGACCCGGAGCGGCAGCGGACCGAGCTCGACCGGCTGACGGCCGCCGAGGCCGCGCGGCGCTTCGACCTCACCGCCCCGCCGCTGCTGCGCTGCGCCCTGGTGCGGCTGGCGGCGGACCGGCACCGGCTGGTGCTGACCCACCACCACCTGCTGCTGGACGGCTGGTCGGCGCCCGTCCTGCTGGAGGAGCTGATCCGGCTCTACCACGCCGGCGGCGACGCCTCCGCCCTCCCGCCCGCCCCGCCCTACCGCAGCTACCTGGCCTGGCTGTCCGGCCGCGACCAGGACGCCTCCGAGCGCGCCTGGCAGTCGGAACTGGCCGGACTGGCCGGCGGGACACTGCTCGCCCCGGCCGACCCGGACCGCGCGCCGGTGCTGCCGGCCCGGGTCATGGCCCAGGCCGGGCCGGGACTCACCACTGCCCTGACGGACCTGGCCACCCGGCTCGGGGTCACCGTCAACACCCTGGTCCAGGCCGCCTGGGGCCTGGTGCTCGGCCGGGCCACCGGCAGCCGGGACGTGGTCTTCGGCGCCACCGTCTCCGGCCGGCCACCGGAGGTCCGCGGGGTCGAGCGCATGGTCGGGCTGTTCATCAACACCGTCCCGGTGCGCCTGCGCACCTTTGCCGACGAGCCCGTCCGCGACCTCCTCGTGCGGCTGCGGGACCAGCAGACCGAGCTGGTGGACCACCAGTACCTGCGCCTGGTGGACCTGCAGAAGGCCGCCGGCGCCGGCGAGCTCTTCGACACCCTGCTGGTCTTCCAGAACTACCCGGTGGACCAGGCCGGGGTGGAGGACGCCGCCACCGACGCCGTGCGGATCCTCGACGTCCACACCAGCGACGCCACCCACTACCCGCTCACCCTTGACGCCGGCCTGGCCGGCCAGGAGCTGCTGCTGCGCCTGGGCTACCGGCCGGACCTGTTCCTGCCGGAGGAGGCCGACCGGCTGGTCGCCGGACTGCTCGGCACGCTGGAGGAGATGGCCGCCGACCCGGACCGGCCGGCCGGCCGGACCACCGCCGGGGGCCTGGACCGCTGGGCGGCCGAGGTCAGCCCCCTGGTCGCCGGCCGCGCGACGCCCCCCGCGGCCGGGCCCGCGTCCGACGCCGCACCCCAGGCGCCCGCCTCCGCGACCCGGGAGGAACTGCTGGCCACGCTGTTCGCGGAAGCCCTCGGGCTCCCGTCGGTCGGTCTCGACGACGACTTCTTCGAGCTGGGCGGCGACAGCATCGTCTCCATCCAGCTGGCCGGCCGGGCCCGCCAGGCCGGACTGGTGATCAGCCTGCGGGACGTGTTCAAGCACAAGACCGTACGCGCGCTGGCCCGCCACGCGCAGGACAGCACCGGCGCGGCCGAGGAGGACCCCGAGGACGCTGTCGGCGAACTCGACCTCACCCCGGTCATGCACGAGCTGCTCGAGCGCGGCGGACCGGTCGAGACCGTGCACCAGGCGGCCCTGCTGCAACTGCCGCTCGGCGCCGACGCGGACCGCATCACCGCCACCGTGCAGGCCGTCGTGGACCACCACGACATGCTCCGGGCCCGGCTGGTACGGGACGCCGCGCGGCCCCGGCTGGAGATCGCCGAGCGCGGCGCCGTCGACGCCGCCGCCCTGATCACGCGGGTGGAGGCCGACCCGGCGGCGCCCGGCGGCCTGATCGCGCAGGTCAGCCGCCGGCAGGAGCTGGCGCAGCGCGAACTCCTCCCGGAGCGGGGAGCGATGGTGCGCGTCGTGTGGCTGGACGCCGGGGCCGGGCAGCACGGACGGCTCCTGGTGCTGGCCCACCACCTGGTGGTGGACGGCGTGTCCTGGCGGGTCGTGCAGCAGGACCTGAAGGCCGCCTGGGAGGCGGTCGCGGAAGGCCGCCCGGTCGCGCTCGAACCGGTGGGCACCTCCTTCCGCCGCTGGTCGAGGCTGCTGACCACGGTCGCCCAGGACCCGGCGCGGCTGGCCGAACTCCCGCTGTGGCGGCGGATCGCGGGCACCCGCGACCCGCTGCTCGCCGAACGGCCGCTCGACCCCGCCCGTGACGTGGCGGGCAGCGCCCGCCAGATCACGGTGGAACTGTCCGCCGACGCGACGGAGCCGTTGCTGGGCCGCGTGCCGGCGCTGTTCCACGCCGGCGTGGACGAGGTGCTGCTGACCGGCCTCGCCCTGGCGGTCGCCCGCTGGCGCGCCGAGCACGGCCGCGGCGACGCCTCCGGCGTGCTGGTGGGGCTGGAGGGCCACGGCCGCGAAGAAGTGGCCCAGGGCGTCGACCTGTCCCGCACGGTCGGCTGGTTCACCAGCCTGTACCCGGTGGCGGTGGACCCGGGCGACCCCGCGGCCCCCGGCCTGTGGTCCGGCGGCCCCGCCGCGGGCGACGCGCTCAAGCGGGTCAAGGAGCAGGTCCGGGAGATCCCCGACAAGGGCATCGGCTACGGGCTGCTGCGCTACCTGAACCCCGGCACCGCCGCGGAGCTGGCCGGCACGCCCGCCCCGCAGCTCGGCTTCAACTACCTGGGCCGGTTCGCCGCGGCGGAGGCCACCGCGGCCGCCGCCGAGGACTGGTCGGCCCCGCCGGAGGCCACCGAGACCCTGGGCGGCGGCAGCGCCCCCGAGGTCCCGATGGCCCACTCCCTGACGGTCAACGCCATCACCCAGGACCGGCCCGATGGCCCGCACCTGGTCGCCGTCTGGTCCTGGCCGCAGGAGCTGTTCTCCGAGCAGGACGTCCGGCAGCTGGCCGGCTACTGGTTCGAGGCGCTGCGGTCGCTGGCCGCGCACGCCGACAACCCCGAGGCCGGCGGCCTCACCCCTTCCGATCTGTCCCTGATCGAGCTGTCCCAGGACGAGATCGACGAGTTCGAGAGCGACCTGAGCCGATGAGAGGAAACAGCGAGATGACCAACCGCGGCTTTGTGGATGTGTGGCCGCTGACCCCCCTTCAGCAAGGGATGTTCTTCCACGCTCTCGAGGACGAAGGCGGCAGCGACGTCTACGTCATCCAGATGGCGCTCGACCTGCGCCGCGCCGTCGACGCCGGGGCGCTGCGCGGCGCGGTCGCCGAGGTGCTGCGCCGCCACGACAACCTGCGGGCCGGCTTCCGCAACCGCAAGAGCGGCGAGCCGGTCCAGGTGATCCTGCGCGCCGCCGAGCCGCAGTGGGCCGAGGCCGACCTGTCCGCCCTGCCTGGGCCGGAGCGGGAGGAAGAGCTGGCGAAGCTGCTGGCCGCCGACCGGTCCCGCCGCTTCGACCTGTCCAGGCCGCCCCTGCGGTTCACCCTGGTGCGGCTCGCGGAGGACACGTACCGCTTCGTCTTCACCGCCCACCACATCCTGCTCGACGGCTGGTCGATGCCCCTGGTGCTCGGCGAGCTGATGCACCTTTACCTGCACGGCGGCGACGCGTCGGGGCTCCCCCCGGCGGTCTCGTACGGCGAGTACCTGGCCTGGCTGGGCCGACAGGACCGCGCCGAGGCCGAGCACGCCTGGAAGCTCCGGCTGGACGGCGTCAGCGGCCCCGCCCTGATCGCCCCCGGTGCCGCCGCCCGGGGCGCGACGCTGCCGCACACCCTGCTGGAGCCGGCTCCCGAGGGCCTGGCCGGCCGGCTCACGGCCGCCGCGCGCGCCCTCGGTGTCACCCCCAACAGCGTGGTCCAGGGCGCCTGGGGCCTGGTGGTGGGCCGGCTGACCGGGCGTGACGACGTGGTGTTCGGCGAGACGGTCTCCGGCCGGCCGCCGGAGCTGCCCGGCGTCGAGTCCATGGTCGGCATGTTCATCAACACGCTGCCCGTACGGTTCCGGCTGGACGGCGCCCTGACACTGCGCCAGGCCGTGCAGCGCCACCAGGCGGCCCAGACCGAGCTGTTGCCGTACCAGTACCTGGGCCTCACGGACATCCAGCGCGCCACCGGTCACGGGGAACTCTTCGACACCATGGCGCTGTTCGAGAACTACCCCGTCGACACCGACGCGCTGTCCGACGCCGCCGAGGGCATCGGCGCGGTGGCGGCCACCACGGTGGACGCCACCCACTACCCGCTCAGCCTCGAAGGCGTCCTGCGCGGCGACGAGCTGAACTTCCGGCTCGACATCCGCCCCGACCGCTTCACCCCGGAGGACGGCCGGCTCATCCTGGCCCGCTTCCTGCGCGCCCTGGAGACCATCACGGACGAGCCCGAGCGCACGCTCGGCGAGGTCACGCTGTTCTCCGCCGACGAGCTGGCGCGGCTGATGCCGGCCGCGGCAGCCGCGGCCGGGAACGCCGGCGCCGCCGAGGCGGACACGGCCGAGTACCGCGCGCCGCGCGACGACCGCGAGCGGCTCCTCGCCGGGCTCTTCGCCGAGGTCCTGAAGTGCGCCCGCCCGGTCGGCGCGGACGACAGCTTCTTCGCGCTCGGCGGCGACAGCATCAGCTCCATCCAGCTGGCCCACCGGGCCCGCAAGGAGGGCGTGCTCTTCACCCTGCGTGAGGTCTTCGAGCACAAGACGGTCGCCAAGCTCGCCGCCCTCGCCCGCGTCGCGGGCGAGGCGGCCGCCGGGACCGGCGGCCGTGCCGACGACGGCGTCGGCACCGCCGCCGCCACCCCCGTCATGCGGGAGCTGCTGGAGCGCGGCGGCCCGCTCGGCCGCTTCAACCAGACCATGACCGTGCCGCTCCCGGCGGGCCTCGACGAGCCGGCGGTCCGCGCCGCGCTGCAGGCCCTGCTGGACCACCACGCCATGCTGCGCGCCGCCCTGGACGCCGGCCGGGCCGAGCTGACGGTGCCCGCCCCGGGCGCCGTCAGCGCCGCGGACTGCCTGGTCCGGGTCGCCCCCGGCGACCGCGGCGCGCTGCCCGCCCGTACCGCCGAGGCGATCGCCGCCCTCGACCCGACGGCCGGCCGCATGGTGCGCGCCGTCTGGTACGACGCCGGCCCCGGGACCGAGGGCCAACTCACCCTCGTCATCCACCACCTGGTGGTGGACGGCGTCTCGTGGCGGATCCTGCTGTCCGACCTGGAGGCCGCCTTCACCGCGCTGCGCGCGGGCCGGACCGTCACCCTGGAACCCGTGGGCACCTCCTTCCGCAGCTGGTCCCGGCTGCTGACCGAGGCCTCGGCCGCCCCCGCCCGTAGCGCCGAGCTGCCGCTGTGGCGCGAGATCGCCGCCACCCCGGACCCGCTGCTCGCCGCCCGCCCGCTCGACCCCGCCCGCGACACCGCGGGCACCGCACGCCGCCTCACCCTCTCGCTGGACGCCGGCGTCACCGGGGAACTCCTCGGCCGGGTGCCCGACCTCTTCCACGCGGGCCCCGACGAGGTGCTGCTCACCGGCCTCGCCCAGGCCGTCGCCCGCTGGCGCGCCGAACGCGGCACGCCCGGCGGCGACCCGGCCGGCCCGGTCCTGGTCGCCCTTGAGGGCCACGGCCGTGAGGAGCTGGCCGACGGCGTGGACCTGTCCCGCACGGTCGGCTGGTTCACCAGCGCCTACCCGGTGGCAGTCGACCCGGGCAGTGCCCCCGACCGCCCCGGCGCCGCCCTCAAGGCGGTCAAGGAGCAACTGCGCGCCATCCCCGACAAGGGCATCGGCTACGGCCTGCTGCGCCACCTCAACACGGACACGGCCGCCGAACTGTCCGGCACCGCCACCCCCCAGGTCGGCTTCAACTACCTCGGCCGGATCGGCGAGGCCGGCGCGGCCGAGGCCGCCGCCGAAGGCACCGTCGGCTCCCTCGCCGGCACCGGCGACGACGCCATGCCGCTCACCCACCTCCTCGACCTCAACGCCGCCTCGGTCGCCTACCCGGACGGGCAGCGGCTGGTGGCCTCCTGGACCTGGCCCGGCGAGCTGCTGTCCGACGCCGAGGTGCGCACCCTGGCCGGGTACTGGTTCGAGGCCTTGCGCGGACTGGCCGCGGCCGCCGCCGAGCCGGGCGCAGGCGGCCGCACCCCGTCCGACCTGCCGCTCGTCACCGTCTCCCAGGAGGAGATCGAGCGCCTGGAGGCCGCCGACGGAGGACTCGCGGACCTGCTGCCGCTCTCCCCGCTCCAGAGCGGCCTGCTCTTCCACGGCCGGTACGACGAGACCGCCTCCGACGTGTACACCATCCAGTCGGTGCTCGAACTGCGCGGCCCGGTCGCGTCCGACACCCTGCGCGCCGCCGCCCGCGTCCTGCTCGAGCGCCACGGCAACCTCCGTGCCTGCTTCACCCTCGGCGAGCACCCGCTCCAGGTCGTGCCCGCCACGGCCGACCTGCCGTACACCGAACTCGACCTGAGCACCCGGGACGAGGCCGACCACGCCGCCGCACTGGAACAGTTCCTCGCCGAGGACCGGGCCCGGCGCTTCGACCTGGCCGTGCCCCCGCTGCTGCGCTGTGCGCTGGTCCGCCTGGCGGAGGACGTCCACCGGTTCGTGCTCTCGGTGCACCACATCGCCGTGGACGGCTGGTCCATGCCGCTGCTCGTACAGGAGCTGTTCGAGCTGTACGGGATGCTCCAGCGCGGAGAGGACCCCGCGTCCCTGCCCGCGCCCGCCCCCTACCGGGACTACCTGGAGTGGCTGGCCGGCCAGGACCGGGACGCGGCTCACGCGGCTTGGCGCGAGGCGCTGGCCGGACTCGACGAGGCCACGCTGATCGCGCCGGAGGCCGCCGGCACCCCGTCGGTCGTGCCCGACCGGCTGCGCACCGACCTCCCCGACGAACTCTCGGCACGCCTGGTCGATGCGGCCCGCCGGCACGGCCTGACCGTCAACACGCTGGTGCAGGGCGCCCTGGGCCTGGTGCTCGGCGCGTCTGTGGGCCGGGACGACGTGGTGTTCGGCGCCACCGTCTCCGGGCGCCCCCCGGAACTGCCCGGCGTCGAGCGCATGATCGGCCTGTTCATCAACACCCTCCCGGTGCGTTTCACCGCCGATCGCGGCGCCACCCTCGCGGAGGTCTTCCAGCGGCTCCAGGAACAGCAGACCCGGCTGACGGCCTGCCAGTACGTCGGCCTGGGGGAGATCCAGCGCCTGGCCGGCCTCGCCGAACTCTTCGACACGCTCGTCGTGTTCGAGAACTACCCCGTCGAGCAGGAGTCCCTGGAGCAGTCCGCTCGGCACCTGGGCGTCGTGGACGCCGAGGTGCGCGACGCCGTGCACTACCCGCTGGCCCTGCTGGCCGCCCAGCGCGGCGAGCGCATCACCCTGGACTGGTCCTACCGCGCCGACGTGCTCGCCGAATCCTGGGTACGGGAGACCGCCGACCGCTTCCAGCGGGTGCTGCGCGCCTTCGTCGCCGACCCGGCACTGCCCATCGCACGGCTGGACCTGCTCACGGCCGGCGAACGCCGGCGGTTGCTCCAGGACTGGAACGACACCGCCCTGGAGGGCACCGGCCGGTCCGTCGCCGGGCGCTTCGAGGAGACGGCCGCCCGCACCCCGGACGCCGTCGCCCTGATCACCGAGGACCGTGAGTTCACCTACGCGGAGCTCGATGCCCGGGCCAACCGCATGGCCCACTGGCTGCGTGCCGCGGGCGCCGGCCCCGAGCAGTTCGTCGCCGTACAGCTGCCGCGTACAGGGGACCTCGTCGCCGCGCTGCTGGCCGTCCTCAAGGCGGGCGCGGCCTACGTACCCGTCGACCCGGCGCTGCCCGCGGACCGCATCGCCTACATCCGCGAGAGCGCCGCCCCGGTGCTCACGGTCACCGAGGAGGCGGTCGCCGCCGCGGACCTGGACGCCTTCCCGGCCACCGCCCCCGCCGAGGTGCGCCTGCCCGACCACGCCGCGTACGTCATCTACACCTCCGGCTCCACGGGCCGCCCCAAGGGCGTGGTCCTGAGCGGCGGCTCCATGGCGAACCTGCTCGACGCCGCCCAGCACGTGCTGCGCCTGACCCCGGGCGGTCGGATGGTGGCGCTCGCCACCGTCGGTTTCGACATCGCGGTCATGGAGCTGTTCCTGCCGCTGACCACCGGCGCGACCGTCGTCCTGGCCGGATCCGACACCGTCAAGGACCCCGAGGCACTGGCCGGGCTGATCACCCGTACCCGGGCCACCGTCATGGAGGCCCCGCCCAGCCTGTGGAACGTCCTGGAGAGCGCCGTGCCGGACGCGCTGCGCGGACTGCACAAGGTCACGGCCGGCGAAGCGCTGCCCGCCGACCTGGCGGACCGGCTCCGCGTCCTCGGCGGCACACTGACGAACCTCTACGGGCCCACCGAGACCACCGTCTACTCCACCGGTACCGTCATCGACGACACCCCCGGCGGCATCACCATCGGCCGGCCCGTCGCCAACACCCGGGTGTACGTGCTGGATGCGGCGCTGCGCCCGGTGCTCCCGGGCGTCGCCGGAGAGCTGTACATCGCGGGCGCCGGCCTGGCCCGCGGTTACCACGGCCGCCCCGACCTCTCGGCGGAGCGCTTCGTGGCAGACCCCCACGGCCCCGCGGGCAGCAGGATGTACCGCACCGGCGACCTGGTCCGCTGGACCGGCGACGGCCGGTTGCACTACATCGGCCGCACCGACTTCCAGGTGAAGCTGCGCGGCTTCCGCATCGAACTCGGGGAGATCGAGGAGGTGCTGGCCGCCCACCCGGGGGTCGGCCGCGCCGTCGCAGGGGTCCGCGAGGACCGGCCCGGTGACCGCCGGCTGGTCGCGCACGTGGCGTGCGCCGAGGGAGCCCGGCCCGAGCCGGAGGAGCTGCTCGCCCACGCGGCGGCCGCGCTGCCCGGCTACATGGTGCCGTCGGCCGTCGTCGTCCTGGACGCGCTGCCGCTGAACGCCAACGGCAAGGTGGACCGGGCGGCCCTGCCCGCCCCGGAAACCACCGCGGGCGAGAGCGGGCGCGCCCCGCGCACGCCCGCCGAGGAGACCCTGGCCGTGCTCTTCGCGGAGGTCCTGGGCCTGCCGCGGGTCGGCGTGGACGACAGCTTCTTCACCCTGGGCGGGGACAGCATCCTCACCATGCAGCTGGTCGGCCGGGCCCGCAAGGAAGGCCTGGTCCTCACGCCCCGCGAGATCTTCCAGCACAAGACGGTCGCGGCCCTCGCGGCCGCGGCCCGAACCGCCGGGCAGGACGCCGAGGCGCCGGCCGTGGTCACGGGCGACGGCGTCGGCGAGGTGCACATCACCCCGATCATCGACTGGCTGCGTGAACTGGGCGGCTCCATCGGCCAGTTCAACCAGACCATGTCGCTGCCGGTGCCGGCCGGCGCCACCCTGGACACCGTGACCGGCGCGGTGCAGGCCGTCCTGGACCACCACGACGCGCTGCGCATGACTCTCAACCGGATCGCGGAGGACATCGGCTGGTCCCTTCGGACCGCGCCGCCCGGCACGGTGGACGCGGCCACCCGCGTCCGGCGGGTCGACGCGGCGGCACTGGTCGCCGCCGGGCTGGGAGAGGCCGAGCTGGACGCCCGGGCGGCCGAGGAGGTCGCCGCCGCGCAGGCCGGCCTGGACCCCGACGCCGGGGTCATGGTGCGCTGCGTCTGGTTCGACGCCGGCCCGGAAGCGCCCGGACAACTCGCCGTCATCGCCCACCACCTGGTCGTGGACGGCGTCTCGTGGCGCATCCTGCTGCCCGACCTCGAGACCGCCCTCACGGCCCTGACCGCAGGGCACCGCGTCGAACTGGACCCGGTCGGCACCTCCTACCGCGAGTGGGCCAAGCGGCTGGCCGAGCAGTCGACCGCACCCGAGCGGATGCGCGAACTGCCGCTGTGGCGCCGGATCCTGGCCACCCCCGACCCGCAGCTCACCCCCCGCCCGCTCATCCCTGGCCAGGACACCATGGGCTCGGCCTCCTCCTTGCGCCTGAACCTGCCGCCGGCCATCACCGAGCCGCTGCTCGGCCAGGTCCCCGCCGCCTTCCGCGCCGGCGTCAACGACGTCCTGCTCACCGCGCTCGCCATCGCCGTCGCCGACTGGCGCGAGCGCAGCGGGCGCGGCACCGGCAGCGGGGTCCTCATCGACCTCGAGGGCCACGGCCGCGAGGACCTGTTCGACGGCGTCGACCTGTCCCGCACGGTCGGCTGGTTCACCAGCCTCCACCCGCTGGCCCTGGACCCCGGCGCGCACGGGGCCGACGAGCTGTTCTCCGGCGGCCCGGCCGTCGGCACCGCCCTCAAGGCGGTCAAGGAACAGCTCAGGGCGATCCCCGACAACGGCATCGGTTACGGACTGCTGCGCCACCTCAACCCGCAGACGTCCGCCGTGCTCGCCCGCGGCGCCAAGCCCCAGATCGGCTTCAACTACCTGGGCCGCCTGGGCTCCATGCCCCTCACCGAGGGCCTCGACGAGCCGGTCCTCAGCGCCGACCTGTCCTCCGTCGCCGACGCTGCGCTGGGCCTGCCGCACCCGCTGGACCTCACTGCCACCGCCGTCAGCCACCCCGACGGGCCGAGGCTCTCCGCCGTCTGGATCTTCCACCGCGAGCTGTTCACCGCGGAGGAGATCGAGGACCTGGCACGTACCTGGTTCCGGGCACTGGAGTCGCTGGTCGCCCACGTCAAGGCCGCGCCCGAGGACGCGGCCGGCGGGCTCGTCCCCTCCGACCTGCCCCTCGTCTCCCTCACCCAGGACGAGATCGACCAGCTCGAGGCCGCCCAGCGCGGGCTCACCGACGTGCTGCCGCTCTCCCCGCTCCAGGAGGGGCTGCTCTTCCACGCCCTGTACGACGAGCGCGGCGCCGACGCCTACACCACCCAGATAGCCCTCGACCTGCGCGGCGAGCTGGACACCGGGGCACTGCGCGACGCGGCCCGGGCCGTTCTGCACCGCCACGACAGCCTGCGCGCCGCCTTCCGGCCGGGCGCCCGCGGCCAGTCGCTCGCGGTCATCCCGCGCGACGTCGAACTGCCCTGGCACGAGAGCGACCTGACCGGTCTCGACCCCGCCGAGCGGGCCGCCGAGCTGGACCGGGTCACCGCGGCGGGCCTGGCGCACCGTTTCGACCCGCGCCGCCCCCCGCTGCTCCGCTTCACCCTGATCAAGCACGGGGAGCAGGCCCAACGGCTGCTGCTGACCAGCCACCACATCCTCTTCGACGGCTGGTCCGGCCCGGTCGTCCTGGCCGAGCTGTTCGAGCTGTACGGCAACGGTGCGGACGCCGGCAAGCTGCCCGCGATCACCCCGTACAAGGAGTACCTGGCCTGGCTCGCAGGTCAGGACCGGGACGCCGCCGAGGCGGCATGGCGGGAGGCACTGGCCGGGCTCGACGAGCCGGCCCTGGTGGCGCCCGCCGACCCCGGCCGCGCGCCGCTGCGGCCGCGCTCGCTGCACGTCGCCCTGACCGAGGAGGCCACCGCCGCCCTCACCGCGGCCGCCCGCCGCTGCGGCCTGACCAAGAACACCGTCGTCCAGGGCGCCTGGGGGCTGCTGCTGGCCGGGCTGACCGGCCGCGACGACGTGGTCTTCGGCGAAACCGTCAACGGCCGGCCCGCCGAACTGCCCGGCGTGGGCACCATGGTGGGGCTCTTCATCAACACCCTGCCCGTCCGCGTCCGGATCCGGCGCGAGGACACCCTGCTCACCCTCTTCACCCGGCTCCAGGACCAGCAGGCCGCCCTGCTGCCGCACAAGTACCTGGGACTGACCGACATCCAGCGGACCACCGGCACCGGCACCCTCTTCGACACCTCCACCGACTTCGACAACTACCCGGTGGACGCGGAGCACCTGGAGGACTCCGCGCAGGGCCTGGGCATCGTGGACGCCGCCATCCAGGACGGCACCCACTATCCGCTCCAGCTCGGCGCCTCCGACAACGGCCGGGTGCTGTCCCTGAAGCTGGACTACCGCCCCGACCTGTTCGACGACGACTCCGCCCGAGCCCTCGGCGAGCGGCTCCGCACCGTACTGGAGCTGTTCACCGCCGACCCCGCGCAGCCGGCCGGCACCCTCGACCTGCTCGACGCCGCCGAGCGGCAGCGGATCCTCGTGGAGTGGAACGACACCGCCCGTGCCGTCCCCGACGGGGACGTCGCCGCCTTGTTCCGCGCCCAGGCGGCCCGCACCCCGGACGCGCCTGCCGTCGTCCACGACGGCACCACCCTGACCTACCGGGAACTCGACGAGCGCTCCGACCGGCTCGCCGGCCGCCTCGCCGCCTGCGGCGTGGGCCCGGAGACGCCGGTGGGCACCCTCCTGGAGCGCTCCGCGAGCCTCCCGGTCGCCCTGCTCGCCGTCCTCAAGGCGGGCGGCGCGTACGTGCCGCTGCGCGTCAACGACCCGGCGGCCCGGCTGCGGCGCATCGTCACCGACACCGGTGCCCCGGTGGTCCTCGCGGACGCGGCGCTCACCGGGCGCGCCGCCGGGCTCGGCGTCACCGTCCTCGCCGCCGACGAGGACCTGCCGGGCGAGGCCCCGCGGCCCGCCGTGCACACCGCCCAGCGCGCGTACATCATGTACACCTCCGGCTCCACCGGCCTGCCCAAGGGCGTGGAGGTCACCCACCGCGACATCGCGGAACTGGCCTTCGACCGGCGCTGGGAGAACGGCGCCCACCAGCGGGTGCTCCTGCACTCCCCGGTGGCCTTCGACGCCTCCACCTACGAGCTGTGGGTGCCCCTGCTCACCGGCGGCACCGTCGTCGTCGCACCGGCTGGTGACCTCGGCGTCGCCGACCTGGAACGGATCCTGGCCGCCGAGCGGGTCACCGGTCTCTGGCTCACCGCCGGCCTGTTCCGGCTCGTCGCCGAAGAGTCGCCCGGTGCCCTCGGCACCGTCCGCGAGGTCTGGACCGGCGGCGACGTGGTGCCCGCGGAGGCCGTCCGCCGGGTCCGCGCCGCCTGCCCCGGCACGGTCGTCTGCAACGGCTACGGCCCCACCGAAACCACCACTTTCGCCCTCAGCCACGCCCTGGGCACCGACGCGCCGGTCCCGGCCCGGATCCCCATCGGGCGCCCCCTCGACAACATGCGGGCGTACGTCCTGGACGGGTCGCTGCGTCCCGTCCCGGCCGGCGTCGAGGGCGAGCTGTACCTGGCCGGCGCGGGCCTGGCCCGCGGCTACACCGGCCGGCCCGCGCTGACCGCCGGCCGGTTCACCGCCGACCCGTTCGGTCCGGCCGGCGCCCGCATGTACCGTACCGGCGACCTGGCCCGGTGGACCCGTGACGGCGTCGTGGAGTTCGCCGGACGCGCCGACGACCAGATCAAGCTGCGCGGCTTCCGCATCGAGCCGGGGGAGATCGAGGACCGGCTCGCCGGTCACCCGGCCGTCGCCCAGAGCACCGTCGTGGTCCGTGAGGACCGCCCCGGCGACAAGCGGCTGGTCGGCTACGTCGTACCGGCCGGGCCCGGGGACGAGGACGCGCTGGCGGAGTCGCTGAAGGAGCACCTGGCCGCCGGGCTCCCCGACTACATGGTGCCCTCCGCCCTCGTCCTCATCGCCGCGCTGCCGCTGACCGCCAACGGCAAGGTGGACCGCAGGGCCCTGCCCGCGCCCGACCACGGCCCGGCCGGCGAGCGGCGCGCCCCGCGCGACGAGCGCGAGACCGTCCTCACCGCCCTGTACGCCGACCTGCTCGGCGTGCCGGACGTCGGCATCGACGACCACTTCTTCGAGCTGGGCGGCCACTCGCTGCTGGCCACCCGCCTGGTCAACCGGATCCGCACCGCCCTCGGCGTGGAGGTTCCGGTCCGCGCGGTCTTCGAGGACCCCACGCCGGCCGCGCTGGCCGTCCGGGTCGCCGCCGCCGGCGCCGCCCGCCGTCGGCTCACGCCGGTCGAGCGGCCCGACGTGGTCCCGCTGTCGCATGCCCAGCGCCGGCTGTGGTTCATCGACTCGGTCGAGGAGGGCGACGGCTCGTACAACATCCAGCTCGCCGCCCGGCTGCTGGGCACCGTCGACACCGACGCTCTCCGGGATGCCCTGCGGGACGTGGTCGAGCGCCACGAGAGCCTGCGCACCGTCTACCCCGCCGACGGCGGGGTGCCCAGGCAGCACGTCCTCGCCGCGGACAGCTTCCGGTTCGACCTCGACGTCCGCGAGACCACCGAGGCCGGGCTCGACGCCGAGCTCACCGAGCTGGCCGGCACCCGCTTCGACCTGGCCGCCCAGCTCCCGCTGCGCGCCTGCCTGCTGCGCCTGGCCCCCCGCGAGCACGTCCTCGCGCTGGTCCTGCACCACATCGCCGGCGACGGGTCCTCCCTGGCCCCGCTCGCCCGGGACCTGGGCACCGCCTACGCGGCCCGGCAGGCCGGACGGGCGCCCGAGTTCACCCCGCTGCCCGTGCAGTACGCCGACTACGCCCTCTGGCAGCGGCAGACCCTCGGCAGCGAGGACGAGCCGGACAGCGACTACGCCCGCCAGCTCGGCTACTGGCGCACCACGCTCGCCGGGCTGCCCGAGGAGCTGGGCCTGCCCACCGACCGGCCGCGCCCGGCCGAGGCCCGACACCCGGCCGGCGAGGTGCCGCTGGAGCTGCCCGCCGAGGTCGCCCGGCGGATCGAGCTGCTGAACGCGCAGACGGGCGCCAGCCACTTCATGGTGCTGCACGCAGCCGTGGCCGCGCTGCTGCACCGGCTCGGCGCGGGCACCGACATCCCGCTCGGCACCGTGGTCGCCGGCCGGGGCGACGAAGCTCTCGACGACCTCGTCGGCTTCTTCGTCAACTCGCTGGTGCTGCGCACCGACGTCTCCGGCGACCCGGCCTTCCGGCAGCTCGTCGACCGTGTCCGGACCGCCGACCTGGAGGCGTTCTCCCACCAGGACGTGCCCTTCGAACGCCTGGTGGAGGAGCTGAACCCGGTCCGTACCCTCTCCCGCAACCCGCTGTTCCAGGTGGCGATCAGCCTGGAGAACAACGAGGAGGCCGACCTGGAGCTGCCCGGCCTCACCCTGGCCCCGCAGCCGATGCGGGGAGCTCTGGCCAAGTTCGACCTGTCCTTCAACTTCGGCCTGGCCGAGCAGGGTGGGCACAAGGTCGTCGGCGGAACACTGGAGTACAGCACCGCCCTCTTCGACCACGCCACCGCCCGGGCGATCGCCGACCGGCTGGTGCTGCTGCTCACCGCGGCCACCGAGGACCCCGAACGGCCCGTCGGTGACATCGACCTGCTGCTGCCGCACGAGCGGACCCTGCTGCTGGGCGAGGTCAACGACACGGCCGCCCCCGTCCCGTCCGGCACCGTCACGGAGCGGTTCGCCCTCCGTGCGGCGGACACCCCCGACGCGGTGGCCGTCACCGCCGGGGACACCCGCCTCACCTACGCCGAACTGGACGTCCGCGCCGACCGGCTGGCAGCCCGGCTCGCCGGGGCCGGCGTCGACCGGGGCGACCGGGTCGCCATCCTCCAGGAGCGCTCGGCCGACCTGGTGGTCGCCACGCTCGCGGTGCTGAAGGCGGGAGCGGTGTACGTCCCGCTCGACGTCCGCTACCCCGGGCACCGGCTGGAGCTGATCGTCGCCGAGACGGGAAGCAAGGTGCTGCTGACCGACGCGGCCATGGCCGGCGTGGAGTTCCGCCACGACGCCCTGGTTCTGCGGGTGGACGACGGCGCGGACGGCACCGGTACGGGCCCGCTGGGCACGCCCGAACCCGCCCGGTACGCCGACGAGTTGGCGTACATCATGTACACATCCGGCTCTACGGGCCGGCCCAAGGGCATCGGCATCACCCACGGCAACATCGTCTCGCTCGGCGCCGACCGGAGCTGGGACGCCGGCCACGCCGCGGTGCTGATGCACTCGCCGCACGCCTTCGACGCCTCCACCTACGAGATCTGGGCCCCGCTGCTGGGCGGCGGACGGGTCGTGGTGGCGCCCTCCGGGCAGCTCGACGCAGCCCGGCTCCGGCGGCTGTCCGACGAGGACGGGCTCACCGCCGTCTTCATGACCACCGCCCTGTTCAACCTGCTGGCCGAGGAGGACCCGGGCTGCTTCGGAGGGCTGGCCGAGATCTGGACCGGCGGCGAGCAGTGCTCGCCCGGGGCCTTCCAACGCGTGCTGGACACCTGCCCGGACACCGCCGTCGTCCACGTCTACGGGCCCACCGAGACCACCACCTTCGCGACCTGCCACCCGATGCGCGCCCCGCACCGAGCCTGCCGCAACGTGCCCGTCGGGCGCCCCATGGACAACCAGCGCGCGTACGTCCTCGACGACCGGCTGCGGCCCGTCCCGGTCGGTGTGCCGGGCGAGCTCTACCTCGGCGGCACCGGCACCGCCCGCGGCTACGACGGGCGCCCGGGCCTGACCGCGGAGCGCTTCACCGCCGACCCGTACGGGGCTCCGGGCGACCGCATGTACCGGACCGGCGACATGGTCCGCTGGGACGCGGACGGGCGGCTGGAGTTCGTCGGCCGCGTCGACCACCAGGTCAAGATCCGCGGTCTGCGCATCGAGCTCGGCGAGATCGAGGCCGTGCTTGAGGCCCAGCCCCAGGTGTCCCGCACCATGGTCACCGTCCTGGAGGAGCAGCCCGGCAACAAGAAGCTGGTCGCCTACGTCGTACCGGTGCCCGGCGCCGACCCGGGCGGACTGCGTGACCAGCTCGCCCGCAAGCTGCCCGACTACATGGTCCCGGCCGCCTTCGTGGTCCTGCCCGACCTGCCGCTGAACGCCAACGGCAAGGTGGACCGCACGGCGCTGCCCGCCCCGGACTTCGGCCCGGCGGCCGGCGGGCGCGGCCCCCGCGGCCCCCGCGAGGAGCTGATGTGCCGGCTCTGGGCGGAACTGCTCAAGCTGGACCGGGTCGGCATCGACGACAACTTCTTCGAGCTGGGCGGCGACAGCATCGTCTCCCTGCAGCTCACCAGCCGGGTCCGCGCGGTCTTCGGGGCCGAGCTGTCCAACCGGGCCCTCTTCCAGGCGCCCACCGTGGCCGGCCTCATGGAGCTGCTGGGCACCGCCGGCGAGACCGGCGGTGACGCCTTCGACGTGGTGCTGCCGCTGCGCGCCGGGGGCAGCGCGCCCGCGCTGTTCTGCCTGCACCCGGTGGGCGGGGTGAGCTGGATGTACTCAGCGCTGATGCGGCACATCGACAGCGACCACCCGATCTACGGCATCCAGGCCCGCGGCCTGAACGGGCCGGCCGAACTGCCCGGCTCCGTAGCGGAGATGGCCGAGCACTACGCCCGCGAGATCCGCGAGGTGCAGCCCGAGGGCCCGTACCACCTGCTCGGCTGGTCCATGGGCGCGCTCATCGCGCACGAGGTGGCCGTGCAGCTTCAGCGCCAGGGCGCCGAAGTCGGCCTGCTGGTCAACCTCGACCAGCCGCCGATCCGCTCGGAGGAGGTCGGCGGGGAGTATGTCGCCGCCGACGAGCAGAAGGTGCTCACGGTCCTGCTGGACTTCGTCGGACGGGATCCCGGGATGTTCGGCGACGGGCCGCTGGAGCACGACAGGGTGATGGCCGTCCTGCGGGAGGAGGGCAGCGCGCTGGCGACCTTCGACGACGCCCACATCCTGCGGATCGGCGAGGTCAACAACAACAACTGGCGGCTGACGCTGGACTTCGAGCCCGGCGTCTTCGACGGCGACGTGCTGCTGGTGGTGGCCACCCGGGACGAGGACCGCCCGGACGGCAAGGCGGAGCACTCGGCGGCCCTGCTGCAGCCGTACGCCACGGGGACGGTGACGCCGTACGAGGTCGACTGCGAGCACCGGCAGCTGCTCCAGCCCGTGCCGGTCGCCGAGGTCGGGCGCCTGGTGCGGGAAGCCCTGCGGAGCACTCCGCGCGGCTGACCGCCGCGGTCCGCGCCGCCCCCGCCGGGCGGCCCGGTGTCCCGGGCGAGCCGCGCACGGGCACCGGGCCGCCCGGCGTCGCCGTGCCCTGCCGGATGCCGCCCGCCGTCCGGGCCGGGCGGTCCGGGCGGCGGACGCGGGGATCTGCCGATCGGCAGATGTGCGGGCCGGAGCCTGCGCAGCAAGCTGTTCACCACGGACGAAGGAGGCGGCCCCATGAACGCGCAGAAGACGCGGCCGGCGCAGGCGGAACAGACCACGCGGCCGGCCGGCTGGTGGGCGCGCTGGCCGGAGTGGATCGGCTACGTGGCCTTCGTCGCGCTGCTGGCCTACGGGCTCGCCCACGTCCACTGGGCGGCGGGAGGGTCGGGTTTCCCCTTCGGCGCCGACGACGCCAACCCCGAGTACTCCGCCTTCGAGCACGTCGGCCGGGCGCAGCTCGCGCCCTGGATCGCCGGCGGGTACCTCTCGGCCGCGGGCCTCGCCCTGGCGCTGGCCCTGCCCGGACGCCGCCGGATCCCCACCCCGGTGCTACTGAGCGCGGCGCTGGCCGTGGTCGCGGCGGTGCTGGGCACGCTGGCCGACTTCCGGCTGCTGGGCAACCTCGCCTACGTGTTCATGCTGAAGTTCAGCGCCATCAACTGGACCGTGATCAACCAGGCGTTCGCGGTCACGGCGGCGGTCCTGCTGCTGGCGGCAGCGCTGGCCTACCAGCGCCGTACCACCGGGGCCTGCGGCAACTGCGGGCGCACCGAGCAGGGCGCGGAGTGGACCTCGCCGGCCTCCGCCGCCAGGTGGGGCAAGAAGGCCGCCTACACCGCCGTGATCGTCCCGCTGATCTACGCCTCGACCCGGTGGGCCTGGGCGCTCGGCTACCCGCTGGGCATCTCGGACAAGCTGTGGCAGGAGGGCAAGGAGGACAACCTGTGGATCCTCGGCGCTTCCCTGGCCACCATGGGAGCGCTCGGCTCGCTGCTCACCCTGGGCCTGGTACAGCGCTGGGGCGAGGTCTTCCCCCGCTGGATGATCGGCCTGCGCGGCCGGCGGGTCCCGATCAGCCTGGCGGTCATCCCGGCCACCCTGGTGGCGTTCATCGTCACCATCGCCGGCGTGATGTACATCCGGCTGCACTTCCAGGGGGCCTTCGACAACCCCACGGAGGACTGGGGCGCGACCGTGCCGGAGACCATCTGGCCGGTCTGGGGCGTCGCCCTGGCCACGGCGGCCCTCGGCTACTACTTCCGCCGCCGCGGCGCCTGCGGCAGCTGCGGGCGCGGCTGAGCCCCTTTCCGTCTCCCGCCCTCACCTTGCGGCAGCGACCCGGAACCGGTCACCGGTTCCGGGTCGCTGCCGTCGTGCCGGCCGCCGCCGTCGAAGAAGCGGTGAAACCGCTTCGACAGCGACGTCCGCCAGGGTGGTCGGTACAGGCGGCCGGGGCAATGGGCCCGGGCCGCGGGGAAGTCTGCCGATCGGCAGATGCGGGCCGGCCCCCGGGGGCGGGAGCCTGTTCCCACGACGACAGGTGCCGCCGAACGCGGCAGACAGAAAGAGGCCGGTCATGGCCACTACAGCTACCTCAGCCCGCGCTGGTGGCGGGACGGCACCGGCCGCCCTCGACGGCGCGCAGCCCGCTTTGCGGCGGCGCTGGTGGTCCGCCTGGCCACGGTGGTCGGCGGTGCTGGCGGTGGCCTGGTCGGCCCTGTACGGGCTGGCGGCGCTGTACTGGAGCCTGGGCGGGGACGGCTTCCCCTTCGCCAAGGTCCACAACGACCGGGCCTCGGCCTCGCTGCTGGAGCCCAGCCCCGCTCCCGTCGTCGCCCCGCTGATCGCCGTCTTCTGCGCGGCGGGCGTGGCCGCCGGGATTCGTATGCTGCGGGCCCCCGACAGCACCCGCCACCGCAAGCTGCTGCTGGGCTACGGCTGGACGGCCGCGGTGGGGCTGGGACTGCTGATCCCGGACTACTCGATCCTGGGCCTGCTGGTGTTCTCCCCGGCCCTGCTGGTGTTCGTCTTCACCGGTGTGCCGGGACCGCAGGACCTGGGCGACATCCTGTACTGGCACCGCATCAACATCATCATCGTGTTCATCGGCGGCGTGCTGTGGCTCGGCGCGACCCTGGCCCACCAGCGCCGTACCGCCCGCCAGTGCGTGCGCTGCGGCCGCAGCGGCAAGGCCGCCGCGGCCTGGACCCGGCCGGAGGCGGCGTTGCGCTGGGGCCGCTGGGCGGTCTGGGGAGCGGTCGCGGCCACCATCCCGTACGACATCACCCGGATCGCCTGGTACTTCGGCCGGCCCCTCGGGATCACCGACGGCTTCCTGAAGGAGATGCAGGACACCCCCGGCATGCTGGAGATGGGCCTGGCGCTGGGCCTCGCCTCCACACTGGGCAGCCTGCTGACACACGGTCTGATCAGCCGCTGGGGCGAGATCTGGCCGCGGTGGGTGTGGTTCAAGAAGGGCGGTGTCATCCATCCCGCCACCGCCCTGGTGCCCGCCGGGGTGATGGCCGCCGTCATCGTGCCCGGCGGGCTGATGAGCATCCGGCACTTCGAGACCGCCGAATGGGGCGCGCTCGGCCCGAGCATCCTCTGGGTCTTCTGGGGCGTCGGACTCGGCATCGCCGCCTTCTCCTACTACCTGCGCCGGCGCGGCGAGTGCGCCTACTGCCACCGGGGCGCGTGACCCCGCCCACGCGAACGGCCCGGCACGCTGCGGAGGCGGTGCCGGGCCGTTCGGCCGTACGGGGCCCGGGGACGCGCGGACGGGGGTCCGCGCGGGCGGGTCAGGAAGCGCGGCGGAAGCTGTGGACCGCCAGCGGAGCGGTCAGCGCGACGAGCACCGCGCAGATGCCCAACGGGGCCAGCACGGTCGCCGCGTCAGCCCGTCCCATGCTCAGGTCGCGGGCCGCGGTGATGGCGTGGGACATCGGGTTGACGGAGGCGAAGGCACGCAGCCAGCCCGGCAGCCCGTCGGCAGGCACGAAGGCGTTCGACGCGAACAGCAGCACGAGGTTGACGATGCCGCCGACCGGCTGGAGCGCTTCCGGGCGGCGCAGCCACGCGGACATCGCCATGAAGATCCATCCCAGCGACCAGCTCAGCAGCACCGCGACCAGCAGGCAGCCCACGGCGCCCAGGAATCCGCCGCCCGGCTCGTAACCGAAGATGAGCGCCCCCGCCGCCAGCAGCACCACCATGTTGACGGCGCTGAGGGCGGTGTCGGCGACGGACCGGCCAATGAGGATCGAAGCGGTGTGGATGGGCATCGAGCGGAACCGGGCGATGATGCCGTTGCCCAGCTCGGTGGTGAGCGCCACCCCGGACTTCAGGCCGGCGCTGACCGCGCTGGTGACCAGGAAGGCCGGCAGCAGGAAGTCGATGTAGCTGACGCCCTCGGGGAAGGTGGAGGTTTCCGCCACGCTCCGGAACACCTGGCTGAACACCGTCAGCATGAGGATGGGCTCCAGCACACCCGGCAGCACCAGCGCCGGGTCACGCAGCGCCCGCAGGGAACGCCCGGACAGCACGGCGACCTGCCGGCCGAAGCCGGAGCCCCGGTAGCGCTGGGGGTGCGGGGGGACGGTCGCGGCGACGGCCCCGGGTTTTTCGGCAGCCTGGTCGGCGGTGATGCTCATGAGGTCTCTTCCCTGGTCCCTAGGTCACTGCCGGACAGTGGAGTGGTGGTTGAGGGCCATGTACACGTCGTCGAGCGTCGGCTCGGTGTAGGCGAGGCCGGTGAGCCCGGCGCCCGCCCCGTCCGCCGCCCGCACGACCGTGGCGATGTCCGTGGAGTCCCGTACCGGCACGGTGAGCACGAGCCCGCCCGTCCCGTCCGGTACGGGGGCCAGCCCGGCCCCGCGCAGCGCCCCGGCGGCCCGCTCCAGTGCCGCGCCGTCGCGCAGGGACACGCTCACCTTGCGGTGGCCGGCCCGGGTCTTCAGCTCGTCGGCCGTGCCGGAGGCGATGACCCGGCCGCCCGCGAGGACGGTGATGGAGTCGGCCAGTTCGTCCGCCTCGTCGAGGTACTGGGTGGTGAGCAGGACGGTCGCGCCGTCGGCGACGAGCCGATTGACGACATCCCACAGGTCCCGCCGGGCCACCGGGTCGAGCCCGGTGGTCGGCTCGTCCAGGAAGATCACCTCGGGCCGGCCGACGAGGCTCGTGGCGAGGTCCAGTCGGCGCCGCATCCCGCCCGAGTAGGTCTTGGCCCGCTGCCGGGCGGCGTCCGTGAGCCGGAACACCTCGAGCAACTCGTCGGCGCGGGCGGCGGCCTCCCGCCGGGAGGCGCCCAGCAGCCGGGCGATCAGTACCAGGTTGTCATGCCCCGACAGGGTCTCGTCCACCGCCGCGAACTGCCCGGTGAGGCCGATCCGGCGGCGCACCTCGACCCCGTGCGACACCACGTCGAAGCCCGCCACCCGGGCCCGGCCCGCGGTGGGGCGCTGCAGGGTGCTCAGGATGTTGACGAGTGTGGTCTTCCCGGCGCCGTTGTGGCCGAGGAGCCCGAGGACGGACCCCTTGGGGACGGTCAGGTTCACCTCGTCGAGGGCGGTCTTCGACCCGAAGGCCTTGGTCAGACCGCTCACTTCGATCATCACTGCATCCACCCGTTCGTCCTTCGCTCGACCTCGGCCACAGGGCATCCGGACCATCGAAACGCGACGGAGGGGGAAGAAGGACTCCAGCGTCAATTCTTCGAAGCGGCCACCGGGTAGGGCAGCCGGGCGCGCACCTCCCAGCCGCCGTCGCCGTGCGGGCCCGCGGTGAGGATGCCGGATAGGGCGGCGATCCGCTCCTGGAGGCCGGCCAGGCCGGTGCCGCCGCCGCGCCGGCCCTCGGTGAAGGGGGCGGACGCCCTGTCGATGGCCGGCGCGGTGTTGCGGACGGACACCACGAGCATGCGCTCGCTTTCGCCGGACGGCGCCTCGGAACGTACCGACACTCGCACGGCCGTGGCGTGGCCGGCGTGCCGGCGCACATTGGTCAGGGCCTCCACGACGGCCCGGTGGGCGGTGGCAGCGACCTCGCGCGGCACCTCGGCGGTGACCTCGTCGGCGCGCGGGAAGTCCAGGGCCACCTCGGTGCGCCCGGAGCAGCGGAAGCGTTCCAGCAGGGCGGGGATGTCCGCCAGACCGTAGGGGGCGGGGCGGGTCTCGGATTTCCGCGCCCGGTCCCGCCCTTCGCCGTCCGCGGGCAGCGACCCGGCCGCGGGGGCGGAGTCGCCCAGCATGAGCACGGTCCGGTCCAGCGAAGCGAGGGCCTGCTGGCCCGCGGCCTCGATCCGCTGGAGCAGCGGAAGCAGCGGGCCGTCCCCGGGGCCCGCCACGATCTGCGCCGCCTGCGCCAGCACGAGGATGCCGGACACGTCGTGCGCCACGAAGTCGTGAAGATCCGCGGCCAGTTGGAGCCGCTGCGCCTTGCGGGCCTCGTGCACCGAGCGCAGCCGCCGGGAGTCCAGCGAGCGCAGATACCCGCCGACGGTCCCGGCGAGCCCGGCGGCCAGCAGGAAGAAGGACACCTGCCCCAGCACCTCCAGGACGGTCGGCGCGATCTCCACGCGCAGCATCACGGTCGACTCGCTGAGGGCGAGCGCGCTGCTCACGGCCAGTGCCGCGCGCGGAGCGGCGTACCGCGCCACCAGGAAGAGGGTGAGCAGCAACATCACGACCTCGACGAGCGCCATGAGGCCCACGTGGCTCATCGAACGCGGCTCCGTGCCGGCGAGGGCGACGGTCCCGAGCGCCGTGACGGCGGCCATCGCACCCGCCGCCGGCACCAGCCGCGGCCGGCTTCCCGGCCATCCGGCCAGGAGCAGGAACGGCACCGCGACCGAGACGGCCGACGGGACGACCGTCTGCCAGCCGGCCGCGGGCAGGGACAGCAGCGCGGCCAGGGTCCCGGCGGCGGCGACGGCGAGACAGACGGCCGGGGCGGCCCGGCGGGCCAGCCGGAGAGGAGGGTTTATGACCATTTCGCGCAGTGTAGTGCCGCCTCGGTTCCGCCAATTTCAGGAATTCGATGCGGAGTTGCGGCATCGGGCGGTACGCCCGCACCGTGCTGGCACCGGACAGGCGCGCCGGAGTACGCGCCCACGGCGGAGGGGAGCAGTCCCGTGCGAGCCCATCACGGAAAGCCCGACGGTTCCGAGCTGGCCCGGATCCTGCCCGCCTGGCACTTCCGTGAGGTCCACCGCACCCCGGTGGCCGGGACCCGGGAGTCCGTCATGGCCGCCGTGCACACGACCACCTGGGGCGAAGCGCCCCTGGCTCGGGCCCTGATGGCCATCACCGGGGCCGACGTCTCGGCGGGACGCCGCATCGTCGCCGACTCGCTCGGCGCCATGGGCGAGGTCGTCCCCACACCCGGCGACGAGTTCCTGTTCGTCGGTGTGATGTCCATGGACGACGGCCTGACCCGCCCCGAGGGCACCTCCGCCGAACTCGTCGCACACTGCGCCGTCCCCGGCCTGCTCAAGGTCGGTATGAACGTGCGGTATGCGGGCGGGGTGCTGAGCACCGAGACCCGGGTGCTGGCCACCGACGAGTCGGCCCGCCGGTCGTTCCAGCGCTACTGGTTCGTGATCCGCTGCGGCAGCGGTCTCACCCGCAGGTCCATGCTGCGCGCGATCCGGGCCCGCGCCCAGCGCGCCGGCGGGCAGGGCTGACACCGCCCGCGGGCCGTGCCGACACCGGCCGGCGGGCCGTGCCGACGCCGCTCAGCGGGCCGATCCGACGCCGTACAGCGCCGGGATCCGCTCCGGCAGACTCGCCCAGACCTCCGGCGTGTAGAAGTGGCCGCCGGGCAGCCGCTCCACCTCGAAGGCGCCGCGCGCCAGCGGGCGCCAGCGCTCGGCGGCCTCGGCGCCGACCCCGTCCCGCTCGCCGTACAGCACGCGCAGCGGCGCGCCGACGGACATGCCGGGACGGTGCCGGTAGGAGTCGACGACGCACAGGTCGGCGCGGAGCACCTCGACGGCCATGTCACGCAGTTCGGGCTCGGCCAGCACCTCGGGAGAGACCTGGCCGACCCCGGCCATCCACGCGACGATCTCCTCGTCGGTGTTGCCCAGGTGCGGCACGGTGTCGTGCCGACGCTCCAGCCGGGTCGGCGCGTCGGCGGCCGACACCACGAGCCCGGCGGGCTCGGGGCCGGTCCCCTCCTCCAGCCGCCGGGCGAGGTCGGCGGCCACCCATGCGCCCATGCTGTGGCCGAGGAGGACGAACGGCCGGGCCGGCAGGGTGCCCACGGCGTCCAGCGCGTCCGCCATCAGGGCCTCCCAGTCGGCCGCGTACGGGACCGTGAACCGCCCCTCGCGGCCCGGATAGCAATACAGGGCCAGCTCCACGTCCTCGGGCAGCACCCGCGCCCACGGGCGGAACGGGGCGGTGCCGCCCCCGCAGAAGCTCAGGCACACCAGGGTCATGGCGGCGCGCGGGCGGGGGAGCGGGCGGGACAGCGACCCTGACACGTGGACTCCTGCTCAGGCGGGCGGGGCGGGCGGGGCGGGCGGGCTGGCACCGTAACCCGGCCACCGACTCCGCAGCGCCGGGCGCCGGCCACGGCAGCGAAACTTCTTGATGGCCGAAAGCTGCCGGTCGTGACGTTGGGTACCGGCGTGGACCGGAAGGGGTGACGACGGGTGACGGCCCGCCCCCGGCGCCGGTGGCAATCGTCCCTTTCCTGCCCGGCCCGGCCGCGGGCGAGAGCTCCGGAGAAAGCGGCGCAACGCATTATCGGATTCTTCGAATTGCAAGTCTCAAACGCCGGGCGGCAGTTGCGGCCGGTCGGCCCTTGTCGTTCCGAAATCCCGCTGATTATGGTCGTCCGGCATTGAGTGACAGCGTCTGGAGGACGAACGCTATGGCCAATCCATTCGAGGACGACAGTGCCGAGTACTACGTACTCGTGAACGACGAGGGCCAGCACTCGCTGTGGCCGGCCTTCGCCGAGATCCCGGCCGGCTGGACCGCCGCCCACGGCGCCACCACCCGCCAGGAGTGCCTGGACTACGTGAACCGGCACTGGACCGACATGCGCCCGCGCAGTCTGGCCGCCGCCATGGCGTCCGACGCGGCCTGAGAAAACGAAACCCGAGGAGACGCGAAACATGCCCACGATCACCGACGAGCGCCGCGCGGCCGTCAAGGAAATCGTCTGCGACATCCTGGAGCTGCAGGAGGACGAGGTCACCGACACCAGCCTCTTCATCGAGGAACACGGCGCCGACTCCCTCCGCGCGATCGAGATCCTCGCCTCCCTGGAGAAGGAGTTCGGTATCACCATCGACCAGTCCGAGCTGAGCCAGATGGTCAATCTGGAGCGCGTGTACCAGGTCGTCGCGGAGGCGCCGGGCCGCTGACCGGCTCCACCCACGCCGATCTGAAGAGGAGACATTCATGTCCTCAGTACGCCCCGGCTCGGAAACCGGGAAGCGCCGTGTGGTCCTCACCGGCTTCGGAGTGATTTCCAGCATCGGTATCGGTACCGCGGAATTCACCGACAGTCTGCGGGCCGGACGCAGTGGCGTCAGCCCGATATCGGTGTTCGACGTCGAAGGCTTCGCCCATGTCAACGGGTGCGAGGTCAAGGGGTTCGAACCCGAGCAGTGGATCTCACACACCCCGGTCCGGGAGCTGGGGCGTGCCAGCCGCTTCGCCGTCGCGGCGGCGCGGATGGCGGTCAAGGACGCCGGCCTGGACCCCGCGTACCTCGCCGGCCGACGGGGCCTGGTCTCCGTCGGCACCACGGACGGCGAGTCGTACGAACTGGACCAGCTGGTCGCCGCCGAACTCGCTGACGGCCCTGAGCACATGGACCAGCAGATCGTGCGGCGTGTCTCCCCTGCCCGGCTCTCCACGGCCATCGCGCAGGAGCTGGAACTGACCGACGTCGAGGCTCCCACCATCGCGACCGCCTGCTCCGCGGGCAACTACGCGATCGGTTACGGCTTCGACGCGGTCAGCTCCGGGGAGGTGGAGTACGCCCTGTGCGGAGGTGCGGACGCGATGTGCCGCAAGACCTTCACCGGCTTCTACCGGCTCGGCACCATCGCCCCCGAGTACTGCCAGCCCTTCGACGTCGAGCGCAAGGGCATCCTCACCGGTGAGGGCGCGGGCGTCCTCATCCTGGAGAGCCTGGACTCCGCGCTCGCCCGGGGCGCGAAGATCTATGCCGAAGTGCTCGGCTACGGCCTGAACTGCGACGCCTACCACCAGGTCGCGCCCAACGGCGACAGCGTCGCCCAGTGCATGGCCATCGCGCTGGAGAACGCCGGCGTCAAGCCCGACGAGGTCGATCTGATCTCCGCCCACGGCACCGGGACCAAGGCCAACGACATCACCGAGGCCGGCGCCATCCGCCAGGTCTTCGGCGACGCCACCCCACGCACCATCTCACTGAAGTCGATGCTCGGCCACACCATGGGCGCCGCCAGCGCCCTCGGCGCGATCGCCTGCGGCCTGGCCATCACCCACGGCTTCATCCCGCCGACCATCAACCACCGGCAGACCGACCCCGAGTGCGAGATCGACTGCGTGCCCAACCACGCCGTCGACGCCGACCTGCGCATCGTGCAGAACAACGGCCTCGCCTTCGGCGGCAACAACGCGATCGTCATCCTCGGCAAGTACGACGCGGCCCGCGAGCAGAACGCCGCGCCGCGGGAGCCGGCCGCCGCCGGGAGCGCGTCATGACGTACCCCGTCCTGGGCACCGGGGCCGTCGCCAGCATCGGGTCGGACCCCCACGAGATCTTCCGGAGCCTGTGCGACGGCCGCAGCGGACTGGCGCCGCTGCGCGCCTTCGACCGTACGAAATTCAACGCCCAACTGCTCTTCGAGATCGACGACCGGCCGACGCAGGGCACCGACGAACCCGCCCGCGCCACCCGCTTCCTGCTGGACGCGGTCCGGCAGGCCGCCGCCGACGCCGGGCTCCCCGAGGACCTGGCCGGCATCCCCGTACTGGTCGGCACCGGCCTGCGCGAACTGCGCTCGCTGGAGCTGTGGTGGCGCGACGGCGCCCGCTTCGACGCCGACGGGCTGCACTTCGACGGCGCGCTGCGCGAACGCTTCGGCGCCACCGACACCCACACCCTCGCCGGCGCCTGCTCCGCCTCCCTCTACGCCCTGGCCCTCGGCTGGGACCTGCTGGAGCTCGGCGAGGCGGAGACGGTGATCGTGGCGGGCTGCGACGTGGTCACCGAGTCCATGTACGGGCAGGCCGACCGCGTCCAGTTCGAACCGCCGACCGCCGTGCGCCCCTTCGACAAGGAGCGGCGCGGCACCATCCTCGGCGAGGGCGCCGCCGCCGTCGTGCTCGGCCGCGCGCCGCGCGCGGACCGCCCCGTCCGCGGCTGGCTGCGCTCGGTCGCCGTCAACTGCGACGCCCACCACCAGACCGCGCCCGACGCGGCCGGCGTCGAAGCCGCCGTCCGGCAGGCCCACGACCGGGCCGCCGTCACCCCCGGCGACATCGACCTGGTGGTGCTGCACGGCACCGGCACCCACCTCAACGACAGCACCGAGATCGCCGTCACCGCCGAGGTGTTCGGGGCCGACCGGCCCGCCCTCACCGGCATCAAGTCGCTGACCGGGCACACCTCCGGCTCTGCCGGGCTGCTCAGTCTGATCATGGCGCTGCGCTCCCTGGAGACCTCCGTCGTCCCGCCGGTGGCGGGCCTGACGGACCCGCTGCCCGAGGGCGCGGGCCTGCGCCTGGTGGCGGGCGAGCCGATCACCGGTGACCTGCGCGTCGCCCAGGTCAACAGCTTCGGCTTCGGCGGCGTCAACGCCGTGGCGATCGTGGCGAAGGAGGCGGCATGAGCACGCGACCCGCTCCCGCGTCCCCGCCCGCTCCCGTCGGCCTCGCGGTCACCGCAGCCGCCGTCGCCCTGCCGGGCGTCACCCGGCCGGCCGGACTGCTCGCCCCGGTGCGCGCCGCCGCGGACCCGGTGGACCCCACCGTGCTGATCGGCAAGAAAGGGCTGCGGTTCGCGGACCGCGCCACCCGGATCGGCCTGCACCTGGCGTGCGCCGCGCTGCGCGAGGCCGGACTGCTCGCCACCGTCGCCCCCGGCACCCCGGCGCGGGTCACCGCCGGCGCACGCACCGGCATCGTCGTCAGCTCCAACCTCGGCAACGCCGACACCGTCTGCCACGCCGTGGAGACCATTGCCAAGGAGGGCACCCGCGGTCTGAGCCCGATGGCCACCCCCAACGCGTCCAGCAACATCGTCGCGTCGGAGACGGCCATCCGGTACGGGCTGCGCGGCCCCAACCTGACGGTCTGCAACGGCCCTTCCTCCGGCCTCGACGCCTTGCGCTGGGCCACGCTGCTGCTGCGCGCCGGCCGCGCCGACCACATGCTCGTCCTCGGCGTAGAACCCGACAACGAGGTCACCCGGCGGCTGGTGGACGGCCCCGTCGCCGACGGCGGCGCCGCACTCGTGCTCAGCACCGCCCCAACGGCCCCCGTACAGGCGCTGCTCGGCCCGGTCGGCCCGGCCGCGTCCGGCGACGGCGGTGCCGGCGCTGCCGGCGGTCCGCCGCAGATCCGGTCCGCCGGCCTGCGGCTGGGCGAGTCCGGACCGGAACCGGCCCTGGACGCCTGGGGTGAGCTGTCCGGAGCCCTGGGCGTGGTCCAGGCCGTCGCCGCCACGGCCTGGCTCGCCGGGCGCGGCCCCGGCGAGCCGGCCGCCGCGTACGCCCGGATCGGCGCCGTCACCGCCGCCCTGACCACCGCCGGAGCCGGAGTCGGCCCAGGCGAAGCGCCAGGGGAGGCGGCGTGAAACACGTCGTGCTGCTGCACGGCCTCGGCAACAACGAGGTGATCTGGTCGGTCCTCGCCCCACACTGGGACGAGGAGACCACCGTGCACGCCCCCCGCCTGCCCTGGCACGGCGAGGGCATCGCCGCCTGGCGCCACGAGACGGACTCGGCCGGCCGCCTCCAGGACGTCCTCGACGCCCTGCCGACCCGGCCCGACCTGATCGTCGCCCATTCCTTCAGCTCGGTGCTGCTGCTTGACCTGCTCAGCCGCCGCGCCGCCGCCGGCAATCCCCTCGACACGGACGGCGTGGTCCTGGTCAACCCCTTCTACCGTGCCGACGCCGACGCGTTCCACTGGGACATGATCGCGCCGACCCTGGACGACTTCCCGCGCACCATGGCCGAGTCGATCCGGCTGCGCACCCTGGACCGCCCCATCGACGAGGCGCTGCGGGCCGATATGGCCCGCCGGATGACCGAGTGGATCGGCCCCTACGGCTGGCTGCGGTTCTTCGAGGCATACCTGCGCACCCCGCTTCTCCCGGTGTCCCTCGTGGACGTCCCTGCGCTGGTCATCGGCGGCGGACAGGACCGCTCGGCACCCGCCGAGCAGGCCCGGCACCTCGCCGCCGCGCTGCCCCGCGGTGAGGAACTGATCGCGCCCGAGTCCGGGCACTTCCCGATGCTGGAGCGCCCCGGCTGGTTCGCGGACACCGTCCGCGCCTTCCTGGGCCGCGTCGCCCCGGCCCCCGCGCGCATCTGACCCGCGCCACCCGACAACCCGCTCACCCCACGCTCGTACGAAGGAGTCCAGATGGGCCCGACGCCCCATCCCGCCGTGGCGGCGCTGCTGGAGACCACGACCAGGGAGCGCCTGCGCCCGCTGTTCGAGGGCAACAACATCAGCTTCGCCATCGGCTTCAAGCACATCAACTACACGGCCGAGGCAGCGGTGCTGGCCCACTTCCGGCAGGCCGGGCTGCCCGCCGGGGAGCTCTACCAGCGCTTCGGACTCGGGTTCGACATCGTGGACATCCACTCCCGGCTCGGCGCCCTCCTCGCCGTGGACGACGAGGTGGAGGCGGTCGTCACCCCTGCCCCGAAGAAAGGCGGGGACCAGCTCCGCTTCAAGGTCGAGCTGTTCGTGGAGCGCGACGGCGCCCGGCTGAAGTGCGCCGGCTCCACGGTCCGCGTGGCGCTGCGCGTCGACGGCCACGTCCCCGCCCAGGAGCCCTTGCCCGCCGGGATCGAACGGTTCACCGTCAACCGCCTGGGCCACGGCGAACGCCTGCAGACCGCCGCCGTACCGGTCCCGTACGCCGCGCTGACGGCCGGCCGGGGCACCTCCGCCGACCCGGTCCTGACCGAACTCATCGGCGAGACCAACGCCTTCGGCTGGCGCTGGCGCGTGCCGTACTTCTACTGCCACTTCAACGAGCGCATGCAGATGTCGGGCTTCCTGCGCGTGATGGAGGAGGCCGAGGACCTGTTCCTGGCCGACCGCGGGCTGGCCATCAAGCACGTCCTGGACACCAAGGGCTGGATCCCGGTCGTCACCCGGTCCCGGATCGAACTCCTCGACGAGACGCTGATGGAGGAGGAGATCTACACCGTCTACACGGTCGAGGACTTCTTCAAGAGCCTCCTCTACACCCACCGCATGGACTGCTACGTGCTGCGCGGCGGCGAGCTGGTCAGAACCGCCACGGGCACCATCACCCACGGCTACCTGCACGAGAGCGCCCCCAACCAGTGGGAGATGGCCACCCTCGACGAGCCCGTCCTCACCGCGCTCACCACGCCTCGGAAGGCCGAGTCATGAGCACCCCCGCCCCGCCCCGGCCGGTGATCACCGGCTGGTCCGCGGTATCCCCGCACGGCCTGGACGCCGGCGCCCTCGCCGAGGGCCTGCGTGCCCGCCGGGCCACCGTCGCCCCGGTGGACGCCGCCCGCTGGAACGTCCCCGCCGCCCGCGCTCACCTGGTGCCCGGCTTCGAGACCCGCGAGGTGCTGGGCAAGAAGGGCACCCGCTCCATGGACCGGGTCACCGGCCTCGCCGTCGCCGCCGTCGGCTCGCTGCTCGACCGGCCCGGCGCCGCCAAGGACTCCGAGACCGGCGAGCGGGCCGCCCTGGTGCTGGCCACCAGCACCGGCTCGGCGCTCAGCATGATGGACTTCACCCGCAGCTCGCTGACGGGGCAGCGGCCCTACGACGTGGACCCGGCCGTCATGCCCAACGCGGTGATGAACTGCGCGGCCGGCCAGTGCGCCATCTGGTACGGCATCAAAGGCCCCAACACCACCCTCGCCGGCGGCCGCGCGGCCGGACTCCTCGCCCTCAACTACGCCTCCCGGCTGCTCGCCGCCGGCCGTGCCGACACCGTCCTGTGCGCCGCCGCCGAGGAGTACTCCTCCGCCCGCTACTGGCTGGAGAAGCACAGCCGCGGCGCGGAGGCCCCCGAACTGCCTCTCGGCGAGGGCGCGGCCGTCCTGCTGGTGCAGCCGGCCGACGCCGTTCGGCCCGACCGCCCGGCTCTGGCCGAGGTGCTGGCCGTGCGCAGCCGGGTCGCCACCGGCCCGCGGGTGCGCGGCGCCCTGGAGGACTGCGTGCAGGACGCCCTCGACGCGGCCGCCGTACGGCCCGAGGAGGTCTGGGCCGCCAGCCCCAGCGACGCCCCCGGCATGGCCGGTCACGTGGAGCGCGAGGTGCTGGCCGCGATGACGGGCACCGAGGCGCTGGACCGGGTGCCCGCGGTGGGCCGGCTCGGCGACCTCAGCGCCGCCTCCGGCTCCTTCCAGATCGCCATGGTGCTCGCCACCGCCGCCGACGACCCCTCGGCGGCCGGCCGGGCAGCCCTGGCCACCTCGGTCGACCGCGACGGCTCGCTGGCCTGCGCCGTCCTGAGGCTGGTGGGACCGTGACCGGCGTGACCGGCCCCGCGGAGAACCGCCCGGCCCGGGTCGGCCCGGTCGCCGCCCGCGTCGAGATCGAGACGCGCGGCGAGGACGGCCTGCCCGTCGCCGCCCGCGTGACGATCGCCGCCGACGAGCCCGTCTTCGCCGGCCACTACCCGCACTTCCCCATCTTCCCCGGGGTGTGCGTGCTGGAGTGCGTCCAGCGCGCCGCCACCGACGGCCCCGACGCCCCGGACCCCCGCGACCTCGCCGCCGTGGAGTCGGCGCGGTTCGCCGGCGCCGCGTACCCCGGGGACGTCCTCACCCTCGCACTGAAGTGGCGCCGCACCGACGCCGGGCTGCGCTGCGACGCCACGGCGGCCACCGAGCGCGGCAAGGCCGCCTCGGTCCGGCTGCGCTTCGAGCCCTCGGGAGGCACCCGGTGACCACCCCCACCCCGGCCCTGCCCCGCGTCACCGACCTGCTGCCGCACCGCTACCCGATGCTGCTGGTGGACCGGATCCTGGACCTGGTCCCCGGCGACAGCATCCGGACCGTCAAGGCGGTCACGCTCAACGAGCCCTGGTACGCCGGCCTGACCCCCGACACCGACCTCGCCTACCCGCCGTCACTGCTGGTCGAGTCATGGGGGCAGAGCGCCGGACTGCTGGCCATCGTGCCGGCCGGCGCCGCGGCCACGCCCGACGACCGGATCATGCTCTTCGGCTCGGTCGCCGACGCCGTGTTCCACCGCCCGGTGCTGCCCGGCGACATCGTCGAGCACCGGGTGCGGATCTCCCGCGCCCTGACCGACTCCGTCGTCTTCGAGGGCTCCAGCCACTGCGGTGACGAGACCGTCATGACGGTGACCCGCATGGTGATGGCCTTCCGGCCCGCCGGGCAGCTGCGCCCCACTTCCGAAGGAGAAGCCACCGCATGACCGAGAACAGGCCCGTCGCCCTTGTCAGCGGCGGTTCCCGGGGAATCGGCCGGGCCGCCGTGCTCAAGCTCGCCGCCGACGGATACGACGTGAGCTTCTGCTACCACTCCGCCGAGGACGCCGCCGAGGTGCTGGCCAAGGAGGTCGAGGCGGCCGGCGCCCGCGCGTACTACGAGCGCGTCGACGTCAGCGACGCCGCGGCCGTACGCGGCTGGGTCGCAGCCACCGAGAAGGAACTCGGCCCGGTCGAGGTCGCGGTCACCTCCGCAGGCATCACCCGGGACAAGGGCCTCGTCGTGATGAGCGACGAGGACTGGAGCTCCGTGCTGTCCACCAACCTGGACGGAGTCTTCCACGTCTGCCGCGCCGTTGCCTTCTCGATGATGAAGCGGCGTACCGGCTCCATCGTCAACATCTCCTCCGTCGCCGGGGTCTACGGCAACGCCGGCCAGACCAACTACTCCGCCTCCAAGGCCGGCATCATCGGCTTCTCCCGTTCGCTGGCCAAGGAGGTCGGCCGCTACGGCATCCGCGTCAACGCCGTCGCCCCCGGCTTCATCGACACCGACATGGTGGCCGCCGTCCACGACAAGGCCCGCGACGCCGCCCTCAAGCAGGTCGCCCTGGGCCGGATGGGTACTCCGGAGGAGGTCGCCGAACTCATCTCGTACCTCGCCGGAGAACGCTCCGCCTACATCACCGGCGCCGTCCTCCAGATCGACGGGGGAATCTCGCTGTGAGCCCCGTGCACCCGGCCGACCGCAAGAAGAAGCACCCCCGCTGGTACTTCTCGCTGCGCAGCCCCTACTCCTGGTTCGCTTACCGGGACCTGACCGAGAAGTACCCGGACGTACTGGACCGGATCGAGTGGATCCCGTACTGGGAGCCGGACGGCGTCTCCCAGCAGCTGCTCGCCGACGTCGGGATCTCCCTGCCGGTGCGCGACATGCACCGCTCGAAGAACTTCTACATCCTGCGCGACGCCCGCCGCTGGGCCCACGCCCGCGGCTGGAAGGTCACCTGGCCGGTGGACCGCGCCCCGCACTGGGAGATCTCCCACCTCGGCTACCTGGCCGCCGAAGAGCTCGGCAAGGGGCGGGAGTACGTGGCCGCCGCCTACCGCGCGCGCTGGCACGAAGGCCGGGACCTCGCCGAGCGGTCGGTCATCGCCGACATCGCCGACGAGCTGGGCCTGGACCGCTCCATTGCGGACGCCGCCGACGACCCGGGGCTGCGCACCAAGGGCGCCCAGTGCCTGGTCGCCGCCTACTACGACGACGCGTTCGGCGTGCCCTTCTTCGTCAACGGGCGCGAGGCGTTCTGGGGCGCGGAGCGGGTGTCCGCCTTCGTCGCCTCGGTGCGCGGCGAGCCCTGGGACGGCGAGTCGGACGCCCCGTTCACGGCCGAGCCGGTGGCCGCGGCCCCGCTGCCCGCGGCCTCCGCGCCCGCCTCCGCCTTCGCCGCCGAGTAGCCCGAGCACCACCCAGGGAAGCCGAGCCGCCCCGCCCTGCCTGACAGGAGAGACTGACCGATGACGATCACTGGAGCCCCCCAGAGGCTCGTGCCCCGCTGGGTCACCCCGGGCAGCACCCCCGCCGCGCCGGCCGTGCTCACCCTGCCGGTGCCGCCCCGGCTGGCGGCCCGGACGCGGCTGCTGGCCCGCAGGTCCGGAATCCGCTGGGAGGCCCTGGCACTGGCCGCGCACGCCGCCGTTCTCAGCGCGATCAGCGGCGAACAGGCCATGGTGACCGGATACGTCGCACCCTCCGGCGGCGCCCCCCGGCCCCTCGCGCTTGCCCTGGAGCACGAGACCTGGGGGGAGCTGGCCGCCGCCGCCCTGACCGCCGCCCACGCCGCCACCCCCGAGGCCGGGGACACCGCCACGGCCGCCGCAGGGAACACCGCCTCCGCCACCGCCGCCGGCCGGTCCGCCGGGGGCCCCTTCGAGACGGTGCTGGACCTCGGCGAGGGAGCCGTCGACGACCGGCTGACCGGCCCCGTCGTCCTCACGGCAGCGCTGCGCACCGGCCCCGAGGGCCTGGCCCTCGCCCTCGGCCACCGCACCGACGTCCTCGACGCCGAGGCGGCCCTGCGCGTCGCCGGATACCACCTCACCGCCCTGGACCAGCTCACCGCCGCGCCGGACAGCCCCGTGCGCTCGCAGTCCCTGCTCTCCCCGGACGAGCTCGACCACCAGCTCACCGGCCTCTCCGGTCCCGCGCGGGAGCTCCCGGACCGGCGGTTCCACGAACTGTTCCAGGAGCAGGCCGCGCGCCGCCCCGACGCCGTCGCCGCCTCCCACGCCGGCACGGACTGGACGTACGCCGAACTCAACGCCCGCGCCAACCGCGTGGCCCACACCCTCCTCGCCCGCGACCTCGGCCCCGAGGCCGTCGTCGCCGTCGTCACCGAACGCAACCTCGACTGGCTGGCGGCCGTCATCGGCATCTTCAAGGCCGGCGCCGCCTACCTGCCCGTCGAACCGCACGCCCCCGCCGACCGGATGGCCCGCACCCTGGCCCGCAGCGGCACCCGCCTGGTGCTCACCGAGGACGGCGGCCCCGGCCACCTCCAGGAGGCGGCCGACTCCCTCAGCGAACCGCCCACGCTCCTCACCGTCGCCGCCGCGTACGCCGAGGGCGCCGCCGACACCGACCCCGGCGTCCCGGTCGGCCCCGGGCAGCTCGCATACCTGTACTTCACCTCCGGCTCCACCGGCGAACCCAAGGGCGCCATGTGCGAGCACGCGGGATTCGTCAACCACCTCTACGCCAAGATCGACGACCAGGGCATCACCGAGGGCATGACCGTCGCCCAGACAGCCCCGCAGTCCTTCGACATCTCGCTGTGGCAGCTCGTCGCGGCCCTCGTGGTCGGTGGCCGCACCCTCATCGTCGAGCAGGAAGCGATCCTGGACGTCGACCGCTACCTCGACACCGTCGAGCGCGGCGAGGTCGCCGTCCTCCAGGCCGTCCCCTCCTACCTGGAGGTGGTCCTCGCCCGCCTGGAGGAATCCCCGCGCGAACTGCCCGCGCTGCGCTGCGTGTCGGTGACCGGCGAGGCGCTGAAGAAGGAACTGGCCGTGCGCTGGTTCGCACACTTCCCGCACATCGCGCTGATGAACGCCTACGGCCTCACCGAGACCTCCGACGACACCAACCACGAGGTGATGACCGCCGTACCGGCCTGGGGCTCCGTCCCGCTCGGCCGCCCGGTCGGCAATGTCACCGTGTACGTCGTGGACGAGCGGCTGCGGCCGGTGCCGCTGGGCGCCCCCGGCGAGATCGTCTTCTCCGGCGTGTGCGTGGGCCGCGGCTACATCAACGACCCCGAGCGCACGGCCCAGGCGTTCACGCAGGACCCGCACCGCCCCGGCCGGCCGCTCTACCGATCCGGCGACTTCGGCCGCTGGCTGCCGGGCGGCACCCTGGAGTTCCTCGGCCGCCGCGACGCGCAGGTCAAGATCCGCGGCTTCCGCATCGAGATCGGCGAGATCGAGAACCAGCTGCTGAAGCTGCCGGGCGTGCGGGACGGCGCCGTGGTGGTGGTGGACAGCGTCGACGAGGGCCGCCACCTGGTCGGCTTCCAGACGGGCTCGGACGAGGGCGCCGAGCAGTTGCGCGCGCGGCTGGCCCGCACCCTTCCCGCCTACATGGTGCCGCGCCGGCTGGAGCGCCTGGAGGCACTTCCGCTCACTCCGAACGGCAAGACCGACAAGCGCGCCCTGACCACCCTCGCCCACGAACTGGCCGCCCGGGCCGCCGAGACCGCCGGGCACCCCCTCGACGCGCCCCGCACCGACACAGAGCGCCGGTTGGCCGAGGCATGGTCCGAGGTGCTGAAGGTGCCCGTCGACCGGCTCGCCCGTACGGATGACTTCTTCGACCGGGGCGGCACCTCGCTGTCCGCCGTGCGCCTGATCGTACGCATGGACCGCGCCTTCAGCCTGCGCGAGGTCATGGCACACCCGACACTCGCCGCGCTGGCCGCCCTGATCGACGGCGCGCCCGCCGCGAAGGCCCTGGCGGACGAGTCGGAAGCGGCCCCGGGGACGGCCCCGGCCGCCTCCGCCTCGCCCGCGCCCCGGCCCGGACGGGCCGTCACCGCCGCCCCGTTCGACGTCTCCCGCACGGAGGCCGCCCCGGCCGTCCTGCTGGTGCCCGGCGACGCGGGCGACCCCCTCTCCTGGGCCACCGAGCACCGCGCCCGGCTGCGCGCCACCGTCGCCGAGCACGGCGCCGTCCTGGTACGCGGCCTCGGCGTCACGGACGCGGACACCGCGGGCGCGTTCGGCCGGGTCCTGCTCGACGAGGTCATGGAGGAACGCGAGGGCTTCGCCGTACGCAAGCGGCTCGCCCCCGGCGTGTACTCCTCCTCGGAGTGGCCCGTGGACCAGCCGATGTGCATGCACCACGAGCTGAGCTACGCCCGCGAGGTGCCCGGCACCCTGCTCTTCGCCTGCCTCACCGCGCCCGCGTCCGGCGGCGTCACGGGAGTGGCCGACTCGCATGAGGTGCTGCGCGCCCTGCCCGCCGACCTGGCCGGCCGCTTCGAGACGGAGGGCTGGCGCCTGGACCGCAACTACACCGAGACCGTCGGCGTGCCGCTGCGCGACGCCTTCGGCACCGGGGACCGCGCCGCCATCGAGGCGTACTGCGCCGCCCGCCGCATCGAATGCCACTGGCAGCCGAACGGCGACCTGCGCACCCGACAACACGCTCCCGCCGTACTGACCCACCCGCTGACCGGCCGGCGCGGCTGGTTCAACCAGATCGCGTTCCTCAACGAGTGGACCCTCGACCCGATCATCCGCGAATACCTCACCTTCGAGTTCGGCCCCGACGGCCTGCCGTTCAACAGCCGCTACGGTTCCGGCGCCGCCCTCGACGAGGACACGGTCCTCGCCATCAACGCCGTGTACGAGAAGCACACGCTTCGCGAGCCGTGGCGCGCGGGCGACGTGATGCTCGTGGACAACCTGCGCATGGCCCACAGCAGGGAGCCGTACGAGGGGGACCGGGAGATCGCCGTGATCCTGGGCGACCCGATCACGTTCCCCTGAACCTGCCCGCCCGACCGGCCGACCGCCCTGGACCGGCCGACCGCCCCGGACCGACCGACCGACCGCCCCGGACCGACCCGCCCGCAACCTTCCGCTTGGAGCCGCACATGCCCGCCGCCCGCCCGTCCTTCGCCGTGATCACCGGTGAGCAGGTCGCCGACACCCTCACCGGCAACGAGAAACTCGTCGTGGAGGTCGTCGAGGAGACCTACCGGCTGCACGGCCGGGGCGACTCGGTCAACCCGCCCTCGTACTTCCTGCGCTTTCCCGACCGCCCCAGCTCCCGGATCATCGCCCTGCCCGCCTCCATCGGCGGCGCGAAGTCCACCGACGGCATCAAGTGGATCTCCAGCTTCCCGGAGAACGTCGCCGCCGGTATCCCGCGCGCCTCCGCCGTGCTGATCCTCAACGACCACGACACGGGCTATCCGTTCGCCTGCCTGGAGAGCTCCATCATCAGTGCCTCGCGCACGGCGGCCTCGGCCGCGCTCGCCGCCGACCGGCTCAGCACCCCGGCGCGCGGCGGCCGCCCGCGCCGGGTCGGCTTCATCGGCACCGGGCTGATCGCCCGCTACATCCACCACTACCTGCAGGCCACCGACTGGGCGTTCGACGCCATCGGCGTCCACGACCTGTCGGCCGAGCACGCCGCCTCCTTCGCCGGCTACCTCGGCGACACATCCGGCGACGCGGCCGTCACCGTCCACGACAACGCCGAAGACCTGGTCCGCGGCAGCGACCTGGTGATCCTGGCCACCGTCGCCGGTACCCCGCACCTGCACGACCCGTCCTGGTTCGGCCACAACCCGCTGGTCCTGAACGTGTCGCTGCGCGACCTCGCCCCCGAGATCCTGCTCGCCTCCACCAACGTGCTCGACGACGTCGAGCACTGCCTGAAGGCCGATACCTCCCCCCACCTGGTCGAACAGCTGACCGGCAACCGGGACTTCGTCGACGGCACGCTCTTCGACGTGCTGGAGGGCCGGCTGACACCGCCCGCCGACCGCCCGGTCGTCTTCTCGCCCTTCGGCCTCGGGGTGCTCGACCTGGCCCTCGGCCGCCTCGTCCACGACCAGCTCCACGCCTCCGGACGCCTGGCCGTCGTCGACGGCTTCTTCCACGAACTCGACCGCTACGGCCGCAAGTAGGGCCCGGCGGGCGCCCTCACACGAAACACGGTGATGAAGTGACGGTCATATCCGCCCCGTACGAGATCAACGTGAACGACGTCTTCGTCAATCTGGAGTCCGTCTTCGAAGTCCCGCTCCACCTCAAGTACGAGGGGATCAACCTCGCCGGCTCGGTCAAGCTCAAGGCCGCCCTGGAAATGGTGCTCGCCGCCGAGCGCGACGGCACCCTCAGCCCCGGCGCGACGCTCGTCGAGTCGTCGTCGGGCAACCTCGGCGTCGCCCTGAGCCTGATCGCGGCCCACCGGGGCTACGGATTCGTCTGCGTCACCGACCCTCGCTGCAACCCGGCCAGCCGCCGGCTGATGGAGGCCTACGGGGCCCGGGTGCTGGTCATCTCCCGCCCCGACAAGGAGCGGGGGCTCCTCGGCGCCCGGATCGACTACGTCCGGCGGCTGTGCGACTTCGACCCCGACTACGTCTGGCTCAACCAGTACGTGAACCCCAACAACTGGCTCTCGCACTACCGCAGCACCGCGCCCGCCGTAGCCGCCGAGTTCCCGGGCCTCGACGTGCTCTTCGTCGGCGCCGGTACCACCGGAACACTGATGGGCTGCGCCCGCTACTTCCGCGAGCACCACCCCCGCGTCCGGATCGTCGCCGTGGACAGTGTCGGCTCGGTCACCTTCGGCGGACCCGCCCTCACCCGCCACATCCCCGGCCTCGGCGCGGGCGTGCGCCCCCAGCTCCTCGACGAGGGCCTGGTGCACGACGTGGTGATGGTGCCCGAACGGGACACCCTGGAGGCCTGCCACGCCATGGCCCGGCACGGCTTCCTGTTCGGCGGCTCCACCGGCACCGTCGTCTCCGGCGCGCTGCGCTGGCTGGCCGGGCACCCCGACGGCTCCGCGCTCACCACGGTCGCCCTTGCTCCCGACCAGGGCGACCGCTACCTGGACACGCTGTACGACCCGGAGTGGGTGGAACAGCACTTCGGTGCCCCCCGTACCTGGGACCCGGACGTCACGCCGCCCGTGTCCGCGGCCGCCCCCCGGGACTCCCAGCTGGTCACCAGCGCGAGCTGATTCCCCTCGCGCCCTCCCGACGGAGGGCGCGGAACCGCCCCCGCGCCCTCCTGCCACCGAAGGAAGCGAGTCATGCCCCAGCCAGGCAAGCCAGTTAGGCCCGTCCAGTCCGCGCGGCCCGCCCAGCCCGCCAGGCCCGTCGTGCTGATCTGCGAAGAACTTTCCCCGGCCACCATGGCCGCGCTCGGCCCGGACGCCGACGTCCGGCACGTCGCCGGTACCGACCGGGCGGCGCTGCTGGCGGCGCTGCCGGAAGCCGACGCGGTCCTGGTGCGCTCGGCCACCCGGATCGACGCCGAGGCGGTCGCTGCGGGGGCCCGGCTGAAGGTGATCGGCCGCGCCGGCGTGGGCCTGGACAACGTGGACGTCACGGCCGCCTCCCGGGCCGGCGTCATGGTCGTCAACGCCCCCACCTCCAACATCGTCAGCGCGGCCGAGCTCACCGTGGGCATGCTGCTCGCCGTCGCCCGCAACATTCCGCAGGCCGACGCCGCCCTCAAGGCCGGCCAGTGGCAGCGCAGCCGGTTCACCGGCGTGGAGCTGGCGGACAAGACCCTCGGCATCATCGGCTTGGGCCGCATCGGCACCCTGGTCGCCCGTCGAATGGCCGCATTCGGCATGAACCTGGTGGCGTACGACCCGTACGTCCAGCCGGAACGCGCCGCCGAGCTGGGCATACGCACCGCCGGTCTCGCGGACGTCCTCGCCGTCTCCGACTTCCTGACGGTCCACCTGCCCCGCACCCCGGAGACCGCCGGCCTGATCGGCTTCGACGCGCTGCACCAGGTCAAGCCCTCCGTCCGGATCGTCAACGTGGCCCGCGGCGGGATCGTGGACGAGGCCGAGCTGTACGCCGCCCTCAAGGAGGGACGGGTCGCGGGCGCCGCCCTCGACGTCTTCGCCACCGAACCCTGCACCGACTCGCCGCTCTTCGAGCTGGACAACGTCGTGGTGACCCCGCACCTGGGCGCCGGCACCTCCGAGGCCCAGGAACGCGCGGGCGTCGCCGTGGCCCGTTCGGTGCGCCAGGCCCTCGCGGGCCGGTTCGTCCCCGAGGCCGTCAACGTCCGGCTCGGCACGGTGGACGCCGGCCTCGACCCGTGGCTGGCCCTCACGGAGCGGCTGGGCCGGCTCTTCACCGCCACGGCCGGCACCCTGCCCGCCACCCTCCGCGTCGAGATCTCCGCGGACGTCGCCCGTCACGGCGCCTCCGCCCTCGAACTCGCCGCGCTCAAGGGTGCGCTGACCGGGGTCGTGGAGGGAGGGGTGTCGTACGTCAACGCCCCGCTGATCGCCAAGGAGCGCAGCATCACCACCGCGAGCACGGTGTTCGACGCAGCGCGCGCCCTCATCCGCGTCCTCGGCAGCCTGCCGTCCGGTGCCGAGGTCTCCGTCGCGGCCACCCTCACCGGCCTGCCGGGCGGGGAACGCCTGCTCGAGGTCGGCGGATTCGAGGTGGACCTGCCGCTGCCCGGAAACATCGCCCTCCTCCGCGCCCCGGACGGTGCGGGCGTCATCGGCGGGGTCAGTGACGTCCTCGGCCGCGCGGGCATCCCCATCACCGCTCTCCACCTCGCCCACACGCCCGCCGCCCCCGGCGAGGTCCTGGTCGCCCTGAGCACCGCCGTCCCGGTCCCCGAGGACGTTCTGACCGACGCCGCCGCCCGTATCGACGCGACCCGCAACTGGTTCCTGGAGCAGACCGGATGACCACCAGCACGCACCCGACCTACCACCGGCTCCTCGATCTCCTCCAACAGGGCGGAGCCCGCTACCGGCTGATCGACCACCCCGCCGAGGGCCACACCGGCCCCGCCAGCCTGCTGCGCGGCAACCCTCTCGACCAGGCGGCCAAATGCCTGGTCGTCCGGGTCGCCCTCGGCCGGCGCGCCCGCCGCTACGTCCTCGCCGTCGTCCCCGGCGACCGTCGCGTCGACCTCGACGGGCTGTGCGCCCTCTACGGTGGCACCGAGGCGTCCTTCGCCACCCGTTCGGTAGCCGAGGACCTGGCCGGCAGCGTCAGCGGCTCGATCCTGCCGTTCGCCTTCCACCCCGACCTGGACCTGGTCGCCGACCCGGACCTGCTGGAACACGACGAGATATTCTTCAACGCGGCCCGGCTCGACCGGTCGATGTCCCTGGCCACCGCGGACTACGTGGCGCTCGCCGCTCCCCGTGTGGCGCGCATCGCCCAGCAGCCGCGGGCGTCCTTCGCCGCCGTCCGCACCTGAGAGGTCCCATGACCACCGACTGGTTCCGCCGCTACCGCAGCGCCGGCCGCACCCGCCGCCGGCTCCTCGTCCTGCCGCACGCAGGCGGCTCCGCGAGCTTCTTCCACTCCTGGGGCAGCGCCTTCGACGACGGCACGGAACTCCTCGTCGCCCGCTATCCCGGACGCCACGACCGGTTGACCGACCCGCTCATCACGGACATGGACGTCCTCGCCGACGCGGTCACCCAAGCCCTCCGCCCCTGGCTCGACCTCCCGCTGACCGTCTTCGGCCACAGCATGGGCGCCTCCCTCGGCTACGAGGTCACCCTCCGCCTCCAGGACCGCTACGACATCCGCCCCGCCGCCCTGCACGTCTCCAGCCGCAAGGCCCCCCACCGCCTCACCCCCCGCTCCCTGCACCTCCAGAGCGACGACGCCCTGATCGAAGAGGTCCGCCGCCTGGGCGGCACCGACACCACCCTCCTCGAGGACCCCGACCTCCGCGCGCTGGTCCTCCCCGCCATCCGCGCCGACTTCACCATCGTCGGCACCTACGGCCCCCGCCCCCCGGCCGCCGTCGACTGCCCCGTGCACGCCCACGCGGGCGACCACGACGTGTCCACCACCCCCCACGACATGGCGGCATGGTCGGACGTCACCCCCTACCCCTTCACCCTGACCACCTACCCCGGCGGTCACTTCTACCTCCTCGACCACCCCACCACCCTCACACGTGCCATCTCCGACCACATGACGCCGTCGACGAACCGGGCCCGCCCGGCCCGATAAGTGCCAGGCACCGGACAGACCTGCTGTCGCGGGCCCGGAACCACGTGGCCCTGCCCGCGCCGACCGCGTTCGACGACGGCGCGCCCCCGGCATCCCAGTCGTCCTCGTCGCCGTCCGGGACGGCGACGAGGACGAGCCGGCGGGCTACCTCCGGCGGGTCATCGCTGATGGATCAGCCGGCTCAACCGTCCACGTGGATGTGCCGGAGCGGGTAGAACTGGCCCGTCAGGGACTGGTACTTGCCGAAGTGCTGAACCTTCACGTCACCCGGGGTGGGCTCGTAGCTGAACCAGCCCGAGTGGTTGCCGGTGCTCACCCAGTTGGCCTCGGTGTTGAACGTCGGCTGCACGTCGAGGTCGCCAACGCCCTTGAAACAGCGGCTCCAGCCCATGAACTTGGTGAACTGCAGCTGGTCCTTGTCAGTGGTGCACTTGACCTCGCTGAGCACCGTCTGCTGACCGGCGTTGGCCGGGGCGGCGATGGTCAGGGAGGCGGCGGCCAGGGCGGCGGCCACGGCGGCCTTGGCCGTGAACGATATGCGCATGTGAAATCCCTTGTAGTCGGGGGAAATTTGACGGAATCATGCTGCTTCAGATGCCGCAGATGGTGGAGGTCAGTGACCGATAAATGCCAGCCTTTCCTGGCGAATGGCATTTATGTGACACCCGGATCCGATCCGTCACATGCGACGGCATATCGACGCGTACCGCGTCAGGTGTCGGTGTACCGGCTCGACTTCCCGTCCAGAGGGACACGTCGAACGATGCCTTCCAGGTTGGAAAGGGCCGGATTCCTGGACACTTGATTCATTTTCCGTTCTGGGGCGAGTGGAGTCGCCGAAGTCCCGGACCAGGACGGCGGACGGCATGGCTGATTTCCTGGTGAAGCAGGGCAAGCACCTGTGGGCCGTTCACCGTCATCGTCGCCGGCGACCTCGACGACTGCCCGCGGACCGCAGGCGGGCCGGTAGCCGGCCGTCTTCAGCGCGCTCCGGTGGAAGTAGCCGCGTACCCCGGTTCCGTCTGGGCGCTACAGCCCCTCGCCGTCGGCCGAGATCGTGCTCATCAGGCGGTCCAGATGTGAGCGCATCACTGCGATCAGATCGAATGAGCGCCCGCCGGCCAGCCACTGGAGCCGTAGTCCGGCGTCGAGTGCCGCGCACTCCCGGGCGATGTTCTCGTGGTCCAGTCCCGCTTTGAGTTCACCGGACTCGGCGCCGGCGCGCAGGCGGTCCGCGAGTTCGCGTACGCCCTTTTCCTGCCACTGGGAGAAGAACTCGTGCGCGGGGTGGTCCGGTGCCGTGGCTTCGGCACCGATCACGACGGCGAGTTCGAGGATCCCCGGCATGTTCAGTGCTTCGGCGGTGTCTTCCAGGTGGCAGCGGAAGGCGTCCCGGACGGAGTCGGGCACGCGTACCCATTGCTCGTCGAGCCGCTCGTGCCAGTACTGCACCACGGCCAGCAGTAGCTGCTGCTTGTCGCGGAAGTGGTGGAGCAGCCCGGCGTCGGTGATGTCGGCGTCGCGGGCGATGCGGGCCAGTGAGGTCTTGCGATAACCATCCTGGCCGAAGCGCAGCAGCGCGGCCTCGAGGATCTGGTTGCGCCTGGCCAGCCCTGTTGTGTAGCCGCCGCGCGGCCCGCGTGGTGTCCCCATGCGTACCACCGTACCGAGCGCCGTGGCCGGTCCCCACGGGAGTGTCGCTGCCGCACCGCACGGGGCACTCCACCCCCCAGCCGTGTGATGTGCGTCACTCTTCCAATGCCTAGCGCGCACTAAGTATTGGTCTCATCATCATCCGAAAGCGAGGGAACGTTTCGCGCCTGTGGCCGGATACGAGCCCTGGCTGACGGCCTGCCTGCCGTTCCAGGCACGAACCCGACCTTCCCTGTTCGCGAAAGGAGCGGCTTCATGACACCGACGTCTGCCAGCCCCTCGCTCGACGCAGCTTCGTCCGACGACACCGCGAGATGGACCCCGCGCCTGGTCGCCGTACTCCTCGCGCTCATCTGGCCGACGCAGCTCCTGGCCGCCGCCGGCATCCTCGGCGCCAATGCGACCGCCGATGTGGCACAGAGTTTCCATACCACCCACGTGGCCTGGTTCGGTCTGACCGTCGTCCTCGTCTCGACGCTGCTGACGCCGTTCGTGATGAAACTGGGTGACCGCTACGGCAAGAAACGGCTCATGCTCGTGATGACCGGCTTGGGAGTCGTCGGAGACGTCATCGCCGCGATGGCGGGCAGTTTCTGGCTCCTTCTGCTCGGACGGGCCGTCGCCGGCTGTTACGGCCCGTTCGCCGCCCTGGCCTTCCCCGCCGTGCGGGACACCTTCCCCGCCCGGCTGGTGAAGCCGGCCAGCGCCATCCTGGGCAGCAGCGTCGGCCTGGTCGCCCTGGCTGCGCCGTTCCTCGCCGGCTGGCTGGTCGACGGCTGGGGCTACAAGGGCGTGATGTGGTTCCTCGCCGCGGCCTCCGCCGTCGGCTTCGCGCTGATCGCCCTCCTGGTGCCCCAGACCCCACGGCACGACTTCCGGCCCGGCTTCGACTGGCTCGGTGGTCTGGTCCTCGGCGGAGGTCTGACCGCGGTCGTCTACGCGGTCGGCCAGGGGCAGAGCTGGGGCTGGGCCGACGCCAAAACGCTCGGCTGGCTCGCCGCCGGCCTGGCCGCACTGGTCGTCTTCTTCTTCGTGGAGCGCTCCAGTGCCCACCCGATCCTGGACCTGAAGGTACTCAGCCGGCGCCCGGTCGCGCTGGTCCTCGTCAGCGGCGGACTCGCTCAGGCCGTCGCGTACACCATGCCGGGCATGGCGATCCTGCTCGCCCTCTACCCCCACATCCCCGGCGTCTCCGCCGGTCTCGGGTGGACCGCACAGCACAACGCCGTCGTCAGCGTGACCTGGAACGTGGTGATGTTCGGTACCGGAATCGTCGCCAGCCGCCTCCTGCGCACCGTCGACGCCCGGCTGATCTGGTGGGCGGGGCTGGCTCTGATGGCGGTCGGCTACGGCCTGGTGGGTTTCTTCCACGCCGATGAGACCGAACTCATCCTCACCTCCTGCCTGGCCAACCTCGGCTCCGGCCTCGTCGTCGCGGGAGCTCCTGCGCTGGTCGTCGGCGTGGTGTCCAAGGACGAGCAGGGGCTGGGCAGCGGCATGCTCAACATGGGCATCAACTTCTTCGGCGCCATCGTCACCGCCCTCTCGTTCGCCGCCCTCGCGACCCACAGCACCGTCGTGGACGGCACCGCCTTCTACCAGGACGGCGGCTACGCCTGGCTCTTCTGGACGGGAGCGCTGCTCACCGCGCTGACTCTCGCCATCTCGCTGTTCATTCCCCCACTGCGGGACCCGGCGGAAACCGACGCCGCCCCCGCCGTCTGAACGGCCCTCGCCCGCACGGCCTCCCCCCGACACCGAGAAAGGCAGACATGCCACACACCTGGACCGCTCAGGTCATCACCCACGCCTGGCCGGAAGATCCACCGGGTACGTCGGGCCGCCCGGCCACGCTGCTGCGTGAGGTGTTCACCGTGAGCGGCCAGGTGAGGCAGGCGGAGCTGAGGGTCACCGCCCTGGGGGTGTACGAGACGCATCTCAACGGCGCCGTGGTCGGTGACCACGTCCTGGCGCCGGGCTGGACCAGCTACCGCCACCGCCACCGCTACCAGTCGTTCGACGTGACCCGGATGCTGCGCCCCGGTCCCAACGCCTGGGGCGCGCACCTGGCGGACGGCTGGTACCGGGGCCTGCTCGGCTTCAACGGCGGCAACCGCGACATCTACGGACCGCACACCGGACTGCTCGCCGAGCTGCGGATCGAGTACGCCGACGGCAGCGTCCAGACGGTCACGACCGGTCCGGGCTGGCGCGCGGCGGCCGGTCCGGTCACCGCCGCCGGCCTGTACGAGGGGGAGGCATACGACGCCCGCCGTGAGCTGCCCGGCTGGAGCGAACCGGGCTTCGACGACACGCACTGGCATCCGGTGCGTGTGGTGGACTTCGACACCTCGGTGCTGTTCCCGGCCGACAGCCCTCCGGTACGGCGCATCGAGTGCCTCGCCCCGGTGGCCGTCACCACCTCGCCCACCGGGCGCACCCTCGTGGACTTCGGCCAGAACCTGGTCGGCAGACTCCGCATCCGCGTCCGTGGCGAGGCGGGCCGCACCGTGACGCTGCGGCATGCCGAGGTGCTGGGCGAGGACGGCGAGCTGTGCGTACGTCCGCTGCGCGGCGCCACGGCCACCGACCGCTACACGTTGCGCGGCGACGCCGACGGCGAGCAGTGGGAGCCCCGCTTCACCTTCCACGGCTTCCGCTACGCCGAGATCGACAACTGGCCCGGCGAACTCGCCCCCGGTGACGTCACCGCTGTGGTCCTGCACAGCGACCTGAGCCGGACCGGTTGGTTCGAGTCCTCCGATCCGTCGCTGAACCGGCTGCACGAGAACGTGGTGTGGGGGATGCGGGGCAACTTCCAGGACGTCCCCACCGACTGCCCCCAGCGCGACGAACGCCTCGGCTGGAGCGGCGACATCCAGGTCTTCGCCCCCACCGCCACGTTCCTCTACGACACCCAGGACTTCCTGCGCTCCTGGCTGCGCGACCTCGCCGCCGACCAGAGCGAGGACCCCGACGGCATCCCCCCGGTGATCAGCCCCGCCATCCCCTTGAACATCCCTGTACCCATGCCTCCCGGCAACCCCCCGATGGCCGGCTGGTGCGACGCCGCCGTCATCGTCCCGTGGGTCCTGTACGAGCGGTACGGCGACACCGAGGTGCTGCGCAGCCAGTACCCCTCCATGCGCGCCTGGGTCGACGCCGTCGACCGGATCGCCGGCCCCACCCACGTGTGGGGCGAGGGCTTCCAGTTCGGCGACTGGCTCGATCCCACCGCGTCCCCCGACGACCCCGGCGGGGCGACGACCTCCTCCCCACTCGTCGCGACCGCCTACTTCGCGCACTCGTCCCGCCTGCTGGCCCGCACCGCCGACGTCCTGGGAAAGAAGGACGACGCCGAGCACTACCACGCACTCTCCGATGCCGTACGGCAAGCCTTCCGCGCCCGCTTCCACACCCGTGGCGGCCACCTCACGGAGGAGACCCAGACCGCCTACGCCCTCGCCCTTGGCTTCGGCCTGCTCCAGGACGGCGCCGAGCGAGCCGAGGCCGGGAACCGGTTGGCCGCTCTCGTGGCCGAGCGTGGGCACCGGATCGGCACCGGGTTCCTCGGCACCCCGTTGGTGTGTGACGCGCTCACCGCCACCGGCCACGCCGACACCGCGTACCGGTTGCTGCTGGAGCGCTCCTGCCCGTCGTGGCTCTACCAGGTGGACATGGGGGCCACCACGATCTGGGAGCGCTGGGACAGCCTGCTGCCCGACGGCAGCGTCAACCCCGGAGAGATGACCTCCTTCAACCACTACGCGCTCGGCGCGATCGCCGACTGGCTGCACCGCACCGTCGCCGGTCTCGCCCCGGCCGCCCCCGGCTACCGCCGCCTGCTCGTCCGGCCCCGCCCCGGCGGCGGCCTCACCTGGGCCAAGGCCGCGCACGAGACACCGTACGGGCGGGCCGAGGTGGCGTGGCGCCTGACCGACGGCCGGCTGACGGTCACCGTGACCGTCCCCCAGGGCACCGAGGCCACCGTCGACCTGCCGGGCGCCGAACCGACCCGGGCAGGGCCGGGCACCCACACCTTCCACGCCCCCCACCGCACCACCGAGGAGCAGCAGTGACCCACCCGTACCAGGACCCCAGCCGCAGCGTCGACGAGAGGGTGGCGGACCTGCTGCCCCGTATGACACTGGAAGAGAAGGCCGGGCTGCTCTTCCACCACGCGATAGGCATCGGAGCGAACCCCGCACCCGTCGGCCTCACCGCCGAGCAGATGATGTCCGACCAGCTCATGTCGCACTTCAACCTGCTGGGCGCGGGCACCCCACGCGAGATGGCCGAGCTCCACAACCGCCTCCAGGAGCAGGCCGCCGCCACCCGGCTGGGCATCCCGGTGACGCTGTCCACCGATCCGCGCCACGCGTTCACCGACAACCCGGGCACCGCGATGATGGCCGGCCCCTTCTCCCAGTGGCCCGAGGCTCTGGGCCTGGCTGCCATTGACGACGTCGAACTGGCACGCCAGTACGGCGACACGGTGCGGCGCGAGTACGTCGCCGTCGGCCTGCGTGTGGCCCTGCACCCGCAGATCGACCTGGCCACCGAACCGCGTTGGGCCCGTATCTCCGGCACGTTCGGTGAAGACGCCGACCTGACCTCCCGCATGGCCGCCGCGTACATCGAGGGCCTGCGGGGTCCGGGCGGGCAGCTCGGCCAGGACAGCGTGGCCGCGATGGTCAAGCACTTCCCCGGCGGTGGCCCGCAGAAGGACGGCGAGGACCCGCACTTCCCCTACGGCAGGGAACAGGTCTACCCGGGCGGCTTCTTCGACTACCACCTGGGGCCGTTCAAGGCCGCCATCGCCGCCGGTGCCACGCAGGTGATGCCGTATTACGGCATGCCGGTCGGCACCGGGCACGAAGAGGTCGGCTTCGGCTTCAACAAGGGGATCATCACCGGGCTGTTGCGTGAGGAGCTGGGCTTCGACGGCATCGTCTGCACCGACTGGGGTCTGATCAACGACGGCCCGATCATGGGGGAGATGCACACCGCCCGCGCCTGGGGCGTGGAACACCTCACGCCCGAGGAGCGGACACTGAAGGTGCTGCACGCGGGCGCCGACCAGATCGGCGGCGAGGCATGCCCCGAGCTGATCGTGGAACTGGTCCGCGACGGACGGCTGGCGGAATCCCGCATCGACGCCTCCGTCACCCGCCTGCTCGCCGAGAAATTCCGCCTCGGGCTGTTCGACGACCGCCGCTATGTCGACCCGGACGCCGCCGAAGAGATCGTCGGCCGCGCCGACTTCCGCACCGCCGGGGAGGATGCCCAGCGCCGCTCACTGACCCTGCTCGAGAACCGTGCCGGCGTACTGCCGCTGACCGGCCGGCCCCGGCTGTACGTGGAAGGCGTCGACTCCGCCGTGGCCGCCGAGTACACCGACATCGTCACCGACCCGGCTCAGGCCGACCTCGCGGTGCTGCGCCTGAGCACCCCCTACGAGCCCCGCCCGGGCCTGTTCGAGTCGTTCTTCCACGCCGGCAGGCTCGACTTCGACCGAGACCGCCTCAAGCAGATCCTCGCACTGCTCGACACCGTGCCCACCGTCGTCACCATCCACCTCGAACGACCCGCCGTCCTCCCCGAAATCGCCGACCGCGCCGCCGTGTTGGTCGCCGCCTACGGCGCCGGCGACCGGGCGCTGCTCGACGTCCTGTTCGGCCGTGCCGCCCCGCAGGGCAAGCTGCCGTTCCAACTTCCCCGCTCCATGGCCGAGGTCGAGGCCGGACGTCCGGACGTCCCGCAGGAGAGCACCGATCCGCTCTACCACTTCGGCCACGGGCTGCGATATGCCGCCGACTCCACAGCGTGAGCCCACTCCGGACGACAAGGAGCCTCCTGTGAACAGCGGGGCGCCGCGACCGCTGCCCACCAGGTCGAGGGCGGCAACGTCAACAACGACTTCTGGTTACCCGGCCTCGTCGCGCAGCTGGTCGGGGGCGAGGACGGTGATACGGCCCCGGGCCTGTCGGAGCAGACCGCGGTCGGCGAACTCGTGGAGGACCTTGGTGGCGGTCTCGCGCGAGGTGCCGGCGAGGGCCGCGAGCTGTTCGTGGGTCAGGGTGATCTGCGGATGGCGGGTACCGGGGCGCAGGGGTCCGGCCGGGCGTTGGGCGGCGGTGAGGGTCAGCAGGGTGGTGGCGATGCGCTGGGCGACGCTCTTGAACACGCTGTCGGACAGGCGTTGTTCGAGGTCCGCGAGGCGGCGGCCGAGGAGTTCGGTGATGCGGGTCCATGACCGGCCGGGACACCGACATCCAGATGCCGAACCCCACACCGCCCACCAACCCTGCCGCCGCGCCCCACAGGGCGTGGACGGGGATCTCCGCGATCTTGGGGGATACCTGTGCAGCCGTGGTCATGATGATCCCTCCGAAGAGAGTGTTCTGCCGCTTTCACGGCCGACGCTAGGGGGGAAGGGGACGTCGGTATGTGACCGTGCTTACCTACGGGCCGGTAGATCCCTCACCGGGTCGGGTCACCGGTGGCGGACCCGGGGTGGGTCCACACGGCTCGTCCCGTACGGCGACCAGCAAGCCGTATCCGAGGACGCCGTCCATCACGGCTGTCCGGGCCGCCCGCAGGACGGCCGGGGCGGCGGCGAGGTCGATACCCGTGGCGGTGAGCCCGGCGGGTGCGGTCATGCGCAGCAGGTTCAGGCGTGCCTCGATCTGGTCGATCATGCGGAGCATGGCGTTGTCGTGGCGCTCGGTGCGCCGGGTGTGCAGTCCGGCGGCGGTCAGGATCCCGGCGTACTGCTGGAGCGGCCTGGCGTCGGCGACGCAGGCGATGCGCGCGCCGAGACCGGTGAGCTCGGGCGGCAGGCGGTCGGCGTCGGCGGTGACGTCAGTGATGCCGAGGCGGCCGCCGGGCTTCAGCACGCGGGCGAACTCCGAGGCGGCCCGGGCCTTGTCCGGGAAGGTGCACAGCGCGCACTCGCACACCACCGCGTCGAAGACGCCGTCCGGGTACGGCAGGTGCTCGGCGTCTCCGGTGGCGAACCGGGCACGGTCGGCGAGTCCGGTCGCCCGGGCGGCGCCTTGGGCGAGGGCGGTGTTCGCGGGGGCGTAGTCCAGCCCGTCGACGTCGCAGCGGTAGGCGTCGGCGAGGAGCAGGGCGGTGGTGCCGCGCCCGGAGGCGACGTCGAGGACCCGCGCCCCCGGGGTGAGGCCGAGACCGTCGGCGAGACGGCGGGTCAGGGCGGTGCCGCCGGGATGGTACGAGTCGCCGAGGAGCAGGGCGACGACGTCGGAGGAGTACGCGGCGGCGCAGCACGCCTTCAACTCCTCGCCGCTGGGCGCCCCCGTCATGACGAAAGCCCCCCTGCCTCGTCTGCGGTGCCCGCGGTCTTCGATCCGTACGGGGTCTCCATCAGGCGACCGGCGAGCGGCAGGGCGTTGGGGGCAACGGGGGCGACGGGGACGCCGGACATCTGGGCCCGGACCTGCTCGCGGTAGCCGACGGAGTTGTACGCGCAGAAGGGGATGAGGCGTCCGTCGGGGGTGATCTCCTCGACGCAGCACTTCATCAGCTGCTTGACGTTGAGGGTGTACGGGTCCTGGAAGTCCTGGACCACGATCATGAACGCCTTGTCGTTCAGGTCCTTCACGGCCCCGGGCAGGTCGATGCCGCAGGCGTCCGCGCAGTCCAGGGCCTCGGCCGTGGCGCGCAGCTTCTCCTCGGTGGTCTCCGTTCCCATGAACGCGGAGGCGGACCAGAGTTTCTCCAGGGCCTCGCGGATGCGGGCGTCCGGCATGACGCGGTTGGTGACGTAGTCGAGGTGGTCCTCGACGTTGAGCAGCCGCGGGATGGGGACGACGGTGCGGTCGCCCGGTTCCCCTTCCACCAGCACATAGGTGATGGAGCGGCAGGTCGGGAAGCAGCAGGGGACGGGGAAGAAGTCGCCCTTGCGGAACCAGTCGGGCCGCTGTTCGTTGATGAGCCGGATGACGTCGGGGTTGGTGAGGCGGTTCAGCGGGTCGAACGCGACGTGCCGGCCGGAGTGGGTGACCGGCTGGAACGCCACGGAGCGGACGGCGGGGTGGTCGATGCCGTACTCGATGATCGCCCCGAGTTCGTGCTCGTTCAGCCCGCGCTCGACGGCGGCGACGAGGGTGACGGTCAGCCCGTGCTCGGCGCAGTTGTCCAGGGCCCGCTGTTTGCACGTACGCAGGTCTCGGCCCCGGATCTCCAGGTGGGTGCGTTCGTCGAGGCCGTCGAACTGGAGGTAGATGTTCAGCGACCTGCCCGGCACCTGGTTGCGCCTGCCGAGTTCGGCCACGAAGTTCTTGTCGGTGGCGAGGCGGATGCCATTGGTGTTGAGGTTGACGTTCTTGATCGGCCGGACGTGGGCGAGGTCGATGAAGTCGAGGATGTGCCTGTGGATGGTGGGCTCGCCGCCGGAGAACATCACCACCTCCGCCTCGCCCTCCGAGGCGACGAAGGCGTCGAGCATCCGCTCGCACTGTTCGTGGGTGAGGGAGTAGCCGTCCGGCTGGTGGCCGGAGTCGGCGAAGCAGATCGGACAGTCCAGGTTGCAGCCGGTGTTGACCTCGATGATGCCCAGGCAGGCGTGCTGCTTGTGCTCCGGACACAGCCCGCAGTCGCTCGGACAGCCGTCCCGTACCTCGGTCTGGAAGGTGAGCGGGATCGTGCCGGGCTTGTTGAACCGTGCCGAGGACAGGTACTCCTCGGCGTCCCCGTAGACCAGCGACTCGAACTCGCCGTGCTCGCGGCACCGTTTACGCAGGTACACCTTGTCGTTGCGGATGTTGACCTGCGCGTCGACCGGCGTCTTGCACAGGGGGCAGATCGACTTGGTGAACTCCACGAACACCTCGTCGCGATCGGCCTTCGACTGGCGTGCGGCTTCCTGAGTCACGCGGAACTCCTTTGTCGGATCCCGAAGGTGCGGGCGTGGCGTGGGCGGAGCGGAACAGCAGGGCGGCGTGGAGCACTGTCGGCCAGGCCCCGCGCGTACGCCTACCCAGGCCGGGCCAGGACCCAGGTCCGCTCGCCGGCTCGTCCGCGATCAGCGCCACGGCCGGCATCATCCTGAGCACCATGATCCGAACGTAGGCCGCCAGGCGGGGCGAGAACTGTAAGCGCGCTCACCGAACCCCCTCCTTCGTCACCGGCACGATCGAAGGGAACGAGTAGGCGGCCGCCCCCGCGCGGCCGCCCGGGTGACGCCGGTGACGTGGCGGCACCAGCATCCCCGCCATCCCGGATACGCATACTCACGAGCCCTGGACACGTCTGACCAAGGAGGCCCAATGACCCGGGAACAGGAAGTCGACGTCGTGGTGATCGGGATGGGGGTGGGCGGTGAGCACGCCGCCGAGCGGCTGGCCGAGGAAGGACTGGACGTGGTCGGGGTGGAGGCGGAGCTGGTCGGCGGGGAGTGCCCGTACTGGGCGTGCATCCCGAGCAAGATGATGATCCGCGCCGGGAACCTCCTGGCCGAGGCACGGCGGGTGCCGGGCATGGCCGGCGAGGCCCAGGTCCACGCGGACTTCGGGCCGGTGGCCGCCCGGATCAGGGACGAGGCCACGGACAACTGGGACGACCAGGTCGCCGTCGACCGGTTCACCCGCAAGGGCGGGCGCTTCGTGCGCGGCCGTGCCCGCCTGGCCGGCCCCGGCCGCGTGGAGGCCGACGGCCAGGGGTTCACCGTCCGGCGCGGGGTGGTGCTTGCCACCGGCAGTGACCCGCAGATCCCGCCGGTGCCGGGCCTCGCGGATGTGCCGTACTGGACCCACCGGCAGGCCGTCTCCGCCAAGGAGCCGCCCGACTCACTGCTCGTGCTCGGCGGCGGCGCCATCGGCGTCGAACTGGCGCAGGCGTTCGCCCGCTTCGGTACCACCGTGACCGTCGTGGAGGCCGTGGAGCGGCTGCTGCCCGCGGAAGAACCCGAAGCCGGCGCGCTGCTGGAAGAGGTGTTCCAGGAGGAAGGCATCACCGTACGCACCGGGGTGCGTGCCACCGGCGTCCGCCACCTGGACGACACGTTCCGGCTCACGCTCGACGGCGGGGAGGAGGTCACCGGGCAGCGTCTGCTCGTGGCCACCGGCCGCCGCCCCCGGCTGGGCGGACTCGGACTCGAGACCATCGGTCTCGATCCCGCTGCCCGCGCGCTGGACGTGGACGGCCGGCTGCGGGCCGCACACGGCGTGTGGGGTGTCGGTGATCTCACCGGACGGGGACTGTTCACCCACGTGGCCATGTACCAGGCCGAGATCGCCGTACGCGACATCCTCGGCCGGCCCGGACCGGACGCCGACTACCGGGCCATGCCACGGGTCACGTTCACCGACCCCGAGGTCGGCTCCGTGGGCCTGTCCGGACACGCAGCCCGCGAGCGGGGACTGCGGGTGCGGACGGGCACTGCCCGGGTGCCGTCCTCGGCGCGCGGCTGGATCCACAAGGCCGGCAACCATGGCCTGATCAAGCTCGTCGAGGACAGCGACCGGGGCGTTCTTGTCGGAGCCACCGCCGCCGGGCCGAGTGGCGGGGAGGTGCTCTACGGACTGGCCGTCGCCGTTCACAACGAGGTCCCCGTCGACCGGCTCCGCCACATGATCTACGCCTACCCCGCCTTCCACCGTGGCGTCGAGGACGCTCTCGCCGACCTGCGCCAGGACGCCTGACGGCAAGGCCGCTTCACGACTCCTCGCACATGACAGGCTGTACACCCTCGTACGACGTGACGGCCTGGCGCCCGGATACGTGGCCGAGACCGTGACCCCCACCACCCCTCCGCCCACGCGGTACACGGATCAGGACGCCTTCGCGCGCCGCTCGGCCTCCTGACGGGTCGCCGCCAGGGACACGGCGACGGTTGCCTCCCACCGGGGCGCGACCATGCCGCCCCACCACTGGCCGGCTCCCCACAGGTCCGTGGCCAGCTCCCCCTCGTACACCAGCCGCGTACCCGGCCCGTGCCCGGTGAGGACGAACGACTCGGTGACGGCGGGCACCGGCCCGCGCACCAGGCGGAAGTCGATCCGCTCCGGGCGGGTGAAGCGCACCGTCTCCACCGTCGTCGCCGTCAGCTTGCCGCCCGCGACCGGCGTGCGATGGGCGGCGAGCACCATGTCGGAGCCACGCTCGAGGACCTGGACCTTCTCCCGCATCGCCCGCGTGGCCCTGCCCAGATACGGCTGGGCGATGACGTCGAACACCACCTCGCGCGGCGCGGCGACATCGATGGTCTGCGGCCCCAGCGGCCGGGTGCGCCGGCCCACGCCCAGATCCAGGGGCAGAGCCCCGGTCACCAGGCCGAGATACCCGGCCGCCGCACCCGCACCCGCACCCGCCACCGCAGCCGTCGCCAGAGCACCGATCCACACCATCGCCCAGACCTCTCCACACGTCCGTTGCTTCTTCCCACCGACGCTAGGGCCGGGCAGCGCCGGCGGTCAGTGAGCGCGCTCACCGTTCCCCGCGCGTTCAGCCCCTAGCCTGAGCGTCATCACGAAGCGCCGGAAGGGAGGAGAGCGTGCAGCCCGTCGCCGAGATGACCGACAGCCGCGCCGCCACGAACGCGCTGCTCAGCGAAGTGCGCGAAGGGCGCCTCACCCCGGCGGCCCTCGCACGCTTCCTCGGGCAGGCCGTCCACCGGTCCGTGTTCCAGGCCGCCCGCCGCCCGCGGGCCCTGGCCGAGCTCACTGTCCTGCACGGCGCCCTGTACGCGTTGGCTGCCGGCAGACGGCCCGGGGGCCGCTGGGTGGCGAGCAGTTGGGCCCTGTCCGTCCTGCACCTGGGGCTGCTGGAGGACCGCGGCCGCCTGGCCGTCGCGGACGTCTTGACGCTGCTGCGGGCCGGCCTTCCCGCCCTGCCCGGCGGAGCCGGCCGCGCCTCCGGGGTGCTGGCGATCGGTCTCGACCTCGCCGACGGACGTCTCGCCCGCCGCCGGGCCACGGCCTCCCCGTTCGGGGACTACGCGGACACCTTCGCCGACGCCGCCTACTGGATGTGGCTCACCCTGCGCCACGAGCCCAGCCGCACCGTACGGATGGCGGCGGTCGCGGCCTGGGCGCTCCCCGTCGTCACCGTCACCGGCTTCGCGCTACGCCGCGGCGCCATGCCCGAGCGGCCGCGCCCCGTCCTGCTGCGACCGGCGGCCGCTCTGCAGGCCGTCATCGCCTTCCGGCACCTCACCCGCCGCTGATCCCCTCGGGCGCGGTCTCCTCCGGCTCCGGCGCGACCTCCACGCGTACGCGCCGCCAGAGGAGTGAGCCCGGACGCCTACGAGACCGTGGTGTTCTGGTTGCGTTCCACTCGCTCGTGCAGCGTCCGCGCGAACTCCTCGGCCCGCGCCAGCTGTACGCGCAGCTTGGCCACCTGCTCGGCGACGCTCTGCTCGTATTCTCGAACACGTGCCAGCAGGACCTCCCGCTCGCCCGTGGAGAGGTCCTCTCCGTCGAGGCGGTCGGTGGCGCCGAGCAGGTCGCGCATCTGCTCCAAGGTGAAGCCGAGGGGCTTCATACGGCGAATGACCATGAGCCGTTCGACGTCACGCTCGGTGTAGAGGCGGAAACCTCCCTGGGAGCGGGCCGAGGGAACGACCAGGCCGGCCTCCTCGTAGTGCCGGATCGTGCGCAGGGACAGCTCGGTCCGCGTGGCCACTTCGCCGATCTGCATGTGCTTGCCGTCCACGCCCGTGGTCCTCCGGCCCTTCTCGTGGCTGTCGCCGGGGCCCGAGCGGGCACCGCCTCCCTCTACCCTAACGTTAGGGTAGAGTTTCCTCGGTGAGGGCGGCGCGCCGCTGCCCCGCTGATGCTGTGCCGGGGCCGACGCCGCCCCCGGCGACGTCCCGATTCTTGCAGGAAAGAAGCGTGCGCGAGCTCATGACGCCCGGCGCCGCCTGCCCGCCGTGACGATGCGCCCCTGGACCTGAGCCCGGCGCACATCACACGGCCTCTCGGTCCCTCCCTCTCCTCCGGCTCCGCGCCCGCTCGCGGAGCAGCCCGCGGAGTGCCGACCCGGCTCCACCGCGCCCTCCCGCTCGCCCCGGCCTGCCGCCCGGGGTGTGCCCGAGCACGACAGGTTCGCTCTCTTGTCCTCCGTTGCCTCCGCCGTGTCCCCGGCCGCGCGTCTGCGCGGCATGAAGCCCGACTGGCTGTCCGACCCGAAGGTCTGGCGCACCGAGGTCCTCGCGGGCCTCGTCGTCGCGCTCGCGCTGATCCCCGAGGCGATCTCGTTCTCGATCATCGCGGGCGTCGATCCGGCGATCGGCCTGTTCGCCTCCTTCACCATGGCCGTCGTCATCTCGATCGTCGGCGGACGCCGGGCGATGATCTCCGCCGCCACCGGCGCCATCGCCCTCGTCACCGCCCCGCTGAACCGTGAGCACGGCCTGGGCTACTTGATCGCCGCGGTGATCCTCGCCGGTGTCTTCCAGGTGGTCCTGGGGGCGGTCGGGGTGGCGAAGCTGATGCGGTTCATCCCGCGTTCGGTGATGGTCGGCTTCGTCAACTCCCTGGCGATCCTGATCTTCATGGCCCAGGTCCCGGAGATGACGGACGTGCCGTGGGCCGTGTACCCGCTGATCATCGGCGGACTGGCGCTCATGGTGTTCTTCCCGAAGGTCACCACCGTGATCCCGGCCCCGCTCGTCTCGATCGTCATCCTGACCGTCATCACCGTGGCGGCCGGGATCGCGGTGCCGACGGTGGGCGACAAGGGTGCCCTGCCGTCCTCCCTGCCCGTGCCCGGGCTGCCGGACGTGCCGTTCACCCTGGACACGCTGACGACGATCGCGCCGTACGCCTTCGCCATGGCGCTCGTCGGCCTGATGGAGTCGCTGATGACCGCGAAGCTGGTCGACGACATCACCGACACCCACTCCAGCAAGACCCGCGAGTCCGTCGGCCAGGGCATCGCCAACATCGTCACCGGGTTCTTCGGCGGCATGGGCGGCTGCGCCATGATCGGCCAGACGATGATCAACGTGAAGGTCTCCGGCGCCCGCACCCGCCTGTCGACCTTCCTCGCGGGCGCGTTCCTGATGGTGCTGTGCATCGTCTTCGGCCCGGTCGTCTCCGACATCCCCATGGCCGCCCTGGTCGCCGTCATGGTGATGGTCTCGTTCGCGACCTTCGACTGGCACTCCGTCGCCCCGAAGACCCTCAGGCGCATGCCGGCCGGCGAGATCCTCGTCATGCTCGTCACCGTCGCCTGCGTCGTCGCGACCCACAACCTCGCCATCGGCGTCGTCGCAGGCTCGGTCACCGCCATGGTCGTCTTCGCCAGGCGGGTGGCCCACCTCGCCGAGGTCACCGCCGTCACCGACCCCGACGGCAGCACCGTCGTCTATCGGGTCACCGGTGAACTGTTCTTCGCCTCCTCCAACGACCTCGTCGGCCAGTTCGACTACGCCGGCGACCCGAAGAACGTCGTCATCGACCTGAGCGCGGCCCACATCTGGGACGCCTCCTCCGTCGCCGCCCTCGATGCGGTGGAGAACAAGTACGCCCAGCGCGGCAAGACCGTAAAGATCACCGGCCTCAACACCCCCAGCGCCCACCTCCACGACAAGCTCAGCGGCGAACTCGCCGCCGGCCACTGACGCCGAAGGACCAGGACTGGCCCCTGGTCCTGTGGCTGCGCCAACACGACGTCCGACCGGCGCCCGGGGCATCTGGCGGAATGCCGGCTGTCGTGTGAGAAGCGCGGCAAGCACGGCGGGCACGGCGGGAACCGGACAGGATGGGCCCCGGCATGAGCCATTCCGGGCTTGCCCGGGTCCGGAGCATTCCGCTGCGGCACGTGTGCGCGCCATGATCTCGCCGCCACCGCTCGGGTGGTGATCAAACGGGATGGTCACGAGGAGCCAGAGATGCCCGCACGCGTTCCATCCAGCAGGCGCAGCAGAGGCACATGGAGACGGGCTTTGGCGGCCGCCGCGGTGGTGGCGGCGACGGGGAGCGTGCTCACCGTCGCCCCGCAGCCCGCGCAGGCCGCGTTGCCCGCGCACCCCATAGCCGATCCTGTGCACTACTGGAACGACGTTCTCCTGCAGGTCATCCGTCGCGAGGGCGGTGGGCCAGGGCCCATGGCCCGGGCGGCCGCGATGATGAACGCCGCGATCTACGACGCGGAGAGTTCGTACCAGTTGAAGTGGAAGGGCAAGATCACCTCCGAGGCCTACATCCACGCCGAGAAGTACGCCGGCTGGGTCGAGGGACCGGACGAGGAAGAGCGGGTGATCGGGCGGACCGCGTACAACATCCTGCTGAAGCTGTACGGCAAGAACCAGACCCAGTTCCTGGACGCGAAGTTCCGTGAGCGGTTCGGGACCGAGCCCACGGAGTTCGACCTCCTCGACGTCACCGTCGTCAACAAGATGGTGACGCAGATGATGAACGCGCGGAACGGGGACCGCTCCGGCGACGACCGAGTGTACGCCGGTTCGTTCGAACCGGGAGCCTGGCGGCCGACGAGCTACCCGGACATGCCCGACCCGTCCTGCTCGCAGCACAGCCAGGCGGTCAGCCCCTACTGGGGGCTGGTCACGCCCTTCGCCCTCACCTCCGGATCGCAGTTCCGCCCGCCGACGCCGGGGCTGTACGGAACGTACGCGAAGCTGCTCGCCAGCGACGCGTACAAGGCGCAGGTGGAAGCGGTCCGCTCGGCGGGCGCGGACGGGCCGACCGCGAAGACGCCCGTCGTCAACCGCACCGCGGACCAGGAGGCCGCCGCCTGGTTCTGGGCCAACGACGAGGACGGCACGTACAAGCCGCCGGGCCAGCTGCTGCAGGCGACCCGTGAGGTGGCGGACGCACGCGGGCTGGACACCTACGAGAACGCCAGGCTCTTCGCGCTGGTCTCGATCGCGATGGCGGACGCGGGGATCGCCGTCCGGGACGTGAAGTTCCTGACGAACATCGACCTTTGGCGCCCGGTCTCGGCCATACGCGAGGGCGGGCTGGACCCCGAGTGGAAGCCGCTGCTCAAGACCCGGGCGGGGGTGAACGTCAACCCGTGCTTCCCGGCGTGGGCCTCGGGCCACGCGACGTTCGGCGCGGCGTGGGCCGGCATCATGCAGCGGTACTTCGGCAGCGACGGCATCGCGTTCGACATGACCACCGACGACCCGCAGTCGCCCGTGAAGACACGTCACTTCACCAGCTTCAGCTCCGCCGCCCGCGAGGACGCCTACAGCCGTGTCTGGCTCGGCGTCCATTTCCCCTGGGATGCCGAGGACGGCCTCAAGCTCGGTGACCGGATCGCCGCTCACGTCTTCACGAACAAGCTCCGCATGTTCTGACAGCCGTTCCCGGGCGTCCCGCGGGCGCGCAGCGCACCCGCGGGACGCGTCTGCTTCGGCCACGGAGCCGCCCGGTGGCCCCGGTTCCGACGAGACGTCCGGCCCCCGATGCCCCGGCGCCGCGCGACTGGACGCCGGTGGTGGCGACATCGTCGCGCGGAAGGTGTCGACCCCACGCCGGGCAATAATGCCGTTGACGAGTGGGCGGACGCCCATTAGTGTTCGATCATGCCCATCGTACCGTTAGCGCGCACGAGACCCTCCGCACCCGAATCTCGTCAACACCGGCCGTCGCCGGAGCCGTTGGGCTCCCCGGCCGCACGCTACGGCCGGGCCGGGCTGGCGCCCGGGACACGTGGGCACGTTTCCCCAGGGCTTGCCGCCGCCTGACCCCCTCCACCGGCCCCTGGTCCGGGCAGGGCGAGCCCCCCGCTCGCCTCCCTGCCGTCATGGCCCGGATCGTTCACGGTTGCCGTACCTGCTGCTTCCCCGCCGGAATCAGAAACGGATCCCATGAACGCCCAGCACCTCACGGAACTGTTCTTCGCCCTGGCGGCCGTCGTGCTCCTGGCGCGACTGCTCGGCGCCGTGGCGCGCCGGTTCGACCAGCCGGCGGTCATCGGTGAGGTGCTGGCCGGCGTCCTGATGGGCCCGACACTGTTCGGTGGCGCGGTCTCCGACCACCTCTTCCCGGCCGGTATCCGGCCGAGCCTGGGCGTCCTGGCCGCCGTCGGGGTCGCCGTCTTCATGTTCATCGTCGGCCTGGAGTGGGACCCGGCCCTGGCCAGGGGCTCCGGCGGGTTCGCGGTCACCGTGTCCCTGAGCTCCGTCCTCCTGCCGTTCGGCCTGGGCGCCGCACTGGCCGTGTACCTCATGCGGGAGTACGACACCCCCGACAAGGCCGCGTTCGTGCTCTTCATGGGCATCGCCATGTCGATCACCGCGTTCCCGGTGCTGGCCCGCATCCTCACCGACCGGGGCATGGAGCGGACGACGCTGGGCGTGCTGGCGCTCGCCTGCGCGTCCATCGACGACGTACTGGCCTGGTCGGTGCTCGCCGGGGTGGCCGCCCTGAGCGGGGCGGCGGGCCCGGGCCCCGCGAGGATGCTCCTCGCCCTGCCGTACGTGCTCGGCATGCTCTTCGTCCTGCGGCCCCTGCTGCGCCGGGTCCTGGCGCACGGGGGCACCGTCCGGCTCACCCCGGCGTGGACGGCGTGCGCCCTCGTGGGGATGCTGGCGTCCGCCGCCACGACGGAGTGGGTGGGGCTGCACTTCATCTTCGGGGCGTTCCTGTTCGGCGCCGTCATCCCGCGTGAGCGGACGGCGCGGCTGCGCGCCGGGATCCGCGACCAGCTCGGCCGGCTCAGCGACGTGCTGCTCCTGCCGGTCTTCTTCGTGGTCGCCGGGCTCAACGTCGACCTGTCCGGGCTGAGCGTGGGCGGACTCGGCGACCTGGGCCTGATCCTCCTGGTGGCCATCGGGGGGAAGTTCGCCGGCGCGTTCCTCGCGGCCCGCGCGCACGGGATGCCGTCGCGGCAGTCCGCGGCACTGGCCACCCTGATGAACACCCGTGGCCTGACCGAGCTCATCGCCCTGAGCGTGGGGCTGAACCTGGGGATCATCCAGCAGGACCTGTACTCGCTCATGGTGGTCATGGCGGTCGTGACGACCGCGATGGCCGGACCGCTGTTGCGGTGGCTCCTGCCCCGGCGGCTCATCGAGGCGGAAGCCGCCAGGGAATCCGTCCCCGCCGACTCCACCGACGTGCGACCGGACGCCCCCACCCGGACTTCACCCCCACCGGGGTGAGCCGGCAGGGCCTCGGAGAACTGGTCCGGGGCCGCAGCCTGCCGGAACAACGACAGCCAGTCTCACGTACATGCGAATGCGAGGTGTTCAGTGACCAGGCTAGCCAGCGAACCATCACTCACCCCGAGGCAGACGGAAGTGGTGAGGCTCGCCGTTCTGGGCCTCACCGCGAAGGAGACCGCCCGTCGACTGGGCATATCGAAGAACACGGTGGACGAGCACCTGCGCGAGGCCAGACACCGCGTCGGGGCGGCCACCAAATCCCGGCTCATCGGCTGGGCCGTCGCCTCCGGGATCGTCCCGTTCTAGAGGCAAGAGGGACTTCATCGAGCGGCGGCCGGCCTGACGAACGGCCGGCCGGCCGCCGCTCGATGTGCTCTCAGTAGGGCTCCTTCGCGTTCACCCGGGCCGGCGCGTAGCGCTCACCCGGCTTCGGCCGGTACGGGGACCACCGGGGCTTATTCCCGGTCGGGTCGTCCCCGAGCACCACCACCCGCAGGCCCGTACGGCGTTCCTCGTAGTCGTCGACGGCGTAGTGCTGCGTGACCCGGTTGTCCCAGATCGCCACGTCGCCCGGCCGCCACTGGTACCGGCAGGTGAACTGCGGTGAGGTGGAGAACTCGGTGAGGAACTGCAGCAGCGCGTCACTCTCGTTCCGGCTGAGCTGCACGATGTGCGAGGTGTGGGCGCGGTTGACGAACAGCGCCCGGCGGCCCGTCTCCGGGTGGACCCGCACCACGGGGTGCTCCGCCCGGCTGTCCAGCCCCGGGATGTGGATGGCGTGAATCGCCGTGAGGCCGTCGAGCAGCTCGCGCATCGGGGCGGACAGGGACTCGTAGGCCAGATACTGGTTGGACCACATCGTGTCGCCTCCCCTCCCGGGGCTGCGGACGATCTGCAGGACGGACCCGATCGGCGGATTCGGCGAGTACGTCATGTCGGTGTGCCAGATCGGGATCTTGCCGTCCTGCTCCGAGTCGATGATCTGTATCTCCGGATGCCCGTCGAGGTGCGGCAGATACGGATGGACCTCGAGCTCCCCGAACCGGCGGCCGAAGGCGATGCGCGACTCGGACGACCACCCCTCCTGCTCCGGCAGGAAGAGCACCAGATACCGCAGCAGCAGCCGGCGCAGTTCGGCGAACTCCTCGTCGGTGATGTCCTCCAGGCGTACGCCGAGCACCTCGGCTCCCAGAGCACCGGACAGCGGACGGACATCGAAGGCCGTCCTGAGTGACTCTGACATCTTCCCACCCTTCTTCCCTCGTGGATCACTTCGGCGCCGGCAGCCGGGGCACCTTGCGGTCGGGGAGCACCCCCAGCTGAACGAGCCGGTCCACGGTGCCGAGAGGGCGCATACCGAGGCCCGACATGTTGTAGGTGGTCAGCCGGCGCAAGCGGGCGCTCCTGGCCGTCCCGGTCAGCAGCCGCAGGCCCAGCGCCCTGCCCAGGCCGGAGGTGCTCGTCATCATGCGCGCGGCACGGTGACTCATGACGTGGATGTCCCGGATCCTGTCGCGGCGCCCGGCCTCGTACGCCCGCAGCGCCCGGTCGACCGCCTCCCGCCCGGTGACGTCGACGCCGGCGAGCCGGTCCGCGAGGACCTGGGCGTCTCCGATGGCCGTGTTCATCCCCTGCGCCGCCAACGGGTGCACGCCGTGTGCGGCCTCGCCGATCAGGGCGATGCCCGGCCGTACCAGGGACGGGGCCCGGTACTGCCACACCGGCAGCAACTGCCTGCGGTCCAGTCCCTCCTTGAACGCCGGGCTCAACGGCCCGAGCGCGGGTACGCCGGCGATCAGCTCGTCGCACCACTGCTGCAGTCGCGCCCGGTCCGCGCCCCTGATCTCGTCCGGCGCCACCTGGACGTAGACCCGTGTCCGTCGGTCCGGCAGCGGATAGACCATGACCAGCCCGCGGTCCGTGACGTACGCGGACACCTCGTCGTCCAGGTCCGGCGTACCCGCCAGTTCGAACGACAGGAGCTTGTGGCCGTACGCGACGGGGCTCGCGCTCAGTCCCGACAGGCGGCGCACGCGCGAGGACATGCCGTCGGCGGCCACCACGAGCCGGGCACGGACGTCGTACTCGCTCCCGTCGCGCACCGCCCGTACGCCGACGACGCGGCCGTCGCCGTCCTTGACGACGTCCTTCACCAGCACCCCGCGCTGCCAGTGGACGGTCGTGCCGAGCGACTCCCCGAGACACTCCAGGATCGTCGTGTAGTCGTGGGACAGCATCCAGGGCCGCTCGCCGCCGAGCACCCCGAAGTCCATCGTCAGCAGTTCGGCGCCGTCGGCCCTCCTGGTGACGAGCCGGTTGAGGCGGACCGCCCCCCTGGCCTCCAGGGCGGGGAGCGCGCCCCACGAGTGCAGGGTGTTCAGGGAGCCGGGCTGGAGGACCTCGCCCTTCCAGACCGGTGGCTGCCGCCGGTTCTTCTCCAGCAGGGCGACGTCCAGCCCCAGCCGGCCCAGCGCACAGGCCGCCGCCAGGCCTGCCACTCCCGCCCCGCAGACCACCACGTCCGCGTCCACGGTGCCCGCAGGCGCGTTCCCTGTCGTCATGACGCCTCCTGCCCCTCGTACGGGAGTGCGGCCACCGCGCCGCGGTAGTCCCCGAGCGCCTTCAGGGCGAGTCCGTCGACGATCAGGCCGTCCACGTAATAGGCGAAGCCGCGGATGTGCACGCACACCGCACTGGCGTCCCACCGGCCGTCCGGCCGTTGCGCGGTCATGATCCATTCGGCCGCGCGGCGCAGGCGCGGGTCGTCGGCCGGCACCCCGCAGGCCAGCAGCGCCCGCAGCGCCCACGCCGTCTCCTCCACCGTCCCCGGCGAAGGATCGTCGCCCGGCGTACCCGTCTCGCCAGGGCCCCAGGAACCGTCCGCGAGTTGGTTGCGCAGCAGGGCGTCACGGGCGCGCCGGGCGACGGGGTGGCCGGCGAGTCCGGCGCGGCCGAGGGCCACGAGCACCATGGCGGTACCCGGGGTGAGCCCCCGGTACCACAGCGCCTCATAGGTGCCGTCGGCACGCTGGTGGGCGAGCAGCCAGTCGAGTGCCTTGCGTACCGCGGGGTGCCGACGGGAAACGCCGCTGTCGAGCAGGACCTCGACGGACTGCGCGGTGACGTAGGGGCAGGGGCCGTCGTTGGGGAGCGTGGTGTCGGGGACGAAGGTCCCCCAGGAACCCTTGCGGTCCTGCCGCGAGACCAGCCAGCGCAGCCCGCGGCGCAGGTGCGCGTCGCCCGCCTCGCCGGTGTCCACGTCGCCGTCGCCGTCGCCGGTGCCCGCCTCGCCGGTGTCCACGTCGCCGTCGCCGTCGCCGGTGCCCGCCTCGCCGCCGCCCGCCGCGAGCGCGGCCAGCACGTTGGCGCTGTCGAGGAAGTTCGGCCAACCTCGCGGCCCCTCCCAGCCCCAGCCGCCGGGAGGAGCGCCGTAGACCTCGAACGCCTCCTCCTGCTGACAGCCGCGCAGCCACTGCCTCGCCCGCACCAGCCGGGGGTCGGCGCGGTAGCCGGCGTCCGCCAGGCCGCGTGCCACGTACGACCCGCCGATCAGGTCGAGGCCCTGCATGATGTGCCAGGACCCGTCGGGGTGCGCGTTCGCCCGCAGGTAGCCGACGGCGTCGAGGACCGCGCGGCGCGGCGCCCCGGCACAGGTGAGGCCCAGGCACACCACCGCGGCCAGCCAGTTGTCCCCGCCGTAGCCGCCGCGGGCGTTCTCGCCTCGTTCCACCCGCGCGAGCGTGCGCAGCCCGGCGGGCCTGGCCAGCCGGTCCAGCAGCCGCTGAAGCCGCGCTTCCGGCGGGCTGTGGCGCGCCTGGATGAAGGCCATCGCGACGAAGGGCGCGACGCGGAAGGACAGGCGGCGTCGCCACAGCCGCTGGGGCAGCAGGAGCAGTTCGAGCGGGATGCGCCGGGAGGCCTGCTGGTCCTGGAGCCCGGCGAGCGCGAGGAACGTCGCGGCCATGTGGGCCATGCCGGGATCGGTGAGCGCCTCGGTCCCGCCGTACGACTTCACCAGGTCCAGGGCCCGCTGTACGGGTTCCCGGGAGGTGTGCGGGGACACCAGGTGCAGCGACGCCGCCGCGATCACGGTGGGTACGAGCTGGGTGGAGGCACCGGCGACCCCGCCCCAGCCGCCGTCGGCGTTCTGGGCGCCCGCCAGCCAGGCGGCTCCCCGTTCGATGAGGTCGTTCGAGCGCTCGCGGTCGGCGACGTGCAGCGCGGCCAGCGCGCCGGCCGTACCGAGCACGGCGGTGGGCCGCCTGTTGGGCCAGGAGCCGTCGGGCCGCTGCACCTCGAACAAGGCCTCGGCGGCCTTCGCGACCGACCTCGCGACCGACTTCTCGACGCGACCGTCCACAGCTGAGCACATGGGGGACTGTCCTCCTTCTCTAGCGCTGGAAGGCGGGCGGAGCCGCGGGGCCGTCTGCGGAGTGTGCGCGGCCGTCCGGCGAGAACTCGTGCCGGGAGCGCATCACACGCTGAGTGGTGAGAGTGACGACGAGTACGGGTACGAGGAGCCCGAGCGCCGTCGGCAGTCCGAGGCCCGGCACCAGCAGGGCGGCGGCCAGCACGAGCCGCTCGACGACGAGCACTTCGTGGGAGCGGAGGGCGGTGCGCGAGGTCAGGGCACGCCCCGCGGCGTACAGCATCCGGAAGGCGTACGCCCCGAGCACCGCGGCGAGCAGGATCCCGAGGAGGTACGCCGCCCGGTCGCGCGGCACGAGGAACGTCCCCGCCACCGCCGTCGCGACGGCCAGGGCGTAGAGGGCCGCCGCGGCGCCCGCCGCCCGCCGCGGCCCGTGGCGCACCGCGAAGGTGACGTAACCGCCCTCGCGGTCCCCGGCGACGTCCCGCAGCGTCCCGACGAGGTTGGACGCGGCGTCGTGGGCCCAGAACACCACCACGAACAGCAGCAGTTCGAGCGGTGGGGTCCGTACGGCCATCATCGCGCCGAACACGAAGGCCGCGCCGGTGAGCGCGCCGCGGACAACGTTTCCCCACAGCCCCCGCGCCTTGAAGAAGCCGTTGTACGCCATCGCCCCGCCGACCCCGCCGGCCAGCAGGAACACCGTGAGCCCGTTGACGCTCAGGCCGACGGCCAGCCCGCCGCAGGTCAGGACCACACCGCAGACGACCGCGGTGGAGGGCCGCAGCTGCCCCGACGGTATGGGGCGTTGGGGCTTGCTGATCGCGTCGAGGTCGCGATCGAGGTAGTCGCCCAGATAGTGCGCCGCCAGCCACACCAGGGTGGGCACGAGCCATGCCGCGGCCAGGCGCCCGGGCGTGTGCCGGTCGGCGGCCAGGGCCGCGCCGGCCAGGCCGACCAGACCGACGTACCAGAGGGTGTACGGGCGCCACGTCCGCACGTGCGCGGCGAGGACGTTCCCGAACCGGCTGCCGCGTCGCATGTCAGAACCTTCTCCCGGACGCGTAGTCCGCGATGGTCCCCAGGGTGTCGGCGCCCTTCCCCGCGGGCAGCCTCGTGAGGCTGTCCTTGGCCCGTCCGATCATCCGCGCGGCGTGGTCCCCGGCCGCCTCACGGGCGCCGGTCCGCTCCACGACGTCGCGCACCAGCGCGTAGGCGTCGTCATGGGGGCGTTCGTCGCGGAAGACGCGCTCCAGCTCCTTGCGGTCGTCGTCGCCGGCCCGCTCGTACGCCAGCAGCACCGGCAGGGTGGGGCGGCGGTTGTGCAGGTCGCTCTCGCGCGGTTTGCCGAGGAGCGCGGGGGAGTCGTCGAACGCCAGCAGGTCGTCCCGGACCTGGAACGCGGTGCCCAGCTGCTCCCCGAACACGCCCAGGGCGTCGATCCACTCCGGCCGGTCGGTGGCGAGGATCGCCCCGATGCGGCAGGCCGACTCGAAGAGCACACCGGTCTTCAGCCGGGCCATCACCAGGTACTGGTCCACGGTGCAGTTCAGGTCGCCGACGTACTCCGACTCCAGCAACTGGCCGCGGCACAGGCTCACTCCGGCCCTGGCCAGCACGGAAACCACCGCCACGACGGCGGCGTCCGTGACACCCTCGGGCCGCGCGCCGGTCAGGGTGGCGAAGGTCTCCAGGATCAGCCCGTCGCCGGCGACGATGGCGGAGGGAACACCGAAGGCGGCCTGGACGGAAGGACGGCCACGGCGCATGTCGTCGCCGTCGATGATGTCGTCGTGGATGAGGGTGGCCACATGCAGGTACTCGACGGCCAGGGCCAGTTCGGTGAGGTCCTCCGGACGGCCTCCGGCACACCGTGCCGATTCGAGTACCAGCAGCGGGCGGAGCATCTTCCCGGGCGGGACCAGGGCGTACTCGGCGATGCGGCCCAACTGGTCGTCCTGTCCGCCCCAGATCCTCAGCAGATCCCGGTGCAGGAGGTCGTGCCCGGCGGGCGACGCGGGGAAGTCCGGCAGATGTGTCCGGCCCATGGGGGGTTCGTAGTCAGTCGTCGTCATCGTTCAACACGGCCTTTCTTCACTCGCTGCGTGATCCGCGGCGACCACGGCGATGGTGTTGCGGAGCGTGCCGATGCCGCCGATCGACACCTCGACCCGGTCGCCGGGCGACAGCGGCCCGGAGCCCGCGGGCGTCCCGGTGAGGATCACGTCACCGGGCTCCAGCGTCATGTGCTCGCTGACCACGGCGATGACCTCGTGGACCGGGGTGATGAGGTCGCGGGTGCTGCCACGCTGCCTGGTCTCGCCGTCCACCTGGCAGGTGATCTCGACGCCCGCCGGATCCAGGTCCGTCGCCAGCCAGGGACCCAGGGGCGTGAAGCGGTCGAAGTGTTTCGCCCAGAGGGGCGGGTACGCCGCCGGCGCGGAACCGTTGCCCGCGTCCGGTGGGGCTTTCGCGTACGCCGTCAGGTCGTTCGCGCACGTGTAGCCCGCCACGACCTCCGCCGCGTACTCGGGGCGAACCCGCTTGCAGCGCACCCCGATCACGACCGCCAGCTCGGCCTCGTGCTTCAGCTCCCAGGCGGCTCCCGGGTGGCCGACGGCGTCCCCGGGCCCGGCCAGTGACGACGGCGGCTTCAGCAGCACGGGGGAGGAGGCGGCGCCCGCCGGGCGCCCGCCCCCGGCAGCCGGTCCGCCGCCGGAGGTGTGGTTGAGGGCGATGCACGCGATCTTGGTCGGCTCGGCGGGCGGCAGGAGCGTGACCTCACCGACCGGGCGCGCGCGGCCCGCGCGCGGCACCCAGCGCCCGGTCGCGCCGTCGTACGCGACGGGGACCACGCGGTCACCGTCGTGATCACGGTCGACGCGGCCGTATCCGCGTCCACCGCCGTCGCCGTATCTGCAGACAAGCATGATGGAACGTTCCTTCCTGGCCGTGGAGGGGGCGCGAGGAGGGCCTCACCAGGTCACGGGCAGTTCCTCCAGGCCCAGCGTCACGTGGCCGCCCCGCCAGCGCAGGCTCTCCGGCGCCGCCGCCAGGCGGAGCCCCGGGAAGCGCCGGAGGATCGTCGAGAACACCGTCCTCAGTTCGAGCCGCGCCAGGGCCGCGCCGAGACAGTGGTGCGCTCCGTGGCCGAACGCGAGGTGCGGGTTCGGCTGCCGCGCGATGTCGAAGCGTGCCGCCTCGGGGAAGATCCCGTCGTCGCGGTTGGCGGAGTTGATGGATATCTGCACGAGGTCGCCCGCCGGCACAAGCCGGCCACCCAGCCATACGTCCTCGGTCGCCATCTGGAGGCGGTTGAGGTCGACGACCGGCTGGTAGCGGAGTATCTCCTCGATCGCCGGATCGAGGAGTCCCGGGTCGTCGCGCAGCCTCTTCCACTGGTCGGGGTTGCGGAAGAGCCTGAGCAGCCCGGCGCTGATCGCGGTCTGCGTCGTCTCCAGCCCGCCCGCCAGGATGACGACGGTGAGGGAGACCAGCTCCTCCTCGGTGAGGCGTGCCTCGTCGTGGGCGCGGATCAGCACGCTCAGCACATCGGGATCCGACGCGCGGCCCTCTCCGGGCCCCGCGCGCCTGGCCCGGACGGTGCGGTCGACGAAGGCGCTGAGCTCCCGCCACGCCGACTGGTCGGGGCCGCCGCCCACGGTGGTGATGCGGTCGCACAACCGGCTGAGCGCGGCGTGGTCCTCGGTGGGGAATCCGAGCAGCTCGCAGATGACGAGGGCCGGCAGCGGAGCGGCGACGTGCCGGACCAGGTCCGCGGGCGGCCCCGCCTCCTCCAAGGAGTCGAACAGCCGGTCCGTCAGTTCCTGGACACGCGGCCGCATGCCGTCGATCCGCCGTACGCCGAACGCCTTCGACACCAGTCCCCGCAGTTCGAGGTGCGCACGGCCGTCCATGTTGACGGTACGCGTCGTGCCGCGACCCGGCTCGGTGGCCGCCGCGCCGCTCCCCGCCGACATGTCGCGGGTGAACTTCTCACCGGAGAGCACGGTGCGCACGTCGTCGTGACGGGTCACGAGCCAGGCGGTCCTGCCGTCCGGGAGGCGGACGCGGGAGACGGGCTCGCGCGCCCGCAGCTCGTCCAGCTCCGGTGGCAGGTCGCCCGCGTGGTCCGCCGCGTGTGGGTAGTCGAGTATGTGGTCCATGGCGTCATTCCGATCTGTGCGGTGTGGCCTGTGACGGAATGAAGAAAGGCGATCGGGAGGAGGTCACACCCGAGGCCGGCCGGAAGAGCAGCACGGACCTGCGCGACGTCATCAGTTTCCCCCGTGACGAATGGACAAGCGTGATGATGGCGTGGCCGCATCGCCCGGTTGCGATGCGGCCACGCCGGAATCGACTCACGCTTGGATCGCTTTGTACCAATCGCTTGTGTACCAAAGGCACGTTGCCGGACAGCGTTGGCCACAACAACCCTGATTTTGCGGGGGTACCTATGGGTCCGCACGTATGTTAGGGTCCCGCCCCCTCGATCGCCCCCCACCGGCAGGCGATCCCTTTAGCAGATGTCCCGCTGCTGAGGTACCCCCGCAAAATGAGGGTTGTTGGCGCGGGGAGCTGTCCGGCAACGTGCCTTTCGCGATCAACTGGCGAAATATCTTCCCAGAGGTGTTGCGCCGGGAATCAGGCCGAGTCAGGGGGGAGATCTCGTCATGTCCTGGATGGCACAGCTTCTGGAGAGAGGCCGGCAGCGCCACGGCGACCGGGTCGCGGTCCTCGACGGGGAACGACAGGTCACCTACGCCGAGTTGGACCGCCGGACCGACAGCCTGGCCACCACCTTCCTGGCCATGGGCATCGAGCGCGGCCACCGGGTCGCGGTCGTCTCGCACAACCGCCTCGAGGTGCTCGAGACCTACTTCGCCCTCGGCAAGATCGGAGCGGCGGCGGTACCCGTCCACTACGGGGCCGTCGCGGACGAAGTCGCCGCCGTCGTCAAGGAGTACGGCGTTTCCGCCGTCGTCGGGGAAGAGGGACTCCCGGGGACGGCGGACCACCCCTTCGACTGCCCCGTCCTGCTGTACGGAAGCAGCGCCTACGCGGAGGCCGTCTCGTGCCGGCCCCGCCTCCCGGCGCGTGAGGTCCCCGACGACGAGCTGCTGTTCGTCCTCCAGACCTCGGCGACCACGGGCCGGCCCAAGGGCGTCCGCGTCGACCACCGCTCGCTGCGCTCGGTGACCCTGGGATACCTGGCCGAGGTCATGCCGGAGACGGACATCGTCTTCCTGCACTGCGGCCCGCTGTCCCACGGGGCGATGGTGTTCCCGCTCATGTACATGGCCGCCGGTGCGACGGTGGCGCTCATGCGGATGTTCTCCCCGCTGGAGTGCCTCGCCACGATCCGCCGCGCACAGGTCACGCACCTCTTCCTCGTACCGGACATGCTCAGGTTCGTCCTGAAGGCCCAAGGGTCCTCGCGAACCGGCCTCGGCCGCCTCCGGGAGGTCATCTACGGCGCGGCGCCGATGCCCCGGCCGCTGCTCCTGGAAGCGCGGGCGGCGTGGGGCTGCGCCTTCCGCCAGGCGTACGGCCTGACGGAAGCCGGGGGCGTCGTCGCGACGCTCCCGCCCGCCGACCAGGACTACACGACCGGAGAAGCCCGGGGCCCTGCCGCGTCCGTGGGCCGGGCCCTCCTGGGCACCGTCATCCGGAGCCGCGACGGCGAACTGTGGGTGCGCGGCCCCGGCGTCATGAGCGGGTACTGGAACGATCCCGGCGCCACGGAGGAAACCCTCCAGGACGGCTGGGTGCGTACGGGCGACCTCGGGACGGTCGACGAGCAGGGGTACGTCCACCTCACCGGGCGCGTGAAGGACGTCATCGTCCGTGGCGGCCAGAAAATCTTCCCCACGGAGGTCGAGCACGTCCTCCTCGGCCATCCCGCGGTGCGCGAGGCCTGCGTCGTCGGGACACCGAGCGAGGAGTGGGGCGAGCTTCCGTTCGCCTATGTGGTCGCGGCGGACGACGACACCGCGGCGCTCGACGCGTCCCTGCGGGAACTGACACGCCGGCATCTCGCCCGGTACAAACGCCCCGTTCATTTCGAGGTCGTCGCGAGTCTGCCGCGCAATGCCGCCGGAAAGGTCGACCGGAAAAATCTCCGCAACCGGGCAGCCGGCAGTGACAGGGGGAATGAGCATGGAGAACGCTGAAGCGGTTCACGTCCTGGCCCGTCTGGAAACCCTGCTGAGGGAAGTCTGGGACGAGTATCCCGCCGGTGAGCCGGTGGACAGGGACGCATCGCTCCTCAGCCTCGGAGTCGACTCGCTCACCCTGGTGATTCTGCTCGACCGAGTCGAAAGAGAATTCCGTGTCGCATGGGATCCCGGCAATCCTCCCGGCGCTTTCAGTTCACTGCGCTCGCTCGCGGAACTGGTGGCGGCGGGAAGCCCGGACACCGCGGGGAAACCGTAACCGCCATGCTCCGGCGGAGGCGGACGATCACCGGTCCCTTCCCGGCGTGGCGGGCCGACCCCCGCGAACCGGCCGGCCACATCACCAACGACCAGGAAGAGAGGTGCCGCCATGACCGGGACCGAACGTGCCGTCGGGCCGGCCGCCGTCCAGCAGCTCGATGAGACCGGGACGACACTGGCCTGGTTCAGGCGGATGCGGGAGGAGGCCCCGGTCAGCCACGACGAGGAGACCGGCGTCTGGCATGTCTTCCGGTACGCCGAGGCCGTTCAGGTCCTCGGTGATCCCGACACCTTCTCGTCCGACTTCAGCGGCCTCACCTCCGCCCAGGAGGACGTCGACCTCTTCTCCCGGGGCAACATCGTCCGGATGGACCCGCCCCAGCACCGCAAGCTGCGCACCCTGGTCGGCAAGGCGTTCACCCCCCGCGTGGTGGCCCGGCTGGAGCCCCGTATCGCCGCTGTCACCGGCGAGTTGCTGGACGCCATGAAGGGGTCGGACCGGACAGAGCTGATCTCCGCCCTGGCCTACCCCCTGCCGGTGATCGTCATCACCGAGCTCCTGGGCATCCCGGCCGAGGACCGCGCCACGTTCCGGCGCTGGGCCGAGGCCCTGGTGTCACCGGAGGGGCAGTCGGGCCTCGTACCCAACGAGCAGCGGGTGCGGTCCATGGCGGCCGTCATGCGCGAGATGAACCCCTACTCCCTGGACCACATCCGCTCCCGCCGTGCCGCGCCCAAGGACGATCTGATCAGCAAGCTCGTGACCGCGGAGGTGGACGGGGAGCGCCTGGACGACGCGGAGATGGTCGGGTTCGTGAGCCTGCTGCTGCTCGCCGGCCACATCACGACCACGGTGCTGCTGGGCAACTCCGTGCTGTGCCTGGCCGACCACCCGGAGGCCGCCGCGGCGCTGCGCGCCGACCCGAGCGGCCTGCCCACCATGATCGAGGAAGTGCTGCGCTACCGCGCACCGCTGGCCCCGACCACGCGCAGGACCACCCGGGAGGCCCGGATCGGTGAGCACACCGTCCCGGCGGGCCAGGTGGTGGTCACCTGGCTCGCCTCGGCCAACCGGGACGAGCGGCAGTTCCACGAGCCGGACCGCTTCGACTTCCGCCGCCGGCCCAATCCGCACCTGAGCTTCGGGCAGGGCATCCACTTCTGCCTCGGCGCCCCCCTGGCCCGGCTGGAAGCCCGGATCGCCCTGGAGGCGATGCTCGGCCGCTGGAGCGACTTCACGGCCGGCCCCGGAGTCGAGTTCCACGATCCACGAGGGATCTTCGGCCCCAGGCGGCTCCCCCTCCACCTGCGCTGGGCCTGACCTTGGAGACGGAAGGAAAGGAAGAGCCGACCATGGCGAACACCGACTCGACCACCCACACGCTGGACGTCCCGGGCGCGCGCCTGTGCTACGAGACCCACGGCTCCGGCCCGCTGCTCCTGCTGGTCGGCGCCCCCATGGGCAGCAGAGGGTTCGCGACGATCACGCCCCTGCTCGCCGAGGACCACACCGTCGTGACGTACGACCCGCGCGGCATCCTGCGCAGCACCGTCGAGGACCCGGCGCGGGAAGGGACACTGGAGGTGCTCACCGACGACGTCCACCGCCTGCTGTCCGCCCTCGGCCCCGAACCGGCCTATGTGTTCGGCAACAGCGGAGGCGCCGCCATCGGCCTCGACCTGCTCACCCGGCACCCCGGACAGGTCCGCGCCCTGGTGGCCCACGAACCCCCGCTGATGGAACTGCTGCCCGACAGCGCGCAGTTGCGTGCCGCGGCCGACGAGGTGTACGACACCTACGTCGGCGTGGGCCGCAACGAGGCGCTGAAGAAGTACGCGGCCCTGACCGGCGTCGAGCGGTTCTCCCGTCCGCCCGGCGGCGGGCGGCACGAGGTCACCGACCTCGACTCCTTCACCCCGCCGGACGACGTCCGGGCCATCCTCGACCGCTTCTTCCTGCACATCTTCCGCCCCACCGCCCGCTATGCCCCGGACATCGCGGCGCTGCGGGCCGCCTCCGCGCCTGTCGTGGTGGGCGGCGGCACCACGTCCAAGGGGCAGCTGTCCCACCGGGCCGCGGTCGCACTGGCCGGTCAGCTCGGCACGCACGTCGTCGACTTCCCCGGTGACCACACCGGCTTCCAGGGCGAACCCGAGGCGTTCGCCGCCACCCTGCGCCGAGTGCTCACCGGAACGGCATGAACGACGCCCAGGGAACCGCGACGTGGAGAGACTCATGACCGCCTTCAGCTACTCCGACTACCTGCGCACGGACACCCTGCTCTCCCTGCAGCGCACCCGTACGCCGCCCACGGCCGATCGTGCGGTGCTGCTGGCGGAACACTTCTTCATCGTCGCGCACCAGTCGTGCGAGCTGTGGCTCAAGCAGGTGGTCGCCGACCTGGAGGCGGTGGCCGGCACGCTGTCCTCGGCGAGCGGCGCCGAGGACCTGGAGCTGAGCGCGGAGTACCTGCAGCGGGCGAGCGAGGTGCTGCGGGTGCTGCACGACCAGGTGATCGTGCTGGAGCGGCTGCCACTGCGCCACTTCGCCGCGTTCCGGCCCTACCTCGGCACCGCGAGCGGAGCCCAGTCCGAGCAGTTCAGGACGCTCGCCCGGCTGATCGGCGACGAGCGGCGGACGGGCACGCTGTACGAGGCCTTCGCGACCGCGGTGACGCGCCTCGGCACCACCGTCGCCGAGGTGTGCCGGCGCGGGACCGGTGCGGGAGCCCTCCACCGGGTCGCCGAGGGGCTGCTCGACATCGGCAACGGGTACTGGCGATGGAAGGTGGCCCATCTCGGTCTCACGTCCAAGATGCTGGGCGGCCGGCCCGGCACGGGTGCCACCGACGGGGTCGACCACCTGCTGCGCCGGATCACCCAGCCGTTCTCCGAACTGCGCACGCACCGCGAGCAGGTGCACGCCCCCCTCGCGCAGAGCGCGGGTTGAGAAGAGGGAAAATGATGTCACATGTGGTAATCGTCGGTGGCGGAACCGCGGGATGGATGACCGCCACCTACCTCAAGGCGGCGTTCGGTGAGCGGATCCAGGTGACGCTCGTCGAATCCGAGCAGGTGTCGACGATCGGCGTGGGCGAGGCCACGTTCAGCACCGTGCGGCACTTCTTCCGGTTCCTGGGACTGGCCGAGCACGAGTGGATGCCGGAATGCCACGCCTCGTACAAGCTCGCCATCCGGTTCGAGGACTGGCGGGCCGAGGGTCACTACTTCTACCACCCCTTCGAGCGCCCGCGGACGGTGAACGGCTTCTCGCTCGCGGAGTGGTGGCAGCACCTGCGGCCCGGCGACCGGTTCGACCGGGACGCCTCCGTACTGGCCGCGCTGTGCGACGCGCGGAGCTCACCCAAGTACCTCGACGGCACCCTGTTCGAGATGGCGGGGGAGGACCCCACACAGTTCCCGTACGCCTACCACTTCGACGCCACGCTGCTGGCCCGCTTCCTCCGCGGGTACGGCACCCGGCGCGGCGTCCGGCACGTCGTCGACGACGTCCTCGACGTCCGCCTCGACGAACGCGGCCACATCCGGAACGTCCTCACCAAGGAACACGGCGAGCTCGCGGGTGACCTGTTCGTCGACTGCACCGGCTTCCGCGGGATGCTGCTGAACAAGGCCCTTGGGGTGCCGTTCCTGTCGTACCAGGACAGCCTGCCCAACGACAGTGCGGTCGCGTTGCGGGTGCCGGTGGACGTCGCCAGGAGGGGCATGAGGCCGTGTACGACGGCCACCGCCCAGGCCGCCGGGTGGATCTGGACGATCCCGCTGCTCGACCGGCTCGGCACCGGGTACGTGTACGCGAGCGACTACTGCTCACCGGAGGAGGCGGAGCGGACGCTGCGGGAGTTCGTCGGCCCGGAGGCGGACGACGTGACGGCGAACCACATCCGGATGAGGATCGGGCGCAGCGCCCAATCCTGGGCCGGCAACTGCGTGGCGATCGGCCTGTCCAGCGGGTTCGTCGAGCCGCTGGAGTCGACCGGGATCTTCTTCATCCAGAACGGCATCGAGCAGCTGGTGCGGTACTTCCCTGACGGCCGGGACGACGAGCGGCTCCGGCAGGCGTACAACCGGCAGGTCGGCCATGTCATGGACGGCGTACGGGAGTTCCTCGTGCTGCACTACTACGCCGCGGCCCGCGACGACAACCAGTACTGGCGGGACGCCAAGACGCGCCCGATGCCCGACGCCCTGGCCGAGCGCATCGAACAGTGGCACACCTCGCTGCCCGACGCCGACTCGGTCTACCCGTACTTCCACGGCTTCGAGCCGTACTCGTACACCGCCATGCTGCTGGGGCTCGGCGGGATCCGGACCCGGCCGCTGCCGGTGCTCGCCCGGCTCGACGGGACCGATGCGGTGAAGGAGTTCCACCGGATACGGCAGCAGGCGGACAGCCTGGTCGACCGGCTGCCGAGCCAGTACGACTACCTCGCGCAGCTGCGCGGCGGCGCCTGAGACTCCGGCCCCCTGCCCGGGCGGGGGCGCCGGGCGGGCGGTACGGCCTACGGCTGCCGCAGGACGCCGGAGACCACCGCGCTCACCGTCTTGCGTACGGCCGTGGGCTCCGGCGCGGTGGCCTGCCGGTCGGCGAACAGCAGGTGCCCGGAGCCGATCAGCATGGGGGAGAGCGTGTCGATGTCGGCGTCGGCGGCGATGCGCCCCAGGTCGCGCTCGGCGACGAGGTACGAGGCGATCATGGCCGTGGCCTCCGTCAGCACCGGGATGCCGGTCGGCGTGGTCCGGCGCAGCCGGCCGCGCAGTTCGTCCCGGGAGACGACGAGGTTGACGATCCCGACGGTGACGGGGCCGAACAGGTCCGTCAGCGCACCGGCGAGGTTGTCCACGACGGTGCCGCTCCCGGCGCGGTCGCGCAGGGCGGCGGCCTGGTCGTCGATCCGGCCCATGCGGTCCCGTACGAGCTCGGCGAGGAAGGTGTCGAAGTCGGCGAAGTGCCGGTGCAGTACGCCCTTGGCGCAGCCCGCCTCCGTGGTGACCTCCCGGCTGGTCAGCGCGTTCGGCCCGCCCCGGAGCAGAACGCGCTCGGCGGCACCGAACAGCTGCCGGCGTACGTCGCGGATGGCTACCCCTGTCGGCATCGTGCGGCCCTCCTTCGCTTGCTGGGACCAGTCGTTGACCAGTGGGCACCTGCCCACTAGGGTGGGCGCATGCCCACTATACCCCCAGTCGTGTCCACAGGAGGTTCCCGGGAAGCAGTGCCGGCCACGGCGGCCGGCCGCGAGTTGTACGGGGTTGCGGACCCGGTCCGCGAGCTGTGGCGCCAGGCACCGGTACGGGAGATCACCACGGAGACCGGCATGAAGGGCTGGCTGGTCACCGGTATGGAGGAGGTACGGGTCGCCCTGTCCGACCCCCGGTTCAGCCGGGCCGAGGCCCGGCGGATCGGCGCGGTGGTCATGCCCTCGGCGGTCTTCGAGAAGCCGGGGATCAACGACCTCGACGGAGCCGAGCACACCCGGCTGCGCCGCCTCGTGGCGGGGGCGTTCAGCGCACGCCGCATCCGCGCCCTCCGGCCCCGCGTCCAGCGCATCACCGATGAGCTGATCACCGCCCTGGCCGCCGCCGGTCCGCCCGCCGACCTCGTCGCCGGGCTGTGCCGCCCGCTCCCGCTCACCGTGATCTTCGAGATCCTCGGCGTCCCGCAGCAGGACAGGGCGCGCTTCAGCGGCTGGGCCGACCGCGTCATGGCCGCCGGCGCCTACTCGCCGGAGGAGTCCCTGAAGGCGCTCCACGCGGTGGTGGACTACATGACCGAGCTCGTCGACGCCAAGCGTCGCGCCCCCGACGACAGCCTGCTCCAGGACCTGATCGCGGCCCGCGACGAGCACGACCGGCTGAGCGAGCAGGAGTTGGTCCACCTCGGCTGCGGTCTGCTCATGGCCGGCAACGAATCCACCGCGACCATGCTCGGCAAGGGACTGCTGGCCCTGCTGGACAACCCGGACCAGCTCGCGGCGCTGCGCGCCGACCCGTCGCTCCTGCCGTCCGCCGTGGAGGAGGTGCTGCGGTACGCGCCGCTGGCCGCCCGCCCGTACGGCGGTCAGGTACGGGCCACCACGTGCGACGTCGAGCTGGGCGGTGTGACCATCCCCGCGCACAGCGTGGTCTTCGCCGCCGTGCCGGCCGCCAACCTCGATCCGGGGACGTTCCCCGATCCCGTCCGCTTCGACATCACCCGTGAGGGCGCCGCCGAACACGTCACGTTCGGCTACGGCCCGCACCGCTGCCTGGGCGCCCAACTCGCCCGTATGGAGCTGGAGGTGGCGTTCGGCAGCCTGCTCGCCGCCTTCCCCCGACTGCGGCCGGCGGTGCCCGTCGAAGAACTCTCCCACGCCGAGGGCAGGCTCATGACCGGGCTTCTGGAGCTGCCCGTCACCTGGTGAGTGCCGGCCGGGCGTACCTGGCACACCGTTCAGGCCTACGAGAAAGAGATGACTTGTGAACGAGCACGCAGTCGAAGGCGGTGCCCGGGCGGCAGCCGAGGACGCGCCGCCGGAGAGGGAGGTGGCCGGCTTCTACAACGACATCAGCGGCCTCCTCACCGAGCTGTTCGGCGGGAGCCTGCACGAGGGGTACTGGGAATCCCCCTCCGACCGCTCCACGATGGCCGAGGCGTCGCAGCGGCTCACCGACCTGCTGACGGAGAAGCTGAAGGCCGGGCCGGGGGACACGGTCCTCGACGTCGGGTGCGGATCGGGCGCTCCGGCGATCCGGCTCGCGCGGGTGACGGGCGCGCGGGTGGTCGGGATCACCAACAGTGACGTACAGATCCAGGCGGCCGTACGCAACGCCCAGGACGCCGGTATGGGCGAGCAGGTGACGTTCCGGTGCGAGGACGCCACGGTCCTGGACTTCCCGGCGGGGTCGTTCGACGGGGTGCTGATGATCGAGTCGATCTTCCACCTCCCGGACCGGCTCGGCGCGCTGCGGGAGGCGGCGAAGGTGCTCAAGCCGGGCGGACGGCTGGCCCTGACGGACCTGCTGGACCTGACGCCGGTGCGGCACGGCATGGCGGAGGCCATGGGCGACCTGGCCGAGCACGGGCATGAGCACGGGCACGCGCCCCTGGTGGCCAGGCCGATACCGCTGCGGCGGTACGAGACGCTCCTCGAAGAGGCCGGCCTGGTTCCCGTCGAGCTGACGGACGTCACCGAACACACGGTGGCCCCCACGCTCGCCTGCATCCGCAAGAAGCTCGACGAGGACCACGACCGGCTCGTCGAGACGTTCGGCAGCCAGGTCGTGAAGCAGTACGAGACGGTTCTGCCGCTTCTGGAGTCGGCCGGTTTCGGGTACGCCGTCGTCGTCGCGGAGGTTCCTGGAGGGTGAACCGATGAGCCGGCCGCCTCGTGGCCGTGCGGTGGAGCCGGGACCGGTGCGGTCCCGGCTCCGCTTCGTTTCCCGCCGTTTGACGAGTGGGCATGCGCCCATTAAAGTGGGCGCATGCCCACTCTTCCCGAGAACCAGCCTCACCGGCAGCGCCAGGTCGCGGAGTCGTTCGGCACGGACGCCGAGCGCTACGACCGGGCGCGGCCCCGCTACCCCGAAGCCCTGGTGGAGCGGATCGTCGCCGACAGCCCCGGCGTCACGGTCCTCGACGTCGGCTCCGGCACCGGCATCGCCGCACGGCAGTTCCAGGCCCACGACTGCACGGTCCTCGCGGTCGAGCCCGACGAACGGCTGGCCGAGCTGGCCAGGCAGCTCGGCGTCGAGACCGACGTGGCCACGTTCGAAGCCTGGGAGCCGGCCGGGCGGGAGTTCGACGCCGTCGTCGCCGCCCAGGCGTGGCACTGGGTCGACCCGGTGGCGGGCGCGGCCAAGGCCGCGCGGGTGCTGCGCCCCGCCGGCCGGCTGGCGGTGTTCTGGAACGTCTTCCAGTTCCCGCCGGACGTGGCGGACGTCGTCGCCGAGGTCTGCGAGCGGGTGATGCCCAACGCGCCGTTCAGCTTCACGGCGATGACGAAGGGGGCCATGGACGGGTACCAGGAGTTCTTCGCCAAGTCCGCCGACGGCATCCGCACCGCGGGCGGGTTCGGCGAGCCGGAGCAGTGGCGGTACGACTGGGAGTGGACGTACACCAAGGACGCCTGGCTGGACCAGATGCCCACGCTCGGCGCCTTCACCCGGCTCCCGGAGGACAAGATGGCCGAGGTGCTGCGGGGCGTCGGGGACGCCATCGACGCCATGGGCGGCAGCTTCACCATGGGGTATGCCACGGTGGCCGTTACCGCGCGGCGCACCGACGCCCCCTGATCCCGCTCGTCCGCGACATCCGGTGCGCCGGCGTCCCCGGCGCGAGGAGAGGAACATCATGCGAGTTCTGGTGCTGGGCGGTACCCATTACGTGGGACGCGCCCTCGTCGAGGCGGCGTTGGCGCGCGGTGATGACGTCAGCACCCTCAACCGCGGCCTCAGCGCACCCGCCGCGAAAGGCGTCGAGACCCTGATCGCCGACCGGACCGATCCCCGGGCGCTGCGCCGGGCGATCGGCGACCAGAAGTGGGACGCCGTCGTCGACACCTGGAACGGGGCGCCGCGTGTCATCGCCGACAGCAGCGCGCTCCTGGCCGACCGGGTCCGGCACTTCGGATACGTCTCCAGCTGGGTGGTGTACCGGCCACCGGTACCGCACGGCGCCGACGAGTCCGCCGCCGTGATCGACGGCGACCCGGACGACAGCGCCGACGGGTTCTACCCCACGGCCAAGCGCGGCGCCGAGCTCGGCGTGCTCCGCGCCTTCGGGGACCGCGCCCTGATCGCCCGCCCCGGGCCGATGCTGGGCCCGTACGAGGACGTCGGCTCGCTGACCTGGTGGCTGCGCCGCATCGAGCGCGGCGGACGGGTCCTGGCCCCCGGTGCGCCGGACGACCCCTTGCAGTACGTCGACGTCCGGGACCACGCGGTGTGGATGCTGGACGCCGCGGAACGGGGCATCGGCGGCACGTTCAACACCGTGTGCCCCCGCGGGCGTCACACCATGGGGGAGCTGCTGGAGACGATGTGCCGGGTGACCGGGTCCGACGCGGAACTGGTCTGGGCCGGCGACGACATCCTCATGGCGGAGGGCGTCCGCCCGTACCTCGACATCCCGCTGTGGCTCCCGGCGGCCATGCGGGGCGGCATCCATGACGTCGACGTCACCGCCGCCCACGACGCCGGACTCGACACCGGCCGCCCGCTGGAGGACACCCTCGCCGACACCTGGTCCTGGCTGCGGCGCGAGGGCGAGCCGCCCTGGCAGCAGACCGACACGCGCCGCGGACTGGACCCCGCCACCGAACAGCGCGTACTGGACAAGGTCGGCTGACCGCATGCGACAGCAGACGGACGAAGCCGGGTTCTACAACGACACGAGCGAGTTCCTCGCCGAACTGTCCGGCGGCAGCCTGCACATGGGCTACTGGGAATCCCCGTCGGACCGGTCGACGATGGCGGAGGCGTCCCAGCGGCTCACCGACCTGATGACGGAGAAGACGAAGGCCGGGCCGGCGGACAGGGTGCTCGACATCGGTTGCGGGACCGGCGCTCCCGCGATCCGGCTCGCGCGGACCACGGGCGCACAGGTCGTCGGGATCACCGACAGCCCCGTACAGGCGCGACTGGCCGTACGGAGCGCGGAGGACGCCGGAATCGGCGACCGGGTGACGTTCCGGCGCGAGGACGCCATGGATCTTCCCTTCCCGGCGCAGTCGTTCGACGTGGTGTGGCTCCTGGAGTCGCTGATGGCCATGCCGGACCGGCTCGGAGCGCTGCGGCAGGCGGCGCGCGTGCTCGTACCGGGCGGCCGGCTGGCCCTCACCGACTTCCTGGACCGCGCTCCGGCGCCGGCCACCGGGCGGAGAACGCCGGGTGAGCACGAGGGGTCGACGCTGATGACCAAGCTGATACCGCTGGCCGACTACGACTCACTCCTCGAACAGGCGGGCCTGGTCCCCGTCGAGACGACCGACATCACCGACCACACGGTGGAGCGCACCCTCACCTGCATGCGGCAGAAGCTGACGGAGGACCGCGAGGACCTGGTCCGGAGGTTCGGGGCCCCGGTCGTCGACCAGTTCGACGCCATCGTCGCGCGCCTGCGGGCGGTCGGCCTCGGATACGGCCTCGTCGTCGCGACCCGCCCCGTGCGGTGACCACACCGCGGGGCCGGCCCCGGCCGTCCGGCCGGCACCGGCCCCGCGGCCGCGACCAGGACGCTACGGACGTACGAAGGCGACTTCGGGGAACGCCGCGCACGGCCCGTCGAGCAACGGGCGCGGTACGCCCCGCAGATGGCGGTCGACGAAGGCGCCGACATAGGCCCGGGTGATCACCGTGGCCCGGTCACCGGAGAGGGTGCCGAACAGCTGCGGCTCCAGCTCGGGTGGAATCACCCCGCTCAGGTCGAAGTGCTCGTACAGCCAGTGGGCGTCGCTGAAGGACAGGTGACCCGCGGTGGGCACACTGAGCCACCGCTTCCAACCGGCCAGGCCACCCCAGCGGTCCACCCAATTGGCGGCGGGAGTCCCACCGGCCGTGGGCCACTGGGCACCCAGCAACAGCACCGGCCGGGACACCGGCTCCTGGGGCCGCTCCGTGAAGAACGTGCCCTCCATGTTGACGGCGGCGTCGACGCGAGGATCCTCGCTCAGGGTCTCGACAGCACTCGCTCCGCCTATGGAGTGACCCACCACGGCGATCCGGGAACCGTCGACGGGAAGCCCCGAACCCGGCCCGGTCAGCTGGTCCAGGAGGAAGTGGATGTCCTTGACCCGGCTGCGCACCACATCGGCGTTGCCCTGGCCCGTACACATCGAACAGGGCTCCAGGCGCCCGCCGGGGAACTCCACGAACGCCTCGTAGGTGTGGTCCAGCGCGGCCACGACATACCCCCGGGAGGCGAGCTCCTCGCCCAGCGACGTCAGCGACACGCGCGTCATACCGTAACCGGGGGACAGCACCACGAGCGGCCGCGCCCCGGGCAGCGCGGCCGCGTCCACGGTCGAGTGCGTACGCACGGTGCTGAGGGCATCGGTGCCGAAGGCGGCGGAGGACAGCTGCGCGGACATGAACGGCGCCGCACGGCCGGAGGGCCGCACGGCCGGATACCACACGGTGGCCATCAGCTCCCGGAAGTCCTTGCCGGGCTTCCACGGGTCGGGCCGTGACGTGTCCTTCAGGTGCAGGGATCTGCTGCCGATCCGAAGTGCGCCCGTCGGCGCGGGCAGTTCGGGTCCCGAGGTGGTCCGTACGGAGGATTCGGCGGAGGCCGCGGCCGCGCTCGGAACTCCGGGGACCACGAGGGCCCCCAGGAGAGCGAGCGAGACGGCGGCGAGTCGTAAGAATCGTGGGGACATGGCCCCACGCTACGGGACCCGTGATCGCCGGGTCACGGATCCCGCCCACGCCGTACGCCCCTACTCGACCGCCTCGTACGAGACGACCGGCCGCGACGCCGAGACCAGTTGGTCTCCGTCGTAGACGGCCTCGACGGCCGGGGGGCGGCTCAGGAAGCGCGTCAGGCTCGCGGTCGGCCCGTAGGCGCCGACGTTGGGTACGCACAGCAGGTCGCCCTCGCGCGGTCGCGGCAGGGTGGTCCTGACCGCGAGGCGGTCCAGGGGCGTGCACAGGGGCCCCACCACGTCGGCCGTGACGGGCTCGCGGTCGTCGCCGGCGGAGAGGTTGACGAAACCGGTGGCGGGGCGGAGGACCCTGCCGAGGCCGCTCATTCCGCCGAGGACGTTGATCCCGGCGTCCAGCACGACGATCGTGCCCTCCGGGCGCTCCTTGACGTCCAGCACCCTGGTGAGCAGATGGCCGGCCGAGGCGACCAGGCGCCGGCCGGACTCGAAGTACACCTGGGGCGCCGGCCCCGTCGCCCACGTGGACAGCAGCTTGTCCAGCTCCTCCCGCAGCCCGGTCAGCACCGCGCCCGCGCCGGGTGTGGCGTACGGCCAGGGGAAGCCGCCGCCCAGGTCGACGACGCCGAGCGGGATCCCCGCCTCCCGGGCGACCAGTTCCATGGTGCTCCTGGCCGTGGCGAAACCGTCCCGCAAGGCCTCGACGTCGGGGAACTGCGACCCGAGGTACACGTGGCAGCCGCGGACCTCGACCCCGCTCGGCACCTCGGCGCAGGCCCGTACGGCGTCCTCGGGCGTAAACCCGAACTGGCGGCCGTCGCCCATGGACAGGCCCGCCTTGGAACCGGTCGGCGGCTGCAGCCGCAGCAGTGCCCCAGCCCGCGTCCCGGTCGCGGCGGTCGCCCGGCCGAGACGGCGCAGTTCGGCGGCCGACTCGCAGGAGAACGACGTCACCCCCCGCGCCAGCGCCTCCTCGATCTCGGCGGCCGACTTGCCGGGGCCGGTGTAGAGGATCTCCTCCGCGGCGTGCCCCGCCTCCAGGGCCACGGCCAGCTCCCCGGGCGAGGAGACCTCGGCCCGGCACCCGGCCCGGCGGAGTTCGGCCACGACCGAGGGGTGGGGGTTCGCCTTCAGCGAGTAGAGCAGGCTCGCCGCCTCGGGCAGGACCGACCACAGCTCCGCGGCCCGGCGCCGCAGTTCCGCGAGGTCGTAGACGTAGAGCGGGGTGCCGAACCGGTCGGCGGCCTCCCGGAGAGTGCGTTCGGTCATGTCGCAGCGTCCGTTCCTGGTTCGTCGCCTACGGCGGCATCGGGTCAATTCCGCGGCGGATGTGCTGTTTTCACGGCCGAAGCAGGTATGGCACGCGCTCGGCCGCGCTTGCGGCGGCTAGATCGCGCGCTTACTGTACTTGCGTTCGGAAGACGCGGGGCGTCCGGCCCAAAACCCGTGCACAGGCGGGTTGTTCAGCCTCGAAAGGCGCATTGTCACCCGGGCGGACCGCAAGGAGAGGGGGGCTCTTGAGCGGCACAGGCGCGATCGACCCGGCCATGACGGACCGGTTGGTGGACACACTCAGCGGCCATCTGCGGAGCGTGCCGCCCGATGTGGACTGGAGCACGGTCCGGCTTCCCGACCTCGGCCTCGACTCGATGTCCGCGATCGAACTGGTCCTCACCATCGAGGAGCGCTTCGGCGTGCAGTTCCCGGACGAGCTGCTGGTGCGCGAGACCTTCGAGTACCTGTCCTCGCTCGAGGCCGCGGTCCGGTCCATGCTCGGCGAGCGGACCTGAACGCCACGCGGCGTCCGGCCCGGCTCCGCCATTTCCGAACAGACGGAAGAAAGCACCGAGATGAGTTCTTGCATACCCACCTTTGAGGAATTCGTCCGTCCACTTCTGGTGACGGCCGAGGCACCGGACCACGACACCGTGCCGCTGAGCCGGCTGGCCGCCGGGGACTACGCGGTACTGGCCTGGCTCGACGACATCGGGACCGACCTGCCCGCCGACGTGGAGGCGGACCTCGTCGCCCGATGGGACACCGCGACGCTCCGCGACGTGTACGAGCTGGTCTACTCCACCGCCCCGGGAGCCGCGTCCTCATGACCACGACCACCACCACCACGGAACTCCGTCTCGACGCGGTACGGCGGCTGTTCGACGCCGAGATCGAGCGCGGCATCGAGACGGGGGTGCAGCTCTCCGTCTCCTACCGGGGGCAGGTCGTCGACCTCGCCGTCGGCGAGAACGGCGCCGGCCACCCGATGACCACCGGCACCTTCGTCCCCTGGACCTGCTCCTCCAAGCCGCTCGGCGCGCTCGCCTTCGCCCTCGCCTGGGAGTCGGGCGCCGTGGACCTCGACACACCGGTGTCGAAGGTGCTGCCCGAGTTCACCGGCGGCGGCAAGGAACGGGTCCGGGTGCGCGACGTCCTCACCCACACGGTGGGCATGGCGGACCCGGTACTGGCCGTCGACACCGGTGGCACCGACCTCGGGGACTTCGCCTGGTCGGACATCGACGCACTGATCTGGGCGGTCATCTGCGACGCCCCCGCCGGGCCACTGCCCGGAAGCAGGATGGTCTACAACCCGGTGACCACCTGGTACGTACTGGACCGGCTGCTGGGCGCCCTCGACGGCGGGCAGTCCGGGGACAGCTACCGCTCGATGCTCCGCCGCCTCGGCCTCACCGCCACCCTCGGCATCGACCCCGCCCTGCCCGCGGACCAGCAGGTCACGGTCACCGCGTCGGCGGACCAGGAGGAGGGCCTGCGGTACATGCAGCTCGCCAGCGCCCTGCCGTTGCCCGGCGTGGGCGTATGGGGAGCCGTACGGGACCTCCGTGTGGTCGGCGAGGTCCTGCTGAACAAGGGCGTCCACCAGGGCGTCCCCCTCGTGGGGCCCGCGACGGTGGAGGCGCTGACGGCCACGCACTGGCCCGGCTCCCCGGACCGGTCCATCTGCGACACCGACTTCCCCTACGGGCTCGGGGTGATGACGCAGCCGGCCATCTTCGGGCGCCGCACCTCCGTACGGACCTTCGGCCACGCCGGCGGCAACACCTCCACGCTGCTGGTGGACCCGCTGTTCGACCTGGTCGTGGCGGTCTACTGGAACGGCAGGCTGGACGACGTCAAGACCTTCGCCCGCCGCTACGCACTCGTACGCGCCCTCTACGACGACCTCGGACTGCCGCGCCTGCCCCGCGCCGGCCGGCAGCCCGCGTCGCCGCACCAGCCGGAGTAGGGACGGACATGGGAGACTCCCGTACCAGGGCCATGGTCAACCGACTGCCCGGCCCCACCACGTTCGGCCACCGCCGCTATGTCAGGGGCCTGCTGGGCAAGCCCTACGAGGCGCTGCTCGAACTGCACCGCGCCTACGGGCCCGTCTGCAGGTTCGGCGTCGGCAGCCAGAAGTACGTCCTGCTCTTCGGCGCCGAGGCCAACGAACTGCTGCTGACGGACGCACCGCGCAACCCCAAGTTCCTCTCGCGCGACGTCCTCACCCTGCTCATCCCGGTCGTCGGTGCCAACGCGATGGTCGTCAGCGACGGAGAGGACCACCGCCGGCGCCGCGCGCTGGTCCGCCCCGCCTTCACCCGCAGGCGCATCGAGGGCTACGTCCCGGTCATGGTGGACGAGATCCACCGCATGATCAGTGGCTGGCGGCCCGGCCATGACGTCGACGCCTTCGCCGACGTGCGCTCCTGCATCAGGAGGATCGCGATCCGGTCGCTCTTCGGTGACCGGCTGAAGGCCCACACCGACGAGATCGGCCGGGAACTCCAGACCGCGCTGAACTACATCAACCGCTCGCCCTTCCTGCGCTTCGACCACGACCTGCCGGGCACCGCCTACCGCCGGGCCATGGCCGCGCGCGAGCGGGTCGACCGCTACGTACGGGCCGAGATCGCCAAGCGGCGGGCCGAGCCCAACGACCAGGGCGACGTCCTGGACGCCCTGCTGGAGTCGTACTTCGAGGGCGACCACCTCGCCGACCTGGAAGTGCGCGACCAGGTCATCAGCCTCATCGCCTCGGGCTACGACTCCAGCAGCTCGGCGGCGGGATGGGCCGTGTACGCCCTGCTGAAGCACCCCGAAGCGCTGCGGCGCGTACGGGAGGAAGTGGCAGAGGTCGCGGGGGACGAGCCGCTCACGGCGGAACTGGTCGGCCGCATGGACTACATCGGCTGGACGGTCTCGGAGATCCTGCGCCTCTACACGCCCGGTGTGCTCACCGGCCGGACGTCGGTGGAGGACTTCGAGTTCGCCGGGCACGTCATACCCGCCGGCGCCAAGGTGCTCTACTCGCAGTACGTCACGCACCGGATGCCCGAACTGTGGGACGCGCCCCTGGAGTTCCGCCCGGAGCGCTGGAACCGCGAGGCACCGGACTACCGCGAGCCCGTGCCGTACAGCTTCGTCCCGTTCGGCGGGGGCTACCGGCGGTGCATCGGGTACGCCTTCGCCGAACTGGAGCTGAAGGTGCTCATCGCCGAGCTGGCCCGGCGGGCCGACCTCACCCTGGCCACGGACACCGTCCCGCCCACGGGTGTCGCCACGATGTGGCCGGACGGCGGGGTCCCGGTGTCGGTGCGGGCGGTCAGGCCACCGGTCGGAGCTTCCCGGTGACGCCCACAGAGTCGGAAGGGAAGGAACCACCCGTGTCCACCTGGCCGTTGTCGCTGAACTTCATCGTCCCCCCGCACTCCGCGAAGTTCGGCTTCGGCGGCAAGCTGGAGCCCGAGGACTATCTGGAGCGGCTGGGCGCCTTCATGACGGCCGCCGAACGCATCGGTGTGACGGGGGCGTTCGTCTACGACTTCCCCGTCGCCCTCGACCCGTGGCTGGCCGCCTTCGACGTGCTGGCGGGCTCCACCGCCCTCGAACCGATCGTCGCCGTGCGCCCGCACCAGGAGAGCGTCGAGTCGGTGGCGCGCAGGGTGGCCGACCTCGGCTACCGGTTCCGGCGTCCCACCCACGTCAATGTGGTCGCCGGGGCCACCCGCTCCTCCCGAGCCACGGACGACGAACGGAAGGACAAGATCGCGGCACGCGCCGAACTGGGCCGGTACGCGGAGCGGTTGCGGGCCGAGCTGGACGCGCGGTGCGACCCCGGCGTGGGTTTCTCGCAGGTCGTCACGCCGTCCTCGACGACACCCGGCCTGGTGCCCGCCGACTGCGTACTGATGATGGCGAGGCCACGCGAGATCCTCTCCGAGAGCATCGCGCGGGCCCGCAAGGAACAGCAGGTGGACCGGATCTCCATGCTGGTCGGGGTGGTGGCGCGGGACACCGAGGAAGAGGCGTGGGAGGCCGCCCGTGCCCTGAGCGGGCCGGACAGGCGCCAGCAGGTGGCGGGCCGGATGTTCATGTCCCAGGTCGTCTCCAGTGAGCACACCCAGAGCTATGCCCTCGCCGAGGAGCGGGAGGTGCACGACGAGCGCCTCTGGTACGGGGCGCCGGCGCGGGGGATCGACGCGCCCAAGCTGGTCGGCTCGGTGGAGCAGGTGGCCGCGTGGCTGCGCTCCTGCCAGGAGCTGGGAGTCACGGACGTGATCATCGACCTGCCCAACGACGCCGGTGAATACGCCTTCATAGGACGGGTGTTGCAGGCCGGCGGACACTCCTGAACGTAAGGGGAGCAGGTGTCGGGGACACCCCGCATACCGGCGTCGTCGGTTCCTGACGCACACTTCGGCGCGACGGGACGGCCGGACGGAGGGCCGCCCCACGGGGCGCTCGCACGGCACCACCGGGTGCTGGATCACGCGAGCTCCGCCGGGTACCGGTTCGCGCCGGGCGCGGCCGGGGACGGCCGGGCCGAGGCGGCCCAGTGGCTGCGCCGGGAGGCGCCGCACTGGCTGGCCGCGCTGCGGGCCGTGGCGGCGGCCGGCGACCACCGCCGGGTCATGGAGGTGGCCGGGGCCGTGTACTGGTTCTCCGGTCACTGGGCCGGCGACGGCCCGTGGGAGGAGGTGTTCGCCCGGGGCCGGGACGCCGCACGCGCGCTCGGCGAGACCGGAGCCGAAGCGGCCTTCCTCAACCACGCGTCCTGGCACTACTCGTGCGTCCTCGGGCACCGGCAGAAGGCCCGCGCCTGCGCGGTAGCGGCACGTTCCTGCGCCCGCCGAGCGGGGGACCCGCTGCAGGCCGCCTGGGCCCTGCTCCACTCGGCCCTGGCCGTCTCCCCGGTGGACGGCGAACTCGCCGCCGAGGAGGCCGCCCGGGCGGCGGCCGAGTTCGAGCTGCTGCACCACGCCGAGGGCACGCTCCGGGCCGTGGCGACCGCGGCGCGCACCCTCAGCGGCGCCGGCCGGCACGAGGAGGCCCGGCCGTACCTGGAGCGGCTCGCCACCCTCTTCGAGGAGCCCGTCGACGAGCGGCTGCGCCCCCTGGCGGCCCCCACGCTCGCGTGGGCCTGCCTGCTGAACGGGGAGGGCCTGGCGGCGGCGGGGCGATGGGCGGACGCCGAGCGGGTGTACCGCCGCGGGCTGGCGGACCTCGACCTGTCGGAGGCCCCCGGGGCCGAAGTGACCCTGTGCCTGGGACTCGCCGCCGTCCTGCGCCGCCGCCTCGGGCCCACCGCCCAGGGCGCCGCCCTGCTGCGCCGCGCCCTGCACGTCGCCATGGCGGCGGACGACGTCCAGGGCACGCAGCGGGTGCTGCGCGCCCTGGACGACTGGGTCACCACCGCGCGGTAAGGACGCCCGCCCGCCCCCTCCGGGCCACCCCAACCCGCTTTGGGCAGCCCCTGGGTCCCCTTCGCCGTCCCCGCGCCCCTTCGGACGGCCCCGGGCCTGCTCGGGCCACCGTGGGCGCGCGCGGGCGGCCCAGGCCCGCTTTGGGGTGGCCCCTGCGTTCCTTCGGTGGCCCCGTGCCCCTTCGGGCGGCTCCGGGCCCCCTTCGGGCAACCGCGGGCCCGCGCGGGCGGTTCCGGTCCGGCTTGGGCCACCGTGGCCCCTTGGGCCGCCCCGGCCCCCTTCGGCGGCTCCGGGCCGGCTCGGGCGACCGTGGGCCCGCCCGGACCACCGCGCCCCCTTCGGGGGCCCCGGCGCGCGCTAGCCGGTGGTGCGCAGCACCCGGAAGCCGATGTACGGCAGGGTGCTGAGCTCGTCCGCGGTGAAGACCGTCGCGTTCTCGAAGCTCTCCGGATTGCGCACGGTGTACGCCCCGCCCTTGATGACGCGCGAGCCGAGCCGCTCACCGGACGGGCCGGTCAGCTCGTCCGCGCACCACTCGAAGACGTTCCCGGTCATGTCCCGCAGGCCGAAGGCATTGGCCTCGGTGGTCCCGACCGGGCGCGGCCCGTCCGCCTGGGGCGCGTACGTCGCGCGGTCGAACACGTCGCCGAGGGACCAGCGCAGCCGCCGCGGGCCGGCGGCCGCGTACTGCCACTCCGCCGCCGAGGGCAGCCGGCAGTGGCCTCCCACCCGGGCTCCGAGCCACTCGCAGTACGCGACCGCCCCGCGCCAGGTCACACCGGTCACCGGCAGGTCACCGAGGTCCTCGTCGATCTCGACGGCGCCGGCCGGGCCGGTGCGCAGCCCGGTGCCGTACCGCGCGGGGAACGCGTGCAGCTCCGGCAGGGACGCCTCGTACCGGCCCTGGTCGAGCAGGAAGCGCCAGTACTGTCCGACGGTGACCGGGAACACGGAGAGGCCGAACCCGGGCGTGCGCGCGGCAGCCCCGGCGGAGGCCGGCAGTTCGCCCGCCGGGACCTCGGCGAAGGCCGGCACGCCGTCCGTCGCGGCCCGTCCGGAGCCGCCTTCCAGGAGGGATTCGCCGTACGTCGTCATCCCTGGCACACCACCCGGAAGCCGTAGACCTCGCACCGTGTGTCCTCATGGGCGGCCATGCGGCTCGCCGGCCCGATGGCCTCCGCCGGGTCGGCGAACGACCCGCCGCGCACCACGCGGAAGGCACCGCGGGAGGCTCCGACGGGATGACGCCGGTATCCGGGGGCGTACCCGCCGAAGCGGTCGTGGCACCACTCGCGCACATTGCCGAGCATCTGGTGCAGGCCCGCGGCGTCCGGCGCCAGGCTCGCCACCGGCACGGGGGCGGGCGCGCCCGGCAGGAAGTTGCCGGCCTGCGTCTCGCCCGCCCGCAGGGCCCGGCACGAAGGGCCCGCGTCGGCCGAGTTGCACTCCTCGGGCCCCGGTGGTGACCCGTCCGGCCGCCCGTCTCGGCAGGCGGCCTCCCACTCGGCCTCGGTGGGCAGGCGGTACCCGTCACGTCCGAGGTCGGCGGTGCGTGCCCCGAGGTCGTACACGGGCCGGAGCCCTTCCAGCCGTGACAGCCAGTTGCAGTAGGCCGCCGCGCCCCAGTAACTGATCTGGATCATGGGGAAGTCGCCGCAGCCCGGGCGGAGCTCGAATGCGCCCGCCCGGTTCACGATGAAGGCCGGATCGATGCAGTCGATCAGTGTGTGGTCGATGTCCTGGGGCGCGTCGCGCAGGAACGCGTGGAAGTCGGCGGCGCTGACACAACGGTCGGCGAGGCGGAAGGACGCGATCTCCACCTCGTGCATCGGCTCCGCGTGGTGGGCCGGGTCCGGCGACCCGACCGTGAACCGGCGGCCGGGAAAGTCCACCATGGTGAAGGTCCGATGTATGACGCCCTGCACTCCATACCCCCAAGTGCCCGTTGAGTGCGGTTACTTCGCAGTCCGGCAGAACCAACATCGTGTCAGGCGGCCCACGGGGGAGCAAGCCCCGCAGGGTACGGGAGGGCGGGTGCGGAGGATTCCCGGGAAGCGGCCGACGACCGGATGAGGGCTGATTATGATCGCCGAAATGAGGACCCCTTGCATAACGACCGTCGAAGCTCTCGTCAACTCCGCCGCCGAGGAGTTCGGTTCACGTCCCGCGCTGGAGGACGCCGACCAGTCACTCACCTTCCGGGAACTGCGCGACGCGGCGGCCGCGACCGCCGCCGCGCTCGGCCGGGCCGGTGTGCGACGCGGTGACCGGGTGGGCGTCTGCATGGCGAAGAGCGCCGACCAGGCGATCGCCATCCTGGGCATCCTGCTCGCGGACGCGATCGTGGTCCCCGTCCTGCCGAAGCTGAAGCGTGAGGGTGTCGCCCACATCGTCCGCGACGCAGGGATGCGCCTGGTGATCACCGACGAGGTACGTGCCCGGGAGATCACCGACGCGGTGCCCGGCGTACCCCTGCTGTACGGGCAGGAGGGCGACGTCGATCCGGCACTGATCCTGCCGCGGCTGCGCGCCGGGGAGAGCGGGACGGCCGCCGCCGGGGCGTCGATCGGATCCGACGTGGCCGCGATCATCTACTCGTCGGGATCCACCGGACGCCCCAAGGGCATCATGGTCACCCACCGCAACATCACGGACGGCGCGCGGATCACCGCCGCGTACCTGGGGACCCGTACCGACGACCGGATCGGGAGCCTGCTGTCGCTCAACTTCGACTACGGGCTGAACCAGCTGTGGCAGGCCCTCCTCACGGGCGCGTGCCTCTGCCTGCACGAACTGGTCTTCCCCGCCGACGCCTTCCGCTTCCTGCACGAGCGGCGGATCACGGTGCTGCCCGTCATGCCGGTGATCATCACGCGGCTGTTCGACCCCCGGCTGCTGCGCCGGCGGCCCTCGTACGACCTGTCCTCGGTGCGGTACGTGTCGACCTCCGGCGGAGCGGTCTCGCAGCGGATGCTCGACGACCTGGCGCAGACCTTCCCGGCGGCCCGGGTCTTCCTGATGTACGGGCTCACGGAGGCGTTCCGCTCGACGTACCTGGATCCGGAGCAGCTCGCCAAGCGGCCGAACTCGATCGGCAGGGCGATCCCGGACGTGGAGATCCTGGTCCTCGACGAGGAGTTGCGCGAGGTCGGTCCCGGCGAGCGGGGCGAGCTGGTGCACCGCGGCGGCTGCGTGAGCAAGGGCTACTGGAACGCGCCCGAGGAGACGGCCGCGAGGTTCCGCACACTGCCGCGGTACCCGGGTGAGCGGGTGGTCTTCAGCGGGGACATCGTGACGAAGGACGAGGAGGGCTACCTCTACTTCGTGGGGCGGCGCGACGCCATGATCAAGACGTCCGGCTTCCGGGTCAGCCCGACGGAGGTCGAGGAGATCGCGGCCCGGTATCCCGGCATCGGGGCATGCGCCGCCGTCGGGGTCCGCAACATCGAGATCGGCGAGGACATCGCGCTGTTCTACTCCTCCTCGGACACCGAGCCGGTGGACGAGACGGAATTCCGCGGCTTCCTCAAGGACAGCCTGCCCTCCCACATGGTGCCCCGGCACCTGTGGCAGCGCGACACCCTCCCCTCCACCGGCAACGACGGCAAGATCGACCGGCAGGCGCTCGCGACCGAAGCCGCCGCTCTGGTGGACGCCGGGACGGGCGAGAGCCGCTGATACGGGTGCGCGGGCGCACGCCCCGCACCTGGGGCGCCGCGGGGCTGCCGTGCCCGCGCGCCGGCCGCTACGACGAAGGCCGGTCCCGCCGCGCGTGCGGCAGGACCGGCCCTCTGCCTTCCCCGGCAACCACCGGACCCCGCACCGGCCCGGCCGGGTACCGTCACGCCCCGACCGGACGCGGGTCCAGCAGTCCACGCGTCCACAGGAGCGGCGCCTCGTCCACGGCACATCCCGAGGACGCCGACCTGAGGCCGCAGGCGGCCTCGGCGACCCTGCCCAGCAGGGCCGGTTCGAGGCCACCGACGGCGCCCCCCGTGACGACGAGGCGGGCGGCCGCCCGTCCCAGCTCGACGCCATGGCGCTCGTGAAGGTCACGCAGGGCCAGGAAGACGCACCCCAGGACGGCGTCACGGGTGGGCAGCGCGGTCGCGTCACCGTCGCGGAGCCGCTGGTAGCGCGCCCGGTGGCCCGTGGGGGACACCGCGTGGACGAAGTCGCCGAGGTACGGGGCGTCCGCGAGCCGGGCGAGCAGTGAGCGGTGCGCCCCGCCGACACCGAGGCCGGTGAAGACATGGCTCTCCACCTGGTCCCCGCCGCCGGCGGCGCGGTAGTGGACGTCGGTGGTCGTCCCGCCCACGTCGAGGACGGCGAACGGCCCAGCACCCTCGGCGTCCGCCTCGGCGGCCAGCCGGCGAGCCGCCGTGGCGACCACCTCGGGGGTGGGCAGCACCGGTACCTCGGTGAGCTCGGCCAACGCCCGAAGTCCCGCGCGGTCGACGAGGTCGTCCAGGTGGATCCGGCGCAGCGCTTCGGACAGCGGGCCGCACTGGGCACGCAGGTGTACGTCGAGCACGTTGTCCACCCGGTAGCGCGGCCGCAGCGCCGTGACGGCCGCCGCGTCCCGCGCACCGGCCCACACCGCGACGCGGTGAGGGTGCTCCGCCAGGCGTACCGCGCGTACGGCGGCGTCGACGCGCCGGTGGTCCGTACCGTCCACCCCGCCGACCAGCACCAGGACGTCGACCGGCGGCAGCGGGCCGTCGACCGGTGTGTCCAGCGCGCGGGTGTAGGCGATGTCGGCGCCGGCGAACACCGCGGCGCGGACCGCGGCCGCGATGCTGTACCGGCCGGTCATGCCCGCCACCCCGACCGTGGGGCCGCCGTTGGCCGAACTGCAGGCCCTCAGCCGGTCCGTGGACGGGTCGAAGCCGTGCCGGGCCAGCAGTTCCACCGCCTGGTCGCCCGGTGCCGTACCGGGCTGCCGGGCGACGCGTACCACCGCGTCCGCCGGCCCCGACGGCCGGGCGCGGCACAACGTGATCACCGTACTGCCGACGTCCAGCAGCCAGACGGGCGCTGCCGAGGAGTCCGTCACCGTCAGGGAGCCCTTTCTCACGCCAGGACGCGCAGATCGTTGAGCAGGCGCTCCCAGAGCGGTCCCTCCTGTGGCCGGCCGGAGCCCGCGAGCTGCCGTTCCCGGCGCAGGTCGGCCGCCGAGACGGGCACCGATCCGGGGTCCAGGATCCGGATCCGCCGGCCGGCGCCGCGCTCGGTCACCAGCCGTGACGCGTTCTGCTCGTGCGGAGCGAACGGCACGTCGATCACTCCGGCCAGTACGGCACGGAACACCGACTGCGCGAAGGCCGGGGACGGATCGTCGAAGACGTGCTCCAGCACCCGGTCGACCTCACTGCCGATCAGCGCGGCCTCCTCGTCCACCGTCTCCCCGCTGAGGGAGCCGCCCTCGGGGAACATGTCGAGGACGTAGCGCACCGCGCGTACCGCCGCGCTGTTGGCCTCCACCGAGGGGATGCCGAGCGCCTCCTCGGGCGTCTTCACCACCACCTTGTCGGCCCGCATCAGCGCGGCGGCGGTGGCGCACACGGCGATCAACTGCCAGGCCAGCGAGGCCTCCACGGGGAAGGCGCCCATCCACTGGTGGTAGACCAGGCTGACGTGCACGTCCTCGAAACCGAACCGGGCCAGCAGCGCGCCCGCCCGGTCGCGCAGCACACGCGCCGTGGCGAGGTCCTGCTCCAGACTGCCGGTGTGCCCGAAGCCGACCGAGAAGGAGGTCACCCCCTGCTCCGCGGCGAGCAGCAGTTCGCAGAGCTGTACGGCGACGACGATGGCGGGCGGTACCAGTGTGGCCGTCAGCGGACCGAAGGACTCCCGGTGCACGGGCAGGCCGGGAGGGCCGCTCACGGCGCACAGCCGGTCGACGTACTGCCAGTGCATGAGCGCCTGGTCCAGCGGATGGTCCCGCGAGTACGGCAGGGTGTAGCACAGCCCCCCGCCCTCGATGTCGGTGATCCCCGCGGCCAGTGCCGTCTCGACCAGCAACCGGGCGTCGGGCGTGCCGTGGCGGAGGCTGACCGGCCGGTCCACGCCCTGGTACAGCTCGCGGGTGGCCAGGTGCCCGTGCGCGATCAGCGGGTAGCCGTTCAGCAGGTCGCGCCCCTCGGCGACGCCGGTCTTCAGGTGGCGGGCGGCGGCCGCGTAGTCGTTGTGCCGGGTGTGGCTGTCGACGGTCAGCGGGATGAAGTCGGCCCCGGCCTCGTGGAAGGCCAGCGTCAGCTCCCGCTGCCGGCCGGTGGTGGGGAAGCCGCCCCGTGGCTGGAGGTAGGGGCGGTGGTGAGGGGTCCGGTAGGCGTGTGACGCGAAACGGCTCCTGGGAAGGGTGGCCAGGTGGTCGCGCGCGGTGCCGGTGCCCAACCGGATCTCACCACTGAGTTCGAGCAGGGCGGAACGCTCACTGTCCAACTCGTCCAGGCGGGCGTCCCTGCTGGGCGTTGCCATGGTTCAAGTCCTGTCGGAGTGCGTGGAAGACCTCGTGGAAGTCGGGCGGGCGGTGGAACACCCGATGGAAGCCGTAGCCGGTGAAGAGCCGGTGGACTTCCCGTGTCGGCCGGTCACCCACGACGAGGTTGCCACCGATGTACAGCAGGACATCGGCCAGACCGCGCTCGGCGAAGGTCCGGCCGATGTCCACGCACGACGTCTCGCCCTCGCCGTTGATCGAGGAGACCAGCACGGCACGGCTTCCGGTCTCCAGGGCCGCCTCGACGAAGTCGTCGACCTCGGTGTTCGTCCCGATGTTGAACGGCTGGAAGCCGTTCTCCGCCAGTCCGAGGGCCAGGACGCGGTTGGCCACGACGTGGATGTCGTGGCCGATCACACCGAGTACGACACCTGGTGCGGCCCGCCCCTCGGACACGGGGGAGGATCCGTCGGTCACATCAACTCTGCGGACGCGTCGCCAGCTGGGGCATCGGGAGCATGGTGACCGACGACTTGGCCGGCTTCTGCCCCTGGGTGTCGAAGTGACGGAAGCACGAGAACGTTTCTTCCTCGTGCTTGCTCTGCACGAACTCCTGGAGCTTCGGGCTCTCCTCGTAGATGCGCAGGAGGTTGGTGTCGAAGACGTTGCCGATCACCTCGGGCGCGCCGAGCTCACAGATCAGCACATCACCGTTGGAGTGCAGGTGGAGCTGCGCCTTGCCCTCGATGCAGCTGGCGTAGACGACCCCCGGGTCGCGCAGCAGCGGCTGGAGGCGCTTCCAGGAGTCCGTGCCGGGGCGGAAGTAGGCGGACAGGCAGCTGAAGAAGATCGACGTCCGCGGGTCGCGGGCGCTGATCATGTCCGAGATGGCGTCACAGATGACCTCGGGCGAGAGGGTGTTCTCGTACCCCTGGTGCACGCCCGGGATCTCCATCTGGACCTCGTGCTTGCGCACCCCGAGATCCGCGGCGAACCGGTGCACCTCCGCCATGCGCGTGTGCGTCTCGTCGAACAGGATCGTCTCGACGACCGTGTCGATCGTGGGGGACGCCACCGAGCGGCTGATCGCCTTGACGATCTTCGGGAACATCTTCTCGGTGACCTTGTAGAACGCCGAGTGGCTCTGGGCGTCGGTGTGGTTCAGGGAGAAGTGCAGCACCCCGAGGCCGGCCGCTTCCAGACGCTCGAACTTCTCGTCCGTCAGCAGCGTTCCGTTGGAGTTGATCTGGGTGTGGATGCCTTTTTCGGTGCAGTAGGCGACGATGCTTTCGCAGAGGTCGAACTCGAGGAGGACCTCGCCGCCGGACAGCTTGACCCGTTCCAGGTCGGGCAGCGTCTCGACCGTCTGCTTCACCTCGTCGAGGGACAGGATGCGGCGCTCCTGGAGGTCATAGGCGCCACAGTAGGAACACCGGAAGTTGCATCGAGAGGTGACCCCTATCTCGATCGCGCGCAACTTGCCGAAACCGGTCTTGCTCATCTCCAGTGACTTGAAAGACAAGACTCCCCCGCCTGATCGTTTGAAGGATGAACATCTGCGATCACGTACCTGCTGCAGCATAGATACGGTGTACGTCGGCCCACAAGGCCCATTGGCCGTCCCGGCCCCGCAACTCCGGCCGGGATATGGTCAGTTGTCGCAGGTGAGCGGCGCCTTCGGGGGCTCGTCCATCGCCGGGCGGCCGCCCCGGCCGGCCTCCCGCGCCGATCACCGGCGGAGTCGCATGGCCCACACCGTTACCTTTCAAACGAACCGCAGGTTCAGCCCGCAGCACAACGTGCGGCACGTGGCGGGTATGGCCGCATCGATCAGGGGGAGGACACCGTGTCTGACGCACGAATTACGGCGTTGACGAGGCTGGACGAGAAATTCCTGCAAAACCCGCACGAGCTCTTCGGGTACATGCGAGGTGAGCAGCCCGTGCAGGAGGTGATCCTGCCGCGCGGGATCAAGGTGTGGCTGGTGACGAGCTACGCCGATGTGCGGACCGTGCTGACAAGCCCGGCCGTGAGCAAGGACATGCTGAGCGCCGTGCCGCTGCTGGAACGCCACTCCATCTCGGACCAGCCCCAGTCGTTCGAGGCCGAACTGGCCCTGGCCGGGCACATGCTCAACACCGACCCGCCGGACCACACCCGGCTGCGCGCTCTGGTGAACAAGGCGTTCACCACCCGCAGGGTGGAGCGGCTGCGGGGCCGGGTCGAGCAGGCCGCCGACGAGTTGCTGGACGCGATGGCCGGGCACGACGAGGTCGACCTGTTGTCCGCCTACGCCTTCCCGCTGCCGACCACGGTGATCTGCGAGCTGCTCGGCGTTCCCGACAGCGACAAGGACGAGTTCCGCGACCTGTCCATCACCATGACCTCGGCCGCCCGGCACGAGGAGATGGCGGCGGCCGCCCTGGGCATGGCCGACTACCTGATGAGGCTGGTGGAGTCGAAGCGGGACCACCCGCTGGACGATCTGCTGTCCGCGCTGGTGCACGCCCGCAACGACGAAGACCGGCTCACGGACCCCGAGTTGCGGTCGATGGCGTTCCTGCTGCTGGTCGCCGGACACGAGACCACGGTGAACCTGATCGGCAACAGCGTGATGATGCTGCTGCGAGACCCGGACCAGCTGGCCGCCCTGCGCGCCGACCCGGCGTTGCTGCCCGGCGCGGTCGAGGAGTTCCTGCGGCACGAGGGCCCGCTCAACATCGCGACGTACCGCTACACCACACAGCCGCTCCGGCTCGGTGACGTGGTGATCCCCGAGGGGGAGTTCGTCATGGTCTCGCTGTCGTCGGCGAACCGGGACGGCACCAGGTTCCCCGACGCCGACCGGCTCGACATCACCCGCGACGCGTCGGGCCACATGGCGTTCGGGTACGGAATCCACTACTGCGTGGGCGCTCCGCTCGCCAGGATGGAGGCCGAGATCGCGATCGGCAAGCTGCTGCGGCGCTTCCCCGCCCTGGCGCTCGCCGAGGACCCGGAGACGCTGCGCTGGCGGCCCAGCACGCTCATACGCGGGCTGGAGACCCTCCCGGTCCGGCTCCGTTGACGGCCCGGCTGCGCTGACGGCCCGGCCCGGCGGCGGGGTCGTGCACCCGTCGCCGGGCCGCCGTACGTGCGAACCGGTCAGGCCTTCACCCGGCGTACCGCAGGCAGGACCAGGAGCAGCGCCGCGCTCACGGCCTGCCACACCGTGGCCGCCCACAGCACGGCGCTCGCTCCCGTCACCTCGGCGACCGCCGCCGCGGCGACGAGTCCGACCGGGGAGAGCGAATAGGAGCAGACCGCGTCGAACGACGAGACGCGGGCGATCAGCTCGTTGTCGACCCTGCTCTGGAGCAGCGTGGTCCAGATCGCGTTGAAGACGGCGAGGCTGGCCCCTCCGGCCGCGGCGGCCGCCGCCGTGACCGGCAACGGCATCGGTACGGCGAGACACAGCACGGGCAGTGCCCACACCCCCTGGGCCAGGACGATCACGACCACCGGCCGGCTGGGGGACCAGCGCAGCAGCACCGGTGCCACCAGGATGGAACCGGCGCCCAGGGCCGCGAGGATCAGGCCCCAGCTGTCGCCCCCGCCGAGGTCCTTCTCCGAGACGATCGGACCGAGCACCAGGAAGGGGGCGTACAGCAGCCCGTTGAACAGGGCGAAGGTGACGCTGATCAGCCAGATCCAGGTCTGCGAGCGCCATGCGGTGAACCCCTCCCGCAGGTCGCCCAGCGGCGACCTGGTGGCCCGCTTGACGTAGGGCGGGATCTTGACGAGCGCGATCGCGACGACGCTCACCAGGTAGGTGGCCGCGTCGAGGGCGAGTGCGATGCCCGGACTGGTCGCCACCACGATGAGCCCGGCGAGCGCCGGGCCCGCCACGACACCGATGTCCTTGGCCACACCGATGAGGACGTTGGCCCGCTGCAGCTGGGCGGCGGGGACGATGCTGGGCGTGAGCCCGGCCATCGCGGGTGTGAAGAACCCGGTGCCTATGTTCTGGACCGCGTGCAGGAGGAACATCGCCCACACAGGCGCGTGTCCGATCAGCACCAGGGTCGCGAAGGTGCCCTGCGCCAGGAAACGCGTCGTGTCGCTGATGAGCATCACCCAGCGCCGGCCGAAGCGGTCGGCGACGACCCCGCCCGCCAGCAGGCACAGGATGTTGACGGTGACCCCGCCGGCGATCACCAGCCCCAGGTCGGAGGGCGAGCCACCGACGCCGAGTACGGCGAAGGCGACCGCCACCCTTTCCATTCCGGTGCCGAGGAGGGAGACACTGTGGCCGATGTAGAAGCGGCGGAAATTGCGGTGCGCGAGTGGCCCGAACCGGCTTCCCGCCGGAACCTCCGTCTTGGTGATCCTCATGGAACCACGCTAGTGGCGGTGCCGATCCGGTGCGAAGCCAACTGCCTTATCAGCAAAAGGACTTCCACTCGTCGGCGAGCAATGCCTTGGTCACGGCGGGCGATTCGGCGGTCAGCCGGTCCAGGAACGCCGCATTATGTGCCCGTACGTCGTTCTCCCGGCCCTCCAGCGGGCTGCCGGGAGTCAGATCGAGCAGCCACAGCGGCCGCAGTTCCGCCCCGCGCAGCGCCTTTCCGCCCGGGGTGGCGATGCCCGCGTGCAGCCACCGCACACCGGGCATGCGGGCGGGGATGTAATAGGCGAGGTTGAAGTACTCCGCGGCGCCCCGCAGACGCTCGTAGTCGAAACCGACCGCCCGCAGATAGACCGTGTCCCCGTCCCGTACGTACAGGCAGCATCCCACCGGCGGCTCGTCGCCGACCGAGCACAGCAGCACCTCGGCCCGGTCCCCCGCCAGCTCGGCGTGCTTGCGGAAGGCCTCGATGTAAGCGTCGGCGCTGCCCTCGATGCCGTACCGCTGCTCCGTCCTGGCGGCGAGCCGGCCCACGTGGGTGTACGCGTCCCGCAGCACACGGTGCTCGACGCGGTACCCGGCCTGTTCGAACTTGCGGACCTCGCTGCGCACCCGCCGCCGTCGATGGCTGGACCCCATGGTCTCCAGCCATTCCTCCCAGCCGCCCGGCGGGATCCCGAGCCAGGCGTCCGCGGTCAGGGCCACCGGCATCGACCGCACGCCCGCCGCCCGCAGGGCCAGCACATCGGCCGTGGTGAGGTACATGGCGACGCGGGCCGGCCCCGCCGTCGATCCGGACGGGCCCACGGGGTCGGGCAGGGACCGTACGGCCTCGAGCAGCGCACCCGCCGCGTCGACGCTGTCCACGCCCGGCGTGGCCAGCAGGTGCGCCAGATAGCCCCGGCGCTGCGCCACCAGCACGCCACCCGCCGGCGGGCTCGGCAGGCCCCGCTCGGTCAGCACGTCGTGCCAGCGCAGGTGCGGGTTGGACATGCCGTCCGGCTCGGTCGCCGCGACGGGGACGGCCGCGCGACCGCCGCCCGGCAGGTCCACATGGAGGCCGCCGGAGACCGCTCCGGCTTCCAGAGCCACCAGACGCAACCAGAACGCCGAGGAGTAGAAACGGCCGTCGGCCATTCCGTCCCACTCGGCGTCGGTCAGTCCGCCCAGCGGATCGGTGAAGTAATCGGCCCCCATTGCCTGTTGCCCCCTGCGCTCGGCGTTCGAACGGTCCTCTACTAAACGCTTCTCCGGGTGTCCTACCCTAGCGGCCATGGGATCACCTGCTGCCGGAAAAGACCAGTACCTGCTCGTGTTCGGGGCGACAATGGCCCTGCGGGAACGGGCGGTTGTGGCCGCTCTGCGTGTGTTCGACGGTCCGGTCGTCACCATCGCCCGTTCCGTCGACGCCCGCGCGGCCAAGTTTTTCGACCACGTGCTCATCGGTGACTTCAGCGATCCGGAGGCGTCACTGCGGGCGGTCCTGGACTTCGAGAAGGAGACGGGGATGACACCGGCGGGTGTCGTGCCGTTCTTCGACCCCGGGCTGCTGCCGGGCCGGCTGATCGCCGACCACTACGGGCTGCCCTTCCTCAGCCACCGGGCCATCGAGGACTCGGGCATCAACAAGGACCGGATGAAGGACCGTCTCCTGGCGGCGGGGGTCGCCACCCCGCGCCATGTGCGGGCGGACGACCTCGACGAGGTGTGGGCGGCCGTCGCCGAGCTGGGGCTGCCGTGCGTCATCAAGCCGTCGGCGTTCGGCGGCAGTCTCGGCGTACGGCTGATCACCGAGGAGTCCGAGATCGCCGAGGCGTACGCCACGGTGAGAGGAATCATCGATTCCAACGCCGCGACCTTCACGGTGAAGAACAAGGGCATTCAGGTCGAGGAGTTCTGCACCCTCACCGAAGAGGTGTCCGTCGAGGTGCTCACCCACGGGGACCGGCCCAGGGTGCTGGCCGTGACCGACAAGTCCCACGGCCCCAAGCCCTACTTCGCGGAGGTCGGCCACCGCGTCCCCAGCGTCCACTCGACGCGTACGGACGTCCTCGACCTCGCGGTCCGGGCCTGTGAGGCCATCGGCCTCGACCGTGGCGTGGCGCACGTGGAGATCCGGCTGGAGGGCGACCGCGCCCCCCAGGTCATGGAGGTCGGCGCGAGGACCGCGGGTGACGGCATCCTGGACCTGGCGGAGCGCGCGCTGGGCTTCTCCTCGTACGAACTCCACGTCCGTTCCTATCTGGACCGGCTCGACGGCGTCGCCGTGCCGCCGCACGAGCCCCGAGGCCTGGCCGCCATCGCCGTCCTGAAGGCACCGCCCGGCCGGATCGCCGAGATCCGCCCCGCCCGCGAGGTGGACGCGGCGGTCTGCGCGTACGAGGTCTTCGCCGCCCCCGGTTCCGTCTCCAGCGCGCAGCAGGCCAACTACCTGCACCGCGAGGGCTATGTCGAGTGCTACTGGCCCGGCGCCACCCCGGAATCGGTGCCGCGCGACGCGCACCTCGACATCGCGGCCGATCTGGCGGCGCAGATCTTCGGGATGGAAGAGAGGGAAGAGGCGGACGGCGAGCGCTGAGCGGGCGGCGGGAAACCGTCGCCCCGCCGGAGCACCCTCATCGCCACCGTGGCTTAATCAAAAGTTCGTGCGACAACCACGCAACTCCTGTAAGTTGGCGAACACTTGTGCTCTGCGACCGCGGGGGTGTGACCAGGGCGAGCCGTGTGCCGCGGCTCCAGCACCCCCAAGGCGGTCACGAACGGCCGAAAACATGGGGGAGCGATGGGGACGGATTCCGCACGCGGCGAGCTGGCCCGCGTGCTGTTCACTCGGGAGCAGATAAGGGACCGGGTCCGGGGGCTCGGCGCCGAGATCACCCGTGACTACAGAGGCCGGGATCTCGTGGTCATCGGCGTCCTCAAGGGAGCGGCCGCCTTCACCGTCGACCTGGCGCGGGCGATCGACCTGCCACTCGCCATGGACTGGGCCGCGGTGTCCACCTACGGGCGGGGCAGCACGGCCGGCGAGCCCCGGCTCCTCAAAGACGTCGGTGAGGACCTGACCGGGCGTGACGTGCTGGTCGTGGAGGACATCCTCGACACCGGCACCACCCTCGCGTGGCTGCTGGCCCGCTTCCGTGAGCAGTCCCCCGCCTCGCTGCACTGCTGCGTGCTGCTGCGCAAGCCGCACGCCGTCGCCAAACCGGTGGAGCCGCGGTACGTGGGCTTCGACATCACGGAACACTGGGTCGCCGGCTACGGCATCGACTACGCCGAACGGCACCGGAACATCGAAGACATCCACGAGGTGCGCCTTCCCGCGGCGGCACCCGCGACGTCCGCCTGATCCTCGAGAACCTTTCCCCACCGCCGTCGGTCCGCAGCGGCCCGGCGGCCGTCAAGCCTGCCTGTTTGGAGAGTTGTGGAGAACTACGACCTTGTCATCATCGGCTCCGGCCCGGCCGGACTCGCCGCCGCCGCGCGGCTGGCGGGAGCGCCGTACAGCGTCGCACTGATCGACGGGGGCAAGCCCGTCACCGAGCGGGACCGCTACGCCGCGGTCGACATGACGCGCGGGCACGGGGGCGCGGGGCTGTTCTCCGACGGAAAGTTCTCGTTCTTTCCCTCGGCCAGCGAGCTGTGGACGCTGCCCCGCACGGCCGATCTCCAGGACGCGTACACCTGGACCTGCGACCTGCTCGGCTCCTACGGCCTGGACACCCCGCCGTTCCCCTCCGACCCCACCGCGTACTCCGTGGGAGCCGGTGAGTGGATCCTCAAGGAATACCCCTCCGACTACCTCTCGCTGGAGGCGCGCCTGCGGCTGACCGCCGACATGGTCGCCGCCACGGACGCCACCGTCATCACCGAGACCGAGGTCGAGAAGGCGGTCCACGAACCCGACGGCGACCTGTTCCGGCTGACCCTGTCCGACGCCAAGGGCCAGACGTCCGAGCTGACCGCCCGCCGCCTGGTCGTCGCCAGCGGCAGGTTCGGTCCGCTGGGCCTGCGTACCCTGACCGAGGAGCGCTCCTTCCGCCGGCTGGAGGTGGGCTTCCGCATCGAGCAGCCCGCCGACAAGGCGTTCTTCAAGGACATGAAGCAGCTGGACCCGAAGCTGCGCTTCCGCGAGCAGGACGGCAGCGTGGAGTGGCGGACCTTCTGCGCCTGCCGTGACGGCGAGGCCGCCCTCACCGAGACGCAGGGCCTGTGGACGGTGTCGGGACGCTCCGACTGCCCGGCGACCGGGCGTTCCAACGTGGGCTTCAACACCCGCATCCTCGACGAGGCCGTGGCGAAGCGGGCCATGGCCCCGGCGCTTGCCGCGATGGCGGACGAGGAGTCCTACTTCACCCTGTCCATGGAGGCGCTCATGGCGGGCGAGCCGGCGGCGGTCGCCACCTTCGAGGGCGTCTACGGTCCGGAACTGCGCGAGATCATGGTGCGCGGCCTGACCCGCCTCGCCGCCACCTACCCCGTGATACGCGACACCGACACCCGGCTGATAGGGCCGACGCTCGAAGGTGTCGGCTGGTACCCCAAGGTGGACGGTGACCTGCGTCTCCTGGACACTCCCGCATGGGTGGCCGGTGACGCGTGCGGGCTGTTCCGTGGCATCGTGGCGGCGATGATCAGCGGCCACTACGCGGCGGACTCGGCGCGCAGGGAACTGGAGGCACTGCGGTGACAGACCCGTCCACCCGGCGCCCCGCCCCCGTCGTGGGGGTCGGCGCCCTGCTGCTGCGCTCCGACGGCGCCGTACTGATCGGGCACCGGATCAAACCGGGGGAGCCGGAGTCCTGGTGCCTGCCCGGCGGCCATGTGGAGGCGGGGGAGACCTTCGAGGCGGCCGCCGCCCGGGAGATCGCCGAGGAGACCGGCATCCACCAGGTGCTGGACGCCCGGGTGTTCACGCTCGGGCTGCGTGTCGGCGGTGACCGTACCCATGTCACCGCCGGTGTGCTGGCACGGGTGGGGTCGGACGAGACCTCGGTGAGCCTCCCGGAGCCCGAGGTCTTCGACCGGTGGATCTGGGCCCGGCCCACGGAACTCCCCGCCCCGCTCTTCCCGGCGAGCGCGGCGCTGCTCGCCGCCTGGCTGGACGAGCCGGCCCCCGAGGGCTGGGCCCTGTATCCGGCAGCCGTGACCGGGTCACAACCGCACGTGGACCGATGAGCCGCCTGCACATCTTCGACATGGACGGCACCCTGCTGCGCGGCACCACGGCGAGCCTGGAGATCGCCCGCAGCCTGGGCTGCCTGCCCGACCTGCTCCGGCTGGAGGCCGCCTTCGCGGCCGGGGCCGTGGACACCCGTGGCTTCGCCGCCGAGCTCGGCGTGCTGTGGGGGCACTTGACCCACGACATCGTCGCGGATGTGTTCGCCGGGGCCCCGTGGATCGCCGGGCTGCCGGAGGTCCTCGCGGACATCCGGCGGCGCGGTGAGCACTCGGTCGTCGTCACGATGTCCCCGGACTTCTTCGCCGGCCTCCTGGGGGACGTGGGCGCCGACGAGGTGGTCGCCTCCCGCTTTCCCCCGCTGCCGATGCGCACCGCACCCGACCCGGCCGGCATCCTCACGCCGTCGGACAAGGTCGTCATCATGGAGCGGATCCGGACAGCTCTCGGTCTCAGCCATGAGAGATGCGTCGCGTACGGGGACTCCCGCTCGGACGTCCCCCTCTTCCGCGCGCTCCGTCACACCGTGGCGGTCAACGCGGACAGCACCCTGCGCGCCCTCGCCCGCTACCAGTACGACGGCGACGACCTGCGCGAGGCCTATGGCATCGCCAGGACCCGTATGGCGGAGGACGGCGGACGAGTGGTGAGCGGCACACCGTATTCCCCTCGGAATTCCCCTCACGACAAGGAGCGCCGGCCGGCATGAGTTCCCAGATACACGCGGACGTCTTCCGGTTCGACCGGCGCGCGTGGGCGAAGCTGCTGGTCCTGTGCACCGCCGTGCTCTTCGAGGGCATGAGCCTGTCGAGCATCAATGTGCAACTGGCGGGCATCCAGCGCGACCTGGCGCTGCGCCCCGACCAACTGCAACTGGTGGCGAGCGCCTTCCTCACCACGTACGCCGGTCTGCTGCTCGCCGGCGGCTCGTTCGCGGACCGGTGGGGACGCCGGCGGATGTTCCTGAGCGGCGTGGCGGTGTTCGGCGCCGGCTCGCTCGGGGCGACGCTGGCCCAGGAGGCCGTCCTGCTCATCGTGGCACGGGCCGCCCAGGGAGTGGGAGCCGCCATCACCGCGCCCGCCGCCGTGGCGCTGATCGTCGCGGGATTCCCCGAAGGAGCCGCGCGCAACCGCGCACTCGGCGTGTTCAGCGCCATGGGCGCGGCGGGCTTCTCGCTCGGTGTGGTCATCGGCGGACTGCTGACCCAGGGCTTCGGCTGGCGCGGCGCGTTCTTCCTCTACGTACCCCTGGCCCTGGCGGTGGTGGCCCTGGGGCCCCGCGTCCTCGACCCCGAGAGCGAGGGGGCACAGCGCCAGGGCTCGATGCCGTGGCTGCCCGCCCTGATGATCACCGGTGGGCTGATCGCCGTGGTGTACGCGGTCGGACGGGTCGGTACCGGTTCCGCGGCCGAGGTCACGGTGGTCGCGGGCGTCGGCCTCGTACTGATCCTGGCGTTCCTGGTGGCCCAGGCGCGGGCCCGGGTGCCGCTCCTGCCGCTGTCCCTGATGGCCGACCGCCGTATGGCGGCGGCATGCGTCGCACTGGGCGGCGCGTTCGCCGGCATCACCGGTGCCATGTTCCTCGTCGCGACCGATCTGCAGGAACGCCAGGGCCACTCGGCGCTGGTGGCCGGGCTCGCCTTCCTGCCCCAGGGACTCGCGGTGGGCCTGCTGTCCACACCGGCGGCCCGGCTGGCCGACCGCAGACCCACCACACGGCTCCTGCTCGCCGGGCTCGCCGTCATCACCGTGGGCCAGCTGCTCTACACCACGGTGGAGGGGGGCGGCTACGTCACGCACATGCTGCCCGCGGCGCTGATGGTGGGCGCGGGAATCGCCGTGGCCTACCCGGCGGCGGTCATGCTGGCCAGCGCCGCCGCCGCCATGCACGACCAGGGCACCGCGTCGGGGGCGCTGGTCACCTTCCAGCAGGCCGGCGGGGCGCTGGGTGTCGCGGCGGTGACCGGAATCCAGAGCGTCGCTCCGGGCAGCCTCTGGACCGGCTCGTACAGCCTGTGGGGCTGCTTCGGCTTCGCCGCCGTCGCGCTGCTCGGCTGCCTTGCGCTCCTCCTGCCGCGGAGCGGCGGCGAAAAGCGTCCCGCGGGCGAGCCCCGGGGTGAGGCCACGACTCCCCAGAGGGCCGGCTGAGGCTTTTTGCACCTCCTTTACGAAGGGGGCTTTTTCCGCGTCTCCACATAGCGCCCGCGGCCGCCCTGAGCCACAACTCCCGCGTTCACGCCATAAGTTGATAGACCGTCAGTGTCCATATGCTGGACAGCTGGTTGCTGCTTCAAACGGCCGTGTGATGTGCTGTTTTCGGCCGCAAGCCGAGGCGAATTGACAGAGTACTCGCGGTTTCCCGCGAGTTCGCCCCACGGTGGCGCGCTCCCTTTCGTTCGGCTTTCATTCGCTAGGTCTTGGGTGAAGTCGTCGCGGCATTTCATCCATCCCCTCCGGTTGGAGTGAGATTCTTATGATGCTTGAGTCCGCGAGATTGCTCCGTGCCCGTAGTTATGGTGAAGCGGCGCAGCTCTACGAGGATTCCCGGCCCACATACCCCGAGGAACTGATCGACCGGATCGCCCAGGGCGTCCCCGACGGCCGCGTGGTCGAGATCGGAGCCGGCACGGGGAAGGCCACGCGGCTCCTGGCCGCACGCGGCCTGCGGATCACCTGCGTCGAACCGGACCCGGGAATGGCGGAGGTCCTGGTGCGGCTGTGCTCCCAGCACCCGAACATCGACGTCACCGTACGGTCCTTCGAGGACTGGAGTCCGCGGCGGAGGATGGACGGCCTGGTGTGCGCCCAGGCCTGGCACTGGCTCGACCCGGTCCGCCGCTGGGACAAGGCCGCCGAGGTGATCGCTCCCGGCGGACTGCTCGCGCTGTTCTGGAACGTGGAGCAGTGGGACCGCGTACCCGGGCGTGAATCACTGGAAGAGGTCTTCTCCGCCTACGGCCAGGAGGCGGAGGACGACGGAGGCCTCGACCTCGCCGACTGGCCGGGCGACGCGATCGAACGGCACCCCGCGTTCCACGGGCTCGAGGTCCTCACCTACGACTGGGAACAGAAGTGGACCGCGGCCGACTTCGCGGCGTACCGCAGTACGACGTCCCAGGTCCGGATCCTGCCCGCCGACGTCCGAGAGGCCCTCACGGCCGGCGTCGAGTCGACGATCGAGCGCTGTTTCGACGGTGAGCTGACCGTCCCTTGGCGCACGTACCTCTTCCTGGCGCGCAGAGCCGGCCACTGAGGCCCGGCCCGGCAGCCCCGCCCCCGGTCCCCGGCCCGTCCACGCCCGTTCACGCCGTTCACGCCGTTCACGCCGTTCAAGGAAGCCTCGATGCCTCGTCGCCTGTTCACCTCGGAATCGGTCACCGAGGGGCACCCCGACAAGATCGCCGACCAGATCAGCGACACCGTCCTCGACGCGCTGCTGCGGGCGGACCCCGCCGCACGCGTGGCGGTCGAGACGCTGATCACCACAGGTCAGGTGCACATCGCCGGAGAGGTCACCACCACCGCCTACGTGGACCTGGCGCCCCTGGTCCGCGAGACCGTTCTCCGCATCGGATACGACAGCTCCAGCAAGGGCTTCGACGGCGCCTCCTGCGGTGTGTCCGTGTCGATCGGCGCGCAGTCGCCGGACATCGCGCAGGGCGTCGACACCGCCTACGAGAAGCGGGTCGAGGGGGAGGGCGACGAGCTGGACCGGCAGGGCGCCGGCGATCAGGGACTGATGTTCGGCTACGCGTGCGACGAGACGCCCGAGCTGATGCCGCTGCCGATCAGCCTGGCCCACTCGTTGGCCCAGCGCCTCACCGGCGTCCGCAAGGACGGCACGGTCCCCTACCTGCGCCCGGACGGCAAGACGCAGGTGACCATCGAGTACGACGGTGACCGGGCGGTACGGCTGGACACCGTGGTGGTCTCCTCGCAGCACGCGGCCGACATCGAGCTCGACGCGACCCTGATCCCCGACATCCGGCAGCACGTGGTCGATCCGGTGCTCGCGGCGCTGCAGGACCAGGGCATCAAGCTGGACGTCGACGGCTACCGGCTCCTGGTCAACCCGACCGGCAGGTTCGAGATCGGCGGCCCCATGGGCGACGCGGGGCTGACCGGCCGCAAGATCATCATCGATACGTACGGCGGCTACGCCCGCCACGGCGGCGGCGCCTTCTCCGGCAAGGACCCCTCCAAGGTCGACCGTTCGGCGGCGTACGCCATGCGCTGGGTCGCCAAGAACGTGGTCGCCGCGGGACTCGCCACCCGGTGCGAGGTCCAGGTCGCGTACGCCATCGGCAAGGCCGAGCCCGTGGGGCTGTTCGTGGAGACCTTCGGTACCGCCAAGGTCGACCCCGCCCGGATCGAGCGCGCCATCACCGAGGTCTTCGACCTGCGGCCGGCCGCCATCGTCCGCGACCTCGACCTGCTGCGCCCGATCTACGCGCAGACCGCCAGCTACGGCCACTTCGGCCGCGAGCTGCCGGACTTCACCTGGGAGCGCACCGACCGGGTCGACGCGCTGTCCGCCATCGCGTCGGCCTGAGAACAGCTCTGGTAATTTCGGCTTCAACTGGTCTGTCAGTGGCGGGAGTTGCGGCTGGGGAACCCCTGGGCCGCCGATTCCCCGCCGTACGGACCGACAAGGCGTAGCCCAACCGCACGTCAGGAAGGGGAGGGGAATGGCCGGGACCCGGTTGGCCCCCGAGGATCAACGGCAGCACGCGTCGGCGCGTCCGGCACCACCGGTGCGCGGCAGCGTGACGGCGGTGCAGGGCACGGCCCTCTACATCGGGGCCGTCCTCGGCACCGGAGTCCTGACCCTCCCGGGATACGCGGCACGGCTGGCCGGACCAGCGTCGCTGGTCGCCTGGGTCGGGATGGTCGCCCTGTCGGTCCCCCTCGCCATCACCTTCGCCGCGCTGGGCTCCCGGCTCCCGGACTCCGGCGGTGTCTCCACGTACGTCCGGCAGGCGTTCGGCCGCAGGCCCGCGGCGGTGGTCGGCTGGTGGTTCTACATCGGGGCTCCGGTGGGCGTCCCGGCCCTGGCGATCTTCGGCGGCTCCTACCTCTCGGCCCTCTCACACGGCAACCAGGACGCGACCGCCGTCTACGCGGCGCTGCTCCTGGGCATCGGCCTGTTCTCCAACGCCTTCGGCGTGCGCGTCTCCGGCCGGGTCCAGCTGTTCCTCTCCGGCGGCCTCGCCCTGATGCTGGTGGTCGCCGTGCTGGTCGCGGCCCCCCACGCCCGGCTGGACGCCATGCAGCCCTTCGCCCCGCACGGCTGGTCCGCCGTGGGTTCGGCGGCGGCACTGCTGGTGTGGTGCTTCACCGGGTGGGAGACGATGACCCATCTGGCGGGGGAGTTCGCGCGGCCGGAGCGGGACATCAAGCGGGCGACGACGGGAGCGCTCGTCCTCATAGGGGTGCTCTACCTGCTGCTGGCCACGACGACCGTGCTCGTCCTGGGCAGCTCGCAGGAGGCGGCCGAGACACCGCTGGCCTCGTTGCTCACCTACGGCTTCGGATCCGCCGGACCGGCACTCGCCACCCTGGTCGCGGTGCTCGTCACGCTCGGCACCATCAACGCGTACGTCGGCAGCACCGCCAAGCTCGGGGCCGCGCTCGCCCGCGACGGGGCCCTGCCGAAGTACCTCGCGCCCGGCGCCGAGACCGGGGGAGTCCCACGGCGCAGCCTGTTCGTCGTCTCCCTCGTCTCCGGGGCGGCACTGGCCCTCGCCACCTGGGCGGGGGTCGGCGTGGAGGTGCTGATGCTGGGGTGCACGGCCTGCCTGATCGCCGTGTACGTGGTGGGCACGGCGGCGGGCATCCGTCTGCTGCGTGACGGCGGCGGCGGGGCCAGGCTGATGGCGGGGCTGGCCCTGGTGATGCTCATATGCGTGCTCGGACTCACCGGCTGGTTCCTGCTGTGGCCGGCGTTCCTGGCCGTCGTCGCCGCCGTGTTCACCCACTTCCACCGTAATAGAGATGCGTGATGACCGAACTTCCCGAGCGTTTCGAGACCGTGTACAAGGCCCTCGACCGGACCGATCTGCTGGCCGCTCCGGTCGCGGCGGCGCTGGCCGGCTGGTCGGGGCCGACTGCCTCCGACTCCTTCTTCGTCGTCGACAGCGACCCCGCCGTCGCGGACACCGCCGCCTTCTGCGAGCGGTACGGGGCGCACATGGAGGAATCGGCGAACTGCGTGGTCGTCAGGGCGAAGAAGGGCGCCGATTACCATCTGGCGGCCTGCATGACCCTCGCCCACCGGCGACTCGACGTCAACGGCGCCGTCCGGCGCCACCTCGGGGCTCGTAAGGCCTCCTTCGCGCCCATGGACGTCACGGTGGAGGAAACGGGCATGGAGTACGGCGGCATCACACCGCTCGGCCTGCCGTCGTCCTGGCCGGTCCTCATCGACGCCGCCGTGGTGGAGGTGCCGTACGTGCTCCTCGGCAGCGGGCGGCGACGCGGCAAACTGCTGGCTCCTGGCAAGGCCTTGGCGGAACTGCCCGGAGCGCAGGTCGTGGAAGGCCTCGCCCAGGACCTGGCCCCGTAGATCCGCCACACCGCTCACGGCTCACGCTCACCGCTCACCGCGCTGACACAGATACCGGGATGGTCGATGTCACTTTCTGAACGCGTCCTGATCGTTTCCCCCCAGAAGACCGGCACCCATCTGATCCAGGAGCTCATGCTCGAACTGGACTTCAAGATCGTGGGTGCGACCCGGCCTTCTCCCAGGAACACGCCGGTCTTCGGGGACGAGGAGCGCCGGCGCATCGCCCGGCTGGTGCACAACGACGCGGTGTACGAGGAGATCGCCGGCCTGGCGGGCTCACCGGAGTTCGTCACCAGGACCGACGAGGCGTGGCAGGCGCTGTGCTGGAGCTGGTACCGGCGCTTCGGGCAGCCCGTGGCCAACCGCTACGGCCAGGAGAAGTACGACCTGGTCGACGTCACCGCCACGAATCCCAGGCTGGCGAGCACCCGCTTTTCCCAGACCCCTCCCGGATTGTGCTGGATATGGCACGACCTCGATATATCGGCCGTCGACGGAAGTTTCATCGGCGAGTGGTGCGACACCGGAGAGCCGCCGGTCGTGCTCAATTACCGCGACCCGCGCGACGCCCTTGTCTCCCTCATCAACTTCGTGGACGGCAAGACCCCGAAGGGATTCGGGAACTTCTACGAGCGCCGCGTTTTCCACGCGATCCTGAGCAGCAAGTCCACGATGGCCGAGAAAATCGACTACGCGCTGCGTGACCCGTATTTCCTGGCAAACACCGAGTACGAGAAGGCCATCTGGCTCCTGCACCACCCGGGTGTGTGCAAGGTCCGGTACGAGGACCTCGTCGGCCCCAAGGGCGGGGGCTCCAGGGACGCGCAGGTGACCGCCGTGCAGCGGGTGCTGGAGCACGTCAACGCCTCGGACCGGGATGCCGAGGCCATCGCCGACCGCATCTACAACACCGATGCCTGGTCCTTCTACCAGGGCCGGACCGGTACGTGGCGGGAGGTGTTCTCCAAGGAGAACGTCGCGCTCTTCGACGAGCGTTACGGGCACGTCCTCGAACAGTACGGCTATGAGTGAGCCCGTGGCCGTCGCGGCGGACGGCGTGACCGAGGACTCCGCGGATGCCGGCCGCCTCCGGGCGTTCGTCCTGCTGGGCGGTTTCGGCGTCATCTGCCGCAACCCCGAGTACCTGGAGGACTTGCGCGACCGGGGGTTGCGGATCCTCCTCGTCACCCCGGCGAAGTGGCGCGACGAGACGCTCGCCAGGACCGCCGACCCCACGCACCCGGCCTCGGCCATCGATGACGTGGCGTTCGTCGCGGGGTCGATGGAGTCCGAGGGGACGTTCACCGCCGAGGTGATCGCCCACGCCCGGCGGTGGCGTGAGCGGTACGACATCGCCGGCGTGTACGCGGTGGGGGAGATCCTGGTCGAACAGGCCGGACTGGTCGCCGACGCCCTCGGGCTGCGCTCGCCCGGTCTGCGGGCCGGCCGGGTCTGCCGCAGCAAGTACCTGCAGCGGTGGTACCTGGACGAATGGAGCCCGGCCTCGACCGTCGTACCGGCGAGCGAACGGGACGCGTTCGACCCGGCCGGCGTGCGCTTCCCGGCGGTCGTGAAACCCGCCGCCCGCCACTCCAGCTCCGGGGTGACCGCGGTGACCGGTCCCGACGAACTGCGGGCGGCGCTCGCCCGGTTCGGGCCGGGGGAGAACGCCCTGGTCGAGGAGAAGGTGGCGGGGCAGGAGTTCTCGGTGGAGGCCCTGGTGCAGGACGGCAAGCCGGTGTTCGCCTCCGTCACCACCAAGGAGACCACCGAGTCGGTCTCCAGCTCCTTCGTGGAGCTGTCCCACAGCGTGCCCTGCCCGCTGCCCTCCGCCGTCACATCCCTGCTGGACGCCAACAGCAGGATGCTGGAAGCGCTGGGCTTCCAGGACGGGATCGCCCACTCCGAGTGGCGCCTGACGGCGGACGGCCGCGTCCGGCTGATGGAGGTCGCCGCCCGTACCCCCGGCGACGGACTTCTGGTCCTCTACCACCTGGCCACCGGCGAACCCCTGGAGAAGCACATCCTCAAGGTGGCGCTGGGCGAGCCGACCACCTACCCCCGGCCGCGCCGCTACACCCGCCAGGTGTACCTCGACCACGAGCCCGGCGTCCTGTCCGGTGTCGAACTGCACTGGCCGGGGGTGGAACCCGTGTGGGTCGGTGAGAACGGCATGTGGCCACCGATCGCACCCGGACGGGCGGACGATCCGCCGACGCTGCGCGGAGTGCTGGTGCTGCGCGAGCGCGGCAGCGTCCTCGGCCCGCTGCGGGACTCCGACGACCGCGCCGTGACCTTCTTCATCGACGCGGCCGCCCCGGAGGAACTCGACGCGCTGGAGCAGCAGGTCCGCACGTCGCTCCATGTCCGCGTCACTCCCGGGTGACGCACCATGACGGACACTCGGACGGCGGAGCTGCTGCGTGCCGCCGCCTTCCGCCGGCTGTGGACCGGCGATCTGGTGGCCAGGCTCGGTCATCAGATCGCCCAGTTCATGCTGCCGCTGACCGCGCTCACCGCACTGCAGGCCGGCGCCTCGGACGTCGGACTGGTGTCGGCGTCCCAGACCGTCCCGGTGATCGCCCTGTCGTTGGTGGCCGGTGTCGCGGCGGACCGGGTGCCCACCCGGACCCTGGTGGTGGCCTGCAACGCGCTGCGCGCCACCGGGTTCGGGCTGCTGGGCCTGGTGTACGCGCTGTCCGGCCTCGAGCTGTGGCTGCTGATCGCCACCGCCGTACTGATCGGCTCGGCGACCGTCTTCTACGACGTGGGCTACCAGGCGACCGTGCCCAGGGTCCTCACCGTCGAGCAACTGGCCGCGGGGAACGGGTTCCTTCAGGCCGGTGTCTCCGCCACGCAGATGGCCGGGCCGGCGCTCGCGGGCTTCCTCGTCCAGTCCGCCGGGCTGCCGACCGCCCTGGCCGTCACCGCGCTGCTGTTCGTCGCCGCGGTGGTGAGCTTCTGGACGCTCGACGCCCAGGACCGCGGGCGGGACCTGACGAAGGCCCGCGCGCTTCCGCTCGCCGAGGGCCTGAAGTTCTCCTGGAGGTGCCGCCCGATCCGCGACCTGTGTGTGCAGTCGGGCCTGTTCAACCTGCACGAGCAGGCGTTCCTCACCGTGTTCCTCATCTACGGGGTCAGGTCCGCGGGCATGTCCGGCGGTGAGGTGGGCCTGGTCATCGGGGCGGCCGCCGTGGGCGCCCTGACGGGGGCGCTGGTCACCGGGCACAGGTCGGAACGGCTCCATGCCGGCCGGTCGGTCCTGGTGGGGCTGTTCGCGGCGGCGCTGGCCCTGCTGGTGCCCACCCTGTTCGCCGCGCAGTCGCGTCTCGTGGTCGTCGCGGTCTTCCTGGCGGGGTTCTTCCTGAACGGTTTCGCGCAGTCGCTGTACAACGTCTTCGTCGTCAGTCTGCGCCAGGCGATCCCGCCACAGGAGTACCTCGGTGCGGTGACCGCGAGCTACCGGCTCGTCTCCTTCGGGCCGATGCCCCTCGGCGCGCTGCTCGGCGGGGCGCTGGCCGACCTGCTCGGGGCCGGAGGGGCACTGCGCGTGGTGGCCCTGTCCATGCTCGTCTGCTCGCTGTTCATCCTCCCTTCGCCGGTCAAACGGTTCCGTACGGTCCGCGACGCCCGGACCGGGCAACGGACCGAACCCCAGCCCCCGGCACCCGGCCGATCCGAGAGGGAGGCGGCATCGTGACGTCGGTGACCTCCGCGCGGCTGCACGACGACGGGCTGGCGCGCATCTCGCCCGAGGACTGGCGGATCGTGGCAGGCGACGACCGTCTCGACCGCGCTCACCCCTACCTCGCCTTCCGTGAGCACGTCGAGCCCGGCCGGCCCGTCGCCCTCACCCTCGCCGACCGGCACGGTCCGGCCGTCGCCGTGCACGGTGCGCTGACCACCCCCTCCACCGCGCTGTTCAGCCACCCCTGGAAGATGCTGACCAGCCCGCAGTTCCTCCGCGCCGACGAGCGGCCGGCCGAAGCGGCGGCGCTGCGGGCGGAGCACACGGCGCTCATCGAGGCCGTCGCCGGCCCGGTCACGGCGCCCGGCGGCGGGGAGACCCCGGCCCCGCATCTCGCGCTGTCCGGGGCGCTCGGCGAGGCACTGGTGATCCGGGGATTCGACAGCAGCGAAGTGATCCGCCGCCCCGACCTGCCGCCGGCCGCACGCCTGCGCGCGACCACCGACCTGATCGCCGCGGCCCAGGACGCGATACGGGACGGCCTGGCCGGCGCGGTCGTCCTGCCCTTCGTCGCCCCCGGGGACCAGGAACTGCGGCAGGTGCTCGCGGCCCGGGGCTTCCAGCAGGCCGCGCTCACCGCGATCAGCCTCTTCGACCTCTCCCGCCACTCCTCGTACGACGCCTTCCTCGCCTCGATGCCGCGCGACCGCCGGTACCGGTTCCGCTCCGAGCCCCGGGCGCTGGAGACCGCCGGGCTGCGGCTGGAGACGGTCCGCCTGGACGACACCGTCGAGCGGGTCACCGAACTGGAGGTGGCCACCGCGCGCAAGTACGGCGGCACGCCACGCCCCGACGCCCTGCTGGCCACCCGGCGCGCCATGGCCGGCCTGCTGGGCCACGCGATCCGGGTGCCGGCGGTGCGGCGACCGGACGGGACGATCATCGCCTGCGGCGTGCACCTGACCGACGGACAGGCCTACTACGCCCTCGCGTACGGGTGCGACTACGGCGACCCCGAGCGCAGCACCTCCTACCAGTGCGTCAACTTCTACGACCCGCTGCGGTACGCGCTGGACAACGGGATCCACCGGGTGCGCATGGGCTTCGAGGCGTTCGCCCCGAAACTGCTGCGAGGCGCCCGGCTCGTACCGCGCGAGACCTGGCTCTGGGTCCCGGACCGGCGCCGTCTCGAGGCCCTCGGCCGCCTCCTGCGCTTCCTCGGTGAGCGGTGCGGCCCGTACCTCGCCGCTCTCGCCTCCCACCATCGTTCTCCCGCGTGATTGGAGCGAACTTCCTTGATCATCTGTGGTCTCAAGCTCACCCACGACGGCGCGGTCGCCCTGCTGGAGGACGACCGGCTCGTCTTCAGCGTCGAGATGGAGAAGATCGGAAACAATCCGAGGTACAGCGAGGTCACCGACGCCGGAATCGTCGCGGAGGTCCTGGCCGACTTCGGCTACCGCGTCGAGGACGTCGACCACTGGGTGGTGGACGGCTGGGACGGCCGTGACCAGGGCACCGCCACCCTGTCCGACCAAGGCACTCCCGCCACCTTGGCGCTCGCCCCGTACCGGGAGAACGAGCGGATCACCGACCTGCTCCGGACCGGCCGTACGGGCCGGTTCACCATAGCGGGGCGCCCCCTGACGTACAGCAGCTACCTCCATGTCACCGGCCACCTGGCGAGCGCCTACTGCTCCAGCCCCTTCGCCCCGGCCGGCGAGCCGTCGTTCGTCCTGGTCTGGGACGGCGGCATGTTCCCCCGGCTGTACTTCGCCGACCCGGAACGCGGGGTGGAGAACGGCGGCGCCCTCTTCCCCCTGATAGGCCACGCCTATGCGACGGCGGCCCACCACTTCGGTCCGTTCCGCCGCGCCGACGAGTCCAGGACCGTCGACGACCTCTCGGTGGCGGGCAAGCTCATGGCGTACATCGCGCTGGGCACCGTACGCGCCGACGTCATGGACGTGCTGAGGGAGGAGTTCTCGGAACACTTCGAGGGACCGGGGCCCAAGGCCACCGCCTACCGGGCCGCCATCGGCGGATGGGGCAGCAACGCGGAGCCCTCGCTGAGCCACGTCCACGACTACTTCTCCTCGGTACGCCGGCGGCTGGCGGGCGATGCCGTCCAGGACGAGGACGTGCTCGCCTCGGTCCACCAGTTCCTGGAGGAACTGCTGGTGGAGCGGGTGGCGGCGCGGGTGCGGGAGTGGAAGGGCGAAGGGCCCTGGAACCTCTGCTTCGTCGGTGGCTGCGCCCTCAACATCAAGTGGAACAGCGCGCTGCGTGCCCACCCCGCCTTCGCCTCGGTCTGGGTGCCCCCCTTCCCCAACGACTCCGGTTCCGCCATCGGCACCGCGGCGGCCCACCTGATCGCCACGGAGGGCATCGGGGCGATCGACTGGAACCCCCGGCTGGGACCTGCCGTGAAGGACTCCGCCCCGCTCGCCGGCTGGACGCCGACGCCGTGCACGCCCGAGGAACTCGCCCGGGTGCTGCACGAGACGGGCGAGCCGGTGGTCGTGATCGACGGCCGGGCGGAGCTGGGCCCGCGCGCGCTGGGCGGCCGGTCCATCCTCGCCGCGGCCACCGACCCGGCGATGAAGGAACTCCTCAACAAGGTCAAGAACCGGGAGCACTACCGTCCGGTGGCGCCCATCTGCCTCACCGAGGAGGCGCCGGCCGTCTTCTCGCCGGGGACGCCGGATCCGCACATGCTCTTCGACCACGACGTCCGCCCGGAGTGGGCCGCCCGCATCCCCGCCGTCGTCCACCTCGACGGCTCGGCCCGGCTCCAGACCGTCGGTGCCGAGGACGACCCGACCCTCCGTGCCGTACTGCGGGAGTACCACCGGCTCAGTGGAATCCCGGTCCTGTGCAACACCAGCGCCAACTTCAACGGCTCCGGCTTCTTCCCGGACGTGGCCTCGGCCATGCGCTGGGGGAGGCTCGACCGCATCTGGAGCGACAACGTCCTGCACACCCGGGAACTCGGGCCCGCCGCACCGGAGGCCGCCGATGGAACTCGATGACATCAGGGCGTTCGACGCCTGGTACGAGAAGGCCGGTGTACGCGCCACCGCGCGGCGCACCGTCGACGAGGACGACACGGACATCCTCAAGGAATTCTTCCCCCGGCGCCTCGTCCCCCACCTCGGACATCCGCTGGTGGCCGAGCGGGAGCAGCCGCTGCAGCGCTACCTCTCGGCCCAGCACCTCTACCAGTGGCTCAACTTCACCTCGCACTTCGAAGTGGCCGTGGTCTGCCGGGCCACGCAGCGGATCGCCGAGAACAGGTGCGGGCTGGAGGTGTCCAACACGGCGCGGAAGAACGCATTCAAGATCATGGTGGACGAGGGGTACCACTCGCTGTACAGCCTGGATGTCGTCGACCAACTGGAGAAACGGTCCGGTATCGGCGCGCTGCCCTACGACTTCGGCCCGTTCATCCGCAACCTCGACGCCATCGGCCACGGCTACCCGCAGCACCGCCGGCTGGTCCAGCTCCTCCAGGTGGTGGTGTTCGAGACACTGATCACCTCGATCCTGGTCGACATCCCCAAGGACCCCGACGTGATCACGGTGGTCCGGGACACCGTGAGCGACCACGCCATCGACGAAGGCAGGCACCACGCCTACTTCTCCGCCTTCTTCCGGTACCTGTGGGGCCAACTCGACCCGGGTGAACGGCGCCTGGTCGCGCGGTTCCTACCGGACGTGATCGTACGGTCCCTGCACCCGGCCACCGCGCCGGCGCACGCCGCGCTGCGCCAGGCCGGGTTCTCCGAGGACCGGGCCCGGCTGATCGTCGCGGAGTCCTACCACCGTGACGCGGTGCTCCGCGGCATCCGGTTCGCGTCCGCCAAGACGGTGGCCCTCTTCGAGGACTGCGGCGTCCTGGACATCCCGGGAGCCCGCGAGGGCTTCGTCGAGGCGGGCCTCCTGGAGGAACCGCCGACGTAGCGTCGTGCCCTGCCCCACCGCTGATGGCCGCGCTAGCTCTGCCGGACGTCCTTGACGAACACGATCGCGTCGCTGTCCGCCAGATGGGCCGGGTCGAGCGGGGCGTAGCCGAACCACGGGGATACGCGGGGGGCGGGCCGCGTGTCGCCGAGGGCGGTGGCCAGCCGCGGGGCGTCGATGACGCAGCGGTCCTCCGGGAGCGCGTACAGGAGGCCTTCGACGGTGTCCGGCGGCGGCGTGTCCACCCCCTGGTGCCGGATCGTGCCCAGGGCCGTGGCCACGAAGGCGTACTCCTCGCCGAGTTGGGCGCTCACCAGCGCACCGGCGCTCCACCACTCCAGCGGCATCCCGCCCATCCGCATCGTGCTCTTCTCGCGCTGGAGATGAGAGTTGTGGGCGTGGACGAGCGCCGGGCCCCGGGCCGCGACGGCGAGGAGGTTGTGGGCCATCATCTGGTCCCGCACACTCACCAGCCGGGTCATGCGGGCCGGTGAGGTGTCGGCCATCCAGTAGTGGTAGCGCAGCAGGCCGGTCGCGGTGCGCCCGTACAGGCGCGCCCGGTCCCAGTCGTCCCGCGAGGTCGCCGTGATCAGGTGTGGCGTCTGCGCGTCGAGCAGCGCCACCAGATCGTCGGCGAGCAGCCGCAGCTCCTTCGCCTCGGCCGACTGCCCCACGGACCGGGCCGGGTCCGTCATCGCGGCGGGATCGGTCCACCGGTCGTCGGTGCCGAGCAGGCGGTCGAGTGTTTCCCCGGTGCAGGGGAGGAGGTCCGCGTCCACCCGGGCCGCGAGGTAGCGGTGGAGTGCGATGAGGGCCTGCCGGGGGCTCGCGGCGTGGGTGATCTCCAGCGGGCCGTCGAAGCCGGCGAAGCGGAGCCGCTCGGACGCGGGCCGGCCCTCGTTGTACGCCCGTATCCAGCGCACGAGCTCGCGGTTGCCCGCGAGGGCGCCCCACCCGTGGCTGAACCCGTGCTCCATGACCTCGCCGAGGGTGCCGGTCCCCGAGCTGACGTGGTCGTCCACGACCAGGGCCCTCATGCAGTCGCTCTCGATCGCGATCGTCCGGTAGCCCTCCTGCTCGACGAGCCGGCGGAAGAGCTCGTTGCGCAGGTCGAGCAGCGTGTCCTCGCCGTGGGTGGGCTCGCCCAGGGCGAGCAGCCGGGGCCGCGCGGGGAGCAGCCGCATGACGGCGGCAGCCTCGACGGCATGGACGGCGTCCTTGATGTCAGTAGCCATGCCGTCAACGCTATCGTTGAACCTTCGGTGGAAACTTTCCCGCGATATCGTCCGCCCCATGGGGCAAAACCTTCAAAGGGGTGATCGGCTCAGGCCGGTCGACCTGGCGCGCGCTCACGGGCTGTCCACGCAGGCGGTCAGGAACTACGAGGAGGCCGGCATCCTCCCGGCCGCCGCTCGCACACCCCACGGCTACCGCACCTACACCCCGCTCCACGCGGGTGCCCTGCGCGCGTTTCTCGCCCTGCTGCCCGGCCACGGCCACCAGACGGCCACCTCGATCATGCGGGCCGTGAACCAGGGCGCGACCGATGCGGCGTTCCGCCTCATCGACGAGAGCCATGCCCAGCTCCTCGACGACCGCCGCACCCTCCAGGCCGTGGAGAGCGCCCTGCGCGACCTGGAGCCCACCACGGGGTCCGGGCCGGCCGCCGTGTCCGGGCCCGGCGGCACGTTCATCGGCCCGCTGGCGGGAAAGCTCGGAATCCGGCCCGCGACGCTGCGTAAATGGGAGCGCGCCGGGCTGGTGCGCCCGCGCCGCGACCCGCGGACCGGGTACCGCGTCTACGACGAGGCCGACGTACGGGACGCCCGGCTGGCCCACCAGCTCAGACGGGGCGGCTACCTCCTGGACCAGATCGCCCCGCTGATCGCCCAGGTGCGCGCGGCCGGCGGGCTGGAGCCGCTGGAGGCCGCACTGCGCGACTGGCACGACCGGCTGTGCGCGCGCGGGCGGGCGATGCTGACCGGGGCCGCGGAGCTGGAGGCGTACCTCCGCCGACGTGGTGAGTGAAAGCGCCGTCAAACGGTCTCGCGGATTTGACGACCGCCCTATGGTGTGAACAGTTCGCCGCTTACCGAGAGGCCCGTACCCCCGCCATGCCGCAGCCCTCCGTCGCCCATGTGACGGCCGCCGAGATCTCACGCATCGCCGGGGTCACACGCGCCACCGTCAGCAACTGGCGTCGGCGGCACGACGACTTCCCCTCCCCCTCCGGCGGCACCGAGAGCAGCCCGCTGTACGACCTGGAGGCGGTACAGGCATGGCTGGCCTCCCGGGGGCACACGGCGACCGCGAACCCCCGGGAAGCGTTCCGCACGGCCCTGCGCCTGCACGCACAGGCCGGCGCGGCCGGTGGAACCGGGCTGCTCCCGATGGTCCTCGCCGCCTCCCACCGCACCCCCGACGACCTGACCGCACTCACGGAGCTCCCGGACGCCGACCTCGCGGCCCGCGCACAGGCGGAGACGGCAGCCCTCGCCGGCACGGTCCCGGGCGCGGAGGCCGTCCGCTTCGCGCCCACGGACGGTACGGCCCTGCGCGCCCTGCTGCGGTGCGTACGGGACGAAGGAGGCCAGGCCGCGCTCGGCGTACTCGCGGAACGGGCACTGGAGGACTGTGCCGCGAGCGGCGCCTACCGGACGCCCGCCCCGCTGGCGGATCTGGTCGCCGCACTGCTGCCCCGTACCGTCGAGGAGGTCCTGGACCCGGCGTGCGGAAGCGGCACCCTGCTCGCGGCCGCCGCCCGGCACGGAGCGACCGGGCTCCACGGCCAGGACGTCCTGCCCGTACAGGCCCAGCGCAGCGCGGTCGGCCTGCTGCTGTCCGCGCCCGAAGCGGAGATCACCGTCCGGAGCGGCGACAGCCTCCGCGCCGACGCGTTCCCCGCTCTCACCGTCGACGCGGTGCTGTGCAATCCGCCCTACGGCGACCGCGACTGGGGCCACGACGAGCTGGCCTACGACCCTCGATGGGCGTACGGCGTCCCCCCGCGCGCCGAGTCGGAACTGGCCTGGGTCCAGCATGCGCTCGCCCATCTCACCCCGGGCGGCTGGGCCGTGCTGGTCCTCCCGCCCGCCACCGCTTCCCGTGCCTCCGGGCGCAGGGTGAGGGCGGAGCTGGTGCGCAGCGGCGCCGTGCGCGCGGTGGTGGCCCTGCCGCCCGGGGCGGCGCCGCCGCTCCATGTGGGGCTGCAGATCTGGGTACTGCGACGACCCGAGCCGGGCGGCGCGGAACGGAAGTCCGTCCTGTTCATCGACACCGCCGGCGCGGGAGCGACCGGGAACGGCGAGGCCGACCGGCCGGCCACGACGCGCACGGGCTCCACCCGTACCCCCCTGAACTGGCCCGGACTGACAGCGCGGACGCTCACCCACTGGGAAGCCTTCACCACCGCCCCGGACACGTTCACCGGCGAACCCGGCACGGCACGCGCGGTGCCCGTCGTCGACCTCCTCGACGACCTCGTCGACCTGACCCCCGCCCGCAGGGTCCGCCTCTCGCGCACGGACGTCGACCCGGCCGAACTGGCCGCACGGGCGGACACCGGGCGCCGGGAGCTGACCGAAGCCGCCGAGTCCCTCGCCCGGGCAGCGGGAGGGCCCGGCTGGAGCGCGGCGGGAGCCTCGGCCCGGGAGTGGCGGACGGCGACCGCGTCCGACCTCGCGCGAGGCGGCGCCCTGACCCTGCTGCGTACGGTGCCGGACCCGAAGGCCCCGCGTACCGAAGCCCCGTCCTCCACCCTCCCCCCGGTCCTCACGGGTGCCGACATCGCGAGGGGCACGGCCCCGTCGGGCGACCCGGCCGAGCTGCGTGCCGAGGCCGCGCCGGTCGTCGCCGCGGGCGATGTCCTCGTACGGGCGGTCGCGGGCGGCGCCGGCCCGATGGCCCGAGTCGCGGACGAACGGGACGCGGGCGCGCTGCTCGGCCCCCACGTCCACCTCCTCCGCCCGGATCCCGCACGCCTCGACCCCTGGTTCCTGGCCGGATTCGTGGACTCGGAGGACAACATCGCGGGCGCGTCGACCGGCAGCACGGTCCTGCACGTCGCCCCGGGGCGCCTCCGCGTGCCCCTCATGGCCCTCGACGAACAACGCCGCTACGGCGAGGCGTTCCGGCACGTACGCGCCCTGCGTGCCCAGGCGCGGAAGGCGGCACACCTCGCGGAGGAGACGGCCGGTCTCCTGGCCGGCGGCCTCACGGGCGGCGCGCTGCTCCCGCCGCCGGGCGGCGCTCCGCCTCGCGTCGGTGCCCAGGCCGCCGATTCGGCCTGATACACACCTGAGCTCCCACCCATGCACCACACTTGTCCGCACCCGCACTGGCTGCGCGGAACGGTACGGAACGAAACCGGGGAATCCCTTGAACAGCAGTAAGCACACAGAGTTGGCGAACCACGCGTGGTCCGTCGCCGACCTCCTGCGCGGCGACTACAGGCAGTCCGACTACGGCAAGGTCATCCTGCCGTTCACGGTGCTGCGCCGCCTGGAGTGCGTCCTGGAGCCGACCCGCGAGAAGGTCGCGGAGACGGTCGCTCGCTTCGAGGGCCAGGACCTCGACACGGACCACTTCCTGCGCCGCGCCTCGGGGCACTCCTTCTACAACAAGAGCGATCTGACGCTGAAGAAGATCGCAGCCGACCCGCGGAACGCGGCCAGGAACCTCCAGATCTACGTGGGCGCCTTCTCCGACAACGCCCGCGAGGTCCTGGACAAGTACGAGTTCGCGCAGCAGATCAAGAAGCTCGACGGCGCCAACCTGCTCTACAAGGTCATCGGCAGGTTCACCGACCTGGACCTGCACCCGGACAACGTGCCCAACCACAACATGGGTTACATCTTCGAGGAGCTGATCCGCCGTTTCGCGGAACAGTCGAACGAGACGGCCGGTGAGCACTTCACCCCCCGCGAGGTCATCAGACTGATGGTCAACCTGCTGATCGCGCCCGACGGGGACGCGCTCAGCCTGCCGGGTGTGGTGCGTACGGTCATGGACCCGGCGTGCGGCACGGGCGGCATGCTGTCGGCCGCCGAGGAACACATCCGCTCCCTGAACCCGGACGCCACGGTGGAGGTGTACGGACAGGAGCTCAACCCCGAGTCCTGGGCGATCTGCCGGTCGGACCTCATGATCAAGGGCCAGGACCCGGAGAACATCGCCTTCGGCAACTCCTTCTCCGACGACGGCCACCAGCGGGAGAAGTTCGACTACCTCCTGGCCAACCCGCCGTTCGGTGTGGAGTGGAAGAAGGTCAAGGAGGACGTCGAGTACGAGCACCAGCACCTGGGCGAGGCGGGCCGCTTCGCCGCGGGCCTGCCGCGCATCAATGACGGCTCGCTGCTCTTCCTCCAGCACATGATCTCGAAGATGAAGCCGGTGGACGTGAACGGGGGCGGAGGCTCGCGTATCGCGATCGTCTTCAACGGCTCGCCCCTGTTCACGGGCGCGGCCGGCTCGGGCGAGTCGGAGATCCGCCGCTGGATCCTGGAGAACGACTGGCTGGAGGCGATCGTCGCCCTCCCGGACCAGCTCTTCTACAACACCGGCATCTCCACGTACTTCTGGATCCTCACCAACCGGAAGGCCCCGGAGCACAAGGGCAAGGTCGTACTCCTGGACGCGCGCGACCAGTGGCAGAAGATGCGCAAGTCGCTGGGCGACAAGCGCAAGGAGCTGGGCAAGCAGCACATCGCGGACCTGACGCGCCTGTACGCGGATGCCACCGAGGCGGCGGCAGACCCGGAACACCCGCTCCACGGGAAGGTCAAGGTCTTCGACAACGAGGACTTCGGCTACCAGCGCATCACGGTGGAGCGCCCGCTGAAGTACCGCTTCGAGGTCACGGACGAAACGCTGGCGGCCCTGGCGGCGGCCAAGCCGGTCCAAAAGCTGGCGGACCCGGACGCTTTCGTGGCGGCGGTACGGACGCTGCTCGGCTCCTCGTGGGCCACCAAGTCCGAGGCGCTGATCGCCCTCAAGGACGCGGTGGTGGGCGCCGGCCTCCTGTGGCCGACGGGCGCGCCGTTCGCCAAGGCCGTACGCGACGCGGTGGGCGTCCGCGACCCGGAGGGCGAGGTCCAGTTCATCAAGGGCGAGCCGGAACCGGACGGGGAACTGCGCGACTACGAGAACGTGCCGCTGGGCGAGGACGTCGAGGAGTACCTGAAGCGCGAGGTGCACCCGCACGTGCCGGACGCCTGGATCGACCACGGCAAGACGAAGATCGGGTACGAGATCCCGTTCACCCGGCACTTCTACGTGTACGAGCCGCCACGGCCGCTGGCGGAGATCGACCTGGAGCTGAAGACCCTGGAGACGGAGATCCAGGCGCTGCTGGGCGAGGTGACGCAGTGACTCCATGGAAGCCGGTCCGCCTGAAGCACATGTGTGTCGATGCCGGTCAGTACGGACTCAACATCTCGGCGGAGAACTATGTCGGTTCCGGTACGCGCCTCCTGCGCACAACGGATATCAGCAACGGGACGCTGACGCCCCCGGAGGAGGGCGTTCATGTGGCGGGGCCGGTCGAAGGGCGATTCGCGCTGCGGCCGGGAGACCTGCTCCTGTCCCGTAGCGGCACCCCGCCGGGCCAGTCGTACCTGGTGGGTGAAGCTGACGCGGGGGCGACGTTCGCCGGTTATCTGGTGCGGTTCCGTCCGCGCCCCGACGTGGAGCCCAGGTTTCTCGGGTACGTGGCTCGCAGCGCGGCATTTCAGCACAAGATCCGAGCCGAATCGGTTGCGTCGACGATTCAGAACTTCAATGCTGAACGCTACGCGAATATGGCCTTCGAAGCTCCCGACCTCCGTACGCAGCGCCGCATCGCCGACTTCCTCGACGTGGAGACGGGCCGCCTCGATGCGTTGCGGGCAAGCCGTGAGAAGCAGGTGGCCCTGTTGGAGGAGCGGCTTTCCAGCGCCTGGTCCGCTGCCGTCGACGAGGACGGTGGCGAAGCGTCCTGGGTGCCGCTGCGCCGATTCATCACCGCGATCACGGACGGCCCCTTCGGCAGTTCTCTGACCAGCAGCCACTATGCCGACCACGGAGCCCGAGTCATCCGGCTCGGGAACGTGGGGCGCGCCGAGTTCCGTGACCGGGATGCCGCGTACATCCCCATGGAGTACTTCGCCCAGCTCACGCGGCACACCGCCCGTGCCGGTGATCTGATCGTGGCAGGCCTGGGGGACCAGAACCACCCACTCGGTCGTGCGTGCGTCGTGCCCGAGGGAATGGGGCCCGCCATGGTCAAGGCCGACTGTTTCCGCCTCCGGCTGGACCGGACGCGACTGCTGCACGACTATGCCGCATGGGCACTCAGCTCGCCGCCCGTCGCGGACCAAGTCACCCTCCTCGCCAGGGGCTCCACCCGAGCACGGATCAACCTTGAGGTCGTACGCGATATCCCGCTGCCTGTGCCGTCGTTGGCCCGGCAACGAAGGACGATCGCCATCCTCACGGAAGCGCGTTCAGCGACCCGCGCGGTGACCGACAGGTGCCGTAGGCAGCTGGACCTGATCACCGAGCGCCGCCAAGCCCTCATCACCGCCGCCGTAACCGGCCGGTTCGACGTCTCCACCGCCGGCGGCCGCAACGTGACGGACGGAGTCACCGTATGAGCCCCGTCCACGACGAGTCCGCGTTCGGCTCCGCCATCGTCGCCGCCATGACGGAGCGGGGGTGGCGGGAGGCGCGCCCCGAGGACTACACGGCCGACCTCGGCCTGGACACCGGCGAGCTGTTCACGTTCATCAGGGAGACCCAGCCCGACGAGTGGCACGAGCTGCGCACCGTCTACGGTGACGCCAACGAGGCCCAGCGGGGCTTCGCCCGGCGCCTGGACAAGGCGATCAGCGACGACGGCCTGCTCCATGTCCTCCGCAACGGCGTCAAGGACCGCGGTGTCCGCATCCGCGTCGCCCACTTCAAGCCGAACCTCGTCGTCGACGCCTCCGTCCTCGACGGCTACCGCGCCAACCGCCTCACCGTCGTACGCGAACTGCGCTACGCCACCAAGCAGGCCGACTGGGGCAACGAACTCGACCTCACCCTGTTCCTCAACGGCATCCCCGTCGCCACCGCCGAGCTGAAGAACCCGCTCACCGGCCAGGGCGTCGAGCACGCCAAGGAGCAGTACCGCACCGACCGCGACCCCACCGAGCTGATCTTCGCCCGCCGCGTCATCGCGAACTTCGCCGTCGACCCGGACCTCGTCTTCGTCGCCACCCGGCTCAAGGGGAAGAACACCCGCTTCCTCCCCTTCAACACCGGCTCCGAAGGCCCCGGCCGCCCCGGCGGCGCCGGGAACCCCGCTCCCCCCGCCTACGGCACGTACGCGACGTCCTACCTCTGGGAGCAGGTCTGGGCGCGGGACAACTGGCTCGACCTCCTCCAGCGTTTCGTCCACCAGGAGAAGACGAAGGCCCCCGGCGGCACCACCCGCACCACCCGCACCACCATCTTCCCGCGCTTCCACCAGTGGGACGTGGTCAAGAAGCTCACCGCCCACGCCGCCACCCATGGCGCGGGGCAGGACTACCTGGTCATGGCCTCGGCCGGCTCCGGCAAGTCGAACACCATCGGCTGGCTGGCCCACCGCCTCTCCGACCTGCACGCGGACACCGACCCCCGCACCCTCGACGCCGAGGCCCTGACCGCCGGCCGCATCAAGCCCGGCGAACCCGTCTTCGACAAGGTCATCGTCATCACCGACCGCCGGAACCTGGACGCCCAGCTCCGCGAGACCGTCGGCGGCTTCTCGCAGACCGACGGCCTGGTCGTCAAGATCGACGAGAAGAGCGGCGCCAAGAGCGAGCAGCTCGCCCGCGCCCTGTCCCGCGACACCGGCAAGATTGTCACCGTCACCCTGCACTCGTTCCCGGCGCTGCTCGACCACATCCAGCGCCACCCGACCGAGATCAAGGGCACGACCTTCGCGATCATCCTCGACGAGGCGCACTCCTCCCAGTCCGGCGACGCCGCCACCGCCGTACGCGCGGCCCTGCGCGACCTCGGTCTGGACCCGGATTCGGACGACCCCGGCGCGACCACGCTCACCGTCACCGAGCAGCTCATGAAGAAGGCGGAAGACCGGTCCAAGGCGGCCAACCTCTCCTACTTCGCCTTCACCGCGACCCCCAAGGCCAAGACCCTCGAACTCTTCGGCACACCCGAGCAGATCGACGGCAGGACCACCTACCGCCCCTTCCACACGTACTCCATGCGCCAGGCCATCGAGGAGGGCTTCATCCTCGACCCGCTGCGCAACTACGCCACGTACAACACGTACTGGAAGCTGGTGAACCAGAACCCCGACGAGAAGGAAGTCGACGCCTCCAAGGCGAACTCCCTCCTCGCCCGGTACGCGCTCACCCACGACTCGACCGTCTCCCAGCACGCCCAGGTCGTGGTCGAGCACTTCGTGAGCCACACCCGCGGCCGGCTCGGCGGGCGCGCCAAGGCGATGGTCGTGACGGGCTCCCGCCAGTCCGCCGTCCAGATGGCGCGGGCCATCAAGAGCTACATCAAGGACCGGGACTACGACACCACCTACCCCGACCTGGGCGTCCTGATCGCCTTCTCCGGCTCGCTCACCATCGACGGCGAGGAGACCACCGAGCCGAAGGAGAACGGCGGGCTCGCCGAGAGCGCGCTCCCGAAGGCGTTCGGCTACACCCGCGCCGACGACAAGGCCGTGAAGGCCGGGGCGAAGGGCCGGCAGGAGTACAGGATCCTGGTCGTCGCCGAGAAGTACCAGACCGGGTTCGACCAGCCGTTGCTGACGACGATGTACGTCAACAAGAAGCTGACCGGCATCTCCGCCGTCCAGACCCTCTCCCGGCTGAACCGTACCGCCGAGCGCAAGACGCAGGCCGACCTCGCCGTCCTCGACTTCGCCAACGAGGCCGAGGACATCAAGGAGGCCTTCCGCCCGTACTTCGAGGAGGCGATGACCCTCCCCTCGGACCCCAACCTCCTCTACACCGCGCAGAGCCGCGTCATGTCCGCCCCGATCATCTCGGAATCGGAGATGGACGAGTTCGCCGCCGCCTTCTTCGCGGCGAAGGAGAAGGCCGCCGGATCGCCGGCCACCTGGGAGAAGCTGCACGCCGAGCTGTACCGGCTCCTCTCCCCGGCCGTCACCCGGTACGAAGCGCTGCGCGACAACGACGACGACGACGAGGACGACGTCCAGACGGCCGAGGACTTCCGGGCCGACCTGCACGACTACGTACGCAAGTACGGCTTCCTCGCCCAGATCGTCCCCTACCGCGACGCCGAACTGGAACGGCTCCACCTGTACGGCCGCTACCTCCTCACCCGGCTCAGGGGCCGCGCCGACGGAGGCGTCGACATAGGTGACGTGGACCTCAGCCACCTGCGGGTCGAGAAGACCGGCGAGCACGACGTCTCGCTGACGGCCGGGGGCCCGGCGGTGATGCGGGGGTTCGGCGAAGGCAAGGGCGGCGCGAAGGAGCCGGAGAAGTCCCTCCTGTCGAAGCTGATCGAGGACTTCAACGCCAAGTTCGGCACGGAATTCACCGAGGAGGACCTCGCCAAGCCGTTCAACGAGGCCAAGGCCGACGCGAAGGTACAGGCCGCGGCCCTGGTCAACGACGAGGACAACTTCGGCAAGGTCTTCGACAAGGTCTTCGCCGACAAGATGGCCGACCACATCGACACCATCGCCGGCATGGGCCGCCAGTACTTCGGCGCCGACCGGAGCTTCAAGTCCAGCCTGGACCGCAGCGCACGCCGCGCCGCGTGGCGGATGATCCGCCGCGAGGCGAACGTGGACGACCAGGGCTGAGGCCCTGCCCGGCGGGGCCCCGTCCGTGCCACACGAACGGGGCCTCGTTCCTTACGCCTGCGACCCGGAGGCCAGGCCGACGAACCCGGCCCACGCCTCGCGCCCAACGGTGACCACGGGCCCGCCGAGCCGCTTGGAGTCCCGGACGTGCACGGTGCCGGGTGCGGCGGCCACCTCGACGCACTCGCCGCCGCCCCCGCCGCTGTAGCTGCTCTTGAACCATGCCGATTCCGGCACTATGGGTACGCGGTGCTGCACGCTCATCCCTCTCCCAGCAGTTTCTCTACGAAGGCCAGCGACTCGCTCGGAGTGAGGGCCTGTGAGCGCAGGATGCCATAGCGGGATTCCAGCTCACGGATCTTTGTCACCTCGGTGTGCAGGCGACTGTCGTTCTGGACCTCGGTGTAGGCGATCCGCTGCCCGGTCGCGGCGTCGATCAGGTTGAAGGGCCCGTCCAGCGCGGCGTGGTCCTCCCGGTCCGTCGGCATCACCTGGATCTCGACGTTCCGGTGCTGTCCGACCAGGAGCACGTGTTCCAACTGGCCCCGCAGCACGGCTGTGCCACCGATCGGTTTGCGCAGAACCACCTCCTCGATGATGAAGCTCAGAAGTGGTGCCGGGCGCCGCTCGAAGATCTCCTGCCGGGCCAGCCGCGACTCCAGGCGCTGCTCGATCACGGCATCGTCGAGCAGGGGCCGTTGCATCCGGAAGACCGCCCGTGCGTAGTCCTCCGTCTGGAGGAGGCCGGGGATGGCAAGTGCCGCGTACACGCACAGGGCCTGTGCTGTCGCCTCCAGCCGCGCAGCGTCCCGGAAGAACGCGGGATAACGCGCCCGCGCAACCTCCTCCTTCATCGCGACCAGCACACCCCCCGCGTCCAGCACCTCATCCGCCCGGTCGATGAACCGCGGTGGCGGAATGCGCCGCCCCTGCTCGAACGAGGCGACCGACTGGGCCGCGTACCCCACCAGCCTCCCGAACTCGTGCCGGTCCAGCCCCGCCCGCAGCCGCAACAACTTCAGCTGGCGCCCGAACGCCGTCACCACACCCGAGCTGGGCTCGTCCTCCGGGCGCCGGCCCTCGGGTTCCCGCTCGTCCCGCTCGTCCTGGTCCCGCATCGCCGCCGCCTTTCCCGCCACGTACAGCGCGCCCGTCGCCGCGTACAGGAACACCGCGACGGCGCGTCACCCATGGTCACGCTACGCCACCCACGGCCCACCGTGGAGTCATGACGAGGAACCCCGTGAGCACCACCCGGACCAGCCAACTCAGCCACCCCACCCACCATTTCGAGATGAGGTTCAGCTCCACGCCTCGCGGAGCCCGCCTGGCGCGCAGGCTCTCCGCCGAGCGGCTGGACGCCTGGGGCATCCCGTACGACACCGACGTCCACGACACGCTCACCCTGCTCGTGGCCGAGCTCGCCGCGAACGCCGTACGTCATGGGCGCGTTCCCGGGCGGGACTTCCTGCTGCGGCTGACCGCCCACGAGGCGACCGTACGCATCGAGGTCACCGACACCCGCGGCGAGCGGCTCCCGGCGCCCCCGGGCGGCGTTCCCGGGCCCGACCGCACCGGCGGGCGCGGGCTGCTCCTGGTGGAATGCCTCGCCGAACGGTGGGGCTGGTATCCCCGCAGCAGTGGCGCGCCCGGGAAGACCGTGTGGGCGGAGTACGACACGCCCGCCCGCGCCACCGTGGCCGATCCCCGGCGGTGACCGCCGGATCCGGCCCACTTCACACGCGCGCCGGCGCACGGACGCGACGGGGGCAGGGTGCCGCAGCAGGTGATCGCCGGACGTCACGAACTCCTGGAGAGGCCCAGCCACGGCGGCATGGGGGACGTGTGGCGCGGCTATGACGCCGTGCTGGACCGGCCCGTCGCCGTGAAGCTGATCCGGCTCGACCTGGACGGATCGGCTTCCTGGAAACGCGCGAGCGAGGGCGTGCGCCCCGCCCCTCCTCAACCCGCCCCGGGGTCGGTCGCTCGGGCGATGAGGCCGGCGGCGGTCACGTCGACGCGGCCGTGGACGGCCATTCCGGACGTGCCCGCAGGCAGCTCTCCCTCGCCCTGCGCAGCCTGTTCAGGACGCTGAAACGGGAACGGGTGGTCTTCCGCGACCCCGCCCAGCACCTTCGCGTCGGCAGCCCGACAGGAATCCCCAAACCGGTCCCCAGCGACCTGCTGGCCAACGCGTTCCGGCAGACGAAGACCCCGCTCGGGCGTCTGGTCCTCGTCCTGGCCGCTGTCCACGCCGTGCCCGTCCACGAACGACGCACGATCCTGACCTGCGACCTGCGACCTGCGACCTGCGACCTGGACCTCGCACGCGGCACCCTCATCATCCGCCGCGGCCTCCGACGGCACACCCTCTACCTGGAGGAACTCACCCACCAGATCGCCGCCGACTGGCTTGACTACAGACACTGCCGCTGGCCCGCCTCGACCAACCCCCGCCTGCTCGTCAGCCAGAGATCGGCGCTCGACCCCGACCACCCCGCCGTCGGTAAGACCCTGCTCCGTGCCGACGTGCCGCCAGGCCTCACCCTGGTCCGCCTGCGCCAGGACCGCATTCTCAACGAAGCAGCAGAAACAGCGGACCCCCTCCGGCTGATGAGGCTCTTCGGGATCACGGAAAAGACCGCCATGCACTATGTCACCGCGGCCCATCCCGAGCGCACGGCGAAGCTGCCCCGGTGACGCTCAGCAGAGTCCGCCCCGCTAGAAGGGAGGATCGTTGGGGCCCTGGTCGGCCTGCGCGGCCGCATCACGCCGCATGCTGTTCGGCGAGGGAGGGCATTCCGGCGATGGCTTCAGCGGCGCGGCCATGCCGGATGAGCAGCTCGGCCACTTCCGACGGCCGCACTTCGGTGTCCGCTCGTAGCAGGGCAAGGGCCTCCTCAACGCGCCCCATCTCATCGAGGATCCACGCCTTGCTGACCGTCAGGCCGTACACGTCCCGTGGCAGCGTCCCCGCGTAGGCGAGGGCCTCCTCGTGCCGGCCGGCCTCGCCCAGCAGCCAGATCCGGTTCGAGATGAACCAGGACGAGTGCTCCTCGACGAACTCAGCACTGCGCTCGTCGAGGAGCGCCAGAGCATCGTCCAGTCGGCCTGCCTCATGCAGCAGGAGAATGACGCCCTCGAAAAGGCAGGCATCGTGGTAATCGAACGTCGGGCGACCCACCTCGATGGCTTCCTCGATCCGACCTTGGCGGCCCAGCAGTTCGATCAGAGGCCAGCGGAACCGGTCCGGATACTCGGCGGCTGCGATGAAACGCCGCAGCACAGCCTCGGCCTCACCTGCCTGTCCGTTGTCTTCGAGCGCCCGCGCGTAGTACGCGAGCGTCTCACCCGCACGCTCGCCGGTGCCCAGTACGCGCAGTTCCTCCAGGCGCCCGTGGCGCCGCAGGAGCTCGGCGTAGGCGATCAGTGTGTTCTGGACCAAGAAATGCCCGGCTGCGATGTCTGCCCCAAGCATCCGTACGGCTTCATCGACCCGGCCCGCACGCTCCAGGACCTGGGCTTGGAGATCTTGCGCGTTGCTGGGATGAAAGCCCCAGCGCTCCTCGCCGCGGGCGCTGCGGGCCCGCTCAGCGTGCGGGGCGATCAGCTCCAGGACCTGTTCATCACGGCCCTGGCCCTCTGCCAGTTCGACGAGGGTGGACAGAATCCACTCCCTGTCCAGATGCGGCGTGAGTACGGTGATCGCCTCGTTCAGCCTGCCCGCTTTCGCCAGCAGTTCTGCGAAGTCGTGGCACACCCACTCCGAGGCAAGGCCTTCCTTGTCTGGACGGACGGCGTCCAGTGCCTGCTGCACCCTTTCCGCCTCGAGCAGGACCTCGGCCTTCTCCCAGCGCGCCCGGTTCCACCCAGCCTCGATGAACGGCTCCAGCACGCCCAGGGCCCGCTCGACCTCGCCCGCCCGGGACAGCTCGCGAGCCGCCGCCTGGGCGCAGAACCACTCCCCCCGCTCCGATGCGGCCTGAACCAGCAGCTCCACCTCACCCCGCTCCACGAGCATGGTGACCAGACGAGGAGATATTCCGCCGAGTGTCCGTGATTGCCATTCAAGATCGTCAATGTTCACGGGCCTGAGCGTACGGGCGACTACTGACAGGCCTCATCGACCAACTGCCGGAACCCACTCGTTCTACGCCGGAAACACAGGCGAGGGGACGGGTTCCCGTCAGACTCCTGCCAGATTCCGCGAACCCGCGCGCTTCGCGGCACCCGTGCCGGAAGTGGCCAGGGCGCTCAAAGAGGTGACATTCCATGAGATGAGAGTGATGCGCGCACTGATGACGCTGCGCACGCTCCCGTTCCGGCGGCGCGGCCACAGCGCCCCGGAGCCGTTCGCGGGCGACGCCGACGCGATCGAGGGCATGAAGCGGATGGGCTTCATCGTGCTGGAGGGGCGTTCGGCCTGTGGGCCGAACCCGACGGCGCCGGAGCGCGGCTGCGCACCGAGACCCGCGTGTACGCCACGGACCCGGGCGCGGCCCGCCGGTTCACGCCCTACTGGCTCTTCATCGAGCCCTTCAGCGGTCTGATCCGCCGCGACCTGCTGGCCGCGGTCGGCCGCCGTGCCGAACGCGCGGCCCCGGCGGCCCCCCGCGTTGACACGCGCCGCCGGGCCTGAACGGCGGCCGTCAGGTGGTCCTGGCCTTCGGCATGAGCGCATGCAGGGCCCACTCGAGCGGACCGCGCCGGAGCGGCGTCCGGTGGAAGACGGACGCCCAGACGGCGCACGCCACGAGTGAGACCCCGCAGAACGCGCCGAGCGCCGGCCAGCCGTGGTGCGGGTGCAGTTCGGCGCGCGCGACGACGTGGACCGCGTACACCGACAGGCCCATCGTGCCCACCACGGCCAGCGGGCGCAGCAGCGTCTCCAGTGCCCTGCTGCGGCAGGCGGCGACCACGAGGCCGAGGAGGAGCAGGCTCACCCCGATGTTGGCGACGGTCTCGAACGGCGTCTGGCTGTAGGGCCCGTCGACCAGCAGCCAGGCCCACGACGTGCTGGGGATCGCGCCCGCCTGCCGGGCGAGCACGGCCTGCACCGGGTCGGGGGCGTTCACCGCGTACGCGTGGCTCTCGGCGATCGCCCGCAGCAGCGCCTCGCGCCCGCCGCCCGGCCCCAGTGCCAGCGCGGACAGGCCGTGCCCGGCAAGCGTGACGAGCGCCCCCCAGCCGATGAGACGGCGGCCGGCACCCGGCCGGCGCAGGTCGGCGATCCGCCCCAGGGTCATGCCGACGACGACGTACGGGAAGTACGTCAGCCACGGGTACGCGCCCGACAGCAGCAGCGTGTCCAGCGCGTCGGTGAACCCGGACCAGCTGGTGACGGCCTCGAAGCCCGGGTAGCGCCCGCGGCCGATGACGCGGTAGCCGAAGTACGGCCCGAGGACGTACGACAGCACGGGGCCGAGGACCACCGACACCGCCGCGACCGCGGTGAGGGCGCGGGTGCCGAGCCGGGCGAGCGGCTCGGCGGCCAGGAAGTACAGCGCGAAGAACGTGAGGATCACGGCGATCCCCGACCGCAGCTCCGTCAGCGCGAGCCCGAGCGCCGCGAGCACGGCACACCGGACGAGCGTGGAGCGCAGCACCCCGGCCGGCGTCGGCCGGGGCCGGGTGCCGCCACGGGAGAGCGTCAGGGACAGTCCCGCGATGAGGGTGAAGACGGCGGGGGCGCGCCCGTCGAAGGCCACCAGCAGATGACCCGCGCCTTCGGGCTTCGCGGGCGGGCCGATGTGTGCGGCGAACATGGCGAACACGGCGATGGCGCGGGCCACGTCCACGCTGACCAGTCGCCCGGTGGGCGGCGCTGTCGTGGTGGCCGTGCTTGCCGTGGATGTCTGTGTCACCGTGCTGATCCGCCCCCGCGCTCTTCGTCCTATTCTCGGTTTATTTGTATACGCATGGGTGGCGACGTCATCGGCCGGGGGTGCCGCCGGGGGTGCCGCCCAGCTCCGCGCGCAGCGAGCGCGCCGCCGCGACCAGGTTCTCCAGCGACGCGCGCGTCTCCGGCCACCCACGGGTCTTCAGGCCGCAGTCGGGATTCACCCACAGCCGCTCCGCCGGAACCGCCCGCAGACCCTCCCGCAGCAGGGCGACCAGCTCGTCGGTGCCCGGGACGCGGGGCGAGTGGATGTCGTACACCCCCGGCCCGATCTCGCGCGGATACCCCGCCGCGCGCAGCTCCGCCGCCACCCGCATGTGGGAGCGGGCCGCCTCCAGACTGATCACGTCGGCGTCGAGGTCGTCGATCGCGGCGAGCACGTCACCGAACTCGGCGTAGCACATGTGCGTATGGATCTGGGTGTCCGGACGCACGCCGCCGGTGGCGAGCCGGAACGCCTCGGTCGCCCACGCCAGGTAGGCGGGACGGCCGCCGGCACGGAGCGGCAGCGTCTCGCGGAGGGCGGGCTCGTCGACCTGGATGACCGAAACACCCGCCGCCTCCAGGTCGTTCACCTCGTCGCGCAGGGCGAGCGCGACCTGGCGGGCGGTCTCGGCCGGTGGCTGGTCGTCGCGGACGAAGGACCAGGCCAGCATGGTGACCGGACCGGTGAGCATGCCCTTGACCGGCCGGTCGGTCAGGGACTGGGCGTACCGCGTCCAGCGCACGGTCATCGGCTCGGGGCGCGAGACGTCACCGGCGAGGATCGGCGGGCGCACGTAGCGGGTGCCGTACGACTGGACCCAGCCGTGCCGGGTGGCGAGGAACCCGGTGAGCCGTTCGGCGAAGTACTGGACCATGTCGTCGCGTTCGGGCTCGCCGTGCACCAGGACGTCGATGCCGGCCTTCTCCTGGAAGGAGACAACCTCCCGGATCTCCTTCTCGACGCGCTCCTCGTACGCGGCCGGGCCGATGCGCCCCGCCCGCAGATCGGCGCGGGCGGTCCGCAACTGAGTGGTCTGCGGGAACGAACCGATGGTCGTCGTGGGCAGCAGCGGCAGGCGGAGGTGCGCGGCCTGCGCTGCGGCACGCCGGGCGTACGGCTGCGAGCGGCGCGTCCCGGCGGCGGTGACGGCCGCGGTACGGGCCCGTACGGCGGGGTCACGGGTCAGCGCCGAGCCGGCGCGGGCGCCCAGGACGGCGCGGTTGGCGGCCAGTTGGGCGGCGATGGTGTCGGGACCCTCGGCCAGCCCGCGGGCCAGGGTGACGATCTCGTCGGTCTTCTGGCGGGCGAACGCCAGCCAGCGGGTGACCTGCGGATCCAGGTCACGCTCGGCCGCCACGTCCAGCGGGACGTGCAGCAGGGAGCAGGAGGCGGCCACGTCGACCCGCCCGGCGAGACCGAGCAGCGTTCCCAGGGTGGCGAGGGACCGTTCCAGGTCGTTGATCCAGACGTTGCGGCCGTCGACGACGCCCGCGACGAGCCGCTTGCCCGGCAGGCCACCGACGGCGGCCAGATCCTCCAGGTTCGCGGCAGCCGGGCCGGTGAAGTCCAGTGCCAGCCCGTCCACGGGCGCCTTCGCCAGCACCGGGAGCGCCTCGCCGAGCCGGTCGAAGTACGTCGCGACCAGCAGCCGCGGCCGGTCGGTGAGGGCACCGAGGTCACGGTAGGCCCGGGCGGCGGCGTTCAGTTCCGCCGCGGTGCGGTCCTGTACGAGGGCCGGCTCGTCGAGCTGCACCCACCCGGCACCGGCGGCCCGCAGATCGGCCAGCACCTCGGCGTACACGGGCAGCAGCCGGTCAAGCAGCGTGAGGGGTACGAAGCCGGCCGGCGCGTCCGGGGCGGGCTTGGCGAGCAGCAGGTACGTGACGGGCCCCACGAGGACCGGCCGGGCGGTGTGCCCGAGGGCCAGCGCCTCCGTCAGCTCGGCGACCTGCTTGGCCGAGTCGGCGGCGAACACGGTGTCCGGACCGAGTTCGGGCACCAGATAGTGGTAGTTGGTGTCGAACCACTTGGTCATCTCCAGCGGCGCCACGTCCTCGGTGCCCCTGGCCATGGCGAAGTACCCGTCCAGCGCGTCGGCGGCCACCGCCTCCCGGTGACGCGCGGGAACGGCGCCCACCATCACGCTGGTGTCCAGGACATGGTCGTAGTACGAGAAATCGCCGGTCGGCACCTCACGGACCCCGGCGTCGGCGAGCCGCCGCCAAGTGGCCCGGCGCAGCCCGGCCGCCGTGGCCCGCAGCTCATCGGCCGGAATACGGCCCTTCCAATAGCCTTCGACGGCCTTCTTCAGTTCCCGGTTCGGGCCCTGGCGCGGGTATCCGTACACGGTGGCGGTCACGGCACTCTCCTTCGCGAGTCGTGTGGGGCGACCCGGAGACCGGTCGCGGACACGCGAAGGAACGGCGGGCACGCCTCGGCCCGCTGCCACCGCCGACCCGCCCACGAGGTCACCGAGATCTCCGTACGCGTGTCTCACGCACGGGCAGTGGCAGGTCTTCGGACTCGCGAGCACGCCTCGTGTGTCGAGGAGGCACCTACTGGCCGTCGCTTCCCGGACCCGTGTGGTGGACCCAGTGCTGATGACGGCGGTCGTTCCCGCTCACCGCTGCGGGGCAGTTCCGGATTCGCACCGGATTCCCTCTTGCGACGCGCCTGTCCGGCTGACAGGGCGAACCAGCTGCACCCCTCACCCTAAGCGCTGCCCGCGCTCCACAGCGCACGAATCACGCCAACCCCGCGCCGTGGAGCGGACCGTTCGTCAGCCGCCCAGGCCATGCCCCAGCCCCGGCGTCACCGGCAGCTCCACCAGCCCCGACCCCGGCGTCCCCGCGAACGCCGCCGGCGCCAGCGGCTCCTCATCCACCAGCAGCGGGCCGACCAGGTCCGGCGGAACCGTGGCGTGCGGCAGCGCCGCCGACAGATGCGCCGCCGCCAGAGTCGCCACGCCCAGCTCCGGCATCGTGCCGACCTTCACCGCGAGCCCCGCCGTCTCGGCCAGCGCCGCGATCTGCCGCGCCCGGTACAGCCCGCCGACCTTCAGGATCTTGATGTTCAGTACGTCGGCGGCGCCCCGGCGCACCACCTCCAGCGCGTCGTGCGCCGACTGCACCGACTCGTCCGCCATCACCCGCACCCCGCCCCGCGCACGCAGCGCCGCGAGCCCGTCCACGTCCCAGCGCGGCAGCGGCTGCTCCACCAGGTCCAGCCCGGCGTCCGCGAGCCGGGCCACCGTGCGGGCCGCCTCGCCCGGCGCGTACCCCTCGTTGGCGTCCAGCGACAGCTCCACCGACTCCGGCACCGCCTTGCGCACGGCGGCCACCAGCTCCACGTCGAGCGCCGGATCGTCCCCGCCCTTGAGCTTGATGTGCCCGAACCCGGCCGCCGCGTACCGGGCCGCCTCCTCCACCATCTCGTCGACCGTACCCAGCCCCACGACCCACGTCGTCGGCACCGGTTCGCCCACCCGCCCGCCGCCCAGCAGCAGGTGCGCCGGCCACCCGGCGGCACGCGCCGCGAGGTCGTGCAGCGCCAGGTCCAGCGCCGCCTTGGCCAGGTGCTGACCCCGGATGGCGGCGTCCATCGCGGCATGCGCGCCCGCCAGGTCGCGCGGGTCACGGCCGACGAGCGCGGGCGCGACATGGTCGGTCACCGCCGCGCTGAGCCCCGCGAGCGTCTCGCCGGTGTACGCGGTCATCGGCGACGCCTCGCCGAAACCCGACGCCCCGTCGGCCGTCCGGACCTCCACGACGAGACTGACAAGATCGGTGCTGCTGCCGCTGCTGATGGCGAACGGGCGGCGATAGCGGGCACGGACGACACGGGTGTGGAACGAGGCGATTTTCACGCGCGAGCTCCTTCGTCTCCGCCGTACGGCGTTCCCACCGCGGCGGCCTGCGATGTGGGGGGTTTCGGCCCGGGCCGCAATCCGCGAGCCACGGGCTACAGACGGACCTGGTAGACGATCGGGGGACGGCCGGTCTGCCCTTCCTGACGACTGCCGGTGGGTACGGCTATGCCGGCCCGCTCCAGCCGCTTGAGGATCCGGCGGGCCGTGCGCTGCTGTACGGACAGGTGCTCGGCGACCCGATGGGCGGTGACCCCCGCGCCCCCGTCCGCCGCGGTCAGCTCCCGGAGCCGGTCCAGCGTCTGCGGGTGCAGCCCGACCCGCCGGGCCAGCAGCGCGGGCCCCTCCGACGGCCCGGCGTGCGTCTGCGGTGCGCTCACGGGTGAGCTTGGTGAGTCCGGGGAGCCCGGTGAGCCCGCGGGGCCGCTTGAGCCACGTGGGCCTGGCGCGCCCGGGGTGCCGGCGGATCCGCCCGCGCCGGGTGAGCCGAGGGAGTTCGGCGAACCGGCTGAACCGGCCGAGTCCAACGCGCCCGTCGCGCCGCCCGCCACTGCCGCGCCCGCCGAACCGACCGGCCCCGCCGAGCCTGCCGAGCTGACCGAGTCCGCCGCCCCGGACCCACCCGCCGAGCTGACCGACCCGGCCGCACCTACCGCCCCGGCCGCACCCACCGCCCCGGCCGCACCCACCGAGCCCACCGAGCCCACCGCGACACCCGCCGCCCCCGCCGCATCCACCGCCCCCGCCGCGATGACGATGTCGACGTCGTCCGCCATCGACACCACACCAGCCGCCGCACCCGCCGCCATGCCCACCCACCGTGCCCGGTTGACGGCCCGTCGGGCCAGCGCCTCCGCCTCCGCCGCCGTACGGCCCACACCGAAGCCCACGTGCGCGGTGCCGTGCCGGGCCGCCAGGCCGTCGAGGAACGGGAGACGAGTGAACCGCTCCGTCACCGTCTCCAGCACCCCGCGCGTCGTCACCACCAGCCGCCGCCCGTCCGGCAGCTCGGCCAGACTGCCGCCGAGCACCCGTATGTCCTCCGGCAGCCGCGCGTCCGGGCCCGCACCCGGCAGGTCGACGATGCCCAGCACCACCTGCGCGTCCCCGCTGTGCTGCCCGGCCGTGGCCAGGACGAGCGCCTGAAGGGTCGCCAGTATCGAGTGCCGGGACGGGGCCAGGCGTACGGCGTGCGTGTGCTGCTCCAGCACATGGAACGCCGAGCCGAGACAGGTGATGGCCACCCGGGTCTTCTTCGTGTCCCGGGCGTCCAGGTGGAAGTCGACGACGTCCTCCGAGGTCAGACCCGGCCGGTACGGCAGCACCCGCACCCGGTCGGTGGGCAGCTTGGCCTCCGTCATCGTCTCCAGCACATCGTCGCGGCGCAGGGTGTCGATCGACACCCGCGACACGTCGTGCCCGAGCCGCAGCAGTTCGACGAGCGCCCGCAGCAGCGTGGCGCCGTTGTACGGCACGTACATCGCAGGCCGGTCCAGCACCCCCGCCGCGTCGGCCAGCGCGTGCGGCACGACCCCGGTGAACAGCAGCGCGTCCGCCCTCGACCGTGCGCCCGTCACCACCGCGGTCGTCTCGTCCTCGTGACGGTACGGCAGCGGCAGCAACCGGGCGGACCCGGGCGCGCGCCCTCCGACCGCGACCACCTTCTGGACCAGGTCCTCGGGACCTATCACGCCGACAGTGAGCGGCATGGCCGGTCTCCGTTCTGCTGGACGTTTCGCGTCGAGGGCGATTCTTGCGAAGCCTGCGTTACGCCTGATTGACGGCCGTCGGCAGGGGTTCTACTTTCGGCCCAGGCCATAATCGTGTGCTGCCGAGAGGATAATCCCCCGATGCCGCAACGGGAAATGCCGCTGCCCACAGTTCTGGACCCCCGGGGAAGGACGTTCGGCGAGGAGGAACGCGCAGCGGTGCTCCGGGTCCTCGACTCGGCCGTCCTGTGCGGGGCGTTCGGCCAGGAGGCCCGGGCGCTGGAGACCGAGATGGCCCGGCTGTACGGACGCGCCGAGGCCGTGTCGTGCAGTTCCGGCACCGCGGCCCTGCACCTGGCCGTCGCCGCCGCCGGAGTCGGCCCCGGCGACGAGGTCGTCACCACACCGATCTCCGACTTCGGCACGGTCGCCCCGGTCCTCGCCCAGGGCGGGCGGGCCGTCTTCGCCGACGTGACGGAGGACGACGGGAACCTCGACCCCGACGCCGTCGAGGCGGCGCTCACCCCGCGCACCAAGGCCGTCATCGCCGTTCACCTCTTCGGCGGCGCCGCCGACACCGTACGGCTCAAGGAGATCTGCGACCGGCACGGGCTGCTGCTCATCGAGGACTGCGCCCAGGCCTGGCTCGGCGAGGACGACGACGGCCGGCTGCTCGGCACGCTCGGAGACATCGCCTGCTTCAGCCTCCAGCAGTACAAGCACATCACCGCCGGCGACGGCGGCCTCGCCATCACCGACGACCCCGCCCTCGCCACCCGGATGCGGCTGTTCATGGACAAGGGCTGGGACCGCGCCGAGGGCCGCATCCACCGCACCATGGGCCTGAACTACCGGATGACCGAACTCGTCGCCGCCGTCGCCCGTGTCCAGCTCACCCGCGTCGCCGGCGTCGTCGCCCGCCGCCGCGCGAGCGCCCGGCGCCTGATCGAGGCCGTCGCCGCCCTGCCCGGGGTGACGGTCCCTCAACGGAGGACAGGCCACGCCTGGTGGGTCGTCCCACTCCTCGTCGACGACAACACGCGCTGGGCCCGGGCACTGGACGAGCTGGGCATCCCCGCCCTCCCCGGCTATCTGGAGCGGCCGCTGTACGCCAATCCGGCACTGTCCGGGTATCCGCCGGGCCTGTGTCCTCGCGCCGAGCGGCTCATCGACCGTACGTTGCTGGTTCTGCCGTGGAACGAGGCCTACAGCGAGGACGACGTGGACCGGATCGCGCAGGCGCTGGGGAAGGTCGCCGCATCATGAGCGAGTCACCGCAACGGACGTACGAATGGCTCAGGCCGTCACCCGAGGAGCACATCGGCTGGGACGTCGACGTGCTGTACGGGCCCTGGCCCCGCCACCACCGCGACACCGGCCTCGCCGAGGTCCGCGCCCACCTGGCCGGTTCCCCCGTCGCGGGCGCCCTCGCCCTGTCCACCCGGGGCCCGCTCTTCGACGACGAGGCCGGCAACGCCGAGACCCTCCGCGACCTCGCCCACTGCCCCGAACTCCTCCCCGTCGGCACCGTCGACGTACGCGACGCGCTGACCGCCGAGGACCGCCTCGACGAACTGGCCGCCGCCGAGGTCCGCTTCCTGCGCCTCTTCACCCTCGAACAGGCCGCCGAGCCCGGCTTCCCCGGCTACCGGCGCGTGGTGAAGCTGGCCATTGACCGCGGCATGGTGCTCCTCCACGACGGCGACCCGCGCCGCTTCGGACCGCCCCTGATGGACCGCGGCGCCGACGTCGTCTTCCTCGACCTGCACGCCTACCTGCTGGCCGACTTCCTCCTCATGGCCCGCGACGAACCCGGCTTCAAGGCCACCACCCGCATGCTGTCCGGCCCCGACTCCATCGAACGGGCCATCGACGCCGTCGGCCCGCGCCACCTCGTCTTCGGCTCCCGCACCCCCTTCATGGACATCTCGCCGCAGACGCTGAAGCTGCGGTACGCCGACATCTCGCCCGACGACCGCGCCGCCATCGCCACCAAGAACGTCGAGGAGCTGCTCGCCTGATGCCGATCATCGATGTGCACGCCCACGTGGGCCGCTGGCAGTTCCACCTGACGACCGGCGACGCCGACACCAACCTCGCCCAGATGGACCGCTACGGCATCGACCTCCAGATCGTCTCGGCCTCCGAAGCCGTCGTGTACGACGCGGTTGCGGGCAACGCCGCCCTCCGCGAAGCCCTGGAGACCCGGCCACGGCTGTACGGGTACGCCGTCGTCAACCCCAACCGCATCGAGGACAGCGCCACCGACCTCCGCCGCTGCCTCGACACCGGCCGGTTCGTCGGCGCGAAGATCCACACCCACTACCCGGGGCGGCTGCCCGGCTGCCGCGAGATGGCCGAGGCCTTCGACGTGGTCGCCGAGGCCGGCGTACCGCTCCTCCTGCACACCTGGGGCCGTGAGGTCACCCTCCTCCCCGAACTCGTCGAGGCCCGGCCCGGGCTGCGCGTGATCATGGGCCACGCGGGCGGCGACGCCTGGCGCGAGGCGGCCCACGCCGCGGCCGCCTGCGACCGCCTCTACCTGGAGCACTGCCGTACGGCCACGGACGCGGGCCGTATCGCGTACGCCCGCGAGGCCGGAGTCCCGATCGAACAGATGCTGTTCGGCACCGACGCGACACTGATCGACCCCTGCGTGTCCCTGGGCGTGATCCGGGACGCGCGGTTCACGGAGGAAGAGCTGGAGCGAGTGCTGTGGCGCAACGCGGCGGAGCTGTTCGGCCTGAAGGTCGGCACAGCACTGCCACCGGTCGTGTGAGGCGATCCGAACCACCGGAACAGGAGAGGGACGCATGGAACGCAGGCGACTGCTCAACGCCGGAGCCGGGGTCACCCTGGCGGCAGTGGCGGGACAGACCATCACCCCCAGCGCGGCGTACGCCGCCACGACGACACCAGCGGCCACCACCACACCGACGGACACCGAGAGCACGACCGCCGGGCACCGCTGCTCCGGCGCCCCGGTCTCCACGTACGGCGTCGCGTCCCTGACGGCGGCGATCGTCGGCACCACCGTCCTCGGCAACCACGCCTACCTCGTCGCCCGGGGCCAGAACCCCACTCTCGTCGGCGAGATCGACCTGACGACGAGAAAGCTCACCAGAACCTTCCGGCTGGACAGAGGCGACGGCGGCTGGGCCGCCACCGTCTCCGGCGGCCAGGTGTACATCGGCACCTACCCGTTCCCCGACATCCACCGCATCGACCCCACCACCGGCACCGCCACCCGCATCGGCACCATCGGACCCGCCGGCGGCTTCGTCTGGTGCCTCACCACCGCCCCCGACGGCACGGTGTACGCGGGCACCAGCCCGCGCGGCGAAGTCTGGGAGTACAAGCCCCAGACCGGCACCCTGCGCAACCTCGGCGCCGCCATGGCCGGCGAACAGTACGTCCGCGCCATCGCCGCCGACGACACGTACGTCTACGCCGGCACCCTGCCGCGCGGGTTCATCGTCGCGTACCACCGCACCACCGGCGTCAAACGGAACATCACCCCCACCCCGTACGGCGGCGCTTCCGCCCTCCTCGCCCGTGGCGGCCGGGTCTTCGGCTCCTTCGGCAAGTCCATCATCGACCTGGCGCCCGACGGCAGCGACGCCCATGTGATCCCCATCCCCGCCCCGGAGCGCATCGCCGACGCCATGACGGTCACGTCCGACGGCACCCTCTACTGCGTCGGCCGCCCGAGCGGCACCGTCTACCGGCGCGAGGGCGACACCCTCGTCAAGGTCGCCGCCCCCGCCACCGGCGACGAACACCGCGCCCTCATCCCCCTCAGCGACCGCACCATGCTCGGCGCCGTGGGCAGCGGCCGGCTGTGGTGGCTCGACCTGCCCACCGCCAAGGCGGAACTCGTCGAACTGATCGACATCGGCCTGTCCGGCCCCGACCCCGTCCAGTCCATCGCGTACGAGTCCGGCGGCACCGTCCACGTCGGCGGGCACTACTCCCTGACGACCCACCGGCCCACGCACGGCACCTCCTCACGCATCAGGATCCCCGGCGAGCCCAAACAGCTCCGCGCCATCGGGGGCAAGGTGTACGCGGCGATGTACCCGAGCACCGAGTTCCTGGAGATCGACCCCCGCCGCGGCAGGATCCGCTCGATGGGCTTCATCGAGAACGACCAGCAGCGCCCCACCGACATGGCGTACGTCCCCGAACAGGACCTCCTGCTGGTCGCGAGCGCGCCCCCGGCAGGCGGCCTCAAGGGAGCCCTCACCCTGGTGGAACGCTCCCGCGGCAGGCTCACCGTCCACAAGGACGTCATCACCGACCAGAGCGTGATGTCCGTCGCCCTCGACGACCGCATCGGCCACCGCACCGCGTACCTCGCCGGGGACACCTGGGGCGGTGGCAGCATCACCCCCACCCGGCCCAACGCCACCGTCGTCGCCTACGACCTGCGCCGCCGCACCGTGCTGTGGGAGGCCACCCCCGTCCCGGGCAACGCCAGCCTCCAGCACATCGAGGTCCACAACGGCATCCTCTACGGCGTCTACAAGCGGCAGTCGGGCAACTGGTTCGCCATGGACATCGAGAGCCGGACCGTCCTCAGGACCGGCAAGCTCCCCAGCTACGGCGAGCTCAGCGTCCACTTCGGGCAGGTGTACGCCTCGGTCTTCGGCGGCTCCGTCTACCGCCTCGGCCCGCTCGAAGGCGCGGACGGCGAAGCCGAACTCGTCCTCGGCGGCCTGGGCGACGGCTGGTACAACCCTCCGCAACTGGCCTGGGAACGCGCCACCTGGCACGCCTGGGGCGTCTCCACCCGCGCCTTGGCCCGCCTCCGCCTGGACCCCCTGTGCCCCTCGGGCACCCCGTCGGAGATCACCGCCCAGTACGAGGCCATCCTGAAGGGCCTCCTGGCCAACTGACCCCGGTTCGGCCGTGGGCCTCCGCCCGGGCACCCCGCTGGAGCCTCGCCTCCCCCGGTGGGCCCGGGTCGGGGCGGGGTGCCGTGCGGCGCGCGGGATCGGTTGCGGCCGGTGGGCCGGGGCGGGGTGTCGTGCGGCGCGTGGGCGGAGTCGGCTGCGGCGGCCGGTGCGGCGCGGCGGGGTCGGTTGCGGCCGGTGTGCCAAGGTCGGGGCCCCTCCGGGCTCACCTCCTCGCGGTCGGCGGGGTGCCCTCCCGGACTTTGTGACCGTTTCTCGCCGCCAACCGCTGCGGGGGCGACCCTGCACGGCCCCTTCTCGCCGTGGTCGGAGCCAGCGCGCCCGATCTCGTGTGCACGCGGCCTCGGCCACCCGGCTCCCTCGCCTCACCGGGCCGCAGACGGCGTACGACCGGGGCGGGGCCGTGCAGGGTCGCCCCCGCAGAGGTTGGCGGCGTCAGAGGGGCTCCCTTTCCGGCGTACCCAAGGCCGCCGGCCTCGAGGAGGGTGAGCCCGGAGGGGCCACGCCCCCCGCCCACCGGGCGAGGCCGCCCACGCGGGCGGGCCCCCTCCGCCGGCCGGGCCCCCGGCAGGGCGGGCCCCCTCGGGCGGGGCCTAGGCCGACTCGGGCGCGGCCTCCTTCGCGAGCGCTTCCAGGCAGTCGACGACCGCCCGCCGCTCCGACGCCGGCAGAACCGGCCCGTACGGGTCGTGCGCGGCCTCCTCCGGGATCAGGCCCTCCCACACCGCCGCCCACAGCATCCGCTGCACGTAGCCCTCGATGGGCGCGAGGAACGTCGCCTCCGCGAACCGGTCCAGCCGCGCCGAGGCCCGTACGAACCGCCCGTGGTCACCCTCGCGCCAGGCCTCCAGGACGGCCACCGTCAACGGCACACGGGCCGCCGCGATGCCCACCAGCGCCGTGTCCGCGCCCCACATCAGGGACGGTCCGAACATCCGGTCCTCACCGGTGATGACAAGGCGGCCGCTCCGCCGCGCGGCGGCGATCGCGTCCTGACAGGCCATCGCCCGGTCCAGCGTGGCCAGCTTGATGCCCACGGCCGACGGCAACTCCAGCAGCCGGCTCACCAGCCCCGGCGGGTACGGATAACCCCCCGCCTCCCCGTGCAGGAAGAACCCGACCACCGGCAGCCCGCTCTCCGACGCCACCCGTTCGTGCAGCGCCACCGCCGCGTCGTCGTCCCCGTCCAACTGCGCCAGCGGATACACCATCACCGCGTCCGCGCCGCCCTCCGCGGCCGCCACCGCCATCCCCACCGTCGCGTCCACCGCGGCGCCGGGATTCACCGCCCCGGCCGCACGCGGCACGCCCACCCCCGCCACCACCGGCCCCCGGACGGCCGCCCGCCACACGGCGAGGACCCGCCGCCGGTCGTCCTCCGACAGGTACAGCCCGCGCCCCGTATGGGCCCACACCGCGACCCCGCCGATCCGCTCCAGGGCGATCCTTTCCGCGTACCCGCGCAGCGCCACGAAGTCCACAACCCCGGCCGCGTCCATCGGGGTTGCGACCGCCGGCAGGACGGTCCCGCGCAACCGCGGTACCAGGTCATCAGCAGCCGACATGGGTGCGCTCCCGTCTGTCGCGGTCGTCGTCGACACGCTAGCCTTTACGGTCCGGACCGTAAAGGAAGTCCGTAACGGAAGGGGCGGCGCTCCCATGCGACTCGGCCTGTACGTCAACCTCTACGCCGACCGGGCCGACCGGCCGCGCCTCGCCGACGCCGTCGAGCAGGTACGCCTCGCCGAACAGGCCGGCTTCGCCTGGGCCGTGCTCGGTGAAAGGCACCTGCACCGGCCCGGTTACCACGAGGCCGTCACCTCCCTGGCGTACCTCGCCGCGCACACCGACCGGATCGGCCTGGCCACCGCCGGGCTCATCGCGCCCGTGCACCATCCGGTGATGCTGGCGGAGACGCTCGCCCACATCGACGTCCTCTCCGGCGGCCGGCTCACCGCCGGTTTCGTGCTGGGCTACCGCCCGGAGGAGTTCGCGCTGTACGGCACCCGGCCCCAGGAGCGCGTGTCGCGTTTCGAGGAGTGCCTGGAGCTGCTCACCCGGCTGTGGACCGAGGACAAGGTCACCCACCAGGGCCGCAGGTACGCCGTCGAGGACGCCTTCCTGTCGCCCCGGCCCGTCCAGACCCCCAGGCCCCGCATCTGGAACGGCGGACGCGTGTCCGCCGCCCTGGAGCGCACCGCCTGGATGTGCGACGGCTGGACGACGTCCTTCAACGAGACCGACGAGGAACTGCCCAAGAAGATCGCCCTCTACCGTTCCTTCCCGCGCGGCCCCCGCTCACTGGGCGCCGAGGTCATCGTCTGCCGCGAGGGGTACGCCTCACGCACGAGCGCCGAGGCCCGCACCGCCCTGGAGGGCCCGCTGCGGGGGCTGTACGACGCGTACGGCGACTGGAAGCGCACCTCCGCCGACGCCGCCCGCTACGCCCAGCCGTGGGAGGACATCGCCGCCCGCTCGGTCATCGGTTCGACCGCCGAGTGCGCGGAACGGATCGGCCGGTACGAGGAGATGGGCGCCGACGGGATCGTCCTGCGCGTCCAGCCGCCCGGCATGCCGCAGGCGGACGCTCTGCGGGCGATCGAAGCGTTCGGCGCGCTCACCTCCTGAACCGGCGGCGCCGCACCGCCCGGGCCGCGTGCCCGATGTACGTCACCGCCTCCGCCTCCGCCATGAGCATCGGCTGCCGCACCCACACCACGCTCTCCTCCGCCGCCTCCGCGACCGGGCAGGGCACCGGCGAGGTGACGTACGGCAGCCGGCTCAGCGACCGGTAACCGGCGTCCAGCGGCACCCCTTCGGCGGCCATCGCGGCGAGGAACTCCGCCTTGGGCCGGCCGCCGAACGCCCCGGAGTCGTACCGCAGCATCGCCAGGTGCCAGGTGTGACGCGTGGTGCCGGACGGCGCCGGGAGGAGGTCCAGGCCCGGTACGTCGCCGAGGGCCTCGGCGAGCGCGGCGGCACCGCGCGTACGACGGTCGATCCAGCCGTCCAGCAGAGGGAGCTGCGGGTGCAGGAGCGCCGCCTGGAACTCGGTCATCCGGAGGTTCCAGCCCACCTCCGGGTGGTCGTACCAGCCGCCGTCCGGCCGCCGGCCCACGTTGTGCAGCGCCCACACGCGCTCGTACAGTGCCCGGTTACTGGTCACCACGATGCCGCCCTCCCCGGCCGTCATCGCCTTGCTCGACTGGAAGCTGAAGCACGCCACGTCGCCGAGCGAGCCCGCCGGCCGGCCGTGCCGCGCGGCCCCGTGCGCCTGGGCCGCGTCCTCCACCACGGGGAGGCCCAGGGCGCGCAGCGCCTCCGTGTCGGCGGGTGCGCCCGCCAGATGCACCGCCATGACCGCCTTCGTACGCGGCCCGATGAGCGCCCGTACGGCAACCGGATCGAGGTGCAGGGTGTCCTCGGTGACGTCGGCGGCGACCGGGACGGCCCCGGCCAGCACCACGGCCGTCGCGCTCGCCACGAACGTGTACGCGGGCACGATCACCTCGTCCCCGGGGCCGACGCCCAGCGCGCGCAGCGCCAGGAATAGGGCCACCGTGCCGTTGACCGTGCACACCCCGTGGGCGGTCCCGGCGACCTGCCGCGCGAACGCCGCCGCGAACTCCTCCGTCGCGGACTTCCCGGTCGCGGTGCCGCTCGTGGCCCCCCACCGGCCGCTGTCCAGCACCCGCAGCAGGGCCCGGCGCTGCTCGTCGGTCGGGGGCGGCGGCCATGCGGGCCATCGCGGCGTCATGCGACGCCCTTGAGGAGCCGGTCCATGGTGCCGTGCAGAACCTGCTCCCGGTCCGCCTCCGCCAGGTCGGCGAGCAGTACCCGGCCCAGTCCGGTCCGCAGGTCCAGGAAGACGGCGTCCGACCCGAACGCCACCCGGCCGGCCCCGGCCTCGGCGACCATCCGGGTGAGGTGACGTGCCGTCATCCGGGACCCGCAGGTCTCCAGCACCAGGTCGGGGCAGCGCGCCGCGGCCTCCACGGCGGGGCGGAAGCCCTGCGGGAACAGCCCCGCGTGGCCCATCAGCAGCGGTACGCCGGGATGGCGGGGCGAGACGGCCGCGAAGTGGCGCGTGTCGGCCCAGGCGCTGCCGTGCTGGCTGTGCGCCAGCACGAGCCGTCTCCGCTCGGCGGCCGCCTCGAACGCGGGCGTGTACGCGCGGTCGTCGAGCGCCGTCTCGTGCACCTCGGGGTGGAGCTTGACGCCGATGACGCCCGGCACGTCCAGCAGGTCGCGCAGCCGCTCGGGCGCTTGTGGGTCGTGCGGCTGGTACACGGCCCAGCCGAGCAGCCGGCCCGGGTGCGCCTGGAGGGCCTCGACCAGCAGGGCGTTCCCGGCGCGGGCGTCGGAGCCCACCGCCAGCAGGTGCGAGACGCACGCGGTGGCGACACCGCACCGGTCCATCATGGCGACCAGACTCTCCGCCGAACCGTCCGGAATGGCGAACGCCGGCCACCGCCCGATGTGCCCGTGCGCGTCGATGACGTCCATGGCCGTGCGCCCGGCCGTGGTCATGGCTCACGCCCCATGAGCCTGAGCGCGTTGCCGCCCGCGATGAGCGCCGCGTCCGCTTCCGGCAGGTCCAGGGTGTCCAGCAGGTAGCGCGGCCCGGCGTCGTCCGTGACCGGCGCGCCCGTGCCGAACAGCACCCGGTGGGCGCCGTACCGTTCGGCGATCCACTCGACCTGGCGGTGGCCGCAGAGCGTGGACGTGTCGACGTACAACGACGGGTGGGCCTCCAGCAGCTCGGCGAGCTCGCGCAGCGCCCGGTAGCCCGTACCGGTCAGGACGACGCGCGGTGCGGGCGTGGCGGCGGCCAGCCGGTGCACCTCACCGGCCGTCACCTCGTCCCGGGAGAGCAGCACGGTCGTGCCGCTCTCCGCCAGCTCGGCGACCAGCACGCGCGCGTGCGGGCCGGTGAGGGACCACCCGTGCTGCCGGGGGCTCAGGCGCACCAGGGGCGTGCCGCCCGTCCACGGGCCGGTGCCGAGCGGCCCCGGTACGAGGACCGGTACGGGGCACAGCCGACGGTCGCCGATGAGGGTTAGCCGCTCGTTGCCGTCGCGGGGGTCGCCATGGACGGCGTACGAGTGGATGACGTACGCCGTGTCGATGCGCAGCCGCTCCAGCTCGGCGACGAGACCGGTCTCGTCCCTGCTGGGTACGTCGTCGTGGGGGAGGGGGCCGAGGGCGCGGTTGATGTCGACGACCGGGGTCATGATTTGAGGCCGCTGGTGGCGATGGAGTCGGTCAGGTACCGCTGGAGCAGGCCGAAGACCAGCAGGCAGGGGATGACGGTGATGGTGGCGCCGGCCATGATCTGGTTGATCGTGACGTTCTCGCCCTCCAGGGTGGCGAGGCCGACGGTGAGCGTCCGCATGGCCTCCGACTGGCCGATGACGAGCGGCCACAGGAAGTCGTTCCAGTGCCAGAGGAAGACGAACACGCCGAGGGTGGCGAGGACCGGCCGGATCAGCGGCAGGACGACGGTCGTGAAGACCCGCCACTCCGAGGCCCCGTCGATCTTCGCCGCCTCGAACAGCTCGTCGGGCAGCTGCACGATGAACTGCCGCATCAGGAAGACCGCCTGCGAGTTGGCCAGGGTCGGCACGATCAGGCCCCAGTACGTGTCCACGCCGCCCATCTCGGAGACGAGGATGTAGTACGGGATGAGCGTCGCCTGGAACGGCACCATCAGGGTCGCCAGGAACGACCAGAACAGGATCTCCCGCCCGGGGAAGCGCTTCTTGGCGAACGCGTACCCGGCCATCGAGGCGAACAGCAGGATGAGCAGCACCGACACGAGGGAGTAGATGAGCGAGTTGAGGGCCCAACGGGTGATGTCGGCGCTCTGGAGGACCTCGGTGAAGTTCCGCAGAGTCGCGCGGGTGAGGTCGAAGGCGCCCGGCAGGGTGCGGCCGCCGGGTGGCGCGAACGCCACCAGCACCATGATGACGAAGGGGGTGACGGTCACGAACGCGACCAGGACCAGCAGGACCGGCAGCCTCAGCCGCGCCATCAGTCCTCCTCCCTTCCGATGAGCCGGCGCTGAATGAGCGAGAAGACGAGGACGACGAGGAAGAGGACCAGTCCCACCGCGCTCGCGTAGCCGAAGTCGAAGAACTTGAAGCCCGAGTCGTAGAGGAAGTACACGAGCGAGTAGCTGGCCCGGACGGGGCCGCCGGCGGTCATCACGTACATCGCGTCGAAGACCTGGAAGGCCTGGATGGCCTCGATGACGAGGACGAAGAACAGCACCGGCCGGAGGAGCGGCAGCGTCACCCAGCGGAAGCGCTGCCAGGCGCTCGCGCCGTCGATGGTGGCCGCTTCGGCGACCTCGCGCGGGATGGACTGGAGCCCGGCGAGGAGGATCAGCATCGAGTAGCCGAAGCCCTTCCAGGCGGAGGCGGCGGCGATGGAGGGCAGGACGAGGGACTCGTCGCCGAGGAAGTCGACGGGGCCGGTGCCTAGGGCTCCGAGGGCCGTGTTGAGCAGCCCGTCCTCCACCTCGTAGATCCACTTCCAGATGACGGCGGCGAGCACGATGCTCGTCACGTACGGAAGGAAGAACAGGCCACGGAAGAAGCCGCGCAGCCAGAGTGTGCGGTGCAGCAGGACGGCGGTTCCCAGCGCGAGCAGCACGGTCATGGGCACGTACAGGGCGGTGTAGACGGCGGTGACGCCGAGGCTCTCCCAGAACAGGTCGTCCTGGAGGAGCCGGGTGTAGTTGGCGGCGCCGATGAAGTCCCACTCGCCGCTGAGCCGGTAGTCGGTGAGCGACAGGAACGCGGCACCGAGGGTGGGCCCGAAGCGGAAGACGAGGAACAGCACGAGCATCGGCGCCACGAACGCCAGCCCCACCAGCGCCTCCCGCCGCCGCACGGGACTCCGCCGCCGAGCTGTGCGCCCCGCCGCCGTCCCGGCGGGCGTGCCGCCCTTTCTGCCCGGCGGCCCGCCCCCGGGGGCGCCGCCCAGGGGCGTGCCGTCCCGGGGCGTGCCGTCCCGGGGCGTGCCGTCCAGGGGCGTGCCGTCCCCGGGCGTGGCGTCTCGGGGCGCGTCGCCCATGGAGGAGTGCCGTCCGGCGGGGTCCGTGGCTGTGCCGGGTCCGGGCCCGGTCGTGGGCCCCGGACCGTTGGCCTCAGGCTCGTCGGGGGACGCCTCGCGGGGCTCGACTTTGCTCAACGCTGCCGCGCCAGCAGGTCGTCGCCTTCCTCGGCAGCCGCGGCCAGCGCCTGCTCAGGTGTCTTCTTGCCGGTCAGCGCCGCCTGGATCTCCGGCGTGATGAGTGCCATCAGCTGGCGGGCGGCGGGGTGCGGCTCGCCGGGGAACGTGTGCGCGAGGGCCGCTTCGTACTCCTTGGCGAAGGGGCTGTCGTTGGGGACGGTGACGTCCGTGCGCGGGGAGAAGAACCCGCCGGCCTTGCCCATGGACGCGATCTGCGCGGGCTCGGTCATATAGGCGATGAACTTCTCCGCGCCGGCCAGGTTCTTTGTCCTGGCGTTGATGCCGAGGCCGCCCGGCATGCCGAAGCACACCTGCTTCTTCGGCCCGGCGAGGGCGGGACCGACGATCACGTTCCCCTTCCCCCAGGTCTTCACGGCGAGCGCGGCGTCGGACGGCGTGTTGGTGTAGCCCATCGCCACCTGTTCCTTGCCCAGGGCATGGTCGGTGAAGAGGTTGGCGTTGGTCAGCGCGGACCGGGGCACGGCGCCGCTCTTGTAGAGGCCGACGAGGAAGGTGAGCGCCTCGACGCCCTCGGGGCTGTTGAAGGCCGTCTTCTTGCCGCTCTCGTCGAACACCTTGCCGCCCGCCTGCCACAGCAGCGGGTAGAAGCTCATGTTGAGCGAGGCCTCATTGCTCGCGGAGTAGTCGAGGGTGGCGACCCCGGCCGCCTGCTTCAGCTTCGGCGCGGCGGCCTTCAGGGCGTCCCAGGTCGCGGGTGGTTCCTTTATTCCCGCCTTGTCCAGCAGTTTCTTGTTGTAGAGCGTGCTGGTGACGGTGTGGTAGATCGGTGCCGCGTAGACCTTGCCGTCCTGCGTCATGGCCTCCAGGGCGGTCGGCCGGAAGGCGTCACGGGACTTCTCGATCGCCCGGTCCACGGGCTGTAGGGCGCCGTTCGCCTGGTACTGGGGGATCTGGTCGGGGCCGAGCAGCACCACATCGGGGCCCTTGCCGCTGCCGAAGGCGGTGGCGAGCTTCTGGTCCCGGTTCTCCCAGGGCAGTTGCTCGATGGTGAGGTCGAGGTCCTTCTGGGCGGCTTCGAAGCCCTTTTCGATGCCGTCCCAGTACGCGGCGTTGGCCTTCGGATCCATGATCACCGGGTACATCCAGACGGTGACCTTGTTCGACCCCGAGCCGCTGTCACCGCCGTTGCAACCGGCCGCGGTGAGCGCGGTCAAGGTGAGAAGTGCGAGAGGAACGGTGGCGCGCTTGAACCCTGTCTTCATGCTGGGCCTCCGGAAGGCCTGTCAAAACCTGGACAGTTTCGGCCTGGGCCGAAAGTAGCTGGGCTGTTTTGCACTGTCAATGCTGCGCGGCCGCGCCGTACGAGGCCACCCGGCAGGCCACCGCGATGGCCCTGGAGCAAGCCCCCCACTCTTTCGGATGACACGTCACTTTCCGGCCCGTGGACGGTACGTCCGCCGGACACGGGTGTCGCAGTTGGGCCGAACGGGTGAGGGGGGTGAGGATAGGAGGATGAGTAGGTACGAGAGGTACGACGTCACCGACGAACAGTGGGAGGGCCTGGCGCAGGTCGTTCCGCTGCGGGGGCGCAACGAGTGGCCTTCGAGGGTCGACCACAGCACGATCCCGCAGGACTACGAGGCCGCCGAGCAGCGCCGCATGGTCGTCCTTCGGGTGCAGGTCTTCGCGGACGCGCGTGAGGTCGCCGAATACCTCATCGCGCAGATCCCCGTCCTGCTGGACCTGACCGCGGCCGACTCGGACGTCGCCAAGCGGATCCTGGACTTCAGCAGCGGCGTGGTCTTCGGGCTCGGAAGCGGGATGCACCGCGTCGACCGGAACGTCTTCCTGCTGGCGCCGGCGGGTACCGAGGTCGAGGGCGTCGCCGCCGCGGCGGTTCCGCATTCCTAGGCGGTTCCCTCGTTCGTAGGAAGGCTGTTCGGGCGGAACGGTTCAGCATGACGCGTCCTCATACGGTCCGAGCATGCACGCAACCCGCCCCGCCCCCTCCTTGCCGTCCTCCGCCGCGCCCGCCCGCCCCGCCGTCACGGAACTGCGGCTGTCCGCCTTCAAATCGCACCGCGGTGCCGCCTTCCGGCTCGCGCCGGTGACGCTCTTCGCGGGGGCGAGCGGCACCGGCAAATCGAGCGCGTTACAGGCGTACGAAGCGCTCGCCCTGCTCGGCGGGGGCGCCACGCTCGCCGCCGCCTTCCCGGACCCCGTCGGATGCGTGCCCGAACGCGCGGAGCCGGACGCGGAGGGGCGGCGGGGTTTCCGGATCGGCTGCACCGTCGACGGCCCGGCCGGGCCCGTGCGTCTCGACCTGGCGGTCCAGGCCGAGCCGGAACTGCGGGTCGTGGGGGAGCGGCTGACGGGCGGTGACGGGCGGACGCTGCTCACGACGGCGCTCCGCGACCCGGGCCGGCGCACCGTGCAGGCCGAGTGGCACACCGCCGGCTCGGTGCCGGTCACACGTGCCCCGCTCCCCGGCGACCGGCTCGGAACGGCGCTGCTTCCGCTGCGGGTGGCGGGCAAGACCGAGGGGCAGCGGCGCGTGCTGGCCGCCGCCGAGCAGGTCGTCGTGGCACTCCGCTCGGTCTTCCCGTGCGACCCGCAGCCGCAGCGGATGCGGCAGCCCGTGGCGGCGGGCGAGGGGCGGCTGCGGCGCGGCTGCGACAACCTCGCCGAGGTCCTCCACCGCACCCGTACCGCCTGCCCGCGCAGGCACGCACGGCTGGCGGCGGTCGCCCGGGCGGGCTGCGCCGGCCCGGTGCGCGACCTGGACGTCGAGGAGCTCGCCGACGGAACGGTACGTGCGGTGCTGGGCCGCGGCGCGGACGGTGGTATGCCGGTCGGGCGGCTCGGCGAGGGCGAACTGCGCTACCTCGCGCTCGCGCTGGTGCTCCTCACCGGGCCGGGCGTGCTGGCCATGGACCCGGCCGCCGAGGTGCCCCACGCGATGCAGACGCTCACCGTGCTCGCCGACGGCCTCGACCGTGGCCTGGACCGGCGCCAGACCCGCGAACTCGCGGCGCTGGCGGCGCAGATCTGCGCGGATGGACACATCCGGCTGGTCGGGACGGTCGGCGAGGCGGGGGCGAGGGCCGCGCGGGGGCGGGCCGGAGTGACGGTGGTAGACCTGAATCCGTGACAGAACTGGATCTGCAGGGATTGCAGCGCAGGCTGGCCGAGTTCGCGGCCTCGCGGGAGTGGCAGCCGTACCACACGCCGAAGAACCTCGCGGCGGCGCTGAGCGTCGAGGCCGCCGAACTGCTGGAGATCTTCCAGTGGTTGACACCCGAGGAAGCCGACCGGGTGATGGACGATCCGGAGACGGCGCACCGAGTGGCGGACGAGGTGGCCGACGTCCTCGCCTACCTGCTCCAGTTCTGCGGTGTGCTGGGCGTCGATCCGCTGGCCGCGCTCTCCGCGAAGATCGACCGGAACGAGGTGCGGTTCCCCGCCGGACGGCCGCCGGGGCGCGCCGCACGGGCGACGCGACAGCCCGATCGTCACTCTACGGAGTGATCAACTTATTCACACTGAGCTTCCTGTCCACAGATTTCCGAATTCCCCTGGCTTTTGGGTCCATCCAGCTTCACTCTGGGTAGTGAACAGATGGGCGGACAGTCGTACGAACGGGGGCGGCGTACATGGATGCGGAGCGGCTCATCCTGACCGGCCGGCGCGCCCTGGCGGACAGCCGGGTGGCGCTGGACATCGTGGCGGAGGCCTGGCAGGCACAAATGCTCGCGCAGGCGATCGGCAACCACCTGGCGCTGTCCGGCCCGCCGGAGCTGAGGGGCGAGGCGCGAGGCCTCAGCGAGATCGGCAGCCGCGGCGGATCGGGGCCGGACCACCCCGCGCGGGCACTGCGGCTCACGGAGATAGCGAATGTACGGGGCGCGTTACTGGGCCTGGGCGCGCTGCTCGGCGAGGTGGGCATCGCGCTCGTCGGTGTCGCGTGCGCCACGGACGAGGAGGGGCTGTACTGGCAGTGCATCGAGGCGATCGACGCGGCGGACGAGGCCGGCGACCGGGTGCGCGTCATGCTCCGCCGCCTCGCCGTCCGCGAGCGCGCCAGACCCCCCGACCCCGCCGACTCGGCGGCGGGCTCCTCCTGACCCCCGGCCCGGCCACGCCCGCCGACGGTCGCGCCAGGGCCTGTTGCGCTGCGCCCCGTGCCAGGCGCGGCCGCCGAGCCCCAGGGTCTCGGCGCCCAGCCGACGGCGGTGCGGGGCGGGTTGCTGAGCGCGATGGTGCCGGGCGGGTGTCCTCGTACGCGGGCTGGTGCGGAATGGTGTAGGCGCCGGGCCGGCGCCGGTGCGGGCCCTCGGGCGCCGAGCCGCCCGGGCCGTGGGACCGCCGCCGGGGGTGGCCCGGCGGCAGACAGGGGCCCCGGTACAGGTCAGAGGTTGGTGGGGCCGGTGTCCGGGGTCGGGGGCGTCCCGGAAGAGCAGTCGGGGGAGGGGAGGCGGTCGGCCGAGGACTGCAGGTCGGCGTCGAGCTGGGACAGGTCGGCGGTCAGCGCCGCCATCAACTCCTCCATCTGCTGCAGCAGGCCCTTGGGGTGCTCCGGCGCGGTCCGCTCGGGCACGGCTTCCTGGGACATGGCGGCCTCCTCGGCCCAGGCCCTCCCCGACGAAGGAGGGCGGCAAGAGAGAACGACGCGCCGACATCCGCCGCCGGCGCGCGGGCCGGGCGGTCCGGCTCCGCCCGAGCCAACGACGCGTACGGGCCGCGGGTCACTGGCGGCGACACGCGGGGTCGCCGGTTCGATCAGGTTCACCCGGCCGGGAAGGGGAGGTTGACGGTCGTCCGACGGTGCAGGATGGAGGTATGGATCTTCGAATCTTCACGGAGCCCCAGCAAGGGGCAAGCTACGACACCCTGCTCACCGTGGCGAAGGCCACCGAGGACCTCGGTTTTGACGCCTTCTTCCGCTCCGACCATTACCTCCGCATGGGATCCGTCGACGGGCTGCCCGGCCCCACGGACGCCTGGATCACCCTGGCCGGGCTCGCCCGGGAGACCAAGCGGATCCGGCTCGGCACGCTGATGACCGCCGGGACGTTCCGGCTGCCCGGCGTGCTGGCCATCCAGGTCGCGCAGGTCGACCAGATGTCCGGCGGCCGGGTCGAACTCGGGCTGGGCGCCGGCTGGTTCGAGGAGGAGCACAAGGCGTACGGCATCCCCTTCCCCAAGGAGAAGTTCGCCCGCCTGGAGGAGCAGCTGGCGATCGTCACCGGCCTGTGGGGCACCGAGACCGGAAGGACGTTCTCGTACGACGGGAGGCACTACCAGCTCACCGACTCACCCGCGCTGCCCAAGCCCGCCCAGACCAAGGTGCCCATCCTGATCGGCGGGCACGGGGCGACGCGCACACCCCGGCTGGCCGCGCGGTACGCCGACGAGTTCAACATCCCGTTCGCCTCCCTCGAGGACAGCGAGCGGCAGTTCGGCCGGGTGCGGGCCGCCGCGGAGGAGGCCGGGCGCAAGGCCGACGACCTCGTGTACTCGAACGCGCTGATCGTCTGCGTGGGCAAGGACGACGCCGAGGTGGCCCGCCGCGCCGCGGCCATCGGACGGGAGGTGGAGGAACTCAAGGCGAACGGCCTCGCCGGCTCGCCCGCCGAAGTCGTCGACAAGATCGGCCGGTACGGAGCCCTCGGCGCGTCCCGGATCTACCTCCAGGTCCTGGACCTGGACGACCTCGACCACCTGGAACTGATCTCCTCGCAGGTCATGTCCCAGCTCAGCTGAGCAATCGCAACCTGGAAAACCCATGGTCGGGCGGTGCGCACCGGGCGATACTCGGACATGTGTTCCTGACGATCAGTACGACCGGTAGCCCGAAGCGCCCCGCCACCGACCTCGGTTTCCTGCTGCACAAGCATCCCGACAAGGCGCAGGCGTTCTCCACCTCGCACGGCACGGCGCACGTCTTCTACCCAGAGGCGTCCGCCGAGCGCTGCACGGCGGCGCTGCTGCTCGAGGTGGACCCCGTCGCGCTGGTCCGGCGCGGCAAGGGCAAGGGCCGGGGCGGGGCGCCCGACTCGGCGCTCGCCCAGTACGTCAACGACCGGCCGTACGCCGCCTCGTCGCTGATGTCCGTCGCGCTGAGCACCGTCTTCAAGAGCGCGCTGCGCGGCGTGTGCCAGGCGCTGCCCGGCCGGGCGGACGAGCCGCTGCCGCTGCGGATCGAAATCCCCGCGCTGCCCGCGCGCGGCGGCGCCGACCTCGTCCGCGCGCTGTTCGGCCCGCTGGGCTGGACGTCGGTCGCCGCCGAGCCGGTGGCGCTGGACGAGCGGTTCCCGCAGTGGGGCGACTCACGCTACGTACGGCTGGTGCTGGAGGGCGAGCTGCGGCTCGCCGACGCGCTGCGGCACCTGTACGTCCTGCTGCCGGTCCTCGACGACGCCAAGCACTACTGGGTGGCGCCCGACGAGGTCGACAAGCTGCTCCGGGCCGGCGAGGGCTGGCTGGCCGGCCACCCCGAGCACAAGCTGATCACCAGCCGCTACCTGTCGCGCCGCTGGGGCCTGACCCGCCAGGCGATGGAGCGCCTGGAGCTGGTCCGGCTCGCCGAGGCCGACGACCTGGACGTCGAGGACGTGGACAACGCCGTCGACGAGACCACCGACACCGACGAGAAGCCCGTGCCGCTCGCCGAGCAGCGGCGCGAGGCGATCCTCCGGGCACTGCGCGCGGCCGGCGCGAGCAAGGTGCTCGACCTGGGCTGCGGCCAGGGCCAGCTGGTGCAGGCGCTGCTCAAGGACGTCCGGTTCACCGACATCGTGGGCGTCGACGTGTCCGTACGCGCGCTGACCGTGGCCGCGCGGCGGCTGCGCCTGGAGCGCATGGGGGAGCGGCAGGCCGGGCGCGTGAACCTGCTCCAGGGCTCGCTCACGTACACCGACAAGCGGCTCACCGGCTACGACGCGGCCGTCCTCAGCGAGGTCATCGAGCACCTGGACCTACCGCGGCTGCCCGCCCTGGAGTACGCGGTGTTCGGTTCGGCGCGGCCCACGACCGTGATCGTGACGACACCGAACGTCGAGTACAACGTCCGCTGGGAGACGCTCCCGGCCGGGCACGTGCGCCACGGGGACCACCGGTTCGAGTGGACGCGCGAGGAGTTCCGCACCTGGGCGCGGGGCGTGGGCGAACGGCACGGATACGGCGTGGCGTTCGTACCCGTCGGCCCGGACGACCCGGAGGTCGGGCCGCCCACGCAGATGGCCGTGTTCACCCTGGCCACCGCAGACGAGGAGAAGGCCGCATGACCGAGACCATCACCACCAGGGCCCGCAGGCTGCCGGTCACCGACCTGTCCCTCGTCGTGCTCATCGGCGCCACCGGCTCCGGCAAGTCGACCTTCGCGCGCAAGCACTTCAAGCCCACCGAGGTCATCTCCTCCGACTTCTGCCGCGGGCTCGTCGCCGACGACGAGAACGACCAGGGCGCGAGCGGCGACGCCTTCGACGTCCTCCACTACATCGTCGGCAAGCGCCTCGCCGCCGGCCGGCTGACCGTCGTCGACGCCACTTCCCTGATGATTGGATGTGTTCAAGCGTCAGGGGAGGCGGTAGTTGAGCGAGTGGTATGTGGTGCGAGTGCCGGATGCGGACCGTTGGGGGGCGCTGCCGACTGACGGTGTCCTGGGGGTACAGGACCTGCCTGCGGCGGTCGCCCGGATGGGCCTTCGGCCGGGCGATCCGGTGTTCGTGGCGCCGGATGGCACGGTGGACCGGGATCTGCTGGATTTCGTCCGCTCCGCCGAATTCAGGAATCTGGAGCGGGAGACCAAGCGGAATTACGCGACGGATATCCGGCCGCTTCTGACCTTTCTGTCCTCGCGGGGAGTTCCGTGGAGGCGGGCGACGCGGCAGGACTTGGCGGACTATCGGCACTGGAGATGCCGGGCTCCGGAGAATCCGCGCCGGATCGGTGGGACGAAATGGAACCGGGAGTCGGCCGCGTTCACCAAGCTGTTCCGGTGGGCGAAGGTGTCCCCGCTGCCGGTGGACATCGTGCGGCGCGAGGATCGGGCCGCAGACTCGGTGAGCTCGCGCGTGATGTGGCTGACGCCGCGGACCTGGGGCTTGTGGTCGGACATCGGGCTGCGCGGCCACAGCCGTACCGGCGTGCAGGCGGCGGGGTGGGAGTCTCGGACGGAGCTGCGCAACACCAGCTTCGTCCAGCTACTGCTCAGCTCCGGCCTGCGGCGGCAGGAGGGCGGTTCATTGCTCACCTTCGAACTGCCCAGCCAGCGCCTGCGATTCGGCCGCTACTGCCATGGTCACGTCGCCGCGGCGGTCACCCGGTCGAAGCAGAGCCGGGTCTTCTACGCGTCGGTGGACGTGATCGGCCAAGTCGAGGCCTATGCCGAGTCGGAGCGCGCGTGGGCGGTGCAACGCGCCCAGGCGGAAGGCCGCTACGAGCGGCTGCCCATGATGCGGCTGGTCACAAAGGTGACACGGGGCCTGAAACCGAAGATCGAGTGGGTGGCCTCTGACGGCGTCGTCGGCGGTCAGGAACTCAGCCGCCTGGACTGGCGCGAGCGGCAGTGGCTGTTCCTGGAGGGCCCGGACGGGCCGGAGCCGGCGTGGTTGTGGCTGACTGAGCAGGGCCTGCCGATGGCCCCGGACCGGTGGAACGGCGTGTTCAGGGCGGCGAACCTGCGCTGTGAGGAAGTCCTGCTTACTGCGGAAGAGCGGCAGGTCGAGCGAGACTTCCGGCTGGCAGAGGTACGCGGCAAGAGTCCGTACGCGACACCGCATGCCGCGCGCCACTCAATGGCCCTCTACATGCTGGTCCTGCTGAACCAGCTGATGGAGACCCGCTACGGACTCACCGCCGCGGACCGGCGGGACTTCGCCCTGCTGTTCGGCGATCCGTGGTGGCTGGTGAAGACCCTCCTGGGGCACGCGGATGTGGAGGTGACGAAACGGCACTACCTTGCGCCGGTCGCGCACCTGCAACTGGAGTCGATCCTGGCCGCGGCCGAGCCCGCCGACGATGAGGAACAGCAGGTCGAGGACCTGGACGATGTCTTCGCCAGGCTGGCCCGGGAGTCGCAGGGCATCCAGGACATCGACGCCGTCCTTGAGGCGGCCCGGTGACCGGGCGGGGACGGCGGGCCGTCCTGCCGCCGGCCGATCACCGCACCGAGCCGCCGCTGGCTCCCGACGAGCTCGTGGTGACAGTCGTCAACAAGGCGGGATACGAGATGACGTTCGACTTCGCCGAGCTGCCGGTCGCCGAGCCCATGCAGCGGTCGCTGGCGACGGTGTTCGCGGTGCGGTCCGCAGGCTGGAACAGCCATGAGACCGCGCGAGCCTCCTGGATCACGGTGAAGGCGTTCGCGCGCTTCATCTCCGAACTGGAGCGTCCTCCGGAAGATCTGGGGGATCTGACCGCTGCCATGCTCAAACGCTGGCGCGCGAAGCACATCGGTACCAACAGCGGCAAGAACGTGCTGCGTCAGGTCCGGCCGCTGCTGAGGGCGGATCCGCGGCTGGCCGCCGGGCCGGTGGGAGAGGAACTGGCCCGGCGCATTCCCAAGGCGGTGCCGATCAAGCAGTCCTACGGGAAGGAGGAGCGGGAGCGGGTGCTGCTGGCGGCACAGCGGCAGTTCCGGACCGCTCTGCTGCGGATTCGCGAGAACACACGTCTGTTGGAGCGCTGGCGCGCCGGTGACCTGGCGGAGGACAGCCGTGACTGGCGCCTCGGTCAGGTCCTCGACCACCTCGCGGACACCGGCTACGTCCCGCACACGGTCGCGCCGAGTGGCACGGAGAGCGTGAAGAACCGTCGCCTCTTGGGCGGCACCAGCCCGGAGCAGACATGGGGCAGGCTGTTTCTGTCCCGTTCCGAACTCACAGCGCTGGCCGTGCTGTTGACCGACCGGTTCGGCTGGAATCTGTCGGTCTACGACCGGATCCTAGCCCCGACCAGGGCCCCGTCGGCCGGAACGAGGACCACGGTGACCTACCAGGTTCAGGTCGAAAAGCGGAGGCAGGGCGGAGGCTGGTGGTTCTCCACGGAAAATGCCACCGATTCCGGGGCCGACTCCGCTGGCAGACTGATCACTCAGGCACTGGAGGCCACCGCGCACGGTCGTGCTCTGGCCGCCCGGCTGGCGCCCGGCACCGACTTCTTGATGGTCGCGCGCATGCACTACCCCAAGCGGCGGCACCAGCGCACGGAACGGCCTCGCCCGGTGGGCCCGTTGTCCTTCGGGATCGGCAACGGCGACGCCCAGCTCTGGGCGATCACGCACGGACTGGGCGGAGCTCCGTTCCAGCGGACCCGCAGGACAACGGTGACGCGGGAAGGCCGCCCCCTTCAGCACACGCAGGGCACCCACCACAGCATCTACGTGCTGCCCGACGAGCATGTTCAGCGCGCCTCACAGAGCGTCTTCGAGGCCGGTGCCCGCGAGGCCCTCGAACAGGCCCGGGCCGTGGTGTTCGCCGGAGACATTGCCGACGCCCCGGACCCTGGCCACGAGCAGACCGTGACCGCGGACTGCGCGGATGAGACGGCCAGCCCCTGGCCCGACGCGCAGGGCGGCTGCGGGGCGGACTTCCTGCTCTGCCTGGCCTGCCCCAACGCCCGTGTCCACCCCGGCCATCACCCCCGGCTCGCCCACCTGCACCAGAAACTGCACAGCCTTCGATCCGTCCTGCCTGACCGCTCCTGGCACGAGCGGTGGAACGAGCACGCACTCCGCCTTGAGGACCTGCGCGACAAGGTCGGCCCGGCGGCCTGGAACGCGGCGCTCGCCCACGTGAACGACGAGGACCGCACCCTGGTCCACCTCATGGTGAAAGGAGAACTCACTCCATGACCGCTGTCGGCGCCGCTGCAGAGATCGACACGTACGTCCTGGCCATGCCCGCCCCGGCCAGCCCCGTGGTGCTGCCCGAGTGGATCAGTCCCGGCAACACGCACCCGAACTCCCGCTACCAGGAAGCCATTTGGTCCATGGCCCCGCTCATCGACAACCCCGGCACCGGCCTGGTCAAGCTCCACTGGAAAAACTGCCCGGAACCCCTGCGTGACCAGGTGAAACTGGCTGCCTGGACCATGATCAACGGCCAGCTGAGGCCCACCTACCTCCAAACCCGCGGCGTCCAGGCGCGATCCCGGTCGGGAGGCCCGGAGAGGCTTTCCACCTGCCTGGAATGGATGCGGCTCGCCCGCTGGCTGCACGAGCGCCAGATCACCAGCCTGGGTGCCTGCACCGAGACGGAGTGGCGGGCGTATGCGAGTGAGCGTCTGCACCAGGTGTCCCGCGACACCGCGGCGATAATCTGCGTCCGTCTGGCGAACCTGTGGGCGTTCGACCAGCTCAGCGCCCGTCCTTCGGGCATCACTCGGCCTCCGTGGGAGACCGAAGGAGTCGACGATTTCCTTCCCGCAGCCGGCACGGCCGCCGGCGGGGAGAACGCGACAGAGCCGCTGGACCCTCTGGTGCTCGGTCCGCTGCTGACCTGGGCCATCCGGTTCGTCGACGACTTCGCCGACGACATCCTTGCGGCCGGGGCCGAACGCCGCCGCCTGATCGCCGTTGCCGCCGCCACGAAGGCCGCGCCGGCCGGATGGGCCGCGATGGAGGAGTGGCTGCTGCCCATGGCACGGGCTGGCCACCCGCTGCCGGCCAACTCAGAAAAGCGCGAGATCCAGGTGGCCACCACCTACATCGCCGCTCTCACCGGCTCCAACCGCGGTCAGGTTTCCAGGTTCGTCAAGCAACACGGCCTCGCAGAGATCGCCGCATCGCGGCCAGGGCCATGCCCGCTGCGGGTGCCGGTCACCGGGAAGATCAACGGCAAACCATGGCGCGAGCACGTGGACTTCAACGAGGCCGCCGATCTGATGCGACACCTGGGTACGGCAGCGACGATCATCCTGCTCTACCTGACCGGGATGCGCCCCCAGGAGGTGCAGGGGCTGCGTTCCGGATGCTGTCCCGACCCCGAACCCGCCACCGACGGCACCGAGGGACGGCACCTGATCCACAGCCACCACTACAAGAACGTCACCGACGACGACGGCAACCACATCTCCGCCGGTGAAGTCCGCCAAGTGCCCTGGGTCGCGATCACACCGGTGGTTCACGCCATCCGCGTGCTGGAGCGCATGGTCCCCGAGGGAGAGCTCCTCCTCAGTACCGCCCACCACGAGTTCCGCTCCCGCCACGGCCACGCAGGGGCGCTGAAGAAGTCCACCCTGACCCTGCGCATCGAGTCCTTTGTGAACTGGGTGAACCGAGAGGCCGAGACGCAGGACCTGTCCGACCAGATCATCCCCGAGGACCCTCACGGCGCGATCGGACTGGGCCGGTTCAGAAGGTCGCTGGCCTGGCATATCGCCCGGCGCCCGGGGGGACTGGTCGCCCTCGCCATCCAGTACGGGCACATGCGCACCGTCCTCGATGCCCGCACCTCCAGCGGCTACGGCGCCCGCAGCCGTCGCGGCATCCACACAATCCTCGACGTCGAAACGGCCCTCGCCGCCGCCGACACCGCTGCCCGGCTCCGTGACCGCGTCGCCGCCGGCGAGAAGGTGTCCGGGCCCGCAGCCCGCCGAGCCCTGACTGCCGCCGCCCATACCCCTCGCTTCGAGGGCCGCATGGTCCCCCGCACCTTCGCCAGGAAGGCCAGCGCGTTTCTCGCCCGCGACGGCATCGTGCTCTACGACAACCCCGACGCGCTCCTGATCTGCGCCTTCAAGCACGACAACGCTCTGTGTGAGCCAGAGTCCGGCGCGACCGCCCCAAGGCAGTACGACTGCCGACCTGGCTGCGGAAACACCGTCCGCACCGACACCCACGCCCGCCTGCTCCGCGAACGCGCCGACGAACTCGACCAGCTCGCTGCCCACGCCCCCGGCCCGGTCAGCAAACGTCTGCGGACCAACGCCAACCGGCTCCGGGAGACCGCCCACACCCACGACAGCACCGCGCACCCTGCCGAGGCCCTCACATGAACCAACAGCACCAGGACGAACGCAACCGCATCCGCGAAGCCATGGAACGACTCCTGACCGGACAGGCCACCGCTTCCAACGGAAGCCTCACCGTCGTTGCTCTCGCGGCCGAGGCCGGCGTCCACCGCATGGCTCTCCTCAAACGGCACGTCGACCTGAAGAACAAGTTCTACGAACGCGTCCGCGCCGAGACCCACCAAGTCCCGGAGGCCGAGAAACGACTCCGGGACACCGTCACCAAGCTCAAGAAGACCATCGCCAATCAGAGAGCCGAGATCGAGGAGCTCCGACAGCAGGTGACCAGGCTCGCGCTCGCCAGCGCTGTTCTCACTCATGACAGTGACAGGCAAGCAGAACGCGCACCTGTCTCCGACAACGTCGTCCCGTTCCCCCGATCGACGACCTGAAGGTCTGGCGTTGCAGGACCCGAGCTCAACCAGGACGGGGTCTGTTTCCGCAGTCGCTGCCCCTATCAGCTCGTCGTTGAGCCCGCTCGTCGTTCATAGCGCGAACGTGCGAGGTGGTGGGCATTACCGAGCAGTTCTCGGACTGCCGCATGGGTCCGCTGGCCCGGATTCACCACGGCGAGCCAGCCAACGGAGCCATAGACGGGGTGCGCAATCACGGCATCGGTGACGCTCGGGTCGTCGTCGATGGCTGGTTCGCGCGGCGCGTGGCCGGTCCAGTTGATGAAGGATTCCTTCCCAGCGGCGATATTGACGCGGAACGTGTCAGGGCGGTCTAGGCGCGACCTCTCGTCGCCCGGGTAGTTCTTCGTCACGATCGTCGCGAACGGTTGAGAAGCTTTCGGCATGACGCCATCAGGCGCGTAGTAGAAAAACGTGTCCCCCCAGCTGATCTCAGGTGAGCCGTCGTCGGGTCCCGGCCTGGTGGCCAGGACTCCATCAAGGTCTTCTACGAAGTTGATGATCTCGTCGATGGTCATGTGCTCAAGCGTTTCATTAAGGTGCTTGTGGAGACTTTGAGCCGGAAAGGCAGAGGAACGGCGGGTGTCAACTCTCAAGTCATCGACCATGCGCACAGTCGATGTCGCGCGACGCGCTGGGTACTCCGTTCAACAGGTCCGCAATCTCGAACGCGACGGTGTCCTGCCGCCGGCGACGCGTACAGCTGCGGGCTACCGGATCTACGGGGAGATTCACCTACAGTCCGCGCTGGCCTACAGAGCTCTCGCCGTCGGCGTGGGCCCTGTTGAGGCCAAGCGGATCGTTCGTGCTGTGCATGAGTGTCCGACGTCGGAGGTACTTGCACTCCTCGACGCGGCGCACGCCCGACTCGACCGGGAGCGTAAGGACCTCAGACTCGCCAAGGAGGCTGCTGCGGCGATCTCGGCCGAGCCGATCGAAGACGTACGCCTATCGGATTCGATGAGCGTCTCCGAACTTGCCGCCGCGCTCGGAGTGCGACCATCGACGTTGCGGCACTGGGACGCCGAGGGGCTTGCTGTTCCTGACCGGGTCTCCCCACGACGAACGCGACGATACTCACCGGCCCAAACTCGGGACGCCCGAATTGTGCATCAGCTACGCAGTGCGGGTTATCGCATCGACTCGCTCCGGGCCTTGATACCGGGCTTGCGGCGCGGGCACCGATCGGAAGACGTCGGAGCCGCGCTGGCGGCCCGAGACGCGAACATCGAGGCTCGCTCCCGTGCCCTTCTCGACGCCACCGTCGCGCTCAGCACAGTTCTCGCCGGCAATCAGACATGAGGCCCCGTCAACAACGTCCTGTCTCGCAACAGCTAGTTCAGAGAAAATTGAACAGAAGGACTTGACAGGGAACGCGACCAGCGTGCAGCAGGAGAGCCGCCGGCAGCTGGTGCGGCTGGCCCGCGAGCACGACGTCCTGCCCATCGCGATCGTCCTCGACATGCCCGAGGACGTCTGCGCCGAGCGCAACGCCGCCCGGCCCGACCGGGCCGGACTGCCCCGCCACGTCATCCAGCGCCACCGCCGCGAGCTGCGCCGTTCGCTGCGCGGCCTGGAGCGCGAGGGCTTCCGCAAGGTGCACGTCCTGAGGAGTGTGGAGGAGGCGGAGACCGCCGAGGTCGTGCTGGAGAAGCGGTTCAACGACCTCCGCCACCTCACTGGCCCCTTCGACATCATCGGTGACATCCACGGGTGCAGCTCCGAGCTGGAGACGCTGCTCACCAAGCTCGGGTACGAGGACGGCGTACACCCCGACGGCCGTACGGCGGTGTTCGTCGGCGACCTCGTCGACCGGGGCCCGGACAGTCCCGGCGTCCTGCGCCGCGTCATGGGCATGGTCGCGTCGGGCGACGCGCTGTGCGTTCCCGGCAACCACGAGAACAAGCTCGGGCGCTGGCTGGCGGGCCGTAAGGTCCAGCGGACGCACGGCCTCGCCGAGACCATCGAGCAGTTGGAGAAGGAGAGCGAGGAGTTCCGTACGCGGGTGCGGGAGTTCATCGACGGGCTCGTCAGCCACTACGTCCTCGACGAGGGCCGGCTCGTCGTCTGCCACGCGGGGCTGCCGGAGAAGTACCACGGCCGCACCTCGGGCCGGGTGCGTTCGCACGCGCTGTACGGCGACACGACCGGCGAGACCGACGAGTTCGGGCTGCCGGTGCGCTACCCGTGGGCGGAGGACTACCGAGGCCGCGCGGCGGTGGTGTACGGCCACACGCCCGTGCCCAACACCTCCTGGATCAACAACACCATCTGCCTCGACACCGGCGCGGTGTTCGGCGGGAAGATGACCGCGCTGCGCTGGCCCGAGCGCGAACTCGTCGACGTACCCGCCGAGAAAGTCTGGTACGAGCCGGTCAGGCCGCTCGCCGCCGAGGCACCCGGTGGGCACGAGGGCAGGCCGCTGGACCTGGCGGACGTGCACGGGCGGCGGGTCGTGGAGACCCGGTACGCCGGGAACGTCGGCGTACGCGAGGAGAACGCGGCGGCCGCGCTGGAGGTCATGAGCCGGTTCGCGGTGGACCCGCGGCTGCTGGCGTACCTGCCGCCGACGATGGCGCCCACGGCCACGTCCAAGGAGGAAGGCTTCCTGGAGCACCCGGCGGAGGCGTTCGCGCAGTACCGCTCCGACGGTGTCGAGCGGGTGGTGTGCGAGGAGAAGCACATGGGTTCGCGGGCGGTGGCGCTGGTGTGCCGGGACGCGGACGCGGCGCGGGAACGGTTCGGGGTGGACGGTCCGACGGGTGCGCTGCACACCCGCACCGGGCGGCCGTTCTTCGACGACGATTCCCGTACGGAGCAGGTCCTGGACCGGCTGCGCACGGCGATCGGCGCGGCCGGGCTCTGGGACGAGCTGGAGACGGACTGGCTGCTGCTGGACGGCGAGCTGATGCCGTGGTCGCTCAAGGCGGCCGGTCTGCTGCGCAGCCAGTACGCGGCGGTCGGCGCCGCCTCGGGCGCGGTGTTCCCCGGCGCGGTCGCGGCGCTGGAGGCGGCGGTGGGCCGGGGCGTGGACGTGGCCGGGCTGCTGGGCAAGCAGCGGGAGCGGGCGGCGGACGCGGCGGCGTTCACCGAGGCGTACCGGCGCTACTGCTGGGACACGGAGGGGCTGGACGGGGTGCGGTTCGCGCCGTTCCAGATCCTCGCGGGGCGGGGGCGCTCGCTCGCGGGCGTCCCGCACGACGAGCAGCTCGCATGGCTCGACCGGCTGGTGGAGCACGACCCGACCGGCCTGCTCCAGGTCACGCGCCGGCTCGTCGTGGACACCGGGGACGACGCGTCGGTCCGGGCGGGCGTCGACTGGTGGCTGGAGCTGACGGGCGCGGGCGGCGAGGGCATGGTCGTCAAGCCGCTCCAGGCCCTCGTACGCGACGGGAAGGGCCGGCTGGTCCAGCCGGGCATCAAGGTGCGCGGGCGGGAGTACCTGCGGATCATCTACGGCCCGGAGTACACGCGCCCGGAGAACCTGGCCCGGCTGCGTGAGCGCCACCTCGGCCACAAGCGGTCCCTCGCGCTGCGCGAGTACGCCCTCGGTCTGGAGGCCCTCGCCCGCCTGGCCGACGGCGAACCGTTGTGGCGCGTCCACGAGGCGGTCTTCGCCGTCCTGGCCCTGGAATCGGAGCCGGTCGACCCCCGCCTCTGACGCCCCCGCGGGGGGCGCGCCGCCGGCGCCGTCCGGTACGTACCGGACGGCGCCGCGCGCCTGCGCGCGCCTGCGCGCGGCCCACCCCCGGCCCACCCCCGGCCCCCGCGGCGGCCGGGGCGCTGTCGCCCCGGCGCCCGGGACGGCTTCGTCCAGTCACCCCGCACGGGCGCGGCGCCGCCCCGGGCGGCCGTGCGGCAGCCGGCGGTGCCCGAGGGATCTCCGGCTGTTCGCGGGTGAAGCGGGGCTCACGCGGTGAGGATGGAGGCATGGGATTCCATGTCGATTCCGAGACCGGGCGGCTTCGCCGCGTCATCCTGCACCGGCCCGATCTGGAGCTGAAGCGGCTGACACCCAGCAACAAGGACGCGCTGCTCTTCGACGACGTGCTGTGGGTGCGGCGGGCGCGGCAGGAGCACGACGGGTTCGCCGATGTGCTGCGCGACCGGGGCGTGGAGGTGCACCTCGTCGGGGACCTGCTGCGCGAGGCACTGGACATCCCGGCGGCGCGGAAACTCGTCCTGGACCGGGTCTTCGACGAGAAGGAGTACGGGCCGCTCGCGACGGACCACATAAGGGCGGTGTTCGACGGCATGGAGACGGGCGCGCTCGTCGAGGCGCTGATCGGCGGGATGACGAAACGTGACTTCCTGGCCGGTCACGCCGAGCCGACGTCCGTACGCTTCCATGTGATGGACCTGGACGACTTCCTGCTGCCGCCGCTGCCGAACCACCTCTTCACCCGCGACACATCGGCCTGGATCTACGACGGCGTCTCCATCAACGCCATGCGCTGGCCCGCCCGGCAGCGCGAGACCGTCCACTTCGAGGCGATCTACAAGCACCACCCGCTGTTCACCGGACCCGAGGCGGGCTCCTTCCACCACTGGTCGGAGGGGCAGGACGACTACCCGTCCACCATCGAGGGCGGCGACGTCCTGGTCATCGGCAATGGCGCGGTGCTGATCGGGATGAGCGAGCGCACCACACCGCAGGCGGTGGAGATGCTGGCCCGCGGCATGTTCGCGGCCGGTTCGGCGCATACGATCGTGGCGCTGGACATGCCGAAGAGCCGGGCGTTCATGCACCTGGACACGGTCATGACGATGGTCGCGCACGACACGTTCACCCAGTACGCCGGGCTCGGCATGCTCCGCTCGTACACGATCGAACCCGGCGACGGCCGCCGCGCGCTGAAGGTCACCGATCACCCGCCCCAGCACATGCACAGCGCGATCGCCTCGGCGCTGGGTCTGCCCGCGATCCGGGTGCTGACCGCGACGCAGGACGTGCACGCGGCGGAGCGCGAGCAGTGGGACGACGGGTGCAATGTGCTGGCGGTGGAGCCGGGCGTCGTCGTCGCGTACGAGCGCAATGTCACCACCAACACGCATCTGCGCAAGGAGGGCATCGAGGTGATAGAGATCCCGGGCAGTGAGCTGGGCCGGGGCAGGGGCGGCCCACGCTGTATGAGCTGCCCGGTCGTCCGGGACGCCGACCCCGGCTAGGTCACCCTCCCGGCGGACCCCCGGCCTCCGGCGGGCCCCCGGCTCCGTATAGAAATGTGAGGTCTCGTATAGACTTCCATGGTCCCCGTATTCGGAACCCAGGAGCACCCATGGCCACCGACCTCACCGGCCGCCACTTCCTCAAGGAGCTGGACTTCACCGCCGAGGAGTTCCGCAGCTTGCTCGATCTGGCCGCCGAACTCAAGGCGGCCAAGAAGGCCGGCACCGAGGTCCAGCGGCTGCGTGGCAGGAACATCGCGCTGATCTTCGAGAAGTCGTCGACCCGTACGCGCTGCTCGTTCGAGGTCGCCGCGGCCGACCAGGGCGCCTCCACCACGTACATCGACCCGGCCGGCTCCCACATCGGCAAGAAGGAGTCCGCCAAGGATACCGCCCGCGTCCTCGGCCGGATGTTCGACGCGATCGAGTTCCGGGGCGACGCCCAGGCCACCGTGGAGGAACTCGCCGCCCACGCGGGCGTGCCCGTCTACAACGGCCTCACCGACGACTGGCACCCCACCCAGATGCTCGCCGACGCGCTCACGATGACCGAGCACACCGACAAGCCGCTGGAGAGCGTCGCCTTCGCCTACCTCGGCGACGGCCGCTACAACATGGGCAACTCCTACCTGATCACCGGGGCGCTGCTGGGTATGGACGTGCGGATCGTGGCGCCCAAGGCGTACTGGCCGGCCGACGGCATCGTCGCCCGCGCCCGCGAGCTCGCCGAGACCAGCGGCGCCCGCGTCACGCTCACCGAGGACGTCGCCGAGGGCGTCCAGGGGGCCGACTTCGTCGCCACCGACGTCTGGGTCTCCATGGGGGAGCCCCAGGAGGTCTGGGACGAGCGCATCGCCGCCCTCGCCCCGTACGCCGTGACCATGGACGTCCTGCGCGCGACCGGAAACCCGCGGGTCAAGTTCCTGCACTGCCTGCCCGCCTTCCATGACCTCGGCACCGCCGTCGGCCGCGAGATTCACGAGCGCCATGGCCTGACCGAGCTGGAGGTCACCGACGAGGTCTTCGAGTCCGAGCACTCGGTCGTCTTCGACGAGGCCGAGAACCGGATGCACACCATCAAGGCCGTCATGGTGGCCACGCTCGCGGACGCGACGGCATAGCGATATAGCGATACGCCCGCTCTTCCTGGTCGTGGGCGCGCCGGTGTACGCGCTGCACGGGCGCCGCAACTCGCGGCTCGCCGCGCCCACCGGCCCGGTCACGGGGCCTGCAGCCCCGGGAGTGTGAACCAGACGGCCTTGCCCCGGTCGGTACGCCGGTGGCCGCATGCCGCGCTGAGGGTACGGATCAGCAGCAGGCCCCGCCCGTGCTCCTGCCACGGATCGGGCGGAGTGTCGTGTTCCGGCGCCAGGTCGCCCGGCGGCGCGGGGTCACGGTCGTGGACCTCGACCTGGCAGCCGCTCGGCAGCAGCCGTACCACCAGCTCGATCGGCCCCTTGCCGGCGGTGTGCTCCACGGCGTTCGCCACCAGCTCGGCCGTCAGCAGCTCGGCGGTGTCCCGGTAGGCCGACGCGTCCAGATCCGCGAGCGCCGTCCGTATCAGGGCGCGGGCGATGGGCACCGCGGCCGTCGTGTGCGGCAGCGCGACGCGCCAGGAGGAGGGGCCGGATGCTTCGAGCAAGGCGGGGTCCGTTCGGTGAAGCCGGTTCCGTTCGGGAGAAGGGAAGGGGGGAGCGGGGCACAACAAAAAGCGGCGAGACGGTAGAGACAGGAGAGACGGCAGAGACCTGTGAGGTCCTGTCCTCACCTTACGAAGGGCGAGCAGCGACACCAGAGGCCCCCGCCCATCCATGGGGAGACATGTGCCACAGCTGATACAGGACCGTCGCCGGTTACGGACAGCTGTGGCAAGGTCACCGGTCAGCGTATCGCGCCTGCGTGACGGAAGTCACGTACAAGTGATAGCTTCGAGGAGCAGGTATCTGCCCAGGTGGACCGGGGCAGATCGAGGCAGACCGAGGGAGGCCGCACCTCATGAGCCCGTTCTCCAGCTCCGCGCCCCGCACCGAGGAGTGGCAGCACGTACGGCTGGCCGTCGACGACGGCGTCGCCACCGTCACCCTCGCCCGCCCCGCCAAGCTCAACGCGCTCACCTTCGGCGCCTACGCCGACCTCCGCGACCTGCTCGCCGAGCTGTCCCGGGAACGCGCCGTCCGCGCCCTGGTCCTCGCGGGCGAGGGCCGAGGCTTCTGCTCCGGCGGCGACGTGGACGACATCATCGGCGCCACCCTCGCCATGGACACCGCCCAGCTCCTCGACTTCAACCGCATGACCGGCCAGGTCGTCCGGGCGCTGCGCGAGGCGCCCTTCCCCGTGATCGCCGCCGTCCACGGGGTCGCGGCGGGCGCCGGCGCGGTCCTCGCGCTGGCCGCCGACTTCCGGGTCGCCGACCCCTCCGCCCGGTTCGCGTTCCTCTTCACCAAGGTCGGCCTCTCGGGCGGCGACATGGGCGCCGCCTACCTCCTCCCACGCGTCGTCGGCCTCGGGCACGCCACCCGGCTGCTGATGCTCGGCGAACCCGTCCGCGCCCCCGAGGCCGAGCGCATCGGCCTGATCAGCGAGCTGACCGAGGAAGGCGGCGCCGACGCCCGCGCCGCCGAGCTCGCCCGTCTGCTCGCCGACGGCCCCGCCCTCGCGTACGCGCAGACCAAGGCGCTGCTGACGGCCGAGCTCGACATGCCGCTCGCCGCCTCCGTCGAACTGGACGCCGCCACCCAGGCCCTCCTCATGAACGGCGAGGACTACGCCGAGTTCCATGCCGCCTTCACCGAGAAGCGGCCGCCCAAGTGGCAGGGGCGGTGACCGGCCATGGGACCCTCACGTCCGCGTCCCCTGCGCGTCGCCGTCATCGGCGGCGGCCCCGGCGGGCTGTACGCCGCCGCGCTGCTCAAGCGCCTCGACCCCGCCCGTGACATCACCGTCTGGGAGCGGAACGCCCCCGACGACACCTTCGGCTTCGGTGTCGTCCTCTCCGACGAGACCCTCGGCGGCATCGAGCACGCCGACCCCGCCGTGTACGCCGCGCTCCAGGCGGAGTTCGTCCGCTGGGACGACATCGACATCGTCCACCGCGGCCGCACCCTCACCTCCGGCGGCCACGGCTTCGCCGCCCTCGGCCGCCGCCGGCTCCTGGAGATCCTCCACGAGCGCTGCGCCGACCTCGGCGTACGCCTCCGCTTCCGTACCGAGGCGCCGCCCGCCGCCGAGCTGGCCGCCGCGTACGACCTGGTCGTCGCCGCCGACGGCGTACACAGCAGGACCCGTGAGGCGCACGCCGACGTCTTCGCGCCCCACCTCACCACCCACCGCTGCCGCTACATCTGGCTCGCCGCCGACTTCGCCTTCGACGCCTTCCGTTTCGAGATCGCCGAGACCGAGCACGGTGTGATGCAGCTGCACGGCTATCCGTACGCGGCGGACGCCTCCACCGTCATCGTCGAGATGCGGGAGGAGGTGTGGCGGGCGGCCGGGTTCGACGAGCTGGACGAGCAGGAGTCCATCGCCCGCTGCGCCAAGATCTTCGCCGACGCGCTCCAGGGCCGGCAGCTCGCCTCCAACAACTCGTCCTGGACCGCCTTCCGTACCGTCGTCAACGAGCGCTGGTCGCACGGCACCACCGTGCTCCTCGGCGACGCCGCCCACACCGCGCACTTCTCCATCGGCTCCGGCACCAAACTCGCCGTCGAGGACGCCCTCGCGCTCGCCGCCTGCGTCGAGGAGCAACCCGACCTGGAGCGGGCGCTCACGGCGTACGAGGCCGAACGCCGCCCCGTCGTCGAGTCCACCCAGCGCGCGGCCGCCGCCAGCCTCCGCTGGTTCGAGGACCTCGCGGACTACCTGGACCAGCCGCCCCGCCAGTTCGCGTTCAACCTCCTCACCCGCAGCCGCCGCGTCACCCACGACAACCTGCGGCTGCGCGACCCGCGCTTCACCGACACCGTCGAACGCGACTTCGGCTGCCCGCCCGGCACCCCGCCGATGTTCACCCCGTTCCGGCTGCGCGGCCTGACCCTGCGCAACCGGATCGTCGTCTCACCCATGGACATGTACTCGGCCGTGGACGGCGTCCCCGGCGACTTCCACCTCGTCCACCTCGGCGCCCGCGCGCTCGGCGGCGCCGGGCTCGTCATGACCGAGATGGTCTGCGTCAGCCCCGAGGGCCGGATCACCCCCGGCTGCGCCGGGCTGTGGACCCCCGGTCAGGCCGCCGCCTGGCGCCGCGTCACCGACTTCGTCCACCAGCAGTCCCCGGGCACCGCCATCGGCGTCCAGCTCGGCCACTCCGGCCGCAAGGGCTCCACCAAGCTCATGTGGGAGGGCATCGACCAGCCCCTCGACTCCGGCAACTGGCCGCTGGTCGCCGCCTCCCCGATCCCGTACCGCCCGGGTGTCAACCAGGTCCCGTACGAACTGCACCGGGCCGCCCTCACCGACATAAGGGAACAGTTCGCGGCGGCCGCCCGGCGCGCCGCCCGCGCCGGCTTCGACCTGCTGGAGCTGCACTGCGCCCACGGCTACCTGCTGTCCGGGTTCCTCTCCCCGCTCACCAACCGCCGCACCGACGCCTACGGCGGCTCGCTGGCCGGCCGGCTCCGCTTCCCGCTGGAGGTGTTCGACGCGGTACGGGCCGCCTGGCCCGGCGAGCGGCCCATGACCGTACGCATCTCCGCCACCGACTGGGCGCCCGGCGGCACCACCGCCGAGGAGGCCGTCGAGATCGCCCGCGCCTTCGTGCGGCACGGCGCCGACGCCATCGACGTCTCCACCGGCCAGGTCGTGCCCGACGAGCGCCCCGAGTACGGCCGCTCGTACCAGACCCCGTACGCCGACAAGATCCGCAACGCGCTGAAGGTCCCCGTCATCGCGGTCGGCGCGATCTCGTCCTGGGACGACGTCAACTCCCTGCTGCTGGCCGGCCGCGCCGACCTGTGCGCCCTGGCCCGCCCGCACCTCTACGACCCGCACTGGACCCTCCACGCGGCGGCCGACCAGGGCTACGACGGCCCCGGTGCCCCGTGGCCTCTCCCGTACCGCGCGGGCAGCCGCAAGCCGCCCACGGGCCGCACGGACGCGCCCAAGCCGCGCCTCAGCCTGGCGCCCCGCTCCTGACGCCGGCGCCCCGGCTCGCGTCGGCGCCCCTGCTCACGCCGGCTCCGCGCTCCTGACGAACGCCTCGCCCTTGTCCCGCAGCAGTCCGTGCAGCCCGCCGAAGACCGCCGCCGCCCTGCCACCCGGCCAGCCCGCCGGGAGCAGCGCGGCCGGCAGGCCGGGGTCGGCGTACGGCAGACGGCGCCAGGAGTCCAGGGCGAGCAGGTAGTCCCGGTACGCCTCCTCGGGCGACGGCTCGCGGGTCGACCAGGCGCGCAAGCCCGGCTCGTGGAGGTCCAGGAACTCCTCGTACAGCTTGGCGATCGCCGCCAGGTCCCACCACCGGCCCACCGCCTCCGCCGTCGCCGCGAAGCCCAGGTGCTCGCCGCGGAACAGGTCCACGTACGGGTCCAGCTGGAGCCGCTGGAGGGTGTGCCGGGTCTCCTCGTACAGTGCGGCGGGCGCGATCCACACGCCCGGAGCCGCCGTCCCGAAGCCCAGACGCCCCAGGCGGGAACGCAGCAGGTGCCGCTTGTGCCGCTCGACCTCGGGCACCGAGAAGACGGCGAGGACCCAGCCGTCGTCCTCGTGCGGCTCGCCCGCCGCGTAGATCCGGCGGTCACCGTCGTCCAGGAGCTGCCGGGCGTCGTCCGAAAGGGCGTACCCGGCGGACCCGTCCGGCGTACGGCACGGCTCCAGCAGCCCGCGGCGCTTGAGCCGTGAGACGGAGGAGCGCACGGACGGCGCGTCCACGCCCAGCACCGCCAGCAGCCGGATCAGCTCGGCCACCGGCAGCGGGGCGTTGTCGGGCGTCCGCCCGTACGCGCCGTACAGGGACACGATCAGGGAACGCGGGGTGTGCTGCTCGGCCACGTGATCACTTTACGTGCGTGTCCTCGGGTGTGTCCTGGGCTGCGGCCTGGTCACGCAGCCGGAAGCGTTGCAGCTTCCCGGTGGCCGTGCGGGGGAGGGCGTCCAGGAAGACGATCCAGCGCGGGCACTTGTACGGGACGAGGCGGTCCTTCACGAAGGCGCGCAGCGCCTGGGCGGTGGAGTCGTCGCGGGGCAGGCCGTCGCGCAGCACCGTGTACGCCACCACGATCTGGCCGCGCACCTCGTCCGGATGGCCCACCACGGCCGCCTCCAGCACATCGGGGTGGGCCAGCAGGGCCTCCTCGACCTGCGGGCCGGCGATGTTGTACCCGGCCGAGATGATCATGTCGTCCGCGCGGGCGACATAGCGCAGGTAGCCGTCCGGCTCGCGCACATAGGTGTCGCCCGTGATGTTCCAGCCGTGCCGGACGTACTCGCTCTGGCGCGGATCGGCCAGATAACGGCACCCCACGGGGCCGCGTACGGCCAGGAACCCCTCCTGTCCGTCCGGGACCTGCTCCCCGGAATCGTCCACCACGCGCGCGTGCCACCCGGGAACCGGCACCCCCGTCGTCCCGGGGCGGATCGCGTCGTCGGCCGCGGAGACGAAGATGTGCAGCAGCTCGGTGGCGCCGATGCCGTTGATCAGGCGCAGCCCGGTCCGCTCGTACCAGGCGTGCCAGGTGGCGGCGGGCAGGTTCTCGCCGGCCGACACACAGCGGCGCAGCGAGGTGGTGTCGTACGCGTCGAGGTCGTCCAGCATCACCCGGTAGGCGGTCGGCGCGGTGAACAGCACCGTCACCCGGTGCTCGGCGACCGCCGGGAGCAGCTGCCTGGGCCCGGCCTGCTCCAGCAGCAGCGCCGAGGCCCCCGCCCGCATCGGGAAGATCACCAGTCCGCCCAGCCCGAAGGTGAACCCCAGCGGCGGACTGCCCGCGAACAGGTCGTCCGGCTCGGGCCGCAGCACGCGCGCGGAGAACGTGTCCGCGACGGCCAGCACATCGCGGTGGAAGTGCATGCACCCCTTGGGCTGCCCGGTCGTCCCGGACGTGAACGCGATCAGCGCGACGTCGTCGGCCGCCGTGTCGACCGCCTCGTACGCGCCGGGGTGCCGGGCCGCGAGGTGCAGCAGGTCGTCGGGCGCGTCACCGCCGTACGCCGTGATCCGCAGCCCCGGCACCTCCGCCTTCACCAGGTCGTCCACCGCGCGGACGTCGCACAGCGCGTGGCTGATGCCGGCCATCTCGCACATCACGGCCAGCTCCTGCGCGCGCTGCCCCGCCAGTACGGTGACGGCGACCGCGCCCGCCTTCATCACCGCCAGCCAGCAGGCAGCCAGCCACGGCGTGGTCGGCCCGCGCAGCAGCACCCGGTTGCCGGGCACCACGCCCAGGTCGTGGGTGAGCGCGTGGGCGATCCGGTCGACGCGGCCGCGCAGCTCGCCGTACGTCCAGACCCGGCCGGCGCCGTCCCGGAAGACCGGCCGGTCCGCGCCGAACCGTTCCACCGTGCGGTCCAGAAGTTCCGCCCCGCAATTGAGCCGGTCGGGGTAGCGCAGCTCGGGGAGGTCGAAGACGAGCTCCGGCCACTGCTCGCGCGGTGGCAGATGCTCCCGGGCAAAGGTGTCGCGATGGGCCGAAGGCGTGAGCTCCATGGTTCGCCCCCTTGGCGTGGTGGGAACGCTCATCGAGCGTATCGTTCATGTGACGACAGTCAACGGCCCGCGATAGATGTCTTTGAGGGGGCATGAATGCCCGTATTCTCACTCGATCCCGCCCAAACCGCCTGGTGCACCGAGCTGCGCGCCCTGGCCGCCGAACGCCTCCGCCCGCTCGCCGAGAAGGGCGAGCCGGGCCGGGTCAACCGCCCGCTGGTCGCCGCGCTCGGCGAACTGGGCCTGATCGGCCGCCTCTTCGGCGCGGGCGCCCTCGACCTGTGCCTGATGCGCGAATCCCTCGCGCAGGCCTGTACGGAGGCGGAGACCGCCCTGGCCCTCCAGGGCCTCGGCGCCCACCCGGTCGCCGCCTCCGGCACGCCCGAACAGCGGGCGCGCTGGCTGCCGGAGGTGACGGCGGGCCGGGCGGTCGCCGCGTTCGCGCTCAGCGAGCCCGACGCGGGCTCGGACGCGGCGGCGCTCGCCCTGGAGGCGGCACCGGTGGGGGACGGCTGGCGGCTGACCGGCGAGAAACGCTGGATCTCCAACGCCCCCGAGGCCGACTTCTCCACCGTCTTCGCCCGCACCACACCGGGCGCCGGCGCGCGTGGCGTCACCGCCTTCCTCGTCCCCGCCGACCGCCCCGGCCTCACCGGCACCCCGCTCGACATGCTGTCCCCGCACCCCATCGGCGCGCTCCACTTCGACGCCGTACCGGTCACCCGCGCGGATGTCCTCGGCGAGGTGGACAGGGGCTTCCGCGTCGCCATGACCACCCTCAACCTCTTCCGGCCCAGCGTCGGCGCCTTCGCGGTCGGCATGGCCCAGGCCGCCCTGGACGCGACGCTCGCGCACACCGCCGGACGGGCCGCTTTCGGCGGCGTACTGAAGGACCTTCAGGCCGTCTCCCACCAGGTCGCCGAGATGGCCACCCGCACCGAGGCCGCCCGCCTGCTCGTCTACGCGGCGGCAGCGGCGTACGACGCGGGCGCCCCCGACGTCCCCAAGCGCGCCGCCATGGCGAAGCTGCTGGCCACCGAGACCGCGCAGTACGTCGTCGACGCCGCCGTCCAGCTCCACGGCGCCCGCGCCCTGCAACGCGGCCACCTGCTGGAGCACCTGTACCGGGAGGTGCGGGCGCCGCGCATCTACGAGGGCGCGACCGAGGTCCAGCGCACGATCATCGCGAAGGAGCTGTACGCCCGATGAGCCTCGAACGCGTCAACCCCGCCGAACTCTCCCCACCCACGGGCTTCTCCCACGCGGTCACCGCCACCGGCTCCCGCCTGGTCTTCCTGGCCGGCCAGACCGCGCTCGACGGGGCCGGGCGCGTGGTCGGGGACACCCTCCCGGAACAGTTCGAGACCGCCCTCGGCAACCTCCTGACCGCCCTCAAGGCCGCCGGCGGCACCCCCGCCGACCTCGCCCGCGTCACCGTCTACGCCACGGACGTCGCCGACTACCGCGCCCGCGCCCCCGAACTCGGCCGCATCTGGCGCCGCCTCGCGGGCCGCGACTACCCGGCGATGGCGGTCATCGGCGCGGCCCGCCTCTGGGACCAACAGGCGCTGGTGGAACTGGACGGGTTCGCGGTGCTGGACTGAACGCCCGGCGCGCGGTGCGGCATTGTCAGTGGTGGCTGCGAGCATCGAGTCATGACCGACATCACCGCCTCCATCGCGGCCTACTGGGACGCCGCCGCGTCGTCCTTCGACGACGAGCCCGACCACGGCCTGCGGGCCGCCTCCACGCGCGCCGCGTGGGCGCGGCTCGTGCGCAGGTGGATGCCTTCCGAACCGGTCGACGTCCTCGACATCGGCTCCGGCACCGGTTCGATGTCCCTGCTGCTGGCAGAGTCCGGACACCGCGTGACCGGCGTGGACCTGGCACCGCGCATGGTTGACCGGGCCCGTGCCAAGTTCGCGGCGGCCGGCCTCGCGGGGCGTTTCCTGGTCGGCGACGCCATGGAACCCCCGACCGGGGAGGAGCGGTTCGGTGCCGTGCTCTGCCGACACCTGGTGTGGACGCTGCCCGACCCGGAGGCGGCGCTGCGGGACTGGGTGGGCCGCCTGCGGCCGGGAGGCCGGCTGGTGCTGATCGAGGGGCGGTGGCGTGAGGCGGACCGGAACGGCGACATGCCGTACGTGACCGGCGCCGAAACCCTGCCGTGGAACGGGGGAATCGGCGCCGAGAACCTGGCCGCGATGGTGCGCCCGCTGGTGCGTGGCGAGTTGCACATAGAACCGCTCGGCGCCGAACCGGACTTGTGGGGCGGCCCGGTGGCGGACGAGCGGTACGCGCTGGTCTTCGACACCTGGGCAGAAGCCCTGGAATCGGACGGTGACGTGCGAGCCGGCGATTGAGCACCTGACCTGCTCGATGTCGTCCCACACGGACAGAGGGCCACACGGACACGGGGCCGCCCTGCCGGACGTGCCAGTGGAACGGCCCCAACGGCACGCCCTCGTGCCAGGAAGAGGGGCAACTCGGGGGCGCGGAAGGGTTGTCAGTGCAATGTCACATTACTATGTTGCACGTCACACGGCAGTGGCATGCACCCATCAAGAAGCTGTCGCCGCCGTCCGCACCGCTGAACGGACCCACTCCCCACCTCCGACACAGGAGCCGAAGGTGTCCCAGCGATTCATACGCAGTCCCCTGCTCAGAGCCCTCCTCGCCGGCACCGTCGCCACCGCGGCGCTGCTCGGCGTGGCGGCCGAGAGCGCGCCCGCAGCCGAGGCGTACGAGGCCGGGCGATCGCGTCCGGCCTCCGGCGAGCGCCCGCACGACGGGGTCGAGCGCCTCGCCACCGCGCCCAAGGCCGGGCCGAGGCCCGCACCGGCGCCCGGCGGGCGCGCCACCGTACGCGTACCGGGGCCGCAGACGTCGACGTACACACCGGCCGCCGCTCCGTGCGGCCTCGACGACGTCACGCGCCTCGCGCCGGAGGCGTTCGCCGACTTCCTCGCCGACCCGGCCGTCACCGCCGACGGCTGTCTGCGCGGCCTGATCTGGACCTGGGACGCCCGCCTCGCCCCGGTCATGTCGGACGCGCACGTCCAGGCCGTCTCCCGCCGCATATCGGCGCTCGCCGCCGCCCACGACGGCAGGAACGGCAGCCACCTGCTGGAGATGCTCACCTACCTGCACGCGGTGGCGTACCACGACTTCTCGCGCGGCGAGATCGACGTCACCGACGCGCCCACCACCGAGGCCATGCGCCGCGCCATCCACGCCTTCGGCACGGCGCGCCGTTCCTTCGACGCCACCCGCACCAACGCCGAGTCCCTGCGCGAAGCGCTCTACGCGGGCAGCGCCACGGGGCTGCGCCACTCCCAGCTGGACCTGATACGCCAGGTGCTGGCCACCATGGACCAGTACCACACCACCACCTACAAGGACCCCTCCTGGGGCGGGGCCGCCCTTGCCGCGCTCTCCGTCAACTACCTGGGCGTCCACCCCGGCAACAAGGACACCGCCTTCCACACCCTCGTCGCCCGCAACGCCCCCTACCGCGACGCCTTCCGGAAGTTCTCCACGTACACCCACCTCAAGGGCACGCCCAATGAGTGGGCCGTACGCGACGGGCTCGCCGAGTACGGGCGCTTCGGCCAGATCAAGGACCTGACGTCCACGATCGTGCCCGACCTCGGGGCGCTCCTCGCGCCCGTCGCCCGCGACTTCGGGCGCGGCGGAGCCCCCTGGGCGCGGCTCGCGTCCTGGCTCGACTTCTACGAGGCGTGCGCGCCGTACCGCGTCTGCAAGAGCGACATCGAGCGGGAGATCTTCCCCCACACGTACCGCTACGACAACGCGGCCATCAAGGTCCGCACCGGCCTCGACCGCGCCACCGTCGACCAGCTCTACTACGCGAGCAAGCAGGTCAAGGCACAGTTCCACCGCGTACTGGGCACGGACCGGCCGCTCGCGGGGGACACCAACACCACCCTCACCATCGTCCTGTACGCCTCCCGCGCGGACTACGAGAACTACCACCCGCTCCTGACCGGCATGGACACCGACAACGGCGGCATCTACATCGAGCGCGGCGCGACCTTCTACACGTACCAGCGGCGCGTCCCGCAGGACTCCTCGCTGACGCTGGAGGAGCTGTTCCGGCACGAGTACGTCCATTACCTCAACGGCCGCTTCGCCGTACCCGGTTACTTCGGTGAAGGCCCCTGGTACCAGGGTGACCGCACCACGGCCATGGACGAGGGGACGGCCGAGTTCTTCGACGGCGCGACCCGTGACGACGGTGTCGCCGTGCGCAAGTCCCTCGTCAGGAGCATCATCGCCGACACCGGCAACGGCCGGCCCCGTATGACCGTGAACCGGTTGTTGCACGCGACGTACGAGGGTGACGGCTTCCGCTTCTACGCCTACGCGGGCACGTTCTTCACGTACCTGTGGACCGAACGCCCCGGCCTGCTGCGGGAGATGTACCGCCACCTGCGCGCCGACGACCCGGCCGCCTTCGACGCCTGGCGCGACCGGCTGGGCCGGGACGCGGCGGTGCAGCGGGCGTACGACGTCTTCCTGGACGCGCAGATCGCCAAGGTGGACGAGCTGTTCGTCCCGGACACCCGGTACACGCCCAACGACCGGCTGCGGGACGCCACCGCCGAGGCCGTACGCTTTTCCTTCGCGGCGGCGACCGGCGCCGGCCCGTCCTGCACGGACAACGGCGACCCGGGCATGCGGCGGTTCGTCTGCACCGGCCGGGTCACCGCCCGCCTGACCGACGCCGGCAGCGCGGACCGGGTCTTCAGGGACATGTCCGAGACGGTCGACCACTTCCTGCTCGACCGGGCCGCCCCCGCCTCCACCAACCTCGCCGACATGAACTGCGCGTTCGGCGACGTGGAGATCTGGTCCGACGGGCGGGCCGGGACCTCGGACTATGTGTGCGAGGGGCCGCTCAGGATGTGAACCGGTCCTCGCCGTAAGGTAATTGTCCCTGCAGCGCGGTCTGTACAGACGCAGTAACATGTGAAATGTTACTGCCGTGCCCACGAGACACGTGAGTCATGTGCCGGACGCCGTGATCATCGGAGCCGGAGTCGTCGGAGCGGCCTGTGCGTACTACGCCGGCCGCGCCGGTCTCGCCGTCACCGTCGTCGACCGCGGTCCCGTCGCGGGCGGCACCACAGGTGCCGGAGAAGGCAACCTGCTCGTCTCCGACAAGGAGCCGGGCCCGGAGCTCGACCTCGCGCTGCTGTCCACCCGACTGTGGCGCGAACTCGCCGAGACGCTCCCACCGGAGACCGAGTACGAGCCCAAGGGCGGTCTCGTCGTCGCATCCGACGAGGCCGCCCTCTCCGCACTGCGGGCCTTCGCCGAGGGGCAGGGAAAGGCAGGCGTCGAGGCGTACGAGATCCCCCGTGACGGGCTCCACGACCTCGAACCGCACCTCGCGCCCGGCCTCACCGGCGGATTCCACTACCCCGGCGACGCCCAGGTCCAGCCCGCCATGGCCGCCGCCCAGCTCCTGCGCGCCTCCGGGGCGGACGTGCGGCCCGGCGAAGAGGTCACGGCCGTGCTCACCGACCGGTCCGGCGCCGTCCGGGGCGTACGCACCGCACGCGGCGACCTCCACACCCCCGCCGTCGTCAACGCCACCGGCACCTGGGGCGGAGCGCTGGCCGAACTGGCCGGCGTCCACCTGCCCGTGCTGCCCCGGCGCGGCTTCGTCCTCGTCACCGAACCGCTCCCGCCCCGGCTCGTGCGCCACAAGGTGTACGCGGCCGACTACGTCGCCGACGTCGCCAGCGGTTCGGCGGCCCTGCAGTCCTCCGCCGTCGTGGAGGGCACCCCGGCCGGGACGGTCCTGATCGGCGCCACCCGCGAGCGCGTCGGCTTCGACCGGACGCTGTCGACGGAGGCGCTGCGGCGGCTCGCCGCGCAGGCCACCGCCCTGTTCCCGGTCCTCGGCGGCGTACGCGCCATCCGCGCGTACCACGGCTTCCGGCCCTACCTGCCGGACCACCTCCCGGCCATCGGCCCGGACGCGCGCGTGCCGGGCCTGTACCACGCGTGCGGCCACGAGGGCGCGGGCATCGGCCTCGCCCCGGCTACCGGGCGGATCGTGGCCGACGTGCTGCGTGGGGAGCAACCGGCGCTGGACATCCGGCCGTTCCGCCCCGACCGCTTCGACGACACGGAAGGAGGCGCCGCGTGAACCCCGAGCCGTTCACCCTCACCTTCGACGGGCGCCCCGTCACCGCCCTGCCGGGCCAGACCGTCGCCGCCGCCCTGTGGGGCGCGGGCATCCTCGCCTGGCGCACCACGCGGCACGGCGGGGAACCGCGCGGTGCGTTCTGCGGGATCGGCACCTGCTACGACTGCCTCGCCACCGTCAACGGCCGCCCCAACCAGCGCGCCTGCCTCCTGCCCGCCCGCCCTGGCGACACGGTCACCACCCAGGAGGGCACCGGCCATGGCGGTTGACCTCGCCGTCGTGGGGGCCGGGCCCGCCGGACTCGCCGCCGCGTCGACCGCGGCCGGACTCGGGCTGGACGTCACGCTGCTGGACGCGGCCGAACGACCCGGCGGCCAGATCTTCCGGCATCCGGCGGGCGGTCCCGTACCCCGCGGGGCGCGCCGCCTCGTACGCCGGCTGGACGGCGTGCGCCACCTGCCCGCCCACCACGTCTGGACCGTGGTGAGGGACGGCGACACCTGGCTGCTGCACGCCGTCGTGGGCCCCGACGAGACCCCCGCCACCGTCCGCGCCCACGCCGTGCTCCTGGCCACCGGCGCGTACGAACGCCAGCTCCCCTTCCCCGGCTGGACGCTGCCCGGTGTCGTCGGGGCGGGCGGCGCCCAGGCGATGCTCAAGGGCGGGCTCGCCCTCCCCGGCATGGGGGTGCCCCCTGCTCGAGCGAAGCCGAGAGCTCGGGGGAGGGTGGTCGTCGCGGGCAGCGGGCCCCTGCTGCTCGCCGTCGCCACCACGCTCGCCGCCGCCGGAGCCCGGGTCCCCGCGCTCGTCGAGGCGGCCGACTACACCGCGTACGCCCGCCACGCCCCCGCCCTCGTACGCAACCCGGCCAAGCTCGCCCAGGGCGCCCTCCACGGCGGCGCCCTCCTCCGCCGCACCACCCGCCTCCTCACCCGCCACGCGGTCACCGCCGCCCACGGCACCACCCGTGTCGAAGCCGTGACCGTCACGCGGCTCGACGCCGACTGGCGCCCCGTCCCCGGCACCGGCCGCCGCGTCCCGTGCGACGCCCTCGCGGTCGGCCACGGCCTCGTACCGCAACTGGAGCTCGCCACCGGCCTCGGCTGCGCCACCCGCCGCGCCCCCGACGGCACCCCCGCCCTCGACGTCGACGCCCAGCAGCGCACCTCCGTACCGGGCATCTGGGCGGCCGGCGAGACGTGCGGCATCGGCGGCGCAGAACTCGCCCACGTGGAGGGAGAGATCGCCGCACTGTCCATCGGCGGGCACCGCCCGCCCGGAACACTCCTCCGCAGCCGCGCCCGCCTCCGCGCCTTCGCCGACGCGATGGCCGCCGCGCACCGGCCGGGCCCCGGCTGGACCGACTGGCTGGACGGCGCCACCGAGGTGTGCCGCTGCGAGGAGGTCACCGCCGACCGGATCCGCCGAGCCGTCACCGACCTGGGCGCCCGGGACGCCCGTACCGTCAAGCTGCTCACCCGCGCCGGAATGGGCTGGTGCCAGGGCCGCGTGTGCGGACCGGCCGTCGCCCGCCTCGCGGGACAGGACCCGGCGCCCGACCGGCGCCCGCTCTCCTGCCCCGTACCGCTCAGCCGGCTGGCACAACCACCAGGAGCCGAACGATGAACCAGCGTCCTCACCCCTGGCACGGCGTCATGGTCGCCACCGCCCTGCCGTTCCGCGACGACCTGACCGTCGACTACGACGCGTACGCCGAACACGTCGCCCGGCTCGTCGCCCAGGGCTGCGACGGCGTCGTCCCCAACGGCTCGCTCGGCGAGTACCAGACGCTGACCGATGACGAGCGGGCGCGTGTCGTCCGCGTCGCCGTCGAGGCGGCGGGCGACGGGGCGCGGGTCATGCCCGGCGTCGCCGCGTACGGCAGCGCCGAGGCCCGCCGGTGGGCCGACCAGGCGGCGGAGGCGGGCTGCGGGTCCGTCCTGCTGCTGCCGCCCAACGCGTACCGCGCCGACGCCGCTTCCGTACGCGCCCACTACGCCGAGGTGGCGCGCGCCGGCCTCCCCGTCGTCGCGTACAACAACCCCTACGACACCAAGGTCGACCTGACCCCGCCGCTGCTCGCACAGCTGCACGGCGACGGCAGCATCGTCGCGGTCAAGGAGTTCAGCGGGGATGTGCGCCGCGCGTACGAGATCGCCGAACTGGCCCCGGACCTGGACCTGTTGATCGGCGCCGACGACGTGCTGCTGGAGCTGGCGCTGGCCGGTGCCGTGGGCTGGATCGCCGGCTACCCCAACGCGCTGCCCGCCGCCTCCGTCGCCCTCTACCGGGCCGCCGTCGCCCATGACCTGGACACCGCCCTGCCGCTCTACCGGGCCCTGCATGCACTGCTGCGCTTGGACTCCAAGCCCGAGTTCGTCCAGGCGATCAAGCTGTCCATGGACCTCGCCGGGTACCGCGGCGGACCGTGCCGCCCGCCCCGTACCCCTCTCACCGGGGCCCAATCCGCCACCGTCCGCGCCGCCACCGAGAAGGCGCTCGCGGAAGGACTCGCCTAGCCATGCGGACCCGGCACGTCTACCACGCCGTCGACTCGCACACCGAGGGCATGCCGACCCGCGTCATCACCGGCGGGGTCGGCACCATCCCGGGCGCCACCATGGCCGAGCGGCGCCGGCACGTGATCGACCACCTCGACCACGTACGCACCCTCCTCATGTACGAGCCGCGCGGCCACGCCGCCATGAGCGGCGCCATCCTGCAACCGCCGACCCGGCCCGACGCCGACGTCGGCGTCCTGTTCATCGAGGTCTCCGGGCTGCTGCCCATGTGCGGGCACGGCACCATCGGCGTCGCCACCGTCCTGGTCGAGACCGGCATGGTGCCCGTGACGGAGCCGGTCACCACCGTCCGCCTCGACACCCCCGCCGGACTGGTGAGCGTCGACGTCCGGGTCGAGGACGGCGCCGCGACATCCGTCACCCTCACCAACGTCCCCGCCTTCTGCGTCGCCCTCGACCGCAAGGTCCAGGTGCCCGGCTTCGGCACGGTCACCTATGACCTCGCCTACGGCGGCAACTTCTACGCCTTCGTCCAACTGAACACTCTCGGGCTCCCTTTCGACCGGGCCCGCAAGGACGACCTGCTCGCCGCCGGGCTCGCCGTCATGGACGCCGTCAACGCCACCGAACGCCCCGTCCACCCGGAGGACCCGTCCATCGGCGGCGTCAAGCACGTCTACCTCGCCGCCCCCGGCTCCGACGCCGCCCACTCGCGGCACGCCATGGCCATCCACCCGGGCTGGTTCGACCGCTCACCGTGCGGCACCGGCACCTCCGCCCGCATGGCCCAGCTCCACGCGCGCGGTGAGCTGCCTCTCGGGCGCGACTTCGTCAACGAGTCGTTCATCGGTACGCGGTTCACGGGGCGGCTCACCGGCGAGACGACGGTCGGCGGCCTGCCCGCCGTCGTCCCCGCCATCACCGGCCGCGCCTGGATCACCGGTACCGCCCAGTACTTCCTGGACCCGGCCGACCCCTTCCCCGCGGGCTTCCTCCTCTGATCCCCTACGATCCCGACGACCGCACGGAGGCAGCACCATGGCCGGCCAGCACCTGAAGCACCTGATCACCAGCCAGGAACGCCTGCGCGACCAGGTGGCGCACGCCCTGCGCGCCGCCCTGATCGCAGGCGAGCTGCAACCCGGCGCGGTCTACTCCGCCCCGGCCCTCGCCGCCGACTTCGGCATCTCCGCCACGCCCGTGCGCGAGGCGATGCTCGACCTGGCGCGCGAGGGCCTGGTCGAACCCGTACGCAACAAGGGGTTCAGGATCACCGAGGTCAGCGAACGCGACCTCGACCAGTACACGGAACTGCGCGCCCTGATCGAGGTCCCCACCATCGGCGCCATCACCCGCTCGGCGGACCGCCGGCGGCTGGAGGAGCTGCGCCCGGTCGCCGAGGAGATCGTCACCAGCGCCCGCGACCACGACCTCATCCGCTACCTCGACGCCGACCGCCGCTTCCACCTCTCCCTGCTGGCACTCTCCGGCAACGACCGCCTCGTCGAAACGGTCGGCGACCTCCGCAAACGCGCCCGCCTCTACGGCCTCACGGCCCTCGCCGAACGCGGCCTGCTCGTCGCCTCCGCCCAGGAACACCACGAACTGCTCGACGCCATGCTCTCCGGCGACGCGGCGGCGGCCGAGGCGTGCATGGCCCGGCACCTGGGGCATGTGCGCTCGCTGTGGGCCGAGTCCGAGTCCGAGTCCGAGTCCGAGTCCGAGGACGTCACCCCCGCCCCCGTACGCTGATGTCCTCGAACTCCACCGTGGCGTCCTCGGTGTACAGGCCGACGGATCCCCGGGTGTAGGGACCCCGGCGGTCGGTGTGGGTGACGATCGGTTCGTCGTCGACGCTGATGGTCATCGTGGCGCCTCTCTGGTGCACCTCGACCGTGTGCCAGGAGTGGATCGGGTACGAGCCGGGGTGCGTGGCGAGGAAGCACTGCTTCTCCGGGCACGCCGGGTCGACCTTGCCCAGCTCCCAGCCGTTGGGCTTGAGGACGACGTAGTAGAAGTGCGTGTCGTCGGTGTAGTGCCAGACGGCCCATGCGGCCTCCCACGGATTGGGACGGCCGGGCTCGCGCAGCTGCTTCACCGTGCGCATCCGCAGCCGGTAGGTGAAGTCCTCGTACGAGGCCTTCGAGATGACGAGCGCGGCATGCGTCTCGTCGGCCCGCCGCGCCGGCCGCGGCGAGAGCGTGATGGTGCCGCCCTGCCCGACCACGGTGCCGTGCCCGTTGTAGACCACCCGCCAGGGACCGTGTTCGGTGCCCTCCTGCCACTGCGCCGCCTCCGGATCGGTGCCGCAGCTCGGCAGCAGGACGGCCGACACCAGGAGCAGCAGAACGGCACCGGCCCACGTGCCGGAGCGGCCCCCCATCCGGCCCCTCGTCCGGCGCCTCATTCGGCTCCTCATCCGGCTCCCCATCCGGCCCCTCATCCGGCCGCGACGACGTCGAGGGACCGGGCCGGCGCCGGGACGCGGCCGAAGTCGTGCGCCAGCGTGCCGAGGATCCGCTCGGAGGCGTGACCGTCTCCGAAGGGGTTGCGTGCGCCCGCCATCCGCCCGTACAGCACCGGGTCGTCCAGCAGGGCGGTGGCCGCGGCGTGCACGGCGGCGGGGTCCGTGCCGACGAGCCGGGCGGCGCCCGCCCGGACCACTTCCGGGCGTTCGGTCGTGTCGCGCAGCACCAGCACCGGTTTGTCAAAGCTCGGCGCCTCTTCCTGCACGCCTCCGGAGTCGGTGAGGACGAGCGAGCAGTCCGCCATGGTCGCGATGAAGTCGAAGTAGTCGAGCGGTTCGGTCAGGGTGATCCGCGGGTTCCCGCCCAGCGGGGGCAGGAGTACGTCCCGTACGGCGGGGCTCTTGTGGAGCGGCACCAGCACCTCGACGTCCGGGCGCTCGGCCAGGCGCAGCAGGGTGTCCGCGAGCGCCCGCATCGTGGCCCCCTGGTTCTCCCGCCGGTGCAGCGTCACGAGCAGACCGCGGCGCCCGGTGCGGAAGGCGGACCGGCCGTCCGCCCGGTGGCGGGCCCACAGGAGGTTGTCGATGACGGTGTTGCCGGTCACCATGACCTGCGGGCCGGGTACGGCCTCGGCGGTCAGCGCGGCGGCCGCGCGCGGGGTGGGCGCGAAGTGCCAGCGCGCCATACGGGTGACCAGCCGCCGGTTCAGCTCCTCGGGGAACGGGTCGTCGATGACGCCACTGCGCAGGCCCGCCTCCACATGGGCCACCGCGACGTGTTCGTAGAAGGCCGCGAGGGCCCCGCACAGTGTGCTGCTCGTATCGCCTTGCACCATGACCAGATCGGGCCGTTCCTCGCGGATCAGCTCGCCCAGCCCGCCGACCAGACGGGCGGTGAGCGCGGACAGTTGCTGGCGCTCCCGCATCACGGCGAGGTCGTGGGCCACGGTGAGCCCGAGCCGTCGCAGCATCTGTTCGAGCATCTCCCGGTGCTGGCCGGTGTTGATCAGTACCGGTGAGAACAGCGGCGATGCCTCCAGGGCCCGCAGGACCGGGGCCAGTTTGATGGCCTCGGGCCGGGTGCCGAGAACGACCGCCACGTGAAGCCTGCCGGATGACGTGGAGCGTGCAGAAAGCATACGATCACCGCATTGGGAATATCTGGTTCATATAGGAAGTGTCGGCGCGTCAGGAGACGGTCTGGCGCTGAGGTTCGACGGGGCGCCGTGGCGGCTCGGGGAGGCGCCGGGTCTTCGCCCACGTGCTGCGGCGCAGCAGCTGCCGACCGAGGGCGAGCCAGCCGACGGGGAGCCAGTGGTAGCAGTAGAAGGTGAACAGCAGTCCGTACGCCACGCTCCGCGGCACTCCGGTCCGCGCGGCCCGGTGGTAGGCGTAGGCGCACACGGGCGCCACGCCGAACGAGACGAGGCCCCACACGATCAGGACGATGCCGTAGTTGGCCGTCACCGTCTCGAACATCTCCGTCCCGCCGCCCGCCGCCACGCTGATGAGTGACGCGTAAAAGGCCACCACCGAGAACGTCGTCAGGAGGACGAGCAGCGGCAGGGTCAGGACGATCAGCAGGTCCACGACGATCCGCGCGGGGAGCTGTGACGTGAGGATCCGGGGGATCTCCGCGACGCACTGGAGGTGGCCCTGGAACCAGCGGGTGCGCTGGCGCACGAAGGGCCGCAGCCGGGTCAGGCCCTGCTGCCACACCTGGGTGCGTGGGGTGAACCGGGTGCGCCAGCCACGGGAGAGCAGACGTACGCCCAGGTCGAGGTCCTCGGTCAGGCAGCGGGTCCAAGGTGCGTCCCCCAGTGCCTGTAGCGCGGAGAGCCGGGTGAACTGCCCGTTGCCGCCGAGGCCTGCGCTGCCGAGCCGGCTCCGGGCGCGCTGGAAGATCTCCGTGTACGTGACGAACTCGAGGTCCTGGAGCCTGGCCAGCAGGTTGGCGGTGGCGTTGTAGATCCGTACGGCGATCTGCACGGCGCCGATGTGCGGGTCCCGGAAGAGGGGCGCAACCACGGACAGCGCGTCGGACCTGATCCGCCCATCTGCGTCGACCACCACCAGCACGATGTCCTCCCGGCCGTACCCCGCGAAGGCCGGTGTCCGGATCAGCTCCGTGCCGATGTGCCGGTACGCCGCGTTGAGCGCTTCGCCCTTGCCCTGCCTGGCCTGTGGCGGAACGCGCCGCATGAGGAGGATCCGGGGGTCGGTGAAGCGCTCCACGATCTCGGCCGTGCCATCCTGCGAGCCGTCGTCGACCACGAGGGCGATCCAGTTGCGCTGGGGCAGCGCCAGCAGACGGTCCAGGCTCGCGCCGATCACCACCTCCTCGTCGAGGCAGGGCAGGACGAACACGAACAGCAAGTGGCCGGCGTTCGTGGGCGCGGCGATGCTCCGGTCGCCCTGCCGGTGCTTGCGGTGCTTATGTTCCGCCCGCCCCTCGCCACGGCCGAGGGCGAACATGCCCAGGACGTAGAGAAGGAAGGCGAACAGGACTGCCGATGCGACCAGAGTCATGTCTGTCGTGCCTCTCTGCGGGCGGCACCCACAGGTGGTTCCTGCGGCGCCCACCAGCGGGCGACCACGCCTTCGGCGTCCTTGCCGTGGGCGGAGTAGTCCAGTGAACGAGTCCGGCCGGTCGTGGCGGGGAGCTGCTCCCAGACCCACCAGTGGACGCCGGCCCACCACGGCCGGCCGGTGAACGCCCGGAGCAGCGCCTCGTAGCCGGCGGCCTGCTCGGTGGCGTCGGGTGTCGGCGAGACGGTCCACGAGTAGGGGGCCGTCACGCCGCCGCGCACGCTGGTGTAGCCCGCCTCGGTGAACAGGACGGGCTTGCCGGCTTCGGCGGCGAACCGCGCCAGCCGGTCGCGGACCGGTCCCCAGGCGCGGGTCAGCCGTCGTACGTCCCTCGTCGGGCTCTCGCTCAGCGGCCAGTACGCGTCGATGCCCATGAGGTCGACCGCGTCCCAGAAGCGGACGCTCTCGTACTCGTCGTAGTTCGCCGCGTAGAGCAGCGGGCCGGCGTAGGCCTCGCGGATGCGGGCGACCACCGCCAGCCAGTGTTCGCGGTGGCCCACCGTGCCGGCCAGTTCCGTGCCGACGGCGAAGGCGTCGGCACCGCACCACGCGGCGAGGCGCGCGTAGTGCCTGGCGAAGTCGCCGTACGCCGTGAACCAGTCGCCGGGGTGGGCGGGGCGGATGGTCGCGCGGTCCGTGTCGTCGTCCAGGTCGACATGCGGCTTGAGCAGCACCTTCAGCCCGTGCCGGTGGGCCAGGTAGACCATCCGGGCGACGCCGTCGTCGCGCGGGGTCTGAGAGGCCGGGCGCATGACGCCGGTGGCCGGATCGGCCTGGTACCACGTGGGGTTCAGCTGTACCCAGTTGGCGCCCACGGCCGCGATCTGCCCAAGGTAGGCGGGTGCGTGCGGATCGTCGTACCCGTCGGTGTCGTACGTGGGTAGCGCGAAGCCCCGCTGGGTGGGCAGCGGGCCGGTCCGGGACGACCGGCGGCGCAGCAGCCGGTGGCCGGGGTGCTCACGGCCGAGGCGGAGGGAGCGGGGGATCGGCATACGACGTCACCTCATGACGTCCCACGGGCGGACGAACTCGTAGCCCAGATCGCGGATGCCCCGCACGATCTCGTGGAGCCTGTCGACGCCCAGGGGCGGGTGGTAGAAGAAGCTGGCCACACCGTCGCGGACGACGAGGGTGCGCCGGGCCGCGTCGATGATGTCCTCGGGGCCGCGCGGGGGACGGGCGTTGTGCCCGGTGGACTCGACGTTGCCGAGGCTCTCCGGGATCACCGCGGAGCCGTAGATGTCCCTGACGCCGTACGGGTAGAACTGGTCGGCCCGCTTGTTCCCGTCGGGGAAGCCGCCCTGCACCGAGCTGGCGTAGTTCATCGTGTTGTCGTACCGGTATGCGAAGCGCTGCCCGACCGCCTCGTAGTCGAGGGGCCCTGCCGCGTAGTGGGGGAACTCCCAGATCTGCGGCCGGGGCAGCCCGGCGGCCCCGAACTCGGCCAGCCCCCGGTCGATACGGTCCAGTGCCCACTGGCGCGACGTGCCGGGCACCAGCCCGTCCGGTATGACGAACTTCCTGGAGTCCTGGTGCGCGAGGAAGAACTCGAAGTCCTCCCCGCTGATCCCGTGGTACGGGTTCTTCAGCGCGCCGAGCTGGTGCGTCACGCCATGCATGATCATGGTGCCGCCGTGATCGATCAGGAACCGCAGCGCCTCGACAACCTCCGGGCGGTCCTTGAGGGTGAAGCTCGTCGGCTCACCCTGGTTTGCCTTGCCGTGGGGGTCGATGTAGATGGGCAGGACGCCGAAGCTGAACGGCACCCCTGCCTGGTGGAGGCAGGTCCCGATGTCGCGGAGCTGGTCCGGGTCCGCGTTCGGACCGATGTCCTCCAGCCGGACCAGTGCCTGGCGCTCCTCCATGGCGGGGGTGACCGGGGCGGCGGGGGCCAGGACGTCGCCCAGCAGGTCGCTGAAGGCCAGGTACCGGTCGGTCGCCGAGGTGTAGTCGAACGGACTCTCGCCGACGTACCAGAGGTTCGCCGCCCGCACTGCCCAGGGGGTCCGGCTGCCGTCGGGGCGCTGTGCCTGGGCCAGGACCTTCGCCTTGCCCGGGTCGTCGACGCGTACGGTACGGATGCCGCGGTCGCCGGGCGGGGTCTCGCGGGTCAGGGTGGTGCCGCGGTAGTCGACCCGGTTGACTCCGCTGACGCCGGGGTCCGTCGCGCGGAAGGCGTATCGGCTCCTCCAGAGCCACGGTGTGTGTTCGGCCAGTTGGTCGAGGTTCTCGTCGGCCCAGAGCACCGGTACCCGGCTGGTCAGCACGTCGTCGAGGAAGGATGCCGGGATACGGGAGTCCCTCGATGAGCCGAAGTACAGCAGGGCAGAGTGCTGGCGCGCCTCACCCGCCTCGTAGTCCGCGACCGGCTTGACGGTCCAGGGTCCGAAGTGCGAAGCGAGGTTGGCCGCCTGCTGGGCGGTCAGCTGAGCCGCCCAGTCCGCGCCGGCGCCACCGGCGCCGTCGTAGAGAACCAGGGCCGGCCGCCGGCCCGCCTCCGCCGTCGGCGCGGCGGCCCCGGACACCACTCCGGGCTCCGGGCGCTCAGGAGGCCGGGTCGGGGCGGAGAGGTCGGCGGGGGTGGGGCCGGTCGAGACCTGCCGGGCCTGTACCGGGCCGGTGGGGTAGCAGTCGATCGGGTCGTCCGCGAACATCGGCGCCACGACGTTCGGCCCCGCCCAGACGCCCGCTCCCACCACGACCGCCAGGCCGAGCGCGACCATGCTCCGGCCGCCGCGCCTGAGCCTGCCGTACCAGCGGCGTGCGTGGTGTCCGCCGGACGCGGCCATCAGGACGAGGAGCAGTAGCGGATAGGCGATCAGCGCGACCGCGGCCAGGGTGATCAGGTTCGTCGTCATCGCGGCACCCCGGCGCGGAGCGCGGACCGCTGAGGTGCCTCACCCGGTGGCTCGGCTGACGCGGGTCTGTCGTCGCAATGCCCTGGTGGGCCGCCTTCGCTGCCGCCCCGGCGGCCCGCCGCGGAAGCGGTGGGCGACGTGCGCGTGCGGCGGCGGCGGGGTGAGGCGGCGGGGCGGCGCGACGCACGGCACTGCGGGGAGGCGGTGAGCGTGACGCGGTCGGAGGCGCGCCGCGCGGGGTGGGCGCCGGGGCCGGTCGTGCCGCTCGGGTGGTGGTGGCGGTGCCGGGGGTCCGCGGGGGGCCAGTCCGTGGCGCGCCGCAGCGGATGCGGGGCGGGCGCTGACGTCCGACTGGTGCCGAGGGACATGGCGAACCTTTCCAGACCGGCCAATGCGGGGCCTGAGCGCCTTCCGGGACCGGGCCCGGTAACGCTCTGCTGTCCACCCTCATGACTGACACACGGACCGGTCAAGGAGTATTCGGCGCATATGCACCATTTTTTCTATTCCTTTACGTCCCCGGGCCCGCCGTCCGGGCTCTGCCCTGGCATCTGTGCTGGTCGCAGCGGGCGTCGGCGGCTCGCGCGGCGCCGGCCCGAGGCCGGAAGGCGGTGAGCGTCCATGGCTCCGGCCGTATATAAATCGTGGTGACTGTGTGAGTTGTCCGGCTGTCCGTACGGCGTCTACGTTGAAGGCAACGTTCACAACAGCGCGCATCGCTCCGCTCGCCGACGTACCGATCCGCCCCTCCGCGCCCGGACCGCCAGTAACGCGCCGGGATCCCTGCGAGGCGCGCCAGGACCCCTGCGGAGACTGCCATGACCACACTCGCCGAACAGGCCGTCGGCTCGTTCCGGGACCGGCTCGAGGGCCGGCTCGTCACCCCCGACGACACCGACTACGACCAGGTCCGCTCCATCTGGAACGGGGCCATCGACCACCGCCCCGCCCTGGTGGCACGCTGCGCGACCATCGAGGACGTCGCCACCGCGCTGGGCTTCGCCCGTGAGGAGCACCTGGAGATCTCCGTACGCGGCGGAGGACACAGCTTCTCCGGGGCGTCCATCTGCCCCGACGGGCTCGTCGTCGACCTCAGCGACATGAACGGGGTCGAGGTCGACCCGGACGCGCGCACCGTCCGCTGCGGCGGTGGGGCCACCCTCGCCGAACTGGACGCCGCCACCCAGTCGTACGGCCTCGCTGTCCCCGCCGGCACGGTCAGCCACACCGGTGTCGCCGGCCTGACCCTCGGCGGCGGCATGGGCTGGCTGACCCGTCGGCACGGGCTGACCGTCGACAACCTGCTCGCCGCCGACGTGGTCCTCGCCAACGGCAGCGTCGTCCGCGCGAGCGAGGACGAGAACCCCGACCTGTTCTGGGGGCTGCGTGGCGGAGGCGGCAACTTCGGCGTCGTCACCACCTTCACCTTCCGGGCGCACCCGGTCGGCCCCGAGGTCCACGTCGGCCTGTTCTTCTGGGACATCGGCGACGGCCCCGACGCGCTGCGGCTGATGAGCGACCTGGTTCCCCGACTGCCCCGCGACACGGGCGCGTTGATGGGCGTCGGCCTGAGCGCCCCGCCGGAACCCTTCGTACCGCAGGAGCACCAGGGCAAGCTCGGCCACGCGCTGATCGTCGTTGGCTTCGGCACGGCCGAGGAGCACGCCGAGGCGGTGGCCGCGGTGGCCGACGGAGTCCCCACGCTCTTCGAACTGCGCACCCCCATGCCGTTCACCGCGCTCCAGCGCATGCTCGACGACGCGGCGCCGACCGGCATCCTCTCGTACGACAGGGGGCTCACGTACTCCGACCTGAACGAGCACGTGATCGGCGTGCTGAGCGGGTACATCCCGCGCAAGACCTCACCGATGTCGTTCTGCCCGACGTTCCACCTGGGCGGGGCGTACACCGACGTCGACGAGGACGCCACCGCCTTCGGCGGGCTGCGTGAGCCCATGTACGTCATGAGCTGCTCCGCCATGAGCCCGGACCCCGAGGTCCTGACCGCCGACACCGCCTGGGCGAGGGCCCTGTGGACGGAACTGACGCCCCACGCGGCGAACGTCGGCGGCTATGTGAACTTCATGGCCGAGATGGAGGAGGACCGCGTCCGCCGGTCCTACGGCCCGGAGAAGTACGACCGGCTGGCCCGCGTCAAGGCCACGTACGACCCGGAGAACGTCTTCCACCGCAACGCCAACATCCTCCCGGCGGTCGCGCTTTGACGTCCTCGGCAATAGTCGTGCCGGTCGTTCCCGTGAGGGTGGGTGACGGGCCGTCCTGGTGGGAAAGGTTACGGACGTGACGGAGTTACGGGTGGGGATCAGCGTCGAAGACGCGGCGACGGACACCGGTGTCCACGACCTCAGGCGCCGCCTGGCCGGCGAGCCGGAGTTGCGCGGCAGGATCCGTACCGACGGCTCGGGCCCGCTGCCGGCCGGCGCCATGGGGCTGGCCACCGATGCGCTGCTCGCGGTGCTCGAACCGGGTGGAGTCGTCACGACGTTCGCCGCCGGCCTGGTCACCTGGCTGGCCGCCCGCCGCACCGAGTGCACGGTCACCGTCACCCGCCCCGACGGTACGCAGATCACCCTCACCGCCACCCGGATCAGGAACCTGACGGCCCAGCAGCGGGCGGAGTTCGTCCGCGAGATCACGGCCGCACTGGACGAGAGCGGCCCGGAGCGGGAGTAGCGGCGTGCCGGCCCACGACACGGCCCGAGACGGGGCCGACGGTACGGGCGATCTCGCGGCGCTGGGGGCGCACGCGATCCTCATCGGCACGCCCGACCACGTCCCCGGCTCCGAGCTGCCCGCCCTCCCCGCCGTCACAGGGACCCTCGACGACCTCGAGGCGCTCCTGAAGAACGCCTGTGGCCTACGGGGCGACCGGGTGCACCGCGTGCCCGCGGACGCCACGCAGGGCGATGTCGTCGCGGCGGTGGAAGGGGCGGTACGGGAGGCGACCGGGCCGATCCTGCTGTGCTACGTCGGCCACGGCATCCTCGGTCCCGCCGACGAGCTGTACCTCGCCACCCGGGCCGGCCGGTCACCGGAGCGGATCGCCGACGCCGTGCCGTACGGCACGCTCAGGAACCTGCTCACCGAGGCGCCCGGGGGCAGCGTCGTCATCCTGGACTGCTGCTACTCGGGGCGGGCGAAGGCCCCCGGCGGACGGGCGGAGGGCCCGCCGCCGTTCGTGGTCACCCGGCCCGGCGGCAGCTACCTGCTCAGTTCGGCGTCCTGGTACGACCTGTCGTACGCGCCCGAGGGCCGCAGGCACACGCTGTTCGGCGGGAAGTTGATCGAGCTGCTCGGCGAGGGTGACCCGGCCGGCCCTCCGTGGCTCACCCTGGACGGGCTGCACGAGGCCCTCGACCGCGCGTTCCAGGGCGGCCCCATCCGCCCCTGGCGGCAGAGCGAAGGCACCCTCGGCTCCCTGCGGCTGGCCCGCAACCGCGCCTACGCCGAGCCGCGCACGCCCTCCGACCCACCGGCCGACGTGCCGTGCCCGTACCCGGGGATGGAGCCCTTCGGTACCACGCAGACGCGGCACTTCTTCGGCCGCGAGGACCTCGTCCGGCTGCTGCTGGACGTCGTGTGCGACAGCCGGCGGGCACGGGAGGCGGGCGGCACCGCGCCGGTGGTGCTCGTCGGCCAGTCCGGCGTGGGCAAGACGTCGCTGCTCACCGCCGGCCTGCTGGCCGCCCTGGAACGCCGCCACGCCGAAGGGACCGAACGGCCCGAACGGCCCGAACCGTCAGGGCAATCGGACCGCTCCGGGCGCTCCGCACCGTCCGGCCACGCCCAACCGCTCACCCACGCCCGACCGTCCGGGCATGCCGGCCTGCCGTGGCCCGCCGTTCTGTTGCCGGCACCTGGTCCGCATCCGGTGCGGGCGCTGGCCGAGGTGTGGTCCAGGGCCACCGGACGACCGGCGGAGGAGGTGTACCGGGCCTTGTCCACGGGCCGGCTGCCGGAGCCCCGGCCCGGGCGGGAGCGGTGCCGACTGCTCGTCGTCGACCAGTTCGAGGAGGTCTTCACCCGCTGCACGGACGCGGAGGAACGTACCCGCTTCATCGACGTCCTGACGTCCCCGGAAGGAACCGCCGAGCCGCCTCGCGTGGTGCTCGGCCTGCGCGGCGACCACTACGGCGACTGCCTCACCCACCCCGGACTCGCCCGCGCGCTCGACCACGGCCTGTTCAACGTACGGCCCATGGACGACGACGCCCTGCGCGCCGCCGTCGAACGCCCCGCCCAGGCCGCCGGTCTGGCCCTCGAACCCGGCCTGACCGACCGGCTGCTGCGCGACCTGCGCCACGGCGACGGCGGCCACGGCCGCGACGCCGCGCTCCCCTTCCTGGCCCACGCCCTGCGCGAGACATGGCTGCGGCGCAGCGGCGCCACGCTCACCCTTGCCGGGTACGAGGCGACCGGCGGCATCTGGCACGCGGTCACCACGACGACCGACCGGCTGTACGAGGAGCTCGACCAGGACGGGCGGGAGGCCCTTCGCGAACTGCTGCTCCGCCTGGTCCACGTGACCGACGACGGGGTGGCGGTACGCCGTGGGGTTCCCCTCGACAGCCTGCTCGACGGCCTGCCGGTCCCGCAGCAGGCCGCCACCCGTGCCGTACGGGAACGCCTGGCCGCCGCCCGGCTGATCACCGTGGACCAGGACCACGCGCAGATCGCCCACGAGGCGCTGCTGGCGGCCTGGCCGCGGCTGCGGCAGTGGGCCGAGGAGGACCGGGACCTCCTCGTACGGCGGCAACGGCTGGCGGACAGCGCCGAGGAGTGGGTCGCGGCCGGGCGGCACGCGGACTTCCTGCTGACCGGTGTCAAACTGGACGCGGCGGGGGAACTGCTCGACGGCGACCGCCTTCCGCGCGTCGAGCGGGAGTTCGTGGAGGCGAGCTTCGCGGCGGACCTGACCAGGTGGGAGGCGCAGACCCGGCTGAACCGGCGTCTGACATGGCGCCTCCGGGCCGCGCTGGTGGGCCTCTGCCTGGCGCTGGTGGCGACGGGATACGCCTTCCGGCAGTCGACGGAGGCCGACCGGCAACGGACCGCCGCCGAGCAGCAACGAGCCGAGGCCGACCGGCAACGGGACAGTGCCGTGGAGCAGCGGCGGCTGGGCACGGTTCGCGCGCTCGAGGCCGAGGCGGAGAACCAGCGTACGAAGGACCCCCAGCTGTCGTTGCGGCTCGGTCTCGCCGCGCACCGGTTGCGCCCGACCGCGGAGTCGCGGGCGGCGGTGTTCGGCACGCTGGCCGGGACCGGATACGGCGGCAGCTCCACCAGCGACGTCGATGTGGAGAATTCCGTGCTGAGTCACGACGGCCGGACCCAGGCCGCCGCGGACGGCGACCAAGTGGTGCTGTGGGACGTGTCGGACGCCGCCCGCCGCAGGCAGCTCACCGCGCTGCCCGGATGCGCGGAGCATTCCGGGAGCCGCGTGGCCTTCAGTGCCGACGACCGCACGATCGCCGCCGCTTGCGACGGCGGATCCGTCATCCTGTGGTCGCTGGCCGACGTCAAGCATCCGCGCCGTACAGCCGTCCTGCGGGTCGAGGGGCTGAAAGGCGATCCGGCGGGGGTGGCGTTCAGCCCACGGGGCGACCTCCTGGCGGCCGCCGGATGGGGAAGCGGCCGCGATTCCCTGTCCCAGCAGGCCGTGGTGCTGTGGCGGCTCTCCGCCGGCCGCGCGCCACGGCGGATCGCGGTGGAGCGGGGCGTGAATGACAATCGGGCGGTGCTCTTCAGCCCGGACGGCCGGACGCTGGTCAGCTCGACGGGCATGAGCGGGTACAAGGAAGAACCTGCTGACCGGAACTCACTCACCCGTCCCAAGGGCGCCACCTTGTGGGACGTCTCCACGCCCGCGCGACCACGGCGGCTGGCGCGCCTGGACCGTGTGGACGAGGAAACGGCGTTCAGCCCCGATGGCCGGATTCTCGCCACGGAGGCCAGCGGCGGCCGGGTCGTGCTGTGGAACGTCGCCGACCCGTCCCGGCCGAGGAAGCAGGCGGAGTGGGCCGCCCACAAGGACTTCGTCACCGCCTTCGCGTTCAACCCTGCCGGGACGAGGCTGGCCATGGCGTCGTTCGACGAGTCGATCACCGTATGGAACATCGCGAACAGGGCCGAGCCGAAGAAGGAGTCGACCCTGCGCGGGCACCAACGCACTCCCGACGCCCTCGTCTTCGGCCGGAACGACGGCACCCTCACCTCCGTCGACGGACAGACGGTCATTCGCTGGCGCCTGACTCCCCTTGGCCGCCCCCGGGTGCTGGCGTCCATCGCTGATCAGGGCGCCATCAGGTCGGCCGTCTTCACGCACGGCGGCAGAACGCTGGCAACGGCCGGTTTCGACGAAGCCGTCAGCCTGTGGAGCATGCGGCAGCCCGGCCGGCCGGAACGCCTCGCCTCGATGGACCTCGGAGCCTTCGTCCAGGACCTCGCCGTCAGCGCCGACGGAACCACCCTGGCCGCCGCCGACCGCAGGGGCCGGATCACGCTCTGGGACATCACCACGCCCGCCCGGCCGCGCAAGCTGTCCGTCGTCAACCGTGGCCGCGTCGGCTACGAGATGGACGTCAGTCTCAGCCCTCGTGCCACCACGCTGGCCGCCAACGGCGCCGAGACGCTCTTGTCCACGGGGTGGCTCGCCACCTGGGACCTGACGGACAGGAAGCGCCCCAAGCATGTGCGTACGGTCAAGGGCTATCCGTCGTCGCGCGTCGACTTCGGCGCGTACGGGGAGCTGCGGACCATCAACATGGGATCCGCCCTCTCCCATGACGGCCGCCTCTGGGCCGACTCCGAGCTGGGCAGGGGTCTGCGCATTCTGGACCTCCACGCGGCGGCCACGCCCCGGACGGTCGGCCGGGTGACCGGGGACGACTGGGACGTCACCGGCGACCCCTCCTTCCATCCCGGTGGCCATCTGCTGAGCGCCATGAACGAATCCGGTGACGTCCTGTTCGCGGACATCGGGGACCTCCGCCGGACCCACCTCGCCGCCCGGCTCTCCCACCCCACCGAGAAACTGGAGCTGCTCGCCTTCAGCCCCGACGGCCGCCTCGCCGTCACCGGCCGTAGCGACAGCACGCTCCAGATCTGGGACCTGGCGTCCCTCCCGGCCCTCAGTGCCGACCCCATCGGTATGGCCTGCAAACTGGCGGGCCAAGGGCTCGGCCGGGATGCCTGGGCCACCTACGCACCCGGAGTGCCGTACCAGGACAGCTGCCCCCGGCCCGGCACGCCGTCGGCGCCACCGCGGCGGACGCCGCCGGGCTGAACGCGAGAGGTCCGGACGCGAATCACCGGGCGACCGTGGCCCCGCCTCGGTGCAGGTCATCCGGGAGTCCGGGAGGCGGACGAGAAGCTGGGCGAACTGATCGTCCGGGGCAAGGGAACGGCCGACGCCCAGGCCGCCGACGTCCACGGCATCAACGTGGCCCCGGACTGGTGGTCGCGGGACTCGGGCCGCCGGCGTCGCGGCCTATCCGCGTCGCCGTGCGGTGACCCATGACGCGAGGAAGTACACCGGCAGGGTGATGCCGATGAGCAGCGCGGTGCCGGTGACCGCGCTCAGCAGGAAGCGGCCGCCCACATGCGCCACCCCCTGGTAGTAGCCGACCACCACCGCCATCAGCATCACGTAACCGCCGATCGCGGTGCCCGCGACCTGGCGGACCAGGGCCGGCCAGCCCCGTCGGCCCGGACCTGCGAGGACCCGGCGAGCCGGGGGCCACGGCCGCGCCGGGCGGCGCCGGAGGATGAGCAGGCCGCAGCCGAGGAAGCCCATGACCAGGGCGTAGCCGGTCAGCATGAGCGTGATGTTGAGGGATACCGGAAGCACGACCGGCCCCTCAGGAAGGGTCCTGCAACAGGAAGTGCCAGCCGCGTACGAAGGTGTGCCAGCCGTACCACAGCCACAGGGCGAACAGGGCCCAGCGGCCGACCGGGTAGCGCATGACGGCCCTGGTCGCGTCGCTGAGGGTGGGGAACGCGTCGGCCGCCCGGAGCAGGCCGATGCCTTCCCAGGCGAAGATGGCGCCGAACAGTACGGCCCAGACGAGGTAACCGATCACTGGATGCTCTGCCACTGCGTCTCCCGAGGCGCTCGTGCCGTACGAGGGCTGTCAGGTCGATCATCGGCCAGGACCGGCCCCGCCGCTCCTCGTGCAGGGCGACGGGGCCTCAGGGCCCGGAAAGTCCTAGATGTCCCGGAAGATTTCGATCTGCGCGCCGACCGAGTTCAGCCGCTCCGCCAGGTCCTCGTAGCCGCGGTTGATGACGTAGACGTTGCGCAGCACGGACGTGCCCTCGGCCGCCATCATGGCGAGGAGCACGACCACCGCGGGCCGCAGGGCGGGCGGGCACATCATCTCGGCGGCGCGCCAGCGGGTCGGGCCCTCGACCAGGACGCGGTGCGGGTCGAGGAGCTGGAGACGGCCGCCCAGGCGGTTGAGGTCGGTGAGGTAGATGGCCCGGTTGTCGTAGACCCAGTCGTGGATGAGGGTCTGGCCCTGGGCCGAGGCCGCGATGGCCGCGAAGAACGGGACGTTGTCGATGTTCAGGCCCGGGAAGGGCATGGGGTGGATCTTGTCGATCGGGGCTTCGAGCTTGGAGGGGCGGACCGTGAGGTCCACCAGCCGCGTACGGCCGTTGTCGGCGGCGTACTCCGCCGTCCGGTCGTGGTCGAGGCCCATCTCCTCCAGGACCGCGAGCTCGATCTCCAGGAACTCGATCGGTACGCGACGGATCGTCAGCTCCGACTCGGTGACGACCGCCGCCGCCAGCAGGCTCATCGCCTCGACCGGGTCCTCGGAGGGCGAGTAGTCGACGTCCACGTCGATGGACGGCACGCCGTGCACGGTCAGCGTCGTGGTGCCGATGCCCTCGACCCGTACGCCCAGGGCCTCCAGGAAGAAGCACAGGTCCTGGACCATGTAGTTCGAGGAGGCGTTGCGGATGACGGTGACGCCGTCGTGGCGGGCGGCCGCGAGCAGCGCGTTCTCGGTCACCGTGTCGCCGCGCTCGGTCAGCACGATCGGGCGGTCCGGGGTGACGCCGCGGTCGACCTCCGCGTGGTACAGCCCCTCGGTGGCCGTGATGTCCAGGCCGAAGCGGCGCAGCGCGATCATGTGCGGCTCGATGGTGCGCGTACCGAGGTCGCAGCCGCCCGCGTACGGGAGTTTGAACTGCCGCAGCCTGTGCAGCAGCGGGCCGAGGAACATGATGATGGACCGGGTGCGGCGCGCGGCGTCCGCGTCGATGGCGGCCATGTCGAGGTGCGCGGGCGGGACGATCTCCAGGTCCATCCCGTCGTTGATCCAGCGGGTGCGTACGCCGATGGAGTTGAGGACCTCCAGGAGGCGGTAGACCTCCTCGATCCGGGCGACCCGCCTCAGCGTCGTACGGCCCTTGTTGAGCAGCGACGCGCACAGCAGCGCCACGCACGCGTTCTTGCTCGTCTTGACGTCGATGGAGCCGGACAGCCGGCGCCCGCCCACTACGCGCAGATGCATGGGACCCGCGTACCCGAGTGACACGATTTCACTGTCGAGCGCCTCGCCGATCCGGGCGATCATCTCAAGGCTGATGTTCTGGTTCCCGCGCTCAATGCGGTTGACGGCGCTCTGACTTGTGGCCAGCGCCTCGGCGAGCTGTGTCTGCGTCCAGCCGCGGTGCTGCCGGGCGTCACGGATGAGCTTGCCGATGCGTACGAGGTAGTCGTCTGCCATGGGGGCAGGTTATCTCAGATATGAGATGACCCCTGCGCGGGGGTCCGCCGTCAGGGTGACAGGCTGTGCGCCGTGGGGTGTCGTGGCTCGTAGAGTGGCAGTTCACCGCCGCTCGGCAGCCGCAGCGCCGCCAGCAGCCCCCACCCCTGGTCGCTGACCGGCCGTGACACCTCTGCCCCACGGTTCGCCAACGTACCGAGGATGCCCTCGATGTCGTCGCACATCAGATAGAACTCGTGCTTCGGTTCACCCGGCGTCGGGTGTACGGCGACCTCGGCCGGCGGCAGCTTGAAGATGAGCCGGCCGCGCCCCGCGTCGACGTTGTCGAACCCCAGCACGTCCCGGAGGAACGCCCGGTCGGCGTCGGCGTCCTTGGTGTAGAGGATGACGTGCGCGCCACTGAACATGATCCGATGCTCAACCCGCCCATCCGCCCCCGCAACTCCGGCTCCGCCGGCCGGGCCGACGACTGCCGGCGACTACCGTGAGCGGATGACCGAGACCTGGAACCCCATCGATCCCGGTGTCCTGCGGCTGCCCTCCGGGCGACTGGTGCGGGGGCGCGGACTGCGCCGGCCGCTGCCGGGCGGGCCGGCGCCCGCGTACGGCGTGTATCTGCTCGGCAAGCGGCCTCCCGAGGTGCCCTGGGAGGCCCGCTGGCTGCGCTGGCCGGACTTCCGGCTGCCCAGCAGTCCGGCGGACGCCCGTACCGTCCTCCGCGAGGCATGGGAGCGCGCCGCCATCGAACGTGTCGAACTCGCGTGCGGTGGCGGGCGCGGCCGGACCGGTACCGCCCTGGCCTGCCTCGCCGTCCTGGACGGGGTTCCGGCGGACGAAGCGGTGCATTTCGTGCGGCAGAACTATGACCGCCACGCCGTCGAGACGCCCTGGCAGAGACGTTTCGTCCGCCGCTTCACCGCATGACACGACAGTCCACCGGCCGCGCCTCGTCGCGGGGCACGGTCATGTACTAGAGTTATCTCGACATCGAGATATCTGCCGAAAGACGCACCGCAGCCGCGCCAGCCGGTAAGGGTTACCTAACTAAGTCTTACCTTAGCGGATCGGCGAGGAGCCATCGCGGCAGGATGCGGTAAGAACGCGCACATTGATGAAGGAGACTGTCGTGTCGGCGAACAGCTTCGACGCCCGCAGCACGCTGCGCGTGGGCGACGAGTCGTACGAGATCTTCAGGCTGGACAAGGTCGAGGGCTCCGCGCGCCTCCCGTACAGCCTGAAGGTGCTCCTGGAGAACCTGCTCCGCACCGAGGACGGCGCGAACATCACCGCCGACCACATCCGGGCCCTCGGCGGCTGGGACTCGCAGGCTCAGCCGAGCCAGGAGATCCAGTTCACGCCGGCCCGCGTGATCATGCAGGACTTCACCGGTGTGCCGTGTGTCGTCGACCTCGCCACCATGCGCGAGGCCGTCAAGGAGCTCGGCGGCGACCCGGCGAAGATCAACCCGCTGGCCCCGGCCGAGCTGGTCATCGACCACTCCGTCATCGCGGACAAGTTCGGCACCAACGAGGCGTTCGCGCAGAACGTCGAGCTGGAGTACGGCCGCAACAAGGAGCGCTACCAGTTCCTGCGCTGGGGCCAGACCGCCTTCGACGAGTTCAAGGTCGTCCCGCCCGGCACCGGCATCGTCCACCAGGTCAACATCGAGCACCTGGCCCGCACCGTCATGGTCCGGGGCGGCCAGGCGTACCCCGACACCCTCGTCGGCACCGACTCCCACACCACCATGGTCAACGGCCTCGGTGTGCTCGGCTGGGGCGTCGGCGGCATCGAGGCCGAGGCCGCCATGCTCGGCCAGCCGGTCTCCATGCTGATCCCGCGCGTCGTCGGCTTCAAGCTCACCGGCGAGCTGCCCACCGGCACCACCGCCACCGACCTGGTGCTGACCATCACCGAGATGCTGCGCAAGCATGGCGTTGTCGGCAAGTTCGTCGAGTTCTACGGTGAGGGCGTCGCCGCCACCTCCCTCGCGAACCGCGCCACCATCGGCAACATGTCGCCCGAGTTCGGCTCCACCGCTGCGATCTTCCCGATCGACGACGAGACGCTGAACTACCTCAAGCTCACCGGCCGCTCCCAGCAGCAGGTCGCGCTCGTCGAGGCGTACGCCAAGGAGCAGGGCCTCTGGCTGGACCCGGCCGCCGAGCCGGACTTCTCCGAGAAGCTGGAGCTGGACCTCTCCACGGTCGTCCCCTCCATCGCCGGCCCGAAGCGCCCGCAGGACCGCATCGTCCTCGCCAACGCCGCCGAGCAGTTCAACAGCGACGTGCTCAACTACGTCGAGGCCGGGCAGGCGCAGCAGAGCCTGACCTCCCCGGTGGACGAGGCCAGCGACGAGTCCTTCCCGGCCAGCGACGCCCCGGCGTACGGCCACGAGGACAACGGCGCCGGTGCCCCGCAGCACTCGGCCGTGGTGCCGGGCCCCGGGCCGTCCAGCCCGGTCACCGTGACCGCCGCCGACGGCACGACGTACGAGCTGGACCACGGCGCGGTCACCGTCGCCGCGATCACCTCCTGCACCAACACCTCCAACCCGTACGTCATGGTCGCCGCCGCCCTGGTGGCCAAGAAGGCGGTCGAGAAGGGCCTGACCCGCAAGCCGTGGGTCAAGACCACCCTCGCCCCGGGCTCCAAGGTCGTCACCGACTACTTCGACAAGGCGGGCCTGACCCCGTACCTCGACAAGGTCGGCTTCAACCTCGTCGGCTACGGCTGCACCACCTGCATCGGCAACTCCGGCCCGCTGCCGGAGGAGGTCTCCAAGGCCGTCAACGACCACGACCTCGCGGTCACGTCGGTCCTCTCCGGCAACCGCAACTTCGAGGGCCGGATCAACCCCGACGTCAAGATGAACTACCTGGCGTCCCCGCCGCTGGTCGTCGCGTACGCCCTCGCGGGGTCCATGAAGGTGGACATCACCAAGGACGCCCTCGGCACCGACCAGGACGGCAACCCGGTCTTCCTCAAGGACATCTGGCCCTCCGAGGCCGAGGTGAACGACGTCGTCGCCAACGCCATCGGCGAGGACATGTTCTCCAAGTCCTACAGCGACGTCTTCGCGGGCGACGCCCAGTGGCAGGCGCTGCCGATCCCGACCGGCAACACCTTCGAGTGGGACCCGCAGTCCACCTACGTCCGCAAGCCCCCGTACTTCGAGGGCATGACGATGGAGACCACCCCGGTCTCCGACATCACCGGTGCCCGCGTGCTCGCCAAGCTGGGCGACTCGGTCACCACCGACCACATCTCCCCGGCCGGTGCCATCAAGGCCGACACCCCGGCCGGCCAGTACCTCACGGAGCACGGCGTCGAGCGCCGCGACTTCAACAGCTACGGCTCGCGCCGCGGCAACCACGAGGTCATGATCCGCGGTACGTTCGCCAACATCCGCCTGCGCAACCAGATCGCGCCGGGCACCGAGGGCGGCTACACCCGCGACTTCACCCAGGACGGCGGCCCGGTGTCGTTCATCTACGACGCCTCCCGCAACTACATCGACCAGGGCATCCCGCTCGTCGTCCTGGCCGGCAAGGAGTACGGCTCCGGCTCGTCCCGCGACTGGGCCGCCAAGGGCACCGCGCTCCTCGGCGTCAAGGCCGTCATCGCCGAGTCGTACGAGCGCATCCACCGCTCGAACCTCATCGGCATGGGCGTCCTGCCGCTCCAGTTCCCGGAGGGCCAGTCGGCCGAGTCCCTCGGCCTGACCGGCGAGGAGACCTTCTCCATCTCCGGCGTCACCGAACTCAACGACGGCACCACGCCGCGCACGGTCAAGGTCACCACCGACACCGGTGTCGAGTTCGACGCGGTCGTCCGCATCGACACCCCCGGTGAGGCGGACTACTACCGCAACGGCGGCATCATGCAGTACGTGCTGCGCAACCTGATCCGCAACTGAGGACCAGACGCCCGGCGCGAGGGCCGCACCCCCGACGGGGGTGCGGCCCCTCCCGCGTTCGTCACGCCCACGGGGCCATCGGGTACCAGATGACCTCCCGCCGGGCCAGGATCCGCACGTCCCAGTACAGGATCATGAACACCCCCGCGGCGATGAACGCCACCGCCATCACGGCGGACGCCCGGCGCGGGTCAGCCTCGAACCAGCGGCCGAGCCGGTCCCCGGCCAACAGCGCCATCAGGACGAACAGGACCGCCATGATCAGGACGTTCCCGAACGCCTGCAGGCTGAAGGCCACCGCCCCGTACAGCACGTTGTGGCTCTCCGCCGCGTCCCGGAACAACTGCCGGAACAGGGCGAACGGGCGCCCGATGAGGAACGCCCCGATGAGCGCCCCCATCACGAACATCGGCGCGCCCGGATACCGCGCCGACACCCGCGCCAGCGGATCGCGCACCAGGCCCATGGAAGCCAGCCCGAGATACACCATCACCAGGCCGATGATCCCGTACACCACCATCGCCTGGACCAGCCGCGCCGAAAAGCCGGACGACGCCCCGCCCGCGCTCTCCTGGAACTGCGGCATCCCCGTCCCGACCAGCGCCACGATCACACCGTAGAGCGCCGACACCAGCACCGCGCCCGCGGCCAGCGGCCCCAGCGGCTTGAGCACCTGCGCCAGCCGCCCGCGCCGGGTGCGGACGCTGCCCGCCAGCGGGGCGATCGCACTGAACGCCGCCACGTTGCAGGCGGTGAACGTGCCCGCCACACCCGTGGCGAGCGCGAAGGCCACACCGGCCAGGGCGCCTTTGATCGGCGCGTCCCGCACTTCGTGCCCGAGCAGCCCACTGGCGACGTTGTCACCGATCGTCCGGTCGACGAACTCCGCCGACCACACCACCGTCAGCGCGAAACCGAACAGTGCGCTGACGAGAATGATCAGCGCCCGCCGCCTCGGGACATGGCCGTTGACGAAGAGCGACGTACCCACTGGTGCTGAGGAAGCGGACCGAGATCTCTCCGGAGCGTGCGTCATCAGGCTGCCCTTCACTAGGCATGTCCCCGCCAATCCCGCAACCTAGTGCCGCGTTCACGCCACCGACATCCAGAGCGAAGAGTGAACGCCCGGACATGGATGGCGACCCGGCGCACGCCTGTCCGCACGCGCGCCGGGCCTGCCGTCCAACCGCCTGCTCAGCGCAGCAACTCCACCTCCGCCAGCACCGACACCGCGCCCGGCACCAGCCGGTACCTCTCGTACGTACCGGGCCGCGCCACCGTGAACACCCGGGTCTGCCGGTCCCACGCGAACGACTCACCCGACCGCCGGTCGAGGTCCGTCCACGCCGTACCGTCCCGCGAGCCCTGCAGCACCCAGCCCGCCGGGGCGGCGGCCCGCGCCGACGACGTCAGCGTGTACTGGACCGCCCGCGTGCCGCCCGGCGGAACCGGCAGCTCCACGGCCTCCACCGAGGCGGCCGTCGCCGACGTGTCGTCGAACAACTCACCCGCGCCCACGAGCACGTCCCGGGGCGGTGAGGGCACGGAGTCGTCCCGGGTGATGGAGACCGGCGCCGCGCCCGGCCCCGTCCCCCAGGCCGACGGTTCCGGCCCCATCTCGAACTCCAGCACACCGCCCCGCGCGACGAGCGCGTGCGGCAGCGCCGTGGACGTCCAGCGCTTGCCGTTGACCTTCAGCCCCTGCACGTAGACGTTGCGCGCGCTGTTCTCCGGGGCCTTGACCACCAGCGTGCGCCCGTTGTCCATCCGTACGGTCGCCTCGGTGAACAGCGGCGAGCCGATCGCGTACTCCCCACTGCCCATCACCAGCGGGTAGAAGCCCAGCGCCGAGAACAGCCACCAGGCGGACTGCTCGCCGTTGTCCTCGTCGCCGTGGTAGCCCTGCCCGATCTCGCTGCCCGTGTACAGCCGCGACAGCACCTCGCGCACCTTCTCCTGCGTCTTCCACGGCTGCGAGGCCGCGTTGTACATGTACGTGACATGGTGCGCGACCTGGTTGGAGTGCCCGTACATGCCCATCCGTACGTCCCGCGCCTCCGTCATCTCATGGATGACGCTGCCGTACGAGCCGACGAACTCCGGCGAGGCGGTCTCGGGCGTCGCGAAGTAGGTGTCGAGCTTCTTCGCGAGGCCGGCCCGGCCGCCGTACAGATTGGCCAGGCCCCGGCTGTCCTGCGGGGCGGTGAAGGCATAACCCCAGCCGTTGGTCTCCGTGTAGTCGTAGCCCCAGACACGCGGGTCGTACGAGGCCGACGGCACCCGCCACTCGCCCTTCAAGTCCCGCCCCTGGAAGAAGCCGGCGTCCTTGTCGAAGAGCGTGACGTAGTTGCGGGCCCGGCCCAGGAAGTACGCCGCCTCCTCCTTGTACCGGGCCTCGCCGGTCTTCCTGTGCAGCGCGTCGGCCATCCTCGCCAGGCCGTAGTCGTTGAGGTAGCCCTCCAGCGACCACGACAGGCCCTCGTGCGTCGCGGTGGAGGCGTAACCGAGGAACGGGGACGTCTCCATGCCCTTGCGGCCCACGCCCGACGAGGGCGGCACCACCGTCGCGTTCTTCAACGCCGCCTCGTACGCCGCCTCCGCGTCGAAGTCGACGCCCTTGACGTACGCGTCGGCGAACGCGACGTCCGACGAGGTGCCCGTCATCAGGTCCGCGTAACCGGGGGACGACCAGCGGGAGATCCAGCCGCCGTCCTTGTACTGCTGGACGAAGCCGTCCACCAGCTCGCCCGCCTTGCGGGGGGTGAGGAAGGAGTACGCGGGCCAGGTCGTCCGGTACGTGTCCCAGAAGCCGTTGTTGACGTACACCCTGCCGTCGACGATCTTCGCGCCGGTGTGCGTCGGGGTGTCCGGGCCGGTCTGCGGCGAGAAGGGGCTGGCGTACCGGTCCTTGCCGTCGACCTTCTCGAAGCCCGAGTTGGGGTACAGGTACAGCCGGTAGAGGTTGGAGTAGAGGGTGACGAGCTGGTCGCGGGTCGCGCCCTCGACGGTCACCCGGCCGAGGATCCGGTCCCACGCGGCCTGTGCCCGTGCCCGTACCCGCTCGAAGCCCGTCCCCGGCGGGATCTCCGCGGCCAGGTTCCGCTTCGCCTGCTCCACGCCGATCAGGGACGTCGCCATGCGCAGCGTCACCGTGCGGTCCGCGCCCGCGTCGAAGCGCAGGTGGCCCTTGACGCCCGCCGCCGCCGAGCCGGTGACCGGCGCGTCGAAGACGCCGTACACGAACATCCGGGTCGCGCCGGTCGACAGGCCGCTCCTGACGTCCGAGAAGCCGGTGAAGGACCGGGTCGCCGGGTCGAGCGTCAGCCCGCCTTCGTCGGTGACGTTGTCGAAGACGACCGAGGCGTCCGCGCCCGGGTAGGTGAACCGCATCATCGCCGCGTGGTCGGTCGGCGTGATCTCGGCCTTGATGCCGTTCTCGAACGTCACGCCGTAGTAGTGGGGTTTCGCCGTCTCCTTGTCGTGGCGGAAGGGCAGGGCGCGGCGGACACGGTCGGTCTCCGGCGTCCCGGCAGCCGCCGACGGCAGCAGCTGGAACGTCTGCCGGTCGCCCATCCAGGGGCTCGGCTCATGGCTGGCGCTGAACGCCTGCACCGTGGGCAGGTTGTCGGCGTTGTTGCCGCGCGCGTACTCGTACAGCCAGCTCTTCGACGCGGCATTGGTCACCGGCGTCCAGAAGTTGAACCCATGGGGGACGGCGGTGGCGGGGAAGGTGTTGCCGCGCGAGAAGGAGCCGCTGGAGTTGGTGCCGCGCACGGTCGAGACGTGGTCGGAGGGGCGGGCGTGGTGGTCGACCGGGGCGGCGCGCTTGATCGCGATGTCGTCGATCCAGCCCTGGAACGTCGCGGGGCCGTTGGGGGAGTCGTACGCCACCAGGATCCGGTCCACGGTCCTGCCTGCCGCGACGGTCCCGATCCCGGCCGTCACCTGGTTCCACTGGTTGACGTAGAGCCGTTTGGCGGCGCCCTGGCCCCGCGGGGTGAGCGCCCCGCCGTGGCTGTCGACGGCGCCCAGCTCGCTCAGGTAGGTGCCGTCGGTGAAGGCCAGGTCGACGGCGACGTTGGTGGCGGGATAGTTCAGGTCCGTCTCCGGCAGGGAGGGGAAGATCCGGTACGACAGCTCGGTGTCGCGCCGTACGGCCGTGTGGACGTCGAAGATTTTGTTGTACGAGTACGCCCGGCCGCCCGCCCGGTGCGTGCCCGCGTACCGCAGCGCCCGCACCCCGCTGAACCCGGCGTTCGCCTTGGCGGTGGGGGAGCCGCCGGGGCCGCGGTGGACGTGGCTGCGCATGTCGGGCGGGACGGGGGTGGAGGCGTCACCGTTCGAGAACTGGACGTCGGCGAGCTGGGTGATGCCCGAGGCGCCGTTGTTGGCCGTGATCTCCAGCCGGTAATGCGCGTACTCCCTTGAATTGTTGAAGTCGTACGTCCTGGTCTCGAAGCGCTTGGCGAACGTCTGCCCCTCGCGCGTGTCCAGAACCTTCCACTCCGTGCCGTCGGCCGAACCCAGAAGCGTCCAGTTCTTGGGGTCGCGCGGGGCGTGGTCGTTCGCGGAAGTCAGCGCGTATGTCACCACCTTGACGGGTTCGTCCAGGTCGAATTCGACCCAGGCGGTGGGGGAGAAGGTGAGCCATTTGGTGCTCGGCTGGAGGTCGACCAGGTTCTCCTTGGTCTCTCCTGCGCCGCTGTTCTCGCCGCTGGCGCGCAGGGCGGTGACCTTGTCGGTGACGTTGCCGGGTATCCCCGCCGAGAAGGCGCCGTCGACGCCGGAGGCCCGCTTGCGGCCGTCGGCGCCCACGTCGACGGTGTCGCGCCAGTCCGGTGGGCGTTCGTCCGCCTCGAAGGACGTGTGGAACTCCTGGCCGGCCACGGCGGGTTGGCCGGGCAGGGCCAGGGCGGTGGCCGGCGGGGCGGCCGCCGCGATCAGCGAAGCGGCCGCCACGAGGGCGGCCGTACGGGGGTGTCGGTGTCGGGTTCTCGGTGCGGACGTGCTGGGCTGTCTGGGCTGCATCCCGCGTCCTGCCTCCTGCCGAAAGCGCGTTGGACAACGTTGTCAGAGGACCTGCGCACGAACAGTAGGGAGGTAAGTGATGTGCGGTGTCAAGGGTGTTGGCGTGACGGGAAGATCGAATTCAGCCGTTCTGCCGAACCTTCGCGACACGAATGCGTACCCGGCGGTTCCGGGTTTCCCGGAGGTCTCAACTCGGGAAAGACTGCTGCCCAAAGCTGCTTTCGATCTTGCTCAGTTGACGAGAAGTGGACTATACCTGTCGGCGTCCAGCACTGCACGACCACCCAGCACCTGCACGACCCAGCAATTGACCGCGGTGGCGGGGCCCTTTCGCTTCTGGCGAGCAGGACGGGCGACCGGTACACCGCCTGAGTCCTGGAGAAAGCGAGGACTTGAGCATGGGATCCACCTCCGCCCGCAACGACGGTGACGGCCTCGGCCGTCGCGACCTGATCAAGCGGTCCGCCGCGCTCGGCCTGATCACCGTACCCACCATGGGCGTCCTGTCCGCCTGCGCCACCGGTGGTGGTGGCGGCAACGACAAGGAGACCAAGGCCCCCGGCGGCCCCAAGTCCGAGAAGAACCCGCTCGGCGTGGCCAAGGGCGCCCCGCTGGAGGCGTTCATCTTCAAGGGCGGCCTCGGCGACCAGTACGCCAAGGACGCCGAGGCCGACTACAAGGCCACCTACGGCGCCGAGGTCAAGCACACCGGCACCCAGCAGGTCGGCCCCAAGCTCACCCCGCGCTTCGCGGGCGGCAACCCGCCGGACGTCATCGACAACTCCGGCGCCGACCACCTCGACATGAACAAGCTGTCCACCCAGGGCCAGCTCCAGGACCTCGCCCCGCTGCTCGACGCGCCGTCGCTCGACGACCCGGCGAAGAAGGTCCGCGACACGATCCACCCGAGCACCGTCGAGAAGGGCAAGCACGGCGACACCTTCGACGTGCTCTACTACGCCTTCACCATCTACGGCACCTGGTACTCGCAGAAGCTGCTCGCCGACAAGGGCTGGGCCTACCCCAAGACCCTCTCGGAGATGGTCACCCTCTGCGGCGAGATCAAGAAGGCCGGCATCGCCCCCTGGACGTACGCGGGCAAATTCCCCTACTACGTACACTTCAATCTCTTCGCCCAGATCGCCAAGATCGGCGGCATGGAGAAGTGGATCGCGATCGACAACCTGGAGCCCAATGCCTGGACCTCCAACGACGCGGTCAAGGAGGTCGTCGAGCACTACGAGGAGCTGGCGGCCAAGAAGTACTTCCTCGAAGGCAGCCAGGGCCTGACCCACATCCAGTCCCAGACCGCCTGGAACAAGGGCAAGGCCGTCTTCATCCCCAACGGCTCCTGGGTCGAGAACGAGGCCGCCCCCACCACGCCCGCCGACTTCGGCATGGCGGTCGGCGCCCTCTTCGACGGCACCGGCGACAAGATGCCGCACGGCACCCTGCGCGCCGAGCCGAGCGAGCCGTACATCGTCGCGGCCAAGGGCAAGAACCCGGCCGGCGGCATGGAACTGCTGCGCATCATGCTCTCCAAGAAGCACGCCCAGAACTTCGCGACGAAGGTGAAGTCCCTGACCTGTGTCATGGACGCCACCCAGGGCATGACCCTCTCGCCCGGCCTCGCCTCCGCCAGCAAGGTCTTCAAGGAGGCGGGGGACAACCTGATCAGCCTCCAGCTCCAGGAGTGGTACCCGGCGCTCACCGACGAGAAGATCGGCGGCCTGACCGGCCAGCTGCTCGCCGGCGAGCTGAAGGCCGCCGACTGGATCAAGAAGACGCAGGCCGAGTGCGACAAGGTGGCCAAGGACGACTCCGTCACCAAGTTCAAGCGCACCGTGTGATGTGCCGGATCACCTGACCTGACAGTTCGACAGACGAGGGGAAGGGCCGGGGAGCACCATGCAACACGGCAAATACCGATTCATCGTGGGCTTCCTGGCCCTGCCTCTGCTCATTTACGGCGTTTTCGTCATCTCGCCGTTCGTCCAGGCATTCCAGATCTCCCTGACCGACTGGTCCGGCCTGGTGGGCACCGCGGAATTCGTGGGCCTGGACAACTTCAGCAAGCTGTGGGAGAGCGACGAGTTCTGGAACGCGCTGCGCCACAACGTCTACATGCTGGCGCTCGTCCCCGTCGTCACGCTCGCGCTGGGCCTTTTCTTCGCCTTCATGCTCAATGTGGGCGGCCGGCGGCGGAAGAACGAAGTCGTCACCGGTGTCGCCGGCTCCACGTTCTACAAGTTCGTCTTCTTCTTCCCACAGGTCATCTCCATCGCGATCATCGCGGTCATCTGGTCCAACATCTACAACCCGGACCCGGACGACGGCATGCTCAACTCCCTGCTGGGCGCGGTCGGGCTGGACGGGCTCCAGAATTCCTGGCTGGGGGAGAAGAGCCTCGCGCTGTGGTGCATCAGCGCGGTCATGGTCTGGGGTCACGTCGGTTTCTACGTGGTGCTGTTCTCCGCCGCGATGGCCTCCATCCCCCGGGACATGTACGAGGCGGCCCTCCTCGACGGCGCCAACCGCTTCGACACCTTCTTCCGGATCACCCTCCCGCTGCTGTGGGACACGGTCCAGACCGGCTGGGTGTACATGGGCATCATCGCCCTGGACGCCTTCGCGCTGGTCCAGATCATGTCAGTGAACATGGGCGGCCCGGACGGCGCCACGGACGTCATGCCGCTGCGGCTGTACCTGACGGCCTTCCGGGACAGCCAGTTCGGCTACGCCTCCGCCATGGGCGTCGCGATGCTCATCGTCACCATGACGTTCGCAGTGCTCACGATGCGCTTCGCGCGCCGTGAGCGGATCGAGTACTAGGGGTACGGCGGATGACGACCGAAGAGATCGAAGAGATCGACGCGGTGACCAAGCAGGAGACCACGCCTGTAAAGGTCACCCGGCGCCTCGGCCCGACGACCGGCCGCACCTCCGAGGGTGGGGTGCTCAACGTCTTCTCCCACGGCATCCTCGTCATGTGGGCGCTGATGGTCGGCGTGCCGCTGCTGTGGGTGGCGTGGAGCGCCTTCAAGGACAGCAACGGCATCCTGACCGACCCGTGGGGCCTGCCGACCGTCCTGCACTGGGAGAACTGGTCCAACGCGTGGAACGACGCGAACATGGGCCAATACTTCATCAACACGGCGATCGTGGTCGGCGGGTCGGTGATCGGCACGATGGTGCTCGGGTCGATGGCCGCGTACGTCCTGGCGCGCTTCACCTTCCCCGGCAACCGGTTCATCTACTATCTGTTCGTCGCCGGCATGTCCTTCCCGGTCTTCATGCTGGTCATTCCGCTCTTCTTCGTCATGCGGGACTTCCCGGGCAGTTCGCTGCTGGCGACCTACCAGGGGCTGATCCTGGTCTACATCGCGTACTCGCTGCCCTTCACCGTCTTCTTCATGACGGCGTTCTTCCGTACGCTGCCGACGTCGGTGGCCGAGGCGGCGATGATCGACGGCGCCTCGCACACGCGGACGTTCTTCCAGGTGATGCTGCCGATGGCCAAGCCCGGCCTGATCAGCATCGGGATCTTCAACTTCCTGGGGCAGTGGAACCAGTACCTGCTGCCGATGGTGCTCAATCAGCAGGAGGACAAGTACGTCCTCACCCAGGGGCTGGCGATGATCGCCCTGCAGCAGGGTTATGAGAACGACTGGGGCGCGCTGATGGCCGGAATGATGATTGCCATGCTCCCGGTGCTGATCGTCTACTCGGTCTTCCAGCGCCAGGTGCAGTCCGGGCTCACGGCCGGTGCGCTGAAGTAGTTCACGTCACAAACCGAAACGGCTCGTCGCTGGAGCGATCGCTCCCGACGGGCCGTTTCCCTACGTCATGCACCTAAATATCCGATTCCTCCGCATCTCCTTCGCTCATCAGAGGCCGACAACGCTCAAGGTCTTGACGGGGACCAACCCAAAAGGCTCAGCTTAGAGTTCACATGTTGGAGAAAACGGCAGGAGTGAGTGAGTCGATGGAGACTCCGGGGTCGCAGACATCTCTGCATCGGGCCAATCTCGAGCGGGTCGTGCGCGCGGTGCGTATGGCCGGTTCGCTCACCCAGGCGGAGATCGCCAGGACCACCGGCCTCTCCGCCGCCACGGTCTCCAACATCGTCCGGGAACTCAAGGACGGCGGCACCGTCGAGGTGACCCCCACCTCCGCGGGCGGCCGCCGGGCCCGCAGCGTCTCGCTCAGCGGCGACGCCGGCATCGTCATCGGCGTCGACTTCGGCCACACCCACCTGCGGGTCGCCGTCGGCAACCTGGCCCACCAGGTGCTCGCCGAGGAGTCCGAGCCACTCGACGTCGACGCCTCGTCCGAGGAGGGCTTCGGCCGGGCGGAAGCGCTGGTCAAGCGGCTGATCGCGGCCACCGGGATCGGCCAGGACAAGGTGGTCGGCGTCGGCCTCGGCGTACCCGGCCCCATCGACGTCTCCTCCGGGACCCTCGGTTCCACCTCGATCCTGCCGGGGTGGACCGGCATCAACCCCAGCGAGGAGCTCTCCGGCCGCCTCGGCGTGCCGGTGTACGTCGACAACGACGCCAACCTCGGTGCGCTCGGCGAGCTGGTCTGGGGCGGCGGGCGCGGCGTCAAGGACCTGGCGTACATCAAGGTCGCCAGCGGTGTCGGCGCCGGTCTGGTGATCGACGGGCAGATCTACCGGGGCCCCGGCGGCACCGCAGGCGAGATCGGCCACATCACGCTCGACGAGTCCGGCCCCGTGTGCCGCTGCGGCAACCGCGGCTGCCTGGAGACGTTCACCGCCGCCCGCTACGTCCTGCCGCTGCTCCAGCCCAGCCACGGGGCGGACCTGACCATGGAGCGGGTCGTGCAGCTGGCCCGCGAGGGCGACCCGGGGTGCCGACGGGTGATCGGGGACGTCGGCCGCCACATCGGCAGCGGCGTGGCCAACCTGTGCAATCTCCTCAACCCCAGTCGCGTCGTCCTGGGCGGCGACCTCGCCGAAGCCGGGGAACTGGTCCTCGGGCCCATCCGGGAGTCGGTCTCCCGGTACGCCATCCCCAGCGCCGCCCGGCACCTGTCGGTCGCTCCGGGGGCGCTCGGAGGCCGCGCCGAGGTGCTCGGCGCGCTCGCGCTCGTGCTGAGCGAAATGGGCGATTCGACCCTTCTTGAGAGCGCCCTGTCGCCGGTCGCTCCTGCGTTCACTTAGATAACGGATGGCACCGTTGTCATCTCGTTGTCAATTTACTCCTTGACGACGACGTTACGGCCGAGTTGACTTCCAGCCACCTCGGCCGCAACGTCGCGGCCTCGTCAGGGAGGCAACCCCACATGAACGCAATGACGCGACGCATCGTCATAGGCACGGCAGCGGTTTCCATGGCCGCTTCCCTCGTCGCTTGTGGCAAGGCGGGCGACGGCGGCGACACCGCCGGCGGCAGTGGAGGCGACAGCAAGACCATCGGTCTGCTGCTGCCGGAGAACAAGACGACCCGCTACGAGACCTTCGACCGCCCGATCATCGAGGCGAAGATCAAGGAACTGTGCGACGACTGCGAGGTCAAGTACAACAACGCCGCGCAGGACACCGAGACCCAGAAGAAGCAGTTCGACGCGCTCGTCACGCAGGGCGTCAAGGTGATCATCCTCGACTCGGTCGACTACAAGGCCACCAAGTCCTGGGTCCAGGGCGCGGAGAAGCAGGGCGTCAAGGTCGTCGCGTACGACCGTCTCGCCGAGGGCCCGATCTCCGCGTACGTGTCGTACGACAACGAGAAGATCGGCCGCCTGCAGGGCGAGGGCCTGGTCAAGGCGCTCGGCGCCAAGGCCAAGGACAGCAACGTCGTCATGATCAACGGCTCGCCGACCGACCCGAACGCCCCGCTGTTCAAGAAGGGCGCGCACAGCGTCCTGGACACCGGCGTCAAGAAGGTCGTCTACGAGCAGGACATCCCGGACTGGTCCCCGGACGAGGCCAACAAGAAGATGGGCGCCGCCATCGACTCCCTGGGCAAGGACGGCTTCCAGGGCGTCTACTCGGCCAACGACGGCATGGCCGGCGGCATCATCACGGCCCTGAAGAAGCAGGGCATCAAGGTCCCGGTCGGCGGCCAGGACGCCGAGCTCGCCGGCCTCCAGCGCATCCTGACGGGTGACCAGGCCTTCACGATCTACAAGCAGATCAAGCCGGAGGCCGAGACCACGGCGGAGATCGCGGTCCGCCTGCTCAAGGGCGAGAAGATCGACGACCTGACCCCGACGAAGGTCACCAGCCTCACCGGCGAGTTCAAGGACATCCCGGCCAAGCTGTACGACGCGCAGATCGTGACCAAGGAGAACATCGCCTCCACGATCATCGCGGACAAGGTCTACAAGGCCGCGGACATCTGCACGGCCGAGTACAAGGCGGCCTGCGCCGCGGCCGGCATCAAGTAGCCCGCCCCCGTACCGGTCCGGCGCCCGCGCCCCACGCCCCGCAAGCACGGCCGGGCGCCGGACTCCCTCCCGGGGCCTCCCGCCCCGGCGGCCCTCGGTCACCGGCCCGCGGGCGGGACCAGTGCCCCGGCCGACGGCCGGTCGCCGGTCCCGGCCCGGGAATCGGGTCGAACCACCCTCGCGGGCACCGACCGACGACTCGGACCACTGGCCCCGGCCGACGGCCACCGGCCACGACTGCGGCCAGCGGCTCGGCCCCAGGGCCAGCGGTCGGCGGTTACGGCCACCGGCTTTCGGTCGGCGGTCATGGCCACCGGACCAGGGCCAGCGGTTATGGCCACCGGCTCACGGTCGGCGGTCATGGCGACCGGCCCAGGGCCAGCGGCTACGGCCTTCCGGCTACGGCTACCGGCCTTCCGGCCAGGGCTACCGGCCCACGGCCACCGGCTACGGCCACCGGCCTTCGGGCCACGGCTACCGGTCCAGGGCCAGCGGTCATGGCTACCGGCCTTCCCCACCGGCCCACGGCCACGGCCAGGGCCACCGGCCTTCCGGCCAGGGCCACCGGCCCACGGCCACCGGCCACGAACACCCGGCCTTCCGGCCACGAACATTCGGCCACCGGCCGGGCCGGCGGCCGGTGGCAGTCCAGACTTCCGTCCACCCCCCAAGCTCCACGTACCACCATCCCCGCCGGACAGGCGGCGAAGGAGATGATTCACGTGTCCGCTACGCCCGTGCTGGCGTTGCGCGGAGTCTCCAAGCGGTTCGGCGCCGTCCAGGCGCTGACCGACGTAGACCTGGAGATCCACGCCGGTGAGGTCGTCGCCCTGGTCGGCGACAACGGCGCCGGCAAGTCGACGCTCGTCAAGACCATCTCGGGGGTCCACCCCATCGATGAAGGCGCCATCGAATGGGAGGGCAACGCGGTCAGGATCAACCGGCCGAACGACGCCCAGGACCTCGGGGTCGCCACCGTCTACCAGGACCTGGCCCTCTGCGACAACCTCGACGTCGTCGCCAACCTCTTCCTCGGCAGCGAGCTGAAGAGCCTCTCCGTCCTCGACGAGATCGCGATGGAGAAGCGCGCCAAGGAGCTGCTGGACACCCTGTCCATCCGCATCCCCAGCGTCCGCATCCCCGTCGCCTCCCTCTCCGGCGGTCAGCGCCAGGTCGTGGCCATCGCCCGCGCCCTGATCGGTGACCCCAAGATCGTCATCCTGGACGAGCCGACCGCCGCCCTGGGCGTCGAGCAGACCGCCCAGGTGCTCGACCTGGTCGAGCGGCTGCGCGAGCGCGGCCATGGCGTCATCCTCATCAGCCACAACATGGCCGACGTCCGCGCCGTCGCCGACAAGGTCGCCGTCCTCCGCCTGGGCCGCAACAACGGTGTCTTCGACGTCAAGGACACCACCCACGAAACGATCATCGCCGCGATCACCGGCGCCACGGACAACGCCGTGACCCGCCGCCAGGCGCGTACGGCCACGAAGGAGGACGCGAAGTGAGCGACCTCACCAAGACCCCCGAGAACGAGACCCAGGGCTCCGCCGCCCCCATCCCGGCCGTCGACCCCCGTCTCCTCGTACGCGAGGAGGGCCTCAAGGGCTACTGGACCGAGTTCACCCGCAAGGTGCGTGGCGGTGAGCTGGGCTCCCTCCCGGTCTTCATCGGCCTGATCGTCATCGCGATCGTCTTCCAGTCGCAGAACAGCAACTTCCTGTCCGCCAGCTCCGTCGCCAACATCGCCGTCTACACCTCCGGCCTCGGCATCATGGCGGTCGGCATCGTCTTCGTCCTGATCCTCGGCGAGATCGACCTGTCGGTCGGTTCCGTCGCGGGCGTCGGCGCCGCCGTCTGGGCCGTGCTCAACGTGAGCAACGGCATGAACGACTGGCTCGCCGTCGCGATCGCCGTCCTCTCCGGCCTCGCGCTCGGCCTGCTCCACGGCTTCTTCTTCGCCAAGATCGGCGTACCGGCGTTCGTCGTCACCCTCGCCGGCTTCCTCGGCTGGAGCGGCCTGCAGATCTGGCTCATGGGCCAGGAAGGCTCCATCAACGCCCCCACCGGCAGCGTCGTCGAGCACCTGACCGGCTACTACTTCGAGGACAAGGCCGCCGCCTACGGCCTCGCCCTGGTCGCCGTCCTCGCCTACGCCGCGTCGCTGCTGCTGGACAGCAAGCGCCGCAAGGCCGCCGCGCTGCCGGCTCGCCCGGTCAGCGAGATCGGCCTGCGCGCCGGGGTCGTCGCGGTGCTCTGCTTCGTCGTCGCGTACGTCCTGAACGAGCCCGCAGGCGCCCGCGGCCTGCCGCTTGCCCTGGTGCTCTTCCTCGCCGTCCTGGTCGTCGCCGACTTCGTCGCCCGCCGCACCACCTTCGGCCGGCAGGTCTTCGCGGTCGGCGGCAACGCCGAGGCGGCCCGCCGCGCCGGTATCAACGTCGACCGCGTCCGGATCCTGGTCTTCGGCCTCTCCGGCCTGCTCGCCGCCTTCGGCGGCCTCTTCGTGGCCAGCCTCTCCGGCGGCGCCACCAAGAGCCTGGGTGGCGGCAACACCCTGATGCTCGTCATCGCGGCGGCCGTCATCGGCGGCACCAGCCTCTTCGGCGGCCGCGGCAAGGTCTGGTCCGCGCTGCTGGGCATGATCGTGATCCAGTCGATCCAGCAGGGCCTGAACATGCTGGGTATGGCCTCGGAGATCCAGTACATGATCACCGGCGCGGTGCTCCTCGCCGCCGTCGTGATCGACTCGGTCTCCCGCCGTACGCAGAAGACCGCTGGTCGCGCATAGTGTGACCATCGCAATGCCCGGCGCCGACAACCGGCGCCGGGCATTGCTGCGTCTGAACCAATGGCTGACGTATTACGCACCGCCCGATGACCATCGTCACGGGCGGAACATTAGACTCGACAAAATCGGCAGCTCGACCAGCTCAACACGCAAGGAGGCACGGGTGGCTCTGCTGACCCGTATCACGGGCCCGCGCGATCTCGACCGGCTCTCCCAGGAGCAGCTGGACCAGCTGGCCGCGGAGATCCGGTCCTTCCTGGTGGACGCCGTCTCCAAGACCGGCGGGCACCTCGGCCCGAACCTCGGCGTGGTCGAGCTGACCATCGCCCTGCACCGCGTCTTCGAGTCCCCGAAGGACAAGATCCTCTGGGACACCGGCCACCAGTCCTACGTCCACAAGCTGCTCACCGGCCGCCAGGACTTCTCCAAGCTGAAGATGAAGGGCGGCCTGTCCGGCTACCCCGCGCGCGCCGAGTCCGAGCACGACGTCATCGAGAACAGCCACGCCTCCACCGTCCTCGGCTGGGCCGACGGCCTCGCCAAGGCCAACGAGGTCCTGGAGAAGGACGACCACGTCGTCGCCGTCATCGGTGACGGAGCCCTCACCGGCGGTATGGCCTGGGAGGCGCTCAACAACATCGCCGAGGCCAAGGACCGCCCGCTCGTCATCGTCGTCAACGACAACGAGCGCTCCTACGCCCCGACCATCGGCGGCCTCGCCAACCACCTCGCCACGCTTCGTACCACCGACGGCTACGAGCGCTTCCTCGCCCGTACCAAGGAGATCCTCGACCGCACGCCGGTCGTCGGAAAGCCGCTGTACGAGACGCTGCACGGCGCGAAGAAGGGCCTGAAGGACTTCATCGCCCCGCAGGGCATGTTCGAGGACCTCGGCCTGAAGTACGTCGGCCCCATCGACGGCCACGACATCGAGGCCCTGGAGTCCGCCCTGACCCGCGCCAAGCGGTTCGGCGGCCCGGTCATCGTGCACTGCCTCACCGAGAAGGGCCGCGGCTACCAGCCCGCCCTCGCCGACGAGGCCGACCGCTTCCACGCCGTCGGCAAGATCCACCCGGACACCGGCCTGCCGATCTCCTCCTCCGGCGCCGACTGGACCGGCGTCTTCGCCGACGAGATGGTCAAGCTCGGCCACGAGCGCGAGGACATCGTCGCCATCACCGCCGCCATGCTGCAGCCGGTGGGCCTCGACAAGTTCGCCAAGGCCTTCCCCGACCGGGTGTACGACGTCGGCATCGCCGAGCAGCACGGCGCCGTCTCCGCGGCCGGCCTCGCCACCGGCGGGCTCCACCCGGTCTTCGCGGTGTACGCCACGTTCCTCAACCGCGCCTTCGACCAGGTCCTCATGGACGTCGCCCTGCACAACTGCGGAGTGACGTTCGTCCTCGACCGGGCCGGCATCACCGGCACCGACGGCGCCTCCCACAACGGCATGTGGGACATGTCGATCCTCCAGGTCGTCCCCGGCCTCCGCATCGCCGCCCCGCGCGACGCCGACCAGGTCCGCGCCCAGCTGCGCGAGGCCGTCGAGGTCGACGACGCGCCGACCGTCGTGCGCTACTCCAAGGGCGCGGTCGGCCCGGCCGTCGAGGCCGTGGGCCGCATCGGCGGCATGGACGTGCTGCGCGAGGCCGGCACGGACCGGCCCGACGTCCTCCTGGTCTCCGTCGGCGCGCTCGCGCCCATGTGCCTGGAGATCGCCGACCTGCTCGACAAGCAGGGCATCTCCACCACCGTCGTCGACCCGCGCTGGGTCAAGCCGGTCGACGAGGCCATGGCGCCGCTCGCCGACCGCCACCGGGTCGTCGTCACCGTGGAGGACAACGGCCGCGTCGGCGGCGTCGGCTGCGCGGTCGCCCAGGCGCTGCGCGACGCGGGCGTCGACGTACCGCTGCGCGACTTCGGCATCCCGCCGCGCTTCCTCGACCACGCCTCCCGCAAGGAGGTCATGGCCGAGATCGGGCTCACCGCCCCCGACATCGCCCGCCAGGTCACCGGCCTGGTCTCCAAGCTGGACGGCCGGTACGAGGACGAGGACGCCGAGATCGAAGCCGCCCGCGACTGACGTCCGCGCGTCCCGCCATTGGACCGGTCGGAGTACCCCGAGGGGTTTCCGGCCGGTCCTTTCGTGTGAAAGGCCCCCTCAGGACGGGCGCCGTCCAGCACCCCTCTCGATCATGGGCGACAGAGGCCGATGGCTACGGAGGTACGCCGGTGAGTATGGGCCAGAAATCACGCGATACCGGGATGTTCCGGACAAAGAGCATCGAGCAGTCGATCCAGGACACCGAGGAGCCCGAGCACGCACTCAAGAAGTCGCTGTCCGCCTGGGACCTGACGGTCTTCGGCGTCGGCGTCATCATCGGCACGGGCATCTTCGTCCTCACCGGAAAAGTGGCCAAGGAGACCGCCGGCCCCGCCACAGCCCTCGCCTTCGTCACGGCGGGCATCGTCTGCGCGCTGGCCGCCCTCTGTTACGCGGAGTTCGCCTCGACCGTCCCGGTCGCCGGGTCCGCGTACACCTTCGCGTACGCCTCCCTCGGCGAGCTGCCGGCCTGGATCATCGGCTGGGACCTCGTCCTGGAGTTCGCCCTCGGCACCGCGGTGGTCGCCGTCGGCTGGTCCGGCTACGTACGCTCACTGATGGACAACGTGGACTGGCACCTGCCCGCCGGTCTGCAAGGCCCGGACGTGGAAGGCGGCACCTTCGACCTCCTGGCCTTCCTGCTGGTGCTGGTCCTCACGGTGATCCTGGTGCTCGGCATGAAGCTGTCCGCCAACATCACCGCCCTCGTCGTGGCCATCAAGGTCACCGTGGTCATGATCGTGATCATCGCCGGCCTGTTCTTCATCGTCGGCGACAACTACTCGCCGTTCATCCCCGACCCCGTCACCCCGCCGGCCTCCTCCGGCTGGGACGCGCCGCTGGTCCAGACGATCTTCGGCTACGAGCCGACGAACTTCGGCGTCATGGGCATCTTCACCGCCGCGTCCGTCGTCTTCTTCGCCTTCATCGGCTTCGACGTGGTGGCCACCGCCGCCGAGGAGACCAAGCTGCCGCAGCGCGACATGCCGCGCGGCATCCTCGGCTCGCTCTTCATCTGCACCGTGCTGTACGTCGCCGTCTCGCTCGTCGTCACCGGCATGCAGCACTACAGCCAGCTGTCGGTGAGCGCCCCGCTGGCCGACGCCTTCAAGGCGACCGGGCACCCCTTCTACGCCGGTGTGATCAGCTTCGGTGCCGCCGTCGGCCTCACCACCGTGTGCCTGATCCTGCTCCTCGGCCAGACACGGGTGTTCTTCGCGATGAGCCGCGACGGGCTGCTGCCGCGGTTCTTCTCCGTCACACACCCCAAGTTCCGCACCCCCTACCGCCCCACCATCCTCCTCGGCGTGCTGATCGCCATCATCGCCGGCTTCACCAGCATCAACGAGCTGGCGACCCTGGTGAACATCGGCACGCTCTTCGCGTTCGTCGTCGTCGCCCTCGGCGTGATCATCCTGCGCCGCACCCGTCCCGACCTGCACCGCGCGTTCCGCACCCCGTGGGTGCCGTTCATCCCGATCCTCTCGGTCGCCGCGTCGGTGTGGCTGATGCTCAACCTGCCCGGCGAGACGTGGTTCCGCTTCGCGGTCTGGATGGCCGCCGGCATCGTCGTCTACTTCGTGTACGGACGCCCCCGCAGCCGCCTGGGCGCTCGCGTGCGCGCGGCGGGCACGAAGGCCCCGTAGCGTCGGCCGTAGCCCTACCAGACAGCCGGCCGCCCCGTTCGCCGTTTGGGCCGTTCGGGGCGGTCGCTCGTAGAATCGCCGGATGACTTCCCCCGGCGACGACCACGTGGACCACGAGACCGACGACGCCCTGCGGGTACTGGGCAAGGTCTTCGGCTACGACTCCTTCCGCGGCGAGCAGCGGGAGATCATCGAGCACGTCGTGGGCGGCGGTGACGCCCTGGTCCTCATGCCGACCGGTGGCGGCAAGTCGCTGTGCTACCAGATCCCCGCGCTGGTCCGCCCGGGCGTCGGGGTCGTCGTCTCGCCCCTCATCGCCCTCATGCAGGACCAGGTCGACGCGCTGCGGGCGGCCGGAGTACGGGCCGGGTTCCTCAACTCCACCCAGGACCTGGACGAACGGCGGCTGGTCGAGGCCGAGTTCGCCGCCGGTGAGCTGGACCTGCTGTACCTGGCGCCGGAGCGGCTGCGGGTCGAGTCGACGCTCCAGCTGCTCCAGCGCGGCACGATCTCGCTGTTCGCCATCGACGAGGCGCACTGCGTCGCCCAGTGGGGCCACGACTTCCGCCCCGACTACCTCCAGCTGTCCACGCTCCACGAGCGGTGGCCGGACGTGCCGCGCATCGCCCTGACGGCGACCGCAACCCGGGCCACCCACGCCGAGATCGCCACCCGGCTGAACCTCACCGGCGCCCGGCACTTCGTGGCCAGCTTCGACCGCCCCAACATCCAGTACCGCATCGCCCCCAAGAACGAGCCCAAGCGGCAGCTGCTGGAGCTGATCCGCGGCGAGCACCCGGGCGACGCGGGCATCGTGTACTGCCTGTCCCGGGCGTCCGTCGAGAAGACCGCGGCGTTCCTGGTGGAGAACGGCATCGACGCCGTCCCCTACCACGCGGGCCTCGACGCCCGCACCCGCGCCGAGAACCAGGCCCGGTTCCTCCGCGAGGACGGGCTCGTCGTCGTCGCGACGATCGCCTTCGGCATGGGCATCGACAAGCCCGACGTACGCTTCGTCGCCCACCTCGACCTGCCGAAGTCGGTGGAGGGCTACTACCAGGAGACCGGCCGCGCCGGGCGCGACGGCCTGCCGTCCACGGCCTGGCTGGCGTACGGGCTCCAGGACGTCGTCCAGCAGCGCAAGATGATCGACGGCTCCGAGGGCGACGCCGAGCACCGCCGCCGGCTCGCCGCGCACCTCGACGCCATGCTCGCCCTGTGCGAGACGGTCGAGTGCCGCCGGGTACGGCTGCTGGCGTACTTCGGCCAGGAGTCCACCGCGTGCGGCAACTGCGACACCTGCCTGTCACCCCCGAAGTCGTGGGACGGCACGATCGCCGCGCAGAAGCTGCTGTCGACGGTCGTACGCCTGAAGCGGGAGCGGAACCAGAAGTTCGGCGCGGGCCAGATCATCGACATCCTGCTCGGCCGCAAGACGGCGAAGGTCATCCAGTTCGACCACGACGCCCTGAGCGTCTTCGGCATCGGCACCGAACTGAACGAGTCCCAGTGGCGCGGCGTCGTACGCCAGCTCCTCGCCCAAGGGCTCCTCGCCGTCGAGGGCGACTACGGCACGCTCGTCCTGACCGACACCTCCGCCGACGTCCTCGGCGGCCGCCGCGAGGTGCTGCTGCGCAGCGAGCCGGAACGCCCGGCCCGCGCGGCCAAGTCGGGCGGCGCCGCCAAGCGCGCCCCGGTCGCCGACCTCCCCGAGGAGGCGCTCCCCGTCTTCGAACGGCTCCGCGCCTGGCGCGCGGCGACCGCCAAGGAGCAGGGCGTCCCCGCGTACGTCATCTTCCACGACGCCACCCTCCGCCAGATCGCCGCCGCCCCGCCCGCGACCCTCGCGGAGCTGGGCGGCGTCAGCGGCGTGGGCGAGAACAAACTGGCCAAGTACGGCGAGGCCCTCCTCGCCGCGCTCGCGAACCCCGAGCCCTGACCGCCCCGGTTCGCCCCCGCGCCGTCCCCCACTCCACACGGGGCGGCCACCCCGTCGTGCCTCCCGCCCCGTTGCGGGCAGTCGCCCCGCTGGGCGGTGCCTGGCCCTCCCCGTTGTGGGGCGTCGTCCGGTGGGGCGGTGCCTCCCCGTTGTGGGCGGTCGCCCCGCTGGGCGGCTCCCCCCCCCGTTGTGGGCATTCGTCCCGCTGGGGCGATGGGGGTCCCCCCTGCTCGACCGAAGCCGAGAGCTTGGGGGAGGGTGGGCACAACGGGACGGGGCGGTGCCCTTGCGGCGGCTCCTCCCGGGGCGGTGCCCGTTCCCGGTTCGCCCCGGTGCCGTGCGGGTCGGTGGCCTGCCGGGGCGTGGGGGGCGTGGCCCCTCCGGGCTCACCTCCTCGAGGCCGGCGGCCTCAGGTACGGGCAAGGGAGCCGTCACGGAGCCGCCAGCCTCTGCGGGGGCGACCCTGCACGGCCCCACCCCGGCCGGTGGCGATCTGCGGGCCGGTGGGGGGCAGAAACGGCGGACGGGCCGCAGGGGAAGCCCCTGCGGCCCGTCACCCCGTGCGGTTACGCCGGGACGCTCGCCACGCCCTGCGCCAGGAAACGCTTGCCGTTCACGCGCTCCGAGACACCCTCGCGGTCCAGGTACGGCGTGATGCCGCCCAGGTGGAAGGGCCAGCCGGCGCCCGTGATCAGGCAGAGGTCGATGTCCTGGGCCTCGGAGACGACGCCCTCGTCCAGCATCAGGCCGATCTCCTGCGCCACCGCGTCCAGGACGCGGTCCCGCACCTGCTGCTCGGTCAGGACGACATCGCCCTGCTTCAGCAGCGCCGCGACCTCGGGGTCGAGCTCGGGCTTGCCCGAGTCGTAGACGTAGAAGCCGCGCTTGCCGGCCTCGACGACGGCCTTGAGGTTCGGGGAGACCTTGAAGCGGTCCGGGAAGGCGCGGTTCAGGGTCTCCGAGACGTGCAGACCGATCGCCGGGCCGACCAGCTCCAGGAGGACCAGCGGCGACATCGGCAGGCCGAGCGGCTCGATCGCCTTCTCGGCGGTCTCGACCGGGGTGCCCTCGTCGATGACGTTCTGGATCTCGCCCATGAAGCGGGTGAGGATGCGGTTCACGACGAACGCCGGGGCGTCCTTGGTGAGGACCGCGGTCTTCTTCAGCTTCTTCGCCACGCCGAAGGCGGTGGCGAGCGAGGCGTCGTCCGTCTTCTCGCCGCGCACGATCTCCAGGAGCGGGAGGATCGCGACCGGGTTGAAGAAGTGGAAGCCGACCACGCGCTCCGGGTGCTGGAGCTTGGAGGCCATCTCCGACACCGACAGCGACGAGGTGTTGGTGGCGAGGATCGCGTGCGCCGGGGCGACCGCCTCGACCTCCGCGAACACCTTCTGCTTGACCGACATCTCCTCGAACACGGCCTCGATGATGAAGTCCGCGTCCGCGAAGCCCTCGGCCTTGTCCAGCACGCCGGAGACCAGGCCCTTGAGGCGGTTGGCCTTGTCCTGGTTGACGCGGCCCTTGCCGAGCAGCTTGTCGATCTCGGCGTGGACGTACCCCACACCCTTGTCGACACGCTCCTGGTCGATGTCGGTCAGGACGACCGGCACCTCCAGGCGGCGCAGGAACAGCAGCGCCAGCTGCGAGGCCATCAGGCCCGCGCCGACGACGCCGACCTTGGTGACCGGGCGGGCAAGGCTCTTGTCCGGCGCGCCCGCCGGGCGCTTGGCGCGCTTCTGGACCAGGTTGAAGGCGTAGATGCCGGCGCGCAGTTCGCCGCCCATGATGAGGTCGGCGAGCGCGGTGTCCTCGGCGTCGAAGCCCTTCTGCAGATCGCCGTCCTTGGCCGCCTCGATGATGTCCAGGGCGCGGTACGCGGCCGGGGCCGCGCCGTGCACCTTGGAGTCCGCGATGAACCGGCCACGCGCGACCGCCGCGTCCCAGCCCTCGCCGCGGTCGACGTCCGCGCGCTCGACCACGATCTCGCCCTTGAGGACGGACGCCGTCCACAGCAGCGACTGCTCCAGGAAGTCCGCGCCCTCGAAGATCGCGTCGGCGATCCCGAGCTCGTAGACCTGCGCGCCCTTGAGCTGCTTGTTCTGGTTGAGCGAGTTCTCGATGATCACCGAGACCGCGCGGTCCGCGCCGATCAGGTTCGGCAGGATCGTGCAGCCGCCCCAGCCGGGAACCAGGCCGAGGAAGACCTCGGGAAGCGAGAACGCCGGCAGCGCGGCCGACACGGTGCGGTAGGTGCAGTGCAGACCGACCTCGACACCGCCGCCCATCGCCGCGCCGTTGTAGTACGCGAAGGTCGGCACGGCCAGCGCCGACAGCCGCTTGAAGACGTCGTGGCCGCCCTTGCCGATGGCGAGCGCGTCCTCGTGGCGCTTCAGCAGCTCGACGCCCTTGAGGTCGGCGCCGACGGCGAAGATGAACGGCTTGCCGGTGATGCCGACACCGACGATGGTGCCCTCGGCCGCCTCCTTCTCGACCTGGTCGATGGCGGTGTTGAGGTTCGCCAGCGACTGCGGGCCGAAGGTGGTCGGCTTGGTGTGGTCGAAGCCGTTGTCCAGCGTGATCAGCGCGAACCGGCCCGCCCCGAAGGGCAGGTCGAAGTGGCGTACGTGGGCGCTGGTGACGACCTCGTCCGGGAACAGCTCGGCCGCACCCTTCAACAGCTCAGCGGTGGTGCTCACTTGCCCTCCCAGTGGGGGTTTTCCCAGATGACCGTGGCGCCCATGCCGAAGCCGACGCACATCGTGGTGAGGCCGTAACGGACCTCCGGCTGCTCCTCGAACTGCCGCGCCAGCTGCGTCATCAGACGTACGCCGGAGGAGGCGAGCGGGTGGCCGAAGGCGATGGCGCCGCCGTACTGGTTGACGCGCGCGTCGTCGTCGGCGATGCCGTAGTGGTCGAGGAAGGCCAGGACCTGGACGGCGAAGGCCTCGTTGATCTCGAAGAGGTTGATGTCCTCGATCGACAGGCCGGCCTTGGCCAGGGCCTTCTCGGTCGCCGGGATCGGGCCGTAGCCCATGACCTCCGGCTCGACGCCGGCGAAGGCGTACGAGACGAGGCGCATCTTGACCGGCAGGCCGTTCTCGCGGGCGAAGTCCTCGGACGCGATGATCGACGCGGTGGCGCCGTCGTTGAGACCCGCGGCGTTACCGGCGGTGACGCGGCCGTGCGTACGGAACGGCGTCTTCAGGCCGGCCAGGCTCTCCAGGGTGGTGCCCGGGCGCATCGGCTCGTCGGCGGTGACCAGGCCCCAGCCGGTCTCGCCGGCCTCCGCGTTGGTGCGGCGCACCGAGATCGGCACCAGGTCCTGCTGGATCTTGCCGTTGGCGTACGCCTTGGCGGCCTTCTCCTGGCTGCGCACCGCGTACTCGTCGGCGCGCTGCTTGGTGATGTGCGGGTAGCGGTCGTGCAGGTTCTCGGCGGTCATGCCCATGAACAGGGCGGACTCGTCGACCAGCTTCTCGCTGACGAACCGCGGGTTGGGGTCGACGCCCTCGCCCATCGGGTGGCGGCCCATGTGCTCGACACCACCGGCGATGACGGCGTCGTACGCGCCGAAGGCGATCGAGCCGGCGACCGAGGTCACGGCGGTCAGCGCGCCCGCGCACATGCGGTCGATGGAGTAGCCGGGCACGGACTGCGGCAGACCCGCGAGGATGCCCGCCGTGCGGCCCAGGGTCAGGCCCTGGTCGCCGATCTGCGTGGTCGCGGCGATGGCGACCTCGTCGATCTTCGCCGGGTCCAGACCGGGGTTGCGGCGCAGCAGCTCCCGGATGGCCTTCACGACGAGATCGTCGGCGCGGGTCTCGTGGTAGATGCCCTTCGGGCCCGCCTTGCCGAACGGGGTGCGGACGCCGTCGACGAAGACGACGTCCCTGACGGTACGAGGCACGATGGCTCTCCTCCAGGGTGCGGGATGGCACTGCTGCGGGCACGCGGCTAAGCGCGCGCTTGCACAGCCCATGCTACTTGCGGGTAACCATGCTGCACAGTCCCCCCGCCCGGAGCGGTGAACGTCACACCGCGTGGCTACAGAAGAAGGGTGCCCCCTCCGCCGGAGGGGGCACCCTTCTTTCTCTCCGTCTACGCCTTCGCGCCGTTCAGGGCGGTGACCAGCACCGGCGTGACCTGCTCGATCTGCCAGGGTCGCGCCCCGTACCCGGCGAGCACGCCCGTCACCGTCTCCGTGGTGACCTCGGCAGGCGGCTCCCAGCACACCCGGCGCACCGTGTCGGGCGTGATCAGGTTCTCGGGCGGCAGGTTCAGCGACTCGGCGAGCGCCGACACGGCCGTACGGGCGGCCGACAGGCGCGCCGCGGCCGCCGGGTCCTTGTCCGCCCAGGCGCGCGGCGGGGGCGGGCCCTGCACCGTCTGGCCCGGCTGCGGCAGCTCGGCGTCCGGCAGCGCCTTCGCCCGGTCCACCGCCGCCTGCCACTGCTCCAGCTGGCGGCGCCCCATGCGGTGCCCGAAGCCGGGCAGCGCGGTCAGCGCCTGCACATGGGGCGGCAGGGCGAGGGCGGCCTCGACGATCGCGGCGTCGCTGAGCACCTTGCCCGGCGACACATCACGCCGCTGGGCGATCCGGTCGCGGGCGGTCCACAGCTCCCGTACGACCGCCAGCTGGCGGCGTCGGCGGACCTTGTGCATGCCGGACGTCCGGCGCCAGGGGTCCTTGCGGGGCGGGGGCGGCGGGGCGGAGGCGATCGCGTCGAACTCCTGGTACGCCCACTCCAGCTTGCCCTGCCGGTCCAGCTCCTTCTCCAGTGCGTCACGCAGGTCGACGAGCAGCTCGACGTCCAGCGCGGCGTACCGGAGCCAGGGCTCGGGCAGCGGGCGGGTGGACCAGTCCACCGCCGAGTGGCCCTTCTCCAGGGCGTACCCCAGCACCGACTCGACCATCGCGCCGAGACCGACGCGCGGGAAGCCGGCGAGCCGGCCGGCCAGCTCGGTGTCGAACAGCCGGCTGGGAACCATGCCTATTTCGCGCAGGCACGGCAGGTCCTGGGTCGCGGCGTGCAGGATCCACTCGGCGCCGTCCAGGGCCTCGCCGAGGGCGGACAGGTCCGGGCAGCCGACCGGGTCGATCAGCGCGCTGCCCGCGCCCTCGCGGCGCAGCTGTACGAGGTAGGCCCGCTGGCCGTAGCGGTAACCCGACGCGCGCTCGGCGTCGACGGCGACGGGGCCGGTGCCGCGCGCGAAGGCGGCGATCACCTCGGAGAGGGCATGCTCGTCGGCCACCACGGGCGGGATGCCCTCGCGGGGCTCGAGCAAGGGGATCGGCGTCTCTTCGACTACGCCGTCTGCGACGCCGTCGTCCGGAGGGCCGCCCCCGGTGGTGCGCAGTGCTGTCTCTGCTGCGGTCTCTTGGGCGTCGGTCACCTGTCAAGGGTATCTGTGAACGGCAAGCGCCCGTCGACGGAACGTTCCGTCGACGGGCGCGGGGGTGAGGTGAACCGGTCAGTGGATGATTCCCGTACGAAGTGCCACGGCGACCATTCCGGCCCGGTCGCCGGTGCCGAGCTTGCGGGCGATACGGGCCAGGTGGCTCTTTACGGTCAGCGCGGACAGGCCCATCGATACGCCGATCGCCTTGTTCGACTGGCCCTCGGCGACCAGTCGCAGCACCTCGACCTCGCGGCCGGAGAGCTCCCGGTAGCCGCCCGGGTGGCTCGGGGCACCCGGGGGGCGGCGGTGCAGCCGGGCGGCCGCGGCGCCGATGGGGGCGGCGCCGGGACGGGTCGGGTGGCCGATGTTCGTCCGCGTACCGGTGACGACGTAGCCCTTGACGCCACCGGCGAGCGCGTTGCGTACGGCGCCGATGTCGTCGGCCGCCGAAAGGGCGAGCCCGTTGGGCCAGCCGGCGGCACGGGTCTCGGACAGCAGGGTGAGCCCGGAGCCATCGGGCAGGTGGACGTCGGCAACGCAGATGTCGCGCGGGCTGCCGACGCGGGGACGAGCCTCCGCGATGGACGACGCCTCGATGACGTCACGCACTCCGAGGGCCCACAGGTGGCGGGTGACGGTGGAGCGGACGCGCGGGTCGGCCACGACGACCATGGCCGTCGGCTTGTTCGGGCGGTAGGCGACCAGGCTTGCGGGCTGCTCGAGGAGAACGGACACCAGGCCTCCTGGGAAGGTGCGGGACACAGCCGGCTCGGGGAAGAAGCCGGGGCGAACCGTGTTTGAAGGGTCACAGACCTCTTCGGCAGCCCGACCGTCCGCCTTTAGGGGAAGATCACGATTTAGTGAGTAACAATTGGGGCAATTCGGACGGGCGATCGATCATCCTACGAGCGCCCCATCCCACGCGGGGCGCCCGCCGTGACCGGCCGGCCGCGCCCCGAGCGCCGGTACGGCCCCAGCGGCAGGCCGCGCAGCCTACGCGCCTGGCGGCCCGCTCGTGGCGCGCCCGGCGGGCATCGGGGCGTCGCCTTGACGCCCGGCCCGGCGCCGTCCGAGCCGGGCCCATGCCCGTCTCCCCCCGGCCCGCAGACGCCCACCGCCCGGGTCGGGCCCGTGCCCCCGTCCCCCCGGCCCGCAGCCGGCCACCGCCCGGGGGGCCGTGCCCCCGCCTCCCACCGGCCCGCAGATGGCCACCGGCCGGGGTGGGGCCGTGCAGGGTCGCCCCCGCAGAGGTTGGCGGCGCTGGAACGGCTCCCTATGCCGGGACCCAAGGCCGCCGGCCTCGAGGAGGTGAGCCCGGAGGGGCCCCGCCCCCCACCCACCGGCAGGCACCGACCCGCACCGGCGCCACCGGCGGGAGCGGCACCGCCCCCGGGGCGTACCGGGAACGGTCACCGCACCGGGTGGAACCGCCGGCAGGGCACCGCCCCGGTCCCGTTGTGCCCACCCGTCCCGCCCCAGCGGGACGACTGCCCACAACGAGGGGGGAGCCGTCCAGGGCGCGGGCCCCCGCAGTGCGTCCCCCTGCGGACGACTGCCCACAACGGGGGGAGCCGTCCCGGGCAGGTGCCCCGCGGGGGCAGGAGCCGCCCCGGCGGGGCCCGCAGGGCGCGGGGGTGCCGTGGGGCGGGACCGGGTGGCGCGGAGGGTGGGGCCCTACGGGTGTTGGGGGCCGCGGCGCTGGGGGAGGGAGACCACGGCCGCCGAGCTCTGGTCCAGCGGGCCGCCCGGCACCGACGGCGGCAGGCCCGCGATCTGGCACAGCAGGTCGCACCAGGCCGCCAGGTGCGCCGCCGTGTCCGGCACCCCGCCCCGGCCCTCGCGCGGCGTCCAGGACGCCCGGATCTCGATCTGCGTCGCCGGGCGGCGTTCCGCGAGTCCACCGAAGTAGTGAGACCCCGCACGGGTGACGGTGCCCGAAGCCTCCTCGTACGACAGGCCCCGCGCCTCCAGCGCGCCCGTCAGCCACGACCAGGACACCTCCGGCAGCAGCGGGTCGGCCGCCATCTCGGGCTCCAGCTCCGCCCGTACCAGCGTCACCAGCCGGAAGGTGCCCTGCCAGGCCTCGTGACCGGCCGGGTCGTGCAGCAGCACGAGGCGGCCGTCCGCCAGGTCCTCCTCGCCGTCGACGACCGCCGCCTCCAGGGCGTACGCGTACGGGGCGAGCCGCTGCGGCGGCCGGGACGGTTCGATCTCGATCTCCGGCCGCAGCCGCGCCCCGCGCAGCGCGTCGACCGCCAGCCGGAAGGCGGGCGGCACGGACGTACCCTCCCTGTCGTTCGTTCCTTCGGCGTCGTCGGAGTGATCGGAGAACTGTCCCTGAGCCGCAGCCATGCGGGGAAGAGTAGGCGGAAGGACGGCCTCGCGCAGGGAGGGACACCCTCACCACGCGAGCCGCTTGGCCGCACATGCGAAGATTCGGGGCGTGAGTGCCATTGACAGCCCTTCGGGCCAGCAGACGAAGACCTACGACTCCGCGTTCCTGAAAGCGTGCAGGCGCGAGCCCGTGCCGCACACGCCCGTGTGGTTCATGCGGCAGGCGGGACGGTCGCTGCCCGAGTACCTGAAGGTCCGGGAAGGCATCCCCATGCTCGAGTCGTGCATGCGGCCCGAGCTGGTCACCGAGATCACCCTGCAGCCGGTACGGCGGCACAAGGTCGACGCCGCGATCTTCTTCAGCGACATCGTCGTCCCGCTGAAGGCCATCGGCATCGACCTCGACATCAAGCCGGGCGTCGGCCCCGTCGTCGCCGAACCGATCCGCCGCCGCGCCGACCTCGACCGGCTACGCGCCCTCACGCCCGACGACGTCCGGTACGTCACTGAGGCGATCGGCATGCTGACCGGCGAACTCGGCACCACCCCGCTGATCGGCTTCGCCGGCGCGCCCTTCACCCTCGCGAGCTACCTCGTCGAGGGCGGCCCGTCGCGCAACCACGAGCACACCAAGGCCCTGATGTACGGCGACCCCGAGCTGTGGGCCGACCTGCTGGACCGCCTGGCCGACATCACCGCCGCCTTCCTGAAGGTCCAGATCGAGGCCGGCGCCTCCGCGATCCAGGTCTTCGACTCCTGGGTCGGCGCCCTCGCCCCGGCCGACTACCGCCGCTCGGTCATGCCGGCCTCGGCGAAGGTGTTCCGGGCGGTCGAGGGGTACGGCGTACCGCGCATCCACTTCGGTGTCGGCACGGGCGAGCTGCTCGGCCTGATGGGCGAGGCGGGCGCCGACGTGGTGGGCGTCGACTGGCGCGTCCCGCTGGACGAGGCCGCCCGCCGGGTGGGCCCCGGCAAGGCGCTGCAGGGCAACCTCGACCCGGCCGTCCTCTTCTCCACCCCCGAGGCGGTCGAGACCAAGACCCGCGAGGTCCTGGACGCCGCCGCCGGGCTGGAGGGCCATGTCTTCAACCTCGGCCACGGCGTCCTGCCGACCACCCACCCGGACGCCCTGACCCGCCTGGTCGAGTACGTCCACACCCAGACCGCGCGCTGACCTCAGCCGGCTGCCCGCACCGCCGTCACGGCCTTGCGGGCAGCCACCTGGACCGGGTCCCAGACCGGGGAGAACGGCGGGGCGTAGCCCAGGTCCAGGGCGGTGATCTGCTCGACCGTCATCCCGGCAGTCAGGGCCACCGCCGCGATGTCCACCCGCTTCGCCGCGCCCTCGCGGCCCACGATCTGGCAGCCCAGCAGCCGGCCCGTACGGCGCTCGGCGAGCATCTTGACCGTCATCGGCGCCGCGCCCGGGTAGTACCCGGCGCGGCTCGTCGACTCGACCGTCACCGTGACGAACCGGAGCCCCACGGCGAGAGCGTCCCGCTCGCGCAGGCCCGTGCGGGCGATCTCCAGCGAGCAGACCTTGCTGACCGCTGTACCGACCACGCCCGGGAACGTGCCGTACCCGCCGCCCACGTTGGCGCCGATGACCTGGCCGTGCTTGTTGGCGTGCGTGCCCAGCGGCATGTGCCGCTCGCGGCCGGAGACCAGGTCCAGCACCTCGACGCAGTCGCCGCCGGCCCAGACGTTCTCCCGGCCGCGCACCCGCATCGACAGGTCGGTGAGCAGCCCGCCGTACGCGCCGAGCGGCAGCCCCGCCGCGCGCGCCAGGGTCGTCTCGGGTTCCACGCCCAGGCCCAGCACGACCACATCGGCCGGGTACTCGGCGTCCTCCGTCGCCACCGCCCGTACCCGCCCGTCGCCACCGGTGAGGATCTTGGTGACCTCCGCGCCGCCGACCGTGGTGATGCCGAGGCCGTCCATCGCCTCGTGCACCAGCCGCCCCATGTCCGGGTCGAGCGTCGACATCGGCTGTTCGCCCCGGTTGAGGACGGTCACCTCGTAGCCGCGCTTCAGCAGCGCCTCCGCCATCTCCACGCCGATGTACCCGGCGCCGACGACCACCGCGCGCCGCCCTGGCGTGCCGTTCAGCGCGGTCAGCGTGGACAGCAGCGCCTGCCCGTCGTCCAGGGTCTGCACCCCGTGGACGCCCGCCGCGTCGATGCCCGGCAGCGGCGGCCGCACCGGGCGGGCGCCGGTCGCGATCACCAGCTTGTCGTAGCCCGTCCACTCCTCGGCGCCCGACTCCGCGTCCCGGGTGCGCACCCGGCCGCCGTCCACGTCGAGTTCGGTCACCTCCGTCCGCAGCCGCAGGTCGATACCGCGCTCCCGGTGCGCCTCGGGCGTACGCGCGATGAGCCGCTCCGGCCCGTCGACGTCACCGCCGACCCAGTACGGAATCCCGCACGCCGAGTACGAGGTGAAGTGCCCGCGCTCGAACGCGAGGATCTCCAGCTCGTCCGGGCCCTTCAGCCGCCGGGCCTGCGACGCGGCGGACATGCCCGCCGCGTCCCCGCCGATGATCACCAGTCGTTCTCGTCCCAGCTGTCCCATGCGGGACACGCTACGACGAGGCGGTGTCCGAGTCCCTGACGTCCGTGGCGTCCGGGAAGGCCGTACGCCTCGCCATCCACGGCCGCACCAGCCACCGCCACACGGCGTACGCCACGAGGAACACCACCGCCCACGGCGCCACCGCGAGCAGCACGATCCCCACCCACTTCGCGGTCGTCACCAGCGCGTTCCAGCCGCCGCTCAGCGCGTCCCCGAAGCCCGGGCCGTCGTCGGCCGGCTCCTCGGCCGGTTTCTCCGGCTCGCTGAGGTTCAGCGTGATCGTCGCCATCGACGTACGGTCCTTCAGGGCCGCCTGCTGGGCCAGCAGCGACTCCAGGTCCGCCTGACGGCTGCTGAGCTGCGCCTCCAGGGTCACCACGTCGCTCAGCTTCGTCGCCCGGTCCATCAGCTCCCGCACCCGCGCGACGCTCGCCCGCTGCGTGGCGATCCGGCTCTCCACGTCGACGACCTGGTCGGTGACGTCCTTGGCGTCCGCCTTGCGCGAGAGGAGTTTGCCGGTACCGGCCAGCTCCTTCAGCACCGAGTCGTACGCCGACTGCGGCACGCGCAGCACGATCCGCGAGGTCACGTGGTCGTCGTCGACGCGCTCGGTCGTCTCGTTCTCGACATGCCCGCCCGAGGTCCCGACGACCGAGCGGGCCTTCGTCAGTGCCGCCGTGGCGTCCTCGACCTCGACGGAGAGCTCCGCGGTACGGATCACGTGCTGGGGTTGCTTCGGCGGCGCGGACGGACGTGCCTTGGCGCCGCCGGCGGCCGGCTTGTCCGCCGCGTACCCCGAGTCCGCCTCCGGACTGCCGACGGCCTTCTGGTCGGCGGCGCTGTTCTCGCCCGACGCGCCGCACCCGGCGAGCGCGAGCGAGGCGGTGAGCAGAAGTACGGCCGCGAATCTGTGACGACGTGCGCGCATGATCCCCCCGGTCCACATGGCGAATGGTGTGCCTGTTGGACGTGTGGGGGAGGGGACCGGTTGCCGGTGAGCGGCTCACGAACCGGTCACGGTCAGGACTCGGAACGGTGTGTCAGAGGCGTTTGAGAGAGTAGGGGGCATGAACGCGGACACTGGGGACACACCCGAGAGCGGCCATGTCGTCGTCATCGGCGGCGGTATCGCGGGCCTCGCCGCCGCCCACCGGCTGATCACCGCCGGGCGGCGCGTGACCTTGCTGGAGGCCACCACCCGGCTCGGCGGCAAGCTCCACGCCGGGGAGATCGCCGGCGCCCCCGTCGACCTCGGCGCCGAGTCGATGCTCGCCCGCCGCCCCGAGGCGATCGTCCTCGCCCGCGCCGTCGGCCTCGGCGACCGGCTCCAGCCGCCCGCCACCACCAGCGCCGCCGTCTGGACCCGTGACGCGCTCCGGCCGATGCCCAAGGGGCACGTCATGGGCGTTCCCGGCGACGCGGCCGCCGTCGCGGGCCTCCTGACCGCCGAGGGCCTCGCCCGTATCGAGCACGAGCGGGACCTGCCCCCCGCCGACCCCGCCGCCCTCGGGGACGACGTCGCCGTCGGCCGGTATGTCGCCGACCGCCTCGGCCGAGAGGTCGTCGACCGGCTCGTCGAACCGCTCCTCGGCGGGGTGTACGCGGGCGACGCGTACGCCATCTCGATGCGCGCCGCCGTGCCCAAGCTCTTCGAGGCCGCCCGCGCCCACGGCACGCTCACCGAGGCGGTGCGCTCCCTCCAGCAGGGCGCCCAGCAGCAGACCGGGCCCGCCTTCATGGGCATCGCGGGCGGCATCGGCACGCTTCCCGGCGCCGTCGCCGACGCCATCACCGCCCAGGGCGGCGAGGTCCTCACCGACACGCCCGTCCACGCCCTGACCCGAGCGGCCCGGGGAGGCTGGGACATCCGTACCGGCGACCGGGTCCTGCACGCCGACGCGGTGATCGTCGCGACCCCCGCCTGGTCCGCCTCCGAGCTGCTCGCCGCCGAGTCCCCGGCCGCCGCCGCCGAGCTGGCCGCCGTGGAGTACGCGTCGATGGCCCTGGTCACCCTCGCCTTCCGGCGCTCCGACCTGGCAGGCGTTCTGCCCGCCGGCTCCGGGTTCCTCGTCCCGCCCGTCGACGGCCGCACCATCAAGGCGTCCACGTTCTCCTCCCAGAAGTGGAAGTGGACCGACGAGGGATCCGGGGACCTCGTCGTGCTGCGCACCTCCGTCGGCCGGTACGGCGAGGAGGAGCACCTGCACCGCGAGGACGCCGACCTCGTCTCCGTATCCCTGAAGGACCTCGCCGACGCCACCGGGCTGGCCGCCCGGCCCGTCGCCACAGAGGTCACCCGGTGGATAGGCGGCCTGCCGCAGTACCCCGTGGGCCACCTCGCCCGGGTCGCCCGCATCCGCGACGCCGTCGCCAAGCTCCCCCGCCTGCGCGTCTGCGGGGCGGTGTATGACGGTGTCGGCATCCCCGCGACCATCGCGAGCGCGTGGCGCGCGGCGGACGAGATCCTCGCCACGCCGACCCTGGCGCACGGCACCCTGAGTGACGAGCGAGAATAGCCCTATGAGTGCGCCCGAAAAGATCCCGAACGCCGGTAAGAAGGCGAAGGACCTCAACGAGGTCATCCGCTACACCCTGTGGTCCGTCTTCAAGCTGCGCGACGTCCTGCCCGAGGACCGGACCGGCTACGCCGACGAGGTCCAGGAGCTGTTCGACCAGCTCGCCGCCAAGGACATCACCGTCCGTGGCACGTACGACGTGTCGGGTCTGCGCGCCGACGCCGACCTGATGATCTGGTGGCACGCCGAGACCTCGGACGCGCTCCAGGAGGCGTACAACCTCTTCCGCCGCACCAAGCTGGGCCGCGCGCTGGAGCCGGTGTGGTCCAACATGGCGCTGCACCGCCCCGCCGAGTTCAACCGGTCCCACATCCCGGCCTTCCTCGCCGACGAGACGCCGCGCGACTACGTGTCGGTGTATCCGTTCGTGCGCTCCTACGACTGGTACCTGCTGCCGGACGAGGACCGGCGGCGGATGCTCGCCGACCACGGCAAGATGGCCCGCGGCTTCCCGGACGTGCGCGCCAACACGGTCGCCTCGTTCTCGCTGGGCGACTACGAGTGGCTCCTCGCCTTCGAGGCGGACGAGCTGTACCGGATCGTGGACCTGATGCGTCACCTGCGCGGCTCCGAGGCGCGGATGCACGTCCGCGAGGAGGTCCCGTTCTACACCGGCCGGCGCAAGTCGGTCGCGGATCTGGTCGCGGGTCTCGCCTGAGGGCCCTGACCTGACCGACCTGGTGACGGTGCGGGGGGAACCGCCCCCGCGCGTCACCCACCGACCCGGAAGATCAGACGGCGGGCCCGCGCGCCCGCCGCTCCAGCGACACCGGGTCCGGCTCCGGGTGCGGCGCGCGTGAACGCGCGCCGCACCCGCGTCCTTTCAGGCGTCCCTACCGCTGCCCCGGTGCGAGCGCCGCGCGCAGCGCCGGGTCGTCCAGGGCGCGGACCCCGCCGATGGCGACGGCGGCGAGCGGGTCGCACGGGCCCACCCTCACCTTCGTCAGCAGGCTCTGCCCGGCGGGGGAGGCCCACCGCGTGTACGGGTGGACCTCGATGCGCGCGATGACGAGGCAGCCGAGCGTGAGGACGAGCGGGAGCGCGAACCAGGCCATGGCACGTGCGTCCGGCGCGTGTCCGGCGGGCAGCAGCAGCACGGTGGCCGCCGCGAGCGCCACGGTCAGGGCGGCGGAGCGGCGCACGGCCCGCAGTGCGGCGACGATGCCGGACCGGGCGGCGTCGGGCACGGCGAGGCCCGCCGCGACGAGCCGGTCGGCGAGCGCCCGTACCGCGTCGGCGGCCGACGCCGCGGCGCGTACCGCCGCTATCCGCGACTGCCCCTCGGGCCCGATCGCGCCGATCACGGAACGCTCCAGGTCGTCCGCCCCCTCCGGATCCGGGTCGACGAGCGTCGCCCAGCCGGTGTGGGCGAGCCACAGCCGTCGCCGCCGGTGCATCGACACCAGGGTCAGCTCGGTGACCCGCTGCGGGCCGCCGGCCAGGAACGCGGCCTCGTACAGGTTCAGTTCGCGGTCACCGTCCTGTGCGGCAGGGGGAACCGGCTGGGCGGCCTCGACGGCGGCCAGGCACAGCCGCGCACAGCTGACGGCCGCCGCGGCCCAGGTCACCAGCAGGAAGGGCACCCAGAACATGCCCGAGTTCTATGCGAAGCGGCGGGTGCGGCGCCACAGGGTTTTCACGATACGGACGTTTCCAGGGCGTTGAGGTCGGCCAGGAGGAGTCGTACGGCGTCGTCGGCGAGCGCCCGGACGAGGGTGTTGCGGGTGGTGGCCCGGATCTCGGCGGCGACGGAGAAGAGGGTGCCGTGGTCCCGGCGCAGGACGGTGGCGAACAGCTCCTCGTACGCGCGTCCCTGCGCCTCCGTCAACCGGTCGAGCCAGGTCCGCTGCTCGGCGGTGGGCCGGCTCGGCAGCGCCAGCCGGAGCCGGGCGGCGACGTCACGGACGCGGACGCCGAGGTAGGTGTGGTCGGTCGCCAGGTGCCGCCCGGCGGCCTCGACGGCGCGGCTGGGCGCGCGGCCGGTGGCCTGCTGGGCGGCAGGCAGCGCCCAGAGGCCGGTCAGCCGGACGCGGACGACGAAGTCGCGGTCGGCGGCGGACAGCGGGCCCCACCGGGTGGGTACGGAACCGGCCGCCAGGCGGGCGGGGGGTGTGCCGGCGCGGTCGGCGTAGGACCAGACGGGGAAGACGAGGGCGGCGATGGTCGCCGTCAGGGCGACGACGACCAGGACGGTGCCGGTGAGCGGTCGCATGATGCGCCGCACGCTAGCGGGCGGCGCGGCGCTCGAAGGGACGGTTGCCGGACCCTCCCCCAACTCCCTTGCCGAGTTGGTACGTTGGTGGGTTACGGGCGCCATCAGTCGCCGCCTCCGCCCCCTCCGCCGCCGCAGCTGGAGCCGCCGCCTCCGCCTCCGCCCCCTCCGCCGCCGCTTCCGCAGCTCGACCCGCCGCTGCAGGCCGAGCCTCCGCCGCCCCCGCCGCCTCCACCGCCGCCCCCGCAGCTCGAACCGCCCGTGTCGGCGCTCGCGCACCACACGGTGACCGTCGTGGTCGCGAACAGCTCGTCCGGCTGAGTGCCTCCTCCGTCGCGTCTCCGGTCGTACATCCGCGCCGCCGCGAGCAGTTGGCCCTGCAGCACCGGGTCGGGCAGCGCGCGCAGTCCGTGCAGCGCCACCAGGTCCCCCGGCTCGATCAGGTGGGCGTGGGCCCTGCGGTACGCGGCGAGGGCCCGGCGGCCCGCGCCGGTGACCCGGCGGCTGCTGACGCCGCCGCAGACCATCCCGATGACCAGGCCGGCCAGCAGGGCAGGCAGCACCTTGATGACGAAGGGGAACGGCATGTCACCGAACTCGGCGGTGGCGTACTCGGCGACGGTCGCGGCGATGGAGCCGAAGATGAGCAGGAAGCAGGCACCTGCCTGGATGGTGGCCCACCGGCGCCAGGTGCGCCCCGCGCGGCGCGGCACGATCAGCCCGCGGGCGGCGAGCCGGTCGCCGATCTCCTGCACGGCGGGGTTGCGCATGGCGGTGAGCCGTACGAGGTGCAGCGCGCCGCTGGGCGCGGCGGCGAGCTCGTGCAGCACGGCGCGCTCGACGGGGTCGTGGCCGACCGGGCGTACCACGTGCACGATGCCCGGCCCGCCGACGGCCACGCGGCCGTCCGCGGCGAGTGCGGCGAGCGCGGAGTCGACGACCCGGGCGGGCCCGCCGTTCAGGAACGCGGCCTCCACTCGGTGGTGGAGGGAGCCGCCGGGGCCGCGACGGGAGGCGGCCACCCCGTTGATGAGCAGGGCCGACGAGACGGCGACGGCGACGTACAGAAGGAGGGCGAGGACGTTCACGCGGCGCGCCTCCCCACCAGCGCGGCGCGGGCGGCGCGCACCAGCCGGGCGGCCCGGCCGGGCGGGCGGGCTCCGGCGCGGTCCCGCCACCACAGGGTGAGCCTCCGGCGGGCGGCGGGATCCTCCGGCCGCCCGGCGATCAGCAGGTGCTCCGCGAAGTCGAGCGCGTCGCGCCGGTAGCCGCCGCGCATGGGGCGGGATGCGGCGTACGCGAGGAACGCGGCACGGTAACCGCCGCCGAGGATCTCCGGCAGCTCGGGCGCGACCTTGGCCACCACCCCGGCCCGCTTGCCGGCCAGCGCCCGGCTCTGTACGCGTAGCCGCGCGTGATCGAACCCCTCGGGCACGGGCGTCCCGGCCACCAGCGCGGACAGCAGCGCGGCCTGCGTGATCCCCACCCGCTGCCGGGCACCCCCGGCCGCCGCACCCGCCCGTACCGCCGGCCTCGCGCCCGTGACCGGCGGCCCCGTGCCTGTGGCGGCCCCGGCGCCCGTGACCGGCCCTGCGCCCGCGACCGGCCTTGCGCTCGTGGCCGCCCCCGTGCCGGTCATGGGCGCCGCGCTTGTCTCGGCCCCGGTGCCTGCCGCCGGCGACGGTTCGCGGGCGCCGGGGGGCGCCGGGGCCTCGGCGCCCGCCCGCCGCAGCGTCGCGCGGATCGAGGCCAGTTCGGCGGCCAGCTCCTCCGCCGGGGGGAAGTCGTCGTCGCGCTCCAGCAGGACGCCCGGCGGGCTGACCCGGGAGGCGAGGTCCGCCAGGATGTCGAGGACCGGGCGCGGGACCGGGTGTGCGTGGCTGTCGTGCCAGACACCGTCCCGTTCGACGCCGCCTGCGACGTGGACGTACGCGATCGCCTCGACCGGCAGCTCCGCCAGCGCCTTCGCCGGGTCCTCGCCCCGGTTGACGTGGTTGGTGTGCAGGTTCGCCACGTCGATCAGGAGGCGGACGCCGGTACGCTCCACCAGCTCGGCCAGGAACTGCCCCTCCGTCAGTTCCTCGCCCGGCCAGGCGAACAGCGCCGCTATGTTCTCCAGCGCCAGCGGCACCGGCAGCGCGTCCTGCGCGATACGGACGTTTTCGCACAGCACGTCCAGCGCCTCCCACGTACGCGGCACCGGAAGCAGGTGGCCCGCCTCCAGCGCGGGCGACGCGGTGAGCGGCCCCCCGGCCCGTACGAAGGCGATGTGCTCCGTGACCAGCGGCGCCCCCAGCGCCGAGGCCTTCGCCGCCAGTTCCGCGAGCCGCCCCTCGTCGGGCCGGTCCGCGCCGCCCAGCCCCAGCGACACGCCGTGCGGGACGACGGTGACGCCCCGCTCGCGCAGCCGCAGCAGCGAGTCGGGGAGGTGGCCCCCACCCGGGCCGGCGCAGATGTTCTCCGCGACCACCTCCACCCAGTCCACCCCGGGCAGCGCCTCCACCGCTTCCGCGATCTCCGGGCGCCAACCGATCCCGATGCCCAGTTCCGGCTTCACCATGTCCGTCCCCCTCCTCCTGCGTCGGTCGGAGGGGTGATGGCCCCGCCGGAGCGCGGCCAATCCAGAAGAGGTGCTGTTCAGAGCTACATTTGAGGTTACGGGTGAGGTTACGGGCGGGTCGTGTTGATGGCCGTCGGCGGACCCGGCTGCGTCGAGGGCCGGGACGTGAACGACTGGTCCGTCCCCGTCGGCACGGCCGGTGACGGCGCCGGCGGCAGGTTGCCGTTGGGCGCCGGCGGACCGGACGGGCTCGCCGTCGCGTTCCCCGCCGCCTCGTCGGCGATCGCGTCGAAGTCGACCTTGCCGGTCGCCTCCAGCATCGTGATGTGGTCCAGCACCGTCTGGTTGGCGTCGCTCGCCAGCTGCCGTATCAGCGTGTTGCGCGTGGTGTGCCGCACCTGCGCGACCAGCGCGAAGACCTTGCCGTGCGCGTTGCGGAGCAGGTTGGCGAACTTCCGCTCGTACTCCTCGCCGCTCGCCGCCGACAGCTCCCGCAGCCAGCCCTGTTGCTGCTCCGTCGGCTGGTTCGGCAGCTCCACGCCCAGCTTCGCCGCCACGTCACGCGCCCGCTGGTCGAGGTCGGTGTGGCCGACGACGAGGTGGTCGCCCGCGTCCTTGATGGCCTGGCTCGGCGCCCGCTCGATCGCCTGCTGCCCGGCCGGCAGCTCCCACAGCCCCGCCAGCCGCACCTTCACCAGGAAGTCACGGTCCGTCGCCGACAGCGGTCCCCACTGCGTCGCCACGGTGGACGCGTTGAGGTTGGCCTGCCCCGTTCCGGAGCGGTCGGCGTACGACCAGACCGGAAACGCCAGCGCGCCGACCGTGACGACGAGGGCCGCGATGATGAGTGCCGTGCCGTTGATGCGTCGCAACAACAAGGTGGTGCCTCCCGAACCTGATGGCATTACTGGGAGGTACGTATACACGCGCGGGAGCGTTCAGTCGTCCCGCGGCGGAAACTCGGAGACCACCGTGCACGACCCCGGAGCGATCTCCGTGAAGCCCGCGTCACGCACCAACGGCAGCCCCGAGGCGGTCAGTTCGGCCCACCGGGCCGGGTCGGCGGTACGGACCGCGAGCGGGAACCCGGCTTCCCGCCAGGCCTTGCGGTCCGCGTCCGGCATCGCCCACCACAGCAGCTGGGCGCCGTGGCCCACCTGGGCCATCTCCTTGCCGGTCGACATGCGCAGGTCCGGGTTGAGCCACAGCACCGCCTGACCCGGCGCGGGCGGCGGCGGTTCGGCGGTGTCGTCCAGTTCCGTGCCCGAGACCTGGAGCTTGGCCAGCTCCTTGGGCCAGCCGTCGAGGGGGACGGGCGGGAAGACCCGTACCTCCGCGGCATCGCCCGTGACCGTGATGCCCGGCAGCAGGCAGGCCTTGCGCCACTCCGCGCCGCGCGCCCGGCGCACCACCTTGCGGATCCGCGCGTCCTGCCAGGCGCGCATCGCCTCGGCCCACTCGCCGTCGCCGAGCGACCGGTCGTCGGACAGCATCACGAGCACCGCGCGCGCGGCGGTCTCCAGGGCGTCGGTACGGGCCGGGGGCTCCGCCCGTTCCATCCGTACGACCAGGGGGAGGACGAACTGGGGTGCGTCGTTGCTGCTCATCGGGACAGTTTGCCAGCCGGTCACGGTCCCGTTCTTGGCGGAACGGGTCGTTCCGGGACACGATGCCCGCATGAAAAGCGATCTTTTCGCGTCCGAGAACATGGCGCAGCAGGCGACAGTGCCCGGCATGACCCTCCAGAACGCGAAGTCGGTCAAGTACGCCGTCAACGGTGAGATGCACGCCCGGCAGGGATCGATGATCGCCTACCGCGGCAACCTCCAGTTCGAGCGCAAGGGGCAGGGCCTGGGCGGCATGCTCAAGCGCGCCGTCACCGGCGAGGGCCTGCCGCTGATGGCCGTCCGCGGTCAGGGCGAGGCGTGGTTCGCGCACGAGGCCCAGAACTGCTTCATCGTCGACATCGAGCAGGGCGACGCGCTCACCGTCAACGGCCGCAACGTGCTGTGCTTCGACGCGACCCTCTCGTACGACATCAAGACCGTGAAGGGCGCCGGGATGACCGGTGGCGGCCTCTTCAACAGCGTCTTCACCGGGTACGGCAAGCTCGCCGTGATCTGCGACGGCAACCCCGTGGTCATCCCGGTCACCACCCACCAGCCGGTGTACGTCGACACCGACGCCGTCGTCGGCTGGAGCGCCCAGCTGAACACCTCGCTGCACCGCTCGCAGTCCCTCGGCTCGATGATCCGCGGCGGCTCCGGCGAGGCCGTGCAGCTGATGCTCCAGGGCGAGGGCTTCGTGATCGTACGGCCCAGCGAGCTCACCCCGGAGAAGGCGAAGCAGAGCTGAGCCGTGGAGCGGCACCGGCCGTGCGGGAGTGCGTACGCTCGTATACATGGACGACATGGACGACATGGGCGACGTGGACGAGAGGGACGATTCGTACTGCGAGACGCCGGCCGTGACGGAGGCCCCGGGCGGGCCGCCGTACGCAGCGTGTGTCCTGTGCCAGGAGCCGACCGAGTACCCGGAGTCGACGAAGGGCATCACGCTGTGCCCGGTCTGCGAGTGGCGGGAGGCGGAGCGCACCGCCTGCTCCGGCTAGCGACGTACTGACCGGGAGGCGCGCCAGGTGCGCCGGTCGTCGATGTCCGCGTGCCGGTCGCCGTGGACGTTGCGCACGACGCCGGGGTCCCGCAGGAAGTCGTGCGGGAAGCCGAGCGGCACCGCGCTCACCCGGTCGAGCCGCTCGACGGCCCCGGCGTCCAGCTCCACGCCCAGGCACGCGAGGTTGTCGGCGAGCTGCTCGGGGCGGCTGGCACCGATGAGGGGGACGATGTTGCCGGGGCGGCCGCGCAGCCAGGCCAGCGCCACCTGGGCCGGGCTCCAGCCGCCCTGCTCGGCGATCTCCAGGACGGTGGTGATCACCTCGGCCTCCCGGTCGTTCTCCCGTACGCCGTCGGACAGCCGGCCCGGCTCACCACGGCGGTACTTGCCGGTGAGCTTGCCGGAGGCCAGCGGGGCCCACGCCATGACGGTCTGGTCGAAGCCGCGGGCCTGGGGCAGCAACTCCCGCTCGGGCGTGCGCTCCAGCAGGTTGTAGCGCAGCTGCGAACCGGCGAAGCAGGTCCAGCCGCGCAGCTCCGCGAGGGTGTTCGCCTGGGCGATCTCCCAGGCGGGCCAGTCGGACACGCCGAGGTAGAGCACCTTTCCGGCGCGTACGAGATCGTTCAGGGCGCGCATGACCTCCTCGACCGGGGTGAACTCGTCCCGGGCGTGCACCCACAGCACGTCCAGGCGGTCGGTGCGCAGCCGGGTGAGGCTCTCCTCCACCGACTGCACGAGGTTCTTGCGGTGGTTGCCGCCGGAGTTCACATCGCCCTCGCGGCTGGCGCAGGTGTACTTGGAGGCCAGGACGAACCGGTCCCGGCGGCCCTCCAGCAGCGTGCCGAGGACGGTCTCGGAGCCGCCGGCGGAGTAGCTGTCGGCCGTGTCGACGAAGTTGCCGCCCGCGTCCGCGTACGCGTCGAGGATGCGGCGGCTCATGGCGTCGTCGCCGCCGTGTCCCATGGTCATGGCCCCCAGCGCCAGCTCGCTCACGCGCAGACCGGTCCGGCCGAACAGTGTGTAACGCACGGTGTGTCCCCTCGTCAGGTCGTACCCGTGACGGTAGGGGGTGGAGCGCACCGCGGCGCAACTGCGTTTACGTGCCGCGTGCGGCGGCCATCAGCTCCGAGACCTTGACGAAGCGGTAGCCGCGCTCGCGCAGCTCCGGGACGATGCGGCGGATGGCCTGCTCGGTGACGGGGGCGGCGCTGCGGGTGCAGTGCAGCACCACCAGCGAGCCCGGCCGTACGCCCGCCAGGACCTGTTCGGCGACCGCGTCGGCGTCGGTGGCGAAGGCGTCGCCGCCGACCACGTCCCACTGCACGGCCGTCACCCGGGCCGAGGCCAGCGCGCGCAGCGCGTCGTCGTCGTAACAGCCGCCGGGGAAGCGGAAGTAGGGCACGACGTTGCGCACCCCGGCCGTGCGGAACGCGTCGAAGGCCCGGCGTACGTCGGCCGCCATGTCGTGCCGGTCGAGGGCGGGCAGCCCGTAGCAGGGGGCCTTGAAGGCGTGGTGGCTGTAGGAGTGGTTGGCGATCTCGAAGCGCGGGTCGTCGCCGATGGCCCGCGCCTGGCCGGGGTACTGCTCCGCCCAGCGTCCGGTCATGAAGACGGTGGCGTCGACCTTCAGGCGCCGGAGGGTGTCGATCAGGGCCGGGTTGTCGAACCGCTCGCCGCGCGCGGCCCTGGGGCCCTGGTCGGCCGTCATGTCGGCGTCGAAGGTGAGCGCCACGGTCTTGTCACCCCCGGCTGAGGGGCCCCGTTCGAACACGGGCGTGAGCCCGCCGGGGCCGGGCGCCATGGTCGGCGGCATCCGGGCGGGCACCCGGGCCGGTGAGAGGCTCGCCACGGCGGGCGGCTGCGCGGGCGGCGCGGCGGGGCGGGTGCCGGTGGAGCTGCCGCAGCCGGCGAGGACGGCACACAAGGCAGCCACGGCCGACACATTCCGTACAAAAGTAGTCACAGGCGGAAAATATATGATCATCGCAATGGGGGACGTCCATGCCGCTTCCGTCCGGAGTAGTCCAGCGCGATGTCCGGCCCCGCCCGGGTGATCGTGAGGGGGAACCCCACCGCTCGAAGGGACGGACGGACCCATGATCGAGGACACCGCGACACGGCCCATCCTGGGTCCGCCGCCCGTACGGCACTGGCCTGCGCTGGACATCACCGGGACGGAGTTCGACCCGGTGCTCGCCGAGCTGATGCGCGAAGGACCGGTCAGCCGCGTCCAGCTGCCCCACGGCGAGGGCTGGGCGTGGCTGGTCACCCGGTACGACGACGTCCGGATGGTCACCAACGACCCGCGCTTCGCCCGCGCGCCGGTCGTCGACCGCCAGGTCACCCGGCTCGCCCCCCACTTCAAGCCCAAGCGCGGCTCGCTGGCCTTCGCCGACCAGTCCGACCACAACCGGCTGCGCGGCGCGGTGGCGGCGGCGTTCACCGTGCGCGGGGTGGAACGGCTGCGCTCGCGCGCCCAGGACATGCTCGGCGAGATGGTCGACGAACTGCTCGCCGACGGCCCCCCGGCGGACCTCACCGAGCGGGTCCTGGAACCGTTCCCCATCGCCGTGGTCAGCGAGGTCATGGGCGTACCCGCCGCCGACCGCGAACGGGTGCACGCCTGGACCCGGCAGATCGTCTCCTCGTCCGGCGGCGCCGAGGCCAGTGCGCGGGCCAAGGACGGCATGTACGGCTGGATCGCGGAGACGATCCGGTCGCGGTACGGCAGCACGGAGGAGGACGTCATCTCCTTGCTGGGCGCGGCGGTGGGCCGGGGCGACATCAGCGAGGACGAGGCGATCGGCCTGGCCGGCCCCCTCCAGATCGGCGGGGAGGCCGTCACCGCCAACACCGGCCAGATGTTCTTCCTCCTGCTGACCCGCCCGAAGCTCCTCGAACGGCTCCGCACCGAGCCGTCCGTCCGGCCGCGGGCCATCGACGAGCTGCTGCGCTACATCCCGCACCGCAGCGCCGTCGGCCTGGCCCGGATCGCCCTGGAGGACGTGGAGATCCGGGGGGTACGGATCAGCGCGGGAGAGCCCGTCTACGTCTCGTACCTCGCCGCCAACCGCGACCCGGACGTCTTCCCCGACCCGGAGCGGATCGACGTCGACCGCACCCCCAACCCGCACCTCGCCTTCGGGCACGGGCCGCACTACTGCGTGGGCGGGCTGCTCGCGCGGATGCAGACCGAGCTGCTGATCGACACCGTGATCGACCGCCTGCCGGGGCTGCGCCTCGCGGTCCCCGCCGACAAGGTCCCCTGGCGGCGCAGCACGCTCATCCGCGGCCCGGAGGCCCTGCCCGTCACCTGGTGAGCGCGACGGCGTCGCCCACGGGAGACGCCGTCGCCCGTCACTGTCTCAATGCCACGGCCCGGTCACCGCGAACGTCGTACCCGGGGTGTAGCAGTTGACGTACATCGTCTCCCCGTCCGGGGAGAAGGCGGCGCCCGCGAACTCGCCCCACTCGGGCTCCTCCGGGGTGCCGATGTTCTGCCTGTTGCGCGCCATCTCGTACACCTCGCCCCGCTTGGTGAGCCCGTACACGTGCTGCGCCCCGTTGCCGTCCTCGCACACCATCAGGCCGCCGCTGGGCGCCAGGCAGATGTTGTCGGGGGACTCGCCCGGCAACTGGATGTCGGTGCTGGGACCGAACACGATGACCAGCGTGAGGCGGCGCCGGTGCGGCTCGTACTTCCACACCTGGCCGTAGTGGTCGGCGGCCGAGCCCTCGGCGGCGCGGGCGAAGCTGGAGACGAAGTAGACCGAGCGCCCGCCCCAGTAGCAGCCCTCCAGCTTCTGGGCGTGGGTGATGCCCTTGGGACCGAAGTCCTGGAGCCGGATGGGCGTCTGGCGCGCCTGACTGTCGGGTACGGGGACCCACTCGACGCCCTCGAACGTCGCGCCCGTCTCCTGGACGGCCGACAGGTCCGGTACGCCGGGCACGCGCATGGCCTCCAGCACGCCGCCCGCGCGCAGCGAACCGGTGCCGGCGAGCGGTCGGTCGGGCAGGAAGCGGTAGAAGAGCCCGAACGGTCTCTGGAAGGCGTCCTCGGTCTCGTACACGATCCCGGTGCGCGGGTCGACGGCTATGGCCTCGTGCTGAAAGCGGCCCATCGCGGTGAGCGGTACGGCCCCGGTGCGCAGCGGGTCGGCGGGGTGGACCTCGAAGACGAAGCCGTGGTCCTTGGTGTAGCCGTTGGTGCCGGCCTTGTCCTCCGTCTCCTCGCAGGTGAGCCAGGTACCCCAGGGGGTGAGCCCGCCCGAGCAGTTGACGGCGGTGCCGGCTATGGCGACGCGTTCGCCGAGGACGTTGTTGTGGGCGTCCAGTTCGATCGCCGTACAGCCGCCCTTGGCCGCCGGGTCGTAGGTCAGGCCCCGGACGGTGGGGACGCCGAGGCGGGCGGAGGCGCGGTTCTCGTGGTTGCGGACGAGGTGGACGCGGCCGCGGCGGCCGGCGAAGGCGCCCATGCCGTCGTGGTTGCCCGGTACCGTGCCCTCGCCGGAGCGGAGCGGGGTGCCCTCGCGGGAGAGCACCGTGTAGCGGAAACCTTCCGGCAGGTCCAGCAGGCCGGCCGGGTCGGGGACGAGGGGGCCGTAGCCGGCGTGGCCGCGGGCGGCCGCCGTACCGGCGAAGAGTTCGGAGAAGGCGCCGGTGAAGGCGATCCCGGCGACGGACGCGCCGGTACGGGCCAGGACTTGACGTCGTGTTGCGGACAGCCGTTCGGACACGAGGCAACAACTCCCTGTTGGAAGACAGGTGTGACGTGACCCGCACGTGTGTATCACGGGGTGTGGTTACACGTGAACAGTGCGGGCCACGCCGCCTCATGCGACCCGTGCGTCAGACGAGCTTGGCGGTGAGGGTGATCTCGGTGCCCGTGAGCGCCTGGCTGACCGGGCACCCCGCCTTGGCCTCCTCGGCGGCCTTGGAGAAGCCCGCCTCGTCCAGGCCCGGGACCTCGCCCTCCACGGTGATGTGGATGCCGGTGATGCCCTTGCCGGGCTGGAAGGTCACGTCGGCCTTGGTGTTCAGGCGCGCGGGCGGGTTCCCGGCCTTGGTGAGGGAGCCGGAGAGGAACATCGAGAAGCAGCTGGAGTGGGCGGCCGCGATCAACTCCTCCGGGCTGGTCTTGCCGTTCGGCTCCTCGGCGCGGGCGGGCCAGGAGACCGGGTACGTGCCGATGCCGGAGGAGTCGAGGGACACCGTCCCCGAGCCCTCGGTGAGATTGCCTTCCCAGACGGTGTGCGCGTGACGCGTGGTGGCCATGCCGAATTCCCTTCGGACGATGAACAACCCCAAATGGGTTATGCCACCCAAACCTACTGCGCCACCAGCCCCTTCGCGTCGCGCGCCAGCGCGGTGAGCCGCGAGATCGCCCGGAAGTACTTCTTCCTGTACCCGCCGTTCAGCATCTCGTCACTGAACAGCCTGTCGAACGGCAGCCCCGAGGCGAGCACCGGGATCTCCCGGTCGTACAGCCGGTCCGCCAGCACCACCAGGCGCAGCGCCGTCGACTGGTCCGGCACGGGCTGTACGCCGGTGAGGCACACCGCCCGCACGTCGTCCGTCAGGGCGCCGTACCGGCTCGGGTGCACCCGAGCCAGGTGCTCCAGCAGGTGCGGGAAGTCGTCGAGCGACGCGCCCGGGGTGGCGTACGCCGCCTGCGTCACCTGCTCGTCGGCGTACGGCGGCGGGGCCTCGGGCAGGCCGCGGTGGCGGTAGTCCTCGCCGTCGATGCGCAGCGGGCGGAAGTGGGCGGACAGGCCCTGGATCTCCCGGAGGAAGTCGGCCGCGGCGAACCGGCCCTCGCCGAGCTTGCCCGGCAGCGTGTTGGAGGTGGCGGCCAGGGCCACGCCCGCGTCGACCAGCTTGCCGAGCAGCGTCGACACCAGGACGGTGTCGCCCGGGTCGTCCAGCTCGAATTCGTCGATGCACAGCAGCCGGTGCCCGCCGAGGGTGGCCACCGTCTGCTGGAAGCCGAGCGCGCCGACCAGGTTCGTCAGCTCCACGAACGTGCCGAACGCCTTCAGGGACGGCTCGGCGGGTGTGGCGTGCCACAGGGAGGCCAGCAGGTGGGTCTTGCCGACGCCGTACCCGCCGTCCAGGTACACCCCGCGCGGCGCGGTGGGCGCGGCCGCCTTCCTCTGGAACCAGCGGCGCCGCCCCGCGCCGGTCGCGTGCGCGCCGCCCAGCCCGGCGGCGAACGCGCTGAGCACCTCGACCGCCTGGGTCTGGCTCGGCTGGTTCGGGTCCGGGATGTACGTGTCGAAGCGCACCGCGTCGAAGCGCGGCGGCGGCACCATCTCGGCGACCAGACGGTCGGCCGGGACGTGCGGCTCGCGGGCGCACAGGGACAGCGGGGCCGCTTCGGTCATGGCACTGGTCGACACAGTCACTCACTCTAATCGCCGTGCCAGACTGCACGGCATGCGACGCCTGCTTCCTGTGACCGACCAGACACGCACCACCGGGGACCGCGAGTGGTCCCTCGACGAGCTGGCGGAGGCCTACGCGTACCCCCAGGACGGTCCCTGGCTGCGCGCCAACATGGTGTCGTCCCTGGACGGGGCGGCCCATCACGAGGGCCGGTCCCAGCCCCTCTCGTCCGACACCGACATGCGGATCTTCGGCACCCTGCGCGCCCTGGCCGATGTGGTGATCGTCGGTGCCGAAACGGTACGGCGGGAGGGATACCGCCCGGCACGCGCGCGTGCGGCCTTCGCGGCCCGGCGGGCGGCGGCCGGACAGAGCCCGGCGCCCGCGATCGCGGTGGTCAGCGCCTCGCTGGAGCTGGACTTCGCCGCCCCGCTGTTCACCGCGCCCCTCGTCCCGACGCTGCTGCTGACCGGCGCGGCGGCGCCGCCGGACCGTGTCCGGGCGGCCGAGGAGGCCGGCGCGGTGGTGATCGTGGCCGGCGACGGGCCGGGTGTGGAGCCAGGGCGGGCGCTCGCGGCGCTGGCCGGGCGCGGGCTGACGCGCCAGCTGACGGAGGGCGGGCCGCGCCTGCTGGGACGGCTGGTGGCGGCCGGTGTGCTGGACGAGCTGTGCCTGACGGTGGCGCCGCTGCTGACCGCCGGGGACGCCCAGCGGATCACGGGCGGGCCGTCCCTCGCGGTTCCGGAGCGGTTCGCGCTCGCCTCCGTACTGGAGGAGGACGGATTCCTTTTCACCCGTTACACCCGGACCTGACCAATCGGCGGAATTATCCGTTCCGGTTAGCTTCCGGTGGGCAGACTTACTCTCGCAGTCCCCGTGCGGACACGGGGAAGGATGGTTTCCGCAGAAGGGCTCCCAGGTGTTCACAAGCGTTCTGATGATCGAGAAGCCGCTGTCGTCCGTGGACGTGGAGTTCGTCACCACCCTCCACGGGGACGAGAGGATGTCCTTCATCGTTCTGATGCAGCCGCGCGGCGACCAGGTCGTGCTGCTGCGGGCCATCGACGACGTCGCCCTCGGCGAGCTGAGAGAGGCGGTCAAGGAGGGTGAGGAGCCCGAGGGCAAGGCCGCCAGGCTCACCGCCCAGCAAGGGCTGGAACACTCCTTGCTCGCCCTGCGCGACGCCGGCTGCGACGCCGTCGGACAGGTCGTCGAGGACCACCCGCTGGACAAGCTGAAGGCCGTCGTGGACGAGTCAGGCGCGGACGAGGTGATCGTGCTGACCAAGCCCCACTACGTGGAGGAGTTCTTCCACCGGGACTGGGCCTCCCGCGCCCGCCACAAGGTCGGCGTACCGGTGCTCAAGCTCTTCGCGCACAACGACGAGCCGGACACCGAATAGGCTGGGCCCCTCACGTACGACGTCACACCCGGGGAGACACACGCATGGCACCCGCCATCCCAGCCGCCGCCATTCCCGTTGCCATGGAACGGCCGCACTTCATCGGCATCGGCGGCGCCGGAATGTCGGGCATCGCCAAGATCCTCGCCCAGCGCGGGGCCGAGGTCGCAGGCAGTGACGCGCGCGAGTCCGAGACCGCCGCGTCCCTGCGGGCCCTCGGCGCGACCGTCCACATCGGCCACGCCGCGGACCACGTCGCCGCGACGACGAGCTGTGTCGTCGTCTCCAGCGCCATCCGCGCCGACAACCCCGAGCTGGCCCGCGCCACCGAGCTGGGCATCCCCGTCGTCCACCGCTCCGACGCGCTGGCCGCCCTGATGACCGGGCTGCGCGCCATCGCCGTGGCCGGCACGCACGGCAAGACCACCACCACCTCGATGCTCGCCGTCGCCCTCACCGAGCTGGGCCTCGCCCCGTCGTACGCCATCGGCGGCGACCTCGCCGGGCCCGGGACCAACGCCCTGCACGGCGACGGCGAGATCTTCGTCGCCGAGGCGGACGAGAGCGACCGCAGCTTCCAGAAGTACGACCCCGAGGTCGCCATCGTCCTCAACGTCGAGCTGGACCACCACGCCAACTACGCCTCCATGGACGAGATCTACGAGTCCTTCGAGGCGTTCGTCGCCAAGATCCGCCCGGGCGGCACCCTGGTCGTCGGCGAGCACGCCGGCGCCCGCGAACTGGCCCGCCGGGTCGCCGGCCGCGACGACCTGACGATCATCCGCGTCGGCGAGTCGGCCGACTCCGACGCCCGGATCCTCGCCATCACGCCCAAGGGCATGACCAGCGAGGTCACCGTCGCCCTCGACGGGACCGAGCACACCTTCACCGTCTCCGTGCCCGGCCGCCACTACGCCCACAACGCCGCCGCCGCCCTCGCCGCCGGCGCCCGCACCGGCATCGACCCCGCCGCCCTGGCCCAGGCCCTGACCGCGTACACCGGCGTCGGCCGCCGCCTCCAGCTCAAGGGCGAGGCCGCGGGCGTCCAGGTCATCGACTCGTACGCGCACCACCCCACCGAGATGACCGCCGACCTGGAGGCCATGCGCGGCGCCGCCGGAGACTCCCGCCTCCTCGTCGTCTTCCAGCCGCACCTCTTCTCCCGCACCCAGGAGCTGGGCAAGGAGATGGGCCAGGCCCTCGCCCTCGCCGACGCCTCGGCCGTCCTCGACATCTACCCGGCCCGCGAGGACCCGATCCCCGGCGTCACCAGCGCCCTGATCATCGACGCGGCCCGCGCCGCCGGCGCCGACGTCACCGCCGTGTCCGACAAGGACACCGTCCCGGACGTCGTCGCGGGAATGGCCAGGCCCGGCGATCTCGTTCTCACGATGGGCGCGGGCGACGTCACGGACCTCGGTCCCCAGATCCTCGCCCGCCTGTCGAACTGAGGAGCAGCAGATGGCGTACGAGGTCGAGAAGCCGGACGAGCAGTGGCGTGCGGAGCTGTCCCCGGAGGAGTACCACGTCCTCCGTGAGGCCGGCACCGAGCGCCCCTTCACCGGTGAGTACACCGACACCAAGACGGAGGGCGTCTACTCCTGCCGCGCCTGCGGCGCCGAGCTGTTCACCTCCACCACGAAGTTCGCGTCCCACTGCGGCTGGCCGTCCTTCTACGATCCGAAGGACACCGACGCCGTCGAACTGATCCAGGACCGCTCCCACGGCATGGTGCGCACCGAGGTCCGCTGCGCCCGCTGCGGCTCGCACCTCGGGCACGTCTTCGAGGGCGAGGGCTACCCGACGCCGACGGACCAGCGCTACTGCATCAACTCGGTCTCGCTGCGGCTGATCCCGGACGGGGACTGATCGTTTCCCTCGCCCGAGTCAGCGTCGGCAGCACGCGCTGCTCCACCTCACTCTTCTCGCGATGCCTCGGCAGCGATCACGAGCGGACACGGAAGGGCTGCTCGCTGATCAGACGCTGAGCGCGATCAGCTGACCGGCCAGTACCGGACCGAGGGCCCTGTCCGAGGTTCGTGCCGAGGGCGGCTACGCCGAGGTCGCGGCCTGCGGCGGCCGAGGCTGTCGGAGGCACGCCCGGCGAGCGGCATGGCCACCACGGTGCCCGGCATCGAGGCGACGGTGAGCAGCGGAAACAGCCGGGTGGCCTCGGTGATGTCGAGGACCGGCGTGATGTAGCTCGCTCCGCGTCATGAACAGGCCGAAGGTGGTCGACACGGTGTAACCGAAGGTCAGCAGGATCCGTGAGAACCACACCCACCGGAAGTCGCGGTGGCGCAGCGGCACGAAGAACCCGCGGAAGAACGCGCCCCTACGCCCGCCGCCGGGTGCGGGAGCCCATGTCCGACCGGTTTGGCTCCGTTATGCGGATCGTCGTTCCGGGTACCTCTGCGCGGACCGAAGGTCGATGCAGAGGAGAACATGATGCAGATTGGCTACAAGCTGGCCGCAGAGGCCTTCGAGCCGGCTGAACTGGTGCGTCAGGCGGTTCTGGCCGAGGAGGCGGGGTTCGACTTCATCGAGATCAGCGACCACTTCCACCCGTGGCTCGACAACCAGGGGCACTCCCCGTTCGCCTGGACCGTCCTGGGCAGTATCGCGGCGAAAACCTCCCGTATCGGCCTGGCGACCGGCGTGACCTGCCCCACGGTGCGCTACCACCCGGCCGTCATCGCTCAGGCGGCCGCGACTCTGGCCTTGGTGTCGGACGGCCGTTTCGTGCTCGGCCTGGGGTCCGGGGAGCGTCTCAATGAGCACGTCGTGGGCCGCGGTTTCCCTGATGCCGTCAGCACGCGGCACGAAATGCTCAGGGAAGCAGTGGAGATCATCCGGCTGCTGTGGCAAGGCGGATATCGCTCGTACGAGGGCAAGCACCTGCGCCTGGAGGACGCCCGGGTGTTCGACCTGCCCGAGGAACTTCCCCTCATCGCCGTTGCCGCGAGCGGCAAGGCATCGGCCCGTATCGCCGCGGAGCTGGGCGACGGCCTGTTCGCCACCGAGGACAAGCTGGAAATCGTGCAGCAGTACCGTGCGGCCGGCGGCAGTGGGCCCCGCTACGCGGAGGTGCCCATGGCCTGGGCCCAAGACGAACGCACGGCCGCGAAGGCCGCCCTGGAGACATCACGCTGGGCCGTGACCGGATGGAAGGTGATGAGCGAACTGCCCAATCCGGTGAACTTCGACGCGGCCACCACGACTGTGCGCGAGGAGGACATCCTCGAGAAGTTCGCATGCGGTACCGAACCGGACCGGTACATCGAGGTGGCGCAGCAGTTCGTCGACGCGGGCTTCGACCGGCTCGTCATGCAGAACGCCGGGCCCGACCCCGACGGGTTCATCGACTTCTACCGGCGCGAGCTCGACCGTCGCGTGCGACAACTGACGCCAAACGGCACAGCGGGCTGACACCACGGGATACTCGAGTCGGACGGGTCGGGCTGGAGCGCATCGGGTGCGAGACGGCTCTGAGATCACCGACTGGCGCCGCATCGGTACCGTGCTGGGCCACGCCGCCCCCACGCCGGAGAAGAAGCCCGACGCGGTGGACGCCTGGGGCGAGCTGGCCGCGGCCAAGCACGGCAGCGCGGTGATCTCGGCCAGAGACCCGAAGGACGTCGCGGCGTACCCTCGGTCTCACCGCGGCTGATCCCCGATGAAGGCTGAGGAAACGCGGAAGCATCGTCTAGCCTGTTGCCGTTCCGTCGGTGCCCATTCCGGGGTCCGGCGCTGTGCTTCGAGGTGGTGACGTACCTCCCAGGCCAAGTAGCCGCTCGTTCTGAGGCGCTCTTTCCGGTTGTCCGCCACGGCGGGCTTCTGACGTATGCCTCGACGGCGGTGCTCCCGATGGCCTGGGCTCGTCGCACCCTGCTTTCCCCTGTCGCGCTGTGGGCGTACGGGGCATGCCCAGGCCTGCCCCTGCCCTTTCCTCCGTACGCGAACAGGAATCCCCTTCGTGTCAACCGACACCCATGCCCACGGTCGTCCACGCCCCACAAGGGCCGGCCGTGCTGCCACCATCACCCTGGTCGTGGTGCTGGTCGCCGAGCTGATGAATGCGCTCGACGGTTCCATCGTCCACACCGCACTGCCACCGTGACCAGCGCCTTCGCAGGCAGCATCTGGTACGTCATCGCCGCCCTGGCCGTGATGTGGGCGCTGATGTTCCGGCTGCCCCGACCGACCTCGCCCCGCTGACGCGGTCCGCCCGTCACGGCGGCGGCTCGCTGCCGCCGCGGCTGCTTCCGGACGACGGCTGAACGGCTCGGGGGCCGGCCGGGTGGTGGGCGGCGGGGCGGCTGAGCAGGTGGCGGGGGTCCGCGGCGCGGGTGATCGCGGTCTCGACGGCCGCCACCCGGTCGGCCAGCAGGCCCAGCGCGGCCACCGCCCGGCCGAGGCTGTCGTCGCCGGGCCCGCCGAGGGCCTGGGCGCGGACGTACGCCGAGGTGACGGCCGCCCATCGGGCGTGCTGCTCCGCGGTGAGCGTGCCGCGCAGGGCGGCGAGCTTGAGCAGGTTGGCCTCGGCACCGGTGGTGAGGGTCTGGGCCTCGGCCGTGTAGTGGTCGTCGATCACGGCACCCAGTTCGGCCGCGTTCATGGCGGGGGAGACCCGGGCGGCGATCTTGTTCATGGTGCGGTACGAGCCCTGGAGCCGGAACGGTGGCTCCGTGCGGTCGGCGTCCGACTGGGCGGCGGAGGCGATGTACGCCTCGTTGACTGCGAGGACCGTCTCCCGGGCGGCGAGCAGGTGGCGCAGCACCGCGAGGATCCGGTCGAGCTCGGCGGGCGCGTAGGGGTGGCCGAGCCGGTCGCGGCGGGCGGTGGGGTCCCCGGCGGCGAGGCGCAGCAGCAGGTCCAGGTCGGCACGGTCCCGACCGGCCAGCGGCGCGAGGACCGGGTTCGAGGTGAGGGCGTTGTCGATGAAGCTCAGCGCGAAGGCGTCCTCCTTGCCGGTCAGGACGTCACCGAGGTTCCATACGTCGGCGCGGTTGGCGAGCATGTCGGGGATGCGGAAGCGCTGCCCGGACCCGGTGTAGGGGTTCCCGGCCATGCAGACGGCGAAGCGCTTGCCGCGCAGGTCGTGGCCGCCCAGGGTGCGGGTGGCGTCGCACAGGGGCACGAACCTCTGGAGCAGTTCGGGCGAGGTGTGCTGGATGTCGTCCAGGTACAGCAGCACGTTGTTGCCGGCCGCCAGTGCGAAGTCGATCTTCTCCAGCTCGCGGCGGGCGGTGGCGTCGGGCGCCTCCGCCGGGTCGAGGGACGTGACGCCGTGCCCCAGCGCCGGTCCGTCGACCTTCACCAACAGCAGGCCCAGGCGGTCGGCGACGTACTCCATGAGCGTCGTCTTGCCGTAGCCGGGCGGTGAGACGAGGAGCAGCAGACCGCCGGTGTCGGTCCGCTTGGCGTCGCCGGCGGCTCCGATCTGCCGGGCGAGGCTGTCGCCGATGAGCGGCAGGTAGACCTCGTCGACGAGGCGGCCCCGTACGAAGGAGGACATGACGCGCGGACGGTACTCGTCCAGGCGCAGCCGTCGCCGCTCGGCGGCCACGAGGGCGGCCCGGCGCCGCTGGTACGCGCGGAAGCCGGGCACCACCCGGCGGGCGAAGTCACCCGTCCTGGCCAGGAATTCGTCGAGCCGCAGCGTCAAGGTGCCCCGCTCGATACGCGGGTGCGTGCCCAGCAGGCCCTCCACCCGGGCGGCGACCGCGCCGTCGACCTCGTAGCGGTCCACGTCCGGGCACACCTCGATCGCCACGGCCTCGGCCACATCGCCGGCGTCGGCGTCGTCGCCGCAGGAGGCGGCGTACGAGACCAGCCAGCCCTCCACCAGCCGCCGCGCGCCGGCCACGTCCCCGTCGGCGAGCCGGGCACGTACGTCCTCGGCGTACGGCGACGAGCCCACCGCCCGGCGGAACTTCTCCAGCAGCGTGCGGGCCGCCGGGCCGGTCGCGAAGGACTCCCCGGTCGCCAGCTCCTCCACCAGGTACTCGGCCGCGGAACCACTCAGTGCCCCGGCGTCGGCCAGCTCGCCCCGCAGCGCGTCCAGCGCCGGTGCCGTCCCGAAGGTCTCCCTGGCCCGCACCAGCGACACGGCCTCGCGCGCCCACGCCGCACGCCGGCCGGGTGTCGTCCCGTGCGCCCAGAACAGCTGGGCCGCCGCACGGTCCGCGGCCGGGTGGCGCAGCAGCCCCGCCCGCTCGTACAGCTCCAGCGCCACGGCGAGAACGGCAGCCGCGTCGTGGTCGTGGACGCCGCGCTCGTACCCCTCGTCGTACGACGCCTCGGCGGCCCGCCGGGCGAGGCCGGGAAGGTCCGCCCCGGCGAGGGCTGCCGCGCCGTGCTCGGCCAGGAGCCGCGCGGCGAGGTGTTCGGCACGGTAGACGTCGGCGTTCTCGGACGGCAGGAGCTGGTCCCAGTAGGGGCGGGTGTCCGCGAAGCCGGGGTCGGTGACGGGGCGCCGGTAGTCCGTGCCGGTGAGCGCGAACGCCATCCCCCCGTCGGCGTCCGGTACGAGCGTGAGCTCCGGGTGCCGGGTGTTGACGGCGAACCGGTGCGCGCCCAGCCGGATCGTGTCACCGCCGTCCGCGTACAGCTCGGTACGGTCCCGCAGGGCCCGCCCGGCCTCCTGGCAGGCGGCCTTCAGCCGGCCCTCCAACTCCTCCGCCCGTACCTGGTCGCCGAGTTCGCGCAGTTCACCGGTGGTACGGCGGACCTTGGCGACCATCGGGTCGGAGGTGAAGTACGTGGTGACCTCGTCGGCGCTGTCCAGGCCGGCCGCCCGGCGGGCGATCGTCTCCAGGACCCGTCCGGCCGAGGCGGCGAGCCGCTCGGCGCGCCGGGCCCGGGCGTCCTGGAGCGTCTGCTTGCGGCCGGCGAAGGCGTCCTGGACCTCGGCGCGCTTGTCGGCGATTTCCGTGAGGAAGCCGTCGTGGTCGGCGAACCGCGACTCCAGGTTGTCCAGCTGGAGCAGCAGCCGCGCGAGTTGCGCGTCACAGGCCTCCGGGGTGTCGGCCGCCGCCAGCGCTCCGGTGACGGACTGGGCGAGGAGCGCGAACTCGGCCGCGAACTCCGCCCGCCCCTCCTGGTCGAGCAGCTCCCGCCGCCGGGCGGCGAGGATCGCGCGGACCCGGTTCAGGCCGCCCAGCACCTCGGAGATCCGCTCCAGGATGGTGGTGCGTACGGTCGCGTCGCCGACGTCCAGTCCGGTGACCACCTCGGTCAGGGCCTGGAGGCCGAGGACCTGTGCGTCCAGCCTCTCGGTGACCGTCGCGGCTTCGGCGGTCGTGGCGATCGCCCCGGCGTCGGTGGTGAGCCGCTCCACCTGCTCGTGCTGGGTGGTGAAGGCGTCGTCGCGCCGGAGGAAGTCGACCGCCCGCCGAGCGGTGGAGGCGATGTGGGTCCCGGCCTCCTCGGCGAGCGCGTCGACGGCATCCGTGTCCGCGTACCCCATCTCCTTCACGGTCACCAGACGGCCCCGGGCCCGGCGCAGTTCGGTGATGCGCTCGATCCACTCCTCGGCGGTGACCGGTGCCTCACCACGGATCCGCCGCACCAGCCGCCGCAGGTCCTCCGCGGCCTCGGCCAGGGCCTGTGCGGCCTGGGCGGACAGGGCCTGTACGGTCTCGAACTCGCTCAGCACCTGCTCGGCGGCGGCCCGTACCTCCTCCAGCGGGGTGCGCAGATCGCCCGTCTCCGCGTCACCCAGCCAGGGGAAGCGGTCGGCCGTGCGGGTGCAGGCGGCGACCAGCGCGGCGTACATCTCGCCGGTGGCGGTGGTCTCGGCGACCTGGCGGGCGATGCCCAGGCAGTCGGAGATGCCGCGGACGAGGTCGGCGTTGCCGATGCGGGCGAGCGGCCCGTCCCCCTGCGGGACGGCCCCGGAGACGTACGGCGTCCGCCACAGCCGCACCGGGTGCACGCGCGCGGGCTCGTCGGACTCCGCGTCGCGCAGCGCCGCGAGCGTGCCGTCGTCGAGGAGCGCGTAGCCCCGGCACGTGATCGGGGCGGCGACCTCCTTGCGGATGAGGTTGTACGAGAGGAGGAGCGTGCGGCCCGCCGCGCCGGCGTGGAACGCGTACAGCACGTCCTCGCCGTTGGGCGAGCGGACGGCCCGCTCGAACGCCATGCCGGAGGTGTCGGCGTCGAAGGTCTTCACGGTGCCGCTGGCCAGGCAGTGGCCGCCGGGGAAGACGATGCCCTGGTCGTCGGGCAGGCGGCGGCAGGACAGCCCGATGCCGTCCAGCCGGACCACCGACTTGGTGAGGGTGTGGAAGACCAGGTGACGCCAGGTCTCCTCCTTGTAGGGCCGCACCCGCAGCAGGACGAGGACGCCGACGACCGCGTACGCCACCTCCGCGTCCGCCGGCGACTGCAGGGGCTCGTCGACCGGCTCGCTGAAGACGCCCTCGCCGGTCTCCGTGTCGTTCTCCGTCTTGACGGTGAGCATGCCGCCCACCGTCGACACGAAGACCGTACCGCCGGCGACGGCGATGTGCGGGTGGCGCCCGAGGACGTGGTCGTCCCGGGTCGTCTCCGTCCAGTGGACGTCGTACGGCGCGGGGAGGACGTGGTCGCGCTCGCCGTGGGCGTCGAGGAACCGCACGTCGCCGGACGGGGCGAGGGACCAGCGCAGGACACGGATGTCCTCGGCCCGGGCCCCTGTCCGGAACACGGCCAGCAGCTTGCCGTCCACGTGGCGCAGCCGCAGCAGCCGCGCCCCCTGGAAGTAGCGGTGCAGCGCGGCGAACTCGCTGACGAACGCGGGGTCGTCGAGCAGTCCGGGCACCGCGTCGTCCCTCAGACGGTTCAGGTCACGGTCGTACAGCGCGAAGACGTCATCGGCCGACGGCGCTTCGTATCCGACGAGCAGGACATCACCGACCGCGACGATGTCGCGGGCGAGGAGGTCCCGTTCCGTGCGGAGGTGGTCGGTGGCGGCGAGGGTGAGCCCGGTGGCGCCGAAGGCCGCGATCCGGGCGGTGTTGAGGGCCTCGGTACGGCGGGCCAGCTCGCCGGCCCGGGCATCGAGCCGGTCGCGCAGCACCTCGTACGTACCGGCGTCCAGGCCGCTTCCCGTCCCGGTCCCTGTCACTGTGCAACTCCCTCACGTATGTGGTGAATTCCGGAGCCGCCGCCCCCCGCGCGGCAGCTCCGGAAACTTTTGGGACCGTTCGGTCAGCTCGTCGCGGCGACGCCGTTGAGCCCCGCCGGCTCGGCCACCGGCATGTCGGCCAGGCCCAGCTGCCGCGCCTTGCCGATCAGCTCGTCCAGCTGCCCGGACCCCTCCGGCATGAGCTTCATCAGCAGGGCGGACACGGTCAGGTTCTGTACGTCGGCGGTGGACACCGAGCCCAGCACCTTCGTCAGGTCCTCCGTGAAGGAGGCCGAGCCGTCCAGCCACGGTCCGGCCAGCGCCTGAGCGGTCTGCGAGTGCTGGACGAAGCCGTCGAGGCCCTTGCCGAGCGACATCGCCCCGACGATCCGGTCGAAGAAGGCGGACTCCCCGCCGACGATGGTGATGTCGGCGCTCTCCAGCCCGGTGGCCAGCACCGTCGCCTGCGCCTCGGCGACCTGCCGCTGGACGTCCAGGCCGGCCAGCCGGATGTCCTTCTCCGCCTCCAGGCGCAGCCGGAACTCCTCGTGGGTACGGGAAGCCTCGTCCAGCGCGGCCATGGCCGCCGCCTTCTCGGTGAGCCCCGCCGCCTCGGCCCTGAACTTCTCGCGGGTACCGACCGCTTCGGCGCGCAGCCGCGCCTCTGCCGCCTCAGCCTCCGCACGGCCGGCCTTCTCGATGGCGTCGGCCTCCTTCTCCCGTACCTGGACGGCGGCCAGGCCCTCGGCCGCCGCTTCCGCCTGGACGCCCTCGGCGAGCCGGACCTTCGCCAGCGCGTCCATGTCGGCGGCCTTGTGGCGCGCCTCCGCCAGGGTCAGCTCCTCCGCCGCCCGGTGGACCGCGGCCTGCTCGGCGGCCTCGGCGGCCTTGATGTCCTTGACCAGCCGCTCCTGCGCCTCCGCCTCGGCGGCGATGACCACGGCCTGCCGCTTGCGCTCGGCCTCCTCGACGGTGCGGAGCTTCTTGATGGACTCCTCCTGCTCGGCGACCGTACGGTCCACCGCGACGCGCTCGCGGATGACCTCGGCGATCTCGCGGCGCTCGGCCTCGACCTCCTTCTCGGCGGAGATGCGGGTCAGTTCCGTCTCCCGGTCGCGGGCGATGACTTCGAGGAGGCGGTCCTTCTCGATGCGCTCGTTCTCGATGGCGATGACCCGCTCGCGGTTCTTCTGCGCGACGGCGACCTCGCGGGCCTGGTTCTCCCGCTGGATGCCCAGCTGTTCCTCGGTCCTGAGGAAGGCGCTCTGCGCGCGCAGCCGCTCCTCCTCGACCACCCGGGCGGTCTCGGCCTCCTCCCGGGCCCGTACGGTGTCGATCTCCCGCTTCTGCTTGATCTCGGCGTCGGCCTGGCGGCGCTCCAGCTCCAGGATGGATTCCCGGGCGTCGACGTTCTGCCGGGTGATCTCCTTCTCCTCCGTGCGCCGGAACTCGTTGGTGCGCACGTGCTCGACGGCCGTCAGCTCGGTGATCTTCCGGATGCCCTGCGCGTCGAGGATGTTGGAGGCGTCCAGCTGCGCGAGCGGCGTCTGCTCCAGGTAATCGATGGCCGCGTCCTCCAGGCTGTAGCCGTTCAGATCGGTGCCGATGACCTGGATGATCCGGTCGCGGAACTCATCGCGCTTGGTGTAGAGGTCGGTGAAGTCGAGCTGCTTGCCGACCGTCTTCAGCGCCTCGGAGAACTTGGCGTTGAACAGCTCCTGCAAGGTGGCCTGGTCGCTGGCGCGGGCCGTGCCGATGGCCTGGGCGACCTTGATGACGTCCTCGACGGTCTTGTTGACCCGTACGAAGAACGAGATGCGGATGTCCGCGCGGATGTTGTCGCGGCAGATCAGGCCGTCCCGGCCGGTGCGGGAGATGTCGATGGTCTTCACCGAGATGTCCATGACCTCGGCCTTGTGCAGAACCGGGAGGACGACCTGCCCGGTGAAGGTGACGTCCACCTTCCGCATCTTCGACACGATCAGCGCCTTGCCCTGTTCCACCTTGCGGAACAGCCGGCTGATCACGAACAGCATGGCGACGGCGATGAGCAGGACCACGGCGATGAGCACGCCGAGACCTGCGGTGATGGCATCCATGAGCGATCCCCGGATCGAAGAGTGGGAGCGAAGTGGGAGGAGCGGCGGGTCAGCCGCGGGGGTCGAGCGCCTTGTCGAAGGGCGCGACCCAGAAGAACTCGCCGGCGTCGTCGTACGCGTACAGCAGTCCGGTGCTGCCGAGTTCCAGCCGGCTGCCGTCGTTCTGGCGGACCTGTACGACGGCGGTGGAACCGTCCCGGGCGGCGACCTCCGCCTGGCCGAACTCCGCGTCGACCCGCCCGGTGCGGATCGTGCAGGTCAGGCCGACGAACTCCTGCCGGGACGGCCCGGGTTCATCGGGGAAGAGCTTGGCCAGCGGGCGTACGACCACGCGCGTCAGCCACCAGGAGCCGAGCAGCGAGGCGAACGGCAAGGCAGCGCCCAGCAGAGCGAGCAGGGAGCCGGGCCATCCCGTACCGGTGAGGAGGACGGATCCGGAGAGGCTGAAGAACCAGGACAGGACGGCCAGCAGGGAGATGGACACCGAGACGGGGACACCACCCAGGTGCAGCGCGTCGGCGTCCAGGTCCGCGTCGAAACCGTCCGTTCCGGCCACCCCGGCCAGCACCAGCAGCCAGAAACCGATGACCACCACCAGGGCGGCGGTGAACAACACGGTGGGGAACGTGGTGGTGGCCCGCAGGAACTCGGCCATGGTGCGCCCCCTTGCGTCATCGTCGGCATGGCACGGTGGTTTCCGGGCTACGGCATCGAATCCGTGCACCGGCCCCGGCCTGGCCATGCTGGCAGGGCAACACGCCTGTTCGCATTGCCGTCCACCGGCAATCTTCACGCTTCGTTGATGCCGGTGGCGGCCCCTCGCCCCTCGCGTGCCACCCTCGGCGTCCACACGTCAAGAAGGCGACAACGGCGTATCAGGAAAGGGGAGGAGCCATGGCGGAGCCGGACACGGTCGAGCAGCATCTGACGGGGTACGCCCGGATCCTGACCGGTGCCCGCGCCAGCGGCCGGAAGCTGACGCGGGACGAGCTGGAACAACCGCGGGAACAGGGAGAGCGGGCCGCGGAGACCGGCATCGGGCTGCGTCCCACCGCGTACTTCGACACCGGCTGCGCGTTCCGGACCGCGGTCGCCGCAGCCCGGCTGCTGGACTGGCCCGCCCAGGAGCTGTGACGCGGGCTCAACGGGCGTTACAGGTCCTCGCAGATCCCGCGGGCCTCGCGCAGGTGGCTCTTCACTTCCTCATTGAAGTCGAAGACCTGGGCATGGAGGTCCTGCGACCGGCGTATTGCCTGCGCGAGCGGCTTGTACGTGGCGTCCCCCGCGGCCGCCGCTGCGGAAAGCGCCCCCGCCGCGGCATAGCGGTTGATGGCGATGTCGCCATCCGGCCCCTTCGTGACGTACTTCGACTCGTCGAACCCGTCGAGCGCCTGGCACGCGGCGCGGGCGTCCGCTGCCGGCCCGGCTCCCGCGGCAGGCGAGTCACTCTCGTCGTTCAGTGCCCAGGCGGCCCCCACACCACCGCCTCCGAGTACGAGCCCGAGCAGCAGTGCCGCGATGACCCTGCCGGTACGGCGATGTGGGGCCGGGGCGGAGGCCGGGGGAGTGCCCGGTGGGACAGGAGTGGCGCTGGGTGGTGGCTGTGATGGCATGCGGACACGGTAGTGCGCGGGGCGGATCGCTCGTGAGGGGCCCTGCACCGGGGACGACCGGCTCCCAGCCGGCAGGACGCTCGTGCGATCCCGGTGGAGGCTACGGCACGCGGGCCCCAGGGCGTTTGAAGACCTGTCGGCCGTGCCAGAGGACGAACTGCGGGTCGATGGTGGGCCGTCCGGGCCTGGGCGGTGAGGCCTGCTGCCCGTGGAGGGCGTCGACGGCCCGTCCCGACCGGCTTCGGGCGACGTACAACTGGGAGACCTGGATACGCAGATCGGGCAGGAGTCCCAGCACTCCGAGGTCGAAGAGGGTGTGGTGGAGGGAGCACAGGGCCAGTCCGTTGTCCACCTCGTCCGGGCCGTCCTGACTGTGCCAGCGCACGTGTGCGGCCTCCAGCCCCACGGGATTCCTGCCCAGTGCCCCGTCGAACCCGCAGAAGGCACAGGCGTACGCGTACGCCTGCAGCACTTCCTCCGCGAACCCGGCACGCCGTGCGCGCCGCTTGCGCCGCGCCGGCGAGTACGCCGCCTCGTCGAGGGCGGTCAGGTCCAGCCCGGCGGCGTCGCAGATGGGCGCCTCGAGCACCGCGGTGAAATGCTGCTCCAGCAGAAGGCGGGCCGCGTCCGCGAGCGTGACCGGGTCGGTGAGCAGCGTCTCCACCTCGGGGCGAAGGCGCCCGTGGGCGCCCCGGGCCCGCAGCCAGGTGCCCCGCTCGGGGGCGTCGGGGCCGATGGGGCATCCCGCCATGTCGCGCGGGTCCCACAGCTCGCGCTCCAGATGGACGAAGGGCATCGCGGCGCGCTCGCGCGCCCGGGTACGGCTCGTCACCGCAGGGCCGAAGTCGTTGATCAGCCTGCTGACGGGCTCTTCCGCTTCCTCGTACGCCACCGCGGTGCTGCCCGAGGCGGCGAACCGGCCCAGGAGCCAGAGCACGAGCAGCGGCTTGTGCGGCGCCCGCCGCCCGCCCGTCTGTGCCCGGCGCAGCGCGGACAGCGTGCTCATCAGTTCATCTCGTGTCACGGGATCTCCGACGTCTTACCACGGCCAGTCGCGTGCGGCGGCCGAGTACGGAACGGCTGTGCCGCACCGGCCGTTCCCGGATCCGCCGGCCGGCGCCGCGTACGCCCTCGGTGGTGCCCACCCGGTCGGCGTCGGCAGCCGGGGACCTCCAGCGGATCACCGTGAGGACCAGGGCGATGACGGCGCTCACGGACAAGGCGAGTCCGCCCAGGCTCGTGGCCACACCGTTCAGCCACCGCCACAGGCCTTTGGCCCAGGAGAGCGGGCCGTGGTCGCCGGGCGGCGCCGCCACGTCGACGCGCGACGTCACAGGCGGCTTCTCGACCAGCACCGTGTCGCCCTCACCCATGTACGCGGTCACGGTGAGGGCGATGCCGACCTTCCCGGCACGCTGCGCGCTCACGTCCCACACCCAGGTCGCCCGGTCGTTCCTGGACAGGACGTTCTGGCGCTCGGACGACAGCGGCGTGCACGTCACTCCCGCCCCTGAGCAGTGCAGCTTCGCCCCGATCTGCGCGCCCGCGCTCACCGGGGACTGGGTTTCACCCGGCCTGCCGGCGCGGCCCCAACTGCCCATGACCTCGACTCTGAACGGGCGCGGCTCCGCACCCGCCACAAGCCCGAGCGATCTCGCGTCCGTGTGGATGAGCCGGCCCGTGAAGAGCTGCCGGCGGGCCTGGCCGATCTCCTCGGCGTAGGTCTCCTGGCTACGGGGTTCGTCGCTGCTGCGGCTGAGAAACACCAGCCCGGAGGCGAGGGCGATCACGACCGCGAGGACCGTCCACGGGAAGCAACCGAGCACACTCGGGCCCCCTAGGGGACGGTACTGTCCCCAGCGGGATACGACCATGGTCCCTCGCCCCCGTCGAACGCTGCCGAACCTGCCGGACCCAGTCTCCCGCAGATCCACCACGGTGGCCCAACCGCTTTGCCTGACAGGGCTGTTCCGGTGCGCTCGCCGTGCACGGACACGTCGTGGCGGCCCTCGCCTCCTTCACGGGCGTGGCCCCCCGTCACCACGGGCGCTTCACCGGAAGGCGAGCCAGGCGCCCGCGTACAGGCAGGCCGAGGTCGCCAGGGCGGCGACGCTCAGGCAGACCAGCCGTTGGCGGAGGGACTCGTACCGGGCCGTGTACTGCTCCTGCAGTTCGACGCAGCGGTCGGCGATCGCGCGCAGGACCTTCTGGGAAAGCTCGATCCGGTCCTGGGCGTAGAGGTGCGCCACCTCTTCGTGCTGGGCTCGGGTCAGCCAGGGCATGCGGCTGGCGAAAGCCTCACCTTCGATGCGGGCCCTGCGCAGCTCCGCCTGGCAGAGCAGGTAGCCCTCGATGCGGTTGATCCCGGCCGCGGTCTCCCGCTCGGTGGGAAAGGGTGCCTCCATCAGGTGTCGTCCCTGCCTCCGGGCATCGGGGCCGCACCCTTGCCCGGTTCGACGACGTCCCGGCGGCCGGCGCTCACGGCCTGGTCGTAGGCGCTGATCGCCGGGTGGTGCAGGTCGAAGGCGGGGGACTCGGAGCGGATCTGCGGCATTTCGAGGAAGTTGTGCCGTGGCGGCGGGCACGACGTGGCCCACTCGAGGGAGCGCCCGTAGCCCCACGGATCGTCGACGTCGATCCGCTTCCCGACCTTGGCGGTCTTCCAGACGTTGTAGAGGAACGGCAGTGTGGAAAGGCCGAGGAGGAACGAGCCGATCGACGACAGGGTGTTGAGCGCGGTGAATCCGTCGGCCTCGAGGTAGTCGGCGTACCGGCGCGGCATGCCTTCCGCGCCCAGCCAGTGCTGGACGAGGAAGGTCAGGTGGAATCCGGCGAACAGGGTCCAGAAGTGGATTTTGCCGAGGCGTTCGTCGAGCATGGTGCCGGTCATCTTGGGCCACCAGAAGTGGAATCCGGCGAACATCGCGAAGACGATCGTCCCGAACAGGACGTAGTGGAAGTGGGCGATCACGAAGTAGGTGTCACTGACGTGGAAATCCAGCGGTGGTGAGCCCAGGATGACACCGGTCAGCCCGCCGAAGAGGAAGGTGACGAGGAATCCGACCGCCCACAGCATCGGTGTTTCGAAGGTGATGGAGCCCTTCCACATGGTGCCGATCCAGTTGAAGAACTTCACACCGGTCGGTACGGCGATCAGGAAGGTCATGAAGGCGAAGAACGGCAGCAGGACGCCGCCCGTGACGAACATGTGGTGCGCCCATACCGTCACCGACAGGCCGGTGATGGCGATGGTCGCGCCCACCAGCCCGATGTAGCCGAAGAGCGGTTTACGGGAGAAGACGGGGAGGATCTCGGTCACCACGCCGAAGAACGGCAGCGCCAGGATGTACACCTCGGGATGGCCGAAGAACCAGAAGAGGTGCTGCCACAGCAGCGCCCCGCCGTTCTCCGGCGCGAACACCTGGGCCCCGAAGCGGCGGTCGGCCTCCAGTACGAGGAGCGCCGCGGCGAGGACCGGGAACGCGAGGAGCACCAGCACCGAGGTCAGCAGCACGTTCCAGGTGAAGACGGGCATGCGGAACATCGTCATGCCGGGCGCGCGCATACAGACGATCGTGGTCATGAAGTTCACCGCGCCCAGGATGGTGCCGAAGCCGGAGAGGGCCAGCCCCATGATCCACATGTCCCCGCCGACATAGGGCGTACGCTCACCGCCGCTGAGAGGCGTGTAGGCCGTCCAGCCGAAGTCGGCGGTGCCCTGGGGCGTCAGCAGGCCGCCCATGACGATGAGGCCGCCGAAGAGGAACAGCCAGTACGAGAGCATGTTCAGCCGTGGGAAAGCGACATCCGGTGAGCCGATCTGCAGCGGCATGATCGCGTTGGCGAACCCGGCGAAAGTCGGGGTGGCGAACAGCAGCAGCATGATCGTGCCGTGCAGCGTGAACGTCTGGTTGTACTGCTCGTTCGAAATCAGCTGAATTCCCGGCCGGGCCAGCTCCGCCCGGAGCATCAGGGCCAGCAGGCCGCCGAAGAGGAAGAACGCGAACGACGTGATCAGGTACAGGTGCCCGATTTTCTTGTGGTCCGTCGTGGTCATCCAGGAAACCGCCACGCTTCCCCAGCTTCGACCCGGCTGGGGAACGAGGGTGGACGGCTCAGTCGATGTGACCATACGAATCCCCAGGAATGCGGCGTGCGAGCAGGGCGCGGAAGGACGCGGAAGGACGCGCGGCGATACCGATCGCGCGACCCTCCCAAACGCTACGGACAACGCCGGGAGGTGGCTCGGCGACTCGGCCGTTTCGCTGGAGGAGTTTGCTTTGTGACCGGCGGTGGGGGGCCGGACGGGTGAGGGAGGGCGCGGCAGAGCGCGTCAATGCGCGGCAAGTCTCTTCAGCATTCAGATGCCGGCGCCGCCGAGGACGCCCACCCGGCCCCCGCGACGGACCGGTCTTCGCCGCGGGCCGCCGCCGGTCAGCGCTCCGGCTGCCGCTCTCCCGCGTTCTCCGTACGCCGTGTCGCGCGGTACAGCAGCAGTGAGGCGACCGCCAGCACCACCAGGACGCTGCCCGCGGCCACGTCGAAGACGTGCGCCCCGTCGGTGAAGACCTCCGTGTTCCGCAGCCCCAGGAGCCACGGTGAGGCGACCAGCCAGCCGCCCGCGGCCAGGACCGTGAGGTCGGACCACGCCCCGAGATGCCACTTGAACCGTGCCATGGCCAGGAACAGCACCAGCATCCCCACCCCCAGCTCGTTGCGGTGGGCGTCCTTCGCCGAGGTGGGATAACCCACCACCCACGGTGCGACGAACAGCGCGACCGCCGTCAGCGCCATGAGCAGGCTGATGAGCTCGTCGCGCTGCCCGTCCCTGAGTACCCGCCGCACCTCGGGCGCCATGGACGTACGCCTGTGCGATCCCGCTACCGCTTTGCCGACCATCATGATCGCTCCTATCCCGTTCACGCGGCGTCACGGCCGGTCCTCGCGTCGGCCGGGTGAGGCGACCGCCCAGCGCGCCGCCGGGGGCGACCACCGGCAGGCCGGTGACCGATCCATGCCGAACCGAGTAGCCCTTCACGCTCCCGGGAAACGGCATCGCCACCGAGGCCGCGGCCATCGCACGCACCGCTGCTCGCCATGATCAACCGATCACGCTCAGTGCGCGACTGTGACGACGATCTTGCCGAACCGGGTGCTGCACTCCATGCGCTGGTGGGCCCGCACGGTGTCCTCCAGCGGAAACAGCCGGTCGACCACCGGTCGAAGAGACCCGCCGCGCAGGCCGGAGGTGGCGAACGCCGCGGCACGGCGCAGCCGCCGGGGGTCCCTGCGATCTCCAGCATCGTGTACGTGCATGTTCAGCGCGGGCGTGCCCAGGTCGAACCCCGGACAGGGCGTCGGCTGCCCACTCTGCGCGCGCCACAAGAACAACGTCCCGTCGGCGGCCACGGCTCGGGCCAGTTCCATGACGGCCGGTCCGGCGACGGCGTCGAAGACGTACGCGGCGCCCCTGCCGCCGGACCAGCGCTTCTGCGTACACCGCCCCACCCCGACGTGTCGCAACTCGACCTCCGGCAGGTGCTGGAGGCCCTCGTCGATCCGGTACGCCGGAGCATCGTCACGCAGCTCGACGCGGCCGGGGAGGACATCGCCTGCGGGGCCTTCGACATCTCGGTCAGCAAGTCGACCGCCACCCACCACTTCAAGGTGCTGCGCGAGGCGGGCCTCATCCGGCAGTACTACGTCGGCACCTCGCGGATGAACGCCCTCCGCCGTGCCGAGATGGACGAGGCGTTCCCCGGCCTGCTCGACGCCCTCACCACGCCCCGCGCCAAGGGGCGCTGACCCAGGCCGGCTACCGGCGTCCCGGGGCGGGGTGCGGCCGTCGTACGTATGACAAGGCGCCTGGACACTCGCCCGCGGACTGCCAGAATTCCCCCATGGACTCGCAAGCGCTCGCCGAGCTCACCGCCCGTGCCCGCCGCCTCGCCGTCCCCGGCACCCGCCGCGTCCTCGGTCTGGCCGGAGCGCCCGGCGCGGGCAAGTCCACCCTCGCGGCGCGGCTGGTCGACCGGCTCGGCGGGCTCGCCGCCCTCGTCCCCATGGACGGCTTCCACCTCGCCCAGGCCGAACTGCGCCGCCTCGGCCGCACCGAACGCAAGGGCGCCCCCGACACGTTCGACGCCGCCGGGTACGCCGCGCTGCTCACCCGCCTCCGAGCCGCCGAGCCGGGCACGGTCGTCTACGCCCCCGCCTTCGACCGGGCCCTGGAGGAACCGGTCGCGGGCAGCATCCCGGTCGGCCCCGAGGTGCCGCTCGTCGTCACCGAGGGCAATTACCTCCTCCACGACGACGGCCCCTGGGCGGCCGTCCGCCGGCTCCTCGACGAGGTCTGGTTCCTGGAACTGGACGATCGCCGCCGTGTCCACCGGCTCGTCGAGCGCCACGTCCGGTTCGGCAAGGACCGCCCGTACGCCGAGCGCTGGGTCAGGGAGTCCGACGAGGCCAACGCCCGGCTCGTCACCGCCGGCCGTGGCCGCGCCGACCTCGTCGTACGCATGTCCTGACCGCGCTCGCCCCCCGGCTCAGCCGGCCGGTACCGCGCTCGGGTGCCGCACCGCGCTCGCGTGCCGCACCGCCGCCGACGCCAGCGCCCGCACGACCGGGTGCGCACGCGTGCCGTCCCCGGCCAGCTCGGGCTGGAACAGCGTGGCCAGGAAGAAGGGGTGCCCCGGCAGTTCCACGATCCGCACCTGTCCCTTGCCGTCGTCGCCCGTGAAGCGCAGACCGTGCGCGCGCAGCAGGTCCAGGTGCGCGCTGCTGGGCCCGTACGAGCACTCGTACCGCTCCACCAGCCGCTCGGCACCGATCACCGACTCGGCCAGCGACCCGGGCGTCACCCGCACCGCCCCCTCGTGCCCGGCCAGCGAACACGCGAGCCGCCCGATCACCAGGTCCTCGTCGGCGGCCCCCGGGTCGTTCTCGGCGTGCGCTGCGCGGTGCAGCCCGCAGACGCCGCGCGCGTACTCCAGCAGCGCGTGCTGGAAACCGCCGCACGTGCCAAGGAACGGGATCCCCCGCTCCCGCGCGGTACGGATCGCGGCCAGCGCGCCCTCCTCACTGCGGTACGGGCTGCCGGGCAGCAGCCACACCGCGTCGAACCCCTCAACGGCGCCCGGCTGCCCGGCGTCGACGGTCGGGATCCAGTACCCGTCGAGGACGAGGCCCTCGCGCTCGGCCAGCGCGTCGAGGAGCACCGGGACACGGGCGTGGGACTGCACGGTGGAGGAACGGTCGCCGACCAGGGCGATCCGGGCAACAGGATGCGTCATGCCCACCATGCTTGCCGCCGGGGCCGCTTCAGGTCCAACGATGATTTCCGCACCCCCGATCAGCAACGCTTATGCCGGGCAGGACACTGGTGACCGTGGACCCACACCTGCTCCGTACGTTCGTGACGGTGGCCCGGCTCGCCTCCTTCTCGGGAGCCGCCCGCGCACTGGGCTACACCCAGTCGGCCGTCTCCCAGCACATCGCCGCCCTCGAGGGCGACCTCGGCGTTCCGCTGCTCGCCCGCCGCCCGGTCGCCCCCACCCGCGCGGGCGAGCGCCTCCTGGAGCACGCCCGGCCCCTGCTGCTCCGCCTCGACGCGGCCCGCGCCGACCTCACGCGCATGGCCGCCGAACCGGCCGGTGAACTCACCCTCGCCGCCGCCCCGCTCGCCGTCCACCCCGACACCCTCGCCGCGCTGCCCGCCACTCGCGTCACGCTCCGCGTCCTTCCCCGTGACGACATCCCCGCCGCCCTCGCGGCCGGGGCCGCCGACCTGGGGATCGTCGACGGCCTCGCTGCCCCCAACGACCCGCTGCGGCTCCCGGACGTCGCCCCGCTCACCGCCACGCGCGTCGCCGAGGCCCCGCTCGCCGTCCACCTCCCGGCGGGCCACCCCCTCGCCCGCCGCCCCGGTCTGCGCCTCGGCGACCTCGTCGACGCCCGCTGGCTCGACGCCCCGGCCGCCGGCCTCCCGCTCGACCGGCTCCGCGCCGCCCAGGGCACCACCGGGTTCCGCCCCGCCCTGCGCTACGACGGCACCGACGTCCGCACGCTGACCGCCCTCGTGGCCGCCGGTCACGGCCTGACCCTCCTGCCGACGACCGTCCCGCCGGCCCCCGGCGCCACCGCCGTCCCGCTCACCGAACCGCGCCTCGTCCACCGCACCGAACTCCTCCGTGGCGGCGAACCGGCAGGCCCCGCCGCCACCGTGGCCGCCGCCCTGACGGCGTCCGTGCTCTGACGTCGCCCCCGGATACCGCTCGCGGCCGGCCCGCCACCCGGCGAGGATGACCGTCATGGACAGCCGCAGCGCCCCCGCAGCCAACCCCGCAGCCAACCCCGCCACCGACCCCGCCACCGACCCCGCCCCCTTCACCGCCGACGACTACCGCGCCCGCATGGCCCGCGCCGCCGAGGCCGCCGCCGAAGCGGGACTCGCCGGGCTCCTCGTCGCGCCCGGCCCCGACCTGGTGTACCTCACCGGCTACCGGCCCACCGCCGACACCGAGCGCCTCACGCTCCTCGTCCTCGCCTCCGGCCGGGACCCGGTGCTCGTCGTGCCGACCCTCGAAGCGCCCGACGCCGACCGGGCACCCGGGGCCGCCGCCCTCACCCTCCGCGACTGGACCGACGGCACCGACCCGTACGCCGTCACCGCCCCGCTCCTCGACCCCCAGGGCCGCTTCGGGGTCAGCGACAACGCCTGGGCCATGCACCTCCTCGGGCTCCAGAAGCAGCTGCCGGACTCCTCGTACGCCGCGCTCACCGAGGCCCTGCCCATGCTCCGCGCCGTCAAGGACGCGGCCGAGCTGGCCCGGCTGGAGGCGGCGGGCGCCGCCGCCGACGAGGCGTACCGGGAGATCCTCAAGGTCCGTTTCGCGGGGCGGAAGGAGACGGACGTCGCCGCCGATCTGGCCGCGCTGCTCACGCACTTCGGCCACTCGCAGGTGGACTTCACCGTCGTCGGATCGGGGCCCAACGGCGCCAACCCGCACCATGAGGCGGGCGACCGCACCATCGAGCGGGGCGACATGGTCGTCCTCGACTTCGGCGGCCTCAAGCACGGGTACGGCTCCGACACCACCCGTACCGTCCACGTCGGCGAGCCGACGCCCGAGGAGCGGCGCGTCCACGACGTCGTACGGGAGGCCCAGCAGGCGGGGTTCGAGGCGGTCACGGCGGGCGTGGCGTGCCAGGAGGTCGACCGGGCGGCCCGCGCGGTGATCGACCGGGCCGGGTACGGCGAGTACTTCATCCACCGCACCGGCCACGGCATCGGCGTCACCACGCACGAGCCGCCCTACATGATCGAGGGCGAGGAGCAGCCCCTCGTGCCCGGCATGTGCTTCTCCATCGAGCCGGGCATCTACCTCCCGGGCCGCTTCGGCGTCCGTATCGAGGACATCGTCACGGTCACCGAGGACGGTGGCGGCCGCCGCTTCAACAGCACTCCGCGCGAGCTCGCCGTCGTCGAGTAGGGCCGGTCAGACATCCGCCAGCACCACGCACGACTCCGGCGGCAGGGTCATCAGCCCGTCCCCGTTCGGCATCTCCACCGGCTCCCAGGCCGCCAGCACCCGCCCCCTGGTGCCGAGCGGGATACGGGCGGGCTCCTTGGCGAAGTTCACCGCGACCCGCAGATCCCCGCGCCGGTACGCCAGCCAGCGGGCCTCCTCGTCGTACGCCACCCGCACCGCGGCCAGGTCCGGGTCGGTCAGGTCCGGCTGGGTGGCCCGCAGCGCGATCAGCTCCCGGTACCAGGCGAGCAGCCGGGCGTGCGGCTGCCGGTCGCGCTCGGACCAGTCCAGACACGAGCGGTCCCGGGTGGCCGGGTCCTGTGGGTCCGGGACGTCCTCCTCCGCCCAGCCGTGCGCGGCGAACTCCCGTCGCCGCCCCTTGCGCACCGCCTCCGCCAGCCGCGGGTCCGTGTGGTCGGTGAAGAACTGCCACGGCGTGCTCGCCCCCCACTCCTCGCCCATGAAGAGCATCGGCGTGAACGGCCCGGTCAGCACCATGGCCGCCGCGCACGCCAGCAGCCCGGGGGAGCAGGACGCCGACAGCCGGTCGCCGGTGGCCCGGTTGCCGACCTGGTCGTGGGTCTGGGCATAGGCCAGGAACCGGTGCGCCGGGGTCGTCGAACGGTCGACCGGCCGGCCGTGCGTACGGCCGCGGAACGTCGAGTACGTACCGTCGTGGAAGAAGACATGGCCGAGCGTCTTGGCGAGGGCGGCCAGCGGGGCACGCGCGAAGTCGCCGTAATAGCCCTGGGATTCACCGGTCAGGATGGCGTGGAGGGCGTGGTGGAAGTCGTCGTTCCACTGGGCGTGCAGGCCGAGTCCCCAGGAGTCGCGGGGGGTCGTGGTGCGCGGGTCGGCCAGGTCCGACTCGGCGATCAGGAACAGCTCCCGGCCCTGTTCGGCGCCCAGCTCGTCCACGGCCGCCGACAGCTCCTCCAGGAACGTCAGCGCGCGGGTGTCGGCCAGCGCGTGCACGGCGTCCAGCCGCAGCCCGTCGATCCGGTAGTCGCGCAGCCAGGCCAGCGCGCTGCCCAGCAGGAACGCCCGGACCTCGTCCGAGCCGGGCGCGTCCAGGTTCACGGCGGCGCCCCACGGGGTGTGGTGGGTGTCGGTGAAGTACGGGCCGAAGGCGGGGAGGTAGTTGCCGGACGGGCCCAGGTGGTTGTGGACCACGTCCAGCACCACGCCCAGGCCCAGGCCGTGCGCCGTGTCGACGAATCGCTTGAGCGCTTCGGGCCCGCCGTACGGCTCGTGGACGGCCCACAGCGACACGCCCTCGTACCCCCACCCGTGCCTGCCCGGGAACGGGCACAGCGGCATCAGCTCCACATGGGTGACGCCCAGCTCGACCAGGTGGTCCAAGCGGGCGGCCGCCGCGTCCAGGGTGCCCTCGGGCGTGTACGTACCGACGTGCATCTCGTACAGAACGGCCCCGCGCAGGCCGCGTCCCGGAGGTTCGTGCCGCCAGGTGTACGCGGCGTGGTCGACGACCGCGCTCGGGCCGTCGGGCCCGTCCGGCTGGCGCCGGGACCGTGGGTCGGGCAGCAGCGGCCCGCCGTCCAGCGCGTACCCGTACCGCGCGCCGTCACCGGCCTCCGCCTCGGCCGCCCACCAGCCGTCCCGCTCCGGGTCGCGCGCCAACGGGTGGCTCAGGCCGTCCAGTTGGAGCTCGACCCGTTCCTCTGCCTGCGGTGCCCACACCTCGAACAGCACTGGTGATCCCCTCGTCGTCGTAACGCCCCAATCCTGGCAAGATCGAGATCGGGAAGCACGACACTTGGCCGCACGGACCTCGTATCAAGACCGTACCAACGGGGTCCGACAACGAGGTCCGTCTGGACACTCCGGCCCGGCCGGACCGACAATCACGACTGTGACGTCCGCTTTCGAGTCCTCCACCTTCCCCGCTCGGCTCTCCGACGCCGAACGGGACCGTGCGCTGGGGCTGCTGAGGGAAGGCGCCGCGCAGGGCAAGCTGTCGCACGACACGTTCCTGCGGCGCATGGAACTGGCCCTGGTCGCCCGCCGCCCCGACGAGCTGGCGGCGCTCACAGCGGACCTGCGTACCGAAGGGCGCTGGTCCAAGCGGCTGTTCGGTGCGGTCGAACGGATGTCCGCCTTCACGGTGCGGCTGGGCCGGGCCTGGCAGGCCGAGCGGCTGCCGAAGCTGCTGCTGCCGGAGCCCGGACCGTACCCCTTGCGCATAGGGCGGGACCCGGCCAACGGGCTGCGGCTCAGCCATGAGACGGTCTCCCGCCTGCACGCCGAACTGAGCCTTCAGGACGGCCTGTGGGTGCTGCGCGACCTCGGCTCCACCAACGGCACCGCCGTCAACGGACAGCGCGTCACCGGCTCGGTCGTCGTCCGGGCCGGTGACATGGTGGCCTTCGGGCGCATGACCTTCCGGCTCTCCGCCCGCTGACCGGCCCCTCCGGTCAGTCGTCCGCGACCGGACGGCGGCTGAGCAGCGCCACCGGCCGCGCCGCGAACAGCTCCGCCACCGGCACCGGCTGACCACCGTGGAACTCGCGCCCCACGTCCACCGCGTCGAACCACCGCCCCTCCGGCAGCGTCAGGGACGTGTCGCCCCAGCCGCCGCTCTCCGCGAGCCGCAGCGACAGCCGGGTGACCGCCGTGACCGCCTCGTCGGAGCGGCAGAACGCCACACAGTGCCCGGCCGCCGGGCCGCTCGCCGTCAGCGGCTGGTACGCCCCCGACGCGTACGTCCCCGACGCGTCGAACACCTCCGGGTACCGGCGCCGGAGCCGCAGCGCCGCGCGCGTGACGGCGGTTTTCTCGTCCGGCGGGCCCTCCTGGAACGGCCGCCGGTTGTCCGGGTCGACCAGCGCCAGGTACACCCGCTCCGTCTCCTGGTACAGGTCCGGAACGCCCGGCATGGTCAGGTGCAGGAGCGCCGCGCCCAGCGTGTTCGCCCGTACGTACGGGTCCAGCTCGCGGACCAGGAGGGAGACCGTGTACAGGGCCGGACCGGCGGGGCCCGCTTCCACGAAGTCCAGCACCGCCTGCTCGTACGCCGGATCCGGCTCCGTCCAGCTGGTGTGCAGCCCCGCCTCCCGCACCGACTTCAGCACCGCGGGCGCCAGCCGGTCCCCGTGGGGGTACCCGAGGCCCACCGCCGTCTGCCACGCCGTCCACGCCACCTGGCCGTCCGGCGCGGGCGTGCTCGCCACGTCGTCCAGCAGCTTCCCCCACCGCTGCGGGCACTCCGACAGCACCGCGATCCGGGCCCGTACGTCCGCGCTGCACTTGGTGTCGTGCGTGGACAGCACCGTCCCGGTGGCCGGCCAGTCCCGGGCCAGCCGCTCGCAGTAGGCGTGGAACTCCGCCGGGCTCACCGCCGGCCTGCCCGGGTCCCCGCCCACCTCGTTCGCCGAGATCAGCGGCGTGTACCGGTAAAAAGCCGTGTCCTCGACGGACTTCGCGCGCAGCGCCGACGAGGTCTGCGCGAACCGCGTACGGAACGCCCGCTGCTCAGGACCGTCCCCGAGCCGGCCCAGCGCCAGGTCCCGGACGACGTCCACGGCCGCCGCCTCCTCCGGGACGGCGAACGTCGCCTTCGCCTCCTCGGCCGCCTCCGCCGTCAGGACGTCCTCCGCGCCCGTCCCGTAGGGACGGTAGACCGGCACCCGGATCAGCAGTTCCCGGACGGCGGCGCGCAGCGCCCATGGGGCGTGGTCGCGCAGGTCCGGGCCGGCGGCGCAGACGGCCGCGGCCGTCCGGGTCAGATGGGCGACCTCCGAGGCCAGCGCGTGCGTCACCACCTTGTACGCGGCCCGGCGCGCCGTCGTCTCCCAGTGGCCGCCCCGGTCGCCGGCCGGGCTCGCGAACCGCCGGTAGTGCTCGGCCAGTTCCGCCGCACCCGCCCCGTCCACGAACAGCCCGTCGACGCGCCGCAGCGCGTCGTAGCCGGTGGTGCCCGCGACGGGCCACCGGTCGGGCAGCCGTTCCTCGCCGGTGAGGATCTTCTCGACGACGATCCAGCAGTCCCCGCCCGTCGCCCGCGCCAGCTCCTTCAGGTACGCCTCGGGGTCCGCGAGCCCGTCCGGGTGGTCGATCCGCAAGCCCTCGACCACCCCGTCCCGTACCAGCTCGACGATCTTGGCGTGGGTCGCCTCGAACACCTCCGGCTCCTCGACCCGCACCCCGATGAGGTCGGAGATGGTGAAGAACCGCCGGTAGTTCAGCTCCGTACGCGCGAGGCGCCACCAGCCCAGCCGGTACCACTGGGCGTCCAGCAGCTCCGGCAGCGCCATCCCCTCCGTACCGGGCCGCAGCGGGAACTCCTGCTCGCCGTAGCGCAGCGTCCCGCCCTCGACGCGCATCCGCGCCAGCTCGTCACCGATCCGGCCCGCCAGCACCGGCAGCAGCACCTTCCCGCCGCCCGCCGCCCAGTCGATGTCGAACCAGCGGGCGTACGGCGACGAGGGGCCGTCCCGCAGCACCTCCCGCAGCGCCCGGTTGTGGCGCGGCGCCGCCGCCATGTGGTTGGGCACGAGGTCCACCACCAGGCCGAGGCCGTGCGCCCGGGCGGTGCGCGCGAGGGCCCTCAGGCCCTCCTCGCCGCCCAGCTCCTCGCGCACCCGGGCGTGGTCGGTGACGTCGTACCCGTGGGTGGAGCCGGGGACCGCCTCCAGGACCGGTGACAGATGCAGGTGCGAGACCCCGAGCGACGCGAGGTACGGCACCGCTTCCCCGGCGGCCCGGAAGGGGAAGTCCGGCTGGATCTGGAGCCGATAGGTCGAGTTGGGCGTCATGCGAACGTACGTACCCGCTTGGGCGGCTTCTGTGTCATCGGGTGATGCGATTTACGCCCGACGCCACGTTCGTTTCCTTGTTCGACCAGTCAGTCGCAAGGGTGCGCGCGGCGCCGTCCGGGGACGGCGCCGCGCACACCCCGTGCCCATGGTGCCCGCCTTGAAGCCGCCTCCTAGGCGGGGCGCCGGAGCACCGTCAGACTGCGGCCGATCAGGGTGAGACGGTCACCCGCGGCGACCTTCGCGCCCTGGCCCGGCTCGACGCCCTCGGGGAGGGACGTGTCCACCACCACCTGCCACTGGCGGCCGTGATTGACCGGCACCACGAAGTCGAGGTCCTCGGCGCTCGCGTTGAACATCAGCAGGAACGAGTCGTCCGCGATCCGCTCCCCGCGCGGGCCCGGCTCGGAGATCGCACTGCCGTTCAGGAACACCGACAGCGCCTTGGCGTGCGCCGCCTGCCAGTCCCGCGCGGTCATCTCCTCACCCTCCGGGGTGAACCAGTTGATGTCCGACAGCTCGTCGTGCGTGCCCTCCACCGGCCGCCCGTGGAAGAAGCGCCGCCGCCGGAAGACCGGGTGGTCACGCCGCAGCCACACCATGGAACGGGTGAACTCCAGCAGCGACCTGGCCTCCTCCGAGTCCTCGTCCGGCCAGTGCACCCACGCGACCTCGTTGTCCTGGCAGTACGCGTTGTTGTTGCCGTCCTGCGTACGCCCGAACTCGTCGCCGTGGCTCAGCATGGGCACGCCCTGCGACAGCATCAGCGTGGCGATGAAGTTGCGCATCTGGCGCAGCCGCAGCTCCGCGATCCGCTCGTCGTCGGTCTCGCCCTCGGCTCCGCAGTTCCAGGACCGGTTGTGGCTCTCGCCGTCCCGGTTGCCCTCGCCATTGGCCTCGTTGTGCTTGTCGTTGTACGAGACCAGATCGCGCAGCGTGAAGCCGTCGTGGCAGGTCACGAAGTTGACCGAGGCGAGCGGGCGCCGCCCGTCGTCCTGGTAGAGGTCCGACGAGCCGGTGAGCCGCGACGCGAACTCGGCGAGCGTGCGCGGCTCGCCCCGCCACAGATCGCGGACCGTGTCGCGGTACTTGCCGTTCCACTCGGTCCACAGCGGCGGGAAGTTGCCCACCTGGTACCCGCCCTCGCCGACGTCCCAGGGCTCGGCGATCAGCTTGACCTGGCTGACCACCGGGTCCTGCTGGACCAGGTCGAAGAACGACGACAGCCGGTCCACCTCGTGGAACTGGCGCGCCAGCGTCGCCGCGAGGTCGAACCGGAACCCGTCGACGTGCATCTCCGTCACCCAGTACCGCAGCGAGTCCATGATCAGCTGGAGCACGTGCGGCGAGCGCATCAGCAGCGAGTTCCCGGTGCCGGTGGTGTCCATGTAGTACCGGGGGTTGTTCTCCACGAGCCGGTAGTACGAGGTGTTGTCCAGGCCCCGGAAGGAGAGCGTCGGGCCCAGGTGGTTGCCCTCGGCCGTGTGGTTGTAGACCACGTCCAGGATGACCTCGATGCCCGCCTGGTGCAGGGCGCGCACCGCCGACTTGAACTCCAGCACCTGCTGGCCCCGGTCGCCCCAGGAGGCGTACGCGTTGTGCGGGGCGAAGAAGCCGATGGTGTTGTAGCCCCAGTAGTTGGCCAGCCCCGAGTCCACCAGCCGGTGGTCGTTGACGAACTGGTGCACGGGCATCAATTCGAGAGCTGTGACCCCCAGTTCGGTCAGGTGCTCGATCACGGCGGGGTGGGCGAGCCCCGCGTACGTACCGCGCAGCTCCTCCGGCAGGGCCGGATGGAGCATCGTCAGGCCCTTCACATGGGCTTCGTAGATCACCGTCCGGTGGTAGTCGGTACGCGGCGGCCGGTCGTCGCCCCAGTCGAAGTAGGGGTTGACGACGACGGAGGTCATCGTGTGCGGCGCCGAGTCGAGGTCGTTGCGGGAGTCCGGCCTGCCGAAGTGGTAGCCGTACACCGCCTCGCCCCAGTCGACGGCGCCGGCGACCGCCCGCGCGTACGGATCGAGCAGCAGTTTCGCGGAGTTGCAGCGCTGTCCGCGCTCCGGCGCGTACGGTCCGTGGACCCGGAACCCGTACCGCTGGCCCGGCATCACACCGGGCAGGTACGCGTGCCGTACGAACGCGTCGGTCTCGCGCAGCTCCACCGCGGTCTCCGAGCCGTCGTCGTGGAGCAGACACAGCTCGATTCGGTCGGCGGTCTCGGAGAAGACCGCGAAGTTGGTTCCGGCGCCGTCGTACGTGGCACCGAGGGGATACGCCTGTCCCGGCCAGACCTGCATAGATAAGACTCTTCCACTTCTGATCCGGCTGATGGGGGTCACTTGAGCCAGAATCCTCCCCGAAAGTGGTGCGACCTCCTAGGACTTCGGCCGGTCCTACCGGGTGACCACGGGGCGCGGGGAGCGCACTGGCCGGAAATCGCCCGCCCCAGGGCCTGATTCGTCCGATCAGCACACTGATCGCGTGCGGAGGGGTGCTTTCCGGTTGCCCGGGTCAACTTCGCGTTCCCGGGCGTCGCCCGCGCCGGGCGGGCGTGTCGCGCCGCCCGGCGGAGGCCCGCCTGCGGGCGCCCGGGCCGGGCCCGGCGGTCCCACCATTATGAATCCGCTCACTCCCGCTCGTCCCCGCCGCCGGAACGGCCGGAAGAATCATGGTCGTTGGGAAAGGAGCCCGGGCATGGGGCTGCACCGCCTCCCGCTCCCGGAGTACCCTTCCTTGATCGTTGGAGACGGGCGTCCAGGAGCAGAAGGCGGTGCGCGGGTGAGCTCGGGAGGGCTGGAGCTGCCCCCAGGTGACTCAGGTCATGAGGGGGACTCCACTGACCCCGCTGATGTCCCGCCCGGCGCGGTCTCACTCGCCCGGCCGATGGAGATCGGTGCGGAACTGGACTGGGGCGCGGAGGACTGGAGCGAGGTGCGTACCCGCGCCCAGCGCGCCGGGCGTGCCTATATCTGGCTGAATCTGGTCGAACAGCGACTGCGTGCCGTGGTGGCCGCCGTACTGCGCCCCGTCTACGAACCCGTCCACGGCGACGACTGGGTGGTGGCCGCCGCCGGGCCCGCCGGGCAGGAGTGGGTGCAGCGGGCCGTCGCCGTACGCGAGGTCTCCCGCCGCAAGGGTTACCTCCTGGACCCCGCCGACGACAATGTGCTCAGCTTCCTCACGCTGCCGCAGCTGCGGGAGCTGATGGTCCAGCACTGGCCCTGCTTCGAGCCGTACTTCGACGACCGGCGCGAGGTGGAGCTCGCCCTGGACGAGCTGGAGGTCACGCGGAACGTGGTCTCCCGCAACCGGGCCCTGTCGCGGACGGTGCTCGACCAGTCCGAGCGGGCCTCCGCCCGGCTGCTGGAGATCCTCGGCAGCGGCGCGGGCGTCCCGTCCTCGCACCGGCTGCCGGTCGACGCGGTGGAGGACCTCGTCGGCGACCGGTACGCGGACGTGGTCTCCGTCCACCCCGACCGGGTGCGGCTGCAGCGGCAGCTGCCCGCCGAGGACCTCTTCGGCGGGGCGCGGCGCCTCGACGCGATCGGCATAGGCCTGAACCTCCTCGTGCAGAACTTCTCCGGGCGGCGGCTCGTACGGCTCGCCGAGTCCGGCTGCCGGATACGCCTGCTGTTCCTGAACCCGGCAAGCAGCGCCGTCAAACGGCGCGAAAGGGAACTCGGGATCAAAAAGGGCGAATTGAGCCGCTCGGTGGAGATGAACATCCTCCACATGCGGCGCGTGCGGTCCAGGCTGCGCGACCCGGGCGCCTTCGAGATCCAGGTCTTCGACGAGACGCCGCGCTTCACCGCGTACCTCGTCGACGGCGACGGGCCGGACGGCGTGGGCGTCGTCCAGTCCTACCTGCGCCGGGCCCGCGGCATGGAAGCACCGGTGCTCGTGCTGCGCGGCGGCAGGCGACCGGTCGTCACGGCCGGGGCGGAGAGCGAGCACGGCCTGTTCGAGACCTACCGCGAGGAGTTCGAGTCGGTCTGGGCGGACTCCCGTCCCGTCTCGTGAGAGCCGGACCCGAGCGGCGTTGTCAGTGGTGCGTGGGAGGGTGAAGACCCACAGGGGGAGTGCACCGCATGGGGGGCGCACCACAGCATCGCGAGGAGGAGCAGCATGGGCTGGCACGGGGAGACGCTCGTCGGCTTCGATCTGGAGACGACGGGTACGGAGCCGCTCGAAGCGCGCATCGTGACGGCCGCGGTCGTGGAGGTACGGGGCGGGGAAGCGGTGGTACGCCGCGACTGGCTGGCCGATCCGGGCATCCGGATCCCCGCCCAGGCCTCGGCCATCCACGGCATCAGCAACGAGCGGGCCATGGCGGAGGGCCGACCGGTCCGCGAGGTGGCCGACGAGCTCGCCGGCACCCTCGTCGGGTACTGGACGCGCGGGGTGCCGGTCGTGGCGTACAATGCCGCCTTCGATCTGACGCTGCTCTCCGCCGAGTTGCGGCGGCACGGGCTGCCCGGCCTGAGCGAGCGGCTGGGCGGCGCGCCGATCGGCCCGGTCGTCGACCCGTACACCATCGACCGTGCCGTCGACCGGTACCGCCGCGGGAAGCGGAACCTGGAGGCGGTCTGCGCCGAGTACGGCGTGGTGCTCGACGGCGCCCACCAGGCGGCCGCCGACGCGCTGGCGGCCGTACTGGTGGCGTGCGCCATAGCGGAGCGGCACGCCTCGGTGGCGGCGCTGACCCCGGGGGAGCTGCACGAGCGGCAGGTGGGGTGGTACGCGCAGTGGGCGGCGGACTTCCAGAGCTTCCTGCGCCGCAAGGGCACCCCGGACGCCGTCATAGACCCGGCCTGGCCGCTGCGGGAGCCCGCGCCGGCCGTCGGCTGACCGCGGCCGGCGGGAAGTCCCGTCAGCGCTTCGGGCGGCCGTGCTCGGCGAAGAAGTCGAGCAGCAGCGCGTTCACCCGCTCCGGAGCGTCCAACTGCAGCCAGTGGCCCGCGCCCTCGACCCGCTCGTAGCGCCATGAGCCGTCCACGTACTTCTCCGTGCCGGTCATCGACCGCTCGGTGAGGAACCGGTCGCCCGTGCTCCACACGCCCAGCACCGGGCCCCGGAGCCGCGGCAGCGGCAGCGGCGGGCCGAACATCACCTCGGCCGGCGGCAGCCCCGCCCGGTAGATCGACAGCGCGGACGTGAGCGCACCCGGCGCGCGCAGCCGCTCCACCGCCTCCTCCCGGTCCGGGTGTTCGGCGAGCATCTCGCGGAGGTTCGCGAAGTCGTCCCGGGACAGCCAGTCCTCGGCGACCCCGACCAGCTGGAACAGCTGCATGTACCAGGACGCCTGGTGCTGCTCCCAGCCCGCCGCCAGCAGCGAGCCGAGGTTGCCCACGGACAGCAGGGACAGGGTCGCCACACGGTCCGGCGCGGCCAGCGCCAGGCCCTGGGCGACGCCCGAGCCCCAGTCATGCCCGACCAGGTGCACGCAGCCGATGTCCAGCCGGTCCAGCAGCTCCAGCAGATCGGCCACCGAGCGGGCCGGGTCGTACGCCTCGGTGCCCTCCGGCCGGCCGGAGGCGCCGAAGCCGCGCAGGTCGGGCGCGATCGTGCGGTACCCGGCGGCGTTCAGCGCCCGCACCTGATGGCGCCAGAGGTCGTGGGTGTCCGGGAAGCCGTGCACCAGCAGGACGGGGTCCCGGCCGGTCACGCTGTCCTGGACCTCCAGGGTCACGTCGCTGAGTTCCACCCGCATGTCAATCCTCCCGTCGGCGAACGGAGTTCATGATGTCAGAACGGGTACCAGCGGACCTCCGGGTCGCCGTCCCGCAGCGACGCCACCCGGCGGCGGAACTCGGCGAGCGCCTTCGGGTTCGACGGCGCGTGCTGGGCCACCCAGGCGCAGCTCGCGGTCTCCCGGGCGCCGCGCAGCACCCCGCACCCCTCCCACTCGCGCACGTCCCAGCCGTACGCCTCGGTGAACGCGTCATAGGAGGCCGGGTCGAGGCCGTAGCGGTCCCGGGAGAGGGCGAGGACCACCAGGTCGTGCTCGCGCAGGTCCGCCGAGAACGTCTCCAGGTCGACCAGGACCGGCCCGTCCGGGCCGACGTGCACATTGCGCGGCAGCGCGTCGCCGTGGACGGGGCCCGGCGGCAGGTGCGGGACGAGCGCGGCCGCCGCCTCGGCGAACCCGTCGCGGCGCTCGCGCAGGTACGCCGCGTCCGCCGGGTCGATCGCGTCGCCCGCGAGCCGCAGCCACCGCTCCACACCGCCCAGCAGGTCCCGGCGCGGCAGCGGGAAGGGCGGCTCGGCCAGTGCGTGGACACGGCGCAGCAGCGGGGCGAGGTCCCGGGGCTCCGGCGGGCGTACGGCGTCGGGCAGCCGGTGCCAGACCGTCACCGGGTGCCCCTCCACCAGGCGGGGCTTGGGCTCCGCCGCCCGTACGGCGGGGACGCCGGACTCCGCGAGCCAGGACGCGACGGCCACCTCCCGCCCGGCCCGCTCCATCAGCTCGGCGTCCCGGCCGACCTTCACCACCAGCTCGCCGACGGCGAAGACGGCGTTCTCGCCCAGCGCCAGCAGCACCGCCGCCGACCGCGTCGGCTCCGCCCCGGCGGCGGCCAGGCCGGCGGCGGCCAGCACCTCCCGCGCCCGCGCCTCGTCCATCGCGTCCGTCCCTCCCGTACCTGTGCCGATCCGGCAAAGTCTCGCATCCGCGCAGGCACGCTTGACGAACCGACGACCCGTCAGGACGATGACGCCAGGCCGGCCCAACTTCACAAAGGGGACTGTCCGTGACATTGGTGACCGCGACGAAGCGGTCCGGCGGGAGAGCCGGAAGAGCCGGGAGAGCCGGAAGACCAGCACAACGGCCGGCACAGCGGACGCTGGACCACGGGGCCTGGTTCCTCGTCCTGCCCGCGCTGATCCCGATCCTCCTGCTCAGCGCAGGCCCGCTGCTCTACGGCATCGCGCTGGCCTTCACCGACGCCCAGTCCGGGCGCACCCGCGCCACCCAGTGGATCGGCACGCTCAACTTCCAGGACCTGCTGCACGACACCCTGTTCTGGGAGTCGTTCCGGATCGGTCTGCTCTGGGCGGTCGGGGTCACCGTCCCCGAGTTCCTCCTCGCTCTCGGCCTGGCCCTGCTGCTCAACCAGAACCTCCGCTTCCGCTGGCTCGCGCGGGCCCTGGCGATCATCCCGTGGGCCATGCCCGAGGTGGTCGTCGGCATCATGTGGCGGCTCGTCTACAACCCCGACGCCGGCATCCTCAACGAGACCGTCCGCGACCTGGGCCTCGGCGACGGACGGGACTGGCTCACCGGCCTGGCCACCGCGCTGCCCGCCGTGATCCTCGTCGGCATCTGGGCCGGTATGCCGCAGACCACCGTGGCCCTCCTCGCCGGGCTCCAGAACACCCCGCGGGAGCTCCACGAGGCCGCCGCCCTCGACGGCGCCGGCGCGTGGCGCCGCTTCCGCACCGTCACCTGGCCCGCCCTCAAACCCGTCGCCCTCGCCATCACGGCGCTCAACCTGATCTGGAACTTCAACTCCTTCGCCCTGGTGTACGTGCTCACCAGCGGCGGGCCCGGCGGCCGCACGCGCCTGCCGATGCTGTTCGCGTACGAAGAGGCGTTCCGGTACGGACAGTTCGGCTACGCGGCGGCCATGGGCTGCGTGATGGTCGCCGTCGTCTCCCTCCTGCTCGCCTTCCATCTGGTGGCCCGGCTGAAGGGGGGCGAGGAGCGGTGAGCGGTCTTCGTACGAGCGTGCCCGCGCGGGCCGGGCAGTACCTCGCCCTCCTCGCGTACCTGGCCTTCCTCGCCCTGCCCTTCCTCTGGCTGGTCTCCACCGCGTTCAAACCGGCCCGTGAGCTCGGCTCCCTGCACCCCACCTGGATCCCCGAGAACCCCACCCTCGCCAACTTCCGTCAGGCCTTCGACGAGCAGCCCCTGCTCCAGGCCGCCGCCAACAGCCTGGTCGCCGCCCTCGGAGCCGCCCTGATCGCCGTCGTCATCGCCACGCCCATGGCGTATGTGATGGCCCGCCACCGCGGCCGGCTCTCGGCCGCCGCCACCGGCTGGGTCGTCGTCAGCCAGGCGTTCCCCTTCGTGCTCGTGATCATCCCGCTCTTCCTGGTCCTGAAGAACCTGCACCTGATCAACACGCTCTTCGGCCTGATCCTGGTCTACGTCGTGTGGTCGCTGCCGTTCGCGCTGTGGATGCTGACCGGGTACGTACGGGCCGTGCCGGCCGAGCTGGAGGAGGCCGCCGCCGTCGACGGCGCGGGCCGGCTCCGTACGCTCGTCTCGGTCACCGCGCCGCTGCTCGCCCCCGGGATCGTGGCCACCGCGCTCTTCGCGTTCATCACCGCGTGGAACGAGTTCTTCTTCGCCCTTGTCCTGCTCAAGACCCCGGAGAAGCAGACCTTGCCGGTCGTCCTCACCCACTTCCTCGGCGCGGAGGGCGTCGCCGACCTCGGCCCGCTCGCCGCGGCCGCGTTCCTCGCCACCCTCCCCTCCCTCGTCGTCTTCGCGATCATCCAGAAGCGGATCACGGGCGGCATGACGGCCGGGGCGGTGAAGTCCTGATGCGCGCACGCGTGGCCGTCGTCCTGGCCGTCGTCCTCGCCCTCCTGCCGGTCGGCTGCACCGGCGACGGCGGCGAGCGCGGCGATCGCGCGCCGGGCGGGACCGTGCTCCGGTTCCAGTCTCTGGCCTGGCAGAAGGAGTCCGTCGACGCCAACAAGGAGCTGGTCGCGGAGTGGAACGCCGCCCACCCCGACATCCGGGTCGAGTACGTCCAGGGAAGCTGGGACAGCGTCCACGACCAGCTCCTCACCTCCTTCGAGGGCGGTGAGGCGCCCGACATCATCCACGACGCCTCCGACGACCTCGCCGACTTCGCGTACGGCGGCTACCTCGCCGACCTCCGGCCGCTGCTGCCCGCCCGGCTGAAGGCGGACATCCCGGAGGCGAGCTGGGAGACGACCACCTTCGGCGACGGCGTGTACGGCGTGCCGTTCCTCCAGGAACCGCGCGTCATCATGGCGAACAAGAAGATCCTCCAGGCGTCCGGCGTGCGCGTCCCGACCCCGGAACGGCCCTGGACGTGGCCGGAGTTCCGGCAGGTCACCAAGGAGCTGACGGCGGCCATGGGGGAGGGGAAGTACGCCGTCGCCTGGCCGCTGAAGGAGCCGGTCTCCGTCTCCCTCAACCTGGGCCTGTCCGCGGGCGGGAAGCTCTTCCACCGCGGTGCCGACGGCCGAGTCGAAGTCCGGTTCACCGACGGCGACGCCGTGATGCCCGGCACCGTCCACGCCCAGGTCAACACCGACCGCAGCGCGCCGCGCACCACGCTCGGCATGGGCGGCTCCGACACCCTGCCCGGCTTCTTCGGCGGCAAGTACGCCATGGTCCCGCTCGGCTTCTCCTACCGGCAGCAGATCGTGCAGCAGGCGCCGGAAGGGTTCGAGTGGATGGTGCTGCCCGCGCCCGGGGGCGACGGCGGCCTGACACAGGGCGTGAGCCCGCAGACCCTGTCGATCGCCGAGGACAGCCCGTACAAGAAGGAAGCCACCCGGTTCATCGACTTCCTCCTCCAGCCGCCCAACATGGTGCGCCTCGCGCGCGGCGACTGGATGCTGCCGACCGGCAGACAGGCGCTGAAGGACCCGTCGTTGCATACGGCGAAGGACGGCTGGGCGACCGGCGCCGCGCTCGCCGGGAACCTCCGGCCCGCGCCGGCGCAGTCGGTGCGCGGCTACCCCGAGTGGAAGGACAAGGTGGCCACGCCCGCCTTCCAGGAGTACTACAGCGGCGCCATCGACGCCGTGGAACTGGAGAAACGCCTGGTGGACGACGGCAATCTGGTGCTGGCCAGATATCAGCGCTGAAAAAAAGCTCCATCCAAGTTGCACGAGACGTCTCGTCTCGCGTAAGGTCGGGGACATGACCTCCACCGAGCGTGCCCACATCGCCATGTTCTCCATAGCCGCCCACGGGCACGTCAACCCGAGCATCGAGGTGATCCGGGAGCTCGTCGCCCGTGGGCACCGCGTCAGCTACGCGATTCCCGCCTCCTTCGCGGACAAGATCGCCGCGACCGGCGCGGAGCCCGTCGTCTACACCTCGACCCTCCCGACCGACGAGGACCCGGAAGCCTGGGGGACCGAGCTGATCGACAACATCGAGCCGTTCCTGCACGACGCGATCCAGGTGCTGCCGCAGCTCGCTGCCGCCTTCGAGGGGGATGAGCCGGATCTCGTCATCCACGACATCACCTCCTACCCGGCCCCCGTCCTCGCCCACCGCTGGAGCGTGCCCGCCGTCTCGCTGTGGCCCAACCTCGTCCCCTGGGAGGGGTACGAGGAAGAGGTCGCCGAGCCGATGTTCGCCGACCTCAAGGCGTCGGTGCGCGGCAAGGCGTACTACGCGCGCTTCGAGGAGTGGCTCGCCGGGAACGGCATCGACACCCACCCCGACCGGCTGATCTCCCGCCCCCGCAAGGCCGTCGTCCTGATCCCCAAGGCCCTCCAGCCGAACGCCGACCGGGTCGACGAGTCGGTCTTCACCTTCGTCGGCGCCTGCCAGGGCGACCGCGCCGAGCAGGGGGAGTGGCAGCGGCCGGCCGGCGCGGAGAAGGTCCTGCTCGTCTCGCTCGGCTCGGCGTTCACCAAGCAGCCGGACTTCTACCGCGCCTGCGTCGAGGCCTTCGGCGGTCTGCCCGGCTGGCACGTCGTGCTCCAGATCGGCCAGTACGTCGACGCCGCCGAGCTCGGCGAGCTGCCGGCCAACATCGAAGTGCACACATGGGTACCGCAGTTGGCGATCCTCCGCCAGGCGGACGCCTTCATCACCCACGCGGGCGCGGGCGGCAGCCAGGAGGGCCTCGCCACCGGTACGCCGATGGTCGCTGTCCCGCAGGCCGTCGACCAGTTCGGCAACGCCGACATGCTGGCCTCGCTCGGCGTCGCCCGCCACCTCCCGATGGCCGACGCCACCGCCGACGCGCTGCGGGCGGCCGTGCTGGAACTGGCCGGCGACCCCGAGGTGGCCCGGCGCGCGGAGGAGATCCGGCTGCGGATGGCCGCCGAGGGCGGTACGAAGCGGGCGGCGGACCTGATCGAGGCGGAGCTTCCGGTGTCCGGGCGCTGACACCCGAGGGCCTCAGGACGAGGCGTGGCGTGGCCATTTGGGTCACGCCACGCCTCATTGCCCGTTGAGGCCCACGGTGGGGGATTTGTTATTACGGAACCTTGTTGAGTAAGTCACAGCTATGTGAAGGCCTTGATCTGCGCGCATCAATCGACCAGGGTTTCGAATCAACCCCGGAAGATCTTTCGTCCGGTGGTCAACCCCCCACACAATTTGATGACGAGGAGCCCCCTCTTCATGGCAACTCACCAGCGCGCACGCCGAGTTCAGCTCGTCGCCGCCACCGCCGCCGTCGTCGGCCTGACCGCTTTCGGCACGGCCCACGCGGGCACCGCACCCGCCCCCACACCCGCCGAAGGCACCGTCTACGGCCTCGGTGCCGAAGGCGCCGTCTCCGGCAGCTACATCGTCCTGCTGGACGAGAAGGCGGACAAGGCCAAGCTCGCCCAGGAATACGGCGGCACGCTCCGGCGCAGCTACACCTCCGCCGTCAACGGCTTTTCCGCCGGCGACCTTTCAGAGACCGAGGCCAAGCGCCTGGCGGCCGACCCGGCCGTCGCCAAGGTCGTCCAGAACAAGAAGTTCACCATCAACGCCACCCAGGACAACCCGCCGTCCTGGGGCCTCGACCGCGTCGACCAGGCCGACACCGCCGGTGACACGAAGTACACCTACCCCGACAGCGCGGGCGAGGGCGTGACCGCGTACGTCATCGACACCGGCGTACGCGTCGGGCACAAGGACTTCGAGGGCCGCGCCGTCTCCGGCTTCGACGCCGTCGACAACGACAACGACGCGAGCGACGGCAACGGCCACGGTACCCACGTCGCCGGCACCATCGCCGGCGCCGCCCACGGTGTCGCCAAGAAGGCGAAGATCGTCGCCGTCCGCGTGCTCGACGACAACGGCTCCGGCACCACCGAGCAGGTCGTCGCCGGCATCGACTGGGTCACCAAGAACCACCAGGGCCCGTCCGTTGCCAACATGAGCCTGGGCGGCGGCGCCGACCCGGCCCTCGACGAGGCCGTCCGCAAGGCCATCGCCTCCGGTGTCACCTTCGGTGTCGCCGCCGGCAACGAGTCCACGGACGCCGGGCAGGGCTCCCCGGCCCGCGTCCAGGAGGCCATCACCGTCGCCTCCTCCACCAAGGACGACCAGCAGTCCGGCTTCTCCAACTACGGCTCGGTCGTGGACATCTACGCCCCCGGCTCGGACATCACCTCGGCGTGGAACGACAGCGACGAGGGCACCAAGACCATATCCGGTACGTCCATGGCGACGCCCCACGTCGTCGGCGCCGCCGCCGTCTACCTGGCCGGCCACAAGGACGCCACCCCGGAGCAGGTCGCCAAGGCCCTCACCGGCGGCGCCACACCCGACAAGATCTCCAACCCCGCCCAGGGCACGGCCAACAAGCTGCTGAAGATCGTCGAGTAGCCCGCCCGGCCCCCTGAACCGGCGGCCGCCGTGCCCTCCCCCACGGGGCACGGCGGCCGTCCTATGGTGTGACCATGACGACCAGGTACGCCGCCCTGCTGCGCGGGATCAATGTCAGCGGCCACAGGAAGGTCCCGATGGCGCAGCTGCGCGCACTGCTGACCGAACTGGGCCACAGCGACGTCACGACGTACCTCCAGAGCGGCAACGCGGCCTTCACCAGCGCGTCCGGCGCCGACGAGAACGCGCTGGCGGCCGGACTGGAAGCGGCGATCGAGAAGTACTTCGGATTCCGCGTCGACTGCCTGGTCCGCGGCGGCCCGTATCTGCGCGCCGTCGCCGACGCGTGTCCTTTCCCGGCCGCCGGGCTGGAGGCCAGGCAGCTGCACGTCACCTACCTCTCCGCGCCCGTCACACCGGACCGGTTCGCCGGCATCGACCAGGCCGCCTTCCTCCCGGAGGAGTTCCGGCTCGGCGACCGCGCCCTGTATCTGTACGCCCCCGAGGGCCTGGGCCGCTCCAAGCTGGCCGAGACGCTCTCACGCCCCGCCCTCCTCAAGGGCGTCACCGCCACCACCCGCAACTGGAACACCGTCGTCAAACTGGTGGAGCTGACCCGTGACTGAACGCACCCCGGCCGCCGCACCCGCCATCGCCGCCGCCATCGAGGGCGAACTGAGGCTGCTGGACCCGCAGGTCCGTACCACCCCCGCGCTCTTCGAGGCGCTGCTCCACCCCGACTTCCACGAGTTCGGCGCGTCCGGCCGCCGCTGGGACCGCGCCTCCATGCTCGCGTCGGTCACATCGAAGTCCGAGGAGGCCACGCCACCCCGGCCCCTGACCGCGTCGCACATGCGGGGCGTGCAGCTCGCCGAGGACGTGGTGCACCTGACGTTCGACACCGACTCGGGCGGCCGGCGCGTGCACCGAAGCTCCCTGTGGCGCCGCACCGGTGACGGCACCTGGCTGCTCTACTTCCACCAGGGCACGCCGTTCGGACCGGAAGAGGACTAGGCGGCAGCCGCCTGCTGCCCGGAGGCGGCGCGCGTCTCGTCGTACCGGGTGAGCAGCAGCCGCGCCAGCTCCGGCGACGGGCCCAGTACGTCCGCGAGGACGTCAGCGCCGGCGGCGCCCTCGGCGATACGGTCCGGCAGGCGGCCCGGCGCGATGACGTACGGGGCGACCGCCACCCGGCGTACCCCGTCCTCGCGGAGAGCGCGCAGGGCGCGCACCGCGTCCTCGGTACGGGGAAGGGATGCGGAGGCGAACGCAGGCCGCACGGCGCACCAACCGGTGTGCCGCAGCTCCCGCGCCATTTCAGCGATCACTGCGATCGCCTCCGGGTCCGTGGAGCCCGCCGAGGCCAGGACGACCCCGGTCGAGCGCTTGTCGGCGGGCGTCAGGCCCGCCTCGTACAGCCGCCGCTCCAGCGCCGAGATCAGCAGCGGCGAGGGCCCGAGGACCGGCGCCTGCCGGATCCGCAGCGACGGCGGGGCCTCCCGCAGCACGGCCGGGATGTCGGCCTTGGCGTGGAAGGCGCGGGTCAGCAGCAGCGGCAGGGCCACCACATCGCGTACGCCCTCCGCCGCCAGCCGCTCCAGGACACCCGCCACCGGCGGCACGTTGAAGTCCAGGAACGCCGTCTCCACCCGTACGCCGGGGCGCAGGCAGCCCACCCGCCGCACCAGGGCGTGCACGGTCGCGGCGTGCCGCGGGTCGCGGCTGCCGTGGGCGATGACGAGCAGGACAGGACGGGTCATGGGACGACGCTCAGCTCTTGACGAGGAGACCGCGGCGGCGCAGGACCGCCCGCTCCAGCGGGCTGAAGATCAGCAGGTCGATGGCGATACCGACGATCAGGATCAGGATGATCGCCAGGAAGATCCCCGGCATGTCGATGTTGTTGCGGCCGTTCTCCAGCAACTGGCCGAGGCCCAGGCCCAGTTCCGGCGACGACGCGATGATCTCCGCCGCCATCAGCGAGCGCCACGAGAACGCCCAGCCCTGCTTCAGCCCCGCCAGGTAGCCGGGCAGCGCGGCCGGCATCACGATGTGCCACGCGCCCCGCAGGCCGGTCGCACCGAGCGTCCGCCCCGCCCGCAGGAACAGCGGCGGCACCTGGTCCACACCGGCCACCAGGCCGTTGGCGATCGACGGGACGGCGCCCAGCAGGATCACCGCGTACATCATCGAGTCGTTGAGCCCGATCCAGAGCACCGCGGGCGCCACCCAGGCCACCGACGGCAGCGACTGGAGGCCCGAAAGGATCGGCCCGATCGCGGCCCGGACGAACTTCACCCGCGCCACCAGCAGGCCCAGCGGCGTACCGATGGCCAGCGCCATCAGGAAGCCGAGCAGCGCCCGGGACACGCTGGTCCACAGCACGTCGAACAGCGTGCCCTGCAGCCACATGGTGCGCAGGCTGTCCCACACCGCGGCCGGCGGCGGCAGCTTGAACTCGTCGGTGACCTTCCCCCACACCAGCAGCTGCCACACCACCAGCACCAGTGCGACGGCCACCACCGGGGGCAGGACCTTCTGGATCAGGACGTCCCGCACCGGGGTCCGGGCCACCTGCACGGCGTCGAGCGCGTCGAGCCCCGCCTCCAGACCGGCGAGGTCGTCCGCCTTCGTCGCGGTCGTCGTATCAGTGCTGGCCATGACGGCGGATCTCCCCACGCAGTTCTTCGGTGATCTCGACGGACAGCTCCGCCACCGCGGCGTCCTCGATGCGGCGCGGCTGAGGGATGTCGATGTCCCACTGGCGGGCGATCCGCCCCGGCCGGGACGACAGCAGGACCACGCGCTGGGCCAGTCGCACGGCCTCGCGCACGTTGTGCGTGACGAACAGGACCGACAGCCGCGTCTCGCGCCAGATCCGGGTCAGCTCGTCGTGCAGGACGTCCCGCGTGATGGCGTCCAGCGCCGCGAACGGCTCGTCCATCAGCAGCAGATCGCTGTCCTGGGCCAGCGCGCGGGCCAGCGCCACGCGCTGCCGCATACCGCCGGACAGCTCGTGCACCCGCTTGCCGTACGAGCCCTTGAGCCGGACCAGCTCCAGCAGCCGCTCCGCCTCCTCGCGCCGCTCGTTCTTCGCGACCCCGCGCAGCCGCAGCGCCAGCTCGATGTTCTTGCCGGCCGTCAGCCACGGGAACAGCGCGTGCTCCTGGAACATCAGGGCGGGCCGGCCGCCCGGGGTGTCGATCGACCCCGCGGACGGCCGGTCCAGCCCGGCGACCAGGTTGAGCAGCGTCGACTTGCCGCAGCCGGACGCGCCCAGGAGGGTGACGAACTCGCCCGGCGCGACATCGAGCGTGATGTCGTCCAGGACGAGCTGCTGCCCGGCCGGAGTGGCGAAGGACTTCGAGACGTGCTCGAGACGGGCGGCGTGCGTCGACACCGCCGCACGGTCCTCGGCCTTGGCGAGCGTGGTGGCCATGGTCGTCACCTCCTGAGAGCGATGCGGATGGATGGTTACTCGGCGCCGAGACCGGCGTCGGCGACCGCGGGCTTGCCCTCGGCCTTGAGGACCTTGTTGAGCGGCTTCAGGTCGTAGATGCCGTCCAGGTCGGGCTTCTCCAGCAGTCCCGCCTTCACCGCGTGGCCGGCCTGCGCCTTGAGCGTGGCGGCCAGCGGGTCGTCGGTGAACCGGATCGACGGCCACGCCGAGTCGATGACCTCGTCACCGAGCGGCTTGCCGGTGAGCGCCTTGAGCCTGGCGTTGGCCGACGCCTTGGCCTTGCCGGGGTTGGCGTTGATCCACGCGTTGGTCCTCACCGAACCGCGCAGCACCGCCTCGACGACGTCCGGGTGCTCCTTCAGGAACTTCTGCGACACGATGATGTTCGTGATCACGAACTTCTCGTCCGGCCACAGGGACGACTCGTCGAGGAGCACCTTGGCTCCCTCGCTCACCAGCTTCGACGCGGTCGGCTCCGGCACCCACGCGCCGTCGATGGACCCCGACCTGTAGGCGTCAGGGACCACCTTGTTGTCCGTACGGACCACGGACACGTCGCCCTTGCCGCTCTGCGGGTCGACCTTCCAGCCCTGCTCCGAAACCCAGTTGAGGAACGCCACGTCCTGGGTGTTGCCGTGCTGCGGGGTGGCGATCTTCTTGCCCTTGACGTCCGCCACGGTCTTGATCTTGTCGGGGTTGACGACCAGTTTCACGCCGCCCGACGCCGAACCGCCGACGATCCGCAGGTTCTTGCCCTTGGACTTGGTGAAGCCGTTGATCGCGGGGGAGGGGCCGATGAAACCGATGTCGATCGAGTCCGCGTTGAGCGCCTCGATCTCCGTCGGCCCGGCGTTGAAGGGCGAGACCTTCAGCTGGGTACCGCCCAGTTCCTTCTGGAAAATGCCCTCCTGGTCACCCACCAGCGCGGTGGCGTGGGTCAGGTTCGGGAAGTACCCGAGCCGTACCTCGTCGGCCGACAGCTTCGCGCCCTTGGCCTTCGCGCGGGTGTCCTGCGCCGCCTGGGAGCCGTAGCCGCAGGACGCCAGCGCCCCGACGAGCAGCGGCAGGGCGGCGACGGCGGCGACGGCGCGCCGTAGGGACGTGGTGCGGGACGTGGCAGGCACGGGAGGGTGTTCCTCTCGTCGGGCCCGGCTCCCACGTCCCCCTGATCGTCAGGGACGCGGTGGCCGGGAAGTCGGCGGATGTCGGTCTTCGGCGGTTCGGGCGGTACGGGTCGGGAGCGTGCGCGTCATCGGGCACATCGCGCGACACCTCCGGTCCCCGCGCCGAGGGCGCCGCTGCCGACCCGGCCGCCCTCCTTCGCGAAGGTCGCGTACACGTCGATGGTCGTCACGTCAGAAGTCCCAGCCGTCTTCGTCGTCCTGCGCCGGGAGGGCCTTGGCCGAGGCGAACGACTCGCCCGCCATGCCCGCCGCCAGCGTGGTGCCGTCGGCCGGGTCGATGAGCAGGAACGATCCGGTACGCCGGGAGTCGGCGTACGTGTCGAGCGCCAGCGGCTCGGCGGTACGCACCACGACCCGGCCTATGTCGTTGGCGACCAGCTGCCCGGGCGCCGGGTGCTGCGACAGGTCGTCCAGCGTCAGCCGGGACGGGATGTCCTTGACGATCGCCTTGACCGTACGGGTGGTGTGCTTCAGCAGCACCCGCTGCCCGACCGCCAGCGGCTGGTCCGCCACATGGCAGACCGTCGCCACGACGTCCTGCGTGGTCGCCGGGGCGTCACCGGCCGGGGCGATCAGGTCGCCGCGCGAGATGTCGATGTCGTCGGCCAGCCGGATCGTCACCGACTGCGGCGCCCAGGCGATGTCGACGCTCTCGCCGAGCGCGTCGATCGCGGTGATGGTGCTGGTCCGCCCGGACGGCAGCACGGTGACCGGCTCACCGACGCGGAAGGCACCGGCCGCGATCTGACCGGCGTAACCCCGGTAGTCCGGGTGCTCGGCGGTCTGCGGACGGATCACGTACTGGACCGGGAAACGCGCGTGGCAGCCGGTCAGGTCGTGGCTGACCGGCACGGTCTCCAGGTGCTCCAGGACCGTCGGGCCGCCGTACCAGTCCATGTTCGCGGACGGCTCCACCACGTTGTCGCCGGCCAGCGCCGAGATGGGGATCGCGGTGATCTCCGGGACGCCGAGCTCGGAGGCGTACGTGGTGAACTCCTCGGCGATCTTGGCGAAGACCGGCTCCGCGTAGTCGACGAGGTCCATCTTGTTCACGGCCAGCACCACGTGCGGCACGCGCAGCAGCGCGGCCACCGCGGCGTGCCGGCGGGTCTGCTCGACGACACCGTTGCGGGCGTCGACCAGGACCACGGCCAGCTCGGCGGTGGAGGCGCCGGTGACCATGTTGCGGGTGTACTGCACATGGCCGGGCGTGTCGGCCAGGATGAACCGGCGCCGGGGCGTGGCGAAGTAGCGGTAGGCGACATCGATGGTGATGCCCTGCTCCCGCTCGGCCCGCAGACCGTCCGTCAGCAGCGCCAGGTCCGGGGCGTCCTGGCCACGGCTCAGGGACGCGGCCTCCACGGCCTCCAGCTGGTCCACCAGAACCGACTTGGAGTCGTGCAGCAGCCGCCCGACCAGGGTGGACTTGCCGTCGTCGACGGAGCCGGCGGTCGCGAAGCGCAGCAGCGTGGTGGCGCTGAGCTGCTCGGTGGTGCTGGTCATGTCTAGAAGTACCCTTCGCGCTTGCGGTCTTCCATCGCGGCCTCGGACAGCTTGTCGTCGGCGCGGGTGGCGCCCCGCTCGGTGAGCCGGGACGCGGCGATCTCGGCGATCACGTCCTGGAGCGTGGTGGCGTCGGAGTCGACGGCGCCGGTGCAGGACATGTCGCCGACCGTGCGGTAGCGGATCATCCGCTTCTCCACCGGCTCGCTGTCCTTGGGGCCGCCCCACTCGCCGGCCGTCAGCCACATGCCGTTGCGGGAGAACACCTCACGCTCGTGCGCGAAGTAGATCTGCGGCAGCTCGATGCCCTCGCGCTCGATGTACTGCCACACGTCCAGCTCGGTCCAGTTGGACAGCGGGAACACACGCACGTGCTCACCGGGCGCGTGCCGGCCGTTGTACAGCTGCCACAGCTCGGGCCGCTGGCGGCGCGGGTCCCACTGCGAGAACTCGTCGCGCAGCGAGAACACCCGCTCCTTCGCCCGAGCCTTCTCCTCGTCGCGCCGCCCGCCGCCGAACACGGCGTCGAAGCGGTGCTGCTGGATGGCCTCGGTCAGCGGAACGGTCTGCAGCGGGTTGCGGGTGCCGTCCGGGCGCTCCTTGAGGACACCGCGGTCGATGTAGTCCTGCACGGACGCCACGTGCAGGCGCAGCCCGTACTTCTCGACCGTACGGTCGCGGTACGCGATGACCTCGGGGAAGTTGTGCCCGGTGTCGACGTGCAGCAGCGTGAAGGGGATCGCGGCGGGGGCGAACGCCTTCAGCGCCAGGTGCAGCATGACGATCGAGTCCTTGCCGCCGGAGAACAGGATCACCGGCCGCTCGAACTCTCCCGCCACCTCGCGGAAGATGTGCACCGCCTCGGACTCCAGGGAGTCCAGGTGCGACAGCGCGAACGGGCTGTCCGTCTCCTCGTTCACGACGTTGAAGGTCGTCGTCATGCTGCACCCCTTTCGTTCGCTTCTCCGCCTGCGCGGCGCAGAGGTGCGGCCTTCGTTGTCATCTGCGGCCCGGCGGCCGCGCATGCGTCGCTCACAGGATTCCCCTCTCGGTCAGCAGGGCGTGGACCGCCGCGGCGGACTCCTGCACGGTCTGGTTCTGGGACTCGATCCGCAGGTCCGGGGTCTCCGGCTCCTCGTACGGGTCGTCCACGCCGGTCAGCCCGCTGATCTCGCCCGCGGCCTGCTTGGCGTACAGCCCCTTCACATCCCGTACGGAGCACACCTCCACCGGAGTGGCGACGTGCACCTCGACGTACGGAGTGCCTTCCTGCTGGTGGCGCTTGCGCACGGCCTCGCGGCTGTCCGCGTACGGGGCGATGACCGGCACCAGGACGTGCACACCGTTCGACGCCAGCAGCTCGGCGACGAAGCCGATCCGCTGCACATTGGTGTGCCGGTCCTCACGGCTGAACCCGAGGCCCGCCGAGAGGAACTCGCGGATCTCGTCGCCGTCGAGCACCTCGACCCGGCGGCCCTCGTCGCGCAGCCGGTCCGCCAGCTCGTAGGCGATCGTGGTCTTGCCGGCGCTCGGCAGCCCGGTGAGCCAGATGGTGGCCCCAGTCACGTTCTCTTCTCCCACAGTCGTCATCAGCCGTGCAGCCCGCACTCGGTCTTCGCCCGGCCCGCCCAGCGGCCGGCCCGTGCGTCCTCGCCCTCCAGCACGCGGCGTGTGCAGGGCGCGCAGCCGACGGAGGGGTACCCGTCCATCAGCAGCGGGTTGGTGAGGACGCCGTGCTCGGCGACGTACGCGTCCACGTCGTCCTGCGTCCAGCGGGCGATCGGCGAGATCTTGACCTTCTGCCGCTTCTCGTCCCACCCGACGACCGGGGTGTTCGCCCGGGTCGGGGACTCGTCGCGGCGCAGCCCGGTCGCCCACGCGTCGTACGCGGTCAGGCCCTCCTCCAGCGGCTTGACCTTGCGCAGCGCGCAGCACAGGTCCGGGTTGCGGTCGTGCAGCTTCGGGCCGTACTCGGCGTCCTGCTCGGCCACCGTCTGACGCGGGGTCAGCGTAATGACGTTGACGTCCATCACGGCCTCGACCGCGTCACGGGTCCCGATGGTCTCGGGGAAGTGGTAGCCGGTGTCGAGGAAGACGACGTCCACGCCCGGCATGGCCCGGGAGGCGAGGTGGGCGACGACCGCGTCCTCCATGGAGGAGGTGACGCAGAAGCGCGGGCCGAAGGTGTCGGCCGCCCACCGCAGGATCTCCAGGGGCGACGCCTCCTCGAGGTCCCGGCCCGCCTGCTCGGCGAGCGCCTTGAGCTGTTCCTTGCTCTGAACCGCCGTCATATCGCTTCCCCTCCACCGTCGTTGCGCTGAAGTCCCCGGGTCAGCAACCCGAGGAACTTCAACTGGAAGGCTCGATTGCATGCCGCGCATTCCCAGGCGCCGTGACCCTGCTCGCTGGGACGCAGGTCCTCGTCGCCGCAGTACGGGCAGTAGAAGGGCGCCGCGCGCTCGCTCACGACAGGTCCTCCTCCGACGCGCGCGCCGCCCAGGTGGCGAAGCGCTCGCCGTCCTCGCGCTGCTCCTGGAAGCGGCCCAGGACCCGCTCGATGTAGTCGGGCAGCTCGGCGGAGGTGACCTTCAGGCCGCGCACCTTGCGGCCGAAGCCGGCCTCCAGGCCGAGGGCGCCGCCCAGGTGGACCTGGTAGCCCTCCACCTGGTTGCCCTCGTCGTCGAGGACCAGCTGGCCCTTGAGACCGATGTCCGCCACCTGGATACGCGCGCAGGCGTTGGGGCAGCCGTTGATGTTGATGGTGATCGGTTCGTCGAAGTCCGGGATGCGGCGCTCCAGCTCGTCGATCAGCGACGCGCCGCGCGCCTTGGTCTCGACGATCGCCAGCTTGCAGAACTCGATGCCGGTGCAGGCCATCGTGCCGCGCCGGAACGGCGACGGCTTGACCTGGAGGTCAAGTGCCTCCAGCCCCGCCACCAGCGACTCGACCTGCGCCTCCTCGACGTCGAGGACGAGCATCTTCTGCTCGGCGGTGGTCCGCAGCCGGCCGGAGCCGTGCGCCTGGGCCACCTCGGCGATCTTGGTGAGCGTGGCACCGTCGACCCGGCCGACGCGCGGCGCGAAGCCGACGTAGAACCGGCCGTCCTTCTGCCGGTGCACGCCCACGTGGTCACGCCACTGCTGTACGGGCTGCTCGGGAGCCGGGCCGTCGACCAGCGTGCGCTTCAGGTACTCGTCCTCCAGCACCTGGCGGAACTTCTCGGGGCCCCAGTCGGCGACCAGGAACTTCAGGCGGGCGCGGTTGCGCAGCCGCCGGTAGCCGTAGTCGCGGAAGATCGAGATGACGCCCTCGTACACGTCCGGGACCTCGTCGAGCGGCACCCACGCGCCGAGCCGCACCCCGATCTTGGGGTTGGTGGACAGGCCGCCGCCGACCCACAGGTCGAAGCCGGGACCGTGCTCGGGGTGGTTCACGCCGACGAAGGCGATGTCGTTGATCTCGTGCGCCACGTCCAGCAGCGGGGAGCCGGAAATCGCCGACTTGAACTTGCGGGGCAGGTTGGAGAAGTCCTTGTTGCCGACGATCCGGCGGTGGATCTCGTCGATGGCGGGGGTGCCGTCGATGATCTCGTCCTCGGCGATCCCGGCCACCGGGGAGCCGAGGATGACGCGCGGGGTGTCACCGCACGCCTCGGTGGTGGACAGGCCCACGGCTTCGAGGCGGTTCCAGATCTCGGGCACGTCCTCGATCCGGATCCAGTGGTACTGGACGTTCTGCCGGTCCGTGATGTCCGCCGTCCCGCGCGCGAACTCCTGCGAGATCTCACCGATGACCCGGAGCTGCTCGGTGGTCAGCCGGCCGCCGTCGATGCGGACGCGCAGCATGAAGTACTCGTCGTCCAGCTCCTCCGGCTCCAGGATCGCGGTCTTGCCGCCGTCGATCCCGGGCTTGCGCTGGGTGTACAGGCCCCACCAGCGCATCCGGCCGCGCAGGTCGTTCGGGTCGATCGAGTCGAAGCCGGCCTTGGAGTAGATCGTCTCAATGCGTGTCCGTACGTTGAGACCGTCGTCGTCCTTCTTGAACTGCTCGTTGCCGTTGAGGGGCGTGAAGTGGCCCACGGCCCACTGGCCTTCGCCACGGTGACGCCCGGTCTTGCGACGGGCGGTGGCGGAGGCGGGCTTTTCGGGGGTGGCGGCCATGACGATACGTCCTTCGGGACTGCAGGAGGGCGGCTCTGACCTGCACACTCGCGCGCTGAGCAGGGGTTGGCGCGGCGGTGCGCTGGGGGTTCAGAAGTTCGGGGGATCGCGGTGGTGCTGGTCTGATCAGCTCACCGGACAGATGGCGCTGGACATGCGGCCGAGGTCGACGTGCCGCCGACTCACCAAGGCAATTCCAGCTCGAGACATGACGGAAGCGTGCCATGGGACTTTGGACCCAGTCCAGGTTCGTCCATCATATGGACATAGCTGTCCCGCATCGTGGACGCCTGTGTTGTGGATCACTCGTCGGGCCGCCACCCCGGCACCTCGGTGCGGGGGCGGCGGCCGAGGAGCCGGTCGCTCAGAGGGTGGCTGCCCCCGGCCACGGGCCGGGGTTCTCCGTCTCCGGCTCCTCCGTCACCTCGGTGTCGAAAAGCCGGAAGCCCCGACGCAGATAGTTGTCCATCGCGTGCTCCCCGTCCAGGGAGCAGGTGTGCAGCCACACCCGCTTCGTGGCGTCCCGCCCCGGCCAGCGGTCGGCCAGGTCCCAGGCGCGCGCCACACCGTACGACAGCAGGTGCCCGCCGATCCGCCGCCCCCGGAACGCCGGTATCAGCCCGAAGTACACGATCTCCACGACACCGTCGTCCTGCGGGTCCAGCTCCACGTACCCGGCAGGTGTCCCCTTCTCGTACGCCACCCAGATCTCCGCCCCGGGCCGCTCGACGATCTCCCTCCACTGGGCGTACGTCAGCCCCAGCCGGTCCGTCCAGCGGAGGTCGCCGCCCACCGCCGTATAGAGGAACCGGCTGAACTCGGGCGAGGGCACCTCGGCCCGCACGATCCGGATGTCCCCGGCGGGCTCGGCGGCGGGCCGAAGGTCGTCGGGGGAGGTCTGTTCGAGGGACCAGGTGGTCACGGTGATGCTCATACCCCAAGCGAACCATGCGCCCTGGTCGACCATGCGTCCTGGCCGACCATGCGCCGGTCGACCATGCGTCCTGGCCGGCGGACAAGACGGAGCCCCGAGGCCGGTCCACCGCCGGCCGTGGTCACCCCACGCCGCGCGGCGGGCCGGGCTCGGCCGCATCGGCCGGTTCCTCCCGGGAAGCGCGTACCGCCGGGGCCGTGGAGTGGGGGAGCAGGTCGGCCGGGTCGGCGGGGCGGACCACCTCCACCTCGACCTCCTCGCGGAAGCGGTACGGGCGGTGGTCCAGGACGCCCGCGAGGGTGCGGCGTATCCGGGACATCTCGGCCCGGACCGTCACCGTACGCGTGCGGTCGCCGAACACGTCGTACGCCAGCTCCGCCGCCGTACGGCCGTCCCGGTGCAGGGCCAGCAGGTACAGCAGCTCGGCGTGGCGCGGGCTCAGCTCCCGCGTCCAGGCGCCCGCGGCCCCCGACACCTCCAGCGACCAGCGGCGCGGCCGGCTCACGTCCAGCACCAGCCGGCTCGACGCGCCCGCGCCCGCCGCCCGCGCCTCCTCGTCCACCAGCCGCACCAGCCACCCGCCCGGCAGCGGCTCCGCCTCGCACAGCCCCAGCGACGGCAGCCACACCCGGCCCGGCCGGAACGACACCGGCAGCGCCAGCCGGTCCACCGGCGGCATCCCCGTCACACCGGCCAGCCAGCCGTGCGCGTCCACCGCCAGCGCCCTGCCACCCACCCGGCACAGGATCGGCGCCGCCACGGCACGCAGCCGCGCCAGATCGGCGAAGTGCCGGTTGCGCAGCTCCGCCTCCGCGAGCCGCGCGACCGAACTCACCAGCATCAGCGTCGCCGGGTGCATCGTCGCCAGCGGCCCGCTCACATCCACCGCGCCGAGCAGCTTCCCGTCCCTCGGGTCCGTGATGGGCGCCCCCGCGCACGTCCACGAATGGTGCGTCGAGACGAAGTGCTCCGCCGAGTGCACCTGCACCGGACGGCGCGTCACCAGCGCGGTGCCCACCCCGTTCGTCCCGACCGTCGTCTCCGTCCAGTCGGCGCCCGGCTCGAACCCGTGCCCGTCCGCCTTCCGCAGCACACTCGCGCTGCCCTCGCGCCACAGCACCCGGCCCTCGGCGTCCGCCACGACCATGATGTGCCGCACCGCGTCGGACGCCGCCGAGGTCGACACCAGCCCCTCCCGCAGCACCGGCAGCAGCTCCGCCAGCGGCGAGGCCGCGCGGCGCCGCTCGATTTCCCCCGGCGGCAGCAGCCCCGAACGGTGGTCCTTGTCCGGATCCACCCCCTTGCGCAGCATCCGCTGCCACGACTCACGTATGTCGGCGCGCGGCGCCAGCGGCGCCCGCCCGCCCTTCAGCGCCGCCTCCCGCACGCCCTTGAGCAGCAACGCCGCCTCGCGCGTGTCCATGGCGGCGAGCCGTGTCATGTCGACTGTGGCCTGACGCACCGGTCCTCCCCGCTGCCGCCCCACCTGGTGGCTGGTACGTGTCACCCCATCCTCCCCTGCCCGGCGGCAGTGCGCCCCGATATCGCCCACAACGCTGCAACCCTTTGCAACTCTCGCGAACAGCCCTGCCCCCGTACGAAAGTGGTACGGCGACGGGATGGTGCCGTGTCGGCGCAGCACCATCCCAGCCGCTCTCCGGGCGCGGGCCGAATGGACACACGGCCCGCGCCCCCCTTTTTCCTGCGGCTCGGTTCGGCTCCGGGGGGTCTCAAGGGTGTGCCGACGGTCGATCGTGCTCGGGCCACCCCCCTGGCCCGGGGACCCCCTTCGCCTCACCGCGCCCGCGAGTCGTCAGACCACCGCCCGGGCCCGCTCCACCACCGCCGCCAGGTCCAGCGTGTGCGGCAGCGTCCCGAACGCCGCCCCCCAGTCCCCGCCCAGCCGCGAGGCGCAGAACGCGTCCGCCACCGCCGACGGCGCCCACCGCACCAGCAGTGACCCCTGCAGCACCAGCGCCATCCGCTCCACCAGCCGCCGCGCCCGCGCCTCGATACCGTCCAGGTCCGCCAGTTCGGCCAGCAGGTCCTTGATCGCCCCGTCCAGCCGGTGGTCCGCGCCCCGCGCCTTGCCGACCTCCTCCAGGAAGGCGTTCAGCGCCAGCGGCTCCCTCTGGAGCGCCCGCAGCACGTCCAGCGCCTGGACGTTGCCCGAGCCCTCCCAGATCGAGTTCAGCGGGGCCTCGCGCAGCAGCCGCGGCATCCCGGACTCCTCCACGTACCCGTTGCCGCCCAGGCACTCCAGCGCCTCCGCCGTCGTAGGCGTACACCGCTTCGTCACCCAGTACTTGGCCGCCGGCACCGCGATCCGCAGGAACGCCCGCTCCTGCTCGCTGTCGGTGTCGTACGCGGCCGCGAGCCGCATCCCCAGGGTCGTCGCCGCCTCCGACTCCAGCGCCAGATCGGCCAGGACGTTGCGCATCAGCGGCTTGTCGATCAGTACGCCGCCGAAGGCGCTGCGGTACGCGGCGTGGTGCACCGCCTGCGCCACCGCCTGCCGCATCAGCGCGGCCGAGCCGACCACACAGTCCAGCCGGGTCGCCGCCACCATCTCGATGATGGTGCGCACCCCGCGCCCCTCCTCACCGACCCGGCGCGCCCACGTCCCGTCGAACTCCACCTCGCTCGACGCGTTCGACCGGTTGCCGAGCTTGTCCTTCAGGCGCTGGATCCGGAACACATTCCGGTTACCGTCCTCCAGGACACGCGGCAACAGGAAGCACGTGAGGCCTCCCGGCGCCTGCGCCAGCACCAGGAAGGCGTCGCTCATCGGCGCCGAACAGAACCACTTGTGCCCCGTCAGGACGTACTCGCCGTCCGCCTCCAGCGGCGTCGCCGTCGTCGTGTTCACCCGTACGTCGCTGCCGCCCTGCTTCTCCGTCATGCCCATCCCGAAGAGCACCCCGGTCTTGTCGGCGGCCGGCCGCAGCTCCTCGCCCTCGTAGATCTGGGACGTCAGCTTCGGCTCCCAGAAGGCGGCGAGCTCCGGGTCCGTGCGCAGCGCCGGGACGGCGGCGTGCGTCATCGACAGCGGGCAGCCGTGCCCCGCCTCGGTCTGGGCCCACACCAGGAACCCGGCGGCGCGCCGCACATGACCGCCCGGCCGGCCCCAGGCGTTGGTCAGCCCGTTCGTGACCGCGTGGCCGAGCAGCCGGTGCCAGGAGGGGTGGAAGTCGACGTGGTCGATCCGGTGGCCGTACCGGTCGTGGGTGCGCAGCTTCGGCGGGTTCTCGTTGGCGAGGAACCCCCACTCCTGCGCCTGGGCGGACCCGGCGGTGGTGCCGAGCGTGGACAGCTCCTGGCGGGCTTCGTCGAGGAGTTCGAGCGGAAGGTGACGTTCCACGGCCTCGCTCAGCGCGTGATCGGCGGTGAAGACGTCGTACCCGACCAGGGGCGGAGGCTGGTTGGTCACTGTGTGGGTGGTGGTCGCCATGCGGATACGGTAAGGAGGTGCAGGCAGCAAATGAAACACCCCCGGGGACTCCTCGGTCCCAGGGCAGACTCCACCGGGCCCGGGCCCTCTACCGCAACGTGTCGAAGCGGAGGATGGTCTGGCTGCTCCTGAAGGACACCGTCAATTCGTGCATCGAGTACCGGATCCTCGGCCTCGCCGCCGAGGCGGCGTTCTTCACCCTCCTGTCGCTGCCGCCACTGATGCTGGGCCTGATCGGGCTCCTCGGCTACATCGACGAGTGGACCGACACCACCACCGTCGCCTCCATCGAGCGCAACATCCTCGGAGCGGTCGGCACGGTCCTGTCCGACCGGGGCGTCAACGACATCGCCAAACCGCTGCTGGCCGACGTCACCCACGGTGGGCGCCCCGACATCATCTCGATCGGTTTCGCCATCGCCCTGTGGTCCGGCTCGCGGGCGGTGAACGTCTTCATCGACACCATCACCGTGATGTACGGCCTGGACGGCCACCGCGGCATCGTCGCCACCCGGCTGCTGGCCTTCCTGCTCTACATCATCGCCCTGCTCATCGGCGCGGTCGTCCTGCCGCTGGCGGTGGTCGGCCCCGACCGGGTGGTGGAACTGGTGCCCTGGGGCACCGAGGTCGTCGCCGTCCTGTACTGGCCGGTCGTGATCCTGCTGTCCATCGCCTTCCTCACCACCCTCTACCACGTGTCCGTCCCGGTGCGTTCCCCCTGGATCGAGGACGTCCCCGGCGCGCTGGTGGCGTTCGTCATGTGGGTGCTCGGCAGCTTCCTGCTGCGCATCTACCTGACCAGTACGGTCGAGGGCCCGACGATCTACGGCTCGCTCGCCGCGCCCATCGCGGTCCTGCTGTGGATCGGCATCTCCGCCTTCGCGGTCCTGGTGGGCGCGGCGGTGAACGCGGCGATCGACCGCGTCTGGCCCGCCGCCACCACGGCGGCCGCCCGCGCCGAGAACGAACGCGCCCGCACGGCGGAGGCCGCCGCCCTGGTCGCCCGCGCCAAGGCGGCCGTCGAGGGCCTGGACGACGAGGACCCGGACATGCCGTCGGAGTTCCCGGAGCGCTGGTCGCGGTTCCTGCCGCCGGACGACGTCAAGTCCCGGCTGCACACGCCGAAGGAGAAGGAACGCGAGAAGGGCCGCGACAAGGACCGGGACAAGGGCCGGGACAAGGACCGGGATCAGGGAGGCGCCGCCTAGCCTTGGGGGCGTGTACGAGGAACGCCCCTCACGGCTCGACGGCGCCGTCGTCTGGACCCGTACGGGCGGCCCGGCGGCCCCCTTCTCGGTACTGCCCGACGGCTGCATGGACCTGCTCTGGAGCGAGGGACGGCTGTACGTCGCCGGCCCCGACACCCGTGCGTACGTCCCCGAGAACCCCGGCGCCCGGTACGCCGGCGTCCGCTTCGCCCCCGGGGACGCCCCCACCCTGCTCGGCGTGCCCGCGCACGAGCTGCGCGACGCGCGCGTGGAGCTGGCCGCGCTGTGGCCGGGCGACCGGGTGCGGCGGCTGGCCGAGCGCATCGGGGACGCCGCCGACCAGGCCGCCGCGCTGGAGGACCTGGCGCTGCGGCACGCCGCCGACGCGCCGCGCCCCGACCCGCTGCTGCGGGCCGTCGTCGACGGGCTGAACGCCGGGCGCACGGTCGCCGCCACCGCCGAGGCCGTCGGGCTGGGCGCCCGGCAGCTGCACCGGCGCTCCCTGGACGCTTTCGGGTACGGGCCCAAGACGCTCGCCCGGGTGCTGCGGCTCCAGCGCGCCCTCGCGCTCGTACGGGCGGGTGTGCCGTACGCGCGGGCGGCCGCCGAGGCGGGCTGTACGGATCAGGCCCACCTGGCACGGGAGACGCGCGCCCTGGGCGGCACCACGCTGGGCGCCTACGTGGCGTCCGTGGCGTCGGCGAAGAGGGACACCCCGCAGCCGTCCGGGTCCAGCACCACCGCGTAGCGCTGGCCCCACACCGCGTCCCAGGGCTTCAGCCGGCCCCGGTGACCGGCCGCCACCAGCGCCTCGTAGGTCGCGTCCACCTCAGCGGGGCCCGCACAGCGGAACGCCAGGCCGAGCCGGTCGCCGCCCCGGGGACGGGTCCAGTCCGGGTCGAAGGAACGGATCACCTCCTCGGTGTCCCACAGCACCCGCACGCCACCGGGCAGGGTGACCTCGACGTGCGGGGCGGAGTCGGCACCGGCCGGGATGTCCAGGCCGAGGCGGCGGTAGAAGGCGAGGGAGGCGGCCATGTCGGAGACGACGAGGCCGATCGCGTCGAGTCGGGGTGCGGTAGTCATACCGGGACGGTAGGCAGCCCGGCCTCGGCCGGTCTTGTACGAATCGGACGTCACCGGATCGTCATGGGTCGTTGTCAGTGCCCTGAGCGACACTGGCGGCATGCGGAACATCCTCGTCGTGGACGACGACCCCACGGTCTCCGAGGTCGTCACGGGCTACCTGGAGCGGGCCGGGTTCGCCGTGGACCGGGCGGCCGACGGCCCCGAGGCGCTGCGGCTCGCCGCCGCGCACCGGCCCGACCTCGTCGTCCTCGACCTGATGCTGCCCGGCATGGACGGCCTGGAGGTGTGCCGCACCCTGCGCGGGCAGGGCCCCGTGCCGGTCATCATGCTCACCGCGCGCGGTGACGAGGAGGACCGGATCCTCGGCCTGGAAGTCGGCGCCGACGACTATGTGACCAAGCCGTTCAGCCCGCGTGAACTGGTGCTGCGCGTCGAGTCCGTGCTGCGCCGCAGCGCCGCGCCCCCGGCCGCCGCGCCCGCGCGGGCCGCGGGCATCACCCTCGACCCGGCCGCCCGCCGGGCCACCAAGGACGGCCGGGAACTGTCGCTGACGCTGCGCGAGTTCGACCTGCTCGGCCACCTGATGCGGCACCCCGGCCGGGCCCACAGCAGGGAGGCCCTGATGCGCGAGGTGTGGGGCTGGGAGTTCGGCGACCTGTCGACCGTCACCGTCCATGTGCGGCGGCTGCGCGGCAAGGTCGAGGACGACCCGGCGAACCCCCGGCTGATCCAGACGGTGTGGGGCGTCGGGTACCGCTTCGAGGCGGGGGATTCCGATGACGGAGGCAGTGATGCGTGACCTTCTGCTCATCGCGGGGTACGCCCTCGCCGGGGCGTCCGCCGCGGGGCTCGTCGGCGCCCTGGTGCTGCGCGCCCTGCGCCACAAGTCGGTCGTGGTCTCGCTGACGGTGGTCGCGGCCGTCACGGTGACCGCGATGCTGGCGGGCACCCTCACCGTCTGCAAGGCGATGTTCCTGGAGCCGCACGACTTCTCCGTCGTCACCACGGTCGTCGCCATGGCCGCGGTCGTCTCGCTCGTCACCGCCCTGGTGCTCGGACGCTGGGTCGTCGCCCGCAGCCGCGAACTGACCCTGGCCGCACGGTCCTTCGGCGAGGGTGGCAGCTTCGCCGCCCCGGACGGCGCCTCCACCGCCGAACTGGCCGCGCTCAGCCGCGAACTGGCCGCGACCAGCGCCAAACTGGCCGCGTCACGCGAACGGGAACAGGCCCTCGAGGCCTCCCGGCGCGACCTCGTCGCCTGGATATCGCACGACCTGCGCACGCCGCTCGCCGGAGTACGTGCCATGTCCGAGGCCCTGGAGGACGGTGTCGCGCCCGACCCGCAGCGCTACTTCCGGCAGATCCGCACCGAGATCGACCGGCTCAACGCCATGGTCGGCGACCTCTTCGACCTCTCCCGCATCCATGCCGGTACGCTCGCGCTCACCCCGGCCCGGATATCCGTGTACGACCTGGTCGGCGAGGCCATGGCGGGTGCCGACCCGCTCGCCCGCGAGCTCGGCGTCCGGCTCGTCGGCGAGCGGGTCGACGCCGTGCCGGTCGAGGTGGACGGCCGGGAGATGACCCGGGTGCTGGGCAACCTCCTGGTCAACGCGATCCGCCGGACCCCGCCCGACGGCACGGTCGCCGTCGCCGCCGAGCGCCGCGCCGGTGAGGTGGTCCTGTCCGTCACCGACGGCTGCGGCGGCATCCCGGAGGGCGACCTGCCCCGCGTGTTCGACACCGGCTGGCGCGGCACGGCCGCCAGAACCCCGCCCGCCGGCGCCGGGCTCGGCCTCGCCATCGTGCGCGGCATCGTCGAGGCGCACCAGGGCCACACGGGGGTGCGCAACGTCCAGGGCGGCTGCCGCTTCGAGGTGACGCTGCCGGCGGCGCCGGGCCCGGCGTAAGACTTTCGTCACCGGATCGCGGGCCTCAGCAGGGCTTTTCCCGCGTTGAATGGGATGCAGGACAGATGCGGGACGGATGCAGGACATGCGGGATTCGAGGAGGCAGTCGTGACACGCGTAAGACGTCTGATGACCAGCAAGGTGGTGATCGGCGCCCTGGTGCTCGTCCTGGTGGCGGTGGGCTTCGGGCTCTACTGGTTCCAGCCGTGGAAGCTGTGGGCGGACCAAACGGTGAGCGAGGCGGTCCCGCCGGCGGCCCCCTCCACGACGTCCACGGCCCTAACCGACCCCTCGGGCGACCCGTCGACGGCGCCGTCCGAACCCGCCGCGCCCGCCGGGCCGCAGACGCTCGCCACCGGCACCCTGATCAGCCACGAGCACAGCACCACGGGCACCGTGCGGGTGGTGAAGCTCGCCGACGGGTCCCGGATCCTCCGGATCGAGAACCTCGACACCAGCAACGGCCCCGACCTCAAGGTCTGGGTCACCGACGCCCCCGTACGGGAGGGCAAGGCCGGCTGGCACGTCTTCGACGACGGCGCCTACCTCAGCCTCGGCGACCTCAAGGGCAACAAGGGCGACCAGAACTACGCGCTGCCCGCCGAGTTCGACCCGAAGAAGTACACCAGCGTCAGCATCTGGTGCGACCGCTTCGACGTCTCCTTCGGCGCCGCGACGCTCAAGGCGGTGTAGCCGAAAAACCCTTGGCGCGCGGCGGGGCCGTCCGACTAAGGTGAAGGAGTTCCGCACAACTGCGAGCGCATGACCAGGAGGTGTGACCGATGGCTGTCGTTGCGATGGGCGCTGCCCACATCCAGACGTTGCTTCACTCCACCTCCGTGGTCACCGGCTGACACATCGCCCACAGCGGGCGCCGCCCGGGGCCACCCTTCGAAGGGCCCCCCTTGTCTCTCGCTTCACCTTCGTCTTTTTCGTCTTTCTCGAACGCCCTCACCCCGTACGGCTGGGACAGCCGGTGGGAGGCCGAGTTCGCCCGGTACGCCGACCAAGGACTGGTTCCGGGACGGGTCGTACGGGTGGACCGCGGCCAGTGCGACATCGTCACCCCGGACGGCGTCGTCCGCGGTGACACCGCGTTCGTCACCCCGCACGACCCCCTGCGGGTCATCTGCACCGGCGACTGGGCCGCCGTCGAGACCGACGGCAACCCCCGGTACGTACGCGCGTATCTGCCGCGCCGCACCGCCTTCGTACGCTCCACCTCCTCCACCCGCTCCGAGGGGCAGATCCTCGCCGCCAACGTCGACCACGCGATCATCGCCGTCCCGCTCTCCGTCGAGCTGGACCTCGGCCGCGTCGAACGGTTCCTCGCGCTCGCGTGGGAATCGGGCGCGCAGCCGCTCGTCGCCCTGACGAAGGCGGACGTGGTGCCCGACCCGGTCGGCCTGTCGTACCTGGTACAGGACGTCGAGGCCGCCGCGCCGGGAGTGCGGGTGCTGCCGGTGAGCGCCGTCGGCGGCGAGGGCGTCGACGCGCTCGCCGCCGTCGTCGCGGGCGGCACGAGCGTGCTGCTCGGCACCTCGGGAGCCGGCAAGTCGACCCTCGCCAACGCCCTGCTCGGCGAGGACGTCATGGCCGTGCAGGCCACCCGCGAGGTCGACGGCAAGGGCCGGCACACCACGACCACCCGCAACCTCCTCGCCCTGCCCGGCGGCGGCGTCCTCATCGACACGCCGGGGCTGCGGGGCGTCGGCCTGTGGGACGCCGAGTCCGGCGTCGGGCAGGTCTTCTCGGAGATCGAGGAACTGGCGGAGCAGTGCCGCTTCCACGACTGCGCCCACCTGACGGAACCGGGCTGCGCGGTGCTCGCCGCCATCGAGGACGGCGCGCTGGCCGGGCGCCGGCTCGACAGCTACCGCAAGCTGCTGCGCGAGAACCAGCGGATCGTCGCGAAGACCGACGCCCGGCTGCGGTCCGAGATCCTCAAGGACTGGAAGCGCAAGTCCGCGGCGGGCCGCGAGGCCCTGCGAACCAAACGCGGCGACCGCCCCCGCTGACGCCTCACCCCCGGGGGGCTCCCGTTGTGGCGCGTCCCCATCCGTGCCCGCCGGCCCCGCCCCGAGGGCCTTTGCCCGGTGCCGGCTCCCTCCCGCGCTGTGGGCCTCCGTCCCGCTGGTCGGCTCTCCCCCGTTGTGGGCAGTCGTCAGACGCCCGTCAACCCGTTGTGGGCAGTCGTCCGGCGCCCGCCACCCCGTGGTGGGCAGTCGTCCCGCTGGGCGGTGCCTCCCTCCCTCCGCCCCCGTTGTGGGCAGTCGTCCCGCTGGGGCGATGGGGGTCCGCCCTGCTCGAGCGAAGCCGAGAGCTTGGGGGAGGGTGGGCACAACGGGACGGGGCGGTGCCCTTGCGGCGGCTCCTCCCGGGGCGGTGCCCGTTCCCGGTTCGCCCCGGTGCCGTGCGGGTCGGTGGCCTGCCGGGGCGTGGGGGGCGTGGGGGGCGTGGCCCCTCCGGGCTCACCTCCTCGAGGCCGGCGGCCTCAGGTACGGGCAAGGGAGCCGTCACGGAGCCGCCAGCCTCTGCGGGGGCGACCCTGCACGGCCCCACCCCGGCCGGTGGCGATCTGCGGGCCGGAGGGATGGGGCACGGCCACGCCCCGGGACGGTGGGCGATCAGGCCGGGCCCGCCCAGGGAGCGCAGGTCAGCCGCCGAGCACCGCTCCCATCCACGCGCCGACGATCATCAGGCACGCGAACAGCTCCACCAGCACGCTCGTCCCGATCGCCCGCATCACGGTCCGGGTGGACGTCATGGCGGGGCGGTGACCACCCAGGCGGAGCCGCTCGCAGAGGTAGATGCCGCCGACGTACCCCGGTACGGCTCCGACGACGGGCAGCAGGATGAACCCGAGCAGCGCGCCGACCCCGGCGTACGCCACCATCCGCCGGCTCACCCCGACGCCCCGCAGCCGGCGCGGTGGGAGCTGCCACAGGACGGCCTGCGTCACCAGCAGCAGCGCGGTGGAGCCGACGAGCAGCCACCAGGCCAGACCGGTCTGCACGTGCAGCGACCACCACATCACTGCGGCCCACACCAGCCACGCGCCCGGTACGCCCGGTACGAGCACGCCGAACAGTCCGAGCAGCATCACCAGCCCCGCCAGGAGGAGCTGCCACGCACCCATGTGGCCAGCCTGCCGGACCGCTCGGGCTCCCGCAGTTCAGGCGCGGGTCACCCAGCCGCGGGCGTGGGCGTGCCAGCCCAGTTGGAGGCGGGTCGTGACGCCCGCCAGTTCCATCAGGCCCTTCACGCGGCGCTGGACCGTTCGGAGGCCCAGGTCCAGCTGCTTGGCCACGCTCGCGTCCGTCAGGCCCGCCAGCAGGAGCGACAGGATCTCCAGGTCCGTGGCGTCCGGGGCGGGCCCTTCCTCTTCCGTGACCGTGCCCTCCGGTCCCAGGCGCAGCGGCAGCGCCTCCCGCCACACCGCCTCGAACAGGGCCGTCAGCGACTCCAGCAGCGCGCTCGCGTGCACCACCAGCGCGGCCGGTTCCGCGCCGGTCAGCGGCACCATCGCCAGCGCCCGGTCGGCGAGGAGCAGCCGCGTCGGCAGCCGGTCGGCCACCCGGATTGGTTGGCCGTGCCCGAGGGCCGCCGACAGCTCGGCGACCCGCGTCAGCGCCTCCCGCTCCACCACCACCCGGTACGCCACCCCGCGCTCTGGCACGGTGACCGGTCCGTCGGGGACGAGCGCGCACACCTCCTCCGTCGCGCCCAGCTGGAGCTGACGCAGCCGGTGCGCCACCGCGGCGGCGCCGGTCACCACCTCCACCAGGTCGTGCGCGGACCGCTCCGCCGCCTCCGCCCGGTACTCCCGCGCCAGCGCCGCCGCCGCCCGCTCGGCCTGTTCGAGGCCGTGCCGCTGCCGCGTCAGCAGCGCGCCCAGCGCCACGGACGGAGGCGCCGCCACCCACCGCCCGGCGCGCGCCGACGACCGGGCGGCGAGCCCGTGCGACTCCAGCCGCCGCAGTGCCCGTTCGGTGTCCGCTTCCGGCAGCGCCAGCCGGTGCGCGAGGTCCGCGACCTCGGCCGCGCCCAGCGCGACGAGCGCGCGGTACGCCGACTCCTCACGCTCGTCGAGCCCTATCGCCGCCAGCACCCCTGAGCCCCCAACTCTCACTCCGTGGACATTCCGTTCATGATTCGACGAAAGCGATTACTCTCGAAACCTGCCCATCCTCTTCCCCCGGTACGACCTACCGGCGGGTGGGATGAAGACCCCCGGACCGTGGTCCGCGCGTACGACGTGCGTCGACCACGCCGGTCCGCCGGGCGTCCTTCCCGTGGGGGGTGGGGCCGCCCGGCGGACCACTTTTCCACATGCCCGTTTTCGTACGGCCCGCGCGGTCGACAATTAAGGGCATGAGCCCACAGGGGGATACGCCCACCACCGGCGAGGACGACTGGTGGGAGAGGCTGTACGACGACACCGCGCCGGACACGGCCCCGTCCGCGTCGGGCGACACCCTGGACGACCGCTTCGACTCGGCGTCCGGCACCGTCGCGGCCGGTCCGCCCGGCCGGAGCCGCGCCCCCTGGGAGCCCAAGGACCCGGCGGAGGGGCCGCGTACGTTCCGCCTGCCGCGTCCCCGTGTCGAGTACGTCGGTGACGGGCCGCCCACCTACGAGCCCGAGCCCACCGCGCTCCCGGAGGCGCGGGCGCACGGCTTGGCCGAGCTCGTCGCCGACACCGTCCTGGACGGGGCGCGGTACGGGACGTACACGCTGCGCGCCGCGTCCGTGCGCGGCGACTCCGCGCGCTACCGGGGCGAGCCGCGCCGCGACGCGCTGCTCACCGCCCGCTTCGGCACCGGCGAGGCCGCGCTCGTCCTGGTCGCCGTCGCCACCGGGGCCCGCGGCACCGAGGGCGCCCACCTCGCCGCCGCCGACGCGTGCCGCTGGATCGCCGAAGCCGTCGGGCGCAGTCACGCGCGGCTCGCCGAGGACATCCGCGCCGGCCGCCGCGGCGACCTCAAGTCCGGCCTGCACCGGCTCACCGACCGCTCCTACGGCAAGCTGCGCGCCCGCGCCGCCGACCTGGGCGTGGCGCCCGGGGAGTACACCGCCGGGCTGCGCTGCCTGCTGCTGACGGCCGATCCCGGTTGCCGTACCCGGGTGTTCTTCGGTGTCGGGGACGGCGGGCTGTTCCGCCTCCGGGACGGGGCCTGGCAGGACATCGAGCCGCAGCTGCGCGAACCGGCCGCGACCGGCGGAGAGCCCGTGATGGGCTATGGCTCGCCGCCGGCCGAGACCGAGCAGGGTGACCGGCTGACCATGGACCTGGGCATCACCACGCCCCCGTCCCCGTACGTCGAGCCGCCCGCCCCGCCGCCCGCCGAACCGTTCCGCTTCCGGGCCTCCGTCGCCCGGCCCGGTGACATCCTGCTGCTCGCCGGGCCCGGTCTCGCCGAGCCGCTGCGCGGCGAGCCCGCCCTCGCGAAGGAGCTGGCCGAGCGCTGGGGGACGGGGGAGCCGCCGGGCCTCGCGCAGTTCCTGGCGGACAGCGGGCTGCGGGTGAAGGGGTACGCCGATGACCGTACGAGCGTGGGCGTCTGGGAGGCGTAACGGCGTGCGTCGTGCGTGGATGGACGCATGGCCAAACAGAATGTGGCAGAACAGTTCGTCGACATCCTGGCCCGCGCCGGTGTGCAGCGGCTGTACGGGGTCGTCGGCGACAGCCTGAACCCGGTCGTCGACGCCATCCGCCGTACCCCCGGAGTGGAGTGGATCCAGGTCCGGCACGAGGAGACGGCCGCGTTCGCCGCCGGGGCCGAGGCGCAGATCACCGGCAGGCTCGCGGCCTGCGCCGGATCGTGCGGCCCCGGCAACCTCCACCTCATCAACGGCCTCTACGACGCCCACCGCTCGATGGCCCCCGTCCTCGCCCTCGCCTCCCACATCCCGTCGGGCGAGATCGGGCTCGGCTACTTCCAGGAGACCCACCCCGACCGGCTGTTCCAGGAGTGCAGCCACTACAGCGAACTCGTCTCCAGCCCCCAGCAGATGCCCCGGCTGCTCCAGACGGCCATTCAGCACGCCGTCGGCCGCAGCGGTGTCAGCGTGGTGTCGCTGCCCGGTGACATCGCCGCCCAGCAGGCGCCGGAGAAGGCGGTGGAGCACGCGCTCGTCACCTCGCGCCCGACGGTGCGCCCCGGTGACGCCGAGATCGACGCCCTGGTCCGGCTGATCGACGACGCCGACAAGGTCACGCTGTTCTGCGGCAGCGGCACCAAGGGCGCGCACCCGGAGGTCATGCAGTTCGCGGAGCGGATCAAGGCACCGATCGGGCACGCCCTGCGTGGCAAGGAATGGATCCAGTACGACAATCCGTACGACGTGGGGATGAGCGGGCTCCTCGGTTACGGCGCCGCCTACGAGGCCACCCACGAGTGCGACCTGCTGATCCTGCTGGGCACCGACTTCCCGTACAACGCCTTCCTGCCCGACGACGTGAAGATCGTCCAGGTGGACGTGCGGCCCGAGCACCTCGGCCGCCGCTCCAAGCTGGATCTGGCGGTGTGGGGCGATGTGCGCGAGACGCTGCGCTGTCTCACCCCGCGCGTGCGCGCCAAGACGGACCGGAAGTTCCTCGACACGATGCTGAAGAAGCACGCCGACGCGCTGGAGGGGGTCGTCAAGGCGTACACGCGGAAGGTCGAGAAGCACGTTCCGATCCATCCCGAGTACGTGGCGTCCGTGCTCGACGAGATCGCCGACGACGACGCGATCTTCACCGTCGACACGGGGATGTGCAATGTGTGGGCGGCCCGCTACCTCACCCCCAACGGGCGGCGCCGGATCATCGGTTCGTTCAGCCACGGCTCGATGGCCAACGCCCTGCCGCAGGCGATCGGCGCCCAGTTCACCGACCGCAGGCGGCAGGTCGTCTCCATGTCGGGCGACGGCGGGTTCTCCATGCTGATGGGGGACTTCCTGAGCCTGGTGCAGCACGACCTGCCGGTGAAGGTGGTGCTGTTCGACAACTCCTCGCTGGGGATGGTCGAGCTGGAGATGATGGTGGCGGGTCTGCCGTCGTACGGAACCGCCAACCACAACCCCGACTTCGCGGCCGTCGCCCGCGCCGCCGGCGCGTACGGCGTACGGGTGGAGAAGCCCAAGGAACTCGCGGGCGCGCTCAAGGACGCCTTCAGGCACAAGGGCCCGGCGCTCGTCGACGTCGTCACCGACCCCAACGCGCTGTCCATCCCGCCGAAGATCAAGGCGGAGATGGTGACCGGCTTCGCGCTGTCCGCCGGCAAGATCGTGCTGGACGGGGGAGTGGGCCGGATGCTCCAGATGGCCCGCTCCAACCTGCGGAACGTCCCTAGGCCCTGACCAGGCGCAGGGTGAGGATCTGGAACGGCCGCAGGTCGAGTACGAGGTCCCGGGGTGCCTCGTGCAGCGGCCGCTCCAGCAGGTCGGTGACGAGCGCGCGGGCGACCGGGAACCCGGCCCGCAGCGTCGCCCGCGCGCGCGTCCCGCACGACTCGTAGAGCCGTACGATCACGTCCCCGCCGCGGTCCTCGGCGAGCTTGACCGACTCGACGGTCACCGCCGGATTGCCCGTGTCGACGAGCGGCGCCAGCTCGGGGGCGGGCGCGATCCGCAGCGGCAGGTTCAGCGCGAGACCCTCGCGTACGGCGTCGGCGGTGGAGCAGCCGGGCAGCAGCGCGTACCGGAAGCGGTGCCGGCCCAGGTCGGTCTCGGGGTCCGGGCAGTGCGGGGCGCGCAGCAGCGTCAGCCGCACGGTGGTGCCCAGGCCGTCGGGGTGCGGGGCGCGGGTGACGTCGTGCCCGTACGTCGAGTCGTTGAGGACGGCCACCCCGTACCCCGGCTCGGCCACCCGCAACCAGCGGTGCGCGCAGATCTCGAACCGGGCCGCGTCCCAGCCCGTGTTGGTGTGGGGCGGCCGGTGGACGTGCCCGAACTGGATTTCGGCCGACGACCGTTCCGCGTGCACGTCCAGCGGGAAGGCGGCCTTGAGGACCTTCTCGGACTCCTGCCAGTCGATGTCGGTGGTGATGTCGACGCGCCGGCTTCCGGCGGCCAGCCCGATCTCCTGGGTGATGCGGGACGCGTGGAAGGTCCGTACGACCCGCACCGCCGCGCGCAGCGGCCCGTCCGCGACCGGTTCCACCGACGCGGCGGCCGTGAGGTCCGTACGGGTACGCCGGTAGTGCCGGTCGATGTCCCAGGCGTCCCACTGGTTGGGGTGATCGGGATGGAGCTGGAGCAGGTTGCCCCGCGCACCCGGCGCCAGCACCTCGCGCCCCGCGTCCAGGTCCCGTACCGAGGTGAGCGTCCCGTCCGCCGCGTCGACCACGACCCGCAACAGCCCGTTGTCCAGGACGATGCCCTCGTCCGCGCGCCGGACGGCGACCTCCCGCATATCGGCCGTGGCCGCGTCGAGCGGCACGGCACCCAGCGGCGGCACCCGTACCGCCGCAAGGCCGCCGTCCGTCTCGACGACCTCCTCGCGTGCGTACGGCGAGGCGTTGAGCACCGCGGGCCCGGAACCGTCCAGCGCCGCCACCGCGTCCGCGATCAGCTCCTGGAGTTCCTCCCGCACGCGCGCGTAGGTGTCCCGCGCCTCCCGGTGCACCCACGCGATCGACGAGCCCGGCAGGATGTCGTGGAACTGGTGCAGCAGCACCGTCTTCCAGATCCGGTCCAGGTCCTCGTACGGATAGCGGTACGCGGGCGAGCGCAGCGCCGCCGCCGTCGCCCACAGCTCCGTCTCGCGCAGCAGGTGCTCGCTGCGCCGGTTGCCCTGCTTGGTCTTCGCCTGGGTGGTGTACGTGGCGCGGTGCAGCTCCAGGTACAGCTCGCCCGACCACACCGGGGCCTGCTCCCCGTACTCCTCCTCCGCCGCCGCGAAGAACGCCGCCGGTTTCTCGACCGTCACCCGGGGCGAGCCCTCCAGGTCCCGCACCCGGCGCGCCTTCTCCAGCATCTCCCGGGTGGGTCCGCCACCGCCGTCGCCCCACCCGAACGGGACGAGGGAGCGGGTGGCGCGGCCCTTGTCGGCGAAGTTCCGCTCCGCTCGGGCCAGTTCCCGGCCATGGATGCGCGAGTTGTACGTGTCGACGGGCGGGAAGTGCGTGAAGACGCGGGTGCCGTCGATGCCCTCCCACCAGAACGTGTGGTGCGGCATCCGGTTGGACTGGTTCCACGACAGCTTCTGCGTGAGGAACCACCGTACGCCCGCCAGTTTCGCCAGCTGCGGGAACGCCGCCGTGTAGCCGAAGGAGTCCGGCAGCCAGATCTCCTCCGTCTCCACCCCCAGCTCCTCGGCGAAGAACCGCTTGCCGTGCACCAGCTGCCGCGCCAGCGCCTCACCGCCCGGCATATTGGCGTCCGACTCCACCCACATGGAACCGACCGGCGCCCAGGTGCCCTGCTGGACGGCCTTTTTGATGCGTTGCCAGATGTGCGGCTGGTGGTCGCGCACCCAGGCGTACTGCTGCGCCTGCGAGCACGCGAACACCAGCTCCGGGTACTCCTCCGCGAGGGCCGTGACATTGGCGAACGTCCGCGACGCCTTGCGTACCGTCTCGCGCAGCGGCCACAGCCACGCCGAGTCGATGTGGGCGTGCCCCGTCGCCGAGATCCGGTGCGCGCTCGCCGGTGCGGGCCGTGCCAGCGCGTCCGCCAGCCGGGCCCGGGCGGCCGTCGCCGTACCGGACACGTCGTGCAGGTCGAGCACGTCGAGCATGTCCTCCAGGGCACGGAGGATCTCGTGCCGCCGCGACCGGTCGGCCGGCAGTTCACGCATCAGCTCGTCCAGCACCTCGATGTCCAGGAGCAGGTGCCACACCTCCTCGTCCAGGACGGCCAGTTCGGCGGAGGCGAACCGGTACAGCGGCCGGTCCCCGGCGGTGAGGACGTCCCCGAGGCGGGTCGGACGGAAGTCGCGCAGGACGGCGGGGTTCGCCGCCGCCTCCAGGAGGAGGTCCACCGGCTCGCCCCCGTGTGCGGGCGCCCCCACCGGGATGTGGCGGTTCTGCGGGTGGATGCCCTTCAGCGGGACGCCCCCGGCGTCGTACACCAGCCCCTCCGCCTGGAACCCCGGCCCGTCGCCGGTGAAGCCCGGGTCGATCACCGCCTCCACCCGGCGCCCGGCCCAGCCGTCCGGCACGGTGCCGCGCAGCCGGAACCAGGTGGTGGACCAGGGCGAGCCCCACGCGGTGCCGGGCGCGAACGGCTCGTACGCGGCCCTCAGCGCCTCGGAGACGGGCCGGGGCTCTCCCGGGGCGTGCCAGGCGGTCAGCGTGAGCGGGACCCGGGCCGCGTACTGCGCGGGGCGCACGAACTGGCGCACGGCGCGTTCGAGGCGCCCTTCCACCAGGTGGCGGTCGTCATGCATCGCGGCTCCTCCTCCGCTCGGTCGCCGCGCGGTGTCCGCTCCACGCGGCCTGCCGGAGACTTACCCCGATGCGCCCCCCGGGCGCCCCCCGGACCGGTGAATCGAAGGCGTGACGGCGCGTAGGCGGGGGCATGCATCCCGTGAACCTGTTCGAGGGGAAGGGCCGACGACGTGCGTGTGGGGGAGACGATGGGACGTCAGGGAGGGGCTGGACCCGTAACGGACGGGCGGGTTCCCGGAATTGAACGGCACGGGAAGATCACACAGTGGCGCCGGCACGTGGGGTGCGCCGACCTGGCGGCGGTGCCGGAGGTGCGGCGGGCCCTGCGCGAGCTGCTGCGGCACTGGGGCCAGCCGGGTACGGCGGACGTCGCGGAGCTGCTCGCCAGCGAGCTGGTCACCAACGCGCTGATACACACCGAGCACGGCGCGGTGGTCACGGCCACCATGACCCCGGCGACGTTACGGGTGGAGGTACGGGACTTTGACACCGCCCTGCCGACCCCGTACGCCCCGGCCTGCGACGACGGTACGCACGGCAGAGGCCTCGTCCTGGTGCAGGCCCTGGCCGACGCGTGGGGCGTGCTCACGCACGGCGTGGGGAAGGTCGTCTGGTTCGAGCTGTCCGGGGCTCCCGCCGCGCCCGCCCGGGTGTAGGGGAGGGGCCCGTCCGGCCGGCGGGCCCCTCCTCTTCTGAACGGTCAGCCGAACTGCTGCTCCAGATCCTTGAGTTTGCGCTCCAGCGAGTCCAGCCGGGGCAGCGTCTGAGTGTCGTCCTCGGCGGTGAGGTCGACCGTGCGGTAGTCGGCCGTGCGGAGGTCGCCCGTGCGGGGCGGATCAGTGCCCTTCACGGCCTGGAGGGAGGGCCGGGAACGGGACGGCAGGGCTCCTCGGTCGGATATGGCGGGCTCCGCGACGGACGCCCCGACGGCGGCCGGGGCGGAACCCCCCACGGAGTTCCCGGGGCTCCCCGAGTTCATGGCCTGGACGTCGACCTGCGCGGCGTTCATCGTCCGGACGTCGACCTGGCGTCCGCCGCCACGCCCGAGCCCCCAGGCCCGGTGCTGGCGGTTGAACGCCTTCAGGCGGGCCCGCTCCATCTTCTGGTGCTCGCGCTGCCGCTGCCGGGCCTGCTCCTTCTGCCGCCGGTCCTCGCGCACCTCGTCGACCGCCTCGTCCAGGGTGCGTACGCCCTCCAGGAGCATCAGCGACCAGGCGCCGAACGTCTCGCGGGGCGCCCTCAGCCACCGTACGATCCGGATCTGCGGCAGCGGCCGGGGCACCAGGCCCTGCTCCCGCAGTGCGGAGCGGCGGGTCTGCTTCAGCGCCCGGTCGAACAGCACGGCCGCCGACAGCGACATGCCCGCGAAGAAGTGGGGGGCGCCCGCGTGGCCGATGCCGCGCGGCGCGTGGACCCAGTTGAACCAGGCGGCCGCGCCCGCGAACGTCCACACCAGCAGGCGCGAGCCGAGCGCCGCGTCACCGTGGCTGGCCTCGCGCACCGCGAGGACCGAGCAGAACATGGCGGCGCCGTCGAGGCCGAAGGGGACCAGGTACTCCCAGCCGCCGGAGAGGTTCAGGTTCTGCCGGCCGAAGCCGACCAGACCGTGGAAGGAGAGTGCGGCGGCGACCGCCGCGCAGCAGAAGAGGAGGAGGTAGGAGGCGGTGCCGTAGACCGCTTCCTTGCGGCGGCGGCGTTCCTCGCTGCGTTCCCAGGTGTCCTCGGCCGCGGCCTTCTCGCCGGCGCGCTTGCCGCGTGTGAGCACCGCCACCGCCGCCAGGACTCCCACCAGCATCACGCCGCCCGGAAGCAGCCAGTCCAGCGATATGTCGGTCAGTCTCATGCGGTGTCCCTTGCATCGCTCGCTGTAGGGCGTTTCGGCGCCATAGTGGCCGACCGCCGCGGAGCCTCACGGGGTTTCGTGGCAAGAGAACGCCATTGAGGCCGCACGGCATACGAATAGGTGCCATCTGCTCGAACGGCCGTATGGGGCAAGGGAGTTGCGTTCGATTTACGCCACCCGGGCGGGTGGCATGGATGTCAGGGGGAGGTCACGCGGATGCGCTCAACTTGGCGACACGGTCGGCGTCGCACGTACGCGGACAGGTGACACAGGTGTCCTCGGGGCGCAGGGTGTAGAAGAGGCAGCAGCTCGCCCGGTCACGGGTCGGCAGCGGGGTGCCGTCCGGACCGGTCAGCTCACGGAAGCCGGCCGTACCGACGTACGGCTTCGCCGTGCCCGACCCCGGCAGCAGCAGCGACAGCTCCGCCATGGCCCGGGACTCCTCGCCCAGCAGGTGCCCGACGTACCACAGGCCCTCGACGATCTCGTCGGTCGCCATGCCCCACAGGGCCCGCTTGCCGCGCCGCATCCGGGGCCCGAAACCGTCCAGCACCGGCCCCAGGTGCTCGGCGACGGCCGCCCGGACCTCGCCGCGCAGCGCCTCCTCGTCGGGGACGATCCGGGCGCCGGGCAGCGTGGCGGCCGGGTCACCGGGCAGGCAGGCGAATTCCCCCACCCGTACCGTCATCCGGCCCAGCGCCCGCTGGAACGCCACCTCCCCGACCGGCAGGCGCGGCACCCGGCGGTGCAGGAACCACGGCACCGTGATCAGGAGGCAGGCGGGCCAGGCGTACCGGTGCAGGCCGAAACTGGCGACGACATCGGGGCGGGCCTGCTGCCCGTAGTCCCGCAGCACCTGCGCGTTGTCCCAGGCGAGGAACGCGTCCAGGGCGGCGCCGCCGTCGGCCAGCTCCTCCGCGCCCACCCAGCCGGCACCTCGCGGCGCCGGTTCGCCGTCCACCAGCTCCCGCACGCGCAGCCCTGGAAAGACCTCCGCCAGCCGGGCGTAGGCGTCGGCGACGGGCGAGGACAGGGTGGCAGCGGGGAGGGCGGGGAGGAGCGTGGGAACGGACATGCAGGGACCACCGAATCGCGATCGTTAGCAGGTAAGCCTTACCTTACCCGATTTGATCGATGTGTGAACGGCAACCCTGTGCGCCTATCGTGCACAGGGGCCCCTCCCCTCGCGAGCCGGGCCCTCGAACGAACGGCCAGGAGGACCCGAGTGGAGCAGGGCAGAACGCGCGACCCCGCGTCGTCGCAGTCGGTGCCCGGTGTGACGGCACCGGAGCCGCACGCCGCCGCCCGGATACCCGAGCAGTCCCGGGGCGAACACACCCACAGCGAGCCCCCCGCCCCCCGTCTCGTGCAGCGCCACTCCGTACGCGGCCAGATACTCGACGCCCTGCGCACCGCCCTGGTCGGCGGCGAGCTGGTCCCCGGCGAGGTCTACTCCGCCCCCGCCCTGGGCGCCCGCTTCGGCGTCTCCGCCACCCCCGTACGCGAGGCCATGCAGCAGCTCGCGATCGAGGGCGCCGTCGAGGTCGTACCCAACCGCGGCTTCCGCGTCACCGAACGCACCCCTCGCGAGCTGGCCGAGCTCGCCGAGATCCGCGCCCTGATCGAGGTCCCCGTCATGCTCCGCCTGGCCCGCACAGTCCCGGCCGACCGCTGGCGCGAACTGCGGCCCCTCGCCGAGGCCACCTCCGCCGCCGCGGCCCGTGGCGACCGCGCCCACTACGCCGAGTCCGACCGCGCCTTCCACCGCGCCGTCCTCTCCCTGGCCGGCAACGCACAGCTCGTCGCCGTCGCCGAGGACCTGCACCGCCGCTCCCAGTGGCCCCTGGTGGCCGGCCCGGCGATCCGGCGCGCCGACCTCGTCGCCGACGCCGCCGAGCACTCGGCGCTGCTGGAGGCGCTGATCGCCCAGGACCTGCCGGTCGTCCAGTCGCTGGTGCGCGAGCACTTCACCAGCGGGAAGTGAGCGTGCGCGGCGCCGTCTGGCAGGTCGCGAACCGGCTGGGCGTGGTGGCCGGTACGCCCGCCGAACTGCTCTCGGCGCTGCTGGCCGGCCCGCCCCGGACGGTACGGGTGCCGCTGCCGCCCGACCACGAGCTCGTCGCGGGCCTGCGCGCCCTCGGCCACCTCGACGTCGTGCTCGAAGAGCCGCGCGTGCCGCCGCCCGGCGCGCCCGTCGACCTCGACGACCCGGCCGCCGTCTGCGCCGCCGACGCCTTGCGCGTCACCGAGGCGTACGAGGCCGACCCCGACCGCCACGGCGGCCTGCGCCCCGCATGGCTGCGAGCAGGCCAGTCGCTGGTGCGCGACCAGCCCCCGTCCAGTCGCGCCCTGGTCCTGGTGTCCGCCCTGGACGACGTGGCGGACCCGCGCCTGGCCCCGGCGCTGGCGGAGCTGGCCGACGGGGCGCCGTGGAGCCTCGCGTGGTCGTCCCGCAGGCCGTGCACCGCGCTGACGACGGCGCCCGACGGGCAGCTGGTGGTACGGGAGGACCGCGTTCTGGCCGTCGCGTGCCGCGCGGACGGCACGCACCTGGTCCTCGACGAACGAGGCCGCCTGCACGCCCCGGGCGGCCGGGCCACCCGGCTGACGGACGCCGTGGCGGCGACCCTCGCGAGCCACCCCGCCACCGCCCTCGCGGCGATGGGCGACACGGTACTGACCGGCGACCGGATGGGCACGGTCCACGCGTTCAGCCTGGCGGGCCTCGAACAGGCGGCGCTGCACACCGGCCGGGTCACCGCCCTGACGGCGACGACAACCACGGCGTACAGCGGCGGAACGGACGGCACGGTACGCGCCTGGCGCCCCGGCCACCCGGTGGTGACGCGGCGCCCGTGTCCCGTCGTCGCCCTCCACGCCACCGACCGGCTCCTCGCGGTCGCCTGGGCGGACGGCCTGGCCCAGCTCCACCCCCTCGACGGCGGCCGCGCCCTCGACTTCCGCCCCGGCCCCCGCATCCGCGCGGTGGCCGTGACGGCCGACGGCTCGCTGGTGGTCGGTCTGGACGACGCGCTGGTGTGCCTCTCCTACCGGACGTAGGGGAGGAAGGCCGCCCAGGCGGCGGGGGACAGCGCGAGCTGGGGCCCGGCGGTGTCCTTGGAGTCACGGACGTGGACGGTGGTGGGGCAGGTGGCCACCTCGACGCAGTCGTCGCCCTGGGAGCCGCTGTAGCTCGACTTCTGCCAGGAGAGGGCGACTTCGACGCAGTCGTCTCCCTCGGAGCCGCTGTAACTGCTCTTGCACCAGGCCAGTTCGGTTGGGCTGCCGTTCATAGCGCTCCTCGCATCCGCTTCAGCAGGCTCAAGGACTCCACAGGGGTGAGAGCCTGTGAACGCAGTTTCGCATAGCGCTGCTGGAGGACGCTTATGTCCTTCCGGTCGGAGATGAGCTGGCCGGTCTGCTGGCCCTCGGAGTAGCCGACCCACTCGTGCGTCGGTGTCTCCAGCAATCGCATCGGCCCGTCCACTCCCGCGTGTTCCCAGACGTGGAGCGGCATGATCTGCAACTCGACGTTGTACAGCTCCCCTTTCGCGATCAGATGGTCCAGAAGCTCACGCGTGACCTCCCGGCCACCCGTACCCCGTTCCAGTACCGCCTGCTCCACGATGAAGCTGAACGCGATCGGCTGCTCGCGCGTCAGGAGCTTCTGTCGCGCCAGGCGTGCGGACACCCGCTCCTCCACCTGCTCCGGCGACGGCAGCGGCGGAACGCTCAGCGTCACCGCCCGCGCGTACGCCTCCGTCTGGAGCAGGCCCGGTACGACGCGGCACTCGTACGTGTCCAGGCTGAGCGCCGTCTCCTCCAGCTTCGCCCACTGGCGGAACCAGGACGCCAGCCCCGGCTGCCGCGACAAGTGCTGCGCCGCGCCCCGCAGCGCGCCGAACGCGTCCAGTGCCTCCTCCGCCCGGTCGACGAAGTCCTGCGGCGGCATGCGGCGGCCCTGCTCGACCGAGGCCACGAAGCTCACGGAGTACTGGACTTTCGGCGCGAATTCCTCCTGGGTCAGGCCCGCCCGTAGGCGGAAGGCCTTGAGGACCGCACCGAACGCCTTGAGACTGTCCGACGACTCGGGCTCCGTGTTGTTCACCGTCATGGGACGACCACCTCCGTGACGTATCGTCACGGAACGTAACGCCTACTGTCCACAGCGTGTACTCGTACGCTGGCGCAGCGTACGAGCCGGTCCGCTGGTCAACGGGTCTGCCGGGCCGCCACCGTGGGGGCATGACGGGCAATGTGACAGACCAATTCCCGGTGACCGTACGTACGTTCAACCAACGGTTCAGTTCCACCCGCCTCGGCGCCCGCCTCGCGCGGCACCTGGCCGCAGAGCGGCTGGACGCGTGGGGCGTCCCGTACGGGAGTGACTGTGCCGAGGCGGCCGCGCTCGTGGTCGGGGAGCTGGCGGCGAACGCCGTGACGCACGGGCGGGTGCCGGGGCGGGACTTCGAGCTGCGGCTGCTGCTCTCGGAGGACTCCGTATCGCTGCGGATCGAGGTCGGCGACACCCGGGGCGAGCGCCGGCCCATGCCGGCCGTGCCGGAGCCGGACGGGGACGGCGGGCGCGGACTCGTCCTCGTGGCGGCGCTCGCCCACGCGTGGGGCGTGGTGGACCGGGTGCCGGTCGGCAAGACGGTCTGGGCGGAGCTGCGCGTCTGATTTCCCGCGTATTTCCGTCGGTTCGGGGCGCGTTGGTCTCTGCTGCGCGTTACGGTCGCCCGTCGACACGACGCGAAGGGGGATGCTGATGGGGCCTGACGAGTTGGTGGCGCTCACCGCCGCGGCGGGGGCGGCGTTGGTGCAGGCGGCGGGGACCGATGCCTGGGCCGGGATGCGGACGTGGACGAGCCGGTGGTGGGGACGCCTGGGCGAACAGCGGCAACGCGCGGAGCTGGAGCGCCTCGACGCGGCCGAGACGACCATGTCCGCCGCCGCCGAACCGGAAGCGACGCACCAGGCGGGGTACTGGCGCGGCCGGTTCGAGACGCTGCTGGAGCAGCTGCCCCCGGAAGCGCGCGATGAGGCGGTGGCCGAGCTGGAGGAACTGCTGCGTCAGCGTACGGAAGCCCGGCACGGCGCCAGGACCTGGCACGTGTCGTCCGGCGGCGGCCCGGTCTCGATCCAGGAGGGCGACCACAACCACATGGTGAACAACTTCGGGTCGGGCGCATGACCGAGGGCGTCTTCCTCGTCTCCGTGCAGATCGGGAACGACAACACCATCATCAACAACCTGCCGCCGGAGCACCGCCAGGCGGAGTTGCAGCGCGCGCTGGTCGAGTGGGACGGCCTCGTCACCAAGTCCCGGACCGCCCCCACGAGCCCGGCGGCCCTGCTGGACGCGCACCGCGCGGTGGTGCCCTTCCGGGGGCGTACCCGGGAACTGGAGGAGCTGCGGGCCTGGTGCGAGGCCCCGGGGCTGGGAACGCGACTGGTGTACGGGCCGGGCGGGCAGGGCAAGACCCGCCTCGCCCGCCGCCTTGTCGACCGGCTCCGCGACGAGCCGGACGACGAGCCCTGGAGCGTCTTGTGGCTGAGCCGCGACGCCCCGGCCGGCAGGCTGCGGGTCCTCCAGTACACGGAGTCGCCGCTGCTGGTGGTGGTCGACAACGCCGAGACCCGCATGGACCAGCTGCCCCCGCTTCTGCACGCGGCAGCCGCCGCCCCCAGGACCGTGCGCGTCAAGGTCCTGTTACTGGCCCGTGCCGACGGCGACTGGTGGTACGACCTCCCCGCCGCCACCGATCTGGAGGAGCTGTACGACGCTCCGGTCACGCCGCTGCCGCCGCTGGAGTCCGACCCAGGCCGGCACGCCGAGGCGTACCGCGACGCCGTGGAGGGCCTGGCCCGTGCCCTGCCGCAGGTGCCCGGGTACAGGCTCCGCAAGTGGGGACCTCTGGCAGAGGGTCTCACGCGTTCCGCCGTGTACCGGGCCGGGACGCCCGGCATGGGCGACGCACTCACGCTGCACATGACCGCGCTCGTCGACCTGCTGGACGCGGCCCACAAGCCCGGTGAAGGCGCGAGCCGGTTCCGTCCCATGGAGGAACGGCTGCTGGACTACGAGCGCCGCTACTGGATCGCCGTCGAGGCCGACCTGGGCCTGAAGAAGCGCAGGGGCATCGACTCGGTCCTCGCCGCCACGTTCCTGTGCGGTGCCGCCGACCGTGAGGAGGCCCACGCCCTACTGGACCGGGTGCCCATCCTCCACGGCCAGACCGCGGACGTCCGCTGGGCCGTGTGCGACTGGATCAGCGCCCTCTACCCTCCGCCCGCCCCGTCGCAGGTCTGGGGAACGCTGCGCCCGGACCGCCTCGCCGAGTACTTCGTGGGCAGCCACCTCCGTGCCGATCCCGACCTCGCCGATCGCCTCCTCGCCGGGGCGTCCGAGACCCAGGCCGCCCGGCTGCTGGTCCTCCACACCCGCGCCGCCGCTCACCCCGCCCACCGCGAGCACCTCGACGGGCAGCTCACCGGCCTGTGCACCCGGCACCCCGAGGTGCTCGGCGCCCTCGCCGTCGACGTCGCCACCCAGGTGGAGCGGCCGGAACCGCTTGTGTCGGCCCTGTACCGGCTCACCGACGACCCCGGCACGGATCTCGCGGACCTCATGCGGCTGCTGGACCACCTGCCCGCTTCCTCCCACAACCTCGCTCCCTGGGCGCTGCACCTCACCGAGCGGCTGACCGACATCCACCGCGAGCGCGCCGAGACGGACTCCGCGTCCTGCCGGACCTGGCCAGGCTGCTGCGCAAGCTCTGCCAGCGGCACCTCCACATGGGCCACCGGCAGCGCGCGTACGAGGTGGCGGAGGAAGCCGTCATCCGGCTGAGACCGCTGGCGAAGACGGACGCCCGGACGTTCCGGCCCCACCTCGCCGCGTCCCTGCAGAACCTCTCGGTCGGTCTCGGTGCCGTGGGACGGCGAGCCGACGCCATGGGCCCCGCCTACGAGGCCGTCGGTCTCTACCGCGAACTCATCGCCGAGTCCGCCTCACCGTCCGGCACCCGGGTGTACCGCTCGGAACTGGCACACGCCCTCAACGCCGTCGCCAACTGCGAGGGTGAGCTCGGCCGCCCGGACAAGGCGCTCACGGCGATCGAGGAGACCGTCGGCATCCGGCGCGAGCTGGTCGGGGAGCGGCGGGAACGGGCGGAACTGGCCGACGGCCTGAACAACCTGTCCATCTGGCAGAAGGAGTCTGGCCGGAACAAGGAGGCGCTGGCTTCGAGCCGCGAATCCGTGGAGCACTACCGGTCCCTGGCCGAGGAGCACCCCGACGCCTTCCGGGAGGGCTTCGCCATGAGCCTCGGCACATACTCCAACTGCTTGCGGGAGGCCGGCCAGTACGCGGAAGCCGTGCGAGTGGCCGAGGAGGCGCTCGACATCCGTCGCCACTTGGCCCGGATACGCCCCGCCGCGCACCTTCCCGACCTGGCGCACGCGCTGAACTCCTTCGCCATCGATGCGGCCGAGATGGGGCGGCGGCGGGAATCCGCCGCGGCGAGCGCCCAGTCCGTGGACCTCTACCGGCGGCTGTACGAACAGGAACCGGCCGCGTTCGCGGAACGGCTGGCCGTGAGCCTGAACACGTACGCCAACGAACTGGACGACGCCGGGGCGCGAGAGGAGGCGCTGAACGCCGCCCGCGAGTCCGTCGCCCTGTACCGCTCCCTGGACCAGGCGAGCCCCGGAGTGTTCACAGGGGACCTCGCGATGAGCCTGAACACGTACGCAGGCCAACTGGAGGCCACCGGACGGGCTCAGGAAGCGCTGGACGCCGCTCGTGAGGCCGTCACCCTCTACCGGCTCGCTGTCGAGAAGCGGCCCGAGGCCTTCCTCCAGGCGCTCGTCATGGGGTTCAACAACCTCACCCATCGGCTGAGCAATGCGGACGTGCACGAGGAAGCCCTCACGACGGCTGAGGAAGGTGTCGTCGTCGCCCGCCGTCTCAGCGCGGCGGACGAGTCACCACCGGCGCGGTCCGCCCTCGCGACGATGCTCGCGACCAGGGCGTCCCGGCTGTACGCGGCGAGCCGGCCGGCCGAGGCCGTACAGGACGCGCGCGAGGCGGAGTCCCTGTTCCGGGGCCTCGTACGGGGGGAGCGGGGCCTGGACGCGGGGCCGCACGTGCCGCAGCTGGGGAAGACGCTGTTGCTGCTGGGCATCGTCCTGCCCAAGACGGGGCTCCCGGACGAGGCCCTGGAGGCGTTGGCCGAGGCGGCCGGCCTCTTCCGCCGTCTGGTCGAGGACAGCCAGGAGGACACGGCGCTCCATACCCCGCAGCTGTCCGCCGCCCTGGTAGAGCTCGGGAAGCTGCTGTCCGCGGCGCGTCGCCATGAAGAGGCGGCCGAGGCTCTGCTGGAAGCCGTGCCTCTCTGCCGGGAGGCGGCACGGACGGGCCCCGCGGACGACCTCGCCGAGTTCGTCGCCCTGCTGTCCGCCACCGTTGAACTCCTGGTCTCGGTCGGGCGCCGCAGTCAGGCCCTGCCGCTCGCGGGGGAGGCCCTCGGCCTGCTGGACGGCCCCCTTCAGGACGCTCCCGCCCGGCAGGGGCTGCTCGGGCCGCTGCTGCCCCTCCTCGGCGTTCTCCAGCACGGCGCCGGGTCGGAGGCGGCGGATCACACCCTGCGGCGCGGTGTGGAGGTGGCCGAGGACCTGGCCCGTACCGGGCCCGCGTACGAACCGGTGGTCCAGATGGCGGTCCACGCCCTGGGCACGTACCTCGTCGACCGACACCAGTGCGAGGAGGGACGGGCCCTGCTCGTCCGCGCCACGGACATCGCCCGCCGGCTGGCCGCTGCGGACTCCGCGTACGACCCCGCCCTGGCCTGGACGCTGGCGTCTTACGGCCACTATCCGGTGGAGGAAGAGACACCGTGTGCCGACGCCCTGGAGATCACCGAGGAGGCGGTCGCCCTCGCCCGCCGTCTCGCCGGGGCCGACCCGGCCGCCCATGAGCCCCTGCTGGCGTGGGCGCTGGCCGTGCACGCCCTGCGCCTCGCCGATGCCACGCTGCACGACGAGGCGGTGCGCACCGCCGTGGAGGCCGTCACCGTCGCCCGACGCGCGGCGCCCGAGCCGCACCTGGGCTTCGCGCTTCACGCGTCCGCCACGACACGGCTCCTGACGGGCGCCGAGCCGGAACGGGCGGCGGCACGGGAGGACATCACCGAAGCCCTCGCCATTTACCACGGCCTCGCCCGCGAGGAACCGGGTCTCGTCGCGACCTACGTCACGGCCGCGGAGGGGACGCGCCGGCGCCTCTTCCGCGAGCCGGGGCCGTGAAAGGGGTCCATCCCTTTCACCCGGGTATCTTCGGGATCGCCGCCACCAGCCGCCCGCCGGCCACGAAATGGAGCCGGTCCAGGGAGTCGGGGCCGTAGAACCAGGCATGCGAGCGGTAGAAGCACAGGTCGGTCGGTATGGGGGAGTCCCGCAGGTCGGCGACGTGCGTACCGGGCGGCAGGCCGGCCAGGGCGGCGCGCAGGGGGTCGGGGGAGCCCGCCCACTCGGTGGCCGGGGCGGGGCGTGTCCAGGGCTCGCCGGTGTTGGGCGTGAACCATCTGGTGGCGGACCGGACGTGGCCGGGGAAGTCCGGGGTGGCCGCCGCGTCGCGGGCGATGCGCGCGACCGTCAGCAGCAGGTGGGGCAACGACTCGGCGAGCAGGGACAGTTCCGGTTCGCCGGCGAGCTGGTGGTCGGTGGGGATGGAGACGGCGTACCCCCATTCGCCGGTGTCCGGGTCGATACGGATCTGCGCGAGCGCCGTACTGAAGGGGCGTTCCACGCGGGCGACCGGCCAGTAGGTTCCGTCGCCGCCCAGCATGCGGTGCACCTCGGGGTCGACGGTGTGCTCCGGCGCGCCCGGCAGCAGCCGCAGCGGGGGCAGACCGGCTATCCGCACGCCGCCGACCTCGCGCAGGACGGTGCGGATGTCGTCCGGTACGGGCACCGCCCAGGTGTCCATCTCCGTGTCGTCGCAGCCCGCATCGAGCGTCACATGGGCCGGGTGCGCGTCGGCCAGGGCTCGCAGTTCGGCGACGGCGAGCCGCGCCGCGTCCGCCGGTACGCGGTGGCGCCGCACCGGGCGGTCCAGGAAGTCCCCGCTGGGGAGGCTGCGCAGCAGCAGTGCCCGGCCCCCGCCGACCAGCTCCCACTCCGTATCGCTGCCACCGGTGTCGGCGGTCTCGTAGTCCAGGGAGTGGTACGGCTCCCACACCACCCGGCACGGATGGTCCGGCAGCGCCCACAGGTCGACCACGTCGGTCAGTGAGTCACCACCGGCGACCAGGGCCGCCAGCTGCGTGTCCGGGCCCTCGGCGGCCTCGATCGACGGGATGGCCGCGACGGACGCCTTCGGGGCGGACCGCTCGGTCCCCAGGGTCAGCAGCCAGGCCGTGAACGACGGGGCCTCGACCACGAACTGCGTGTCCTCGCCCCACCCTTCGGACCGCAGCACGGGGCCCCAGTTCGCGCCGCCCACGCCGACGACCAGGGACGTCCCGTCGTCGGGGAAGTCTCCGAGCCACCACCGGTCGCCCGCGAAGCCGCGCGGCCCGAACTCGTACCGGACGTCGCCCTCCCGCACGCCGCCTATCTCGCGCAGCACGACGCGGACCTCCTCGGGCACGGGGACCGGCCACCGGTCGAGGTCGCTGTCGGGGATGCCGTCGAGGACGACGAGTCCCCGGGCGCGGAGGGCCGCTACCGCCGCGTGTGCCTGGTCAAAGGTGGTGTCACTCATGGCACCTGATCATGGCAGAGCCCTCTGACAACGCCTTCCGGCAGACGCCTGCCCGCAGCGCCTTCCGGCAGACGCCTGCCCGCAGCGCCTTCCGGCAGACGCCTGCGCGCAACGCCCTCAGGCCGCCGCCGGTGGTGCCAGCCGCGCCGCCAGCCACGTCGGTACGCCGCCGAGCAGCTGGAACAGCCGTCGCGCCTCCGCGCGCAGCCGCGCCGCCTCCGGCTCCGGTTCGGTGTCCGCCAGGGCCGCCAGCGCCGGGGCCGTACCGACCAGGTAGCCGAGCTCCTCGCGCAGCCGCAGCGACTCGGCGAAGCCGTGCCGGGCCTCCGCCAACTCCCCGTCGCGCAGCGCCAGTCCGGCCAGGTGCCGCCAGGTGGAGGAGAGCAGCAGGGCGTCACCCTGGGCGGTGGCGCCCGCGTGGGCGCGGTGGTACGCGGCGCGCGCGGCCTGCGGGGAGTCGCCGAGGTTCTGGGCGATCAGGCCGCGCCGGAAGTCCAGCAGCGGGCGGCCGGGCGCGGACGGGGCGATGAGCGCCGCCGCCCGGCCGAGCGCGGCCCGCGCCTCGTCGGCCCGGTCCCGTACGCCCAGCAGGGTCGACGCGTAGGCGAGGTAGCCGCGTTCGCAGGCGGCCGCGCCGCGCTCCTCGTCGTCGTGGGCGAGCGCCTCCGCCACGCGCAGGGCGTCCTCCGCCTCGGCCCAGCCCTGTTCGGTGTACAGGCACCGCTCGATCAGCAGCGACGCGCGCTGGAGGGCGACGGCGGGGTCGTGCGCGCCGGGCGCGAGGAGGGCGGCCGCGTCGGTCCAACAGCCGCGCGAGCGCAGCCGCCATACCGCGGTCTGGAGGGGATCGTCGCTTGCGGTCGTTCCGGAACCAGACATGGCGGTATGCGCCACATTGCCCTCCCCGAGCACGCCATTGAGCTGTTGGGTCCGGAGAATCTCAGCACGGAACGGCACGCCCGGCCAAGGGGGTCAGGTGAATTGATTCACAATCAGGGCCCGGCGTTCCGCGTCGGCGCGGCTTCCCGCCACCGCCGGGGTTCCGTCGAAGGAGTGAACGCGGGTCAGTCGCAGCAGCCGCACCCCGGGGCGCAGCCACAGGCGTCCTCGGCCGCCGACGCGCCCGCCGACGCGCCAGCCGCCGCCGGCCCGGTCGCGGCCGTGAGCGAGGTCAGCCCGGCCGGGGCGCAGCAGCCGTCGCCGCGCCACGCCCGCCGGCCTTCCTTGACCGCGATCGCCGCTATGGCCAGCGCGGCCAGCGGATCCGCCCACGCCCAGCCGAGCGTGGTGTTGGCGGCCAGGCCCACCAGCAGCACCGCGGACAGGTAGGTGCACAGCAGCGTCTGCCGGGAGTCGGCGACCGCCGAGGCCGATCCCAGCTCCCGGCCGGCGCGCCGCTGCGCGGCGGACAGGAACGGCATGACCGCCAGCGACAGGGCCGCCAGCACGATGCCGGGAGCGGACGACTCCGCCTCCCCGCCGCCCGTGAGCGCGCGGACCGCGTCCACGGTCACGAAGGCGGCGAGCGCGAAGAACGACACGGCGATGATCCGCAGCGCCCTCCTCTCCCGCGCCGCGCGCACGGCGTGCTCACGGGCCGAGAACTGCCAGGCCACCGCGGCGGCCGAGGAGACCTCGACGATCGAGTCAAGGCCGAAGCCCACGAGGGCGGAGGAGGACGCGAGGGATCCCGCGGTGAGGGCGACGATCGCCTCGACCGCGTTGTAGGCGATGGTGGCGGCGACCAGCAGGCGTATGCGACGGGCCAGGGCCTCGCGGCGTGCCGGGGCCGGTAGGGGCGATGTGTCCGTGGCCATCAGCAGCAGCCGCTCGACTCGGCGTCCTGGCACGTGCCGCCGTCGGCGACCGCCACCACGGCCGCACGCAGGTCGTCCAGCGCGTGGGCCAGCCGGGGGTCGGCCAGCTCGTACCGGGTGCGGCGGCCCTCGGGTACGGCCACGACCAGTCCGCAGTCGCGCAGGCAGGCCAGATGGTTCGACAGGCGCGTACGGGAGATCCCGAGGGCGTCGGCCATGTCGGACGGGTAGGCGGGAGCCGCGCGCAGGGCGAGCAGCAGCCGGCAGCGGATCGGGTCGGCGAGGGCGCGGCCGAACCGGGCCAGCACCTCGATGTCCTGGGCGAGATTCAACACGACGTGGACGATACACAGAATCCTGAATTCAGGAAACCATGAATCGTCACGGCCGGTTCAGCGGCCCCAGTGCGCCGGGCGCTCCAGCGCCGGGGGCAGCGTGGTGAGCGCGTCGCCCTTCGCGGCGTTCAGCTGGGGCTGGGTGAGGAAGAGCGCGCCGGTGAGGTCCGCGCCCGCCAGGCGGGTGTCGCGGAGGTCGGCGCCGAGGAGGTCGGCCCGGCGCAGGTCGGCGCCGGTGAGGTCGGCGGCGATGAGGTAGGCGCCGCGCAGGTTGGCGCCGTGCAGGTCCGCGCCCTTGAGGCGGGCGCCCATGAGGTCGGCGCCGCGGCGGTTCTTCTTCTTGCCGAGGGCGCCGGGGATGCCCGACCGGGCGAGTTCGCCGGCCCGCAGCAGCAGGTCGCCGACGATGCGGCGGTGCGCGTCCAGGTCCAGGGCGGTGAGCTCCTCCGGGGGGAGGAACGTGAGCCGCTCGGTCTCGTCGAGGACGGGCCGCAGCTCGCCGTGGAGGGAACGGGCGGGCTCCAGCGCCAGCGCCTCGGTGAGGTACGCGAGCAGTTCGTGGAGATGCCGTACGACGGGGAAGGCGGCGAACATGCGCCGCGCCGTGTCCGGGTCCTGCCGCCAGTCGCGGCCGGCGAACGTGACCTGGGAGACCTTCTGGCCGGCGCCGAAGCAGTCGTACACCGTGCAGCCGGAAAAGCCCCGGTCGCGCAGCCGGTCGTGGATGCCGCACCGGAAGTCGGCGGCCAGGTTGGCGCAGGGCGTGCCGGCGGGCTTGCCGACGGCGAAGTCCGCGGAGGCGGCGAAGGGCAGCGCGACGCAGCACAGCCCGAAGCAGTTCGCGCAGTCGCCGCGGAGGGGGTCCGCCGGGGTGCCCACCGTGGTCCCTGCCGGGGTGCCCGCCTGAAGATCTGCCGGGGTGTCCGCCGGGGGGCGCGTCTGGAGGTCCGCCGCGGTGCCCGCCTGGAGATCTGCCGGGGTGTCCGCCGGGGTGCGCGCCTGGAGATCTGCCGGGGTGTCCGTTTGTCCGGACATCACGATGTGTGTCGCTCTCTGTTGGTGTAATGACGTTACGTCAGGACATGCGCAGCGCCAGGAAGAAGTCCAGCTTGTCCTCCAGTCGCGACAGGTCACGCCCCGTCAGCTGCTCGATCCGCCCCACCCGGTAGCGGAGGGTGTTCACGTGCAGGTGCAGCCGGCTGGCGCAGCGGGTCCAGGAGCCGTCGGAGTCCAGGAAGGCCTCCAGCGTCGGGATCAGCTCCGCGCGGTGGCGCCGGTCGTAGTCGCGCAGCGGGTCCAGCAGCCGAGCCGTGAACGCCCGCCGTACGTCGTCCGGCACGAACGGCAGCAGCAGCACGTGCGACGCCAGCTCGTGGTGGCCCGCCGCGCACACTCGCCCCGGCCGCGCCGCCGCCACACGCCGGGCGTGCCGGGCCTCCTCCAGGGCGCCGCGCAGTCCCTCGGCCGAGTGAACGGCGGCGCTCACGCCCAGGGTGAGGCGACCGTCACCGTCCAGGCCCGCCGACAGCGGGCCGCGCACGGCGGCGAGCAGGGCGTCCGCGTGCAGCCCGGCGCCGCCGTCGATGACCGGGCCCTTCTCGTCGTCCTCCGACTCCGGCTCGGCCCCCGGCCCAGCCGCCGCCTCCGCTGCCTCCAGCGCCGTCTCCGCCTCCGGAGAATCCGGCACGGCCGGCAGCGGCACCAGGGCGATGGCCTCGTCGCCGGTGTGGGCCACCGCGATGCGGTCGGCCGAGTCGGGGCCGGAGGTCGCCGGGTCGACCAGGATCTCCTCCAGCAGCGACTGGGCGACCGGACCGGCCTCGATGCCCGGCGCGCCCGTACCGCCCTCACCCCACTCGACCCGGGCCACCACGACCTGCCAGTGCGGCGCGGTCCCGAGCCCCGGCAGGAGTACCGGCGCGGCCACCCGCAGGCGTGCGGCGATCTCGGCCGGGGCGGCGCCCGTCTGCACCAGCTCCAGGACCTCCTGCGCCAGCCGGCGCCGTACCGTACGCGCCGCGTCCCGCCGGTCGCGCTCCACGGCGATCAGCTGGGTGACGCCCTGGAGCAGGTCCAGCCGGGCGGCCGGCCAGTCACCGGCGTCCGCCTCGACGGCCAGCAGCCAGTCGGACAGCACGCTCTCGCGCACGTCCCGCGAGGCGGGGGCGGCACCGCGCCCGGTGTTCCGGATCGGGAAGAGCGAGTACGTCGTTCCACGCGCGACCGCCCGGTGCGGGCCGCGCCGCCCGGTGCGCGTGGCGGCCAGGTGCTCCGCGGCGAGGGCGGCGCCCAGCTCGGCGGGCAACGGCGCCCCGGCGCCCGCGATCTGACGCCCGGTCGGCGACAGTACCCAGGCGCGAAGGTCCAGGTCGGAGCCGAGCAGGTCCAGAACGACCTCCGGTCCGCCGCCCGCCGGGCCGGACGTCATCAGCCTTCTGTGGCGATCGACGACAGCCGCGAGATCACCGGCCCGTTCGCCCGACACCTGTCGAACAACATGCTCAGTGATCGTTGCGAACGCAACCGACTCGTTTACTGCGAACAGTGGGAGCCGGTGGCGCAAACACGCCTGCACCAGATCGTCGGGGATCGCGCCCAGTTCCGCCTCGCCGGCCGCCAGGCCCGCCACACCGGCGCCGGCCAGGATCCGGACGAAGGGCTCGGAGTCCGCCGCGTCCCGCCGCCAGGCGAGGCCGGTGAGCACCAGCTCTCCGCCGGAGAGGTACCTGCTGGGGTCACGCAGGTCCGTCGTCATCACGCCGCGGACCGTGCGGTCCAGCTCGTCCTCGCCGCCGAGCAGCCGCAGCCCCAGCGCATCGGTTTCCAGCAGTGCGCGCAGCCGCATGTGATCGCCGCCGATCTGTCTCGTGGGTGTCTGGTTGTTGCCGGTGAGCCGTGGCCACCGTTTCCGGGGGGAAACGGAGAGGTTACTGCTCCTCGCCTTTCGTTCGAATCTACAAGACGGAGAGGGCGACCAGCCAACTCCTTCATGGTTTCGGTGACTGCACCGGGCGGAGCACCGCTGGGTGTACTGGGGCCACAACGCGTTAACAGCACATGAACATGAAGACGAACACGTGGGCCCGCCGTCCCCCGAGCCCCAGCGAACCACTCGATCACACGCCCCCCGGACCCAGTCGATCACCCCGATCACGCACCGCCGGACCACCGATCACCGGAACACGTGGAAGAGAGCCACTCATGGACTTCCTTCGCCCCGCCAGCTGGGAGGAGGCGCTCGCCGCCAAGGCAGAGCACCCCACGGCTGTGCCCATCGCCGGTGGTACGGATGTCATGGTCGAGATCAACTTCGACCATCGGCGGCCCGAGTACCTGCTGGACCTGAACCGCATCGAGCTGCTCGGTGAGTGGGAGATCGGCGAGGAGAACGTCCGGCTGGGCGCTTCTGTTCCGTACACGCAGATCATGGAGCAGCTGAGGCCCGAGCTGCCGGGCCTGGCGCTCGCCTCGCACACCGTGGCGTCGCCGCAGATCCGCAACCGCGGCGGTGTCGGTGGCAACCTGGGTACGGCGTCCCCGGCCGGTGACGCGCACCCCGCCCTGCTGGCGGCCGGTGCCGAGGTCGAGGTCGAGTCCGTACGCGGCTCCCGCTTCATCCCGATCGACGAGTTCTACACGGGCGTCAAGCGCAACGCGCTCGCCCCGGACGAGCTCATCAAGACGGTCCACATCAAGAAGGCGGACGGACCGCAGCAGTACTCCAAGGTGGGTACCCGCAACGCGATGGTGATCGCGGTGTGCGCGTTCGGTCTGGCGCTGCACCCGGAGACCCGTACCGTGCGGACCGGTATCGGCTCGGCGGCCCCCACGCCCGTACGGGCGAAGGCGGCCGAGGACTTCCTGAACGCCGCGCTCGAAGAGGGCGGGTTCTGGGAGAGCGGCAAGATCATCACTCCCTCGATCGCCAAGCAGTTCGCGGAGCTCGCCTCCGGGGCCTGCAACCCGATCGACGACGTGCGGGGCACGGCCAAGTACCGGCGCCACGCGGTCGGCATCATGGCCCGGCGCACGCTCGGCTGGACCTGGGAGCAGTACCGCGGCACCGGCCGCACCCTTGAAGGAGCTGCATAACCATGCGCGTGAGTTTCACGGTCAACGGCCGCCCACAGGAAGCCGACGACGTCTGGGAGGGCGAATCCCTCCTCTACGTCCTGCGTGAGCGCCTGGGGCTGCCCGGCTCGAAGAACGCCTGCGAGCAGGGCGAGTGCGGCTCCTGTACGGTCCGCCTGGACGGCGTCCCGGTCTGTTCCTGCCTCGTGGCCGCCGGCCAGGTCGAGGGCCGCGAGGTCGTCACCGTCGAGGGCCTCGCCGACTACGCCAGGCAGCGTGCCGAGCACAGCGGCGCGTGTGGCACCGGCGCGTGCGGCTCCTCCGGCGACGGCAGGCAGGGCACCGCCCTCCAGGAGGCCCAGGGCTGGTCCGCCAAAGGCGCCGACTCCCAGACCGGCGAGGGCACCGAGCTCTCCCCGATCCAGCAGGCCTTCATCGACGCGGGCGCCGTGCAGTGCGGTTTCTGCACCCCGGGCCTGCTGGTGGCGGCCGACGAGATGCTGGAGCGCAACCCCTCCCCGTCCGACGAGGACATCCGCGAGGCGCTCTCCGGCAACCTCTGCCGGTGCACCGGCTACGAGAAGATCCTGGACGCCGTCCGCCTCGCGGCCGCCCGTCAGGAACGTCAGGGAGAGGCGGTCTGACCATGTCGCGGAACACCCGAGTCGCCGCTCCGGCCGGCACTCCCACCAAGGTCACCCAGGGTTCGAAGACCAAGGGCGGCATCGGCGAGTCCACGCTGCGCCCCGACGGAACCCTCAAGGTCACCGGCGAGTTCGCCTACTCCTCGGACATGTGGCACGAGGACATGCTGTGGGGCCAGATCCTCCGCTCCACGGTGGCGCACGCCGAGATCGTCTCCATCGACACCTCCGAGGCCCTCGCCCAGGCCGGCGTCTACGCCGTCCTCACCTACGAGGACCTGCCCACCGAGGTGAAGAACTACGGCCTGGAGATCCAGGACACCCCGGTCCTCGCCCACGGCCGGGTACGCCACCACGGTGAGCCGGTCGCGCTGGTCGCCGCCGACCACCCGGAGACCGCCCGCCGCGCGGCCGCCAAGATCAAGGTCGAGTACAGGGAGCTGCCCGTCGTCACCGACGAGGCCTCCGCGACCGCCCCCGACGCGCCGCTGCTGCACCCGGGCCGCGACGACCACCACGCCGGGCACGTACCGCACCCGAACATCGTGCACCGCCAGCCCATCATCCGCGGCAACGCCGACGAGGCCGCCAAGAAGGCCGACGTCATCGTCTCCGGCGAGTACGTCTTCGGCATGCAGGACCAGGCCTTCCTCGGCCCCGAGTCCGGCCTGGCCGTACCGGGCGAGGACGGCGGCGTCGACCTGTACGTGGCCACGCAGTGGCTGCACTCGGACCTCCGCCAGATCGCGCCCGTCCTCGGCCTGCCCGAGGAGAAGGTCCGGATGACGCTCTCCGGCGTCGGCGGTGCCTTCGGCGGCCGCGAGGACCTGTCGATGCAGATCCACGCCTGCCTGCTGGCGCTCCGCACCGGCAAGCCGGTCAAGATCGTCTACAACCGGTTCGAGTCCTTCTTCGGCCACGTCCACCGTCACCCGGCGAAGCTCTGGTACGAGCACGGCGCCACCAAGGACGGCAAGATCACGCACATGAAGTGCCGGATCGTGCTGGACGGCGGCGCCTACGCCTCGGCCTCCCCGGCCGTCGTCGGCAACGCCTCCTCGCTCGCCGCCGGCCCGTACGTCATCGACGACGTCGACATCGAGGCCATCGCGCTCTACACCAACAACCCGCCCTGCGGCGCCATGCGCGGCTTCGGCGCGGTCCAGGCGTGCTTCGCGTACGAGGCCCAGATGGACAAGCTCGCCAAGAAGCTGGACATGGACCCGGTGGAGTTCCGCCGGCTCAACGCCATGGAGCAGGGCACCCTGATGCCGACCGGCCAGCCGGTCGACTCGCCCGCCCCGGTCGCCGAGCTGCTGCGCCGCGTCAAGGCGCGCCCGCTGCCGCCCGAGCGCCAGTGGGAGTCCACCGAGGGCGCCGACATCCGCGCGCTGCCCGGCGGCCTGTCCAACACCACGCACGGCGAGGGCGTCGTCCGCGGCGTCGGCTACGCGGTCGGCATCAAGAACGTCGGCTTCTCCGAGGGCTTCGACGACTACTCCACCGCCAAGGTGCGCATGGAGGTCATCAACGGCGAGGCGGTCGCGACCGTCCACACCGCGATGGCGGAGGTCGGCCAGGGCGGTATCACCGTCCACGCGCAGATCGCCCGCACCGAGCTGGGCGTCGCCCAGGTGACGATCAACCCGGCCGACACCCAGGTCGGCTCGGCCGGCTCCACCTCCGCCTCCCGCCAGACGTACGTCACCGGCGGCGCGGTCAAGAACTCCTGTGAGCTCGTCCGCGAGAAGGTCCTTCAGATCGGCCGCCGCAAGCTCGGCACGTACCACCCCGCCTGGGCCACCGCCGAGCTGCTGCTCGAAGGCGGCAAGGTCGTCACCGACGGCGGCGAGGTCCTCGCCGACCTGGTGGACGTCCTGGAGGACGAGATCGTCGAGATCGAGGCCGAGTGGCGCCACCGCCCCACCGAGGCCTTCGACCTGCGCACCGGCCAGGGCAACGGCCACGTCCAGTACTCGTTCGCCGCACACCGCGCGGTCGTCGAGGTGGACACCGAGCTCGGCCTGGTCAAGGTCATCGAGCTGGCCTGCGCCCAGGACGTCGGCAAGGCGCTCAACCCGCTGTCCGTCATCGGCCAGATCCAGGGTGGCACCACCCAGGGCCTGGGCGTGGCGGTCATGGAGGAGATCATCGTCGACCCGAAGACCGCGAAGGTCAGGAACCCGTCCTTCACGGACTACCTGATCCCCACGATCCTCGACACCCCGACCATCCCGGTCGATGTGCTCGAGCTCGCCGATGACCACGCGCCCTACGGGCTGCGCGGCATAGGAGAGGCCCCGACCCTGTCGTCCACCCCGGCCGTCCTCGCGGCGATCCGGAACGCGACGGGTCTGGAGCTCAACAAGACGCCGGTACGCCCCGAGCACCTCACCGGCACCCTATAAGCCCTCCGGGCGGTGCGTGCCTCCCGGGAACGTCACACTTCCACAGCCCGCACCGCCCGGAGTATCCCCCCACGCAACACCCCGCTCCCCCCACCTCGCAGTACCGCATTACACCGTTCGTCTCGGGCCGTCCCCCGGGTCGTGCAGCCAACGCACCATCCCAAATCCCGCAGAGCTTTTGCCCCAGTGCACGCGGGTGCCCCTTTGAACCTTGGGAGTTAGGCACCATGACCCAGTCGTCAGTGGAGCCGAAGACCGTCGCCGAAGACGCGGGATCCGGTTCCCGTGTCCCCGCCGGACGGTCTTGGCTCGACCGGTACTTTCACATAACCCACCGAGGATCCTCGGTCGCGCAGGAAGTGCGCGGCGGCGTCACGACCTTCATGGCCATGGCGTACATCCTCCTGCTCAACCCGCTGCTGCTCGGCGGTCCCGACGCGGACGGCAACAAGCTCAGCCAGCCCGCCCTCATCACCGCCACCGCTCTCGCCGCGGCCGTCACCACCCTGGCGATGGGTTTCATCGGCAAGGTCCCGCTCGCCCTCGCGGCGGGCCTGAGCGTCGCGGGCGTCATCTCCACCCAGGTCGCCCCGGACATGACCTGGCCGCAGGCCATGGGCATGTGTGTCATCTACGGCGCCGTGATCTGCCTGCTGGTGGTGACCGGTGTCCGTGAAGTCATCATGAACGCCATCCCACTGGCGCTGAAGCACGGCATCACGATGGGCATCGGCCTCTTCATCGCGATCATCGGCTTCGTCAAGGCCGGCTTCGTCGGCCCGAGCGAGGTCGGCGGACCCGTCACCCTCGGTGTCGGCGGCTCGCTCGCCGGCTGGCCGGTCGCGCTGTTCTGCTTCACCCTGCTGCTGATCTTCATGCTGCAGGCCCGCAAGATCCCCGGCGCCATCCTCATCGGCATCGTCGCCGGCACAGTCATCTCGGTCACGGCTACCGCCGCAGGCCTGATCAAGGAATCCGCGTGGGGCGGCACAGCGCCGATCCTGCACGGCAGCCCCGTCTCCATGCCGGACTTCTCGCTCCTCGGCCAGGTGGAGTTCGGCGGCTGGGGCGACCTCGGCTACACCACGGTCTCGATGATCGTCTTCACCCTGGTGCTGGCCGGCTTCTTCGACGCCATGGCGACGATCATCGCCGTCGGTCAGGAGGCCAAGCTCGCCGACGCACAGGGCCGCATGCCGGGCCTGAGCAAGGCACTGTTCATCGACGGCGCCGGCGGCGCGATCGGCGGTGTCTCCGGAGCCTCCGGACAGACCGTCTTCATCGAGTCCGCCACGGGCGTCGGCGAGGGTGCGCGTACGGGCCTGTCGGCCTCGGTCACCGGTCTCTTCTTCGCCGCGTGCCTGTTCTTCACGCCGCTCACCCAGCTCGTGCCGGGCCAGGTGGCCTCCGCCGCCCTGGTCGTCATCGGCGCGATGATGCTGCAGAACGCCCGGCACGTCGACTGGACCGACTGGTCCGTCGCCGTCCCGGTCTTCCTCACGGTCGTGCTGATGCCGTTCACGTACACCATCACCACCGGTGTCGGCGCGGGTGTCATCGCGTACTGCGCCATCAAGGCGGCGCAAGGCAAGTGGCGCGAGCCGAGCATCCTGATGTGGGTGTTGTCCGCGGTGTTCATCTTCTACTTCGCCACGGGTACCGCGCACTGACGGGATCCTTGACACATCTGCCATCGGTAAGGAGGCCGACATGCTGGACATCGCCGCTGAGCTTCACCGGTGGGTCGAGCAGGGACGTGACTTCGCCGTCGCCACCGTGGTGGCGGTCGGCGGCAGCGCGCCCCGGCAGCCGGGCGCCGCACTCGCCGTCGACGGCGAGGGCACGGCGATCGGGTCGGTCTCCGGTGGATGTGTCGAGGGAGCCGTGTACGACCTGTGCCGACAGGCGCTGCAGGACGGCGAGACCGTCCTGGAGCGCTTCGGCTACAGCGACGAGGACGCCTTCGCGGTCGGTCTGACCTGCGGCGGCATCATCGACATCCTCGTCACCCCGGTCCGCGGCGGGGTGTACCCCGCCGCGCTCGGAGCCGCCGCCGGAGGGGAGGCGGCGGCTCTGGCCAGAATCACGGAAGGACCGGCAGACCTGTTGGGGCAGGCTCTGCTGGTCCACCCGGACGGCTCGTACGAGGGAAGCCTCGGCGGCCACCCCGAACTGGACCGCACGGCGGCGGGCGAGGCCCGCGCCATGCTCGACGCCGGCCGCACCGGCACCGTCACCATCGGCCAGGACGGCTCGCGCTGCGGGCAGCCGCTCACCCTGCTGGTCGAGTCCAGCGTCCCGGCCCCCCGCATGATCGTCTTCGGGGCGATCGACTTCGCGGCGGCGCTGGTACGGATCGGCAAGTTCCTCGGCTACCACGTCACCGTCTGCGACGCCCGCCCGGTCTTCGCCACCCCCGCCCGCTTCCCCGAGGCGGACGAGGTCGTCGTCGAATGGCCGCACGAGTACCTGTCGCGCACCGAGGTGGACGGCCGCACCGTGCTGTGCGTCCTCACCCACGACGCCAAGTTCGACGTCCCCCTGCTCGAACTGGCCCTGAAGCTTCCCGTCGCGTACATCGGCGCGATGGGCTCCCGGCGCACCCACGAGGACCGCAACGAGCGGCTGCGTGAGGCCGGCGTCACGGAACTGGAACTGGCCCGGCTGCGCTCCCCGATCGGCCTCGACCTCGGCGCCCGTACGCCGGAGGAGACCGCCCTGTCGATCGCGGCGGAGATCGTCGCGAGCCGGCGCGGCGGCAGCGGGGTGTCACTGACGGGCGCCCACACCCCGATCCACCGCGACGGCCCCGTCGCCCCCACGGGGCGCATCGGATCGGTGGCGTAACACCCAGTAGGGTGACGCGGGAGTGCCGTCCGCCCGCCAGAGGAGGATCCACGTGACCGCGTGGATACGGAACTTCCACCCCGCACCCGCAGCCGGCGTCCGGCTCTTCTGCTTCCCGCACGCGGGCGGTGCCGCGGGGGCCTACCGCGCGCTGTCCGCCGCGCTGCCGGACGGGATCGAGGCCCTTGCCGTCCAGTACCCCGGCCGCCAGGACCGCTTCACCGAGCCGTGCCTGGACGACATCCACGCGCTCGCCGACGCCTGCCTGCCTGAGCTGCGGCCGTACGCGGACGAGCCCTTCGCGCTCTTCGGACACAGCATGGGCGCCCTCGTCGCGTACGAGGTCGCGCGCCGGCTGGAGGCGGCCGGGCACACCCGGCCGGCCGCGCTGATCGTGTCCGGGCGGCAGGCCCCGGCACTGCCCCGGCAGCCCGGCACGGCGCTCCCACCGGCCGGTGCCGACGACGAACGGCTCGTCGCCGAGGTACGCGGGCTCGGCGGCGACCCCGACGGCGTGCTGGACCACCCCGGGGTGCGCGCGCTCGCCCTGCCGGCGCTGCGCGCCGACTTCCGCGCCGTGTCCACGTACCGCCGCCGGCCCGGCCCCCCGCTGAGCTGCCCCCTGGTGGTGCTCACCGGCGACCGGGACCCCTGGGTGCCGATCGACGGGGCGCGGGCCTGGCGGGAGGAGACCGGCGGCCCCTTCGAGCTGCACGTCCTGCCCGGCGGCCACTTCTACCTCAACGACCAGCTGCCCGGCGTCGCCGGGCTGATCACCGACGTGCTGCGGCCCTCGCGGTTCAAGCCGAAGGCGTCGGGAACTCGCCAGATCCCCGGTGGCCGCCCTCCGGACCGGTGCGGAGCGTCGTCCCAGCCGGGATGATGGTGCGTCCCGCGCTGTCCCCGTTGGGCCAGTCCCCGCTGGACCAACACCCGCTGGATGCGATCGGAAAGGTGGTTTCCGTTGCGCACTGTCGGAGTGGAGGAGGAACTCCTCCTCGTGGACCCGCGGACCGGCGAGCCGCGCGCCCTGTCCCAGGCCGTGCTGGCGATTGCGGCCAAGGAGAGCCGGGGCAGGACCCACGCCTTCACCAAGGAGCTGCAGGGCCAGCAACTGGAGTTCGCCACGCACCCGCAGAGCGGGATGAAGGAGCTGGCCGCCGAGATCGAGCGCTGGCGCGCCGAGGCCGCGCGGCACGCGGGCGAGGCCGGGGCGGCGGTGGTCGCCCTCGCCACCTCGCCCCTGCCCGCCGGCCCCGCCCTCACCGAGGGCAAGCGCTACCGCTGGATGCAGGAGCACTTCGGCCTCACCGCCCTGGAACAGCTCACCTGCGGCTGCCATGTGCACGTGTCGGTCGAGTCCGACGAGGAGGGCGTCGGCGTGCTGGACCGGATACGGCCGTGGCTGTCCGTCCTGCTCGCGCTGAGCACCAACTCGCCGTTCTGGCAAGGCCACGACAGCGGGTACAACAGCTACCGCAGCAGGGTGTGGGGACGCTGGCCCTCGGCGGGCCCCGTGGAGATCTTCGGCTCGGCACACCGCTACCACCAGCAGGTGCGCGACCTGATCGGCACCGGCGTCCTCCACGACGAGGGGATGATCTACTTCGACGCCCGGCTCTCCCGCAACTACCCGACCGTCGAGGTCCGCGCCGCCGACGTCTGCCTCGACGCGTCCACCACCGCCCTGCTCGCCACGCTCACCCGCGGCCTGGTGGACACCGCCGCCCGCGAGTGGCGCGAGGGCGAACCCCCCGCCCGCCACGGCGTCGGCCTGCTGCGCGCGGCGGCCTGGCGGGCCGGCCGCTCCGGCCTGGACGACGAGCTGATCCACCCGCTCACCATGCGCCCCGCCCCCGCCGAACAGGTCGTCTACACCCTGCTCGCCCACATCGAGCAGGCCCTCGACGAGAACGGCGACCTCGCCTACGCCCGCCAGGGCCTCGCCGAACTGCTCAGCGGCGGCAACGGCGCCCGCGTCCAACGCCAGCTGCTGCGCCGCACCGGCAGCCTCCGCGAGGTCGTCGCCGCCTGCGTACGCCGCACCCAGGGGGGCCGGTAGCCCCCCGGCCGGGCGGGGTACCCGGTGCTGTCCGACGACGGAAGGGAGCCGGTGTGGCGATCGAGAAGCGGGCCTTCGGCATAGCGCGGCGCATCGCCCGGCGGCGCTCGGCGCCGGCCCTCCACCCGCGGGGCCTGACGTGCGCGGGCGTGCTGGACGTGCCCGGGACCGGTGGGGACGCCGCTCCATGGGGCGTGCCGTTGCTCGACCGGGCGGGCTCGTACGACGTGACCGTGCGGTGGTCGCGGGCGGCGGGGCTGCCGGCGCGGCTGCCGGACGGACTGGGCCTCGCCCTGCGCGTGGCGGAGGCGGGCGGGCACGGCGCCCCGCTGGACCTGCTGCTGACCTCCAGCGGCACCGGCCGCCTCGGCCGCCATGTGCCGCACCCGAGGCGCGACGCCCTGGCCGGGCCGTACTCCACCCTGCTGTCCTACCGGGTGGGCGACCGGGAACGGGTGATCGCGGCCTTTCCGGCAGGGGGCCCTCGCCGCCGCGTACGCGGTGACCTGGCCGCGCTGCGCCAGGCCCTGGAGCGCGGCCCCGTCCGCTTCGAGCTGCGCGCGGCCGCGCCCGGCGAGCCCTGGCGGACGTTCGCGACCCTGACCGTCGGGACACCGCGGCCGTACCCGGAGGGGACGACGCCCACCTACGATCCGTACCTCCACGGCCTGCCCGGACTGCGCCCCACCGACCGGCTGCACGGCCTGCGCGCCGCCGCCTACAGCGGTTCCCGCCACGGCCGCACGGACGTCCGGGCGCACGGGCACCATGTTCCACAAAGCGGTAGCCGGGATTCCGCATGATCCGCCGAGCTATGGGCAGGCGCCGGGCGCCGGGACCGCCCCGGTACCCCACAGCCGCCCGTGCCCGAAGGAGAAACCGCACGTGATCCCGCGCCACACCCCTCCCGGCTCGCCCATATACGACCAGCTCGTCCAGGAGCACGGAGACGTGCTCAACGAGGCCAGAAAGCTCGCCGAGCGCACCCACCAGGAAGCCGAGCGGGTGCTGGCCTGGGACGTTTTCGGTTTCGGGCGGGATCATACGGAACAGCCCTGACTGTCCAGGTTTGCTCCGTGCGGCGCCGGGCACACACCCGGCAGACGCCGACGAAGGAGCGTGGCCATGGCACGCAAGAAGGGTTCCAGCAAGGCTTCCGCCAAGGCCGACGAGGTCAAGGGCGCGGCGAAGGAGAACGTCGGCCGGGCGGCCGGCGACGAACGTCTGACGGCCGAGGGCCGCGCCGAGCGGGCCAAGGGCGATCTGCGCCAGGCGGGCAAGAAGGTGAAGGACGCATTCCGTAGGTGATCACACCCTGATCACGCCCTCGGCGGCCCGGCAGGCGACGTGCCCCGGGCCGCCGAGTCGTGCGCGCCGACCCGCGCCCTCCCGCACTGTCCGGAATGCCGGGATGTGTGACCTGTTCCAGGCTGGATACGCGATCAGGCATACGAGCAGGAGCGCCAGGAGCAGCAGGAGAGCACACGGGAGGCCACGCCATGGCGACCGAGAACGAGAACTCGATGGGCGACGAGGTCTACCAGCCCGTTGCCGAGGACCGGGAGGACACGGGCATCCTCGACCCCGAGGACACCCTGTCGGACCGCGAGGCCGACCCCTACGACGAAGGCTGGTCGCCGCCCGAGCGGCCGCTGGCCGTCGACCACATCGGCACCACCGCCCGCGAGCAGCGCGAACGCGAGAGCCTGGACCAGCGGCTCAACGAGGAGCTGCCCGACACGACGCAGGCGGCGGAGACCGCCGACCTGTCCAACGGCATCGGCGACCTCCCCGGCGGCGACGGCGAACCCATCGACGACCAGGTGGGCCGCGACCGCTCCGGCCGCCTCGTCGCGCCCGACGAAGGCGTGCGCACGGACGACGAGAAGGACGTGGTCGCCCGTGACGTCGGCATCGCCGGAGCCGCCGCGTCCGCCGAGGAGGCGGCCATGCACACCGTCCCCGACGAGGCCGACGAGACCTACTGATGAGCACCGCGCACACGCCCCCGATCCCGAACCCCATCCCGGACCCGACGCCGACACCCGACCCGGCCCCGGACCCGACACCGGACCCGGCCCCCAACCCGGTCCCGGACGACACCCCGGCCGAGGCGGCGTCCGAGACCCCGACGCGGCCCACGTCGGGCACGCGGCCGACGTCGGGCACGCAGGCCACGCCGGGCACGCGGCCCACGCCGGGCACGCGGCCGACGTCGGGCACGCAGGCCACGCCGCCCACGCGAGGCACGCCGCCCACGCCGCCCACCCGCTCCCGCGTCGCCTTCCAGGTGAACGGCGAAATGCGCGGCCTCACCGTCGACCACCGCGCCACGCTCCTCGACGTCCTGCGCGAGGACCTCGGGCTGACCGGGGCCAAGAAGGGGTGCGACCACGGGCAGTGCGGGGCGTGCACCGTCCTCGTGGACGGGCGGCGCGCCAACAGCTGCCTGCTCCTCGCGGTCGCCCAGGACGGGGCCGAGGTCATCACCGTGGAGGGCCTCGCGGCCGGCGGCGAGCCGCACCCGGTCCAGCAGGCGTTCCTCGACAGGGACGCCTTCCAGTGCGGCTACTGCACACCCGGCCAGCTCTGCTCGGCCGTCGGCGTGTTCGCCGAGGCCGCCGCCGGGCACCCCTCCCACGTCACCGACCCCGCCCGGCCCTCCGGCCAGGGACCCGTGGAGCTCACGCCCGCCGAGATCCGTGAGCGGCTCAGCGGCAACCTGTGCCGCTGCGGTGCCTACCCCAACATCGTCGCCGCCGTCGAGGACGTGACCCGGTGAAGCCCTACGCCTACGTACGCGCCAGAAGTGTCGAAGAGGCCGCCGCCGCCCATGCCGCCCGCCCCGGCGCCCGCTACCTCGCCGGCGGCACCAACCTCGTCGACCTGATGAAGCACGGGGTCGAGGCCCCCGACACCCTGGTCGACGTCAGCCGCCTGCCGCTCGACACCGTCGAGGAGCTGCCCGACGGGTCCCTCCGCATCGGCGCGACCGTACGCAACAGCGACCTCGCCGCCCACCCCCTGGTACGCGACCGGCATCCCGCCCTGTCGCAGGCGCTGCTCGCCGGGGCGTCCGGCCAGCTGCGCAATATCGCCACCACCGGCGGCAACCTGCTCCAGCGCACCCGCTGCCCCTACTTCCAGGACACCTCCAAGCCCTGCAACAAGCGCGAGCCCGGCACCGGTTGCAGCGCCCGTGAGGCCCACCACCGCGACCACGCCGTCCTCGGCCACTCCCCGCACTGCATCGCCACGCACCCCTCCGACATGGCCGTCGCCCTCGCCGCCCTCGACGCCACCGTCCACCTGCACGGCCCCGACGGCGAACGGACCGTGCCGGTGACCGAGTTCCACCGGCTGCCCGGTGACCACCCCGAGCGGGACACCGTCATCCGGCCCGGCGAGCTGATCACCGCGGTCGTCGTCCCGCCCACCACGGCCGGGCTGCCCTCCGCGTACCGCAAGGCCCGCGACCGTGCCTCGTACGCCTTCGCGCTCGCCTCCGTCGCCGCCGTCCTCGACGTGGCCGATGACGGGACGGTACGCCATGTGGCGCTGGCGTTCGGCGGCCTCGCCCACCGCCCCTGGCGGGCCCGCCTCACCGAGACCGCGCTGCTGGGCGCCGCGCCCACCGAGCATGCCATCGCCCACGCGGTGGACGCCGAACTGGGGCTGGCGCAGCCGCTGCGGGACAACGCCTTCAAGGTGCCGCTCGCCCACAACCTGGCCTGCCGCGTCCTCGCCGAACTGGCCGCCGCCCGCCCCTGAACCGGCCTCCGAACCGAAAGACCAGCGATGCACTCCACCCGGACCCGAACCCGCGTCCCGCCCGCGCCCGCCCCCGCCCTCGGCACCGCCACCGAGCGCGTCGAGGGCCGGGACAAGGTCACCGGCGCCGCCCGCTACGCCACCGAACTCGCCCACACCCCGCCCGACTGCGCCTACGCCTGGCCCGTGCCCGCCACCGTGGCCCGCGGCCGGGTCACCGCCGTCGACACGGCCGCCGCCCTCGCCCTGCCCGGCACCCTCGCCGTCCTCACCCCCGACACGGCACCCCGCCTCGCCGAGCCCGACGACCCCACGCTCGCCGTCCTGCAGAACCCGGCCGTGCCGCACCGCGGCTGGTACGTCGCCCTCGCCGTGGCCGAGACCCTGGAGGACGCGCGCGCCGCCGCGGACGCCGTCCACGTCACGTACGCCACCGAGCCGCACGACGTCACGCTCACCCCCGACCACTCCGACGCGTACCGCCCCGACGAGGCCAACGGCGGCGTCCCCGCCCGCCGCGAGCGCGGCGACGCCGAGGAGGCCTTCGCGGCCGCGCCCGTACGCGTGGACGCCACCTACCGCGTCCCGCCGCTGCACAACCACCCGATGGAGCCGCACGCCGCCTACGCCCGCTGGGACGGCGAGGGCGCCGGGGCCCACCTGACGGTGTACGACTCCAGCCAGGGCGCGAACCCCGTGCGCGCCGTCCTCGCCGGGCTCTTCCGCCTCCACGAGGACCGGGTCACCGTCGTCTCCGAGCACGTGGGCGGCGGGTTCGGCTCCAAGGGCACGCCCCGCCCGCACGTCGTGCTCGCCGCGATGGCCGCCCGCCACACCGGCCGGCCGGTCAAGATCGCCCTGCCCCGCAAGCACCTCGCGGCCGTCGTCGGGCACCGCGCCCCGACCATCCAGCGCGTCAGGCTCGGCGCGGAACGCGACGGCACCCTCGTCAGCCTCAGCCACCAGGTCACCACCCACACCTCCCGTATCAAGGAGTTCGTCGAGCAGGGCGCCGTCCCCTCCCGGGTCATGTACGCCTCGCCCCACAGCCTCACCGACCACCTCGTCGTCCCCCTCGACGTGCCGAGCCCCTCCTGGATGCGCGCCCCCGGCGAGGCACCCGGCATGTACGCGCTGGAGTCGGCCATGGACGAACTCGCCGGCGCCCTCGGCCTGGACCCGGTCGAGCTGCGCGTCCGCAACGAGCCCGCCACCGAGCCGGACAGCGGCCTGCCCTTCAGCAGCCGCGGCCTCGTCGCCTGCCTCCGCGAAGGCGCCCGCCGCTTCGGCTGGTCCGACCGCGACCCGCGCCCCGGCGTCCGCCGCGAGGGCCACCTCCTCACCGGCACCGGGGTCGCCGCCGCCACCTACCCCGTGCTCGTCTCGCCGTCCACCGCCACCGTCACCGCGCTCCACGACGGCGGCTACGACGTGCGCGTCAACGCCACCGACATCGGCACCGGCGCCCGGACCGTCCTCGCCCAGATCGCCGCCGACGCGCTCGGCGTCGCCCTCGGCTCCGTACACATCGGCATCGGCAGTACCCGCCTCCCGTACGCCCCGCTCGCCGGCGGCTCCTCCGGCACCGCCTCCTGGGGCTGGGCCGTGCACCAGGCCTGCACCCGGCTGGCCGAGCGGCTCGCCCACCACGTGGGCCCGCTGCCCGCCGAGGGCCTGTCCGCCGCCGCCGACACCACCGAGGACGCCGAGCGGACCCCGCCGTTCGCCCGGCACGCCTTCGGCGCCCACTTCGCCGAGGTCCAGGTCGACACCGGCACGGGCGAGGTGCGGGTGCGACGGCTCCTCGGCGTGTACGCCGCCGGGCGGATCCTCAACCCGCGCACCGCCCGCTCGCAGCTCATCGGCGGCATGACCATGGGCCTGGGCATGGCCCTGACCGAGCACAGCACCATGGACCCGGTCTTCGGCGACTTCACCGAGCGGGACCTCGCCTCCTACCACGTACCGAGCCACGCCGACGTCCCGGACATCGACGCCCACTGGGTGGAGGAGACGGACGCCCACCTCAACCCGATGGGCAGCAAGGGCATCGGCGAGATCGGCATCGTCGGCACCCCGGCCGCCATCGGCAACGCCCTCCACCACGCCACCGGCGTCCGCTTCCGCGAGCTGCCACTGACCCCCGACCGGGTGCTGCCCGCCCTGGCGTAGCCCGTACTGTGGGGGCCGTGCCACCCTCCGCCCAGCCCGTCACGGACTTCCGTCCCGTGCTCGACCGCATCGCCGCCGACATCGCCGCCACCCCCGGCCGCGGCCGGCCCGCCGACTACATCCCCGCCCTCGCCGAGGCCGACCCGAACCGCTTCGGGATGGCCGTCGCGGAGCTGGACGGCACGGTGTACGGGGTGGGGGACTGGCAGCAGCCGTTCTCGGCGCAGTCCATCACCAAGGTGTTCACCCTCGCCCTGGTGCTCGCGACGGACGGCGAGACGCTGTGGGAGGGCGTCGGGCGCGAGCCGTCCGGCAACCCGTTCAATTCACTGGTGCAGCTGGAGTACGAGAACGGCATCCCCCGCAACCCGTTCATCAACGCGGGCGCCCTCGTCGTCACCGACCGCCTCCAGTCGCTGACCGGTGACGCCTCCGGCAGCCTGCTGGACTTCCTGCGCGCCGAGAGCGGCAACCCGGCGCTGGACTTCGACGAGAAGATCGCCGCGTCCGAGTCCGCGCACGGCAGCCGCAACGCGGCCCTCGCCCACTTCATGGCCTCGTACGGCAACATCACCAACCCGGTGCCCGACCTCCTCGACCAGTACTTCCGCCAGTGCTCGGTGGAGGCGTCCTGCGCCGACCTGGCCCTGGCCGCCGGGTTCCTCGCCCGGCACGGCATACGGGCCGACGGCTCGACCCTGCTCACCCGCAGCCAGGCCAAGCAGATCAACGCGGTCATGCTGACGTGCGGGACGTACGACGCCGCCGGCGACTTCGCCTACCGCGTCGGCCTGCCCGGCAAGAGCGGTGTCGGCGGCGGCATCATCGCCGTCGTACCCGGCCACTGCACCCTGTGCGTGTGGAGCCCGGGCCTCGACCGGCGCGGCAACTCGGTGGCGGGCGTCGCGGCGCTGGACCGCTTCACGACGCTCACCGGCCTCTCCGTCTTCTGATCACCCCGTCGCGACGCGGGTGAAGCGGCCCGCGACCGCCAGGTCGGCCTCGATCCGGTCCGCCGTCGCCCGCAGCTGGGGCAGCAGCTCGTGCACGCACTCCTCCGCCGTGCGCCGCACGCTGTGCATGGCCACGTTGACCGCGGCGACGACCGTCCCGGCGCGGTCGCGCACCGGTACGGCGATGGACCGCAGGCCCTCCTCCAGCTCCTCGTCGACCAACGCGTACCCGGAGCGGGCGACCGAGTCCAGGACCGAGGCCAGCTCGGCGGGGCCGGTGACGGTGTACGGAGTCAGGGCGCGCAGCTCGGTGCGGGCGAGCCGCTCGGCCCGCTCCCCGGGCTCCAGCCCCGCCAGCATCACGCGCCCCATCGACGTCGCGTACGCCGGGAAGCGCGTCCCCACGGTGATGTTGACGCTCATGATGCGGCTGGTGGCGACGCGCGCCGTGTACCGGATGTCGTCGCCGTCCAGTACGGCGAGCGACGCGGAATCGTGGACCCGGGTGGCCAGCGCGGCCAGATGGGGCGCCGCGATCGCCGGCAGGGTGGTGCGGGACAGCGGGGGGTACCCGAGGTCCAGCACGCGCGGGGTGAGCCGGAACGTCCGCTCGTGGGCGGTGACGTACCCCAGGTGCTCCAGGGTGATCAGTGCGCGCCGTGCGGTGGCCCGGGCCAGGCCGGTCGCCTCGGCGACGGCGCTGAGGGTCAGGGTGTCGCGCCCTTCGCCGAACGCGGTGAGCACGGTGAGCCCCCGGGCGAGCGATTCGATGAAGTCCCGCCCCAGCTCCTGCTTGGACGCGCCGGTCCACGCGGCGAGCGCGGCCGGCCTCAGCCCCGGCCGCGGCGGCGCCGCCTCGCGCAGCTCCCGCTCCATGGCCGCCACCGCCGCCCGCAGCCGGGGCAGCGCCGCCTCCCGCAGCGAGGAGGCGCTGTGCCGGCTGGTGTGGCTCACCACGCTCACCGCGCACGCCATCCCCCCGTCCGGTGCGCGGACCGGCGCGGTCACGGCCACCAGCCCCGGCTCGATCAGCTGGTCGTCCAGCGCCCAGCCTCGCTCGCGCGCCTCCTCGACCCGCGCCTCGAAGGGCACCTCCCGGGTGGGCGGCGGTACGGCGGGGAAGCCGCGGTCCTCCGGGTCGGCGGCGCGGCGCTCGCGCCAGCGCGTCCACTCCGTCTCCGTCCAGCCGGCGGCGAAGAGGGGGCCGGGGCCGGTGCGCTCGGCGGGCAGCAGGTCGCCGATGCGGAAGCTGAGGGACATGGCGCGGCGCCGGGTCGCCTGGTGGACGAAGCGGATGCCGTCCCGGTCGGCGACCGCCATGGACACCGACTCGTCCAGCTCGTCGGCGAGGGCGTCGGCGCGGGCGCCGAGCAGGCCGGGCAGGCGGATCGCGGCCAGATAGGAGTTGCCCAGCTCCATCAGGCGCGGGGCGAGGGTGGCGTCGCGGCCGTCGAGGCGGACGTACCCCATGCGCGCGAGGGTGGCGGTGACCCGGTCGACGGTGGCGCGGGCGAGGCCGGTGGCGCGTTCCAGTTCGCTGAGGCTGAGGGTCCCGGCGGCGTCGGTCAGCGCGCGGAGGACGGCGATGCCGCGCATCAGCGGGGCGACCGCCTCCGGTGGTGGGTCCGTGGGGCTCGGGGAAGGCATCGGCTCTCCGTCGCTCAGGTCGGGGCGGGCGTTGACAGGGTCGGGCACCGGGCGCACACTCACCCCACCCAATATCGTGAAGTTTACTTCACTGGACGAACAGGAGAGCGCATGCACACCACCGTCGGGATCATCGGCGGCGGCCCGGCCGGACTGCTGCTCGCCCGGCTGCTCCACCGCGTGGGAGTCGACAGCGTCGTCCTGGAGAGCCGTGACCGCTCCTACGTCGAACGGCGCCAGCGTGCCGGCATCCTGGAGCAGGCCACCGTCGATGTCCTGCGGGACGTGGGTGCCGGTGCCCGCCTCGACCGCGAGGGCCTGGTCCACGACGGCATCGAACTGCGCTTCGACGGGCGCGCCCACCGCCTCGACTTCCTCTCCCACACCGGCGGGCGCAGAGTGACGGTGTACGCCCAGACGGAGGTCGTCAAGGACCTGATAGCGCTTCAGCTCGAAGACGGGGGACCCCTGCTCTTCGGCGCCGAGGTCCACGCCATCGAGGGCGCCGACACCGACCGGCCCCGCGTCCGCTACACCCACGAAGGCCGGGAACAGACCCTGACCTGCGACTACGTCATCGGCTGCGACGGCTTCCACGGCATCGCGCGCAGCGCCGTACCCGAGGGGCTGCGGACGACGTACGAGCGCACCTACCCGTACTCCTGGCTCGGCATCCTCGCCGAAGCGCCGCCCGTGTACGACGAGTTGATCTACGCCCACTCGGAGCGGGGCTTCGCCCTCGCCAGCATGCGCACGCCCACCGTCAGCCGCCTCTACCTCCAGGTGCCCAACGGCACGGACCCCGCCGACTGGCCCGACGAGCGGGTCTGGGACGAGCTGGACGCCCGCTTCGCGCTCGACGCCGAGCCCGACTGGCGGCTCAAGCGCGGCCCGGTCACCCAGAAGTCGGTGCTGCCGATGCGCAGTTGGGTCACCGAGCCGATGCGCCACGGCCGGCTCTTCCTCGCCGGGGACGCCGCGCACATCGTGCCGCCCACCGGCGCCAAGGGCCTCAACCTCGCCGTCGCCGACGTGGTGGTGCTCGCCCGCGCCCTGGCGCACCGGCACGCCACGGGCTCGGAGGAGCTGCTGGAGGCGTACTCCGACACCTGCCTGCGCCGGGTGTGGCGGGCCGAGCACTTCTCGTACTTCATGACGACCACCCTGCACACCGACCCGGACCAGTCGCCGTTCGACACCCGCCTCCAGCTCGCCCAGCTCGACCGGATCGCCTCCTCGCCGCACGCCGCCGCAGAACTGGCGTCCAACTACACCGGCCTGCCGATGGGCTGAGCCGTCCCGCGCGACGCCCGCGCGGCGAGCGGTACGCACGCGATGGCGGCCGCGCCCAGCAGCCCGGCCATCGCGAAGGCGGTGAACCCCCAGCTGTCGTGGCCGCTCGCCGCCAGCACCCCGCCCAGCCACGGGCCGAACACCGCGCCCGTACGGCCCACCCCGGCGACCCGGCCGAGGCCGGCGGCGCGCTCGCTGTCGCGGTAGAGGGTGCTGGTGGCGGCGTACACCATGACCTGCGCGCTGAACAGCACCACACCGGTGCACGCCACCACCACGTACGTCCACCCCAGCGGCAGCTGCGAGCGCAGCAGCAGCGCCCCCGCCGCGGTGAGCACGAACCAGATGGCCGAGACGCGCACCGCGCCGAACCGGTCGGCGGTGCGCCCGGTGACGAGCAGGCCGACGATGCCGCCCGCGTTGATGACCAGAAGGAAGCTGACGGTAGATGTTGCCGTCCATCCCGTCGAAGAAGACGGCCATCCAGCACAGCGCCAGGACCGGGAAGACGGTGCGGAAGGTGTGCGGCGGTGACGTCAAACGGGTGACGTGACCAGCGCCGTACGGGCGCAAAGCGCGCGGCGTCGACGCCACAACGCATAGCGTTTCGGAGGGCGGTAAGGGGGTACTTTGCCGCGCGTCCTGCCCGTGCGTGTGCGTTGACGAGGATTCGTATGGTGACAACGACGGAGCCGGTCGCTCCAGTGCCGGTGGCGGGACGCGGTCGCGGCCGTGTCGTGGTGGACTGGCTGACCACGACGGATCACAAGAAGATCGGCAACCTGTATCTCGTCACGTCGTTCGGGTTCTTCCTCTTCGCCGGCGCGCTCGCCCTGCTGATGCGCGCCGAACTCGCCCGGCCGGGACTCCAGTTGATCTCCAACGAACAGTACAACCAGGCATTCACGCTGCACGGGATCGTGATGCTGCTGCTGTTCGCCACGCCCACCTTCGCCGGATTCGCCAATGCCGTCATGCCGCTGCAGATCGGCTCGCCGGATGTCGCCTTCCCGCGGCTCAACATGTTCTCGTACTGGCTGTTCCTCTTCGGCGGCCTCATGGTCGTCGGCAGCGTGCTGACACCCAACGGAACCGCCGACTTCGGCTGGACGGCCTACGCGCCGCTCAACCGGCTGGAACGCACCCCGAGCATCGGCGCCGACCTCTGGATCATGGGGCTCGTCCTCTCCGGCTTCGGCACGATCCTCGGCGCGGTCAACTTCATCACCACCATCATCGGCATGCGCGCGCCCGGCATGACGATGTTCCGCATGCCCATCTTCACCTGGAACGTCCTGCTGACCTCGGTCCTCGTGCTGATGGCCTTCCCCGTGCTCGCCGCCGCGCTCCTGTGCCTGGAGTCCGACCGCCAGTTCGGCTCCCACGTCTTCGCCCCCCAGAACGGCGGAGCGCTGCTGTGGCAGCACCTGTTCTGGTTCTTCGGCCATCCCGAGGTGTACATCCTGGCGCTGCCGTTCTTCGGTGTGGTGACCGAGATCCTCCCCGTCTTCTCCCGTAAACCGCTCTTCGGCTACATCGGGCTGATCGGCGCCACCATCGCCATCACCGGCCTGTCGGTGGTGGTGTGGGCGCACCACATGTTCGCCACCGGAGCGGTGCTCCTGCCGTTCTTCTCCTTCCTGAGCTTCCTCATCGCCGTGCCGACCGGCGTGAAGTTCTTCAACTGGATCGGTACGTTGTGGAAGGCGTCCATCACCTTCGAGACACCGATGCTGTGGGCCATCGGATTCCTCGTCACGTTCCTCTTCGGCGGCCTGACCGGCGTCATCCTCGCCTCACCGCCGATGGACTTCCACGTCACCGACTCGTATTTCGTCATCGGCCACTTCCACTACGTGCTCTTCGGCACCATCGTCTTCGCGATGTTCGCCGGATTCCACTTCTGGTGGCCCAAGATGACCGGCAAAATGCTCGACGAACGCCTGGGGAGGATCCATTTCTGGACGCTGCTCGTCGGCTTCCACCTGACGTTCCTCGTCCACCACTGGCTGGGCGCCGAAGGCATGCCCCGCCGGTACGCCGACTACCTCGCCGCCGACGGCTTCACCGCCCTCAACACCCTGTCGTCGCTCGGGTCCTTCCTGCTCGGCCTGTCGACCCTGCCGTTCCTCTACAACGTCTGGAAGACCGCCAGGCGCGGCAAGCGCGTCGACGTCGACGACCCGTGGGGGTACGGCCGCTCCCTGGAGTGGGCGACCTCCTGCCCGCCGCCGCGCCACAACTTCACGACCCTGCCCCGCATCCGCTCGGAATCGCCCGCCTTCGACCTCCACCACCCGGAGATCGCCCAACTGGAGAAGGCCCACACCGGGGGCCGCCGCGACGTCGTCGAACCCGGCCGCGGCGTGCCGTCCCCGCCGGGCGAGCCCGACGAGCGGGGCGAGGGCCACGCCTGAGGAGGCGTCAGCCGCCGTGCGCGGCGCTCAGGGTCCGGATCACCTCGTCGTCGGTGAGCTGCGCGAAGTCGTCGTACCACTGCCCGACCGCCTCGAAGTGCGGAGGCTGGTACACGTACACGATCTCGTCCGCCTCCCCGCGCAGCGCCTCCGTCGCCTGACGGGAACACACCGGCACGGCCAGCAGCAGGTGGGCCGGGCCGGCGGCGCGTACGGCGCGCAGCGCGGCACGCGCGGTGACACCGGTGGCCAGCCCGTCGTCGACGACCACGACGGTACGCCCGCGCAGCTCCGGCGCCGGCCGGCCGCCGCGGTACAGCTCCTCCCTGCGGCGCACCTCGGCCTGCTCGGTGTCGACCTGGACGCTCAGCCGACCGGGCGTCAGGTCGAGCACCGCGAGCGCCCGCTCGTCGAAGATGGGCGGCTGGTTCCCGACGACGGCTCCGATGCCGACCTCCGGGTTGTACGGCGCGCCGATCTTGCGGACGACGAGGACGTCCAGGGGCGCGTGCAGCGCTCCCGCGATCTCGTCGGCCACCGGCACGCCGCCACGCGGCAGCGCCAGCACGACGGGGTCCTCCAGCCGGCCCTGCCGCTGCCGCTCGACAAGCCGGGCGGCCAGTTCACGACCGGCCTCCCTGCGGTCCTGGAAACGCATCGTGCTGCCTCGCTTCCGTCGCGTGCACCCTGCCTGCTCGGCCTGCTCGGCCTGCTCCGCCCTGCGAGTACCCCACCCGGACGTGTTGTTTCGCACGTCCCCGGGCCGGGCACTCGCGGCCTGTTCGGGCAGACCGGAGATCGGAAAGATCGGAAAGACCGGAAAGACCGGAAAGATCGGGACACCAGGGAGCACCAGGGAGCACCGGGGAGCGCTTATGAAGGCCGTGGTGTGGCACGCCATCGGCGACGTACGACTGGACGACGTACCGGAGCCGAAGATCCAGGACCCGTACGACGCGATCGTACGGATCACCTCGTCCGCCATCTGCGGGACGGACCTGCACTTCATCCGCGGCACGATGCCCGGCATGCGCGAGGGCCGGGTGCTCGGCCACGAGGCGGTCGGCATCGTCGAGGAGACCGGCAGCGGCGTACGCGACTTCCGGCCCGGCGACCGGGTCGTCGTACCGTCCACCGTGGCCTGCGGCACGTGCAGCTACTGCCGCGCCGGCTACTACGCGCAGTGCGACAACGCCAACCCGGGCGGGCCGCGCGCGGGCACCGTCTTCTTCGGCGGCCCGGAGGCGGCGGGCGGCCTGGACGGCCTCCAGGCCGAGTACGCACGCGTGCCCTACGCACACGTCGGCCTGGTGCCGCTGCCGGACACCGTCGACGACGCCCAGGCGATCCTGCTGTCCGACATCTACCCCACCGCCTGGTTCGGCGCGGAGCTCGCCGAGGTCGGCACCGGCGACACCGTCGCGGTCGTCGGGGCCGGTCCGGTGGGCCAGGCGGCCGTGGCCTGTGCGCGCCTCCAGGGCGCGGGACGGGTCATCGTCGTCGACGGTGTCGCCGACCGCCTGGAGCTGGCCCGGCGCCAGCACGCCGAGCCGGTCGACTTCAACGCCGAGGACCCGGTCGAGGCGGTACGGGAGCTGACCGGCGGCATCGGCGTGGACCGGGTGATCGACGCGGTCGGCGTGGACGCGCAACGGCCCTCGCGAGGCCCGGCCGCCGAGGCGCTGCGCGAGCGGGCGGAGGAGTTCGACCACGAGCGCGACGAGGCGGCTCCCGAGGCGCACCCGCGGGGCGACACCTGGGTGCCCGGCGACGCGCCCTCGCTGGCGGCGCTCTGGTCGGTGCGGATGGCCGCGAAGGCGGGCACCGTCGGAACGGTCGGCGTCTACCCGCCGCAGGTTCGGCACTATCCGTTCGGCGAGGCGTTCATGAAGAACCTCACCCTGAAGACGGGCAACTGCAACCACCGCCGCCACCTGCCCCACCTGGTGTCCCTGGTCGCCTCCGGCACCCTGGACCCCACCCCGCTGATCACCCGCTGGGCCGGCGTGGACGACGCCATCGAGGCGTACCGGTCCTTCGACCGCCGGGAGAGCGGCTGGACGAAGGTGGCCCTCGGCATGAGCGAGCGCGGTTCCGTCGCCCCGGGCCTCGGCGAGGCGGCCGGCACCGGAGCGGCCACCACGGCGGGCAGCACCGGCGACGAGGTCCAGGACTGACCGGCGTACCAGGGAGGGTGCTTCATGGAGCGGGAGACCCACACAGAGCGGGAGACCCACACAGAGCGGGACACCCACGACACCCAGGCGTACCGGCGCGCCGCCGACTACGTCGCCGCCGCTCTGATCTTCCTCCGGGACAACGTCCTGCTCCGTGAGCCGCTGCTGCGCGAGCACCTCAAGCCGCGGCTGCTCGGCCACTGGGGCTCGTGCCCCGGCATCACCATGGTGTACGCGGCGCTCAACACCCTCATCAAGGAGCGCGGCACCGACGTGCTCCTGGTCACCGGCCCCGGCCACGGCGCCCCCGCCAACCACGCGAACCTATGGCTGGAGGGCACCCACGAACACCACGACCCCGCCCTCGCGCGCACCGAAAGGGGCCTCACCGAACTCGCCCGCCGCTACTGCGCGCCCGACGGCTTCCCCAGCCACCTCTCGCCGGCCGTCCCCGGCACCATCCACGAGGGCGGCGAGCTCGGCTACGCCCTGTCCACCGCCTTTGGAGCCGCCTTCGACGCCCCGGGGCGCCTCGTGGCCTGCATCGTCGGGGACGGCGAGGCGGAGACCGGCCCGACCGCCGGCGCGTGGCACTCCACCAAGTTCCTCGACCCCGTCACCGGCGGCGCGGTACTGCCCGTCCTCCACCTCAACGGCTACAAGATCTCCTCGCCGACGCTGTTCGCCACCATGACGGACGACGAGCTGACGGCGCTGTTCCGCGGCTACGGCTGGGACCCCCGGATCGTGGACGCGACCACCGACCCCGACCGGGTGGTGGACGCGGTGCGCGACGCCCACACGGCCATCACCTGCATCCAGCGCCGCGCCCGCGACGACGGCGACCCGCCCGAGCGGCCGGCCTGGCCGATGCTCGTCCTGCGCAGCCTCAAGGGCCAGGGAGCCCCGTACGAGGTCGGCGGCCGCCGTATCGAGGGCACCTTCCACGCCCACCAGGTCCCGCTGGCCGGGGTCCACGAGGACGACGAGCAGTTCAAGGCCCTGGAGGCGTGGCTGCGGTCCTACCGGCCGGACGAGCTGTTCGACGAGGACGGCCGCCCCCGCCCGCACGTCCTGGCCGGCTGCCCCGAGGGCGAGCGGCGTATCGGCATGAACGCCGCCGGTGACGGGGGCCGCCTGCGCCGCCCGCTGGACCTGCCGCCGCTCGAACCGTACGCCGTCGACGTCGGCGCGGGCCCCGGCACGGCGTCCGCGAGCCCGAACCGCGTACTGGCCGCCTGGCTGACGGAGATCATGCACCGGACGGAGAGCAGCCGCGACTTCCGGATCATGTCGCCGGACGAACTCGCCTCCAACAAGCTCGACAGCGTCCTCGGCGCCACCGGCCGCGCCTACACCTGGCCGGTGGACGAGTACGCCGAGGACCTGGCCCGCGACGGGCGCGTCATGGAGGTGCTGTCCGAGCACAACTGCCAGGGCTGGCTCCAGGGCTGGCTCCAGACCGGCCGCCACGGCCTGTTCCCGACGTACGAGGCGTTCGCGTCCGTCGTGGACAGCATGCTCAACCAGTACGCCAAGTGGCTGAAGATGTCCGACGAGGTGCCGTGGCGCACGCCCGTCAGCAACCTGACGTACCTGCTGACCAGCGAGGGGTGGCGTCAGGAACACAACGGCTACAGCCACCAGGGCCCCGGTTTCATCAACAACCTGCTCACCAAGAAGAGCACCGTCACCGGCGTGTACCTGCCGCCCGACGCCAACACCCTCCTCGTCACCATGGAGCGGCTGCTCGCCGACACCGGCAGGATCAACCTGGTCGTCGCCGGCAAGCACACCGCCGCCCAGTGGCTCGGTCTGGAAGACGCCCGCCGGCACTGCGAGGCCGGCGCCTCCACCTGGTGCTGGGCGTCCACGAACGACGGCGAGGACCCGGAGTTGATCCTGGCCTGCGCGGGCGGCATCCCCACCGTCGAGACGCTCGCCGCCGCCGACCTGCTGCGCCGCGACCTGCCCGGCGTACGCCTCCGGGTCGTCAACGTCGTCGACCTGTGCGTCCTCGCCCCGCCCGGCCGGCACCCGCACGGCATGGCGGACGCGGACTTCCGGGACCTGTTCGGCACCGACACGCACGTCGTGTTCGACTTCCACGGCTACCCGGCGGCCGTGCACCAACTGCTGCACGGCCGGCCCCACCCGGACCGCTTCCACGTTCGCGGGTACGTCGAGGAGGGCACCACCACCACGCCGTACGACCTCCTCGCGAGCAACGGCGTCTCCCGGCACGACCTCGCCATCACCGCCCTCGGCCATCTGCGCGGCCGCCCGGCCGCCACCGGCGACCTGGCCGCCTCCTACGCCCGCCACCGCGACCGGCTGCGCGCGGAGCTGCGCCGTACCGGTGTCGACCCGGCCGAGATCACCGGGTGGAGGTGGCAACCCTGACCCCCGGCCCTGACCCCCGGCCCTGACCCCCGGCCCTGACCCCCGCACGCCGGTGGGCCTGTCCGTACCGACAGCGGTACGGACAGGCCCACGGCACAGCGGAATCCAGGTGCTAGGCGCCCGGGGAGACCGACTCCTTCTCGTCCTCGGGGCCGGCCGAGTCGTCGATCTCGCCGGCGTTGCGGGCGCGGACGTACTCCAGGAAGGAGTTCAGCTCGCGCTTGACGACCGGGGCGAGGAGGTACAGGCCGATGATGTTGATGACGGCGAGCATGAACAGCACCGCGTCGGCCATGTCGATCAGCGTCTGGAGCGTCAGCAGCGAGCCCGCGATCGCGAACAGCGTATAGACGACCTTGTAGGTGATCTCGCTGGTGCGGCTGCGGCCGAAGAGGTACGTCCACGACTTGAGGCCGTAGTAGCCCCAGGTGAGCACGGTGGAGATGGCGAACAGCATCACCGCGAAGGTGAGGATGTAGGGGAACCACGGCATCACGGTGCCGAAGGCGTCGGAGGTGATGGTCACACCGCCGATGGACTCGCCGGCGCGTGCCTCGGCCCAGCTGGCCGGGTTGGCGATGACGATGGTCAGCGCGGTCATCGTGCAGATGACGACGGTGTCGATGAACGGCTCCAGCAGCGCGACCAGGCCCTCGCTCGCGGGGTGCTTGGTCTTGACGGCGGAGTGCGCGATCGGGGCGGAGCCGAGACCGGCCTCGTTGGAGAACGCGGCCCGCTTGAAACCGACGATCAGCGCGCCGAGGACACCGCCCGCCACGCCCTCCGGGTTGAAGGCGCCTTCGATGATGGTGGCGACGGCGGCGGGGACGGCGGTGACGTTGACCAGGACGACGACCAGGCAGGCCACGATGTAGCTGCCGGCCATGGCCGGGACGAGCTTGCTGGTGACGCTGGCGATGGAGCGGATGCCGCCGAGCAGCACGATGCCGACGAGTGAGGCGATGAGGATGCCGAAGAACAGCGCGCCGGCCGAGGAGCCCATCAGGCCGTCCTCGCCGCCGGTGATGGAGACGAGCTGGGCGTAGGACTGGTTGACCTGGAAGAGGTTGCCGCCGAAGAGGCCGAAGAACAGGATGAAGAAGGAGGCGAGGACCGCGAGGATCTTGCCGAGGGTCTTGCCGTTCTTGCCGAAGCGCTCGGCCAGGCCCTTGGGCAGGTAGTGCATCGGGCCGCCGGAGACGGTGCCGTCGGCGTGCACCTCGCGGTACTTCACGCCGAGGGTGACCTCGACGAACTTGGTGGCCATGCCCAGCAGGCCGCACAGGATCATCCAGAACGTGGCACCCGGGCCACCGATGGAGACGGCGACGGCCACACCGGCGATGTTTCCGAGGCCGACGGTGCCGGAGACGGCGGCGGTCAGGGCCTGGAAGTGGTTGACCTCACCGGCCGACCCCTTCTCGTCGTACTTCCCTCTCACCACGTCGACGGCGAGCCGGAACTTCCGGACCTGGACCAGCCCGAACCAGGCGGTGAAAACCAGGCCGGCGACGACGAGCCAGGCGACGATGAGGGGGAGCTCCGTACCCCCGACGGGGAGGGCGTAGAAGACGACTTCGATCAGCCACGTGGCTATGGGCTCGAAGAACCCACTGACGGCCTTGTCGATGGATGTCGTGATGGAGTCGAGTGACACGTTGCTACCTCGATGGCGCAGGGACCGGCGCGCGGGAGGTGGGCGCCGGATGATGTGCGGTCTGTGAGCGAACGCCGTTGTCCGATCGGCGACACGGGGTCACACGTCCGCGGACTCGGACAGTGATCACCTCAGGACGTACTGCCGGTGCGTGCCGGCGCTCCGCGGGTCGGCGAGGGGTGGTGCCACCTGCGGAGTTGCGCAGTTCTACCACGGCCTTTACGTATTCTTTAGTGGCGCACATCACATAACCATCAGTAATCATGGAAAGTCCCAGCAAGCGTGACCGGACCGTTATTCGAATCTGAGCATCCGCTGAGCGAACAAGGTTTCGACTCGGGCCCGCCGCCGGTCGGTGTGGGCCTGCCGCCCCTGCCGGGACGCGACGCGGTCACCGAGGCCCTGGGACGGAGACGGTCGGCGGGCCGGTCCTGCTGGCGGCGGCGACTGGGCGGTGCCCATGGCCACCGTGGAGCCGGCGGAGCCCGCCGGACCGGATGCCGGTCCGGCGGGCTCCGCCGCTCACGACACGCGCCTCGGTACGTCGAAGCTCGTGAACGCGCTCCGCTTCGGCAGCCGGTAGGTCTCCCGGCCGGTGATCGCGTTGAGGATCGTGGCATTGCGTACGGCGCCGATGTCCAGGTTCGGGGCGGAGACGCCGTGGGCGTGGATCTCGGCGTTCGCCACGAAGACGCGCCCGGTGACGCCGTCGGCGAGTTCCACGGAGTGGTCCAGACGTACGCGCGGGCGGCCCCGGCCGTCCCGGAGCAGCAGGTCGTCGACCGGCTCCAGGAAGGCGGGCGTCCGGTTGCGGTAGCCCGTCGCCGCCACGACCAGGTCGGTGGTGTGCTCGAAGCTCTCGCCCGTGTCACGGTGCCGGCAGGTCAGCACCGCCCGGCCCGACGCCGGGTCCACGGCGGCCGACTCGACGGTGATGCCGAAGCGCAGCTCCACCTCCGCGAGACCGTGCTCCAGCTGCCGCCGGTACAACAGCTCGTGGACCTCCTCCAGCGTGTCGGTGGAGATGCCCTTGTAGAACTGCCACTGCTCCTTGACCAGCCGGTCCCGCACATCCTCGGGCAGGGAGTGGAAGTACTGCATGTACGCCGGGGTCGTCAGCTCCAGGTTCATCTTGGTGTAGTCCAGTGGCGCGAACGACGAGGTGCGGGTCAGCCAGCTCACCGCCGGGCCGCCCTCGACGTTCCGCCCGAGCAGGTCCACCGCCACCTCGGCGCCCGACTGACCCGAGCCGACGACCGTGACCTTCCCGGCGGCCGCCACGTCGTCCGCCCGGTACAGGTAGTCGGAGGTGTGCAGCAGCCTGTCCGCCGGGAGCCCCGCCAGCGCCTCCGGCACGTACGGCGCGGTGCCGATGCCCAGCACGAGGTTGCGCGCCCGCATCCGCAGCCGGGTGCCGTCACCGCGTACGGCGTCCACGGTGAAGCGCTCGCCGTCCGCGTCCCACCGGACCTCCTCCGCCCGGTGCGAGAAGCGCACGGAGGGCAGCCGGGCCGCCGCCCAGCGCAGGTAGTCCTCGTACTCCCGCCGGGACGGGAAGAAGTTCTCCCGCACGGTGAACGTGTAGAGCCGGTCCATGTCGTGGAGGTACGCCAGGAACGACAGCGGGTGCCAGGGGGCCACCAGGGTCACCAGGTCGGCGAGGAAGTTCACCTGCATCGAGGCGTCGCCGAACATCATGCCCCGGTGCCAGGTCAGTTCCGGCTGCTCCTCCAGCACGACCAGGTCGACGTCGTCCACGGTGGAGGCCAGCGCGGCCAGGCCCAGGTTGAAGGGGCCGCAGCCGATGGCCACCACGTCGTGTTCGGTGGTGAGGATGGTGTCGGTCATCGGGGCATGTCCTCCTCCGCGCGCGGATGGATCATCAGGGCGGCGGTCTTGTCGGGGAAGGTGACCTTTCCGGCGGGCCGGAAGCCCGCCGCCTCGAACGCCTTCAGGGAGGGCGCGTTGGTCACGTCCGGCTCGGCGACCACCCGGGTGCACTCCTGGTCGGCGGCCAGCAGGCCCTCCGCGAGGGCCCGCAGCAGGGCCCGGCCCAGCCCCTGCCCGGTGCGCCCCACCTCGCCGATGGCGATGTGGACGCCCAGGTCGTGGGGGAGTTCGGGGTAGTGACCGGCGAGCCGGTCCCGGACCACCCGGTACACCTCGATGTACGCCAGCGGCCGGCCGTCCAGGTCGACCAGCACCGGCAGGATCGCGTCGCCCGCGAGGTGGCCGGCGATCTCCTCGTACCAGCGCTCGCGGGGCCACGCCTGGTGCCAGAAGGCGTCGATGTGCGGCGACTGCATCCAGCCGTGCACCAGGTCCAGGTCGGCGCCCTCGGCCCGCGCGACCCGCGCCGACCACGGGCCGTTCAGCAGCGGGAGCGGCGGGCCGGGGACGGTTGCCCCCGGGGCGCGCTGTGCCGGTGTCATACCGCGGCCTCCCTCAGGGGGTTGGGGGCGTCGAGGTAGACGGACTGGGCGTCCAGCGGCGCGAGGACCTCGTCGATGCCGTGCAGCCGGGTCAGCAGGTTGCCCTTGCACGGCAGGGTGTCCGCCTCCAGCCAGCGGCGCGCCAGCCGGTCGCCGTCCGGCCCGGCCTCGGCGAGCGCGGGCAGCGCGGCCCGCAGCCGGCCGGCGAGGACGGCGAGCAGGTCCCGCTCGTCGGCGAGGCCGTCGACGGCGAGGCAGCCGATGACCGACAGGGCCTGGTTGCGCAGCAGGTAGTACGACAGCCGGTCGTCGACCAGGGCGTCGTCGACCACGGCGAGCGTGGAGGAGCCGGCGCAGAGCCGCTCCAGCAGACCGGGCAGGTACGACGTCGCCAGGTAGTAGCCCTGGTTGTCGCGGAAGGTGGAGCCGGTGACGCGGCCCGCCGCGTCCAGCCGGACCAGGGTGTTCTGCTGGTGGGCCTCCAGGCCGATGCCGGTCGCGGCGTACAGGTGCAGCATCGGCACCAGCACCCGGTCGGTGTAGTCGGCCGTCCACTGCTCGGCCGCGCCGGGGCCGAGCGCCGCGACCAGCTCGCCGAGCGCGCTGCGGCCGAGGCCCGGGCGCGGCGCGACCAGGCCGACCAGGCACCGCAGGTCGGCGATGCCGTCGGGGACTTCGCGCACGGCGACGTCGAGGCCGGTCACGTCAGGGCCCTCGGGGCGGCCCGGTTCGTCCACCGCGAGCCAGGCGGGGTCGCGGGTGATGGCGAACCCGGGGTGGGCGAGGAACGTGGTGTCCGCGTACCCGGCGTCGAGGAGCCGGTTGATCTCCAGGCCCCGGCGCAGCTCCGTACGGGTCGACTCGCGGCGGGAGTTGGTCAGCCGCAGCCCGAGGGAGAGTTTCAGCATCACGTCGGCGTCCGGCCGGTACACGGTCCGCACGCTGGAGGTGGGCCACCACTCGGGGCCCAGCTCACCGAGCGGCGTGAGCGCGCCGGAGGCGACCAGCGCCTTGATACGGGGGCGGTGCAGCAGGTCCCGCGCCTGCCAGGGGTGCGCGGGCACCAGCACCCGTCCGTCGTCCAGGCGCCGTCCGGCGAGGTCGGCGAGGAGCGCGACGGTGTCGCGGCCGGCCAGCGAGGGCGCGCCCTCGACGGCGTCGTGCGAGACGACCGACTCGTCGGCGGCGAACCAGTGCAGCCGGAAGGAGCCGCGCAGCTCGGGCGAGAACGCGGCGGCGTCGTTGTCCGAGATGCCGTCACGGCTCTTGGGTGCCGGGTGGTTCAAGTGGCCGAGAAGCAGCGCCTGTTCGGCGTCGAGGAAGCCGTCCACCTCCGGGGGCGGTTGTGGATGGGCGCGGCGGTCGGCGATGAAGGCCGCGACCCGGCGTACGGATTCGGCCGTACGCTCCACGAGGTCGGCGACCTCCCCGGCCGGCACCCCGCCGGGGCGGCTGCCGCCGCGTACCGCCGCCTCGGTGGACAGCAGCGCGACCGCCGTCACCGGGTCGGCGGACGGACCGAGCGGGCCGCCGGGGCCCTCCAGGCGGGCGGGGGCGAACCGGTGCCAGCCGGTGGGGGAGCAGTGGGTGACCTCGGTGACCAGGGTGAGCCCGGCGGTGGGCAGCTCGACCCGGAGCGGCCCGGGTGTGACGGGCGTGCCGGTCTCGCGCAGCCAGCAGCGCAACAGGGCCTCGATGTGGGCGTGTTCGGCGGCGCCCCGGGCGTCGAGTGTGTGCAGGGGGTCGGGGGCGGTGGTGGTTGCCGCCGTGGTGGTGATGCTCATGCGGCGCCCTCCTCGATGAGTCGTTCACAGGTGCGGCCGGCGTCGAGGACCGTGTCCACGAGTCCGTCGATGTCGTCGGTGGTGGCGGTGGGGTTGAGCAGGGTGAACTTCAGGCACACCCGGGTGCGGGAGCCCGGTCCGGCGGCCCTGACCTCCGTACGTCCGATGAGGGCGGTGCCGGACTCCAGCAGCCGTCTGCGCAGGGCGCCGTTGAGGTCGCCGAGGGTCGCGGGGTGGGCGTTGCCGCGGTAGCGGAACACCACCGTGGTCAGCTCCGCCGGGGCGACCAGCTCCAGCTCGGGTTCGGCGAGGATGCGCCGTTCGGCGTGGCGGGCGAGGTCGTGGCAGGTGTCGACCATCCGCCCGAGGCCGGTGCGGCCGTACGTCAGGAGCGTGGCGGCGGCCTTGACCGCGTCGGGGCGGCGGGTGGTCTGCAGGCTGCGGCCGAGCAGCCCGTCGTACCCGGCCTCGGCGTCGTCGACCGGGTTGAGGTAGGCGACCTCGCGGTCGAGCGAGGTGAAGGCGGTGGTGTCGGAGACCAGCAGCACACTCGTCGCGGCGGGCTGCCAGCCGATCTTGTGCAGGTCGAGCGTGACCGAGTCGGCCAGCTCCAGGCCCGCGAGCCGGCCGGCCAGCCGCTCGGAGAACAGCGCGCCGAACCCGTACGCGGCGTCCACGTGCATCCACATGCCGTGCCCGGCGGCGATCTCGGCGATCTCCGGCAGCGGGTCGATGGAGCCGAAGTCCGTCGTCCCGGCGGTGGCGACCACCGCGACCGGTGTCCGGTCCGGGCCCAGCGTGTCCAGGGCGGCGGCCAGCGCCTCGGGCCGCATCCGGCGGCGCTCGTCGACCGGCACCGGGAACACGGCGGCCTCGCCGAGCCCGAGCGCGGCACACGCCCGGTGGGTGGAGAAGTGGGCCAGCTCCGAGCAGAACACCACCGGGCCGGGCAGCGCCCCGACGCCCTGTTCGCGGGCGTTGATGCCGCGCCGCGCGGCGGCGGCGTCCCGGGCGAGCAACAGGCCCATCAGGTTGGACAGCGACCCGCCGGGGGTGAGGACGCCGTCGGCGCGCTCCCCGAGACCGGCCAGCCGGATCAGTACGCCGATGAGCCAGCGTTCGACCGCGAGGGCGGCGGCCCCGGAGTCGTAGGTGTCCAGCGAGGCGTTGCCGGCGCTCGCCAGCGTGTCGGCGGCGACCGCGACCGCCAGCGACGGCGGCTGGAGGTGGGCGGCGGCGCGCGGGTGGGACAGGTCGATGCCGTGCTCGGTCAGCACGGTCGCCAGCAACTGCAGCGCGGCCTTGGAGCCCAGCCCCTCGGGGGCGAGCTCGGCGGGGCCCAGCGCCCTGGAGGCGGCGGCGAGGACCTCGGCGGGGGTGCCCGCCGGGATCGGTCCGTCCGGGCGGCGGGCGGTGGACGCGGCGTCGATCGCCTCGGTGAGCGTGGCGAGGACCTCGGCGAGGCCGTCGTGGGACCCGGCGAGCACGGACGGCGGGAAGGGGGACAGCGGGGGTCGGGTTTCGGTCAGCGGTGTCACGCCCTGTCTCCTCAGTGCTCGGCCAGCGGGTTGGGGTGCGTACCGTTCGGGTACAGCGCGTGGCGCAGCGCGCGGTCGGTGTACCGGGTGACGACGATCCGGTCGCGGTTGAGGCCGTAGCGGGGGATCTCGGGGGTGAGCAGGTCGTACTCGGCGAACCGCTCGGACAGCTCGGGGAACCTTTTCTGGAAGTCGAGGATCGTCTGCCGGACCAGCCGCCAGAACGTTTTCTCCGGTACGCCGAGCTGCTCGGCGCACAGCGGCGCCAGGTAGCGGAAGTGGCCGACGAAGACCTGGTCGACGACGTGCTGCTTGATGATGGAGGGGTGCTTGCGGGGCAGCACGTGGTCGTGCCCGTCCGGCTCGGGACCGCGCTCGGGCACATCGGTGAACGACACGCACACGTCGTCCACGAAGTCCTTCAGGTACAGGCGGGTGGGTACGTCGTTGTCGTCGTACCCGATCAGCGTGTTCTGCCCGTGCGGGTTGAAGGTGACGCCGTACCGGTACAGCACGTGCATGATCGGCACGAGGAGGGTGTCGAACAGGCGCCGCAGCCACTCCTGCGGGTCGAGTCCGGAGGCGCGGACCAGTTCGGCGACGAACGCGTCACCGGCGTTGTCGACGTGGAGGAGGGAGGCGAAGGTGCGCACGCGCTCGCCCTGGTCCTTGCGCGCCGTCACCGAGTCGCGCCAGATGCAGCCCAGCGTCTCCAGGTGCTGGTAGGGCGCGTCCTCCAGCTTGGTGAGGTAGGGGTGCCGGACGGTGACGGAGGCCACCTCGCCCAGGAACACGGTGCGGCACTCCTCGGTGAGGAACGCGTCGCGCTCCACGAGCCCGCGCAGCCACTGGGTGACGACGGGCGCGCCCATGGTGCAGTGCGGCGGGATGCCGCGCCAGACCAGGGTGTTGAGGATCTTCAGCGGCAATTTGACGTCGTACCGCTCGGGGCTGGTGACGTTGGCCATCGTCCGGATGGACTGGCCCGGAAGGTAGGCGTCCGGGCTCTCGCCGAGCGGGACGATGCGGCGCTGCGCCACGTCGGCGGCGTGCAGGATCTGGACGGCGTGGTCCCACTGCCACGGGTGCACGGGCATCCAGACATAGCCCTCGGGGTCGACCCCGGCCTCCTGGAGGACGGCGGTGAACCGGGCCCGGGTCTCGTCGTCCAACTCCCGGGCGAGGATGTCGGTTTCGGACAGCTCGGAGGTGCCGCGGAACTCGGCGAGGCCCCGGTGGACGGCCACCCACTGGAGCGTCAGTGACTGCGCGGACTCGGGGGCGTACCGGCGTACGTCGGTGGCGGAGAAGCCGATGCGGCCCTTGTTGGCCACGAGCAGGTTGTGCCCGGTCATGCGGCACTCCAGCTCGGTGTGGTCCAGGGCGCGCAGCTCGGCCACGGTCTCGCCGCCGTGGGTGATGCGGGCGGCGTCGACGGCGAGGGTGGCGGACAGCTCGGTGAAGTACGTGGCGATGGTGGACGGGTCGCTGCCGATCGTCGTGGCCGCCTCCATGAGGAACTGCTGGGCGTCCCAGGCGGGTTGGGCGATGGAGTTGCCGAGCATGCTGGTGGCGGTGCGGGTGATCGACCCCGGGTCGACCCGCAGCCAGCCGAACGCGCCGGGCGTGGCGCTGAAGGCGTACGTGGTGCCGCTGTCGAGGTCGATGCGGTAACCGCCGTCACTGGTCTCGACCGCCTTGAGCATGTCCTCGAAACACCACTCGCCTATCGCTTTGGCGAGGAGTCGTCGGTTGGCCTCCCGCCATGCTGCGGGGTCCACGTCGGGCAGCGCGGGCACGGGATGGTCGGCGGGGGTGGGCATCAGGCAGCTCCGATGTATGTCCGGATCAGTGCGCTCGAACACCTGGACGTTCGAGCGGAGTTAGATTAGGTTAGGCTTACCTAATGGGCAAGGTCAACTTTCAGCCACGGAGCCCGAGTTAACGCCTGATGGTCCGTCAGCTACCGGTGTCCCGGATTGGCCGCCCCCGCACTTCTCCTGGAGGTGATCAGCGGTGCCTTCCCGCCGTCCTGCCCCGCGATGCACTCCGCGATGGACTTTCGCCCTGGTCAGCGCCGGTGGCGTGATGATGACCCTGGACGTCACCGTCGTGAACGTCGCCCTGTCCGACATCGCCCGGGATCTGGAGGCCGGGCTGGGCAGGGTCCAGTGGACCGTGTCGGCGTACTCGCTGGCGTTCGGGGCACTGCTGCTCACGGCCGGCGCCCTCTCCGACCGAATAGGCCGCCGCACCGTGTTCACCGCCGGCATGGCGCTGTTCACCCTCGCCTCGGCCGCCTGCGGCCTGGCACCGGACGCCGGCACCCTCATCACCGCCCGCGCCGCCCAAGGACTGGGCGGCGCCATGGTGTTCGCGCCCACCCTCGCGCTGATAGCCGCCGCGTACGAAGGGGCCCGCCGCCAGGCCGCCATCGCCGCCTTCGCCGCCATCGCCTCAGCGGCGGGCGCCCTCGGCCCGATCGTCGGAGGGCTGTTCGTCCAGGTACTCGGGTGGCGGTGGATCTTCCTGGTCAATGTGCCCATCGGCATCCTCGTCGTGGCCGGCGCCCTCAGCCGCATGCCCGAGTCGATGGCGGCGCGGGACACCCGGCGCCGGATGGACCTGCTGGGCGCGGCGCTCGGCGTCGGCGCGCTCCTGGCGCTGCACTATCCGCTGGTCACGGGCCCCGAAGTCGGCTGGGCGGCGCCCGAGGTGCTGCTCTCGGCAGTCGCCGGCGTCGTACTGGCCGTGGCACTCGTGGCCAGCCAGAGCCGCGGCGACGGCCTGATCGACATGACGCTGCTGCGGATCCGGGCGTTCTCCGGCGCCGCCGTGCTGGGCTTCCTCGCCCGGCTGTCCAGCCTCGGCGTACTCGCCTTCGTCACGCTGTGGCTGCAGAGCACCCACGCGTACTCCCCGCTGGAAGTCGGCCTCCATCTGCTGCCGCTGACGGGCAGTCTGCTGATCGCCGGGCTGTTCGTCGCCCGGCTGCAGAAGGTGTTCCCGCCGGACACGCTGGTCGCCGGGGGATTCGCCGCCCAGGGGCTCGGGCTGCTCGGGCTGGCAGCCGCCGGTTCGGGCAGCGGGCAGGCCGTCACGGTCGTCGCCCTGGTGCTGCTCGGTGTCGGCGGGGCCGTCATCTTCCCGCCCCTGATGGGCGTCGCCGTGGGCGCCGCGCCCGCCGACCGGGCCGGGATGGCCTCCGGGCTGACCAACGCCTGCTACCCGCTCGGCACGGCGACCGGCGTCGCCGTCTTCGGAGCGGTGTTCTCCGCCCGCTTGAGCGACGGCCTGGGCAGCGGGGTGGCCGCCGGTCCGGCGCGCGAGGCCGTCGAGACCGGCCGGTTCGAGCTCCTCGACCCCGCGCTCCAGCCACTCGCCCGTACCGCCTTCTCGGGTGCCTTCAGCGCCGTGTGCCTGGCCTCCGCGCTCGTCTGCCTGCTCGGCGTGCTGGCCGCACGCACGCTCAGGCCCGAGGCGGAGGCCATCGGCGGCACCGCGAAGCGGCGCGCCCGGTCCCGTGTCGCTCAGACCTCCTGAACACCGGCGGTCACAGCCGCCGCAGCAGCCACACCAGGTACGGAGCCCCGACCAGGGCCGTGACGATGCCCACCGGGATCTCGGTCGGGGCCAGCAGCCAGCGGCCCAGCGCGTCCGACGACACCACCAGCACCGCACCGAGGACGGCGGCCATCGGCACCATCCGGGCCGTGTTGTTGCCGACGATCCGCCGGGCCAGGTGCGGCGCGACCAGGCCGACGAAGCCGACCGCGCCCACCGCCGCCGCCGTACCCGCCGCCAGCACCGCGCCCGCGCCGAGGACCAGCAGCCGGGCGCGGCCCAGCTCCAGCCCGAGGGCGCGCGGCAGTTCGTCACCGAGCGAGAGCAGGTTCACCGGCCGCGCGGCGACCACCAGGCCGACCGCGACCAGCGCGGGCAGGGCGAGCCAGCCCAGCGCGGAGAAGTCACGGGCGTACGTGCTGCCCGCCAGCCAGCCCAGCGCGGAGGAGATGTTCATCTGCGCGCCGACCACCATGATGTTGACCAGGGCCATCGACGTGGCGGCAGCGCCCAGGCCCACCAGCACCACCCGGGTCGGATCCAGCCCGGTCCGGCCGTCCTTCCCGCTCCCGCGCGCGACCAGCACCACGAGCGCGAGCATCAGGACGCCGCCGACCCCCGCCGCGGCGGGCAGGGCCACCAGCGGCGCCGACGGGACGACGAGGATGACCGCGATCGCGCCGAGCGACGCCCCGCCGGTCACGCCCACCAGACCCGGCTCGGCCAGGGGGTTGCGTACCACCGCCTGCACCGCCGCCCCGGCGACCGCCAGGCACGCCCCGGCCAGCGCCGCCACCAGGATGCGCGGCAGCCGGTAGTCCACCACCGCCTCGGTGATCTGCTCGGCCGACCCGAACAGCGACGCGACGAGCTGGCTCCAGGTGATCTCCACGTCCCCGACGCGCAGCGAGAGCACCATCGCGACGGCCAGGGCGACCAGCCCGCCGCCCAGCGCGACCGCGTACGCGGGGGCGCGCCGCTGGTCGGAGACCACGACCGCCGCCCCGGTGTCGGCGTCGCCGGTGCTCACCCGGCGGGCCAGCGCCATGAACACCGGGCCGCCGATCAGCGCCGTCACCACACCGACCGGGATCTCGGCGGGCTGCGTGGCGGACGGCGTCACGATCAGCTGCGCGGCCGCGTCGGCGCCCAGCACCAGCGCGGAGGCGAGCAGCGCCGCCATCGGGATGAGCAGCGCGTGCTTGCGGATGCCCAACTGCCGCACGATGACCGGCCCGATCAGCCCGACGAAGCCGATCGGCCCGGCGAGCGACACGGCCGCGGCCGACAGCAGGACGGCGACCAGGAAGGCGGCCGGGCGGACGCGTTCCACCCGTACGCCCATGGCCTCGGCCGTCTCGTCGCCGAGCGCCAGCAGGTCCAGCGGACGGGCCAGGAGCGGGGCGAGCAGCGCGCCCACGGCGACGACCGCGCCGAGGGTCAGGGGCCGTTCCAGACCGGACTGCATCAGGGTGCCGTTGCCCCAGAAGAACAGCCCACGGGTCGCCTGCACGTCGAGCATCTGCAGGAACTCGGCCGCCGACGTACCCGCCAGCGCCACCGTCGCACCGGCGAGCAGCACCCGTCCGGGCGTCATCACCCCGCTGCGGCTGAGCAGGTACACCACCGCGACCGCGACGAGACCGCCGAGGAACGCCGCGCCACCGGCCGGGAGCGGGCCCAGGCTGATGCCGGTGAACGCCACCAGCACCACGGCGAAGTACGCCCCGGCGTTCACGCCCAGCGTGTCGGGCGCCGCCAGGGGATTGCGGGTCGCGCCCTGGACGAGCACGCCGGACACGCCGAGCGCCACGCCGACGACCAGCCCGGTGAGCGTGCGCGGCAGGCGGCTGCCGAGCAGCACGTCCTCGGTGCGCGCGTCCCCGTGGCCGAGGAGCAGGTCCACGATGTCGCCGATGCCCACACCGGACACACCGAGGCCCAGGTGGACCACGCCGACCAGGCACAGGACGAGGGACAGGGCGCCGCCCACGAGCACAGCTCGTGGGCGGCGGCCGAGCGGACGGGCCACAGGGGCCGTCAGTCCTTCCTGTGCCATCAGACCTTCAGAGCCTTGCCGGTCTCGTCGAGGATGTGCAGCGCCGACAGCGGGCCGCCGAAGAGCCAGGTGCCCGGGTCCAGCGGCAGGGCCTTGTCCTTCTTGACGAACTCCAGGCCCTTCCAGACCGCGTTGTTCTTGAGGTCACCGGTGAAGGGGTTGTCGTTGTCGGCGGCGACGTACAGGAAGGTGGCGTCCTTCTCGACCTTGGTCAGGCCCTCGACGCCGACCGTGGTCATGCCCCAGGCGTCGGACTGGCCCTTCCAGCCGTTCTTCAGCCCGGCGAGGTTCAGCACCTGCGGGGCGATCGCGTCATCGGTGAGCATCCGGATCGACGCGGTGCCGTTGGCGGTGAAGCCCTGCGCCAGCGCGTACTTCAGACCGCCCTTGCCGGCCTTGTCCAGCCGTGCCTTGAGGTCGGCGGCCTTGGTGTCGATCTGCTTGGTCACCTCGGCGGCCTTGTCCTCCTTGCCGACCGCCTTCGCCAGCTCGCCGAAGTTCTTCTTCATCGTTTCGAGCTGCGGCTTGGTGGTGTACGTGAACGACAGGACGGGCGCGATGGCCTGGAGCTGCTTGAGGTTGGCCTTGGAGCGGTCGTTGTCGATGACGATGAGGTCCGGCTGGAGGGCCCGGATCTTCTCCAGGCTCGGCTCGTTGCGGTCGCCGACGTCGGTGACCTTGTCCGGCAGGCCCGCGCCCTTGGCGGTGATCCAGGTGCTGTAGCCCTTGTTGTCGGCGTTTCCGGCGGGGGTCACGCCGAGCGCGACCAGTTCCTCGGTGTACGTCCACTCCAGCGCCACGACCTTGGTCGCCGGCTTGTCCAGGCTGACCTTGCCCTGGGCGGTGTCGACGGTGATCTTGCCGGTGGCGGCCTTGTCCCCGCCCGTCTTGCCGTCGGTGGTCTCGCCGACCGTGCCGGACCCGCAGCCCGCGGCGGTCAGTATCAGGGCCACAGCGGTACCGCCCGTCGCGAGGGCGCGCAGCATTTTCTGCATGGTCGATCTCTCCTTGTGTGCTGGTGATGCGGGCGAACCGTTGTGGGGGGTGAGCCGATGCGTTCAGGACGCGGTGGAGGCCTCGGAGCGCTGGGGGAAGCAGGCGAGGTGGCCCGTCGCCGGATCGCGCAGGACATGCACGCGCAGGCCGAAGGCCCGCTCGATGACGTCCGGCGTGAGGACGTCGTCGGCCGCGCCCGCGGCGGCGATCCCGCCGTCGGCGACGACCACGACGTCGTCGGCGTAGGCCGCGGCCTGCATCAGGTCGTGCAGGACCACGCCGACGGCGATCTCGTGCTCCTGGGCGAGGCGCCGTACGACGTCGAGGACCTCGAACTGGTGGCGCATGTCGAGGTACGTGGTGGGCTCGTCCAGCAGCAGGACCCCGGCGCGCTGTGCCAGCACCATGGCCAGCCAGGCGCGTTGGCGCTCGCCGCCCGACAGCTCGTCGAGCCGCCGCTCCACGAGCGGGGCCGCGTCCGTGACGTCGAGCGCCCAGTCGATCGCCTCGGTGTCCTCGCTCGTGTGCCGGGCGAGGGCGCCGCGGTGGGCGTACCGGCCGTGGCGTACGAGCTCACGGACCGTCACACCGGCGGGCGCCTGCGAGGTCTGGGGGAGGAAGGCCAGACGCTGGGACAGCGTGCGGCGGGCGAACGAGCCGAGCGGGGCGTCGTCGATGCGTATCTCGCCGCCGAGCGGCGGAAGAAGACCCGCCACCGTCCGCAACAGGGTGGACTTTCCGCAGCCGTTGGGTCCGACGAGCACGGTGATCGCGCCGGCCCGGAGCGACAGGTCCACCTGTTTGAGTACCGGGCGCCCGCCGTGCCCGACCTCGAGGTCCTTCGCCACCAGGCGGACGTCGCCCATGGACACCACATTCCTTCCCCGCTGCCGATCCGACGGCGCCACCATACAACTTAGGTAAGGCACACCTTAGAGGTCTGACGCCGATCGGCGGGCTTGTGACCATGTCGAGATCTCTCGCACTACCCCGCGCCCTCGCTGTGCACACTCAAGCCACTTCTGTTACACGCCACTTGAGGGTAGGGAGCCGGCCTTCCGGATGCCTTCCGGATGCCTTCTGGATGCCTTGCGAGGCCTTCCCGTGGCCTTCTTGCCGAGTCGGCGAGTGGTCTAGCTTAGGTAAGCCTAACCTTATGGAGGTCTGATGAGTGCTCCCGACGCCCCGGCGGCCTTCATGGCGGCCGACCCGTCCGCCGCGGAGCGGATCCGCTCGGTACTGGCCCGCGCGCAGTCGCTGAGCCTCACCATGGACGGGCACCGCCACGACCTCGTCGGCGGCCACACCATCGACGACAGGGGCCGGCTGACGCTCCATCCGCCGGCCGGCAGTCCGCCGGTGACGCAGGCGGCGAGCGCTCCGGGCGGCGCCGTCGCGGCCGCCCTGCTGGAGTTCACCGACATCGCCGCCACCTCCGTCCGCGACCGGGTACGCGCCCGCGTCACCCTCTCCGGGCGGCTGACCCGCACGCACGACTCCGGCCTCCGGCTCGACACCGAGCGCGCCACCCTCGAAACGGCGGCGGGAACGGTCACCGTCGGCCGTGACGAACTCGTCCTCGCCGAAGCCGACCCCCTCGCCGTCCACGAAGCCGCGATGCTCACGCACCTGGCCGACGCGCACGACGACGTCGTGACCCGCCTGACCCGGCTGGCCGAACCCCGGCTGCTGCACGGCGTCGTCCGCGTACAGCCCCTCGCCCTCGACCGCCACGGCATCACGCTGCGCTGCGAATACGCCCGCGGCCACCGCGACGTCCGCATCCTCTTCCCCGCCCCGGTGCGCGAACCGGGCCAGGCCGGTGAACAGATCCGGCACCTCCTCGCCGCCGCCCGGGCCTGCCCGCACCACCGCCGGGTTCCGCCGGCCCGCCTCACCGGCCGTCAGTAGGGCGGCCGTTTCCCGCCTCGTACCGCCGCCGGTAGGCGCGGTTGCGGAGCTTCAGCAGGACGCAGGCGAGGAGGGCGGACGTCACGGAGCCGAGCAGGACGGCGGTCTTGACGAGGGCGGCGTCCTCCGGGCGGGGGTAGGCGAGTTCGCCGATCAGGAGCGAGACGGTGAAGCCGATCCCCGCGAGCATGGCCACCCCCAGGACGTCCGCCCACGCGAGGCCGGGGGCGAGCCGGGCGCGGGTGAAGCGGACGGCCAGGTAGGAGCCGCCGAAGATGCCGAGGGCCTTGCCGACGACCAGGCCCAGCGCCACGCCCAGCGGCTCCGGGCGCTGGACGGCCGCCACCAGGGCGCCGCCCGACACGCTCACCCCCGCCGCGAACAGCGCGAACAGCGGGACGGCCAACCCGGCGGAGACGGGACGGACGAGGTGGGCGACGCGCTCCGCGGGCCGGCGGCCGCCGGGGCCGTCCGGCGTGACCCGCAGCAGCAGCCCCATGGCCACGCCGGCGACCGTGGCGTGTACGCCGCTGGTGTAGGTGAGCGCCCAGATGGCCAGCGCCAGCGGCAGGTACCAGTACCAGCCGTGCACCCGCCTGCGGTCGTGCAGGTGGAAGAAGAGCCCCAGCCCCAGCACCGCACCGACGAGCGCGGCCAGGTTGATCGTCGACGGGAAGAAGACGGCGACGACGGTGATGGCGACCACGTCGTCGATCACCGCCAGGGAGAGCAGGAAGGCACGCAGCGCGGAGGGCAGATGCGTGTCGATCACCGCCAGGATCCCGAGGGCGAAGGCGATGTCCGTCGCCATGGGCACGGCCCACCCCGCCCAGGTCCCTCCGGCGGAGGTGGCGACGAGCCCGTACACCAGCGCCGGCACGGCCATCCCGCTCACGGCCGCCACCAGGGGCAGCACGGCGGCCCCGGGGTGGCGGAGGTCGCCGAGCACCAGCTCCCGCTTGACTTCGGCGCCCGCGACGAAGAAGAACACGGTCAGCAGGCCATCGGACGTCCAGTGGGCGACGGAGAGGTTCAGACCGAGGGCCTCGATGCCGATGTGCGTCTCGCGTACGGACTCGTACAGGCCCCGCAACGGCGTGTTGGCCCACACCAGCGCGACCGCCGCGGCGAGCAGCAGCACCAGGCCGCCGACGGTCTCGGTGCGCAGCGCGTCCAGGACGAAGGCCCGCTCCGGCACGCGCAGCCGGCCGAAGGCGGTGCGGTCGTCGTGCTCGCGGCGCTCGCGGTCGGGCATGGGCCCTTGCCAGTACCCGCGCCACCGGGGGTGGACGCCGTCCGGCCGGTGGTGTCGCCCGCCATCTCGGACGGCCTTCCTTTCCGGACGTCGGCAAGATGGATCCAGGGGCGTCCGACGCCGTGAAGGGAACGCCCATGGCCGCTACCGCGCCCGTACCCGCGCCTGCTCCCGCGCCCTCGCCCGTACCCGCCCCCGTCACGGGCAGCTGCCTCGACCTGCTGAGCTGCGCGAAGGCCCAGGGGCGCAGGCCCCGCACGGACGAACTCGCGGCCCTCCGCAACCTGGCGGCCGCGGCCGCCGCACGGGGCGTGGCCCTGCACACGCTGGTCGGCGAGTGGCTCGCCGCCGCCTGCCGGTCCTGGCCCGCGGAGGCCGGCGGAAGCGAGCCGCCGGCCCTCCTCCAGGCGGTCCGCGATGTGACCGTGGCGCTCACCGAGGGCTACGAGACGGGGTATGGGGCCGCCGTACGGCGGGAGGAGGCGGTACGGCGCGAGTGCGTCGACGACCTGCGCGACGGGCGCACCGACCTCGGCCGGCTCGTGGAGCGGGCCGACCGCTTCGTGCTGCGCCTGGCCGGGCGGCACCGGGTCGCCGTGGCCCGCGCGGCGGCCCCCTTCCGCGCCGGGGACGCGGCCACCCACTACGTCGAGGACGGCATGGCGGCGGCCTTCGGCGTGCGTGACGTCCTCATCACCACCAAGGACTCCCTGCTGGTCTGCGTCTCACCGGCCGCCGAGGCCGACGTCCCGAGACGGTACGCCGCGTACGTACGCGAAGCCGGGGCCGCCGGACACCGCATCGCCGTCAGCCGTCAGCCGTCAGCCGTCAGCCGTCCCCGGCTGGGTGCCGGCGGCATCGTCCGCCGCTACCAGGAGGCCCGCTCCACCCTGGACCTCGCCGACCGCCTCGACCTGGCCGGCCCGCTGGTGGACGCCTCCGGACTGCTGGTCTTCCAGGTACTGGGCAGGGACCGCGCGGCCATCACCGGCCTCGTCGCCACCGTGCTCGGCGGCCCGGAGCGCGCCCGTGGCGGCCCCCGGCCCCTGCCGGCCGCGCTCACCGCCTACTTCGCCGCCGGCCGCGTCACTACCACGACGGCCCACCGGCTCGGGCTGAGCGTCCGGGCGGTCGGCTACCGGCTCGCCCGCGTGCGCCGGCTCACCGGCTACGACCCGGCCGACCCCGACCAGCGCTACACCCTCCACACCGCGACGCTGGGCGCCCGTCTCCTCGACTGGCCCGCCCGTGACTGGCCCGCCCGTCCTCTGGAACACGCCGACTGACGAAGGCGTTCAGGCGTCGGCCGGGGTGACCCATTCGACGAACTGGATGATCACGCCGTTGGGGTCGGTGACCTGGAACAGGCGCTCCCCCCAGGGCTCCTCGCGCAGCGGCATGGTGATGTCGACGCCCTCGGCCTGCAGGCGCTTCTCCTCGTCGTCCAGCCCGGTGACGGTGAAGGCGAGGATGATCCCGGAGGCGCGCCGGTCGCGCTGGTCGGCCGGCAGGACCTCGATGCCCCGGCGCAGCAGGACGATGTCGACCGCCGCGTCCTCCCGGGTGAGCGAGGCGAAGCCGTCGGCGGCGGCTACCTCCTGGTAGCCGAGGTGCGTGGTGAAGAACGCGTGCGACGCGGCGACGTCGTCGACGGTGAGGGAGAGGGTGGAGGTGGAGATCTGCACGGTGGGCTCCTTGCCGGCACGGGCGATGGGTGGGTGTACGAGAGGACGGGCGCTGGTGGCGCCGGTGGGCGGTGGCGCGGACGGCCGGGCGTCAGAAGGAGCGGCGGCGCGGGGCGTTGAGCCCGCGCCGCGGCACGGCGCGCACGGCGGCGGAGCCGCGCGGCGCCGGGGACCGGGTGTCGCGTCCGGGGCGAGCAGCGGTGAGCCGGCCGGTCTGTGTGGTCTGTTCGGTCCGTGCGGCGAGGGGCGTGGGTCGCATGCACTTCTTCCCTTCGAGGCAAACTTACGATGGACGTAACTTTAGCCACGGCCTCCCGGGGGTGTCAACATAAATTTGCTACGGAGGTAAGATTCCGTCATGGATACCGAGATGAACACGGGGCACGGCGCCGACGCACCCGCCGACGGACTGGGCCTTCGCGAGTCCAAGAAGCGGGAGACCCGGCAGCTGATCTCCGACCACGCGACCAGGCTCTTCCTCCAGCAGGGCTTCGAGCGCACGACGATCGCCGAGATCGCCGCTGCCGCCCGCGTCGCCAAGAAGACGGTGACGAACTACTTCCCGCGCAAGGAGGACCTGGCCCTGGACCACCAGGAGGAGTTCGTCGCCGGTCTCGCGCGCACCGTCGCCGACCGGCGGCCCGGCCAGTCGGCCCTCACCGCGCTCCGCCTCGCCTTTCAGGCCGCCGTCACGGCGCAGGATCCCGTCGCCGGATTCGCCGGGCCCGAGTTCTCCCGGATGATCGCCGACAGCCCCACCCTCTCGGCCTGCCTGCGCGCCCTGCACGACCGGCGCGAGGCGGCTCTCGCCCACGCCCTCGCCGAGGCCACCGGTGCTCCCGCCGACGACATCACCGCCCGCACGGCCGCGGCCCTGCTCGCCGCCGTGCACCGCACGCTCTTCCAGCGCATCCAGGAACTCACCCTGGCCGGACGCGACAACCCGGACATCGCCGCCGTCCTCACGGAGGAGACCACCCGCGCGTTCGACCTCCTCGAACCCGCGCTCGCCCACTACGCGGTCCGCGTGCCGGAACCCTCACGCTCAGGTCAGTGACTCCGCGGACGGCACGACGACCCCGTAGAGGTCGGCGATCGTCGCGAGAGCGCTGTGATGGATCTGGGAGGCGGGCAGGTCGGTGTCCGCGGACCGCAACGCCCGCGTCGCGCAGGCGTCGGCGACCACCGTGGGCCGGTTACCGCGCAGGAAGGCACCCTGCGCGGTGAACGCCACGCACATGTGCGTCATGAACCCCGCGACGACGACGTCCTTGGTGCCGGCGGCGTCGACGTGCTCGCCGAGGTCGGTGTCGAGGAACGCGTTCGGGGTCTTCTTGACGACGACCGGCTCGCCCGCGACCGGCGCCACGCTCGGGTGGATCCGGCCGATCTCCGTACGGATGTCGTACGGAGTGCCCTCGCCGCCGTCGTTGACGACATGGACCACCTTCGTACCGGCCGCCCGAGCCCTCCGCAGCAGCGCGGCGGCCGAGTCGAGCGCGGCCTGCCAGCCCTCCAGCTCCATCACGCCCCGCACATAGGTGTTCTGGTAATCGATCATGATCAGGGTCGCGTCGGCGAGGGACGCGGGCGTGTCGTCGAAGCCGTTGAGTGCGCGCAGCGTCGTCGATGCCATGGAAGTACCACCTCAGGTGTGTGTCGGGTGTGGTGCCGGGTGCTTCGCAGCCCGCACCGGCGTGCGGTCGCTGCGGCAGGAACGACGCTAATCCGGCCCGTCCATGTCAACAATGGCATCTAACATGCAGATATGGACATCGCTGAGGGCCCCACGGGCACCGTCGAACGACTGATCGTGATCGTCCTCTTCGACGGGGTCGACCTGCTGGACGTCACCGGGCCCCCGGAGGTGTTCTCCCTGGTGCAGCGCGAGACGTCCGACGCCACCGGCTATCACGTCGTACTCGCCGCCGAGACGCTGGACCCGGTCACCACCTCCGCCGGGGTGCGCGTCCTTCCGGACCTCACCTTCCGCGAGGCGTCCACGAGGAGCATCGACACCCTGCTGGTGCCCGGCTCGGTCGAGGTCGACAGCGAGCGCCGCGTACGCGCCCTCACCGACCCGGCCGTGGTCGGCTGGGTGAAGACCCTCGCCACCAGGACACGCAGGGTCACCTCCGTCTGCGTCGGAGCACACATCCTCGCCGCCGCCGGCCTGCTCGACGGCAAGCGCGCCACCACCCACTGGTCGACCGCACAGCAGCTCGCCGCCGAGCATCCGGCGGTCGAGGTCGACGCCGACCCGATCTTCATCCGGGAAGGCGACGTGTGGACCGGCGCCGGCATCAGCGCCTGCCTGGACCTGTCCCTCGCCCTGGTCGCCGAGGACTTCGGCGAGACCACCGCGCTGCGCGTCGCCCGCCAGCTGGTGATGTACCTGAAGCGGCCGAGCGGTCAGAGCCAGTTCAGCGTCCCCCTGGAGCCCGTCTCCCTGACGCGGCGCGTGGAGGACGTACGTCACTACATCGCCCGCAACATCGGCCGGCGGCTCACCCTCGCCGACATCGCTGCGTACGCCCACGTCGGTGAGAGGCAGCTCGCCCGCGTCTTCAAGGCCGAACTCGGCATGACCCCGGCCGCGTACATCGAGTCCGCCCGCGTCGAGAGGGCGCGCAACCAGCTGGAAACCACCGACGCCACCCTCGACCGGATCGCGTCCACCTGCGGCTTCGGCACGACCGACACCCTCATCCGCGCGTTCCGCCGGAAACTCGACACGACACCGACGGAGTACCGGCGTCGCTTCCGGGCCGACGCCGGCTGAAAGAGCGCGGCCCACCTCTTGACCTCGGCGGCCCGCAGCCACTAATTTGCGGTAGACGTCGACCCATAATGACCGGAAGGAGGCGACCGGCGGATGTACACGAGCTCTGATCTTGGTCGCCTTGCCCAGTGCACGGTCTGGATTCCGGGTCGAATCGCGCACGGCTGCTGATTACGCCGTTCTGATGTGCCCCTCCGTGGCACATTCCAGGTTTCCCGTCACCATTTCCCGGCACGCCGCTGCCGCATGCCGTTTTGCGCCCGCTGCTCTTACGTGGCGCGTCTGAACACAGAAAGCTGCCTGAAATTGGCGAACATGATGAATCGACCGATCACGCACCGAAATGCAGGCCTGTCATGGTAGCGGCGCGGATCACGGTCAACGGGAAAGAAGCACCGATCTCACCGGCTGCGCCCCACACCACAGTGCTGGATTTCCTGCGGGAGCGTGGCCTCACCGGCACCAAGGAGGGCTGCGCCGAGGGCGAGTGCGGCGCCTGTTCGGTCCTGGTGGCCCGCCCCGGGGTGAACAAGCCCACCGACTGGGTGGCGGTCAACGCCTGCCTGGTCCCGGTCGCGGCGCTCGACGGACAGGAGATCGTCACCTCCGAGGGTCTCGCCACCGTCGGCGAACCCGGCACGCCGCCCACCCTGCACCCGGTGCAGGAGGAGATGGCGGTCCGCGGCGGCTCCCAGTGCGGTTACTGCACGCCGGGATTCGTCTGCAGCATGGCCGCGGAGTACTACCGGCCCGACCGCTGTGCGCACGGGCACGGGGACGCGGACCCGGCCGACACCGCCGACGCCGAGCACGGTCCGAACGGTTTCGATCTGCACGCGCTGAGCGGAAACCTGTGCCGCTGCACGGGTTACCGCCCCATTCGCGACGCCGCGTTCGCCGTCGGCGAGCCCACCGACGACGACCCGCTGGCGCAGCGTCGCGAGCAGTCCCCGCCGGCGCCGGTGGCCACCGAGTACACCCAGGACGACAGCACGTTCCTGCGGAAGAACACCCTGGCCGAGACGCTGGAGCTGCTGCGCGAGCGGCCCGACGCGGTGGTGGTCGCCGGCTCCACCGACTATGGCGTCGAGGTCAACATCCGCTCCCGCCGGGCGGATTGCGTGGTCGCCATCGACCGGCTGCCCGAACTGCGGGAGCTGCGCGTCGAGTCCGACGTCATCGAGATCGGCGCGGCGCTGACGCTCACCGAGATCGAACGCCGCCTCGACGGCGACGTCCCGCTGCTGGCGGAGCTGTTCCCGCAGTTCGCGTCCCGGCTCATCCGCAACGGTGCGACCCTCGGCGGCAACCTGGGCACCGGCTCGCCCATCGGTGACAGCCCGCCGGTGCTGCTCGCGCTCGAGGCGTCGCTGGTGCTCGCCGACGCCGACGGTGAGCGCGAGGTCCCGCTGGCGGAGTACTTCACCGGCTACCGGCAGAGCGTGCGCCGACCCGGCGAGCTGATCCGCGCGGTGCGCGTCCCGCTGCCGCTGTCGCCGGTCACGGCCTTCCACAAGATCGCCAAGCGGCGCTTCGACGACATCTCCAGCGTGGCCGTCGCTTTCGCGCTCGACATCGAGGACGGGACCGTCCGCAAGGCACGCATCGGCCTGGGCGGCGTGGCCGCCACCCCGATCCGCGCCCTCGCCACCGAGGCCGCCCTGGAGGGCAAGCCGTGGTCGGCCGAGACCGTCGAGGCCGCGGCCCGGGTGCTGCGGGGTGAGGGCACGCCGATGGACGATCATCGCGCCAGCTCCCTCTACCGTTCGGCGATGCTCGGGCAGAGCCTGCTGAAGCTGCACGCACAGACCACCGAGGCGGTGTCGTCATGAGTCATCTGTCAGAGCGTCCCGAGAAGCCCGTCGTCGGCGTCTCGATGCCGCACGAGAGCGCCTTCCAGCACGTCACCGGCACCGCTCTCTACACCGACGACCTGGTCCAGCGCACCAAGGACGTGCTGCACGCGTACCCGGTCCAGGTCATGAAGGCCCGCGGCAGGATCACCGCGCTGCGCACCGAGCCCGCGCTCGCCGTACCCGGCGTGGTCCGCGTGCTGACCGGTGCCGACGTGCCCGGCGTCAACGACGCCGGCATGAAGCACGACGAACCGCTGTTCCCCGACGAGGTCATGTTCCACGGCCACGCGGTGGCCTGGGTGCTCGGCGAGACCCTGGAGGCGGCCCGGCTCGGTGCCGCGGCCGTCGAGGTGGAACTCGAGGAACTGCCCTCCATCGTCACGCTGCAGGACGCGATCGCGGCGGGCAGCTATCACGGCGCCCAGCCCCTGATGGTGCACGGCGACGTCGACGCGGGCTTCGCCGACTCCGCGCACGTGATCACCGGCGAGTTCCAGTTCGCCGGTCAGGAGCACTTCTACCTCGAGACGCACGCGGCGCTGGCCCTGGTCGACGAGAACGAGCAGGTGTTCATCCAGAGCAGCACCCAGCACCCCTCGGAGACGCAGGAAATCGTCTCGCACGTGCTCGGTGTGCCCGCCCACGAGGTGACCGTGCAGTGCCTGCGGATGGGCGGCGGCTTCGGCGGCAAGGAGATGCAGCCGCACGGGTTCGCGGCCGTCGCCGCGCTCGGCGCCAAGCTGACCGGCCGGCCGGTCCGGTTCCGGCTCAACCGGACCCAGGACCTGACCATGTCCGGTAAGCGGCACGGGTTCCACGCCAAGTGGAAGGTCGGCTTCGACGCCGACGGCCGCATCCAGGCCCTCGACGCCACCCTGGTCGCGGACGGCGGCTGGAGCCTGGACCTGTCCGAGCCGGTCCTCGCCCGCGCGCTGTGCCACATCGACAACACCTACTGGATCCCCAACGCGCGCGTCGCCGGTCGCATCGCCAAGACCAACACGGTCTCCAACACCGCCTTCCGCGGGTTCGGGGGACCGCAGGGCATGCTGGTGATCGAGGACATCCTGGGCCGCTGCGCGCCGCAGCTCGGCCTGGACCCCATGGAGCTGCGGGAGCGCAACTTCTACCGGCCGGGCCAGGGTCAGACGACGCCGTACGGACAGCCGGTCACCCAGGCCGAGCGGATCTCCACCGTCTGGCAGCAGGTCAAGGAGATCGGCGGCATCGCCGACCGCAAGCGCGAGATCGCCGCCTTCAACGCCGCGCACCCGCACACCAAGCGGGCCCTCGCCGTCACCGGCATCAAGTTCGGCATCTCGTTCAACCTCACCGCCTTCAACCAGGGCGGCGCGCTGGTGCTGATCTACAAGGACGGCTCCGTCCTGATCAACCACGGCGGCACCGAGATGGGCCAGGGCCTGCACACCAAGATGATGCAGGTGGCCGCGACCACGCTGGGCATCCCGCTGCACAAGGTCCGCCTCGCCCCGACGCGTACCGACAAGGTGCCCAACACCTCCGCCACCGCCGCCAGCGCCGGGGCGGACCTCAACGGCGGGGCGATCAAGAACGCCTGTGAGCAGCTGCGCGAGCGGCTGCTGCAGGTGGCCGCCACCCAGCTGGGCGCGAACGCCTCGGACGTACGCATCGTCGAGGGCGTCGCGCGCTCCCTGGGCAGCGACAAGGAGCTGGCCTGGGACGACCTGGTGCGCACCGCGTACTTCCAGCGGGTTCAGCTGTCGGCGTCCGGTTTCTACCGGACCGAGGGGCTGCACTGGGACGCGAAGGCGTTCCGGGGCTCGCCGTTCAAGTACTTCGCCCACGGCGCCGCTGCCACCGAGGTGGAGGTGGACGGCTTCACCGGCGCGTACCGCATCCGGCGCGTGGACATCGTGCACGATGTCGGCGACAGCCTGTCCCCGATGATCGACATCGGCCAGGTGGAGGGCGGCTTCGTGCAGGGCGCGGGCTGGCTGACGCTGGAGGACCTGCGCTGGGACACCAGCGACGGCCCGAACCGCGGCCGGCTGCTGACCCAGGCGGCGAGCACCTACAAGCTGCCGAGCTTCTCGGAGATGCCCGAGGAGTTCAACGTCCACCTGCTCGAGAACGCCACCGAAGAGGGCGCGGTGTACGGGTCCAAGGCGGTGGGCGAGCCTCCGCTGATGCTGGCGTTCTCGGTGCGCGAAGCGCTGCGGCAGGCCGCCGCCGCGTTCGGGCCGAGCGGTGTCAGCCTCGAGCTGGCCTCGCCCGCGACGCCGGAAGCGGTGTACTGGGCGATCCAGGCGGCTCGCCAGGCCGGTGCCTCCCGGAACGGTGACGCCGGTGACGGGTTCGCCACCGACGGCACGATCCGGGCCGACGCAGAAGCGCTGAGCGGTGCCTGACATGACGTGGGTCGCCGCGGTCGCACGGTTGCGAGCACGCCGGGAGCCCGGCGTGCTGGTGACCGTCGCGGCCGTGCGCGGCCACGCCCCTCGCGACGCCGGTGCGAAACTCGTGGTGGGGCAGACCGAGACCTGGGGCTCGATCGGAGGCGGCAATGTCGAGGCCGTCTCCATCGACCGGGCCCGGGAGATGATCGCCGCGTCCACGCCCGAGCCGGAGCTGATGGATTTCGCCCTGAACGACAAAGTGACCAACCAGCATGGCGTGCAGTGCTGCGGCGGCACGGTCGCGGTGCTGCTCGAACCGCTGCCGGTGGTACGGGCGGTGGCGATCTTCGGCGTCGGGCACGTCGGGCTGGAACTGGCGCGCGTCCTGGCCCGTCAGGACCTCGACCTCCACCTGATCGACAGCCGCTCCGACCTGCTCACCAAGGAGCGGCTCGACGTGCTGGCGGACGCGGTGGCGCAGGTGCACGTGCATCACACGCCACTGCTGCCCGAGGAGGTGCTGGAGGAGTTGCCGCGCGGCACCCACGTCCTGATCATGACCCATGATCACGCCGAGGACGCCGCTCTGTGCGACGCCGCCCTGCGCACCACCCATCTCGGCTCCATCGGACTGATCGGGTCGGCGGCCAAGTGGGTACGGTTCCGCAAGCGCCTGGCCACCGAGGGCGGACACGACGAGGCCACCATCGACCGGATCAAGACCCCGATCGGGCTGGCCGACATCACCGGCAAGGAACCCGCGACCATCGCGGTGAGCGTCGCTGCCGATCTGCTGCGCACCTTCGAAACCGAGGGGGACTGACTCTCTCACCGGATCGGCAGGGGTGCCCCGCGCTCGTGCGCAAGCACGGATGCGGGGCACCTCGCCATATGTGCGGCGAAACGGGATGTAGCGGAGGGCCGTCCGCCCCCGCCCGGAGCCCCACCGCGTCGTCGTCCCTCCCACCGGGCGATACTCGACGCTCGGGTGCCCATCGCCCGAAGGCCGCCGTTCGACGAGAGAAGAGGTATGGCGAGCACATCAGCAGGTCCGGAGCCCGCGCCGACGCCATGCCCGGACCTCTTCGACACCCGATTCGTGCAGGACCCCCACCCCACGCTGGCCTCCCTGCGCCGCGCCGCGCCGGTCCATTTCGATCCCGGAACCGGTCTATGGCTGATCAGCCGGTACGCGGATGTGCGGCGGGTGCTGCTGGACCCCGTCGCGTTCGTGCCGGACAACGCACAGCACGCCGTCGACCCGCTGCCGGTCTCCGCCCTGCGCGCGCTCGCCCGGGCCGGCTTCACGCTGCCGCCCGCTCTCGCCAACAACGGCGGTCCCAGCCATGCCGGCCTCCGCCGCCTGGTCACGCGGTTCTTCAATGCCGAGCGTGTGGCTTCGGCCGTGCCACTGGTGGAGGAGACCGCGCGGGAACTGGCGTCCGCGCTGCGGGACCAGTTCGTACGTGGGCACCTCTGCGACGTGACGGCGCAGTACGCGCGGCCTCTGCCGTGCCGGGTGATGACGCGGGTGCTCGGGCTGGAGGACGTGCCGACGGCCGCACTCGTGACATGGAGCGACGCCGCGCTGGAGCTCTTCTACGGGCGGCCGCCGGCCGACCGGCAGGCCCACCTGGCCCAGCAGGTCGCGGACTTCTACACATGGCTGACGGACCTGGTGGACGGTGCCGCCGGGGCGGACGGGCTGATCGGGGCGCTGCGCGGGCACCAGCTGCCGGACGGCGAGCCGCTGGACACCCCGACCATCGTGGCCGTGTGCTTCTTCGTCTTCATCGCCGCCCAGGCCACCACCGGACAGCTGATCTCGACCGTACTCCGCCACACCCTGGCCGACTCCGACGCCTGGGCGCGAGCCGCCACGGACGACCGCTTCATTTACGCGTGGGTGGAGGAGATACTGCGCCGTGAGCCGCCGGTCACCACCTGGCGCAGGGTCACCGCGCATGAGGTGGAACTGTCCGGCACACGGCTGCCGGCGGGGGCGCAGCTCCTGCTGATGCTGATGGGGACGGGTTCGGACCCGGACATGTTCGACGAACCGGAACGACTGCTCCCGTACCGGCAGAACATCCGTCACCACCTGTCCTTCGGCGCGGGACGGCACCGCTGTCCCGGCGCGTCCCTGGCCCGCACCGAAGCGGCCGTGGCACTGCGCACGCTGGCCCGACTGCTGCCGGACGCCGTTCTCGTCGAGGACGAGCGAGCGCCGATGCTCGGGCTGCTGTCCTTCCGAGCCCCGCTCAAGGTGGTGGCGCGGCGCCGCTGACATCCGCCGCGCTGCCCGCCCTGGACATCGGTCGGCCGAGACAGTCCATGAAGCTCAGCATCCGGTGGTTGACCTTCTCGGTGTGGTCGATCCGCGGTCCATGGCCCGTGTCTCGAGACGATCTCGGCGCGGGCGCCGGGTACCACGCGCGGGACGCGCCGCTGGGCTTCTGGAGGGCCTCAACAGTAGGTTCGTTCCACCGGAGTCCGAGTTGGGGGATGCTGTGGTGTTCACGCTGGCGGAGATCGCCCACGATCCGTTGGTCCTGACACGCCGCCTGGCGCGGATTGACGGTTCGGATGTGGTGTTCCGCCCTCTCACACGCGCCGATACAGATCGTCTGGCAGGCTTCTTGGTGGGCTTGTCACCTGAATCGAGACGGCTGAGTACTTTCGACGGGTACGACCTTGCGACTGCGCAGGACCTGTGTGACGCGATCGCGCGCTACGACAAGCTCAGGCTCATGCTTGAGGAAGTGCTGTCCGGCAGGATCGTCGGCCTGCTCGAGTGCAGTCTCGGTCTCAACCCTGACGACATCGCGCGCTATCGCGCGGCCGGCATCCGCCTTACAGCGACCGATTGCCGCTTCGGCCCCACCCTGGCCGACGACTACCAGGGGAGAGGCATCGGGACGCAAGTCTTCCCGCTCGTCGCAGACGCCGCACGATGTTTCGGCAAGAAGAGGATCATCCTGTGGGGTGGCGTTCTCGCCGACAACCCACGCGCCATTCGCTACTACCGGAAAAACGGCTTCCAGACGGTCGGCTCCTTCACCGGAACAGACGGTGTGCGGTCGCTCGACATGATCCTGGATCTCGACCTCCTGCCTGGGCCGTGACAGCCGTTGGTGTCACCGGGCGGCGGCGTTGCAGGTCCCGCCGGCAGTGCCGGAAGTACGCTTCGACGCCCTCGCGCGTGCCGGGACCGCCGTTGAGCCGGCGAACGAGTAGCTCGTCCTCCCCGGCGAGGTGCGCCTCCACGTCGTCCAGGCGCCGGGGGGGGGGGGGGGGGGGGGGACAGCGTGATGATCCCGTCGGACAGCTTCACTTCACGCATCCGGTGGTTCTTGACGCCAGAGCCGTGCAGCACCATCGGATTCCGCGCGACATCACGCCGCCGGGGGCTGGTGTGATCACGGCGTCGGAGCCGTCCTGGATAGCTCCGTTCACCGGGGGCGGTTCTGCGTCGTGAGGGTGCGGACGCGGTGCGCAAGGCCCGCATGCACAACCTCGCCCTCGCCGGATAGTCCGTCGTGGTCGACGTCTACAGCCAGTCCCGCCGCTTGAAGATCACGTACAGGCTCGTACATACCACTGCCATCAGCAGGATCGCGAAAGGGTAGCCGTGCACCCAGTGCAGCTCCGGCATGTGGTCGAAGTTCATGCCGTAGATGGTTCCCACGAGTTGGGTGCAAACAAGATGGCCGCCCAGGACGAGACCTTCTTGAAGTTGTCGCCCTCGGGCGCTGACCAGCGTCAATGCGGCCGCGATGGATCCGACAGGGCCCCTGAAGTCTGCGAATGGCCCGCCTGTGACCCGCACAACGTCACCTATGCGAACCTTCGCCTCATCCGGCATGTCCACTCCCTCCAGGCGCCATCGATACCAGCTGCCACTGCCTGCGGACAACGCTGGCGAGGTAGAACCTATCCGCAGCTCGGTTCTCATCGCGCTGTCCGCCCACCTGTAGCGGGCAACCAAGGAGGCCGAGGTTAAGGAGCAAGCTTAGTAAGGGGAGGTGGCCATCGCCAAAGCGCGCCGGAGATTACAGCGGGCCTATCGCTGAACAGGCTGAAGGAGAGGCCCGCTGCAAGTGGCGCGGCCAAACGCGCCCATGGCGCTGGCACGTTGGGCATGTTTGCCACGGACGGCAAGTGCACAGACCGCCTCGCCACCCCTTTCATCAAGGATGATGGCCACGGTCGGGGCTTTACCCACCGGTACCTGAACTGTCTTCTTCCAGGGCAGGGTGGCGCCCTTCTCAACCGTGGCAGTGCCGGACTGACTAGGGGCGAGATACGAAATTTCTGCGGTGCCCGTGCCGGTCACCTCGTAGGTCACCTCGGCCGTCGGTACCGCTTGCGCTTTGGGCTCGTCCTCGGTGTTGAGTATCCCGTAGCCGACCAGACCGCCGCAGGCGAGGAGCAACACGCCGGCGATGATCAGGCCTTGGCGGACGCTGACTGCCCGCTTCGCTGCGCACTCGACCACCTGCGTGTCCTCCGGAGTGGCAAGAACGCCCTTCTTTCCCATGTCCGACTCGAGATCCCTGCCGGGTTTCGTGCCGTTTTCCGGCCCTGCGTTCCCCGGGGATTGACTAGAAGTCATGAGTGGTTGGCTTTCCGTGAGTTGGTTGAAGCGTGGAAACGCGGGCGGTTATACACCATGCCGGATCGCCTGAGCCAGTGATGGGAAGAAAGGGACGAACGACCGCGACTGCGTCCGCCTATTGCCTTAAATGTCCGCTGGGTTGACAGCACGTCAAGTACATGGTCAATACTCCCGCTGCCGCGCACGCGATCAAGGCCTTCTGCTTGCTTGCTTGCGCCGGCTCTCGGCTTCAAGCCGGTCGGAAACCTCCGATCCGGCACATCGGCGTACCCGCTTTGCCCATGTGGCCGAACAGGGCGCCGAAAGAGAAAGGCACACACGTGTCAATCCCATACAGGAGACAAATCTCCTGTTTGATCGTGGCAGCGGTGGCGGGGACGCTACTGCCACAGGTCGCTTATGCGGCGTCATCGGCGCCAAGTGGCGGTGACGACAAGGGCGTTGTCGACGCCATCGCTGGCTGGTTCTCGGACAACGAGGAGCAATCCGCGGCGGCCCCGCCCGAGGGCGGGAAGCTGGAGATACCCAGCCGCGAAAAGCTGCCCAGGGGCCAGGCGCTGCCCGAGCCCAAGCGGGTCAAGGAGCTGACCGACAGACGCACCCCGCAGGCGCGCTTTTGGCAGTTGTCGGACGGGCGGGTGCAGGCGGAGCTGTCGGCGGTGCCGACGTCGTACCGCTCGGGTTCGTCGTGGAAGGCGATCGACCCGGCGGTCAGGCCCACCGCGCAGGGCTTCGCCAACACCACCAACACCGGCCGCAGTTCGTTCGGCGGAAGCCCCGACAAGCTGCTGCGGTACGAGGCTCCCGACGGCCGTTCGGTCACGCTGGGCCTCCAGGGCGCGAAGGCGGCGCTGAAGCCGGAGGCGAAGGGCTCCACGGTCACCTACAAGGGCGCCGTGGGCGGGGCCGATCTCCAGTACGTCGTCGGTGCCGGGCAGGTGAAGGAGAACATCGTCCTGGCCGAGCATCCGGCCGGACCGGTGTCGTTCACCTTCACGCTGGACACCGAGGGCCTGACGCCGCAGGTGCGGGGGGACGGCTCGATCGCGCTGTTCGGCGAGGCGCCGCAGACGCCGGTGATGGTGATCCCCGCGCCGTACATGACGGACGCGAAGAAGGACGCCCTGTCGCCGACCGGCGGCACGTACAGCACCAAGGTCACCCAGAAGCTGGCCCGTGCCAAGAACGGCAAGGGCTGGACGCTCACCGTCACCCCGGACGCCTCGTGGCTTGCGGCGAAGGAGCGCCAGTACCCGGTCGTCATCGACCCGACGATCACCATCACGCCGAACGCGTCGCAGTCGCAGGACGCGATGGTGCTGTCGGACCAGGCGGGGGTGAACTTCAACACCACCTGGAAGCTGTCGGCCGGCAAGACGGACACCGGTATCGCGCGGTCGTTGATCAAGTTCCCGATCGACGAGATCCCGGCGGGTGTCGACATCGACACCGCCCGCCTGGAGATGTACTTCGACCAGGCGCACACCACCAACGGCAACGACGTCACGATCGGCGCCTACCGGGCGACCGGGTCGTGGGCGGAGTCGACGGCGACCTGGTCCAACACCAGCACGCTGGTCGGTGAGCTGTCGGGCACCAGCGTCCAGCAGGACGACGGTGACGCGGGTACGGCGGCGGTCGGCGAGTGGCCCAAGGGCTCCACGAGCGCGGCCATCGGCGGCGACTACGCGTACAACAAGAACACCGCGACCGGTGAGACGTACACCTGGCAGCCGAAGGTGCCGGAGACCGCGAGCTACCGCGTCGACGTGCACTACCCGGCCGCCTCCGACGCGGCCACGGCCGCGCCGTACACCGTCACCCACCGGGACGGCACCAACAGCTATACGGTCAACCAGACCGGGTCCGGCGCCACGTGGAAGACGCTGGACGCGACGCAGCGGTACTTCTCCAAGGGCACCGCGGGCAAGATCGTCCTGGGTGACACGGGTTCGGCCACCACCCGTACTCTCGCCGACGCGGTCCGGCTGGTGAATCCGGCGTCGATCGTGAAGAACACCGGCGAGTACAACCAGTGGCACAAGTTCCCGGTCACCGACACGGTCCAGAAGTGGGTCTCGGGCACCGCCACCAACCACGGTTTCGTGCTGAAGGCCACCGACGAGTCGTCGACCGCGCCGACCGGTGGTCCGCGCTACGAGGCGGCCGACGGCAACGACTACGGCGGCGAGACCTCCACCTACCCGCGCCTGACCGTCACCTACGGCAAGGTCGGCGCCGCGCTGAACTCGCCGACCGTGGTGCACTCCACCGGTCCGGAGCTGTCGTGGGCCAAGTACAGCAACACCACCGGTGACAGCGGCCTGGACATCGTCGAGTACCAGCTGCACCGCTCCACGCAGCAGGTGTTCACCCCGTCCGCCGCCACGCTGATCGCCCCCATCCCGGCGAGCGCGACGACGTACACAGACACCACCGCCGTCCCCACCCCGGACTCCAGCACCGCCGAGATCGGCAAGTCGTACTACTACCAGCTGGCGGTCAAGACCAAGGGCGGCGAGCTGCTCGGCTCACCCACCCGGGTCGTCGGCATCCCCAAGGCCGGCCGGACGATGAAGATCATCCAGGCGGGTCAGACCGACACCACCCTCTCCTCCGCCCAGCCCACCACCAACCAGGACAAGATCAAGTCCTGGGACATCGGGCAGACGTGGCTGAGCGTGGGCAACAACTCCTCCACGTACGGCAAGACCCGTGCCGTGCTGAAGTTCCCCACCAGCGACATCCCCACCACCGCCACGGTGCTGCAGAACACCTTCTACATGTGGGGCGCGGAGACCACCAGCACCAGCAACGGAGCCGTCTACGAGCTCCACTCCCTGACCCGCGACTTCGACGAGACGACGGCGACCTGGAACAACGCCAACGCCACCACCGCCTGGACCACCCCGGGCGGCGACATGTCCGCCACCGTCGCCGACACCGTCCCGCAGATCACCGACGAGGTCGGCCGCCACTGGTGGGACGCCACCGGACTGATGAAGTCCTGGGTCAAGACCCCCGCCAACAACAAGGGCGTGGCCGTCAAGCTCAAGGACGAGTCCGCCACCGGCCCCCAGGAGCGCACCCTGTTCCTGTCGGCCGAGGCCGCCGACCCGCAGCTGCGCCCGTACATGCAGGTCATCTACGTCGACGCGACCACCGAGGACACGTACTACGCGCCGACGACCCCGGCCCGGATGACGCCGAACTCCACCTACACGGTGGACTTCACCGTCACCAACACCACCGCCACCGCGTGGGCGGCCGGTGAGCGGGAGCTGTCCTACACCTGGAAGCTCCCCGACGGCACGGACGTCACCACCGGCGGCAACCAGCTGAAGACGGCGATCCCGGCCTTGCTGCCGGGCCAGTCGGCGACGATCCAGGCGCAGGTCAAGACGCCGATCAACTCCGACAACGGCAACAAGCGCAACGAGTACGTCCTCGGCTGGGACGTCCGCAAGATTGCCGACGGCACCTGGCTCTCCACCGGCACCGGCGGCATCCCCTCGCTGAAGCAGAACGTGGCGGTGGAGGATCCGACCTCGAACACGCTGGGCATGGAGAAGTTCTACTCCTACGCCGGCAAGAACACCGGCGCCGGTTCGAACTTCATGAGCAACCTGGCCTCCGGAAACGGCGTGTGGCAGTACAACGCCTTCACCAACCCCGGCCGCGGACTGAGCACCTTCGCCCGCTTCGCGTACAACAGCCAGGACACCTCGGACACGGTCGCCGGCCACGGCTGGTCGTTCCAGTTCGCGGGCCCCATCCGGCTCGGCGCGCCGCTGGACTTCCACCCCAACCCCAACCCGACCGAGATCCGTCTCCCGGACGGCGACGGCACCACGCACGTCTTCCGCAAGCAGGCGGACGGCACGTGGAAGGCCCCGGCGGGCGTCCACTACAAGGTCACGATGAAGGCCGGCCTGGACTGCAAGCCCACCAAGGACCCGGTCCCGGACGCCTGGACGCTCACCCGTCCCGACGGCACACGTTTCCTCTTCGGCTGCGACGGCTACCTGGCGTCCACGGTCGACAAGAACGGCAACACGCAGACGTTCACCTACGAGGAACGCAAGTCCAACAACAAGCCGACCAAGTTCCTCAAGTACATCACCGACCCGGCCGGTCGGCAGACCCTCACGGTCGACTACTGGACCAAGGGCCAGTCCGGCTACCAGTACGTCAATGACTCCGGGGTCCTCACCACCGACGCCGGTGCGCTGAACAACTCGAAGATCTACGACCACATCCGCTCGGTGACCGACGTCTCCGGCCGGAAGATCGAGTTCCACTACACCACCAAGGGCCTGCTCGGGCAGTTCACGGACGGTGTGGGCTCGACGCAGCCAAAGGTGTTCACGTTCACCTACGACGCGACGCAGGGCAACAAGAACGTCAAGCTCGTCAAGGCCACCGACCCGCGCGGCAACGCCACCAACCTGGCGTACTACGCCCCGCAGGCCGGGGACGACCCGAAGTACCACTGGTGGACCAAGACGATCACCGACCGTCTCGGTTTCCTCACCGGCTTCGCGTACAAGGCGAACACGACGAACCCCAAGTTCACCGACACCAAGGTGACCGACGCCGAGGCGCACGCCACGGACTACGTGACCGACGACTTCGGCCGCCCGGTCCAGACGACCAACGCCAAGTCCCAGGTCACCAAGCTTTCGTGGGACGCCGACAACAACGTCACGTACATGGAGGAGGCCAACGGGGCCAAGACCGCGTACTGCTACGACCAGAAGACGGGCTACCCCCTTTGGTCGCGCGACGCGGAGAACAACAAGGGCGGCGTCCCGCCGTCCTCGGACTGCGCCCCGGGCACGTACCCGGCGAACTCGCAGCAGTACAGCTACCAGACCCGTCTGGACGGCTTCTCCGCCGACCTGTTCACCAAGACCTCGCCCGAGGGCCGCAAGTGGCAGTTCGGCTATGACTCGTTCGGCAGCCTGAAGACGGTCACCGACCCCAAGGGCGTCGCGACCACGACGGCGGACGACTACACCACCACGTACGAATACGACGCGTACGGTCAGCTGACCAAGGTGATCGACGCCAACGGCAACCCGACGACCAACAGCGAGTTCGGTCCGGCGGGCTACCCGGCCAAGATCACCGACGCGTTGGGCAAGGCCACGTCGTTCGTCTACGACGAGCGCGGCCAGGTCCGCGAGACCACCGACGCGCTGGGCAAGAAGACCACGCAGACGTACGACACCTTCGGACGTCCGCTGACCAAGGTCGTGCCGAAGGACCAGGCGGCCGGAGACCTGATCACGCTGTCGGCGCCTGAGTACGACGCCAACGACAACGTCACCAAGGCGACGGCGCCCAACGGTGCAGTTTCCACGGCGGTCTACGACGCGGCCGACCAGATCACCTCGGACTCCGCGCCGAAGGACACCGCCACTTCAGCCGAGCGCAAGACGGTCTACAGCTACGACAAGGTCGGCAACCTCAAGACGACGACCGAGCCCAAGGGTGTACTGACCACCGGCGACGCCACCGACCACGTCACCACCAACACGTTCGACGAGATCTACCAGCTCACCTCCGTGGCGAACTCCGCGCAGCACCGGATCTCGTACGAGTACGACAACGTCGGCAACGTCACCCGGATCGTCGATCCGAGGAAGAACGCCACGACGGACACGGCCGACTACCTGACCAAGACCGCCTACGACCTGAACCACCGGGTCACCACGGTCACGGACGCCGCCGGCAAGTCCAGCACGACGACCTACGACAAGGACTCCCTGGTCATCCAGACCAAGGACGCCGAGGGCAACATCACCTACGTCGACTACGACGAGCGCGGAAAGAAGAAGGAGGTCCGGACCCCCTACGAGGGGACCACGTTCCGCAAGACCCAGTACGAGTACGACCAGGTCGGCAACACCACCAAGGTCATCTCCCCGCGTGGCACGGCCACGGCGGCCACGGACGACTTCGTCTCGCGCACCGAGTATGACGCGCTGAACCGCCCGGTCAAGCAGTTCCAGCCGTACGACCCGGCCGACTCCCGTTACAACAGCCCGAACGTCTACACACAGACCGTGTACGACGCGGTGGGCCGCGTGGCGAAGAAGTCGCTGCCGCCGTCCGAGGGCCAGACGGTCCGCAACGACACGGTCTTCGAGTACTTCGACAACGGCTGGACGAGGAAGTCCACCGACCCGTGGGACATCGCCACCACCTACGACTACACCGAGCTCGGGCAGCAGAAGGCCCGCACGCTCACCTCGGCGGGCGGCTCCTCGGACCGCACCATGACGTGGTCGTACTACCCCGACGGCAAGCTGAAGTCCAAGGCGGACGACGGTGTGCCGGTGGGCAAGTCGGTGGTCCTGGTGGACAACTCCGACAGCCAGCACACCTCCTCGACCGGTACCTGGGCGAAGGGTGACATCGCCGGGCAGCACGGCTACGACCACCGCACGCACACGGCCGGTACGGGCACGGATGCCTTCACGTGGACGCTCAACATCCCCAAGGACGGCACGTACACCGCGTACGTGAAGTACCCGAAGGTGACGGGCGCGGCCACGACGGCGAAGTACACGCTGTCGCAGGGCACCACCACGCACCCGTCGGTCACGAAGGACCAGAACGCCGCCACCGGCACCTGGGTCTCGCTCGGCTCGTACAGCCTCAAGCAGGGCAATGACGCCAAGCTGAAGCTGGAGCAGAACAGCGGCGGCATCGTCGTCGCCGACGGCGTGAGGCTGGTGCGTGACACGGCCGGCGAGACGGACTCCGAGAAGAGGTCCTTCGCCTACGCCTACGACGCCAACGGCAACCTGACCTCGATCGACGACACCTCCTCCGGTGCCAGGATCGACGCCTACACGGTCGTCTACACCGGCCTCAACCAGGTCGCCAAGGTCACCGAAGCGCTCGCCGGGGCGGAGCAGAACTCGACGTCGTACACGTACGACGTCAACGGCAAGCCGGAGACGATCACACATCCGGACCAGTTCTCCAAGTACACCTACGATCTGCGGGATCTGGTCAAGACCGTCTCGGTCGGCAAGTCGTCCACGGACGGCTCGCCGAAGGTGACCTCGTACACGTACACCGACCGTGGTCTGAAGCTCCAGGAGACCAAGAACAACAAGAACACCGTCGACTACACCTACTACCTCAGTGGTGCGGTCAAGACGGCCGTCGAGAAGAAGCCGAACGGCACGCTCGTCTCCTCGCACACCTACGCCTACGACCCCAACGGGAACAAGGCGCAGGACATCGCGAAGAAGATGAACGCCGACAACAACTCGGCCTATCTCGAGTCGACCACGGACTACACCTACGACCCCGCGAACCGGCTCGCCAAGTCGGTCAAGACCGGTAACGGTGCGGGCACCGAGACGTACGTCCACGACGACAACGCCAACGTCGTCAGCCAGACGGTCAAGGGCACGTCCACGACGTACACCTATGACCGCAATCGGCTGGTCTCCGCGACGGTGGGCGGCTCGACGGCCACGTACAACTACGACCCGTTCGGTCGCCAGGAGTCCGTCACCGGTGGCGGCAAGGTCATCGAACGCTCGGTGTACGACGGATTCGATCACGTCGTCGAATCCCAGAAGATGGACGACGCGGGCACGCTGAAGTCCACCAAGTACACCTTCGACCCGCTGGACCGTACGGCGTCCAAGACGGCCGACGGCAAGACCACCGACTTCACCTACCTGGGTCTGTCGACCGAGGTGCTCGGTGAGGAGGTCGCCGGCGCACTGACGAAGTCGTACCAGTACAGCCCGTGGGGCGAGCGCCTCTCCCAGGTCAAGCACAACACCGACGGCACCGGCGAGGACGGCTACTACGGCTACAACTCGCACACCGACGTCGAGACGCTGACCGACAAGGACGGCAACTCCAAGTCCACCTACGGCTACACGGCCTATGGCTCGGACGACGAGTCCGAGTTCACCGGTATCGACAAGCCCGACGCCGGCGACCCGACCAAGGAGGCGTACAACCCCTACCGTTACAACGCGAAGCGGTGGGACGCCAACTCCGGCACCTACGACATGGGTTTCCGGGACTACAACCCCGGGCTCAACCGGTTCACCACCCGGGACATGTACAACGGTGCCCTGGCGGACATGGGTCTCGGTTCCGATCCGTACACCGGAAACCGGTACTCCTTCACCGGCGGAAACCCCACCAGCTTCGTCGAGCTGGACGGCCACATCTTCGGCTGTGACTGGTGCGGCGACGCTCTCGACACGATCGGGGATGTCGCTGTCGGCGGTGTCAAGAAGGTGGGGGGCGGTTGGAAGACCGCCGCCGACGTCTTCCTCGACGGCGTCGGATGGAACACCGAGACGGCCCCCAACGGGTACGAGTCCGACTACACGGGTGACCTCAGCAAGGGCCGGCTCGTGGAGCCCGACGGGCAGTGGGACTGGGTTCCGGGAGCATCACGATTCCCGTTCACACAGGACTCCTGCGAGGATGACGAGAGCTCGGTGTTCTACCAGCCTCTCGACAAGTACGACCGGGCGCAGGGGGTGCGGGCCTGCCTCAACAAGGGCGACTTCAGCTGGATCAACTACAAGGGTCAGACCATGGGCAATTCCGACTCCATGATCGCGGGAAGCCCGGTTCCGCGGCCCATGAGGAAATACCCCGAAACCTGGACCCCTGGTTTCGTGGAGGGTCAGGACATGAACCGTGGCCACCTGCTGGGCAATCAGCTCGGTGGCACCGGCACAGACCGGCGGAACCTGGTGAGCTTGTACGCTACGCCCAATCAGGTTCAGATGAGGTCGGAAGAGGACAAGATCGCCAAGATGGTGAACGCTGGGCAGACGGTCTACTACGAGGTGACCGCTCACTACACCGGAAAGAACGGCGCTCCCGACTATCTGACGATTAACTGGCTGAACCTGGATACCGGGGAAGTGCCAGCCGATCCCATTACGATCTGGAATACACCTTCGGGGCTCCAGCCCTAGATCGGTAAGCTGGATCTCCAGGGGTGCAGGCGGGTATCATTCCCGAGGCCTGCCTGCACCCCGCCCTTCCGAAAGGATTCTCTATGTGGGTGCAGCGTGTCATCGATTTCGCCGGCTGGGAGCCGTCGGCGCACTCTGTCGACTGGGCTGAGGCCGAGAGGGAGCTGCAAATTCCGCTGCCGGCCGACTACAAGGAGCTGTGCGAAGCTTTTGGCGGAGGCACGTTCTGTGATTCCGTGTCCTTTCTCGGGAACATGGAAGGTCCCATGTTCAATCTCCTCATGCGGTGGCAGGCAACCCTTTCCGTAAGTGGAGACGGTGATCCGTACCCGGTTTACGCGCCGGGTGGCAAGGGTTTTGTCACCTGGGCTTCGACGGAATGGTCTGATCAGTACTGCTGGCTTATCGACGCACAGCGTCCGGGTGAATATTGCATTCTGGCGCGAGGGGATGTCGGCGAGTGGTGCAGGTATGAAATGTCGACCTCGGAATTCCTGTACCGGGTCCTCGCGGACAAGGAATTCAAGCCTTTCGGTATCGCAGAGTACGGCCTTGACCCGACGTTCCGTCCGAGCCGCTCGGTCGACGGCACTTGAGCAGAGACAGACAGGGAGGGGTGTTGGTGCCGTCGGAACGTGCGGGCCGTGTACTCGGAGTCGCCGCCTGGGTGCTGGTCCCGCTGGGGTTGGTGCTGTTGCTGGGAGCCATGGGAGGAATCGGGGCCACCGGTGACCTGGACCGGGAACAGATCACCGTCGCAGGCGACGCGATGCAGCCCACCTACCGTCCGGGCGAGCGGCTGGCCATAGAGCGGGTCGACGCAGGCGAAATACGCCGAGGCGACGTCGTCCTCGTCAGCGTGCCGGGCCGCTATGGGGACGCACCGGCCCTACAGCGCGTGATCGGCCTGGGCGGAGACCGCGTGGAGTCCACCGACGGTACGCGGGTCGTGGTGAACGGCAAGCAGATCGACGAACCGTACGTGACGCGCGACAACTCCGGCACTACAGGCGCACCGTACGCGGTGACCGTGCCGGACGGGCGGCTGTTCCTTCTTGGCGACAACCGGCCCAACGCGAATGACTCGCGCTACTTCCTCGAAGAGCAGTCGGGCAGCATCGCGGCCTCCGATGTGCTCGGTCGTGTCCGAGCCGAACGGGCCGTGCCGCTGGTGCTGTCGGCACTGGCGGCCTCCGGAGCCCTGCTCACACTGGTCGGGACCGGCTTGGGAATCCGGGGGTACGTGACCAGACAGCGTTCCCTGGCGCGGTGGTAACGACATGGTCCGTGGCTTGGCCTGGATCTTGCGTGAGGGTCCGCCGACGGAGTCGGCGGACCTTTTCGGCTTTCACCTGTCGTTGCATTGCGTAGCTATGCGCCGATGAGGGCGGCTGCGCCCGTAGACGTGGAACAAGGTCGGCGCGAGAGGAGCGACTGGGGCGGCCGCGCGGCGCATTCTCCCCAGACTCTCCCCAGAGGGCCAGAACGGCCGTTCCGTAGCGTTCGCTGATGCGAATCCGATTGGTGCTTCCAGCCCCATTTCTATAGCCAGTCCCGCCTCTTGAAGACCACGTACAGGCTCGTACACACCACCGCCATCAGCACCATCGCGAACGGATATCCGTACACCCAGTGCAGCTCCGGCATGTGGTCGAAGTTCATGCCGTAGATCGTGCCGACCAGTGTGGGTGCGAAGAGAATGGCCGCCCAGGACGAGATCTTCTTGATCTCCTCGTTCTGGGCGAAGCCCGCCTCCGCCAGCGCCCGCATCTCCGCGTTCTGTTGTTGGGTGACAAGGGTCGCGTTGACCGTGAGGATTTCGGTGAGGGCCTGGCGGAAGCCGTCCACGCGTTCGCTGGTGTGGGTGACGTGGTCGGCGACGTCCCTCAGGTGGCGCTGAAGTTCCTCGTCCGTGCCGTACTTGGCGAAGCCGGCCATCAGCCCGTGGAGCATGCCGACCAGGGGGCGGGTGGCGCGCTGGAACTCGACCATTTCGCGGGAGAGTTCGTAGATGCGGCGGGACACCTCCGGGTCGCCCCGGAAGACCTCCGTCTCGATCTCGTCGATGTCGTTCTGTACGCCCGCCACCACCGGGGCGTAGCCGTCGACGACCGCGTCGAGGATGGCGTACAGCACCGCTTCCGGGCCGAGGGCCAGGAGTTCGGGGGTCTCCTCCATGCGGCGGCGTACGGCGGAGAGGTCGGGGGCCGCGCCGTGCCGGACCGTGATGAGGAAGTCCGCGCCGAGGAAGACGTGGAGCTCGCCGAAGTCGACCTCCTCCTGGGCGTCGAGGTAGCGGGCGGCGCGCAGCACGACGAAGAGGGTGTCGCCGTACCGTTCCAGCTTCGGGCGCTGGTGGGCCTCCATGGCGTCCTCGACGGCCAGCTCGTGGAGGTCGAACTCGGCTGCCAGAGAGAGGAGTTCCGCCTCCGAGGGGCGATGGAGCCCTATCCAGGCCATGCCGTCCGGCTCCTCGCGCAACTGGCGGAAGGTATCGGCGAGCGTGCCGGGGGAGGAGACCTTGCGGCCGTCCCGGTAGAGGGACGCCTGGACCACACTGCCCCGGTCGGGGGACGGGGCAACGGGCGCGACGGACGGTGCCTGTTCGGCGGCGGGCGCCGGGGCCGTGGAGCGCCGGCGCCAGTTCGGCTTCTTCGAGGGCAGGGTCATACGGGTCTCACCTCCCGGGTCGAACCATATACGTCCCGGTTTGCCCCGGCATTGCAGGGGCACCGGATCGTATTGAGGACAACACCTGTCCCCAAGGGTGCGTAACGTGCCGAGCATGGTCTCCCAGAAGAAGCCCGTGCTCTCCGCCCGCGCCCTCAACCGCGCCACCCTGGCACGGCAGCTCCTGCTGCGTCGTACCCCCATGCCGGCGAAGCACGCCGTCTCCCACCTCGTCGGCCTCCAGGCCCAGAACACCAAGCCGCCCTACTACGCCCTCGCCGCCCGCCTCGAAGGCTTCCGCCCCGAGGAGCTGTCCGCGCTGATGGAGGCCCGCGAGGTGGCCCGGATCGTCACCATGCGGTCCACCATCCACACCCACACCGCCGACGACGTCCTGGCCCTGCGCCCGTTCGTCCAGGCCGCGCGCGACCGGGAGGTCGGCGTCTTCCGCAAGGGACTGGTCGGGGTGGACCTGGAGCGGCTCATGGCCATCAGCCGCGACCTGGTGGAGGAGCGGCCCCGTACGCCGAAGGAGATCCGCGAGGCGCTGCTGAAAGAGTGGCCGGACGCCGATCCGCTCGCCCTGACCGTCGCCGCCCGCTGCCTGCTGCCGCTGGTCCAGGTCACCCCGCGCGGCCTGTGGGGACGCAGCGGCCAGGTGGCCCTCACCACCGCCGAGGTGTGGCTGGGCGGGCCCGCCGAGCCGGCCACCCCGGACGAGGCCGTGCTGCGCTACCTCGCCGCCTTCGGCCCGGCCTCCGTCAAGGACATGCAGACCTGGTCGGGCCTGACCCGGCTGCGCGACGCCTTCGAACGGCTGAGGCCCCGGCTCCTCACCTTCCAGGACGCGTACGGCACCGAACTCTTCGACCTGCCCGACGCACCCCGCCCCGACCCGGACACCCCGGCACCGCCGCGCTTCCTGCCCGAGTTCGACAACCTGCTGCTCTCGCACGCCGACCGCACCCGCGTCGTACCGAAGGAGTACAAGGACCGCACCTGGAAGGGCAACCAGGCGTACCGCACCTTCCTCGTCGACGGGTTCCTCGCGGGCATCTGGCGCCTGGAGGAGACGAAGGACACGGCGACCGTGACGGTGCAGCCGTTCGGGGAGCTCACCCATGAGCAGCGCGCCGCCCTGGCGGAGGAGGCGGGGCGGACGATGACGGCGATGGTCCCGCAGAAGGCGTGCGAGGTGCGGTTCGGTACGTTCTAGTCCGCGCGTCCCGTCGCCGCCACCGTCACGCCCAGGCCGATCATCGCGAAACCGCCCGCCCCGCCCACCATCGACAGGCGGCGGTCCGAGCGGGCGAACCAGTTGCGGGCCGCCGCCGCGCCCAGGCCCCACAGGGTGTCGGTGACCAGGCCGATGCAGATGGGGACCAGGCCCAGCAGCAGCATCTGGACCGCCACCTGACCGGCCGCGTGGTCCACGAACTGGGGCAGTACAGCCGCGAAGAAGACGATGCCCTTCGGGTTCGTGACGCCCACCACGACGCCGTCCAGCAGAGTGCGCAGGTCACCGCGCGACGCGGCCGGCGGAGGCGCGTTCAGCATGGCCGCCTTCATCTCCTTGCGGTGCCGGAACGCCTGCACCCCGAGGAAGACCAGATACGCCGCACCCGCCAGCTTCACCGCCATGAACACGACCACCGACCGTTCGACCGCCGCCCCGACCCCGAGGGCCACGGCCACCACCAGGACGTACGAGCCGACGACATTGCCCAGCACCGTCGCCATCGCCGTCCGGCGGCCGTGCGCGAGGGCGCGGCCGATCACGAACAGCACGCTCGGGCCAGGGATCACGATCACGAGCAGCGACATGGCCGCGAAGGCCGGCACGCGGTCTGTGGACACCATGGCCCTCACCCTAGGCACCGCGAGCCGAGCACCGCGAGGGTCAGGACAACAGGGCCGCGCGTACCCGCTCCTTCGCCCCCGTCCGGGGGTAGGGAGACCTGGGCGCCGCTCACACGATGGCGGCGACCGGTCCCGCACTGCGCGGCAACGAGGAGGACACATGGCGGAAAGCGGCGCGACCGAGGAGTTCCGGGCGGCCCGGGACTTCCTGCTGCGGCACCGGGAGGACTACGAGAGGGCGTACGACGGCTTCACCTGGCCCCGGCCCGCCCGGTTCAACTGGGCGCTCGACTGGTTCGACGTCATCGCGGCGGGCAACGACGCGACGGCGCTGCACATCGTCGAGGAGGACGGCACCCGGACCCGTCTCTCCTTCGCCGAGCTGTCCGACCGCTCCGACCGGGTCGCAAACTGGCTGCGGGGGCTGGGCGTCCGCCCCGGGGACCGGATCGTGGTCATGCTCGGCAACCAGGTCGAACTGTGGGAGACCGCCCTCGCCGCGATGAAACTGCGCGCCGTCGTCATCCCCGCGACCCCGCTGCTCGGCCCCGCCGACCTCGCCGACCGCATCGAGCGCGGCCGGGCCCGTCATGTGATCGTGCGCGCCGAGGACACGCCGAAGTTCGACGACGTGCCGGGGGACTACACCCCGATCGCGGTCGGCGCCCGTGTCCCGCACTGGATCGCGTACGAGGACGCCTACGGGGCCTGCGGGCCGTTCGAGCCGACGGGGGAGACCCGGGCCGACGACCCGCTGATGCTGTACTTCACCTCCGGCACCACCGCCCGCCCCAAGCTCGTCGAGCACACCCACACCTCATACCCCATCGGCCACCTGTCGACGATGTACTGGATCGGCCTCAAGCCGGGCGACGTCCACCTCAACATCTCCTCACCCGGATGGGCCAAGCACGCCTGGTCGAACCTCTTCGCGCCCTGGAACGCCGAGGCGACCGTCTTCATCCACAACTACACGCGCTTCGACGCCGCCCGCCTGATGGCCGAGATGGACCGGCACGGCGTCACCAGCTTCTGCGCCCCGCCCACCGTGTGGCGGATGCTCATCCAGGCCGACCTGTCCGCGCTGCGCACCCCGCCCAGGGAGGCCGTCGCAGCCGGTGAGCCGCTGAACCCCGAGGTGATCGAGACCGTACGGCGCGAATGGGGCGTGACCATCCGGGACGGCTTCGGACAGACCGAGACGGCCGTCCAGGTCTCCAACAGCCCCGGCCAGCTGCTGAAGGCCGGGTCCATGGGGCGGCCCAGCCCCGGCTTCCGCATCGAGCTGCTCGACCCGGTGACGGGGAAGCCGGGCGCGGCGGAGGGCGAGATCGCCGTCGACCTGTCCACCGACCCCGTGGGCGTGATGACCGGCTACCACGGCGACCCGGACCGTACGGCCGAGGCGATGGCCGACGGCTACTACCGCACCGGCGACATCGGCTCGCGCGACGCCGACGGATACGTGACGTATGTGGGCCGGCGAGACGATGTCTTCAAGGCTTCCGACTACAAGATCTCGCCGTTCGAGCTGGAGAGCGCGCTGCTGGAGCACGAGGCGGTGGCGGAGGCGGCGGTCGTCCCGGCGCCCGACCCGGTCCGGCTCGCGGTGCCCAAGGCGTACATCGTGCTCGCCGACGGCTGGGAGCCGGGCCCGGAGACGGCGAAGGCGCTGTTCGCCCACTCGCGCGCGGTCCTCGCCCCGTACAAGCGCATCCGCCGCATCGAGTTCGCCGAGCTGCCCAAGACCGTGTCGGGCAAGATCCGCCGGATCGAGCTGCGCGAGCGTACGGCGGCGGGGGCGACGGACGAGTACACCGAGGCGGACCTCGCGTGAGCGTCAGGCGACCGTGCTGGTGTACGGGCCGTGCGGGGCGTACCGCAGCGGGTCCGGGGCCCTGAGCACCCTCCCGCCTCGCCGCCACGGCACCGCCCCGCGGCAGCGCGGCCTCCTGCGGCGGGAGGCCGGCCGCCGGCCGCGTACCGCGCCGTGTCCGTATCCCTCGTAGCAGCGTCGCGCGGGCCGCTCCGTCGAGCCCCCACGCGTCGACGAAGCGCGCACTTCAGAGCCCGATAGAGCCCGATGTGAGGGACGGCCGCCGGGGGCGTCACGCGCCCCGGGCGACGAGTTCGTCGGCGGCGCCGTTGAGGGGCTGCGGGGTGCCGGTGAGGTCCATGACGAACAGCGGCAGCCGCAGCCGGTCGGCGCGGACGCGTGCCCTCTCCTCGTATCCCGCGAGCGAGAACGACACGCTCGTCGCCGACGCCGCGAGGCCGCTCAGCCACAGGCACTCGACGGCCCGCAGGGACGTGGGCCGGGTGGTGGGGTCGACCTAGGCGACCAGCCCGGGGCCGCGCAGGTCGATGCCGAACCCGGACCCCGCCCCGTACCCGCCCCAGGACCCCGGCCCGTTCCCGCTCCCGGGCCGTTCCTCCGGCTGGACGACATCGCGGAAGCCGAGCCAGCGGAGGTAGAGCGCGGCGGCGGTGACCGCGTCGCGCGCGGTGCGGATGGTCACCGGCCGGAAGGAGGGCCGCGGTACCGGGGCGGTGCGCGGCAGCGGCATGTGGGCGGGCACCGTCGACACCCCGGTCGTGGAGGCGGTCGCCGCGGGCGGTGGACCCGCCGGGCCGGATCCGGGCGGTGACGGTGACGCCGGCGGTGGCTGCGGCGGTACGGCGGTCACCGGCCGTACCGGGACGCGCAGCACCATGCCGCACGGGCAGCCGAGCTCGGGCTGCGGCCACTGGTCCTGGCGCCCGCACGCCGCGCAGCGGACGGTGACCCACTCGTCGGTCCAGGTCCGGTGGGTGATCGGCTCGGCGGGGGCGCCCTTGAGCAGGGGAGGGACGACGGGGGCGCCGCACGGGCACGGGTAGACCGGCGGCGCGTAGGCGTGCGCCCGGCGGCAGGCCGGGCAGCGTACCGGGACGTTCTCTCCCACGTATGACCCCTTTCGGTCCGTCACCCATCGTCCACCAGGAGCGAGCTCTTGGGGAGGGACTTCGGCCATCCCTTGACTGCATCTCTTCCGCCCCCTAGATTACTTCCATATAGCAGAACTACACTTCCGCATTACGGAATCGAAGCTCTCAGGTGGCGCGACAGAGCACGAATCCGCTGGCCGAAGCAGGAGCACCCAATGCCTCGTATGACCGCCGCCCGAGCGGCAGTTGAGATCCTCAAGCGCGAAGGCGTCACCAACGCGTTCGGTGTGCCGGGCGCGGCGATCAACCCGTTCTACAAGGCCCTCAAGGAGGGCGGCGGGATCAACCACACGCTCGCCCGCCACGTCGAGGGCGCCTCCCACATGGCCGAGGGTTACACCCGCGCCAAAGCCGGCAACATCGGTGTCTGCATCGGCACCTCCGGCCCGGCCGGCACCGACATGATCACCGGCCTGTACTCCGCGATCGCGGACTCGATCCCGATCCTGTGCATCACCGGCCAGGCCCCGGTCTCGAAGCTCCACAAGGAGGACTTCCAGGCCGTCGACATCGCGTCGATCGCCAAGCCGGTCACCAAGGCCGCGACGACCGTCCTGGAGCCCGCGCAGGTCCCGGGCGTCTTCCAGCAGGCCTTCCACCTGATGCGCTCCGGCCGTCCCGGCCCGGTCCTCATCGACCTGCCGATCGACGTCCAGCTGGCCGAGATCGACTTCGACCCCGAGACGTACGAGCCGCTGCCGGTCTACCAGCCGAAGGCCACCCGTGCCCAGGCCGAGAAGGCCATCCGGTTCCTGCTGGAGTCCGAGCGGCCGCTGATCGTCGCCGGTGGCGGCATCATCAACGCCGACGCCTCCGACCTGCTGGTCGAGTTCGCGGAGCTGACCGGCGTCCCGGTCATCTCCACCCTGATGGGCTGGGGCACCATCCCGGACGACCACGAGCTGAGCGCCGGCATGGTCGGCGTCCAGACCGCGCACCGCTACGGCAACGCGACCTTCCTGGAGTCGGACTTCGTCCTCGGCATCGGCAACCGCTGGGCCAACCGCCACACCGGTTACAACATGGAGGCGTACACCAAGGGCCGGAAGTTCGTCCACGTCGACATCGAGCCCACCCAGATCGGCAAGATCTTCGCCCCGGACTACGGCATCGCCTCCGACGCCAAGGCCGCCCTGGAGCTCTTCATCGAGGTCGCCAAGGAGCTCAAGTCCGAGGGCAAGCTGCCGGACTTCTCCGCCTGGGCCGCCTCCGCGCAGGAGCGCAAGGGCACCCTCCAGCGCCGCACGCACTTCGACAACATCCCGATGAAGCCGCAGCGCGTGTACGAGGAGATGAACAAGGCCTTCGGCCCGGAGACGCGTTACGTCACCACCATCGGCCTCTCCCAGATCGCCGCCGCGCAGTTCCTGCACGTCTACCGGCCGCGTCACTGGATCAACTGCGGCCAGGCGGGCCCGCTCGGCTGGACCATCCCGGCCGCGATCGGTGCCGCCGTCGCCGACCCGGAGACCCCGATCGTCGCGCTCTCGGGCGACTACGACTTCCAGTTCATGATCGAGGAGCTGGCGGTCGCCGCCCAGCACAAGGTCCCCTACGTCCACGTCCTCGTGAACAACGCCTACCTCGGTCTGATCCGTCAGGCGCAGGTCAACCTGGACATCAACTTCCAGGTCAACCTGGAGTTCGAGAACATCAACACCCCGGAGATCGGCGTCTACGGCGTCGACCACGTCAAGGTCGCCGAGGGCCTGGGCGTCAAGGCCATCCGGGTCACCGACCCGAACGAGCTGGGTGCCGCCCTGGAGGAGGCCAAGAAGCTCGCCGCCGAGCACCAGGTCCCGGTGGTCGTCGAGGCCATCCTGGAGCGCATCACCAACATCGCGATGAGCAAGACGGTCGACATGAGCAATGTGACCGAGTTCGAGGAGATCGCCACCGAGCCGGGCCACGCCCCGACGGCGATCCGCCCGCTGGTCTGACCCGCACCGTGAACGGCCCCCGCCCCGGAACCCCGGGACGGGGGCCCTTCGCGTTGTGTGCCCTTCAGCCCCTCAGCCCTTCAGCCCTTCAGGAGGACCAGCGCAGGGCGCGCAGCACCCGCCAGGTCACGCTGGCGGCGCGGTCGGCCTTGATCTCGACCCGTAACACCTCATTGGTGTCCAGGACGCCGTTGCGCGTGACCGCCACGTTCAGCACGCCGTCCGGGCCGATGGTGCCGCAGTCGATGGGCAGGTCGAGGGACCGGTGCTTGGTGGTGAGGTGGTAGTCCTGGAAGCGCATGACGACGCGCGTACCGGCCTGGCCCTTGACCGTGGCGTACGCGGTCGCCGAGTAGGCGCACGGGCCCTGGAGCAGCGCGGCGTCGTTGGCCATGGCCAGCTGCTTGTACGTGCCGGCCACCAGGGCCGGGCCGCCCGACTGGCTCTCGTTGATGACGGTCGGCATGGGGTCCTCCTGTGACTGGCCGCTCGCCCGGGCCACGATCCCCGGGAAGACGACGTTCTTGAACTGGCGCACCCGGGCGTCGCCGGGGCAGGCCGTACCACCGCTCGACCACGCGGCGTGCAGCCGGTGGTAGCCGTAGCCGGGGTCGGACGCGCTGCGGCAGATCCGCAGCGGGATGCCGTGCCGCCGGTGCAGCCACACCCCGAGCCGGATCAGCTGCTCGACCTGCTTCTCGGTCCAGGGGTCGGTGTGCTGCAGATTGGACGCCGTCTCGATGGACACCGCCCCGGTACCGTCGGGGCGACGGTTGGCCTGGTAGTTGGCGTCCGCGCGGGTCTCGGTGCCGATGTACTGCGCGAGGTCGCCCTCGTACCCCAGTCCGAAGTGGGACTCGAGGTTCGAAGAGTCACGCCAGTACTCGTACATCCGGCGCGCGGTCCAGGGAGCGGCGATGCTGTGCAGGATGAACTGGGTGGGCCGGATCGCCGGCTGACCGTCCGACTCGGGCTGCAACTCCATGCGGGTCGCGGCGGGATACCACGCCATGGTCCCCCTTCCCGGAGCTCTTGACAGGTACACGGTTGGTGTACGTCCCGTCGTGGTTTTACCCACCCTGCGTAACCGACATCCATGCGAGGTGTCCCGGAATCGGGGTACCCGGCCCCCATGGCAGACGTTGTGGACGCGGACGAACTGCTCCGCCGTATCCGGGTCACCCGGGACTGGGCACGCCGGCAGGAGCAGCAGGCACCGGACGAGATGTCGGCAGCGGCGTACGAGGCGGTGAGGAGGGCCCTGGAGAAACTGATCGACCCGTCGTCCGGCTGACGGCGCATCGCTCCCGCTGGTACTCGAACAGCTCGCGAGGGCCCTGGGGTTCGAACCACCACCTGGCGACTGCTCGACGACTGACCCCGGTCAACCCGCAGACGGCCCCACCCGGGCGCTGTTCCGGGCGGGGCCGACCGGTCCGCAGCACGCGGCAGCCAGCAGCGCGGGTAAGGACGGTCTCCACAGTAGGAGGCACCACTGACAGTCACCCTCCTGCGGACCGGTCCGGCGGGCCAGGACGTCAGGATCCGTCACCGCGCACGCTGTCCCCGTACGGGACCGGGGGCGGGGCGATCAGGTCGTCGGGAACTCAGCGACGTAGTCGTTGAAGGGCTCGATGCGGACTGCCGCTCGGCGTTCGTCCCGGCGTTCGTCCATGCGCTGACCTCGCCGGGCCTGCTGCTGTGCCGTGCTGTGCGGCCGGCCGGCGCCGCGTCAACTGCGACTGGGAACAGCGCTGTTCACGCGGGCGTCGATGTGAACCACACCGCTGAAAACCCTACAGTTTGGACAAGACCCAGGACCGCAGATATCCCGTCCCGACCTCACTGTAACTCGCCGTGGTACTGCAGTTCTGTCCCTTCATCACGCCCACCTGGAAAAGCTGTCCTTTGAAGCTGATGAGGAGCGGACCACCGCTGTCCCCTCGGCAGGGTCCACCGTCGGTGGGAATCATCTTCAGACCGTCGCGGTCCTTTTGTGCCGGCTTGATGTAGACACCGCGAAATTGCAGGCGGTTGGGCAACGCGCCGGCCCCGTTCACCCCCCAGCCGACAGCTATACCGTCGTCGTAGCGAGTAAAAGGACCGCCGGATTGGCCATCCCACCGGGTCCTCATGGAGCCATGCGCCAACGGGACCGTTTTCACTCCGGTGACAGGGGCCTCCAGCCTCAGAACCGCCACATCGTTGTGCGCGCCCTTGTACGTGGGGTACGACCAGATCCAGGAGGCCCGCCTGTACTGCCCTCCGGTGCCTCTGACATTGATCCCGACGCGAACAGCCATGTCGCTGGCCTGAGCATTGCTCACACCGCCCACACAGTGCGCTGCCGTGAGTACACGGGATGCCGTGATGAGGGTTCCTGTGCAGCTGTTCCCGCTGGGGGTGTGGATGACGTGTGCGACGAAGTCGAAAGAGTCGTCAGTGACGGCGTTGCCACCCGTTATTGCTTGTGCGGAGAGTGGGGAAAGGGCCGTGGTCGCCGCAGTGAGCAGGCCTCCGACGAGGAACGCCCGAAGCGTTCTGTGGAATGTCCCATGAGAACCGGACATCGCATCTCCTCAACACTCCCCTTGGTATCTTCCTACCTTCGCTGCCCCCTTGCCACCCGAGAGATCCGTCGCAGACGCCAGGCGTCTGCGACGGATGTCGACAGGCCGGTCCAGGCCGGCGGAAGTACCGTCAAGGTATGAGCGAGGAAGCCGAAGCACAGGACAGCAGCGACGTACCACGCTGCCCGGACTGCGGCGAGCCGGTCGTCTTCGGCGAGCAGGACACCACCGCAATGGGCCAGGGAGGGCATGAGCGTCGGCGAGGGGCGGCGGTCTGCATGAACGAGGACTGCGTGATGTTCGGCGAGGCCGTGAACCTGCGCTAGCGCGCGGCGCTTCTTTGGAAGGCCTAGAACTTTCCGTTGGCGATGATCTCCCCATCGCCGCCGTACACGGTGACGAGACCGTTCTCGCTGGTCTTCCACTCTGCGAAGACCGACGCGAGGAGCTTGCCTTCACCCCCGTGCGGGCCGAGGAGTCCGCCGGTGTAGTCGGTGTGGATCTCGGCGGAGTCCAGCACGTTGTTCTGCTCGCTGGAGCCCTGCACTCGCGTCACGTGCTCGGCAGCCTTCTTCTCCGCGGCGGTGCCGTCCCTGGCCACGAACGCCTTGAACTGATCTGCCTCGGACTGTTTCTCGGGCTGCTCGGCCGGCGCCTTGCCCGTCGGTGCGGACGCGGGCTTGCTCGCGGCCGGCGCGGCGGACTTCCTGGTGCCCGGTTCGGTGCTGCCGCCGAGGACGGCACCGATGACGCCGATCACCAGGAACAGGCCGACGATGCCGAGGCAGCCGAACCCCACGATCTTCCCGGTGTTCGACTTCTGCGGCATGTGGGGGATGGTGAACGTACCGCCAGGGGTGGGCGCGCGTGAGCGATTCGGAGGTTCTGCCGCCCGAACGTGTTCCGTTCCGGCCCGGGGCTGTTCCGGCCGGGACTTGTTCCGCGGCGGCGGAGGCGGCACAAGGAAGAGCGCGGAGTTGAGGGACCGTAAACCCCAACTCCGCGCTCTGGCTTTTTCTGTTGATGTGAAGTTGTAGCCGTCCGACGGTGCGAGGCTGGCGCGACAGGACGTTCGCGCCGCCGGACGGGGGTCAAGGGGGGGAGGTGGGAGTGGTGGCGCTGGGACCGCGGCGGCGGCGACGGAGTTCCGGCCGGGCCTTCCTTCAGGTCAAGAAGGGGGCCGGGATTCCTTACCACCGCACTGGCACGCTCGCCGCCGCGGTCCTCACGCTGTCCGTACCGTTGGCCACCCCTCATCCGGGCCCGCGGTGCGGACTGCGTACGGCTGCCGACCTCCCGTCGGGAGCCGTACGCGGTCTGGTGTCGCCGGAAGAGGTCAGTCCTCGCGCAGGGCGCGGACCGCTTCCTCGACGCGCTTGCCGTAGTCGGCGTCGGCGGCGTGGAAGTGGGCGAGGTTCTTCTCGATGACGTCCTCGCGGGAGACCTGGGACAGGCCGCCGGCGATGTTCGCCACGAGGCGGGACTTCTCCTCCTCCGACATCAGGCGGTACAGCTCGCCCGCCTGGAAGAAGTCGTCGTCCTTGACGTGGGTCGGCGCCGCGTGGGTGCCCGTGTAGCCGGCGACGGCCAGCGGGGCGGACAGGGCGGCGTCGGTCTGGGCCGGGCCGGAGTACGAGTTGGGCTCGTAGTTCTTGTCGTGGCGCGAGCCGTTGCGGGTGGCCATGAAGCCGTCGCGGCCGTAGTTGTCGGCGACGGTCGCCTTCGGGGCGTTCACCGGCAGCTGGGTGTGGTTGACCCCGAGGCGGTAGCGGTGGGCGTCCGCGTAGGCGAAGAGGCGGCCCTGGAGCATCTTGTCCGGGGACGGGCCGATGCCGGGAACGAAGTTGTTCGGCGAGAACGCGGCCTGCTCGACCTCGGCGAAGACGTTGTCCGGGTTGCGGTCGAGGACCATGCGGCCCACGCGCTGCAGCGGGTAGTCGGCGTGCGGCCACACCTTGGTGAGGTCGAACGGGTTGAAGCGGTAGTCCGCCGCCTCGTGCGCCGGCATGATCTGCACGTACAGGGTCCAGGAGGGGTTCACACCGCGCTCGATGGCCTGGAGCAGGTCGGTCTGGTGGCTGTTCGCGTCCTTGCCGACCACCTCGGCGGCCTGCTCGGACGACAGGCAGCGGATGCCCTGGTTCGTCTTGAAGTGGTACTTGACGAAGAAGGCCTCACCCTGGGCGTTCGTCCACTGGTAGGTGTGCGAGCCGTAGCCGTTCATGTGGCGGTACGAGGCCGGGATGCCGCGGTCGCCCATGAGCCAGGTGATCTGGTGCGTCGCCTCGGGGGAGTGCGCCCAGAAGTCCCAGACGTTGTCCGGCTCCTGCTTGCCCGTGAAGGGGTCGCGCTTCTGCGAGTGGATGAAGTCGGGGAACTTGATCGGGTCCTTGATGAAGAACACCGGGGTGTTGTTGCCGACGAGGTCGTAGTTGCCCTCTTCGGTGTAGAACTTCACCGCGAAGCCGCGCGGGTCGCGGACCGCGTCCGCGCCGCCCAGCGAGTCGGCGACGGTCGAGAAGCGGATGAACAGGTCCGTGCGCTTGCCGACCTCGCCCAGGAAGTCCGCCTTGGTGTAGGCGGTGACGTCGTCGGTGACCTCGAAGTAGCCGTACGCGCCGGAACCGCGGGCGTGCACGACACGCTCCGGGATGCGCTCACGGTTGAAGCGGGCGAGCTTCTCCAGCAGGTGCTGGTCCTGGAGGAGGAGCGGGCCACCGACGCCGGCGGTGGCGGAGTTCTGGTTGTCGGCGACAGGGGCGCCGGACTCGGTCGTAAGCACGCGCTTCGACATCGTGACCTTCCGATACGTACGGGAGCTGCTGGCGGTGCGAGGAGCGTAAGTACGCCCTCGAGCTCACGTCAACAGTTTGTTGAAAGTGAAGCTGTGGTGTTCCGGACGGCGCCGCCGCCTGGGCGCGACAGGACAGGTGTCAGCGACGAGGCCGCCCGGAAATCTGGGGGAGCCGGAAAGGCTCAGACCTGCGAGCCGGAGAGGCGCTCGACGGCGCGCAGCAGCGCCGAGTGGTCCAGGCCGCCGTCACCCTGCGCGCGCAGGGAGGCGACCAGCTGGGCGACCACGGCGCCGACCGGGAGGGCCGCGCCGACGTTGCGGGCGGCGTCGGTCACGATGCCCATGTCCTTGTGGTGCAGGTCGATCCGGAAGCCGGGCTTGAAGTCGCGGTTGAGGAAGTTGTCCTTCTTGCGGGTCAGGACCGTGGAGCCGGCCAGACCGCCGTTGAGGACGTCCAGGGCCGCGGTGAGGTCCACGCCGGACTTCTCCAGGAAGACCACGGCCTCGGCGCACGCCTGGATGTTGACCGCGACGATCAGCTGGTTGGCGGCCTTCACCGTCTGGCCGGAGCCGTGCGGGCCGCACAGCACGATGGTCTTGCCGAGGGCCTCGAGGATCGGCTTGGCCTCGTCGAAGTCGGCCTGCTCGCCACCGACCATGATCGACAGTACCGCCTCGATGGCGCCGGCCTCGCCGCCGGAGACGGGGGCGTCCAGGACGCGGATGCCCTTCTCCTTGGCGTTCTTGGCCAGGTCGACCGAGGTCTGCGGGGTGATCGAGGACATGTCGATCAGCAGGGCGCCGGACTTGGCGTTGTCGAGGATGCCCTCGGGGCCGTACGCGATGGCCTCGACCTGCGGGGAGGCGGGCACCATCGTGATGACGACGTCGGCGTCCTTGACGGCCTCGGCGATGGAGCCGGCCGCGGTGCCGCCGGCCTTGGCCAGGCGGTCCAGCTTGTCCTGCTCCAGGGTGTAACCGGTGACCTGGTAGCCGGCCTTGATCAGGTTCTCGGACATGGGGGAGCCCATGATGCCGAGGCCGATCCACGCGATCTTGGGGAGATTGCTCATGAGGGTGCCTCTCAAAACTGGTGGTGCGGAAGAAAGTCAGCGGGCCGGGCGGGCCTCGGCCGGGAGCCAGTCGAAGGACTCGGCGCTCGGGCGGTCGCCGGCCTTGTACTCCAGGCCGACCCAGCCGTCGTAGCCGGCCTTCTTGAGCTGGTCGAGCAGCTCCTCCAGCGGCAGCGAGCCGGTGCCCGGCGCGCCACGGCCCGGGTTGTCGGCGATCTGGACGTGGCCGGTCTTGGCGGCGTACGCCTCGATGACCTGGCTGACGTCCTCGCCGTTCATCGACAGGTGGTAGATGTCGAGGAGGAACTTGGCGTTGCCGAGGCCGGTCGTCGCGTTCACCTTGTCCACGACCTCGATCGCGGACGGGGCGCTCACCAGCGGGTAGCGCGGCGACTCGGGCTTGTTCAGCGCCTCGATCAGCAGGATCGCACCGATCCGGTCGGCCGCGCGGGCCGCCACGACCAGGTTCTCCAGGGCGAGCTCGTCCTGGGCGGCCGGGTCGACGCCGTCGACGCGGTTGCCGTACAGGGCGTTGAGCGCCTTGCAGCCGACGGAGGCGGCGAAGTCCGCGGCCACGTCGATGTTGGCGCGGAAGCGGTCCGACTCCTCACCGGGGACGGACAGGGCGCCGCGGTCGGGGCCGGGCAGCTGCCCGGCGTAGAAGTTCAGGCCGACCAGCTGGGTGCCGGCGTCCTCCAGAGCCTTCTTGAGGGCGTCGAGCTCGCTCTGGTCGGGCGTCGGCGTCTCGATCCAGGGCCACCACAGCTCGACCGCCGTGAAGCCGGCCGCGGCGGCAGCCGCGGGACGCTCCAGGAGCGGGAGTTCCGTGAAGAGGATCGACAAGTTCACATTGAAGCGCTGGTCCGTGTATCCCATGAGGGGTTCGGCGCTCCTTCCGTATTGCGGAAGTTCGTTTCTGCTTAACGGAAGATTGCCTGGAGGGGGGGAGGGCTGTCAAGAGTGGTCCGCAAAACGGCCCACAAAAAAGGCGCCTTCCGGGCGATGGCCCGAAAGGCGCCTTGGTGGCTTGTACGCCGCCACAAGCTGCTACAACGCGTCGACGGCGCTCACCTTCCAGCCGTCGGAGGTGAGCGCGAGGGTCATCCGCACCCGGTTCAGGTCCACACGGGGCCCCGACACCTGCGTGCTCGTGGTGATCTGGTTCACAAAGAGCAGGACCACCGCCCGGTCCGGCGACGCCGACACCACCGACACGGCCGGGTCACCACCGCCCGGCGGCTCCACCACCGACGCCTTCACCACACCCCGGTACTTCCGCGCCGTCGGCGCCACCACGCTCGTGGTCGTCCTGCGGTACTCGTCGCGGAACGAGCCGGTCAGATGCGCCCGGGCCGCCGCGAAGTCCTTCTCCAGCCGCCGGTGGTCGTACGACAGCACGACCGGCGCCGCCTTCCGCGCCGCCTCCGCCGCCTGCGCCCGCGCCCGCTCGGCGCCCCGCCCGTCCCGGTACTCCCGCGCCAGCAGGACCGACGCCACCAGCCCCACCACGGCCACCAGGGCCAGCACGGCACACAGCACGGCCCGCCGGCGGCCGCTGGGCCGGTCAGGGGCGTCCGGCTCGTCGACGTCCGGCGGCGCGTCCGGGTCCCGGGCCTCCGGGCCTTCCCAGTCCGGGGCCTCCCAGTCCGGTTCCTGCCCCGGCGCCTGCGCGTCCAGCTCCTCCTGGGCCCGCAGGGTGCGCCCGGAGACCACAGCCGTGCCGGGGGCGGCCCGGTCGGCGCGCTTGGCCGCCGCGCGGGCGGCCGCGGACAGGGAGCGGCGGGCGGGGGAGCCGGCACCGCGGCCGCGGATACTCGTGTTCGCCATCAGGGTTGTCCTTTCAGCCGACTCGGCCGACTCAGCCGACGAACTCGACGCCGGACGTCAGCCAGCGCCCGCCCTCGTGCACGAGGTCGAGCTGGAGCCGGTAGGTACGGGCCTGCCCCTGCGGGGCGGCGGTGTTGGTGACCTTGCTGTCGGCGACCACCAGGACGCGGGCGCTGCGCTCGTCGGAGCGGACGAGACCCGCCTCCAGCACCTGGCCCTGTGACACCGACTTGTTCGCCGCGACCAGCTTGGTCAGCTGCGCGGTCTGCGCCGCGAACTGGTCCTTGAAGTCACCGGTGGCGCCCTTCAGCACATTCGCGCTGTCCCGGTCGTAATGCCGGTAGTCGAGCGAGGTGAAGTTGAGCGCCGACTGACGGGCCGCCGCCAGGATGTCCTGGCGCCGCTGCTCCTCGGCGCGCTGCTCGTACACCTGGAGGGTCAGCCACCCGGACAGCGCCGTGACGGCGACGGTCGCCACCGCCAGCGTCGCGGGCATCGCCCGGCCCCGCCGGGCGGCCTCCCGCAGGCGCCGTATTACGCGGGCGAAGCGCACGCCCCTCATGCCATAGGTCCGACGAGCAGCCATTGCCACGAGTCCTTTCCGAACACACTCTGTTCGCCGCCCGTCGAGCCGATCTCGACGAGCCTTCCGCCCGGCCCGGCCGCCGTGCCCGTCTCCGGGTCGTACGGCGTGACGTACGCGGCCGGGCCGGCCCCACCGCCGCCACGGGAGCCCCCCGACGGGCCGGGGGCGTTCTGCGCGCCGCGTACGGAGGTGCCGGCGCCGCGCGGGGCCGAGCAGCGCGCGTCGGTGTTGGCCGGCCGCTCGGCGGTGTCGGCCGGGTCGCGGCGCTGCGTCCCGTACCCCTGCCGGCACGGCGGCGGGTCGTCCTGGCCGGCGACCAGCCCGAAGTGGGTGGTGCCGTCACCGGGGATCACGGTGTAGCTGCCCGCCACCACCACCGGGAAGGTGACCAGGGCCTGCTCCACCCCCGGCAGCCGGGCCACCGTGATCTGGCCGCCGCTGATCAGATTGCCGAGCAGCACCGGCAGGTGCGGCCGGGTGGTCGTCAGCAGCGAGTTCACCTCCTGGGCGGCGGGCGCCCCCGCGTCGATCAGCCGCCGGATGTCGCCGTCGCTCGACTTCAGCTGAGCCGTGAGCGCGGCCAGGTCGCTCGAGAAGGACCTGATCGCCGAACCCTTGTCGGCCTGGGTCTTCAGGACCGTCCGCGAGTCCTCGATCAGCGAGATCGTCTGGGGCAGCGAGTCGGACGCCGACTCCACGAGCAGGTTCCCCGAGTCCACCAGCCGGCTCAGCTCCGGACCGGTGCCGGCGAAGGCCTTGCCCAGCTCGTCCACCGTGATCCGCAGATCGTCCTTGCCGACCGAGTTCACCAGCCGGTCCAGGCTCACGATCAGATCCGTCGCGGGCAGCGGCACCCGTGTGTCCCGGCGGGCGATCGTGGAGCCGTCGCGCAGGTAGGGGCCGCCCGACCCGCGCGGCTGGAGGTCGACGTACTGCTCACCCACCGCCGACCGGTTCGCCACCACCGCCAGCGTGTCCGCCGGGATGCGCGCCCCGTCCTCGATGTCCAGGACGACCGTCACCCCGTCGCGGTCCGTCAGCCGCAGCTCGCCGACCCGGCCCACCGGCACACCGCGGTAGGTGACCTCGGCGCCCTGGAAGACACCTCCGGAGTCGGCGAAGTCCGCGTTCACGGTGTAGCCGCGGTCGAACAGGGCGTCGGCCAGCCCGGTGTACTCGGCGCCGACGTACGACACGCCCACCGCCGTCACGGTGGCGAAGGCGAGGAGCTGCGCCTTGACCGTACGGGTGATCACAGCAGCATCCCCTTCAGCATCAGCTCCGCGAGGGAGCGGTCGGTGCCGGGCGGGAAACCGTCGCCGTCCCCGTACGAGGCATGGCCGACGGTGCACACCGGCGGGCAGAGCGGATCGCCGTCGTCCGAGGGCCGCGAAGGAGCCGGCGGCAGCGGAGCCGGATCCGGTGCGCCCGGGACGTCCGGGGCCTCGGGGACTCCCGGGGCCTCCGGCACGCCGGGGACCTCCGGCACCTCCGGCAGCCCGGGCGCCTCCGGCACACCGGGAAGCGCCGGGGCCCCGGGCTTGGCCGGCGGCTCGTCGCGGAGGTTGCCGTAGATGCTCGCCAGGTCCAGATCGGCGGTCACCTTGAGGTTGACGTAGTCGCCCTTGATCGCGCCCACCACATTGCGCGGGAACGGATACGTCGTCAGCAGCTCCAGCGCGTTCGGCAGGTCGTCGCCCGCCTTGTTCAGCTGCTCCAGGACCGGCCGCAGGGCGCGCAGATTGGCGACCACGTCGTCCCGCGACGCGTTGATCACCTTCGTACCGGTCGTGCTCAGCGCCGACAGGGAGGTGAGCATCGCCGTCAGCTTGCGCCGCTGGTCGGCCAGCACCTTCAGCGCCGGCGGTACGGTGTCGACGGCGGCCGCGATGGTCTTCTTCTCCGCCGCCAGCCGCTTGGAGAGCCGGTCGATGCCGTTCAGCGCGCGGACGATCTCCGTACGCTGCGAGTCGAGCCCGCCGATGAAGGTGTCCAGCTCGCCCAGCAGCGACTTCACCCGGTTCTCCCGGCCCTCCAGGGCCTTGTTGAGCTCCGTGGTGATCGTCTTCAGCTGGGCGACGCCACCGCCGTTGAGCAGGGCGGACAGCGCCGACAGCACCTCCTCGATCTCCGGGTTGCGGCCGCTGCGCGACAGCGGGATCCGCGCCCCGTCCTTCAGCCGCCCGGCCGGCGCCGCGTCCACGGGCGCCGACAGCGCCACGTACTTCTCCCCGAGCATGCTGGTCTGCCGCAGCTCGGCGACCGCGTTGCCCGGCAGCTTCACGTCGTCGGCGATCCGCAGCCGCACGCGCGCGTGCCAGCCGTCCAGCTCCACCTTCTCCACCGCGCCCACGGTCACGTGGTTCACCTTCACCGCGGACTGCGGCACCAGGTCCAGGACGTCCCGGAACTCGACCGTCACCCGGTACGCGTTGCCGTCGGCCGCCGCGCCGCCCGGCAGGCCGATGTCGTACAGGCCGTCGAAGTCGCAGCCCGTCAGCAGCAGCGAACCGGCCGCCGACCACACCACCGCGGTCACACGGAGGGCCCTCATACGTCCTCCTCCAGGATTCCGCCCAGCGTCCGGTCCACCGGGCCGGCCCCGGCGGCCGGAGCCCCCGGCGGCGACCCCAGCTCCGGAAGGGAATCGAACAGCTTCTTCAGCTCCTTGCAGTCCGCCGCCTTCGCCTCGCCCGTCGTACTGAGCAGCGAGCACAGCAAGGAGGCCGGATCCTGCGGCTGATCGGGGTTGTTGCGGGTGTCGAGGGTCCCGGAGGACGGGTTGTAGGCGTTCTGGAGGTTCGACAGCCCGGCCGGGGCCACCTCCAGCACCTCCGCCAGCGCGGCACGCTGCGTCACCAGCACCTTGGTGACCTCGGCGAGCCCCTCCACGTTCGTCGACAGGGACTTCTTGTTGTTCCGTACGAACTCGGACACGTCCGCCAGCGCCACGCCCAGGTGCCTCAGCGCGGCCGCCAGGTCCTTGCGCTCGGCGGCGAGCTGGTCGGCCACCTTCGCCAGGCTGTCGTTGAAGGACCGGACGCTCTTGTCGTCGGCGGCCAGCGCCGCCGTGAACACCTGGAGGTTGCGCACGGTCCCGAACAGGTCCTGCCGCCCGTCGGCGAGCGTCGTCACGGCCAGGGACAGGTCCTCCACCGTCCGGTGCAGGTTCTCGCCCTGCCCTTCGAGGTTGTCCGCGCTCACGCCCAGCAGCCGGGCCAGCGACCCCTCCTTGTTCGCGCCGCGCGGGCCGAGCGCCTCCGACGTGGTGTGCAGGCTGTCGAAGACCCGGTCCAGCTCGACCGGCACGGCCGTCCTCTCCTCCGGGATGACGTCCCCGTCACCCAGCGCCGGGCCCTTGCGGTACACGGGCAGCAGCTGGACGTAACGGTCACTGACGACCGACGAGTTGATGATGGCCGCCTTGGCGTCCGCCGGGACCTTGCGGCCGGCGTCGTACTCCAGCACCACCCGCACCCGCTCGCCCAGCGGGGTGATCTCCTTGACCTCGCCGATCCGCACGCCCAGCACCCGCACGTCGGAGCCGGGGTAGATCCCGACCGTGCGCGGGAAGTACGCCGTCACCCGGACCGGCTCCGACTCGGGCCACAGCACCACGGCTCCCGTGGCGACGACCGCGAGGGCGACGGCGGTGGCGACCGCCCGGCGCACCTTCACTCCTGGTGCTTTCACGACGTACCTCCCGTGCGCGGGACCACCGGGGCGGCGACCATGTTCTGGATGTAGCTGTCGAACCAGCGGCCGTTGCCGAGGGTGTTGGTGAAGACCCGGACGTACGGGGCCATCAGCTTGATCGAGCGGTCGAGGCTCGCCTGGTTGCGCTCCAGCATCGCCACCACCTGGTTGAGGCCCTTGAGCGCCGGGCCGATCTCCTCGCTGTTGTCCTTGACGAGGCCGGACAGCTGGATCCCCAGCGCCGCCGAGCTCTTGAGCAGGGCGTGGATCGCCGCCCGCCGGTTCGCGATCTCGGTGAACAGCTTGTCGCCGTCCTTGACCAACCGGGAGAACTCGCCCGACCGCTCGGCGAGCACCCCGCTGACGCCCCGGGCGTGGGCGAGGAGTTCCCGCAGCGCCTGGTCGCGGGAGGCGACCGTACGGGAGATCCGCGACAGGCCCTGGATGGAGGCCCGCACCTCGGCTGGGGAGTCCTCGAAGGTCGTCGAGATGGTGTCCAGCGCCGTCGCCAGCCGCTCGGTGTCGACCTGCTCGGTCGTCGTGGTCAGGTCGCTGAAGGCCGCCACGACGTCGTACGCGGGTGTCGTCCGGTTCAGCGGGATCTCACTGCCCGGCTCCAGCTGCCCCGGGCCCTTCGGCTCCAGCGCCAGGTACTTGGCGCCCAGGATCGTCTTGATGCGGATCGCCGCGCCCGTCCTCGTACCGAACGCCGGGTCGCCCTTGACCCGGAAGACCACCTTGACGTGGTCGCCGTCGAGGTCCACCTCGTCGACCTTGCCGACCTTCACCCCGGCGATCCGCACCTCGTCGCCGGGCTTCAGCCCGCCCGCCTCGGAGAAGGCCGCGCTGTACGTCTCGCCGTCGCCGATCAGCGGCAGGCTGTCGGCGTTGAACGCCGCGGCGGTCAGCAGCGCCAGCACCGTGAGGCCGGCGGCACCGATGGTGACCGGGTTCCGGTCCCGGAAGGGGATCATGCGCACCTCGCCCGGGCGACGTGAAGCTCGGGGGTGATGACTTCCTTGGTCTTCGGCAGCACGATGCGGCCGTCGAAGTCGCAGAGGTAGAAGTTGAACCAGGAGCCGTACGAGGCGGTTCTCGTCAGCTTGTTGAGCTTGTTCGGCAGCCGCTTCAGCACACCCTCCACGGTCTTCTCGTTCTTGTTCAGCGTTCCGGTGAGCTCGGTCAGCTCCGCGATGTCGGCCTTGAGCGGCGGACGGGCGTCCTCCAGCAGCCCCGACGTGGCCTCCGTCAGGTTGTTGATGTTCACCAGCGACTCGCCGATGGGCTTGCGGTCCGCCGACAGCCCCGAGATCACCCGCTGGAGCTGCTGGATCAGCCCCGAGAAACGGGCACCGCGCTCGTCGAGCGTCGCCAGGGTGGTGTTGAGGTTGTCGATCACCGAGCCGATCAGCTGGTCCCGGTCCGCGAGGGTGGTGGTGAGGGAGGCCGTGTGCGCGAGGAGGCTGTTGACCGTGCCGCCCTCGCCCTGGAGCGTCTTGATGATCTCGGTGGCGAGCTGGTTGACGTCCTTGGGGCTGAGCGCCGCGAACAGCGGCTTGAACCCGTTCAGCAGGGCGTTCAGGTCCAGCGCCGGCTGCGTACGGGACAGCGGGATCGTCCCGCCGGGCGGCATCCGCGTACCGTCGCCCGCGCCCTCCGTCAGCGCGATGTACCGCTGCCCCACCAGGCTGCGGTAGCGGATGACGGCGCCGGTACCGGCGAGCAAGGGCCGGTCCTCGGCGACCGTGAACGTCACCTCCGCCAGCGTCCGGTCCCTGATGGCGATCTCTTCCACCTCGCCGACCCGCACGCCCGCCACCCGGATGTCGTCGCCCTCCTCCAGGCTCGTCACATCGCTGAACACGGCCTTGTAGGTGTGCTCGGGCGTGAACGAGATGCTCACGATGGTCGCCGCGAGCAGCGTGGTCGCCAGGACCGTCACCACCGCGAAGACACCGAACTTGACCAGCGGTGCCGCCGTGCTCCGCGCGCTCTTCGTACGGCTCATGCGACGCTCACCGCCGTCCCCCGGGCCATCGGTCCGAACAGCAGCGTCGCCACCGCCGGAACCTCGTCGGCCGGTACGCCCATGACGGGCGCTACGAGCGAGCCCACGGCCCGCTGCTCGGCCGCCGTGGCGGACGACTGGTGCGCGACGGGGCCGCCGCCGGCCTGCACGTCACGCGTGCCGTCGTCCAGCTTGGTGTGCCCGGCCGGGACGCCGGGGCCGGGAAGCCCCCGGCAGTTCGGCCCCGACCGCTCGCGGTAGCGCGGCTCCTCGCCGGGCTCGTAGCCCGGGCGGGGGCGGACGATTTCCAGGGTGATGCGCATTTTTCCGCCTCTGAAGGTCTCTTCCGCCGCGGCCTCCTGCCTCACCAGGCCCTTGAGCAGGCACGGGTACTCCGGCGCGTACCGGGCGAACAGCGCCAGCGTGGGGCGGGAGACACGGCCCAGGGTGATGAGCCGCTCGCCGTTGTCGTCCAGGAAGGTTTCCGCGGTGCCGGCCATGGTCGCCGTGGAGGTGAACAGGGCGGCCAGCTGGTCCTGCTTCTCGACGAGGGTGCGGCTGGTGGTGATGGTGTTGCGCAGGATCTTCATCAGATCCGGCGCGGCGTCCCCGTACACCTCCGCCACATCGGCGAACCGGGAGATGTTCTCCTTGATGGACGGCATGTGCGGGTTCAGCCGGCTCAGGTAGTCCTCGACGCGTACGAGGTTGTCGCCGATCCGGTCGCCCCGGCCCTCCAGGGCGGTGGCGAACGCGGAGAGCGTGGCGTTGAGTTCGGCGGGCTTCACCGTCCGCAGCAGCGGCAGGAGGTCGTTCATCAGCTGCTGCACCTCCATGCCGACCCGGGTGCGGTCCTGCGTGATGACGTCCCCCTCCCGGATGGGCCGCGCCGTCGAACCGGCCGTGGCCACCAGGTCGACGTACTTCTCGCCGAACAGCGTCTTGGGCAGCAGCCGCGCCCGTACGTCGGCCGGGATGCGGGAGACGTGCTCCGGCTTGAGCGCGATGTCGAGGGTGGCCTTCTCGCCGTCGGCCCGCACCTCGCGCACCTCGCCGACCAGCAGCCCGCGCAGCTTGACGTCGGCCCGCGGCTCCAGCTGGTTGCCGAGCGTGCCGGCCTCCAGCGTGATCCGTACGACGGAGGTGAACACCTGCTGGTAGACAGCCACGGACAGGGACAGCAGCAGGGCGAGAACAGCCACGAAGACGACCCCGTACACCCGGAGTCTGATACGTGTACGCATATGGCCCCTACCCCGCAATCCGTACGGTCGTGCTGGCGCCCCAGATCGCCAGGCTGAGGAAGAAGTCCAGGACGTTGATGGCGACGATGGACGTCCGCACGCCCCGGCCCACCGCGACACCGACACCGGCCGGGCCGCCGCTCGCGTAGTAGCCGTAGTAGCAGTGCACCAGGATGATCACGACGGCGAAGACGATCACCTTGCCGAAGGACCACAGCACGTCCACCGGTGGCAGGTACTGCTGGAAGTAGTGGTCGTACGTGCCCGCCGACTGGCCGTAGTAGCCGGTCGTGATGGTCCGGGCGGCGAAGTACGAGGACAGCAGGCCCACCACGTACAGCGGGATCACCGCCACGAAACCGGCGATCATCCGCGTGGTGACCAGGAACGGCAGCGACGGCACACCCATCACTTCCAGCGCGTCCGTCTCCTCGCTGATCCGCATCGCGCCGAGCTGGGCGGTGAACCCGGCCCCGACGGTCGCGGACAGCGCCAGCCCCGCCACCAGCGGGGCGATCTCACGGGTGTTGAAGTACGCCGACAGGAACGCCACGAAGTTCGACGTACCGAGCTGATTGAGCGCCGCGTATCCCTGAAGACCCACCTCGGTCCCGGTGAAAAAGGACAGAAACGCGATCACGCCGACCGTGCCACCGACCACCGCGAGCGCGCCGCGGCCGAAGCTCACCTCGGCCAGCAGCCGCAGGACCTCCTTCTTGTAACGGCGCAGGGTGCGCCCGGTCCAGGCCAAGGAGCGGCCGTAGAAGACGAGTTGGGCGCCCAGCTCCTCCAGGCGGTGCAACAGAGCCATGCGTCGTCAACCCCTCTGCGGAACGACTTGGAAGTACACGGCGGTCATCACGAAGTTCGTCACGAACAGCAACATGAAAGTGATCACCACGGACTGGTTCACGGCGTCGCCCACGCCCTTGGGCCCGCCCTTCGCTGTCAGTCCCTTGTACGAGGCGACGATCGCCGAGATCGCGCCGAACACCAGCGCCTTCAGCTCCGCCGCCCACAGATCGGAGATCTGGGCCAAGGAGGTGAAGGAGGCGAGATACGCGCCGGGCGTGCCGTTCTGGAGGACGACGTTGAAGAAATAGCCCCCCGCGACGCCCACCACCGACACCAGCCCGTTGAGCAGCACGGCCACCAGCATCGAGGCGAGGACCCTGGGCACCACCAGCCGGTGAATGGGATCGATGCCCAGCACCTGCATGGCGTCGATCTCCTCGCGGATCTTGCGCGCCCCGAGGTCCGCGCAGATCGCGGTGCCGCCGGCGCCCGCGATCAGCAGCGCGGTGACGATGGGCGACGCCTCCCGCAGCACCGCCAGCACCGAGGCCGCACCCGAGAACGACTGGGCGCCCAACTGCCGGGTCAGGCTGCCGATCTGCAACGCGATGACGGCGCCGAAGGGAATCGACACCAGAGCGGTCGGCAGGATCGTCACGCTCGCGATGAACCACGCCTGCTGGATGAACTCGCGCACCTGGAACGGCCGCCTCGGGAGCGTGCGCAGCACGTCCAGGGCCATCGCGAACAGGCTGCCGGTCTGCCGCAGGGCGCCGATGGGGGAGAGGCTCACTTGGCGGTCGCCTCCTCGCGTTCGGCGATCGCTTCCCAGCGGGCCGGCCGAGTGATCCCGGCGCTCGGCAGCAGCCGGGGAGTCATGGGCAGGCTTCCCTGGGAGTCGTCGATCCCGGCCAGCTCCTGCGCGACCTGGCCGGCGTCCTTCTCCTCCGCCATGCCGATGGGCCCCTGCATGCGCCCGTTCAGGAACTGCCGTACGACAGGCTCGTCGCTGGTCAGCAGCTTCTCCCGAGGCCCGAACATCACCAGCTCACGCCGGAACAGCAGCCCGATGTTGTCCGGCACCTGGCGGGCGGAGGCGATGTCGTGCGTGACGATCAGAAACGTGGCGTCGATCTGCGCATTGAGATCCACGATGAGCTGGTTCAGATAGGCCACGCGCACCGGGTCCAGGCCCGAGTCCGGCTCGTCGAACAGGATGATCTCCGGATCGAGGACCAGCGCCCGGGCCAGCCCGGCCCGTTTGCGCATGCCGCCGGATATCTCGCCGGGCAGCTTCTCCTCGGCGCCGATCAGCCCGACCATGTCCATCTTCTCGAGGACGATCCGGCGGACCTCGCTCTCCGGTTTGCGCGTGTGCTCGCGCAGCGGGAAGGCGATGTTGTCGTACAGGTTCATGGACCCGAACAGCGCGCCGTCCTGAAACAGCACACCGAAGAGCTTGCGCACCTCGTACAGGTCGTGCTCGCGCAACTCGGTGATATCGCGGCCCGCGATCACGATCGACCCCCGGTCCGGCTTCAGCAGCCCGACGAGCGTCTTGAGGAACACCGACTTGCCCGTGCCCGAGGGGCCGAGCATGACCGAGATCTCCCCGGCGGGCAGCGTCAGTGAGACGTCCTGCCAGATGACCTGGTGGCCGAAGGACTTGGTCAGTCCTTCCACACAGATCTCGACACCCATCCGGTTCACCCTTCAGCCGTGGAGCAGCTCCGACATCTGCTCTACGGGGAGGGACGGGCGGTCCGTCGCACGGAAACCGAAAATTTTTCCGGAGCGAAACCCCAGCGACACCGACCCGCACCGACCGGGCCGCGTCCGTGCCGCCAGCCCCCCAACCACCCGCACCCGGCATCCGGCCGGGGCGGGGCCGTGCAGGGTCGCCCCCGCAGAGGTCGGCGGCTCCGTAACGGCTCCCAAGCGTCGTACCCAAGGCCGCCGGCCTCGAGGAGGTGAGCCCGGAGGGGCCACGCCCCCCACGAACCGGGCATGGCCGCCGGGCGGTCAGGGAGTCGGCACCTCGGGCGTATCGGGCGTCTCCGGCACATCCGGAGCCTCCGGGACGTCCGCGACCTCCGGGACGTCCGCGATGTCCGGGACCTTCGGGACCTTCGGCACGTCCGGAACCTCCGGGACGCCCGCGACCTCGGGTACGTCCGAGACCGCCGGAAGTGCCGGGACCTCGGGAACCGGCGGGACCTCCGGAACCTCCGGAACCTCCGCGTCGGGCAGCGGCGGCAGCGGCAGCGGCAACACCGGAAGCGCGGGTTCCGTGAGGAGCGGGCTCGGGCCCGTGGACGGGGCGCCGCTCCCCGGGGCCGAGGCCGGGGCCGGCCGCTCCGAGGTCACCGGGGCGGACGACACCGGCGGGTGCGCGCCGTCACCGGGGCGTACGTCCGCCGCCCCGGACGTGGCCGGCGCGGACGCGGGCCGGTCCTGGGACCAGTCGTGGGCGTACGGCGCGACGAACCCCGCGACGGCCAAGGTCGCCGCCGTCGAGGCCGCGGCCACCACGTGCGCGTTGCCGACCCCGCGCGGCCGGCCGCGCCCGCACAGCCACAGGACCAGGCCGAGCGTGGCCGCCAGGGAGTTGCGCAGCGTACGGCGGGCGCGGGCCAGCAGTGACTCGACCGTGCGGTAGCTGAGGCCCATTTTCCGGGCGACCTGCCCGACGTCCAGGTCCTCGGACTTGAGCCACAGCGCCTCCGCCTGCCGCGCGGGCAGCTCCCCGCTCCGCCGGGCCAGCCACGTCGCCTCGGCCCGGTCGCAGACCACCTCGTCGACCGGCGCCGGGCCGGGCGGGACGAGCGCGGCGGCCCGGCCGGGGTCGGCCTCGCGGCGGACCTGGCGGTGGCGGTCGACGCACAGCCGCATGGTCACCGTCGTCAGCCAGGCGCCGAGGCGCTCGTCGTCGAGGTGGGGCTGCTCGGCGGCCCGCAGCATCGCCTCGTGCACGGCGTCCTCGGCGTCCTCCTGGCTCATGGACCTGCGACGGGCCACCTTGAGCAGCTGCTCGCGGTGGCTCCACGCCCGCTGCCACCGGTCGTCGTCCGACGGTGCATGCATGTCCGTAGCCATGAGGGCCCCTTCGCGCTCACCCGCCGGTCCCTGCCGCCCGGCGGGACGCGACATTACCGCCCGGTATCCGGAGTTGTGGAGGGGGCGGCCACCATCGAGTCCTTACCGTTGCCCACGGGCCCACCAGGGAGGACGTCCACGGCATCCGGAACCGGAACCACAGGTTCCGACGGCACGGCCGGCCCGCCCGACGGCGGCCGCGCCGGCGAGCCCGACGCCGAAGGGGAGGGCGACGGCTCCGAGGGCCTGGGCGTGGCAGTGGGCGTGGGCGCCGGCTTCCGCGACGGCGCCGGGGAGGGCGCCGTACCGCGGCCGTCATCCCCCGCGCCGGCCGGCTCGGCGGGCGCCTTCGACGGCGAGACCCCCGGCCGCCCCTCCGCCCCCGGATCCGGAACCACCAGGTGGCCCTCCAGGAAGTACGCGAACCAGGCCCTGACCGTGCGCAGGTAGGCGGTCGAGTGGTTGTAGCCGAGGATCGCCCGGTCCAGGTCGTACGGGTCGGAGAGGTCCCGCCCGCCGGCGCACAGGTAACGCCCCGCCGCGAGCGCCGCGTCGTGGACGTTGCCGGGGTCCGCGACGCCGTCCCCGTTGGCGTCGGCGCCCCACACCGCCCAGGTCGAGGGGATGAACTGCATGGGCCCGACGGCCCGGTCGTACACCGCGTCCCCGTCGTACGCGCCCCCGTCCGTGTCCCTGATCAGCGCGAACCCGTTGCCGTCCAGACGTGGTCCGAGGATCGGCGCCAGGGTCGTGCCGTCCGCGCCCACCCGGCCGCCGCGCGCGTGCCCCGACTCCACCTGGCCGATCGCGGCCAGCAGTTGCCACCGCAGGCGGCAGCCGGGCGCGCTGTCCGCCAGCCGCTCCTCCGCCTGCCGGTACGCCGCGAACACGGTGGCGGGCAGGGTGCCGCCGCCCCGCACGGCGTGGCCTCGCGACGACGCGCCACGGCCCTTCTCCGCCGCGCCCGGCGTTCGCAGCGGCGGCAGTTCCGTACGGTACGGCGAGTCGCCGGAGACGCTCGCCCCCGGCGCGGCCGCGGCCTCGTCCCGAGCCGCCGAGGCGGAGGCCGACGCGGAGGCCCCCGGTGCCTGCGACGCGGTCAGCGCCGCCATCGCCGCCGCGGCGGCCACCGTTCCCCGGACCGCCCTGCCCCTGTGCGCTGCTTTCATGGCGTACGCCCTCCCTGCCGACCTGTGCGACCGTCCTGTCACCTCCTCTACGGGCCAGTAGCCCCCGTCCGTCGCACGCGCGTGCCGCGATTGCATACCGTGGGGGCATGCAGCGACTGAGAGTGGAGTTCACGACAGAGCCCTTCGACCTGGACGAGGCACCCGCCCACGCGGTCGTGGCCCGTGAGGTCATCCAGGCGGCCGATCTGGACGCCGTGGACGTGGGCCCGTTCGGCAACACGGCCGAAGGCGGCGCGGACGCGGTGCTCACCGCGGTCGACGCCCTCCTCCGCCAGGCCCTGGGCGCGGGTGCCACCCGGGTGTCGCTGCAGGTCAACGTGATCGGCGAGACCGGGGGCAGCCCGGCGGCAGGGGAGGACGAGAAGTGACCGAGCCGGGAGATCACCCCCTGGTCACCGCGGTGAAGCCGCTGGTGGACGCGATGGGCGCCCAGATACTGGGACCGGAGCAGGCCACGGCCGACGACGTCGTCCTCGCCTGGGAGGGCGAGGACGTCCTCGCCGTACGGCTGCCACAGCTCGCCGACTCGCTGGATCACATCCTGGTGGCGATGGAACGACGGCACGGGAAGCCGCTCGCCGAGCTGGACCGCAAGACGAAGCAGGCCGTCGTACGGACCCTGGAGGCGCGCGGCGCCTTCTCCGTCCGCCATGGCGTCGAGACCGTCGCGGGTGCGCTCGGGGTCAGCCGGTTCACCGTCTACAACTACCTGAACAGGGAAAATGCCGCGAAGAGTGAGTAAGTGATGACTGTGTGTCGAAGGCCGCCGTCCAGATGTCGGGACGGCGGCTTTTGTGTCACCGAAGTTTCAACAAAGTGTTGACGGAGCGTTGGGCGAGGGCGTTAGCTATCCGCAGCCCGTCCAAGCACAGGAAAAACAGCCACGGAGGCTCCCGTGACTTCGAGTACGACACCGGGCCTCGCCCGGTTCAACACCTCCGCGGACAGCGACGCGCTCGCCGCCCTGCACGAGGTGTGTGCCAGCTCGGCGTGGGGGAGCAAGCTGCTCGCCCAGCGCCCGTACGCCACCACCGAGGCCCTCCTTCTCGCCAGTGACGCCGCCATGGCCGAACTGACGGCGGAAGACCTGGCCGAGGCGATGGCGGGGCACCCGCCGATCGGCCGCCCGAAGCCCGGTGACCCGACCTCCTCCCGCGAACAGAGCGGGATGGCCGGTGCCTCCGAGGACCTCAAGGCGGAAATGCTCGAACTGAACCTGGCGTACCAGGAGAAGTTCGGCCACGTCTTCCTCATCTGCGCCACCGGCAGGACCGGCGAGCAGATGCGCGACGCGGTGCGCGAGCGGATCGAGAACTCGCCCGAGCAGGAGCGGGAGATCGTCCGCGCCGAACTGGGCAAGATCAACCGCATCCGCCTGACCCGCCTCGTAGAGGAAGAGAACGCCGCATGAGCACGGAAACCACCGCATCGGTGTCCACGCACATCCTGGACACCAGCATCGGCCGCCCCGCCGAGGGCGTCGCCATCTCCCTGTCGGCCCGCAGCGGGTCCGGCGCACAGTGGGTGGCGCTCGGCGGCTCGGCGACCGACGCGGACGGGCGTTGCAAGGACCTGCCGGCCCTGCCGGAAGGCACCACCCACGTACGTCTCGACTTCGAGACCGAGGCGTACTTCGACAAGAAGCAAGCCGAGGCGCAGCAGGACGCCCCCCGCGTAAGGGACAGCGGCGCGTTCTTCCCGGAGGTGGCGATCACGTTCGCCGTCGTGCCGGGCGAGCACTACCACGTACCGCTGCTGCTCAACCCGTTCGGCTACTCCGTTTACCGAGGGAGCTAGCAGACACATGCCCACGATTCTCGGCCAGAACCAGTACGGCAAAGCAGAGAACCGCGTCGTCAAGATCACGCGGGACGGCGACACCCACCACATCAAGGACCTGAACGTCTCGGTCGCCCTCTCCGGCGACATGTCGGACGTCCACCTCACCGGCTCCAACGCCAACTGCCTTCCGACCGACACCACCAAGAACACGGTGTACGCGTTCGCCAAGGAGTACGGCATCGAGTCCGCCGAGCAGTTCGGCATCCACCTGGCGCGTCACTTCGTGACGTCGCAGGAGCCGATCCACCGGGCGCGCATCCGCATCGAGGAGTACGCCTGGGAGCGCATCGAGACCTCCGAGGCCAACTCGAAGTTCATCGGCGCGGACGAGGTCAAGCACTCCTTCATCCGCAAGGGCCAGGAGACCCGCCTCACCGAGATCACCTACGACGGTGAGAACTGGCAGGTCATCTCCGGTCTGAAGGACCTGGTCGTCATGAACTCCACCAACTCGGAGTTCTGGGGCTACATCAAGGACAAGTACACGACGCTCCAGGAGGCGTACGACCGCATCCTGGCGACCCAGGTCTCCGGCCGCTGGCGGTTCAACTGGACCGACGACGAGCAGCGGATGCCCAACTGGGAGAAGTCCTACGAGCAGACCAAGAGGCACATGCTCGAGGCCTTCGCGGAGACCTACTCGCTGTCGCTCCAGCAGACCCTGTACCAGATGGGTTCGCGGATCATCAACAGCCGTTCGGAGATCGACGAGGTCCGCTTCTCGCTCCCGAACAAGCACCACTTCCTGGTCGACCTCGAGCCGTTCGGGCTGAAGAACGACAACGAGGTCTACTTCGCGGCGGACCGTCCGTACGGCCTCATCGAGGCCACCATCCTGCGTGACGGTGTGGAGCCGAAGATCCCGGTCGACATGACCAACCTCTGACGCCAGCCCGGTGCCGCCCCGCCCGCCCGCAGTCGGGCGGGGCGACACCGGACCGGAGGGACCAGCAATGGCACAGCCTGCAACAGGGCCGGCACCAGAAGGCCCGTGTTCCACCCCACCGGAGACCACGACCGCACCCGCCTCCGCCCCGACGGCGGAACGCCCCGCGCAGCCCCGCGCCGCGGCGGAGCACAACCCGGCGGAGCGTACGGCGGCGAACCGGCCCGCGGCGAACCGGCCCGCGGCGAACCGCCCCCCGGCGAACCGGCCCGCGGCGGACCGCCCCGCGCAGCCCCGCCCCGCGGTGTGTCACCCGGTGGACGAAAAGCTCCCCTTCTCGCGGCTCGTCCCCGCCGCACTCCAGCACATCGCCGCCATGTACGCGGGCGTCGTCACCCCTCCGCTCATCATCGGCCAGGCCGTCGGCCTGGACGCCGCCGGAATGACCCGGCTCATCGCGGCGAGCCTGCTCATCGCCGGCCTCGCCACCATCCTCCAGACCATCGGCGTCACGAACGTCGCCGGAAACCGGCTGCCGTTCGTCAACGCCGCCTCCTCCGCCGGAATCGCGCCGATGCTCGCCATCGCCGAGACCAGCGCCCCCGGCCACCAACTGCCCGCCATCTACGGCGCCGTCATGGTCGCCGGAGTGTTCTGCCTCGCCGTCGGTCCCTTCTTCGGCCGCCTCCTCCGCTTCTTCCCGCCCCTGGTCACCGGCGTCGTCATCACCCTCATCGGGGTGACCCTGATGCCCGTACCGGTGAGCTGGGCCCAGGGCGGGGACGAGCACGCCGCCGACTTCGGTGCCATGAAGTACCTGGCGCTCGCCGCCTTCACGCTCGTCGTGATCCTGCTCTTCCAGCGCTTCGGCAAGGGCTTCGTCAAGCAGATCGCCCTGCTGCTGGGCCTGTTCCTCGGCACGCTCGCCGCGATCCCCTTCGGGATGGCCGACTTCGCCACCCTCCGCGAGGCCCCCGTCGCCGCCCTGCCCTCGCCGTTCGCCTTCGGCGCGCCCGAGTTCCAGCCCGCCGCGATCCTCTCCCTGTGCATCGTGATGCTGGTGCTGATGACCGAGTCCAGCGCCGGAATGCTCGCCCTCGGCGAGATCTGCGAACGCCGCACCGACGGAAGGACCATCACCCGTGGTCTGCGTACGGACGGCATCGCCACCCTGATCGGCCCCGTCTTCGGCGGGTTCCCCACCTCGGCCTTCGCCCAGAACGTCGGCGTCGTCTCCCTCACCCGGGTGCGCAGCCGCTACGTCGTCGCGGTCGCCGGCGGCGCGCTCCTGGTCCTCGGGCTCTTCCCGGTCCTCGGCGCGGTCGTCTCGCTCGTCCCGATGCCCGTCCTCGGCGGCGCCGGTATCGTCCTGTTCGGCTCGATCGCGGTCAGCGGCATCCGTACGCTCTCCGAGGCCGGACTCGACGACAGCTCCAACATCATCCTGGTGGCCGTCGCACTCGGCGCGGGGATCATCCCGCTCGCCGCGCCCACTTTCTACGCACACTTCCCGGCCTGGGCACAGACCGTCCTGGGCTCCGGGATCAGCGCCGGAGCGCTCGTCGCGGTCCTGCTCAACCTGTTCTTCCACCATCTCGGCACCCGGCGCCGTCACCCGGTCCCGGCACTCAAATCCTCCTAGGGTCCTGCCGTGCCCCCACCGCCACTGCCACTGAAAGAAGAAGGAAGCACCATGGCACCTTCGGCAGCCCAGAGCGCTCCCCAGCGCATCGTGATCGAGAACTGCGCCATCGCGACCGTCGACGCCAACGACACCGAGTACGCCTCGGGTCACGTCGTCATCGCGGACAACAGGATTGAGTCCGTCGGAGCAGGCAAGGCCCCCGAGGGCCTGACGAACGTCGTACGGCGCGTCGACGCCACCGGCCACCTGGTCACCCCCGGCCTGGTCAACACGCACCACCACTTCTACCAGTGGATCACCCGTGGCCTGGCCACCGACCACAACCTCTTCAACTGGCTCGTCGCCCTCTACCCGACGTGGGCGCGCATCGACGAGCAGATGGGGTACGCGGCGGCCCAGGGCTCCCTCGGAATGATGGCCCGCGGCGGCGTCACCACCGCCATGGACCACCACTACGTGTACCCGAAGGACTCCGGCGACCTGTCCGGCGCCATCATCAAGGCCGCCTCCGAGATGGGCGTCCGCTTCACCCTGGCCCGTGGCTCCATGGACCGCAGCGAGAAGGACGGCGGCCTGCCGCCGGACTTCGCCGTCGAGACCCTCGACGGCGCCCTCGCCGCCACCGAGGAGACCGTCAAGAAGCACCACGACGCCTCCTTCGACGCCATGACGCAGGTCGCCGTCGCGCCCTGCTCGCCGTTCTCCGTCTCCACCGAACTGCTCCGGCAGGGTGCCGAGCTGGCCCGCCGCCTCGGCGTGCGGCTGCACACCCACGGCTCGGAGACCGTGGAGGAGGAGCAGTTCTGCAAGGAACTGTTCGGCATGGGCCCGACCGACTACTTCGAGTCGACCGGCTGGCTCGGCGAGGACGTGTGGATGGCGCACTGCGTCCACATGAACGACTCCGACATCGCCGCCTTCGCCCGGACGAAGACCGGTGTCGCCCACTGCCCCTCCTCCAACGCCCGCCTCGCCGCCGGCATCGCCCGCGTACCCGACATGCTCAAGGCCGGCGTGCCGGTCGGCCTCGGCGTCGACGGCACCGCCTCCAACGAGTCCGGCGAGCTCCACACCGAGCTGCGCAACGCGCTGCTCATCAACCGCCTCAACCCGGTGCACCGCGAGGCCGCCCTCAACGCCCGCCAGGCGCTGCGCCTCGGTACGTACGGGGGCGCCCAGGTCCTGGGCCGGGCCTCGCAGATCGGGTCCCTGGAGGTCGGCAAGCTCGCCGACCTGGTGCTGTGGAAGCTGGACACGCTCGCCCACGCCTCCATCGCCGACCCGGTGACCGCTCTCGTCTTCGGCGCGGCCGCGCCGGTCACGGCCTCGTTCGTCAACGGCAAGCAGATCGTGGAGAACAGCCGCCTGCTGACCGTCGACGAGGACGCCATCGCACGATCCACCCGGGACGAGGCCCAGCGCCTCGCCCGTATCGCCGCCCAGGGCTGACCCCCTGGGGCGCACATCGCCGCCCGCGTCCGACGCGGGTGGGCGATCCACGAAGTCCGGTCGAGGGGGACGGCCCTCGACCGGTCGCCGTGGACCCGAGCGGGGTCCATGGCAGCCGGACCGGGGGGTGCCGTACCGCAATGAGGTACAGCACCCCCCGGAACGGTGAAGTGAAGCGTGTCCGGTCCCCCACAGCGACACGCGTTGGGCGCAGTACCTGCAACACCTCCCTGAAACCCACGTCCCCGAGCACGTGTAACCGACCGGAGGAACCCACGTGGCCGCCAAGCCCAGGTTTCGCAACGACGAAGACGCCACCGCCACCGACGCAGGAGCCGCCCCGGCGGACCGGAAACATCCGGTCGACGAGAGGCTCCCGCCCTTCAAGATGTTCACCAGCGGCCTCCAGCACGTGGCCGCGATGTACGCGGGCGTGGTGGCCCCGCCCCTGATCGTCGGAGCCGCCGTAGGGCTCTCCGGGACCGAACTGACCTTCCTCACCGGCGCGAGCCTGTTCACCGCGGGCCTCGCCACCTTCCTGCAGACCCTCGGCATCTGGAAGATCGGCGCCAGGCTGCCGTTCGTCAACGGCGTCACCTTCGCCGGTGTCGCCCCGATGCTCGCCATCATCGACACCACCGAGGACAAGGCGGACGCCCTCCCGGTCATCTTCGGCGCGATCATCGTCGCCGGACTGCTGGGTTTCATCGCCGCTCCGTACTTCAGCAAGCTCGTCCGGTTCTTCCCGCCGGTCGTCACCGGCACCGTCATCACCCTGATCGGTGTCTCCCTGCTGCCGGTCGCCTTCGGCTGGGCCCAAGGCCCCAACCCGGCGGCCAAGGACTACGGTTCGACCACCTATCTCACCCTGGCCGGGATCACACTCGTCCTGGTCCTGGTGCTACGGCGGTTCACCCGGGGGTTCGTCAAGCAGATCGCCGTACTGATCGGCCTGGTGCTGGGCACGCTGATCGCCATACCCTTCGGCGTCACCGACTTCAGCCCGGTCACCGAGGCGGACATCGTCGGCTTCCCGACGCCGTTCCACTTCGGCGCCCCGCAGTTCGCCCTCGCCGCGATCATCTCCATGTGCGTGGTGATGCTCGTGTCGATGACCGAGTCGACCGCCGACATGCTGGCGCTCGGTGAGATCGTCGAGCGGCCGGCCGACGAGAAGACCATCGCGGCAGGCCTGCGTGCCGACACCCTCGGCTCGGCGATCAGCCCGCTGTTCAACGGCTTCATGTGCAGCGCCTTCGCCCAGAACATCGGTCTCGTCGCCATGACCAAGATCCGCAGCCGGTTCGTGGTCGCCTGCGGCGGCGGCTTCCTGGTCCTGATGGGCCTCTCCCCGGTGGCCGCCTCGCTGATCTCCGTCGTACCGCGCCCGGTACTGGGCGGCGCGGGCGTCGTCCTCTTCGGCTCGGTCGCGGCCAGCGGCATCCAGACCCTGGTCAAGGCCGGCCTGGAGAAGGACAACAACGTCCTGATCGTGGCCGTCTCGCTGGCCGTCGGCATCATCCCGATCACGGCGCCGGAGTTCTACCACGCCTTCCCGGAGACGGCGAAGATCATCCTGGACTCCGGCATCTCCACCGGTTGTGTCGCCGCCGTCCTGCTGAACCTGGTCTTCAACCACCTGGGCAACGGCGGCCGCGACGCCGACGAGGTCACCGCCCCGATGGAACCGGGCGAGGAGATCTCCGAAACCCGAGCCACCAAGACGGCGCCGGTGCACTGACGAACCGATCCGACCCAGTGTCGACAGGGGGCGTGTACGGCACCGGCGGGTGCCGTACACGCCCCGCTGCCGTGGGGGCATCACGCCGCCCGTCGCGTCCGATGCCCCGGACGCACCGGAACCGCGCCCGGCCACGCCGGTGTCGGGCATCGCGTACCGCCCAGGGCACAGAGGTACCAGCGGGGGCGAGCACGGCGCGTCATGGGCCGCGGGCATGCCCCTCCCGGGGTACGCGCACCCTCACCTCCCCGGGCGCCAGTCGGGGCAGCGGCCGCTGAGGCCGATCACCCGGTCGAGCAGGGGCGCGTCGTCCGGCACCGGGACCGGCGGGCCGAACGGGCCCCGCTGGTCCGGGTCGTCCGCGGTGGGGGCCAGCAGGGCGTACGAAGCCTCCAGGGACGCCTGGTCCGGCGCGTACTCCTGGCCGGTCGCCCGCGCCAGGTCCCAGCCGTGGATCAGCACCTCGTTCAGCGCGACCATGCCCGCCACCTCGCCCGGCAGGGTGACACCACCCGCCCTGGTGGTGCCCTCCCAGGCCCCCTGGGCCCGCCAGGCGTCGGCCAGCTCGTCGAGCCGGCGGGGGAGCGCGGTGCGCCAGTCGTCACCGAGCACCGGCAGGCCTGCCTGGGGATCCGTGTCCGTGGTGGGCCCGAAGTCCTTCCTCCCGGCGTCCCGGAAGGCGACCGCGAGTCCCACCAGATGGGCCAGCAGCTCCCGTACGGCGTATTCGGGGCATGGCGTCGGGGCATCGAGCCGGTCGTCGGCGACCCCGTCCAGCAGCTTCGCCACCCGGCGGGTCGCGGGTCCCAGATCGAGCATGACTGTCTCCGTGTGTGCGTCCATGTGTGGGCAGACCGCCACCGGCCCGGAAACTCATCGTCCCCCTCACCGCGTCCTCCGCGCGCACTCGGCCGCCAGCCGTGGATACGCCCGCGCGATCGCCTCGTACACCCGCCTCCGCAGCAGCCGCTCGGCCTCCGCCCGCCCGGTCGCCGCGAACAGCCCGTCCAGCAGCGCGTCGTACCGGCGCAGCACATGGCACAGATAGTCCACCTGCCAGCGCACCAACGCCCCCGCGGGCCCGGCCCCCGCCGCACCGCCCCGCGCCCCTGGAACCCCCGCCGCACCGCCCCCCGCCCTTGGAGCCCCCGGGCCTGGAGCCCCCGCCCCTGGAGCCCCCGCCCCTGGAGCCCCCGCCCCCGGAGCCCCCGACCCTGGAACCCCCGGCGCTGGTGCCCCCGACCCCGGCGCCCCCGACCCCGGCGCCCCCGACCCTGGAGCCCCCGGCCCCGGGGCCGGCGCAGGTCCTCCACCCAGCAGCCGTCGGTGCCGCACCGCACGCCGTTCCAGCTCCGCCTGTGGCAGCACCGGCACCCGGATCGGCTCCGCCCGGATCGTGGCGAGCACCGCCTGACGGCGCCGCTCCGCGCCCGCCCGCGCAGCCGCCGCGCTCCGCCCCGCCGCGGCCGAGCAGGCCGCGAACTCGGGTGTCCGCTCCACCGCCTCCACCCGCGCCAGCAGGTACAGCCGTACCGGGGCGACCGACCACCGCCGCGGGTCGCGCCCCTGCACGTCCGGCTCGCCCAGCAGCTGCCGCACCATCGCGTCCGTCCACCCGCGCCGCCGCAGCCCGGTGAACGTCAGATACGTCAAACGCTCCGCCATGATTCCCCCATCAATCGTCACGGAGAGTGATGGATCCAGTGAAGCGCACGCCACTGACAACGGCGTCCGGACCGGCATCGCCTGATTGGGCTATCCGCCCCGTGCGCGAGCGGCGCCGACCCGCGCGGGGCCCATACGCTCCCCGAGTGACCGTGATCCGTACACCTGCGCTGAACACCGGACTCGACGACTTCCTGGGTCGGGCGGACGAGGAACGCGAGGCCCGCGGCGAAGCCCCCCTCCCCGCGCGTACCGCGGACGCCGTCCTGACGCTGCTCGCCCTGCGCGGGGCCGACCGTAGGACCGGTGTGCCCGAGCCGACCGCGCGGCTGCTGAGCCCCGTGCTGCACGAGGACCTGCCCGTCCTGCTGTGGGGCACCCCGCAGGAGGTCGACGCCGTCCCCGAGGTCCTCACCGCGCTCGCCGACCGCGCCCGGGCGTCCGGCCGGCTGAACGCCAAGCGCCACGCCCGGCTGCTCGCCGCGATCGACGAGGCGGTGCCGGAGTTCCGCCGGGCCATGGCCGATCCGTGGAACCTGACCTGGCCGCGCTGGTACGCCTCCCTGCTGCGCGCCGACGGCGTCGACGCCGACGACCCCGACGCGGTACGGGCATGGCTCGCCGCCCACGAGAACACACCGCGGGCCGAGCGCCCCGCGCTGCCCGCACCCCTGCACCGCTCCGACGTCGCCGCCCGCACCTTCGCGGTCCGCGTCCAGCTGGGCGAGGTGCTGCTGGCCGCGTTCGCCCGCGACGTCGAGGAGCCCTCCCCGGCCGGCCCGCTGCTGGCCGGGGCACCGCTGGACGCCGACCGTCCCGACGAGGCGCTCCCCGCCGAGCTGGAGCGGATCGGCGCCGCGCTCAGCGACCGCTGGACGGCCGCCGGCCTCAGCGACGCGCTCGCCGAACCGGACGGCCCGCACGCCGCCCTGGCGCCCAGCCCCGAGTCGATCCCCCACTTCGCCCTCGCGGACCGGCTGCTGGGCGAACACCTCGACTACTACGGCGACCCGGGCCGCCCCCTCCCGCCGCCGCCCGCACTGCCGGCCCCCGACGAGATCAGGGCACTGCTGCACGCCGCCCCGCTGCCCTCCGCCCTCGCGGCGGGCTCCGCCGACGCCCCGCGCGAGATCGCCGAGCGCTGCTTCACCGGCCCGGCGGCCACCGTCTGGACCGACGGGACCCCGGAGGAGATGACCGAGCTCGCCGCGGACGTCCTGGCCGCCGTCGTCGACGACATCGGCTCCAGCACCGACTCCGAGTACGCCCAGGACGCCGCGCACCTGCTCTACGCGCTGTACGAGCGGGGCGGCACCGCCGACTCCGTCGTACGCAAGGCGGCCGAGCACGGCGGCCTGCCGGTCGATCCGGAACTGGAGGACGCCCCGGTGCCGGTCCCGGAGGACAGGTCGTACCGCCCGTACGAGACGCCGCCCACGGACCGGCTCCCCGCGCTCCTGGGCATCCCCTCCGCGAGCGACCTGAGCGAGGAGGACCGCGCCGGACTCGACGCCCACGCCCGGGCCCTGGCGGACGTCGTCGACCGGCTGGCCGAGACGGGCTGCGTCTTCCGGGCCGGTGACGTGTACGGCCTCACCCCGCTCGGGTGCGCCGTGCTGCGCCACGTCCTGGCCGCCGGCCATGTCGCGACACCCGACGACGAGGCCGTCTCCGAGTGGGAGGCCGCCGAACTGGTCCTCGCCGTCCAGGACTGGCCGACGCGGACGGCCGTCGACACCCTGACGCGGTGGACGGCCGGACGGGGCGTCACCGCCTGGAGCGAGCTGCTCGACGCCGTGGAAGCGGCCAAGAGCGCGGACTTCGACGAGGTCGCGACCGTCACCGTGTTCGCCCGCCTCGACCTCGCCGCCGTCCCCGCCGAGGCCCTCCGCGCCGCCCTCACCCACCCGGCCACCGGCGCCCACGCCCACCGGCTCCTGGAGGGCCGGGGCGAGGCCACCCCCGCGGACGCCGACCGCGTTCCGCCGAGCGCCAGGGCGGTGCTGGCCCTGGAAACGCTGGAGGACCGCCGGCACCACGACCTGCGCACGTACGTGGAGGCCGCGTCCGAGCAGGGTCAAGAGGCGCTGGACACGACCGCCCTCACGTGGACGCTGCCCGACGCCTTCGACACCGCCGCCTCCACCTGGCCCGGCGGCGTCCCCGCCCTCGTCCAGGCCCTGACCCAGGCCGACCGGCCCACCGCGGCCAGGGTCCTCGAGGCACTCGCCGACCACCACCCGGACCCCAAGGTGGCGGCCCTGGCGATGCGCACCGCCAAGCCATCGCGCCGGCGACTGCCCGGATCCAAGGGCCGCGACGAGCACAGTCGTTGACCGCGCCCCCGGCCCTTGATGACTACCTCCCCGTATGGCATACAGGTCTGGACCAATCCCCTGTCGTACGTGGAGGCCGACCGTGCAACGCCCCCTCACCGTCGCCGCGTTGACCGTTTCCGCCACCCTCCTGCTCGCCGCATGCGTGGGCGGTACGGACACGGACAAGGCCAAGGCCAAGGACACCGAACGCCCCTCCACCCCCACCGGAGTCACCGCCCAGGCCGGCAGTGCCACCTCCGTGCACGTCATGTGGGAACGCTCGTCGGACAACAAGGCGGTCACCGGATACGAGGTGAACCACAAGGGCCGGAAGGTCGCGGTGGTGCCCGCTTCCAGGAACATGGTCGACATCGAGCGCCTGACGCCCTCGACCGCGTACAGCTTCACCGTCCGCGCCCGGGACGCGGCCGGCAATCTGTCCGAGCCCGGCGCCGCCGTACCCGTCACGACGCCCCCGTCCAGACCGGACGACGGCACGCCCCCCACCCGCCCGACGGCTCTTCGGGGCACGGTCGGGGGCAGTCGGGAAGTCACCCTCACCTGGGAGCGCGCCACCGACTCCGTCGGTGTCACCGCCTACGACGTCTACCAGGCCGACTCCCGTGTCCACAGCGTCCCCGGCACCGCCACCACCGCCCGTATCGCCAACCTGCGCCCGGGCACCGTCTACACCTTCACCGTCCGAGCCCGCGACGCCGCGGACAACTCCTCGCCCGACAGCCCGCCGGTCGACCTCACGACCGCCCCGGCCCCCGGCTCCGGCCCCAGCACCGCCCCCACCGGCCTCACGGCGACGGCCCGCAAGGGCAGTGTCGTGCTGACCTGGACCCCGCCGGACACCGGCGCCCCGGTCAGGGAGCACCAGCTGTTCCTCAACGGGACGTTCGCCACCACCATCGTCTGGGGCAGCCAGCCCCCGCCCGGCCAGCTGCGGTACACCTTCACCGTCACCGACGGGCCCGGCACCCGCTACACGGTCAAGCTCCGCGCCAAACTGCCGGACGGCACGTGGGGCGACTTCTCGGCGCAGCGAACGGTGGTGGTGCCCTGATTCCCCTTTCCGCCGGGATAGCTGTAGTCAACACCTATGGGTGATCTTGTTCACTGCTTCTCGCTTTGGATCATGAACCGCGCCTGGGTTAACGTCGATTCCGTCCGCCCGGGCCTGACCAACCGGGCGGGTGGGACACAACCGGGGGAAGAAGAAATCCGGGCGCCGTTGATATGCGGGCCGCTGGGATTCGGGCGGTTGAGACGCGATGCCTGTCGGCATGCTCGTATGCCCTCTTCCCCCTGAACAAGGGGAAACAGCAAGTGAAGAACAATTGCATCCGCATGGCGGCCGCCGCCGCGCTCGCCGCTGTCGCCTTCGGGGCCGCCGCGCCCTTGGCCCAGGCGGCCGAGGCGGAACGGTACCGGGCGCACAGCGAGGTTCCGGCGGAGTCGCTGCGGCCGACCGCCGCCGACGTGCGCGACCTCATCGCCCGGATGAAGGCCGACGGTGCCGATCCCGCACTGATCGGTGAATTCGAGCGGTATGCGCAGCGGTTGGAGAATCCCGACGCCCACCAGCGGACCAAGCGGGCTCTGGGAATGGGGACGATCGTCCGCAAACTCATCGTCGCCGGTCTGCGCCACGGAGGTGTGTGGGCCGGGAAAATCATCGGCAAGGTGAGCAAGAAGAGCGGTGCCTTCATCTCCCGCAACGGCAACAAGATCGCCGATGCGATCGAGGACGTCGAAGGATGGAGCGAGACCGCGCTCACCGTGGCGATGGTGAAGGCCGGAATTCCCACGGACGTGGCCCATGACATCGCACGGGCGATCATGCTGGTCGCCCTCTGACCCGACCCGTCGTCATCGGGCGGCACCCCTTTCCTGGGGTGCCGCCCCCTCGCACCACCACCCGCAAGGGAAGGAGCCCCCGGTGGAACCGAACAAGCGCCCGGAAGACACCTCCGACTGGGCCTCCCTGTCCCCTCGCCAGAAGGCGCTCAGCGCTGCCGGCCTGACGGGACTGGGGCTCGGCGTGGTGGCAGCGGTGCTCCTGGCCGTGCTGCTGGGTGTTCTGGTCGTCGCCGTCCTGGCCCGTCCCCTGGTGGAGCTGGAGAGCAGAGCCGCACTGCTGTGGGGGGCGCTGCTCTGCCTGCCCTGTGGTCTGCTCTCCGCCCTGTTCATCCACCCGCTGCGCGCCGGACTGCGTCTCCTGGCCGCTCCCGGCCGCGCCAGGAACGCCGGTGAGGAGCTGCTCTCCGCCGCGACGACGTTCCTGGCGGTCCTGTTCGTCGAGTCCTTCACCCCCGGGCTGTACGTGCGTGATCCCTGGGTCCCCGCCCTGCTGGCCACCCTGCTGGTGGCGCTGTCGGGACACGCCGTCACGTACGCCGAGAAGCGCAAGGCGGCCGCGAGCGGGGGCGGGCAGGACTCCGCCCCCTGACGCTGTGCGTCGCCAGGGGGCGGAGTGGTTCTCGGCGGCGGGGGTCAGCCGACGAGCTGCTCGTACGCGGGGAGGGTGAGGAAGTCCGCGTAGTCCTCGTCGAGCGAGACCTTCAGGAGCAGGTCGTGGGCCTGCTGCCACCTGCCCGCGGCGAACGCCTCGTCGCCGATCTCGGCGCGGATGGCGGCCAGTTCCTCGGCCGCGACCTTGCGGGCCAGCTCGGGCGTGGCCTGCTCGCCGTTCTCGAAGACGACGCCCGCGTTGATCCACTGCCAGATCTGCGAGCGCGAGATCTCGGCGGTCGCCGCGTCCTCCATCAGGTTGAAGATGGCGACGGCGCCGAGGCCGCGCAGCCAGGCCTCGATGTAGCGGATGCCGACCTGGACGGCGTTGCGGAGGCCCTCGTACGTCGGCTTCGCGTCGAGCGAGTCGATGGCGATCAGGTCGCCGGGGGCCACCGAGACGTCCTCGCGGAGACGGTCCTTCTGGTTGGGCTTGTCGCCCAGGACGGCGTCGAAGGAGGCCATCGCGATCGGGACCAGGTCGGGGTGGGCGACCCAGGAGCCGTCGAAGCCGTCGTTCGCCTCGCGGTCCTTGTCGGCCTTGACCTTCTCGAAGGCGACCTTGTTGACCTCGGGGTCCTTGCGGGACGGGATGAACGCCGCCATGCCGCCGATCGCGTGCGCGCCGCGCTTGTGGCAGGTGCGCACGAGGAGCTCGGTGTACGCGCGCATGAACGGCGCCGTCATCGTCACCGCGTTGCGGTCCGGGAGGACGAACTTCGCGCCGCCGTCCCGGAAGTTCTTCACGATCGAGAAGAGGTAGTCCCAGCGGCCGGCGTTCAGGCCCGCCGCGTGGTCGCGCAGCTCGTAGAGGATCTCCTCCATCTCGTACGCGGCCGTGATCGTCTCGATCAGGACGGTCGCGCGGACGGTGCCCTGCGGGATGCCGACGTAGTCCTGGGCGAAGACGAAGATGTCGTTCCAGAGGCGGGCCTCCAGGTGCGACTCCGTCTTCGGGAGGTAGAAGTACGGGCCCTTGCCGAGGTCGATGAGCCGCTGCGCGTTGTGGAAGAAGTACAGCCCGAAGTCGACCAGCGCACCCGGGACCGGACGGCCGTCGAAGCGCAGGTGGCGCTCCTCCAGGTGCCAGCCGCGCGGGCGCATGACGACCGTCGCCAGCTCGGCGGCGGGCTTGAGGGCGTACGACTTGCCCGTGCGCGGGTCGGTGAAGTCGATCTTCCGCTCGTACGCGTCGATCAGGTTGAGCTGGCCGAGGACGACGTTCTCCCAGGTGGGGGCGGACGCGTCTTCGAAGTCTGCGAGCCAGACCTTGGCGCCCGAGTTGAGGGCGTTGATGGTCATCTTGCGATCGGTCGGACCGGTGATCTCGACGCGTCGGTCGTTCAGCGCGGCCGGGGCCGGCGCGACCTTCCAGCTGTCGTCCTCCCGGAGCTGTGCGGTCTCCGGGAGGAAGTCGAGGGTGCTGGTGCGGGCGATCTCGGCGCGGCGCTCCGCGCGGCGGGTGAGGAGCTCGTCACGCCGGGGCGTGAAGCGCCGGTGCAGCTCGGCCACGAAGGCCAGGGCCGCATCGGTGAGGACCTCGTCCTGCCGGGGCAGGGGCTCGGCTTCGACGATGGCCAGCGGGGACGGCGCTGGTGCGGACATGAGCTGTCACTTCCTTCAGCGGGGACTGGGGCACGGCGCCGTGCTGCGGCCGCCGGGCATACGCGCGCGGCACTGAGTGCCGTGGGAGCCGAGATACGGTCACGGGCGCCTTCTGACGATCGGGTGCTTCTGAGCAGTGGATACTAGTTTCCTCATAGTGGAAGTTCAATGGTTTGTTGATGTCGAGATTCTCTTGGTCGACAGAACATGGCTCTGGGTGCCATCTCGTTCACTCAAGGTGCGCCAGGTCCTCCGCGGTGTCGATGTCGTACGGCTCCGCCACGTCCCCGCACTCGACGAGGACGATCGACGCCTCGTGCTCCCTCAGGTAGGCGCGTGCCCCCCGGTCCCCCTCCGCACTCACCCCGACGTCCGCCCACCGGTCCGCCCCGAGCAGCACCGGGTGGCCGCGCTTCCCGCCGTACGCGGCGGCCGCCAGCGCGTCACGCGAGCGGTACGCGGCCGCCACCCGGCGTACCGCCTCCGCACCGATCCCCGGCTGGTCCACCAGGGAGACGACCGCCGCGTCCGCGTCACCGGTGGCGGTGAGCGACGCGAGCCCCGCGCGCAGCGACGAGCCCATGCCCTCCTCCCAGTCCGGGTTGTCGACCAGGACGCAGCCGGGCAGCGAGGCCCGTTCCCGTACGGAGCCGGCGGCGGCGCCCAGCACCACGTGCACCACCTCGCAGCCGCCCGCCCGCAGGACCCCCGCCGCGTGCTCGACCAGGGGACGGCCGCGGTGCTCCAGGAGGGCCTTGGGGCGGCCACCGAGGCGCCGTCCGCCGCCCGCCGCGAGAAGAAGTCCGGCGATCCGCGGTCCGTCTGTTGCCGTATGTCCCATGTGGAGTGCATACCGCATGCGCGCGCCCCCGCGCGCACGGGTCACGCGGGTGAAGAGGACGCTCCGCCTTGGATAGGGTGCGGTCCGGGATCGAAGCGATCAGCAGTGAGCAGCAGGACAGTGCGAAGTCCGTTACGGGGGACATGGGTTGATGAGTGGTGGTCCGGCGAGTCGGGGAACGGTCTTCCAGCCGCTTGAGGACGACGATCCGCGATCGGTGGCCGGGTACCGGCTCGCCGCCCGGCTCGGCGCCGGCGGCATGGGCAAGGTGTACCTGTCGTACACCCCGGGCGGGCGGCCCGTCGCCATCAAGGTGATCCGGCCCGACTTCGCCGAAGACGCCGAGTTCCGGCGCCGGTTCGCGCAGGAGGTGCAGTCCGCCCAGCGCGTCCAGGGCCTCTACACCGCGCCCGTCATCGACGCCGACACGGACGCCCGTCAGCCCTGGCTGGCCACCGCGTACGTACCCGGCCCCTCGCTGGCCGACGCCGTCCAGGCCCACGGCAGGCTGCCCGTCGACACGGTCCTGCTGCTGGTGGCCGGTATCGCCGAAGCCCTCCAGGTCATCCACGGCGCGGGCATCGTGCACCGCGACCTCAAGCCCGCGAACGTCCTGCTCGCGGCGGACGGGCCGCGCGTCATCGACTTCGGCATCGCCCGCGCCGCCGACGCGACCTCACTCACCGGCAGCGGCGTCACCATCGGCACCCCGTCCTTCATGTCGCCCGAGCAGGCGGCGGGCCGCACGGTCACCGCGGCCACCGACATCTTCGCGCTCGGCCAGGTCACGGCGTACGCCGCCATCGGCAGCCCCGCCTTCGGCGAGGGCACCTCCCACGGCGTGCTGTACCGGATCGTCCACGAGGAGCCGCGGCTGGACGGACTCCCGGAGCGGCTGCGCGAGTTGGTGACCCGCTGCCTGGCGAAGGACCCGGCCGCCCGCCCGTCCGTCACCGACATCCTGACCCTGTGCCAGGCCGCCAGCGACCAGACCGCGCTGCGCCGCCCGGAGGAGTGGCTGCCCGGCGCGGTGGCCGCGGACATCACCACCCGCGCGGCCGCGCCCGCCCCGGCGGCGGCCACCACGCCCCCGCCGCCCGCCCAGCCCCCGGCGGCCCCCGCCGCGCCCGCCGCCCCCGCGACGCCCCCGCCGTTCCAGCCACAGCCACAGCCACAGCCACAGCCACAGCCACAGCCGCCGGCCGCGCAGCCCCACCCCCACCCCCCGGCCGCGCAGACCCCGACCGCCCACGCGGCACCGGCGACCCCGCCGCCCGGCTTCGGCCCGCCGCCCGCCCAGACGAACCCCCACCCCCACGCCCACCCCCACGTCCAGCCGCCCGCGTACGGCTACCCGCCCGCCCACCAGAGCCCGCACCAGACCCCGCCCCCGTACGCCGGGCCCGCCCCGGTCACCGCCGCCGCTCCCGCCGCGCCCCGCAAGAAGACGAAGCGCAACCTCGTGCTCGCCCTCGTCGCCACGCTCCTCGTCGCCGGGCTCGCCGGCGGCGGGGTGTACCTCCTGATGTCGCGCGACGACAAGGACGGTGGCCAGGCGCGCGGCGCCGACCAGGCCAAGAGCGACGCCACGCCCCAGGGCCGGGACCCGGTGGACGGCGCCACGGACGGGACCGCCCCCTCACCCGACACGTCGTCCTCCTCCCAGCAGCCCCCACAGCCGGTCGCCGACCCGACGCCCGCCACCTACCAGGGCATCGACCTCACCGACGGCTACCACCTGACGCTCGGCGACGACCCGGTCAAGCCGCTCGGCGACGACGCCGACGTGGACGTCGCCTACGACTGGAGCCTGGAGAAGATCTACGTGGAGGACGGGCGGCTCATCCTCCTGCGCGCGGGCCAGAAGGGAGACCTGGAGACCTGCCGGACCGAGACCCGCTATGCCGACCGGGTCGACCTCGACTCCCTGTCCAAGGGGTCCCAGCTGTGCGTCCTGACCAACGGGGGGCACGTCGGCCTCGTGACGTACCAGGGGAAGTCGCCCGAATCCGACCCCAGTCACTACGTCACCCTCGACGTGACCGTGTGGCGCGGCGCGATCGCCCCGGAAGCGACCTCCTGAGTTTCGTCAGGGGAGTGGCGCGCCGGCCCCGGGATGGCGTTAAGTACAGGGACGGGCGCACAACGTAGTGCGAGCAAGGGGCGGGAGAGCTTTTGTTGCGAAGCATGGGGCAGAGGCGTGTGACCGGCAGCGGCGAGGACCCCAGGGTGACGGAGCTGCGCGCCGCCGTCTCCCGCCTCCGCCGCGAACTCGCCGGCCACCCGGCCGACTTCGTCGACCGGGGCATCGCCGAGGACGAGCTGGCCGCGCTTGCCGCGATGACCCTCACCGGGGTCCCCGAGGTGCGGCGGCTGCGCCGGTCGCTGCTGCTCATCGCGGGCGCGATCGGCTCGGTGAGCGCCCTGGGCGCCGCGCTCACCGACGTACGCCACGCGGTGGAGCTGTTCGGCGAACCGCAGCGCAGTTCCTAGCGGCGGATCAGGCGGCGTGCGGTGGCGGCCGCCACCGCCGCCGTCCGCGAGTCCACGCCCAGCTTGGCGAAGACGTGCACCAGATGGGACTTGACCGTCGCCTGGCTGAGGAACAGCCGCTTGCTGATCTGCTGGTTGGACAGGCCCTCGCCGACGAGTTGCAGCACCTCCAGCTCCCGCTTGGTCAGCGCCTCCGCCGGGGTCCGCATCCGGTCCATCAGACGGTGCGCCACGGCAGGGGCGAGCGCGGACCGGCCGGCCGCGGCCGTGCGGACCGCCGCCGCCAGCTCCTCCGGCGGCGCGTCCTTGAGCAGGTAGCCGCTCGCGCCCGCCTCCACGGCCGCCAGGATGTCGGCTTCCGTGTCGTACGTGGTCAGCACCAGCACCCGCGGGCCACCGGGGCGGGCGGTGATCGCCGCCGTCGCCTCCGAGCCGTGCATCCCGGCGCCGAACTGCAGGTCCATCAGGACGACGTCCACGCCGTGCGCGAGCTCCACCGCCCGTTCCGCCGTGGCGGCCTCGGCGACCACCTCGAAGTCCGGTTCGGTGTCCAGGACGGCACGCAGCCCCGCGCGGACGACGGGGTGGTCGTCGGCGAGCAGCAGACGGATGGTCATACGCGCTCCCCGGCCGGCAGCGGAAGAGTGACCGCGACGGCCGTGCCCTGGCCGGGCGACGACTCGACGGTGAACGTCCCGCCCAGCGACTCGGCCCGCGACCGCATCGCCGGCAGCCCGAAACCGCCGCCCGGAGAAGGCGTCCAGGAGCGCGGGTCGAAGCCCTTGCCGTCGTCCACCACGTCCAGCGTGACCGAGGCGTCCATGAAGGTGAGCGTGATCTCCGCGCGCCCGGCGCCCGCGTGCCGCACCGTGTTGGCCAGCGCGGACTGGGCGATCCGCAGCAGCGCCACCTCGTACGGCGTCGGGAGCGGGACCGGCGTACCGCTCACCGAGAACCGCACGCGTGGGCCGGGCCCGCCCGCCTCGCACAGCCGCTCCAGCGCCGCCGCCAGCGAGCCGTGCTCCAGCTCGGCCGGCGCCAGCGCCCGGACGAAACGCCGCGCCTCCGCCAGGTTGTCCTGGGCCGTCCGCCGCGCCCGCTCGATGTGCCCGGCCGCGACCGGTGAGCCGTCCGGCAGGGCGCGCTCGGCCGCCCGCAGCAGCAACTGGATCGACGACAGGCCCTGCGCGAGGGTGTCGTGGATCTCGCGGGCGAGCCGCTCCCGCTCGGCCAGGGTGCCCGCGTGCCGCTCGGCGGCTGCCAGCTCCGCCCGCGTCGAGGTCAGCTCCTCCACCAGCCTCCGGTGCCGCTCGCTCTCCCGGTACAGCGCCTGGTAGCCGAGGACGGTCGCCACCGCGACGGCCGCGCCCAGCAGCGGCCCGATGACCGCGCCGGGGTTGAGCGGGGCGCCATGGCGTACGTACGACATGATCGCCGCGCCCGCCGTGGCGGCCACGGCCGGCAGGGACCAGCGCACGGGCAGCAGGTGCAGGTGCAGGAAGTACAGCGGGAAGGCGACCCACAGCCCGTCGGGCGTCAGGGCCAGCAGGACCAGCCAGGCCGCGGACAGGGCGGCCAGCCACCCGGCGGCTGCCGGCCGGGACTCGCGTACGGGGCGGAGGGCCGACCCCACCGCGTACACCGCGCCCGTCACGGCCGCCGCGGTGACGGCGGCCGGGGTCGCGGCGCGGAGCGCGGCGAGCGCCAGCAGCGCGGCCACCAGCAGATGCAGACAGACGCGCAGGACGCGCAGGGCGGGGGTGAGCGAACGGGGATCCATGACCCGTCCAGCGTAGGCGGGCCCGCCGCGGCAGCCCTCAACCAAAAGGTTGATGACCGGCCCATCCGGCGCTCGATGCCCGCGCGGGCGGACCGTCGGCAGGCTGGCGGACATGTTCGTGGCATGGAGAGACCTACGCTTCGCCAAGGGGCGATTCACGCTGATGGGTACGGTGATCGTGCTGATCACCCTGCTCGTCGGACTGCTGTCCGGGCTGACGGCCGGGCTCGCGCGGGAGAACGTCTCGGCGATCACCGGGCTGCCCGCCGACCGGCTCGCCTTCGCCGCCCCGCCCCCCGGCCGCCCGGTGTCGTTCACCGACTCGGCCGTGACCGACCGCGCGTGGCGGACGTGGCAGCGGCAGCCGGGCGTCACCGCCGCCGAGCCGGTCGGCATCCGCACGCTCGACGCGGCGGCCGGGGACCGTACGGCGGCCGTCTCCGCCTTCGGTACGCGGCCGGGCGCCGGGGTCGCGCCCGGGAGCGGCGAGCTGGGCCCCGGGCGGGTCGTGCTCTCGGAGCCTGCGGCCGAGGAGCTGGCGGTCCGGGCGGGCGACCGGGTGCGGATCGGGCCGCGTGAGGTCACGGTCGCGGCGGTCGCCGGGGACGCCTCGTACAGTCATACGCCGGTGGTGTGGACGTCGCTGGCCGACTGGCAGGTGCTCGGCGGCCGCGGCGGGGCCACCGTCATCGCGCTGAGGGGCGAGGGCGCGGGGCTCGCGGCGGGCGACGAGGCGGCCGGTACGCGCAGTACGACCGTCGACGAGGCGCTCACCGCCATCGGCTCCTACCGGGCCGAGAACGGTTCGCTGCAGCTGATGCGCGGCTTCCTGTTCGTGATCTCGGCGCTCGTCATCGGGGCGTTCTTCACGGTGTGGACGATCCAGCGCAGTGGCGACGTGGCGGTGCTGAAGGCGCTCGGCGCCTCGACCTTCTATCTGTTGAAGGACGCGCTCGGGCAGGCGGTGGTCGTGCTGGTCGCCGGGACGCTGCTCGGGACGGGGCTCGCGGCGGGCATCGGCGCGGTGGTCGGCGGGGGTGACGTGCCCTTCGTACTGGAGCCGCTCACCGTCCTCGGCCCGGCCGCAGTGATGGCCGCGCTCGGGATGCTCGGCGCGGCCCTGTCCATCCGGCGGATCACCGCCGTCGACCCTCTCACCGCGCTCGGGAGCGCCCGATGACCCTGCACCTCGACGATGTGACCCTGACCTACCCCGACGGGGACGGCCGGCTGACCGCGCTGGACGCGGTGTCCCTGGACGTGCCGGCGGGCACCCTCACGGCGGTCGTCGGCCCGTCCGGCTCCGGCAAGTCCAGCCTGCTCGCGGTCGCGGCGACGCTCGTGACGCCCGACCGGGGGCGGGTGGTGGTGGCCGGTACGGACACCGGCACGCTGGACCGGGCCGGGAGGGCGGCGCTGCGGCGCGCCCACGTCGGGATCGTCTTCCAGCAGCCGAACCTGCTGCCGTCCCTGACCGCCGCCGAGCAACTCCAGGTGATGGCGCACCTGTCGGGCGCCGGGCGCCGGGAGCGGCGGGCCCTGGAACTCCTCGACGCGGTCGGCCTCGCGGACCTCGCCGGGCGGGGGCCGCACCAGCTCTCGGGCGGTCAGCGCCAGCGCGTGGCCATCGCGCGGGCGCTGATGAACGACCCGGCCGTGCTGCTGGTCGACGAGCCGACCAGCGCGCTGGACCACGAGCGCGGGGCGGCGGTCCTCGACCTGCTCGTCACCCTGACCCGCGAGCGTGGGACGGCCACGGTCCTGGTCACCCATGACCGGGCCCATGTGGACCGGATGGACAGGACGGTCACGGTCCAGGACGGCAGGCTGTCGCCCGGCCGGCCGTGAAATGGCCCCCGCTCAGCCGGTCGGACGCGGGAGGCGGTGCCCCGCACGACCGGCGGCGTGCCGCCCGCGGCCGGGGCTCGTCGGACCGGTGTCCGTCCGTCAGGGCCCTACGGCTCGACCTTGTTCCGGAACGGACCGGGCCCCGCTGCCGGCGGCAAGCGACCGGGCTCGGCCTCCGGCCCACGCGCCGCTCGCGAGCCTGTGGCCGATCGCGGGCCGTAGGGGTGCGGGGCCTTGCCTCCGGTGGGCCCGGAGCGTGGGGCTGTCGTCCGGCCCCGCGGTCGATCACGGACGCAGGGAAGAGTGGGGTCCTGCCCCCCAGCCGCTCCCGAGCGTGAGCGCCGCCGTTCGGGGCGCGGCAAGGGCTCACGCGCCGCTCGCCGGCGTGTGGCCGGTCGCGGCCGTAGGGGGGTGCGGGGCATTGCCCCCGGCGGCCGCCACCCGGGGCGCCGGGCGTTGGGGGCGCTGGACCCCGGGGCGCCGGTCCCGGGGCGCGCCGGATCTCCCAGGGCGCCGGGCCCCGGGCCACCGGGGTGCCGCTCCGGTCAGGCCTGGCCGTTGTTGGCGGGGTTCGCCAGGGCCGTGGAGAGTTCCTTGGCGATGCCCTGGAGGATCGGGACGATCCGTTCCGTCGCCGCCTCCGTGACCCGGCCCGCCGGGCCCGAGATGGAGATGGCGGCGGCGGTGGGGGAGTCGGGCACCGAGACCGCGATGCAGCGGACGCCGATCTCCTGCTCGCTGTCGTCGACGGCGTACCCGGCCGTGCGCACCTGCGACAGGGCGTCCAGGAAGCCCTCGGGCGTGGTGATCGTCTTCTCGGTCGCGGCGGGCATGCCGGTGCGGGCCAGCAGCGCCCGTACCTCCTCCGGCGGGGTGTTCGCGAGGAGGGCCTTGCCCACGCCGGTGGAGTGCGGCAGCACGCGCCGGCCGACCTCGGTGAACATCCGCATCGAGTGCTTGGACGGCACCTGCGCGACGTACACGATCTCGTCACCGTCGAGCAGCGCCATGTTCGCGGTCTCGCCGGTCTCCTCGACCAGCCGGGCCAGGTAGGGGCGCGCCCAGGTGCCGAGGAGGCGGGCGGCGGACTCGCCGAGGCGGATGAGCCGGGGGCCGAGAGCGTACCGGCGGTTGGGCTGCTGGCGTACGTACCCGCAGGCGACCAGCGTGCGCATCAGGCGGTGGATGGTGGGCAGCGGCAGTCCGCTGCTGGAGGAGAGCTCGCTCAGCCCGACCTCGCCCCCGGCGTCGGCCATCCGCTCCAGAAGGTCGAAGGCACGCTCCAGGGACTGGACACCGCCGCTCGCGGCGGCGGGCTTGGCGGCGTCGGTGGTGCTGGCGCTGGACGTCGGCACGTCAACGGTCCTTTCGAGGCGGATGGGCAAGTCAGCAGCCTACCGGGCCCTCCCGCCGGGCACATCGCCCGCAGTGGGGCGTCTTCGCCGGTCAGGCGCTGTTTGTCCGGGTGTCCGCGGGGTTCCGCGGAGGTCTGCCCGTGCTCCTCATGTGGGGAGCTACGTTCTCCTACGTGAAATTCTCTTTCCACTTCATGGAAACATCCAAGCGGCCTGTCCGCCACCGGGCGGCGAACCGAGTGACCCTTGACGAGGTGGGGTCCGGAGTGAACACTTCTTCAACAGTTCGTTGAAGAATGCTGATCTGGAAGGCGATGTGGACGGGAACGTGGACCTGAACGGGAACGTGGAACAAGGCACGGACGTGACTCTGGTGCTGCGCTCGACGCGCGTCATCACCCCCGAGGGCACCCGCCCCGCCTCCGTCGCCGTCGCCGGGGGCCGGATCGCGGCGGTGCTGCCCCACGACGCCGAGGTGCCCGCGGGCGCCCGGCTGGAGGATGTCGGTGACCACGTCGTCCTCCCCGGCCTGGTCGACACCCATGTGCATGTGAACGACCCCGGCCGCACCCATTGGGAGGGTTTCTGGACCGCCACCCGCGCGGCCGCCGCCGGTGGCATCACCACCCTCATCGACATGCCGCTCAACTCCCTGCCGCCGACCACGACGGTCGACCACCTGCGGACCAAGCAGGAGGTGGCGCGGCCCAAGGCGCACATCGACGTCGGCTTCTGGGGCGGCGCCCTGCCGGACAACGTCAAGGACCTCCGCCCGCTGCACGACGCCGGCGTCTTCGGCTTCAAGTGCTTCCTGTCGCCCTCCGGCGTGGAGGAGTTCCCGCAGCTGGACCAGGAGCAGCTCGCCGCCTCGCTCGCCGAGATCGCCGGCTTCGGCGGCCTGATGATCGTGCACGCCGAGGACCCGCACCACCTCGAGGCGGCCCCGCAGAAGAGCTCCCCGAAGTACGCCGACTTCCTCGCCTCCCGGCCGCGCGACGCCGAGAACACCGCCATCGAGAACCTCATCAACCAGGCGAGGCGGCTCAACGCGCGCGTGCACGTGCTCCACCTCTCCTCCAGCGACGCGCTGCCGATGATCGCCGCCGCCCGCCGCGAGGGCGTCCGGGTGACCGTCGAGACCTGCCCGCACTTTCTCACCCTCACGGCCGAGGAGGTCCCGGACGGCGCGACCGAGTTCAAGTGCTGCCCGCCCATCCGTGAGGCGTCCAACCAGGACGCCCTGTGGGAGGGCCTCGCCGACGGGACGATCGACTGCATCGTCTCCGACCACTCGCCCTCCACCGCCGACCTCAAGACCCCCGACTTCTCCACCGCCTGGGGCGGCATCTCCTCCCTCCAGCTGGGCCTGCCCGCCATCTGGACCGAGGCCCGCCGCCGCGGCCGCACCCTGGAGGACGTCGTCCGCTGGATGTCCACCGCCCCGGCCGGCCTCGCGGGGCTGGACCGCAAGGGCGCCATCGAGCCCGGCCGGGACGCCGACTTCGCGGTCCTGGCGCCCGACGAGACCTTCACCGTCGACCCGGCCGAGCTCCACCACCGCAACCAGGTCACGGCGTACGCGGGCAAGACCCTGCACGGCGTCGTCAAGTCCACCTGGCTGCGCGGCGTACGCATCGCCGACAACGGCACCGTGGCCGAGCCGACCGGCCGGCTGCTCGAAAGGAACAAGTGACACCCGTGACCGTCATACCGTCCTTCACCGGCGACGCCAGCCCGTACGGCGGCGGTGACCCGTACGCCGACTACCGCACCGCCGACTTCCCCTTCACCGGCCTCGTCGACCTGGCCGACCGCCGCCTCGGCGCGGGCGTCATCGCCGCCAACGACGAGTTCTTCGCCGAGCGCGAGAACATGCTCAAGCCGGAGCCCGCCGAGTTCGACCCCGAGCACTTCGGCCACAAGGGCAAGATCATGGACGGCTGGGAGACGCGCCGCCGCCGCGGTGTCTCCGCCACCGAGCCCCACCCGACGGACGCCGACCACGACTGGGCGCTGGTACGCCTCGGCGCGCCCGGTGTCATCCGCGGCATCGTCGTCGACACCGCCCACTTCCGCGGCAACTACCCGCAGGCCGTCTCCATCGAGGCGACCTCCGTGGCCGGCTCCCCGTCGCCCGAGCAGCTGCTGGCCGACGACGTCGAGTGGACGACGCTCGTCCCGCGCACCGCCATCGGCGGCCACGCGGCGAATGGTTTCTCCGTCGACGTGGAGCGGCGCTTCACGCACCTGCGCGTCAAGCAGCACCCCGACGGCGGCATCGCCCGCCTGCGCGTCTACGGCGAGGTCGCCCCCGACCCGGCGTGGCTCGGCGTGCTGGGCACCTTCGACGTCGTCGCGCTGGAGAACGGCGGCCGCGTCGAGGACGCCTCCGACCGGTTCTACTCGCCGGCCACCAACACCATCCAGCCCGGCCGCTCCCGCAAGATGGACGACGGCTGGGAGACCCGCCGCCGCCGCGACAAGGGCAACGACTGGATCCGCTACCAGCTCGTCGAGCAGTCCGCGATCCGCGCGGTCGAGATCGACACCGCGTACCTGAAGGGCAACAGTGCCGGCTGGGCCGCTCTGTCCGTACGGGACGGAGAGGGCGGCGACTGGACGGAGTTCCTGCCGCGCACCCGCCTCCAGCCGGACACCAACCACCGGTTCGTCCTGCCGGAGCCGGTCGTGGGCACCCACGTCCGCATCGACATCTACCCGGACGGCGGCATCTCCCGCCTCCGCCTGTTCGGCTCGCTCACGGACGAGGGCGCCAAGCGCCTGGCGGCCCGCCACGACGAGCTGAGCTGACCGACTCGGGCAGCACGACACCTGCCCGTATGCGAGGGGCGCACCGGAAGGACAGCACCGGTGCGCCCCCGCGCTTTTCCGTTCCGTCGTGACCGATGAGTTCCGCGCGCAGGCGGGGTCTGCCCCTGTGACGCACGATGAGGAACCGACGGAACGGAAACGAAAGGCACCGGCCATGGCCAAGCTCACCCTCACCACCTTCATGACGCTCGACGGAGTGATGCAGGCCCCCGGCGGCCCCGACGAGGACCGCACCGACGGCTTCGAGTACGGCGGCTGGAGCGTCCCGTTCGCGGACGAGGACTTCGGCCGGTTCATGGACGACGTCTTCGGGCGGGTGGACGCCTTCCTGCTCGGCCGGCGGACGTACGAGATCTTCGCCTCGTACTGGCCGAAGGTCACCGACGAGAACGACCTGATCGCGAGCCGCCTCAACAGCCTGCCCAAGTACGTGGTCTCCCGGACCCTCGACAAGGCCGACTGGAACAACTCCACCGTCATCAGCGGCGACCTCACCGAGGAGGTCGAGCGCCTCAAGCAGCGGCCCGGCCGCGAGATCCAGGTCCACGGCAGCGCCCGGCTCGCCCAGAGCCTCATCGCGCTCGGCCTGCTCGACGAGCTCAACCTCCTCGTCTTCCCGGTCTTCCTCGGCAAGGGCCGCCGCCTCTTCCCCGACGGGGGCGCCCCGACCGCCTTCGGACTCACCGGCCACCGCACCACGTCCACCGGCATCACCATCCAGACCTACCGGCCCACCGGACCCGCCCGGTTCGGCACCTTCGCACTCGGCGAGTGAGCCCGGCGGCCGCCGCAAGCGGTCTGCCCTCGCAGGGCGGCGCCCAGCAGCGCGACACCCTCGGCGATGCCGGTGGGAGTGCCCGCCGCGTAGCCGAGGACCAGCCCGGGCGGGCCGGGCGACTGGCGGTGCCAGGACAGTGGCTGTGTCTTCACGCCGCGGGCCAGTGCCGCCGCGGCAAGGGCGGTGTCGTCGAAGCGGCTGCCGAACATGACCGTCAGATGCAGGCCGGCCGCGGCACCGCCCACGACGGCACCCGGCAGGTGCGTCCGGATCGCGGCGATCATCGCGTCCCGGCGCTGCCGGTGCCGGCGGCGCAGCAGCCGCAGGTGCCGTTCCATCGCACCCGAGTCCATCAGCCGGGCCAGCACCAGCTGCGGCAGGGTGGCGTTGCCCAGGTCGGCGTAGCGCTTCGCGTCCACGAGGTCGCCCCGGTAGGCGCGCGGCGCGATCATCCAGCCGATCCGCAGCGCCGGTGCCAGGAGCTTCGACACGCTGCCGGCGTAGCAGACGTGCTCCGCCAGCACCGAGCGCAGCGCGGGGACCGGCGGCCGGTCGTACCGGTGCTCGGCGTCGTAGTCGTCCTCGACGACCAGACCGCCCTCGCCGACCGCCCACCGCATCAGCTCACGGCGCCGGGCCCCGCTGAGCACCACGCCCGTGGGGAACTGGTGGGCCGGAGTCAGCAGCACTGCCGGGGCGCCCGTCGCGCGCAGCGCGTCGACGCGGACGCCGTCGCCGTCCACGGGGACCGGCGGGGTGGTCAGGCGGTGCTGGTGCAGGTGCTGGCGGGCGCCCAGCGAGCACGGGTCCTCCACCGCCATGGCGCGCACGCCGTCGCCGTGGAGGACCTGGCCGAGCAGCCCGAGCGCCTGCGCGGTGCCGGAGGTGACGAGCACCTCGTCCGGGTCGGGCCTGAACCCGCGGTTGCGCGCCAGCCAGTCGGCCACGGCACGCCGCAGCTCCGGCGCTCCGCGTGGATCCCCGTACCCGAGATCGCGGGCGAACAGGTCGTTCAGCACGGCGCGTTCGGTGCGCAGCCACGCCGTGCGGGGGAACGCGGCGAGGTCGGGCACGCCCGGTGACAGGTCGATCCGTGCAGGCGCCGCCCGCAGGGCGTCGAAGACGTCCGGGCCGGGGCGCGCGGTGAACAGCGCCTCGGGCTCGGGGTCTTCCGCGGCTCCCGGTCCTCCCGCGACCCGTCTCCGCTCCGGCTCGCGGAGGAGGGGACCCGGCGAGGAGCCACGCTTCACGACCCCGGGGCCGGCGGGCCGCGCGGAGGCCTGCGGCGTGGTGAGCGGGGCCGCCACCACGATCGTGCCACCACGACGGCGACCCACCACGTGTCCGTCCTCCGTCAGCCGCTGGTACGCCTCTGTCACCACCCCGCGCGAGACGCGCAGTTCACCGGCGAGCACCCGGGTGGCAGGCAGCCGACTGCCCACCGGCAGGCTGCCGTCCGCGATGGCGTGCCGCAGCCGGTCGGCGAGCCACTCCGACATCCTGCCCGCCGGGGCCTCGGCGATGTTCAGCTGGAGGAAGTCCGCCCCCGCCGCTATGGACCGGTTGCCGGCGTCACCATTGGACCTGTTCACCCGGCCATTGTGGTCCGAGAGTTGACACATGAACACCGAGTTCCTGCTGACGTCCCTGGTCGTCGTCGCCACCCCCGGCACGGGCGCGCTCTACACGATCGCCGCCGGCCTCTCCCGCGGCGCGCGGGCGAGTGCCGTCGCGGCGATCGGGTGCACGCTCGGTACGCTGCCGCACATGGCGGCGGCCGTCACCGGCCTCGCGGCCCTGCTGCACACCAGCGCTCCGGCCTTCCAGGTCCTGAAGTACGCGGGTGTCGCCTACCTCCTCTTCATGGCGTGGGCCACCCTGAGGGACAAGGACACGTTCACCGCCCGGCAGGACGACAAGGCCGCCGCCGCACCGCCGTCCACGGCGCGGGTGATCGCGTCCGGTGTCCTCGTCAACCTGCTCAACCCCAAGCTCACCGTCTTCTTCTTCGCCTTCCTCCCCCAGTTCGTGAGCGCCGGTGCCCCCGACGCACTGCCGCGCATGGCCGAGTTGAGCGCCGTGTTCATGGCCCTCACGCTCCTGGTCTTCCTCGCCTACGGCAGGTTCGCCGCCGCCCTGCGCCACCGCGTCCTGACCCGCCCCCGCGTGCTGTCCTCGCTGCGCCGGGTCTTCGCGGGCGCGTTCGCCGCCATGGGCGCGCGGCTGGCCTTCCTCTGACACGCCCACCCGTACCCGTATGAAAGCGATGGCCCATGTACTTCCAGCACTCGGACGACATCTGGCGGGACTTCCCGGAGCTCGCCGCCACCGTGATCGAGGCCGACGGCATCACCGCCGACATCGCGGTGGACCGCCAGGTGGCCGCGTACCTCGAAGTCGCGGCGGGGCGGCTCGCCACCGCGGGCTCGGAGGGGCAGCTCGCCGAGATCCGGGCGTGGCGGAGCGCGTTCTCGCGGATGGGGCTCAAGCCGACCCGATACCGCTGCGCCTCGGAGTCGTTGCTGCGACGGCTGCGCAAGGAGGGTTCCCTGCCCTCGATCCACCCCCTGATCGACCTCTGCAACGCCGTGTCCGCCGCGTACGCGATCCCGGTCGGCGTCTTCCACCTGGCGGCGATCACGCCGCCGCTTCAGGTGCGGTACGCCGACGGGCACGAGACATACGTGACGTTCGCCGGCGAGGAGGAGAACCCGGCACCCGGCGAGGTGGTCTTCGCGGACGGGGCGGGCCAGGCGCACTCCCGTCGCTGGACCAACCGGCAGAGCGGCGCCTCCACCGTACGGCCGGAGACGGCCGGTGTGCTGATCGTCGCGGAGGCGATGCACGGCTCGGCCGCCACGGATGTGGAGCGGCTCGCCGCCACGCTCGCCACGGAGCTGACCGCACTGTGGTCCGTGAGCCCGAGGACCGCGCTCCTGACCGCCGGCTCGCCGCGCTTCGCATTCCGTGGCGCGGGAGCCCTGAACCCCTGAAGCCCCGGAGCCAGGGGGGCCTACGACCGGGCAGGACGGTCTCGCGGGCCGGACGGCGATCGTGATCGATGCAACCAGGGCGTCTCTTCCAGATCGTGTCCGACTCCCGCGGCTCTGGATAAACCGCTGTTCCTCGGGGGTGGTTGGCCCTTAGCCTGCTCCGTCATGCCTTCCAACCAACACATAGTCGAAGAGGCCCTGGAGCGAATCAGCGCGGGCTATGTCTTCCCCGAGAAGACCGCTGCCATCGAGGCTGCGGTCCGGGACCGTCTCGCGGCCGGCGCGTTCGAGGGCCTGGACGGCCCCGCTCTCTGCGAGACGGTGACGGCACATCTCCAGGAGGTGTGCCCGGACAAGCACCTGCGGTTGCTCTGGACGCACGAGCCGCGGTCGTTGGAGCCCGCGGACGACGACGGGGGGCAGGCCGCGTTTCTCGCGCTGCTCCGGGCGGAGGGGCAGGGGATCCGCCGCGTCGAGCGGCTGGAGGGGAACGTCGGCCTCATCGAGCTCCGGCGCGTCGCCAGTGCCGTCGAGGGCGCGTGCGCGATCGGCTCCGCCATGCGGTTGGTCGCGCACAGCTCCGCGCTCGTGCTGGACCTGCGGGCGTGCCTCGGCGGGTCCCCGGAGGGGGCGGCCATGTGGTGCAGCTACTTCTTCCGTGACGACCAGGTGCACCTGAACGACATCTACGACCGGTGCACCGAAACGACCCGTCAGTTCTGGACCACCGCGCACCTTCCCGCACCGCGCTACGTGGACCGCCCGGTCTACGTGCTCACGAGCGAGGTCACGTTCTCCGCGGGCGAGGACGTGGCGTACACCCTGCAGGCGCACGGCCGGGCCGTTGTCGTCGGCGCAACGACGCGGGGCGGTGCCCACCCGACGACCCGCCACGCGGTCACCGAGCACATCATGGTGACGGTACCGACAGCACGGACCATCAACACCGTCACGGGTACCAACTGGGAGGGTGTGGGAGTCGTTCCGGACGTTCCGGTTCCGGCGGACCAGGCGCTCGAAGAGGCGCTCAAGAACGTGTTGCGGCGGACGGAGGCACAGCCCCGCTAGTGCTGTGACCGCATGGGTTCGCCGGGTTGGCGGATCTGGCGGTTGGATGCGAGGGCCGTACGGGCTGTTAGCCTTGCGTAACGCATATGGACCGGCGGCAGCAGTGGGGGCACTGAGCATGGTGGCCGACGACCGACCTGATGCACACACACCCGGCCAGGGCGGCAACCATGTGGACGGTGCGCAACCGCCGGTATCGCCGCCTCCACCGCCGGCAGACCCGCCAACGCCGGATGGCGGGCAGGGCGGTGGGGCGGGCGGAGACTGGTTGAGCAGACATCAACAGGCAGCCTGGATCACCGCCGGGTCGACCGTCCTCGGCGCCCTGATCACGGCCGTGGCGGCTGTTCTCGCCTCCTCCGGTGGGGACAAGGCCGATGGTGCCCCGCCCATCGTGCCGACTTCATCGGCTTCCGTCGTGGCGCCCGAATCCGTACCCGCCTCCGCCTCACCGTCGAAGCAGACCGGGACGCCCGGCCCGGGGCGCAGCTCTTCGCCCGCGGGAAGCGAACTCTGGCAGGGCTCACTGCTGCTCGACACCGAGCCCAAGGACCTGGATGCCGGACAGCCTGTCGCTGTTGGCTATGGCGCCGAAGGTGATGTGTACATGACGCCGGGGAATCGGATCAACGGTGGGAACGGCACTGTGATCTCTCTGGTCGGGAGGTGCGACCGCTCTCCCCGGATACGAGGAGTGCTCGAACACGGTCAACGCGGAAGGGACCGACGAACAGCAACTCACCAAGAACACGGTGCTGTGCATACGTACCAACGCCGGGAACATTGCCCGGCTCAAGCTCACTGAGATCGGCTCCGACGGTATTGGCAGCGCCTACCGAAACACGTTCGACGCGATCATTTGGGACGCGGGCTGATCCAGTGCGCCGTGGCCGTACAGTTCGCCGGCCGGGGCCCTTTTTTGACGGGCCCCGGCGGCGTCAGGTCCGGACCGGCCGGCCACCTCCTAGCCGAAGTTCACGTCACTGCACAGGTAGTACGTCTGGTCCATGTGTGAGGCCTTCCAGATCGTGTACACGACGTGGTGGCCGGTGCGGCCCGGGGCGCTGATGTTGTCGATCACGTAGTTCTGGCTCGGGGCGTAGCGGCCGGTCTGCTTGACCAGTTGCAGGTCGCTCCAGCTCAGCGCCTGGGTGGCCGGGTTGAAGCCCTGGCGGGTGACGTAGACGAGGAAGTAGTCGGCGCCGTGGCTGGCCTGGTCGAACAGCTTGACGGTGAAGTTGCCGGTGACGTTCGTCGTCTTCCAGGGGCCCACGGCGTCCAGGGCGTTGTAGCGGCCGCCCTCGGTGCGGCCGCCGCTGCACAGCTGGCCGTTGGGGATGGCGGCCTGGTGGTTGCCGCCGACGCCGTTGCGGTAGAGGCCGTTCCAGTTCCACATGGCGTTGGGGTCGGCCCGCCAGGCCTGCCAGCACATCGGGTCCTGCTGCTGCATGGCGGGGTTGAGGTGGTCGCTGCCCCAGCGTAACCAGCAGCCGTAGTTGCGGGACGCCGGGTCGACGACCGAACCGTGGGCGGACGCGGTGCCGGTCCAGGGCAGCAGGCCGAGCAGCGTGGCGAAGAGGAGGGTGAGGAGGTGCGGCACCCAACGTGAACGCGACGACATGGCGCGATCATGGCGATTCATTGTGCGGCTCCGTCTTCCGGGGATGTGGGGATCTGCCGGTTGATGGGAGCGCTCCCAGCAGGGCTCTACCCGAAAGGCCCCGCGAGAAAACCGAAACGGCCCTACGCCTTGCGCAACCCGTCCGCGATCATCAGGACCGCGAAGCCGACCACCGCGATCACGATGTTGGCGAACAGCTCCCGCCCATGCAGGAAGCCCACGTTCTCCGTCAGGTACCGGGTGAAGCCCATGAAACGGAACCACCCCGTCAGTTCGCGCAGCACCCCGCACACGCCGACGACCAGCACCAGCGTGCCGATGACTTCGAGGATCTTCTTCATACCCGGAATCGTCGGCCCGGCCGCCGGGCCATCGCGTCGGACCTTCGGATGGCGGCCGGGTCCGGAAGTATGCTCCTCGGCGACTTTGGTAGCGGACCGGTGCCCATGGGCCCCGCCACGCCCGCCCACCCGCATAGCTTCGTCGACATGACGCGTGCGGAGTACCCCTGGCTGCTGCCCTCGGACCTGGCCGAACCGGTCGAACCGGCCGAACCGGGCGGCCCCGAAGGCCGAGACGTGCGCCGCCGCCGTACCGTACGCGACTGGATCGTCGACACGACCGCCTTCGTCTTCGCCGCCTTCGTCGGCCTCCTCGCCGCCGAGGCCAGCAGCCAGTACGACAACTCCGAGGCCGCCGTCCTCGCCGACCAACTGCTCGGCGCCGCCGCCTGCTGCGCGCTCTGGCTGCGCCGCCGCTGGCCCGTGGGGCCGGCCGTCGCCCTGTCCGTACTCAGCACGGTGGCACCCACCGCGGGCGGCGCCCTCCTGGTCGCGCTCTTCGGTGTCGCCGTACGGGTGCCGTTCCGGCGCCTCGCCCACGTCGGCGGCCTGGCACTCGTGTGCGGCGTCGTCCAGGTGTTCGTACGCCCCGACCCGACCCTGCACCCCCTCGCGGCGGTCGCCATCGGCGTCGTCCTGGTCCTCCTGGTCACCGGCTGGGGCATGCTCGTCCGCTCCCGTCGCCAGCTCGTCGTCGCCCTGCGCGAACGGGCCGGACGCGCCGAGGCCGAGGCGGAACTCCGTGCCCAACAGGCCCAGCGCGCCGCCCGCGAGGCCATCGCCCGCGAGATGCACGACATCCTCGCCCACCGGCTCACCCTGCTCAGCGTCCACGCCGGCGCCCTCGAATTCCGGCCCGACGCGCCGCCGCCCGAGGTCGCCCGCGCCGCCGGGGTCATCCGCGACAGCGCCCACGAGGCACTTCAGGACCTGCGCGAGATCATCGGCGTCCTGCGCGCCCCCGGCGACCGCGAGGACGGCGACCGCCCGCAGCCCACCCTCGCCACCCTCGACGCGCTGATCGCCGAGTCCCGCCAGGCCGGCATGGAGGTCACCCTCGACAACGGCATCGACGACCCGGCAGGCGTCCCCGCCGCCACCGGCCGCACCGTCTACCGCATCGCCCAGGAGGGCCTGACCAACGCCCGCAAGCACGCACCCGGCACCGAGGTCACCGTCACCGTCCGCGGCCACCCCGGCGACGGACTCACCGTCGACGTCCGCAACCCCGCCCCCACCGGCCCCGTGCCGCACGTACCCGGATCCGGTCAGGGGCTCATCGGGCTGACCGAACGCGCCACCCTCGCCGGCGGCCGCCTCACCCACGGACCGGCGCCCGGCGGCGGGTTCGCCCTCCACGCCTGGCTACCGTGGCCCTCATGACCATCCGGCTGCTCATCGTCGACGACGACCCCCTCGTCCGTGCGGGACTCACCTTCATGCTCGGCGGCGCCGACGACATCGAGATCGTCGGCGAAGCCGCCGACGGCGCCGACGTCCCCGCCCTCGTGGGCCGTGTCGCGCCCGACGTCGTCCTCATGGACATCCGCATGCCGTACGTGGACGGCCTCACCGCCACCGAACAGCTCCGCGCCCGCCCCGGCGCTCCCGAGGTCGTCGTCCTCACCACGTTCCACGCCGACGAGCAGGTGCTGCGCGCCCTCAGGGCCGGCGCCGCCGGGTTCGTACTGAAGGACACCCCGCCCGCCGACATCGTGGAGTCCGTACGGAGGGTGGCGGCCGGCGACCCGGTCCTCTCCCCGGCCGTCACCCGCCAGTTGATGGCCCATGTGGCGGGGCACGCCGTCGAGAACACCCGGCAGACGGCCGCCGCCACCCGGCTCGCGCAACTGGCCGAGCGTGAGCGGGACGTGGCCCTCGCCGTCGGCCGGGGCCACTCCAACGCCGAGATCGCCGCCACCCTCTACATGAGCGTGCCGACGGTCAAGACCCATGTGTCGCGGATACTCGCCAGACTCGGGCTCAACAACCGTGTCCAGATCGCCCTGTTGGTGCACGACGCGGGACTGCTGGACGGGGAGGACGGCGCTTAAGGTGGGGCGATGACCACGGTTGATCTGAGCGAGTACGGCGCGGGCTTCACCGCCGACCCCTACCCGTACTACGCGAAACTCCGCGAGAGCGGGCCCGTCCATCACGTGCGCACGGCGCCCGGCGACGAGGCCTGGCTGATCGTGGGCCACACCGAGGCACGGGCCGCGCTCGCCGACCCCAGATTGTCCAAGTCGCCCTCCACAGCCGGGTTCCGGATGCTCGACGAAGAGGTCATCGGCCCGAACCTGCTGGTCCTCGACCCGCCCGACCACACCCGGCTGCGCAAACTGGTCGCCCGCGAGTTCACCGGGCGGCGCGTGGAGGCCCTGCGGCCGCGCGTCCAGCGCATCACGGACGAGCTGGTCGACGCCATGGCGCCGCACGGCCACGCCGACCTCGTCGGCGCGCTGGCCTTCCCGCTGCCCATCACGGTGATCTGCGAACTGCTCGGCGTACCCGCCGCCGACCGGGACGCCTTCCGCGCCTGGTCCACCGAGATCGTCGCGCCGACGGGCGCGGACGCCGAGAGCGCCGCCGTGCACGGGCTGCGCGCCTACCTGGACGAGCTCATCGAGGACAAGCGGTGCGCCGGCCCCGCCGACGACCTGCTCTCCGCACTGCTGCGCACCCGCGCGGACGACGACGACCGGCTGTCGGCCGCCGAACTGCGCGCCCTGGCCTACCTGTTGCTGATCGCCGGGCACGAGACGACGGTCAACCTCATCTCCAACGGCGTCCGCGCCCTCCTCACCCACCCGGACCAGCTCGCCGCCCTCCGCGCCGACTTCGGGCTCCTCGACGGCGCGGTGGAGGAGATGCTGCGCTACGACGGCCCCGTGGAGACCGGCACGGTACGGTTCGCCCGCGAGCCCGTGCCGGTCGGGGACACGGTGATCCCCCCGGGGGCCACCGTCCTCGTCGGCATCGGCGCGGGCGACCGGGACCCGGCCAGGTTCCCGGACCCGGACCGCTTCGACATCCGCCGCGACACCGGCGGCCACCTGGCCTTCGGCCACGGCATCCACTACTGCCTGGGCGCCCCGCTGGCCCGCCTGGAGGCCCGCGTCGCGATCCGCGCCCTGCTGGAGCGCTTCCCCTCCCTCTCCCTCGACCCCTCGGCCGGTCCCCTCGACTGGCTGCCCGGCCTCCTCGTGCGCGGCGTGCGCCGCCTTCCCGTCAGGTGGTGACGCGATGACCGACCCCGACCCGTCGTTCGCTCAGAAGATCCTCGACAGCCAGCCCTTCAGCCGGCTCATCGGCGCCCGCATCACCGCCTTCGGGGACGGGGCTGCCGTACTGGAGGTGGACGTCCGGGAGGACCTGCGCCAGCAGAACGGCTTCCTGCACGGCGGCGTCCTGTCGTACGCCGCCGACAACGCCATCACCTTCGCGGCGGGCAGCGCCCTGGGACCCGCCGTGCTGACGGCCGGGTTCTCCATCCAGTACGTCCGCCCCGCCACCGGCCGCACGCTCCTGGCCCGTGCCTCCGTGGTCCACGCGGGCCGGCGGCAGGCGGTGGTGCGCTGCGACCTGCTGACGCGGGACCAGGACGGAGACGGGGCCGAGACCCTGTGCGCGGTGGCCCAGGGCACGGTCCTGTCGTCGTCCTCGCCGTCAGAGGGCTGACGGCACCTCCTCCAGCCGCACCGGGCGCCGCTCGCGGCGCGACAGCTCGCACGCCTCGGCGACGCGCAGCGCCTGGAGGGCCTCGTGGCCGTCGCAGGGGTTGGCCAGCTCGCCGCGCGCGAGGTGGACGAAGGCGTCCAGCTCGGCTTCGTAGGCGGGCGCGAACCGCTCCAGGAAGCCCGGCCAGGGCTTGTCGGCGGCGGGCGGGCCGAGCGGTTCGGTGGAGGTGAGGGGCGTGCGGTCGTCGAGGCCCACCGCGATCTGGTCGCGCTCGCCCGCCAGCTCCATCCGTACGTCGTAGCCGGCGCCGTTGCAGCGGGTGGCCGTCGCCGTGGCGAGGGTGCCGTCGTCGAGGGTGAGGAGCGCGGCCGCCGTGTCGACGTCGCCGGCCTCGCGGAACATGGCCGGGCCGCCGTCCGAGCCGGTCGCGTACACCTCGGTGACCTCGCGGCCGGTGACCCATCGGAGGATGTCGAAGTCGTGGACCAGGCAGTCGCGGTAGAGGCCGCCGGAGAGCGGGAGGTACGCGGCGGGCGGCGGCGCCGGGTCGGAGGTGATGGCCCGTACGGTGTGCAGCCGGCCGATGCGCCCGGAGTGGACGGCGTCGCGGGCGGCCCGGTAGCCGGCGTCGAAGCGGCGCATGAAGCCGAGCTGGAGCTGGGTGCCGGCCGCCTCGACCTCGCGGAGCGCGCCGAGTGTGCCGGGCAGGTCGAGGGCGATGGGTTTCTCGCAGAAGGTGGGCAGGCCGGCGCGGGCGGCGCGGCCGATGAGTTCGGCGTGGGCGGCGGTCGCCGAGGCGATGACCACCGCGTCCACGCCCCGGGCGAAGACGTCGTCGACGGTCGGCGCGGCCGTGGCGCCGGTGAGGTCGGCGACCTGGGCCGCCCGGCCGGGGTCGGCGTCGGCGACCACGAGGGCTCCCACTTCCCGGTGGCGGCTGAGCACGCCCGCGTGGAAGGCCCCGATACGTCCCGTTCCGATGAGTCCGATGCGCATGGCCCCCAAGGTGGTGCCGTTATCGTCATCGTGTCAAGCTTTTGTCCTGACAACATGACTTCACAACTTCCCGTCATCATTTCCTGTGGATAGGCTCGGGCCGTGCCCAAGCAGACCCGAGCAGCCAGAGAAGAGACCGGTCCCGTCGTGCGACTGCCGCTGAGCGTGGACCGCACCAGCCCGGTCCCGCTCTACTTCCAGCTCTCCCAGCAGCTGGAGGCGGCCATCGAGCGCGGGACACTCACCCCCGGCAGCCTCCTCGGCAACGAGATCGACCTGGCGGGCCGGCTCGGCCTGTCCCGGCCGACCGTCCGCCAGGCCATCCAGGCCCTCGTCGAGAAGGGCCTGCTGGTGCGCCGCCGGGGCGTCGGAACCCAGGTCGTGCACAGCCAGGTCAAGCGCCCGCTGGAACTCAGCAGCCTGTACGACGACCTGGAGGCGGCCGGCCAGCGCCCCGCCACCATCGTCCTGACCAACCGGATCGACCCCGCCACCGCCGAGGTCGCCGCCGCCCTCGGCGTACCCGAGGGCACCGACGTCCGGTACGTGGAGCGGCTGCGCTTCGCGCACGACGAGCCGATGGCGCGGCTGCGCAACCACCTGCCGCTCGGCCTGCTCGACCTCGACACCGAGCTGCTGGAGGGGACCGGCCTGTACCGGATGATGCGCGGCGCGGGCATCACGCTGCACAGCGCCCGCCAGAAGGTCGGGGCGCGGGCCGCGACGAGCCTGGAGGCGGAGCTGCTCACCGAGGAGAAGGGCGCGCCGCTGCTGACGATGGAGCGGACCACCTTCGACGACACCGGCCGGGCGGTGGAGTTCGGCTCGCACATCTACCGGGCGTCGCGGTACGCGTTCGAGTTCCAGCTCCTGGTGCGGCCGTAAGCCCGTCCGTACGTCATCGCGTAAGAATGTTCGGACAAAGTATTGACGGGTCCGCCCCGCCCCCGTAGAAACTCACCCAGCCGCAATCGGGCGGCGCCGGGGAAGACAAGGCGGACCCACGATGCGTACCACCCGCACGGCAGCGGCAGCCCTGCTGACCGCAGTCGCACTCACCGTCACCGCCGCCGGATGCAGCAGCTCGGGCGGCAAGGACTCCGAGAACAAGGCCACCCACACCTCCGGCGGCGGCAAACCCGCCGCCACCCCACGCATGACCGTCGCGATGGTCACCCACTCCGGCGAGGGCGACACCTTCTGGGACATCGTCCAGAGCGGCGCCAAGGCCGCCGCCGCCAAGGACAACGTCGAGTTCCTCTACGCCGCCAACAAGGAGGGCAAGGAACAGGCCGCGCTCATCGACTCCTACGTCACGAAGAAGGTCGACGGCCTGATCGTCACCCTCGCCAAGCCCGAAGCGGTCAAGGCATCCGTCGCCAAGGCCGTCGCCGCCGGCATCCCCGTCGTCACCATCAACTCCGGCGGGCAGCACTCCAAGGCCTTCGGCGCGCTCGGCCACATCGGCCAGGACGAGGCCGTGGCGGGCGAGGCCGTCGGCGACGAGCTCACCGCACGCGGCAGGAAGAAGGCCCTCTGCGTCATCCACGAGCAGGGAAACGTGTCCCTCGAAGAGCGCTGCGCCGGCGTCAGGAAGACCTTCAAGGGCATCGTGGAGAACCTCAACGTCGAGGGCACCAACATGCCCGCCGCGACCTCCTCCATCGAGGCCAAGCTCCAGAGCGCCAAGGACATCGACGCCGTCGTCACCCTCGGCGCCCCGTTCGCCGCCGCCTCCGTCAAGGCCAGGCAGAGCGCCGGCTCCGGCGCCGAGATCAACACCTTCGACCTCAACGCGGCCGTCGTCGCCCAGCTCAAGGCCCAGCAGATCGGCTTCGCCGTCGACCAGCAGCCCTACCTCCAGGGCTACCTCGCCGTCGACTCGCTCTGGCTCCACAAGGACAACCTCAACATCATCGGCGGCGGCAAGCCGGTTCTCACCGGCCCGGCCCTCGTCACCGAGAAGGACGTACCGGTGCTGGAGGAACTGACCGCCCGCGGTACCCGATGAAATCCGGGCACATCACCATGACCGATACTTGGCCGGTACAGCGAGCAGAGCAGGCACAGCGAGCAGAGCGGCAAGAAGGGCACGGCGTCGTGGCAAGGGTTCGGACAGGGGTACGCGCGCTCCGCGCGGTACTGGCGACGGTGCTCGGAGTGTCCCTCGCGGGAGCGGCCGCGGGATGCAGCGCCACGGGCGGCAAGCGCGCCGAGGACGCCCGCAAGGCGGCCGCCGCCGAGGGCCGGGCAGCCGTGAACACCCCCAGGTGGACCATCGCCATGGTCACCCACTCCGGCGACGGCGACACCTTCTGGGACATCGTCCAGAACGGCGCCAAGCAGGCCGCCGTCAAGGACAACATCACCTTCCTCTACGCCCACAGCGACGAGGGCCAGCAGCAGGCCCAGCTCGTCGACTCCTACATCGACAAGAAGGTCGACGGCCTGATCGTCACCCTCGCCAAGCCCGACGCCATGAAGGCGTCCGTCGCCAGGGCCGTCAAGGCCGGCATCCCGGTGATCACCGTCAACTCCGGCTCGGAGCAGTCCAAGGCCTACGGTGCCCTCACCCACATCGGGCAGGACGAGAACATCGCGGGCGAGGCGGTCGGCGACGAGCTCGACGAGCGCGGCCGCAAGAAGGCCCTGTGCGTCCTGCACGAGCAGGGCAACGTCGGCCACGAGCAGCGTTGCGCCGGGGTGAAGAAGACCTTCGACGGCGACGTGCAGAACCTGTACGTCGACGGCACCAACATGCCCGACGTACAGGCCTCCATCGAGGCGAAACTCCAGACCGACCGGTCCATCGACGCCGTCGTCACCCTCGGCGCGCCGTTCGCCGACGCCGCCGTCCAGGCGAAGAGGACCGCCGGGTCCGACGCCGAGATCGACACCTTCGACCTCAACGCCAAGGTGGCCGCCGGCCTGAAGAGCAGGCAGCTCGGCTTCGCCGTCGACCAGCAGCCCTACCTCCAGGGGTACGAGGCCGTCGACCTGCTGTGGCTGCACCGCTACAACGCCGACGTGCTCGGCGGCGGCAGGCCTGTGCTCACCGGGCCGCAGATCATCACCGAGAAGGACGCCGCCAAGCTGGCGGAATTCACGGAGCGAGGAACCCGATGACCACGACCGCACCACCCGTGAAGGACGGTTCACCCGTCGACGAGCGCCTGCTGCGCACCTCGCCGCTGCGGGGGCTCCTCGGCCGCCCCGAGCTCGGCTCCGTCGTCGGAGCCGTCGCCGTCTTCCTCTTCTTCTCGATCGTCGCCGACAGCTTCCTGAGGGCGTCCAGCTTCGGCACGGTCCTCTACGCCGCCTCGACGATCGGCATCATGGCCGTCCCCGTCGCGCTGCTGATGATCGGCGGCGAGTTCGACCTGTCGGCCGGTGTGCTGGTGACCAGCTCCGCGCTGGTCTCCTCGATGTTCAGCTACCAGATGACCGCGAACATCTGGGTCGGCGTCCTCGTCTCCCTCCTGGTCACCCTCGCCATCGGCGTCTTCAACGGCGTCATGCTCACCCGGACCAAACTGCCGAGCTTCATCATCACGCTCGGTACGTTCCTGATGCTGACCGGCCTGAACCTCGGCCTGACCAAGCTGATCAGCGGCACCGTGTCGACCAGGACCATCGCGGACATGGAGGGCTTCGGCTCCGCCCGGGCGCTGTTCGCCTCCCAGTTCTCCCTCGGCGGCATCGACATCAAGGTCACCATCCTGTGGTGGTTCGGCCTGGTGGCGCTGGCCACCTGGATCCTGCTGCGCACCCGCTTCGGCAACTGGATCTTCGCGGTGGGCGGCGGCGCCGACGCCGCCCGCGCCGTCGGCGTCCCGGTCCGTACGACGAAGATCGGCCTCTACCTGGGCGTGGCCTTCTGCGCCTGGGTGTCCGGACAGCACCTGCTGTTCTCGTTCGACGTCGTCCAGTCCGGCGAGGGCGTCGGCAACGAGCTGATCTACATCATCGCGGCCGTGATCGGCGGCTGCCTGATCACCGGCGGATACGGCTCCGCCATCGGCTCGGCGGTCGGCGCGTTCATCTTCGGCATGACCAGCAAGGGCATCGTGTACGCCGAGTGGAACCCTGACTGGTTCAAGTTCTTCCTCGGAGCGATGCTCCTTCTCGCGACCCTGCTCAACGCCTGGGTCCGCAAGCGCGCGGAGGCGACCAAGTGACCGCACTCGTCGAGCTGGCCGACGTCAGCAAGTACTACGGCAACATCCGCGCCCTCGAAGGGGTCTCCCTCGAAGTGCACGCGGGCGAGATCACCTGCGTCCTGGGCGACAACGGCGCCGGCAAGTCCACCCTCATCAAGATCATCGCAGGCCTGCACGCCCACGACGGCGGCACCTTCCGCATCGAGGGCGAGGAGACCTCCCTCTCTTCCCCGCGCGAGGCCCTGGACCGGGGCATCGCCACCGTCTACCAGGACCTGGCCGTCGTCCCCCTCATGCCGGTCTGGCGGAACTTCTTCCTCGGCTCCGAGCCCACCAAGGGCGCCGGCCCCTTCAAGCGCCTCGACGTCGACCTCATGCGCGAGACGACCCGCGCCGAGCTGCTGCGCATGGGCATCGACCTGCGGGACGTCGACCAGCCGATCGGCACCCTGTCGGGTGGCGAGCGCCAGTGCGTGGCCATCGCCCGCGCGGTGTACTTCGGCGCCAAGGTCCTCGTCCTCGACGAGCCGACGGCGGCGCTCGGCGTCAAGCAGTCCGGGGTCGTCCTCAAGTACGTGGCGGCCGCCCGCGACGCCGGACTCGGCGTGGTGTTGATCACGCACAACCCGCACCACGCGTATCTGGTCGGTGACCGGTTCGTGCTGCTGAAGCGGGGCGTGATGGCGGCGAGCCACACCAAGGACTCCGTCACGCTCGACGAACTCACCCGCCAGATGGCGGGCGGCAGCGAGCTCGAAGACCTCCGCCACGAGCTGGAACGAGCCCCGTCACCCGCCCGCGTCGGCGGCCACGAGGTCCCCCCGGCGCCCTGACCACGGCGTACCGCCGCCCCCGGCCGCGTACCTGGCAGAATCGAGGGCGGCGGGCGCCGTCCGCCGCCGGAGGCGCCCGCCGCCGGCCCCACCCACCAGGGACGACAGGACTCGTGAGCACGTACCGCGATCTCGCCCACCGGGGCTCCGCCCGCGCCACCGTCCTGCGGACCGTCTCCGCCCGCGAGCGCCGCTCGCACCTGACCGCGCCCCGGGTGCCGACCGTCGGCATCGACATCGGCGGTACGAAGGTGATGGCGGGCGTCGTCGACGCCGACGGCCGGATCCTGGAGCAGATCAAGACCGAGACACCCGACAAGTCCAAGAGCGCCAAGGTCGTCGAGGACACCATCACCGAGCTGGTCCTGGACCTGTCCGACCGGCACGACGTGCACGCCGTCGGCATCGGCGCCGCCGGCTGGGTCGACGCCGACCGCAGCCGCGTCCTGTTCGCCCCCCACCTGGCCTGGCGCAACGAGCCGCTGCGCGACTCGCTCCAGGCGCGGCTCGCCGTCCCCGTCATGGTCGACAACGACGCCAACACCGCAGCCTGGGCGGAGTGGCGCTTCGGCGCCGGCCGCGGCGAGGACCACCTCGTCATGATCACGCTCGGTACCGGCATCGGCGGCGCGATCCTGGAGGGCGGCCAGGTCAAGCGCGGCAGGTACGGCGTCGCCGGCGAGTTCGGCCACATGCAGGTGGTGCCCGGCGGCCACCGCTGCCCGTGCGGCAACCGCGGCTGCTGGGAGCAGTACAGCTCCGGCAACGCCCTCGTCCGGGAGGCCCGTGAACTCGCGGCGGCCGACTCGCCGGTCGCGTACAACATCATCGAGCGCGTCAAGGGCTCCGTCCCCGACATCACCGGCCCGCTGATCACCGAGCTGGCCCGCGAGGGCGACGCGATGTGCATCGAGCTGTTCCAGGACATCGGCCAGTGGCTCGGCGTCGGCATCGCCAACCTGGCCGCCGCCCTCGACCCGTCCTGCTTCGTCATCGGCGGTGGCGTCAGCGCCGCCGACGACCTGCTGATCGGCCCCGCCCGGGACGCCTTCCGCCGCCACCTCACCGGCCGCGGCTACCGCCCCGAGGCCCGGATCGCCAAGGCCCAGCTCGGCCCCGAGGCCGGCATGGTCGGCGCCGCCGACCTCGCCCGGCTCGTCGCGCGCCGCTTCCGCCGCGCCAACCGCCGCCGCCTGGAGCGCTACGAGAAGTACGAGCGGTACGCCCAGGCCATCCGCAACGGCCGTACGACCACCACCACCCAGGAACCGTAGTCATGTCAGTGACGTCCGTGCTGCACCGGCCCGCGTCCCCCGAGGAGCGGCGGCGCATGATCCGCCGCCGGATCCTGACCGCCGTCGTCATCGTGCTGCTCATCGGCATCCCGGCCGGCTATCTGGTGATCTCCGCCCAGCAGAGCCGGGCCAGCGGCCGCGACAAGGAGGCCGAGTCCTCCGTCACCGGCCTCCGGGACAGCTGGCCGTCCAAGATGAAGCGCCGCGTCTTCGAGGTCCCCATCCCGGCCGGCTCCACCGAGGTCGCCTACTTCGAGACGAGCAACTGGAAGTCGAGCAGGCTGTACGTCGAGTTCACCACCGACGGCACCGGACTGGACGACTTCCTGAACGACGTCGGGACGAGCCGCGCCGCGCTCGACGCCAAGGACATCACCATCAGCGACCGCGACGCCCGCACCGTCGGCTGGACGTTCCCCGCCGGCCGCGACTGGTCCGCCACCACGCACCGCCAGAAGGACCCGCGCCCCACCCAGGACATCACCGTCGACCTCACCGACCCGGCCGCCCCGCGCGTCTACGTCGTCTCGACCGCGACCCCCTGACCGCCAGGGCTCATCCTCGCGCCGTCGCGCCCGTTCACCGCTTTCCGTGCGGCCGCGTCCGGGCGGTCGCCGCAGGGGGTGGTGGGGCCGCGGCCGGGCGGAGCATCTGCCCGGCCGCCAGTTCGCGGTAGGTGGGGCTGCAGGTGAGCAGTTCCTCGTGGCGTCCGCAGGCGGTGGTTCGGCCGTTGTCGAGTACGACGATCTGGTCGGCGTGCTGGACGGTGGAGAGGCGGTGCGCGATCACCAGCAGGGCGCATTCCCCCGCGATGTCCTTCATCACCTTGGTGAGCGCGGTTTCGTTGATGGCGTCGAGGTGGGACGTGGGCTCGTCGAGCAGGAGGAGTTGGGGGCGGCCGAGCAGGGCGCGGGCCAGGGCGACGCGCTGGCGCTCACCTCCCGAGAGGGTGCTGCCGCGCTCGCCGAGCAGACCGGACAGGCCGCCGCGCAGCCGGCGTACGACATCGTCGAGCTGGGCGAGTTCGACGACGCGCCGTACTTCGGCCTCCGGGGCGTCCGGTACGGCGTAGGTGATGTTGTCGCGCAGGGTGCCGTGGACGACATGGGTGTTCTGGTCGACGACGGCGATGCGTGCGCGGCACTCGGCACGGGTCAGTTCGCAGGCGGGCCGTCCGTCGAAGAGCAGGGCTCCCGAATCCGGCTCGTAGAACCTGGCCACCAGGGCGAAGATCGTGCTTTTTCCGGCTCCCGACCGGCCCACCAGGGCCGTCTGGCGCCGGTGCGGGACGGTGAGGGTGACGCCGCGCAGGACCGGCCGGTCCGGGTCGTAGCCGAAGGTGAGGTCCCGCAGGGCGAGGGCGGGCTCCTCGTCCGCGGCGGCCTGCCGAGCCGGTTCGCGCGTACGCGCCCGTACGGCCGGCCTGCGGGGCAGTGAGGGCTCCGCGGGCAGTGACAGCGCGTGCTCGATGCGCTGGTAGGCACCCATCCCGCGCTGGATCAGGCCGACCGCGCGGAAGACCGACGACAGAGGCAGAACGAGGTAGGAGGCATAGAGCAGGAAGGCCACGAGATCGCCGAGGGAGTTGGCGTGGCCGGTGACACGCAGGCCCCCGATGACCAGGACGAGCAGGAAGGAGCCCTGGACGGCGAGCTCGACCGCCGGGCTCATCACGGAGGCCAGTCTCGCGGTCCGTACGCCCGCGTCGTGAGCGGACTCGATGCGCTCGCCGATGCGCCGCGCCTCACGTTCCTCGGCGCGGTGCACCCGCACCATCGGCAGTGCGCCCAGCGCGCGTTCGAGGTCGGCGGCGATCGCGCCGACGGAGTTCTGCATGTGTTCCGAGGCGGCCCGGATGCCCTTCAGCAGCGACGCCACGACCGCCGCCGCGGTCGCCACGGTCAGGGTGACCAGGACAAGCAGCAGCGGGTCGATCCACAGCATCAGGGCGACCGCACCGGCCGCGACGAGCGCCCCGGTCACCAGGTCGACGAGGGCCTGGGACACCACCTCCCTGAGCAGGGTGGTGTCGGCGGTCACGCGGGAGATCAGATCGCCGCTGCGGTGCCGGTCGTACTCCCTCATCTCCAGCCTGAGCAGCCGTCCCACCAGCCCGTGGCGGAGTTGTCGTACGACCCCTTCACCCATGCGTTCCAGGACGAAGCGGCCGATGGCGCCGGTGGCCGCTTCGGTGACGAACAGCACGGCCAGGAGGAGCAGCAGGGGCCAGAACACCCGTCCGTGGCCGCTCATGTCCACGATCTGCTTGGCGACGAGCGGCTGGGCCAGCCCCAGTGCGGAGCCCACGAGGGTGAGCACGGTGGCCACGACGATGGAGGTCCGGTGCCCGGTGGTCAGCCGGTACATGGTGGCCACCGCGGCCCGTGTCGAGCGGTCCGGCACCTCCGCCCGGGGACCCGTCATGGGCTGGGCGGCCGGTTCGCCGTCACGGGCCCCACCGCCAGCAGCCGCCTGAAGTAGTCGTCGGGCACGCCTTCGCCGATGGGCCGGCCCTCCGCCTCGATCCAGGCATGCGCGTTGAAGGGGGGCACCACGCTCGCCCCTGTGCACCACGTGGGCCAACTGCCCGTCAGCCGGCACAGCAGGGCCGCGCCCAGCGAACGGGGCAGACAGCCCTTCGGCCCGGCGCACAGCAGGCTGACCGCGCACATCGCGTCCCGGGCGTTCTGCGCCTGCGCGGCCGTGGCGGGCGCGGCTCCGCGGCGTACGACACCGAGCACGGCGCGGATCCGGCGCGGGGACAGCAGCGACAGCGCGACGGCGGGAAGCAGTACGAGGCGGGCGGCCAGACGCCGGGTGAACGGAACGCCGATGGGCCGTTCCAGCGCGCTGGGCGTCGTCATGAGGCCAGCCCCGACGTCCGCAGCTCCTGTACGAGAGCCGTGACGTCCTGCTCCGCGCGGACCCGGTCGATGTCGAACTCCGCGAGCAGCGCCTCGACGGCCGATGTCTCGTCGCCGCCCCCGAGGAGGGTCTTCACCACCAGGGTGCCGGTGGGATTGAGTTCCCAGTAGTTCCCGCTGCGCTCGTCCAGGAGGACCGTGCCGTACTGGGTCTCCGCGGTGGAGACATCGGGGCGGAACCGCAATGCCATGGTGTGTGCTGCCTTTCTCCGAGGCGGGCCTAACGGGTGCGGGTGCGGGTGCGGGTGGGAGTGCGGGACAGACCACGCAGCCATACTTCGGTGGCGATCGTGGAGTAGAGGACGGCGTCGCGCAGAGCGGGGGTGGAGGGCCGCTGGGCGAGGCCGCGCAGGGCCTCCCCGTCGACCAGGCCGAGCTGCTCCAGCCGTGAGTCCTCCCACATGGCCAGCAGGTCGGCGCGGTGCCGGCGCAGTCCGTCGGCGGCGTCCATGGAGGCCGCGGCCTTGTTGGTGCGCCGCAGGCAGACCTCGGGCACGATCCCGCGCATGGCGGCGGTCAGGAGGGGCTTGTACTGCCAGGGCGACACGCGCTCGCTCGGCCGTACGGCGAGGGACGCCTCGATGACGCGGTCGTCGAGGAACGGCGAGGCCATCGGTACGCCGGCGCGGGCCGCCATCCGGTCCCACTGGCGGATGATGCGGGTGCAGGAACGGATCTGTTCCAGGTCGGTGTGCAGGCCGCGGTCCGGGTGCAGCGGTGTGGCCGTCGCGGCCGCCTCGCGCAGGGCTCGCCGCGCCAGCCGTTCCGCGTCGGGCGTCACCCAGTCGAAGAGACGGGGCGGCATGCCCCATCCGAGGCTGGTGGTGACCGTGGCGGGGACGGGGTCGCGCAGCCTGCCACTGCGATCGGCGAGCCACTTCCCGTACGGCCGTGAGTCGGCCAGCGCACGGACGGTGCCGCCGAGCGGCCACTGCCACAGCGCCCGGAAACCCCGCAACTGCCGCAGCGCGAACAGCGGACGCGTACGCAGCAGCCGGTGGTAGTACGCCTCCGAGCACCACGCGACGTGGTCGCCCCCGATGCCCGTCAGGTGCAGCCGGCTGCCCCGCTCCGCCATGCCGGGCAGGTGGTGCAGCACCCGCGAACGGTCCATGACGCCGATGGTGGGCTCGTCCAGCAGGTCGTCGATGGCGAGCAGATCGTCGTAGACCAGCGGCGAGGCATCGGCGTCCCACACGACATGCTCGACGTCCGGCAGGTGCTTCGCCGCCTGCTCGGCCCAGTACAGATCGGTGTCGGCCGGATCGCGCCCCGGCCAGGTGCTGGCCACCACGCGGGCGGGGGAGCGGTCCGCCAGGAAGCAGATGGAGGTGGAGTCCAGCCCTCCGGACAGGTCGCAGCTGACCACACCGCCGTGGCGGGTGCGGGCGCCGACCGCCTCGGTGAGGGCTTCGCGGACCAGCGGGGCGCCGTCGGCGAGCGTGCGGACCGGCTCCGGCGGTGTCCACCACCGCGAGTGACGTGCGCTGTGCCCGTCCGCCCCGATGACCAGCGCGTCATGCGGGGCAACAGCCGTGACGTCACGCCACAGCGACGCCTCGAACAACGGATAGGGCACCGGCCACAGCAGCCGTACCGCGAGCCGCTGCTCGTCGGGAGCGGTGCCGAGCGCGTCGGCGAGTACGTCGGCGCGGGTGGCGGCCACCTGTACGCCGTCCACGGCGGCGTGGAAGACCAGCCGGAGCCCCGACGCTGTGCCCTGCACCCTCAGCCGGCCGTCGAGGGTGGCGACGAGGTGGAAGCTCCCGGGCAGGGACCGGGCCAGCGCGTCCAGTTCCGCCAGATCGCGCAGCCGTCCCGCGTGGCGCTCCAGTTCGGCGGCATCGACCGGGCAGCAGCCGATGACGGCCAGGGCCGCACGACGGGTGTGCGCGGATACGAGCTCCTGGTCGTCCCACTGTCCGACCAACCAGGGGCGGCCGGAGGCGTGTTGGAGGGTTCGCGTACCGGGGAGGGCGAAGGAGCGGGCCACGGCGGCCGCGTCCTCGCGGTCGGTGAAGACCGCGAAGTGCGCGTCGCCGGGGCCCGTCCCCGCACTTGCGTGCAGTTCAGTCATGACGTCAGGTCAGAAACCGTCGGTCGTCAGTTCTTGCTCAGGACGAGCCGGTCGTTGCCGGAGCTGTTGAGCAGCCCGGTCTTCTTGCGGAACGTACCGAGACGGACGAGCGTCGGCGCTTCGTAAGCCTTCTTCATGACCTCTCCTCAGGTTCAGGTTTCATGCCCACCCCCTGGCCGCCGGCGCACGGAGGCGCCGGTTCACTGCCGGCCTGCCCAAGGCTCATGGGAACCCGGGGCGGGAAGCGGGCACGGCATCTAGCTAGGTGCAGAACCGGGCAGTATGACAAGGGCGCCTTAGAAAATCAGACAATATGCAATAAACAAGTGATCATGTCATCTCACGGCCAGTCAGGGGGTGCCGGAGAAGGGCGCACGACTCCAGGCCGGCGTGCGGGCGGGCTGGAAAAACGTTTCCACCTCCGTGACGCAACCTGTGGTGGTCCTGCCGCGGGGAGGCCGGGACGGTCACCGGACGGAGCCGCCGGGGCGCACTCGACCCATGCGCCCGCGCTTCCTCTCCTTCGTCTCCTGGCCGGATCGGGTCAGGCCGCAGCCGGTGTGCGGGCGGCTTCCAGGACGGCGGACAGGGGGAGTGCCAGAGCGTCCGCGAGTTCGGCGAGTTCCAGCCGGGTGGGCCGTACGGGGCCGTGGGCGCCTTCCTCGGCGAAGACGCGGATCCGCGGGGTGCGAATGCCGGTGCGGTCGGCGAGAGCCTGCGCGTTCAGGCGCCTACGTCGCATGGTCTGTTGCAACGACTGTGAAAGTTCGGCCATTTCCTTCGTCTGCCCCTGATCCGCCGGCCCAGCCGCCCGCCGTTCGGTGCATCGGCGTGGTCCCGTACCCGCTTCCCCTTCCAGATACGGGGAAGGCCCCGACGAATACGGCTGGATCCGGCGTATCCGCGGTCTCCCGTGCCGGATCTCTGTGGGTGGGATGAGCACGCTCGCGATCACCGGCTGGGGCGTGCTGACCCCCGTGGGCACCGGCGCCGACGAGATCACGGCGGTCTGGCGGGAGCGGCAGCCCGGCCTGCGCGCGGTCGGAGGCATGTACGACGAGGCCCTGCCGAACGAGAAGGCATGCGCGATCACCGACTTCGACGTACGGGATCACCTGGGCCGCAAGGGCAACACTTCGCCGACCAGGCTTCCCGGCACACCGCAGCGGACTTTACAGGGGCCTTCCGCATCCATAACAGGAGCCTGCCGGGCACCTGCGGTGGTGCCACGCTGCCGGTAACGGGCAATGACCGGCCGCTGTGGGACTCAGCAAGCGCTGCACTCGGTCCTGTGGCACCGTCCGGTCGCGCGGACATGACCGCGTAGCGGGTCAGGCGGGCTGGGGGGCGTCGGGCGCAGGCATCGGGTGACTGTCGGGGGCGAGCCGGTAGGAGCGGACAGCCGCCACCGCGCTGACAGTGACCAGTAGCAGACCGGTGCCGGCCGTCTCCGTCAACGGCTGAGCCAGAGAACCAGAGGCAGGCACTCCCCTCGGGGGAACCCGCCCTTTGGGGTCGGACACCAGGCTGATGTGGTCTCCCGGGCCCGTCGTCCTCTCGCACCCCCTCCATATCCTCACGGAGACCGGTGTGCCGTCCATGTGCCGCACCGAGCAATAGCGCCTGCCCGTCGTTGCATCGCCAATGGGGGCGACGGATGTCACAACGACGCTGCGCACCTCCCCGTCCCACAGCAGTACGGCTTCGGTCACGGCCCGCGGGGTGAGCAGGCCCCAGAAGACACCAAGTACGGCCGCCACTCCGACCAGTGCCCGTCCTGCCCCGGTGACAGCTAGGTAGACCGCCAGTCCGGCAGCGACGACGACGCCCGCCTCTCCTGTGCGCAAGGCCACGGAATCGGCCAGGACCCCGATGATCCCCGGTGTGGCAATGGCGGCCGCGCCGACGACTCCCACGGTCAGACCCTCCACGACCAGCCAGCCGGGCGGCCGGCCGTCGTAGGCAGCCGGCCCCCACAACACCGAACGGATCGGTTTCCCGGGTGCCCGGTGGGCTCTGTGTCTGCCGCTGCTCATGCTTGCATTATGCAAGCCACGTCCGAGCCGACCCGCACCGCCTGTCGTTCTGGAGTCGCCGCCGGGCCAGTACACGTTTCACGCCCAACCGATGATCGATTTACCCATCGCTGCAGACAAGAGGGGTCGGGGCGTTCTGTGGCGTGAGATCTCCTGGGTACGCGATCAGTGGAGCGCCGTGTTTCGCACCGGCGCTGCCGCTGCCCCGCCTGGCGCGGACGGGGCAGCGGGAAGGTTCAGGAGAGCGCGGATCCGCCGGGTGTGCGCGTTTCCGGAGTGGTTCTCCACCGAGCGAAGGTGTCCGAGGAAGGGCGTGGCGTCGGTTGCCTCGGCCGCCTGCCGCCAGAACGGCAGCCCCGCTTCAAACTCGGCCACAAGCCGCGCCTTCGGCTGCTCTGCGCCTGCTGCGCCTCCGTCAGCTCCGGCTGCTCCTCGGCGGCCGCGACGGCTCCTGGTTCATCACCCATGGCGTGACGACTCCGGCGACCCCGGCTACTCCGAGGGCACCAGCTTCTCCGGCCGGTCGCTGACCCAGGCATGGCGCTGGAACCTCGACTACGTCGAGGACACCTCCGGCAACGCCGCCACCTACTGGTACACCAAGGAGATCAACCACTACAAGAAGAACAAGGCCACCACTGCCAACGCTCCCTACGTACGAGGTGGCTACCTGACCGAGATCAAGTACGGGCTTCGCAAGGACGCCCTCTTCGTCGATGACGCCGACGCGAAGGTGACTTCTCCCATGCCGAGCGCTGTACCGCCGCGGACTGCACGTCGCTGACCAAGGAGACCGCCGACAAGTGGCCGGATGTCCCCTTCGACGCCATCTGCTCCAGCGGAGACGAGACGTGCCTGGGCACCGGCCCCTCGTTCTTCTCCCGCAAGCGTCTCACCGGCATCAACACCTTCTCCTGGAACGCCACCAGCAGCGCCTACGACCCGGTGGACTCCTGGGCCTTGACTCAGCAGTACCTGGATGGCGGGGACATCGGAGACACCTCTGACCACGTCCTGACGCTCAAGTCCATCAAGCGGACCGGCAAGGCCGGCTCCGCCATCGCGATGGACCCGATCCAGTTCACGTACCAGATGCGGCAGAACCGGGTCGACGGCACTGACGACATCCTCCCTCTGACCCGACCCCGCGTCTCCACGATCACCTCCGAGACAGGGGCCATCACCACGGTCACCCTCTCCGCCCCGGAATGCGTGCGCAGCGAGGTGACGGGCACCGCCGAGGACACCAACACCCGCAACTGCTTCCCTCAGTACTGGAACATCAACGGCGCGAGCGAAGCCTCCATCGACTGGTTCCACAAGTACCGGGTGCTGGCCGTGACGACCTCGGACCCAGCGGGACGGAACGATGTGCTCGAGCAAAAGTACGTCTACAGCGGTGCGGCATGGAGCCACAGCGACAGTCCGTTCTCGCCCAAGGATGAACGCACCTGGTCCGAGTGGCGTGGCTACCGGCAGGTCACCGTCTACAACGGTGCCAAGGACGCCACCCGCTCCAAGACCGTCTCCCTCTACATGCAGGGCATGGACGGCGACAAGAACAAGGACGGCACGACAAAAACGGTCAGCATCGCTCCCCTGACCACCCCCGCTCTGGGCCTCGCCACCCTTAAGGACAGCGACCAGTACGCCGGCCAACTGCGCCAGCGAGTGACCTACAACGGCTCCACAGCCATCTCCGCGGAGTCCAACGAGCCGTGGTCGAAGGAGACCGCACGCCAGAGCCAGCCCGATGCGCCCGACGCCGTGGCCCGCTACGTTCGGGTAGCCAAGAACACCAGCCACACCTACCTCACAGCATCCGGCAGCTGGCGGTCCCGCACAGTCCAGACCGCATACGACAACTACGGACACCCCTACCGTGTCGACGATCTCGGCGATGATGCCAAGACCGGGGATGAGACCTGCACCCGTACCTGGTACGCGCGCGATGACGCGGCGGGGCTGACGAACCTCATCTCCCGTACACGCACGGTCGGCAAGAAGTGCGATGTCGCCGACACGTCCCTCGACCTGCCGGCAGACACCACACGCCGTGGCGATGTCCTGTCTGACACCGCCACCGCATACGACGGTGTCGCCTGGTCGACGACCATGAAGCCGACCAAGGGGCTGGCGACGTGGACCGGCCGGGCCAAGGGCTACAGCGCCACCACACCCAGCTGGCAGACCGTCGCAACGACAACTCACGACGCACTCGGCCGCCCGCTGACCGTCACCGACGCCGCGGGCAAGGTCACCTCGACTGCCTACACGCCAACCACGGCGGGACCGCTGACGAAAACGATCGTCACAAACGCCAAGGGCCACAGGACTACCAGCTTCATCGACCCACGGCGCGGCCAGCCGAACCGGGTGTACGACGCCAACCTGAAGAAGACCGAAACCGCCTATGACGCTCTTGGCCGCCGGACAGATGTCTGGCTGCCCAATCGCAACAAGGCCGCCGGTGACAGCCCCAACTACCAGTACCGGTACTTCCTTTCCAACGCCAAAGCGTCCTGGGTCTCGACCGGGACCCTGAAGGCGGACGGGCAGACCTACAACACCACCTACGCCATCTACGACGCACTGCTGCGAGCCGTCCAGACCCAGTCGCCCACTCCGCTGGGCGGACGACTGCTGACCGACACGCGGTACGACTCCCGTGGCTTGGCCTACGAGACGTACGAGGACATCTACGACAACACGACTCTCCCCAACGGCACCTACACCCGCGCCGAATACGGCGGGGCGCCGAAGCAGACCGAGACCGCTTACGACGGGGCGGAGCGCGCCACCACCAGCACGCTCTACGTGTACGGCGTGAAGAAGTGGTCGACAACGACGTCCTACACCGGTGACTCCACCGCGACCACTGCTCTCCAGGGCGGCACGGCCAGCCGGACGATCACCGATGCCCGCGGCCGCACGACCGAGACCCGGAGCTATGCGGGCGCGAGCCCGGCGGACACCCAGTTCGGCGGCAGCCTCGGCAACGGCTACACCACTACCGCGTTCGCCTACGACCTCGACGGCAAGAAGAAGTCGACCACCGGCCCCGACGGCACAACCTGGACCAGCGCCTATGACCTGTTCGGTCGGTTCATGACCTCCCACGACCCGGACAAGGGCCGGACCACCCTCGGCTACGACGTCCTGGACCGGGTGATCAAAGCCACGGACTCACGCGGCAGGAGCATTTTGAGTGAGTACGACGAACTCGGGCGCGGCATCGGCACCTGGTCCGGTGAGAAGACCGACGCCAAGCAACTGACCTCCTCCACCTACGACACGGTTCTCAAGGGGCTGCCTGCCTCCAGCACCCGCTACGTCGGAGGCAAGGCGGGACGGGCGTACACCAAGTCGGTCACCGCCTATGACAACCTCTCCCGCCCCACCGGTACGCGGCTCAGTTGCCGGCCGACGAGCCGCTCGTCGCCGCCGGGGCCCCGGCGACCATCGACCTCGCCACGAGCTACCGCCTCGACGGCACCCTGCAGAACAGCACGCAGCCGGCACTCGGCGGACTGCCCCAGGAAATCGTCTGCCTGAACGGGTACGCCTACGCCAACAACAACCCGACGACGTTCACCGACGCCACCGGGCTTGCGGTGCCGGAGTGCATGCAGGGGCTGATCGAATGCCGCGGCGGCATCCCGGTCCACCTGCCGTCGACGCGTAAGCCGCAGCCGAGCAGCAACGACGGCAACCGCGCGTGCCGCTGCGGTAAGCGCCCTCCGCTCGTCGACAGCAACGGCAAGCCCACCGGTCTCCACACCAGCGGCGGAACCGGTGGCCGCCGCAACATCACCGTGCCGGCCACGCCCGCCCCGGCCGGCTGGCTGCCGCAAGCGCCTCCGAACCCTGGCCCGCCCCCGAAGCCGGAACCGAAGAAGGGCTGGTTCGACCAAGTTCTTGATGTGGTTGGTGTCGGCACGGAGACCAACACCATGGGAGTCTGTCTGAGCGGCTCCGGCGGTGCTGTGGTGATGGGGACACTGGAAGTGTGCTTCCTTGCCGGTAAAAACTCTCACGACGAGTGGGACTTCGGTGCGAGTCTGTCGCCTGCGCTGTCCGGAGTGGGAGCGGGCTTTTCTGGCGATGCCACTGTCCTGACGAGCAACGCGGACAAGCTGAACCAGCTCCGAGGATGGGGCTGGGACAAGGAAGTCTCGGGCCACTACATTGTCGGAGCGGTCGTGAACCACGAGAGCTCGTTCAACCTCGACGGATCCTGGGTGAGGAACGACAAGGGTGAGCCCGTCTGGGGTCTTCAGACCGGAGGAGGGGTCGGCATGGAGGGCGGCGTCGAGTCAGGTATCAACTACACCTGGGGATGTTCCTGGAACCTGGGATGTAGTTGAGTCTTGAGCATCGGCTTCGACCCGCCCACCGAAGTGTGCGGGCCGAAGCCGGCGCGTCAATGTGGTTAATGACGAAAGGGACGTGCGAGATGAGGGTCATCCCTCTGCTCATCGGCATCGGTTGCCTGATGTTTTCCTTGGCGATGGTAAAAAATCATCGCGGTTTTGCCGACCGGATGCTGGAGTCGCGCATCAACCTCGCCCCGGGTGAGGCAAACACCGCTTTGGTGTTCCGTGTGGTGAGCTACTTTTTCGTGGTGATCGGGGTATTGGCCACCTCATTCGGCGTAGTGTTTCTCATCTTCTCATGATGGCGGCCGTCGTCACGGGGTTTCATGTGGTATTCGGGTCGGTATGCCTCGTTGCCGGGATCGCTGTTGCGGCGCGTCCGAGGAGAGTTCGCCTGCTAAGAATGGCCGGATTTCTGTGGATCGTGATCGGCCTGCTGGTGCTGATGTTCGGGCTGGCTCGGTTGTAGTCGGGGGCAGCACGACATCCGAATGCGGGCGGTTCGGCGGCTGTCGGACCAGTTGGCGGGACCGGCTTCCGTTGCCCACGACCGGGGCGCTGGGTTCTGATGGATGATGATCTGGAGCGGATAGGGACGTGGCTTACGCCGCAAACGACCCTGAGGGCAAGAAGATCTTGGGCTTGATCGTCGGGATTGTAGCCGCCAAAAGCTACAACTGCTACGCGTCTTTCATGGACCCACGGAATGCAACGGTAACCACCATCCGCCTGGTCGACGTATTCGTGACCCTGCTGGGGATGGGATGGGTGAGTGCATCGTTCCCCTGACTTGGACGCCATCCGCAAAGGGAGGCTCCGGCTGGGTCGCAGGCTCATTCTCCACGCGATAGCCAGCCGCTCACGGGATTCGCATGGGCGCCGGAGCTACTTTCCTTCGGCGCCCATGCGGTGGGCCGGAAGGTTCGGGCAGCCAAGAAGGCTGGACGTGGTAAGAGGTCTTCCGCGTGGGAGGGTGCTTCGAGTAATACAGAGGAAGTGGGCCGGAGTAGCCGCTCACTCGTCCCGGCCTGTGGGAATATCCGCCCAGCCGAGCGGATGAAGCGGCCCCCTTTCACCCGCCTCCACGGGCGGCTCGCCGCCTGCCTCGGTGAACGCGGTGAGCGCGTCGATCAATGCGGAGCGTTGTTCGGGTGCCAGGCGCTCCACGATCGTGGCGATCTCCTGCCGGCGTTTGGATGTGACGTGCTCAACGAGCCGACGGCCCTCGTCAGTAAGCTGCAAGACGGTTTCGCGACGGTTGGCGGGGTTGATCTGTCGGTCCGCGAGTCCCGCCGCGATCAGCCGGTCGATCATGCGCATCGCGGTCGATGGATTGACTCCAAGCCGGTCGGCGAGTACCACCAGCTTGGCCGAGCCGTGTGTGGACAGGACGACCAGCAGACGGAACTGGGCCAGCGTCACCCGGTCTTCGACGGCGGCCAGAGAGCGCGCTGAGACCGCAACCAGCAGGCGTGATGCGGTCAGGACCGCACGGGTCACCGCATCGACGTCGTCAATGCCCTGCGGGGGCTGCGTTCGCTCGGCCATGCCCCCATTTCTACCGTGTCTCTGTCGTGACGCTGCGTCCGCCCCCGCGGCGGGACGGCCCGACTTCGGTATCAGCCCTCCTGGTACCTCAACAACAGCATGGCAGCGTCGTCCTGCAAAGGTCCCTGGACGTGCGCAACCAAGTCGGTGCGCAACCTCTCAAGCGCCGTCTCCGGGTCCGGTGCCATGAGCAGTAGAGCCCGCTCCGTCAGCGGGTAGAAGCGATCCCTGCGGTCCCTGGCTTCCGTGACGCCGTCGGTGTAGAACAGCATCTGGTCACCGGTGGCGAGGTCCGTTTCGTACGGCTCCGGTCGCTGCGTGCCCAGTACGCCGAGACCGAGGGGCAGCGCGTTGCGGGGCGGTTCGGCGAGGCGCACCGTTCCGTCCAGGCGTACCACCACGGGTGACGGATGTCCGTAGTTCAGCAAGGTGACGCGTCCGTCATCGCCCACTTCGGCCAGCGCGGCGGTCACGAACTTCTCGCCGTACAGCTCCCGATCGGCGGCCCGCTCGAGCCGGAGGCCAATGCTTCGCAGATCCGGTTCGTCGTGGGCGGCCTCTCTGAAGACACCCAGCACCACGGCCGCCGTCTCGACCGCCTCCAGGCCCTTTCCCTGAACGTCTCCGACGATCACCCGGACGCCCGAGGGGGAGGCTACGACCTCGTACAGGTCCCCCCCGATGCGGGCACCCGCAAGCGCCGAGTTGTACGACACCGCCACGCGCAGACGGCCAGCCCTGCATGGCACGGGCCGCAGCAGTACCCGCTGGGCCACCTCCGCGATCGCCCGTACACCGGCAAACTCGGCTTCCCGCCGCTGCCGCATGATCGCGGCAAGCAGACCGGCTCCCGTCACTCCGGCCACCGAGGCAAGCGCGGTGAAGCCCCGGCGTCCGGGGAGTAGCCCGTCGTACCACGCGAGTCCGAGGCAGAGGAACAGCGCGAGACCACCGATGACTGCCGTTCGTCTCCACCCGCCGACCAGTCCCGCGAAGGCCGGCCCCAAGGACACCAGTGGCAGGAAACCGACCGCGGGTCCAGCGGTGACGTCGATGACCGCGACCAGCGCCATGACCATGTACGGCATCACCGGCAGCAGGGAAGAACGCCGCAGCGCCGCTTCGGCCAAGACCGCACCCCCGATCTGAACTGCTGTGCCCGTCACTTCCCCAGCCGCCTGGCACTTCGTCGCAGACGACCCAGAACTTTAGCCTATGCAAAACTTTCCGGGCCGAAGCATCCTTCCACTGCCTGTTACCGAACCGCAGTCGACCAGCACATAAAGGCACGAGCTATGACACCACCGCGTACCGAGCCGCACCGTTCCAAGCCTCTGGCCGGATGGCGCAATCGGCTCCACAGGGCGCCCCTACACCTGTATCGGATCGGCCTGGGATCGCTCTTCGGCAGGCACCTGCTGCTCATGTATGCACACCGCACGAGCGGGGTGACGCGGAAGGCCGTGCTGGAAGTCGTTGCGCACGACCCTCAGGTCCCTGCGTGGACGATGGCATCCCGCGTCGACCCCACCGCCGAGTGGTACCGCGATCTGCGCATGACGCCCAAAGTCACCATCCAGTTCGGCAGTCGCTACCACGCCGTCACGGCGCATTTCGTACCGACCGCTGAAGGCGACCGGATCATGGCCCGTTACGCCATGGCACGCCCCCGACTGACCAAACGCCTCTGCGTCTTCATGGGGTTGCTCGACGATTCCATGGAGGAAATGCGTGGGACGGACGCGTCCGTGCTCTTCGTGCGCCTGTGCGGCCCTGGGCGAGAAGGCCATTGAACATCTCGGCGCAGGCATCCGTACCTCCTGCTGCGCGCCGTGCCAGCCGCGACAACAGCTTCCGGGCGATATGAACGAACAGCTCTCCAAGTCAGAGAAGGAGGCATCATGCGCCCGAGCCGAAAGGCAATCCGGCCCCTGACCGCAATGCGAACGGTGGCGATCGTCGTAGCGATCTGTGCCGCCGTCACCACACTGTTGATCTCCGTACGAAGCGGCGGTGGCGAAGCCTCGGCCAGCCCGGCGGCCGCAGGAATGGCGCACCACGGCAGCAGCCACTCCGACACCACCGGAACCCAAGGCACACCCAGCGGACCCCAGGCTGTGACCGACGTGGACCGCACCTTCCTCGTCAAGGTCCGGCAGGCGGGACTATGGGAAATTCCCGCGGGACGGCTGGCTCAGACGCACGCCTCGAGCGAGTCGGTCAAGCGCGCCGGCCTCCACTTGATCGACGGGCACAGCAAGCTGGACCAACTTGTCCGCGAAGATGCCAGGATCCTCGGCGTCGCCCTGCCAGACCAGGCCACCGAGGAGCAGCAGGGTTTCGTCCGGCAACTGGAGAACGCCCGCGGAGCCGAGTTCGACCGCCTCTTCGCCAACCTGCTCCGCGCCTCACACGGCAAGATCTTCGCCACCATCGGAGAAGTACGAGCCGCGACACAGAACGACCTCATCCGTCGGCACGCTCGCCAGGCCAACCAGACTGTCCTGGACCACATGGAGGTCCTGGAGGACACAGGACTCGTCGACGTCGAAACCTTCCAGGAGGTCGAGGCGGCCGTGACCTCGGCCTAGGCAATTCGGGGACAGGTGGTGAGGCGCGCCGAAACCGCACCCTGGACTCCTCCTTTGCATTGTGCAATCCTCTTCGGCGAGGAGGGCTCCGGCGTATGGCCGGCTCCTGCCCGGGAGCTCGGCGCTGGCACGGTGACGCAGCTCGACACGGCACCCCCGGCCCATCACCGAAGCCTTCCTCGCCAACGGCCAACACTCAGTCAAGTCGGCCACTGTCCGACGTCAGTAGGGAGAAACGCACCACCGCGGCGGCACGGCTGCGGCACGCTGCCCGTCGCGATCGTACGCGTTGACGCGCGATGCATCGCGAACGGCGCCGTGTGCCCGGCCTGCGGGGTCTGGTCGAACCGGATTCATGGTTCTTACCTGCGGTTTCCCGCTGATGTCCCGAGCGGTGGACGCAGTGTTGTTCTTCAGCTGAGGGTCCGTCGGTTTGCCTGCGGGAACTCGGGGTGCGTGCGTCGTACCTTCGTCGAGCAGATACCCGGACTGACGCGCCGACACAGTCAGCGAACCGAGCGGCTGCGCTTGTCCCTGGCCGCGATCGGTCTGGCCCTCGCGGGCCGGACCGGAGCCCGCATCGCCCGCGTCCTCGGGATGTCCGTCAGTCGCAGCACGGTGCTCCGGCTGGTCGATGCTCCTCCCGAGCCAGAGGTGGCCGCCCCGCGTGTGGTCGGCGTCGACGAGTACGCCACCCCCAAGGGCCGCCACTACGGAACCGTCCTCGTCGACATCGAGACCCGCCGCTCCATCGACCTGCTGCCCGACCGGGAGGCATCCAGCATCGCGGCCTGGCTCGCCGACCGGCCAGGCGTTGGCAACCAGGGGAACTCCACGCTAACGGGTTGGCTCCCTGGCTGAGGCTGGCCGAAGACGCTGTCGGGCCAACCCGATGCGGCGCGCAACATAGCCGACGATCGCCGGTTAGCCAAACCGGCGATCGTCGCGACCGTTGAGTGAGTTCCATTCGGCTGCGCTTGGCGGTGGAGCCGAAGGGAGCTCGATCAGTTGTGTCCATTGACAGAAGTCAACGCGGCTTCATGTCTGCCTTTCGGAGGAGTTGCAACCCAATGGAAGAGTCGAGATGCGGGCTTCATCACCCGTTCTTGGCTTTCATTATCAGCACTAGAACCAGCAGCAGCTCCCGCGTCTGTGGCCACTTCGACCGCTTCGAAGAATTGGAAGACTAACGTGCCGGAACCGGTCAAGAAGCTGCCCGGAAGCGAAGACGGAATATGCGCGTATCACCAGCAAACGCCACGAAGGCACCTTCGTTCCGCCCAACAAGGTCACCGTGAATGAGTGGCTTGACCAGTGGCTTGCGATGAAGGCCGAGGATTTGGAGCCCACGACGATTGGATGCGATGGGCGCACATGAGCCTGGCCAGGTTGAAGGACGCCCTGAACCGGGCCGTCACGCGCCGCCTGTTGACCGTGAATGTGGCGAGCGAAGTGCACATTCCGCTGAAGGCACGCAAGGCGGAGCGGAAGACGAAGGCGGTCGTCATGCCGTGGAATGCCACGGAGGTGGGTGCTTTCATCACTGCGATGAAGGGGACCGCCTGTACGCGCCGCTGTTGCTGTCCCTGATGGGGCTCCGTCCGGCGGAGGTCTGCGGCATACAGTGGTCGGACATCGACCTGGGGGCAGCCACGCTCAGCGTCGCCAACACGCGGACCCTGATGGGTAACCGCACCGTGGTGGAGAAGGACACCAAGAGCATGGCGGGCGAACGCGTGCTGCCGCTTCCGGCACTCGTGCGTGAGGCGCTGAGGGCGTTCCGGGCTACGCAGGCGAGGCAGGAGAAGGGTACGAGAGCGGCGGATACGTGCTCGTGGATGAACTCGGCGCGGCGCTGAACGGTCGGCAGCTCCGGGTGCGGGCCTACAAGATCATGGACGGAAACGGCCTTCGTAGGGTCCGTCTGTACGATGCTCGGGCGTCGTGCTTGACCTACCTGGCGAACAACGGGGTGCCAGATCACCTGCTTGCCATGTGGGCCGGGCACACCAGCGTGAAGACGACGAAGAAGTGGTACGTGAAGCCGGACGTGGCGGACCTGCTTCCAGCAGCGGAGGCATGGGGAGGTCTCGCAGGGGGGCGTGTGACAGATCGTGACAGACAAAGGTGTGAACCCGTGAGCGAGACCAAGATCGATACGCTTCAATACCGCTTTGACGGGCCAGAAGACGCCCCAGTCCTGATCTTGGGTCCCTCGCTGGGTACCACGTGGCACATGTGGGACCGGCAGATACCCGAGCTCGTCCGGCAGTGGCGGGTCATCCGTTTCGACCTGCCCGGCCACGGCGGCGCCCCCGCGCACCCCGCGACCTCCGTCGCCGAGCTCACCGACCGGCTGCTGGCCACCCTCGACGAACTCGGCGTTCAGCGCTTCGGGTACGCCGGCTGCTCCATCGGCGGCGCCATCGGCACCGACCTGGCACTGCGCGCCCCGCACCGGCTCGCCTCGCTCGCCCTGATCGCGTCGTCGCCCCGCTTCGGCACCGCCGACGAGTTCCGCCAGCGTGGCGTGATCGTCCGCACCAACGGCCTCGACCCGATGGCCCGCACCGCGCCCGAGCGCTGGTTCACGCCCGGTTTCGCCGCCGCCCAGCCCGCCATCGTCGAGTGGGCCGTGCAGATGGTCCGCACGACCGACGCCGGCTGCTACGTCGGCGCGTGCGAGGCGCTCGCCGCCTTCGACGTACGTGCCGACCTGGGCCGTGTGGGCGTCCCCACCCTCGTCCTGGTGGGCTCCGAGGACCGCGTCACCGGTCCCGCCGAGGCCCGCCACCTGGTGGCCGGCATCCCCGACGCCCGTCTCGCCGTGGTGCCCGGCGCGTCGCACCTCGCGCCCGTGGAGCAGCCCGCGGCGGTCACCGACCTGCTGGTACGGCACTTCTCCACGTCGTGGCAGGCTGTGGCCGATTCGACGACGGGCATGACGGCCCTCGCGGCGCCGCCCGTGATCCCGGCCCTCGCCGCCCCGGCCGCCCCGGCCGCCCCGGCCGCCGCGCACCCCGCACCACCGGTCGCCGTCCCGCCCGCCGACGCCGCCGCGCCCGTACCGCCCGGTGCCGTACCGCCCGGCGCGGTCGCGTCCGCCTCGACCGCACCCGTCCCGGACGGGCGGCCCGACCCGTACGACGCGGGGATGAAGGTACGGCGGGAGGTCTTGGGCGACGCCCATGTCGACCGGGCCATGGCCGGCGCCGACGACTTCACCGGCGACTTCCAGGAGCTGATCACCCGCTACGCCTGGGGCGAGGTGTGGACCCGCGACGGCCTGGACCGCCGGATGCGCAGCGCCGTCACCCTGACCGCGCTGGTCGCCGGCGGTCACCTGGACGAGCTGGCCTTCCACACCCGCGCCGCCCTCCGCAACGGCCTGTCGCCCGCCGAGATCAAGGAGGTGCTCCTCCAGACGGCGATCTATTGCGGCGTCCCGGCCGCGAACGCGGCGTTCAAGGTCGCCCAGCAGGTGATCCTGGAGGAGACCACCCCCGAGGTGTAGGGAGAGGATGCCCTGATGAAGCTGACCAAGAAGTCCCACGCGTGCGTGCGGCTGGAGAAGGACGGGCGGACGCTCGTCGTCGATCCCGGAGGGTTCAGCGAGCAGGACGCGGCGCTCGGCGCCGACGCCGTCCTGGTCACCCACGAGCACCCCGACCACTTCGACGAGGGCCGGCTCAGGGCAGCCCTGGAGGCCAACCCGGCCGCCGCGATCTGGACGCTGCGCAGCGTCGCGGAGCGGATCTCGGCGGCCTTCCCCGGCCGGGTCCACACGGTGGGCCACGGCGACACCTTCACCGCGGCCGGGTTCGAGGTCCAGGTGCACGGCGAGCTGCACGCCGTGATCCACCCGGACATCCCCCGGATCACCAACATCGGCTTCCTGGTCGACGGGTCCGTCTTCCACCCCGGCGACGCGCTCACCGTCCCCGACCACCCCGTCGAGACGCTGATGCTCCCGGTGATGGCCCCCTGGAGCAAGATCTCCGAGGTCATCGACTACGTACGCGAGGTGAAGCCGCGGCGCGCCATCGACATCCACGACGCACTGCTCACCGACCTCGCCCGGCCGATCTACGACCGTCAGATCGGCGGCCTGGGCGGCACGGACCACGGCCGGCTGGCGCCCGGGGACGCCACGGAGCTCTGACGGCCGGCCCTCGGACAACGGGGCCGGCTGTCAGAGGCCCCCGTTAGGCTGTGGGCCATGCGCATCGCCACCTGGAACGTCAATTCGATCACCGCCCGCCTGCCCCGGCTGCTGGCCTGGCTGGAGAGCAGCGGCACGGACGTGCTGTGCGTCCAGGAGACCAAGTGCACCGCCGACCAGTTCCCCACCGATGAGCTGCGCGAGCTCGGCTACGAGTCGTCGGTGCACGCCACCGGCCGGTGGAACGGCGTGGCCCTGGTCTCCCGGGTAGGCCTGGAGGACGTCGTCCACGGCCTGCCGGGCGGGCCCGAGTACGAGGGCGTGGCCGAGCCGCGGGCCATCTCCGCGACCTGTGGCCCGGCCCGCGTCTGGTCGGTGTACGTGCCGAACGGCCGTGAGGTGGCCCACGAGCACTACGCCTACAAGCTGCGCTGGCTGGAGGCGCTCAAGGGCGCGGTCGCCGAGGACGCGGCGGGCCCCCGACCCTTCGCGGTGCTCGGCGACTTCAATATCGCGCCGACCGACGACGACGTCTTCGACCGGGCCATCTTCGAGGGCTCCACGCACGTCACGGAGCCCGAGCGGGCCGCGCTCGCGGGGCTGCGGGACACCGGGCTCACCGACGTGGTGCCGCGCCCGCTGAAGTACGACCACCCGTTCACGTACTGGGACTACCGCCAGCTGTGCTTCCCCAAGAACCGGGGCATGCGCATCGACCTGGTGTACGGCAACAAGCCGTTCGCCGACGCGGTCAAGGACGCTTACGTCGACCGCGAGGAGCGCAAGGGCAAGGGCGCCTCCGACCACGCCCCGGTCGTCGTCGACCTCGAGGTGTAGCGCTGTAGCGCGCGCCCTGTAGTGCGCCCGGCGGGTTCAGTGCGACGCTGGGCGGTATGAACATCCCTTTCCTGGACGCCTGGCGTAAACGGCACGGCGGGGGGCACGCCGCCTCCGCGGTGGAGCGCGACCCGGAGGGCGTGGCCGACATGCTCGCCGAGTGTGACCTGCTGCGCTCCCGGGTGCAGGAGTTCGGGGTCCAACTGGACGACACCCCCCGGTCCTTGGAGGCCATCGACCAGCTCCTGCCGCGCTGGCGCGACGACCCCGAGGAACTGCCCTGGCTGGGCAACGACGCCGGCCTGTACCTCGGTACGGTCATCGTACGGACGGTGCCGGGTGCGCACTGGCACCTGACGCCGGGCGGCCACCCCGTCGTGCGGCTGGTCTCCGGCCGGGAGATCCATGTCGTCGAGGCCGGTCTGGACTGGGCGATCAGCGGTTCTCCGGAGCTTTCCCAGGTGTACGCGGAGGCCGCCGAGGGTTAGCGGCATGGGCGTACCGGTTGGGGTGGTTATACGGCTTATGCCGCCTTTATGCGTGTCGAGGGTGTGAAGTCCCTTTTTGGGCTGGATAGTTTGCGCTGACCTCGACACAGCTGAGAATGGGGCAGGGCAGCGTATGGCCGTCGATCCGTTGATCGAGCTGCGTGGCGTCAACAAGTACTACGGGAGCTTGCACGTCCTTCAGGACATCACCCTCACCGTCGGCCGCGGAGAGGTCGTGGTCGTCATCGGCCCCTCCGGATCGGGCAAGTCGACGCTCTGCCGGGCGGTCAACCGGCTGGAGGCCATCGAGTCCGGGCGGATCCTCATCGACGGGCAGGATCTTCCCGAGGAGGGGAAGGCCCTGGCCAGGCTGCGTGCCGATGTCGGCATGGTCTTCCAGTCGTTCAACCTCTTCGCCCACAAGACCGTGCTGGAGAACGTCTCCCTGGCCCCCGTCAAGGTCCGGGGGCGCAAGAGGGAGGACGCCGACCGGCGCTCCCGTGAGCTGCTGGACCGCGTCGGCCTCGCCGACCAGGCCGAGAAGTACCCCGCCCAGCTCTCCGGCGGCCAGCAGCAGCGCGTGGCCATCGCCCGCGCCCTCGCCATGGACCCCAAGGCCCTCCTCTTCGACGAGCCCACCTCGGCCCTGGACCCCGAGATGATCAACGAGGTGCTGGAGGTCATGCAGCAGCTCGCCCGGGACGGCATGACCATGGCCGTCGTCACCCATGAGATGGGCTTCGCCCGCTCGGCCGCCAACCGCGTCGTCTTCATGTCCGACGGCCGCGTCATCGAGGACCGCACCCCCGAGGACTTCTTCACCAACCCGCGCAGCGAGCGCGCCAAGGACTTCCTCTCCAAGATCCTCAAGCACTGACAGGGGGTGCCCGGAACGATGAACCGTACAGACGGTACGCGGACGAGACGCGCTCTGGCCGCCTTCGCCCTGGCCCTGGCCATCACCCTCACCGCCGGCGCCTGCGGCAAGGACGGCAGCCCGCCCGTCAAGGGCCCACAACCCGAGAAACTCCCCAGGTACCGGGTGGCGACCGGCTTCCGGCTGCCGGACTCACCGACCTGGAACCGCGCCGAGCGGCGCGGCCATCTGATCGTCGGCGCCAAGGAGGACCAGCCGTACCTCGGTGAGAAGGACCCCGCCGGCGGCCGCTACTCCGGCTTCGACATCGAGATCGCCAGGATGACCGCCGCCCACCTCGGCTTCGACCCGGCGGCCATCGTCTTCCGCACCATCGCCTCCGCCAACCGTGAGACCGCCCTGCAGAACGGCCAGATCGACTACTACGTCGGCACCTACACCATCAACGACAACCGCAAGAAGCTCGTCGGCTTCGCCGGCCCCTACTACCTGGCCGGTCAGTCCCTCCTCGTCCGCGCCGACGAGGAGGACATCAAGGGCCCCCAGGACCTGGCCGGCAAGCGGGTCTGCTCGGCCGCCGGCTCCACACCCTTCCAGCGGATCGAGGCCGAGTACCCGCGGGCCGACCTCGTCGCGTACGACACCTACTCCATCTGCGTGGACAACCTGCTCACCTACCAGGTCGACGCCGTCACCACCGACGACACCATCCTGCTCGGGTACGCGGCCAAGGTCCCCGAGGAACTCCAGGTCGTCGGTACGCCCTTCTCCAGGGAGCCGTACGGAATCGGCGTCCCCCGCCCCGACAACGCGCTGCGCTTCGCCATCGACGACGCCATCGAGGCCAACGAGAAGAACGGCAACTGGAAGAAGGCGTACGACGCGACCCTCGGCCTGTCCGGCGTACCCGCCCCGGAGCCGCCCGCCATCGTCCGCTACCCGGCGAGCTGAGGAGCCGGCCATGAACGTACTGACAGACAACTGGTCGCTCTACGGCAAGGGCTTCCTCGGCACCGTCGAGCTCACCGTCTACTCTTCCCTCCTCGCCCTAGCCCTCGGCTTCCTCATGGCGTCGTTCCGCGTCGCCCCCGTCGGCTCGCTGCGCGCCTTCGGCACCGTATGGGTGACCGTGCTGCGCAACACCCCGCTCACCCTGCTCTTCTTCGCCGTCCTGCTCGGCCTGCCGCGCTTCGGCCTCGTCCTGCCCTTCACGCTCTTCGCGGTGCTCGCGCTCGGCTGCTACACCTCCGCGTTCGTCTGCGAGGCACTGCGCTCCGGCATCAACACCGTCCCCAAGGGGCAGGGCGAGGCGGCCCGCAGCCTCGGCATGACCTTCAGCCAGACCCTCGGCGCCGTCGTCCTGCCCCAGGCGTTCCGCGGCGTCATCCCGCCGGTCGGCTCCACGCTCATCGCCCTCGCCAAGAACTCCGCCATCGCCGGGGCGTTCAGCGTCACCGAGCTGCTGGGCACCTACAAGACCCTCAACGAGCTGGGCTACAGCATCATCTGGACCTTCATCTGGATCGCCCTGGGCTACCTGATCATCACCCTCACCATCAGCGCCGTCTTCAACATCATGGAGAAGCGCTGGGGAGTCGCCCGATGACAAGCGCAACCGCTCTGTACGACATCCCGGGCCCCCGGACCCGGCAACGGCACCTCACGTACGGCATCCTGTCGACCGTCCTCATCGTGGCGCTGGTCGGCTGGGTCCTCCACCTCCTGTTCGACACCGACCAGTTCACCTACGCCAAGTGGAACCCCTTCGCCTACGAGGGCATCCAGGAACTGCTGCTGCGCGGGCTCGGCAACACCCTCAAGGCGTTCGCCTGCGCCGCGGTCCTCTCGCTCGCGCTCGGCGCCGTCCTCGCCACCGGACGCCTGTCCGAGCACCGGGTCTTCCGGTGGGCGGCGACCCTGGTCGTCGAGTTCTTCCGCGCCATGCCCGTCCTGGTGATGATCTTCTTCATCTTCGTGGCGCTGAAGGTGCACCCGCTGCCCGCCCTGGTCGCCGGACTGACGCTCTACAACGGCTCGGTGCTCGCCGAGGTGTTCCGGGCGGGCGTCAACTCGGTCGAGCGCGGGCAGCGGGAGGCGGCGTACTCGCTGGGCATGCGCAAGACGCAGGTCATGACGTACGTCCTGGTCCCCCAGGGGGTCCGCGCCATGCTCCCGGCGATCATCAGCCAGCTGGTGGTCGCCCTGAAGGACACGTCACTGGGCTTCCTCATCACCTACGAGGAGTTCCTCCACGCGGGCAAGCTGATCGCGTCGAACCTCGACTACGATCTGCCGTTCATCCCCGTGGTGCTGGTGATCTCACCGATCTACATCGGGATGTGCATGCTGCTCTCCTGGTTCGCCACCTGGGTGGCCAGGAGACAGCGGCGCAGTCCCAAGACCGAGGCCGTGGATGTCGCACCGGCCGAACAAGGGACGCTGCTGCCGGGGGGTCCCTCCGCACCGGGATAGACGCGGAGGGAACGCGGCGGCGAGTCGGGGTGCCGACGGACCCGATGGGCCAGCCCCGCCCGGCAGCGGCCGGAGATCACTTCTCGCGCAGCGGGACCGACACGTATGACGGGTCGGACGACGGCGAGGAGAAGGTCAGCCGCGCGCCGGACGGGTTGTGCTCGATGTACAGCGGGTCGACGGTGTCGACGACCAGGGCGAGCCGGTGGCCGGCCGGGACGTCGTAGGCGGTGGAGAACAGCTCCAGGTCCACGGCGAACGGCCGGCCCGGCGTCTTGCCGTGGAAGGTGTACGGCGCGTTGCTGACCAGCTTGCCCACGCCGAGCGGGCCCACGTCGTAGAGGTACGCGACGAGGGTGCCGCTCGACTCCGTGCTGGTGACCGTGGTGTGCAGCTTCGCCGTCCCCCGGACGCGCTGGGCGGTGTCGTACCGCTCGGACTGCCAGACGGCCGCGAAGGACCTGGGGAGCAGCGGGATGGAGGCCATGGGCGGCAGTTTGAGGAACTGGTCCAGGGCGTTGGAGAGCATGATGATGCCGCCGTTGGCGCCCGAGTCGACGTTCGCGTACACCGTCTCCGTGTCGGCGAGGGCGATCTTGCGCTCGTTCGCGCCGACCGACTTCCAGTCGGGGTAGCCCTCGTAGCCGCCGGTCGAGCGGGACTTCAGCTGGACCGGCTGCTCGCGGTCGATGCCGTTGTCGACGCCCTTGAGGTGGTGGTCGAACCAGCGGTGGGCGTTGGTCCAGGTGTCGTTGGGCAGGCCGAGCAGGCCGGTCGCCTCCGCGGTGGCGTGGTCGCCGGGCCGGAACTCCAGGCGCTTGGGGCCGGTGAGTTTCTCGTAGAAGGAGGCGTACTGGTTGGGCGGGAAGATGGTGTCGCCCCAGGCGTTGCCGAGCATGATCGCGGCGCCGTTGGCGTTGATCTTCTCCAGTGCGAAGGCGGGGGAGCGCTTGGCGCCCCACGCGATCATCTCCTCCTCCTTGTCGAGGTTGGAGGCGAGGAAGTCCTTGAGGGTCTGCTGGAGTTCGGGGCTGGGGCGGCCGGTGAGGTAGCCGGTGCCGCCGAGCATCGCGGCGGCCTGGAGGTGCTGCGTACGGCCGCTGTAGATGGAGTCGATGAGGTCGGCCCAGCCGCTCATGGCCACCACGGCCTTGACGCGCTTGTCGTGTCCGGCGGCGAGCAGGCTGATGCCCGCGCCGTAGCTGACGCCCGCCATGCCGATCCGCTCCGGGTCGGCGGGGGTGTGGGCCAGCGCCCAGTCGATGACCTTGGAGGCGTCGGCGATGTCCGGCGGGCCGGCGACCTCGATGTTCCCGCCGGACTGCCAGAAGCCGCGGGAGTTGTAGCTGACCACCACGTAACCGGCGTCGGCGAGCTTCCGCGCCTGGGCGAGGTACTCGATCTGCGGCATCGACCAGCTGGTGGGCAGCACGATGACCGGGTAGCGGCGGGTTCCGTCGGAGTCCGCCGGGGTGATGACGTTGGCCTTCAGTACGGTGCCGCCGTCGCCGGCGATGTCGACGAACCGTATGCCGGCGGCCGTGTCGGTGGCGGTCGTGCCGGTGGCGGCGGCGCCGGGGGCGACCCCCAGGGCCGTCCCGGCCAGCAGGGCGGCCGAGACGGCGCCGGTCGTCGTCGTACGCAGGGCTGTGTGCCGCTTTCCCACGGTTCGTTCCCCCATCGTTGGTCAACGCTTGAAAGGTGAACCGAAGGAAAACACGGGTGGCTTACTGGAGGTAACCCGTCGGTAAGTTACGCGCTGGTAACGATTATTGGACGTCGTGTCAACGCAGGGCGCTCTTCGCCTGCCAGTCCGCCCAGGGCAGGTTCCACTCGCCGTACCCGTTGTTCGGCGCCTGCGTGCCCTTGGCGTCGGCGCCCTCCACCTCGAACGGGTCGCCCACCTGCACCTGGTCGTACACCCACCGGGCGTCCGGGGTGTCCATGCCGATGCAGCCGGAGCTCCGGTTGGCGCTGCCCATGTAGGCGGCGTTCCAGGGCGCCGCGTGCGCGTACATCCCGGACCAGGTCAGCCGCATCGAGTAGTCGACCATCTTGTCGTACGCGTCGCCCAGGCCGACAGTCTCGGAGCGCATGTTGATCGTGCCCTCCTTCGACATCAGCACGGTCTTCCCCCGCCACGACGCCTTGTCGCCGCCCGGTGTGCCCCCCGATACCGGGACGTCCTTGACCTCCTGGCCGTCCCGTACCAGCTTCAGCCGGTGGTTGTCGAGATCGACCTTGACCAGCTGGTTCTTCCCTATGGTCACGTTGGTCGTGTAGTCGCGGACGAACCAGCCGCCGTCGCTCCCCGAGTCGATGCCGTTCAGCTCGGCCCGCAGGGTGACCTTGGTGCCCGGCTTCCAGTACTCCCTGGGCCGCCAGTCGACCCGGTCCTTGCCCGACCAGTCCTCCATCCAGCCCCAGGAGCCGACCGTGTTGTTCGAGGTCGTCACCTTCAAGTGCTTCTCCACCTCGGCCCTGTTCTTCACCGGGTGGTCGAACACGATCGACAGGGGGTGGGCGATGCCGACCGTGGTGTTCTTGCCGGGCGCCAGCGTCAGCTTGTTCACCTTGTCCGGTGCGGCCGTGGCGAAGCCCGCCTTGGCGGTCCCGCCCTCCGTGTCGCGCGCCTCGACGGTGTAAGCGGTGCCAGGGGCGGCCTTGCGGGCGGAGGTCCACGTCCTGCCGTCGGCGGAGACGGCGCCCTCCAGCGTGGTGCCCCTGGAGTCGGTCACGGTGACCTGCTGGAGCCTGCCCTCCGCGAGGGTCACCCGGACCGGCTCGCCGGCCTCGGCCTGCTTCCCTGAGAGGTTCACCGAGATCCGCGTGTCCGGCTCGGCGTCCTTCCCGTCGGCCTTCGCGGTGCCCGAACCGCCCGAACACGCGGTCAGGGCGGCCGCGGCGAGGACCGCGGTGCCGGCCAGGGCGGCGGTGCGGAAGGGGCTGCGCGGGCGTGTGCGGGTCACCTGGAAACCTCCGATGGGATGGGGCCTTACGTCCCTGGGGGAGAGGGCGATCGGAGGCCGTGGGTTGCCTGACGAGTGCCGGAAATTTCCGGCCGTGCCCGGATGTGACGCGCTCTAACCGGCTTCGGGCGCGGCCGTCCGGGCCGTACGCGTCACATCCGCGACCAATTCGACGACGTCGGGACCGTACGCCTGCGAATTGACCACCTTCAGCAGCAGCACGAAGGAACCGTCGGGTCCGTACGTCCGCGCCAGCTTCTCGTGGTGCCGGACCAGGTAGCGGGTGGCCGCCTGGTTGGTTATCGCGCGCTGACCGCAGAAGAGGAAGACGGGCCGGGCGCCCTCACCGGCGGTGAGCCGGGCGAGGATGACGTACTCGGACGTGCCCGCGTCCAGCGGATGGACCTCGGAGCCGATCGTGAAGGCGCCGCGTTCCGGACGCGGCTCCACCCCCACGTCGACCTTCACGCCGGGAAGGAGGGTGGCCAGGTGCGCGGCCATACGCCTGTTCGAGTACGGCCCGCCGAGGCAGAACTCGGTACGTTCGCCGAAGCCCTGCTGCGCCACGTCGTGCGGCACGATGCGGGCGTGGGCGCCGCAGTCCTTGATGAGGGCGGCCAGTTCGAGCAGCGCGAACACGTCGAAGCGGCGGACGGCGCCGTCGCTGCCCGAGTCGCGGTTGACGACGAGCAGGCACTCCGCGTTCCCCGGCAACCCGAAGAAGGCCTGCTTGCGGCGGAGCTTGCGGCGCCACAGCGCGGTGCGGGCGATCCAGCCGAGCGACGCGCTGACCCCGGTGGCGACCACGCCGAGCGCGATGTTGAGCAGGTCTTCATACATGGGCGCGCATGGTAGCGGGGGGAGCACAACGTTGTTCGAGATGGTCCTGGCGAGGGGCTGCCGGCGAAGTTAGGCTGCGCGGACGGTCGTTGACTGGAGGCACGGATGCGTCGGTCCCACGTACGTAACGTCTCGCTCGCCGCTGTCGCCGCCACGGTCCTCTCGGCCGGGGCCGCGGCGCCACCCACGGAACGGACGACACCCGTCAAGGAACCGGTCGCGGTCGGCTACGGCGGCGCCGTCGCGAGCGTGGACCCCGACGCCTCGGCCGCCGGTATCGAGGTACTGCGGCGCGGCGGAAACGCCGTGGACGCGGCGGTCGCCACGGCCGCGGCGCTCGGCGTCACCGAGCCGTACTCGGCGGGCATCGGCGGCGGTGGCTACTTCGTGTACTACGACGCCAGGACGCGCAAGGTGCACACCGTCGACGGCCGCGAGACGGCCCCCCTCTCCGCGGACGCGTCGCTCTTCCTCGGCGAGGACGGCAAGCCCCTGCCCTTCGCGGAGGCCATGACCAGCGGACTGAGCGTCGGCACCCCCGGGACCCCCGCCACCTGGGACACCGCCCTCGACGCATGGGGCAGCAAGTCGCTGCGGGACCTGCTCAAGCCGGCCGAGCGGCTGGCGCGGGACGGGTTCGTGGTCGACGCCACGTTCCGGTCGCAGACCGCCGCCAACGAGGCCCGATTCCGGGACTTCCCCGACTCGGCGGAGCTGTTCCTGCCGGGCGGGCACCTGCCCGTCGTCGGGTCGGTCTTCAAGAACCCGGACCTCGCGCGTACGTACGAGAAGCTGGGCCGCCACGGTGTGGCGGCCCTGTACAAGGGCGAGCTGGCCCGCGACATCGTCCGCACGGTGCAGGACCCGCCGGTCCGGGAAGGCGCCACCCGCACCGTCCGCCCCGGCGACCTGACGGAGCGTGACCTGGCGGGGTACGAGACGGAGCGGCGCAAGCCCACGAAGGTGTCGTACCGCGGCCTGGACGTCTACGGCATGGCGCCCTCCTCGTCGGGCGGCACGACCGTGGGCGAGGCGCTCAACATCCTGGAGGGCACCGACCTGTCGTCCCTGTCCAAGGCGCAGTACCTGCACCGGTTCATCGAGGCGAGCCGGATCGCGTTCGCCGACCGGGGCCGGTGGGTCGGCGATCCGGCCTTCGAGGACGTCCCGGTCAAGGGCCTGCTGTCGCAGCGCTTCGCCGACTCGCGCGCCTGCCTGATCCGCGACGACGCCGTCCTCACCAGCCCGCTCGCCCCCGGCGACCCACGCCATCCGCAGCCGTGCGCGGCGGGCGGCAAGGCCGCGCCGACGACGTACGAGGGTGAGAACACCACGCACCTGACGGCCTCCGACACGTGGGGCAACGTCGTCGCGTACACGCTGACCATCGAGTCGACGGGCGGCAGCGGCATCACCGTGCCGGACCGGGGCTTCCTGCTCAACAACGAGCTGACCGACTTCTCCTTCGCCCCGGCTGACCCGGCGGTCCACGACCCGAACCTCCCGGGCCCCGGCAAACGCCCCCGCTCCTCCATGTCGCCCACCATCGTCCTGGACCACCACGCCCGCCCCGTCCTGGCCGTGGGCTCCCCGGGCGGCGCCACCATCATCACGACGGTCCTCCAGACCCTGACCGGCGTCCTGGACCGCGGCCTCCCGCTCGTCGAGGCGATCGCCGCCCCCCGCGCCAGCCAGCGCAACCAGCCGACCACGGAACTCGAACCGGCGCTCTACGACAGCCCGTTGCGCACCGAGCTGGAAGCCCTGGGCCACGCGTTCCGCCAGAACCCCGAAATCGGCGCCGCGACCGGCGTCCAACGCCTCCCGGACGGCCGCTGGCTCGCCGCCGCCGAGAAGACCCGCCGGGGCGGCGGCTCGGCGATGGTGGTCCACCCGGCCGGAACGCCGTAGCCCCTCGCACCAGGGACGCGCCTTCCGGCCGCCGGGGCCGGTCGGCGAAGATGGGGCTGTCAGCAGCAGCACGAGCAGCGAGCGAGGAGCGTCCACGCAGATGGCCACTTCCGGTGCCGGAGCCCGGCCGCCCACGATCGCCGACGTGGCGCGGGCCGCGTCGGTGTCGCGGACGACCGTCTCGCACGCCTTGAACGGGATCGGCAAGGTCGACCCCCGGACGCGGGAGCGCATCAAGAAGGTCGCCGCCGAGCTCGGCTATCGGCCCAACCTGCGGGCGCAGCGGCTGCGGCGCGGCGAGGCCAAGGCCATCGCGCTGGCCTCCTCCATGCCGTTCGCGGTGGCCGGCGGGCCGTCGCGGCTCGGGTTCTACATGGAGGTCGCCGCCGCGGCCGCCGAGCGGGCCCTGCTGCACGGGTACGCGCTCGTGCTCGTACCGCCCGTGCAGTCCGGTTCGGCGCTGTACTCGGTGGACATCGACGGCGCCATCGTCGTCGAGCCCGACCGGGACGACGCCGCCGTGGCGCAGCTCCACGAGCGCGGACTGCCGTACGTGGCGCTCGGGCGCCCCATGGCGGAAGGGGACGACGCCCCGTACGTCGACCTGCGCGGCGGACTCGTCGTCGACCTGCTGCTCGCCCACCTGCGCGAGCAGGGCGCCCAGCGCCCGGCGCTGCTCATCGGCGCCGGGTCCCGGCACTCCGCCGTCGACGCCCGCGTCGCGTACGAGCGCGCCGCCGCCGAGCACGGCTGGGCGCCGGTCGTCGCCACGGCACCCGAACAGGGCGGCGAGCAGGCCGGGTACGACACCTGCGCCGCCCTGCTCGCCGACCACCCGGACACCGACGCCGTCTGCGCGCTGGTGGACGCGTTCGCGGTCGGCGCCGTCCGGGCGATCCGGGACAGCGGCCGCCGGATCCCGGACGACATCATGGTCGTCACCCGGTACGACGGGCTGCGCGCCCGCACCTGCGAGCCACCGCTCACCGCCGTCGACCTGCACCTGGACCGGGCCGCCGCCGACGCCGTCGAGCTGCTGCTCGGCCGGCTGCGCGGCGAGCCGACCGCGCCCCTGACCACCGCGCCAGATCCGTGCGTCGTGCCCCGGGCCTCGTCACTGCGGGCCACGGCACCGGCGTGAGCCCGCCCCGGACCGGCCCGCACCCGGCGTACGACCGGGGTGGGCCGTGCAGGGTCGCCCCCGCAGAGGTCGGCGGCGACACTTGGGCTCCCGTTGCGATGTACCCAAGGCCGCCGGCCTCGAGGAGGTGAGCCCGGAGGGGCCACGCCCCACCACCCACCGGCAGGCGCCGCAGGGCCGGCAGGGCGCGGCCGCCCGCAGGGGCCAGGGCGCGGTCGCCCGCGTCGTCACAGGCCCAGCATCAGCCCCGCCCCCGAGACGAGCGCGAAGAGCAGCACGAACAGCCGCATCCGCCGCGCGTCGAGCCGCTGGTGCACCAGCCGGCTCAGCAGCGCCCCCGCGGCCAGGGCAGGCAGCAGCGCGGCCGCCCACCCCAGCTGGGCCGCGCTGCCCTGACCCGTGGCGAACAACAGGGCCAGCGAGGCCACTTCGCCGACGAGGAAGCAGACGGCGACCGTGGCGCGCAGTTCCGCGGGCGGCCGGTGCTGGTACACCAGCGCCAGCGGCGGGCCCCCCACGCCGGTCGCCGTCTCCGTGAGCCCGGTGACCAGCCCCGCGCCCAGATACGCGGCCCGCCCCGGCGTGAACGCGGGCGCGGCCAGGCTCACCACCGCGGCCAGCACGGTCGCCACGCCCACGAACAGGCCGAGCCGCCGATCGGGGATCACCCACAGCAGCACCAGCCCGCCCGGGGTGGCCGCGAGCCGCGCCGCCGTGATCCAGCCCGCGCCCCGCAGGTCCAGCGCGGCACGCTCGCGCCACGCGACGTACAGGTTGAGCGGGATCATCGACGCCAGCACGAACACGGGCACCAACTGCGGGTCCAGCAGCCCCGCCACGGGCGCGACGATCAGGGCGAAGCCCAGACCGCTCGCGCCCTGCACGAACGCCGCGACGGCGACCGTGACGGCGAGGACGACGATCGTCTCCGTACTCACGAGCAGGCCGCCCACGCATCGGTGGACCTCGGGTGGACGCGGGTCACCGGCGCCCGCAGCATCACCTCCTGGGCCAGCTCGGCCGCCCGCCGCACCAGCGCCCGGCCGTCCCAGCCGGTCGGCCACCCGCGCCACAGGCGCAGCCGGCCGGCCACGAACACGGCGCTGATCTGGTCACGGTTGCCGCGCCGTACCAGCTCCCAGGGCAGGTCCCAGGACAGCGCCGTCTCCGGCGCCGACACGTCGACGAGCAGGAAGTCCGCGGCGGCGCCCTCGGCGACCCGGCCCGTACGGGCGCCGAGCCCGACCGCGTCCGCGCCGCCCCGGGCGGCCCGGTCCAGCCACGTCCAGCCGGCGCCGCACGACGAGTCGCCGGTGGCCAGCCCGTACGCGAGGCGCTGCGCGGACTCGGCGGCGTCGGCCAGCCGGAACGCGTCGCCCCGCGTCCCGTCCGTGCCCAGCCCGAACCGCACCCCGCGCTCCGCCAGCGTCGTCGCGGGAGCGACGGCGTTGCCCTTCCAGGCGCTGGCCACGGGGTTGTAGCTGACGGCCGCCCCGCTGTCGGCGAGCAGGGTGACCTCCCGGGGCGTGACCAGGGTGGCGTGCGCGGCCAGCAACTGCGGCCCCAGGGCGCCGATTTCGTACAGGTACTCCAGCGGCCGCAGCCCGTGCTGGACCAGGGAGCGTTCCACGCCGGCCAGGTGCTCGTTGACGTGGATCTGGACGACCGCGCCCGCCTCGGCGGCCATACGCGCGGTGCGGCGCAGGGTGTCGGCGGTCGCGGCCTCCGGGACGGACACGGCGAGGGACGGGTGGATCAGCTCCTCGGCGCCGTACCGGGTCAGGTGCTTCTCGGCGGCCGCGAGCACCGTGTCGGTGTCCCCGTCCGCGTCGTTGCAGACCAGGCCGAGTACGCAGCGGATGCCGGCGTCCCGCGCGGCGGCGGCCACCAGCTCCACGTCCACGGGTGCGCGGGTGCCCGCCTCGGCGACCGTGGTGAACCCGCCGCGCAGCGATTCGAGGGCGGCCAGTTTCGCCGCCACGTACACCGCTTCCTCGTCCAGGGCCCCTTCGAGCGGCACCCATACCCGGCGGAAGATCTCCGACGGCTCCCCGAAGGCCAGCGCGGCGCCGAAGCTCTGCGTGAGGTGGTGGTGGGCGTCGACGAAGCCGGGCATCAGGACGTGCCCGGGCAGCCGGACGGGCGTGAGGTGCGGATGCTCCCGCGCCAGCCGTTCGGCCGGTCCGACCGCGCGGAAGGTGTCACCGGCGACGACGGCCGCGTAGTGGTCCCTCATCCCGTCGGGCGTCAGCACCGCGTCGGGGGCGAGGAGGAGTCCGTCGCCGTCGGGATGAAGGCGGTCGGGGGTCAGGTCGTTCATCGGTCACTTTCGGTACGGGTACGGGGCCGGGGCAGCTTGATGTGGTGGAACAGGACGTTCAGGACGGCAGCGGTGGTGGCGCCGACGGCCACGCCGCTCTCCAGGAGGATCCGGGCGTTGGGCGGGAAGCCGCCGTAGACGCCGGGGATGAGGATGGGCAGCAGGCCCAGGGCGAGGGCTACGGCGCAGATGAAGGTGTTGGTGTGGCGGTCCAGTTGCCCCGCCCGGCCGAGCATCTGCACGCCGAGCACCGTGATGACGGCGAAGACCACCATGGCCGTGCCGCCGACGACGGCCGACGGGATGACGCTGATCGCCCGGGTGATCGGGGCCAGGAAGCCGATGACGATCAGGACGACTCCGGCGGCGGCGGTGACGTACCGGCTGCGTACGCCGGTGACGCGGACGATGCCGATGTTCTCGCCGCTGGTGACCATCAGCGGCAGGCCGAAGAAGCCGCCGAAGAGGGAGGTGAGCGCGTCGCCCCGGATGGTCTTCGGTACGTCCTCGCGCTTGTCGATGTCCTTGCCCACCGCCTCCGCGTTGATCACCGTCTGGCCGGTGGCCTCCGCCATGGAGGCGAGGCTGTACAGCATCAGGGGCAGCGCGGCGAGCAGGCTGAACTCCGGCGAACCGAAGGGCAGGGCCTGGGGGAGGTTCAGCAGTCCGCCCTCGGTGGCCGTGGAGAAGTCGACGCCGCCGAGGAGGAAGGCGAGGACCGTACCGGCGATCAGGCCGAGCATGACGGCGAGTTGGCGCAGCACGCCCGTGAACAGCCAGTAGAACGCGACGGTGAAGCCGATCGTCGCCATGCCGAGGAGCAGGTTGGTGGGGTCGGCGAACCCGGGCGTGCCGGGCCGGCCGGTGACGAGCACGGCCCCGACCTTCACCAGGTTCACGCCGACGATCACGATCATCGTGCCGATGACCAGGGCGGGGAAGAACGCCAGCAGCCGGGAGAAGACGGGCAGCACGACGAAGTAGAACGCGGCGGTGATGATCACCGCTCCGGTGGCGGTCGGCAGACCGTGCTGCTCGGCGATGGCCAGGAACAGGATGAGCGGCGCGCCCCCGGGCAGCATCACGAACGGCAGCTTGGGCCCGAACTTCCACGGCCCGAGCGACTGGATCAGGGACCCGATCCCGGACAGGATGAACGCGGCCGAGAGCAGATCGACCGTCAGGCGGGGGTCGAGCTGGAGCGTGGCGCTCATCAGGAAGATCGCCGAGATGGGCGTCGCGGCCATGACCAGCACGTGCTGGAGCCCGAAGAGCAGGATCCGGCCGAGCGGCCGCGACTCGTCCACGGGATGGGGAGCCTGGGGAGGCGGGCCGCCGGGGCCGTGAGCCGCCTTGGCCTCCTCGGCCTGCTCGGCCTGCTGGGGGTCGGTGCCGGGGTCGGCCGGGGCGCCGGGGTGGAGCGCCGGGCCTGTTGTGCCGCGCGCCGGTCCGGAGCCCGGCGCGGTCAAGGACTCGGGCGGCGAGTCGGGCGACGGCGTGGGCGTGGGCGTGGACCCGGCTTCGGACGTGGGCGTGGGCGTGGGCGTGGACCCGGCTTCGGACGTGGACGTGGACGTGAGCTGGGCGTCGGGGGTCGGCGGGGCGCCCGGCTCGGTGTGGTCGGGGGCGGACTGCGGTGGGGACGGGACGCGGGGCGTGGGATGGGGACTGGACACGTTCGAGCTCCGTTCGGCTCGCTCGGGTTTGGGCCGCGACTCGCCCGAGACGGGGACGAATCGTGGTGGCCAAATCGATTTGGCCGCCAGTATGTGAGGGCCGGGTGGGCGCGTCAAGGGTTGCGCACGACTCGGGTTCCCACCGCTTCGCGGCCGGATTGCCGCAGACATGGCGGGCACGTTTGATGGAAAGGGAGGCTCTGGCCCCGGGTGGGCCGTCCGTTCGGAAGGAGAGGCGATCGTGGATCTCGTACTGCGTCCCGGAAGAGCGCAGGACGCCCAGGAGTGCGGCAGGATCTGCTTCGAGGCCTTCGACGGCATCGCCCGCGGGCACGGGTTCCGGTCGGACATACCGGGTGTCGAACCGGCCACGGAGATGTTCCGGATGGTGTTCGGCCACCCCGGCTTCTACACCGTGGTGGCCGAACTCGACGGCCGGATCGTGGGCAGCAACTGCCTCGACGAGCGGTCACCCGTCGCCGGCGTCGGGCCGATCACCGTCGACCCCGCCGTACAGAACGGCGGAATCGGGCGCCGGCTCATGCTCGATGTGATGCAGCGGGCGGCCGAGCGCCAGGCGCCCGGCATCCGGCTGCTGCAGAGCGGCTACCACTGCCGGTCGTTCGCGCTCTACGCCGGGCTCGGGTTCGAGTTCCGCGAGACGGTGGCCTGCCTGCAGGGCCCGCCCATCGGCGGGGCGGTGCCGGGGTACGAGGTGCGTGCGGCCACGGACGCGGACCTGGCGGCCTGCAACGACCTGTGCCGGAGGGTCCACGGGGCCGACCGTGGCGGAGAGCTGGTCGACGCGCTCAAGGCGGGCACCGCCCGCGTGACCGAGCACGGCGGACGGATCACCGGATACGCCACGGACCTGTCCTTCTTCGCCCACGCGGTCGGCGAGACCACGGAGGACGTCCGGGCGCTCATCGCCGCCGCGCCCGCCTTCGGCGGTCCCGGCATCCTCGTACCGGCGCGCAACAGCGCCCTGTTGCAGTGGTGTCTCGGCAACGGGCTCAAGGTGCAGCAGCTCATGAGCCTGATGACCATCGGCCTCTACAGCGAGCCGGCCGGGGCGTACCTGCCGTCCATCCTCTACTGACCCTGGGACCCGCCGGGGCTACAGCGCCGTCAGTACACGCGGCCCTTCGTCCGTGATCGCGACCGTGTGTTCCGTGTGCGCCGCGCGGCTGCCGTCCAGGGTGCGGACCGTCCAGCCGTCGCGGTCCGTGCGGTGGTCGTCGCCGCCGCCGGCGATCAGCATCGGCTCGATGGCCAGCACCATGCCGTGGCGCAGCGGCATCCCGCGACCCGGCCGGCCCTCGTTCGGCACGCCCGGGTCCTCGTGCATCCGGCGCCCCACCCCGTGGCCGCCGAACCCGTCCGGGATGCCGTACCCGGCGGCGCGGCACACGCGGCCGATCGCGTGCGAGATGTCACCGATGCGGTTGCCGACGACCGCCGCCGCGATACCCGCGTCCAGCGCCTCGTACGCCGTGTCGATCAGCCGTGTGTCCGCCGGGCGTGCCTGCCCGACCGTGAAGCTGATCGCCGCGTCGCCCACCCAGCCGTCCAGGACGGCACCGCAGTCGACGCTGACGAGGTCGCCGTCGCGCAGCCGGTAACCGTCCGGTACGCCGTGCACGATCGCGTCGTTGACGGACGTACAGATCACCGCCGGGAACGGCACCGGCGCCCACTGTGGGCGGTATCCGAGGAAGGGCGAGCCCGCGCCCGCCTCGCGCAGCACCTCGCGCGCGGCGGCGTCGAGCGCGCCGAGCGTGACTCCGGGGGCCGCCGCCCCTCGTACTGCCGCCAGGGTCTCGGCGACGACGCGGCCCGAGGCGCGCATGGCCTCCAGGAAGGCGTCGGTCTTGATCTCCACCATGCCAATTATTATACCGGTATTAGTATGGGCTCATGGTCCGAACCCCCCTCACCCCCGAAGAGCGCGAACGCGGCGAGCGCCTCGGTCGGTTGCTGTGCGAGGCGCGCGGTCCGCGCAGCATGGTCGAGATCGCGGCGGCCGCCGGGCTCTCGGCGGAGACCCTCCGCAAGATCGAGACGGGTCGCGCCCCGACCCCCGCCTTCTTCACGGTCGCGGCGCTGGCGGGGGTGCTGGACCTGTCGATGGACGACCTCGTCGCCCGGTGCGCGCTGGTGCCTTCCTGACCGATGCACACCGCGTGCGTCACGTATCGCCGAGGCCAGGGCGGCGTACGAGGACGTTCGGGGAGTAGGGTCGCGGCCGTGATACCTGAAGGGTTGCGGCACGGCCGCTATGTCAGCCTGACCACCTTCCGCAAGGACGGTACGGGGGTCGCCACACCGGTCTGGTACGCGGTGGACGGCGACGAACTGTACGTCTGGACCCGCGTCGACTCCTGGAAGGTCAAGCGGCTGCGCCGCGACAGCCGGGTCGTCGTCACCGCGTGCGACATGCGCGGCCGCGTGGCGGACGGCGCCGCCCGCGCCGAGGGCACGGCACGGCTGCTGGACGACCTCAAGGGCGTACGCAAGCTGCTGGCGCGCAAATACGGCTGGCAGTTCTGGCTGGCCGACCTTCCGGCGGCGCTGGTGCGGCGCGGCAAGCGGCCCCACATCGGCATCGCCGTGAAACTCACGCCCGAAAAGCTCCCGTAGCCCGCCCGTAACACGGCTGAGGTCGAATGCCTCCGGACCGGAGGATTCCAGTCGGCTGTGGGCAGGGGCATACATGACGGTGCATCACCTCCCGGAGGAGGTCGAGGCGTTCGCGCGCCACCTCGGGCGCCTGGTCGCGGTGCTCGACGAGGGCGGCGGCTGGTACGGCGTCTTCCGGCAGCGTGACCCCGACGGGATGCGGGCTTGCCTCGACGGCGCGGAGGTACCGCCCTGGGACGTGGTCGAGTCGCTGCTCCAGGACCTCGCCGCCGTGCGGGGCGGCACCCTGCCGGAGTCGGAGGCGGTACGGGTACGGCACCTGCACGCCGCCGCGGCCGCCGCGCACGACCGGCGCCCGGGCGGCCGGGAGGCGCTGCGTGAGCGGCTCGCCCTGATGGTGCGGGAGCAGGCGGGCGCGGTGCGGCGCGGGGAGGAGCTGGTTGCCCTGCTGGGGACGGTCCCGGAGGGCTCACCGGACGCGGAACGGCTCGCCCACGACCTCGCCTGGGTGCGCGACGACCATGCCAGGGCGACGGCCCGGATCGAGGAGCTGGGCGCCCGCCTGGCGGCGCTCCCCGAAACGCCGGCTCCCGCGCCCCGCGAGCGGAGCCGTACCGCCGCCGGCGCCAAGCCCAGGAAACGCCCCCGGGGCGCCCGGTACGCCTGGCTCGAGGACGTGGACGAGGACGCCCTCCCGGACGCCGCCCCCGAGCCCGATCCCGTACCGCACCTGCCCCCCACCGCCGCCGCCCCGCGCGGGGCCCGCTTCGGCGGCGGCCCCGGCCAAGGCGGCCCCGGCCAAGGCCCCGGACAGGCCCCCGGCCAAGGCCCCGGACACGGCGGGCCCGAACGAGAACGACAACAGCCGAAACCGCAACAGCCCTACGAGAACCCGGATGACGCCGCCCGCCGCGCCGCCCACGACACCGTCACCGCCCTGCTGCGCCTCCGCGCCGAGGGCCGGGGCGGCGAGGCGCACGTCCTGCTCTGCGAGGCCGCCGCCTGGCCCGCCGCCCGGCTGCCCCTGCTCGCCGCCGAGCTCCACCGGGCCGGCCTGGCCCCCGACTGGGCCACCCTCCTGTGGGAGGCCGCCTCCCTCCCGCCCGAGCGGCTCGTGGACCTCTCCGGGGCGCTCACGGCCGCCGGGCGGGACCAGGACGCCCGGCAGCTGCTGCGCCAGGGCGTGGCCCGGCCGACCGCCGAGACGGCCGCCGCCGTGCTGGCGCTGGACGAGGCCGGCCGGCCCGAGGAGGCCCAGGCGCTGGTCGACGCGTTCGTCCGGTCGCGTACGGCCGAGGACGCCGCCCGCCTCGCCGCGTACGCGCCGTACCGCCTCGTGCCGCACCTGCTGTCCGCCGCCCGCGCCCTCGCCGCCACGTCCCCGTCGCACGAGCGCGATCTGGTGCACGCCCTCCGCGTCGCGGGCCTGTCCGGAGCCTGAACAACAAGCTGCGCATCCTGGCCGATGTGGACCACTCGGGTACGAAACATGATCGACTCCGGCGGTTGATGGCGGCGGTCTTGCCCAGGGATGTGACGAGGCTTACGTTCGCTTCCTACGCACCCCGTCTACGTGCGTAGAGGCTCTCTGACGCCGTGCCGAAGGAGCAGCTCATGTCCCACATCGTGCGCGCCGCCCTCGTCCAGGCGACCTGGACCGGCGACACCGAATCCATGATCGCCAAGCATGAGGAGCACGCCCGGGAGGCGGCCCGGCAGGGCGCCAAGGTCATCGGCTTCCAAGAGGTGTTCAACGCCCCCTACTTCTGCCAGGTCCAGGAGCCGGAGCACTACCGCTGGGCCGAGCCCGTCCCCGACGGCCCGACCGTGCGGCGCATGCGGGAGCTGGCCCGTGAGACCGGCATGGTGATCGTCGTGCCGGTCTTCGAGGTCGACGGCCCCGGCTTCTACTACAACACCGCCGCCGTGATCGACGCCGACGGCTCCTACCTCGGCAAATACCGCAAGCACCACATCCCCCAGGTCAGGGGCTTCTGGGAGAAGTACTACTTCAGGCCCGGCAATCTCGGCTGGCCGGTCTTCGACACCGCCGTCGGCCGCGTCGGCGTCTACATCTGCTACGACCGCCACTTCCCCGAGGGCTGGCGCCAACTCGGCCTGAACGGCGCCCAGCTGGTCTACAACCCCTCCGCCACCCACCGCGGCCTGTCCTCCCACCTCTGGCAGCTGGAGCAGCCCGCGGCCGCCGTCGCCAACCTCTACTACGTCGCCGCCATCAATCGCGTCGGACAGGAGGAGTACGGGGACAACGACTTCTACGGCACCAGCTACTTCGTCGACCCGCGCGGCCAGTTCGTCGGCGACGTCGCCTCCGACAAGGAGGAGGAACTGCTCGTCCGCGACCTCGACTTCCGTCTCATCGACGACGTACGGCAGACGTGGGCGTTCTACCGCGACCGGCGTCCCGACGCGTACGACGGGCTGGTGCAACCGTGAACACCGACCTCCACGCCCGCCACAGGGCCGTCATCCCCGACTGGGTCTCGCTCTACTACCAGGACCCCATCGAGATCACCCACGGCGAGGGACGGTACGTCTGGGACGCGACCGGCAAGCGCTACCTCGACTTCTTCGGCGGCATCCTCACCACCATGACCGCCCACGCCCTCCCCGAGGTCACCAAGGCCGTCACCGAACAGGCCGGGCGGATCATCCACTCCTCCACCCTCTACCTCAACCGCCCCATGGTGGAGCTCGCCGAGCGCGTCGCGCACCTCTCCGGCATCCCCGACGCCCGCGTCTTCTTCACCACCTCCGGTACGGAGGCGAACGACACCGCCCTGCTGCTGGCCACCGCGTACCGCCGCACCAACCAGATCCTCGCGATGCGCAACAGCTACCACGGCCGGTCCTTCTCCGCCGTGTCCGTCACCGGCAACCGCTCCTGGTCGCCGACCACCCTCTCGCCGCTCCAGACGCTGTACGTGCACGGCGGCGTCCGCACCCGCGGACCGTACGCGCACCTGACCGACGCGCGGTTCATCGAGGCGTGCGTCGCCGACCTCGAAGACCTGCTCGGGCACACCGCCGACGTCGCCGCGCTGATCGCCGAGCCGATCCAGGGCGTCGGGGGCTTCACCTCCCCGCCCGACGGGCTGTACGCCGCGTTCCGCGAGGTCCTCGCCCCTCGGGGCATCCTGTGGATCGCCGACGAGGTGCAGACCGGGTGGGGCCGTACCGGCGAGCACTTCTGGGGCTGGCAGGCGCACGCCGCGAGCGGCCCGCCCGACATCCTCACCTTCGCCAAGGGCATCGGCAACGGCATGTCCATCGGCGGTGTCGTCGCCCGCGCCGAGGTCATGAACTGCCTGGACGCCAACTCCATCTCCACCTTCGGCGGCTCACCCATCACCATGGCCGCCGGCCTCGCGAACCTCTCCTACCTCCTCGAACACGACCTCCAGGGCAACGCCCGGCGCGTCGGCGGGCTGCTCATCGCACGGCTGCGCGCCATCGCGGCGAGCAACGCGCTTGTACGCGAAGTGCGCGGCCGAGGCCTGATGATCGGCATCGAACTGGTGAAACCCGGCTCGGACGAGGCCCACCCGCAAGCCGCCGCCGCCGTCCTCGAAGCGGCCCGCGAGGGCGGGCTGCTCATCGGCAAGGGCGGCGGCCACGACACCAGCGTCCTGCGTATCGCCCCGCCCCTCTCCCTGACCGTCGCCGAGGCCGAGGAGGGCGCCGCGATCCTCGAACGGGCCCTGCGCTCCATCTGACCCAAGGGGGCGAACCACGCCATGAGCACCACCCGCACCCTCATCCGAGGCGGCCTCGTCATCACCGCCACCGACGAGACCCACGCCGACGTCCTGATAGAGGACGGCCGCATCGTCGCGCTCGCCGCCCACGGCTCCACCGTCTCCGAGTCGTGGACCGCCGAGCGGACCATCGACGCGACGGGCAAGTACGTCATCCCGGGCGGCGTCGACGCCCACACCCACATGGAGCTGCCCTTCGGCGGGACCTTCGCCTCCGACGACTTCGAGACCGGTACCCGCGCGGCCGCGTGGGGCGGCACCACCACCATCGTCGACTTCGCCGTCCAGACCAGGGGCCACGCCCTGCGCGACGGCCTCGACGCCTGGCACGCCAAGGCCGACGGCAAGTGCGCCATCGACTACGCCTTCCACATGATCCTCTCCGACGTCGACGAGTCCTCGCTCAAGGAGATGGACCTGCTGGTGGAGGAGGGCGTCACGTCCTTCAAGCTCTTCATGGCCTACCCCGGCGTCTTCTACAGCGACGACGGGCAGATCCTGCGCGCCATGCAGCGCGCCACCGTCAACGGCGGGCTGATCATGATGCACGCCGAGAACGGCATCGCGATCGACGTCCTCGTCGAACAGGCCCTCGCCCGTGGCGAGACCGACCCCCGCTACCACGGCGAGGTCCGCAAGGTGCTCCTGGAGGCCGAGGCCACCCACCGCGCCATCCAGCTTGCCCGGGTCGCCGGCGGGGCCCCGCTGTACGTGGTGCACGTCTCCGCCGAGGAGGCCGTCGCCGAACTCGCCGCCGCCCGCGACAAGGGCCTCGACGTCTTCGGCGAGACCTGCCCCCAGTACCTCTTCCTGTCCACCGACAACCTCGCCGAGCCCGGATTCGAGGGCGCCAAGTACGTGTGCAGTACGCCGCTCAGGCCCCGCGAGCACCAGGCGGCGCTGTGGCGGGGCCTGCGCACCAACGACCTCCAGGTCGTCTCCACCGACCACTGCCCCTTCTGCTTCACGGGCCAGAAGGAGCTCGGACGGGGCGACTTCTCCAAGATCCCCAACGGGCTGCCCGGCGTCGAGAACCGGATGGACCTCCTCCACCAGGCCGTCCTCGACGGGCACATCAGCCGCCGCCGCTGGATCGAGATCGCCTGCGCGGCGCCCGCCAGGATGTTCGGCCTGTACCCGAAGAAGGGCACCATCGCGCCCGGCGCCGACGCCGACGTCGTCGTCTACGACCCGCACACCGAGCAGACCATCTCCGCCGCCACCCACCACATGAACGTCGACTACTCGGCGTACGAGGGGAAGACCGTCACCGGGCAGGTCGAGACCGTCCTGTCGCGCGGCCGGGTCGTCATCGACCGGCGCACCTACACCGGCCGCGCCGGGCACGGCGTCTACACCCCCCGCTCCACCTGCCAGTACCTGAACTAGGAGGCCGGGACAGTGGACTTTGGACTCGTCCTGCAGACCGACCCGCCCGGCTCCGCCGTGGTCGGCCTGATGCGGCGCGCGGAACGCAACGGCTTCCGTTACGGCTGGACCTTCGACTCCGCCGTGCTGTGGCAGGAACCGTTCGTCATCTACAGCCGCGTCCTGGAGCACACCAAGAAACTGATCGTCGGCCCGATGGTCACCAACCCGGGCACCAGGACGTGGGAGGTCACCGCCTCCACCTTCGCCACCCTCAACGACATGTACGGCAACCGCACCGTGTGCGGCATCGGGCGCGGCGACTCCGCGATGCGCGTCGCCGGCCGCAAGCCCAACACCCTCGCCCGGCTCGGCGAGGCGATCGACGTCATCCGCGACCTCGCGGAGGGCCGGGAAGCGGTCGTCGACGGGCAGCCGCTGCGCATCCCCTGGGTACGGAACGGGAAACTGCCCGTGTGGATGGCGGCGTACGGGCCCAAGGCCCTCGCCCTCGCGGGACAGAAGGCGGACGGATTCATCCTCCAGCTCGCCGACCCGTTCCTGACCGAGTGGATGATCAAGGCGGTGCGGAAGGCGGCCGAGGAGGCGGGCCGCGACCCGGCCTCGGTCACCATCTGCGTCGCCGCGCCCGCGTACGTCGGCGACGACCTGGCGCACGCGCGTGACCAGTGCCGCTGGTTCGGCGGCATGGTCGGCAACCACGTGGCGGACCTGGTGAGCCGGTACGGCGAGCACTCCGGGCTGGTGCCCGAGGCGCTCACCTCGTACATCAAGGCCCGTCAGGGCTACGACTACAGCCACCACGGCCGCGCCGGGAACCCCTCCACCGACTTCGTCCCCGACGAGATCGTCGACCGCTTCTGCCTGCTGGGCCCGCCGGCCGCCCACATCGCGAAGCTCAAGGCGCTCAAGGCCCTGGGCGTCGACCAGTTCGCGGTGTACGACATGCATGACGCGAAGGAAGCGACGATCGACGCGTACGGCTCCGAGATCATCCCCGCGCTGAACGCCTGACCGCCTGACCGGTCCGGGAACGAAGGGTTGCGCCGCCATGACCGACACCGTTCCGATATCCGGGGGGCGCGTCGACCTCACGCCCACCGACATCCCCGCCGACTCCCGGTTCGTCAACGAGGACCTCCTGCCCGTCCCGGTGGAACGGCGCCGCTGGACCACCTACAACTTCGCGGCCCTCTGGATCGGCATGGCCCACAACATCCCGTCCTGGATGCTCGCCTCGGGGCTCGTCGCGCTCGGGATGGACTGGAAGCAGGCCGTCTTCACGATCGCGCTGGCCAACGTCATCGTCCTCGTACCGATGCTGCTGACCGGGCACGCCGGCCCCAAGTACGGCATCCCCTTCCCGGTCCTGGCGCGGGCGTCGTTCGGGCTGCGCGGCGCCAATCTGCCGGCGCTGATCCGGGCCGGGGTGGCGTGCGCGTGGTTCGGGATCCAGACGTGGATCGGCGGGCAGGGCATTTTCGTCCTGCTCGGCAAGGTCTTCGGCGGCGAGTGGACCCAGGTGGCGCGGGTCGGTGGCCAGCCGTGGACGCTGTGGCTGTGCTTCGGGCTCTTCTGGGCGCTCGAACTGGCCATCATCTACCGGGGCATGGAGGCGCTGCGGCGGTTCGAGAACTGGGCGGCGCCCTTCGTCATCGTCGGCGCGCTGGTGCTGCTGGCGTGGATCACGGCCAAGGCGGGCGGGCTCGGGCCGCTGCTGGACCAGCCGTCGGCGCTCGGGTGGGGCGCGGACTTCTGGCCGGTCTTCTTCCCCTCCCTCATGGGCATGATCGCCTTCTGGGCGACCCTGTCGCTGAACATCCCCGACTTCACCCGCTTCGGCGCCGGGCAGCGCGCCCAGATCTGGGGCCAGACGCTGGGCCTGCCCACCACCATGACGCTGTTCGCCCTGCTGTCCGTCTTCGTGACGTCCGGCTCCCAGGCGGTGTACGGGGCGGCGGTCTGGGACCCGGTCGCGCTCGCCGCCCGGACGGACAACGTCTTCGGGCTGCTGTTCGCCCTCGTGACCGTGCTCGTCGCGACGATCTCGGTGAACATCGCGGCGAACGTCGTCTCACCCGCGTACGACCTCGCCAACCTCGCCCCGAAACTGATCAACTTCCGTACCGGGGCGCTGATCACGGGCGTGGTCGGGGTGGTGATCATGCCGTGGAAGCTGACCGAGACCCCCGAGCTGTACATCTTCACCTGGCTGGGGCTGGTGGGCGGCATGCTCGGTACGGTGGCGGGCATCCTCATCGCCGACTACTGGATCGTCCGGCGCACCGTCCTGGACCTCCCCGACCTGTACCGGCCGGGCGGCCGCTACTGGTACGTACGCGGGTGGAACCCGGCGGCGGTCGCGGCGTTCGTCGTCGGGGGCGTACTCGCGGTGGGCGGGTCGCACTCGGCGCCGGGGAAGGGGCCGTTCCCGGAGGACGGGCTGATCCCGCTGCTGAAGCCGCTCGCGGACTACGGGTGGGCGGTGGGGCTGGCGGCATCGCTGGTGCTGTACGTGGCGCTGATGGCGCGCCGGACTCCCTGACACCGTACTTACTCTCCAGTAGCCTGCCGTTCATGTCCTTCGACGGAATCACGTCCATGCGCGACGCCCTGACGGCCGGTCAGGTCCCGTCCGTGTCCCTGGTGCAGGCCTCGCTCGACCGGATCGAGGCCACCCAGGGCACGGTGAACGCCTTCCGCTGCGTCCGTGCGGCCGCCGCACTCGCCGAGGCCGAGGACGCCGACCGCCGCCTCGCGGCAGGGGAACGGGCGCCCTTGCTCGGCGTCCCCGTCGCCGTCAAGGACGACACCGACGTGGCCGGGCTGCCCACCCGCTTCGGCTGCGACGGCGACATACCGCCGGCGCGGGAGGACGGGGAGGCGGTACGCCGCCTTCGCGCCGCCGGAGCCGTCATCGTCGGCAAGACCAACTCCTGCGAGCTGGGCCAGTGGCCGTTCACCGAGGGCCCCGCCTTCGGCGCCACCCGCAACCCGTGGAACACCGACCACACGCCCGGCGGCTCGTCGGGCGGTTCGGCGGCCGCCGTCGCCGCCGGGCTCGTCCCCGCCGCCCTGGGCTCGGACGGCGCGGGCTCCATCCGCATCCCCGCCGCCTGGACCCACCTGGTGGGCATCAAACCGCAGCGCGGCCGGGTCTCCGTCCACCCGTACACCGACTGCTTCGAGGGCCTGACCGTCAACGGCCCCCTCGCCCGTACGGTCGCCGACGCGGCCCTCCTCCTCGACGCCGCTTCCGGGGCCCACCCCGCCGAGCGGTACCACCCCGCCCCCGTCGACGCCTCCGCCGCCGCCCGCCGCGAACCCGGCCCTCTCCGTATCGCCCTGGCGTGGCGCTCCGCCTTCACCGCCACGCACAACCCGCTCCACCCCGGCGTACGCCGCGCCGTCACCGCCCTCGCCGAGGCCCTCGCCCGCCTGGGCCACACCGTCGAGGAGGCCCGCCCGCGCTACGGCCTCATCGGCTTGAGCTTCCTGCCCCGCGCCACCGCCGGCATCGCCGCCTACGCCGACCGGCACCCCGACCCCTCCCTCCTGGACCCGCGCACCCGCAGCGCCACCCGCACCGGCCGCCGCCTGGCCGGCCGGGCCCTGCGCGCGGCCCGCGCCCGCGAGGCCCACCAGCACCGCCGGATCGGCGCCCTCTTCGCCACGTACGACGTCCTCCTCACCCCCACCACGGCGGCGCCCCCGCCCCGCATAGGCGCCTTCGATCCCCTCCCCGCCTGGCGCACCGACCTCACCATGGCCGCCGCCTGTCCCTACGCCTGGCCCTGGAACGTCCTGGGCTGGCCCGGCGTCAACATCCCCGCCGGCTTCACGTCGGACGGCCTCCCGGTCGGCGCCCAACTCCTCGGCCCGGCGGGCAGCGAGGAGCGGCTCATCTCCCTCGCCGCCCAGCTGGAGGCCGACCAGAAGTGGTACGAGCGGATACCGCCGCCGGGTGATCACCGGAAGGGGTGATGCGCGGGGGAGACCGACGGAGGCGCCGGCACGCGACGGCCCGCACCCCTCCGGGACACCGGTACGGCTGCCGGAACCGTTCGGGATCGAGCTGGACACCACCGAGTTCTGAGGGCTCCGCGCCCCGCCTCAGGCCGGTGAGCAGGCGGCTCCGTTCAGGGTGAAGGCCGCCGGGGGCTCGTTGGAGCCGTTCCAGGTGCCCAGGAACCCGAGGCTCACCGCGCCGTTCGCCGGGATGACGGAGGTGTACGAGGCCGGTGTCACCGTGACCGCCGGGCCGTTGCGCGTGGGGGTGCCGCCCCACATCTGGGTGATGGTCTGGCCGTCCGGGAACTGCCACACCAGGGTCCAGCCGTTGACAGGGGCGGAGCCCCTGTTGCGTACGGTCAGCTCGCCCTGGAAGCCGCCCGTCCACTGGCCGGTGACACGGTAGGTGACCGCGCACGGCGCGGTGCCGCCCGTGCCCGCGTAGACCGTCGCCTCCTTGGAGGTGTGCGCGATGCCGTTCGGGCCGTGGAAGATCCGCCGGCCCCAGGGGGTCAGCGCGGTGGCGTCGAAGCCGGCGGCCATGTCGAGGTACTCGACCCCGCCGCCGTTGCCGCTCCACGACCAGCCGAGGTAGCCCAGGCCGAGGGCCTGGGTGGCGGCGAGGATGGTGTCCTCGTCGGGGTCGCCGTCCGAGTGGTTGTGCCCGAACTCGCCCACCACGAGGGGGAGCCGGGCGGCGACGAAGTGGTTGAGGTAGGCGGTGATCTCGGCGGCCGTGTCGAAGACCCCGTACATGTGGACGGAGAAGACGGTGTTGCGCTCCGGGTCCGCCGCGAAGACGGAGGCGGCGTTGTCCCGCATGGTGAACGACCAGTCCTGGCCCCAGTTCGGCGCGTCCACCATCAGCGTGTGGGCGAACCCGGCGGCGCGCAGCTTCTGGATGGCGGCCTTGGTGTCGGCGGTCCAGCCGCTCGCGCCGGTGTTGCCGTACGGCTCGTTGCCGATGTTGACGATGACGTACCGCTCCTGGCCCTCCAGCGCGCTCTTGACGCCGATCCAGTAGTCGGCCGCGCGGGACAGGGACACGGCGCCGCTCTGTTCGCCGTACCCGGTCGTGTCGTGGGCCTCCAGCACGCAGATCAGCCGGTGCTGCTTGCACTGCGCGACGACGGCCGCGACGTCGGCCGGGTCGTTGCGGGCCCACCGGTCACCGGTGCTGAGCACCACCCGTACGGTGTTGGCGCCCAGGGCCTTGATGTCCGCCAGGGAACCGGTCCTGGTCGGGAACCAGGTGTGGGCGTGGTTGACGCCCCGCATGACGAAGTCGTTGCCGTTGGACTCGAGGAGACGTCCGCTGTCGCTGACGCGGAAGCCGGGGGCGGCTGCGGTGTCCGTTGCCGTGGCTGTCGCGGCCTGGGCCGGGGCGAGCGATGCCCCGAGCACGCCGGTCAGCCCCAGGACGGCGGCCGCCAGGGCGGTTCGTAATCTCATACGGAACTCCTGTGTGTGGGGGGTCGGTGTGGGGGTCAGCCCACGGTGACGGCGGGAATGGGATTGCTGCCGCTCCAGGTGCCGTTGAAGCCGAAGGAGACCGACCCGCCGGGGGGAACGGAACCGTTCCAGGGGGCGGGGGAGCAGGTGACGCGCGTGCCCTCCTGCCGGCAGGTGGCGTTCCACACGTGGGTGAGCCGCTGGCCCGCGCCGAAGTCCCAGGCCGCCTGCCAGTTCGTCAGGGACGCACCCGGCGGGCACGTGATCGTGACGTTCGCGGTGAAGCCGCCGCCCCACTGGTTGGCGACCGCATAGGTGGCGGTGCAGGCGCCGCCACCCGGCGGAGGCGTCGTCCCGCCGCCGCCGAGGGCCGTGGCCACGGCGTAGTAGGCGGGCTTGGGCCGGTAGTTGGCGTCGTACATCGTGGCGGCGCCGTACCCGGGGAAGACGTCCGGCACCCAGGAGTCGGCGTCGGAGATGTCCCAGCCGGTGATGCCCACGCAGCGGCTGACGGCGAGGCAGGCCTTGACGACGGCGCTGTAGTCGGCGGCCTGCTGGGTCAGCTTGGCGTCGGTGGCAGGGAGCTGCATCCGTACGTCCAGCTCGGTGATCGCCACGTCGACACCGAGATCGGCGAACCGCTGGATGTTGGCCTGGAGGGTGGACGGTACCTGGCCGAGGATGAAGTGCGCCTGAAGGCCGACGCCGTCGATGGGCGCGCCCTGCGCCTTGAGCGACCTGACCAGGTTGTAGAGGGCGTCGCTCTTCGCGTTGAGGCCTTCGACGTTGTAGTCGTTGAGGTACAGCTTCGCGCCGGGGTCGGCCTGCCGGGCCCACCGGAGCGCGTCGGCCACGTACCCGGGGCCCATGGCGTTGTACCAGAGGGAGGGCCGGTACGTGCCGTCCTCGTTGAACATCTCGTTGACGACGTCCCAGGCGGCGATCTTCCCCCGGTACCGGCCCGCCTCGGTGGCGATGTGCCGTTCGAGGATGGCGCGCAGCTCGGCGGCGCTGAAGCCGCCGTTGGTCAGCCAGCCCGGGTTCTGGCTGTGCCACACCAGGGTGTGGCCGCGCACCTGCTGGCCGTGCTCCTGCGCGAAGGCGACGATCTGGTCGGCCTCCGCCCAGTCGTAGGAGCCCCGGGTCGGCTCGACGGAGCTCCACTTCATGGCGTTCTCGGGGGTGAGGGAGCTGAACTGCGCACCGGCGATGGCCGCGTACTGGGCGTTCCCGCTCAGCTTGTACCCGGCCACCGCGTTGCCGATGTGGATGCCCTTGGCGGCGGCGAGGTCCCGCAGCGGGGTGTCGGCCGCGTGGGCGGTCGAGGGCAGCGCGAGCGCGCCCAGGGCGGTGCAGACGCACAGGGCGGCGGCGGAGGCGGCACGCCTGAGCCGTGCTCGTGCTGTCGCGGCCTTGCGGGACAGGAGGTGGCGCACGGGGTGGTCCTTTCCTCTCGGGGATCGCGTCAGGAGCTGGTGCACAGCAGCGTGGGCGCCTCCGGGCTGCCGGTGGCGGTGAAACCGAACGACACGGTGCCCGCCGGTGCGACACCGCCGTTCCAGGCCGTGTTGCGTACGGTGGCCCTGGCGCCGTCCACCGTGAGGGATCCGTTCCAGAGGCTGGTGACGGTCCGGCCGCCGAGGTCCCAGCTCACCGCCCAGCCGGTCAGCGGCGCGGCGCCGGTGTTCCGCACGGTGATCTCGGCCTGGAACCCGCCCGACCAGGAGTTGCTGACCCTCTGCTGGGCGGTGCAGCCCGCCGAAGGCGTGGGAGTCGGCGTGGGTGTCGGGGTCGGCGTCGGGGTCGGGGTCGGGGTGGGACTCGGGTCCGGACCGGGGCCTGGGCCGGGCGTCGTCCCGTCGGGCGTCGCGCCCCACTGCCTGTCCGCACCCTCCATCAGGACGATGTTCGGCGCGTCGGCCGGCGTGCTCCCCGGAGTCGTCGGGACCGACCGGAACGACCAGTCGTTCGCCGGGTCCCACGCCCCCGCGGAGGTGATCCGGAACTGCACCTCCTTGCGGTACGCGGACTGGCCCGCCGGCGCGATCGTCGCGTCGGAGCAGTCGACGGTCACGTAGTAGACGTTGTCCCTGTACTGCGTCGGGCCCGTCACCTTGCCGCACTGGTTGTAGTTCGTGGTGTGGCTGATCTGCGCGGGCGTGACGCCGGGCTCCAGCGTGAAGTAGTAGCGCAGCGAACTGCTGGTCAACGCCCGCGCCGGCCACGCCGACTTGTTGATCAGGTAGGCCTTGATCTCGGTGAAGCCCGGGCCCGAGGCGTTCACCGACGCCTGGACGGACATCTCCGCGCCGTCGGGCCGCTCGGGTTTCGGGAAGTCGGCGAGCGGACTGCCGCCGTACTCGGCGTACAGACGCGCCAGCGCCCCCGTGAAGGCCGCGTTGTAGTCGGTGGCGACCTCGTTGTTCACGTAGTTGGAGCGGTCGTCGGTGTATGAGTCGTCCGGCGCGCTCGGGCCGCCGACCAGCGCTCCGTACAGGACGTGACGGCTCTCGACGGGGTTGTTGATCTGGTCGGTCCACGAGCCGTGGCCGGTCCTGTGGTGCGGCTTGGTGGGCGGGTTGGCGCCGAAGCCGACGACGTAGCTCGATTTGCGCGGGTTGTCGCCCAGCGCGTAGTTGATCTGGCGGACGGCGAAGTCGTGGTAGCGGGCCTTGCGGACCGGGTCACCGGTCAGCCAGTCGGAGTACGACAGGGCCGCGAACGACGTGTTGGCGGCGTACCGCAGCGATCCCCAGCTGTCGAGGACGGCCTGACCACCGGGCGAGTACCGGACCCGGTTGCCGTTGACGCCGACGGTCCACCAGTCGAGCCAGCGGTTCGCGTCGTCGACGTACCTCTGCTTCCCGGTGAGCTGCGCCAGCAGCACGTACGCGCCGTAGGAGCTGTCGTCCCAGGACAGGGTCCACCGGTAGGAGCGGGTGGTCGTCTGGGGCTCCGTCGACAGGCTGTCGTAGTACGACTCGGCCTTGGCGAGGTAGGCGGGGTCACCGGTCGCCTTGTGGAGCCAGATCGCTCCCCAGACCAGCTCGTCGTGGTAGCCGCTCCAGGAGTTGTAGTACGACCGCGCGTCGGTGATGCAGTCGCTGTACTTGCCCCGGTAGGTGTCGGCGAAGGCGTACAGCTGCTTGGCGTGCGTGAGGAGCTTGCCCGCGTACGCGGGGTCGCTGTCGGCGAACACCATGGACGACGACGCCATGGCGGCGGCCGTCTGGCCCGCCCGGTCCGATCCGGGGCAGGACGCGTCGATCTTGTAGGCCGGCCGTTCCATCGGCATCACCTCGGCCGGGCCCCACCAGGCGTGGTCCTTGGCGCCGTTGCCGACCTGCCCGTACAGCACATGGGGGGCGGGGTGCGCCTTGACGAAGTAGTCGTTGACGAAGCGGAGGTTGTCCTTGAGGTGTCCGAGCTGTCCGGCGGACGTGTACGCGGCCTTCTGCTCCACGCCGCCCCAGGCGAGCATGGTGGCCGAGAAGGCCATCGGCAGCCCGAACTTGACGTGGTCGCCCGCGTCGTACCAGCCGCCGGTCAGGTCGAGCCCGACGTCCTTGCCGTCGTCGAGGGCGGAATCGCCGCGCCAGTTCACGCGGTTGGTGTCCGGGAGCGTGCCGGACTGCTGGGCCTCGTAGAACAGGACCGACTTCTGGAGGGCCTCGCCGTAGTTGAACGCGGGCGCGGCGGCGGCCGGGGACGCGGAGGTGAAGAGGGGGAGCAGGGGGAGGAGGAGACCGGCGGCGAGCGCCCCGGCGAGCGCCGGTGTGCGGGCCGGGCGCAACGGACCGTCCACTGTGGTGTTGCCTTTCCGTCGAGGGGGAGGAAGGGGGTACACGTACAGAGGTGGGAGCGCTCCCATGCGCGGTGCTCATAAAGCCAGGAGAGTGTGGGCATGTCAATAGTCCCCGTAGGAACTGGTGCACGGACGGGTGCGAACCCGGCGACCAGGGCGGCCGGCGTCTAGGGCACCCGTGCCGTCCACTGTGGGGAGCCGAACTTGGTCCGCGCCAGCTCACGCGCGCGTGCCATCTCGTGGTCCGTGACCGTGCCCTCGGACAGCCCGTACCGCTCACGGAACGAGCCGATCATCTTCTCGATGACCGTCGCGCGGGGCAGCCCCGTCTGGCGGCGCAGCGGGTCGACGCGCTTCTTCGCGCTCCTCGTGCCCTTGTCGGAGAGCTTCTCCCGGCCGATGCGCAGCACGTCCGTCATCTTGTCGGCGTCGATGTCGTACGCCATGGTCACATGGTGCAGTACGGCTCCCTCGCCGCCCACCACGCGCTTCTGCGCCGCCCCGGCGATCTTGCCCGCCTCGGTGGCGATGTCGTTGAGCGGCTGGTACCAGGCCTTGATGCCCATGTCGCCGAACGCGCCCAGCACCCAGTCGTCGAGGTAGGCGTAGCTGTCCGTGAAGGACAGCCCCTGCACCAGGGCGTCGGGCACGGACAGTGAGTACGTGATGGTGTTGCCCGGCTCGATGAACATGGCCCCGCCGCCACTGATCCGGCGTACGACGGCGATGCCGTGCCGCTCGGCGGCCTCCGTGTCCACCTCGTTGCGCAGCGACTGGAAGCTGCCGATCACCACGGCCGGCGCGCCCCATTCCCACACGCGCAGCGTCGGCGGACGGCGCCCGGCGGCGACCTCGGCGGTGAGGACCTCGTCGAGCGCCATGTGCAGGGCGGGCGGCTGGGGCCCGTCGTGGACGAGCTGCCAGTCGTAGTCGGTCCAGTCGGTGGCGTGCGCCAGGGCGCGCCGTACCGCGACCCCGATCCCCTCGGTGGTGAGCCCGAACATCTGCGTCCCCGGCGGCAGCGCCGCGTCGATCCGGGCGGCCAGCCCCGACGCGTCGGTATCGGCCGGTGCGCCCTCCAGGGCGCCATCGATGGCGAGCAGCGCCTCGTCGGGCTCCAGGAAGAAGTCCCCGCCGACCCTCACCCGGCGCAGGACGCCGTCCTCCGCGTCGAGGTCGACGACCACGAGCTTGCCGCCGGGCACCTTGTATTCACCGTGCACGTCTTACTCCCCGTCTCCCGTTCTCCGCCTCCGGACAACCGTCATATCAGGCTATGCCTGGATTGCGCAGGGCTGGAAATCGATATCGAATCGGAGGTTTGAAAAGCGTTTCGCGCATGCGGAGGAGGCAAGCAGGGGGGCATGAACAATCCCCGTCCCCAGCCCCAAGAGGGCATGCCCGTGAATGACCCCTACAACCCCTATGACCCGAACCGGAACACCTATGCGCCCCATAGGGACGGCGCCGGAGTGAATCGGGCGGCCTTGGCCATCCATACGATTGCGGACATCGCGGCAGGTTTTCTGGCGCTATGGATCCTGCTGTATTTGCTCGACGCCAACCAGGGAAACGTCTTCGTCGGTTTTGTGCGGAGTGTGGCGGACTGGCTGGCCGGCTGGTCCCAGGACATCTTCACCATGGAGACCGAAGGCCTGCGCGTCCTCCTCAATTACGGCCTGCCCGCGGTGATTTACCTGCTGCTCGGGCACGGGATCGCCGCACGGGTACGTCGCATCTGACCGAATTCCGGTCGGGTGCTCCCGGTACGCCGGTGAGGCCCGTGTTTCACGTGCACGGGCCTCATGGCGTCGAATCTTCGCAGGAGCGTCACAAGGACTGCGCGTCACCTCCGGCAGGCGTCATTAGCGTTACTGGCCGCTCCCACCGCGTGCGAACGTGAACACAGAAAGACCGCCGATGGACTATTGCTCCGCATGCCGCCGGAATCTCAACGGGGCATTCGTGTGTCCGGGTTGCGGCGCCTACGCCCCCGACATAGCCCCTGCCGCCCCGCGCCTCCACAGCGGGGTGGCGTCCCACGCCGCGACGCTGCAGGCATCCGACGACGCGACGGCGGACAGGTCCGGCGCGTCGGACGGGCCGGGCGCGTCGGACGTGTCCGTACCCAGCTCCTCCAGCGACTTCGAGAGCGGCGCCTCGCCCAAGGGCCAGGGCCGCGCCGCGCGACGCAGGCAGCTGGCGCGGTGGAAGAAACACCGGCGCCGGGCCGTGGCCGCGACGGCCGTCGCCCTCGTCGGCGGCGGCCTCACCATGGCCGCGCTGCCGAGCGCCAGGCCTTCCACCAGCCACACCCACGCGGCTCCGCCACCGGAGCCGGTGGCCACGCCGACGTCCACGTCCACGTCCCGGACGGCGACCGGCGACTCGTCGTCCACGCAGCCGGACACCACGGACACCCCTGCCGCCCAGCATCCCAGTACCCGGCAGCAGAACACGGCCGCCGCGACGCCTGCCTCGCCGGCCACCGGTCACCGGCCGGACGCCGCCACGGTCCACCCTCCGGCGCCCGCTGGCCAGGCGCCCCACGCCACCGCCGCGGCCGAGCCGGCCAAGAGGACGGACACCGGCAACGCCGACGCCGCGCCCCCGGCCGCCGCCGAACCGACCCCGGCCCCGACCCCGGCCCCGGAGGCACCCATACCGCCCGCTCCCGGCGAAGACACCACCACGGCGCCCACCGGCACCTCACTGGCGAACCTTCTGCCGGGCTCCTCGGCGGACGAACCGGCATCACCGACGCAGGTGTGCCTGCTCGGTGCGTGCCTGGGGTGAGCGCCCCTCCGTCACACCTGGTGGGCGGCCGGTGTGCCGAGCATCGCCGATGCCGCCTGGAGCGGTGTGAGGGCGGCGACGGTGTCGGCGGCGGCGAGGGCCGGCGCCTTGTTGCACGTGAAGCCGAGGCGGGTGAGTGCCCGGGTCACTTCGGCGGCGGTGAAGTCACGGCGGTCCTGCCTCGTGATGACCTCACCGACCTGCTTCACCGGATAGTGGCGGCGGCCGATGATCACGGACTCGCCCGTGATGGGCTCGGGCTTGATGCCCTTCATCGATTCCTGCACCTCGTGCTTGACGAGGTCGAAGGGGAAACGGGCGATGACGCAGCGCATGGTGCCTCGGCAAGTTGAGGGAGAGGGGCGCGGAGCTGAGCCGGCCCGTGACTGGTTCGGAGGGAACAGCAGATACGTGCACGTGCGCCTGAGAGCCCATAAGGGCTTGCAAGGGCGCGGATTACGCGGCCGCGCATAAGGGAGCCGGTTACGCGGCCGCGTAATGGCGCCCCCTTACGCGGCCGCGTAAAGGCGCAGGCTACGCGGCCGCGCGTAATGGCGACCCGTTACGCGGCCGTGCCTGAAGGCGACCGGTTACGCGGCCGTGCCGTTGCGCACCGGACGGCGGCGCGCCCGGCCCGGGCGGCTGCGGCGGCCGGCGGCAGAAGCGCCGCCGCCCTTGGCCCGCTCCACGACCGGCGCCGTGATGGTGACGGGGACGCCGGGAGGGGTCTGGGCCCCGGTGATGCGGCTCAGTTCCGCCTCGCCGGAGCGGACCTGGGTGGCCTGCGGGGTGATCCCCGCATCGGCCATCAAGCGGCTCATGGTGCGGCGCTGGTTGGGCAGCACCAGGGTGACCACGCTGCCGGACTCGCCCGCGCGGGCGGTGCGGCCACCGCGGTGCAGGTAGTCCTTGTGGTCGGTCGGCGGGTCGACGTTCACGACGAGGTCGAGGTTGTCGACGTGGATGCCGCGTGCCGCGACGTTGGTCGCCACCAGCACCGTGACGTGCCCGGTCTTGAACTGGGCCAGCGTACGGGTGCGTTGGGGCTGCGACTTTCCGCCGTGCAGGGCGGACGCGCGTACCCCGATGGCCAGGAGGTCCTTGGTGAGCCGGTCCACGGCGTGCTTGGTGTCGAGGAACATGATCACCCGGCCGTCGCGCGCGGCGATCTCCGTGACGGTGGCGTGCTTGTCGGCGCCGTGCACATGGAGCAGGTGGTGCTCCATCGTGGTGACGGCCCCCGCCGAGGGGTCCACGGAGTGGACCACCGGGTCGTGGAGGTAGCGGCGGACGAGCAGGTCGACGTTGCGGTCCAGGGTGGCGGAGAACAGCATCCGCTGGCCTCCGGTGCGTACCTGGTCGAGCAGTGCGGTGACCTGGGGCATGAAGCCCATGTCGGCCATCTGGTCGGCCTCGTCCAGGACGGTGATGTCGACCTGGTCCAGCCGGCAGGCGCCACGGTCGATCAGGTCCTTGAGCCGGCCGGGTGTCGCGACGACGACCTCGGCCCCGGAGCGCAGGGAGCCCGCCTGGCGGCCGATCGACATGCCGCCGACCACGGTGGTGAGCCGCAGGCGCAGCGAGCGGGCGTACGGAGTGAGCGCGTCGGTGACCTGCTGGGCCAGTTCCCGGGTGGGTACGAGGACGAGGGCCAGCGGCTGCTTGGGCTCGGCGCGCTTCCCGGCCGTGCGGGCCAGCAGAGCGAGGCCGAACGCCAGCGTCTTGCCGGAGCCGGTGCGGCCGCGGCCCAGGACGTCCCGGCCGGCCAGCGTGTTCGGCAGGGTCGCCGCCTGGATCGGGAACGGTACGGTCATGCCTTCGGCGGTGAGCGCCGCGAGCAGGGGCGCCGGCATGTCGAGGCCGGCGAACGTCTCGACGGGCGGGAGCGCCGGGGTGAGGGTGACCGGCAGGGCGAACTCGCCCTGCGGCGCGGCGGGACGACTGTGGCCGCGGAAACGGCCGGGGCCGCCCGACCGGTTCGGCGCGCCGGAGCGGTCCGGGGAGCCGGAGCGGAAGGACTTTCCGCCCGTGGCGGCGGGTCCACCCGTGCGGTTGCGGGAGTAACGGTCGTTCGAACGGGACATGCGGTTCATGCGGAACCTTCCTCGATGCGGCACGTATCGAGGAAATTTCCAGCGGCGCAGCCGCGGGGAGAATCGCAAGATCGAGCCGAAGAAATGAGACGGACCGGCCAGGCCGAATTCAGCGTGCCGGTGCGGGGTGAGCGGCGGGCCGCGGGCCTGTGACCACAGGGCGGGTGGGGCGCTCGGGAAAAAGCAACGAGCTGGGGCCCGCACCCAAGGTGCGGGCCCCAGCTACGTGGTGGTACGCGTCGCGTCAGACGGAGACGATGTTCTCGGCCGTCGGGCCCTTCTGGCCCTGCGCGATGTCGAAGGACACCTTCTGGCCTTCCTGCAGCTCACGGAAGCCGGACGAGGCGATGTTCGAGTAGTGGGCGAAGACGTCGGGGCCGCCACCGTCCTGCTCGATGAAGCCGAAACCCTTTTCCGCGTTGAACCACTTCACGGTGCCAGTAGCCATGTCATATCTCCTTCGGGGCAGTGCCCAGGGGTTCGCACTGTGCGAACCCCGAGTCGCCGCGATGATCGCCCCGTCCGGAAAATATCACCGGAAATACAAAAGTGCTCTCGTCGGTACTTGGACCGGTGAGGGCACTTGAAGTCTTTGGGAACCACAACTGCAACTGAAATCGACAGTAGCACGGAACGGGCAGCCGTGCACGGATGCTTTCCCGCATTCGAAAAACGGTCCAGAAATTCTGCAGTTGCCGGGGTAGATATTCACCATCGGCCGGGTGTCACCTCCAGGCCGGACGAGGGCCCGACCCGGAGCTGGACCCGGGTCCAGCTCCCGGGCCGGCCCGGGGTCAGCCCGCGGTCCGGCGGGGTCCATGAGCCCCGCCTCTTCGATCCTGCCGTCAAGGAAGAGGGAAATCTGCACCCGCCGCTGTAGACATTGGTGGATGCCGGGGCTAGGGTTCACCTCGTAGCCAGAAGCTCGAGAGAGGAGCAGACGCCATCAGGATCGCCCGGGCGAGGACGCAGCCGCCCGGGACTCGCAGGCCCCGGATTGGAAGGTGGTCCCCGGTCACGCATCGACGATCCCCGCATCGGTCGCCCTCCGGGGCGGACACGCGGAACCGCAGAACGGCGCCCAGCGCCGGTAGATGGTGTTGAAACCCCTCGGGGCCCTGGTGTCGTACGGCACCAGGGCCCCTCGATTGCGTCCCCACGAAGAGGTGCCAGTGACCCGAGAGACCCCACAGAACGCCGCCGACAAGCTCGATGACGACGACTACCCCGCCTACACCATGGGCCGCGCCGCGGAACTGACCGGCACCACGCCCGCGTTCCTCCGCGCCCTGGGCGACGCCCGGCTCATCACCCCGCTGCGGTCCGAGGGCGGCCACCGCCGCTACTCCCGCTACCAGCTGCGCATCGCTGTCCGTGCCCGCGAACTCGTCGACCAGGGCACCCCGGTCGACGCCGCCTGCCGCATCATCATCCTTGAGGACCAGCTCGAAGAAGCCCAGCGCCTCAACGAGGAACTGCGCCGCTCGCGCGCGGGCTCGAACCCGTCGGCCGCCTCCTGAACGCGGTCGACGGCCCGCCCGCCGATCACGGACGTCCCATTCCCCGAGGCCGCACAGTGAGGTGACAGGCCGTATGTTCACCACCCGACCGACCCTCCAGGGCACCTTCGGGATGGTGTCCTCCACCCACTGGCTGGCCTCCCAGTCGGCCATGGCCGTCCTGGAGGACGGCGGCAACGCCTTCGACGCCGCCGTCGCCGCCGGGTTCGTCCTGCACGTCGTGGAGCCGCACCTCAACGGCCCCGCCGGAGAGGTGCCGGTCATCCTCGCGCCCGCCGGCGGCGAGGTGCGGGTGCTGTGCGGCCAGGGCCCCGCCCCGGCCGGCGCGACCATCGAGCACTACCGCTCCCTCGGCCTCGGCCTGGTGCCCGGCACAGGGCCGCTGGCCGCCGCCGTGCCCGGCGCGTTCGACGCGTGGATGCTCCTGCTGCGCGACCACGGCACCAGGTCCCTCGCCCAGGTCCTGCGGTACGCCATCGAGTACGCGGAGGCCGGGCACGCGCCCGTGGAGCGGGTCGGCGCCACGGTGGAGACCGTACGCGCGCTCTTCGAGAACGAGTGGACCTCCTCCGCCGACGTCTACCTCCCGGGCGGCCGGCCCCCCGCCCCCGGGCGGCTGTTCCGCAACCCCGCCCTCGCCCGTACCTGGCGCCGCCTCATCGACGAGGCGACCGTCGCGGCCGGTGACGACCGGACCGGCCAGATCGAGGAGGCCCGGCGGATCTGGCGGCAGGGCTTCATCGCCGAGGCGCTCGTACGCCAGGCGGGGCGCCCCACCATGGACACCAGCGGCGCCCACCACACCGGCACCCTGACCGCCGCCGACCTGGCGGGCTGGTCCGCGACGTACGAGGACCCGGTCACGTACGACTGGAACGGCTGGACCGTGTGCAAGGCGGGCGGCTGGAGCCAGGGCCCCGTGTTCCTCCAGCAACTCGCCCTGCTGCCCGGCCGCCTGCCCCCGTACGGCTCCGCCGACTACGTCCACCTGCTCGTCGAGGGCTGCAAGCTGGCCATGGCGGACCGCGAGGCCTGGTACGGGGACGCCGCCGACGTCCCGCTCGACACCCTGCTCTCCGCCCCGTACAACGCCGAACGGCGCGCACTGGTCGGAAAGAAGGCCTCCTACGAGCTGCGCCCCGGCAGCCCCGGCGGCCGTACGCCGCGCCTGAGCGCCCACGCCGTCGCCGTCGCCGAGGGCCGGCCCGGCTTCGGCGCCCCGGCCGTTCCGGTGGCGGCCGGGGCCGGCGAGCCGACCGTCGCCGGCCAGGCCCCGCCGGCCGACGGGCCCGCGGTCGCCCTCGACGTCCCGCCGGCCGACGGGCCCGCGGTCGCCCTCGACGTCCCGCCGGCGGGCGGGCCGACGGTCGCCCTCGACGTCCCGCCGGCCGGAGAGCCGGCCGTCCGGCGCGACGGCGCCACCCGGGGCGACACCTGTCACCTCGACGTCGTCGACCGGTGGGGCAACATGGTCGCGGCCACGCCCAGCGGCGGCTGGCTCCAGTCCAACCCGGTCGTGCCCGAACTGGGCTTCCCGCTCGGCACCCGGCTCCAGATGGCGTGGCTGGACCCCGGCCTGCCGAACTCCCTGACGCCCGGCCGCCGCCCCCGCACCACGCTCACGCCGTCCCTGGCGTTGCGCGAGGGGGTCGCCGTCATGGCGTTCGGGACGCCGGGCGGCGACCAGCAGGACCAGTGGGCGCTGCACTTCTTCCTCGCCGTCACGCACGGCGGACTGGACCTCCAGGCCGCGATCGACGCGCCGAACTGGCACAACGACGGCTTCCCCGGCTCCTTCCACCCGCGCGGCATGCGGCCGGGCGGGCTCACCGTCGAGTCCCGGACGGACCCGGCCGTCGTCGAGGACCTGCGCCGCCGCGGACACGACGTCACGGTCGGCGGCCCCTGGTCGGAAGGGCGGCTGTGCGCGGTGGCCCGGGATCCGCGCACCGGGATCCTGTCGGCGGCGGCGAACCCGCGAGGGATGCAGGGGTACGCGGTCGGGCGCTGACCCGCCCACGCGATGTCAGTGGGCCGTGCTTAGCTGGACACATGATCGATGAGCTTCTCGACGGTTCCGGGTCCTTGTCCCCCGCGGCGTCCTGCGCGGTCGAGGAGGCGGTGCGCACGGCGGCCGCCGCCGAGATCGTGCCGCGCTGGCGGCAGCTCGCCGCGCACGAGGTCGTCGAGAAGAGCGGGCCGCACGATCTGGTGACGGTCGCCGACCGGGCCGCCGAGGCCCACCTCACCGCCTCGCTCACCGAGCTGCTGCCCGGCTCGGTGGTGGTCGGCGAGGAGGCCGTGCACGCCGACCCGGCGGTGTACGAGGCGCTGAAGGGCGACGCGCCGGTGTGGATCGTCGACCCCGTCGACGGCACCTGGCACTTCGCACACGGCAGCCCCGGGTTCTGCACGCTCGTCGCGCTGGCGGTGCGCGGCGAGGTCCTGGCCTCGTGGACGTACGCTCCGGCGCTGGACGAGATGGCCGTGGCGGTGCGCGGACGCGGCGCGCGGCTGAACGGCGCGGAGATCCGGTCCGGGGCGCCCGTACCGGGCGCGGTGCTGGAGGTCGCCATGTCCCACCCCGACTACACCACCCCGGAGCAGAAGGCGGCGCTCCTCGGCCTCGACACCGAGGGCGTCCACGCCCGCCCGTGCGGCTCGGCCGGCCTGGAGTACCTGGGCGTGGCCCGGGGCGACCTGGACGCGGTCGCCTTCTCCTGGGAGTACGCCTGGGACCACGCGGCCGGTCTGCTCCTGGTCGAGGAGGCGGGCGGCGTCCACGCCACCCTGACGGGCGCCCCGTTCCGTGTCACGGGTGCCAACGCACTGCCCTTCACCGCTGCCCGTGACCGGGCCACGGCGGAGCGCATACGCACGCTGCTGGCCGCCCGGTAGGCGGTTTCCGGACGCGCGGCGCGGCCAGGCCCGCACGCCGGTGACCTCCCGCCGCCAGGGGCCGCCCACCGGCCCAATATCCTGAGATACCTTGGCCATCGGCTGACGAAGGAGTCCCAACGTGCCGTCGATGCTCGATGCCGTCGTCGTGGGGGCGGGGCCCAACGGACTGACCGCCGCCGCCGAACTGGCCCGCCGCGGGTTCTCCGTCGCCGTGTTCGAGGCTCTCGACACGGTCGGCGGCGGAGCCAGGACCGAGGAGCTCACGCTGCCCGGCTTCCGGCACGACCCGTGCTCCGCCGTACACCCGCTGGGCGTCGGCTCACCCGCCTTCAAGGCCATGCCGCTGGACCGGTACGGGCTGCAGTGGCTGCACCCCGAGCTGCCCATGGCGCACCCCTTCGACGACGGCACGGCCGCCGTGCTGTCCCGGTCCGTCTCCGAGACCGCCGCCTCCTTCGGGCCCCGGGACGCCGGCACGTACCGCCGCCTCGTCGCGCCGTACCTCGGCAAGTGGGACACCCTCGCCCGCGACTTCATGTCCCTGCCGCTGACCGCCCTCCCGCGCGACCCGGTCACCCTCGCCCGGTTCGGCATCGACGGCCTGCCGCCCTCCACCTGGCTGACGCGCCGCTTCCGCGACGACCGGGCCCGCGCCCTGTTCGCCGGGCTCGTCGCCCATGTCATCGCCCCGCTCGGCGGCCTCGCCACCGGCGCGATCGGGCTCGTCTTCGCGCTCGCCGCGCACGCCGGCGGCTGGCCGCTCCCGCGCGGCGGCTCCCAGTCGGTCTCCGACGCCCTGGCCGCGTACGTGAAGGACCTCGGCGGCATCGTCCACACCGGGTACGAGGTCAAGCGCCTGGACGACCTGCCCCCGGCGCGCGCGTACGTCTTCGACACCTCACCGACCGCGCTGGCCCGTATCGCCGGCTTCGGCCGGTTCTACGACCGCTACCGCTACGGCGCCTCCGTCTACAAGATCGATTACGCGCTGGACGGCCCCGTCCCCTGGACCGCCGCCGAGCCCCGGCGCGCCGGCACGGTCCAAGTCGGCCCCAGCAGCCGAGAGATCGGCACCGCGCTGAACCAGGCGTCCGGCGGCACGGCCCCCCGCACCCCGTTCCTGATCACCGCCCAGCCCAGCCTCGTCGACCCGTCCCGCGCCCCCGAGGGCAAGCACGTCTTCTGGGCCTACGGCCACGTCCCGCACGCCTGGGAGGGCGACCTCACCGAGGCGATCGAGCGGCAGATCGAGCGGTTCGCCCCCGGCTTCCGCGACCTCGTCCTCGCCCGCGCCACCGCCGGCCCGCCCCAACTCGCCGCGCGCAACGCCAACTACATCGGCGGCGACATCGCCTGCGGCGCCGCCTCCGGCCTCCAACTGCTGCTGCGCCCCCGGCTCTCCCTCTTCCCCTACAACACCCCGCACCCGGCCGTCTTCCTCTGCTCCTCCGCGACGCCGCCCGGCCCGGGCGTCCACGGCATGTCCGGGCACAACGCGGCCAAGGCGGTCTGGCGCCACCTGCGAAAGGCCCGGCGGTGAACATCACCCTCGTACGCGGAGACATCACCGACCAGCACGTCGACGCCATCGTCAACGCCGCCAACTCCTCCCTCCTCGGCGGCGGAGGCGTCGACGGCGCCATCCACCGGCGCGGCGGCCCCGACATCCTCGCCGAGTGCCGCGCGCTGCGCGCCTCCCACTACGGCCGCGGCCTGCCCACCGGCAGAGCCGTCGCCACCACCGCCGGCCGCCTGAGCGCCCGTTGGGTGATCCACACAGTGGGACCCGTCTTCTCCGCGGAGGAGGACCGTTCCGCCCTCCTCGCCTCCTGCTACCGCGAGTCCCTCCGCCTCGCCGACGAACTGGGCGCCCGCACGGTCGCCTTCCCCGCCATCTCCACGGGCGTCTACCGCTGGCCCATGGACGACGCCGCCCGCATCGCCGTGCAGACCGTGCGGTCCACGGAAACGGCGGTCGAGGAAACCCGGTTCGTCCTCTTCGACGAGCGTGCGTACGAGGCGTTCGCCGAGCACGTGCACATGCCCACCGGCGGGCACAGCCACAGCGGCGTGGAAACCGGGCGCGACAGCGACCACGGCAGCGGTACCGCCGAAGAGGAGCCGCCCTCCGAGGAAGGGGCCGGTGGTACGTCTCCCGAGCCCGCAGTTCCTCCCAAGAACCAGCGACGACGCGCCGGGGCATGAGGACGGCCACCGTCATTGAGCCCGACCCGGCCTCCCGCCGGAGCGCGGGGCAGCAGGAAGGCTCTCCTGCCACCCCGCCGGACGGGATGGGCGGTGCGGTGCCGTCGGCCCCTTCGGTCAGACGCCCGGACGGGGGCCGCCGACGCCGACGGGCACTCCCTGACCGATCGTCACGGTCACCGATGTGCTCTTCGGGTTGGTGCGGTTGGTCTCGTGCAGGAGGCCCAGCGGGTTCGTCGTCATCTCCAGCGTGTACTGCTGCGGCGGGAGGTTCATCAGTTCGCTGACGTCGAAGGACTGCCCGGCGAGTTCCTTGGCGTAGACGTCGGCCCATCCGACGGAGATGCCCATCGTCAGGCTGGTGGCGTTGGCGTTGTGCGAGCAGGAGTTGTACGTGGGGTTGACGTTGAAGCCGGGGAGCGTCGAGTCCGCGATCTTCAGGTCGACCAGGCAGAAGGCGACCTTGGGCGACTCCCGTACGACCTGTCCGGCGGCGTTGATCAGCCGGTAGCGGGAGATGCCGTCCATGTGGAAGTGCTTGTGTTCGTCGTGGTAGGTCATCAGGCCGACGGGCACCTCGTACGAGGAGCCGTCGGAGCGGGAGATCCGCTGGTACGCCGGTATCACGTTGTTGCCGGGGGTGGCCGTAGCCGCCTCCTCCTTGGTGCGGCGTCCGACGACGTGCAGGGCGCCGGAGCCGAGGTTGGCGGGGGCGCCGGTGAAGCGGAGCCACGTGATGCCGGTGTCCGGCTCCCGGACGAGGTCGTTGTCGGCGAGTTCCTCCCGGAGCGGTTCCAGGGCCGGCGGCAGGTCGGTGGGGCCGTCGATGGCCGTCGCCGTGCCGGGGCCGGTGGCCAGGAGCGTGCCGATCGCCATCACCGCTGCGACGATCCAGGTCCGGGCCGGGCGTACGGGTCGTGTGGTGCGTCTCATGGGTGCCCCTCCTTGTGGATGGATGGTGGGGTGGGGGAGGTCGTCCTCGGGCCGCGTCGTGGTGTTCATCCGTCCACCTCGACTGTGTGCGGCGCGGGGGTACGTGAGCCGTCGGCGGCGACTCCCGGCTCCTGCTCGGCCAGTTCGCGTTCGCTGGCGGCCACGGCGGGCTCCTCGGCGGTCAGGTCCAGCCGACGGGTCAGGGCGTAGTACAAGAGGCCCGATACGGCGAGCCCCACCACGAACGCCACGTCGACCCGGCCGAGCGCCTCCGCCACGGGCCCGGTGAAGGGGCCCACCACCATGAAGGGCACCATCAGGACCAGGCCCACGCCGTAGGCGAGCAGGCCGCGCCACGCCCAGGTGCCGTAGATGCCGTCGGGCCGGAACAGGTGGGTGATGGCGTAGTGGCCGCGCCGGACGAAGAAGTAGTCGACGAGGTTCACCGCGGTCCACGGGATCAGCAGGTACAGCATGAGCAGCAGGGCGTTGCCCAGTGCCGTGGAGAAGTCGGCCGAGACGCTGAGGCCCACGGCGCACCAGACGACGCCGAGGCCGCTGATGGTGAGCACCCGGGCACGCCGTCCCGGCCGGAGCGGGCGGATCGAGTCGACCCCGGTGAGCACGGTGAGCATGCCGCTGTAGGCGTTGAGCCCCATGGTGGCGACCAGCGCCAGCACCGACAGCAGCGTCAGGACGGCGCCGAGGCCGCCCACCACCTGGTCGCCCGCGGCGCGGATGCCGGCCAGCGGGTCCGTCACGCCGAGGGTGGCGGCCATCCACGCGCCGATGGGGATGAGCCACATCGGCGAACCGGCCGCGCCGCCGAACACCGAGGCGATGATGCGGGGCGTCGGGGTGTCGCGCGGCAGATAGCGCGAGTAGTCCGAGACGTAGGGGGCGTACGAGATGTTGTAGCCCGCCGCAGCGGTGAACTGCACCATGAAGGCGACCAGCGTGAAACCACCGCCGTCCGCGGCGGCGTCCGCCGGGCCGGCCACCCGGCCGGTGAGGATGCCCACCGAGAGCAGCAGCCAGCAGGGCGCCGAGCACCAGAACAGCACCTGGAACGCCCGGTGCAGCCAGTCGTGCCCGTACACGGCCAGCACCACGGCGATGACGGTGACGCCGATGCCGAGGAGGGTCGCGTCCCAGCCGAAGACCGACTGGAGGCCGTTGCCGATGATGATCGTGTCGACGACGTTGAAGCCGACGAAGGTGAAGAGCGTCGCCGCCAGGGGCACGATCACTCCCCGGTGGCCGAACTGGCCCCGCGACTGGATCATCTGCGGAAGCCCCAGCTGAGGGCCCTGGCTGGCGTGGAAGGCCATGAAGAACGTGCCCACCAACAGCCCCAGCGCACTGGCCAGTACGGTCCACCCGACGGACAGCCCCAGGCCGGGGCCGATGAAACCGAGCGACAGCGTGAAGGGCTGGAAGTTCCCCTGGAACCAGAAGGGGCCCTGCTTCCACAGCTTTCCGTGCCGTTCGGCGAAGGGAACGTGCTGGATGGACAGGCTTTCGATGGCCTCGATGGAATCGATGGCATCGATGGGATCCGCGCCGCTGTGCTCGGCGAGGGGGCGCTGCGGAGGCTTCACCGCCATGGACCCTCCCGGTATTCGGTCGCTCCGAGGCGCTCATCGCCCGGAACCGGAAGCCAGAGTGTGCGGTCGGCGCCGGGCGGGCGGCAATTGTGCGGCGCTCAAAGAGCAGCGCCCTTCTTTGTGCGCCGCCACCATTCCCCGTGCATCTCGCACTTGTGCAACGTTCGAACCCGCCCCTCTTCCGTTATGGGTCGCCGCCATGCAGCATGTGCTCGATGAGCGCGACGGCAGCTCCCCTCCTGGTCCGCGACCTGGTACGTTCGCCGGCCCTCCAGTTGCGTGTCCTCGCCGGCGAGTCGGGGCTCGACCGGCCGGTGGCCTGGGCGCACGTGAGCGAGCTGGAGGACCCGACCCCGTGGCTCCTCGGCGCGGAGCTCATCATGACGACGGGGATCGCGATACCGCGGAGCTCCGTCCGGCAGTGCGCGTACGTCGAGCGGCTCCACTCCGCGGGCGTGGCCGCGCTCGCGCTCTCCGCCCACTTGCACGTACCGCCGCTGCGCCGGGCCTTCCTGGCGGCCGCAGAGGAAAGAGCCCTGCCCGTACTGGAGTTGCCCTTGCAAGTACCGTTCATCGCGGTGGCGCAGGAGGTCGCGGCCGCCGCGCAGGCCGACGCCCGGCAGCGGCTGAGCGCCCAGGTGCAGGTCTTCGGAGCGCTGCGCTGGCTCGCCGCGGAGGGCCTCACCGCCGCGGAACTCTTCCGCCGGCTCGAGCAGTTGTCCGGCTACTCCCTCTACCTCTGCACACGCCAGGGAGGCCCCCTGCTGGCCGGCGTCCCCGTACCCGACTCGCGGCACGGGGCACTCCTGCCGAGCTCACCCGACCCGGCCCCGACCGTCCCCGGCGGCTACGTCCTGCCGGTACCGGCGCCGGGCGGTCCCGCCGGATACCTCCTGGCCCTGGAGCGCCGGGGCGACGGACCGGTGACACGCATACGGCCGGCGGGACTCGGCGTCGTCCAGCACATCGCGACCGTCGCGGCACTCCAGCTCTCCATGGTCCGCCACGAACGCGAAACACTGCGCCGCCAGGGGGCGGAGACCCTCGCGGAACTCATGGAGGACGTCCTGGACCCGGACACCGCACGCCGGCACCTGACCCGGCTGGGCTTCGGCCCGGAGGAGCGCGTCCTCCTGGCCGTACTCGACGGCGAGGAGGACGCTCCACTGGACGACGCCGTGGTGGTACAGACCCTCGACGAAGCAGCCGTGCCGTACCTGATGCTGCGCCGCCATGAGGGGCTGTACGTGCTCATCCCCGACTCCCCACCGGCGCTCGGTGACCTGGCGGCCGTGCCGCGTACGAGAGCCGGAGTCTCACGCCCCTTCGCCCCCGGCAGCTCGCTCGGGGTGCCCCGACGCGAAGCCTGTCTCGCACTCACCCGGGCACGGGCATCGGACAGACCGCTGGTCTCCTGTAGCGACGACACGACGGACCGGTGGCTGCACGAGGACCCCGCCGTCCTGCACGGGCTGGTGGAACACGTGCTGGGTGCGGCGCTGCGGTACGACACCGAGCACGGCAGCGCACTGGTCGTCTCCGCCCTCACCTGGCTGGAGCGCGACCGGTCCACCGAGGACGCGGCCCGGGCCCTGCACATCCACCCCAATACCCTGCTCTACCGGCTGCGCCGCTTCGCCGCGATGACCGGCAGGAACCTCTCCTCGACGGCGGACACCACCGAGGTATGGCTCGCCCTGCGGGCGGCCCGTACGTCCGGCCGGCTGCCGTGAACCGACCCCCGCCACCCGCGGGGTCGCCCCCCCCGGCCGGCCTCGTGGTCCGAGCACCGGTCGACGACTCGACCGGCACCGGCTGTCGTGATACGCCGTGACCATGGAGCTGTTGGAGCGGGCCGGCGTCCTGGAGGCGCTGGAGGAGCACATCGGCGAGGCGGTGCGCGGCCGGGGCCGGGTGGTCCTGCTCCGTGGCGAGGCGGGCATCGGCAAGACCGCGGTGGTGCGCGCCCTCGCAAAACGGGCGCGGGGACGCGTGCGGGTGCTCGTCGGCCATTGCGACCCGCTCAGCACTCCCCGCCCGTTGGGACCGCTGGTCGACGTGGCCGCGGATCTGGGCCCTGAGGTGGAGGAGGCGCTCGCGGCCGGTGCCGGGAGCCCGGCCGTCTTCCGGTCCCTGCTGCACACCCTGCGCCAGGGCCCGGACGCCACGCTTCTGGTCTGCGAGGACGTCCACTGGGCCGACGGCGCCACCTTCGACCTGCTCCGGTTCGTGTCCCGGCGGATCGAGACGACACGGGCGATGCTGCTGGTGACCTACCGCGACGACGAGGTGGGCCCGCTGCACCCGCTGGCCGTCGTACTCGGCGACCTGACCGGCTGTCCGGCGCTGGCCCGGTACGACCTGGAGCCGCTGAGCCGCTCCGCGGTCGCCCGGATGGCGGCCGGGGGGCCGCACGATCCGGCCGCGCTGCACGCGATCACCGGCGGCAACCCGTTCTTCGTCACCGAGGTGCTGGCCGCCCCGGAACCCGGCATCCCCGCGACGGTCCGCGAGGCCGTGATCGGCCGGCTCGGTCGGCTGCGCACGCACGCCCGCGATGTGGTGGAGGCCGCGGCCGTGGCCGGGCCCAGCGCCCCGATCGACCTGCTCGGCGACATCGTGGCGGACGCGGAGACCGCGGTCGACGAGGTGCTCGCGGTGGGCGTGCTGGAGGCAGCGGGGACGCGGCTGGCGTTCCGGCACGAACTGGTCAGGGGCGCGGTCCTGGACTCCATCCCCGGTATCCGTCGCCGACGGCTCCACGCGCTGGTGCTGGGCGCGCTGCGGTCCTCCACCACCGGTCCGGCGCCGAACCCCTCCCGCCTGGCCTACCACGCGGCCGAGGCGGGTGACGCGGAGGCGGTCCTGGCGTACGCGCCCGCCGCAGCGGCGCACGCGTCGGGGCTGGCGGCCCACCGTGAGGCGGCGGCCCAGTTCGCCCGGGCGCTGCGCCACGCCGGTGCCGCCCCGGAGGCGCAGCGGGCGACGCTGCTGGAGGGGCACGCCTTCGCGTCGTACATGACGGGTCTCGTCCCGGACGCGATCGAGTCGTGGGAGGCGGCGGGGCGCCTCCGGCACGCCATGAACGACGTACCGCACGAGGGGGACGACCTCCGCTGGTCCTCGTACATGCTCTGGCTGCTCGGCCGGAACCGGGAGGCGCGGGAGCGCGGGATCGAGGCGGTCCGGCTGCTGGAGCGGGGCGGCCCGACGCTGGAGCTCGGGCGGGCGCACCTCAACGTGGCCGAGCAGGCGAGCTTCGACTGCGACGTGGCGACGACGGCCGCCCACGCGGAGCGGGCCGTCGAGGCGGGCCGGCACATCGGCGACGCGGGTCTGGTGCTGCGCGCGCGGTTCCACGCCGCGATCGCCACGGTGCTGCGTGAGGACCGTGGGTGGGAGGAGCTGGAGGACGTCTGGCAGCAGGCCGCGGCGCAGCGCCTGGTCGAGCACGCCGGGATGTTCGGCCCGGTCATCTCGGCGGTCGCCATGGTCCACCGCGACTTCGGCCGGGCGCGGGACTACGACCGGCGGGCGGTCGCCTTCTGCCGCGACTACGACCTCGACATGTTCCTCGACTACCTCCGTGGCGCCCGGGCGATGGGCCAGGTCCACCAGGGGGCATGGGACGAGGCGGCGGAGGAGGCCGCGGCGGTACTGCCCCTCAGGTCGCTGCCGCCCGTGAGCCGGATCTTCCCCCTGCTCGCGCTCGCCCTCGTCCGTGCCCGGCGCGGAGATCCCGAGGTCCGCCCGCTGCTCGACGAGGCCGCGACCCTCGGCGAGCCGAGCGACCTGGTCCGGATGGGGCCGGTGTGGGAGGCCCGGGCGGAAGCGGCCTGGCTGGCGGGAGACGACGCGGCGGCGATCGCGGAGGCGACGCGCGGGCTGCCCCCGGCCGGCCAGGATCACGATCCCTGGGCGGCCGGCGCCTGCGCCCGCTGGGTCCGGCTGGCCGGAGGCCGGCCACCCGCCGATTCGGCTGCGGGGCCCTTCGCGCTGGAGCTGGCCGGGGACTGGGCCGCCGCCGCCACGGCATGGCAGCGGCTGGGCTGCCCGTACGACGCGGCGCTGGCTCGACTCGCGGGTGACCCGGAAGCGGTGGCCGAGGCGGTGGCCGGCTTCGACGCCCTCGGTGCCCGGGCCGCCGTCGTCCGTGGGCGTACCCGGCTGAAGGAGCTGGGGGTCCGGCTGGGAACCCGCGGTCCCCGCGCGGCCACGCGGGCCCATCAGTACGGCTTGACCGCGCGCGAGCAGGAGATCGTCGATCTGCTGAGGGAGGGGCTGTCCGGGCCGGACATCGCCGCCCGGCTGTTCATCACTCCCAAGACCGCCGGCCATCACGTCACCGCGATCCTGCGCAAACTCGGAGTTCACAGCCGAGCCGAGGCGCTGCGCAAGCTGGACTCCCAGCCGGCTGCCGATGAGTGATCGGGCCGTGGCGGCGCGTATCTGGGGTCCGGCCGGTGAAAGCTGGGGTGCGCTGCCCGATGTCCCCGCCCCGGCTCGGCTTTAGCGTGATTCCACACGCGAATTCCACGTGATCGACGATGGGATGTCCGATGCCCCGCTATCTGGTCGAACACTACTTCCGCGAGGGAATCGCCGACTTCCTGGCCGGCAGGCCGGTGCAGGCCATCGTCGAGGCCAACAGCGGTACCGAAGTGGTCTGGTTGCACAGTTACGTGACCGAGGACGACCACCGGGTCTACTGCCTGTGCGAGGCGTCGAGTCCGGAAGCGGTCCGCAAGGCGGCCCGCCGGGCGGGACTGCCCGTGGAGGTGATCCATCTGATCACCGTCCTGGACCCGCACGCGTACCCCACCGCAGCGTGATCATGGACAGGGCAGGGAGCCACTCATGAGCACCAACCCCACCCACGCCGGGCGTACGGCCCCGGACGCCGCCGTGCTCGTCACGACGGCCACGCTGGGCACCGCCGCTCCCGTCCAGGCCCAGACGCAGCAGGGCCGGCTGTATGTGTGGGTCAGCGACGGATGGGGCGGTGGAACCGTCACCAGCACCCCGGCCGGGATCAACTGCCACCAGGCGGCGGCCGATCCGTACGGGTCCACACCGCAACAGGACCCGACCGGCTCCTGCTCCGCGAGCTTCCCGGTCGGGACATCGGTCACCCTGACCGTCACACCCGACCCCGGGTCGTACATCAACTACGGTCCCGACCCGAACCCCGTGAGGGTGTCGTCCGGCCACAACGCCGCGTATGTCATGTTCTGCCCGGTGGACAGCCTCTGCATGAGCTACCGGTGAGCCGACTGACCGGTGACGTACAGCGCGCTGGGCGTGCTGGCGATGAGCGAGGGCACCGGTGGGGCGGGCGGGGCGGCGAGGCGGAGGTCGGGGAACCGCTCGAACAACGCCGCCAGGGCGATGCGCAGTTGGAGGCGGGCGAGCGGGGCGCCGACGCAGAAGTGCGGCCCGTGCCCGAATCCGAGGTGCCGGGCACGCTCACCGTCGCGGCGGGGCTCGAAGCGGCCGGAGCCCCGCCGAGGGTCCCGGTTGGCGGCCGCGAAGCACAGCAGCAGGGCCTCACCCTCACGCAGTGACCGGCCGCCCAGCTCCACGTCCTCCGTGGGGAACGCGAAGGGCAGGGCGTAGACGCTCGAGTCGTAGCGGAGGCCCTCCTCCACGACCGTGTCCCAGCCCACCTCCCCGCTGAGGGCGCGGCGGAGCTCCTCGGGGTGCGCGAGCAGGGCGTGGGCCGTGTTGACCAGGGCCCCGGCCGTGGTCTCGAACCCGGCGCCCAGGAACAGCCACAGCGTGTCGAGCAGTTCCGCTTCCGACAGGCGGCCGGCGGCGTCCCCGCGCAGCAGGTCGGTCACCAGGTCGTCGCCGGGCGCCGCGGACCGGCTCTTCACCAGATCCGCCAGGTACGCGTTGATCTCGCGGGTCAGCCGGGCGGACTCCTCCGGGGTGAGCGCCGACCGCGAAAACGCCCGGCCCACGAGCGCGACGACGGCCGGCCGGTCCTCGGACGGGATGCCGAACAGGGCGCAGAGCGTACGCAGCGGAAGCGGCAGCGCGTAGGCCGAGCGGAGGTCGACCGGACCGTCCGCCACCGCTGCCGCCAGATCGTCCAGCAGGGCGTCGACGGTCCGTGTGATCGCTGGCGTGAGCCCCTCGACGCGGCGAGGCGTGAACGCCGCCGACACCGCCTGCCGCAGCCGCCGGTGATCGGCGCCGTCGGCGGTCAGCATCCACTGCCGTGTGAGGTGCGCCAGCATCGGCCAGTCCGGCGGGATCTCCCCGTCCCGCAGGGCCCGCCAGCGAGCGGGCGAGCGGGCGAACCGCGGGTCGGTCAGTACGGTCTCCAGTTCGGCGTGGCCCACGACCGCCCAGCAGTGCACCCCGCCCGGCCACTCGGCCGGAGCCACCGGACCCCACCGGCGCAGCGTCTCCGACTGTGCCCGGTGGTCCCGGGTGTGAGGGTCGAGCAGGATCCGCTCGGTCATCGTCCGTCCCCCTGCGTGGTCAGCGTGCGCGACGTGGCGTGACGAGATGATCTCATGTCGTGACAGTGGTCCGTGCGGGAATCGGCGGATCGCTGGCAGCGCCAGGCTGATGTCGCATTCTCGCCAGCACCACCGGTCGGCCGTCTTCCATGCTGGAGCCATGCACACCGACACCGAGCGCTGCGTGAGGGCCGTCCAGTCGAAGGACGCCCGCTTCGACGGCTGGTTCTTCACCGCCGTCCTGACCACCCGCATCTACTGCCGGCCCAGCTGCCCGGTCGTGCCGCCGAAGCCCGAGAACATGGTGTTCTACCCGAGCGCCGCCGCCTGCCAGCAGGCCGGATACCGCGCCTGCAAACGGTGCCGGCCCGACACCAGCCCCGGCTCGCCCGAGTGGAACGCCCGCGCCGACGCCGTCGCCCGCGCCATGCGCCTCATCCGCGACGGCATCGTCGACCGCGAGGGCGTACCGGGCCTGGCCGCCCGCCTCGGCTACTCGACCCGGCAGATCGAGCGCCAGCTGCTCGCCGAGCTCGGTGCCGGACCGCTCGCCCTGGCCCGCGCGCAGCGCGCCCAGACCGCGCGCGTCCTCATCGAGACGACCCGACTGCCCATGGCGGACGTCGCGTTCGCCGCCGGGTTCTCCTCGGTACGCACCTTCAACGACACCGTCCGCGAGGTCTTCGCCCTCGCCCCGAGCGAGCTGCGCGCCCGCGCCACCAGCACCCGCGCAGCCAGCACCCCTGCAGCCAGCACCCCTGCCGCCCGGGCTGTCGCGGGGACGCCCCGGACCCCGGGTGTCATCACGCTACGGCTGCCGTACCGCGCGCCCCTCAACCCCGACAACCTCTTCGGCCACCTGGCCGCCACCGCCGTCCCCGGCGTGGAGGAGTGGCGCGACGGCGCCTACCGGCGCACCCTTACCCTCCCGCACGGCCACGGCATCGTCGCCCTCGCGCCGCACCCCGACCACATCGCCTGCCGGCTCTCCCTCACCGACCTGCGCGACCTCACCCTCGCCATCAGCCGCTGCCGCTGGATGCTCGACCTGGACGCCGACCCGGTCGCGGTCGACGACCAGCTCCGTACGGATCCCCTCCTCGCGCCGCTGGTCGACAAGGCGCCGGGCCGGCGGGTCCCGCGTACCGTCGACGCCGCCGAGTTCGCGGTACGCGCGGTCCTCGGCCAGCAGGTCTCCACCGCCGCAGCCCGCACCCACGCGGCCCGGCTGGTCGCCGCGCACGGCACACTCGTCGACGACCCCGAGGGCGGGCTCACCCACCTGTTCCCGGCGCCCGAGGCGCTCGCCGCGCTCGACCCCGAGGCGCTCGCCCTGCCGGGCAGCCGCCGCACCACGCTCACCACCCTCGTCGGCGCCCTCGCCGACGGCTCGCTCCGGCTCGGCCCGGACAGCGACTGGGACGAGGCCCGCGTCCACCTCGGGCGGCTGCCCGGGTTCGGCCCCTGGACGGTGGAGGTGATCGCCATGCGCGCCCTGGGCGACCCCGACGCGTTCCTCCCCACCGACCTGGGCGTCCGGCGCGCCGCCGCGGGCCTCGGCCTGCCCTCCACCCCCGCCGCGCTCACGGCCCGCGCCGCCGCCTGGCGGCCCTGGCGCGCGTACGCCGTCCAGTACCTGTGGGCGACCGACAGCCACCCCATCAACCACCTGCCCGCGTAAGGAAGCCGACCGATGCGTCGTCAGCACACCGTCACCGACAGCCCGTACGGCCCGCTCACCCTCGTCGCCACCGACGGCGTCCTCAGCGGCCTCTACATGACCGACCAGCGCCACCGCCCGCCGGAGGAGTCCTTCGGCGATCCGGACCCCCGCCCCTTCGGCGAGGTGATCCGCCAGCTCGACGCCTACTACGCGCGCGAACTCACCGAGTTCGACCTGCCGCTCGACCTCGCCGGTACGCCGTTCCAGCGCGGCGTCTGGGAGCGGCTGCGGAAGATCCCGTACGGCGAGACCCGTTCGTACGGCGAACTGGCCGAGGCCCTCGGCAGACCTGGTGCCTCCCGCGCCGTCGGCCTCGCCAACGGCAAGAACCCGGTGGGGATCATCGTCCCGTGCCACCGCGTCATCGGCGCGAGCGGCGGCCTCACCGGCTACGGCGGTGGCCTCGACCGCAAGCAGCGCCTGCTCGCCTTCGAGAGCGGGGCCCTGTTCTAGCGGCCTTGCGCTTCCGGGGGAGCAAGCACCATGGTGATGCGCGGAACGGGGAAGGGCGCACGAGGGAGGGCCATGCCGCGCAGTGGGCGCCGTGACGCCGGTCCCGCCACGATCACGGCCACCATCCAGCACGGCCTGTCGGGCCCGCTGATCCGCCCGGGCGGCACCGCCGAGGTCACGCGCGGCGTCCGCCTGCAGGCCCGGGGAGTGCCGGGGCACCGGCCGGCCGGCGTCCGGTGAAGCACCGGCGGCCGGCGTACGCACGGCATCATGCGAGCCGCTTCAGCAGCGCCGGCAGAGCCGTGCCGATGGGCTCCCGCACGATCTCGTCGGCCAGTTCGTCGTACGGCGTGGGCTCGGCGTTCACGATGACCAGCCGCGCCCCGTGCTCCGCCGCGATCCCGGCGAGCGAGGCGGCGGGCTGCACCTGGAGCGTCGAGCCGACCGCGAGGAACACCTCGGCGGCCTTGGCGATCCCCATCGCCTCACCCAGCACCACCGGATCCAGCCGCTCCCCGAACATCACGGTCGCCGACTTCAGGATCCCGCCGCACGCCTCGCACGCCGGGTCGGCCTCGCCCGCCTCGACGCGGGCCAGCGCCTCCTCCATCGACGAGCGCGTACGGCACCCGGTGCACACCACTGCCCGCGCGGTGCCGTGCAGTTCGAGGACCTTGCGCGGCGGCATCCCGGCGAGCTGGTGCAGCCCGTCCACGTTCTGGGTGATCACCCGCACCGCGAAGCCGGGCGTCCGCTCCAGCTCGGCGATCGCCCGGTGCGCCGCGTTCGGCTCGGCCCGCAGCGCCGCGCTGTCGCGCCGCATCCGCCACGACCGGCGCCGGATCTCCGGGTCGGCCATGTAGTAGTCGTACGTGACCAGCTTCTCGGCCTCCGGATCGCGCCGCCACAAGCCGTTCGGCCCGCGGTAGTCACTGATGCCGGAGTCCGTGGAGATACCGGCACCGCTGAGGATCGCGACGAGAGTCATGCGGCCGAGGCTACGCAGCGTCGCCCCGCGCCCGCGAACCAATTCACGGCGCCGGACGGCTCACCGGGCGGCCGTTCTCCAGCTCCCGTGCGCCATCACCGGCGGTCAGCGCGTCCAGCGCGGACGTCACGCGGAAGGCCAGCGAGCCGAGCAGATGGGTGGGCAGGTCCTCGGGCTCCACCAGTTTCCACGAGATCAGCTCCGACTCCTGGAGCCGGATCGCCCGGAACTGCTCGCCGCTGAGCACGCCCCCGTCGTACACGTACGCCACGATCGGCGGACGCCCCGTCCCGTGCACCCAGTCGACCGCGAGCAGCGGGCCTAGCTGCACGTCCAGGCCGATCTCCTCCAGCGTCTCCCGCCGGGCGGCCTGCCTCGGGGTCTCCCCGGTGTCCGACTCGATGGTGCCGCCGGGCAGCACCCAGCCCTCCCGGTAGTTGGGCTCGACCAGCAGGACCCGGCCCTCGCCGTCACGGAAGAGCGCTGCGGCGCCGGCCAGGACGCGGGGGAGCCCGGCGATGTACGCGGCGTAATCGTTCGTGGTCACCGCGTCAGCTTAGTGCGAGCGTCCGCTCGGCGAGGTCACCGATCCGTACGCCGTCGAAGCCGAACACCGCGCTGCGCACCCGGCCCTGGAGCGGGTCGGTCCAGTGGCGCGGGATGCCGGACGCCCCGCACAGCACGCCCGCGACCGACCCGGCGGTGGCGCCGTTGGAGTCGGTGTCGAGGCCGCCGCGCACCGTCAGCGCGATGGTGCGGGTGAAGTCGCCGTCCCCGTACAGCAGCCCCGCCGTGATGACGGCGGCGTTCGGGACGGCGTGGATCCAGTGCAGCCCGGCCGTCTCGCGCTCCGCCTCCGTCAGGGCGTCGGACCAGGTCACGCCCGCGTCGTGCAGCGCCACCATGTGCCGGACCACGCGCGCGAGGCGGCTGCTCGCCGGGACGCGCTCCAGCGCGGTGCCGACGGCGGCGCGCGGGCCGGGCGCCGTGAACGCGGCCGCGACCAGCGCGGCCGCCCACATCGCGGCGTACACGCCGTTGCCCGTGTGGGACAGGACCGCGTCGCGGCGGGCCAGGGATGCGGCGCGGACCGGGTCGCCGGGGGAGGTCCAGCCGAACACGTCGGCGCGGACGAGCGCGCCGATCCACTCCTGGTACGGATTGTCGTAGGTGGCGGTCACCGGGGGCTTCAGGCCGCTCCCGGTCGTGCGGGTCCGGGCCCACGGGTGCGGCCGGTGCCTCCCGCAGGGTCATGGAGAGGGCAGCGAGGGGGACGGTACGACGGCCCCGCCACCCGCCCGTACGGCCTCCACCACGGCCTCGTGCAGGTCCCTGCTGTCCCTCTCCGAACGGCACGGCACGGGGCTGCCCGTCATGGTGAACCAGTCGGTCGCCCCGCTGTACTGGACGGCGATCTGTGCCTCGCCGCCCGCCCAGGTGGTGTGCACGGTGACATTCCCCGTGACGATTCCGAGCTCGTCGGTCCGAACCCCGCCACGACCCGTGTACACATCGGTCGTCGTCCACGATGCCCACGTCATGATGGCAGCGTCACACGAATGGCCCACACACGCGACTCGGGCGACGAGGCGGTCGAATAATCCGTGGCGCCCGGACAGTTGCCTCCCTAGAGTCATCGACGTCCAGGTGCGAAGGCAGGACCTACTTCCACTGTTAATGGGGCGGTCGCGGGTTCGAGTCCCGTCATCGACTTCGGGTCGGTGTAGCTCAGTCGGCAGAGCACCTTTGTCGGTTCCGCCGGCCTTGAACTCTGGACATCTGTACGTCACGCACCTCCCGGTGCGCGGGCCGCGGCTACTTCACTCCAACGAAATCACGCCGCGGCCACCTTGATCTCGGGAGGCGCGGCGCAGTGGGACGTCGACCCGGGCACCCGACCCGGGCACCCCTTCCGCCGCGCGTTCCCACCGAAGAACCGAATTCGGGGGGATTCACATGGCACGTTTCAACACCCGCCGGTCCGCCGCGACGGCCACCGGCCGCGTGGTCTCGCCCGTACGGTCGACCGGGCGCACCACCACCCACCAGGGCGGCGCCGGTGTGCTGCGCGACCCGCGCTCCGAGCTGTTCCTGCTCGCCGTCGCCAATTTCGTCACGCAGTCGACCTTCTACGAGTCCGGCGGCGACCGCGACGACCGGTTCGCCACGCTCGTCCGCACGCTCGCCGTCGAGGACCCCGAGTGGACCGCCGGCCTGCTGCGCTGGCTGCGCACCGAGGGCAACATGCGGACCGCCTCGCTCGTCGGCGCCGCCGAGTACGTCAGGGCCCGCCTCGACGCCGGAGTCACCGACGGTCCCGCCAACCGGCAGGTCGTCGCCTCCGTGCTGCTGCGGGCGGACGAGCCCGGCGAGCTGCTCGGCTACTGGACCTCCCAGTACGGGCGCAATGTGCCCAAGCCCGTCAAGCGGGGCATCGCGGACGCCGTCCGGCGCCTCTACACCGCCCGGTCGCTGCTGAAGTACGACACGGCCGGCAAGGGCTACCGCTTCGGCGACATCCTCAACCTGGTGCACGCCGCGCCCGACCCGGTCAAGCAGCCCTGGCAGGGCGAGCTGTTCCAGTACGCCCTGGACCGCCGCCACCACCCCGAGACCGCGCTCCCGCCCGCCTCCAGCCGGATGCTCACCGCCCACCGGGCGCTGATGGAGCTGCCGGTCGCCGAGCGGCGCGCCCTGGTCACCGGGCCGGACGGGGCCGCGCGGCTGGCCGAGGCGGGCATGACCTGGGAGGCCCTGGCCGGCTGGCTCCAGGGCCCGCTGGACGCGGCCGCCTGGGAGGCGGTCATCCCGTCCATGGGCGTGATGGCCCTCCTGCGCAACCTGCGGAACTTCGACGAGGCGGGCGTGAGCGACGAGGTCGCGGACGGGGTCGCCGCGAAGCTCTCCGACCCGGAGACGGTCGCCGCGTCCCGCCAGTTCCCGTTCCGCTATCTGGCCGCGTACCAGCACGCGCCCTCGCTGCGCTGGTCGTACCCGCTGGAGCGGGCGCTCGGCCACTCGCTGGCGAACGTACCGGAGCTGCCCGGCCGCACCCTGGTCCTGGTCGACCGCTCCGGCTCCATGTGGGCGCCCCTGTCGCAGCGCTCCCAGCTGAACCGCGCCGACGCGGCGGCCGTCTTCGGTACGGCGGTGGCGATGCGCGCCGCCGGCGCCGACCTGGTGGAGTTCGGTACGACCAGTGCGCCCGTGCCGTACCGCGCGGGCGAGTCCGTCCTCACGGTCCTGGGCCGCTTCCACAGCCTGGGCGGCACCGACACCACCGAGGCGGTACGCGCGCACTACCGCGGCCACGACCGGGTGCTGATCGTGACCGACGAGCAGGCGGCCTACAGCCACTACGGCGACCCGACGGCGCAGGTCCCGGCGCACGTGCCGGTCTACACCTGGAACCTCGCCGGCTACCGCCCGGGCCACGCCCCTTCGGGCACGGGCAACCGGCACACCTTCGGCGGCCTGACGGACGCGGCGTTCCGGATGGTGCCGCTGCTGGAGGCCGGGCGGGCGGCGGACTGGCCGTGGTCCGCGGCCTGACCAGGGGGTCCGTACGCCGGACAGGGGTGGCACAGTGTCTCACCCTCCGGATAGGGTCGGCGTCGGCGCGACTGCCTGTTCGATAGCAAGGGATGCAAGGGTGACGGACGGAGCAGTAACTGAGGCCGCGCGCGTGCTCGTCGCGGCTGACAAGTTCAAAGGTTCGCTCACGGCCGTACAGGTCGCGGAGCGGGTGACGGCCGGGCTCCGGCATGTCGTCCCCGGGCTCGAGGTGGAGACCCTGCCCGTGGCCGACGGTGGCGACGGCACGGTCGCCGCCGCGGTGGCGGCCGGGTTCGAACGGCGTGAGGTACGGGTGACCGGCCCGCTCGGCGCGCCGGTGACCGCCGCGTACGCGCTGCGCGACGGGACGGCCGTGGTGGAGATGGCGGAGGCGTCGGGCCTCCAGCTGCTTCCCGACGGCGTCTTCGCGCCGCTGACGTCCACCACGTACGGCTCCGGCGAGCTGTTGCGCGCCGCGCTGGACGCGGGCGCGCGCACCATCGTCTTCGGCGTGGGCGGCAGCGCGACCACGGACGGCGGCGCCGGGATGCTGGCCGCGCTGGGCGCCCGGTTCCTGGACAAGGACGGCGAGCCCGTCGGCCCGGGCGGCGGGGGCCTGAAGGACCTCGCCACCGCCGACCTGTCGGGCCTCGACGCCCGCTTCCAGGAGGTGGACCTGGTCCTCGCCAGCGACGTCGACAACCCGCTGACCGGCCCGAAGGGCGCACCGGCGGTGTACGGGCCGCAGAAGGGCGCCTCTGCGGAGGACGTCGCGGAGCTGGACGCCGCCCTGGGCCACTTCGCCTCCGTCCTCGCCGACGCGATCGGCCCCAAGGCCACCGAGCTGGCCGCCTCGCCGGGCGCCGGTGCGGCGGGCGGCATCGGGTACGGGGCGCTGGTCGCCCTCGGCGCGAGCTTCCGCCCCGGCATCGAGGTCATGCTGGACGTCCTGGGCTTCGCCCCGGCCCTGTCCCGCGCCACGCTGGTCATCACCGGCGAGGGCTCCCTCGACGAGCAGACCCTGCACGGCAAGGCCCCCGCCGGTGTCGCGGCAGCGGCCCGTGCGGCGGGCATCGAGGTGGTCGCGGTCTGCGGCCGCCTGGCCCTGCAGCCCGAGGCGCTGGGCAAGGCGGGCATCCGCCGCGCCTACGCCCTGACGGAGCTGGAGCCGGACCCGGCGAAGTGCATGGCCGAGGCGGGCCCGCTGCTGGAGCGCCAGGCGGCGAACATCGCCCGCGACTTCCTGTCGTAACGCCCGGGACGACGTCCTGGGACGCGCCGCCCCGCCCACCAAGGGCCGGGCGGCGCGCCTTTTCCGCCGGCGGTCACCCGGCGTCCTCCGCCCACTCCACGTGGAACCGCCGCGTGTGGTCCACGTACCGGGCCCGGCCGGTCAGCAGCACGCTCGCGGTGAGGCGCGTATCGGCGCTGGACGCGGCCAGGCGCAGCTCCAGCCGGCCGGGCTCCACGACGCGCCGCCCGTCGCGGCCGGTGAACGAGGCGACGTCCGCCGGGACGGTGACCGTCAGCCGGCACGACGCACCCGGCCGCAGCGCCACCCGCCGGTAGCCGATGAGGCGCTGCACCGGCTGGACCACCGAGGCCACCGGGTCGTGCAGGTACACCTGCACCACCTCGGTGCCCTCCCGTTCCCCGGTGTTGCGCACCGAGAACGCGAGCCGGAAGGCCCCGTCCGTACCGCTCTCCTCGGTCTCCACGGCGAGATCGCTCCAGGAGAAGGACGTGTACGACAGGCCGTGTCCGAACGCGAAGGCGGCGGTCGGGTCGACGCTGGACACCTCGCCCGCCTGGGCCAGGGGCGCCGCCAGATAGGTGGCGGGCTGCGCGCCGGCGCCGCGCGGCACGCCGACCGGCAGCCGGCCCGAGGGGTTCGTCCGCCCGCTCAGCACGCCCGCCAGGGCCCCGGTGCCCTCCGCCCCGGGGAAGAAGGCCTGCACGATCGCCGCCGCCTCGTCCACGGCCCGGCCGAGCGCGTAGGGCCGTCCCGCCAGCAGGGCCGCCACCACCGGCGTACCGGTGTCCAGCAGCGCGTCCAGCAGCGCCCGCTGTACGCCGGGGAGCGCGAGGGACTCGGCGTCGCACCCCTCGCCGCTGGTGCCGCGGCCGAAGAGACCGGCCCGGTCGCCCAGCGCGGCGACCACGACATCGGCGCTCCGGGCCAGCCGTAGCGCCTCGGCGAAGCCGGAGGTGTCGTCCCCGTCGACGTCCGCGCCGCGCGCGGTGACGATCCGGGTGCCGGGGAACTCCCGCTCCAGGGCCTCCCGCAGCGTCGGCAGGGCGATCCCGGCCGGGACCCCCGGGTGGTGGCCGCCGACGTGGACGGGGAAGGAGTAGCAGCCGAGGACGGCCGTCGGCTCGTCGGCGTTCGGGCCCACGAGGGCGAGGGTGCGCGGCCGCGCGAGCGGCAGGGTGCCGTCGTTGCTGAGGAGCACGATCGCCTGCTCGGCGGCCTGCCGCGCCAGCGCGCGGTTGGCGTCCGTGTCCAGATCGACCGTGCCGCGCAGCGCCGCCGGGTCGTCGAGGTCTTCCGCCCCGGCCAGCGCCGCGGGCACGGGACTGAAGTCCGCGTCGAGCAGCCCGAGGTGAGCCTTCTGCGCGAGGACGCGGTGTACGGCCCGGTCGACGAGGGCTTCGGGGACCCGTCCGGTGGACAGGGCCTCCAGCAGCGGTTCCCCGAAGGTCTTCAGCGTGGGCAGTTCGACGTCGACCCCCGCCCGCAGCGCGGCCCCGGCGGCCTCGGCCCAGTCGCCCGCCACGCCGTGCAGCGTCCGGAGGAAGGCGATGCCGAAGTAGTCGGAGACGACCGTGCCGTCGAACCCCCAGGTGTCGCGGAGCAGGCCCGTCAGCAGCTCGTCGTCGGCCGTCGCGGGCACTCCGTCGGTGTCGGTGTAGGCGGCCATGACGGACCGGGCACCGCCTTCGCGCAGGGCCATCTCGAACGGCGGGAGGATGACGTCGGCGCGTTCGCGCGCGCCCATGGAGACGGGTGCGAGGTTGCGCCCGGCGCGGGAGGCGGAGTACCCGGCGAAGTGCTTGAGGGTCGCGACGATCCCGGCGGACTCCAGGCCCTGGACGTACGCGGTGGCGACGGTGCCGACGAGGTACGGGTCCTCGCCGATGGTCTCCTCGACGCGGCCCCAGCGGGCGTCGCGCACCACGTCCAGGACGGGGGCGAGGCCCTGGTGCACGCCGACGGACCGCATGTCCCGCCCGATGGCCGCCGCCATGCGGCGTACCAGCGCGGGGTCGAAGGTCGCTCCCCAGGACAGCGGTACGGGGTAGGCGGTCGCCTTCCAGGTGGCGAAGCCGGCCAGGCACTCCTCGTGGGCCAGGGCGGGGATGCCGAAGCGGTTGGCGGCGACGATACGGGCCTGCGTACGCAGCAGGGACAGCGCGCCGAGCGCGGGGTCGACGGGGGCGGTGCCGAACGGGCGCGTCAACTGCCCCAGTCCGTGCGGCAGGAGGGCGTCGAGGTCGACGGCGTCCTCCATGTCGTGCTGGTGGGGGGCCACTTCACCGCCCTCGTCCGACGCGCCCACCCAGACGCCCACGAGCTGGGCGACCTTCTCCTCGGTGGTCATGGCGGCGATCAGGGCCCGGACGCGGGTGCCGATGTCGTACGCGGGGTCGTTCCAGATGGGGGTGACGGGGGTTGTCTCGACTGCTGACACGTTGGCGGTCACTTTCCTCCGACGCCCATGAGGCCCTGGACCAGGGCGCGGCGGGCGAACAGGTAGACGAGCAGGACGGGCATCGTGGACAGCACCACGGCTGCCAGCAGCCCGGGGATGTCGATCCCGTGCTCGGTTTGGAAGTTGTAGAGACCCAGGGTGATCAGTTTGGTGGATTCGGACTGGGTCAGGACGAGGGGGAACAGGAAGCCGTTCCACGCCTGGAGTGCGGAGAACACCGTGATCGTCGACAGTCCGCCCCTGGACAGGGGCAGGACGAGCCGGAAGAAGATCTGCCGCGGCGGGGCGCCGTCCATGGCCATGGCCTCGTACAGCTCGGGTGAGATGTCCCGCATGGTGCCGCTGAGGATCAGCGTGGAGACCGGCAGGCAGAAGGCGGCGGTGGGCAGGACGACGCCGATGAGGTTGTCGTACAGGCCCGCCTGGCTGATCAGGTAGAACATCGGGACGATCACGGCCTGTGCCGGAATGGCCAGGCCCAGCAGGAAGAGCCGGAAGACCCCCGACAGGAGCCGGGAGCGGCTGCGTACGATCGCGAAGGCCAGCGGCGGTACGAGCACCAGCACCAGGGCGACGACGCACACCGTGACGATCACGGTGTTGACGAAGTACTGCCCGAACCCGCTGGTGAAGGCCCCGGTGTAGTTGTCGGAGGTGACGCTCTCCGGGAAGGCGAGCGGGCCGCGCCGGGCGTAGTCCGACCGGGACCGGACGCTCGCGGCGAGCATCACGTACAGCGGCAGGCCGACCAGGAACAGCCAGACGAGCGAGCCGGCGCCGGCGAGGTAGTGGGGGCGGCGCCCGGTCGCGGACCTCGCCCCGGACGGTCGTCTCCTCACAGCCCCTCCATGGCGCTGCGCATCTTGTCGTAGCCGGAGACGCGCACCACGATCAGCGAGACGACCGTCGCCGCGGCGACCAGCACCAGGGCGATGGCGGCGCCGGCTCCGAAGTCGAAGCCCTTGAAGGCCTTTTGGTACATGTAGAACGCGGTGATGGTGGTGTCCGTCCCAGGCCCGCCCTGGGTGAGGATGAGGACGGTCTCGAAGGTGGTGAGCCCGCCGACGACCATCAGGATCGTCGAGGTGATGACGGCGTTGCGCAGCTGCGGCAGGGTGATGTGGAAGAACCGCCGGTACCGCCCGGCGCCGTCGATCTCCGCGGCCTGGTGGAGCACCGGGGGGATGGCCCTGGCGGCGCCCTGGTAGAGCAGGGTGTGGAACGGGGTGAACTGCCAGGTGCTGACGAAGGCCAGCACCCCGATGGCGGTCGCCTGCTCGCCGAAGAGGTTGCCGTCACCGAACAGCCAGGTGATCTCGGAGGGCACCCCGAAGTTGGGGTCGAGCAGTCCCCGCCACAGCACGGACACCGCGGTGGAGGACAGCAGGAGCGGGACGAAGTAGATGGCGGAGAGCACCGCGCGGTTGCGCTGCCGGCCGGCGGCCCAGACGCCGAGCAGGATGCTCAGCGGTGTCTGGAGGGCCACGCCGAGCACGGTGAGCAGCAGGCTCAGCCAGATGCTCTCGATCATGACGGGGTCGTCGAAGACCCGGGTCCAGTTGTCCAGGCCCACGAAGGCGGGTGAGCCGAGGCCGTTCCAGCTCATGAACGACAGCACGGCGACCATGATCAGCGGGGCGATCGCGAAGAGGGCGAAGAACACCGTGGCGGGGATCGCCCAGGCGAATCCCGGGCGGCCGACGTGAGTCGCGCCGGCGGAACGGGCCCGTGTCGTCTGTGTCGTCATGTCAGGCGGTGGGGAGGGCCTGCATGGCCTCGATGAAGCCATCCGTATCGGTCTGTCCGTTGAAGAACCGCTGCACCGCCTGGTGGATGGGCGTGATGGCGGCCGGCGGGTAGGACTGGTCCCAGGAGAGCTGGAAGGCGGGGGCCTTCTTGACCAGGTCGAACTGGAAGCGGGAGTACGCCGGGTTCGCCGCCGTGTCCAGGAACTTCTCGGTGTTCGTGGTCGTGGGCAGGTTCCCGATGGCCAGCTGCTGCTGGACGAACCGGTCGGAGTACATGAGCTTCAGGAACTCGGCCACGGTGTCGGGGTGTCGGGTCTTCTTCAGCACCGAGTAGAAGTTGTTGGTGTTGCCGACGAGGTTGGCGGGGTCGCCCTTGCCGCCCGCGACCGTCGGGAAGGCGGTGTAGCCGAGGTCCTTGGCGGCGAACTCGGCGTCGGCCTCCTGCTGGGTGGCGTACGCCCACGACCCCATCAGCTCGAAGCCGGCCTTGCCGCTGGCCAGGAGCGCGGGCGAGCCGCCGTCGGTGAACTTCACCGAGTCGGCGTTGGTGCCGAAGGCTCCCGCGTCGATCAGCTCCTTGATCATGCCCAGGGCCTTGCGGCTGTCCGCGCTCTCCCAGGCGCTCTTGTCGCCGTCGAGCGCCTTCTGGAACAGCTCGGGGCCGGCGACGCGGTCGTACAGGTACTGGAACCACATCAGCGTGGGCCACTTGTCGCCACCGCCGAGCGCGATGGGCGTGACGCCCTCCGCCTTGAGGGCCTCGACGGCGGCGAGCAGCTCCTCCCAGGTCCTCGGCGGTGTCACGCCCGCGTCGGCCAGCACCTTCTTGTTGTGGAACAGCAGCACCGGCTGGGTGCCGCGCATCGGTACGCCGTAGGGCGTGCCGTCGATGACGGCGGTGTTGAAGACCGACGGCAGGAAGTGGGACTTCAGGCCCGGGTCCTTCTTGATGAAGCCGTCCAGCGGCATCAGCAGGCCCGCCTCGACGTACGGCTGGATGCTGCCGCCGCCCCAGTTGAAGAAGACGTCCGGGGCCTGCGGGGTGTTGATGACGGTCTGGAGCTTCTGCTGGTAGTCGGCGCCCGGGATGGTGTCCAGGACGACCTTGACCTTCGAGGTCCGGTTGAAGGTGTCGACGAGCTGCTGCTCGACCTTGTTGGTGGCGTCTCCGTAGACGAGGACGTGGATCTCGTCCTCGCCCGACGAGGCCCGTCCGCTCCCGCCGGCGCCACCGCCACCGCAGGCCGCGAGGCCCAGCGTCAGGGCGAGGGCCGCGCCGCAGGCGAGCATGCGGGGATACCGCGCACGTATCTTCATCGTCGTCCATTCTTCGAAAGTTTCGATCTATGTGCCGAAATTGCCGCAGCTCCGGACAGTATGGGGAGCGCTGACGAAGGGTCAACGGGCATGCGGCGGCGCGATCAAACCGTTACCAGGGTCGTGACCTATCCTTCGTGCATGCGTGAAGACGACGTGGCGGACGGCCGGGTGACCCTCGCGGAGGTGGCCACGCAGGCCGGTGTCTCCCTCTCGACAGTTTCGAAAGTCCTCAACGGCCGTTCCGACGTCTCCCGGCCGACCCGGGCCAAGGTCGAGGGGCTGCTGGAGGCCCACGGCTACCGACGCCGTGCGCACGGCACGCCCCAGGCGCCCCTGATCGAGCTGGTCTTCCACGAGCTGGAGAGCGTCTGGGCGATGGAGCTCATCCGCGGCGTCGAGAACGTCGCGAAGGAGAACCACGCCAGTGTGGTGCTGACCGAGAGCGGAACCCGTCACGCCCCCGGCCCCGACTGGGTCGACGGGGTGCTGCGGCGCCGCCCGCTCGGGGTCGTCCTCGTCTTCTCCACCCTGCCGGACCGGGTGAAGAGGCAACTCCGCTCCCGCGCCATCCCGTTCGTCATCATCGACCCGGCGGGCGACCCCGAGCCGGACGTGCCCTCCGTCGGCTCGGCCAACTGGGCCGGCGGCATGGCGGCCACCCGCCACCTCATCGACTCCGGGCACGAGCGCATCGCGATCATCACCGGTCCCGAGGACATGATGTGCTCCCTGGCCCGGCTCGACGGCTACCGCTCCGCCATGGCCATGGCGGGCCTGGACCCCGACCCCCGGTTCGTACGGTTCGGCGACTTCCACGTCCAGGGAGGCTTCTCGCACGCCATGGACCTGCTCGACGGCCCGGACCGGCCCACCGCCGTCTTCGCCGGCAGCGACCTGCAGGCCCTCGGCGTCCTGGAGGCGGCGCGCCTGAAGGGACTGAGCGTCCCCCGTGACCTTTCCGTGGTGGGGTACGACGACGTCCCGCTCGCCCAGTGGTCGAGCCCGGCGCTGACGACCGTCCACCAGCCGCTGCGGCAGATGGCCGAGGAGGCGGCCCGCATGCTGCTGCGCCCCCAGGACCCGGGCAGGCCCGCGCTGCGCATGGAGCTGGCCACCAAGCTGGTGGTACGCCAGAGCACCGCGCCCCCGCCGGGCCACTGACGGACCACACCCCCGAACCGCTCCCGCTCGCGCTCCGCGCGAGCGGTTGACCACCCATGGGGTCGACCCTATGGTCTCGCCGGCACTCGAAGAAGTTTCCGAAAGTTTCGAAAGGTTGAGAACGGTCGGCGGAGTGGAGCGACCGCTTCAACGGCACGGTGACCGTGACGGCGGGCAGCGCCCCGATCAGCACGTGGACCGTCACCGTCACCGTGACGCCTCCGCAGGAGATCTCCGCGACCTGGAACGGCACACCCGGCTGGGACAGCAGCGGAAACGTCAGGACGATGAGGCCGAACGGCAACGGCAACGGCAGCCTGGCCGTCGGGGCTTCCACGAGCTTCGGTCAGGGGTCACGCCCCCTGACCCGCCGTCAGGCGGAAGGCGTCCAGCGCGAGGGTCATCTCCGTCAGGTCCCGTGGCCGGGACAGCGAGCGGGAGGTGAGCTGCTCCAGCCGGCGCAAGCGGTTGAAGACCGTGTTCCGGTGGCAGTACAGGCGGCTCGCCGCCCGCCCCGCCGAGCCCTCGCAGTCCAGCCAGACGTCCAGGGTCTCCAGGAGCACCGCCCGGTCGGCCGGGTCCAGGTCCAGCAGGGCGCCCAGAACCTCCGAGACCAGCAGCGAGCCCAGCTCCGGCTGGCCGACCACCAGCGCGCCCGGCATCCGGCGGTCCAGGCGCACGATCGCCGGGGCGTCCGCCGGACACGTACGCAGCGCCAGCTCCGCCAGCCGCCGCGCCGCGCCCAGCTCCGTCAGGCCCACCACCACGGGGCTGATGCCGCCCGGGCCCCGGCACCGCCCCTCCATGAGCTCCGCCAGCGCGTCGAGCCCCGTACCCTCGTCCAGCGACACCACACCGATCTCGCAGTCGGTCCGCATCCGCCAGATGAACCGCAGCCCCGCCCCCGCCAGCCGCCGGTGCGCCACGTCCCGCCGCTCGCTGCGCAGCACCACCACCGCGTACCGCCCGCGCTCCGGCAGGTCCAGGCCCGCCGCCGCCCGCGCCGAGACCTCCGGCGACCGGCCGCCGTCCAGCAGCGCGTCCAGCAGCGCCTGCAACTGCTCGTCGGTACGACGCCGCAGCTCCAGCTCCGTCACCCGGTACGCCTCCGACGCCGTGTCGGCCTGCGCGTCCACCGCCGACCACACCATCGTCGCGGCCTGCAGCAGCGCGGCCAGCCGCCGCGCGTCCGCGCCCGCGTCCTCCAGCAGCGCGTCCCACACCAGGTGCCCCGCCATCCGGTAGGCGCGCACGACCAGCTCCAGCGGCAGGCCCTGCTCCGCACGCCGCCGCCCCAGCCACTCCGCGTGCTCCAGGTCGCGGCGCGGTGACGCGGGCGGCGCCGTGATCGTCTCGATGCCGATCCGCATCGCCTCCCGCGCCTCCTGCCAGTGCTGGTCGTAGCCGATGACCCGGCCGTACGCGGGGGAGTACTCGTGCAGTTCCCGCACGTGCTCGTCCACCAGCTCGGGCAGCCGCTCCAGCAGCGCCGTACACGCCTGCGCGAGCAGTTTCCAGTCATCGCCTGTACGCGGTCTGCGGACTCCCATGGCCGGGAGGATGCCACCTCCGCACCCCATCCGGCATGCCCCTGACGCGCACTGTTGTGCGCGTGCACAACCGGCCTCCGCGCCCGCTGGGCAACGGCAGCGATTCCGGCCACGAGCGTGGACGGGATTCCCGCCCCGGTGCTGGGGTGAGCGCGATCGAACACACCGACGAGGGGAAATCCATGAGCGCTGCCGCCCTGCGGGTGCGGGGTCTGACAGCCGGGTACGGCAAGGTACGGGCACTGCGCGACGTATCGCTGGACGTACCGGACGGCGCGGTCGTAGCCGTCCTCGGCGGCAACGGCGCCGGCAAGTCCACCCTGCTGCGCGCCCTGTCGCGCACACTCTCCTTCCACGGCGGCGCCGCCACCGCCGGCACCGTCACCTTCGCCGGCCGCCCGCTGCACACCCTGCCGCCCGACCGGGTCGTCGCGGCCGGGCTCTGCCACGTACCCGAGGGCCGCCAGGTCTTCGCCCGCATGACCGTCGAGGACAACCTCCGTGCGGGCGCCCTCACCGCCGCCCGTACCGGAAAGGCCGCCGCGCTGAAGCGCGTCCACGAGCTGTTCCCCGTCCTCGCCGAACGCGCCCGCCAGCGCGCCGGCCTCCTCTCCGGCGGCGAACAGCAGATGCTCGCCGTCGCCCGCGCCCTGATGGCATCCCCGCGCCTCCTCCTGCTCGACGAGCCGTCCCTGGGCCTCGCCCCGCTGATGGCCGCCCGGATCGCCGACACCATCCGCGAGATCCACGCCCAGGGCACCTCCGTCCTCCTCGTCGAGCAGAACGCCGCCCTCGCGCTGCGCCTCGCCACGCACGCGTACGTCCTGGAAGTCGGCGAGGTCACCATCGAAGGCCCCGCCGCCGAGCTCGCCGCCTCCGACGAGGTACGCCGCCGCTACCTGGGCGTCGTCGACGAACAGGCCGCCGAGGACGCCTCCCCGGCCGAGGTCCCGCAGCTGGCCCGCTGGGAGGCACAGGCATGACCACCCTCGACGTGCGCGACCTGACCGTACGCTTCGCCGGACTCACCGCCCTCGACGGCGTCAGCTTCACCGTGAACCCCGGCACCGTCCACGCCGTCATCGGCCCCAACGGCGCCGGCAAGTCCACCACCTTCAACGTCCTGTCCGGCGTCTACCGCGCCACCTCCGGCAGCGTCCGCTTCGGCGACCACGAGCTGACCGGCCTGCCCCCGCACCGCATCGCCGCCCTCGGCGTCGCCCGCATCTTCCAGAACCTCGCCCTGCCGCCCCACGCCACCCTCGCCGACGCCCTGATGCTCGGCCGCCACCGCCTCACCCGCGCCGGCTTCCTCGCCACCGGGCTGCGCCTGCCGTCCGCCACCCGCGAGGAGGCCCGCCACCGCGCCCGCGTCCGCGAGATCGCCGACTTCGTGGGCCTCGCCGACAAGCTGGACCACCCGGCCGCCTCCCTCCCGTACGGGCAGCAGAAGCTGGCCGAACTGGCCCGCGCCCTGTGCATGGAGCCGACCCTGCTCCTCCTCGACGAACCCGTCGCCGGCATGACCGCCGACGAGCGCCGCCGCACCGCCGCCGTCATCGCGGGCGTCCGCGACAGCCTCGGCATCTCCATCGTCCTCGTCGAACACGACATGGGCGTGGTGATGCGGCTCGCCGACTCCGTCACCGTCCTCGACTTCGGCCGCCGTATCGCGGACGGCGCCCCCACCGACGTACAGAACGACCCCGCGGTCGTCCGCGCCTATCTCGGAGAGGAGGCAGCCGAGTGACCACCTTCGCCGAACTCCTCCTCAATGGCATATCCCTTGGCTCCGTCTACGCCCTCATCGCCCTCGGCTTCGTGATCATCTTCCGCGCCACCGAGGTCGTCAACTTCGCCCACGCCTCCCTCCTCCTCGCGGGCGGGTACGTCACCGCCGTCCTCCACGACGACATCGGCTTCTGGCCCGCCCTGGCCGCCGGGATCGCGGGCGCCGCGCTCGTCGGCGCGGCGGTCGAGTTCCTGGTGATGCGCCGTCACCGTGGCTCGGACCACAGCGTCCTCGCCATCGTCACGATCGGCGTGGACATTTTGCTCATCACCGAGCTGACCCGACGCATCGGTACGGACGTGCTCACCCTCGGCGACCCCTGGGGCGACGCGGTGGTGACCATCGGCACGATCACCATCGCCCAGACGCGCATCGCCGCGTTCCTCGCCGCCGCGCTCCTCATCACCGTGTTCCTGCTCGTCTTCCGGTTCACCGCCTGGGGCGTCGCCATGCGCGCCGCCGCCGAGAGCCCGTCCACGGCCGCCCTGATGGGGGTACGGCTCGGGCGGGTCTCGCTCGGCGCGTGGGCCGTCGCCGGGGGCCTCGCGGCCGTCGCGGCCCTCTTCCTGACGGTCTTCCCGACGCCCGGACTGGAACGCTCCACCTCCGTCGCCGCCCTCAAGGCCTTCCCGGCCGCCATCCTCGGCGGGCTGGACTCCACGACCGGCGCGCTCGTCGGCGGACTCCTCGTCGGCATCACCGAGTCCCTCGCCACCGGCTACCAGAGCGACCTCGCCTTCCTCGGCCGGGGCATCGGCGACCTGGCGCCCTACCTGGTCATGGTCGCGGTCCTGCTGATCCGGCCCGCGGGGCTCTTCGGTACGAAGGAGCTGGCCCGTGTCTGAGACGTTCACCCGCCCCCGTACGTACGCGTACGGGCTCGGCGTGGTCCTCCTCCTCGCCCTGCCCTTCTACCTGGAACGGTTCTGGCTCCAGGCCGGGCTGTTCGCCATGGCCGCCGCCATCGGCGCCATCGGCATCAACCTGCTGACCGGCTCCACCGGACAGCTCTCCATGGGCCACGCCTTCTTCCTCGCCGTCGGCGCGTACGGCTACTGCGCGCTCGCCGGGGACGGCAGCGACGGGCTGACCGGCCTCGGCCTGCCCGGCTGGCTCGCCGCCGTCGGCGCGGTGGCGCTGGCAGGCGCGGCGGGCGGCCTGTTCAGCCCCATCGCGGGGCGGCTGCGCGGCGCGTACCTCGGCATCGCCACCCTCGCGCTGATCTTCATCGGCCAGCACGTGCTGTTCAACGCCCACGACCTCACCGGCGGCTTCAACGGCCGCGCCGTCCCGCCGCTCTCCCTCCTCGGCGTCACCTTCGACGAGAGCGAGCTGCTGATCGCAGCCGTGCCGTTCGGCGCCGCAGAGAAGCTCTGGTACCTGGGCCTCGCCCTGCTCGTCGCCTCCGCCCTCTTCGCGCGGGGCGTGCTGCGCGGCCGGCCCGGCCGCGCCCTGAACGCCATCCGGGACCACCGGATCGCGGCCGGGGTGCTGGGCATCCCGGTGGCCCGCTACCGCGCGGCCGCCTTCGTGCTCTCCTCGATGTACGCCGGTCTCGCCGGCGTGCTGCTCGCGCTGGTGTTCCAGCGGACCGTGCCGGAGTACTTCGGCATGCTGCTCTCCCTCGAGTACCTCGCCATGATCGTCATCGGCGGTCTGGGCTCGGTGGCGGGCGCGGTGGTCGGGGGCGTCTTCGTCTCCCTGCTGCCGCAGATCCTCAACCGGTACAGCGACGCGCTGCCCCTCGTCTCCGCCCCCGGCACGGGCGGTATCGCCCCGGGCGAGGCGTCGCGCTACCTGTACGGCGCCGCCGTCGTGGCGGTGGTGCTCTTCCTGCCCGGAGGCCTGGTCCGCCTGGCCGCCCGGCGTCCCCGACGTATCGCACGCACCTCAGCGGAGGAACGATGACCATATCCAGGCACCGGCGGCTCGCCGCCGCCCTCACCGCGCTCGTCACGCTGACGGTCGGGGCCGCGGGCTGCAGCTCCAAGGCGAAGACCGACCAGGACGGTGCGGCCGGCGCCGACGGGGTGAAGACCGGCCAGGGCGTCGACGCCAAGGCGATCCGACTGGGCGTCCTGACCGACATGACCGGCGTGTACGCCACCCTCGGCAAGAGCGTCACCCAGGCCCAGCAGCTGTACGTCAAGCAGCTCAACGCGAAAGGCGGCGTCTGCGGCCGCACCGTGGAGCTGACGGTCCGTGACCACGGCTACGACCCGCAGAAGGCGCTCGCCGGGTACACCGAACTGGAGCCGAAGGTGCTGGGCTTCCCCCAGTTCATCGGCTCGCCGTTCGTCGCCGCCGTCAAGCAGCGGGTCGACGGCCAGGACAAGGGCCTGGTGATGCCGCAGGCCTGGTCGGCGTCGCTGCTCGGCAGCCCGTACATCCGGGTCATCGGCACCACGTACGACATCGAGACCATCAACGCCGTCGACTTCCTGCTGAAGGAGAAGGGCCTGAGGAAGGGCGACAAGCTCGGCCACGTCTACTTCGAGGGCGACTACGGCGAGAACGCGCTGACGGGCTCGAAGTACGCGGCCGAGAAGGCCGGTGTCACGGTCGTCGAGCAGAAGATCAAGCCGACCGACAACGACATGTCGGCGCAGGTCGCCGCGCTCAAGCAGGCCGGGGTGAAGGCGATCGTGCTGAGCGCGGGCCCGCGCCAGGCGGCCTCGCTCGTCGGCGTGGCGGCCGCGGTGAAGCTCACCGTGCCGGTCATCGGCAACAACTCCGCGTACTCCCCGCAGCTGCTGGCCACCCAGGCCGGACCGGCGCTGGAGAAGATGTACTACGTGGCCACGCCGAGCCTGCCCATCGGCGCCGACGCCCCGGCCGCGAAGAAGCTCGTCGCGGACTACCGCGCCGCCTACCCGAAGGACGCCCTCGACAACGGCGTCGTCGCCGGCTGGTCGGCCGCCGAGGTCTTCGGCGAGGCCATGAAAAAGGCGTGCGCGGACAAGGACCTCACCCGCGAGGGCGTCGGCAAGGCGCTGCGGACGCTGAACGCCCTGGACGGGGGCTTCGGTATGACCCACGACTTCTCCGACCCGAAGGCGCCGTCGTCGCGGCAGAGCGTGATCTACCAGCCCGACAAGTCCGTCACGGGCGGCGCGCGGGTGGTGCGCGGGCCTGAGGTCTCCGACGCGGCGAAGGCCTTCACACCGGGCGGCTGACCGACGGCAACACCGACGGGCGGAGCGACGGGGGGCCCGTCACCGCGCCGGAGCGCCCCCGTGCCACGCTCTGATCATGAGCGACATCAAGCGCCTCACCGCGCCGCAGATCCGAGCCCACGCGCCCGACGGGCTCGCCGCCCTGCTGGTGGACGCCGTCGACAGCGGCGCCTCCGTGGGCTTTCTCGCCCCGCTCGGCCACGCCGAGGCGGCCTCCTGGTGGCAGGGGGTCGCCGAGGAGGCCGAGCGGGGCGTACGGCATGTCTGGGCCTCGTACGGCGACGACGGCGCCCTCTCCGGCGTGATCACCCTCATCCGGGCCACCATGCCGAACCAGCCCCACCGCGCCGACATCGCCAAGCTCCTCGTCCACCGCACCGCCCGTGGACGTGGCCTGGGCCGCCGCCTCCTGGCCACGGCCGAACGCGCGGCCCTCGACGAGGGCCTGACCCTCCTCGTCCTGGACACCGAGACCGGCAGCCCGGCCGAGTCCCTCTACCGCTCGGCGGGCTGGACCCGGGCAGGCTCGGTCCCCGGCTACGCCCTCACCCCGGCCGGCAGCCCGCACCCCACGACGTACTACTACAAGGAGCTGGCCGGCGCCCGAGCGACCGGTCCCTGACATGGGTGAGGGCCCGGAGCGGATTCACCGCTCCGGGCCCTCACCCGTATCCGTACGTACCGCTACGGCAACTGCGCCGCCCGCGCCTCGCGGCTCTCGCGGCGGTTGTCGCGGAAGGTGTTCACCCGCCGGGCCGTCGCGAACAGGGGGATCACCGCGCCCAGCACCACCTGCAGCGCGCAGCCGGTCTGGAGCAGCAGCTGGCCGCCCGGGGCGTCGAACGCCCACGCCGCCAGCAGGCCCATCGCCCCGACGATCCAGCTGAGCATCGCCACCGCGAGGACGCCCCGCGGCTTCGGGTACTCGACGCGGCTCACCATCAGCCACGCCGTACCGATGATCGCCAGCAGCGTCGGGATGAACGGCAGCTCCAGCAGCACGATCGAGACGACCGTCAGCGCGCCGAACGGGGACGGCATGCCCTGGAACATGCCGTCCTTCATGGTCACGCAGCTGAATCTGGCGAGCCGTAGCACCACCGCCAGCAGCACCACGATGGCCGCCACCGCGGAGACCCGCTGGTGCGCGTCGTCCGCGACCATCCCGTACACCAGCACGAAGTACGCCGGGGCCAGACCGAAGCTGATCAGGTCCGACAGGTTGTCGAGCTCCGCGCCCATCGGCGAGCTGCGCAGCTTGCGCGCCACGAGCCCGTCGAAGAGGTCGAAGACCGCCGCGCAGAGCATGAGGATCACGGCGGTCGCGGCGGAGTGCCGCGCCATGCCGGTCTCGTCGCTGCCCGTGAGGTGCGGGATCAGGATGCCGGTGGTGGTGAAGTACACCGCCATGAAGCCGCAGGTGGCGTTGCCCAGCGTCAGCGTGTCCGCTATTGACAGGCGCAGCGACAGCGGCATCTCCTCGGCTTCCTCGGCGACGTCCGCCTCGGCGTCGGCGACCCAGTCGGCCCGTGTGTCAGGATCAATCACGGTCAATTCGAGTCACCCCCGCGGTCGTGGTCTGACCGACCTCGACAGCGACGTCGACACCTTCCGGAAGGTAGATGTCAACGCGCGATCCGAAGCGGATCAGACCGATGCGCTCGCCCTGCTCGACCTTGGTCCCCTGGGGGATGTACGGCACGATGCGACGGGCGACCGCACCCGCGATCTGCACCATCTCGATGTCGCCGAGCTCGGTGTCGAAGTGCCAGACAACGCGCTCGTTGTTCTCGCTCTCCTTGTTGAACGCCGGCACGAACCCACCAGGGACGTGCTCGACGGACGTCACCGTGCCCGCCAGCGGGGCGCGGTTGACGTGGACGTTCAGCGGGCTCATGAAGATGGCGACCCGGGTCCGTCCGTCCTTCCACGGCATGATGCTCTGCACCACCCCGTCTGCGGGCGAGATGACCCTGCCCTGCGCGATCTCGCGCTCGGGGTCGCGGAAGAACCACAGCATGCCCGCCGCCAGGGCGGTGGTGGGCACAGCGATGGCCGCGGCACGCTTGGAACGGCGCGAGCGGGCAAGACTGAGTGCAGCGGTGGCGACGGTCGGCAGAAGCCACGGCGATGCTCCGCGTGCGATGCGGACGCGGCCGCGAGGTGCAGAGGTTTGGCTGTGGGGCATGGATGACCTTCGTAGCGGTGATGCCGCGCGGATGCGGGGGACGGCGGCTTTTCGGCGATGCTATCGGTTGCGGGCCGCAACTGGGCAAGCCAGAAGCCGAGTCGGCGGCCGGAAGACGATGACAGGGTGTGATCTTCTTCGCGGCCAAACCGGCTCAAAAGCGACAATCACCCCTGGAATCGGTACTCCTCGAGCAACCGACGCCCAATGATCATTTTCTGGATCTCGGCGGTACCTTCGCCGATGAGCAGCATCGGCGCCTCTCGGTAGAGACGCTCGATTTCGTACTCCTTCGAGAACCCGTAGCCGCCATGGATACGGAAGGCGTCCTCGACGACCTCCTTGCAGTATTCGGAGGCGAGGTACTTCGCCATCCCTGCTTCCAGGTCGTTTCGCTCCCCGGAGTCCTTTTTGCGTGCTGCGTTGACCATCATGGCATGGGCGGCCTCCACCTTGGTAGCCATCTCGGCCAGTTTGAACTGGATGGCCTGGTGCTGGGCGATCGGCTTACCGAAAGTGTGACGTTGCTGGGCATACGAGACGCCCAGCTCAAACGCACGCTGCGCCACGCCGCAACCACGTGCCGCTACATTCACGCGGCCGACCTCGACGCCGTCCATCATTTGGTAAAACCCTCGGCCGGTGACCCCGCCGAGCACCCGATTGGCCGGAATGCGCAGTCCGTCCATGATGAGTTCGGTGGTGTCGACGCCCTTGTAGCCCATCTTGTCGATCTTCCCGGGGATGGTCAGGCCGGGCCGGACCTCTCCGAAGCCGGGCTCCTTCTCCACCAGGAAGGTCGTCATCGACTTGTGGGGGGCGGTGCCCTCCGGGTGTCCTTCGTCACTTCGGACGAGAACGGCGACGAGTGTTGACGTACCACCGTTCGTCAGCCACATCTTCTGACCGTTCAGGACGTACTCGTCGCCGTCCTTGACCGCCTTGGATGTGATCGCGGACACATCCGAACCGAGGGCCGGCTCCGACATCGAGAACGCGCCCCGCACCTCGCCGGCCGCCATCCGGGGCAGGAAGGTGTCCTTCTGCTCCTGCGTGCCGTGCTGCTTGAGCATGTACGCGACGATGAAGTGGGTGTTGATGATGCCCGACACGGACATCCAGCCGCGCGCGATCTCCTCCACGCACAGCGCGTACGTGAGGAGGGACTCGCCCAGACCCCCGTACTCCTCCGGGATCATCAGACCGAAGACGCCCAGCTCCTTCAGCCCGTCGACGATGTCCTGCGGGTACTCGTCGCGGTGCTCCAGCTCGGTCGCGACCGGAATGATCTCCTTGTCGACGAATTCCCGGACCGTGGACAGGATCTCCTGCTGGACGTCCGTCAGACCGTGGGTCTGCGCGAGTCGGGCCATGACTACTTCTCCTGCTGCTTCAGTTCGGGGCGGCCGGGCTGCTCGCCGCCGCGCTCCTTGATGTACGTCTCGGTCGGGACCATCACCTTGCGGCGGAACACACACACGAGCGTGCCGTCCTGCTTGTAGCCCTTGGTCTCGACGTACACGATTCCGCGGTCGCTCTTGGACCTGGACGGGGTCTTGTCGAGGACGGTGGTCTCGCCGTAGATGGTGTCGCCGTGGAAGGTCGGCGCCACGTGCCGCAGCGACTCGATCTCCAGGTTGGCGATCGCCTTGCCGGAGACGTCCGGCACGGACATGCCCAGCAGGAGGGAGTAGATGTAGTTGCCCACGACGACGTTCTTCCCGAAGTCCGTCGTCTTCTCCGCATAGTTGGTGTCCATGTGGAGGGGGTGGTGGTTCATGGTGAGCAGGCAGAAGAGGTGGTCGTCGTACTCGGTGACCGTCTTCCCGGGCCAGTGCTTGTAGACCGCGCCGACCTCGAACTCCTCATAGGTGCGTCCGAACTGCATGGTGCTCAGGCCTCCGGGGCTTCGAACTTCGAGGTACGGGTCATGCCGGCGGCGCGGCCCTTGCCGGAGATGACGAGCGCCATCTTGCGGCTGGCCTCGTCGATCATCTCGTCGCCGAGCATCGCCGAGCCCTTCTTGCCGCCCGCCTCGGACGTGTAGTACTCGTACGCGTCCAGGATCAGCTCGGCGTGGTCGAAGTCCTCCTGGGAGGGCGAGAACACCTCGTTGGCGGCGTCGACCTGGCCCGGGTGCAGCACCCACTTGCCGTCGAAGCCGAGGGCCGCGGCGCGGCCGGCCACCGCGCGGAAGCCGTCCACGTTCTTGATCTGGAGGTACGGACCGTCGATCGCCTGGAGGTCGTTGGCGCGGGCCGCCATCAGGATCTTCATCAGGATGTAGTGGTACGCGTCGGCCGGGTAGCCGGGCGGCTGCTCGCCGACGACCAGCGACTTCATGTTGATGGACGCCATGAAGTCGGCCGGGCCGAAGATGATGGTCTCGATGCGCGGCGAGGCCTGGGCGATCGCGTTGACGTTGTTGAGACCCTGGGCGTTCTCGATCTGGGCCTCGATACCGATCCGGCCGACCTCGAAGCCCATCGTCTTCTCGATCTGGGTCAGCAGGAGGTCCAGCGCCACGACCTGCTCGGCGTTCTGCACCTTCGGCAGCATGATGCAGTCCAGGTTCGGGCCCGCGCCCTCGACGACGGTGACGACGTCGCGGTACGTCCACTCCGTGGTCCAGTCGTTGACCCGCACGACCCTGGTCTTGCCCGTCCAGTCGCCCTCGTTGAGGAACTTGACGATGGTGTGCCGCGCCTCCGGCTTGGCCAGCGGCGCGCACGCGTCCTCCAGGTCCAGGAAGACCTGGTCGGCGGGGAGGCCCTGGGCCTTCTCCAGGAAGCGCGGGTTGGAGCCGGGGACCGCCAGGCAGGAGCGGCGCGGGCGGAGCCGGTTCACGGGGGTGGTCATGCGGGGACCTCCAGAGGGTCGAGCTTGTTCGCGGTACGGATCTCGTCGACGATACGGCCGATGATCTCCGTGATACCGAAGTCCTTCGGTGTGAAGACGGCGGCCACACCCGCCCGCTTCAGTTCGGCGGCGTCGGCGCTCGGGATGATCCCGCCGACGATGACCGGAATGTCGGTGGCACCCGCCTCGCGCAGCCGGGCCAGCACGTCCGGCACCAGCTCGGCGTGCGACCCGGACAGGATCGACAGCCCCACGCAGTGGACGTCCTCCGCGAGCGCGGCGTTCACGATCTGCTCGGGGGTCAGCCGGATGCCCTGGTAGACCACCTCGAAACCGGCGTCACGCGCGCGTACCGCGATCTGCTCGGCGCCGTTGGAGTGCCCGTCCAGGCCCGGCTTGCCCACCAGCAGCCGCAGCCGCCCGGCGCCCAGCTCGTCGGCCGTCCGCGCCACCTTCTCGCGTACGGCGGCGAGCGGGGTGCCCTCCTCGGCGGCGACCGCGACCGGCGCGGATGAGACACCCGTCGGCGCGCGGAACTCGCCGAAGACGTCCCGCAGCGCCCACGACCACTCGCCGGTGGTGACGCCCGCGCGGGCGCACTCCAGGGTGGCCTCGAACAGGTTCGCGTCCCCGGCCGCGGTCGCCTTCAGGCGGGCCAGCGCCTCCTGGGCCCGGCCCTCGTCACGGTTGTCGCGCCACTCGTGGAGCTTCGCCACCACCCGCGCCTCGTTGGCCGGGTCCACCGTCATGATCGCGGTGTCCAGGTCCGCGGTGAGCGGGTTGGGCTCGGTCGTCTCGTAGATGTTGACGCCGACGATCTTCTCCTCGCCGGACTCGATCCGCGCCCGCCGCTCGGCGTGCGAGGACACCAGCTGCGACTTGAGGTAGCCGGACTCGACGGCGGCCATCGCGCCGCCCATCTCCTGGATCCGGTCGATCTCGGTCAGGCACTCCTCGACCAGGGCGTCCACCTTGGCCTCGATGACGTGCGAGCCGGCGAAGATGTCCTCGTACTCCAGCAGGTCGCTCTCGTGCGCCAGCACCTGCTGGATGCGGAGGCTCCACTGCTGGTCCCAGGGGCGGGGGAGGCCCAGCGCCTCGTTCCACGCCGGGAGCTGGACGGCACGCGCGCGTGCGTCCTTCGACAGCGTCACGGCGAGCATCTCCAGGACGATGCGCTGGACGTTGTTCTCCGGCTGCGCCTCGGTCAGGCCGAGCGAGTTGACCTGCACGCCGTAGCGGAACCGGCGGTGCTTGGGGTCCTCGATCCCGTACCGCTCACGGGTGATCTTGTCCCAGATGCGGCCGAAGGCGCGCATCTTGCACATCTCCTCGATGAAGCGGACGCCCGCGTTCACGAAGAAGGAGATACGCGCGACCACATCACCCTTGCGCTCCTCCGGCACCTGGCCGGAGGCGAACACCGCGTCCAGGACCGCGATCGCCGTCGACATGGCGTACGAGATCTCCTGGACGGGCGTGGCGCCCGCCTCCTGGAGGTGGTAGCTGCAGATGTTGATCGGGTTCCACTTGGGGATGTGGTTCACCGTGTAGGTGATCATGTCGGTGGTCAGCCGCAGCGACGGACCGGGCGGGAAGACGTGCGTCCCGCGCGACAGGTACTCCTTGACGATGTCGTTCTGCGTCGTCCCCTGGAGCTTGGTGATGTCCGCGCCCTGCTCCTCCGCGACCACCTGGTACAGCGCCAGCAGCCACATGGCGGTGGCGTTGATGGTCATGGAGGTGTTCATCTGCTCCAGGGGGATGTCCTGGAACAGCCGGCGCATGTCACCGAGGTGCGAGACCGGGACCCCGACCCGGCCCACCTCGCCGCGGGCGAGGATGTGGTCGGGGTCGTAGCCGGTCTGCGTGGGCAGGTCGAAGGCGACCGACAGGCCGGTCTGGCCCTTGGCGAGGTTGCGCCGGTACAGCTCGTTGGACGCCTCGGCGGTCGAGTGACCGGCGTACGTCCGCATGAGCCAGGGCCGGTCCTTCTTCCGTTCCGGCATCCGACGTTCCGTCATCAGACGTTCCTGAAGCGGTTGATGGCGTCGATGTGCTTGTCCCGCATCTCCTGGTTCTTCACGCCCATGCCCTCCTCGGGGGCCAGGCACAGGACGCCGACCTTGCCCTGGTGGAGGTTGCGGTGCACGTCGTACGCGGCCTGGCCGGTCTCCTCCAGCGCGTACGTCTTCGACAGCGTCGGGTGGATCTTGCCCTTGGCGATCAGGCGGTTGGCCTCCCACGCCTCGCGGTAGTTCGCGAAGTGCGAGCCGATGATCCGCTTCAGCGACATCCACAGGTAGCGGTTGTCGTACTCGTGCATGTAGCCCGAGGTCGAGGCGCAGGTGGTGATGGTGCCGCCCTTGCGGGTGACGTACACGGACGCGCCGAAGGTCTCACGGCCGGGGTGCTCGAAGACGATGTCGATGTCCTCGCCGCCGGTGAACTCGCGGATGCGCTTGCCGAAGCGCTTCCACTCCTTGGGGTCCTGGGTGCGCTCGTCCTTCCAGAACTTGTAGCCCTCGGCGTTGCGGTCGATGATCGCCTCGGCGCCCATAGCGCGGCAGATGTCCGCCTTCTGCTCGCTGGAGACGACACAGATCGGGTTGGCGCCGCCGGCGAGGGCGAACTGGGTGGCGTACGAGCCGAGGCCGCCGCTCGCGCCCCAGATGAGCACGTTGTCGCCCTGCTTCATGCCGGCGCCGTTGCGCGAGACGAGCTGGCGGTACGCGGTGGAGTTCACCAGGCCGGGTGCCGCCGCCTCCTCCCAGCTGAGGTGGTCGGGCTTGGGCATCAGCTGGTTGGACTTGACGAGCGCGATCTCCGCCAGGCCGCCGAAGTTGGTCTCGAAGCCCCAGATGCGCTGCTCGGGGTCGAGCATGGTGTCGTTGTGGCCGTCGGACGACTCCAGCTCGACGGACAGGCAGTGCGCGACGACCTCGTCACCGGGGCGCCAGGCGTTCACGCCCGGGCCGGTGCGCAGGACGACGCCCGCCAGGTCGGAGCCGATGATGTGGTACGGCAGGTCGTGGCGCTTGGTCAGCTCGGAGAGCTTGCCGTACCGCTCCAGGAAGCTGAAGGTCGAGACGGGCTCGAAGATCGACGTCCACACGGAGTTGTAGTTGACCGAGGAGGCCATCACGGCCACCAGTGCCTCGCCCGGGCCCAGCTCGGGCAGCGGCACGTTGTCGATGTGCAGTGACTTGCGCGGGTCCTTCTCGCGGGTGGTGAGACCGGCGAACATCTCGGTCTCGTCCTTGTGCACGGTCACCGCGCGGTAGGACTCGGGGAGGGGCAGAGCGGCGAAGTCCGCGGACGTGGTGTCCGACGACTGAATCGCGTCCAGGATTTCCTTCACGGTGTTGCCTCCGGCGAAGAACGTCTTGAGGGAAGACGTTGAGGGGAACGTCGGGGAAGTGCTGCTGCTGTGGAGGTGTGCCGTCGGTTCGGCCGGGTGGTGCTTGGCGGCGCGGGGTGGTGCGCGAAGTTGCCTGTGACGCAGGCGTCCGGGCGCGCGAGGCGCGATGGCCTTGCGGGGACAGCCGGCGTACGAGATGTCTCTGCACGCCGGCCGCCCGGACAACATCAACGTATGACACCGTGTGCCAGGCCGCAAGGCACTGAGTGCCAACAATTTCTCTCAGATGCAATCTGTCGTTCACAGATGAGCGATGATCGATCGACCTGCTGTGCTCCGGACAGCGAAGCGCCCGCCGAGCCCGACGGAGAGCCGTCAAGCAGGGCGGGCGTGGCCGTGGTGCCTCAGCGGGCGTTCCTCAGCGGGCCTTGAGGGTCCGCTCGATGGTGCGCATGATCTCGTCCAGCGGCGCGTCCGTGCGGGCCACTGTCACCAGCACGTCGCCGGTGGTGCTCGCCGTCGCGGCAGGGGGCTTGGTGGGGGTCGTCGCGCCGGCGGCGCGCCCCGCGCCTATGCCCGTGCCGAAGGTGTCCCGGACGATGGCGAAGGCGTGGTCCAGCTGGGCCTCCACGTCCCCCTGGCCGCCCGCCCGCAGCCAGCGGCGCAGTACGTGGTTGTGCGCCGTGACGACCGCCGAGGCGGCCACCTCGGCCAGCAGCGGGTCGTCGTTGCCGTCGTGGTGGTCGCGCTCGTCGAAATGGCCCAGAAGATAGCGGGTGAACAGCCGCTCGTAGCGGGCCACCGAGGCGATCTCGCGCTCCCGGAGGGTGGGCACCTCACGGGTGAGGCGGTAGCGCTCGACCGACACGGCGGGAGACGCCGCGTACATCTTCATGACTTCCTTGATGCCACGGCAGACCGTGTCGAGCGGGTGCTCGTGCGCGGGGGCGGCGTTCAGGACCGCCTCCGCCCGCACCAGGGTGTCGTCGTGGTCGGGGAAGATCGCCTCTTCCTTGGAACGGAAGTGGCGGAAGAAAGTGCGCCGGGCGACCCCGGCCGCGGCGGCGATCTCGTCGACCGTCGTCGCTTCGTACCCCTTGGTCGCGAACAGTTCCATGGCCGCGGCCGCCAGTTCACGGCGCATTTTGAGCCGCTGGGCGGCGGCGCGGCTGCCCGCGGCACTCTCGGGGGCGTCGGGCGTGGCGGTGGCGCGGGAGGGCCGGCGGGCGGAGTCAGCGGGCTGGGACATGACCTGAACGTACTGCATTTGTGCAGGAGACCGCGCCTGCGGGGCCGACCGGGAGGCCGGGCCGCCCGCACCGTCGAGCAGCCCGCCCCACTCCCCGTACGGCTCAGCGCCGGGCATATTCGCGGAAGCCGCGCCCCGTCTTGCGGCCGAGGCAGCCCGCCGCCACCAGGTGCTCCAGGAGGGGCGCCGGGGCCAGGCCCGGGTCGCGGAACTCGCGGTGCAGGACCTGCTCGATGGCGAGCGAGACGTCCAGTCCGACCACGTCGAGCAGCTCGAAGGGGCCCATCGGGTAGCCGCCGCCGAGCTTCATCGCGGCGTCGATGTCGTCGAGCGAGGCGTAGTGCTGCTCGACCATCTTGATCGCGTTGTTCAGGTACGGGAAGAGCAGCGCGTTCACGATGAAACCGGCCCGGTCGCCGCAGTCCACCGGGTGCTTGCGGATCTTCGCGGTGACCTCGCGGACGGTGGCGTGGACGTCGTCACCGGTCAGGACCGTACGGACCACCTCGACGAGCTTCATGGCCGGGGCCGGGTTGAAGAAGTGCATCCCGATCACGTCCTGCGGGCGCGAGGTGGCGCGGGCGCAGGCGACGACGGGGAGCGAGGAGGTCGTGGTGGCCAGCACCGCGCCCGGCTTGCAGACCTTGTCCAGGGTCGCGAACAGCTGCTGCTTGATCTCCAGGTCCTCGGCGACCGCCTCCACCGCCAGGTCCACCTCGGCGAAGGCGTCGAGGGAACCGGCGGGCGTGATGCGCGCCAGCGTCTCGTCGCGCGCCTCGGCGGTCATCCGGCCCTTGTCGACGGAGCGGGCCAGGGACTTCGTGATCCGGGCCTTGGCCGCCTCGGCCTTCTCCGGGGAACGGGCGGCGAGGACCACGTCGTACCCCGCCTTCGCGAAGACCTCCGCGATACCGCTCGCCATGGTGCCGGAGCCGGCCACGCCGACGGAGCGGACCTCGCGGGCCGGCGCGCCCGTGCCGGCCGTCTCCAGCGGGGTCAGCGCGTCCCGCACCACGACACCGCTGCCCGCCGCCTCGTAGGTGTAGAAGCCGCGCCCCGACTTGCGGCCGGTCAGGCCCGCCTCGCTGAGCTGCTTCAGGATCGGCGCGGGGGCGTGCAGCCGGTCGCGGGACTCGGCGTACATGGCGTCCAGGACGGTACGGGCGGTGTCGATGCCGATCAGGTCGAGCAGGGCCAGCGGGCCCATCGGCAGGCCGCAGCCCAGCTTCATCGCGGCGTCGATGTCCTCGCGCGAGGCGTACTTGGCCTCGTACATCGCGGCGGCCTGGTTCAGGTAGCCGAAGAGCAGGCCGTCCGCGACGAAACCGGGCCGGTCGCCGACCGCGACGGGCTCCTTGCCGAGCTGGTGGGCGAGGTCGGTGACGGCGGCGACGGCCTGCGGGGCGGTGAGCACCGAGGAGACCACCTCGACCAGCTTCATCGCCGGGGCCGGGTTGAAGAAGTGCAGGCCGAGCACGCGCTCGGGGTGCGCGGAGTCCGCGGCGAGCCGGGTCACGGACAGGGCGTTCGTGCCGGTGGCGATGATCGCGTCGGGGCGCACGACGGAGTCCAGCGCCCGGAACACCTGCTGCTTGGCCTCGTACGACTCGGGCACGACCTCGATGACGAGGTCGGCGTTCGCCGCCGCCTGGAGGTCGGAGAAGGTACGGAAACGGGCCAGGATGTCGCGCCGCTCCTCCTCGGTGATCCGCTCACGCGCCACGGAACGGGCGGTGGCGGCCTCCAGGGTGGCGGTCGCCCGGGTGGCGGCGGCCTCGCTGATGTCGATGCCGATGACCTCGCGGCCGGCCCGGGCCAGGACCTCGGCGATACCGGCGCCCATGGTGCCGAGACCGACGACGGCAATGGTGGAGAGAGGGGTGTCCATCACGGGACTCCAGGGATGAGTGACGACTGATGAGGGGCGCGCGCGGGGTACGACCGGGAGGTGGCGTACGCGGATGCGGGCGGATCGTGCGCAGGCGCGCTGCGCAGCCGTGCTGTCGCGGTGAGGAGAACCGACGGACTCTGTCCCGGAGCCGCGTCGTACACGTCGTACAAGGTGCCGAACCGACAAGGCACTCGCGGCGGCTGCGTCACCAGGCCGCCGTGAGGGTGCGGGTGTAGCCCGCTCACTTGAGATTAACCGGCGAGTAACGAGCGCGCCAGTCCTGGGAAGTGACCGGAACATGTGATCTGGATCGCGGCAGGACGGGATACTGATGGCCATGGACGGTACGGACGAGGAGTTCAGGTCGCTCGCGCACCGGCTGCGCGACGAGGCCGGCGGATCGGCGGCGTACGAACAGCTGATCACCGTCCGGGACCCGGACGAGCTCGCCGCCGTCCTCACCCGGCCGGGGCAGCCGCTGTGGGCCCGGGAGATCGCCGCGTTCCGGCTGGGCCTCGCCGGTGACCGGCGCGCCTTCGAGGCCCTGGTCCTGCTCCTCAACCACCGCGACCCGGAGCGCTGCGTCTCCGCCGCGTACGCCCTCGCCCGGCTGGGCGACCCGCGCACCCCGAAGGCGGCGGCCGCGCTCGCCACCAACGAGCTGCGCGTCGCCTACGCCCTGCTGCCGGTCCGGCTGCTCGCCCAGCTGCGCGCCCCGGAGTCCGTACCGGCGCTCATCACCGTCCTGGAGCGCCGCCTGCCGGTCGGCGACCCGCACTGGCGGGTGGGTGTCGCCTGCGCGGAAGGGCTCGGAGTCCTCGGTGACGCCCGCGCCCGCCCGGTCCTCGAAGCCGCCCGCGCCCACCCCCGCCTCGCCGCGGCCGCCGCGGCAGCCCTGAGGCGCCTGGGGCTCAGGCCGGCAGGCGGCGGGCGTAACGGAGCTCCGTGACCGTCGTGCCCGCCACGTGCCAGGGATCCTCCGCCCCGTCGGGCGCGAAGCCGGCCTTCTCGTAGAAGCGCCGTGCGCGGGCGTTGTCCTTCAGCACCCACAACCGCATCGCCGCGTACCCTTCGCCGGCCGCGCGGGCCGTCGCCCCGTCCAGGAGGGCGCGCCCCACGCCCGTCGAGAGCTGGTCCGGCCGTGCGTACAGCGCGTACAGCTCGGCCTCACCGGTCGGGGCCCGACCGTCCCGGGACGCGCCGTAGCACGCCCAGCCGACCACCGAACCGGCGCGCTCCGCCACCAGGTTGACGGTGCGGGTGCTGTCCTGGGCGAAGTGCGTGCGGCGGGTTCCGGCGTCCGCCTCGACGGTCATCGCCGCCAGGTACCACGTCGGTATCAGCCCCTCGTACGCCGTCTGCCAGCCGCGCACCCGGACCTCGGCGACGGCCTCGCAGTCGTCCACCACCATGTCCCGCACCCGGACGGCGCCGCCGGTCATGGCCGGGGCCCCTCCGGAAGGACCGCGAACGCCTCGATCTCCACGAGCAGTTCGGGCCGGAACAGCGCCGACACCTGGACCGCCGAGCTCGCCGGCGGACGCGCCGTGTCGATCACCTCGTCCCGGGCGGCCCGCACCGCGGGCAGGTGGGCCACGTCCGTGACGAAATACGTCAGCTTCACCACGTCGTCGAAACCGGCGCCCGCCGCGGCCAGGCACCGCCGCAGGTTCTCGAAGACCTGGCGGGCCTGGGCGCCCGCGTCACCCTCGCCCACCACCCGGCCGTCCGCGTCGAAGGCGCACTGGCCGGATATCGCGATGAACCGGCCGCTGCCCCAGACGACATGGCTGTAACCGGAGCCGGGGGCGACCCCCGCGGGGGCGTGCACGTGGGTGAGGTGGTTGCTCATGCGCCTCATCCTCGCGCACGCCACTGACAATCAGCCCGTCGGCCCGTCGGCCCGTCGGCCCGTCGGCCCGTCGGCCCATCAGCCCGTCACCTCCTGCCCGTCACCTCGCAGCGGGCAGCCCGTGACCCAGCGCCCCGTGCAGCGCCGGGCCGCCGGACCGGCCCGCGGGCCCCGTCCCCCGTACCGGCTTCGTCGGCTGCGGATCGGGCACCGCCGCGCAGACCGCGTCCGCCGCCCCCGCGCCGCCGCCCCGCGGCACCACGCCCTTCTCCAGGTAGCGCACCAGGTGCCGGTCCAGGCAGGCGTTGCCGGCCAGCGTGATCGCGTGGTTCCCGCCGCCCCGCTCGACGACCAGGCTGGAGCCGCGCAGCTCTTCGTGGACGGCGACACCGCCCTCGTACGGCGTGGCCGCGTCCTCCGTCGCCTGGAACAGCAGCACCGGCGGCAGGGCGGCGTTCGCCAGGTCCGGCGCCGTCATGGACGGGGCCGGCCAGAAGGCGCAGGGCGCGTTGTACCAGGCGTTGTTCCAGGTGTTGAAGGGAGCCTTGCCGTACACGTCCCAGTTGTCCCGGTGCCAGACGCCCCAGTCCTTCGGCCAGGGGGCGTCACGGCACTGCACGGCCGTGTAGACGGAGTAGCTGTTGTCGTCGTCGGCGTCGGAGGTCGCCAGGGCCCTGTGGGCCGCGACGAGCGGGTCCGGGTCGTTGTCGTTCACGTACGCCGAGAAGGCCTCGGCGAGCGTGGGCCAGAATCCGTTGAAGTACCCGCCCGGCAGGAACGTGTCCTCCAGCTCGGCCGGGCCCACCTGCCGGCCCGCCGGCTTCTTCCGCAGCGCCTCCCGCATCGCGTACCAGCGCGCCTCGACCTTCGCCGGATCGGTGCCCAGCCGGTAGGTCCTGTGGTGCTTGGCCACCCACCCCATGAACGCCTTGTGGCGGGCGTCGAACGCCACGTCCTGCGCCAGGTTGAGGCGGTACCAGACCCTGTGCGGGTCGACCACCGAGTCCAGGACCGCCCGCCGCACCCGCTGCGGGAACAGCTTGGCGTAGACGGCGCCGAGGTACGTCCCGTACGAGTACCCGAAGTAGTTGATCTTCTCCGCGCCGAGCGCCTGCCGGACGACATCGAGGTCGCGGGCCGCGTCCACCGTGCCCATGTGCCTCAGCAGGTCGCCGTACTTGTCGCCGCACGCCTTGGCGAACGACGCCGCGCGGGCCAGGTTCACCCGTTCGTCGCGCTGGTCGCGCGGCACGGAGTCATGCCGTACGGGCGTGAAGTAGCCCGGCTTGCAGTCGAGCGCCGGCCGGCTCGCGCCCACGCCCCGCGGGTCGAAGCCGATGACGTCGTACTGCGCCGCCACCTTCGCCGGCAGGGACGCCGCCACGAATCCGGCCATCGAACGCCCACTGGCGCCCGGGCCGCCCGGATTGACGAGCAGCGGGCCCTGGAAGGTCTTCGCGGTGTGCGCGACCCGCGACAGCGCGAGCGTGATGTGCTTGCCGTCCGGATCGGCGTGGTCCAGCGGCACCCGTACCGTCGCGCACTGGAGCCTGGGGTACTGCTTGGTGGCGCACCCCTTCCATACGAGAGGGCCTGCCGGCTCGCGGAGGGCGGGTTCCGCCGCCGACGGTACGGCGGTGACCGCGCCCGCCATCAGCGCCCCGGTGGCGATCAGCACTCCTGCACGTCTCTGCATACGGCCTCCCGAGCGAGCGGAACGAGGGGTTGTGAGGGACTTGCGGCCCTCGGCGGATCGTCCCCGCATTCCGGCCCGGGCGGGCATGCCGCGATCAGACTTGACCCGATCAGAGGAGGGTGAGCTGCGTGGGACCCGGCTCCGACGGCTGCCGCTCCGACGGCTGCCGCTCCGGCGGTACGGGCGGTGGGGTGGCGATCCGCCGGGGCGCGCCGCGCCGCGCGGGGCCTATGCCGAACTCGTCCGCCAGCTCGTGCACCTGACGGGTGATCCGGCGCTGGTACCACTTCGGGGCGTAGGCGCCGTCCGCGTACAACCGCTCGTAGCGCCGCACCAGGTGCGGATGGTGCCGGTTCAGCCACGCCATGAACCACTCGCGCGCCCCGGGCCGCAGATGCAGCACGAGCGGGGTCACCGACGTCGCCCCGGAGGCCGCGATCGCGCGGACGGTGGCCCGCAACTCGTCGGGGTGGTCGCCGAGGAAGGGGATCACCGGCGCCATCAGCACCCCGCAGCCGATGCCGTGGTCCGTCAGCGTCCGTACGACGTCGAGGCGGCGCTCCGGGGCCGGGGTGCCGGGCTCGACGGTCCGCCACAGCTCGCGGTCGGTGAAGCCGACGGAGACGGAGATGCCGACGTCGGTCACCTCGGCCGCCTGGAGCAGCAGGTCCAGGTCGCGGAGGATCAGCGTCCCCTTGGTGAGGATGGAGAACGGGTTCGCGTGGTCGCGCAACGCGGAGATGATGCCGGGCATCAGCTGGTAGCGGCCCTCGGCGCGCTGGTAGCAGTCCACGTTCGTGCCCATGGCGATGTGCGCGCCCTGCCAGCGCGGTGAGGCGAGCTGCCTGCGCAGCAGGTCCGGGGCGTTGATCTTCACCACGATCTGGGAGTCGAAGCCCAGGCCCGTGTCGAGGTCCAGGTAGCTGTGGGTCTTGCGGGCGAAGCAGTACACGCACGCGTGCGTGCAGCCCCGGTACGGGTTGACGGTCCACTCGAACGGCATGCGGGAGGCGCCGGGCACCCGGTTCACGATCGAACGGGCCCGCACCTCGTGGAACGTGATGCCCCGGAACTCCGGGGTGTCGAACGTACGCGTGGTCACGGCGTCCGTACCGAACAGCACGGTGTCCCCGGTCGGGTTCTCGCTCAGGTTGTCCCAGCGCATGGACGCCTCCTCGGTAGCACAGGCCCACACAATAGAACACTTGTTCCCATGATCGCCTCTGTCGGGCCTTCCCGGATTTGGGCGGCCACCGCGCAGGTGGTTGGCTTGTGCCTCCCCTTAGGAACGAGTGCTGGAGGACATGGCATGGCGCAGGTCGAGGCCACGACGGAGCGGGTCATCGCGGCGGACGCGGAGACGGTGTTCGACGCGCTGGCCGACTACAAGGAGACCCGTCAGAAGCTGCTGCCCGGGCACTTCAGCGAGTACGAGGTGCGTGAGGGCGGCGACGGCGAGGGCACCCTCGTCCACTGGAAGCTCCAGGCCACCAGCAAGCGCGTCCGGGACTGCCTGCTGGAGGTCACCGAGCCGACCGACGGGCAGCTCGTCGAGAAGGACCGCAACTCCTCCATGGTCACCACCTGGACCGTCACCCCGGCCGGCGAGGGCAGGTCGAAGGCCGTCGTCACGACCGTGTGGAAGGGCGCGGGCGGCATCGGCGGGTTCTTCGAGAAGACCTTCGCCCCCAAGGGTCTGGGCCGCATCTACGACCAGGTGCTCGACAAGCTCGCCGCCGAGGTCGAGAAGTAGCACGGAACGGTCACCGGTTCGGGTGGTCTTCCCGTCGGCTCCCCGCCGCGCGTGCCCGGCCAGGGGGGCGGGGGGCCGCCGGAAACCGCCTGATGAGCGCCGGGGTGCGCCGCATGCCGGGCGCCCGGCCGTGCTGGTGACCCCGTAATGCCCGCTTGCTCCCCCTCGGCACGCAATGCGAAGAATGGCGCGCCGCGTAGGCGCGACTGAGGGGAGCAGCTTCGTGGGTGGGAGCACGCTGGCGAACGACGACCACACACCGCCTGCCCGCGGCCGATCCGGCCCGGCGGCCTGGCAAGGCCCGTCGGCCGGCCCGCCGCCGGGCCTCGGCGGCCAGAGCGACCGGAGCGGGCAGAGCGGCCAGGGGCCGGGATCGCAGGCGGGTCCAGGGTCGGGAGCGCAAGCCGTGCCGGGGCGGGGACCCGAGACCGTTCCCTGGGAGGGGGGTGCCGCGGCGGCCTTCTTGCCGGCCGCCCAAGGCGTCGCACAGCAGGCGGCCGCGCCGGCAGCCCCCGATCCGGGCACCCCCGGTCCGGCCGGCCCCACGCCCGAAGCCTCCACGCCGGACGTCCCGGAGGCCGCCGACGGGACGGATGGCGAACCCGCCACGCTCAGTCCCGCCCGGGTGCGCGTGGTGTTCTTCGGGCTCGTACTCACTGCGCTGCTCGCCGTGCTGGAGCAGCTGGTCGCGGCCACCGCCCTCCCCGCGATCAGCGGCGCCCTCCAGGGGCCGGACACCGGGCCCGGCCGGGCGGCCTGGGTGGTCACCGCCTACCTCCTCGGGGCCGTCGTCACCCTGCCCGTGTACGGCAAGCTCGGCGACCTCTACGGGCGCAAAGGCGTCTTCCAGTTCACCCTCGTCGTGTTCGTCGTCGGTTCGGCGCTGGCCGGCTGGTCGCGCACCATGGACCAGCTCATCGCCTTCCGCGCCCTCCAGGGTGTCGGCGCCGGAGGCCTGCTGGCCGGCGCCCAGGCCATCACCGCCGACCTCGTCCCCGACCGGCGGCGCGGCCGTTTCCTCGGCCTCATCGGCGCCGCCCTCGCCCTCGCGTCGCTGGCCGGCCCGCTGCTCGGCGGCCTCCTCCCCGAACACGTCTCCTGGCGCTGGTGCTTCTGGGCCGCCGTACCCCTCGGGCTGGTCGCCCTGCTCCTCGTCGGCGCGGCGCTCACCCGCCTGAAGCCCGCCGCCCGGGGCCGCCCCGACGTCCTCGGCGCGCTCCTGCTCGCCGCCGCCTCCACCTTCCTGGTACTGCTGACCAGTTGGGGCGGTACGGAGTACGCCTGGAACTCCCGCGTCGTCCTGGGGCTCGCCTGCGGCGCGGCCGGAACCATCCTGCTGTTCGTCGTCGTGGAGAACTACGCGCCCGAACCGATCGTCCCGCTCCGGCTGTTCCGCGACCCCACCTTCGCGGCAGGCGGCCTCGTCGGCATCGCCACCGGCGTCGCGCTCTTCGCCGTCGCCGCCTGCCTGCCGCCCTTCTTCCAGCTGGCCGGCGGTGCCGACGCCACCGAAGCCGGTCTGCTGATGCTGCCCATGGCGGGCGGCCTCGTCGTCGCCTGCCTCCTCTCCGGGCACCTCATGGGCCGTACCGGCCGCTACACGGTCCACCCGGTGCTCGGCGGCGCCGTCTGTGTCGTCGGCATGTGGCTGCTGTCCCGGCTGGAGCCCGACACGCCACGCCTGACCCACAGCGTCTGGCAGGCCGTGCTCGGCGTCGGTATCGGACTCGTCCTGCCCGCCCTCGTCCTCGCCGTCCAGAACGCCGCGCCACCGGCCGCCCTCGGCACCGCCACGAGCGCCCACATCCACGTCCGCTGGATCGGCGGCTGTGTCGGCGCCGCCGGCCTCGGCGCCCTCTTCGCCCACCGCCTCGACCGCGCCGTCGCCGCGCGCCTGCCCGACGGCGCCGCCGCCGCGGAGCTGCCCGGGCCCTGGTCGGTCACCCCGCGCCTCGTCGCGGCCATGCCACCCGCCCTGCGCGACGCGTACACCGAGGCGTACGCCGAGGCGATGCCCAGGACCTTCCTCCACCTGGTGCCGGTCCTCGGCCTCGGCCTGCTCATCGCCTTCTTCCTCAAGGAGAAACCGCTGGTGACCCACAACGCCCCCACCGCCGCCGTGCCCCCGCCCCGCACCGCGCCGGGAGCCGTCCGCTCCGGAGTCCCGGTCTGCGGCACCGTCCAGCACCCCGACGGAACGTGCGTGCCGCGCGCCGCCCTCACCCTCATCGACGTGCGCGGACAGCAGGTCGGACGCGGCGCGAGCGGTGAGGACGGGCGGTACGCGCTCAGCGTGCCGGGCGCCGGTTCGTACGTGATGATCGCCGCGGCCGGCGGTCACCAGCCCCAGGCCGTCCCCGTCACCGTCGGCGACCGGCCCGTCGAGATCGACGTGGTCCTCGGCGGGGCGGGCCGGCTCGCCGGGACCGTCCACACCGCCGACGGCACGCCCGTACGCGATGCCGCGGTCGCCCTCACCGACGTACGCGGCGAGGTCGTCGCGAGCGCCCGCACCGGGCGTGACGGGGGCTACGTCCTCACCGCGCTCGTGGCGGGGGAGTACACCCTGGCCGCGAGCGCCCCCGCCTTCCGGCCCGCCGCCCTGCCGGTCACCGTCCAGGCGGCCCGCGAGACCCGGCAGGACGTCGAACTGGCCGGCGGGGCGATGCTGCGCGGGACGGTACGGGCGCCCGGCGGGCGGCCCGTGGAGGACGCGCGCGTGACGCTGCTCGACGCGGCGGGCAACGTCGTCGACACGCTCACCACGGGCCCCGACGGCACATTCCGTTTCGTGGACCTCTCATCCGGCGAGTACACCGTGATCGCGGCCGGATACCCGCCGGTGGCCACCGTGCTGCAGGTGGCGGGCGGCGGACGCACCGAGCGGAATCTCCGTCTGGGGCACGAGGATTGACGATGGGTCAGTTCCCTGGATGACCGGCGCACAACGGCGCACGGGCCGTACCGTGGGGGCACCGCCGCGGGTCCGCGGCGCGCCGGGAAGGAGCCTTCCAGCCATGGACAGTGGCGTTCCGCAGCCGAGGCCCGCAACAGGCCCGGCCGGCACGGCGGGCCGGATTCCGCTTGCCGTGGTCGTCGTGGACGGCGACGGCCTGGTGTCCCACTGGTCGACCGGCGCGCGGAGGCTGTTCGGCCACGCCGAGCAGGCCGCGCTGGGCCGGCCCGCCGCCGACTTGCTCCCCGTCTCCGGCGCGCTGGAGGAGAACCGTCCGTACGCGGACGACAGCCCGGGCCATGCCCTGGATACCTCCCTGGACGCCTCCCGGGGCGGGTTCGCCTCCTACCCGGCGGCCGGCCGGGCCCGGCTCTCCGAACCGGGACAGGAACGCACCGACGTCCTGTGGTGGGCCTATCCGCTGGTCGGCCCCGGCCCCGAACGGCTCCTCGTCCTGGCGGCGGACGCCGCGCGGTTCGGTGGCGACGCAGCCGGTCCGGAGCGCTTCGAGCGCATCGCGCCCGGCTTCGCCCTGCACACCGACTACCCCGGCTCGGACGAGCTGGCCCGGCGACTCCCCGGGATCCTGTCGGCCATGAGCGTCCGGCAGTCCGCCCGGATCGTCTCCCAGGTCCTGGAACTGGGCTATCCCGTCCTCGAGTTCAGCCACCACGACCGCGTACCGATCACCCCCGACTGGGGCGTGCCCCGCCGCGCGGAACGCTCCCCACGCGCGCGTGGAGACGGAAAGGCCCACCGGGCGGGAAGCGTCGCCGAGCTGCTCCAGAGCTCGTTCCTGCCCCGGCTCCCTCCGCGCATGGCGGGCTGCGACACCGTCACGCGCTACCTGCCGGGCACCCCGCTGGGGCGGGCCCGTGGCCACTGGTACGACTCCGTCGCGCTCCCCGGCTCCCGCACCGCTCTCGTCGTCGGCGACGTCATGGGACACGGCTTGGACGCGGCCGCCATCATGGGCCAGTTGCGGGCGGCCGTACAGACCATGGCCCGGCTCGACCTGTCACCCGCCCAGCTGCTGCGTACCCTCGACGACCTGGCTCAGCGGCTCGGCGAGCACCACCTGGCGACCTGTCTGTACGTGATCTACGACCCCGTCGCCGGTGAGCTGCTGATGGCGAACGCCGGCCATGTGCCGCCGGTGATCGTCCGGGCCGAGGACGGGCGCGGCGACCTGCTCGACCTGCCGACGGGCGTCCCGATCGGCGTCGGAGGAGTGCCGTTCCAGACCGTACGGGTACCGGTCGCGCCCGGCGACCGGCTCGTGATGTGCACCGACGGGCTGGTCGAGGTGCGGGGCGAGGACATCGGCGTGGGCCTTGCCGCGCTGTGCGAGTCGGCCGCGCACCCGGCGGCCTCCATGGACGACGCCTGCGACGCCGTCATCCGGGCACTGGGCGCCCGGGGCGGCCGCAGGGACGACGTCGCCCTGCTGATGGCCCGCCTGGGCGGTGTCGCCGCCGAGGACGTCGCCCGGTGGGAGCCGGTCCCGGAGCCGCGCGAGGTGGGACGCGCGCGCCGACCGTGAGTGTGACGGAACCCGGCCCGCCGTCGATGTGGCCGGTGGCGGGCCGGGGCGCCTGAGCAGGAGGACCGGGAGGACCGGAGGGCGGAGGTCAGGACTTGCCGCGGCCCGTCATCGCGTCGCGGAGGCGGTCGACCATGCCGACACCGGGGGCGAGGAGCTTGTTGGCCGGGGGCTTGTCCGGGGCGGAGGGGTGGGGGCGGGTCGGGGCCGTCCGCTTCGCCTGACGGACCTTGTCGCCGAGCTCGTCGAGCGCCTCGGGGGAGCACGCGTCACGCAGACGCGGGAAGAGGTTGTTCTCCTCGTCCGTGATGTGCGACCGGATCTCCGTCATGAGCCGGTTCATCAGCACGTCGAACTGCGGATCGCCCGCGTCGCACCCCTCCAGCTCCTTCATGATGCGCTCGGCGGCCGCGTGGTCGGCCAGCTCCTTCTCGGCGAGCGCGTCCCCGCCCGGCACGTGCTTGCGTACCGCCGGGTAGAGGTAGGCCTCCTCCGCGACCGAGTGCCGGACCAGTTCCATGGTGACCTGGTCGGCGTACTGCTTGCGCCGGCTGTCGCCCGACGGCAGTTCCTCGATGGTGCTGAAGAGCTCCTCCACCTCCTCGTGGTCATTGGTCAATTCGGTGACAACATCTCCGCCGTGTGCCATGCCGTCGCTCCTTCGCGTGGGTATTTCCGGATTTCCCCAATGAAACGCCGCCGTGGCCCCACCCCGCGTATTGCCGTGCGCTCAGCGTGTCGTTCCTGCCCCGCTGCCCCACACCTGCCGCGCGTGAGCTGCGTCATTTCGTCCGCGGAATTCCGGCGGTACGGTTTCGGTCCACCTCACCCCCGTGAATTCGGATGGATCAGCCGTGCCCGCAGATTTCTCGCTCTCCCCGCTCATAGCGGCGACCGCGCAGTGGCTGACGCGCGCCTATCCGACGGGCGGCGGCGCACTGGACCGAGCCCTGGCCGAGACGCAGGCGCGGCAGGCCGTCACGGTCGCGGCGTGGCTGCGCTACCCGACCGCGATGGACGCCGCGCTGGTCGCCGTCGCGGGGCCGGGCGGCTCGGCGCGGCTCGACTGGGTCACCGGCGCGGACTCCGCCGGGAACCGGGGCGAGGAAGCGTGGTGTACGTGGGTCGACGAGGTCGTCGCGAGCTGGGCGGCGTCCCTGCTCAGTACGCCCGGGCTGGCCGCGGCCGCCATGGAGGCCCTCGCCGGGTCCGCGCACCTGGGCGGCGCGCCGGTCGAATTCCGGCGGCTGGTCGACCCGGACGAGCACGACCGCCGGGCCGCCGCGCTCCTGCGCCACCCGGACCTCCTCGCGCCCATAGCGGACCTGCACCGGGAACAGCTCCTCGACCGGCTCGCGACCGGACCGGCGTCCGCGTCCCTGACCGGCTGACCCGGCCGTACGTTCCCCCGCGTTCCCCGCGACAGGGGCGCCCGGACGCGTGATGCTGAAGCGGTGAACGGTTGGGAGAACGACGCGCCCACGCTCGGAGTGGAGGAGGAGTACTTCCTCGTCCACCCCGGAACGCGCGGTGTGGAACCCGCCGGTGCCCGGGTGGTGGACCGGGCCTCCGCGATGGTCGGCGACCTCGTCTCCGGTGAGTTCACCGCGTACCAGATCGAGGGCAAGACCCCGCCGTGCCCGGGCACCGAGGAGCTCCGCAAGGAACTGCACCGGGTACGGGCGGCAGCCGTGGCGGCCGCCCGGGCGGAGGGCCTGCGCCTGTGCGCGTCCGGTACGCCGGTCCTGGGCGTGTCCCGGAGGGCGGACATCGGCGACCACCCGCGCTATAGGGCCGGGGCCGACCAGTACCGCGCCATGCTCGACGACTTCGCCATCAGCGCCTTCCACGTCCATGTGCACCTGCCCGACCGGGAGCTCGCCGTCCTGGTGGGCAACCACCTGAGGCCCTGGCTGCCCCTGCTCGTGGCGATGAGCGCGAACTCCCCGTTCCACGAGGGGCACGACACGGGCTACGCCAGCTGGCGCTCGGTCATCAGGGGCCGTTTCCCGTGCCTGGGACCGCCGCCGTACGCCGAATCGCTCGACGACCACGAGCGGCTCGCCACCGCCATGGCCGAGTCGGAGGCGATGCTGGAGCCCGGCATGCCGTTCTGGGACATCCGGCCGAACCCGCGCCTGCCGACGCTGGAGATCCGCTCCATGGACGTCCTCGCGGAGATCGACGACACGGTGGCCCTGACGGCGCTGATCAGGGCGCTCGTGGTGACGGCGGCGGACCGGGTCGTACGCGGCGACCCGGGCCCGCGCGTCAACAGCGAGCTGCTGCGCGCCGCGTACTGGCGCGCCGCCCGGGACGGCTGGCCCGGCGGCGGCGTGGACGCCCTGACCGGGCGGGTCGCGCCCGCGCCGGAGCAGGCGGAGCGGCTGGTGCGGCATGTGCGGCCCGTGCTGGAGGCGTACGGGGACATGGGTGAGGTGTCGGCGTTCCTGCGGCGGCTCGCGGCCCGGGGGACCGGCGCCGAACGGCAACGCGCCTGGGCCCGCGGTGAGGCGGGCCCGGCGGGGGTGGTGGACGCCCTGGTGCGCGCCACCGACCGCGCCGGGGCGCCGTGAGGGCGGGCGTGCCGTGACGTCAGCGCGCCGTGAGCGTGGTCACCAGGACGTCCCGGTGGGCGGGCCTGGTGGGGTCGACGGGGCGGATCGGCGACACGCCGTGCAAGGTGGAGCGGTCGTCGCCCAGGAGCAGCGTCCCGGGTTCGCTGAGCGTGGTGGTCAGCAGTTCCGTGCCGTCCGTGGCGTACACCGTGCTCTCCCCGCCGTCGGCGTTGTCCCTGCCGATGAGCAGCGACGTCACCAGCGCGACCCCGTCGCGGTGCCGGCCCTCCGGGGTGGGCGCGCCCTGGCTGTCCGCCGAGGCGACGACCCGGAACGGGTGGACCTTCACGCTCCACTCGGCCGCGTCGTCCAGGCAGGCCGCCACGTCGCCGAGCATCCTCAGCAGCGGCGTGAGGAGCGGATCGGCCACGAAGGCGTCGGTCAGGGGTTCGAAGTGCCGGTCCACGTCGACGTAGAGCGGATTGCTGTTCTCCGGCTGTACGAAGGTGCCGTGCGGCCGCAGGGTCAGTTCCCCGGTGCGGGAGAGGGAGAAGTGCCCGTAGCGGCGCAGCCGCCGCGTTCCCCGTTCGGCCGCGTACGAGTCCGGCGCCAGGTCCTCCCAGTGGGCGGCGAAGGCGGCCCAGTCGTGCTGGTCCGTCCCGAGGCACTCCGAGACGGCCGCCGGTGCCATCACGTACGCGCCCTTGGACATCAGAGCCTCGTGGGCGGTGGTGACCGGGGCGGTGTGCGCCGCGGTCCTGTCATTGGCCACGTGATCCATGGGTCCATGGTCGGTCGGCGGCCCGCGGTCCGCACGGCGTACGACCGGGATCGTGCGATCGTCGGCCCCGGCCGACAGTTATCCACAGGCCTGGGCAGGCGCGGCGGGACCGCGTACGGTTTCGAGGCATGAAGATCCTTGTCAGCGCCGACATGGAAGGCGCCACCGGTGTGACCTGGCCTGCCGACGTGCTGCCCGGCACTCCCCAGTGGGAGCGGTGCCGGTCGATGTTCACCTCCGATGTGAACGCGGCGGTGCTGGGCTTCTTCGACGGCGGCGCCGACGAGGTCCTCATCAACGAAGCGCACTGGACCATGCGCAATCTGCTGCTGGAACGGCTCGACGAACGCGCCGAGATGCTCACCGGCCGGCACAAGTCCCTCTCCATGGTGGAAGGCGTCCAGCACGGCGACGTGGACGGCATCGCGTTCGTCGGGTACCACACGGGCGCGGGCAGCGAAGGCGTACTCGCCCACACCTACCTCGCCAACTCCATCACCGGCGTCTGGCTCAATGGTGTACGGGCGAGCGAGGGCATGCTCAACGCCCATGTCGTCGCCGAGTACGGAGTCCCCGTCATCCTCGTCACCGGCGACGACCTGACCTGCGAGGACGCCCTCGCGTACGCCCCGGAGGCCCGCAAGGTCGCCGTCAAGGACCACGTCTCTCGGTACGCGGCGGTGTGCCGCACCCCCACCCGGACGGCCGCCGACATCCGCGCCGCAGCCAAGGACGCGACCGCTCTCGCCGTACGGTACGAACCGGTGCGCGGCGGGCCGTTCACCGTGGAGCTGGAGTTCGACGCGGAGCATCTCGCGGCCGCCGCCACCGTCGTCCCGGGCGTGGCGGTCAGCGGGGAGCGGCGTGTCGCGTACACCAGCGAGACGATGTACGAGGCCATTCGCGCCTTCAAGGCGGTCACCACGATCGTCTCGGCCGCAGTGGAGGAGCAGTATGGCTGACGTGACGACACCGTTCGACACGGACTCGCAGGCGCTCGACGAGGTGGTGACCTTCACCTCCGAGCTCATCCGCATCGACACCACCAACCACGGCAGCGGCGACTGCCGGGAGCGGCCCGCCGCCGAGTACGTGGCCGAACGGCTCGCCGACGCCGGCCTGGAACCGGCACTGCTGGAACGCACACCCGGCCGCACCAATGTCGTCGCGCGCATCGAGGGCACCGACCCGTCCGCCGACGCGCTGCTCGTCCACGGCCACCTGGACGTCGTCCCGGCCGACCCGGACGACTGGGACGTGCACCCCTTCTCCGGGGAGGTGCGCGACGGGCTGGTGTGGGGCCGGGGCGCCGTCGACATGAAGAACATGGACGCGATGATCCTGGCGGTCGTGCGCGAGTGGGCCCGCCACGGCATTCGGCCACGGCGCGACATCGTCATCGCGTACACCGCCGACGAGGAGGCGAGCGCCGCCGACGGCGCCGCCTATCTGGCACGCCACCACCGGGACCTCTTCGAGGGGTGCACGGAAGGCATCGGGGAGTCCGGCGCCTACACCTTCCACGCCGGACCCGACCTGGAGATCTACCCCATCGGCGCGGGGGAGCGCGGCACCGCCTGGCTCAAGCTGACCGCCGAGGGCCGGGCGGGCCACGGCTCGAAGGTCAACCGGGAGAACGCGGTCAGCCGCTTGGCCGAGGCCATCTCACGGATCGGCCGGCACGAGTGGCCGGTGCGGCTCACTCCGACCGTGCGCGCCGCCCTCACCGAACTGGCCGCGCTCCACGGCCTCCAGCCCGACCTGGACGCGGAGGACTTCGACGCCGACGCCCTGCTGTCGAAGCTCGGCCGCGCCGCGGCCCTGGTCGAGCCGACCATCCGCAACAGCGCCAACCCGACCATGCTGCACGCCGGTTACAAGGTCAATGTGATCCCGGGCGTCGCCACCGCCCATGTCGACGGACGCGTACTGCCGGGCGGGGACCTGGAGTTCGCCGAGACCATGGACATGCTGACGGGGCCGGACGTCGACTGGGAGTTCCAGCACCAGGAGATCCCGCTCCAGGCGCCCGTCGACTCACCGACGTACGCCAAGCTGCGCGCCGCGCTGGAGCACTTCGAGCCGGACGCGCACGTCGTGCCGTTCTGCATGTCCGGCGGCACCGACGCCAAGCACTTCGCCCGGCTCGGCATCACCGGCTACGGCTTCTCGCCGCTGCGGCTGCCCATCGGCTTCGACTACCAGGCACTCTTCCACGGCGTCGACGAGCGCGTCCCGGTCGAGGCGCTGCACTTCGGCATCCGCGTCCTCGACCACTATCTGCAGACCGCGTAGGGGGGAAGCCCGGACATGGTACCCACGGGGGCTTACGGAACCTGGCCGTCACCGATCGACGCGCGTCTCGCCGCCGCGCACGACGGGCGTCCCGAGTTCGTCGGTGTCGTCGGCGACGAGGTGTGGTGGACCGAGCCGAGGCCCGCCGAGGGCGGCAGACGTGCCCTGGTGCGCCGGCGGCCGGACGGCTCCGAGGAACCGGTGCTGCCCGCCCCCTGGAACGTACGCAGCAGAGTCGTCGAGTACGGCGGACAGTCCTGGGCCGGGGCGGTAGGGGAGGAGGGCGGCGGGCCGCTCGTCGTCTTCAGCCACTTCCCCGACCAGCGGCTGTACGCGTACGAGCCGGACGGCGACGGCGAACCGGCGCCGCTCACCCCGGTGTCCGGCGTGGGCGGCGGCATGCGCTGGGTGGACCCGGTCATCCGCCTGGACCGGGGCGAAGTGTGGTGCGTCCTGGAGGAGTTCACCGGCGAGGGGCCGGGCGACGTGCGGCGCGTCGTCGCCGCCGTCCCGCTCGACGGGTCGGCGGCCGAGGACCGGGCCGCGGTGCGGGAGCTGACCGGCGACCGGCACCGGTTCGTCACCGGGCCACGGCTCTCCCCGGACGGCCGGCGGGCCGCGTGGCTCGCCTGGGACCACCCCCGGATGCCGTGGGACGGCACGACGGTGATGACCGGTGACGTCACGGACGGCGGACCGTTCACCGGGGTGCGGGCTGTCGCCGGGGGCCCGGAGGAGTCGGTCTGCCAGGTCGACTGGGCACCGGACGGCTCGCTGCTGTTCGTCTCCGACGCGGGCGGCTGGTGGGAGTTGCGGCGGATGAGGCCCGGCGCGGAGGCGGCCGCTCTGTGCACGGGGCGGGCGGAGGAGTTCGGCGGCCCGCTGTGGAAGATCGGGATGAAGTGGTTCCAGCCGCTGGACGACGGGACGATCGCCGTCATCCACGGCAGGGGGGCCACCAGCCTCGGCATACTCGACCCGGAGACCGGCGAGGTGGTCGACGCCCCGGGCCCGTGGACCGAATGGGCCCCCACGCTCACAGGCCACGGGTCGCGCGTCATCGGCGTGGCGGCCAGCCCGCGCAGCGGCTACGAGGTCGTCGAGCTGGACACCAGCACCGGCCGCACCCGGGTCGTCGGCTCCGCCCATGACGACCCGGTCGACCCGGCGTACTACCCCGAACCGCAGATCCGCACCTTCACCGGGCCGGACAACCGCGAGATCCACGCCCACATCTACCCGCCGCACAACCCCGACCGGATCGCCCCCGACGACGAACTGCCGCCCTATGTGGTGTGGGCGCACGGCGGGCCCACCGGAAACGCCCCGCTCGTCCTGGACCTGGCCATCGCGTACTTCACCTCGCGTGGCATCGGCGTCGCCGAGGTCAACTACGGCGGCTCCACCGGGTACGGGAGGTCCTACCGCGAGCGGCTGCGGGAGCAGTGGGGCGTCGTCGACGTCGAGGACTGCGCCGCCGTCGCGGAGGCGCTCGCCGCCGAGGGCACCGCCGATCCGGCCCGCCTCGCGATCCGGGGCGGCAGCGCGGGCGGCTGGACCGCCGCCGCGTCCCTGGCCCTCACCGACGTGTACGCCTGCGGCACGCTGCTCTACCCGGTCCTGGACCTGACCGGGTGGGCGGAGGAGACGCACGACTTCGAGTCCCGCTACCTGGAGTCGCTGATCGGGCCGCCCGAGGACGTCCCCGGCCGCTACCGGGAGCGGGCGCCACTGGCCCAGGTCGAGCGGATCACCTCGCCGTTCCTGCTGCTCCAGGGGCTCGACGACGTCATCTGCCCGCCCGCGCAGTGCGAACGGTTCCTGGCGGCGATGGCGGGGCGCGGCATACCGCACGCGTACATCGCCTTCGAGGGGGAGGGGCACGGCTTCCGGCGGGCCGACACCGTGGTCCGGGCTCTGGAGTCCGAACTGGCGCTGTACGTCCAGGTCTTCGGGATCGCCCGGCTCGACGTGCCGCTGCTGGAGCTGCGGAAGTGACGGCGCCGCTGGAACGCGCCGCACGTCTGCGACCCGGTGACCGGGTCGCGGTCGTGTCGCCCAGCGGCCCCGTGCCCGAGGACCGCCTTCAGGCCGGGCTGGACATCCTGCGCGGCTGGGGGCTCGACCCCGTGGTGCTGCCGCACGTCCTGGACGTCCACCCCGAGCTGCCGTACCTCGCGGGAGCGGACGGGGACCGTGCCCGTGACCTGACGGAGGCGTGGTGCGACCCGTCCGTCTCGGCGGTGATCTGCGCGCGCGGCGGGTTCGGCGCGCAGCGCATGGTCGACCTGGTCGACTGGACGGCGATCCGGGCCGCCGGGCCCAAGGTGTTCGTCGGCTACAGCGATGTGACGGCGCTGCACGAGGCGTTCGCGGTACGGATGGGGCTGGCCACGCTGCACGGCCCGATGGCGGGGGTGGTCACGTTCCTCAAGGACGCCGCCACCCAGGAGTCGCTGCGGGCCACGCTGTTCGAACCCGAGACGGTCCGTACCCTGGGCCTGGAAGGTGCCGGGCCGATGGTTCCCGGCCGGGCCCGGGGCGTCACCCTGGGCGGCTGCCTGGCTCTCCTCGCCGCCGACCTCGGCACCCCGCACGGCCGCCGTTCCACGAGGGGCGGCCTGCTCCTGCTGGAGGACATCGGCGAGGAGGCGTACCGCCTGGACCGCATCCTCACCCAGCTCCTCCGCGCCGGATGGCTGGACGGCGTCGCGGGCATCGCGCTCGGCTCCTGGGAGGAGTGCGGGCCCTACCCCGAGGTCCGCGCCACGCTCCTGGACCGGCTGGCGCCCCTCGGCGTACCGGTCGTCGAACAACTGGGCTTCGGCCACAGCCCCACCAACCTGACGGTGCCCCTCGGTGTCCCGGCGGTCCTGGACGCGGACGCGGGCACGCTCACCCTGGACGAGCCCGCACTGCGCTGAGAGCGCGCGTGCGGAATTTTGTTGAATTCGCGTCAAGAAAGCACTGTACGAGCGTTGACGTGGATCTGACACGTGTCACACGATGAGCGCGACCCGGTACTTACCGGTCGGTAAGTCTCCTCGTCGTGGAGGTCTTCGTGTTGTCGCGCCCGCTGCCCCTGCCCCGGCTCCGTACGTCCCTCGTCCTCGCGGCCGGTGCCGCGCTCGTCGCGCCGCTCGCCGTGACCGTACCGCCGGCGGCGGCCGCCCAGGCGCCGGGGCAGTTCACCGTCACGGCACTGACGTTCACCGTCGACGCAGGCGGGCGCGACTGCACCGTGGACGCCGACCTCTACCGGCCCGCCGGGGCGGACGCAGCGCACCGGGTGCCCGCCGTGCTGGCCACCAACGGGTTCGGCGGCAGCAAGTCCGACGGGTCCACCGACGCCATCGGCAAGGCGTTCGCCCAGCGCGGCTATGCCGCCCTCGTCTACTCGGGACTCGGGTTCGGCAAGTCCGGCTGTCTGATCTCGCTCGACGATCCGCGCATCGACGGCCAAGCGGCGTCCCGGCTCATCGACTTCCTCGGCGGCACGCGCGCCGCCGACGACGGAACCAGGGCCGACTTCGTCACCACCGACGGCCACGGCGACCCCCGCGTCGGCATGATCGGCGGCTCGTACGGCGGCGTCGTCCAGCTGGCCACGGCCGCCGTCGACCAGCGCGTCGACGCCCTCGTACCGATGATCACCTGGCACGACCTGGCGTACTCGCTGGACCCCAACAACGCCTCGCGCACCGTCCCCGGTGCGTTCAAGTGGCAGTGGTCCAACGGTTTCTACCTGATGGGGGAGGGGCAGCCGCTGCTCGTGCCGTCCCTCGACCCTTCCCGGATCAACGGCCTCGGCTGCCTGCACTTCGTCACCCGTGCCTGTGAGACCGTCCGGCTGCTCAACTCCGGCCGCTACCCGGCCGGGAAGACGCAGGAGATGCTCGACTTCGCGCGCAGCGTCTCCCCGGTCTCGTACCTCGGCAAGGTCAAGGCGCCGACGCTCCTCATCCAGGGGCAGGCGGACAGCCTGTTCAACCTCAATGAGGCACAGGCCAGTTACGAGCAGCTCAGGGAGCAGGGCACCGAGACCAAGATGATCTGGCAGTCGTGGGGCCACAGCGGCGGGCTCACCGACCCGGCGAGCGGCGAGCTCAACCTCGGCGAGGGCAACCTTGAGACCAGCTACGTCGGCAGGCGCATCCTCGCCTGGTTGGACCGCCACCTGCACAAGAGGACGGGTACGGACACCGGGCCCGCGTTCGCCTACTACCGCGACTGGCAGCCGGGGTACGGCACCGCCGCCGCCGTGCCGCCGCTGTCGCAGAAGCTCTACCTGTCCGGCGACGGCAAGCTCGTCGACAACCGCGCCAAGGTGGCGCGCGGCGCCCGGGAGTACCGCAACTGGCTGGTCCCGACCAGCCATTCGGAGTCCTCGCTCGCCGGCTTGATCGGGATCGCCGACCCGAAGCCGTACGACACCCAGGGCACCTACCTCGGCTGGACCAGCGGGCCCCTGAAGGGCCCCGTCGACGTCGTCGGCGCCCCCAGGGCCACTCTCCGCGTCATCTCGCCGAAGACCGAGCGGGTGCAGCACTCCGGGGACGCCGCCGACAAACTGGTGCTCTTCGCCAAGGTGTACGACATCGCCCCGGACGGCACGAAGACGCTGGTCGAGCGGCTGGTCGCACCCGTGCGCGTGCCGGATGTGACCCGGCCGTTCACCGTGGACCTGCCCGGCATCGTGCACCGGTACGAGGCGGGGCACCGGCTCCAGTTCGTGATCGCCGCGAGCGACTCCGCGTACCTGGGCAACCGCGGCATCAAGCCGGTGACCGTCACCAGCGCCCCGCAGGACACCGGGGTGCTCCACCTTCCCGTCGTCGGCGGGACGTTGCGCTAGAGGGCCGCGTAACCCGGGCGGATCACCTCGTCGATGATGCGGCGGCGCTCCGGCAGCGGCAGGAACGCGGCCTCGACGGCGGCGACCGTGAACTCCTCGAAGACCTCGGGGCCGTAGCCGAAGGCGTCCGCCATGTGCTGGAACTCCCGGCTCATGGTGGTGCCGGAGACGAGCCGGTTGTCGGTGTTCAGCGTGATGCGGAAGCCGAGGCGGCGCAGCTGGTCGATCGGGTGCGTCGCGTAGTCCTTCGCGGCGCCCGTCTGGAGGTTGGAGGTCGGGCAGACCTCCAGCGCGATGCGGTTGTCGCGGACGTACGCGGCCAGGTGGCCGAGCGTGCCGTCTTCGGCGATGTCGTCGGTGATGCGTACGCCGTGCCCGATCCGCTCGGCACCGCAGACCTGGACGGCCTCGTGGATGGACTCGGCGCCGACGGCCTCGCCCGCGTGGATGGTGAAGTGGCAGTTGTGCCGCTTGAGGTGCTGGAAGGCCGGCAGGTGGCGGGAGGGCGGGTTGCCGATCTCGCCGCCCGCGATGTCGAACCCGGCCACGCCGCGCTCGCGGTGGGCGACGGTCAGCTCGGCTATCTCCAGCGAACGGTCCGTGTGGCGCATACCGGTCAGCAGCGTGCCGACGGTGATCCGGCCGCCCGCGCGGCGCTCGCCCTCGCGGAAGCCGTCGTTCACCGCCTCGACGACCTCGTCCAGGGTCAGGCCGCCCGCCAGGTGCTGCTCGGGGGCGTAGCGCACCTCGGCGTAGACGACACCGTCCGCCGCCAGGTCCTCGGCGCACTCGGCCGCGACGCGGAAGAGCGCCTCGCGGGTCTGCATCACCGCACAGGTGTGGGCGAACGTCTCCAGGTAGCGCTCCAGCGAACCGGAGTCGGCGGCGTCGCGGAACCACACGCCGAGCGCGGCCGGGTCCTCGGTCGGCAGGCCGGTGTAGCCGCACTCGCGGGCCAGCTCGATGATCGTGGCGGGGCGCAGGCCGCCGTCCAGGTGGTCGTGGAGGACCGCCTTGGGGGCGCGGCTGATCCAGTCGGCGGCGGCCTCGGCGGCGGCCTCGGGGGTGGCCTCGGCGGTGGCGGGAGCGGCGGTGGGGAGGTTGTCAGACAAGTGCATGGAGCCGGAGTGTACGGCACGCTCCCGGCCCGGTGCCGTGACGCAGCCGACAGGCTCAGTTGGACTGGAGCACCGGGAGGGCCGCCGCGCCCGTCGGCAGCATGTGCTTGGCCGCCAGGACGGGGGTGTCCCCGGCACGCACGACCTGGGTGATCAGGACGGCCGGGGTGTCGGCCGGCCGGCCCAGCTGCTCACCGCGCCGCTGCCCTACCAGCGTCGCCGTCACGCTGCTGTGCGCGCTCAGCGGCACGCCCCGCGACGACGAGACGAGTACCGCGAGCATCGACGTACGGGCGGCGGCGGCGTCCGGCCCGGCCGCGACGGCCTCCAACGCCCGCGCGAAACCCGGGTGGGCGCCCGCCAGGACGTCCTCGGCGGCCGCCCACTCCTGGCTCAGCGCCGCCGCCGTACCGTCCCCGACCAGCAGCGACTCCCAGAAGCGCAACCGGGCGCGGGCCGCCGCGAGCAGGTGCTGGGTGGTGAAGTCGGTGGGCTCCTCGACGGCCCGCAGCAGCGCCCGTACGCGGACGGGGGCGCCCGCGCCGATCAGCTCCTCCAGCGGCTGGATGTGCTCGAAGCCGCGCCGGGGCGGGCGGTCGGCGACGGTCCGGCCGACCCCGCGGCGTACCGAGAGCAGGCCGTCCTCCTGGAGCAGGAGCAGGGCCTCGCGCAGGGCGGGGCGGCTCACGCCCAGCTCGGCGGCGAGCTTCGGCTCGGAGGGGAGGGTGGAGCCGGGCGGGTAGGTGCCGGCGTGGATGGCGTCCACGATCCGCTCGTACAGCACCACCACCGGTCTCCGCTGCTCCGCGCTGCTGACCACCACTGCCCCTCCTCGGCTCACTTGTCTGCAAGTTATGCCCCGGTGGGTGGGGTCGGCAATGGCGGTTCGGTCTCGATTCAGCCGTGCTGAGCTGGGTGAATGCGAAAAGTTGGCCCGAAGGTATTGACGTTTACGCGCGTAGATCCCAATCTGTCTCAGCAGCACTTGTCTGACAAGGGCAAGAGGCGAGCTGTTTCACCGCTCTCGACATGACATCCAAGGCAAAGGGGCCGACATGTCCATCTCGCTCGGCCGGACGCGTTCCGGAGCCGAATCCGACCTCGCGGGCCGCGGCCCGATGCTGCTGGCGATGGTCCTGGCCGTCCTCGGCTACCAGATCAACGCGACCATGCTCAGCCCCGCACTGCCCGACGTCATCGAGCGCCTCGGCACCACCACGGCCGCCGCCGGACTGTCGCAGACCCTCTTCTTCCTGATGGCCGCCATCGGCCAGGTCACGCTCGCCCGCCTCAGCGACCAGCGCGGCCGCAAGCCGATGATGATCGTCTGCGCGTTCGTCCTGATCATCGGCAACCTGCTGTGCGTCTTCGCGCCGAACATCGAGATCTTCATCGCCGGCCGCGTCCTGCAGGGCATTTCCGCCGCGATGTTCACGCTCGCCTTCCTCACCCTGAACCAGCTGCTCACCCCGGCCGGCTTCGGCAAGGCGGCCGGCATCATCACCGCCGTCAACGGCGGCCTCGCCGGCGTCGACGCCATCGCGGGCGGCCAGATCGCCGACACCATCGGCTTCCGCGGCATCTTCGTCTGCTCGACCCTGATCGCCGTCGCGGGCCTCATCGGCGTACGCCGGTACGTCCCCGACGTCCCGCCCACCACCGACGCCGACGCCCGGTTCGACGCCCGCGGCATCTCCGCCCTCGCCCTCGGCCTCACCGGCATCCTCGTCGGCCTCGCCCAGGGCGGCGCCTGGGGCTGGACCTCCGCGCTCACCCTCGGCTTCCTCCTCGGCGGCCTCGCCTCCCTCGTCTTCTTCGTCGTCTCGCAGAAGAGCGCCCCCAACCCGGTCATCGACCTCGACGTCCTCGCCTCCCGCCGCGCCTGGCCGCTGCTGCTCACCACCGTCTGCACCCTCGGTGGCGCCTTCGGCGCGATCGCGCTGACCATCCCGCTCTTCTCCCAGGACGCCCGCGTGGGCCTCGGCCTGTCCGCCGTCACCGCCGCGATCCTCTTCCTCGCCCCGATCCAGCTGATCGGCGTGGTCTCCGCCCCCCTGACCGGCCGCCTCGGCCCGAAGATCGGCTGGCGTACGGTCGTGGTCGCCGGCGCCGTCGCCAACTTCGCGATCTTCGTCTTCGCCACGCTGTTCCTGCACAGCGAGTGGATCCTGGTCACCGCGCTCGCCGCGCTCGGTGTCACGTACGGCGGCTTCATGCTCACCGGCCTCAACGGCCTCGCCGTCACCACCGCCCCCAAGGACAAGCCCGGCTCCCTCTCCGGCCTCAACGGTGCCTGCTTCGGCATCGGCGCCTCCCTCGGCATCGCCCTCGCCTCCGCCATGATCAGCGCGGGCAGCGACGCCCAGGGCGTCACCGAGGCCGGCTACCAGCACGCCATGTACGCCGCGCTCGCCCTGCTCGGCATCGGCGTCGTCACCGCGCTGCTCATCCAGCGCCCCGACCCGGCCGACACCGCCGGCACCGACGAGCCCCAGCTGGTCGTCAGCCACCACTGACCCGGGAGCCTCACCCGTACGGCCCGCCCCACCGCCCCTGCGCGCCCAGGATCTGCACATCCTGGTCGCACGGGGCGGCAGGCGTTCGTCCACCTCAGGAGGCGACAGTGAAGCGTGCGGCCACGGTGACCGCGGGGCTCGTCCTCGCGCTGACGGCGACGGCCGGGACGACGGCCGGGACGGCGGCCGCGGCGACCGCCGCCGGCCCGCCGCTGCCGGACTTCACCGGCAAGGGGCTCATGACCGTCTTCACGACCATGGACTACCGCACCAAGGTCGAGGTGCGGGACGCCAGCGGCTACGACCGTACGGTGCTGTGGCCGTCCAACTGGAAGGTCTGCTCCCAGCATCCGGCGCCCGGCACGGACCTCGGCGGCCGCACCCTCTCCCTCGATGTGATGAAGAAGGGCGAGAAGTGCCCACGCAAGAGTGTGCCGGACCGTCCGAAGAACGACCGCTGACGCCCTCGCTACCCTGACCGGATGTCCGCGAAAGGCGCCAGCGCCCCGCACCACCCCCCGTACCTGGCCCAGGGCCCGCGTGTCGGGATCCGGCACTTCACGTACGAGGACGCCGACGAGTTCGTCTCGCGGGCCCGTGAGAGCCGGGACCTGCACCGGCCGTGGCTCTTCCCGCCCGACACCGCCGAGGCGTACGCCCGTTACGCCCGCGCCCGCATCGATAGCCCGGCCGCCGAACCCCTGCTGATCTGCGAGCGGGAGGCGGGCGGTGCGATCGCGGGCTACCTCACCATCAGCAACATCGTCCGCGACGGGTTCCTCAACGGCACCCTGGGGTACGGCGCGTTCGCCCACGCCGCCGGCCGGGGCCTGATGAGCGAAGGGCTCGGCCTCGTCCTCCGCCACGCCTTCGGCCCCCTCGGCCTGCACCGGCTGGAGGCCAACGTCCAGCCGCTCAACCACTCCTCGATCGCGCTCGTGCGCCGCGCCGGGTTCCGGCTGGAGGGCTTCTCCCCGGCGTTCCTCCTCGTCGACGGCGCCTGGCGCGACCACGAACGCTGGGCGATCACGTCCGAGAAAGTGATGGTCGACCCGCCCTGAAGACGCCGAGGACGAACCGCAGCCGGCCGGCGCCCTGCGCGAGAACCGGATCGGCGCGGCCGCCGGCGAGGAACCGGCGATCGCCGCCGGACGCGGCCGGGACGACCTCACCGACCTCGTGGTCGAGGCGATGACCGGCGACCGACACACCCTGGCCGGTACGGCGTCCACCGTGTTCCATGGTCGTCATGACCGTGCGCCGAGCCGTACTGACTCTCCCGGCCGCCCCGTTGGGTCCGGAGAACCCGCTCCCCGCCCTCCGCCTCCTCGACCCGCCCAAACGCACCGTCGACGCCGCCACCCGGCGGGCCATGCCACCCGACATGGCCCGCCAGACCACCTACGCGCCGCTGCTCACCCCGCTCCCCACCCGGATCCTCGACGGGTACGGGCGCGACCGCACCCCGACCGCCTTCGACGCGATCGTCATCGAGAACGACCGGCTGCGCGCCACCGTGCTGCCCGGCCTGGGCGGCCGGGTCCACTCGCTGCACCACAAACCGACCGGGCGTGAACTCCTCCACCGCAACCCCGTCGTCCAGCCCGCCGCCTTCGCCCTCAACGGCGCCTGGTTCTCCGGCGGCATCGAATGGAACATCGGCGCCACCGGCCACACCCCCCTCACCTGCGCCCCGCTGCACGCCGCCGTCGTCCCCGCGCCCGACGGCGGCGACATGGTCCGGCTGTGGGAGTGGGAACGGCTGCGCGACCTGCCCTTCCAGGTCGACCTGTGGCTGCCCGACGACTCGGACTTCCTCTACGCGGGCGTACGGATCCGCAACCCGCACGAGCGGCCCGCCCCCGTCTACTGGTGGACCAACATGGCCGTCCCCGAGGACCGGCGCGTCCTGGTACCGGCCGACGAGGCCTGGCACCACGACCACGCCCACACCCTGCGCCGCGTCCCGGTGCCGTACCAGGACGGCGAGGACCGTACGTATCCGCTGGTCAGCGCGCACTCGGGCGACTGGTTCCACGAGGTGCCGGACGGCTCCCGCAAGTGGATCGCCGCGCTCGACGCGGACGGGGACGGGTTCGTCCACACCTCCACCGACCTGCTGCGCGGGCGCAAGCTGTTCGTGTGGGGGCACGGGCGGGGCGGGCGGCGCTGGCAGGAGTGGCTGACCGCGTCCGGCACGCCCGGTTACGCCGAGATCCAGGCCGGACTCGCCCGTACGCAACTGGAGCACCTGAAGCTGGACGCGGGCGGGGAGCTGAGCTGGCTGGAGGCGTACGGGCCGCTGGGCGCCGACCCGCGCGCCGTGCACGGCGCGGACTGGGGCGCGGCGCGCGCGGAGGTCGCGGCACGGCTGGAGGAGCGGCTGCCCCGGGCGGACGTCGACGCCGCGTACCGGGCGTGGCGCCCGTGCGCCGACACCGAGCCCGGCACGCCGCTCGCGACCGGCTCGGGGTGGGGCGCGCTGGAGGTGCTGCGCGGCCGGTTCACGCTCCCCGGTACGCCGTTCGCGGAGTCGACGCTCGGTGAACAGCAGGAACCGTGGCGCGAGTTGCTGCGTACGGGGATGCTGCCCGCGCCGCCCCGGGGCGCGCCGCCGGGCCCGTCGCTCGTCGCGCCGCACTGGCGGGACATGCTGGAAACGGCGCCGGCGGACCCGTACACCGAGTACCACCTGGGCGTCGCCCAGTGGCACGCGGGCGACCGCGCGCAGGCCGTACGCAGCTGGGAACGCGGCCTGGGCGGCGCCTGGGCCCGCTGGCCGCTGCTGCGCTGCCTGGCCGTCGCCGACCGCGAGGGCGGCCACCCCGAACGGGCCGCCGACCGGTACGCGGAGGCGTTCGACGACCTGTGCGCCTCGGGCGCCGCGGACGCCTCGGGCGGCGCGGGCGGCGCGGGCGGTGCGGAGTACGGGGGCGGCGCGGAGTGCGCGGACGGCGCGGAGTGCGCGGACGGCGCGGTGTGCGCGGACGGCGCGCCCGTGCTGGTCGCGCTCGCCCGCGAGGCGCTGGACGCCCTGCTGGAGGCCGGCCGCCCCGGCGCCGCCCGCGCCGTGCTGGACCGGCTGCCCCCGGAGGTGCGGCAGCGCGGCGCGTTCCGGTTGGCGGAGGCGCGGGTGCTGCTCGCCGAGGGCGACCGGGCGGGCGCGCGGGCCGTGTTCGAGGCGGGTTTCGACGTGCCGGACCTGCGGGAGGGCGCGGAGACGCTGGGCGACCTCTGGTCGGCCGCCACCGACGAACCGCTGCCGTACCGCTACGACTTCCGGATGGGGTCGGCCTGACGAGCCGGCTTCCGGTCGACGTACTCGAAGACCGACCCGTCCGGGTGGACGGCGATCAGGTTGCGGCCCACCGGGGTCGGCACCGGGCCCGCCACGACCTTCGCCCCGACCTCGGTGAGCGTGGCGTGCGCGGTGTCCACGTCCTCGACCGCGATCGTCGCCGCCACCTTGCGCAGCACCTCCAGCTCCGACTCCGGCCCGCTCATCAGCAGGAAGCAGCCGACGGCCGCCACCGACACGCCGCCGCGCTCGAAGCGGAGCGCGCGGCTGCCGGTGAGCCGTTCGTAGAAGACCACCGAGGTCTCCAGGTCGTCGACGCAGATGCGCAGCGTGGTGCCGAGGATCTCCATACGGGCGAGGGTAGTTGGCGGCGCCGCGCAGATCCATCGGGCCTAGCGGACCCGGCAGAGCACCTCGCCGTGCGGCACCAGGAACCAGCCGTCGTCCTGCCGTCCCCACTCCCGCCAGCCCTCGGCGATCGCCGCCAGTTCCTCCTCGGTCGCGTGTCCGCCGTCCACCGCGAGCTTCGCGTACACCGAGGCGGTCGTACGGTCCGCCCACAGCCCGCTCCACCAGGCACGCTCGTCGGGTGCGGCGTAACACCAGGTGGCGGCGGTGGCGGTGACGTCGGTGAACCCGGTCGCCCGTGCCCAGGACAGCAGTCGGCGGCCCGCGTTCGGCTCGCCGCCGTTGGCGCGCGCCACCCGCTGGTACAGCTCCTGCCACGCGTCCAGCGCCGGGACCTCGGGGAACCAGGTGAACGCCGCGTAGTCGCTGTCACGCGCCGCGACGACCCCGCCGGGCCGGCACACCCGGCGCATCTCGCGCAGCGCCCGCACCGGTTCGCCCACGTGCTGGAGCACCTGGTGGGCGTGGACGACGTCGAAGGAGTCGTCGGGGAAGTCGAGCGCGTGGACGTCGGCGACCGCGAACCGGGCGTTGTCCAGGCCGCGTTCACGGACGGTGGCCCGGGCCTGCTCCAGTACGTCACCGGCCGCGTCGACCGCCGTCACGTGCCCGTCCGGCGCGACGAGCGCGGCCAGGTCCGCCGTGATGGTGCCGGGGCCGCAGCCCACGTCCAGCACGTCCAGCCCCGGTCGCAACTCGCCGAGCAGATACGCCGCGGAGTTGGCGGCCGTCCGCCAACGGTGTGAGCGCAGCACCGACTCGTGGTGCCCATGCGTGTAGACAGCGTCGGCCATGGCCGTACTCCCTCTGGTTGCCGGGGTGCAGTACGGCCACGGTACGCCCGCGTGTCGTATCGTGAGATCCCCTTCTCGCATAGTGGTCAAGGTGCGGAGGGTGCCGTCCTGTCGGCGGATGTCCCAGCCGCTACGGGGGCGGCGAGACGGGCGAGCGGTTGGACACACGGACGAGTGATCGGGACAGCCCGCTGGTGGGCTGCCCGGACGGCGCCCTCGTACCGCCGGACGGCGAGCCGCGATGTCCCGTCGACATCACCCTCGCCGTGCTGGGCGGCCGATGGGCGCCGCTGGTGCTCCGCGAGTTCCTGCGCCGTGGTCAAGCCACCTACTCCGAGCTGTCCGCCGCACTGCCCGCCCTCTCGGACAAGGTTCTGTCGGACCGGTTGGCCCAGTTGACCGGTGCGGAGGTCATCGAGCGCCCGCACCGGGACGCCGTCGGCTGACCACCCGGCCCGTCGGACGCGGCGCAGCGCCGGGGGAGGACGCGTTGCCGCCGGCAGGGGGCGCCTCCCGCTCGACGAGCAGCAGGGCCGCCGGCCGCGGCGGCGCGTCCGACGCCCCGGTGGCGGTGTCTCCCGGGACACGGAATGTCCCCCAGTCGCCCGGGTACCCGACGCCCCATGGACGCCAACCCGCCGCGACCGCGCACCGTCGTCATCACCGGAGCCGGAGGAGGCGTCGGCAGGGCGTCCGCCCGCGCCTTCGCCGCGTGCGGCGACCGCATCGCCCTGCTCGGGCGTGGCGAGAAGGGGCTGGCGGGCGTGGCCGCCGAGGTGCGCGACGCGGGCGGTGAAGCCCTCGCCGTGCCGGTCGACGTCTCCGACGCGCAGGCCGTGGAAGACGCCGCCGAGCGCGTCGAGACCGAACTCGGCCCCATCGACGTCTGGGTCAACAACGCCTTCACCGGCGTGTTCGCGCCGTTCACCGAGATCGGCGCCGACGAGTTCCGCCGCGTCACCGAGGTCACCTACCTGGGGTACGTCAACGGCACCCGGGCCGCCCTGCGCCGCATGGTCCCCCGCGACCGGGGAACCGTCGTCCAGGTCGGCTCCGCCCTGGCCTACCGGGGCATCCCGCTCCAGTCCGCGTACTGCGGCGCCAAACACGCCATCCAGGGCTGGAACGAGTCCGTCCGCTGCGAGTTGCTGCACGCCGGGAGCAGGGTGCGCACCACCATGGTCCAGCTGCCGGCCGTCAACACCCCGCAGTTCGACTGGGTGCTCTCCCGCATGCCCGGCCGGGCCCGGCCCGTCGCCCCCGTCTACCAGCCCGAGGTCGCCGCCCGGGCCGTCGTCCACGCCGCCCGCCACCCGGGCCGCCGCGAGTACCGGGTGGGCGCCTCCACGGTCGCCACCCTGATCGCCAACGCGCTCGCGCCCGGGTTGCTCGACCGCTACCTCGCCCGCACCATGTACGCCGCCCAGCAGGACACCGGCACCCAGGCCTCCGACGAACCGGCGCCCAGCAACCTCTGGGCGCCCGTCGACGGCGCCCTCGGCCGCGACTTCGGCGCCCACGGCCGCTTCGACGACTCGTCCCACGACCTGTACGCCGACACCGTCCTGCTGCGCCACCCGGCCGCCCTGGCCGCCGGGGCGCTGGCGGGCGCCGCGGCCGCCGTGACGGTGCTGCGCCGGCGCCGCTGAGGGCGTCCCGCGACCGTAATGCCGCGTTTGGGAGGCAGGGTCCGGGGCACCGGGAAGGTCCGTCCGTATCACGCGGCCGTGCACGCAGACGGCCGTGGGCGGACTGCCGTGCACGCAGACACGACGCTGGAGGCCCTGTGACCCCGTCCGTCAGCCCCACCGGCCCGCTTCCCGGCCCCTCCGGCCGGCCCGGCCACCCAGACGGCTCCCGCGCCCGCGCCCTGCCGCGCGTCGTGATCGTCGGGGCCGGTTTCGCCGGATACCAGACCGCCCGCCATCTCTCCCGCAGCCTGCGCGGCCGCGCCGAGATCGTGCTGCTCAACCCGACCGACTACTTCCTCTACCTGCCGCTGCTGCCGCAGGTCGCCGCCGGTGTCCTGGAACCGCGCAGGGTCACCGTGTCCCTGCCCGGCACTCTCCGCCACGTACGGCTGGTGCTCGGCCAGGCCGACCACGTCGACCTCGACGGGCGCGCGGTCCACTTCACCGACCCCGAAGGCACCGAGGGCACCCTCACCTACGACCGGCTCGTCCTGGCCGTCGGCAGCGTCAGCAAACTGCTGCCCATCCCGGGCGTCGCCGAGCACGCCACCGGCTTCCGCGGCCTGCCCGAGGCGCTCTACCTGCGCGACCACGTCACCCGCCAGATAGAGCTGGCCTCGGCCGCCGGGAACCCCGCCGAATGCACCTCCCGCTGCACCTTCGTGGTCGTCGGCGCCGGTTACACCGGTACGGAGCTGGCCGCGCACGGCAAGATGTTCACCGACGCCCTCGTCCGCAAGCAGCCCGCCTGGCCCGCGGGCGTCAAGCCCCGCTGGATGCTCCTCGACGTCGCCGACCGCGTCCTGCCCGGCCTCGACGAGAAGCTCTCCCGCACCGCCGACGAGGTGCTGCGCAGCCGGGGCGTCGACGTGCGGACGAAGACGTCGGTCAAGGAGTCCCGGTCGGACGGGGTGCTGCTGGACGACGGCGAGTTCGTGGAGACCAGGTCGCTGATCTGGTGCGTCGGCGTACGCCCCGACCCGCTCGTCTCCGAGCTGGGCCTGCCCGTCGAGCGCGGCCGTCTCGTCGTCACCCCGCAGCTCGGCGTCCCCGGCCGGCCGGACGTCTTCGCGTGCGGCGACGCCGCCGCCGTACCGGACCTGACCCGGCCCGGCGAGTTCACCCCCATGACGGCGCAGCACGCGGCCCGGCAGGGCAAGGTCGCCGCCCGCAACGTCGCCGCGTCGCTCGGGTACGGTGAGGCCGCCGCGTACAAGCACAACGACCTGGGCTTCGCCGTGGACCTCGGCGGCGTCAAGGCGGCCGCCAACCCCATGGGCGTCAAGCTGTCCGGCCCGGTCGCCGGCGCCGTGACCCGCGGCTACCACCTGGCCGCCATGCCCGGCAACCGGGTACGGGTCGCCGCCGACTGGATCCTGGACGCGGCCCTGCCCCGCCAGGCCGTCCAGCTGGGCCTGCTGCGCTCCTGGCAGGTCCCACTCGACACCGCCTCCCCCGAACTGGCCCGCATCCCGGGCCGACCCGGCAAGGAGTGACATGCACTACGAAGAACTGGCCACCCTCGGGCAGCAGTTGCGCGTAGACGCGGTACGCGCCGCCGACGCCGCCGGCTCCGGGCACCCCACCTCGTCCATGTCGGCGGCCGACATCGCGGCCGTCCTCCTCGCCCACCACCTGCGGTTCGACTTCGACCACCCCGAGCACCCCGGCAACGACCGGTTCGTCCTCTCCAAGGGGCACGCCTCACCGCTGCTGTACGCCATGTACAAGGCGGCCGGGGCGGTCGGTGACGACGAGCTGCTCACCTTCCGCAAGCTGGGCAGCCGCCTCGAAGGGCACCCCACGCCCCGGCTGCCGTGGGTCGACGTCGCCACCGGCTCCCTCGGGCAGGGCCTGCCCGTCGGTGTCGGGATCGCGCTCGCGGGCAAGCGCCTCGACGAGATCCCGTACCGCGTCTACGTCCTGTCCGGCGACAGCGAGATGGCGGAGGGCTCGGTGTGGGAGGCCGTCGAGCACGCCGCGTACAACCACCTCGACAACCTCACCCTGATCGTCGACGTCAACCGGCTCGGGCAGCGCGGCCCGACCCGGCACGAGCACCACCTGGCCGCGTACGAGCGGCGGCTGCACGCCTTCGGCTGGCACACCATCGAGGTCGACGGCCACGACGTGCAGGCCGTCGACCGGGCGTTCGCCGAGGCCCGCTCCACGATCCGGCAACCGACCGCGATCCTCGCCGCCACCCGCAAGGGCCGGGGAGTCGCCGCCGTCGAGGACCTGGAGGGCTTCCACGGCAAGCCCGTCAAGGACGCCGAGGCCGCCATCCAGGAGCTGGGCGGCCCCCGCTCCCTCCACGTCGACGTCCAGCGGCCACCCAGGACGTCCGGGCGGAAAATCACCGCCAACGGCGAGAGCGAGCCGCCCGAGCCCGAGCTGCCGCGCTTCGACATCGGTGACTCGGTCGCCACCCGCACCGCCTACGGGCACGCCCTGGAGGCGCTCGGCTCGGCACGCGCCGACGTCGTCGCCCTGGACGCGGAGGTCAGCGACTCCACCCGTACCGAATTCTTCGCCAAGGCCCACCCCGACCGGTACTTCGAGTGCTACATCGCCGAACAGCAGCTCGTCGCCGCCGCCGTCGGGCTCCAGACACGCGGCTACGTGCCGTACGCCTCGACCTTCGCGGCCTTCCTCACGCGCGCGTACGACTTCGTCCGCATGGCCGCCGTCAGCCGCGCCGGGATCAACCTGATCGGCTCCCACGCGGGCGTCGCCATCGGCCAGGACGGCCCCTCCCAGATGGGCCTGGAGGACCTGGCCATGTTCCGCTCGGTGCACGACAGCACCGTGCTGTACCCGTGCGACGCCAACCAGACCGCGAAGCTGGTGGCGACCATGGCCGACCTCAAGGGCGTCCGCTATCTGCGCACCTCGCGCGGCGACATGCCGGTGCTGTACGGGCCGGACGAGACGTTCCCGGTGGGCGGCTCCAAGGTGCTGCGCACCCACGGCGACGACGACCGGGCGACGATCGTCGCCGCCGGGGTCACGGTCCACGAGGCACTCAAGGCAGCCGACCTGCTCGACGACTACGGCATCCCGGTGCGGGTGATCGACCTGTACTCGGTCAAGCCGGTGGACACGGACACGCTCAACGACGCGGCGGGCACCACCGGGTGCCTCCTCACCGTGGAGGACCACCACCCGGAGGGCGGCCTCGGTGACGCGGTCGCGGAGGCCTTCTCCGACGGCCGTCCCGCGCCCCGCATGGCGCGCCTCGCGGTACGGAACATGCCGGCGTCCGCGACCCCGGAGGAGCAGCTGCACAAGGCGGGCATCGACGCGGAGTCGATCGTGGCGGCCGTACAGCTGGCGGTGGAACGCATCGCGGCGCCGTGAACCGTCACGCCAGCCGGTGCCAGAAGGTCCTGGAGCCCCAAGGCACCCGAGCCCTTCAGGCCCGGGTGGGCGAAGCCGCCGAAGACGCCCAGCCGACCGGCGCCCGGCGCGACGCGCGGTGATGCGCACCGAAGTCACCCACCCGAGTGGACGGCACACCCGCTCAGCCATGGCCGAGGAGCCATTCCTCCCGGGTCACGGCGTACTCCACATCACCCTGCTCGGACCCTTCGACCACGTCCGGCCACTCCTCGAAGAACGTCCGGACATACGTCAGTCCGCACTTCTCCATCACCCGCCGCGACCCCGCGTTGACCGTCATCGTGTTGGCGGTCACCCGCCGTACGCCCAGTTCCCGGAAGCCCTTGTCGATCAGCGCCCGGGAGCCCTCGGTCGCGTACCCGCGGCCCCATGCCGCCCGCCGCAGCCGGTAGCCGAGCTCCACCACCCCTTCCCCTTCGCCGTCCAGCGGCTCCAGCGAGAACCAGCCGAGCCACTCGCCCGTGGCGCGCGCCTCGGCGGCCCAGAAGCCCCGCCTCATCAGCCGCCGCAGCGACCCGGCCCGCACCTCTTCGCGGGACGCGGGCCGGCCGCCGTTGATGTACCGCATGACCGCGGGGTCGTTGTCGAGCGCCACCACGTCGTCCAGATCGTGCTCCGTGACCGTGCGCAGCACCAGCCGGGGTGTTTCCAGGAAGACCGTCATGGGCAGGATCGTGCGTTCACGCGCCACCGTCCCGCAACGTGATTCCGGCGTGTGACGGACGGCCGCCCGGGTACGCGCACACGATGAGTACGAGCAGCACCCGCGCCGTACGAGCCGGCCGCCGGACCGTCGACATCCACCGCCCCGACAAGGTGCTCTTCCCGGACGACGGGATCACCAAGGCCGACCTCGCCGGCTACTACCGCTCCGTCGCGCCCTTCATGCTGCCGCACCTGCGCGGCAGGCCCCTGATGCTCGAACGGCACCCCGACGGCATCGACGGCCCCCGCTTCATGCAGAAGGACACCCCCGACAGCTATCCCGACTGGATCCACCGCGCCGAGGTCCCCAAGGAGGGCGGCACCGTCACCCACACCGTGTGCGACGACACCGCCACCCTCGTCCACCTCGCCGACCAGGCCTGCGTCACCCTGCACCGCTGGCAGTCCAGGGCCGACCGGCTGCACCGGCCCGACCGCATGGTGTTCGACCTCGACCCTTCCGAGGACGACTTCGGCGCCGTACGCCGCGCGGCGCACCTCCTCGGCGAGTTGCTCGACGCGCTCAAGCTGCCCTCCGCGCTCATGACCACCGGCTCCAAGGGCCTGCACGTCATCGTCCCGCTCGACGGGCACAGCGAGTTCGACGACGTACGCGCCTTCGCCCGGGACGTCGCCGACACCCTCGCCGCGGCCCACCCCGGTGAACTCACCACCGCCCCGCGCAAACAGGCCCGCGGCGACCGTCTCTACCTGGACGTCCAGCGCAACGGCTACGCGCAGACCGCCGTCGCGCCCTACTCGGTACGCGCCAGGCCGGGCGCCCCCGTCGCCACGCCCCTGCGCTGGGACCAGCTCGACGACCCGGCCACGCACGCCCGCCGCTGGACCGTCGCCACCGTACTCGAACAGGCTCGCAGCGCCCCCTGGGACGGCTCCGCGCTCCGCGCCCGCGCCCTCGGTCCGGCGCGCCGGCGCCTGGACGCACTGCGCTGACAGCACACCGAGCCCGGGCCAAGGGTTTGCGGATCCGAGTCACGGCAACCCGAAGAGCGAGGCATTCATGGCGAACACACCGGAAGACACACAGAACACCCAGAACGACAGCCAGAACGACAGCCAGAACGACAGCCAGAAGGACACCAGCGCCCGGGCGACCAGCGCCCGGGCACACCAACAGCCCCAGGAACAACCGCCGAGCCCCATGCGGGTGTTGCGGGGCGCATGCGCCCAGCTCGCCGAACTGACCGGCATGGAAGCCGAGTCGGTGTCGTCGTTCGAACGCACCGAGGACGGCTGGACCCTGAACGTCGAGGTCCTCGAACTGGCGCGCGTCCCCGACACGATGAGCCTGCTCGCCTCGTACGAGGTCGAGCTCGACGCACACGGCGAACTCAGCGGCTACCGGCGCGTCCGCCGCTACGAGCGCGGGCGGTCGGACCGTTCCTAGGGAGGGAGGCACCCCACCATGACCGTTGTCCCGGCACAGCAAGGCGGCGGCGGCGCCCGCGGCACCAGCGGCCTGTACGACGTCCTCGAACTCGTCCTGGACCGCGGACTCGTCATCGACGCGTTCGTCCGCGTGTCCCTGGTCGGCATCGAGATCCTGAAGATCGACGTACGGGTCGTCGTCGCCAGCGTCGACACCTACCTCCGCTTCGCCGAGGCCTGCAACCGCCTCGACCTGGAGGCGGGCCCCCGCAAGGACCCCGGACTGCCCGACCTGGTCGGTGAGATGACCGAGTCCGGCGCCCGAGGCAAGTCCAAGGGGGCGCTCTCCGGAGCCGCCGAGACCATTTCCGACGCCCTGAAGGGCTCGTCCAGCGGTTCGTCCAGTGGGTCGTCGAGCCGCTCGACGTCCCGCAAGAAGGAGGAGCAGGAGTGAGCACGTACGTCTACGGCATCGCCCGCAGCTCGCACCCGTCCCTCCCCGAGAAGATGGGCGGGATCGGCGACCCGCCACAGCCCGTCCGGATCCTCGTCCAGGGGGCGCTCGCCGCGCTCGTCAGCGACGCGCCCGAGGACCTCAGGCCCAAGCGGCGCGACCTGATGGCCCACCAGAACGTGCTCGCCGAGGCGGGCGCGGGCGGCGCGGTGCTGCCCATGCGGTTCGGCGGCATCTCGCCCGACGACGACGCGGTCCTCGCCGTCCTCGACGAGCGCGAGGAGCACTACCTGGAACGGCTGCGGGCCCTCGACGACAAGGTCGAGTACAACGTCAAGGCCAGCCACGACGAGGAAGCCGTCCTGCACCGGGTGCTCGCCGACAACCCCGAGCTGCGCGGGCTCAGCGAGGCCAACCGCGCGGCCGGCGGCGGCACCTACGAACAGAAGCTCGCCCTCGGCGAACGCGTCGCGGCCGCCGTCCAGCAGCGTGAGGCGAGCGACGCGGTCCTCATCCAGGAGGCGCTGCAGGCCGAAGCCACCGACGTCAGGCCCGGCCCGGAGAGCGGCGCCTGGCTGGCGAACATCTCGTTCCTGGTGGAGCGCGACCGCGCCGACGGCTTCGTCGCCGCGATCGACAAGCTCCAGCAGGCCAACCACCACCTCGTGCTGCAGGTGAATGGCCCGCTGCCGCCCTACAGCTTCGTGGAGTGAGAGGAAAGGGACCCGAGCATGGGCCTGCTGGGAGAACTGCTGCTCCTGCCGGCGGCGCCCCTGCGCGGCACCGCCTGGGTGCTGCGCCAGGTGGTGGCGGAGGCCGAGCGGCAGTACTACGACCCCGCCGCCGTACAGCGCGAACTCGCCCGCCTCAACGAGCTGCTGGAGGCGGGCGAGATCGACGAAGAGGAATTCGACCGCCGGGAGGACGAGCTCCTCGACCGCCTGGAGAAGGGTCCGAGACAGTCATGACCACCCCACGCCCCAGCGGCCTGCCCAGCCCGTACGCGTCGGACGGCAGCAGCGCCAACCTCGCCGACATCCTGGAACGCGTCCTCGACAAGGGCGTTGTCATCGCCGGCGACATCAAGATCAACCTGCTGGACATCGAGCTGCTGACCATCAAGCTGCGCCTCGTCGTCGCGTCCGTCGACCGCGCCAAGGAGATGGGCATCGACTGGTGGGAGAGCGACCCGGCCCTCTCCTCCCGCGCCCGTGGCAGCGAACTCGCCCGCGAGAACGCCGACCTGCAGCGCCGGATCGCCGAACTGGAGGGACGCACCGTATGAGCACCGACCGGCTGCAGTACGTCTACGCCGTCACCCGCCCCTTCGACGGCGTCCTGCCGGAGGGCGCCCACGGCATCGGCGGCGAACCGCCCCGGCTGCTGCGCCACGGCGACCTGGTCGCCGTCACCGGCGCCGTCCCGGCCGGCGACTTCGACGAGGCGCCGCTGCGCGCCCGCCTGGAGGACCTCGACTGGCTGGCCGACGCCGCGCGCGCCCACGACGCGGTGATCTCCGCCCTGTCCACCGTGACCTGCCCGCTCCCGCTGCGCCTCGCGACGGTCTGCCGGGACGACAGCGGCGTGCGGCGCCTCCTGGAGGACGGCCACGACCGGTTCGTACGGGCCCTGGAACGGCTGGACGGCCGGGTCGAATGGGGCGTCAAGGTGTACGCGGAGCCAGGCGCCGCGCAGCAGCAAGAGGAGGAACCGGCGGCCCACGCGCGCGAGGCGAGCGGCCGGGACTACCTGCGCCGCCGGCTGCACGCCCGCCGCAGCCGCGACGGCGACTGGCAGCGCGCCGACGCCCTGTGCCGCCGGCTGCACACCGAGCTGTCCCGCTGCGCGGAGGCCGGTACCGTCCACCGCCCCCAGGACGCCCGGCTCTCCGGCGTCCCCGGGGTCAACGTCCTCAACGCCGCCTACCTGGTGGACCGCGCGCGCAGCCAGCAGTTCGTCGAGCTGGTCGACGGGGCCTCCGAGCCCGGCGTGCGCGTGGAGCTCACCGGGCCGTGGGCCCCGTACTCCTTCGCCGGCATCGCGGAGGAGGACGTCCACGAGACCCAGGAGGCCGGCCGATGACCGCCCCCGTGACACGGGCGGCTCCGGAGCCCCTGGCCGAGCGGCGTATCGCGCTGGTCGACCTGCTGGACCGGCTGCTGGCGGGCGGCGTGGTGCTCACGGGCGACCTCACCCTCAGCATCGCCGACGTCGACCTCGTACGCGTCGACCTCAAGGCCCTCATCAGCTCGGTCGGCGAGGACGTCCCCTCGCCCTGGGAACCGCTCCGCGAGGTGCGCCCGTGACCACGCAGCGCCGCAAGGTGGAACTCGACCCCGACACCGTGGAACGCGACCTCGCACGGCTCGTCCTGACGGTCGTGGAGCTGCTGCGCCAGCTCATGGAGCGGCAGGCGCTGCGGCGCGTGGAGGGCGGGGACCTCACCGAGGAGCAGGAGGAGCGGATCGGGCTGACGCTGATGCTGCTGGAGGACCGCATGGAACTCCTGCGGACGCGGTTCGGACTCGAGCCGGAGGACCTCAACCTCGATCTGGGGCCACTCGGCCCCCTTCTGTGACTCTCGGGAACCCTGAGCCGCACCTCCGTACCCGGCCCTCTCCGAGCGCCCCGGGCCGGACGCGCGGGCGGGCGGGCCGGCGCTAGGTGGACCGGGGGAAATTCGTGCGCGTCGCCCCCTCACCGGCGCGCGTGGGCGACTGGATCAGCAGATCATCGGACGCGTGGTCGCAGTCCACGCCGCACGGCCGCCGGCGATGCAGGGAAAGGCTCCGACATGCCCGTCGTCAACGTCGTCACCAGCGCAGGACGCCGCGTGCTCACCGGTGCGGTGTGCGCCGGACTCCTCCTGGCGGGCTGCGCCGCCCCCCGGGCGGCCCACGGCCCCGCCGTCGCGGAGGGCGGCAGGACGGCGCCATCCGCGGCCTCCCCGGCGCCCGGCGCCCCCGTGCCGGCGCGACCCGCCGAGATCCCCGGCCTCGGGCCCGCCACCCGCTCGCACATCCCCGCCACCAGCAGCCAGGCGCTCGTCGTCAAGGGCGACGGGCCGCACTCCGACCAGTCGACCGCCGTCCTGTACGAGCGCGACGCGGCGACCGGCTGGAAGGCGGTCAGCCAGCCGTGGCCCGCGCACAACGCGCTGCGCGGCTGGACGGCCCACCACCGCGCCGGAGACCTGCGGACGCCCATCGGGGTGTTCGCCCTGGGCGACGCCGGAGGCGCCCTGCCCGACCCGGGCACGCGGCTGCCCTACGACCAGAGCGAGGAGTTCAACCTGTCCGGCACGGGCTTCCTGGGCGAACCGCTGGAGGGGTCCTTCGACCACGTCGTGGCCATCGACTACAACCGCGTCCCCGGCACCTCACCCCTGAACAAGGTCCGCCCTCTCGGCCTCGGCAAGGGCGGTGGCGTCTGGATCCACGTCGACCACGGCGGGCCCACCCGTGCCTGCATCTCCCTCCAGCGGGACGACATGCGGCAGTTGCTGCTCGCGCTGGACCCGGCGAAGAACCCGGTGATCGTCATGGGGGACGCGGGGACGCTCGGCCGGTGACGACGGCGGCTCACGCCAGCATCCGCGGACGGTAGACCGTCAGCGCCTCGGCGTCCTTGTCCACCGCCAACTCCGGCGGCGCCTCGACGACTTCACCGTCGTACGCCAGCGGCGTCCCCGGCGCCAGGCCCGACACCCGCACCCGCCGCAGCTGCTCGGCCGCGTGCACCGGCGACCGGCTGAGGGGCCCCGCGAGCGCGGCCGCCAGCAGCCGCAGCCCCGGCAGCCGGCCGGCGTGCACCACCCGCACGTCCAGCAGGCCGTCGGCGAGGTCGTAGCGGCGGCCCGGCGTGGGGCCCATGCGGCGGTAGACGCAGTTCCCGGCGAACAGCAGCCACAGCGGGCGCCGCCGGCCGTGCACCTGCGCCACCAGCGGATGCTCGCCGCGCAGCACGTGCCACGCGGCCAGTACGCCGGCGGGCCAGCCGCCGATCCGGGGCGACCAGCGCTCCCGGAGCCGTACCAGTTCGGGGTAGACGCCCAGACTGAAGGTGTTGAGGAAGTACCCGTACGGCGCGCCGTCCGGCCCCGGGGCGAACCGCCCCAGGTCCACCCGGACCGCGTCGCCCGCGGCCAGCGCGCGGCAGGTGTCGTGGACGGACTCGATGCCGAGGTCGTACGCGAAGTGGTTGAGGGTGCCGCCGGGGAACACCGCGAGCGGCAGGCCGTACCGGGTGGCCACCGCGGCGGCCCGGTTGACGGTGCCGTCGCCGCCCAGGACGCCCAGCGCCCGGCACCGCCCGGACGCGGCGGCCTTCTCCAGCGCGTCCGGCACGTCGTCCGGGTCGCACTCCAGCACCTCGGCGCGCGGCAGCGCGTCCCGCACCAGCGCGGCCGTGTCCCCGGAGCCGGAGGCCCGGTTGGCGACGACCACCAGATCGGCCCCGCCGGGCAGCGCGGGCGCGTCGGCGTGCGGGCGGCCCGGGGCGGGCAGTTGCGACCGGGTCGGCACGATCCCGCGTACGGCGAAGGCGGCGCCGACGCCCAGCGCGGCGCCGACGAGCACGTCGCTCGGATAGTGCACGCCCGTGTAGACGCGGGACAGCGCCACGGCGGCGGCGACCGGCGCCACGGCCGCGCCCCAGCCCCTGGACTCCAGCAGGACGCCCGTCGCGAAGGCCGCGGCGGACGCGGAGTGCCCGGACGGGAACGACGTGGTGAACGGCTGCTTCTTCAGCTGCCGCACCAGCGGTACGGCGTCCCGAACCGGCCGGGCGCGGCGTACGGACCGCTTGCCGACCGTGTTGATGGCCGCGGACGCCAGCGCCAGCGACGCCACACCGCGCACGGCCGCCCGCCGCGACCGGGCGCCCCGCCCGAGGACGGCCATACCGGCCGCCGCGCCGAACCACAGCAGCCCGTGGTTCGCCCCGTGACTCAGCCGGGGCAGCACTCGGTCGCCACCCGGCCAGTGCCGGGTGGCGACCCGGTGGAAGACCTCCCGGTCCCAGGCGCTGAGGCGGGCGGTCACCCGGCCACGGACGGTCTCGGCCGGCTGCACGCCGTAGGAATCGACCATGCCCCGCGCGTACCCGGCCCACGCCTCGCCCACGCGTACCCGCCCGTGCGCCGCCGCCCCCGCGCTCTTGCACGGCGGCGGGCCGCGTACCTCCGGCCGCCCGGCCGCACCGGCACGGCTTCGCGCGCCCGCCGCGCGGCCGGGGCGTCTTACGGCGTCGCCGTACGCCGGGCGCGCCGACGGCGCACCCACAGTGCGCCGCCGCGCGCCCCGGCGCCGGGCCGGCGCCGGGCCCGGCGCCCCGACCGCCCGTGGACCGGCCACCGGCGACGCCGGGCGCCGTGGTCCGGGGCCGCCCGTGGGCCGGCGAGCCGATCGGCCGTCGGCCAGTCACCGACGCCGGGCGCTGTGGTCCGGGGCCGCCCGGGGGCCGACGGGCCGATCGGCCCTTGACCGGCTACCGACGACCAGGGCGCTGTGGTCCGGGCCAGCTGGCCGTGGGCCGACCGGCCGTGCGCCGGGTTCGGGGCGGGCCGCAGTGCGGCCGCGCGCGGCAGGTGGCCGGGCGGCCCGGCCGCACGTGGTGCGGGCACCGGCCCCGCGCCGGTCGGCGGCGAGCAGGCCCGGCGGCCTGGCCAGCGTCGCCGGCGGGCCGCGGGCCGTACTGGGTGCGCGGGCGCGTCAGGCCGAGGGGGCGACCGGGCCGTACTGGGCGACGGGGCGCGTCAGGCCGGGGGCGACCGGGCCGCACTGGGCGACCGGGCGCGTCAGGCCGGGGCGGCTTCCCGTTCGCGTTCCTTTTCCGCGTACGGCCAGCGCAGCAGCGCGCCGAGGCCGCCGACCGGGACGTCGTCGTCGATCTCGGGGCGTACGCGCAGTACCTCCGCGCCGGTCATGATCGCCGAGCGCAGCAGGGCGTCGTCGGCGCGGGCGGGCAGGGGTTCCCGTTCGCCCAGGTAGTGCGTGTCGCTGCGGCGCACCGCGATCTGGTCGGGTTCGGCGCCCACCCACACCTGACGGTGCGCGTCGGGCCCCTCGGGCCGGATGAGCAGCTCGGCGATGCGGTGCTCGCGGGCCGCCTCGACCAGCGCGGGTACGCCCTCGGCCGCGGCCTGCCCGGCGGCGCCGCCGGTCGAACGGGCGGACCGGAACCGGTCCAGCTCCTCCTCGGCCAGCCGCCGCAGGTGCTCCTGGCGGGCCGCTTCCACGTCCTCGTCCAGCAGCCGCACGCTCTTGTCCGCGCCCGGCGCCCGGCTCCCGTGCTCGCTCTCCACGGCGAGTGGGCGGACCTCGGCGGGCAGCCGCTCGTGCACGGAGTGCCGTTCACGGACGTCGCCGGTGAGCACGATCAGATCCGCGCCCGTCTCCTCCTCGCACTCGGCGAGGGCCTCCGCGATGCGCTCCGCGTTCTCCTCCCAGGTGTTGTCCACACTGAGCTGGAAGTGACGCTCGGACCAGTCCGCCGAGCCGGTGCGGTGGATGGGCCAGTCCCTGCCCTGCACATGACCGGCCGGACGGCCGCCCAAGGGGCTGCGCAGCTCCAGGTCGGCGCCGGTGCGGTCGATGTAGGCGACCAGGCAGACGGGTTCCTGCGCCGCCAGGTCCAGCAGCGGGCTCAGCCGGGGCAGCGCCGCCCATGTCACGTCGGCGGGGGCGACGGGGCGCCGTGTCAGCGGCGGGTCGAGGACGACCTCGCCGTGCGCCGCGAACACCGCACGCCCCGCCTCACCCGGAGGCCGGGGCCAGTCGGTCAGCGCGTCGTGCACGGCCCGCTCGGTCGCCGGGTCGCATCCCTGGGCGCGGAGCTCACGGCAGACCTCCCTGGCCTGCAGCTCACGTCGCTCCCTGGCGGACTCGTCGAACCCGGAGGTGTCCAGGTAGACACTGGCCCACGGCCCGGGGCGGTCGAAGAGAGTGGTGAGAAAGGCGAGTTGCATGGCTCCCTCCCGGAGGCCGGAATGTGCGTCCCGAACGGGTACCCGGCAGACCATCGGCCACACAGGTCACTCGCCTGGCGCCCGCCACCGGAGCCGGGAAGAGTGGACCGGGTGACATCAGTGGATCCACGGAGGTGACCCCCGATGCCGAACCCCCATGTGCCCGGCACGCTCCTCACCCGGCACGGTGAGGCGCTCGACCTGTTCGGCGCGCGGGTGCACGCCGTGCGCGCCGACCAGTGGGACGCCCCGACGCCCTGCACCGAATGGTCGGTACGCGACCTCGTCAACCACCTCACCGCCGAGCAGCTGTGGGTGGTGCCGCTGGTACGGGAGCGGCGCACCGTCGCGCAGGTCGGTGACGCCTTCGACGGCGACGTCCTGGGCGACGACCCGGTCGCCGTCTGGGACCGGGCGGCGGCCGACGCCCGCGACGCGTTCCTGGAGAAGGGCGCGCTGGACCGTACGGTCCACCTCTCCTCCGGACCGACGCAGGCCACCGCGTACTGCTCGCAGATGATCGCGGACCTCGTCATCCACGCCTGGGACCTGTCCCGGGCGATCGGCGCGGACGAGCGGCTGCCGCCGGACCTGGTGGAATTCGCCGTGCAGGAGGTGTCCCCGTACGCGGACGACCTCGCCGGCAGCGGTCTGTTCGCCACGCGGCTGAAGCCGCCGCCGCACGCGGACGAGCAGACGAAACTGCTCGCCATGGTCGGACGCGAGGCGTGACGCACGCATGACGAGGCTCCTCGTCCGCCGCGCGGGACGAGGAGCCGGCCTTGGCGTACGAGTCAGCCGTAGGCCGTCAGCCTGAGGCCCCCGAGGCCGTCAGCCCGAGGCCTTGGCGAACTCCGCCGTGAACGTCTCGCAGAACGCCTTGAGGTCATCCGGCTTGCGGCTGGTGATCAGCGTGCTGGGCCGCGCCCCGCACACCTTCACCTGCTCGTCCACCCACTCACCGCCGGCGTTGCGGATGTCGGTCCTCAGGCTCGGCCAGGACGTGAGCGTCCGGCCGCGCACCACATCGGCCTCCACCAGCGTCCACGGCCCATGACAGATGGCCGCGACCGGCTTGCCCGCCTCGAAGAAGTCCCGGACGAACGCGACGGCCTTGTCGTCCATCCGCAGGAAGTCCGGGTTGGCGACACCGCCGGGCAGCACCAGGCCGCCGAAGTCCGCGGCGGAGGTGTCGGCGACGGTCCGGTCCACGGGGAAGGTGTCCGCCTTGTCGAGGTGGTTGAACGCCTGGATCTCGCCCGGCTTCGTCGAGACGAGCACGGGCGTGTCACCGGCGTCCTTCACGGCCTGCCAGGGGTCGGTGAGTTCCACCTGTTCGACGCCTTCGGGCGCCACGAGAAACGCGATCTGCACAGTGGTTCCTTTCTGGCTGTCATCCGGGTTCGGTGTTCGGCTCGGCCCGGCTGATGTCGGCGAGCGCGGAGTGCGGGTCCTGCGACACGGCCAGGTCCCCGATGCTGACCATGCCGAGCGGGCGGCCGTCCTCCACGACGGGCAGCCGGCGGACGGCGTGGCGCCGCATCAGGTCGACGGCGGCCGAGACCTCGTCGTCGGGGGAGACACAGACGGGATCGGGCGTGCACACCGACACGGCGTCGACGGTGAGGGGGTCGGCGCCGTCGGCGACCGCGCGGAGCGCGATGTCGCGGTCGGTGACCACGCCCACGAGCCGGTCGCCGTCCGCCACCAGCACATCGCCGATGTCCTGGGCTCGCATCAGCTGCGCCGCCTCGACGAGCGACGCGTCGGGGCGCACCGCCGCCACACCCGGCGTCATGACGTCCCTCACGAGCTGTGCCATGGTTGTCCGCCTCCCTGATTCCCGCCTCGTCTTCCCTTCACGTCCCTTCACGTGACGCCGCCCGGGGTACCCGTGCCGGGATCCTTCATGCCCGGTTCAGGCGTGGTGCGGTGGCCGCTCCAGGGCCACGGCCACCTCCTGGACGCTGCGGTACGTGCGGTCGCCGGGCAGCCCCGCCACCCGCTCCATGAGCGGATCGGGTGCGTGCCGCTCCCGCAGGATCCGCAGGAGGTCGCCGCGGTGCGCCGGGAACGGCGTACGGGCCAGATGCCTGCCCAGTTCCAGGCGCAGCGCCTCGAACGGGTCGGTGTGGACCCGGGGCGGTGCCAGTTCCGGGTCGTCCTCGGCAACCGGCTCCGGGTCGTGCCACTCCTCGGTCCTCGTCGGGTGCCCGGACCTGAGCAGCCCCTTGAGCTGGTGCTTCATCTCATCGTCCTGGCGGCGGCTGAGCCGGTCGCTGCCTCGCTGCATGGCGCCCTCCACGCTCTTCCGTGTGCGGTCGCCCGGCGGGTACCCGGCCCGGCGCGGGCAAACCCGGGTTTGGGGGCCCGGGCAGCGGGGGACTCGCCGCTGCGGCTGAGCGGCCAATGGGTGACAGGGAAGAAGAAGGCCTCGGGCGCGGACGGCGGTCCGCGCCCGAGGCTTTCCCGTACCCGGCCGGACCAGGGGCAGGAACGTTTCCGTCACCGGGGGTTTGTCTTCCGTTACGGGGGAGACCCGGCCCTCAGACGGAAGGACCGGGTCTATGGGACTGCTATCCGTACTGGTTCCCCTGCTGCTGCCGCCCGCGATGCTCGGCGTCGTCGTGGCGATGGGGCGTTACGAGGAACTCATGCTGCCGGAACCGGGGGAGCTGCCGGTACCGGGGGAGGAGGCCGGCGCGGAGGGGGCCGGCGCCCTCACGACTTCCCGCCCGGCAGGAACTCCTGCACCTTCGCCTTCAGCCCCTGCTTCACGACCGCGCCACGCTCGGCGTCGCCCTTCGCGAGGGCCGCGACGGTCGACTCGAGCTGCTGCCAGGTCGCATGCGGCGGGATCGGCGGTACGGACGGGTCGGTGACGAACTCGACGACCGCCGGGCCGTCCGCGGCCAGCGCCATCCGCCAGGCGCTCTCCACCTCGTCGGGCTTCTCGACCCGCAGGCCGGTCAGCCCGATCGACTCGGCGAACAGCGCGTAGGGCACGTCCGGCAGCTCCTGGGACGGCAGGAACGACGGCGCGTTGCCCATGGCGCGCAGCTCCCAGGTCACCTGGTTGAGGTCCCGGTTGTTCCATACGCCGATCACCAGCCGTGGATCGTCCCACTGGTGCCGGTACTTGGCGGCGGTGATCAGCTCGGCCAGCCCGTTCATCTGCATCGCCCCGTCGCCCACCAGCGCCACCACCGGCCGGTCCGGGTGCGCGAACTTCGCGCCGATCGCGTACGGCACCCCGCACCCCATCGTGGCGAGTGTCCCCGACAGCGAGCCGCGCATGTCGCCGCGCATCGTGATGTGCCGGGCGTACCAGTTCGCGACCGACCCGGAGTCGGAGGTCAGCAGCGTCCGCTCCGGCAGCAGCGGTGACAGCGCCCGCGCCACGTACTCGGGGTTGACGGGGTCGGCCGACACGCTCGCCCGCCGCTCCATGACCTCGTCCCAGCGCCGTACGGACTTCTCGACCTTCTCCTGCCAGCCGCGCTTCTTGTTCCGTCGCAGCAGCGGGATCAGCCGGCGCAGTGTGGCGCGCGCGTCGCCGATGAGGTTCACCTCGTACGGGTAGCGCATCCCCGCCATGTGCGGGTCGAGGTCGATCTGCACCGCCCGCGCCTGTCCGAACTCCGGCAGGAACTGGCTGTAGGGGAAGCTGGAGCCGATCGTCAGCAGCGTGTCGCAGCCCTGCATCAGCTCCCAGGAGGGGCGGGTGCCGAGCAGTCCGATCGACCCGGTGACGTAGGGCAGTTCGTCGGAGAGGGCGTCCTTGCCGAGCAGCGCCTTGGCGACGCCCGCGCCCAGCAGCTCGGCGACCTCCTCCACCTCCGCGCGGGCGGCGGCCGCGCCCTGGCCGATGAGGATGGCCGGTTTCTCGCCGGAGTTGAGGACCTCGGCGGCCCGCTCCAGGGCGTCGTCGGCGGGCACCGCCGTCCAGGCGCTGCGGTCCAGGCTGGAGGGCACCATCTTGAACTCGTGGGTGGGCGGGCTGTATTCGAGCTCCTGCACATCGCCCGGCACGATCACCACGGTCGGGCAGCGGCGCGCGTACGCCGTGCGGATCGCCCGGTCCAGGACGTTCGGCAGCTGCTCGGGGACGTTCACCGTCGCGATGAAGTCGGAGGCGACGTCCTTGAACAGCGAGTGGAGGTCGACCTCCTGCTGGTACGAGCCGCCCATCGCGCTGCGGTGCGTCTGGCCCACGATCGCCACCACCGGCACGTGGTCGAGCTTGGCGTCGTACAGCCCGTTCAGCAGGTGGATCGCGCCCGGCCCCGAGGTCGCCACGCACACCCCGAGCCGGTGCCCGAACTTGGCGTACCCGACCGCCTCGAAGGCGGCCATCTCCTCGTGCCGGGCCTGGATGAAGCGGGGCTGGTTCTCGGCGCGGCCCCAGGCGGCGATCAGGCCGTTGATCCCGTCACCCGGATAGCCGAACACGCACTCGACATCCCAATCGCGCAGCCGCGCGAGAATCACGTCGGCGACATCCTTGCTCATCAGCGGTCCTCCTGGCCTCTCCGGTCGGGTTCGTACTCGCCGGTAACTTTCTGGTGTTCCGGCAGTACGGGCCCGGGTACCGGGCCTCGAAGAGCGGAAACGCCCGAACGCGGCCAGCATGGAATCAGGAGTTTGCCGGGGTCGGCCCCGGGCATGCGCATCTCGTGCTTCGGACCGGAGGCACGTCCGTAGGAGCGGCGATCCGTTCCGGGCGTGTCCCCTGCCCGGAGAAAGGAGCTCTCCTCGGGGTGACAGCCAACCGTCAGCACCGTTCAGGGAGCTGAAAAGCATCATGCTTACCCTCGCTCACACGAAGCATCCGCACGACGACGCCCCCGACACCGCCGAGGCGTTCCAGCGCCTGGCCACCCTGCCCGAGGGCGAGGAACGGGAAGCCGTCCGACAGGACATCGTCCGCGCCTGGCTGCCCATGGCGGACCGGCTCGCCGGCCGGTTCCGCAACCGCGGCGAGTCCCTGGAGGACCTCAAGCAGGTCGCCGCCCTCGGCCTGGTCAAGGCCGTGGACCGGTACGACCCCGAACGTGGCGCGGCCTTCGAGAGCTTCGCCGTACCCACCATCACCGGCGAGATCAAGCGCCACTTCCGTGACCACATGTGGACGCTCCACGTCCCGCGCCGTGTCCAGGACCTGCGCGGCCGCGTCCGCACCGCATACCAGGAACTCTCGCACTCGGTCGGAGGCCGCGCTCCCACCGTGTCCGAGATCGCCAAGAAGGCCGGCATGACCGAGGAGGAAGCCGTCGCCGGGCTGGAGGCCCTCGACAGCTTCACCGCCCTCTCCCTGGACGCGGAGCTTCCCGGAACCGAGGACGGATACACCCTCGTCGACGCGCTCGGCGGCCCCGACCCGGCCCTCGACGTCGTCATCGACCGCGAATCGGTCAAGCCGCGCCTGCGCAACCTGCCCGAACGCGAGCAGAAGATCCTCTACATGCGGTTCTTCCGCGACATGACGCAGAGCCGGATCGCCGAGGACCTCGGCATCTCCCAGATGCACGTGTCCCGGCTGATCAGCCGCTGCTGCACGCAGATGCGGGAGGACATCATGCGGGACGTCGCCGCATAGCGAGCGCGATGTGGCGGGACATCACATCGGCGGCCTGCCCCTCCGCCATCGAGAACGCCCGTCTCGCGCCCGTACGCAGCAGCGTCAGCACGCCCAGCACGCCGCCGTCCTCCCCAGGCAGCGGCAGGCACAGCAGCGAGCTGACCTCGGCCCGCACCAGCACCGACGCGCCCGAGGCGTCCTCGCCCAGCGCGAGGACGTCCTCGGGCCGCACCTGCAAGGAGGCCGACCCGCCCCGGGCCACCTCCACCACCAGCGGGCAGGCCTCCGGGTCCTGCTCCGCGACCGCCTTCACCAGCGGCGCGTACGCCTCGTCCGGCGGCCCCAGCGCCACCGCCCGCCGCAGCGGCCGCCCCGCCCCGGACGTGTCCGCCACCACCCAGTCCGCGAACCGGCCGTGCAGCACCCGCGCGGCCGCCCGCAGCGCCGCCTCCGCGTCCCCCGGCGGGGAGGTCAGCAGGGCGACCGCCATCGCGTCCACCAGGTCCATCATCCCGGCGCGCTGCGTGGCCTCCGCCAGGTCGGGCGGCAGCAGCCGGCGCCCCACCGCCCCGGCGGCCGCCGGCGCCGCCGTGCCCGACACACCCGGCTGGAGCACCACGAGCACCGTGGGCTGCGGCTCACCCGGCAGCGGCAGCGCGACCAGGGAGGCCCGCACCGGCTCGTGCGGCCGCTGCTGGAGCCGTACGGTCACGCTGCGGGCGCCCTCGCCGCGCGCCGTGGCTGCCGCCTGCGTACGGAAGGGGGCCCGGTCGCCGGAGACCAGCAGCCCGGCCAGCGGGCGGCCCGTGGCGTAACCGGCGCGGACCCCGGTCAGACCCGTCGCGGCGAAGTTCATCCGGCGTACCACCGTGTCGCGGTCGACCAGCGCGACCGGCAGCGGCAACCGCTGGAACAGCGTCTTCAGCAGCTGCCGCTCCTGCCGGTCGGCCGACGTGCCGTCCGGGGCCCTGGCGGCGAGCCGCTCGTAGCGCGGCCAGAGCGACTCTGCCGCATGCTGGAGTTCGAAGAGCGCCGCGTCCAGGACGCCCTGCTGCTCGGCGGGCGGAAGAGCGCGTGCGGAGCGCAGTTCGGCGACCCGTCGTACAAAATCCGCGAGATCCTCGCCGAACTCGTCCGTCTGCGTCATGGAAGCACCGTAACCGGACCACGGAGCCGACGGGAACGGCCGTTTCGAGCTGCGGGCACGGGGCAGCCGGAGCGAGAGAGGAGTGGTACGCCATGTTCCCCGAGCAGGAGTACGAAGGCCCGGAACCGGCATCCACCGCACGCAAGCTGCACCAACTGACCGAGCAGTGCGTACGCTCCGTCCCCGCCTGCTGCGGAGCCGTCGCGACGCTCAGCGACGCCGACGGTGACGGCGAACGCCGCACCAGCGCCACGCACCCCGATCTCGCGGCCCTCGTCTCGGTCCAGCTCGACTCCGGCGACGGCCCCATCAGGGCCGCCCTCGACAGCGGCGAACCGGTCGACGCGGAGGACCTGCTGACGGACGAACGCTGGCCCGACTACCGGGCGATGGCCCTCGGCTCCGGCGTACGCGCCAGCGTCACGCTCCCCTACCACCGGGCCGGCATGGACATCACCCTCAACCTGTACGGCTTCCGGCCCGGCTCCCTGGAGCACGCCGCACACGGCTGCGTCGCGCTCCTCGGCGAGGAGATCACGGCCGGCCTGGCCCGCGACCGGCGGTACCGCGCCGCCCTCACCGAGGTCGGTCAGCTCGCCACGGCGCTGCGCTCCCGGCCGGTGATCGACCAGGCCGGCGGCATCGTGATGCACGTCCTCGGCTGCGACGCCGACGAGGCGTACGGCGTGCTGCGGCACGTCTCGCAGCTCACCAACCGCAAGCTCGCCGACGTCGCGGCGGGCGTCGTACGCACCCGGGGGCGCGGCCTGGAGAAGGAACTGGCCCGCCTGGCACCCCGTGGATGACGGTGCGGCGGAATCCCGGAGCGGCGATTTGTGAAGAACCTCCGTATAAAGGGCTGTGGGGCTGGGCACATGTCCCCGGACCACCAGCGGCGGAGCTCCAGCGGCGGAGGTGAGGGCATGCGGCAGCCGGACACCCGAGGGCGCGGACCCGTCCGCTACGGGCCCCCCGCGCCGGAACCCGGCCTGCCCGTCCTGCCCGAGCTGGCCGCCGTCCTCGCGGCCGCCGCCCACCGCACCGAACCCGAACCGCCCGGCGGCGGCGCCGTGCTGCGCGACGCGGCCTGCGGCTACTGGTGGCGGCGCGGCCTGCGCTGCCACCCCGAGGACCTGGCCGCCGCGCCCGGCGCCCAGCCGCTGCTGTCGGCGCTCATGGCCGCCCACGGCGGCGACGTCCTCATGCCCCGGCCCTGCCCCGCCTGGTGGACCCCCCAGGCCCGGCTCCTGGGCCGGCCCGCCTACCACGTGCCGACGCCCGCCGAGTGCGGCGGCGTACCCGACCCGTACGCCCTGCTGGAAACCGTACGGCGCGTCCGCGCCGAAGGCGGCCACCCGGCGGTCCTGCTGCTCTCCGTCGCCGACGACCCCACCGCCACCGTCGCCCCGCCCGAGGTGGTGCGCGAGGCGTGCGAGGCGGCCGTCGCCGAGGGCCTGCACATCATCAGCGACGAGACATGGCGCGACACCCTGCACGACCCGCACGACACCGTGCTCGTCAGCCCCGCCGAGATGTGCCCCGACGACGTCACCGTCCTGTGCGACCTGGCCGGCTCCCTCACCCCCGCCGCCTGGCCCGCCGCCATCGCCCGTTTCCCGCACACCGGGCCCGGCCCCGCCCGCCGCGCCCGCACCCTGGACCGGCTCACCGCGCTCGGCGCCCAGGTCGCCGCCCCCGTCGCCGCGGCCGCCGCCCACGCGCTCGGCGAACCCGAGGCGGTCACCACCCGGGCGCGGGCCACCGCCGCGCTGCACGCGCGCGTGGCGGCCGCCGCGCACCACGCGGTGCTGACCGCCGGGGCGCTCGCCCTGCCACCCAGGGCGGGACGGCACCTGTACGCCGACCTCGGGCCGCTGCGCGGCCGCCTCGCCGAGCGCGGCGTGACCGACTCCATGGAACTGGAGGAATACCTGACCGACCGCCTCGGCGTGCTCGTCCCCGGCGGCCACCGGTTCGGCGACGAACTCGGCGCGCTGCGGGTGCGCCTGGCGACCTGGCCCCTGCTCGGCGCAACCCCCGAGGAGCGCACGGAGTCCCTCACGGCGGAGACCTCCACAGCGGCGGATCCGCTGGAATCACCGCACGTGGCCAGGGCGTTGGACAGGTTCGGTTCTGCTTTTCACGAACTTCAGGAACCACGGTGAACGGAGCTGGCAGATGACGGAACAGACGGCACCCACCGACCACCCCTCCGCGGACCGGGCCCCCACCGGGCGCCCCGAGCACACCCCGGCCGGCGGCCCACGCCCCCTCGGCCAGCTCCGCACCTGGCCGAGATCCTTCGCCGACCGGCTGACCGCGCCCCTCCCCGGCGTACGGGCCATGGCCAGGCTCGCGCGCGAGGGAGCGGTGCGGCCCACCGCCGAAGGCCTCCGGGACATCCCGCACCTGCCGTTCCAGCCCGAGCCCCTGCCCGACGTGGAGCCCGGCGCCGTCGCCGTCACCTGGGCCGGGCACGCCAGCTGGATCATCCGCATCGGCGGGCTCACCGTCCTCACCGACCCCGTCTGGTCCCGCCGCATCCTCGGCACGCCCGCCCGCATCACCCCCGTCGGCGTGCGATGGGAGGACCTGCCGCCCGTCGACGCCGTCGTCATCAGCCACAACCACTACGACCACCTGGACGCCCCCACCGTAAGAAGACTGCCCCGCGACACCCCCGTCTTCGTCCCCGCCGGCCTCGGCCGCTGGTTCCGCCGCCGCCGCTTCACCCACGTCACCGAACTCGACTGGTGGGAGACCGCCGAACTGCGTGGCGTCCGCTTCGACTTCGTCCCCTCCCACCACTGGTCCAAGCGCACCCTCACCGACACCTGCCGCTCCCTGTGGGGCGGCTGGGTGCTCGCCGACCGCCACGGGCACCGCGTCTACTTCGCGGGCGACACCGGCTACGGCCACTGGTTCAAGGAGATCGGCCGCCGCCACCCCGGCATCGACGTCGCCCTCCTGCCCATCGGCGCCTACGCCCCCCGCTGGTGGCTGCGCGACGTCCACACCGACCCGGAAGAGGCCGTCCAGGCCCACCAGGACCTCGGCGCCCGGATCATGGCCCCCATGCACTGGGCCACCTTCGTCCTCTCCTCCGAACCGGTCATGGAACCCCTCACCCGCGTCCGCGCCGCCTGGGAAAAAGCCGGCCTGCCCCGCGACCACCTCTGGGACCTCCCCGTCGGCGCCTCGCGCCTTCTTTAGGAGGCTCGGTTCGGCTCCGGGGCGCTGAAGCGTGCGTCGACGGTCGATCGTGCTCGGCCGCTCGTTCCTCGCGGCCTCCGCGCGTTCTCCCTTTCGACGCCCGCGCGCCCCTTCACCTCACTCGCCCCAGGCACCGCGGCTGAGCCCCCACCGCCCCGGCGGTGACCCCGACACCGCCCCGGGGCTGAGCCCCCACCGCCCGGGGGTGCCCCTCCACCGCCCCGGTGGTGACCCCCCACCGCCCGGGGGTGACCCCGGCACCGTCCGGGGCTGACCGCCCATGCGGTGACCGCCGCACCGCCCAGGGCCTGACCGCCCCGGCGGTGACCGCCGCACCGCCCCGGGGGTGACCGCCTGAGGGCCGCCGCTCAGGTGTGGCGCACGCGCCGCCACACCGATGGCACCGCGCTGATCAGCACCGTCAGGGCCACCGCCGCCAGGACGCCCTCCCAGGGGCGGGCGAAGAGCGAGCCGCCCAGGATGCCGATCAGCTGGTACGTCACCGCCCACGCCAGGCACGCCGGGAGGTTGCCGCGTACGAAGCGGCGCAGCGGCATCCCGGCCAGCAGGCACGCCAGCATCACCGGGATCCGGCCCGCCGGGACCAGCCGGGACAGCACCAGCACCGACACCCGGTGCTCCCGCAGCTTGGCCTGCGCCTGCTCCAGCCGGTCCGGCGCCGCCCGCCCCCGCAAAGCCTCCAGCCACCGCGAACCGTTCTTCGACCGCACGCCCCGCCGCCCCAGCCAGTACAGCGCCACGTCACCCGTGAACGCCGCGCCCGCCGCCAGCGCGAACACCACCAGCAGCGCGACCGGCGACGTCTGATGGAACGCCACCACCGCCGCCGAGCTGACGATCGCCCCCGTGGGGATCACCGGCACCAGCGCCCCCAGCGCCACCAACAGGAACAGCGCCGGATAGCCGACCGCCTGCTGGGTCGACTCGGGCGGCAACTGGGCCACCGCCCCGATCACCCGGACACCTCCGGCCGCACGCTCTCGCCGTGCCCCAGCCGGTGCACGGCCACCCCCGGCGCCAGCCGCGCCGCGTGCCGTACGAACTCCTCACCCGGCGCGTGGAACTCGTGCGGCCGCACCGCGTCCAGCCCGATCGGCCAGTACGTGCCGTAGTGCACCGGCACCGCCGCGCGCGGCGCCAGCGCGGCCAGCGCCTCGGCCGCCCGGGACGCGTCCAGGTGCCCGTGCCCCAGGAACGGCCCCCATCCGCCGACCGGCAGCAGCGCCACGTCCACCTCCCCGACGGCCGCCGCCATCCCGTCGAACAGCCCGGTGTCCCCGGCGAAGTACGTGCGCGCCGCACCGCTGATCACGTACCCGAGCGCGGGGGAGAGGTGCGGCCCCACCGGCAGCCGCCGCCCGTCGTGGCGCGCCGGCACCGCCCGTACGACCAGCTCGTCCACCTTCACCTCGTCGCCGACCGCCACCTCGGTGATCCGCAGTCCGCCCGCCGCGCCCACCCTCCGCAGCCCAGGCACCGCGCGCGTGGCGCCGCGCGGCACGATCAGCCGTGTACCGGGCGCGAGCCGCGCCAGCGACGGCAGGTGCAGGTGGTCGGAGTGCAGGTGCGAGATCAGCACCGCCTCCGCCCGCGCGGCCGCCGCCGGCGGCAGTTCACCGCGCCGCCGCCGCAGATGGGCCAGCCGGCGCACGAACAGTGGATCGGTGAGCACCCGCACTCCCGAGTCCTGGACCGTACAGGTGGCATGACCCCACCACGTGACCTCCACCGGCACGCCCGCCCTCCTCGCTCCCGCGTCGCTCCTCCGAGCTCTTACGAGCGTAAATGCGCGCCTCCTCGCCCGGAGGCGATCGGAGTAGGGTCGGCGGCATGGACGACGTACGCGTGGCGGCGATCGCCAGTCTGACGCCGCTCGAGGAGCTCGACAGCGACCCCTTCCTGGTCGACACGCGCAGCCAGCACGCCATGTGCGAGCGGTGGGCGGCCGACAAGGGCTATGTCGTCAGCCGGCAACTGCTGTTCTACGGGATGCGGCCCGACCACCGGATGCTGTGGGCCGACGTCGAGGCGGGCGCGGTCGACCTGTTCGTCGCGCCCAACGAACGGGTCCTGGACCGGGCGCTGACGTCCGCGCGGGACTTCACGGCGGAGTGCGAGCGCCGGGGCGTACGGCTGGAGACGGCCGAGCTCGACGAACCGGCGTACGACGCGGCGATGAAGGCCCATGTGCACCGCCGGCTCTCCATGCCGACGGCGGGCTACGACGGCTGCTGAGCCGGGCAGGAGCGAGCGGCGTGGTCACAGCGCGATGGCGTACGGCGGGCGGTGCCCTGCTGCGGATCGTCGTGGTGTGGGCGGTGTCGACCGTCACCATGCTGGCGCTCGCGGGCCTCCTGCCCGACTTCCAGCTCCAGTCCGACGACGGCGACAGCATCACCCGCACCGCCGTCACCGCCGCCTGGGGCGCGGGGGCGTTCGGCCTGCTGAGCGCGCTGGTGTGGCCGCTGGTCGTCCGCGCCCTGCTGCTCGTGCCCGCCCTCGTCCTCGGGCTCCTCGCCTTCTTCCTCAACGGCTCGCTGCTGCTGGTCGCCCTCTGGCTCATCCCCGACGGGCGCGGCGAGGCCGACCCGGAGAACGCCGTCGTGGTCGCCGCCGTCATGTCGGCCGTCGCGTCCGCCACGTCCACCGCCCTGGCCGTACGCGACGACAACGCCTACCGGCGCCGCCTGTACCGGCTCGCCGGCCGGCGGCACTCCAGGCCCCCGGCGCCCGGCCCCGGCAGCCCGCCCGGCACGGTGTTCCTCCAGCTCGACGGCGTCGGGCACCAAGTGCTGCGCGACGCCGTCGCCGACGGGATCATGCCGACCGTCGCGGCCTGGCTGGGCTCCACCCACCGCCTCACCCCCTGGCGCACCGACTGGTCCAGCCAGACCGGCGCCAGCCAGCTCGCCATCCTGCACGGCACCAACCACGACGTACCCGCCTTCCGCTGGTACGAGAAGGACGCCGGCCGGCTCATGGTCAGCAACCGGCCCGCCAGCGCCGTCGAGCTCCAGCGCCGCGCCATCGCGCGCACCGGCGACGGCGGGCTGCTCACCCTGGACGGCGCGAGCCGCGGCAACCTCTTCAGCGGCGGCGCCGACCAGCTCGCCCTCGTGCTGTCGGTCTCCGCGCGCCGGGGCCGCCGCAACCGCTCCCGGGCCGGGTACGTCGCGTACTTCCGGGACCCCGCCAACGCCGTCCGTACCGCCATCTCGTTCGTCGCCGAGGTCGGCCGGGAGATCGGCCAGTCCACCCGGTCCCGCCTCCGGCAGGAGACCCCACGGGTCGGCCGCGGCGGGCTGTACCCCTTCATCCGGGCCTTCGCGACCGTCGTCGAGCGGGACGTGGTCGTCGCCGCCGTCATGGGCGACATGCTCGCCGGCCGCACCGCCGTGTACGCCGACCTCGTCGCGTACGACGAAGTGGCGCACCACTCCGGTCCCCGCAGCCGCGACGCGGCGAAGGTCCTGGAACGGCTCGACCGGTCCATCGCCCTGATCGCCAAGGTCGCCGACCACGCCCCGCGTCCCTACCGGATCGTGCTGCTCTCCGATCACGGCCAGAGCCCGGGCGAGACCTTCGAGTCCGCGTACGGCCTCACCCTGCGCGACCTGGTCCGGGCCGGCTGCGGGCTGCCCGTACCGCGCCGCGCGCACCACACCCCGAGCGGCGCCGAGGCACGCGGCGCGCTGCGCAGCGCGGTGCACCTGCCGGTGGAGGAGGGCCGCGAGGAGCGGCCGGGCCGCGCCTCCGGCCCGATCGTGCTGGCCTCCGGCAACCTGGGCCTGATCTCCTTCCCGGACGTGCCCCACCGCATGTCCCGCGAGGAGATCGAACGCCGCCACCCCGCCCTGCTGCGCACCCTCGCGAACCACCCGGGCATCGGCTTCCTGCTCGTACGCAGCGAGGAACACGGCTCGGTGGTGCTCGGCCCGGACGGGCTCGAAGTCCCCGTCGACGACCTCACCGACGACGGCCCGCTCGCCCCCTACGGCCCGGGCACCGCCGACGCCGTCCGGCGCACCGACTCCTTCCCGCACGTCGCGGACATCATGGTGAACTCCATGTACGACCCGGAAACCGGCACCGTGCACGCCTTCGAGGAGCAGATCGGTTCCCACGGCGGGCTGGGCGGCGAGCAGTCGGAGGCGTTCCTGCTCTCCCCGCGCACCCTGTCCGCGCCGGTCGCGGACGGCAGCCGGCTGATCGGCGCGGAGGCGGTCCACCGGGTGCTGCGGCGCTGGCTGCGCGAGACCGAGGGCCCACAGGTGCCCCTTGAGGAATCCCCGTCCCGTCCCCGACCGGAAGAAGCATTTCCGGTTGCCGACCGCGTCTCGCCGGACAAACACGGCTGATTTGGTGCAGCGTTCGCCGTACCCGAACATGTTCGGGTTTGTACGGCGAAAGGCGCACCACCCCCCATGATCACCGACCCCACCCCCGACGAGCGCTCGAAGCACGCCCGCAGCTTCGGACTGCCCATCGCGACCGCCCTGGTCATGGGCAACATCATCGGCGGCGGGATCTTCCTCCTCCCCGCCTCCGTCGCCCCCTACGGCACCATCAGCCTCGTCGCCTTCGCCGTCCTCACCGTAGGCGCCCTCGCCCTCGCGCTCGTCTTCGGCCGCCTCGCTCAGCGGCACCCCCTCACCGGCGGCCCCTACGTCTACGCCCGCGAGGCCTTCGGCGACTTCGCCGGATTCCTCGCCGCCTGGTCGTACTGGATCACCACCTGGGTCTCCAACGCGGCGCTGGCCGTCGCCGCCGTCGGCTACCTCGACGTCCTCGTCCCCGTCCACGAGTCCAAGGCCGCGACGATCGCGGCGGCGCTGGCCCTCCAGTGGCTGCCCGCCCTCGCGAACCTCGCCGGTACGCGCTACGTCGGCGCCGTCCAACTCGTCGCCACGGTCCTCAAGTTCGTCCCCCTCCTCCTGGTGGCCGTCGGCGGCCTGTTCTTCTTCGACTCCGCCAACCTCGGCCCCTTCCAGGCGAGCGACTCCGGCGCCGTCGGCGCGGTCTCCGCGTCCGCCGCCATCCTGCTCTTCAGCTACCTGGGCGTGGAGTCCGCCGCCGTCAGCGCCGGCGAGGTGCGCGACCCGCAGCGCAACGTCGGCCGCGCCACCATCCTCGGCACGCTCGGCGCCGCCGTCATCTACCTGCTGGGCACCCTCTCCGTCTTCGGGCTCGTCGCCCATGACCGGCTCGTCGAGTCCAGCGCGCCCTTCTCCGCCGCCGTCAACACCATGTTCGGGGGCTCCTGGGGCGGCACCGCCGTCGCTTGCATGGCCCTCGTCTCCATGGTCGGCGCCCTCAACGGCTGGACGCTGCTGAGTGCCCAGACCCCGTACGCGGCGGCCAAGGACGGCCTCTTCCCGCAGATGTTCACCCACAAGCGGGGCGGCGTCCCCACGTACGGCGTCCTCGTCACCGTCGTCCTCGCCTCCCTGCTGACCGTCTACAACTACACGGCCGGCTCCGAGGGCGTCTTCGAGATCCTCGTCCTCGTCACCACCTTCACCGCCACGGTGCCCTACCTGCTGTCGACGGCCGCGCAGATCTACTTCCTCGCCTCCGGCCGGTCCTCGCGCGTCCACCGCCCCCGCCTCGTCCGCGACGCGGTCCTCTCCCTGATCGCCTTCGCCTTCTCCATGTGGCTGGTCGCCGGCTCCGGTTACGCGGCGGTCTACCAGGGCGTGCTGTTCCTCTTCGCGGGCGTACTGGTCTACGCCTGGATGTCGGCGCGCAAGCAGCGCGCGTAGCGCACGGCCCGCACCCGGAGCACCAGCGGGGCGGGGCCGTGGCGGCCGCCGCCGGGGCGCCGCCCCGTGGCGCACCGGGGAGAGGGCGCCGCCCCGGGGGCACCGAGAACAGGCACCGCCCCGTCGAGCAGGGGGACCCCCAACGTCCCGCGGAACGACTGCCCACAACGGGTTCGCCGGCCTCCGCGCCGCCCCCGCGCCAGGCGCCGACAACAACCGCCTCCGCGGAAAATGGGCTGCGCCGGATGGTGATGTGCGCTCAGACTGGGCGAGCCCGACATCCGTTCGGGCATCGACAGTCCGGGCGCACCGGACCTCCTCGCATCCCCCGGAGTTCACACTGCAGGCCGCCGTCACCGTCACGCCCGCCCGGATCCCCGAGCTGCTGCTCGGCCTCGCGACCGTACGCCCCGTCTTCCTCTGGGGCGCGCCCGGCATCGGCAAGTCGTCCCTCGTACGGAACTTCGCCGAGTCCCTCGGCCTGGAGTGCGTCAGCCTGCTGGGCACCCAGCTGGCGCCCGAGGACCTCATCGGCGTCCCGCAGATCCGGGACGGCAAGTCCGTGTTCTGCCCGCCGGAGGCCATCGCGCGTGACGAGCCGTACTGCCTGTTCCTCGACGAGCTGAACGCCGCCACCCCCGACGTACAGAAGGCGTTCTACTCGCTCATCCTCGACCGGCGCATCGGGAACTACGAACTGCCCCCCGGCTCCATCGTCATCGGCGCCGGCAACCGCGCCACCGACAACGCGCTGGCCCGCCCCATCGCCTCCGCGCTCGTCAACCGCCTCACGCACGTCCACCTGCGAGCCTCCGCCGCCGACTGGCTGGTGTGGGCGGGCGAGAACGGCATCCACCCCTGGGTCACCGACTACCTCACCGACCGGCCCGACCACCTCTGGTCGCAACCGCCCAAGACCGAGGAGCCGTTCTCCACGCCCCGCTCCTGGCACATGCTCTCCGACGCGCTGCACTCCTTCGGGCCGACGCTCGACGAGGAGACGCTGAAGATCGTCGCGCACGGCACCCTCACGCCCGCGCACGCCGTCTCCTTCTGCGGGTACGCCAAGATCGTGCGGCACGCGTACGGCATCGACGCCATCATCAAGGGCGACGCGTCCTGGCCGAACCGCATCGAGGACCGCGACCTGCTCTACTACCTCGCCGACGCCTTCCGCGGCCGCCTCATCAAGGAACTCCCGCCGGTGAAGAGCGAGATCTCACCCGCTCTCCGGCAGGCCGCCCACCGCGCCAAGTCGCTGCTCGTCCAGCTCGCCGAGATCTCCGTCGAGGTCGCCCAGACCGTCATCGCCGACGACGCCGACGGACAGCCCGTGCTGCCCGCCTGGTTCCTCGTCGAGGCCGCCCGGGACATGCCGCGCCTCGTCGAGGCCCGCCGATGACCCCTGCGCGGCCCGCCAAGAAGAAGCGCAACGACCCGGCCGCCGAGGCCTTCCTCGCCGGGCTCGCCATCGTCAAGCGCAACCCCGCGCTCGCCGCGCTGGAGGCGGACATCTGCCGCAGCCGCGACTGTGAGAAGGCCCCGCGCCACGGCCTCGCCGTCGTCGACTCCAACGGCACGGTCCACGTCCACCCCGACCGCCGCGCCGAACCCGCCCAGTGGGCCTGGGCCCTGGCCCACTGCCTGCTCCACCTGGGCTTCGGCCACGCCCCCGCCCACCAGGACGAACGCCGTCCGCAGCCCGACCACTACGACCTCGCCGCCCGCTGCGCCGTCGTCAACCGCTTCCTGCTCACGTTCCCCGTCGGCTACCCCCCCGAGCACCTCCCCGCCTCGTACCCCGACGGCGACGAGGAGCAGCTCGCCGCCCGCTGGCGGCGTGACGGCGTCCCCGCCCCGTACGAACACGGCGGCACGGCGGGCGACGCGGCGGACCAGATCCTCGTGGCGTGGCCCGCCTGGCGCACCGCCCCGGACTGGCAGCTCACCTTCGGGCACGCCCTGACCCGTACCGTGTCCGCCGCGATGGACGTCGCGGGCGGCCGGCGCGACGCGCTCACCGGTGAGATCCGGCCGAAGCAGCCCTGGGACCGGGCGCTGAGCTGGTTCATCTCCTCCTACCCGCTGCTCGGCGGCATCGCCTCCGGCATGAAGCTGGTCGCCGACGCCGAACTCGCCCGCGCCCACGGCATCGCGATCGCCGCCGTCGACGCCACGCTCGGCGAGATCTACCTCAACCCGCTGCGGCAGTACGAGGACGAGGAGTGGCGGTTCGTCCTCGCCCACGAGATGCTCCACGCCGCACTGCGCCACGGCGACCGGCGCGGCGCCCGGGACCCGTACCTCTTCAACGTCGCCGCCGACTACGTCATCAACGGCTGGCTCGTCGAGATGGGCGTCGGCACCATGCCCGAGGGGCTGCTGTACGACCCTGACATCAAGGGCCTGTCCGCGGAGGAGGTGTACGACCGGATCGTCACCGACGCCCGCCGGATGCGGCGCCTGGCGACCCTTCGCGGCAAGGGCACCGGCGACATCCTGGGCGAACCGCTCGGCGGGCGCCCCCAGGACTACGTCGACCTGGACGAGTTCTACCGGCGCGGCCTGGTCCAGGGTTTCGACCTGCACGTCAGCGGGGAGCGCGGGCTGCTGCCGGCCGGACTCGTCGAGGAGATCCGGGCGCTGGCGCACCCGCCGGTGCCGTGGGACGCGCGACTGGCGCGCTGGTTCGACGAGTTCGTGCCCCGCCCCGAGCCGGTGCGCAGCTATGCGCGGCCGGCCCGCCGCCAGGCGTCCACGCCGGACATCCCGCGCGCCGGGCGGTACTTCCCGCCCGAGGAGGTCGCGCGGTGCACGTTCGGCGTCGTCCTCGACACGTCCGGCTCCATGGACCGGCGCCTGCTCGGCAAGGCGCTCGGCGCGATCGCCTCGTACGCCGAGGCCCGGGACGTACCGGCGGCGCGCGTCGTCTTCTGCGACGCGGCACCCCACGACGTGGGCTACCTGCCCGCCACGGAAATCGCCGGGCGGGTACGGGTCCGGGGCCGTGGCGGCACGGTCCTCCAGCCGGGTGTCGACCTCCTCCAGCGCGCCGAGGACTTCCCGCCCACGGCACCGCTGCTGATCATCACCGACGGGTACTGCGACACGCTCCGCGTCCGCCGCGAGCACGCCTACGTGATCCCGGAGGGCGGATCGCTGCCCTTCACGGCGCGGGGCCCGGTCTTCCGCCTCCGCTGAACGGGCGGTTCTCGCGCTGAACGGGCACACCGTGTCCGGTCACGGGCAAAGGAACGCCCATGACCAGCATGACCGGGTTCGCCGTCGCCGCCGTACGCCGGGCCGTGCTGGTCGCCCTCCTGGTGCTGGCCGCCCTGCTGGGCGTCGCGGCCGGGACCGGACCGGCCATGGGCGCCGAGCCCCGCCCGGCCGCCTCGGCCGCGCCCGACCCGGACCTGACGGAGGCGGAGGCGGCCGCCCCGCACCGCGCGGACCGCCGCCACCGGCGCGCCGTCCACCCCCCGGCCCACCACCCGGCCGGCCCGCCGGCGTCCTCCCGCCCCGCGACCCCGCCCCCGGCCGGCCACCCGCCCGTCCGCCCCCTCCGGTGCGTGGTCCTGCGGTGCTGAGCGGTACGCCCCACAGCCCACCGCAGGCCGACCACCCACCGAACCGGGAGCCCCACCATGCCCATCGACCCCTTCGCGGCCCTGAACGCCCTGATCCGCGCCGAAGCCACCCGCTCCGCCGACCCCGACCCGGCACCCCCCACCACCCCGGACCCGACCCCCCAGACCCCCGAGGAGGACGACCACTGACCCCGCCCCGCCAACCCGTCCCGGGACGGACCCCGCCACACCGGGCGCCCGTCCGCCGACGCGGCCGTGCCTCCGCCGTACGCAGCAGCCGCAGGTCGCGGCGGGGGCGAGGGATAAGGCAGCCGCTCGTCGCGGCGGACGGGCAAGCGCCCGGCGCGAAGCTGCCGCGCTCGGCCGGGGCCCGGGGGCGCCGGGCGCCCGGGGACCGTGCCCAACGGGGCGTGGGGGCGTCAGCCCCCGCTCGACACCCCCCGCGCCGCCCCCGCCAGCGCGTCCAGCACCGGCCGGATCAGCGGGTGGTCCTCCGCACCCCGCCGCACCGCCGCGAACACGCGCCGGAACGCCGCCGGCCCCGCCACCGGGCGGACCACCACGTCCTTCAGTTCGATGCCCCGCAGGGCGGAGCGCGGCACCAGCGCGACGCCCGCGCCCGCGCCCGCCAGGGCGACCACCGCGCGGAAGTCGTCCGAGGAGTGCACCAGCCGCGGGTCGAAGCCGGCCAGCTCGCAGGCGAGGAGGACCATGTCGTGGCACGGGTTGCCGGGGTACGGGGCGATCCAGTCGGCCTCCGCCAGCGACGCCAGCGCCACCTCCGGTTCCTGCCCCAGCGGATGTCCCGCGTGCAGCACCGCGTCGAACGGCTCCGCGTACAGCGGCACGCGGGCGAGGCGCCGGTCGCCCTCCCGTGGCGCGCCCCGGTACTCCACGGCGACCGCCACGTCCGCCTCGCCGTCCAGGACCAGCGGCAGCGACTCGTCGCCCTCCGCGTCCCGCACCCGCACCCGGATGCCGGGGTGGGCGGAAGCCAGCCGTCCGATCGCGGGGGCGAGCACTTCCGCGATGCCGGTCGCGAACGCGGCGACCGTCACCTCGCCGGCCGCACCGCCCGCGTACGCCGCGAGCTCCGCCTCCGCCCGCTCCAGCTGCGCCAGCACCTCGTTGGCGTGCTCCAGCAGGATCTCGCCGGCCGCGGTGAGCCGTACGCCCTTGCCGCTGCGGGTCAGCAGCACGTGCCCCGTCTCCTGCTCCAGCGCGGCGAGCTGCTGCGAGACGGCGGACGGGGTCAGGTACAGGGCCGCGGCCGCGGCGGTCACCGTACGGTGGTCCGCCGCGGCCCGCAGGATGCGCAGCCGCCGGGGGTCGATCACCCCGCCATTGTCGCGCGCGCGTCGGTGAACGCCGCCACCGCCCGCTCCACGTCCGCCGTCGAGTGCGCCGCCGACAGCTGCACCCGGATCCGGGCCTGGCCCATCGGGACGACCGGGTACGAGAAGCCGATCACGTACACGCCCCGCTCCAGCAGCAGCTCCGCCATCCGGCCGGCCTCGGCCGCGTCGCCGATCATCACCGGGGCGATCGGGTGGTCGCCGGGCAGGATCTCGAAGCCCGCCTCCGTCATCCTCGTACGGAACAGCTTCGTGTTGGCGTCCAGCCGCTCCCGCAGCTCACCGGCGGTCTCCAGCAGGTCCAGGACCTTCAGCGACGCGGCGGCGATCACCGGCGCGAGGGAGTTGGAGAAGAGGTACGGGCGCGAACGCTGGCGCAGCAGCTCGACGATCTCCGCGCGCGCCGCCACATACCCGCCGGACGCGCCGCCCAGCGCCTTGCCGAGCGTGCCGGTGATGATGTCGACCCGGTCCATCACACCGTGCAGCTCGGGGGTGCCGCGCCCGCCCGGGCCGACGAACCCGACCGCGTGGGAGTCGTCGACCATCACCATCGCGTCGTACCGGTCGGCGAGGTCGCAGATCTCGGGCAGCGGCGCCACGTACCCGTCCATCGAGAACACGCCGTCGGTGACGATCAGGCGGCGCCGGGCGTCCTGCGTGTCCTTGAGCTGCTTCTCCAGGTCGGCCATGTCCCGGTTGGCGTACCGGTGGCGGCGCGCCTTGGACAGCCGGATGCCGTCGATGATGGAGGCGTGGTTGAGGGCGTCGGAGATCACCGCGTCCTCGGGGCCGAGGAGCGTCTCGAAGACACCGCCGTTGGCGTCGAAGCAGGAGGAGTACAGGATCGTGTCCTCCTGCCCCAGGAACGCCGACAGCCGCCGCTCCAGCTCCTTGTGGACGTCCTGCGTCCCGCAGATGAAGCGTACGGACGCCATGCCGTAGCCCCAGCGGTCCAGCGCCTCCTTGGCGGCGGCGACGACCTCGGGGTGGTCGGCGAGGCCCAGGTAGTTGTTGGCGCAGAAGTTCAGCACCTCGCCGGAGGGGACGGACACGGTCGCGCTCTGCGGGGTGCCGATGACCCGCTCCGGCTTGTAGAGACCGGCGTCACGGATCTCGTCGAGGGTGGTGCGCAGCTCGTCGCGGACGGACGCGTACATAAGCGAAAGCTCCTAGGGGAGGGGATCAGGCGGTCCAGTCGAGGATGATCTTGCCGCTGCGGGCGGTGGCCGCCTCGTCGAACGCGGCGTCGAAGTCCTGGTAGCCGTAGCTGCCGGTGATCACCGGGCTGAGGTCGAGGCCGCCCTCCAGCAGCACGGTCATCGCGTACCACGTCTCGAACATCTCCCGGCCGTAGATGCCCTTGACCGTGATCATCGAGGTGACGATCTTCGACCAGTCGACGGCGAACTCCTCGGCGGGCAGACCCAGCATCGCGATCCGGCCGCCGTGCGTCATGTTCGCGACCATGTCCCGCATGGCCTCCGGCCGGCCGGACATCTCCAGGCCGATGTCGAAGCCCTCCCGCAGCCCCAGCTGCCGCTGCGCCGCCGCGATGCCGGTCTCGGCGACATTGACCGCGAGCGTCGCGCCGACCTTGCGGGCCAGCTCCAGCCGGGACTCGCTCACATCGGTGATCACCACATTGCGGGCGCCGGCGTGCCGCGCGACCGCCGCCGCCATGATCCCGATCGGGCCCGCGCCCGTGATCAGGACGTCCTCGCCGACGAGCGGGAAGGACAGCGCGGTGTGCACGGCGTTGCCGAACGGGTCGAAGATCGCGGCGACGTCCAGGTCCACCTTCGTCCGGTGCACCCACACGTTGGACGCGGGCAGCGCCACGTACTCCGCGAACGCCCCGTCCCGCCCGACCCCGAGCCCGACCGTGGCCCGGCACAGATGGCGGCGGCCCGCGAGACAGTTGCGGCACTTGCCGCACACCAGGTGGCCCTCGCCGCTGACCAGGTCGCCGACCGCGATGTCCGTGACGTCGGCGCCGACGTGCGCCACCTCGCCGACGAACTCGTGCCCCAGTACCAGCGGCGTCGACACCGTCTGCCGCGCCCAGCCGTCCCAGGAGCGGATGTGCAGATCCGTACCGCAGATGCCGGTGCGCAGCACCCGGATCAGCACGTCGCCGGGCCCGGTCACGGGCTCCGGGACGTCCATGAGCCAGAGGCCGGGCTCGGCCTTGTGCTTGACGAGTGCCTTCATGGGTGCGGCTCCAGGCGGGAAGTCTCGGGTGGAGATCGTGCTCGGGTGGAGATCGTGAACGCGCACCAATCTGCCCACCCGCGCCCGCCGCGTCCATCGAGGTTTTCTTAAGCGGGTCAACAGCGCAGCTTCACGCGCCACGCCCGCTACGTTCGACGCATGACGACGGAGGTCTGGTACACGTCCTACGGCTCCAACACGCACACCGACCGCCTGGCGTACTACATCGTCGGCGGTACGCCCCCGGGCGCGGCCCGCGCCTACCCCGGCTGCCGCGACCGGCGCCTGCCGGCCGCGTCCGTCCCGGTGGAGCTGCCAGGCGCCGTGTACTTCGCCACCGAGTCCCCGGTGTGGACCGGCGGCCGGGCGTTCTACGACCCGCACGCCGAGGGCCGCGTCCTGGCCCGGGCGTACCGGATCACGGCCGGGCAGTTCTCGGACATCGCCGCCCAGGAGATGTACCGCGAGCCCGGCCCGGACACCGACCTCGACCTGACCGAGGTGCTGCGCGACGGCCGGGCGGTCCTGGGCGACGGCCGCTACGAGACCCTCGTCCGCCCCGCGACCCTCGACGGGCTGCCCATGCTGACCTTCACCGCTCCGTGGCGCATGCACGACGTCGCGTGGAACAGCCCCTCCGCCGACTACCTCCGCCACCTCGCCGCCGGCCTCCTCGCGGCGGGCGCGTGGGACGCGGACACCGTCGCCGCCTACCTGGCCTCCTGCCCGGGCGCGGCGGGCCACTGGACCGAGCGGCGGATCCGGCACCTGATCGCGCCCTGACCTGCCGCATTACCCCGGCGGTAATCGACCCGCCCCCGGCCCGCCCGGCATGGTTGCGGTACCGGATCCCGAGGGGCGCACTCCCACCGGGATCCGGGACCCAGCCCGTACGACCTCGATGGAGGCTGATCCGCCATGTCCCAGGCCCTGCTCGCCGGCATCTCCCGCACCACCGAGCCGCAGACCATGCTGCGCCGCTTCCTCGCCCTCGACGCCGTGGTGACCGGGGCCAACGGGCTGGCGTACGTCCTCGCCTCGGCGCCGCTCGGGCGGCTCCTCGGGGTCGACGCGACGCTCCTGCTGGAACTCGGCCTGTTCCTCACCGCGTTCGCCGCCGGCGTCGGCCACCTCGCCTCCCGGCCGCGGCCGACCGCCACGGCCGTCAAGCTGGTCGTCGACGCCAATGTCGCCTGGGCGGCCCTGAGCGTCGTCGCGCTCGTCGCCTGGCTGTCGCCCAGCACCGCGGGCGCCCTGTGGATCCCGGTGCAGGCGGCGACGGTGGCCGGTTTCGCCGCCCTCCAGTGGTCCGCCCTGCGTGCCACGGTGACCCGCTAGAGCGACTGGAGGTACGTGACCGTCGCCGGGTCGGCCGGGAGGAACGTCTCGATGGCCAGCTCGGCGACCGTCACGTCCATCGGTGTGTTGAACGTCGAGATCGACGACACGAAGGACAGCACCTGACCGTCGTGCTCGATCCGCATCGGCAGTGCGAAGTACGGGGCCGGCTCCTCGCGGTCGTCCCGGTCGCCGGCCGTCTCCGGCAGCGGATACGCCGCGACCTCCTCGTACAGCCGCCGCAGCGGCTCGGAGCGGGCCAGCGCGATCTGCCGCTGCATCTGGGCCAGCAGGTGCCCGCGCCACTCGCGCAGGTTGCGGATCCTGGGCGCCAGGCCCTCCGGGTGCAGGGTGACGCGCATGGCGTTCAGCGGCGGCGTCAGCAGGTGCTCGGGCAGCCCGTCCAGCAGCAACGAGATGCCCCGGTTCGCGGCCACCACCGTGTACGAGCCGTCGACGACGAGCGCCGGATACGGGTCGTACCCGGCCAGCAACTGCTCGATACCCGCCCGCAGCGTGCCCAGAGACGGGTCGTCCAGCGACGTCTCGGCGTACCGGGGGGCGTAACCCGCCGCCAGCAGCAGGGCGTTGCGCTCCCGCACCGGCACGTCCAGGTGCTCGGCCAGGCGCAGGACCATATCCTCGCTCGGACGGGACCGGCCCGTCTCGATGAACGAGATGTGACGGGCCGACGAGTCGGCGCGCAGCGCCAGCTCCAGCTGGCTCAGCCGCCGGCGCTCACGCCAGCCGCGCAGCAGCGGCCCTACTCCGGTACCGGACACGACAGTTGTCATACCGCAGACGGTAACCCACGTGTTGACCACGGACCGGTGCCGTCGGACCGTATCGTCACGGTCACGTCGTCATCGCCCGTACCGACCCGGAGGGAGCACGGGACATGCCCACTGAGCCGCTGTCGCAGAAGGAGATCGAGGACCGGCTGCGCGAACTGCCCGGCTGGTCCCAGGAGGGCGACCGGATCGCCCGCACCTACCGCCTGGGCACGCACTTCGCCGCCACCGCGATGGTCGTCCACGTCGCCCGGATCCAGGAGGAGCTGAACCACCACTCCGACCTCACCCTCGGCTACAACACGGTCAACCTCACCGTGAACACCCACGACGCGGGCGGCGCGATCACGGAGAAGGACTTCTCCCTCGCCGCCCGCGTCGAGGAGATCGCGCCCGTCCACGGCGCGAACTGACGGTCTACGCGCGCGTGAAGGTCATCACCCGGTTCGTCACCCAGGTCTCCTCGGTCTCCTCACCGTCCACCGAGAAGGCCTGCTCCCACCGCGCCGTGGTGGCCGTGATGCCCGACCACAGGAAGCGGACCCGGACGGCCCGCCCCGCGTAGTGGTCGTCGCCGTGGAACCGCCCCGTACCGTCCGCGTCGAAGCGGCCTCGTACGGGCGGTTCGAGGCGGCCCGTGCGGCTGTCGGCCCAGTTGAGCGTCCACTCACCGGTCTCCGGCTCGTACAGCCGCACGGTCAGGCCGCAAAACCCCTTCGAGGGGAAGACGACCTCGTCGACGTGGGCGGCGCCGCTCCAGTGGAGATGTCCGGTGGTGTGGCCGTCGAACTCCTCCCACCCGCTGCCTGGGTCGAGGAAGTCGGCGAGCATGCGGTTGTGGACGTTCCAGCGGCCTTCGAGGAAGTCGAAGCCGTTCACGCGCGCGTGCCGCCCGTCGTGCCCTCGGGGAGCGAGTCGGCCATGTACGCGTCGAGGTCGGGGCGGTCCGGCGCGAGCATGTGCCGTACCCACGCGTCCCGTTCGTGCGCGAGCGGCGGAAGCTCCCAGACGCAGCCGATCCACGGCTTGTCCAGGCGTACGAAATGCGTGGGATCCCGGTCCGGGCAGCCCAGCGACGGCTGCCCCGCCACGGCGATGGCGCAGTGCAGGACGTTGTCCCACACCCAGGTGTAGGTGTTGAGGTACGCGCCGTCGTCCCCGCCGCGGTGCAGGACGCTGAACGACGCCGGGGGAGTCCCGTCCGGCTCCGGGAGCAGGCCGGGCAGCAGCGCGTACGCGGCCTTCTCCACGTCCGGTGCGATGCCGGACGGGTCGGCGGTGACGTGGTAGCGCTTGACGCGGCGGCCGCCGGCCTCGACCGGCGGCGGGACGAAGAGGTACTTCTCTGCGAAAGGCATGGCTGGACGGTACGAGCGGTTCACTGACACCCTGTGTCAGTGAAGTCCAGCCGGCTGCTGTCGATCCTGCTCCTCCTCCAGACCCGGGGCCGCATGACCGCCGCCCAGCTCGCCGCCGAGCTGGAGGTCTCCGTCCGCACCGTCTACCGGGACGTCGAGGCACTGCACACCGCGGGCGTCCCGCTGTACGGGGACGCCGGGCACCGCGGCGGCTACGAACTGCTCGCCGGCTTCCGCACCCGGCTGACCGGCCTGTCCGCCGGTGAGGCCGAGGCGCTGTTCCTGACCGCGCTCCCCGGCCCGGCGGCCGACCTCGGGCTCGGCCCCGCCCTCGCGGGCGCCCGGCTCAAGCTGCGCGCCGCCCTGCCGCCCGGACTACGGGCGCAGGCCGACCGGATGAGCCGCAGGTTCCACCTGGACGCGCCCGGGTGGTACGCGGAGGACGACGCCGTACCGTTCCTGCCGGCCGTCGCGGAGGCGGTCTGGCGCGGCAGGGTCCTCGCCGTCCGCTACCGCCGCTGGACGGAGCCGACCGACGTCGGCCGCCGCCTGGAACCGTACGGCCTGGTGCTCAAGGCGGGCCGCTGGTACGTCGTGGCGGCACGGCCAGGCGGCTCCGGGCCGCGTACGTACCGGGTGGACCAGATCCTGGAACTCACGGTCACGGGCGAGGAGTTCGACGTACCGGACGACTTCGATCTGTCCGCGTACTGGCAGGCGCACCAGCGCGACTTCCACGCCCGCCTGCACCGGGGCGAGGCCCTCGTCCGCCTCTCGCCCCGGGGTGTGGCCCGCCTGACGGGCGCCGCCGCCCGGGCCGCCGCCACGACCGGCACCGACGAGCCGGACGGGTGGACGCGCGCCGTGCTCCCCGTCGAGTCGCCGGACCACGCCCACGACCAGTTCCTGGCGCTCGGCACGGACGTGGAGGTCCTCGCACCGGACGAACTGCGCACCCGCCTCGCCGAGACGGCCCGGGCAGTGGCGGAACGGTACGCGGCCGGCGCGTAGGACGTCGTTTCCCATGGCGGGCTGCCGGCGGGTCCGCCCGGAACGCCTCGGCCGCCGCCGCGTTCCGGGACGGTGCGCCGGGCACCTCCGCAGCGGTCCGCGCGCCGGCCCGGAGGAGGTCGCCCCAGCGCGCCGGGCAGCGCGGACGATCCTGGTGCCGGGCCGGTTTCCGGCCGCCCCAGCCGGCCCGCTGCTCTCGCCGGCCGGCCTCGACGCGGTGCCGCGCACGGAGCCGCTGTCCGTCCCGGAGGGCGGCGGCCGGCCGTGTGGGTACGTACCGGATGGACAGCGAGGTCGGCCGCCGCCTCCTGGACGCCCTGCCGCCGCTGCTGCACCTGACCGCCGAGCAGGGGAACTGCCCCGTCATGCCGGTGAGGGAGGAGGAGATCGGCCGGGACGAGCCGGGCCAGAGCGTCGTCCTCGACCGGATCCTGGACCTGCTGCTGATCGCCGCCCTGCGCGCCTGGTTCTCCCGCCCCGAGGCGGCGGCACCGGGCTGGTACCGGGCCATGGGCGACCCGGTGGTCGGCGCCGCGCTGCGGTTGATGCAGAACGACCCGGCGCGTCCCTGGACGGTCGCCTCGCTCGCCGCCGAGGCCGGCGTGTCGCGGGCCGGGCTGGCGCGCCGCTTCACCGACCTGGTGGGGGAGCCGCCGATGACGTACCTGACGGGCTGGCGGCTCGCCCTCGCCGCCGACCTGCTGCGCACCACGGACGCCACGGTCGAGTCGGTGGCCCGGCAGGTGGGCTACAGCGGCTCGTTCGCGCTAAGCGCGGCGTTCAAGCGGGTCCGGGGAGTCGGCCCGCGGGAGCACCGCGCGAGGCGACGCCACCTGTTGCCGAAGCAGCAACAAAGCTCGCCATGACGGCACCGCGCCGCCACCCTGTCCGCATGAGCCGACACCACCACGGTCACCACGACCACGATGACACCCACATGGACTGGAACGAGATGCTGCCGCTGCTGGAACAGGGCGCGGAGCTCCAGGGCCCGCTGTACCGGCAGGCCGCGGCCTGGCTCGGCGAGCTGGCACCGGCGGCCGGAGTGCGCCGGATCCTCGACATCGGCAGCGGGCCGGGCGTGCTGTCCTGCCTGCTCGCCGAAGCGTTCCCGTACGCCGAGGTCGTCGCCGTCGACGCCACGCCCGAGCTCCTGGAGCGCACCCGGGAGCGCGCCCGTGCCGCGTCCCTCGGCGACCGGGTCACCACGCACCATGCCGACCTGCCGGGCGGCATCGCCGGGCTGGGCCGCGCCGACCTGATCTGGGCGGCCGACTCCCTGCACCACCTGGGCGACCAGCGCGGCGCCGTCGCGGAGCTGGCGGGCCGCTTGCGCCCCGGTGGCCTGCTGGCGGTCGTCGAGGGCGGGCTGCCCACGCGGCGCCTGCCGCACAACTTCGGCATCGGCCGGCCGGGCCTGGAGGCCCGCATCGACGCGGTGCACGCCGACTGGTTCGCCGAGATGCGGGCGGGGCTGCCCGGCGCCAAGGAGGACGTGGACGACTGGCGGGCCCTGCTGTCCGGCGCGGGCCTCGTGCCGAGCGGCACCCGCACCTTCCTCCACGACATGCCGGCCCCCGTCACCGACGCCGTACGGCAGCAGATCGTGACCGTCTTCGCCCGCTACCGCGACGGGCTGGGCGAGCGCCTCGCGCCCGAGGACGTGGCCACGCTCGACCGGCTGCTGGACCCGGCCGACCCGCAGAGCCTGCACCACCGGCCGGACGTGTTCCTGCTGACGGCCCGCACGGTGCACACGGCCCGCCGGGGCTGAGCCCCTCAGGGCAGCGGGGGCGTGGTGTCCGGGACGGGCCGACCCGTCATCAGGGCGGCGGCGGCGGGGTGTCCTGGTACGGGCTGACCGGCTCGGGCACCCGCTCCACCGTCCGGGCGTCGAGCGCCACCGCGGCCGTCGCCGTCCCGAGCTCACCGCCGCCGCCGGGGTGCCACGTGCCCGTCACGGTCACCCAGGTGTCGGCGGAGGGCGCGGGCCTGCCGTACACGCGGATGCGCAGCGACTGGGAGTCGGCCGCGCAGCAGCTGACCACGAGCCGGGTCAGGTACCAGGTGCCGTCCTTGGCGCGCGGGTTCGCGGGCGTGACGAACCCGGTCATCAGGACCGTACGCCCGGCCAGGCTCCGGTCGCGGTCCTGCTGGACGCGCGCGATGAACCCGGACAGGGCGAGCGGGGCCGGGTCGGCGTCCGGGAGCGGACGGAACTCCGACACCGGGGCGATCAGGTTGTCGGTCTCGCGCGCCGCGGTGTACGAGCCGAGCGCGGGCGGGGCGTACAGCAGCAGGGCGAGCACGGGCAGGAAGAGGACCCAGGCGACGCGCGGCCCGCCGTCCCCGTGGCCGTGTCCGTGTCCGTCGTCCAGGGGCTCGTCGTCCGGGCGCCGTGGCGCGAACGGCAGCCCGTCCCGTACGGCACTGATGAGGCCCAGCGCGAGCAGCAGCACGGCGGACGCGATCAGGAAGGGCCGCAAGCCCTCCTTCACGTACCGCAGATAGACCTGGCTCAGCAGCGAGATGTGCAGGACGGCGGAGCCGGTGAGCAGCAGCAGGGCCGCCTGGATGTGCCGTCTCACAGCAGCCACCAGGCGGTCAGGCACGCACACGCCACGGCCACCACCGCGGTCGCCGCCGAGAAGCGCACCGCGAAGGCCCGCCCGAACGTCCCGGCCTGAAGGGCGATCAGCTTCACGTCGACCATCGGCCCCACCACCATGAACGTCAGCCGCGCGGTGGGGGAGAAGCCGGTGAGCGACGCGGCGACGAATGCGTCGGCCTCCGAGCAGACGGCGAGCACGATGGCGAGCGCGGCGAGGAACAGCACGGACAGCCAGGGGGAGTCGGCGAAGACGTCCAGTACGGAGCGGGGGACGAGCACGTTGAAGGTGGCCGCCGCCATCGCGCCGACGACGAGGAAGCCGCCCGCGTGCAGGAAGTCGTGCTGGAACCCGACCCGGAACTCCTCCCAGCGGCTGTGCCCGGCCCGGTGGCCGGTGTGGCGCGCGGGCATCTTCAGCCATTCCGCCCGGCCCCACTTCAGCCACAGCCAGCCCATGGTGGCCGCCGTCGCGAGCGATGCGACGAGCCGGGCGGCGACCATCCCGGGCTGTCCGGGAAACGCGACGGCGGTCGAGACCAGCACGACGGGGTTGACCGCCGGCGCGGACAGCAGGAACGCGAACGCGGCGGCCGGGGTGACCCCGCGCCGGATCAGGCTCCCCGCGACCGGCACGGAGGCGCACTCGCAGCCCGGCAGGACCACACCGGCGGCACCGGCGACGGGCACGGCCAGCGCGGGGTTGCGGGGCAGCGCCCGGCTGAACACCCGTGCCGGTACGAAGGCGTTGACGGCCCCGGAGACAACGGTGCCGAACAGCAGGAACGGCAGCGCCTGCACGGTGAGCGCCACACATATGGTCTGCCACGCCCGGAAGCCCGGGTGGTTCAGCACGGGCAGGGCGAGCGCGGCGATCAGCAGCAGCGATACGGCTCCGGTGACGGCGACGGACGGCGGTATCGCGCCGGGCGCGCGCTCCCGCGCGGGTGCGGCTGGGTTCATGGAGCCACACCTTATCCGCAGCGGCGAATGACAATCATTTCACCCTACTCGCCCCCGGCCGTTCCCCTGGTCAGGGGTCAGCGATACCCTGAATGGGGCATATCGGACACGATGTGAGGGGGTCGGTCCCATGTCGACAGGGACGCTCCTGGCGATCATCATTCCCGTCGCGGTGATCCTGGCCGCTCTGGCCGTGGTCGCCTTTCTCGGCTTCCGCAGCCGGCGCCTGCGTGAGCGGTTCGGACCGGAGTACGAAAGGACGGTCGAGGACACCGGAAGCCGGCTCGCCGCCGAGCGCGATCTGAGCGCACGCGAGAAACGCCACGACGAGCTGGACATCAGGCCGCTGCCGGGTGAGGCGCGGGACCGCTACACCCGGGACTGGGCCGACGTGCAGGGAGAATTCGTGGACCGCCCGGAGGACGCCGTGCAGGACGCGGACCTCCTGGTGACCTCCCTGATGCGGGAACGCGGCTACCCGACCGAGGACCTCGACCAGCGGCTGAAGGACCTGTCGGTCGAGCACGGCCGCACGATCGAGCACTACCGTGCCGCGCACGAGGTCAACAGGCTGAGCATGAAGCACCAGGCCACGACCGAGCAGCTGCGCGGAGCCATGGTGCACTACCGCGCCCTCTTCGACGAGCTGCTGTCCGACGGGGGCCAGTCCCACCGCGCCCCGGCCTGACCCGGCGCCGACCACGGCGGAGGAGGAGACATGCAACGCGAGGACATACCAGGACCCGGCGAGAGCGGCCTGTCCACCGAGGACATCGCCCAGCCGGGCGGCGCGGGCGAAGCCACCGGGGAGCGGCCGGACGCCCCCGCCTTCCCGATGGAGAGCACCGCGGAGCCGGCCGGATCGGCCCCGCCCACGGCCCCGGAGGTGGCCGTCCCGGCGGAACACGACGAGGACGAGACACCGCGGCTCCTGGCCGAGGAGGACGAGGAGGACTTCCGGACCCGCTGGCAGGACGTCCAGACCCAGTTCGTCGACGACCCCCGCGAGGCCGTGCACAAGGCCGACGCCCTCGTCGCGGACGTCATGCGGCAACTGGCCTCGACCTTCGCCGACCACAAGAAGGACCTGGAGGGTCAGTGGAACCGCGGCGAGGACGTGGACACCGAGGACCTCCGCAAGGCGCTCCGCCAGTACCGGTCGTTCTTCAACCGCCTGCTGACCACCTGACCCGTACGCACGCCCCGCACGGCGCGGACGGCGCGGCCGCACCACACGCGGCCCGCGCCGTTCCCGTGAGCCGTGGGGCTCAGCCGTACGTGAGGCTCAGCTGTAGTCGAACGTGGCCGGGTCCGGGCCCAGGCGCTTGCCTTCGTCGAGGGCGGCGAGGGCCGCCAGGTCGTCGGCGTCCAGCTCGAAGTCGAAGACGTCGATGTTCTCCCGGATCCGGGAGGGGGTCACGGACTTGGGGATCACGACGGTGCCGAGCTGGAGGTGCCAGCGGAGCACCACCTGGGCGGGGGTACGGCCGTGCTTCCGGGCCACCGCGACGATCGTCGGCACCTCCAGCAGGCCCTTGCCCTGGCCGAGCGGCGACCAGGCCTCGGTCAGGATGCCGTGGCGGGCGTGGAACGCCCGGGACTCGGCCTGCTGGAGCTGCGGGTGGAGCTCGATCTGGTTGAGCGCGGGTACGACGGAGGTCTCGCCGAGGAGGCGCTCCAGGTGCTCGGGCAGGAAGTTGGAGACGCCGATCGCCCTGGCGCGGCCGTCCGCGTAGATCTTCTCCAGCGCCTTGTACGTGTCGACGTACAGGTCCTTCGAGGGCAGCGGCCAGTGGATCAGGTAGAGGTCGACGTAGTCGAGGCCGAGCTTGGCCAGCGAGGCGTCGAACGCGCGCAGCGTCGAGTCGTGGCCCTGCTCGCTGTTCCAGAGCTTGGTGGTGACGAAGAGCTCGTCACGGGCGATACCGGAGGCGGCGATGGCCTCGCCGGTGCCCTTCTCGTTCTCGTAGATCGCTGCGGTGTCGATGCTGCGGTATCCGGCCTCCAGGGCCGTGCCCACCGCCTTCGCCGCCTCGTCGTCGGGCACCTGCCAGACACCGAAGCCGAGCTGCGGCATCGAGACGCCGTTGTGGAGGGTGAGGGAAGGGACCTTGCTCACGAGCGGTCGATCCTAACGTCGTCGGTTGGTACTCCCAGGGACAACGATCACATCCTGGAACGTGTTCCCGGGACGCGGCATTGACCGCGTCCCATCAAACGCGCGACTCTATTGCACGTCGCTGAACGCGATGCGCCCATCTGAACGGTTGAATAGCCGCGTTCGGCACTCCTGAACCCCCACCTCTCAGGAAAGCAGGTCCGGCCATGCAGGAATCGTTCGCATCCCACGAGAACGCCGAGGAGAGGGCCGCCGCGTCGGTCCTCTGGCAGACCCCCGAGTACACGGTCGTCGAGACCGCCCTCGAAGTCACCGCCTACTTCCTCGCCGACCGGTAGACCCCGCCGCCATGCTGCTGCAGGTGCTCGGCACCGCGGCGGGCGGCGGGCTGCCCCAGTGGAACTGCGCGTGTCCCGGCTGCGCCGGGGCACGCGCCCACCCGGAGCGGCGCCGCCGTCACGCCTCGCTCGCCCTCCGCGCCGACGAGGGCTGCTGGTACGTCGTCAACGCCACCCCTGACCTCGGCGAACAGATCGAGGCCGCCCGCGAGCTGTGGCCGGGGCCCGGCCCCCGGGACACGCCCCTCGCCGGCGTGGTCCTCACCGACGCGGAACTCGACCACACGCTCGGCATCGCCCGCCTCCGCGAGGCCGACGGCTTCGAGATCCTCGCCACCCCACCCGTACGCACCGCGCTCCTCGACCACCTCCGCCTCGGAGACACCCTCGCCCCCTACACCCGTATCGAATGGCGAGAGCTCAGCACCAAGCCGCAGCCGCTCACCGCGGGCGGGACGATCGAGATCGACGCCGTGCCCGTCTCCGCCAAACGGCCCCGGTACGCCACGGACAACGGCCCCGACGACCCCACCTGGGTCGTCGCCCTCCGGCTGCGCGACACGACCACCGGCGGGACCCTCCTCTACGCACCCGCGCTCGCCGCCTGGACCGAGGAGTTCCAGTACGCCGCCGAGGACGCCGACTGCGTCATCGTCGACGGCACGTTCTGGGACGACGACGAACCCGTACGCAGCGGGTTCTCCACCAGGTCCGCCACCGCCATGGGGCACCTGCCCATCGACGGACCGGGCGGCACCGCCCACCGGCTCGCCGCCCTGCCCGCCCGCTGCCTCTACACCCACCTCAACAACACCAACCCCCTCGCCGATCCCCACGCCCCGCAGCACGCGCTGCTCGCCGCACGGGGCCTGCACGTCGCCGCCGACCGGATGGTGATCGAGCTGTGAGCACCTGGAGCCGGGAGGAGTTCACGGCGCGGCTGCGCGCCGTCGCCACCGACCGCTACCACGACCGTCACCCCTTCAACGTCCGCATGCACGACGGCACCCTCACCCCCGCCGAACTGCGCCGCTGGATCCTCAACCGGTTCCACTACCAGCGCCACATCCCCGTCAAGGACGCCCTCGTCCTCGCCAAGCTGGACACGCCCGCGCTGCGCCGCGCCTGGCTGCGGCGCATCCAGGACCACGACGGCGAGAAGGACGGCCAGGGAGGCATCGAGCGGTGGCTGCGGCTCGGCGAGGCCGCCGGCATCGACCGCGCCCGCCTCACGTCGGGCGACGGGGTGCTGCCCGGCGTACGGCTCGCCGTCGACGGCTATGTCAACTTCTGCCGGCTGCGCCCCCGCCTCGAAGCCGTCGCCGCCTCCCTCACCGAACTGTCCGCGCCCACCCTCATGCGCACCCGCATCGAGGCGTTCGAGACCCACTACCCGTGGATCGACGCGGACGGGCTGGCCTACTTCCGCGACCGGATCGGGCAGGGCGGCCGCGACAGCGCCGAGGCGCTCACCCTGGTCCTGGACTGGGCGCGCACCCGCGAGGAGCAGGAGCGGGCCGTGGCCGCGCTCGCCTTCAAGTGCGACGTGCTGTGGTCGCTGCTCGACGCCGTCGAGGCCGGAGGCAGGTCATGAGCGCCGACAGCGGCCTGAGCGCCGACAGCGGCAGCGGCCTGAGCGCCGGCAGCGGCCCGGGCGGCGGCAGCGGTACGTGGCGGCCGGCGCTGCACCGGTCCGTGATGCTCCGGCACGACCACGTCCGCGGCACCGACCTGCTCGTCCTGCCCGAACGGGTCGTCGTCCTGCACGGCAACGCCGGGTCCGTCCTGCGGCTCTGCGACGGCGCGCGGGACGTCGACGGCATCGTGGCCGCGCTCCAGGCCCGCCACCCGGGCGCGCCCGTCGCCGAGGAGGTGCCCGACTTCCTCGGGAGGCTGCGCGCGGAGGGCTGGCTCACATGACACCGCCGCCCCCACCGCCGTGGGCGCTGCTCGCCGAACTCACCCACGGCTGCCCGTTGCGCTGCGCCTACTGCTCCAACCCCCTCGAACTGGTCGCCCGCTCGGCGGAGTTGACGGCCGGCGAGTGGGCGGGCGTCTTCCGGCAGGCCGCCGCTCTCGGTGTCGTCCAGACCCACCTGTCGGGCGGCGAACCCCTGCTGCGCCGCGACCTGGACGCCATCGTGGCCGCCGCCGACGGCGCCGGCATCCACACCCAGCTCGTCACCAGCGGCGTCGGACTCACCGCGCAGCGGCTGCGCGGCCTGGTGGCGGCCGGGCTGCGCAGCGTCCAGCTGTCCGTTCAGCACACCGACCCGGCCGCCGCCGAACGAATCGCGGGAGCCAGGGCGTTCACCGCCAAGGAGCGCGCCGCCCGCCTCGTACGGGAGGCGGACCTCCCGCTCGGCGTCAACGTGGTCCTGCACCGCGCCAACCTGGACGCGCTCGACGACCTCGTCCACCTCGCCCTCACCTGGGGCGCGGAGCGCGTCGAGCTGGCCAACACCCAGTTCTACGGCTGGGCGCTGCGCAACCGCGCCGCCCTCCTGCCCGACCGGGCGCAGGTGGCCCGGGCACGGGAGGCCGTCGCACGGTGGCGGGAGCGGCTGGCCGGGCGCCTGGACCTGGTGTGGGTCGCACCCGACTACGTGGACGGCACCGCCAAGCCCTGCATGGGCGGCTGGGGCGCCGTGTCCCTGACCGTCCACCCCGACGGCACCGTCCTGCCCTGCCCGGCCGCCGCCGCCCTGCCGGGGCTCGGCGCGCCGAACGTCAAGGACCACGCCCTGGACTGGATCTGGCGCGAGTCCCCGGCCTTCACCGCGTACCGGGGCGAGGAGTGGATGCGCGAACCGTGCCGGAGCTGCGAGCTGCGCACCAGCGACTTCGGCGGCTGCCGCTGCCAGGCGTACGCGCTGACCGGCGACGCCACCCGCACCGACCCCGCCTGCCGCAAGTCCCCCGACCACGGACTCGTCACCGCCCTCGTCGACGCGGCCGCCGTGAGCACCGGCTCCGGCTACTCCTACCGCACGGAAGGACCCCGATGACCCCCACACGCAGGACCCTCCTCGCGGCCGCCCTCGGCGCGGCCGCGCTCCTCACCGGCCTCGTACCGCCGTCCTCCGCCGCGACCGCCCCCGCGAGCGAACCCACCGGCGTCACCACCCTCTCCACCGGCTGGACCATCCCCTGGGGCACCGCTTGGCTGCCCGACGGCTCCGCCGCCCTCGTCACCGAGCGCGACACCTTCACGGTGTACAAGGTCACCCCGTCCGGCACGCGGACGCGCGTCGGCACCGTACCCAACTCCCAGACCACGGGCGGCGAAGGGGGCCTCATGGGGGTCGCCGTCGACCCCGGCTGGGCCACCACCAGGCACGTGTACTTCATGCACACGTCGTCCGAGGGCAACCGCATCGCCCGCATGACCTACGACGGGACCACCCTCACCGGCTACACCACGATCGTCCGGGGCATCCGCAAGGCCCGGTACCACAACGGCGGACGGCTCGCCTTCGGCCCCGACGGGTATCTGTACGCCTCGACCGGCGACGCCCAGGTCACCTCGCTCGCCCAGGACAGGAACTCCCTCAACGGCAAGATCCTCCGCATGACCAAGGACGGCAGGCCCGCCCCCGGCAACCCCTTCGGCACCCTCGTATACAGCCTGGGCCACCGCAACCCGCAGGGCCTGGCCTTCGACGAGCGGGGCCGGCTGTGGGAGGCGGAACTCGGCCAGAACTCCCGCGACGAGCTCAACCTCATCAAGCCCGGCGCCAACTACGGCTGGCCGGCCTGCGAAGGCACCTGCGGCGTCGCCGGCATGACCGACCCGAAGAAGACCTGGGGCGTCGCCGAAGCGTCCCCGAGCGGCATCGCCGTCGCCGACGGCGCCGTCTACATGGCGTCCCTGCGCGGCCAACGGCTGTGGCGGATCCCTCTCGACGCCGGCACCGAGGAGGTCGGCACGGCGACGGCGTACTACGTGGGGACGTACGGCAGGCTGCGCACCGTCACCACGGTGCCGGGCGCCAAGCACCTGTGGCTGTCCACGACCAACGCGGACGGCAACGGCGGGCAGCCGGCCGGCTCGGACCGGATCCTCGAGGTCACGATCGGCTGACACCACGGGCGCGCGCGGCGGCCGGTCACCGGTACAGCGCCTCGACCTCCGCCGCGTACGCCGCCTCGATCGCCTTCCGCTTCAGCTTCAGCGACGGCGTCAGCAGGCCGTGCTCCTCCGAGAACGGATGCGCCAGTATCCGGAACGTACGGATCGACTCGGCCTGCGACACCAGGGTGTTCGCGGCCACCACCGCCCGCCGTATCTCCGTCTCCAGCGACGGGTCGCGCACCAGCTCGGCGGGCGGCAGGGGCGGCCGGTTCTGCATGGCCAGCCAGTGCTCGACCGCCTCCAGGTCGAGGGTCACCAGAGCGGCGATGTACGGGCGGTCGTTGCCGACCGCGATGCACTGCGCCACCAGGGGATGGGAGCGCACCCGCTCCTCCAGGCCGGCCGGCGACACGCTCTTGCCGCCCGACGTCACCAGGATCTCCTTCTTCCGCCCGGTGATGGTCAGATAGCCGTCCTCGTCGAGCTTCCCCAGGTCACCGGTGGCCAGCCAGCCGTCGTGGAGCACGGCGGCGGTCGCGGCAGGGTCGCCCAGGTAGCCGGAGAAGATGTGCGGGCCGCGCAGCCACACCTCGCCGTCGTCCGCGATGTGCACCGTCGTGCCCGGGATGGGCGGGCCGACGGTGCCGTACTTGGTCCGCTCGGGCGGGTTCGCGGTGGCCGCCGACGCGGACTCCGTCAGCCCGTACCCCTCGTACACGGTGACGCCCGCGCCCTCGAAGAACAGGCCCAGCCGCCGGGCCATCCCCGACCCGCCCGACATGGCGTGCCGCACCCGCCCGCCCAGCGCGTCGCGCACCTTGCCGTAGACGACCTTGTCGAAGAACTGGTGCTGCACGCGCAGCGCCGCCGACGGGCCCGGCCCCAGCCCGAACGCCTTGTTCTCCAGCGCCTCCGCGTACCGCACCGCCACCTCGACGGCCTTGTCGAAGGGCCCCGCCTTCCCTGCCGCCTCCGCCTTGCGGCGCGCCGCCTGGTAGACCTTCTCGAAGATGTACGGGACGGCCAGCACGAACGTCGGCCGGAACGCCGCCAGGTCGGCCAGCAGCGCGCTCGCCGTCAGCTCCGGCTGATGGCCGAACTTCACGCGCTTGCGGACCGCCGCGACCTCCACCATCCGCCCGAAGACATGCGCGAGCGGCAGGAACAGCAGCGTCGACGCCTCGTCGCCGGGCTTGGCGTGGAACACCGGCTCCCAGCGGCTGACCAGGGTGTCCGCCTCGAACATGAAGTTGGCGTGCGTCAGGACGCACCCCTTGGGGCGGCCCGTCGTCCCGGACGTGTAGACGATCGTGGCGATCGACTCGGGCGTCACCGCGCGCCGGTGCCGGTGCACCACTTCCTCGTCGATGCGGGCGCCCGCCTCCACCAGCTCGGCGACCGCCCCGGCGTCCAGCTGCCACAGCCGCTTCAGCCGGGGGAGCCGGTCGACCACCGAGCCGACGGTCATGGCGTGGTCCTCGTGCTCCACCACGCACGCCGTCACCTCGGCGTCGTGGAGCATCCAGTGGACCTGGTCGGCGGAGGAGGTGGGGTAGACGGGCACGGACTGCGCACCGACCGTCCACAACGCGAAGTCGAACAGCGTCCACTCGTAGCGCGTACGCGCCATGATGGCGACCCGGTCGCCGAACCGTACGCCGTCCGAGAGCAGCCCCTTGGCGAGCGCCAGCACCTCGTCCCGGAACCGCGCCGCCGTCACATCGACCCACTGCCCGTCCGCGTCCTTGCGCCCCAGCGCCACACGGTCCGGATCGTCCACGGCGTGCTCGAATACGGAATCGGCCAGTCCGCCGACCAGGGGAGCCGTCGCCATGGGGGGGACAGTGAACTCGCGCAATGGCCTGCTCCTTGGGGGGTGCTCCGCACGGCGGTGGGTGACGGTACCCCACGCCGGACCCGCGCGGGAGGGCCTTCGCCAACCCCGTCCGTGCGACATCGCCACAGGTCAGAAGCTAAGTGCCCAGCCACGGGCGTGGGGACACGCACGCTACTGACCGCCGGGTAAGTAGTGGGTGGCGGAATCTCCACGGAATCTGTACGCCGCGCTCACGCGGGATCACCGGGGGCGGCTACCGGTGCAGCCGGTCGCCGCCCGCCAGGATGGCCGCCGCCAGGGCGTCCGCCGCCTCCTGGGCGGTGCCCTTGGGGCGGCCGTGGAGGAGGACGAAGTCCACGGCGCCCAGTTCCGGCAGGCCCGCCCGGGCCGGCACAGGGCTCAGGCCCGGCGGGATCAGGCCACGGGTGTGGGCCATCACGCCGAGGCCCGCGCGGGCGGCCGCGATCAGGCCGCTCAGGCTCGAACTCGTACAGACGATCCGCCACGGGCGGCCGTGCGCCTCCAGCGCCTCCAGAGCGCGGGCCCGGGTGATGCCCGGCGGCGGGAAGACGATCAGCGGAACCGGGCGGTCCGGGTCCAGCCGCAGCCGGGGCGCGCCGATCCACGTCAGGGTGGAGTGCCAGACCAGCCGGCCGTGGGTGTCGCCGCCGCGCCGCTTGGCGAGCACCAGGTCCAGCCGCCCGGCCGCCAGCTTCTCGTGCAGCGTGCCGGACAGGCCGACCGTCAGCTCCAGGTCCACCTCGGGGTGCTCGCGCCGGAACGACTCCAGGATCTCGGGCAGCCGGGTCAGCACGAAGTCCTCCGACACCCCGAACCGCAGCCGCCCGCGCAGCCGCGTACCGGTGAAGAACGCCGCCGCCCGCTCGTGCGCCGCCAGGATCGTCCGGGCGAAGCCGAGCATGGCCTCGCCGTCCTCCGTCAGCTCCACGCTGTGCGTGTCCCGGGTGAACAGGGCACGCCCCGCCTCCTCCTCCAGCCGCCGCACGTGCTGGCTGACCGTCGACTGGCGCAGCCCGAGGCGGCGCGCGGCCTGGGTGAAGCTCAGGGTCTGCGCCACGGCCAGGAAGGTGCGCAGCTGAGTGGGCTCGTACACGCTCCCCAGACTAGGCGGTCATCGTGGAACATGATGACAGTCAGAGCGGTGTACGGGATTCCCGATCGGCGCGATCACGTGGACGATGGAGAGGGCACGACCCGAACCCGAGAGCACGTGGAGCACATGAGCCGCCGACCCCTGTCCTGGCTGCCGATCGACCCGTACATCCTGGCGCTGGTCGCGACGGTGGCCCTCGCGGCACTGTTCCCGGCCTCCGGCGCGGCCGCCGACGCGGTCGGCGGGGTGTCGACCGGCGCGATCGCCCTGCTGTTCTTCCTGTACGGGGCGCGGCTGTCCACCCGGGAGGCGCTGGACGGGCTGCGGCACTGGCGCCTCCATGTGACCGTGCTGGCGGCGACGTTCGTGGTCTTCCCGTTGCTGGGGCTGGCGGCGAAGGGCCTGGTGCCGTCCGTGCTGACGCCCGCCCTGTACGGCGGGCTGCTGTTCCTGTGCCTGGTGCCGTCCACCATCCAGTCGTCGATCGCCTTCACGTCGATCGCGCGCGGCAACGTGCCCGCCGCGATCTGCGCGGGCTCCTTCTCGTCGCTGGCGGGGATCGTCCTGACGCCGCTGCTGGCGGCGCTGCTGCTGGGCGGCAGCGCAGGTGGCTTCTCGGCCGACTCGCTGGTGAAGATCGTCGCGCAGCTGCTGGTGCCGTTCCTGGCGGGGCAGGTGCTGCGCCGCTGGGTGGGAGGGTTCCTGACCCGGCACAAGAAGGTACTGGGGTACGTCGACCGGGGCTCGATCCTGCTCGTGGTCTACACGGCGTTCAGCGAGGGCATGGTCCAGGGCGTCTGGCACCAGGTGACGCCGGCCCGGCTGGCGGCCCTGCTGGGCGTCGAGGCGGTGTTGCTCGCCGTGATGCTGGCGCTCACCTGGTACGGAGCGGGGCGGCTGGGGTTCGGCCGGGAGGACCGGATCGCGATCCAGTTCGCCGGGTCCAAGAAGAGCCTGGCGGCGGGCCTTCCCATGGCGAGCGTGCTGTTCGGCGCGCACGCCTCGCTCGCCGTGCTGCCGCTGATGCTGTTCCACCAGATGCAGCTGATGGTCTGCGCGGTCATCGCGAAGCGCCGCGCGAACGACCCGGTTCCGGCACAGCCGGCGCCCGGCCCGCGCCCGGCAGAGCCCGCCCGCCGCTGACGCCCGCCGAACGCAAACCGGTTCGTGGCCCTGCAGGAGCGGATCGCGCACCCCACCGTCCCGGGATGATCACCCAGGTCGATACCGTGAGGTCATGCCCTCATCCGACGCCCCGGACGCCGCCCGGTGAACCGCACCTGGATACGCCCCGGCGCCACCCGCCCCTGCTCCCTGGTCGTGTGCCGCGGCTGCTGTTGCGGCGACGCCCGTAAACGCCCCGGCACCGACCACGCCGGTCAGCTGGCCCGGCTGCGCGAGGCCGCGGCGGCGTCCGGCGGGCGGCTCGCCGTCCGCACCAGCGACTGCCTCGGGCCGTGCGGCCAGGCCAACGTCATGGTCGTCCAGCCGTCGACAGAGGCCCGGCGGCGCGGTGCACGGGCCGCGTGGATCGGCTGGGCGCTCGACGACGACTGCCTCGACGACATCCTGGCGTGGGTGGAGGCGGGCGGCCCCGGCGTCGCGGAGCCCCCGGACACGCTCGCCCTGCAGATGATCGACCCGCCGAAGAAGACATAGGGCGCGGAACCGGCCGGCGCAGGGGGCGCACCCCGCCGGCCGGCCCGGCCCGTGCACCGGGCGGGGCCGGGCGTCAGCCCTGGGAGGCCGCGGCCGTCAGGGCGATCCGGTCCTCACCCGCGTACACGTTCATGTTCCGGCCGCGCAGGAAGCCGACCAGCGTCAGGCCCGTCTCGGCGGCCAGGTCCACGGCGAGCGACGACGGCGCCGACACCGCCGCCAGCACCGGGATCCCCGCCATCACCGCCTTCTGCGCCAGCTCGAACGACGCCCGCCCCGACACCAGCAGGATCGCCCGGTCCAGCGGCAGCAGGTCCTCCCGCAGCGCCCGGCCGACCAGCTTGTCCACCGCGTTGTGCCGGCCGACGTCCTCCCGTACGTCCAGCAGCTCGCCGTCCTCCGAGAACAGCGCGGCCGCGTGCAGCCCGCCGGTCCGGTCGAAGACCCGCTGCGCCGCCCGCAGCCGGTCGGGGAGCGCGGCGAGCAGCTCCGGCTCGACGCGGACCGGGGGAGTGTCGGCGATCGGGAAGCGGGCGGTGGTGCGTACGGCGTCCAGGCTCGCCTTCCCGCACAGGCCGCACGAGGACGTGGTGTAGACGTTCCGTTCCAGCGTGATGTCCGGGACGGCCACGCCGGGCGCGAGCTGCACGTCCACCACGTTGTACGTGTTGGTCCCGTCCTCCTTGGCCCCGGCGCAGTACACGATGTTCCGTACGTCGCCGGCGGCGCCCAGCACCCCCTCGCTGACGAGGAAACCGGCCGCCAGCGCGAAGTCGTCACCCGGCGTACGCATGGTGACGGCGAGCGGCTTGCCATTGAGCCGGATCTCCAGCGGCTCCTCGGCCACCAGGGTGTCGGGACGGGTCGAGACGGCTCCGTCCCGGATGCGGATGACGCGGCGGCGCTCGGTGACCCGTCCCATGCTGATCAGTCCCGCTTCCGAGGGTTCTGTACGTGGTTCTGTACGTGCTGGTAGCCGAAACGGCCCTTGATGCAGAGGTTGCCGTGGGTCACCGGGTTGTCGTGCGGCGAGGTGACCTTGACGATCTCATTGTCCTGCACGTGCAGGGTGAGGTTGCAGCCGACTCCGCAGTACGCGCAGACCGTCGTGGTCTGCGTCTGGCGCGACTCGTCCCACGTACCGGCCGCCCGCATGTCGAACTCGCTCTTGAAGCTGAGCGCGCCCGTCGGGCACACCTCGACGCAGTTGCCGCAGTACACGCACGCGGAGTCGGTGAGCGGGGCGTCGTGCTCGACGGCGATCCGGGCGTCGAAGCCACGGCCGACGACGGAGATGGCGAAGGAGTTCTGCCACTGCTCGCCGCACGCGTCGACGCACTTGTAGCACAGGATGCACTTGTCGTAGTCGCGGACATACAGGTCGTTGTCGATCTTCGGGTCCTCGCCCAGGCGGGCCGCGTCCGGGCCGAAACGGTCCGGCTTCGCCTCGTACTCCTTGAGCCACGTCGCGACGTGCGGGGTGGTCGACAGGTCGACGGACGAGGCGAGCAGCTCCAGCACCACCTTCCGGCTGTGCCGGGCCCGTTCCGTGTCCGTGCGGACGGTCATGGCCGGCTCGGCGCGGCGCGAGCAGGCGGGGGCGAGCGTGCGGGCGCCCTCCACCTCGACGACGCAGACGCGGCAGGCGTTCTTGGGCGTGAGCGTGTCGCCGTGGCACAGGGTCGGGACGTCCTTCCCGGCGGCCCGGCAGGCGTCCAGGACGGTGGAGCCCTCGGGGACGCGGACGGGTTCGCCGTCGAGGGTGAACTCGACGAGGCGGCGCGGGAGTTGCAGCGGTACGGCGGTCATTCGAAGGCCCCCAGACGGTCGATGGCGGACTCGACGGCGTTCCACGCGGTCTGCCCCAGTCCGCAGATCGAGGCGTCGCGCATGGCCTGGCCGACCTCGCGCAGCAGGGCGATGTCGGTGGCGGCCGCGGCGCCGGTACGGTCCTTGATACGGTGCAGCGCCTCCTCCTGCCGGACGGTGCCGACCCGGCACGGCACGCACTGGCCGCACGACTCGTCCCGGAAGAACTCGGCGATACGGAGGAGGATGCCGGGCAGGTCGACGGTGTCGTCCAGGACGAGGACCACGCCCGAGCCGAGGGTGGTCCCGGCGGCGCGCGTGCCCTCGAAGGTGAGCGGGATGTCCAGCTCGTCGGGGCGTACGAACCCGCCCGCCGCCCCGCCGAGCAGGATGGCCCGCATCCGGTCCGGCCGGCCCGCCAGCTCCAGCAGCTCGCCGAGGGTGGCGCCGAACGGCAGCTCGTACACGCCGGGCCGCGCCACGTTCCCCGACACGCAGAACAGCTTCGTCTCCGCTGTCCCCATGAGGATCGGCAGGACATTGACCAGCGTCTCGACGTTGTTGGCGGCGGTCGGCTTGCCGAACAGGCCCTTCTCCACGGGGAAGGGCGGCTTGGAGCGGGGTTCGCCGCGGTAGCCCTCGATGGAGTTGAAGAGGGCCGTCTCCTCGCCGCAGATGTACGCCCCGGCGCCGCGCCGGATCTCGATGTCGAAGGCGTAGCCCTGCCCGAGGACGTCGTCACCCAGGAGCCCGCGCTCCCGGGCCCGTACGATCGCGTTCTCCAGCCGCTCCGTGGCCCTCGGGTACTCCCCCCGGATGTAGAGGTGTCCGAGGTGGGCGCCGACCGCGTACCCGGCGATGGTCATGGCCTCGATCAGCGCGTACGGGTCACCCTCCATGATCACCCGGTCCTTGAAGGTGCCCGGCTCCGACTCGTCGGCGTTGCACACGAGATAGTGCGGGTGGTCGGGCTGGGCGGCGGTCGCCTGCCACTTGCGCCCCGTCGGGAACGCCGCCCCGCCGCGCCCGAGGAGCCCGGCCTCGGTCACCTCCCGGATGACCCCGGCGGGCCCGAGCGCGAACGCCCGGCGCAGCGCGGCGTACCCGCCGTGCGCCCGGTAGTCGTCCAGGCTGTACGGATCGACGACCCCGACGCGCCGCAACAACGACAGGCCGCCCTGCCCGGCCTGAGGCACCGCCATCCGCGCGCTGGGCTCGGCGGGCGCGTCCTCCGGCGCCCGCACCGCCTCCACGAGCGCGTCCGCGGAGGCGGGCGCCACGACGGCGGCGGCCCGCGTCGGCGGCCGGGACGCGTGGCCGGCGTTCGCCGCGGCGGCACTGACCCGGGACCCGCCGCTCTGGGTGGCGGCCGCCACGATCCCGGGCCGCCGCCCCTCGGCCGGGACCGGCCCTTCCGCCACGGCGCTGCTCACGGGGGACTCACCGGCGGGAGCCGCGGGCTCCGTCGTACCGGGTTCCTCACCGCTCAACGCGGCAAGGAGCGAGGCTCCCGGACCCACCGCCCCGGCACCCGCTCGGCCGGGCTCCCGGGGCGGGCCGCCCCCGGGCGGTTCGCCCGCCCGCAGCAGCAGCGCCGCCGGGGCGCGTTCGCACAGGCCCAGGCAGGGGCTCGGCTGCCACACCGCGCCGTTCGACGCGGCGCCCGGCGGGCCGAGCCGGTCCTCGACCGCCGCCGTCAGGGCGCCCGCGCCGCGGGCCGCGCACGCCAGGTCCGTACAGACGTGGAGCACCGTCGCGGGGCGCGGCCGTACCGCGAACAGCGAGTAGAACGTGGCCACCCCGTACGCCTCCGCCGGCGGCACCGTCAGCCGTCGGCACAGGTAGTCGAGCCCGCCCTCGCTGATCCAGCCGACCCGGTCGTTCAGCGCGTGCAGCCCCGGCAACAGCTGGTCGCGCCGCTCGCGGGCCGCGCGGCCGCCGCGCGCCCAGCGCAGGTCCGCGTCCGTGCGGTCGTCGGCGCCCTCCCAGGCCGAGGCCGGCGGCCCCAGCAGCGCGTCCACCGCCGCCCGTTCCTCGTCGGTCGGCTTGCTGTCACCGAAGCGCAGGTCCACGCCCGATCAGCTCCTCTTCTCGATGCGGATCGCGGACGCCTTGAACTCCGCCGTCCCCGCGATCGGGCAGTTCGCCTCGATCGTCAGCTGGTTGGTGTCCACCTCGTCCGGAAAGTGCATGGTCATGAATGCCAGGCCCGGCCGCAGCGCCGGGTCCACCCACACCGGCGCCGTCACCGCCCCCCGCCGGGACGTCACCAGCACCTCCTCGCCGACCACGACCCCGTACCGCTCCGCGTCCTCGGGGCACAGCTCGACGTACTCCCCGCGCCGCAGCGGCGAGGCGAAACTGCCGCTCTGCACGCCCGTGTTGTACGAGTCGAGGCGCCGGCCCGTCGTCAGCCGGATCGGGTACCGGTCGTCCGTCAGGTCGACGGGCGGGTCGTGCCGCACGATCCCGAAGGGCGCCGGCCTACCGCGCCGCGCCGGGTCCGCCTCCCACAGCCGGCCATGGAGGTACGAGGGCTCCAGCCGCTCGGTGTCCGGGCACGGCCACTGGATGCCCTGGTGCCGCTCCAGCCGCTCGTACGTCATGCCCCAGTGGTCCGGGGACAGCGCGCGCAGCTCGTTCCAGACGGCTTCGGCGTCCTTGTACGTCCAGTCGTGGCCGAGCCGCCGCGCGAGGTCGCAGATGACGTCGATGTCCTCGCGCGCCTCGCCCGGCGGGTCCAGCGCCTTGCGTACGCGCTGCACGCGCCGCTCGCTGTTCGTCGTCGTGCCGTCCGTCTCGCACCACGCGGCCGTGGCCGGCAGCACCACGTCCGCGAACTCGGCGGTCCTCGTCAGGAAGATGTCCTGGACCACCAGGTGGTCGAGGCGCGCCAGACGCCGCATGGCCTGCTCGCTGTCGGCCTCCGACTGCGCCGGGTTCTCCCCGATGCAGTACACCGCCCGCAGCTCACCGGTCTCCATCGCCTCGAACATCTCGGTGAGGGTGCGCCCGTACGACGGCCGGATCTCCGTGCCCCAGAAGGACTCGAACTTCCGCCGTACGCCGTCGTCGAGGATGTCCTGGAAGCCGGGCAGGCGGTTGGGGATGGCGCCCATGTCGCCGCCGCCCTGCACGTTGTTCTGCCCGCGCAGCGGCTGCACTCCGGAGCCGTACCGGCCCACATGGCCGGTGAGCAGCGCCAGGTTGATCAGGGCGCGGACGTTGTCGGTGCCGTTGTGGTGCTCGGTGATGCCCAGCGTCCAGCACAGCTGGGCCCGTTCGGCGCGGGCGTAGGCGTGCGCCAGCTCCCGGATCGCCGTGGCGGGCACGCCCGTGACCTTCTCGGCGAGGGTCGGGGTCCATGGCTCGACGAGCTCCGCGTACTCCTCGAAGCCGGTCGTCGCCCGTTCGACGAACGCCCGGTTGTGCAGGCCCGCGTGGATGATCTCGCGGCCGACGGCGTGGGCGAGCGGGATGTCGGTGCCGACGTCGAGTCCTAGCCAGCCCTCGGCCCACTCCGCCGTCGAGGTGCGGCGCGGATCGACCGCGTACATCCGCGCCCCGTTCCGTATCCCCTTCAGGACGTGCTGGAAGAAGATCGGGTGCGCGAAGCGGGCGTTGGAGCCCCACATCACGATGACGTCGGTGTGCTCGATCTCCTCGTACGACGACGTCCCGCCGCCCGAGCCGAAGACGGCCGACAGGCCGGCGACGCTCGGCGCGTGACAGGTCCGGTTGCAGGAGTCGACGTCGTTGGTGCCCATCACCACGCGGGCGAACTTCTGCGCCACGTAGTTCATCTCGTTGGTGGCGCGGGCGCAGGAGAACATCCCGAAGGCGCCCCGGGCCGCCCGGAACCCGGCCGCGGCCCGGTCCAGCGCCTCGTCCCACGTGGCCCGCCGCAGCGGGCCGCCCTTGGCGTCGCGTACGAGCGGATGGGTCAGGCGTACGTAGCTCTTCATGCCGCGCTCCTCGTCATCTGGGCGGCCAGCAGGTCGGACAGGGCGTGGACCGTGCGCAGCGTCGGCACCGGGACGTCGCCGACCCCGGCCAGTTCCACGACGGCCGCGAGCAGTACGTCGAGCTCCAGCGGCTTGCCCTTCTCCAGGTCCTGGAGTGTGGAGGTGCGGTGGTCGCCCACCCGTTCGGCGCCCGCGAGGCGTCGTTCGACGGAGATTTCGGGGCGGCAGCCGAGGGCCGCGGCGACGGCCAGGGTCTCGGCCATCATCAGCTCGATGACCTGCCGCGTACCGCCGTGCAGGCACATCTCGCGCATGGTGGCGCGGGCGAGCGCGCTGATGGGGTTGAAGGAGATGTTGCCGAGCAGTTTGATCCAGATGTCCTCGCGCAGCTCCGGCTCCACCGGGCACTTCAGGCCACCGGCCCGCATGGCCTCGCTGAACCGCACGCACCGCTCGGAGACCGACCGGTCCGGCTCGCCGATCGAGAACCGGGTGCCTTCCAGGTGGCGTACGACGCCGGGGCCGGCCAGCTCGGTCGCGGCGTACACCACGCACCCGACGGCGCGTTCCGGCGCGAGGACCGCGCTGACCGCCCCGCCCGGGTCGACGCTCTCGACGCGCCGCCCGTCGTGGGGCCCGCCGTGCCGGTGGAAGTACCACCAGGGGATGCCGTTCTGGGCGGCGACGACCGCGGTGGTGTCATGGAGCAGGGGCCGGATCAGCGGCCCGCACGCCGCGTAGGAGTTGGCCTTGAGCCCCAGGAACACATAGTCGGCCGGGCCCACGTCGGCCGGGTCGTCGGTGGCGTGGACGCGCGCGGTGAAGTCGCCGCGCGGGCTGTGGACCCGCACGCCGTGCTGCCTCATGGCCGCCAGGTGCGGTCCACGGGCGATCAGATGGACGTCGGCGCCCGCGCGGTCCAGCGCGGCTCCGACGTAGGCGCCGATCGCTCCGGCGCCGAGGACTGCGACTTTCACGTGGAGGTCTCCGTTCGGTTGAGGGACCGAGGCAAGGGACCGAGGCAACGGACCGAGACAAGGGACCGGAAACAAGCCTTTGTCGACGAAATATTGTCTACAGTATGGAGTCGCGCCCGACAAGGGGTCGAGGAGCGGCGGCGTCGACGCGCGTGCGGGGGTTTTCCCCAGGCCCCGGGTCCACCGATCGATGGACGGCAGGTTCAACCTGACGCCTCTGTCGGCCAACCGCCCTGGTCGACAAGGCTTTCGAGCATGAACTCACTCACTGCGCGAACGGCACGCTGGAGCGCGCGGCACCCCTGGCGGGCAGTCGCCGGATGGCTTGCGTTCGTGGTGCTGTGCCTGGTGGTCGGCGGAGCCGTCGGCACCAACAGCGCCAAAACGGCGGACTACCGCGTCGGCGAGGCGGGCCGGGCGGAGGCCATGGCGGCCGAGGGGCGGCTGGAACGCCGGTCCACCGAGCAGGTACTGATCTCGGCCCGGTCGGGCACGCTCGACGAGCGGGCCGCCGAAGCGGCGGCGCGGGACCTCACGGCCCGGATGGCGTCACTGCCCGAAGTGGCCGGCGTGGCCGCGCCGCTGTGGTCGGGCGACGGCCGGATCCTCATGGTGGAGGTGGCGCTGAAGGGCGAGGAACGGGACGCCAAGGACAAGGTCGACGCGCTCCTCGTACAGACAGCGGCCGTCCAGGAGTCCCACCCCCGGCTGCTGCTGGAGGAGACCGGATCCCCCTCCATCAGCAAGGGAGTCGACCAGCAGCGCGGTGAGGACCTGGCGCTGTCCGAGAAGATCACGCTTCCCGTCACGCTCGTCACCCTGCTGGCCGTCTTCGGCTCGGTCGTCATGGCCCTGGTGCCGCTGCTGCTGGCGCTGTCGTCGATCGCGGCGGCGATCGGCCTGTCGATGGTCGTCTCGCACGTCTCGCCCGACGCCGGGGTCAGTACGAACGTCATCCTGATGATCGGTCTCGCGGTCGGCGTCGACTACACCCTCTTCTACCTCAAGCGGGAGCGCGAGGAACGGGCCCGCTCCGGCGGCCGGCTGAGCACCGAAGCGCTGGTGGGGCTGGCGGCGGCCACCTCGGGCCGGGCGGTGGTGGTGTCGGGGCTGGCGGTCGTCGCCTCCACCGCCACGCTGTACCTCGCCTCCGACGTGATCTTCTCCTCGCTCGCCACCGGCACCATCGTGGTCGTCCTGGTCGCCGTGGCCAGCTCCCTGACCGCGCTGCCCGCACTGCTGGCCGCGCTCGGCAAACGCGCGGAACGCGACGCGCGGCGCCGGGCGGAGCGCGGCAGGCCGGCCCGGCGGAGCCGGGGACAGGGCGGCGGCCGGATCTGGACGGCGCTGCTGCGGCCCGCCACCCGGCACCCCCGCGGCACGCTCTGCGTCTCCGTCCTCGCCCTGCTCGCTCTCGTCCTTCCGCTGGCCTGGCTGAACATCACGGAGATGAGCCGGGACACGCACTCCCGTGAGATTCCCGCGATGCGGGTGTACGACCGCCTCAACGAGGCGTTCCCCGAGCAGCGGGTCACGCACGACGTCGTCGTACGCGCCGACGCCTCGCGCGCCGGAGAGGTCGCGGGGGCGCTCCGCCGGCTGGGCGACATCGCCGGCCGCGACCCGCTGTTCGCGGACGGCGCGCCGATCAGCACGTCGGCGGACCACCGGATCAGCGTCCTGCGGCTGAAGGTGCCGCATCTGGGCAACTCCCCCCAGGCGTACGAGTCCCTCGCCCACCTGCGCCACGACTACCTGCCCGCCACCGTCGGCCGGCTCGACGGCGTGGAGTACGGCGTCAGCGGTGACGTCGCCCGCTACGCCGACTATCCGGCCCACCAGAACGGCAAACTCCCCCTCGTTCTCGCCGCGTTGCTGCTGGTGACGTTCGCCATGACCGTGTACGCCTTCCGTTCGGTGGTGCTCGGCCTGATCGGTGTCGTACTGAACCTGCTGTCCGCCGCTGCCGCACTCGGGCTGCTCGTCCTGGTCTTCCAGGGCACCTGGGCCGAGGGGCCCCTGGACTTCCACTCCACCGGCACGATCGGATCGCGCGTACCGCTCTTCCTCCTCGTGATCCTCTTCGGGCTCTCCATGGACTACCAGGTGTTCGTGGTCAGCCGGATCAGGGAGGCCGCGCTCGCCGGCGTCCCCACGCGGCAGGCGGTCCTCGACGGGATCCGCACGTCGGCGAGCGTGGTGACCAGTGCCGCGGTCGTGATGACGACCGTCTTCGTGAGCTTCGTCTTCCTGCACATCATCGAGATGAAGCAGATCGGTTTCGTCCTCGCGGCGGCCGTGCTGCTGGACGCCTTCGTCGTCCGGATCATGATCCTGCCGTCGGCCCTGCTCCTGCTCGGCGATGCCACCTGGTGGCCGTCGCGTCCGGCGCGACGTGCGCCGGCCGTGCCGGGTCCGACTGCCGCTGCCGCACCGGTGGTTGACGTACGTTGATCGGTATGACCGCTCTCGCCGGGCCCACCGCCGACGCCTTCTGGGCCGCTTCGCTTCGCCGCTGGAACGCGGTGTGCTGGGTGCTGTTCGCGGCGATGGCCGTCGGGCTCGCCGCGATGGACCGGCCCGGCGGGAGCAGGTACGGGGCGCTGGCGCTCCTGGGCTGCGTGGCGCTCTGCTACGCGCTCATCGACCGCTTCCCCGGCCACCCCCTCGTACGGCCGCACGTCTACCTCTCCGTGCTGGTGCTCGTCCTCGGCGGCCTCGCGTATCTGCGCAGCAGCTACGCGGCACTGTTCATGGTGACGCTGCCGCACTACTGGATGTTCGGCCGGACGCCCAGGGCCTCCATGGGGTTCCTGGGGCTGGCGACCGCCGCGACCCTGGCGGGCAGCTGGTACCGGCAGGGCTGGTCACCGGAGTTCTTCGGCGAGACCGTGGTGTCCACGCTGATCGTCGTGGCCGTGGGCGTCCTGATCGGGCTGTGGGCGCACGCGGTGGTCGCTCGGAGCACCGAACGGGCCCGGCTGATCGTCGAGTTGGAGCGGGCCCAGGCGGAGTTGTCCGAGGCGCACCAGCGTCAGGGGGCGGCGGACGAACGGGAGCGGATGGCCCGGGACATCCACGACACCCTCGCGCAGGGCTTCGCGTCCATCGTCGTGCTCGCGGAGGCCGCCCGCGCCGGGCTCGCCTCCGATCCGGCACGCAGTGGCCGGCAACTGCGCTCGATCGAGTCGACGGCCCGCGAGAACCTCGCCGAGGCACGGGAACTGGTGGGATCGGCACAGCAGTACGGCGGGACGGCGGCCGGCTCCGTCGCGCCGACGCTGCGCCGCATCCTCGACCGCTTCGCGGAGGACACCGGACTCACGGTGGCCGCCGACCTGACGGACGTCGGGTGCGACCAGCACACCCGGATCGCGCTGCTGCGCTGCACCCAGGAGTCCCTGGCCAACGTCCGCAAGCACGCGCACGCCTCCACCGTCGGGGTGGTCCTGGCCCGCCGGCCGTACGGCGTGGAGCTGGAGGTCACCGACGACGGGACCGGTTTCGTCCCGGAGGAGTCGACGGGCTTCGGGCTCGACGGTATGCGCAAACGCCTGGCGGAACTGGGCGGCCGGCTGACGGTCACCAGTTCGGTCGGCGACGGCACCCGGGTCCTGGCGGTGATTCCGCTGGAGACTCCCGAGGACGGCGGCGTGGAGCGCGACAAGGGGAGCGAGGGGGCGGGATGACCGGAGGACCGATCCGGGTGGTCGTCGTCGACGACCACACCGTGATGCGGGCGGGCGTGATCGCCCTGCTCGCCGCAGAGGACGGCATCGACGTCATCGGGGAGGCGGGGGACGGCAGGGCCGCCCTCGACCTCGTCGAGCGGTGCGACCCCGACGTCGCGCTGGTCGACCTGCGGATGCCGGTGCTCGACGGGGTGGGGACGACCGCCGGGATCGTCGCCCGGTACCCGCGTACCCGGGTCCTGATCCTGACGACGTACGACACCGACCAGGACATCGAGCGCGGAGTGGAGGCCGGAGCCATCGGCTACCTCCTGAAGGACACCACCCGCGAACAGCTCGCCGACGCGATCCGCTCGGCCGCACGCGGCGAGACCGTCCTCGCACCCCGGGTGGCCGAGAGGCTGATCGCGCGGATGAGGCGTCCGGCCCAGGAGCCGCTCACCGCCCGCGAGACCGACGTCCTCGACGCCGTCGCGGACGGCCTGACCAACGCCGAGATCGGCAGGCGCCTGGTCATCGCCGAGGCGACCGTCAAGACGCACCTCCTGCGCCTGTTCGCGAAGCTCGACGTGAACGACCGGACGCGGGCCGTGGTGGTGGCGCTGGAGAGGGGACTCCTGCACAGGCCCTGAGCGCTGACACGGGGTTTTCGCGGGAGGGGCGGCCACGAGGGCCGATGTTGCGGAGTCTCCAAGAGGCGGGCGCAAATCCTGTCGGTTCACCCGACCGGTTACTCGTCAGTCGCTGGCGAGACTGGGGTGCTCTCGTACGCCGCACGCCGCATGTCTCACGCAGCACGCAGCACGCAGCACACCGCACACCGCACACCGCACACCAAGGGGGTCCCGAGCATGACGGGCACTCGTATCGCCGCGCTCGGGCACTACCAGCCCGCCAAGGTCCTGACGAACGCCGACCTGACCGCGCTGGTCGACACCAGCGACGAGTGGATCACCAGCCGGGTCGGCATCAGGACCCGCCATGTCGCGGGCCCCGACGAGCCGGTCGACGAGATGGCCGCCCACGCGGGCGCCAAGGCGCTGGCCGCCGCCGGGCTCACCCCCGCCGACGTCGATCTGGTCCTGGTGGCCACCTCCACGGCGATCGACCGCTCCCCGAACACCGCCGCCCGGGTCGCCGCCCGGCTGGGCATGGGGTCGCCCGCCACCCTGGACCTCAACGTCGTGTGCGCCGGCTTCACCCACGCGCTGGCCACCGCCGACCACGCCATACGGGCGGGTTCGGCGAGCCGCGCGCTGGTGATCGGCGCCGACAAGATGACCGAGGTCACCGACTGGACCGACCGCACCACCTGCGTCCTGGTCGGTGACGGCGCGGGCGCGGCGGTCGTCGAGGCCGTCCCCGGCGGCGAGGCGGGCATCGGCCCGGTGCTGTGGGGCTCCGTCCCCGAGATGGGCCACGCCGTCCGCATCGAGGGCACCCCGCCGCGCTTCGCCCAGGAGGGCCAGGCGGTCTACCGCTGGGCCACCACACAGCTGCCGCCCATCGCCCGCACGGTGTGCGAGCGGGCGGGCATCGCGCCGGAGGACCTGGCGGCGGTGGTGCTGCACCAGGCCAACCTGCGGATCATCGAGCCGGTCGCGCAGAAGATCGGCGCCGTGAACGCGGTGATCGCCCGCGATGTCACCGAGTCCGGCAACACCTCGGCCGCCTCCATCCCCATGGCGCTCAGCAAGCTGGTCGAGCGCGGCGAGGTCGCCTCCGGCGCGCCCGCCCTGCTCTTCGGCTTCGGCGGGAACCTCTCGTACGCCGGTCAGGTCGTCCGCGTACCGTGACGCCGCGCGCGGTATCTGTGACCCGCGTCTCTCCGGGCGTGATCGTTGCATACTCTCCGTAACGCCTCGGTAGACTGTAGACAATAGACAGCTGTTGTCCAGTGAGGGGGCCGCGATGTTGTCCGCAGGACTGCCGCAAGGTGCCGTACCGAGGCTGGAGAGGCCCGGCCCGCTGCGCGAGCGCGTCTACGAGGCGCTGCTCGAACTGATCACCACCCGCGCCCTGCGGCCCGGCCAGCACCTCGTCGAGAGCGAGCTCGCCGGCCACCTCGGGGTCTCCCGCCAGCCGGTGCGCGAGGCGTTGCAGCGGCTCAACACGGAGGGGTGGGTCGATCTGCGCCCGGCGCAGGGCGCGTTCGTCCACGAGCCGACGGAGGAGGAGGCGGACCAGCTGCTCTCGGTCCGTACGCTCCTGGAGGCCGAGGCCGCGCGGCTGGCCGCCGCCAACTCCGGCACCGCCGGCATCGCCGCCCTGGAGGAGCTGTGCGCGCGGGGCGAGCAGGCGGTGGCGGACGACGACGTGGACCAGGCGGTGGCGACGAACGCCGCGTTCCACGCCAAGGTGATGGAGCTCGCCGGAAACGTCGTCCTCGCCGAGCTGGCCGCCCAGGTGGACCGCCGGGTGCGCTGGTACTACACGCCGGTCGCCCGGCAGCGGGGCAAGCAGTCCTGGATCGAGCACCGCGAACTGATCGCCGCGATCGCCGCCCGTGACGAACAGCGCGCCACCCACGTCATGCGCGCCCACACCGAACACACCCGCACCACCTACCACCACCGCGACACGGCCTGACCGGGGTGGAGGAGGACCGCCAGGTGTCCCACCCGCCGTGGGCGGCGGCGGCCTCGGCGTAGCCGACGAAGTCCCGGTGAATTCCCCGTACAAGACGGCCCGACGGGGTGGTGCCAGTCTTTGTCCTGGCTGTGGAGAAAGTTGACACGGATTCGCGCGCAACTTCTTCCCCCTGCGGGAAAGCGCTGCTACGTTCCCCCTCGAAAGCAGCACACCAAGGCCGAACACGACGGCGGGGAGGGGCGCGTGAGACGTATGACGGCTCGACCCGCCAACGCGCACCAGGCACGACTGCTGCGGCTGCTGCGCGACGGCGGGCCCAACTCCCGTGCGCAACTGGGCGACCAGATCGACCTGTCCCGGTCCAAGCTGGCCGTCGAGGTGGACCGGCTCCTGGAGACCGGGCTCGTGGTGGCGGACGGGCTCGCCGCCTCGCGCGGGGGGCGGCGGTCGCACAACATACGGCTCGCGCCCGGACTCCGCTTCCTCGGCGTCGACATCGGCGCCACCTCGATCGACGTGGCCGTCACCAACGCCGAGCTGGAGGTGCTGGGCCACCTCAACCACCCCATGGACGTACGCGAGGGCCCGGTCGCCGTGTTCGAGCAGGTGCTCGCCATGGCGGCCAAGCTCAAGGCGTCCGGCCTCGCCGAAGGCTTCGACGGTGCCGGGATCGGCGTACCCGGGCCGGTCCGCTTCCCCGAGGGCGTACCGGTCGCGCCGCCGATCATGCCCGGCTGGGACGGCTTCCCCGTCCGGGAGGCGCTCAGCCAGGAGCTGGGCTGCCCGGTCATGGTCGACAACGACGTGAACCTGATGGCGATGGGGGAGCAGCACGCGGGCGTCGCGCGCTCCGTGGGCGACTACCTCTGCGTCAAGATCGGTACGGGTATCGGCTGCGGCATCGTCGTCGGCGGCGAGGTCTACCGGGGTACGACCGGCAGCGCCGGCGACATCGGCCACATCCAGGTCGTACCCGAAGGCCGTGCCTGCGCCTGCGGCAACCGGGGCTGCCTGGAGGCCCACTTCAGCGGCGCCGCGCTCGCCCGGGACGCCGAGGACGCGGCGCGCGCCGGCCAGTCCGAGGAGCTCGCCCGCCGCCTGGAGGCGGCCGGGAGGCTCACCGCAGTGGACGTCGCCGCCGGCGCGGCCGCCGGTGACGCCACCTCGCTCGCCCTGATCCGCGAGGGCGGCAACCGCGTCGGCCAGGTCATCGCCGGGCTCGTCAGCTTCTTCAACCCGGGCCTGGTGGTGATCGGCGGCGGGGTGACCGGCCTCGGCCACAACCTGCTCGCCGCCGTCCGCACCCAGGTCTACCGCACGTCACTCCCGCTCGCCACCGGCAACCTCCCCATCGTCCTGGGGGAGTTGGGCGCGATCGCCGGAGTCATCGGCGCCGCCCGGCTCATCAGCGACCACCTGTTCTCACCGGCCTGATCCTCCCCCCCGGCCGGACCGCAGCACCTCTTACCGCGCACCTGGTACCTCGCCCTGCCCGCTCACCGGCACCGCACCCGCCCGCCGAGGGGATTCGTCATGGCAACACCAGAACCACCCCTGCTCACCATGTCCGGCATCACCAAGTCGTTCCCCGGCGTGCGCGCCCTCGACGGCGTCGACCTGGAGGTCCGGCCCGGTGAGGTCCACTGCCTCCTCGGCCAGAACGGCGCCGGGAAGTCCACCCTCATCAAGGTCCTCGCCGGCGCCCACCAGCCCGACGACGGCACCATCACCTGGCGGGGCGAACGGGTCACGCTCAAGTCGCCCATCGCCGCCATGCGCCTCGGCATCGCCACCATCTACCAGGAACTGGACCTGGTGGAAGGGCTGTCGGTCGCCGAGAACGTCTTCCTCGGCCATGAGCCCACCACCGCAGGCTTCGTCGTACGTGGCCGGAGCGCCCGTACCACCACCGCCGCCCTGCTGCGCCGCCTCGGCCACCCCGAGATCGACCCCGCCCGGCCGGTCGGCGACCTGTCCGCCGCCCAGCAGCAGATCGTCTCCATGGCCCGCGCGCTCTCCCACGACGTACGCCTCATCGTCATGGACGAGCCGTCCGCCGCCCTCGACCCGGACGAGACCGCCAACCTCTTCCGGATCGTCGCCGACCTCACCGCCGACGGGGTCGCCGTCGTCTACATCTCCCACCGCCTGGAGGAGATCCGCCGCATCGGCGACCGCGTGACCGTACTGAAGGACGGGCGGGCCGTCGCCGGGGGGCTGCCCGCCAAGGACACACCGACACGCGACATCGTTGCCATGATGACCGGCCGGAACGTCGAGTACGTCTTCCCCGAGCGCACCGACCGGTTGATCGGCGACGCCCCCGTACTGAAGGTCGAAGGCCTCGCACGCGAGGGCGAGTTCGCGCCGGTCGACCTCGAACTGCGGCCCGGCGAGATCGTCGGCCTCGCCGGACTCGTCGGCTCCGGACGCTCCGAGATCCTGGAGACCATCTACGGAGCCCGCCGCCCCACCGCCGGACGCGTCCTCGTCGACGGCCGACCCCTGCGCCCCGGCAGCGTCCGCGCCGCCGTCCGCGCCGGACTGGGCCTCGCCCCCGAGGAGCGCAAGGCGCAGGGCCTGCTGATGCTCGAATCCGTGGCCCGCAACGTCTCCGTGTCGTCCCTGGCCCGCTTCTCGCGCGCCGGCTGGCTCGACCGTACGGCGGAGCGCGCCGCCGCCCGCACCGCCACCCGCGAACTGTCGCTGCGCCCCGACAACCCCGACGCCCGTATCCGCACCCTCTCCGGCGGCAACCAGCAAAAGGCCGTCCTCGCCCGCTGGCTGCTGCGCGGCTGCCGCGTCCTGCTCCTCGACGAGCCGACGCGCGGCGTCGACGTCGGCGCCCGCGCCGAGTTGTACGCCGTGATCCGCCGCCTCGCCGACGAGGGGCTCGCCGTCCTGCTCGTCTCCAGCGAGGTCCCCGAAGTGCTGGGCCTCGCCGACCGGGTGCTGGTGCTCCGGGAGGGCCACGTCGTCCACACGGCGCCCGCCCGGGAGCTCGACGAGCACCGCGTACTCGACCTTGTGATGGAAGGGAGCCCGACGTCATGACGCAGCCCGCGCCGCCCGCGCCCGTCACGACCGCCGAACCACCCGTCGGCAAAGCCGGTGGGCGACCGACCCTGGGGCTGCGGGCCGATGTCCGCAACCTCTCCCTGCTGGGTGTCCTCGCCGTGCTTATCGCGGTCGGCGGCATCACCAAGCCGGACCAGTTCCTCGACACCAACAATCTCCAACTCGTCCTGACCCAGGCGTCCGTCATCGGGGTCGTCACCGTCGGCATGACGTTCGTCATCACCAGCGGCGGCATCGACCTGTCGGTCGGCGCGATCGTCGCCTTGGCGTCCGTGTGGGCGACCACCGTCGCCACCCAGGAGTACGGCTTCGCCGGCATCCTCTTCACGGCCGTCGTGGTCGGCCTGGGCTGCGGCCTGGTGAACGGCGTGCTCATCGCGTACGGCGGGATGGTCCCCTTCATCGCGACGCTGGCCATGCTCGCCTCGGCGCGGGGCCTCGCCCTCCAGATCACCGACGGCAAGACCCAGATCGTCACCGTCCAGTCGGTCCTCGACCTCGGCGTCCCCGACGCGTACATCCTCGGCGTACCGCCGCTGGTCCTGGTCTTCGCCGCCGTCACCGTCATCGGCTGGCTGCTGCTGAACCGCACCACCTTCGGGCGCCGCACCGTCGCCGTCGGCGGCAACGCGGAGGCCGCGCGGCTCGCCGGCATCGACGTCCGCCGCCAGCGCCTCTACCTCTACCTGCTGTCCGGGCTGTGCTGCGGCATCGCGGCCTTCCTCCTGATCGTCCTGGCGGGCTCCGGCCAGAACACCAACGGCAACCTGTACGAACTCGACGCGATCGCCGCCGCGATCATCGGCGGCACGCTGCTCAGCGGCGGACGCGGCACCATCGTCGGCTCCGTACTCGGCGTCCTCGTCTTCACCACGATCACCAACATCTTCGCCCTGAACAACCTGCAGAGCGACGTCCAGCAGATCGCCAAGGGCGCGATCATCGTCGCCGCCGTCCTCGTCCAGCGCCGCACCGCACGCGGCTCGGGCGAGGCCTGACGCCCTCGCTTGCGTTCCCCGCCTGTGTGTCCCGACCGGAAGGGTTCCCCCGCCATGCCAGAAACCAGCCGCAGAGGTCTGCTGTTCGGCACCGCCGCCGTCTCCGCCGGCGCGCTGCTGACCGCCTGCACCAGCAACGAACCCAAGAACTCCACCCCCGCCACCAACAACGTCCCGGCCGCCGACGACAAGCCCGGCACCCCGGTGACCATCGGCTTCGCCGGACCGCAGGCCGACCACGGCTGGCTCAATGCCATCAACGTCAACGCCAAGCAACGGGCGGAGAAGTACTCCGAGGTGACCCTGGAGATCACCGAGGGATCGAACGACACCGCCGTCCAGATCGGCCAGATCCAAACCCTGATCAACAAGAAGGTCGACGTGCTGGTGATCCTCCCGGCCGACGGCAAGGCCCTCACCCAGGTCGGCCTCCAGGCCATGAAGGCCGGCATCCCGGTGATCAACCTCGACCGGATCTTCGCGTCCCCGCAGGCGTACCGCTGCTGGATCGGCGGCGACAACTACGGCATGGGCCTCAACGCCGGCCGCTTCATCGGTGAGCGGCTCAAGGACAAGCCCAACGCGAAGGTCGTCGAACTGGCGGGCATGGACAACCTGGAGCTCACCAAGCAGCGCACCCAGGGCTTCGACGACGCGCTGAAGAACTACCCCAACATCAAGAAGGTGGCCCGCCAGGCCGCCGAGTTCACCGTCGAGTCCGGCCAGGCGAAGATGGCGCAGCTCCTCCAGGCACAGGGGACGTTCGACGCGCTGTGGAACCACGACGACGACCAGGGCGTGGGCGCGCTGCGGGCCATTCAGCAGGCCGGCCGCAGCGAATTCCTGATGGTGGGCGGGGCGGGCGCCAAGTCGGCGATGGACGCCATCAAGGCCGACAACAGCGTGCTCAAGGCGACCGTGCTCTACCCGCCGACCATGGCGGCCACCGCCATCGACCTGGCCCGGGCGCTGGGCCAGAAGAAGGGCGTCAGCGGCATGTCGGAGCTGGAGATCCCGGCGTCGGTCACCCTGTACTCCGCCGTGGTGACCAAGGAGAACGTGGACGAGTACCTGCCGACGGGCTTCAGCTGACGCGGCTCTGCCCGCCCCCACCGAGCAACCGACGAGGAGGAACCCGTATGGCGCAGCAGGAACGGACCAGCGGCGAACGGACGACCGGCGAACGGACCAGCGGCGAACGGACGACCGGCGAGCGGACCAGCGGCGAGCGGACGATCGGCGAGCGGACGATCGGCATCGGCATGGTCGGGTACGCGTTCATGGGCGCCGCCCACTCACAGGGCTGGCGCACCGTCGGCCGCGTCTTCGACCTGCCGCTGCGGCCGGTGCTCGCCGCCGTCTGCGGACGCGACGCCGCCGCCGTGCGGGCGGCCGCGGACAGGCACGGCTGGGCCGCCGCCGAGACCGACTGGCGGGACCTCGTCGCGCGCGACGACGTGGACGTGGTGGACATCTGCACCCCGGGCGACAGCCATGCGGAGATCGCCATCGCCGCCCTGGAGGCGGGCAAGCACGTGCTGTGCGAGAAGCCCCTCGCCAACACGGTCGCCGAGGCGGAGGCCATGGTCGCGGCCGCCGAGCGGGCCCGGGCACGCGGCCGGGTCGCCATGGTCGGCTTCAACTACCGGCGCGTGCCCGCGATGACGTACGCGCGCGGCCTCATCGAAGAGGGGCGGCTGGGCGCGCTGCGCCACGTACGGGTGACGTACCTCCAGGACTGGCTGGTCGACCCGGACTTCCCGCTCACCTGGCGGCTTCAGCGCGCGCACGCGGGGTCGGGCGCGCTGGGGGACCTGGGCGCGCACATCGTGGACCTCGCGCAGTACCTGGCGGGGGAGCCGCTCGTGGGGGTGTCGGCGCTCATCGAGACCTTCGTACGCGAACGGCCGCTGCTCGCGGGGGCGTCGGCCGGGCTCTCGGGCGCGTCGGCCGGGCTCCCGGCGCCGGCGGGGCTGCTCGCGGCGTCCGCGGGGCCGGCGGAGTCCACGGAGCCGCCGGCGTCCGCGGGGTTGCCGGCGTCCGGGGGGCTGTCGGCGTCCGCGGGGCTCTCGGCGTCGGGGGGCGCCGAGCGCGGGCCCGTGACGGTGGACGACGCGGCGCTGTTCACCGGGCGGCTGGCGTCGGGCGCGCTGGTGTCGTTCGAGGCGACGCGGATGGCCGCGGGCCGCAAGAACGCGCTGCGGCTGGAGATCAACGGGGAGCGCGGCTCGCTCGCCTTCGACCTGGAACGGCTCAACGAGCTCTCGTTCTACGACGGGAGCGATCCGGCGGAGTCGGCCGGCTTCCGGCGGATCCTCGTCACCGAGCCGGACCACCCCTACCTGGAGGCGTGGTGGCCGCCCGGCCACGCCCTCGGCTACGAGCACACCTTCGCCCACCAGGCGCGTGACCTGGTCCACGCCATCGCCTCCGGCACCGAGCCGGCGCCCTCCTTCGCGGACGGGCTGCGGGTGCAGCGCGTGCTGGCGGCCGTGGAGGAGAGCGCCGAGAAGAACGCCGTCTACACCCCCGTACCGCTGTAGGAGGTATGTGATGCCACGTCCCTTCACCCTCTTCACCGGCCAGTGGGCCGACCTGCCGCTGGAGGAGGTCTGCCGCCTCGCCCGTGACTTCGGCTACGACGGGCTCGAACTCGCCTGCTGGGGGGACCACTTCGAGGTCGACAAGGCGCTGGCCGATCCCTCGTACCTGGACGGGCGGCGGGCGCTGCTCGACAAGTACGGGCTGAAATGCTGGGCCATCTCCAACCACCTGGTCGGCCAGGCCGTCTGCGACCACCCCATCGACGAGCGGCACCAGGCGATCGTGCCGGGGCGGATCTGGGGCGACGGCGACCCCGAGGGCGTACGGCAGCGGGCCGCGCGGGAGCTCGCGGACACCGCGCGGGCGGCCGCCGCCTTTGGCGTACGCACGGTCATCGGGTTCACCGGGTCGTCCATCTGGCACCTGGTGGCCATGTTCCCGCCGGTGCCGGAGCGGATGATCGAGCGTGGGTACGAGGACTTCGCCGACCGGTGGAACCCGATCCTGGACGTGTTCGACGTGGAGGGCGTGCGGTTCGCCCACGAGGTCCACCCGAGCGAGATCGCGTACGACTACTGGACCACGCAGCGGGCCCTGGAGGCGGTGGACCGGCGTCCGGCCTTCGGGCTCAACTTCGACCCGAGCCACTTCGTGTGGCAGGACCTGGACCCGGTCGGGTTCCTGTACGACTTCCGCGACCGGATCTACCACGTGGACTGCAAGGAGGCTCGGCGCCGGCTCGACGGCCGCAACGGCCGGCTCGGCTCGCACCTGCCGTGGGGCGATCCCCGGCGCGGCTGGGACTTCGTGTCGGCCGGGCACGGGGACGTGCCGTGGGAGGATGTGTTCCGGATGCTGCGCTCGATCGGTTACGACGGGCCGGTGTCGGTGGAGTGGGAGGACGCCGGCATGGACCGGCTGACCGGCGCTCCGGAAGCGCTTGCCACGCTGAAGCGGTACGACTTCGACCCGCCCGCCGCCTCGTTCGACGCCGCGTTCGGCGGCTCCGAGTAGGGGCATCAGGGCAGGTCCCCGGGCCGGTGGCGGTCGCCGCCACCGGACGGTCCGGCCTGCCTGCCCCGGCTTTGTCCAGTGCCGGGAAAAAGTGCGATTCCGGTCACGCGCAAGGGCTTTCGGCGCACGACCAACCCGGCTAACGTCCCTTCCGTGTACGGCCCTGAGGTGTACAGGACACGAGCACAGCAGGGCGTGAACCCACTTCCGACCAACGACCAGCGTGACGGCGCACGCCGGTCCCCGGACATCCCGGCGCGGCTTCCGGCGGGGGCACTCCCCGCCGAGCCGCCCGATCGAGGCAACAGCCCGTACCCCGGCCTTCTCCGGAGGACACTCGTGCACAGAAAACGGCTCGGAGCACGCAACGCGCTCGCACTTCTGACCGGCGGCGTACTCGCCATGACGTCGTTCGCCCTCGGAGCCCCACCGGGCGCGGCGGCCGAGGCGCCGTCGCCCACGGCGGCCGAGGAACAGTTCCAGCAGGTCACCCTCGCCAAGGGCGGCGAGGAGGTCGGCGAACCGATGTCGCTGGCCGTGCTGCCCGACCGCAGCGTGCTGCACACCTCGCGCAACGGCGAGCTGCGGCGTACCGACGCCGCCGGCAACACCCGCGTCATCGGCACCGTCCCGGTCTACTCCCACGACGAGGAGGGCCTCCAGGGCATCGCCCTCGACCCCGGCTTCGCGCAGAACAGGGCCATCTTCCTGTACTACGCGCCCCCGCTCGACACCCCGGCCGGGGACGCGCCGAGCGACGGGACGGCCGCCGACTTCGCGAAGTACGACGGCGTCAACCGGCTCTCGCGGTTCGTGCTGAAGGCGGACGGCACCCTCGACAACGCCAGCGAGAAAAAGGTCATCGACATCCCCGCGACGCGCGGCATCTGCTGCCACGTAGGCGGCGACATCGACTTCGACGCGCAGGGCAACCTGTACCTGTCGACGGGCGACGACTCCAACCCGTTCGCCTCCGACGGCTACACCCCGATCGACGAGCGGCCCACCCGCAACCCCGCGTACGACGCCCGCCGGACGTCCGGCAACACCAACGACCTGCGCGGCAAGATCCTGCGCATCAAGGTCGCCGACGACGGCTCGTACACGATCCCCGACGGCAACCTCTTCGCGCCCGGCACGGCCAAGACGCGGCCCGAGATCTACGCGATGGGCTTCCGCAACCCGTTCCGCTTCAGCGTCGACAAGAAGACGGGCGTGCTGTACGTCGGTGACTACGGGCCCGACGCGGGCGCGGCCGACCCCAAGCGCGGCCCCGCCGGTCAGGTCGAGTTCGCGCGCGTGACCAAGCCGGGGAACTTCGGCTGGCCGTTCTGCGTCGGGAACAACGAGCCGTACGTCGACTACGACTTCGCCACCAGGACCTCCGGCGCGACCTTCGACTGCGCGGCGCTCAAGAACGACTCCCCGCACAACACGGGCCTGGTCGACCTGCCGCCGTCCGAGCCCGCCTGGATCCCGTACGACGGCGGGTCCGTGCCCGAGTTCGGTTCCGGTTCGGAGTCGCCGATGGGCGGACCGGTGTACCGGTACGACGCCGATAACCCGTCGCCGGTCAAGTTCCCGGAGGCGTACGACGGTGACTTCTTCGCCGGTGAGTTCGGGCGGCGCTGGATCAAGCGGATCGAACATGGTACCGACGGGGTTGTGCAGTCCATCAACCCGGTGCCGTGGACCGGCACGCAGGTGATGGACATGGCCTTCGGCCCGGACGGGGCGCTGTACGTCCTCGACTACGGCACCGCCTGGTTCGGCGGCGACGAGAACTCCGGCCTCTACCGGATCGAGAACGCCACCGGCGGCTTCTCGCCGGTCGCCGAGGCGTCCGCAAACAAGACGTCCGGCAAGGCGCCGCTGCGGGTCGCCTTCTCGTCGGCGGGCACGACGGACGCCGACGGCGACGCCCTCACGTACAGCTGGGACTTCGGCGACGGGGGCACCTCCACGGCCGCCAACCCCACGTACACGTACAAGAAGAACGGCACCTACACCGCGACCGTCACCGCACGCGACCCGTCGGGCCGCACCGGCTCCGCCAGCGTGCACGTGGTCGTCGGCAACACCGCGCCCAAGGTGACGCTCGACCTGCCGGCGAACGGAGCGCTGTTCAGCTTCGGCGACGAGATCCCGTTCAAGGTGACCGTCACCGACCCGGAGGACGGCACGATCGACTGCGCCAAGGTCAAGGTCACCTACATCCTCGGCCATGACAGCCACGGCCACCCGGTGACCTCGGCGAACGGATGCTCGGGCACCATCAAGACGTCGGCGGACGGCGGGCACGACCCGAACGCCAACATCTTCGGGGTCTTCGACGCCGAGTACACGGACGGCGGGGGCGGCGGCCAGGCCGCGCTGACCAGCCACGACCAGGCGCTGCTCCAGCCGCGCCACCGGCAGGCCGAGCACTTCTCGTCGCAGTCCGGGATCCGTACGTACGACAAGGCGACCGCGCACGGCGGCAAGACGGTCGGCGACATCGACAACGGCGACTGGATCTCCTTCACGCCCTACAACCTGACCGGATCGACGAAGCTCACCGCCCGGATCTCCTCGGGTGGCGCGGGCGGCTTCCTGGAAGTACGCACCGGATCGGCGACCGGCACGCTGCTGGGGTCCGCCCCGGTACCGGTGACGGGCGGCTGGGAGACGTTCCAGGACATCGACGTCCCGCTGCGGGCCGTACCGAAGCGGACCACCGAGCTGTTCCTGGTCTTCAAGGGCGGGGCGGGCGCCCTGTACGACGTCGACGACTTCGAGCTGTCGAACACGCCCGTCGACCGGACCGCCAAGCGGGTGCTGGTCTTCTCCAAGACGGCCGGCTTCCGGCACGACTCCATCCCGGCCGGCATCGCGGCCCTCAAGGAGCTGGGGGCGGCCGCCAACATCACGGTCGACGCCACGGAGACCGCCGCCCAGTTCACCACCAACAACCTGGCCCGGTACGACGCGGTGGTGTTCCTGTCGACAACCGGTGACGTACTCGACGACGAGCAGCAGAAGGCGTTCGAGAACTACGTCGCCACGGGCGGCGGCTACGTGGGTGTCCACGCGGCCGCCGACACCGAGTACGACTGGGAGTTCTACGGCGGCCTCGTCGGCGCCCACTTCGCCTCCCACCCGCACATCCAGCCCGCCACCGTGCGCGTCGAGGACCACCAGCACCCGGCGATGAAGGACGTTCCCGCGGCCTGGGAGCGCACGGACGAGTGGTACAACTACCGCACCAACCCGCGCGGTCAGGCCCGCGTCCTCGCCACCCTCGACGAAACCACCTACCAGGGCGGCACGATGAAGGGCGACCACCCGATCGCCTGGTGCCGGCCGTACGAGGGCGGGCGCGCCTTCTACACCGGAGGCGGCCACACGGCCGCGTCCTACGCCGAACCCGCCTTCCGGCAGCACCTCCTGGGCGGCCTCCGCTACGCCACCGGTCAGGTGAAGGCCGACTGCAGGCCCCAGACCGGGTACCGCCCCCTCTTCAACGGCCACACCCTGGATGGCTGGAAGCAGGCCGGACCGGGGAGGTTCACCGTCGTGGACGGTGAGCTGCGCACCGAGGGCGGTATGGGGATGCTCTGGTACCAGGTGAAGGAGCTCTCGTCGTACTCGCTGAAGCTGGACTGGAAGATGGCGGGCGACGACAACTCCGGTGTCTTCGTCGGGTTCCCGGCGTCCGACGACCCCTGGTCGGCCGTGAACAACGGCTACGAGATCCAGATCGACGCCACCGATGCCGCCGACCGCACGACCGGAGCCGTGTACGGCTTCAGATCGGCGGACATCAAGGCCCGTGACCAGGTCCTCCGTCCGCCGGGGCAGTGGAACAGCTACGAGATCAGGGTCCAAGGGGAACGCCTCCAGGTCTTCCTCAACGGTGTGAAGATCAACGACTTCACCAACACCGACCCGGTCCGCAGCCTGAAGGACGGCTACATCGGCCTCCAGAACCACGGAGCCGACGACCAGGTGTCCTTCCGCAACATCCAGCTCAAGGAGCTGGACTAGAACCGGCGGCGGGCGGGGAGGCGCCGTACCCCCCGCCCGCCGTCTCCAACGCACCACACCCAGGGAGGCTGGCCATGTGTGCTGATCAACGTGTCGGGGTCTGGTTCGTCGGGGCGCGCGGCTCCGTCGCCACGACCGCCGTGGCGGGGTGCGCGGCGGTCGCCGCCGGGCTCCACCCGCCGACGGGCATGGTCACCGAAACCGCGCCGTTCGCCGCGTCCGGCCTCCCCTCCCTCTCCTCGCTCGTCTTCGGCGGGCACGACACCGCGGCGTGCCCGCTGCCCAAACGGGCGGAGGAGCTGGCGGCGGCCGGCGTCCTCCCGCACGGCCTGCCCGCCGCCGTACGCGGCGAACTCACCGCCGCCGACACGGAGATCCGCCCCGGCGGCCCCCTCCCCGGTGACACACGCACCGACGAGGAACTCATCACGTCCTTCACCTCCGACATCACCGGCTTCACGCGCCGCCACGGTCTCGCCCGTACGGTCGTGATCAACGTCGCCTCCACGGAACCCGCCCCTGGCCCGGACGACCCGCGCCTCGCGCCCAGCTCCCTCTACGCGGCCGCCGCACTGCGGGCCGGCTGCCCCTACGTCAACTTCACCCCCTCCACCGGGCTGCGCACCGCGGCCCTCGCCGACGCCGTCGCCGCCTGTGGACTTCCCCACGCGGGCCGCGACGGCAAGACAGGCCAGACGCTGCTCCGCTCCGTACTCGCCCCGATGTTCGTGCAGCGCGCCCTGTCCGTACGGGCATGGTCCGGCACCAATCTCCTGGGCGGAGGGGACGGAGCGGCGCTGGCCGACCCGGCCGCGGCGGCCGCGAAGAACGCCGGCAAGGAACGCGTGCTGGCCGACACCCTCGGCGCGGTGCCGGAAGGGGACGTCCACATCGACGACGTCCCGTCCCTCGGCGACTGGAAGACAGCCTGGGACCACATCGCCTTCGACGGCTTCCTCGGCTCCCGTATGGTCCTCCAGACCATCTGGCAGGGCTGTGACTCGGCCCTCGCCGCCCCCCTCGTCCTGGACCTGGCCCGCCTCCTCTCCCGCGCCCACGAAGCCGGCCTCTCCGGCCCCCTCCCCGAACTCGGCTTCTACTTCAAGGACCCCGACGGCGGCCCGGCGGCCCTCTCCGACCAATACGCCGCGCTCCTCTCCTTCGCCACGCGCCTCCGGGACGCCCGATGACCCCGCCCCCCGGCGCCGCCGCCCCGCTACCGCCCGGCACTCCCGACGGCCCCGCGGACCAGAACCCCTCGCGAGCCCCCCACGCGCCCAGCACGACCGCCCCGGCCCGCGCCGCCGCCCTGTCGCGCGCGATCGGCACAGGGCGTCCGCGCTGGGTCCGCCGGCGGCTGAGCGCCCTGGTGACGCTCCTCCCGGGCACCGCTCCCGGCGTACGCGCCGCGCTCACGGGAGCGCCGGCGCAGCGGCGTCCGGCCCCGGGCCGCCGCCGGACATGGGCGGGCCCCCTGCCGTCCACCGCCCCCGATGGCCGCCCCGCCGCGTACACCCCGCCCGCCGAGCGCCCGCGAGGTACGCGGCGACAAGCCTGGGCGGAACTCCTGCGTGTCTCCGCCCTGTTCACGGTGCCGGGCGACGCGCTCGCGGGCGCGGCGGCCGTGGGTGTGCGCCCCAACCGGCGCACCATGCTGGCCATCGGTTCCTCCCTCTGCCTGTACGAGGCGGGCATGGCGCTCAACGACTGGGCCGACCGTGACGAGGACGCCGTCGACCGCCCGCACCGCCCCCTCCCGTCGGGCCGCATCGCGCCGCCCGCCGCCCTGGCCGCCTCGGCGGCCCTGACGGCCATGGGCCTCGCGCTCGCCGCCCGCGCGGGCCGGGCGCCCCTGGCGGTCGCGACCGCCCTGGCCGCGACCGTCTGGGCGTACGACCTCCGCCTGAAGCACACCCGCGCGGCCCCCGCCGCCATGGCCACGGCCCGCGCCCTGGACCTCCTCCTCGGCGCCACCGCGTCCGCCGCGCCCCGCACGGCCCACCCATGCCCCGGGCGGACCACCCCGCCCACCGCCGCCCGCGCGCCCCGTACGGCGGGCGCGACCATCACCGGGGCCCGAAGCACCCACCCCGGCCTGACCGCCCCGCCCACCGCCGTCGCCCGCCACGTGGCCCGCCGCAGCTCGCCGGCCGTCCCACGCCCCGGATGGCCGACATCCGGCGCGCACCCACGCGCGGCCCTGCCGTCCGCCGCCCTGCTCGGGGCGCACACGTACGCCGTCACCGCGGTGTCCCGGCACGAGGCCCACGGCGGCCGGACGGCGACCCCACTGGGCGCCCTCGCGGCAACCGCAGCCCTGAGCGCCCTCGCGGCACGCCCCCACAACGCCCCGCACACCGGGCGCGGCTGGTCAGAGCGCCCTGCCCCGGTGCTCGGGGGACGAGGGGGCCCGCCCCCGCTCTCGGCCGTCACCGCGGCCGCCCTCGCCGCCACCTACCTCCGCACCGCCGCCGTCCCCCTCCTCCACGCCGCGCTCAACCCCTCACCGCCCCTCACCCAACGCGCCGTCGGCGGCGGTATCCGCGCCATGATCCCCCTCCAGGCCGCGCTCGCCGCCCGGGGCGGAGCCGTCGGAACCGGACTCGCCCTCATGGGGCTCGCCCCGCTCGCCCGCGCACTCGCCCGGAAGGTGAGCCCCACATGAGTGAGCCCCACACGACCGCCCGCACCACCACCCTCCGGTTCGGCTACGGCACCAACGGCCTCACCGACCTCCGTCTCGACGACGCCCTCGCCCTCCTCGCCGACCTCGGGTACGACGGCGTCGGTCTGACCCTCGACCACATGCACCTCGACCCGCTCGCCCCGGACCTGGCCGCCCGCACCGCCCTGGTCGCCCGACGTCTCGGCGAACTGGGCCTGGGCGTCACCGTCGAGACCGGCGCCCGCTATGTACTCGACCCGCGGCGCAAACACGGCCCCTCCCTCCTCGACCCGGACCCCGACGGCCGAGCCGCCCGCACCCGCCTCCTCATCCGCGCCGTCCAGGTCGCCGCCGACCTCGGCGCGCACGCCGTGCACTGCTTCAGCGGCATCGCCCCCGAAGACGTCCCGCCCACCGACACCACCACCGCCTGGAAGCGGCTCGAAGAGTCACTCACCCCCGTCCTGGACGCCGCGGCCACCGCCCGCGTCCCGCTCGCCATCGAACCCGAACCCGGTCACCTCCTCGCCACCCTCGCCGACTTCCACCACCTCCGCCGCCTCCTCGACCACCCCGACCCCCACCTCCTCGGCCTCACCCTCGACATCGGCCACTGCCAGTGCCTCGAGCCGGCATCCCCGGCCGACTGCGTACGCGACGCCGCGCCCTGGCTGCGCCACGTCCAGATCGAGGACATGCGACGCGGCGTCCACGAACACCTCCCGTTCGGCGACGGAGAGATCGACTTCCCGCCCGTCCTGGCAGCCCTCGCCGCCACCGGCTACCAGGGCCTGACGGTCGTCGAACTGCCCCGCCACTCCCACGCGGGCCCCGAACTCGCCCGCGCCTCGATCGAGTTCCTCCGCAGCCGGACCGGCACGAAGGGAGAACCGGCACCGTGACGACGACCCGCCAGGAACTGGACGGCCTGCTCGGCGGCGCCGCCCGCGCCTGGCTGCACGAGGCCCTCGCCGAGGCCGCCCACGCCGCCGACGCCCCGCCCGAGGGGACGACCCCCTATGTGCCGGCCAGCTGGGAACTGCGGTTCGCCTCCGCCGGCCGCCACTGCGGACCGGAACTCGCCGACTCCGTACGCACCCTCCTCCTCCATGAGGCCCGCGCCGACCCGGACACCCTCACCCGCCTCTACCAGCACGGCACCGCAGCCGAGCGCCGCGCCGTCCTGCTCGCCCTCCCCTCACTCGTACCGGGCCCGGAGTCCCTGCCGCTGGTCGAGGACGCCCTGCGCACCAACGACACCCGGCTGGTCGCCGCCGCCGTCGGCCCCTACGCCGCCGCCCACCTCGACCCGCACTCCTGGCGCCACGCCGTCCTCAAGTGCCTCTTCACCGCCGTCCCCGTCGACGCCGTCACCGACCTGCCCCGGCGCGCCCGCGGCGACGCCGAACTGGCCCGGATGCTCGCCGACTACGCCGCCGAACGCACCGCCGCCGGCCGCCCCGTCCCCGCCGACCTCCACCGTGTCCTCGCCCTGACCGTCCCCCCGGAGGAGTCCTGATGCGCATCTTCGACCCGCACATCCACATGACCTCCCGCACCACGGACGACTACGAGGCGATGTACGACGCCGGGGTACGCGCCCTCGTCGAACCGTCCTTCTGGCTCGGCCAGCCCCGCACCTCGCCCGCCAGCTTCTTCGACTACTTCGACTCCCTCCTCGGCTGGGAACCCTTCCGCGCCGCCCAGTACGGCATCGCCCACCACTGCACCCTGGCCCTCAACCCCAAGGAGGCCAACGACCCCCGCTGCACCCCCGTTCTCGACGCGCTGCCCCGCTATCTCGTCAAGGACTCCGTCGTCGCCGTCGGCGAGATCGGCTACGACTCCATGACTCCCGCCGAGGACACCGCACTGGCCGCCCAGCTGCAGCTCGCCGCCGACCACGGCCTGCCCGCCCTCGTCCACACCCCGCACCGCGACAAGCTCGCCGGACTGCGCCGCACCATCGACGTCGTCCGAGAATCCCACCTCCCCCCGGAGCGGGTCCTGCTCGACCACCTCAATGAGACAACGGTAAAGGAGGCCACTGACAGCGGCGCCTGGCTCGGCTTCTCCATCTATCCCGACACCAAGATGGACGAGGACCGCATGGTCGCCGTCCTCAAGACCTACGGCACCGAGCGCGTCCTGGTGAACTCCGCCGCCGACTGGGGAAAGAGCGACCCCCTCAAGACCCGCAAGGTCGCCGACGCCATGCTCGCCGCCGGGTTCACCGACGACGATGTCGACCAGGTCCTGTGGCGCAACCCCGTCGCCTTCTACGGTCTCAGCGGCCGCCTTCATCTCGACCTCCCCACTCCAGGCCCCCTCCACGAGGGCAACTCCATCCTCCGCGGCGGGGAATGAGAGGAGCCGGCCATGCGCTTCCGCCACCCGGACGGCTCCACCATCCACCTCGCCTACTGCACCAACGTCCACCCCGCCGAGACACTCGACGGAGTCCTCGCCCAACTGCGCGACCACTGCGAACCCGTCCGCAGACGCCTCGGCCGCGACCGCCTCGGCATCGGCCTCTGGCTCGCCAAGGACGCCGCACACGCCCTCACCACCGACCCGGCCGCACTGCGCGGCCTGCGCGCCGAGCTCGACCGCCGCGGCCTGGAAGTCGTCACGCTCAACGGCTTCCCCTACGAGGGCTTCGGCGCCGAACAGGTCAAGTACCGCGTCTACCAACCGGACTGGACCCGTCCCGAGCGCCTGGGCCACACCACCGACCTCGCCCGCCTCCTTGCCGCGCTCCTGCCCGACGACGTCACCGAGGGCTCCATCTCCACCCTCCCCCTCGCCTGGCGCACCTCCTTCGACGCCGCCGCGGCCCACACCGCCCGCACCGCACTGACCACCCTCACCGAGCGCCTGGACGCCCTCGAGGAACTCACCGGCAAGTCCGTTCGCGTCGCCCTCGAACCCGAGCCGGGATGCACCATCGAGACCACCACCGACGCGATCGGCCCGCTCACCGACGTATCAAGCCCCCGTATCGGCATCTGCGTCGACACCTGCCACCTCGCCACCTCCTTCGAGAACCCGGACACCGCCGTGGACGCCCTTCTCGCCGCCGGCATCCCCATCCCCAAGGCCCAGCTCTCCGCGGCCCTCCACGCCGAACACCCTCACCTCCCCGACGTACGCGAAGCCCTCGCCGCCTTCGCCGAGCCCCGCTTCCTCCACCAGACCCGCACCCGCACCGCCGCCGGGCTGCGCGGCACCGACGACCTCGCCGAGGCCCTCGCCGGCGAAACGCTCCCCGACGGCGCCCCCTGGCGCGCCCACTTCCACGTCCCCCTGCACAGCCCGCCCGCCGCGCCCCTCACCTCCACCCTTCCCGTACTCCGCGACACCCTGGCCCGGCTCGTCGGCGGCCCGGCCCCGCACACCCGCCACCTCGAAGTCGAGACCTACACCTGGCAGGCCCTCCCGCCCGACCTGCGCCCCCGCACCAGAGGCCGGCTCGCCGACGGCATCGCCGCCGAACTCACCCTCGCCCGCGACCTCCTCACCGACCTCGGCCTCAAGGAACTCCCATGAACCGGCCCACCCCCCTCCTGGTCCTGGACGTCGTCGGCCTCACCCCCCAGCTCCTCGACCACATGCCCCGCCTCAAGCGGCTCGCCCGGTCCGGCTCCCACGCCCCGCTCGGCACCGTCCTGCCCGCCGTCACCTGCGCCGCCCAGTCCACCTTCCTCACCGGCACCCTCCCCGCCGAACACGGCATCGTCGGCAACGGCTGGTACTTCCGCGAACTCGGCGACGTCCTGCTGTGGCGCCAGCACAACGGACTGGTCTCCGGCGACAAACTCTGGGACGCGGCCCGTCGCGCCCACCCCGGCTACACCGTCGCCAATATCTGCTGGTGGTACGCCATGGGCGCCGACACCGACATCACCGTCACCCCCCGTCCCGTCTACTACGCCGACGGCCGCAAGGAACCCGACTGCTACACCCGGCCCCCGGCCCTGCACGACGAACTCACCGAGAAATTCGGCACATTTCCCCTCTTCCACTTCTGGGGACCCGGCGCCGACCTCGTATCCAGCCAGTGGATCGTCGACGCCACCCGCCACATCCTCCGCACCCGCACCCCCGACCTCGCCCTGTGTTACCTCCCGCACCTCGACTACGACCTCCAGCGCTACGGCCCCGACGACCCACGCGCCCACCGGGCCGCCGCCGACCTCGACGCGGCCATGGCCCCCCTCCTCGACGACGCGAAGGCCGAAGGCCGCACCGTCGTCGCCCTGTCCGAATACGGCATCACCCGCGTGAACCGGCACGTCGACATCAACCGCGCCCTGCGCCGCGCCGGCCTGCTCGAGGTCCACACCCAGGACGGTATGGAGTACCTCGACCCCATGGCCTCCCGGGCCTTCGCCGTCGCCGACCACCAGATCGCCCACATCTACGTCCGACGCCCCGAAGACCCCCGGAACATGGCCGCCACGCGCGAAGCCCTCACTGGCGTACCCGGCATCGAGACGCTCCTCGACGACGAGGGCAAGAAGGCCCACGGCCTCGACCACCCCCGCTCGGGCGAGCTCGTCGCCCTCGCCGAACCCGACGCCTGGTTCACGTACTACTACTGGCTCGACGACGCGCGCGCGCCCGACTTCGCCCAGCTCGTCGAGATCCACCGCAAACCCGGCTACGACCCCGTCGAGCTGTTCATGGACCCCCTCGACCCCTACGTACGCCTCAAGGCGGCCACGGCGATCGCCCGCAAGAAGCTGGGCATGCGTTACCGCCTGGCGGTCGTGCCCCTGGACCCCTCACCTATTCGCGGCAGCCATGGCCGCCTCCCCATGAGCGATGACGAAGGTCCGCTCATCGTGTGCTCCACCCCCCGCGCAGTTTCGGGCCGCGTCGCGGCCACCGATGTGAAGTCCCTGCTGCTTCAACTCGCCGGTCTCCACTGATTTCCAGCGATCTCCAGTGAAGCAGACGCCACTGACAACGAGGAGTTATCCACATGCCTCGCACGACCACGACCACGACCACGACCACGACCACGAGCACGACCGCCGATCCCGAACTCGCGCACAGGCTCAGCAGACGCAACATGCTGGGAGTCGCCGCCGGCGCCACGGCCGCCGCCCTGCTCGGCGGTACCACCACCGCATCGGCCACCGACACCGGCGCGAGCAGCGGCCGCGGCCGCCCCGTCCTGCCCCCCGGCCGCCTCGGCATCCAGCTGTACTCCCTGCGCGACAAGGTCTCCACCCTCGGCTTCGCCAAGGTCTTCGAGGAGCTGAGGCGCTTCGGCTACGACGAGGTCGAGTACGCCGGGTACAGCCAGGGCTCCGCGGGCCCCATCACCCTCGCCCAGCTGAAGCGGCTCACCCGCGACCACGGCCTGCGCGCCATCGGCAGCCACGTCGGCTACTACTCCTCCGACCCCAAGGCCTACACCTTCGCCCAGAACCTCACGAAGGTCCTCGACGACGCCCAGGCCCTCGGCCTCCAGCACATCGGCACCGCCTCCGGCCCCTGGCGCTACGGCGCCACCGTCGACGGCTGGAAGCGCTGCGCCGAGGAGTTCAACCACTACGGCGCCGAGGCGAAGAAGCGCGGCATGAAGTTCTACCAGCACAACCACGCCGAGGAGTTCTCCTTCGCCACCGACCGGCCGGACGTCCGCCTCTACGACGTGCTCCTCGCCGAGACCGACCCGGACCTCGTCTACCTGGAGATGGACATCTACTGGGCCTACGCCGGCCAGTTCCGGTTCGGCAAGCGCGCCGACGGCACGCCCGCGCCCTTCGACCCCCTCGCCTACGTACTGAAGCAGCCCGACCGCTACCCGCTCTTCCACGTCAAGGACGGCGAACGCGACGACTCCGCCCGCGACGGCTACCGGATGGTGGACGTCGGAGACGGAGACATCGACTACCAGCGGTTCATCTCGGCGGTCACCCGCACCCACGGCGGCCGGCGCGACCACCACTGGCAGGCCGAACACGACAACCCCGCTGAGTCCTTCACGTTCGCCCGCAAGGCGAGCACCCACCTTCACTCACTGCGCGAGAAGGACTGCTGAACCCGGGAAACGCTAGACGTCCCGGCTGATCGGCCGCGGGTTCGCCGTGATGTGGCGGGCCCGCGGCCGCCCCGGCGGATGCAGGAACAGCGCCACGAAACCGGCGAACAGCGAGATCGAGCCCGCGAGCACGAAGGCACCGCCGTAGCCCCAGGCGCCCACCACCACGGCGCCCATGCCGGATCCGAGAAGCCCGGACACCAGCTTCGAGCTGTAGACCAGACCGTAGTTGGAGGCGTTGTTGTTCTCCCCGAAGTAGTCCGCCGTCATCGCCGCGAACATCGGGAAGATCGCCCCGCCGCCGAACCCGGAGATGCTGGAGAACAGCAGGAACAGCGGCAGATTGCCGATGTTGCCGGCCATCAGGATCCCGTACTGCGACAGGCCCAGCACGATGCAGACGAAGATCAGGCACTGCTTGCGCCCGTACCGGTCCGACAGCCAGCCGATGACCCCGCGCCCCGTGCCGTTCACGATCGCCTTCAGGGACATCGCCGTCGCCACGATGCCGCCCGCGAACCCGGCCTCGTCACCGAACGGTACCTGGAAGGCGATACCGAAGATGTTCACCCCCGACGTGCACAGCAGGCAGAACCACATCAGGGCCACCCGGCCGGTCTGCCAGGCCTCCTTCGGGGTGTACTGCTTCACGGCCGGCGGATTCTTCTCCAGCGCGCGCCGCGCCCGCGGGTCGTCCGGCTTCCTCAGCGGGTCGACCTCGGCCGGCCACCAGTTCTTCGGCGGATCCTGGAAGAAGTACCCGGCGACCGCCACCGTCGCCGCCAGGAACAGCCCGACCGACACCAGGACCCAACGGAAGTTGGTCAGGTCCATATAGCCGGTGAAAATGAAGACGAAGGGCACCGAACCATAGGCGAACCCGCCATTGACGAAGCCCGTCTTGCCGCCCTTGCGCTCCGGATACCACTTGCCGACCATGTTCACGCACGTCGCGTAGACCATGCCCGCGCCCATGCCGCTGAACATGCCGAAACCTATGTACGCGGCGATGACGTGCGGCGCGAACGCGAGCGACAGATAACCGAGCAGGGTGCCCACTGCGCCCAGCATCATCGCCCACCGGGCGGGCAGTTTCCCGCTCTCGCGCAGCTTGCCGGCCGGGAAGGCCACCGCGGCCTGGAAGAAGACCCACACGCCCAGCATCCAGAAGATGTGCTGGCTGCCCCAGCCGTGCGCGGTGTGCAGGGTCTCCTCGGCGGACGCGAACGCGTACTCCGCCGAGCTGATGCCCATCATGCCGACCCACGGCAGGATGACCATCCACTTGCGCTTGCGGCCCATGATGTCGACATCGGACTCGCCGATGCGGTAAACGCGGCCGTTGGCGTCCGTCACCTCCCTGTAGGGGACGGGTGTGGAGATGTGTGCTGTCGCCATGTCGATCGAACCCCTTGCGTCGAAGAAGCCAGGCCAGCGCCCCCTGTCCAGTACTTCTCGTGCGGGGGCCCGCGACGAGCGGTGTCCGCGGGCCCCGTCGGGTCGAACCGTCACTCAGCTCATCGACCACCGCCCCCGTCCACCCACCGGGCCGTCACAGCAGCCCCGCTGCCCGCGCCCAGCGGTACTTGGCGCCCAGCGCCGCGACCGGCTTCTCCGTCGTGTACGGGTACGCCACGACGCCCCGCTCGAAGAGGTACTGGCACGCCTCCTCCACCTCGACGTCGCCCGCGAGCGACGCCACGACCGGCTTCTCGATGCCCTTGGCGCGGCAATCCGCCACCACGCGCGCGGTGAGCTCGGCGAACACCATCGGGGGAGTGACGATGGTGTGCCAGTAGCCCAGCACCAGCGCGTGGACGCGCGGGTCCTCCAGGCCCAGCCGGATCGTCGCCTCGTACGTCGAGGGAGGCTCCCCTCCCGTGATGTCGATCGGGTTGCCGGCCGCGCCGAAGGGCGGGATGAACGCCTTGAAGGCGGCGTCCAGGTCGTCCGGGATCTCCATCAACGACAGCCCGTTGTCGACGATGGCGTCGGACAGCAGCACCCCCGAGCCGCCCGCTCCCGTGATGATCACGACGTTGTCGCCCTTGGGCGCCGGCAGGACGGGCAGCGCCCGCGCGTATTCCAGCATCTCGTTCAGCCCCGGCGCCCGGATGACCCCCGCCTGCCGCAGGATGTCGTCGTACACCGCGTCGTCGCCCGCCAGGGCGCCCGTGTGCGAGCCGGCGGCCCGGGCACCCGCGCTCGTACGGCCCGCCTTCAGCACCACCACCGGCTTCCTTGGCACCGTCTCGCGAGCCGCCTCCACAAAGGCGCGGCCGTCCTTGAGGTCCTCCAGGTGCATGGCGATGCACTGGGTGTGGGGATCCTCGCCGAACCAGGTGAGCAGGTCGTCCTCGTCGATGTCCGACTTGTTGCCGAGCCCGACGATCGCCGACACCCCCGTCCGCGTGGTGCGGGCGAACCCGAGGATCGCCATCCCGATGCCGCCGGACTGCGAGGTCAGCGCCACCCCGCCCTTCACGTCGTACGGCGTGCAGAACGTGGCGCACAGGTCCTGCCAGGTCGAGTAGTAGCCGTAGATGTTGGGCCCGAGCAGCCGGATCCCGTGCCGCTCCGCGATCGCCACGATCTCGGCCTGCAAGGCGTGTTCCCCGGTCTCGGCGAATCCGGACGGGATGAGGACGGCGTTGGGAATCCCCTTGCGCCCCACCTCCTCCAGCGCCGCCGCCACGAACGGGGCAGGGATGGTGAAGACCGCCACATCCACCTCACCGGGAACGTCCGTGACACTCTTGTACGCCTTGCGGCCCAGAATGTCATCGGCCTTGGGGTTCACCGGATGGATCTCGCCCGGGAAGCCCCCGTCGATGAGGTTCCGCATCACCGAATTGCCGATCTTCCCCTGCTGGTTGGACGCCCCGATCACCGCCACCGCACGGGGCTGCATCAGCCGCCGCATCGACCGGAGGATCTCCTCCCGGCCGTAACGGCGCCGTGGCTTCGGCGCGTCGCCCTCGGCGAGGATGACCCGGATGTCCGCCGCCACCGCGCCCTCAGGCGTGGCGATCACCGGGTTCAGGTCCACCTCCGCGATGTCCGGGAAGTCCGTCACCAGTCGGGACACCCGCCGGATCTGCTCGGCGAGCGCCCACCGGTCCACCGGCGCGGCGCCCCGCACCCCCCGCAGTACCTCCGCCGCGCGGATCGAGTCGAGCATCGAGGCCGCCTCGTCCGCGTCCACCGGCGCCAGCCGGAAGGTGACGTCCTTCAGCACCTCCACCAGCACCCCGCCCAGCCCGAAGGCGACGACCTTCCCGAACGTCGGGTCCGTCACCGCCCCGACGATCACCTCCTGGCCGGGCGGCAGCATCTGCTGCACCTGTACGCCGTCGATGCGGGCACCCGGCGCGTACGCCTTCGCGTTCTCGACGATCCGGCGGAACGCCGCCCGTATCTCCGCCGCGCCCTCGACGCCGACAACCACCCCGCCCGCATCGGTTTTGTGCAGGATGTCGGGGGAAACAATCTTCAGGACGACCTTGCCCCCGCCGAGCCGGTCGGCGGCGGCCACCGCCGCCTCCACATCACCCGCCAGCTCCTCACCGGGCACGGCGATCCCGTACGCGTCGGCCACCGCCTTGCCCTCGGGCGCCGTCAGCGCGGTGCGCCCCTCGGCCCGTACGGCGTCCAGCACGGCCCGCACGGCGTCCTTCCGGAACTCGTACGTCATCAGATCACCCCGCTCGTCTTCAGCAGCCGCAGCTCCTCGTCGCCGAGGCCGAGCTCACCGACGTACACCTCTTCGTTGTGCTCGCCGAGCAGCGGTGAGGTGACCACCTCGACCGGCGAGTCGGAGAGCTTGAGCGGCGAGCCGACCGTCGTGAACGTGCCGCGCCGCGGGTGCGGGACCTCGACGACCATCTCGTTGGCGACCAGCGAGGCGTCCTCGATGATCTCCTTGGTGGAGAGGATCGGACCGCACGGGATGCCCCGGGCGTTGAGCTGCTCCAGCACCTCCCACTTGGGCATCGTGGCCGACCACTCCTCGATCAGCTGGAACATCTTCCCCAGCTTCGGCAGCCGCGCCTCCGGCGTCGCCCACTCGGGGTCCTCGGCCAGCTCCGGCCGGCCGATCAGCTCGCAGATCGGAGCCCAGCCGACCGGCTGGACGATGACGTACACATAGTCGTTCGGACCGCCGGGCGCGCACCTGACGGCCCAGCCCGGCTGACCGCCGCCGGAGGCGTTTCCTGACCGGGGAACTTCCGTGCCGAAGTCCTCGTTGGGATATTCAGCCAGCGGGCCGTGCGCCAGGCGCTGCTGGTCCCGCAGCTTGACCCGGCACAGATTCAGTACGGCGTGCTGCATCGCCACCTGCACACGCTGCCCGCGCCCCGTGCTCTCGCGCTGGAACAACGCGGCGAGGATCCCCGCCACGGCATGCACCCCCGTGCCCGAGTCGCCGATCTGGGCGCCCGTCGCGAGCGGCGGGCCGTCCTCGAAACCGGTGGTGGACATGGAGCCACCCATGGCCTGCGCGACGACCTCGTACGCCTTGAAGTTGGTGTACGGGCCTTCGCCGAACCCCTTGATGGAGGCATAGACGATACGCGGATTGATCTCCTGGATGCGGTCCCAGGTGAAGCCCATGCGGTCCACCGCGCCCGGACCGAAGTTCTCCACCATCACATCGGACCGGCGGATCAGCTCGGTGAGCAGCTCCTTGCCGCGCTCGGTCTTGGTGTTGAGGGTGATGCTCCGCTTGTTGCAGTTGAGCATCGTGAAGTAGAGCGAGTCGACGTCCGGGATGTCACGCAGCTGCTTGCGCGTGATGTCACCGCTCGGCGCCTCCAGCTTCACCACGTCCGCACCCAGCCACGCCAGCAGCTGCGTGGCGGACGGGCCGGACTGCACATGCGTCATGTCGAGGACGCGCACGCCCTCAAGAGCCTTGGTCATGACCGGCTCGCTCCTCACTTGTACATGGTCTGGTTCATGGTTCCGGGGGCGTATGCGTCGGGGTCGACCCACACGTTGATCAGCGAGGGCTTCCCGGACTCACGGGCGCGCCGCAGCGCCGGCCCGATGTCGGCGGGGTCGCGCACCTCCTCGCCGTAACCGCCCAGCATCTGGGCGAACTTGTCGTAGTGGACGTCGCCGAGGGTGTTGCCGACCCGCTCGCGCTCCAGGCCGTACTTCTGAGCCTGGCCGTAACGGATCTGGTTCATGGAGGAGTTGTTGCCGACGATGCCGACGAAGGGGAGGTCGTAGCGGACGAGGGTCTCGAAGTCCCAGCCGGTCAGGGAGAACGCGCCGTCGCCGAAGAGCGCCACCACCTCCTTGTCCGGCCGCGCCTGCTTGGCGGCGAGCACGAAGGGGATACCGACGCCGAGGGTGCCCAGCGGTCCCGGGTCCATCCAGTGCCCGGGCGACTTGGGCTGCACGACCTGCCCGGAGAAGGTGACGATGTCGCCACCGTCACCGATGTAGATCGAGTCCTCGGTGAGGAAGTCGTTGATCTCGCTGACCAGCCGGTACGGGTGGATGGGGGAGGCGTCCGACCTTAGCTGCGGCAGCCGCTTCTCCAGGGCGGTCTGCTCGGCGGCCCGCAGCTCCTCCAGCCATGCCTTGCGCCGCACGGCGCCGCCGTTGAGCCGCCCAGACGCCGCCTGGGCCACCGACGCGAGGACGAGACCCGCGTCCCCCACGATCCCCAGGTCGATGTCCCGGTTCTTTCCCACCGTCCGGTAGTCCAGGTCGATCTGCACCACCGTCGCGTCCGGCGACAGCCGCTTGCCGTATCCCATCCGGAAGTCGAACGGCGTACCGACGATCACGATGACGTCCGCGTGGGAGAAGGCGTAGCGCCGCGAGAGCTGGAAGTGGTGCGGATCGCCCGGCGGCAGCGTGCCGCGCCCGGCACCGTTCATGTACGCGGGGATGTTCAGGGCCCGTACGAGGCCGATGGCCGCGTCCGTCGCCCTGGTCGTCCACACCTGGCTGCCCAGCAGGATCGCCGGCTTCTCGGCGTGTACGAGCAGGTGGGCCAGCTTCTCGACCGCCTCGGGGTCCCCGGCCTGGCGGGTGGAGGCGCGGTAGTGCCCGGCCTTCGGCACGCGCGCCTTCTCCACCGGCACGGTCGCGTCCAGCACATCGCGCGGGATCTCCAGGAACGACGGCCCGGGCGCCCCGTGATAGCACTCGCGGAACGCCATCGACACCATGTCGGCCGCCCGGGCCGTGTCCGGAACGGTCGCGGCGAACTTGGTGATGGGCGTCATCATGTCCACGTGCGGCAGGTCCTGGAGTGAGCCCATCTTGTGCTGGGTGTGCGCGCCCTGGCCGCCGATCAGCAGCATGGGCGACTCGGCGCGGAAGGCGTTGGCGACACCGGTCACCGCGTCGGTCGTGCCGGGCCCGGCGGTGACCACCGCACAGCCCGGCTTGCCGGTGACGCGGGCGTACCCGTCGGCGGCGTGGGCGGCGACCTGCTCATGGCGTACGTCGACGACGTCGATGCCCTCGTCGACGCATCCGTCGTAGATGTCGATGATGTGGCCGCCGCAGAGCGTGTAGATGACGTCGACCCCCTCCGCCTTGAGGGCCTTGGCGACCAGATGTCCACCGGAGATGCGGTCCTGCCGGTCCTGGCTGTCATCGGACATGGCGAAGTCCTGTCCCTTCGTAGGGGAGCGGTAGATTGCATACAGTCGACGAATACTGTATGAACCTTGTTATCCCGCATCCGCTGGGAGGTGTCCAGGGGTCGTACGGCACTTTCATCGCCCGACGCCGGTCGCCGCGGCACCCGGCAACCAGCGCCCCGGCACCCGGCAACGAGCGCCGCGGCACCCGGCACTCAGCGCCGTCACCCAGCGCCCACACTCAGCGCCCGGCACTCAGCGCCCGGCACTCAGCGCCCGGCACTCAGCGCCCGGCACTCAGCGCCCGGCCACCGACAGGAATCGACAGGAGTCCGCCCATGGACCTGTACGAGCACCAGGCAAGGGAACTCTTCAAGGACCACGGCATCCCCGTCCCCGACGCGGCCGTCGTGGACCACCCCCGCGAGGCGCGCCACGCCGCCGAACTCCTGGGCGGACGCGTCGTCGTCAAGGCCCAGGTCAAGACCGGCGGCCGCGGCAAGGCGGGCGGTGTGAGGCTCGCCGCCGACCCCGCCGCCGCCGAACTGGCCACCCGCCAGATGCTCGGCATGGACATCAAGGGCCACACCGTACGCAGGGTCATGCTCGCCCGACCGGTCGACATCGACGCCGAGTTCTACGTCAGCTACGTCCTCGACCGTGCCGCCGGCCGCTTCCTCGCCATCGCGTCCTCCGAGGGCGGCATGGACATCGAGGAGGTCGCCGCCACCCGCCCCGAGGCCGTCGTCCGCATCCCCGTCGACCCCGCCGAAGGCGTCCCGCACGCCAAGGCGGCCGAGATCGCCGCCGCGGCCGGCCTCCCCGCCGAAGCCGCCGGAACCCTCCGGGGCCTCTGGCAGGTCCTCGTCCGCGAGGACGCCCTGCTCGTCGAGGTCAACCCGCTCGTCCGCACCACCGACGGCGAACTGCTCGCCCTCGACGGCAAGGTCACCCTCGACGACAACGCCCGCTTCCGGCGGAGCCGCTGGGGCGACAAGCACGGCGACCCGGTAACCGACCCTGCCGCCGACCCCTTGGAGGAGGCCGCGGCCGCCAAGGGCCTCACCTACGTCAAGCTCGACGGACAGGTGGGCGTCATCGGCAACGGCGCCGGACTCGTCATGTCCACCCTCGACGTCGTCGCCGGCTGCGGCGCCCGCCCCGCCAACTTCCTCGACATCGGCGGCGGCGCCTCCGCCCAGGTCATGGCCGACGGCCTCGACGTCGTCCTCGCCGACACGGACGTACGCAGCGTCCTCGTCAACGTCTTCGGCGGCATCACCGCCTGCGACGCCGTCGCCGAGGGCATCGTCCAGGCCCTGGACAGCGTCCGCCTGACCAAACCGCTCGTCGTCCGCCTCGACGGCAACAACGCCGCCCAGGGCCGCGCCATCCTCGACGCCCGCGCCCACCCCCTCGTCGAACAGGTCACCACCATGGACGGCGCCGCCCGCCGCGCCGCCGAACTCGCCACCACCTGAAGGGACCCGCCATGGCCATCTTCCTCACCAAGGAGAGCAAGGTCCTCGTCCAGGGCATGACCGGCGCCGAGGGCATGAAGCACACCGGCCGCATGCTCGCCGCCGGCACCGACATCGTCGGCGGCGTCAACCCGCGCAAGGCGGGCCGCTCGGCCGACTTCCCCGGCCGTACGGTCCCGGTCTTCGGCTCCGTACGCGAGGCCATGGCCGCCACCGGCGCCGACGTCACCGTCGTCTTCGTCCCGCCCCCCTTCGCCAAGGCGGCCGTCACCGAAGCCGCCGACGCCGGGATCGGCCTCGCCGTCGTCATCACTGAGGGCATCCCCGTCCACGACGCCGTCGCCTTCCAGGCGTACGCGAGGGAACGCGGCACCCGCGTCATCGGCCCCAACTGTCCCGGTCTCATCAGCCCCGGACAGTCCACCGCCGGCATCATCCCGGCCGACATCGCCCCCGAACCCGGCCCGATCGGCCTGGTCTCCAAGTCCGGCACGCTCACCTACCAACTCATGCACGAGCTGCGCGACACCGGCTTCTCCTCGGCCGTCGGCATCGGCGGCGACCCGGTGGTCGGCACCACCCACATCGACTGCCTGACCGCGTACGAGAACGACCCGGACACCGACCTCATCGTCCTCATCGGCGAGATCGGCGGCGACGCCGAGGAACGCGCCGCGGCCCACATCGCCGCACACATCACCAAACCCGTCATCGCCTACATCGCCGGCTTCACCGCCCCCGAAGGCAAGACCATGGGCCACGCCGGCGCGATCGTCTCCGGTTCGTCCGGCACCGCCCAGGCCAAGCAGAGGGCCCTCGAAGCCGCCGGCGTCCAGGTCGGCGCCACACCCACCGAAACCGCCCGCCTGGTCCTCGCCGCCCGCACGTAACACCTCCCGCCCCCGACTGTGCACCGAGAGCGGAGACACCCATGGCATCCGCAGCATCCACATCCACATCCGCAACCACATCCGCATCCGCAACCGCGAGGGCATCCGGCCCCACCCCCACCCCCCTCACCCTAAAACCCGGCACCGCCTGGTCCGACGCCTGGCAGCGCTGCCTCACCACCGCACCCGAGGCCTTCCAGGACGACGACCGCGTCCTCAACCTCTGGAACGGGGCCTGGCGGCCCGACGGCCACGCCCTGCCCGCCACCAGCCCCGTCGACGGCAGCCCCATCGCCGGCCCGCCCCGCCTCGACGCCGCCACCGCCCACCAGGCGGTCCGCGCGTCCCTCGACGAGCACCGCGCCTGGCGGCACATCCCGCTGCCCGAGCGCCGTGCCCGCGTCGCCGCCACCCTCGACGCCCTCACCGAGCACCGGGAACTGCTCGCGCTCCTCCTCGTCTGGGAGATCGGCAAGCCCTGGCGGCTCGCCCAGGCCGACGTGGACCGAGCCATCGACGGCGTCAGGTGGTACGTCGACGGCATCGCGCCCATGCTGGAGGGCCGCGCCCCGCTGGACGGCCCCGTCTCCAACATCGCCAGCTGGAACTACCCGATGTCCGTCCTGGTCCACGCGATGCTCGTGCAGGCCCTGGCCGGCAACGCGGTGATCGCCAAGACCCCGACCGACGGCGGACTGGCCTGCCTGACCCTCGCCTCGGCGCTCGCCGCCCGCGAAGGCATCCCGATCACCCTCCTCAGCGGCAGCGGCAGCGAACTCTCCGACCCGCTCGTCCGCGCGCCCGAGATCGGCTGCGTCTCCTTCGTCGGCGGCCGCGACACCGGCGCCCGGATCGCCACGGCCATGGCCGACCTCGGCAAACGGCACATCCTCGAACAAGAGGGTCTCAACACCTGGGGCATCTGGAACTACACCGACTGGCCCGCCCTCACCGCCGTCGTCCCCAAACTCTTCGACTACGGCAAGCAGCGCTGCACCGCCTACCCGCGGTTCGTCGTCCAGCGGGACCTGTTCGCCGAGTTCCTCGCGGCCTACCTCCCCGCCGTACGCTCCCTCCGCATCGGTCACCCCCTCGCCGTCAAGCGTCCCGGTGACCCGCTTCCCACCCTGGACTTCGGCCCGCTCATCAACGCGGCCAAGGCCAAGGAGCTCGCCGACCAGGTGGCCGAGGCCATCGACCGCGGCGCCGTCCCCCTCCACCGCGGCACCCTCGCCGACGGCCGCTTCCTCCCGGGCCAGGACACCGCCGCGTACCTCCCCCCGGTCACCCTCCTCAACCCGCCCCCCTCCTCGCCGCTCCACCACGCGGAACCCTTCGGCCCGGTCGACACCATCGTCCTCGTCGATACGGAGGCGGAACTGCTCGCCGCGATGAACGCCTCCAACGGCGCCCTCGTCGCCACTCTCTCCACCGACGACGCGGCCACCTACGCCCGTCTCGCCCCCCAGATCCGCGCCTTCAAAACCGGCCACGGCGTCCCCCGTTCACGCGGCGACCGCGACGAACTCTTCGGCGGCTTCGGCGCCTCCTGGCGCGGCGCCTTCGTCGGCGGCGCCCTGCTGGTGAAAGCGGTCACGCAGGGCCCGCCCACCGAACGCCCGCCGGGCAACTTCCCCGACCACCACCTCATGCCCTGAGGGCTTCCACCCCTACCCGATGCCCTGCCGGTCGGGCTCCAGGGCGAACACCCGGTCGGCGGGCTGCGCCACCGTACGCTCCACGGCCTGTTCGAGGAGCGCACGGTGGCGCAGGAGCGGCTCCCGCCGGTCCTCCTCCACGAGCAGCAGCAGATCGTCGATACCGGCCAGCATCCGCCGCGTGACCTGCGGGCTCTCCACCGCGCACCTCCTCAGCTCGGCGAACCCAAGATCGACCAGATCGTCCCAGTCCGGCACGTCCTGAACCAGCCGTACCCAGCCACGCCGGTCACGGTGGAGCACGGTGCCCAGCGGCCGCGGCGCGGCGGCCGCCAGGAACTGCACGATCCGGTCCAGGCACTGCACCGCCGTCGTCGGATCGTTCACCGCCGGCGACATCGCCCGCAGCGCGATGTCCACCAGCTGCCGCAGCCCGAACCCCATGTCCTGATGGAACGTCCGCTCCACCCCCACCGAGACCGCCGACCGCAACGCGCCCACGTCCGGCTCCCGCCCGCCGTGCACGGCCAGCACCGGCGTACCCGGCACCACGTAATCCCCGATACGCGGGATCAGGCGCAGCACCGCCCCCTGCCGCCGCGCCACCCGCACCAGCCGCGCCACGTCCACATCCCGCAGCACCCCCGCCCGCCCCCGGTGCACCACCCGCCCCGTCTCGCCCGGCAGCGCCACCTGATCCGGCCCACCGCCCGACTGCCGCACCAGCACCCGCAACGCCTCCCGGGTGATCCGGTCCACCACCGGCCCCACCTGCATCAGGCGCAGCGTGGTCGTCACATACGCGATGAACAGCAGCAGGCTCAGCCCCACCAGCCCCAGCGTCACCACCGACTGCACCAGCGGTACGGCCGTCACCCGCTCCGGCTGCGTCTCGCTCTCGTACGACGTCAGCACCAGCAGCGAGAACAGGAACGTCGACAGGAACACCGTCAGCGTCAGCTTGCTGATCCGGCTCCGCACGAAGATGCGCACCACCCGGGGCGTGAGCTGCCCGCTGGCCATCTGCACCGCGACCAGCGAGATGCTGAAGACCACACCGATGAAGGTCATCATCGCCGAGCTGACCGTCGTGACGATCGTCTTGGCGTCCTCCGCGATCGCGGTGAGATCACCGATCTCGTCGTACGCCCGCCGCTCCCGCAGATACTCGACGATCTCCGCATCGAGCCCCGCCGCCACCAGCCAGAGCACGACCACGCACACCAGCCCAGCGGTCGGCGCGAACCAGAAGGTGTCCCGCAGATGCTCCCGCAGCGGCGACAGCATCCGGGGCCTGCGGTATTCCGGCACGTAGCTCACCGCCGCACGCTATCCGTACCATCCGTACGCACCTGAACACCCTGCGCGAGTGTCGCCCGAGACCGTCCCCCAAGGCCCCCCGTTGCGGCTGCGCCACCCACCTGACCACGGGATATGCGGGTGAGGGGCGCCTCGAACCCCTGGTAGAGTTATCCATGTCGCCGCGGGAAACACCCCGCGCGGCGACAGACACCTTGTCCGGGTGGCGGAATGGCAGACGCGCTAGCTTGAGGTGCTAGTGCCCTTTATCGGGCGTGGGGGTTCAAGTCCCCCCTCGGACACCATTGAATGCTGGTCGGGATGCATCCCGACCAGCATTCTGCGTTGTGATCACGCCGTACTGCTGCGACTCGTACGTACTTGTCGTCTCCTTTTCGTGGACAGCCCCAGCCCCATGCGCGGATCGCAGAAGAGGACGGTCTAGTCGTCGCCTCAGTGTCCGTCGCGGACCACCGCTGACCCGCCGACCCGGGTCGTGATGCCCGCCGGCCCGCGTCGGGCCGAAGCGAGCACGCTGGCCGGTCGACCGAGGGTGTCACCCTGCTCCACCTCGATCGCGACCGTCTGCGCCCCTGTCGTGTCGAGCAGGTGGGCGTTGGCGACGTCCTCGTCGACACCGATCGCCGGCGCGAACATCCGCGCCGCACCCGGGCGGTCGCCCACCGGCGGTACGTACACGAAACAGCCGAGGAGCCCGTACCGCCGGCACGCCGCTGTCAGCCCGCTGAGGTGTGGGCGGAAGAACCGGACCGGTCGGCCACCGTCCGGCGCCCGCCCCGGTCGAGGAACGCCGCGTGCGAGGTGCCGGCCGCAGCAGCGACCGCACGCCCGGCGTCCGCCGCTGGCCGGACCTGGCCTTGAGCGGCCGACCGAACGCGTCCCGGAGCGTACCGGCCTCCCTCAGCCGGTGCTGTCCTGTACCGGATAGCGGATGATGACCGCACCGCCGGTGGCGTAGTTGGCGACATCCGCGGCCAGCCGCTGGCCGTGCGGCGACGCCAGCGCCGCGTCCACGGCGGCGGCGTCAGCGACAGTAGCCCTCGGGTCGTCCACCCCGCCCCTGGAACCAGGCCGGCACCGGCAGCCACGGCCGGACAGCCGCCCACTCCGCGTCCGTCATGTCCGACGGATACCGGCGCACCCGGTCCCGGATGGTCGGCCGCATTGTCGTGCACGTGCGCGAGACAGTCGCACGACACGGCGGGCAAGTTGACGTCAATATGCTCGGGAACGCACAACAAAGACAACAGGGCCTCCGGGCACCACTCGGAATGTGATCCCACCCCCCAGCTACCTGGAGGCCCTGCTTTCACGCGCGGAAACCGCCGCAGTCACCCGATCGAGACTTCCGTTCGATCGACAGCCTTCGAGATCGGTACGGGCAACAACCACTTACGTGTCGGGATGCTCCGGCAGGGCGAGCCAGTCCGACCAGGAGATCTCGCGGCCGAGGAAGCGCGGCTGCTCGAACGGCCAGTCGGCGGCGATCCATTGCGGCACCAGCGCGTCGAGGGCCTGCTCGACCTTGCTGCCCACCAACTCGTCCACCACCCACCAGGAGATCTCGCCGTCCGCGCCGGCCCTCTCCGGTGGGTCGATGTAAACACAGCCGAGCAGAGCTGTCTCCGCCGCGTCGAACAGCGCGTAGTTGAAGGACTGGTGTGCGGCGATCTCCTTCTCGTGCCGCAACAGGTCGGCCTGGTCGGCCTTGTAGGTCATGGTGGCCGCGGGCCAGCCCCAGGCCGGGCCGAAGACGGTCCACAGCCGCTCGCGCGAACCCATCACAGCCGGATAGTCGAGCGGGGTGTCCGCCTCCCGGATCGGCCGCAGGTGATGGCCACCGCCCGTCAGCGGTACCAGGACGGGGTGGACGAAGTCATCGGGAAGCCAGCTCATGGCGCCCGACCGTAGCAGCGCGCGGCCGTCCGCTCCCCTGGATTTTCCCCGTATACCGCCAGGCCCTGCCCTCATGCCGGGCAGGGCCCGCGATCACCCGATCGAGACTCCCGTTCGATCGGCAGACTCCGTGATCGGTATGGCAACGGCTTCGCACCCGTCCATAGAGAAAACAGCCCGCAGGCTTGACCCGATTTCCACTGCTGTGCTTCCGGTGCTCCAGCCCGAGTCACCCGTGGCCGCAGGTTCGACTCCTGGTTGGAGGACCCACAGCATGGGAGGGGGGAAGTCGGTGGATCCGGTCCGGGCACCACAGCCTTCACCGTGCGCCCGGCCCGCCGATGCCCAGCCCCCCGGCTGAAATGCGCTGGACGTTCAAGCAGGAGAACCACGGAGGGGAGCCGCCGGCACCGGTCCGGACCCCGGAAGAGGCGAACACTGGCTCCGCGACTGAAGCCACGGCTCCCGCTACGTATGGAACGGGGACGCCCCGGGCACCCGCTTGTACTGGCCCAGCCACGCGAGAACCGGGAGAGCCGATGATCCGCAATGCCGTGACCTGCGACCGTGAGGGCTGCCTCGCCCTGTACCTGGAGCCCGAGGTGTTGCCGGAGGGTGCCCGGTTCAAGGACGTCATCGTGGAGGCCGGTTGGGTCATCCGGCCGTCGGCAGTCGCTCTGCCGGACTACCCGGCTGCGCCCGACGTCCTCGCGCACCTCTGCCCCGCCTGCGAGGCCGGACGGGGCCCGGTCCTCGAACGGGGCGAGTGCCCCACTTGCGCCGGCTCGACGGTGGGCCTGGATAGCGGGTTCACGTGTCACTACTGCCAGAGGGTCGTCCCCCACCTGGCCGACGAGTGGTGCTGATCCCCAGACACGAGAACGCCCGGCCGGGTATCCGGCGACACCGTCGGCTTGGTCCGCGCGTGTGGCGGAGCTCGTCTTCACCTCCCCCGGTTCGCCGGTGCCGTCCGCCGGCGAAGAGGACGATGGGGACATGGGCGCGCAAGACCAGAACGAGGACTCCGTCACCCGACCGGAGCGGCCGCCGCTCAGCGCGGCGCAGGCCCGGGAGGAGACGGCAGGGCTTCGCGAGGCCATAAAGGATGTCCGGCGCTCCGAGGCGGCATTCGCCGCCCTGCTCCGTGACGCGCACACCGCCCGCGCCTGCATCTTCGCGTATTACGGCCTCCCGTACGCGAAGCCGTCCTCCACCTGATCCGCTCCCGGCACCGCCCCGACTCCTCCGCGGCCCCGTCTACTTGTGCTACTACACGGCGTGGACAGCGAGCCGATGGCGCGCGCATTGGCCGCCGCACTGCATGCCGCTCTCAACCGCGCATGGGACGTCGGCACAGGGGAGGGGCGCCCGATGGGGAGTCGGTACTACTGCGCCGACAGCGAGAACGGTGAGCACATCGATGACCCGTCCGAGGACGCGCTGTTCATGCTGATCGACGATCTCAACGACACTGACAACACCTTCGTGGTCGTCCAGCCCGATGAGGACGCCCCAGCCTGGTTCGCCTCCGTCGCCGTCTTGGACGAGGGCGGCTACGAGATCGACCTCCGCGATGCCACGCGCCGCGAACACGAGGTCAGCACCGAATCCGACATCGGAAACATCGCAAGCGACCTCATCCACTGGTTGGCCGCCCGGAACATCCCGGGGCGGCCAACCAGGCAGATCAGCAGTTCTTAAAACACGCCCTAGGGGGTGTCCGGAAAGTCTTGGAGCCAGAGTCGGAGGCAGGCGAGGGTGACCATGGCCTGGTAGTGGGTGGCTCGTTTGTCGTAGCGGGTGGCCAGGGCCCGGTTCTGTTTGAGGCGGCTGAAGCAGCGTTCGATCACGTTGCGTCGCCGGTAGGCGGTCCGGTCGAGGCGGCAGAGTGTCTCGCCCCGGCGGATGCGTCCGTTGATCTGGTCGATCCGCTCCGGGATCGCTGCGGCGATGCCCCGTCGTCGCAGGTAGGCGCGGATCTTGCGGGCGGAGTAGCCCTTGTCGGCGACGACGCGGTCCGGCCGGGTCCGGGGGCGTCCCGGACCCGGCCGGGCGACCTTGATCCGGCCCATGACGGCCTCGAACTGGGTGCAGTCGTTGGCGTTCCCGCCAGTCAGGGTGAAGGCGAGTGGCCTGCCCTGGCCGTCGCAGGCGAGGTGGATCTTGCTGGTCAGCCCGCCGCGCGACCGGCCGAGCGCCTCGCCCTGCCAGGGCCCCCTTCTCGGGCCCCGGCCGCGTGCTGATGGGCCCGGACGGTGGTGGAGTCGACACACACGATCGACCAGTCCACCGAGCCGACGGCGTCAGAGTGCTGCTGGACATGGGCCAGCAAGCGATCCCACGTGCCGTCGGCCGACCAGTGTCGGAAGCGATCGTAGATCGTCTTCCATGGCCCGTATCGCTCTGGCAGATCCCGCCAGGCGGCACCTGTGGACAGCTTCCACAGGATTCCGTTTACGATCTGGCGCCGGTCCCGCCCAGGCCGGCCCATACGGCCCGGTGCCAGCAACGGAGCGATCAACGCCCACGACTCGTCCGTCAGTTCATGTCGACGCACCACAAACAGAGCAACGAGCCACCGACTTTCCAGACACCCCC
>NZ_LIYH01000002.1:177590-1373731 GCF_001905885.1 Streptomyces sp. CB03234 | reverse complement strand
GTAATCGGGATGAACACCACGAGAGCGGTGCGACCAGGAGGAATAATCCCGGTCGCACACAGCGTCCTCGCTGTGTTTTCTTCAAAGGAACCTCGACCATCCGAAGATGGACGGGGTATCAACTAATCTGGCGTTGATTTTTGGCACGCTGTTGAGTTCTCAAGGAACGGACGCTTCCTTCGTACTCACCCTCTCGGGCTTTCCTCCGGGCGCTTCCCTTCGGTATTTCGTGTTTCCAACCTTACCAGATCGTTTTTCCGTTCCGTTTCCGGTTCGGATTCAGTTTCCGGCGGCCGTTGGAGGGCCTTTGCCTTTCGGCTGGACCGACTTTATCAGAGATTCTGAGTCGGAATTCCGGCCCCTCCTGGGCACCCTGTCAGGCACACAGGTGTGCCGGGTTCCCGATCAGGCGGAGCCGTAAACGTACTGGAGCGGGGCGCCCCGATGCAAATCGGGGGCCCCGCTCCGCAAGCGAGCTGGTGGGGCGTCAGACCTCGACGACCACCGGGAGGATCATCGGGCGCCGGCGGTAGGTGTCGGAGACCCACTTGCCGATCGTGCGGCGGATCAGCTGCTGGAGCTGGTGCGGCTCCGCTACTCCGTCGGCGGCCGACCTGGCGATGGCGTCCTGGACCTTCGGGATGACCGCGTCGAACGCGTTGTCCTCGATGCCGGAGCCGCGGGCGTGGATGTGCGGCCCGCCGGTGATCTTGCCGGTCGTGGAGTCGACCACCACGAAGACCGAGATGATGCCCTCCTCGCCGAGGATGCGGCGGTCCTTCAGGTGCACCTCGGTGACGTCGCCGACCGAGAGGCCGTCGACGTACACGTACCCCGCCTGGACCTTGCCGACGATCTTGGCCTTGCCGTCGACGAGGTCGACCACGACGCCGTCCTCGGCGATGACGATGCGGTCCTTGGGGACGCCCGTCAGGGCGCCGAGCTCGGCGTTGGCACGGAGGTGGCGCCATTCGCCGTGGACCGGCATCAGGTTCTTCGGCCTGCAGATGTTGTAGAAGTACAGCAGCTCGCCGGCCGAGGCGTGGCCCGAGACGTGGACCTTGGCGTTGCCCTTGTGGACGACGTTGGCGCCCCAGCGGGTCAGGCCGTTGATCACGCGGTAGACCGCGTTCTCGTTGCCCGGGATCAGGGAGGACGCCAGGATCACGGTGTCGCCCTGGACGATGCGGATCTGGTGGTCCCGGTTGGCCATGCGGGACAGGGCCGCCATCGGTTCGCCCTGCGAGCCCGTGCAGACGAGCACGATCTCGTGGTCCGGGAGGTCGTCGAGGGTCTTGACGTCGACGACCAGGCCGGCCGGGACGCGGAGGTAGCCCAGGTCACGGGCGATACCCATGTTCCGGACCATCGAACGCCCGACGAAGGCGACTCGTCTGCCGTACTCGTGGGCCGCGTCGAGGATCTGCTGGATGCGGTGCACGTGGCTGGCGAAGCTGGCCACGATGATGCGCTTCTGGGCGCCCGCGAAGACCGAGCGCATGACATTGGAGATGTCGCGCTCGGGCGGGACGAAGCCCGGGACCTCGGCGTTCGTGGAGTCCGAGAGGAGGAGGTCGATGCCCTCCTCGCTGAGGCGCGCGAAGGCGTGCAGGTCGGTGAGACGGCCGTCCAGCGGGAGCTGATCCATCTTGAAGTCACCGGTGTGGACGACCATGCCCGCGGGGGTGCGGATGGCAACGGCCAGCGCATCCGGGATGGAGTGGTTGACCGCCACGAACTCGCAGTCGAAGGGGCCCAGACGCTCGCGGTCGCCCTCCGAGACCTCCAGGGTGTACGGACGGATCCGGTGTTCCTGGAGCTTGGCCTCGATGAGCGCGAGCGTCAGCTTGGAGCCGATGAGCGGGATGTCCGGCTTGAGCCGGAGCAGGAAGGGGACGCCACCGATGTGGTCCTCGTGACCGTGCGTGAGCACGATGCCCTCGATGTCGTCGAGGCGGTCCTTGATGCTGGTGAAGTCCGGAAGGATCAGGTCGATGCCGGGCTGCTCCTCCTCGGGGAAGAGCACGCCGCAGTCGACGATCAGCAGGCGGCCGTCGAACTCGAAGACGGTCATGTTCCGGCCGATCTCGCCGAGACCGCCGAGCGGGGTGACGCGCAGGCCGCCCTTGGGCAGCTTCGGGGGCGCGCCCAGTTCAGGATGCGGATGACTCAAAAGACTCTCCTCACCACACGCGCCACGTACCAGTGAGGCACGTGGCGCGTGTGACATTCGTGCACTTGCTGTTGTCAGGTGATTGTTCGTATTCAGTTATGAAGTCTGTGGCTACAGCTGTACCCCGCCGGCGGCGAGGTCGATCTTGAGCTGAGCGGTTTCCTCCGGGGAGAGCTCCACCAGCGGCAGGCGCAGCGGCCCGGCGGGGAGGCCCTGGAGGGTGAGGGCGGCCTTGGTGGTGATCACGCCCTGCGTACGGAACATGCCGGTGAAGACCGGGAGCAGCTGCTGGTGGATCTCGGTGGCCTTCTGGACGTCACCGGTGAGGTGGGCGTCGAGGAGGGCGCGGAGCTCCGGGGTGACGACGTGGCTGACGACGGAGACGAAGCCGCAGGCGCCGACGGAGAGCAGCGGGAGGTTGAGCATGTCGTCGCCGGAGTACCAGGCGAGGCCGCTGCGGGCGATGGCCCAGCTGGCGCGGCCCAGGTCGCCCTTGGCGTCCTTGTTGGCGACGATGCGGGGGTGGTCGGCGAGGCGGACGATCGTCTCGGTGTCGATCGGGACGCCGCTGCGGCCGGGGATGTCGTACAGCATCACGGGGAGGCCGGTGGCGTCCGCGATGGCGGTGAAGTGGCGGAAGAGGCCCTCTTGCGGGGGCTTGTTGTAGTACGGGGTGACGGCGAGCAGGCCGTGTACGCCGGCGCGTTCGGCGGCGCGGGCGAGCTCGATGGAGTGGTGGGTGTCGTTGGTGCCGATGCCGGCGACGACGTGGGCACGGTCGCCGACCGCCTCGAGGACCGCTCGTACGAGCTGGTCTTTCTCCGCGTCGCTGGTGGTCGGGGACTCGCCGGTGGTGCCGCTGATGACCAGGCCGTCGTTGCCTGCGTCCACCAGGTGGGTGGCGAGCCGCTGAGCGCCTTCGAGGTCGAGTGCGCCGTCCGCCGTGAAGGGCGTGACCATAGCGGTGAGGACCCGCCCGAAGGGGGTCTGCGGAGTCGAGATCGGAGCCATGGGTAACACGCTACTCGCTGCTCTGCCCGCCGGGTCCCCTCGGGGGACGTGAGGGAGGTGGAGCCCGGCACTGCCTGCTCGGGGGTTCAAGCAGTGCCGGGTCCGTTTGATCAGCCTAGATGAACTTCTCGAAACGCCGCAATACGGACACTTCAGGCGGATGATCCGTACATCTGTGCCGTGCCGTGACCTGGGACGACTACGGAGCGACGCGGCCGTTGGCGTTGAAGGCGGCGTACGTGAGCGGCATCAGCCGCGCCCACTCCTGCTCCATCTTCTCCCCCACCATCTCGATCTCCCGCTGCGGGAAGGACGGGACCTTGGCCAGCTCGTGCTGCGTACGCAGGCCGAGGAAGTGCATCAGCGAGCGGGCGTTGCACGTGGCGTACATCGAGGAGAACAGGCCGACCGGGAGGACCGAGCGGGCGACCTCGCGGGCGACGCCGGCGGCGAGCATCTCCTGGTACGCCTCGTACGCCTGGACGTAGGAGGTCTCCATCGTGCGCTCCACGAGGGCCTGCTGCTCCTCGGTGCCCTCGACGAAGACGTACTTGCCGGGGCGGCCCTGCTGGACGAGCTTGCGGGAGGCGTCCGGGACGTAGAAGACCGGCTGGAGCTCCCGGTAGCGGCCGGATTCCTCGTTGTAGGACCAGCCCACGCGGTGCCGCATGAACTCGCGGAAGACGAAGATCGGGGCGCTGATGAAGAACGTCATCGAATTGTGCTCGAAGGGGCTGCCGTGCCGGTCCCGCATCAGGTAGTTGATCAGACCCTTGGAGCGCTCGGGGTCCTTCGTGAGCTCCTCGAGGGACTGCTCGCCTGCCGTGGAGACGCGGGCCGCCCACAGGACGTCGGAGTCGGCGGCGCTGTGCTTGACCAGCTCGACGGTCACATCGCTGCGGAAGCTGGGCTTGAGGTCTTCGGCGGGGGTGTCGGTCACCGGCGGGGTCCTTCCAATTGCATCGCTCGGGCGGCGCCCACTCTACGGCCCGGCACTGACAGCACATGAATCCCTTGAATTCGGGCACCGAGAGGGGCACCAAACCGCTGCTTCGCGCGTCTGTTCCTGTAGCAGCGTCCATCACGAGTTTTCAAGGAGGGTTCTCACACATGTTCCGCCGGCGTGAGGCAGTCCCGTTCGCGTTCGTCGCCGAGGCCGACCGCTTCCGCAGTAACGTCACTCCCCCGGCTCGGCAGCGTCCCAGCCTTTCGGAGGTCGCCGGCCGTACGCTGATCGGGCTGACCGTCGTGGCCGGTCTGGTCGGGTCGCTGCTCTTCGGCCTTCCGGCGATGGAGTCCGGCCCCGCCAGCACCGGTCACAGTCAGCAGTCCGAGGCATCCCACGGACGTTGACGCGGGGACTGCCCCGTACGGCCACCCTGGGGTGGCCGGGCGTCGGACCGCTGGGTAGCCTCACCCGGCACAGCCCCATCGAGCGTGCGTATGAGTGAGGATCAGCCGTGCCCCTGCCCTTCCTGACGGCCGACCGTGGTTTCGACACCGACGAGGACGTCGCGCTGCCGTTCGACGACCACGATCAGTGGCGCCGTCCGTACCGCCCGGGGCCCTGGCGGGTCGCCGCGGCGGCGGTGGCACTGCTGCTCGCCTCGTTCATGCTGCTGGCCACCATGATCATCGCCTTCGCGGGGGCGCCGTCGGCCGCGATCGTGTGCTTCGGGCTGGCGGCCCTGGTGGTCGTCTGCGCACTGCGCATGCTGCGCGTGGGGACCTGGGTGAGCCGGCACGGTCTGCGGCGCGTCGCGTTCTTCCGGACCACGACACTGGCCTGGGCGCAGACCACCGACGTACGCACCGTCCAGCAGCCCGTGCGGTGGCTCGGGCTGCCGCGCACGGTGCAGGGGCAGGCTCTCGTCGCCGTACGCAAGGGTGGTGAGCAGCTGGCGCTGCTCACCGACCACAACGCGGACTTCCTGGCGCGGGTCGAGGCGTTCGACCGGGCGGCCGACACGGTCGAGGCCTGGAGCGCGGAGTACGGGCGGTCCTAGACACCGTACGGCTTGTCGCTCTCGACCGGGCTCCGGTCCTCCTCGGAGGGCCGGAGCCCGGTCGTCTCAGCGGGTGAACCAGGCCTTGCCCTCGGCCGAGGCGAACGACGCGATGACGACGGCGGCCAGCACGAGACCGGCGATCACCGGTCCCCCTCCGCCGGAGAACAGGGTGAACACCGCGCCGGCCATCAGGATCGCCTCGATGACGATAACGGCGATCCGGACCCAGTTCAGGCGGCGCAACGCCAGGACCGCCGCGGCGATGAGCGCCGCGGCGGCCAGCAGCGACACATACGCCATGGCACGCAGGACACCGGCGTCCTCGTCCTGTCCGTGGTCCACTCTGTCGCTCACCAGGGAGAAGATGAGGACGGCGGACACGACGTTCATCAGGCCCTGGAACCACACGAACGCCAGGGCGAACTTGAGCTTGGTGGGCATCCGTTCGGGCGCCGCTTGCTGGGACATGACAGGCTCCCCCCTCATCGGTAGGGAGAGCATGGACGGCGGCGTACCGGCTGTCCATACGCCGCGGAAGCGTAGATGTGCCGACTGTGGCCGTCTGTCGCCGCCTCGGTCAGGCCCGGGTCGGGCGGCCCTCGTGGAGGGCGATCGCGTGCTGCATCGCCTTGCGGGCGCGCGGGGTGTCGCGGGCGTCGTGGTAGGCGACCGCGAGCCGGAACCAGCAGCGCCAGTCGTCCGGTGAGTCCTCGGTCTCCTCGCGCCGCTTGGCGAAGACGGCGTCGGCGGAGTCCCGGTCGATGCGGCCGCCGGGCGTGCGCTTCAACTCGTCGACGGGCAGGCCGCCTTCGGCTTCCAGTTCGGCGGCCAGGCGGTTGGCCTTGGTGACGAACTGGGTGTTCTTCCATAGGAACCAGACGCCGATGACCGGCAGGATCAGCACCGCGCAGCCGAAGGTGACGGTGAGCGCGGTGCCCTGCTGGATCAGCATCACGCCCCGGCTGCCGACCAGGACGAAGTAGACGACCAGGACGGCAGCCGTGACGAGATACGTGAGCTTCGCGCGCATGACGGCGATCAGCCCAGGTCCAAGAAGTGTTCCAGGCCGAAGGTGAGGCCCGGGGTCGTCACCACACGGCGCGCGCCGAGCAGGATGCCCGGCATGAAGCTGCTGTGGTGCAGCGAGTCGTGGCGGACCGTCAGGGTCTCGCCCTCGCCGCCCAGCAGCACCTCCTGGTGGGCCAGCAGGCCCCTGAGGCGTACGGCGTGGACCGGGACGCCCTCCACGTTCGCGCCCCGGGCGCCGTCCAGGGCCGTCGTCGTGGCGTCCGGCTGCGGGGCGCAGCCGGCCTCCGCGCGGGCGGCGGCGATCAGCTGAGCGGTGCGGGTGGCGGTGCCGGAGGGGGCGTCCACCTTGTTGGGGTGGTGCAGCTCGACGACCTCGACCGACTCGAAGTAGGGCGCCGCGATCTGCGCGAACTTCATGGTGAGGACCGCGCCGATGGAGAAGTTCGGCGCGATCAGGACACCCGTGTCGGGCGAGGCCTCCAGCCAGCCGTTCAGCTGGGTGAGACGCTCCTCGGTCCAGCCGGTCGTGCCCACCACGGCGTGGATGCCATGGCGTACGCAGAAGTCGAGGTTGCCCATGACGGAGGCGGGGGTGGTCAGCTCCACCACGACCTGGGTGCCGGTCTCGGCGAGCGTCTCGAGCTTGTCGCCCCGGCCGAGGGCCGCGACCAGTTCCATGTCGTCGGCGGCCTCGACGGCGCGTACGGCTTCGGAGCCGATGCGTCCCTTGGCGCCGATGACCGCGACCCGCAGCTTGCTGCTCATGCTCGTGCTTCTTCCTTCGGTTCCGTCAGGGGGTTCGTTACGCCACCGCTTCGTGGAGGCGGTCCGCCTGCTTGTCCTTCAGGGGGCCGATCACCGACAGCGACGGGCGCTGTCCGAGGAGCTCGGCGGCCACCTCTCGTACATCATCGGGGGTGACGGCCGCCATGTGGGCGAGCATGTCGTCGACCGACATCTGGTCGCCCCAGCACAGCTCGCTCTTGCCGATCCGGTTCATCAGCGCGCCGGTGTCCTCCAGGCCGAGGACGGTGGAGCCCTTGAGCTGGCCGATGGCCCGCTCGATCTCGTCGTCGGTCAGGCCGTCCGCCGCGACCCGGTCCAGCTCGTCCCGGCAGATCTTCAGGACGTCGTGGACCTGGCTGGGGCGGCAGCCCGCGTACACACCGAACAGGCCGCAGTCGGCGAAGCCCGACGTGTACGAGTAGACGCTGTAGGCCAGGCCGCGCTTCTCGCGGACCTCCTGGAACAGGCGCGAGGACATGCCACCGCCCAGGGCCGTGTTCAGTACGCCCAGGGCCCAGCGGCGGTCGTCGGTGCGGGCGAAGCCCGGCACGCCGAGGACGACGTGGGCCTGCTCGGTGCGGCGGCTGAGCACCTCCACGCGGCCCGCCGTGCGGATGGTGCGCCGGCCGTCGCGCGGGGCGACCGGGACCGCGTCCGTACGGGTGAGGGCGCCGGCCTTCTCGAAGGCGCGGCGGACCTGGCGTACGACCGTGGCGTGGTCGATGTTGCCGGCGGCGGCGACGACCAGGTGCGTGGGGTCGTAGTGCTTCTTGTAGAAGCGGCGGATGCGGTCGGCGGTGAGCGCCTCGACGGTGTCGACGGTGCCGAGGACCGGGCGGCCCAGCGGCGTGTCGCCGAACATCGTCTTGGCGAACAGGTCGTGGACGACGTCGCCCGGGTCGTCCTCGGTCATCGCGATCTCTTCGAGGATCACGCCGCGCTCGGCGTCGACGTCCTCCTGGAGGATCAGCGAGCCGGTGAGCATGTCGCAGACGATGTCGATGGCGAGCGGCAGGTCGGTGTCCAGCACGCGCGCGTAGTAGCAGGTGTACTCCTTCGCCGTGAAGGCGTTCATCTCGCCGCCGACCGCGTCGATGGCGGAGGAGATGTCGAGGGCGCTGCGCCTGTGCGTGCCCTTGAAGAGGAGGTGCTCCAGGTAGTGCGTGGCGCCGCCCAGGGTGGGCGTCTCGTCGCGGGAGCCGACGTGCGCCCAGATGCCGAAGGTGGCGGAGCGGACCGAGGGCAGGGTCTCGGTGACGATACGGAGGCCGCCGGGCAGGGTGGTGCGGCGGACCGTGCCGATGCCGTCCCTGCCCTTGAGAAGCGTTTGGGTACGGGCGACGGCCCGCGCCTCCGGGGAGGTGCGGGCCGTCGCCTTCGAACTACGGGACGTCACTGGTCGGTGTCGTCCTTCGTCTCGCCCTCGGCAGCGTCCTCGTCCGCCATCACGGGGACCAGGGAGAGCTTGCCGCGCTGGTCGATCTCGGCGATCTCGACCTGGACCTTGGCGCCGACCGCGAGCACGTCCTCGACGTTCTCCACGCGCTTGCCACCGGCGAGCTTGCGGATCTGCGAGATGTGCAGCAGGCCGTCCTTGCCCGGCATCAGGGACACGAACGCACCGAAGGTGGTGGTCTTGACGACCGTACCCAGGTAGCGCTCGCCGACCTCCGGCATGGTCGGGTTGGCGATGCCGTTGATCGTGGCGCGGGCGGCCTCGGCCTGCGAGCCGACCTGGGCACCGATGTAGATGGTGCCGTCGTCCTCGATCGTGATCTCGGCGCCGGTGTCCTCCTGGATCTGGTTGATCATCTTGCCCTTGGGGCCGATGACCTCACCGATCTTGTCCACGGGGATCTTGACGGTGATGATCCGCGGGGCGTTGGGGGACATCTCGTCCGGCGTGTCGATCGCTTCCATCATCACGTCGAGGATGTGGAGGCGGGCGTCCCGGGCCTGCTTGAGGGCCGCGGCCAGGACGGAGGCCGGGATGCCGTCCAGCTTGGTGTCGAGCTGGAGGGCGGTGACGAACTCCTTCGTACCGGCGACCTTGAAGTCCATGTCGCCGAAGGCGTCCTCCGCGCCGAGGATGTCGGTCAGCGCGACGTAGTGCGTCTTGCCGTCGACCTCCTCGGAGATCAGGCCCATGGCGATACCGGCGACGGGGGCCTTGAGCGGCACACCGGCGTTCAGCAGCGACATGGTGGAGGCGCAGACCGAGCCCATGGACGTCGAGCCGTTGGAGCCGAGGGCCTCGGACACCTGGCGGATCGCGTACGGGAACTCCTCGCGCGTCGGCAGGACCGGCACGATCGCGCGCTCGGCGAGCGCGCCGTGGCCGATCTCGCGGCGCTTGGGCGAACCGACGCGGCCGGTCTCACCGACGGAGTACGGCGGGAAGTTGTAGTTGTGCATGTAGCGCTTGCGGGTCACCGGGGAGAGGGTGTCCAGCTGCTGCTCCATACGGAGCATGTTGAGGGTGGTGACGCCCAGGATCTGGGTCTCGCCACGCTCGAACAGCGCCGAGCCGTGCACGCGCGGGATGGCCTCGACCTCGGCCGCGAGCGTACGGATGTCGGTCAGGCCACGGCCGTCGATGCGGACCTTGTCCTTGATGACGCGCTCGCGGACCAGCTTCTTGGTCAGCGCGCGGTACGCGGCGGAGATCTCCTTCTCGCGGCCCTCGAACTGCGGGAGCAGCTTCTCGGCGGCGATCTCCTTGACGCGGTCCAGCTCGGTCTCGCGCTCCTGCTTGCCGGCGATGGTGAGCGCCTGGGAGAGCTCGGTCTTGACCGCGGCGGTCAGCGCCTCCAGGACGTCGTCCTGGTAGTCGAGGAAGACCGGGAACTCGCCGACCGGCTTGGCGGCCTTGGCGGCGAGGTCCGACTGGGCCTTGCACAGCACCTTGATGAAGGGCTTGGCAGCCTCCAGACCGGCGGCGACGACCTCCTCGGTGGGGGCCTCGGCGCCGTCCTTGACGAGCTGGATGGTCTTCTCGGTGGCCTCGGCCTCGACCATCATGATCGCGACGTCGCCGTCCTCCAGGACGCGGCCGGCGACGACCATGTCGAAGACGGCGTCCTCGAGCTCGGTGTGCGTCGGGAACGCGACCCACTGGCCCTTGATCAGGGCGACACGGGTGCCGCCGATCGGGCCGGAGAAGGGCAGGCCGGCCAGCTGCGTGGAGCAGGAGGCGGCGTTGATCGCGACCACGTCGTACAGGTGGTCGGGGTTGAGCGCCATGATCGTCTCGACGATCTGGATCTCGTTGCGCAGGCCCTTCTTGAAGGAGGGGCGCAGCGGCCGGTCGATCAGGCGGCAGGTGAGGACGGCGTCCTCGGAGGGACGGCCCTCACGGCGGAAGAAGGAGCCGGGGATCTTGCCGGCCGCGTACATCCGCTCCTCGACGTCCACCGTCAGGGGGAAGAAGTCGAGCTGGTCCTTGGGCTTCTTGGAGGCGGTGGTGGCCGACAGCACCATGGTGTCGTCGTCCAGGTACGCCACGGCGGAGCCGGCGGCCTGCTTGGCCAGGCGGCCCGTCTCGAAGCGGATGGTGCGGGTGCCGAAGGAGCCGTTGTCGATGACGGCCTCGGCGTAGTGGGTCTCGTTCTCCACTAGCGGTTTCTCCATTACTTGTCGTCTTTGGTCCCGTGCGCCCGTGTGGCGGAGGGACGGGGCGGAGAAGCGCGCCTTGTGTGCGGGCCGGTCTTCGATCGAAGCACCCGGGGTGTGTCTCCCGGGGGCCACTACCGAGGACCGGCGGCGGCGAGGGCGCCTCTCCTGTGCGTACTTATGGAATTTTCGTTATGGCGTTGTGCGACCAGCCTACAAAGGGGTGGTGACACTCCGCACGTACAGCAAAGGGAGCGGCCCCCTGATCGTGGGAACCGCTCCCTTCACGGCGTCTTACTTGGCGCCGCCGGCCGCACCGCGGCGGATGCCGAGGCGGTCGACCAGCGCGCGGAAGCGCTGGATGTCCTTCTTGGCCAGGTACTGCAGCAGACGGCGACGCTGGCCGACCAGGATCAGCAGACCACGACGGGAGTGGTGGTCGTGCTTGTGGGTCTTGAGGTGCTCGGTGAGGTCCGAGATGCGGCGGGAGAGCATGGCGACCTGGACCTCGGGGGAGCCGGTGTCGCCCTCCTTGGTGCCGAACTCGGCCATGATCTGCTTCTTCGTAGCGGCGTCGAGAGACACTCGGTACTCCTCTTGGTGTTCGATGCGCCCGCGAGTGCCCCTGGTCTTGGTCTCAGGGGAGCTTCCGTGACTCGGAGGCGAAGGTCCGATGAGCGCAGCTTCCAGATGATCCGGGAGCGCGTACACGAACGGCCGCTACACAGCGTACCAGCCTGCTGGTGCGGGCCTTGCGCTGGGTCGCGGGGCGGGCGTGCTAGCTCGTCAGCGAGCGGGCCGCCATGAAGACGTCCAGGACGGCGAGGCACAGCGGGACCAGGGAGAGCAGGACCGCGCCCTCGGCGAGGTCGAGCAGGCGCCCCCAGAAGGGGGACAGGCCCTTCTTCGGGATGACCAGGCCGATCGCGGTGATCAGGGCGGCTCCGGCCGCGACCGAGGCGGTGAGCCAGATGGTACGGATGTCCAGGGCGCCCCGGTCCCCGTACCGGACCAGCTCGTACACCAGGTCGGCCGGCGGGTTCAGGGACAGGCCCAGCACCAGCAGGGCGATGGCGGCGATCCCGGCCACCAGGACGCAGGCGACCTGCGAGGTGTAGCGGAAGAGACGGGCGCGCAGCAGCATCGCGAGGCCGGACGCGAGCGCCAGGAGCTCGCCCCAGACGTTGCCGGCGAAGCCCAGGACGGCGGCGGAGCCGACGACGACGGCCGCGCAGCCGCCGACCAGGCCCAGCAGCATCTCGTGACCGCGGCGGGCCTGGAGCGCGATCCGCTCGGCGTCGACGGGCTGGGCGTCGGGGGCCTCGTTCGGGTCGGCGAACGTGTCGTCGTCGTAGCCGCCGGTGGCGCCGCGCGGCGCGGCGTACCCGATGGGGAGGCGGGCGAAGCGGGCGGACAGGCCCGGCAGGAAGGCGACCAGGCCGATGGCGACCGGTGCGCAGACGGCGGCGGTCCCGGTGGCGGAGGCCTCGGTGAGGATGGCCGCGAAGGTGGCGAGGGTGCCGACGGTCGACAGGAAGGTGGCCGCCACGAAGGGGGCGTCTCCGCTCGGGGTGAGCGCGACCAGGGCGACGGAGGCGACCAGCACGGCGACGCAGCCGAGCAGGAACTGCAGCCGTCCCGGCCCGTGGCCGGCGGCCGGGCCGATGACGCCGGAGCCGGCGATCAGCAGCAGCGGCAGCGCGCCGAGGCCGAGGGCGACGGCGGTGGCGCGGTCGCCGTAGACCCTGGCGTGTACGCCGGCGAAGGCGGTCAGCAGCAGTCCGACGGCGCCCGCGATGATGCCCGGCAGGCCGTGCATGTCGTGGCGGACGGGGTCGGCGAACCAGAGCACGAAGCCCATGAGGACCAGCAGCAGGACGCCACCGACGAGACCCGCCGCGCGCAGCAGGTCGTCGCTCCACAGATGACGGTCGCGGGTGACGGCGGAGGCGACGGCGTCGGAGACGTCGTCGAAGACGGCCGGCGGGAGCGATTCGGCGAACGGGCGCAGCGAGAGGACCTCGCCGTCGAGCACCTGCTGGGCGGCGAGAGTGCGGGCGCCGTCCAGGACGGTGCCGTCACGGCGGACGAGGTGGTAGCCGGTGGGGGTGCCGGGCGCCTGGGTCTGGCCGGTGAGCCGGAGGATCTCCGGGTAGACGTCGGCGACGGCGATGTCCTCGGGGAGAGCGACATCGATCCGGCTGTCCGGCGCCACGACGGTGACGCGGCAGAAGCCGGTCGCTGCGGTCGTACTCACGTGTGTGGACCCCCTGATTCGCGGTTGCGCACGGTGCGCGCGCCACCCTACCGGGCAGCCGTGTCAGTGGCTGCAAGTAGGATCGCCTGTCGCGGGAGGAGGCCGTCGCCACGGGGGCGCCGGTGCGGAACCGCCTTCCGACTTCCGTCCGTACCCGAGGGATTGATGCTCCGGTGAGCCAGATCGTCGTCAAACGCCCGCCGCGGTCTCTTCCGCCGGAAGTGCCCACGGAAGAGCTGACTCTGGAGGCTCCGCCGGAACTGCCGCGGGGGCAGCAGGAGGGCATGCTGATGCAGATCCTGCCGGTCCTCGGCATGGGCTCGTCGGTGGTCTTCTTCTTCATGACGCCGTCTCCGATGATGCGCATCATGGGCGTTCTGATGCTGGCGTCGACGGTCGCGATGGTCGTCGCGCAGATCGTCAGATACCGGCGTGGTACGCAGGGGCAAATTGCCGATGGGCGGCGCGACTACCTCAAATACCTCGCACAGACGCGGCGTACGGTCCGCAAGACCGCCCGTGCCCAGCGCGACGCCCAGTTGTATCTGCACCCCTCCCCCGAGCAGCTGTGGTCGGTGGTGGCCGAGGGCTCGCGGGTGTGGGAACGGCGCGTGGGCGACAAGGACTTCGGGCAGGTACGGGTCGGGCTCGGCGCGCAGCAGCTGTCGACGCCGCTGGTGGCGCCCGAGACGGCGCCGGTCGACGAGCTGGAGCCGCTGTGCGCGGGGGCGATGCAGCAGTTCCTGGCCGTGCACGGCTCGTTGGACGGGCTGCCGATGGCCGTGTCGATGCGGGCGTTCTACCACGTGACGGTGTCCGGCGAGCCGGAGGCGGCGCAGGGGGCGGCGCGGGCCCTGGTTTCGCAGTTGGTGACGCTGCACTCCCCCGAGGACCTGATGGTCGCGGTGGTCGCCGCGCCCGGTGCCGTACCGCGCTGGGACTGGACGAAGTGGCTGCCGCACACCCAGGTGCCGGGTCAGCTCGACGGGGCCGGTACGAGGCGGCTGTTCGGGGACGACCTGGGTGAGCTGGAGCAGTTGCTGCACAGCCGGCTCGACGGGCGGCCCCGGTTCAGCCGGGACAATCAGCCGGTGCTGGACCAGCCGCACATCGTGGTGGTGCTCGACGGCGGGATGGTGCCGCCGGACTCGCTGTTCGCGGCGGCCGAGGGCCTGCAGGGCGTGACCATCGTCGAGGTGGTCTCGGGTGACCTGGACGAGCCGCGCGGTGGGCTCTCCGTGGTGGTGCGGCCGGGACGGCTGCGGCTGGAGTCGGGGGCGGGCTTCGCGTACGAAGGGGTGCCGGACACCATCTCCCTGGAAGCGGCCGAGGCGCTGGCGCGGCAGCTGGCGCCGCTGCGGACGGGCGGGGGCGACGACGACGAACCGCTGCTGGCCAACCTGGACTTCACCGACCTGCTGAACCTGGGTGACGCGGCCGCGGTGGACGTGGCGCGGACGTGGCGGCCCCGGTCGACGGCCGAGCGGCTGCGCGTACCGATCGGTGTCGGCGAGGACGGCCAGCCGGTGATGCTGGACCTGAAGGAGGCCGCGCAGGAGGGCATGGGCCCGCACGGGCTGTGCGTGGGCGCGACCGGTTCCGGCAAGTCGGAGCTGCTGCGCACCCTGGTGCTCGGTCTGGCGGTGACGCACTCCTCCGAGACGCTGAACTTCGTGCTCGCGGACTTCAAGGGTGGCGCGACGTTCGCGGGCATGTCGCAGATGCCGCACGTGGCCGCCGTCATCACCAACCTGGCCGACGACCTGACGCTCGTCGACCGCATGGGTGACGCGATCCGCGGTGAACTGCAGCGCCGGCAGGAGCTGCTGCGGTCGGCCGGCAACTACGCCAACATCCACGACTACGAGAAGGCGCGGGCGGCGGGTGCCGCGCTGGAGCCGCTGGCGTCACTCGTCCTGGTGATCGACGAGTTCTCCGAACTCCTCACCGCCAAGCCCGACTTCATCGACATGTTCATCCAGATCGGCCGTATCGGCCGGTCCCTGGGCGTACACCTGCTGCTCGCCTCGCAGCGCCTGGAGGAAGGCAAGCTGCGCGGCCTGGACACCTACCTCTCGTACCGGATCGGTCTGCGGACCTTCTCGGCGGCCGAGTCGCGTACGGCGATCGGTGTGCCGGACGCGTACCACCTGCCGTCGGTGCCCGGTTCGGGCTACCTCAAGTTCGGTACGGACGAGATGACGCGCTTCAAGGCGGCGTACGTCTCGGGTACGTACCGCACGGGCGGGCCGCAGTTGTCGGCCGGCCAGCTGCCGATCGAGCGGCGCCCGGCCGTCTTCACCGCGCCCCCGGTGCCGGTGGTGTACGCGGCGCCGGATCCGGCGCACCTCGGCCCCTCGCGGAGCGAGGAGGACGACGCGCTCGCCGACACCGTCCTCGACGTCATCGTGCGCCGGCTGGAGGGCCAGGGCGTCCCCGCCCACCAGGTGTGGCTGCCGCCGCTGGACCAGGCGCCGTCGCTCGACCAGCTGCTGCCCGGTCTCGCGCCGACGGCGGAGCGGGGCCTCACGGCGACGGAGTACACCCGTCCGGGCGGTCTGACCGTGCCGCTGGGCCTGATCGACAAGCCGTTCGAGCAGCGCCGTGAGGTGCTGTACCGGGACTTCTCGGGCGCGGCGGGCCACATGATGGTCGTGGGCGGGCCGCAGTCGGGCAAGTCGACCCTGATGCGGACGCTGATCTCGTCGTTCGCGCTCACGCACACGCCGTACGAGGTGCAGTTCTACGCCCTGGACTTCGGCGGCGGCGGTATGTCCTCGCTGGCGGACCTGCCGCATGTGGGCGGCGTCGCGTCCCGCCTGGACCCGGAGCGGGTGCGGCGTACAGTCGCGGAGGTCGTGGGCGTGCTGAACCGGCGGGAGGAGTTCTTCCGCTCCCAGGGCATCGACTCCATCGCCACCTACCGGCGCAAGCGCGCGGCGGGTGAACTGCCGGGCGAGGCGTGGGGCGACGTGTTCCTGGTGATCGACGGCTGGGGCGGCTTCAAGGCCGAGTACGAGATGCTGGAGCCGGTCGTCGCCGACCTCGCGGCACGCGGTCTCGGCTACGGCATCCACGTCATCATCACCGCCGCCCGGTACATGGAGGTGCGGGCGGCGCTCAAGGACCAGATGCTCGGGCGTCTGGAGCTGCGGCTCGGTGACGTCATGGACTCGGAGTTCGACCGGAAGGTCGCGGCGAACGTCCCGGCGGGTGTGCCGGGGCGCGGCCAGGTACCGGAGAAGCTGCACTTCATGGGTGGGCTGCCGCGCATCGACGGCTCCAGCAGCGCGGCTGACCTGGCGGACGGCACGGCCGCGTTCGTGCAGGCTGTCAAGGGCAGCTGGGGCGGGCCTCCGGCGCCGGGCGTGCGGCTTCTGCCGCGCAAGATCCTGGCCGACCACCTGCCGAAGGGCTTCGAGTTCCCGCAGCGCGGTGTGGCGATCGGCATCGACGAGGCCAATCTGGAGCCGGTGTTCGTCAACTTCGAGACCGATCCGTTCTTCCTGATCTTCGGCGAGAGCGAGACCGGCAAGACGAACCTGCTGCGGCTGATCGCCAAGCAGATCGCCGAGCGGTACTCCGCGGACGAGGCGAAGCTCGTCGTCGGTGACTACCGGCGGGCGCTGCTCGGTGCCCTGCCCGAGGAGCACCTGCTCGAGTACGCGCCGATGGCCAGCTCGATGCAGATGCACATGGAGGCCCTGGCGGGCCTGTTCGCGCGGCGGCAGCCGCCGGCCGATGTCACACCCCAGCAGCTGCGTGACCGCAGCTGGTGGTCGGGCCCGCAGATCTTCATCATCGTGGACGACTACGACCTGGTCGCCGCCGGCTCCGGAAACCCTCTGGCACCGCTCACGGACTTCCTGCCCTTCGCCCGCGACACGGGCGTCCGCTTCATCATCGCCCGCAACTCCGCCGGGGCGTCGCGGTCGATGTACGAGAGCTTCATGCAGCGCATCAAGGAGCTGGGCGCACAGGGCGTGGTCCTGTCCGGCGACCCCTCCGAGGGCGACCTGATCGGCAACGTCCGCCCGCGACCGCTGCCTCCGGGACGCGGCTTCTTCGCGGCGCGGAAGGGCGGGGCGTCGCTGGTGCAGCTGGGGAAGATGCCGGAGCTGTGATCCGCTGCGGCGCATCGTGACCAGGCGTGAACCGCACGACAGCTTCATGGAAATCGACGGAGTCCAGATCCGGACCAATCCACGGGAGGAAGACATGGGATTCGATCAGGAATGGAGCCGGCTGCGCTCCGCGGCTGCCGAGTCCGCCGGCCAGGAGTCCGCGAGTACGCGGCTGAACGGCACGGGTGGTGGCGGCGGTACGGGGCCGGGGGGCACCGGCACCCTGGCGTCCTCACCGGCGCAGAAGCGGGCCGCCGCGGACGCCATCGCGGGCGAGATCACCACGCAGACGAACTTCGCGGCCACCCGTCCGAACGAGGCGATGGGCGCCGCCATCGCGGCCTTCGGCGGCTGGGACACCTGCGCCGGTCTGAAGAAGGTGAAGGAGACCTGGGAGAGCCAGGTCAAAACGCTCAAGGGACGGCTGTCAACGGAGGAAGCCAGGCTCCGGCAGACCCGGACGTCCTTCATGAGCACCGACGTCGGAACGTACAACGAGTTCGGCCTGATCCCGCCCAAGACCGGTGGCCAAGGGCAGTAGACCTCCAGCCCTTGGGCGGAACGAACGGTCACGCGGGCGGTACGCCGGGTCGCCACCACAAACCGCCCGGCCGCACATTGCACGCAATGTGGTCTGCCACCAGATCACCGATACAACACCAACGGGGAGTAGGACGTGCTCACGTACAAGGAAGTCACGACGACCAACTTCGGTCACCTGACGACGACCGCCGACAAGTGGGACGAATCAGCCCGCGAGTTCAAGAAGGCGGAAACTGCGTACGGCGAGCGCGTACAGAAGATCACGCTCGGTCCGGACATGAGCGGTCTCTACGTGATCGCCGCGCACACGAACTTCACCGCCACCCGCTACGAGTACGCGGCGGCCCAGACACAGGCGCAGGCGATAGCCAAGCTCCTGCGGGACGCCCATGAGCAGTTCACGGAACTCAAGGGGCGGTTGAACAACGTCGTGCAGGCCGCCCGCGAGGACGACATGCTGATCGACGAGAACGGCAAGGCCACCCGTGATCCCAAGACCATCACCCGTGGGGAACAGAACGAGTTGTCCCACCTCCCCGAGGCACAGGCAGCGAAGCGGCAGCGGGAAGAGAACTGGACCAAACGCATCCAGGACGTCGTGAAGGCGTTCGACGACGCCGACCAGGGCGTCAAGCTGGCCCTGGAAGCGGTCGTCGTCGACAGCAACAAGGACGCCTTCGGCAAGGGCAACGACGAGACGCTGAACGGCTTCAACGCGGGCGCCAAGGGCGACATCGAAGCGTACGAGGCCATCAACGCCACGGACATCGCCACCCGGATCAACAACGGCGAGAAGGTCTCGGCCGCGGAGTACGCGGAGTTCAACCGCGCGTTCCGCGACAACAACAAGGACAAGACCTTCACCCACACCTTCCTCAGCGGCATGGGGGCGGAGGGGACGCTGAAGCTCGCCAATCGAATCGACTCACTCGCCTACGTCAAGGACAAGGAGAACAAAGGCACATACGAGTCGATCAAGGGCGGCATCGCCAACTCCATTGCCACTGCCGCCACAGACCCCAAGTTCCAGGCGAAGTGGCGCGCTGACATGCGGAGCATCGGTGTCAAGGACTTCGAAGGTCCGACCGGCCCCGGCACTCCGGCCAAGGGGTCGGACGGGAAGGTTCTGGGCTACCAGGTCCTCATGGGCCTCATGGAGCGCGGCGACACAGGGAAGTACGCCCCGGACTTCGTCAAGGGCCTGGCCCAGGACATTTATGCCGCGGAGAAGGGCAGCAAGGGCAACATCTGGGACATCAATCAGGCATACAACGAGAAGAATTCCCCTTGGTTTGTCAACGATCCGCTGGACAGCGCACTCGGCCTGCTGAGCAAGCATCCTGACGCTTCAACCGACTTCCTGACCCCAGGCACCGACCCAAAGAATTCGGCCCTCAACTATCTGCTCCGGGAACGCGACTGGAATGGAATCGTGCCGGAGCATTCCGAATGGGGCGCCAACACCGAAACATCACGAATCACTTATGGCGCTCCCACGGAGGACGGCGACGCTCGAGTCGGCTTCGCGGCAGCCCTGGAAGCGGCCACCACCGGCCACCAGCCGGGAGCACCCGTAGGTGCTCCCGGCCCGCACAGCGAAATGCAAGCCAGCATCATGCACGAGACCATCAAGCTCTTGGACCAGGACAGCAAGGGCGACTCCATTCCAGAAGGTCTGAAGGTACCCCTCGGACGCGCCATGACCGATTACTCCGAAGATCTTTTCTCTATTCTGAGTGGGCAACCGTCCCACAGCCCGGGAGGCCTGCCCACAATCGAGCGCGATGGTGATCAGTCTCGGATTGCCAACGGCGAGCAAAGCCTGATCCGCGTTATGCGCGGGGTTTCGGACGGCGTGCTTGGAAAGACCTCTGACGGGGATCCCATCCTCGTGTTCGATGCTCTTTACGAGGCCGAGAAGCGGATCGCAGCCGAGCACCTGGCATCCGCCAGGAATGCCCCGGAGCATCAGGTCAACAACGTCGTCGGCGACTGGAACACCAAGTCCCGCGAGGTCGCTTCGGTGATGGGCACCTTGACCGGGATCGGCTCGGACATGACGCTGGATGTTCGCGACGCACAGGTCGGCAAGATCAACGACGACGCCCGTTACAGCTACCACGTGGTCGGCGGTGTCTTCAATACGATTCCGGTGGTCGGTGACGCGGCGCAGCGGATGGTGGACGCCGTGACGTACGAGTGGTCCAAGGACGTCATCGCCGAGAAGAACGACATCGCCAGGGCGAAGGACAGTTCGGATTCCGCCAGCGGCCTGACCGGTACGAACATGCTCCTCCAAGGCTGGGCGGAGCAGCGCGGAGTGGAAAATTCCGAAGCCTTCAAGAATGCCAGGGGAGAAGCAGACCAGAGTTACAAGAGCGGCCGTGAGGATGCTTACACGGCTCTGCGTACCAGGAGCTGAAACGAGCCATGCCAAAGAAGATCATACGTGGCTGGAAGACCATCGCACTGCTTTCCGCGCTTGCTGTGAGCCTGGCCGGCCTGCACATCGCCCTGAACACCAACCTGCTGGGACGGGATCAGCTCTGCGATAGACGAGTCTCTGCGAAGTTCGTTGAAGCGGCTTTCGCAAAGACGGGCAGTCTTTCCGACGAGGAAGGCCCGACGAGCTCAGACGGAGACCCTCTGCTGTTCGACTGCACCATTGTGAGCAAGTCGGTGGTTCCGGGCTCTGATGACCAGGAGCTGTTCATCTCCGTAACCAGGGAGCGGGCAGACTTCCCGTTCACGGACAATGGCGGGCCCGACCCTGCCAACATCGCGTTCTTCTCGGGCAACGCGACAGGCGCGGTCGTGGATGACGACCGTGCCTGGGTGTGGCTGCCTGCCTCGTGTGCGACGGAACAGGCAGCCGTGGTGAGGGGAGACGTACGGAGAGGGCAGGTCACCCAGGAAAGCCGAATGGCACTCGTCCGACTCCTGGTGGATACGGCCAACAGGCTGGTCGAACGCACGGGGTGCAGCGACACGAACTTGAAGGCGCCGACCAAGCTCGCACCCACACCCAGGCCGCGGACTGCCGACCCACAAAAGCTCTGCGGCATCACGGGGCTGTCGCTGCCCACCTCTGTGGCCGGCCCGAATGCAAAGGTCCAGGAGACCCTACCTGAGGCTCTGAGCCGGATCTGGTCGTGTTCCGTGACGCTGGAGGACAGTGAGGCTTCTGTGCGCGAGTCCGGCTATCTCACCTTCTCCGTAGTGCAGGACCCCGTCGTCTTGGCAAGCCTCAAGAAGTATCCCGAGTATTCCGAAGCGTCTCCCATTCCGGGATGGAAGGTTTCCGGAGTGGATGACACGCACGTAGTCGCCGATTGTGCGGGCAAGGCAACGTACTTCTCCATGCGCCTCGGTCAGCAATACTTCCGGTCCACGGAGCAATCTGATTCTCCCAAGTCAGCGTCACTCTTCAAGGCCTTCACCTCCAAAATTGGTACGGCGCTCGGCTGCCCAGCTATCACTGGCCCATCAGAATGAGGCGGAACGGCGCGTATGCCGGGAGCGACCGTGCCAGGGCGACGCGCACTCAGCTGCCCTGCTCGATCCAGAGTCGGCTCGTTGCCGTCAGCAGCAAGGCCACCAAGACGAAGTTCTGGCCCCCGGCGACAAAGAACGCACGCGCAATGGGCGTCCTGGCCGGCATCACCGCCGCCGTCACCCACCACAAGAGCAAGGGAGCCCCATACCTGGCACACCGCAGTCATCGAACGCCCGCTGCGCGAGCCAGCCCCGAGCACCGTTACAGACAACTCCTAGCGGCCACCGGCCGCTTGGAGAAAATCGTGCAGGCCGCCTGCCATGACAAGAGAGCGATCCTGCTGCCGCAGGTCGTCCAGATATCGAAGACAGGAGTGATGTTCGCCTTGCGTACCGCACTGCGTTCCCTGGCCGTCCTGGCCGTCGTGATCGGGGTGATGACTGGTTGCGCCGCCAAGGACGCCGACAAGAGCAGCGGTGGAGGTGACACGGAGACAGAGGTCATCCAGGACGCCAATACCACGATGAACACGACGTCGTTCCACGCCACCGGCACGACTACCGCGTTCAGTGGCGGGAAACAGGAGATCTGGTCGGACCCCGACAAGGGCTTTCACCTGCGGGCGACAGGCGAAGGCTCGACAGGGGACCTTTACTGCAAGGACGGCACGACGTATACCAGTGCCCCGCTCCTCGCCGACATGCTGAAGCAGCGGGGGCAGGCGATAACCGTGCCCGATCGCCTCAAGGACGTGTACGTGACCACGGAGACCGGTCAGGGCTGCGACACCTACTACAAGATCTCCGAGAGTGGCCAGCACACGCCTGCCAAGGACCGGAACATAGGCGGTCGGCCGACCATGGCCATTCAGGTCTTCAGCGGTAACGCGTCCGACACCTACTTCATCGAGAAGGGCACGTCCCGACTGCTCGTGCTGGAGTCGTTCCGGGACGGACGGACGAGCACCACAACGTACGACTCCTTCGGCGACAAGTTCACGATGGACCTGCCGGCGAAGGACAGGACCATGCCCCTGGACGAGTTCCGCACGCAGGTGACCGGTGGGTGATTTTCACCGGTTCCTGTGACACCCGGGAGGCGTCGACGGATAATCGAGCCGCAACGCCGATCCAACGCCTCACGATGGACAGCGCCTGATGGACACTCAGCGGCGAGCAAACGGCACATGGAGGAAATCGTCTCAACGCGAGAAAAAGTGCTACAAGGTGAGCGGGAGAGGGCTGCGGCGACGGGCACGCGATGCTTCCTAGACGCCCCCTGTGCATGTCCGGTCAAGCCCGAGTGCCGCCCCGACCGGCTCACCGCTCAGGCAGTCGACATACGCGGTAGATGGCGCCAGGCAAGGAACAGGAGCGAGTCGACCCGGCAGGAACTGCTGAGCGAGATGGATCAGTGACGGCTCAGCGCCCAGCAGGAGATCGACCTTTGACGCCTCCATCGCGGGCTTCGCCGGCTGGGACACCTGTGCCGGTCTGAAAAAGCTGAAGGAGACCTGGGAGAGCCAGGTCAAAACAGACGACTGTCGACGGAGGAAGCCAGGCTGCGGCAGACCCGAAGCGCGTTCATGAGCACCGACGTCGGGACGTACGCCGAGTTCGGTCTCGTCCCGCCCAGAACCGGCGGCCAAGGGCGGTAGACCTCCGCCCCTCGGGCGGAACAAAGGCTCACGCGGGCGTAAGCCGGGTCGCCAACCTGGCGGCTACGGCACAGAACGTGATCTCCCGCCAGGCCACCGATGACACAACGGGGAGTAGGACGTGCTCACGTACAAGGAAGTCACGACGACCAACTCCGGGAAGCCGCGTACGGGGAACACATACAGAAGATCACGCGCGGCCCGGACATTAGCGGTCTCTACGCGATCGCCGCCCACACGAACTTCACCGCCACCCGCTACGAGTACGCGGCGGCCCAGACACAGGCGCAGGCGATAGCCAAGCTCCTGCGGGACGCCCATGAGCAGTTCACGGAACTCAAGAGCCGTCTGGAGTCCGTCGTTCAGGACGCGCGCAACGCCGACATGCTGGTCGATGCGGACGGCAACGTGAAGTACAACGAATCGAAGCTCACCGCCCACGAGCGCATCTACCTGCGAGACCACCCAGAAGCGGTGACCGACCTCAACAACAAGGTCGTCGGACGGGCCCAGAAGAGGTGATTGGCGATGAGAATAGCGCTATCCCGGCAAGGGCTGTTGCGCGCGGCCCATCCACTGGGCGGCATGCTCCTGATCACGCTGCTGCTCGGCGCCGCTGGGTGCACCTCCTCCGAAGCGGATCCGGGGCGACTGCACCCGTCGCCAAGCGCGGCGCACGACGGCTGGGACCGCACGATTCCGCAAGCCGAAGTCGAGGCCTACGCACGGGTGACCGTACCCGCAGTTGCTCGTGACATCCGTTGGGGTTACAAGCACGGGTTCCAGGACGACGCGGCGGCGCTCACTTTCGTGATGCCTTCTGCCGAAGTGGGAATTTTCCTCCGGTCCATCGATGGAGAGCACGAGGAGTTCTTCGCGAAGATCGACGCTCCCGGCCCCGAAGAGTTCCAGAAGTCAGTCTCCCGCGGCGTGCGCTTCACTCAACCGACCGCCGGAACAGCTGAGGACCTCAACATCTGGACCGCGAAGGTTGCCGAGGCCGAGGCACGTGTATGGATTGAGGCATTCGACCTATGACCCAGGAGGAGATGTTCGCCCGCCCTGCCGCAGAGCCGAACGAGGCGCGCGCGGCGAGCCCGCTCGTCGAGAGCGGGCGGCCGGCGGGGCCAGCCGAGAGGTGGCGTCGGGTGATTCCGTACGTTCCCTGTGACACCCCGGGCCCGGTCGACAGATAATCGAGCCGCAACGCCGTTCCAGCACCTCGCGAAGGGAAGCACGCCTGATGGGCACTCAGCAGGAGAAGGACGAGCTGTACGCGCTCGACATCAGTGGTGTGAAGTGGCAGGGCGCGCCCGGTACCAGCCCTGACGAGGAGCGGGTGGAGATCGCGCATCTGCCGGGGGGCGCCGTCGCGATGCGGTCGTCCCTGGATCCCGACACCGTTCTGCGGTACACGGAGGCGGAGTGGACCGCGTTCGTGCTCGGGGCGAAGGATGGCGAGTTCGACCTTCAGTGAGCGTACGAAAACGTAAGGAGGGGCCTGCTCCGGCCGGAGCAGGCCCCTCCTTGGTACGCGCCGCCGCGGGGCGGCCGGCCGTCAGTAGGCCTCGGTGAACAGCTGCGACGCCTTGACGTCGGTCGACCGGTAGTTCTCCTTGCCTGCCTCGATCGCCTTGGCGACGAGCTCCAGGCGGTTCTTCATGTCGTCGGCCAGGTCGCGGTACTTCTTCTGAAGGGCGGTGTACTGGGCGAAGGCCTCACCGTCCCAGGTACCGGTCACCACCTTGACGGCCGCGTCCATCTCCGCGAGGTCGTTGATGATGCCCTGGGAAACGACGCGGATGCGGTTGGCCATCTCCTGGACGCTCGCATACTGGACCTTGGTGCCGAGGTCTTCAGCCATGCTGGACTCCTTGCTTGTCAGTCGGTCTGGGGAAGAGTGACGGTGCCGCTTACAAGAAGTTCAGCTGGGAGTTCGCGGCCTTGAAGGAGTTCTGAACCTCCACGTCGTTGGCGTTGCTCAGGTTCTTGGTTTCACCGACCGCGTTGAGCAGCACGCCCAGGAGCCGACGAATCCTGTCGTGGTCCTCGTTGAGCTGGATCTGGGCCTTCTTGAAGCCCGCCGCACCGACACCGGTCCAGCCGGCGCTGGCCGTCTCGATGATGTTGGCCAGCTCCCGAGCCTGCCTGCTCACCTCATTGCCGGTCTCCATGATCTTGTTTTTCGCCTGGATGACCGGATCGTCGGCAAGTCCGAACCCGCCTGTAGGGCTGGTCATGTGAGTCTCCTCAAATCGGTTCCGATGCCGAGCTGTTGGCGTTCGCCCGGCCTGATGGTGACGCGTACAGCTACGCTCTCCTGCTGCGTACACCCACCGCCACGACGGCGCCGATGGCGACGACCGCGACGGCACTCGCGACAATGCCCCAGAGCGGGAAGCCCCCCTCGTCGGGCCTGGCCGCTGCCACAGGCTCCTTGGATGCCTGGTCAGAGCCCTTGCCGCTTGCCCCCGTGCCCTCAGGAGAGGGGGAAGTCCCTGGTCCCGGCGACTTCTTCGCCTGCGCGGCGAGAAGCGGGTTCACATCGGGCGCGCCGGGGTCGCCCTTGCCCTCCAGCAGTACCTGCGCGGGGCGGACCGAGCCGTAACCGATGTACTTGCTCGGTACGGGGCCGACATGGCCGGCGGTCTGCATCATGACGCGCAGGACCTGGTTGGCGGTCCAGTCGGGGTGGGCGGACCAGATGAGTGCGGCGGAGGCGGAGGCGATTGCGGTGGCTTGGCTGGTGCCGCCGGTCTCGCAATAGCGGCTCCCGTCGTCCGTGCAGCGGCCGGGCACCGACACTCCAGGCGCGGCAAGCGTAAGGTGGTCACCATAGTTGGAGAACTTCGCCACTTTGCCCTTGCTGTCGAGTGCTCCGATCGCAATGACACCGGGGATGGCCGCTGGGTAGGAACGCTTTGCCTCGCCTTCGTTGCCGGAGCCGGCAAAAATCAGCGCCCCCTTCTTCAGGGCGTAGTCGACCGCACTACGCCACTGCGGGACTTCCTCCACCTCTTCCGGCCCGCCCATGGAGATGTTGATAACGCGCGCCCCATGGTCCACCGCGTATCGGATTCCCTTGGCGGACGACTGCAGGATGCTGAAGTTTCCCCTATAAAGCCCTACTTTTACGGGAAGGATCTTCACTCCTGGGGCCAGCCCTTTGATGCCACCGTCGGAGCCGTTGCCCGCGATAGCGATGGCCATGTTGGTACCGTGTCGCTCTGTGTCCCTGCCATCGACGCGCCCGGTGCCCCCCTCCGGATCGTAGAAGTTCCGGCCTGGCAACACCTTCCCGTGCAGCTCCGGCACTGTTGAGTCCACCCCCGAGTCGAGTACAGCGACCGTGACCCCCTTGCCCGTCGACACCTTCCACAGCTCGTCGGCTTTCATGGCGTCGAGGTACCACTGGCGCGAGCGCATATCGTCTGCTTGCGCCGCCGGAACCGCGATGGTCCAAGTGGCGAGGAGCGCGGACATAGCTCCGAGCAAACCGACCGCGCGGGTGCGGAACGATCCGGTGTGGGGGGACATCGTGGAGCTCCTAGTCAATGACGGGGGGGACGATCTTGCGTTGCCCCATGGACCACGTCTCCTCGTCCTCCGCCAGGTAGTCGGGGCGCGCAGCTGTCTGACGGCGCTCTTCCTGGCCCGACGCTGTCGTGACGGGGGGCCTTACAAGACCCGTGCCGCCCGGCGTGAACGTGCGTCCACTGGCACCGGACGCCGCCGGTGTGCCTACGCTTCCACCAGGCTGCGTCGCGAGCCGACGGCCGGCGCCCGTGCCCGTTGCCGCTCCCGGTGCGCCGGGCATGCCGCCATAGCCCGGCATGCCCGGAGTGCCACGACCGTAGGCCCCACGCTCCTCGCCGATGACGGTGCCCATGGGCATCCTGGGACCACCCGTGGTGGGGCCGGAACGGCCCGGCATGGGCTTGCCTCCGACAATGCCGTCCTGAGAGCCCGGTCGGGCGACCCCCAACGGTCCGGGAGTGCCCAGGGGGCCCCGCGCTGAGCCTGGTCCACCCACTGGACCAGGACCTGGGGCAGAAGGCATGCGGGCGGTACGACCCTGTTGGGGACCGACCACCGGAGCAATGGGAGGAAGCAGCGGAGCTGCCGTCCCAGGTCCCGTCGTGGGCGGAACGTTCGTCGTTTGCGGAGCCGGGCGGGTTACGGTCTCCGGAGGCAGCGTCGACACGGAATCCAGGTTCGTACCCACGGTCCCCTCCGGCGGCAGGACCGGCGGCGGCCCAGGGCGCACGGCGGCCTGGTCCGGCGCTGCGGCCCGGCCGGCCGGGGCAGTGGAGGAGGAAGCCTGCACGGTCGAATATTCGGCTCCCGCCCCTCCGGACGCCGTCCTGCTCGAAGTGGCCGACGACGCCACACCCGTTCCGCTCCCCATGTCGTAAGGCCGCTCCACTTCGCCGCCGCCGATACCGTCGACGAGCGGCTTGAACTCCGGCTGCCGCTGCGCCCTCATCCGCTCCTGCGTGTTGTCGTAGTACGACGACAGCCGCTCCAGCTGGTGGATGGCCTCCTGGAGCTTCGGGCCCTTCTCCTCCGCGATGCGGGCCTTCTCCTTCTCCGGGTCCGCGAAGCACTGGCCGGCCGGCTTCGGCACCGCCGCCTTCGCTTCGCGGAGCGCCTGGCCCGCTCGGAGCATCTCCTGGCTGACGACCTCGGTGAAGTCGCCGAGTACCAGCGTCTCCGAGACCATGTCGGCACCCCACTTGCGGAACGCCTCACCGCCCTCGCCCTCCCACTGGACGCGGCTGATGTAGTGCCGCAGGTCCCGGGCGATGGCGAGGATCTTCGGCGCCGCGGCGGCCAAAGCGTCGCCGGCGCCGGAGAGTTCTTCCGGCCTGGCGGACGCGATCATCGCGTACAGGGCGTCAAGGGACTTTCCCTCGAACTCACCTGCCATGTGTCTGCTCTCCCCCGTTAGCTGAATCCGCCGGAGTCACCGGTGTTCGTGTGCGTGGACGGCTGAGTCTTGGCCCCGTCCTTGCTGTAGGCGGCCCCGTGCTCCTCGACGCGCTTCTGGATCGCTTCGAAGCGTTCCTTCTCTTCGATGTCGACGTTCGCGTAACCCTTGTCGGCGAAGTGGACGGCGATGCCCATGCCCTCGATCGTCTCGCCGAACACCCTGGTCAGTTCCTCGAGGCGGCTGCGAACCTGCTCGTACGCCCCGTGGAGGGCGGTGGCCGCTCCGAAGCCCTGGCCGTAGGCGTCTGCCGTGATCTTCTGTTCGCCGATCTTGCGGTGCTGCGCGGGCGATGCGTCCAGCTCCGTCAGCAGCTCCTGCATACGTGTCCTGAAGTCCTGGAGGGTGACTCCTCCGACTTCGAGATCCTTCTTGCCGCCCCCGTCCGACCCGGCCACGTCAGCGTCCCCCTCGTCACACTCGTGAATCCTTCGTTCACTCTAGTCAATTCGAGTCTCTGTCCCAACACGAGTTCCTGCGTTGGGACTCATCAGTGACGTGTACCTCACCGCATCTGCCGCCTGCGTCCCCGTGCGTCCCGTACGACGGTCGCCGTGCCCGCGACCACGGCGACGAGGATGCCCGCGATGCCCAGGGCGTACGTCGCGTACCGCTCGTCGCGTTCCTGGGGGGTCTCCGACATGGCCAGGTGGGCCGGTTCGGGGGCGGGGGGTTTCGGGGGGCCCGGGTCGGGGGTGGGGGCTTCCGGGGGGCCCGCGTCGCCGTCGAGGGCGCGCAGGGGGTCGACGACGCCCCAACCGACGTGGTTGTCCCGGCCGTTGATGGAGCGTTCGGCGGTCTGCTCGATCTGGGCGACGATCTGGTGGTTCTTCCAGTCCGGGTACTTGGCGCGCAGCAGGGCGGCGACGCCGGCGACGTACGGGGCGGAGAAGCTGGTGCCGTTGTCGACGCACTGGCCGCCGCCCGGGACGGTCGAGACGACGTCCACGCCGGGGGCGGCGACGCCGACGAAGGTGCCGGACTGGGAGAAGACCGCGCGCTCGTTGTTGCGGTCGGAGGAGGCGACGGCGAGGACACCGGGGAAGGCCGCGGGGTAGGTGTTCTTGAGCTTGCCGTCGAGGCCGTCGTTGCCGGCCGAGGCGACCACCACGATGTCCTGGTCGAGGGCCCGCTGGACCGCCCGGCCGAGCGACGACTGGGGGCCCAGCGCCTGGGTGGTGTCCTGCGAGATGTTGATGACGTCGGCCTTCTTCGCGATCGCGTGGTCGATCGCCTCCGCCATCGTGTCGGACTTGCCGCTGTTCTTCTCGTCATTCTGCCGTATCGGGATGATCGTCGCCTCGGGGGCCAGCCCCACGAAACCCGTGCCCTTGCGGGGGCGTGCCGCGATGATGCCGGCGACCTTCGTGCCGTGGCCGACCTCGTCGACGGTGCCGTCGGTCTTACCGCGCTTGCTGTCCTTGTCGCCCTTCTCGGGCTTGAGGAAGTCGGCGCCCGCGGAGGCGTCGACGGCGTCCTTCAACTGCGGGTTGACGTCGTCGACACCGGTGTCGATGACGGCGACGCGTACGTCCTTGCCCTTGGTGTCCTGCCACAGCTCGTCCAGCAGCACGCGCTGGAGCGGCCACGGCGTACCGGCGATCTGCTTCTTCATCGGGAAGGTGCACTCGCCGCTGCCGGCGTACGCGGGCGTCGACAGCGTTGTGAGGGCGGTGAGGGTGGCGGCTGCGGTCAGCAGGCTTGTTCTGCGGTACGGCATCGGCATCCCCGTCAGGAACCCTGCGGCTGGCGCGCGCTGTTGGTGTCGAGCCGGGGACCCTTGGACAGGAACTCCGACCAGGTGATGGGTACGAGGGCGGGGGTGACCTTCTCGTAGCCGAGCCGGATCTGCGCCTGGCTGGGCTCGGGGCGGCCGTCCTGCTGGTTCTGCCGGCCGCCGGTGCCGATGTCGGAGCGCTCGCTGTCACTGTCGCCGTTCGCCTGGACGGCGTACCGGAGCCCGGTGTCGGTGACGAGGAACAGCGAGCCGTCGGGCTTGGTCTGCTTGCCCTGGACCTGGGTGTACAGCAGACCGCTGCCGGGGGTGACGTAGGTGCTGCTGCCGCCCGCGGTGATGTCGGCGGGGTACCGGGGGCCCGCCCAGGTGGACAGGGTGGTGCGGCCCTTGTCGTCGACCTTGCGCAGCACGCTGCACACGGTGTCGCGGGCGCCCTCGCCGCCGGTGGAGTTGGCCTGCTGGGCCTTGCGCGCCGGCCAGCGGTACTGGGACCCGAAGGTCGTCGAGTCGTACGTGAACGACTGGACGCCGACGGCGGCCGCCTCGCCGTTCATGTTGAGGTCCTTGGTCTTCGGGTGGTTGATCAGCAGCCAGGCGGTGAAGTCGGAGACCGGCTGCACCTTGCCGGGCAGGACGACGAAGTGCTGCGGACCGGAACCGGTCTTGGCCAGCAGGACCATGCCGACTCGGTTCTCGTTCGTCCCGAGTCCCTCTATACCGGCGGGCTCGCCGACCGTGCCGGGGATCTCGGGGAAGTCGATGGGGCTGCCGTCGTGGAGGGTGGCCAGCCAGTCGTCCGTGACGGCCTGCGGCTCCTTGTTCAGGCCGACCAGCGCCGTGGTCAGGACGGCGGCATCCGTGGGGGTGCCGCGCACCAGGTACTTGGTGCCGGACGCGTCGACGAGATAGCGGGCGCCCTTCTGGCCCTTGACGTACAGCACCTGGCCGTCCTTGAGCCGCTCCTTCCCGTCGGTGCGGGAGAAGTCACGTTCGGCGAGGACGAAGGTGGCCTTCTGCACACTGGCGCCCTTGCCGCCGCCGGGCTGTTCGCACACGGCCCAGCGCTTGGCCTTGGCGGCCTCGGTGTCGCTGGGCAGCCGGTCCGGTGCGTACGGGATGCCGAGGATGGGGCCCCGCGGCGGCTTGCCCGCGTCGAGGATGTCGTCACTGACCTGGACGACCCCGAACTTCTGCGGGTCCAGCAGCAGTCGCGCGGAGGCGAGGTTCAGCACCGGGTGCAGCAGGGTCTTGCCGTCCTTGCCCTTGCCGGTGGTGAGGACGACGTAGCGGGTGGTCGACTGCTTGCCGACGATCACCTTGGCACCGGCTTCGTCCCAGCCCTTGGGGGCCTTCGGACGGAACATGCCCCAGGCGCCGAAACCGGCCAGCACGAGCGCCGCCACGATCAGGCCGGGCACGATGGCGCGCAGCGGGCGCGGCGCCCCCTCCTCCGTGACCGTGGGCGAAGGTTGGAGGAAAGCGGCCACCGTGCGCTTCTTCGCAAAGGTGTACGCGTTGAGCTCATCCCGCCGTGATGCCATGAGTCCCCATCTTCGAAAGGCACAGTCACTTGCGAGCGCCCGGGGGAGCATGGCACCCGGGGCCTCGTTGTCGGACCGGCCCCCTACTATGCCTGTTGTCCGAGGGTGCTTGTGGGGCGGGTAGGGTGATCCAGCCGCCAAAGCCCTGGCAGGCCAGGGTGATCGGGACGAAGTGGGGGGAATCTCCAGCATGGCTTCCGCGACGCAGACGCGGCCCGCCGCGGCCGCGCCGGCCAGGGTGCCGGACCGGTCGGCGGCGGCACCCCGTCTCAAGGGTCGTCCCGGCCAGTTCGGGTCGTTCCGATTGCAACAGTTCGTGCTGATCGAGGTGGCCGCGGCACTGCTGCTGGTGGCCTGGGTCGTCGATCCGCTGCTGCTGGTCCTCGCCGGTGTGGTCGCCGCGCTGCTGGTGCTGCTCGCCGTTGTGCGCCGCCACCGCCGCTCGCTGCCCGAGTGGCTCTCTACGGCGCTCGCGCTGCGGGCACGCACGCGCAGGGCTGCCTCACTGACGGTGCCTCCGGGTACGGAGCCGGGGCTGGCACCCGTCGTCGAGTGCGACCCCGCCCTGCGGACGTACGCCTACAGCGACCGCGACCGGCGGCCGGTCGGCATGATCGGCGACGGTACGTTCCTGACGGCCGTCCTCCAGGTCGAGTCGGACGCCACCGCCCTGCGCCCGGACCGCTCCGCGCGGCCGCTGCCACTCGGCCTCGTACGGGACGTACTGGATGTCGACGGCATCCGGCTGGAGTCGGCGCAGATAGTGCAGCACACCCAGCCCGCGCCCGCCCCGCACCTGCCGCAGCAGTCGGTGGCCGCGCGCAACTACGCGCCGCTCCAGGCGCAGACCGGTTCGCCGGCCTTGCGGATCACCTGGATCGCGCTGAAGCTCGACCCGGAGCTGTGCCCGGAGGCCGTGGCCGCGCGCGGCGGTGGCCTGGAGGGCGCGCAGAAGTGCGTGGTGCGGGCGGCGGATCAGTTGGCGAGCCGCCTGGCCGGGGCCGGGTTCCGGGCGACCGTGCTGACCGAGCAGGAGCTGACCGCGGCGCTCGCCACCTCCACGTGCGCCAACCCACTCGCCATCGCACAGGCGGGCCGGGCCCAGACGCCGGGGCGGCGTACGCAGGAGACGTCGCGGACCTGGCGCTGCGACGACCGGCGGCACACCACCTACTGGGTGGCGCGCTGGCCCCAGTTCGGCCCCGGGGGCGCCTCCATGCCGCAACTGGTGGCACTGCTCACCTCCATCCCCGCGCTGGCCAGCACGTTCAGCCTGACCGTGAGCGGCGGCGACCGGCAGGGGGCGACGGTGACCGGTCATGTGCGGATCACCGGGCGCAGCGACGAGGAACTCGTGGCGGCGCGGCACGAACTGGAACGGGCGGCGCGCGGGGTGAGGACCGGGCTCGTCCGGCTCGACCGGGAGCAGGTTCCCGGGATGCTCGCCTCTCTTCCGCTCGGAGGTGCCCGCTGATGTCTTCCCCATCCGTTGTACGTACGGGACGCGGCGGCCGGCCGCGCATCGGGTTCGGGCTGATCGGGCCGCGCCGTGAGCGCCACTCGGTCCCGCTGGAGCAACTGGAGTCGCTGGGCGTGCCGGTCGGTGACGACGGGATGGTCATTGGTGTCGACGCCGAGGGCCGCCCGGCGGTGCTGGGCATCAACCGGCCGACACCGTACGACGTCACGCTGATCGGCGGCCTGTGGACCGCGCAGGTCATGGCGCTGCGGGCGGCCGCGACCGGGGCGCGCGTCGCCGTGGAGACGGGCCGCGCGCCGGCCTGGACCGCGCTCGCGCAGGCCGCGGGCGGCGGGCAGCCCTGCATCACGCTGCACGACGTGGGGCGCGTACCGCCGCAGGGTGCCTCGGCCGGCAGTCCGGTCGTCGTCGTACGTGACTGCGGAATGCGGCCGCCGCGGGGACGGGTCGTCTCCGGGCCATGGCAGTCGGTGGTGACGCTGCTGCCCTATCTGAGCCCGGTCGCACCCCGGTTGATGGAGAAGTCGGGGCTCGTGGGGGTGCAGCGCGTGTCGCCGGACGAGGCCACGCAGATCGGCCGGATCATGAACCTGCCGAGGGGCGAGGCGGAGGCCCTGTCCACGCTCGCCGACGGGGTCACCCTCTGGTGCACAGGCCGCGATCGCCAGTTCGTCATGACGCAGGCCACGGATGCCGAGACCGGATTGTTGGGCAGCGCCCGCCGGATGGACTGAGGCGTATCCCCGGCCTTGAATCCGCACCCGTATGTACCTTTTTGAGGGGAAACTTCTTCACGCTGTGGCGCACGCACGTCACTTGGCGGCAGCGGGTGGGGTACGTGACCGTCGATGGCGGGCCGACGGGCCTGACGTATGGAGACTGTTGACGATTAGGGTGGGAAGAGCGCGGCACGAATCTGCCCGCGGGTGCGCGGCGCCCCCAGGGGGAGAGCCGGGCGGACGGACGACGACGACGACAGGAACGGTCGCCCCCACCCACAACGGCACAAGGGTGCTCGACCACACCAGGAGGCAAAGTGAACGGCGATCGGGACGAGATCCGCGGGGGCGGCTGGAACGCGCCGCCCGTCGATGATCAGTCCGACGCGGATCCCGCCGAGATGACGGGTGAGTTCACCATCGACTACACCCCGCCTGCCTGGTACACGCAGAACGCGGGCGACACGTCCTCGGGCGGCGGGGCGGCGGTCACGCCTCCCCCGCCGCCGAGCGGGGCGACTCCGGTGGCTGTGCCTGGGCTGCCGGCGCCGCAGAGCGGCGGTTTCGAGCCGAACTGGGCCCCGGGTGCGCCGGAAGCGCCTGCTGCGGCGCCCGTTCCTCCGGCGCCTTCGGCTGCCGATGAGCCCGCGCCCGCGCCTGCGCCTGATCCGGTGCCCGCGCCTTCGGCCGAACCGGGTTCCGGCGAGGCGCCGCAGCCGTTCGGGGGCGGTGATGTGGAGAGCGGTGCCACCATGCGCTTCTCTCCCGCCGCGTTGAAGCGTGAGATGGCCGAGATCGCGGAGCGCGAGGCCGCCACGTCGGCGGAGGCTCCCGAGGGCTCCTCCGCTCCCGAGGGCTCCTCCGGGGACTCGGAGGAGGGCGGGGCCAAGGCCGCCGAGGCCGCCGAGGCTGGCGCTCCCGCGGACGACGCCGTCGAGAGCGGCGCGGACAGCGACGAGCGCTCCGAAGCCGCGGCGGACGGCGGCGGCGGCGAGGGGGCGCAGCAGGCGGAGGCCGAGGCCGCCGAGGCGGTGGATGACGCCGTGCCGCAGGACGTTGCCCCGCAGGACGCCGCGCCGCAGGACGTTGCCCCGCCCGCGCCCGAGCCGGTGCAGCCGTGGTCTCCCCCGCCGGGCCCGCAGGGCGCGGCGCTGCCGCCGCTGCCGCCCGCGTTCCAGCCGGCCGCGCCGACGGGTGCGCCGCAGTGGCCCGTACCGCCGGCCCCGACCCAGGAACAATCGGCTCCGCCCGCACCGGCGCCCGCCGCGCCGCTGCCGCCGCAGGCCGCACCCCAGGGCGGCTACGGCTTCCCACACCCCGGCCAGCCCCAGGCCACCCCGCAGGCGGCACCCCAGGGCTACGGTTTCCCCCACCCGGGCCAGCCGCCCCAGCCGCAGCCCGCCCCCCAGGGCGGATACGGCTTCCCGCACCCCGGCCAGCCCCAGCCCCAGCCGCACCCGGCCCCCCAGGGCGGATACGGCCAGCAGGCGCAGCCGCCGCAGGTGCAGCCGCCGCAGGGTGGGTACGGGTTCCCTCAGCAGCCCCAGCAGCCCCAACCGCCCCAGCAGCCGCCCGTCGACCCGCGGACCGGGGGCGCCTGGCCCACGTCCGTCACGCACGACCAGCGCGAGCGGTCCGTGCCGGGGGCGCCGCTCGGGTACACCGCGGCCGTCGAGCTGTCCTCCGACCGCCTGCTGCGCAACAACAAGCAGAAGGCCAAGTCCAGCCGTAACCCCTCCGCCGCCGCCCGATTCAAGCTCGGCGGCAAGAAGGAGGAGGCCGAGCGGCAGCGCAAGCTGGAGCTGATCCGTACGCCGGTGCTGTCCTGCTACCGGATCGCGGTCATCTCCCTCAAGGGCGGCGTCGGCAAGACCACGACGACCACCGCCCTCGGCGCCACCCTGGCGACCGAGCGGCAGGACAAGATCCTGGCGATCGACGCCAACCCGGACGCCGGTACGCTCGGCCGCCGCGTGCGCCGCGAGACCGGGGCAACCATCCGTGACCTCGTCCAGGCGATCCCGTACCTCAACTCGTACATGGACATCCGCCGCTTCACCTCGCAGGCGCCCTCCGGTCTGGAGATCATCGCCAACGACGTGGACCCGGCCGTCTCGACGACGTTCAACGACGAGGACTACCGGCGGGCGATCGACGTCCTGGGCAAGCAGTATCCGATCATCCTCACCGACTCCGGCACGGGTCTGCTCTACAGCGCGATGCGCGGCGTCCTCGACCTCGCCGACCAGTTGATCATCATCTCGACCCCTTCCGTCGACGGTGCGTCCAGTGCGTCGACCACGCTCGACTGGCTGTCCGCGCACGGGTACGCCGAGCTGGTGCAGCGCTCGCTCACGGTGATCTCGGGGGTCCGCGAGACCGGCAAGATGATCAAGGTCGACGACATCGTGCAGCACTTCGAGACGCGCTGCCGCGGGGTGATCGTGGTGCCGTTCGACGAGCACCTGGCAGCAGGCGCCGAGGTGGACCTCGACATGATGCGGCCGAAGACGCGTGAGGCGTACTTCAACCTCTCCGCGATGGTCGCCGAGGACTTCGTACGGGCGCAGCAGGCGCAGGGCCTGTGGACAGGTGCCGGCCAGGGCTCCATGCCGCCGCAGATGGCCCCGCCGGTGCCGGGTCAGCCCATGCCGGGTCAGCCCATGCCGGGTCACGGCCAGCCCATGCCCGGGCAGCCGTACCCGCCCCAGCAGCAGCCCGGCGTACCCCCGCAGGGCTGGCAGCCGTACCAGCAGCCGGGTCAGCCCGGCCAGTCCGGCCAGTCCGTGCCCCCGGCGCAGCAGCCCACCCCCGGGTGGCCTCCGCAGGCGCCGCCAGCCCCTCAGCAGTAGCGCGACAGAGGACTGGACCAATGAGGGCCCGCACCGTCAGCACGGTGCGGGCCCTCGCCGTATTCCCGCAGTACACAACGGGTTTGACGCATCGTTGACTCGGTCCTCCCCCGCTGATAGACCTTCGCTTCACCAGCCGGCGCCCCGAGATCGACGCGAGGTCAACCTCATGGTCACCAAGGCTCCACACCGCTCCCTCCGCCTGCTTCTCACCTCAGGCATCGCCTCAGTCATCGCCGCCACCACCGTCACCGCCGGCCAGCCGGCACGGGCGGACGAGGGCGGCGGCGACAAGACCGTCCTCACCGTCGCCGTCTCACAGAGCGTGGACTCCCTCAGCCCCTTCCTCGCCCAGCGGCTGGTCTCCACCAGCATCCACCGGCTCACCTACGAGTACCTGACCAACTACGACGCCAAGGACGCGCGCACCATCCCCGGCCTCGCCACCGCCTGGAAGCCGTCGCCGGACAAGCTGACGTGGACGTACACCATCCGCTCCGACTCCACCTGGTCCGACGGCAAGAAGGCCACCGCCGAGGACGCGGCCTGGACCTTCACCAAGATGATGACGGACGAGAACGCCGCCACCGCCAACGGCAGCTTCACCGCCAACTTCGAGAAGGTCACCGCGCCCGACCCCCGGACGCTGGTCATCAAGCTGAAGAAGCCGCAGGCCACCATGACGGCCCTCGACGTCCCGATCGTGCCCAAGCACGTCTGGGAGAAGGTCGGGGACTTCTCGAAGTTCAACAACGACAAGCAGTTCCCGATCGTCGGCAACGGGCCGTTCGTCATCACCGACTATCAGGTCGACCAGTACGTGAAGCTCAAGCCGAACAAGACTTTCTGGCGCGGGGCGCCGAAGTTCGACGAGCTGGTACTGCGCTACTACAAGGACGGTGACGCCGCCGTCGCCGCGCTGCGCAAGGGCGAGGTGTCCTTCGTACCGAACCTCACCCCCGCCCAGGCCGCGTCCCTCAAGTCCGCCGAGAACATCAAGGTGAACGACGCGCCCGGCCGCCGTTTCTTCGCCCTCGCCACCAACCCGGGGGCGCGGTCGAAGGACGGCAAGAAGTTCGGCAGCGGCCACCCGGCGCTGCTCGACCCGGCGGTCCGCAAGGCGCTGTTCCACGCCGTCGACCGCAGGACGATCGTCGACAAGGTCTTCCAGGGCCACGCCGTGGAGGGCGAGGGCTACATCCCGCCGCGCTTCGGCACGTACTTCTGGAAGCCGGAAGGTGCCCAGAAGATCGACTACGACCCCGCCAAGGCCGAACAGATCCTCCAGCAGGCCGGATACAGGAAGAACAGCAGCGGCAAACGCGTCGGCAAGGACGGCAGGCCGCTGGACTTCCGCATCCTGTGCCACGCCACCGACCCCAACGACAAGGCGGTCGGCAAGTACCTCCAGGAGTGGTGGGGCAAGCTCGGCATCGGGCTGAAGGTCGAGTGCCTCGACAACGTCTCCGACCCCTGGCTCAAGGGCGACTACGACCTCGCCTTCGACGGCTGGTCGGTCAACCCCGACCCCGACTTCGTCCTGTCCATCCACACCTGCGCCGCGCTGCCCGCCACTCCCAAGGACACCGGCGCGACCGACAACTTCATCTGCGACAAGAAGTACGACGAGCTGTACGCCAAGCAGTCCGTCGAGTACGACCCCGCCGAACGAGCCGATCTGGTCAAGCAGTTGCAATCGCGGCTGTACGACACGGGGTACATGAATGTCATGGCGTATCCCAACGCGGTCGAGGCGTACCGCACGGACCACATCAAGTCCATCACCACGATGCCGGCGGACGGCGGCAACATCTACGGCCAGGACGGCTACTGGAGCTGGTGGTCCGCGGAGCCGGCCGCGGCGGCGAGCGAGAACAAGGGCTCCGGTTCTTCGACAGGCCTGTGGCTGGTGCTCGGTCCCGCCGCCGTCGTCCTCCTCGCCGCGGGCGTCTGGGCCGCCGTACGCCGCCGCTCCACCGCCGACGACCGCGAGTAGCCGATGACGACGGTCAGCTCGCCCGCCGATGTGGTGCGGCGCCCGGGCACGACGACGAGCGCCTATCCGCGCTACCTGGCGGGCAAGCTGGGCGGCGCGGCCGTCTCCCTCTTCGCCGTGCTCGTCACCAGCTTCTTCCTCTTCCGCATCATCCCCGGCGACCCGGTCAAGGCCATGACCCACGGCGTACCGACGTCCGCCGAGCAAATGGCCACGCTACGGCGGCAGTTCGGCCTCGACCTGCCGCTGTGGCAGCAGTTCACCGACTACTGCGCGAAGGCGCTGACCGGCGATCTCGGCATGTCGTACCAGTTCCGCGCGCCGGTCGGTGAACTGATCGCGAACAAGCTCCCCGCGACCCTCCTCCTCACCGGAGTCGCCGTCGTCGTCTACTCGGCCATCGGACTGTGGCTCGGCACCCGCTCCGCCTGGCGCCACGGCGGCGTCGGCGACCGTCTCCACACGGGCGTCGCGCTGACCCTCTGGTCGGTGCCGTCGTTCTGGCTCGGGCTGCTGCTCATCATCGTCTTCTCGGTGGGCATCGGCCCGATCCCCGGCATGTTCCCGACGGGCGGCATGGAGTCCGGGGACGAGACGGGCTTCGCGTACGTCCTCGACGTCGCCCACCACATGGTGCTGCCCGTCCTCACCCTGGTGGCGGTCGGGTACGCGCAGACGCTGCTGGTGATGCGTGCCTCGCTGCTCGACGAGATGGGCAGCGACTACCTGACGACCGCGCGGGCGAAGGGCCTGCGCGACGATGCCGTACGCCGCAGGCACGCCGTACCGAACGCGTTGCTCCCCACCATCACCATGATCTTCATCAACCTGGGGCATGTGGCCGCCGGGTCGATCCTCGTCGAGACGGTGTTCTCCTGGCCGGGGCTCGGCGGGCTCTTCTATCAGGCCCTGTCCGTACCCGATCTCCCCCTGGTCCAAGGGCTGTTCGTGGTCTTCGCCGGCGCGATGATCCTGATGAACCTCCTCGCGGACCTGCTGTACCCGCTGCTCGACCCCCGGGTGGGCCGATGACCTCCTTGACGTGGACCAGGCGACGCGCGTCCGTGGCACGCTTCTGGCGCCAGTACCGCGGACAGCGGGCCGGGCTGTACGGGCTCGGCGCCCTCGCCCTCATCGCGCTCGTCGCGCTCACGGCGCCGCTGCTCGTCGGCGACGACGTACAGAGCGTGACCGACGCGCCCGGTGCGGCACTGGAGTCACCCAGCGGCCGATTCCCGCTGGGCACCGACCAGTTCGGGCGCTCCCTGCTGGGCCTCCTCGTCTGGGGCGCACGCGTCTCGCTCGCCGTCGGGCTGCTCGCGGCGGCGCTCTCCGTCGCCATCGGTACGCTCGTGGGGATCCTCGCGGGCCACTTCGGCGGCTGGTTCTCCACGGTCGTCATGCGCGTCACCGACTGGTTCCTGGTGATGCCGGCGCTGGTGCTGGCGATCGTGCTGGCCACGGTGATGTCGCGGAGCATGTGGACGGTGATCCTGGCCATCGGCGTCACCAGCTGGCCCACCACCGCCCGCCTCGTCCGCGCCCAGACCATCGCGGTGGAGTCCCGCCCGTACATCGAACGCGCCACGGCGCTCGGCGGCGGCCACGGCCACATCATGAGCCGCCACGTCCTGCCCAACGTCATGCCGCTGGTGCTGTCCCAGACCACCCTGTGCATCTCCGCCGCGATCCTCACCGAAGCCACCCTCGCCTTCCTCGGCCTGGGCGACCCGACGGTCGTCTCCTGGGGCGGCATGCTCCAGGACGCGCGCGAGGCGGGCGCGGTCTCGTCCGGGCACTGGTGGTATCTGGCGCCGCCCGGGATCGCCATCGCGGCCGTCGCACTCGCCTTCACCCTGTGCGGCCGGGCGATCGAGTCCGTGCTCAACCCGAAGCTGGGAGCGGGCCGTTGAGCGTCCTCACCATCAAGAACCTTCACGTCGCCTACGGAGGCACCGCCGCCGTACGCGGTGTCGACCTCACCGTGGAGGCCGGCCAGAAGCTGGGCATCGCCGGCGAGTCGGGGTGCGGCAAGTCGACCCTCGCGCTCGCCCTGCTGCGGCTGCTGCCCGCCACCGCCCGGCTGACCGGCGAGGTCCTGCTGGACGGCGAGGACGTCCTGACCATGAAGTGGGGGCGGTTGCGGGCCGTACGGTGGGCGGGCGCGTCGATCGTGTTCCAGGGCGCCATGCACTCGCTCAACGCGGTGCACCGGATCGGCGACCAGATCGCCGAGCCCCTCCTCGTCCACCGGCAGGCGACCCCGGGCGCGGCCCGCAAGCGGGTGGGCGCGCTGCTGGAGCAGGTGGGGCTGCCGGCCGCCCGGGCCGCCGCGTACCCCCATGAGCTGTCCGGCGGGCAGCGGCAGCGCGTGATGATCGCCATGGCACTGGCCTGCGAGCCCCGGCTGATCGTGGCGGACGAGCCGACCACCGCGCTCGATGTGATGATCCAGGCGCAGATCCTGCGGCTGCTGGAACATCTGGTCACCGAACAGGACATCAGCCTCGTCATGATCAGCCACGACCTCGCCGTACTGGCCGACACATGCGACCGGCTGGCCGTGATGTACGCGGGGCGCATCGTCGAGGAGGGCCCGGCGCGGCAGGTGTACGACGCGGCCCGGCACCCCTACGGGCGCGCCCTGGCCGCCGCCTTCCCCCGCATCGGCGACCCGGCCTCCCGGCTCGCCCCGCGCGGCCTGCCCGGCGACCCGCCGGACCCGGCCGCGCTGCCGTCCGGCTGTACGTTCCACCCGCGCTGCCCGGTCGCGCTGGACGTGTGCGCGTCCCAGGACCCGCCCCTCGTCCAGGCGGCGCCCGGGCACCGTTCGGCGTGCGTCCTGACGAACGGGAGCCCCGCATGAACCCCCTGCTGTCCGCCTCCGGCCTGCACATCAGCTTCCCGGGCCGACGCGGCGCGCCGCCCGCCCGCGCGGTGGACGGGGTCGACCTCGACATCGGCGCGGGCGAGATCGTCGCGCTCGTCGGCGAGTCGGGCTGCGGCAAGACGACCCTGGCGCGCTCGCTCCTGGGCCTGGTGCGCCCGACGTCCGGCTCGGTCACCTTCGACGGATCGCCGCTCTCGTACACCTCTCGCGGCCTGAAGGCCTACCGGCGGCGCGTCCAGCTCGTGCTCCAGGACCCGAGCGGCTCGCTCAACCCCCGGCACACCGTGTACGACGCGGTCGCCGAGGGCCTCCGCATCCATGGGTACGCCGGTGACGAGCACGCCGCCGTCGCCTCCGCCCTCTCCCGCGCCGGGCTGCGCCCCCCGGAACGCTTCTTCCTGCGCTACCCGCACGAACTGTCGGGCGGCCAGCGGCAGCGGGTCGTCATCGCCGGCGCCCTGGTCCTCGAACCCGAACTCATCGTCGCGGACGAGCCCGTCGCGTCCCTGGACGCCTCGGTACGCGGCGAGATCCTCGCGCTCCTTCTGCGCCTGCGCGACGAACTGGGCCTGTCCGCGCTGGTCGTGACGCACGACCTGGGCCTGGCCTGGAACATCGCCGACCGGGTGGCGGTGATGTACCTGGGGCGGATCGTCGAGACGGGCACGGTGGAGGAGGTCCTCTCGGCGCCGCGTCACCCGTACACGCAGGCCCTGCTCTCCGTCCTGCCGGAGTCCCCCACCGGCCCGGTGGTCCTCGCGGGCGAGCCCCCGGACCCGTCCCGCGTCCCGGCCGGGTGCCGCTTCCACGCGCGGTGCCAGGTCCTGGCGTCCGGGGAGGCGGACCGGGCGGGCCTGGCCTCCGCGTGCCGCACGCGTGACCTCCCGGTCCTGCACGGACGGGGCCGGGCGGCGGCGTGCCACGTACGCGGCGCGGCGCCCTGACGGGGGGGGGTGACCCCCTGTCGTATGCGAGGGCTGACGCCCCCACATCCCCACGCGGCAGCTTCGCGCCGCGGAGGACACCGGTACCCGTCCCTCCCCCCAGTTGGCCCGCAGTCGGCGTCCGGCCGGGCGGGGCCGTGCAGGGTCGTCCCCGCAGAGGTTGGCGGCGCCGTAGCGGCTCCCTTACCCGGCGCCCAAGGCCGCCGGCCTCGAGGAGACGAGCCCGGAGGGGCCACGCCCCCACCCACCGGCATGGCCGCCGCCCCGGCCGGGCACCGGGAACGGCACCGCACCAGGGCGAACCGGGAAAGGGCACCGCACGGGTCCCGTTGTGCCCACCCGTCCCTCCCCCTAGGGCTTCGCCCTAGGGGGACCCCCAGCGGGACGACAACAGGGGAGCAGACCCCAGCGGGACGACTGCCCACAACAGGGGCGGGCCCCAGCGGGACGACTCCCCACAACGGGGGGCGGGCCCCAGCAGGACGACTCCCCACAACGGGGGGCGGGCCCCAGCAGGACGACTCCCCACAACGGGGGGCGGGCCCCAGCAGGACGACTCCCCACAACGGGGGGCGGGCCCCAGCAGGACGACTCCCCACAACGGGGGGCGGGCCCCAGCAGGACGACTCCCCACAACGGGGGATGCGGGCCCCAGCGGAACGACTGCCCACAACGGCGCCACCAGGCGGGCACCACAACCGGGCCCGCACACCGCGGGGCGGCGCCGTGCCGCAGGGCGCCACGCCGGTGGGCAACGGGACAAGGGGCCGTCGCCCGGAGGGCGGGCCTACCGGCCGGAGGTGAGGTCGCGGCAGCGCTTCACGTCGTCCGCGATCGCTTCCAGCAGGTCCTCGATGGACGCGAACTTCGCCTGCCCCCGCACGTACGCCAGGAAGTCGACCGCCACGTGCAGCCCGTACAGGTCGAGGCCGACGCGGTCGATCGCGTACGCCTCGACCGTCCGCTCCGTGCCGTCGAACTGCGGGTTCGTGCCGACCGAGATCGCCGCCGGCATGCGCTCGCCCGCCGCCGTGAGCCAGCCGGCGTAGACGCCGTCAGCCGGGATGGCGGTGTGCGGCAGGGTCTCGACGTTCGCGGTCGGGTAGCCCAGCTCGCGGCCGCGCTGGGCGCCCTGTACGACCACGCCCTCCACACGGTGGGGCCGGCCCAGGATCTCGGCGGCGCCCTCGACGTCGCCCGCGGCGACCAGGCGCCGCGTCAGGGTGGACGAGAAGGGCTCGCCGCCACCCGCCTCTCCGCGCACGTACAGGTCGACGACCTCGACCTCGTAGTCGTACGTGGCGCCCATCTCGCGCAGGAAGTCCACGTTCCCGGCCGCCCGGTGCCCGAAACGGAAGTTCGGGCCCTCGATGACGGCGCGCGCGTGGAGCTTGTCGACGAGGACCTTCACGATGAAGTCGGCCGGCGACAGCTGGGAGAACTCGGCGGTGAAGGGCAGCACGAGCACCGCGTCGACGCCGAGCTCGGCCATCAGTTCGGCGCGCCGGTGGTGCGGGGCGAGCAGCGGCGGGTGGCTGCCGGGGCGGACGACCTCCGACGGATGCGGGTCGAAGGTCACGACGACCGACGGGATGCCGAGCTCACGCGCCCGCTCCACCGCCCGTCCGATGATCAGCTGGTGTCCGCGGTGCACCCCGTCGTAGGAGCCGATGGTGACGACGCTGCGCCCCCAGTCCTGGGGGATGTCCTCCAAGCCACGCCAGCGCTGCACTGTGACCGCTCCTCGCCCGAACCCGTGTACGTCATTGACCGCTTACGCAGGTCTAAGACTGCCATGCCCACGGCTTCCGGCCCGCATCGGCATCGGATGGGCCGGACCGGCCGGGGCGCCGCCCAGGCTCTCGACGGTCCGGCGGGCGCTGGGTCCGACCACGAACGCCCAGTCCCCCGGGGCCTGCCGCAGCCATCCGACCACCAGGGCGGCGAACCCGGGCACCTCCCTGGCCAGCTCCACGAGCCGCCGGTCGAAGCAGGTGGCGCCCTCCAGCGTACGGACGAGGAGCAGCCCGGTGCGGTGGACCAGCTCCCGGGTGCGTGCCTCCGGGCGCCGCGCGGCGCCGAGTGCGGCGGCCCGCAGCAGCGCGTCGAGCACGGCGAGGTCGCGCCCGTCGTGGCTCTCGTACCGCTCGTATTCCAGGAGTACGTCGAGGAGCTCGTCGCGCAGCGGTCGTGACGCGCGCGTGCCGGGCGCCGCGAGGACCGGGGCGAGCGCGCCGCGGACCTCCACGGGGCTGCCCCGCAGCACTCCGCTGACGAGCGGGAAGAGAACGGCCCGGGCGGCCGGGCCCTGCTCCAGGCGCCGGTCGACGTACGCGGCCGCGTGGGCGGCGCCCTCGGGGTGGCGGTCGACGTACGCCCGGACCAGGTCGGCGGCGCGGCGGGCGAGCGCGGGCGTGCGGACCTCGGCGAGCACCTCCAGTACGGCCCCGGGACCCGGGCCTCCATCGAGGAGCCGGCGACGGAACGCGGCGAGGACCTGCTCGGGGTGGGTGTGCAGCGCGGCGGCGAGCGCGCTCGCGGGCAGCCCGGGGGTACCGGCGCGGAAGGCGGCCAGGGCCTGGCGCAGGTACGGGGAGCGGCTGCGCGGGTCGCGTACGAGCAGGCCGAGCGCCGGTCCGTGCAGAGCCTGTTCCCCGGGGCGGGCGAGGAGCGCGAGGGCGGCGTACCGCAGCAGTTCCCGGTCCGCGTCGGCGGTGACGTGCGCGGCGAGCAGCTGCCCGTACGCGGCGGCGGCCACGCGGCGGCCGGGCCGGGTGTCGTCGTGGGCCCAGCGGTCGACGGCTCGGCACAGCGCGGCGGGCTCGTCCTCGGCGAGGGCGGCGAGCAGCTCGTCGGCGCGCGGGTGCGCGGTGGTCACGAGGGCCTCGCACAGGTCGTCGACGGCCAGGTCGCGGTGGGCGTACAGCAGTGCCTGCGCCGCCCCGGCGACGGTGGGCCGCACCCGGGCGCCCGGCTCGGCGGGCAGCGGCCGCTCGTCGGTGAACCAGCGGCACAGCAGGGGCTGTACGCCTCGCGGGTCGGCTGCCAGGCGTACGGCGACGGCGTCCAGGTAGCGCGGGGCGGCGCACCCCCCGGGCGGCCCGTCGGCGGGCACGAGCCGGCGCAGCAGGTCGAGGCGGTCGTCCTCGCCGAGGCGGAGCCGCTCCCAGAACCAGGGCCCGAACTCGCCGAACCCGCCCCGGCCGGAGCGTGCGGTGACGCGCTCGGCCAGCAGCCGCAGCACGCCCAGGTACGGCCGCAGGTCCGGCAACCTCAGCAGCGTCTCGCCCAGCAACCGGGCGCCCCACCACTCGGCGTCCTGAAGCCGCCCCTCCCTGGGCCGGTCCACACCCACGCCGCCCCGCTCCTCGCCCTCGTCCAAGGCGTCGACGGCGTCAACGGCGTCGATGGCGTCGATGGCGTCGATGAGGGCCTCGAGCCGCCGGGCCAGGGCGGTCGGGCCCTGGGTGCGGTCCAGGAGGAGGAGCGCCTGGAGGACCGGGCCGATCCGGTGGCGCGGGACGGGGAGAACGGGCGGGGCGGGCTGGACCCCCAAGGCACCCTCCAAGGCACCCTCCAAGGCCTCCTCCAAGGCACCCTCCACGGCGCCGTCGAAGGCCTCCTCCACGGCCTCCTCCCCAAGGTCCTCCCCGTGGACCAGCGCGTCCAGCGCCGCGTCGAGGTCCAGGTGAGTGCCCTGGATCCAGTCGCCGAACTCCTCGTGGGCGAACCGGTAGCCGGCCCCCGCCGGGACCAGGAGGCCCTCCGTCAGGACGGCGGGCGCCCAGCCGGTGGCCCAGGGGAACAGTTCCTCGAAGGCCTCGCGGGACAGTTCCCCCTGCCCGGGCCCCAGGCAGCGCCGCGCCGCCTCGTGGACGCGGCCCGCCACCCGCGTGGCCAGCCGCCGTACCGCGGCGCCGTGCAGCGCGGGCCGGGACGCGGCGGCGATCCGGACGGCGACGCGCAGGCACATCAGGTCCAGGTACGCGGCGAAGATCTCCGCCCGGCCGGGCCGCCCCGGTACGTCCCCGGGCAGGGCCTCCCGTACCTCCGCGAGGAGCCGCAGCGCCAGCGGGTGCCGGGCGTCGTCCGCCGCGAGGGCGTCGCCGGGCAGCCCGTACCGTTCCCGCGCCCGCTTCGCCTCGCGCCCGGCGAGGTCGCCGATCCGCAGCGCGTCCGGCAGCCGCCACGCGGGCCGCCCGGGCCGGTGCAGCGCCCCGGAGGGGTACAGCGCGCCCGCCTGTTCCCAGTGCTCGGGGCGGCAGGCGACGACGAGCCGGGCGCGGTGCGCGCGCAGCCACGACACGGTCCCGGCGGTCCAGGCGGCCGGCCGGTGCGCGAGGGCGGGCGGCATCTCCTCCGGCCCGTCGAGGAGTACGAGGAGGGGGCGCCCCCAGTCGAGGGCGAGCCGCGCCACCCGTTCGGGGGTGGCGGTGCCCATGTCGCCGGGCGCGCCCGAGCAGGCCACGATCCGGCCGGCCGCCCGCAGTGCCCGCGCGACGCCGTCGGCCAGGGACGTGTCGTCGGCGCGCAGGTCGGCGCCGCGCAGCCAGAGGGTGGGGGCGGGTGCGTCGCCCCGTGCGCGCCGGGCGGCGAGGGCGCGCAGTTCGGCGGTCCGGCCGGTTCCCGGGTCGCCGACGAGGGCGAACGCCACGGCGTCGGACGCCTCGAAGGCCGTCAACTCGTCGGCGACGGCGCGCCGTTCCACCGGGTCGGGCCAGGCGCTGGGCCCACCGGCGGGCCGGCCCGTCGTGGCGGCGAGCCGGAGGACACCCGCGAGGTTCAGGTCGGCGCCGTACGCGGGGACGGTGGCGGCGTTGCGCCGCAGCAGCGCGGCCAGTGGGCCCTCGGGCGCCGCCGCGGCGACCCGTGCGAGCGGGACGGCGAGCCCGGCCGCCCGGTGCCCGGCGTGCAGCGCCGTCCCGAGCACGCCCAGTACCGCGCCGGTGGCGGCGTCCAGGACGGGGCCGCCCGCGGCCTCGCCGCCCCGCCGCAGCGCCTCGCTGCCCTCGGTCCCGATGGCGAGCTCCAGCACGTCACCGAGCAGGTGGAACCGGTCGGCGGCCGTGTAGGTCACCCGGGCGGTGCCGAGCACGCGCGCCTCGCGCCAGCCGTGCGCGGCGATCCGTACGTACGTCCCCGCCTCGACGCGCCCCCGGGCGGCCACCGGCAGCGGGCTCACGCCGAGCCCTTCGGTGCGCACGAGCGCCAGGTCGGCCTCGGGCAGTGGAGTGATGGCATCGGACCCGGCCACGTACGTGCGGCCGCCGGGCGCGCGCACCTCGATCCGGTCGAGCCCGTCCACGGCTTCGTGGCTGGTCACGACCGTGCCCTCGTCGTCGGCGACAAAGCCGGCCCCCCGGGTCCGGCCGGCCGGATCGCAGATCCGCACCAGCGTCGCCCGTTCCCCGCGTTCCATGGTTCGACGGTAGGGCGGCGTTGATCACCGGGAGAAGGACGTGGTTCGAAAGCGCCCCCGAGTGCCCCCGTCATTCACTCCGAGCGCCTGCCCAAGTGGGTGAATCCGCGGTGCCGGGCGGACAGACCCTCTGGGAGGGGGGTCGTGGAGCGGGCCTGTTGCCCGCTCCACGGTGCGAGCGATCGCCGGAGCGCGGTCAGCCGAAGACCGCCAGGCTCTTCGCCTTGCCCTTCTTCTCCTCCACCAGCGCCAGGAAGCGGCCCTCCGGCCCGAAGACCGCCACGGGGGCCGTGTCGTAGGCGGGCATGTCCAGCCGTACGCCGTTGAGCAGCAGCTTCGCCCGCCGCTCGTCCACGTCCCAGCGGGGGAACGCGGCCGCCGCGGCCTCGGCGATCGGCATGACGGTGAGCTCCTCCTGGAGCTGGTCCAGGGTGCGGGCCGCGTCCAGCTTGTACGGGCCGACCCGGGTGCGCCGCAGCGCCGTGAGGTGGCCGCCGACGCCTAGCCCGGCGCCCAGGTCGCGGGCGAGGGCGCGGATGTACGTACCGGAGGAGCAGACCACCGACACGACCAGGTCGACGACGGGGGTGCCGTCCTCCGCGACGGCGTCACGCATGTCGTACACCTGGAACGACGACACCGTCACCGGGCGGGCCGGGATGTCGAACTCCTCGCCGCCCCGCACGCGCGCGTACGACCGCTTGCCGTCGATCTTGATGGCGCTGACCTTGGACGGCACCTGCATGATGGCGCCGGTCAGTTTGGCGACCTCCCCGTCGACGGCCTCACGGGTGACCCGGGAGGCGTCGGCGGACGAGGTGATCTCGCCCTCCGCGTCGTCGGTGATGGTGTTCTGCCCGAGGCGGATGGTGCCCAGGTACTCCTTCTCGGTCAGCGCGAGGTGACCGAGGAGCTTGGTGGCCTTCTCGACGCCGAGGACCAGCACACCGGTCGCCATCGGGTCGAGCGTCCCCGCGTGTCCGACGCGGCGGGTCCTGGCGATCCCGCGCATCTTGGCGACGACGTCGTGCGAAGTGAAGCCCGACGGCTTGTCGACGATGACAAGCCCGTCGGGCGTCCTGTTGTGCTGTGTCATTCCGAGGCTTCGCCCTCGTCCTCGTCCTCGTCCTCCGGCTTGCGGTACGGGTCGGCCTCGCCGGCGTACGTCTTGCCGGTCGACACCTCGCGCACCTCCGCGTCCTTGGCCCGCGCCTTGTGGAGGAGGTCCTCGATGGTGCGGGCGTTGTCCGGCAGGGCGTCCGGTACGAAGGTCAGGGTCGGCGTGAAGCGGACGCCGGTCTGCTTGCCCACCTCGGAGCGCAGGATGCCCTTCGCGGACTCCAGGGCCGCCGCCGACGCCGCCCGCTCCTCCTCGTCGCCGTAGACCGTGTAGAAGACCGTGGCCTCCCGCAGGTCACCGGTGACCCGGGCGTCCGTGATGGTCACGAAGCCCAGTCGCGGATCCTTGATACGCCGGTCCAGGGTCTCCGCGACCACGACCTGGATGCGATCGGCCAGCTTGCGGGCCCGCGCGTTGTCGGCCACCGGTCCTTCTCCTCTTTCGTCCTACGTTCGTCGTGCCACAGTGCGGCACGTTCAGTCTTCATCGGTGTGCATCCGCCGGCGTACCGACAGCAGCTCCACCTCGGGCCGGCCGGCGACCATGCGCTCGCACCGGTCCAGCACGTCCGTCAGGTGCCCGACGTCCCCCGACACCATCGCGAGACCGATGTGGGCCCTGCGATGGAGGTTCTGGGAGCCGGTCTCCGCCACGCTCACCGCGAATTTGCGTTGCAGTTCCGCGATGATCGGGCGGACGACGGAGCGCTTCTCCTTCAACGACCGTACGTCGCCGAGGAGCAGGTCGAAGGACAGAGTCCCCACATACATGTGTGCCCGGATGTCCCGCCGGTTCGGGTTCAGGGCCCTGCCAACCACTTGGCAGGGACACCAAGAACCGTACACGCAACGGCCGGGGCCGATCGACGGAAATACTTCCGCCGACCGGCCCCGGCTGCCGTGGCTGGGATCAGCCGCGCGGCTTCTCGCGCATCTCGTACGTCGCGATGACGTCGTCGACCTTGATGTCGTTGAAGTTTCCGAGGTTGATACCACCCTCGAAGCCTTCGCGGATCTCGGTGACGTCGTCCTTGAAGCGACGCAGACCCTCGATGTTGAGGTTCTCCGCGATGACCTTGCCGTCGCGGATGAGGCGCGCCTTGGTGTTGCGTCGCACCTCGCCGGAGCGGATGAGGACACCGGCGATGTTGCCCAGCTTGGACGAGCGGAAGACCTCGCGGATCTCCGCCGTACCGAGCTCGACCTCTTCGTACTCCGGCTTGAGCATGCCCTTGAGGGCCGCCTCGATCTCCTCGATGGCCTGGTAGATCACCGAGTAGTACCGGACGTCGACGCCCTCGCGCTCCGCCATCTGCGCGGCACGGCCGGCCGCGCGGACGTTGAAGCCGATGACGATGGCGTCGGAGCCCATCGCCAGGTCGATGTCCGACTCCGTGACCGCACCGACACCGCGGTGCAGGACCCGGATGTCGACCTCTTCGCCGACGTCGAGCTGGAGCAGCGACGACTCGAGCGCCTCGACGGAACCGGAAGCGTCACCCTTGATGATGAGGTTGAGCTGCTGGATCTCGCCGGCCTTGAGCACCTTGTCCAGGTCCTCGAGGGAGACGCGGCGCACGCGCTTGGCGAACGCGGCGTTGCGCTCACGGGCGGCACGCTTCTCGGCGATCTGACGGGCCGTACGGTCCTCGTCGACCACCAGGAAGTTGTCGCCGGCGCCCGGGACGTTGGTGAGACCGAGGACGAGGACCGGGGTCGAGGGACCCGCCTCTTCCACGTTCTCGCCCTTGTCGTCGAGCATGGCGCGCACTCGGCCGTAGGCGTCGCCCGCGACCATCGTGTCGCCGACCCGCAGCGTGCCTCGCTGGACCAGGACGGTCGCGACGGCGCCGCGGCCCTTGTCCAGGTGGGCCTCGATGGCAATACCCTGCGCGTCCTGCTCCGGGTTGGCCCGGAGGTCGAGCGACGCGTCGGCCGTGAGGATCACGGCCTCCAGCAGCTCGTCGATGTGCAGGCCCTGCTTGGCGGAGATGTCGACGAACATGGTGTCGCCGCCGTACTCCTCGGCCACCAGGCCGTACTCGGTCAGCTGACCGCGCACCTTGACCGGGTCCGCACCCTCGACGTCGATCTTGTTGACCGCGACCACGATCGGCACGTCGGCCGCCTTGGCGTGGTTCAGCGCCTCGATCGTCTGGGGCATCACACCGTCATTGGCCGCGACCACGAGGATCGCGATGTCGGTGGACTTCGCACCACGGGCACGCATGGCGGTGAACGCCTCGTGACCCGGGGTGTCGATGAAGGTGATCTTGCGGTCCTCGCCGTTGACCTCGGTGGCGACCTGGTACGCACCGATGTGCTGCGTAATACCGCCGGCCTCGCCCGCGACGACGTTCGTCTTGCGGATCGCGTCCAGCAGTCGGGTCTTACCGTGGTCGACGTGACCCATGACGGTCACGACCGGCGGACGCGGTGCGAGGTACTCCTCGCCGCCCTCGTCCTCGCCCCACTCGAGGTCGAAGGACTCGAGCAGCTCGCGGTCCTCCTCCTCGGGGCTGACGATCTGAACCGTGTAGTTCATCTCGTCGCCGAGCAGCTGCAGCGTCTCGTCGGAGACGGACTGCGTGGCGGTGACCATCTCGCCGAGGTTCATCATGACCGCGACGAGGGACGCCGGGTTGGCGTTGATCTTCTCCGCGAAGTCGGTGAGGGACGCACCGCGCGACAGGCGAACGGTCTCGCCGTTGCCGCGAGGCAGCATCACGCCGCCGACCGACGGGGCCTGCATGGCCTCGTACTCCTGGCGCCTCTGCCGCTTCGACTTACGGCCACGACGCGCCGGACCGCCGGGACGGCCGAACGCACCCTGCGTGCCACCACGGCCACCGGGACCGCCGGGACGGCCACCGAAGCCGGGACGACCGCCGAAGCCGCCGCCACCGCCACCGGGACCACCGGGACGACCGCCGCCGCCACCGCCGCCACCGGGACGGCCGGCGAAGCCGCCGCCACCGCCGCCGGGACCGGCCGGACGACCGGCGAAGCCGCCACCGGGACGACCGGCGCCGCCGCCGGGACGACCGGCACCGCCACCGGGACCGCGGCCACCGCCACCGGGTCCACCGCCGGGGCGGGGACCGGCAGCCGGACGCTGCGGCATCATGCCCGGGTTCGGGCGGTTACCGGCGGGGCCGCCACCCGGGCGCGGGGCCTGGGGACGGGGCATGCCGCCGGGAGTGGGACGCGGGCCACCGGGACCGGCCTGGGGACGGGGACCGCCCTGACCGGCGCCCTGCGGACGCGGACCGCCCGGGGCACCACCGGGGCCACCGGGACGCGGGGCGCCGCCCGGACGGGGCGCCTGCGGGCGCGCCATGCCGGTGGAGCCACCAGAGGTGAACGGGTTGTTGCCCGGACGCGGACCCGCGGGACGCGGGGCACCCGGACGGGGGGCCTGACGCTCGCCACCGGGGCGCGGGGCGCCGCCGGGACGGCCACCGCGCTCGCCGCCCTGACCGCGCTCGCCCTGCGGGCGGCCGGCGGGACGGGGACCGGGGGTGGCACCGGGCCGGGGACCGGCGGCCGGGGCCGACGGGGGCGCGGTGAACTCCGGGGCGGTGGGAGCCGGGGAGGCGGGCGCCGGCTTGGGCGCCGCCGCGGGCTTCGGACCCGGGGTGGGACGCGGGCCGGGGGCCGGCGTCGCGGGCTTCTCCGCCACCGCGGGCTTCTCGGCCGCCGCGGGCTTCGGCGCGGGGGCGCCGGGCTTCGGGGCGGCGGGACGTGCCGCCTGCGCCGGGGAGGGCGCGGCGGGGGAAGGCTTGGCAGGCGCGGCCTTGCGAGGCGCGCCCGGCTTGGCTGCGGACTTGCCGGCGTTGCCGCCGGGCCCCTGCAGCGCGTCAGTCAGTTTACGTACAACCGGCGCTTCGATGGTCGAAGACGCCGAACGGACGAATTCACCGAGTTCCTGGAGCTTGGCCATGACGACCTTGCTCTCTACACCGAACTCCTTGGCGAGTTCGTATACCCGGACCTTAGCCACTTCGCTCCTTTTAGGTCCGGGTTACCGCCGGACCGTCGCTACTTCATGGGCGTACTCATCGCGTACTCATCGAGTGCTCATCGCAATCTCGACCTACTTCCAACTCGCGAGGTACCTGACCGCACGGTGTTCCGTGCCGTACTTCTTCTTACGGTGCCGAACTTACGGTGCCGAACTTACGGGTGCCGACTGCTCGACGTACTGGCGGACGTCCGCGACTTCGAGCGGCCCCTGGACCCTGAAGGCCCTGGGGAACGCCCTGCGGCGGACCGCCAGGTCGAGACAGACCGAGGCGGGATGCACATAAGCACCCCGGCCGGGCAGCGTACCGCGTGGATCGGGGGCGCAGCCGCCCTTGATCAACACGATGCGCAGCAGATCGCGCTTGGCCGCTCGCTCCCGGCATCCCACACAGGTTCGCTCAGGGCAGGCGCGGGCGTGCGTCCGGCCAGACACGGTTAAGTCTACCTCCCCGCACCGACCTCACCCCTTTGGGGCAAGAATCGAACGGTTGTTGTCGTGATCTCGCCATCGCACAACGTGACCATGGCGGGTTCTATTCCCCGGAGCGGGTTCAGTCCTGCTCGGAGCCCTGCTCGGAGGTCTGCTCGGTGTCCGGGCGGATGTCGATGCGCCAGCCGGTCAGGCGGGCGGCCAGGCGGGCGTTCTGCCCCTCCTTGCCGATCGCCAGCGACAGCTGGTAGTCCGGCACGGTCACCCGGGCGGACCGGGCAGCGAGGTCGACGACCTCCACCTTGGAGACGCGGGCCGGGGACAGGGCGTTCGCCACCATCTCGGCCGGGTCGTCCGACCAGTCGACGATGTCGATCTTCTCGCCGTGCAGCTCGGCCATGACATTGCGCACACGGCTGCCCATCGGGCCGATGCAGGCGCCCTTGGCGTTCAGTCCCGAACGGGTGGACCGTACCGCGATCTTGGTGCGGTGGCCGGCCTCACGGGCGATCGCCGCGATCTCGACCGAACCGTCCGCGATCTCGGGGACCTCCAGCGCGAACAGCTTCTTCACCAGATTGGGATGTGTACGCGACAGGGTGACGGACGGGCCGCGCACGCCCCTGGCGACGCGGACGACGTACGTCCGCAGCCGCAGCCCGTGCGTGTACTCCTCGCCCGGCACCTGCTCCTGCACCGGAAGGATCGCTTCCAGCTTGTCGTCCAGCTTGACCAGGACGTTCTTGGGGTCCTTGCCCTGCTGCACCATGCCGGCCACGATGTCGCCCTCGCGGCGGGCGTACTCGCCGAACGTCACGTCGTTCTCGGCGTCCCGCAGCCGCTGCTGGATGACCTGACGGGCGGTGCTCGCCGCGATGCGGCCGAAGTCCGACGGCGTGTCGTCGAACTCCTTGGGCTCCTGCCCCTCCTCCAGGTCGGCCGGGTCCTCCTTCGCCCACACCGTCACATGACCGGTCTGCCGGTCCAGCACGACACGGGCGTGACGGCGGGCTCCCTCGGTGCGGTGGTAGGCGATGAGGAGGGCCGACTCGATCGCCTCGACCAGCAGGTCGAAGGGAATCTCCTTCTCCTGCGCCAAGCCCCTCAGGAGCTTCACGTCGATGTCCACGGCTACGCCTCCTCTTCCTTCTTGTCCTTGCGGTTGAACTCGATCTCCACGCGCGCCTTCGCGATGTCCCCGAACGTCACGCGGCGGGCGGTGGGCTTGCGCCCCTTCACGCCCGGCACCTCGAGATCGAGGCCGTCGTCGTCCACGGAGAGGATGCGGGCCACCAGCTCGGCGCCCTCGTGCAGCTGGAGCTTCACGAGGCGGCCGGTGGCGCGTACGTAGTGGCGGTGCTCGGTCAGCGGGCGGTCGGCGCCCGGCGAGCTGACTTCGAGGACGTACTCCTCGTCGCCCATCGCGTCCGTCTCGTCGAGCTTGTCGGAGATGGCGCAGCTCAGCTCGGCACAGGCGTCGAGTTCCACGCCCTCGTCCGAGTCGACGATGATCCTCAGCATCCGCCGCCGGCCCGCCCGGGACACCTCGATCTCCTCGAGGTCCAGGTCCCTCTCGCTGACCAGCGGTTCCAGCAGCCCGCGCAGCCTTTCGCTCTGGGTGGTGCTCATCCGGGTGACTCCTCGGCCGCGTGTGCTGTTGTGTGGATCGTCGCGTGTCAGATCAAAGGGTATCCGGTCGCGGGGGGTGTTGCCGTCCACCTCGCGCGAGCCGCGGGTACGCTCGCCTGCGGTGATCTTGGGCTTTGGGTGGAGGGAGTGACGCGTGGGGCGTACGGGGACGACACGGAGACGTGCGCTCATCGCGACGGGCACGGTGGCCGCGGCGGGTGTGCTCGGGGCGTGCACGTCGGACGGCGGCCTTGGCGGTACGTCGTCGTCCGCGGCGGAGGCCGAACGCGCGGCCCGCGCGGAGACGGCGCTGCGGCGCCGTTCGGCCGCGACGAGCGCGGCGCTGCTGGCCCGGTTCGACGCCGTGCTCGCCGCGCACCCCGCGCTGACCGCCCGGCTGACCCCGCTGCGCGCGGCGGTCGCGGCCCACGTGACGGCCCTGGCCCCGGCGGGCGCCACGCCCGCCCCGACGCCCCCGGCACCCCCGGACGGCCCAGCCCGCGCGGGCGCCCCGGGCACGCCGACGACCCCGGAGGGCCCGGCCCGCGCGGGGGCCCCGGCGGGCCCGGCGGCGCCGGGGGTGGCCGCCGGGCCGGGCGGTCCTGCCCGTACGGGCGCCCCGGGTACCGGGGGGCCCGGGGCCGTCATGGCCGCCGGGCCCGTGCCCGCCGACCCCACCGTCGCGGTCGCCGAGCTGGCCGCGGCGGCGCGGCGGGCGGCCGACGCGCACGCCGCCGCCCTCCTCACCGCTCCGCCCGAGTACGCCCGGCTGCTGGCGTCCGTCGCGGCCTCGGGGGCCGCGCACGCGTACCTGCTGACCAGTGAAGGGATCCCGTCATGAGCGAGGCCGCCCTGGAGGCCGCGCAGGCGGCGCTCGCCGCCGAGCACGCGGCGGTGTACGGGTACGGGGTCGTCGGCGGCCGCGTCGGGGACGGACGGCGGGCGGAGGCGACCGCCGCGTACGACGCCCACCGGGCCCGGCGGGACGCGCTGGCGCGGACGGTGCGCGACCTGGGCGGGAAGCCGGCCGCGTCCGCCGCCGCGTACGCGCTGCCGTTCCCGGTGCCGGACGCGGCCGCGGCCGTACGGCTGGCCGCCGAGCTGGAGGACCGGGTCGCGGGCGTGTACTCCGACCTCGTACGCGCCGCGGAGGGGCCGCTGCGGCGAGAGGCGGCGAGCGCGCTGCGGGAGGCCGCGGTGCGGGCCGTGCGGTGGCGGGGCAGCGGCGTAGCCTTTCCTGGGCTCGCCGAGCGACTGTGAGCCCCGGCTTTCGAGAGGGAACAACGCACGCATGGGTTTTGAACCGCCGCAGCGACTGGTGCGGGCTCTCGGCGAGACGTACGGCGACGCGGCCGCGGGCGACTGGCTCGCCCGGCTTCCGGAGCTCGCCCGGCAGGCGGTGGACCTGCGGCACCTGGACGTCGAACGGGTGATCGCGCCGGGCGGCCGCAGCAGCCTCGTCGTCCTCGTACGGCTGCCGGACGGCACCCCGGCCGCGCTGAAGGTGGTGCCGCCGTTCGCCGCGCCGGACCTGGAGCGGGCGGCGCTCGCCCACTGGGACGGCTGGGGCGCGGTGCGGGCGCTGGACACCGCCGGGCCGGACCTGCTGCTGGAGCGGCTGCACCCGGAGGTGAGCCTGCGCTCCCTGCCGGAGGCCAAGGCGCTGCTGGAGGCCGCCGGCACGGTGCGGCGCCTGTGGGTGGCCCCGCCGGAGGGCCACGGCTTCGAATCGGTCGCCGAGCGGACCGCGCGGCAGGCGGAGGCGATGCGGGCGGTGAAGGACACGGAGAGCGCCGAGCTGGTGTCGGCGGCGCTCGGCGCGCGGGACGAGCTGGTCGCGGACGCTCCCGAGGAGCTGCTGCTGCACGGCAACTTCCGCCAGGGCAAGGTGCTGGCCGGTGACCGGGCGCCCTGGCTGGCGGTCGGTCCGGACCCGCTGGTGGGCGAACGCGCGTACGACCTGGCCCGGCTGGTCCGCGACCGGGTCGAGGACCTGGTCGCGGCCGCCTCCGGCCCGACGTCCGGGCGCCGCCGGGTGAACAAGCTGGCCGACTCCCTCGACGTGGACCGTGAGCGGCTGCGCGGCTGGACCCTGTTCCGGGCCGTGGAGTCGGGGGCGCGGGCCCTGGCGGCAGGACGGCGGCAGGACGGCGAGCTGCTGCTGGAATTCGCGAGCTGGCTCTAGAACTCCCCAGACGGCCCCACAGGTGCGATATTGGGCATAACGCACCCGTAACCCACCCGGCTCCTATGGCAGGGGGTTGTCATGGTCGAGGAACTGCTCACGGCGGCCGCGGCGACGGGCTCCGCAGGCGCGCTGTACCTGTCAGCCGCCGCCAGGGTCATCAAGCAGTACGAGAGGGGCGTCGTCCTCCGGTTCGGCCGGCTCCGGCAGGGCATCCGGGCGCCGGGCTTCACGCTCGTGGTCCCGTTCATCGACCGGCTGCACAAGGTCAACATGCAGATCGTGACCATGCCGGTGCCCGCCCAGGAGGGCATCACCCGCGACAACGTCACGGTCCGGGTGGACGCGGTCGTGTACTTCAAGGTCGTGGACGCGGCCGCCGCGATCATCCGGGTCGAGGACTACCGGTTCGCGGTCTCGCAGATCGCGCAGACCTCGCTGCGGTCGATCATCGGCAAGAGCGACCTGGACGACCTGCTCTCCAACCGGGAGAAGCTCAACCAGGGGCTGGAGCTGATGATCGACAACCCGGCCGTCGAGTGGGGTGTGACCATCGACCGGGTCGAGATCAAGGACGTCTCGCTGCCGGAGACGATGAAGCGCTCCATGGCCCGCCAGGCCGAGGCCGACCGCGAGCGGCGGGCCCGGGTCATCAACGCGGACGCGGAGCTGCAGGCGTCGAAGAAGCTGGCGGAGGCGGCGGGAGTGATGTCGGAGACGCCCTCCGCCCTGCAGCTGCGGCTGCTGCAGACCATCGTGGCCGTCGCCGCCGAGAAGAACTCGACGCTGGTGCTGCCGTTCCCGGTGGAGCTGCTGCGCTTCCTGGAGCGGGCCGGGCAGAACCCGCCCTCGATGGGACAGCAGTGGGCCCCGCAGCAGCAGTTGCACGTCCACGACCCGCACCTGCACGACCCGCTCGACACGTTCCGCGCGTCGCAGCCGGTCCCCGAGCCACCAGTCCACGAACCGGCGCCGGCACCCCACGTACGGGACGACGACGCCGGCACGGCGGGCTGCATCTGACGTCGCGCGCGCCCCGCCCCACCCACCGTCCCGCAGTCGGCGTCCGGCCGGGGCGGGGCCGTGCAGGGTCGCCCCCGCAGAGGTTGGCGGCGACAGTCGGGCTCCCAACCTGGAGAACCCAAGGCCGCCGGCCTCGAGGAGGTGAGCCCGGAGGGGCCCCGCCCCACGCGCCCCGGCGGTGGCCGCCCCGCAAGCGGCACCGCGCCGGGGGTGAACGAGAGACCCCCGTCCCGTTGTGCCCACCCGTCCCTCCACCTAGGACTTCGTCCTGGGGGACCCCCAGCGGGACGACTGCCCACAACGGGGGGAGCTCGCCCGGCGGGACTACTGTCCACAGCGGGGTCGGCGGCAGGCCCGACCGTGGGGCAAAGTCCACGGAGGCCAGGGCCGCCCAGGGCCGAGCCGGGGGGCGAGTCCAACGAGCGGCCACGCCCGGGGAGGGGGCCCGACCAGGGGGCCTGGCCTGAGGTGGAGGCCGGAGCCTCCGTCACCCGGCACCGGGTGCAGATCAGGGCCGGATGTCACCCGGCACCGGGTGCAGATCAGGGCCGGATGTCACCCGGCACCGGGTGCAGATCCAGGCCGGGTGCCACCCGGCGCCCCGGGGGGCAGGCCCGACCCGGGGGCCGGGCCCCGGGGGCGTCAGGCGCTGAGGCGGGCGATCGCCTCGTCGACCGTGAGCTCCTCGCGCTCGCCGGTGCGGCGGTCCTTCAGCTCCACGACGCCCTCGGCGGAGCGGCGGCCGGCGACGAGGATCTTGGGGACGCCAATGAGTTCGGCGTCGGTGAACTTGACGCCCGGCGAGACGCCGGCGCGGTCGTCGACCAGGACGCGGAGGCCCGCCTCGCCGAGCTTGCCGGCGACGTCGAGCGCGAGCTCCGTCTGGAGCGCCTTGCCGGCCGCGACGACGTGGACGTCCGCCGGGGCGATCTCGCGGGGCCAGCACAGGCCCTGCTCGTCCGCGTGCTGCTCGGCCAGGGCCGCGACCGCGCGGGAGACGCCGATGCCGTACGAGCCCATGGTGACGCGTACGGGCTTGCCGTTCTGGCCGAGGACGTCGAGCTGGAAGGCGTCGGCGTACTTGCGGCCGAGCTGGAAGATGTGGCCGATCTCGATGGCGCGGCCGATCTCGAGGTCGCTGCCGCAGTTCGGGCAGGGGTCGCCCTCCTCCACCACGACGACGTCCAGGTACTGGTCGACCTCGAAGTCACGGCCGGCGACGACGTTCTTCGCGTGCGTGTCGGGCTTGTTGGCGCCGGTGATCCAGGCCGTGCCGGGCGAGACGCGCGGGTCGGCGATGTAACGGACCTTGTCCAGCCCCTGCGGGCCGACGTAGCCGCGTACGAGGTCGTCGCGGCCCTCGAAGTCCTCGGCGGTGACCAGCTCGACGGTGGCCGGAGCCAGGTGGTCCTCCAGCTTGCCCATGTCGACCTCGCGGTCGCCCGGCACGCCGACGGCGACGATCTCGCCGTCGACCTTGACCAGGAGGTTCTTCAGCGTGCGGGACGCCGGGACGTCCAGGTGCGCGGCGAGCGTCTCGATGGTCGGCGTGTCGGGGGTGTCCAGCTCCTCGACCGGGCCGTGCGCGGTGGGGTCCTCCGGCTGCTGCCTGAACGTGACGGCCTCGGTGTTGGCGGCGTAGTCGCAGTTGGAGCAGGAGACGAAGGTGTCCTCGCCCGCGGCGGCCGGGGCCAGGAACTCCTCCGACGCCGAGCCGCCCATGGCGCCCGAGACAGCGGAGACGATCTTGTGGCGGAGGCCGAGCCGGTCGAAGATGTTGATGTACGCCTGGCGGTGCAGCGCGTACGACTCGGCCAGGCCCTCGTCCGTGGTGTCGAAGGAGTACGAGTCCTTCATCTGGAACTCGCGGCCGCGCAGGATGCCGGAACGGGGACGCGCCTCGTCGCGGTACTTCGTCTGGATCTGGTAGAGGATCACCGGCAGGTCCTTGTAGGACGTGCACTGGTCCTTGACCAGCTGGGTGAAGATCTCCTCGTGGGTGGGGCCGAGCAGGTAGTCGCCGCCCTTGCGGTCCTTGAGGCGGAACAGCTCGGCGCCGTACTCCTCCCAGCGGCCCGTCGCCTCGTACGGCTCCTTGGGCAGCAGCGCGGGCAGCAGGACCTCCTGCGCGCCGATCGCGTCCATCTCCTCGCGCACCACGCGCGAGACGTTCTCCAGGACCTTCATGCCCAGCGGCAGCCAGGACCAGATGCCCGCGGCGTTGCGGCGTACGTAACCGGCGCGGACGAGCAGCTTGTGGCTGAGCGTCTCGGCGTCCGCCGGGTCGTCGCGCAGTGTCTTGACCATCAACCGGGACATGCGCTGGACCTGGGCCATGGGGAACTCTCCTGCGGTGAAAAGTGTGATGGCTAGGAGGTTAGCTCCGGGGCGGCTGCCGAAGGAAATCAGTTCGGCCGCGGCAGCGGCAGCGGCGCGCCCATCACCGCGTACGGCTTCGTGGCACTGGGGAAGTGGACCCGGCGCGCCAGGTCCCGGTAGCCGAGGGCGCGGTAGAGGAACCGGGCCGGGTTCTCGACGTCGATGGCCGAGAGGATCGAGCGTGGCTGCTCGGCGGCGTCCGTGATGGTGGTGATCAGCTCACGCCCGATGCCCCGGCCCTGGAAGGCGGGGTGGACGTGGAGCTCGGTGATGACGAAGGAGTCGTCGAGCCAGGCGTCGTTGCCCTCGCGGACGAGGTAGGGCTGGACGACCGTGGACCACCAGTGCGTACGGTCGTTGGGCATCCCGTACACGAAGCCGACGAGCCGCCCGGTCGGTGTGGTCGCGCCGTAGGCGCACGCGCCCGGGCTGAGCAGGTGGCGCAGGACGATGTGGCGACGTACGGCGACCTCGTCCTCGGTCAGCCCGAAGGCGAGGGCCTGCACGGCGAGGGCGTCGTCCACGCGCGCGGCGAGGTCGACGGGGCGGACCACGACGTCATCCATGCGACCGAACCTTACAAGTGCCTCACGCGCCTCAGAAGAGCACGCTCATAAAGGCGCCGACCTCCTGGAATCCGACACGGCGGTACGCGGCCCTGGCGGGGAGGTTGTAGTCGTTGACGTACAGCGAGACGACCGGCGCGACGTCGGCGAGGGCGTAGCGCAGGACGGCGGCCATGCCGGTCTCGGACAGGCCCCGGCCCCGGTACTCGGGGGCGACCCAGACGCCCTGGATCTGGCACGCCTGGGGGGTGGCGGCGCCGATCTCGGCCTTGAAGACGACCTTGCCGTCCTCGATGCGGGCGAAGGAGCGGCCCGCGCCGACGAGCTCGGCGACGCGGGCCTGGTAGAGCAGGCCGCCGTCGCCCGCCATGGGCGAGATGCCGACCTCCTCGGTGAACATGGCCACGCACGCCGGCATGATCACGTCCATCTCGTCCTTGCGGATGCGGCGGACGTACGGGTCGGGCGCCACGTCCGGGGACGGCCGGTCGGTGACCATCAGCGGCTGGTGCGCGCGGACGTCCCGGGCGGGGCCCCAGCCCGGTTCGAGGAGCCGCCACAGCTGGGCGGTGGGCTCGGCGGGGCCGACGATCGACGAGCAGCGGCGGCCGGCCCGGCGGGCGCGGTCGGCGAAGGCGCGGACGGCTTCGGGCGTGGCGCAGATGGGGACGAGGTTGGCGCCGGAGTAGCAGAGCGAGCGCAGCCGCCCGTCCGCGTACCAGCCCCACATCTCGCCGCCGAGGCGCCAGGGGTCCAGCCCGGCGACCTGCACGCGGGAGGTGACGAACGCGTTGGCGACAGGCTCGCTCTCGAGGACGGCGAGCGCGGCGCCGAGGTCGCTGGGCTCGAGGACCCGGGTGGTGGTCTGCGTCAACACGAGGGGGCCTCACCATGCGTTCCATACGGGTCCTGGCACTGTACCTGCCGGTGCGGGTGAAGCGGCAGGACGCGGGTGCGCGGCCCCTGCGCGGGGGCGTGCCCCCCGGGGCGGGGGCGTCCCTCCGGGGCGGGGGCGTGCCCCCGGGCTCGTTGCGGCCCCGCACCCCCGGACGGCCGCCCCGGTTGCGGCCCCTTGCCCGGGGGCGCCCGCCCCCGTTGTCGGCAATCGCTCGGGGCGCCCACCCTCGTCGTGGGCAGTCATTCAGGGGCGTACACCCGTTGCGGGCCCTCGCCTCCGGAGCGCCAGCCCCCGTTGTGGTCCTTCAGTCCGGGTCGGCACCCCGCTGTGGGCAGTCGCTCGGGGGCTCGCCCACCCCGCCCGTTGTGGGCAGTCGTTCCGCTGGGGGTCCCCCCAGGACGAAGTCCTAGGGGGGAGGAACGGGTGGGCACAACGGAACCGGGGCGGCGCCCTTTTTCGGTTCCCCCCGGCGCGGTGCCCGAGCGGCGGCTACCCCCGGTGCGTGGGGGCGGGGCCCCTCCGGGCTCACCTCCTCGAGGCCGGCGGCCTCGGGTCGCTCGCAAGGGAGCCCTTTCGGAGCCGCCAACCTCTGCGGGGGCGACCCTGCACGGCCCCACCCCGGCCGGACGCCGACTGCGGATGGGGGGTGGTGTGCACGGGCCCGGCGGGGTCGGACGCTGGCTGCGGATGGGGGGTGGTGAGCACGGCCCCCCCGGCCGGAGGCCGACTGCGGATCGGGGATGGTGGGCACGGGCCCGGCGGGGTCGGGGGCGGAACGGCGCGCGCCCCGGGGCCGAGGCGGCAGCCGGGGCGCGGGGAGCGCGGGGTCAGCTCACGGAGACTTCCGGTTCGCCGGACATGACGCCGTCCTTCTCCATCTGCTCGGCGATCTTCATCGCCTCTTCGATGAGGGTCTCCACGATCTTGGATTCGGGCACGGTCTTGATGATCTCGCCCTTGACGAAGATCTGCCCCTTGCCGTTGCCGGAGGCGACGCCCAGGTCCGCCTCGCGGGCCTCGCCGGGCCCGTTGACGACGCAGCCCATGACCGCGACGCGCAGCGGGACCTCCAGGCCGTCGAGGCCCGCGCTGACCTGATCGGCCAGCTTGTAGACGTCGACCTGGGCGCGGCCGCAGGAGGGGCAGGAGACGATCTCCAGGCGGCGCCGGCGGAGGTTGAGGGACTCCAGGATCTGGATGCCGACCTTGACCTCCTCGGCCGGGGGCGCCGAGAGGGAGACGCGGATCGTGTCGCCGATGCCCTCGCTGAGCAGGGCGCCGAAGGCGACGGCCNCGGAGGCGACGCCCAGGTCCGCCTCGCGGGCCTCGCCGGGCCCGTTGACGACGCAGCCCATGACCGCGACGCGCAGCGGGACCTCCAGGCCGTCGAGGCCCGCGCTGACCTGATCGGCCAGCTTGTAGACGTCGACCTGGGCGCGGCCGCAGGAGGGGCAGGAGACGATCTCCAGGCGGCGCCGGCGGAGGTTGAGGGACTCCAGGATCTGGATGCCGACCTTGACCTCCTCGGCCGGGGGCGCCGAGAGGGAGACGCGGATCGTGTCGCCGATGCCCTCGCTGAGCAGGGCGCCGAAGGCGACGGCCGATTTGATGGTGCCCTGGAAGGCGGGACCTGCTTCGGTGACGCCGAGGTGCAGCGGGTAGTCGCACTGGGCGGCGAGCTGCCGGTACGCCGCGATCATCACGACCGGGTCGTTGTGCTTGACCGAGATCTTGATGTCGCGGAAGCCGTGCTCCTCGAAGAGGGAGGCCTCCCACAGCGCGGACTCGACCAGCGCCTCCGGGGTGGCCTTGCCGTACTTCTCCAGCAGCCGCTTGTCGAGGGAGCCCGCGTTGACGCCGATGCGGATCGGGGTGCCCGCGTCGCCGGCGGCCTTGGCGATCTCCTTGACCTTGTCGTCGAACTGCTTGATGTTGCCCGGGTTCACCCGGACCGCCGCGCAGCCCGCGTCGATGGCGGCGAAGACGTACTTCGGCTGGAAGTGGATGTCGGCGATGACCGGGATCTGCGACTTGCGGGCGATCGTCGCGAGCGCGTCCGCGTCGTCCTGGGTGGGGCAGGCCACCCGTACGATCTGGCAGCCGGACGCGGTCAGCTCGGCGATCTGCTGGAGCGTGGCGCCGATGTCGGAGGTCCGGGTCGTCGTCATGGACTGCACCGACACGGGCGCGTCGCCGCCGACGGCCACCGAGCCGACCTGGATCTTGCGGCTGACACGGCGGTCGGCCAGCTTGGTCGGAACGGACGGGATACCGAGAGAAATCGCGGTCATCTGCTGTGCAACCCCAAGGTCTGAATCGCGGTCCCGAGATCGGCGGGCTCCAGCTTCGAGATTACAGGCCCCCAATGACAGGGCCGGACACCACGGGGTGTCCGGCCGCTGTCGTTCACGCGTACGTACGCCGTGTGTCTACGAGATTTTTACCGGGTTGACGATGTCCGCGACCAGCACGAGCAGCGTGAAACAGATGAAGATCCCCGCCACCACGTAGGCGACCGGCATCAGCTTGGCGACGTCGAAGGGACCGGGGTCGGGGCGCCGGAAGACCTTGGCCACGTTCCGGCGTACGGACTCCCACAGCGCGCCCGCGATGTGCCCGCCGTCCAGCGGGAGCAGCGGCAGCATGTTGAACAGGAAGAGGGAGAGGTTGAAGCCGGCCAGGAGGGTCAGGAAGGTCGCGATGATGTTCTGCGTGGGGATGTCCAGGTTCATCACCTCGCCGCTGATCCGGGCGGCTCCGACGACACCGACCGGGGAGTCCGCCTTGCGCTCGCCGTCGCTGAAGGCCGCGTTCCACAGGTCGGGGATCTTGGAGGGGAGGGCGACGATGGCCTCGACGCCGTTCTCGATCATGTCGCCCATGCGGTCCACGGACTGGCCGAAGCCGAGCGGGAGGATCTCCGTCTTGGCGGCGAAGCCCAGGTAGCCGGCCGGTACGTACTTGCCCTCGACGACCTCGCCGTCCTCGTCCTTCTGGACGACTTCGTTCTTGATCAGGGTGGGGTGGAGGGTCAGTTCCCTGCCGTCACGGACGACAGTGAGATCGGCGGGTCCGATGGTGGCGCGGATGCGCTCGGAGAGCGTGGCCCAGTCGTCGACCGGCCTGCCGTCGAAGGCGACGATCTTGTCGCCCGGCTTGAGCCCGGCGGCGTGGGCAGGGGACACCGGGTCGCCCTTGGCGCAGGTGTCGCGCTTCTCGCTCTGCTCGATGACGCACTTCTGTACGCCGGCGACCTCCGTCGTCTGGGTCGCGAACCCGAACGTCATCGAGACGCCGAGGAAGATCGCGACGGCCAGGATGAGGTTCATGAACGGGCCGGCGAACATCACGATGACGCGCTTCCAGGGCTTGCGCGTGTAGAACAGTCGCGTCTCGTCGCCGGGCTGGAGCTCCTCGTACGCCGCCGACCGGGCGTCCTCGATCATGCCCCGGAACGGGGACGTGGAGCGGGCCTCTATGCGGCCGTCGTCGCCGGGCGGGAACATCCCGATCATGCGGATGTAGCCGCCGGCCGGGATGGCCTTGATGCCGTACTCCGTCTCGCCCTTCTTGCGCGACCAGAGGGTGGGGCCGAAGCCCACCATGTACTGCGGCACGCGGATGCCGAAGAGCTTGGCCGTGGACAGGTGGCCGAGCTCGTGCCAGGCGATGGAGAACAGCAGCCCGACCGCGAAGAGCGCGATGCCGAGGATCGTCAGCCAGATCGTCATGCGCGAGCCTCCGCGGTCGCCTTCGCCGTCAGTTCACGGGCCCGGGCGCGCGCCCAGGTCTCCGCCTCCAGGACGTCCGGCATGGTCAGGGAAGTTCCCTCGGCCGGGGTTCCGTGTTCGGCGACGACCGCCGTGACGGTGTCCATGATGCCGTTGAAGGGCAGCCGGCCGGCGAGGAAGGCCTCCACGCACTCCTCGTTCGCGGCGTTGAACACCGCCGGGGCCGTGCCGCCCAGCTCTCCGACGTGGCGGGCGAGGCCGACGGAGGGGAAGGCCTCGGTGTCGAGGGGGAAGAACTCCCAGGTGGACGCCGTGGACCAGTCGAAGGCCGGGGCCGCGTCGGGGACGCGCTCGGGCCAGCCGATGCCGAGGGCGATCGGGCCGCGCATGTCGGGCGGGGTCGCCTGGGCGAGGGTGGAACCGTCGGTGAACTCCACCATGGAGTGCACATACGACTGGGGGTGTACGACGACTTCGATGCGGTCGAAGGGGATGTCGTAGAGCAGGTGGGCCTCGATGACCTCCAGGCCCTTGTTGACGAGGGTCGCGCTGTTGACCGTAATCACCGGGCCCATGGCCCAGGTGGGGTGCGCCAGGGCGTCCTCGCGGGTGACGTGGGCCAGTTCCGCCCGCGTACGGCCGCGGAAGGGGCCGCCGGAGGCCGTGACGACCAGCTTGCGGACATCGGCGCGGGTGCCGGCGGCGAGCGCCTGGAAGAGCGCGGCGTGCTCGGAGTCGACCGGGATGATCTGGCCCGGCTTGGCGACGGCCTTCACCAGCGGGCCGCCGACGATCAGCGACTCCTTGTTGGCGAGGGCGAGGGTGCGGCCCGCTTCGAGGGCGGCGAGGGTCGGCGCGAGGCCGATGGAGCCGGTGATGCCGTTGAGCACGGTGTGGCAGTCGGAGGCAGCGACCTGGGTGGCGGCGTCCGGTCCGGCGAGGATCTCGGGCAGCGGGTCGGAGCCGTAGATCTCCTTCAGCGCCTCCCGCAGCGCGGGCACCGCCTCCTCGCGCGCCACGGCCACCGTACGCACCCGGAGCCGGCGCGCCTGCTCGGCGAGGAGCCCGGCCCGGCCGCCGGCGGCGGACAGGGCGGTCACGCGGAAGCGGTCGGGGTTGCGCAGCACCAGGTCGATGGCCTGGGTGCCGATGGACCCGGTGGAGCCGAGGACGACGATGTCCCGGCGGCCTTCGGACGGATCGAAGGCGATGTGCGGGTCTGCGAGGGGGGCTGGGCTGTCGCTCATGCCCCCATTCTTGCCGCATCCGCGGCGTGCCCGGACCCGGCATCCCCTAAGCCGGGGAAGTGAACTTCCCCCAATGGGCGTGGAAGTCCGGGAACGTCTTGCGTACGCAGCCCGGGTCGTCGAAGGAGATGCCGGGGGTGCGGAGGCCGGTGACGGCGAACGACATGACGATGCGGTGGTCGCCGTGGGTGGTGATTTCGGCGGGGCGGGGGGTGCCTGGGTTGATTTCGATCCAGTCGGGGCCGGTGGTGACCGTGATGCCGAGGCACCGCAGGTTCTCGGCGCAGGCCTCCAGCCGGTCGCACTCCTTGACGCGGGTGTTGGCGACGTCCTCGATGCGGACCGGGCCTTCGGCGTACGGGGCGAGGGCGGCGAGGGTCGGCATGGTGTCGGAGATGTCCCGCATGTTGACGGTGAGGCCGCTGAGGCGGCCGGTGCCGCGCACGGTGGTGGCGTCGGCGGTGATCGTCACGTCGGCGCCCATCCGGCCAAGGACGTCGACGAAGGCGAGGTCGCCCTGGAGGGCGCCGGTGCCGAGGCCCTCGACGGTGACCTCGCGGCCGGTGAGCGCCGCGGCGGCGAAGAAGTAGCTCGCGGTGGAGGCGTCGGGCTCGATGGCGTACGTGGTGGCGCGGTAGCCGGTCGGGGGGACGGTGAAGACGTTCTGCTGGCGGGTGGGCTCGGCGCCGAAGGCGCGCATCATCGCGAGGGTGATCTCCACGTACGGCTCCGAGACCAGGTCCGTGACGGTGATCGACAGGCCCTCGGTGGTGAGCGGGCCGAGCATCAGCAGGGCGGTGAGGTACTGGGACGACTGCCCGGCGTCCAGGGTGAGCGCCCCGCCCTTGATGCCGGAGGCGGCGATCCGCAGCGGGTGGTGGCCCTCGGCGCCCTCGTGGCGCAGGTCGACGCCCAGGGTGCGCAGCGCCTCGGTGAGGGGGCCGAGCGGACGGCGCCGCATCTGCGCGGAGGCGTCGAACCGGAAGTCGCCGTGCCCGGCGGCGGCGAGCGTGGGCAGGAACCGGGCCGTGGTGGCGCCGTCACGGCAGTAGACGTCGGCGGTGGAGGCGGCCGGCCCGGCGGGGCGGCCCTGGACGCGCCAGGCGCCGGGGCCGCGCTCGACCTCGTACCCGAGGGCGGTGAGCCCCTCGGCGAACCCCTCGGTGTCGTCGGACACGAGCGGGCGGACGAGGGTGGTGGTGCCGTCGGCCGCGGCGGCGAGGAAGAGGGCGCGGGCGGTGACGGACTTGGAGCCGGGGATGTCGATGACGGTCACGGCGCCCATCCTGCCGTCCGGGGGCGGGTGGGCGCCGCGCGTCTCACGAACTGGTCAGCGGATCGGGCGGTGGACGTTCTCCCTCGCCGAGGGGCCCGGGGTGGCGTCGGCGATCCAGGGGCCGTCGCCGCTGGGGTCGATGATGCCCTCCTCCAGCCAGGTGTACGTGCCGGACAGGACGCCCTTGACGACCTTGCGGTCGAGGTCGTCGGTGTTGTTCCAGAGCCGGCCGAACAGTTCCTCCACCCGGATGCGGGACTGGCGGCAGAACACGTCCGCCAGTTGGTACGCCTCGCGGCCGTGCGCCTCCGTCGTACGCAGCAGCTCCGCCCGTACGCAGGCGGCGCTCATGGCGAACAGCTCGGCGCCGATGTCGACGATCCGGCCGAGGAAGCCCTGCTTGGTCTCCATGCGGCCCTGCCAGCGGGACATGGCGTAGAAGGTGGAGCGGGCCAGCTTGCGGGAGGTGCGCTCGACGTAGCGGAGGTGGGTGGACAGGTCGGCGTGGCCGGCGGGGTGGAAGTCGGTGTACGCGCGCGGCAACTGGCCCGGTCCGGCGACGAGTTTCGGCAGCCAGCGGGCGTAGAACACGCCGGCCTGGGCTCCGGCCTTCGCCTTGTCCCCCAGCGACTTGTCGGGGTCGATGATGTCGCCGGCGACCGCGAGGTGGGCGTCGACGGCCTCGCGGGCGATCAGCAGGTGCATGATCTCCGTCGAGCCCTCGAAGATGCGGTTGATGCGCAGGTCGCGCAGGAGCTGTTCGGCGGGGACGGCCCGTTCGCCGCGCGCCGCGAGGGAGTCGGCGGTCTCGTAGCCGCGGCCGCCGCGGATCTGGACCAGTTCGTCGGCCATCAGCCAGGCCATTTCGGAGCCGTACAGCTTGGCGAGGGCGGCTTCGATGCGGATGTCGTTGCGGTCCTCGTCGGCCATCTGGCTGGAGAGGTCCAGGACCGCTTCCAGGGCGAAGGTGGTGGCGGCGATGAAGGAGATCTTCGCGCCGACGGCCTCGTGGTGGGCGACGGGCTTGCCCCACTGCTCGCGTACGGCGGACCACTCGCGGGCGATCTTCAGGCACCACTTGCCGGCGCCCGCACACATGGCGGGCAGGGACAGCCGCCCGGTGTTGAGGGTGGTGAGCGCGATCTTCAGTCCGGCGCCCTCGGGGCCGATGCGGTTGGCGGCCGGGACGCGGACCTGGTGGAAGCGGGTGACACCGTTCTCCAGGCCGCGCAGGCCCATGAAGGCGTTGCGGTTCTCGACGGTGACGCCGTCCGAGCCGGCCTCGACGATGAAGGCGGTGATGCCGCCTTTGTGCCCTTCCGACTTCGGTACGCGGGCCATCACGACCATCAGGTCGGCGACGACCCCGTTGGTGGTCCACAGCTTCACGCCGTCGATCACGTAGTCGTCGCCGTCCGGGACGGCGGTGGTGGCCAGCCGCGCGGGGTCGGAGCCGACGTCGGGCTCGGTGAGGAGGAAGGCGGAGATGTCGGTACGGGCGAGGCGCGGGAGGTAGGTCTCCTTCTGCTCGGGCGTGCCGAAGAGTTTGAGCGGCTGCGGTAGGCCGATCGACTGATGGGCGGAGAGCAGGGCGCCGACGGCGGGGCTGACCGAACCGGCCAGGGCCAGGGCCTTGTTGTAGTACACCTGGGTGAGGCCGAGGCCGCCGTACTTGGTGTCGATCTTCATCCCGAGGGCGCCGATCTCCTTGAGGCCGTCGATGACGGCGTCGGGGATGCGGGCCTCGCGCTCGATCAGGGCGCCGTCGATCTTCGTCTCGCAGAAGTCGCGCAGCTTGGCGAGGAACTCCTCGCCCCGCTGGACGTGCTCGGTGGCGGGCAGCGGATGCGGGTGGATCAGGTCGAGCCGGAAGCGGCCGAGGAACAGCTCCTTGGCGAAGCTGGGCTTGCGCCAGTCCTGTTCGCGGGCGGCCTCGGCGACCTGGCGGGCCTCGCGCTCGGAGACTTTGGGCTTGTGGTGGGGGCCGGACATGGTGGGCTCACCTCGCCGCGTTCGGGGGCGGCCGGCCGGTGGTCCTACCGACCGGTGCTACCCGACCGTATTACCCGATTACGCGGGGTACGAAAAGACGGCCGGAGCCCCCGCACAGTGGGCTCCGGCCGCCGGTCTGAGCCGTACGGGCTACAGCGCGAGGCCCGTGAGGACCAGCACTCGCTCGTACGTGTAGTCGTCCATCGCGTAGCGCACGCCCTCGCGGCCGACGCCGGACTGCTTGGCGCCGCCGTACGGCATCTGGTCGGCGCGGTAGGACGGGACGTCACCGATGATCACGCCGCCGACCTCCAGGGCGCGGTGGGCGCGGAAGGCGGTCTGGAGGTCGTGGGTGAACACGCCCGCCTGGAGGCCGAACTTGGAGTCGTTGACCTTGGCGAAGGCTTCCTTCTCGCCGTCGACCTTGTGGAGGGTGAGGACCGGGCCGAAGACCTCCTCGCAGGCGAGGGTGGTGTCGGCGGGCAGATTCTCCAGCACGGTGGGGGCGTAGGTCGCGCCGTCGCGCTTGCCGCCGGTGAGCAGCTTCGCGCCGGCGTTCACGGCCTCGTCCACCCAGGCCTCGACGCGCTTGGCGGCGTCCTCGCTGACCAGCGGGCCGACGTCGGTGGTGTCGTCGGACGGGTCACCGGTGCCCTGTGCCTCGACGGCGGTGACGACCTTGGCGACCAGGCGGTCGTAGACGGACGCGTCGGCGATGACCCGCTGCACGGAGATGCAGGACTGGCCGCCCTGGTAGTTGGAGAAGGTGGCGATACGGGTCGCCGCCCAGTCCAGGTCCTCCTCGGAGGACCAGTCGCCGAGGACGACGGCGGCGGCGTTGCCGCCCAGCTCCAGGGTGCAGTGCTTGTGCGGCACGGACTCCTGGATGGCGTAGCCGACCGTGTCGGAGCCGGTGAAGGAGATGACCGGCAGGCGCTCGTCCTTCACCAGGGCGGGCATGCGGTCGTTGGTGACCGGGAGGATCGACCAGGAGCCGGCCGGCAGGTCGGTCTCGGCGAGCAGCTCACCCAGGATCAGGCCGGACAGGGGCGTGGCCGGGGCGGGCTTGAGGATGATGGGCGCGCCGACGGCGATGGCCGGGGCGACCTTGTGGGCGCACAGGTTCAGCGGGAAGTTGAACGGCGCGATGCCGAGGACGACGCCCTTGGGGAAGCGGCGGGTCAGGCCGAGGCGGCCGGTGCCGCCGGCGTCGGTGTCGAGGCGCTGGGCCTCGCCACCGTTGAAGCGGCGGGCCTCCTCGGCGGCGAAACGGAACACGGAGACGGCGCGGCCGACCTCGCCGCGGGCCCACTTGATGGGCTTGCCGTTCTCGGCGGAGATCAGCTGGGCGATCTCCTCGGTGCGCTCGGCGAGCCGCTTCGACACGTGGTCGAGGGCGGCGGCGCGGACGTGGGCGGGGGTCGCGGCGAACTCGTCGGTCACCGCGTGCGCGGCGGCCACGGCCTCTTCGACCTGGGCCTCGGTGGGCACGGACACCTGGCCGACGGTGCGGCCGTCCCAGGGGGAGGTGACGTCGAAGGTGGTCTCGCCGGTGGCCTGGCGGCCGGCGAGCCAGAAGGCGGTGGCAGTCATGTGCGGATCCCGGCCCTTTCGAAGCTGTGCGGAGTGGGGGTGGGGCTGTCTCTGCTCACACGGTAGGGCCGGGAAGCCGCGCGGTCGCTTGTCCGGGATGGAGTGGTACTCGGCGTCAGTTTCGCCGTTCCGTACTGACGATCAGGCACACCCCGGCCACGACCACCGCACCACCGAGGGCGATCGGCCAGGTCAGCGCCTCACCGAGGATCAGCGCGCCCAGGGCGACGGCGACGACGGGGTTGACGTAGGCGTACGTGGCGACGAGCGAGAGCGGGGCGGTCTGCAGGAGCCAGGCGTACGCGGTGAAGGCGAGCAGCGAGCCGAACACGACCAGGTAGGCGAAGGCGACCCAGGAGCGGGTGGAGAAGGCCGCCACGTCCAGGCCGCGCTGTTCGCCTCGGACGAGCCCGAGGAGGAGGCAGCCGAGGCCGCCGGCGACCATCTCGTACACGCTCGCGGTGAAGGGGTTCGCGGGCATCGGTATACGGGACGAGGAGAACGAGCCGACGGACCACAGCACGGTCGCCGCGATCACGGTGAGGACGCCGCCGATCCGTACGTCGCCACTGAGGCCGGGGAGCGCGAGGACGGCGAGCCCGGCGAGGCCGAGCAGGACGCCGGTGTACGCGCCGGGGCCGGGCCGCTCACCGAAGGCGGTGCGCAGCAGGACGACCCAGGCCGGGACGACCGCGATGAGCAGGGCGGTGAGCCCGGAGGGGACGGAGGTCTCGGCGAGGACGACGAGCCCGTTGCCGCCGAGCAGCAGGAACAGCCCGACGACGGCGGCGGAGGCGAGCTGCGGGCGGGTGACCTTCAGGACGCCGGGGCCGCGCCGCCAGGCCAGCAGGACGGCGAGGAGGGCGCCCGCGACGACGAACCGGACGCCGGCGGAGAGGAACGGCGGCATGGTCTCCACGACGACGCTGATGCCGAGGTAGGTGGACCCCCACACCACGTACACGATCGCCAGGGCGGCCCATACGGCCCCGGTGATCCGGCGGGCGGGGGGCGCGGGCCGGGCGCGAGTCCGGGACCGGTTCGGGGTTCGGGCGGGCGTGGCGGAGGGCGGGTCGACGGCGGGGCTTGTCATGCACCGGAGACTATGAATCTTGCGACCGGAACGGCAAGGAATTTGCCCGTATCCGGGCAGGGGGAGGGGTGTTCGCGACGACTTCTCGCACCCGGCGTACCACCGGGGTGGGGCCGTGCAGGGTCGCCCCCGCAGAGGTTGGCGGCGAAAGGCGGGCTCCCTATTACTGGCACCCAAGGCCGCCGGCCTCGAGGAGGTGAGCCCGGAGGGGCCCCGCCCCCACCCACCGGCGGTGCCGCCCCGGGGGCACCGGGAAAGCGCACCGTTACGTCGCCGGCGCCCCGCCCGTGGCCTTCAGGGCCAGCCAGAGCTCCATCCGTACGTCCGGGTCGTCCAGTGAGCGGCCCAGGATCTCCTCGACCCGGCGCATCCGGTACCGCAGCGTGTGCCGGTGGACGCCCAGGTCCGCCGCCGCCGCGTCCCACTGGCCGTGCCGGGAGAGCCAGGCGCGCAGGGAGGCGACCAGGTCGCCGCGGCCGGTCGCGTCGTGTTCGTACAGGGCACGGAGCATGCCGTCGGCGAAGGCGCGTACGGCGTCGTCGGCGAGGAGCGGCAGGACCGAGCCGGCCGCCAGCTCTTCGTGCTCGACCAGGGCCCGGCCGCGCCTGCGGGCGACCGACAGGGCCTGCTCGGCCTGCTTGTACGCGGCGTTGGCGGCGATCGGGCCGGTCGGGGCCGACAGGCCGATCACCAGCCCGGCCTCCTCGGCCTCCTTCTCGGCGTACGCCTCGCACGCGGCGGCCACCGCGCCGCCGTCCCCGGCCAGCACCACCAGGCGCTCGTCGTTCTCCGGCACCGTCAGCACGGCCTCCCCGGTACGCGCGGCCGCCGCCTCCAGCGTCTCGGCGAGCGCGGGCAGGGGCGGTTCGGCGTTCGGGTCCCGGTCCGCCGAGGCGGGTTCGGCGATCAGCAGCCGGAAGGGCGCGTCGAGCAGCCCGCCGTACAGGTCGCCCGCCACCGCCCGGGCGTGGTCCGGCTGCCCGGCCAGCAGCATCCGCAGCACCGCCGCGCCGAGCCGCTGCTCGGCCGCCTGGAGGGAGCGCGACCGCTCGGTGGTGAGCGTCAGCAGGGCGATGGCCGAATGGACCGCATACCGTTCCGCCGTGCCCAGCGGCGCCCCGGTGCCGACCGCCAGCGCGCCCCGCACCCGCCGCCCGCTGCCCAGCGACTGGAGCTCCACCCGGTCCTCGGTGCCGCCGACCACCGCGCTCGCCGGCGCCGACCGCTCCCGCAGCCGCTCCACGTCGGAGGTGAGCCGTGCCGCCCTCCGCGCCGCCCACTCGGGCGCCGCCGCGACCACGGCGCCGGACGCGTCGTACAGCGCCGCCCAGCCGTCCACATGGGCGGCCAGCCGCGCCACCACCGCGGCCGGGCCCTCGGCGAGGGCCGCCCGGGTCATCTCCCGCTGCGCCTCGAACCCGGCGGTCACCGCCCGGTACTGGTCCGCCGCGATCGCCGCCGACACCGCCTTGGAGATGGCGAGGAACGGGGTGCGGCGCGGCACCTCCAGCAGCGGCAGGCCCTCCTCGCGGGCGGCGTCCACGAGCGCCTGCGGCGTCTCGTCGTAGTTGACGCCGACGGCGAAGCCGAGCCCGACGACCCCGGCGGCGACCAGCCGCCGCACATAGCGGCGCATGGCGTCCGGATCCTCGGCGTCCAGCGTCATGCCGGTGATCATCAGCAGCTCGCCGCCCTCCATGTACGGGACGGGGTCGGCGAGCTCACTGACGTGCGCCCAGCGGACGGGCGTGTCGAGGCGGTCCTCCCCGGCGCGGACGGTGAGTTTCAGCGCCGAGTGCTGGACGAGCGAGGCAAGCGTGGGCGGCATGGCTGGGGACCGTCGGACTTTCGGAGGGGGAATTTCGCCGTCCCGTATGAACGACGTCCTTCAATTCTGCCAGGTTGTCACGTACGCAGGTCGACCAGAAGCGGAGGGGTGTGTTCCCCTCGCACGCCTGTCAGGGACAGTACGGCATGCCCGGGAGGCACGGCGTGGGCGAGGTCGGAGGCGGACCAGCGCTGCCGCTCGACCTCCCGTACCGTCACCGCCTCCGCCGTCGCCGCCTTGCCGGTGACCAGGCGGCGCAGGAAGTGCAGGGCCTTGGTGAGCGGCTCGTCGGAGATGATCTGCCGGTTGGTCACGTCCCGGGTCTGCACCCACTCGGTGCCCCAGGTCTCCGCGAACCGCCCGCCGTCCCAGGGCGCGATCCCCGCGAACGCCATCCGGCACCCCACCGCGCCCAGCAGCGGCCCGCGCAGCGCCTCCGGCACGTCCTCCAGGGTGCGCAGCGCCAGGACGACACCCGCATGGGCGGAGCGCAGCCGCTGGATGGCGCGTACGGAGTCGGCGGTGATCGTGTACGTGGCGTCGTCCAGGACCAGGCAGGCGAACAGCGACCGGTCCGCCCGGCCCAGGGCCGCCTCGGTGAACTGCGCCAGCAGCAGCCGCGCCACGATCCGGGACGCCTCGGCGTGCCCGCGCTCGGGCAGGTCGACGCGCACGCGCAGCGGGTGCTCGATGGCCCGCAGCGAGAACCGCCGCGCCTCCCCGTCCGTACGGAAGAACCGCGCGAACGCCGGCCGGTCCAGGAAAGCGATCCGCTCCGCCAGCAGCACGCCGACATCGTCACCGCGCTCGGCCTGCCGCTCCCGCGCGTCCAGCTCCCGCAGCTGTGCCGGGTCGTCCGCCACGGCCGCGCGCAGCTCGGCCAGCGCCTTGGGCGCCCCGCCGAGCAGCTCGCGCAGCTCCGGTACGGCGGGGAAGTGGCCGTGCGCGGCCCGGTACGGCCCGATCAGCTGGGCCAGGGCCGTCGCCGCCCGGCGGCTGTCCGGGACGAGGTCTCCGACGAGGGCCTCGGCGAGCATCCGGGCGGCCTCGTCGGGGTCGTCGGCGCCGCCGTACAGATCGAGGTCGTGCGTGGAGTCCGGGCGGCCCACGGAGACCACCACGTCGAACGCGCCGTCCGGGGCGAGCGCGGTGCCATGGGCGGTGACGGCGACGACGGAGGCGCGGTTGGCGAGGGCCTGGAGGCACAGGGACTCGGTGACCGGCCGTACCAGCCGGACCGTCTTCCCCGATCCGGCGGGCCCGACCGCCAGCAGCGAGGTCCCGAGCACGGCCGGCTCCAGGGCGACCCCGGTGGTGCGCCGGGCGTAGGGGTTACGGGGGTGGTCGGCGGCGGTGCCGATCCGCACCTGGGCGGTTGCCAGGTCGTGGGCGGCGGTACGCACGGGCAGGTCGCGCACGCCGGACGGGTGTGCGCACGCGGCGGGCCCGTGGGCGCGCACGGCGTCGGTGAACGCGGCCAGCCGGTCCGGGTGGGTCCGTACGCCCTGCCAGGCCCGCCGGATACGGGCGTAGTCCACATCGCGCAGCGCCCCGGCCCTGGTCGCCTCGGCGAGCCTCTGGGCGGCCTCGGTCAGCCCGGCGTCCCGCAGCTCGGGCCAGTCGACGGGGTCGGCGTCCGGGGGCGGCGGCGGGAGCGGGGCGTCCTTCTTCTTGGCGTACCTGCGCCAGATCTCGGGTACGTGGCCGATCCGCGCGAAGAAGACCAGCAGGCCACCGCCGACGACCGCGTAATAGACATAGCTGGCAGTGGCCCACGTCCCCGGCTGCGTACGCCACTCGTCCGGGGTGAGCACCAGGAGCGGCCAGAGCCAGTAGTGGCCCAGGTAGCCGTTCCAGAGCAGGGACCACAGGAGCCAGCCGCTGAGCAGGGCGATCACCGCTCCGGCGAACAGCCGCCGCGCGGGCACCGTCTCCGGCTCCTCCTCCGGGCGCGGCCGGTGTCCGAACCGCCACACCCCGGGCTCGGCCGCCGGCCGGGGCGTACGCAGCCACTGCGCGGTGCCGCCGCCGGCGGGCGCGGGGGCGTGCCGGGGCGGGGGCGGCACGGGCGGCTTGCCGACGTGGGTGCGCCGTGCCTCGTACGTACCGTCGGTGTCCATGAACCCCTGCCCCCTGACCAGCCAGGTCCCGCGCGTCTGTGCCCCCGTCAATGTAGTGCCCGAGCCCGCGTGTTGCGGGAATGTCCTGCCCGCAGAGGACATACGGCCGCGGGGCCGTGCAGGGTCGCCCCCGCAGAGGCTGGCGGCGAAGGCTGGGTTCCCTTGAAAAGAGACCCAAGGCCGCCGGCCTCGTGGGGGTGCCCCCCTCTGGGGGAGAGGCGAGCCCGGAGGGGCCACGCCCCCCACCCACCGGCAGCAGACAGCCCGCACTTGAGCAGACGCGCCACCACCCCTATGTCCGCCCCGGACAAGGACACACCCTCCACCACTCCCTAAAGGAGCATGCCGCGCCCCCTCCCCCAGCCCTAGCCTGCGGAAGAAAGAGCAGTAGCGTCCGAAAGACCCCACCCCAGGAGCCCCGCATGACCGATATCCCGCAGGAGCGCCGCGTCGTCACCGCCATCCCCGGCCCGAAGTCGCAGGAGCTTCAGGCCCGCCGTCTGTCCGCGGTCGCGGGCGGCGTGGGCTCCGTGCTGCCGGTCTTCACGACCCGCGCCGGTGGCGGCATCATCGAGGACGTCGACGGCAACCGCCTGATCGACTTCGGTTCCGGTATCGCCGTGACGTCGGTCGGCGCGTCCGCCGAGGCGGTCGTGCGCCGGGCCAGCGCCCAGCTCCAGGACTTCACGCACACGTGTTTCATGGTCACGCCGTACGAGGGCTACGTCGAGGTCTGTGAGCAGCTCGCCGAGCTGACGCCGGGCGACCACGCCAAGAAGTCCGCGCTGTTCAACAGCGGTGCCGAGGCCGTCGAGAACGCGGTCAAGATCGCCCGTTCGTACACCAAGCGCCAGGCCGTCGTGGTCTTCGACCACGGCTACCACGGCCGTACGAACCTGACCATGGCGCTGACCGCCAAGAACATGCCGTACAAGCACGGCTTCGGTCCGTTCGCCCCCGAGGTGTACCGCGTCCCCGTCGCGTACGGCTACCGCTGGCCGACCGGCGCCGAGAACTGCGGCCCCGAGGCCGCCGCGCAGGCGATCGACCAGATCAGCAAGCAGATCGGCGCCGAGAACGTCGCCGCGATCATCATCGAGCCGGTGCTGGGTGAGGGCGGCTTCATCGAGCCGGCCAAGGGCTTCCTGCCGGCGATCGTGAAGTTCGCCAACGACAACGGCATCGTCTTCGTCGCGGACGAGATCCAGTCCGGCTTCTGCCGTACCGGCCAGTGGTTCGCGTGCGAGGACGAGGGCGTCGTCCCGGACCTGATCACCACCGCCAAGGGCATCGCGGGCGGTCTGCCGCTCGCCGCCGTCACCGGCCGCGCGGAGATCATGGACGCCGTGCACGGCGGTGGCCTGGGCGGCACGTACGGCGGCAACCCGGTGGCCTGCGCCGGTGCGCTCGGTGCCATCGAGACGATGAGGGAGCTCGACCTCAACGGCAAGGCCAAGCGCATCGAGGAGGTCATGAAGGGCCGCCTCGCCGCGATGCAGGAGAAGTTCGAGATCATCGGCGACATCCGTGGCCGCGGCGCCATGATCGCGATCGAGCTGGTGAAGGACCCGGCGACCAAGGAGCCGAACCCGGAGGCCGCCGGCGCGCTCGCCAAGGCCTGCCACGCCGAGGGTCTGCTGGTCCTGACCTGTGGCACCTACGGCAACGTGCTGCGCTTCCTGCCGCCGCTGGTCATCGGCGAGGACCTGCTGAACGAGGGCCTGGACATCATCGAGAACGCCTTCGCGGGCGTGTGACGCTGACGCACAGCGACCGGTTGTGAAGAAGCAGTGGGGGGCCGATGGCGGGATGGAGATCCGTCTGTCGGCCCCCCGTTCTCTGCCGTACGGTTTCTGCAGATGAGAGAAACACCCCGTCCGCAGGCAACTGCGGGCGGCTCCGGGACGGAGCCTCCCCAGCCTCGTCCTGGTCGTGCCCTCGCGCACACCACCGGAGCTTCCGGCTCCGGATCTCCTCACCGATCGGACAGTCGCCCGCCCCACACCCCCCGGGGCGCGCGACGCACCGGTCCTGGCGGCCGCCCCGGAACCACCCCCCCTGTTCCGGGGCGGCCGGCTTTCCTCTCCGCGACGCTGCTGGCCCTCTTCGGGGTCATCACCTGGCAGGTCGCCGCCCACGGTCCCCTCGCCCGCCTCGACGAGCGCGCGAGCCGCGCCCTGGTGGGCCACGGCCCCGCTCCCCTGACCGAGCTCCTCGCCGACCTGGGCAACATGCAGGTCGCCCTCCCCGTGCTGGCCGCCGCGCTGGCGTACGCGGTCTGGCGCGGCCGCCGCGCCGAGGCGCTGTGCGCGGGGCTCGCCATGGCGCTCGTACCGGCCGTGGTCGTACCGCTGAAACTGCTCGTGGACCGGGTCGGCCCGCTCACCTCCGAGACCGGCTACTACCCGTCCGGGCACACGGCGACGGCCCTGGTGGCGTACTGCGGCGCGGCCCTGCTGGTGCACCGGCGCCTGTTGCCGGTCGCCGTGCTGCTGACGGTGGCGACGGGCATCGGCCTGGTGCTGCGCGGCTACCACTGGCCGCTGGACGTCCTGGCCAGCGGCTGCCTGTTCGCGACGCTCCTGCCGGCAGCACGACGTTTGCATGGATTGTCCTAGTTTGGGCACTTCGTGGCGTACTGCCATCGAAAGGAGCACCACCATGGTCATCCGCAAGCTGCACCAGATGGGCGTGCGCAGCGAGCACGCGTACGTGGCCGCCTTCGCCTCCATCGGCCTCTCCGTCGCCACCTGGATGGGGTCCCTCAAAATGGAGCCCGGCACTGGACTGGCCCGCGCCGACCGGTGGGGGATCTTCGTCGGAGAGTGGGCACCCACGTTCTTCGGCCTCGGGCTCGCCCTCTCCCACTACGAGCAGCACGACGGCACCCTCATCGTCGACACCCGCGAAGTCCGGAGGGAAGCCGCCTAGGCGCGCGTAACCCCATCAGCGGTCCCGATGGGGCCGCTTCCGTGCCCGTCGGCCCGCCAGGCCCGCCGCCTCGTGCATCGCCAGCTCCAGGAGCGCCGGGTCGTTGAGCGTGCCACTGCCGTCCGGCACCACCAGCCAGCGGGCCGCGCCCGTCGCCCGTCCCGGGTACGGGGCGACGATCCAGGTGCCGCGGCCGGCGGCCCGTATCCCGGTGCCGACCCAGCGGGCGGCGGTGCCCACGGGCACGAAGAAGCCCAGGCGCGCGTCGCCCGTGTCGGCGAGCAGTACCGGACCCGGCCGGTCGACGAGCCGGCACAGGACGTCGAGGGTGGCGTGGCCGAGCTCGGCGGGGGTGATCAGCACGTCCCAGCGCCGGCCGGCGGGCAGGAGCGCGACCCCGAGGGGGTTGCGCTCCCACTCCCACCGGCAGGCGGCGGGATCCGGCGCCACCGCCGCCAGCCACTCCACCGCGGTCCTGTCCGCCGAACCAGTCATCGCCCGCCGCCTCCATGTCCGTGTCTGTGACTGCCCCGGCGGGCAGTGCGTTCACACGAGGAGAGAGCGGTCCGCCTGGATCATTACGCGGCTGGGACGCCGGCATGGTGGTGAACCGGGTCGGCGGGGGCGCGAACCGGGCGCATCCGGCTCAGCTGTCGAAGCCGAGCCCGAGCCGGTCCATCGCCTTCAGCCACAGGTTCCGGCGGCCCCCATTGGCGTCGGCCCGGGCCAGGGACCACTTGGTCAGCCCGATGCCCGCCCAGGCGATGGGCTCCGGCGGGAAGGGGAGCGGCTTGGAGCGCACCATTTCCAGCTCCGTACGCTCGGTCCGCTCACCCGACAGCAGGTCGAGCATCACGTCCGCCCCGAACCGCGTGGCGCCCACGCCCAGGCCCGTGAAGCCCGCCGCGTAGGCGACCCGTCCCCCGTGTGCCGTGCCGAAGAAAGCCGAGAAGCGGGAGCAGGTGTCGATGGCGCCGCCCCAGGCGTGGCTGAACCGGACGCCCTCCAACTGCGGGAAGCAGCGGAAGAAGTGCTCCGCGAGCTTGAGGTAGGTCTCGGGCCGGTGGTCGTGCTCGGGGCTGACCCGTCCGCCGAACGGATAGATCGCGTCGTAACCGCCCCAGAGGATCCGGTTGTCGGCGGAGAGCCGGAAGTAGTGGAACTGGTTGGCGCTGTCGCCGAGGCCCTGGCGGTTCTTCCAGCCGATCGACTCCAGCTGATCGTCCGTCAGCGGCTGGGTCATCAGGGCGTAGTCGTAGACGGGGACCGTGTAGGCGCGTACGCGCTTGACGAGCGACGGGAAGACGTTGGTGCCGAGCGCGACCTGCCGGGCGAAAACCCGCCCGTAGGGCGTGCGTACGGCCATTCCGGCACCCGCGCGGGCGAGTTCGAGGCCCCGGGTGTTCTCGTAGACGCGTACGCCGAGGTCGATACAGGCCCGCTTGAGGCCCCACGCCAGCTTGGCCGGGTGCAGCATGGCGACGCCGCGCCGGTCCCACAGCCCGCCCAGGAAGGTGGGCGAGTCGACCTGGGCGCGTACGGCGTCCCGGTCGAGGAGTTCCAGGTGGCCGGCGAGGCCGAGGCGGTCGGCCTCCTCGTACACCTCGGTCAGCTCGGCCATCTGGTGGGGTTCGGTGGCGACGTCGATCTCGCCGGTGCGTTCGAAGTCGCAGTCGATGCCGTACGCGGAGACGGCCGCCTCGATGGCGTCGAGGTTGCGGATGCCCAGCTCTTCGAGGGTGGCCAGCTCGTCGGGCCAGCGGGCGAGCCCGTTGCCGAAGCCGTGGGTGAGGGAGGCGGCGCAGAAGCCTCCGTTGCGGCCGGAGGCGGCCCAGCCCGCCTCCCGGCCCTCGATGAGGACGACGTCCCGCGCGGGGTCCCGCTCCTTGGCGAGGAGCGCGGTCCACAGGCCGCTGTAGCCGCCGCCGACGACCAGCAGGTCGCAGTGCTCGGTGCCGGTGAGGGCGGGCAGTGCGGCCGGCTTGCCCGGGTCTTCCAGCCAGAAGGGGACGGGCTGGGCGTCCGCGAGTGATTGTGCAGCAGTACGCATGGCAGCTGGGGCCATGGTTTTCAACTCCTATCGGAACTCACGAGATGGTTGTGCGCTTGCGCCGGCCGGCCGCGACCTGGCCGGCGACCACCACCAGGACCGCGATGACGAACATCGCCGTGCCGATGACGTTGATCTGTACGGGCGTACCGCGCTGCGCCGAGCCCCACACGAACATGGGGAAGGTCACGGTGGAGCCCGCGTTGAAGTTGGTGATGATGAAGTCGTCGAACGACAGCGCGAAGGCGAGGAGCGCGCCGGCGGCGATGCCGGGCGCGGCGATGGGCAGGGTGACCCGAAGGAAGGTCTGCACGGGCCCCGCGTACAGGTCCCGGGCGGCCTCCTCCAGGCGCGGGTCCATGGACATCACCCGCGCCTTGACCGCCGTCACGACGAAGCTCAGGCAGAACATGATGTGGGCGATGAGGACCGTCCAGAAGCCCAGCGGGGTGCCCATGTTGAGGAAGAGCGTGAGCAGGGAGGCGGCCATGACGACCTCGGGCATCGCCATCGGCAGGAAGATCAGCGAGTTGATCGTGCCACGCGCCCGGAAGCGGTAGCGGACGAGCGCGAAGGCAATCATCGTGCCGAGCGCGGTGGCGCCGAGCGTCGCCCAGCCGGCGATCTGCAGGGACAGTGTGAGCGAACCGCACAGGTCGGCGACGCCGCACGGGTCCCGCCAGGCGTCGGTGGAGAACTCGCGCCAGGAGTAGTTGAAGCGTCCCGCCGGCTTGTTGAACGAGAACACCATGACGACGATGTTCGGCAGGATCATGTACGCGAGGGTCAGCAGACCCGCTATGGCGACGAGGTTCTTGCGGAGCCAGCGCATCAGACCAGGTCCTCCGTTCCGGCCCGGCGGATGTAGACGGTGACCATGATCAGCACGATGGCCATCAGGATGAAGGACAGCGCGGCCGCCGTCGGGTAGTCCAGCACCCGCAGGAACTGCGACTGGATGACGTTGCCGACCATCTTGGTGTCGGTCGAGCCGAGCAGCTCGGCGTTGACGTAGTCGCCGCTCGCGGGGATGAAGGTGAGCAGCGTCCCGGAGACCACGCCCGGCATGGACAGCGGGAAGGTCACCTTGCGGAAGGTGGTGGCGGGCGAGGCGTACAGGTCCTTGGCGGCCTCGTGGAGCCGTCCGTCGATCCGCTCCAGCGAGGTGTAGAGGGGCAGGATCATGAAGGGCAGGAAGTTGTAGGTGAGGCCGCAGACCACCGCCATGGGCGTGGCCAGAACGCGGTCCCCCTGGGTCCAGCCCAGCCAGTTGGTGACGTCCAGGACGTGCAGCGCGTCCAGGGCGCCGACGACGGCGCCGCCGTCCGCGAGGATCGTCTTCCACGCCAGCGTACGGATGAGGAAGCTGGTGAAGAACGGCGCGATGACCAGGACCAGGAGGAGGTTGCGCCAGCGGCCCGCCTTGAAGGCGATGAGGTACGCGAGCGGGTAGCCGAGCAGCAGGCACAGGAAGGTGGCGGTTCCGGCGTACACCAGGGACCGGACGAACTGCGGCCAGTACTCGGTGAAGGCGTCCCAGTAGGTCTGGAAGTGCCAGGTGACCTGGAAACCCCGCTCCAGGGAGCCGGTCTGCACGGACGTGGAGGCCTGGTAGACCATCGGCAGCGCGAAGAAGACGAGCAGCCAGAGGATGCCGGGCAGGAGCAGCCAGTACGGGACGAGCCGCTTGCGGGTGGCCGGTTTGCGTACGACCGGCTGGTCCGGCGCGGGCGGTGCGGGTGGTGCTTCGGTGATCGTCACGCGGCGTCCTCCACCTTTTCCACGCCCGCGTCGATGTCCTGGGCGGCGTCCAGGCCGAAGGTGTGGGCCGGGTTCCAGTGCAGGACGACCTCGGCGCCGGGAGTAAGGCGGGAGTCGCGCTCGATGTTCTGCTCGTACACCTGGAGGGCGGTACCGGCGGGGCTGTCGACGACGTACTGGGTGGAGACACCGTTGAACGAGGTGTCGACGATCCGGCCGGTGACCTTGTTGCGGCCGAGGGGGATCCCGCTCGCGTCGTCGGCGTGGGCGAGCGAGATCTTCTCCGGGCGGATGCCGACGAGCAGCTTGCCGCCGGTGCGGGTGTCGGCGCTGCACCGGTCGGCGGGCAGCCGCAGCTTGCCGCCGCCGGCGGTGACGGTGATGTCGGAGGACGCCTCGGCGACCTCGGCCTCGATGAGGTTGGACGTGCCGAGGAAGTTGGCGACGAAGGTGGTGCGGGGGTTCTCGTAGAGGTCGGCGGGCGCGCCGAGCTGCTCGACGCGGCCGCCGTTCATCACCGCGACCGTGTCGGCCATCGTCATGGCCTCCTCCTGGTCGTGGGTGACGTGGACGAAGGTGATGCCGACCTCCGTCTGGATGCGCTTGAGCTCCAGCTGCATCTGGCGGCGCAGCTTGAGGTCGAGGGCGCCGAGCGGCTCGTCGAGGAGCAGCACCTGGGGGTGGTTGATGAGCGCGCGGGCGACGGCGACGCGCTGCTGCTGGCCGCCGGAGAGCTGGTGCGGCTTGTGGCCCGCCTTGTCGCCGAGCTGGACGAGGTCGAGCATGTCGCCGACCTGCTTCTTGACGGACTTGACGCCGCGGCGGCGCAGGCCGAAGGCGACGTTCTCGTAGATGTTCAGGTGCGGGAAGAGGGCGTACGACTGGAAGACGGTGTTGACGGGCCGCTTGTACGGGGGCAGGTCGGTGACGTCCTTGTCGCCGAGGTGGACGGTGCCCGTGGTGGGCTCCTCCAGGCCGGCGATCATGCGCAGGGTGGTGGTCTTGCCGCAGCCGGACGCGCCGAGGAGGGCGAAGAAGGAGCCCTGCGGGACGGTCAGGTCGAGGGGGTGGACGGCGGTGAAGGAGCCGTACGTCTTGCTGATGCCGGAGAGGCGGACGTCGCCGCCGGTGGCGCTGTGCGTGTCAGTCATGCGTGGCGATCCCAGGGGGTGTCGAGGGCGGACGGCGGTGGTGCTCAGGCACCGATGAGCTTGGCGAACTTCTCCTCGTACGCCGTCTCTTCCTCACTGGTCAGGGAGCGGAAGGCGCGGGACTTCGCGGCCATCGCCTTGTCCGGGAGGATCAGGGTGTTCGACGCCAGCGCGGGGTCGATCTTGCTGAGTTCCTCGCGTACGCCCTCGACGGGGCAGACGTAGTTGATGTACGCGGCGAGCCGGGCGGCGTTGGGAAGCTCGTAGTAGTAGTCGATGAGCTTCTCGGCGTTGGTCTTGTGCCGGGCCTTGGCGGGCACCAGGAGGTTGTCGCTGGAGGTGATGTAGCCGGCGTTGGGGATCGCGAACTGGATGTCCGGGTTGTCGGCCTGGAGCTGGATGACGTCACCGGCCCAGGCCAGACAGGCGGCGATGTCGCCCTTGGCGAGGTCGCCGGTGTAGTCGTTGCCCGTGAAGCGCCGGATCTGCTGGGTGTCGACCGCCTTCTGGAGGCGGCCGAGTGCCGCGTCGAAGTCGGCGTCGGTGAACGAGCCCGGGTCCTTGCCCATGTCGATCAGCGTCATGCCGATCGAGTCGCGCATCTCCGACAGGAACGCGACCCGCCCCTTGAGCTTGGGGTCGTCCAGGAGCTGGGTGACGGAGTCGACCTTGCGGCCCCCGGTCGCCTTGGTGTTGTACGCGATGACCGTGGAGATGCCCGTCCAGGGGTAGGAGTGGGCGCGGCCCGGGTCCCAGTCGGGGCGGCGGAACTGGGAGGACAGGTTGGCGTACGCGTGGGGGAGGTTGGCCGGGTCGAGCTTCTGCGCCCAGCCGAGGCGGATGATGCGGGCGGCGAGCCAGTCGGTGACGCAGATCAGGTCGCGGCCGGTGTCCTGGCCGGCGGCGAGCTGCGGCTTGACCTTGCCGAAGAACTCGACGTTGTCGTTGATGTCCTCGGTGTACTTGACCTTGATCCCGGTGCGCCTGGTGAACGCCTCCAGGGTGGGGCGGGACTTCTCGTCGTCGCTGATGTCGATGTACTGGGTCCAGTTGGAGAAGCTCAAGCGCTTCTCCTTGGCCGAGTAGTCGGTGGAGGCGGGGCCGTCACCCTCCCGCTCGGCGGGCGGGATGCCACAGGCGCTCAAGGACGCCATGCCGCCGACCGCGAGCGCGCCGACGCCCGTGGCGCGCAGCATGGAACGGCGGGTGAGGGCGCCTCTGCCGTTCGTCAGGCTGCGCCGCATCGCGGCGAGCTGTGCCGCTGACAGGCTGTCGGGCTCGTACTGCTCCATGCGCTGTGCCTTTCGGTGTGGCCGTGGTGGGCTATCGGTCCCCGAAGACGGTCCGGTGCCAGTCCTTCCTGGCGACCGCCGTGTTGTCGTACATCACATGCTTGACCTGCGTGTACTCCTCGAAGGAGTACGTTGACATGTCCTTTCCGAAGCCGGATGCCTTGTAGCCCCCGTGCGGCATCTCGCTGATGATCGGGATGTGGTCGTTGACCCAGACGCAGCCCGCCTTGATCTCGCGGGTGGCGCGGCCGGCGCGGTAGACGTCACGGGTCCAGGCGGAGGCGGCGAGGCCGTAGGGCGTGTCGTTGGCGAGGGCCAGGCCCTCGTCGTCGCTGTCGAAGGGCAGGACGACGAGGACGGGGCCGAAGATCTCCGCCTGGACGATCTCGCTGTCCTGGGCGGCGCCGGTGATGAGGGTGGGGCGGTAGTAGGCGCCGGAGTTGTGGGGCGCCACGCCGCCGGTGACGACGGTGGCGTACGCGCGGGCACGGTCGACGAAGGCGGCCACCCGGTCGCGCTGGGCGTGGCTGATGAGCGGGCCGAGGTCGGTGTCCTCCTGGAACGGGTCACCGATGCGGACGGTCGCCATCAGGTCGGCGACGCCGGAGACGAACGCGTCGTACAGCGGGCGCTGGACGTACGCGCGCGTGGCGGCGGTGCAGTCCTGGCCGGTGTTGATGAGCGCGCCGGCGACCGCGCCGTGGACGGCGGCCTCCAGGTCGGCGTCGTCGAAGACGACGAAGGGTGCCTTGCCGCCGAGTTCGAGGTGGAGGCGCTTGACGGTGGTGGTGGCGATCTCGGCGACCCGCTTGCCGACTGCGGTGGAGCCGGTGAAGGACGTCATCGCGACGTCGGGGTGCCCGACGAGGTGCTCACCGGCTTCCTTTCCGGCCCCGGTGACGATGTTGACGACCCCGTCGGGGATACCGGCGTCGGTCGCCGCCTGCGCGAACATCAGCGAGGTGAGCGGGGTGAGTTCGGCGGGCTTGAGGACGATCGTGTTGCCGGCGGCGATGGCCGGCAGGACCTTCCAGGCGGCCATCTGCAGGGGGTAGTTCCAGGGTGCGATCGAGCCGATGACGCCGATGGGTTCGCGGCGGACGTACGAGGTGTGGTCGCCGCTGTACTCGCCGGCCGACTGGCCCTGGAGGTGGCGGGCGGCCCCCGCGAAGAAGGCGGTGTTGTCGACCGTGCCCGGCACGTCGAACTCGCGCGTCAGCTTGATGGGCTTGCCGCACTGGAGGGACTCCGCGTGGGCGAAGTCCTCCGCGTGTTCCTGCAGCTGGGCGGCGAACCGGTGCATCGCTTCGGAGCGCTCGCCCGGTGTCGCGCCCGCCCAGCCCGGCAGCGCGGCGCGGGCGGCGGCGACGGCCGCGTCCACGTCGGCGGTCGCGGCGAGTTCGTACGTGAGCACGTCCTCGCCGGTCGCGGGGTCGACGACGGTGTGGCCGCGCCCCGAGGTACCGGGCCGCAGCCGCCCGTCGATGTACTGCGCCCCGGCCGCGAAGCGGTCGAGTCCCTGGAAGCGGTTGCCCATGACGCTCTCCGTTGTCCCGGCTCGAATTGAGTGCCGATCCTGACAGAGGAGGTCCGGGGCAACAAGGGATTCCGTTGTTGCCTTTTGGTTACGCGACGGAATCGGTCGACCATGTGTCGGGTGGGGGTCGATATCTCGGTACGGAGTGTCAGTGGCGACTGCCAGACTGGCGTGCATGGAGAAGATCCACGAGCTGATCGAGCAGGTCAGCAGGGGTGAGCGAGTGAAGTTTCTGCACTTCTGGGGGCACACGCCGAGGCGGGACGGGACGATCGGGGCGAGCTGCCTGAGCCAGTGGTGGCCGTCGCCGTTCACGGTCGACGGCGTGGAGTACGCGACGGCGGAGCACTGGATGATGGCGGCCAAGGCCCGGCTCTTCGGCGACGCGGACGCCGAGCGCCAGGCCATCGAGGCGCCGAACCCGGCGCTCGCGAAGAAGGCGGGCCGGCTGGTGCGCGGCTTCGACGAGACGATATGGAAGCGGGAGCGGTTCGGCATCGTGGTGGCGGGCAGCGAGCACAAGTTCGCGGCGGACCCGGAGCTGCGGGCGTTCCTGCTGTCGACGGGCGACCGCGTGCTGGTGGAGGCGAGCCCCATGGACCGCGTCTGGGGCATCGGCCTCGCCGCCGACGACGAGCGCGCCCACGACCCGGCCCGCTGGCGGGGCCTGAACCTCCTGGGCTTCGCCCTGATGCAGGCACGGGCGAAGCTGCGGGCGACCTCGGTCGGCTGACCCCCGTCGTGGGCAGCCGTCCCGCACGGCCCACTCCCCGTCGTGGACAGCCGTCCCGCCGGGCCCGCCGCCCCCCGTTGTGGGCAGCCGTCCCGCTGGGGGTCCCCCGTTGTGGGCAGCCGTCCCGCAGGGCGGGACGGGTGGGCACAACGGGACCGGGGCGGTTCCCTTTCGGCGGTTCCACCCGGGGCGGTGCCCCTTCCCGGTTCGCCCCGGTGCGGTGCGGGTCGGCGGCCTGCCGGGGGGTGGGGGGCGTGGCCCCTCCGGGCTCACCTCCTCGAGGCCGGCGGCCTTGGGTACGAGGGTTGGGAGCCGCAACGAGGCCGCCGGCCTCTGCGGGGGCGACCCTGCACGGCCCCACCCCGGCCGGTGGCCGTCTGCGGGCAGCCCGGGGTCAGCGGTGGGACACCAGCGACGTGCCGAAGGGGTCGGAGCCGTGCTCCTCCTCGTAGGTGTCGGTGTTCCCGTGCGTCACGATCATCCAGATCGCGAAGGCCAGAAACGCGGCGCTGGCCACGATCCCCACCGCGCCCAGGATGATTCCCGTGATGGCCATGCCGTTGTTGGTGGCCTCACCGCGCTGGGCCTTCTTGCGGCCGATGATGCCGAAGACCAGCGCGAGGATGCCGAGGATGATGCCCAGGCCGTACAGGCAGAAGACGACCACCGAGACGATGCCGAGGACCAACGCGGCGATGCCCATGCCGTTGGAGGGGACCTGCTGCCAGCCGGGCTGGACGTAGCCGGGGTAGCCGGGGTAGCCGTACGCCCCGGTGGGCGGCATGGGGGCGGGGTAGCCGTACGGGGTGGACTGGGCGGGGCCGCCCGGGGCTGTCGGGGGCGGCGGGAGCTCGCCGCCGGTGCCGGGTATGGACGTCATCGTCGGCTGGTCGTGCACGCCCGGAGGGGGCTGGTACGGCGGCGGCTGGGGCGGCCGGCTCTCCGGCGGAGCCCACGGATCGTTCGGATCGCTCATCTCTGGCATGGGCCTCCCCCATCGTGTCCGGTCATGCTAACCGCCGCCCTACGATGATCCCTGACCAGCCCGGTGTACCGCACACGGAGGACCCCGATGACCGATCTGCACCCCTTCATCGCGGGGCTGCCCAAGGCCGAACTGCACGTCCACCATGTCGGTTCGGCCTCCCCCCGGATCGTCGCCGAGCTGGCGGCCCGCCACCCCGACTCGAAGGTGCCCACCGATCCCGAGGCGCTCGTCGACTACTTCACCTTCACGGACTTCGCGCACTTCATCGAGGTCTACCTGTCGGTGGTGGACCTGATCAGGACCCCGGAGGACGTGCGGCTGCTGACGTACGAGGTGGCCCGCGACATGGCGCGGCAGAACATCCGGTACGCGGAGCTGACCGTCACGCCCTTCAGTTCCACCCGGCGCGGCATCGACGAGAAGGCGTTCATGGCGGCGATCGAGGACGCCCGGCTCGCCGCCGAGAGCGAGCTGGGCGTCATCCTGCGCTGGTGCTTCGACATCCCCGGCGAGGCCGGCCTGGAGGCCGCCGAGGAGACCGCGCGGCTGGCGGTGGACCTGCGGCCCGAGGGCCTGGTGTCGTTCGGGCTGGGCGGCCCCGAGATCGGCGTACCGCGGCCGCAGTTCAAGCCGTACTTCGACCGGGCCATCGCGGCGGGCCTGCACTCGGTGCCGCACGCGGGCGAGACGACCGGTCCGCGGACCGTCTGGGACGCCCTGACGGAACTGCGCGCCGAGCGCATCGGCCACGGCACCAGCTCCGTCCAGGACCCGGAGCTGCTGGCGTACCTGGCGGAGCACCGCATCGCGCTGGAGGTGTGCCCGACGTCCAACATCGCCACCCGGGCGGTTGTGGACATCGACGCGCACCCGGTCAAGAAGATGGTCGCCGCGGGGGTGCTGGTGACCATCAACTCCGACGACCCGCCGATGTTCGGTACCGACCTCAACAACGAGTACGAGGTCGCCGCCCGGCTGCTGGAGCTGGACGAGCGGGGTGTCGCCGACCTGGCCAAGAACGCGGTGGAGGCGTCGTTCCTGGACGCGGCCGGCAAGGCGAGGATCGCCGACGAGATCGACCGTTACACCGCCGAGTGGCTGCGCCGCTGATGCGCCCCGTCACCGTGGTGGCGCACCGGGGCGACCCGTACCGCGTCCGCGAGAACACGCTCGCGTCGCTCCGCTCGGCGCTGGCGCGGGGGGCGGACGCGGTCGAGATCGATGTACGGCTCACCCGCGACGGCGTCCCGGTCCTCCTGCACGACGAGTCGCTGAAGCGCCTGTGGGGCATCGACCGGCCGCTCGCGCACATGACGCTGGAGGAGCTGCGGGGGCTGACCGGCGCGGAGGGCGTGCCGACCCTGGGCGAGGCGCTGGACGCGGTCGGCGGTCACCGGGTGATGATCGACCTGCCGGGTGCCACGGAGCGTTCGGTGCGCACCATCGTCGGCACCGTCCACGAGTGCGGCGCGGGTGACCGCGTGTACTACTGCTCCAGTGCCGCGGCCATGCTGCTCGTCCGGGCCGCCGACCCCGGCGCCGAGATCGCCCTGACGTGGACGACGCTCGCTCCGCCGCGCCCGGTGCTGCTGGAGGCGGTGGGGCCGCGCTGGCTCAACTACCGTTTCGGGCTGGTCAGTAGGGGGCTGGCGGACCGGGTGCACCGGGACGGGCTGCTCGTTTCCGCGTGGACGGCCGACACGCGCAGAACCATGCGCAGGCTGATCGCTGACGGGGTGGACTCGATCACCACCAACCGCGTGGACGCGCTGAGCGCCGTCCTGAGGGGGCCGGGGAGACAACCACCCCGTCGACCGCGCGGTCGGTGACCAGGTCGTCGCGAAGTACCCGAGCATCGGCGAAGTCGCCCGCGCCGACCGGGCGTTCGTGGCCGGGCCGTGACCCGTCCCGCGGGTGAGGCGGGCGTACGGCAGCTCCTGGACATCGGCACGGGCCTGCCGACCGCCGGATCTGGAGCGGTTCCCGCGTGCGCTGTCCTGTGGCTGAAGACCGGCGGCCGCTGGGGCTGCAACACGGTGATCGCGGCCACCGAGGACCTCTCCCGCACCCTGGTGTACTCGGTGGACTCCACCGACACGAAGGGCGAGGAGATGAACCCGGTGGCCGAGCAGATCATGCGGGCAGCATTCGCGCTCTGAGCACCGGCGCGGTCAGCGCCTCCAGGCGCTTGATCATGCGGCGTACGACGAGCAGCGGGATCACCCCGAAGACGCCGAAGGACATGTCGATCAGCGACCACCAGAAGGGGATGCCCCGGATGGGGCCGCAGATCAGGGCGAGCGGGATGATACCGGCACAGGCGATCATGCCGAAGTCGATCGCCCAGATGTTGCGTACGGGGTCGCGGTAGGGCCCGTAGAAGGCGACGGCGATGACGAGGTGCGCGAAGGCGAGCCAGTCGGTCCCGTACAGGAGGAACGGGTACTTCTGGTCGGCGGTGTCGAGGCCGGCGCGTACGCGCTCGATCCACTCCTGGAGGCCGGGGAAGGCGTCGGCGGCGGGGGACGCCCAGCCGTCCAGGGCGTCCTCGAGGAGGTGCAGTTCGGTGACGAGCGGGAAGGCCGTCGCACCGCTGAGCACCAGACAGACGATGAAAACGGCCAACCACACACGTATACGCCGCAGAAGGGCGCGGGTCTCGCTCATGCCCGCAGCGTACGACCGTGCCCGTCCGCCCTCCGCGCCGGTACCGGTTCGGCACTGTGCGAAGATCCGACGGTGCATCCGATCAGCGCTGAAGACCCCGCCTGGATAGGCCCCTACCGCCTCCTCGGACTCCTGGGCGAAGGCGGAATGGGCCGTGTCTATCTCGCACGCAGCGAGGGCGGCCGGACCGTGGCGGTGAAGCTGATTCTCCGTCAGCTGGCCCAGGACGGCGAGTTCCGGCAGCGGTTCGCCCAGGAGGTGGCCGCGGCGCGGAGGGTCGGTGGGCGGTGGACCGCGCCCGTGCTGGACGCCGACACCGGGGCCGCGATGCCCTGGGTGGCGACCGGTTACATCCCGGGCCCCGCCCTGTCGGAGGTCGTGGGCAAGGACCACGGGCCGTTGCCCGACACGTCCGTACGCGCCCTGGCGAGCGGGTTGTCCCAGGCGCTGGAGGCCATCCACTCCGTGGGGCTGGTGCACCGCGACCTGAAGCCCTCCAACGTGCTGCTGACGGTGGACGGTCCGCGGGTGATCGACTTCGGCATCGCCCGCGCGCTGGACGCGCACAGCGCGGCGGGCGATGTGCGCACCCGCACGGGCGCGGTGGTGGGTTCGCCCGGGTTCATGTCGCCCGAGCAGGTGCGCGGCGAGGGCGTCACGGCCGCGTCGGACGTGTTCTGCCTGGGCGCGGTCCTCGCGTACGCGGCGACGGGACGCATGCCGTTCGGGAGCGCCGAGAGCGGCGTCCACAGTCTGCTGTACCGGATCGTGCAGGAGGAGCCGGACCTGGTGGGTGTGCCGCCGAGGCTGGCCGGGCTCGTCAGGGCCTGCCTGATCAAGGACCCGGCGGGCCGGCCGTCGGTCGCGGAGCTGGTCGAGGCGACCCGGGACGCCGAACCCACCGGGGCCTGGCTGCCCGGCGCGCTGCTCGCGCAGCTCGGGCAGCGGGCGGCGCGGCTGCTGGACGCGGAGGTGCCCGCGTCGGCCCACACGCCGGTGCCGCAGCAGCCGCACGCGGCACTGCCGTACGCGCCCACGGCGTTCCAGACGCCGCCGCCCGCGCCCGTCCCCTATCCGTACCCCCATCCCGTACCCCCGAGCCCCTCCGGTGGCCGGTCCGGGGGCGGTGGGCGGGTGGCGCTGATCGTCCTGAGCGTCGTGGTCGGGCTGCCGGTGGTGGGTGTCTTCCTGCTGTTCATGATCGGCCTGCTGGCCGGCGACGAGAAGCCGCCCGAGGTCCGCGAGGTCGCCGGCGCCGTACCGGACGCCTACCTCGGCGCCTGGGAGGGCGTGATGAAGGCGGGCCCGGAGGGCGAGTTCCAGGGGCGCTTCGACATCGTCCAGGGCGAGAAGGACACGGTGGTCGCCACGGTCACCTACACGCTCCCCCACGCCCTCTGCCAGGACCGCGCGGCGCTGCTGACCGCCGACGACGAGAAGATCGTCCTGGGCGAGGGCAGCAGGACGAAGAGTGTGCCGGCCGGCACGAAGAGCTGCGCCAAGCCGTCACCGGAGCAGACCCTCAAGGCGCAGCCGGACGGCACGCTGCTGTGGGAGACGAGGGGCGCGTCCACGGCGCTCAAGCCCGCGGAGACCAGCGAGGCGGCCGTCCACCCGAAGTTCCTGGGCACCTGGGACCTCCCGACCAAGCCGGCCGTCAACAGCCTCAGGCTGACGATCAAGCAGGGTGCGGTCGGCGAGGAGGTCGTCACGGCGATCGGCGCGGGCTCCTTCGAGAAGTGCAGGTGGAAGGGCGTCCTGGCCGGTGCGCACAGCGACCGGCTCGTCCTGGGGCCGCTCACCTCGAGCCGGAGCGCCTGTCCGGTACGGAGTTCGATGGTGATCACTCCGGCGGGTGAGGGCAAGCTCTACGTGGACCGGGCGGACCGGCCGGAGGACGCCCGCCAGGAGGAGCTGCACCGCTACCAGCCCTGACCGCGGCCCGGCGGCGCTACTGGGTGTCGTCCTCGTCGGCCTCCACCCCCTTGAGCGGTTCGCCACCCTCGGTGCCCTCTTCGGGGCGGTAGCCCTCCGCGGCGCTCGCCGTGCCGGGGACGGTGCGGCGGCCGGCCTGGCGCTCGGCGCCGGAGTGGGCTCCGGGCTCTTCTTCGCTGCGCTTGCGGGCGCGTTCCCGCGGCGTCTTGTCGTTCATGGCGCCCGGGTACCCGTGGCCGGGGCCGTCATACGCCCGCAAAAAGGCGGCGGGCGGGCCGGGGACGTACCCCGGCCCGCCCGCCGTACGGCCGGTGCGTCAGCCCAGCGAGGTCATCACGTGCTTGATGCGCGTGTAGTCCTCGAAGCCGTACGCCGAGAGGTCCTTGCCGTAGCCGGACTTCTTGTAGCCACCGTGCGGCATCTCCGCGACCAGCGGGATGTGGGTGTTGATCCACACGCAGCCGAAGTCCAGCGCCTTGGACATGCGCATCGCACGGGCGTGGTCCTTCGTCCAGACCGAGGAGGCCAGGGCGTACTCGACGCCGTTGGCGTACTCCAGGGCCTGCTCCTCGTCGCGGAACGACTGGACGGTGATGACGGGGCCGAAGACCTCGTTCTGGATGATCTCGTCGTCCTGCTTGAGGCCGGAGACGACGGTCGGGGCGTAGAAGTAGCCCTTGTCACCGACCCGGTGGCCGCCGGCCTCGACCTTGGCGTGGGCGGGGAGGCGGTCGATGAAGCCGCTGACCTGCCCCAGCTGGTTGGCGTTGTTGAGCGGCCCGTACAGCACGTCCGCGTCGTCCGGCTGACCGGTCTTGGTCTCGGACGCGGCCTTGGCGAGGGCGGCCACGAACTCGTCGTGGATGGACTCGTGGACGAGCACGCGGGTGGCGGCGGTGCAGTCCTGGCCGGCGTTGAAGAAGCCCGCCACGGAGATGTCCTCGACGGCCTTGGCGATGTCGGTGTCCTCGAAGACGACGACCGGCGCCTTGCCGCCCAGCTCCAGGTGGACGCGCTTGACGTCCTTGGCGGCGGACTCGGCGACCTGCATGCCGGCGCGTACGGAGCCGGTGATGGAGGCCATCGCGGGGGTCGGGTGCTCGACCATGGCGCGGCCGGTCTCGCGGTCGCCGCAGATGACGTTGAAGACGCCCTTGGGGACGATCTGGCCGATGATCTCGGCGATCAGCACGGTGGAGGCCGGGGTGGTGTCCGACGGCTTGAGGACGACCGTGTTGCCCGCGGCGAGCGCCGGGGCGAACTTCCACACGGCCATCATCATCGGGTAGTTCCACGGCGCGACCTGCGCGCAGACGCCGACCGGCTCACGGCGGACGATCGAGGTCAGGCCCTCCATGTACTCACCGGCGGACTTGCCCTCCAGCAGCCGCGCGGCGCCCGCGAAGAACCGGATCTGGTCCACCATCGGCGGGACCTCTTCGGTGCGGGTGAGCTCGACCGGCTTGCCGGTGTTCTCCGACTCGGCCGCGATGAGGTCCTCGGCGCGCTCCTCGAAGGCGTCGGCGATCTTCAGCAGGACCTTCTGGCGCTCGGACGGCGTGGTGTCACGCCAGGCGGGGAAGGCGGCCGCGGCGGCCTCCATGGCGGCGTCGACGTCGGCCTGGCCGGACAGCGGGGAAGTGGCGTACACCTCGCCGGTGGCCGGGTTGACCACGTCGATGGTCCGTCCGTCGGCGGCGTCCCGGAACTCCCCGTTGATGTAGTTGCGCAGACGACGCAGCTCGGTGGTCACTTGCCACCCCTCCTGTCGGTCTCGTGGTTCTCGGTGTCCAAGTGCTGGACAGCCCCACCCTAATCGCTGATGCGACGATTCCGACAGGCCCGACGCTCCAGAACTTCGGATTCAGTGGGATTCAATCTCCAGAACAACGGATTTCCTCGATCTGAGGTTGCGCGAGTGACGAGACTCGGTGCACAGTGGAGACGTGGCCAGTCGAAGCGCAGACCCCAGGGCCGGGAACGGATCGTCACCGACGATCGACGCCGTATCCCTGGCGATCATCGAACAGCTCCAGGAGGACGGACGCCGTCCGTACGCCGCCATCGGCAAGGCCGTCGGCCTCTCCGAGGCGGCCGTGCGCCAGCGCGTCCAGAAGCTCCTGGATCAAGGCGTCATGCAGATCGTCGCCGTCACCGACCCGCTCACCGTCGGCTTCCGCCGGCAGGCGATGGTCGGCATCAACGTCGAGGGCGACGTGGAGCAGGTGGCGGACGCCGTGACGGCCATGGCCGAATGTGAGTACGTGGTGATGACCGCGGGCTCCTTCGACCTCATGGTGGAGATCGTCTGCGAGGACGACGACCACCTTCTGGATGTGATCAACAAGCGCATCCGCACACTCCCCGGCGTGCGCTCCACCGAGAGCTTCGTCTACCTCAAGCTCAAGAAGCAGACCTATATGTGGGGAACCCGATAGCCGTGAGCAAGGACCTCTCCAAGACCGCGTACGACCACCTGTGGATGCACTTCACCCGCATGTCGTCGTACGAGAACAGCCCCGTCCCGACCATCGTTCGCGGCGAGGGCACCTACATCTTCGACGACAAGGGCAAGCGCTACCTCGACGGCCTCGCCGGCCTGTTCGTGGTCCAGGCCGGCCACGGCCGGACCGAGCTCGCCGAGACCGCCTACAAGCAGGCCCAGGAGCTCGCCTTCTTCCCGGTGTGGTCCTACGCCCACCCGAAGGCCGTCGAGCTGGCCGAGCGCCTCGCGCACCACGCCCCCGGTGACCTGAACAAGGTCTTCTTCACCACCGGTGGCGGCGAGGCGGTCGAGACCGCCTGGAAGCTGGCCAAGCAGTACTTCAAGCTGGTGGGCAAGCCCACCAAGTACAAGGTCATCTCCCGCGCGGTCGCCTACCACGGCACCCCGCAGGGCGCGCTGTCCATCACCGGCCTGCCGGCCCTGAAGGCCCCCTTCGAGCCGCTGGTCCCCGGCGCGCACAAGGTGCCGAACACCAACATCTACCGCGCCCCGATCCACGGCGACGACCCCGAGGCCTTCGGCCGCTGGGCCGCCGACCAGATCGAGCAGCAGATCCTCTTCGAGGGCCCGGAGACCGTCGCCGCGGTCTTCCTGGAGCCGGTGCAGAACGCCGGTGGCTGCTTCCCGCCGCCGCCCGGGTACTTCCAGCGGGTGCGCGAGATCTGCGACCAGTACGACGTGCTGCTCGTCTCCGACGAGGTCATCTGCGCCTTCGGCCGCCTCGGCACCATGTTCGCGTGCGACAAGTTCGACTACGTACCGGACATGATCACCTGCGCCAAGGGCATGACCTCGGGCTACTCCCCGATCGGCGCGTGCATCATCTCCGACCGCATCGCCGAGCCGTTCTACAAGGGTGACAACACCTTCCTGCACGGCTACACCTTCGGTGGCCACCCGGTCTCCGCGGCGGTGGGCCTCGCCAACCTCGACATCTTCGAGCGCGAGAACCTCAACCAGCACGTCCTGGACAACGAGGGCAACTTCCGCGCCACGCTGGAGAAGCTGAAGGACCTGCCGATCGTCGGCGACGTCCGCGGCAACGGCTACTTCTACGGCATCGAGCTCGTCAAGGACAAGGTGACCAAGGAGTCGTTCAACGACGACGAGACCGAGCGCGTCCTGTACGGGTTCCTCTCCAAGGCGCTGTTCGACAACGGCCTGTACTGCCGTGCCGACGACCGCGGCGACCCGGTCGTCCAGCTGGCGCCGCCGCTGGTGTCCGACCAGTCCACGTTCGACGAGATCGAGCAGATCCTCCGGGCCACCCTCACCGAGGCCTGGACGAAGCTGTAACCCTCGGCGTGATCGTCCGATCGTAGGCTGAACGCGGCCCGGGTCATGCCCCATCCGAGTGAGATGGGCGGACCCGGGCCGTGTGCTGTCCAGACACCCGGCTCGCCAATCCCTACGGTTCCAGTGACCGATCGGCCCTGCCTTCGTTCCCCCGTACGGGGGAACAACGTACGGGGGACGACACACATCAGAACCGATACCGAGGTGTTCGCCATGGTGGCCCCGCCGGACAACGACGTGCTCTGGGCACGCGCCCTGCACCACTCCCACAACGGCTCCCCCGCGCTTCAAGGCGTCTCCCTCGGCGTGCGCGAGGGCGAGATCCTCGCGGTCAGCGGGCCGCGCGGCTGTGGCAAGACGACCCTCCTGCGCTGCCTGTCCGGTCGGCTGGTCCCGCGCGAGGGCGAGGTCTGGTACAACAGCGCCCCCGTCCACACCATGAGCCCGCTCCAGCGTGAGCGGCTGCGCCGCGACCGGTTCGGCTGGGTTGGCCCCAAACCCGACCTCGTCCCCGAACTGACCGCCTGGGAGAACGCCGCCCTGCCCCTGCTGCTGCGCGGCACCTCCCACCGCGCCGCCAAGGCCGCCGCACTCGACTGGCTGGAGCGCCTCGACACCGGCGACTGCGCGCGCAAACGGCCGCACGCCCTCCTCCAGGCCCAGCGCCAGCGCATCGCCATCGCCCGCGCCCTGGTCACCATGCCGTCGCTGCTGTTCGCCGACGAACCCACCGCGACGCTGCACCGCGCCGACGGCGCCCAGGTGCTGCGCACCCTGACCGCCGCCGCCCGCTCGCACCGCATCACCGTCCTGCTCGCCACGCACGACCCGGACGTCGCGGCGCTCGCCGACCGCACGGTGCACCTGCTCGACGGGCGGCGCGTCAACTCCGTACACCTCAATGGAGCGGAGGGCCGCGACGCGTGCTCGCTCTCCGTCTAGCCCGCGGCGCCCACCCCCTGGTACTGCTGCGCCGGCTGCTCGTCGCGGCCGCCTCGGCCGGGGTCGGCTTCCTGCTGCTGTGCACCCTGGGGTACGCGGTCGGGCACCCCGGCGAGTCACGGGCCGCGCTGATGCGCCTGGCCTGGTGCGCCCTGCCGCTCGCCGCGACCGTGCACTTCGCCGTCGCCGTCGCCCGTACCGACCCGGCCACCCGGCCGCGCCCCGGGCTGTCGGCGATCGGCCTGGGCCCGGCCCGGCTGGCCGCGGTCGCTGCCGCGTCGACCGCCGTGTCGTGCACGCTCGGCTCGATGGTCGCGCTGCTGGTCTTCCTGCACCTGCGCGGCGACCTCACGGGCCTGCCGTTCGACGGGGCGTCCGCCGAGCTGCTGGCGGCGGGCCGGCCCCTGCCGCTCGCGGCCGCGCTGACCCTGCTCGCCATCGTGCCGGTCGTCGCCTCCGCGGCCGCCGCCCTGGCGCTGCGGCGCAGCCGCAAGGAGGTCCTGGACGACGACCCGGCGACCGCCGAGCCCGCCGCGGCGACGGCGCCCACCGGGCTGCCGTGGGGCGTGGCGCTGATCGCGCTGGGCCTCGCCGTCGAGACGTACGCCTCCCGGGGCAGCGGCGGCGGCGCGGCCGCCCTGCCGCTGCCGGGCGGCATCGGCGGCGGCCCGGCGGGCGTCCTGGCGGGCTGGGCGCTCACCGCGCTCGGGCTCGCCGTCGCCGGCCCGGGGCTCACGCACCTGTCGGGGCGGCTGCTCCAGACCTTCCGGCCCGGCGTGACCCGGCTGCTGGCGGGGCGCGCCCTGATGGACGAGGCGCGGCGCATCGGGCGCCCGCTGGGCGTGGCGTGCGCGGTGGCCTCGGCGACGATCGGGGCGACGAGGCTGTACGAGGGCGGCGCCCATCCGTTCGGGCCGCTGACCGGGCTGGGCGCGGCGCTGGTCATGGCGTGCACCACGGCGACGCTGCTGACCGCGGCGCTGGAGTCCCGGCAGACCCGCGTGACCACGAAGGACGCGCTGCTGCGGCTGGGCGCCTCGGAATCGCTCCTCCGGCTGGCCGTGGCGCTGCGCGCGCTGACCCTGCTGGTGGTGTTCGCGCCGCTGACGTGGGCGGTGGCGGAGCTGGCGGCGCTGCCGCTGCGGCGGTGACCCTCATGTCCTGATCCGAGGGTCGTGTGTCCCGTCGGACCCTCATGCCCCGGTGCCGGACGGCGGTTGGGTGGGGTGACCGACCACCACAGGAGACAGACACATGACCACCGTCGCCGGTATCGACGTCCCCGACAGCCGCCTGGCCCGTGAGGCCACCGAGCTGGTGCGCGAGGCGGCCTCGCCGACCGTCTTCCACCACTCCCGCCGCGTGTTCTTCTGGGGTTCCCTGCGCGGCCTCGCCCGTGGCCTGAAGGCCGACCCGGAGCTGCTGTACGTCGGCGCCCTCTTCCACGACCTCGGCCTGACCGAGCGCCACCGCGGCGACGGCCGGCGCTTCGAGATCGACGGCGCCGACGAGGCCCGCCGCTTCCTCCTCCGGCACGGGGTCGCCCCGGACGCCGCAGACCTGGTGTGGCAGGGCATCGCCCTGCACACCACCCCCGAGATCCCCTGGCACATGGCGCCCGAGGTGGCGCTGGTGACGGCGGGCGTCGAGGTCGACGTACTCGGCATCGGGCTCGACGAGGTCGACACGGGTGCCCGCGAGGAGGTCGTGGCGCTGCATCCGCGCCCCGACTTCAAGCGGCGCATCCTCGCCGAGTTCACCGCCGGCATCGCGCACCGGCCGCACACGGCGTTCGGCAACGTCAAGGCGGACGTCCTGGACCGCTACTCGCCCGGTTTCACCCGGCAGAACTTTGTCGACATCATCCTGGACTCCGACTGGCCGGAGTGAGGACCCTCTTTTGATGACGCATGTGATCGCGGTGCTGCTACACGAGGGTGTCCAACTGCTCGACGTCGCCGGACCGGTGGACGTCTTCGCCGCCGCCAACGAGCACGGCGGCCGGTACGTGGTGAGGACGGCGACCGTGACCGGCGGACCGGTGCGCACCAGCGCGGGCGTGACGCTCGCGGCCGACTGCGCCGTCGCCGACCTGCCCCCACTGGGGACGCTGATCGTGCCCGGCGCCCCCGACTGGCGCCCCGCCGTCCTCGACCGGGAGTTGCAGGGCGCCCTCAAGCACCTGGCCGGTACGGCGGGGCGTACGGCGGCGGTGTGCGCCGGGGCGTTCCCGCTGGCGGCGACCGGGCTGCTGGACGGGCGGCGGGCCGCGACGCACTGGGAGCTGGCCGAGGCGCTCGCCCGGCGGTTCCCGCGCGTGTCCGTGGACGCCGACTCGCTCTTCGTACGGGACGGGAACCTCCACACCTCCGCCGGGGTGACCGCGGGGATCGACCTGGCGCTCGCCCTGGTCGAGGAGGACCTGGGCGCCGACGCCGCGCGGGCGGTGGCGCGCCACCTGGTGGTGTTCCTGGCCAGGCCGGGCGGGCAGTCGCAGTTCAGTGCCCGGTCGCGGGTGCGGCAGCCCCGCACGCCGCTGCTGCGCACGGTTCTTGACGCGGTGACGGCCGAGCCGGGCGGCGACCACACCCTGGAGAGCCTGGCCCGGCGGGTGGGCGTGAGCGCCCGGCATCTGACGCGGCTGTTCCGGGCGGAGACGGGGACGACTCCGGCGCGGTTCGTGGAGCAGGTGCGGCTGGAGGCGGCCACGACGCTGCTCGTGACGGGCGCCGACCCGCTGGACGCGGTCGCCCGGCACGCCGGGTTCGGCAGCCCCGAGACGCTGCGGCGGGTGTTCCAGCGGGAGCTGGGCGTCACGCCGGGCGCGTACCGGGAGCGGTTCCGGACGTCCGGCGCGCCGGGGGTCGAACGCGTGTAGCTATCGTGGCGGCATGGCGCACACCCCTCGGCCGCACGCCCCTCGGCACGGCCACGACCGCGAGATCGAAACGCTCCAGGAGTTCGACGGGGTCGCCGCGCGCGGCAGTCTCGTCGGCCACCGCCTCCAGTCGGTGGACCTGACAGCCCGTACGGGCGCGTTGCTCTCCCTCCCGACGACGGGCGCCGTCTTCCTGGGCTGCCCCATGGAGCCGGACGCGGCCGCGAAGGTGCGGGCCGACGGGGCGCTCGTCTTCCCGCCCGTACCGGATGTGCCGTTCGATCCGTACCGGGGGCTGCTGTACTCCCCCGACGAGCTGTTCGCGGGCCTCACCGAGCACGGCTACGAGCGGACGCCGGACGCGCTCACGTACGCCTGGTTCCAGCGCACCAAGGCCGACGGCGACATCTTCGCGTCGATGCTGCGGGCCGTGCACGACGACGCGGTCTCCGACGCGCTGGACGAGCACCTCGCCGGCGCCCGCGTGGTCGGCGTGATGGGCGGACACGCCATGGCACGCGGCACGGACGCGTACGCCGGTGCCGCCCGCCTCGGCCGGAGCCTCGCCCGTGCCGGGATGACCGTCGCGACGGGCGGCGGGCCCGGCGCCATGGAGGCGGCCAACCTGGGCGCGTACGCCGCGCCCCATGACGACGCCATGCTGGAGGAGGCGCTGCTGCTGCTCGGCAAGGAGCCGTCGTTCGCGCCGTCCGTGGGCGACTGGGCGCGGGTGGCGTTCGAGGTGCGGTCCCGCTGGCCGGGGGGCGGCGACTCGGTCGGCATCCCCACCTGGTTCTACGGCCACGAGCCGCCGAACGCCTTCGCTTCCCACACGGCGAAGTACTTCGCTAACGCCACCCGCGAGGACGGCCTGCTGGCCCGCTGCACCGCGGGCGTGGTCTTCCTCCCGGGCGCCGCCGGCACCGTCCAGGAGATCTTCGACAACGCGACCCCCAACTACTACGAGTCGCGCGGCGAACCGACCCCCATGGTCCTGGTCAACCGCACCCACTGGACCGAGCACCTGCCCGCCTGGCCCCTCCTGCAGGCCCTCGCCCGAGGCCGCTCCATGGAGCCGCGTATCGCCCTCGTCGACAGCGTGGACGAGGCCCCGGAGGCGCTGCGGCGGCTATCGGCTCCGTAGCGGGCACTCGCGCAGGAAGGCGCGCAGCGGCTCCACATGGCGGTCCGGGCGGCGCCACTGGGCACACAGGTCCTCCAGCAGGTGGCGTTCGGCCGCGACGTCGCGCCGGCGGTAGCGGCGGATCACCGGGTGGAGGAACTCCGACTCGTGGGCCCGCTCGGGCACCGGGCTGCGGCGGATCGCGAAGATGTCGGCGTGGTCGTGGCGCCCCCAGCGCAGGCCCAGTGTGTAGAAGTGGTCCCGGTCGCCGAAGCGGGCGACGGCGTAGTCCTCCGGCAGGTCCTCGTAGTGCCGGACCCGCCTCCGCTCCTCGTCAGGCACGAACACGTCGACGAGGTACTCGAACTGGGTCCACAGGGCGGAGGACCGGTTGGCCCGGTCCAGCATCGTGTCGGCGAGGCGGTCGGGGTGGCCGTCGACGACTCCGTACCGCAGGGCGCGTCCTTCGTACCGTTCGGCCAGGAGGCGCGAGAGGGTGCGCAGGTTGTAGCGGAAGCCGTCGATGAACGGTGAGGCGGCGTGCCGGAAGTCGCGGGCCTGGGCCAGCGTCCCGGCGAAGTACAGCCCGCCGACGTCGACCGACTGCCAGTCGGGGCCGGTGGCGGGAAAGCGTCCGTGGGGGGCGAGCCGGGGCCGGCAGTCGGCGGCGAACAGCGAGTCGTCCATGCGGAAGCCGGTGCAGCGGATGACGGTGTCGTACTCCAGCAGCTCTCGCTCCCCCTCGGCGAGGGTGTAGGAGACGGCCACGCGGTATGTGTCGCCCTCCGGGCGGATCTCGTCGATCTCGCACTCCAGGACGCTGTGCAGTGTCTTGAACCAGTAGCTGTCGAGCAGCGCCCCGTACTGCCCGCGCACATCCCCGGCGTGCTTGCTGTGCCAGGCGAGGCGGGTGGGGTGCGGTGAGGCGAGGTGGACGAGGGCGGCGTGGCCGAGCAGCGGGGTGGCGGTCTCGAACGCGGAGTTGCCCTTGCCGATGACCAGCACCCGTTTGCCCCGGTACGCCTCGGGGGCGAGCGGCGCGGACTCGTAACCCAGCGCGTGTTCGATGCCGTCGATCCCGGGAATGTACGGACGGCCCCAGCCCGTGGCCACGATCAGGCAGTCGCAGGTGAACAGACGCCCGTCAGCGGTGTCCAGCCGGAAGCCGGGGCCATGGCGGCTGATCCGTCTCACGTCGGTGCCGAACCGCACCCGGGGGACATGCGCTCGCTGGAAGTCCCGCAGGTAGGCGGTCATCGCATCGGCGTGCGGGAACCATTCGGTGCTGTAGTCGGCGAACAGCGGCTGTGACGCGGGGGACAGCAGCGAGTTCCAGTCCCAGCGCAGCCGTGTTTCCGGGTCTTGGTCGAGGGTGTGCACCTTGTTGAGGGAGATCAGGCGCCGGTGCCGGGGGAAGCGCCGGAAGAACCCGCCCGGGGCGTCCTCCCGTTCCAGCACCACATGGTCGGCGCCGGCCTCCTGGAGGAAGCAGCCCAGTTGCAGGCCCGCGGGTCCGGCGCCGAGCACCACATAGCGGTGGCGTTCACCGGATGGGCTCGCCATCCACCCATCATCATCCGGGCGGGCCGGGCGCGCACGTCTGCTCTGCCAGATGGCGTACGGCACCGGCGAGCGTGCCCGCCCGGGCGGCCGCCGCACGCTGGCGGGCCGCCCCGCAGCCGTACTCGAGCAGCCGCCGCATCCCCGACTCGACCAGGAGGGTGTCCCCGTACCGCTCGAGCGCCGGACGGGCGTGCGCGACCATCCGCTCCGCCAGTACGGCCCCCCGTACCGCCTTCCCGGAGACCACGTCCAGGGCCATGCCCTCCAGCCCGTCGCGGGCCGCCCGCCAGTACGCGGCACGCAGCACCTCCGCCGAAGGGGCGGGCGCGGGTTCGCCCCGCTCCGCCTCCCTCAAGGACACGGCGACCAGGGCACGGATGAGTGCCGCCAGCACCGCCGATTCGGCCGCCGTGCCGGTCATGTCGGCCACGCGCACCTCGACCGTGGGCCGGCGCGCGGCCGGGCGCACGTCCCAGAAGACGGTCGCGGGATCCACCAGCGCGCCCGATTCCCCCAGCACGCCGAGGACTTCCTCGTAGTGCGCGGGCGAACGCAGGTACGGCGGTGGCCCCGCCACGGGCCACCGCCCCCAGGCGAGCGCACGCCAACTGGCGTAACCGGTGTCGCGTCCCCCGTAGAACGGCGAGTTGGCCGACACGGCGAGCAGTACCGGCAGCTAGGGGCGCAGCCGGTTGCCGACGTCCAGGGCGCGGGCCAGGTCGGGGATGTCGACGTGTACTTGGAAGGCACACATCGACATGTCGTCGTGGAGCGCACGGTAGGTGTCCATGCCCCGGGCGAACCGTTCGCCCTCCGTGATGGGCGGGGGGACGACGTCACCGAGTACGGGCAACCCCGAGGCGGCGACCCGCAGACCGTCCGGCGCCGCGCACCGGGCGACCATGCGCCGCAGGGAGAGCAACTCGTCGTGCAGTTCCCGTGCATGGACGTGCGGGGCGCTCTTCGTCTCCACCTGGAACGTGGTGATCTCGGCGGAGACCCGGCCGGGGGCTTCTGCCGCGCAGCGCTCCAGCACGGCCGGTGCGGCCGGGGCGGCCGTCAGCGCCGCCCCGTCGACCAGCAGCAACTCCTCCTCGACGCCCATCTTGAGGGTGCTCGTCACCCGGCCCACGATGACAGCGAACGGCCGCCGGCATCCAGGAGGCCGAGGAGCGTGTCGTACGTACGGTCCCAGCTCCACTCCTCACGCACCCAGTTCCGCCCCTTCGCCCCCATGACCCGCGCCAACTGACGGTCCCGCAGCAGCTCAACGAGCCGCTCGGTGACCGCCTCCGCATCCCGGCCGTCGACGACATGGCCGGTCTCACCGTCCCGTACGGCGTCGGGCGCGCCGCCCGAGTCGCCCACGAGGGCCGGCAGGCCGGCCGCGGCCGCCTCCAGGTACACGATGCCGAGGCCCTCCACCTCCAGACCGCGCTTCCGGCTTCTGCACGGCATCGCGAAGACGTCGGCGGCGGCGTAGAAGGACGGCAGCTCGGCGTGCGCCTGCCCACCCGCGAAGACCACCGCGCCCGTCACCCCGTGCTCGGCGGTCAGGCGGCGCAGACGGCTCTCGTACGGACCCGAACCCACCAGCAGCAGCCGGACGCCGGGGACACGCTCACGCACCGCTGGCAGGGCGCGTATCAGGATGTCCTGGCCCTTGCGGGCCACCAGGCGGGCGGCGCACAGGACGACGGGCGCGTCACCGAGACCGTACCGGCGGCGCACCGGCCCGGCATCGAGGCCGGGCCGGAACACACCGGCGTCCACGCCGGGCACGAGCCGCGCCATCCGCACGTCCGGCCCGAGCGCCGCGCCGATGGGCGCGCGGGTGCTCGCGCCCAGGTACGTGACGACGTCCACCCCCGCACCTATGCGCCGGAACACGGCCCGGGCGCCGGGCGTACGGGCCCACCACACCTCGTGGCCGTGCGTCGTGGCGACCAGCCGCCGCACCCCGGCCTCCCGCCGCAGCCGGCCGCCCATCAGCCCGAGCGGGGCGGCGGCCCCGAACCACACGCTGTCGCAGCCGTACTCCCGGGCAAGCGCCACGGCCCGGGCGGTCACGCGCGGCGTGGGCAGCAGCATCCGGGTGCGGTCCCGGACGACCGGGTACGGCAGGCCCGCGTCGTGCACGGCGCCGCCCGCCTCCGCCGACGTGTGGACGACGACCCCGCCGGGCGGGAAACGGTCCGTCATGGCCTTCACGAACGTCTCGATGCCGCCCTGCCGGGGCGGGAAGTCGTTGGTGACGACGAGCGTACGGTGCATGGGGTCTCCCTGAGGCAGGTGAGCAGGACGAACGGGATGACGAGGTAGCCGAACCGGGAGGCGGGCATGAACGCGATCGCGAGCGTCAGCCCGAGCGCGAGCCGCCGGGCGGCCGCCCGCACGGTCGAGGGCGGCCGCACAGCCAGCGAGACGGCGACCAACACGGCACTCACCCCCAGCAGCACCCCCGCGACAACGGCGCCGCCGGGCACGTACGCGGCCAGCAGCCGTCCCGGGAAGGGGCTGGCGGCGGGCGACTCGGTGCCGGTCAGGCCGAGCGGAAAGGCGACGACGTGCTGGTAGAAAGCCCCGGGATTCACCAGCACCGGCAGACTGACCGCCCCCACCACCCCCGCGGCCGCACCCAGGCACCGCAGCACGGGCCGGAGCCACCCACCGGCCGACGGACGGCGTACGACCGGGGCGGGGCCGTGCAGGGTCGCCCCCGCAGAGGTTGGCGGCAAGGGGCGGGCTCCCTTTGTCGTACCCAAGGCCGCCGGCCTCGAGGAAGTGAGCCCGGAGGGGCCCCGCCACCACCCACCGGCCGTGACCGCCGCCACCGCGTGCCCGCACTCGCCCCACCGACCGAGCCCAACCCGGCAAGGGCGCCGCCCAACCGCCACCAGCAGCGCCAACGCCACCAGCACCGCCGGCCACGCCGTCCACTTCAGCGCAGCCGCCGCGCCGAGGGCGAGCCCCGCGCGCCCCGCCCGGCCCCGCCCCGCGAGTGTGAGGCCCAGGCACATGAGGCCGGCGACGGGCAGGTCGACGCCGCCCACGGCCAGCGGGAGGGCGACCAGCGGGCACGCCACCACCCAGCCGGCCACCCGGGGCGAAGCCCCTACCGCCGCCACCGACGCCACGAACACCGCGCCCGTCCACCATCGCGGGTCCCCCGGCAGCGCCCCGAGGACCGCCATCCCCGGCAGGTAAGGGTTGTAGTCGGCGAGCCCGCCCGGCTCCCGGGCGTACGGGACGCCGGTCGCCGTGAGCAGCGCGCCCGACCGTTCGACGACGGCCACCTCCAGCTGGCCCCGGCCGGTGGCGACGAGCAGCACCAGCGGCACGGCCACCGCCCCCAGCAGGGCGACGCCGACGGCCGCACGGCGGTGGCTACCCGCGAGCATCGCCGCCGCCCCGTAGCCGAGCGCCGCCGCCACGCCCCACACCCGGTGCGGGGCCAGGTCCGACACCGCGGCGAGCGCACCGGCGACGCCCGCGGACCCCGCCCAGACGATCCTCGTCCCGCTCCACCCGATCATGCGATCGAGGCTAGGAACGCCCGAACTCCCGCACGTCACACGTGAATCCGGTCTTCCGCGTCCACCCCTGGCATGACGGAGGGCCATGGATCAACCCGTACTCCGACGCGCGCCCCGCCCTCGCTCCCCGAGAATCGGGACCATGAACGTGCTCGTCAGAAGCCCCGCGTACCCCTGGGTCACCGGGGCCGCCCTCACCGGCTGCACAGCGGTGGAGCTGGCGCTGGTGCCGGGGTCGCCGTGGGTGGCGGGCTCGGTCCTGACCTCGTCCGCCTCGCTGATGTGGCGCCGTGCACGGCCGGAGACGGCGCTGGTCACGGTCGCCGCCGCGTTCATCGGCTTCGGCGCGGACACGAGCCTGTACCTGGTGACGGTGATCAGCGGACTGGTGGGCCTGTACACCCTGGGCCGCCACCGGGTGCAGCACCCGGCGGTGCTGGTCGGCGCGGGTGCTCTGGCGTCGCTGGGCGTGAACCTGGTGCACATCCGGAAGTGGGCGGATCTGACTCCCAGGGTGAACCCCTCCCCCATCGAGGGCCACCGGCTGGACCCGGGCCTGTACGCGGAGACGTTGCTGCTGACCGTCGTGGTCCTGGCCGCGGTGAGCGCGGGCGACGCGGTACGCGCGCGTGAGGAGGCGCGCAACGAACGGGCCGCCGCGCAGGAGCGGTTGCTCGCGATGGAGCGGCGGCAGGCCGCCGAGGCCGAGCGCGCCGCGATCGCGCGGGAGCTGCACGACGTCGTCGCGCACTCGGTGTCGATGATCGCCGTACAGGCGGAGAGCGCGACGTACACCTCCCCGGACCTGTCCCCGCAGGCACGCGAGGCGCTCCAGCAGATCGCCGGCACGGCCCGCTCGTCGATGACCGAACTGCGCCGCCTGCTGGGCGTGTTGCGCACACATCCCGGCGACAAGACTGCGGCCACATCCCCGCAGCCGACGCTCGCGGGCCTGGACGAGCTGGTGGAGCAGCACCGCGCGGTGGGCGGCAGCGCGGACCTGAAGGTGCGCGGCGAGCGGGTGGCGTTGCCGGCCGGCTGGGAGCTGTCCGCGTACCGCATCGTGCAGGAGGCGCTGACCAACGCGCGCAGACACGCGCCGGGAGCCCATACGGTGGTGGACGTCGTCTACGGGACGGACCGGCTGACGGTACGCGTCGCGGACGACGGCCCGGGCCCGGGCGCGCACGACGGCACGGGCCACGGCCTGACCGGCATGCGTGAACGTGCCGCGCTGCTCGGCGGGAGCGTCACCACCGGCCCCGGCCCGGACGGCGGCTTTCTCGTGAAGGCGGAACTCCCATGGTGATCAGGGCGATCGTGGCCGACGACCAGGCGGTCGTACGCACCGGCTTCGTCAACCTCCTCGCGACCCAGGCGGACATCCAGGTCGTCGGCGAGGCCGAGGACGGGGAGCGGGCCGTCCGGGTCGCGGCCGAGCAGCGGCCGGACCTGGCATTGCTCGACATCCGGATGCCGCACAAGGACGGTATCCAGGCCGCCCGCGAGATCCTCGCCGCGTCCGGCGGGGCGACGAAGGTGCTGATGCTGACCACCTTCGACCTGGACGAGTACGTGTACGACGCGCTCGCGGCGGGCGCGAGCGGCTTCCTGCTGAAGGACGCGACGTTTCCGGAGTTGCTGCACGCGGTACGGGTGGTCGCGCGCGGCGACGCGCTGCTGGCGCCGACCGTGACGCGGCGGCTGGTCGCCGAGTTCGCCCGCCAGCGGGCGGGGGTGCTGCCGCCACGGCCGGTGGAGGGGCTGACGGCACGCGAGGTGGAGGTGCTGGTGCTGATCGCGAGGGGCCTGTCGAACGCGGAGATCGCGGAGGCGCTGACGATCACCGACCACACCGTGAAGACCCACATCAACCGGCTCTTCGCGAAGATGGGCCTCAGGGACCGGGCGCAGGCGGTGATCCTGGCGTACGAGCTGGGACTGGTGCTTCCCGGCCGCGACTCCGCCACACCTGCCTGACCGAGGCAACGCCCGGGCCCGTTCTCTCGTCTGGCAGACGTAAGTCACCCCAAGACGCACAAGACACACAAGACGAAGCGGAGCCCGGACGTGCTCATAGGACTGTTGACGGCCGTCGCGGCCTCGATCTGCTACGGCACGGGCTCGGTCCTCCAGGCCGTCGGGTCCCGCAAGTCGGCCCGCCGCGAGGCGGCCGCCGGCCTGGTGACGCAGCACGGCGGGCCGTCCCTGTCGTCGACCGCGAAGGCGGCGATGACGTGGGAGTTCATCGTCGGTACGATCCTCGACTTCGTCGGTTTCGGGCTGGGCGCGCTGGCCGCGCGGATGCTGCCGCTGTTCCTGTCCCAGACGGTGATCAGCGCGAACCTGGTGGTCACCGCCGTACTGAGCGTGCGGCTGCTCGGCATCCGGCTGACCCGCGCCGAGTGGACGTCGATCGGTGTGGTGTGTTCGGCGCTGGTGCTGCTGGCCACGGCGGCGGGCCCGGAGGGCAGCGGGCACACGCCGATCTCCACGCACTGGTGGCTGCTGGCCGTGTCGCTGCTGCTGATGGTGGGCGGGACGGTCGTCGTGCGGCTGCTGGGCGCACGGGCGGCGATCCTGGCCGGTCTGCTGTCCGGGCTGGGCTTCGGCGCGCTGGGGGTCGGCGTACGCGTACTGAACGGCATCGATCCGTTCGACCTGGGCGCGCTGCTGTCCGACCCGGCGCTGTACGCGATCCTCGTCGCCGGGGTCGGCGGGATGTACCTGCACACCGTGGCGCTCCAGATCGGCTCGGTGAACGGGGCGACGGCGGCGCTGGTGGTGGGCGAGACGGTGCTGCCGGGCATGATCGGCGTGTGGTGGCTGGGGGACGCGTCACGGCCGGGGTTCGCGTGGCTGGCCGTGGTGGGGTTCGTCCTGGCGGTGGCGGGCGCGGTCGCGGTGGCGTGGTTCGGGGAGCCCGAGGGCGGCCGGGAGGGCGGCCCGGCGCCGGTGCCGGAGGAGCCCGGGGAACTCGCCCGCGTCGGCTGAACAGCGCCCTCGTAGACTCCCGGCAGGGAGATGAGACATGGGGCTACGGCTCAAGATAGGCGCCACGATCACCGCGACCGCCGCGCTCGCCGCGCTCGTGACGGGTGTCCAGGTACCGCGGCTGATGGAGGACCGGGCCCGGGACCAGGCGATGGAACGGCTCGGTATCGCCGAGCGCGGCTACCGGGAGGACGGGCAGGCCCGCTTCGGGGCCAGGGTCAACCCGCCCAACCTGCCCGACGAGCTGCGCCGCACCGTCCTCGACGGCCGCCGCGCCACCTATGTGCAGGCGTACGGGGAACGCCGCCAGATCTGGGCGGCCACGAGCGTCGGCGACGACATCCTGGCGCTGAAGCAGTTCGAGGACCCGCTGTCGGACGAGTTGCAGGCCGGCATGTTCCGGGCGGGTGTCGTGGGTACGGCGGTGGCCACCCTGATCGGCCTGCTGCTCGCCACCCGGCTGGGCCGGCGGCTGCGGCTGTCGGCGCGGCGGGCCGAGCAGATCACCGGCGGTGATCTGGACGCCCGGCTCCCCCAGTCGGGGCGGGACGAGATCACCACGCTCACCCGGGCGGTGAACACCATGGCGGACGCGCTGGCGGAGCGGCTGCGCGCGGAGCGTGAGGTGACGGCGAACATCGCGCACGAGCTGCGTACGCCCGTCGCCGGGCTGGTCGCGGCGGCCGGGCTGCTCCCGGACGGCAGGGCCGAGTCGATGGTGAAGGAGCGGGTCGCGCGGATGCGGGACCTGATGGAGGACGTCCTGGAGGTGGCCCGCCTGGACAACGGCGGCGAGGAGGCCGACGTACGGCTGGTGGAGCTGGGTGCGCTCGCCCGCCGGGCGGTACGCGCGGTCGAACACAGCGGCGTGCGCCTTGACATCGTTGCCGACGCGCTGCTGGAGACCGATGCGCGGCGCGTGGAGCGGGTCCTGACGAACCTGGTCAGCAACGCGTTGCGGCACGGTGCCGAACCGGTCGTGGTGGAGGTCGAGGGCGGGGTCGTCCGGGTCCGCGACCGGGGCGCCGGTTTCCCCGAGCACCTGCTGGCGCACGGGCCGCGCCGGTTCCAGACCAGCGCGGTGGGCAAGGGGCTGGGCCTGGGCCTGACGATCGCCGCGGGCCAGGCGCGGGTGCTGGGCGCCCGCCTGACGTTCACCAACCCGGAGGGCGGCGGCGCGCGCGCCGTGCTGGACCTGTCGGGGGCCGTCCGCGAGGAACCGCCCGAAGGCTGACGCTCAGCCGAGCACCACGACCTCGTCCGCCGCGAACGTCACGCCCACCACCGCCCCCTCCTCGGGCGCGTCCCGCAGCGCGCACTCGGCCTCCAAGAGGGGCCCGGTCTCCGGCCGGAGCCGTACCGCCACGTGGTGCCCCCGGAACGTCCGCCCCTCGACGGTGCACCGCAGTCCGTCGGCCGGGTCGCCGAGCCGTACCCCCGCCGGCCGCACCAGCACCTGAACCGCCCCCTGGGCGGAGTCGGCCGGCACGGGGACCTTGCCCCACACGGTGTCGGCCGCCTCGCCGGTCACCGTCGCCGCGACCACGTTGTCGAAGCCCAGGAAACGGGCGATGAACTCCGACGCCGGGCGCCGCCACACCTCCAGCGGCGTACCGCTCTGCGCGATGCGCCCGTCGCGCATCACCACCACCCGGTCGGCGAGCGCGAAGGCCTCGCCCTGGTCGTGCGTGACGGCGAGCACCGTCGTACCGAGCCGCCCGAACAGGTGCCGCAGCTCGACGACGAGCCGCTCGCGCAGCCCCCGGTCGAGCTGGCCGAGCGGTTCGTCGAGCATCAGCAGCCGGGGGCGGGGCGCCAGCGCCCGCGCGAGGGCGACGCGCTGCTGCTCGCCGCCGGACAGCGCGGCGACGGCCCGCCGTTCGGCGCCCGGCAGCCCGACGAGCTCCAGCAACTCGGCGACCCGCTCCGCCTGTTCCTTCCGCGACGCGCCGCGCATGCGCAGCCCGAACGCGACGTTGCCGCCGACGTCCCGCTGCGGGAACAGCTGGTGGTCCTGGAACATGAGCCCGACGCCGCGCCGGTGCACGGGCACGCCCGCCTGGTCGGCGCCGTCGAGCAGCACACGGCCCGCGTCCACGCCCTGGAGCCCGGCCACGACCCGCAGCAGGGTCGACTTTCCGCTGCCGCTCGGCCCGAGGACGCACACGATCTCATGGTCGGCGACGTCTAGGGACACCGAGTCCACGGCGACGCGCGATCCGAAGCGTACGGTCACGCCGTCAAGACGCAGCATGTCAGAACTCCCCGGAGCGTTCGGTGGTACGGATACGTTCGAGCAGCAGAAGCGCCACCGCGCACACCACCATCAGGATCGTCGACAGGGCCATGGCCTGGCCGTAGTTGAGCTCGCCGGGCCGGCCGAGGAGCCGGGCGACCGCGACCGGGAGGGTCGGGTTGTCGGGGCGGGCGATGAACACGGTCGCCCCGAACTCGCCCAGCGACACGGCGAACGCGAACCCGGCGGCCACCAGCAGCGCCCGCCGCACCAGCGGCAGGTCCACCTCCCGCCACACCCGCCACGGCGACGCGCCCAGCACGGCCGCCGCCTCGCGCAGCCGCGCGTCCACCGCGCGCAGCACGGGCAGCATGGTCCGTACGACGAAGGGGACGCCGACCAGGGCCTGGGCGAGCGGCACCAGGATCCACGAGGAGCGCAGGTCGAGCGGCGGCTCGTCCAGCGCGATGAGGAACCCGAAGCCGACGGTCACGGCGGACACGCCGAGCGGCAGCATCAGCAGCGCGTCGAAGCCGCGCACGACGCGCCCGGCGCGCCGGGTCAGCGCAGCGGCGGCGAGCCCGCCGACCAGGAGCGCGATCCCGGTCGCGGCGAGGGCGTACTCCAGCGAGTTCCCGATCGCCTCCAGGGGCGGCACCAGGAACGTCCCGCCGCCCGCGTCCACGTCCTGGAGCGCCCGGTAGTAGCCGAGCCCGCCGTCGAAGGACCGCTCGACGAGCACCCCGAGCGGCAGCAGGAGCAGCAGCACCACGGTGAGCAGCACGCCACCGAGCAGCCCCCACTGCCCGGCCCCGCGCGGCCGCCGCGCGGTCTGCGCGGCGTCGACGAGCTTCAGCGCGGTCTCCCGCCGCCGTACCGTCCGGGCGTGCACGGCGAGGATCGCCCCGACGGCGGCGAACTGCACCAGCGTCAGCACCGCCGCCGTCGGCAGGTCGAGCAGCTGCGCCGTCTGCCGGTAGATCTCCGCCTCCAGGGTGCGGTACGCGGGCCCGCCGAGGATCTGGATGATGCCGAAGGAGGTGTACGTGAAGAGGAACACCATCAGCGCGGCGGCGGCCACGGCGGGCGCGAGCGCCGGCAGCGTCACCCGCCGCCACGCCCCGAAGCGCGAGGCACCCAGCACCCGGGCGGCCTCCTCCTGGCGCGGGTCGAGCTGTGCCCACAGCCCGCCGACGGTCCGGACGACGACCGCGTAGTTGAAGAAGACGTGCGCGAGGAGGATCGCCCACACGGTGGTGTCCAGCCGTACGCCCCACAGCTCGTCGAGCAGCCCGCCCCGCCCGAGCAGGGCGAGGAACGCGGTGCCGACGACGACGGTCGGCAGGACGAACGGCACGGTGACGACGGCCCGCAGCAGCCCCTTGCCGGGGAAGTCGAAGCGGGCGAAGACGTACGCCCCGGGCAGCGCGATCAGCAGGGTGAGCGCGGTGGAGGCGAGCGCCTGCCAGGTGGTGAACCAGAGCACGTCCAGGATGTCCGGGCGGCCCAGCACGTCGCCGAGCCGCCCGAGCTGCCAGCCACCGTCGTCCGTCTTCAGCCCGCGCCCGACGATCGCGGCGACCGGGTAGGCGAAGAAGACGGCGAAGAACACCACGGGCAGGGCCATGAGCCCCGCCCGCAGCGCCTTGCGCTCTACCTCAGGACGAGCGAGGACCACGACTGGATCCACCCGTCACGCTTCTCGGCGATCTTCTCGGGGGCGACGGTGTGCGGCTTGTCGACCTTGGCGCCGTGCTTGGTGAACAGCTCCGGCAGCTTCGCGTCCTTCGCCACCGGGTTCACGAACATCTGCAGCGGCATGTCCTCCTGGAACTTCTTGCTGATCAGGAAGTCGATGAGGGCCTTGCCGCCGTCGGGGTTCTTCGCGCCGGTCAGCAGCCCGGCGAACTCGGTCTGCTGGAAGCACGTCCCGGTGGAGACGCCGGTCGGCGCCTCGGCGGGCTGCGGCTCGGAGTACAGCACCTCGACGGGCGGGCTGGAGGCGTACGACACGACGAGCGGCCGGTCGCCCTTGGCCTTCTTGCCGCCGGCGGAGCCGGAGAACTCCTGGTTGTAGGCGAGCTCCCAGCTGTCGACGACCTTGACGCCGTTGGCCTTCAGCTTCTTCCAGTAGTCCTGCCAGCCGTCGTCGCCGTACTGGGCGGCCGTGCCGAGCAGGAACCCGAGACCCGGCGAGGACCGCTCCGGGTTCTCCACGACGAGGAGGTTCTTGTACGCGGGCTTGGCGAGGTCGTCGAAGGTCTGCGGCGGCGCGAGCTTCTTGTCCGCGAAGTACTTCTTGTCGTAGTTGACGCAGATCTTGCCGGTGTCGACGGGCGTGACGCGGTGCTTGTCCTTGTCGAGCTGGACGGCCTCGGGGACCCGGTCCAGGCCCTTGGCCTCGTACGGCTCGAACAGCCCGTTGTCGAGCGCGCGGGACAGCAGCGTGTTGTCGACGCCGAAGAAGACGTCGCCCTGCGGGGCGCCCTTGGTGAGGATGGCCTTGTTGACGGCCTCACCCGCGTCGCCGCTCTTGAGGACCTTGACGGTGTAGCCGGTCTGCTTGGTGAACTCCTTCAGGACGGCCGGGGAGGCGTTGAAGGAGTCGTGGCTGACGAGCGTCACGGTCTTCGACTTCGTACCGCCGTCACCGGCGTCCTTGCCGGACTCGCTGCCGCAGGCGGTGAGCGTGGTGACGCCCAGCGCGGCGGCGACGGCGCCGACCGCGATCTTCTTGGTGGTGCTCACTGAGATTCCTCCTGGGTATGACCAGGAAGAGACGCGGCCCTGCCCACCCCCTCATGGAAGTGGGCAGGGCGCAACAGCTCGAGTAACGACCGAACTTCCTACCCAGAATGACCTGGGCGAGGTTCAGAGGGTCTGCGGCCGCTGTGCTTGTCTTAAAAGCGTGTGCCGCACTCTCAGCGCTGTGGCGCTCCCCTGTCGGAATATGCAGGTGTGTTCGAGCTCAGACTACAAGCTCACCTCTCCGAGGCGGCGAGCTGTCCACAGGCACCGTCGATTTCCTGACCGCGGGTGTCACGCACCGTGACCGGTACGCCGTGGGCGGCGATGGCCTCGACGAACGCCTTCTCGTCCTCCGGGCGGGACGCGGTCCACTTCGACCCCGGGGTCGGGTTGAGCGGGATCAGGTTGACGTGGACGCGCTTGCCCTTGAGGAGGCGGCCGAGGAGGTCGCCCCGCCAGGCCTGGTCATTGATGTCGCGGATCAGGGCGTACTCGATCGAGACACGGCGGCCGGACTTCTCCGCGTACTCCCAGGCGGCGTCCAGCACCTCCCGCACCTTCCAGCGCGTGTTGACGGGGACGAGGGTGTCGCGCAGCTCGTCGTCGGGGGCGTGCAGCGAAACGGCGAGGCGGCACTTGAAGCCCTCGTCGGCGAAGCGGAGCATCGCCGGGACGAGGCCGACCGTCGAGACGGTGATGCCGCGCTGCGACAGCCCGAGCCCGTCCGGCTCGGGGTCGGTGAGCCGCCTGATCGCTCCGACGACCCGCTTGTAGTTCGCCAGCGGCTCGCCCATGCCCATGAAGACGATGTTGGAGAGCCGTGCGGGCCCACCGGGCACCTCGCCGTCGCGTAGCGCCCGCATGCCGTCGACGATCTGGTGCACGATCTCGGCGGTGGACAGGTTCCGGTCGAGCCCGGCCTGGCCGGTGGCGCAGAACGGGCAGTTCATGCCGCAGCCGGCCTGCGAGGAGATGCACATCGTGACGCGGTCGGGGTACCGCATCAGGACGGACTCGACGAGCGTGCCGTCGTGGAGCCGCCACAGGGTCTTACGGGTGGTGTCGTCGTCGCAGGAGATGTGCCGTACGACGGACATCAGGTCGGGCAGCAGCTCGGCCGCGAGCTTCTCGCGGGACGCGGCGGGGATGTCCGTCCACTCGGCCGGGTCGTGCGCGTACCGCGCGAAGTAGTGCTGGGACAGTTGCTTGGCGCGGAACGGCTTCTCACCGATCGCGGCGACGGCCTCCTTGCGCTCGGCGGGCGTGAGGTCGGCGAGGTGCCGCGGCGGCTTCGTGGCTCCGCGCGGGGCGACGAAGGTGAGCTCTCCCGGTGCGGGGCGTGGCATGACCTGGTACTCCTCAGTAAAGACGAGGCCGCGGTACGTGAGCCGGGAGACCTCACCGGATGATCCCCGCGCGCGTGCGTGGGCCGCGGGGCCGAAAGGGCCCGCCGCGACGGTGCGACGAGCCCTTCCAGGGTAACCGGATGCCGGTTCAGCCTGTTCCGACGAACATCACCAGCAGCAACCACACCACCGGAGCCGTCGGCAACAGCGAATCCAGCCGGTCCATACCGTGCCCATGTGCGGCTACCGCCGCGTGGCACCATGGCCCGCCATCAGCCTGTTCCGACGAAGACCACCAGCAGCAACCACACCACCGGAGCTGTCGGCAACAGCGAATCCAGCCGGTCCATGATGCCTCCATGACCCGGCAGCAGCGTGCCCATGTCCTTGATGCCGAGGTCCCGCTTGATCATCGACTCGCCGAGGTCGCCCAGCGTGGCGCTGGCCGCGACGGCGAGGCCCAGAAGCAGGCCCTGCCACCAGGTGCCGTCGTCGATGGCGAACTCCATGCACAGCGCGCCCGCCGCCATGGCGAACGCCACCGCGCCCAGCAGCCCCTCACGGGTCTTGCCGGGGCTGATGCGCGGCGCGAGCTTGTGCTTGCCGAAGCGCCAGCCGACGGCGTACGCGCCGGTGTCGCTGACCACGGTCAGGAGCAGGAAGGTGAGCACCCGCCAGGGGCCGTCGTCCGCGGTGAGCATCAGCGCCACGAACGTCGCCAGGAACGGCACGTAGAACGCGGCGAAGACGCCGGCCGTGACGTCCTTCAGGTAGCCCTCGGGCGGCTCCGTCATCCGCCACACCAGCACCGCGAGCGCGGTGAGCGCCATGGCGACCCAGGCGCCCTCCGCCCCGCGCACGTACCCGGCCACGACCATGGCCGCGCCGCCGACGGCGAGCGGCACGAGCGGGGCCTTGATGGACTTGCGCTCCTCCAGGCGGGAGGTCAGTTCCCACAGCCCGACCACGACCGCGACGGCTATCACGCCGACGAACGCGGCCTTCCAGATGAACAGCGACGCGACGATCACCGTCCCGAGAGCGACGCCGACCCCTATGGCGGCCCTGAGGTCCCGCCCGGCCCGCTTCTTCTGCGGGCCGGACGGACGGGGCTGTTCCGGAGGCTGCGGCGCTCCCGACGGCGAGCTGGGCATGGGCTCCTGCGGATTCTGCGGATTCTCCGGCTGCTGCGGCTGCGGCTGCGGCTGCCACCGCTGCCGCGTCTCGTCACGGAACGGGGGACCGCTCAGCGGAGCGGTCCCCCGGTCGCGGTCGTCCTGGCCACCGCCGGTGTCTCCACCGGCGGGGACGTCGGGCACGATGGGCATGGGCCGAGTCTGCTGTGCCTCATGCCCGTCGTAGGCGGGACCCGCCGGGGCTGCCGGAGCGAACCCCGGGTGGTACCCCTGGTCGGGCGGACCCCATGGACCGCCTCTCGGCGGGGCCCCCCAGGAAGAGTCGTTCATCAGACCTCGAGCAGCTCGGCTTCCTTGTGCTTGAGCAGCTCGTCCACCTGCGCGACGTACTTCGCGGTGGTGTCGTCGAGCTCCTTCTCCGCGCGGCGGCCCTCGTCCTCGCCGACCTCGCCGTCCTTGACGAACTTGTCGATCGTCTCCTTGGACTTGCGGCGGACCGAGCGGATCGAGATCTTGGCGTCCTCGGCCTTGCCCTTGGCGACCTTGATGTACTCGCGGCGGCGCTCCTCGGTGAGCTCGGGGAACACCACACGGATGATGTTGCCGTCGTTGCTCGGGTTGACGCCGAGGTCCGAGTCGCGGATGGCCTGCTCGATGTTGCGCAGCGCGCTCTTGTCGAACGGGGTCACCACGGCCATGCGGGGCTCCGGCACGGAGAACGACGCCAGCTGGTTGATCGGCGTGGTGGCACCGTAGTAGTCGGCCACGATCTTGTTGAACATGGCCGGGTGCGCACGCCCGGTACGGATCGCGGCGAAGTCCTCCTTGGCGACCAGGACGGCCTTCTCCATCTTCTCCTCTGCCTCGAGGAGGGTCTCTTCGATCACCACTTGCTCCTGCGTGTCTATGAGTAGGCCCGGCGTAACAAAGGGCTGCGGAACCTGCGTCGCGTCTGTCCCCTGCACGGTGTCCGACCGGCAGGGCTTTGTCCATCCCCTCGCGGGGCACCCCGGGGGCCGGAGCCCCCGGTGGATCCGGGGGTCAGGTCCTGGTGCCCTGGTCGCTCACGAGAGTGCCGATCTTCTCACCCTTCACGGCCCGCGCGATATTGCCCGCCGCGAGCAGCTCGAAGACGAGGATCGGCAGGTTGTTGTCGCGGCAGAGGGTGATGGCGGTGGCGTCGGCGACCTTGAGGTCGCGGGAGAGCACCTCGCCGTACTCCAGCGCGTCGAACTTCACCGCGTCGGGGTTGGCCTTGGGGTCGGAGTCGTAGACGCCGTCCACCCCGTTCTTGCCCATGAGGAGCGCTTCCGCGTCGATCTCCAGGGCACGCTGGGCCGCGGTGGTGTCGGTGGAGAAGTAGGGCATGCCCATACCGGCGCCAAAGATCACGACGCGGCCCTTCTCCAGGTGGCGCACGGCGCGCAGCGGGATGTACGGCTCCGCGACCTGCCCCATGGTGATGGCGGTCTGGACCCGCGAGTCGATGCCCTCCTTCTCCAGGAAGTCCTGGAGGGCGAGGCAGTTCATGACCGTACCGAGCATGCCCATGTAGTCGGAGCGGGCCCGGTCCATGCCACGTACCTGAAGCTCGGCGCCGCGGAAGAAGTTGCCGCCGCCGATCACGACCGCGATCTCCGCGCCGTCGCGGACGACCGCGGCGATCTCGCGTGCGATGGCGTGTACGACGTCGGGATCGACGCCGAGGCCACCACCGCCGGCGAACGCCTCGCCGGACAGCTTCAGCATGAAGCGGCCGGCCTTTTTACCGGTGTTGTCGTCGCCCTGTGCGGCGCCCTGGTTCATGGAGATCTCCTCGTGCACATACGAAGAAGGCCATTGCCGGTGGGTGTGGTTGTCCCTACGGCAATGGCCTCCTCGTCAGATCTGTGGCCGCCGGCGCTCACGCGACCGACCGTCCACTGGGAAAACCCTAGCGGGCTCCCGTGTCGAGCGCGTACCGGCTCAGATGCCGACCTTGATGCGGCTGAAGCGCTTCAGGGTGACACCGGCCTCGTCCAGGACCTTCTGGACGGACTTCTTGTTGTCGAGCGCGTACGGCTGACCCAGGAGGGTGGCGTCCTTGAAGAAGCCGTTGAGGCGACCCTCGACGATCTTCGGGAGCGCGGCCTCGGGCTTGCCCTCGGCGCGGGTGGTCTCCTCGGCGACGCGGCGCTCGGCCTCGACGACCTCGGCCGGGACGTCGTCCTTGGAGAGGTACTTCGGGGCGAAGGCGGCGATGTGCTGCGCGATGCCCTTGGCGACCTCGGCGTTCTCCTTGTCGAGCTCGACGAGGACACCGATCTGCGGGGGCAGGTCGGGCATGGTGCGGTGCATGTACGCCGAGACGTAACCGCCGGAGAACTGCGCGAAGCGGTCCAGGACGATCTTCTCGCCGAGGTTGGCGTTGGCCTCGTCGACGTACGCCTGGACGGTCTTGCCGGGCTCGATCTCGGACGCGAGCAGCGCCTCGATGTCGGCCGGGGAGGTCTTGGCGACGTGCTCGGCGAGGGCCTTGGCGACGCTCTGGAACTTCTCGCCCTTGGCGACGAAGTCCGTCTCGCACTTCAGCTCGACGAGGACACCGGAGGTGTTGTCGTCGGCGATCACGGAGACGACGGCGCCGTTCTCGGCGGAGCGGCCCTCGCGCTTGGCGACGCCCTTCTGGCCCTTGATGCGCAGGGCCTCGACGGCCTTGTCGACGTTGCCGTCGGACTCGTCCAGCGCCTTCTTGCAGTCCATCATGCCGGCGCCGGTGAGCTCGCGGAGCTTCTTGACGTCAGCGGCGGTGTAGTTCGCCATGATCTGTAAGTCTCTCTCGAAGTCTGGAAGATCTACGAAGATCTACGGGTGGACGGCGGGGGCTTTGTGGGCCCCCGCCGTCATCCGAACCTGAAAGGGTCAGGCCTGCTCGGCGTCCGCGGCCGGAGCCTCGGCGGCCGGAGCCTCGGCGGCGGGAGCCTCGGCAGCCTCGGCGGCCGGGGCCTCGGCCGGAGCCTCCGCAGCGGCCTCGGCCGGCTTCTCGGCAGCCTCGTCGGAGTCCGCCTTCTTCTCACCCTCGAGCAGGTCGCGCTCCCACTCGGCCAGCGGCTCGCCGGCGGCCTTCTCACCCGGCTTCTGGTCGCCGGTCGCGGCGCCGGAGCGGGCGATGAGGCCCTCGGCGACGGCGTCGGCGATCACGCGGGTGAGCAGGGTGACGGAGCGGATCGCGTCGTCGTTGCCCGGGATCTTGTAGTCGACCTCGTCGGGGTCGCAGTTGGTGTCGAGGATCGCGACGACCGGGATGTGGAGCTTGCGCGCCTCACCGACGGCGATGTGCTCCTTCTTGGTGTCGACGATCCAGACGGCGCTCGGCACCTTCTGCATCTCGCGGATACCACCGAGGGTCTTCTCCAGCTTGGCCTTCTCGCGCGACAGCACGAGAAGCTCCTTCTTGGTCAGACCGGACGCGGCGACGTCCTCGAAGTCAATCGCCTCGAGCTCCTTCAGACGCTGAAGGCGCTTGTAGACGGTGGAGAAGTTGGTGAGCATGCCACCCAGCCAGCGCTGGTTGACGTACGGCATGCCGACGCGCGTCGCCTGCTCGGCGATGGCCTCCTGGGCCTGCTTCTTGGTACCGACGAACATGATGGAGCCGCCGTGCGCGACGGTCTCCTTGACGAACTCGTAGGCGCGGTCGATGTACGACAGCGACTGGAGCAGGTCGATGATGTAGATGCCGTTGCGCTCGGTGAAGATGAAGCGCTTCATCTTCGGGTTCCAGCGACGGGTCTGGTGACCGAAGTGGACGCCGCTTTCCAGCAGCTCCCGCATCGTGACGACGGCCATGGCCGTATCTCCTTGGTTCTCGGTTATGTCCTGACGCCCCGACGCGCCGTGCCACGAGTGGACCGAAGAGCGCTGCCACGACTTTTGAGGGTGGTGGCGGGGCGTGCGAAGTCGACCCGGTGGCCCGGGTCGCCAGAAGAAGTGTACGGGACCCTGGCAGCGGTGGGTGACGGCGCTGTCCACAACCGGCGGGTAGTCCACAGATCGGGTCCAAGATCAGCGCGGTCGCGTACGCCTGCGCCACATTCGGCTCATGTACTCCACCGTATTCGCCCTGGTCCTTTCCTCCGCCCTCATCACCGCCGCCTGGCCGGTGGGCCCGCCGCGCCCGGCGATCGTGCGGGGCTGGGAGCCTCCCGCCTCGGCGTACGGTCCGGGCCACCGCGGCGTGGACCTCGCCGCCCCGCCGGGCACCGAGGTCCGCGCGGCGGCGGCCGGCCGGGTCTCCTTCGCGGGCCCGGTTGCGGGCCGTGGCGTCCTGTCGGTCACCCACCCGTCCACGGGCACCCCGCCGCTGCGCACCACCTACGAACCGGTCCGCCCCCTGGTCCGCCCGGGCACCGACGTCGCGGCGGGCCAGGTGGTGGCCGTCGTGTCCCCCGACCCGGACTCCCACTGCACCCGACGGTGCCTCCACTGGGGCCTCCGCCGGGCCGACACGTACCTCAACCCCCTCTCCCTCCTCCACCGCCCGCCGTCCCGCCTGCTGCCCCTCACCGATCCGGGCTGACCGAACCCACGCCCGGGTGCATGTCCGTGTGGCGCGCGGGCGAAGTCGCCTGCAACCCGCGGGCCCGGTCGGGACGGGGTGCCGTGCGGCGCGCGGGCGAAGTCGCCTGCGGCCGGCGGGCCCGGTCAGGGCGGGATGCCGTGCGGCGCGCGGGCGAAGTCGCCTGCGGCCGGTGGGCCAAGGTCGGGGCCCCTCCGGGCTCACCTCCTCGCGGTCGGCGGGGTGCCCGAGCACTCACGTGGCCGTATCCCGCCGCCAACCGCTGCGGGGGCGACCCTGCACGGCCCCTCCTCGCCGTCTTCGTAAGACCACCGGCCCGCAGACGGCGTACGACCGGGGTGTGGCCGTGCAGGGTCGCCCCCGCAGAGGATGGGGGTCCCCCCTGCTCGAGCGAAGCCGAGAGCTTGGGGGAGGCGTCGGACGGGCTCCCTACCGCCGAGACCCAAGGCCGCCGGCCTCGAGGAGGTGAGCCCGGAGGGGCCACACCCCCACCCACCGGCAGGCGCCGCCCCGAGCACCGGGCCGGAGCCCGCGCCGCAGCCCGCGTCGCAGGCCCGCCCGCCAAGCACGGACGGCAAGCGCTACGCGCCCCGCACGCCCCGGAGCGCCATCGCGACGGCCGTGTCGGCGATGGAGCCCGGGTCCTCCGCCGCGCCGAGCTCGATGCGGCGCACCGCGGCGTCCACCACGCCCTGCAGCAGCATCGCGGCCAGCCGCGGCTGCTCCTGCCCCAGCTCCGCCAGCGCCTCCACGATCATGGCGACCAGGCCACCGTGCGCCGCGCGGATCTTCTCCCGCGCGCCGTCGTCCAGTTCGCTCGCGGAGATCGCGACGACCGCCCGGTGGCGCCGGTCGCCCACGAGGTCCAGCTGGGTGCGGACGTACGCCTCGACCTTGCCCTCGGGCGTGTCCGCCCGCTCCATCGCCGACTCGACCTCCGCCGCCCACACGGGGAAGTCGACGGCGCACAGCTCTTCGACGACGGCGGCGCGGGAGCGGAAGTACTCGTACACGGACGACCGGGCCAGGCCGGTTCGCTCGGCGAGGGCGGGGAAGGTCAGCGCTTCCGTCCCGCCTTCGGACAGCAGGGAACGCGCGGCGTCCAGCAGGGCGCCGCGCTGCATGGTCCGGTGCTCGGCCACGGAGGCCGCTCGAATCCTGGGCACGGCTCCACTTTACGGCCGCCCGTTCGACGTCACCGTCCTACATCGGCCAGCTTTGCCCGCAGCTGGAGGACCGACTTGGTGTGGATCTGGCTGACGCGGCTCTCGGTGACCCCCAGCACGTTGCCGATTTCGGCCAGGGTCAGACCCTCGTAGTAGTACAGCGTGACGACCGTCTTCTCGCGCTCGGGCAGGGTGTTGATGGCGCGGGCGAGCAGCCGCCGCAGCTCGCGGTCCTCGGCGACCTCGACGGGGTCGTCGGCGGCGGTGTCCTCCAGCGTGTCCATGAGACTGAGCCGGTCGCCGCCCTCGCCGCCGACGTGCAGCAGCTCCTCCAGGGCGACGACGTTCGCCAGGGACAACTGGCTGAAAACCGCGTGCAGTTCCTCCAGGGCGATGCCCATCTCCGAGGCGACCTCGCTCTCGGAGGGGGTGCGCCGCAGCTGGGCCTCCAAGGTGGCGTACGCGCGCTCCACGGCCCTCGCCTTCTGCCGCACCGAGCGCGGGATCCAGTCCAGCGCCCGCAGTTCGTCGATCATCGCGCCACGGATCCGGGTGATGGCGTACGTCTCGAACTTGATCGACCGCCCGATGTCGAACTTCTCGATCGCGTCGATGAGTCCGAAGACCCCGGACGACACGAAGTCCGCCTGCTCCACGTTGGACGGCAGACCGACGCTCACCCGGCCCGCGACGTACTTCACCAGCGGCGAGTAGTGCAGGATCAGCTGTTCCCGCAGCCGCTCGTCGCCCGTGTCCTTGTACGACCGCCACAGCTCGTCGAGCGACGAGGGTGCGGGCGGGCGCACGGTGCCCCGGGCAGCGGGGGGCACCGCTGCGCGGTCGGACCCGGAGGTGTGCTGGGGCATGCGTCGCCTTGAGCCGTTCTGCTGAGGTGTGAGTGGGGACGGGGGAATGAGGGGGGAATGCGGAGGGGGTAATTCTGGTGAGCGTAGCGTGACTGAGGAGTCGCAGTGAGCGAAGGCCCCTCGATCGTGACTCCGCGAGGGCGTGCCGTCGGCCGCATCTTCGAATGGGGCCCACGGGGCCGACTGCGCGCGCGTCGGCCCCTCGGGTGTCGCCGAGAGAGCTACGAGGGTCATCCGCATCACCTTTTCACCCGAATGCTGCGGGTCAAGCACCGCCTCGCCGGGCGTTCGGGCGACGTACCGCCGCGGCCGTCAACTGCCATCCGTCGCCATGGCGTTCGACGAAACCGAGGGAGTGGAGTTCGTACAGCCTGGCGAGCGTCGCGTCAACGCTGGTGCCGGCGTCACGCGCGATGTCGTTCCCGGTGGCGGTCCTCCCTCGTGCGGGCAGGGCTTCGAGCACGCGTGCGCTGACCGGGTCGAGGAGGTCCCTGGGCAGGACGGGCCCGCGCCGGGGCGGGGCCAGGTCGCCGATCTCCCCGACCAGCTCCGCGACTTCCGCGGCGTCCGTGACCAGCTCGGCCCCGCCGCGCAGCAGCTCGTGCACGCCCGCGGAGAGGCCGCTGGTGGCCGGGCCTGGGACGCCCATGGTGAACCGGCCGAGCTGCTGCGCGGCGCGGGCGGTCACCAGGGAGCCACTGCGGTACTCGGCCTCGACGACGACGGTCCCTCGGGTGAGCGCGGCGATCACGCGGTTGCGGAGGATGAACCGGCCGGGGGTCGGATGGGCGCCGGGCGGCAACTCGCCGATCACCAGGCCCTGTTCCGCGATACGCCCGATCAGCTTGGCGTGGCCGCGCGGATAGGCCACGTCGACCCCGCAGGCCAGCACGGCGACGGTCGCCCCGCCGGCGGCCAGCGCACCCCGGTGGGCGGCGCCGTCGACGCCGAACGCCGCGCCGGAGACGACGACCCAGCCGCGCTCGGAGAGGCCCGAGGCGAGGGTCGCCGCCATGTGCGCCCCGTACGGTGTGCAGGCTCGCGCCCCGACGACGGCGACGGAGCGCAGCGCCCAGCGGCGGAGGTCGGGCCGGCCGCGCACCCAGAGGCCGACGGGCCGGCCGTCCCCGAGGTCGTCGAGCTGGCTGGGCCACTCGGGGTCGCCCGGCACGACGAACCGCCCGCCGCACGCGTCCACCGCCGCCAGGTCCCGGTCCGGCTCGGCCCGCGCGGCCCGCGTCCGGAGGCCCTGGATCCGCTGTTCGCTCGCGCCGGTGAGCGCGCTGTCGTCGTACGGCACCGACGTCAGCCGCCGCAACAACTCCACGGCCCCCAGCTGCCGCAGCCAGCGCCCGCCGTGCTCATCACCCGGTTCGATGACCCGCGTCAACGCCGCCCGCGCCCACCGCTCTTCCTCCGTCACCTTCTCAGCCATGCCTCTCCCCCATCGCAAGCCGTTCGCACCCCCGTTGGGCAGCCGCCCTCCCCGATCCGGTTCCGCCGCCCCCGCCCGGGGCAGGCGCCACCCCGCACCACCTCCCCGCTCCCGGTCACGGTGCGTCCCCGACCGCCATGGGCACACCCCGGGCGATGCCGGTGCGGAGCTCCAGCGCCAGGTGGACGTCGGCGGGGCCGGGGCGGTCGCGGCCGGCGAGGTCGGCGATCGTCCAGGCGACGCGGAGGACCCGGTCCAGGCCGCGCGCGGTGAGCAGGCCCCGTTCGATGTCCCGCTCGGCGGCGGCGAGGGCGCCGGGGGCGACCTGCCAGCGGGTGCGCAGTTCGTGTCCGGGCACCTCGCAGTTGACGTTCCACGGCGTGCCGTCCAGGCGGGCGGCGGCGCGCGCCCGGGCGTCCCGCACCCGCGCGGCGACGGCGTCGGTGGACTCGCCGCGCCCGCCCTGGCCCAGCAGGTCCGAGCGGCTGACCGCTTCCACCTCGACGCGCAGGTCGACCCGGTCCAGCAGCGGTCCGGACAGCCGGGCCTGGTAGCGGCGGATCACCGACGCGGGGCATTCGCAGCCCGCCCCGTGCAGGGTGTGCCGCCCGCACGGGCACGGGTTGGCTGCCAGCACCATCAGGAACCGCGCCGGCAGCCGCACCACGCCCGCGCTGCGCGCCACCACCACATGGCCGGACTCCAGGGGCTGCCGCAGCGCGTCCAGCGCCTTGCCGGAGAACTCGGGCGCCTCGTCGAGGAAGAGCACCCCTCGATGAGCGAGGGAGACGGCGCCCGGTCTCGGCAGGCCGTTGCCGCCACCGACCAGGGACTGCATGGTGGCGGAGTGGTGCGGCGCGCAGTACGGCGGCCGGTGCACGAGCGGCTCGCCCGGCGGCAGGAGGCCCGCCACCGAGTGGACCGCGGTGACCTCCAGGGCCTCCTGGCGGGTCAGCGGCGGCAGGACGCTCGGCAGCCGCTCGGCCAGCATGGTCTTGCCCGCGCCCGGCGGGCCGGACAGCAGCAGGTGATGGCCGCCGGCCGCCGCCACCTCCAGGGCGACGCGCGCCGCCCGTTGCCCCGCGACGTCGGCGAGGTCGGGCCCGTCGGCGGGGTCTGGGCTCAGTCCGGTGCCCACGCCGGCGCCGGGGACCAGCAGCCCGGCCAGTATGGCGTCGGGCCGCCCCGCCTCGGCGGGCTCCTCGTCCGGCACCGGCTCGTCGGCGAGCACGGCGATCAGCTGCCGTAGCGTACGGACGCCGAGGACCGAGACGCCCGGCACCAGCGCGGCCTCTCCCGCCGTCCGCTCCGGGACGACCACCTGCTGGTAGCCGGCCTCGGCGGCGGCGAGCACCGCCGGCAGCACGCCCCGGACGGGTCTGACCCGGCCGTCGAGGCCGAGCTCCCCGATGAGCACCAGGTCGGCGATGGTCCGGGGATCGATGCGCTCGGCCGCGCCCAGTACCGCGCAGGCGACCGCCAGATCGAAGCCCGAGCCGCCCTTGGGTACGGAGGCCGGGCTGAGCCCGACCGTCAGTTTCTTCTGCGGCCATTCCGCGCCCGAGTTGACGACCGCCGCCCGCACCCGGTCGCGGCTCTCGGTCAGGCTCTTGTCCGGCAGCCCGACCAGCGTGAACGCCGCGACGCCCGGCTCCAGGTCCGCCTGGACCTCGACGACCACGCCTTCGACGCCGACCAGGGCAACCGAGCATGTCCGGGCGAACCCCATCAGGCCACCCCCCGCACGTGCTCGACGACGGGCGCGCCGCGCCGGGGCAGCAGTACCCCCACCAGATCGATGCGCACCCCGCCGGGCGGTGGCCCGCCGTGCCGCTCCAGCCAGCACTGCGCCAGCCGCCGCAGCCGCTCCGCCTTGGCGGGCGTCACTCCGGCCATGGGGTGCTCGAAGCCGCCCCCTCTGCGGGTCTTGACCTCGCAGATGACCACCGTGTCGCCGTCGCGGGCGACGATGTCGATCTCCCCGGCCCGCCCGCACCGCCAGTTCCGGGCGAGCGTGGCCATCCCGGCCTCGCCCAGCCGGCGGACGGCCAGCTCCTCGCCGTACCGCCCCAGTGCCCCCGTCGCGTTCATTTCGGCACCACCTCCGGCACCGACTGTGACGCGTCGGCGCCGGACTTGTGGATCTTGGTGGATAACCGACCGGTTGTGGAAAACCTCGTCACCCACACCGGTGAACGCCAACCAAGAGCTAGCTGCCGGGCAGCTCCAGGTCGCTCTTGTTGAGCTCCTCGATGTTCACGTCCTTGAATGTGAGAACGCGTACCTGCTTGACGAACCGCGCCGGCCGATACATGTCCCAGACCCACGCGTCCGCCATGGACACTTCGAAGAACACCTCGCCCTGGACCGAGTGCACCTGCATCTCGTAATCATTGGTGAGGTAGAAGCGACGCTCGGTCTCGATCACATATTTGAACAGACCGACGACATCGCGGTACTCCCGGTAGAGCTTCAGCTCCATCTCGGTCTCGTACTTCTCGAGGTCCTCGGCGCTCATGGCATGTTCCCCTTCAGCCGTGCGTCCCCCTATTGTGCTCCAGTCTCCTGCGCCCCTAGACGATTTCCGGGGCCAGCACCACTGGCGTAGCAGGGGGTCCCTCGTCGAGCAGCGTGCGGAGCAGCTCGGCGAGTCGTGTCGGGTACACCGTCTCACGGGCCGCCGACAGTTCGGCGGAGGTCCACCACCTCAGCCCTGTGACACTGCGCGCCTCCAGCTCCGTGGGGTCGGCCAGGGCCACCGCCGCCGCGGGCTGCCGCGTACGCGCCAGGTAGTACCACTCGTCCTGGTTCCAGCGCCGCCCGGCGAACGGGAACGAGCAGAACCGCTGCCACACCACCGGGCCCAGCTCCACATCCGTGAGCCCGGTCTCCTCGGCCAGCTCGCGTACCGCGGCCTCTTCGCGCGTCTCGTCGCCCTCCACCCCGCCGCCCGGGGTGAACCACCAGGTCTCGGCCGGGTCGTCCGGCTCGTACCCGTGCAGCAGCAGGATCCGGTCGTCGGGGTCGAGCAGCAGGACCCGCGCGACCTTCCGCGGCTCCTCAGCCATGCGCGCCCGCCCCGGTACGCGGCCGAGACCGCGACAGGACCCTGGCGACCGGCCCGTACGCCGCACCGCCGAGGACCAGCACCGCCCCGGCCACCACCGACCCGGCCACCAGCTTCACCGGACCGGGCCGCGACACACCGCCCGGCAGCGCCGCGAAGCTCCGCGGCCGCTCCACCATCGCGCCCAGCGGCCACGCCACGGCGTCCACCCGCGCGTTCACCGCACTGCGCGGCACCGAGCCCTGCCCGGGGTCCTGGAGGTGGACGCGGGAGTCCTGGGAGCTGCCTCGCTCGTCACCGAGCAGGAAGAGCTGCCCCTCGGGCACCGAGGCCGAGAACGTCGTCGTGGAGGCGGGCCCCTCCGAGCGAAGATACGGTTCTTCAACCGCCTTGCCGTTGATCGTGAGCCGGCCCCCGCTGCCGCAGCAGGCCACCGTGTCACCGCCCACGCCCACGACCCGCTTCACCATCGGCAGATCGCCCCAGGACGAGTCCCTGAACACCACCACATCACCGCGCCGCACCTCGGAGCCGTCTATCCGCTGCGCCAGCACGCGGTCCCCCGCGACGACGGTCGGGGCCATCGAGTCGGTCGGCACGGTGTACGGCTGGTACTGGACCGCTCCCCAGGCGAACCCACCGAGGAAGAGCACACAGCCGACGGCCACGGCCAGCCCCGACAGCACGCTGCCGAGACGGCCGTGGCCGTCGCCCGTCGTGACGTTCCTGCTCATCGCGCGCTCCCGCCTTCGCCAGATCCACGATCTGGGACGGCACCCTACCCGCGGTGCCCTACCCGGCGGTACGCCGACCACAAGCCGACCGTCGGTCGGCCGTTACGCCGCCGTACGCCGCTTCCGCCGCCACAGGATCACCGGCAGTGCCCCGGCGAGCCCCAGCGCGCCCGGCCCGGCCATCTCCGCGGCGGCGGTCGCGGCCGCCGCGGTGCTGAGCCCCGGCTGGTCGAACGTGTCCGGGACCGGAAGGGTGGACCAGCGGGTGACCGGCCAGGCCACCACGACCGCCCGCCCGACGACCTGGTCGTCGGCGATCGTGCCGCTGCCGGGCAGTTCCTGGTGGTAGCGGGAGTCCAGCGAGTTCTGACGGTTGTCGCCCATCACCCAGATACGGCCCTCGGGCACCTTGATCGGCCCGAACGGCTCGTCGTCGCACGGCGTGGAGCCGGGGTGGATGTACGTGGTCTCGTCCAGCGGCTTGCCGTTGACGACGACCTTGCCGCCCTTCTTGCAGCTCACGGTGTCGCCGCCGACCGCGATGACCCGCTTGATCAGGTCCTTCTCCTCGGCGGACGGCATCAGTCCGATGAAGCTCAGGAACTTCTGCACCACGTTGGGCTCGGGGGTGGGCTCGCCCTCCAGCCAGCCGCCCGGGTCGTGGAAGACGACGACCTCGCCGCGCTCCGGCTCGGAGCCGAACCACGGGGTCAGCTTGTCGACCAGCACCCGGTCGCCGCGCTGGAGCGTGTTCATCATCGACTCCGAGGGAATCGAGAACGCCTGCACCAGGAACGTCTTGATCAGCAGCGCCAGGAGCAGCGCGATACCGATCAGCAGCGGCAGTTCCTTCCAGAAGGAACGGGGCTTCCTCGGCTCCTCGAGGCCGCCGTCCTCGGCGGTGTCGCCGTCAGTCGGACCCGTCTCGGATGGGGGCTCCCCGGCGGAACCGGACGACGAAGCCTCGCCGAACTTCTCGGGCCTCTCCTCGGGCTCGTCGTGTCCGGATCGTGCGCCGACCGCCAAATCCCCCACATCCACTCCTCACTCCGTGCAACCGCCGGCCCCACAGCAGGGGCAGGCCCACCACTCCCATAACGAGCGGGAGTTCCGCAGGGGTCGGGAGCCCGGTCAATCCGTTCACATTCCGAGAGGACACACTATGCGACGCGCCGAGCGCCGTCGCAGTCCCGGTCCGCGAGTCCGGAACGGACGCGAAAGTGTCCGGTTCCTCAAGGCTGCGCCAGTGGTCGAAGGGCCAGGCGATGACGACCGCCCGCCCGACGACCTCCTCTTGCGAGACCGTTCCCTGAAACGCCTCGTTCAGGTGAAACCGCGAGTCCGCCGAGTTCGACCGGTGGTCCCCCATCACGAAGATCCTCCCGGCCGGCACCTTCACCTCGAACGGGATGGTCGAGGGGACGTCTCCCGGGTGCAGATACGGTTCGGTGAGCGGTACGCCGTTGACGGTGACCCTGCGGTCCTGGTCGCAGCACTTGACGGTGTCCCCGCCGACCGCGACGACCCGTTTGATCAGGTCCTGTTCGTCCTCGGACGGCAGCAGGCCGATGAAGGTCAGGGCCTGTTTGACCTGCTTGACGACGACCGGGTCGTCCTTCTTGGGCGTCTGCTCCTGCTGGAGCCAGCCGCCCGGGTCCTTGAAGACGACGACGTCCCCGCGCTGCGGCTTGGAGCCGAACCACGGGGTGAGCTTGTCCACCAGGACCCGGTCGTCGATCTGGATCGTCTGCTCCATGGAGCCGGACGGGATGACGAAGGCCTGCACCAGAAAGGTCTTCAGAACGAGCGCGATGAGCAGCGCCACGGTGATGAGGAGGGGTATCTCCTTGACGGCCGACCGGCGCCGGCGCCGCTTGACCTTGCGGGCCAGTTTGCGCCGCTCCGCGCGCCCGGGCAGCGGCCGGGCGCCGTCCGTGGGACGTGAGCCGGTGGGCAGCCGGGTGTCGGCCCGGTGGCTGCCCTGCTTGCCGCGGTTACCCATGGCCCCCGCCCGCCGCTCCCGCCGCCTCCGGTACGTCGCGGAAGGCGCCCGTGGGCTCCACCTCCGACCAGCGCCCGAACGGCCAGCCGATCCAGTCCGCCCGTCCGATCACCCGGTCCACGGGGACCATGCCGCCGCCCGGGGAGCCGAGGTGGTCGCGGGAGTCGCGCGAGTGGCTGCGGTGGTCCCCCATGACCCACAGCGTGCCCGGGGGTACGACGATGTCGAAGGGCACCCGCGAGGGCGCGTCACCGGGGTACAGGTAGTCCTCGTCCACGGGTACGCCGTTCACCTCGACCCTTCCCCCCTCGTCGCAGCACTTCACGCGGTCGCCTCCCACCCCCACGACGCGCTTGACGAAGTCGGTGTCGGCCGGCTCGGCGAGGCCGAGTGCGGCGGCCGCGCCGTGCAGCAGCCCGGCGACCGGGTTCTGCTCCGGTGCCTCCTGGACGAAGGACCCGGTGCCGTCGAAGACGACCACGTCCCCGCGCGCGGGCTCGGAACCGAAACGGTACGCCACCTTGTTCACCAGCACCCGGTCCCCGATCCGGAGGGTGGGTTCCATGGAGCCGCTCGGGATCTGGAAGGGCTGCACCACGAAGTGGCTGAACAGCAGCAGGAAGACCGCACAGGCGAGCCCGATCAGCCCGGCACGCCGCCAGGAGAGCCGCGAGGGCCGGAAACGCACGGAGCGCGACCGCTCCTCCTTCTCGGAGGAACGGCCGCGCTCTGTGTGCTGTGCTTCGGTGTCCATCGGAGCCAGATGGTATCCGGCCCTCCTGTGACGGTCAGTTGTCGCGCTTCTCCTTGATCTTCGCGGCCTTGCCGCGCAGCTCACGGAGGTAGTACAGCTTGGCGCGACGGACGTCACCGCGGGTCACGAGCTCGATCTTCTCGAAGATCGGGCTGTGCACCGGGAAGGTGCGCTCGACGCCGACGGAGAAGGAGACCTTGCGGACGGTGAACGTCTCGCTGACGCCCGAACCCTGGCGGCGGATGACGACACCCTTGAACTGCTGGATACGGGAGCGGTTGCCCTCGATGACGCGGACGTGGACGTTCACGGTGTCACCGGGACGGAACGCCGGGACGTCGGTCCGCAGCGACGCGGAGTTGACAGCGTCGAGCACGTGAGACATGTGTGTCTGCTTCCTCGCTGATGCCACAGGTCATCAACGGAATATCGATAAGGAGAAAAGGGGCGCTGAGTCGGGCGGGCGTCGTGTCCCCCTGTGGCAGGGGCGCACGCCGGACGTACAGCAGCGGCCTATTCTTCCACGTCCTGGGGCCTGCGCCAAAATCGGCCACCTTGTTCCGGTGCCCAGCCCAGCAGGGAGAGGGTTTCGCGGTCCTTCTTGTCGAACGCGGAGGGGTCGCAGCGCTCGATCAGATCGGGCCGGTTGCGGGCGGTACGCCGCAGCGCCTCGTCCCGCCGCCACCTCGCGATCTTGCCGTGGTGCCCGCTGAGCAGGACGTCGGGGATGCCGCGGCCACGCCACTCGGGCGGCTTGGTGTAGACGGGGCCTTCCAGCAGGTTGGCCATCGCGCCGGGGGCGAAGGAGTCGTCCCGGTGGGATTCGGCGTTGCCCAGGACGCCGGGCAGCAGGCGCGCCACGGCTTCGGTGACGACCAGGACGGCGGCCTCGCCGCCGGCCAGTACGTAGTCGCCGATGGACACCTCGTAGACCGGTATCCGGGTGGCGTACTCGTCCATGACACGGCGGTCGATGCCTTCGTACCGGGCCGGGGTGAAGATCAGCCAGGGGCGCTGGGAGAGCTCGACGGCCAGTTCCTGGGTGAAGGGCCGGCCGCTGGGCGTGGGGACGACCAGTACGGGTCCGTGGGCGCCGGTCTCGTAGCCGGAGGCCAGGACGTCGTCCAGGGCGTCGCCCCAGGGCTCTGTCTTCATGACCATGCCGGGGCCGCCGCCGTAGGGGGTGTCGTCGACCGTGTTGTGCCGGTCGTAGGTCCACCGGCGCAGATCGTGTACGTGGACGTCGAGCTGACCGCGCGCGCGTGCCTTGCCGACGAGGGAGACGTTCAGCGGTTCCAGGTACTCGGGGAAGATCGTGACGACGTCGAGCCGCATCAGGACCCGTCCTCGTCACGGGTGGACACGATCTCGGCGCGGTCGTCGATGAGTCCCGGCGGCGGGGTGATGACCGCCTTCTGCTCGTCGAGGTCGATGTCGGTGACGATCTCCTCGACGAACGGGATCATGACTTCGCTGCCGTCGGGCCGTTCCACCACGAACAGGTCCTGGGAGGGCAGGTGCGAGATTTCGGTGATCCGGCCGACCTCGGTGCCGTCGGCGAGGACGACGTCCAGGTCGATGAGCTGGTGGTCGTAGTACTCGTCGGGCTCCTCCGGACGCTCGTCCGGGTCCACGTCGGCGATCAGCAGCGTGTTGCGCAGGGCCTCGGCGGCGTTGCGGTCCCGTACGCCCTCGAAGCGCAGCAGCAGCCGGCCGCTGTGGACGCGGCCGGTCTCGATGGTCAGCGGCCCGGCGGAGGCCGGGTCCGTGGCCAGTACGGCACCGGGCGCGAGCCGCAGCTCTGGCTCGTCCGTACGCACCTCGACGGTGACCTCGCCCTTGATGCCATGGGCGCGGCCGATCCGTGCCACTACCAGCTGCACTACCTCTCCTTTACGACAACGACTACGGGCCGGGGTGGGCCCGAAGCCCTCCCCGGCCCGTGCCGGCGCATTTAAGCGAAAACAGCCAACGTGTTCAGCGGACCTGGTCCACATCGACGAGGTCGACGCGGATGCCACGGCCGCCGATGGCGCCCACGACGGTACGCAGAGCGCGCGCGGTGCGGCCGTTACGGCCGATCACCTTGCCGAGGTCGTCGGGGTGGACCCGGACCTCGAGCACCCGCCCACGGCGCAGGTTGCGCGAGGCGACCTGCACGTCGTCGGGGTTGTCGACGATGCCCTTCACGAGGTGCTCGAGAGCCTCCTCGAGCATGCTCAGGCCTCGGTCGACTCGGTGGACGCGGCCTCGGCCTCGTCCGCCTTCTTGTCGGCCTTCTTCGCCTTCGGGGTGATGGCCTCACCCTTGGTGTCGTCGCCCTCGAGCGCCTTGGCGAAGGCGTCGAAGGAGGCGCGCTTGTCTTCCTTGGCGGCCGGGGCCAGCAGCGGCTTCTCCGGGGCCGGGAGGCCCTTCGCCTTCTGCCAGTCGCCGGTGAGCTTCAGGATCGCGAGGACCGGCTCGGTCGGCTGGGCGCCGACGGACAGCCAGTACTGCGCACGCTCCGAGTCGACCTCGATGCGCGACGGGTTCTGCACCGGGTGGTACAGGCCGATCTCCTCGATGGCCCGGCCGTCACGGCGGGTACGGGAGTCGGCGACGACGATGCGGTAGTGAGGCGAACGGATCTTGCCCAGACGCTTCAGCTTGATCTTGACTGCCACGGGTGTGGTGTCTCCTGGTCTTGACGTGGTTGGGCACAACGTGATGCCGCGTGGGGTTGCGGTACTCGAGTGCCCGATGGACGCGTCAGCCGGAGGAGAGAGGGGTCCTGTTCGACTGTCGAGTACAGCTAGCCATTGTGCCACATCACGCGCGGTCAGCTCGCCGCGCCCACGGCTTCCGGGATACGGAAGGGCTTCCCGCAGCCGCCGCACACGATGGGCGCCTGCGCGAGGACCGAGGGCACGACCCGGACGTTGCGACCGCAGTCGCACACGGCCTTGACGCGTACGCCACCACCGGAGGAGCCGTGCCGGGCGGCCGGCCCACGGAAGGAGCGCTTGGTGTCCGCGGCCGTGGCGACCGTGTGCGCCTTGAGGGCGCGCTGCAGCCGCTCGATGGTCGGGCGGTACCGGCGCTTGGCCTCGGGGCTGAGCGTGACCAGGGAGAAACCGCTGCTGGGGTGCGGCTCCTCGGAGTGGTCCAGGCCCATCTCCTCGGCGATCGCCAGGAATCTGCGGTTGTGGTAGCGACCGGCGCGCGAGGTGTCCCGGACGCCTCGCGCGGCGGCGATGCCATGGACTGCCTCATGGAGCAGTCGCTCGAAGGAGAGCTCGGCGCCACACGCGGACGACGACTCTCCGATCAGGGATTCGGGCGCGGCAAGATCGGGCAGCTCGGGGTGGTGCCGCTGAATGTCGGCCCACGCCTGTGCCAGCTCTGCGGCGAGAACAGGTGGTGTCGTGCTCACGTCGTGACAACGAGCCGGAGTGCCGCCGGGTTCCATTCCGGGGCATCCCAAATAATTTGCACGTACCCGTCAGTTGCCGTTGATGCGTCCTGACGAGGGCCAGTGCGCTGATCTGCGGAGAAGCCGCGCAGCTCGCATCAAGGTGGTACGTAGCGGCGCGTACGCCCCGGCGCGTAGCCGACCGCCGTGCGCCGGTCGCCGCCCCCGGGTCGTGGAGGGCGCGCGGGCGGGCCCCGAGCGGTGTACGGAGCCGACAGTACCGGGGCCGTTCCCGGCGCGGCCGACCGCCCCCGCGTCGGCCGGCACCGGGCGGCTCCTCCGCCGGTCAGGGCGAGGTCGGGACAGAGATCGGGACCGGACCAGGAGCTGGCCAGGACCCGGGCCGGGGTTCCGGCCAGGACCCGGCCGGCCGGGAGCCCGGCCGTGACCCGGGCCGTGACCCGGGCCAGGACCTGGGCCGATGGCCCGGCCGGGAAGCGCGCCAAGGGCCCAGGCCACGGGGGCCGGCGGTCCCTCGGCGCCGTCCTGGCATGGCGGGATTCGCAGGGCGCCGCCACTATGGGAGGTGGTTCGTGCCGCACTCGGGGGCGCACAACCGGGGCACGCAAGCATTGCTCCCCGACCCCTGGACTTGGGGGCGGATGCGGAGTTCCCTGGCTACGGGGAGTGCGAGCGCACGTACACGGGGGCTGTCAATCAGGGCAGAGACGCACAGATGGACTCTCGGCGGATTGGGGCGCTTTCGATGACACCTATGCTCGTCCAGCACCACCCCCACCCGGCCTCGGCCCCTCCGGCTTCGGATGCGCCCGGCCGTGCCCGCGACTGGGCGGAGATCCAGGAACGGATGCTCGTCCCGCTCTATGAGGCGGTGTACGAGCACCTGGAGGTCGGTACCGGGACGCGGCTGCTCGGTCTCGGATGCGGCTCCGGCCTCGCCCTGCTGATGGCCGCCGCGCGCGGCGCGCAGGTCACGGGCGTCGACACGGACCACGCGCGCGTGGACCTGGCTCGTAAGCGGCTGCTCCCCGACGCGGGCGGGCGTGAAACCCACCGCTGCGGCGAGACGAGACTGCTGTACGGCGGGCCCGCGGACGCCGCGGATCCCACCCGTCCGGCGTACAACCTGATCACCGCCTTCCAGCCGATCGGCTGCTCCGCGGGTGACTCCGACGGGCTGGCGCCCGCCCTCGCGGCCGCCGTACGGCTGGCCGAGCGGGGCAGCGCGGTGGTGCTGGCGGGCTGGGGCCCGCCGGAACGGTGCGCCACCTCCGCGGTGCTGCGGGTGGCGGGCCGGCTGACCGAGCGGCTGCGCACGGGCGCGACCTGGCGTCCGGCCCTCCGGGACGACCTGGAGGAGGTGGCCTCGCGGGCCGGGCTCAGGCCGGACGGCTCGGGACGGGTGGCGTGCCCGTTCGGGTACGCGGACATGGACAGCGCCGTACGCGGGCTGTTCTCGACCGGCCTGTTCGACCCGGCGGTGGCCGCCTCGGACCAGGCGACGGTGGAGAAGGAGGTCACCGAGGCCCTCCACCCGCATGTGCGCCCCGACGGCACCGTATGGATGCCCAACGTGTTCCGCTACCTCGTCGCCAGGACGCCCTGACGGCCATGGGCTACTCCTTGGCGAGACGGGGGATGCCCGCGGCCCGGTAGGCGTCCTCCTCCTCCAGGGTCTCGTTCTCCAGGAGCGCCGCCGCCAGCGCGTCCAGCCTGGCGCGGTGCTCCTGGAGCAGTCGGCAGGCGCTCTCGTAGCACTCGTCGACGATGCGGCGCATCTCGTGGGCGACGGCGTCCAGCGTGGCGGGCGCCGCCGACAGCCCGTACGCCTGCTGCGCGTCGCCGGGGATGGCGCTGAGCCGGCCGACCCGCTCGCTCATGCCCCAGCGGCCGGCCATGCCGCGCGCGATGTTGGTGACCTGTTCCAGGTCGCTCTCCGAGCCCGTCGTGATGACCCCGAAGACGATGTGCTCGGCCGCCATGCCGCCGAGCGCCCCGATGATGCGGCCGCGCAGATAGTCCTCCGTGTACGCGTACTTGTCGGCGTCCGGCGTCGACAGGGTCACCCCGAGGGCCCGCCCGCGCGGGACGATGGTGACCTTGCGGACCGGGTCGGCGCCGGGCTGGAGCATGCCGAGCAGCGCGTGCCCGCTCTCGTGGTACGCGGTACGGCGCCGTTCCTCCAGGGGCATGACCAGCGCGCGTTCGGCTCCGAGCTGGACCTTCTCCAGCGCGTCGGAGAGGTCCGAGCGGGTGACCTGGTGCTGCCGGCGCTTGACCGCGAGGAGGGCGGCTTCGTTGGCGAGGTTGGCCAGTTCGGCGCCGGTCATGCCCGGTGTCGTACGGGCGACCTGGGTGAGGTCGACGTCGTCGGCCAGCGGGATGTCACGGGTGTGGATCCGGAGGATGGCCTCGCGGCCGCCCCGGTCGGGCGGGCTGACGTGGACGATCCGGTCGAAGCGGCCGGGGCGGGTCAGCGCCGGGTCAAGGACGTCGGCGCGGTTGGTGGCCGCGATGACGATGACGCCCTCGGAGCCGGAGAAGCCGTCCATCTCGGTGAGGATCTGGTTGAGCGTCTGTTCGCGCTCGTCGTGTCCGCCCATGGCGGCGCCGCCGCCGCGTACGCGTCCGATGGTGTCGATCTCGTCGATGAAGATGATCGCGGGCGCGACCTTGCGGGCCTCGTTGAAGAGTTCCCGTACGCGTGAGGCGCCCACGCCCACGATCATCTCGATGAACTCGGACGCGGACGCGGAGAAGAACGGCACACCCGCCTCGCCCGCCACGGCCCGCGCCAGCAGCGTCTTGCCGGTGCCGGGCAGGCCGGACAGCAGCACGCCGCGCGGCATCTTGGCGCCCATCCTGCGGTAGGCCTGGGGGTTCTTCAGGAAGTCGACGACGTCGTTGAGCTCGCCCTCCACCTCGTCGATCCCCGCCACGTCGGCGAAGGTGGTCCGCTGCCCCACCTCCAGCTCGACGGGTTTGGGCGGCGCCTTGCGGCCGAGCATGCCGCCCGCGCCGAACCCGGCGCCCCTCATCCGCCGGGCGATGAACAGCCACAGCACGACGAGCAGCAGGATCGGCGCCAGTGAGAACAGCAGGTTGGCGAGGAAGCTCGGCTTCTCGACGACCGGCTCGGCCGTCACGGTGACCTTCTGCTTCGTCAGCTCGGCCCAGAGGTTGTCGTCGGCGAACGCCGGCCGCTGGGTGGTGAAGCGCTGCTTGTTCTTCAGCTCCCCCTCAATGGCGTCGCCCTTGGAGTAGATCTTTGTGACGTTGCCGTCCGAAACCTGTTGGCTGAATTCGGTGTACGAGATGGTCCGCTCGTCGCCGTCGCCGAAGTAGGACAGGGCCAGGTTGGTGAGGACGAAGACGGCCACCGCGGCGAGGAGCAGCCCCATCCAGCCCGGCATCCTCTTGCGCGGAGGCGGTGGAGGCGGTGCGCCCTCGGAGCGCCAGGGCTGGTCGGTACGGTCGCGCGGGGGTACGGAATCGGCCACGCAGCCATGATGCGAGAGGCGAACGAAAGCGGCATTACGGACGCCGGGGCGTCCACCCCCCGTATGGCCGACGCGCGGGGCCCGGTTCAGGAGCAGGCGCGCCCGTCGGGCGGAGGCGCTCCCCGACGAACCGAGGGGCGTCCGCCCTCACACGGACGAACGGGCGTCCACCCGTGGTGGACGCCCGTTCGGCGGGGGGCGGGAGTCCGCGCCCTGCGGGTTGCTGGTCAGCCCATGAACTTCTTGAACTCGTCGGGGAGCTCGAAGTCCTTGCCCGGCTCACCGTTCGGCAGCCCGAACGCGCCGCCCTGCTGAGCCTGTTCGCGGCGCGCCGCCGCGGCCTGCTCCTCGGCCTTCCGCTTCATCGGGTTGCCGCTCTTGCGCTTGCCCTTGGCCTGCTTGACCTGCTTCTTCTGCCGGCCGGGGCCACCGCCCATGCCCGGGATGCCAGGCATACCGGGCATCCCGCCGCCCTGGGCCATGCGGGACATCATCTTGCGGGCCTCGAAGAAGCGCTCGACCAGCGACTTGACCGCGCTGACGTCGACACCGGAACCACGGGCGATACGCGCCCGGCGGGAGCCGTTGATGATCGTCGGGTCCTGGCGCTCGCCCGGCGTCATCGACTTGATGATCGCGGCCGTACGGTCCACGTCACGCTCGTCGATGTTGTTGATCTGCTCCTTCATCTGGGCCATGCCCGGGAGCATGCCGAGCAGCTTGGAGATGGAGCCCATCTTCCTGACCTGCTCCATCTGGGCCAGGAAGTCGTCGAGGGTGAAGTCCTTGCCCTTGCTGCTCGCCAGCTTGGAGGCCATCTTGGCGGCCTCTTCCTGGCTGAAGGTCTGCTCGGCCTTCTCGATCAGCGAGAGCATGTCGCCCATGCCGAGGATGCGGGACGCCATGCGGTCCGGGTGGAACGCGTCGAAGTCGTCCAGCTTCTCGCCGTTGGAGGCGAACATGATCTGGCGGCCGGTCACGTGCGCGATCGACAGCGCGGCACCACCGCGGGCGTCGCCGTCGAGCTTGGACAGCACCACGCCGTCGAAGCCGACGCCGTCGCGGAACGCCTCGGCCGTGTTGACCGCGTCCTGACCGATCATGGCGTCGACGACGAACAGCACCTCGTCGGGGCTGACGGCGTCGCGGATGTCCGCGGCCTGCTGCATCAGCTCCTGGTCGATGCCGAGGCGGCCGGCGGTGTCGACGATGACGATGTCGTACTGCTTGGTGCGCGCGTACTCGATGGAGTCCTTGGCGACCTGGACCGGGTCTCCGACGCCGTTGCCCGGCTCCGGCGCGTAGACGCCGACGCCGGCGCGCTCGGCGACGACCGAGAGCTGGTTGACGGCGTTGGGGCGCTGGAGGTCACAGGCGACGAGCAGCGGGGAGTGGCCCTGGCCCTTCAGCCACAGGCCGAGCTTTCCGGCGAGGGTGGTCTTACCGGCACCCTGGAGACCGGCGAGCATGATCACGGTCGGCGCGGTCTTGGCGAACCGCAGCCTGCGGGTCTCGCCGCCGAGGATGCCGATGAGCTCCTCGTTGACGATCTTGATGACCTGCTGGGCAGGGTTCAGCGCCTGCGAGACCTCGGCGCCGAGCGCCCGCTCCTTGACCTGCTTGATGAAGGCGCGGACGACGGGCAGGGCGACGTCCGCTTCCAGCAGCGCGATACGGATCTCACGTGCCGTGGCGTCGATGTCCGCCTCGCTGAGGCGGCCCTTGCCTCGGAGGTTCTTGAAAGTCGCTGCAAGGCGGTCGGAGAGGGTATCGAACACGGCGGTCGCGGATCCTCGGTGTAGGGGTCGGGCGGACACTCGCCCCCCAGGGTATCCGCCTCGCGCCGGTGAGCATCAGCCCCGCCCGGAAGCGGCCGTCCGGAAGCGGCCGCCCGCCAGGGCGGGCCCTACCGGTTGCGGAGGTCGGTCTCCAGGGTGCGGGCCACCTCCGAGGCCTCTTCCGGGGTGAGCGGGGCGCCTGTGGCGTCCGTGACGTAGAAGGCGTCGACAGCGTTCGCGCCCAGCGTCGAGACGTGGGCGCTGCGGACGCGGACCTCGGCCGTCTCGAGGGCGCGGCCGATGCGGTGCAGCAGGCCCGGGGCGTCATGGGCGCGGACTTCGATGACCGTGGCCAGCGTCGAACCGGCCGGGGCGACCGTGACCCGCGGTGGCGGGGCCGTGACGCCGCGCCGGCGCGGGTAGGCCGCTTCCCGCTCGGCGAGGCGGGCGGCGATGTTCAGGGAGCCGTCCAGGGCCCGGAAGAGGTCGGCGCGCAGCCGGGTGGCCTGCGGCAGGGAGCCGTATTCGGCCGCGACGCGCCAGTTCAGTACGAGGACGGCGGCGGGGCCGAGCTCGGTGGGCAGGTCGATGGCGCGGAGGTCGGCGGAGCGGACGGTGAGGCGGTGCAGGGCGAGGACCCCGGCGACGGCGGGCAGGACGCCCGGCTGGTCGGGGAGGGCGATGAGCAGTTCGACGCCGACCGGTTCCGGTTCCGTGTGGTCGGAAGGGGACTCGGCGTGGAGGGTCAGGACCGGTTCGCCGGTGCGGAGGGCTTCGACGGCGAGGCGTTCCTCCTCGGCACTGGGAGCGGCGGCGGGCTCCGGGGCGGGGGGTGTGTCGCCCGCGAGGACGCCCGCGACCCGCTTGACCAGGTCGGCGACGAGTGAGGCGCGCCAGGAGGACCAGGCGGCGGGGCCGGTGGCCAGGGCGTCGGCCTCGGTGAGGGCGTGCAGGAGTTCCAGGGTCGAGGGCGAGCCGACGGCCGCGGCGACGGACTGGACGGTGGCCGGGTCGTCCAGGTCGCGGCGGGTCGCGGTCTCGACGAGCAGCAGGTGGTGGCGTACGAGGGCGGCGATGACGGCGACGTCGTGCGGGTCGAAGCCGATCCGGCCGGCCACGTCCCGGGCGATGGTCTCGCCCGCCACGGAGTGGTCGCCGGGCCAGCCCTTGCCGATGTCGTGGAGGAGGGCGGCGACCAGGAGGAGGTCGGGGCGGCCGACGCGGCGGGTGAGGGCGGCGGCGCGTACCGCCGTCTCGACGAGGTGCCGGTCGACGGTCCAGGTGTGGACGGGGTTGCGCTGCGGGCGGCAGCGGACGCGTTCCCAGTCGGGCAGGAGGCGGGTGATGAGGCCTTCGGCCTCCAGGGCCTCCCAGACGGGGACGGTGGGTTCCCCGGCACCGAGCAGCGTGACGAGTTCCTCGCGCGCGTCGGCCGGCCACGGCTCGGGCAGCGGTTTCGTGGTGGCCGCGAGGTGGCGTACGGCGTGCAGGGAGAGGGGCAGGCCGGACTGGGCGGCCGCGGCGGCGGCGCGCAGCGGAAGGACCGGGTCGCGTTCGGGACGGGCGGTGCGGGCGAGGACGACCTCGCCGTCCATCTCGACGACGCCCTCGGCGAGCGGGGTGCGCTCGGGCTGGGCCTTGCCGCCACCGAGCATGGCGCGCAGCCGGGGGCGGGCGGAGCGGGCCTTGAGGACACGGTTGACCTCGCGCCAGGTGACGTCGCCGGCGTACGAGATGGTGCGGGCGGCTTCGTAGACCTGGCGGAGCAGGGTGTCGGAGTCGAGCAGCTCCAGGGCGCCGGCGACCTGGCCCTGTTCCTGGAGGGCGAGGCGGTCGGTGGCCCGCCCGGTGACGAGGTGGAGCGCGTCGCGGGTGTCGAGGAGGGTGCGGCGGGCTTCGGCGAGCCCTTCGCGGGGGGCGTCGGCGAGCCAGGAGGCGGCGACGGCGCGCAGCGCGGTGGCGTCGCGCAGTCCGCCGCGGGCTTCCTTGAGGTCGGGTTCGAGGAGGAACTGCAGCTCGCCCTGGCGTTCGGCGCGCTCCCGGCACAGTTCACCGAGCTCGGGCAGCCGCTTGGGTGCCTGGTTGCGCCAGTCGGCGAGGACGGTCGTACGCAATCCGGCGACCAGGCCGAGGTCGCCCGCGATGGGGCGGGCGTCGAGGAGGCCGAGCTGGACCTTGAGGTCCTCGCCGGCGGTCTTGCGGGCCTCGGCGGGGGTGCGGACGGAGTGGTCGAGGGCGAGGCCGAGGTCCCAGACGGGGTACCAGATGCGGTCGGCGAGGGCCGCGATGGTGGCGGCGTCGGCGCTGCCGTCGTGGAGGAGGAGCAGGTCGAGGTCGCTGCGCGGGGAGAGCTCGCCGCGTCCGTAGCCGCCGACGGCGACGAGGGCGGTGCCGCGGGGCGGGGCGGCGGCCGCGTGCAGGGCGGTCAGCCAGTCGTCGGTGAGCCGCGCGAGGGCGGCACGGCGCGGCGGCCCGGACCGCGCCTCCTGCGTCAGGAGGCGCAGCCGGGCCGCCGCGTAGCCGCTGGGTCCCGAGTCTTCGCTGGTCACTTCGGTACTCGTCACCCGTGGGCTCCTTACAGTGCGTCGGGTCCGCGTTCGCCGGTGCGGACGCGTACGGCGGTGTCGACGGGGACGCTCCACACCTTCCCGTCACCGATCTTGCCGGTACGGGCGGCCTTCACCACCACGTCGATGAGCTGTTCGGCCTCCTCGTCCTCGACCAGCACCTCGATGCGGATCTTCGGGACGAGGTCGACGGTGTACTCGGCGCCCCGGTAGACCTCGGTGTGGCCGCGCTGCCGTCCGTAGCCGCTGGCCTCGGTGACGGTCAGGCCCTGGACTCCGAAGGCCTGGAGGGCCTCCTTGATCTCGTCCAGGCGGTGCGGCTTGACGACCGCGGTGATGAGCTTCATGCGTCCACCTTCTTGTTCTCCGCTGCGGGCAGGGCCTCGGTGAGGGACTTGCGCGAGCCGGCACCGCCGCCGGCCCCGCTGAAGTCGTACGCCGTCTCGGCGTGCTCGACCTGGTCGATGCCCCGGACCTCGTCGTCCTCGCTGACGCGCATGCCCATCACCTTGTCGATGAGGAAGGCGAGCAGCGCGGAGACGATCAGAGAGTAGGCGAGGACGGCGAAGACTCCGGTGGCCTGCTTGCCGAGCTGCTCCAGGCCGCCGCCGTAGAAGAGGCCCTTGGCGTCGGACTGGACGCCGCCGGTGGCGAAGAAGCCGACCAGCAGGGAGCCGACCACACCGCCGACGAGGTGGACGCCGATGACGTCGAGGGAGTCGTCGTAGCCGAACTTGTACTTCAGGCCCACGGCCATGGCGCACAGGAGACCGGCGATGGCGCCGATGGCGATCGCGCCGAGCGGCGAGCAGGAGCCGCCGGCCGGGGTGATGGCGACGAGGCCGGCGACCGCGCCGGAGGCGGCGCCGAGGGTGGTGAAGGCGCCGTGGCGGATCTTCTCGTACGCGAGCCAGGCGAGCATCGCGGCGGCGGTGGCGACCTGGGTGTTGACGAACATCACCGCGCCGACGCCGTCGTCGTTGCCGAGCCAGGACCCGGCGTTGAAGCCGAACCAGCCGAACCACAGCAGGCCGGCGCCGAGCATGACCAGCGGCAGGCTGTGCGGCCGCATCGGGTCCTTCTTGAAGCCGATGCGCTTGCCGATGACGAGGATCACGCCGAGGGCGGCGGCACCGGCGTTGATGTGGACGGCGGTGCCGCCCGCGAAGTCGATGACGCCCATCTCGAAGAGCCAGCCGCCTGCGCCCCACACCCAGTGGGCGACGGGGAAGTAGACGACGGTGACCCACAGGGCGATGAACAGGGCCCACGCGGTGAACTTCACGCGGTCCGCGAGCGCGCCGCTGATCAGGGCGGGCGTGAGGATCGCGAACATCAGCTGGAAGACGGCGAAGACGTACACCGGGATGGTGTAGCCGTCCCACAGCTCGGTGATCCCGATGCCGCTGAGCCCGACGTAGTCGGACGACCATCCGACGATGGAGCCCGAGTCGGTGCCGAAGGCGATGCTGAAGCCGTAGAGCACCCACAGGATCGTGACGATCCCGAGGCTGATGAAGCTCATCATCAGCATGTTGAGAGTGGATTTGACGCGGACCATGCCTCCGTAGAAGAAGGCGAGGGCGGGCGTCATCAGCATCACCAGGGCGGAACAGATGAGCATGAACCCGGTGTTGGCGGCAGACAGCGTGGGTGCGTCTGCGGCAAGGGTCGTGATGCCTGGGGGCATCGGCGTCTCCTCGTCGTCGGTACGGCCTGTGCGGGGCTGAGCCGGTGCTGCGTTCGGCTATGAGGGGTGGCCGGTTATGAGCCCGAGATTTACGCAGCGCGGTTTCGGTCAATGCCGCACGATGTTTCGCCGCAGTGACGAAGAGGGCGGGTGTGTTACGTCGCTATGAACCGCGGAGTCACGGGGATGTAACGGGAGTACCCTCCGCACACGTCATGGGACCGGCCGCGACGGTCACCCTGTTGACCTGGCAATGGGGGAGCCGAGTCGGGCTGTACGGGGTGACGGTCGCGGCCGGGGTCTTATGTACCGCCGTGTTTTTAAACCGCTTCGGCGGTCTCGGGGAGCTGGGCGGTGAGGATGTCGGTGAGCCTGGCGACCTCCGGTACGTCTCCGAAGTCGCGGGCCGCCGTGTCCACGGTCTTGCGCAGCCGGGTGTTGACCCGCTCGGAGCGGACCCGCCGGGCGACGCCGAGGGCGGATTCGGCCAGCTTGGTGGCCTCCTCCGGCTCGCGCTTGAGCAGGTGCACGGTGGCCATGCCGACCAGGTTGAGGGCGTACGAACGCTGGTGGTCGTCGTCCTTGGAGAACAGGTCCACGGCCCGCTGCATCACGGGCTCGGCGAGCGAGGCGTACGTGGGGCTGCGGCCGGCCACATAGGCGAGGTCGCGGTAGGAGTGGGCGTTCTCCCCGTTGAGCTCGGCCTCGGAGAAGAAGCGGATCCAGTCGGGCTCGGGCTCGCCGTCGAGGCCGACGTCGGCAAAGGTGTCCTCCGCCATCCGCACGGCCCGCTTGCACTTGCTGGGCTGACCCATGTTCGCGTACGCCCGGGCCTCCATCGCATACAGCATGGCCTGGGTGCGGGAGGTCGCGCACTCCCGGCTTCCGTACTGGGCGAGGTGGATGAGCTCCAGCGCGTCGTCGGGCCGTCCGAGGTGGATCATCTGGCGGCTCATGGAGGAGAGGATGTACGAGCCCAGCGGCTTGTCGCCGGCCTCCTTGGCGGCGTGCAGGGCGAGGACGAAGTACTTCTGGGCGGTGGGCTGGAGGCCGACGTCGTAGCTCATCCAGCCGGCCAGTTCGGCCAGTTCGGCGGCGCACTTGAACAGCCGCTTGGCGGTCGAGGCGGGCTGCGGCTCCTGCAACAGGTCGGTGACCTCGTGAAGTTGGCCGACGACCGCCTTGCGGCGCAGCCCGCCGCCGCACTGGGCGTCCCACTGGCGGAACATGACGGTGGTGGATTCCAGCAGGTCGAGCTCGGCGCGGGAGAGCCGGGTGGGGCGGCGCGGGGCGGTCGGTTCGGCGCGGGCCGGTTCGGCGGTGGGGGTGGGTACGAGCCAGCGCTGCATGGGCTCGATGAGGGCGGGGCCGGCGGCCAGGGCGAGCGAGGTGCCGAGGAAGCCGCGCCGGGCCAGCATCAGGTCGCTGCGGGAGAAGTCACTGAGCAGGGCCACGGTCTGGGGGCCCGCCCAGGGGAGGTCGACGCCGGACACCGAGGGTGACTGGTGTGCCGTGCGCAGCCCGAGGTCCTCGATGGCGACGACGCTGCCGAACCGCTCGGAGAACAGTTCGGACAGGATGCGCGGGATGGGCTCGCGCGGCTGTTCGCCGTCGAGCCAGCGCCGTACGCGCGAGGTGTCGGTGCTGATGTGGTGTGCGCCCATCTGGCGCGCCCGTCGGTTCACTTGACGCGCCAGCTCGCCCTTCGACCAGCCGCTGCGCACGAACCACGAGCTCAGCTGCTCGTTCGGGCGCTTCCCGGCGTTCGTACCGTCTGCGCCACTGCCGCCCACTGGAAGGCCCCCATCCGCCGAATCACTGTTGCGCGAACCCGTATCAGAATGCCGTCGATCGCGGCCGCCCGTCCGGAGGTTGCACCCTTCGAACAGGGAACCGGCTTGCCTCCGGCATACCCACCTGCGCGGTCACTACCCCGGGTTCGTGCACTGAAAGTAATCCTACGATCACCCGTCCGGCGAGGCCGTTTCCATAAACGCCACCATTCGCCACCCCTTCGAATGAACTCCCCCGCCGCCAGGCGCGATTCACTTGACACGACGACGATCGGGAGTCGGCGGACGGTAGCGCGACAAGGCGTGCGCTACGGGACGCACCACCCTGCGCACCACTGCGCGCCGCCCGCTGGGGTACGGCCGCGACGGTACGTCACGGTGGGACTCCGGGTCGTAACCACCGGCGATTTCCACCGTTGGAGGGGACATGGGCTTCACGATCGGCGGCTCCCGCATCCTGTCCGGCTCGCGGCGGCGCGGCGCCCGCGCCACGGAGTGCACCGTGGTGGCGGAGTACACCGGCCTGTGGGGCTGGGACGTGGTCCCCGGCGCCCGGGCCGCGTCCGGCCGGTGCTCCTGCGGCGACCCGGCCTGTACGGCTCCGGGGGCGCACCCGCTGGGCTTCGCGCCCGAGGTGCCGGCGGGTTCGACGCTCGACGCGGTCGCCGAGGTCTGGTCGGAGTTCCCGGGCGCGGCGCTGATGCTGCCCGTGGGCCGCGCCTTCGACGTGCTGGAGGTGGCGGAGCAGGCCGGTCACCGGGCGCTGGTCCGACTGGAGCGGATGGGCCTGCCACTGGGCCCGGTGTGCGTCACGCCCACGGGCCGGGCCCAGTTCTTCGTGGCGCCCGGCGCGGCGGCGGAGCTGCCGCAGCTGCTGTACCGGATGGGCTGGGACGACGCCGACCTGGACCTGCGGTGCCTGGGCCCGGGCGCGCACATCACGGCTCCCCCGTCGGACCACGCGGGCCTGGGCCCCGCCCGCTGGCTCCGCCCCCCGACGCTCGACGCGGGCGCCCCGCCCCAGGCCCGCCTGCTGCTGGGCACGCTGGCGTACATCTGCCACCGGTCGGCGACGTAACGGGGGCCACGCCCCCACCGCCCGGACGGGCAAGCCCGGCACAGCCCCGCCCCGGGGCGGGCACCCCCGGAAGGGCGCCCGCCCGGTGGGAGGCTAGTCGCCGATCAGGGCGTCGACGAAGGCTTCCGGCTCGAAGGGGGCCAGGTCGTCCGGGCCCTCGCCCAGGCCGACCAGCTTCACCGGGACGCCCAGCTCCCGCTGGACCGCGACGACGATGCCGCCCTTGGCCGTGCCGTCCAGCTTGGTGAGCACGATGCCGGTGATGTCGACGACCTCGGCGAAGACCCGCGCCTGGACCAGTCCGTTCTGGCCGGTCGTGGCGTCCAGGACGAGCAGGATCTCGTCCAGCGGGCCGTGCTTCTCCACGACGCGCTTGACCTTGCCCAGCTCGTCCATCAGACCGGTCTTGGTGTGCAGCCGGCCCGCCGTGTCGATGAGCACCACATCGGCGCCCTCGGCGATACCTTCCTTCACCGCGTCGTACGCGACCGACGCCGGGTCGCCCGCCTCCGGCCCGCGCACCGTGCGTGCGCCGACCCGCTCGCCCCAGGTCTGGAGCTGGTCCGCGGCCGCCGCGCGGAACGTGTCCGCCGCGCCGAGCACCACCGACTTGCCGTCGGCGACCAGCACCCGCGCCAGCTTGCCGGTGGTCGTGGTCTTGCCGGTGCCGTTGACGCCGACGACCATGACGATCCCCGGCGTGTCCAGGTCGCTCTCGGTGTGGACGGTGCGGTCCAGGTCCGTACCGACGAGGGTGAGCAGCTCCTCGCGCAGCAGGGCGCGCAGCTCCTCGGGCGTACGCGTACCGAGGACACGCACGCGCTCGCGCAGGCGCTCCACCAGCTCCTGGGTCGGGGTGACACCGACGTCGGCCGTGAGGAGGGTGTCCTCGATCTCCTCCCAGGTGTCCTCGTCGAGGTGCTCCCGCGACAGCAGGGTCAGCAGGCCCTTGCCCAGGGTGTTCTGCGAGCGGGCGAGCCGGGCGCGCAGCCGGACCAGCCGGCCGGCGGTCGGCTCCGGAACCTCGATCTCGGGCGCGGGCGGCGCCGCGACGAGCGGGTCCTCGACGGCGGCGGGGGCCTCCAGCGCCTCTTCGGCCGTCGGGAGGTCCACCTCCTCGATGGTGCGGCGCGGTTCCTCCCGCGGTGTCTCCGCCTCCTCGCCGACGTGCGGCTCGGCGGGCGGAGCGGTGATGGTCGGCGTACTCGACGGCGCCTGGGGCGGCGGCAGCTGCTTCTTCTTGCGGCTGCTGACCACGAGGCCGCTGATCGCGCCGACCGCGACCAGAGCGATGACTACAGCAAGGATGAGGATTTCCATAACCCGTCCAGTATCGGCCACGACCGCCCGGTCGAGCGGTCTCGGAGCATGCACCCGGGACCAAGGCCCCTGTTTGGACCTTTATGGACAGGAACGTACGATGCGGGGAATCCCCCTCCTCCCGCACGGAGCTGATCCATGCCCCACGCCTCCGAGTCCGAAGGCGCGACAGAGACCGCGACAGAGACAGCGATAGAGACCCGCGGCCTCGAGCCCGTCCCCGATGCCGAGCGCACCGGTCACATCCGGGAGCTGTTCCCCACCTGGGTCGCGGCGAACATCAGTGTGCTGCTGCTCACCATGGGCGCCGGCCTGATCGTCTTCAACGGCCTGAACTTCTGGCAGGTGCTGACCGTCGCGATCGCCGCGCCCGTCCTCTCGTACGGGATCGTCGGTCTGATCTCGATCGCGGGCAAGCGCGGCGGCTCCCCCGGCATGGCGCTGTCCCGCGCGGTGTTCGGGCAGCGCGGGAACCTCTTCCCGGGGACGCTGATCTGGGTGGCGCGCTGGGGCTGGGAGACGATCAACGCGGTGACGGGCGCGTACGCCGTCCTCACCGTCCTCGACCTGCTCTTCGGCATCAAGAGCAACACCGTCCTCATCGTCACCACCCTCCTCCTCTTCGTCGCCGCGACCTTCCTCGTCTCCGGTCTGGGCATCAACGCCCTGCGCGTGTGCAGCACGTGGTCCACGTACCTCTTCGGCGCGTTCTCCGTCCTCGTGCTGGTCTACCTGGTCGCCAACACCGACTGGAGTGCCGTCTTCGCCAGGCCGGCCGGTTCGACGGCGATGATGATCGCGGGTATCGGCACGATCGCGGCGGGCGGCATCAGCTGGGTGCCCTCCGGTCCGGACTTCACGCGCTATCTGCCGCGTACGGCGTCGTCGAGGGCGATGGTCGCCTCCACGGTCGGCGGGGCCGGGATCGTGGTGCTGCCGATGGTGCTGATGGGTGCGGTGATGGCGGTGTCGACGCCGAGCCTGGCGTCCGCGCAGGACCCGGTGTCGTTCATCGGCGAGCTGCTGCCGGCGTGGATCTCGGTGCCGTACCTGGTGATCGCGCTGATCGGCATGCTGCTGATCAATTCGATGTCGATGTACTCGGCCGGGTTCACCGCGCAGACGCTGGGCATCAACGTGCCGCGCGCCTGGGCGGTCAGCGTGAACGCGGTGATCTCCCTGGTCTTCGGCTTCCTGCTGATGGTGGTGGCGACCAGCTTCATCGGCTCGTTCATCTCGTTCCTGACGCTGCTGGCGGTGGCGTTCTCGGCGTGGATCGGCGTCTTCGGCGTCGACATGCTGCGCCGGACGTCGTACGACGGCGAGGCGCTGATGGACACCACCCGGACGAGCGCCTACTGGTACCGGGGCGGCTTCGCGTGGCAGGCGATGGCCGCGTGGGGCGTGGCGCTGGCGGTGGGGCTGCTGTTCACGAAGGTCGACTGGTTCGCCGGGCCGCTCGCCGGTTCGTGGATCGGTGCGAACGGTCTGGGCTGGCTGGTGACGATCGTGGTTGCGGCGGTGCTGTACGGCGTGCTGCCGCGCAGCTCGCGGCAGGAGCCCCAGGAGGCCAGGACGGCGCCCGAATCCGTCCCTGTTTCCATCTGACGTCGCGTCAGCTAACGTCCCTCTTCGCCGCGTTCACCGTCCGGCGGAGGGGGACTTCTCATGGCCTTCACAGTGGTCCGGTTCAACCTCGTGGCGCCCGGCGCGACTCCCGAGGCCCTCGCCGGGCGTTACCGCGCGGCGCTGGAGATGGCCGCGTACGCCGACCGCATCGGCGTGGACACGGTCCAGACGGAGGAGCACCACGGCGCCGCGAACAACTGGCTGCCCTCACCCTTGGTCTTCGCCGGCGCGGTCTTCGGCGCGACCCGCCGGATCGGTGTCACCGTCTCGGCGGTCATCGGCCCGCTGCACGACCCGCTGCGGCTGGCGGAGGAGGTCGCCGTACTGGACCTGCTGTCGAAGGGGCGGCTGGTGACGGTCGCGGGGATCGGCTACCGGCCGGAGGAGTACGCGGCGCACGGCGTCGACTGGGGCCGGCGCGGGCAGCTCCAGGACCTGCTGCTGGAGACGGTGCTGCGGGCGTGGACGGGCGAGGAGTTCACGTACCAGGGCCGTACGGTACGGGTCACCCCGCGCCCGTACACGCGGCCGCACCCGCTGCTGCTGGTGGGCGGCTCGTCACGGCCGGCCGCCCGGCGGGCCGCCCGGCTGGGCCTGCCGTTCTTCCCGAGCGCGCACCTGCCGGAGCTGGAGGCGTACTACCACGAGCAGCGGGCCGCCTTCGGGACGGAGGGCTTCTGCGTGATGCCGGCGGCGGCGACGCCGCTGCTGCACCTGTCGGAGGACCCGGACCGTACGTGGGCGGTGTACGGGGAGCACCTGCTGCACGAGGCGCGGACGTACGCCTCCTGGCAGTCGGAGGGGATCCGCTCGGCGGTGCGGTCGCGTGCGACGACGGTTCAGGAGCTGCGGGCGGAGGGGGTGTACCGGGTGGTGACGCCCGACGAGTGCGTGGCGCTGGGCGCCGGGGGTCTCGTACTGCATCCGCTGTGTGGCGGGATGCCGGTCGACGAGGGGTGGCGCGCGCTGCATCTGCTGGGCGAGAACGTACTGCCCCGGCTCAAGGCCGTCGGGGCCTGAACCGGGGCAGTTCTCGTTCCGAGGAGAGGGGCAGCGGGGATTAGCCCATCTCCTCCAACGCCTTGCCCTTGGTCTCCTTCACGTACTTGAGCACGAAGGGGATGGAGAGCACGGCGAAGACCGTGTAGATGACGTACGTACCGGAGAGGTTCCAGTCCGCCAGGGACGGGAAGCTCGCGGTGATGGTCCAGTTGGCGATCCACTGCGCGGAGGCGGCGACGCCGAGGGCGGCGGCGCGGAGGCGGTTGGGGAACATCTCGCCGAGGAAGACCCAGACCACCACGCCCCACGAGAGGGCGAAGAAGAGCACGAAGAGGTGGGCGGCGACCAGGGCGACGGCACCCTGGGTGGCGGGCAGCTTGCCGTCGACGAGGTCGGCGGAGAAGGCCCAGGCCTCGAAGGCGAGGGCGATCGCCATACCGGCGGAGCCGACGAGGGCGAGCGGCCTGCGGCCGACCCGGTCGACCAGGACCATCGCGATCACGGTGCCGACGATGTTGATGATCGACGTGGTGAACGAGTAGAAGAACGAGCTCTCCGGGTTGACGCCGACCGACTGCCACAGGGTCGCGGAGTAGTAGAAGGCGACGTTGATGCCGACGAGCTGCTGGAAGACCGAGAGGCCGATACCGACCCAGACGATCGGCAGGAAGCCGAAGCGGCTGCCGAGCAGGTCGCGGAAGGTCGACTTGTGCTCGCGGTGCATCGCGATCTCGATCTCGCGTACGCGGGCGTCGAGATCGACGTTGTGGCCCTCGACCTCGGCGAGGACCTCCTTGGCCTTGTCCTTGCGGCCGACGGAGATCAGGAAGCGGGGCGACTCGGGGATCGCGAAGGAGAGCAGGCCGTACAGGATGGCCGGGACGACCATGACGCCGAGCATCCACTGCCAGGCCTCCAGGCCGGCGATCACGCCGCGCTGGTCACCGTCGGCGAGCTGGAGGATGCCGTAGTTGACCAGCTGGGAGACGGCGATGCCGATGACGATCGCGGCCTGCTGGAAGGAGCCGAGCCGGCCTCGGTACGCGGCCGGGGAGACCTCGGCGATGTACGCGGGGCCGATCACCGACGCCATGCCGATGGCGAAGCCACCGACCACGCGCCACATGGCGAGGTCCCAGAGCGCGAAGGGCAGGGCGGAGCCGACGGCGCTGACGGTGAAGAGGACGGCGGCGATCTGGATGCAGCGGATGCGGCCGATGCGGTCGGCGATCCGGCCGGCGACGGCGGCACCGATGGCGCAGCCGACGAGGGCGACCGCGATGACCTGGGCGAGGGTGCCGGAACCGATCTCGTACCGGTGGCGGATGGCCTCGACGGCGCCGTTGATGACGGAGCTGTCGTAGCCGAAGAGGAATCCGCCCATCGCGGCGGCGGCCGTGATGAAGATGACATGGCCGAGGTGGTCGGGGTGGGCCTCGCGGGCCCCCGACGCCGGTGGCTGCGCTGTGCTGGTCACGTGAACTCCTGGTACCCGGCGCCGTCGCCGGGCATGGGGGGCGAGCCCTTCCAGTGGCGCACAACTTCACGCCGCCCACCACTTGAAGGTAAAAGCAACGTTGCAGAGACTATTCCTTCAAGTTTCGAAGTCAAGAGTCTTTGGGATGTGAATCTGAGCGCACGGCGTGTCGGCTTGCGTTCATGACTTGAAGCCTTCAGGCAGGGGTGGACCCCCGGCGGCTCAGCGGAGGCGCTGGCTGATGACCTTGGAGACGCCGTCTCCCTGCATGGACACGCCGTAGAGCGCGTCGGCGACCTCCATGGTTCGCTTCTGGTGGGTGATCACGATCAGCTGGGAGCTCTCCTGGAGCTCCTGCATGATCCGGATCAGCCGCTGGAGGTTGGTGTCGTCCAGTGCCGCCTCGACCTCGTCCATCACGTAGAACGGGCTCGGCCGCGCCTTGAAGATCGACACCAGCATGGCGACGGCCGTCAGCGACCGCTCCCCGCCGGACAGCAGCGACAGGCGCTTGACCTTCTTGCCGGGCGGGCGGGCCTCGACGTCCACACCCGTGGTGAGCATGTTGTCGGGGTCGGTCAGCACGAGCCGTCCCTCGCCGCCCGGGAAGAGCCGCGAGAAGACGCCCTCGAACTCGCGGGCCGTGTCGTGGTACGCCTGCGTGAAGACCTGCTCGACGCGTTCGTCCACCTCCTTCACCACCTGAAGGAGGTCGGCCCGCGTCTTCTTCAGGTCCTCGAGCTGCTCGGACAAGAACTGGTGGCGCTCCTCCAGCGCCGCGAACTCCTCCAGCGCCAGCGGGTTCACCTTTCCGAGCTGTTGGTACGCCCGTTCGGCCGACTTCAGGCGCTTTTCCTGTTCGGCGCGGACGAAACGTCTCGGCTGGTTGCGGGGATGGTCCGGGTCGTCCGGAAGCTCTTCCCCCTCGGCGGGCAAGGACGGCGGGACCGGCTGGTCGGGGCCGTACTCGGCGATGAGGACGGCCGGCTCCACACCCAGCTCCTCCAGCGCCTTCGTCTCCAGCTGCTCGATGCGCAGCCGCTTCTCCGCGCCCAGCACCTCCCCCCGGTGCACCGAGTCGGTGAGCTTGTCCAGCTCGCCCTTCAGGTCCCGGCCCCGGGCGCGGGCCGCCCCAAGGTCCTGCTCGCGCGCCGCCTTGGCCGCCTCGGCAGCCGCCCGCTCCCGCTCGGCCCGTACGAGGGACACCTCGACGTGCGCGAGGAGCTGACGGGCGCCGGAGGCGACGGCCGCGGCGACCTCGGCCTCGTGGCGCAGCCGGGCGCGGCGCTGCTCGGCACGCGCGCGTGCCTCCCGTTCGGCGCGCGCGGCCCGGTCCAGGGCGTCGGCGCGCCCGGCCAGGCCCTTGACCCGCTCCTCATGGGTACGCACCTGGAGGCGGGCCTCCATCTCGGTCTGGCGGGCGTTGGCGCCGTCGGCGGCGAGCCGGTCGCGTACGGAGGTGTCGGGCTCCTCCTCGGCCGGCGCCTCCTCGGCGACCAGCAGCCGCTCGGCCAGCTCCTCGGCCTCCTCGGTGGCCTTCTCCAGGGCCTCCTGGGCGCGGGCGGCGGCCGCGGCGGTCCGTTCGGCCTCGCCCGCGGCGCCGCGCGCCTGCCCGGCGAGCCGCCCGAGAGCCTGCGCGACGGAGGACTTCTCCCGGTCGGCCGCCCGGCGCCGCTCGGCCAGCTCCTCGACCCGGGCGGCCCAGGCGCGGCGCCGCTCGGTGGCCTCGGCCTGCGCGGCGGCCAGCTCCTCGCACCGTACGGCCAGCTCGGCCAGCTGGGCGGCGGCCTCGTCGACGGACGCCTGCACCTCCAGCAGGCTCGGCGCCCCGGCCGACCCGCCGTGCGCGACGTGCGCCCCGAGGACGTCGCCCTCGGCGGTGACGGCGACGAGCCCGGGACGGGCGTACACCAGGTCCTCGGCGTCCTCCAGGGTGGCGACGACCACGACGTCCCGCAGCAGCCGCCGCACGGCCGGCATCAGTTCCTCGGGCCCGCGCACCAGGTCCACGGCGTACGTACGGCCCTCTTCGCGTACGTCACCGTCGGGGCCGCCCGGCAGGCCGCCCAGCAGCAGCGCGGCGCGCCCCGCGTCCTGTTTGCGCAGCAGCCGGATGGCCTCGGCGGCCGTCGCCGGGTCCCGCACCGCGACCGCGTCGGCGGCCGCGCCCAGGGCGGCGGCGACCGGCACCTCGTAGCCGGGGGTCACGGTGAGCAGCTCGGCGGCCGGGCCCAGCAGGCCGGCGAGGCGGTCGGCGGCGCCCAGCAGCGCGCCCGTCCCGTCCTTGCGGCGCAGCCCCAGCGCCAGGGCCTCCTGCCGGGCCCGGGTCGCGGCCCGCTTGCGTTCCACCGCGGTCGCGGCCTCCCGCGCGGCGGTGAGGGCGGCCTCCGCGTCGGCGAGCTCCCGCTTGGCCGCCTCGTGCTGCTCGGCGAGCTCGGTGTCGCCCGCGTCCAGCCCGTCGACCTCCGCCTTGAGCGCCTCGTACTCCTCCTGCGCGGCGACCGCCCGCTCCTGCGCCTCGTCGCGGGCGGCGGCCAGCCGGTCGATCTCGGCCTGCGCGGAGGCGGCGCGGGAGCGGGCGGCGCCCACCTGGCCGCTCAGCCGGGCCAGACCCTCGCGCCGGTCGGCGATCGCCCGCGCCGCGTCCTTCAGGCGCCGCTCCTCCACCGCCAGTCCTCGCTCCAGCTCGGCGCGGTGGGCGACGGTGTCCTCCAGGGCGCGTTCGGCGGCCTCCAGCGCGGCCTCCAGCTCCGCCTCCTGCTCGCGGATCCGGGCGGCCTCCCGCTCCAGGTCCTCGGGGTCGCGGCCGCGCCGCTCCTCCACCGGCGGGGCGGTGGCGCTCTTCACCCGCGCGTCGGCCAGCGAGATCGTGCCGCGCACCCGCTCGGCCAGCTGCGACAGCTCGTACCAGGTCTGCTGGGCGCGCTGGAGCCTGGGCGCCAGGCGCCGTACCTCGTCCTCCAGCGCCGCCTCCCGCGCGAGCGCCGCCTTCAGCTCGGCCTCCGCCCGCTCCTTGCGCTCCTTCAGCGCGGCCTCGTCGGCGATCTCGGCTGCCAGCGCCTCCCGGAGGCGTACGAGATCGTCGGCGAGCAGCCGCAGCCGGGCGTCCCGCAGGTCGGCCTGGATGACGGCGGCCCGCCGCGCCACGGCGGCCTGCCGCCCGAGCGGCTTGAGCTGACGGCGCAGCTCGTGGTTGAGGTCCTGTACGCGGGCGAGGTTGGCCTGCATCGCGTCCAGCTTCCGCAGCGCCTTCTCCTTGCGCTTGCGGTGCTTGAGGACGCCGGCGGCCTCCTCGATGAACGCCCGGCGGCCCATCGGGTCGGCGTGCAGCACGGAGTCGAGCTGGCCCTGCCCGACGATCACGTGCATTTCCCGGCCGATACCGGAGTCGCTGAGGAGATCCTGGATATCGAGCAGCCGGCACGTGTCGCCGTTGATCTGGTATTCGCTGCTGCCGCCCCGGAACATGATCCGCGTAATGGTGACTTCGGCGTAGTCGATGGGCAGCGCGCCGTCGGAGTTGTCGATGGTGAGGGAGACCTCGGCGCGGCCGAGCGGCGGCCGGCCGGTCGTCCCGGCGAAGATGACGTCCTCCATCTTGCCGCCGCGCAGCGACTTGGCCCCCTGTTCCCCCATGACCCAGGAGAGCGCGTCCACCACATTGGACTTGCCCGAGCCGTTCGGCCCCACGACGCACGTGATTCCCGGTTCGAACCGGAGGGTGGTGGCGGAGGCGAACGACTTGAAACCGCGCAGGGTCAGGGCCTTGAGGTGCACGCCCCCGGACTTTACCCGCCGCTTCCCGTTTGCCCCATGAACGCGGAGGGCAGATCAGAGGTTAAGGATCAGTGGAACGCCGGTGACGGCGGGGGAAGGAAAAGAAAGAAGGGACGCCGAAGCGTCCCTTGCATATCTCGCGAGAGTGTTTCTCACCCTGCCCGATACCGACGTGCCGATACGGGCCTTGCCGACGGGGGCTGGGTTCAGGTGAGCGCAGGCTCCGCCTTGGGTACGTCGATGTCGATGCCGTCGAGCAGCGACTCGCTGTGTGCGGCGGCGTTCAGCGCATCGTTCTCGGACTGAATCCGTACGAGCTCGGACTCGAGGTCCTGGACGCGCTGCTGAAGCCGTCGCATCTCGGCGAGAAGTCGCGGGTCGGAACCGCCGACATAACCGAGAAGCGCCTTTGCCATGACTTTTGGTCCTCCACACTGAGTGACCGACCGAAGCGGTGTGGGTCGTGAGGGATTCGCACCCGCGGTGTCCAGCAGTGGTGGTGCCGCTGCGGTTCTTACTGCCAAACAGCTAAGGTGCGCGGGGCTTCCAGAGTCTCACCAAAAAGTTTGACGGTCAACACGATCACGCCCCGCATCAAGGGGCAACCGGGGAGCCTGCGGCCGCGAATGGTGCGGCGGCGCCTCGCGCTGCGGTGCCCAGGGGCGTGCGGATGATCCATCGGGACCTTTCGATCATCCTTACCCGCGCAGCCTGGCATGACAACCGATTCTTGGCAACCACCAGGTCGTTTCTGCCGTGCGCACATGCTGCCGGCAGTTCCGGGGGCCCGGCGCGTGAAACCCGGCCGCCGCCGCGACCAAGATCGTCAGCGGATCGCGAAGCCGTCGTAACCGCCGCGGGGGGTGTCCCAGATCTCAGTGACTCCGTCGACGCGCCCGGGAGTGTCGCCGGAGCGAAGCCACTCCAGCAAACGGTGGCAATTCTCACTCGGCCCCTCGGCCACGACCTGCACGCGCCCGTCGTCCAGATTGGAGGCGAAACCCGTAAGGCCCCCGATCTCCAGAGCGTTTGCCCTGGTGAACCAGCGGAAGCCCACTCCCTGTACTCGACCGCGCACCCAGGCGGTGAGCCGTGCGTCTTCGTTCATGGCTGCACGCTAACCGGCCAATTGCACTCGGAGCACTTCTCCCCCACGCGTCATGGCGTACAGTCCCGACGAAATGAGCCTCACCCGTTCGGGCGAGTGACGGAATGACCTTGACGTACGGACCAGACGTCGAAGCAGGAAGGCACAGCAGATGGGACGCCACCGGAAGAAGCGGGCCGTGGTGCCCGTACGCACCGGGCTGCTCGGCGCCTCCGCCGCGATGGCGGTCGGCGCCGTCGCCGTGACCTCCGGCCTGCTGCCCGGTGGCGACACCTTCACCATCGGCGGCAGCGGCTCGAACGAGCGCGTCCACGCCGGGAGCTCCCCCGAGCTGGACGCCCAGGGCGGCTCCGGCGCCACGCCCGAGCGCCCGTCGACGGCCGCGAGCCGGAGCGCGGAGCGTACCCTCGCGCCGTCCAAGGCCCCCTCGGCGACACCGTCCGCACCCGCCTCCTCCACGCCGCCGAAGCAGACGAAGGCCCCGGCACCGAAGAAGACGGCCACCAAGGGCGCGGCACCCACCCGGCCGGCGACGCCCACGCCGAAGCGGACCGTCGAGCGGCCCAAGGCCCCGTCGGCCCCCTCGGTCCCGTCGTCCCTCCCGTCCTCCGTCCCCTCCTCCGCCGCTGCCGCCGCCGACACAGGCCGGGAGGCGGCCGCCGAGGCCGCGGTGCTCAGCCTGGTCAACGCCGAGCGCGCCAAGGTGGGCTGCGGCCCGGTGCAGGCGTCCCGCGGGCTGGCGGCGCTGGCCGGCGCGTACAGCAAGGACATGGCCGAGCGCGGCTTCTTCTCGCACACCGACCCCGACGGGGCGTCGCCCTGGGACCGCGCCGCGAAGGCGGGCGTCGAGGGGCTCGCGGCGGAGAACATCGCCCGGGGTCAGGCGGACGCCGAGGCCGTGATGGAGTCCTGGATGAACAGCGACGGGCACCGCGCCAACATCCTCAACTGCGACTACACGCGGATCGGCGTCGGAGTGCACTTCGCCGAGGGCGGCCCCTGGTGGACCCAGAACTTCGGCTTCTGAGGTAGCCGAAGGTCCCCTATGCCGCTTGCAGGACCGTCTCCGGGCCGTCGTCGCGCTTCTGGGGAGCGCCCCGCCACGGCGGTTACTGGTCGCGCTGAGGCCAGATGAGGCCCTGATCAGTCCAGATGACACCCCTGTTGCGGCAGAGGCAGAAGGGGTGGCCGATGGGGTCGGCGTAGACGCGGAAGCCGTAGCCGTCGGGGCCGATGCAGTCCCGCAGCAGGGTCGCGCCGAGGGCCAGGACGCGGCGCTGTTCGGCCTCGATGTCGTCGACTTCGAAGTCGAGGTGGAACTGCTTGGGGTGCTCGCTGTCGGGCCACCGCGGGGCGCGGTAGTCCTCTACCTTGGTGAAGGCCAGTTCGATCTCGCCGAACCGGATACCGGCCCAGTTCTCGTCACTGCCCTGCTTGACCGGGAGCCCCGTCACCTCGGAGTAGAAGGCTGCCAGCTTCATCGTGTCCGGGCAATCGATGATGAAGTCGGTTAGTCGTAGCATCCCGCGATCTTGTCACAAGATCAAATGAGCCGGACGTGAGACAGGCCCCCAGGCGGCTGCCCAACCCCTTCGGCTTCTGACGCGTTACGACGCGGTGCGCGGAACGGTACGCGGCGGGCGCTGGCAGCGCGGGCAGTAGTAGCTGGACCGGTTCATCCAGGGGCGTCGGCGCATCGGCGTGCCGCACCGCCGGCACGGCTCGCCCTCACGGCCGTACGCGTCGAGGGAGCGGTCGAAGTAGCCGGACTCGCCGTTGACGTTGACGTACAGGCTGTCGAAGCTGGTGCCGCCGACGGCGAGCGCGGCCGTCATCACGTCCCGTACGTGCCCGAGCAGCTCGGCGGAGCGGGGGCGGGTCAGGCTGGCGGTGGGGCGGTCGTAGTGGAGGCGGGAGCGCCACAGCGCCTCGTCCGCGTAGATGTTGCCGACGCCGCTGATCAGCGACTGGTCCAGCAGGGCCCGCTTGACCGTCGTACGGCGCAGGCGCAGCGCCGTGTGGAAGGCGGTGTCGTCGAACTCCGGGTCGAGCGGGTCGCGGGCGATGTGCGCGATGGCCTGGGGCAGCCCGTCCGGAGTGTTCTCGTGGAGCGAGAGCCCGCCGAAGGTGCGCTGGTCGACGAAGCGCAGCTCGGTGCCGAGCTCGTCGGCGAAGCGGATACGGATCCGCAGGTGTTTCTCGTCCGCCGCGTCCTCCGGCTGCACCAGCAGCTGGCCGCTCATGCCCAGGTGCCCGAGCACGGACGCGTCGCTGTCCTCCAGGGGCAGCCACAGGTACTTGCCACGCCGTCGCGCGACGCCGAAACGGTGCCCCTTGAGGCGGGCCGCGAAGTCCTCGCCGCCCGCGAGATGCCGCCGGACGGCACGGGGGTGCAGGACGTGGACGTCGGCCACGGTCCGGCCGCTGACCCAGCGCTCCAGGCCGCGCCGTACGACTTCGACCTCGGGCAGCTCGGGCACGGGACTCCTCCGGGGGACGGACGGTGGATGGGAAAACCCCGCCGCACCGGTGGGGTGCGGCGGGGCCGGAAGCGAGGAAGCTCAGGCCGTGGCCGAGTCGGCCGCGGGGGTCTGAGGAACTCCGGAGCCCGAAGAGGTGTCGGCGGCCTCTTCGGACTGGGAACCGGAGTCCGTGCCGTCGCCGGCACTCGTGCCGTCGCCGTCGCCGGGGACGGCGACGGCGGACGTGGCGGCTTCGGCCGCGGCCCTGGCCGAAGCCTTCGCCGCCGCCTCCCGTTCGTCCGCGGCGGCCCGGATGGCCCGCCAGGCGGACTCCGCCGCCTGCTGCTCCGCTTCCTTCTTGCTGCGGCCGGTGCCGGTGCCGTACGAGACACCACCGACGCGGGCAGCAGCAGTGAAGGTCTTCTCGTGGTCCGGTCCGGTCTCGGTGACCAGGTACTCCGGAACGCCGAGACCCTCGGCCGCGGTGAGTTCCTGGAGGCTGGTCTTCCAGTCCAGGCCGGCGCCGAGGTTCGAGGACTTCTCGATCAGCGGGTCGAAGAGCCGGTGCACCAGCTCGGACGCCGCTTCGAGGCCCTGGTCGAGATAGACCGCGCCGATCACCGCTTCCAGGGTGTCGGCGAGGATGGATGCCTTGTCCCGGCCTCCGGTGCCCTCTTCGCCCCGGCCCAGCCGGATGAAGGAGCCCAGGTCGAGGCCGCGGCCGACCTCCGCCAGCGCACGTGAGTTGACCACCGCGGCCCGCAACTTGGCCAGCTGGCCTTCGGGCAGGTCGGGGTGGGTGCGGTACAGCGTGTCCGTGACCACCAGGCCGAGCACGGAGTCCCCGAGGAACTCCAGGCGCTCGTTGGTGGGCAGGCCGCCGTTCTCGTACGCGTACGAACGGTGGGTCAGCGCACGCACCAGAAGGGCGGACTCGAGGTGGTACCCGAGCCGCCCTTCCAGAAGCGTGTGGGACGAGGCCGTGTTCTCCGCCTGCTTCTTGGCGTCAGACATCGCGCCTCTCACCAGCCCGCTCAGACCGAGAGGACCTGGCGCTTGTTGTACGTGCCGCAGCTCGGGCACGCGATGTGCTGCTGCTTCGGCTCCTGGCAACGCTCACACGAAACCAGGGTGGGGACCGCAGCCTTCCACTGCGACCGGCGGTGGCGCGTGTTGCTGCGCGACATCTTCCGCTTCGGAACAGCCACGGCTACTTCTCCTGCTTCTCGTCGACGCCCGCTTCGGCGCCGCTCATGTTGTCCTTCTCGTCGGTTCCGAGTGAACCGGCGAGTCCCTGCAGTGCCGCCCAACGGATGTCGACGGCGTCATGGTGGTGGTCCGGGTTCTCGTTCAGGTTGGCCCCGCATTCGGCGCACAACCCGGCACAGTCCTCCCGGCACACCGGCTGCATCGGCAGTGCGAGCACCACCGCATCACGCAGCACGGGTTCGAGGTCGAACATGCCGTCCTCGAGGGGCATGATGTCCTCGTCGTCCTCGGCATCGTCGTCCGCGGCCGCCTTGCGGTGGCCCCGGTCATCGGTGTCGGGGTACGAGAACATCTCCTGGAAGTCCGCCACGACATCCTGGCGCAGCGGCTCCAGACACCTTACGCACTCCCCCTCGGCCGACGCACGGGCGGTGCCTGTGACAAGCACCCCTTCCATGACCGACTCGAGGCGGAGGTCCAGCTCGACGGGCGAGCCCTGCGGCACGCCGATGACCCCGTCGATGCCGAGGTCCACGGGGGCCTCGACCGTGCGGGACAGCCGCTGGAGGGCACCGGGACGCCGACCCAGCTCGTGCGTGTCGAACACGAGGGGGTTGCGGTGGTCGAGGCGCGTACTCAGGGCTTTTCCTGCTTTCGGAATCGTTCGAGGGTGCCCGGCTCAGGACTCTGGGCCTAAGCGGGCACGCGGGATCGCGGACGTACTCGCGACCGAAGAGCCAGGATACTGGACGCTTCGCTCACAGCCCAATCCGGGCCGGTCAGTGCCCTTGTCCGTGCCCCTGCCCGTGACCCTGCTCGTACTGACGGAGCTGGTCCAGGTCGATCATGCTCGTGTCGAAGAAGCTCGTCTCGTCGAGCGCGGCGGCCTGCGGCTGCTGCTGCGCATCGTAGGGCGCGGCGTAAGCCGCTCCGGTGGAGCCGGTGCTTGCACCGGGGTACGGCTGCTGTGCATAGCCCTGGACCTGCTGGCCGCTCTGGTCATAGCCCTGGTACGCGTACGGGTCCTGCTGGTAGGCGTAGGCGTCCTGGGTCTGGTGGGGCTGCTGGTAGGCGTACGGGTCGGGCTGCTGCTGGGCCGGGATGTGGGGCGCCGCCGGCTGTACGGGCTGCTGTACGGGCTGCCGGCCCGGCTCCGGGTCGGCCAGCTCCGCCAGGCCCGCCAGGTAGTCGGCGTCGCTGGTGTGCTGCCGCCCGCCGCCGGCCGCGTCCTGGGCGGCCATGTGCGCGCCGAGGTCGTCGGTGGCGATCCGGCCGTGCAGCTTCTGGCGGCCGCGCCCGACCGCCTCCAGGGTCTTGGTGAGCACGGCCTCGAAGGCGCTGATCTTGGCGTCGACGTACTCGTCCGCGCGCCGGATCAGGGTCTGCGGGTCCGCGCTGTACTCGGGGGCGTCCTCGTCCGCGTACCCCTGCTCGTCGAGGCCGGGGCCCCGGCCGAGGAGCTTCTCGCGGCCGCGGTCGACCGAGCCGATGGTCTTGGTGAGGACGACCTCGAAGTTGGCGAGCTTGGAGTCGACGTAGTCGTCGGCCTCGGCGCGGATCTCCTCGGCCTCCCGGCGGGCCTCGGCGAGGATGCGGTCGGCCTCCTCCTGGGACTGGCGGGCGATCTGGGTGTCGGAGATCAGCGAGCCGCGCTCGGCGTGGGCGGCCTCGATGATCCGCTCGGCCTCCTGGCGGGCCTGCTCGACCAGCTGCTCGCGGCCGCCGATCAGCTCCTGGGCCTGGGCCAGCGAGCCGGGCAGGGCCTGGCGCAGCTCGTCGAGCATCCCGAGCAGCTCGGCGCGGTTGACCACGCAGGAGGCCGACATGGGCATGGAACGGGCGCTCGCGACCGTCTCGACGATCTCGTCGAGCTTCTTCTGCACGTCCACCGTGTGCTCGCCACTCTCTACAGCCGGATTGGAGACGGACGGGACCGACTGTAAGGCCAGTCGGCCGGGGCCCGACACCGGGTGACGGACTGTCAGTTGCTCACTTCTCGCCCAGCCGCTTCACCAGGGCCTCGTGGACGACCGGCGGGAGGAGGTGGGAGACGTCACCGCCCCAGGCGGCGACCTCCTTGACCAGGGAGGAGGACAGGAAGCTGTAGGTGGGGTTGGTCGGGACGAAGAGGGTCTCGACACCGGAGAGGCCGTTGTTCATCTGGGCCATCTGGAGTTCGTAGTCGAAGTCGCTGACCGCGCGCAGCCCCTTGACGATGGCGGGGATGTCGCGCTCCTTGCAGAAGTCGACGAGCAGGCCGTGGTGGGACTCCACCTTGACGTTGCCGTACTCGACTGTGACCTGGCGGATGAGTTCCATCCGCTCCTCGACGGTGAACAGGCCCTTCTTGGACTGGTTGATCATCACCGCGACGTGGACGACGTCGTACAGCTTGGAGGCGCGGGCGATGATGTCGAGGTGTCCGTTCGTGATGGGGTCGAACGACCCCGGACAGACTGCGCGGCGCAACTGGATTCCCTCGCTCTCCGAACCGGTCATCGTGCGTCTTCGCACGTAGAGGCGGCGCGACCGTACCAAAACGTTCCCTCGCCGTAGCGACGGGCCCGTAGCGGTTCGAAACCGTCCGGCCAGGTGAATTCTCCGCCCCTGGTGCTGCGCTCCACGGTGACGAGCGCGGCGTCGGCGAGCCAGCCTTTGGTGCGGAGTGTGAGGAGGATCTCGCCAAGATCGTCGTCGGAGACGGCGTACGGCGGGTCGAGGAAGACCACGTCGTACGGCTGCGTCGGCGCCGGTCCTGTCACGATCTGTTCGGCTTTGCCGGCGCGGACCTCGGCGCCGGGCAGGCCGAGTGCCCGGACGTTCTCGCGGACCGTGCGGGCGGCCCGCTGGTCGGCCTCGACGAGCAGGGCGTGGGCGGCGCCCCGGGAGAGCGCCTCCAAGCCGACGGCGCCGGACCCGGCGTACAGGTCGGCGATCCGGATGCCGTCGAGCGTCCCGAGGAGCGCCTCCCAGGTGGAGAACAGCCCCTCGCGTGCCCGGTCGGAGGTGGGGCGGGTGCCGTTGCCCGGCGGCACGGCCAGGCGGCGTCCGCCGGCCGCGCCGGCGATCACGCGGGTCATCTGAGGTCCTTAGCCGTCCTGTGGATGCTGGTGACTCCACGATATGGGCTGGAGCGGGATGTGCACCGGTCAGCCCTTCTCCAGGTACTGCTCGCGCTCCTTGTCGAGCAGGGCGTCGAGGGCGGTGCGCAGCTCCGGGAGGTGCTCCATCTCGGGGTCGGCGCTGACGACGGCGACGGCCTCCTCGCGGGCGGCCGCGATGACGTCCTCGTCCTCGATGACGGCGAGCATCCGGAGGCTGGAGCGCACCCCGGACTGGGCCTGGCCGAGCACATCGCCCTCGCGGCGCTGTTCGAGGTCGATGCGGGAGAGCTCGAAGCCGTCGAGGGTGGAGGCGACGGCGGTCAGGCGCTGCCGGGCGGGGCTCGCCTCGGGCATGTCGGTGACCAGCAGGCACAGACCGGGGGCGGAGCCGCGGCCCACGCGGCCGCGCAGCTGGTGCAGCTGGGAGACGCCGAACCGGTCCGCGTCCATGATGACCATGGCGGTGGCGTTGGGGACGTTGACGCCGACCTCGATGACGGTCGTGGCGACGAGGACGTCCGCGTCCCCGGCGGCGAAGCGGCGCATGACGGCGTCCTTGTCGTCGGGGGCCATCCTGCCGTGCAGCACCTCGACGCGGAGGCCCGCCAGGGGGCCCTTGGCGAGCTGGTCGGCGACGTCCAGGACGGCGAGCGGGGGCCGCTTCTCGGCGTCGTCCTCCTTGGCCTTCTTCTTCTCGTCCTCGTCGTCACCGATGCGGGGGCAGACCACGTACGCCTGGTGCCCGTTCTCCACCTCCTCGCGGACCCGCTCCCAGGCGCGGGCCAGGAAGTGCGGCTTGTCGGCGGCCGGGACGACATGGCTGGCGATCGGCGAGCGGCCGGCGGGGAGCTGGTCGAGGACGGAGGTCTCCAGGTCGCCGAAGACGGTCATCGCGACCGTGCGCGGGATGGGCGTGGCGGTCATGACCAGCAGGTGCGGGGGCTGCTTGCCCTTGCCGCGCAGGGCGTCGCGCTGCTCGACGCCGAAGCGGTGCTGCTCGTCGACGACGACCAGGCCCAGGTCGTGGAACTGGACCTTGTCCTCGATCAGCGCGTGGGTGCCGATGACGATGCCCGCCTCGCCGGTGACCAGGTCGAGCAGCGCCTGGCGGCGGGCGGGCGCGCTCATCGAGCCGGTGAGCAGGACGACCTTGGTGGCCCGCTCGGCGCCGCCCAGCATCCCGCCTTCGGCCAGCTCGCCCATCATCTCCGTGATCGACCGGTGGTGCTGCTGGGCGAGCACCTCCGTCGGCGCGAGCATGGCGGCCTGCCCGCCCGCGTCGACGACGGCGAGCATGGCCCGCAGGGCGACCATCGTCTTTCCGCTGCCGACCTCGCCCTGGAGGAGGCGGTGCATGGGGTGCTCGGTGGCCAGGTCGTCGAAGATCTCCTTCGAGACCTTCTGCTGGCCCTCGGTGAGCGTGAACGGCAGCTTGGCGTCGAAGGCGTCGAGCAGCCCGCCCGGCACCGGTTCGCGTGCCACGGCGGGCAGTTGGGTGTCGGCGTACCGGCGGCGGGCGAGGGCGACCTGGAGGACGAACGCCTCGTCCCACTTGAGCCGGTCACGGGCCTGGGCGATGTCTTCCTTGGTGCGCGGCCGGTGGATCTTGCGCAGGGCGTCGGGGAGGCCGGTCAGGCCCCGGCCCTCGCGGAGGGCGGGCGGCAGCGGGTCGACGGCGTCCGCCGCGCTGGGCAGCACCGCGTCGACCGCCTTGGCGATCTTCCAGGACTCCAGCTTGGTGGTGGCCGGGTAGATCGGGATGAGGGCCCCGGCCCAGCTGTCCACGGTGCTCTCGCCGTCCTCGCCGCGCAGCAGCTCGTAGGCGGGGTGGGCGAGCTGCGTCTTGCGGTTGAAGACGGAGACCTTGCCGGCGAACATCGCGCGGGTGCCGGGCAGCAGGTCCTTGTGCGGCTTGTGGACGCCCTTGCCGAAGAAGACCAGCTGCAGTCGTCCGCTGCCGTCGGTGATGGTCACCTCCAGCCGCTGGCCGCGCCCCTTGGCACTGTTGAACGTCAGCACCCGGGCGTCCGCGACCCGGGCGACCACGGTGACGTGCTCGTCCAGCGGCAGGTCGGCGAGGGTGGTGAGCTCGCCGCGCTCCGCGTACCGCCGGGGGTAGTGGTGGAGCAGGTCACCGACGGTGTGCAGGTCGAGGTGCTCGGCCATCACCTTGGCGGTGGCGGCGCCGAGCTGCTTCTTCAGTGGTTTGTCGAGAGCTGACACGTCTCCCATTGCACACCACGGCACTGACAGGCGTGCGCACCTGTGGACGGACGCGCTATTCGACGCCGATGAGCAGCAGGGGGGCCTGGGGGCCGCCGGAGTAGACGACCGTGTCGACCGCGAGGTGGGTTTCGCGTACGTGGGTCTCCAGGCGGCCCGCGAGGGTGTCGGGGGCGTCGTCGGCGAGGACGAGGGTGACCAGTTCGCCGCCCGCCGAGAGCATGCGGTCCAGGACCGTCTCCGCGATGGTCGCCACGTCGTGGCCGATCACGGCGACGTCGCCGTCGATCAGGCCGAGGACGTCGCCGGCCTGGCAGACGCCGGCGGAGGTGAACGACTGGCGCTCGGCGAGGGCCAGTTCGCCGTAGCGGGTGGCGCCCGCCGCGGCGGTCATGGCGACGACGTCCTCGTCGAAGCGCCGGTCCGGTTCGTGGACGGCGAGGGCGGCGATGCCCTGGACTGCGGCGCGCGTCGGGACGAGGGCGACCCGGATGCCCTCCGCACGCGCCTGTTCGGCGGCGGCCGCCGCGGTGTGCCGCAGGGTGGCGTCGTTCGGCAGCAGGACCACCTCGCGCGCGTGGGCGCGCCGGATGGCCTCGACGAGTTCGCCGCTGGCCGGCGGCTCGCCGGGGCGGGCCAGCACCGTCGTCGCGCCCGCCTCGGCGCACAGGTGGGCGAGCCCCTCGCCGGGCAGGACCGCCACCACGGCGCGCCCCGCGCGTTCCTCGGGCGCCTCGCCCCCGGACGTACCGAAGTGCGTGATCCGGATCCGGTACGGGCGCCCCGCCTCGACGCCCGCCTCCACCGCCGCGCCCGCGTCGTCGACGTGGACGTGGACATTCCACAGCCCGTCGCCGCCCACCACGACGAGCGAGTCGCCGAGCCCGTCGAGCCGGTCCCGCAGCCGCGCCACGGCCGCGTCGTCGGCCTCCAGCAGGTAGATGACCTCGAAGGCCGGTCCTGCCTCCGAGCACGGCTCCGCGGAGGGCACCACGCTCGCCCGGGGCGCGCGCGGGGTCCGCGCGGGCGCCTCCCCCGACACGGCCTCCACCAGCGCGCCCAGCACCGTGACGAGCCCGCGCCCGCCCGCGTCCACGACACCGGCCCGCTGCAGGACGGCGAGCTGCGCGGGCGTGGCCTCCAGGGCCGCGCGGGCCCCCGCGTACGCGGCGCGGGCGACCGACGCCACATCGGACCCGCCGACCACGCCGGAACCGCCGGCCACATCGGACCCCTCCGCCACATCGGACACCGCCGCCACATCCGAATCGCCCGCCGCGGCGGACGCGGCCGCTGCCGCGACGCTCAGGATCGTGCCCTCGACGGGGTGCGCGACCGCCTCCCGCGCGGACACCGAGGCCCTCCGCAGCGCCCTGGCGAGGTGGTCCGCGTCACGGCCTTCGGCGAGGACCTCGCTCATGCCCCGCAGCAGCTGCGACAGGATCGTCCCGGAGTTCCCCCGGGCGCCGATCAGCGCGCCGTGCGCCATGGCGCGTACGGTGTCGGCGAAATCGGGAGCCGTGATGGCGGCGAAGACCGCCTCCACCGCCCGGGAGGCGGACTCGACCGTCAGGTACAGGTTGGTGCCGGTGTCACCGTCCGCGACCGGGTAGACGTTGATCGCGTCGATCTCCTCGCGCTCCCGGCCGAGCGCCTCCAGCGCCAGCGAGCACCAGCTACGGACCACTGCGGAATCGAGCGCCTGCGGCAGGGTCTGCGGCACCTGGTGTCCTCCTCGAGCAGCGCTGACTGCACCGCAGCGTAGACCCCGCCCCGGGCCGGGGCCCTGGGCGGGGGCCGGGCGAACCGTGGTAGTTTCGTTGAACCGAAGCAGTCGTTGTATGCTGCTCCGGTTGCCCGATGAAAGTCGGGCCATTCCCCCGGCAACGCCACTTCAGTCACCAGATCTGATTCCGGCTCGCCGGATTTCACTGTAAGTGCATCTGAAGTCTTTGGAGTGACCCGTGGCTGCCAACTGCGACGTCTGCGGCAAGGGGCCGGGCTTCGGCAACAACATCTCGCACTCGCACCGCCGTACGTCTCGTCGCTGGAACCCGAACATCCAGCGCGTGCGTGCCGTGGTCAGTGGGACGCCGAAGCGGCTCAACGCCTGCACCTCGTGCATCAAGGCCGGCAAGGTCTCGCGCTAACGCCGACGACGGTTCGTCGTAGCGCAGCCTCTGCGGTTGCCTTGAAAAGCCGGTCCACCTCGGTGGACCGGCTTTTTGCCGTACCCGCTACCTGAAGCGCCACCCGTGGTCCACCGGCCCGATGCCGCCGCCCAGCGCGAACCCGGCCGCGATCGCCCCGGTCACGTACTCCTTGGCGGCCCGTACGGCCTCCGGCACGGCCAGGCCCTTGCCGAGGCCCGCCGCGACCGCCGAGGCGAGCGTGCAGCCCGTCCCGTGGGTGTGCCGGTTGTCGTGCCGGGGCGCGCGCAGCCAGTGCTCCTGAGTGCCGTCCGTCAGCAGGTCCACGGCGTCCCCGGCCAGGTGCCCGCCCTTGATGAGCGCCCAGCGCGGCCCGTACTCCAGCACCGCCGCGGCGGCCCGCCGCAGATCGTCCTCGCCCTCCACGCTCACGCCGGTGAGCTGGGCCACCTCGTCCAGGTTGGGCGTCGCCACGGTGGCGACCGGCAGCAGCCGCTCGCGTACCGAATCGAGCGCGGAGGCGGCCAGCAGCGAGTCCCCGTGCTTGGACACCCCGACCGGGTCGACGACCACGGGCGCGTCCGTCCCGGCCAGCAGCTCCGCGACCGTCTCCACGAGCGGCGCCGACGCCAGCATGCCGGTCTTCACGGCCTGTACGCCGATGTCGTCGACCACGCTGCGGTACTGGGCCCGCACCGCCTCCACCGGAAGCTCCCAGGCGCCCTGGACGCCCAGCGAGTTCTGCGCGGTGACGGCGGTGATCACGCTCATGCCGTGCACGCCGAGCGCCAGCATGGTCTTCAGGTCGGCCTGGATGCCGGCCCCGCCGCCGGAGTCGGAGCCGGCGACGGTCAGTACCCGCGGGATCACGCGTCCTCCTCGTAGCCCCCGAAGTGGTCCCAGCCGCCCTGGGTGTGCCAGGGCGCGCCGTCGACGGTCACCTGGGGCAGGGCGGAGGGGTTGAGGACCTCGCCGATGACCTTCCAGCGGGCCGGCAGTTTCACGTCGGGCGGGAAGGTGGCGACGATCGCGTGGTCCTCACCTCCGGTGAGGACCCATTGCATGGGGTCGACGCCGACGGCCTGGCCGATGTCGTTCATCTGGGTCGGGATGTCGATGAGCCCGGAGCGCAGGTCGATCCGCACCTTGCTGGCCTCGGCGATGTGCCCGAGGTCGGCGATCAGGCCGTCGCTGACGTCGCACATCGCGGTCGCGCCGAGCCCGGCGGCCGCCGGGCCCGCGTGGTAGGGCGGTTCGGGCCGCCGGTGGGCCTCGACGAAGGCGCGCGGCGAGCGGAACCCGCGCGAGAGGACCGCGTACCCGGCCGCCGACCAGCCCAGCCAGCCGGTGTACGCGACGACGTCGCCGGGCTGTGCCCCGCCCCGGGTGACCGGTTCGTGGTTGCGCAGGTCGCCCAGCGCCGTGATGGCCACGGTGATCGTGTCGCCGCGTACGACGTCGCCGCCGACCACGGCCGCGCCCGCGACCTGGCACTCGTCGCGCAGGCCGTCCATCAGCTCGGTGGGCCACGTGACCGGGAGTTCGGCGGGTACGACCAGGCCGAGCAGCAGTGCGGTGGGGACGGCGCCCATGGCGGCGATGTCCGCGAGGTTCTGCGCGGCGGCCTTGCGGCCGACGTCGTACGCGGTGGACCAGTCGCGGCGGAAGTGCCGTCCCTCCAGCAGGATGTCCGTGCTCGCGACCACGCGCCGGTCGGGTGCGGCCACGACCGCGGCGTCGTCGCCGGGGCCGATCCGTACCGCCGGGGTGGAGGTGAGCCGGGAGGTGAGCTCCCTGATCAGCCCGAACTCCCCCAACTCGCCGACAGTGCCCTTCATCGCTGTGCCCCTTCTGCCCCAGTGCGGTTGCGGTCGCGACCCGTCACTGCTGTAGGTACCGTCAAGTAGACCGTCAACTCGGTGCTTCGTGCGCCGGCCTCGCGCGCCACCGGCCGCGCGGGTCTCCCCGCTGCCCGCGGCGACGCGGTACCGTGGCGTCCCTTTCTTCTCCACAAGATCCTCGTGGCCGCCCTGGAGGTTCCGTGGTACAGGCGTACATCCTTATTCAGACCGAGGTGGGCAAGGCGTCGACGGTCGCCGAGACCATCTCCAAGATCCCGGGGGTGATCCAGGCCGAGGACGTCACGGGCCCGTACGACGTGATCGTGCGCGCCCAGGCCGACACGGTCGATGAGCTCGGCCGCATGGTGGTCGCGAAGGTCCAGCAAGTGGACGGGATCACACGGACCCTGACCTGCCCGGTCGTACACCTGTAGCCCCCGTCTACCCTGAGCCGGTGACGTCTTCGCACCGGCTTCGCCGCCTGCCCGCCCTGCTCTTCGCCACCGCCGCGGCCGCCACTGTCCTGCTGGCGGCCGTGGGCTGTTCCCCGACGGACGCCGAGGTGTCCGTCGCGGTTCCCAGCCCGCCGTCGGAGGAAGCCGCCCTGTGCGGCGCGCTGCACGAAGAGCTGCCGGAGACCGTCGCGGGACTCGGCCGGAGTGATCCGGAGCCGGGTTCCGATCTGACCGCCGGTTGGGGGGACGGGGCGATCGTACTGCGCTGCGGTGTCCCCCGGCCCGCCCGGATGAGCGATCCCCGTGCGGAGGGCGTCGAGGCGGGCGGGGTGAACTGGATGCTGGAGCAGCGCGAGGGCGACGGGCCCCGCTTCACCTCCACGGCACGCGAGACGTACGTGGAGGTGTCGCTGGACGAGCGGTTCGCGCACGACGCCAGCCCGCTCGCGGCGCTCGCCGACGCCGTGAAGAAGACCGTCCCCCCGAGCGTGTAGCCCCCCGTGACGTGCAGTCCCCCGTGACTACCCGTGCAGCCCCGCGTGACTACCGCAGGCCGGTCGGGCGGCGCAGGGCGGCCTGGATGAGCCGGTCGACGAGCTCCGGGTAGCTCACGCCGCTCTCCTGCCACATGCGCGGGTACATGGAGATCGGCGTGAAGCCCGGCATGGTGTTGATCTCGTTGATGACGAACTCGCCGTCGTCGGTGAGGAAGAAGTCCGCGCGCACCAGGCCCTCGCAGGACGCCGCCTCGAACGCGGCGATGGCGAGCCGCTGCACCTCGGCGGTCTGTTCCGGGGTGATCGGGGCGGGGACGACACCGGAGGCCGAGTCGATGTACTTGGCCTCGAAGTCGTAGAAGTCGTGGTCGGTGACGGGCGGGATCCAGGCGGGTACGGACGCGCGCGGGCCGTCCTCGAACTCCAGCACGCCGCACTCGATCTCGCGGCCGGTGAGCAGCGACTCGACGATGACCTTGGGGTCGTGGCGGCGGGCCTCCTCGATGGCGGCCTCCAGCCCGGAGAGGTCGTCGACCTTGGTGATGCCCATCGAGGACCCGCCACGGGCGGGCTTCACGAACAGCGGCCAGCCGTGCTCGGCGGCGAAGCCGACGATCCTCTCGCGGGCGGCGGAAGGATCCTGCTCCCACTCGCGGGGGCGGATCACCTCGTACGGGCCGACGGGCAGCCCGAAGGAGACGAAGACCCGCTTCATGTACTCCTTGTCCTGGCCGACGGCCGAGGACAGCACGCCGGCGCCCACGTAGGGCACCCCGGCGAGTTCCAGGAGCCCCTGGAGAGTGCCGTCCTCGCCGTAGGGGCCGTGCAGCACCGGGAAGACGACGTCGACGTCGCCGAGGACCTTGGGGACCGAGCCGGGCTCGCTGTAGACGACCTCGCGGCTGCCGGGGTCGACGGACAGCACGACGCTGCCCTCGTCGGACTCGGCGAGGTCGGCGACGTTCGGCAGCGCGCGGTCGGCGATGGCCATCCGCTCCGGTTCGTCGGCGGTCAGCGCCCAGCGGCCGTCGGTGGTGATGCCGATCGGCAGCACGTCGTACGTGTCCCTGTCGATGGCGCGCAGGACGGCGCCGGCCGTGACGACGGAGATGGCGTGCTCGGAGCTGCGGCCGCCGAAGACGACGGCCACGCGCGGCTTGCGCCCGGTGCTGGTGGGGAGGTTCTCGCTGCTCATATCGCGTTGAGCGTACCCGCTCCTTCCGGTCGCGTCAGCGACCGGTCGGCCGCCGGTTCGTGTCAGCGCCGCTCGGGCTTGGCGGCGCGCGACATCAGCTCCTTGAGCGCCACCATGGGCGGCTTTCCCTCGTGGACGATGTCGACGACGGTCTCCGTGATGGGCATGTCGACGTCGTGGCGGCGGGCCAGATCCAGCACGGATTCGCAGGACTTGACGCCTTCGGCGGTCTGCTTGGTGACCGCGATGGTCTCCTGCAGGGTCATGCCCTTGCCGAGGTTGAAGCCGAAGGTGTGGTTGCGGGAGAGCGGCGAGCAGCAGGTGGCGACCAGGTCGCCGAGGCCGGCGAGGCCGGAGAAGGTCAGCGGGTCGGCGCCCATCGCCAGTCCGAGGCGGGTCGTTTCGGCCAGGCCGCGGGTGATGAGCGAGCCCTTGGCGTTGTCGCCGAGGCCCATGCCGTCCGCGATGCCGACGGCCAGCCCGATGACGTTCTTCACGGCGCCGCCCAGTTCGCAGCCGACGACGTCGGTGTTGGTGTAGGGGCGGAAGTACGGGGTGTGACAGGCGGCCTGGAGCCGCTGGGCGACCGCCTCGTCGCGGCAGGCGACGACGGCCGCGGCGGGCATGCGGGCGACGATCTCCTTGGCGAGGTTGGGGCCGGTGACCACGGCGACGCGGTCCTCCGGCACCTCGGCGACCTCCTGGATGACCTCGCTCATCCGCTTGGCGGTGCCGAGTTCGATCCCCTTCATCAGGGAGACGAGGACCGTGCCGGGGGCCAGCTTCGGCGCCCATGCGGCGAGGTTGCCGCGCAGCGTCTGGGAGGGGATGGCCAGCACGGTGAAGTCGGCGTCGTGCGCCGCTTCGGCGGGGTCGGTGGTGGCGCGTACCGACTCGGGCAGTTCGGTGCCCGGGAAGTAGTCCGGGTTGGCGCGGGTGGTGTTGATGGCGTCGGCGACCTCCTGGCGGCGGCCCCAGAGGGTCACCTGGCAGCCGGCGTCGGCGAGCACCATGCCGAAGGCCGTACCCCAGGAGCCGGTTCCGAAGACGGCCGCTTTCACGGGGCGTCCTGCCGTGTCGGGGCGTGTCACTTCGCTTCCTCCCCTGCGGCCCTGCGCCGCTGTTCCAGGCGGGCCTTGCGGTGGTCGTACGGCGTGGCGGGGGCCTTCTCGCCCCTGACCTCCTCCAGGAGGGAGGTGATCGCGGTCATGATGGCCTCGGTCGCCTCGCGGAGCACCTCGGGGGTGGGTTCCTTGTCGTAGAACCGGTCGAGGTCGACGGGCGGGCCGGCCTGCACGATCAGTGTCTTGCGCGGGAAGAGGCGGAACTTGTTCTCCTTGGCGTACGGCGGCATCGCCAAGTTGGCGCCCCACTGGGCGACGGGGATGACGGGCACCTTGGTGAGCAGGGCGACGCGGGCGGCGCCGGTCTTGCCCGCCATGGGCCACATGTCGGGGTCGCGGGTGAGGGTGCCCTCGGGGTAGAAGGCGACGCATTCGCCCCGCTCGATGGCGGCGACGGCGGCGCGGAAGGCGTCCAGCGCGTTGGTCGTCTCGCGGTAGACGGGGATCTGTCCGGTGCCGCGCAGCATGGTGCCGACGAACGACCCCTTGAAGAGGTCCGCCTTCGCCAGGAAACGGGGAACGCGTCCGGTGTTGTACTGGAAGTGTCCGTACGACAGCGGGTCCAGATAGGAGTTGTGGTTGACGGCGGTGATGAACCCGCCCTCGGCCGGAATGTGCTCCGTTCCCCGCCAGTCCCGCTTGAACAGAACCACCAGTGGCGGTTTTGCGATGACCGCCGCAAGGCGGTACCAGAAGCCGATTCTGCGGCGGGACACTCGGACACCTTCCTCTGGGACTGGCTTGCCGGGGGTCAAGTGTCGCCCCGGGCCCCTGGTCTGTCGAGAACACCGTACGCCCCGCCTCGGACACCGGCGCCCCCGGTCGCGCCGGGCCCGCGCCACAATGGGCCCCGACGCGCACGGCCTGCCGAAGGGCGGCCCCGAGGAAGGAGAGCCGCCACGAACGCCGACCCGACCGGCTCCTGGTCCCTGGTCGTCCCGCTGAAGCCTCTTGTACGGGCCAAGAGCAGGCTCGCCGGCGCCGCCGGTCCGCTGGTGCGGCCACGGCTGGCGCTGGCTTTCGCGCAGGACACGGTGGCGGCGGCGCTGGCCTGCCCGGCGGTGCGGGATGTGTCCGTCGTCACGGACGATCCGGTGGCGGCGCTCACGCTCGGTGCCCTGGGGGCGCGGATCGTTCCGGACGCCCCGGCCGCGGGCCTGAATGCCGCACTGGCGTACGGGGCGCGGACGGTGCGCGCGCGGCGCCCCGGCGCGCCGGTGGCGACCCTGAACGCCGATCTCCCGGCACTTCGGCCGGCGGAACTGTCGCGGGTGCTGGCCGTCGCCTCGGAATTCCCGCGCGCTTTTCTGCCGGATGCCGCCGAAATCGGTACGACATTGCTGTCGGCGGGGCCCGGAGTGGAATTGCGCCCGGCTTTCGGCGGGGAGTCCCGGCGTCGGCATTTGTTGTCGGGTGCGGTGGAAATCCTGCTGGACGGCGTCCGCTCCGTACGACAGGACGTGGACACGGCCGACGATCTGCTGGCCGCGCTGGGGCTGGGCGTGGGGCCGCGCACGGCGGAGCGGTGGGCGGTGGACGCCCGCGCGGCGGGCGGGGCGGGCGGATAAGCTGCCGTTCATGCAGGCGACCGCGTACACGTACGACCCCGAATCCCGCAGCGGGAGTGTGCTGCTCGACGACGGCACCCCGGTGGACTTCCCCACCGCGGCCTTCGACGCGGGCGGGCTGCGGCTGCTGCGGCCGGGACAGCGGGTGCGGATCGAGACGGAGGGGCAGGGCGAGACCCTGCGGATCACGCTGGTGACGCTCCAGACGTTCTGACCCTCCGGTCCCCCACGCACCGCGGGCCGGGCTCCCTCTCGGGGAGCCCGGCCCGGCGTGTGAGCGGCCCTGGGGCCTCGTGCCGCTTACTTGCTGCGCGAGGCGGTCTTCTTGGCGGTGGTCTTGCGCGCCGTCGTCTTCTTGGCGGGCGCCTTCTTCGCCGTGGCCTTCTTCGCCGGCGCGGTCTTCTTGGCGGTGGTCTTCTTGGCGGCCGCGGTGGTCTTGGCCGGAGTGGCCTTCTTCGCCGTGGTCTTCTTGGCCGGGGTGGCCTTCTTGGCGGTGGTCTTCTTGGCCGCCGCGGTGGTGGTCTTCTTCGCCGGGGTGGCCTTCTTCGCGGCGGTCTTCTTCGCCGCCGCCGCGGTGGTCTTCTTGGCGGCCGCCTTCTTGCCGGCTGCCTTGGCGATGGTGGGCGGCGGGCCCGAAAGGCTGCCCTTGGGCGCCTTCTTGACGGCGACCTCGCCGCCCTTGGGGAGCTTCTTCGAGCCGCTGACCAGGTCCTTGAAGCCCTGACCGGCACGGAAGCGCGGAACGGAGGTCTTCTTGACCCGCACGCGCTCACCGGTCTGCGGGTTGCGGGCGTAACGGGCCGGACGGTCGACCTTCTCGAACGAGCCGAAGCCGGTGACCGAGACCCGGTCACCTCCCACAACGGCACGGACGATCGCGTCGAGTACCGCGTCGACAGCATCGGCGGCCTGCTGACGGCCGCCCATCTTGTCGGCAATCGCTTCTACGAGCTGCGCCTTGTTCACGTCTTCCCCTTCGGAGACATTGCCGGAACGAAAGTGTTCAAGCTTTTTCGCACGTTAGGCAGATATATACCGCAAATCAAACACGAAACGGGCTAATCACCCTAGTGCCGCAACGAAGTCGGCCGCCGCGGAGTTCGAGTGTCAGTCCCCTTCAGGGAATCGGCCTTCGTCGACGTCCTCCATCAACCGGTCCAGCCGCCTTGCCGCGCCCGCGAGGTCGTGCTTCGCCACGGCCGTGATGGCCAACAGCTTCCGGGACAGCGTCATCCTTACGCCCTCCGGGACTTGCAGTTCACGCACTCGGGTGTGCGCTTCTTTCAGCCGGGCCGCGACGGCCTGATAGAGCTCGAGTTGGCTGTCGCGTTCCATGCACCGATTGTGCCATCTGGGGCGAGTTGTCGCCTCCGTAGGGGGTAACTGGCCTGCTGTGGCGGCGTTTCGGGACCTGCGTACGGCCTCACCGGCCGGCGGCCCTCCGGGCCGCAAATACCGTGCGCCATCACGGAGTTCGGGCACTCCACCACCCCCTCGGCATGCTCCGGGAGGGGTGTACCAGGGCGCGGGAACGGCGTCAGCCGGATGGCCCCTCGGGTGCCTCTCACGATGACAGACAAGGCCACTTTCGGCCATCGTCTCCACGGTTCGCGCGGCGGAGTTGAGCGCGCGCATACGACGGTGCCCCCGGCCGTGGATCGGCCGGGGGCACCGGATGGTGACGCGTGGGGCTGGCGGGAGGCTCAGACCTCCAGGGTGCGCGGCTTGTGCGAGGGGCGCTTTGCCTCGTACGCCGCGATGTCCGCCTCGTTCTGCAGCGTGATGCTGATGTCGTCCAGGCCGTTCAGCAGCCGCCAGCGGGCGTTCTCGTCGAGTTCGAAGGCAGCGGTGATGCCCTCGGCGCGCACCTCACGCGCCTCGAGGTCGACGGTGACCTCCGCCTGCGGGTCGGCCTCGGTCAGCTCCCACAGCGCGTCCACGGTCTTCTGGTCGAGGACCACGGTGAGCAGGCCGTTCTTCAGCGAGTTGCCACGGAAGATGTCGGCGAAGCGGGAGGAGATGACGGCCTTGAAGCCGTAGTTCTGCAGCGCCCATACGGCGTGCTCGCGCGAGGAGCCGGTGCCGAAGTCGGGGCCGGCGACCAGGACCGTGGCGCCCTGCCGCTCGGGGCGGTTGAGGACGAACTCGGGGTCCTTGCGCCAGGCCTCGAACAGGCCGTCCTCGAAGCCGTCGCGAGTGACCTTCTTCAGCCAGTGCGCCGGGATGATCTGGTCGGTGTCGACATTGCTGCGGCGCAGCGGGACGGCCCGGCCGGTGTGGGTGGTGAAAGCTTCCATGGTTGCTCAGACTCCGGCGGTCGCGGGGGCTTCGGACAGGTCGGCGGGGGAGGCCAGGTGGCCCAGTACCGCGGTGGCGGCGGCGACCTGCGGAGACACCAGGTGGGTGCGGCCGCCCTTGCCCTGCCTGCCCTCGAAGTTGCGGTTGGAGGTGGACGCGGAACGCTCGCCGGGCGCGAGTTGGTCGGGGTTCATGCCCAGGCACATCGAGCAGCCCGCGTGCCGCCATTCGGCCCCGGCCTCCTTGAAGACCTTGTCCAGGCCCTCCTCGACGGCCTGGAGGGCGACCCGGACCGAGCCGGGGACGACCAGCATCCGTACGCCGTCGGCGACTTTGCGGCCGTCCAGGATGGCGGCGGCGTTGCGCAGGTCCTCGATGCGGCCATTGGTGCAGGAGCCTACGAAGACGGTGTCGACCTTGATGTCGCGCAGCGGCTGTCCGGCGGTCAACCCCATGTACTTCAGGGCGTTCTCGGCGGCCAGGCGCTCCGAAGCGTCTTCGTACGAAGCCGGGTCGGGGACGGACGCCGAAAGCGGCGCTCCCTGGCCGGGGTTGGTGCCCCAGGTGACGAAGGGGGCCAGCTCGGCGGCGTCGATGACGACCTCGGCGTCGAAGACCGCGTCCTCGTCCGTCTTCAGGGTCTTCCAGTAGGCGACCGCCGCGTCCCAGTCCTCGCCCTCGGGCGCGTGGGCGCGGCCCTTGAGGTAGGCGAAGGTGGTCTCGTCCGGGGCGATCATGCCCGCGCGGGCGCCGGCCTCGATCGACATGTTGCAGATGGTCATGCGGGCTTCCATCGAGAGTTTCTCGATGGCGGAGCCGCGGTACTCCAGGACGTATCCCTGACCGCCGCCGGTGCCGATCTTCGCGATGATCGCCAGGATCAGGTCCTTGGCGGTGACGTCCTCGGGCAGCTCGCCGTCGACCGTGATCGCCATGGTCTTGGGGCGGGCCATGGGCAGCGTCTGGGTGGCCAGGACGTGCTCGACCTGGGAGGTGCCGATACCGAAGGCGAGCGCGCCGAAGGCGCCGTGCGTGGAGGTGTGCGAGTCGCCGCAGACCACGGTGGTGCCCGGCTGGGTCAGGCCCAGCTGCGGTCCCACGACGTGGACGACGCCCTGCTCGACGTCGCCCAGCGGGTGCAGGCGGACGCCGAAGTCGGCGCAGTTCTTGCGCAGCGTCTCCAGCTGGACCCGGGAGACCGGGTCGGCGATCGGCTTGTCGATGTCGAGGGTGGGGGTGTTGTGGTCCTCGGTAGCGATGGTGAGGTCGAGGCGCCGCACCTGCCGGCCGCTCTTGCGCAGGCCGTCGAAGGCCTGGGGGCTGGTCACCTCGTGCAGCAGGTGCAGATCGATGAAGAGGAGGTCGGGCTCGCCTTCGGCGCGCCGGACGACATGGTCGTCCCAGACCTTCTCCGCGAGAGTCCTACCCATCGCTTTCCCTCCGGCCGGCGTGGTGTGCCGGCACCTCTAGAGATCAGTGGGCCCACGCCCGTGAACCCACGTTCCACGTGTCGGACGTCGACATCGGACCCGGTGGTCGTCGGGTCGTACGTACAGGGTGGCAAGTTCCTGGAGAAATTGAACTTGCGTTTCACAGAGTGAGACGTGAATATCGTTGCATGGACAACTCTAGCGGCGTCGGCGTTCTCGACAAGGCAGCTCTGGTATTGAGCGCCCTGGAGTCCGGTCCGGCCACCCTCGCCGGGCTGGTCGCGGCGACAGGGCTCGCACGACCCACGGCACATCGCCTTGCCGTGGCACTGGAACACCACCGGATGGTGGCGAGGGACATGCAGGGCCGGTTCATCCTGGGCCCGCGGCTGGCGGAGCTCGCCGCCGCGGCCGGTGAGGACCGCCTGCTGGCCACGGCCGGACCGGTACTGACTCATCTGCGTGACGTGACCGGGGAGAGCGCGCAGCTCTACCGGCGCCAGGGCGACATGCGCATCTGCGTCGCCGCGGCGGAGCGGCTGTCCGGACTGCGGGACACCGTGCCGGTCGGCTCCACGCTCACCATGAAGGCCGGCTCCTCGGCCCAGATCCTCATGGCCTGGGAGGAGCCGGAGCGGCTGCACCGTGGCCTGCAGGGCGCCCGCTTCACGGCGACGGCCCTGTCGGGCGTACGGCGCCGCGGCTGGGCCCAGTCGATCGGCGAGCGCGAGCCGGGCGTGGCGTCGGTCTCCGCGCCCGTACGCGGCCCGTCGAACCGCGTGGTGGCCGCCGTGTCGGTCTCGGGGCCGATCGAGCGCCTGACCCGCCACCCGGGCCGGATGCACGCCCAGGCGGTCATCGACGCCGCCGCCCGCCTGTCCGACGCGCTGCGCCGCTCCGGCTGACCGTCCGTCCCTGCTGCCGACTCCCGGCTCACCGCTTCAACGCCGCAGCGGTGGGCCGGAGTTGTCTCATCTCCCTCGTCCCTGCCCTGGAACACAAAGAAGCCCTCCCCTGCTGGGGAGGGCTTCTCCTGTACGTACCCCCGACCGGATTCGAACCGGCGCTACCGCCTTGAGAGGGCGGCGTGCTAGGCCGCTACACAACGGGGGCGTGCATCCTGATTGACGCGCTGGGCTACCAGGACTCGAACCTAGACTAAATGAACCAGAATCACTCGTGCTGCCAATTACACCATAGCCCATGGTGGTTTAGACCAGTACCCCCGACCGGATTCGAACCGGCGCTACCGCCTTGAGAGGGCGGCGTGCTAGGCCGCTACACAACGGGGGCCCTAGCGATCCTGCATCGAGGACATGGGAGCTACCCAGACGACCTCGCGGGAAGGATCTGTACCCCCGACCGGATTCGAACCGGCGCTACTGCCTTGAGAGGGCAGCGTGCTAGGCCGCTACACAACGGGGGCTTTGCGGATGAGATCCGCGATGCAGATGAGCTCTGCGAGCTGGCCTACCAGGACTCGAACCTAGACTAACTGAACCAGAATCAGTCGTGCTGCCAATTACACCATAGGCCACCAAAACGCAACCCCCGCTGGGGATTTTGTTCGGGTTACGCTTCCGGGATCCGGCCCTTTCGGCCCGCTCCCCTTGGCGCAGAAAGAACATTACCCGAAGGAGTCCGGGGCTCCAAAACGGGTATCGCCGCGCAGCAGCGGGGGCAGCTGGTCCAGGCCGGTGATCCTGGTGAGCTCGGGTCTCCCGCCGATCCCCGTCCGGTCCAGCCAGATGCCGGTGAGCCCGGCCTCGACGGCCCCCCGGGCGTCGATGTCCGGGTGGTCACCGACGTACGCGACCTCCGCCGGGCACAGCCGCAGGGCGTCACAGGCGGCGTGGAAGGCCGCGGGGGCGGGCTTGGCCACGCCCAGCTCGGCCGCGCACAGCAGTGCCTCGAAACGGTCCCGTACGCCCAGTACGCGCAGCTTGCGGTCCTGGTTGTGGATCGAGGAGTTCGACAGCACGGCGTGGCGGTAGTCGGCCGCCAGGAGCTCCAGTACGGGCAGGGTGTCCGGGAAGAGCTCCCAGGCGGCCTCGTAGTGCCTCATGTACCGGTCGAACCAGGCGTCCGCCTCCGCGTCGCTCAGGTCGGCCCCCAGGAAGTCCCGCACCCGGTCGCGCCGCTGCTCATCGAACCCGACGCCACCGGCCTCGAAGCGCCGCCAGTGGAGGGTGGTGAGCTCCTTCCACCGGGTGAGGGCCTGGTCGACGGACTCGTACCCGTCCACCAGGCCCTCGGCCCGCAGATGGCACAGCATGCCGGCGCGGTCGGCGCTCGCGTAGTCGAAGATCGTGTCATCGATGTCCCACAGGACGGCGCGGATCGGCATGATCCGAGCCTACGCGGCGGCCTGCTCCGGCTCGTGCGGTACGACGAAGAAGTCCGTGACGAAGCAGGTGACGTCGCCGGAGGCGTCCCGGCCCACCCAGGTGGGGTACGCGCCGTCGCCCCAGCCCGAGGTGAAGGCGGCGATGGTATGGCCGGTGTCCGGGTCGGTGATCACGTGCGGGCCAGGGGACCAGGCGGTCGTGTCGAAGGCGTCCCACAGCGGCCCCTCGTCGCCCTCGCAGGCGGGGAAGGAGCCGTCGCACGCCGCGTCGTAGAAGCAGCCGGTGCCGGCGTCCACGCCGTAGCCGAAGAACTCGTCGTCGCCCAGTTCCGCCAGGTCCTGGCCGGGCTGCAGGGCGAGCTCCCAGGTCTCGGTGGGCGTGTCCTTGATCACCAGGCGGGCGGCCGCCACGCGCGTGTGGGGGCTGTCGGAGGGCGGCTCGCCGGGCACGGTGATCGTCACGACGGACGCCTCCACCGCGTACCGGCCCGGCGTCACCTCGGCGGTGAAGGGCTCGGTGTCCCCGGTGCCCAGGCAGACGAACGGGTCGCAGGCCACGACACGGCCGCTCGGGAGCCACAGCTCGCCCCCGGCCGCCACCGAAACCGTGCCGGTCTCGCCCGACTCGTACGGGAAGGAGTGGCCCGGCGTGAAGTGCCGGGTCAGGTCGGGAGCGGTCATGGGCATGGTGCTGGTCCCCCAGGGCGTGAGCAGGTGGCTGCGACGCGTCGGAGCCTAGTGCGCGGGTCTGACAACGCCGGAAGGGGCGGCCACCGGGTGTCCGGTGGCCGCCCCTTCCCGAGGACGTGCGACTTACGCGGCTTACGCGGCTTACGCGGCTTACGCGGCGAGCTTCGCCAGCGCGGCGTCGATGCGGGCCAGGGTGCGGTCCTTGCCCAGGATCTCCAGGGACTCGAAGAGCGGCAGGCCGACCGTGCGGCCGGTGACCGCGACGCGGACCGGGGCCTGAGCCTTGCCGAGCTTGAGGCCGTGCTCCTCGCCGGCGGCGAGGACGGCGTTCTTCAGCGACTCGGGGCTGGTCCAGTCCGCGTCCGACAGCTTCTGGCGGGCCGTGCGCAGCAGGGCGTCGGAGCCCTCCTTCATGGCCTTCTGCCAGGAGGCCTCGTCCTGGACGGGCTCCTTCAGGAACAGGAAGTCGACGTTGGCGGTGATGTCGGAGAGGACGGTCACGCGGGTCTGGGCGTGGGGCGCGATGGCCTCCCAGGCGGCCTGGTCGAAGTCCTCCGGCGCCCAGGGGGCGTGCGGGGCCTTCAGCCAGGGCTCGCAGGCGGCGGTGAACGCCTTCACGTCCAGCATGCGGATGTGGTCGGCGTTGATCGCCTCGGCCTTCTTCAGGTCGAAGCGGGCCGGGTTGGCGTTGACGTCCGCGATGTCGAACTTCTCGATCATCTCGGGGATGGTGAAGACGTCCTGGTCGGCGGAGAAGGACCAGCCGAGCAGGGACAGGTAGTTCAGCAGGCCCTCGGGGAGGAAGCCGCGCTCCCGGTAGAGGTTCAGGGAGGCCTGCGGGTCGCGCTTGGAGAGCTTCTTGTTGCCCTCGCCCATGACGTAGGGCAGGTGGCCGAAGGCGGGGATGCCCTTGGCGATGCCCAGCTCGATCAGCGCCTTGTAGAGGGCGATCTGGCGCGGGGTGGAGGACAGCAGGTCCTCGCCACGCAGCACGTGGGTGATCTCCATCAGCGCGTCGTCGACGGGGTTGACGAGCGTGTAGAGGGGGGCGCCGTTGGCGCGGACGATGCCGTAGTCCGGGACGTTGTCCGGGGTGAAGGTCAGCTCGCCGCGGACCAGGTCGGTGAAGGTGATCGGCTCGTCGGGCATCCGGAAGCGGACGATCGACTCGCGGCCCTCGGCCTCGTACGCCGCCGTCTGCTCGGCGGTCAGGTCGCGGCACTTCCCGTCGTAGCCGGACGGCCGGCCGGCGGCGCGGGCGGCCTCGCGGCGCTCGTCGAGCTCGGTGGCGGTGCAGTAGCAGCGGTACGCGTAGCCGCCGCTGAGCAGCTTGTCCGCGACGTCCTTGTAGATGTCCATGCGCTGCGACTGGCGGTACGGGGCGTGGGGGCCACCGACCTCCGGGCCCTCGTCCCAGTCGAGGCCGAGCCAGCGCAGCGAGTCGAGGAGCTGCTGGTAGGACTCCTCCGAGTCGCGGGCCGCGTCGGTGTCCTCGATGCGGAAGACCATGGTGCCCTGGTGGTGGCGGGCGAAGGCCCAGTTGAACAGGGCGGTGCGGACCAGGCCCACGTGGGGGTTGCCGGTCGGCGAGGGACAGAAACGTACGCGGATCGCGTTAGCCACGCTTGATCACCTTGTTGGTGAGAGTGCCGATGCCTTCGATGGTGACGGCGACCTCGTCGCCGACGTTGAGCGGTCCGACCCCGGCCGGGGTGCCGGTGAGGATGACGTCGCCCGGGAGCAGCGTCATGGCCTCGGTGATGTGGACGACCAGGTCCTCGATGGAGTGGATCATGTCGCTCGTACGACCCAGCTGGCGCTGTTCTCCGTTGACGGTGCACTGGATCGTGACGTCGGCGGGGTCGAGGTCGGTCTCCACCCAGGGGCCGAGCGGGCAGGCGGTGTCGAAGCCCTTGGCGCGGGCCCACTGCTTCTCGCGCTTCTGGACGTCGCGGGCGGTGACGTCGTTGGCGCAGGTGTAGCCGAAGACGACGTCCTTGACGCGCTCGCGCGGGACCTCGCGGCACATGCGGCCGATCACGACGGCGAGCTCCGCCTCGTGGTGCAGCTCGTTCGAGAAGGAGGGGTACTCGATGGCGTCGCCGGAGCCGATCACCGAGGTGGTGGGCTTGAAGAAGGCGACGGGGACCTCCGGGACCTCGTTGCCGAGTTCCGCGGCGTGCTCCGCGTAGTTGCGGCCGATGGCCACGACCTTGTTGGGCAGGACGGGCGGCAGCAGCCGGACCTTGCTCAGTGGGACCTTGGTCCCGCTGAGTTCGAAGTCGGCGTACGGAATACCCTTGATGATGTCGAGGACGAGAGCGCCTTCTTCGCCGGGGGCGCTGTCGCCCTCGACCGCGCCGAAGGCGACATTGCCGTCGATGGAGAACCTGGCGATGCGCACGGGATGCCGTGCCCCTTACTTCCGCTGGCTGGAGTCTGACGCTCCAGGCTAACGCGGGAGGCGCACGCCACCTGCCGTTATGAGCGTGCGGCCGGGACGGGAGCGTCCATCAGGGTCGTACGGCGCGGGTTGGCGGTGCTGGCGGGGAGGTCGACCGAGTGGTCCGGCCGCACGCCCTGGTCGAGCTCACCGGCGTCGGCCAGGTGCATCAGGGTGGTGCGGCGCGGGTTGGCGATGCTGCGCATGGTCATCGTCGTCTTCATCGGTGGTTTCAGACCTCGGAGTACGGGCGCCGCCAGGGCGCTTGATTGACAGAGCTTCCACTTTGTAAAGCGTCAGGCTAAACATGGGATTCCCCGCAAATGCCGGTAGATGGCAACGATCTATATGTGAGTTTGCTCACGCACTGGGGGATGATCCCGACATTACGGGTGGCGGGACAGGGTGAGGGAATCGGACATTGCGTACCTGAATGCTGCATTCCGCTGCTGATCATGGCGACTGGGACACCCCCCACCCCTACCGGACCCACCAGCGACTCGTACGCGAAAGTCCGATTCCTCCCTGATCGGTTTCTACGGCCGGTGATGTGACCCTCACGCCGTGTGACCCCCGCTCGGGTGCGGCCCGTCGGCCTTGTTGGAGATCCGGCACTGTGCTGGAATTCCACGCACCGCCGCGGGTTCCAGACCGGCGCGCTGGGGCGCAACACAGCGCCGAGCGGCGGTGAGGAAGGGGGATTTGCGCCGGTCACTCACGACCACCACTGGAGCGCGCTCGCGCTCCACGACGCCGACACCGTCCTGTCCGTTCGCGCGGGGGGACGCCTGGTCCAGAGGTTGCGACGCTAGTGCAGGGACGTTTCAAGAGGGATGGCAACGGGTCTCCCCAGGCCCGCCAGGGCCGAGGGGAAGCTGCGGCGGAGCAGGAGCCGCGCGGCGGGACCGACCGCGGCTCCTCGCCCCAGCACACCCACAACCCGGGACCGGCGGCCGCCGGCGACGGCGGTGGTGACCGTGCGGGACGTTCGGGTGCCGGGCAGGGCGGCGACGCCACGTCGAAGGCCGGCAAGGCCGCGTCGGCGAAGGGCGGCAAGGCCGCGAAGGCCGCGAAGGCCTCGCCTGCGGTCAGTGGCCCCGCCGACGCCGGTTCGCGAATAGCCCTGCGCAACTGGCGCATCAGCACGCGTCTGGTCTCGCTGCTCGCCCTCCCCGTGGTCGCCGCGACCACCCTGGGCGGCATCCGTATCAACGAGTCCATGAACGACATGGAGCAGCTGGATCACATGCAGCTGCTCACCAAGCTGACCCAGGAGGCGACCAACCTCGCCCAGGCGCTCCAGGACGAGCGCGACCTGACGGCCGGCCCCCTCTCCAACAACATCCCCGTCACCAACCTCAAGGTCACCGAGCCGCGCGAGGACGCCAACCGGGCGCAGGCGGCCTTCCTCGAGGCCACTGCGGCCATCGGCGACACCCAGGGCAACGAGGCGCTGCAGAGCATCCGCTCCAACGTGGAGCAGATCGCCCAGCAGGTGATCACCCTCGGGCACATCCGCGAGGGCGCGTACAAGGACGGTTCACAGGACTTCCAGACGGTCGAGCGCTACAACCGTCTGATCAGCTCGCTGCTCAGCCTCTCCCAGGACATGGCGCAGGCGACCAGCAACCCGGAGATGATCAAGCGGACCCGCGCGCTGGCCGCGTTCTCGTCCGCCAAGGAGTACGCCTCCATCCAGCGCGCGATCATCGCCGCCGCCCTGCCGACGACCAAGCGGGAGCGGGGCTCGCTGGACACGAACGACCGTGAGTACGGCGTGGCCGCCCGCGAGAAGGAAGAGCAGGCCATGGACTCGTTCATGGCCATCTACAGCTCGGCGGGCGGAGACCCGACGGAGCTGCTCTCGGCCCTCGGCTCGAACAACCCCTCCATCCAGACGGCCGACGAGTACGCCGAGCAGGTGCTCCGCACCGACCAGGGGATGCAGCAGCAGAAGCCCCGCGGTTACCTGGACTGGACCGACGCGTACGACTCCAAGATGAAGGCGATGGACTCCATCGAGGCCACCCTTCTCGGCGACATGGAGAGCACGGCCCGTGACCTGCGCCAGGAGGAGCAGCGCGACGCGATCATCAACGGTGCGCTGATCCTGCTCGTCCTCGGTGTCTCGCTGGTGGGCGCGTTCGTGGTGGCCCGGTCCATGATCCGGTCGCTGCGGCGGCTCCAGGACACGGCGACCAAGGTCGCCCAGGAGCGGCTGCCCGAGCTGGTCAAGCAGCTGTCCGAGGCCGACCCGCAGGACGTGGACACGTCCGTGGAGTCGGTCGGTGTGCACTCCCGGGACGAGATCGGCCAGGTGGCCGCGGCCTTCGACGACGTGCACCGCGAGGCGGTCCGCCTCGCCGCCGAGCAGGCCCTGCTGCGGGGCAACGTCAACGCGATGTTCACCAACCTCTCGCGCCGTTCCCAGGGCCTCATCCAGCGCCAGCTGTCGCTGATCTCCGAGCTGGAGTCCCGCGAGGCCGACCCGGACCAGCTCTCCTCGCTGTTCAAGCTGGACCACCTCGCCACGCGTATGCGCCGTAACGGCGAAAACCTGCTCGTTCTCGCGGGTGAGGAGCCGGGACGCCGGTGGACCCGGCCCGTCCCGCTCGTCGACGTGCTCCGCGCCGCGGCCTCCGAGGTGGAGCAGTACGAGCGCATCGAACTGGCCGCCGTACCGGCGACCGAGGTCGCGGGCCGCGTCGTCAACGACCTCGTGCACCTGCTCGCCGAGCTGCTGGAGAACGCCACGTCGTTCTCCTCGCCGCAGACCAAGGTGCGCGTCACCGGTCACGCGCTGCCCGACGGGCGGGTGCTCGTCGAGATTCACGACACCGGTATCGGCCTGTCCCCCGAGGACCTCGCCGCGATCAACGAGCGGCTCGCGTCGCCGCCCACCGTGGACGTGTCGGTCTCCCGGCGCATGGGTCTGTTCGTGGTCGGCCGCCTGTCCCTGCGGCACGGCATCCGGATCCAGCTGCGTCCCTCGGACTCGGGCGGTACGACCGCGCTGGTCATGCTCCCGGTGGATGTCGCCCAGGGCGGCAAGAAGCTTCCCGGCAAGCCCGGTCAGGGTGGCCAGGGCGGTCAGGGTGGCCAGGGCGGTCAGGGCGCGATGCCGCAGGGCCCCTCGGGCGCGGCCGGCCGGCTGCCCGGCGGTCCGGGCGCGGCCGGTGGCGGCCGCCCGGGCCTTTCCGGCGGCCCCGGTGGCCCCGGCGGTGCGGGCGGACCGGGCGGTGCGCCCGCGGGCCGGCACGGTCTCGGCGCGGGCGCCGGTGCCGGTACGGGTGCGGGCGGTGCCCGTGGCCAGGTCGGTGCCGGATCGGGTCCTCGGGCCGCGCTGCCCGGCCGGGACGACGCGGCCGGACGGCCTGGTGGACCGCAGGGCGGGCTCCAGGGCGGACCTCAGGGCGGTCGGCCGGGCTTCCAGGGCCGACCGGGCCAGTCGGGTCCGGGCCAGGCGGGCCCGGCGGGTCAGCCGCAGCAGCCCCACCAGCCCCAGAAGCAGCCGCAGGACCCGCAGCGGCAGGGCGCCGGTGTCGCGGGTGCCTTCGGCGGCGCCGGAGGCGGCAGGGGTACGCGGGACAACGGCATCCCGACGCGCTCGGACGTCTGGCAGAGCGGCCCCGCCGACCAGGGCGCCCGCAACAACGCGCAGCAGCTGCCGCCCTCCGGTGGTCCGCGCGCCGAACTCCCCGGCGCCGCCCCGCAGCAGCAGTCCCCGCAGCCGCCCGCGCAGGCGCAGCGCCCGCAGCGTCCGCAGACCACCAGCTGGGGTGCCGACGTGCCGCGCGGCCACGACGAGCCGGCGGCCACCGGGCAGTACGCCCGCCCGTCGGCCGACCGGCAGGGCCGCCAAGACCCCGCATCCACGGCGCAGTTCGCCCGCCCCGACTACAACGCCGGGCGCCCGCAACCCGAGGCGCTGCCTCCGGCGCCCGGCGCCGGGGACGGCCCTACGCCGCTGTACGACACGCTGGAGACCAACTGGTTCCACCAGAACGGTCAGGCCCAGCAAGCGCAGCAGCCCCAGCACGGCGGCGCCGGCCAGTACCCCGCCCACGACCAGACCATGCCGACCCCGGCCGTACCGCAGCAGCCCGCGCAGCCCACCCGGCCCGCGCAGCAGCGACCCGCACCGTCGCCGCGCCGCGACGGCCAGGGCGCCGGTCAGGGCGGCACCGGCCAGGCCGCGGGCCAGGGTTCCGACGCGGCCGCGTCGTGGCGCACCTCCCCCAACGACGAGCTGGTACGCCAGGCCGAGCGGGTCCGCAAGCCCGCCGCAGGCGGCGTCACCACCTCCGGCCTCCCCCGCCGGGTCCCGCGCGCCAACCTGGTGCCGGGAACCGCGCAGGAGTCCACCCACCAGTCCGGTCCGCAGGTCTCGCGTGCGCCTGATGACGTACGCGGCCGCCTGACCAACCTCCGCCGCGGCATCCAGCAGGGGCGTCAGGCAGGCAGCTCCACCACGGGCAGTTTCCAACTCGGCCCCACTCACCAGCAGGAGCGTTAGTTGAGACCGATGAGCCAAGCGGCCCAGAACCTGAATTGGCTGATCACCAACTTCGTGGACAACACCCCCGGGGTGTCCCACACGGTGGTGGTCTCAGCCGACGGACTCCTGCTGGCCATGTCCGAAGGGTTCCCCCGCGACCGCGCCGACCAGCTCGCGGCCGTGGCGTCCGGTCTGACCTCGCTGACCGCGGGGGCGTCCCGGATCTTCGAGGGCGGCGCCGTCGCCCAGACCGTGGTGGAGATGGAGCGTGGCTTCCTCTTCCTGATGTCCATCTCGGACGGTTCCTCACTGGCCGTGCTCGCGCACCCGGATGCCGACATCGGCCTCGTCGGATACGAGATGGCACTGCTCGTCGACCGCGCGGGCAGCGTCCTCACCCCTGACCTGCGTGCGGAACTGCAGGGCAGCCTGCTCCACTGAGGCGGTACGCCCCAATCCGTACCGTCCCCCCTCATGCCTTGTTCACCGTCGGCCGCCCCCTCCGGCCCCCCACCGGCCCAGTCAGACGACAGGCAGACCACCTGCTGTCACTGGAGGATCAATGACCCCGCCCCCCGCCTCTCACGATCCGTACGGCGTCCCCACGGACGCCGGGTACGGCGTTGAAGGCGACCAGCCGCTGGTCCGGCCTTATGCCATGACCGGCGGCCGGACCAGGCCGCGCTACCAGCTCGCCATCGAGGCGCTGGTCAGCACCACGGCCGACCCGGCCCACCTGGGAAGCCTGCTTCCCGAGCACCAGCGGATCTGCCACCTGTGCCGTGAGGTGAAGTCGGTGGCGGAGGTGTCGGCGCTGCTGTCGATGCCGCTGGGCGTCGCCCGGATCCTCGTCGCCGACCTGGCGGAGGCGGGCATGGTGGCGATCCACCAGCCGGGCAATGGAGAAGCCGGCGGCACGCCGGATGTGACACTGCTCGAAAGGGTGCTCAGTGGACTTCGCAAGCTCTAGCGGCGGTTCCGGAGGGGGTCGCTCGACCACGTCCGCCAAGATCGTGGTGGCGGGCGGATTCGGCGTGGGCAAGACCACGTTCGTCGGCGCCGTCTCCGAGATCAACCCGCTGCGTACCGAGGCCGTCATGACGTCCGCTTCGGCGGGCATCGACGACCTCACCCACACCGGCGGCAAGACGACCACCACGGTCGCCATGGACTTCGGCCGCATCACCCTGGACCAGGACCTGATCCTGTACCTCTTCGGTACGCCGGGCCAGGACCGTTTCTGGTTCATGTGGGACGACCTCGTACGCGGCGCCATCGGCGCCGTCGTCCTGGTCGACACGAGAAGACTGGCCGACTGCTTCCCGGCGGTCGACTACTTCGAGAACAGCGGCCTGCCCTTCGTCGTGGCCCTCAACGGCTTCGAGGGGCACCAGCCGTACACGCCGGAAGAGGTGCGTGAGGCGCTCCAGATCGGCCCGGACACCCCGATCATCACCACCGACGCCCGGCACCGCGCCGACGCCAAGAGCGCGCTGATCACGCTCGTCGAGCACGCCCTGATGGCGCGCCTCAAGTAGACGTGGACGTACGGCAGTTGTCGTAGCGGCACTCAGGGGCCGGGTGTGTCCTTTGACACGGTCGGCCCCGGGCTTCATAACGTTTCGACAGAGAATTGCGGGGCCTCGGACACGAGACGCATCCGTATGGTGCCACTGTGCTCACATGAGCCCCGCCTTTTGGCGGGGCTCGCTCTTTATGCCCGTTTTATCTGAGGTCTGAACCACTGGTGATGACCCGATCGGGGGGTTTGGAACGCGGCCGCTTTACGTGCTGCAATGCGACGAACTCCCGAGTAGTACGGCCCTGAACAGAAAAACGGCACAACATAGGTGCCGGCGCCGAGAGGTTGTTGGTCGAGTGAGGCGAAGCACGAAAAGCGCCGCAGAGCAGCAGGCGCGGGGCAACTTCACCCCGCCCGCACGCACAGCGGTGCCGCCTGCCGATACGCCCGGATCACCATCGGCCGCCTCCGGCGGCAGCGGTGCTCCGGGCAGTTCCAGCAAGCTGTCCCCGCGCAACTGGCGCGTGGCCACCCGCCTGAACGCCATCCTCCTCATACCCGTGCTCATCGGGCTCATCATGGGCGGCTTCCAGGTCAAGACGTCGATCGACACCTGGCGGGAGGCGCAGGACGCCGAGAAGACGGCGCTGGTCGTCCGCGCCGCCTCGGACTACGGCCAGGCGCTGCTCAACGAGCGTGACCTCACCGCCGTCCCGCTGCTCAGCAACCAGCGGGACCACCCGAAGGTCACCGAGGCGCGCGCCAAGACGGACGCCGCCAAGGAGAAGTTCGACAAGGCTGTCCAGGGCATGCCCTCCGGGCAGGGCCTGGAGCGCCGGCTGGAGCTCTTCCGCAACGAGGAGCCGACACTCGAGAAGCTCCGCGACGCCGCCTACTCCAAGGCCCTGGACCCGGTGAAGACCGAAGAGGGTTACACCAAGGTCCAGCACTACCTGATGGAGTTCTCCAACGAGCTCGGGCTCGGCACCGGGAACGTCACCTCCTACGGCCGTATGGTCTACGCCGTTCAGCTCGCCCAGGCGGCCCAGTCGCTGCAGCGCTCGATCGGCACCCACCTGCTGGTCCGGCCGAGCAAGGACGACTCGACGTTCGCCCAGCAGAGCAAGGCGTTCAACTCGTACAACTACCTGGAGCAGATCGCCCTCGGCGAGTACAACTCCGGTGGTACCCAGGAGGACGTGGACAAGCTCACGGCGGTCATGAAGCGCCGGGCCGCCGAGGGTGACCGGCGGCTCAAGGCCGCCAACATCACGCTGGAGAAGGACGAGTTCGGCTCGGTCCTCGCGCCGATGGCGCAGAAGATCGGCAATGCCGAGGACGCCGACGCGATCGAGGAGCTCCAGGCCCAGGGCATCAGCAAGGAGACCTGGCTGGGCGCCTCCACGTCCAAGTTCGACGGCTACGGCGAGGTGAGCACGGATCTTGTGAACAAGGCCGTGGACGAGGCCGCCGAGATCTCCAGCGACGCCAAGACCGACGCCATCGTCAACGGCGCCATCGTCGTGATCGCCCTGCTCGCCGCGTTCATCCTGGCCGGGATGATGGCCCGCCAGATGAGCACCTCGATGAGCCGGCTGCGCACCGCCGCCTTCAACATCGCCGAGCAGCGCCTGCCGATGCTGGTCGACCAGCTCTCCCGTACCGACCCGGGCCGGGTCGACACCCGCGTACAGCCGATCCCGATCGACTCCCAGGACGAGATCGGCGAGGTCGCCCGCGCCTTCGACCAGGTGCACCGCGAGGCCGTCCGGCTCGCCGCCGAGCAGGCGCTGCTGCGGGGCAACGTCAACGCGATCTTCACGAACCTGTCGCAGCGCAATCAGTCGCTGATCGAGGGCCAGCTGACCCTGATCACGGAGCTGGAGAACAACGAGGCCGACCCGGACCAGTTGGAGAACCTGTTCAAGCTGGACCACCTGGCCACCCGTATGCGCCGCAACGGCGAGAACCTCCTCATCCTCGCGGGCGAGGAGCCCGGCCGCCGCTGGAACCAGCCGGTGCCGCTGGTGGACGTGCTGCGCGCCGCCTCCTCGGAGGTGGAGTCGTACGAGCGCATCGAGCTCACCGGCGTACCGGAGTCGGAGATCCACGGCCAGGCCGTGACCGACCTCGTGCACCTGCTGGCGGAGCTGCTGGAGAACGCCACCACGTTCTCCTCGCCGCAGACCAAGGTCCGGGTCACCGCGACCCGGCTGCCCGACGGCCGGGTCATGATCGAGATCCACGACAAGGGCATCGGCCTGACCGCCGAGGACTTCGCCGACATCAACCACAAGCTGGCCAACCCGCCGACCGTGGACGCCGCGATCTCGCAGCGCATGGGCCTGTTCGTGGTCGGCCGCCTCGCCGACCGGCACGGCATCCGCGTCCAGCTGCGCCCCTCGGGCGAGCAGGCCGGTACGACGTCGCTGGTCATGCTGCCGGACGCGATCACCCATGGTGGCGGTGGCGACCCGGCGACGGAGTCCGACTTCACCGTCTCCCAGATCATCCCGGAGCAGCAGGCCTTCGAGGCGGCCCCGCTGCGGACGGCCGCGGAGCTCGGCTTCGACGACTCCCGGTACGAGCAGTCCCCGGCCGGGGACACCACGCTGGACCCGGTGGGCCGCTCCCGGATGCGCCAGGAGCGCCGTGCGGCGCTGGGCGCGCAGCTCCAGGGCTCCGAGGGCGAACGGCCCATGTTCCGCGACGAGGTGGCGCAGGATCAGCAGCAGGAGCAGTACGGCTACGAGCAGCAGCCGTACGAGCCCCAGCAGTACGAGCAGCAGCCGTACGAGCCGCAGCGGTACGAGCAGCAGCCGTACGAGCAGCCGGACGCGTACGCCCAGGACGGCTACGAGCAGCAGCAGTACGGCGGCGAGTACGCGACCGGCGAGTACGCTGAACCGTCCTATGCGGAATCCGCTTTTCCGGCTCAGGAGCCGCAGCAGCCGCAGTACGACAGCCAGTTCGACGCCCAGCCCCACCAGGGCGAGTGGCCGGATCAGGGCGGCTACGAGCGCGGTTACGAGTCCGGGTACGGAACGGAATCGGAATCTGCGCAGGGCGCTCCCACGAACGGCCGTGAGCGCGTAGGCTTCTCCTCGGGCCCCACCCCCAGCGCCGGTCACGAGCTGACCGACGCCGGCCTGCCGCGCCGCGGCAGCCAGCAGCAGGCTCCGGCCCCGCAGCAGCAGCAGGTTCCTCAGGCGGACCAGACGCAGCCGGTCCAGCGGGTCTCGCGGAACAGCAGCGAGGACAGCGGTTCCGAGGACTGGCGCTCGACCAACGACGAGCGCTGGCAGCGGGCCGAGAAGCTCCGCGAGCCTAAGGCCGGCGGGGTCACCCCGTCCGGGCTCCCGCGGCGCGTACCCAAGGCCAACCTGGTCGAGGGCACGGCGGAGCAGACCCCGCAGGGCGGCCCACAGGTCTCCCGCGCCCCGGAGGACGTGCGTGGCAGGTTGAGCAACCTGCGGCGCGGTGTCCAGCAGGGACGCAACGCGGGAACGGACACGAACGGATCGGGCCTCGGCCCGGGTAGTACCTACAACCAGGAGCGTTAGTGTGAGCCCGATGAGCCAGGCGGCGCAGAATCTGAACTGGTTGATCACCAACTTCGTGGACAACACCCCCGGGGTGTCCCACACGGTGGTGGTCTCCGCCGACGGACTCCTGCTGGCGATGTCCGAGGGTTTCCCCCGTGACCGTGCCGACCAGCTCGCGGCGGTGGCGTCGGGACTGACGTCGCTGACGGCGGGGGCGTCCCGGATCTTCGAGGGCGGCGCGGTCAACCAGACGGTGGTGGAGATGGAGCGCGGCTTCCTCTTCATCATGTCGATCTCGGACGGCTCCTCGCTGGCCGTCCTCGCCCACCCGGACGCCGACATCGGTCTGGTCGGCTACGAGATGGCCCTGCTGGTGGATCGTGCGGGCAGTGTCCTCACTCCGGACCTCCGCGCCGAGCTCCAGGGAAGTCTTCTCAACTAGCAGACAGACCGTGCGTTTATCGCCACCGCACCATAGGGTGCGGTGGCGCGGCTCCACAGGGACATGGAACCGGTGAACGGCAGTCGGAGGAGGAAAAGTGGCAACACCCCCAGGCGGACACCACCCATATGACGGTGCGCACCAGTCGCAGGGTGAGAACGGCCAGAACCGCTTCAACTTCCCTTCCGCACCGAGCGGTCAGGGCGGCATGCAGCCGCAGCAGCCCTACCAGCAGCCGCAGCCGGGTCCCAGTTACGTCCAGCCGCAGGCGCCGCGCATCCAGCCGGTGCAGCAGCGGCGTCGTCCGGAGCCCGCGCCCACGTCGGGCAACAACACCCATAATCCGCTGGTCCGTCCGTACGCCATGACCGGCGGCCGGACGAGGCCTCGGTACCAGCTCGCCATCGAGGCGCTGGTGTCCACCACGGCCGATCCGTCACGGCTGCAAGGGCAGTTGCCCGAGCACCAGCGGATCTGCCGGCTGTGCTTCGAGATCAAGTCGGTCGCCGAGATCTCGGCACTCCTCTCCATCCCCCTCGGCGTTGCCCGGATCCTCGTCGCCGACCTGGCGGAGGCCGGACTTGTCGCCATCCACCAGCCCGGCGGCGACGAGTCCGCCGGCGGCCAGCCAGACGTGACACTGCTCGAAAGGGTGCTCAGTGGACTTCGCAAGCTCTAGCGGCGGTGCAGCCCGCTCAACCACCAGCGCGAAGATCGTGGTGGCGGGCGGATTCGGCGTGGGCAAGACCACGTTCGTCGGCGCCGTCTCGGAGATCAACCCGCTGCGTACCGAGGCCGTCATGACGTCTGCGTCCGCGGGCATCGACGACCTCACCCACACCGGCGACAAGACGACCACCACGGTCGCCATGGACTTCGGCCGCATCACCCTGGACCAGGACCTGATCCTGTACCTCTTCGGTACGCCCGGACAGGACCGTTTCTGGTTCATGTGGGACGACCTCGTACGCGGCGCCATCGGCGCCGTCGTCCTGGTCGACACCCGCCGTCTCGCCGACTGCTTCCCCGCGGTCGACTACTTCGAGAACAGCGGCCTGCCGTTCGTCATCGCGCTCAACGGCTTCGACGGCCACCAGCCGTACACGCCGGACGAGGTCCGCGAGGCGCTCCAGATCGGCCCGGACACCCCGATCATCACCACCGACGCCCGGCACCGCGCCGACGCCAAGAGCGCGCTCATCACCCTCGTCGAGCACGCCCTGATGGCCCGCCTCCGGTAGCCCCCCCCCCGCGACGCACGAGGCCCGCACACCGTGACGGTGTGCGGGCCTTCGTCGTGCGGCCGCGCCGCCGGAGCCCTGCCCCCCCCGTTGTGGACAGTCGCCCCGCAGGGCGCCCTCCCTGTTGTGGGCAGTCGTCCCGCAGGGCCCCGCCCCGCCGCCACCCCCCGTTGTGGGCAGTCGTCCCGCAGGGCGGGACGGGTGGGCACAACGGGACCGGGGCGGTGCCTCTTCCCGGTTCGCCCCGGGGCGGTGCCCGAGCGGCGGCCACCACCGGGGGGGTGGGGCGGGGCCCCTTCGGGCTCGTCTCTCCCCCAGAGGGGGCACCCCCACGAGGCCGGCGGCCTTGGGTTACGTCGACAGGGAGCCGTTACGGCGCCGCCAACCTCTGCGGGGACGCCCCTGCACGGCCGCACCCCGGCCGGTGGCCGACTGCGGGCCGGTGGGATGGCGAAGGGCCCCGCACCGGGGTGGTGCGGGGCCCTTCGGGGTTTCAGCGCTGCCAGGAGTGCGGGGCGCGGAAGCCGGGCTGGCGTTCCAGGCGGCGCCAGCCGGCGGTGGAGCGGGCCCGGCGGGCCGGCGCGGCGGCCGGGCGGGCGGAGGCGCGGGCGAGGAGGACCGCGGTGATGGCCGCCAGCTCTTCGGGGCCGGCGTGGCCCTTTTCGACGCGGAGCAGGTTGGTGTCGGTCACGTGGGCTCCTGTTACTGGGGCGGGTTGCCGTGCTTGCGGGACGGCAGGTCGGCGTGCTTCGTGCGGAGCATCGCCAGGGCGGCGATGAGCACGGAGCGGGTCTCGGACGGGTCGATGACGTCGTCGACCAGGCCGCGCTCCGCGGCGTAGTAGGGGTGCATCAGCTCGGACTTGTACTCCTTGACCATGCGGGCGCGCATGGCCTCCGGGTCCTCGGCGTCGGCGATCTGGCGGCGGAAGATGACGTTGGCGGCACCCTCGGCGCCCATCACGGCGATCTCGTTCGTCGGCCAGGCGTAGGTCAGGTCGGCGCCGATGGACTGGCTGTCCATGACGATGTACGCGCCGCCGTAGGCCTTGCGGAGGATCAGCGAGATGCGCGGCACGGTGGCGTTGCAGTACGCGTACAGCAGCTTCGCGCCGTGGCGGATGATGCCGCCGTGCTCCTGGTCGACGCCCGGCAGGAAGCCGGGCACGTCCAGCAGCGTGATGATCGGGATATTGAAAGCATCGCACATCTGGACGAACCGGGCGGCCTTCTCGCTCGCCTCGATGTCCAGTACGCCCGCCAGCGTCTGCGGCTGGTTGGCGACGATGCCGACGACCTGGCCGTCGAGGCGGGCGAGCGCGCAGATGATGTTGCGGGCCCAGCGCTCGTGGATCTCCAGGTAGTCGCCGTCGTCGACGAGCTCCTCGATCACCTTGGCCATGTCGTAGGGCCGGTTGCCGTCCGCCGGGACCAGGTCCAGCAGGACGTCCGAGCGGCGGTCGGCCGGGTCCTCGCTGGGGTGGGCGGGCGGGTTCTCCCGGTTGTTGGAGGGCAGCAGCGACAGGAGGTAGCGGACCTCCGCGATGCAGGTCTCCTCGTCGTCGTACGCGAAGTGCGCCACGCCCGACGTCTCGGCGTGCACGTCGGCGCCGCCGAGGCCGTTCTGGCTGATCTCCTCACCGGTGACCGCCTTGACGACGTCCGGGCCGGTGATGAACATCTGCGAGGTCTCGCGGACCATGAAGACGAAGTCCGTCAGGGCGGGGCTGTAGGCCGCGCCGCCCGCGCACGGGCCGAGCATCACGCTGATCTGCGGGATGACGCCCGAGGCGCGCGTGTTGCGCTGGAAGATGCCGCCGTAGCCCGCGAGGGCGGAGACGCCCTCCTGGATACGGGCGCCCGCGCCGTCGTTGAGGGACACCAGCGGCGCACCGGCCGCGATGGCCATGTCCATGATCTTGTGGATCTTCGTGGCGTGGGCCTCGCCCAGCGCGCCGCCGAAGATCCGGAAGTCGTGCGCGTAGACGAAGACCGTGCGGCCCTCGACCGTCCCCCAGCCGGTGATGACGCCGTCGGTGTACGGCCTCTTGTTCTCCAGGCCGAAGCCGGTCGCCCGGTGGCGCCGCAGCTGCTCGACCTCCTGGAACGAGCCCGGGTCGAGCAGCAACTCGATGCGCTCACGAGCGGTCAGCTTGCCCTTGGCGTGCTGGGCCTCGGTAGCCCGGTCACTCGGGCCGCGCAGGGCCTCCTCGCGCAGGGCATGCAGCTCTGCCACACGCCCACGGGCATCGGTCGGCTCGCCCTGGGTTTCGTCCACAACGGTCATGCATTGACCCTACGAAGCCGACCAAGGAAAACCCGCCGTCGACTCTGTACAGTCTCGCGCCCCATCTCCTGTGAGCCCTGGACAGAACCATTGCGCGGTGCAGCCCAAGTGCCAGCCGTGGACCCCCGTGCGTTGTGGAGGTCCAACAATAGGGTCAGATGACCACCGTGCAGCGGTGCCCGCCGCCCGCCGTGCCGGGGGCGACGCGCAGCCGGAGCGTACGGCCGGTGCCCAGGACCTCCACCGACGGGTCGTGGGAGACGACGTGGCGGGCCGGATGGTGCCAGGTGATCTCCAGGGGCCGTCCGGTGCGCGGCGGCTCGCTGACGCAGACCGTCACCGTGCGGCCCTTCCGGCGTACGAGGAGACTCGCCGGCGCGCTCGTGGTGAGCGGGCCCACCGTACCGGGCTGCCAGAAGTTCGCGGCGGTCAGGCCGAGCGAGGGCACGGCGACGGCCTGGCGGGCGGCGGTGTTGTCGACGATCTCCAGCCAGTGGGGGTCGTACGCGCGGGCCGCGACGGTCCGGCGCGAGGCGCCCGGCATCAGCAGGTAGGCGTACGAGGCGTCCGCCGGATCGGTGCCGTGGTCGAGCCAGAGCGTCTGGTACCGGCGGGTGCGGCGCTCGGTGGTGGACGTGGTGTTGATGTCCCGCCAGGCGCCGGTGCGGTCCTCGCGCAGTGCCTTGACGGGGGCGCCCCCACGTAACACCCAGCCCCCGTGCCCCTCCAGGTGCGCCCAGCGGGATCCGGGCCCGGTGGTGAGACGCGCGTCGCCCGCCTCCCCCAGGTTCCGGTTGTCGACGATCGTCTCGACGGCGACGCCGTCGGCGCAGCTGATCCCCGCGCCGAGGCAGATGACGGTGTCGGCGGCGCAGAACCAGGACTTGCGGGCCTCCAGGGTGGAGCCGAGGCCCTTGAGGTGCTGGCCGACGGCGGCGAACTCCCCGTCGGTCACCCCGCCGACCCACTGGACGGCCGGCTTCGGCTCGCCCCATTCGCCGCCCGCCCGGTCGGGCAGCCGCTTGGTCGACACGGTCGTGCCGGGCAGCCGGTAGGGGTCGACGGTGGGCCAGAACCAGTCGGTGTACTGGGCGTCGCCCCCCGGGCCCCACCAGTAGAGCATTCCGGCACCGGTGTGCCAGCCGCGCGGGTTCTCGCCGTTGCCGCACTCGTAGTACGCGATCCGCTCCGACGCCATGGAGATGTTGGCCGCCCACCCGGGGCGGCGGTGCACGGCCCGGTCCATGGCGGCGAACAGCTTGTGGCCGACCGGTTCGGGCGCGGCGGGGACCGGCGAGGCGGCGACCGCGTGGAGCCGGGCGAGGTCGGCGACGCCGAACTGGCCGGCGGTGAGGACCGGACTCACGGTGTCGCGTTCGATCCAGCCCTTCACGCGCGCGTGCCACCGGTCGCGCTCGGCGGCCGAGGCCCCGCCGGCGAGCAGCGCGATGGCGGCGATGATTCCCTGGCCGTGGAAGTGGTCGCCGCGCATGATGCCGTGCGGGTCGTTGCGGAGGATGCCCCGGCTGATGGCGCGGCCGTTGACGCTGTCCATCATCAGGCCGTTGTACAGAAGGGGCGCGTAGGCGTGCTCGACGCTGTCGAGGACGATCTGGCGGTTCGGGTCGGTGACGTCCCACGGCGACCCGGCGAGCAGGGCGAACAGCCGCCCCAGCCCGTCGAGCATGACCTGTCCGTACGTACCCGAGTAGGCGACCCAGGTGTGCTGGACGAACGACCCGTCGGCGTAGAGCCCGTCGCCCTTGGTGACGTACGGGAAGACCGGCGAGAGGGCGTCCCGGGCGAGCGCGAGCTTGGCCGGCGATCTGCCCAGGACACCGCGCAGGGCGACGGAGCGGCACAGGTCGACGCGGTTGGCGCCGGTGGACGTGCCGCTGTAGTCGCCGAGCATCGCGTCGGGGACGAAGTGGTCGACGGCGGCGCAGGCGGCCTCGACACGGGCGGGGCCGACGGCGTCGTACAGAGTGGCGGTGATGTCCATGAGGAGGCGGGGGCTGCCGATCTGCCACTCCCACCAGTTGCCGTAGCGGGTGGTGGAGGGGTTGTAGACCCGTTCGGAGAGGTGGTCGAGGCCGCGCAGGACGTCGGCGAGGAGGCCGGGGTCGCCGGTGTGGCCGGTGCCCTGCTGGGCGTACGCCTGGGTCATGGTCCACAGGCGGTGGTAGCTCTGGGTGATCCCGGAGGGCGGGTTGAAGGCGTACCCGGGCCACAGGGAGGTGTCGGTGGGGGCCATGGAGGCGCGGTAGCGGGCGGCGAGGTCGCCGGTCCCGGCGAGGCGGGAGGCGTACGGTTCGGCGGCCGGGTCGTAGCCGGTGCCGAGCTGGAGGCCGAGCCAGCGGAGGCGTAGCGCCTCGAAGTGGTCGGCGGCTGCTGTTGCTTGGGCGGGCACGGTGAGTCCCAGGGCTGCGGTGGAGGCGGTGGCGAGGAAGGTGCGGCGGGACCAAGGGGGCGCTGTTGACACGGAGAACCTCCCAGAGGCTCGGCGACGGCAAACCTTGCAGTGAGCATGACACTCACCCGAGCTGCACCACCGCTTTGTGGACCGCCCCCAGCGTGCCCGGGGTGACGCGCAGCTTCAGCGCCGACCCGGTCGCGATCACCTGTACGGAGGGGTCCTTGGACGTCACGGACGACACCGGGCGGCTCCACGTCACGTCGATGGCGGCGCCGTCCCGCAGCGGCCCGGAGACACAGACGGAGGCCGTGCCGCCGCTCTCCCGGATCATCACGCTCGCGGGCGCGGACGCGGTCACCGCGCCGGCCGTGCCGCCGAACCAGAAGTTGACGCCCGTGAAGCCCAGGGACGGCACGCGTACGCCCTGGTGGTCGTTGGTGTTGGCGAGGACGGTCAGCCAGCCGGTGTCGGCGGCGCGCGCGGAGGTCTGCGCGGCGCTCGCGCCCGGCATCAGGACGTACGCGTACGTGGCCCATGTCGGATCGGTGCCGTGGTCGAACCACAGGGTCAGGTACCGACGGGTGACGGGGTCGGTCACGGCGCCCTTGTTGATGTCGGACCAGGCGCCGGTGCGGGCCTGCCGCAGCGCCTTGACGGTGGCGCCGCCGGGGAAGACGTACCCGGCGTGCCCGGCGATGTGCGCCCAGCGCGCGCCCGTCAGGGTGGCGCTCCAGCCGGGCGTGGTGGACTGCGCCGAGCCGTCGACGGTGAAGCCGTGCACGCCGTCGGCGCCCAGGTTCCGGTTCTCGACGACCGACTCGACGCCCGTGCCGTCCCGGCCGTGGATGCCCGCGCCCAGGCACACCACCGCGTCGTCCAGGAAGAACCAGGACTTCTTGGCCATCAGCGTGGAGGACAGGCCCTTCAGGTACTGGCCGACGGCCGCGTACGTCCCGTCCGTCGCCCCGCCGACCCACCGCACATCGGGCCGGGCCACGCCCCACACCCCGCCCTCGCCGTCCGCCAGGGGTTTGCGGGAGGCGGTGGTGCCGGGCAGCCAGCAGGGGTCGACCGTCGGCCAGAAGTTGTCGCTGTACTGGCCGTTGGCGAAGTCGGAACCCCACCAGTAGAGCATCCCGGAACCGCTGTGCCAGGCGCGCAGGTTCTCCCCGTTGCCGTTCTCGTAGTACGTGATCCGGTTCGACGCCATGGAGACGGCGGCCGCCCACCCGGGGCGGCGGTGGACGGCCCGGTCCATGCCGGGGAAGAGCCGGTGGCCGACGGGTTCGGCGAGCGCCGGCGAGGTCCCGTCGGCGACGGCCTTGAGGCGGGAGAGGGCCGCGACACCGAGGGCCGGGCTGGAGAGGACCGGGCTGTAGTAGTCGCGGGCGATCCAGCCCTTGACCATGCCGTCCCAGCGGGCCTTCTCGGCGGCGGACGCGCTCCGGGCGAGCAGCGCGACGCAGGCGATGACGGCGTGCCCGCGCAGATGGTCGTCCTGCCGTATCGCGCGCGTGTCGGCCTTCTGTACGCCCCTGCTTATGGCACGCCCTGAAACCCCGTCCATGGCGAGGCCGTTGAAGAGGAAGGGTGCGTACGCCTTCTCGACCGAGTCGAACACGATCTGGCGCCCGCTGTCCGTGACCTCCCACGCCGACCCCTTGAGCAGGGCGAACAGCAGGGACAGGCCGCCGAGCATCACGGCGCCGTAGGACCCGGCGTAGGGGACGTAGAGGTGCTGGATGAAACTGCCGTCGGCGTAGAGCCCGTCGCCGGAGGTGACGTACGGGAAGACGGGTGAGAGCGCGTCGCGGGCGAGCGCGAGCTTGGCGGAGCTCTTGCCGATGACGCCGCGCAGGGCGAGGACGCGGCACAGGTCGACGCGGTTGGCGCCGGTGGACGTGCCGGTGTAGTTCGCGACCGCGCTGTTGGGGACGAAGTGGTCGACGGCGGCGCAGTGTTCGGCGATGCGGGCGGCGCCGAGGTGGTCGTACAGCAGGACGTCGATGTCGAGCAGGGCCTGCGGGATGCCGATCTGCCAGTTGTACCAGTTGCCGTAGCGCGCCTGGGAGGCGTTGTACGCCTGGTCGTGGAGGTGGTCGAGGCCGGTGAGGATCTCGGCGCGGAGGGTGGTGTCGCCGGTCAGGCCGGTGCCGGGCTGGGCGTACGCCTCGGCCATGGTGCGCAGCCGGTTGTAGCTGGTGTTGAGGTTGCCCGAGTACGTGTACGACTCGGCGTCCGTGTCCGGTTCGGGGTCGGCGTACGGGAGGTCGGGCCACAGGGAGCCGCTCGCGGGGGCCATGGTGGAGCGGAGGTCCCGGGCGGTGGCGCCGAGGGCGGCGAGCTTGGTGGCGTACGGCTCGGCGGTGGGGGTGAAGCCGGTGCCGAGGACGAGGTCGCGCCAGGTGAGGCGGAGGGTGTCGTAGGCGTCGGCCGCGTGGGAAGGGGTGGCGGACAGGGCGAGCGGGGTGGTGACGGCGGCGAGCAGGAGCGTGCGGCGGGAGGGGGAGGGAGGCATGGCGGGAGGACCTCCGAGAGGGAGAGGGCTCTGAGGTGGGGACTCTGAGGTGAGGGCTCTTGGGTGAGCGGTTTCTCTCACACGAACGCACAAACAGTCAATGAATCGCACATGACGTGCGCGAATTGATCGTTCGATCGCGTCGCCCTCTCCCCCTCCTCGGCAGGATCAACCGCCGCAGTGGAACCGGGCGTTGCCCCAGTCGGCGTGGTCGTTGCCGTTGCCGTCACCGCCGTCGCCGACGACCAGGTCGACGTACGACGCGCCCGTGACGTCCGCGCTCAGCGACCAGGCGGCGTCGGTCGCCTTCAGGACCGGCGACGTCACCTTCTCCGCCCCGTCGGCCGTGACGGTGAACCGCACGGTCCCGCGCGTCGCCTGGGCGTCGTCCACGCCCACCTCGGCGGTGAACGAGGTGCACCGGCCGCCCAGGTAGTAGCGCACGGTCGCCGGGGCGTGGGTGCCCAGGCCCTTGGCGTACGCCACTCCCCCGATCCGCAGCGGGGTGCCGTCGCCGGCGGCCGTCCCGCCGTTGGACATGTCCCGCTCGACGGGGCCCCAGCCGCTGCGGGCCGACACCCAGTCCAGGTCGCTCGCCCAGGCGTCGGCGGCCGGCGGGGGCGGCAGGGTGCGCACCGAGGTGGCGGCGGTGAGCGTCCTGGCCGTGCCGCCGACCGTGTACGAGGCCGAGGCGCCGACCTCGTACGCCCGGTACGCGGCGTCCGCCGGCGGCGTCACCCGCCACGTCGCGGTGGCCTCCCCGCCCGGCTCGACCGCCCCGGGCGTGACCGGGCCGGACGGCTCGGCGGTCGAGCCCTCCGGAAGGGTGAGCGCCACGGACGGGCTCACGGCGGCCGTCTCGTCGTTGGTGAAGGTGGCCGTGACGGTGTTGGCCCGGCCCGGCTCCAGGGCCTCACCGGCCGCCAGGGCGAGCGTCCCGCAGGCGGGGCGCCCGGTGGCCGGGCCGAGGTCGGTCACGGTGAACCGGTCGAGGACGAAGTCGGCACCGTCCGGGGCGTCGGCGCGCTTGCGCAGCCCGGTCCAGGTGTCGCCGCAGCCGGCCGTGACGGTCTCACTGAAGTGGCCGGTGGTCCGCTGCTGTCCGATCGGGGTACGGCGGCTCTCGACCGCACGAGTGCCCTTGTCATACCCGGTCACCCACTCGTACGCGCCCGCGTGGCTCGACTGGTAGTCGTACTCCACCCGGTAGCTGTGCCCGTCCTTCATGGGCACGGTCCAGGGCGCGGTGCGGTAGACGAGGCCGGTGTTCTCGTCGTGGGCCTTGAGGGACTCGGCGCCCTCCAGCACGTCATCGATGAGCTTCCCGTTCCAGCCCGCCTGGGTGTACGGGGCGTGCAGCTGGCTCACATGGGTGCGCGGGTCGTTGGCGCCGCCCGCGCCGCCCTTCAGGAACGGCCCCCAGCCCTGGTCGACGGCCTCGAAGTCCTCGTACACCCCCGGCTTCACGGTCGGCGCGTTCTCCACGATCCGTACGTCGTCCACCCGCACCCGCGCCGGGCCGCTGCCGCCCTCGGCCGTGACCGACAGGGTCACCTCGCCGCTGCCCGGCGCGGTGAAGTGGACCTTCGCGCGCTGCATCGACGTGCCGTGCCAGTCGGAGGCGGCGATCCGGTTCGGCACCGTGGAGCGCTCGACGGCCACGGAGGCGCCCCCGGCCGCCAGCGTCGTACGCCGCGTCGCCCCCGGCTGGACCTCGATCCAGGCGGACGCGCTGTACCGCTTCCCCGGCGTCAGCCCCCCGATCCGCTGGGCGATCCCGGCGCGCGCCTCCCCGGTGAGCACCGCGCTGTTGCGCCCCTGCTCGTCGGTGTCCCTCGCGACCGTCCCGGTCTTGGTCCAGGCGCCCAGCCGGGCGTCGTTGAAGCCCGGGTCCTTGACCGGCGTGCCCTCGCCCCACCGCACCGACGGCTGCGCGGGCGCCTGGTCCGGGTACAGCACGTACGCCTGCCCGGCGGCGGCGGTCAGCGTGATCCGCCCGTCCGTGGACGGCCGTACCGTCCCGGTCCGGACCCGCCCGTTGTCGGTCAGCTTGTAGACCGTGTACGTACCACCGTTCACGGCCCAGGTGCTCGTACCCCCCGCCTTGTTGTAGTGGTACAGCTTGCCCTCCCAGGGCAGCAGGTACCGGTCCCCGTCCAGGACCTTGCGGCCGTTTTCGTAGAAGGTCCGCCTGCCGTCCTCGACCGTGCCGCGCACCCCGCCCGTGAAGGTGATGTCGTTGCCGTTCCAGCGGAGGATCTGCTGCCGCTGGAGGTACTTGGCGGGCAGGTTCTTCTGCCAGATGTTCGCCGTGAAAGCGGTGTAGTCGGTCTCGCCGGTCCAGCCCTCGAAGTCCTCCAGAGCGGTCTGGCCGAGGACCGGGTGGTTGTTCCAGATGTCCTTCTCGCCGTTGCGGATGAACCGGATGATCTGCGAGTTGAGGCCCTTGTTCGTCGCGCCGCCGTAGTCCAGGTCGTTGGCCCAGTGCGACCACAGCGAGGCCCGCTCGAACTTGTCGGACCACTCCGTGCCGACGTTCCAGCCCTGCGCCTGCACGGCCTGGATGGTCTTGTCGGCGATCCAGCCGTGCGTGTAGTAGACGTCGATGTAGAGGAACGAAAGATTGCGGTCGGTCTCGTCCCTCAACTGCTGGAAGCGGCGCGCCAGATCACCGCTGTTGATGTCCCGGCGCTGGTTGATGTAGTAGCTCTGGTTGAGCCAGTTCCACCCGGGTTTCGTCTTGTCGACGAGCGTCTCGCTGAAGTTCCTGGCCTCCGGGTACGACTCGGTGGCGTTGACGTGGACGCCGAAGGTGGCGCCCCACTTCTTGCCGTTGCGCAGCAGGCTGTTGAGGTCTTCCAGCCCTCCCGCCCGCTTGTTGTAGTTGCCGCCGTAGTCCGGGTGGGCGGAGTCGTGGCCTTCGGAGCCGTACCCCTTGAGCACCGCGAGCTGCCCGAGCCCGTCCGTGGAGAGCGACACCCGCTTCACGTCGTCGAGGGTGCGGGCGAAGGGGTGGGTGGCCTGGCTGGCGAAGTTGAACGGGATGTGGGTGACGACCCGGCCGGGCGTCTGCGCGCTGCCCGGGGCCTTGATGCCGATCGTACGGAAGGCGACGGCGCCGTCCTGCCAGTCGACCCGGCCGTCCCCGTTGGCGTCGGGCGTGACGACGACCTTGGCCCACGGCAGGTCGCCGCCGCTCTCCGGCTGTGGCGCGCCGGCACCCCGGTAGGTCCACTGCCCGGACCACACCCCGACGCGTACGCTGCCGTCCGCCGCCTCGCGGGCCTGGTGCCAGAAGCGGGCGTCGTCGCCGTTCGTGGGCCCGGAGGGCTTGTCGTAACTGGAGTTCGACTCCACGGCGGCGGCGAGCGAGCCGGTGTTGACGATGGCGTACGACGCGCCGGTGGGCGCCGCCTCCGGCTGCGCGGGCACGGCCCCGAAGACGTCGGCGGTACGCGTCGAATCGGGGTCCAGCTTGGTGAACGCGGTGGCCGCGCCCGGCTCGGTGGAACCGACCGACACCAGGTCGTGCCCGGGTATGTCGATGGTCCCGACCCGGAAGGCCTCGGTGTCCCGGACGCCCGTCACCCTGAAGGTGGTGGCCCGCCCGGAGACGGTGAGCGTCGCGTCCACCTCGACCCCCGGCAGGTCGGGGAAGGCGAGCGTGTAGCGGGCGCTGGTGGCGGTGACCACGGGTTCGGCGGCCATCCGGACGGCGTACGCCGTGCCATTGAGGGTGACGGCCGTGACCGGGCTCGTACTGCCGAGCAGCCGCGCCCCGCTCGCGCGGTCGGTGTACGAGACGACACGCGGGAAGTCCCGGGCGACGGCGACGGACAGCTGGGGCGACCCGATGAGCAGGCTCTCGGTCGTGGTGGGGGGTGGCCCGGCGGCGGCGGGTCCCGCCAGGGCGAACACGGCGGCTGAGGCGGCGGCGAGGGCGCACACCGCACGTGGGGAGCGGAATCGTGGCGACATGGCCACTGGCGTAACGGTCGCCTCACCACACCGTCAACGAAACGGACCCGGTGCGGCGACGGCAGTCCAACAACCCCGGTCGGTTAATCCAAGTCCCGCTTCCGCCAGACCGGTTGGCGCCGACACCGGCCCGGTGGGCACCAGCGCAACGGCCCGCCCGGGAGGGCGGGCCGTTACGACCGCGGGACTACAGCGGACGCGCCGCTTTCATCTTTCGGTACTCGTCAACCCCCCGAGCGAACCTGCACTCTCCGGTCCGCTCGTCCACCAGAATGGGCCAATTGCCGCCCAGCCGCACTCCGCTGTCCGCACGCGGTGGGTAGATGAAGACGTAGTGACCCGGCAGGTGCAACCTGTCGGCGGGGAGGACATGGCATCCCCACTCTTCCCATTGGGGGATGTTCTCCTTCCCGAACCGCTCGGCAAGGAGGGCCGCTTCTCGTTGCTCCACGCTACTTTTCCCTCCTCCCGTGTACGGCGAAGTCATAACACTCCCAGCCTGGCACGGCGTATCCGCCGGTCTGGCCATCGGGGAACGTCATGTTCCCCGCCGCGGAGTTCCCTCAGCGCAGGGCGACCGGTTCTCCGCGGGCCACAGAATGGGAGCCCACCGGCATCGCGGGCCCGATACAACACGTTCCTGGGCCGCCATGCGCGGTACATGGACCGCCCCGAGCGGCCTGAGCGAGGAGTTCGTCCGCCATCCGGTGAAGGGCGCCGGCGGGGCACGCCCCACGAGGAGTGCTCGGGTCCCCCCACCCACCTCGCCGTGACGCGCCTACGACCTGTCGTCAAAGTGATCCAGGGTCGCGGATCATGATCGGGTCATACGCCGCCACGGACTGTCCGATGCCGACTGAACTCAGTTCATCGCCGTCATGGAGGCGATATGGGCACCCCGGCTTGGGCCCGGGCGGCCGCGTATCCAGCTCGGCCACATTCTGGGCGACAAGGGCTACAGCTCCACGTCGTTGGCACCGGCGGGCGGCAGGCTCACCGCCGGCCTGGCGGCGGAACGGAGTATCGCGGGACCGCTGTAGACCGGCCCCTTGAGGCGCCGCCGGCGTCCGCGTCGGCTGAGCTGCCCCCTTCGGCTTGGTGGCGGACTCCTTGCCGTCGCACTCGCTCATATCCCCGCTTGTTTCGCAGGTGATCTGGAGACGCGCCCACGGCAGCGTAGACGCCCGCCCCGATCGGCGACACAAGAAGTGGTTGAAAGTTGAACGGAATGGGTCTACAGTCGTTCTCGTTGAAGGTTCAACAAACCATCCCGAGGGAGTTACGTCATCATGGGTCTCTTCAGCCGCAGCACCGCGACCGCCACCGCACCCACCGCCACCGCCACCGTCGACCCGGCGCTGGCCGCCCTGACCGGGACGTACACGATCGACCCGGCCCACAGCAGCATCGGCTTCACCGCCCGGCACGCCATGGTCACCAACGTCCGGGGCGCGTTCACCGACTACGAGGGCATCCTGAACCTCGACGGCTCGGACCCGGCGGCCTCCAGCGCGTCCATCGACGTCAGGATCCCGTCGATCGACACCGGCAGCGCCGACCGCGACGGACACCTCCGTGGTGCCGACTTCTTCGACGCCGAGCGGTTCCCGCTGATGACCTTCCGCTCCACGAGCGCCGAGGCGCTCGGCGGCACGGACTACCGCATCACCGGCGACCTGACCATCAAGGGCGTCACCAAGCCGATCACCATCGACCTGGAGTTCAACGGCGCCGCCAAGGACCCGTTCGGCAACGAACGCGTCGGCTTCGAGGGCAAGGCCGAGCTGCTCCGCTCCGAGTGGGGCCTGACCTGGAACGCCGCGCTGGAGACCGGCGGCGTCCTGGTGAGCGACAAGATCAAGCTGACGTTCGAGATCTCCGCGATCAAGAACGCCCAGTGAGCGGCTTACGGGCCTCGATGAGCGTCCGGCACGAGTGAGCGACAAAGGGACCTTCGGCCTCCATGAGGCCGTGCAGGTCCCTCAGTCGTTCCCGGTACGCGTCCACCGTGAAGCCCGGCACCGTCCAGATCACCTTCCGCAGGAAGTAGACGACCGCGCCGACGTCGAAGAACTCCATCCGGAGCCGCTCCATCCGTACGTCGACGATTTTCAGCCCGGCCGCCCTCGCCTCCGCCGTCTCCTCGTCCGGGTGCCGCTTGCGGCGCAGCTCGTCGGAGAGCGGCCCGAGAAAGAACTCGATCAGCTCGAAGACCGTCTCCGGCCCCACGTGCTGGGCGAAGTACGTCCCGCCGGGCCGGAGCACCCGGGCGATCTCGGTCCACCACACCGTCGCCGGATGGCGGCTCGTGACCAGGTCGAACGCCCCGTCCGCGAACGGCAGCGGCGGCTCGTCCGGGTCCGCGACCACGACGACCCCGCGCGGGTGCAGCAGCTCGGTCGCCTTGGCGACGTTCGGCGGCCAGGACTCCGTGGCGGCCATCGTCGGCGGATAGGTGGGGACGCCCGCGAGGACCTCCCCGCCACCCGTCTGGATGTCCAGGCCGGCGGACGCGGCGGCCAGCCGCTCGCCCATCAGGCGCTGGTAGCCCCACGAGGGCCGCTCCTCGGTAGCCCGCCCCTCCAGCCAGGAGAAGTCCCAGCCGGAGACGTCGACCGAGTCGGCCTCGGCCACAAGATCCTCGAATGTACGTCGTGACATACCGTCACTGTACGAACTCGCACCACACGATCTTGCCAGGGCTCCGCTCACCCACCCCCCAGGTGTCGGACAGCGCCGCCACGAGCACCAACCCCCTCCCCGACTCCGCATCCCCGTCGGGGACCTCGGCTCGCACCTCCCCTCCCCCGCTGTCGTGCAGCTCCACGCGCAGCAGGGCGCCGCCCCGCTCCCGGTGCAGCCGCAGCCGGAAGCCCCGCCCCGGCGGGACGCCGTGCACGAGCGCGTTCGTGGCCAGCTCGCTCACGCAGAGCAGTACGTCCCCGGCCCGGTCCCCCACGCCCCACCGCCACTCCGCGAGCGCCGCCGCCGCGAACCGCCTGGCAGCCGGGACGGACCGGCGCTCGCGCCGGTAGAACGCCTCGCACAGGTACGGCAGTTGAAGTTCCTCATTCATGCACCCAATGTCACCGTGAGTGACTAGACTGTGACAGCTGAGCAAGCCGTACAGACGGTTTGTACGGCTTGAGCTGGATCAGGTACTTCGCCGGGTGGGAAGAGGGCGAGCATGCACGCTTCGAGCAGGCCCCACAAGAACACGTCCTGGCACCTCATCGGTGCCCAAGTCGGCCAGCTGCGCCGGGCGGCAGGGCTCACCCAGCCCAAGCTCGCCGAGAAGCTGAACATCCATCAGGAGACGCTCGCCTCCATCGAACAGGGCCGCAGACCCCTCAAGTACAACCTGGCGCTGGAAATGGACCAGGTGCTGGAAACGCGGGGCGTCCTGGCGGCAGGGGTGGCGCGGGTGCCGGAGCGGGAGCGATATCCCGCGTTCGCACAAGACTTCATCGACCACGAGCAGGAAGCGGTGACGCTGCTCTCGTACCAGAACCAGGTCGTCCCCGGCCTCCTCCAGACGCAGGAGTACGCGGCGGCCGTCTTCTCCTGCCTGGTCCCACCGATCAGCCCGGACGAGGCGGAGGAGCGGCTCTCCGCCCGCCTCGACCGCCACAAACTCTTCGACCGCAAGCCGGGGCCCCCGGTGATGAGTTTCCTCATCGAGGAGTCCGTCCTGAGCCGCCCGATCGGTGGCCCCACCGTCCTCCGCGACCAGATCGAACACCTGCGCCGCTACGCCGAACACCCCTACGTGGGGCTCCAGATCATGCCGACGAGGCGGGAGAAGCACGCGGGCCTCAACGGGCCGATGGTCCTGCTGGAGACACCCGACCACGAGCACCTGGCCTACATCGAAGGCCAGCGGGTCAGCTTCCTCATCGACGATCCCGACGAGGTCAGTGTCCTCCAGCAGAAATATGGGATGCTCAGATCACAGGCCCTGACGCCCGAGGAGAGCATGGGCCTGCTGGACGATCTGGCAGGAGAGGCATGACACCCGCAGCGCTCACGTGGTTCAAGTCCAGCTACAGCGGCGACGAGGGCGGCGACTGCGTCGAAGTCGCCTACGACTGGCGCAAGTCCAGCTACAGCAGCGACGAGGGCGGCGACTGCGTCGAGGTCGCCGCGCACCCCTCGGCCGTCCACATCCGGGACTCCAAGAACCCCACCGGCCCGGTCCTCACCGTCTCCCCCACCGCCTGGGAAGCCTTCGTTGCCCTCGACGAAGCGTAAGCAGGACGAGGCGGACGACGACGAAGGCTGCTGCATAGGCTGCTGCGACACCTACGCGGTGTACGGCCGGTTCTGCTGCCCAGGCGGGTGGTTGAGCGCCCTCGCGCTCGCCCTGTTCCTTCCCCCCGCCCGGGGCGGCGCCGACCCGGCCGCCCCCCGCCCGCCGGGCCGTGCCGCCGCCGCGCTGTACGCGGCCGTCCGCCACTACCGCGTCACGATCAGCCCCACCCGGCCGCCCTGCTGCCCGTACACCCCGAGCTGCTCCACCTACGCCGTCCAGGCCCTCCACCGCCACGGCGCCCTGCGCGGCGCCCTCCTCACCGCCGCCCGCCTCCTGCGCTGCCGCCCCCGAGCGGCCCGCCGACGCGGCTTCCGGGACCCCGTCCCGGACTGAGCCCCCGCAGCCACCGTTCCAGCGGGTGCTCCACCCAGTGGTACGCGGCCGCCGACAGGGTCAGGCTCAGCGCGAGCACCAGCGCCCAGGTTGTCGCCGTGTCGCCGGCGCGGCCCACGGCGACACGGATCACGATCTCGTGGATCAGGTACCAGGCGTACGACCAGTGACCGAGCCGTACCGCCCACGGACCGCCGAGGCCGGTCGCCCGGCCGTCCAGGTCGGCCCGCGCGGCGGCGGCCACCAGCAGGGCGAACAGCGGCGTGGCGAGCAACTGGGAGGCCTGGTACGGGCTGTACCAGAGCGCGTCCGGCACCGCCCACGACCAGGGCACCAGCACCAGGTGCCAGCCGATGACCAGCCACACCGCCGGCCACAGCCCGATCGGGGGCCGCCGGCCGCGCGCCACCGCCAGGCCGGTCACCACACCGAGCAGGAACTGGAGCGTCCGGGTCAGCGGCAGGTAGTCCAGCGCCCACGCGCGCGTGCCGCCGTCGGCGTACAGCGAACCGCTGAGCCACAGCAGCACCACGCCCGCGCAGACCGCGACCGCGATCCACCGCCGGCCGCGCGCCGAGCGTACGGGCGGGAGGGCCATCAGGAGCGGGAAGATCAGGTAGAACCACGCCTCGTCGCTGAGCGACCAGGCCGCCGGGTTGCCGCCCCGCAGGACGACCGGGTCGGGTACCCAGGCGTGGACCAGGAGCAGGGAGGCGGCGACGGCCTTCACCGACACCTCCTTGCCCAGGGCGAGCCACGCGCCCACCGACAGGACGGTGGTGGCGGCCAGGAGCGGCCAGATGCGGGCGAAGCGCCGCCACAGGAAGACGGTCGCGGGTACGCGTTTCCCGTCGTACGTCCAGGCCAGGACGAACCCGGACAGGACGAAGAAGAACGTGACGCCACTGCGGCCGTACCAGGCCGCCTCGCTGATGAGGGGAAGCTCCCCCGCCTGCCGGGACAGGTGGTACAGCACCACCAGCAGGGCCGCCCAGAAGCGGAGCCCGGTCAGGGAGGGGAGGAGGGTGGCGGGACGCATCCCGCGATTATGCGGGTCAGGACAGTTCCCGGCGGACGAGGACCCTGAACTCGGTGACGGACATCTCCTGCTGGAGGTCCACGCTCGGCGCCGGCCCCTTGATCGACGGGAGCGTCATGCCCTTCGCCTCGGCGGTGGGGAAGTCCTGCCGCGCCAGGCCGAGGGTGACATGCGGCCAGAACCCGTCCTCCTCGATCCCCAGCCCCCGGGTGATCCCCGTCTGGATCTCGGCCAGTTCGGGGGTGTGCCCCACCCCGAGCCGTACCTGCTCCTGCCGCTGGATGACGTCCTCGTCGTAGCGGTACGCCGGGTCCTTGCTCAGCTTCCAGCTCCCGTGCCGCACCTCGCCGGTGAGCGCGACGGTGGGCGTGGGCCACGTCCGTCCGCTCAGCATCGCGGCGGCGTCCGCCAGCCGCCCGGCGTCGGCGTCGTGCAGGAAGCCGAGGGTGATGTGGATGTGGTCGCGCTGCTGCGGCTCGACCCGGTCGGAGCAGGTGCCCTGGAGGTCGACCAGGGCGTCCACCAGTTCGGCGGGGACTCGGAGACTGAAAAAGACGTTCGCGGTACGCCATGAAGTGACGGTGAGTTTCGGTGCGTCACTTTCCGCTACCGCTGCGCTGATGTCCAGCACTGGGGAGGGGTGCCGTAGCAGCCGGCCATCGGGGGCGCGCCGCTCAGTCGGGTGACGCCGGCGTGACGTGACTCAGGGCGCACCGCCAGCGGCCGTCGCGCCACAGGAACACGTCCGTCCGCCAGTCGTCGGAGCCGGCGTTCGTGACCCGTCCGGTGAAGAGCGCCGTGTCCCCGTGGATCCGGACGCGCGGCTCGCCCACCGGCTCCATCGCCGCGTGCGTCAGCTCTCCCGACGCGACCAGCGCCAGGACGTGCTCGCGGGTCGCGACGCCCGCCTCTGACACGAGGGCCCAGTCGTCGGCCAGGTATGTGGTGATACGGTCCGGGTCGTTCGAGGCGAGGGCGGCCGCCCACTCCGCGACGACGTCCGCCAGCTCGTCGCCCACGTCGTCGGGCACGGTCAGAACCCGCCGCCGAAGTCGCCGCCGCCGAACCCTCCGCCGCCGAAGTCGCCGCCCCCGAAGCCTCCGCCGCCGCCGAAGTCCGAGGCGTTGAAGTCGCCGCCGGAGAAGTCGCCGCCCTCGTACCCGGCGCCGCCGTACTCCGACGCGTACGCCGGGGTGGAGAGCATCGAGCCGAGCATGGTGCCCATCAGCAGGCCGGGCAGGATGCCGCCGCCGAAGTACCCGCCGACCCACGGGCCGTACGCCGGTCCCGCCTCCCAGTAGGGACGGCGGCCGTACGGCGTGTCGACCGTCCGGGTCATCGGGTCATCGCCCTCCGCGAGCCGGGCGGCGTCCGCCGCGCAGACCGGCACCTCGCGCACCGCGCCACCGGCCGGGGCCCATTCCACCTCGGTGGCGGCCGGGCCGTGGCGCGGGTCGAAGAAGCAAGGTGCCCGCCGCTCGGGAAGCGGGCGGCCCTCGCGGCGGGCGGACAGGACGGCCAGGGCGTAACGGCCGTCCTCGATGGCCTCGGTCACCGCCCGTACGTCGTGGGGGTGCCTGGCCTGGCCCATCAGGGACTTGGCCTTGTCGTACGAGTCGAGGGCGCGCTCGTAGTCGGCGCGCATGGCGTCGTCGGCGCCCTTCTCGCCGGGGTGGAAGTCGAGCCGGTCCAGTTCCTCGCCGTACGCGGTGATGTCCTCGTCGACGACGACCCGCAGCCTCTCCAGGGCTTCCTGCTCCTGCTGCTCGCGCAGGCGCCGCCTGCGGCGGGTGACGGTGAGGGCGGTCGCGCCGCCGGCGGCGGCCAGGGCGCCGATGGTGATCAGTCCGGCGACCGGGGTGCGGTCACCGGGGACCCCGGACCAGGTGCTGGGCGCGTCGCCGCGCATCTGCGGCAGGGCCTGGTCGACGAAGTTGTTCAGCTCGGTGGTGGCGTCCACGCCGGGCTGGCGGACGGCGTCCGCGATGTTCTGGACCGCCCGGTTGGACATCACGGCCCGGTCGGCGCCCGCGGCGAAGTCGTCGCCGAGGCGTACGCCGTAAAGGCCGGTGATGCCGGTCTGCGTACGGAGGTCCTGGAGCAGCCCCTGCTGCGGGAACTCCGCCGTGGCGGGCAGGACCGCCACGAAGACCGGCTTGTCGGCATTCTTGATCTTGTCCGCCAGCGCGTCGGCCTCGGCCTTCGGCAGTTGGTCGGCGGCCCCGGGGTGGACGTACACCGGGCCCTGCTTCAGAGCCTCGGCCGCGTCCTGGAGCCCCGTGGCCTTGGCCCCCGCACCGGGGGCCAGGGCCAGGAGCAGCAGCAGCGTCATCGTCAGCCCCGCCAAGGCCGACAGAAGGGTGAACGGCCTGGTCCTCATACCATCGAAGCTACCCCAAAAGGGGGTAAAGAGGACATACGCGTCGGCCCTTTACTCGGCGGGATCGACGCCCGCCCGCAGCAGCCCGTACGTGTACGCGTCCTCCAGTGCCTGCCAGGAGGCGGCGATGACGTTCTCGCCGACACCCACCGTCGACCACTCGCCCTCGCCGTCGGAGGTGGTGATCAGGACACGGGTGGTGGACTGGGTGCCGTGCTTGCCCTCCAGGATGCGGACCTTGTAGTCCACCAGCTCCAGCTTGGCGAGCTGCGGGTAGATCCGCTCCAGACCCGCGCGCATGGCGAGGTCGAGAGCGTTGACCGGGCCGTTGCCCTCGGCGGTGGCGACGATCCGCTCGCCCTTGGCCCACAGCTTGACGGTCGCCTCGTTGGCATGGGTGCCGTCCGGGCGGTCCTCGACGATCGCGCGCCACGACTCGGTGCGGAAGTAGCGGCGGGCGCGGCCTTCGACCTCGGCGCGGAGGAGGAGCTCGAAGGAGGCGTCGGCGGCCTCGTACGTGTACCCCTTGAGCTCGCGCTCCTTGACGCGCTCCACGACCCGGGCCACCAGGGCGCGGTCGCCGCCGAGGTCGACGCCCAGCTCCTTGCCCTTGAGCTCGATGGAGGCGCGGCCGGCCATGTCCGAGACGAGCATCCGCATGGTGTTGCCGACGCGCTCGGGGTCGATGTGCTGGTACAGGTCCGGGTCGACCTTGATCGCGGAGGCGTGCAGGCCCGCCTTGTGGGCGAACGCGGAGACACCCACGTACGGCTGATGGGTGGAGGGGGTCAGGTTGACCACCTCGGCGATGGCGTGGGAGATGCGCGTCATCTCCTTCAGGGCCCCGTCCGGGAGCACCTTCTTGCCGTACTTCAGTTCCAGGGCGGCGACGACGGGGAAGAGGTTGGCGTTGCCGACGCGCTCGCCGTAGCCGTTGGCGGTGCACTGGACGTGCGTGGCGCCCGCGTCGACGGCGGCGAGGGTGTTGGCGACGGCGCAGCCGGTGTCGTCCTGGGCGTGGATACCGAGGCGGGCGCCGGTGTCGGCGAGGACGGTGGAGACCACGGCGTGGACCTGGGCGGGGAGCATGCCGCCGTTGGTGTCGCACAGGATGACGACGTCGGCGCCGGCCTCATGGGCGGCGCGGACGACGGCCTTGGCGTACTCCGGGTTGGCCCGGTAGCCGTCGAAGAAGTGCTCGCAGTCCACGAAGACCCGCCGGCCCTGCTCGCGCAGGTGGGTCACGGTGTCGCGGACCATCGCGATGTTCTCGTCCAGGGTGGTGCGCAGCGCCAGCTCGACGTGCCGGTCGTGCGACTTGGCGACCAGCGTGACGACGGGCGCGCCGGAGTCGAGCAGCGCCTTGACCTGCGGGTCCTCGGCGGCGGTGGCACCGGCCCGGCGGGTCGCGCCGAAGGCGACGAGCTGGGCGTGCTTGAAGCGGATCTCGTTCTTGGCGCGGGCGAAGAACTCGGTGTCACGCGGGTTGGCGCCGGGCCAGCCGCCCTCGATGAAGCCGACGCCGAAGTCGTCCAGGTGCCGGGCGATGGTCAGCTTGTCGGCGACGGTGAGGTTGATGCCCTCGCGCTGGGCCCCGTCGCGCAGCGTCGTGTCGAAGACGTGGAAGCTGTCGTCGACGGCGGTGGCGCCGCTCGCGCCGGCGACGGTATGAAGACTGTCGGTCTCCGTGGTCATGACTGTGTTGGCTCCTGTCGGATGTGGCTCCGGACTCCCTGGATCCACCTGCCCCCATTCTCGCGCGCCGCCGTTCCCGGCCGGGGTCGGGCCGGAAAACGAAAAGACCCCTCGCGGGTGCGAGAGGTCTGCGCGCGGGTCTGAGACACGGTGTCCACTGCCGCGGGGGTTCTGCCGCGATTCAGTGGTCACTGCGGACCGGCGCGCTGCTGCCCATAATCATGGCGGTAGCAAGCACGGTCGCAGTCTGCCACAGATGTGAACGCCGCTGGACCCGAGTCTCACGATGCGGGCGCCGCCCCCGGGCCCGGCCCCTCTCCGTGCCCGGCGGACGGGCCGGGGCGCCGGGGGGCGTGCCCGGCGGGCGGCCGGGGCGCCGGGGGGCGGACGTTCGGGTGCGGGCCGGTGGGCACGCGACCGGCCCTGGGCCGGATGACCCCGGTGTCAGGGCAGCAGGGTGTCCTCGAGGAAGTCGTGGACGTGGGTCAGGACCTGGGCGCGGCCCGTGCCGGGGATGCCCACGGCCACGTGGACGCTGAAGCCGTCGAGGAGGGCGCGCAGGCGGGCCGCGTACCGGTCGGGGTCGACGGTGCGCAGTTCGCCACGGGATATCCCCTCGGCGAGGAGGGCGACCAGGTCGCGGTGCCAGGCGCCCTCGATGGCGGCCTGGCGGGCGCGGGCGTCGGCGTCGGCGTTCTGCGAGCGGTTCCAGACCTCCAGCCAGAGCGTCCAGTGCGGGTCGCGCGGGCCGTCGGGCACGTACAGGTCGACGTACGCGACCAGCCGCTCCCGCACCGGCGCCGGGCGCGACAGCAGTGCGCTGCGCTCGGCGCCGAGACGGCCCTCGCTCCACTCCAGGGTCTGGAGCAGCAGCTCGTCCTTGGTGCGGAAGTAGTAGAGGAGGTGCCCGCTGCTCATCCCGACCTCACGGCCGAGCCCCGCCATGGTGAGCCCGTCGAGCCCGCGCTCGGCGATGGTCGCCATGGCGGCGGCGAGCAGCTCCTCCCGGGGCGGCGCGCTGTTGCGCCGCCGTGCGGCCGGTGTCGTACGGGGTTCGTTCACTCGTACGTTGTACCCGATCGTCCCTGTCCCCGGTGTCAGACCTTGGGCTGCTGCTGGGTGATGCAGTGGATGCCGCCGCCGCCCGCGAAGATCGTCCGCGCGTCGACCAGCGTGACCGTACGGTCCGGGAAGAGGCGGCGGAAGATGCCCGCGGCGATCTCGTCGCGCGGGTCGTCGAAGGCGCACAGCACCACACCGCCGTTGCAGATGTAGTGGTTGATGTAGGAGTAGTCGACCCACTCCCCGTCCTCCTGGAGGACCGTCGGGGCCGGGACCTCGACGACCTCCAGCCGGCGGCCCTTGGCGTCGGTCTGCTTGCGCAGCAGGTCCACGTTGGCCTTGCACAGCTCGTGATCCGGGTGGGCCGGGTCGGGCTGGGTGTGGGCGACCACGACACCGGGGCGGGCGAAGGCGGCGACGATGTCGACGTGGCCACGCGTGCCGTACATGCCGTAGTCGCCGGTCAGGCCGCGGGGCAGCCAGATCGCCTTGGTGGTGCCGAGCTTGGCGTGGATCTCCGCCTCGACCTGCTCGCGCGTCCACTCGGGGTTCCGCTCGGGGCCGAGCTGGACGGTGTCGGTCAGCAGGACCGTACCCTCGCCGTCGACGTGGATGGCGCCGCCCTCGTTGACGAGCTGGCTGCTGTGTACGGGGACGCCGGCGATGTCCGCGACATGGCGGGCGATCTTCGAGTCGTGCTCCCAGCGCGCCCAGTCCGCCGCGCCCCATCCGTTGAACACCCAGTCCACGGCGGCCAGTTCCTGGCCGTTGGTGACGAAGGTGGGGCCGATGTCGCGCATCCACGCGTCGTCCAGGTCGCGCTCGACCAGGTCGATGTCCGGGCCGAGCAGCTCACGGGCGGACGCCTCGTCGCCGGGTGCGTGGACCACGGTCACCGGCTCGAAGCGGCGTACGGCGCGGGCGACCGACGCCCATGCCTCGCGGGCCTCGCGCAGCTCGTCGTCGTTGGTGAAGGTCGGGTTCGGCCCCGGCCAGGCCATCCAGGTGCGCTCGTGGGGGGCCCACTCGGCGGGCATGCGGAAAGTGCTCATGGGGTGGGTGTCCTCAGAGGAAGTAGAGGCGGTTGAGGGAGACGGATTCGGCCGGGTCGGAGCGGACCGGATCGCCGTCGAGGGTGACGAGCCCGGTGCGGCCGTCGACCGCGACCTCGCCGATACGGGAGTTGAGCAGCAGGTCGCCGGGGCCGATGCCGCGCGTGCCGCGTACGGCGACCCGGCGGCGGCGGGTGGGCATCAGGTCGTTGCCGGCCTGCGCGGCCGCCCCGGAGACGAACGCCACCGAGATGTCGGCGGCCGTCGCCCCGAACGCCCCGAACTGCGGCCCGAGGACCAGCGGTTCGCAGGTGTCGGTGGCGGCGTTCGGGTCGCCCACGACCCCGTACGCGGGGAAGCCCGACTTCAGCACGAGCTGCGGCTTGGCGCCGAAGAACTCGGGCCGCCACAGCACGATGTCGGCGAGCTTGCCGACCTCGATCGAGCCGACCTCGTGCGCGAGGCCGTGGGCGATCGCCGGGTTGATGGTGAGCTTGGCCATGTAGCGCAGGACGCGCGCGTTGTCGTCGCCGTCCCCGTCGCCTTCCAGGGGGCCCAGCTCGGCCTTCATCTTCCCGGCCATGGCGAAGGTCCGGCGTACGGTCTCGCCGGCCCTTCCCATGCCCTGCGCGTCCGACGACGTGATCCCGATCGCGCCGAGGTCGTGCAGGACGTCCTCCGCGCCCATCGTCCCTGCCCTGATCCGGTCGCGGGCCATGGCCGCGTCGCCGGGCAGGTCGGTCTTCAGGTCGTGTACGGAGACGATCATTCCGTAGTGCTCGGCGACCGCGTCCCGCCCGAAGGGAAGGGTGGGGTTGGTGGACGAGCCGATGACGTTGGGGACGCCCGCCATCTTCAGGACGTTGGGGACGTGGCCGCCGCCGCAGCCCTCGATGTGGAAGGCGTGGATCGTCCGGCCCTCCAGCACCTTGAGGGTGTCCTCGACGGACAGGCACTCGTTCAGGCCGTCGCTGTGGAGGGCGACCTGGACGTCGTACTCCTCGGCGACGCGCAGCGCGGTGTCGAGCGCGCGGGTGTGGGCGCCCATGTCCTCGTGGACCTTGAAGCCGGAGGCGCCGCCCTCGGCGAGCGCCTCGATGAGCGGGGCGTCGTGGGAGGAGGAGCCGCGGCCGAGGAAGCCGATGTTGACGGGCCAGGCGTCGAAGGCGTTGAAGGCGTGACGCAGCGCCCATGGCGAGTTGACGCCAACACCCCAGACAGGACCGAACTCCTGTCCGATGATGGTGGTGACGCCGGAGGCGAGGGAGGCCTCCATGATGCGCGGGGAGAGGAGGTGTACGTGGGTGTCCACGGCGCCGGCCGTGGCGATGAGACCCTCGCCGGAGACGATGCTGGTGCCCGTGCCGACGACGACGTCGACGCCGTCGAGGGTGTCGGGGTTGCCGGCCCGGCCGATCGCGTGGATGCGGCCCTCTCGGATACCGATGGACACCTTGCGGATGCCCTGGACGGCGTCGATGACCAGGACGTTGCTGATCACGACGTCGCAGGTCTCGCGGACGGCGGCGGCCTTGAGGTGCAGTCCGTCGCGGGCGGTCTTGCCGAAGCCGGCGAGGAACTCGTCGCCCGGCTTCTGGGCGTCCGACTCGACCCGGACCGTGAGGCCCGAGTCGCCGAGGCGGACGCGGTCGCCGGCGCGGGGGCCGTGGGTGGCGGCGTACTCGTAGGGGGTGAGGCGGCGCGCTTCGGCGGGGTGGCCTCCGGGGCGGCTCATCGGTCGGCCTCCTGGTCAGTCGTTTCCGGTACGCCGAGGTAGCCGCAGGCGGCGGCCCGGCGCAGTGCCTCCTCGCGGGCACCCGGCGCGTCCAGCGGCCCGTCGACCAGTCCGGCGAAGCCGATGGCGATCCGGTCGCCGCCGATCGGGACCAGCCCGACCTCGTCGCTCTCGCCCGGCCCGAAGCGCACGGACGATCCGGCGGGGACGGCGAGCCGCATGCCGTAGGCCTGGGCGCGGTCGAAGTCGAGCCGCGGGTTGGCCTCGAAGAAGTGGTAGTGCGAGGTGACGGAGACCGGCACGCTCGCGGTGTTGGTGACGCTCAGCCGCACCACGGGCTCCGGATCGGAGTGCCCCGGCCCCGGCAGCAGCGCGCCCGGCGCGTCGCTCTCCTGACTGCCTCCGCCGATCGGGTCGCTGACCACGGCGAGCCGGGAGCCGTCGTCGAAGACGGCCTCCACATGGACCTCGGTCACGACGTCAGCGACGCCCGGCAGGACGTCGTCGGGGCCGAGCACCGAGCGGGCCTGCTCGATCGCCTCGGCGAGCCGCCGTCCGTCGCGGGCCGCCTCGCAGACGGTGTCCGCGATGAGGGCGGTCGCCTCGGGGACATTGAGCTTCAGACCACGGGCCCGGCGGGCCCGGGCGAGCTCGGCGGCGCCGAAGATCAGCAGCCGGTCGCGCTCCGTGGGGGTCAGTCGCACGTCACCACACCTCCTGTTTGAGCAACACTCTAACCACAAGATTCCAGGGATGGAACCATTGACGTGGGCGCTGGGCATGAGTCACATTGAGCGTCACTCTAAACATCCCCCCGACGTCGACGAGCAGAGCAAGGGAGAGCGCCCATGCCGATTGAACAGCGCGGAGTCGACACCATCCCGGAAGCGGAACGCACCAGCCGGCCGCGTGACCTCGTCTCGATCCTGCTGGGCTCGAACCTGTGCCTCGGCGTGATCGTCTTCGGCTGGCTGCCGGTCTCCTTCGGGCTGGGCCTGTGGGCCTCGGTCACCTCGATCCTGGCCGGGACGATCGTCGGCGTCGCCGTCACCGCCCCGCTCGCGCTGGTCTCGCTGCGCACCGCGACGAACCTGTCGACGTCGAGCGGCGCCTTCTTCGGCGTACGCGGCAGGCTGGTCGGCTCGGTCGTGGGCCTGCTGCTGTCCCTCGGGTACACCGCGCTGACGCTGTGGATCGGCGGCGACGTGATGCTGGGCACGCTGTCCCGGCTCTTCGACGTACCGACCGGACCCGTGGCCCACACCCTCGTGTACGTGCTGCTCGCCGGCTGTACGGTCGTGGCCGCCGTGTACGGCTACCGGCTGCTGCTGCGGATCAGCCGGTACCTCGCCGTCGGCATGACCGTGCTCCTGCTGCTCGGCGTCCTCGCGTACGCGGGCGACTTCACGACCGCGCCGCCGCCGGACACCCCGTACCTGCTGGGCTCCTTCTGGCCGACGTGGCTGCTGTCCGCCGTGGCGGCGGGGCTGAGCGGCCCGATCGCCTTCATCACGCTGCTCGGCGACTACACGCGGTACGTCTCGCCGGAGCGGTACAGCCCGCGCACGGTGTGGCGGGCGACGTGCGTGGGCCTGTTCCTGGGCCTGCTGGTGCCGCAGCTGTTCGGTACGTTCACGGCGCTGGCCGCGCGGGCGGGCCTCGACTACGCCGGGCCGCTGGTCGAGACGGCGGCGCCCTGGTACCTGCTGCCGCTGCTGGTGGCGGCGAGCGCCGGGTCGGTCGGCAACGCGGGGCTGATGCTCTACTCGATGGGCCTCGACCTGGACGCCATCGTGCCGCGCGCGACGCGTGCCAGGGCCACTCTGGTGGTCGCCGCCGTGGCGACGGTGTTCGTCTTCGTGGGCCACTTCGCGTGGGACGCCCAGTCGGCGATGACCTCGTTCGTGCTGCTGCTGACCGCGATCGGCACGCCGTGGGCGGTCATCACGCTGATGGGCCACCTCCGGTGCGGCGGGGTGTACGACCCGGAGGCGCTCCAGGTCTACAACCGGCGCGCCAAGGGCGGGATCTACTGGTTCCGCGCCGGCTGGGAGCCCCGCGCCACGGTGTCCTGGGCGCTCGGCGCGGCGGTAGGCCTCGCGGCCGTCTCGACGCCCCTGTACGAGGGCCCGCTGCTGGCGCTGACGGCCGGCGTCGACGTGAGCTTCGTCCTCTCGGGCCTGGTCGGTGGACTGGCGTACGCAGCGCTCACGGCCACCGCCAAGGCCCCGGGCACCCTCCCGGTGCCCGAACCCGAGACCGCCGCGCCCTGACGCGCGGCGCACCGCGAAGCGCCCGCGCCCTCGAGCGGGGGGCGCGGGCGCTTCGTACATCCGGCGGCTTCACCCCCGGACCCCGGCGCCGCATGCGGCGGCCGGGCCCCGGAAGACGCCGCGTACGCGTCAGGCGACCTGGTGCGTCCAGCCGTGGGGGTCGGCCGCCGCGCCGGTCTGGATGTCCAGCAGCGCCTTGCGGAGCCGCAGGGTGACCTCGCCCGGCTGTCCGCCCGACTGGGTCCACTCGCCGCTCGCCGACTTGACCGTGCCGACCGGGGTGATCACGGCCGCCGTACCGCAGGCGAAGACCTCGGTGAGGGTGCCGCTCTCGGTGTCGCGCTTCCACTGGTCGATGGAGACGCGGCCCTCCTCCGCCTCGTACCCGAGGTCACGGGCGAGCTGGAGGAGCGAGTCGCGGGTGATGCCGGCGAGGAGGGAGCCGGTGAGCTCGGGGGTGACGATGCGGTTGCCATACACGAAGTACAGGTTCATGCCGCCGAGCTCCTCGACCCACTTGTGCTCGACCGCGTCTAGGTACGCGACCTGGTCGCAGCCCTTCGCGGCCGCCTCGGCCTGGGCGAGCAGGGACGCCGCGTAGTTGCCGCCGGTCTTGGCGAAGCCGATGCCGCCCGGGACCGCGCGGACGCGGTCCTCGGAGAGCCAGATCGAGACGGGCTTCACGCCGCCCGGGAAGTACGCGCCGGCCGGCGAGGCGATGACGATGAACAGGTACTCGTTGGCCGGGCGGACGCCCAGCCCGACCTCGTTGGCGATCATGAACGGGCGGAGGTACAGCGACTCCTCACCACCGTGCGGCGGCACCCACGCCTGGTCCTGCTGGACGAGCGCGTCGCACGCGGCGACGAACATGTCGACCGGCATCTCCGGCATGGCCAGGCGCTTGGCCGAGATCTGGAACCGCTCGGCGTTGGCCTCCGGCCGGAAGAGCGAGATCGAGCCGTCGGGGCGGCGGTAGGCCTTCAGACCCTCGAAGATCTCCTGCGCGTAGTGCAGGGTCATGTTCGCCGGGTCGATCGAGAGCGGCGCGTACGGCGTGAGCTCGGCGTCGTGCCAGCCGCGCCCTTCCGTCCACTTGATCGTCACCATGTGGTCGGTGAAGTGGCGGCCGAAACCGGGGTTGGCCAGAATCGCCTCGCGCTCCGCGTCGGACAGCGGGTTCGAGGAGGGCTTGAGCTCGATCGTGGGCGTCGTCGTCATGAGTGCTGTGTCCTTACACCGTTGTGTGTGACGGACCGCGCTCACGCCGCTACACCTGCTAGGACGTCCGAGCTTTCCCGCATGCCGCGGCCCCGCGTTCGATTATCGCGCGCGTGACCCCGTGCAATGAAACGGCTATGAGAGTGCGGTCCAGGGTTGATGGTGGCACCCGGGGCCGCACAGGAGAAGCCGCCGGGTGCGTGTGCGACCCGGCGGCTGTGTCTGATGATCTTCAGTCGGCGGGTCAGCTCGCTACGCGTACCGCGAGCGCGTCGCCGATCTCGTCCGTCGTACGCGGCGTCGAGCCGTCCCGTTCCGCCAGGTCGGCGGCGACCGCCTCCTCGATACGGACGGCCTCGGCCTCGTACCCGAGGTGACGCAGGAGCAGCGCGACGGACAGGATCGTCGCGGTGGGGTCGGCCTTGCCCTGGCCCGCGATGTCGGGCGCGGAGCCGTGGACGGGCTCGAACATCGACGGGAACTCGCCCGTCGGGTTGATGTTGCCGGACGCGGCCAGGCCGATGCCGCCGGTCACGGCGGCGGCGAGGTCGGTCAGGATGTCGCCGAAGAGGTTGTCGGTGACGATGACGTCGAAGCGCTCGGGCTGCGTGACGAAGAAGATCGTCGCGGCGTCGACGTGCAGGTAGTCGGTGGTGACCTCGGGGTATTCCTGGCCGACCTTGTCGAAGATCTTCTTCCACATGTGGCCGGCGTAGACCAGGACGTTGTTCTTGTGGACCAGCGTCAGCTTCTTGCGCGGGCGGGCGTTGGCCCGCTCGTACGCGTCACGGACGACACGCTCGACGCCGTACGCCGTGTTGACGCTGACCTCGGTGGCGACCTCGTGCTCCGTTCCCGTACGGAGAGATCCACCGTTGCCGGTGTACGGGCCCTCGGTGCCCTCGCGGACGACGACGAAGTCGATGTCGGGGCGGCCGGCCAGCGGGGTCGCGGTGTTGGGGAAGAGCTTCGACGGACGCAGGTTGACGTAGTGGTCGAAGGCGAAGCGCAGTTTGAGCAGCAGCCCGCGCTCCAGGACGCCGGAGGGCACGGACGGGTCGCCGATCGCGCCGAGCAGGATGGCGTCGTGCGTCTTGAGGGACTCCAGCTCCGCGTCGGGGAGGGTCTCCCCGGTGCGGTGCCAGCGCTGGGCGCCGAGGTCGTACTCCTTGGTCTCCAGCTTCACATCCTCACGGAGGACGGAGCGAAGGACCTTCAGGCCCTGGGCCACGACCTCCTGGCCGATGCCGTCACCGGGAACCACTGCGAGATTGATGCTGCGAGACATGTCCGCACCCTACTCCCCGTCCCATTGCCTGACATGAACGTTCCAGAATGTGGACGTACGTGTCAGGCGGTGTGTCAGTGACCCGGTGGGTCAGTAGCTCCGATCAGTGGCCCGTGGCCCCGCCATTGTCCCGCCGGTCGAGGGCCCGCTGCAGCGCGGCGGCCGCGTTGCGGCGCTCGGTGTCGGTGTCGGTACGGCGGGGGGCGGTGTGGCGGACGCGGCGAACGACGGTCTCAGCGGCCATGACGATCGACTCCTTGAGATCAGAACTGATTCGAGGCGCCGGAAGGGGCGGGGAGCACGGCCGCAGGGGTTGCCTGCCGGGGGCACAGCGCTCTCGTCCGCCGTTCGCTTGATGGAGCGAGACGTTCGGCTCCTACAAAGCTAAGCGGTGGCCGAGCGTCTGTCTCCACAATTACTCGGACTTCCTACTATCTGAGACGGGGGCTCCACCGGAACCGTCTACAGGACGTCGCCGTCGCGCCAGTCGAAGAGCAGCGCCCCCGCGTCGGCGGCGGGCAGGGGGCGGCCGGCCGCCGGGCGCAGGTACGTCGAGTCCTCCTCGTCCGGCAGGTGTACGACGCCGTCCGGTCCGTACGCCTCGACGCGGCCGTTCCACAACTGCCAGCCGCGCGCCCGGTACAGCTCGGCGCCGTCGTCGGACGCGGACAGGGCGCCGAACGCGTACGCCCCGTCGACGACCTCCTCCAGCGCCGTCATCACCCGGCCGCCCAGCCCCTGGCGGCGCCGGTCGGCGCGGACGGCGACCGCCTCCACGTACCCGACGCGGTACGAGCGCCCCGCGTGCGCCACCCGGCGCATGATCACGCTGCCGTGGGCGGCGATGCCGTGCTCGTCCTCGACGTACGCGTGGACGCCGCCGAGGCCGTGGTCCCAGTCCTGGTCGGTGAAGCCCCCGTCGAAGGCGGCGTTCAGCATGGCCCGTATCGCGGCGAGGGCCGCGGGGGCCAGCTCGTAGGTGTGGGCCATGCGCAAGGAGTCGGTCATGCGGCCCACTCTCCCAGCCCCACCCCCCAGAACGCAGACGCCAACCCCGCCCACAGCCCCGAACCAGCCACCGCGCTCGCCTCCACGCGGGGCTGCGCCGACCCGTGGTCCACACCGTGGCCGTGTGCCACATGCGGGCGACTCCAGGCGAGTTGTCCACCCACGGCCACGGGCTCCGGCTGGCCACCCGTGGCCCCGGGGCGTGGCTGGCCACGCCGGGCGCAGCCGACGCCCCATGGCCCCGGGGCCGTTGGCCGACGAGGCCGCGTTGGCCGTGCGACGCCATCGTTGGGGCGCCCCCGACTGCCCTCGCTGTCCGGGCCGGCGCTGGGCCACCCGTGGCTGTCGCCGGCCGCCCGGGCCGCCCGTGGCCGGCATCGGCACACCCGGCCGTGGTCGGCCGCGCCGGGCCCTGTCCGTGACCCGTGGCCACCCGGGGCCGTTGGCCGACGAGGCCGCATTGGCCGTCCGACGTCATCGTGTGGGCACCTCGATCGCCCGCGGCTGCCGCCCACCGCTGCCCGGGGCCGCCGTTCGGCCGCCCTTGAACCGCCAGGGCCGCCGTTCGGCCGCCTGGACGTGGTTGGCCAGGCCGGCCGCCCTTGCTCAGCGGGGCCGTTGGCCGGAAGGGCCGCGTTGGCCGTCCGGAGGCGTCGTCCTCGGCGACCCGGCGCCACCCCCGGCCGACCCGGCGGACGCTCGGGGGCCGCCGGGGGCGGCGGGGGCGGCGGGGCGGGGTCCTGCGCCGTCGGAGGGTCAGAGGCGCCCGCCGGTGAGGCGGGAGAGGGGGCCGCGTTGGCGCAGTCCGGCACGGCGGCCGAGGGCGTACGAGGAGGCCACCACGGTCACCACGCTCGCGCCCGCACCGGCGGCGATGGCCTTCCTGGCCTTCACCAGCGTCCAGGCCACGCCCGCCTTGCCGACGGTCTGCCCGGCCGCCGTGCTGACGGCCGACTGGACCGTCCTCGCCGCGGACCTGGCCTTTTCGGTGGTCGCACCGCCGATCCCGGCGAGCGCCTCCTTGCCGCCGCGCGCGGACTGCGCGGCGGTGCGCGACGCGTCCTTGGCCGCGCCGCGCGCCCGGTCCTTCGTTGCCGTCGTCGTCTTGTTCGTCGTGTCAGCCATGGTGTGCGGGTAACCGCCCCGCGCGCCGCCAAACTGACGGCTGTTCACCCACGCCGTGCGGGCGCGTGGTCGGCGCCCTCGCGTCCCGGGCGCGGCTGAAGGCCAACGCGCCGCCACGGCTCCGGTGTTGGGCCGGTCACCGGAAGCCCGCTGCGCACACGAAGCACCGCGTGACCGGGCTAATATCCGAGCCATGCCGCTGACCATGAAGGACGTGGACCGGTTCGAGGCCGCGAGGCCCCGTCTTGAGGCCATCGCCTATCGCCTCCTCGGGTCCGCGAGCGAGGCCGAGGACGCCGTGCAGGAAACGTTCCTGCGCTGGCAGGGCGCCGACGCCGGGCGCATCGAGGTCCCCGAGGCGTGGCTGACGAAGGTGCTCACCAACCTGTGCCTCAACCACCTCACTTCGGCCCGCGCGCGGCGCGAGACCTATGTGGGCCATTGGCTCCCCGAGCCGCTGCTCGGCACGGACCCGATGCTGGGCCCGGCCGACACCGCCGAACAGCGCGAGTCGGTTTCGTACGCCGTCCTCACCCTCATGGAGCGGCTGTCCCCCCGTGAGCGGGCGGTGTACGTGCTGCGGGAGGCCTTCGACTACCCGCACCGCGAGATCGCCGGAATCCTCGGCATCACCGAGGCCGCCGCCCAGCAGATCCACCACCGCGCCAAGAAGCACATCGCGGACGGCAAGGCCCGCACGGAGATCGACGAGGCCGCCGCCCGGCGGATCGTCGAGGAGTTCCTGGCTGCCGCCACCAGCGGGAAGACCGAGCCGCTCGTACGGCTGCTCACCGCCGACGCCGTCTCGGTCGGTGACGGCGGCGGGAAGGTCCCGGCCCGCGCCAAGCCGTTCGAGGGCGCCCTCGCCGTCGCGAGGTTCCTGCGGGGCGTGTTCAAACCCGCACGGTCCAAGCGCGCACTGGTCGGCGGCTCGCCCGGGATCTACATCGCGACCGCCAACGGCGGACCCGCCATTGTGGCGGTCCTCGACGGCCGGGTCATCGGCATCATGTGCCTGGAGATCACCGCCGACGGCATCGCCGCGTTCCGCAACCAGGTCAACCCCGACAAGCTCCAGCGGGCGACCGAGGTGTGGGCATCCACCGACCATGGAGAACCCCTGTTCCACGCCTTCTGAGCACTGAGCGCTGAGCGCTGAGCACTGGACACTGGGCACGATGTGAGGTGCTTCACACCCTGTTCCTGTCAGGAAACGGCGCGCTGCCCGGTTCAAGGGGCGAAACCGCGAGCAGACAGGAGCAGGAAATGCAGCACCGCATCATCGTCCTCGGCGCCGGGTACTCCGGAGCCTTCGCGGCCGGCCGTCTCGCCAGGCGGCTCCACCGTGACGACGTCACCATCACCCTCGTCAACGACGAGCCCGACTTCGTCGAGCGCGTGCGGTTGCACCAGCTCGCGGTCGGCCAGGACCCGAGGCCCCGGCCCTTGAGCGAGATGTTCGCGGGCACCGGCGTCGAGTTGAGGCTCGCGCGCGTCACCGGCGTCGACGTCGACCGCAAGACCGTCGCCGTCACCGACGTGAACGGCGGCGCCGGGGAACTGGAGTACGACACCCTCGTGTACGCCCTCGGCAGCGGCTGGAACGACCAGGGCGTCCCCGGCACCGCCGAACACGCCCACGAGATCGCGAGCCGGCCCGGAGCGCTTCGGCTGCGCGAACGCCTGGCCGGCCTGGACGCCGGGCAGCCCGTGGCCGTCGTCGGCGGCGGCCTCACCGGCCTGGAGGCCGTGACCGAGATCGCCGAGGCCCGCCCGGACCTCGCTGTCGCCCTCGTCACCCGGGGCGCCCTCGGCGACCGGCTCTCCGGCAAGGGCCGCGGGCACCTGCGCAAGGTCCTCGGCACGCTCGGTGTCACCGTGCACGAGCACGCCACCGTCACCGGCGTCGAGGCCGACCGCGTCACCACCGCCGACGGCACGGCCGTCCCGGCCGCGGTCACCGTGTGGACCACCGGCTTCGCGGTCCACCCGATCGCGCGGGCCACCGCCCTGGAGGTCACCGGCACGGGTCAGATCGTCGTCGACGACACCATGCGCTCGGTCTCGCACCCGGACGTGTACGCCGTCGGCGACGCGGCCATGGTCATGGGCCCCGGCGACAAGCCGCTGCGCATGTCGTGCGCCTCGGGCGTCCCCACCGCGTGGCAGGCCGCCAACGCCATCGCGGCGCGCCTGACCGGCGGGAAGCTCCCGCACATGCCGATCCGGTACTTCAACCAGTGCATCTCGCTGGGCCGCAAGGAAGCCCTGATCCAGTACGTCACCGCCGACGACCGAGCTGTCGACGCGGCTCTGACCGGGCGGTTCGCCGCCCTCTACAAGGAACTGGCCTGCAAGAGCGGGGCCTGGGGCGTCGCCCACCCGACCTTCGGCCTGCCGACCCGCCGCCGCGCCGTACGGAAGGCGGCCCGGACGGGCGCGGCCGTCAAGGCATCGGCACCGGCCTGACTGCCGCGCCGCGTGGACACAGGACCGCCCCCGTCCGGCGTGGGGGCCGGTACGGGGGCGGTGCTTGTGGAGTGGGCGTCAGCCCATGTGCGGGTACGTGTAGTCCGTCGGCGGAACCAGCGTCTCCTTGATGGCGCGGGTCAGCGTCCAGCGCATCAGGTTCTGCGGGGCGCCCGCCTTGTCGTTCGTACCGGAGGCGCGGCCGCCGCCGAAGGGCTGCTGGCCGACCACGGCGCCGGTCGACTTGTCGTTGATGTAGAAGTTGCCCGCGGCGTACCGCAGCTTGTGCATCGTGTACGCGGCGGCCGCGCGGTCGTTCGCGATGACCGAGCCGGTCAGCGCGTACGCCGACACCGACTCCATCTGCTCCAGCATCGCGTCGTACTGGTCGTCCTCGTAGACGTACACCGCGAGGAACGGGCCGAAGTACTCGGTGGTGAAGACCTCGTTGGCCGGGTCGGTGCACTCGACGACGGTCGGGCGGACGAAGTAGCCGACCGAGTCGTCGTACGTGCCGCCCGCGACGATCGTGCAGGTCGGGTCGGCCTTGGCGCGGTCGATGGCGGCCTTGTTCTTGGCGAAGGCCCGCTCGTCGATGACGGCGCCGATGAAGTTCGTCAGGTCGGTGACGTCACCCATCTTGATGCCGTCGACCTCGGTGGCGAACTCCTCCTTGAAGCCGGAGTTCCAGATCGAGGCCGGGATGTACGCGCGGGAGGTCGCCGAGCACTTCTGGCCCTGGTACTCGAAGGCGCCGCGGGTCAGCGCGGTCTTCAGCACGGCGCGGTCGGCGCTCGGGTGTGCGACGACGAAGTCCTTGCCGCCCGTCTCGCCGACGATGCGCGGGTAGCCGCGGTACTTCTCGATGTTGGTGCCGACCGTCTTCCACAGGTGCTGGAAGGTCTTGGTCGAGCCGGTGAAGTGGATGCCCGCGAGCTCCGGGTGGTGCAGGGCCACCTCGGAGACGGCGATGCCGTCGCCCGTCACCAGGTTGATCACGCCCTTGGGCAGGCCGGCCTCCTCCAGCAGCTCCATGAGCAGCACGGCGGCGTGGGTCTGCGTCGGGGACGGCTTCCAGACCACCACGTTGCCCATGAGGGCCGGGGCGGTGGGGAGGTTGCCCGCGATGGCGGTGAAGTTGAAGGGCGTGATCGCGTAGACGAAGCCCTCCAGCGGACGGTGGTCGAGGCGGTTCCACACACCCGGGGCGTTGGCCGGCGGCTGCTCGGCGAGCAGGTCACGGGCGTACTTGACGTTGAAGCGCCAGAAGTCGACGAGCTCGCACGGGGTGTCGATCTCGGCCTGCTGGACGGTCTTGGACTGGCCGAGCATGGTGGAGGCGGCCATGGTCTCGCGCCACGGGCCGGCCAGCAGCTCGGCGGCGCGGAGGATGATCGCGGCCCGGTCGTCGAAGGACATGGCGCGCCAGGCCGGGGCGGCGGCGAGGGCCGCGTCGATCGCGTCCTGCGCGTCCTGCTGCGTGGCGCCGGCGAAGGTGCCGATGATCTTCTGGTGGTTGTGCGGCTGCACGACGTGGCCACGCTCACCGCCGCCCATCCGCTTGACGCCACCGATGGTCATCGGGAGGTCGATGGGGTTCTCGGCCAGCTCCTTGAGCTTGGCCTCCAGGCGGGTGCGCTCGGCCGAGCCGGGGGCGTAGGTGTGGACCGGCTCGTTGACCGGAGCGGGGACCTGGGTCACAGCGTCCATGAGTTCCGTAACTCCTCTTAGTTCTTGGTGATCATCGAGCGGACGAAGAACAGCAGGTTGGCCGGCTTCTCCGCGAGACGGCGCATGAAGTACCCGTACCAGTCGGTTCCGTACGCGGTGTAGACGCGCATCCGGTGTCCCTCGGCGGCGAGCCGCACGTGCTCGTCGCTGCGGATCCCGTACAGCATCTGGAACTCGTACTCGTCCAGTTTGCGCCCGGCGCGGCGCGCGAGCTCCTGGCTGATGGCGATGAGTCGCGGGTCGTGCGACCCGATCATCGGGTAGCCGTCGCCCTCCATCAGGATCTTCAGGATCCGGACGTACGCCTTGTCGATCTCGTGCTTGTCCTGGTACGCGACCGAGGCGGGCTCTTTGTAGGCCCCCTTCACGATACGTACGCGGCTGCCGTTCGCGGCGAGGCGGCGGGCGTCCTCCTCGGTACGGAAGAGGTACGCCTGGATGACGCAGCCGGTCTGCGGGAAGTCCTTCCGCAGCTCCTCGTGGATCGCGAACATCGAGTCGAGGGTGGTGTGGTCCTCCGCGTCGAGCGTGACCGTGGTGCCGATGGAGGCGGCGGCCTCGACGACGCGGCGGACGTTGGCGAGCGCCAGCTCGTGCCCGCCCTCCAGGGACTGGCCGAACATCGACAGCTTCACCGACATCTCGGCCCTGGCGCCCAGGCCCAGCTCCTCCAGGTGCTCGATCAGCTCCATGTAGGCGTCGCGCGCGGCGTGGGCCTGATCGCGGGTGGTGATGTCCTCGCCGACCACGTCCAGCGTGACCTCCAGGCCCTTGGCGACCGTCTCCTGGACGACCGGAATGACCTGCTCGACCGTCTCACCGGCGATGAACCGGCCAACGACCTGCTTGGTGCCCGGAGCGGCAGAGACAAAACGGCGCATCTTGTCACTGCGCGACGCGGCGAGGATCACGGGACCCAGCACGGGGCACCTCCACGGAACACGGATTGAAGGGGGCCATTACGGAACAGATCCGGAACGGCACGGAGAACCACCGTGAAACCTAAGGATCGCTCCGATGCTGGGCCATCGACAGCTGTCACGCATCCGTGCCGCACATCTCATACAGATGTCTGAGCGGGTGGCAGAATGTCCGGGTGAAGGCCGATTACCAAGAGCTGGTCGACGAGATCTCGGCGCTGCTGGGCGCCCCCGCGACGCTGGAGAACCGCGATTTTGGGCTGATCGCCTTCGGCGCCCACGACAGCGACGACGACACGGCGATGGACCCCGTCCGTACGCGCTCGATCCTCACGCGGAAGTCCACGCCCGCGGTGCGCGCCTGGTTCGAGGGCTTCGGCATCGCCCGGGCGACCGGCCCGGTCCGTATCCCGGCCGCTCCGGACGCGGGCGTCTACCGGGACCGGATCTGCCTTCCGGTACGCCACCGGGGCGTCGTGCTCGGGTATGTGTGGCTGCTGGACGCCGACCCGGGACCTTCGCCCGACCGGCTGACGGCGGCCATGGGGGTGGCGTCACGGATCGGCGCGCTGCTCGCGGACGAGGAGCGGGCGGACGCGGACCTCTCGCGTGAGCTGCGGGGCGTCCTGACGGCCGAGCGGGGCTGGCAGTACGACATGGCGCTGGCCGCGCTGCGCACGGCACTGGGCCGCGACGCGGACGGCCTGCACGCCCTGGTGTGCGTCGCCCCCTGGCCCGGCGCGGAAACCCCCTCGATGCGCACGGCCCCGGGCGCGGCGGCCCTGTGCACGGTGCCGTGGCCGGGACGGGAGGGCCAGGCACGGGGCGCGGACGGCACGACCGGCGTGCCTGGCGCGGCCCCGGCCGGCGCGGGCGCGCACGGCGCGCACGGCGCGGGTGCGCGCGGGCTTGGCGCGTACGGGCTGGCCGCCCTGATCCGCCTCCGTTCGGCCGACTCCCTGAGCCCCGCCCTCACGGCGGCCAGCCGCCTCCGCGACGCGGCGGCCGGCGCGCCGGCGGATGTCCCGCCCACAGCCGCATGGGCAGCCCGCGGCGGCGCGGGATCTCCGGGCCGCACAGGCACCGGGGACACCGCGGCCGCCGCCCCTGCCCAGGGCGCCGGGGCCCCCGGGCGTACCGGAGACGCCGCACCCGCCGAGGGCGTAGCAGCCGTACGGGACGCGGCGGCGGCCCCAGGCGGCTGGGCCAACGCCCGGCACGGCGCGGGCGGCACCGGGCGTACCGGCGAGGCCGGCCGCAACCGGCCCATGGGGGCCCCGGAGGCCGGCCCCACCAGGGACGCCGGGGCAGCCGGGCACACCGGGACAACCGGGAACGCCGCGGCCGAGCGGGCCACGGGGGGCGCCGGGGCCTCCGCCGCCGCGGGGCGTACCGCGGACGCGGCCCCGGCCGGGCGGGGCGCGGAGGGCCCGGGTGACCGGGCCGGGGCGGGGCGCGCCCGGCGTACCGGCAACGCCGGGCCCAGCGGGGACCTCCAGGCCAACCGCCGCGCCGGGTCCCACCGGGCCGCCGGCCAGGGCGTGGGCCAGGGCGTGGGCGCCGGGCCGCGTGCCCACGCGGAGCCCGGCGTCGTCGTGGGGGTCGCCGACCCGCGGCGGGGGCTGGGCGACCTCGGGGAGGCGTGGCGGGAGGCGACGGCCGCCGCCCGCGCGGCCATGGCCCAGCCCCGGCTCGGGCCACTGGCCCAGTGGGCGTCGATCGGACCGTACCGTCTGCTGACCGCGCTCCCCCCTGCCCCGCCCCACGACCAGGCGGTCCGCGCCCTGCTCGCACCCGCGCACACGGAACTGGCCCGCACCGCCGAGGTGTTCCTCGACTGCGCGGGCCAGGCGGGCCGCACGGCGGCGGCCCTCGGCATCCACCGGCAGACGCTCTACTACCGCCTCTCCCGCGTGGAACAGCTGACCGGCCTCGACCTTGACGACGGCGAGGACCGGCTCCTGCTCCACATGGCGCTCAAGGCGCACCGGCTCTGACCGAACGCCGCCCTAGCGGACGAACTTCGCGTACTCGTCGAAGTCGATACGGCGGTCGCCGTCCTCGTCCGCCATCCTGACGATCGTGGCGACGTGCTCCTCGCTGACGCGGCCGTCGCCGTCCAGCGACTCCCTCAGCTCCTCCGCGGTGATGTAACCATCCCCGTCCGTGTCGATCCGGTCGAACTGCTGCCGCTTGTCGCTGTTGCTCACGCCAAGGCCTTTCCCTGCGGTGATGTCTGGGCTTGGCCGTGCACACAAGGCACGTTGACCCCCTCAACGATCAACGGAACGGCAGAGATACGGGCCATCCGGACCACACCGGCACAAACAGCAACGCACCCGACCCGCGGAAAGCTCCGCGAGCCGGGTGCGTGCGTGGCTGTGCCGCCGAAGCGGTGACCGTCAGGTCAGGTTGACCGAGCGGGCCGACGTCGCGCCGATCTCGTCCGCGACCTCCGTCAGCACGTGCTGCGGGACCGTGTCGTCGACCGTGAGGACCGCGAGCGCCTCGCCGCCCTCCGCCGCGCGGGCGACCTGCATGCCCGCGATGTTCAGGCCCGCCTCGCCGAGGATGCGGCCGACGGTGCCGACGACGCCCGGACGGTCCTCGTACCGCAGGACGACCATGTGGTCGGCGAGCGCCAGGTCCACGTCGTAGTCACCGACGGCGACGATCTTCTGGAGGTGCTTGGGGCCGGCCAGCGTGCCGGAGACCGACACCTCCTCGCCGCCCGAGAGCGTGCCGCGCACGGTGACCACGTTGCGGTGGTCGGGCGACTCGCTCGACGTCGTCAGCCGGACCTCGACGCCCCGCTCCTGCGCGAACAGCGGCGCGTTCACGTACGACACCGTCTCGTCGACGACGTCCTCGAACACGCCCTTCAGCGCGGACAGTTCCAGCACCTTGACGTCGTGCTGGGTGATCTCGCCGTACACCTCGACGTCGAGCCGGACCGCGACCTCGCCCGCCAGCGCGGTGAAGATCCGGCCGAGGCGCTCGGCGAGCGGCAGGCCCGGCTTGACGTCCTCGGCGATGACACCGCCCTGGACGTTGACCGCGTCCGGGACCAGCTCACCGGCGAGGGCGAGGCGCACCGAACGGGCGACCGCGATACCGGCCTTCTCCTGCGCCTCGTCCGTGGACGCGCCCAGGTGCGGGGTGCAGACGACCTGGTCGAGCTCGAACAGCGGCGAGTCGGTGCAGGGCTCCTTCGCGTACACGTCGAGGCCCGCGCCCGCGACCCGGCCCTCCTTGAGCGCCGAGTACAGCGCCTCCTCGTCGACGATGCCACCGCGCGCGGCGTTGACGATGCGGACGGTCGGCTTGACCTTGTGCAGCGCCTCGTTGCCGATCAGACCGAGCGTCTCGGGGGTCTTCGGCAGGTGGACGGTGATGAAGTCGGAGACCTCCAGCAGCTCGTCCAGCGTGAGGAGCTTGACGCCCATCTGCGCGGCGCGCGCCGGCTGGACGTAGGGGTCGTACGCGACGATCTTCATGCCGAAGGCGGACATGCGCTGCGCGACCAGGACGCCGATGCGGCCGAGGCCGACGACGCCGAGGGTCTTCTCGCTGAGCTCGACACCCGTGTACTTGCTCCGCTTCCACTCGCCGTTCTTGAGGGCGGTGTTGGCCTGCGGGATGTTGCGCGCGGTGGCGACCAGCAGACCGCAGGCCAGCTCGGCGGCGGTGACGATGTTGGACGTCGGCGCGTTGACGACCATCACACCCGCCTTGGTGGCGGCGGAGACGTCGACATTGTCCAGGCCCACGCCCGCGCGGGCGACGACCTTGAGCTTGGTGGCCGCGGCGATCGCCTCGGCGTCGACCTTGGTGGCGGAGCGCACCAGGATGGCGTCGACGTCCACGATGGCGGGCAGCAATTCGGCTCGGTCGGCGCCGTTGCAGTGCCGGATCTCGAAGTCGGGGCCGAGCGCGTCGACAGTGGCGGGCGACAGCTCTTCAGCGATCAATACTGTCGGCTTGACGGGGGGATGCGAGCTCACGTGGGTCCTCACAAGTCCAGTGCGGACGGCCGTCCCGACGGCCGCATGCGGTGGAGGGGGCTTGCCGCGTGGAAGACGCACGACGCTGTGGGCCTGACGCGTATGTGTTGAGAAGTGTAGTGGTGGTGAGTGACATCCTTTCCGCCGCGGCGGAAGGATCACCCGTCCGTGGTTGGACAGTCAGTCCAATGACCCGTCCCATGAAGACGGGCGGGCCCGGACGTCTGTCCGGACCCGCCGCCATGAGGCTTACGCCTCCTCGTTGTCCACCCAGCTCATGAGCTTGCGCAGCTCCTTGCCGGTGGTCTCGAGCAGGTGCTCGGAGTCCTGCGTCTTGTACTCGTTGTACTTCTTCAGGCCGCCGTGGTACTCGTCCATCCAGTTCTTGGCGAACGTGCCGTCCTGGATCTCGGCGAGGACCTTCTTCATCTCCGCCTTGGTGGCGTCGGTGATGATCCGCGGGCCGGTGACGTAGTCGCCCCACTCGGCGGTCTCGGAGACCGACCAGCGCATCTTCTCCAGGCCGCCCTCGTACATCAGGTCCACGATCAGCTTCAGCTCGTGGAGGCACTCGAAGTACGCGATCTCCGGCTGGTAGCCGGCCTCGACCAGGGTCTCGAAGCCCGCCTTGACCAGCGCGGACGTGCCGCCGCACAGCACGGCCTGCTCGCCGAACAGGTCGGTCTCGGTCTCCTCGGTGAAGGTCGTCTTGATGACGCCCGCGCGGGTGCCGCCGATGGCCTTGGCGTACGACAGGGCCAGCGCGAACGCGTTGCCGGTGGCGTCCTGCTCGACGGCGGCGATCGCCGGAACGCCGCGGCCCTCCTCGTACTGACGGCGGACCAGGTGACCCGGGCCCTTCGGGGCGACGAGGGCGACGTCGACGCCGGCCGGGACCTTGATGAAGCCGAAGCGGACGTTGAAGCCGTGCGCGAAGAACAGCGCGTCGCCGTCCTTCAGGTTGTCCTTGATGGACTCCTCGTAGACCTGGGCCTGGATCGGATCCGGGATCAGGACCATGATCAGGTCGGCCTCGGCGGCGGCCTCCGCCGGCGTGACCACGCGCAGGCCCTGCTCCTCGGCCTTCGCCTTGGACTTGGAGCCCTCGTGCAGACCGACGCGGACGTCGACACCCGAGTCACGGAGCGACAGCGCGTGGGCGTGGCCCTGGCTGCCGTAACCGATCACCGCGACCTTGCGGCCCTGGATGATGGACAGGTCGGCGTCGTCGTCGTAGTACAGCTCGGCCACTGGGTTTCTCCTTGGTGTGCTGATGTTGCGTCCCACCGTACGGCGGGGAGGGATGTGGAAGTTGAGGGGTCTCGCTACGCGGAACGGTCCAGGGCCCGCAGGCTGCGGTCCGTGATGGACCGGGCGCCACGCCCTATGGCGATCGTGCCGGACTGGACCAGCTCCTTGATGCCGAACTGCTCCAGCATCTTCAGCATCGCGTCGAGCTTGTCACTCGAACCTGTTGCCTCGATCGTGACCGCCTCGGGCGAGACGTCCACGGTCTTGGCGCGGAAGAGCTGGACGATCTCGACGATCTGGGAGCGGGTCTCGTTGTCGGCGCGGACCTTCACCAGGACGAGCTCGCGCTGGATGGCGGCGCTGGGCTCGAGTTCGACGATCTTCAGGACGTTGACCAGCTTGTTGAGCTGCTTGGTCACCTGCTCCAGCGGCAGGTCCTCGACATTGACCACGATGGTGATGCGGGAGATGTCGGGGTGCTCGGTGACACCGACGGCGAGCGAGTCGATGTTGAAGCCGCGACGGGAGAACAGGGCGGCGATCCGGGCGAGGATGCCGGGCGTGTTCTCCACCAGGACGGAGAGCGTGTGCTTGGACATGTTTCTTGACTCAGCTCTCTCTCAGTCGTCTTCGTTGTCGCCGAAGTCGGGGCGGACGCCGCGGGCGGCCATGACCTCGTCGTTGGAGGTGCCGGCGGCGACCATGGGCCACACCTGGGCGTCCTCGTGGACGATGAAGTCGATGACGACCGGGCGGTCGTTGATGGCGTTCGCCTCCTGGATGACCTTGTCCAGGTCCTCCGGGCGCTCGCAGCGGATCGCCACGCAGCCCATGGCCTCGGACAGCTTCACGAAGTCCGGGACGCGGGTGCCGGCGCTGGGCTGCTTGCCGTCCGCCTCGGGGCCGGAGTGCAGCACGGTGTTGGAGTAGCGCTGGTTGTAGAAGAGGGTCTGCCACTGGCGGACCATCCCGAGCGCGCCGTTGTTGATGATGGCGACCTTGATCGGGATGTTGTTGAGCGCGCAGGTGACCAGTTCCTGATTGGTCATCTGGAAGCAGCCGTCGCCGTCGATGGCCCAGACCGTGCGGTCCGGCATGCCCGCCTTGGCGCCCATGGCGGCCGGCACGGCGTAGCCCATGGTTCCGGCGCCGCCGGAGTTCAGCCAGGTGGCGGGCTTCTCGTAGTTGATGAAGTGGGCGGCCCACATCTGGTGCTGGCCGACACCGGCCGCGTAGATGGTGCCCTCGGGGGCGAGCTGCCCGATGCGCTGGATGACCTGCTGCGGGGCGAGCGAGCCGTCCTCCGGCTGCTCGTAGCCCAGCGGGTAGGTGTCGCGCCAGCGGCTGAGGTCCTTCCACCAGGCGCTGTAGTCGCCCTTGTTGCCCTCGCTGTACTCGGCCTGGACGGCCTGGACCAGGTCGGCGATGACCTCGCGGGCGTCACCGACGATCGGCACGTCTGCGGCGCGGTTCTTGCCGATCTCGGCCGGGTCGATGTCCGCGTGGACGATCTTGGCGAAGGGAGCGAAGCTGTCCAGCTTGCCGGTGACGCGGTCGTCGAAGCGGGCGCCGAGGGCGACGATCAGGTCGGCCTTCTGCAGCGCCGTGACGGCCGTGACGGCACCGTGCATGCCGGGCATGCCCACGTGCAGGGGGTGGCTGTCGGGGAACGCGCCCAGCGCCATCAGCGTGGTCGTGACGGGCGCCTCCGTCAGCTCGGCGAGTACCTTCAGCTCGGCGGTGGCGCCGGCCTTGAGGACGCCGCCGCCGACGTACAGGACGGGCCGCTTGGCCTGGGTGATCAGCTTGGCGGCCTCGCGGATCTGCTTGGCGTGCGGCTTGGTCACCGGGCGGTAGCCGGGCAGGTCGAGCTGCGGCGGCCAGCTGAAGGTGGTCTTGGCCTGGAGGGCGTCCTTGGCGATGTCGACCAGGACCGGACCGGGGCGGCCGGTGGAGGCGATGTGGAACGCCTCGGCGATCGTCTTGGGGATGTCCTCGGGCTTGGTGACCAGGAAGTTGTGCTTGGTGATCGGCATGGTGATGCCGCAGATGTCCGCCTCCTGGAAGGCGTCCGTGCCGATCGCCTTGGAGGCGACCTGACCGGTGATCGCGACCAGCGGGACGGAGTCCATGTGCGCGTCGGCGATCGGGGTGACCAGGTTGGTGGCACCGGGCCCGGAGGTGGCGATGCAGACACCGACCTTGCCGGTCGCCTGGGCGTAGCCGGTCGCGGCGTGACCCGCACCCTGCTCGTGGCGCACGAGGATGTGACGGACCCGGGTGGAGTCCATCATCGGGTCGTATGCGGGGAGGATGGCGCCGCCGGGGATGCCGAATACCGTCTCGGCGCCCACTTCCTCGAGAGAACGGATGAGGGACTGCGCACCCGTGACGTGCTCAACGGTGGCGGAGGGCTGTCCGCCGTTACGGGCCCGCGGCTGCGGATGGTGGGCCCCGGTGGCCTGCTCGGTCATCGGCATTCTCTTCTCGAAGCTGAGGGTTTTCGCGAGGTTAGCTGGGTTGGCTCGAGTGCCAGTGCAACAAAAAACCCCTCGTGCCGTGAGGCAAGCGAGGGGAGCGCGCCGGTGTGGGTCTGCAGGGCCGTCATCAGGCCGTGCTCAGCCGACGCGCTTTCCAAGTACGAGAATTCGGGTGCGCATGGCATTGACCCTCCCCCCGGCGCACTACCAGTGTCAAGTGGGTGGGACGCGAGTCTCATTATGTGAACGAAGCGGGTGGGGCGAGCGCATCGCCGGGAGGGCGCTCGGGAGGGCGGTGGGTAGGGCATGGGGGACGGTGCCGGCGAGGGTCCCGGGGAGGGCGCCGGAGGTGCCACCGGGCGCGGGGCCGCCGGGCCTGGCACCGGCCCCTGTGGCGGGCGCGGCGTCCGGCCCTGTGGGTACGGTGCCGGGCGCGGCGCCTGGTGCGGCGCTGGACGCGGCGCCTGGTGCGGCGCCTGGTGCGGCGCCTGGGGCGGCGCTGGGGGCGGTGGTCGACGCGGGGCTCGGGACACCGTTCGGGACGCCGGTCGGGAGGGCGCCGGGACGGGCGTTCGGGAGGAGGCCCTGGACGCTCTGGTAGCCGGCGGGGATGGCACCCGGGAGGGGCTTCCCGCGGGCACCCCCGGTGAGCACCGGCACGGCGGCCCCGCCGGGTACGGGGAACTCGTCCCGGACCAGGGCGCGGCGCAGCCGGTACTCGTCGAGGGGGCCGGAGAAGGCCATTCCCTGCCCATGGGTGCACCCCATCGCGCGTAGCGCCAGGACCTGCTCCGGTACGTCGACACCGTCGGCCACGGACTGCATGCCGAGGTCACAGGCGATGCGGAGCAGCCCGCTGGTGATCTTGTGCAGCCGGGCCGATTCGACGACGCCCTCGACCAGGCCTCTGTCCAGTTTCAGTATGTCCACCGGGAGCCGCCGGAGCGCGTTGATCGCGGCGTATCCGCTGCCGAATCCGTCGAGCGCGATGCGTACGCCCAGCCTTCGCAGGCCGGCCAGGCGCCGCTCCAGCTCGTCGAAGGAGATCCGCGGGTCGCTGTCGGACAGCTCGATGATCAGGGAGCCCGACGGCAGTTCGTACGTGGTCAGCAGGGCTTCGACGGTGCCGAGCGGCATGGACCGGTCGACCAGTTTGCGGGCCGGGAAGCGCACCGACACGGGCGCGCGGTGGCCGACCCTGGCGCGCTCGGCGGCCTGCTCGACGGCCTCTTCGAGGAGCCGGCTGCCGAGCTCGGCGGCGCGCTCGGCGTCGTCCGCCACCCGGAGGTACTCGGCCGGGGTGAACAGGATGCCCTGGGCGGAGCGCCAGCGGGCCTGCGCGGCGACGGCGGCGATCCGGCCGGTGGCGAGGTCCACCACGGGCTGGTGCAGGAGCACGAACTCGCCGTCCTTGGCGGTGGTGGCGGCCGTGGCGGCAGGGGCGGTGGCGGTAGCGGTGGCGGTGGTACGCGTCCGGCCGGCCGGTTCCGTGCGGCGTGCGACATCGGCCTGCATCTGGGGCGCGTACAGCTCGACGCGGTTCTTGCCGCCCGCCTTGGCCCGGTACATGGCGAGGTCCGCGTTGCGGAGGAGGTCTCCGGCGCTGATGCCGGCCTCGGCGAAGGCGACGCCGATGGACGCGGCGACCCGTACCTCCTGGCCCTCGATCCGGTACGGCTGCGAGAGCGTGAGCCGCAGCCGGTCTGCGATCTCGTGGACCTGCGGCTCCCGCGCGGACTGGTCGGGGTTGCCGTCGCCGAGGATCAGGGCGGCGAACTCGTCGCCGCCGAGGCGGGCGGCGGTGTCCCCGGCCCGTACGGAGTCCTGGAGGCGGCGGGCGGCCTGGATGAGCAGCTCGTCGCCCGCCTGGTGGCCGAGGCGGTCGTTGACGCCCTTGAAGCCGTCCAGGTCGATGAAGAGCACGGCGGTGCCGGCGTCGCCCGCGCGGCGGCCGCTGAGCGCCTGGCGGACGCGCTGGGTGAACAGGGCGCGGTTGGGCAGGTCGGTGAGCGGGTCGTGTTCCGCGTTGTGCTGGAGCTGCGCCTGGAGGCGGACCCGTTCGGTGACGTCCCGGCTGTTGAAGATCAAACCGCCCTGGTGGCGGTTGACGGTGGACTCGACGTTGAGCCACTCGCCGGTGCCGGACTTGAAGCGGCATTCGATGCGGGTCGTGGGCTCCTCCGAAGGAGGAGCGGCCAGGAACCGCCGTACCTCGTGCACGACACCGCCGAGGTCCTCGGGATGGATGAGGGAGGCGAGCTCGGAGCCGATGAGCTCGTCGGCCTCCCGCCCGTACACGCCGGACGCGGCCGGGCTGACATAGCGCAGCACCCCGTTGGGGGCGGCGATCATGATGACGTCGCTGGAGCCCTGCACCAGGGACCGGAAGTGGTTCTCCTTCTGGGCCAGTTCATGGGTGAGGGCGATGTTGTCGAGGAGCATGATCCCCTGGCGTACGACCAGGGCGAGCACCACCGTGCACGCGGTGAAGACGACGACGCGGTCCACCGTGCGGTCCTCGATGACGTTGTACAGGATGCCGAGCGTGCACACCGCGGCCGCCAGGTAGGGCGTGAGGGCGGCGAGCGACCCGGCGATGGGACGGCTGGGCTGGCGGGGCCCCCGCGGCGGGGCGGGGCTCTCGGGGGCGCGGTTGGCGCCCCAGGGGGCGTAGGCCAGGAGGAGGGAGCCGGCGAACCAGCCCGCGTCGAGAAGCTGGCCGGAGCGGTAGTGCTCGCGCAGCAGCGGCGAGGTGAACAGGGCGTCGCACAGCACCGTCAGGGCGAGTGCGGCGATGGCGGTGTGGACGGCGGACCGGTTGGCCTGGGAGCGCCGGAAGTGCAGCGCGAGCACCATGCTCACCAGCACGATGTCCAGCAGCGGGTACGCGAGGGACAGCGCGGCCCGTGCGACGCTCTCGCCCTCGAAGCGGGCGGTGTGGGCGAGGGCCAGGCTCCAGGACAGGGTCAGCAGCGAGCCGCCGATCAGCCAGGAGTCCAGGCCGAGGCAGATCCATCCGGCGCGGGTGACCGGCCGCTTGGCGAGGACGAGCAGCCCGACGATGGCGGGCGGCGCGAAGAGCAGGAAGAACAGGTCGGCGAGGGACGGCTGCGGCACGGCGCGGTCGAGCACGACCTCGTACCAGCCCCAGACGGTGTTCCCCCCGGCCGCCATCGCCGAGGAGAAGGCGAACAGCAGCCAGGCGGGCCGGAAACGGCTGCCACGCGTGCGTGCGTAGAGGAAGCACGAGACGGAGGCGACCAGTGCGGCGGCGCTGAGGCCGAAGTCGCCCATGATCAGGGCCACTTCCTCGGAGCCCCAGCCGACGGCTGCCCCGGCGGCGTAGCCTCCGCACAGCACGGCGAGGAGCAGTTGGCACAGCAGGCCGCCCGTGCCGCCACCCGCCGCGTCGTCGGCGCCGCCGCCGGAGACGGGCGGCCGCTCGATGAGCACCCCCGGGGCGCTCACGGGGACACCGCCGCGCGCGGGTCGGGTCCGTGCGGCGTCCGCGCCTTCGACAGCCGCGCCTCCGGCGGCCGGGACGCGGTCGGGGGTCGCAGTCGGCTGCCCCGTCGCGTCGGTTCGTTCGCCCAAGCCCATCGACCGTGCATCGCCCGTCGCCCCCCTCGGATTCTGATCGGCAATCACGTCGCTCCCCTGCGCCGGTCCGTGCTCGACGCGGCCCCCAGATCGGGACGATACACCAGGATCGTCACTCAGGGACAGGGGTGCTCTACGCTCCGTGACGATCATCAGTGTTATGGGCACGCACGGCGCCCATATCGCTTCGGAGCGTGTTCAGCCGGTGGTCAGGACGGTGTTCCGCAGCGGTGCGCGCTCGGCGAAACGGGTGAGCTGTCCGGCGATGAGACGCTTCGCGCGGGGCATGAACGCCGAGGTCGATCCGCCGACGTGGGGGCTGATCAATACGCCCGGGGCGTGCCACAGCGGGTGGCCGGCGGGCAGCGGTTCGGGGTCGGTGACGTCGAGCGCGGCGCTGATCCGGCCGCTCTGGGCCTCGGCGAGGAGCGCCTTGGTGTCGACGACGGGGCCGCGCGCCACGTTCACGAGCAGGGCACCGTCCTTCATCCGGGCCAGGAAGCCGGCGTCTACGAGGTGGTGGGTGTCGGGGGTCAGCGGGGTGGACAGGATGACGACATCGGCGTGCGGCAGGAGTGCGGAAAGGTCCGCGAGCGCCTGCACGGGGCCGCGCTCGGTGGTGCGCGCGGAGCGCGCGACGCGCGCCACCCGCGCGCACTCAAAGGGCGCGAGCCGGTCCTCGATGGCCGCGCCGATCGATCCGTACCCCACGATCAGGACGGATTTGTCGGCGAGGGCGGGGTAGAAACCGGCCCGCCACTCCTCCTTGTCCTGGCCGCGCACGAAGCCGGGGATGCCGCGCAGCGAGGCGAGGATCAGTGCGAGGGTCAGCTCGGCGGTGCTGGCCTCGTGGACGCCCTTGGCGTTGCACAGCGCCACACCCGCGGGCAGCGAGCCGAGCCCCGGGGTCACGTGGTCGGTGCCCGCCGAGAGGGTCTGGACGACGCGCAGGGAGGTCATGGCGGCCATCGGGCGCACCGCGATCTCCGTGCCCTTCATGTAGGGCACGACGTAGAACACACAGTCGGCCGGGTCGGCCGGGAAGTCCGGGCCGCCGTCCCAGAAGCGGTAGGTCAGGCCGGACTCGGCGGGGTCGGGGAGCCCGTCTATCTCGTCGGCCGGAATGGGGAGCCACACGTCAGCAGTCATGGTCAGGAGGTTAGTTTGGGGAGCGGCACAAGGAGGGGTACGGGGAGTTGGAGCGCAGGACAATCGGGGCGACGGCGCTCGAAGTAGGTGCTATCGGCCTCGGCTGCATGCCGATGAGCTGGGCGTACAGCGCCTCGCAACAGCGCGGCGACCGCTCCTTGCGCACCGTGCACGCCGCGCTGGACGCCGGGGTGACGCTGCTCGACACGGCCGACATGTACGGGCCCTTCACCAATGAGCTGCTGCTGGGCCGGGTGCTCAGGGAGCGCCGGGCGGATGCCTTCGTGTCGACGAAGTGCGGGCTGCTCGTCGGGGAGCAGCACATCGTGGCCAACGGCCGTCCGGGGTATGTGCGGCGGGCGTGCGACGCCTCGCTGCGGCGGCTCCAGACCGACGTCATCGACCTGTACCAGTTGCACCGCGCAAATCCGGAGGTGCCGGTCGAGGAGACCTGGGGCGCGATGGCGGAGCTGGTGACGGCCGGGAAAGTGCGGGCGCTGGGCCTGTGCGCGATGGCGGTCCGCTCGCCGCGCCGCGCCGGTCCGGGCACGGATCTTTATGAGGGAACGATTCGGCAGCTGGAGCGGGTCCAGCAGGTGTTCCCGGTGAGCGCGGTGCAGGCCGAGCTGTCGGTGTGGTCGCCGGAGCCGTTGCGGCGGCTGCTGCCCTGGTGCGCGTCGCGGGGCGTGGGGTTCCTGGCGGCGATGCCGCTCGGGAACGGCTTCCTGACCGGGACGCTGACGCCGGGCGGTGGCTTCGAGCCGGAGGACCTGCGGGCTCGGCACCCCCGGTTCACGGCCGAGATGATGGCCGCGAACCAGCCGATCGTGGTGGGGCTGCGGCGGGTGGCCGAGCGGCACGGTGGCGAGGCGGCCGGGGTGACGCCGGCGCAGGTGGCGCTGGCGTGGGTGCTGGGGCGGGGTCGGCACGTCGTACCGGTGCCGGGGACGAAGCACGAGCGGTGGGCGGTGGAGAACGCGCGGGCGGCCGGGCTGTCGCTGACGGCGGAGGACCTGGCGGAGATCGCGGCGCTGCCGCCGGCGCGGGGGTCGTGGGACTGATTCCCGGGACGGAATCTCCGGCCGGACACGGGAACGTGATCGGCGCGAGCGGTGTATCAAGAGTAGGCATGCAGCTCACACCGCCGTTGAAGGGATCGGAACTGTGCAACGTCCTGCTGTGACGGCCGTGTTGGCCGCTGGCGCTCTGATGCTCGCGGCCGGGTGCTCGTCGGACGGGGGCGCGCGCCCCGCGGACGACCGGAGCGCCGGGTCACCACCTGCCGCGTCCGCCTCGCCCCCGGGGTCGCCCTCTCCGTCCGCGCGGTCCGCGCCGCCCGCGAAGGGCACGGTGACGGTCGTGTCCACGCTCACGGAGGGGCTGAAGTCGCCGTGGGGCCTGGCCGCCCTGCCGGACGGCGATCTGCTGGTCGCCTCGCGCGACGAGGGCACGGTCACCCGGATCGACGGGGAGAGCGGTGAGAAAACGGTGATCGGCTCGGTGCCGGGGGTGGCGCCGGCCGGCGAGGGCGGCCTGATGGGCCTGGCGCTCTCACCGTCGTACGCCTCCGATCACCTGGTGTACGCGTATTTCACCACCGAGTCGGACAACCGCATCGCCCGCATGCTGTACGACGAGAAGAAGCCGGCCGGCCAGCAGTTGGGGGCGCCCGACACGGTGCTGCGGGGCATCCCGAAGGGCACGATCCACAATGGCGGGCGGATCGCGTTCGGCCCGGACAAGATGTTGTACGCGGGCACGGGCGAGACCGGTGACACCGGCCTGGCGCAGGACAAGGACTCGCTGGGCGGGAAGATCCTCCGGATGACCCCGGACGGGCAGCCCGCGCACGGCAATCCCTCCGCGGACTCGGTCGTCTACTCGTACGGGCACCGCAATGTGCAGGGGCTGGCCTGGGATTCCGAGAAGCGGCTGTGGGCGGCCGAGTTCGGGCAGAACACCTGGGACGAACTGAATCTGATCGAGCCCGGCAAGAACTACGGCTGGCCGGAGGTGGAGGGCAAGGGCGGCAGGTCCGGCTTCGTCGATCCGGTCGCCCAGTGGAGGCCCGCCGACGCCTCGCCGAGCGGGCTCGCCGTCGCGGAGGGCTCGGTCTGGATGGCGGGACTGCGGGGCGAGCGGCTCTGGCGCATCCCGCTGGCCGGGGCGGAACCTTCGGCGGACCCCCAGGCGTTCCTGGAAGAGCGGTACGGCCGGCTGCGCACGGTCCTGGCGGCGGGCGGGAACAACGTCTGGCTGGTCACCAGCGAGACGGACGGCCGGGGCACCCCGGGGGCGGGCGACGACAGGATCCTCCAGCTGGAGGTGAAGTGAGAGGCGGAAGCCGGTGTTCAACCTGATGGAAGAGCTCTTCGCGCCGGGCCGCAAACACTCCGACGAGGAGCGCCGACGCCTGGCGCTGACCCGCGAGGACCTCGGCGACAACGACCCCTCCCGCGGCCCGATAGACCTCGCCTCGGGCACGGTGACCATACGTGCCCCTCGCCCCGCCGACGCCTGACGCCACGGAACGCCTCCCGGCCAGGACCGCCCCCGATGGCCCGGCCGGACGCCCCCACGAGGCGCCCCCGGGGTGCGGCTAGCAGCCGGGGCGCGAGCCCGGCTGGGGCGGGACCGTCCGGGCCTCGGCCTCCGGGCCGTGCGCCGACCGGGCGGGCCGTGCGCCGCGCGTGCCCGGTCGCCGGGCCACTCGGCCGTGAAGGCCGGCCGAGTGGTCGTCGCGGGGGCGACAAGGCCGGTGGTCCGGCAGCCGTATGCGCGGCCGGCGGGTGCTGAGGCAAGGCAGCGCCTACGGCGGTCGCCATGGGGCACGGCTCCATGGGCGGCGGGATGCGTGCCCGGGCAGGCGTATGGCCCTGAGACGGGCCCCCGGGGCGGGGCGGGCGGTACCAGTGCCGGGCGGGGTCAGGCGAGGACTTCGGGGAGGAGGCGCAGGCGGTGGGCGAGGGCGGCGGCTTCGCCACGGCCCGAGACGCCGAGCTTGGCGAGGATGTTGGAGACGTGCACGCTCGCCGTCTTCGGGGAGATGAACAGCTCCTCAGCTATCTGGCGGTTGGTGCGGCCCACCGCGACCAGACGGAGCACGTCCTGTTCGCGGGGCGTGAGGCCGAAGCCCTCGTCGTCCGGTTCCGGTGTCGTGGCGGCGGCCGGGGCACCGAGCGGCAGGCGGGCGCGGGCCGCGAGCAGTTCCAGGTCCTCACGCAGCGGGCGGGCTCCCAGGTGGACCGCGACGCCATGCGCCTCGCGCACCAGCTCGGCGGCGCGGTCGCGGTGGCCGCCCTGGAGGAGCAGCGCGTCCGCCCAGCGGTGCCGGGCGCGGGCCAGCTCGTAGGGGCGCTCCAGCGGGCCGAGGGCGCCCACGACCTCCGTCCAGCGGTCGGCGTCGTCGCGGCCCTCGGCGCGGGCCAGCTCGGCGGCGACGAACAACGCGTACGCCCGCCACACCGGGACCGGGGTGGCGAGCTGCTTCGCGTACGAGCGGATCCGCGCCAGCGCCTCGGGGCGCCCCTCCGCCGCGCCGGGCAGCCCGCGCGCCTCCGCCTCGGCCGTGGCGGCGGTCAGCAGCAGCGGCCAGGCGTACCGCTGGCTGCCGGGCGGGAAGCCGTTCTTCGCCGCTTCGGCCAGGCCTGCCCGTACATCGGCGATACGGCCCTGCGCGGCGGCGACGCCCAGGTCGATCTGGGCCAGCGGCAGCAGGTACTGATGCATCGGGTCGTGCGTGCCGTACGCCTCCCGGGCGAGCGCCAAGTGCTCCGCGCAGACGCCCAGTTCACCGCGGAGTCCGGCCAGCTGGGCGCGCCGGAGGTGCGCGGCGGCGCGTGGCTTGGTGCTGTAGGCGACGCGCTGGAGCCGGTGCGCGCCCTCGCCGGCCTCGTCCCAGTGGCCCAGCGAGATCTGTGACTCGACGAGGTTGCCCAGGACCCAGCCCTCGTTGTCGCGCAGGCCCCGCTCGCGGGAGAACTCCACGCCCTCGGTGGCGACCCGCACCGCTTCCCGGGAGCGCCCGACACCCTCCAGGCAGGAGGCGATGTTGACGTAGGCGCGTCCGGCCTCGTTGCGCAGGCCCAGCTCGCGCGTCCGGTCGAGGACCGCGTACTTCTCCGCGAGACCCGCCTCGATGTCGCCCGAGTCGGCCATGAGACCGCCGAGGGTGAGGCGGGCGTTGAGCTCGACCGGCTCGGCCTTGACCAGGCGGGCGTACTCGACGGCCCGTTCGGCCGCGGCGAGGCTCTCCGGGCCCGGTGCGTGCAGCATGCCCCAGCCGGCTGCCACGGCGAGGACCTGCGCGTGGACGGCGGACGGCGGCAGGCCGCGCACCAGCTCCTGCGCGGTGGCGATCTCGGCCCAGCCGTCGCCACGGCCGAGGTTCGACATGAGCCGGGACCGCTCGGTCCAGAACCAGGCGGCGCGCTGAGGGTCCTTGCCGCCGGAGGCCATGGCCGGGTCGTTGTCGTCGTCGAGGATCCGCAGCGCGCGCTTGACTATCTTCAGGGCCCGTTCGCGCTCACCGCACAGCCGCGCGGCGACGGCCGCCTCGGCCAGCAGGTCGAGGTAGCGCAGGGGGGTGGTGTCGGGGCAGCCGCACGCCGGGTACGCCTCGGCGTAGTCGATGGGCCGCAGGGACGCCCGTACGTCCTCGGGAACGTCGTCCCACAGCTCCATGGCCCGTTCCAGCAGGCCCAGTTGCTCGGCGTGCGCGTGGCGCTTGCGGGCCTCCACGGCGGCCCGGAGGACGACGGGCAGGGCCTTGGCGGCGTCGTGTGCGTGGTACCAGTAGCTGGCGAGCCGGGTGGTGCGCTCGTCGGCCCGTACGAGAGAGGGATCGGCCTCCAGCGCTTCGGCGTACCGCCGGTTGAGGCGGGAGCGCTCGCCGGGCAGCAGGTCGTCGCTGACGGCCTCGCGGACCAGGGAGTGGCGGAAGCGGTAGCCCTCGCCGTCGGGCACGGCGAGCAGGATGTTGGCGTTGACGGCGGCCCGCAGGGCCTCGATCAGGTCGTCCTCGGGCAGCCGGGCGACGGCGGCGAGCAGGCCGTACTCCACGGTGGAGCCGCCCTCGGCGACGATCCTGGCGACCTTCTGGGCGTCCTCGGAGAGCCGTTCGACCCGCACGAGCAGCAGGTCGCGCAGGGACTCGCTGAGTCCGCCCGGCTCGCCGCCGCCCTCCTGGCAGACGACGAGCTCCTCGACGAAGAAGGCGTTGCCGTCCGAGCGGCGGAAGATGTCGTCGACGAGGGCGGGGGCCGGCTCGGCGGCCAGGATGCCGGTCAGCTGACGGTGGACCTCGGTGCGGTTGAACCGGGGCAGTTCGATACGGCGGACGGTGCGCAGGCGGTCCAGCTCGGCGAGCAGCGGCCGCAGCGGGTGGCGGCGGTGGATGTCGTCGGCGCGGTAGGTGGCGACGACGACGAGCCGGCCGCGGTGCAGGGTGCGGAAGAGGTAGGCCAGCAGGTGGCGGGTGGAGGCGTCGGCCCAGTGCAGGTCCTCCAGGGCGAGGACGACCGTCCGGTCACCGGCGATGCGCTCCAGGAGGCGGACGGTCAGCTCGAAGAGCCGGGCGGTGCTGTCCTCGTTGTACGGCTCCGGGCCTGTCGTGTCGCCCAGTTCGGGCAGCAGCCGGGCCAGTTCGCCCTCCTGGCCCTCCGCCGCGGCGGCGAGCTCGTCGGGGAGCGTGCGGCGCAGGGAGCGCAGCGCGGTGGAGAACGGCGCGAACGGCAGCCCGTCCGCGCCGATCTCGACGCAGCCGCCGACGGCGACGACCGCACCCTGGGCGCACGCCTCGCCGAGGAACTCCTCCAGCAGACGTGTCTTGCCGACGCCTGCCTCACCGCCGACGAGCAACGCCTGCGGCTCTCCCGCGTTCGCGCGGGAGAGCGCTTCGGTGAGTGCGGTCAATTCACCGGCTCTGCCGACGAACACGGGACTGACGGACCTGGTCTCCACGTTGCCGAGCATCGCACAGCCCTCCGACATCACGGCACCGGATATTGGTGCGACGGCCATGGCGCGGGGCCGCCCGGCCGTCACGCGGCCGTGGCGAAGCGGCCGTGGTCGGTATTCACCTGCCCTTCGGGGGCGTTGTGGCCGGATCGGCGGGCGAGGGCGCGGCGGGCCTTGCGGGCGGCCCGGGCGACGTTGGCCAACCGCTGCGCGTCGGCCTCGCGGAGGAGGTCGGCGTGACGGGCCTGCTGGAGTTCGTAGGCGAACATGAGGGTCTCCCTGGTGGTGTCGGGGCGTTTCGTGATGCCTCGACTCTCGTTCGCCAGGGGGTGCGGCCGCATCGGGAGAGTGCCGCATCTTGGGCGGCAGGGGGGCCTTAGACGTGGGTAAGGACGCCTCAGGAGCCGGTGGTGGGCAGGGACAGGAACAGGTCGGCGTACATGCCGGCGGACAGCAGCAGCCCCAGTGCGCCCAGTACGGCTCCGGCCAGGGCCACCGCCCGGATCCACAGGGGGCGCTGGGGGCGGGTGAGCACGATGAGCCCGGTGATCAGGGCCACGACGGCGAAGAGGCCGTTGACGAGGGCGGTGGTGTGCCAGGCGTCACCGTAGATCTCGGAGATCTGCTGGGCGGGGGAGCCGGTCTGGGAGGTGGTGATCTGGCCGATGAGCGTCTCGCGCTCGGAGGCGATGCGGCCCATCCAGGTGCCGGTGAGGGAGGCGATGCCGAGGGCCGTGGCGACGACGGCCGCCGCGGCGGTGGCGAGGCCGCCGGCCTGCTCGGTGGCAGGCTGCGGCTCGTGCGGTTCCTGATCGAATTCGGCGGCGTGCTCGTCGTCGTACGCGGCCTGGTGGTCCTTGGGGTCCGCGGCCGTCCCGGCCGGGGTCTCCACCGCGGTGTCGGTGGCGGTGGCGGTGTCGGTGTCGGTGTCGTCGGTCTTGGTCGTCGTGGGGTTCATGCGCGGCACGCTAGGTGCCGTTTCTGAGAGCCCCCTTAACGCGCGAGCCCTCCGCCGCTAGGGCACGAGCTGTCCGTCGTCGCTCGAACGCTGCCACGGGATCTTCGCCTGATCGGAATCGCGGCACTCGGGGTTCTCGATGCTGATGCGCGGCAGGATGCGGTCGAGCCAGCCGGGCAGCCACCAGTTGGCGCCCCCGAGCATGTGCATGAGGGCCGGGACCAGGAGCGTACGGAGGACGAACGCGTCCAGGGCGACGGCGGCCGCCAGGCCGATACCGAACATCGCGATGACCCGGTCCCCGGAGAGGACGAACGCGAGGAACACGGCGATCATGATCACGGCGGCGGAGTTGATCACCCGGCTGGTCTCGGCGAGGCCGACCCGTACGGCCCGCCGGTTGTCCCCGGTCTCCAGCCACTCCTCGTACATCCGGCTGACCAGGAAGACCTGGTAGTCCATGGAGAGCCCGAAGAGTACGGACACCATGATCACCGGCAGGAACGGTTCGATGGGGCCGGCCCGGCCGAGGCCGAGCAGTTCGCTGCCCATGCCCCACTGGAAGATCGCGACGACGACCCCGAAGGCGGAGGCGACGGCGGCGACGTTCATCAGGGCGGCCTTCAGCGGGATGCCGATCGAGCGGAAGGCGAGCAGGAGCAGCAGACAGCCCAGGGCGATGACGACGCCCACGAAGAGCGGCAGCTTGCCGATGATGACCTGGGCGAAGTCGTCGTAGCCGGCGGTGATGCCGCCGACGTACACGTCGAGGGAGGTGCCGTTCTCGGCGGTCGGCAGGACGTCGTCGCGCAGCCGGTCGACGAGGTCGCTGGTCGCTTGCGACTGCGGCGCGGAGTCCGGTACGACGGTGAGGACGGCGGTGTTGCCGCTGCCGCTGTACGTGACCGGGCTGACCGTTTCGACGCCCGCCGTGGCGCGCAGGGCGTCGGGGAGCGTGGCGAGGGCGAGCCGGTCGTCGGCGCCGTCGAGCTCGGCGACGAGCGTGAGGGGGCCGTTGACGCCGGGGCCGAAGCCGTCGGCGAGCAGGTCGTAGGCCTTGCGGGTGGTCGTGGTGGCCGGGTTGTTGCCCTGGTCGGAGGTGCCGAGGTGGAGGCCGAACGTGGGCAGCGCGAGGACCAGCATGACCACGGCGGCGACGGCGCCCAGCAGCTTGGGGTGGCGTTCGACGAACGCGGACCAGCGGGCGGCGAAGCCGGTCGGCAGCTCCGGCTCCGGGCCGTGCTCCACCAGCCGGGCGCGCTCGCGGCGCGACAGGGCGCGCATGCCGATGAACGACAGCAGCGCGGGCAGCAGCGTCACGGACGCGGCGACGGTGAGGACGACGGTGAGGGAGGCCGCGATGGCGACGCCGTTGAGGAAGCCGAGCCGCAGTATCAGCATGCCCAGCAGCGCGATGCAGACCGTGGCGCCGGCGAAGACGACGGCCCGGCCGGTGGTGGCGACGGCGTTCTGGGCGGCTTCGGCGACCGGGAGGCCGCGTTTGAGGCCCTTGCGGTGGCGGGTGACGATGAACAGCGCGTAGTCGATGCCGACGCCGAGGCCGATGAGCATGCCCAGCATGGGTGCGAAGTCGGCCACGGTCATGACGTGGCCGAGCAGCCCGATGCCCGCGTAGGCGGTGCCGACGCTGACGAGGGCGGTGGCGATCGGCAGGAGGCTGGCGGCGAGGGAGCCGAAGGCGAGGAAGAGGACCAGGGCGGCGACGGCCACGCCGACGATCTCGGCGGTGTGGGAGGCGGGCGCCTCGGTGACCGCGACGGCACTGCCGCCGAGCTCCACCTGGACGCCGTCGCTCGCGGCCGCGCGGGCGGTGTCGACGACGGCCTGGATCTGGGCGGGCGGGATCTCGTCGGCGTGCCGGTCGAAGGCGACGGTGGCGTAGGCGGTGCGTCCGTCCTCACTGACCCGGCCGGGCGCGGAGGTGACCTCGGACGGCCCGGATCCCAGGGCGGCGCTCTGGGAGGGGGCACTGGAGGCGGGGGTCTGGGAGGCGGCTCCAGGGGCCCCGGCGGGGACCTGGGCGTGGTCGTACGGGCCGGTGACGGAGGCGACGCCGGGCAGCTCGGCGACGTCGTGGAGCATGGCCTCCATGCGGTCCTCGACGGCGGCCGCGCGGACGCTGCCCTGGGTGGTGTGCCAGACGATGGTGTCGCCGTCGCCGCCCTGGCCCCGGAAGCCTTCCTCCAGGAGGGAGGCGGCGCGGCCGGACTCGGTGCCGGGGACCTCGTAGTCGTTGGAGTACGCGGAGCCGGCGATGCCGGCGGCCGCCGTGACGCCGACCAAGGCGCAGAGCCAGAGCAGGACGGCGGCGAGGCGGTGCGTGATGCACCATCGGGCGATGGCTGCCAACGGGTGTACTCCCTGAGTGGTTCGTGCTCTCTATCGGGGATTGCCCGTAAAGAACGCATGACCTACGTACCGCCACTCTGGCAGCCTAAAGAGATCGATTGTCCCTTTCGTGGCGATACTCACAGCTCAGACACCACGGTGCGCGGAAGCCCGGGCCAAAGGTCCCGGGCTTCCGCACTCCGTCCGCCCACTCAGCCCGAGACGCTCGCCCGCCCGTTCTCGATGTGCCCCATCAGCCGGCGCCGGAAGCCCTCGGGGCCGGTGATCTCGATGTCGTACCAGCCGTGCGCATCGGCGGCGGAGTGCACGACCGTACGGCTGCGGCCGGCCTTGACGGTGACCTGCCGGGTCCAGTCACCGAGGTCGGCCTCGTCGACGTAGCCGAGGGGGCGGACCGTGAAGGTGACCGGCCCGTCGCCGGTGGCGGCCAGGGTGAGGTGTACGTCGCGCTCACGCGGGTCGATGTGCGAGGTGACCTCGGCGCCGCCCGCCGCCTTGCCGGCGAACTCGCGGCGGAAGCCGTTCGGGCCGGTGATCGTGAAGCGGTACGCCTCGCGGGTAAGGGGCACCCTCCATTGAGCCGTGCCCCTTACGTCCTGGTGCTGCGGGACGGCGAACTCGCCGGCGTACGGATAGAGCGCGAAGGGCGCGCTCGCCTTGCCCGTGTTGCTGAGCGTGACGGTCAGGGCGCCGCCCTGGACACGCCCGTGCGCGTCCGGCTGGTACGGCAGGGGCCGCGCCGGCCGCGTACCGGGCTCCTGGACGGGCATGTGCTGCACCAGCGGCGGCTGCGGGCGCCAGCGGCCGGTGAACGGCGGAATGGCGCCCGGCCGCTCCACCTCCGGCTGCGGGCGGCCGCGCCGGAAGTCGAACGCGGACGTCAGGTCGCCGGTGACGCGGCGCCGCCACGGCGTGATGTTGGGCTCCTCGATCCCGGTCCAGGTCTCCAGGAAACGGATCACCGACGTGTGGTCGAAGACCTCGGAGCAGACGTAGCCGCCCACCGTCCACGGCGAGACGACCAGCAGCGGCACCCGGATGCCGAGCCCGGTCGGCAGCCCCTTCCACCGCTCGTCGGTGTCGCCGGCCGGCGGCACGGGCGGCGGGACGTGGTCGAAGAAGCCGTCGTTCTCGTCGTAGTTGATCAGTACGACGGTGTGCCGCCAGACGTCGGGGTGGGAGCCGAGCGCGTCCAGCACCTTGTAGACGAGGGTGGCGGAGGCGATCGGCGAGGACGAGCCGGGGTGCTCGGAATCGATCGCGGAGGGCACGAGGTAGGAGACCTCCGGCAGCGTGCCGGCGGCGACGTCCGCCCGGAACGCGTCCGCGAGCCCGCCGGTCTCCACCCGTCGCAGCCCTCGCTCGAACAGCGAGCGCTCCTGTGTGGTGAGGGTCGCGACACCGTCCTCCAGGGCGGCGAGCAGCCGCGCCCGCTCTGCGGCGTCACCGGTGTCGCGCACGGCCGCGTAGAAGGACTCCATGTAGGTGTGACCGCCGGTCTTGGCCAGGGCCTTGCGGGCGATCTTCTTGAAGGTGGTGAAGAACTCGATGTTGTTGTCGGTGAAGTTCTCCCACTCGGTGTACGTCTTCCAGGTCCGGCCCGCCTTCTCCAGGCGCTCGGCGTACGTCGGCCACGGGTAGCCGGGGTGGGTGCCCTCCGCGTACGCGGCGTTGGTGACGGCGCGCGAGCCGTCGGCCTCGTACCCCGTCCACCCGCTCCACAGGTGGTTGCGGTTGGGGCTGGTCGACGTATGGATGGAGGAGTGGTACGCGTCGCAGATGGTGAACGTGTCCGCGAGCTCGTAGTGCAGCGGGATGTCGCGACGGTCGTAGTACGCCATCGTCGCGGCCGTCTTGGCGGAGACCCAGCCGTCCATCCACCCGTCGCGCCAGGCCTTGGCGCCGCCGCCCCAGGAGTGGTCGAGGTCGCCGATGTACTGGAGGTCCTTCTTCTGCGTCTCGGCGACGTCCCGGACGGGGAAGGGCAGCACGGTACGGCCGAGCGGCCCGGGCTGCTCGAAGACCGGCTTGCCCGAGGGCAGTTCGACGGCGTTGCGGTCACCGAAGCCGCGGACGCCGCGCAGGGTGCCGAAGTAGTGGTCGAAGGAACGATTCTCCTGCATCAGGATCACCACGTGCCTGACCGCCCGCAGTCCGCCGGAGGGCGGAGCGGCGGCCATCGCCGCCCGCAGCGAGGGCGGCAGCAGCGACCCGGCCGCGGCGGCGCCGAGGGCGCCCCCACCCAGCGCGAGCATCCTTCTGCGTGAAATCTCCCGCGGGTTCTCCGGTGACAAGCCCGACCTCCCAGTCGACATCCAATGGTCCCTGCGCGATCCATTGAGGGGTACGGCCGGACGCTAGTGAGCCCACGTGGCCCTGGGAAGACCCCCGGAGGGACGAAAGGTGAACGTCCAACAGGTTGCGAGGTAAGTCCAAGCGGACGGTCCACGACGGTCCACGAGCCCCCAAGGGTGGTTGCACAACAAACCATTGACGCCACCCGGCCGCCTCTTCTTGGCCACAACCCGCCAGTCACGCATGCCCCCGCGCAGCGGTGGGCAGCAGATCCCCACCCCCCACGGGACGCCATCCGGTCCCAGCCGCGGCCCCGCCTCCCGCCACCCTTGGGCGGCGGGGCCGCCGGCACAGCGACCGGCGGCCCCCGACGGGTGACCGGGCGTGCCGGGCGCCGAACGGAGTGGGACAGTCGGACCACGAAGCGGACCGTCGCCGAAGGAGCTGCCCATGGACACCGTCCTGGTCACCGGCGGGACCGGGCACCTGGGGCGGGACCTGATCGGCCGGCTGAAGCCCGCCCACCGGGTGCGCGTGCTCGCCCGGACCCGGGGCACCGACCCCGATGTGGAGTGGGTACGGGGCGATCTCCGTACCGGGGCCGGGATCAGAGAGGCCATGTCGGGGGTCCGTACCGTGGTGCACGCCGCGACCTGGTCCCCCGCCGCGCGGCGCGGATACCTGCTGCCGACCGACTTCTGGCGCAGTCCGCCGGACGTCGACGTCCACGGCACACGCCGTCTGCTCGACGAGGCCGGCCGGGCCGGAGTCGGCCATGTCGCCTACGTGTCCATCGTCGGCGTCGACCGGCCGCTCCTGCCGTACCTGCGGCTGAAGCACCAGGCCGAGGAACTGGTGCGCGCCGGTGACGTTCCCTGGTCGGTGCTGCGGGCCACCCAGTTCCACTGGCTGACCGACCGCCTCCTGGGGAAGGCCGCCCGGCTGCCCGTACTGCCGCTGCCCACGGACATCGAGGCCCAGCCGGTGGACTCCGCCGACTTCGCCGCGTACGTGGCCCAGCGCGTCGCCGACGGGCCCGGCGGGCAGTGCGAGGACTTCGGCGGGCCGGAGGTGTTGCGCTTCGGTGACCTCGTCGCGCAGTGGCAGCGGATCCGGGGCCGTCGCCGCGGGGTCGTGCGGCTTCCGGTGCCGGCCCGGTTCGAGCAGGCGGCCCGCGCCCTCACCTGCCCGGCCGGCCGCCGCGGCACCGTCACCTGGTCGGCGTGGCTGCGCAGCCATCCGCCCGAGTGACGAACGGCGACTTCAGCAGGGTCCGCACCGCGGAAAGCCGCGAGGGGCGGTACGGCGGTCTCCCGACCGCCCTACCGCCCCTCGTCCGTACCGTGGGGATCAGGCCATCAGCCCTCGGTGACCCCGAGCCGCTCAAGGATGAGCTCACGTACCCGGGCCGCGTCCGCCTGGCCACGGGTGGCCTTCATGACCGCGCCGACCAGGGCGCCGGCCGCGGCCACCTTGCCGCCGCGGATCTTGTCCGCGATGGCGGCGTTGGCGGCGATCGCCTCGTCCACGGCCGTGCCCAGCGCGCCCTCGTCCGAGACGACCTTCAGGCCGCGCTTCTCGACGACCGTGTCCGGGTCGCCCTCACCGTTCAGCACGCCCTCGATGACCTGGCGGGCCAGCTTGTCGTTGAGGTCGCCGGACGCGACGAGCTCGGTCACCCGGGCCACCTGGGCCGGGGTGATGGGCAGCGCGTCGAGCGGCGTACCCGACTCGTTGGCGTTGCGGGCCAGTTCGCCCATCCACCACTTGCGGGCCTGGTCGGCCGGGGCGCCCGCCTCGGTCGTGGCGACGATCAGGTCGACCGCCCCCGCGTTGAGGATGGACTGCATGTCGTGCTCGGAGACGCCCCACTCCTCGCGCAGCCGGTTGCGGCGCACGCGCGGCAGCTCCGGCAGCCCCTGGCGGAGCTCCTCCACCCACTCACGGGACGGGGCCACGGGCACGAGGTCGGGCTCCGGGAAGTACCGGTAGTCCTCGGCCTCCTCCTTGACCCGGCCGGACGTCGTGGAGCCGTCGTCCTCGTGGAAGTGACGGGTCTCCTGGATGACCGTGCCGCCCGCGTTCAGCACGCCCGCGTGGCGGCTGATCTCGAACCGTACGGCCCGCTCGACCGAACGCAGCGAGTTGACGTTCTTCGTCTCCGAACGCGTACCGAACGTCGAGGTGCCGTGCGGGCGCAGCGACAGGTTCACGTCGCAGCGCATCTGGCCCATCTCCATGCGGGCCTCGGAGACGCCGAGCGCCTTGATCAGCTCGCGCAGCTCGGCGACGTACGCCTTGGCGACCTCGGGAGCGCGCTCGCCGGCGCCCTCGATCGGCTTGGTGACGATCTCGATCAGCGGGATGCCGGCACGGTTGTAGTCGAGCAGCGAGTGCGAGGCGCCGTGGATACGGCCGGTCGCACCACCCACATGGGTGGACTTACCGGTGTCCTCCTCCATGTGGGCGCGCTCGATCTCCACGCGGAAGACCTCGCCGTCCTCCAGCTGGACGTCCAGATAGCCGTTGAAGGCGATCGGCTCGTCGTACTGCGAGGTCTGGAAGTTCTTCGGCATGTCCGGATAGAAGTAGTTCTTCCGGGCGAAACGGCACCATTCGGCGATCTCGCAGTTGAGCGCGAGGCCGATCTTGATGGCGGACTCGACGCCGACCGCGTTGACGACCGGGAGCGAGCCGGGCATGCCGAGGCAGGTGGGGCAGGTCTGCGAGTTGGGCTCGGCGCCCAGCTCGGTGGAGCAGCCGCAGAACATCTTGGTCTTGGTGCCGAGTTCGACGTGCACCTCGAGCCCCATGACGGGGTCGTAGGCGGCGAGGGCGTCCTCGTACGACACCAGCTCAGTGATGACGGTCACGGTGAAACTTTCCCTCTCAGCCGAACAGGACGTCGTCGTCACCGACGCGCTTCAGCTCACGCACCAGGATGGCGAGACCGGTCGCGATGGCGGCGGCGGACACGACGGCGTCCAGCAGCAGAAGCGTGTCGCTCTCGGTGCGCGCCTTGCGGGCCTGCTTGACCACGCTGAGCACACCGAACGCGGTGGTGCCGATGGACAGATACGTTCCGGCCCGGGACTTCTTGAAGCCCTTGGCCTTGGTCAGTGCACTCACAGCGACGGAGCCTCCTCCAGCAGCGGGTGGCCCCAGCGTGCCACGAAGGCGGCCTCGACGGCGGCGCCGACCTTGTAAAGACGGTCGTCCTTCGTGGCGGGGGCGATGATCTGCAGACCGACCGGCAGGTTGTCCTCCGGCGCCAGGCCGCACGGCAGCGACATGGCGGCGTTGCCGGCCAGGTTGGTCGGGATGGTGCACAGGTCGGCCAGGTACATCGCCATCGGGTCGTCGGCGCGCTCGCCGATCGGGAAGGCGGTGGTGGGCGTCGTCGGCGAGACGATCACGTCGACCTGCTCAAAAGCACGCTCGAAGTCCCGGGTGATGAGCGTCCGGACCTTCTGCGCGGAGCCGTAGTACGCGTCGTAGTAGCCGGAGCTGAGCGCGTACGTACCGAGCATGATCCGGCGCTTGACCTCGTCGCCGAACCCGGCCTCACGGGTGAGGGCGGTGACGTCCTCGGCCGACTTCGTACCGTCGTCGCCGACCCGCAGGCCATAGCGCAGGCCGTCGAACCGGGCGAGGTTCGAGGAGCACTCCGACGGCGCGATCAGGTAGTACGCCGACAGCGCCAGGTCGAAGGACGGGCAGTCCAGCTCGACGATCCCGGCGCCCAGCTCCTTCAGCAGCTCCACCGACTCGTCGAACCGCTGGAGCACACCGGCCTGGTAGCCCTCGCCGCGGAACTGCTTGACCACACCCACCCGCATGCCCTGCACGGAACCGTTGCGGGCCGCCTCGACGACCGGCGGTACGGGGGCGTCGATGGACGTCGAGTCGAGCGGGTCGTGGCCGGCGATGACCTCGTGGAGCAGCGCCGCGTCCAGTACGGTCCGCGCACACGGCCCGCCCTGGTCCAGGCTGCTGGAGAAAGCGACCATGCCATACCGCGACACGCCGCCGTACGTCGGCTTGACGCCGACCGTGCCGGTGACCGCCGCGGGCTGGCGGATGGAGCCGCCGGTGTCGGTACCGATGGCGAGCGGCGCCTCGTACGAGGCGAGCGCGGCGCTCGATCCACCGCCGGAGCCGCCGGGGATCTTCGTCAGGTCCCAGGGGTTGCCCGTCGGCCCGTACGCGCTGTTCTCCGTCGACGACCCCATGGCGAACTCGTCCATGTTGGTCTTGCCGAGGATGACGACGTCGGCGGCCTTGAGCTTCTTGGTCACGGTCGCGTCGTACGGCGGGATCCAGCCCTCCAGGATCTTCGAACCGACGGTCGTCGGCATGTCCTGGGTGGTGAAGATGTCCTTCAGCGCGAGCGGTACGCCGGCCAGCGGGCCGAGCTTCTCGCCCCTGGCGCGCTTCTCGTCGACGGCGCGGGCCTGGGCGAGGGCGCCCTCGCGGTCGACGTGCAGGAAGGCGTGGACCTTCTCGTCGACGGCGTCGATCCGGGCCAGGTGGGCCTCGGTGACCTCGACGGCGGTGAGCTCGCCGGAGGCGATCTTCTCCGCGATCTCGGCGGCGGTGAGCCTGATGCAGCTCTCGATTGTGTTTTTGGCCGTCATGGTCAGTCCTCCCCCAGGATCTGCGGCACCTTGAAACGCTGCTGCTCCTGGGCGGGCGCACCGGAGAGCGCCTGCTCGGGGGTGAGCGACGGACGGACCTCGTCCGCGCGCATGACATTGGTCAGCGGCAGCGGGTGGGAGGTCGGGGGTACGTCTTGGTCGGCGACCTCGGAGACGCGGGCGACCGCGCCGATGATGTCGTCGAGCTGTCCGGCGAAGTGGTCGAGCTCTTCGTCCTTCAGCTCCAGACGTGCCAGCCGGGCGAGGTGGGCGACCTCCTCGCGCGTAATGCCAGGCATGCAGCGATCCTCAGGGGTGAGTGTGATGGTTTTGGCCCAATCCTATGGGGCGGGGCCCCATACCCGTTAAACGGTTTGCCGCGGGGCCCTCGCGGGCCGCCCACCACCCACCCACCCACCCGCACCCGCCCACCGCCCAGGGCGGCGCCGTGCCCGCCCCCACCGACCCGCACCCGCCCACCGACCGGGGCGGGGCCGTGCAGGGTCGCCCCCGCAGAGGTTGGCGGCGACGGGCGGGCTCCCGCTCCTGGCGCCCAAGGCCGCCGGCCTCGAGGAGGTGAGCCCGGAGGGGCCCCGCCCCCCACCCACCGGCGGTGTCCGCACCGCTCCCGGGCGCACCGGGAACAGGCACCGCCCCGGTCCCGTTGCGCCCACCCGTCCCGCCCCAGCGGGACGACTGCCCACAACGAGGTGGCAGGGGCACCGCCCAGCAGGACGACTGGCCACAACGACGGGGAGGGCACCGCCCAGCAGGACGACTGGTCACACCAGGGGCAGGCACCGTCCGCCAGACGGCTGGGCACGGCGGAGGCGGCGGCTACTGCACCACCTGGTCCGCGTCCTGGGGGGCCGGGGGGAGCTCGCGGGGCGGGCGGTGCCAGCCGGCTTCGCCGCGGGCGCGGAGCCAGGCCGTCGTCTCGGCCGGCGGCATCGCGGCGGCGACCAGCCAGCCCTGGACCGCGTCGCAGCCCAGGTCCCGCAGCCGCTCCCACGTCTCGTCGTCCTCGACGCCCTCGGCGACCACGAGGAGGCCCAGCGAGTGGGCCAGGTCGACGGTGCAGCGGACGATCTCGGCGTCCTCGTTGTCGACCGCCAGCCGTGCCACGAACGAGCGGTCGATCTTGAGCTCGCTCACCGGGAGGCGCCGCAGGTGGACCAGGGACGAGTACCCGGTGCCGAAGTCGTCGAGGGACATCTTCACGCCGTGGCCGGTGAGCCCCGCCAGGGTGTCGGCGGCGCGCTGCGGGTCCTCCAGCAGGACGTGCTCGGTTATCTCCAGTTGCAGGGCTCCCGCCGGGACCCCGTGGCGGGCCAGCCGCGCGGCGACGGCACCCGCGAAGCCGGGGGTGTGGACGTCGCGCGGGGAGACGTTCACGGCGACGGGGACGTACAGGCCCTGGGCGCGCCACTTGGCGACCTGGCCGAGCGCCGTCTCCAGAACGTACTCGGTGAGGTGCGGCATCAGCCCGGAGGACTCGGCGATGGCGATGAACTCGTCGGGCGGGACCTTCCCCCGCTCCGGGTGGACCCAGCGCACCAGCGCCTCCAGCCCGGCCACGTGGCCGTCGAAGCGGACCTTCGGCTGGTAGTGCAGCTCGACGTCGCCGGCGTCCAGGGCGCGCCGCAGGTCGCCGAGGAGGCCGAGCCGGTCGGGGGTGTTGGAGTCGCGCTTCGACTCGTACACCTCGACGCCGGTGCGGTCCCGCTTGGCCTGGTACATGGCGACGTCGGCCCGCTGGAGCAGCCCTTCCGCGTCGAGCGCGTGGTCGGGGAAGACGGCGACGCCCGCGCTGGCCTCCAGGACCAGCGTGAGGCCGTCGAGGTCGAGCGGCGAGGACAGCTCGGCCGCCAGCTGCCGCGCCACCCGCTGGGCGCTGGTCGTGGAGTCGGCGGTGGGCAGCAGTACGGCGAACTCGTCGCCGCCCAGCCGTGCCACCTCCGCCCCGCGCGGCAGGGCGAGGCGCAGCCGGTCGGCGATCTGGAGCAGCAGCCGGTCGCCCGCGAGATGCCCGAGCGTGTCGTTGACGGACCGGAAACGGTCGAGGTCGATCAGTACGAGCGCCGCCCTGACGCCCTCGCCCTCGGCGTCCTCCAGCGCGGACCAGGTCCGCTCCAGCAGCCACTGCCGGTTGGGCAGTCCGGTGAGCGGGTCGCGCAACTGTTCCTCGGCCCGCGCGCGGGCGATCCACAGCGTGGAGTCCAGGGCGATCAGCGGTACGGCGAACAGCGGCAGCACCACCGGCAGGGAGACCGCGACGACACAGATCAGCGGCGCGATGCCGAGCAGCGCGACCGCGACGAGCCCCTGCCGCAGCAGCGCCGTGCGGGCGGCGGTGGGCAGCCCGCCGCTCTGCGGGGCCAGCGTGTACCACAGCAGCAGCCGGGTCACCACCAGGTACGCGCCGGCCGCCAGTGCCACTTCCGGCACGGCCTCGATACCCCATTCGAGGGGCCGCCACGGCTGTTCGACCGTCGGTACGTCCCCGAACGCGGCGAGGACCAGGGCCGCCGACCCGATGCCGAGGATGTCCGCCGCGCCGTGCAGCAGCCCCTGCCGCCAGCGGTGCCGCCGCGCCGCGCCGACCAGGACGACGACGGCGAGGCTGACGAGTCCGGCCGGCACCCACCCGTACAGGAGGAGCACGGCGAGGGTGAGCGCGGCGCCTGAGCCGGTGCCGCCCCACCAGCGGTCGCGGCCGAGCGCCACGAGGTGGCCGACGATGATGCCGGTGAGCACGGCCAGCGACCAGCCGGCCGTGGAGCCGGGGAAGAGCGCGTGGCCGCCGCTCACGGCGCCGTACAGCCCGGCCATGAGGACGAAGGCGGCGACGGCCACCACGACGGTGGGGAGCCTGGATGCGATGCCCGTGGAGGCCACGTACGCACGCGGCCGTGAAACCGGGGCGGCACTCTCGGTCGGTTTCATTCCGTCCCTCTCACAGCCGGCGGTGCCGTTGCCACGCGATGGCCCGTTGTCATGCCGGCACGGCCGGATTCGACCCCGCGTCCGTGCACGACAGGCGCCGTCTCAACAGTAGGCCGCAGAAGGCTCCGACGGGCAGCGCTCTACTGGTCTTGCCCGAATGCGACCCGGCCACCCTTATCCATCTGGTATGCGCTGAACGGGTGACCTTCACCGGGCGTTCCCCGCCCTACTGTTCGAGTGGAACCGCCACCTCGCGCGCCGCGTCCGCACCCTGTTCGAGCAGCACACGGAAGCCGTCCTCGTCCAGAACCGGAACCTTCAGCTGCATCGCCTTGTCGTACTTGGAACCAGGGTTGTCACCCACAACCACGAAGGCAGTCTTCTTCGAAACGGAACCCGTCACTTTCGCTCCGAGGCTCTGGAGGGCCTCTTTTGCGCCATCCCTGGTGTGGTTCTGCAGGGTGCCGGTGACGACCACGGTCAACCCCTCCAGCGGACGCGGCCCTTCGTCCTCACCCGAGCTCTCCTCCTCCATCCGGACGCCGGCCGCCCGCCACTTGCGCAGGATCTCCCGGTGCCAGTCCTCCTCGAACCACTGCTTGAGCGAGGCCGCGATGGTGGGGCCCACGCCCTCGACCGCCGCCAGCTCCTCCTCGCTCGCCTGCTCGATACGGTCGATCGAGCGGAACTCGCGCGCGAGCGCCTCCGCCGCCACCGGCCCCACATGACGGATCGACAGGCCGGTGATGATCCGGGCCAGCGGGCGCTGCTTGGCCGCCGCGATGTTCTCCAGCATGGCCAGAGCGTTCTTGCGGGGCTCGCCCTGCTGGTTGGCGAAGACCGTGGCGATCTTCTCCTCGCCCGTCTTGGGGTCGCGCTTGGGCAGGCCGCTGTCCTGGTCCAGGACGTACGCCCTGATGGGCAGCAGCTGCTCGATGGTGAGGTCGAACAGGTCGCCCTCGTCCACCAGCGGCGGCTCGGCCGGCTCCAGGGGCTTGGTGAGCGCGGCCGCCGCCACATAGCCGAAGTTCTCGATGTCGAGGCACTTGCGACCGGCGAGGTAGAAGAGGCGTTCACGCAGCTGCGCCGGGCACGTACGGCCGTTCGGGCAGCGCAGGTCGACGTCACCCTCCTTCATCGGCCGCAGCGCCGTCCCGCACTCGGGGCACTCGGCCGGCATCACGAACTCCCGCTCCGTGCCGTCCCGGAGGTCCGCGACCGGCCCGAGGATCTCCGGGATGACGTCACCGGCCTTGCGCAGCACGACGGTGTCCCCGATGAGGACGCCCTTGGCCTTCACCACGTCCTGGTTGTGCAGGGTGGCGAACTCGACCTCCGAGCCCGCCACCGTGACCGGCTCCACCTGCGCGTACGGCGTCACCCGGCCCGTCCGGCCCACACCCACCCGGATGTTGACCAGCTTGGTGTTGACCTCCTCCGGCGCGTACTTCCAGGCGATCGCCCAGCGCGGCGCCCGCGAGGTGGAGCCGAGGCGGCCCTGGAGCGGGATCTCGTCCAGCTTGACGACCACGCCGTCGATCTCGTGCTCCACCGAGTGCCGGTTCTCACCGAAGTACGCGATGAACTCGCGTACGCCCTCGATGTCGTCGACCACCTTGTTGTGCCGGGCCGTCGGCAGGCCCCACTCGCGCAGCAGCCCGTACGCCTCCGACAGCCGGCTGATCTCCAGCCCCTCGCGCGCGCCGATGCCGTGCACCACCATGTGCAGCGGACGGGTGGCGGTGACCTTCGGGTCCTTCTGGCGCAGCGAACCGGCCGCCGCGTTGCGCGGGTTGGCGAACGGCTTGTCGCCGGCCCCCACCAGGCGGGCGTTGAGCTCCTCGAACTTTTCCATCGGGAAGTAGACCTCGCCGCGGATCTCCACGAGGTCCGGGATCCGGTCGCCCTTCAGCCGGTCGGGCACGTCCGAGATGGTGCGGATGTTCGGCGTGATGTCCTCGCCCGTGCGGCCGTCGCCGCGCGTGGCCGCGCGCGTGAGGCGCCCCTTCTCGTACGTCAGGTTCACGGCGAGGCCGTCGACCTTCAGCTCGCACAGGAAGTGGTAGGCCGAGGTGCCGACCTCCTTGGCGACCCGGTCCGCCCAGGCGGCCAGCTCCTCGTCGTCGAAGGCGTTGTCCAGCGACAGCATCCGCTCGCGGTGCTGGACGGCCGTGAACTCCGTCTCGTACGACCCCGCGACCTTCTGGGTCGGCGAGTCGGGCGTACGGAGCTCCGGATACTCCTCCTCCAGCGCCTCCAGCGAGCGCAGCATTTTGTCGAACTCGGCGTCGCTGACGACCGGCTGGTCCTTCACGTAGTACCGGAAGCGGTGCTCCTCGACCTGTTCGGCCAGCTGCGCGTGCTTGTCCCGTGCCTCCGCCGGCACGACGTCGTGCTGTTCGACAGCCACCGTCATTCCTCCCGTTACTGACGTCACTCAGGGTTGTCCGCGAGCGATCTCGCCGCCTTGACGCAGTGGGCGAGCGCGGCACGGGCATACGCGGGTGAGGCACCCGCCAGCCCGCACGACGGGGTGACCACGAGCGACTCGGCGAGAGTCCCCGGATTCAGCCCCAGCCTGCGCCACAGCGTCCTGACACCCATGACGCTACCGGCAGGGTCTGACAATGAGGCATCGGCCGACTCGACCACGCCCACCAACAGCCTCGTGCCGCCCTCGACCGCTTCACCGATCTGCTCCTCGTCACGCTCCGTGAGCAGCCCGAAATCGAACGAGATGCCCGCAGCGCCCGCGCGCCGCAGCAGCGCGAAGGGGACGTCCGGGGCGCACGAGTGCACGATCACCGGACCGTCGTTCACGGCCACCACGTCCCTGAGCGCGCTCTCCACGACCTGCCGGTCCACCGCCCGGTACGTGCGGTAGCCGCTCGCGGTCCGCACCTGCCCGGTCAGCACGGCGGTGAGGGACGGCTCGTCGAGCTGGAGCGCCACTCGCGCGCCCGGCACCCGGCGGCGCACCTCCGCGAGGTGCGCGCGCAGCCCCTCGGCCAGCGAGGCCGCCAGGTCCCGGCAGGCGCCGGGGTCGCCCAGCGCGGCCTCGCCGCCCCGCAGCTCCAGGGCGGCGGCCAGCGTCCACGGCCCCACGGCCTGGACCTTCAGGAGCCCCTCGTACCCCTGCGTGAACTCCTCCAGGGCGTCCAGGTCCTCGCCCATCCACGACCTCGCCCGCCGGGTGTCGCGGCCCGGCCGGTCGCTGACGCGCCAGCCGCTCGGCTCGACGTGCGCGTACATCTCGACGAGCAGCCCGAGGGTGCGCCCGATCATGTCGGCGCCCGGCCCGCGCGCCGGCAGCTCCGGGAGGTGCGGGAAGTCCTCGAAGATCCCGGTGACGGTCTTGGCGGCCTCCCGCGCGTCGCCGCCCGGCATGGACCCGATCCCGGTGGCCGGGCCCCAGCTGAAGTCCTCGTGCTCGCTCATCGTCCCGGCCGCACCGTCAGGTCGTTGATCTCCGCGTCACGCGGCAGGTCGATGGCCGTCAGGATCGCCGTGGCGACCGACTCCGGGTCGATCCAGCGGGAGGCGTCGTACTCCTTGCCCTCCTGCTGGTGCACCTTGGCCTGCATGGGGCTGGCCGTACGGCCCGGATACACGGACGTGACGCGCACACCGTTGCCGTGCTCCTCCTGGCGCAGTGAGTCGGCCAGCGCCTTGAGGCCGTGCTTGGAGGCGGCGTACGCGGACCATTCGGCGTGTGCGTTCAGACCGGCGCCGGAGTTGACGAACACCACGTGCCCCTGGGACACCCGCAGTTGCGGCAGGAGCAGCCGGGTCAGCTCGGCGGGCGCGATGAGGTTCACCTCCAGCTGGCTGCGCCAGGCCTTGGTGGTGAGGTCGCCGACGCGCCCGAGGTCGACGACGCCCGCGATGTGCAGCAGCGAGTCGAGCCGGTCCGGGAGGGTCTGGTGGGAGAAGGCCCAGGAGAGCCGGTCGGGGTTCGCGAGGTCGCCGACGAGGGTGCGGGCGCCGGGGTAGGTGTCCGCCAGTTCCTTGGCACGCCCGGCGTCACGGGCCAGCAGGACGAGGTCGTCGCCCCGCTCGTGCAGGCGGCGCGCGACGGCCGCGCCGATGCCGGAGCCCGCCCCGGTGATCATGTGTGTAGCCATACGGCCCATGCTCGCATCCGGACGGCGGCTACCGGATCCCCGCACTCTCCTCCAGGTAGGCGAGGGCCGAGACCCCGTCCTCGGCGAAGAACACCAGGTCGGTGAGCGGCAGCGGCAGGAAGCCCTCGGCCTCCATCCGCCGGAACTGCTCCTTCAGGCCGTCGTAGAAGCCCGCCGCGTTGAGCAGCACCACGGGCTTGGTGTGCTTGCCGTGCTTCTTCAGCTCCAGGATCTCGGTGGCCTCGTCGAGGGTTCCGGTGCCGCCGACCATGATGACGACCGCGTCGGACTTGGCGAGCATCAGCGCCTTGCGCTCGGCGAGGTCCTTGGCGAAGACCATCTCGTCGGCCCCGGGCCGCGCCTTGGCGGCCAGGAAGTCCACGGACACGCCGACGAGCCGCCCGCCCGCCTCCTGGACCCCGTCCGCGACGACCTTCATCAGGCCGACGTCGCTGCCGCCCCACACCAGGGTGTGCCCGCCCTTGCCGAGCAGCCCGGCGAATTCGCGGGCGGGCACGGTGTAGCGCTCGTCGAGATCGGCGGCGGACAGGAAGACACAAATGTTCATGACGAAACTGTACGGGGAATGGGGTCGCCGGCCCCGGCCGTTGAACCGGCCATGACGACAGGACACCGCATCACCATCGAGCAGGGCACCGAGCATGTACGCGTCGTCCACGACGGTCACGTGATCGCGGAGAGCCGGCGCCCGCTGGTGCTGCGCGAGACGGGCTGTCCCGTGCGCTACTACCTGCCCGCCGAGGACGTCCGTACGGAGCTGCTGTCGCCCTCCGACACGCACACGTACTGCCCGTTCAAGGGCACGGCGTCCTACTGGTCCCTGCCGGGCGCGAAGGACGCGGTGTGGGCGTACCCCGACCCCGAGCCGGAGGTCGCCGAGATCAAGAACCACCTCTGTTTCTACGAAACAGAGGTGGTGTGACGGCGGGCGATGAGTTCCGCGCGCGGCGCCGGTCTACCCCGGTATGGAGAACCTCAGCGGAAAGATCACGTCTGCCGACGGCACCCCCATCGCGTACGAGCGGCGCGGTGACGGCCCGCCACTGATCCTGGTCAGCGGGGCGCTGTGCACGGCGGCGACCGAGGCGCCCCTCGCGGACCTGCTGGCGCCGCACTTCACCACGTACACCTACGACCGGCGCGGCCGGGGCGGCAGCGGGGACGCCGTCCCTTACGCCGTCGAGCGGGAGGTCGAGGACCTGGCGGCGCTCGTGGCGGAGGCCGGCGGCAGCGCGAGCGTGTACGGCATGTCGTCGGGCGGCGTACTGGCCCTTCAGGCGGCGGCGACGGGGGTCCCGATTCCCCGGCTGGCCGTGTACGAGCCGCCGTACAGTGCCGACCCGGCGAACCGGGAGAAGTTCACCGAGCAGACACGGCGCCTGGAGCGGCTCCTCGCCGACGGGCGGCGCGGTGACGCGCTGGCGCTGTTCCTGTCCGAGATGCCGCCCGACCAACTCGCGGGCCTCCGCGCCTCCCCCGCCTGGGCCGCGCTGGAGGCGGTGGCCCACACCCTGTCGTACGACCACGCCGTGCTCGGCGACAGCCTGGTGCCCACCGAGCGCCTGGCCACCGTCACCACGCGCGTCCTGGTCATCGACGGCGGCGCGAGCCCGTCCTGGCTGCGCGACGCCGCCCGCACGGTCGCCCACGCCCTCCCGAACGCCCGCCACAGCACCCTGACGGGCCAGACCCACGCGGTGGCGCCGCAGGTCCTGGCGCCGCCGCTGACGGACTTCTTCCGCGAGAGCGGCTGAGCGCGGCTCAGGAGGACGGCGAGGGCGAACCGGGTACGGGCGTCTCGGCGGACCAGAAATCGGAGCGGACGTTGGGGGTGGGGATCTTGCCCAGCGGGTACGCCGGCCCGTTCGGCTTGGTCGTCGGCTCGGCGACCTCGGACTGCTGTACGCAGGGGGTAGCGACCTCGAAGACCGCCTGTCCCGCGTGGCCGAAGACCAGACTGATCCCGAAGCCGTCGGGCGACTCCGCGAAAATGGCGGGCCGGTCCACGCTCTTCCTCACAGCCGTGATCTTGTAGCCGCTCTCTTTCCAGAAGCGTTCGATCACGCCGAGGAAACTGCCCCGGCGCTCATCCGAGATGATGGTCATGACCTTCCTGCGGCGGGAGACGTCGCAGCTTCCGGTGGTCGTGTTGTGATGCGTCCACTGGATCTCCGGGACGACCGCCTTGATCGTCGTGTCCAGCATCGCGTCGGCGTGCTCTGCCGCGTCCTGCATGTCCATGGCTGCGGTACCTCCACTCTTCTCGCTACCCCCGATGATCGTGCAGCCGCCGAGCAACGCGGCTACCAGGGCAGCCGAGACCGCCGTGTGGATGGCCCGCGTCACGTGCTTCACCGGTACTCCTCCTTGATGACGTCTTGTGGACGGCCCCCGACGATCGCAGCGATGTTCTCCGCGGACACCATGTCCTTCTTCGGCGTGAAGTACTGGGAGTGGGCGTCGAAGCCGCCGAACTCGAACACCAGGCGCGGCCCGTCATCGACCAGGAAGCGCTGGGCACCGAAGGCTTCGCTGGCCGGGTCCTTGCCGAAGTAGACGTCGTCGTTGCCCACATCCAAAAGGTCACGGAAGACGAGGCCACCCAGGGGGCCTCCCATGGCGATTTCGTCCTTCGAGGGAAGGTGCGTGACCGGGTCGTTGTCCGCCGAGCCAACGAAAACATGCTCCTTGCCAACACCCAGGTCTTCGGCCTTCTCCACACCGACTCCGGGGCTGCCCAGCAGGATGATGTCGTCCACGCCCGGAATTCCGCCCGACTGCTTGGCCGCCGTGCCCACGGTGAGCGATCCGTAGGAATGCCCGATGGCGGTGACGTGCGGATCACGGTTCTCATTCGTGGCTTCCAGCCCGGACATGAAGTTGTTGTATGCGGGGGCGCCCCTTTCGGCGTCACCCGTGCTCCCGACGTCCAGGATGCCCGGAGCGTCGTAACCCAGCCAGATGATCGACGCACTGGACGGGTCCACGTCCCGGGCGCCGATCGCCGTGTCCTCCGCCCGCTTCATCGTGTCCGTGACGAACTCGTCGTCCAGCTTGGTGCCGAGACCCGGCACGTACGCCGACACGTTCTTCGACACGTCAGGGTTGCCGTACGAGACGATCGCACGGCCGTTGCCCTCGTCCCCGACACCCAGCAGGAACATGGGCGGGTCGCTCGGCTTGCTGAGCTTGTCCTGGATCATGCGCAGTGCGTCGAGCTTCGTCTGCGAGTCGTCGTCGCCCCGCGCGGCGAGGTCGCCGATGAGCAACGGCAGGTACTTCCGGTTCGCCTCGTCACGTACGACCGCCGGGATGCCGTCCACGCCCCCGATGAGGTCCGGCGCGATGTCGAGGTACTCCCGGCGCTGCTCCTCGGGCAGGCTGTCCCACCATGCCTTGCGCTCGGCAGGGGACTTGTCCATCGGAATCTCGCGGCCGAGGTGCGTACCCGCCACATCGCGTACGCCGGCGGTGTCCTGGGCGACGTCCTTCAAGGTCGCCGCGGTGACGTCCAGGCCCTTCGCCGCCTTGAGCTTGTCCAGCGTTCCGGCGTACCTGCGGTCGATCTCGGCGGCGGATCGCACGGCTTGGCCGATTCGGTCGGCGATTTCCTGAGCCTTCTCCGCGTGGGGATTGAGCGGCTTCAGGGGCGTGTGGCCGCCGTCGCCCAGGCCTGGCCGATCCAGCGGGAGGCGCCCGCTGACCTTGCCACCGGGGGCCTCGTTCTTCCCGATGAGTGTCTCGGCGGGCGCGGCCGGATAACTGACCGAGCCGTCCTCGTGGACAGTGAGCTTCAGCTCGGCCGCCTCGTCCAGCGCCTGCTTCAACTGCCGCTGCGGTACCGCCAGATCGGCGGCCAGGCCGTTCAGGGTCGTACGGATCAGCCCGCACTCGCTGTGCAGGTACTGGTAGTTGCGGCTGAGCCGCTGCAGCCGGCCGAGGGCCGCCCCCGCGGACTGGCTCTCCTGCGTCTCGCGCAGCTTCGCCGTCATCAGCCGGTCCACCCGGATCCGGTCCGAGTCGGACCGACTGGACACCTCGTGCCACTTGTCGCCCGCGTCCTCGAACTCGGCCGGCTTCAGGTCCCGCAGGAGCTGCCAGGTCAGTGTGGTGCCGGTCACCGGTCCTGGTCGCCCTTCCGGGCCGCGTTGAACGAGCTCTCCACCGCTGTGTCGGTCTCGCCCATCTCCTTGGCGACCTTCGACAGCGCCCCGGTGAGGTACTCGCACTCGTCCCGTACGCCGGAAAGGCGTTCCTCCCAAGAGGTCAGGACCGCCTTGAGGGAGGCCACGGACGTCAGGCCCGCCGCGCCCGCGTCGATGCCCTCATGGCCCGGGCCGAGCGAGCTGCGGCTCGTCTCCGTGTTGGTGCGCAGCTCGCCGGCGGTACTGGACGCCTTGGTCCACGGCCCGCCGCTGTGGTTCAGCTTGTCGCCCCCGGGGCCCGGCGCGCTCGCCGAGGCCAGCGACATCCGCTCCTGGCCCACCCCTGCCGCAGCGCTCGGTGCCGACGCCAGCTCGTACAGTTCCTGCCACCGGTCCGAATACGTCACGGACTCCATCCCCCGTATGCCTCCTTGGACGCGTACAGCCGCACGCTGTGCGCCCCGTGACATTAGCGCAGGCCAGCGGGGTTTCCGTGACCGTGGAAGGGATCAGTCCGAAGGTTGACGCCCAGCATGTAGCAGGGCCGTCCGGGCCCGCGCAAGGGTGCGGTCACTCAACCGCGCCCCGCGCGACCGCCCCTCTTCAGGCGCCGACGGCCGCCCGGCGGGTCGTCGTGGCGATGGTGGCGGAGCCGACCACGCGGGTGTCGTCGTACAGGACGATCGCCTGGCCGGGGGCGACGCCGCGGACCGGCTCCGCGAACGTCACCCGCAGCTCGCCGTCCTCCAGGGTGGCCGTGACCGGGGTCTCGCCGCCGTGGGCGCGGAGCTGGGCCGTGTAGGTGCCGGGGCCGGAGGGGGCCGTGCCGCACCAGCGGGGCTTGATGGCGGTCAGCGCGGTGACGTCGAGCGCCTCGGCCGGGCCGACGGTGACCGTGTTGTTGACCGGCGAGATGTCCAGGACGTAGCGGGGCTTGCCGTCCGGGGCCGGGTGGCCGATGCGGAGGCCCTTGCGCTGGCCGATGGTGAAGCCGTAGGCGCCGTCGTGGGTGCCGATCCTGGCGCCGGACTCGTCGACGATGTCGCCCTCCGCCTTGCCCAGGCGGGAGGCGAGGAAGCCCTGGGTGTCGCCGTCCGCGATGAAGCAGATGTCGTGGCTGTCGGGCTTCTTCGCGACCGCCAGGCCCCGGCGCTCCGCCTCGGCGCGGATCTCGTCCTTGGTGGTGAGGGTGTCGCCCAGCGGGAACATCGCGTGCGCGAGCTGCTTCTCGTCCAGGACACCGAGGACGTACGACTGGTCCTTGGCCATGTCGGAGGCGCGGTGGAGCTCCCGGGTGCCGTCCTCGCGGGTCACGATCGTCGCGTAGTGACCGGTACAGACCGCGTCGAAGCCCAGCGCCAGCGCCTTGTCCAGCAGCGCCGCGAACTTGATCTTCTCGTTGCAGCGCAGGCAGGGGTTGGGGGTGCGCCCCGCCTCGTACTCGGCGATGAAGTCGTCGACGACGTCCTCACGGAACCGCTCGGCCAGGTCCCACACGTAGAACGGGATGCCGATCACATCGGCCGCGCGGCGGGCGTCGCGCGAGTCCTCGATGGTGCAACAGCCTCGTGCGCCGGTACGGAAGGACTGGGGGTTCGCGGACAGGGCGAGGTGCACCCCGGTGACGTCGTGGCCGGCCTCGGCGGCGCGGGCGGCGGCGACGGCGGAGTCCACGCCGCCCGACATGGCGGCGAGCACACGGAGGGGGCGCTGGGAAGTCTGAGTCATAGCCCTACCAGGGTACGGGCCCCGGGAACCAAGGCGACGTGCGTAGGCGTTGACGATCACATGGGCGAGAAAAAGCGGGGGGTCGGCCGGCGGGCCGTGCTTATCGGCGGCGGGGCGGCCGTCGTGGGCGCGGCGGTGCTGGCGCGCGACGAGCTGCGGCAGGCCTGGTACCGGGTGCCGGGCGTGGAGAAGGAGCGCGTGGCCGGTGAGCTGGACCATCCGGGCGCGCAGTGGACGGCGGCGTCACGGGCGAACTGGCGGTACGCCGACCGTCCGGACGACTTCACCATCGACCGGGTCGTCATCCATGTCGTCCAGGGCGACTTCCCGACCGCGCTGAGGGTGTTCAAGGACCCGGGCCACGGGGCGGCGACGCATTACGTCGTACGCAAGGACGGGCACGTCGCCCAGATGATCCGCGAGCTGGACGTGGCGTTCCACGCGGGCAACCGGGACATGAACGAGCGGAGCATCGGCATCGAGCACGAGGGGTTCGTGGACCGGCCGCAGGACTTCACAGGGGCGATGTACGCGTCGTCGGCGCGGCTGACGGCCGGGATATGCGCGCGGTACGGCATACCGGTGGACCGCGAGCACATCATCGGCCATGTGGAGGTGGAGGGCACCGACCACACCGATCCGGGGCCGCACTGGGACTGGGACCGGTACATGAAGCTGGTACGGGACGCCTCGCGGGCCCCGCGCGCGACAGCTAGCTGAGGCCCGCCGTCCGGGCCCGCTCCACCGCCGGGCCGATCGCCTTGGCGACCGCCTCGACGTCGGCACGGGTCGAGGTGTGGCCGAGCGTGAAGCGCAGCGTGCCCCGGGCCAGGTCCGGGTCGGTGCCGGTGGCCAGCAGGACGTGGCTGGGCTGGGCGACGCCGGCGGTGCAGGCCGATCCGGTGGAGCACTCGATGCCCTGGGCGTCCAGGAGCAGCAGCAGCGAGTCGCCCTCGCACCCGGGGAAGGTGAAGTGGGCGTTGGCGGGCAGGCGGCCCTCCGGGGCCGGGTCGCCGCCGAGGATCGCGTCCGGGACCGCCGTGACGACGGCGTCGACCAGCTCGTCGCGAAGGGCGCCGATCTCGCGGGCGTACCCCTCGCGGCGCTCGGCGGCCAGCCGCCCCGCCACCGCGAAGGCGGCGACGGCCGGGACGTCGAGGGTGCCGGAACGGACGTGGCGCTCCTGGCCGCCGCCGTGCAGCACCGGCACCGGGCTGTACTCGCGGCCCAGCAGCAGCGCCCCGATCCCGTAGGGGCCGCCGATCTTGTGGCTGGAAACCGTCATGGCGGCGAGCCCGGAGTCGGCGAAGCCGACCGGGACCTGGCCGAAGGCCTGGACGGCGTCGGAGTGCAGCGGTACGTCGAAGTCCCGTGCCACCTCGGCCAGTTCACGTACCGGCATGACGGTGCCGATCTCGTTGTTGGCCCACATCACGGTGGCGAGGGCGACGCTCGACGGGTCGCGCTCGATGGCGTCCCGGAGCGCCTCGGGGTGCACGCGCCCGTACCGGTCGACGGGCAGGTACTCGACGGTGGCGCCCTCGTGCTCGCCGAGCCAGTGCACGGCGTCGAGGACGGCGTGGTGCTCGACGGGGCTGGCCAGCACCCGCACGCGGCGCGGGTCGGCGTCCCGGCGGGCCCAGTACAGGCCCTTGACGGCGAGGTTGTCCGCCTCGGTGCCGCCGGAGGTCAGGACGACCTCGCTGGGGCGCGCCCCGAGCGCGTCGGCGAGGGCCTCGCGGGCCTCCTCGACGGTACGGCGGGCCCGGCGGCCGGCGGCGTGCAGCGAGGACGCGTTGCCCGTCACGGCGAGCTGGGCGGTCATCGCCTCGATCGCCTCCGGCAGCATCGGAGTGGTCGCGGCGTGGTCGAGGTAAGCCATGGTGCAACGATTCTACGAGCCCCCCGGCCGCGAAGGATCAGCGCCGTACCGGCCGTATCGCAGCGGGCCGTCAGGCGATGCTCCACGACACCGTGCCGTCCAGTGTGACCAGCGCGGCCAGCACGACGAGGTCGGCGACGCCGAGGCCGAGCCCGAGCAGGGCCCGCCCCCGGCGCGCGGTGTCGCGCCGCAGGGCGAGGACGGCGAGGCCGATGGCGATCGGGCCGAGCACGATGTTCATCACCAGCAGGCCCACCAGCCCCAGGACGAACGCGGCGACGGCCATCCCGTCGGCGTCACGGGTGCCGACGGCATGAGAGCGGACTGCGGCGAGTCGCATGGTGGTCTCCTCAGCGGTGCTGTCGTTCCCGGACGGCGAAGATCAGCAGCCAGACACCGATGACGGTGGCGGCGACGAGGGTGACCGGGAGCGGCACGTGTGCCACGGTCCCGAGGACGACGCCCAGCATGAGCAGGGCGGCGACGATGAAGAACATCCGATGACCTCCCTCGGTCCTCAGCGGAGTTGGAAATCGGAACAGTTGTTCACTGACTACCCAGTCTATCGAGCCCGGCACTGGAGCAGTCAGGAGAACAGTTGTTTACTGAATGACATGAGTCACACCTCCGGGATCCGGCAGGCCCAGAAGCAGAAGACCCGTCAGGCCCTCCTGGACGCCGCCCTCCACCTGCTGGAGGAGCAGAGCCTGAGCAGTCTCGGCCTGCGGGAGGTGACCCGCGCGGTCGGCGTCGCCCCGGCGGCCTTCTACCGGCACTTCCGCGACACCGCGGACCTCGGCATCGCCCTCGTCGACGAGGCCCTCGGCAGCCTGCACGGCACGATCCGTACGACCCTGGCGGCGACCGGCGACAGTGACGAACGGATCGCCGCCACCGTCGAGTTGATCGCCGGGCTCGTACACGAGTACCCCGCACACGTCCGGTTCATCGCCCGCGAACGGCACGGCGGCGTGGCACCCGTACGAGAGGCGATCGGCGGCCAACTCGACCGGTTCGCCCGGGAGGTGGCCGACGAGCTGGCCAAGCACCCCGAGAGCGACGGCTGGGAGCGGGACGACCTGCTCATGCTCGCCGGGCTGTACGTCGACCACATGGTGATGACGGCCTCGGCGTTCCTGGCGACGCCTCCCGGCGACTGGAACCGGGTGGCGCGGACGGCCCGCCGGCAGTTGCGGCTGATCAGTCTGGGGCGCCGTCACTGGCTGGACTGACGTCCCCGTACAACGCGAGAACCGCCGCCGCCCGCCGCGCCAGTTCGGCCCGCACCTCGGGCGGGTCGAGGACCTCCAGGCTGGGCCCGAAGGCCAGCAGCGCGCGGGTGTGCGGCACGTCCGGGAAGGCGAGCTCGACCCGCGCCCACTCCCCCGCCGGCTCCGGCTCCCGCACGAGTTGGGCGCCATGGATCCGTACGAACAGGTCGAGGCGCGACGCCTCCACCCGGGCCCGTACGCGCAGCCCCGCCGGCCGCTCCTCCACCTGCCTGCGCAGCGCCTCCCACACCTCCGCCAGTTCCGCCCCGGCGCGCCGCCGCACAGGATCCTCAGTGACGGTCGCCCGCCGGATCCGGTCCGCCCGGTAGAGGCGGGGCGCGCCGCGGTGGTCGGCGACCAGGTACCAGACGCCCGCCTTGACCACGAGCCCGTACGGATCGACCGTGTACGTCCTGGCCGCCTCCGTACCGCTGTGGCGGTAGCGCAGCCGCAGCCGCCGGTCCGTGAACACGGCGTCGTGCAGGACGTCCAGGTCGACGGCCGGGCTCGGCCCGCGCAGCCAGCGGTCCGGGTCGACGAGGATACGGCGGCTGGTCAACTCGGCCGCCGGGCGGTGCGGTTCCGGCAGGGCGGCCATGACTTTGCGCAGCGCGGAGCCGAGGGCCCGGTCGAGCCCGAGCGCGGCGTGGGCGCCCTCGGCGGCGAGCACGAACAGGGCGCGTGACTCGTCGGCGGTCAGGCCGGTGACGTCCGTACGGAACCCGGCCAGCAGCGCGATGCCACCGTGCCGGCCCCGCTCGGCGTAGACGGGCACGCCGGACGCGGAGAGCGCCTCGACGTCCCGGTAGATGGTGCGTACGGAGACGTCGAGGCGCTCGGCGAGCTCGGTGGCGGGGACCAGGCCCCGCGTCTGGAGCAGGAGGAGGATGGAGAGCAGCCGGTCGGACTTCACCCCCCGGACATTAACCCCGTGGTGCGCGCGCGAGTTGACGGGACTGGGCGACCAGCCGGTCGGCGCTGTCCCACACTTCCGCGTCCTCCTCCAGGAAACCGCCGGCCAGGTTGCGGGTGGTGATGGAGACCCGCAGCGGGCCGGGGGCGGGGCGGCAGCGTATGTGGGTGGTGAGCTCGACGGTCGGGGTCCAGCCGGTGAGGCCGAGCTCGAAGGAGGTCGGGGGCAGGGCGTCGACGGTGAGCAGCAGCGACAGCGGGTCGGGCTCGCGGCCGTCGGCCAGGCCGAACCAGCCGCGCATCTCGCCCTTGCCGGAGGGGGCGCCGACGGCCCAGCCCAGGGTGGTGGGGTCGAGCTTGATGTCGAGGCGCTCTGTGATGGCGGAGGAGCCGGGGATGGGAGCCGGCCCGTCGGACGGGCCGAGGCAGTGCTCGCGCGGCGGGATGGCGGGCGGCTTGGCCGTCGTCCGTACGTCGTCGGGGAGGGCGTCCAGGTCGCCGTAGGAGGCGAGGACCCGGATGCGCTCGACCTCGGTGCCGTCCTGCGCGTACTGGAAGAGCGAGGCCTGGCCGGTGGAGAGCGTACGGCCGGTACGGACCGTCTCGGTCCGGATCACGGCGGGGCCCGGCACGGACGGCGTCAGGTAGTGCGCCGAGATCGTGAACGGGTCGGGGTGCGCCAGGGCGTCGCCGAGGGCGCGGCCGAGCAGGGCGAGCAGGTAGCCGCCGTTGACGGCCTGGATGATCGTCCAGCCGGCGGAGAGCTCCGCGTCGTAGACGCCGGGCTCCCGGAGGGTCACCGCGGTGTCGCGGTCGAACTCGCTGTCCATGCCCGGCACAGTACAACAGGAAACTACTAAGCGGTAGCTTTCTCGGGCTCCTCCGTGGCGGCGGAACGGCGGTTCCAGGCACGGGGCGCCCGCCAGTGGAAGCGCATCGCGAGGAGGCGGAGCAGGAACGTGGTGAGGGCCGCCAGGCCACTGGTGAACGGGTTCAGCATCTCGAAGCGGATGCACAGCGCGACCATCGTGGCGCCCACGATGGCGGGCACCGCGTAGAGGTCCCGGTCCCAGCGGAGCAGGGACGGCACCTCATTGGCGAGTACGTCACGCAGAACGCCGCCGCCCACGCCGGTGGCCAGCCCCAGCACGGCCGAGAAGGTCAGGCCCAGGCCGTGCTCGTACGCCTTGGTCGTACCGGCGACGCAGAAGAGTCCGAGCCCGGCGGCGTCGAAGACGTTCACGGCCGCCTGGGTGCGCTCCACGACCGGATGCAGGAAGAAGACCAGCACGGTGGCGACCAGGGGCATGACGAAGTACCCGAGGTCGGTGAACGCGGCGGGCGGCACGGCGCCGATCACCAGGTCCCGGAACAGCCCCCCGCCCAGGGCGGTCACCTCGGCGAGGACGGCGATGCCGAACACGTCGAAGTTCTTGCGCACGGCGAGGAGCGCGCCGGAGATCGCGAACACGAAGATGCCGGCGAGGTCGAGCGCGTGTTGCACGGAGGGGGTGAAGAATTCCTGAAGCACCGCCCAATTGTGCCGGTTCCCCCCGGGGGCTCCGCCCCCGCCGGACGGCTACCCCCACACGACAGCACCCGCACCGTGCCGGTGAGCGCGCGGCGGGGCGCTGCAGGGCGGCGCCGGGCGCTGCGGACTCGGCTCGGGCCGGTGGCCTGCCGGCACCGGCGGGCGGACCGAGGGCTGCGGTTCCCCCCGGGGGCTCCGCCCCCGCCGGACGGCTACCCCCACACGACAGCACCCGCACCGCGCCGGTGAGCGCGAGGCGGGGCGCTGCAGGGCGGGGCCGAGGGCTGCGGACTCGGCTCGGGCCGGTGGCCTGCCAGGGGTGACCCTGCACCGGCGGGCGCGTGGCGGGGCGCTGCGGGACGTGCCCTCGGGCCGCTGGGCAGGGCGGCGGGGCGGTCCGGGCCCCGGGCCGGTGCCCGGCGTGAACCGGTTCGGACCGGGTCCGCCCGGTGGGCAGGACGGGGCCGAGGGCTGCGGTGGAGGGTGTGCGGACTCTCCACCGCAAGCTCGGTCGTTTTACGTCCGCGCACCCCCAACCTCCGCCCCCGTCCCCTCGCGCGGGTGGTGCCGGGGGCGACCCGGAAGGGGGACACGCCCCACGGAGTGGACCCAACGGCAACCGAACCGGAGGGCCGGCCGCGTCAGAGCTTCTTCGGGGCCTCGCCCTCCGTGGACAGCCCGGCGGCCGGGGCCTCGGGGGCGGCCGGGGCCTCGGGGACAGCCGACTCCGGGAGCGGCTCCTGCACCGGCTCCACGGTCGGCTCCGCCGACTTCGTGGCCGGGACGATCTCGATCGCCTCGCCCGCCGAGGCCAGCGCCGGGTCGCCCGGGGCCTGGTCCGGGGCGTTCTCGGGGTGGTGGCAGGCGACGCGGCGGCCCGGGGCCAGCTCCAGCAGGGGCGGCTCCTGAACGCGGCAGATCTCCGTGGCCTTCCAGCACCGCGTGTGGAACCTGCACCCGCTCGGCGGGGCGATCGGCGACGGCACGTCGCCCTTCAGCAGGATCCGCTCGCTCTTGGCCCCCCGCCGCCTCGGGTCCGGTACCGGGACCGCCGACATCAGGGCCTTGGTGTACGGGTGCATCGGCGCCTCGTACAGCGAGGTGCGGTCCGCCAGCTCCACGATCTTGCCGAGGTACATCACCGCGATCCGGTCCGAGACGTGCCGGATGACCGACAGGTCGTGCGCGATGATCACGTACGTCAGGCCCAGCTCGTCCTGGAGGTCGTCCAGCAGGTTCACCACCTGCGCCTGGATCGAGACGTCCAGCGCGGAGACCGGCTCGTCCGCCACGACGAGGCGCGGCTTCAGGGCGAGCGCCCGCGCGATGCCGATGCGCTGGCGCTGGCCGCCGGAGAACTCGTGCGGGTAGCGGTTGTAGTGCTCGGGGCTCAGGCCCACCCGCTCCAGGAGGGCCTGGACCTCCTTCTTGACCCCGCCCTCCGGCTCGACGCCCTGGAGCCGGAACGGCGCGGAGACGATCGTGCCGATGGTGTGACGCGGGTTCAGCGAACCGTACGGGTCCTGGAAGATCATCTGGATGTCGCGCCGCAGCGGCCGCATCCCGCCCGTGCTCAGGTGCGTGATGTCGGTGCCGTCGAACTCGACCTTGCCGCCGCTCGGCTCCAGCAGCCGGGTGATCAGCCGGCCCATCGTCGACTTGCCGCAGCCCGACTCGCCGACCACGCCGAGGGTCTCACCCCGGCGCACCTCGAAGTCGATGCCGTCGACCGCCTTCACGGCGCCGACCTGCCGCTGGAGCAGGCCCTTCTTGATGGGGAAGTGTTTGACCAGGCCCTCGACCTTGAGCAGGGGGCCGGAATCGGTACGCGTCGGTTCGTTGGTCACAGCTTCGGCGCAATCTCTTCGGTCCAGATCCGCGTGCGCTCTTCCCGCTCCATGTGGCAGGCCGAGAAGTGGCCGGAGCCCACTTCACGCAGTTCCGGGCGCTCGGTGCGGGTGATCCCGCCCTTGGGCACATCCGCGTACGGGCAGCGCGGGTTGAAGGCGCAGCCGCTCGGTACGTTGATGAGGGACGGCGGCTGCCCCTTGACCGGGATGAGCCGGTCGGTCTGCTCCCGGTCGATGCGCGGCATCGACCCGAGCAGGCCCCAGGTGTAGGGGTGCTGCGGCTCGTAGAAGATCTTGTCGACGGGGCCGCGCTCCACGCACCGCCCGCCGTACATCACCAGGATGTCGTCGGCGATCTCGGCCACCACGCCCAGGTCGTGCGTGATGATGACGACCGCCGAGCCGAACTCCTTCTGCAGGTCCCGGATCAGGTCGAGGATCTGCGCCTGGACGGTGACGTCGAGCGCGGTCGTCGGCTCGTCGGCGATCAGCAGCTCGGGGTTGTTGGCCAGCGCCATGGCGATCATGGCGCGCTGGCGCATACCGCCGGAGAACTCGTGCGGGTAGGAGTCGACGCGCTTGCCGGGCTCGGGGATGCCGACGCGGTCCAGCAGCTCGATGGCACGGGCGCGGGCGGCCTTCTTGGACACCTTGTTGTGGATGCGGTACGCCTCCACGATCTGGTTGCCGACCGTGTAGTACGGGTGCATCGCGGACAGCGGGTCCTGGAAGATCATCGCCATCTCGCGGCCCCGCAGCCGCCGCACCTCGTCGGGGTCGGCGCTCACCAGCTCCTTGCCGTCGAGCCAGATCTCGCCGCTCATCCGTACGTTCTTCCCGCGCGCGCCGAGCCGGTGCAGGCCCATGATGGCGAGCGAGGTGACGGACTTGCCGGAGCCGGACTCGCCGACGACGCCGAGGGTCTTGCCCTTCTCCAGCTGGAAGGAGAGCCCGTCGACGGACTTGACCAGGCCGTCGTCGGTCGGGAAATGGACCTTGAGGTCGCGTACGTCGAGGAACGCGCGCGCTTGTGCTGAGGGCTGGGACAGTTCGGTCATGACACCCTCACGCGCGGGTCGACGACGGCGTACAGAAGGTCAACCACGAGGTTGAGGAAGACGACGAAGAACGCCGCGAGCAGGGTGACGCCGAGGATCGGCGGCAGGTCGTTGGCGACGATCGACTGCACCGCGTACTCGCCGATGCCGTGCAGCGAGTACACCGACTCGGTGATCACCGCGCCGCCGAGCAGCAGGCCGATGTCCATGCCGAAGACGGTGACGATCGGGGTGAGCGCGGCCCGCAGACCGTGCTTGGCGACGACCCGCCGCTCGCGCATGCCCTTGGCGCGGGCGGTGCGGATGAAGTCCTCGCTCATCGCCTCCAGCATCCCGGACCGGGTGAGGCGGGCGTAGATCGCCGCGTACAGCAGGGCGAGCGAGCACCACGGCAGGAACAGGGTGTTGGCCCACTGCGAGGGGTTCTCGGTGAACGGGACGTACGTCCGGCCGAAGATCTCCAGCTTGTAGCTGAAGAGCAGCAGGAACAGCTGGGCGGTGAAGAAGATGGGCAGCGAGACACCGGCGAGCGCGCCGCCCATGGCGGCCCGGTCGAAGAACGAGCCGGGCTTGAGGGCGGAGATGACGCCGACGACGATGCCGGAGACCAGCCACAGCACGGCCGCGCCGATGGCGAGCGAGACGGTGATCGGCAGCCGGTCGACGAGCTGCGGCCAGACCTCCAGGTTGTTCTTGAAGGAGTAGCCGAAGCAGGGCGCGTCGCACTGGACGGTGGTGGGGCCCCGCTCATAGGTGGCGCCGGTGACGATCCCCTTGATGAAGTCCCAGTACTGCAGGTAGACCGGGTCGTCGAGGCCAAGGTTCCGCTTGACCGCCTCGATGTCCTCGGGCGTGGGGTTCTTGCCGATGTACTGCTGGGCCAGTTGATCGGCGGTCTGGCCGGCCAGCTTCGGCAGGATGAAGAAGATGCCGAAGGTGACCGCCGTGACGACCAGCAGCAGGATCACTGCCGCGATCAGCCGGCGGATGATGTACGAGATCACGGGGACCGGCGCCGGTGCCCGCGGGCCGCACCGTGGATGCGGGGGCCCGCGGGCACCAATGCCTTCACCTGCCTTCCGGGGCTACTTCTTCGTGGTGCCGATGTTGAGGTAGTCGTACTGACCGCTCCAGGCCGCCGAGGCGGCCATGTTGGTGCCGTGCGGCGAGCGGTAGTTCAGGACCTTGAAGTAGGTCAGCGGGACGATGACCGCCTGCTCCATGACCTTCTTGTCGACCTCGACGTACGCCGCGTCACGCGCCGCCTTGTCGGTGTTGGCGATGGCCGAGTCCAGGAGCTTGTTGACCGTCGGGTCGTCCAGCTCGGAGAGGTTGGTGTTGCCGGACTGGCCGATGGCCTTGCCGTGCACGATCTGCTTCAGGTAGCCGTAGCCGGTCGGCCAGTCGGCGCCCCACTGCATCATGATCAGGCCGATGTTCTCCTTCTTGGTGAAGGACGGGACACCGGCGTAGTCGGTGAAGTACTTGCTGCCCGGGTACTGCTTGATCTTGGCGTCGATGCCGACCTTCTTCAGCGACGCGACGACGGCGGTGGCGGCGTCGATCTCGGTCTGGCGCTCACTGCGGGCGGAGATGAAGGTGGAGATCTTCTCCTGGCCGCACGCCTGCAGGTGCTGCTTGGCCTTGGCGATGTCGCCCTTGTGACCCTCGGTGGGGTACAGGTCGAACTTCTGGTGGCCGGGGAGGTCGTTCGGCATCACCGTCGTGGCGATCTCACCGCGGATCGGCCCGCCCATCGAGGTCTGCACGGAGACCTTGTCGATGGCGTACTGCACGGCCTTGCGGCACTCGACGTTGTCGAACGGCTTCACCTTGGTGTTGATCGCCATGTAGGCGAGCCGGCCGCCGAGCGCGTTGTCGGTGTTGGCCTTCAGGTCCTCCTTGGCGAGGATCTGCGCCTGCGTCTGGGCGTCGACGCCACCGCCCTTGAGGTCGGCGATGATCTCGCCGGCCATCAGGTCCTTGTCGATGGTCGACTGGTTGACCTTCAGGTTCAGGACGATCTTGTCCGGGTACTGCTTGCGCAGCGGGTCGGTCTTGGCGTCCCAGTGCTCGTTGCGGACGAGGACGACCTGCTTGCCGTCCTGGTAGGTCTCGAACTTGTACGAGCCCGAGGAGAGGATGGACTTGGTGTAGTCCGCGCCCTTGTCCTTGGCCTTCGGCACCGGGGCGGTCTGCGGGGCGCTGACCAGGTAGTCGAAGTCCGCGAACGGTTCCTTCAGCTTGAAGACGATCGTGTGGTCGTCCGGCGTCTGGATGGACGACAGGCCCTTGTCGCTCTTGTCCTTGTAGGGGCCCTTGTACTTGTCCCCGTCGGCCAGCAGCGTCTGGAAGTAGTTGGGACCGTTGGAGAGCACGTCACGCGCGAAGTTCGAGCGCTCGACGGCGTACTTGACGTCCTTGGCCGTGACCGGCGTGCCGTCGCTGTACTTGACGCCCGGACGGATCTTGTACGTCCAGGTCTTGCCGCCGTCGCTGGGGACCCCGAGGCCCGCGGCGAGGTCGGGGACCAGCTCGTTGCCCTTCTCGCCGGGGCCCGGCTTGAAGGTCGTCAGCGGGCGCGCGTACAGCCGGCTGAAGTTGTAGATGAAGGAGTAGTACGTGTCGCCCGGGTCGAACGACTCGGGGGCGTCGGCCATCGCGTAGGTGACCGTACCGCCCTTCGCGTCCGAGGCGTTGACGACACCGGTCGTCGCCGCGTTCGCCTTGGCATTGCCCTTCGCGCCGTCCTGGCCGTCGTCCGCCTTGCTGCAGCCCGCGAGGAGCAGGCTGGCACTGCTGACGACCGCGAGAGCGGCCACTGCTGACCTTCGCATTTTCGTCGAACTCCCCTTTGTTTTCGGAAATTGTCGGTACGGTCCCGGCCCGCTGGTGCGGCCGCCGTGGATGACGTGGCAGACGTCAGCGGCTGCGCGGGTCGAGAGCGTCCCGAAGGCCATCACCGAGCAGGTTGAAGGCCAGTACGGTGATGAAGATCGCGAGGCCGGGGACGAGCATGAACTGCGGATCGACTTCGAAGAAGGTGACCGCCTCCCTCAGCATGCCGCCCCATGAGGCCTGCGGTGGCTGGATCCCGACGCCGAGGAAGCTGAGCGATGCCTCGAAGATGATGTTGGTCGGAATGAGCAGTGTCGCGTAGACGGTGATCGGCCCCACGAGGTTCGGCAGCAGCTCGCGGAAGAGGATGTACGGGCCCTTGGCCCCCATCCCGCGCGAGGCGTCGATGAACTCGCGTTCCCGCAGGGCCAGGGTCTGGCCGCGCACGATACGGGCCATGTAGGGCCAGTTGAAGAACCCGATGACGAAGATGAGCACGCTGATGTGCAGGGGCAGGCCCTCCAGGCCGAAGGCACCGCCCTGCAGGGTCGCCGAGATGGCGATGGCGAACAGCAGCAGCGGGAAGGCGAGGAACGTGTCCATGAGCCGGCTGATGAAGGTGTCCACGCGCCCGCCGTAGTACCCGGCGATCAGGCCGAGCATCACGCCGATGACGTTGGACAGGATCGTCGCGCCGAAGGCGACGACCAGCGAGACCCAGGAGCCCTCCAGGATGCGGGCGAGGATGTCGCGGCCGAACTTCGGGTCGACGCCCAGCGGGTGGTCCCAGCTCATCCCGCCGAACCCGCCCTTGGGCAGCGAGGTGTTGGGATCGACCAGGTCCTGCTGGAAGGCGTTCGGGTCGAGGCCCAGTAGCGACTGCAGCGGCCGGGAGAGCACGGCGATCAGGATGAGCAGGATGACGACCACGCCGCCGGTCACGGCCAGTTTGTCCCGCTTGAAGCGGGCCCAGGCGATCTGACCGAGTGAACGACCTTCGATCTGCTTGGACTTGACGCCTTCAAGTACGGCCTCAGGCGCCGCCTCGGCCTGTGATCCGGTGGTCTCAATGGGTGCGGTCATCGTCCCTCGTGCTCGCCGTGCCGACGGTCGCCGACAGTGCTCGACAGACCGCCCGGGTCTGCGGTGCGGTCCGTTCAGGGAGTGCGCGAGTGCGCTGCACGCATGTACGACGCCCCCTGGTTGGGGGGAGTCTTCAATGGGTTCACGATCACCCGCCAGACCTCACGGGGAATGTTTGCGCAACCGTGATGCGGGTCGTGGGCTTCCGTTATCCGGACGAGGTGATCGTCTCAGCGGACCAACTCGGCCGCTATTCCACCGAAACGGACACCGGACGCGCGGCTCGGTACGCGGGCGGGCGCGCCGCTCGGGACGCGGGCGGACGCGTCAGCCGCGGGGCGGGTAGCCGTACCCCGTACCGGGCACGACGGGCGCGGTGGCGTGGGCCTCGCGGTCGTAGAAGGGGCGCGCGTTGGCGCGCAGCCACATCGTCACCGGGTCGTACTCGTCCGACATCGCCACCGTGGAGACGGGCAGGCCGTCGGGGACGGCGGCGATGGACTGCTGCATCATGGCGCGCACCGCGTCGACGGACGCCTGGCCGGTGTCGTACAGGTCCAGGCCGATCGCCAGGTACGGGGTGCCGAGGGCCGGCTGGACCCAGGCGCGGCGCAGCGAGCGGACGGCGGGGGTGCGGTGGGCGTTCTGTGTGAACAGGGCGTAGAACTGGGGGATCTGGATGCCCGGTTCGGACAGCTTCAGCGGACCGGCGGGCATCCGGTCGAGGCCGGTGGCGATCCGTCGCAGGTCGGGCCACGGGATGCCGACGCCGCCGCCCGGGGCGTGCGGGTTGAGCCAGATGCCCCAGCGGTCGGGGTAGAGGGCGCGGGCGATGTCGCGGCCGCCGATGATCTCGTGGGCGCGGTTCCAGCCGGAGGCGGCGAGCTCCTGGGCGGAGGTGACGCACGGGGCGTACCCGAGGCCGTCGACCTCCATGTTCCCGTACTGGGCGTCGGGGGAGCCGGCCTGGCCGTGCCACAGCAGCATCCACAGCCGGCCGTCGGCGAGGGCGTGCAGGAGCGCCTCGTAGGTGTCGTAGCGTCCGGGCGTGACCTGGCTCAGCAGGTGCTCGACCTGTCCGGCCGCCGCTTGGGCCGCGTGCCCGGCCGACGCTCCGGCCGCCGCGGTGCCTGACGCGCTCACCCTGGGTCCCGCCCCTCTTCCGTCCACCGGACCAGCTTATGCGTGCCCGCGCTGGTAGAAGGGCCGTACCTTCTCCAGCATCCAGTCGCCCACCGGGTCCTGCGCGACGTCGAGCAGGACCAGGTTGACCGGCCACGCGACCTGGACCCGGCCCAGCGCCCGGCCGAGGGCGTCCATCGGTACGTTACGGTCGGCGCCCTCCCAGGAGGAGAGCTGGACGCCGACGAAAAGGACGGGGCTGTCGCCCTCGATGCTCGCCAGGCAGCGGCGGGCGGTCAGGACGGTGCTGGTGGCGTCGAACTCGGCGGCCGCGGCGGACAGGAAGTCGACCGGGTCCTCCTGCCAGTCCGGCTCGAACAGCCGCACCCGGGCACCGCGCGCGGGCCCTCCCCCATAGCCTCCGGCATGGGAGGTACCCCCAAGCGGGGTGCGGCCGGTCCGGCACAGCTCGGCGACGGCGGGCGGCGGCAGGGGGGCGCCCACGGCCCCGCCGGGGTTCACGGCGATGCCGAGCTGCGGCGGCAGGCCGCGGGCGAACTCGACGGCCGGGGCGACGGTGTACGCCATGTGGGCGCCGACGCACTGGGTGAACTGCTGCTCGGAGCTGAAGACCGGCACGTAACCCTGCCCGTCGATCTCCAGGGTGGGCAGGTCCAGGTCCGGGCTGTCGGGGCCGCCGCCGTTGGGGAGGGGCACCCATATGTGGCTACGGCCCAGGACCTCGACGAGGCGGCCTCCGGCCGCGGGGTTGCCGAGGGAGGCGGCGAGCACCTCTTCGAGCTCGTTGCCCGGCCATGCAGTGTCCACTGGTGCTTCTGGTCCTTCCCGCGCGTGCCTGTCGCTGCCCGCCAGCACCCTAACGCGGTCCGCCGTACGGCGGATCAGCCGAACGCGATCCGGGTCAGCGCGGACGCCGCCGGCCGGTCCAGCAGGACGGCGGACGCGCACCCGCGCGGCACCACGCCCCGCTCCGCGTCCCGCACCAGCCGGCCCACCGCCCGGCGGTGCCGCCCGAAGGCGTACCCGGACACGCCCCGGCCCCGCTCGCGCTGCCCCTCGCGGGCCGTGCCGGGCGTGACGTCCAGCAGGAGCAGGTGCAGGGCCGTGCCCCGCCGCCCGGCCTCCCGGGCCAGCCAGCGCCGCACCCAGGCCTGCGTGCCGCAGTCGTGGACGACGACGCTCTCGCCGGAGCGCAGCGCCCGCCGCAGCCCCGCGTAGTGCGCGAGCCGGACGAGGGGGCGGTAGACCGCGTACGGCAGGAAGCCGGGCACCCGGCGCTCCCACCGCTCCCGGGCGTCCTGCGAGTCGATGCCGCGCCCCTGGGCCGCCCGGGCGATCAGCGTGGACTTGCCGCTGCCCGGCAGGCCCGAGACGACCACCAGGTCACCGGCCGCGAAGGTCAGCGCCCGGGGGCCGCGCCCGCCGCGGTCGCGGAGGTCGCGCACGACCGGCAGGGCGGCCACCCCGGCCGCCGCCCGGCCGCGCGCGGGCAGGCCAGGCTGCGCGGGCACTCCCGCGGTCGTCGCGTACGCCCCGGTCCGCTGCAACGTCATCGCTACTCCCCCAGCTGGGTCGGCATCCTCCGACCCTTGCCCAAGAAGTGTAAAGAAAGGGTAATAAGGCACAAGCGATTTGCCGACGAGACCCCGCGTGCAATGATGTGCGCGCCGACGCACACACGTGCGTCACAACCGCATACCGGCCGCTTGAATCCGCGCGGGAGAGTTCCGGGTCCACACCCGGGCGCCGAAGGAGCAAGTTCCTCCCTTGAATCTCTCAGGCCCCGTACCGCGTGGATGAGGCAGATCTGAAAAGCGGGCCGCCCCGGCGGCTCCACCCAAGGTGCAAGCCGAGGACCGTCCCCGTACGGTCACGGTGAACCTCTCAGGTTCCGATGACAGATGGGGAGGATCGTCTTCGAGCCATGCCCGTCCTGGGACCTGGGAGCCACATCCAATGAGCACTGCCCCCCGCCTGACCGCCCTCGATGCCGTGCATCGGGCGCTCGGCGCGACCATGACCGACTTCGCCGGCTGGGACATGCCGCTGCGGTACGGGAGCGAGCGCGACGAGCACAACGCCGTCCGCACCAAGGCCGGACTCTTCGACCTGTCCCACATGGGTGAGATCACCGTCACCGGACCGCAGGCCGCGGACCTCCTGAATTACGCGCTCGTCGGCAACATCGGCAGCGTCGGTGTCGGCCGCGCCCGCTACACGATGATCTGCCAGGAGGACGGCGGCATCCTCGACGACCTGATCGTGTACCGGCTCGGCGAGACGCAGTACATGGTCGTCGCCAACGCCTCCAACGCCCGGATCGTCCTGGACGCCCTCACCGAGCGGGCCGCCGGCTTCGACGCCGCCGTACGCGACGACCGTGACGCGTACGCGCTGCTCGCCGTCCAGGGCCCCGAGTCCCCCGGCATCCTGGCGTCCCTCACCGACGCCGACCTGGACGGCCTGAAGTACTACGCGGGCCTGCCCGGCACCGTCGCGGGCGTCCCCGCGCTGATCGCCCGCACCGGCTACACCGGCGAGGACGGCTTCGAGCTGTTCGTCGAGCCGCAGCACGCCGAGAAGCTGTGGCAGGCGCTGACCGAGGCGGGCGCCCCGGTCGGCCTGATCCCGTGCGGGCTGTCCTGCCGCGACACGCTGCGCCTGGAGGCGGGCATGCCGCTGTACGGGCACGAGCTGACGACGTCCCTGACCCCGTTCGACGCGGGGCTCGGCCGGGTGGTCAAGTTCGACAAGGAGGGCGACTTCGTGGGACGCGAGGCCCTCACGGCCGCCGCCGAGCGCGCCCAGATCGCGCCGCCGCGCAAGCTCGTCGGCCTGATCGCCCAGGGCCGCCGGGTCCCGCGCGCCGGGATGGCCGTGGTCGCCGGGGGCGAGGTCATCGGCGAGGTCACCTCTGGCGCCCCGTCGCCGACGCTGGGCAAGCCGATCGCCATGGCGTACGTGGACGCGGCGCACGCCGCGCCGGGCACCGAGGGGGTCGGGGTCGACATCCGCGGTACCCATGAGCCGTACGAGGTCGTGGCGCTGCCCTTCTACAAGCGCCAGAAGTGACCACCCGCACCACTCCCCCGTTCACCACCCCGTTCACCAGCACTCCCCCGCGTACAGGAGAATTCCCGTCATGAGCAACCCCCAGCAGCTGCGCTACAGCAAGGAGCACGAGTGGCTGTCGACCGCCGAGGACGGCGTGTCGACGGTCGGCATCACGGAGCACGCGGCGAACGCCCTCGGCGACGTCGTGTACGTCCAGCTCCCGGCGGTCGGTGACACGGTGACCGCGGGCGAGACCTGCGGTGAGCTGGAGTCGACCAAGTCCGTCAGCGACCTGTACTCCCCGGTGACCGGTGAGGTCGTCGAGGCCAACGAGGACGTCGTGGCCGACCCGTCGCTGGTGAACACCGCCCCGTTCGAGGGCGGCTGGCTGTTCAAGGTACGCGTCGCGGAGGAGCCGAAGGACCTGCTCTCCGCCGACGAGTACACCGAGTTCTCCGGCAGCTAAGGACCCTCCCCGATGTCGCTTCTGAACACCCCTCTCCACGAGCTGGACCCGGACGTCGCCGCCGCCGTCGACGCCGAGCTCCACCGTCAGCAGTCCACCCTCGAAATGATCGCCTCGGAGAACTTCGCTCCGGTCGCGGTCATGGAGGCCCAGGGCTCCGTCCTGACCAACAAGTACGCCGAGGGCTACCCCGGCCGCCGCTACTACGGCGGCTGTGAGCACGTCGATGTGGTCGAGCAGATCGCCATCGACCGCATCAAGGCGCTCTTCGGCGCCGAGCACGCCAACGTCCAGCCGCACTCGGGTGCCCAGGCCAACGCCGCCGCGATGTTCGCGCTGCTGAAGCCGGGCGACACGATCATGGGTCTGAACCTCGCCCACGGCGGGCACCTGACCCACGGCATGAAGATCAACTTCTCGGGCAAGCTCTACAACGTCGTCGCCTACCACGTCGACGACGCGACCGGTCAGGTCGACATGGCCGAGGTCGAGAAGCTGGCCAAGGAGCACAGGCCGAAGCTGATCGTCGCCGGCTGGTCCGCCTACCCCCGCCAGCTGGACTTCGCCGCCTTCCGCCGTGTCGCGGACGAGGTCGGCGCGTACCTGATGGTCGACATGGCCCACTTCGCGGGCCTGGTCGCCGCGGGTCTGCACCCCAACCCGGTGCCGCACGCCCACGTGGTCACCACCACGACCCACAAGACGCTGGGCGGCCCGCGCGGTGGCGTGATCCTGTCGACGGCCGAGCTCGCCAAGAAGATCAACTCTGCGGTCTTCCCTGGTCAGCAGGGCGGTCCGCTGGAGCACGTGATCGCCGCCAAGGCGGTCTCCTTCAAGGTCGCGGCGAGCGAGGAGTTCAAGGAGCGCCAGCAGCGCACCCTGGACGGCGCCCGCCTCCTGGCCGAGCGCCTGGTCCAGCCGGACGTCACCGAGCACGGTGTGTCGGTCCTGACCGGCGGCACCGACGTGCACCTGGTCCTGGTCGACCTGCGCAACAGCGAGCTGGACGGCCAGCAGGCCGAGGACCGGCTCCACGAGGTCGGCATCACCGTCAACCGCAACGCGATCCCGAACGACCCGCGGCCCCCGATGGTCACCTCGGGCCTGCGGATCGGCACTCCGGCCCTGGCCACCCGTGGCTTCCAGGCGGAGGACTTCACCGAGGTCGCCGACATCATCGCCGAGGCGCTGAAGCCGTCGTACGACGCGGACGCGCTCAAGGCCCGAGTCTCCGCTCTCGCCGCGAAGCACCCGCTTTACCCCGGTCTGTAAACTCTTCAAGGGTTACGTACGTAACAGACCGACATGCGGGGCACCGCGCACACTGACCAGTGAGTGCGGTGCCCCACTTCATGCCCCACCCCGCGTTGTCCCTGCACCACCCCGGCAGACAGCGACGTCTTCCACCCAAGGAGTCTCCCCGTGGCCATCTCGGTCTTCGACCTGTTCTCGATCGGCATCGGCCCGTCCAGCTCCCACACGGTCGGCCCCATGCGCGCCGCCCGGATGTTCGCCCGCCGCCTGAAGAACGAGGGCCTGCTGGCCCCGACCGCCTCCATACGGGCCGAGCTGTACGGCTCCCTGGGCGCGACCGGCCACGGCCACGGCACCCCCAAGGCCGTCCTCCTCGGCCTGGAGGGCAACTCCCCCCGCACGGTCGACGTCGAGACCGCCGACGAGCAGGTCGAGCGGATCAGGAGCACGGGGCGCATCAACCTGCTGGGCGCGCACGAGATCGGCTTCGACTTCGACGAGGACCTGGTCCTGCACCGCCGCAAGGCGCTGCCGTACCACGCCAACGGCATGACCCTGTGGGCGTACGACGCCGAGGGCGCCACCCTGCTGGAGAAGACGTACTACTCGGTCGGCGGCGGGTTCGTGGTCGACGAGGCCGCGGTCCAGGGCGAGAACCCGATCGTCCCCGACGACACCGTGCTGAAGTACCCCTTCCGCACCGGTGACGAGCTGCTGCGCCTGACCAAGGAGACCGGCCTGTCGATCTCCGCGCTGATGCTGGAGAACGAGAAGGCCTGGCGCACCGAGAAGGAGATCCGCGAGGGTCTGCTGGAGATCTGGCGGGTCATGCAGGCGTGCGTGGACCGCGGCATGTCCCGCGAGGGCATCCTGCCGGGCGGCCTGAAGGTCCGCCGCCGCGCCGCGAACACCGCGCGCAAGCTGCGCTCCGAGGGCGACCCGCTGGCCCTCTCCATGGAGTGGATCACGCTGTACGCGATGGCCGTGAACGAGGAGAACGCCGCGGGTGGCCGCGTCGTCACCGCCCCCACGAACGGCGCCGCCGGCATCATCCCGGCGGTCCTGCACTACTACATGAACTTCGTCCCCGGCGCCGACGAGGAGGGCGTGGTCCGCTTCCTGCTGGCCGCCGGCGCGATCGGCATGCTCTTCAAGGAGAACGCCTCCATCTCCGGCGCCGAGGTCGGCTGCCAGGGCGAGGTCGGCTCGGCCTGTTCGATGGCGGCGGGCGCGCTCGCCGAGGTGCTGGGCGGCAGCCCGGAGCAGGTGGAGAACGCCGCCGAGATCGGTATGGAGCACAACCTGGGCCTGACCTGCGACCCGGTCGGCGGCCTGGTCCAGATCCCGTGCATCGAGCGCAACGGCATGGCGGCGGTCAAGGCGGTCACGGCGGCGCGGATGGCGATGCGCGGCGACGGCAGCCACAAGGTCTCCCTGGACAAGGTCATCAAGACCATGAAGGAGACGGGCGCCGACATGAGCGTCAAGTACAAGGAGACGGCGCGCGGCGGGCTGGCGGTCAACATCATCGAGTGCTGACACGGGATGCTGACACGCGGGTGCTGACACGCCGCCGGAACGTTTCCTTCCGGTGGTTCACCCGTGATGGGCTCGGCCCATGACGGAGAACGAGAACATCTCGACGTTACGGGGCCGAGCGGCCCGCCGCACCCTGCTCACGGCCGCCGCGGGGGCGGCCGCGCTGCTGGCGACCGGCGCGGCCGGCCCTGCCGCCGCTTCCCCTCGTGCACATGACGCCGCCGGCCGCGCGTCCGCCATCGGGCGGTTGCGGGCGCTGGAGCGGCGGCACGGGGCCCGGCTGGGCGCGGTGGCCCGCAACACGGTCACCGGCGCGACGGTGCTGTACCGGGCGGACGAGCGCTTCCCCATGTGCTCCACGTTCAAGACCCTGGCGGCGGCGGCCGTGCTGCGGGACCTCGACCGGCACGGCGAGGTGCTCGCCAAGCGCATCCGGTACACCAGGGACGACCTCGTGGAGAACTCCGACACGTCGGAGGAGTACCTGGCCACCGGCATGACCGTCGCGGAGCTGTGCTGGGCCGCCATCTGTCACAGCGACAACACGGCGGCCAACCTGCTCCTGCGCGAACTCGGCGGGCCCGCCGCCGTCACCCGCTTCTGCCGGTCCATCGGGGACGGCACCACCCGGCTCGACCGCTGGGAACCCGAGCTGAACACCTGCGAGCCGTGGCGCGTCGAGGACACCACCACCCCGGCCGCCATCGCCGGGACCTACGAGCGGCTGGTGCTCGGCACCGCGCTGAACCGGCCCGACCGCGAGCGGCTGACCGGCTGGCTGCTGGCCAACACCACCAGCACGTACCGGTTCCGCGCCGGGCTGCCGGCGGACTGGCGCCTGGCCGACAAGACGGGCGGCGGCGCGTACGGCACCAACAACGACGTCGGTGTCGCCTGGACGCCCGACGGCACCCCGGTCGTCCTCGCCGTCCTGACGACCAAGCCGGCGCAGGACGCCCCGGCGGACAACCCGCTCGTCCGCGACGCGGCCTCGGTGCTGGCCGCGGCCGTCACCTGAGCAACGCCGAGTGCACGCTGAGCCAGTGGGGGTCGGGCACCACGGTCAGGACCGCCGAGACCAGCACGACCCCTGCCAGCACCGCCAGCTCGGTGCGGGCGGGGGCCGTCGCGTCCCCGCCCCGGCGCAGGCGGCGGCGCGCGCTCACGGCCAGCGCGCTGGCCACGGCCACCAGCACGAGCTTGACGATCAGGACCCTGCCGTACGCCGTGGTGAACACCACCTCGGCCGGGAGGCGGCGCAGCGTCGAGCAGGTGCCGGTGACGGCGAGCGCGGCGTACAGCCATCCGGCGAGGCGCGCGTACCGGGCCAGCACGTCCCGACCGCCGCCGCGCAGCCACATCGTCCGCAGTACGTACCACAGCCCGCCCACCCACAGGGAGGCGGCCGTCAGGTGGACGACCGTGAGTGCGGTGCCCCACTCCGGGGTGTACGGCTCGGGGTGCGCGCGCATCGCCTCCGCGCCGATCACCAGGGCCAGCGGGCCTGCCGCCCAGCCGGGGCGCCCCAGCACGACACAACCGGCCGCCAGGGCGAAGCCGTTGGCCATGGCCAGCAGCAGCCCGCCGTCCCGCGTGCCGTACGTGGCGGTGAGGTCCAGGTCGCTGACCTCGGCCAGCAGCACGATCTGCCCGGCCGACGCGGCCGCCCCGCCGAGCGCGGCCCACAGGGCCCAGGAGCGGGGCGCGCGGCCGGCTCCGGCGAGCCGGGCACCAGCCAGTTCGCCGAGGTGCAGGGCGAGGGCGGCGAAGACGGCGGCACGCAGCACGGTGGTGGTGCCGGGCGCGGGGACGTGCAGCTCGCCGGTGCCGCGCGCGGCGATCCCGGCGCCGAACAGCGCCACGGTCATCACCAAGGGCGCGCCGATCACCAGCGCGGCACGCGTACGGCGCCGCCCGGTGGTCCGGACGGCGCCGTTGGTCGGTGTGGTCACGCCTTGTTGAGGTGCGCCCAGAACTCGTCGAAGGTGAGCTGCCCGTCGCCGTTGCCGTCCTGCGCGTTGATCACGGCCTGGGCCACGGTCTCGGTGACGTTGAAGTCGCCCAGCTGCGCCATGACGCTCTTGTACTCGGCGGCCGAGATGAGCCCGTCCCCGTTCACGTCGTACCGCTCGAACGCCTTGCGCGCCGCCTCGATGTCCGCCACTGGTCCACCCCTTCTTGGTGCATAACTGACGCCGGTCAGATTATCGGCCGGGGCGGCGGGCCGAGTTGGGGGGCCGGGCCGGACGGTCAGCGGCGCCAGGGCTCGTAGTGCGGGTTGTCCTCGCACTCCGTCATGATCTCGATCTTCTTCACCAGGTCGACCGGGCAGACGCCGACGATGTGCTTGCGGGCGATCCCGCCGGGGAAGGCGACCTCCTCCTGGTCGGCGTACTTGTGCGTGTCCCCGATGGTCTTGTTGACGTCCACGCCCTTCGGGGCGTCCACGTAGTAGTTGAAGCCGCTCTTCCACTTCTTGTAGAGGTCGTGGTCGTACGTCGTCGAGACGTACGGCGAGGGCTGGTTGACCAGGACGTACTTCTCGATGTCGTACTGGCCGTCCACCGGCGCCTTCGGGTGGAAGCCCTGCTCGAAGATCACGGCCGGCGGGCGGTTGTCCGCGCGGTAGAGCTGCTTGCAGTCCTTGCGCCAGGCGGGGGCCGGGGTGATGCGGTCCGGGTCGACCCGGCGGTCCGCCGCCGGGTACAGGCGGTCCTCGACGACCGGGCAGCTCGCCGCCGCCTTGGGGGCGAAGGCCGGGGCGGCGGCGGGAGCGGCGGCACGGGCCCCGGCGGCCCCGGCGGCAGGGGCGGCCTCGGTGGACGCGGCGGGTACGAGGAGGGCGGCGACGGACACGGCGAGCGCGGCGGCGCGGCGCCGCAGGCGAGAAGTGATCATGGCGAGCAGAATGGCCGCCGCACCCTGCCACGCCGTGGATCTTCACCCGATCGGCGGCGCGTCGGGCGGCGCGTCGGGCGGCGTGTCGGGCGGCGTGTCGGGCGGCTCCGGTGCGCGGGTCAGCGGAAGACGCCGGTGTGGCCGAGCGAGTACCGGCCGGGCTGCGGGTAGACGGCCAGGCCGTGCGGGCCGCCGCCGACCGGGATGCGGGCCAGCTGCCTGCCGGTCGTGGTGTCGATCGCGTACACCTCGGAGTCGTACCGCCCGGACAGCCACAACACCTTGCCGTCGGCCGACACCCCGCCCATGTCGGGTGAACCGAAGTCGAAGACGGAGATGGAGCCCTCGCCTCGGTTGGGGATGTACATCTCCCTGGAGTCGCGCGAGACGTACAGGCCGTGGGCGCCCTTGCCGGTGGGCAGGAGCCTGGGGGTGGCGAAGGAGTCGCCGTCCAGGACCCACACGCCGTGCGCCATCATGTCGGCGACGTAGAAGGTCTTCCCGTCGGGCGAGACCTTCACGTCCTGTGGCATGGCGCCCTGGAAGGGCAGCTTCTGCTGGGCGACGACCTTCATCCGCTCGGTGTCGACCTTCAGCAGTTCGCCGGAGAACTCGCAGCTGACGATGAAGTACCGGCCGTCGGCGGAGAAGTCGGCGTGGTTGACGCCGTAGCAGGTGACCGGCTCGGTGTGGCGCCGTTCCATGGTGTGCGGGTCGCGGAAGACCAGTTCGCGGTCGAGGGAGGCCATGACGACGGCGTACGTGCCGTTGGGCGTGAAGTACAGGTTGTACGGGTCGTGGACGTCGACGTCCTTGCCCCGGGTGCCGGTGGCCGGGTCGATGGGGGTGAGCGTGTGGCCCCGGTTGTTGTTGACCCAGAGCGTCTTGAGGTCCCAGGAGGGCACGACGTGCTGCGGCTGGACGCCGACCGGGATGGTCTCGATGACCTTGTACGTCTTGGGGTCGATGACCGAGACGGTGTTGGAGAGCGTGTTGGGGACGTACACGCGGGACGGGAAGCCCTTGACCACCGGGGAAAGCCGGCCGGGCCGGTCGGCCGCGTAGATGTCCTTGGGGTCGAGGACCGGTGGCATGCCCGGCAGCCCCGCCGGGGCGGCCTTCTTCGGTACGGAGACGGGGACGGCGGCCTGGCTGCCGCGCGCCTCGGGCCGGTCACCGCCGCCGCCGCAGCCCGGGAGCACGGCCGCCGCGGCGAGCAGCGCGGTGGCCGCCAGGAGGCTCTTCGATCGCTTCGTCAGGTGGGGCATGGTCACGCGCCCCATTAAGGGCGGCGGGGCCCTCGGCGCGCTCCCCTGCCGAGTCCGCCGGCCCTGACTCCAATCGAACCGGGCCGATGAATCACCCAACGTACCCCATATTTATTCATGCTTTATGAGGCCCGTGGCCCACCTCACCTGCGATTCATTTACCCGCTGACCCGATTTGCTGATTTCATCCCGGTTTGCTCTTTTGGTGGCAAGGCCGCCCATCTGCCATAGTCGTCAGAACACGACCCCCATTGACCCGGGCCAGGTCGTCCCAGCGTCCGTGGATACACCCCCCAAGTCCACGGCGCCCCCCACGGAAGCCCCCGCGGCGCCTCACCACAGCCGCCAGGGGGCTTCCGTGCGTCTCCGGGCGCCCCCGGGGCGCGCAACGGCGTCAGCGGTCGGAGACGCGCATCTCGAACCAGGTGGTCTTGCCGCGCGGCAGCAGGTCCACCCCCCACCGGTCGGAGAGCTTGTCGACGAGGAAGAGCCCCCGTCCACTGGTGTCCATCTCCTGCACCGGCATCAGACAGGGAAGCCCGCGCGAGGGGTCGCGCACCTCGATCCGGATCCAGCCGCGGCGGCGCAGCATCCGCAGGCCGAAGACCCGTGCCCCGGTGTGCCGGACGGCGTTGCCGACGAGCTCGGAGACGAGCAGGATCGCGTGCTCGGCGATCTGCGGGGTCAGCCCCCACTGGCGGAGCACCACGCACTGGGTGAGTCGGCGGGCGGTCGCGGCCGATTCGGGGCGGGAGGGCAGCCGCACCTCGTCCTCCGTCGGGTTGCCGAACAGTTCGATCGCCTTGAGCGCCTGTTCGTCATCCGCGGCGGGTACCCACCGCGCGGCGGTAGCGCTGCCGCGCTGCCCCGGTTGCTCCATACCTTCCAGCCCCGCCATGCCCACCATCATGGCCGCCCGGCGGCCTCCGCGTGGCCGTTCCCGCGGATTCGGTGCCCCGGAACGAACGGTTCCCGGAGCACCTCCCGGCATATGACAGTGGCACGGAAGGCCCGGAAAAGCGGCCCTGAGCTGCGGTGAAGCGGCCGACCCGAAAGAGTGGCGCGCCCATGCAACCCGAAGCCCTTACACCCCCTCCAGGCCTCCCTAAACCACCCACACGGCTGACAACTCGCTCCCCTCTAGAGGAACTTGGCCTTGCCCGGTCCCTCCTCCACGAAGCTGCGCATCCCGCGCTCCCGGTCCTCGGTGGCGAACAGCCCGGCGAACCAGTTGCGTTCCACGGTCAGGCCCGTGTCGATGTCCGTCTCCAGGCCCGCGTCGATGGACTCCTTGGCCGCCCGCAGCGCCAGCGCGGGCCCCTGGGCCAGCTTCGCGGCCCACGCGTGCGCCTGCTCGTACACCTTGGCCGCCGGTACGACCCGGTCGACGAGCCCGATCGCGAGGGCCTCGTCGGCCTTCACATGGCGGCCCGTGAAGATCAGGTCCTTGGCCTTGGACGGGCCGACGAGGCGGGCCAGGCGTTGCGTACCGCCCGCGCCGGGGATGAGGCCCAGCAGGATCTCGGGCTGGCCCAGCCGGGCGTTCTCCCCCGCGATGCGGAAGTCGGCGCACAGCGCCAGCTCGCAGCCGCCGCCCAGGGCGTATCCGGTCACGGCGGCGACGACGGGCTTGGGGATGCGGGCGACGGCGGTGAACGAGTCCTGCAGGGCCTTGGAGCGCAGCACCATGGCCGCGTGGTCCATCGCCTGCATCTCCTTGATGTCCGCGCCGGCCGCGAACACCTTCTCGCCGCCGTACAGCACCACGGCACGGACGTCGTCGCGACGGGCCGCCTCCTCGGCGAGCTCGCGCAGCCGGTCCTGGGTGGCGATGTCCAGCGCGTTCATCGGCGGGCGGTCCAGGCGGATGGTGCCGACGCCTTCGGAGACTTCGAGAGTGACTGTCATACGGGGCAGGTTAGCCGCCGTTAACGACAACGGGCCCGGTGCTGTCGGTCACATCCGAAAGCCCGGGCCCGTACGTACCAGGCGTTACGCGATCCACTCCGACCAGGGCATGTTCCAGCCGTTGAGGCCGTTCTCGGGCTGGATCTGCTTGTCCTTGGAGTTCTTCACGACCACCACGTCACCGATGATCGAGTTGTTGTAGAACCAGGCCGCCGGGGTCGATCCGTCGTAGGCGCCCCGCACGTCCCGCAGGCCCACGCAGCCGTGGCTGACGTTGGCCGAGCCGAAGGTGCCCGCCGACGCCCAGTAGTTGCCGTGGACGAAGGTGCCCGAGGTGGACAGGCGCATCGCGTGCGGCACGTCCTTGATGTCGTACTCGCCGCCGAAGCCCACGGTGGCGCCGTTCATCCGGGTCACCTTGTACTTCTCGCTGATGACCATCTGGCCGTTGTACGTCGTCGTGGACGGCGCGCCCGCGGTGATCGGGATCGTCTTGATCAGCTTCCCGTCACGGACGACCTTCATGGTCTTCGCGCTCGCGTCGACCGTGGAGACCTGGCTGCGGCCGATGGTGAACTTCACCGTCTTGGCCTGCTTGCCGTAGACGCCCGGGCGGCCCTCGACGCCGTCCAGGTTCAGCTGCACGGTCACCTTGGTGCCCGCCGCCCAGTACTTCTCGGGGCGGAAGTCGAGACGGTCGTTGCCGAACCAGTGGCCCTCGATCGGCACGGACGGCTCGGCGGTCACCTTGATGGCCTTCTCCACGGCCTCCGGGTTGGTGATGCCCCGGGTGAAGTTGATGGAGACCGGCATGCCGACGCCGACGGTCGAGCCGTCCTCCGGCGTGTAGTGGCCGATGAAGGTGTTCTTCGGTACGAGCGTGGTGAAGGTGGTGTCCTTCGCCGACTCGCGCCCCTCGGCGTCCTTGGCGACCGCGTGGACCTTGTACTTGGTGGCCGCGGCCAGGTGCCGCACCGGCTCCCAGCTGGTGCCGTCCGCGGCCAGCTTGCCCTCGACCTGGTTGCCCTTGGAGTCGGCCACGGTGACCGTGGTCAGCTTGCCCTTCTCGGCGGTTACCTTCAGGGCGCCGCTCGTGGCGACCGACGCGGCACCGTCCTTGGGCGTGATGGTCACCACGGCCTGCGAGGCCGCGTTCTCCACCTTCCCGCCGTCCTTGCCGCTCTTTTCCCCGCCCTTGCCGCTGTCGGCGGCCCCCGATCCACCGCACGCCGTCACCAGCAGCAGCAACGCCCCCAGCACCAGGGCCAGCAGACCCTTGCCCGCCCCGGTTCCACGTCCACGCCCGGCACCCACCCCGGCCGATGCACCCGATATCGGCTGCACGTTCACTTCGCTGTTCTCCCCTCGCACGGCCTGGCCCCGCCACGGCCCGCACCCCCGCACGCCCACTCGCGCGTGCACCGCGATAGATAATCACACCGCGGGCGCGCCCGAGCGCCCGCGAATGTCACCGTTCAGTCCCAACTTGTCCAGGACCGGGGCGGGCCATGCCGGAACGTGCCGGAACGGCGAGGGTCGGCCAGGGCCGATGGGGTCGGCCGGGGCGGCCGGCCGGGGGCAACCAGGCCGCCGGCCGGGGTCAGACGGGGCCGCCGGACACGGCCAGCCGGGGCGGCCGGACAGGGTCAGCCGGGGCGGCCGGACAGGGTCAGTGCAGGGCGGAACCGGCCTTCCACCGCTTCCAGTCCATGTTCCAGCCACCCAGGCCATTGTCGGGAGAGACCTTCCGGTCGGTCGAGTTGACCACCTCCACGACGTCCCCGATCAGCGTCCGGTCGAAGAACCAGCCCGCCGGGGAGTCCGCGCTGCCGCCCTTCACATCGCGCAGCCCCACGCACCCGTGACTGACGTTGGCCTCGCCGAACGTGGAGGCCGGCGCCCAGTAGTTGCCGTGCAGGAACGTCCCCGAGTCGGTCAGCCGCATCGCGTGCGGCACGTCCTTGATGTCGTACTCGCCCTTGCCGTTCTTGTCCTTGAAGCCCACCGTGGCGCCGTTCATCCGCGTCACGTCGAACAGCTCCGTCACCACCATCTTCCCGTTGTACGTGGTGGTCTTGGGCGCCCCGGCCGTGATCGGCAGCGTCGTGACGAGCCGGCCGTCACGCCGTACCTCCATGGTGTGCTTCTCGGCGTCCACCAGGGAGACCTGGGAGCGGCCCACCGTGAAGCCGACCCTCTTGTGCTGGATCCCGTACACCCCCGGCGCCCCCTCCACGTCCCTCAGCCGCAGATCGACGGTGACCCCGGTGCCGGGCTTCCAGTACGCGCGCGGACGGAAGTCCAGGCGCTCCTTGCCGAACCAGTGCCCCACCACCTCCACCGGCGGCCGGGAGGTGACGCGGATGGCGCGCTCGACGGCCGCGCGGTTCTCGATGGGCCGGTTGAAGGAGAAGGAGACGATCATGCCGGTGCCCACCGTCGAGCGGTTCTCCGGCTTGAAGTAGCCGATGAACCGGTGCTCGGGGACCGCGGTGGTGAACGTGGTGTGGCGGGCCGAGCGCCGCCCGTGCGCGTCCAGCGCGACCGCGTCCACGCTGTACTTGGCGGCCAGCGAGAGGCGCGTACCGGGCGCGGGGCGCCAGCGCAGCCCGTCCTCCGAGATCGCGCCCGCCACCTCCTCCGGCTGCGCGTCCTCGACCTTCACGACCCTGACCCGCTCCAGCCGCCCGCTGGGCACGCGCACCTCCACCCGGCCGTCCGGGGCCACACCCCTGGCCCGGTCCTCCGGCATCACCCGGATGGTGTCCTCGGGCGACCGCCCCTTGCCGCCCATGCCGAGGTCCAGACCGCCGTCACCGGTGCACCCGGCCAGCCCCGCCAACAGCCCTGCACATGTCACGGCAGCGGCCATGCCGAGCCCTGCCCGCTTCAGTACGTGTCTCACGATGCGACCAACGACTGCCACCCTCCAGGGGAAACGTGAGTGCGGGTCATGTTGGGAGCGAGGCAGTCCGGGCAGAACAGGTGGAGGACCATGTGCGGGGCCGCGGCCGGGACGCCGCGGCCTCGCAGCAAGCCGGGACCGGACGAGCCGCAGGAGGCCGGCAGGTGTCGAGCGCAGCCGAGCAGCAGGCAGTGCAGGATGCGGTGGGTGAGGCGACTCCGGACGGGAGGCCCGCCCCCGCCCCCGCCCGGGCCCGGCCCCACGGGCTGAACGGGCTCCCCCGGGATCCCGACACTCCCGTACCACCCGTCTGGCCGGGCGCGTCCACGCCGCTCGGCGCCCGCTTCCGGGCCGGGCCGGGCGGTGCCACGGGGACGAACTTCGCGCTCTGGGCGGGCGGGGCGGAGGCGGTCGAGCTGTGCCTGTTCGACGCGGACGGCACCGAGACCCGGCTGCCGCTGACCGAACTGACCCACGAGATCTGGCACGGCTTCGTCCCGGGCGTACGGCCCGGGCAGCGGTACGGCTACCGGGTGCACGGCCGCTGGGACCCGTGGACGGGCGCCCGCTGGAACCCGGCGAAGCTGCTCCTCGACCCGTACGCGCGCGCGGTCGACGGCGACTTCACGCTGCCGCCCGAGGTGTACGGCCATGTGCGGGACTGGCCCGAACAGCATGTCGCCGACACCGTGCGCGACACCCGCGACTCCGCCCCGTACGTCCCCAAGGGGGTCGTCGTCCACGATGACGACGACTGGTCCGACGACCGGCGGCCCAAGACGCCCTGGGCGGACTCGGTCATCTACGAGGTGCACGTACGCGGCTTCACCCAACGCCACCCGGGCATCCCCGAGGAGTTGCGCGGTACGTACGCGGGCCTGGCGCACCCCGCCGCGATCGAGCACCTGGTGTCGCTCGGGGTGACGGCGGTCGAGCTGCTGCCGGTGCACCAGTTCGCGCACGAGGACCACCTGCTGCGGCGCGGGCTGAAGAACTACTGGGGCTACAACTCCATCGGCTACTTCGCGCCGCACGCCGCGTACAGCGCGTCGGGCACGGCGGGGCAGCAGGTCGGCGAGTTCAAGCGGATGGTCAAGGCGCTGCACGCGGCGGGTATCGAGGTCATCCTGGACGTGGTCTACAACCACACCGCCGAGGCGAGCGAGCTGGGACCCATGCTGTCGCTGCGCGGCATCGACAACCGCGGCTACTACCGGCTGGCCGCCGACGCCCGCCGGTACGCCGACTACACCGGCTGCGGCAACACCCTGCACGTCGTCCAGCCCCATGTGCTGCGCCTGATCACCGACTCGCTGCGCTACTGGGTCACGGAGATGGGCGTCGACGGGTTCCGCTTCGACCTGGCGGCGGCGCTGGCCCGCTCGATGCACGACGTCGACATGCTCTCCCCGTTCCTCGCGACGATCGCCCAGGACCCGGTGCTGCGGCGCGTCAAGCTGATCGCCGAGCCGTGGGACGTGGGCAACGGCGGCTACCAGGTGGGGGCCTTCCCGCCGCTGTGGACCGAGTGGAACGACCGCTACCGGGACGCCGTTCGCGACTTCTGGCGCGGCGCCCTGCCCGACGTACGCGACCTCGGCTACCGGCTGTCCGGGTCCAGCGACCTGTACGCGTGGGGCGGACGGCGCCCGTACGCCTCCGTCAACTTCATCACCGCGCACGACGGCTTCACGCTGCGCGACCTCGTGTCGTACGAGCGCAAGCACAACGAGGCCAACGGGGAGGGCAACCGGGACGGCACCAACGACAACCGGTCGTGGAACTGCGGCGCCGAGGGCGAGACCGACGACCCGGCGATCAACGCGCTGCGGCGGCGGCAGGTGCGCAACCTGCTCACCACCCTGCTGCTGTCGACGGGCGTGCCGATGCTGGTGGCGGGCGACGAGATGGGCCGCACCCAGGGCGGCAACAACAACGCCTACTGCCAGGACAACGAGACCGGCTGGGTCGACTGGTCCCTGCCCGGGCAACCGGGACCGCGCGGGCTGCTGGACCTGACGTCCCGGCTGCTGGCGCTGCGCCACGCCCACCCGGTGCTGCGGCGCCGGGCGTTCTTCTCGGGCCGCCCGCAGGGCGCGGACGGGCTGCGGGACCTGGCGTGGTTCACGGCGGCGGGCGCGGAGATGACGGAGGGGGACTGGTACGCCCGGACCGCGACGATCGGGATGTACCTGTCGGGGCGGGACATCCCGGGCCGGGACGCGCGCGGTGAGCCCATCACGGACGACAGCTTCCTCGCGGTCCTCCACGCGGGCGCCGAACCGGTGGACTTCCGCCTGCCGGGCCCGCCGTGGGCGGGCGCGTACGAGCTGGTGGTGGACACCTCGCGGGAGGAGCAGGCGGAGGCGCCCGGGACGGTGCACCCGGGCGGGGAGGTGGTGACGGTGCCGGCGAGGGCGGTGCTGCTGCTGAAGGTGCGGGACTAGGACGAGCCGAGGATCCCGCGCTCGTACGCCACGGCGACCGCCGCGGCCCGGTCGCCCACGCCCAGCTTGCCGTAGATGTGGGTGAGGTGCGTCTTCACGGTGGCCTCGCTGATGAACAGCTCGGCCGCGATCCGCCGGTTGGAGGTGCCCTTGGCGACGAGTTCGAGGACCTCCCTCTCGCGGGCGGACAGCGCCTCGCCGCCGGGGCCGCCAGGCGCGTTCGGGGTCCGGACGGCGGAGACCAGGCGGGACGCGACGGCGGGTGACAGGACGGTGCGGCCGTCGGCGGCGGCGCGGACGGCCGTGAACAGCTCCTCGCGCGGGGCGTCCTTGAGGAGGTAGCCCGTGGCGCCCGCCTCGATGGCGGGGATCGTGTCGGAGTCCGTGTCGTACGTCGTCAGGACGAGGACCTTCGCGCGGGCGCCGTGCCGGGTCAGCTCCCGGATCGCGTCCACCCCGCCACCGCCCGGCATGCGCAGGTCCATCAGGACGACGTCCGGGTCCAGGCGCATCGCACACGCCACGCCCTCGACACCGCCGGACGCCTCACCGAGCACCTGGAAGCCCGGCTCGGTGGTGAACATGCCGCGCAGACCGTCCCGTACGACGGGATGGTCGTCGACGATCAGCAGGGTGATCAGGCGGTCAGTCATGGGGCACCAACGGTACGCGAGCCGACACCGCCGTACCGCCGCCCGGTTCCGATTCGACCGACACGGTGCCCGCGATGCGGGCGGCGCGGGCGCGCATGCCGTCCAGGCCGAAGCCGCCGGTGCCGGAGCGGGGCGGCAGGGCGGCGGGCCCGAAGCCGTGGCCGTCGTCGCGTACGTCCAGGGTGACCTCGTCGCCCATGTAGGAGAGGGTGACGCCGGCGCGGGAGGCGTGCGCGTGGCGGGCGGTGTTGGCGAGGGCTTCCTCCGCGATGCGGAGGAGCGTGGCGGCGACCTCGTCGTGCAGGGGTTCCTCGGTGCCGGTGACGGTGAACCGGGCGGTGACTCCGGTGCGTTCGGACCAGTCGGTCACGGTCTTGTGGAGCGCGTCGGGGAGGGTGTCGTGCTCCAGGGCGGCGGGGCTGAGGTTCTGCACGGAACGGCGGGCCTCGCCCAGGCTGTGACGGGCCAGTGCGGTGGCGCGCTCCAGGTGCACGCGCGCGAGGCGGGGGTCCGGGGCGGCGGTGACGACCTGGAGCTGGGCGATGATGCCCGTCAGGCCCTGGGCGATCGTGTCGTGGATCTCGGCTGCCAGGCGGCGGCGCTCGTCGGCGACGCCCGCCTCCCGGGCCTGCACGAGGAGCTGCGCGTGCAGGCCCGCGTTCTCGGCGAAGGCCTGTTCCAGGCGGGCGTTGGCGCGTTCCAGTTCGGCGATGGTGGCGGCCCGCTCGGCGGTCCGCTCGGCCTCCTTGTCGCCGAGGTGGGCGAAGACCAGGGCCAGGCAGACGTTGAGCACGAGCAGGGCACCGAACAGCGCCCAGTGGAGCGGTGTGACCGGCGGCAGACCACCGGACTGGGCGCCGGCCATGGTGACGGCGGTGGCGAGGAGCCCCAGGCGAGCCCGGCGGGCGGGCAGCAGCCGCCCGGCGTCGAAGTAACCGACGACGGCGAAGATCGAGATCGAGAAGAGCGGGTTGAGCCAGGTCAAGGCGCCGGCGAGCACGGTCCGTACGGCGAAGTACATCTGCATGCGTGCCGTGTGGTCCGGCTCCGGCGCGCCCCACCACACCTGGAGGGCGAGCGTGGCGACGACGAGGCCCCCGGCCACGTACATCTCCGGCCGTGTCATGAAGAAGTGCGCGGCGGCCGCCCCGATGGCGGTGGCCAGGGCCAACAGGCCGTAAGGGCCCCAGCGGTGGAGCTGGTCCCAGCGTTCCTCGACGGTCGTCGTCATGCGGCCAGTCTTCCTCGCGGATCATTCCCAGCGGAACCAGCGGGCGGCCGTCCACGTCAGCAGCGCGGTCCACAGTGCCAGCACGCCCAGGTGCGTCCAGCCGGGCCAGCCGCCCGCCGCCGCGTTGTCCAGCGCCCCGGAGGCCGCGCCGAACGGGGTGAGGTGGACGATGCGCTGGAGGGTGTCCGGCATGGCCTGCACGGGCACCCACACGCCGGCGGTGAACATCGTGGGGAAGAAGACCGCCGAGCCGACGGCCGTCGCGACCTTCTGGGTGCGGGAGACCGCGCAGACGGCCGCGCCGAGCGCCAGGGCCCCCGCGACGGCGAGGAGCAGCGCCAGGGCGTACCCGGCGGGCTGTCCGGGGAGGCGTACGCCGAAGGCGGCCCGGCCGACGGCAACGACCAGAACGGCCGAGACCAGCGCCACGGCGGCGTGGACGACCAGTTGGGCGGCCAGGAGGGCGGAGGGGCGGACGGGCGTGGTGGACATGCGGCGGAGGATGCCGCGTTCCCGGTAGCCGGCCAGGACGGGGGGCATGGCCTGGAGCCCGGCCATGGTGAGGGCGAAGAGGACGGAGACGGGGACGTACAGGTCGATGACCCGCAGCCCGCCGAGGTCGTCCGACGCCTCCCGGAAGCTGGGGACGAGACCGAGGATCACCAGGAGGAGGGTCGGGGAGACGGTCACCCAGAACACGGAGCCGGGTTCGCGGGCGAACAGGCGGGCCTCGGTCTTCAGGACGGTGGTGTTCATCGGTCGGCTCCCGTGGTGAGGTCCAGGAACGCGTCGTCCAGGCTGGCTTCGGTGACGCGCAGTTGGTGGGCGGTGATGCGGTGGCGGGCGAGCAGTGAGATGACGGCGTTGACGGTCTCGTCGGTGCCTTCGACGACGACCCGGCCTTCCTGGGTCTGTACGGAGGCGGCGTGCGGGAGCGCGGTCAGCTCCCGGTCGTCGAGCGGGCCGGAGGGCGTGAAGGAGATGACGGTGGAGACGGTGGCGCGGCGGATCAGCCCGGCGGGGGTGTCGAGCGCGGCGACCCGCCCCTTGTCGATGACGGCGATCCGGTCGCAGAGCCGCTGGGCCTCCTCCATGAAGTGGGTGACGAGCAGGACGGTGACGCCGCTGTCGCGTACGTCCTCGATCAGCGCCCACGTCTCACGGCGGGCGCGCGGGTCGAGGCCGGTGGTCAGCTCGTCCAGGACGACGGCCTTCGGGTTGCCGATGAGGGCGAGGGCGATGGACAGCCGCTGCTTCTGGCCGCCGGAGAGCGTGGCGTAGCGGGCGGTGAGGTGATCGGTGAGGCCGAGCCGTTCGGCGAGGGTGCGCCAGTCGGCGGGGCGGGGGTGGAAGGAGGCGTACAGCTCCAGCGCCTCGCGGACGGTGAGCTTGGGCTGGAGCTCGCTCTGCTGGAGCTGGGCGCCGAGGAGCCGGGTGACCTTGTCGTGGTCGGCCACGGGGTCGAGCCCTGCGACGCGTACGGTGCCGGCGTCGGGGACGCGGAGCCCTTCGACGCATTCGACGGTGGTGGTCTTCCCTGCGCCGTTGGGGCCGAGGATCCCGAAGATCTCGCCCTCCGCGACGGCGAAGGAGACGTCCGCGACGGCCGTCCTGCCGCCGTAGGCCTTGCGCAGCCCGTTCACTTCCATCATGTGGGTCGTCGACATAGGACGAGCTTGCTGGTGGGGCCGGGTGCGCCACATCGGCCGTCCCGCTCGGACCGACATCAGCCGATCGATTGATGCCTGGGTACGACCGTTGACGAGATCGGGGAAAAGCGAGTGAGCGATGTCAGTGGCGAACCGTAGGCTCGCTGCTGATGTCGGAACAGGGTGCAACGACCAAGGACCGTTCAGCCGTTCGCACATTGCTGCGGCTGTGGCCGTACGTGCGTCCGGTGCGGGCACGGGTGGGGACGGCGGCGCTCGTCGCGGTCGTGGCGTCCTGCCTGGGCCTGGTCATCCCGCTCGTACTGAAGTGGATCGTGGACGGGCCGGTGGCCGGACGCGACCCGGGAGGGGTGTGGTGGGGGGCGCTGCTGGTGCTGGCGCTCGGGGTCGGGGAAGCGGTGCTGTTCGGGCTGCGGCGGTGGCTGGTGGCGCGGCCGCTGGCGGGTGTCGAGGCGGCGATGCGCGCGGATCTGTACCGGCATCTGCAGCGGCTGCCGATCGCGTTCCACGACCGGTGGCCGTCGGGGCAGTTGCTGTCGCGGGCGACGACGGATCTGTCCCTGATACGGATGTTCCTGGCCTTCCCGCTGACGTTCCTGTTCGTCAACGGCGTGACGGTGGTGGTCGGGTGCGGGCTGCTGCTGGCGCAGGACTGGTCGCTGGGGCTGGTGCTGCTGGTGCCGGTGGCGCCGCTGATCGCGGTCTGTTCGCTGTTCGAGTCGCGGTACTCGCTGGTCGCGCGGCGGGCGCAGGACCAGGTCGGTGACGTGACGACGGTCGTCGAGGAGAGCGTGCTCGGCATCCGCGTCATCAAGGGCTTCGGCCGCCACCGCAGCCAGGCGGAGGCGTTCCGCGCCCTGTCGGAGCGGCTGCGGGGCACGGAGCTGGGCAAGGCGCGGCTGCTGGCGGGGATATGGGCGGTCATCACCATCGTGCCGGAGCTGGCGGTGGGGGCGGCGCTGGTGCTGGGCACGGTGCAGGTCGCGGACGGCGGGCTGTCGGCCGGGACGCTGGTGGCGTTCCTGTCCACGGCGCTGGCGCTGCGGTGGCCGGTGGAGTCGATCGGGTTCCTGCTGGCGATGAGCCAGGAGGCGGCGACGTCGGTGGAGCGGTTCTTCGAGGTGATGGACGAGGCGGAGGAGGACGCGGAGGAGGACGCGGGCGGGAGCGGCCCGGTCGCGGGAACGCCGCCCGGCGGTCTGCGCTTCGAGAACGTGTCGTTCCGCTACCCGGACGCGCCCGAGGGCGCGCCGCCGGTGCTGGCCGGGGTCGATCTGGTCGTCCGGCCGGGCGAGACCATGGCGCTCGTCGGTGCCACCGGCTCGGGCAAGACGACGCTGACGGCGCTCGTGCCACGGCTGCACGAGGTGACGGGCGGGCGGATCCTGCTGGACGGGGTCGATGTGGCGGCCATGTCCCGCAAGCGGCTGCGGGAGCTGGTGTCGGTGGCGTTCGAGGAACCCACGCTGTTCTCCGCGAGCGTGGGCGAGAACGTCCTGATGGGCGCGGGCCCCGGGGGCGCGGGTGAGCCGGAGCTGCGGCGCGCCCTGGAGGTCGCCCAGGCCGGCTTCGTACGCGACCTGCCGCAGGGCGCCGCGACCCAGGTCGGCGAGCAGGGCCTGAGCCTCTCGGGCGGCCAGCGCCAGCGCCTCGCCCTGGCCCGCGCGGTGCTGGGCCGGCCGCGGTTCCTGGTGCTGGACGACCCGCTGTCGGCGCTGGACGTCCACACGGAGGCGCTGGTCGAGGCGGCGCTGCGGGACGTTCTGCGGGACACCACCGCCCTGGTCGTGGCCCACCGCCCGTCCACGGTCATGCTGGCCGACCGCGTCGCCCTCCTCTCGGCAGGCCGCATCGCGGCGGTCGGCACCCACCAGGAACTCCTCCGGGACAGCCCGGAGTACGCCTGGCTCATGTCGGGAGCCGAATCGACGGACGGTGCACGATGACGGACACGGTCGGTGGAACGTCCCCGACGCCCCCTGAGGACTCCCCGGTGGACAGGGCCCCGGACGGGCTCGCTCGGGCAGCGCACGGCGAGGCCCCGGCACCAGACACGCCCACCGAAGGCCGTCCGCCCTATGATCCCCACCACACGGACCCGCCGGACATGCGCGGGGCGCCCGGCGCGGGCGGGGCGCCCGGCCCAGGTGGGGCACCCGGCGCGGGAACGGCGTCCGGCGCAGGGGCGGCCTCCGGACCGGGCGGGGAGCCCGGCGCGGGCGGGGCGCATGACACCGGGGTGAGGGACGCGTTCGACCGGGACGATCTGCCCGTGGCCGAGGGGGCCACGCGGGCGTTGTTGCGGTCGTTGCTGGTGCCGCGCCGCGCCCGGGTCGTGCTCGCCGCCGTGTTGCTGCTGCTCCAGCAGGCCGCCGTACAGGCCGGGCCGCTCCTCGTCGCGTACGCCATCGACCGCGCCGTGCCCGCCCTTGGGCGCGGCGACCGGGGCCCGCTGATCGCCGTGGCCGTGGGGTACGCGGTGTGTGCGGCGGGCGCGGGGCTGCTCCAGTACGGGTTCATCCGCACGTCGGCCCGCGTCAACCAGGACGTCCTGCTCGATCTGCGCGGGCGGATCTTCCGGCACGCGCAGGCCCTCAGCATCGACTTCCACGAGCGGTACACCTCCGGCCGGCTGATCTCCCGCGCCACCACCGACGTCGAGTCGTTGCGCGAGCTGCTCAGCGAGGGGCTTCAGGAGCTGATCGGGGTCCTGCTCTCCTTCGCCGCCATCTCCCTCCTCCTGCTCTGGCTGGACCTGGGCATCGGCGCGGTCGCGGTGGCCTCCTTCGTCCCCCTGTACCTGCTCGTACGGGTCTACCGGCGGCGCGCGGCCGTCGCGTTCAGTGCGCGCTCGACGGCCATCGCCGCCGTCATCGTGACGTTCGCGGAGACGATGAACGGCATCCGGCCGGTGCGTGCCTTCCGTCGGGAGCGGGCCAACGACGCGCGGTTCCAGGCGCTCAACCGCCACCACGAGCGCCGCAACGGCGACGCGATACTGGAGATGGCCCGCTATGTCGTCGGCTCCCGGCTGGTCGCGAACACGGCGGTCGCCGGCATGGTCCTGTGGGGCGCCTACCGGGTCGCGTCCGGGACGCTCGCGCTGGGGGTGCTGGCGGCGGCCGTGCTCTACATGCGGCGGCTGTACGACCCGATCGACCGGCTCGCGATGTTCCTCAACTCCTACCAGTCGGCGGCCGCCTCGCTGGAGAAGATCGCCGGGCTCCTCGCGCAGACCCCGACGGTCCGGGAGCCCGCCGCGCCGAAGGAGCTCCCGCCCCGCGCGGGCAACCCGGGCCGTGAGGTGGTCTTCGAGGACGTCCGTTTCGCGTACCGCACGGGCGGCGAGGTGCTGCCCCGCTTCGGGCTGACGATCCCGGCGGGGCAGACCGTCGCGGTCGTCGGTTCGACGGGCGCGGGCAAGTCGACGCTCGCCAAGCTGCTGGCCCGCTTCTACGACCCCACCGGCGGCTGGGTCCTGCTCGACGGCGTCGACCTCCGGGACCTGGCGACTCCGGAGCTGCGGCGCGGAGTGGTGATGGTGACCCAGGAGGCGTTCCTGTTCTCCGGGACGGTCGCGGAGAACATCGCGATCGGGCGCCCGGACGCCACCCGCGAGGAGATCGAGCAGGCCGCGAAGGCCATCGGCGCGCACGACTTCATCGCGGGCCTCCCCGACGGCTACGACACCGACGTACGCAAGCGGGGTGGCCGTATCTCGGCCGGCCAGCGCCAACTGGTCGCCTTCGCCCGCGCCCTGCTCGCCGACCCGGCGGTACTGATCCTCGACGAGGCGACCAGCTCCCTGGACGTCCCGGGCGAACGGGCCGTGCAGCGGGCCATGGACACCGTGCTGCACGGCCGCACGGCCGTGGTGATCGCCCACCGGCTCTCGACGGTGGAGATCGCCGACCGGGTGCTGGTGATGGAGGGCGGCCGGATCGTGGAGGACGGTCCTCCGGCCGAACTGATCAGCGGCGAGGGGCGGTTCGCGAGTCTGCATCGGGCATGGCGCGACAGCCTGGTGGGGTAGACCGGTTCGGTTTGGCGGAATATCCGTGCACGTGCATGGAGTTGGAAGCAGACATGACCACCGATGCCGCACGTACCGACCGCTCGTTCCTCTTCGTCCTCGGCAGCTCCCGCACCGACGGCAACACCGAGATCCTCGCCCGCGCCGCAGCCGCGCAGTTGCCCGTCGGCATACCTCAGCGCTGGGTGGATCTGGCCCAACTGCCGTTGCCCGACTTCCAGGACGGGCGGCACGAGACCGACGCCTGGCCGGCCGGCGAGATCGAGGAGGGGTTGCGGCGGGCCACCCTGGAGGCCACCGACATCGTCATCGCCTCGCCCCTGTACTGGTACACCCTCTCGGCGCAGACCAAGCGCTACCTCGACTACTGGTCGGGCTGGCTGAAGGTGCCCGGCCTGGACTTCAAGGAGCGGATGGCGGGCCGGACCCTGTGGGGCGTGACGGTCATGGCGCACGACGAGGAGGTCGTCGCCGACGGGCTGGTGACCGCGCTCAACAACTCGGCGGCGTACATGGGGATGCGCTTCGGCGGGGTGCTGTTCGGCAATGGTTCGCGGCCCGGGCAGGTGCGTGACGACGAGCGGGCGATGGTCCGCGCCAAGAGCTTCTTCCAGGGCGAGGCCCCGCTCGCGCGCTATCCGTACGAGGTGCGGTAACCCCGGCGCGAGGGGCCGGGTGGCCGGCCCCTCGCCGAAACGTCCGCTCAACGAACACGGGTTTTCGGGCAACGGACGAATTCCGGCCAATCTATTGACGCGCTCCTGACAGGAAGCCATTACCGGCGCCACTCTTACCCCGTTCTCCGCACCACGTGTTCGACATGCGTTCTTCCGTTCGGCCCGCACATGTTCCGCGCTCGTTCAGGCTGCTCCGACCGGCCGGCCCACCCAGCCGTCCCGGTACCCCCCTCGCAAAAGGAGTCTGCGTGAGATCCACGCCCAGCCGTCGCGCCACCGCGACAGGCGCTCTGATCGCCGCCGCCGCCATGCTCGCCGTGGGCGTGCAGACCGGTGCCGCCACCGCCGCCGACACCCCCGCGGCCCCGTCGGCCCCCAAGGCCCAGGCGGCCGGCAAGGCCGACCCAGGCGCCCTGCCCGCCGACCTCTCCCCCGCGCAGCGCACCGCGCTGATACGCGCGGCCGAGGCCACCAAGGCCGACACGGCCAGGGAACTCGGCCTCGGCGCCCAGGAGAAGCTCGCCGTCCGCGATGTCGTCCAGGACCGCGACGGCACCACCCACACCCGCTACGAGCGCACCTACGCCGGGCTCCCCGTCCTCGGCGGCGACCTCGTCATCACCGAGACCAAGGCCGGGCAGACGCAGGCCGTCAGCAAGGCGTCCCGGGCGGAGCTCAAGGGCGTCGACACCACCGCGGACATCGCCCCGGCCACCGCCGAGAAGCAGGCCCTGACCGCGGCCCGCGCCGAGGGCTCCAAGGCGACCGACGCCGAGCGCGCCCCGCGCAAGGTGGTCTGGCTCGCACAGGGCAAGCCGGTCCTGGCGTACGAGACCGTCGTCGGCGGCCTCCAGCACGACGGCACCCCGAACGAGCTGCACGTCGTCACCGACGCCACCACGGGCGCCAAGCTCTTCGAGTGGCAGGCCGTCCACAACGGCACCGGCAACACCCAGTACAGCGGCCAGGTCACGGTCGGCACCGCGCAGTCGGGAAGCTCGTACACGCTGACCGACACCGGCCGCGGCAACCACCGGACGAACAACCTCAACCGCGGCACCTCCGGCACCGGGACACTGTTCTCCGGGCCCGACGACATCTGGGGCGACGGCACCCCGCAGAACCTGGAGACGGCCGGCGCCGACGCCCACTTCGGCGCCGGGGTCACCTGGGACTACTACAAGAACGTCCACGGCCGCTCGGGCATCCGGGGCGACGGTGTCGGCGCGTACAGCCGCGTCCACTACGGCAACGCGTACGTCAACGCCTTCTGGCAGGACAGCTGCTTCTGCATGACGTACGGCGACGGGGCGAACAACGCCCGGCCGCTGACGTCCATCGACGTCGCCGCCCACGAGATGACCCACGGCGTCACCTCCAACACCGCCAAGCTCGTCTACAGCGGCGAGTCCGGCGGCCTGAACGAGGCGACCTCCGACATCTTCGCCGCCGCCGTCGAGTTCTACGCCAACAACGCCCTGGACAAGGGCGACTACTACGTCGGCGAGAAGATCGACATCCGGGGCAACGGCACCCCGCTGCGCTACATGGACAAGCCCAGCAAGGACGGCTCGTCGAAGGACTACTGGTACTCCGGTATCGGCGGCATCGACGTGCACTACTCGTCAGGACCGGCCAACCACTGGTTCTACCTGCTCTCCGAGGGCAGCGGCACCAAGACCATCAACGGCGTCACCTACGACTCGCCGACCTCCGACGGCCTGCCCGTCACCGGCATCGGCCGCGACAAGGCCGCGCTGATCTGGTACAAGGCCCTCACCACCAAGTTCACCTCCACCACCAATTACGCCGGCGCCCGCACCGGAACCGTCGCGGTCGCCACCGAGCTGTACGGCGCCGGCAGCGCCGAGGTGAAGGCCGTCGAGCACGCCTGGGCCGGTATCAACGTCGGTTCCCGCCCCGGCGGCGGCGACCCCGGCACCGGCAAGACCTTCGAGAACACCGCCGACGTCGCCATCCCGGACAACGGCGCCGCCGTCACCTCCACGGTGAACGTCACCGGCATCGCCGGCAACGCCCCCGCCGCGCTCAAGGTCGACGTCGACATCGTCCACACCTGGCGCGGTGACCTGGTCGTGGACCTGGTGGCCCCCGACGGCACGGCGTACCGGCTGAAGAACTCCAGCAGCAACGACTCGGCCGACAACGTCAAGGCCACCTACACGGTCAACGCCTCCAGCGAGGTCGCCAACGGTGCCTGGAAGCTGCGCGTCCAGGACGTCGCCGCGCAGGACACCGGCTACATCAACAGCGTCAAGCTGACCTTCCCGTAAGCCTGGAAGGATGGGAACGAGCGCCCGGCGGCACTCCCTGTGCCGCCGGGCGGTCGTGCGTACGGCGGTGGTGGAGCAGCGGCGTACGGTCCGGATCATGGGCGCTGTGCACCACCCGCCCCACCAGCAGCGTGTGGTCCCACACGTCATAACAGCTGTCGACGGCGCAGACGACCCTTGCCGCCGCGCCCGTCAGCACCGGCTGGCCGTCCTGCACCGCCCACGGCACACCCACGAAACGGCGGCACGGGGGCTCCTCCGCGAACCGCCGCGTCAGGTCGCGCTGCTCCCAGCTCAGCACGTTGACCGCGAAGGCACCGACCCGCCGGATCTCGCGGGCGGTGCGACCGGACGCGGACAGGGACACCAGCAGGCCGGGCGGGTGCAGCGAGAGGGACAGGACGGCACTGGCCGTGCAGCCGACCGGGCCGTGGCGGGCGGAGGCGGTGACGACGGTGACACAGGTGGGCATGTGCGCCATCGTGGCGCGGAAGGCGTCGGCCTCGGGATTCATTCCGGGCTCCTGTACGGGGCGAGCGCGGCGCGCAGTTCGTCCGGCACCGGAACCGGCCGCATCCCCTGCCCGGTGCGGCGCATGCACGCCACGGTCTGGCCGCCGCGCGCGACGAGCTGCGGCACGGCGGAGTTGACGCGGTAGTAGTCGAAGCCCATGCCGACCTGGTGGTCGCCGCACGCGGTCAGCGACATCCGGATGCCGACCCGGTCCATGGCGTACAGCTCGCTGAAGTACGCGCAGTGGCAGTCCACCGTCACCAGCGCCAGCCCGCCCCGCAGCGCCCGCATCACCCCCGGCGCCCGTTCGGCGAGGAACCGCTCACGGCAATGACCCTGCCAGCGCAGGTAGTTGGTGAAGTAGACGTTGCCGACGAGGTTGGTCTCCTCCAGCGTGACCAGATGTTCGTACGTGTACGTGGGTGTCGTCACCGTCGTCATCGGCCGCCCTCCCGGCTCCTCAGCACCGCCACCGCCACCGGCCCCTCCACCTGGGCCACCCGTACGACTCCGGAGGCGATCAGGGCGTCACCGGAGCGCATCAGGACCCACCCGCCGTCGAAGACGCCGCCCAGCGACAGCGGCGCGCCCGGCGGGCGGCCCGCCTTGGCCAGGCACTCCACCGCCGTCCACACCCGGGTGGCCGCCACCTCGAACGGCTCGCCGCTCTGGCGCCGCAGCAACGCGGCGAGGGCCAGGTGGTCCGTACCGAGCAGCCGCCGCCAGACGTCCTCGCCGCGCGCGGCCACGGCCTCCCAGTCGCAGGCGACGTCACCATGAGCCCCGCTCTCGGTCTGGAGCACCAGTCCGTTCAGGTGGCTGCGGGACAGGCCGGGGCGCGGGCGGCGCGCTGCCGGGGACCGTTCACCGGGCCGGACCGTCACGCGCAGTCCGCCGCCCAGGCCGAGCGCCGCCGCCACCCGCTCCAGCAGGACGGCCAGCAGAGGACCCGGCCAGGGGCGCTCCCCGCGCGGCAACGGGCCCACGTCCCTCAGCCGCAGGCCGCGCCACCGGACGACGGGACGGCCCGAGGCGTCCTGGCCCTCCACGTCCCACACGTACTCCCCGTCCGCGGCCGAGATCTCGGTGCCCCGCACCCGCTCCACCGGTCCGCCCCCCGGCCGGACCGTCAGCGACTGGGCGGCCACCGGCAGCAGCCGGCGGTGCGGCACGCAGGCCTGCAGCGCGTGCAGCGTGGCGTCGTTGGCGGACGGATCCCCCAGCAACGGCCCGGCGAGCGGCGCCCGGAACCACGGGGCGGGCCCCCCGGCGCCCAGGGTGGCCAGGCAGCCGCGCGCGGAGGGCGCGGCCAGGCTCCGCACCCGCCGGAAACGGCCGGTGTGGAAGTACAGCGGCCCGTACAGCTCGTCGGCGTACAGTTCGTCGGCGTACGGCGGCGCCTCGCCGCTCGTCGCGGGCTGCGGGTGGTGTCCGTTCGGGGAGGGCGCCGCGAGCGGGAAGACCGCGCGGAAGTGGTCCACGCAGAAGTCGTCCTCGTCACTGCGCAGTACGGCCTCGACGCGGTCCCCCCGGTGCAGCGCGCACACCCGCACCGTGCGGGACCCCTCCTCCGGTACGGTCACCGGGCTCGCCCAGGTGATGTCGCGGGCCCCGTACAGCGGCCCGCCGGCCACGGCGGAGGCCACCTGGGCCAGGGCCTCCAGCCCGAGGACGCCGGGGAGCCAGACGAGGCCGTCCAGCCGGTGGCCGGCCAGGTACGGGTCGGTGCCGAGGGCGAGCCGCGTCTCGGTGACCAGCTCCACGCCCGGGTAGTGGACGCGGAGGTCCTCCAGGAACCGCTGCGGCGGGCCGGGCACGGCGGGCACCGGCGCGTCCCGCCCGAGCCTGCCGTGCACGGCGACCGTCGGCGGCGCCCCGGTACGGGCCGCGAGGAGGCGCAGGAACAGGTCCACGCCCGTGTCGGGCGCGATCGCCGTGACGTCCTCGCGCGCCAGCGCGTCGAGCACGCCCAGGCGTACGCCCATGCCCGCGCCGGACCACACCGACCAGTCGACGTTCAGGACCCGGCAGTGCGGCGGCAGTTCGGCCGCCAGCCTTTCCGTCTCGGTACGCAGCAGGCCGTTGGCGAGGGCGTAGTGGCTCTCGCCGGGCAGGCCGTGACGGCCGATCACCGAGCCGAAGGCGGCGAGCAGCCGCAGCCGCTCGCTGGGCAGCGCCGCGAGGAGGTGGCGCAGCCCGGCGACCTTCACGGCGACGTGGGCCTCGGCGCGCGCCTCGTCCAGGTCGGCGAAGCGGGCCGGTTCGTTGATCCCGGCGGCGTGCAGGACGCCGGTGACCGGGTGGCCGAGCCGGTCGGTCAGGCGGCCAACGGCATCGGCGACCGCCGTGGCGTCGGTGAGGTCGGCCGCCTCGTACGCGACCCCCGCCCCCGCCGCGTCCAGCGCCGCCAGGTTCGTACGCAGCGTCTCGTCGTCCTCCGGCCGGGCCCGGCCGATCAGGGCGAGCCGCACACCGGTGTGCCGTGCGAGCGCCATGGCGCAGGTGTGGCCGATGCCCTTGCCGCCGCCGCTGACGAGCAGGACGTCCTCGGGGCCCAGGGGCAGCGGGCTCCCGGGGTGCGGCCCGGACTCGGGGAGCCGCAGGGCGTGTTCCGCCGGGACGTGCGGTGTGCCCTGCTCGTCGAGGACCAGCTCCTGGTAGCGGCCGGGTTCGGCGCCCGCCCAGCGGGTGGCGTGCCGGAGGCCCGCCTCGGTCGGCGGGACGCGGATCAGGGTGACGCCCAGGCCGGGGTGCTCCTTGTGGAGGCTGCCGAGGAACCCCGCGAGGGCGGTGTCGTGCGCCACGACGACCAGGCGCCCGGTGCGGAGCGCGGAACGGGCGGTGTCCAGGAGGCGGGCGATCGGGGGCGGGCCGGGGGTTTTCGGTACGTACAGCAGTTCCGTGTCCTCGCCGCTGGCGGCGCCGTACAACTCCTTCGCGCGTACGGCGAGGTCCCCGTCGCCCAGCACGGTGGTGCGCCATCCGGCGCTGGGCCGCGGCAGGGCGCCGCGCCCCGCCGGGCGCAGCCGTTCGGTGAAGCAGCGGACCCAGGTGTCGACGCCGGTGGCGACCGTGTCGGGCGCGGCGTCGCCGGCGGAGGGCAGCGCGTCGAGGGCTTCGACGAGGTCGCGCACCCGGGCGTCGGCCAGCGAGAGCGGGGCGGCCGGCGGGCGGCGGCCCATGCGGTGCGCGGCGGTGGCGGCGAGCTGGGTGACCGTGAGGGACGTGAGGTGCAGGTCGGTCAGCAGGCGGGTGTCCATGCCGATCAGCCCGGGGTCCAGTTCGGTGGCCCGCGCGAGGAGGTCGCGCACGGCGGTGGCGGTGTCCGGTGGGGCGGTGGTGGCGGTGTCCGGCGGTGCTGCCTCCGACGCGTCAGAAACCGGCTCCTTGAACGGCGGCGGCGCCGAGCACGGGCTGGCGAGGAAGGTCCTCTCCCGCCACAGGTCGATCGGCCGGGCCGCCCGGCCGGCCGTCAGCGCGTCGAGCCCCTCGCACGCCCCGGCGGCGAACAGGGCGGCCGCCGCGTGGGCGGTGGTCGCGGTGTCCGGGTCACCCGAGCCGATGGTGACCACGGGTACGCCGCAGCCCTGGTCGGCGAGGAGGGCGGCGAGGCCCTGGCCCGGCCCGCAGGCGCACAGCAGGTCGGTGTCCGGCAGGACGCCGCTGACCGCGTCCCAGAACCGCACGGGTGCGGTGACCTGGTCGGCGAGCAGAGCGGCCAGGTCGTCGTCCGGGGTGAGCGCCCTGCCGTGGACGGTGGACACCAGGCGGCGCACGGGCGGACGGAAGTCCACGGCGGCCAGCACCCGGCGCAGCGGCGGGACGCACGGCTGGACCGCCGGGGAGTGGAAGGCGTGCGACACGGGAAGCACCGTGCGGGCCACGCCCGCCCGCTCGGCTCGCGCCGCCACCTCCCGCAGGTCCGCCACCGGCCCGGCGACCACGACCGAGCGCGGGCCGTTGTACGCGGCGACGACGAGTTCGGTGCCCGCGCACAGCGCGCGCGCTGCCGACGCCTCCGTACGGAGGCTGAGCATGCCCGTCCCGGACGCGCCCAGGGCGGCCATGAGCGTGCCCCGCGCGCGGACGAGCCGGAAGCCGTCCCGTACGGAGAGGGCGCCCGACCACACCAGGGCGGTGACCTCGCCCAGGCTGTGCCCGACGGCGGCCGTCGCCGTGACGCCGAGGGCGTCCAGCAGGCGCAGACCGCCCAGCGAGGCGCGGTGGATGGCCGGCTGGGCCGTCCCGGTGCTCGTGGTGGCGGTCGGGCCGGGCGCGCCCTGGCCGGGGAACAGCAGGGTGACCCGGCCTCGTACGCCATGGCCGACCCACCCGCCCGGCAGGCGCGTCAGCCCCCCGGGCGCCGGTCCCGCCGCCAGGCAGGCGGCCACGGAGGCGGCCCGGGCGGCCAGTTCGTCGGGCGTGGCGGCGACGAGCGCGGCGCGGACCGGCCCGGCGGGCCGCTCGCGGGCCGACTGGGCGGCCAGGTCGTGGACCTCGGCGAAGGACAGCCGGGGCGCGACCTCGGCGACCCGCGCGAAGAACACCCGCAGTTCACCGGGGTCCGCCCCGGCGGCTGCGACGACGGCCTGCTCGGGCGCGGGACGCCGTACGGACAGGCCGACGCGCGGCACGGAAACGTCGGCCCGGGCCGCAGCCCCGGCGGCTCCGGGCACGGCCGGGTCGGCCCCGGCCACGGGCGCGGCGGCTCCGGCCACGGGCGCGGACACGGCGACTTCGGGCACGGCCGGGTCGGCTTCGGCTACAGGCACGGCTGCTCCAGCGGCTTCGGCCACGGGCCCGACGGCTTCAACGACCCCGGGCGCGGGCACGGCGGACCCGGCGGCCCCGGGCGCGGGCACGGCGGCCCGACGCTCGGGCACGGCAGCCCTGGGCGCGGGCATGGCGGCCCCGGGCGCGGACCGGCCGGCGTGACGCTCCGGCACGGCCGCTCCGGCCGCGCGTCCGCCCGCCGCGTGGCGTTGCCGTTCGGTGGCGGGCACCGGCTCTTCGGGGGCGGAGAGCACCAGGTGGGCGTTGATGCCGCCGAAGCCCATGGAGCTCACGCCGGCCAGGCGGGGCCCGGCCGGCCAGTGTTCGGGCCTCCGGAGGATCCGCAGCGGCGAGCCGGGGGCCCGCAGGACGGGGTGCGGGGTCTCGCAGCCGGTCGTCGGCGGCAGCACCCCGGTGTGCAGGCTCATAGCCGCCTTGATGACGCCCGCCGCACCGGCCGCCGCCTTGGTGTGGCCGATGTTGGCCTTGACCGTCCCGAGCGCCGCACGCGCGCGTGCGCCCTCCCGCAGCGCGGTCAGGGCGGTCAGCTCGACCTCGTCGCCGACCTGCGTCCCGGTGCCGTGCCCCTCGTGGAGCAGCACGTCCGCCGGGTCGGCGCCGGCCAACTCGTACGCGCGGCGCAGCGCGAGCAGTTGCCCGTCACGGGCGGGGCGGGTGATGCCGCCGTTTCCGTCGGAGGAGATGCCCCAGCCGCGGATCTCGGCGTACACGGGCAGTCCGGCGGCCCGCGCGTCGGCCGCCCGCATCAGCGCGAGCATGCCGCAGCCCTCCCCGGGCCAGAACCCGGCCGACCGCTCGTCGTACACGCGCATCCGGTCGGCGGCGAGCGCGCCGGTCTTGGCGAATCCGACCAGTTCGAACGGGTCCAGGCTCAGGTCGACGCCGCCCGCGAGGCCGAAGTCCACGCTGTGGTCCCGCAGCGCCCGGCACAGCTCGACGACGGCGAGCAGGGAGGACGCGCAGGCGCCGTCCACGGTGTAGCCGCCGCCGTGGAAGTCGAAGTGGTTGCAGATGCGGCCGGCGATCGTGTTGGACAGGGCCCCGGCGAGCGACTCCTCGGTCGTCGGCGGGAACGGCGCCAGGTAGCCGGCCGCTGCCCGGCGTACCACGTCGTCGCGTACGTCCCCGGTGATGTGGGCGGCCTCCAGGGCGGCGGCGAGGACCCGGCGTACGTACGGCCAGCGCAGCCGCAGCGTCCCGGCGCGGGTGGCGTCGCCGGTGAGGCTGTTGCCGAGGACGACGGCGACCCGGTCGCGGGCCAGGCCCGTCCCGCCGGGGAACCCGGCGTCCTCCAGGGCGCGGGCGGCGGTCTCCAGGGCGAGCCAGTGGGCGGGGTCGCCGGCCCGGTACACGGGGCCCGGGATGCGGAACGCCGACCGGTCGAACGTCCAGCCCTCCAGGACGGCCGCGTAGAGGCTGTACGTCCGGTCGGGGGCCGTGGGGTCGCGGTCGTAGTAGTCGTCGGCGTCCAGCCGTTCCGTGGGCAGGCGGCGGAAGGCGCGGCGCTGGTCGAGGACCGTCTCCCACAGCCGGTCCGGCCGCTCGGCGTCCGGGTAGCGGCAGGCCATGCCGACGATGGCGAGCGCGGGGCCGTCGTACGCGTCGCTCATCGTGACTCCGGCAGCAGCGAGGCGGGCCGTGCGGCGGCCGGCACCCGGGCCGGGGCCCGCACCGGCGTCCGCGCGAGGCGCTCGGCGGCCACCAGCACCAGCCCCCGCAGTACGCACGCGATCACCAGCGCGAAGAAGAGGCCGAAGACGATGTGGAACTGGACGAGCACGCCGTAGACGGCGGCGGTCGTCGCCCCGAAGACGGCCTGGTGGCGTGGGCGTGACGGGGTGGTGCCCGGGTCGGTGATCATGTAGTTGGTGAACAGGACGAACGCGACGCCCGTCATCGGCAGCAGCGCGCTCGCCAGGGAGATGTCCGTCAAAGCCCAGCGGATGACGCCCTGGGCCACGAATCCGCCCGCCCAGCCGGCGATCAGCGGCATCTTGTGCGTCAGCTTGGCGTTCAGCATCGTCCCGGCCGCGAGCACCGCCAGCGGGATCACCCAGTCCACGGCGCCGGAGGTCCATTCGGTGAACTGGTACGGGGGCGCGATGCCCACCCACGGGAACAGCAGCAGGACGAGGACGATGCCGGTGTTGCTGGGGTTGAGGATGTGCCGGGGGCGGCCGGCGACCCGCACCCTGACGACGTACTTGCTCGCCACGCCCGCGACGGTGGCCAGGACGGTCGGCATCAGCCGGTCGTTGGCGTACAGGAGCATCGCGCAGGCCAGGGCGGTGATGTAGGCGGGCAGCAGCAGGTCGACGACGGCGCCGGGGGAGCCGGCGGCGTACCAGGGGCGTACGCGGCGGGCGTGGGCGTCGACGGCGCCGAGCACGGCCTCGGCGGCCAGGCCGGACACCACGGCGACGACCGGGGTGAGGTAGGCCTGTTCGAAGCCCAGCACGGTGTGGCCGATGACGGTCAGTACGGTGATGGAGAGCCCGAACCGGCGCAGTGCGGCGCTGCGCGGGTCGTCGGGGCCGCCGAGCACGCGGCCCATCGTGCGGCTGAGTCCGTTCATCGTGCTGCCTCCTCGTCAAGGACCAGTTGGTGCCATCCCGGGCGGAGCGTCGTGGTGCGGGTGTGGACGCGGCCGTGGCCGTCGCGCCAGGTGAGGCGTACGGGGAGTGCGCGCGAGGTGGCCGTCTTGCCGAGCCCGAAGGTGATGTCCGGGGCGTTGACCCCGTTGTGGCCGTTGGCCGGGTACACCTGCTCGGTACGGACGGTGCCGTCCGGCAGCGTGACGGTGGCGGTGGCGCCGATGGCGGGCCGGGTGGCGCCGCCGGCGGCCGGCAGCCGCAGCCGGAGCCCCAGGGCGAGGTGCGCCGGGCCGGTGTTGCGGAACATCACCGAGGGAGCCCACTGGTTGGCCACCACGAAGTCGAGCCGGCCGTCCGCGTCGACGTCGCCGACCGCGAAGGCGCGGCTGACGGCGTCCGTACCGACGCCCACCTCGTCCGCCACATCGGCGAAGCGGCCGCCGGAGCCGGTTCCGGAGCCGGCTCCGGAACCGGCGCGTACGAAGAAGGTGTTGCGGTCGTGGCCGGACAGTTCGGTGCCGGCCGGGAAGTGGGGCCACAGCCGGGGGTTGTCCAGGATCAGGTCATTGGACATGGCCGTTTCCTGCAACTGGGCCCAGCTGTTGGTCCGTCCGGCGACGAAACCCGTGGCGTGCATGATTTCCGGGCCGCCGTCGTTGTCGAAGTCGGCCGCCTTCACGTCCCACGTCCAGCCGGTACGGGCGAGGCCCAGCGGCTCGCTGTCGTCGTCGTAGGGGGCGGTGCCCCGGTGGAGGGCGCGCCCGGCGGCAGCCGGGCTGCCGGCGGCGGTGAAGGCGAAGTTGCTCTCGTGCAGGGCGAAGTCCTCGGCGATGTTGGCGACCAGGATGTCGGGCACGCGGTCGGCGCCCAGGTGGGTGAAGGCCACGCCCATGCCCTTGAAGGAGTCCCGGCCCAGGACCTTGGACTTGGGGGTGGTGGCGTGCCGGACGCCGACCGCCTCGCGGAACCGGATGTGGCCGGGCGACGACTGGTTGACCAGCAGCTGGTCGGGGCCGAAGTCGTTGGCGACGTACAGCTCGGGGCGGTGGTCGCCGTCGAGGTCGTACGTCCCGAGGGCGAGGGTCCAGCCGCGTGCGGCGCCGGGGTCGAAGGCGCCCGGCACCTCGGTGAAGCGGGCGTCGGGGGCGGGGCCCCGGGTGGCGCCGGTGAAGCGCAGCAGCCGGTTGGTGCCGCCGTTGCGGGCGTTGGAGAGGGAGGCGTTCATCACGAGCCGGTCCGGCTGGTGGGCCGTGGGGTCCAGGACGCGGGCGCCGTCCGGGAAGTAGTTGCCGAAGACCAGGTCCAGGTGCCCGTCGCCGTCGTAGTCGCCGACCGTCGCGGCGTTGGTGTTCCACACGGCGCGGGGGCGGACGAGTTCGCGGGCCGTGAAGGCTCCGGCGGCCGGTGGCCGGCCCGCGTGGCGCATGAACAGGACGGGCGAGCGGCCCCAGTAGTAGACGATCACGTCCTGCCACCCGTCCTCGTTGAGGTCGGCGGGCAGGCACCCCATGGGCGCGGCGTACGCCGGCATGGTGGGCGCCGGCGGGCGGAGGACGAAGGGCGCGTACCGGCGGCCGGTGCCGGGCGCGGGACTGATGGTCACCGTGTCGGTGCGCGGGTCGACCAGGCAGATGTCCCGGGACACGCTGCCCCCGTCGGCGGCGAGGAGCGCCACCCCGGCGCCCACGGAGGAGATCCAGGCCGGGATGTCCTGGTACGCGGGGGCGACCGGGCGCAGGCTCCGGTCGCCGGCCCGGTGGGCGGGGGACACGAGGTGGGGGGAGAAGGCGAACCGCTGGGCGAGGCGGTCGCGTTGCGCGTCGGAGGCGGCGGGCGGCTGGGTGAGGTGCCACAGCAGCAGGCAGGCGAGGAGCGCGGTGATCCGGGCGAGGTTCCGGCGTACCAGTGCGGTCATGGTCAGCGGTCCCCTCTGCGGCTGCGGACGTACTCGGCCCGGATACCGGCGCGCCACCGCTGGTAGTGGCCGGTGCCGGTGGCCTCGGGGCCGAGGGCGGTGAGGGAGCGGACGGTCCAGTCGGCCGCCTGCTCGGCGCCGGTTCCGGTGAGGAGGGGCGCGGCCTCGGCGGTGTGCGCGGGGACGACGCCGGAGACGCGGTGGGCCTCGCAGGCGAAGGCGGCCCCCTGGGCGAGGTCCGGGCCGTGCTCGCCTGCCAGGTCGGCAAGGCGCCCCAGCTCCTCCGGTGTCGCCCCGCCCGCGTACGTGGCGGCGAGTCCGGCGCCGCTCCACAGGTCGCCGCGCCGCGCCGCCGGGAACTCCGCGATCCGCAGCGCGATGCCGTCGGGGTCTGCGCACTCGTGGAACCACAGCGCCCGCCCCAGGCCCTGGTCGCGGATGGCCCGCTCGTCGGGGGACAGCCCCCGCTCGACGTGCTGCCGCCCGATGACCCGGTCGGGGTGGAAGAAGCCCTGGTGGAAGCCGTATCCGTCCCAGGCGAGCCAGCGCTCGGGCGGGTCCGCGCCGGGGATGCCGCCCCGTGGCCGCAGCCCGAGCCGTGCGTACGCCCACCCCGCCCCCACCTGGGCGAGGTGCGGGTAACGGGCGGCGGGACCGGCCAGCAGGGCGGCGAACCGGCGGCCGCGCGAGGCGGTGAGCAGGTCCAGTACGCCGCAGGCCATGCCGGCGCCCTCGTAGGCGAATCCGCGCCGCTCGGCCGGGAGCCGTTCCACCTCTCCGGCCAGGTCGGACAGGGTGCGGGCGCGCAGGGTGGCGTGGAAGCCGCGGAGGAAGGCCTGCCCGGCGGCCTGCAGGATGTCGCGCGCCGGTCCGGGGCGGAGCCGGAAGCGGCGTACGCCGAAGTCGACTTGCGCCGTGTCCTGGCGCAGCAGGGGAATGACGACGCGGCGCAGGGGACGCGGCACGACGGCGGGAGAGGAGGAGAAAGTGGAAAGCATGTCAGCCGGACTCCTGTTTTCTCTGAGCGGCGGCAATGGCGCGTTCCATGAGGGCGATCATCAGATACGGCTTCGCCACGGCCTGGAAATCCAGATCGGGGCCGAGCGAGCGGACCGTGCCCTCCAGAACCAGCAGCGACAGAATGGGAAAGACGAATTGGGGGTCGGCGTACAGTCCGTGGCGGCGCTGAAGGGCGAAGAGCCGGACGGCGAAGTCCATCAGGTCGAAGGTGGCGGTGGTCACTCCCCCGCAGGAGTCGACGAGGGCGGCGAGGTCGCGCCGGAACGCGGCGGTGTCGGTGTCCCGGCCGGTGCGTGCGGTGGACAGCACGATGTCGGCGCAGGCCTGTCCGTCCCCGCGGCTCATCGCGTCGAAGAAGTCGGTGAACCTGTCCCGGGCGTGCTCGGTCAGGCGCACGGTGAACCCGGCGTCAACGATGGTCACGGCGCCGCCCGGTCCGCAGATCAGGTTGCCGGGGTGGAGGTCGCAGTGGACGAGGCCGTCGAGGAAGAGCATGTGGTACGCGGCGCGCAGCGCGGTGACGGCGGCCTGTTCGCCGTCCGGTCCTTCGGGCGGCGGCCGGTGCAGGTCGTCGAGGTACTCCATGACGAGGACGTCGGGGCCGCACAGCTCCTCGTACACGGCCGGCACCCGCACCTGGTCCACCTCGGCCAGGTTCTCCTTCAGGAAGCGGAGGCTGCGCCGCTCACGGTGGAAGTCGAGCTGTCCGCGCAGGGACTGGGCGAGCTGCCGCACGATGTCGGTCACCGGCACGCCGCGCAGTGGCGGCAGCGGGGCAACGAGCCGGGCGAGGGCCAGCATGATGGCCAGGTCGGTGGTCAACTGGCGTACCACACCGGGCCGGCGGACCTTCAGGGCGACGGTCCGGCCGTCCGTCAGGTCGGCCCGGTAGACGCAGGCGATGGTGCCGGCCGCCACCGGGCGGCGCGCGGCCAGGGCGGGGCCGTCGTCCCGCAGCGCGCGTCTCAGTTCGGGGCCGAAGTGCCGTGACGCGTCGCCGAGCGGGAGCGGGCGCACCTGGTCGTGCAGGGTGCTCAGCACCCGGGCGACATGACGGGGGACCACGTCGGCACGGGTGCTGAGGATCTGCGCGGTCTTGACGAAGGCGGGCCCGAGTGCGGTCACCGTGGCCAGGAGCCAGGCGTCCCGCCGTGGTGCGAAACCGGCCCTCCCCGGCACCAGCCAGCAGCGGAGGGCGAGGCAGCCCAGGAGGAGCAGCCGGACCATGAGGACGAGGCAGATACGCACGCCCCGTACGACTCCGGCGCCCGCCGTCGCCGCCGGAATGTCGGCATGGCTCATCACAGGCACCCCGCCCTCGCCGTCACCGGATCCGGTTCAGCCGCCGACGCGGACGGGGAACTTGTCGATCGAGGCGATGACCTGGTCGGTGTCCGGGTGGACCAGCTTGATCGGGTTCTCCAGCCGGTAGAAGTCCCCGTCCGGCGGGAACTTGCTGAGCTCCGGGCTCAGGAGCTTCGCGGGCTCCTTGGTCCGCAGGACCAGCGGCTCCGGGCGCGCGCCCTCGTTGCCCCCCGCGCCGGGCGGCCGCTCGATGGTCAGCTTGAACGACAGGAACATCGTCGCGCTGAGCTTCGGCGGGAAGTGCTGGACGATCTTGAGCAGGCTGTCCGGAGTCGCCTCCATGTTCTCCTGCTCGATGGTGATGCGGCCCAGCTCCGGGTGGTCGGCCTCCACCTTGTGGCCGATGACCTTGAGGACGACGGCCTTGTGGGGCGGCTCGTCGGGGTGGGTCTCCACCCGGACCTTGATGCCGCCCTTGAACTCGACGTTCACCAGGGCGGTGCGGATCTTGAGCGGCACGTTCGCCGCGTAGCAACTACAGGGGATTTCGGCGCCGATGGACGGCAGCACGGTGGCCGTGGTCACGAGCAAACCTCCGAACGTTACTCGGGGAGTGTGTGGGGTGCACTTCTGACATGCCCGAGTACCGCCGTTCGGACCATTCGCCGGAACCCATTCACCCGTCCGGGTGGTGAATTCCCCTGCTTTTGGCATCAACTAGACAGAAAGGGGTCGGCCAATAAATTCGCGGCCGGAAAAAGGCCGGCGGCCGATGTCCCGGCACGCGGGGGCGGCAGGCCGAGCGGCGCACGGCTGGTCGCCCCCCACGAGGGGAGGGGCGACGAGCCGGACAAGAACCCCGCTCAGCGCATCAGGACGCCCGCGCCCTCCCCCGTCGCCTCCGTCGGCAGCGCCACCAGCCCCAAGTCGGCGCCCGTCGCGAGGAGCCGGTGCGTCGGCAGTATCCGGACCGTGTACCCGAAGGGGCCCGTCCGGTCGAGGGTCAGGGGGCCCTCGTACACCCACCGGCCCTGCTGGTCCGGCCCGCCCGCCGGCTTCAGCGGCACCGTCTGGGCGTCCCGCAGCCGGTCGTCGGTGTCGACCCGGCCCGCCACCGCCTGGACCTCGACGTCCTCCGGCTGGAGGTCCGCGAGGGCGACCCGCACCCGCAGCGCCAGCGTGGAGCCCAGCTCGGCGACGCCGTTGGCCTCGTCCACCTCGACGTGGTCGACCGCCACGCGCGGCCACGCGGCCCGCACCCGGTTCTTCCACGCGGCCAGTTCACGGGCCGCGCCGGTGTCCAGCGACCGGTGGGCGAGGGCGGCCGGGGCGTACAGCCGCTCCACGTACTCCCGCACCATGCGCCCCGCCAGCACCTTGGGGCCCAGGTTGGCGAGCGTACGGCGGACCATCTCGATCCACCGCTCGGGCAGACCGTTCGCACCCCGGTCATAGAAGCGGGGCGCGACGCGCTGTTCGATCAGCTCGTACAGCGCGGCCGCCTCCAGGTCGTCACGCCGGTCCTCGTCCGTGGTCGGGCCGTCGGCGGTCGGGATGGCCCAGCCGAAGTCCGGTTCGTACCACTCGTCCCACCAGCCGTCCAGGACGGACAGGTTGAGGCAGCCGTTCAGGGCCGCCTTCATCCCGGACGTCCCGCACGCCTCCAGCGGCCGCAGCGGGTTGTTCAGCCACACGTCGCAGCCCGGGTACAGCTTCTGCGCCATGCCCATGCCGTAGTCGGGCAGGAAGACGATCCGGTGGCGTACGCGCGGGTCGTCCGCGAACCGGACCAGCTCCCGCACCAGCCGCTTGCCGCCGTCGTCCGCCGGGTGGGCCTTGCCGGCGACCACGATCTGCACCGGCCGCTCCGGGTGCAGCAGCAGCTCCATCAGCCGGTCGCGGTCCCGCAGCATCAACGTCAGCCGCTTGTACGAGGGGACCCGGCGGGCAAACCCGATGGTCAGGATGTCGGGGTCCAGGACCCCGTCGATCCAGCCCAGCTCCGCCGAGCCCGCGCCCCGCTGCCGCCACGAGGCGCGCAGCCGCGTCCGTACCTCCGTCACCAGCTGTTCGCGCAGGTCGCGCCGCAGATCCCAGATCTCGGCGTCGGCGATCTCGCCGACCGCGTCCCAGCGCTGCGAGCCGCCGACGCTCAGCGCGTCCTCGGCGCGCTGGGCACCGATCTTCCGCGCGCCGAGCCGGAACACCTCGGGCGCCACCCACGTCGGGGCGTGGACGCCGTTGGTGATGGAGGTGATCGGCACCTCGTCCGGGTCGAACCCGGGCCACAGGCCGGCGAACATCCCCCGGCTGACCGCCCCGTGGAGGGTGGAGACGCCGTTGGCGCGCTGGGCGAGGCGCAGCCCCATCACGGCCATGTTGAAGAGGTTGGGCTCACCGCCTGGATAGGTCTCCATACCGAGCCGGAGGATGCGCTCGACGTCGACGCCGGGCAGCTCGGCGCCGTCACCGAAGTGGCGGGCGACGAGCTCGCGGTCGAACCGGTCGATACCGGCCGGGACGGGGGTGTGGGTGGTGAAGACCGTCCCCGCGCGGACGGCCTCCAGGGCGGCGTCGAACTCGACGCCCTCCTCGCTCAGTTCCTGGATGCGCTCCAGGCCGAGGAACCCGGCGTGCCCCTCGTTGGTGTGGAACACCTCGGGCGTGGGGTGGCCGGTCAGCTCGCAGTACGCCCGTACCGCCCGGACACCCCCTATCCCCAGCAGCATCTCCTGCAACAGCCGGTGCTCGCTGCCCCCGCCGTACAGCCGGTCGGTGACGTCCCGCTCGGACGGGCCGTTCTCCTCCACGTCCGAATCGAGCATCAGCAGCGGTACGCGGCCGACCCGCGCCACCCAGATGTGGGCGTGCAGGCAGCGGCCACCCGGCAGGGCGAGGGAGACCCGGACGGGCGCGCCGCCGGGCTGTCGCAGCAGGCTGACGGGCATCTCGTTGGGGTCCAGGAGCGGGTAGTGCTCCTGCTGCCAGCCGTCCCGGGACAGCGACTGGCGGAAGTAGCCGTGCCGGTAGAGCAGTCCGACACCGATCAGGGGTACGCCGAGGTCGGAGGCGGCCTTGAGGTGGTCACCGGCGAGGATGCCGAGGCCGCCGGAGTACTGGGGCAGGGCGGCGGTGACACCGAACTCGGGCGAGAAGTAGGCGACGGCCGCCGGCAGGTCGCTGTTCTGCTGCTGGTACCAGCGGCGGCCACGCAGATAGTCGTCGAGGTCGTCGGCGGCGGCGGACAGGCGGCGCAGGAACCGCCGGTCGCGGGCGAGCTCGGCGAGTCTGGCCGCGGACACGGAGCCCAGCAGCCGGACGGGATCGCCGCCGGCCGCCCGCCACCCCTCGGGGTCGACGGCCTGGAACAGTTCACGGGTCTCGGCGTGCCAGGACCAGCGCAGGTTGCGCGCGAGGTCGCTGAGCGGCCGGAGCGGGTCGGGGAGGACGGGGCGCACGGTGAATCGACGGATTGCCTTCACGTGTTCCACCTTCGCAGGGCAGGTACGTATCGGGGCGGAACGCACGGGCGTTGTGCGTCCGCCTTCACCCTCCGACGTTATCGGCACCCCGCCCTCCGCAACCACGGCGCACTCAGGGGAGCGCGTTCACGTCGTACTCACGTCGTACTCACCGGGACCTCGTACGGGGAGCCCGCGTTGACCGTTTCCGGGTCGAACGCGCCGGTCGCGGCGTACCGGGCGGCGATCTCGCGCCGTTCGTGCGCCGGGATCACGTCGTCGATGTGCGTGAAGCCGCCGGGGGCGCGTTCATGGGCCAGATTGATGACGACCTCCGGCCCCAGGCGCCGGTTGGCGCGCTGAAGCTCCGTCATGGCGGGGCGCCTCTCGGCCTCGTAGGCGGCGAGGGCACCGGCCGGGTCGCCGGGGTGGAGGACCATGGCGTGGGCCAGGGCCCGGGCGTCGACGATGGACTGGGTGGCGCCGTTGGAGCCGATGGGGTACATGGCGTGGGCGGCGTCCCCGACGAGCGTGGTGCGGCCGTGGCTCCAGCGCAGCAGGGGCTCGCGGTCCACCATGGGGTACTCGTACGCGGCGTCGGCGGCGCGCAGCACCTCGGGGACGCTGACGCCGTCGAACTCCCAGCCGTCGTAGTGGCGGAGGAAGTCCGACACCGGGACGACACGGTTCCAGTCGCCGCGGGCGGCCGGGCCGGCGATGCTGTCGGCGGGCATCGCCAGCGCCCAGTTGACGAGGACGTCGCCGGAGGGCCGCTCGGCCATCGGGTACACGACGGCCTTCTGCCGGTCGTCGCCCGCGATGAGCATGAACGTTCCGGCCCGGCGCGCGTCCATCCACGACATGCCCCGCCACACCAGCATGCCGTTCCACGGCGGCTCGCCCTCGCGGGGGTTGAGGGCGGCGCGGACCGCCGAGCGGATGCCGTCGGCGCCGATCAGGACGTCCGGCTCCAGCGACGCCCGGCCGCCCATGGCGCCCTCCCGGTGTTCCAGGCGCACGCGCGGGCGGCCGTCGGGCAGCTGCTCGAACCCCGTCACCCGGACACCGGTGACGATCGCGGACGGGCCGAGCCGACGGCGTACCGCGTCGGCGAGGACCTGCTGGAGCCGGCCGCGGTGGATGGACAGCTGGGGCCAGCGGTAGCCGGCGCGCAGGCCCCGCGGCTCGCGGGAGATCAGCCCGCCCGAGCGGTGGTAGTAGCGCAGCTCCCGGGTGCGTACGGCGTCGGCCTCCAGGTCGTCGAGGAGCCCGAGCGCGTCGAGTTCGCGTACGGCGTTGGGCATGATGTTCAGCCCGGCGCCCACTGGCCGGATCTCGCGCGCCGCCTCCACGACGGTGACACGGGGGAACCCGGCGGCGTGCAGGGCCAGCGCGGCGGTCAGGCCGGCGACTCCGCCGCCGGCGACGAGTATGTGCGGGGTCATGCCGTCACCCCCTCACGCGGCGCTGGGGCGCGGCCGCTCCGTGGCCTGGCGCACCAGCGTCTCGTTGTCCCGGGTGAGGTCGAGCACGGAACGCAGCAGGGCGACCGGCGCTCCGCCGCTGCCCTCGTCGTACAGCCGTACCTCGTCGCTGTAGGCCTTGCGGGCGATGCCGATGTGGCGGGCGCGGAACGTCTTGAGGATGCGCAGCACCCGCGCCAGGGAGTGGGCGGACGCCAGGAGCTGGGGCGGCAGCTGGTGGACGGTCTCCCAGCTGAGCGCGGCGGACAGTTTGCTGACGGCGGAGACGCCGCCCTTGTGGGTGGCGTGGAAGTCGCGCCACGCCGGGAGGCTGTACTCGACCGATTCGTCGAGGAAGGCGTCGTAGCCGGGGTGGGGCCGGTCGCACTGCCAGACCGTCAGGTCGACCAGCCACAGCGGCACCTGGGCGGCGGCCGGGCCGAGGTAGTCGCGGCCTGCGACGTCAACCTCCTCGAAGTAGGGGCGCAGGGTGCGGGCGAAGTAGGACGGCGAGACGTTGGCGATGGTGAAGTCGATGGCGTCGACCATCGCCTGGACGTGCTGTGCGGTGCGGTCCAGGGCGAGGGCGAAGCCGGGGTCGTACGGTTCGAGGCGGGCCAGCTGGCCGCAGGTGTCGAGGGCGGCGACGAGGCTGGGGAAGACCATCCGGACGGCTTCCTGGAGGTGGGCCTCCATCTCGTGGCCGGTGTACATCCGCTGCCGGGGGCCGAGCGGGTTCCAGGTGGTGTAGTGGTGCACGGTGTCGCGGGGCACCATGTCGGTGCGGCGGGCCAGTTCCTCCAGGACGGGCAGGACCTCGGGGACGGCGGCGACCGGCTGGACGCCGTGCCGCTTGAGCGAGCCGAGCAGCATGCCGAGGTCGCGCATGGCGGCGAGCGCCTCGATGACGCACCACTCGGAGACCCGGTCGAGGTCGGGTACGAGGGTGCGCAGCGCGACGGTGAGCGCGGCGACGTCGGCGTCACGGTTCATCGCGGGGAGCGCGGCGAGCAGCGCGTCGGCGCCGAGCGGGTCGGCGTCGCGTATCTCGGTGATGCGGTAGCGCGGTTCGGCACAGGTATCGAGACCGGGCGCGACAAGGTCGTACAGGGTCAACGGGATGCCCCCCTCGGGCAGTGTGGGTTCGGGAGTGGCGCGGTGGTCGCTGGTCAGGCGGTCACCGCGGGTCGCCCACCCGGTCCTGGCGTGGCGGCGCCGGGGCGGGCGCGGGCAGGCTCAGCCGTACGGACAGCAGTGCGGCGGCGGCGGCGAACGCGGCGCCGACGAGCAGCGCCGCCTGGAAGCCCGCGGTTTCGGCCTGGGGTGTGGCCGTGCCGGTACGGGTGGTGGCCACGGCCACGAGAACGGCCAGGCCCAGGACGGATCCGAACTGCTGGCTCGTGTTGATCAGCCCGGAGGCCAGACCGGTCTCCTCGGGCGTGGCCTCTGCCGTGGCGGCCACATTGGTGGTGACCATGACCAGCGGCAGGGCGGCACCCAGCACGAGGCTGGGCGCGAGGACGGTGGTGGCGAACGTTCCGTGGGCGCTCAGGGCCAGGGCGAGCCAGACCATGCCGGCCAGCAGCAGGCCGAAACCGAGGGTCATGGTCCGGCCGAGGCCCAGGCGGAAGATGAGGCGGCCGGTCAGCGGGGCGGTGGCGACGACGACCAGGGACAGCGGCAGCAAGCCGAGTCCGCCGGCGAGCGGCGACTGGCCGAGCACGCTCTGCAGGTAGAGGCTGACCAGGAAGAACATGGGGAACAGCGCCATTTGGGCCAGCGCGCTGAGGCCGTTGGCGAGGCGCAGCGCGGGCCGCTTGAGTACGGCGGGCGGGACGAGGGGCCGGGCGACGCGGGTCTCGGTCACGGCGAACAGCGCGAGCAGCCCCGCGCCGGCCACACCCGCTACGGGACTGCGCCCGACGAGCGCGTACGCGACGAGGCCGAGGCCGCCGGTGGCGGTGAGCGCGCCGAGCAGGTCGAAGCCGCGCTCGGCGCCCCGGGTGCCGCCCTTCAGCAGGCGCGGGGCGAGCAGGCCGAGCACCGCGGCGACGGCGACGTTCAGCCAGAAGGTGGAGCGCCAGCCGAGCAGGTCGGTGAGGACGCCGCCCAGTACGGTGCCGAGGACGCCGCCGAGCCCGCCCATCGCGGCGAACGCGCCGAGCGCCTTGTGCCGGGCGGGGCCGTCCGGGAAGAGGATCAGCAGCAGCGCGAACGCGGCGGCCGCGGCGAGCGCCGCCCCGACGCCCTGCACGGCGCGCGCGGCGATCAGCGCGCCGGTGGACTGCGCGAGCCCCCCGACGGCGGAGGCGGCCGCGAGGAGGGTGAGCCCGCCGATGAACAGCCGCCGGTGCCCGAACAGGTCGGCGGCGCGGCCACCGAGGAGGAGCAGCCCGCCGAAGGTGATGAGGTAGGCGTTGGCCACCCAGGACAGACCGGCGGACCCGGCCCCGAGGTCGTCACCGACGGACGGCAGGGCGACGTTGATGATCGCCGTATCCATGATCATCAGCAGCTGCGTCGCCGCCAGCACCCCGAGCGCGCCGCGCCGGCTCTCGGACCTCCCCCTCATCGACGGCTCCCACGCCCCGGGCGGCGATGCCACCCCGGATCGGCCGGGCTCCACCGCGACGGCGCGCCCGGCATGGACGCCCCGGACCGCCCGGACAGCCCGGCCGCCGGGAGCACGCGCTCCACCCGGCCGCCGGACGCCGCCGCCCCGCCCCCCGCACGCCACGCACCGGCACCCGCGCGACCACGGCTCCGGTCCCAACCCGGATCACCGGCGAAACCCCTCCGGTCCCAACCCGGATCACCCGCGCCACCGTCCCGGTGCCACCCCGGATCGGCCACACGCACCCGCCCCGGCTGCGCACAGGCGGCGCCACCGCCCCGGTGCCAACCGGGGTCACCCGCGCCACCGGCCCGGTGCCACCCCGGATCGGCCGTGCCGGGCCGGGCCGGGGCCGTGTGCCCGGCACGGGTGGGACGGGGAATCGGGGCCCGCCCGCCCGGGGCGAGCGCGGGAGTACGGACCGCGCGGTCGGGCCGGTCCATCGCCGCCGCCCGCCCGGTCATCGGGTACTCCTCAGGTCGTAGCCGTCCAGGCAGGCCTGGGCCAGGGCTTCGCACGCCGGGGCGTCGCCCTCCCAGGCCTGTTGCATGAGATAGACGTGCGGGGCGCCGTGGTAGAAGCGTTCGTACTGTTCGTGGCGGCCCGCGAACTCCGAGCCCAGCGCGTCCCACGCCAGCTTCAGCAGCTTCACGCGGTCCTCGGCCGGGGTGCCGGGCGAGCGGATGTACTTGCGGACCAGCGGGCCCAGCTCCGGGTGCAGCAGGTCCTCGCCGGACGCGGGCAGTTGGATGACGCCGCCGCCCGCCAGGAGCTTGATCTCCTGGACGGCCTGCGGGTACAGCTCACCCGCCATGATGCGCTGCGCGAACGAGATGTCCTTGCCCGGCGCGACACCGCCACGCCCGCCGTCGACCTCCTCGTACGACGCCTCCGCCGCCAGCACGAACGCCTTGGCCTGCGCGACGCGGCCGAGGAGGCGGCCGATCGCCTGGGTGACGGGCGGCAGTTGGTAGGTGTTGTTGGCCTTGGTGATCAGGATCGCGACACCGGTGAGGAACTCCAGCTTCGTCCAGAACCGCGTCGCGGCCTGGTGCACGAAGTTCAGGTATGCGGGGGTCCGCCACCACATGCCGAACGACACGTCCACGTTCCGGTAGGCCAGTACCCGCTCCCACGGCACGAACACGTCGTCGCACACGAGCAGCGCGTCGTTCTCGTCGAAACGCGAGGAGAGCGGGTTGTCGAAGACGCTGCGCGCCTGCGCCTCGTACGACGTACGGGAGATGAACTTCAGGCCCGGGGTGTCGATCGGCACCGAGAAGCACACCGCGTGCTCGACGTCCTGCGGGGCGAGCGGCTCGATCGTGCCGACGATCACCTCGTTGCCGAAGACCGCCGCGGTGCCGATCATCTTGGCGCCGCGCACCACGATCCCGCCGTCCTTCTCGGCGACCACCCGCACCACCAGGTCGTCCTCCTCCTGCTCGGAGGCGGACCTGGTCCGGTCGATCTGCGGGTTGGTGATGGTGAAGGTCGGGTACAGGTCGCCCTCGGCGAGCCGCCGGTGGTACGCGAGGGCGGCGGCGGAACCGTCGTAGCCTTCCGTCCGGAACAGCGACGGCAGCGCCGCGAAGCCCGCCGCGCCGCCCGCCATGTAGTCGGGCGTGCGGCCCAGGAAGCCGAAGCTCGCCTCCGCCCACACCTTGTACGCCTCACGGCGCGCCACGAGGTCCTCGTACGAACGCGGGATCGCGTACGCGCGGTGGACGCCGCCCTGCGTGAGGACCGGGGTGTGCTCGGAGTCGTGCGCCAGGTCGTACAGGCGGGCGATCGAGGCGGCGGTGTTGCGGAACGCCGGGTGCGAGGTCACGTCCTCGACCCGCTCCCCGTCGAGCCAGATCTCCCGGCCGTCGCGCAGCGACGCCAGATACTCGTGACCGGACCTCGTCACCTTTTCTCCTCTTGCGGATGCCATTGCCGCAGCAGAGCCTGTCCGTTGGTCCACACCTTCGGCAATGAACGTCCGTCCAATGGTCCTTAAGAACCGGCCAGTCAGCTTCCGAAAACCATTACGCGGCACTTGCCGCACCCGCCCGGTACTCACCCGGAGTGACGCCGAACCATTTGCGGAACGCAAGGTGGAAACCGACCGCGCTCTGGTAGCCGACCCGCTGCGGCACCGCCGACTGCGGCAGGGACGTCTCGCCGAGCAGCCGCGCCGCCTCCTGCATGCGCCGCCCGGTCAGGTGCCGCGCCGGGGCCTCCCCGACCAGCGCGCGGAACGCGGCCGTGAACGCGGAGCGGGACATGCCGACCTCGCGGGCCAGCGACTCGATGGTCCACGGCTCGGCGAACCGGGTCGCGATCATCACCAGGGCGCGGCTGACGCCCGGGTGGCGCAGCACCGGCAGGGAGGCCGGGTTCTCGGCGAACTCCCGCAGCAGCGGGCGCAGCGCGAGCACCAGGGCCATCTCGAAGGCCCGCAGCGTGATCAGCCGGTCGCCGGGGCCGACGGGCCGGTCGGGGGCGGCCAGCAGCCGCAGGGTGTCGCGCAGCAGCGGTTCCCGGTCGACCTGGGTGCCGTCCAGCACCAGCGCCCAGGGCAGCGCCTTGTACAGACCTGTGGCGGCGCTGGCGTCGTAGTGCAGCCCGGCGCACAGCAGCCGGCTCTCCGGCCCCGTGCCGCCGATGCGGATCTCGCCCGAGGTGCCCGGCTGCCGCTCGGGCAGCACCGCCTTGAGCGGTACGCCCTGCCGGTCGGGCCGGTCGGAAAGCCGGTGCGCGGTCCCGGTGGGGAAGACCGCCAGGTCACCGGCGCGCAGTTCATGGGCCGACTGGCCCTCGGCGGTGATCCAGCAGCCGCCCTCGACGATGTAGTGGAGGATGGCGCAGCCCTGCTCGGCGTCGCCCTCGATCGCCCAGGGGGCGCGGACGTGCCAGCGGCTGTCGAAGACGCCGGTGAGCCGCAGCGGTTGCAGCAGCTCACTGAGGAGGTCGTCGTTCCGGGCGTCGTTGTTACCGGTTTCGGTGCGCACGGTGTCCATGGACGATCCTTCAACCCCCGCCCCGAATTGTTAATTGATCGGCCAAAGCCGCCGCCGCCAGCCTGTGAGGAGCCGTCATGGCAGCAGTCACACCCTATCGAAGGGCCAATCAGGCATATGTCGGAGCAGACGTCGGAGCCAATGTCCGAGCAGAATCAGATGCGCGTGGCGGTCGTCGGCGCGACCGGTTTCCAGGGCGGCGCGGTCGCCCGCCTGCTCACCGAGCGTGACCACCGGGTGCGTACGCTCTCCCGTCGCCCCGAGGGCGACCGGCCGCCGCTGCCCGGCGTCTCGTGCGCCACCGGCGACCTGGGCGACGCCGAGGCCGTACGGCAGCTGTTCACCGGGGCGACGCACGCCGCGGTGGTGATGCCGCTGGTGTACGAGACCGAGCAGGTGCGCGCCTACGCCCGCAACATCGCGGAGGCGGCCGTGGAGGCCGGCGTACGGCGGCTGGTCTACAACGCCAACACTCGCGTCCCCCGCGCGTCCACCGACGTGGCGGCGTTCGAGACGCGCCGGATCGCCGAGGAGGTGCTGCGGGAGAGCGGCGTACCGCTGGTGGTGCTGCGCCCGCCGGTCTACCTGGACAACCTCTTCAGCCCGTGGAACGGCCCGGCGCTGGTCAATGAGGGCATCCTCGCCTATCCGCTGCCGGCCGACGTGCCCACCGCGTGGCTGTCGCACCGGGACCTCGCGGAGGCGGTGTACGCGGCGCTCACCGTGGACGGCGCGGAGGGGCGGACGTACGACATCGGCGGCGTGCGGGCCCTGACGGGAGATGAGCTGGCGGAGCAGTTCGGCCGGGGGCTGGGGCGCGTGGTGCGTTACCGGGCACTGGCGCCGCACGTCTTCGAGCAGGGCCTGGCGCAGGCGATCGGCCCGGCCGCGGCGGCCGGGGTGGCGGGCATCTACCACTACATGGCGTCGGGACAGGAGCCGCTGCTGATGGCGGGTGACGACGGCGTGTCGGCCTCCATGTTGACGCTGGCGCCCACGCCGGTCGACGAGTGGGTGTCCCGCCAGCCGTGGCAGATCTGGGCGAACGACCCGGAGGAGCAGGACGCCCAGACGCTCACCTGAACGCCACTGGACACACCCGAGCGAGAACCGGTCCCGTTTTTCCACCCGAACGGGGCCGGTTCTCGTCGTGTCCGGCTACGCCTGAGTAGTTAACAACGCGCCGGATTGCCCACCCGAAGGGTGTGGGTAGGGCTCCTCCGGTACCCGCCCACCCGAGTGAACCCGGACAGGAGCGGTGATGCCTGCGCCCTGCCACTCGCCAACGGAGCAAGTACAAAGAGCGATACCCCGTACGCAACCCTCAGGTGATGCCGTGAACTCGCTGATTGGTCGCATTCCCGTTCTCGATGTACGCCCGCTCGTCGACTGCGGCAGAAGGCCCGCCAAGGCGGTGGTCGGCGAAACCTTCCAGATTACGGCCACGGTGTTCCGTGAAGGTCACGACGCCGTGGCCGCCAATGTCGTCCTGACGGACCCGGCCGGACACCCGGGCCCGTTCACCCCGATGCGGGAACTGGCGCCCGGCACCGACCGCTGGGGCGCCGAGGTCACTCCAACGGCCGAAGGGCGGTGGACGTACTTCGTCGAGGCGTGGGGCGACCCCATCGCCACCTGGCGGCACACCGCCGGCATCAAGATCCCGGCCGGCATCGACACCGCCCTGGTCCTCGCCGAGGGCGCCGCCCTGCACGAGCGGGCCGCCGACGGCGTACCGAAGGGCGAGGGCCGCGAGGCGGTGCTCGCCGTGGTGGACGCGCTGCGCGACCAGCGGCGCTCCCCCGAGGACCGGCTCGCCGCCGCGCTCGGCACGGAGGCGGTCGAGGCGCTGGCGGCGCACCCGCTGCGCGAACTGGTCACCGCGTCACGGCCGTTGCCGCTGCTGGTGGAGCGCGAGCGGGCGCTGTTCGGGTCCTGGTACGAGATGTTCCCCCGCTCCGAGGGCGCCCGCGTCGAGAACGGCCGACTGGTCTCGGGGACCTTCCGTACCGCCGCCGAGCGGCTTCCGGCCATCGCCGCGATGGGCTTCGATGTCGTATACCTGCCGCCCATCCACCCCATCGGCACCACCCACCGCAAGGGCCCCAACAACACCCTCACGGCCGGCCCCGACGACGTCGGCGTGCCGTGGGCGATCGGCTCCCCCGAGGGCGGCCACGACGCGGTCCACCCCGACCTGGGCACCATCGAGGACTTCGACGCCTTCGTCGAACGCGCGCGCGAACTCCGTCTGGAGGTGGCCCTGGACTTCGCCCTGCAGTGCTCGCCGGACCACCCGTGGGTCACCAAGCGCCCGGCCTGGTTCCACCACCGGGCCGACGGGACCATCGCGTACGCCGAGAACCCCCCGAAGAAGTACCAGGACATCTACCCGATCGCGTTTGACAAGGACATGCGGGGCATCGTCCGCGAGACGCTGCGCGTGCTGCGCCACTGGATGGCCCACGGCGTACGCATCTTCCGCGTCGACAACCCGCACACCAAGCCGGTCGTCTTCTGGGAGAAGGTCATCGGCGCCATCAACAAGACCGACCCGGACGTGATCTTCCTGGCCGAGGCGTTCACCCGGCCCGCGATGATGCACACCCTCGGCGCGATCGGCTTCCAGCAGTCGTACACGTACTTCACCTGGCGCAACACCAAGCAGGAGCTGACCGAGTACCTCACCGAGTTGTCCGGCGACGCCGCCGCCTGCATGCGGCCCAACTTCTTCGTCAACACCCCGGACATCCTGCACGCCTACCTCCAGCACGGCGGCCGCCCCGCCTTCGAGGCACGCGCGATCCTGGCCGCGACGATGTCCCCGACGTGGGGCGTGTACGCCGGGTACGAGCTGTGCGAGAACACGCCCGTACGGGAGGGCAGCGAGGAGTACCTGGACTCGGAGAAGTACCAACTCCGCCCCCGCGACTGGGAGTCGGCCGAACGCGAGGGCCGCACCATCGCGCCGCTGATCACCACCCTCAACCGGATCAGGCGCCGCAACGCCGCGCTGCGGCAGCTGCGCTCGGTGCACTTCCACCACGCCGACAACGACGCCGTCATCGCGTACAGCAAGCGAGCGGGCTCGAACATTGTTCTGACGGTCGTCAACCTCGATCCGCGCCACACCCACGAGGCGACGGTGTCGTTGGACATGCCGGAGCTCGGCCTCGACTGGCACGAGACCGTGCCGGTGCGCGATGAGCTCACCGGCGAGACCTATCACTGGGGCAGGGCCAACTATGTGCGCCTCGAGCCGGGTGTCACGCCCGCGCACATCCTCGTCCTGCGACCGTCCCCGCCGATCGGAGGGTCACCCACATCATGATCGTCAACGAGCCCGTCCACGACACCTTCGAGGACACGCCGGCAAAGGACCGTGACCCCGACTGGTTCAAACGAGCCGTCTTCTACGAGGTTCTGGTGCGTTCGTTCCAGGACAGCAACGGCGACGGCGTCGGCGACCTCAAGGGAATCACCGCCAAGCTGGACTACCTGCAGTGGCTCGGGGTCGACTGCCTCTGGCTCCCGCCGTTCTTCAAGTCCCCGCTCAGGGACGGCGGTTACGACGTATCGGACTACACCTCCGTACTGCCCGAATTCGGCGACCTGGCCGACTTCGTCGAGTTCGTCGATGCCGCCCACCAGCGCGGCATGCGAGTGATCATCGACTTCGTGATGAACCACACCAGCGACCAGCACCCGTGGTTCCAGGAATCCCGCAACGACCCCGACGGCCCCTACGGCGACTACTACGTCTGGGCCGACGACGACAAGCAGTACCAGGACGCGCGGATCATCTTCGTCGACACCGAGACGTCCAACTGGACCTTCGACCCGATCCGCAAGCAGTACTACTGGCACCGGTTCTTCTCCCACCAGCCGGACCTCAACTACGAGAACCCGGCCGTCCAGCAGGAGATCCTCTCCGCCCTGCGGTTCTGGCTGGACCTGGGCATCGACGGGTTCCGCCTCGACGCCGTGCCCTACCTCTACCAGGAGGAAGGGACCAACTGCGAGAACCTCCCCGCCACCCACGCCTTCCTCAAGCGGGTACGCAAGGAGATCGACGCCGCCTACCCCGACACCGTGCTCCTCGCCGAGGCCAACCAGTGGCCTGAGGACGTCGTCGACTACTTCGGCGACTTCCCCGCCGGCGGCGACGAGTGCCACATGGCGTTCCACTTCCCCGTCATGCCGCGCATCTTCATGGCGGTGCGCCGCGAGTCCCGCTACCCCGTCTCCGAAATCCTGGCCAAGACCCCGGCGATCCCGGCGAACTGCCAGTGGGGCATCTTCCTGCGCAACCACGACGAGCTGACGCTGGAAATGGTCACGGACGAAGAACGTGACTACATGTACGCGGAGTACGCCAAGGACCCCCGGATGCGCGCCAACATCGGCATCCGGCGGCGGCTCGCGCCCCTGCTCGACAACGACCGCAACCAGATCGAGTTGTTCACCGCGCTGCTGCTGTCCCTGCCCGGGTCGCCGATCCTGTACTACGGCGACGAGATCGGCATGGGCGACAACATCTGGCTCGGCGACCGGGACGCCGTACGCACCCCCATGCAGTGGACGCCCGACCGCAACGCGGGCTTCTCCTCCTGCGACCCCGGCCGGCTCTACCTGCCGACCATCATGGACCCGGTCTACGGCTACCAGGTCACCAACGTCGAGGCGTCGATGGCGTCCCCGTCGTCGCTGCTGCACTGGACGCGGCGGATGATCGAGATCCGCAAGCAGAACCTGGCCTTCGGCCTCGGCTCGTACACCGAGCTCCCGTCGTCCAACCCGGCGGTCCTCGCCTTCCTGCGGGAGTACGGGGACGACCTGGTGATGTGCGTGCACAACTTCTCCCGCTTCCCGCAGCCGACGGAGCTGGACCTGCGGCGCTTCAACGGGATGCACCCGGTGGAGCTGATCGGCGGGGTCCGCTTCCCCGCGATCGGCGAATGGCCCTACCTGCTCACCCTCGCGGGTCACGGCTTCTACTGGTTCCGCCTCCGCAAGGACGCGGCGAAGCCCGCCAAGGGCAAGGCGGTCACGGAGGCGACGGTGGCCACGGCGCCCCTTGCCGGTGGGGCCCCGTCGCGGACGGCGGCGCCGGGCACGTCCGGTGCGACCGGTACGACCGGCACGGCGGCCGTAACCGCGCCGGACACGGCGCCCGCCGGGGCGTCGGCCGACGCGGCGGCCACGACCACGGCTGACGAGGCGTCGACGGGCACGGCTCCCGGCCGGGCGGGCGGGGCCGGCGCCCCGGCTACGGGCGCTGCGGCGCAGCCGCCGGCGGCTGCGCCGGACACGGGCGACCGGGCGGCGCCCGGCGTATCCGGCACGTACGCCCGCGCGGCGGCGGCCGACTGGTCGTCGGCGCCCCGGGCGGGCGCGACGGCAGGCGACGGCGGCCCCGTGGCCACGAGCGGCACAGCGGTGACCCCGGCCGCTGCCGCGCGGCCACCGGCCGGCGCGCCCGGAGCACCCGGCCGGGCCAGCGGGGCCGGTGGGTCCAGCGCGGCCGGTGGGTCCAGCGCGGCCGGTGGGTCCAGCGCGGCCGGTGGGTCCAGCGCGGCCGGAGCGCCTGGCGGGTACAGCGGGGCGGCTGGCGCCGCCCGCGCGGCCGCGCGCACGGCAGTGACTGACCGTACGTCACCGCGCCCGGCGCCCGCGCCGGACCGGGACGGCAAGGCACCGGCACCGGCCCCGGCACCGGGATCGGGATCGGCGGGCATGCCGTCTGCCTCGCCGGGCGCCGCCCTCGGCGCGGCACCCGGCCGGTCGGCACATGCGGCCGGCAAGGACGACGCGGCGGGGGCCGCCCGCACGGCGGCCCGGGGGGCCGGGAAGGGGTGAGGACATCGGGGCGGGGCGTTTCCGGCGCCCCGCCCTGGGCACTCTCCCCCTCATACGTCGATTCGGGTCTATCTCGACCATCCCCGCCCGACACGTCCCGCACAGCCGGACAGCACTCGCCGCATTCCGGGACACTCTGCACGTTCTGTGCATTTCGTAGTGCCCGGGGAAAGGACGCGCTGCCATGTCGGAGACCGCATCCACCGCCCGGGCCCCGGTCGCCCTGCTCCCCTCACTGGTGCCCCTGCTCCACGAATGGCTGCCGCGCCAGCGCTGGTTCGCCGGGAAGGGGCGCCCCGTCACGGGGTTCGCCCTCGTCTCGGCCACCGAACTGCTCCCGCTCGACACCACCGGACCCGGCCTGCTCCACCTGCTCGTGCGGGTCCAGCAGCCGGGCCTCACCACCGCCGTCCAGGCCGACTGCTACCAGCTGCTGCTGGGCGTACGGAACAGCCTGCCGCCCCAGCTCGCCTCCGCCCTGATCGGCCACGTCCCGGACGGGCCGCTCGCCGGGCGCACGATCTACGAGGGGCTGAGCGACCCCCGGCTCGCGGCGCTGCTGCTGGAACGATTGCGCACCCCCGGCCCCATGGGTCCGCTGCGGTTCTCCCGGACCGTCGCCATCCCGGAGGGGCTGACCCCCCGCGTCCTGGACACCGAGCAGTCCAACTCCTCGCTCGTGTACGGAGATTCGTACATTCTCAAGGTCTTCCGCCGGGTCTACCCGGGCGCCAACCCGGACCTGGAGCTGCCGCTCGCGCTCGCCCGCGCCGGCTGCACCCGGGTCCCCGCGCCCGTCGCCTGGTACGAGACCGGCAACGGCCGCCCGGAAGCCAGCACCCTGGGCGTCCTCCAGCCCTATCTGCGCGGCTCCCAGGACGGCTGGCAGCTCGCCCTGGACGCCCTCGGCGCCGGACGGGACTTCACCACCGAGGCGCGGGCGCTCGGCCGGGCCACCGCCGAGGTGCACACCGCCCTCGCGGACGCCCTGCCGACCGTCGCGCTGGGCCGCCCGCAGACCGAGAACCTGGTCCACGCGATGAGCCGCCGCCTGGACGCCGCCGCGCAGGCGGTGCCCGCGCTGATGCCGTACGTCCCCGGGCTGCGCGCCGCGTTCGAGGCGGTCGGCGACCTGCCGTCGGGCAGCCGGCTGTGGCGGGCCCAGCGGGTCCACGGCGACCTGCACCTCGGCCAGACCCTGCGTACCCAGGACGGCGACTGGTCGGTGATCGACTTCGAGGGTGAGCCCGCGAAGCCGCTCGCCGAGCGCCGCCGCCCCCAGCCCCCGGTGCGCGACGTGGCCGGCATGCTCCGCTCCTTCGACTACGCGGCCCGCTCCTACCGCCCCTGGAACCCGGACTGGGCCGAGCGGTGCCGCGACGCGTACTGCACCGGGTACGCCGAGGCCTCGGGCACCGACCCGCGCGCCGAACCCGCGCTGCTGCGCGCGTACGAGACCGACAAGGCCGTGTACGAGGTCGTGTACGAGGCCCGGCACCGCCCCGACTGGCTCCCGGTCCCGATGGCGGCCATCCGCCGCCTGGCCGCGCAGACCACCACCCCGTGATGTGAACGCCCTTGAGGAGGCCCTCCCCCGTGACCCCCCGTCGTCCCACCCGCAACCCCGCCGCGCCCCCGAAGAAGGCCCCGGCCACCAAGCAGACACCCGTCGGGGACGCCACCGCCCTGCCCGCGCCGCCGCCCGGCGCCACGCCCAGGCCCCGCACGGGCGGCGCCACCACCGCCGGCGCCCCGCCGCTCGACCCCGCCGACCGGGGGCGGCTGCTCGCCGGCGAGCACCACGACCCGCACGCCCTGCTGGGCGCCCACCCGGTCGACGGCGGCATCGCGATCCGTGCCCTGCGCCCGTGCGCGCAGAGCGTGGCCGTGCTCGTGGACGGGGCGCGCACCGAGCTGCACGACGACGGCGACGGACTGTTCTCGACCGTGCTGCCGCTGCCGGAGGTCCCCGCGTACCGGCTCCAGGTCGCGTACGACTCCGGCATCATCGAGGTGGACGACCCCTACCGCTTCCTGCCCTCGCTCGGCGAGCTTGATCTGCACCTGATCGGCGAGGGCCGGCACGAGGAGCTGTGGAAGGCGCTCGGCGCCCACCCCATGACCCACCAGGGAGTCACCGGCACCCGCTTCACGGTGTGGGCGCCCAACGCGCGCGGGGTGCGGCTCGTCGGCGAGTTCAACTACTGGGACGCCGGCACCGGCCTGCCACTGCGCTCGCTGGGCCGCACCGGGGTGTGGGAACTGTTCGTCCCCGGCCTGGGCGAGGGCGCGCTGTACAAGTTCGCCGTCACCGGGCCCGACGGGCACTGCTCGCTGCGCGCCGACCCGATGGCCCGCCGCACCCAGTGCCCGCCGGACACCGCGTCCATCGTCACCGCCTCCCACTACGAGTGGCAGGACGCCGACTGGCTGGCCCACCGCGGCGACCGCCCCGTCCACGAGGCCCCCTTCTCCGTGTACGAGGTGCACCTGCCGTCCTGGCGGCCCGGCCTGACCTACCGGGAGCTGGCCGAGCAGCTGCCCGCGTACGCCAAGGACCTGGGCTTCACGCACATCGAGCTGATGCCGGTCGCCGAGCACCCCTACAGCCCGTCCTGGGGCTACCAGGTCACCGGTTTCTACGCGCCCACGGCCCGCCTCGGCACCCCCGACGACTTCAAGTACTTCGTCGACGCCTGCCACCGCGCCGGCATCGGCGTCCTCGTCGACTGGGTGCCCGCCCACTTCCCCAAGGACGACTGGGCGCTGGCCCGCTTCGACGGCACCCCGCTGTACGAGCACCCCGACCCGCGGCGCGCCGAGCACCCCGACTGGGGCACCCTCGAATTCGACTACGGGCGCACGGAGGTGCGTAACTTCCTCGTCGCCAACGCCGTCTACTGGTGCGAGGAGTTTCACATCGACGGCCTGCGCGTCGACGCCGTCGCCTCCATGCTGTACCTGGACTACTCGCGCGAGGGCGGCGACTGGGCACCCAACGAGTACGGCGGGCGCGAGAACTTCGACGCGGTCGCCTTCCTCCAGGAGATGAACGCCACCGTCTACCGCCGCTGCCCGGGTGTCGTCACCATCGCCGAGGAGTCCACCGCCTGGGAGGGCGTCACCCGCCCCACCGACCACGGCGGCCTCGGCTTCGGCCTGAAGTGGAACATGGGCTGGATGCACGACTCGCTGGTGTACGTCTCCAAGGAGCCCGTGCACCGCAAGTACCACCACAACGAGATGACCTTCTCGATGGTGTACGCGTACAGCGAGAACTACGTCCTGCCCATCTCGCACGACGAGGTCGTGCACGGCAAGCAGGCCCTGGTGACCAAGATGCCGGGCGACTGGTGGCAGCGGCGCGCCAACCAGCGCGCGTACCTGGGCTTCATGTGGGCGCACCCCGGCAAGCAACTGCTGTTCATGGGGCAGGAGTTCGCCCAGGGTGCGGAGTGGTCGGAGGCGCACGGCCCGGAGTGGTGGCTGACGGAGGACGACTACCACTCGGCGGGCGACCACCGGTCCATGCGCGACCTGGTCCGCGACCTCAACGCGGTGTACGCCGCCACCCCCGCCCTGTGGGAGCGGGACACCGTCCCGGAGGGCTTCCAGTGGTCGCTCGGTGACGCCGCCGAGGACAACGTGTTCGCCTTCCTGCGGTACGACGCCCAAGGCGCCCCCCTGCTGTCGGTGAGCAACTTCTCGCCGGTGGTGCGGCACGAGTACCGGCTGTGGGTGCCGGACCGGATCTCGGCGTGGGCGGAGGTCCTCAACACCGACGCGGCGGCGTACGGCGGCAGCGACGTACGCAACACGGATCCGGTGAAGCCGGAGGGCGGGCATGTGCAGCTGACACTGCCGCCGCTCGCGACGGTGTGGCTGAAGCCCGCGTGATCCGGATGCGGGCGTAATCCGGATGCGGGGAGGCCGGTCGTACGGCGACGATGTCGGCCATGAACGACCTCCCCGCACAGACCCTGCTGGTGTTCGACCGTGACGACTGGGTGTACGTCGTGCCTTCCTTCGAAGCCGCGGCCGTGGAGTTCGAAGCGGTGGACGTGGCTGACGGGACGTACGAGGCCTTCACGCTCGACGGCGAACGGGTCGCCCTCACCGCGCCCGGGGGCTGGCGGGGCCCGGTCCTCGTCGAGGCGACCGGGCAGCGGGACATGGCCGCGCTGCGGGAGCGCATCCGGCGCAGCTCGGGCTCGCCCGCGCCCACCCCCGAAGAGCTGGCCCGGCTGCACCTCAGCCGCTGACGCGGACGACCCCCAGCCGCTGGGTGGCCCGGGTCAGCGCCACGTACAGGTCGTTGACGCCGTGCGGCCCGCCGGAGCGGATGCCGTCCGGGTCGGCGACGATCACCGTGTCGAACTCCAGGCCCTTCGCCTGCCGCGGCTCCAGCAGCACGACCGGCCGGGTGAGGTCGGGGTCCGGCCCGTGCGCGGCACCGGGCAGCCGATCGCTGATCGCCCGGTGGTGGAGGGCCGGGGCGATCACAGCGAGCCGCCCCTCGGCCGGCCGTTCCCGGCGTACCGCCTCGGCGACCTCGCCCGCCAGGTCGCCCGTGGTCCTCTCCCAGGGCGGCACGCCCGTGGAGCGCACCGAGCGGGGCGGGGCGAAGTCCGGGTCCTCGGCGCGGCGCACCGCTGCCGCGACCTCCATGATCTCGGCGGGCGTGCGGTAGTTGACGCCGAGGCGTACGTGCTCGAATCGGTCACCGACGTACGGGCCGAGGATGTCCTGCCAGGAGCCGCAGCCCGCCGCGTCACCGGTCTGGGCCGGGTCGCCGACGAGCGTCATCGAACGGGTCGGGATGCGCCGCATCAGCAGCCGCCACGCCATCGCGGACAGCTCCTGCGCCTCGTCGACGATGACGTGCCCGAACGCCCACGTCCGGTCGGCGGCGGCGCGCTCGGCGGCGCTGCGGTGGTCGGCCTCCTCGTGCCGCTCGGCGAACCGCTCGGCGTCGATGATGTCGTGGGCGCCCAGCACCTCCGACTCCTCGTCCTCGAACTCGTACGTCCGCGACGCGTAGCTGACGTCCAGCACGCCCTGCGCGTAGGCGATACGGGCGCTGCGCTCGCGCTCGGCGGCGGCGCGGGCGGCCGAGTCGTCCTCGCCGAGCAGCTCGGCGGCCTCGTCCAGCAGCGGTACGTCGGCCTCGGTCCACGGCCCTCCGTCCCGGCGTACGAACTCCGCCTCGCCGTCCGGCAGATAGCCCTCCGGGTCGGCGAGGAAGTCGGCGACCAGCCGCTGCGGGGTGAGCGTGGGCCACAGCTCCTCGATCGCCGCGTGGACCCGGGGGCTCGCGGCGATCTCCTTGCGCATCTGGGTGATGTCGGACGGGTCGAGGAGGTTGGGGCCCCCGAAGGGGTCGGCGCCGAGGCGTTCGGCGAGCTGGTCGGTGAGCGTGTCGATGATCCGGAACGCGAACCGCGGGCGGGCCAGGTTGTGCGGCAGGCCGGTGGAGCGGGCGTCCCAGCGGGCGTCCTCGGCCATGTTCCGGTCCAGCAGGAGCGTGCCGTAGTCGTCGTGGTCGATCTCCAGGGGCGCGCCGGTGGGCGGCACGGTCTGCCGGTCGCGCAGCACCCGGGCGAGGACGTCGGCCATGCCCGCGCGGCCCTTGATCTCGGCGGCCTCCGGGGTGTCGGCGCCGGTGGCGCGGACGCCGGGGAACAGCTCGCCCAGGGTGGCCAGCAGCACGCCCGTCTCGCCCAGCGAGGGCAGGACTTCGCCGATGTAGCCGAGGAACGCCGGGTTGGGCCCGACGATGAGCACCGCCCGGCGGGCGAGCTGCTCGCGGTACGCGTAGAGCAGGTACGCGGCGCGGTGCAGCGCGACGGCGGTCTTGCCGGTGCCGGGCCCGCCCTCGACCACCAGGACGCCCTTGTGCGGGGCGCGGATGATGCGGTCCTGCTCGGCCTGGATGGTCTGCACGATGTCGTGCATACGGCCCGTGCGGGCGGCGTCGAGCGCGGCGAGCAGGACCTCGTCGGCGTCGGGGCTCTCGTGCCCGGTGCGGGTGGTGTCGGTGAGGTCCAGGATCTCGTCGTGCAGGGCGGTGACCTCGCGCCCCTCGGTGGTGATGTGGCGCCGGCGCCTGAGCCCCATGGGCTCGTACCCGGTGGCGAGGTAGAACGGCCGGGCGACGTCGGCGCGCCAGTCGATGACGAGCGGGGTGCGTTCCTCGTCGTCCTCGCGGATTCCGATGCGCCCGATGTGGTGGTCCCGCCCGTCCCGGAATTCCAGCCGCCCGAAACACAGCCCGTTCTCCCCCGCGTCGAACGCGGCCAGCAGCCCGGACTGCTCGGCGACCAGCACATCACGCTCCAACCGCGCCTGGAACCCGGTGCCTACGTCCTTGAGGGCGGCCTGGACGACGGTTTCGGCCTGGTCCCGCAGGTGGTCGAGTCGCGCGTAGAGCTCATTGATGAATTGCTGCTCTTTCCGATATTCCTCGGTTGACAATCCGACTCCTGACGCGATACAGTGCGTTTATTGAACTTCCGTGTGCTTTTTCTTCACCCGCACACGAACCATCAAATATACGCGACGAAACACCCCGGCCGTCAATTCGACCGGGGCATTTTTGTATGCGTTCGTACGCGCCATCGGCCTCGTCAGCCCAGTGCCAGGGCACCGGCCACCGGCGCCATGTACACCAGGGGGAACGGGATGTGGCCGTACGACCGCGCCCGGACCACGGTGACGACGGCCCCGGTGAAGTACAGCACCAGCCCGATCCCGGCCGCCACACCGACCGCCGGCACAAACAGGCCCACCAGCAGGCCCACCGCACCCGCGGCCTTGGCCGCGCCCAGCCAGGGCCACCACGACCGGGGCACACCGTAGTCGGCCAGGGGCCGCACGACCCACGCGGCGTGGAAGAAGACGGCGCCGGCGGAGAAACCCGCCATGGCGGCGGCGAGGAGGGTGACGACAACGTGGCTGGTGAACACCAGGAGTTGCTCCCGTCGGATCGTGAGTGGGTCGGTCACCGCTCTGACACGCGGCGGCCGGGAGATGTGACAGCGGCCCCGCCGCGGACCACCGCCAGCAGATACGCCGACTCCACCCGTACGGCCGGCCCCGGCGCCCGGTTCCACTCGGCGAAGACCGCCGCCACGTCGTCGTGCAGCGCCTCCCACGCGCCGCTCGCCTCCAGCCGCCGCCGCTCCACCCGCACATGGCCCGCGGCCCGTACCCAGAAGGCCGCCGCCTCCACGGGCGAGGCGAATTCCAGACGTACGTGCTCCACCGTCGCCGTCACCTCGGCCGGACCGGCCGCCGCGAACTGCTCGTACACGAAGGCCTCGTCGCCCCAGCGGGTCGGAGGCGCCGCGCCCGGCGGGGGCGGCGGAAGGTACCGGCCCATGGCCCGGTTCGCCGCGGCCATGAAGCCGTCGGGCGTCCAGGCCGCCGACACGACCAGGCCTCCCGGCGCGCAGCACCGCGCCATGGAGGCCGCGGCCAGACGGGCGTCGGGCGCGTACATGGCCCCGAACACCGTCACCACACGGTCGTACACACCGCTCAGCCGCTCGGCGGGCGCCTGCTGCCACGTCACGCCCAGCCCCTCCTCACGGGCGCGTCCGGCGGCGACCGCGAGGAGTTCCGGTGTGGGGTCCGCACCGGTGACGACCGCGCCCAGGCGCGCCGCCGCCATGGCGGCGTTCCCGGTCCCGCAGCCGACGTCCAGCAACGTCGTCCCCGGTACCGGTCCCGCCGCGGCGACCGCGCGCTCGGCGGCCGGAGCCAGCAGCCCGGCCATCGCCGGATAGTCGCCGGCCGCCCACGTGGACGCTGCTACAGGTGTGTTGGTCACGGTCCTGCCCTCTCGTCGGGTGCCACGCCAACTGTCGTACGCTCCGACCGGCCGTCGGCGGTACAAGAAATGGACCGGAGGGGGAACGGGTGCCACGAGGAGTCGAGTACTGCCCGGTGACGGCCGGGGTCGAAGCCGTGGGCGACCGGTGGACCCTGCTCGTGCTGCGCGAACTGCTGCTGGGCTCCTGCCGGTTCAACGACATCCACCGGGGGCTGCCCGGCATCAGCCGCACCCTGCTGTCGGCGCGCCTGCGCCGGATGCAGGCCTGGGGGCTGCTCGCCCGGGTGCCCGACGACGACGGGCGGCCCGTGTACCGGCTGACGGACGCCGGTGCCGACCTGGAGCCGCTGGTGTGGCAGCTCGGCGACTGGGCGCGGCGCTGGTGCTTCGGCGACCCGGTGCGCGAACAGCTCGACGGCGGGTGGCTGCTGTGGCGCCTGCGGCAGTTCGTCCGGGCCGACGCCCTGCCCGGCCGGCGCGTGGTGGTGGAGTTCGCGTTCCTGGGCGCGGCGGAGGGCCCCGTGTGGCTGGTCCTCGCCCCCGGGGACGTCAGCGTGTGCCGCCGCCACCCCGGACACGACACCGACCTGTGGGTGACCGCCGATCTCGCCGAACTGCACCGGGTGGTGGCCGGGACCACGACACTCGCCACCGCCTGCCGGGCGGGCCTGGTCCGGCTCGACGGGGAACCCGGTCTCGTCGCCGGGTTCCCCGGCTGGTTCGCGTGGCGCGTCCCGGCGGATCAGGCGTGAGCCGGCGGATCAGGCGTGAGCCGGCGGCAGTACGTCGTCCAGCTCCTGGAGCAGGCGACGCCTGGGACGGGCGCCGACCATCGACCTCACCGGTTCGCCGGCGCGGAACACCATCAGCGTGGGCGTCGACAGCACCGCGTACCGGGCCGTGGTCTCCGGGTTCCGGTCGACGTCGAGCTGGACCACCTTCAGCCGGTCCACCTCCTCGGCGGCGACCGCGCCCAGCACCGGACCCAGTTGGCGGCAGGGGCCGCACCAGTCGGCGGTGAACTTGACCAGGACCGGGCGGTCGGCGGACAGGACCTCCGTGGCGAAGTCCGCGTCCGTCACCTCCGCCACTCCGTCGGTGTGGATCATTTGGTCGTCCTCTCGAATTCGCAGCGGGGTTCGGGCGTCTCCGTCGCCAGCGCGAGCCGGGCGGCGACCTCCGCGCGTACCGACTGGAGCTGGTCGATCAGACCGTCCAGCTCGGCGAGCTTGCGCCGGTACACGTCCAGCGAGGCCGGGCAGGAGTCCCCGGCCGGATGCCCGGCACGCAGGCACTCCACGAACGGGCGGGTCTCCTCCAGCTCGAACCCGAAGTCCTGAAGGGTCCGGATCTGCTGGAGCAGCCGCAGGTCGTCCTCGTCGTACGTGCGGTAGCCGTTCTCCGCACGCCGGGCCCGCAGCAGGCCCCGGGACTCGTAGTAGCGCAGCGTCCTCGTGGACGTACCCGCGCGCTTCGCCAGCTCGCCGATTCGCATGCCGCCGACGGTAGAGGTTGACGCGGACGTCAAGGCAAGAACGGAGCGCGGCCGCCGGCCTGATGGGACGCCCGGGGCGGGGCGTCCCGTCCAGGCGGCCCAAGCCACGCCCCGGGGGCGGGCCGTGCGGTGCCGGTCACCGTTCCGGGCCGCCCTCCCTCCCGAGAGTCGCGGGCTCCGGCGCCCGCAACCCGCGCCCCGGGGGTGGGCCGTGCGGTACTGGTCACCGTTCCGGGCCGCCCTCCCCTCCGAGAGTCGCGGGCTCCGGCGCCCTGTCAAGGGCGCTTCGCGTCGGCTTCGCCGATGGGCTTCGCCCACCCTTGACAGGCCACCTCCGCCCGCGCGTTTTCTCTCGGAGGGCGGCCCCGGGGAGCAGGCATCCCGGGGGACCAGCCGCAAGAGTCGGGCTCGTTGCCGAGGCGGCCCAGCCGGGCAGGCGCGGCAGAGGAATGGGGCGGTGACGGCTCGGCTAAGCGGCTGCGGCCCGTCTTCGGGTTGCGGCACAAGACCTCGCTCCGGTGGGTGGTGGGTGCGCGGCAGTGCGATGGGGCTTCTGGGCTGGGTTCGGCGACTGCGGCCGGGTGAGGGGCTGGGGTTCAGGCAGGTGGCTGGGGTGGGTGCGGGGCTGGGCCCGGGTGTTGCCCTGTCCGGCCGGGGGCATGGCGGGGGCGTCGGGCCCCGGGACGGTGAAGCTCCCGGCGCGGTCCGGTCTTCGACTCGGGCGCGGGGCCACGGCCTCCCGGCGACTCGGGTGCGGCCGGGGCACGCCCCGCTGCTCCTGTACCCGGGAAGGTCCGGGAAGGGGCGGCCCCTCCAGTCACAGCCGTATCGGCCCCCTGGGGTTGTGGGCGGGATCGGACACCCCTGCCCGGATGCGCTTGGCCGGGAGGTGTCCTACACCGCCCGCAACTCCCCGGCTGTGGTGCAGGTGTGACGGTGGGGGCGAGTGGGGCGACGTGGTGAGGCAGGCGGGGCCAGAGGGACGGATCCGGACACCGGGTGCCCCGCAGGGCCCGCCTGGAGGCGTGGCCTTCCCGGCCCGGCTGATGCTCTACGGGACCCGCTGGCGGTCCCCGGGGCCCAGGACACCCCAGCCGACACCACAGGACGACCCCCCTGCCCTCTCCAGTCACAGCCGTGTCACCTCGCCGGAGTTGTGGGCGGCATGGGACACCCACAGCCCCCGACACCACAGCGGGGAGGTGTCCCACACCGCCCACAACTCCCCCACCCCGGTGCTGCTGTGACCGAGGAGACGGGTGGGGCCTCCCCTCTGTGACAGGCGGGGCCGGTGAGGTGCCCGGGCGCCGCTCCGCCACGGCAACACCCCGGCCCAACCCCCATCTCACCCCAGCCACCTGCCTGCACCCCAACCCCTCACCCGCCCGCAGCCGCCGAACCCAGCCCGGAAGCCCCATTCCACTGCCGCGCACCCACCACCCACCGAAGCGAGGTCTTGTACCGCAGCCGAAAGGCGGCCGTCCGCCGCCGAGCCGACAGCGAGCACCCCATTCCACTGCCGCGCCCCCTGCGGCGCCCGTCTCCCGGCCACGAACGGCACGGGGAAAGGGACGCCCCTCCCGGGCCCGTTCCCCCGGGCCGCCCTCCGAGTGGGAAAAGGCGGGCGGAGGCGGCCGGTCAAGGGTGGGCGAAGCCCATCGGCGAAGCCGACGCGACCGAAGGGAGCGCCCTTGAGGGGACGCTGGAGCCCGCCACACTCGGAGAGAGGGCGGCCCACACGCCCACCATGAACGGGACGTTCGCCCCCGGGGCGTCGGTGGCGGCCCGCACGGTCACCATGAGCGGACCGCCCACCCCAAGGGCGGCGGCCCACACGCCCACCATGACCAGCACGCCCACCCCGAGGGCGGCGGCCCACACGCCCACCATGAACAGCACGCCCACCCCCGGCTCCCCGCCCCCGCCCCCGCCCCCGGTCGCCCGGTCCGTGACGTGCGGCCCCCCGGCGGCACGTCACGGGCCGGGGCGTCAGCGGGCGGCTCGCCTCGGCAGGAGTACCGCCACCAGTACCGTGCCCGCCGCCAGGATCGCCGCGCCGACGAGGCTGGTGTGGGCGACCGCGTCGGAGAAGGCGGAGCCGACCGCGTCGGTCATCCGGCGGGCGGCCTCGCCGAGTTGGGCGCCCTGCTGCGGGGTGGCGGCGTGGGCCGCCCGGTCGGCGATGCCGTGGGCGACGGCGTACCCGGCGCCCACCGAGTCCTGGGCGGTGGACAGCGCCGAAGCGGGCAGTCCGGTGCCCCGCGTCGCGTCGGCGAGGTTCGAGGAGTACGAGGACGCCAGGACCGAGCCGAGCAGGGCGATGCCGAGCGAGCCGCCGAGCTCCAGGGACGTGTCGTTGACGGCGCCGCCGACGCCCAGTTCCGCCTCGGGGAACGCGCCCATGATCGCGTCGGTGCACGGGGAGAGCGCCAGGCCGATCGCGACGCCCAGGGTGACGAGCGGGGCGACGAGGTCTCCGTACCCGGAAGCCGCGTCCACCCGCGTCAGCAGGGCGAGGGCGACCGTACCGAAGGCCATGCCCGCCGTGACCGTGACCTTCATGCCGAGGCGCGGCGTGAGGAACCCGGTCAGCGCCGAGCCGGCGAAGACGGCGCCCGCGAGCGGGAGCATGCGCACGCCCGTGTCGAGCGGGTCGTACCCGAGCACGAACTGCAGGTGCTGGGTGAGGTAGTAGAAGGCGCCGAAGACGGCGAGGAAGAAGAGGGCGACGGCGAGGTTGGAGCCGGCGAAGCCGCGGTTCAGGAAGCGGCGGACGTCCAGGACGGGGCGCGGGTGGCGCAGCTCCCAGGCGACGAAGGCGACCAGCCCGGCGCCCGCGACGACCGCCGCCCCGATGGCCTTGGCGTCCCAGCCGAAGTGCGGGCCCTGGATGATCATGTAGACGAGGGCGCCGATCCACACCACCGAGAGCAGCCCGCCGACGTAGTCGATGCGGCCGTGCCGGGCGGCCTTCGACGGCGGTACGAGGGTGAAGGCGCCGATGACGGCGAGCGCGGCGACCGGGACGTTGATCAGGAAGGTGGACGCCCAGCCGTGGTTTTCCAGCAGGGCGCCGGCGACGAGGGGCCCGGCGGCGATGGCGATGCCGGCGGTGGCGGTCCACAGGACGATGGCCTTGGCGCGCTCGGCGCGCGGGAAGGTCGCGGCGAGCAGGGACAGGGTGGCGGGCATGATCATTGCCGCGCCGACGCCCATGACCGCGCGGGCGGCTATGACTCCGGTCCCGGAGTCGACGAGCGAGCCCGCCACCGAGCCGGCGCCGAAGACGACGAGTCCGAGGACGAGGGCGCCGCGCCGGCTGTACTTGTCGCCGATCGCGCCGAGCAGCAGCATCAGCGCGGCGTACGGGACGGTGTAGCCGTCGATGACCCACTGGAGGTCGGAGCTGGTGAGGCCGAGGTCCTGGGTCATGTCGGGGGCGGCGACCGTGAGGGCGGTGTTCGCCATCACGATGATCAGCAGGCTGAGGCAGAGCACGAGCAGCGCCCACCAGCGCTGAGCGTAGGGTCCCTCCATCCTCTCGACCGGCTCGTTCCTGACGAGGCGCATGCCCAGTCCACCCTTCCGTACGGTCACGATCTTGCACAGCGCTGTGCAATTACACACGGCTGTGCAATTTACGGGACTGCACAGGCATGTGCAAAATGAACCCGTGACCTCAGGACGAGCCGACGCCAACCGCCGCCGTATCGAGCAGGTGGCCCTCACCGAGCTGCTGCGCGACCCGGACGCCTCCATGGACCAGATCGCCCGCGCGGCGGGCGTCGTGCGCCGGACCGTGTACGGCCACTTCCCGAGCCGCGAGGCGCTGATCGCCGCACTCGTGGACAGCGCGGTCGAGTCGGTGGCACAGGCGCACGCCGGCGGGCGCGAGGGCGTGGACGATCCGGCCGAGGCGCTGGCGAGGGCCACGCTCGCGGTGTGGGAGATCGCCGACCGTTACCGGCTGCTGGTGGCCCTCGCCCAGCGCAGCGTCACGATGGAGGGCATCCGGGAGCGGCTCACGCCGGTGCGCGAGGCCTGCGCGGCGGTGCTCCAACGCGGGCTGGACGAGGGCGCGTTCACCTCCCCGCTGCCCGCCGCCGCCCTCGCGTACGTACACGAGCAGGTGCTGTTCGGGCTGATGGAGGCGGTGAACGCGGGCGCTCTCGCGGCGGACCGGGCCGGGCGGTCCGCCGCGGTGACGATGCTGATCTCGGCCGGGGTCCGGGCCGGGCGGGCGGAGGAGCTGGTGGAGTCGCTGGAGCCGTAGGCTCAGCGGTCCAGCCCCGGCAGCGCCGCCTCCGCCACCTTCCCCGCCCGCTCGCGCTGCGGGAAGTCACCGACCTTCACGCGGGCGACCTCCTTGGCCGTGCGGTAGTCGACGACCGAGACCTCGTCGCGGTTGGAGAGCGTGACGAAGCAGTGGTGGCCGCCGGGGGCGGTGAGGGACCAGTAGGGCAGGGCGCCGGTCTCGTAGTGGACGAAGCCGTCGGTGGTCAGGGCGGGGCGGGAGACGACGGCCGTGTAGTCGTCGATGGTCCCGGCCATGCAGAGCTTGTCGCCCGCGCCGTTCATGGCCATGCCGTGGTGGGCGGAGTTCTGCGGGTAGTCGTCGGGCTTGAGCGCCGCGCCCGCCGCGCTGAACGGCATCTCGACCGTCCGTACCGTGCGCCCGGCCACCAGGTCGTACTCGATGAAGCCGTTGAGGTAGGAGAGCTGGGCGTACATCGTCTTCTCGTCCGGGGTGATCACGGCGGGGCGGACGCCCTTGTCGAAGGCGTACTTCCGCAGCACCTTCAGCGACTTGGCGTCGGCGACCGTCACCTGCTTGGTGCCCTTGAGGGCGTTGAGGGCCTTGGGGAGGGACGTGATGCCGATGGACATGTTGTAGATGCGGTCGCCGTCCGCCGAGTACATGTTCTCGTGCGGGTACGTGCCGGTCGGGAACTCCCCGGTGATGCGGCCGGTCGCGGTGTCCAGGGTCTGGGACTTGCCGGCCGTGATGGCGGAGACGACGAAGGTGGAGCCGTCCGGGGAGAGCGCGGCATGGTCGGCCTTGAGGCCGTCGAGGTGGGTGCGCCAGAGCTGGCGGCCGGACGCGATGTCGTACGCGGCGGCGTCGCCGAGGTTGCCGCGCGAGACGTAGAGGGTGCGGCCGTCGGGTGAGAGGTGGGCGTCGTCGACGAACTTGTCGCCGCCCGCCTGCTGTTTGACGACCTCGTAGGCGGCGCGGCGGATCGGGTTCATGCCGGCGAGGATCTCGTCGAGGTCGGGGATGACGTCGAGGGAGCCGAGGTTCTGATACGTACGGGAGTCGAGGAAGCTGACCGTGCCGTCGGCGCTGTTGCCCACGACGACGACATCGCGCAGCGCTTCCGGCTCGGCGGCGGTGACCGAAACGGGGGTGAGGGCCAGCGTGAGGGTGAGGGCGAGCAGTGCCGGAAGACGTGACATGGGAGTCCCTTCACATGAGTCAGCGGCATGCACATGCCAGGACAGGGGCCCTACGATGACACGTCGCCGTTACCAGCGGTAAGGCCAGGAAACGTAAAACCGCGCGGGAGACGCCTCCCGCGCGGTTCTCCGACCCGTACGTCGACGTCAGACCTTGACCGGCTCGCGCGACTCGGGCACCTCGTCCGTGTCGTCGGCCGCCGGGGCGTGGTCGTCGACCAGGGTCTGCTCGTCGAACGGCACCCGCCCGGCGAGGACTTCGGCCACCCGCGCCTTGTCGATCTCCTTCGTCCAGGTGCCGACGAGGACGGTGGCGACGGCGTTGCCCGCGAAGTTGGTCAGGGCGCGGGCCTCGCTCATGAAGCGGTCGATACCGACGATCAGGCCGACGCCGTCGACCAGTTCGGGGCGGTGCGACTGGAGGCCGCCGGCCAGGGTGGCGAGCCCGGCGCCGGTAACGCCCGCCGCACCCTTCGAGGCGATGATCATGAAGACGAGGAGGGAGATCTGCTCCCCGACCGAGAGCGGGTTGCCCATCGCCTCGGCGACGAAGAGCGAGGCCATCGTCAGGTAGATGGCGGTGCCGTCCAGGTTGAAGGAGTAGCCGGTCGGAACGGTGATGCCGACGACGGGCTTGCTCACGCCCAGGTGTTCCATCTTCGCGATGAGGCGCGGCAGCGCCGACTCGGAGGAGGAGGTGGAGAGGATCAGCAGGAACTCCCGGCCCAGGTACTTCAGCAGCGTCAGGATGTTCACGCCCGCCACCACCCGCAGCAGGGCGCCGAGGACGACGAAGACGAAGACGGCACAGGTGAGGTAGAAGCCGACCATGATGACGGCGAGGGACTTCAGCGCGTCCACGCCCGTCTCGCCGACCACGGCGGCGATGGCGCCGAAGGCGCCCACCGGGGCCGCCCACATGATCATCGCGAGGATACGGAAGACCAGGCGCTGGATGTGTCCGATGCCGCGCAGCACCGGCTCACCGGCCCGGCCCATGGCCTGGAGCGCGAAGCCCGCGAGGAGCGCGACGAGGAGGGTCTGGAGGACCTCGCCCTCGGTGAAGGCCGAGACCAGGGTCTTTGGGATGATCCCGAGGAGGAAGTCGACGGTGCCTTCGCTCGCCCCCGACGCCTGCTTCTCACCGGCTGCGGCGACCTCGTCCGTCAGGCGCAGGCTCGCGCCCGGCTCCAGCAGGTTGCCGACGACCAGGCCGATGGCGAGGGCGACGGTCGACATGACCATGAAGTAGCCCAGCGCCAGTCCGCCGACCGCGCCGACCTTGGCGGCCTTGCGCACCGAGCCGACGCCCAGCACGATCGTGCAGAAGATGATCGGCGAGATCATCATCTTGATCAGGTTCACGAAGCCGGTACCCAGCGGCTTGAGCTCGACGGCCACGCCGGGGGCGGCGAAGCCCACGGCGATGCCGAGTACGACCGCCGCGATGACGGCCAGGTACAGATAGTGGGTACGGTCCCGTCGTGCGGCCACGGGGTCCTCCTCGGTGAGTCGCTCCACTGTCCCTGTGGATCCCCGAGACCATCTCTCACCTTGTGGGGGCGGTCACCGTTGCGTACCTTTCGTTCACACATTTTCGGACAGGCAGACTCAACCCATGCGCCTCTCGCACACTCGCCCCCGCAGCCTCGCCGGCCAGCTCTTCGCGATGCAGGTCGTGCTGGTGGCCGCGATCGTGGCGGGGTGCGCGATCTTCGCGTACGTGAACGACCGCGGCCAGGCGGAGGAGACCGCGCGCCGGCAGACGACGGCGACCGCGACGGCGGTCGCCCGCTCCCCCGCGGTCGTCGAGGCGGCCCGCTCGGCCGACCCGACGGCCGTGCTGCAGCCGTACGCCGCCTCCCTCGTCGGCGAGTCGGGGCCGGGCGTCACCTTCGTGACGATCATGGCGCCGGACGGGACGCGGTGGACGCACCCGGAGCCGGACCGGATCGGCAAGAAGTACCTGGGGCACATCGAGGAGGCGCGGCGGGGCGCGACGTACTCCGAGACCTACAAGGGAACGCTGGGGCGCTCGGTGCGGACGGTGACGCCGGTGTACGACCGGGGCGAGGTCGTCGCGCTGGTGAGCGCGGGCATCACCGTCGACCGGATCAGTGAGCAGCTGCGCGGGCAGGTCACCGCGCTGCTCGGGATGGCGGGCGCGGCGCTGGCGCTCGGCGGCGCCGGTACGTATGTGATCAACGCGCGGTTGCGGCGGCACACGCACGGGATGAACGCGGCCGAGCTGAGCCGGATGCACGACTACCACGAGGCCGCGTTGCACGCGGTGCGGGAGGGGCTGCTGATGCTGGACGGGCAGCGGCGGATCGCGCTGGTCAACGACGGGGCGCGGGAACTGCTGGGGCTGGGCGAGGACGTGGTGGGCACGCCCGTGGCGGAGCTGGGCCTGCCGGTGTCCCTGACGGGGGCGCTGCTGGCCGCCGAGCCGCGGGTGGACGAGCTGCACCTGACGGCCGATCGTGTGCTGGTGGTGTCCACCCGGCCGGTGATCGGCGGGGAGCGGCGCGGGACGGTGGTGACACTGCGGGACCACACGGAGTTGCAGGCGCTCTCGGGGGAGCTGGACTCGGAGCGCGGGTTCACGCAGGCGCTGCGTTCCCAGGCGCACGAGGCGGCGAACCGGCTGCACACGGTGGTGTCGCTGATAGAGCTGGGGAGGGTCGAGGAGGCGGTCGGGTTCGCCACGGCGGAGCTGGAGCTGGCGCAGGCGCTGACGGACCGGGTGGTCGACGCGGTCGCCGAGCCGGTGCTGGCGGCGCTGTTGCTGGGCAAGGCGGCGCAGGCGAACGAGCGGGGCGTGGAGCTGGTGCTGACGGAGGACAGCCGGATCGACGACGGTGTGCTGCCGCCGACGCTCCCGGCGCGTGACCTGGTGACGATCCTCGGCAACCTGATCGACAACGCCCTGGAGGCCGCCCAGGGGAGCCGGGTCTCGCGGGTCACGGTGACCGCGCGGGCGGACGAGGGCGCCGGTGAGCTGCTGCTGCGGGTCGCCGACTCGGGGCCGGGCGTCGGCCCCGACGACCACGACGCGGTCTTCGAACGCGGCTGGTCCACCCGCGGCCCGGGCCGGGGCCTCGGCCTCGCCCTCGTCCGCCAGGCCGCCCAGCGGGGCCGTGGGGTCATCGTCCTGGGCCACGGCCCGGACGCGGGCGCGGAGTTCACGGTCCGGCTGCCCCTGGGGCCGGGGGAACGCGGTTCAGTGGACGTACCGGCGTGCGGTGTGGAGGTGCCGTCGTGACGGCGACGACCGGGCCGTCCATCAGAGTCCTGGTCGTCGAGGACGACCCCGTCGCGGCGGACGCGCACGCGCTGTACGCGGGGCGGGTGCCCGGGTTCACCGTGGTCGGGGTGGCCCACTCGCGCGCGGCGGCCGGGCGGTTGCTGGAGCGGACGGCCGTGGACCTGATCCTGCTGGACCTGTACCTGCCCGACGGGCACGGGCTGCAGCTGCTGCGGTCGTTGCGTGCCGCCGGGCACCATGCCGACGTCATCGCGGTCACCTCCGCCCGTGACCTGGCGATCGTGCGCGAGGGCGTCTCGCTCGGCGTGGTCCAGTACGTACTGAAGCCGTTCACCTTCGCGACCCTGCGCGACCGCCTCACCCGGTACGCCGAGTTCCGCGCGGCGGCCGGGGAGGCGTCCGGCCAGGAGGAGGTGGACCGGGCGCTGGCCACCCTGCGTACGCCGCAGCCCGTCGCCCTCCCCAAGGGCCTGAGCGCCCCGACGCTGGCCGCCGTCACCCGTACCCTCCGCGAGTCGGCCACCGGGCTGACGGCCGCCGAGGCCGGGGCGGCCGTCGGTATCTCGCGGATCACCGCCCGCCGGTACCTGGAGCACCTGGTGACCGCCGGGCAGGCCGAGCGTAGCCCGCAGTACGGCCAGGTCGGGCGACCCGAGCTGCAGTACCGGTGGATGACCCCCGGGGCCCGGGCACGGTAAATTACCGACAGGTAGGGCGCTAGCGGGCGCATCTGGACGTTCCTACGACATTTGGCCTTGGGTGAACGCACCGTAGCCAAGCGTGACCCTGTGCATCTACCTTGTGCGCGTGCACTCTCCCCCGTCTCCACCGTTCAACGCCCTCGCCGCGCGCCGACTGCGTGAGGCGCTGGGAATGGCCCCCGCCCACGTCGCGTACGGCCTGCGCGCCCAGTACGGCCTCGGTGTCCCGCCCGAAACGGTGATCGCCTGGGAACGCGGCGTGGCCGCTCCCGACGCGCGAGAGCTCACCGCCCTCGCCGGCGTCCTGTGGTGTTCGCCCGGCGAACTGCTGGCCGCCGCCACGACCCTGCGCGAGCACCGCATCGCCCGGGCCATCGCGCCCGAGGACCTCGCCCGCCGGGTCGGCCTCGACATCAAGGCGTACCTGCGCATGGAGGAGTCCGGCCGCTGGCGCGGCAACGAGCGCCAGACCGCCGCGCTCGCCGAGGCCCTGTCCCTAGGGCCGCGCGAGCTCATCCAGGCCACGGGCCGCGACGAGGAGCTGGCGGACCTGCTGCGCAGCGCGGCGACGACGCGCTGGCAGGCGTACGTGAAACCGGCGGCCAAGCTGCTGCCGATGGACCGCGGCCACCTGGAGAACGTGCTCCAGCAGCTGCACGCCGACTACCAGTCGCGGATGGTGGCGACGAACAGCTGGGGCTCCGACGTGACCGGCGACAGCGGCGGCCAGGCGGGCCGGGAGTACCTGGCGCGGATCGTGGAGCACTTCTGGGAGCTGGCCCGGCTGTGACCCACCCGGCCGCGACCCACCCGGCCGCGACTCACCCGGCCGTGACTCACCGACGGTGACTCACCGGCGGTCGAAGCTGAACAGCTGACCCGCGCCGGTGTCGTCGTCACACGCCCGCTGGACGACGTCCGTCCACGGCTCGGCCGAGGCGTCCCGAACCTCCAGGCACAGCTCGGAGTGCGCCGACCGGATGCGGTAGCCCTGGGCGGGGTCCGGGAAGGGCTCGATACGGAACGCCTCGCGCGGGCCCCGCTTGCCGCACTCCTGGTCCATGAGCGGCGCGCCGTCCTGCTCGACGGCCTCCACGGGGATGCCGGAGCAGCCGGGCCCGTAGTCGGGGTGGTCCGAGTGGAGCCGCCACAGGCCGCCGCTCAGCGGTACGAGTGAGTAGCGCGGCACGACCGCCCCGGCGCACGGCACCTGGTACACCTGGCCGCTCCGCTGCCCCCGCCGCTCGTTCAGGCACAGGCCCGAATGGACCGCCCGTACGTCCACGCTCCCGGCGGCGGGCGCCGTGACCGGGGCGGCCCGCTGCCGTACGTGGTCGGTGTCGTCGCCCCGGACGAACGCCACCACCGTGAGGGCGGCGATCACGAGCGCGAGGACACCCACGACCGGCACGAGCACCCGCCACCGCGTCCGCCGGGGTCCGGGCGCCGGCGTACCGGCATCGGTTCCGCGCCCGTCCGCGGCCGCGGCGCGGGACCCGGCGTCGCCCGGCCCCGCGGCCTCGCGTCCGGCCCCGGAGTCACCGAAGCCACCGGAGCCCTCGGCGCCGGCGTAATGCCCCCGTACCGCGAGTTCCTTGCGGACCGTCAGCCAGTTCTCCAGCGCCTCCGGGCCGGCGCCGCACGCGCGGACGAATGTCGTGAGCAGTTCCTCGCGCGGCACCGTCGTACGCGCGAGCATGTTCGCGACCGTGGAGCGGGGCAGGACGTCGCCGACCGCCTCCGCGCGGGTGGAGAGTTCGCGGTAGGTCAGGCCCGACCAGTCCTTGAGGGCCTGGAGCCGCTCGATGAACCCGGCGGGGTCGTGCGCCTCCCGGGGGTCGGGAGCCAGTTCCCCGTCGGCCATGCGCCACCCTCCCTCTCTCCGTTCCGCCCCCGGGACGGAGTTGGGACATGTCCCGGACAGGCACCAGCCTTGTCGAAGAGGCGGCCCACCTCAAGAGTGGAAGAAGGACGAACGGCCTTGATCGTCGACGGGGGAGACGATCAAGGCCGTTCGGCACGCGGACGCCGACGCCGACACCGACGCCGAGAGGGTCAGAAGACCGACTCCGCCTCGTACATCCGGGTCCCCGGCACCGTCTTCAGCCTCGTGACCGCCTCGGCGAGCGGCACCATCACGACGTCCGTGCCGCGCAGCGCCGTCATGTTGCCGAACTCCTTGCGGTGCGCCGCCTCCACCGCGTGCCAGCCGAAGCGGGTCGCGAGGACGCGGTCGTACGCGGTCGGCACGCCGCCCCGCTGGACGTGGCCCAGGATGACCGGACGGGCCTCCTTGCCGAGCCGCTTCTCCAGCTCGGCGGCGAGCCGGTTGCCGATGCCCTGGAAGCGCTCGTGGCCGAACTGGTCGATGGCGCCCTTGGCGTACTCCATCGAGCCCTCGGCCGGGTGGGCGCCCTCCGCGACGCAGATGACGGCGAACTTCTTGCCGCGCGCGAACCGCTCCTCGACCATCTTCACCAGGTCGTCGACCTCGAAGGGCCGTTCGGGCAGGCAGATGCCGTGCGCGCCGCCGGCCATGCCGGACTCCAGGGCGATCCAGCCGGCGTGCCGGCCCATCACCTCGACGACCATCACCCGCTGGTGGGACTCGGCGGTGGTCTTGAGACGGTCTATGGCCTCCGTCGCGACCATCACGGCCGTGTCGAAGCCGAAGGTGCGGTCGGTCGAGGAGATGTCGTTGTCGATGGTCTTCGGTACGCCGACGACGGGCATCCCGGCGTCCGACAGCATCCGGGCGGCGGTCAGCGTGCCCTCGCCGCCGATGGGGATGAGGACGTCGATCCCGTACCGCTTCTGCAACTCCTCGCAGTTCTCGGCGGCTTCCTGGAGCCGGGCGCGCTCCAGGCGGGCGGAGCCGAGGATGGTGCCGCCGCGGGCGAGGATGCCGCTGACCGCGTTGAGGTCGAGGGGGCGGTAGTGGCCGTCGAGCAGGCCCTTGAACCCGTCCTCGAAGCCGATGACCTCGTCGCCGTGGCCGGTCATGGCCCGGTGCACGACCGACCGGATCACTGCGTTCAGGCCGGGGCAGTCGCCGCCTGCGGTGAGAACTCCGATGCGCATCGTGCTGTGTCTCCTGCTCGGTAGTGGTACGGGTGAGCCTTCCCGAATTGTCCCACGGCAGGCGGTCGGCTCGGGCTCACGCCGCCCGCGCCGAGGGGCTTCCGTACCCGGGTTCCCCCGTCTTCGCAGGCCAGACGCCCGGCGGGCGCCCTACCCAGCCGCAGAGGTATTGTCAAGAGGGTATTGCCACCCTCATGGGCTTTTTTATTCACACATGCATTCGATGATCGACATTCGACGGGAGAGCTTGCGTGGCGCGCAGCGTGTACGTGACCGGGATCGACCGCGGGGACGGCCGACAGGTCGTGGAGCTGGGAGTCATGGAGCTCCTGACCCGCCAGGTGGACCGTGTGGGGGTGTTCCGGCCGCTGGTGCACGACGGTCCCGACCGCCTCTTCGACCTGCTGCGGGTGCGCTACCGGCTGTCGCAGGACCCGGCCACCGTCTACGGCATGGACTACCAGGAGGCGTCCGCGCTCCAGGCGGAGAAGGGCACGGACGAGCTGGTCGCGCAGCTGGTCGAGCGGTTCCACCGGGTGGCGCGGGACTACGAGGTCGTGCTGGTGCTCGGTACGGACTTCCACGCCACGCAGCTGCCCGAGGAGCTGGCGCTGAACGCCCGGCTCGCCAATGAGTTCGGCGCCTCGGTCATACCCGTGGTCGGCGGCAAGGGTCAGGACGCCGACGCGGTGCGCGCCGAGACGCGCAACGCGTTCCGGGCGTACGAGAGCCTCGGCTGCGACATCCTCGCCATGGTCGCCAACCGGGTGGCGCCCGAGGACCGCGACGCGCTCGCCGAGCGCCTCGCCGCCCGGCTGCCCGTCCCCTGTTACGTGCTGCCCGACGAGCCCGCTCTGTCCGCGCCGACGGTCGCGCAGATCCGCCAGGCGCTGGGCGCCGATGTGGTGCTGGGCGACGACTCGGGGCTGGCGCGCGACGCCCTGGACTTCGTCTTCGGCGGCGCCATGCTGCCGAACTTCCTGAACGCCCTGACGCCCGGCTGCCTGGTCGTCACCCCCGGCGACCGCGCCGACCTGGTGGTGGGCGCGCTGGCCGCGCACTCGGCCGGGACGCCGCCGATCGCGGGCGTGCTGCTGACCCTGAACGAGCGGCCGAGCCGGGAGATCCTCACCCTGGCGGCGCGGCTCGCGCCGGGCACCCCGGTGCTGTCGGTGAGCGGCAACAGCTTCCCGACGGCCGCCGAGCTGTTCTCGCTGGAGGGCAAGCTGAACGCGGCGACGCCCCGCAAGGCGGAGACCGCGCTCGGGCTGTTCGAGCGGCACGTTGACACCGGCGACCTGCTGAAGCGGATCTCGGTGGCGCGTACCGGCCGGGTCACGCCGATGATGTTCGAGCACGACCTGCTGGAGCAGGCGCGGGCGGACCGGCGCCGGGTGGTGCTGCCGGAGGGCGCGGAGGAGCGGGTGCTGCGCGCCGCCGACGTCCTCGTACGCCGCGATGTGTGCGAACTGACGCTGCTGGGTGACGTCGAGGCGATCCGCAAGAAGGCCGCGGACCTCGGTATCGACCTGAAGGACACCCAGCTGATCGACCCGTCGGCGAGCGAGCTGCGCCAGCGCTTCGCGGAGCGGTACGCCGAGCTGCGCGCCCACAAGGGGGTCAGCGTGGAGCTGGCGTACGACGTGGTGTCGGACGTCAACTACTTCGGCACGCTGATGGTGCAGGAGGGCCTGGCCGACGGCATGGTGTCGGGCTCGGTCCACTCCACGGCGGCGACGATCCGGCCCGCCTTCGAGATCATCAAGACCAAGCCGGACGCGCGGATCGTGTCGTCCGTCTTCTTCATGTGCCTGGCCGACCGGGTGCTGGTGTACGGCGACTGCGCGGTCAACCCGGATCCGAACGCCGAGCAGCTCGCGGACATCGCCGTCCAGTCGGCGGCGACGGCCGCCCGGTTCGGGGTGGAGCCGCGGATCGCGATGCTGTCGTACTCGACGGGTACGTCGGGTTCGGGCGCCGACGTGGACAAGGTGCGCGAGGCGACGAAGCTGGTGCGTGAGGCGCACCCGGAGCTGAAGATCGAGGGCCCGATCCAGTACGACGCGGCCGTCGAGCCGTCCGTCGCGGCGACGAAGCTGCCGGGCTCGGAGGTGGCGGGCCAGGCGACGGTGCTGATCTTCCCGGACCTGAACACCGGCAACAACACGTACAAGGCCGTGCAGCGCTCGGCGGGCGCCGTGGCCGTGGGCCCGGTCCTCCAGGGTCTGCGCAAGCCGGTCAACGACCTGTCGCGCGGCGCGCTCGTCAGCGACATCGTGAACACGGTCGCGATCACCGCGATCCAGTCCCAGCAGAAAGCAACGCACTCGTGAGCAACCCCGTGAGCAACGCGAACACCGCCTCCCGTGTCCTCGTCCTCAACTCCGGCTCGTCGTCCGTGAAGTACCAGTTGCTCGACATGCGTGACGGCGCGCGCCTGGCGGTCGGTCTGGTGGAGCGGATCGGTGAGGACACGTCCCGCCTGGTCCACACGCCGCTGGCCGGTGGGGAGCAGCGCGAGCGTACGTCCGCGATCGCCGACCACGAGGCGGCGCTGAAGGCGGTCGCGGAGGAGCTGGCGGCGGACGGGCTGGGCCTGGACTCGCCGGAGCTGGCGGCGATCGGGCACCGGGTGGTGCACGGCGGGCTGAGGTTCTCGGCGCCGACCGTCATCACGGACGAGGTCCTCGCCGAGATCGAGCGCCTGGTGCCGGTCGCGCCCCTGCACAACCCCGCCAACATCACCGGCATCCGTACCGCCCAGGCGCTGCGCCCGGACCTTCCCCAGGTGGCGGTGTTCGACACGGCGTTCCACACGACCATGCCGGAGTACGCGGCGCGGTACGCGATCGACGTCGAGACGGCGGACGCGCACCGGATCCGCCGCTACGGCTTCCACGGCACGTCGCACGCGTACGTCTCCCGCAGGGTGGCGGGCCTGCTGGGCAAGGACCCGTCCGAGGTGAACGTGATCGTGCTGCACCTGGGCAACGGCGCGTCGGCGTCGGCGGTGGCGGGCGGCCGGTGCGTAGACACCTCGATGGGATTGACCCCCTTGGAGGGGCTGGTGATGGGTACCCGCTCCGGCGACGTCGATCCGGCGGTCGTTTTCCACCTGAAGCGGGTGGCCGGAATGTCGACCGATGAGATCGATGTCCTGCTGAACAAGAAGAGCGGATTGGTGGGGCTTTGCGGCGACAATGACATGCGTGAGATCCGCCGGCGGATCGATGAGGGCGACGAGCGGGCGCAGCTCGCGTTCGACATTTACATCCACCGGCTGAAGAAGTACATCGGCGCTTATTACGCGGTGCTCGGCCGGGTGGACGCGGTGGCGTTCACGGCGGGTGTCGGTGAGAACGCGGCCCCGGTGCGGGAAGCTGCCGTCGCGGGCCTGGAGGAGCTGGGCCTGGCGGTGGACGCGGGTCTCAACGCGATCCGCTCGACGGAGGCGCGGCTGATCTCGCCCGAGTACGCGCGGGTGGCGGTGGCGGTGGTGCCGACGGACGAGGAGCTGGAAATCGCGCAGCAAACCTACTCACTGGTCCACGACTGAGCGGACCCGCGCCCATTTGTACATTCCACCAGACGGAATATTCCGCAGTGAAACAAACCGATAGGATCCGCCTTATGCGCCGTTCCAAAATCGTCTGCACACTGGGCCCCGCCGTCGACTCGTATGAGCAGCTGAAGGCTCTCATCGAGGCCGGTATGAACGTGGCCCGCTTCAACATGAGCCACGGATCCCACGCTGAGCACGAGGAGCGGTACCACCGTCTCCGCCAGGCGGCCGAGGACACCGGCCGGGCGGTGGGCGTCCTCGCCGACCTCCAGGGCCCCAAGATCCGTCTGGAAACGTTCGCCGAGGGGCCGGTCGAGCTGGTCCGCGGGGACGAGTTCACCATCACCACCGAGGACGTCCCCGGTGACAAGTCCATTTGCGGTACCACCTACAAGGGCCTGCCCGGAGACGTCTCCAAGGGCGACCAGATCCTGATCAACGACGGCAACGTCGAGCTGCGCGTCATCGAGGTCGACGGCCAGCGCGTCAAGACGATCGTCGTCGAGGGCGGGGTCATCTCCGACCACAAGGGCATCAACCTGCCGGGTGCCGCCGTGAACGTCCCGGCCCTGTCCGAGAAGGACGTCGATGACCTGCGCTTCGCGCTGCGGATGGGCTGCGACCTGGTCGCCCTGTCCTTCGTACGCGACGCCAACGACGTCAAGGACGTCCACAAGGTGATGGACGAGGTCGGCCGCCGCGTGCCGGTCATCGCCAAGGTGGAGAAGCCGCAGGCCGTCGAGAACATGCAGGACGTCGTCATGGCGTTCGACGGTGTGATGGTGGCCCGGGGCGACCTGGCCGTCGAGTATCCGCTGGAGCGGGTCCCGATGGTGCAGAAGCGCCTCATCGAACTGTGCCGCCGCAACGCCAAGCCCGTGATCGTGGCGACCCAGATGATGGAGTCCATGATCACCAACTCGCGCCCCACCCGCGCGGAGGCGTCCGACGTCGCCAACGCGATCCTGGACGGCGCGGACGCGGTCATGCTGTCCGCCGAGTCCTCGGTCGGCGCCTACCCGATCGAGACCGTCAAAACGATGTCGAAGATCGTCACGGCGGCGGAGGAGGAGCTCCTCTCCAAGGGCCTCCAGCCCCTGGTCCCCGGCAAGAAGCCCCGCACCCAGGGCGGCTCGGTCGCCCGCGCGGCCGCCGAGATCGCGGACTTCCTGGACGGCAAGGCCCTGATCGCCTTCACCAAGTCCGGCGACACCGCCCGCCGCCTCTCCCGCTACCGCGCCCAGCAGCCGATCCTCGCCTTCACGACGGAGGTCTCCACCCGCAACCAGCTCACCCTGAGCTGGGGCATCGAGTCCTTCGTGGTCCCCCACGTCGACAACACGGACGCGATGGTCGACCTCGTCGACGCGGAGCTGCTGAAGCTCCAGCGCTACAACGAGGGCGACACCATGGTCATCACCGCCGGCTCCCCTCCGGGCGTCCCCGGCACCACCAACATGGTCCGCGTCCACCACCTGGGCGGCCAGTCCGCCTCCTGACGGTTCACCCATGTGGGCCGCATCTTCCGTACGCGGAGGGTGCGGCCCACCGGCATTCCTCGATGGGGACGACGACGCCGGAAACGCGCGCCCGCCCGACGCACCCGAAGTGGGAGAAGGGAGGCCCCCGGTGCACGTGCACCGGGGGCCTCGCTCGTCGTGCCGTCCTGGTCGGTCAGGTGGTGACTTCCTCGCCCGCGGAGTTCCAGGCACGGCTGAAGCCGCGACCCCGCTCCACGATGGTCACCATTCCGGGCCCGTACTCGATGTCGCCGGCGATCTCACCGGGCGCGACCGGCGGCCACTCGACGTCCAGGTGGTCCCCGGGGGACAACTCGTACTCCATCCCCGACGGCTCGAACTGAACGGTGAGCGGCGCCTCTGCCGCCGATACTCGGAACTTCATCTGCCTACCAGTTCTTGAGGATGTACGCCATCAGGTCCGCGCGAGGACCCGCGCTGGGGTTCTGCGGCGTCACCGTGCGGACCTTGTCGTAGTACTTGAACACGGTCTCCACCTGGCTCCTGGTGAACCCCGCGTTCTTGACCTTGGCCACGTGCGCGGCGTTCATGTAGTTGAGGTTGTCGAGCTTGTTCGCCCACAGGACACCCTTGCCCAGGCCCGCCGCATTGGCGTATCCATGGGCGCGTGCCACGGCGTTCACGGCTTCGAGCTCCTGGGCAACCGCTGCCGCGGTCGTCGCCGCGCGCGTCACGCCCGCCGTCGCCTCGGCCGTCATGCCGGCCTGCCCCGCGGCCGTCACGGCCTCCGTCATGCCCGAGCCGGCCACGGCGGCGGCCCGGATGGACTTGACGATCTTGGCGGCCACCCCGATGACCGCCGGTACGACGATGGCCGCCGCCCACAGACAGGCGCTGACCTTGAGGTCGTTCCAGCAGTCCACGAAGTCCTGGGTGAGCCCCCGTGCGAAGCCCTCCAACACGGACTTGGTGAGCTCGAAGCCGTCGACGTGGACCTTGCGCTGCTCCCGGATGTCGATCGGCGCCGAGTCGACGTACTGGACCTCCAGGTCCCCGATGCACTCCGCGAGCGGCACGTCCGGGAAGGTGCACAGGACGACGAAGTACAGCATCATGCCGGTGACGTGGTAGTCGACGGTGTAGTCGCAGCCGTTGGTGCCCGTGCAGAACCCGTCCGACGAGGCCGTGGTCGAGACCCCGTAGGGCACGCCCATGACTTCCGCCGCGCCCGCCATACCGGTCGTGCTCGCCTGCTGGACCTGCGCCTCGTCGCGCTTGTCCTCCTCGGTGCGGCTCGCCGCCGCCTGCGCCTCGGTCGCCGCCTCCTGTGCTCGGGCGGCAGAGGCCTCGGCGGTCGTCGCATCGCGCTCCGCCTGGTCGGCGACGCCACGCGCGCTGCTCGCATCGGCTTCGGCGGCCGTGGCCGCGTTTCGAGCCGAGGCCGCGTCGCGCTCGGCCTCCGTCGCCGCCGCGTCGGCCGCGGAGGCGTGGGTGCCCGCGGCATCGGCGGCGTTCTGCGCGGCTTCCGCGTCTTCCTTGGCCTGCCGGTCGTACTCGACGGTGTTGGCCTCGGCCTTCTGCGCCGCCTTCGCCGAGGCTTCGGCCGCGTTGGCCGATGCCTGCGCCTGCGCCGAGGACGCCGCCGCCTTCGCCGCGTACTCCGCCGCCTGGGCCGCGGCCTCCGCCGCCACCTTCGCGTCGGCACTCGCCTGTGCGGCCAGGGCCTTCGCCTCGGCGGCCGCCTTCGCCGCCTGGACGGACTTGGCCGTCGCCACGGCCGCCTGCTGTTCCGCCAGCGTCTTGGCGGCCTGCCCGGTCAATACGGCCAGACCGGCCGAGGAGTCGCTCTCCTTGTACGGCGACCCGAGCTCGATCGCGTCATTGGCCGGCTTGATGACCTGCGCCGCGGAGTCACGGGCGGCCGTGGCCGCCTGCGACGTGGCGTACGCGAACCCGGCCGTGCGGACCGCGTCGACACCCGCCGCGATGGACTCCGTACGGGCCACCGCCGCGTCCGCCTTGGCCTTCACGGCGTTCTGCCGCGCCGTCTCCGCCAGCGCCTTGGCCGTGACGGCGTTCCATTTGGCCGCCCATGCCGCGTCGATGGCATCGGCCGCGGCCGCGTGCGCCTTCTTCACCGCCGCCTCGGTGATGGCCACATCCGCCTTGGCTCCGTCGGCCGCGGACTGAGCCCGCTTGGCCGCCGCGTCGGCACGGGTCGCCGCCGCGCGGGCGTTGGACGCCGCCGTGGTGGCCTCGTTGGCAGCGGTGCGCGCCGATGTCGCGGCGGACGTCGCGTTGTTGGCGGCGGTACGGGCCTCGCTGGCAGCGGCTCGTGAGGCTTCCGCCGCCGCCGTTCCTTCGTCGGCGGCCGCCTTGGCCTCCAGGGCCGCGGCCCTGGCGTTGAGCGCGTCCCGGTTCTTCTCGGCGGCCAGTGCCCGGTCCCGGGCCGCGACCGCGTCGCCCTCTGCCTTGAGCGCCGCGTCCTTCTTCGTGGCGGCGGTGGTACCGGCACTCTGGGCGGCGCTCAGTTGCTCCGCGGCGATCTGCCGCTGCGACTGCGCCGTCGCCTCGGCGTTGGCGGCCTTGGTGCGCTCCGCCTCCGCCAGTTCCTTCTGCGACTTGGCGTAGGCCGCTTCCGCCTCCGCGGTCCTGCGTTTGGCGTCCGCGTCCTCGGCAGCGGTCTTCGCCTCGGCCTCGGCCGCCTTGGCCCTGTTCTCGGCGGCCTTCGCCTTGGAGGCGTTCTCGGCGGCCTTGACCGCCTGTGCCGCGGCGCCCTCGGCGGCGGCCTTCGCCTGAGCGGCGGCCTCCTGAGCGGCGATCCGGCGGAACTCCGCCTTCGACGCGTGCGCCTGGGTCTCGGCGAGTGCCATGAGGGTCTTGCTGTCGGCCGCGGAGGCGCGGGTGGCGTTCGACGCGGTCTCGGCCGCCTTGAACACCGCCTGAGCAGCGGCCGCGGACGCCTTGGCCACCTGAACGGCCTGTTGCCCGTACAGCAGGCCCCGGCCGCGCGGCTGGCCGGCCGCGTCGGCGATCGCGTACGCCTGCTGCTTGGCCGTCTCGGCCTTAGCCGCCTCCAGCTGGGCGAGCTGCGCCGCCCGCGCGGCGACGAACACCCGTCCCTGCGCCCGGGCCCGCGCGTGCACGATGTTGTTCTTGATGGTGGTGAAGGTCACCTCGTCAGGGCGGTCTTCGGTCTGCTTCAGCCAGTACGCCTGCCATTCGGTGAGCCGGCTGGCGATGATCGACTGTCCCAGTGCCTCGCCCAGCGCCTGAGCGGCCACGGTCAGCTGCTTGGAGGCGTTCGCCTCGGCGCCCAGGATGGTGTCGCGCTGGGCACGCTGCCCGGTCAGTTCGGCCTGCCACTCGGTGGAGGCGACCACCAACGCGGGGCCCATCACCTTGTGCGGGTCCTGCGGGTTCTCCGTCGCGCACGACGCGAACCGCGATTTCAGCGCCTCGACATCGAGACGGAACTCCATGGTGTCCGGCGCCGGCGCGCTGGTGGGGAAGCCGCCGTGCTGGAGGAAGAGGCGGGCGTCATCCGCGTACATCGGATGCATCCACGTCAGGTGCTCGAAGGCCTGGCGGGCCTCGAGGATCTCGCCACCGTCCGGCGAGTAGCGGACGGTGCCGATCGCGTTGACCGCGTCAACGGATTCCTTGCTCGCGAGAGGAGTCTGGTCCTCGTCGAAGAGGTCGAACTGGGAGTGCCAGAAGCGCTCCGCCACCCAGTTCGACAGCCCCACCTTGACGAAGGGGTCGTCCTTGTCCTCCACCCATTCGAAGACACCGTCGACCGAATGGTTCAGCGGCGTCGACCCGAAGGTGGGGCTGAGGGCTTCCTCCCAGACCTCGGAGCGGTTGTTCAGCTCGTCGAGCTTTGCGCTGGCCCAGCCCTTGTCCTTCTGGAAGGCGACGTCGAGCGGCGGGGGCGGATCCTTCCAGAACGCCAGGTCCGCGGCCGTGCGCAGTTCGGCCTCGGTGGCGTTGAGACCGCCACGGGCGACGGCCTTCAACTCCTGGCCGCCCTTGCGCAGCATCAGGCTCATGGTGCACTGGTCCGCCCGCACCTGGGCGGCGTTGTCCAGGTCGTAACCGAGCGGTTCGTCGATGTCGGCGGCGAGCTGTACCGGCGCGTGTAGGGACGGGAGTTGGTTTCCTGTGACGGATACGGCGAGGGCCGTCGCGAGGGCCGTCGCGCTCAGCAGCCGGGTCCACCGGCCGGAGATGTGGCGTCTTGGAGGGGGAGCGTTCGTACGCATGGTGATGTCACCGTTCTGGTGCGCGGGGAAAGGGGGAGGTCAGAACAGGGTGTTGAAGGCGGCCCAGCCGGAGGTGCCGATCTGAACCCGGGGCGCGAAGGGCGCGCTCGCCGTGCCGGTGCCCTTGAACAGCCACAGGGCGCCTGCCGTGTCGCTGGCGATCAGGTCCGCCTTGCCGTCGCCGCTGTTGTCCCCGGTGGAGACCAGCGCCTTGTATCCGTCCCATCCCGTGCCCACCGTGACGCGGGCTCCGAGCACGGCGTCCGCGGTGGCGTTGCCGGTGCCGGGGTAGATGTAGAGGGTGCCGGTGGTGGACCGGGCGATCAGGTCGGCCTTGCCGTCGCCGGTGTAGTCGCCCCTCCCCGTCAGGACGTTCATGCCGTTCCAGCCGCCGGTGCCGATACGGATCCGGGGGGCGAGGGTGGCGGTCGAACGGCCCTGGTACAGCCATAGCGCGCCGGCCGCGTCACGGCCGATCACGTCCTCGTCCGCGGTCCCCACCATGTTGCCGGGCGACATGGTCAGGTTGTAGATGTGCCAGCCAGTGCCGTGGATCTTGGTGTCGGTGCCGCGCTCGGCCGTGTAGTACAGCGTCCTGTCCAACTGGAGGAACAGGTCCCGGCCGGTCCCGCCTTCGGAGAAGCGCGCCTGGAAGAGCGTTGTGGCGTCGCCGTACCCTCCGCCGAGGCTCACGGCGGCCTTGACGCCGCCGGTGCCCTTGGGTTCGTACAGGAAGAGCCGTCCGTCCGTGGTGCGGGCGTACAGCGGGAGCATCGGCGCTCCGGTGGCCGCCGTGGCCGTTCCGGAAGCGGCGGCGGTGCTCTCGGTCGCCCAGGGGGCGGACGGCAGGGCTGTCGCCGTCCCGAAGGCCAGTGCGGCTGCTGCCGTGAGCCCGACAGCGCACATCACCGCCCCGCGCAGGGAGCGGCTGAGGTGTCTGAGCATGAGTGTGTGGGGTCCCTGTGTGTTCGCGTGCGCGAACACACCTGGATACGGACCACGATTTTCGATCGCCCCCCGGCTGCCCGCGCGCCGGGTCCGCGACCGCGACACGCTCACTCTAGGCACGTGTAACCGGGATTGTGAAGAGAATATGAGGAAGCCGTGAAACCTCTACACATGCATCAACCAGTGCAGCCGACAGGGAAGTTACGGTGGCCTCCCCGCCTGGTCGCGGGGAGGCCGTCGCTTTGTGCGGCTCCCGGAAGGCCTGCTCGGTCAGCCCTCGATGAAGTTCTTCAGGCCCGGCACGGTGAGGTCGCCACCGAACTGGCCCGCCTGCGTGACCTTTACGTCAGTGAAGAACGCGAAGGGGACGTTGAGCGGGGGCGGGGTCTCGGGGCTGAACTCGATCGGAATGATGCCGAAGAGGTTGCCCTTCAGCGACTCGGTGTACATCGTCACCGTGCCGCCGCGGATGGTGGAAGTGGACCCCGGGCGGGACGTCACGTGACCCGTGTGGCCCTCGGAGTGGACCGTGAGCTGGTGGAGGTCCTTGATGTCGACCTCGCTGGCGGTGAACTTCAGGACCTTTTTGACCTTGCCGCCGTAGGTCTTGACCTCCACGATGCCGTGGTAGTCGAGCCCGCGCAGGGTGAGCATCGTGCTCTCCAGCCTCCACGGTTCGTCGGGGAGCAGCGGGATTCCGGGCTCCAGCTCGGCGGCGGCGAGGGCATCCGGGTCGGCGGTCGGACAGGGGAAGCGCGGCTTGGCGCCCTCGGGGATGTCCTCGTCCTTCTTGGGGTCGAGTCCCTTGACGTCCTCCGGAAGCTCCTCCACCTCGGCGCCTGCCTCGTCGGCGGCGTCCTTGATCGCTTCCTTGGTCTTGTCGACGACGTCGTCGACCTCGTCGACCTCGCCGTCCTTCTCGGCCGGCTTCTGTGCGGGCTCGGTCGACGGCTCCGTGGACGGCTCGGTCGAGGGCTCGGCGGACGCCGGCGGCGTGGTGGGGGCGGTGGTCGACGGGGTCGCCGTCGGCTCGTCCTTGTCAGGGCCGTCGAAGACGTCCTTGATCGCGTCACCGATTCCCAGCGGGTCCAGGGGGTTCCTGGTCTCGGTGGGCGTGGGGGTGGGCGTGGGCGTCGGAGTCGTGGAGGGCGCCGGGCTCGTGGCGGCGGGAGGCTTCGTCTCGCCGGCCTTCGGCTCGGTGGTCTCCGTCTCCGTCTCTGTCTCCGTCACGGACGGGCCGGCGCCGGGTATCGGCTCCTTCTCCTCGTCCGCCCCGGGGGTCTCGGTCGTGCTCTGCGACGGCGTGGGCGTCGGTGACTCGGACTCCTCCGGCTTGTCGGACTCCGACGGCTCGTCCGATCGCGTCACGCACGGGCCGGGCGCGAAGGGGATGTCCTTCTCGTCGGCGATGGCGAGCTTGGGTGTCATACCGAGGCCGACGAGTACGGCGGTGGGCATCGCGGCCAGGGCTATCGCCTTGCCCGCCGGCGCCTGGAGCTTGGTCAGCAGCGACTTCCTCGGAGCCGCGTGTCGCGGCCCCTTTCTCGTCGGCTGGGTGTCGTCACCCCGCACTGTTCCTCCCGCCGTTGGCGTCGATCGTGCTGTCGGTCGCGTTGGTCTGCGGGGTCACGGCCGAGAGTTCGTCGGCCCGATCGTCGAAAGGCGCGGAGACCCCTTCGTCGCCTTCCGGCAGCCCTGCTTCATCCGTCGACTCCTCCTTCACCGGCTCACCAGGCACCCAGGAGGCGGAAAGGGCGCCGCCGATCAGGGCGAAAAGGAAGCCCATAAGGAAGCCGCCGATGTTCGCGACGGGCAGGGACACGAGGGCCAGGACGATCGCGGCGACACCCGCGAACACCCGCACGATGGAGTGGAACCACATCGTCAGGCCCAGCGTGACCAGCAGGACGCCGATGATCAGCGAACCGGCACCGGCCGTGGTCGCCATGGCGATGGTCATGTTGCCGAGTCGGAGGTCGGCGTACGGCAGATAGGCGATCGGCAGACCGCCGATCATGGTGAACAACCCGCCCCAGAAAGGCCGGTTGCCCCGCCACGCCCGGAAGCGCAGCCGCCAGTAGGTGAATCCGCGGGAACCAGTGGACTCGGCGCTCATGGAAAACAGCTCCCTGGAAGCGGTGGTGCTGGAAAGAAAAAGAAGGAGGGAGAGGTGGCCCGGACGGGCAGGCTCGCCAGACGCGTTCCCGCCCGTCCGGCACGTGCTAGTCCTGGAAGCACTCCTTGGTGCCACGGTGGAGCTTGAGCTCCAGGTCAGGCAGCCGGAAGGTGCCGGCCGTGGTCGCCCACGCCTTCTGGCGCACGTTGGTCAGCGTGACGTCCTCGGCACGCTGGGCAAAGCCGAACGGGCTTGCCTTGTCCTCGGTACCCGGCTGGATACCGGGGTCGCCCTTCTTCTTGGGCAGGGAACCGGCGGCAACACCGATGTCGATCTTCTCGAAGTAGGCGTCGGCCTCGAGGTCCGAGACATCCAGGTAGATGTCCGTGGCCTCGACCTTGCGGTCACCCGTACCGGCCTTCAGCTCCAGGCTGACCGTACCGATGAGCGGCACGTGCGGCGTCACGACGGACTGGCACATGTTGGAGATCGTGGCGGACTTGAAGCCCGACACCGCCACTGGCGCGGCGAACTTCTCACCCTTGAGGGTCTTGCCCTCGGCGTAGCTGCCGTACTGGACGAAGTTCTTACCGGTGAGCTCAGAGGCCCTCACCTTGAATTCCTGGCCGGAGATGCTGAACGACGCCGCCAGCGCTCCCTGTGCCAGGCCGATGCCTATCGCGGCCGTCGCGGCCACGCTCGGCACCATGACAACGGCGAACCGCTTCCATCTGGTCCCACCGCGAACCTGGGACTTCATAGATTTCCTCCTTCTCGGACGTACATCTCCGGATCGGGCCCAGGGCCCGTCCTGGGATGGGAGAAGTGCTACGTCCTCGGGAAGGAGAGCGCCCGTAGATCAGGCGCGAGCAGCGTCCGAATCACCGGCGATCACCCCCGAGCGACAACCACTGGCCACGCCTTCGCGCAACCCTGCTTGGACAGGCCCTGCCGGGATGGGCAGGAACCCCCCTGTCCGGGGCCGGCGGCAGTGCGCCGGCCCGCTCGGTGGGGACCCGCTCCCGTGAGCGCGGCTGGTTGCCGGGCTGGTACGGGATTGGACCGAGCGTGGCCGATCGTGGTCCATTCACGGCTTCGACACAAGGGGGTTCGTTACTGGCTAGTAACGGGTGGATAACCACCCCACGACGGGGTGATGTCGCCCGGGCACACAGGGTGCTACCGGCCGGTTCGACAGAACGGGATTTCGACGGCAAAAGCCGGACATAAAGAGGGTGTTGATTTACTGCAAGTAACAGCGGCCGCGTTTACCAAGTTTTGGTAAAGCACGGCCGCCTTTTGTCACTGTGTCGCCAAATCGTCGGTGACCCGACGAGGATTCAGCGCGTCAGAAGAGCACCCGGGCGAGCGCCGCACGGGCCTTGGTGACGCGCGGGTCGTCGGGGCCGATGACCTCGAAGAGCTCCAGCAGCCGCACCCGCGCCGTGTCGCGGTCCTCGCCCGCCGTACGGCGCACCGTGTCGACGAGCCGGCCGAACGCGTCCTCCACGTGGCCGCCCACCAGATCCAGGTCGGCGGCGGCGAGCTGGGCCTGGACGTCGGCCGGGTTGTCCGCGGCGTTCTTGCGGACCGTCTGCGGGTCCATGCCCTGGACCCGGGAGAGGAGTTCCGCCTGGGCGAGGCCCAGCTTGGCCTCCGTATTGCCCGGGTCGTCGACCAGGACGTTCTTGTACGCCTGGATCGCGCCGCCGAAGTCGTTCGCGTCCAGCGCCCGCACCGCCGCCTCCAGCAGCGCGTCGTACGGGCCGGCCGGCTGCGCCGGGGCCGCCGCGGCGGGACCCTCCGCGCCGGGCTCGACCGCGATGCCGGTGAGGCCGAAGCGCTCCTCGCCGACCTGGATCAGCTGGTCCAGGGTCTGGCGGATCTGCGCCTCGGGCGCGGCGCCCTGGAAGAGCGGCAGCGCCTGGCCGGCGACCACCGCGAAAACGGCCGGGATCCCCTGGATCCCGAACTGCTGCATCAGCATCTGGTTGGCGTCGACGTCGATCTTGGCGAGCACGAAGCGGCCGTTGTACTCGACGGCCAGCCGCTCCAGCAGCGGGCCGAGCTGCTTGCACGGTTCGCACCACTCGGCCCAGAAGTCGATGACGACCGGGACCTCGGTGGAGCGCTGGAGGATGTCGCGCTCGAACCCCGCCTCGTCGACATCGATCACCAGGGCCGACGGGGGTACGGCTCCGCCGCCGCCCTGCCGGGCGGCCTGGGCGCGCGCCTGCTCCGCCTTCGCCTTGGCCTCTCCGGCCGCCTTCACCGCGGCGAGGTCGACGACGCCGCTCATGGACATGTTCCTAGGCTGCATGGGTACATCCTCCCCCTTCCGCGCGCGTAACCGGTAAGCCATGGCCGAACCGGTGGCCCATGGCCGCCGAACCGCCATGGCCGGACCGCGGCCGCCCGCGCGCCCCCCGCCGGTCTGCGGGGCGTACGGACGTACGCGATCCAGCAGCTGTCCCGCTGATGTTCTCGGCACCGGGTCCCCACCCTGGTGCCAGTGGTTGTCGCTCCTGGCCGCTCAAAGCCTTTCGCTACGGGTCGTAGCGTAACCCCGATCCACGGCGACGGGGGCCCGGACGGGCCGGTGAACTGCCTCACATGTACGGGCCGGTAACACCGGGCGTACTCGCCGGTATGGTCGAGCGTCATGTGCAGCAGCTCCAGCCCTTCCGCCCACGGTCGTACCGGCGGCCGCCCCCGCTCGGCCGAGGCCGACGCCGCGATACTGGAGGCGACCCGGGCGGCCCTGGTCGAGCTGGGCTGGTCCAAGCTGACGATGGGGGACGTCGCCGGCCGCGCCGGGGTCGCCAAGACGACGCTGTACCGGCGCTGGGCGAGCAAGAACGAACTGGTCGTCGACGCCGTCGCCGTCCTCTTCGACGAGCTCGAACTGCCCGACCGGGGCAGCCTGATGGCCGACATCGAAGGCGTGGTGCTCCAGTTCGCCGCCCTGCTGGAGCGGCCCGAGACCAAGACGGCACTGATGGCCGTCATCGCCGAGTCCACCCGCGACGAGCCGCTGCGCGAGCGGATACGCACCTCCATCGTGGACCGGCAGAAACGACTCGTCCTCGCCGGGCGGCGCCGCGCCCAGGCCCGCGGCGAGCTGCCCGCGCACCCCGCCTCGACGGCCGGCACCGACGACCTGATCTTCGACGTGATCGCCGGGGCGGTGGTCCACCGGGCGCTGGTGAGCGCCGAACCCGTCGACGCCGAGTGGGTCCAGCGGTTCACCGCCCTGCTGCTGGGGGGCCTGGGAGCCGCCGCTCAGACCTGATAGCGGCCGGCCGCGAAGAGGTGCGGGTGGTCCGCGATCCACTCCGACGTACGCTTCAGGCCCTCCTCCAGCGGCACCTCCGGCCGCCAGCCCGCCCACTCCCGCGCCCGTCCGTTGTCCGACAGCAGCCGCTCCACCTCGCTGCCCGACGGGCGCAGCCGCGCCGGGTCGACGACGACCTCGACGCCGTCCCGCCCCGACGCCTCGATCAGCTTGCGCGCCAGCTCCCCGACCGCGATCTCCCGCCCCGTACCGAGGTTGACCACCTCGCCCAGAGCCCGGTCGCACTCCGCCAGCGCCAGGAAGCCGCGCGCGGTGTCCGTGACGTAGGTGAAGTCCCGGGTCGGGGTGAGGGAGCCGAGCTTGATCTGCCGGGCGCCCGCGTGCAGTTGGGCGAGGATGGTGGGGATGACGGCACGGGCGGACTGGCGCGGCCCGTAGGTGTTGAAGGGGCGTACGACCGTCACCGGCAGCTCGAAGGCGTGCCAGTGGGACAGCGCCATCATGTCGGCGCCGATCTTGGAGGCCGAGTACGGCGACTGCGGCTGGAGCGGGTGGTCCTCGCCGATCGGGACGGTACGGGCGGTCCCGTACACCTCGCTGGTGGAGGTGTGGACCAGGCGCCGCACGGCGTGCCGCCGGCAGGCCTCGGCGACGTTCTCGGTGCCGGTGACGTTCGTCTGGACGTACGCGCCCGGCGAGTCGTAGCTGTACGGGATGCCGATCAGCGCGGCCAGGTGGAAGACGGTGTCGCAGCCGGCGACGGCGTCCATGACGCGCCCGGGGTCGCGGACGTCACCCGCGATCAGCTCGACGTCGTCCATGCGGTGGGCGAGGTTGCCCTTGTCGCCGTACGGCTTGTAGTGGACGAAGGCGCGGACGCGGGCGCCGCGTTCACGGAGCAGGTCGACGAGGGTGGAGCCGATGAAACCTTCGGCGCCGGTGACGAGGACGGTGCGGTCGGTCCAGTCGGTGGTCATGCGTATTCCTTCACGTACGAGGCGAGGTGGAGGACCCGCTCGGCGAGCAGGTCGGTGGCGCGGGCGTGCGGGCCGGGCGCGGCGGCGCCGCTCATCGCGGCCAGCCGGGCCGGGTCGGCGAGGAGCGGCTCGATAAGCGCGGCGAGGCGGTCGGGGGTCGTTTCGGCGTCGGGCAGCAGGAGGCCGGCGCCCGCGTCGGTCAGCACGCGGGCGTTGTGCGTCTGGTGGTCGCCGGGGGCGTGCGGGTAGGGGACGAGGACGGCCGGTACGCCGGTGGTGGCGAGTTCGGCGACGGTCGCCGAACCGGCCCGGCACACCACCAGGTCGGCGGCCGCGTACGCCAGGTCCATCCGGTCCAGGTAGGGCACCGCGCGGGCGACGGGGTTGCCCGCGAGGGCGCGCCGGGTGGCGTCCAGCGCCGCCGGGCCGGTCTTGACCAGCAGGTGGACGTCGGTGCGGTGCCGCCACCGGCCGGCGAGCCCGAGCGCGGCCTCGGTGAGCCGCCGGGCGCCGAGGCTGCCGCCGTTGAACAGCACCAGGCGCCTCCCCTCGGGGACGCCCAGCTCCCGCCGGGCCGTGGGGCGCAGCGCGGTGCGGTCGAGGGCGGCGAGCGGGGCGGCGATGGGCATGCCGGTGGTGACGGCGCCCGGGAGGTGGCCGGTGTCGAACGCGACGGCGATGTGCGGCGTGAGGCGGGCGGCGAACCGGTTGGCGCGCCCCGGGACGGCGTTGGACTCGTGGATCAGGCTCGGCAGTCCGGCCGTCCTGGCCCCCAGGACGACGGGCGCGCTCGGGTAGCCGCCCATGCCGACGGCGACCTGGGCGCGCTGCTCGCGGAGGATGGCCCGCACCTGTGCGGCCGAGCGCAGCAGGGCGGCGGGCAGCAGGTACCGCTTGGCGCCGAGCGCCGGGTCGAAGGGGATCATGTCGACGGTGTGGAGGCGGTATCCGGCGGCCGGTATCAGTTCGCCCTCCAGGCCACGGGTCGTGCCGACGAAGGCGATCACGGCGTCGGGCACGGCCCGGCGCAGGGCGTCGGCGATGGCGAGGCCGGGGTAGATGTGGCCGCCGGTGCCACCGGCGCCGATCACGACGGAGAGTGGTGTGCGCATGGACCGGGACGGTTCCGGAGCGGCTTAAGAGGGTTCTAAGAACGGGTTTTGGCAGGGTGTCCCGTATGAGCACAGCGAAGGTCCTGGTGGTCGACGACGATCCGGAGGTACGGGCGGCCGTCGAGGACGGTCTGACGGTGGAGGGGTACGAGGCCCGGGGCGCGGCGGACGGGCTGGCGGCGCTGTCGGCGGTGGCCGCCTGGCAGCCGGACGTGATCGTGCTGGACGTGATGATGCCGGTGCTGGACGGGCTGGCGGTGTGCCGGCGGCTGCGCGCGCTCGGCGACCGTACGCCCGTCATCGTGCTGACCGCGCTGGGTTCGGTGAGCGAGCGGGTCGACGGGCTGGACGCGGGCGCCGACGACTACCTGGTCAAGCCGTTCGCGCTGGACGAGCTGACCGCGCGGCTGCGGGCGCTGCTGCGGCGTACGGCGCCGGTGCCGGACGGGCCGGAGCCGGAGCTGACCTTCGCGGACCTGGTGGTGGACCCGGCGACCCGCACCGGCAGCCGCGCGGGCCGCCCGCTGGAGTTCAGCCGTACCGAGTTCGCCCTGCTGGACCTGCTGCTGCGCCATCCGCGGCAGGTGCTGCCTCGAGAGCTGATCCTGGAGCGGGTGTGGGGCCAGGACTTCGGGCCCGACTCCAACTCCCTCGCGGTGTACGTCGGTTACCTGCGCCGCAAGCTGGAGGCGGCGGGCGAACCGCGCCTGGTCCACACCGTGCACGGCGTCGGCTACCGGCTGGACGAGTCGTGAGCGCCCGGCGGCGGCTGGGCGCCCGGTGGCGGAGGCGGCGGCCGCTGCGTACGCGGCTGGCGGTGGCCGCGTCGGCGGCGGTGGCGCTCGTCGCGGTGGGCGTGTGCACGGCGGCGTTCTTCGTCATCCGGTACGCGATGTACCACCAGCTGGACCTGAACCTCACCCAGTCGGCGACCCGGGTGACTCAGCAGAACAGGGGCGAGCCGCCCGGTGTCCTCGCGGGCGAGTGCCGGTTCCTGTCGGCGCCCGCGTGCGCCCAGATCGTGCCGTCACAGGCGCGGGCCGACCCCTCCGAGCCGTACCTGCTGCCGGTGACCGCGCCGGTGCGGGAGGTGGCGGCCGGCCGACGCGCCGCGTACTACAGCAACATCACGCTGGCCGACGGGCACGCGGCACGCATGCTGACGACGCCCTTCGGCAAGGGCGAGGCGCTCCAGGTGGCCCTGCGCGCCGACACCGTGGAGAAGGGCGTACGGCAGGCGGCCGGGCTGCTCGCGGCGGTGGGCGGCGCGGGGGTGGTGCTGGCGGCGGCCCTCGGGTACGGCGTGTCCCGGACCGGGCTGGCTCCCGTCGCCCGGCTCACCGCGACCGCCGAGCGGATCGCCGCGACCCGCGACCCCCGGCACCGGATCGAGCTGCCGGAGGGGCCGCCCGGCCGGGAGGACGAGGTGACGCGGCTGGCGGCCACGTTCAACACCATGCTGGGCGAGCTGGAGCAGTCGGTGACCGCGCAGCGCCGGCTGGTCGCGGACGCCTCGCACGAGCTGCGCACCCCGCTCACCGCGCTGCGGACCAACGCCGAGCTGCTGGCCCGCGCCGACCGGCTCAGCCCGGCGCAGCGGGAGCGGGCGTCGACGGCGCTGGGCCGCCAGTTGCGTGAGGTGACCGGCCTGGTGGGCGACCTGATCGAGCTGGCCCGGGACGAGGAACCGCGGCCGCTGGTCGAGGAGGTGCGCCCGGCGGCGCTGCTGGAGCACACGGTGGCCACCGCCCGTACGCACTGGCCGCAGGTGGCCTTCACGCTCCGGATCGACGAGGCGGGGTGCGCGCTGTCCCTGCCGGGCGTGCCCGCCCGATTGTCCCGGCTGCTCACCAACCTCCTCGACAACGCGGCCAAGTTCAGCCCGCCCGGCGGGGCGCCCGTCGAAGTGGAGCTGACCGGACGGGAGGTGACCGTCCGGGACCACGGCCCCGGTATCGCGCCCGAGGACCTCCGTCACGTCTTCGACCGCTTCTACCGTGCCGAATCGGCGCGCGCCCTGCCCGGTTCGGGTCTCGGCCTGGCGATGGCCCGCCAGATCGCCCGCGCGCACGGCGCGGAGCTGACCGCCGAGAACGCCCCGGGCGGCGGGGCCCTGTTCCGCCTCGCCTTCAGAGGTGACGGTGCATGACGTGCAGCCCCACGTACCCCTTCTCGGGGTGGTGGAAGGCCTCCGGCACCGTTCCGACGATCCGGAACCCGAGCCGCTCGTACAGCCGTACCGCGTGCACGTTCGTCTCCACGACCGCGTTGAACTGCATGCCCCGGAAGCCACGCTCCCGCGCCCACTCCAGGCTGTACTCGACGAGCGCCCGCCCCACGCCCCGCCCGCCGTGCGCGGGGTCGGTCATATAGCTGGCGCTGGCGATGTGCGCGCCGTTGCCGCCCTGGTTGTTGTTCATCTTGGCCGTGCCGAGGACCGCGCCGGTCTCGTCGTCGACGGCGACGACCGTACGGTTCGGGGCGGGCAGCAGCCACCAGCCGCGGCCCTCCTCCTCGCCCAGGTCGAGCGGGTAGGTGAAGGTGTCACCGGCGGCGACGATCTGGTGGAAGAACGGCCAGATGGCGGGCCAGTCGGCGGCGGTGGCTTCCCTGATGCTGATCTGCATCCGCCCAGCATGCCCCGCCCCCGGTCCCAGGCGCATTCGGGTTTCGACCGACGCGTACGAACCGTTCCGGCGGCCCCTCCTCCGGCGGCAGCAGCCCGGCCCGTACGAGGGCGGCGCGGCCGGCCATCACCCCGGCGTCCCGGAAGGCCCGCTCCGAGGAGTCCAGCTCGTGGTGGCGCCCGTGGGTGAGGAGGACGGCGGCGGTCGTGCCGCCCAGCCCCTCCCGGACGCCCGCCCAGAGGGCGTCCGCGTACTCGGGCGGCAGCAGCTTCGCCGGGACCAGGTTGAGGAACTCGCTCTCCCCGTCCGGTCCCGGCGGCTCGAAGTCGGCGTCGAACAGCGCGAACGGCCCGCAGGCCCCCACGTACCAGTAGCGGACGGCGACGCCGGGGACCGGTACGGGGAGGGCTGCCATACGACCCAGCCTAGAAGCCCGGCGGCTCCGTGTACGTGCCCCACTCCTCCCGCAGGGCGTCGCAGATCTCGCCGAGCGTGGCCTCCGCCCGTACGGCGTCCAGCATCGGCTCGATCATGTTGGAGCCGTCCCGCGCGGCGGCCAGCATCCCGTCCAGCGCGGCCCGCACGCGCGTGTCGTCGCGGCGTGCCTTGCGCTCGCCGAGGACCCGGACCTGCTCCCACTCGACCTCGTGGCTGACCCGGAGGATCTCCAGGTCGCCGGTGACGGACCCGTGGTGGCAGTTGACGCCGACGACCCGCTTGTCGCCCTTCTCCAGGGCCTGCTGGTAGCGGAAGGCGGACTCGGCGATCTCGCCGGTGAACCAGCCGTCCTCGATGCCGCGCAGGATGCCGGAGGTGACCGGCCCGATGGGGTGCTGCCCGTCGGGGTGGGCGCGAAGGCCCCGTTCCTTTATGCGGTCGAAGATCTTGTCGGCGTCGGCCTCGATGCGGTCGGTGAGCTGCTCGACGTACCAGGAACCGCCCAGCGGGTCGGCGACGTTGGCGACGCCGGTCTCCTCCATCAGCACCTGCTGGGTGCGCAGGGCGATCTCGGCGGCCTGCTCGGACGGCAGGGCGAGGGTCTCGTCGAGGGCGTTGGTGTGGAGGGAGTTCGTCCCGCCGAGGACGGCGGCGAGGGCCTCCACGGCCGTCCGCACCACGTTGTTGTACGGCTGCTGCGCGGTGAGCGAGACGCCGGCGGTCTGGGTGTGGAACCGCAGCCACTGCGCCTTGTCGGTCTTCGCGCCGTACACCTCCTTCATCCAGCGGGCCCAGATGCGGCGGGCGGCGCGGAACTTGGCGATCTCCTCGAAGAAGTCGACGTGCGCGTCGAAGAAGAAGGACAGGCCGGGCGCGAAGACGTCCACGTCCAGGCCGCGAGACAGCCCCAGCTCGACGTACCCGAAGCCGTCGGCGAGCGTGTACGCCAGCTCCTGCGCGGCCGTCGCGCCGGCCTCGCGGATGTGGTAGCCGGAGACGGAGAGCGGCTTGTACGCGGGGATGTCGCGGGCGCAGTGCTCCATCAGGTCGCCGATGAGGCGGAGGTGGGGCTCGGGCTGGAAGAGCCACTCCTTCTGGGCGATGTACTCCTTGAAGATGTCCGTCTGGAGGGTGCCGTTGAGGACGCCCGGGTCGACGCCCTGCCGTTCGGCGGCGACGAGGTACATGCAGAAGACGGGGACGGCCGGCCCGGAGATGGTCATGGAGGTGGTGACGTCCCCCAGGGGGATGTCCTTGAAGAGGACCTCCATGTCGGCGGCGGAGTCGATGGCGACGCCGCAGTGCCCGACCTCGCCGAGCGAGCGGGGGTCGTCGGAGTCGCGTCCCATGAGGGTCGGCATGTCGAAGGCGACGGACAGGCCGCCGCCGCCGTTGCCGAGGATCATCTTGTAGCGCTCGTTGGTCTGCTCCGCGTTGCCGAAGCCGGCGAACTGGCGGATGGTCCAGGTGCGGCCGCGGTAGCCGGTCGGGTACAGGCCCCGGGTGAAGGGGTACTCACCGGGCCAGCCGATCCGCTCGAAGCCGTCGTAGGTGTCGCCGGGCCGGGGCCCGTAGACGGGCTCCACGGGGTCGCCGGAGAGCGTGGTGAAGTCGGCGTCGCGCTTGTGGGCGGCGTCGTAGCGGGCCTGCCAGCGTCGGCGGCCTTCCTCGATGGCGTCAGCGTCCATACCTTCGAATTTACTAGGACGTCCTAGTAAATGTCGATGGCCGACGGCCGTACGCGTGGCGTACGGCCGGGGGCGTCAGGCCTTGGCGACGACCGGCGACGCGTCGGCGAGCAGCGGCTCGACGTCGCGGGTGACCTTGCGCTCGACGAAGAAGGCGGCGAAGGGGATCGTGCCGGAGAGCAGGATCCACAGGAGCCTGCCGAACTTCCACCGGGCCTTGGAGCCCAGGTCGAAGGCGAAGATCAGGTAGATGATGTAGAGGACGCCGTGGGTCTGGGAGACCATGAAGGTCACGTCCTCGCCCGTGTCGAACCCGTACTTGAACACCATGCACGTGCAGAGCACGAGCAGCATGACGGCGGTCACATAGGCCATGACCCGGTAGCGGGTCAGCACGCTCCTCTTCATGGCGTCGAGCGTAACGTGACGTTCCGGGCGATCTTCGCGCGGGCCTCCCCCTACGGGGTCACTTCTCCTCGAAGTCGTGGGCCGCGATCCGCAGCGGCCGCAGCATCGCGAAGATCTCGGCGCACTCCTCCGCGTCGTACACGCCCAGGCCGAAGTCCATCGCCATCAGGTCCGCCGTCGCCGCCTCGACGACCTCGCGGCCCTTGTCGGTGATGGAGGCGAGGGTGCCGCGCCCGTCGTTGGGGTTGGGGCGCTTGGCGACCAGGCCGGACCTGACCAGCCGGTCGACGGTGTTCGTCACGGACGTCGGGTGGACCATCAGCCGCTCGCCGATCTTGGACATCGGCAGCTCGCCCTCCTTGGAGAAGGTGAGCAGCACCAGCGCCTCGTACCGGGCGAAGGTCAGCCCGTAGGGCTTGACCACCGCGTCGACCTCCGCGAGCAGGATCTGGTGGGCCCGCATGATCGAGGTGATGGCGGCCATGGAGGGGACGGGCCCCCAGCGGCGCTGCCAGAGCTCGTCGGCACGGGCGATGGGGTCGAACGGGAGACTGAGCGGCTTCGGCACGTCATCGACCTTACCGACAGGTCACATGCTGGTCAGCCCCGTCTCGCGCTTCGGTCCCCCGCCGTCACGGCGTGGTGTCGCAGCCGGACTCACTGTGACCGTTATGTCACGATTGCCCGGTCTGTTCGTCCGTAGCTCACAGCCATACGAGGGGGCTGGATGTCCGGCCACAGATCGTCCCGCGTCGTCACGGCCCTGCTCCTGGCCGCCGCCCTGGCCGGCGGCTGCGCCTCCGGCGGGGGTGGTGAGGGCGAGGAGGGACCCGCCCAGGAACCCGTCGGCCGGAGCGCGCCCGCCAAGGGCTCGCCGTTCTGGGTCGACCCGAACAGCCCGGCGGCCCGCCAGGTCACGGCGTACGAGGCCGAGGGCCGCACCGGGGACGCCAAGCTGCTGCGGCGGATCTCCGAGCGGCCGGCCGCCCAGTGGCCGGCCTGGAACAACCCGGCGGCGGACATCCGGCGGGCCGTGCGCGGGGCGGGGCCGGGGAAGCAGACGGTCGTCCTGGTCGCTTACAACATCCCCCACCGCGACTGCGGCCTGTACTCGGCGGGCGGCGCGGCGAGCCCGGAGGCGTACCGGGAGTGGATCGGCTCGTTCGCCGAGGCCATCGGGGACGCGCCCGCCATCGTCGTCCTGGAGCCGGACGCCGTGCCGCACCTGGTGGACGGCTGCACGCCCGTCCAGCACCACGAGGAGCGCTACCAGCTGCTCGCCGAGGCGGTGGACCGGCTCAAGCGGCAGCCGGGCACCAAGGTGTACCTGGACGCGGGCAACCCGGCCTGGATCAAGGACCCGGGCAAGCTGGTGGAGCCGCTGCGGCGCGCCGGTGTCGCCAAGGCGGACGGCTACTCGCTGAACGTGTCGAACTTCCAGACCACGCCCACGGTCACCGCCTTCGGTACGGAGCTGTCGGCGCTCCTGGGCGGCGCCCACTTCGTCATCGACACCAGCCGCAACGGCGCCGGCCCGCTCCCGGGCGACGGCGAGGAGGCCTGGTGCAATCCGCCGGGCCGGGCGCTCGGCACGCCGCCGACCGAGAACACCGGCGACGAGCGGGTGGACGCCTACCTGTGGATCAAGCGCCCCGGCGAATCGGACGGCACCTGCCGGGGCGGCCCGGCCGCCGGGACGTGGTGGCCGGAGTACGCCCTGGGCCTGGCGCGCCGCGCGAAGGCGTAGCCCGGCGCAGGGCGTGACGCGGCGCGAGGCGTCCCGGCTCAGGCGTGACCCGGCGCGAGGCGTGACCCGGCGCAAGGCGCCCCGGCTCAGGGCGTGACCCGGCGCGAGGCCTGGCCCGGCGCGAGGCCTGGCCCGGCACCAGGCCTGGCCCGGCTCAGTCGACCTGGATCCACTTCGCCACCGAGGGCCGCCCGTCCTTGTCGACCACGAACAGCATGTACCAGCCGGGCGGGACCAGGGTCCTGTCCAGCGGCGCCTCGATGGTCACCGCGTCCGCGCCCTTGGTCAGCCCCAGCTCGATGGAGCGCTGCTCCACGTCCGTCGTGTGCGTGACCGCGCTGGGCCGCATCAGCCGCGCCTTGGCGATGCGGGCGGCGTCCTTGGTGCGGAAGGTGGCCCGGCCGTTCTGGTCGAGCTCCTGGGGGCCCTCGCCCAGCACCGGCCGGGCGTCGGCCCCGGCGCCGTGCAGGTACGGCGGGGTGAAGATCTCCACGCGCTGCTCGAACGTCCCGAGCTTGGTGTTGTCCTTGTCGTCGAACAGCGGGTCCGAGCCGAACGTCGCCACCCGCCCGTCCGGCAGCAGCAGCGCCTCCGAGTGGTAGTTGCGGCCGACGGTGGGGTCGGCGGCCTGCCGGAAGGAGTCGGTCTTCGGCTCGTAGAACTGGGCCTTGAGGATGTCGCTGCCGCTGCGGCCCCGGTACTCCTTGGACCCGCCGGTGGTGAAGACGGTGTCGTCGGGGAGGAGGACGCTGCTCAGGTAGCGGGTGCCCTGGGGCAGTGACGGGCCGGTCCGGAAGGCGGGCCTGGCGGCCTTGAGGTCGATGACGGCCGTGCGGGCGGTGGACAGCGCGGACTCGCCGACCCCGCCGCCGCCGAGCACCATCAGCTTCTGGTCCTGCGCGGGCGGCAGGATCAGGGAGGCGGAGGTCTCCAGCTGGTCGGGGTCGGTGATGCCCCCGATCTCCTGGAAGGTGTTCTTCTTCAGGTCCCACAGGCCGGGTACGCGGCCCTTCTCGGCGGGTCCGTAGCCGGCGTTGGAGCCGGTGTAGAAGAGTTTGCCGCCCTGGGTGAGGAAGAGCGCGGGATAGGTGGGGAAGTAGCGGAAGGGGCCCTTGGTCCACTTCTTCGTCTTCGGGTCGTAGATCTCGTTGTCGCCGGGGACGACGTCGCCGACGTCGTTGAGGCCGGAGACGGCGAGGACCCTGCCGTCCTGGAGCGTCACCAGCGTCGGGTACCAGCGGGCGTCCTTCATGGGCGCGACGGGGACGTACTTCTCGGCCTTGGGATCGAACTCGTACGCCGCCTTGATGCCCTGGAAGTCCTGCTTCTCCGTGGTGAGCTTCTGCGCGATGCCATAGACGTTTCCGGCGTCCTTGCCCTTGAGGCCGACGACCTTGTACTGGGCGGCCTCGGTGGTCAGGGCCTTGGGGCCCTCCGTCCTCGCCTCGACGAAGACGCGGGCCTCGGCGGCGGTGACCTTGGTCTCCCACGGTTTCATCTGGCCGCTCTTGAAGTACGAGATCTTGAACTCGCGCTTGGCCTTGGGGACCGTCACGTCGAACTTCGACACGTACTCGACGCCCGACGGAGAGCGGAAGACGGTGCCCTTCTTGAGGGTGATGGCCTTGTCCGGGCTCTCGTTCTTGACGCGCATGCCGCCGCCGGCACGCTTGACCTCGCCGTCGAGGACCTCGTAGCGGGCGGTGCCGCCGGCCACCAGGAGGCGTCCGTCGGGGAGCTGGCTGTGTCCGGCGCAGAAGAAGTCCTCCGGGGTCGGGATCTTCTTGTAGGTGTTCTTGACCGGGTCCCACAGGATGGTGTCGAAGGTGCCCGCGTCGAACTTCTTCTGGTCGTTGCCGGAGCCCGCGATGAGCAGCACCTTGCCGGTGTGGAGGAGGGCGGCGTGGATGGCGTTGAGCCGGTACTCCCCCGGCACGTCGAGGTGCTGCCATGAGCCGTACTTGGCCTTGTAGCCGGGCTGGGAGATCTTGTACGCGTGGTACTTCGCCTCGGCGAAGGAGAGCGCGGCGGGCGCGTTGAGGCCCGCGAGCAGGACCACCGCTCCGCCGCCCAGCAGGGTCTTCTTCAGCTTCTTCGACGGCCGGTAGGCCATGGTTCAGTTCCCTCCTGTCGTCGTGGCGAACGCGGGCTCGGGCTCGTCGCCGGTCTTCGGCGTGACCTTCGCCTTCGCCGCCACCGGCGGGGCGGGCTTGGGTTCCGGGGCACGGAGGCGGACACGGGCCCGGCGCTCCTGGAGCAGGCCCCAGCCCCAGACGCCGACCGGGGCGAGCGCGATGGCGAGGGCGAGCACCGCCCAGGTGCGCATGGCGGCGTGCGTGTGGTCGAGGAACACGGAGGCGGCGAGCGAGGCGACCAGCACGGCCGCCCAGTACAGGTGGATACGGAAGGTGGCGGGCCGGTCGGGGCTCGCCTCGCCGCCCTTGGGGGTGACGACGAACCGGCCCTGGGTGCGCAGCAGGGCCGAGACGAGCGACTTCAAATAGATGGGCGCGCAGAGCGCGGACATCGCCATGCCGGCCAGTCCGCCCGAGCCCTCCGGTTCGTGGGGGGAGACGTTGTGGCGGCGGTTCCACAGGTAGAGGCCGATCTGGAGGGCGGCGGCGTCGCTGTAGAGCATCAGCCAGACGGAGGACGACACCTGGGTGCCGGAGGCGCCGAGCCAGAGGAACAGGACGCAGGACAGGATGCCGAGGAACCAGTTGACGGCGGTCATCGGGTAGTAGACGAGCATCAGGGTGTAGTTGAGCAGCCGCCCCGGCGGCACCCGGAAGAACGCCTTCCCGTACTGCTTGAAGAGCGTCTCGTACGTGCCGCGCGACCAGCGCAGCTGCTGGGTGAAGAAGTCGGTCCAGGAGGCGGGCCCCTCCCCCACCGCCAGCACGTCCGGGGTGTAGACGGACCGCCACAGGTGCCCGGTGCGCGGGTTCTTGGTGCGGTGCAGCTCGAAGCCGGTGGCCATGTCCTCGGTGATCGAGTCGTACAGCCCGCCGATCTGCTTGACGGCGGCGACGCGTACGACGTTGTTGGTGCCCACGAACATGGGCGCGTGGTAGCGGTTGCCGGCGCGCTGGATGAGGGCGTGGAAGAGGAACTGCTGGGACTCGGCGGCCTTGGTGACGGGTGAGGTGTAGTTGCCGTACACCTGGGGGCCGACGACGAAGGCGATGTCGGGGTCGCGGAAGTAGCCGAGGGTGCGTTCCAGGAAGTTGGGCAGCGGTATGTGGTCGGTGTCGACGGAGGCGAAGAAGTCGTAGTCGTCGCCGTGCATGGCGATCCAGGCGTTGTAGTTGCCGTGCTTGGTCCTGGCCTTGTGCACGCCCTTGGGGCGGTTCCAGGCGGGGACGCCGGCACGGGTGAAGTGGCGTACGCCGAGCTCCCGGCACAGCGCCTTGGCCTGCTCGTCGTCGCCCTCGTCGAGCAGCCACACGTCCAGCCGTCCCTCGTGCGTGACGCGGACGGCCCCTTCGAGGGTGGCGCGGACCATGGAGAGGGGTTCTTTGCCCGGTACGTAGGTGGTGAGGAACGCGACGCGGGTGCCCTTCTTGGGGAAGACCGGGACGGGATCGCGGGCGACCATCGTGGCGTGGGCGATGGAGACGACGTTGACCAGCATGAACAGGCAGATCAGCCCGATGGACACGAGCATCACGGCGTCGAACCTGACCAGCCACCGGTCGCCGCCCTCGCGGGTGGTCCAGTGGGTGGGCCAGACGAGGTACACGAGCAGGACGGCCGAGAGCACCGGGGCGAGCGTCATCAGCAGGACGGCCCGTATTCGGTGCGGTTCCTGGGAGAGCAGGCTGCGGTACCGGACCTGATACGCCGTCCGGTCCGGTTCCGTCAGGGGACCGGCGAGACGGCTGTAGGTGTCGTAGTCGTAGCCCTCCGGCCGCACGGTGCCTCCAGCTGTCGAGCGGGTCGCTATACCCCCACGAAAGGGGAGATTTGGCGACGTGTCGACTGGAGGCGTCCGAGCGGGCGTTTCTGCGCCGGATGCGGTTTGACGGGCTCGGCGGGGTGTCAGCCGCGTCCGGTGGTACGCCGCAGCCGGTGCCGCACCGCCCGCTGCCCCAGCGGCCCGAGCTCGTCGAGAACGGTGACCAGCGCCGCGAGCTGCTCCAGCGCGTCCAGGGCCCGTCGGGCGCCGTCCCCGTCGACGCCCTCGTACAGCTCCAGGCCGACGAAGGAGGCGGCCACGGCCCGCGCGAGGCCCGCGATGTCGGTGAACTCGGCGAGCGGGGTCCCGGCCAGCACCCGGGTGAGGACCTTTTCCAGCTCGTCGATCCACAGGTCGAGCCCGGCGGCGGTGGCGGGCGCGAGGCGCGGCTGGGTCTGGGCGCCGGCGAGGAGCTGGCCCAGGAAGGCGACGCTGCCCGCCGCGCGCTCCTCGGCGTGCAGCTCACGGCCCAGGGCGAGCAGCTCGGCGAGGCCGCTCACCCCGGCGAGCCGGTCGCGGTAGCGGGCGACGGTCTGTTCGGCGCCGTGGCGGCAGGCGGCGGCCAGCAGCTCGTCGACGGAGCCGAAGTGGTAGAAGACGAGCGCCTGGTTGACCCCGGCTGCGGCGGCGACGGCGCGGGCGGAGGTCTTGGCGATGCCCTGTTCGGCGAGGGTGCGCAGCGCCCCCTCCAGCAGCTTGACCTTGGTCTCCTGGCTTCTGGCTTCCGCGCTCACGCCCGTATCTCCTCGCGTACCGGGCGCAGCCCGGCCCGCACCCCGAGCGAGCGTACGTCGGCGTAGTGGGCGGTGAAGGACCCCTCGTAGCCGAAGAGCGGGCCGACGTACCGGTTGGTGACGCGGACGCGGATGCGGAAGCGGCCGGTGGTGTCGTCGTAGGACTCGCGCACCTCGGCCTCGCCGCCGATCAGCTCCGGTACGCGGACGTCGATCCGCCCCTCGCGGAAGCGGTGTTCCCCGGAGCGGATGAGCAGGGAGCCGTCGGGCTCCGCGCTCAGGTGCAGGTCGCTGGCGAGGTGCTGGTGGGTGCCGAGGTAGTCGAGCACGCAGCCGCGCTCGGCGCTGTGGACCATGGTGGCGTCGAAGCGGCGTTCCCCGCCGGGCAGGGCGAAGGTGCGGACGAAGGTGACGGTCTCGCGGCCGTACGCGTCGGTGTAGGGGACGTTCTCGATGGTGAAGGGGACGCGCCGGCCGGTGCGCGGGACGAGGATGTTGCGGGTGCCGCCGAGGGCGAGGAACGGTTTGACGAAGGCCGGCCCGTGCCAGACGCGGTCCATCACGCCCCGGCCTACGCACATCTCGCCGCTGTCGAGACCGACCGAGAAGCGCCGCCGCAGCTGGGGGTGCAGCCGGTGGAAGTCGTCCCCCATGGCGCGGGCGAAGATCGAGGTCATGCGTGCTCCAGGGTGGCGAGGAGGGCGGGTGCGGCGGTGCGCGCGGGCGGGGTGCGCCGGCAGCGCCGGGCGGCGGGCGTACGGCGGGAGGGCCGGGCGAGCAGGGCGACGGCGGCGAGCGCGACGGCCCCGAGCCCGGCGAGCAGGCCGGCTGCCCCGCCGGGCGGCGCGGCGGCGATCGGCCCGGTCCACACCGTGCCGCCGAGGGCCGCCTCCTCCGCCTGGACGCCCGGGCACACCGCCCACAGGCAGCCGAGGAACGCCACGGCGACCGCGAGGGTCCGTACCGCCAGTTCCGCAAGGGCGTGGGCCAGTGAGCGTGCGGGGCTGATGCCCTGCTCGCACCACAGCCGCAGCCGGTCGAAGGACCATGCGGTCGCCCAGCCCATCAGGGGCCGGAACACCAGCCGGTCGGCCACCGCGCCGAAGCGTCCCCAGCGCGGCCGGTAGTCGTAGCCGGTGAGGAAGCGGATCCCGTCGGGTGTGGGGACGTAGCGCCAGTAGCCGCTGCCCTCGGCGAGGAGCGAGAGCGGGTCGGGCGAGGCGAACCGCAGGGCCGAGACCCGCTCGCCGCCGGCCCGGTGGCGCTCCCCCGCGGAGACACCGGTGCTGGCGACGGTCAGGAAGGGCAGCACCCGGGTCGCGTACCGGAACCGCTGGGGTTTCCCGGGCGGCCCCGGCAGGTGGGTGATCTCCGTGAACCGGAGGTCCCACCGTTGGTGCTGGGCCGGGTCCTGGGTGCGTTCCCACAGGGTCTCGAGGTCGGCGCGTATACGCGTCTCTATGTAGAGCCCCATGACGATTCCCCCTCGGCGCGCGTCTTGAGCGACTGCTCAACCCAACCTACAGCGGTTTGAGCACTCGCTCAATACACGCCCCATGAAAAACCCCCGGCCCTCTGGGACCGGGGGTTCGCGCGTCACGCGCCGGGCGCATCAGGCGGAGAGGTGGCGCTCCACCGTCTCGACCTTGGCGGTAAGGCCGTCCGTGACACCCGGCCGGACATCGGCCTTCAGGACGAGTGAGACGCGGGGCGCGCGCGCCTCCACGGCGGCGACGGCTCGCTTGACGACGTCCATCACCTCGTCCCACTCGCCCTCGACGGAGGTGAACATCGCGTCGGTACGGTTCGGCAGGCCCGACTCGCGGACCACGCGCACCGCGTCCGCGACGTACTCGCCGACCTCCTCGCCGACGCCGAGCGGGGTGACGGAGAAGGCGACGATCATGCGTTCACCGTGCCCTCGCGGCGGGCGCGGGAGGCGATGACCGCCTCGTCGGCGGCGCGCCGGAGCTTGCGGTCGGCGAAGAAGCCGCCGAAGGGCAGCACGGACAGCACGAAGTACAGCGCGGCTGTCTTCACGTCCCACTTCGTACGGTTCCAGGCGTCCAGCCAGAACAGCACGTACAGGATGAACAGCACGCCGTGGATCGCGCCCATGACCGGGACCGCGTTGAACTCCGTCGTGCGCTTCAGCACCGAGCAGACGAACAACAGGATGAACGACACGGCCTCCGGGGCGGAGACCAGTCGGAGGCGGTGGAGGGAGGCGGCGGTCTTGATGTCCACGAGGCAGCACCTTCGTCGTGAGCGATCTTGTGAATCGATGCACAAGCAACCCGTCCATTGTGACAGGCCGCTGTGCCCGCCCTTTGTCAGGGTCGGGATCCTCCCCAGGTCTCTCCCCGCACCCCCGGCCACCGGCTACCGTCGTCGCGTGGCAACGTTCCGACTCCAAGGCAGCAAAGTGCTCGCCGTCGACATGACCGGCGACGCCGTCAAAGCGAAGAACGGCTCGATGGTCGCGTACGACGGCCAGATGGCCTTCAAGAAGATGTCCGGCGGTGGCGAGGGCCTCCGCGGGATGGTCACCCGCCGCCTCACCGGCGAGCAGATGGAGCTGATGGAGGTGAAGGGGCAGGGCACCTGCTATTTCGCCGACCGCGCCTCCGAGATCAACCTGGTCTCCCTCCACGGCGACAAGCTGTACGTCGAGTCCAGCAACCTGCTCTGCGTCGACGCCGCCCTGCGCACCGGCACCAGCTTCACCGGCCTGCGCGGCGGGGCGACCGGGACCGGGTTGTTCACCACCACCGTCGAGGGCAGCGGCCGGGCCGCGATCATGTCGGACGGGCCGGCCGTGGTGCTGCGCGTGACGCCGCAGTACCCGCTGTCCGTCGACCCCGGCGCGTACATCGCCCACCAGGGCAACCTCCAGCAGAACTTCCAGTCCGGTGTGACCTTCCGCACACTCATGGGCGAGGGTGGCGGCGAGGCGTTCCAGATCCGCTTCGAGGGCGACGGTCTCGTGTACGTACAGCCGAGCGAGCGCAACACGGTCGGAGGGGACGTCTGATGCCGTTCCGCGAGGTCAATTCGAAGATGGTGGAGGCCACCATCTCCCCCGGACAGAAGATGTTCAGCCAGCGTGGCGCGATGCTGGCCTACCGCGGTGACGTCACTTTCACGCCGAACACGGCCGGCGGCCAGGGCGGGGTGATGTCGATGATCGGCCGCCGCGTGGCCGACGAGGCGACGCCGCTGATGACCGTCGAGGGCAACGGCACCGTCATGTTCGGACACGGCGGCCACCACATCCAGGTCGTCGACCTCACCGGCGACACCCTGTACGTCGAGGCCGACCGCCTGCTCGCCTTCGACGGCACGCTCCAGCAGGGCACGATGTTCATGGGGTCCCAGGGCGGCGTCATGGGCATGGTGCGCGGCCAGGTGACCGGGCAGGGCCTGTTCACCACGACCCTCAAGGGCCATGGCGCGGTCGCCGTGATGGCGCACGGCGGAGTGATCGAACTGCCCATCACCCCGAACCGCCCGGTGCACGTGGACCCGCAGGCCTACGTCGCCCACCACGGCGACGTACGCAACAAGCTGTCGACCGCGCTCGGCTGGCGCGACATGGTGGGGCGCGGCTCCGGCGAGGCGTTCCAGCTGGAGCTCAGCGGCAATGGCGCGGTGTACGTCCAGGCGTCGGAGGAGAAGCTGTGAGCACGCCCGTCATCCACGACCCCACCACCCTCCCCAGCGACGACAACGTCAATCCGTACACCTTCTGCGTGGAGCTGAAGGGCTCCCAGTGGTTCCTGCAGAAGGGCAAGATGATCGCCTATTACGGGCGGATCGACTTCAATGGCATCGGGCACGGCCGCCTGGACCGGCTCGTCCGCTCCAGCTTCCACTCCCCCCTCCACGCGAGCGACTGGGTGGTGGCGGAGGGCAGCGGCAAGATGCTGCTCGCGGACCGCGCGTTCGACGTCAACTCCTTCGACCTGGACGACGGCAACCTCACCATCCGGGCCGGCAACCTCCTCGCCTACCAGCCCTCCCTCGCCCTGAAGCAGTCGATCGTGCCCGGCTTCCTCACCCTCATCGGCACCGGGAAGTTCGTCGCCGCCTCCAACGGCCCGGTGGTCTTCATGGAGCCGCCGCTCCGCGTCGACCCGCAGGCCCTGGTCGGCTGGGCGGACTGCCCCTCCCCCTGCCACCACTACGACCATGGCTACATGACGGGCGTGATGGGCGGCCTGCGGGCGCTGACGGGGCTCGGCGGGGCGTCGGGCGAGGAGCACCAGTTCGAGTTCGCCGGGGCCGGGACGGTGCTGCTGCAGTCGACGGAGGTGCTGATGCCGGAGCAGGCGACGGGTGCGGTGCCGCACGAGCCGGGGGTGCCGGGGGCCGGATCCGGCCAAGGTCACCACGGGTCGACACCGCGTCTTCCCGGACAGCTGGGGGACCTCCAGCGTCGCTTCGGACTGTGAGCGGTAGTCTGCTGAGTGTGACGCCCTCGAACGTCTGCGCCCTTGACCCGGTGCGGCCGCGAGGACGGGGGGCCGGCGTGCCCGGCGTCACCGACCCTCATTCGTCCAGAATTCAACTTCTTAGGTAGAATCCATATATGGAGACCGAGACGGCCACCAACTGGCTGACCGATGCCGAGCAGTGCGCCTGGCGCACCTATCTGGACGTCAACAGGCTGCTGACGTACCAGCTGGAGAAGGACCTCCAGCCGTTCGGCCTGACCATCAACGACTACGAGATCCTGGTCAACCTCTCCGAGGCGCCCGACCGACGCCTCCGGATGAGCGACCTGGCCGCCGCGACGCTCCAGTCCAAGAGCCGGCTCTCCCACCAGATCACCCGTATGGAGAACGCCGGCCTGGTCCGCCGCGAGAACTGCGAGTCCGACCGGCGCGGGCTGTACGCGGTCCTGACCGAGCAGGGCATGGAAACCATGCAGAAGGTCGCACCGCACCACGTCGACTCCGTGCGCAAGCACTTCATCGACCTGCTGAGCCCCGAGGCCCTCGGCGACCTGCACAAGTCGCTCACCCCCATCGCGGACCAACTGCGGGGCCTCCGCGGCAAACCGTAAGGGCCTCACCCCGCCGGCAGGCGCAGCACGAACAGCGCACCGCCCTCCGCGGCGCGCCCGACCGTGAGCGTGCCGCCGTGACGCACCGCCACGTCACGGGCGATGGCCAGGCCCAGGCCCGCGCCGCCCGCGTCGCGGCTGCGGGCATCGTCGAGGCGTACGAACCGTTCGAAGATCCGCTCCCGCTCGGGCTCCGGCACGCCGGCCCCGTCGTCCGCGACGGTGAGCACGACGTGCCGGCCCTCGCGGCGCACCGTCACGGCCACGGAGGCCTCCGCGTGCCGCTGGGCGTTGTCGAGGAGGTTGCCCAGCACCCGGGTCAGCTGGGCGCGCGAGCCGTCGACCTCGGCGTCCTCCGCCTCGACGCGCACCGGCACCCTGTCCCCCACCCGCTGGGCCACCTCCTCCCGCACCAGGGCGGCCAGGTCGAACCGCCCCTGCCCGGGCCGCTCGCCCGCGTCCAGGCGGGCCAGCAGCAGCAGGTCGGCCGCGAGTTGCTGCAGCCGTACGGTGTCGGCGACCGCCCCCGGAACGTCCAGCAGGTCCGGGTGCGCCGCCCCCACCTCCAGCTGGGTGCGCAGGCTCGCGATGGGGCTGCGCAGCTCGTGCGACGCGTCGGCGACGAACCGCCGCTGCCGCTCCACACTCGCCTCCAGCGCGGCCAGCGTCTCGTTCGTCGTCCGCGCCAGCCGGGCCACCTCGTCCCGCGTCGCCGGTTCCGGCACCCGCCGCGACAGGTCCGCCGACGCCGTGATCGCCGCCATCTCCCGCCGGATGCCCTCCACCGGTTTCAGCGCCCGCCGGGTCACCAGCCACGTCACGCCCGCCACGACCAGCAACAGCAGCGGCAGCGCGGCGAGCATCGCGTCCCGCACCCCCGCGACGGTCGCCGCCTCCGTGGCCAGCGGCGCGCCGGCGTACACGGTCACCCCGGACGACACCTCGACGGCGGCGAAGCGGTACGTCGCCGTCTCACCGTCGACGGTGACCGCGCCCGTCGAGTGGTCCACGTCCTCCGACACCTCACCGCGCCCGGCGGCGCCGCCCGCGACCGCCTTCGTACCGGGGCTCCCCGTTCCCCCGATGGCCTCGATGTCCTCCCCGACGGCCACCACCCGCCCCTCCTCGTCCACCACCTGCACCGGGTGCTCCTCGGTGTCGTCGGGCAGGTCCAGCTTCGCGAAGGGCGTGCCGCCCGCGATCTGCGAGGCCACCGAACGCGCCGACACCTCCGCCTGGAGCTCCGCCTGGTCCACGAGATTGCCCCGCAGCACCCCCAGCAGCGCGACCCCCGCCACCACCAGAGCCAGCGCGACGACGAGCGTCGCCCCCACCGCGGTCCGGGCGCGTACCGACCTCACCGCTCCTCCAGCCGGTACCCGGCACCCCGCACGGTCGTGATGACCCCGGCCCCCAGCTTCCGCCGCAGCGCGCTCACATACACCTCGACGATGTTCGGGTCGCCCTCGTACGCGAAGTCCCAGACGTGCTCCAGGATGTCCGCCTTCGACACCACCTCACCCACCCGCGTGGCCAGTTGCTCCAGCACGGCGAACTCCTTCGCCGTGAGGGCCACCTCCTCCTCCCCCACCCGCACCCGCCGGCCCGCCGTGTCCACCGTGAGCGTCCCCACCCTCAGCACGGGCGACGGACTGCCCCCGCGCCGCCGCAGCAGCGCCTTCACCCTCGCCACCAGCACCACGTACGAGAAGGGCTTGGTCAGGTAGTCGTCGGCGCCCGTGTCCAGGCCCTCGGCCTCGTCGTACTCACCGTCCTTGGCGGTGAGCATCAGGATCGGCACATCGTGCCCGGCCGCCCGCAGCGCCCCGCACACGCGGTAGCCGTTCATGCCGGGCAGCATGATGTCCAGCACGACCAGGTCATACGTACCGGTCCCCGCCCGGTGCAGCCCCTCGGCCCCGTCATGGACCACATCCACGGCGAACCCCTCGGCCCGCAGCCCGGCGGCCAGCGACAGGGCGAGCCGTTTCTCGTCCTCCACGATCAACAGGCGCATGCGTTCAGGGTCCCAAACGGAACCTGAAGAAGCCTTCAGCCGCCTTCAGGCTGCGTTCAGCGAGCCGGCGGCACCGTGGTTGCCGTACCGAGAAGGCACCGACATTCGGAGGCATCCATGAAGCGCAACATCGTCATCGCCACGGTCACCGCGGCGGCCTTGCTCACAGGTGGCACAGCGGCCGCGTTCGCCTCGTCGGCGGACGACGCCGCCCCGTCGAAGGTCCACCACGCGGCGACCCAGGTGGACGACGACCGCGACGACGCGTCCGACGCCGACGAGGCCCAGCGCGCCGTCCAGGGCATCAAGGTGACGGCCGACGAAGCCCTCAAGGCCGTCGCGAACCACGGCACCGTGGTGTCCCTCGACCTGGACGACGACGACAACAGGAAGTCCTGGGACGTCGAGCTCCTGACGAAGGACGGCAAGGTCCAGGACTGGGACGTCGACGCGCAGACGGGCAAGGCCGCGCAGGACACCGACCAGGACGACTGACGCCCCGCGGACGGCGTGCGGGCGGGTGGAGCCGTGCAGGGTCGCCCCCGCAAGGGTTGGCGGCTCGCAAAGGACTCCCTTGCACGCGACCCAAGGCCGCCGGCCTCGAGGAGGTGAGCCCGGAGGGGCCCCGCCCCCACCCACCGGGGGTAGCCGCCGCCGGGGCACCGGGGAAGGGGTGCCGCGCCGGGGCGAACCGAGAAAGGGCGCCGCCCCGTCCCGTTGTGCCCACCCGTCCCTCCCCCTAGGGCTCCGCCCTGGGGGGACCCCCAGCGGGACGACCGCCCACAACGGGGAGGGCGAGGCCAACGGGGCGACCGCCCACAACGGGGACCGGCACGGCGCCGCTACTGCCCCGTCAGGCCCGCCACCAGTTCGTCCGCCGCCGCATACGGGTCGGTCTCGCCCGCGACGATGCGGTCCGCCAGCGTGTCCAGGCGGCGGTCGCCGTGGAGGTCGCCGATCCGCTCGCGGAGCGCGGTGACCGCGATGGTCTCGACCTCGTGGGCCGCCCGCGCCCGGCGGCGTTCCGCGAGAACGCCCCGTTCCTCCATCCACGCGCGGTGCTTCTCCAGCGCCTCGACGACCTCGTCGACGCCCTCGCCGCGCGCGGCCACCGTCTTCACGATGGGCGGCCGCCAGTCGCCGGGCCCGCGCGCCTCGCCGAGGCCCAGCATGTGGTTCAGCTCCCGCGCCGTCGCGTCGGCCCCGTCCCGGTCGGCCTTGTTGACGACGTACACGTCACCGATCTCCAGGATGCCCGCCTTCGCGGCCTGGATCCCGTCGCCCATCCCGGGCGCGAGCAGCACCACCGACGTGTCGGCCTGGGAGGCGATCTCCACCTCGGACTGCCCGACGCCCACGGTCTCCACGAGGACGACATCGCACCCGGCGGCGTCCAGCACCCGGATCGCCTGCGGCGCCGCCCACGCGAGCCCACCCAGGTGCCCCCGGGTGGCCATCGACCGGATGTAGACGCCCGGGTCCGACGCGTGCTCGGACATCCGGACCCGGTCACCGAGCAGCGCGCCGCCGCTGAACGGCGACGACGGGTCCACGGCGAGCACGCCCACCCGCTTCCCGGTCTTCCGGTACGCGGTGACCAGCGCCGACGTCGAGGTCGACTTGCCGACACCGGGCGAGCCGGTCAGGCCCACCACGTACGCGCCGCCGGACAGTGGGGCCAGCGCCGCCATCACCTCACGGAGCTGCGGGGACGCCCCCTCCACGAGCGAGATCAGCCGGGCCACGGCACGGGGCCGGCCCTCCCGTGCCTGGGCGACCAGTGCGGGGACGTCCACCTTCACGTACGTAGCTCCTTACTCGCAGCGAGGATTACTTGCCGTTGCCCGGGACGCGCAGGATCAGCGCGTCGCCCTGGCCGCCGCCACCGCACAGCGCCGCCGCGCCGACCCCGCCGCCGCGCCGCTTGAGCTCCAGCGCCAGGTGGAGGACGACACGGGCGCCGGACATGCCGATCGGGTGCCCGAGCGCGATCGCGCCGCCGTTGACGTTCACCTTTTCCGGGGATACCCCGAGGTCCTTCATTGACTGCACGGCCACAGCGGCGAACGCCTCGTTGATCTCGATCAGATCAAGGTCGGCGACGTCCAGGCCCTCCTTCTTCAGGGCGTGGGCGATCGCGTTCGACGGCTGCGACTGGAGCGAGTTGTCCGGCCCGGCCACGTTGCCGTGGGCGCCGATCTCGGCGATCCAGTCCAGCCCGAGCTCCTGGGCCTTGGCCTTGCTCATCACGACCACGGCCGCCGCACCGTCGGAGATCTGCGACGACGTACCGGCGGTGATGGTGCCGTCCTTCGCGAAGGCGGGGCGCAGCTTGCCCAGCGACTCCACCGTGGTCTCGGGGCGGATGCCCTCGTCCTTGCTGAAGACGACGGGCTCGCCCTTGCGCTGCGGGATCTCGACGGGCGTGATCTCGGCCTCGAAGATGCCGTTCTTCTGCGCGGCGGCGGCCCGCTGGTGGGACAGGGCGGCGATCTCGTCCTGCGCCTCGCGCGGGATGCCGAGGCGCGTGTTGTGCTTCTCCGTGGATTCGCCCATGGCGATGTTCTCGAAGGAATCGGTGAGGCCGTCGTACGCCATGGCGTCGATCATCTCGATCGCGCCGTACTTGTAGCCCTCGCGGGACTTGGGCAGCAGGTGCGGCGCGTTGGTCATGGACTCCTGGCCGCCGGCGACGATCACGTCGAACTCGCCGGCGCGGATCAGCTGGTCCGCGAGGGCGATGGCGTCGAGGCCCGACAGACACACCTTGTTGATGGTGAGCGCGGGCACGTTCATGGGGATGCCGGCCTTGACGGCCGCCTGCCGTGCCGGGATCTGCCCTGCCCCGGCCTGGAGCACCTGGCCCATGATCACGTACTGCACCTGGTCGCCGCCGATGCCGGCCCGGTCCAGTGCGGCCTTGATGGCGAAGCCGCCGAGGTCGGCGCCCGAGAAGGTCTTCAGCGAGCCGAGCAGGCGGCCCATGGGCGTGCGTGCGCCCGCGACGATGACTGAGGTGGTACCGGTCGTTCCAGACATGAGGCACGGCCCCTTGGAGTGGAGAGTGAACGAGGGTTTACCGCCAATGTACTGAGCGGTACGTGTCCTGGTCACCGGGCAGCCAGTGTGATGGCGCGCACGTTGCGTAACCACCTCCGCCGCGCTGCACTGGTCCCATGCTGACGCGAATCGACCACATCGGGATCGCCTGTTTCGACCTCGACAAGACTGTTGAGTTCTACCGTGCCACGTACGGCTTCGAGGTGTTCCACAGCGAGGTCAACGAGGAGCAGGGGGTCCGTGAGGCCATGCTCAAGATCAACGGGACCTCCGACGGCGGCGCCTCCTACCTCCAGCTCCTGGAGCCGACCCGCGAGGACTCCACCGTCGCGAAGTGGCTGGCCAAGAACGGCGAGGGGGTCCACCACATCGCCTTCGGCACGGCGGACGTGGACGGCGACGCCGCCGCGATCCGTGAAAAGGGTGTGCGGGTCCTGTACGACGAGCCCCGCATCGGATCCATGGGGTCCCGTATCACGTTCCTGCACCCCAAGGACTGCCACGGCGTCCTGACCGAACTGGTCACATCGGCCGAGCCGTCCTCCACGGAGCACTGACGGGAGCACTGACGTGGAGCACTGACCTCCCGATTCCCGGCCCGGTAGAGTGGGCGGCTCCGGGCCGGGGCCGGTCGGGGCCGTGCCGCGGCGTCGTGGTCGAGCCATTCGATCTGACACCATTCCCCGGGGGGCCGTTCGCCGGCGAACGGTGCTCGTACAAAGAGAGTTGCGACCAGGGGACGGATGGGACCGCGCAGTGCGGGGCTACGAACGCCAGGAGAGCCACCGGGCTGACGACCACCTTTCGCGGTTCGAAGCCGAGATGGACCGGCTGAAGACCGAGCGGGAGAAGGCCGTCCAGCACGCCGAGGACCTCGGTTACCAGGTCGAGGTGTTGCGCGCCAAGCTCCATGAGGCGCGCCGCACGATCGCGTCCCGGCCGGCGTACGACAACGCCGACATCGGCTATCAGGCCGAGCAGTTGCTGCGGAACGCCCAGATCCAGGCCGACCAGCTCCGCTCGGACGCCGAGCGGGAGCTGCGCGAGGCGCGGGCCCAGACGCAGCGGATACTGCAGGAGCACGCCGAGCACCAGGCCCGCCTCCAGGCGGAGTTGCACGCCGAGGCGGTGCAGCGGCGCCAGCGGCTCGACCAGGAGCTGTCCGAGCGCCGCCAGACGGTCGAGGCGCACGTCAACGAGAACGTGGCGTGGGCGGAGCAGCTGCGCGCCCGTACGGAGGCGCAGGCGCGCCGCCTGATGGAGGAGTCCCGCGCGGAGGCCGAGCAGGCCCTGGCGGCGGCCCGCGCGGAGGCCACCCGGCTCGCCGAGGAGGCCCGCCGGCGGCTGAGCGCGGAGACGGAGACGGCCCGCGCGGAGGCCGAAGCGATCCTGCTGCGGGCCCGCAAGGACGCCGAGCGGCTGCTGAACGCGGCGTCCACGCAGGCGCAGGAGGCCACCAGCCACGCCGAGCAGCTGCGCAGCACGACGACCGCCGAGTCGGACCAGGCGCGCCAGCAGGCCGCCGAGCTGAGCCGGGCGGCCGAGCAGCGGATGGCCGAGGCGGAGGAGCGGCTGCGCGAGGCCCGCGCGGAGGCCGACAAGGTCGTCGCGGAGGCCCGTGAGGCGGCGGCCAAGCGGCTGTCGACGGCCGAGTCGGAGACGGAGCAGCGCACCCGTACGGCGAAGGCGGAGATCGCCCGGCTGGTCGGGGAGGCGACGAAGGAGTCCGAGGCCCTCAAGGCGGAGGCCGAGCAGGCGCTGGCCGACGCACGCGCAGCGGCGGAGAAGCTGGTCGCGGAGGCCTCCGAGAAGGCCCGTACGGCGGCGGCGGAGGATTCGGCGGCCGCTCTCGCCAAGGCGGCGCGTACCGCCGAGGAGGTGCTGTCCAAGGCGTCCGACGACGCGCAGGAGACCACCCGCAAGGCATCGGAGGAGGCCGAGCGGATCCGCCGCGAGGCGGAGGCCGAGGCGGACCGGCTGCGGGCCGAGGCGCACGACACGGCCGAGCAGCTCAAGGGCGCCGCCAAGGACGACACCAAGGAGTACCGCGCCAAGACGGTCGAGCTCCAGGAGGAGGCGCGCCGGCTGCGCGGCGAGGCCGAGCAGCTGCGGGCGGAGGCGATCTCCGAGGGCGAGCGGATCCGGGGCGAGGCGCGGCGCGAGGCGGTCCAGCAGATCGAGGAGGCGGCGAAGACCGCCGAGGAGCTGCTGACCAAGGCGAAGGCGGACGCGGACGAGCTGCGGACGGCCGCGACGGCCGAGAGCGAGCGGGTCCGTACGGAGGCGATCGAGCGGGCGACGGCCCTGCGCACGCAGGCCGAGGAGACGCTGGAGCGCACCCGTACGGAGGCCGAGCAGCTCCGTACGGAGGCCGAGGAGCAGGCCGAGTCGGTGAAGGCCGCGGCCGAGCAGGCCGCCGCCGCGCTGCGCGAGGAGACCGAGCGGGGCATCGCGGCCCGGCAGGCGGAGGCCGCCGAGGAGCTGGCCCGGCTGCACACGGAGGCGGAGGCGCGTCTCACGGCCGCCGAGCAGGCGCTGACCGAGGCGCGGGCCGAGGGCGAGCGGATCCGCCGCGAGGCCGCCGAGGAGACCGAGCGGCAGCGCGGCGAGGCCGCCGAGCGGATCCGTACGCTCCAGGCGCAGGCCGAGCAGGAGGCGGAGCGGCTGCGTACGGAGGCGGCGTCGGACGCGTCGGCCACGCGCGCGGAGGCGGAGAACAGCGCGCTCCGGCTGAGTTCCGAGGCGGCCGCGGAGGCGGAGCGGCTCAAGAGCGAGGCGCAGGAGTCGGCCGACCGGATGCGGGCGGAGGCGCAGGCCGCCGCCGAGCGGGTGACGGCGGAGGCGGCCGAGGAGCTGGCCGCCGCGCGGGAGGAGGCGAACCGGCGCCGCCGCGAGGCGGAGGAGACACTGGGCGCCGCGCGCACGGAGGCGGACCAGGAGCGGGAGCGGGCGCGCGAGCAGAGCGAGGAGCTGCTGGCGTCGGCGCGCAAGCGCGTCGAGGAGGCGCAGACCGAGGCGCAGCGGCTGGTCGAGGAGGCGGACCGGCGGGCGACCGAGATGGTGTCGGCGGCCGAGCAGACGGCGCAGCAGGTGCGGGACGCGGTCGCGGGGCTGCACGAGCAGGCCGAGGAGGAGATCGCCGGGCTGCGGTCGGCGGCCGAGCACGCGGCGGAGCGGACGCGTACCGAGGCGCAGGAGGAGGCGGACCGGGTCCGTTCCGACGCGTACGCGGAGCGGGAGCGGGCCGCGGAGGACGCGGGCCGGCTGCGGGAGCGGGCCCAGGAGGAGACGGAGGCCGCCAAGGCGCTCGCGGAGCGCACGATGGCGGACGCGATCACGGAGTCGGAGCGGCTGCGGGCCGACACGGCCGAGTACGCGCAGCGGATGCGGACGGAGGCGTCGGATTCGCTCGCCTCGGCGGAGCAGGACGCGGCACGCGCGCGTGCGGAGGCCCGCGAGGACGCCAACCGCATCCGGTCGGAGGCGGCGGCGCAGGCGGACCGGCTGGTCGGCGAGGCGACGAGCGAGGCCGAGCGGATGGCGGCCGAGGCGGCCGAGCTGCTGGCGACGGCGGAGCGGGACGCGGCGCGGCTGCGTACCGAGGCCGAGCAGGTCAAGGCGGACGGTGAGGCGCAGGCCGAGGCGCTGCGGGCGGCTGCCCGGGCGGACGGCGAGCAGGTCCTGGACGAGGCGCGCAAGGCCGCCGACAAGCGGCGGGCGGACGCGGCGGCGCAGGCGGACCAGCTGATCGGCGAGGCGACGAGCGAGGCCGAGCGGATCGGTACGGAGACCGCCGAGCGGGTCGAGCGGCTGGTCGCGGAGGCGACGGCGGAGGCGGAACGCCTGCGTACGGAGGCGGCCGCGGAGGCCGAGCGGCTGCGTACCGAGGCCTCGGCGGAGGCCGAGCGGCTGCGGGCGGAGGCGGCCGAGACGGTCGGTTCCGCGCAGCAGGCGGCGGAGCGGATCCGCGCGGAGGCGGAGCGGCTGCGCGGCGAGACGGAGGCGGCGGCCGAGCAGGTGCGTGCCGAGGCGCGGGCCGAGGCGGACCGGGTGGTCGACGAGGCGCGCGAGGCGGCGGCCAAGCGGCGGGCGGACGCGGCCGAGCAGGCCGACCAGCTCATCGCGAAGGCCCAGGAGGAGGCGCTGCGGGCGACCGCGGAGGCGGAGTCGCAGGCCGACACGATGGTGGGCGCGGCCCGCAAGGAGGCCGAGCGGATCGTCTCCGAGGCGACCGTCGAGGGCAACTCGCTGGTGGAGAAGGCCCGTACGGACGCGGACGAGCTGCTGGTCGGGGCGCGGGGTGACGCGACGGCCATAAGGGAGCGGACGGAGGAGCTCCGCCGGCGTACCGAGGCGGAGATCGAGGAGCTGCACGAGCGGGCCCGCCGGGAGAGCGCCGAGCAGCTGAAGTCGGCGGGCGAGCGGGTCGACAAGCTGGTGAAGGCCGCGACCGAGCAGCGGGCCGAGGCGGAGGCGAAGGCGAAGGAGCTGCTGGCCGAGGCGAACTCGGAGGCGAGCAAGGTCCGTATCTCGGCGGTGAAGAAGGCGGAGGGGCTGCTCAAGGAGGCCGAGCAGAAGAAGGCCACGCTCACCCGCGAGGCGGAGAAGATCAAGGCGGACGCGCAGCGCGAGGCCGAGAAGATGATCTCCGAGGGCAAGCGGGAACTGGAGGTGCTGGTGCGCCGCCGCGAGGACATTCAGGCGGAAATCTCCCGTGTCCAGGACGTGCTGGAGGCGTTGGAGTCTTTCGAAGCGCCTGCGGGGGGTACCAAGGAGGGCGGGCTCAAGGCCACCGCGGCGGCCGGAGTTACCCGTTCGAGTGGCAAGTCAAACGACGAGTAAGCCACTCAAAAGGCTGGACATTCTCCAGTTTGAACAAGCATCCGCTCGAAGACACGCCGCATAGCCCCCTAGGATTCCCCCTAACACCTCACCGGTCTCATTCGACAGGAACCCCATGAGCGACACTTCCTCCCCCTTCGGCTTCGAGCTCGTGCGGCGTGGTTACGACCGCGGTCAGGTGGATGACCGCATTACCAAGCTCGTCGCCGACCGAGACAGTGCTCTGGCCCGAATCACCTCTCTGGAAAAGCGCATCGAGGAGCTCCACCTCGAGACGCAGAACGCCCAGGCCCAGGTCAGCGACGCCGAGCCGTCGTACGCCGGTCTCGGTGCCCGCGTCGAGAAGATCCTCCGCCTCGCCGAGGAGGAGGCGAAGGACCTGCGCGAGGAGGCCCGTCGCGCCGCCGAGCAGCACCGCGAACTCGCCGAGTCGGCGGCGCAGCAGGTGCGCAACGACGCCGAGTCGTTCGCGGCGGAGCGCAAGGCGAAGGCCGAGGACGAGGGCGTTCGGATCGTCGAGAAGGCCCAGGGCGAGGCGAACTCGCTGCGCGCCGAGGCGCAGAAGGACGCCCAGTCGAAGCGCGAGGAGGCGGACGCCCTCTTCGAGGAGACCCGGGCGAAGGCCGCGCAGGCCGCCGCCGACTTCGAGACGAACCTCGCCAAGCGGCGTGAGCAGTCCGAGCGGGACCTGGCCTCGCGCCAGGCCAAGGCGGAGAAGCGTCTCGCCGAGATCGAGCACCGGGCGGAGCAGCTGCGCCTGGAGGCGGAGAAGCTGCGTACGGACGCGGAGCGCCGGGCCCGGCAGACAGTGGAGACGGCGCAGCGCCAGGCCGAGGACATCGTGGCGGACGCGAACGCCAAGGCGGATCGTATCCGCAGCGAATCGGAGCGCGAGCTGGCGGCGCTGACGAACCGTCGCGACTCGATCAACGCCCAGCTGACCAACGTCCGCGAGATGCTGGCCACGCTGACCGGTGCGGCCGTGGCCGCGGCCGGCTCCCCGGTGGACGACGAGCCGGTCTCGCGCGGCGTCCCGGCGCAGCAGACCCGCTAGTTCTCCCGAGGGCCCCGCGCGGGCCCACGACGTGCACGCCCGGCCGGCCGTGCGCGCGTGGGCCCCGCGGGGCCTTTCGCGTACCGCTTCCGCGGCGGAAGTGGGCCGTGTCATTCCGGTGGCGGGGGGCTTCGGGCGCCCGTAGCGTGGACGGGTGATCGAGCTCGAGGGTCTAACGAAACGTTTCGGTACGAAGACGGCGGTCGACCATCTCTCCTTCCAGGTCCGCCCGGGCGTGGTGACGGGCTTCCTCGGGCCCAACGGGGCGGGCAAGTCGACCACGATGCGGATGGTGCTCGGTCTGGACCATCCGACGAGCGGGACGGTCCGTATCGACGGCCGTCACTACCGGGAGCTCGACGAGCCGCTGAAGTACATCGGCGCGCTGCTGGAGGCGCGGGGGCTGCACGGCGGGCGCACCGCGTACAACAACCTGCTGTGCCTGGCGCAGTCGAACCGCATTCCGCGGCGCCGGGTCCGGGAAGTACTGGATCTTGTGGGTCTGGCGGCCGTGGCCAAGAAGAAGCCGAAAGGTTTTTCGATGGGCATGGGGCAGCGACTGGGAATCGCCGCCGCGCTGCTGGGTGATCCGCAGATCTTGATGTTCGACGAACCCGTCAATGGTCTGGACCCCGAGGGAATTCACTGGATCCGCAATCTGATGAAGGCGCTGGCCGCCGAAGGCCGGACGATCTTCGTTTCCAGTCATCTGATGAGTGAAATGGCCCTGACGGCGGACCACTTGATCGTGATCGGCCAGGGCAAGCTGCTCGCGGACACGTCTATGGCCGATTTCATCCAGCGGAACTCGCGCAGTTATGTGCGGCTGCGCTCGCCGCAGCGGGAGCAGCTGCGCGACGCGCTCCACTCCGCCGGCCTCGCGGCGGTCGAGGCGGACAACGGCACGCTGGAGGTCGACGGCGCGACGCCGGAGCAGATCGGCGAGCTGGCGGCCCGCCACGGGGTCACGCTGCACGAGCTGAGCGCCCAGCGGGCCTCGCTGGAGGAGGCGTTCATGCAGATGACGGCGGCGGCGGTCGAGTACCACGCGCACGCCACGGCCGGGCCCCAGTGGACGAAGGAGGTCTGACGATGGCATCCGTCCCCGCGGTCCTCCAGTCGGAGTGGACCAAGATCCGTACGGTGTCCTCGACGGTCTGGACGCTGGCGAGCGCGCTGGTCGTCACCGTCGCGATGGGCGCGGCGCTGTCGGCGCTGGTGCGGGAGACGTTCGACGAGATGCCGCCCATCGAGCGGGCCACCTTCGACGCGACGGTGGTCAGCTTCTCCGGCATGCTGCTGGGCCAGCTGGCGATGGTGGTCTTCGGTGTCCTCGTGGTCGGCACGGAGTACACCACCGGGATGATTCGTACGTCGCTGGCGGCGGTACCGCAACGGGCCACGTTCCTCTTCAGCAAGATCGCCGTGGCGGGCGTGCTGGCGGTGGCGGTGGGCCTCGCGACCAGCTTTTTGTCCTTCTTCCTCGGCCAGGCCCTGCTGGGCGAGCACCGCACCACCATCGGCGAGGAGAACGTCCTGCGCGCGGTGATCGGCGGCGGCCTCTACATGGGCCTGATGGCGGTGTTCTCGATGGGCGTGGCGGCGATGCTGCGCTCGACGGTGCTCTCGCTCGGCATCCTGGTCCCGTTCTTCTTCCTCATCTCCCAGATCCTGTCGGCCGTGCCGAAGGCGAAGGAGGTCGCCGAGTACTTCCCCGACCAGGCGGGCTCCACGATCATGCAGGTCGTCCCGGGCGCCCTGGGCAGCGACCCGGCGCCGTACGGCCCCTGGGGCGGCATGGGCATCATGCTGCTGTGGGTCGCGGCGGCGCTGCTCGGCGGGTACGCGGTGCTGAAGCGCCGGGACGCGTAACGCGGACGCGTGACGTACCGGCGGCGGGGCGGGCCTACGCCGGTCGCCCGCAGGTGTCGAACCGGCCGCGCGCAATAGTCCACATGGGGCTCACCATCGTCCACAGGCCCCGCCCTAGCATCGTCAGTGAGCCGGCCGCGCGGCACCGGTACGTACCGCAGCACATCCCCAGCACGCATGCGTACACATGCGCGCGCTCGCGGTACGCACGACGAAGTCCAGCCCATCCCCCATCGGACGGAGTTCTCCCATGCGCAGGACGAGCGCACGGTACAAGCTGGCCGGCGCGGTGACCGCGGCCGTGGCCGCGGTGGCCCTCACCGGCACGACCGCGGCGAGCAGCGGGGCGGTCGAGCCGGCCGCCGTGGCCGCCGCCGGGCCCATCGGCTTCGGCGCCGGGACGACGGGCGGCGCGGGCGGCGCCACCGTCACCGTGTCGAGCGCCTCCGCGTTCATCGCCGCCGTACAGCGGACGGACCCGGTGACCGTGCAGGTGAACGGCACGATCTCGCTGAGCTCGATGACGAAGGTGGCCGCCAACAAGACCGTCGTCGGGGTCGGCACCGCCGGCCGGATCACCGGCAGCGGCCTCAACGTCAGCGGGGTCTCCAACGTCATCATCCGGAACCTGACCTTCACCGGCTCCAACGACGACGCGATCAACGTCCAGGAGTCGACCAGGGTCTGGATCGACCACAACGACATCTCGGGCGCCTACGACGGCGCCGTCGACATCAAGCGCGCCTCCGACTACGTCACCGTGTCGTGGAACCGCACGCACCACCAGAACAAGAACATGCTGCTCGGCCACTCCGACAGCAACGGCGCCCAGGACACCGGCAAGCTGCGCGTGACGTACGTCAACAACTGGTTCGACGGCACCACGCAGCGCAACCCGCGCGTGCGGTTCGGCAACCCGGTGCACGTCCTGAACAACTACTTCAGCAACATCGGTGACTACGGCGTGGCCTCCACGGAGAACGCGGGCGTGCTCGTCGAGGGCAACTACTTCGAGAACACCGACGACCCGTTCCACGTCGGTGAGGGCGACTCCGACCCCGGCTCGCTGGTGGCGCGGAACAACCACTTCGTCAACTCGGGCGCCGGCCAGACCAGCGGCACCGTGAAGGCCATCCCGTACAGCTACACGGTGGCCACCCCGTCGAGTGTGAAGTCCCTCGTAACGGCGGGTGCGGGCGTCGGCAAAATCTGACGGCGCGCGCGGCGGTCCTCACCCTCCCCAAGGGTGGGGGCCGCTCCCGTTGCCGCGCGCGTCACGGGTCTTGTCCGGGCGCGGGACCCGCCACTATCGTCCAGAGCCCATGGCGGCAGGCGCACCCGCACGGGCCAGGCGCCCGACGCTCGCCCTGGTCACGGCCAACATCCACCTGGGCGTCGGCGCGACCCTGTGGTCCGGGGTGCTCGCGGCGGCCGAGCGGGGCGACGCCAACCTGGTGTGCCTGCCGGGCGGGCCGCTGCGGCCGGAGGGCTCCCCCCGCAACGCGCTGTACGAGCTGATCGGCGAGGACCGGCTCGACGGGGTGATCTGCTGGACCTCCACCCTGGCCCTGCCCGCCGGGAGCGAGCAGGGCTCGCGGCTCGCGCGCCGGCTGGGCGCGCTGCCGGTCGTCAGCCTCAACCAGGACCTGGCCGGGCACGAGACGCTGCTGCTCGACAGTCACGCGGGCATGCGGGAGGCCGTCGGCCACCTCGTCGAGACGCACGGCTGCCGCCGGCTCGCCTGTATCCGCGGCCCGTTGACCCATCCCGTCTCGCTCGACCGCTACCGCGCGTACACCCGTGCCGTCGCCCGCCACCGCCTCCCCGCCGACCCGTCCCTGGTGGCCGCCACCGCCGACTTCGCCGGCGGGGCGGGCGCCTCGGCGCTGCGCGTCCTGCTGGACGTGCGGGGGCTGCGGCCGGGCCGGGACTTCGACGCGCTCGTCGCGTGCAGCGACGTCCTGGCCGCCGACGCGCTGCGCTCGCTGACGCAGCGGGGCATCCGGGTGCCGGGGGACGTGGCGGTCGTCGGGTTCAACGACTCCCTCGAAGCCCGGCTCGCCGACCCGCCGTTGACGTCCGTGTCGCTGCCCTTCGCCGAACTGGCCGCGCTCGCCGTGGACACCCTGCTGGCGCGGCTGCGCGGGACGCGGCCGCCCCCGCGCAACGTGGTCCCCGGGACGCTGGTCACGCGCCGGTCCTGCGGCTGCCACTCGCCGCTGGTGACACAGGGCCGGCCGACCGGCACCTCAGCGCCGGAACCCCCTGACCGGGCCACCGCCGGGCGGTACGCGGCCGGTCCGGTGACCACCGGGCGGTACGCGGCCGGGCCGGACGCAGCCGGTTCGGTGACCGCCGGGCCGTCCGCCGCCGGGCCGGCGGCCGTCGCCTCGGAGCCGGACGCCGCCGTGCCGTTCGCCGCCGTGCCCCGGGCCGCCGAGGAACTCGCCGCCGCCTTCCGGGCGGACCTCGACGCGGAGTCGGGCGCGGCGTTCCTGTCCCTGCTGGAGGCCCTCATCGGCACCGAGGTCCGCACCTTCGACGACGCCTCCGCCTGGGACAACGCCCTGCTGCGCGCCCGCGAGACGGCGCTCACCACGCTGCCTCCCGCCCTCCGGTCGTACGCCGAGCGGCTCTTCGGGCAGGCGCGGCTGATGGTCGCCGACAAGTCGCACCGGCTGCTGGAGTACGAGCGGTGGGTGAAGGAGCAGGAGGCCCGCCGGCTGCGGGAACTGGGCACGGCGCTCACCACCGCCGTCGACACCGACGCCCTCGTCGACGCCCTGGCCCGCCACCTGCCCGGCACGGGAGTCCCGGGCTGCCGGCTGGTGCTGTACGGGGACGAGGAGGGCGTGGCCCGTCCCGTACTGTCGCGTGCCGAACGGGCCGCGCAAGCGGTACCGGGCGGCGGCCCGGACGCCCCGTACCCCGTCGGCCGGATCCTCCCGGACGCCCTGCTGCCGCGCGACGACCACCGGTTCACGCTGGTCGCCGAACCGCTCCACATCGGTGACGAACAGCTCGGCTTCGCCCTGTTCGACGCCTCGCCCGGTCGGGAAGGCGCCGCCCAGCGCGGCCCGGTGTACCGGGCGCTGGGGGACCAGATCAGCGCGGCGCTCAAGGGCATCCGCCTGTTCGACGAGGTACGCCGCGCCCGGGACGCCGCCGAGCAGGCGAACCGCCTCAAGACGCGGCTCCTCGACAACGCCACCGACGAACTGCGCACCCCGGTGGAGACACTCCTGCGCCACACCGGCACCGCGGGCGGCGCCCAGGACCCCGCCGCCGCCCTGCGCGTCGCCCACGCCGACGCGGGCCGCCTGCTGCGGCTCATCGACGACCTGCTCGACCTGTCCCGGTCCGAGATCGACGCCCTGGACCTGTCACGGGAACTCCTCGACCCACGTCCGCTGCTCACCGCGGCGGCCGCCGGCGCGGGCGTGCCCCTGACGCTGCGAGTGCCGCCGCGACTGCCCGCGATCAGCGCCGACGGACCACGGCTGGCCCAGATCCTCCGCAACCTCCTGACCACCGCGGCCGCCCTCACGAGCGGCCCGGCTCCCCTCACCCTCGCCGCCGGCGTACGCCTCCCCGGGCTGCTCGTCCACCTCACCGGCCCGGACCTGGCCCTTCCTTCCGGCGACGGCGACGGCGACGGCGACACCGAGCACCTCTTCGAGCCGTTCGCCTCAGACGCCCCCGGGACGCGGCTCAGCCTGGCGATCGCGCGCCGGCTGGCCGTCCTGCACGGCGGGTCCGTGACCGTGTACCGCGCCCCGGGGCGGCGCGGCTTCCGTCTGGAGCTGCCGCTGCCCACCCCGGCCGACGCGTCCGGGTCCCCGGCCGGAGGCGGCCGCCGCACCCCCCTCCTCGTGGCGAGCGCCGCCGCGCCGCCGCGCGAGGTCACCAGCATCGCCCGGCGCCACGGCCTGCCGACGCACCGGCTGCACCCGGACGAGGACGTCGCCTCGCTCCTGGCCGACCGCGCCCCGGCCGCCGTCGCCTGGGACGTCGTCCAGGCCCGCCCGCACGAATGGGCGCCCGTCCAGCGCCTGCACGACCACCCGGCGTGCCGCCACGTCCCCTTCCTGCTGTACGGACCGGTCCGGGGCCGTGACCTCGCCGGCGCGCTGCACGCCCTGCGCCCCTCGGAGCCGGCCGAGCCCGTCGTCGTCGCCGACGGCCACGCGGCCGACCGCGAGCGCCTGCGGCGGCTGCTGGCCGGCATCCTCCCGGGGCGTACGGTGCGCACCGCCGCGGACGGCACCGCCGCCACGGCCCTCCTCGCCGAGGAGCTGCCCTGTTTCCTCGTCGTGGCCCGCGACCTGGCGGACATGGACGGCTTCGCCGTCGTGGAGCGCATGTACGAGACGGCCTCCGCGCGCCGGTTGCCGGTCGTCCCGGTACTGATGCTCAGCGGCCACGGGTTCACCGCCGACGACGTCCACCGCGCGGAGCCGTACCCCGGCCTGGTGCTCCTCGGGCGCGGCATCCTCACCGACGGCGAGCTGACCGCCCTGCTCACGGCGATGGCGCGGCGCACCGACCCGGCGGCCCTGCGCTCGTACGCCCCGGTCCGCCACGCCCTCGCCCACATCGAGCAGCACTACCGGCGGCAGCTGTCCCGCCGGGAGATCGCCCAGCGGGCCGGTGTCAGCGAGAACCACCTCGGCCGCCTCTTCCACCGCGAGCTGGGCCTGACCCTGTGGGACTACCTGACGCGTCTGCGCGTGCTGCGCGCGAAGGAACGGCTGCGCCACAGCGACGAGAGCGTGCAGGCGGTGGCCCGTGCGGTCGGCTTCCACGACCGCGCCTACTTCAGCCGCGTCTTCCGCAAGGTGACGGGCGTGGCGCCGCACGTCTACCGGGAGGCCTCATGACGGAACGGTCTCTTTTACGGCTTGGCCGGAACCGTCAAGGGCTCGATAGGCTCTTACCTCCTACGGGGGCCCTGCGCCCTGATGCGACCCGACCTGTCGATGGGGCTGGAGAATGATCGAGGCAGTCGGCCTGACGAAGCGCTACGGCGCCAAGACGGCCGTGTACAACCTTTCCTTCCAGGTGCGGCCCGGCACCGTCACCGGCTTCCTGGGGCCCAACGGCTCCGGCAAGTCGACCACCATGCGCATGATCCTCGGCCTGGACCGGCCGACGTCGGGCCACGTGACCATCGGGGGGCACCCCTTCCGGCAGTTGCCGAACGCGCCGCGCCAGGTGGGCGCGCTGCTCGACGCCAAGGCGGTGCACGGCGGGCGCAGCGCGCGCAACCACCTGCTGTCGCTGGCCCAGCTCGCCGGTATCCCGGCGCGCCGGGTGGACGAGGTGCTGGGCGTGGTCGGGCTGCAGGACGTGGCCCGGAAGCGGTCCAGCGGGTTCTCGCTCGGCATGGGGCAGCGGCTCGGTATCGCGGCCGCGCTGCTCGGCGACCCGCAGGTGCTGCTGTTCGACGAGCCGGTCAACGGCCTGGACCCCGAGGGCATCCTCTGGGTGCGCAACCTGATGAAGGCGCTGGCCGCCGAGGGCCGGACGGTCTTCGTCTCGTCGCACCTGATGAGCGAGATGGCCCTGACCGCCGAGCACCTGATAGTCATCGGCCGCGGTCAGCTGATGGCCGACATGAGCGTCAAGGACTTCATCTCGGCCAACTCCGCGGACTTCGCCCGGGTCCGTACGCCGCAGACGGAGCCCGCGCAGCGGGAGAAGCTGATGGGCGTGCTCGCCGAGGCCGGCGGGCAGGTCATGTCGGAACCGGACGGCGCCCTGCGCGTGACCGGGCTGCCGCTGCCGCGCATCAGCGACCTGGCGCACGGCGCGGACGTACGCCTGTGGGAGCTGTCGCCGCACCAGGCGTCGCTGGAGGAGGCGTACATGCGCCTGACCCAGGGCGCGGTGGACTACCGCTCGACGGCCGACCAGAAGGCCGGGCTGATGCGGCAGCCGGACCCGATGGGGTACGCGCCGCCGCAGCCGGTCGTTCCGGAAGTGCCGCAGCAGGGCTGGTACGCCCCGCCGCCGCCCGGGCAGAACCCGTACGCGGGCGGACAGCAGCCGGGCGTACAGCAGCCGCCGCAGGGCTACCAGGCCGCGCCGCCCCCGCCCGCCGCAGCCCCCGCCCCCGCAGACCTGAGCAAGAGCGAGGACGCCCGATGACCACCGCCCCCTACCAGCAGCAGCAGTACACCTCACCGATCCCGGTGCGCCGCGCCCACCTCGGGGACGCGCTCGCCTCCGAGTGGACCAAGATCCGCTCGGTGCGCTCCACGATGTGGACGCTGGGCGTCATGGTCGTGCTGATGCTGGGCGTCGGCCTGCTCGCCGCCGTGGCGGTCTCCGCCTCCGGCACCGACATGGGCGGCGAGTCGGTCCTGGTGCTCGGTTTCTACGGCGTCCTGCTCGGCTCCCTGTGCGTGGTCACGCTCGGGGTGCTGACCATCGCGTCCGAGTACGGCACGGGCATGATCCGTACGACGCTGACGGCGTGCCCCTCGCGCAGCCGGGTGCTGCTCGCCAAGGCCGTCGTCTTCTTCCTGCTCACCTTCACCGTCACCACGGTCACCGCCGCGCTCGTCGCCGCCATCCACTCCGGCATGGTCGGCTCCGGCACCGCGACCGGTGAGCAGTGGCTGCGCGCGACGGTGGGCGCGGGGCTCTTCGTCGCCGTCCTGGGGCTGCTGTCCCTCTCCGTGGGCGCGCTGATCCGGCACTCGGCGGGCGCGATCACCGTGATGATCGGTGTGATGCTGCTGCCCCTGGTGGCGGGGATGTTCATGTTCTCCGAGTCGCTCGCCGACGTGCGGGAGGTGCTGCTCGAGTACGCGATCCCGAGCCTGCTCATCGCCTTCTACAGCGAGCAGGGACTGAGCCAGGGCGGCCCGCACGGCTGGACGCCGCTGTGGATCCTGCTCGGCGTGACCGCCGTCGCGATGACCGGCGCGTTCTTCGCCATGGACCGGCGCGACGTGAAGTGACGCACGGCGCCCCCGCTCAGTGGCGGGGCGCGTTACGGGACCGCTGCACCCGCGTGGTGCGGCGGTCCTTCGCGTTCCAGCACGCCTTGTGCCAGTGCCGCCGGTCGTCCACGCCGCCGTACTCGGGCCAGGCCACCACGTGCGGGACGCTCGCCGGGATCTCCTGGTCGCAGCCCGGGCAGCGGTACCGCTTGCCGGCGGCGCTCGCGCCCGCCACATGACGGACCGACCACTCCTCGTCCTGCCAGGATTCGCTGCGCTGGAAGCCGCCGTATCTGTCGCCCGACTCGCCGCTGTTCATGTTCGGCTTCTCGCCGCCACGGGGGCGGTTGCGGCGCGGGGACAAGGAACACCTCACTGGGGCGGGCGCGGACTTCTGCCCGTCCAGCCTAAGGGTCGCGACTGTGGGTACTCGCACCGTTCGGTTCGAGTTACCGGAAAATCGCAACAACTTGCCCGTGGGCCGTTGCCTTTGGCACCTGCCAGGCGTTGTTGCCAGTGAGGGGAGCCGCGTCGGCCGGTCAAGGAGGCATAAGGCGATGCGTGTGGGAACGTTTGTACTGGCGGCGCAGTTTCCCGGCCAGGGCCAGGGGGAGACGCTGCACCGGGCGGTGCGGTCGGCGGAGGTGGCCGAGGAGGCCGGGCTGGACTCGGTATGGCTGGCCGAGCACCACTTCGTACCGTACGGCGTGTGTCCCTCGGCCGTGACGCTCGCCGCGCTGTTGCTCGGCCGGACGCGTCGCATCCGGGTCGGCACGGCCGTGAGCGTACTGCCGACGACCCATCCGGTCGCGCTGGCCGAACAGACGGCGCTGCTGCACCTCACCTCCGGCGGGCGGTTCACCCTCGGTGTGGGCCGGGGCGGGCCGTGGGTCGACCTGGAGGTGTTCGGCGCGGGCCTGGCGGCGTACGAGACGGGGTTCCCTGAATCGCTGGACCTGCTGCTGCGCTGGCTGCGCGAGCCGCGCGTCGCGGCGGACGGGCCGCGCCACCGGTTCCGTGAGGTGGCGGTCGTACCGAGGCCGCAGGAGCTGATCGACGGCGATCCCGTACCGGAGACGGTGCTCGCCTGCACCTCGCCGCGGAGCGTGAAGCTGGCCGCCGAGCGGTGCCTGCCGATGCTGCTCGGGATGCACTGCGGGGACGAGGAGAAGGCCGGCATGGTCGCGCTGTGGCGGCGTGAGGCGCTGGCCGCCGGCCACACCCCGGACGCGGTCGCCCGGGCGGCGGGCGGCCATGTGTCGGCCGGCGTGGCCCAGATCGCGGACCGGACGGCGGACGCGGTGGAGACACTGCTCAAGGCGATGCCCGGCTGGATGAAACAGGGGCTGGACGCCCATGTCACCGTCGACGGCAGGCACCGCGCGATGCGCGACCCCGTCGCCTATACGGAGCTGCTGTGCCGACTCCACCCGGTGGGGTCGGCGCGGGTGGCCGCCGACCGGCTGGCGGCGACCTCGGAGCGTACGGGCATCACACGTTTCGCGCTGCTCGTCGAGGGCTCCGGCGATGTCGCGGCCACGGAGGAGAACGTCCGGCGGCTGGGGGCGGAGGTGGTACCCCGGCTCGAATGATGGCCACCATGCTGCCGCCCCTGCACCAGTTGCACCTCCCGCGATGCGGAGCGGCAGCACAAGGCGTCAGCAGTCGCGCAGAGTCGGCGACTGGTTCAGCAGCTGGGCTCGTACGGAGGTGAAGCGGGCAAGCCGCTCGTCGACCGAGGAGTCCAGCGGGAACACCGCGACGCGGTGGCAGTTCTGGAACGCCAGACGCACGCCGAAGTGCCGCTGGAGCGCACCCCGGATCGCGTCACTCGCCAGCGCGCGAAGCAGCTGGCCGCGCGCCTGCTCGTCCGGCGGCGGCGTCTGGTTGTCGGCGAACGCACCGCCGTCCACCTTCAGCTGGGCTACCAGAGAGCTGATCATCTCCCACGCGTAGGGCAGGGAGGTCCGGACGCAGTCGACGAAGTCGGCTTCGTCGACCTCGCCTCGCTCGGCCTGTTCCAACAGCGCCGGTGAGACGTCGAGCGACATGGGTTCTCCTCTCGCGGCCCCGGGGACTCGGGGCCTTACGGGCAGGGAAGGAGGACGCCCCCCGCACGACACGCAGCGTGCACGAGCGACAACCTCCCGCTTCCACGGTAAGCGCGCTGTCCGGACCGCACCAGGAGATTGGGTGGACAACCGGCCATGGGAGAAGGGGAGTTTAGGGCCGAATCGCGCGGAAGAGCGTGTGTCTTGTAGCGTTGCCGACCATGCGTCTCGTCATCGCCCGCTGCTCCGTGGACTACGCGGGCCGGCTCACCGCCCACCTGCCCTCCGCGCCCCGTCTGATCCTGGTCAAGGCGGACGGCAGCGTGTCCATCCATGCCGACGACCGGGCGTACAAACCGCTCAATTGGATGTCGCCGCCCTGCACCCTCAAGGAGGGTGATGACCGTGTTTGGACGGTCGTGAACAAAGCGGGCGAGAAACTGATCATCACGATGGAGGAAATCCTCCACGACTCGTCGCACGAACTCGGTGTCGATCCCGGCCTCATCAAGGACGGCGTGGAAGCACACCTCCAGGAGCTCCTCGCCGACCGGATCGAGACACTCGGCGACGGCTACACCCTGATCCGCCGCGAGTACCCGACCGCCATCGGGCCCGTCGACATCCTGTGCCGCGACGCGGACGGCGCGACCGTGGCCGTGGAGATCAAGCGGCGTGGCGAGATCGACGGGGTGGAGCAGCTCACCCGCTATCTGGAGCTGCTCAACCGCGACCCCCACCTGGCGCCGGTGAAGGGCGTCTTCGCGGCCCAGGAGATCAAGCCGCAGGCCCGCGTCCTGGCGACGGACCGCGGGATCGGGTGCGTGGTGCTGGACTACGACGCGCTGCGCGGCATCGAGGACGACAAGCTGCGGCTGTTCTGAGCCGTTTTCCGTACGCGTACGGCCCCGGGTTCCCTGAGGGATCCCGGGGCCGTAGGCGTGTCTCAGGCGGCCGTCCCGGTCGGGGTGGGGTCGCTGCTCGGGGCGGGTGCGCTCTGGGTGGCACCACTGGTTTCGCTGCCCTCGGTGCCACCGCTGGTCGTGCCGCCGCCGGCGCCGCTGGTCGTGTCGCCCGTGGTGGACCCGCTGGTGGTGTCGCCCGTGGTGGACCCGCTGGTCGTGTCACCGGTGGTGGACCCGCTGGTCGTGTCCCCCGTGGTGGACCCGGTCGTCGTGTCACCCGACGTCGACCCGCTCGTTGTGTCACCCGACGTCGACCCGCCCGAGGTGGTGTCGCCCGTTGTGCCACCGGACGTGGAGCCGCCCGTGGACCCACCGGTCGTCGTGCCACCCGTCGTCGGGGCGCCCGTGGTGGGCCCGCTGCTGGTGGGGCTGCCCGAGCTGGGCCCCGACGTGGTCGGCGTCGTGCCGCCCGTCGTGGTGGACGGGTCGCCCGACGGGGTGGACGGGGTGCCGGCGGAGCCGGTCTCGCCCGGGCGGGCCGATGAGCCGGGCGTGCCGGGAGAACCGGAACCGCCTGTGCCGCCGCTGTCGCCGCCGTCGTCCCCGGGGTGGCGGGTGGAGCCCTGATCCGGCTCGTCCGCGTCGAGGCCGCCGTCGCCGCCCTCCTCGTTGGCCGACTGGTCGGACGTGACCCGGCCCGAGCCGCCCTTGCCGTCGTCGCCGCCCGAGGTCGCGCCCAGGGTCACCACCGTGCCCAGGACGGCCGCGAGGATGGCGCCCGCGCCGGCCGCCACCAGGTTGCGCCGGGCCCCGTTCAGGATCGTGCGCCGCGGGGTGGGCCCGGCCTTGGCCGCCGGGGCCGGCGGATCGGGGTGGGTGATGAGCGTTTCGGTGTCACCGCTGAGGCCCGGCAAGGCGGCCGGCTTCGGCTTGGGCGTGGCCGCCGGTACGCCGCCGGGCGGGGACGCCGACTCCTCGTACCGCGCCGCGGGCACCTCCTCGCCCGCCGCCGTCCTGCCGCCCAGCAGCGGCCCGCGCTCGCGGTCGGCGACCAGGGCCAGGGCGCGCCGGCCGGCCACCGTGCCGCGCTTGTCGGCGAGGGCGCCGCGCATGGCGATGGACGCCTCCAGCTCGGCGCGGGCCCGGTCCAGGTTCCCGGCGCACAGCGCGAGGACGCCCAACTCGTGGTGGAAGTAGGCCTCCTCGGCCACCTCGCCGGCGTGCCGGGCCGCCTCCGCGCCGGTCCGCAGCGCCCGCTCCCAGGCGCCCCAGTGCAGCCCGGCCGCGAACGCGGGCGCCGCGCTGCGGGCCAGCGCGACCGCCGTATCGGCGTACCCCTCCTCCTCGTCGGCGGAGGAGGCGGAGACCAGGCCGGCCGAGCCGCCGGGGGTGTCGGAGCCACCGGGGCCGCCGAAGGCACTCCCCACGGCGGAGACGTCGGAGCCGCCCGAGCCGCTGTCCGCGGCGGCCTGCACCAGCGCGGTCAGCGCGGCCAGTACGGCGTCCGCCTCGGCGGCCGCCCGCTCCGGGCTGACCGAGGGGTGGCCGACCCACCAGGCGTAGTGGTGGGCGGCGGTGTGGGCGCGGTCGGCGGCACCCTCGTCGTAACCCTTGGCGACGAGCTGCGCCATGACACCGGGGGCGAGCCGGTAGCGGGTGCCGACGGGGGTGAGCAGTCCGCAGCGCAGCAGCTCACCGAGGGCGGCGTCCGCGTGCGTGTCGTTGACGAGCGCCGGCAGGTGCGCCTGGTGCGGCACCTCCCCGCCGAGCGCGACGGCGAAGCGCAGGGTCTCGCGGGCCGACTCGGAGAGCCGGGAGGCGAGCAGCGGGACGGGTGCCGCGCCGTCGCCGAGCGAAGGCAGCGGTGCCTCGCGGCCGTCGGCGAAGACGTTGTCGTCGTCCTCGTCGTCCGACGGGCCGGCGCGCAGTTCGTCGCGCTGCCGCAGCAGGGCACCGGCCTGGACGAACCGCAGCGGCAGGCCCTCGGATTCGAACCAGAGGTCACCGGCCCAGTTGGCCTCGTCGTCGGTGAGCGGCCGGTCGACGCCGCGCTCCAGCAGCTCCAGCGAGGAGCTGCGGTCGAGCCCGGAGAGGAACACCTCTTCGAGGTGGGAGTCCGCGGAGGGCGCGGCGACGTCGGGCGTGGCGGCGAGCAGATACGCGCACTCGGGGGTGGCGGCGAGGAGCTCGTCCAGCGCGGTGCCGCCGAACTCCAGGTCGTCCAGGACGACGACCGCGCCGATCTCGTGGACGGCGGCCAGCAGCCCGGCGCGGTCGGGGCGGTGGGCCGGCGCGCGGTGGACGGTGGCGAACAGCTCGTACAGCAGCTCGGTGGGCGTGCGGTGGTGGCCGGAGAGCCGGACGACACCGTCGGGCGCGAGGCCGGCGCAGTCGGACGCGACGGCGGCGAGCAGCGAGGTGCGCCCGGAGCCGGCCGGTCCGGTGAGCCGTACGGAGCGGCCGCGGGACAGCAGCCGGACCAGCCGCTCGCGTTCCTCCTGGCGCTCCAGGAGGGGCAGCGGCGGGGCCGCGGGGCCGGGCGGTACGGGCGGGCCGGCCGCGCGGGTGAGGCCGGCGCGCTCCTCGGGGGTGTGGCGGCCGGGCGGTTCCGGCAGGCGCCCGGGCGGGCACGGTTCGATCTCGCTGCCGTCTATCGGGTTGATGGTGAGCAGGAGGTCGCCCGAGACGAGCTGGGCGGTACGGGCCTTGCCCGGTGGTGCGCCCCCCTGCCCGTGGGCGGGCGGCGGGCCGTCGTCGCGCGTGCTGCGCGGGCGGCCGTCGTTGTCGCCGCCGCGGTCGTCGTCGTGGCCGAAGTCTTCCGGTCCCCGGTTGATCGGGTCCATCTGAAAGCTCCCCAAAAGCGTGGTGCGCCGAAGCCCCTCCCGGCCTTGCACGCCCGCTGTCGCTTCTGGTCCGGTGCCCGCCGGGTGGGTCCGTCAATCGGCGGGCGACCGAACCCTAGACCTTCGCTCAGTATGAATGAAGAGCCGGGGTGGCACGGCGCCCAAGACGTCACGGTCTTGTGAGGATTGGGCGCCTGGTGCGGTTTACCAGGCCCGTACCGTTACACCCGGGGCAACGTTTCGGCGGCGATGCCGCCCTCGATGGCGAGGATGCGGTGCAGCCGGGTGGCCACCAGCAGGCGCTGCATCTGGGGCGGTACGCCCCGCAGCACCAGCCGGCGCCCGCAGCGGCCCGCTCGCCGGTGGGCGCCCATGATGACTCCGAGGCCGGTGGCGTCCCAGGAGTCGAGGCCGGTCAGGTCGAGCACCAGGTCGCCGGCTCCGTCGTCGACGGCCGAGTGCAGGACCGTACGGGCGTCCGCCGCGCTGCGGACGTCGAGGCGGCCCCCGACGACCAGCTCGGCGTGGTCGCCCCTGATGTGCATATGCGCTCCCCGAGAGTGCGTTGTCGTCACGTCTGTGCGTCGTGCGCGTCTTTCGTCGTCACGTACTTCTATGCAACAACTGACGGCCTGACCGGCGGACCAGTTGCGCCTTGTAAGCGAACCGATATCGAATTCACCCCGAGGGGTGATGGCGAAACGGTCGATACGGCTCAGTGCTTGTAGAAGCCCTGCCCGCTCTTGCGGCCGATGTCACCCGCGTCCACCATCCGGCGCATCAGCTCCGGAGGGGCGAACTTCTCGTCCTGGGACTCGGTGTAGATGTTGCTGGTGGCGTGCAGCAGGATGTCCACGCCGGTGAGGTCGGCGGTCGCGAGCGGGCCCATGGCGTGGCCGAAGCCCAGCTTGCAGGCGATGTCGATGTCCTCGGCGGAGGCGACGCCCGATTCGTACAGCTTCGCCGCTTCGACGACGAGGGCCGAGATCAGACGGGTCGTCACGAATCCGGCGACGTCACGGTTGACGACGATGCAGGTCTTGCCGACCGACTCGGCGAACTCGCGTGCGGTGGCGAGGGTTTCGTCGCTGGTCTTGTAGCCGCGCACCAGTTCGCACAGCTGCATCATCGGGACGGGCGAGAAGAAGTGGGTGCCGACGACGCGCTCCGGGCGCTCCGTCACGGCCGCGATCTTGGTGATCGGGATGGCGGAGGTGTTGGAGGCGAGGACGGCGTCGTCGCGTACGAGCTTGTCGAGCGTACGGAAGATGTCGTGCTTGACGTCCAGCTTCTCGAAGACGGCTTCGACGACGATGTCGGCGTCGGCGGCCGCGTCCATGTCGGTGGTCGTGGTGATCCGGGCCAGGGCGGCCTCGGCGTCGGCGGCTTCGAGCCTGCCCTTGGCGACGAACTTGTCGTACGAGGCCTTGATGCCGTCGGTGCCGCGGGTCAGGGCCGCGTCGGTGACGTCACGCAGCACGACCTCCCAGCCCGCCTGGGCCGAGACCTGCGCGATTCCGGACCCCATGAGTCCGGCCCCGATGACGGCGAGCTTCCTGGCCACGATCTTCCCCTTAACACCCGTTTACTCTTCGGCTCTTCGCGGAGGTTAGCGGGCGCGCGCGGCCGTGTGGCGCCGAAGAGATGCGCGTCACGTCTCGAATGACGGACATCACACCGATACGGGCGGCGGGGTGAGCTTCCACGGGCCGGTGAGCCGGTTCACCCGGCCGGCCGTACCGCGTACTCCAGCACCTTGCGCCCCATCAGCTCCTCCATCTCGTCGAGCAGGCCGAGGGCTTCACGGGCGACCTCGCCGATGTCGCGGCGCTTGACCATCTCGGTGCCGATCCAGGCCATGAGCGTGCTGTGGATCCAGGAGAGCTGGCCGGCGACGAGCGTCGGCATCGGGTCGCCGTCGGCGGCCGCCGTCTCCTCGGCGAGGGTCGCGGTGAGGCCGGCGAGCGCCTCCTGCTGGATGGCCCAGAGGCGGGAGCGCAGGGCGTGGGCGTCGGTGATGACCCGCATGAAGTCGGCCCAGCCGGCGAAGAGGCCGACGGTGGGCGACTGGCTCACGACGGCGGCGCGCAGTTCGCGCAGGACGGCGTCGGCGGCGGACTCGCCGGGGCGGCGGCCGCGGACGTAGCGGGAGAGCCGGTCGACGACGTCCTCGCCGCGGTCGAGGAACAGGTCCTCCTTGGCCGGGAAGTAGTTGTAGACGGTGTTGACGGAGACGTCGGCGGCCCGGGCGATCTCGGCGATCGTCACCGCGTCGAAGCCGCGCTCCAGGAACAGGCCCGTGGCCACGTCGGAGATGTGCTGCCTGGTCTGCCGCTTCTTGCGCTCTCTCAGTCCCTCGGTCGTCGCCATGCCTTCCATCCTAGCTTTTCTGGGCTCAGTGAAAACTTGGTGTCGTTGCAAATTTTGGGTGACTCTGTTTTTCTGGCGGCATGCCCATCATCAGTACGGCCGGACTGGCCCACACCTTCCGCACCCGGGGCGGCCCCGTCGAAGCCGTCCGCGGCATCGACCTGACCGTGGCGCCCGGCGAGATCCTCGGCTTCCTCGGCCCCAACGGCGCCGGGAAGACCACCACGCTGCGCATGCTCACCACGCTCCTCCCGCCGACCGGCGGCGCCGCCACGGTCGCCGGCCGCGACCTGCTCGGCGACCCCGCCGGCGTACGGCAGCGGATCGGGTACGTCGCCCAGTCCGGCGGCGTCGACCTGTCCGTCTCCGTGCGCGAGGAACTGGTCACCCAGGGCCGGCTCTACCGGCTCTCCAAGGCCGAGGCGGCCGCCCGCGCCGGCGAACTGGCGCGCGACCTGGACCTGACCGGGCTGCTGGACCGCCCGTGCGCGGCGCTGTCCGGCGGGCAGCGGCGGCGCCTGGACATCGCGATGGGACTCACGCACCGTCCCGAGGTCCTCTTCCTCGACGAGCCGACCACCGGCCTCGACCCCGGCAGCCGCGCCGACTTGTGGCAGCTGGTGCGCCGGCTGCGCGACACGTACGGCACGACCGTCTTCCTCACCACCCACTACCTCGACGAGGCCGACGAACTGTCCGACCGGCTCGTCGTCGTCGACCAGGGCGCGGTCGTCGCGGAGGGCACCCCGGCCGCGCTCAAGGAGCGGTACGCCGGGTCGGCCGACGCGTCGCTCCAGGACACCTTCCTCGCCATCACCGGGCGCGGCCCGGCGCCCGCCGACACCACGCCCATCGCCGTCTAGGAGACCCGGATGCTGTTGCACGACACCGCGCTCGTCTTCGGCCGGTACGCCCGCCAGACGCTGCGCTCCAGGTTCCAGCTGCTCTTCGGCGTCCTGATGCCGCTGCTGTACCTGGTCTTCTTCGGCCCGCTGCTCACCGGCCTGCCGCTCGCCTCGGACGGCGACTCCTGGCAGGTCCTCGTCCCCGGGCTGCTGCTCCAGCTCGGCCTCTTCGGCGCGTCGTTCGCCGGGTTCGCGATCATCATCGAGAAGCAGATGGGGGTCGTCGAGCGGATGCGGGTCACCCCGGTCAGCCGGCTGGCGCTGCTGCTGGGGCGGGTCCTGCGGGACGCCGCGCTCTTCGTCTTCCAGGCGGTGCTGCTCGTACTGGCCGCCGTGGCGATGGGCCTGCGGGCGCCGCTGGGCGGGATCCTGATCGGCTTCGGCTTCGTCGCCGTCCTGACGGTCGCGCTGGCGTCGCTGTCGTACGCGCTGGCGCTGAGGCTGCCCAAGCCGCAGGAGTTCGGGCCGGCCATCAACGCGGTGGCCATGCCGTCGATGCTGCTGTCCGGCCTGATGCTGCCGATGGCCCTGGCCCCGGCCTGGCTCGACCTCCTCTCGCACCTCATGCCCTTCCGCTACCTGGTGGACGCGGTGAGGGCCGGGTACGTGGGTGATTACGCGAGCCCCGCGATGCTGTACGGGGTCCTCGTCGCGGCCGCTTTCGCGGCCCTGGCCGTGACGGTGGGCACAGGTGTGTTCCGCAGGGCCCGCGCGTAACTAGGCTGGCCGCATGGTCAATCTGACGCGCATCTACACCCGCACCGGCGACAAGGGCACGACGGCACTCGGCGACATGAGCCGCACCGCCAAGACGGACCTGCGGATCGCGGCGTACGCCGACGCCAACGAGGCCAACGCGGCCATCGGCACCGCGATCGCGCTGGGCGGTCTCGACGAGTCGGTCGTCAAGGTCCTCGTCCGCGTCCAGAACGACCTGTTCGACGTGGGCGCGGACCTGTCGACGCCGGTGGTCGAGGACCCGAAGTACCCGCCGCTGCGGGTGGAGCAGTCCTACATCGACAAGCTGGAGGCGGACTGCGACCGGTTCCTGGAGGACCTGGACAAGCTCCGCTCCTTCATCCTCCCGGGCGGCACGCCCGGCGCGGCCCTGCTGCACCAGGCCTGCACGGTCGTCCGCCGCGCCGAGCGCTCGACGTGGGCGGCGCTGGAGGTCCACGGCGACACGATGAACGCCCTGACGGCGACGTACCTGAACCGGCTGTCGGATCTGCTGTTCATCCTGGCGCGGACGGCGAACAAGGAGGTCGGGGACGTGCTGTGGGTGCCGGGCGGGGAGCGCTGAAGCGGTCCGCGAGATCGGCGAGCACGTCGGCCATCGTGGCGCGAGGCTCGGCGCCCTCCTCGGCGAGGGTCCGCAGGGCCCGACGGGCCAGACGTTCGTCGGCGGCGGTCTCCAGGGCGTCGGACGCGGGGTGGACGTCGCGCGCGGGTACGGAGTCATCCATTCCCGTGAGCGTAGTCATTCACGTACGCCCACAGGCTCCGATGCCTCATCCACAGGGGCCTTCCGCGGCCAGATCGCGTACGACAGGGCGATCAGGCCGTGGATGCCGGCCGTCCGCCACGCCACGCCCATCCAGCTCTCCAGCGAACCGGTGCGGGTCGCGTCGCCCACGTACAGGATCGCGAGCCACAGCAGGGCGGTGGCGACGGCCGCCGCGACGAGCGTGCCGAGCCAGACGCGGGCCTCGTAGCGGGCGCGGGCCATGCCGTAGCGGGGCGGCCCCGGCGGACGCGGGCCGCCCGCGAGGCGGTGGGCGGCGTGGCCGTCGAGCCACTTCACCGTGCGGTGGCCGTGGCCGACGGTGTACCCGATGTACAGCGCGGCCACCCCGTGCCGCGCGCTGGGTACGGCGCCGTTCTTGAGGTCGAGCGCGGTGACGACCAGCAGGACGACTTCCAGCAGCGGCTCGCACAGCAGCAGGGCCGCGCCCGTTCGGGGCATCTTCAGCAGGTAGCGGGTGGCGAGGCCGGCGGCGAGCAGCACCCAGAAGCCGACTTCACAGATCACGATGAGCGCGACGACCACGGCACTCTCCCTTCGGTACCCCTCCAGCCTTCCGGCCGCCGCGCGCCGTTTCGTCGTCACCGGTGACGAATCGGTACTGCACCCTTCGATGTAGTGCGATGTAGTCGGCGCTCCGACCGCACGGCGAGGTCCGGGCGGCGCGCACCGTGTTGGATGGACGGGTGACACTTCCCCGTACGCACCGCGACGACGTGCTGATCGGCGCCGCCGGGCTGGCCTGCGGCCTGCTGCTGTGGTCGTTCGGGCTGTACACGCAGGGACCACGGGCGCGGGTGCCCGCCGGTCCGGTGGTGCTGGTGCCGCTGCTGGCGATGACCTCGCTGGCGTTCGTACGCCGGACCATGCCGCGTACGGCGCTGCTCGCCGGGACCGTCGCGGTGGTCGCGGACCAGTTCACCCGGGGCAATCTGATGACGGTCGTGATGTTCGCCGACATCGTGTACGCCGCCGTGGTGTACGGGCCGCCCGCCTCCGCCCGCCGGATCCCCGTGACCACCGGGCTGATCACGATCGCGGTGACGCTCGGCTTCCTGGCCTGGTTCCGGGAGCCGGAGGCGCTGCTGATCGGCGTGGTCACCGCGCTGATCACGTTCTTCCCGGCCATCACCGGCGCCGTGGTCCGCAACCACCGGCAGGCCGCCGACACCGCCCGCCTGCGGGCCGAGCAGACCGCGCTGCTGGCGGAGATGGACCGCCGGCAGGCGGTGATCGCCGAGCGGTCCCGGATGGCGCGGGAGCTGCACGACCTGGTGGCGGGCCACCTGTCCGCGATCGCCATCCACTCCACCGCCGCGCTCTCGCTGGACGATCCGAGGACGTCCCGCGACGCGCTGGGCGTCATCCGGGAGAACAGCGTCGACGGCCTGGCCGAGATGCGCCGGCTGATCGGCCTGCTGCGCGACAGCGCCGGCCATGACGAGCCCGCCGCCGCGCCGACGCTCGACGGCCTGGACGCCCTGGTGCGGCAGGCCGGGATGAACGGCTCGGCGAGCGGCCTGACGTTCCGGCTGGTCGACGACCGGGCGCCGGACACGGCGCTGCCCGCACCCGTCGAGCTCGCGGCGTACCGCATCGTGCAGGAGTCGCTGACGAACACGCTCAAGCACGCGGACGCGGGGGAGGTGACCGTCGCGCTGCAGTGGGCCGACCATGCGCTGACGGTCGAGGTGACCAGCCCGTACGGCGCCGTGAGGCCAGGGCCCCGCGCGCCCGGGTCGGGGGCCGGTCTGGTGGGGATGCGGGAGCGGATCGCGCTGCTGGGCGGCGTGTTCGAGGCGGGCCCCGCCGAGGAGGGGGGCGGGAGGATCTGGCGGGTACGGGCGGAGCTGCCCGTGGCGGAGGACGACAAGGAGCCGTCGGCATGACCGGAACCCCACGCGTACGCGTACTCGTGGCCGAGGACCAGAGCGCGGTGCGTGCCGGGCTGGTCCTCATCCTGGGCACCGCGCCCGGCATCGAGGTGGTCGGCGAGGCCCGGGACGGCGAGGAGGCGGTGCGGCTCGCGCGCGAGCTGCGGCCCGACCTGGTGTTGATGGATGTTCAGATGCCGCGCCTGGACGGGGTGTCGGCGACCCGTCAGGTGGTTGCCGAGTCCCTCGCCGACGTGCTGGTCCTGACGACGTTCGATCTGGACGAGTACGTCTTCGGGGCGTTGCGCGCCGGGGCGGCGGGGTTCCTGCTGAAGAACACCGAGGCGAAGGACCTGATCGAGGCGGTACGGACGGTGGCGCGCGGCGAGGGCCTGATCGCCCCGGCGGTGACGCGCCGGCTGATCGCCGAGTTCGCGGCGCCGGCCCGGCCGGTACGGGGGGAGGACGCGCCCGATCCGTCGGTGCTCGACGTGCTGACGCGGCGGGAGCGGGAGGTGCTGTCGTGCCTGGGCGAGGGGTTGTCGAACGCGGAGATCGCGGTACGGCTGCGGATGGCGGAGGCGACGGTGAAGACGCATGTGAGCCGGCTGCTGGGGAAGCTGGAGCTGCGCAGCAGGGTGCAGGCCGCGGTGCTGGCGCAGGAGTTGGGCGTATGACACAAGCGGAGACACCTATGGTCTGGACCTATTGACGATTGGTCCAGACCTTCCTACGCTCACGGCGCGCACCTTTCACGGACCCCCACCGTTGTCCGTCCGCATCTTGAGGAGCACCGTTGAGCACTCAAGCACTTCCGCGCAGAACGAGATTCCGGGCCAGAGCCACGGCCGGACTCACCGCCCTGCTGCTGCCGCTGGCCGCCATGGTCGGCCTCGCCTCCCCCGCCCAGGCCGCGACCTCGGCGACCGCCACGTACACCAAGGTCTCCGACTGGGGCTCCGGCTTCGAGGGCAAGTGGACGGTGAAGAACACCGGCACCACCTCCCTGTCCTCCTGGACCGTCGAGTGGGACTTCCCCTCCGGTACGTCGGTCACCTCCGCCTGGGACGCGACCGTCACCAGCAGCGGCACCCACTGGACCGCCAAGAACGTCGGCTGGAACGGCACCCTCGCCCCCGGCGCCTCCGTCTCCTTCGGGTTCAACGGCACGGGCACCGGATCCCCCTCCGGCTGCAAGATCAACGGCGGCTCCTGCGACGGCGGCCCCACCGTCCCCGGTGACAACCCGCCCTCCGCCCCCGGCACCCCCAGTGCCTCCGAGATCACCAACACCTCGGTGAAGCTGACGTGGACCGCCGCCACCGACGACAAGGGCGTCAAGAACTACGACGTGCTGCGCGACGGCGTCAAGGTCGCCACGGTGACGGGCCTGACGTACACCAACACCGGCCTGACGGCCGGCACCGACTACTCGTACGCCGTCCAGGCGCGCGACACCGCCGACCAGACCGGACCGGTCAGCGGCTCCCGCGCCGTGCGCACCACCGGCGGCGGCACCGACCCCGGCCCCGGACCGGGCCCCGGCGCCAAGATCAACCTGGGCTACTTCACCAACTGGGGCGTCTACGGGCGCAACTACCACGTCAAGAACCTGGTGACGTCCGGCTCCGCGCAGAAGATCACGCACATCAACTACGCCTTCGGCAACGTCCAGAACGGCAGGTGCACCATCGGTGACGCCTTCGCCGACTACGACAAGGCCTACACCGCCGACCAGTCCGTCGACGGCAAGGCCGACACCTGGGACCAGCCGCTGCGCGGCAACTTCAACCAGCTGCGCAAGCTGAAGGCCCAGTACCCGCACATCAAGGTGCTGTGGTCGTTCGGCGGCTGGACCTGGTCCGGCGGCTTCGGCCAGGCCGCGGCGAACCCGGCCGCCTTCGCCCAGTCGTGCTACGACCTGGTCGAGGACCCGCGCTGGGCCGACGTCTTCGACGGCATCGACCTGGACTGGGAGTACCCCAACGCCTGCGGCCTGTCCTGCGACACCAGCGGCCCGGCGGCCTTCACGAACATGATGCAGGCCATGCGTGCCAAGTTCGGTGCCAACAACCTGGTCACCGCGGCCGTCACCGCCGACGCCTCCTCCGGCGGCAAGATCGACGCGGCCGACTACGGCGGCGCCGCGAAGTACGTCGACTGGTACAACGTGATGACGTACGACTTCTTCGGCGCCTGGGCGGCGAAGGGCCCGACGGCCCCGCACTCCCCGCTCACCTCGTACCCCGGCATCCCGCAGCAGGGCTTCAACTCCGCCGAGGCCATCGCCAAGTTCAAGGCCAAGGGCGTCCCGTCCGCCAAGCTGCTCCTCGGCATCGGCTTCTACGGCCGCGGCTGGACCGGCGTGACGCAGAAGGAGCCGGGCGGCACCGCCACGGGCCCGGCGGCCGGCACGTACGAGCAGGGCATCGAGGACTACAAGGTCCTGAAGAACTCCTGCCCGGCCAACGGCACGATCGCCGGCACGGCGTACGCGCACTGCGGCACCAACTGGTGGAGCTACGACACCCCGGCCACCGTCACGTCCAAGATGGGCTGGGCCAAGAACCAGGGCCTCGGTGGCGCGTTCTTCTGGGAGTTCAGCGGTGACACCGCCAACGGGGAGCTGGTTAGCGCCATCAGCAACGGCCTCAAGTAGCGGCGTCGAACCCCACCTCGTGCCGCACCACGCGGCACCGATCGCCCAGGACGGCGACCGCTGCCCGGTAGCCGTCACCCGCGTCGACATCATGGAGCCGCACCGGCAGGTGCGGCTCCGCTCGTTCCCGCCACTCCAGCAGCGCGGCCGGTGCCCCCGGCGCGCTCACCGTCAGCAGCGCGGGCTCCACCGCCAGGCCGTCCCCGGTCGCCTTGAGCACCGCTTCCTTCCGCGCCCAGTAGCGGGTGAAACCCCACGCCCGCTCCCCGGCCGGTAGCCGCTCCAGCTCATCCCGCTCGGCCACGGCCAGCACCACCGGCGCGAGATCCGCCGCCCTGCCGTCCTCCGCCACCCGCTCGATGTCCACCCCGACCGGCCCGGCGAGCGACAGCGCGACCGCGACCTTGTCCCCCGAGTGCGACAGCGACAGCTCCAGAGCCGAGTCCACCAGCCCCGGCTTCCCGTGCGGATCCGGCCGGTCGCAGTGCCGGCACTCGTGCGTGAACCGCACCTCGCGCGGATCGCCCCCGAGATGCGCGGCGACGAGCCGCCGCAGCAGGGCGTGCGCGGTCAGATACAGCGCGCGGTCCGATTCCCGTACGAAAGCGTCATGGCGTGCCCGCTCACGCGCGTCGAGGAGCTCCAGCAGGGGACTGCGCGACGGTACGCGGACGGCGTCGGCGATCCACACATGGCACTCCCCCGCCCCCACCCGGGGTATGTCAGGCCACATTGACGCGCTGCCCAGGAGGAGCCGCCTCGAGCCAGGCGAGGAAGCCGGTGAGCGCGTCCTCGCTCATCGCCAGCTCCACGTGGCGTCCGTGGTGCAGACACCCCAGCACCACCGAGTCGGAGAGCAGGGCCAGCTCCTCCTCGCCCTCGGGCATCCGGCGCGCGAGCACCTCGATGCCGGAGCGTTCCAGGATGCGGCGCGGGCGGGGTGCGTACGAGAAGACCCGGAACCAGGCGATCCGGTCGCCGCTGTAGCGGGCGACGCCGTACACCCATCCCTTGCCGGAGACGTCACCGTCGTCCGGCACGTTCCAGCGCAGGCTGCAGTCGAAGGTGCCACCGGAGCGCTGGATCAGCCGCCGGCGCAGTCCGAACACGAAGAGTGCGATCACCACCAGTGCGACGACCAGGGCGCTCACCAGCAGAGCGAGGAACATCTCCACCGACCTCCTCGCATCGTTCGTTCAACGAAATACACCCTGCACCTGCATCGACCTCAGCCGCGGCACGATCTGGATGATTCCAGACCGGGCCGCGGCTGAGGGCACAACTGTCGGCGCGGTGCGCCCAGGTCCCGGAAGGACCTAGTGCACCGCCACCGCGCGCAGCCGGACCTCGGCGCGCCGCTCGGCGGCGGCGTCCGACTCGGCCTTCGCGCGCTCCAGCGCACGCTCGGCGCGCTGGGGGTCGATCTCGTCCGCCAGCTCGGCGATCTCGGCGAGCAGCGACAGCTTGTTGTCGGCGAACGTGATGAAACCGCCGTGCACGGCGGCGACGACAGTCCCGCCCTCACTCGTACGGATGGTCACCGGGCCCGACTCCAGCACACCGAGCAGCGGCTGGTGGCCGGGCATGACGCCGATGTCGCCGGACGTGGTGCGCGCGATGACCAGGGTGGCCTCGCCGGACCAGACACTCCGGTCCGCGGCGACCAGCTCGACGTGCAGCTCAGCAGCCAAGGGTGGCTCCTCGGGTCACCACCCGGCGTGTGCCGGGTGTTGGGTCATAAGTCTAGTAGGGCACCCGACGCGGAAAACGCCGGGCCCCTCGGTCATACGGAGGCGTACGAAAGGGGGCGGGACGAGACCCGCCCCCTTTCATGAGTCACGGGACTCAGGAGACGCCGAGTTCCTTGGCGTTCTTCTTGAGGTCCTCAAGACCACCGCACATGAAGAAGGCCTGCTCGGGGAAGTGGTCGTACTCACCGTCGCAGATCGCGTTGAACGCGGCGATCGACTCGTCGAGCGGCACGTCCGAGCCGTCCACGCCGGTGAACTGCTTGGCGGCGTGGGTGTTCTGGGACAGGAAGCGCTCGACGCGACGGGCACGGTGGACAACGAGCTTGTCCTCCTCGCCCAGCTCGTCGATACCGAGGATCGCGATGATGTCCTGGAGGTCCTTGTACTTCTGCAGGATCCCCTTGACGCGGGTGGCCGCGGCGTAGTGGTCCTCGGAGATGTAGCGCGGGTCCAGGATCCGGGACGTGGAGTCCAGCGGGTCCACGGCCGGGTAGATGCCCTTCTCGGAGATCGGACGGGAGAGAACCGTCGTCGCGTCGAGGTGGGCGAAGGTGGTGGCCGGGGCCGGGTCGGTCAGGTCGTCCGCGGGGACGTAGATCGCCTGCATCGAGGTGATCGAGTGACCACGCGTCGAGGTGATGCGCTCCTGCAGCAGACCCATCTCGTCGGCCAGGTTCGGCTGGTAACCCACCGCGGACGGCATACGGCCGAGCAGGGTGGACACCTCGGAGCCGGCCTGGGTGAACCGGAAGATGTTGTCGATGAAGAAGAGCACGTCCTGCTTCTGCACATCGCGGAAGTACTCCGCCATGGTCAGACCGGCCAGGGCGACGCGCAGACGGGTGCCCGGGGGCTCGTCCATCTGGCCGAAGACCAGGGCGGTCTTGTCCAGAACGCCGGACTCTTCCATCTCCGCGATGAGGTCGTTGCCCTCACGGGTGCGCTCGCCGACGCCCGCGAAGACGGAGACGCCCTCGTGGAGGTTGGCGACACGCATGATCATTTCCTGGATCAGCACGGTCTTGCCGACACCGGCACCACCGAACAGACCGATCTTTCCACCCTTGACGTACGGGGTGAGAAGGTCGACGACCTTCAGGCCGGTCTCGAACATCTCGGTCTTGGACTCGAGCTGGTCGAAGTCGGGGGCCTTGCGGTGGATCGGCCAGCGCTCGCCGACGTTGGCGTTCTCCTCGGGCTGGTTCAGCACCTCACCGAGGGTGTTGAACACCTTGCCCTTGGTGAAGTCGCCCACCGGCACCGTGATGCCGTTGCCCGTGTTGGTCACCGGGGCCTGGCGGACCAGACCGTCGGTGGGCTGCATCGAAATCGTACGGACCAGGCCGTCGCCGAGGTGCTGGGCAACCTCCAGGGTCAGCGTCCGCTTGACGCCTTCCTGGGCCGGGTCGTCGACCTCGACGTGCAGTGCGTTGTAGATCTCCGGCATCGCGTCGACGGGGAACTCCACGTCGACGACCGGGCCGATGACCCGCGCGACGCGGCCCGTCGCCGTGGCCGTCTCAACAGTGGTGGTCATTACTTGTCACTCCCCGCGGTCGCGTCGGCCAGGGCGCTCGCGCCACCGACGATCTCGCTGATTTCCTGGGTGATTTCGGCCTGGCGGGCCGCGTTGGCAAGCCGGGAGAGGCTGTTGATCAGGTCTCCGGCGTTGTCGGTCGCCGACTTCATCGCGCGACGGCGGGCGGCGTGCTCGGAAGCGGCGGCCTGCAGCAGTGCGTTGTAGATACGGCTCTCGACGTACCGCGGCAGCAGGGCGTCGAGGACGTCCTCGGCCGACGGCTCGAAGTCGAACAGCGGAAGGATCTCGCCCTTGGTCCCCGTCTCCTCCACAGCCTTGTCAAGGCTGAGCGGGAGCATCCGGTTCTGCACGGGCGTCTGCGTCATCATCGACACGAATTCCGTGAAGACGATGTGCAGCTCGTCGACCCCACCCTCGGCCGTCTCCGTGGTGACGGCCTCGATGAGCGGTGCGGCCACAGCCTTGGCGTCCGCGTAGCTCGGGCTGTCGGTGAAGCCGGTCCACGACTCCGCGACCTTGCGCTCGCGGAAGCCGTAGTAGGCGACACCCTTGCGGCCGACGATGTACGTGTCGACCTCCTTGCCCTCGCCGCGCAGCCGCTCGGTGAGCTGGTCCGCGGCCTTGATGGCGTTGGACGAGTAGCCGCCGGCCAGACCGCGGTCGCTCGTGATGAGCAGGACCGCGGCCCGGGTCGGGTTGTCCGTCTCGGTGGTCAGCGGGTGCTTGGTGTTCGACCCGGTGGCCACCGCGGTGACCGCGCGAATGAGCTCGGTCGCGTACGGCGTGGAGGCCGCCACCTTGCGCTGCGCCTTGACGATGCGCGAGGCGGCGATCATCTCCATCGCCTTGGTGATCTTCTTGGTCGCCGTGACGGATTTGATGCGACGCTTGTAGACCCGGAGCTGCGCTCCCATGAGTCAGGTCCCTTCCGTCGTCACTTCGAGACGTTGGCGGTGGCCGGGGCGTCCTCGGCCAGCAGCTTCCCGTCCGAGGTCTCGAACTGCTTCTTGAACGCGGCGATGGCGTCGGCGACGGCCGTGAGGGTGTCGTCGGACATCTTCGCGCCCTCGCGGATCGAGGTCATCAGCGGCTTGTGCTCGCGGTGCAGGTAGTCCAGCAGCTCCGACTCGAAGCGGCGGATGTCCCCGACCGGGACGTCGTCCATCTTGCCCGTGGTGCCGGCCCAGACGGAGACGACCTGGTTCTCGGTCGGCATCGGCTGGTACTGCGGCTGCTTCAGCAGCTCGACCATGCGCTTACCGCGCTCCAGCGAGGCCTTCGACGCGGCGTCCAGGTCGGAACCGAAGGCGGCGAACGCCTCCAGCTCACGGAACTGGGCGAGGTCCACGCGCAGCCGGCCGGAGACCTGGCGCATCGCCTTGTGCTGGGCGGAGCCACCGACACGGGAGACCGAGATACCGACGTTCAGGGCCGGGCGCTGACCGGCGTTGAACAGGTCGGACTCCAGGAAGCACTGGCCGTCGGTGATGGAGATGACGTTGGTCGGGATGAACGCCGAGACGTCGTTGGCCTTGGTCTCGACGATCGGCAGACCGGTCATCGAACCGGCACCCATCTCGTCGGAGAGCTTGGCGCAGCGCTCCAGCAGACGCGAGTGCAGGTAGAAGACGTCACCCGGGTAGGCCTCGCGGCCCGGCGGGCGGCGCAGCAGCAGGGAGACGGCACGGTAGGCGTCGGCCTGCTTCGACAGGTCGTCGAAGATGATCAGGACGTGCTTGCCCTGGTACATCCAGTGCTGACCGATGGCGGAGCCGGTGTAGGGCGCCAGGTACTTGAAGCCGGCCGGGTCGGACGCCGGGGCGGCGACGATGGTCGTGTACTCCAGGGCACCGGCCTCCTCCAGCGCGCCGCGCACGGACGCGATGGTGGAGCCCTTCTGGCCGATGGCGACGTAGATGCAGCGGACCTGCTTCTTCGGGTCGCCCGAGCGCCAGTTGTCGCGCTGGTTGATGATCGTGTCGACGGCCAGGGCGGTCTTGCCGGTCTGGCGGTCGCCGATGATCAGCTGGCGCTGACCACGGCCGATCGGGGTCATGGCGTCGACGGCCTTGTAGCCGGTCTCCATCGGCTCGTGCACCGACTTGCGCTGCATGACCGTGGGTGCCTGCAGTTCGAGGGCGCGGCGGCCCTCGGTCGCGATCTCGCCGAGACCGTCGATCGGGTTGCCGAGCGGGTCGACGACCCGGCCCAGGTAGCCCTCGCCGACAGCGACGGACAGGACCTCGCCGGTGCGGGTGACCGGCTGGCCCTCCTCGATGCCGCTGAACTCACCGAGGACAATGGCACCGATCTCGCGCTCCTCGAGGTTGAGGGCGAGGCCGAGGGTGCCGTCCTCGAACTTCAGCAGCTCGTTCGCCATGGCCGAGGGCAGACCCTCGACCTTCGCGATGCCGTCGCCGGCAAGGCTGACCGTACCGACCTCCTCGCGCGAGGCCGCGTCCGGCTTGTACGACTGGACAAAGTTCTCCAGCGCGTCCCGGATCTCCTCCGGCCGGATCGTGAGCTCCGCCATCTGGGTTCCCTGCTCTCCTTGTTGGGCCCGAAGTATCTTTGGGGGATCTGGGGGCTCCCCCCAGAACTTCTGCATCCTCTGCACGGCCCAACCGGGCCGTAGGTAACGCTTGTTGAGTTGGTGCTGGTCAGCCGGCGAGTCGCCGGGCCGCCTCGTCGAGACGCCCTGCGACGGTGCCGTTGATGACCTCGTCGCCGACCCGCACCGTGATCCCGCCGAGGACCGTGGGGTCCACGTCCAGGTTCAGGTGCATCTGGCGGCCGTAGAGCTTGGCCAGCACGGCGCCGAGGCGCTGCTTCTGCTGGTCGCTCAGCGGGACCGCCGAGGTGACGACCGCGACCATCCGGTCCCGGCGCGCCGCGGCGAGCTTGGACAGGGACTCGAGTCCCGCTTCCAGGCTACGTCCCCGGGGCTGGGTGACGAGACGGACGATCAGCCGCTCCGTGACCGGGTTGGCCTTGCCGCCGAGCAGGCTGCGCAGCAGCTCGCTCTTGGCGGACACGGTGGCCGCCTTGTCGGTCAGCGCGGACCGCAGCTCGGTGCTGGACTGGACGATCCGGGCGAACCGGAACACCTCGTCCTCGACGTCGTCGAGCGTGCCGGCCTGCTGCGCCGCCGTGAGGTCCGCGGTGTTCGCCAGCTCCTCGAGGGAGTCGACGAGGTCACGCGAGTACGACCAGCGGGACCGGACCATGCCGGAGACCAGGTCGACGGCTTCCCCGCCCACCTGACCGCTCAGCAGTCGCGTGGCCAGCTCGGCCTTGGCCTCGCCGCCCTGCGCCGGGTCGGTCAGGACCCGACGCAGCGACACCTCGCGGTCGAGCAGCGCGGTAACGGCGGCCAGCTCACCGGCGAGCTTCGCCGCGTCGACCGACGTGTTGTCGGTCAGCGCGTCGAGACGCTCGCGTGCGGCAGCCAGTGCCTCGCGGCTCGCTCCGTTCATCGGGCGGCCTCGGCCTTCTCCTCGAGCTCGTCGAGGAAGCGGTCGATGGTACGGCTCTGGCGGGCGACGTCCTCGAGGGACTCGCCGACCAGCTTGCCGGCCAGGTCGGTGGCGAGCTTGCCCACGTCCTGGCGCAGCGCGGTCGCCGCGGCCTTGCGGTCGGCCTCGATCTGGGCGTGGCCGGCCGCGATGATCTCCTCGCGCTGGCGCTGGCCTTCCGCCTTCATCTCCTGGATGATCGCGGTGCCCTGCTCCTGCGCCTCCTGACGCAGCCGCGCGGCCTCGTGGCGGGCCTCGGCGAGCTGAGCCTTGTACTGCTCCAGCACACTCTGGGCTTCGATCTTGGCCGCCTCGGCCTCCTCGATACCGCCCTCGATGGCCTCGCGGCGCTGCTCCAGAACCTTGTTGATGTTCGGGAGGAGCTTCTTGGCGAGGAAGCCGAAGACGATGGCGAAGGCGATCAGGCCGATGACCAGCTCGTCGAGATGCGGGACGATGGGAGGCTGAGGCTCCTCCGTCGCCGCAAGGAACAGAGCGTTCACATCAGTGCCTTCCGTGAAAGGGGTTGGGCTGTCGGTCCGGCTTACTGGAAGACGAAGCCCATGACGATGCCGATGAGGGCGAGCGCCTCACAGAAGGCGAAACCCATGATCTGGTTGGTACGGATCAGACCGGCCGCCTCGGGCTGGCGGGCGAGGGCCTGGGTGCCGTTACCGAAGATGATGCCGACGCCGACGCCGGGGCCGATGGCCGCGAGGCCGTAGCCAACAGCGTTCACGTTGCCGGAGACGGTGTTCTCGGCGGCGAGGGTCTGGAGAACGGACATGCCGGATCTTCCTTCTCTTTCAATGACCCGGTGGGGGTTGGCCACCGGATGACTGGGGGTCTTGAGGGGAGGGGCTGGCTCAGTGGTGCTCGGAGAGCGCGCCCTGTACGTAGCTGCACGCCAGGAGGACGAAGACGTACGCCTGGACGGCCTGGATGAAGAGCTCGAAGGCGGTCATCACGATGACCATCACGAAGGAGGCGCCGGCGTAGACGAAGCCGAGCCCGTTCATGAGGTACCACGTGGCCAGCGAGAACATCACGAGAAGCATGTGGCCGGCGAACATGTTCGCGAAGAGCCGGACCGCGTGCGTGAAGGGCCGGATGATCAGGTTGGAGAGGAACTCCAGCGCCATCACCAGCGGGAGGATGGCACCCAGGCTCTTGTCGTAGCCGAGGATGTTCTTCCAGCCGCCCACGAAACCGTGCTTCTTGAACGTGAGGCTGACCCACGTCACGTAGACGATCAGGGCGAGGCCGGCCGGGAAGGCGATCAGCGAGGTGACCGGGAACTGGGCCAGCGGAATGATCGACCAGAGGTTGAGGATCCAGACGAAGAAGAACAGCGACACCATGAAGGGGACGTACTTCTCGCCGTCCTTCTTGCCGATGATCTCGTAGACGATGCCGCGGCGGACGAAGTCGTACCCGGCCTCACCGACCATCTGGACCTTGCCGGGCACCAGCTTCGGCTTCGCGAAGGCGGCCCAGAAAAAGGCGACGATCAGGATCGAGCCCAGGAACGCGAGCAGCATGGGCTTCGTGAACTCGAAGCCGGCCACGGTGGCGATGGGCTCGTACATGAACGAGTGGAGGCCCGGTGCCGGGAAGCCACATCCCTTGATGAAGAGGTGACAGCTCGGGTCGAAGGCAAGCGTCTGGTCAGCACTCACCGCGGGCTCCTTCAGCGTGGCGCATAGGTACGGCAACCTCGTTGTGTCGGCGCGGCACGCAGCCGCGGGTCGGCACTGGACTGGTCTTACGGATGGGGGGGCGGCGGTTCGGCGTCGAGCCTCGCGCTGGGACAGGCGTCAGCTCGGATGCCCGCGCCCGCAGTGCCGCAGTTGGCACCGGACGATAGCAGCATCGTGAACGCGCATTTATCCCGGCCCTACTCCTCACGTCGACGGCCCCGTCTTCTCGGGCTTCGAGCCCTTGTCGGACGCGGGGTCCACGTAGAGGATCTTGGCCTTCATGTAGGCGCGGGCCTGGGCCGCGACCCAGACGATGGTCGCCGCGAGCAGCGTGAAGGCAAAGGCCTTGAAGTCGAACAGCGAGGTGTTCTTCAGCAGGGCCATGATCATGAACAGCAGCAGCAACTGGGCCATGTAGAGCATCAGCCCCATGGCCTGGAAGAGCTGGGGCAGCGACTTGGCCGTCCGCTGGAGCACCACCAGCCCGATCCCCATGAAGAGGACGACCACGAGCGTGCCGGCCACGGCGCCGAGAGCCCCCTTGCCGCCGGCGACCACACCGCTCACCACGGTGGCGACAGCGCCGGTGGCGAGGGTGGGTACGGCGGCGTACAGCAGGGTGCGTGCGTCGTTGGACGGCATGGCGGCATCTCCGCTTGCTGGTGGGGGCAGTGGTGTCGTCATGGACGAGCGTAAGCCCGGTCCGAGGCGTGCTCTCGGGGGCCGAGGAACCGTCGCACTACGGTCCTTCGGCTCTGTCGCCGGGTCTCGTGAACGGTATCACAAACTATTTGATGAGGTCTTTACCCTGAGGTGTGCTGACTCTCACACATGAGAGTGACCCTGCGCGTGTGTGCAGGACAGCGGGCCGGTTTACGTGGTATTGGCCGCGCTTGTGAGGCCCGTCAACCGCGCGTTCCGGCCTTCCGCCGGTCGTGGAGCTCGGGAAGGGCGCTGAGGGCGGTCGCCCCGTTGACCCCCGCCGGGACCGGTACGCGTTCCTCCTCACCGTACGAGGGGGACGGCGCCGCCGCCGCGGCCACCGGCTCCACCTTGCGGCGGCGGTAGCGCGGCGGAACGAAGGCCTCCGCCCAGCGCGGGGCGCGCGGCGTGAAGCGCGGCAGCAGCAGCAGGACGAGTCCGATGGCGCTCAGCGCGACGATGACCAGCACGATCCACATCGACGCCGAGTGCACCGAGTACGCCAGCGTCCCGAAGGCGATCAGCGCCGACCAGAAGTACATGATCAGCACCGCCCGGCTGTGCGAGTGCCCGATCTCCAGCAGCCGGTGGTGCAGGTGCCCCCGGTCGGCCGCGAACGGCGACTGGCCGTTCCACGTCCGGCGCACGATCGCCAGGACCAGGTCCGCCACCGGGATCGCGATGATCGTCAGCGGCAGCAGCAGCGGGATGAAGACCGGCAGCGCGGCGTGCGTGGCCTCCCGGGTCGAGCCCTCGAAGATCTTCAGCGCGTCCGGGTCGACCTGGCCGGTGATCGAGATCGCGGAGGCGGCCAGCACCAGGCCGATCAGCATCGAGCCGGAGTCACCCATGAAGATGCGCGCCGGGTGCATGTTGTGCGGCAGGAAACCCAGGCACATGCCCATCAGGATCACCGCGAACAGCGTCGCGGGGGCGGCGGCCTCGATGGTGAAGCCGTACCAGATCCGGTAGGCGTACAGGAAGAACGCGGCGGCGGCGATGCACACCATGCCGGCGGCCAGACCGTCGAGGCCGTCGACGAAGTTCACCGCGTTGATGGTGATGACGACCAGGGCGACCGTCAGCAGCGTGCCCTGCCACTGGGTGAGCGCGACCGTGCCGATGCCCGGGATGGGCAGCCACAGGATCGTCAGGCCCTGCATGACCATCACGCCCGCGGCGATCATCTGGCCGCCGAGCTTGATCAGGGCGTCGATCTCGAACTTGTCGTCCAGCACGCCGATCAGCCAGATCAGGGCCGCGCCGGACAGCAGCGCGCGTGGCTCGTTGGACAGCTCGAAGACGCTGTTGAGGTTCGTCAGGTGGTCGGCGACCAGCAGCCCCGCGCACAGCCCGAAGAACATGGCGATACCGCCGAGCCGCGGCGTCGGTTCTCGGTGCACGTCCCGGGCGCGGATCTCCGGCATCGCGCCGGCCGCGATGGCGAACTTCCGCACCGGGCCGGTCAGCAGATAGGTCACCGCGGCCGTGACACAGAGCGTCAGCAGGTAATCACGCACGGGCTGCCCCACAGGAATCGCTGGCCATCTCAGCCCCACACCCTAGCTCTGCTCTGCCCATGGTTGAGGACACACGGGTGCCGCGGGCGGTTGCACGGCCGCTCTTCTACCCCCGATACGGGGGAAATCGCTCGGCCAGTTCACGTACGTCCGACCGGACTTTTCCGGCCGCCTCCTCGTTCCCGCGCAGCGCCGCCGTGAACAGCGCGGCGATCCGCTCCATGTCCGCGGCGCCCATGCCCTGGGTCGTCACGGCGGCGGTACCGAACCGGATGCCGCGCCCGTCCCCGTACGGCAGGGCGCAGGTGTCCAGCACGATGCCGGCGGCCGCCAGGCGGGCCTTGGCGGCGCGCCCGTCGATGCCCAGGGGCGCCGGATCGGCGGTGATCAGGTGGGTGTCGGTGCCGCCGGTGGTGATGGCGAAGCCCTCCTGGGCGAGCGCGTCCGCGAGGGCGCGCGCGTTGGCCACCACCTGATGGGTGTACGCCGCGTACGCCGGTGTCGCCGCCTCCGCGAACGCCACCGCCTTGGCGGCGATCGTGTGCATCTGGGCGCCGCCCTGCGTGAACGGGAACACCGCGCGGTCGATGCGCTCGGCCAGCTCGCCGCCGCACAGCAGGAGGCCGCCGCGCGGGCCGCGCAGTACCTTGTGCGTGGTCGCGCAGACCACGTCGGCGTACGGGACGGGGTTGGGCGCGGCCCCGCCCGCGACGAGCCCTATGGGGTGGGCGGCGTCGGCGATGAGGCACGCCCCGACCTCGTCGGCGATCTCGCGGAACTCGGCGTAATCGATGTGCCGGGGGTACGAGATCGAGCCACACACGATCGCCTTCGGCTTGTGCTCGTGGGCGAGGACGCGGATCTGCTCGTAGTCGAGGAGGCCCGACTCGGCGTCGACGCCGTAGGGGACGAAGTCGAACCAGCGGCCGGAGAAGTTCGCCGGCGACCCGTGCGTGAGGTGGCCGCCGTACGCCAGGCCCATCGCCAGCACCGTGTCACCCGGCCGCAGCAGCGCCGCGTACGCCGCGAGGACGGCCGAGGAGCCGGAGTGGGCCTGGACGTTGGCGTGATCGGCACCGAAGAGGGCGGTGGCCCGCTGGACGGCGATCCGCTCGGCGGCGTCCGCGTACTCACAGCCCCCGTGGTACCGGGTGCCGGGGTAGCCCTCGGCGTACTTGTTGGCGAGCGGCGACCCGAGCGCGGCGAGCACGGCGGGCGAGGCGAAGTTCTCGGCGGCGATCAGCTGCAGGCTGTCGGCCTGCCGCCGCCGCTCGCCCGCCAGTACGTCGGCGATCTCCGGATCCTGCCGTCGCAGGACGTCGACATCACGCACATCGGCAGCAGCAGCGGTGACCGGCATCAGTGGCTCCATGCGTGGGCGGGCCCCGTCTCCCCCAATGTAGGCCCGCGAACCGCTCCGCGCCCCGCCAACGCCACATCACCGCCGGGTCGGCACCCCGGTCAAGGCCGTGACCACCCGGGCCCCATCCCCGACGGAGCCCGTCGCCCGTCAGCGCCGGGTCGGAACGCCCGTCAGGGCCGTGACCACCGGATCCAGGCCTGCTGGAGCTCCTCACCGATCGAGCGGAAGAACGTGATCGGCGCACCGTACGGATCGTTCACCTCGTCCGCCTCCGCGCTGGAGGGAAGCAACCAGCCACGCAACGCCGCCGCGGCACGAACCAGGGCGCGAGCGCGTTCCACCATGCCGTCGCTGAGAGGGTCCGGCAACCTGGCCGGAACCCAATCCCCCACGCGCCCCTCGCACTGCTCGGCCCCAGAGGGCCTCACAGGCTTCGGGAGCGCTGCGCCGGCCTCCGGCCGACGGAGCCGCCCCCGTCAGCGCCGGGTCGGAACGCCCGTCAGGGCCGTGACCACCGGATCCAAGGCCTGCTGGATCTCGTCACCGATCGAGCGGAAAAACGTGATCGGCGCACCGTACGGATCGTTCACCTCGTCCGCCTCCGCGCTGGGAGCAAGCAACCAGCCACGCAACGCCGCCGCGGCACGAACCAGGGCGCGAGCGCGTTCCACCATGCCGTCGCTGAGAGGGTCCGGCAACGTGGCCGGATCTATCGCCCGTACGAGGCGGGTGAACTCCTTCAGGGTGAACGTGCGCAGGCCCGCCGAGTGGCCCATCGAGATGACCTGGGCGCGGTGGTCGCGGGTCGCCGTCAGCACCAGGTCGGCGCGGATGACGTGCTCGTCGAGCAGCTCGCGGCCGACGAAGCCGCTCGCGTCCGCGCCGAAGTCGGCGAGGACGATCTCGGCGTTGGCCTCCATGGGGGCGCCCTCGTGGCCCCAGGTGCCAGCACTCTCCACGATCAGCCCACCGCCCATGGGGTCGCCCAGGCGGGAGCACAGGGCATGGCGGGTCAGCCGCTCGGTGATCGGCGAGCGGCAGACGTTGCCGGTGCTGACGTGGAGGATGCGGAACGAGTTCTCCGTGCCTATGCCACGCCCCTCAGGGGCGGTCAACTGGCCACCTCGAGATCGGGTACCACCTTGCGCAGCTCGTCCACGGACAGGGCGCCCGCGCGCAGCAGGACCGGGACCTCGCCGGTGACGTCGACGATCGACGACGGGACGATGCCCGGCGTCGGGCCGCCGTCCAGGTACACGGAGACGGAGTCGCCGAGCATGCCCTGCGCGGCGTCGCAGTCCTCGGGCGCCGGGTGGCCGGTCAGGTTGGCGGACGAGACGGCCATCGGGCCGACGTCGGTGAGCAGCTCGATGGCGACCGGGTGCAGCGGCATCCGGATCGCGACGGTGCCGCGCGTGTCGCCGAGGTCCCACTGGAGCGACGGCTGGTGCTTGGCGACCAGGGTCAGGGCGCCGGGCCAGAAGGCGTCGACGAGCTCCCAGGCCTGCTCGGAGAAGTCCGTGACGAGGCCGTGCAGGGTGTTCGGGGAGCCGATCAGGACAGGGGTGGGCATGTTGCGGCCGCGTCCCTTGGCCGCGAGCAGGTCCGCGACGGCCTCGGCGCTGAAGGCGTCCGCACCGATCCCGTACACGGTGTCGGTGGGCAGCACGACGAGCTCGCCACGTCGGACGGCGGACGCGGCCTCACGCAGGCCGGTCGTGCGGTCGGTCGCGTCGTTGCAGTCGTATCGCCGTGCCATCAGCGGGCCTCCCATTTCATGGTCACTCGGTTCACCGCCGGGACGCTCGAGCGTGCGCCCACGGTCGATCGTGCTCGGTCCCCTCGGGACCTCCGCGCGCTCTCCCTTTCGGCACCGGCGCTCCCCGGCTCACTCGTTCCGGGCGCCTCCGGCGCCGCTGCGCACCGTGCCGTCATGGCGTCGCCTTGCGCGCGGTCGCGAAGCGCGGGCGGTTGTTCAGGTCGGGGTGGTCGGCGGCGTCCGCCCAGCCGGCCTCCTCGTTGAAGATCCACGGCACCTGGCCGCCCTGGGTGTCGGCGTGCTCGACGACGACGAGGCCGCCGGGGCGCAGCAGCCGGTGGGCGGTGCGTTCGATGCCGCGGATGGTGTCGAGGCCGTCCTCGCCGGAGAAGAGCGCCATCTCCGGGTCGTGGTCGCGGGCCTCGGGCGCGACGTACTCCCACTCGGTGAGGGGGATGTACGGGGGGTTGGAGATGACCAGGTCGACCTGGCCGTCGAGCTCGGGGAGGGCCGTCAGGGCGTCTCCCTGGTGGACGGTGACCCTGGACCCCTCGGCGTTCTTGCGCGTCCACACCAGCGCGTCCTCGGACAGCTCCACGGCGTGCACGCGCGAGCGCGGCACCTCCTGGGCCATGGCGAGCGCGATGGCGCCGGAGCCGGAGCACAGGTCGACGATCAGCGGCTCGACGACGTCCATCGCCCGTACGGCGTCTATGGCCCAGCCGACGACCGACTCGGTCTCGGGGCGGGGCACGAAGACACCGGGGCCGACCTGGAGCTCCAGGTAGCGGAAGAACGCCCGCCCGGTGATGTGCTGGAGCGGCTCGCGGGCCTCGCGGCGCGCGATGGCCTCCCAGTAGCGGGCGTCGAAGTCCGCGTCCTTGACGTTGTGCAGCTCTCCCCGCTTGACGCCGTGCACGAACGCGGCGAGCTCCTCCGCGTCGAAGCGCGGTGACGGCACGCCGGCGTCGGCCAGCCGCTGGGTGGCCTGGGCCACTTCGGCAAGCAGCACACTGCGGGGGCTTGGGGGTCGCCCCCCAAAATGTTGCTGCACGCTGGTCCTCCGGGCTGAGCAAATATCGAGTGTTACTGGGCGGCAGCGAGCTTCGCGGCGGAGTCGGCGTCGACACACGCCTGGATCACCGCGTCGAGCTCCCCGTCGAGCACCTGGTCCAAGTTGTACGCCTTGAAGCCGACCCGGTGGTCCGAGATCCGGTTTTCCGGGAAGTTGTACGTCCGGATCTTCTCGGACCGGTCGACCGTACGCACCTGGCTGCGGCGCGCGTCCGCGGCGTTCTTCTCGGCCTCCTCCTGGGCCGCGGCGAGCAGCCTGGAGCGCAGGATACGCATGGCCTGCTCCTTGTTCTGGAGCTGGCTCTTCTCGTTCTGGCAGGAGGCGACGATGCCGGTCGGCAGGTGGGTGATGCGTACGGCGGAGTCGGTGGTGTTGACGGACTGGCCGCCGGGCCCCGAGGACCGGTAGACGTCGACGCGCAGGTCGTTGGCGTGGATCTCGACGTCGATCTCCTCGGCCTCGGGCGTCACCAGGACACCGGCGGCGGAGGTGTGGATACGGCCCTGCGACTCGGTGGCGGGCACGCGCTGCACGCGGTGCACCCCGCCCTCGTACTTCAGCCGCGCCCAGACGCCCTGGCCGGGCTCGGTGGCACCGTTGCCGCCCTTGGTCTTCACGGCGACCTGGACGTCCTTGTAGCCGCCCAGCTCGGACTCGGTGGCGTCGATGATCTCGGTCTTCCAGCCGACGCGCTCGGCGTACCGGAGGTACATGCGCAGCAGGTCGCCGGCGAACAGGGCGGACTCGTCGCCGCCGGCGCCCGCCTTGATCTCCAGGATGACGTCCTTGTCGTCGCTGGGGTCGCGCGGGACGAGCAGCAGCCGCAGCTTGTCGGTCAGCTCCTCGCGCTGCTTCTCCAGCTCCCTGGCCTCGGCGGCGAAGTCGGGGTCGACCTGCGCGTACTCACGAGCGGTCTCGATGTCCTCGCCGGTCTGCTTCCAGGAGCGGTACGTGGCGACGATCGGGGTCAGCTCGGCGTAGCGCTTGTTGAGCTTGCGGGCGTTGGCCTGATCGGCGTGGACCGAAGGGTCGGCAAGCTTCTTCTCGAGATCGGCGTGCTCGCCGATCAGTTCCTCGACCGCCTCGAACATCGGGGGCTCCTGGTTTTCAACGAAATGGCTGCTGTGGAAGACGGCAAAGCGCCGGTCCCGGCCACCCCGGCGACGCGGGGCGGCCGGAGACCGGCGCAATGGCTCGCTACTTGGCGGAGCCGGCCTTCTTGCCGAAGCGGGCCTCGAAGCGGGCCACACGGCCACCGGTGTCGAGGATCTTCTGCTTGCCCGTGTAGAACGGGTGGCACTCGGAGCAGACCTCGGCACGGATGTTGCCGCCCTGGATCGTGCTACGGGTGGTGAACGACGCGCCACAGGTGCAGCTGACCTGCGTCTCGACGTACTCGGGGTGGATGTCGCGCTTCAAGGGTGTCTCCTAGTTTCGGGAGGGCGCCGGGTCGCACGTGCGGGCTGCGCGTGCGTGAACCGGGGCCGACGTACCAGTCTGCCAGGACCGGCCGTATCTCCCAAAACCGGGGGGTGGCCGGATCTATTCCGGGCTACTTGACCACGCCGTCGGCGTGTCCCTTGGCGGCGTCCTTGGTGGCGGAGGCCGGGATCGGCCGGTCGGCCTTGAGGGCGGCCCACACCTGCTGGGACTGGGCCTCCAGCGGGACGACGCGGTTGAGGTCGGCGGGGTCGTACCGCACCGGCAGCGTGATCATGTGGACGTCGTCGGCGCCGAGCTGTTTCAGGCCACCGGCGAAGTCGGCGAGCTCCTTGACGGAGTCGAGCTCGGAGTCGGGGGTGATCGCCTTGGTGGCGGTGTCGGCGAGGTCCCACAGCTTCTTGGGGTTGGTGAAGACACCGACGCTCTTGGCCTGCTCGATGAAGGCCTTCATGAACGCCTGCTGGAGCTGTATGCGGCCGAGGTCGCTGCCGTCGCCGACGCCCTTGCGGGTGCGTACGAGGCCGAGGGCCTGCTCGCCGGTGAGGGTGTGGGTGCCCGGCGCCAGGTCGAGGTGGCTGCTCTTGTCCTTGATCGCCTCGGTGGTGGTGACCTCGACGCCGCCGAGCTCGTCGATGAGCTTCTTGAAGCCGGTGAAGTCGACCTCGATGTAGTGGTCCATGCGGATGCCGGACATCTTCTCGACGGTCTTCACCGCGCAGGCCGGGCCGCCGACCTCGTACGCCGTGTTGAACATGGCCTTGCGCTCGCCGGGGACCGTCGCACCCGTCTTGTCGGTGCAGTCGGGCCGCTCGATGATCGTGTCGCGCGGTACGGAGACGACGCTGGCCTTCCGGTGGCCCTCGTCCAGGTGCAGGATCATCGCCGTGTCGGAGCGGGCGGCGCCCTCGTCCCTGCCGTACGCGCCGTTGGCGCCGGAGCGGGAGTCGGAACCCAGGACCAGGATGTCCATGGAGCCGTTGTCGACGTTCCGGGGGCGCTCGTCGTCACGCAGCTGGGCGTTGATGTCGACGCTCTGGATGTTGCCGTTGAGCGTGAAGTAGACGTAGCCGAGCCCGCAGCCGCTGACCAGCACCAGCCCGGCGGCGGACCACGCGGCGACGGTGAGCGCCCTGCGTCCCTTGGCCGGTTCGCGGCGTCGGCGTCCGGTGGCGCGTATTCGGCTGGTCTTCCCCTGCTCGGCCATGTTCTCCTCAGTCCCTCGCTGGTTCCGCTACCCCCAGCCGTGGTGATCAGGCGTGGTGATCAGGCGCTGCTGACCTGTCAGACGGGGAGGCGGACCAAAGGGTTGCACGGCCGGCTAAGAGGTACTTAAGAAGGCGCTGTGCCCACCGCGCGGGTGCGCGATGGGCGCAGGCAGCTTCTCACCTGTGGTTTTGCCGGGAGCCTGCCGCGTGCGCCAGACGCGGTCGGCGGTCGGCGGCGTGGCGAAGCTCGCAGGGGGATGTCACTTCTCGAGCCTGAGTGCGAACGCGCAGCCGACGATCTGTTCGTACTTCTCGCCGTCCTGCTCGTACTGGAACCGGCAGCCCTGCCCCTTCTCCCGGATCGGTCCGGTGATCTTCAGGTGCGCCGCGTAGTAGTACCCGCTGAAAGAGTTGGGCTCCACGACCACTCCGGCCGCGGAATGGTCCACGAGCCGGCTGAACCGCGGCATGTGCGGGACGCCCTCCTTGGCGAGGAGGGGCACCCCGTCCGTGTCGTCCAGATCGAACGCGGGATAGCCCGCGACCTCCAGGCCGGCGGGCACGTCGATCAGTTCCACCTTGGTGATGCGCAGCGGCCGGCTGCTCTGGTTGTAGGGCAGCGGCAGGGCGAACCACCACTCCTCCCCCACCCGCGCATGGTCGTATCCGACCGTTCCCTGCGCGTGCTGTCCGCCATGGATCGCCTCCCCGGCCCGTCGGCCGTCGAACGCGGGCGAGCCCGACCACCCGGCCAGGAACCCCACGGCGACCACGACGAGGGCGAGCACAATCTTGGTACGCATGGGAGAGCGGCCTTCCGCTTGGTCTGGCGCGACTGTGCCCGCCGTGCGGGTGCACGGCGGGCACAGGGGCGTTGCTGGGGTGGACCGGCTCAGCCGAGCAGGTTGTACGCCTGCCAGCCGCTGCCGAAGTCCTTGCGGGCGAGGAAGCCGCCCTTGCCGCTGCCCGGGTACAGCCAGAGCTTGCCGGCCGTGTCTCGGGTCAGGACGTCGGCGACACCGTCGCTGTTGACGTCACCGGTGGTGACCAGGGCGTTCATCGAGCCGAAGGCGCCGACGAGGACGGGCGCGGCCCACGGCTTGGTGGCGACGCCGGTGCCCTTGTACAGGTAGGTCTTGCCGTCCGTGGCACGGGCGAAGATGTCCGGCTTGCCGTCGCTGGTGAAGTCACCGTGACCGCGGATCATCGTGAACTTGCCCCAGCCGGTGCCGACGGAGACGGGGGCGTTGAAGCCACCGTTGCCCCGGCCCGGGTAGACGCGCATGGTGCCGGCCGAGTCGACCGCGACCATGTCGGGCAGCTCGTCCCCGGTGACGTCACCGGGGGTGAGGATCGCCTTGTGCTTGCCCCAGCCCTTCGCGACGAGCTTGTGCTGCCACTCTTCGGCGGCGGGGACGAAGTGCGACCAGTAGATGTCACCGTTGTAGCGGTTCAGGATGTCCGCGTAGTCGTCCCGGTCCAGGTCGTTCTGCAGCGCCAGCGTGTAGCCGCCGAAGTAGCCCATGTTCTCCGTGCGGCTCAGCGAGGTGACCCTCGACGTCCACGCGAACATGGTCGAGTCCGACGCACGGCGGGCCAGCAGGTCCGCGGTGTGGTCGTAGTTCCAGTTGGCGTCGTCGACGCGGGACTGGATCGGCGCGGAGTACGTGGAGACCTTCGCGTACACGCCGTACTTGCCGGCGGCCGAGCAGTTCTCGTCGCCCCACGACACGATGCCGACGAGGCGGCCGCTGACGACCAGCGGGCCGCCGGAGTCACCGTTGCAGGTGGTCTCGCTGGTCTCGTCGCTGCCGGTCGGCGCGGCGCCGGCGCACAGCATGTGGCCCTTGATGAAGCCGTCCGGGTAGGCGGCGGCGCAGTTGCTGTCCGAGACGATGTCGGCGTCGGCCACCTTCAGCGTCTGCGAGGCGCTGTTGGGCTCGGTGGAGCTGGTGCGGCCCCAGCCGTAGACCTTGCCGTCCAGGCCCGCCTGGTACAGCGCGCCGTCCGTCGGCTGCGCGAGCGGCAGAGGCTTGACGGTGGTCGGGGCGGTCAGTGTGAGGACCGCGACGTCCGCGTCAAGCGTGTACGGGCTGTACGCCGGGTGGTTCCACTGCCGGTAGGCGCCGAAGAGCTGACCGCCGTGGAAGTTCCACGAACCGTCGGCGTTCTCGGTGGGCAGCTGGTCGGTGCCGGTGATGACCGTACCGTTCTGGTACCACTTGATGCCCTTGACGCAGTGCGCCGCCGTGGCGACCTTCGTCGGAGCGATCACGACGCCGCCGCAGAAGTACCCGGCGCCGGTGGCGTCCGAGAAGTGGAGCTGCGCCATCCAGGGCGCGGCCGAGATGGTGGTCTCGGAGCCGCCGATGATGCGGGCGCTCGGGGCGCTGCCGCTGTCGGAGGCGGCGGCGTCCGGCTGCTCGACCAGGGAGCGCTCGCTCTTGGCGTCGCCCTCCATCGCCTTGGCGGCGCGCTGGCGCAGCTCTTGCTGCGGCGGCTGCGAAGGCTTGTTCATCTCCGCGCTGATGCGGGGGGCCTCGCCGGCCTCCGCGGAGTCCGAACCGGTGACCGCGATTCCCGCTCCCACCAGGGCGACGACTGCGGCCGCGGCCGGCAGCGCCAGTGTCATACGGCGCCGGTGACGGCCGCCGCGCGTGCGTATCTGCACTGAGTAAACCCCTTGGGTCGACCCGGCGAAGCACGATTGCCACGCCGGAAGAGTCCATGACGATGGCGGGGTACGGCTGGTGTGCGGGCAGCGAGCCGGAAAACCCCCCTGGCCTCGGCTCGTGCTGCGCGGCGGAATCCCCCCACCTCAAGGCGCTGATGCTACAGCTGTCAACTCCCGCTTGACCAGCGTCGGGTGAGAAGACAGTGAAAATCGAAACCGCCCCGTCACCGAAGTGACGGGGCGGTCCCTTTTGTACCCTGTGCCGTTGTGCCGTTGGACGTCAGTCCTTGCCGTTGCCGGCCGACGGGGTCGTCTGCTGGATCTGCAGCAGGAACTCGGCGTTCGACTTGGTCTGCTTCATCTTGTCGAGCAGCAGCTCGATCGCCTGCTGCTGGTCGAGCGCGTGCAGCACCCGGCGCAGCTTCCAGACGATGGCGAGCTCGTCGCTGCCCAGCAGGATCTCCTCCTTGCGGGTGCCGGACGCGTCGACGTCCACCGCCGGGAAGATGCGCTTGTCGGCGAGCTTCCGGTCGAGCTTGAGCTCCATGTTGCCGGTGCCCTTGAACTCCTCGAAGATCACCTCGTCCATGCGCGAGCCGGTGTCGACCAGCGCGGTGGCCAGGATGGTCAGCGAGCCGCCGTCCTCGATGTTGCGCGCGGCACCGAAGAAGCGCTTCGGCGGGTAGAGCGCGGTCGAGTCGACACCACCGGAGAGGATGCGGCCGGAGGCGGGCGCCGCGAGGTTGTACGCGCGGCCCAGGCGGGTGATCGAGTCGAGCAGGACGACCACGTCGTGACCCAGCTCCACGAGGCGCTTGGCGCGCTCGATGGCCAGCTCGGCGACGGTGGTGTGGTCCTCGGCCGGGCGGTCGAAGGTCGAGGAGATGACCTCGCCCTTGACCGACCGCTGCATGTCGGTGACCTCTTCCGGACGCTCGTCGACCAGGACGACCATCAGATGGCACTCGGGGTTGTTGTGGGTGATCGCGTTGGCGACCGCCTGCATGATCATGGTCTTGCCGGTCTTCGGCGGGGCCACGATCAGGCCTCGCTGGCCCTTGCCGATCGGCGACACGAGGTCGATGATCCGCGTGGTCAGCACACCCGGGTCGGTCTCCAGACGGAGACGGTCCTGCGGGTAGAGCGGGGTCAGCTTGTTGAACTCGGGGCGGTTGCGGCCCGAGTCGGCGGCCATGCCGTTGGCGGAGTCCAGGCGGACCAGCGCGTTGAACTTCTCGCGGCGCTCGCCCTCCTTCGGCTGGCGCACGGCACCGGTGACGTGGTCACCCTTGCGCAGGCCGTTCTTGCGGACCTGGGCGAGGGAGACGTACACGTCGTTCGGGCCGGGCAGGTAGCCGGAGGTCCGGATGAACGCGTAGTTGTCGAGGATGTCCAGGATGCCCGCGACGGGGATCAGGACGTCGTCCTCGGAGACCTGCGGCTCGCCGGCCTGGAAGTCGTCGCGGCCACGACGGCCACGACGGTCGCGGTAGCGGCCGCGACGGCCCCGACGGCCGCCCTCGTCGTCGAAGTCGTCCTGCGGGCCGCCCTGGGGCTGCTGGCCGCCCTGGCGCTGCTGGCGCTGGCCGCCGCCGCCCTGCTGGTCGTCGCCCTTGCCGCCGCGGTCGCGCTGGCGGTCACGCTGACGGTCCCGGCGCTCGCCACGGTCGCCGCCGCGCTCGCCCCGCTCGCCGCGGTCGCGCTGGCGGCCCCGGCTGCCCTCGGCGGTGTCGAGGGACGCCTCGGCCTTGGCCTCGGGCTGCCCGTCGGTCCTGGTGTCGGTCCTGGCCTCCGTACGGACGTCCGTACGGGCCTCGGTGCGGACGTCGCCCTCGGGGCTGCCGGCGGGCGCGGTGGCGCGGCGTCGGCGGCGCTCGCCCACGGGGTGGTCGTCACCGGGGGCACCGCCCTGCTCCGGCGAGGCCGAGAGCTTGGGGGAGGGCTGACCGGGGATCTCGATCTGCTGCTGCGCGACGGCCTTGTCGGCCTTGTCGGCCTTCCCGGCGGCCTTCTCGGCCTTGTCGGCGCTCTTGTCGACGGCCTTGTCGGCGGCCTCCTCGCCCGTACGGGCCTTGGAGGTGGCGCGGCGCTTCGGCTTGGTCTCGGCGCCTGCCGCCGCGTCGGCGGTCTTGGGCGCGGATGCGCCGCCGCCGGCCTGCGCCTCCTTGATGACCTCGATCAGCTGGCTCTTGCGCATGCGCGCGGTGCCCCTGATGCCGAGGCCTGACGCGACCTGCTGCAGCTCGGCCAGGACCATGCCCTCGAGGCCGGTGCCGGAGCGGCGGCGCCGTGACGTGGTGCCAGTGGCAGCACCTGCGGCGGGCGCGGTGGTGTCGACACTGTTGTCGGCAGTCACGCCCATCAGATCGGTGGTGTCGCTCACGAAGGGTCCTTCCCTGGAGCGGACGTCGGCCTTCTGGCTCGGCGACCGGTTGTGCTGTCCGACAGCGGTCCTTGATCGGTGGACCGAGTCGGGGCGGTGGTCCCGCCGGGTACGGCGGAGAAGAAAAAACGTGCTTGGGTCCGGCCCGAGGCCCCCTGCTCGGCCCGCTCCTGGGAAAAGCGAGGGGTGTCGCGCGCCGGTTCCGGAGCGTGCTCGAAACTGCTCAGGCAGGCTGCTCAGGCAGTGGAGGAGGCTCCCGGAAGAATGGTGGTCCCGGATGGGGACACTCAGCACCGCGCCACAAAGACGTCGGGTGCAGACTCGAGGTTAACACTACCGGCTCCAACAAACATTCCCCCTCTCCAACACCGGCAACCGTGTACCTACGGGGCGAGCGGCAGGACGCTCGCACCCGAGACGTCGAGGGCCAGCCTGTTGGCCGCCCAGCCGTCGCCCGCCAGCCGCGCCACCTTCTCCGCCGCGCCGTTCTCGGCCAGCGCGAGCACCGTGGGGCCCGCACCGGAGATGACCGCGGGAACGCCGTCCGCACGCAGTCGGTTCACCAGTTCCACGCTCTGGGGCATGGCAGGCGCCCGGTACTCCTGGTGGAGGCGGTCCTCGGTGGCGGCGAGCAGCAGCTCGGGACGCCGGGTCAGGGCCTCGACCAGCAGCGCGGCACGGCCGGCGTTGACCGCGGCGTCCACGTGGGGGACGGTGCGCGGCAGCAGGCCGCGGGCGGTCTCGGTGAGGACCGGCTTCCCGGGGACGAAAACCACCGGAACGATGGAATCGGCCGGATCCATCCTGATCGCCCGGGCGGAGCCGCCCTCCATCCAGGCGAGCGTGAAGCCTCCGAGCAGACAGGCGGCCACGTTGTCGGGGTGACCCTCGATCTCGGTGGCGAGCTCCAGCAGCGCCGCGTCGTCGAGTCTGGCGTCGCCGCCTATGGTCACCGCGCGGGCGGCGACGATGCCGGCGCAGATGGCCGCCGAGGAGGAGCCGAGGCCGCGGCCGTGCGGGATGCGGTTGGCGCAGACGACCTCCAGGCCGCGCGGCTGCCCGCCGAACAGGTCGAAGGCGGTGCGCAGGGAGCGTACGAGCAGATGGCTCTCGTCACGCGGGAGGGTGTCGGCGCCCTCCCCGGCGATGTCGATGTGCAGCCCGGAGTCGGCGACCCGGACGACGACGTCGTCGTACAGCCCCAGCGACAGGCCGAGGGCGTCGAAGCCCGGGCCGAGGTTGGCGCTGGTGGCGGGAACGCGCACCCGGACGGCGGCGGCGCGGAACGCGGGACCGGCCATCGCTCGATGACTCTCCTTGAATCTGACGACGAGATGTCGCGGTTTTCGAGGTTCGGGGTTTGACGAGAAGCGGGATGGTGACGAGAAGTACGAAGACCCATGGGCCGCAACGGCGTCAACGGCAAGAGCACCGCGGCATATGCGGCGGGGCGGGTTCAGTACAGCCTATCGAAGGAAGGTTCTGTGGCGACATAGGGCGCACAGGAGGCGCACGATGCGTGTCGCGAGCCTGCCTGTGCTCCTGTGTACGGCGCTGTGCGGGTTGCGGTTTTCGGCCAGACTTCGACCGGCGCTCAGATGAGGCCGAGCCGCTCCGCCGCGGTTGCCGCGTCGACCGGCACGGTGACCGGCTGCGGCGCTCCGGCGACCGCCCAGTCCGGGTCCTTCAGGCCGTTTCCGGTCACGGTGCACACGATCGTCTGCCCCGGGTCCACCTTGCCCTGCTCGGCGGCCTTCAGCAGGCCGGCCACGGACGCGGCGGAGGCGGGCTCCACGAAGACGCCCTCCTGGGAGGCCAACAGCCGGTAGGCGCGCAGGATCTCACGGTCCGTCACCTCGTCGATGAACCCGCCCGACTCGTCCCGGGCCTCCAGCGCGTACGTCCACGAGGCCGGGTTGCCGATCCGGATGGCGGTGGCGATGGTCGACGGGTCCTTGACGACCTCGCCGCGCACGATCGGCGCGGAGCCGGAGGCCTGGAAGCCCCACATGCGGGGCGTACGGGTGGAGACCGCGTCCGCCGCGTACTCCTTGTAGCCCTTCCAGTACGCGGTGATGTTGCCGGCGTTGCCGACGGGCAGGACGTGGATGTCGGGGGCGTCGCCCAGCATGTCCACGATCTCGAACGCGGCGGTCTTCTGGCCCTCGATACGGACCGGGTTGACCGAATTGACCAGCGCCACCGGGTAGTTGTCGGACAGCGAGCGGGCGAGGGTGAGGCAGTCGTCGAAGTTGCCGTCGACCTGGAGGATCTTGGCGCCGTGCACCAGGGCCTGGCCCATCTTGCCCAGCGCGATCTTGCCCTGCGGCACGAGGACGGCGGACACCATCCCGGCGCGCACGGCGTACGCGGCGGCGGAGGCCGACGTATTGCCCGTGGAGGCGCAGATGACGGCCTGCGCGCCCTCCTCCTTGGCCCGGGTGATGGCCATGGTCATGCCGCGGTCCTTGAAGGAGCCGGTGGGGTTGGCGCCCTCGACCTTCAGATGGACCTCACAGCCCGTGCGCTCGGAGAGCACCTGCGCGGGCACGAGCGGCGTGCCACCCTCACGGAGGGTGACGACGGGGGTGGTGTCCGTGACCGGCAGCCGGTCGCGGTACTCCTCGATGATTCCGCGCCACTGGTGAGTCATTGCTGGTTACTCTCCTTCGACCCGCATGATGCTGGCGACACCACGCACGGTGTCGAGCTTGCGCAGCGCCTCGACGGTCCCGGAGAGGGCGGCGTCGGGCGCGCGGTGGGTGACGACGACGAGGGACGCCTCGCCGTCCTTGCCCTGCTGGCGCACCGTATCGATGGATACGCCGTGCTCGGCGAAGACCGTCGCGACCTGGGCGAGGACGCCCGGCTTGTCGGCCACGTCGAGGCTGATGTGGTACCGCGTCACCACGTCGCCCATGGGGCTGACGGGGAGCTGGGTGTACGCGGACTCGCCGGGGCCCGTCGCGTCGTTGAGGCGGTTGCGGCAGACGGCGACGAGGTCGCCGAGGACGGCGGACGCGGTCGGCGAGCCGCCGGCGCCCGGGCCGTAGAACATCAGCTGGCCGGCCGCGTCGGCCTCCACGAACACGGCGTTGTACGCGCCGCGCACCGAGGCCAGCGGGTGGCTGAGCGGGATCATCGCGGGGTGCACGCGCGCGGTGACGGACCCGCCGTCGGCGGCGCGCTCGCAGATGGCGAGCAGCTTGATGGTGCAGCCCATGCGCTTGGCGGAGGCGAAGTCGGCGGCGGTGACCTCGGTCATGCCCTCGCGGTACACGTCGTCGAGGCGTACGCGCGTGTGGAAGGCGATTCCGGCGAGGATGGCGGCCTTGGCGGCGGCGTCGAAGCCCTCGACGTCGGCGGTCGGGTCGGCCTCGGCGTACCCGAGGGCGGTGGCCTCGTCCAGCGCCTCCGAATACCCCGCCCCGGAGGTGTCCATCTTGTCGAGGATGAAGTTGGTCGTGCCGTTCACGATGCCCAGCACCCGGTTGACCTTGTCGCCGGCGAGGGACTCGCGCAGCGGGCGGATCAGCGGGATGGCGCCGGCGACGGCCGCCTCGTAGTACAGGTCCTGGCCGTGCTGCTCGGCGGCGGCGTACAGGTTCTGGCCGTCCTCGGCGAGGAGCGCCTTGTTCGCGGAGACGACGGAGGCGCCGTGCTCGAACGCGGTGGTGATCAGCGTACGGGCGGGCTCGATGCCCCCGATGACCTCGACGACGACGTCGATGTCCCCGCGTTTGACCAGGGCGGTGGCGTCGGTGGTGATGAGCTCCTGGGGGATGCCCGCACGCACCTTGGAGGGCCGGCGGACGGCCACACCGGCGAGCTCGACGGGAGCGCCGATGCGCGCCGCGAGGTCGTCGGCGTGCGTCGTCATGATGCGCGCCACCTCTGAGCCGACCACTCCACAGCCCAGCAGCGCCACCTTCAGCGGACGCGTACGCATCATCCGACCTCACTTCTCATACTTCTACGGTGTGGACCAGTCTCACTCACCGGACGGAAGTTTCTCCCTTCCGTCCGGATTATGAGACATCTATTTCATCAACCGACATCGAGACGCAGAAGATCTTCCTCTGTCTCGCGCCGGACGATCACGCGCGCCTCACCGTCGCGGACGGCGACGACGGGCGGCCGGAGTACGTGGTTGTAGTTGCTGGCCATGGAACGGCAGTACGCCCCGGTGGCCGGAACCGCGATCAGGTCCCCCGGCGCGATGTCGGCCGGCAGGAACGCGTCCTTCACCACGATGTCGCCACTCTCACAGTGCTTGCCGACGACACGGCTGAGCATCGGCTCGGCGTCGCTCGTCCGCGACACGAGCGCGACGGAGTACTCGGCGTCGTACAGGGCGGTGCGGATGTTGTCCGACATGCCGCCGTCGACACTCACGTACGTACGCAGCCCCGCGAGCGGCTTGACGGTGCCGACCTCGTAGAGCGTGAACGCGGTGGGCCCGACGATGGCGCGCCCCGGCTCGACGGAGATGCGCGGCGTGCGCAGCCCCGCCGCCTCGCACTCCCGCGTCACGATCTCGTTGAGCGCCTTGGCGATCTCGTGCGGCTCGCGGGGGTCGTCGTCGGAGGTGTACGCGATGCCGAGGCCGCCGCCGAGGTCGATCTCGGGCAGCTCGACGCCGTGCTCGTCGCGGACCTCCTTGAGCAGCCCGACCACCCGGTGCGCGGCCACCTCGAACCCGGAGGTGTCGAAGATCTGCGACCCGATGTGGGAGTGGATGCCGATGAGCTCCAGCCCGTCGAGCTTCAGCGCCCGCCGGACGGCCTCGGCGGCCTCGCCGCCCGCGAGCGCGATGCCGAACTTCTGGTCCTCGTGGGCGGTGGCGATGAACTCGTGGGTGTGGGCCTCGACGCCCACGGTCACCCGGATCTGCACCTTCTGCCGCTTGCCCAGGCTCTGCGCGATGTGAGCCACCCGCACGATCTCCTGGAAGGAGTCGAGCACGATCCGCCCGACGCCGGTGCGCACGGCCCGCTCGATCTCCTCGGCGGACTTGTTGTTCCCGTGGAACGCGATCCGCTCGGCGGGCATGCCGGCGTCGAGGGCGGTGGTCAGCTCACCGCCCGAGCAGACATCGAGATTGAGCCCCTCTTCCTTGAGCCACCGCACGACGGCCCGCGACAGGAACGCCTTCCCGGCGTAGAAGACGTCGGCGTCCTTGCCGAAGGCGTCGGCCCAGGCGCGGCAGCGGGCGCGGAAGTCGGTCTCGTCGACGAAGTAGGCGGGGGTGCCGAACTCCTCGGCGAGCCGGGTCACGGGAATCCCGCCGACCTGGACGACGCCGTCGGTGTCACGGCTGACGGTCCGGGCCCAGACCTTCTCGTCGAGCGCGTTGAGGTCGGCGGGCGGGGCGGCGTAGTGGCCCTCGGGCATGACATCGGCGTGACGGGGCCCGGCAGGGTGTGCGGAACGGCTCATTTCTCTCTCACAAGTAGTCAGGGGCGCTGATGCCGAGCAGGGCCAGGCCGCCGGCCAGCACCGTCCCGGCGGCTTCGGCGAGGGCGAGCCGGGAGCGGTGGGCGGCCGAGGGTTTCTCGTCGCCGAGGGGCAGCACGGTGTGCTGGAACCCCAGGAACGCGTCGGCGGTGGCCTCCAGGTGCCGGGCGACCCGGTCGGGGGCGCGGTGGCGGGCGGCGGCTTCGAGAACGGCGGGGTGGTCGCCGAGGGCGGCCAGGAGGCGGGTCGCGTCGACATCCTCTTCGTACGCGGGGCTCATGTCGAGCTGCGCGCCGTTGCGGAGGAGCGCCCTGGCCCGTGCGTGGGCGTACCGCACGGTGAACAGCGGGTTGGCCTCGCTCTGCACGAGGAGCCCTTCGGGCGGGAGCGGCCGGTCGTGCGCGGCGGGCCGCAGCAGGCCCCACCGGGCGGCGTCGGGGCCCAGGGCGTGGACGTCGTAGGCGGCGGGGAGGGGGCTCAGGGTCACGGTGGTGGCCCCGGCGTCGTGCACGCCGGCCCCCTGGGCGATCAGCAGCCGCCGTACGGCGTCGGCCATGACGGTGGCGCGTACGTCGCCACGGTGGCTGAGCCGGAAGGTGTGCCCGGCCAGCGAGTCACCGTGCCCGTACCGCTCGCCCGCGTCGAGGATGTCCCGGACCAGGGCGTGCCGGCCGCGGTCGGCCAGGGTGATGTTGAGGAACCCGGGCCCGGTGATCTCGACGCGCTCGATGCCGTCGGCCTCCGCGATCCGGGGCCGCAGCACCTCGGCGAGCTGGAGCGGCGCCATCCCCGCCTCGCGGGCGAGCTGGAGCGCGGCGTTGGTGGCCCAGTCCCCGCACCCGCCGGGCCGGGGCCGCTCCACCGTGACCCGCTCGGGCACCCGCGCCGGGGCCCGCAGCGCACCCTCGCCGACCGCGCGGCGCACGGCGTGCAGCACGGTGAGGGAGAGGTCCGCGGGGGTCACGGGACAAGCGTATGGGAGGAGCGGGCTTCGGGCGGAACCGGTTTCGCCATCCGGTCAGCGCCGGACGGCCACCCTGTCAGCCCCAGGCGCTCCCGGCCCACCCGGCACCCCGCCGGCCGTCGAGCGGCGGCGGACCCTCCCGGTGCCTGAGCTGCCGCACGAGCCGTACCAGCTCGGCCGGCTCGAAGGGCTTCGCCAGAAACGCGTCGACCCCGGCGGCGAGCCCGCTCTCCACCTCGTACCGCGTGCACGCGCTGATGATCGCCACGGGCAGGTCCCTGGTCCGCGGATCGTCCCGCAGCCGCTCGGCGGTCCGCAGCCCGTCCAGCCGCGGCATGACCACGTCCAGGGTCACCACGTCGGGCCGGACGTGGTGGACGACGTCCAGACACTCGGCACCGTCGGCCGCGGTCACGACCTCGAAGCCCTCCAGCTCGAGATTGACCCTGATCAGCTGCCGGATGACCCTGTTGTCGTCCACGACGAGCACCCGGCCGGACACGCCTGACACAACTCGAGAGTAGGTCGCGCCCCTGCCCTGCGTCCGGGTTTTCCCCACTTCCGCCCCACACGGGCGACCCGGCCTGCCGCGCCCCGCGGAAATACCAGTTCACAGCCACCGCCCGGGAGCTGGTAGGGTTCTACCCGTCGCCGCCGAACGCGGCGGACGCCCCCGTAGCTCAGGGGATAGAGCAACGGCCTCCGGAGCCGTGTGCGCAGGTTCGAATCCTGCCGGGGGCACCATGGATTAGGTGCCCAAAGACCCCGTCACCAGCGGAAACGCTGAGGCCGGGGTCTTCGCGTATGTGCCGGCGTATGCCGCTCGGAGCGGCCGTATGTCGGGGTCCGTGGACTATTCGTGGACAGGATCTTGGGGCATCGGCCCTGGTCAGCTCCAGGATGGCGAAGGCCCCCGGACGGATCCAGGGGCCTGAAGCCTCGTACGGCGCGCGGGATCACTCGTACTCGCGCAACAGCTCTTCGATCTTGCGATTGGCGATCTCCTGCCGACCGTCGATGCACTTCGCGTAGCGGCTCAGCAGGACCTCGACGCTGTTGCCCGCGCGCTCGGCGACCTCAGTCGCGTCGACACCGGAGTTAAGCCAGGTCGACAGCGCCGAGTGCCGCAGGTCGTACGGACGGGCGGCGAGCGGCGAGGCGACAACGGCCGGCGGAAGAGCGAGCGCGCGAGCCTCCTGCCACACGCGGTAGTACGTGGACGAGCCCACCACTCCCCCGCGCTCGTTTGTGAACAGCCGCCCGTCCTTCGCAGTTCCGAACGTATCGAGGTGATCTCGGAGGATCGCCACGAGCTGAGGCGGGATCGGCACGGGACGGACCTCTTCGACGGGCCGGTTCTTGAGTCCGCGATCGTCGTGCGTCTCGCCGGAATCGGTCCACCGCTTGCCGACGCTGGGGCGGGTGCGATTTAGCAAAGCCGTTCCCCAGCCCGTTTCCGGCAGTTTCAGGTCTGCCTCTTTGAGGCCGACAGCCTCAGCCGGGCGAAGGGCGCCGTAGTACATGCAGGCGAAGAAACCGACGAGTCGCCGGCCGCGCGCACGGCCATATCCGCCGACGTACGAGACCGCAGTCAGCAGAGCACGAGCCTGTTCGGGGTTCGCCACTACTCGGGGGTCTACTTCCTTGACCACCTTCGGTTTCTTCCAGCGAACCGCAGTGATCGGATTCTCTTTGAACTCGCCGAGATCCACCGCGTAGTGCATGGCGTTGACCAGAGTGCGCCGCTTGCGCCGTACGGTTTCTGCCGCAGCCGCCGTTCCGTCGAGCTTGAGCTTCAGGGAGTCCAGGACGACCCTGCCGACCGCTGCGTCGGCGAGGTCCGAGAGAGGGCGCGATGCCTTGGCCACCCAATGCAGGGTGTTCGCGATCTCGGTCGGCAACTCGCTGTCGTCCGGGCCGGGAAGGACGAAAGCCCAGTTACGAAGCGCCTTCCTGAGGAGGTCATCGGCCGGCCGCCCAGGACGATCGTCGAGGAGCGCCACGGTGACAGCGGTCAACGACTCGTTGATCCCGTCGCGAGTGTTCGGCGCAGCGTGCGGCCATTTCATGGCGAGGTACTTCAAGGCGAAGGCGTACCACGTCATCGTGGGCGCCTTTTCGACCATCGAGTCTGGCAGCCCGGTAGCCGCGTCGAACTCCTCGCCGTCGCGCATTGCACGCAGGAGCTTGGAACGGTAGTTGTCCGCGAGTCCCTTGGTGCGGAACTGTTCGGAGAACACGTTCCCGGAGACGATCCACCTCACTAGGACGGCTTCTTGGTGTTCCTTTTCCGGACGCCCCAGACTTTCACGTCGAGTGACTTCACGCCGCTGCCCTCTCTCGACTGTTCAGCCACGCCGTGAAGTCGCTGCGCCACACCCGCAGTTCGCCCTTGGGCAGCTTGAAAGCTCGCGGAGCCTGCCCCAGTTCTCGCCAGCGGTAGAAGGTCCGGCGTGATACCCCTTTGAGTTCGGCGAGGATTTCCGGAACGGTCATCAGCTCGTCTTTCACGCCAATTCTCCTTCCAAGGCTTCGCGTGCGATTTCGCGGTTGAGTTCGATGTCCCGCCGGATGGTGGCGGCGAGGGCGGACTCACCGGGGGTGTGGCCGTGGCCGGCGTACTGCCAGTCGGCGAGGACGAGGACGGTGTCCGGCTCGTGTTCGTCCAGGCCGAGGGCGGCGCGTTCCTGTGCGGCGCGGAAGTCGGCTCGGGTCTGGCGGAGGGCGCCGAGCGTGGTCGAGTAGCGGCGGGACTTGGACGAGAAGTGCCCGCGGAAGCCGAGCATGTGAGCCCAGGCCCACAGGCGCCGGTCCGGGTACAGCTCATCCAGGTCCCGGCAGGCGGTGATCAGGCGGCGCACGTGGTCGGGGACGCCGTGGCGGTCGAGTTCGGAGAGTTCGCCGATGCGCCGGTCCAGGGTGCCGGTGTTCTCCGCCGCCTTGGTGGCGTACTTGGCCACGTAGGAGGCGACCGCCTGTTCCGTGAGGTCGGAGCCGTCCCCGAACGCCTTGACCGGCCGTACGTCGAGCTGTCGGCCCCACTGGAAGGTGCGGTCGGGTTGGTCGCCGGCAGCGGGAACACTGACGCGGCTGTAGGGGTGTGCGGCGGCGGCGCGGATGGCGTCGGTGAGCAGGTCGGTGGTGGCCCAGGACGGCGGGGCGGAGTCGGCTCCGTCGGGACCGTCGAGGCGGATCACGGCATGGAAGTGGACGGCTCCGCGCTTCTGGAACTCGGCGACCTTGCCGTAGGACAGTCGGCAGGCGTCGGCGAGTTCGCGCTGTGTCAGCCCGGCACGCTTGGCGATCTCACAGCGGAGCCGGTTGATGGTACGCATCCACAGATCACCGGCGTGATTGTTGAAGAGCACGGCGCCGGCGTAGTCGTACGTAGCCGGATCGAGCGCCGCGCCAAGGGCGGTGTCGTCGGCGGGGTGGCGAGTGCCGCAGCGGCAAGCGCCACGGTCGGGCCGGTTGTGGACCGGGCCGAACGAGGGCGCGGTGAAGGTGGCGAACACCCGCGGGTGATCCCGGACGGTGGCGGGGATGTCCTTGTCCGGGTCGCCAGCGAGTCCGGCGCAGATCAGGTGATAGGTGTCACCGGCGTAGGTCCAGGCGCAGGCGGGGCAGCGGGAGGCCCGGCGATTGCCGCAGGCGACACGGAGCCGTCCGCCGGGCTCGTTCTCGGTGCTGTAGCGGTGCAGGGTCTCCCCGGTGACCTTGTCCTTGTGGACGACCCAGCCGCGCAGGTGGATCGGGTCGGCGCAGCCGCCGGTGCACTTGATCTGGTCCTGCCAGCGGTCGAAGCCGGGGAGCCCGGCCACCCGGAAGAGGTCCCCCAGGGTGACCGGGTCCAGGCCCGCGAAGGTCGCGGTGTCAGTCACGCGGCCACCCCCACCACGGCCGAGACGAGGGGCCGAAGTACGGCGGTGGCGAGCAGCGGCGGCACGGCGTTGCCGATCTGCTCGAACTGCCGGGTCTTGCTGCCCTGGAAGGGGTAGCCATGGCGGAAGGCCTGAAGTGCGGCAGCTTCGCCAGTGGTGATGCGGACCGATTCCGGCTGCGACGAGTCGACCCGCTGCCAGGAGACATCGTTGCTGGCACGGCCGAAGAGCAGCGTAGCGGCGGGCTCGTCGATGCGCCGTACGGTGGCGTTGGCCTGGTTGCCGTGGCGCAGGACCCAGGTGCCGCGCCGCTGGGCGTCCAGGAGAGCCTTCCGGGCCTGTGTGGGGAAGGGTTCAGGGCCGCCGCTCTTGCCACCGCCGGCAGTGACGGTGGGAGCCGGGCGGTCGCTGGCGCCCCACCCCAAGGCGTGGGCCATGGTGACCCACGGGGCCAGGGCAGGGCCAAACAAGGTGTCCGGGCCGGGTTTCTGGGCGTGGGTGGGCTCCGGCGGTGCAGCGGCACGGGTCTGGGAAGCGAGCAGAAAGGCCCGGCGGCGGGTCTGCGGGACGCCGTAGTCGGCCGCGTTGAGCACGCCGGTCCAGACGGAGTAGCCGATGCTGCGCAGGATGCTGGCCGTGTGGACGAACAAGGGGGCCACGGCGGGGACCTCTTCCAAGGCGATCCAGTCGGGGTGCAGGTCGAGGGCGTAGCGCAGGGGTTCCACGACGAGCAGGGAGCGCGGATCGGTGCAGGCGGCGCGCAGCGCGGCGCGGGTGTCGTTCCTGCGGGCGAGGTCATCGAGGCACTGGTGGCACAGGTCCCGGTCGACGTTTCCGGCGCGCAGTCCGGCGGCGCTGAAGGTCTGGCAGGGCGGGGAGGCGATCAGTCCCGTGACCTTCCCGCGGAGTGGTGCGGTGGAGTAGTCGGCAACGTCGGCGCGGATCGTGGTGTGTCCGGCGGCGGCGCGGGTGGCGCAGGCGGCGGGGTCGATCTCGATACCGATGTCGCTCAGGCCGAGGGCGCGCAGTCCCTCAGACCAGCCGCCGGGGCCGGCGAAGAGGTCGAGGACGGTCACTCGGATCACCTCCCGGTGCGGACGAGGGCGGCCGGGTGGGTGTGGCCGGTGCCCTCGCAGGTCGGGCAGTCAACGCGGAGGGTGACGCGGGTGCCGTCGAGGTGACGGGTGCCGGTGTCGATGGCGACGGTGGCGAAGCCGTCGCAGTCGCGGCAGATCGGCATGTTCGGGTTGCTCTGAGGCATGATGGGCCGTGCCTTTCTGGTCCGTGGATCGGGAAGGGGAGGCGCCCGGAGCGGCGGAGACTTGGCGGTCGAGGCCGCTCCGGGGGCCGGTCAGCGCCGCTTGGTCTCGGAGGCGAGCAGCGAGCGCACGACGAGGGCGACGACGGCGACCGAGGCGCCGGTGATGGCGACCGCCAGGAGCATGGAGACGAGGACGGTGCCGACGACCAGGACGACGGCGGTACCGCCGCCGACGAGGGCGAGCACGGTGCCGGGGGTGAGATGCACCACCGGGCGGGACGGCGCCGGGGCCGTCGAGACCGGCGGGGCCTGGACGCTGGGAAGGACGGCGGTCGGCTCGACGACGGCGGGCGGGGTGACGTGCCCGGTCGGGGTGGGCATGGCCGGGATCTTCGGGCGGAGCATGTTGGGACTCCCTTCCGGAGGGCTTACTTGATCAGGCCGTTGATGGCCGGGGCCAGGACGCTGTCAGCGAGGAGGAAGCCGCCGAGCAGGAGGACGGCGATGAGCCAGGCCGGCGGGCGGATGAGCTTGACGCCGAGGTAGCCGACGACGAGCAGCGCGAACCAGAGCGGGACCTGCACGTGAGCCTCCTAGCGGACCTTGCAGCGGTGGGTGCGGGCGGCGAGCTGGGCGGCGGACTGGCTGGAGTAGTCGGCGGACCAGCCGCAGTCGTCGGTGGTGCACACGGCGGCGTGCTTGGTCTGGCCGTGGCGGTCGCGGTGGGTGCCGATCTGCACCGGGCCGATCTGCATCACGGAGTGGAAGAAGTCGCGCATGGGCATGGCTGAACTCCTTGTCTGTCAGAAGAGTTGGGCGGCGATGGCGTCGGCCATGGGCGCGGGGACGCCGAGGCGGGCGCGGAGGGTGTCGGTGTCGATCGGGGAGCCGGTACGGGCCTCGTGGTCGGCGGCGACCTTGCGCGCATGAGCGACCAGCGGAGCCGGGACCGCCACCTCGGGAGCAGGAGCAGGTGCGGGGACCGGGTCGGCGGCGGGTAGCGCCGGGGTGTCGTCGGCTGCGGTGACCGGCTCCGGAGCGGACTCCGGTTCGGCGGCGGACTCGGGGGCTGGGTCGGTGGCCAGGGCAGGAGCCGCCGTTACGGGTGCCGGATCGCTGGCCGAGTGGGCGAGCAGGGTGCCGCCGAGGAAGGCGAGCGCAGGCCATCCGGCGATGCCGAAGCGCAGCCAGGCGGGCGGGTGGGCCAGGTCGAGGAAGCCAGCGGTGGCGACGTTGGCGCCGAGCGAGGCGAACAGGGCGATCAGGAACCAGCACCAGGCGAGCCGGGACGGGCCGCTGTTGCGCAGCCGACGCCAGGCGGCGACAAGGAGCAGGTCCACGCTGACCGGGTAGGCCCATGCCTTCCAGCCGGACTGTCCAGCGGCGGCGGCCAGGTCGTGAAGGTGGGCGAAGGACAGGGCGCCGGCGATCACGGCCTGTACGAGGACGGCGTCCGGGCGGATCGAGCGGGTCATGTCGTCACCTCCCTTTGCGGGTTGAGCCAGGGGCGGGGCGGGGATCGAGGTCCAGCCGCCCCACCCCGGCAGGAGTTCAGTCGGTCGAGGCTTCGCCGGATCCCCAGCAGGTCAGGCACAGCCCGGTCTGCCGGTCGTCGGTGGCACGGCCCTTACGGCCGCCGACCCGGACGGTTTCGGTGATCTCGCCGGTGCCCTTGCAGTCGGGGCACGGCTTCGGCCGGGGCTTGCGGCGGGCGGCGGGCTTCTTCGCGGTCGGCACGGTCACCACCCCTCGCCGGGGTACTCGGGGCCCTCGTTCGGGTCGTAGCCGGGCGGGAAGGTGCCGGGCGGCGGCTCGGGCAACGACGCCGCCAGGCACGGGCCCACGGTGTCGATGAAGTCCTGGTCAGCGCCGATCCTGTCGGCGTACAGGGCCAGGTCGCCGAGCATCACCACGGTGCGGTTGAAGTCCTCGCAGTCGGGGCACATGGCGGGCGATCTCCCTTCTTCGGGCATGGCTCGGGTAGGGACCTGACGCGATGCGGTCGCGCCAACCGTGGAGCGGGAGGGATCAGGCAGTAGCCGGGATAAACTCAACGGCCGGGGCGTCAACCGGCGTCGGGATGGCAAGCGCCGGCCGGAAGGGGGCCAGGGCAGGCAGGTCAGGGGCTAAGTCGGCGTACCGGTTGCAGGTGTTCACGGCCTGGCGCAGGGAGGTGTGCGGGGCGCGGATGCGGGCCCAGCCGCCGGTCGAGTCGCCGGTGATGGCGACGCCGGGCATGTCGGTCGGGATCTGGATCGCGGCGAGGACGGCGTCTGGGGCGATGTCGCCGAAGGCCATGTTCGCGCTGGACTCGTCGTTGACGCGGTGGGCGGTCCGGCCGGTGAGCTGGGCGCGGAGCATGGTGATGCCCTTGCCGAGTTCGGAGCCGAAACGCTGACCGCAGATCTCCAGATAGATGCCGGCAGCGCGGCCGAGCTGGGCGAGGCGGGCGAGCGCGGTGATGATCCGGTCCCGGCGCTTCTCTTCCTCCTTGGTGGCGAACAGGGCGAGTTCGGCGACCTCGTCGACCAGGACCACGATGGGCACCGGGCGGAGGTCTTCCGGCAGGTCCCAGATGTCGGCGGCTATCTCCGCGTCCGGCACGTCAGCGGTGATGCGCTGTTCGGCGCGGATGAGCTGGTAGACGTCCTCCATGTGGGACACCAGGGCGTCGAGGAGTTCGGCGGCGGTGTCCTGGTTGTCGGCGAGCGCGGAGAACCGGCGAGCCAGCGGGAACAGCTCCACGCCTTGCTTGCAGTCGATCCCGACCAGGGCGACCCGTTGCGGGGCGAGCGCTGCCACGAGGTTGCGCTGATAGACGGACTTGCCGGACTCCGTGGCCCCGAGCGTCAGCGCGTGCGGGACGGCTCGGTAGTCGCGGTAGTGGACCGCGCCATCTTCCCGAAGGGCGACCGGGACCCGCATCGGACGGGTGTCGACCTTGGCTGGCATCTGCACCCGCTTGAGCACGTCGTAGCCGGTCATCCGCACTTCCACGACGCCGGAACGCAGTTCCCGCGAGGTCACGCCGTACATGGCGAACGAGTGCCGCAGCCGGTCACACGAGGCCGCCACGTCGAAGGCGTCCTGACCGGGACGGAGCTTGAGCCGCAGCACCAGCCCGGTACGGGTCGGCCGCAGACGCAGGATGCGAGGGGCGCGGGGACCGGGGACCGGTCGGTTCGTGGCCCGAGCCAGGGTGAGGCGCCAGCGCGAGGGAGGGACCGTCAGCCCGCAGGCGTCCATGACGGACGCGTACCGGACGAGGACCCGCACCACGGCGAGGGAGACGCCGAAGGTGAGCCAGTACCAGGCGGGGCGCCGCCACCGCAGGAGACCCGCAGCGGCGACGACCAGCACCAGGGCGACGGTCAGCCACGTCATGGCTCAGGCCGCCTTCACGGAGGTGTCGACCAGCGAGGTGACCGCGACCGCGCGGAACGAGATCCCATGCCGCTTCTGGCCGTTGAACTCGTTCTCCCACGGCCGGGCGACCAGGCCCGTAAGAGCAACCGGGGTGCCCATGGCCAGCTCACCGGAGATGCCCGACTCTGGCACAGCCACGCTGATGACCTCGGCGCTGCCGTTCATGATGAACACCACGTCCACGGTCCACAGGGTCTCGCCGCTGTCACGGTCCACGGCCAGCTGACCAGTCTGACGGTTGGCAACCTTCTTCTGCGGGGGCTGAGCGACCATCACGGTCGCGCCGGAGGTCTCGACGGGGATCTGACGCATCGTCTGTCTCCAAATCTCGGAGCGGAACCGCCTTGTCCGGCGGTGAGATCAGGAGACCGCGAAACGCGGTGGACACATCACGGTCCGTATGGACGTTTAGGGACGTCTGAACTATCGTCAAAACGTCCCAGCAACGTCCCAGAGAGGGCACGTCATGGCGAACGAGCGTCTGCGCGCGACGATTTCGGCAAAGGGCGAAACGATCCAGTCAGTTGCTCAGCACGTCGGCGTGGACCCGAAGAGCGTCGAGCGGTGGATCACGACCGGCCGTACGCCGCACCGGGGACACCGCTGGAAGGCAGCGAGCTTCCTGGGCGTCGACGAGGTGTATCTCTGGCCCTCCGTAGAGAAGCAGGCCGAGACTGCCAGCACTTCCGAGCTGATCACGTACTACCCGCACCGGGGCGCGGTTCCCGCGTCGCTATGGTCATCTCTGATCGAGAAGGCAACAGACCAAGTCGGGATCCTCGTCTACGCGGGATTGTTCCTCTTCGACAGCCACCCAGATCTGCCGGACCTGTTGGCGGAGAAGGCGAAGGCCGGCGCCCAGGTGCGCATCCTGCTGGGAGACCCGGACTCAGAAGCCGTCCGACAGCGGGGCGAGGAGGAAGGCATCGGCGGCGATCTAGCGGCACGCGCACGGATCACCCGTCGCTACCTCGAACCGGCGATGACCACGCCAGGTGTTGAGGTTCGACTCCACGACACGATCCTCTACAACTCGGTCTACCGGTTCGACGATGACGTGTTGGTGAACCCGCACGTCATCGGTGCGCCGGCCGGGCAAAACCCGGTCCTGCACTTCCGCTACCTCCCCGGTGCCCGCACATTCCGGCACTACATGCGGAGCTTCGACTACGCATGGGAGCGTGGACGGCCCGCGTAGCCCATCGCTTCCGCACCGAGGCATGCGACGCTGGATGCATGGCACGTGTTGACTACTTCAACGATCCGAACGCCCCGAAGGCGAACAGCATCGTTCCCTCGGTCACGGCGGTGGCCACGAACGATGCTGGTGAAGTCCTCCTGATCCGCAAGACGGACAACGATCTGTGGGCGCTGCCCGGAGGCGGGGTTGATGTTGGAGAGTCCGCGCCCGACGCAGCCGTGCGCGAGACGAAGGAAGAAACCGGGATCGATGTGGAGGTGACCGATCTAGTCGGCATCTACACGAATCCGGCCCACGTCATGGCGTACGACGACGGCGAAGTCCGGCAGCAGTTCTCCATCTGCTTCCGGGCCCGCATCACCGGCGGCGAGGTACGGACGAGCAGCGAAAGCAAGGAAGTGGCGTTCGTCGCTCCGAGCAAGCTGGACGAGCTGAACATCCACCCGTCCATGCGCATGCGGATCGATCACGGCTTGGCAGGCCGACCCGAGCCCTACATCGGCTGATCAGCGAGACGTGCGCGCGTACGGTCCACAGCAGCACCCAGGTACGGCCGAGCTTTGCTGATCGCGGTGTGCACTTCGCTGCCAGGGTCGTAGCGAACCAAGATCTCGTCAATCCGCCGGTCGAAGTCGAAGGACTGCCCCGCGGGACCAGTGGTCATGTCGGCGTAGATCAACGCGTCCAAGACTGGCGAGTCCTCCCGTTCGTACACGGCCAGCTCAGCAGTCAGACCGCGCTGCTCAGCCTCATACACAGCGCCTGAGTGGTGGGCGACCAGCCGCACGAGACGTGAAGGCGCACCGAGTGTTTCCAGGTAGCGCGCACCGTCGAGCGGATGGAAACCCGTGTCCCGCAGTTCCGGCGCGTAACCGATGTCGTGGAGCCATGCTGCAGCAACCAGGAGGTCGCGGTCATCTTCGGCCACGGCCGGCGAAACCTCGCGAGCGCGTTGGGCGACAGCTTGGGTATGCAACCAGCGGTTTCCGAGCGGAGGCAACAGGGCCTCAGCCAGTTCGGCCGCCCCCTGAGGCGTGTCCAAAGCAGATGACATGGAACGCACGGTAGCGGACCAGACGGACAGACGGACAGCCCTGGTCAGACGCTCCGGATCTTGGCGCGGTGGAAGTTTCCCTACATCATCAAGGGCTCGCTTCGCTCGCCGTTGCTTCCGGCCTCCTGAACTGCAAGCAGTCCGGTCACAGATCGGAGGTGCCGCGCACAGCGCGGCGGCGCCGGCCGGTCGCCGGCGCGCCGCCCCTCCTTGCCTTCGTCACCGGGGCCGCGCGCCGGCGCCCGTCCGCGCCCACAAGGGGGCGAAGGTTAGGCCGGGGTAAGGGTGCGACGGCCCAGCCGAGGTCAGAACACCGTCGTGGCTGGGGCGGTCGGCTCCACGGCTTTAGGCAGCCACTTTGGCGCGAGCCTCGAAGATCATGGCCCCAACGTCGTGCTTTACCGGGCAGGTCCACAGACTGCCCGACGCGCCGGAAGCTTACGGGGCCATGATCACTCGCGCCAAAGCAGCTCCAGCCCAAAGCCGCTCCACCGACCTTTGCAGGCTCGACCCACCCGACGCACGCGAAAATAGTTCACCCCTCGTCCGGAAACAAGTCAGCCCAACGATCCAATTCATGTTGGGCGACTTCAATTTCCGACATCCGCTTGTACATACCATCCGGAAAGGAAGAAAGGATCTCAAGAGTGTCGTGACTTGACCAAACGAAGAGGTCCCGCATGAAGGATGAAACGCTTTCGCTGACTTTTACCACACGGCCGTAATCCCTCTCAAGCCGTATGGTGGTCCTCTCATTCGCAAGGAGAGACCTGTGGCCATCGGTGTGAACTACGAGAGCGGCCCGCGGTATTTCCGCGTCGGCGACACTACGGACGAACTGCTCAAGCTCTTCCGGGGTGACCGGCTTTCCGCGCACTTCCACGGCGAGCAGCGGTGACCCGTCCTCGCGAAGTGCGTGGACGTCTCCAGGGAAGTCCCTCGACGGGTCGTTCAGTCTGCGTGAGGCCACTTTGGGGTAAGTCATGTCAAGCGCGGCAGCTACGCAGGCCTGAAGCTTTCGGGGCATGTCGGCGCCCGAAGTCACGAAGCTTTCTGTCTGAGCGATCAGGCTCGCTTCGACGATTGCACTTCCGCTCACAACTCGCCGCTTCTTGCGGGCCGCTTCGATGCAAACCGTCAAGACGGCAGCTAGGGCGGATTGGGCCTGCTGACGCGTGTAGCCCTCGGCGTCCACCATCTGCAAGGCAGATTGCAGATGCTCAAAATACGGCCGTGCACTTCGCTGGATGCGTTCAATCTCCGAGTAGTGGTCGTAACGGAAGAACGGCTGATTATTCAGCGGCTCCCGCCCGGTGGCCTTGAGATCGAAGCCGAGTTCCACTGACAGGGGCACCAGAACACCATGCGCCAAGGTCCGGTGGGAGTACGAACGATCGCTGTACTCCTCCTTGATCGACAGCGGATCGACAGCCTCGTTACATGCTCTCGCGAGCAGGGCGACACACAAGGCCGGCGTGTAGGTCCGAGGAGCCTTCTCCTCGCGCAAGCTCCGCGCAAGATAGATCCAGTACTCCGGGAGGTCGCTCGCCTCCACGGCCTCTGTGAATGCCGTCCGCAAAGCATATGCGGCCGTTTTCTTATCGATTCGAATCCCCATTTTACCCCACCCCTGGGAGATGCTAGATCAGTGAAAGCTGCTCATTGCAGGCTTGCCCTGTCTCATCGAGCATGGGTTGCACATAACCCATCTGCTCCATGAGGGCACGGACAACGACCTTCCCCAACTCTACTGGTACGGCATTGCCGATCTGCCTTTGCACTTCACGTCGCCCTCCTGCGAATTGGAACTCGTCAGGGAAGGTCATGATGCGCTTCATCTCAGGCACAGTGAATCGGCGAGCGCGAGCTTCACCCTTTCCATTTTGGACGTTTTCCCAATGGAAGGGACCCACCCAGGGACCTGGCTGCGCTTGAAGTGTCGTAGAAGGCCGGTCGGGTTCTGCACGCAGAAGAAATGTCCAGTATCGGCTCCGCCACTTGAAGACGTTGCGCCCTTCATAGCGGTCAGTGTGCCACAGGTAATTCTGCCCAGGGGGTACTTCTGCGGCCAGGTCAGCATATGTACCCTCAACGATATCGCTCAGGTCAATTGGTTCTTTTGGTAGCCCCTGAAAGGCCTGCCTTAGCCCCACGAACGGAATCTTCGAATGGTCGATTACGCGATCACGTTCTGATTCACCTGAGTGCGTAGATTGAGGGAAGTGAAATGTTTTCCCATCCCTGCGCCCTACGACGAAAACCCTGCGGCGGAGTTGAGGAACGCCATACTCCGCAGCAAGGAGGATTTTGTACGAGGGATTGTAGCCTGCATCCCTCAATCCCTCGATAAGGCGATCGAACTGGGCTTTGTGTGTCTTGTAAGTGAGCCCCTGAACGTTTTCTAGGATGAAAGCTTCAGGCTTACTCTCGCGAACCACACGGACATATTCATCGAGCAGAGAGGCGTTCGGGTCAGCACTGTTCCGCTTCTCTTCGATCCAAAAGCCAGACTTACTAAACGGTGTACATGGGGGTCCGCCGATCAGCAGGGTGGCATCACCCCGTTTCAGCCCGCCTGCTTCCAAAATCTGCTCAGTCGGCGTGGTCTGGATGTCCCCGCACAACGTTTTGGTGTGCGGAAAGTTCTGGGCGAGTGTTTGCAGAGCTGTCTCGTCATAGTCCGTTGCGACGGCAACACGAAGTGGTGATCCGCTGCCGTCATGGCTCAGTGGTGGCTCGGCACAACGCTCAACAGCGCAGTCCAAGCCACCCGCGCCGGAGAAGAGACTGATCACAGGCAACTCGCGATTCACCGCGCCACAGTAGCGCAACCCTGTGGCCCGTCCCGAAGCTACGCAGGTCCTCGGGATGCGTCAGCCAAGGCGTGGTCCGGGTCATGAGAGGCGACCCGTCAACACCTAGTGACTGGCATCACCGTCCAACCAAACGGCAATGAACGATTGCGGCCAGAAGTGGCCGGCACGACAGCAGCACAGGACAGCCAACAGCCGCACGAGGGGCTACCCGCATCTACACTTGATCAACCGGCCGTGAGGCCACCATCAACCACGGTCCTAGCGGTGCCAGCCAGCACTACACGACGCCGTGCGGACTACACAGAGGCGCAGCATGCGCCGGGGCTGCCACGTGCGGAGACGCGAACCGCGTCAGCAGACGGCATGCCCTGAACGAGCGACGGTTACTTAAAGTAGCCAAGATGAGACGTGCGGTCGTATTGCGATCTACTCCCCGACGCGTTAAGTTCTACTCACTCCTCCCCGTCGTCTGGGCCTAGCCCGCACTGGCGGGGATTATTCGTTCCGGGGGGTCCTTGAGCGACAGAGTCGTCGTCTTCTACGACTATCAGAACACCTACATGCAGGCCCGTCGGCTCTACCACCAGGGCTGGGAAGACTGGAGCATGGGCCAGTTCGACCCCGTAGCCCTCGCCCGGCACCTTGCAGCCGACAGCCCCTATGACCGCCATCTTCATCAGGTGCGTATCTATCGTGGCCAACCCGACGCGAGCAAGCAGCCCGGCTCCTACGGCGCCTCACGACGGCAGCACTCCCAGTGGGAGAGCGACCCCCTCGTTCAACTTGTCACCCGGCCCCTGCGCTACCCACCTGCGTGGCCCAAGGAGCGACCCCAGGAAAAGGGCATCGACGTCCAGCTCACTCTGGACTTTGCCGTCATGGCCACTCGCGGCGAGTACGACGTTGGGATCATGGTGTCTACCGACACCGATCTGAAACCCGCACTCGAATACGTGGCAGAGCTGACAACCTCCCGGGGTAGGCCACGAGCAGAAGTGGCACCCTGGTCCGTCAACGGCCAGCACTGCCGACGGCTCGCCATCAGCCACAGAAACCTCTACTGCCACTGGATAGGCGAAGACGTCTACAAGAGGGTCCAAGACAAGACTGACTACACCCGCAGTACCTGAAGAGGCGAAAGGTCTCTTTGGGCCAGCCAACGCTCCTGTGCTCAGAGGTCAGGTCAAATCCCACGACAGACACCGCACCGGCAACGGGCCGCGGACCATCTGTGGACTAGTTCCGTTCAGCCCGCTGCAAACGGCGCTCTGATCTGCGGAGATCTGTGGGCGAGCAACGGCCTCCGGAGCCGTGTGCGCAGGTTCGAATCCTGCCAGGGGCACAGAAGCCGGAACAGCGTGATCATCCCGCTGACCAGCACATGTGCCAGACATCGAGAGCCGGATCCAGTCCCACTGGGTCCGGCTCTTTGTCGTTGTCGTTCGCGGCCCTCGGGAGCCGCCCCCGGGAGCTGAACGAGGTCCTCCGTTGTGAACGGGGTACGACGGCCGTCGACCGGCGGGACGCATGTGGCGCGCTCAGCCCATGTGCGCTTGAGTGTCCACGCCAACTCGGCGATGAGCGCAAGGGGTTGACGTTGAAGGGACGGCGACAAGCCCCCCGTCACGCTGACGCCGGACATGGTCCGCACCGCCCTCCTCAGCAAGGCGAGCGCCCCCAAGGGCTTCGACAGCTCCGAGTACGACGGTGAGGTCGCCTTCGGCATCCTGGCCTTCCAGAGCCCGGGAGACGCCAGAGCCACGTACAAGGCCCTGGTCACCGAGGAGCGCGGCAAGGCCGAGAAGGACGGCAAGAAGGGTGAAGCCTTCGTGGAGAAGCCGAACTACAACGACCTCGCGAAGCTCCGGATCGACCGGCTGAAGAAGACCGCCCAGGGCACGAACCCCGACGTGTGAGCCGCCCGGCCTCCCGAGCTCCGGCTCCGCGCGACCGCCGGGCCGGGGCGGAGGCCGGGCGCACCTGAGGAGGAACGGCGGGTACCTGGCTGCGCTCCCTGTCCGGGTGGCGGCGGGCCCGGGCGGGGAATTGGACGGTCACTGAACTATTTAACGCTGGACGTCTTGACGCACCGTCACTCCGGCCACATATTACGTGCCAGTACGACTGACCAGTAACTGCGCGCAGTGCACCTCGCACCATCGACGGCGGGCGGACGGGACCGCCTGCCGCCGCTCTCGTGTGCCTTCTGGCCCTCCCCGGCGGCAGAAGGCTTCCGCCCCTTCTCCGAGCCCGAGAGGCGCCGTCATGCGATCAGTTCCGTCGAGCCGCCGTACCCGCACCCTTCTCGCCGCCGCCACCGCCACCCTCGCCCTCACGGCGGGGCTGGGCGCGAGCCCCGCCATGGCCGCGGACACACCGGTCAACCGCTATGTGGCCCTGGGCGATTCGTACGCCTCCGGAGCCGGTGTTCCGGACCAGGTCGACTCCGCCTGCACCCGCTCCAACCGCAACTACCCCACTCTGGTCAACGCCGCGCTCGCGCCCACCGCCCACAAGGACGTCACGTGCGGAGGAGCCACCACCGTGCACATGACGTCCGCTCAGAACAGCTCGGCCCCGCCGCAGTTCGACGCGCTGAGCGCCGACACCTACCTGGTCACCCTCACCATCGGCGGCAACGACATCGGCTTCGCCGGGATCATCACCCGCTGCGTGACCCTGGGCCTGTTCAACCTCGCCGGCTCCCCGTGCAAGAACAGCTACACCTGGACCGGCACCGACCGGCTCGCCGCCACCATCAACGCCACGGCGCCCAAGATCGCCGCCACCATCGACGGGATCCGCGAACGCGCCCCGCACGCACGGGTCCTGGTCACCGGATACCCCGCGATCCTCCCCGACGACGGCACCAACTGCCCCTCCGTGGTCTCGATAGCCAAGGGCGACGCCCCCTGGCTGAGAGACACCCACAAGCGCCTCAACACCATGATCGCCGCTCAGGCCGCCGCGAACGGCGCCGTGTACGTGGACACCTACACCGCCTCCATCGGGCATGACGCCTGCAAGCCGGCCGCGACCCGGTGGATGGAGCCCCTCGCCACCAACGCCGCCGCGCCGTTCCACCCCAACGCGGCCGGTGAGGCGGCGATGGCCGACGCGGTCCTGGCCGCCGCCCGCTGACCGGCTCTCACCCCATCCGCTCCGTCCGCCCCGCCGGGCTCCGTACCTGTTCCGCCGCCGGCCCCAAGTGGATACGCCGCCGCCCGTCGGGGGTCTCGCGCACCACGGCCCGGTCCGGGCAGTAGTCGCCCAGCGGCGTCGGCACGCGGAACCCGGCGGGGAGCCCGGTGGAGAGGACGACACGGTCGTCGCCCTCGCGGCCATCGGGCTCCCCGGACAGTTCCTGCGCGTAGACGCCGCCCGTGCCGACTTCGGCGTACGTGACGCCGCCGGCCAGCAGCCTCCGCTTGCGGGCCGTGACGACTCCGGCGACCAGGTCGGTGAACTCCTCCGGGTTGGCACGGAAGTCGGCCAGCCGGCCGCTCTCGGTCAGGATGCGCCGGACGGAGCGGCGGGTGAGCCGGGTGCGGTCGGCCAGTTCGCCGAGGATGTCCGGGAGCGGGATGTCCCCCTGGTCGACGCGTTCCGGGGCGGCGGCCGTCCCGCGGGCGGTGGTGGCGAGCCCGGCCCCGGTGACGCGGACCTGGCCCTTGGTCCAGCGCATGCGCGCCGGCGTCACCGGCGGGGCCGCACGCAGGTCGCGTACGCACTGCGCGATCAGCTTCTCGCTGTCAAAGTCCACCCGGTACGCCGTGCGGTGCCGGGCCCGCTCCCACAGTTCCCGGAACGCCTCGCTCCCGAAGGCCCGCGCGGGCGCCTCGGCGGTGGCCCCCGGTTCCCGGTTCCTGATCCTCAGGCCGCGGGCGCGCCGGGTGAGCAGCTCGGCGACGGTGGCGGTCAGGGGGGCGAACCCGGGCGGGAGGGTGAAGGTGTTCTCCGTGAGGGCCCGCGAGAGGGCCGCGGTGTCGATCGCGCCCGCGCGGTGGACGTACCCCTCCGCGCGGAGGTGCGCGAAGAGGCGTACGGAGGCGTCGAAGCCGATCGGGACGGCGGGGTCACCGGGTGAGGGCAGGCCGGCGAACTGGTGCGGCTCGACGACGCCGAAACGGATCCGCTCGGTGGTCTGAAGCTCTCTCTGGAGCCCGGCGGCGAACTGCTCGTAGCTCTCACCGGCGATCACCGTGAGCCTGTTCACCTCGGAGCCCTGCACCCGGCGGCCGTCCTGGTCGACCGCGAGGCGCAGACCGCGGCCGATGGTCTGGCGGCGCTGGCGCTCCGTGCCCATCTCGCGGAGGCCGCAGATCTGGAAGACGTTGGGGTTGTCCCAGCCCTCCCGCAGCGCCGAGTGCGAGAAGAGGAACCTCAGCGGCTCGTCCAGGCTCAGCAGCCGCTCCTTGTCCCGCATGATCAGGTCGTACGCCCGCGCGGCCTCCGCCCCGTCCTGGCCGCGGCCCTCGCCGATGTCCTTCCAGATGCCCTTCCTGTCGCAGGCGAAGTAGCCGCCGTGCACGGCGGCCGGGTCCGCCCCGCTCAGCCGCCGGTACTCCTCCTCGAAGATCCGCGCGTAGTCGCCCTTGACCGGCTTCCCGTCGTCCCCGTACGCCCGGTAGCGGTCGACGCGGTCGATGAAGAACAGGCTGAGCACCTTGATGCCCCGGGGGCGCAGCAGGAGTTCCTTGTCGAGGTGCTCGCGGACCGTCCTGCGGATCAGCTGCCGGGCCTTCTCCAGGTGCGGGATGTCACCGTAGGCCTCGCCGATACGGAGGCGGTGGCCGGCGCCGGGGCCGCGCAGCTGCAGGAACTCCTCGCCCCGGGTCTTGTCGATCTCGCCGATCCGGAGGCCCTCGTACACGGAGCGCCCGGTGACCACGTCGAGCCGGTCGCCGTCGCGGACGACGACGCCGGTGCGGCGTACGCCACCGCCCCTGGCGGCGACGTCCAGCTCGACGGTGGCGGAGAGGTCGTTCTTCCTGGTGCTGAGGGACAGCAGGCGGACGTACGGGCGGCTGTGGGCGTTCTCGACGGCGCCGCCGGCGACCTCGATCTGCTTGACGAGCCCGGCCTGGTGGGCGTCGACGGCGTCGAGCCGGTAGACCATGTCGTAGGTGTCGGTGTGGGTGGCGGAGTAGCGCAGGGTGAAGAGCGGGCGCATGGCAGCCAGGGCCTGTCTGCCCTTGCCGTTGAGGCCGCCGTCGACGCTCTGCGGCTCGTCGACGATCAGGATGGGTCGGGTCCGGCGGATCAGGTCGATGGGGGCGTCGCCGCCGGTCTTTTCGCTGGGCTGGTGGATGAGGGCGGTGTCCTTCTTGTTGATGGCCGCCACGGTGGTGACCATCACCTGGATGCCGGTGTCGTACGCGAAGTTCCGCACCTGCCCGAGCCGGGCGGAGTCGTACATGAAGTACGTCAGCGGCGTCCCGTCGTACAGGGCCCTGAAGTGCTCGGCGGTGGCCCGCAGGGACGTGCGGACGCCCTCCTTGATGGCGATCGAGGGGACGACGACGACGAACCTGGTGAAGCCGTAGTGCCGGTGGAGTTCGTGGATGGTGCGCAGGTAGACGTACGTCTTGCCGGTGCCCGTCTCCATCTCGACGGTGAAGTTCAGGTCGTCGGGGTCGGGGTCCGGCGAGGGGGCGAGGCCGCCGCGGAGCTGGACGGCACGCAGGTTCTCGCCGAGCCGCTCGCGGGTGAGGGTGAGCCGGTTGGCGAGTTGGGCGGCGGGCGGGCACGCGTTGCCGTGGAACAGGTCGCGGACCGCGTCGACGGCCTTGCGCTGGTGGTCCAGCTCGGCGTTGAAGTGCAGGCGGAGACCGGTCATGCGCTCCCCTCGCCTACAGGCTCTTGACGAAGGGGAAGCCGTACTGGTCGAGGATGGCCGCCATGGTCGCCTTGGCCACGTCGTCCCGGAACGCGATGTCCCTGAAGTAGACGGACACCTCCCCCGCCGGGTCCAGCTCCTTGCGCCAGTCGACGATGCCGTGCGCGAGGGCCTCGACACGGTCCCTGCCGATGGTGTCCGGGGCGGGCAGGCAGGCGAACAGCAGGCCGCCGCCGGCGCAGTGGACGGCGACACCGCCGAAGGTCCGCCTCTCCACGGGCAGGGAGAGGTCCAGGCCCCGGCCGAGGAGAAGTTCGTACAGCACGTCCTGGTCGGTGCGGCCGGGGGCGATGGTGTCGACGAGCTCCAGGGTCTGCTGCTCGACGTCCTGGCGGGCGGTGTCCCAGCGGAGGATGCCGGACTCGCCGAGCGCGAAGGAGCGGAAGCCCCGGTCGGGGGCGGCCGGAAGCGCGGTGGCGGCCGCGCGCAGCCGGGCGCGGGTGATGTCGGCGACGGTGGGGTGGTCGGGGTGGCCGGTCGGCTCGGGGATCTGGACGAGGATGTAGCGCCGGTTGCCGCCGTCCTCGGCGTTGGCCTGGAGGACGGCGTCGCCGGTGGTGCCGGACCCGGCGAAGAAGTCCAGGACGATGTCCTCGGTATCGGGCCGGGTCGCGAGGGTGAGGACGCGGCGGATGAGCGTCGTCGGCTTGGGGGTGTCGAAGACGCTGTCGGAGGAGGCGAACGTGACGCGCTCCAGCAGCTCGCGCTTGGCGTCCTGGTTGTGGCCCACCTCCTCGTACGACCAGAGCGTCTGGGGAACGCGGCCCTGTCTGACCTCGGAGAGGAAACGCTTGACGGCGGGCCTGTTGGTGCCGTCCCGGCCCCACCAGATGCGGTTGTCCGCGTCCATTTCTCGCATGGTCCGCTCGGAATACCGCCAGTACGTTCCGGGCGGCGGTCCCTCGATGACCCGGCCGCCGGGCGTGGTGATGGGGTAGGTGCCCTTGCTGTAGTAATTCCGGGCGGTGAAGTTGTCGGCCTTCCAGGGCCCTCGCGGGTCGTTGTCGGGATTCTTGTACGCCGCGTTCTGCTCGTCCGTGCGCGGCAGCAGTCCCGGTGTCCAGGCGTCGGCGTCCTTCGCGTACACGAGGAGGTAGTCGTGGTCCTCGGAGAAGTGCCGGGCGCTGTTCTTGGGGGAATAGACCTTCTGCCAGATCACGGTGGCGACGAAGTTCTCCGGGCCGAAGATCTCATCCATGACGGCACGCAGGTGGTGCACCTCGTGGTCGTCGATGCAGATGAAGACGACACCGTCCTCCCTGAGGAGGTTGCGGGCCAGGAAGAGGCGCGGGTACATCATGTCGAGCCAGGCGCTGTGGTAGCGGCCGGAGGTCTCGACGTTGCTGCTCAGACGGCCGCCGTCGCCGTCCAGCCGGCCGGTGAGTGCGAGGTAGTCGCGTACGCCGTCCTGGAAACTGTCCGGGTAGATGAAGTCCCGTCCGGTGTTGTACGGCGGGTCGACGCAGATCAGCTTGACCTTGTGGGCACAGCTTTTCTGCAGGAGCTTGAGGACTTCGAGGTTGTCGCCCTCGATCACGAGGTTCCTGGTGGTGTCCCAGTCGACGCTCTCGGCGGGTCGGGGCAGGAGGGTGCCGTCGCTGGGCAGCCGGGCGAGTTCGGCCGCCCGCCGCTTTCCGTGCCAGGTGAGGCCGAACTTCTCCCGGCCTCCGGCCGGGTCGCCGCCCAGGAGTTCACGCAGGGCGTCGAGATCGATACCGTCCTCGGTGAAGGCGCTGGGGAAGAGCTTCTTCAGCTGCGCGACGTTCTCGCCCACCAGGTCCAGGGACCTGGTCTCGGGATCACCCGGCCGCATCCGCCGCATCGACACCGTGTCCGTCCGCCGTTCCTGTCATCCGTGCGCCGGCTGGTCCCGCGGAATCGCTGTGCCGGCGTCACCACGTGAGCGCAACCGTACCGCCCGCGCGTCGGTGAGGGCGGGCTCTCCGCCCGGGTGCGGTTGCGCTGCCCGGGCGGCGGGCGGGACGGCCTGCAGGACCTGGTTCTGCTCGGGGCGTGGGGCGAGCCGGGGCGGCGGGCGCCGAGCGAGTACTGGCTGTCCGACCTGTCCTGGCCGCGCCTCGCGACCGGGCGGGTGGCCGGACCGGCCCCCGCACGTCCCATGGTCAGCCGCGGCGCCGCACGTCCGCGCAGTCGACCTCCACGGAGGCGCCATACGGTTCGATCGCGGTCCGTGTACCGGTGGTGCTGCCGGACAGACACAACTGGCCGCCCATGACCCGCAGGTCGAGGACGAACGTCACCTTCTCGCCGGAGCGTCGCACACCGTGGATCCGCTCGTCGAGGTAGCCGAGGCCGCGCAGGGCGTCCTCGACGTGCGACGGCGTCGGGTCGGACGTACCGTCGAGGGCCTTGGTGATGCGGCGGGCGTGGTGGGACGCCGCGCACGTCTCCACGGCGCTCAGCTCGGCCTCCTCCGTGGCGGCTCGGGCGGGCCGGGGCTTCTCCGTGGGCAGCGGCTCGTCCGGGACCGGGACGGGCACCTCGGGCACGGGCTCGGGCGGCACGGGCTTGGGCTCGGGCGGCACCGGCCCGCCCTGCCGCGGTGGCTCCGGCTCCCCCGGCAGATCCGGGGCCGGGACGTCCCCCGCGCACGGTTCGGCGACGGAGAGGAGGAGTTCCATGAACGTGAGGAACTCGGGGCCTGCGGTGTCGGCGGGGTCGACCGGGGGCTCGGCCGTGGGGCCGGCGGCAGCGGACCGGGCCGGGGCGGCACCGACGGTGGCGGCCTTCGCGTCCCCGCCGCCCGCACGCTCGGCACCGCAGGCGGTGAGGGCGAGTGCGCACAGCGCCGCCAGTGCCGCGCCGCGCCGCACGCGGGAGGGTCTGAGGGTACGGCCGACGCGGGTGTTGCGCTGGTGAGTTGGTGTCATGCCGGCAGTCTGGTTCCGGGCGGTGAACCGGTCATGAGTACGGCTACTCAGAGCCGGGGCGCGCTTGGTCGGTGAACGTGCCGCCTGCGAAGGTGCCGCTCACGTCCTCCAGGTAGGGCGCGAGGTAGCCCGAAGGCGGACGCGTTGTGGGCGGTGTGGGACACCACCTGGCGTGGGCGCGGGCTCTGGGTGTCCCGTACCGCCCACAACGCCGTCTCGCCGGCGCCAGGGGTCAGGAGGCACGCTTGCGGGGCGATGCCTTCTTGGTGGTGGACTTCTTCGCCGTGGTCTTCTTGTCGGCCGCCTTCGTTCCGCTCGCGGCCGTCTTCGAGGTGGACTTGCGGGCAGGGGCCGCCTTCTTCGCGGTCCCGGACGACTTGGCCGTGGACTTCTTCCCGCCACTCTCCTTGGGCGCGGCCCGGGCGGCGGTCTTCTTGCGGCCCGGCAGTTCGTGCACGGACGCCTCCGGCTCGCCCTCTCCGCGGGCCTCGCGGGCCGCGCGTACGCTGCTCTCCAGGGCGGCCATCAGGTCGATGACCTGGCCGCCGGGCTTCTCCTCCTTCGGCGCGGCGACCTCGGCGCCCTCCGCCTTCGCGGCGATCATCTGCTCGACGGCCTCCCGGTAGTCGTCGTGCAGGGTCTCGATGTCGACCTCGCCGAGCGTGTCCATCAGGGCGTCCGCCAGGTCGAGTTCGGCGTCCCGGACGGTGACGGAGGTGTCCGGGGCGACGCCCTCGGGGCTGCGGATCTCGTCCGGCCACAGCAGCCCGTGCATGGCGATGACGTCGTCGACGACCCGCAGCATTCCCAGCCGCTCGCGCCCGCGCAGCGCGAACTTGGCGATCGCGACCCGGTCGCTGCGCTTGAGCGCCTCGCGCAGCAGCGTGTACGGCTTCGCGGCCGGCACGCCGTTCGCCGACAGGTAGTACGCCGTGTCGATCTGGAGCGGGTCGATCTGCGACGCCGGTACGAAAGCGACGATCTCGATCGTCTTGGCGGTCGGCAGCGGCAGCTGGGCCAGGTCCTCGTCGGTGATCTGGATCATGGTCCCGTCGGCCTCTTCGTACGCCTTGCCGATCTCCTCCGACGACACCTCCTCGCCGTCCAGCTCGCACACCTTGCGGTAGCGGATCCGGCCGCCGTCCTCCGTGTGGATCTGCCGGAAGGAGATGGACCGGTTCTCGGTCGCGTTCACCAGCTTGATAGGGATGCTGACCAGACCGAACGAGATGGCGCCATTCCATATGGATCGCACGGTTCATCCCTTTCGTACCGATTCATGGGATTCTCATCGTATGACGCCGATCACGGAGGTGGAGGGGCGGCGGCTGGCGCTCAGCAACCTGGAGAAGGTCATCCACCCCGCCACCGGGACCACCAAGGGCGAGATCCTGCACTACTACGCGACCACCGCCCCCGCCTTCCTCCCCCACCTCCTGGGCCGCCCCCTGTCGTTCCTCCGCTACCCGGACGGCCCCGACGGCCAGCTGTTCTTCACCAAGAACCCGCCGCCCGGCACACCCTCCTGGGTGAAAACCGTCTCCGTCCCCCGATCGGAGGACAAGAACGCCCACCAGGTGATCGTCGAGGACCTCCCCTCCCTGATGTGGGCGGCGAACCTGGTCGTGGAGTTCCACACCCCCCAATGGCTGGCCGACGCCCCCGCCCTCGCCGACCGGCTCGTCCTCGACCTCGACCCCGGCGCGCCCGCCACCGTCGTCGAATGCTGCAAGGTCGCGCTCTGGCTGCGGGAGCGGCTCGCGGCGGACGGACTGGAGGCGTACGCCAAGACGTCCGGCGCCAAGGGCCTGCACCTGTACGTGCCGCTGGAGCCGGCACCCTCGGAGCGGGTCCAGGCGTACGCGAAGCAGCTCGCCGTCGAGGCGGAGGCGGACCTTCCGGCGCTGGTCGTGCACCGGATGACCAAGTCCCTGCGACCCGGCAAGGTCTTCGTCGACCACAGCCAGAACAACGCCGCCAAGACGACGGCCGCCCCCTACACCCTGCGCGCCCGCCGCGAACCGGCCGTCTCCGCACCCGTGACCTGGGAGGAGGTCGAGGCCTGCGGCAACCCCGCGCAGCTGGTCTTCCTCATGGAGGACATGGCCCCGCGCCTGACGGACTACGGGGACCTGCTGGCGCCGCTGCTGGACCCGGACCGGGCGGGGCCGCTGCCATGATGCTGAAACCTCCCCTGAAGGTGGCCCTCGCGCAGACCGTGGAAGCACTGCCGCGCGAGGCGGGACTGGCGTACGAACCCAAGTTCGACGGTCACCGGATGGTGATCTTCCGGGAGGCGGCGGGTGAGGGCCCCGGGGTGGTCCTCCAGGCCCGCTCGGGGCGGATCGTCACCGCCGCGTTCCCCGATCTGGTGGCGGCCGCCCGGGAGTTGCCCGACGGCACGGTGCTGGACGGCGAGGTGGTCGTCTGGCGGGAGGGCCGCATCGACTTCGCCGCCGTCCAGGGCCGGGCCGCCGCCACCCCCGGGCGGGCGCCCGGGCTGGCGCGGCGGCTGCCCGCCTCGTACGCCGCCTTCGACGTGCTCGCGGCGGACGGCGCCGACCTGCGGCGCCGGCGGTACGCGGACCGCCGCGAGCGGCTGGTGGAGCTGCTCGCGGAGCTGGGCCCGCCGATCCAGCACGTCCCCATGACGACCGACCCGGAACTGGCCGCCACCTGGTACGAGACGCTGCCCGAGATCGGCGTCGAGGGCCTGGTCGTCAAGCGCCTGGACCAGCCGTACAAGGCGGGCACGCGCGCGTGGCGCAAGATCCGGCACACCGACACCTGGGACGCGGTGGTCGTCGGGTTCACCGGTGCCCAGCAGCGGCCCGCCTCCCTCGTCGTGGTCCTCCCCGACGACGACACCCCCGTCGTCTCCAGCCCCCTGCCCCCCGCGCTGCGCGTCCGCGCGGGTGCCGCGCTCGCCGCCCTGACGCCGGGCGAGGCGGACACGGCCATGGCGGTGGGCCTCGGCGAGGTGCCCTACCGCCGCGTACCGCCGGAGCTGACGGCGGAGGTGGCGACCGGCACGACCCGGCACACGGTGACGACGGTGCTGCGGCTGAAGGAGCCGGGTTAGAGGCGGAGCCAGGTACGGCGGTCGCGGGCCGTCGCGTACAGGGCTTCCACGTCCGCCGGTTTCAGTACACCCCCGAGCCTCGCCAGGGACGGGATCTCGCCGTCCCTCAGCACCCGTACGTCCCCGAGGCCCGGCAGCACGTCCAGGCGGCCCGGGTCGGCCACCGCCAGGACCGGACGCACGGCCGTGGCCAGGGCGTGCGCGGCCCGTTCGGCGTCGCGGCGGGCCCAGCGAAGGAGCGGCTCGGGCGCCGCGCGGCCGGTGGCGACCGCCGGGTCGGCGATCCGGACCCGTCGGCCGCGCGCCGCGACGGTGCGTACCGCGAGCACGCCGGCGGGGCCGATCGCCAGGTGGTCGATCAGGGCGGAGCCCGGCAGGGGTACGCAGTGCAGGACCCGCCAGCCCGCCCCGTCCAGCCCGTCGAGGGCGTCCCCGACGCGCGCCTGCGCGGCGAGCCGCGCGAGGCGCGGGTCCAGGCGGGGGAAACGGCGCCGGGCGGTGGCCTGGAGTGCGGCGTGCAGGGCTTCGCCCGGGCGGTTGGGGGCGAGGTCGTCGTCGGGGTGGAGGGTGAGACGGTCCAGGTCGGAGGCGGTGGGGACGGGCGGCGGGCCGACGGTGACCTCGCCGGTGACGTAGGGCGCGAGCGCGGCCCGCACCTCGTCCTCGTACGCCTCGGACAGCAGGCTGATCCGGCCGCTGTCCCGGTCGTACCAGGCGACGTCCCGGCCGTCCGGCAGGCTGACCCACAGCCGGTGACCGCCGCCCCGGCCAACCGGCGTGACGCGCAGTGCGGTCATGCCCCATCACCCCCACGCCCATGGGAACAGCCGGGCCTCTCGGGGGCAAGAGAAGAGCGGGAGAAGGGCGGGAGCCGGGCATGGAGACGAGCCGGAGTCGGGCGCGGAGACGAGCCGGAGTCGGGCCGGAGAGACGGTCGGTGCGTGTCCGATTGCCGGGGCACGGCTGTCGGTGGTGTGGTGCACTATTGCCCCTTAATGCAGTGTTCGCGGGGAGGGACGGCATGTTCACGGGGATCGACGAGGTCGACTGGGCCTCGCTGGGTCATGCCTACGGTCCGGCCGACGATGTGCCCGAGCTGCTGCGCGGGCTCGCTTCTCCCGACCCGGTGGAGCGGGAGGTCGCGCTGGACGGCATGTACGGCGCGGTGCACCACCAGGGCGATGTGTACGACTCGACGCTCGCCTGCATCCCCTTCCTGCTGGAGCTGGTGGCCACACCCGGGGTGCAGGACCGCGGCTGCATCGTCGAGCTGCTGACCAGCATCGGCGGCATCGACCTGGGCGGCGACGACGAGCTGGACGAACTGGATCCAGACGACGAGGAGTTCGAGGACGCGGCGAACTACGCGATGGCGGCCGCCGCCGTCGCCGCCGGCGCGGACGTGTTCCTCGCGCTCGTCGGCGACAGGGACCGGGAGGTGCGCCTCGCGGCGCCGGGCGCGCTCGCCTCGCTGCACGGGGATCCCGCGCGGGTGCTGGGCCTGCTCCGGGAGCGGCTGACCGTCGAGACCGACACGGAGGTGCGGCTCGCCCTGGTGGAGGCCGTGGGCCGGATCGCGCTGCGGTACGAGTCGCTGCGCGACGAGATCGTCGACTGGCTCGGCTGGCTGATGGGCGCCGCCCAGGACCCGGCGCTGCGCCTCGCGGCCCTCGCCCAGCTGGCGCGGTGCGCCCCCGCGCGGCTGCCCGGCGACGTCGTGGTGACGGTGACGGAGCTGCTGGACCGGCTGCGGGAGGCGCCCGGACGACGGGACGCGGCTCCGTCGGTGGCGGGTGGGTGGGCCCTGCCGGCACACCCGACCGGTCTGGCCGAACTGTGCGAGCTGGCCGACCTCGCCGATGTCGCCGACCTCGCCGACCTGGCTGACGTCACCGAGCTGCCGGAGCCGTTCGACGCGCGGCCCGGTGCGCCCACCCTGGTGGGCCAGTTGCGGGAGCTGCGCGAGGAGCAGCGGGCCGGGCGCGGCGCGGCGTGGGCCGACGACCTGCTGCGGACGCTGCACAGCGCCCTGGACGACCGGGTCGAGGACCGGATCGCGCTGGTCACCGCCCAGTTGCACAGCCCCGACTGGGGCCGGCGGGCGGACGCGGTGTGGATGTGCGGCGGCCTGCTGCGCACATGGCGGGGGGCGTACGACGAGGTCGTGCGGCTCGTCGGGGCGCAGCTGGCCGATCCCGAGCCGCGGCTGCGCGAGGCCGCCGTGGCGAGGCTGGAGACCCTGTTCGAGGTGGCCCGCCCGGCGGCGGACGCGCTGGCGGCCAAGGTGGCGGCCGACCCGGCGCCCTGGGCGCCGGAGCGGGTGGGCGGCCGGTTCGGGCTGAGCAACGCGCTGCTGGCCCTCACCCGTACCGGTGATGCACGGGCGGTGCCAGCGCTGGCCCGTGCCCTGCAACAGCCCGATCTGGACAGCCGGCTGGGCTACGCCATCCCCCACCTGGGCAAGGACGGCGCCCCGTTGATCCCCGCGCTGCGGCACCGGCTCGGCGGGCTGCCGCTGGACGAGGAGCTCGGCGAGGAGGCGAGCCCGCTGCTGCTGGCGCTGGCGCACCTGGGCGCGGCGGAGGCGCTGCCGGAGGTGCTGCGGGTGCTGCGCGGGGCGCCCGCGTTCCGCCGGGAGTGGGTGGTGGGGTCCGCGCTGCGGGCGCTGACCGCGTTCGGGCCGGCGGCGGGCGAGGCGGCCGGTGACCTGCGGGCGCTGCTGGACGACTGCTCGGTGGCGGTGTCGACGTCGGCGGCCCGGGCCCTGTGGGCCGTGGAGGGCGACGCCGGCGCCGTACTGCCGGGGCTGCGCGCCCTGCTGCGCGCGCCGGACGCGGCGCGCAGGCGGAAGGCGGCGTGGGCGGTCGGCGCGATGGGGCGGGCTGCCGTGGCCGCGGCGCCGGAGCTGCGGGCGTGCCTGGCGGTGCCCGAGGTGTGGCTGCGGGTGGACGCGGCCGTGGCGCTGTGCCGGGTGACCGGGGAGGTCCGGGAGGCCACGCCGGTGCTGGTGGGAGCCTGGAGGGAGAACCGGCACACGCGCGTGGAGATCGCCGAGTGCCTCGCCGAGCTGGGGTCCGTGCCGGCGGAGGCCGCCCCGCTGCTGCAGGCGGAGCTGGCCCGCACGCGCCGGCACAACGTGTCGGAGGGCACCTCGGGCGACCACGACGTCCACCACGACGAGAAGCTGCTGGCGCTGTGCCGGCGGGCACTGGGCCACTTCCGGGAGGAGACCGGCGAATGATCATCTTCGGGACGAAGGGGTACCTCCAGCAGCTGGCGATGCTGACGCTGGTGTGCGGCCGGTGCGGCAATCCGGCCGCGCACGCGCTGCGGAAGAAGACCACCAAGTTCACGCTGTTCTTCGTGCCGCTGTTCCCGTTCTCGACGTCGTACGCGACGCAGTGCACGTTCTGCGGCGCGGAGGAGCGGATCACGCGCGAGCAGGCGGACCGGATGCTGTCGGGCGACGCGTCGCGGGCACGATGACGGCGGGTGCCGGGCGTACGAGTCGACAAAAAGGACTTCCGTACGAATAAGGTTTACGGGAAGCCCGGCCCCGTCCCCAGTCAGGAGCACCGTGAGCCCGCACCGCCCGGCCGTGTACGCGGCGCTGCTGCTGCCCGGCGTGGCGGTGGCCGCGTCGCTGGTGCTGGCGGGCTGCGGCGACGCGGGTGAGCTCCAGAGCGCGGGCCCCACGCCGACGGCGATCGGCCCGGTCCGGCTGTGGCCGGACCTGCCACCCGTCACGGCGCCTCCGTACGACTACGGCGAGAGCGACACCGCGCAGGTGCCCGGCGTGCGCGTACCGGGCGGTGACGTCCACCGGGTCGACCCGGTGGACGTCGTACAGGCCGAGGTGGCGGCGCACCCCGACGAGTACAGCGGGCCGGACGGGATGTACCAGGAGACGGCCGGGCAGATCCGGGAGTGCAAGCGCGAGCCGAGGCGGTGCCCGGTGATGACGCCGTACTACCGGGACCTCACCGGCGACGGCAAGGACGAGCTGGTCGTCGGCATCCGCATGCCCGACCAGCAGACGGGCCTTCGTGTGTACATGCCCGAGAAGGGCGGCCTGACCCGGATCATGTCGACCGTCGACCAGGTCGTGGGCGTACAGCTCGCGGGCAAGGACCTGGTCGTACGGGTGGTCTCGGCGGGCATCCCGGGATACGAGTACCGCACGGCGTGGTCGTGGGACGCCCAGCAGCGGACGATGCTGCCGACGCGGGACGAGATCATCCGGGTGAAGCCGGTGCCGCCGACTCCGTCTCCGGGGCGGGGTGGTGCGTGATGCGACGCCCGCGACGCCTGCGCCTGCCTGCCTGGATGGCGACGCTGACCTGGAAGGCCGGCGTCTTCATCACGGTGATGTGCTGCGCCCTGGCCGCCCTGCTGGGCGCCCTGGTGCATGTGTCGGTGACCCGTCAGACGGTGGACACCGCCCGGGAGAAGGCGCTGGACCGGCTGGAGGAGGTCACGCGCGCGTACGAGGCGGGCGAGCCGTTGCCGTCGTACGCGGGCGTCGACCCGGACGGCCTGCCGTCCTCGCTGCGGGGCCTGGCCGTCCGGGGCGAGCGCGGCACGCTGGTGGCCGACGACCTCGCGGGCCGGCCCACCATGTGGGCGGCCGGGCCCGCCGACGGCCGGGCGCTGGCGGTGCGCGTGGACTACTCGCTGAGCGCGAGCACCATCAGCGGGCTGGACAAGGCGATCCTCGGCTCGTCGGTGCTGGCCATCGGGGCGACGCTGCTGGTCGGCTCGTTCGCGGTGACCCGGGTGACGCGGCGGCTGCACCTGACGGCGCAGGTGGCACGGCGGATCAGCGCGGGCGACCTGGACGCGCGCGTCAACGACCCCCGTACGAAAGACCCTTCGCACCCGGAGGACGAGGTCGCCACGGTGTCCGGGGCACTGGACACGATGGCGTCCAGCCTCCAGGGCAAGCTGGAGAGCGAGCAGCGCTTCACGGCGGACGTGGCGCACGAGTTGCGTACACCGCTGACCGGGCTGTCGGCGGCGGCCGAACTGCTGCCGCCGGGGCGGCCCGCGGAGATGGTGCGGGACCGGGTGAAGGCGATGCGGGCGCTGACGGAGGACCTGCTGGAGATCTCCCGGCTGGACGCGCGCACCGAGAAGGTCGACCTCGACGTGCACGAGCTGGGCCCGCTGGCCGAGCGCGTGGTGCGGGCCTCGGGCACCGACACGGAGGTACGGATCGTCCGGGACGCGCGCGTGGAGACGGACAAGCGGCGCCTGGAACGGGTGCTGGGGAACCTGGTGGCCAACGCCCACAAGCACGGCCGCCCGCCGGTCGCCCTGACGGTGGACGGCCCGGTGGTGACGGTCCGCGACCACGGTCCGGGGTACCCGGAGTACCTCCTGGAACACGGGCCGCAGCGGTTCCGTACGGAGAGCGGCAGCAAGGGCCACGGGCTGGGGCTGACCATCGCGGCGGGGCAGGCGTCGGTCATCGGTGCGGAGCTGCACTTCACGAACGCCCCCTCCGGCGGCGCCGAGGCCCACCTGACGCTCCCGGAGTACCAGGACGCCCCCGCCGACACGGTCCCCCCGGCCGGCCCGACACCCCCCTGACGCCCCCGTTGTGGGCGGTCGCCCCTGGGGCGGTGCCCCCGTTCTGGGCGGTCGCCCCTGGGGCGGTGCCTCCCCTCCCCGTTGTGGGCAGTCGTCCCGCAGGGCGGTACCCCTCCCGGCCCCCGTTGTGGGCAATCGTTCCGCAGGGGCGATGGGGGTCCCCCCTGCTCGAGCGAAGCCGAGAGCTTGAGGGAGGGTGGGCACAACGGAACGGGGCGGCGCCTTTTCTCGGTTCCCCCCGGGGCGGTGCCCGAGCGGCGGCTACCCCCGGTGCATGGGGGGCGTGGCCCCTCCGGGCTCGTCTCTCCCCCAGAGGGGGCACCCCCACGAGGCCGGCGGCCTTGGGTTCTCCGGTTGGGAGCCCACGTGTCGCCGCCAACCTCTGCGGGGACGACCCTGCACGGCCCCACCCCGGCCGGTGGCCGACTGCGGGCCGGTGGGAGGGGGCACGGCACCGCCGCGGGTGGAGGGCGACTGCGGGCCGGTGGGAGGGGCACGGCACCGTCCCGGCGGTGCGCCGCACACCCGGCATAACGGACATATGCCGCCCCGCTTGCTACGTTGCCTGACATGACCGCACCGAGGACGCACAAGCGCAGGGGCGTGGAGCTGTCCCTCCTCGTCGGGGCCGTCCTCATCGCCGTGTACGGGTACGTCGGCGTCGGTCTCGCCAGAAGCGGTGCCGTGCCGCCCGACGCGGCCTCGTACGGGGCCGGGCTCGGGCTGCTCGCCCTGCTCGCGCACCTCGCGGTCCGGTTCCGCGCCCCGTACGCCGACCCGCTGCTGTTGCCCATCGCGGTCCTGCTCAACGGGCTCGGGCTGGTCCTGATCTACCGTCTCGACCTGGAGACCCCCGCCGACCACGCCGCGCCCACCCAACTGGTGTGGTCCACGCTCGGCGTCGGGCTGTTCATCGCGGTGGTCGTCCTGCTCCGCGACCACCGGACCCTGCAGGGTTACGCGTACGTGTCGGTCGCCGCCGCGCTGCTGTTGCTGCTGGTGCCGATCTTCTTCCCCGCCGTCAACGGCGCGAAGATCTGGATCCGGATCGGCGGGTTCTCCTTCCAGCCCGGTGAGTTCGCCAAGATCCTGCTCGCCGTCTTCTTCGCCGCGTACCTCGCCGCGAACCGCAACGCCCTCACCCACACCGGCCGCCGCGTGTGGGGCGTGCAGCTGCCCACCGGGCGGGTGCTCGGGCCGGTCGTGGCGATCTGGCTGGTCAGCGTGGGCGTGCTGGTGCTGGAGCGGGACCTCGGTACCTCGCTGCTGTTCTTCGGGCTGTTCGTGATCCTGCTGTACGTGGCCACCGGCCGCACCGGCTGGGTCGCCGTCGGGCTGCTGCTGGCGGCGGCCGGGGCGTTCGTGGTCGGCAGCCTCGAACCGCACGTCAACAGCCGGGTGGAGGACTGGCTGCACCCCTTCGCGTCCATCGAGGCGGGCCAGGGGCCGGGGCAGCTCGCGCAGTCGCTGTTCGCCTTCGCCGCGGGCGGGATGCTGGGCACGGGGCTGGGGCTGGGGGACTCCGTGCTGATCGGGTTCGCCGCCAAGTCCGACTTCATCCTGGCCACCGCCGGCGAGGAGCTGGGACTCGCCGGGTTGACGGCCGTCTTCCTGCTGTACGCCTTGCTGGTGGCGCGCGGGTTCCGGGCCGGACTGGCGCTGCGGGATCCGTTCGGCCGGCTCCTGGCCACCGGTCTGGCCTCCATCCCCGCTCTCCAGGTGTTCGTCATCGCGGGCGGGGTGATGGGCCTGATCCCGCTCACCGGCATGGCCATGCCCTTTCTGGCGCAGGGTGGTTCGTCGGTCGTCACCAACTGGATCATCGTCGCTCTGCTGATCCGCGTCAGCGACTCCGCCCGCGCTCCCGAGCCCGAGGGCGTCGAGCCCGGCGCCATCCTGCCCGTTGTGACGGAGGTCCGGTGATCCCCTGCATCCGGCACGCCGCCGTACTGTGCCTGCTCCTGCTGGCCGCGCTGCTCGTCAACGCCGCCCGCGTCCAGGTCTTCGAGGCGCCGGCGCTGGACAAGAATCCGGCCAACCGGCGGCTGGTGATGGCCCGTTACGCCGAGCCGCGCGGCGACATCGTCGTCGACGGCACGCCCGTCACCGGCTCCAGGGACACCGGCGAGCAGCTGCGCCACGAGCGCACGTACACCGAAGGACCGCTGTACGCACCGGTCACCGGGCACGCCTCGCAGACGTACGGAAACACCCTCCTGGAGCACGCCGAGGATCCGGTCCTGTCGGGGACGAGCCCGATGCTGGCGCCCTTCCCGTTCTGGCACGACCTCAGCCGTACGCGGCCGGCGGGCGGCGACGTCGTCACCACCATCCGCGAGCCGCTCCAGCGCGCCGCCTACGAGGGGCTCAGCGGCAGGCGCGGCGCCGTCGCCGCCATCGAGCCGTACAGCGGGCGCATCGTGGCGCTGGTGAGCAGCCCCTCGTACGACCCCGGGCTGCTGTCCGGCACCGGCCGCGAGGTGGCCGCGGCGTGGCACAGGCTCAACGCGGCGGTGGACCAGCCGATGCTCAACCGGGCGCTGCGGCAGACCTATCCGCCGGGCTCCACGTTCAAGATCGTGACGGCGGCGGCCGCGATGGACGCCGGGATCGTCACGGACGTCGACGCCCCGACCGGCACCCCGGACCCGTACCTGCTGCCCGGCACGCGCACCGCGCTGCCCAACGAGGCGAAGGGCTGCGGCAACGCCTCCCTGGCGTACGCGATCCGCTGGTCGTGCAACACGGTGATGGCCCACCTCGGGGTGAAGGTGGGGGCGGCCGGGATGCTCGACGCGGTGGGGCGGTTCGGGTTCAACGACGCCTCGCTGCGCGTCCCGTCGGCGGTGGCCAGGTCCAACTTCGACACCGAGATGACGTTGGACCGGCTCGCGCTCTCCGCCATCGGCCAGTACGACACGACGGCCACCCCGCTCCAGATGGCGATGGTCGCCGCGGCGGTCGCCAACGGTGGGGAGATCGCCCAGCCGCACCTGGTGGACCGGACGACGACGGCGGACGGCGCCACCGTGACGCAAGCCGTCCGCCGTACCTACCGGCAGGCGATGCTGCCGCCGACGGCGCTGCGGCTGCAGCAGCTGATGGTGGACGTCGTGGACGGCGGTTCGGGCAGCAACGCGGCGATCCCGGGCGCGAAGGTCGGCGGCAAGACCGGCACGGCGCAGCACGGCGTGGGCAACATCGGCACTCCGTACGCGTGGTTCATCGGCTGGGCGCAGCGGGAGGACACCGGACGGCCGGCGGTCGCGGTGGCGGTGGTCGTGGAGGACGCGTCGGCGAACCGGGAGGACATCAGCGGTGGGGGCAGCGCGGCGCCGATCGCCCGCTCGGTGATGGAGGTGGCGCTGCGGGAGGAGGAGCGGCGGGCGGAGGAGCGGCGCGGCGCCGGTCGTCTCGGTCCGTGAAATGCGGGCGGGCGGCCGTCAGGGCCGTGATTATGGTGCGCCCATGGACTTCCAGCTCGCACAGGTGAACATCGCCCGGCTCAGATTCCCCCTGGACTCGCCGGAGTTGAAGGACTTCGTCGACGCGCTCGACCCGGTGAACGCCACGGCCGACGCCACCGACGGTTTCGTCTGGCGGCTGCAGAGCGAGGGCGGCGACGCCACCGACGTACCGGTGTTCGGCGACGAGTGGCTGATCATCAACTTGTCGGTGTGGCGGGACATCGACGCCCTGACGGCGTTCATGTACCGGGGCCGGCACCGGGAGCTGCTGAGCCGCCGGCACGAGTGGTTCGAGCGGGTCAAGGAGGCGATGACCGCGCTGTGGTGGGTGGAGGCGGGGCACCGCCCGACGGTGGAGGAGGCCGAGAAGCGCCTCCTCCACCTGCGCGAACAGGGCCCGACACCGCACGCGTTCACGCTGCGGAGGACCTTCCCGCCGGGGGACCTCGGCTAGAGCGGCAGGCGTATCTCCGAACGGACCTTCAAGGTCAGCTCGGCGGCCGCGGCCAGGTCGATGTCCTCGGGCTTCTGGCCGACGTTCGCCGCGTCGACGACGGCGACACCGGCGGCGGTGTTGCCGTCGGCCCAGGCGCACATGGGGAAGGTGACCTTGTTGCCCGCCTCGGTGTTGGTGAGCACCTCGCACTCGACCTTGACGTCGGAGCCGGCCGGGGTGACGTCCTTGGCGGGTGTCTCGATCTTCGCGTTCTGCGCGGTGCCGGCGCCGCTCAGCAGGCTGCGCCGCTGGACGTCGGGGTTCTTGATCTGGCCGTAGTACCCGGAGACGACGAGTGCCTTGAGCCCGCCGTCCTTCTGGGCGGTGTACTGGGCCACGGCCGCTCCGCCCGTGCGGACGTTGGGGTCGTAGGTGTCCTCCAGCACCTTCTTGCCCTCGGTGCCGGACATGTCCTGGGCGAGCGTGTACTCGCTGTCCAGGAGCGTCTTGGGGACGGTGAGCTTGTGCGTGGCCTCAGGGAAGGGCGTGTCGTCCCCGGCGCCGTCGATGACCATCTTGACGCCGTAGCCGAGGCAGCCGAGCAGGACGAGGGATCCGGCGACGATGCCGACGACCAGCCCGGTGCGCTTCTTGCGCGGCGGCTGCGGGGGTATCGGGCCGCCGTACGGCCCCGGCTGCCCGGGGTACTGCTGCGGGAAGCCGGGCTGCGCACCGTAGGGGCCGGGCTGGGCACCGTACGGGCCGGGCTGCCCGCCGGGGTACGGGCCGGGCTGCGGCTGCTGCTGGTACGGGCCCGGGTACGGGCCGGGCGGCTGCTGGGGCGGAGGCGGCATGGTCATGCCCGCAGGCTACGTCACGGGCACGAAGGCCCTGATCACGAGCCACCCTCCGCGATCGCCTCGGTCACCTCCGCGACCCGCTCGGCCTCCTCGGCCGCGAACCGTTCGCGGTCGAGCTGCTCGGCGATCTCCTCGTCCTGGGTCATCAGCAGGTCCAGGTTGGAGTCGCCCAGCTCGAAGACCCCCATGTCGACGTAGGCCTTCTGGAGCCGCTCGCCCCACAGGCCGATGTCCTTGACGCAGGGGACGATGCGGCTGAAGAGGAGTTTGCGGAAGAGGTGGAGGAATTCGGACTGCTCGGAGTACTCCTCCGCCTCCTTCGTGGAGACACCGAAGTTCTCCAGCACCTCCACACCGCGCAGCCGGTCGCGCATGAGGTAGCAGCCCTCGATGACGAACTCCTCGCGTTCGCGCAGTTCGGCGTCGGTGAGCTGCTGGTAGTAGTCGCGCAGCGCCATCCGCCCGAAGGCGACGTGCCGGGCCTCGTCCTGCATGACGTACGCCAGGATCTGCTTCGGCAGCGGCTTGTCCGTCGTGTCCCGGATCATCCCGAACGCGGCGAGGGCGAGGCCTTCGATGAGGACCTGCATGCCGAGGTAGGGCATGTCCCAGCGGGAGTCGCGGAGGGTGTCGCCCAGCAGGCCCTGGAGGTTGTCGTTGATGGGGTAGAGCATCCCCACCTTCTCGTGCAGGAAGCGGCCGTAGATCTCGGCGTGCCGGGCCTCGTCCATGGTCTGGGTGGCGGAGTAGAACTTGGCGTCCAGGTCGGGCACGGACTCCACGATCCGGGCCGCGCAGATCATCGCGCCCTGCTCGCCGTGCAGGAACTGGCTGAACTGCCAGGAGGCGTAGTGCTTGCGCAGCTCGCCCTTGTCCTTCTCGGTCATCTTCGCCCAGTGGCGCGTCCCGTACAGCGTCAGCGCCTCGTCCGGGGTGCCGAGGGGGTCGTACGGGTCGACCTCCAGGTCCCAGTCGATGCGCCTGGCGCCGTCCCACTGCTTGTCCTTGCCCTTCTGGTAGAGGGCCAGCAGCCGGTCGCGGCCGTCGTCGTACTCCCAGCTGAAACGGGCCGCGCCGGTGGCGGGCACCTGCCAGGTCGGGTCTCCCGGGTCCTTGCTGTAGAGGTCGTGCGTCGACACGGACGGCTCCTTCGCCTGTGCGCTGACGGGTACTTGGCAGGCTCACACGTTGGTAGACGCCGGGTCAACAAGTCGGGCACAGGGGATTGACGGCCTTACTGACAGGCAGTCTCATAAGGAGTGACCCCCGGTAACACCAACTGCGCGAGGTGCCCCGCTCATGACGACCGTGACCGAACGCGACATACGTCTGCTCCGCGACGCGCTCGGCCCGCTCCGGGACCGCGAACAGGTCGCCGAGCGCCTGCTCGAGTCCTCGGCCAAGCACTCCTTCGACCCCGACAAGGAACTCGACTGGGACGCCCCCATCGAGGACGGCAAGTGGTTCTGGCCGCCGGAGCTGGTCTCCCTCTACGACACCCCGCTGTGGCGGAAGATGTCCGAGGAGCAGCGGATGGACCTGGCCCGGCACGAGGCCGCGTCGCTCGCCTCGCTCGGCATCTGGTTCGAGATCATCCTGATGCAGTTGCTGGTCCGGCACATCTACGACAAGTCGGTCACCAGCAACCATGTGCGGTACGCGCTCACGGAGATCGCGGACGAGTGCCGCCACTCGATGATGTTCGCGAAGATGATCCAGAAGGGCGAGGCCCCGGCGTACCAGGTGCCGCGCGTCTACCACAACATGGCACGCGTCCTGAAGACCGTGTCGACGACCCCCGGTTCGTTCGCCGCCACGCTGCTCGGTGAGGAGATCCTCGACTGGATGCAGCGCCTCACCTTCCCCGACGAGCGCGTCCAGACCCTGGTGCGCGGCGTGACCCGCATCCATGTGGTGGAGGAGGCCCGCCACGTCCGGTACGCGCGCGAGGAGTTGCGCCGCCAGATGGTGACCGCCCCGCGCTGGGAGCAGGAGTTCACCCGGCTCAGCTGCGGCGAGGCGGCGCGCGTCTTCTCCGTCTGCTTCGTCAACCCCCAGGTGTACGAGAACGTCGGCCTCGACCGGCGCGAGGCGGTCGCCCAGGTCAGGGCCAGCGGCCACCGCCGCGAGGTCATGCAGTCGGGCGCCAGGCGGCTGACGGACTTCCTCGACGACATCGGGGTGCTGCGGGGCGTGGGCCGCAGGCTCTGGAAGAGTTCCGGCCTCCTCGCCTGAAGCCCGGCCCTACGGAGGATGGGGCGGAGTTACGCTGCGGGCATGACCAGTGCCGCCGCGCCCACGCCCGCGTACCGACGGCTCAGCGTCGGGGAGCGCCGTACACAGCTCCTCGGCGTCGCCCTCTCGCTCTTCGCGCACCGGGCGCCGGAGGACGTCTCGCTCGACGACGTCGCCGAGGCGGCCGGTGTCTCGCGCCCACTCGTGTACCGCTACTTCGCGGGCGGCAAGCAGGAGTTGTACGAGGCGGCGCTGCGGTCGGCGGCCGACGAGCTGGAGCTGTGCTTCGCCGAACCTGCCGTCGGCCCGCCCACCGAGCGGCTCGCCCGCGTCCTCGACCGGTACCTCGCCTTCGTCGACCAGCACGACGCCGGGTTCAGCGCCCTGCTCCAGGGCGGCAGCGTCGCCGAGACGTCCCGTACGACCGCGATCGTCGACGAGGTGCGGCGCGCGGCCGCCGAGCAGATTCTGCTCCACCTGGGTGTGCCGGACCCGGGGCCGAGGCTGCGGATGATGGTGCGTACGTGGATCGCGGCGGTCGAGGCGGCGTCACTCATCTGGCTGGACGAGGACAAGCGGCCGCCCGCCGGCGAGTTGCGCGCCTGGCTGGTCGACCACCTGATCGCACTGCTGACGGCGACCGCCGCGACCGACGAGCAGACGGCCGGGGCGGTGGCGGTGCTGCTGTCGCAGGAGACGGCCGAGGGGCCGGTGGGCACGCTGGCGCGCCGGGTGATCCCCGTGGTGAGCGAGGCCGCGCACCTCCTGTGACACTGGCGGGGTGCGAAGCGAGAACACCCCCTTCTACGGCGGCCCGCTGGACGGCCGGGTCCTGCCGGTCCTGACCGGCCTGACCGGCCATCCGCCCAAGTGGTACACGGTCCCCGTCCCGGCCGGTGACGGCGGCCCGCCCGCCGTCCACGTCTACCGCCGCGTCCCCTCCGGCTACACCAGGCGTCTCGGGCTCCAGCGGGGCTGGAAGTACGAGTACGCCCCCGAGGGGCGCGAGCGGCGCCGGCTGAACTGGCCCTGGTCCCGGAAGTCGTAGGATCACGGGCATTCGGGCCGCCGTGCCGCCAAAGGGGGAGCTTCCGCATGGAATCGTCGTCGCCGTTCCAGCCGATCGAGCCGCTGCGGGACGGTGATCCCCGCCGCCGCGGCCCGTACACCGTGCTCGCCCGCTTCGGGGAGTCGGCGAGCGCGGTGCGGTATCTCGCGCGGGACGGTGAGGGTACGACGGCCGTGGTCACCGTGGCGTCGGCCGCGCTCGCGGAACTGCCCGCGTTCCGGCGCCGGTTCGCGGCCGAGGCGCGGACGGCCGAGCGGCTGGCCGGCGGCTGGGTGCCGCGGCTGCTGGAGGCGGCCGTCGAGGGACCCGAGCTGTGGACGGCGTCACCCTACGTACCCGCGCTCACCCTCGGCGAAGCGGTCGCCGGTGCCGGGCCGTTGCCGGAACGGGCGGTACGGGTGCTGGGCGCGGGGCTCGCCGAGACGCTGTCGCGGGTCCACGCGACCGGCGCCGTGCTGCACGGGCTGGCCCCCGGGACGGTGCTGCTGGCGGCCGACGGGCCCCGGCTGACCGCGTTCGGCGCGCTGGGCGCGGCGGAGTCGGCCCGGGCCGGTGCGGGCGGCCGGCTGTCGGTACGGCTCGGCTACCTCACCCCCGAGCAGGTCGCCGGCCACGAGCCCGGCCCGCCGTCGGACGTCTTCGTGCTCGGCCTGCTGCTGGCGTACGCCGCCACCGGCACCCCTCCGCTCGCGGACGCGGCGGCCATCGCGGACGCCGAACCGGAGCTCGGCGCGGTCCCGGAAACCCTGCGCCCGCTGATCGCCCGGTGCCTCGCCAAGTCCCCGGAGGACCGCCCCGGCGCCGGAGAGGCCGCCGCGGCCCTGGCCCTCGAAGGCGCGTCGGCCCTGGCCCGGGACGGCTGGCTGCCCGACCGCCTGGTCGAGGCGCTCGACGACCAGGCGGCACGGGTGGCGGCGCTGAAGGACGCGGAAGAGGGGGTGGCCGTCGGGCGCGACACGGCACCGCCGGACGCCGACTCGGGCGGCCCCGGCCGCGAGGACCCGGACGCGCACGGCGCGGACGGGCACGAGCCGGACCAGCGGCACGCCGTCGACGCGCACGAGCCGGACCGGCGGGACGGCGGCGGGCAGGACACCACCGGGGCCGACGCCGACGGGCGGACCATGCGTGTCGGGCGGGTCCGTGCGCGGCAGGAGCCTGCCACCACCGAACTCGTGGCGGCACGCGCGCCGCGGGCCGCCGAGCCCGTCCTCCTCCCGCCCGCCCCGCCGGTGCAGGCGCAGGCCCCGGTGCCCGCGCTGCCGGTGCCGGTTCCGGCGGCCGCGCCGGCGGCAGCCGGCCCCAGGCTGTCCCGGCGCGGCCTGCTGACCGGGCTGGCCGCCGGGGCGGCCGGTGCCGTTCTCGGGGGCGGGGGCGTGCTGGCGTTCACGTCCGGTGACGGCGGCGAGGGGCCGCGTACCGACGCCAGGCCCGCCGCCCGGCCCCGCCCTGCGGTCGCGGGGGTACCGCCCCAGCCGCGCTGGGCGTACGAGCACCCCGCCACCGCGCGCGGCACGCTGAACGCCGCCGTCTGGCGGGGCCGGACCCTGGTCCTCACCTCCGACGCCCACACCACGGCCGTGGACCTCGCCACCGGCCGGCGCCTCTGGCAGCGCGCCGACGCCGCCTCCGTACACCGCGCCCTGACCGTCGGGAACGACCGGCTGGTCGTCGTCGGCGCCGACGGGTTCCGGCTGCTGGCGCCGGAGGACGGCACGGTCGAGGGCCGGGTGACGTACCCGGACGGGGTCCGCCTGGCGGCGGTCGCCGGGCACTCGGGCGACGTCGTCTGGTTCACCGGCACCCTCGCGGCCCGTACGTACCTCTTCGCGTACGACGTCGCCCGGTCCAAGGAGCTGTGGCGGATCCAGGTGCCCAACGGCCGCGCCCCGTACGCCCCCGCCTACGAGGTGCTGGCGCTGCGGCCGGACGCCCTCGTCGTGCGCCAGGATCCGCGGTCGCTGACGGCGGCGCAGGTCAAGGCCGCCAAGGGGCTCGCGGTCTTCTACTCCCACGACCGGGCGACCGGCACGCGCCAGTGGTTCCGGCCGTTCGGCGCGGCGCGGCCGGGCAGCACGGTGTCGGGGGACGAGTCGGGGCGGCTGTACGCGGCGGTCGGGGACGGGCTGCACGCCTTCGACACCCGTACCCGCAGGCCGCTGTGGCAGCTGCCGGGCGGCGGCGTCTTCGGGCGGGCCGAGGTGCGGGGCGGCACGCTGTACGTCGCGGACCGTTCCCGGACGGTGTACGCGGTGGATCCGGCGACCGGCACGGCGCGCTGGCGGCGCGGTACGGAGGCGGCGGCGGGCGGCGACGTGCCGGGCGTGACCGTCAGCACGAGCGGCCGCACCCTGCTCGTGGCGGACGGCGCGCAGGTCACCGCGTTCGGGGCGGGCGACGGGCGGCGGCTGTGGAAGTTCCAGGACGCCGGGGTCCAGGAGCCGGGCGGCAAGGACACGTCGGCGGCGTACCGCGTGCTGGCGGCGGGCGCCGCGGGGGTGGTGGTCCGCCGGGGCCGGATGTTCTACGCGGTGCCGGTGGAGTGACCGGGACGGGTGACCGTATTGGGCCGATCCGACCACACACGCATTTTATGCGTTAGTCGTATCATCCACCGCCCCATGATGGGGGCGGAGGTGATGACATGTCAGGAAAGCTGCAGCGGTCGGTGTGCGTGGCCGCACTGCTGGCCGCGCTGCCGGCCGCCCCCGCCGCCGCCGCGCCCGAACCGCCGGAATCCACCGTGCCGGAGATGCTCACCCAGCTCCGCACGCTGTACCAGCAGGCGGAGGAGGCGACCGAGACGTACAACGCCACCGAGGAAGAGCTGAAGGCGCTCACCGCCGAGACGAAGAAGCTCACCGGCGACCTGACCCGGACCCGCGATTCCCTCGCCCGCGCCCGGGCGGAGGCCGGCCGGCTGGCCCGCGCCCAGTACCAGGGCCGTACCGACTTCTCCTCCTCCCTGCGCCTGCTGCTCGCCCGCGACCCCGACCACGCCCTGGACCAGCACCACCTGCTGCGGCGCGCGGCCCGTGAGCGGGCGGCGATCGTCGCCCGGCTGGAGAAGGGGGAGAAGCGGGCGGACCGGCTGGCGACGGCGTCGCGCAAGGCGCTGGACCGCGAACAGACGCTGGCCGAGAAACAGAAGAAGGCGCGCGACGAGGTCACGGCACGCCTGAAGGAGGTCGAGGAAACCCTCGCCACACTCTCCGACGAGGAGGTCGAGCAACTGACCTCCCTGGAGGAGACCGAGACGGCGGACGCCCAGCGCGAACTCCTCGCCACCGGCGAGCTGGAGCCCGACGGCACCCGCACCCCCTCCGAACCGGGCGGCCAGGCCCTCGCGTACGCCGCCGAACAGATCGGCAAGCCGTATGTGTGGGGCGCCGAAGGCCCGCGGTCCTTCGACTGCTCGGGCCTCACCTCCCGGGCCTGGGCCACGGCGGGCCGCCCCATCCCCCGCACCAGCCAGGAACAGTGGCGCACCCTGCCCAAGGTGCCGCTACGCGCCCTCCGCCCCGGTGACCTGGTGGTCTACTTCCCCAAGGCCACCCACGTGGCGATCTACCTCGGCGACGGCCTGGTCATCCACGCCCCCCGCCCCGGCGCCCAGGTCAAGGTCTCCCCCATCGCCGCCAACCCCCTCCTCGGCGCCGTCCGCCCCGACCCCGCGGCCCGCTCCCTCCGCTCCTACACCCCGCCGGAGCTGCCCACGGGCGCGGCGGGCGGCTCCGACGAGGGGTACGACGAGGGCTAGCCGGGCCCGGGAAGGGGCGGCTCAGTGGTCGGAGTAGCTGAAGTCGCCGACGGTCCAGCCGCTGACGTCCTCGATGGCCACCCGGTACATCCCGCCCGTCTCGGGGATCCCGATGTTGCCCTGCAGGATCCGGGCGACGTGGAAGTGCAGATGCGTGGGCGGCTTGTCGGGGCCCGGCCGGTCGGCGGCGAAGACACCGGAGAAGGGGCCGAGGCGGTCCGAATCCCGCAGGACCTCCGACACCCGCTGCCGCCACACGGCTTCGGGGGCCAACCGCCCGGTGATGACAGCGCCGCCGATGACCACGGTCAGCGACATCTGGGTGCTCTGCTCGGACTCGACCTTGGTGGCGATGTCAGTGAGGAGTTCATCAGCGTTCGACATGAGAGCCGATTCTATTCACCGGCCGGGACGGGGGACGCGTCGGTGACCGAGGCGAGGTACGCGGCCGTCTTGTCCGGGTCGTAGAAGAAGCTCTCGAAGTCGGCCGGGTCGTTGAAGCCGTTCGCGAATCGGTTGGCGACCGGGGGGAGCTGGCCGGCGGCGCCGATGAGGTTCAGGACGTGCTCCGGGGGGACGCCGAGCATGGCGTTGGTCCACTTGGTGACGTGCTGGGCGGTGTCCCAGTAGCGGTCGAAGGTCTGCCGCATCCAGGCCTCGTCGAACGGCTTGTCGCCGTGCTCGGTGATCGACGCGAGGTACGACGCCGCGCACTTGGACGCCGAGTTGGAGCCCTGGCCTGTGATCGGGTCGTTGGCGACGACGACGTCCGCGACGCCGAGGACCAGGCCACCGCCGGGGAGGCGGCCGATGGGGTTGCGTACGGTCGGGGCGTACCGGCCGGACAGGGTGCCGTTGGCGTCGGTCAGCTCCACCTTGGTGGCCCGCGCGTACTCCCAGGGCAGGAACTTCTCCATCAGCTCCAGCGTCAGCGCCAGGTGCTCGGAGGGGTCCTTGACGCCCTGGAAGACGTCGAGCGGGCCGCCCGGGATGCCTTCCCAGAAGAGGATGTCGGCGCGGCCGGTGGTGGTGAGGGTCGGCATGATGAACATCTCGCCGACGCCCGGCACCAGGTTGCAGCGGACCGCCTCGACGTCCGGGTGCTCGGGGCGCGGGCCGAGCCCGTGCACGTACGCGACGGCCAGCGCGCGCTGCGGCTCGCTGTACGGGGAGCGGGACGCGTCCCTGCCGAACATCGACACCAGCTCGCCCTTGCCCGCCGAGACGAGCACCAGGTCGTACGTACGGGAGAAGTAGTCCAGGTCGGAGACCGCCGCGCCGTGGATGACGAGCTGGCCGCCGCGCTGCGCGAAGGTCTCCATCCAGCCGGCCATCTTCACCCGCTGGTCGACGGACTGGGCGTACCCGTCCAGCGTGCCCAGCCAGTCGATCAACCTCTGCGACTCCGGCCCGGCGACGGAGACGCCGAGGCCCTCGATCTTCGGGGCCTGGGACTCCCAGAAGTTGATGCCGAGGTCCCGCTCGTGCTGGAGCGCCGTGTGGAACATGCACTGCGTGGACATGACCCGGCCGGACCGGATCTCGTCCGCCGTGCGGTTGGACATCAGGGTGACCTCGTACCCCTGCGACTGGAGGCCGAGGGCGAGCTGGAGTCCGGACTGCCCGGCTCCGACGATGAGTATCTTCCGCATCGAAGGTCTCTTTTCCTTACTCAGGGGTGGTTTCGAGGGCGCGGGCGACCAGCGCCAGCAGCGACTCGACCACCGTGATCCGCTTCCGGGCGTCCATGATCACGATCGGTACGTCCTTGGGCACCGTGAGCGCCTCGCGGACGTCCTCGGGCTCGAACAGCTCGGTGCCCTCGAAGTGGTTGACCGCCACGACGTACGGCAGGCCGCAGCTCTCGAAGTAGTCGAGCGCCGGGAAGCAGTCGGTCAGCCGCCGCGTGTCGGCCATGACGATGGCGCCGATCGCGCCGCGCACCAGGTCGTCCCACATGAACCAGAACCGCTGCTGTCCGGGCGTACCGAAGAGGTACAGGACGAGGTCGTCGTCGAGCGTGATGCGCCCGAAGTCCATGGCGACGGTGGTGGTGAGCTTGTCGGGCGTCGCGGTGAGGTCGTCGGTCTCCTCGCTCGCCTGCGTCATCAGCGCTTCGGTCTGCAGCGGCGTGATCTCGGAGACGGACCCGACGAAGGTCGTCTTGCCGACGCCGAAGCCGCCCGCGACCACGACCTTCGTCGCGATGGGGGCGCGGGTGTGGTCGAGCTGCCAGGACCGGACCTCTTCCTGGGGTTCGTCCACCGGTATCTCAGAGACGGCGGAGGCCACTCAGCACCCTTTCGAGCAGTGCGCGGTCGGGCTGGCCGGTGCCGTGACCGGTCCCGTACACGCGGATCCTTCCCTGGTCCGCCAGGTCGCTGAGCAGCACCCGGACGACTCCCAGCGGCATCTTCAGCAGCGCGGAGATCTCCGCCACCGTACGCATACGGCGGCAGATCTCGACGATGGCCCGCATCTCGGGCATGACGCGGGACGCGAGGCTGCCGTTGGTCAGCTCCTTGCGCTCCTCGGGCGCTTCGAGCGCGGCGACGAACGTCTCGACGAGCAGGACGTGCCCGAAGCGGGTGCGGCCGCCGGTGAGCGAGTAGGGGCGGACGCGGGCGGGCCGCCGTCCGCCGCCCCGGACCGGCAGCCGGCCGGCGGCGGATGCGGAGGTCATTCGGCACTCTCCATCGACTTGCGCAGCTCGCTGCGGAGTTCGGGCGTGAGTACGTGTCCGGCGCGGCCCACGAAGAGCGCCATGTGGTACCCGACGACGCTCATGTCGCAGTCGGGCGTGGCGTGCACGCCGAGCAGCGAGCCGTCGCTGATCGACGTCACGAAGACGCTGCCCTCCTCCATGGCGACCATCGTCTGCTTGACGTTGCCGCCGTCCATGAGCTTGGCGGCGCCGATGGTGAGGCTGCCGATGCCCGAGACGATGGTGGCGAGGTCGGCGCTGGAGCCGCGGGGACCGTCGGACCGGGCCGCGGCCGCCGGGGCCTTGCCCTTCCGGTCGGCCGGGTCGGAGGAGAGCAGCATCAGCCCGTCGGACGAGACGACGGCTACGGAGCGGACTCCTGGCACCTCCTCGACGAGGTTGCCGAGCAGCCAGTGCAGGTTCTTGGCCTCGCTGCTCAGTCCGAACGGTGCGGTGCCGGTCGTACTGCCGGTCGTCGCAGTCAACTGCGTGCCTCCTCGACTGTGTCCCCCGTCTCTTCGGTACGTACCGCTTCCACCTGCTGGGTGCTCTCCGCGATCTCGGCCTCGGCGTCGCGGCGGCCCTCCTTGGCGCCCTGGTGGAACCCGCCGAGCCGGCGCCGCAGCGCCTCGGCGTCGACCCCGCCCTTGCGCCCGGCGGGCGGCGCGGAGTGTTCCACCACCTTGGGCGTCCGCTTGGGCAGCCCCTTGTCGGTCACCCGCTCCCACTTGGGCTCGCGGGCACGCGGCGCGTCCCCGTCCCGCGCCTCCTGCGCGTCGGCCCGTTCATGCGCCTCGGCGGCGCGGTCGAGGTCGGGCGCGCCCCCCTGCCCGGCCGCCGTCTCCGCCCCGGGCGCGGGCCGGGACGCGGGCTCGGCTCCCGGCCGGTGCGCCGGGTCGGGCTCGTCCTCCGGACCGGGCGCCGGGTCGGGCTCGGCTCCCGGCTCCGGCTCTCGCGGGGCGCGGACCTGAAGCGTGGTCTCGGGCGCGGGGTGCCCGGCGTGGGCGTCCGGCTCGGGCGTGGCCTGCGCGGGCGCGTCACCGGCGTGGGCGTCCGGCGTGGGCGCGTGCTCGGCGTGGGCGTCCCGCGCCGGGGCGCCCGGCGCGGGGTCGGCCCCGGCAGGGGCGTCCTGCGCCGGGACGTCGCCCGCGAGGGTGTGCCCGGCAGGGGTGCCGGTCTCGGTCCCGGTCTCGGCGGCCCCGTGCTCGGCGGCGGTGGTCGGCGCGGGGACGTCCTCGGCAAGGGTGCCGGTCTCGGCGGCCCCGTGCTCGGAGGCGTCCTGCGTGGGCGCGGCCGGGGCCGGGGCGCCCTCCGTGGAGGTGCCCTTGGCGCGGAGGGTGGCTTCGGCGGCGGCGACCAGGGGGTCGCGGGGCGTGCGGGAGCCGGGGAGGGTGTTGGAGTTGGCCTCGGCGACCGAGCCGGGGAGGTTCAGCGTGGGGGCCGTGCCCGCGACGGTGACCGACGGGGGCAGGGCGGCCGGCGGGGCTTCGGGGAGCAGGGCGGAGGGGAGGACGACGACGGCCGTCACGCCGCCCTGCTTGTGCTCGCGCAGCTGGACCCGTACCCCGTGCCGCGCCGCGAGCAGCGCGGTCACCCGGATGCCGAGGCCCTCGCCGTCCCGGTCGGCGTCGGACTGGGACTCCGTCTCCGGGCCGGCCAGGCGGGCGTTCAGCTCGGCGAGCCTGCCCTCCGTCATCCCTATGCCCTCGTCCTCGACGGAGAGCATCACCTCGCCGCTCTCCAGCAGCCAGCCGGAGAGCTGGACTTTCGCGTCCGGCGGCGAGAAGGACGTGGCGTTCTCCAGCAGCTCGGCCAGCAGGTGCGAGAGGTCGTCGGCGGCGAACCCGGCCACGTACGCGTGCGGCGGCAGCGACTGGATGGTGACCCGCTCGTACCGCTCGATCTCGCTGACGGCGGCGCGCAGCACGTCGACCAGCGGGACCGGGCCCTGGTGGGCGTGGTTGTGCTCGTGTCCGGCGAGGACGAGCAGGTTCTCGCTGTGCCGCCGCATGACCGTGGCCATGTGGTCGAGCTTGAAGAGCGTGGCGAGCCGCTCCGGGTCCTGCTCGCGCTCCTCCAGCTTCTCGATGACGGCGAGCTGCCGTTCGACGAGCCCGAGCGTACGGAGGGAGAGGTTGACGAAGGTGTGGTGGACGCTGCCGCGCAGCGCTTCGAGCTCGGTGGTGAGCTCGGCGGTCCGTTCACCGATTTCGGCGCGGACGCCCGCCAGCTCGGCGGTCAGGGCCTCGCGGGCGGCGACGGCGTCGGTGCGCTCGGCGTCGAGCCGCTCGGCGCGGGCACCGAGGTCGAGGAGCTTGCCGTGCAGGGTGTTGAGGGACCGTACGACCTGGGCGAACTCGTCGTTGCGGCCGGTGTAGCGGACCGGCTCCTCCGTCTCGGGCGCGGCAGCGAGCCGGGCGGCACCGATACGCAGCACGGCGAGCGGCTGGGTGAGGGTGCGGGCGACGGCGGTCGAGACGCCGATCGCGATGAGCAGGCAGCCGCCGAGGAGCGCGATGCGCAGTTCGAGCGCGGTGACGTCGTCGTCGCGCAGCTGCTCCATGCGCCGCACTTCGCCGGTGGCGAGGGAGGACTCGACGCCCCGCATCTGCTCGATACGGGCGGTGAGGGTGGCCCGGAGCTTCTCCTGGTCGGTCCTGCGGTCGCCGTCGGACAGTTCGGGCCGGTCGGTGAGGCGCGCGAGGTACGCCTCGGCGCTCTTGACCTCGGGGCCGGTGACCGTGGCGGCGAGGGAGTCGCGGGCGGCGGGCGGGGCGGCCTGGTCGAAGTCGGCGAGGGCGGCCTGTTCGCGGACGCGGGCCGCTTGCGCGGCGGCGCTGAGGGCGCCGCGCGTACGGTCGGCCTCATCCCCGGCGGGGTCCTCGGGCTCGACGTACTGGCCGGTGACGGGGTCGTAGACGAGGCCGGTGTTCTTCTTGCCGGGGACGGCGAGCGCGCCGAGGAGCAGGCCGCGGGTGGCGGAGGCCTGGTCGACGGCGCGGCCGAGTTCGGCGAGGGCGCGGGTACCGGCGCCCGCGTCGGCGGCGCGGGCGGGGGTCTTGTCGGCGAGTTCGGCGGAGAGGGCCTGGAGCTTGTCGATGACGTCGGTGTACGCCCGGTAGGCCTCCATGGCGGTGCCCTTGCCGGTGAGGGCGGTGCGCCGGACGGCGGGCAGTCCCGCGAGCTCGCGGCGGAGGTCGGCGGGCGCCTCGGCGTGGATCTCGTCGATCTGCCGGTCGACGCGGGCGCGGTGGGCGGCGTCGATGCCTGGGGCGGCGCCCTTGTCCGAGGGCTCGCCGCGCTGGTCGCCGTTGGCGCCGCCCTGGTCGCCCCCGTCCGAGGGCTCGCCCTCCTTGGTGCCCCGTCCCGCGGCGATGTACGCGGTGACCTCGTCACGCTCGTCCGCGAGGGAGTGCGCGAGGGTGACCGCCTGCCGGTTGAGTTCGGCGAGGGTCACCAGCCGCTGGGAGTCGGTGAGGTCGCCGGAGGCGGTGAGGACGGCCGGGGCTCCGGCTCCTATGACGGTGATCCCGACCAGCGCGACGCCGGCGACGAGCCGGCTGCGTACGCGTACGCCGCGGCCGCCCGGTGTCTGGGGATCGCCGGGAGTCTCACTGCGCTTCTGCACCGGTGCTCACATTCTTGAACTCGTCCGCCCATGAAGCAGAGGTGACGACCGCTCACGCAGGCGAACAGCCCCCCGACCCCTGGTACGGCCTCGACCATTCCAGCGCTTTTGTTGAGGGAGGCACACGTCGGCCACTCCGCCACCCGAACGAGTGAACAACACTCCTGAGTTGGCGAACAACTCTCCCGGGCACATGCCCCGGCGACACGCGGGGCGACGGGTTGAAAGATCCGCTCGGGCTTTGGCAGGATGCCCGCCCGCATCTTGCCGGAGGACCGGATTCCGCCGTTACGCGCTTTCTGACCTGCCGGTACAGGCCAAGTCCCGCCGTCCGTGGGCCCTGTGAAGAAGTCATGCAGACTGGGCCCCATGCACACCGAGATCTCCTCCGTCCCGGGCGCGCCGGAACGCCCCAATGAGGACTGGGCTTCCGTGGCGGTTCCCGCGTCCGGCCAGGGCGGCACGCTCGTACTGCTGGACGGGGTCACACCCCCGCTCGACGACGACGGTTGTGAGCATTCGGTGCCCTGGTTCACCGCGAGACTCGGGGGCGCGCTGACCGAACTGTCCGGTTCACGCCCGGACCTGACGTTGACCGGGATCCTGTCGGAGGCAATTCGGCGCACGGCCGACGCCCACCGCGACACGTGTGACCTTTCTCACGCGCGTACGCCCCAGGCGACGGTGGTCCTGGCGCGCTGGGGCGCGGAGCGCGTCGAGTACCTCGTGCTGGCCGACTCGGTGCTGCTGCTGCGGTCGCCGGAGGGGGCGGTCCGTGCGGTGGTGGACGACCGGCTCGACCGGCTGCCGCCCGGCTCGCTGGCCTCCCACGCGATCACGGACGCGACCGTGCGGAACAAGGAGGGCGGTTTCTTCACGGCGGCGGCCGACCCGTCGGTGGCGGCCCGCGCGGTCACGGGCAGCGCCCCGGCGTCCGAGGTGCGGGCCCTGGTCGCGATGTCGGACGGGGCGACGCGCTGGACGGAGGTGTTCGGGATGGGCGACTGGGCGGACTGCTTCGCGGTGGTGGCCAAGGAGGGCCCGCGCGGGCTGATCGCCCGGGTGCGGGAGCTGGAGGCGTCGCCCTCGTACGCGTACCGCTGGAAGCGGCACGACGACGCGACGGTGGTGTACGTCGAGGTCCAGTGACCCGGGCGTCGCCTCCCTCACCGCGTCAGGGGCGGCAGACGTCCGTCGCGGTGACCGCGCCTCCAGGTCCACCGCAGGCTCCCCGGCCGCTGATGCCGGAGGTGATGCCGTCGCCGACGCGCTGCCAGTCGGTCTCATGGGCGGGGGTGCGGGCGTGGGCGGCGGTGGCGGTGCCGGGCGCGATGAGCACGGCGCCCGCGAGGGCCGCGCCGAGAACGTTCCTGATCATCGGTCGATGACGGGGCGGCGGGCGCTCTTCCGGCCACCATGGGCCGGGTGTCGACTCCCCGAAAGGTGGTCAGCTCTCCGCCGGGGTGTTGAGCTGGTGCAGCAGCCGGGCCAGTTCGGCGACCTCGGCCCGGTCCCAGCCGGCGAGCTTGCGTACGTAACGGGCGCGGCGGGCGTCGCGTACGCGGCGGAAGCGGCCGCGGCCCTCGTCGGTGAGGCGTACGAGGGAGGCGCGGCCGTCGGCGGGGTCGGGGTCGCGGGCGACGAGCCCGAGGTCCTCCAGGGCGCGCAGCTGGCGGCTCATGGTGGCCTTGCCGACGCCGAAGTACGCGGCGAGTTCGGTGGCGCGCTGGGTGCCGGCCTCCTCCAGGCGGACGAGCAGGCCGTAGGCGGCCGGTTCGAGGTCGGGGTGGACCTCGCGGGCCATTTCGCCGGACGAGGCGCGGGCGCGGCGCAGGAAGACAGCCAATTCACGCTCCAGGGCAAGGAATTCCTCGTCCACTTCGGCGTCATTCCCCGTACGGCTTTGCTGCACGTCAGCACCCCTCGCGCGCTTTCTTCGGCTGTGAAAGTGGTTTTCGGCGGCGGCCATTGCCGCAGCTCGACCAGTATTTCGCAGGCATAGACCAACGGCGGCACCGAACCCCTCTTCCGGGGGCCGCTTCTGCGTGCGTGGCGACATGGCGTCAACAGCCGCCGGTGGGCCTCATCCGGGCAGCGCGACGGTGAGGTCCACCTCGACGAGCTGCCCGGTGAAGCCGAGCTGGGCCACCCCCAGCAACGTACTGGCGCTGGTGAACGCGCCCCCGAGCACCGACCGGGTGAGCCGCTCCCACGCGCCCGCGAGGACGGCCTGGTCCGCGCTGCGTACGTAGATGACGGACCGCACGACGTCCTCCGGGCGGGCGCCCACGGCCTTCAGCGCCTCCAGCGCGTTGGCCGCGACCTGGTCGATCTGCGCGCCGACATCGCCCTCCCCCACCAGCGTCCCGGCCTCGTCCAGCGGGCACTGCCCCGCCAGATGTGCCGTTCGGCCGGCTTCCACCACCGTGATGTGGTGGTACCCGGGCGTCGGGTGCAGCCGCTCGGGGTTGATCCGGGTGATCCGCCGCGTTGTCTCGGTCATGGCGGGGAGTCTGCCGAACGGCCGGCGGTGTCGCACCGCGATTACGCCCGAACCCCCCGGCGCGGACGGGCGCCGGGGGGTCGGCAGGGGAGGCCTCAGCCGCAGCGGCCGGCCGGGCGGGTACGGGTGACGAGGTTCGTCCAGCCCGTCGTGCCGTCGATCCAGACCACCCGGGTGCCTTCGAGCGCCGCCGGGGAGAGCTGCTCGCCGCGGTTGCAGGAGACGCGGTCCTTGCGGGTGCCGTCGGTGGTCAGCTGCCAGTTCTTCGGCAGGGTCTCGTTGCGGTACGACGTGTCCGGCAGGGACGCGTTGACCGTGACCGCCGACTCCGAGACCGTCAGGTCGGCCGCGATCAGCGCGCCCGGCTTGCCCTCGGCACTGATGTCGTACGCGCCGGTGCCGTCGAGGTTCGCGCGGCGGATGCCCATCCGGCCGCCGTCGGCGATGTTCTCGTCGGTGAGCCAGAAGACGTGGCGGCCGTTGAGGCCGGTCTGCCCCAGGGTCTGCGGCTCGTCCAGCCGCTCGGTCAGGGTCTTCTTGCCGGTCCTCGGATCGAGGAGCTCCACGCCGAGCCGGTACTCACCGTCCTCCGGGTACAGCTTGGCGTACGCGATCCTGCCGTGGGCGAGGGACGGGAGCCCGGTCAGGACGTCGTCGTCGCCACCGTCCACGTACGTGGGCGTGACGTCGCCCGGCCGCAGGTGGACGACGTGGCGGGTGAACAGGCCGAGCGTCTCGAAGACCGTCACCCCGTTCTCGACCCGCAGCCCGGAGACGTCCGACGTCGTGGACGCGTACAGCTTCTTGATGGGCCCGCCCGCGATCGGCCGGGACAGGACGTCCACGCTCGTCGCACCGTACGCCGCCCAGACGACGGTCTTTCCGTCCGTGGCCGGGTGGACGTGGTAGCGGCCGTCGTTGGGGCTGATGAGCTTCGGGGCGCCCGTGCCGTCCGCACGGCCGGCGTAGACGGAGTACGGCTCGGTGCCGTCGTCGTTGGACTGGGAGACCGTCCACCAGCCGCCGCCCGCCTGCACACCGGTGCCGGTGGTGTTCAGCTTGCCCAGCAGCTCGTCGGAGTCGACGCCCAGCGCCTCCTCCCAGCCCGCGACGATGCCGTGGGCGTTGAAGGAACGCTTGGCGGCGTTCAGCGCTTGCCCGGTGACGCCCAGGTCCTTGGCGGCGGCGAGGACCGCGTTGCGGCCGTCGGTGAAGCCGTCCAGCGGGGTCATGTACTCGGTCAGCGCCTTGTACACGATCCGGTCGGCCTGCTCGGCTCCCAGGTCATGGCGCATGTCCCACAGCGCGCCGGAGAAGACGGTCGAGTTGAGGTGCACGCCGCCGTTGTCGGTGCCGAACGTGGCACCGAGGAAGTCCTTGGACGTGGTGGCGCCGTCGTTGAGGTCGCGCAGCGCGCAGGCGCGGGGCGTGGCCTTGCGGCACAGGTCCTCGCCGATGAGGCCCGAGTCCGGGTGGTCCATCGCCGTGCCGGACTGCGTGACGTCGATGGCGTTGCCGAAGTAGTCGGCGACGGCCTCGTTGAGGGCGCCGGACTGGCCCGCGTAGACCAGGTTGGCGGTGTTCTCCACGACGCCGTGGGTCATCTCGTGCCCGACCACGTCGAGGTCGGCGGAGAGCGGCTTGTACTCGCGGTCGCCGGAGCCGTACACCATCTTGGTGCCGTCCCAGAAGGCGTTGACGTACGGCAGGCCGAACTGGGTCACGCCCACGAGTGAGTTGACCGCCGAGCCGCGTCCGTCGAGGCCGTCCCTGGCGTGGTGCTTCTTGTAGTAGTCGTAGACCTGCCCGGCCGCCCAGTGCGCGTCCACCGCGCCCGCGTCGGTGGCGTCCTTGCCGAACTCCGCGCCGGCCGAGCCGAACTCCCTGAGGTCGGCCGGCCAGCCGCCCAGCACGTCGTAGACGTCCTTGTCACGCGCGTCCCACGTGGTGAGCGCGGCCTTGCTGCCGTCCGCCATCCGGGCCCGGTCGGCCAGCACGTACCGGCCGTCCGCGGCCTTGCTGACGTTGAGGTCCACCTTGGCGCCGTTGAGCAGCGTGCCACTGCCGACGGTCCCGGTGCCCGGGTCGGCCGGGGCGTCCGCCTTCTTCACGGCCGTCCCCGTCGCGGCCTTCGGCGGCGTGAGCGTCTTGATACCGCTGAACTGCAGCACCGGGAACCCGGCCCGCGCGTCCACGTACACATGCTGGAGCACCGGCCCGCCGGTCGCCGGATGCGTCCCGCGTACGGTCACGTGGTACGTCAGCAGGCCCTCGCCGCGCGGGATGACGACGAGGCCCCCGGCGGTGCCGTGCAGGGGCGCGGTCTTCTTCGCGTCGTCCTTGGAGAGCCGGTGGCCGCCGAGCCGCCTCTGCGTCGCGGTGACCGCGCGGCGTACCGCCACGTCCTTGGCCACGGCCGGGGTCACCCCGGTCGTGAGGTCCGTGAAGTACTTGCCGGACGTGCCGGTGACGACCCGTTCACCGCCCTTGTTCTCCATCCGCACCACGTACTGCCCGCCGAGCACGGGCACGCCCTGGTGCTTCTGCTGGAGCCGTACGGTCTCCTCCGCGCCGCGCTTCAGCGTCTGTACGGGGGCGAGATCACGCCCCGGTTCGGCGATCTTGTAACGGCTCTCCTTGGCGGCCAGGTGCCCCCGCGCCGCGTCCGCCGGGCTCGCCTTCGCGTCCGCCGCCTCCCGGATGCCGTCGACGAGCGCGGGGGTCGCGGTGCGCGCCCCCGGGATGACGTCGGCGGGCGGTTCGGTGGCCGGCGGGGTCGCCGCCGACGCCGGAACCGCGGTGATCAGGAGCCCGGCGGCGGCGAGCAGCGCCGCTCCCCGGGCCCCCGCCCGTATGCCGGGCCTGCTGGGTTTGCGCACAGTCCGTACCCCTCCCACGTGCTGGTCAGCCGTTCAGGTGGTCATGGCCATGCAAGCGGTGAGGGGTCAAAGGGACAACGGATCAAGGGGGTTGAGAAGTGGACACGCACACTTGTGTGGCCTGTGAAGGCGGAGTGAGAATCCGACGCATGATCCAGGGAGAACTGACCACTCTCGGCCTGGGCAGGACCGAGGAGCGCGCCTACGAGGCGCTGCTGAGGGAACAGGCGGACGGGGCGGACGATCTGGCGCGGCTGCTGGACCTGCCGCGCGAGCGGCTGGACGCGGCGCTGGACCGGCTCGTCGAGCACGGTTTCGCCCGGCCGCCCGATCCGTCGTCCGACGAGGGTGACGCGCTGCCGCACCCGGCCGCGCCCGCCGCCGCGATCCGTACGCTCATCCACCGCCGCCAGGCCGAACTGCACCTGAAGTCGGCGGAGCTGGCGCGGTTACGGATGGCGGCCGACCGGCTGGTGGGGGACGACGGCGAGCCGGGTACGAGCGGCGGGGGCGTGGAGGTGGTGACGGGGCGGCGGGCGATCGCCGAACGCGTGGACCGGCTGCTGGCCGCCGCCGAGCGGGAGGTGGTGATCCTCGACCGGCCGCCGTTCACCTCGCCGGACGTCGGCGCGCTGCTGGCCCGGGGCGTGGAGGTACGGGCCGTGCTGGACCGGGCCGGGCTGACGGATCCGGCGCGGACGCGGGCGCTGTCCTGCCTGGCGGGGCGGGGGCTGCGGGTACGGGTCGCCGGGGACGTCCCGGCGAAGCTGCTCGCCGTGGACCGGCGGGTCACGCTGCTGCCGCCGACCGACGCGGCCGGTCCGAGGGCGTCCGCGCTGGTGGTCGGCGACGGGCTGCTGTGCGGGGCGCTGGTGCCGCTGTTCGAGACCGTGTGGGAGCGGGCCACGCCGCTGGGCGCGGAGGACGACGGGACGGGCGCGCTGCCCGGGCCGCAGCGGGAGTTGCTGGGGCTGCTCGCGGCGGGGCTCAAGGACGAGGCGATCGCCCGCCGCCTGGGCGTCCATGTGCACACGGCGCGGCGGCGGATCAGCCGGCTGCTGGAGTCGCTGGGCGCCCGGACGCGGTTCCAGGCGGGGGCGCGGGCGTCGTCGCGCGGATGGCTGGATGACTGAGCGGGCGTGACCATGGGCAAGGATGGGGCCCATGCGCTGCAAGAGGCCGTTGCCGTGGACCGTCGCCTGGGTCGTCGCCTGGATCGTCGCCGTCCTGACCACCGCCACCGCGTGCGGGGGGCCGTCCCATTCCGCCCCGCGCCCGGACGCCGAGGGCCCGGCGGGCAAGCCGCCGGCGCCGCAGCGGTCCGCGGCGCCCTCGACCGGGCTGCCGTCGGTCGGGGTGCTGCTCGACGAGGACGGCCACTGGTGCACGGCGAGCGTGGTGGACAGCCCGAAGGGCAACGTCGTCGCGACCGCCGCGCACTGTGTGTACGCGGACGGCGCGGCGAGCTCCGACTTCTCGTTCGCCCCGGCGTACCGGGGCAGCGCCGGCAACCCGGCCCCGTACGGCACGTGGAAGGTGCGTACGGTGCAGGTGGCCGACGCGTGGAAGGCCGCCGGCGACGACGCGGACGCGCATGACTACGCCTTCCTGACGCTGGCCCCGGACAGCCGGGGCCGCCAGGTGCAGCAGGTGGTGGGCGCGGCGCCGCCGGAGTGGGCGTCCGGTCCGCAGCGCCGCGTGACGGTCGTCGGCTACCCCAACAAGGACCACAACCCGGCCGACGGCCCCATCTCCTGCACCACGGACACCCGGCGGGACCCGGACCTGGCCGGCTCGATGGTGATGGAGTGCGACGGCTTCTTCGACGGCACGAGCGGCAGCCCATGGCTCGCGGACGGCCGCCTGATCGGCGTACTGAGCGGCGGGGACACGGACACGGAATCGACGGCGGTGCTCTTCGACGCGCGGACGCGCGCACTGTACGACCGGGCGGTCGAGGCCTCCGGTACGTGACCCACCCCGCGCGCCGCACGGCACGGGCCCCGGGCACTGGGCCCACGCCGCACGGCACGGGCCCCGGGCGATGGGCCCTCGCCCGCGCGCCCACCGCGCCGGGCGTCGCGGAGCCCCGCCACGCGCGTGGGCGCGACGGGACTCACCGGGACGGGCCCCCGGCGGCGGGCCCCACGCGGCAGGCGAACCACGGAAGCCCGGCCTGCGGCCGCCCCCGACGCGCCCGGGCGCCCCGCGCGGGACCGAATCCGGATGGGACGCCCCAAGCCGCCGCCCCGGTCGCCGACCGGGGCGGGTGCCCGGCCAAAGCCGGTCGCCGACTCCGGCGAAAGACCGGCCCCGAGGCGGGCACCCGGCTTGCGGAACGAGCGCCCCGGCCAGAGCCGGTCGCTGACCCGCCGGGAAGCCGGGCCGGGCGTCGGTCCCGGCCCGGGGCGGACGCCCGGCCCGGGACCCGCGCCCGCACGTGGCCGGGGGCGGGGCGTCCGGGGCGGGGTCAGGCCGCGACGGGGGCGGACGCCGGGGTCGTCGTCGCGGGTGAGAGGGCCAGCTCCAGGACCTGGCGGACGTCCGTGACCGGGTGGACGTCCAGCTTGTCGAGGATCTCGGCCGGGACGTCGTCCAGGTCGGCCTCGTTCCGCTTGGGGATCACGACCGTGGTGATGCCCGCCCGGTGCGCGGCCAGCAGCTTCTGCTTGACGCCGCCGATCGGCAGCACCCGCCCGGTCAGGGAGACCTCGCCGGTCATCGCCACGTCCGTACGGACCAGGCGGCCGCTCAGCAGGGAGGCGAGGGCGGTCGTCATCGTGATGCCCGCGCTCGGGCCGTCCTTGGGCACCGCGCCGGCCGGGAAGTGGATGTGCACGCCCCGGTCCTTCAGCCCGGTGACGGGCAGCTCCAGTTCGGCGCCGTGGGAGCGCAGGAAGCTCAGGGCGATCTGCGCGGACTCCTTCATCACGTCCCCGAGCTGGCCGGTCAGCGTCAGACCCGCCGCGCCGGTCTCCGGGTCGGCCAGCGACGCCTCCACGAACAGCACGTCACCGCCCGCGCCGGTGACCGCGAGTCCGGTGGCGACGCCGGGCACGGCGGTGCGGCGCTCGGCCGGGTCCTGGGCGGACTCGGGCACGTGGTGCGGCCGCCCGATGAGCCCGCGCAGGTCGCCCTCGCCGATGGTGACGGGCAGTTCCCGCTCGCCCAGTTCGTGCTTCGCGGCGACCTTGCGCAGCAGCCGGGCGATCGACCGCTCCAGGTTCCGTACGCCCGCCTCGCGGGTGTACTCGCCCGCGAGCTTGCGCAGCGCCGACTCGTCCAGCGTCACCTCGCCGCTCTCCAGGCCCGCCCGCTCCAGCTGGCGCGGCACCAGGTGGTCCCGGGCGATGACGACCTTCTCGTCCTCGGTGTAGCCGTCGAGCCTGACGATCTCCATCCGGTCGGCGAGCGCCTCGGGGATGGCCTCCAGGACGTTGGCGGTGGCGAGGAAGACCACGTCGGACAGGTCGAGTTCGACCTCCAGGTAGTGGTCGCGGAAGGTGTGGTTCTGCGCCGGGTCGAGGACCTCCAGCAGCGCCGCCGCCGGGTCGCCCCGGAAGTCGGAGCCGACCTTGTCGATCTCGTCGAGCAGGACCACCGGGTTCATCGACCCGGCCTCCTTGATCGCCCGCACGATCCGGCCGGGCAGGGCGCCCACGTACGTACGCCGGTGGCCCCGGATCTCCGCCTCGTCGCGTACGCCGCCGAGGGCGACCCGCACGAACTTCCGGCCCATCGCGTGCGCCACCGACTCGCCCAGCGACGTCTTGCCGACGCCGGGCGGGCCGACCAGCGCCAGCACCGCACCGCCGCGCCGCCCGCCGACGACGCCCAGACCGCGGTCGGCGCGCCGCTTGCGTACCGCGAGGTACTCGGTGATGCGCTCCTTCACGTCCTCCAGGCCGGCGTGTTCGGCGTCGAGGACCTCCTTGGCGCCCTTGATGTCGTAGCTGTCCTCGGTGCGCTCGTTCCACGGCATCTCCAGGACCGTGTCGAGCCAGGTGCGGATCCAGGCGGTCTCCGGGTTCTGGTCGCTGGACCGCTCCAGCTTGTCGACCTCCTTGAGAGCGGCCTCGCGCACCTTCTCGGGGAGGTCGGCGGCCTCGACGCGGGCCCGGTAGTCGTCGGACTCCTCGCCCTCCTTCTCGCCGTTGAGCTCGCGCAGCTCCTTGCGTACGGCTTCGAGCTGGCGGCGCAGCAGGAACTCCCGCTGCTGCTTGTCGACGCCTTCCTGGACGTCCTTGGCGATGGACTCGGCGACGTCCTGCTCGGCGAGGTGGTCGCGCAGCTGCTCGGTGGCGAGCTTCAGGCGGGCCACCGGGTCCTCGGTCTCCAGCAGCTCGACCTTCTGGGCGACGGTCAGGAAGGGCGAGTAGCCGGAGTTGTCGGCGAGCGCGGAGACGCCGTCGATCTGCTGGACCCGGTCCACGACCTGCCAGGCGCCGCGCTTCTTGAGCCAGCTGGTGGCGAGCGCCTTGTACTCCTTCACAAGATCGGTGATCTGCCCCGGCAGCGGGTCGGGCACCGACTCCTCGACGGCGGTGCCCTCGACCCACAGGGCGGCACCCGGGCCGGTCGTACCGGCGCCGATCTTCACGCGGCCACGGCCGCGGATGAGCGCGCCGGGGTCGCCGTCGGAGAGCCGCCCGACCTGCTCCACGGTGCCGAGGACGCCGATCCCCGCGTACGTCCCGTCGATGCGCGGCACCAGCAGGACCTTGGGCTTGCCCTGCGTCCCCGAGGACCGCGCGGCGGCCTGGGCGGCCTCCACCGCGGCTCGTACCTCGGAGTCGGACAGGTCCAGCGGCACCACCATCCCGGGCAGCACGACCTCGTCGTCGAGCGGCAGCACGGGCAGGGTGAGCGGTGTGGACGTCGAAGCCATGATCTCCCCTTCGGCAGTCAAGTTGAGCTGTACACACTCAATGCTTATGACTGCTGCGGTGTTCCCCACGCGTGTTCGCTCTGAGCGATCAACCTCTCGCAGCGTGGAGCGGGCAGAGTGGGGCGCATGCTGAACGAGGACGGGACGCTGGCACGCGAGGGCGCGCTCGACCGCGTACCGGAAGCCTTCGCCCCGGTGGTCGGCGCCGCCCGCGTACGGATCGGGAAGGTCTTCGGCCCCACGCGTCTGCACAGCGCCTACCTGTACGGCAGCATTCCGCGCGGCACCGCCACGCCCGGCGTCTCGGACCTGGACCTGCTGGTGGTGCTGCGCGAGGAGCCGACGGACGCCGACCGGGACGCGGTCGCGGACCTGGGGGCGGAGCTGGACCGCCGCTTCCCGCAGATCGACGGCGCCGCGGTCCTGCTGGCCGGCGTACGCGCGGTACTGAGCGAGCTGGAACGGCACGACCTCGGGTTCTTCGTCGCCTGCCTGTGCACCCCCCTGCTGGGCGAGGACCTCGCCGGGCGACTGCCCCGCTATCGGCCCACCTCGCTGCTCGCCCGCGAGACCAACGGAGACCTGGCGCTGCTGCTGCCGCGCTGGCGGCAGCGGGCGGCCGCCGCCACGACGGCCGCGGAGCGCGGGCGGCTCGGCCGGTGGGTGGGCCGTCATCTCGTACGTACCGGCTTCACTCTGGTCATGCCGCACTGGGGCGACTGGACGAGCGACCTGAAGGAGATGGCGGAGGTGTTCGGCGGCTACTACCCGCGGCGGGCGGCGCAGATGCGGACGGCCGTGGCGGTGGGGCGCGGCGGGGCGGCGGACGCGGATCCGGCCGTGCTGGGCACGCTCATCGACGACATGGGCCCGTGGCTGGCGGCCGAGTACCGGGCGGTGCACGGCGTGAAGGCGCCCCGGCCGTGAAACAGCTCCGGCTCGTCGCTCCGGGCGGGGGCGACGAGCCGGAGAGCGGCGGGCTCAGTCCTCGTTCACGAACTCGCAGTTCGTGGCGGTGTCGTCGCCCGGGTCCGTGAAGACCGTGTCCGACCCGCCACCACAGGTCACGACCTCGTCGCCGCCGCCACCGTCCCTGACGTTGATCGTGTCGCTGCCGGAGTTGGTCGACACGGTGTCACTGCCGGATCCGGCGTCGATCGTGGCGTTCCGCGCCACCTGCACGGTCGCGGTGTCGTTGCCGTCACGGAGTGTGGCACTGAGCCGGGAGACACCGCTGAGGGTGCCGCACCTGGCTTCGGTGGGGTCGTTGTTCCACCGGACGCACCCTGGTCCCGGCGTGATGCCGTCGAGGTCCTCGACATGCAGATAGGAACCGACCGCGAAGAAGCGGACGCGGTTCCGCACCTCGCCGGCGTCCCCTCCGTCGCGTGCGCCGACCGAGACGTGTCCGAAGCTCCGGACCACCGTGGAGGCCGCCGGCTGCGCGGACGCGGGTGAGGCGACCATCAGCGGCAGTGCCAGGCCCGCGACCACGGCCGGGATGGCCAGTCGCTTCAGGGTGCTGCTCGTGATCTTCATGCTCTGTTCTCTCTCCTTGGGGCGAAGAGGGCGCCGCGACCGGCCACCCGGCGTCAGTGAAGCAGCGCGTGACCAGGCATGCACCATTTGTCATACTTTCGCGGGGCAAGAGGGTGTACGCACCGGTTCTTCCGGGGCCGGGACCGTACGGGCCAGGCGCGCCGAGCCGTCAGGCGCGCCGAGCCGTCAGGCCCAGCAACGGCCGGCAGCCGACACCGACCAGCAGCGCCAGCGGGTGGCCCCAGTCGGTGAGCGGGTCCTCGAAGGCCACCAGGTCATGGAGCAGCATCGCCGACACCCACGCCAGCACGATGCCGCGCGCCACCGGGGTGAGCAGCCCGGCCAGGGCGCCGACGGACGCCATCAGCCCGAAACTGATGCCGTAGTCGAGCCGGTGCAGGGACGAGTCCGGCAGGTGACCGGCCAGCACGGCCAGCCCGACGGGGATCTCCGTGGCGAGCGTCGCCACCACATGACCCACCAGGAACACGGCGGCCGCCCGCCACGCCCCGATGCGGCGCTCCAGCGCCGTCAGGACGAACACGAACCCGATGGCGTACGGCGAGAACAGTCCGCCCGCCACCCACAGCGCGCTGGCGACCAGGACGAGCAGCGGCGTACGCGTCAGATGGGCGACGTCGGTACTGGAGGCGCGCAGCAGTCGCGCGACGGTGTCGGGGTCGCCGTACTCGGCGAAGAGCGAGGTGGCGACCAGGACGAGGGTGTACCCGAAGGTGAACGGTGTCCCGGTGGGCGTGGGCAGCAGCCGCGCCGCCCGCCGCCACCTGGCAGCGGTACGGGTCGTCACGGAGACCGTGGCGGTGGCGGCGGGCGCGGTGACCTCATCGGCTCCGGTGACCTCATGGGCTCCGGCGACCGGCTCGCCGACCGCCCGGCCCTCGGCGGCCGTGACCGGACCGGCGGCCGTGGCCCGACCGGCGGCCGTGCGCTGCGCCGGGATGGCCTTCAGCAGCCCGACGCCGTCACTCGTCCCACGCGTCCGGAGCTGAGGCACCGCGAGGCCGCCCTTCCTCTTGTTCGACAAACCCCCAGCACACTCCCCCGGCTCAACCTTGCCCCAGCCGACACGATCATGTGCGGCCCGGTCCATGACATAGGTCACAGCGACGGGCCCGCCCCTCGCTACGCTGAGGATCATGGCTGTGACGACACACGCGCGAACACCCCTGACGCTCGACCGCCGTGAGGGCCCGTACGGCGAGGTGGTGCTGCGCCGGCGCGGCGAGGACTTCGAGATCATCGCCAACGGCACCTTCCTGATGGACACCTCCGACGGCCGGTCCGAACGGCTGCTCGTCGACGCCGCCCTCCGCGCGCTCGGAACCCGGCCGCACCCCTCCGTGCTCGTCGGCGGGCTCGGGGTCGGGTTCTCGCTGGCGCACGCGGCCGGCCAGCCCGCCTGGGGGCGTATCGCGGTCGTCGAGCGGGAGGAGGCGATCATCGACTGGCACCGCGAGGGCCCGCTCGCCCGGATCTCCGGCGAGGCGCTCGCCGATCCCCGCACGGTGCTGGTGCACGACGACCTCGTCGCGTACGTCCACAGCTCCCCCGACACGTTCGACGCGCTGTGCCTGGACATCGACAACGGCCCCGGCTGGACCGTCACGGAGGACAACGACAGCCTCTACTCACCGGCCGGTCTGGCGGCCTGCGCGGCCCGGCTGAACCCCGGCGGAGTCCTCGCCGTGTGGTCCGCCCAGCCGTCCGCCGATTTCGAAGAGTCATTGCGGAATGCCGGGTTCAGCGGGGTAAGAACCGAAGAGGTCCCCGTTGCCCGGGGCGTACCGGACGTGGTCCACCTCGCTGTTCGCCCTGCGTAGCCGGGACGCGGTCGGTGCCTTTACGCTGCTGACCGAACACACGGATCTACACGCTCGCGCAGGACGCGACAGGGGCGGGGCGATGGAGCAGACACACACCAGCCACAACGGCACGGCGGTCGCGCCGGGTACACAGCGCCGCGTGCTGGTCGTCGAGGACGACACCACCATCGTCGAGGCCATCTCCGCCCGGTTGCGGGCCGAGGGCTTCCTGGTGCAGACGGCCACCGACGGCCCGGCGGCCGTGGACGCGGCCGAGGCGTGGCAGCCGGACCTGATGGTCCTCGACGTCATGCTGCCGGGCTTCGACGGCCTGGAGGTCTGCCGCCGGGTGCAGGCCCAGCGGCCGGTGCCGGTGCTGATGCTGACGGCCCGCGACGACGAGACCGACATGCTCGTCGGCCTCGGGGTCGGCGCGGACGACTACATGACCAAGCCGTTCTCGATGCGGGAGCTCGCGGCGCGGGTGCACGTCCTGCTGCGGCGCGTCGAGCGGGCGGCGCTGGCCGCCGTCACGCCGCGCAGCGGCATCCTGCGGCTCGGCGAGCTGGAGATCGACCACGCGCAGCGGCGCGTACGGGTCAAGGGCGAGGACGTCCATCTCACGCCGACCGAGTTCGACCTGCTGGTCTGCCTGGCGAACACCCCCCGCGCGGTCCTCTCCCGCGAGCAGCTGCTCGCGGAGGTGTGGGACTGGGCGGACGCGTCGGGCACCCGGACCGTGGACAGCCACATCAAGGCGCTGCGCCGCAAGATCGGAGCCGAGCGGATCCGTACGGTGCACGGTGTCGGTTACGCCCTGGAGACGCCCGCGCCATGAGATCGCTCCGGTCCCGGCTGCGCTCGGTCTCGATCTCGATCAAGACCAAACTGGGCACCCTCGTCGTCGTGTCGGTCTTCATCACGACCGGCCTGCTGATGGTGGCCCTGCGCACGGAGACCGAGCTGCGCTTCATCACCGTCTTCTCGGTGATCGCCACGCTGCTGATCACCCAGTTCGTGGCGCACGGCCTGACCGCGCCGCTGGACGAGATGAACACGGTCGCGAAGTCCATCTCGCACGGTGACTACACCCGCCGGGTGCGCGGCGCCGACCGCCGGGACGAGCTGGGCGACCTGGCCTCCACGATCAACCGCATGGCCGACGACCTGGAGGCGGTGGACCGGCACCGCAAGGAGCTGGTGGCGAATGTCTCGCACGAGCTGCGTACGCCGATCGCGGCGCTGCGCGCGGTGCTGGAGAACGTCGTGGACGGCGTCTCGGCCGCCGATCCGGAGACCATGCGCACCGCGCTGAAGCAGACCGAGCGGCTGGGCCGGCTGGTGGAGACGCTGCTGGACCTGTCACGGCTGGACAACGGTGTCGTACCGCTCCGGTCGCGGCGCTTCGAGGTGTGGCCGTACCTGTCGGGCGTGCTGAAGGAGGCCAATCTGGCCGCCGCGCAGCGCGGGCTGGGGTCCAATTCGGGCAGCCACACCCGTACGGATGTGCATCTGCACCTGGACGTGTCGCCGCCCGAGCTGACGGCGCACGCGGACAGCGAGCGGCTGCACCAGGTGGTGGCGAACCTGATCGACAACGCCGTGAAGCACTCACCGCCGCACGGCCGGGTGACGGTACGGGCCCGGCGCGGGCCGCTGCCGGAGTCGCTGAACCTGGAAGTGGTGGACGAGGGGCCGGGCATCCCGGAGTCCGAGCGGCACAAGGTCTTCGAGCGGTTCAACCGGGGCAGCGTCCCGGCACCGCACGGTCCCGGCAGCGACGGCGGTACGGGACTGGGCCTGGCGATCGCCCGCTGGGCGGTCGATCTGCACGGCGGGCGCATCGGGGTGGCCGAATCCGCACGTGGATGCCGTATTCAGGTCACCCTTCCAGGGATCCCTCAGCAGCGCGGTTGACGTAGGGTTCGAACCGGAAGGGCTCGTTCTGCGTAGAGACAGGCAGGACGTGGCCGAGGGTGTGCGCCGGCAGGGGCCGCAGCCGCGCTGTCCCCTACCCAATCGCAGGGCAACCACGCTTGTTTCCCGCCATTTCCAGCGCCGAAACACATCTCCAGATGTGATCTACGCGACGATGGAGCGCCCGGTCTGCACGTCCCGGCCAGGGAGGCGTAGCCTTTATTTCCGCTGTCCATCACCTTGTGAAGCGGAAGAGGGCGGTTGCCGCCGTGTCGTCTCAGTCCCCCAGTAACTCGAGTATCTCGACCGACCAAGACGGGCAGGGTCCTTCGAACCCTGCCGCCGCGTTCGGTGCCAATGAGTGGCTCGTCGACGAGATCTACCAGCAGTACCTCCAGGACCCGAATTCGGTCGACCGTGCCTGGTGGGACTTCTTCGCCGACTACAAGCCGGGCGCCGCGTCCGGCTCGGCGGACAAGCCCGCGGGCGAGGGTGCCGTAGCCGCGGGGGCTGCGAATACCGCGCCCCCCGCCCAGGCCCCGGCTCAGGCCCAGCCCCAGGCCCCGGCCCCCCCGGCGCAGCCGGCAGCAGCGGCACCCGCACAGGCCGCTGCCGCCCAGGCTCCCGCCGCCAAGGCCCCGGCGCCCGCCACCCCGGCCCCCGCCGCGAAGCCCGCGTCCGCACCCGCGCCCGCGCCCGCCGCCAAGGCGGAGCCCAAGGCCGCCCCCGCCGCCCCCGCCGGCCCCGAGTACGTGCCGCTGCGCGGCCCGGCCGCCGCGGTCGCCAAGAACATGAACGCCTCGCTGGAGCTGCCGACCGCCACCTCGGTCCGCGCCGTCCCGGTGAAGCTGCTGTTCGACAACCGCATCGTCATCAACAACCACCTCAAGCGCGCCCGCGGCGGGAAGATCTCCTTCACACACCTCATCGGGTACGCGATGGTGCAGGCCATCAAGGCCATGCCGTCGATGAACTACTCCTACGGGGAGAAGGACGGCAAGCCGGTCCTGGTCAAGCCGGAGCACGTCAACTTCGGCCTCGCCATCGACCTGGTCAAGCCCAACGGCGAGCGCCAGCTGGTCGTCGCGGGCATCAAGAAGGCCGAGACGCTCGGCTTCTTCGAGTTCTGGCAGGCGTACGAGGACATCGTCCGCCGCGCCCGCAACAACAAGCTGACGATGGACGACTTCACCGGCGTCACCGTCTCGCTGACCAACCCCGGCGGCCTCGGCACCGTCCACTCCGTGCCGCGTCTGATGCCCGGTCAGTCGGTCATCATGGGCGTCGGCTCGATGGACTACCCGGCCGAGTTCCAGGGCACCTCGCAGGACACCCTGAACAAGCTGGGCATCTCCAAGGTGATGACCCTCACCTCGACGTACGACCACCGGGTCATCCAGGGTGCCGCGTCGGGCGAGTTCCTCCGTATCGTCGCGAACTTCCTGCTCGGCGAGAACGGCTTCTACGACGACATCTTCGAGTCGCTGCGCATCCCCTACGAGCCGGTCCGCTGGCTCAAGGACATCGACGCGTCGCACGACGACGACGTCACCAAGGCCGCGCGGGTCTTCGAGCTGATCCACTCCTACCGGGTCCGCGGCCACGTCATGGCCGACACCGACCCGCTGGAGTACCGCCAGCGCAAGCACCCCGACCTGGACATCACCGAGCACGGCCTGACGCTCTGGGACCTGGAGCGGGAGTTCGCCGTCGGCGGCTTCGGCGGCAAGTCCATGATGAAGCTGCGCGACATCCTCGGCGTGCTGCGCGACTCGTACTGCCGCACCACCGGCATCGAGTTCATGCACATCCAGGACCCCAAGCAGCGCAAGTGGATCCAGGACCGCGTCGAGCGCCCGCACTCCAAGCCGGAGCGCGAGGAGCAGCTGCGGATCCTGCGCCGCCTCAACGCCGCCGAGGCGTTCGAGACGTTCCTGCAGACCAAGTACGTCGGGCAGAAGCGGTTCTCGCTGGAGGGCGGCGAGTCCGTCATCCCGCTGCTGGACGCGGTCATCGACTCCGCCGCCGAGTCCCGCCTCGACGAGGTCGTCATCGGCATGGCCCACCGCGGCCGCCTCAACGTCCTCGCGAACATCGTCGGCAAGTCGTACGCGCAGATCTTCCGCGAGTTCGAGGGCAACCTCGACCCGAAGTCGATGCACGGCTCCGGCGACGTGAAGTACCACCTGGGCGCCGAGGGCACCTTCACCGGCCTGGACGGCGAGCAGATCAAGGTCTCGCTGGTCGCCAACCCCTCGCACCTGGAGGCGGTCGACCCGGTCCTGGAGGGTGTCGTCCGCGCCAAGCAGGACGTCATCAACAAGGGCGGCACGGACTTCACCGTCCTGCCCGTCGCCCTGCACGGTGACGCGGCCTTCGCCGGCCAGGGTGTCGTCGCCGAGACGCTCAACATGTCGCAGCTGCGCGGCTACCGCACCGGCGGCACGGTCCACATCGTCATCAACAACCAGGTCGGCTTCACCGCCGCCCCGGAGTCGTCGCGTTCGTCGATGTACGCGACCGACGTGGCCCGCATGATCGAGGCGCCGATCTTCCATGTGAACGGCGACGACCCGGAGGCCGTGGTCCGCGTGGCGCGGCTCGCCTTCGAGTTCCGCCAGACGTTCAACAAGGACGTCGTGATCGACCTCATCTGCTACCGCCGCCGCGGTCACAACGAGGGCGACAACCCGCAGTTCACCAACCCGCAGATGTACAGCCTGATCGACAAGAAGCGCTCGGTGCGCAAGCTCTACACCGAGTCGCTGATCGGCCGCGGCGACATCACGCTGGAGGAGGCGGAGCAGGCGCTCCAGGACTTCCAGGGCCAGCTGGAGAAGGTGTTCGCGGAGGTCCGCGAGGCCACCTCGCAGCCCGGCCCGGCGCAGAGCCCGGAGGCCCAGGCCGAGTTCCCGGTCGCCGTCACCACCGCGGTCTCCCAGGAGATCGTGAAGCGGATCGCCGAGTCGCAGGTCAACATCCCCGACCGGATCACCGTCCACCCGCGTCTGATGCCGCAGCTCCAGCGCCGCGCGGCCTCGGTCGAGGACGGCACGATCGACTGGGGCATGGGCGAGACCCTCGCCATCGGCTCGCTGCTGATGGAGGGCACCCCGGTCCGGCTCGCCGGCCAGGACACCCGCCGCGGCACCTTCGGCCAGCGCCACGCGGTGCTGGTGGACCAGGAGACCGGCGAGGACTACACCCCGCTGCAGTACCTCTCCGAGGACCAGGCCCGCTACAACGTCTACGACTCGCTGCTCAGCGAGTACGCGGCGATGGGCTTCGAGTACGGCTACTCGCTGGCCCGGCCCGAGTCGCTGGTGATGTGGGAGGCCCAGTTCGGTGACTTCGTCAACGGCGCGCAGACCGTCGTGGACGAGTTCATCTCCTCGGCCGAGCAGAAGTGGGGCCAGACCTCCGGCGTCACGCTGCTGCTGCCGCACGGCTACGAGGGCCAGGGCCCGGACCACTCCTCGGCCCGCCCGGAGCGCTTCCTCCAGCTGTGCGCGCAGAACAACATGACGGTCGCCATGCCGACCCTGCCGTCGAACTACTTCCACCTCCTGCGGTGGCAGGTGCACAACCCGCACCACAAGCCGCTGATCGTCTTCACCCCGAAGTCGATGCTGCGCCTGAAGGCCGCCGCGTCGAAGGCGGAGGAGTTCACCACCGGCGGCTTCCGCCCGGTGATCGGTGACGAGTCGGTGGAGGCGAACGCGGTCCGCAAGGTCGTCTTCTGCTCCGGCAAGGTCTACTACGACCTGGAGGCCGAGCGTCAGAAGCGCGGCGTCACGGACACGGCGATCATCCGCCTCGAGCGCCTCTACCCGCTGCCGGGTGCGGAGCTCCAGGCCGAGATCTCCAAGTACCCGAACGCCGAGAAGTACCTGTGGGCCCAGGAGGAGCCGGCGAACCAGGGTGCCTGGCCGTTCATCGCGCTCAACCTGATCGACCACCTCGACCTGGCGGTCGGCGCGGACATCCCGCACGGCGAGCGCCTGCGCCGCATCTCGCGGCCGCACAGCTCGTCGCCGGCGGTGGGTTCGAAGAAGCGCCACGAGGCCGAGCAGGCCCAGCTGGTGGCCGAGGTCTTCGACGCCTGACCGGCGGTCGTACGAGTCGGAGGGCCCGGCGCGCATCTCAGGATGCGGGCCGGGCCCTCCGCCGTGAGCAGTGCATATCCTGACGGGGAACGTTCTGACCTTTTTGGAGCACGTCTTGTACTTCACCGACCGTGGCATCGAGGAGCTGGAGAAGCGGCGCGGCGAGGAGGAGGTCACCTTCGAGTGGCTCGCCGAGCAGCTGCGTACGTTCGTCGACCTCAACCCCGACTTCGAGGTTCCCGTGGAGCGGCTGGCCACGTGGCTGGCACGGCTGGACGACGAGGACGAGGACGAGTAGTCACCGCCCCTGCGGGCGGGCGCGGAGGCGGTCGTAGGTGAGGCCCAGCGCGCCCTGGGCGATCAGCAGCGCGGCCGCCGTCGCCCAGCCGGGGTTGCGGCGGGTGAGCGCCCAGGCCAGGAGGGGGAGGCCCGCCGCCAGTTGGGCGGTGGCGAGTGCGCGGGCGCGGGGGCCGCGGAGCCAGGGGCCGAGGGGGCCCTCCTCCACGGCGTCCAGTTCGGTGCGTACGGCGTCGAGCCAGCCGTGCCATTCCACCGGCTCCGCCCCCCGGGCCTCGGCGGCGGCCCACAGGCGGGCGGCCGGTTCGCCGGGGACGAGGCCCTGCGGGAGGGTGAGGCCGTGCCGGGACAGGACGGCCAGCAGGCCCAGCAGGCGGGCCGGGGCGTCGGCGTGCTTGTCGGGGCGGGTGAGGGGTTCGAGGTCCTGCACGTCCAGGACGGGGTCGAGCCCGAGGCGGGCGGCGAAGGTGTGCATGGCCTCGTCCTCGCCGGCGGGGGTGCCGTCCGCCAGCCAGGTGTAGCCGACGGGGCGGCGGAAGCCGGTCGCGAGGACGCATCCCGCGCGGTCCGCGTCCCACCACAGGGCCACCACCGGCCACGTCACGCCGACCGTCAGGGCGCCGGCCCAGCCCGCGATGACCCGGTCGACCGGGTCGGCGCCCTCCAGCCACGGCTTCCCCTCGGGGACGAGCACGCTCCAGTCCGGTCCGGCCGGGGCGAGGAGCAGCCGCTCGCGCAGCAGCAGGGCCGGCGGGCGTACGGAGTCACGGTCGGCCCGGCAGAACAGCAGCGCGCCCGGGGAAGTCGCGTTCATGCGGCTTACGCTAGGCCAATTTGTCCCGTTACGGCGACGTTGGGGCGCACTTGACTTCGCCGGACCGCGATATATCGTGTATCGAAACTGACGCGATATGTTGCGTCACGTCCCAGGGAGGCCCCATGCCGGAGTGGTCCGTCACCGAGCCCACCAAGCTGACCCTCGACGACACACCCGTGACGGCGCTCAGCGTGCGCATCGTCGACGGGACCGTCAACGTCGTGGGCACCGACGAGGACACCGCCCGGCTGGAGGTCTCCGAGATCGAGGGCCCGCCCCTGATCGTCACCCAGCAGGGCTCCACCCTGACCGTCACCTACGAGGACCTTCCCTGGCGGGGGATCCTCGACTGGCTGGACCGCAAGGGCAGGCGCCGCAGCGCCGTCGTCTCCCTCGCCGTCCCGGCCGGCGCGCGCGTCGAGGTGGGCGTGATCGGCGCCGGCGCCGTCGTCTCGGGCATCCGCGGGCGTACGGACGTACGCGGCGTCACCGGCGACACCACACTCGTCGGCCTCTCCGGCGAGGTCCGCGCCGACACCGTCTCCGGCGGCGTGGAGGCCCAGGCCGTCACCGGGGAGCTCCGCTTCAAGTCCGTGTCCGGCGACCTCACCGTGGTCGACGGGGCCGCCACCTCCGTACGCGGCGAGTCGGTCAGCGGCGACATGGTCATCGACCTCGACCCCGCCGGCGAGCCCACCGACATCCGGCTCACCACCGTCTCGGGCGAGGTCGCCATCCGGCTGCCGCACCCCGCGAACGCGGAGGTCGAGGCCAACACCGTCGGCGGGAGCGTCTCCACCGCCTTCGAGGACCTGCGGGTGACCGGACAGTGGGGCTCCAAGAAGATCACCGGCCGGCTCGGCAACGGCAAGGGCACCCTGAAGGCCACCACGGTGTCCGGCTCCATCGCGCTGCTCCGCCGGCCCGAAGCCCCCACCGGAAAGGTGCTCTGACATGCCCCCCGTCTTCGCCCACGGCCGGCTCCGCCTCTACCTGCTCAAGCTCCTCGACGAGGCGCCGCGCCACGGCTACGAGGTGATCCGGCTGCTGGAAGAGCGCTTCCACGGCCTGTACGCGCCCTCCGCCGGCACCGTCTACCCGCGCCTGGCCAAACTGGAGGCGGAGGGCCTGGTGACGCACGCCACCGAGGGCGGGCGCAAGGTGTACTCGCTCACCGACGCCGGTCGCGCGGAACTCGCCGGCCGCGGCGGCGAACTGGCCGACCTGGAGCGGGAGATCCGCGACTCGGTCTCCGAGCTGGCCGCCGAGATCCGCGACGACGTGCGCGGCGCGGCGGGCACACTGCGCCGCGAGATGCGGGCCGCGGCGGGCGAGACCCGTACGCCGCCGGCCGGGGGCGACGACTGGGCGGCGTGGCGCCGGGCCAAGCAGGAGTGGAAGGACCAGGCACGCCGGGCCAAGGACGAGTCCCGGCGCGCCCGCGAGGACGCGCGGGCGGCGCGCCAGGAGATGCAGCGGATCGCCCAGCAGGTCCAGGACCATGTGATGCGGGGCGAGGGCCTGGCCGACCTCGCCGGGCGCCTGGGCGGCCTGCTGGGCGGCGCGGCCCCTCCGACGCCGCCGGAGTGGGCCCACGACTCCGGCACGTCCGCCGACCCGGCGCGGGACCTGGAGCGCCTGCTGGACCGCTTCCGCGACGACATCCGCGACGCGGCGCGCGACCACGGCGTCACCGCCACGCAACTTGCCGAAGCCCGCCGCCACCTCTCCACGGCGTCGGCCCACATCGTCGCGCTGCTGAAGGGCCCGGGCGACTAAAGAGGGTCGTCCGGCAGGATGCGGAAATGGCTGTACGCGCCACTGATCGGCCGCACGGTACGGAAGTCCCGGATGTCCCGCGTGAGCACGGCGTCGGTGCCGTACTCGGCCGCCAGGCAGACGTTCACCGCGCCGACGAGGTCCAGATCGAGATGCCCGTAGCGGGCCCGTACGGCCAGGGCGGCGTCGAGGAGTTCCGCCGTGGTGTCGGCCAGGAGCAAACGCGTGGACCTGGCCCGCGTCGAAAGCGAGCGGAGGATGCTGTCGGCGGCGGCCCTTCCGGCACGGGAGGTGGCCACCTGGTGCACCTCGGTGAGCGCGAGAGGTGTGGCGACGAGAAGGCTGCACGCGTCTGCCGCCTTCCTCGCCGCCAGATGAGCCGGATCCGACCGGTTGAAGAGGGTGAGCAGCCCCGACGTGTCCGCTACGGCGATCACGTGCTCCGCTCCTGGTTGCGTCGCTCCCGCGCCGCACAGCCCGCCGCGACCGCGCTGCGGATCTCATCCTCGCCGACGGGACCGCCGAGATCGAAGGTCTCCTCGTCGTCGAGGAACGGCTCGTCCCAGATGCGGGTGGCAAGGGCGATGCGATGGATGCCCTCGCGGATTATCTCCGCCTCGGAGATGCCCTTGCGGGCAGCCGTCTCCTTGATGAGGGCGAGGTCGCTCTCATCCGCGTACACGTTCGTTCGCTTCAGCGCCATACCTCAATGGTACAGGTCATGTACCACCCCCTCAGCTCGCCTTGACCCCACCCTCCCCCGAGCCGGGCAGCGCCCGCTCCAGCGCCCCGTACGTCGCGCCATGCTCCGCGAGGACGTCCGCGACGACGCCGGGGCGGGCCGCGAGGGCCAGCAGGAGGTGCTCGTCGCCGATGTGGCGGTCGCCGCGGCCCAGCGCGACGCGGAGGGACTGCTCCAGGGTGCCCTTCGCGGGACGGGTGAAGGGCAGGTGGCCGGACCACCGGCGTTTCGGCTTCCGGTCGCCCGCCAGGGCGCCCGGCCCGTGGGCCGCCTCGATCTTGGAGACGATTTCCGTCACGTCGATGCCGATGCCCGCCAGCGCGTCCGCGTCCGCCCGCGTCAGGCCGCCGCGCCGGCGGGCCTCGGCGAGGGCGGACTCCACGGAGGCGCGCCGGTCGGTGATCCCGAGCGCGGCGAAGGCGACGGCCGACCGCGTACCCTCCAGGTCCAGCAGGGCGAGCAGCAGGTGTTCCTCGGTGACGGAGTCGGCGTCCACCCGTTCCGCGTACGTGACGGCTCCCTTGACGACGTTCCGGGCAGCCTCGGTGAATCGCTCGAACATCAATGCCTCCCGTACTTCTTGTGTACGGCCTGCCGGCTGACGCCCAGCTCGGCCGCGATCTCCTGCCACGACCAGCCCTGGGCCCGGGCGCTGCGGACTTGTACGGCTTCCAGCTGCTCCAGCAGCCGCCGCAGCGCGGCCACGGCCCGCAAGCCCACCCGGGGGTCGCGATCGCCCGCGCGTGCGGCGAGATCGGTTGCTTCGGTCATGGTGTCAACTTACGTTGACAAACGGGCCCACGTCAACCCCGGTTGACGACAACCGTGACCGTCGCGCCCGGCACCGCGCGTACCACCACCCGCCCCGCCGGGCTCGGGACCACCCACGCCCGGCCCTCCACCGCCACACGCCAGCCGCTCGGGCCGGGAGGCAGGGACAGCTCCGTCGCGCCGCCGCGCCCCGCGACGTACGTCAGCCGGGACGGGGTCTGCGCGATCACCCGGCCCGCCACCGCCTCCGCGTACGGCGCGGCCGTCTGCTCCTTGTTCGTACGCCAGGCGCCCGAGCCGTCCACCGCGCAGTACCCGCCGCCGTAGCACCAGACATAACCCGCCCACCCCGAGCTGTAGCGGTTCAGGGACGCGAGCGCCTCGCGGTAGAAGCGGCCCATGTTCGGCAGGGAGTTGTTCAGCGGGCCCCACTCCCCCACCACGATGGGTACGCGGTACTCCTTCGGGTAGGCGGTGACCGCCGCCTCGTACGACTCGATCCAGCCCGCCGACGGGTCGTAGTCCGCGCCCGCCTCCATCGCGGTGTTGTAGAAGTGCGGGGCGTAGACGACCTTGTGGTCCTTGATCCTGCCGAGGCCGGTCGGGACGCCCTCGCCCACGATCGGGGTCGGCTCGACGAACAGCCAGTTGTCGTCGTCGACCGAACGGACCGCGTCCGCGAGCCGGTTGTACATGGGCGTGAGGTGGTCGCGCTCGATCCGCCGGGCCGCCGTCGGCAGGTCCTCGCCCTCGCGCAGCTCGCCCATCGGCTCGTTGATGAGGTCGTAGCCGAGCACGGCCGGGTGGTGCTCGAAGCGGTCGGCGAGGACGCGCCACATCCTCGCCTGGGCGGCCGCCAGGTCCTCGTCCTCGTACAGGTGCGTGAAGGCGCGCTGGACGGCCGGCTCGAAGTACTCGGCGAACCAGTCGTCGGGGTGCGGGGTGAACGGCAGGCCGTCGGTGCGGGTGGCCCACTCGGGGATGCCGCGGTGGCCGAAGGCCGGGCCGAAGACGTCCTGGTGGGCGTCGATCAGGACGTACATGTCGTGCTTGTGCGCCCAGTCCAGGATCCGCTCGATCTTGCGGAGGTACGCCTCGCTGTACTGGCCGCGCCTGGGCTCCAGGTCGTCCCAGAAGACCAGCAGCCGGGCGAAGTTGAAGCCCTGGGCGCGCATGTCGCGGAAGTGCTTCTCGGTGATGGCGGACAGCGCCGCGTCACCGCGGTGCGTCTTGTCCTCGACGTTCCAGCCGCGCAGCGTCAGGACGCGGCCCCGGTCGTCGGTGAGGCGGGGTATGTCCGGATCGGTGGACGCCGCCCGGGCGGACGGGGCGAGGGCCAGCAGGGCGGAGAGCGCGAGAGCGACGGTTCGCATGGGGGACCTCCGGCACGATCGACAGTGCCGGAGATCCCATCAGCGGAACTGACGCTCCATCAAGAGTTCGTCAGGACAATCTTGCCGAACAGGTCGCCGGCCGCCATCTTCTCGAAGCCCTCCCGCGCCCGGTCCAGCGGCAGCACCTCGTCGATGACCGGCCGCACTCCGGTCGCCGCGCAGAAGGCGAGCAGGTCCTCCAGCTCGTCCTTGGTGCCCATCGTCGAACCGACGACCTTCAGCTCCAGGAAGAAGATCCGGGTCAGCTCGGCGTGCGAGGGCCGGTCGCCGCTCGTGGCGCCCGAGATCACCAGCGTGCCGCCGGGGCGCAGCGACTTCACCGAGTGCGACCAGGTGGCCGCGCCGACGGTCTCGATGACCGCGTCCACCCGCTGCGGCAGCCGCGCGCCCGGCTCGTACGCCTCGACCGCGCCCAGCTCGACCGCGCGCTTGCGCTTGGCCTCGTCGCGGCTGGTGGCGAAGACCCGCAGCCCGGCCGCCCTGCCGAGGACGATGGCCGCCGTGGCGACCCCGCCGCCCGCGCCCTGCACGAGGACCGAGTCGCCGGGGCGTACGCCCGCGTTGGTGAAGAGCATGCGGTACGCGGTGAGCCACGCGGTCGGCAGACAGGCGGCCTCCTCGAAGCTCAGCTCCTTCGGCTTCGGCAGGACGTTCCACACCGGGACGGCGACCTTCTCGGCGAACGTGCCCTGGTAGCGCTCGGTGAGGATGGAGCGCGGTTCCTTCGGGCCGACGCCGTGGCCGCTCTGGCCGATGACGGAGTGGACGACGACCTCGTTGCCGTCCTCGTCGAGGCCGGCGGCGTCGCAGCCGAGGATCATCGGCAACTTGTCCTCGTCCAGACCGACGCCCCGCAGGGACCACAGGTCGTGGTGGTTGAGGGAGGCGGCCTTGACGGTGACGGTGGTCCAGCCGGGACGGACCTCGGGGGCGGGGCGTTCGCCCAGCTCAAGTCCGTTCAGGGGCTGGTCGCGGTCGATTCGGGCGGCGTAGGCAGCGAACATGACCTTGAGGTTAGGGCGGGCCGGTGCGCGGCGGAACCGCGCACCGGTGTGACGTACGTCAGTCCCGCCTCCACTGGGCGGGGCTGTTCTTCGTCGCCGGGTCCTCGTATGAGCCGGTCCTCCCCCGGTCCACGTGGAAGGTGGTGAGGGTGGAGACCGGTGAGAGCGGGTCGCGGCGGTCGGCGATCACCCGCATATGGGTGCTGAACCGTTCCGGCGTGACCTCGTAGACGTCGTATCCGTACCGATTGCCCTCGAAGTACTTCAGATGCGGGTTGGCCTTGCCCATGAGGGGGCCGTTGGTCGCGTTCCAGTCGGCGGAGTACGCGCCCGAGGTCACCGAGTGGGCCGTGAACTCGGTCCCCACCAGCGGCGACGACGTGTCGTCGAAGTCGACCCGGATGTCGTCGACAAAGGCGGAGTGCCAGTCGCCGGTGATGACGACGAGGTCCTCCAGGCCGCTGCTGTGGACATGGTTCAGGACCTCCTTGCGCTCGGCGAGGAAGCCGTCCCACTGGTCGGTGAACATGTACGAGCCGCCCGGCCGGCCCCGCAGCTGGCTGAGCATGATCGAGTTGGCCCACACGTGCCAGGAGTCGGGCGCCCGGTCGATGTTCCCCTTGAGCCAGGTCTTCTGGGCGGCGCCCAGGATGGTGCCGTTCGCCAGGTTCTGGGCCGACCGGTAGGAGCGCAGGTCGAGGACGGTGAGCTCCAGCAGGTCGCCCCAGCGGCGTGCCCGGTGGATCTCGGGGTCGGGCAGGGCGGCGGTGGCGGAGTTGTCGCGGTGCGGCATGTTCTCGTACCAGGCCTGGTACGCGGCCGCCCGCCGCTGCATGAACGGCGCCCCGCCGCCCGTACCGCTGTAGTCGTTGACGACCTCGTGGTCGTCCCACGTCAGGAACCACGGGTGGGCGGCGTGCGCCTCGCGCAGGGAGGCGTCGCCCTTGTAGAGGGCGTGGCGGCGCCGGTAGTCGGCGAGCGTGAGCACCGCGGGCCCCTCGTGGTCACGGACGTGGTCGCCTCCCACCGGCCCGTGTTCGTAGATGTAGTCGCCGAGGTGGACGACGAAGTCGACGTTCTCGCGAGCGATGCCCCGGTGGGCGGCGTAGTAGCCGTCGTGGAACGCCTGGCAGTTGGCGGCGGCGAACCGTACCCGCGAGACGCTGCCGACCGGCGCGGTCTTCGTCCGGCCGACGCGGCTGGTCTTCCCCAGCGCCTTGAAGGCGTACCAGTAGTGGCGGCCCGCTTGGAGGCCGCCCACGGGCACGTGGACGCTGTGGCCGAGCGTCGCGGAGGCGGGGGCCGTGCCCCGGGCCACGACCCGGCTGAGGGCCTGGTCCTCGGCGACGACCCACTCGACCTCGACGATCTCGGGCAGCTTCTGCTCGGCGGCGAGCGGCTCGGGCGCCAGGCGCGTCCACAGCACGACACCGGTCGGCTGCGGGTCGCCGGAGGCGACACCGAGCGTGAAGGGCGCCGGGTCGTAGTCGGCGCCGAGCGCCTCGGCCGCCTCACGCGCCTGTGCGGGCGAGAGGCCCGCGCTGAGCGGCCAGACGACGTTCAGGGCGCCGGCGGCTCCGGCGGCCTTCAGCAGGCCGCGTCGGTCGAGCGTCACTTCTGTACCCCCGTGAGCGTGAGTGTGATCCCGTCCGCGTAACCGTCGTTGGAGGTGCCGCTTCCGGTACGGGTGAAAACGAGGAGCACGCGCGCGGTGCGGGCGCCGGGCGGTACGGCCGACCCGGCGGTGCGCTGGAGCAGTCCCGTACGGCTCCTCCGCTCGGTGGCTGTCACGGGCCCCAGCACGCTCAGGGCCACCGGGGTCCCCCTGCCGTCCCGGAACTCCACCGACAGCCGGGCGCCGTCCTCCTGGGACGCGTATCCGCCGAGCCAGGCGCCCACCGCGTACCGCACCTGGCCGGCGTCGACGGCCGCGTGGCCGGTCGTCCCGGTGGCGGGCAGGGCGATGTCCTGGAGCAGGGCGGTGCGGGGCGAGTTCCCGCCGGAGAAGAACCGGCTGCCGCGCTGCGCGGGGCCCGGGTCGGAGGCGGTGGGGTAACCCCCGCCATGGGTGTACGCGATCAGTGCGGGCGCGCCCTGCACGACCTGCCAGCCGGTGACGGTCCCGACGGGCTCGGCGGTACCTCCGGGACCGCTCTCGGCGTCGCCGTTGACGACCAGATTCACTCGCGCCTCCTGTGTTCGGTTGTCCGTGGGGTGGCCTGGCGCGCTGCATCACAGCAGCCCCACATGAACCTCCGGAAGAGCGGCGGCGAACATTGCGCGGGCGGTCCAAGGACCCGTACGGAAAGTCCAACCCCGGCACGCGGAAGGGCCCCGTTCCGGCTCCCACAGGAGCCGGAACGGGGCCCTTGTCGGACACACGCACCCCGCCGGGTACACGCGGCGGTCACGCACCCCGCACAGAGGTGCCGGCGCCCGGCCACGCACCCCGCACGGGGGTGCTAGCGCCGGGCGACGCCCTCCGCACGCGCGGCGGCGGCCACCGCGGCCGTCACCGCCGGGGCGACCCGCTCGTCGAACGGCGACGGGATCACGTAGTCGGCGGCCAGCTGGTCACCGACCACGTCCGCCAGCGCGTTCGCGGCGGCGATCTTCATGCCCTCGGTGATCCGGGACGCCCGCACCTGCAGCGCGCCCGCGAAGATGCCGGGGAAGGCGAGCACGTTGTTGATCTGGTTCGGGTAGTCGGACCGGCCGGTGGCCACGACGGACGCGTACTTGTGCGCGACGTCGGGGTGGACCTCCGGGTTCGGGTTGGCCATCGCGAAGACGAAGGCGTTCGGCGCCATCGACGCGATCGCCGGCTCCGGCACCGTACCGCCGGAGACGCCGATGAAGACGTCCGCGCCGGCCAGCGCGCTCTCCAGGGAGCCGGAGAGGCCGGCGCGGTTGGTGAGCTCGGCGAGCTCGCGCTTGACCGGCGTGAGGTCCTCACGGTCCCGGCTGACGATGCCCTTGCGGTCCGCGACCGCCACGTCACCGAGGCCGGCCTCCAGCAGGAACTTGGCGATGGCCACACCGGCCGCGCCGGCGCCGGAGATCACGGCGCGCAGCTCGCCGAGGCCGCGCCCGGTGAGCTTCGCCGCGTTCCGGAGGGCGGCCAGGGTGACGACGGCGGTGCCGTGCTGGTCGTCGTGGAAGACCGGGATGTCGAGCCGCTCCTGGAGCTTGCGCTCGATCTCGAAGCACCGGGGTGCCGAGATGTCCTCCAGGTTCACGCCGCCGAAGGACGGCGCGAGGCGGACGACGGTGTCGACGATCTCGTCCGTGTCGGTCGTGGCGAGCGCGATGGGCACCGCGTCCACGCCGCCGAACTGCTTGAAGAGGATCGCCTTCCCCTCCATGACCGGGAGGGACGCCTCCGGGCCGATGTCACCGAGTCCCAGCACGGCCGTGCCGTCCGTCACGACGGCGACGACCTGGGACTTCCAGGTGTAGTCGTGCACGAGCTCGGGCCGCTCCGCGATGGCGCTGCACACCTTGGCGACGCCGGGCGTGTACGCGAGGGACAGGTCGTCCTTGTCGCGGATCGGCACCGTCGCCTGGACGGCCATTTTGCCGCCCCGATGCAGCGCGAACGCCGGATCGAAGGGCTCGTCGGAGGCACTCTCGGTGCTGTTGTCACTGTCGCTGCGAGGATTGACGATCTCCGCTGCCATGTGTTGACCCCTTAAGTCATTTCGTTCGAGGGTGGCCACTCCTGGTTGAGGAGGGGTGGGCGGGCACCGCGTCCGTGCCTGCGCGAGGCGGTTGGCCCGCCCTTGCAGGGAGAGGTACGTACGCGTCGGGCGCGCCGCACACGCGCCCTGAGCCCCGGATGAGGGGTGTAAGGATCCTTCTTACCGGACGGACCGCTCTGTCGACGAGTCGGTATCTCATATGAGCCTCGACCCCGGCCACAGCCTGGATCCGGTGGCATGACTCATCGCCGGTTTTCTGGACAAGTCCGCACGCGCCCCGGTTTGCGGCCGGTATCCCGTCCGAATGACGAGATCGACCGGAGATTTTCCGGCGAAAAGAAGGCAACCCCGCAGAAGGTCCGGCCCTGATGTACCGGCCTGTTGGGGTTCGGGGGTCTCCCGTTATCCGATTTTGACATGCGGGGCCCCCTGTTGGGGCCAGTCCGAATGGCAAGATGCCGTAATCACACGTGGTCGCGACACCCGATGGTGCGTGCGCGACCGCTTGGCAACTCCCTCACCCGCCGGAGGAACCCGACCATGACCGCAAGCACCACCCGCTGTACGACCGCCGCGAAGACCGGGACGACCCGGACGTCCCGGACAGCCGCGGTCGCCGCGATCGCGGTCGCCGGCTCCATGCTGCTGACCGCCTGCGGCGACCAGACCGACAAGCCGGTCAAGACGGACCAGGCCACCGGCAAGCCGGCCATCGCCGCACCGCTCGCGGACCGGCTGCCCCAGGCCATTCGCGACAAGGGTGAGATCAAGGTCGGCTCGGACATCGCGTACGCCCCCGTCGAATTCAAGGACAAGGACGGCAAGGTCGTCGGTATCGACCCGGACCTCGCCGACGCCATGAGCAAGCAGCTCGGGGTGCGCCTGGTGTTCGAGAACGGCACCTTCGACACCCTGATCACAGGTCTGCGCGCCAAGCGCTACGACATCGCGATGTCGGCGATGACGGACACCAAGGACCGCCAGCAGGGTATCGACTCGGAGACCAAGAAGAAGGTGGGCGAGGGCGTCGACTTCGTCGACTATTTCAACGCCGGTGTGTCGATCTACACCAAGAAGGGCGCCGACAAGGGCATCAAGACCTGGGCCGACCTGTGCGGCAAGAAGCTGGTCGTGCAGCGCGGCACCGTCTCCGAGGACCTGGCCAAGGCCGAGTCCGCGCGGTGTGTGAAGGCCAAGAAGGGCAAGATCGCGATCGAGGCCTTCGACACCGACCAGCAGGCCCAGACCCGGCTGCGCGCCGGCGGCGCCGACGCCGGCTCCTCGGACTTCCCGGTCGCGGCGTACACGGTCAAGACCTCGGGCGGCGGGAACGACTTCCAGATCGTGGGCCCGCAGGTCGAGGCCGCGCCGTACGGCATCGCCGTCGCCAAGGGAAACACCCAGCTGCGTGACGCGATCAAGGCCGCGATGGACGCCGTCATCGCCAATGGTGACTACAAGAAGATCCTGGAGAAGTGGGGTGTCGCCGCCGGTGCGGTGACCGAAGCCAAGATCAACGGCGGTTCCTGATCCCCGGCCACCAGCGCCACGTAGGCCCCTGAAAGGCACCACCTTGACTACTGACATCAAGAAGACGGGCCCGGAGGACGCCACGCCGCCCGCCGGACCGGAAGCCATCAAGGCGATCCCCGTCCGGCACTACGGCCGGTACGTCACCGCCGTCGTCGCCCTCGCGCTCTTCGCCGCGATCATCTACGCCTTCGCGCAAGGCAAGATCAACTGGGGCGCCGTCCCGGACTACTTCTTCGACGGCCGGATCGTCGAAGGCATGGGACAGACCCTCCTGCTGACCGTCCTGTCGATGGCGATCGGCATCGTCGGCGGCATCGTCCTCGCGGTGATGCGGCTGTCGAAGAACCCGGTGACCTCGTCGATCGCCTGGTTCTACATCTGGTTCTTCCGGGGCACCCCGGTCCTGGTCCAGCTCTTCGTCTGGTTCAACCTGGGCCTGGTCTTCGAGTACATCAACCTCGGCCCGGTCTACAAGGACGAGTGGGCCGACTTCATGACGCCGTTCCTGACGGCGCTGCTGGGCCTGGGCCTGAACGAGGCCGCGTACATGGCCGAGATCTGCCGCGCCGGTCTCCTCGCGGTCGACGAGGGCCAGACCGAGGCCTCCCACGCCCTCGGCATGAGCCACGGCAAGACCCTGCGCCGGATCGTGATCCCGCAGGCGATGCGCGTGATCGTGCCGCCCACGGGCAACGAGGTCATCAACATGCTGAAGACGACCTCGCTGGTGGCGGCCGTGCAGTACTACGAGCTGTTGCGCAACGCCCAGGACATCGGCCAGACGTCCGGCGCCCCGGTGGAGATGCTCTTCCTCGCCGCGGCCTGGTACCTGATCCTGACCTCCATCCTCAGCGTGGGCCAGTACTACCTGGAGCGCTACTACGCGCGCGGCTCCTCGCGCCAGCTGCCGCCGACCGTGCTCCAGCGGATCAAGGCCAACGTGTTCTCCCTGTCCAACCGACCGGCCGCGGGAGGTACCGCATGACCGCCATGGTGAAGGCCGAGGGCGTGCACAAGTCCTACGGCGCGGCCCACATCCTCAAGGGGATCGACCTGGAGGTGGCGCCCGGTGAGGTGTTCTGCCTCATCGGTCCCTCCGGTTCCGGCAAGTCGACCTTCCTGAGGTGCATCAACCACCTGGAGAAGGTCAACGCCGGCCGGCTGTACGTCGACGGCGAGCTGGTCGGCTACCGCCAGAAGGGCGACAAGCTGTACGAGCTGAAGGACAGCGAGGTCGCGCTGAAGCGCCGGGACATCGGCATGGTCTTCCAGCGCTTCAACCTGTTCCCCCACATGACGGCGCTGGAGAACGTCATGGAGGCGCCGGTCCAGGTCAAGGGCGAGTCGAAGGCCGTGGCCCGGGAGCGGGCGGTCAAGCTGCTGGACCGGGTGGGGCTGGGCGACAAGGCCGGCAACTACCCCTCCCAGCTCTCCGGCGGCCAGCAGCAGCGCGTGGCCATCGCGCGGGCGCTGGCGATGGAGCCGAAGCTGATGCTCTTCGACGAGCCGACGTCGGCGCTCGACCCGGAGCTGGTGGGCGACGTGCTGGACGTGATGCGGGACCTGGCCGAGTCGGGCATGACGATGGTCGTCGTCACGCACGAGATGGGCTTCGCCCGTGAGGTCGGCGACTCGCTGGTGTTCATGGACGGCGGTGTGGTGGTCGAGTCGGGCAACCCGCGCGACGTGCTGACCAACCCGCAGCACGACCGGACGAAGGCGTTCCTGTCGAAGGTGCTGTAGTACGCGCACACGGAGGGGCGGTACGGGTCACCCGTACCGCCCCTCCGTCGCTCATTTCAGCGCCAGCACCAGCGCGTCCGAGGGCGAGGACCACACCGCCCGCGCCTCCGCGAACCCGGCCTCCTTGAGGGTGCGCGCGTGCCACTCCAGGGAGGGCGTGTCCCCCTCGGCGTGCTCGCCGTAGATCGCGAACCGCTCGGCCGTCGGCCCGGCCAGGACCGGGTCCTCGGCGGCCAGGTCCCACCAGGAGGACCAGTCGAGGGCGCCACCGGCCTTGGCGCGGTCCATGGCGGCGTGCCGGTGGGCGCGCTCGGCGGCGTTGATCCGGGGCGTGGACTCGTCCCTCATGTGGTCGGCGTTCATGAACACGCCGCCCTCGCGGACGAGCCCGCCGAGCTGCCCGTACAGCGCGGCGAGGGGCTCGGTGCGCAGCCAGTGCAGGGCGGTGGCGGTCAGGACGGCGTCGTACGACTCGTACGGCAGCGCCCGCACCCACTGCGGGTCGGTGAGGTCGGCCCGTACGAAGGTCACCCGGTCGTCGCCCTCGAAGTACCCCTCGGCGATGGCGAGGAGCGCGGGGTCGAGGTCGACGCCGGTGCTGACGGCGTCGGGGAACCTCTTCAGCAGCCGGTCCGTGATGCTCCCCGTACCGCACGCGAGGTCGAGGACCCGCGGCGCGGGGCCGGTGAACGCCTCGACCATGTCGAGCATGACCCGGAACCGCTCCTCGCGGTCGGGCATGTACCACTCCTGCTGCCGGTCCCAGCTTTCCTGCCACGCGCGCCAGTCGGTTCCCGCAGTCGTCTCCGTCAACGCGACCTCCGTAATACCCTCGTATCAGACCTGTCTGTTACTCGTTCTGTTCCCGACCCTAGACCGCCGCCGTAAGGACTACAAGTGGAACTGGCCTATTACTCGGACTATGCCGTACGTCTGGTGAACACCGAGGAGCCGGCGCGCAACAAGGACTCCCTCACCTCCGTGGAGGCGGTCCGCGACCTGTTCGGCGAGGCCTCGCAGATGGCGCGGCGCGCGACCGACGCGGACGTCACCCGGTTCCGGTCGGTACGGGCACGGCTGCGGGCGGTCTTCACCGCGGCCGACGCGGGCGACCAGACGCACGCCGTGGACCTGCTCAACTCGCTGCTGCTGGAGTTCCCGGTCAGCCCGCAGATCTCCGGCCACGAGACCCTCGACGACGAGGGCCGGCCGCGCTGGCACTTGCACCTCGCGGACCACCCGTCCAACGCGACCGCCGGGTACGCGGCGATCGCCGCGATGGGCCTGGCCTTCCACCTGACCGAGTTCGGCGCCGACCGGCTCGGCCTGTGCCAGGCGGCCCCGTGCCGCAACGCGTACCTGGACACCTCCACCAACCGGTCCCGCCGCTACTGCTCGGACCGGTGCGCGACGCGTGCGAACGTCGCCGCCTACCGGGCGCGCAAGCGCCTGGAGACGGAACGGTCGGCGAGCACCGGCCGCACCGCCGACACCAGCCAGGAGAGCACCACCCCGACCGACCGCTGACGCCCGGGCCGTATCCCCCGGTACCGCGCCCGCACCCGGCCCAGCACCAGATCCTCCGGTACGGGGCCGAAGGAGCGGCTGTCCACGGCCTCGGCGGCCCGGTTGTCCCCGAGCACCCACCAGCCGCCGTCGCGCCGCTCCACGAGCCGCTTCACGATGAGCAGGTCCTGCTGCAACGGGTGCCGCAGCACCACCACGTGCCCCGCGCGCACCGGCGCCCCGTAGTGCACCAGCAGCCGGTCACCGTGGTGCAGGGTGGGCACCATCGACGGCCCGGACACCTCCGCGACACCGAACGGCGCCCTGGGCCCGCGCTCGTGCTCCCGCCCCTGCTCCGTCATCCGGCACACCTCCTGGACCTTCCTGGACCTTCCTCCACGAGTCCCATGGTCACCCTGGACTTTTGTCGTAAGCCCATGGGGGCACCCGCGAAAACCCGTCTGCCACGGAGTAATGTCCCACCTGAGAAGACGATCACGAGGAAGGACAGCTCAATGCTCTCCCGCCTGTTTGCCCCGAAGGTGAAGGTCAGCGCGCACTGCGACCTCCCCTGCGGTGTCTACGACCCGGCCCAGGCCCGTATCGAGGCCGAGTCCGTCAAGGCCACGCAGGAAAAGATGCAGGCCAACGACGACCCGCACTTCCAGGCGCGCGCGACGACCATCAAGGAGGAGCGCGCCGAGCTCGCCAAGCACCACGTCTCGGTGCTGTGGAGCGACTACTTCAAGCCGCCGCACTTCGAGAAGTACCCGGAGCTGCACCAGCTGGTCAATGACGCCCTGAAGGCCCTCTCGGCCGCCAAGGCGTCGACCGACCCGGCGACGGGCCAGAAGGCGCTGGACTACATCGCCCAGAGCGACAAGATCTTCTGGGAGACCAAGAAGGCCTGATCGTCGCCCGGCGAATAGCGTGACAGCCCAGGCCTGGAGTGCAGGTCAGTGGCACAAAGAGAGCGGCCCGACCGCGTGAGGCGATCGGGCCGCTCCGTGCCCTAAAGATCATTTGGGAGACGTTTGGGAGACGAGGTCAGGACGAGCGCCTGATCTCCCACTCCGCCCCGGTGCTTGCCTCATCCGTGAGCGACTTCTCCCACAGTTCCTGGAGCCCCTTGGCGATAGCCAGTTCCATCTCGGGGGACGTGTGCGAGTACGTACCTTCCACGCCTTTCAGCTTGTGGCCCATCCGTTCCTCCACAGCGACCCTCGGGTGGCCCTGCTCGTCCAGCCAGACCTTGTGCCCATGCCGGGTGCCGTGGGGCACCATGTCCTCCACGCCTTCAACGGCAGGCAGGGCGGACTGCGCGCGTCGGCCACGGCGCTTCGGCTCCGCCTTCTGGCCGTGGAGGATCGGCTGCCAGAACCGGCCGTAGAACTGGTCGTCAACGCGCAGCGGCTTGCCGCGCTGGGATGGGAACACCAGGATCTTGTGCGTGTTCATCGCGAGCAGCTCTGACAGGAGGTCGGCCAGGAAGGGCGGCAGGATCAACGTCCGGTAGCTGCTGTATTTGGGCGGCAGCAGCGTGAAGCCCTTGGGGAGCAGCATCTGCTGCCCGGCGCGGAGGCGCGCTCCTGCTGCGAGGTCGTTGGCCTTGGCGACCTCTTCGGCCCGATCAGCGTCGGCCAGGCGGAGGGCCGCGATCGATTCCAGTGTCTCGCCACGGTTGACGATGTGCTTGGCTGACTTGCTCAGCCACTGCCCTTGCCACTGCACTCGCAGCGATCGACCGTACTCGAGGCCGAGCAGCTGCAACTGGTCCCGGCGAAGGCCGGCCACCTCGCCCATGCGGACGCCGGTGTACGCCATGGTCAGGATCATCACGTACCACTGGAAGCCCCGCAGCGCTCTGGCGTTCTCCGCGACGAGCCGGGCCTGCCTGGGGGTCGGCCACACGTACTCGTCGGCGGTGTCAACGGGGACGTGGCGGCCGCGGCGGCGCTTTGAGGCGGTGGGCATGGGGTTGAAGGGGATCAGACGTTCCTCGACGGCGTCGTCCAGGAGCATGCGCATCACGCCCTCGATGCCGTCCACGTAGTTCTTCTTGAAGCGACTCTTCAACTGGGTCTGCCAGGCCCGGTAGCTCATCGACGTGATGTCGCCGATCGGGACGTTCTCCCACTGCGGCCGGATGACCGCGTTGATGCGGCTGTCGTAGGTCTCTTCGCTCATCTCGGAGACGTCAAGTACCTTGCGCCACTCGGTAATCCACTCTCCGAACAGCTTCCGGCCGTCGCTGGGGTTGACGAACACCTTGCGCTTGACGTCGGTCTCTTGAGCGCGGCCCCAGTCGAGTGCGTCTTGCTTGGTCTCGAACCCGCTCTCCGAGTCGTACTTGCCGTTGGGGAGTTGGTACCTGACCCGCCAACTCCTGCCGCGCTTCTCTGCGTACGCCACCGCCCGCGTTCCCCTTTGGTGTCCCCGACGGCCGCGGCAGGCACCCCTGACTGCCTTGGCCTATCCGTTAGGACTGCATCATGTGACCCGCAGCGGACAGCTGAGGCAGTCACATGAGCTGCAGTCGACTCCCTGACGTGCCATCAGGGTTCGCGCCGCGCGTCTGGCTGACTCGCTCCGCGTTCCCTCAGGCGTCACTACGCACACGATTCTGCCGTTCACCCGGCCTGACCAACTGAGACATCCGGCATAGTCCGGACCGGGGTTGAAGGCTATGAACTGGTGCTGCATAGGCCCCCTCTCGTGCGGCTGGAAGACCCCCACGTGATGAGCCTTACATACCGAACGCGCGGCCGAAAGAATATGTCAGCAGCATTTATCGAACCCACCGTAACGGTTCCGTTACAGGCGAAAGGTTGTACGACTGAGATGTTTAGCCCTCATCTTCAGGTGGGACGATGCCCTGCCGCTGGAGTTCCTGGAACACCGCATCACTGAACTTCGCCATGGTGCCCGTCGGCACCTCCGGCATCGTTGCGACGATCGCGTTGTGCACCGCCTTGCGCACGCCCTCCCTACTGTCTGCGACCTCGGCGATTCGCACCCCCGCGACGATTTCGCCGGCCTCCTGCGCCTCCTCTGCACCCTCCAGTACGGCCTGGCACGCCCCCGGGGCCCAGCCGAGCGCCTTCTCGATCTTGGCGTAGGTCACATCCCGGACGGTCGCCCCGTTTTCGACGCGCATGTAGGTAGTGATCGTCAGTTCAGCGGCCTCAGCCGCTTTCGCCTTATGCCACCCAAGACTGATGCGGCGTTGTCTCACGAGCCGGGCAAGGCGTTCCCGGCTCGCGGGGTCGGTTGTAGCCATGTCGGCATTTTCTCAGGAACCCCTAGGTACCGCCAGGAACGCGTTTCGGCCTGCACGCAGCTTTAACAGTCTCTTGAGGTTCATGCGCGAAGGAACATCCAGAAACAGCTAGAAGTTACTAGTTCCTGCGATGTTACCCACAGGTAGTGCTAGCAGTTCCTAGTAGTTCCTGTTAGCTTCTGGACATGAAGGCACCCCGAGCTACCTACGAGGTGGACGGGGCGGCAATCCGCAAGATCCGCATGTCTCGCGGCCAATCGATCGCCGACCTCGCCCGCATCGCTGGTCTCACCAGCAGCTATCTGTCGCGGCTGGAAACCGGCGTCCGGCGCCGCACGCGACCCCCCACCTACCTGGCCCTGCGGGCCGCCCTGGGCCTCGCGCCCGACGACGACAGCCTCCTCGCCTCGAGCGAGACCGCCCCCGAATGAGGTGACCCAATGACCGCCACCGCCACCCCCACCGTGGAGGACTTCACCGACGTCGACGAGACCGCCAAGCGGCTCGGCATCGGTAAGCGTCGCCTGCGCGACGGCGTCAACCACTTCGGCTACCCCGCCCACCGAATGGGCCGGAAGTTGATGTTCAGCCCCCAGGACCGCGCCGAGATCGCCGCGCGCCACCGGATCCCCGGCCAGCGCAAGATGCGCGCCGTCTGAATCCAGGAGAACGGGGTCGGACGGGCCCTGCCCGGCCCGTACACGACCCCTCCGGCAGTACCTCATCCACTCGAGAAGAACGAGGTCACCGTGAGCAATCACCTTACCCACCCCGCCCCGGGCATCCCCCCGGGGACCGCCCGGCCCGTGTGGACCTTCAAGGACAAGGGCATCGTGTTCGAGCTGGACCGCCCCTGGATCGACGTCTACGGCGCCCACTGGGAGTGGACCGGCCTGGACACCGAGTCCGGCGAGCCGCTGATGCAGTGCGACACCGACCCCCCGCTGCCGTTGTCCGAGGGCTACACGACGTACGGCCCGTGGATCCCGGCCCCGCGCCAGGCCACCCCGGCCGAGAAGCTCACTGCGATCGAGACCCCACAGGACCAGCCGGCCCCCGTGGTGGCCAAGCCCGCCGAGGCCCCGACGCCCAGCATGTTCGCCGCGCTGCTCCGGCGGCTGAGGGGGCGCTCGTGAGCACCGTACACGTGAGCGCGGCCGCCGTCGCGGCTGCTGCCAGGACGTTGCAGGCGGCGCACGCCTCCTACAACGGATACGGCCGTATCCCGGGCGCCTTGTACGGGCATCTGGCCCAGGCTCTGGCCGCTGTCGGTCAGTTGGCCGGCGAGTTGGACCAGGCGGTGTCCGCGCTCGGCGCGCTGCCCGTGCCGGTCGCCGGTTCGCTGGCCGAGGAGAACGCCCGGCTTCGGGCACAGGTCGCCGAGTTGGAGGCCCAGGTTCCGTACCGCGAAGTGTGGGACAGCGGGCTGCCGCCGGGCGGCCTGGTGTGCAGCGTGTGCGGGCAGCCGGTGGAGTCCGAGCCGTGCCCCCAGCACGCGCAGCAGGGCTCGTTCCTCCGTCCCTGGTCCGCACACCTGGACGCCAAGTCGCTGGACAACTTCCTGATCGACCTCGGCCGTGCCACGGAGTGCGAGCCGCTGGACGCGGCGGTCGCGGAGATCGAAGCGACCGTTGCCCGGTGGCGGGCGTGGGCGTCAGAGCAGGAGAGGGTGCGCCGCTCGGTCGACGCGCAGTTCCCGGTCGTGGCCGCGGTCCTCGCCGACACGGACGGGGGAAGTCGATGACCGAGCAGCACGGTGGCCGTACTACCGCCGAGATCCGGCTGGGCCAGTACATGGAGCAGCGGGCCCGGTTCAGCGTCGCGACCTACGACAGCGGCAACGAGAAGGCGCTGCACGAGATCGCGCTCGCTCTGCGCGACGAGGTGGAGCGGCTGCGGGCCCGGGTCGCCGAGCTCGAGCCGTACGCGCCGATCGAGTTCGAGCTGGTGGCGCCCGCTCAGGTGCAGTGCCCGGTGTGCCACATGCACATGAACACCGGCGACCACACGCACCCGGAGGCGAGCGCGGACCCGCGCCGGGCCGCTGCGGTGGAGAGGCTGCGTGCGCTGCTGGCACGCCAGCAGGCCTCGCCCGCCATGACGGCCCGGGCGGCCGGCACCTTCCACACCATCGACCCGGACACACCGGAGGATGCGCCGGCCGCGCTGCTGGCGCAGCAGCTGCGTACGTCGCAGCCAGACGTGACCGCCACTGACGTCCGCTCCACCACCGAACTGCGCCTGACCGTACGGCCGCAGTCCATGGAGGCATGGTTGTGGTGGCTCGGGATGCTGAGCGTTGACACCCGCACCGTGACCTGCAGGGGCAGCGTAACCACCGGCCACGGCCGTCGCGGCGACGTCGCCGTGGTCTTGGTCGGCGACGGCGTGGGCGGCCTGCAGGCCGACGCCTTCTCCTACGTCCAGCCGCGCCAGGGGCAGGGGGCGGAGTCGTGATCGTGTTCCTGAGCATCACGGCCGCCATCGTCGGCCTGCTCGCCGTCCGGTGGGCCATCAACGCCGACAGCGACCGCCAGTCGCCGGCGCCCCGCCCGGCGCCGGTGGACCCGCCGTCCGGTTCCCTGGTGATCCGCCACCCCTCCCACGCCGCGACCCGCGCCTACCTGGCCGCTCACCCGCTGCCCGGACAGCAGGACGGGGGCAGGTCGTGAACACTCCCCAGGCGGACCGGCGCGCGTACCTGCTCGGCGCGCTGCGCGAGTCGGGCATGCGCATCGAGGACGCGCACCAGCTGATGGACGACTACGACGCGACCGAGCGCGCCGAAGCGCTGCGCCAGGTCCCGCGCCGGGTCGACGCCACCGAGCCGCTGACGGCGTACGGGCGGCTGCTGGCGGCGCTCGTGGTGTCGCCGGAGGTCCGGCCCGGGCAGGCCCCGGCCTTGATCGCCGACCGTGACGCCGATGTCCTCGCCCAAGCCGCCGCGCGGCTGCGCGGGTTCATCGACCACGGGTTCACCGACCCCGCAACGCTCCTCGACGCCGTCCGCGCCTACTCCAGCGACCTCACGGGGAAGGACACCCGCTCGGCGGGCGAGTCCACCCCGGTGGTCGTGCGGCGTGTCGACTGCGTCCTCGAGCCCGCCCGGGGGGACGGCGAGAGCGAGACGACCGTGGGCTGTATCGCCGAGGACGGCCGGCCCGTCGCTCTCCTTCTCGACGACGCCACCCGCGCCAAGCTCGCCGACTGGCTGCGCCTGGCCGGTCACGACCTACGCGCCGAGCGCCTGGACATCCTCCGCCGCGCGGTCAAGTCCTGGCAGGGCGAGTGGACCCCCGTCCGTGCGCGCCGCCTGTACCAGGCGCACGGGATCGACGTCGGCGCGAACGTCGCGCGCCGAGACCTGCGGCTCCTGGGCCGCCAGGGCCTGCTCGTCGTCAACGACCGCGACCCGCACCACCGCGCCTACCGCCTCAACACCTGGAAGGACTCCCGCCGATGAGCAGCACTCGTGAGCAGTACGTGACCGGCCTGCGTGATCTGGCCGACTGGCTGGAAGCCAACCCGGACGTGGGCGTCTCCATGAGCGGGGACCGTCTCCTGTACCCGCTGCACAGCAATGCGGCGGTGGAGGCCTTCGCCGAGCAGGTCGGCCGGGAGGTCACCGTCGACGAGGGCGGCAACGCCTCGGTGGCCGTGGTCTTCGGGCCGATCGTCTACCACGCCTACGGCTACGCCGATTTCGACGAGCACTGCGCCCGCGTGGACGAGCGGCAGGCGCGGTCGTGGGCCGAGAGCCACGGCCTGGCCCTCATGCCCAAGCCGGACGACGAGGCGGCATGACGATGCAGGTGGAGATCGAGCACGGCACGCCCAAGGGGTACAGCCAGCACCGGTACTACAAGGAGCTGCCCCCCTGTGCCCGGTGCCGCAAGGCGCACAGCGAGAAGGCGAGCGCGGACGCCAAGCGCCGTGCCGAGGAGCGGGCGCAGCGGTGGAACGGCGGCCTGGTCGGTAAGGGCCGGGTCGGCCGGGCGGTGGCGGTCGGGCGGGACTGCCCGGCCGCCGGGTGCGGCTCGCTGGCCAACGAGCCCCGGCCCGCCGCGGGCATGGTGCGCGTGAGCGTGTCCGGCTCGAGGGAACCGGCCCGCTGGTACTGCGCGGGCGGGTGCGCCGGGTACGGGCAGGCTCTGGCTGAGATCCGCGCCATCGGCGGTGGCCAGTGATGCCGGAGGACTGGATCGGGTACGCCGCCTTGCTGATCGTGGTCTCCGGGCTCGGCACACTGGTGATGGGCGTGGCCTGTGTCGTCCTGGCCGTGGTGCGTGGCGGCCGCCGCTTGTTCGGCGGCCGCCGCGCCCGGGCCACCCAGCCCGAGGCCGCCACGCCGACGCCCGCACCCGTGCCGTACATCTACCGGGCCTGTCACACCCCGGTGTGCGGCCACATGCACACCCGGCACTACCCGGCCGGCCCCGGCCAGTGGGTGTGCGGCGGGTGCCACGCGACCGTGGCCGAGGTGTGAGCGGCTCGAAGGGCCCGTGCGAGGACGTCGCACAGCCGCACGGGCTCACCTACGCCCGCCTCTACTTCACGGGCCGCAAATGCGACAAGCACTCGCCCAACGCCTGGGCCGGGCGGCCGGAGACGCCGCCCGGCCCGGGCTGGCCGCCCGGCGCCTACCTCTACCTCACCCCCGACACCGACCCCGTTCCCGAGGAGCAGGAGCACGACCATGACGACCACCCCGACCCGGCCGCGCCCGACGCCGCTGGACCTGGCGAACGCGGCCGCCGACCGCGCCCTGACCCGCGGGGCCGTGGTCACGGATGAGCCGTTCCGGCTGCTGTGGGAGAAGGGGATCCTGCGCTCACCGCTGATCCCCCACCACCGGCTGGTCGCACTCGCGCTCGCCAGCCGCGCCGACTACGCCACCGGCCGCATCCCCGCCGACCGGCAGCCGTTCCTCGACGGACTGGTGGCCGACACCCAGCTCAACCGCGGCCAGGTGGCCGTCGCGCTGAACGTGCTCCTCCAGCGCGGCTGGGTCCGGCGCGCTGCCAAGGACCGCTACCGGGCCTACGAGAGCGCCCGGCTCCGCCTCACCATCCCCGCGCTGCTGCTCAAAGGCATGCGCCGCTCCTCCTGACGACGAACGGACACACCGTGAAGACCAAGACCCTGCACTGGACCGACTCCCTGACCGACAGCGTGTACGCCCTGTGGGAGACGGCCACCGAGTACCGCACCGCATACCTGCACGCCTACCTCGCCCGCCACAACGCGGAGTTCGACCGCCGCCGCATCCACGACGGCGTCATCGGCATCTGCAGGCGGCTGAACGACCGCGGCGACACCCGCCACCACCGCCGTGCCCCTCACTTCCACGCCCTGTCCCTGATCAGCGACGCCTACCGGCGCGCCGAGCGGGAGCTGCAGCAGCGGTACGAGGACGCCGCCCTGCTGTACGCCTCCGGCGCGGCCTGGGCCATCGCCAGCGTCCAGCGCAGCGAGACCCCGCCGGTGGTGGAGTTCACCGAGGCTGACGGGCAGCTGGCCCACCACGGTCTGGAGATCAGCGGCCTGGACCGCTACGCCGGAGCGCACGCACTGCGGGTCGCGTACCAGGACCTGGCGGTGAAGCTCGGCGCGGCCGGCTACGCCGAGGACCTGGCCGCCCGCGAGTACCTCGCCGACCACGAGGCCGGCGAACTGCACGCCGCCCTCGACGACGCCGCCGGTATCGCCGATGCCGCCTACGCCTACGGCCAGCTCGCCCACAAGGCCCTGCACTTCGTGCTGCTCGAGCCGATCCGGGACCGCGAGCGCCAGCTGGCCCTCGCCCGCGCCCTGCGCGCCGCCTCCGACAACTGACCGATCTTCCGTTTGGAGTTGACCCCGATGTCCGCCGTGCCGCGACGAGCAGCAGCAGCTGCTCCGTGCCAGGAGCCGCCCAGCGCGGCCACCCAGGCACACCCGCGCGCCGGCGGACAGCGGGTCCGCGTCCCCCTGCGCCTGGTCGTAGGTGCTCAGTACGCCGATGCGGCCCTGAGCGTCTACGTCAAGATCGCAGCACTCGCCCAGCGCGCCGAAGGCTGTACCGCCCGCGTGGAGACAATCGCCGGGTACCTCGGCATGTCCAAGTCGGCTGTTGAGCGGGCTCTGAAGCAGTTGCGCAACCCCGACCCCATCGACGGCCTGGTGGAGGTGCCGACCCTACGGCGCACCCTTCCCGGCGGCCGCGGCCAGTCCGCCCTGCGCACCGTACGGCCCGCCGAACCGGACGAGCTGTTCGTGTGGATCCCGGTGCGCGCCGCCGAGGCCCTGACCCCGCGCCTGCTGCGCCTGTACGCGCTGATCGCGTACGCGGTCGCCCGGTCCATCCCGGTGTCGGCCGCCGACCTCGGCGAGCTGCTGCGCCACCAGACCGGCAAACAGGCCGGCGAGCACCTCGGCGAGCGCCAGGCCCGCCGCCTGGTCGACGAGCTGGGCGCGCTCGGCTGGATCACCGTGGACCACCGGGCCGGTCACCAGGGCCGCCACGCCTACACCGTCCACCGTCACCCGCTGCTGGCCGGTGCGGACATCCATGACGGATCCGGTCCGGACTCCTCTGACGGATCCCTCACGTCTAGGGAAGACCCCAGGACTGACCGACCTGCGATGAGGCGCCGGGGTGATCTTTCCCTCCGCCGTAGGCGTCTACCGCAAGTAGCGCGAGGCCCTGTGGAAAACCGCGCTCCGGCGACCTTCCGCCCGGCGGTGGGCCGGGCCACAGACGGCGGCAGCAGCCGGAGGCCGCTGGACGGATCCGGTCCGACGCTGTCCGCCCGAGCGTGGGCGGTACTCGAGCCCGTACGGCACCTGCTCGCCGACGCCACGCTGACGTCGTGGGCGGTCGGCCGGATCGAGACCGAGATCAGTCGGCAGCTCGCCGCCGGGGTCGGCATGGAGCGGATCACCACCCGCCTCACCCGCCGCTACGCCGGGCTCACCGGCGAGGTCCGCGACGGCGCCCGCTGGATCATCGGCGTAGGTCTACCCCGCGACGGCCTCAACCGGCCCAACGCCTGCGCCCTGGACGTCTGCGAGGACGGCACCATCTGGCACACCGGCCAGCCCTGCGGCGTGTGTGCCGACCTCGCCGCCGCGGCCGCCGCCCGCACCGCCGAGGGCCTACCGCCCCCGCCCCCGCCGGCTCCGCCCCCGCCCGTGCCCGCTGAGGACTGGATCCCGGTACCGCGCCCGGTCCCGGACGGGGCCACACCACCGGAGCTGACCCGGGCGCAGCGCGCGGCCCTGCGCGAGGCCGCCACCACCGCCGACGTGCTGGCCGCCGTCACGGCGTACGGACGCGCGGCCGCCGGGCGGCTGTACGGCCTGCGCCTGGTCAGCGAGGCCCTGAACCACTTGGACGAATACCACCCCGAAGGAGCGCCCCATGCCGCCTCTCAGTGACCACGACGTCATCCCCTGCCCGACCTGCGGCGCCCGGATCCGGTGGACCGTCACCGCCGCCGGAAAGGGCCTGGCCGTCAACGCCGACCCCGACCCGGCCGGCAACACCGCCGTGTACGCCGACGTCACCGGCCGGTTGCGCTCACGCGGGCTGACGAAGGAGCGGCCGACCCTCGAACACGCCGAATGGCGCGCCGTGCCACACATCGCCACCTGCACCGCCCCCAGGCCGCGCACCGGGCGCAGCAACGGCGGCGCCGCGCGGCAGCGGGCAGGGGTCCGGCCGGTGCGCTGGCAAGGGTGGCAGCGGTGAGCACCGCCTGGGAGCGGCTGATGTCCGAGGCCATCCCCACCGGCACCTTTGGCGACGCCCAACCGTCCCAGCACCGCGCCCAGTCCGGCTCACGCCCCTGGACCACCCAGGAGCAGCTCGACCACCGCCACGCCCTCGATGAGGCCCTCGACGGCTGGGAGTACGCCGGAGAAACCCGCACCCCGCACACCACCCGCCACCTCCGCCCCGTCCCCGAAACCCCCGCCGCCTGACCGCCGAAGGAGCGCCCCGTGGTCATCCGCTGCCTGTCCTGCCGAGCCCCCCGCAACCCGCGCACGTACCTGTGCCGGTCGTGCTGGTACCAGCTGCCGGTAACCACCCGCGTCCGCCTCACCCGGCCCGACAGCTACGCCCTGGCCCGGCTGCGGGAGCTGAACGGCCAGCTGACCGCCGGCGTGCCGCTCGGCGAGATCGAGGTGGCCGCGTGATCACCCCGTACGCCCGCATCGCCGGGCTCACCGCCACCGCGCTCACGCTGGCCGCCCTGGCCGTGCTGTACGCCCGGGCCGACGTCGGACCCATGGCGGCCGGCCACACCGCGGCCGCCCTGGTCGTCGCTGAGGCCGCCCGCTACGCCTACCGCACCGCCGCCCAGGAACGTGCGGCCGCCATCGCAGCCGAGCGGCGCGCCCGCGCGCACCTCTCCACCGACCGGATCCTGGCCGATCGCATCAGCCTCGGCTGGGCCGACCTCGAGGACACCTGCTGCCTCGAGCACTGGGCCAGCCGCGGCACCGCCCACGAACCAAGCTGCATGCACTGGAAGGAACCGACCCCATGACCGAGCCCCAGCACCCCACCGACACCTGCCGTCCCGTGGAGATCGACGGTGAGCTGATCCGTGTACGCATCAGCGGTGATCTGAGCGACGAGTCGCGGGCCGCCCTCGCGGAGATCATCCGGGCAGCCAAGCGCAAGTTCGCCGCCGAGCACCCGCCCTGGCACACCGCCGACACCATCACCAGCGACGCACTCGACGTCCTGTACGCGCGAGCGGAGCACGCCGACAGCGTCACCGCTCAGGCCAAACGTCTACTCACCAGGCGCACCGAGACGCTGCGTGAGCGCGCCGAGCGCGCCGAGGCCGCTCTCGCAGCAGCCAACGCCCGTGCCGACAAGCTCAGCGCCACGCTCTGCGACGTGCTCAGCCACCTGGTCCACCCAGGCCACCCCGGCGAACCCTGCCTGCGGACCGGATGGATCAGCGTCAAGACCGTCGACCGCTGGCGTGCCGCCCTCACCTGGACGGATCCGAGCTGGCAGTGCCCCAACTGCGGTGGGCTCGTCCCCCACAGCCAGCAGGACGTCCACCTCCGCAGCGAGGCCGAGGCCGCCCTCGACCGCGTGCGCGACGCCGCCACCCTCCGCCGACAGGGACTCATCAGCCAGCTGGAGCTGTACGCGGTAATCGACGCCGCCCTCGAGGAGCCCGGCCAGCCTGAGCCCGAGCCGGACAGCAACGACGGCCACGACTGGGAAAGCCGCCGCGACCCGTGGATCTGTGGCCACTGCCAGATGTCGCACCCCAAATGGGTGCTCAGCCAGAACCGTGAGCCCTGCCCCGGACCGGCCACCCCGAGCGCCGCCCTCGACGAGCCCAAGGAGCCCACGACGTGAACTGTCCGACCTGCCGAAGCGGCCTCGATGACGCTGATGCCTGCCCGGCCTGCACACACCGCGTCCTCGGCTGGCTCGCCGAACTCCCGCTCCTGGTGCCGCTCCTCGAGGACCTGATGCACCCGACGGCCGGCCCGGCCCGGCGCGGCGGCGGTGGCCGCGCACACTCCCCGGCCCCTGTCGACCTGCGAGTCCTGGACCTCCTCGGCCCCGGGCAGCCGGTCCTCATCGCCGACCCGCACGGCGACCAAACCGGCGGCATCCCGCTCACCGCCCTGCTGTACGGGTGGGCCCGCTACATCGCCACCGAGCACCCGGCCGTACGGCGCGACCGGCACGGTACCGCGCACATCGACCGGTGCGACAGCGCCTGGTCCCGCCACGGCGGGGACGTCGCCGCCTGGTGCGCCTGGCTCACCGGCTACGTCCCGTACGCCATGACCCGCCCGTGGGCTCCCGAGATGTACGACCAGCTCGAGGACGCCGTACGCCGCGCCCGGTCCCTGACCGGCACCGTGGTCCGCCGCACCCCCAAGGACGCCCCCTGTCCGGCCTGTACGGCGTTCGCGCTCGTCGCGATCGATGGGGAGTGGCATGTGGAGTGCGAGGCGTGCGGCCACCGGCTCACTCCTGACGAGTACGACGCGCACCGCGCCGAGGTTATGCCCGCTCTGGCGGCCATCGCGCTGCACCACCTCCTGCCGCGCATGAGCGCGGCGTGACAGCGCGAAGCCCCCGCCCGCTGGGCGGGGGCCCGCAGACGCGCGGCTTACTCGTCCGAGGCCGGCGGCTTGCCCTTCAGGTCAGTGCGCCAGCCAGGCCGAGTTACCCGGTTCCTGAAGTACGGGGCGGCCAGCCGGTAGTCGACGGCGTTCGTCTTGCCGACCCTCATCACCGGGGGGAAGGCCGGGTCCTCCCGGGAGATCTTCGACAGCCGCTGATGCGAGATCGTCTCCACGATCCCGTCAGCAACGAGTCTCCGCGCGAGCTCGCGGAACGACACCATGTCCGGCCCTCCTTCGGCTTCGGCCATGGGCACCATCCTGTCTGACCCTGTTGCCATGTGGCAACAGGGTCGGTACGTTGATTCCGGCAACAAGGAACGGCCCCGGTCGGGCTTCCACACACCGACCGGGGCCAGCCATCAACCTGCGCAACCAGGAGATGACCATGCCCGAGCGTACCTACCCGTCCCAGGCCGAAGAAGGTCTGCGCCGCGCCGCCACCGCCGTCCCCCGCCAGGACGTCAGCGACACGCTCCTGGCCATCGCGGACCGCCTGACCGACGTCCGCCCCGACGGCCCCATGCGCGAGCCGCTGCGCATGGCCCTGGCCTTGCGCTTCTCCCAGGCCCACTACGGCGTCGGCGAGGGCACCGAGGCCCTCGAACGCGCCGTCCTGGCCCTCATGCCGCGCATCACCCGCCCGATCACCCGCGGCGAGTACGGGCTGATCCTGCACCGCGCCGCCCGCTGACCACCCCGGCCGGCCGGGCCCCGGACCACCCCCGCCGAGGCCCGGCCACCCTCACGCTCCAAGGAGCCACCCCGTGACCGCTGACCAGCTCACCCGGTGGGCTGTCGAACACCCCTGGCCGACCGCCACCGCAGCCGCCACCGTCCTACTCATCACCGCCGCCGCTACCTGGAGTGCGGTGCGCGCCGTCCGCAGCGCTACCTCCGGCGCGGTCGTTGTCGCCGCCGCCGGTGCACTGGTGTGTACCGCCTACTCGGCGGACACCAGCTGGCGGTTCGCCGGCAACTGGCTCGGCATGACGGACACGACCGAGCGGGCCGTGATGTTCGCGGCCGCCGAGGTCGCCCTGCTCGCCTGCGGCATCATGGCCCGCGCCAACAAGGCCGCCACCGCTACCGACACCGAGGCAGGCACGCCCGGGGTGCCCGGGGTGCTCGTCTGGGTCATCACCGGCGTGCAGATCATCCCGTGCTACGCCGAGTCCGGCCTGATCGGCGGCACCGTCCGCGCGGTCATCGGCCCCGTGATGGCCGGTCTGCTCTGGCACCTCGCCATGGGCCTGGAAATCCGGGTAGCACGCCCAGCCGCCCTGTCCACCGGCCTACCCGCCCTCATCGGCCGCGAGCTGCGTGAACGGCTCCTGTCCTACCTGGGGCTGGCGACCCGGGACCGTACCGCGGAGCAGATCACCCGCGACCGGGCCACCGCCCGCGCCGTACGCCTCGGAGCCCGCCGCCGCCTCGGCCCCTGGGGACGCGCCCGCCTCGCCGCCGCCGTCTCCCGCGCCCAGGCCGGCACCAACGCCACCCAGCGGCACCGGCTCCTGCAGGACCTCGCCGCGCGCCGTACCTCCGGCGAGCTGCGCACCATGGCCCTACCTTCCCCGTGGGTAGTCGACTTGGTACCCGAGCCCTACCCGGCTACCCCGCTCGGCGTGACCGGCGCCCAACTCCGGGCCATGGACCCGCTCGCCGCCGTGCGCCAGGTGCACGCGGCGCGCCCGGGTGCTACCCCGGCCGAACTCGCCGCGCTGCTCACCGAGTACGGGGTACCCGTCTCCGAGGCCCAGGTACGGGTAGCTACCCGAGCGGGCAACCCGCCTGCCGCGCCCCGCGCGCCCCATCCGGTCGCGGCGCCCGCCGAGCGCCCCGAACTCGCCGCCGTACCCGATCCGCTACCCGGCGCGGACGCCGAGGTACCCGGCTCTGGCCTGCACCTCTACCTCGCCCCGATGCCCGAGGTACACCCTGAGGTAGCCGCACCCGCGCCCGTGTCGGCCGCGCGGGTAGACCGGCCGCGCCGCGTGCACGCACAGGTACCCCTGCCCGACTGGGCGCGCTGGATGACCCCGCGGCCGCCGGACCACGGCGAGCAGGCCGACCCGCCCGCTACCTCCCACGACCCCACCGACAATCCGGAGCCGCTACCCGGCGACCCGGCAGGTAGCGACCCCCTACTCGACAGGGCCCGCAAGGTGAACGCCGCCTACCTCGACCTGCACGGCCGCCCGGCACCCGTCGCCGTCCTCAAGTCCATGCTGCGCATCGGCCAGGACAAGGCCCAGCAGCTGCGCGACCAACTGCAGCCGGACCGGAGGACCGCGTGATGCCCCTCACCCTGATCGGGTTCGGCACGGCCGCCATGGTCGCCGGCCTGGCGCTCGTCGTCCTCGCCCCGCGCACCGTCCGGGCCGAGTACGCGGTGCCCGCCGTGAAGACCGTCGCGCTCGTCACCGCCGCTGCGGCCGCCGTCGCCGCCCTCTTCCACCTCTAAGGACCCCTCCATGCCGTACATGGCCATCAACTTGGGCGGCGTCGCCATCGGCGTCGGCATCGTCGTCGTCTTCCTCATCCGCTGGCACCTCCGCGAGAAAAGGAGGTTCGGCGCCCTGGTGCCGTTCGTACTCTCCCTGCTGTACGGGATGCTCCTCGCCCTGGCCGCACTCGGCGCCTGGTCGCTCCTCGGAATGACCACCTGGGTCGCCCTGTGGGCCGGGAATGTCGCCGGATACGTCGGCCTCGTCTTTGGCGTCGGCGGCACCGCGCCGGACGTCACCCGCGCACAGCAACTCGCCCTGACGCCCGGCGGTTACGTGATCGTCTTCCTGATCACCATCGCACTCGCCGCATTCCTCTACTGGGGGCCCCGCACGTCCACACTCAAGATCGTCTTTGGGTGTTTGGCCGGGATCCTCATGGCCCTGTCCGGCAACGTCGCCGGGGTCGCGGCCATCCCGCTCGGCAGCGGCGTGAACCTCGCCGGCTCGGCGTTCACCGGGGTCTTCGGATGAGCGAGATCGAGCAGCCGACCGAGCCGGAGCCCAGCGGCGAGCCGGACGAGCCCAGGGGAGTGAGCGAGCGCACCGCCCGCCTGATCCTGTGCGTCGTCGCGGCGCTCGCTGTGTGGGGGATCGTCGCCGTCTTCCCGTGGATCGCGTACATCGCCCTCGGCGTCCTGCTGTGCCTCGGCTGGCAGCGCGGCCACGCCCGCTGGACCGCCCGTCAAGACGCCCAGGCCGAGGACAAGACCCCGGAGGAACCCGAACCCGAGAAGGACATGGGCACGGCGCTGCGGCATCTCGTCGGCGACGACAACGGCGTCCTGCTCACCGGGCTCCGCGACTACCTCAAACTGCCCGACACCCGCACCGTGCGGAACCTCCTGCACGCGTCCGGCATCCGGGTCCGTGAAGGCGTGCGTACGAGCGGCGGGAATGGGCCGGGGGTCCACCAGGACGACATCCCGCCCGCCCCTCCCCTCACCGACGGCGCGCCCGGGGACGGTTGTTGTTGCAGGTCAGACACCAACGCCAACACCAACAACAAGCACCCGACCAGCCGCCGAGAGGGGTTGCGTGTAGAGGCCATCGGACAAGCGGGGGCAGTCGTTCACGACGTCTCCGAGGGTCGCCGCCACCACGCGGTGCGCACCCGCTGAAGCCCCGGGGCGGCCGCATCCGCCAAGACACCGGCCGCCCCGGTTCCCATCCCACACGAGAGACAGGACCGCCATCATGGCACCGCTGAAGAAGACCATGCCGACCCGCGACCCGAAGCAGGCCGTCCCCGAGAACCCCCACAGCAACCAGTACTCCGCGATCACTGGCGGCTACACCAACCGCGAAGAGAAGCCTGTGCCGGGCGCCCCGAAGAAGGGATGATGGCGGCATGACCGAGCGCTTCCGCTACAGCGGGCCAGCGACCATCGGCGGCATCAACTACCCCTCCGTGACGCTGACCGAGGAACCGCCCGAAGCCGGGGTCCGCTACTGGACTGGTGCGACATCCTTCCCGGCCGCCAGCGCGCCCGAGGGCTTCTCCGCCGACTGCGGGGCCCATGGCCCCGTCCGGGTGGTGCTGCCCGACGGCCGCACCGGCATGGCCTACCTCGACGTCCGCCGCGAAGGCACCGACTGGACACTGCGCCGCACAGGGGCCGGCGCCGCTCCGATGTAGGCGCCCCGCCCCCGCGAGACCGGCCCCGCCGCGCACGCCCCCGTCACGGCGGGGCCAACCCACACGACTGGACAAGATCGCGACTTAGCGTCACACTGCTGCCAGCAGCACACGTGTGCCCATCGAGCCCCTGCCCCACCAGGCGGGGGCTTTCGCGTTACCCAGGAAGGAGCCCCATGGCCACCACCTGGCTCACCACCGCCGAGGCCGCCGCCCACGCCGACCGCGCCCGCCAGCTCATCACCGCCGGCGCCGCCCGCATCCGGCCCGCCACCATCCGACAGTGGGCCACCCGCGGCCACCTCCAAGCCGCCGGCCTCGACGAGGACAACCGCCCCCTGTACCGCCTCGCCGACGTCGCCCGCGCCGAACTCGCCACCCGCGCCCGCGCGCTGCGCCTGGTCGGCATCACCTCACCGAGCCCGAACTGACATGGCCGGTCGCGCCGACCTCACCTCGTACGCCTACCGCAAGGCCCGCGCCCGCGTCCTGGCCGAGTCCGACGTCTGCATCATGTGCGGCCACGGCCAGGCCGACGCCACCGACCACGTCATCCCCGTGAGCAAGGGCGGCGCCCAGACCGACCCCGACAACCTCGCCCCGATCCACGGCGTCGACGGCTGCCCGGTCTGCGGACGCAAGTGCAACAACGACAAGGGCAACAAGTCCCTGGCCGAGCTCACCCGCCTGGTCACCTCCCGCGACTGGTACGCCGGACCGTAGAGAGGACACACCGTGGTGGACGTCAGCAGCATCACCTACCTGGAGATCGACGGCCAGGACATGACCGACTACATCCAGACCAAGCCCACCTCCTGGACCAAGAGACACCAACTGCACGTCCGCCACCAGGTCGAGTCCCGGCCCGGGCCAGCCGAACCCGACGGCACCCAGTGGATCGAGCACCGCGCGACCGGCATGGTGCACCTGCTGTGCAACTGCGGCTACACCTCCGGCTGGATCCCCGTACAGGAACTGCCCAGCATGGGGGAGCTCCTCGACCGCCACGGCGTGGCTACGACGTAGGGAGGGCGCGCGATGCCGAACGCCATCTACCGCTACGAGATCCCCGTGGACGACCAGTGGCACGAGCTGGAGCTGACCGGCGCCGTCCTGCACACCGCCGCCCGCACGCCCGACGTGGTCGAGCTCTGGGCCCTGCACACCACCAGCCCCACGCCTCGCCGTAGCTTCCGCGTGTTCGGCACCGGCCAGCCCCTGCCGGCCGAGCCGCTGCGCCACGTCGGCACCGCCCTCACCGCGCATGGTGCCCTGGTGTGGCACGTGATGGAGCGCGTGTGACCTGCATCAACGTCCGCTATCCCGCGAGCTCGCTGACCGGCCAGGCCCGGGCGCGCCCCGGTTTTTAGCGGTGATCATCCTCCCAGCCCCGCGCCCAGCTTTTTTATTTCTCTCCCTGGCCCCTCCCAGGGGCCGCCATGATCGCGGGTCGGCCTTCGGCATATAGGGGAGGCGATGATGGCGGCTCGCCCCCTCGAGATTGGCGAGGCTGGCGCACGGGTGGCGGCCCAGGTCGCCGCCTGCCGCCAACGCCGCGGCTGGGATCAGCAGACCCTCGCCGCGCGGGTGTCTGAGTCCGGCCGCCCCATGAGCACCTCCGTCCTCGGCAAGATCGAGGCGAGCGCCCGACGGGTGGACGTCGACGACCTGGTGGCGATCGCTGCCGCCCTCGGTGTCCGGCCGGCCCGCCTGCTGACCGACACCGACCAGGACCAGGAGGACCCCGACCCGTTCGCCGAGGCATCCGCGCCCGGCATGGTGCGGCGGCGCGTGCTGGAGGACATCGACGCGCTCGGTCCCCTCGAGGACCTGGACCCCACGGCGCCGACCCTGGCCGCGGTAGCGGTGCGGCTGGCGCAGGAGATCGACGCGCCCGCCTCGCTCGGCAACAGCCTGCACGCCCTGGCCAAGGAACTGCGTGCGGTCCTGGCCGAGCTGCGGGGCCTGGCGCCCAAGGAGCCGCACGATGACGACGACCTCGGTGACCTGGCGTCCCCCGACTGAGTTCGTCGATCAGTGCCGCGAGCTGTACGGGCTGAACTGCCCGCCGATGTGGGGCACCCCGCGCCGCCCCGAACTGCCCACCCTGGGCGGCAAGGTCGCCAAGGTCATGGAGCGGCTCGGGTACACGCCGATGCCGTGGCAGCGATACGTGTGGGACGTCGCCCTCGAACTCGACCCGGCTACGGGGATGTTCTGGCACCGCAATGTCGGGCTGTCCGTACCGCGCCAGCAGGGCAAGACTCAGGGCATCCTCGCGGTCAAGGTCCATCGCGCCAGCGCGTGGAAGCGGCAGCGGATCATCTACGCCGCCCAGACGCGGTCGATGGCGCGGGAGCGGTGGGAAGACGAGTTCTGGGTCACCATCGAGGCCTCGCGTCTGGCGCGCCGATTCCACATCCGGAAGAACAACGGCCACGAAGCGATCATCAACCGGTCCACCCGGTCGCGGATCGGCATCACGTCCAACACCGAGAAGGCTGGCCACGGGCCGCCGCTCGACCTGGGCGTGATCGACGAGGCGTTCGCGCACGAGGACGACCGGCTTGAGCAGGCTTTCAGCCCCGCCATGCTGACCCGGCCCATGGCGCAGCTGTGGTGGGCGTCCGCCGGCGGCACCGAGAAGTCTGTCTTCCTCAACAAGAAGCGGAAGGCCGGACGGGAGTTGATCGAGGAGCTGTGGAAGACCGGGGTGCACCCGCGTACGGCGTACTTCGAGTGGTTCGCTCCGGACGACCTGCCCCGGGATGATCCGGCGACCTGGTGGGCGACGCTGCCCGCCCTCGGGCACACGGTGACCGAGGACACGATCCGCGCCGAGCTCGAAACGCTGGACCCGGCCGAGTTCGACCGGGCCTACCTCAACCGGACCCGCAAGGCCGCGCCGCCGGTCGACCCGAACGTGCCCAAGGCGTCGTGGCCGGGCCTGGTTGATAAGGAGTCCCGGCCGAGTGGGCCGATGGCGCTGGCCGTCGATGTCTCCCAGGACCGGGCCCATGCCTCGATCGGCGTGGCGATCCGTCGGCCTGATGGGCGGGTGCACCTGGAGCTGGTCGACCGGCGCGCCGGTACGGACTGGGTGGTGCCTGCCGTGGTGCGGCTCAAGAGGCTGTGGAATCCGCTGGTGGTCGCCATCGGCTCCTCGAGCACCCCGGCCGGATCGCTCATCGACGACCTGGTGGCCGCCGGTATCACCGTGCCCGAGGCCAAGGAGAAGAAGGCCCCGCACCGCGGGCACCTGGTGGTCGTGCGGACCGGTGACATGACCGAGGCGTGCGGGCAGCTGGCGGATGCGATGCGGCAGGGCACCGACCGGCACCTGGACCAGGCGCCGCTCACGGCCGCTGTCAACGGCGCCCGCACGCGGCGGGTCGGCGACGCGTGGACGCTCGACCGCACCAGCAGCCTCGTCGACATCTCCCCGCTGGTCGCCGTCACCGAGGCCCGGTGGGCGCTGCTCACCAAGGGGCCGGCCGTGGTCGACGACTACGACGTCCTCGATTCGATCTACTGAGAGGAGCGGTGTGGTGCGCGAGCAGATGACCACGTGGCTCGACGTCCTGGGCCTGCTGCTCGTCGCGGCCGGCGCCGCGGCGGGCGCGTACCGGCTGCTGGGCTGGGCGGCGCTGGCCGTGGCGGGCGTCGTGGTCCTGGCCGGTTCCCTGACCGCCGCCCGCAGGGGCGGGGGAGGTGAGGGCCCGTGAGCCTGTTCGGACCCTCCCGCCGCTCGTGGGCTCCGCCGACCGCCGATCAGCTCATCCCGCGCCGCCCGGACCGGCGCGCGGGTAATGCGCTGGTGACCAACGAGTCCGCCATGCGGAACTCGGCGGTGTGGGCGTGTCTGCGGCTGCGGGCCAACCTGATCTCCACCATGCCGGTCGACGTCTACCGCAAGGTGGGCGGGATCCAGGTGGAGGTGCCCAAGCCCCCCGTCCTGCAGAAGCCGGGCGGCGAGCGGGTGGACATCGTCGAATGGCTGTACTCCAGCCAGATCGACCTCGACCGCGCGGGCAACTGCGTCGGCATCATCACCGCGCTCGACGGGCTCGGCTTCCCTGCCCGGATAGAGCTGGTACCGATTGCCGAGGTGACCGTCCGTGTGAAGGCCGGCGCGCTGTACAAGTACCGGATCGGCGGTGAGGAGTTCGACCCGTCCCGGATCTGGCACGAACGCCAGTACACGCTGTCGGGCATGCATGTAGGCCTGTCCCCGGTGGCGTTCGCGGCTTACTCGATCGGCGAGTACCAGTCGATTCAGCAGTTCGCGCTCGACTGGTTCGGCAACGGCGCCGTCCCCTCGGCGCACCTGAAGAACACCGCCAAGACGATCGACCTGGCCTCCGCCGAGGAGACCAAACGGCGCTTCAAGGCGGCCACTCAGAACGGGGACATCTTCGTCACCGGCCAGGACTGGGACTACAAGATGATCCAGGCCGAGGCGGCCGGCTCGGACTGGATCGAGGCCAAGCGGTACGGCATCGCCGACATCGCGCGGTTTTTCGACTGCCCTGGTGACCTGATCGACGCGGCCGCCTCCGGCAGCTCGGTGACCTACGCGAACATCGGACAGCGCAACCTGCAGTTCCTGATCATGTCTCTCGGCCCGGCGATCATCCGGCGGGAGAACGCGCTGTCCTCGCTCACCTCCCGGCCGCGGTTCGTGAAGCTCAACAGCGATGCGCTGCTGCGCATGGACCCGCAGAGCCGCGCGCAGATGCTGCGCACCCAGATCGAGTCCCGGCAGCTGGCGCCGTCCGAGGCGCGCGAGCTCGAGGACCGGCCGCCGTTCACCGAGTCCCAGCTGGCCGAGTTCGACCGGCTGTTCGGCAAGGGCACCAGCCCCACCCCGACTCCGCAGCCCATCCCCGCAACCCCAGGAGCGACGCCATGACCACCATGACCGCCTTGCGGGAGCAGGCCGCCGCCGCGCGGTCCGCCGCCGCCGGCACCACCGCCATGCCCGTCCCCCGCGACCGGCCCGAATCCCCCGAGCTGCGGTTCTCCTCCCAGCTGCGCGCCAAGAAGGTCGAGCGCGACGGACAGGAGTGGTACCAGATCGAGGGCTACGCCTCGGCGTTCGAGCAGGGCTATGAGATGTGGGACATGTTCGGCCCCTACACCGAGATCGTCAGCCACGGCGCGGCCGACGCCACCTTGGCGGCCGACCCCGAGGTGGTGTTCCGGTTCAACCACGCCGGAACCCCCATGGCCGGGACGAGGAACGGCAGGCTGCAACTGTGGGCGGACGACGCGGGCCTGGGGCAGCGGGCGTGGGTCAACCCCAAGCGGGCCGATGTGCAGCTGCTCGTCCAGGCCCTCGAGGACGACGACGTACGCGAGCAGTCGTTCATGTTCCGCATCACCTCGGGCCAGTGGTCCCCGGACTACACCGAGTACCGCATCAACTCCTTCGACCTGGACCGCGGTGACGTCGGCCCCGTCACCTACGGCGCCAACCCCCACACCTCGGTGAGCGCCCGGTCCGGCGAGTTCCTCGCCTCCATCCCCAACCTGCCGCCGATCGTCGCCCGCGAGGCGTACGAGCGGCTGGCAGCACGGTCGGATCTGACCATCCCGGCCACCCGCGCCACGGTGCCCGCGACGGCACCGGCCGCGCCGGCGGCCCCGACGGACGCGCCCAAGATGGGCCGCTCCATCGCGATGCTCCGAACCCGGCTGCTCGTGTCCGACGACGACTACTGAGCACGCCGCCCCCTCTTCTTTCCCCGGCACGCCCTCCGGCAGATCGCCCGGAGGCGGGACCAGGGCCCATGCCCGGCAGATGCCCCGGGCCGCCCGGTCGCGCCGCAACACACCACCACCCGATCTACCGGAAGGACTACCGGCATGCCCGGAACCATTGACGACCTGATCGCCTCGATCGAGGTCGAGCTGGAGGCCGCCCACAAGCGGCTGAAGAAGTGCGGCGCCGAGGTGCAGCTGATCCTCGACAAGGCGCAGCAGGACGGCCGTTCGGCCCTCACCGTGGAAGAGGATGAGCGGGTCGCCGAGCTGTTCGCCGGCCGGGACCAGGCCCGCAGCGACATCGCGGGCATCGAGAACAAGCTGGCCAACGCCAACAAGATCAAGACTGAGGAGATGGAGCGGGAGCAGAAGGCCCGGGAAGCCAAGCCGACCCAGGCCCGCCGCCCCTCCTACGACCAGGTCGCCCGCGTCGGCAACGAGGAGCGCACCTACCGCAAGGACCAGGACCCCCTCGGCAAGGGCTTCCTGATGGACATCTCCCGCCAGTTCCTCTTCCAGGACGTGGAGGCGTCCTCCCGCCTGGCCCGGCACATGCAGGAAGAGCGGGTCGAGCGGGCGGAGTACATGCAGCGCGCGACCGGCACCGGCTCGTTCGCCGGCCTGACCGTGCCGCAGTACCTCACCGACCTGTACGCACCGGCCACCGCCGCGCTGCGGCCGTTCGCCGACGTGTGCAACAAGCACCCGCTGCCCGAGTCGGGCATGTCGATCGAGATCTCCCGCATCACCACGTCCTCGGACGCGGGACTGCAGGCCTCGCAGAACACGGCCGTCACCAACCAGGACATGGACGACACCCTGCTGACCGTCCCGGTGCAGACCGCGGCCGGGCAGCAGACCGTCTCCCGCCAGGCCATCGACCGCGGCAACGGCATCGAGGACGTCACCATGCAGGACTTGTTCAACCGGGTTGCGACCCGGCTGGACACCACCCTGCTCAACCAGGCCACCACCGGCCTGAGCGCCGTGGCGCAGGCCAATGCCTACACCGACGCCAGCCCCACCGGCGCCGAGATGTACCCGAAGATCCTCGGTGCGGCCGCGGGTGTGGAGGCCAACCTGCTCGCGATGGGCGCGCCCAGCCACGCGGTGATGCACTCGCGGCGCTGGTACTGGCTGTCCAGCCAGATGTCCTCGACATGGCCGATGATCAACACTGTCGGTCTGCCGGTCCAGGCGAGCGGCCAGCTCAACCCCAACAGCAGCTACGCCTCCGGCCCCCGGGGTGTACTGCCGTGCGGGCTCGAGGTCATCGTCGACAACAACATCGCCACGAACCTCGGCGCGGGCACCAACGAGGACGAGCTGTACGTCGTCCCCGCCTCGGAGTGCCACCTGTGGGAGGACCCGAACGCGCCGCTGTTCATCCGGGCCGAGCAGCCGGCCGCGGCCAGCCTCGGCGTGCTCCTGGTCGCCTACTCGTACTTCGCCTACACCTTCGGCCGCTACGTCAACGGCATGCAGAAGGTGGGCGGTACGGGCCTGGTCACCCCGGCGTTCTGATCCGGCCAGGGCGCCGGACGGCGACGAACCGTCCGGCGCCTTGCTGCTACACGCCTTCGCGAAGGGATGGAACGTGGGACTCAGGAACGTACAGGCCGAGGTGGCCTTGCCCTCGGCAGCGCGCGGCGCGGGCACCTACACCAGCGGGCCCCTGGCCGCCGCGGGCACGGCGGCCGATGTGCTGCTGTCCGTGCACTGCACGGCCGCATCCGGCACGCCGACGCTCGACTGCTCGCTGGAGGAGTCGGCCGACGGCAGCACCTGGACGGCCGTGCCCGGCAGCGCGGCCGCGCAGCTGGCCGCGGTCGGCAACCGGGTGGCGGGGGCCGGGATCACGAAGAACTACGTCCGCGTCACCAGCACGGTCGGCGGCACCACGCCGAGCATGACGTACCGCGTCGCGCTGTGGATCAGGCCGGAGTGAGCTGATGGCAACCATTCAGGCCATGGCCGGCGGGACCCTGCCGAACCAGGCGACGCTGTCGAACGCCCAGACCGGCAATGGCGTATCCACCAACGTCGCAGACCGCGGCGGCGTCACCGAGCGCCCCGCGCTGCTGAAGATCACGACCACCGTCGGTGCGACGCCGACGTGTACGTACGCGATCGAGGGCAGCGCGGATGGCACCAGCTGGTTCCCCGTGGCCTACGCCGACTCGGCAACCCCGGAAACCGTGAGCGTCGCGACCTTCCAGCTCACGACCGCGACGACCACCTACAAGATCCTCCGGCCGGACCAGCCGTGGCGGTTCGTGCGGCTGGCGTACTCGGCGAACACGAACGTCACTAACAGCGCTGACGTCACGATCTTCTAAGGAGAAAGCACCATGGCACGGGACGAAAACATGATCGCCGCCCTGAAGCGGGAGCGGGCGGTGTACGAATCGCGCGGCGACGACAACCGCGTGCGCCAGGTCGACGAGCAGCTGCGGCACTACGGCCACAACCCCGAGCAGCCGGCCGAGGACGACGGGCCGCAGGGGCGGACCGGGGCCGATCCCCAGCAGCAGACCACCCAGGCCGCCACCCCGGCCGCGAAGAAGACCGCGCCGCCGCCGGCCAAGAAAACGGCCGCGCCGCCCGCCAAGACCCAGGAGTAAGGCGCGGTGGCCAACGAGTACGCCAGTCTGGCCACGCTCAAGGCGTCGCTGAACATCGAGGCCAGCGACACATCCCGCGACGATCTGCTGAACCGGGCGCTGAACTCGGCGTCCCGGTCGATCGACAAGTCGACCGGCCGCCGCTTCTGGCTGGACGCGGCGCCGGTCGCCCGCACCTACCGGCCCTCGGGCCGGACCGTGTACGAGGACGACGGCCAGGTGCTGCTCGTCGACGACATCGGCAGCACCAGCGGGCTCACCGTCGAAACCGGCTCCGCGCCGTCCTGGACGGTTGTGACCGGGTACGACACGCTCCCCGACAACGCGCTGGCAGACGGCCGGCCCGTCACCGCCCTGCTGCGGGTCAACGGCGACTGGGGCTATGCCACCTCCCGCATCCGCGTCACCGCGCGGTTCGGCTGGCCGGCCGTGCCCGGCGACATCGAGCAGGCCGCCCTCATCCAGGCCGCGCGCCTGTACAAGCGCAAGGACTCCCCCGAGGGCGTCATGGGATCCGCCGAGTGGGGCGTGGTGCGCCTGTCCCGCCGGGACCCCGACGTCTGGAACCTGATCGAGCCGTACGTCCGCCCCGGATTCGGATAAGGGAGGCAGCCATGCGTATCCGCATGCTCGTCGACATGACCGGCACCCGCGACGGCCAGCCCTGGCCCAACAAGGGCCAGGAGGCCGACCTGCCCACCGCCGCGGCCGCACACCTGGTGGCCTCCGGCGTCGCCGAGGAAGTCACCGACGAGCCGCCCAGGCGCAAGCGCCGTTCAGGGGGTGACAGCGATGCAGATGAGCGCAGTACGTGACGCCATCGCCACCGCCGCCCGCACCGTTGTTCTGCCCGCCGGCGCCGGAAAGCTCACCGCGACCGGCTACGTACCGGACGCCGTGGCGGCGCCGCACTTCTTCGTGGGCGAGTACTCCGTCACGTTCGACCGTGCGATGCGCCGTGCGCTGGATGAAGTGGAGTTCACCTGCCGCGTCCTGGTGGGCCGGGCCGACGACAAAGCCGCGCAAAAGACCCTCGACGCGCTGCTGTCCGGGTCGGGGGCGGCGTCGCTGAAGGTGGCGATCGAGGCCGCCCGCGGGGCGCCCGGCCAGTACGCCCTCGGCGGCCTGGCCCACGACCTGCACCTGATGCGCATCCAGGGCTATCGCTGGTACGAGCACCAGGGCACCCAGTACATCGGCGCCGAGTTGGTCATCAAGGTCATCGGGGAGGGGAACGCGTAATGGCGAAGTTCGTCCTGCTGGACTGCCGCCTCTTCGCAGTCGGCGCCGATCTGTCCGGCGCCTCCAACAAGATCGAGCTTGCGGCCGAGCACGAGGAGAAGGAAGCCACCAACTACCGCTCCGGCGGCTGGAAGGAAGTCCGCGGCGGTCTCGGCTCGGCGGAGATCAGCGGCGAGGGCCAGTGGAACGCGGGCGATCCCTCGCTGGTCGACGACGCCTCCTTCGCCCAGCTCGGCGGACTCGGCCCCTGGACGGTCTGTCCCCAGGACTCCACCGTCGGGGCGCTGGCCTACCTGACCCGGGCCATGCGCGCCGACTACAAGCTCGGCGAGGCGGTGGGCGAGATCGCCCCGTGGACGGGCACCGCCAAGAGCAGCTGGCCCCTCGCGCGCGGGCAGATCGCCCACCCGCCCGGGCTGGCACGCGCCGCATCCGGCTCGGGCACCGCGCTGAACCTCGGCGCGGTCAGCAGCGGGCAGCGCCTGTACGCCGCGCTGCACGTGTTGTCGGTGGCGGGCACCACGCCGAGCCTGACGGCCCGGATCGAGTCCGACGCCGACGCCTCTTTCGCCTCGCCCACCACCGTGGCCACGTTCACCGCCGCCACGGCCGCCGGCGGGGAGATCCTCCGCACCGACGGCACCGCCATCACCGATACGCACTACCGGGTCGCCTGGACCATCACCGGCACGAACCCGTCATTCATGTTCGCTGTCTCTCTGGGAATCAGGTGATCACCCATGCCCATGATGGTCCTGCTCGCACAGCACCTCAGCCTCAACGGCAACAACCTCTCCGAGTACACCCGCAAGGCCGAGCTCACGGTGGAGGTCGAGGACAAGGACGTCACCACCTACGCCAGCCTCGGGTGGAAAGTCGTCCTCGGCGGCCTCAAGAGCGGGGAGCTCAGCATCGAGTTCCTGCAGGACGTCGCCGCAACCAAGATCGACGCCATCATGTGGCCGCTGCTCGGCACGGTCGTGCCGTTCGTGACGCGTCTGGACTCCGCCGCCGTCGGCACCTCCAACCCCCAGTACTCCGGCAGCGTGCTGATCAAGAGCTGGAACCCCATCGAGGGCGCCGTTGGTGATGAGGCGTCCGTCTCGGTCAGCTACCCGACCTCGGGAGCAGTGACCAGGGCGACGGCCTGATGCCCAGCTCGGGCCCGCCGTTCGAGCTGGAATGCACCCACGAAGGCCTCGACGCGCTCGTGCGGGCGATCCGCGCCCAGGCCGACGGCAAGCAGCTACGCAAGGACCTCGCGAAGAACATGCGCGAGGCCCTCAAGCCCGCGGCCGCGCTCGCCAAGAGCAACATCATGGCGATGTCCTCGGCAGGGCTGTCCACCAGCACTCCCGGTCTGCGCTCGGCGATCGCCAAGAAGATCCGCCCCGAGGTCAAGCTGGGCGGCCGCTGGTCCGGCGCCCGCGTGAAGGCCTTCAAGACACCCGGGCTGCGGGGCTTCCCCAACGCCCCCAAGCGCACCAACCGGCGCGACGGCGGCTGGCGCACCCTCACCTACGGCCACGAACCGTGGCGCACCCAGTACGGCAAACGCCACTGGTTCGACGAATCGTTCGAGGGCCAGGACGCCCGCTTCAAGCAGGCCGTCCTCGACGCGATGAACGACATGGCCCAGCGGCTCGCCGACCGGGCCCAATCCGGATAGGAGCCACATGTTTCTGATCTACCAGCCCGACGGGCAGGACGAGCCGACCCGCTGGCGCTACAACCCCCGCCGCGGCCTGATGGCCGTCGAACGCGAGGACATCGAGCGCCGCACCGGCATGACGTACAGCGAGTTCACCGGGGCCGTCCTCAAGGGCTCCTCGGTGTGCCGCCGCGCGCTGCTGTACACCTTCCTGCGCCGCGACCACCCGAAGACCCGGTGGGAGGACGTGGACTTCCAGTGGGACGAGCTGCGCCTGGAGTACTCCCAGCAGGAGTGGCAGCAGATGCGCGAGGCGGCCGCCGACCGCCTGCACGGCGAAGAGCTGGCCGCCGCCCTGGAGGAGTTCGACCGGCAGATGGCGACGGCCATCGACGACGCCGAGGAGTCGGGAAAAGCGAGTCTGCCCGTCGCCGACTGAGCCAGCTCGGCAACGCCGCCCACCTGCTCGGCATCCGCCCCTGGGAGTGGGACCTGCTCACCGTCGACCAGGCCGACGCACTCCTTGACTGGCTCGATGAGTACCGCAAGGCCCAAGAAGAGGCCGAGGCCAAGATGAAGAGGAGGTGACGCCATGTCGGACACCTCCCTGGTCTTCAACCTGGTGGCCCGCGACCAAGCGTCAGGCGAGGTCTCGCAGATGGCCGAGCGGTTCAACACCGCGGCCGCGACCATCGGTACCGGGTTCGCGGCCGCGCTCGGCGCCGGTGTGCTGACGCACCTGGACATGGAAGCGGCCGGCGACAAGCTCGCCGCCCAGCTCGGTGTCGGCCCGGCCGAGGCGGCCGAGCTGTCCAAGGTGGCAGCGAGCGTCTACCAGGACGCCTGGGGCGACTCGATCGAGACCGTCAACGAGGCCGTCAAGGGCGTCTATCAGAACATCGGCGACACCAGCCAGGCCGAGGGCGGCCTCCAAGGGGTCACCACCAAGGCGCTCGCCCTGGCGGAGACGTTCGGCCAGGAGGTCGGGCCGACCACGGCCGCCGTCGGGCAGATGCTGAAAACCGGCCTGGCCAAGGATGCCGACGAGGCGTTCGACATCCTCACCCGCGGTTTCCAGACCGGCGCGAACAAGGCCGACGACCTGCTCGACACCATCAACGAGTACGGCACCCAGTGGCGGAAGTTCGGCCTCGACGGGCAGACCGCCATGGGCCTGATCAGCCAGGGTCTCAAGGCCGGCGCCCGCGACGCGGACATCGTGGCCGACGCCGTCAAGGAGTTCTCCATCCGGGCGATCGACGGATCCGAGTCCACCGCCGACGGGTTCAAGGCCATCGGCCTGTCGGCCGCCGACATGTCCGCGAAGATCGGCAAGGGCGGGGACACCGCGACCGCCGCGCTCGATCTGACCCTGGACCGGCTGCGCGCCATCGAGGACCCCGTGCTGCGGGACCAGGCCGCGGTCATGCTGTTCGGAACCCAGGCCGAAGACCTCGGTGAGGCCTTGTACAGCCTGGATCCGTCGACCGCGGTGGCCGCCCTCGGGCAGGTCGGCGGCGCCGCCGAGAAGATGACCAAGACAGTGGGCGACAACCCCAAGGCCGCGCTGGAGTCGTTCAAACGGTCCGTCATGGCCGAGCTCGGCGAGGCGGCCGGCATCATCGTCAAGTTCGCCACCGAGAACCAGGCCGTAGTCGTACCGCTCACCTACGCGTTCGCCGGCCTGGCGGCCACGGTCCTGGTCGTCAAGGCGGGCATGGCCACCTACGCGGCGCTCAGCGCCGTAGTGACCGGCGCGCACGCGCTGATCTCCCTGTCCTGCTGGACGGTCATCGGCAACTGGACCCGCATGATGGCGATCGGCCTGATGGCCTACCTCCGCATCGGCGCGGCCGCAGTAGTCTCGGCGGCCACCACCGCGCTCGCCTGGACCGGCAGCACGCTGGTGTCCATCGGCACGTGGATCGCAGCTGTGCTCCGGGCGAGCGCGACCGCCGTCGCACAGTTCGCCGTGATGGCCGCCCGGGCGATCATCTGGGCCGCCATCATGGCCGCCCAGTGGCTTATCGCCATGGGCCCGATCGGCTGGATCATCGCCATCGTCATCGCCCTGGCCGCGCTGATCATCGCTAACTGGGACAAGATCAAGCAGTTCACCGGCAAGGCCTGGGACTGGATCTGGGGCAAGATCCAGGGCATCGGCCGCTCGATCATGGCGTACATCACCAACTTGCCGATCGTGCGGTTCTTCATACAGCACTGGGACAAGATCAAGCTCGGTCTCGCCGCCAAGATTGTCGGCCTGATCCAGCTGGTGCGGGGCCTGCCCGCCCGGATCCGCAGCGGCCTGGGCAACTTGGGCAACTTGCTGTACAACGCGGGCCGGGACGTCGTCATGGGCTTGTGGAACGGCATTCAGGCCATGGGCGGCTGGTTGAGGGACACCTTGATCGGCTGGGCGCGGAACCTGATCCCCGGTCCGATCGCCAAGGCCTTGGGCATCGCCAGCCCTTCGAAGTACATGGCCGACCACATCGGCCGGTGGATCCCCCTGGGCGTCGTCGACGGCATCCACGCCGGGCAACCGGCGCTCGAGCGGACCATGTCCGAACTCGTCCAGGCACCCACCTCCGCCCACGCGATGTCGACCGGTCGCCAGCTCGGCCAGTCCGCCCCGCTCACGCGCGGCGGCGCGGGCGGGGGTGGGCTGGTCACCGTGCGGTTCGACTTCACGGGTGCCGACGGCGCGCTGAAGACCGCCATTCAGAAGATCGTCCGCGTCGACGGCCGCGGGGACGTGCAGGTCACGTTCGGCCAGAGGTAGGGAGGCAAGGGACGTGAGCTTTCCCGTCCAGCCGCTGGACGTCCGTACCGAGCTGCAGATCGGCGGGGTGTGGACGGACATCAGCGCCGACGTCTACACCCGCTCGCCCATCACCATCGACCACGGCCGCAAGGACGAGGGCACCCGCACGGATCCGTCGAAATGCGCGCTCGAGCTGAACAACAAGCTGGGCAAGTACAGCCCCCGCAACCCGATGAGTCCGTACTACGGGCTCATCGGCCGCAACACCCCCATCCGGGTCTCCGTCCCCGGTGATGAGTCCTACCTGCTCCTGGACGGCACGGCGGCCGGTTTCGCCTCCACCCCGGACGCGGCCGCCCTCGACATCACCGCCGACATCGACCTGAGGGCCGAGGCCTCGCTGGACTGGACCGCGCCCGGTACCCAGACTCTGATCGGCAAGTGGGGCGGCGCTGGCGCCCGCAGCTACCTGCTGATGATCGAATCCGGGATCCTCGCGTTCCGCTGGTCGACGGACGGCACCAACGGATTCTTCGTCAGCCTCACCCTGCCGCACATGCCCCGCCGGGGCGCCGTGCGCGCCACCATAGATGTCGACAACGGGGCGGGCGGCCGCACCACCCGCCTGTACTGGGCGGAGTCGTTGGACGGGCCGTGGACGCAGATCGGCTCCGACGTCGTCACCACGGGCACCACAAGCATCTTCAACTCCGCCTCCGGGCTCGCGGTGGCGCCCTCCGATGTGTCCTCCGGGCGTCTGCCGGCCGTGGGCCGTATCCACCGCGCCGAAGTCCGCTCCGGCATCGACGGCACCATCGTCGCGAACCCCGATTTCCGTACCCTTGCGGCGGGCGCGTCCGGGTTCACCGACTCGGCCGGCCGCGCCTGGACGGTCACCGCGCCCGCCACGGTCACCAACCGCGCCTTCCGGTTCACCGGCGAGGTCTCGTCCTGGCCGTCCCGGTGGGACGTCTCGGGCAAGGACGTGTGGACCTCCATCGAGGCGGCAGGAATCCAGCGCCGCATGGGCCAGGGAAAGAAACCCCTGGCCTCCACGCTGCGCCGCCGCATCCCGAGCGGATCGCCGCTGGCGTACTGGCCGATGGAGGACGGCGAAAACGCCACCCAGGCCTACAGCACCGTGCCCCGTGTCCTGCCGCTGACCACCTCCGGGTTCGACTACGCCGCCGAGGACGGACTGGGCGGCTCCAGCCCACTGCCCAAGCTCGGCGCCACTGCCTCATTTCGCGGGCCGATCCCGCGCCGCACCGCCAGCGGCTGGCACGTCGAAATGGTCTACCGGCTGCCCACCATGCCCGCCGCGCAGACCGAGATCCTCCGCGTCACCGTCACCGGATCGGTCGCGCGGACGGTCGTCGTCTACGCCTCGACCGCCGGGGTACGCCTCGAGGCCCTGGACATCACCGGCGACGTCATCGTGTCCGTCATCTACAGCGACCCAGGAGCCATCGGGCAGTTCACCGCCCGGTGGAACCGGCTGCAGGTCTTCACCAGCGACGAGGGCGGCGGCACGACCCGCATCACCGCCCGCTGGCGCGACATCAACGGCGCCGGCGGCATGTCCTGGGTCACCACCACCTTCACCGGCGCCATGGGCGCCGCCACCGCCGTCTCCGGCACCTACGGGGCCGCGACCGAGGGCATGGTCCTCGGGCACCTCGCGGCGTTCGACGTCCCCGGCACCGGCACGACCGCGGGCGTCACCATCTACGACCAGGCCGACGACGGCTACACCGGCGAGAGCGCCATCGACCGCCTCGCCCGGCTCACCCGGGAAGAGAACATCGGCTTCGACTGGATCGACGGCGACACCACCCGGGCCAGCGAAGCGATGGGCCCGCAGCGCCCCGAGACCCTGCTGGAGCTGCTGCAGACCTGTGCCGACACCGACGGCGGCGTGCTGTATGAGGACCGTGAGCGCCTCGGCCTGCTCTACCGGGACCGCACCAGCCTCTACAACCAGACACCCCGCCTCGCCCTCAACTACGAGACCGACGGGGAGGTAGGGCCGCCCCTGGAGCCGGTGGAGGACGACCAGAAGGTCCGCAACGACGTCACCATCACGCGGGAGGGAGGCTCCTCGGCGAGGGCCGTCGACGAGACCAGCCCCCTGTCCATCCAGGCACCGCCGGACGGTATCGGCCTGTATGACGAGTCAGTGACCCTGTCCCTGGCCACCGACGGGCAGGCCGAGCAGATCGCCGCCTGGCGCCTGCACCACGGCACCTGGGACGAGGCCCGCTATCCGTCCGTACGGCTCATGCTGCACGCAGCCCCCCACCTCATCCCCGACCTGCTGGCCCTGCAGATCGGCGACAAGGCCACCATCACCAACCCGCCCGCCTGGCTGCCGCCGGACGACATCGAGCTCCTCGTCCAGGGATACACCGAGGTCCTCGACCAGTACACCTGGGACGTCGTCCTCAACTGCAGTCCAGCCCGGCCCTGGACGGTCGGTGTACTCGAGGACGAGGTGCTCGGCCGCCTGGACACCGACGGCGCGGTCATCGGCGCGGCCGTGGACGCCACGGCGACCACGCTGGAGGTCCACACGGATACGGCAGTCGGGCCGCGCTGGATCGACTCCGCGGGCTATCCGGCCATGTTCCCGTTCGCCGTCCAGTTCGGCGGCGAGCGGGCCACCGTGACGGCCATCGTCAACCGCGCCGACACCTTCACCCGTACGGTCGCCAGCGGCTGGGGCACCTCGTCCAGCGGCCAGGCCTGGACGGAGCTCGGCGGCCTGACCTCGGACCGGTCGGTCGACGGCACGCGGGGGGTGATCACCCTGCCCGCGAACGTGGACACCATCCGCCGGCAGATCCTCACACCGGCTGTCGCCGACGCCGAGGTCCTGGTCTCCATCAGCCCCGGGCAGGTGTCCACGGGCAACTCCCTGATCCCCGGGGTGCTGCTGCGCCATGTCGACGGATCCAACTTCTACCGGGTCCGGCTGCACTTCCGTATCGACAGCGCCGTCTACCTCGTCGTCACGCGAGGGGGAACCGAGCAGGGCGCCCAGGTCGTCACCGGCCTCACCTACGCGGCCAACGACGTCTTCTGGCTGCGGGCGAAGGTGATCGGCGACAGGGTCCTGGGCCGCGTCTGGAAGGACGGCACCCCAGAGCCCCATGACTGGGGCATCGACCGCACGATCACCACCAGCCCGATCGCCTCCGGCGGGGTGGGGGTCAGCGGGTCCGCGCTCGGCGGGCTCACCAACGTCAACCCGGTCACCCGCTACGACAACTTCGAAGTGATCACGCCGCAGCGCTTCACCGTCGCCCGCAGCGTCAACGGCGTCAGCAAGAGCCACGGGGCGGGTACGGCTCTGTCCCTGCACGACCCCATACGCCTTGCGCTCTGAACAGAAGAAGGGGGGTAGTCCATGCCGTTCCTGGCCGGGCAGAAGCTGACCGCCGGACAGCTCGACCGCATCCAGCCCCGCATCTATGAGGGCGCGGCCACCTCCGCGCTCGCGGTGTCGACCACCACCTACGCCGACATCGTCGGCGCCACGGTCACCTTCACCACTACCGCCGCCAACGCCAAGTTCAAGGCGGATGCCGTCTTCGACGCCTCGGTGGGCACGACGTCGGCGACCAACCTCATGGTCGGCCGCCTGGTCGTCGACGGCACGCCGGACTCCGGCGGCCTGGCCGTCTACGCCATGGACGTCCAGGACCGCGCCACCATCGCCCAGGAGTGGACCGGCACCCTCGCCGCCGCCGGTACCCACACGCTCAAGCTGCAGGGCGCCTGCACCGCCAGCGGCAGCGGCTCCGGCAACTTCCTGCAATCCGACACCAAAATCATCGTCACGGTCACGGAGGTGCCCTGATGCTCGTCACCCAGAAACACGAAGCGCTGGTGTACGACGGCACGAACGGTGCGCACATCGCCGGCGAGTGGCTCGACGACACCACGCTCCTCGACGACGACGGCCAGGTCCTGCGCATCGAGGTCGCCGGATGGCCGGCCCAGCAGCACGAGATCCCGGCGGGCTCCTACGTCATCCGCTACTACGGCAAGACCTTTCGCGAGGCGCTGCCCCCGGACGAGTTCGCGGAGCGCTGGGCGGAGGTGCCCGAGCCGCCCGCGCCCGCGTCCGCCTGACCTGACCACCGCCGCCCCGCGCCAGTCCGGCCCGGGGCCTTTCTCGATGCCTTGGAGGCCCCGTGTCCCAGCCCGTGCCAGCCGTAGGCCGGATCGTCCACTACGTCAGCTATGGCACCCCAGGCGGCGAGTACGGCAAGGCGTGCCGCGCTGCCATCATCACCGGCGTTCCTCCCGCCGGGGTAGGCGGTGAAGACCGGGAGACGCTTCAGCTCGCCGTGCTCAGCCCGACCGGCATGCACTTCAACACCGCGTACCACGACGAAGGCGACGAGACCCCCGGAGCACCCGACTGCCCCAGTCCTGACTCGCACGGCGCCCCGCTGCGCTACTGCTCATGTGGCTGGGCCGAAGGCGAGCGCGCCGGCGGTACGTGGCACTGGCCGGAGCGTGTCTGATGGCCTGGTATCCCGCAGCGACCCGGATGGAACTGCAACCCGAGTCCGACGCCCAACCGGCGATCCGGCCCACGCAGTTCATTCTCCACAGCATCGCCGCCCCGTGGACGGCGCGGCGGATGTACGAGTACTGGCGCGACAGCACGGCGCTCGACAGTCATTTCGGCCTCGGATACGAGGGCGACCTCGCCCAGTACATCGGCACCGAGACCCGCGCGGACGCCAACTACCAGGCGAACCGCCGCCCGGACGGTACGGGGGCGGTGTCCATCGAGACCGCGTCGAACCTGAAGCACACCGACCCGTGGACCGACAAGCAGGTCCAGGCGCTCATCGAGCTCGGGGTGTGGCTGCACCAGCGGCACGGCATCCCGCTGCGCATCTGCCGCTCGGCGTCGGACCCGGGCTACGGCTACCACCGGCTGCACGCGGCGTGGTCGACCGGCGGCACGGCCTGTCCCGGAGACGCGCGTGTCGAGCAGTTCAAGAAGGTCGTGTTCCCCGGAATCGTCGCCCGCGCCACCACCCCCGAGCCGCCTTCCGAGGAGGAAGACATGACCCCCGAGCAGGCCAAGCAACTCGCCCTCGCTGCGTCGCAGATCAACACCGTCTACCAGGAACGCCGCCTCTACTCCTGGGGCTACAAGAACCCCAACGTCGACTCGCGCGACACCTACGGCGTCCTCACCGACATCGACAAGCGCGTCCGGGAACTGGAGTCCGCCACCCTCACCGACGCCCAGGTCGCCGCCATGGCCGACAAGGTGGCCACCAGCCCCGCCCTGGCCCACCGCATCGCCGAGCTCGTCGCGGAGAAACTCGCCGCCCGCCTCGCCGAGTAACCCCCGCCCCTCTCACAGAAAATCGGAGTGCCCCCATGAGTCACGTCACCACCATCGGCAAGACCGCCCGCACCTACGGCAAGGACCTCGCCGAGCGGATCGTTTGGACGTTCCTCTTTGCAGCTGGCGCCGTGGCCCTCGCGGCCGGCCCCGCCGACATGTTCTCCGCCTCCTTCTGGGAGGTAGCTGGAGCGGCGGGCATCGCTGCTGTCGGGTCGCTGCTGAAGGGGCTGTTCGCGCGGCTCGTCGGCGACGAGAACAGCGCGTCGACCGCACCGGGCGTCTGACCGCACCATCCCCCACATGACCGGAGGTACCGCGCGTGGACGCTGCGACGCTCGGCGCACTCGGCGTGATCGTCGTCGGGCTCGCATCGGCCACCGCGGCCTGGATCGGGCAGCGTGGCGCCAACCGGAGCTCACAGTCCGGTGTCGTCATCAGCGGCTACGGCGGACTCGTCAACGAGTTGCAAGAGGAACGCGCGGACCTCCGGACCAAGCTCGCCGAGGCCGAGCGGCTGCTGGCGGCCGCGTACGCCGAGCTGGCTGGCGAGCGCGCCGACAAAGCCCGCCTGCAGGCACAGATCACCGAGCTGAACGCCGAGATCACTCGGCTGCGCGGTCGCATCGCCGAACTGGGAGGACAGCCCACGTGACCCGAACACGCATCGTCCTCTCCGAACGCTGGCGCGGTTTCGCCGTCGCCGCCGTGCTGTTCGTCTTGTCCGGCGCGGTGGTGCTGGTGTGGATGCGGATCGACCAGGCCGACCGGCGCGCCGAGCAGTTGGCCAGCGAGGCGAACCGCCGCGGGGACGCCGTCAGCACCCTGGCGGGTGATGTGCGGGTACTGCGGGCGCAGGTCGCTGCCCAGGGTGAGACGCCGGCAGCGCCGGATCCGGCGCAGGCGGTGGAGGATTTGCCGGACCGGGCCGAGGTGCCAGTCCCGATACCCGGTCCTTCGGGTGAACAGGGTGAGCCGGGCAAGCCGGGCCGGGACGGCGCCGACGGGACGCCGGGCGAGGACGGCCAGCCCGGTGAACCCGGACAACCGGGCGCGTCCGGCCCACCCGGTCCAGAAGGTCCCCAGGGACCCCAAGGGCCAGCAGGCCCGGAAGGGCCCCAAGGCCCGGTCGGGCCGGAAGGTCCGACCGGCGCCCCGGGGAAGGATGGCGCGACCGGTCCCCAGGGTCCGCCTGGGCAGTCGTGCCCGGACGGCTACTCGTGGCAGACACCGGAGTACGACCCTTACGCGAAGGTCTGTCGGCAGGACGGCGCTCCACCACCGGACCCAGAGCCGGGCGCGCCCGTCCCGCTCGCGCTCGATCCGGCGCGAAGGCAGTACCCATGACGAACGCCCCCTGTTCTCCTCTCGGGGAGGGCAGGGGGCGGCTTCGTCGTTTCTGTTGCGCGCAATCGGCCGACCTTGCCAAAGGGTCACAATTTCCGGCAACCCACAGGTGCACCATCGCTACTCGGCGCATTCTGTTGCCTCAACGACTCGCATCGGAGGGCTACATGACGCTCAGGTTCATCGGCACGACCAGCGACGGCGGCGACTGCCCCACTCTGTACGAGATCGAGGCGACCGGCGACATTCTCGTACAGGGCGACCGGGTGACCGACCCCGAGCACTTGGCGCGGCTCCGCGACGTCAAGGAGAGTGAGACGTTCGTCGTCGTGCCGCGTAGCCTCCTCACCCGCTTCTCCCCACGGCATGAGCCCGCCGCCATGGTCCCGTTCGCGGACATCGCCCACCTGTTCCGCGACTTCAAGCACACCGCGTGGCGTCTGGAGACTCGCCGTGGTTACGCCTCCGACCGCAACAGCGCCAAGTGGCAGCGCTGGCAAGCCGGGGACGATATCGCTGCCGAGCCAGCCGACGACTGGCGCCGCAACGTCGCTGAGCAAGTGGCTCTGGGCAAGCGGTTCGAGCGGGTCCGGCTCGTGGATGACCCGCCGACGGAGGGGCAACAATTCCTTCTCGCGTCCGGGCAGAGCAACGTGCGTGCGGGCGAGGACATCCGCAACCTGACCCGCGCTGATGCCCAGGGCCTCGGGCTGCCGGACTGGGACTTCTGGCTCTTCGACTCCCGAATTCTCGCCCGGTTCGTGTTCGACGAGAACGACACGACAATGGGCGTGATCGTCAGCGAGGACCCCGCCGAGGTCCTCGCCGCCTGCCAGGCCCGCGACACGGCCTGGCATCACGCCATCCGTACCGCGGACTTCGCCAGGCGGGTACGTTCCACTGTGTGAGCACCGACTTCCAAAACGGTCGTGAAGTCCTCGGCGCGCGGCTACGTGAGCTGCGCACCGAGGCCGGCCTCGACGGCAAGGGCCTGGCCGAGCGGCTTGGCTGGCAGCGCTCCAAGGTCTCCCGCCTGGAGAACGGTAAGCAGACCCCGTCCGTGGCCGATCTGAGCGCGTGGGCGTCGGCAGTCGGCCGACCGGACCTGACTGCCGAGCTGAAGGGCCGCCTCACTGGTCTGGAGACCACGTACAGGTCGTGGCGGCGGCAGCTCGCGGGCGGATACCGCGCGCGGCAGGAGCTGGCGATCGCTGAAACGGCGAGTACCAAGACGATCCGCGGTTTCGAGGTGGCCCGGATCCCTGGCCTGTTCCAGACGGCCGACTACGCTCGGCATACCTTCGAGGCCAATGCCGAGTTTCGGCAGGTGCCCAAGGACATCGAGGAGGCCGTTCGGGTCCGTATCCGCCGGCAGGAAGCCCTGTACGAGGCGGGCAAGCTGTTCCGGTTCCTCCTCTGGGAAGGCGCCCTGTACGTGCGTACGTCCCCGGCGGGTGTGCACGCCGCCCAGTTGGACCGGCTCGTCAGCCTGATCGGCCTGGACACTGTGGAGCTCGGCATCGTGCCGCTCGGAGCGCAGCTGCGCCGAGCGCCCGGGCACGGATTCTGGATCTACGATCAGCGGCTCGTCATCGTGGAGACCATCAACACCGAGATGTGGCTGGACGACGAGGACTCCATCCGGCTGTACGAGCGGGCGTGGGACTGGCTGGGGGAGCCAGCGGTGTATGGGCATCAGGCGCAGCGGTTGATCGGTCGCGCGCGGGCAGCCCTTGACGCGGCTTGAGCAATGACGGGCAAAGGCCCGGGTGGCGGGCGCAATCTCACGCAATCAGCGAGCAATTGATCAGCTGACGTTCGTACGTTGCTGGTCATGGAGACGGGAATCCAGCCCCTCGGGGCAGCATCTGATCAATGGTGTCACTGGCACAAGGGCCCCTCGGGGACCGCCCGGCCGGTGCAGCTCGCCGAGCGTCAGTCCGGCCCGCCCGTCCGGCTGTACGCGTGTGCGCCGTGCCGCGAACAGCGCGGCCTCACACCTCTGGAGGGGACGTGACTGCCCCGGTGCCGGCCCGCGAGCAGCGTACGGACCTCTCACCCGAGTGCCGCCTGAACGAGCATGGTTTCTGCACCCGTCCCATCGATCTCCATTTGCCGAGCGACGGGCCCCACGCTCGGCCTCTCTTGACGCTGCGGTGCGCGTGCGCCTGCCATCGGGGGGTGCGGCGGTGACTGCCATGTCCGGCACGCGGTTCTGTGTGCACTGCGACGAGCCGATCGACGGCGAGGCCGAGCGGGTTGAGGCGCCCATCTGTGACAGCGGCGCCCGGCCGGACGCGTGGCGGCACCCCGGGTGCGGGCCCGCGCAGGCGCCGTACGTCCGACGCTCCCCGTACGACCGATGATCTCCGCCCGCTGCTGCAACCGACGGCGGAACGCAGCAGCGGGCGGGCAGACGCTCCAGCCGGCCCCATCCCGTCAGTGGCCGGCCGGAGCCGGCCCCTGCCCTACCCGTGGCCCTGGAAGTGCCCGGCGCTCCGCCGACCGGGCGGGCCAGCCGTCCCTGTGTGGCGTCTCGGGGGGCAGGGGCCTACCGGACGAGGTCTTCAACCGGCACATCGAGAGCGTCGGCGATAAGCACCACCGTGCTGTAAGGGGGGTCACTGGTACCACGCTCGATGCGCTGGAGTGTGCGCCGGTCGATACCGGCCATCTCCGCGAAAACCTCCTGGGTGAGGTTGCGGTGGAGCCGAACGTCCCTGATGCGGTCGCCAAGCACCCGGCGTCTCAGGAGGACCCAGTCGGGTAGTTCGCGTGGCACTCGACAAACGCTGTGACCTGCATGATCCTGTGTCAGCGTCTGAGCAGACGCTTTTTTCGATCAAGCCTCACCCTCAGACGGCCGCCCGCCCACCGAGCACCCCCGGTGGGCGGGCGGCTCTTTGCCGTACCTGCAGGCCACGCGCCTGGGAGGCGTGGGAGACGATTTGGGAGATGATCAAGAAGCCTCGTTGCGCAACGCTGCTAGGAAATGCTAGATACTGCTAAATGGGCGCAACTCGTCTGTGCAGGTCAGAGCGATATGGCCTGGTCAGCACCCGTGGGCCCTAGCCTCCCCGGAGAGCGACAAGATCTTCTGGGAGACCAAGAAGGCCTGATCGTCGATCACGCTCTTCCCGACCGCACCCGCCCCGCAGGCCGCCGAACACGGCGTCCACGACGGGCCGGGTGCGGTCTTCTTCTCGTGGCCACACCAGCGCCGTAAGCCGCAGCACACCGCGCCTCCGGGGCCGCGGGTCTGCCCTCCATACCTGGCAAGGCCGCAACATCGCAGGACGGAACCCCGCATCCACCGGCGCGCACCGACGGCAGCATCGCCGACGAGCCGTGAGGGCACCCACGCCGAGAGGCCGCGCCGTTCGAGGCGGGCACCTATCGACGACAGGCGAGGACGCCACCGAGGCACGTGATCGCGTACGTCCCGTGCCGGGCGATGTGGTCGGTCACCAAGGCGGGGGCTCGGTCAATGGTCGCGTCGGGTCCAAGGACGTCGTACTGGACCTTGCCCGTACGGCCGCCTGTGGCCCTCAAGAGAAGCTCCGGGCCGTTCGGCCGCCACCTTGCGATCAGTGGAACCAGACGACGAGCCGCACATGGTCCCCGCCGTGGAGTTCGCTGAGCGTTCGCATCACGCTCCAGACGGGTGCCCAGTGGGTCTCGTTCCTCGCGACGCTGTCGCGGCGTCGGGTGCCGGAGCCGTCTGTCTCGCTCCAGTCGGCGGCGGCGAGCTCGGACCAGGTGATCCACGTTGTGCCGTGTACGTCAGATGGGCCGCCATAGGCGGCGTACTCGGTTCGCAGCGCCTCGGACGCGTCGGCCGGAAAGCCGCGGCCTTCGGCCAGCGGGCGGAAGCCGAAGTAGTTGCGGATGCCGAAGAGACAAGCGACGGCGTCGTAGGCGTTGCCGTTGTTGAGGAGGAGTAGGTCGATAGCGGCCTCCCACACGGAGTCCTCGTCGTCGGGTCCCCAGAGGCGGGCACCCGGTCGGCACTCGATCATCCCGCTGACTTCAGTGGACATGCCGGGATCCTGCCTGACTGACACCTGCCTCGGCATGCGCATTTGCCGTCACTCGGTCTCCCTCGCCGGACATGTCGGTGCCCACCCTGAAGGCGCCCACCGGCCCAGCTTGGACGCAGCTGGACCGCCCTCTTAGCCGCCGTTGTGGTCAGCGAGGCATGCGCCGCCCCAGCTCCTGTGCTTTGTCGCGCAGTCCCGCACCCCAGGCTCCGCCTTCCACCGGGGCCGACATACCTGTGACGGCGCAAACGTGCACGTCTTCGAGCGGCCCCTCCAGGTCGGCTCCGAGCTGTGTCCAATCCACCCGGATTCCGGCGCGCTCTGCGAGGACGAGCACTGTGGCGGTGAAGCCTTCGGAAAGCGCGAGCAATACGGCGTGGCTCGTTCTTCGGCGCAGCGCCAGCAGGGCCTTGACGAAGGTCTCGAAGACGGCCGGGTCCATCCGGCATTCGTCGTTCTCCATCGGCCCGATGCCCGATGAGAGACCCAGCTCCGCCTCGAAAAACGCCACGTGGTGCTGGAACATGCGGGCGGCCTTATTGGATGGGTTCCACAGGGTCTCGCCGTCCATATCGAAGTACTGACTCATCGTCGTCCCATTCAGGAGATGACGACGGGCCGGCGTATCCAGCCGGATCACCGCCGTCGCAGGTATCACGGCCTCGTGGTGTGCGGGCCGTGCGGGACGGAGAGGGTGTAGCGGAGCTTCTCCTTGGCCTGGGCGCCCAGGCGGTCGTAGAAGCGGATCGCGCCCTCGTTCCAGGCGGGGGTCTGCCACTGGACCTGCGTCAGGCCCAGGGCGTGCGCCTCCGCGATGACGGCGTTCATCAGCATCGGGCCCGCCCCGAGGCCCCGTTGGCCGGCCTCCAGGAACAGGCAGTCCAGGTGGAGGTATTCGCGGCCGTCCCAGGTGGAGAGCTCGGGGGCGCAGGTGGCGTAGCCGACGAGGTGGCCGTCGCCGGGGCGTTCGGCGACCAGGCAGCGCAGGCGCGGGGCCTCGGTGGCGAAGAGCAGCGCGGCGAGCCGGTCGGCGAGGCCCGGGGCGGGCGGGGCGGCCTTCTCGTACGCGGCGTGCTCGGCGGCCAGTTCGGCGACGCGTGGCAGGTCCGCGGGGCGGGCGTGGCGGATCGTGAGGGAGGGCGGAGCAGTGGGTGTCATGGGTACATCCTGACCGGCGGGGCGTCGTGGGCCCATGTCAGGAGCGTGTGGGTGCGGCCGTTGCTCCGTACCGTCTCGGGCGGCTCGTCCGTGAGGCGGAAACCGGCCGCGCGGGCGACGGCCGTGCTGGCGGCGTTGTCCGGTTCGATTTGGAGGATCACCCGTGGCAGGCCCAGCACCGCGTGGGCGTGGCCGGTCAGCAGGCGGGTGGCGCGGGAGGCGAGGCCCTGGCCCCGGTGGGCGGCGCCGACGGCGTACCCGAGGGCGCCTTGGACGAGGCCGAGCAGGACCTCGCCGAGCGGTGCTCCGCCGTTCTCGGTGATGGCCAGGTGGAGCCGGGTGCCGTCGGCGCGGGTGCGGCGGATCATCGTCAGGTACGCCCGTGCCGCGGCCTCGTCGAAGGGTGAGGCGAGGGGCGTGCGGTATGCGACGGCGGGTTCGTCGAACAGTGCGGTCATGGCGGGGACATCCGCGTCCGTCCACTCACGCAGCACGATTTGGCCGTCGGTGAGGGTCAGGGGCGGCGTGGTGGGCATGGGTGCCTTTCGTGGAGGGTGTCAGGCCGCTCGGGCCAGTGGGCTGCCGTGGCGCAGCAGCCACTGCCGGTACGCCGAGGTCCGCAGCGCCACCTCGCGGTAGGCGGCCGCGAGGTCCGCGTACGCCGACTCCGCGCACCCCGTGCCGGTGCTCGTCCCGGGGCGGCTGTAGAGCAGCAGGCGCACCGCCAGCGGGTCGCCCCGTAACGGCCGTATCGCCATGTCGTCGCGCGGGCCCGACGTCGGCTGGCAGGGCGCGACCACCTCGCCCGCGACGATGAGCGACGCGGCCGTGTGGTAGTCGCCGTGCAGCACGGGCGGGTCGATCCCGGCCGCCCCGAGGACCCGGCGCAGCCCGTCCCACTCGCCGTCCACGGTCGGGTCGACCATCCAGCGGTCACCGGCCAGGTCGGTGAGCGCCACGACGGGCGCGGCGGCGGCCGGGTGGTCGCGTGCCATGGAGACGAACTGGGGCTCCCGTTCGACCAGTACGCGCCGCTCCAGCCCGTCCGGTACGCGCAGCGGGCAGCCCTCCACCTCGTGGACGAACGCCACGTCCAGCTGCCCGGCCGCCAGCGCCCGCAGCAGGGCACCCGCCGAGACGTCCATGTGCAGCGAGATGTCGGTACCGGGCAGCCGGTCCCGCAGCCGGCGCAGCCAGCCCGCGAGCGCCCGGCTGGCGGTGGAGCCGACGCGCAGCCGGGCGCCGTCGGCGCGGGCGGCGGCCGCCCTGGTCTCGGTGACGAGCACGGCCATCTGGGCCACGAGGGGGCGGGCACGGCTGAGGACGGCGTGGCCCATCGGGGTGGGCCGGCAACCGGTCCGTTCGCGTGCGAACAGTTCGGCGCCCAGGGCGTGTTCGATACGCCGCAGCTGGGTCGTCAGGGACGGCTGGCTGACGCCGAGCAGGCGGGCCGCCTTGTGCAGGCTGCCCGTGTCCGCGATGGCGCACAGCGCCCGCAGGTGCCTCACCTCCAGCTCCATGTCCCGAGGGTAGGACCGGCGCTGTGCGTAACACCAGACGCGGCAAGGGACTTGGGAGGCGGGCGATGCGCCGGTGCTATCGCCCGTTGACATCATCCGTACGGCGCGCCGGCTCCTCGACACTCTCCCCAACCGAACGGCCCACCCAGCCGTTCAGGATCACGAGGAGCCCCCCATGAGACACCCCAAGGCCGTGCTGGCCGCTGCCCTGAGCCTCGCCGCCGCCCTGGCAGCCGTACCGGCCGCGACCGCCACCGCCGCCGCGCCCACCGCCGCCGCTCCGGCGACGACGTCGTACGCCGCGTACGCCGGGTCCGCCGAGGACGCCAAGGCCAACCGGGCCTTCTTCGAGGCCGTCATGGAGTCGGTCGCCGAGAAGCGCGCCGCCAACCCGGGCGCGCAGGCCGTCACCGTCGTCTACTCGGCGGCCAACGCCCCTAGTTTCCGCACCCAGATAGCCCGCTCCACCCAGATCTGGAACAGCTCGGTCAGCAATGTGAAGCTCCAGGAGGGCAGCAACCCGGACTTCCGGTACTACGAGGGCAACGACTCCCGCGGCTCGTACGCCAGTACCGACGGCCACGGCCGGGGCTACATCTTCCTCGACTACCGGCAGAACCAGATCTACAACTCCACCCGCGTCACCGCCCACGAGACCGGTCACGTCCTCGGCCTGCCCGACCACTACTCCGGGCCGTGCAGCGAACTGATGTCCGGTGGCGGCCCCGGTCCGTCGTGCCAGAACGCCCAGCCGAACGCGCAGGAACGCGCCCGCGTCGACTACCTGTGGCGGGCCGGCCTGGCCGCCGCCCTGGCCAACGCCTCCTGACCCACCCCGACCCCCGTCGGGCCACACAGGCCCGGCGGGGTCCCCGGGACCGCCGGGGCCACCCGGCCACCCGGCCACCCGGCCGCCGGGGCCCTCGGGACCGCCGGGGCCCTCGGGACTGCCGGGCCCCCGGGCCTCCCGGGACAGGAGGCGCCGGGTGCGTCACGCGGCGGCCTCGGTGCCCTCCAGGAGCTTGCGGCCGAAGCGGGTGCCGGGCGGCAGCTGGCGCAGGATGCGGTCGAGGGCCTGGTCGAAGTCGCCGCCGGCGAGGCCCGATTCGTACGCCGCTCCCCCGCAGTGCAGGGTGAGCTGAAGATCCACTCGCTCGGGTGAGCCCTCGGACAGGGCTTCACCCAGGGCCAACAGACAGCTGAGGGTGGCCTGTTGGGTGGTGCCGTCGGTGAGGACCGGCAACGGCAGGTCCCACTCCAGTACGCAGCCGGCCAAGGGCAGGCCGCCGTTCTCCTCCGCCGCGCGCAGCCCGTCAAAGCTCGGGCCCGCGTACTCCACGCCCCTGATGCGGGTGGCGATCCGCCGCCCGTCCGCCGCGATCACGATCGATTCCGCACCGCGGCGGTCCCGGTACCAGCCGGTCCAGACTTCCGTCGACTCCGATGACATGGCGCGGACTGTAGCGGTAGGACCGCCTCCCACGTGCGGCCGGTCACCCCCGGAGCCGGACTTCAGCCGGTCTCGGCCCTCTTGCCCGGCTCGTCCTGCGGGCCGCTCTCCGGGCCGCCTCGCGGGGCCTCCTCCTGGCCGCCCCGCGGGGCGTCCTCCGGGTCGTCCTTCAGCTCGTCCGCGTACCGCTCGCAACCGGGGTTGCTGCATGGCCCGGGCTCCCACACGGGGGCCCAAACGCCGAGGATCTTGCGTCGCTTGAGGACCGTCCCCACAGGCTGTCCGCAGGTGGGGCACTGACGCTCGGGCCCTGCCTGCGGGCGGCGGACGGTCCGGCGTCCTTCGCTGCTGCCCATGGCCCCAGGATATGGCGGTTTCGGCGGTCCGGACAGTTCCTGGAGCCGGACGGGGGGGCGGCGGTCAGCGCTTCCTGCCGTACCAGCGGACCACGACCCCGTTGTCGAAGGCCCGCACCGCGTCCAGGGCGAAGTCGGTGACGGTGAAGCCGCTGCCGAACATCGGCATGCCGGAGCCGTACACCTGCGGGTAGGTCTTGATCACCAGCTCGTCGATCTCGTCGAGGAGCTCGCCGGCGATCCGGGAGCCTCCGCAGAGCCATATGCCCAGCTCACCGTCCTCCACCTTGAGCGCGCGGACCCGGTCGACGATGTCGTCGCGGACGATCTCCACGTCGGGGTGCGGGGACTTCTCCAGGCTGCGCGAGGCGACGATCTCGCGCAGGTGCCCGTAGGGGCTGGGTACGCCGGCGTCCAGGCCGACCTGGTAGCTGCCGCGGCCCTGGATCACGGTGTCGAAGTGCTTGTTGTCCGCGTCGGCGATCCCGAGCGCCGCGCGGCCCTGGACGGGCAGCGCGTCGGGGTACTCGGCCGCGAGCCAGGCCAGGTACTCGTCCCCGGCGAACTGGACCATCGACGATGCGTCGCCGTTCGGGTCGCCGATGAAGCCGTCGATGGAGCAGGCGACGAGGTAGGTGAGCTTGCGCATACGGATGTCCCCCGTGGTCGGTGGTCGACGTCGGGCTGCGAGGCCGCAACCACGACAGCTATAGTGCTCCAGACGTAGTGGTTGTGCAAGAGCTTTTCTCAGGAGGCCGCCGCATGGCGAGGAATCCGGAACGCAGAACGGCGCTGCTCGACGCCGCGATCGACGTCCTGGCGCGGGAGGGCGCACGCGGGCTGACCTTCCGGGCCGTGGACGCCCAGGCGGGGGTCCCGGCGGGTACGTCGTCCAACTACTTCGCCCACCGCGACGACCTGCTCACCCAGGCCGGCTCGCGCATCCACGCGCGGATGGTCCCCGCACCGGAGAAGGTCGACGCGGCGATGCGGCCCGAGCCCAGCCGGGAGCTGGTCACCGAGCTGATGAAGTGGCTGGTGCGGCGGATCGCGGCGGAACGCACCGGCTACCTGGCGATGCTGGAGCTGCGCCTGGAGGCCACCCGGCGCCCCGCCCTCCAGGCGGAGCTGACCCGGGCCGTGCGGGCCGACCTCGACGAGAACACCCGCTTCCACCTGGACGCCGGGCTGCCGGGCGACGCGGACACCGTGCTGGTGCTGTACCTGGCCATGACGGGCGTGCTGCTGGAGCACTTCACCCTGCCCGGAATGCTCTCCGATCAGGAGCTGGACCGGGTCGTGGAGACGGTGGTGGACAGGATCGTGCCCGCCCGGTGACACACCGGGGGATACGCAGGGGGGTACGCCGGGGGCGCCGGGCCCCGGACGGCTCGGCGCCCCCGCCCTGACCGGGGGCGTCACCGGGGCGTCACCGCCAGCGGCTGACCTCCACGTTCTCCAGCACCCCGAGCGCGTCGGGCACGAGGATCGCCGCCGAGTAGTAGGCGGTGACCAGGTACGAGATGATCGCCTGCTCGTCGATGCCCATGAACCGGACCGACAGGCTCGGCTCGATCTCGTCGGGCAGTCCGGTCTGGTGGAGCCCGATGACGCCCTGGTCCTCCTCGCCCGTACGCATACAGATGATCGAGGTGGTGCGGGCCTCGGAGACCGGGATCTTGTTGCACGGGAAGATCGGTACGCCCCGCCAGGCGGGGATCTGATGGCCCGACACCTCCACCGTGTCCGGGACGAGGCCCCGCTTGTTGCACTCGCGCCCGAAGGCGGCGATGGCGCGGGGGTGGGCGAGGAAGAGCTTGTTGCCGCGGCGGCGCGAGAGCAGCTCGTCCAGGTCGTCGGGGCCGGGCACGCCGTCGTGCGGCTGCAGCCGCTGCCCGTAGTCGCAGTTGGACAGCAGCCCGAACTCCTTGTTGTTGATGAGCTCGTGCTCCTGGCGCTCGCGCAACGCCTCGACGGTGAGCCGCAACTGCTGCTCGGTCTGGTTCATCGGCTGGTTGTAGAGGTCGGAGACGCGGCTGTGGACCTTCAGCACGGTCTGGGCGACGCTCAGTTCGTACTCGCGCGGGGAGGCCTCGTAGTCGACGTACGTGTGCGGCACGACCGCCTCGCCGACGTGACCGGCCGACAGGTCGATGGCCTTCTCGCCGTACGCGTTGGTGCGCTGGTGGGGCAGGGACGCCAACGCCTCCAGGTGCCCGGCCAGCGACTCGGCGCGCTCCGCCAGGTTCGTCACGTCGGCGCGGGTGAGCTCCAGCACGGTGCACGCGGTCGCGGCGCGGGCCGTCCACTCCCAGGTGGCGTCCTGGTCGACCAGGGAGCGGTCTCCGAAGTAGGCCCCGTCGGCGAGGACGCCCAGCACCGCCTCGTCGCCGTAGGGACCGGTACCGATCTGCTCGACCTTGCCGTGTGCCAGCAGGAACACCCGGTCGGTCCGCGTGCCCGCCTCGGCGATGACCTCACCGGGTGCGAACTCCCGCTGCGTGCACCGCTGCGCCAGCTCGGTGAGCGCCGCGCCATCCTCGTACGAGCGCAGTGCCGGCAGCTCCCGCAGCTCGTCCGGGATCACGGCGACCCGCTCGGCGGTCTGCACGAACGTCACGCGCCCGTCGCCCACCGAGTAGCTGAGCCGCCGGTTCACCCGGTACGTGCCGCCCTGCACCTGCACCCACGGAAGCATCCGCAGCAGCCACCGGGAGGTGATCTCCTGCATCTGCGGAACCGACTTGGTGGTGGTCGCCAGGTTCCGCGCGGCGGCCGTACCGAGACTCTGCTGCGGCGGTGCCTGCTCCGAGCGGGTTTCCTCGCCAACCGAACCAACCGACATGAACATCCCTCTCGATCATGGACTGACCTTCAGAGGAAAAGCCTTTCAGCACAGGGCGTAGTGACACCATTACACAAATGAGCGAGACTGGATCTTCACTCACGGGGCATGACAGGTGTTTCCCCGTCCTCTCCAGCCCCACAGCGCGGTTGTCCGGATCGGCTCGCACGCCGTACGAACACAAGAGTCGCCCCCGCCCATCGGGTACTACCGCGACAGGCACAACCACGAAGGAGGCGGCATGGCCCCACCCATGTCCGCGAACGGCTTCCTCGACGCGCTGCGCGACGAGGGCCTGACCGTCGTCGAGGTCGGCGACTGGCGTCACCACAACCGCAACCACAAGGGACCCTGGGGCCCGGTGCACGGTGTGATGATCCACCACACCGTCACCAAGGGCAGGGACTACACCGTCGATCTCTGCCGGAAGGGCCGCCCGGGCCTGCCCGGTCCGCTCTGCCACGGTGTGATCACTAAGGACGGGTGCGTCCACCTGGTCGGCTACGGCCGCGCCAACCACGCCGGCAACGGCGACCGCGACGTGCTGCGCGCCCTGATCGCGGAGAAGACACTCCCCCGCGACAACCAGGCGAACGTCGACGGCAACCCCCACTTCTACGGATTCGAGTGCGAGAACCTCGGCGACGGGAAGGACCCGTGGCCCGAGGCACAACTGCTGGCCATCGAGAAGGCGGCGGCCGCGATCTGCCGCCGGCACGGCTGGACCGCCCGCTCGGTCATCGGCCACCTGGAGTGGCAGCCTGGCAAGGTCGACCCGCGCGGCTTCTCCATGAAGACGATGCGGGCACGCGTCGCGGAACGGCTGACGTGACAATGGCCGGGTGAACGCGCTCGGCCTGTCCTCCCTCGACCCGCTGCTCCCCTCCCCCCTGGAGCCGGTCGAGGACGAGCGCTTCACCCGGCACGGCGTGCGGCTGCTGCTCAAGCGCGACGACCTGATCCACCCGGACCTGCCCGGCAACAAGTGGCGCAAACTCGCGCCGAACCTCATCCGCGCGGCCGGGCGGCCCGTCCTCACCTTCGGCGGCGCCTACTCCAACCACCTCCGCGCCACGGCCGCCGCCGGCCGCCTGCTCGGCTTCCCCACCACCGGGGTCGTACGCGGCGACGAACTCGCCGGCCGCCCGCTGAACCCGTCGCTCGCCCGGTGCGCGGCGGACGGGATGCGGCTGCTGTTCGTGGACCGCGCCACGTACCGCGCCAAGGGCGACCCCGAGGTGCTCGCACGCCTCCTCCGCGACGCTCCGCCGGGCAGCTTCGTCGTCCCCGAGGGCGGCAGCAACGCCCAGGCGGTACGGGGCTGTACGGAGCTGGGGCGGGAGCTCCGCGCCCAGGGCGCGGACGTGGCGGCGGTCGCGTGCGGGACGGGCGGCACGCTCGCGGGGCTGGCGGCCGGGCTCGGCGAGAACCGGCGGGCGATCGGCGTACCGGTCCTCAAGGGCGGGTTCCTGGCGACGGACATAAAAGCCCTCCAGGAGGCGGCGTTCGGCGGCCCGGCGGGCGACTGGAGCCTCGACGAGCGGTTCCACTTCGGCGGCTACGCCCGTACCACACCCGCCCTGGAGGAGTTCGCCGCCGACTTCGAGGCACGGCATGGACTCGCCATCGAGCGCATATATGTCGCCAAAATGCTGTACGGACTCGTCACCCTCGTCCAGGAGGGGGCCTTCCCGCCCGGAACCGCCGTCGTGGCCGTGATCACCGGCCGCCCGGACCCCGGTCAGCCGTCGGACGCCTCCCGGTAGGCGGCGGCCTCCTCCAGGTCCAGCCGGCGCAGCAGCGTACGCATCATCTCGTCGTCGATGTGCCGCTCGTCCCGCAGCCGCACGAACACCTCGCGCTCCGCCGCGATCATCTCCCGCGCGAGCCGCCGATAGGTGTCGTCCGCGGACTCGCCCGTGATCGGGTTGGCCGCGCCGAGCCGCTCCCACACGGCGTTGCGCCGCCGCTCCAGCACCGCCCTCAGCCGCCCGGCCAGCGGCCCCGGCAGCGCGTTGCGCTCATCCCTCAGCAGCTCCTCCAGGCGCTCCTCGGCGGCCCGTGACGCCTCGTTCTGCGCCTGCGCCTCCGCCAGCGTCTCGGCCTGCGCGTCCCGCCCCGGCACCTTCAGGGCCCGGATCAGCGGCGGCAGGGTGAGGCCCTGCACCACCAGGGTGCCGATCACCGTGGTGAACGTGAGGAAGAGGACCAGGTTCCGCGCGGGGAACGCCTCCCCCGCCGTGGTCACCGGGATGGAGAAGGCGATCGCCAGCGACACCACGCCCCGCATCCCCGCCCAGCCGACGATCACCGGCGCGGTCCGGTCGACGCCCGGCTCCCGCTCCCGCACGCGCCGCGACAGCGCGCGCGGCAGGTAGGTCGCCGGAAAGACCCAGACGAACCGCACCACCACCACCGCGGCGAACACCCCCACCGCGTAGAGGGCGGTCTCGCCCATCCCGTACGTACCGAGCTCGCGCACCACATGGGGCAGCTGCAACCCGATCAGCGCGAAAACGGACGTCTCCAGCACGAAGGCGACCATCTTCCACACCGCCTCCTCCTGGAGCCGGGTGGCGAAGCCCACCTGCCACGCCCGGTGCCCCAGGTAGAGGGCCACCACCACCACGGCGAGCACCCCGGACGCGTGCACCCGCTCGGCGGCCGCGTACGCGACGAAGGGAATCAGCAACGACAGCGTGTTCTGCAGCAGCGGCTCACGCAGGCACCGGCGCAGCCAGTGGATCGGCACCATCAGCACCAGCCCCACCCCGATCCCGCCGACCGCCGCGAGCGCGAATTCCCCGATCCCGCCGGCCCAGCTGACGCCCTCGCCGACGGCCGCCGCGAGGGCCACCTTGTAGGCGGTGATCGCGGTCGCGTCGTTCACCAGGGACTCGCCCTGCAGGATCGTGGTGATCCGGCCGGGCAGCCCGAGTCGCCGCGCGATGGCGGTGGCGGCCACCGCGTCCGGCGGCGCGACGACGGCGCCCAGCACCAGGGCGGCGGTCAGTGGCAGGTCCGGCACCATCAGATGCGCCAGATACCCCACCGCAAGCGTCGCAAAAAGAACATAACCCACCGACAACAGGGCAACGGGCCGGACATTGGCCCGCAGGTCCAGGTACGAGGAGTCCAGCGCGGCCGTGTGCAACAGCGGCGGCAGCACCAGCGGCAGCACGATGTGCGGGTCCAGGGTGTAGTCCGGCACTCCCGGTACGTACGAGGCGGCGAGCCCCGCCGCCACCAGCAGCAGCGGCGCCGGAACCGGCGTCCTGCGGGCCACCCCCGCGATCGCGGCGCTCACCGCGACCAGCGCCACCAATGGCAGTGCGTCCATCGTCTCCCCACTCTCGCGATGCACCACGGGTTGGGCACCGGCGTTCCGCCCCGGTACCACCCGCCCAACAGCAACCACCGAGGCCCCGCCTCGGTCCACCACCGGTGGGGCACCGGCGTTCCACCCAGGTACCACCCGCCCAACAGCAACCACCGAGGCCCCGCCTCGGTCCACCACCGGTGGGGCACCGGCGTTCCGCCCAGGTACCACCCACCCAACAGCAACCACCGAGGCCCCGCCTCGGTCCACCACCGGTGGGGCACCTCGTAACCTGGCAATCATGCGCGAGTGCCCGCACGCGGCCGAACTGCCACGGCCCGAGCCCACCCCACTGTCCGAGACGTGCCCCGAGTGCGCCGCCGACGGCACGCACCCGGTGCAGCTGCGCCTGTGTCTGTTGTGCGGGCACGTCGGCTGCTGCGACTCCTCGGCCGGGCAGCATGCCACCAAGCACTTCAAGGACACCGGTCACCCGGTGATGCGGACCTTCGAACCCGGGGAGAAGTGGCGTTGGTGCTTTGTCGACGGTTCGATCGTGTGAGGTCTGGGTACGTCAACCCTCCGCCGGTTTCTCGCGATTGGGCCCCTCAGACCTCTAGCCACTGTCCGTACTCATATGCTTACCATGAGTGACAGCCGCCGGAGCGGGGGTCCCGGCGACACGGCACCATGGATCGCGATAGCGTCACGGCGGACTACGCACACCTGCGTACCGCACCGGTTCGGGGGAGATCTCCCCTCTTCCGAGCCCCGAAAGAGCTTGTGCCACCTTGGAGGTGAGGGTGTCCCAGATCGCAGGCGAGCCCGGGACCCAGGACTTCGTGGAAGTCCGGCTGCCCGCTGCGGGTGCCTACCTGTCCGTGCTGCGTACGGCCACGGCCGGCCTGGCGGCGCGTTTGGACTTCACCCTCGACGAGATCGAGGACTTGCGCATCGCGGTCGACGAGGCGTGCGCGATCCTGCTCCAGCAAGCGGTGCCCGGCTCGGTCCTGAGCTGCGTGTTCCGCCTCATCGACGACTCCCTGGACGTCACGGTCTCGGCGCCCACGACCGACGGCCGGGCCCCGGAGCGTGACACGTTCGCCTGGACGGTGCTCTCGGCGCTGGCCGGCAAGGTCGACTCGTCCGTCGCCGACGACCGGACGGTCTCCATCAGCCTGTACAAACAGCGCGGCGCGGGACCCGGGCCGGCGTGAGGAACGGGGACGGTCCGGTGCGAGACGAGGAGCGCGGCCCACGGGTGTTGAGCTCGCCGGAGGGCATCCCGGAACAGCAGGCGCGGCCGCACCCGGTGGACGGTCTTTTGGATGCGCCGGAGCAGGCGCAGGCGGAGCGGGCGGCCCAGATGAGCGAGCAGCAGAACCAGTACCACCACCACGATCCGCACGACCGCAGTGGTGCGCGGGCGATGTTCATCCGGTTGCGCACACTGCCGGACGGCTCGCCCGAGCGGGCGGAGCTGCGCAACCAGCTCGTACGGATGCACCTGCCGCTGGTCGAGCACCTCGCGCGCCGCTTCCGCAACCGGGGGGAGCCGCTGGACGACCTGACGCAGGTCGCCACCATCGGCCTGATCAAGTCGGTCGACCGCTTCGACCCCGACCGGGGCGTCGAGTTCTCCACGTACGCCACTCCCACCGTGGTCGGCGAGATCAAGCGCCACTTCCGCGACAAGGGCTGGGCGGTACGGGTGCCCCGCCGCCTCCAGGAGCTGCGCCTCTCCCTGACCACGGCCACCGCCGAGCTCTCCCAGCTGCACGGCCGCTCCCCGACGGTGCACGAGCTGGCCGAGCGCCTCGGCATCTCGGAGGAGGAGGTCCTGGAGGGCCTGGAGTCCGCCAACGCGTACTCGACGCTCTCGCTGGACGTCCCGGACACGGACGACGAGTCCCCCGCCGTCGCGGACACGCTGGGTGCGGAGGACGAGGCCCTCGAAGGAGTCGAGTACCGGGAGTCCCTCAAACCGCTCCTGGAGGACCTCCCGCCTCGGGAGAAGCGGATCCTTCTCCTCCGATTCTTCGGCAACATGACCCAGTCGCAGATCGCCCAGGAGGTGGGCATCTCCCAGATGCACGTCTCGCGCCTGCTGGCCCGGACGCTGGCGCAGCTGCGCGAGAAGCTGCTGGTCGAGGAGTAGCCCCCCGGCAGGCCACCGTGCCGCACGGCCCCGGGAGGAACCGGGAAGAGGGCGCCGCCCCGTTCCGTTGTGCCCACCCGTTCCTCCCCCTAGGACTTCGTCCTGGGGGGACCCCCAGCGGAACGACTGCCCACAACGGGGGGCGTCAGGCGCGGGGGCGGATGCCCAGGGCCTCGGTGGTCTGGGGGTGGACCAGGAGGACCAGGCCGGCGACCGCCGCGACCGCGAGGGCGATGCCCCCGGGGATCGCGGCGCTCGACGCCTGGAGGAGCGTCCACGCCACCGGGAGGGCCATCAGCTGGGTGATGATCGCCGGCCCCCGGCTCCAGCTGCGGCACCGCAGCAGTCCCCGCGCGGCCAGCAGCGGGATCAGCCCGAGCGCGAGGAGCGTCGCGCCGCCCGTCAGGGCCTGCGTCAGGTCGTCCGGCCGGCCCGTGAGGCTCGTCACGAGCAGGTACGCGCCTCCGGCGAAGAGGGCGAGCGCCTCCAGCGCGGCCACGACCGCGGCGGCGGTGACCCGGGCGGGGCGGGAAGCGGAAGAGGAGGTCTCGGCGGGGGTCTGCTCCGTACTGCTCACCCTCGCAGGGTAGCCGCCGGGCCTGTCCACCGACCGGGCCGGGGCTGGGCCCGGTACCGCGCGGTAGGTAACCTGGCGGGCATGCGCGCACTCCTCGTGGTCAATCCGGCAGCCACCACCACCAGTGCCCGCACCCGTGACGTACTGATCCACGCGCTGGCCAGCGAGATGAAGCTGGAGGCGGTCACGACCGAGTACCGGGGCCACGCCCGTGACCTGGCCCGCCGGGCCGCCGAGTCCCGGGACGTCGAGCTCGTCGTCGCCCTCGGTGGCGACGGCACCGTCAACGAGGTCGTCAACGGGCTGCTGCACCACGGCCCCGACCCCGACCGGCTTCCGCACCTCGCGGTGGTGCCCGGCGGGTCCACCAATGTCTTCGCCCGCGCGCTGGGCCTGCCGAACGACGCCGTGGAGGCGACCGGCGCGCTGCTGGACGCGCTGCGCGAGCGCCGCGACCGTACCGTCGGCCTCGGGCTCGCGGCGGGCACGCCCGGCACGGAGGACGAGTCCGTTCCGGCCCGCTGGTTCACCTTCTGTGCCGGTTTCGGCTTCGACGCGGGCGTGATCGGCCGGGTCGAACAGCAGCGCGAGCGCGGCAAGAGATCGACGCACGCGCTCTACATCCGGCAGGCGATGCGCCAGTTCCTGGACGAGCCGCACCGCCGGCACGGCAAGATCACGCTGGAGCGCCCGGGCGCGGACCCGGTCCACGACATCGCGCTGTCGATAGTCTGCAACACCGCGCCCTGGACCTACCTGGGCAATCGTCCGGTGTACGCGTCGCCCGCGGCGTCCTTCGACACGGCTCTCGACGTACTCGCGCTGAGCCGGCTGTCGACGGCCTCCGTGGCGCGGTACGCGACCCAGCTGCTGACGTCCAGCCCGGAGCGCGGCCCGCACGGCAAGCACGCTCTCTCCCTGCACGACCTGACCGACTTCACCTTGCATTCGAAGGTGCCGCTGCCCTTCCAGATGGACGGAGACCACCTGGGTCTGCGCAGCAGCGTGACGTTCACAGGCGTTCGTCGTGCACTGCGTGTGATTGTGTGAGTGGAAGGGCCGTTGGTCCTTTATCTCGAACGTATGGGCCAGGGTCCACCCCATAGAAGTACGGCTGTGACCTAGCCGACACCGAGGAATCAAAAAAAACTTTCCGGAAGGGGTTGTATCCGCCGCCGAGGTTTGCGAATCTCTACATGGCGATCGGGACGGCCCGCAGGACCGGCCTCCAGTGAGAGCCAGAACCCCTCCTCAAATCCAGGACCACACCAGTTCATCTGGCGTTCGGCCCTTCACTTGTTGAGGGATTCGTGAAAGCGTTCACATTCACAAGCAACTTGCATGCAACACCAAGGAGAGGTAGCAGCCATGGACTGGCGTCACAACGCCGTTTGTCGTGAGGAAGACCCCGAGCTGTTCTTCCCCATCGGCAACACCGGTCCTGCGCTGCTGCAGATCGAGGAAGCCAAGGCTGTCTGCCGTCGCTGCCCCGTCATGGAGCAGTGCCTGCAGTGGGCGCTCGAGTCCGGCCAGGACTCCGGCGTCTGGGGTGGCCTCAGCGAGGACGAGCGTCGCGCCATGAAGCGCCGCGCCGCCCGCAACCGGGCGCGTAACGCCAGCGCCTGAGCGACGCCACCGCTACGAGCCTGAAGCCAGGCGGCGCGTACAGCGTGTACGCACTGACCCGCCTCCCGAGCCGCAGCGCGCAGCAGTAACCCAAAGCGTTCGAGCCCCGGACCGTCTCCACGGTCCGGGGCTCGCTGCTATTTCTGCGCCTGTACGGGAACGTCGAGGACCACGCGCGTACCGCGCCCGGGGGCGGGCTGCATGTCGAACGTACCGCCGAGTTCGCCCTCCACCAGTGTGCGGACGATCTGGAGACCGAGGTTGCCGGCGCGCTGCGGGTCGAAGCCCTCGGGAAGTCCGCTGCCGTCGTCCTGAATGGTGATCAGCAGCCGGGCGTCCCGGGCGCGCGGGTCGCCGCGTACCGCCGAGACCTCGACCGTGCCGTGTTCGTTCGGGGCGAAGGCGTGCTCCAGGGCGTTCTGGAGGATCTCGGTGAGGACCATCGACAGCGGGGTGGCGACCTCGGCGTCGAGGATGCCGAAGCGGCCGTTGCGGCGGCAGGTGACCTTGCCGGGTGAGATCTCGGCGACCATCGAGATCACCCGGTCGGCGATCTCGTCGAACTCGACGCGCTCGTCGAGGTTCTGCGAGAGCGTCTCGTGCACGATGGCGATCGAGCCGACGCGTCGCACCGCCTCGTTCAGTGCCTCGCGGCCCCGGTCGGAGTCCATCCGGCGGGCCTGGAGGCGCAGCAGGGCGGCGACGGTCTGGAGGTTGTTCTTCACCCGGTGGTGGATCTCCCGGATGGTGGCGTCCTTGGTGATCAACTCGCGCTCGCGGCGCCGCAGTTCGGTGACGTCCCGGAGCAGGACCAGCGAACCGATCCGGGTGCCCTTGGGCTTGAGCGGAATCGCCCGCAGCTGGATCACTCCCCCGTTTCCCTCGACCTCCGCCTCGCGCGGCGCGTATCCGCTGGCCAGCTTGACCATGGCCTCGTCCACCGGGCCCCGGGAGGGGGCGAGTTCGGCGGTGATCTGGCCGAGGTGCTGGCCCACCAGGTCGGCGGCGAGGCCGAGGCGGTGGTACGCGGAGAGGGCGTTGGGCGAGGCGTACTGGACGACGCCGTCCGCGTCGAGCCGGATCAGCCCGTCGCCGGCGCGCGGCGAGGCGTCCATGTCGACTTGTTGACCGGGGAAGGGGAAGGTGCCGGCCGCGATCATCTGGGCCAGGTCGGAGGCGGACTGGAGGTAGGTCAGCTCCAGCCGACTGGGGGTGCGCACCGTCAGCAGGTTCGTATTGCGCGCGATCACTCCGAGGACGCGGCCCTCGCGGCGTACGGGGATGGACTCGACCCGTACCGGGACCTCCTCGCGCCACTCCGGGTCGCCCTCGCGCACGATGCGGCCCTCGTCGAGCGCGGCGTCCAGCAGCGGGCGGCGGCCGCGCGGGACGAGGTGGCCGACCATGTCGTCCTGGTAGGAGGTGGGGCCGGTGTTGGGCCGCATCTGCGCGACGGAGACGTACCGGGTGCCGTCGCGGGTCGGGACCCACAGGACGAGGTCGGCGAAGGAGAGGTCGGAGAGCAGTTGCCACTCCGAGACCAGCAGGTGGAGCCACTCGAGGTCGGTCTCACTCAGAGCGGTGTGCTGGCGTACGAGGTCGTTCATGGAGGGCACATGTGCGAGCGTACCTGTGCCGCCGAACCGGATGAACCTGGCGTTTGGCCGGTCCGTGGTGGAGGATGGGCGCGTACATATGGTCTGTCATACGGATGGACAGACCGATTGGTCTAGTCCACACTGAACCAGTGACACACTAGAGCCTCCATCCTCCCCGCACAGGAGGGTGGATCGAGGAACCCGGCGCTCTCTGCCCTGACTGCGCCGAGTCCTCCACACGGCCGCGGGACCGCACACCCGACGGCCGGGCAACTCCGGGCTGCGGTGCCGGACGGGTTGAGGGTCCCGTCCTGGCGCCGCGGCCCGCGGGTGCACCTCTCTTCCGCCGCCCCCGCGTTCCTCGGCCCTTCCTCGGCCCGGCGGCCTCGAAAGCTTCGGCCGACGGCCGGACTCCGTCCGGCACCGGGCTTTCCGCGTCGGCGTCATGTTTCCGCCAGGCACCACCGACGTCAGGGATCAATGCGTCTCGGTGACCTTCGCCAGGGCGCGGGGGGCGTCGGGGTCCTGGCCCCGGGCGATGGTGACCTCGTAGGCGAGGAGCTGGAGCGGCAGGATCTCCAGGATCGGCTGGAGCTCCTCGGGCAGCCCTTCCGTGGGCAGTACGAAACCGGCCGAGGCGGCCTCGACCTGCGGGCGGGGGCCGACGACGACCAGGTCCGCACCGCGGCCGCGGAGGCGGTCGAGGACCGGCTGGAGGGCGGCGCCGCCCTTGCCGTCGGGGACGACCGCGATGACGGGCGAGATGTTGTCGACCATGGCGAGCGGGCCGTGCAGCAGGTCCGCGCCCGAGTAGGCGAGGGCGGGGATGTAGCTGGTCTCCATCAGCTTCAGCGCGGCTTCCTTGGCCGTGGGGTAGCCGTAGCCGCGTGAGGTGATCACCATGCGCTCGGCGAAGCGGTAGCGGCCGGCCAGGGCGCGCACCTCGGCGCGGCGGTCCAGGACCTGGGCCGCCAGGTCGGGTACGGGGCCGGCGGCCGCGCTGCCGCCGTCGCCGCGCAGGCCCTCGACGAAGAGGTAGAGGGCGAGCAGCGAGGCGGTGTACGTCTTGGTCGCGGGCAGCGCCCTCTCCGGACCGGCCAGGATGTCGATGTGGTGCTCGGAGACCGCCGCGAGCGGCGAGTCCGCGTTGTTGGTGACGGCGAGGGTGACCGCGCCCGCCTCCCGGGCGGCCTTGGTGGAGGCGACGAGGTCGGGCGAGCCGCCGGACTGGCTGACGGTGATGACGAGGACGTCGGTGAGGTCGGGCTTCGCCCCGTAGGCGGTGGTCGTCGACATGGACGTCAGCCCGCAGGGCAGGCCGAGCCGGATCTCCAGCAGGTACTTGGCGTACAGGGCGGCGTTGTCGGACGTACCGCGTGCCGTGAGCAGGACGAAGCGGGGCCGCCGGGCCGCGATGGCCGCCGCGACGGTACGGATCGCCGGTGCGCCCTGCTCCAGGATCCGGCGCAGCACGGCAGGCTGCTCCGCCATCTCGCCCGACATGATCCGGCCCGGCTGCTCACTCATGGCCAACAGTCGAGCACGGGCGCCCGAGAAGCCGCCAGTCGGGAGGGCCATTCTGCTAGATTGGTCTATACCACATACGTACTCCGAGATCGGCAGGCCCAGCGTGGAAGTTGTCATCGTCCAGGACGCCAAGGCAGGCGGCGAACTCATCGCCGAGGGCATCGCCGGCCTTCTGCGCCGCAAGCCCGACGCGCTGCTCGGCGTGGCCACCGGTTCGACCCCGCTGCCCATCTACGACGCGCTGACCGCGAAGGTCCGGGCGGGTGCCGTGGACGTCTCGCGCGCCCGGATCGCCCAGCTGGACGAGTACGTGGGACTGCCGTCCGGGCACCCCGAGTCGTACCGCTCCACCGTGCTGCGCCAGGTCGTCGAGCCGCTCGGGCTGAGCCCCGACGCCTTCATGGGTCCCGACGGCTCCGCCGCGGACGTCCAGGCGGCATGCGATGCGTACGACAGGGCGCTGGCCGAGGCGGGCGGCGTGGACCTCCAGATACTCGGCATCGGCACCGACGGGCACATCGGCTTCAACGAGCCGTGCTCCTCGCTGGCCTCCCGCACCCGCATCAAGACGCTGACCGAGCAGACCCGTGTCGACAACGCGCGGTTCTTCGGGGGCGACATCGACCAGGTGCCCCACCACGTGATCACCCAGGGCATCGGCACCATCCTGGAGGCCCGCCACCTGGTCCTCCTCGCCACCGGCGAGGGCAAGGCCGAGGCCGTGGCGCAGACCGTCGAGGGCCCGGTCGCCGCCCTCGTACCGGCCTCGGCGCTCCAGCTGCACCCGCACGCCACGGTGGTCGTCGACGAGGCGGCCGCGTCCAAGCTGAAGCTCGCGGACTACTTCCGTCACACGTACGCCAACAAGCCGTCCTGGCAGGGCATCTGAGCGTTCCACGGGCGCGCACGCGGAAGGGGCCGGTACCCCCGATCGGGTACCGGCCCATTCCTGTACGTGCGGCTCACGCGCCCGCGATGACCTCCGCCGCCGCCGTCCCGCACACCCGCGCCGCCCCGTACGTCGCGATGTGCAGCGCCCCGCGCGCCGGGGCCTGGTTCACGCCCATCTCGACGACCACCGTGTCCGGGCGGGCCGCCAGCAGGCCGTCCAGCGCCCGGTCCATCCACGGGTGGCGGTGGACGTCCCGTACGACCGCGACGATCCGCCGCTCCCCCGCGTCCCGCAGCACCCGGTCCACGGCCACGTCGGCCGCGTACGTGCCCGTCGTCGTCCCCGGCAGCAGCCGGGCCAGCTCGGGGCCGACGCCCCAGGGGGTCTCGTCGCCGACCGCGATGTTGGCGACCGGGGTGAACGCGGCGACGTGGGCCGGGGCGGTGAGCGGCACGCGCGAGCCGGTGACGCTCAGCGCGCGCCGCGCGGCCACCAGACCGATGCCGGTGGTGTCGGTGCCGGGCGCGCTCCCCTCCTCCGGAACCGCGCCCGGCCCGGCTGTGGCCCCCCTGGCCCGGTGAGCCCTGGTCCACGACGCGAGCGCGCGCACCCGCGCCGCCGCGTCGGCCAGCCGCTCCTCGGGCAGTTCGCCGGTCCGTACCGCGTCGACCAGCGCGTCACGCAGGCGCAGGACCGTCTCCTCGTCCGCCAGGCCGCCGCCGACACACAGGGCGTCGGCGCCCGCGGCGATCGCGAGGACGGAGCCGCGCTCGATTCCGTACACCGAGGCGATGGCCTGCATCTCCATGCCGTCGGTGACGATCAGGCCCTCGTAGCCCAGCTCCTGGCGGAGCAGGCTGGTGAGGATCCGCGGGCTCAGGGTCGCCGGTCGGTCCGGGTCGAGCGCGGGGAGCAGGATGTGCGCGCTCATCACCGACATGGAACCCGCGGCGATCGCGGCGCGGAACGGCACCAGCTCACGTGCGTGCAGTGTGTCCAGGTCCGCATCGACGCGAGGCATCGCGAGGTGCGAGTCGACGTTGGTGTCGCCGTGGCCGGGGAAGTGCTTGGTGCAGGCGGCCACGCCGGCGGACTGCATGCCCTCGATGTACGCCACGGTGTGGCGGGCGACCAGCTCCGGGTCGGCGCCGAAGGAGCGTACGCCGATGACCGGGTTGTCCGGGTCGGAGTTGACGTCCGCGGAGGGGGCCCAGTTGAAGTCGACGCCGCACGCGGCGAGCCGGCGGCCCAGTTCGGCGGCCACGGCTCGGGTCAGGCCGGGGTCGTCGACCGTGCCGAGCGCGAGGTTGCCGGGGAAGGACGAGCCGGTGTGGACCTCCAGGCGGGTGACGTCGCCGCCCTCCTCGTCGATCGCGACGAGGACGTCGTCCCGCTCGGCCCGCAGGCGGGCAGTGAGCGCCGCCAGTTGGCCGGGGGTGGCGATGTTGCGGCCGAACAGGCCGACGGAGGAGAGCCCTTCGCCGATGCGGCGCAGCAGCCAGTCGGGCGGGGTGGTGCCGGTGAAGCCGGGCTGGAGGACGGCGAGCGCGTCGCGGGTGAGGGTCCCGGGACGTACGAGAGTCGTCATGAGTGCCGTTATCCCTTCACTGCGCCGGCGGTCATGCCGCCGACGGCCCGGCGCTGGAGGAACAGGAACACGATCAGAACGGGGAGGGCGAAGAGCGAGGAGGCGGCCATGGTGGCGCCCCAGTCGCTGCCGAAGGCCGTCTGGAACTGGGTCAGCCACAGGGGCAGGGTCTGCGCGGTCTTCTCCTTGTTGAGGATCAGGACCATCGCGAACTCGTTCCAGGCGGTGATGAACCCGAACAGCGAGGTGGACATCAGGCCGGGTGCGAGGAGCGGGAAGATCACCTTGCGGAAGGCCTGGCCACGGGTGCAGCCGTCGATCTGGGCGGCCTCCTCCAGCTCCACCGGGACGGCGGCGATGAAGCCGCGCAGGGTCCAGATGGTGAAGGGCAGCACCATGACGAAGTAGATGGCGGTGAGCAGCGGGATGCTGTTCAGCATGGAGCTGTCGCGGGCGATCATGTACATCACGATGACCATGACCTCCCAGGGGGCCATCTGCGCCATCATGACGCCCAGCACCAGGCCCTTGCGGCCGCGGAACTTCATCCGGGCGATGGCGAAGGCGGCGGCCAGGGCGACGACCAGGGCCAGGAGGACGGCGCCGATCGTGACGGTGAGGCTGTTGCCCACGTACGTCCAGAACAGGTCGACGCCGGTGGCGGTCGGGTAGTTCTCGAACGTCGGCGTGAACAGGAACACCGGGTCCTTGGTGAGGATCTCGGACTGCGGCTTCAGCGACGAGCTGAACATCCAGTAGACCGGGAAGACGAACAGCACGGCCATGACGAGCGCGGTGAGGTTCTTGGCGACGGTTCCCGGCCGCAGCGGCTTCCTCGTGCGGAGGACCTGCGGGGTCTGCGGGTGAGTGGTGCTCACTGCTCCTCCTCCTGCTTCAGGATCAGGCGGAAGTAGAAGGACATGGCCGCGATCAGCATCAGGATGGTCAGTACGGAGATGGCGGCGGCGAGGCCGTAGTGCGCCTGGCCCTGGCCCTCGATGTAGGCGAAGACCGGCAGGGTCTCCGAGCCGCGGTCGGGGCCGCCGAGGTTCATCGCGTACACCTGGGCGAAGACCTTGAAGACCCAGATGATCTCCAGGAACGTGCTGATCAGGAAGAACGGCTTCAGGTTGGGGAAGACCACGGACCAGAACGTCCGCCAGCCGTTCGCGCCGTCCATCTTGGCGGCCTCGTACAACTCGGTGCCGACGGTGGTGAGACCGGCGTACATGTTGAGCGCGACGAACGGGATCGAGCCCCAGACCACCAGGAGCGTGACGATGACGAGGGTGGAGAAGCCGGTCTCGAACCAGTTGTGCTGCTCGTAGCCCGAGAAGCCGAGCGTGCGCATCAGCCAGTTGGCGACGCCGAACTGCTCGTCGAACAGCCACCGGAAGACGGTGACGGAGGCGACGACCGGCATGGCCCAGGCGAGCATCAGCGACAGCGACAGGACCAGGCGCATCTTCTTGCCGAGCCGGTTGAGCAGCAGGCCGGTCAGAGTGCCGATGATCATGATCAGTACGACGTTGGCGGCCGTGAAGGCGACGCTGCGCAGGACGACGGTCCAGAACTGGGAGTCGCCCAGCAGCTCCGTGTAGTTCTCGACGCCGATCCACTCGGGTTTGCGGGTGATCAGTTCCTTCCGGTTGACCTGCTGGAAGGAGAGGATCACGTTCCGGATCAGCGGATAGAGCAGCAGCACCGCCATGGACAGGATGGCGGGGGCGATCAGCAGGTACGGCAGCACCCCGCCCGGCAGGGAGCGCCTGCCGCGAGGACGCTTCAGGACGTGCGTCGAGCCGGACGGGGGTGGCGGGGTCTTCGACTTCCCCGCCGCCTTCCCGGGCGCGTCCGAAGGAGCGGTGCTCACCGCTCCCTGGGAGTCCACGGTCATGGTCTTCATTCCTCGCGGTTCTGGGCTGACCGGGTCAAGGCCCGGTGGTGCGACCGGCGTGGGGTTACCGGTCGCACCACCGGGGGCTACGGCGGTTACTGCTGGTTGACGCGCTCGGTGATCACCTTGTCGGCCGCCTCGGCGGCCTTCTTGGCGTCCTCACCCTTGAGCACCTTGGTCATGTAGTCCTTGATCGGGTTGGGCGCCGTCTCGACGTTCGCCCAGCCCGGAGTGACCGGGGTGATCTTGCCGACGGGCGCGGCCTTGGCCATCGCCTCGGCGAACGAGCCGGCGGCCGGCGTGAACTGCGCCGCGTCGTTGTTGGGGAGCAGCGCGCCCTGGGTGGCCTCGGCGTACTTGGCCATGTGCTCCTTGCCGGCGGCCAGGGCCAGCCACTCCTTGGCCAGGTCCTTGTTCTGCGAGCGCTCGGACACCGCGAGGTTCGAGCCGCCGAAGAAGACGGAGCCGGGCTTGTCGGCGGTCTTGCCCGGGATCGGGAAGTAACCGAAGTCGGCGGTCTTGCCGGCCTTCTTCATCGCGTCGATCGCGCCGCCGGCCTCCCAGCCGAGGCCGATCCAGGACGCCACGCCGCCCTTGGGAATGATGTCGGTGGACTGCTGCGGGGTCGCCTCGTCCTTGTCCTTGGGAGCGGTCGAGTACGACTGCAGCTCCTTGTAGAAGTTCATGGCGGCCACGGCCTCGGGAGAGGACAGGTTGCCCTTCCACTTGTCGCCGTCCTTGACGGCGAGGTCGCCACCCTCGTCCCACACGAAGCCGGCGTAGACGTACCAGCTCTGGCCGGGCAGGTAGATGGGCTGCGACTTCGGGTCGGACGCCTTGAGCTTCTTCAGGCCGTCGATCCACTCGGCGCGGGTCTTCGGCGGGGTCACGCCGGCCTTCTTGAAGGCGGCCTTGTCGTAGACGACGACGCGGTTGGCGGCGTACCAGGGGGCGGAGTAGAGCTTTCCGTCCAGCTCGTTGGAGGCGAGCATGCCCTTGTTCCAGCCGTCGGCGCCGAGCTTGGCCTTGTCCTCGGTCAGGTCGGCGAGGCCGCCCGTGGCCGCGTAACCGGCGGTCTGGGTGTTACCCAGCTCCAGGACGTCCGGCGGGGTGTCCTCGGAGAGGGCCGTGGTGACCTTCTCCTGGATGCCGTTCCACTGCTGGATCTCGACCTTGACCTTGACGCCCTTGTGCTTGGCCTCGAACTCCTTGTTGACGTTCTTGATCCAGGCGTCGGGAGCCGAGCCGTCCATCACCCAGACGGTGAGGGTCTTGTTGCCACCGGCGTCGGTGCTGCCCCCCTTGCCGTCGTCCGAGCCACACGCGGCAATACCGACCATCATGCCTGCGACGCCTATCGCCGCGATGAGCTTGCGCTTCACGCCACCCTCCTCAGGGATGCCTGCAAACCCTGCCCCCACCGCGAAGCCATACCGGTGTAGTGCCCGTGCTGCCCGTGGGACTGGGACCTGATCTTTAATGGTTTAGACCAGTAACCCGGAGCTTGGCCTAGACCTTTAGGGGTGTCAAGGGTGTATAAGAAGGGCAGTCGGGTCCGTTACCGGACCGACACCTGAGGGAGGGCGACGACCCGTGACCGGTCCGTGCCACCATGTGAGCCGCAATAGACGGAGGAGCCGGTGACGGCAACAGCACAGGAGTCGGGAAGGCGGGCCATGGCCACGGATGGGGGCGGTACCGAGACCGAGAGCGGGAGCGCCACCCGCACCGCGCGCGTGCCCAAGTACTACCGGCTCAAGCGGCACCTGCTGGACATGACGGAGACCATGCCTCCCGGTACGCCGGTACCGCCGGAGCGCACGCTCGCCGCCGAGTTCGACACCTCCCGCACGACCGTGCGGCAGGCGCTGCAGGAGCTGGTCGTGGAAGGGCGCCTGGAGCGCATCCAGGGCAAGGGCACGTTCGTCGCGAAGCCGAAGGTCTCGCAGGCGCTCCAGCTCACCTCGTACACCGAGGACATGCGCGCGCAGGGCCTGGAGCCCACCTCGCAGCTCCTCGACATCGGGTACGTGACGGCCGACGACACCCTCGCCGGGCTGCTCGACATCTCGCCCGGCGGGCGCGTGCTGCGCATCGAGCGGCTGCGGCTGGCGAGCGGCGAGCCGATGGCCATCGAGACGACGCACCTGTCCGCCAAGCGCTTCCCGGCGCTGCGGCGGTCCCTGGTGAAGTACACCTCGCTCTACACGGCGCTGGCGGAGGTGTACGACGTCCACCTCGCCGAGGCCGAGGAGACCATCGAGACCTCGCTGGCCACCCCGAGGGAGGCGGGCCTGCTCGGTACGGACGTGGGCCTGCCGATGCTGATGCTCTCCCGCCACTCGCTGGACGAGAACGGCGAACCGGTGGAGTGGGTGCGCTCGGTGTACCGGGGCGACCGGTACAAGTTCGTCGCGCGGCTGAAGCGGCCGAACCGCTGAGGCGCCGGCCGAACGGCCCCTGACGTGGCGTCACCCAAAGCGTTGCCGTACCGATATGCGGACGGGGGGTGACGCTGCGCGAGGCACTCCCCTAGATTTCCTGCGCATTACAGGTGATCAGCGAGGGGACGTGCACCATGCCAGAGCCGTCGGCACCACCGAACACTTCACGGACGGGCCTCGCCCCGAAGTCGATCGTGATCTGGTCGCTCGTCGCCCTCGCGGGGGCGGCCGGCTGGGGCATGCTCGCGCTGTCCCGGGGCGAGGAGATCTCGGCCGCCTGGATGCTCGCGGCCGCGCTCGGCTCGTACGCGATCGCCTACCGCTTCTACTCCCGCTTCATCGCGAACCGGGTGCTCAAGGTCGACAAGACCCGCGCCACGCCCGCCGAGCGGCTCGACAACGGTGTCGACTTCCACCCCACCGACCGCCGGGTGCTCTTCGGCCACCACTTCGCGGCGGTCGCGGGCGCGGGCCCGCTGGTGGGCCCCGTGCTCGCGGCGCAGATGGGCTACCTGCCCGGCACGATCTGGATCATCGTCGGCGTGATCTTCGCCGGTGCCGTCCAGGACATGGTGACGCTCTTCTTCTCCACCCGCCGCAACGGCCGTTCGCTCGGCCAGATGGCCCGTGACGAGATCGGCCCCTTCGGCGGGGCCGCCGCGCTGATCGCGGTCTTCGCCATCATGATCATCCTGCTGGCGGTGCTGGCCCTGGTCATCGTCAACGCCCTGGCGCACTCGCCGTGGGGCGTCTTCTCCATCGGCATGACCATCCCGATCGCCCTCTTCATGGGCGTCTACCTGCGGGTGCTGCGGCCCGGCCGGGTCACCGAGGTCTCCGTCATCGGCGTCGCGCTGCTGCTCCTGGCCATCGTCGCGGGCGGCTGGGTCGCCGAGTCCTCCCTCGCGGAGACCTTCACCCTGGAGCCGGGCACACTGGTCATCTGGATGGTCGTGTACGGCTTCCTCGCCTCCGTCCTGCCGGTGTGGCTGCTGCTCGCCCCGCGCGACTACCTCTCGACCTTCATGAAGGTCGGCACGATCGCCATGCTCGCCCTCGGTGTCTTCCTCGCCCTGCCGACGCTGAAGATGCCCGCGGTCACCGACTTCGCGAGCCGCGGCGACGGTCCGGTCTTCGCCGGCTCGATGTTCCCCTTCGTCTTCATCACCATCGCGTGCGGCGCGCTCTCCGGCTTCCACTCCCTGGTCTCCTCGGGCACCACCCCGAAGATGGTCCAGAAGGAGACCCAGATCCGGATGATCGGGTACGGGTCCATGCTCACCGAGTCGTTCGTCGCCGTCATGGCGATGATCGCGGCCTGCATCATCGACCCCGGTCTCTTCTTCGCCGTCAACTCGCCCGCGGGCGTGGTCGGCACGACGGTGCAGTCCGCCGCCGAAGCGGTGTCCAACTTCGGCTTCACCATCTCGCCCGACCAGCTGGCGCAGGCCGCGGCTGACGTGGAGGAGGCGTCGCTGCTGTCCCGGACCGGCGGCGCGCCGACCTTCGCGCTCGGCATGTCGGAGATCTTCTCGGCGGTCGTCGGCGGTACCGCCATGAAGGCGTTCTGGTACCACTTCGCCATCATGTTCGAGGCGTTGTTCATCCTGACGACGCTGGACGCCGGCACCCGCGTGGGCCGCTTCATGCTCCAGGACACGCTCGGCAACCTCTACAAGCCCTTCAAGCAGGTCAGCTGGAAGCCGGGCGTCTGGTTCGCCAGCGCGGTCGTCGTCGGCGGCTGGGGCTACTTCCTCTGGGTCGGTGTGCACGACCCGCTGGGCGGCATCAACCAGCTCTTCCCGCTGTTCGGCATCGCCAACCAGCTGCTGGCCGCCGTGGCGCTGGCCGTCTGCACGACGCTGCTGGTCAAGTCGGGGCGGCTGAAGTGGGCCTGGGTCACCGCCGTCCCGCTCGCCTGGGACGTGGCGGTCACCCTCACCGCCAGCTGGCAGAAGATCTTCTCGGCCGACCCGCGGGTGGGCTTCTTCGCCCAGCGGGACAAGTACCAGGCGGGCATCGACTCCGGGCAGGTGCTGCCGCCCGCCAAGTCGATGGACGACATGCACACCGTCGTCACCAACTCCACGGTCGACGGCGTCCTTTCCGCCCTCTTCGCCCTCCTCATCATCGTGGTGATCGCGGACGCGGGACGGGTCTGCTACAAGGCCATCACCGACCCGGCCGGCGTGAAGCTCTCCGAGGAGCCGTACACCGAGTCCAAGCTGATCGCCCCGGCCGGGCTGTTCCCCACGGCCGAGGAGAAGGCCGAACTGGTGGCGGCCGGGCTCGGTCCCGAGGGCGGCATCCGCAAGGACGGCGGCCGCGAGGACGGCGGCACCGGTGAGGCGGTAACGGCCGGGAGCGGCTCGAAGTGAGCGCCTCGGTGGCCACCGGGCCGGGCGGCCGGCTGCGCCGCGCCGTCGGCTGGGTCCGCTGGTACGTACGTGAGGTGTCCGGCGAGGCCGCGTACGACACGTACGTCGCCCACACCCGCGCCTGCGACCCGGACGCCGAGGTCATGACCCGGCGCGAGTTCGAGCGCCGGCGCACCGACGCGCGGGAGGCCGACCCGCGCGACGGGTTCCGCTGCTGCTGACGTGCTGCTGAGGTGCTGCTGAGCGGGTGACGGCACGACGGGCCGCCGTGTTTCCGGGGACGGAAATGCGGCGGCCCGTCGCCGTGCGCGGCCACACTCGCACCATGGACATCACCATCAGGGCGGTACGGCCGGAGGAACACGACACGCTCGCCGAGGTCACGGCCCAGGCGTATCTCGGCGACGGGCTGCTGGACTTCGGGGAGAGCGACGAGTACCTGATCGACCTGCGGGACGTGGCCCGGCGGGCCGCCGAGGCGGAGGTGCTCGTGGCCGTGGAGCAGGACGAACGGGTGCTGGGCGGCGTGACGTTCGTCGCGCGCGGCGGCGGGCCGTGGGCCGACCTGGCGCTGGACGGGGAGGCGGAGTTCCGGATGCTGGCGGTGGCCCGGGACGCCCGCCGGCGCGGCGCGGGCGAGGCGCTCGTACGGGCGTGTGTGGAACGGGCGCGGGCGGTGGAGGGGTGCCGGCGGCTCATGCTGTCGTCGCAGGCGTCCATGCGGGCGGCGCACCGGATCTTCGAGCGGCTGGGGTTCGTCCGGACCCCGGAACGGGACTGGCAGCCCGTTCCGGGCGTGACGCTCTTCACGTACGCCCTGTCCCTCTGACACTCCGGCCGACACAACATGTGGGGGGTGCCTCAACTGGCGCCCCCCACATGTATGCTCGTGCTCGCTGTCGCCGCAGGGGAATCCGGTGCAAATCCGGAACTGTCCCGCAACGGTGTGTTGGTGTGCCTTTGTGTACGTACGAGTCCGAAGACCTGCCGACAGCGCGCCCGGACCGTCCGGCCCGGGTGCCCAGACGTCCGGGCCTCGCGGAATGGGCCGGTGGACGCGGTGCCCTGCGCCCTTGTGCCCGGGCGTGCCCGCTTCCCCTGCCCGCGAACCGCGGTGGCCCCGAGCCGAGCGAGGGAGAGCCCCCACGTGACCATCGCGCCAGCCGATCCGGTTTCAGCGATCGAGAGCGACGGAAACGACGGCAGCGACGGACCCGGGACCGTACTGCTGCGGACCCTGACCGACCTCACCGCCGATCTGCCCGACACCGACCCCGGCCGGGTCGCCGCCGCCGCGCTGCGGGGCCGGCACGCCGGTTCGGACGAGGCCGAGCTGCGCGAGCTCGCCACCGAGGCGGCCGCCGGGCTGATCGCCGAGGACCCCGCGTACTCCCGGCTCGCGGCGCGGCTGCTGACCCGGACCATCGCGGAGGAGGCGGCCGGGCAGGGCGCGGTGGCGTTTTCCGCGTCGGTGGCCGTGGGGCACCGGGAGGGCCTGATCGCGGACCGTACGGCCGCGTTCGTGACGCTGCACGCCGAGCGGATGGACGCGCTCATCGACCCGGCGGCCGACGACCGGTTCGGCTACTTCGGGCTGCGGACGCTGTACTCGCGCTACCTGCTGCGGCACCCGATCACGCGCAAGGTCATCGAGACGCCGCAGCACTTCATGCTGCGCGTGGCGGCCGGGCTGGCTGAGGACGACTCGGTACGGGCGCTGGACGAGGTCGCGGCGCTGTACGGGCTGATGAGCCGCCTCGACTACCTGCCCTCCTCCCCCACGCTGTTCAACTCCGGCACCCGCCACCCGCAGATGTCCTCGTGCTACCTGCTGGACTCGCCGCTGGACGAGCTGGACTCGATCTACGACCGCTACCACCAGGTGGCGCGGCTGTCGAAGCACGCGGGCGGCATCGGACTGTCGTACTCCCGCATCCGGGCGCGCGGTTCGCTGATCCGGGGCACCAACGGGCACTCCAACGGCATCGTGCCGTTCCTGAAGACGCTGGACGCCTCGGTCGCGGCCGTGAACCAGGGCGGGCGGCGCAAGGGCGCGGCGGCCGTGTACCTGGAGACGTGGCACGCGGACATCGAGGAGTTCCTGGAGCTGCGCGACAACACGGGCGAGGACGCCCGGCGTACGCACAACCTGAACCTGGCGCACTGGGTCCCGGACGAGTTCATGCGCCGGGTCAACGCCGACGCCCAGTGGTCGCTGTTCTCGCCGGCCGACGTGCCGGAGCTGGTCGACCTGTGGGGCGAGGAGTTCGACGCCGCGTACCGCAAGGCGGAGGCGGCGGGGCTGGCCAAGAAGACCATGCCGGCCCGTGACCTGTACGGCCGGATGATGCGTACCCTCGCGCAGACCGGCCAGGGCTGGATGACGTTCAAGGACGCCTCCAACCGGACCGCGAACCAGACCGCCGAGCCCGGCACGGTCGTGCACTCCTCCAACCTGTGCACCGAGATCATCGAGGTCACGAACGACGGCGAAACGGCCGTGTGCAACCTCGGTTCGGTCAACCTGGGCGCCTTCGTCGCCGGCGGTGACATCGACTGGGAGCGGCTGGACGAGACCGTCCGCACGGCCGTCACGTTCCTCGACCGGGTCGTCGACATCAACTTCTACCCCACCGAGCAGGCCGGGCGGTCCAACGCCAGGTGGCGGCCGGTGGGCCTGGGCGCGATGGGCCTCCAGGACGTCTTCTTCCAGCTGAAGCTGCCGTTCGACTCCCCCGAGGCGCGTGCCCTGTCGACCCGTATCGCCGAGCGGATCATGCTCGCGGCGTACGAGGCGTCCGCCGGCCTCGCCGAGCGCAACGGCCCGCTGCCCGCCTGGGAGAAGACCCGCACCGCGCGCGGTGTCCTGCACCCCGACCACTACGATGTGGAGCTGAACTGGCCGGAGCGGTGGGAGGCCCTGCGCGCCCGGATCGCCGAGGTCGGCATGCGCAACTCGCTGCTCCTCGCCATCGCCCCGACCGCGACGATCGCCTCGATCGCGGGCGTGTACGAGTGCATCGAGCCGCAGGTGTCGAACCTCTTCAAGCGCGAGACGCTCAGCGGGGAGTTCCTCCAGGTCAACTCCTACCTGGTGGCCGAGCTGAAGCGGCTCGGCGTGTGGGACGCGCAGACCCGTGAGGCGCTGCGCGAGTCCAGCGGCTCGGTGCAGGGCTTCACCTGGATCCCGGCCCATGTGCGCGAGCTGTACCGGACGGCGTGGGAGATCCCGCAGCGCGGCCTGATCGACATGGCGGCGGCCCGTACGCCGTTCCTGGACCAGTCGCAGTCGCTGAACCTGTTCCTGGAGACGCCCACCATCGGCAAGCTGTCGTCGATGTACGCGTACGCCTGGAAGCAGGGCCTGAAGACGACGTACTACCTGCGCTCGCGCCCGGCGACCCGGATCGCCCGTGCCGCGTCCGCGACCACCGTCCCCGCCCAGCAGGTGTCCGAGCCCGACGCCGTCGCCTGCTCCCTTGAGAACCCCGAGTCCTGCGAGGCCTGCCAGTAATGCCCTCCCGTCGCCCGACCACCACCCCTGATGGACGGCGCTTCGCGCCGGAAGCCCCTATTCAGAAGAACCTTCTCGACCCGGGCTTCGAGCTGACCCTGCGCCCGATGCGCTACCCGGACTTCTACGAGCGCTACCGGGACGCCATCAAGAACACCTGGACCGTGGAGGAGGTCGACCTCCACTCCGACGTCGCCGACCTCGCCAAGCTCACGCCCGGCGAGCAGCACCTGATCGGCCGCCTGGTCGCGTTCTTCGCGACCGGTGACTCGATCGTGGCGAACAACCTGGTGCTGACGCTCTACAAGCACATCAACTCCCCCGAGGCGCGGCTGTACCTGTCGCGGCAGCTGTTCGAGGAGGCCGTGCACGTCCAGTTCTATCTGACGCTGCTCGACACCTACCTGCCCGACCCGGAGGACCGCGCCGCGGCGTTCGACGCCGTGGAGAACATCCCGTCCATCCGGGAGAAGGCACAGTTCTGCTTCCGCTGGATGGACTCGGTCGAGAAGATCGACCGGCTGGAGACGAAGGCCGACCGCCGCCGCTTCCTGCTGAACCTGATCTGCTTCGCCGCCTGCATCGAGGGCCTGTTCTTCTACGGCGCGTTCGCGTACGTGTACTGGTTCCGCTCGCGCGGCCTGCTGCACGGCCTGGCGACCGGCACCAACTGGGTGTTCCGCGACGAGACGATGCACATGAACTTCGCGTTCGAGGTCGTCGACACCGTCCGCAAGGAGGAGCCGGACCTCTTCGACGACGCGCTCCAGCAGCAGGTCACCGACATGCTGCGGGAGGCCGTCGAGGCGGAGCTGCAGTTCGGCCGCGACCTGTGCGGTGACGGCCTGCCGGGCATGAACACCGAGTCGATGCGCCAGTACCTGGAGTGCGTCGCCGACCAGCGCCTGACGCGCCTGGGCTTCGCCCCGGTGTACGGCTCGGAGAACCCGTTCTCGTTCATGGAGCTCCAGGGCGTCCAGGAGCTGACGAACTTCTTCGAGCGCCGCCCGTCCGCCTACCAGGTGGCGGTGGAGGGTTCCGTCGACCTCGACGAGGACTTCTGACGTGCTCGGTACGCGGTCGGCGGCGTGTGCCGCCGCCGCGCTGACCGTCGCCGCGGGCCTGGGTGTCCGGTCCGCGGCGACGGGCGCCGTCGCGACGTACGCCGGGGACGCGCTGTACACCGTGCTGATCGTGACGCTGGTGGTGCTGGCCGTGCCCCGGCTGCGGCCGGTGGCGGTGGCCGGGATCGCGCTCGGGTTCTCCTGCGCCGTGGAGCTGTTCCAGCTGACGGGCGTCCCTGCCGCGCTGGCCGCTCACAGCAGGCTGGCGCCGCTCGTCCTCGGCACCTCGTTCAACGCCCCGGACCTCTTCTGGTACGCGGTCGGCGCGGCGGCCGGCTGGGGCGTGCTCGCCGGGTGCTCCGCCCTTCGCAGTTGCCGGTCGATGGCGCGTTCCCGGGCGTGCCACACGAGTGAGGGGAGCGTGACGAGGAGGATGAGCCCGGTGAGCCCGAGGTAGTTCAGGAGTGCGGTCATGTCCTCCACTGTCGTCGCTCCGTACGCGAAAAATCAGTGGCAGGACTGTCACCAACCATCGAATTACTGCCACACTCATGGCATGTTGAAGAATGTGGCCGCCGTGCTGCTGGAGGGTGTGCACCCCTTCGAACTCGGGCTGATGTGCGAGGTCTTCGGCCTCGACCGCAGCGACGACGGGCTTCCCGTCCACGACTTCGCCGTGGCGTCCGCCGAGGGCTCCCGGCTGCGGACCCACGCCGGTTTCACGATCGGCGTGGAGCACGGGCTCGAACGGCTGGCGGAGGCGGACCTCGTCGCGGTCCCGGCCGGCGGCGGGTATGTGAACCGCCCGTACCCCGAGCCCCTGCTCGCGGCGCTGCGCGATGCCGTCGACCGCGGGGCGCGGGTGCTGTCCGTGTGCACCGGCGCCTTCGTGCTGGGCGCGGCGGGGCTGCTCGACGGCCGCCGCTGCACGACGCACTGGCGGCACGCGGCCGAGCTGGCCCGGCGCCATCCCCGGGCGCTGGTGGACCCCGATGTGCTGTACGTCGACGACGGCCCGGTCATCACGGCGGCGGGGACGGCGGCCGGGATCGACGCCTGCCTGCATCTCGTACGGCAGGAGTACGGCTCGGAGGTCGCCAACACCATCGCCCGCCGCATGGTGGTGCCGCCGCACCGGGACGGTGGCCAGGCCCAGTACATCGACCGGCCGCTGCCGCGCAGCCGGTGCGACACGGTCGGGGAGGTGCTCGACTGGATGGAACGGCACCTGGACCGGGAGATCACCGTCGAGCAGCTGGCGGTACGCGCGCACATGTCACCGCGCACCTTCGCCCGCCGGTTCCAGCAGGAGACGGGGACGACGCCCTACCGCTGGCTCCTGCGCCAGCGGGTGCTGCTGGCGCAGGAGTTGCTGGAGGCCACGGACGACACGGTCGACGCGATCGCCGGCCGGGCCGGTTTCGGGAACGCCGCCGCGCTGCGGCACCACTTCCTCCGCACGCTGGGGACGACCCCGAACGCGTACCGCCGTACCTTCCGGGGGCCGCTGCGGGGCGTGGCCTGACCGGTCAGATGCCGCAAGCGGAGGCGGACCAGTAGCGGCTCGCGCGGTGGTCGAGGTGCGTGTGGTCGCCGTGCCCGGGGTAGCCCGGACCGAGGATGCCGTTGAAGCCGTGGTTGCGGGCCTGCTGCGCCAGTCTGCACAGCGAGTGGGGGCCGGCGCCCAGGTCGGCGGCGTCCCCGTACAGGTGGCGGCTGCCGGACGCCCCGCCGACCGCGTCATTGCAGGCGTACGAGCGGAAGCCGCTGGTCACGGTGATGGGCTGGTCGCCGAGCGCGTGCCGCATGGCCTCCAGTTTCCACATGGTGCGCAGCGCGTTGGACCTCGCGGTGGCGGCGCTGACGGCTCCGCCCTCCCAGGTGGTGTTGCAGTCGTTGAGTTCGGCGTAGCTGAAGTGGACGGGTGTGCAGTCGTCGTCCTGGAGGGCGTAGAGCTTGCTGAAGGTGGCGCTCCCGGCGATGCCGTCGGGGTTGAGTCCGTACGCGGCCTGGAAGCGCTTGACCGCTGCGGTGGTGGCCGGGCCGTAGGCGCCGTCGACGGCGAGGACGCCGCCGTAGCCGGGGTAGCCGGCGACCCGGATCTGGAGCTGGGTGACGTCGGCGCCGGAGGCGCCCTGGGAGAGGGTGCGCGACCAGGTGTAGCAGCCGTCGGCGTGCGCGGTGCCGGCGGTCGCGACGACACCGGCCAGCGATGCCGACATGAGCATGACAAGCGAGAGGAGGAGTCGTACGGTGCGTCCGGGCATCGGACCTCCATCGTCGTGAGGGACGCCCACGAGACTGACCGGCGGGTCCACGCGCGTCAACAGGTCCTGAGTGCTTGTCATTTGCCGGACCAATGGCGGCCAGGGGCACGTCATACGAAGGCCCCGTCCCGGTCACCGGAACGAGGCCTTCCGGCTGGGTCGGCTGTGTCAGTCGTTCGGGACGACCGGGTAGCGGGGCGTGCCCTCGGCCATCTGCTTCAGCGCGTCCTTGCGGTCCCGCTTCGAGAGCCGGTCGATGTACAGGTACCCGTACAGGTGGTCCGTCTCGTGCTGGAGGCAGCGGGCGAAGTACCCGGTACCGCGCACCTTGATGGGGTTGCCCTTGATGTCCTGGCCGCGCACCACCGCGTAGTCGGGCCGCGCCAGCGAGGCGTACGCGCCCGGCACGGACAGGCACCCCTCGTTGGAGTCGTCCAGGACGCGCCCCTCCACCGGCAGCTCCTCCAGCACCGGGTTGCACACCACGCCCACGTGCCGCACGCCCTCGTCGTCCATGCAGTCGTAGACGAAGACCTTCAGGTCGACGCCGATCTGGTTGGCGGCCAGGCCCACGCCCTCCGCCGTCCGCTGGCTGGCGAACATGTCGTCGACCAGCCGCGCGAGCTCGTCCCCGAACTCCGTGACGTCCTTGCACTCCTTGTGCAGCACCGGGTTGCCGACCACCGTGATCGGGCGGGAGGTGCCGCGCTCGCGGTACGCGCGCTCGCGCTCCTCGCAGTCCTCCGTGTCGACGATGAAACCCTCGTCGTCGACCTGCTGAGCCGTCTCCTGCTGCGCCATGTCCGCTTCTGCGCCTTCCTGAGTACCCGATGCCGCGCCGTACCCGTACAGCACGCCGCGCGTTGTGCCCGTACAGCCTACGGGGCGCCGGTGACAGGGGTCAGCAGACTTCCTCGAGATCCCGCCACTCACGGCTGTCCGGGCTGTCCGCCACCCAGCCGTCCAGGAGTCCCCGCACCAGCCCGGCGGGCGCCGCGATGCCGCACTCGCGCTCCGGCACCCACAGCTCGCCCGGCGACCGGTGCCCCAGCGGCCCCGGGTGCCCCGGCTCGCTGTGGTCGTGCGGGTCCAGGTGCTCGCCCTCGCCCTCGGCGCTGGGCATCCGCGACTCGGAGCAGGCCCGGCACAGCAGCCGTACCGACGACGACCAGTCCTCGGCGGCGAACCCGGCGTCGGCGGCCAGCCGCTCCAGGGCGTCCCGGTCGTCCTCGGTGGCCGCCTCCAGGAGGACGACCCAGGTGGGGACGGGGGACGGCGCCCACAGTTCGATCTCGTCGAACACGGGGAAGCTGTGCCCGGCCGATGTGGTCCGCTCCCCGTTGGGCACCCCGTCGTGCAGCACGACCTCGCCCCAGCGCCGCCCCGAGGACGGCAGCGGGATGGACAGCACCTCTATGCGGGCCGGGTCGAGCCGGCGGCCCCAGACCACCTCGGCCTCGCCCTCCGGCGACAGCCGTACGGCGGCGCTGCCCAGCTCCATCCCGGTCGGCTCCCCGCCGGCCGCGGCGGCCCCGGGCACCTTCAGCCCGTAGGCCTGCCAGGCACGGCGGGCCAGCGGCCAGTCCTGGAGCGCGGTGGCGGCGATGCCGACGTTCCACCAGTCGGGGGCACCGGTCTCCTTGTCGAGCAGGGCGACGGCCCGCAGCCCCGCGGTGCGCGCCTGCTCCCAGTCGTGCCGGAACTTGTGCAGGAGCGCCAGGTTGAACCAGGACTCCGAGAGCCAGGGCTCCAGGTCCGCCGCGCGCGTCAGCAGCGCGCCCGCGTCCTCGTACCGCCCGTCCCCGATCAGCGTGAACGCGCGGTCGGTGGCCTGCCGCCACGAGGCGGAGGGCCGATGCCGTACCTTCCCGAAGATCCTCACGATTCCCGCCTGCCGGTCTGCCGGTCGCTGAAGGTCTCTGCCCCCGGACACCCTCTTGTTCGCATCCAACCATGCCGGGTCGCACGCCCGCTCATTACCCATGGGTTACCCAGGCGCCGGGCCCGTGACGCCGCCGCGGGCGAGGACTCTGGCGAGCGACTCCACCACGTTCGGGTGATAGTCGCGCGCGGTGCCCAGCCGCAGCCGCTCCAGGGCGCACAGCGCCCCGTCCGGGTTCTCCGCGCCTTCCCGGGACAGCTCGTCGTACGCGTTGACGGCGCGGACGATCCGCGCGGGCAGCGGCTGCTCGTGGTACGGGTCGGCCTGCCGCTCCACGACGACCGCGACGGCCGCCGGTACGCCGGTCTGGCGCACCACGGCGCCGCCCAGCAGCGCGATCCGGCGCTGCTCGGCCTCCGGGAGACGGGCCGTGGCGCCTTCCGGTACGGGGTCGACCAGGGACAGCTGTCCGATGTCGTGCATCAGTGCGGCGTACTCCAGAACGGTCAGGTCGGGCCCCGACAGTCCCAGCTCGCGCCCGACGGCGCGGCTGAGCGCCGCCACCCGGTGTGCGTGTCCGGGGGACGTGTACCCGGCGATCTCGGTGGCACGCGCGAGGGAGGCGATGGTCTGGCGGTACGTGTCGCGGACGGCGGCGTACCGGCGGAACGACAGCTGGGTCAGCAGCAGCGGTACGCAGAACACGGGCAGGGCCCACAGGCCCGCCACGGCCACGGCCAGGGCCATCACGGCGCCGGTGGCGCACACGGCGGAGCCGATGCCCGGCAGGGCGCGCAGCTGGTCGCGCAGCAGCGGGCCGTAGGGGTGACCGGTGCGGGCGCGCAGCAGCAGGGCGGCGAGCACCGCGTCGCACAGCGCGGTCATCACGAGGAGGGCGAGGAGGAACAGCGCGTAATAGTGCCCCCGTCCAACGGCCCTCAATAGCTCGCCCGAGTTGTACAGGGGCTGGAAGCAGACGGCGGCGAAGCCGACCGTGAGGACCCGACGGGTCACCTGGTCGAGCGCCACCCCCCGCCCCCGGGCGACCTGCGGTACGGCTCCGACCAGGGCGGCCGCGACGACGACCGCGACGATCTGGGCGGCACCGTGAGTGGTGGGCCGCCCGGCGCACTCGCCGAGCAGCGCGTACGCGAGGGCGCCGGCCGCCGCGAGGGGCGCGGGCTCCCTGGCCCGTGGCTCTTCGAGCGCTGGTGGCCCGCCGGCGCCCGGCCGGGCGCCGCAGCGGGTGAGTTCACCCACCGTGATGAGGACTCCGAAGGCCAGCGCGGTCCCCGGCTGGGCCATCCCGTGCCACAGGGTCCAGCCGAGCCCGGCCGCGGCGACCGTGCCGGCGGCGGTGTGGAGGAGCCCACTGGCGGTGACGGACACCCCGCGCGGTCGTGGCTGTGGCTGAGTCCGTGGCGTCACCGCGCGCCGTGGCTGCGGCTGTGGCCGTGGCCGTGGCGTCACCGCGCGCCGCCCCGGGCCGGGCCGTGGCCGGGCGCCGGACGCCACCCTGCCGGGACGTTTCCGCGCGGACGCGCCGGGGTATCGGGGGCGGCGTTCGCGGACCGCCCGGAGCCCTTGCCGGGGGCGGCCCCACCGGCCGGCACCGTCTCGTCGGCCGTGACCGCCGTCCGCCAGCCGTGCCGGTCCAGGGCACGCACCAGCGCCCGGACCATCCGCGGGTCGAACTGCCGCCCCGCGCACCGCTCCAGCTCCGCCACCGCCGTCGCCACCGGCCGCGCCCTCCGGTACGACCGGGTCGACGTCATGGCGTCGAACGCGTCGGCGACGGCGACCACACGTGCCGCCTCCGGGATCCGGTCGCCGCTCAGCCCGTACGGGTAGCCGCTGCCGTCCATCCGCTCGTGGTGGTGCAGGATCGCGGCGCGTGCCTCGCCCAGGAACCCGATGCCGCGCACGATCTCGTGCCCGTACTCCGGGTGCAGCTCGATCACCCGCCGCTCCTCCGGGGTCAGCGGCCCGTCCTTGCGCAGCACCCGCGTCGGGACGCCCAGCTTGCCGACGTCGTGGAGGATCCCGGCGAACCGGATCACATCGAGCCGTGCCTCGTCCATGCCCAGTTCGCGGGCGATGAGCACCGAGGCGTGACCGACGCGTTCGCTGTGCCCCCGGGTGTAGGTGTCCTTGAGGTCGACGGCCTGGACGAGCGCGCGGATCGTGGCCTGGTGGGCGGCGCGCTCCCGGTGGTACTGGGCGTACACCCAGCAGGAGATGTACATGGGCAGCAGGACGAACAGCGCGGCCGGCCAGCCGTACGGGCTGCGCCACAGCACCGCCATCATCAGCCCGGCCAGCCCGTGCACGGCGTGCGGGGCGATCGCCCGGAGCAGCAGCCCGCGCCAGGCGCCGCGCACCGGCACCCGTTCGGCGGTGGCCAGGATGCCGCCGTCGAGGGCGGTGACCACCAGGCAGAAGGTGAGCGCGGCGGCGCCGGCGGGCAGCAGGACGTACGGGAAGTCGGAGGCGGCCACCGCGGCGGGCCCGTCCAGGAGCAGGGCGGCGTGCGCGGCGGCCCACGCGGCGAGGGCGAGCTGCGCGGCGCGCCAGATCCGGCGGGGCGGGGCGGGCCGGTGCTCGACGTGGGAGACCAGGGCGCCCGGTACGGCGACGAGGGCGGCCGCGGCGGGCGGCAGCAGCAGGGCGGCGGCGAGCAGCACGGGAAAGAACGATCCGGCACCCACCGGGACGGACCCGGTGTCGAGCGCCCGGCCGAGGAGGGGGCAGCGGGCGGGCCACTCGCACACGGCGTAGAGCGCGGCGAGGAGCGCGAGGGCGGGCCAGGGCGTCCGGGCACCGGGGCCGAGCGCCGGGAGTGCGAAGGTGACGGCGCACAACACGGCTCCCGCGATGTACGCGCGCGCCGCTGCCGGAATCTCCACCACCGTCTCCCCGCCGTCTCGTCGGCCTCGCGTTTCCGCCAAGTGGACCGTCAGGCTAACCAGTTGGCTCCGGCGCGGCGGCGGGACGAAACCGATTAGCACCTTCGGGTGACGGGAGGAATGACGTGAGGAAAACGGGGCCCGGCGAAAGCCCGCGCCCCCGGGAAGGGCGTCGCACCGAGCCCGGGACGGGCAGCGCACGTGCCCCGGAACGGCGGAGGGGCGCGCCCCGAAACGGCGGCGCACCGCACCCCCGGAACGGCGAAAGACCGCGCCCGGGAACGGCGGAGGGGCGCGACACCAACGTGGCGCGCCCCTTCTCCCGCAGAGCGGCGGGTGTTACTCCTGGGTGGCGGCCGTGATGTCGTGGTCCGGCACGGCCTCTCCCGACCGGATCAGCTCGATCCGGCCCATGACCTTGGCCCGCAGGTCGGCCGGGACGTCATCATGTCCGCAGCACCGCTTGACCAGCTTCTTCACGGCCTGTTCGAGCCCGTACTTCTCCAGGCACGGGGAGCACTCCTCGAAGTGCACCTCGAACTTGGTGCAGTCGCTGTCGGGCATCTCGTGGTCGAGGAACTCGTAGAGGTGGTCCAGGACCTCCGAGCAATCCGTCTCGTGCGGCTCTCCGCAGCTCATGAGCCCGAGCCTTTCCCGTTGTTCGACGACTCTCCGGCGCCCGCGGGGACCAGTCCGCGTTCGCGGGCGTAGTCCTCGAGCATGCCGCGCAGCTGGCGGCGGCCACGGTGGAGTCGGGACATCACCGTACCGATGGGCGTACCCATGATGTCCGCGATCTCCTTGTACGCAAAGCCCTCGACATCGGCCAGATAGACGGCGATGCGGAACTCCTCGGGGATGGCCTGGAGGGCTTCCTTCACGTCGGAGTCGGGCAGGTGGTCCAGCGCCTGGGATTCGGCGGACCGCAGACCGGTGGACATGTGCGACTCGGCACGGGCGAGCTGCCAGTCCTCGATCTCCTCGGCGGCGCTGCGCTGGGGCTCGCGCTGCTTCTTGCGGTACGAGTTGATGAAGGTGTTCGTGAGGATCCGGTACAGCCACGCCTTGAGGTTGGTGCCCTCACGGAACTGGTGGAAGGACCCGTACGCCTTCGCGTACGTCTCCTGCACGAGGTCCTCGGCGTCGGCGGGGTTGCGCGTCATGCGCAGCGCCGCCGAGTACATCTGGTCGAGGTACTCGAGGGCGTCGCGCTCGAAACGCGCGTTGCGCTCGGCCGTGGTCTCCTCGTGGCCGTCGTCGGTCCCTGTGTCGGTCCCAGTGACCGGACCCACCTCCTCCAGCGCTGCGGCGGCGAGACCGAGTGCGGACCCGCTCGAATCGGAGAATAGTCGACCTTCCGGGGACAGGTCCTTCCGATTTTTCCCACCCGGTGTGCGACTCGACAGGCCAGGGGCGGTCCTGGCCGCGGGCAGCACGGTCCAGTCCAGCTCGGTGGCGGCCTGCGACCGGCTCGGGCAGATGGTCGAACCCATGCGACAAACTCCCTCTCCTGGCTCTTCTCTCTCACCGACGCTCGTCACAACACCGGCCGGGCCGTCCGTCATTCCCGCAGGGCCTCGACCCATGCGGCGACCCCGTCGGTGATCACCTTCAGGGCCTCCTCCTGGGTGAGGGGCGCCCGCTTCGGCACCGCGAACCCGTGATCGCCGAAGGGCACCTCGACCAGCTCGTGGTCCCCGTCGGGGAACTCGGCCGGCCTGCCGAAGGGGTCGTTGCCGCCCTGGACGACGAGGGTGGGCACCCCGGCGCCGAGCAGCTCGGCCGCGCGTGACTTCTCGGGGCTGCCCGGCGGGTGCAGCGGGAACGACAGGGCGAGTACGCCGCGGGCGTCCAGCTCCCGCGCCGTACGGCAGGCCACGCGGGCGCCGGCGCTGCGCCCGCCGGCCACCACGGGCAGGCCGGGGGCGCGCAAGGCAGGCCACAGGTCGCGCCAGCCCTCGTCGAGCCGCTTGGGAGCGGGGGCGAGCTTCTTGCCCGCGACCCGCCAGGGCTGCTCGACCAGCGCGACGGTCACCTCCGCGGCGGGCAGGGTGGCGGCGAGCGCCTGGAGGTCACGGGCCTCGATGCCGCCGCCGGCGCCGTGGCCGAGGGCCACGACGAGGCGGGCGCCCTCGGCCTCGTACCAGGTGATACGGGCGTCGCCGAGGCCGGTCGGGACGGTTTCGGTGGTGGTCACCCGGCCATCCTGCCGCGTGCCGGGCGCGCCTGCCGCGCTCAGAACAGCGTTCCCTCCTCGGGGGCGGCGATTTCCTCCAGCAGTTCGGGGCCGTTGTTGCGGACGTTGCTGACGGCGGTGGTCACCGGGTAGGCCCGCATCAGGCCCGCGGGCGGCGGGGTGAGCAGGGAGCGCAGGTCGTCGGTGTCCGTGCGGGCCGGGTCCAGCCAGGCGTCCCACCCGTCGGGCGTCAGCATCAGCGGCATACGGGGGTGGATGTCGGCCAGTGAGCGCGGGCCCTCGGCGGGGGCCACGCCCAGGGGATCCTTGTCGGCCTCGGTGGTGATCACCGAGCAGGTGGCCCACCACGCCTGCGGGTGGTCGGGCGGCAGGGTGGGGTCGCGCCAGAACTCGTACAGCCCCGCCATCGCGAAGACCGACCCGTCGGCGGGCGTGACGAAATACGGCTGCTTGCGGGGGCGCTTCTTCTTGCCCTGCTCCTCCAGCTGCCGCTCGGCGGCGCCGGTCACCCACTCGTAATAGCCGTCGGCGGGCAGGATGCAGCGGCGCTGGGCGAACGCCCGCCGGAAGGACGGCTTGTCGTGCACGGTCTCCGCGCGGGCGTTGATCATCCGGGCGGCGCCCTCCGGCGTCTTCGACCAGGACGGCACCAGGCCCCATTTCAGGACCCGCAGCTGCCGAACCGGACGGTCAGGATCCGCGTCCTTGTCCTTGAGGGGGCGTTCGAGGACCGCGTACACCTCTTTGGTGGGGGCCACGTTCCAGTCAGGAGCCAGGGTCTCCTTCGGCTCCCATTTCTCTATCTGGAAGAGTCCGGTCAGATCCTCGGGCCTACGACTCGCCGAATAACGTCCGCACATACCTGCCAACACTGCCACGTGCCACTGACACCATGAGGAGCCGTCCGAGAAATGGCCAGCACCGACATCCTCGGTACCCAGCCCGCCCCGGACCTGTGGCTCGTCGTCGTCACCGCCGCGGCGGCCCTCGCCGTGACCGTCCCGCACCGGGTGTGGCGCGTGGCGCGCAACGCCGTCACCATCGCCCACGAGGGCGGCCACGGGCTGATCGCCCTGCTCACCGGCCGCCGCCTGGACGGCATCCGGCTCCACTCGGACACCAGCGGCCTCACCGTCAGCCGTGGCAGGCCCACCGGCCTCGGCATGATCCTGACCGCGGCCGCCGGCTACACCGCGCCCTCCCTGCTCGGCCTCGGCGGCGCCTGGCTGCTCGCCGCACACCGCGTCACCCTGCTGCTGTGGATCGCCACGGCGCTGCTGATCACCATGCTGGTGATGATCCGGAACGCGTACGGGGCGCTCACCGTCATCGTCACGGGTGCGGCGTTCCTGCTGGTGTCCTGGCTCACGGAGCCGGACGTCCAGTCGGCGTTCGCGTACAGCGCCGTGTGGTTCCTGCTGCTGGGCGGGGTACGTCCGGTCTTCGAGCTCCAGGCCAAGCGGCGGCACGGTGGTGCGCCCGACTCGGACGCCGACCAGCTCTCGCGGCTCACGCACGTCCCGGCGCCGCTGTGGCTGTTCTTCTTCCACGCCGTCTCGCTGTGCTCCCTGATCGGCGGCGGGCGCTGGCTGCTGGGTCTGTAGCACCAGGGTGCGGGACGTGCGCCGCGTGCCCGGTCCGTGCGCCCGCCGCACGCCTTTGTGAACCGATACGGGTCCTGGCTGCTCGGTCCGTGATCGGCCATGACCACTTGCCCCGTCTAAAGTGAGGGGCATGACCGAAACCCCCGCACAGTTCGATCTCTGGCCGGCCCCGTACGCGAGTGGAGCCGTGGACGCGACCGTCACCGTGCCCGGGTCCAAGTCGGTCACCAACCGGGCCCTGGTGCTCGCCGCCCTGGCCTCCGAGCCCGGCTGGCTGCGGCACCCGCTGCGCTCGCGCGACACCCTGCTGATGGCGGAGGCCCTGCGCACGATGGGCGTCGGCATCGAGGAGGGCGTGGGCCCGGACGGTACGGGCGAGCGGTGGCGGGTCATCCCGGCGGGCCTGCACGGCCCGGCCACGATCGACGTCGGCAACGCCGGAACGGTCATGCGCTTCCTCCCGCCGGTCGCGGCACTGGCGACGGGCCCGGTCCACTTCGACGGCGACCCGCGCTCCTACGAGCGCCCGCTGCACGGGGTCATCGACGCGCTGCGCACCCTGGGCGCCCGGATCGACGACGAGGCGCGCGGCGCGCTGCCGATGACCGTGCACGGTGCGGGGGCGCTGGAGGGCGGCCCGGTGGAGATCGACGCCTCGTCCTCGTCGCAGTTCGTCAGCGCCCTGCTGCTGTCGGCGCCGCGCTTCAACCAGGGCGTGGAGGTCCGGCACACGGGCGCCAAGCTGCCGTCGATGCCGCACATCCGGATGACCGTCGACATGCTCCGCGCGGTGGGCGCCCAGGTCGACGAGCCGGAGACCGGTGGCGAGCCGAACGTGTGGCGGGTCTCCCCCTCCGCGCTCCTGGGCCGCGACCTGACCGTCGAGCCGGACCTGTCCAACGCGCAGCCGTTCCTGGCGGCCGCGCTGGTCACCGGCGGGCGGGTCACCATCCCCGACTGGCCGGAGCGCACCACCCAGCCCGGTGACGCGCTGCGGGAGATCTTCACCGAGATGGGTGGCTCCTGCGAGCTCACCGAGGAGGGCCTGACCTTCACCGGAACGGGCACCATCCACGGCATCGACGTCGACCTGAGCGAGGTCGGCGAGCTGACGCCCGGCATCGCGGCGGTCGCGGCCCTCGCCGACTCGCCCTCCACCCTGCGCGGCGTGGCCCATCTGCGGCTGCACGAGACGGACCGGCTGGCCGCGCTCACCAAGGAGATCAACGAGCTGGGCGGCGACGTCACCGAGACGGCGGACGGTCTGCACATCCGCCCGCGCCCGCTGCACGGCGGCGTGTTCCATACGTACGACGACCACCGGATGGCGACGGCCGGGTCGGTCATCGGCCTCGCCGTCGAGGGCGTGGTGATCGAGAACGTGGGGACGACCGCGAAGACCCTGCCGGACTTCCCGCAGATGTGGACCGGAATGCTCGAGGCCTGACGACATGCGCCGCTACGGCAAGAACCCGGACGAGGACGACATCCGTTCCCGTCCCAACCCCAAGGGCAACCGCCCCCGTACCAATATCCGGCCCAAGCACGAGGACGCCGCCGAGGGCATGGTCCTCACCGTGGACCGCGGCCGGCTGACCTGCCTCGTCGACGACCGGGTCGTCATGGCGATGAAGGCCCGTGAGCTGGGCCGCAAGGCGGCCGTCGTCGGCGACCGGGTCTCCCTGGTCGGCGACCTGTCCGGCAAGAAGGACACCCTCGCGCGGATCGTCCGGATCGAACCCCGCGCCTCGGTGCTGCGCCGCACGGCCGACGACGACGATCCGTACGAGCGGGTGGTCGTCGCCAACGCCGACCAGCTGGCCATCGTCACCGCCCTCGCCGACCCCGAGCCCCGCCCCCGGCTGATCGACCGGTGCCTGGTCGCGGCGTACGCCGGCGGCCTGGAGCCCCTGCTGGTGCTCACCAAGTCCGACCTCGCCCCGGCCGAGAAGCTGCTGGAGCTGTACGGCGCGCTGGACATCCCGTACGTCGTGACCAGCCAGGACGAGCTGTACGACGGGCACACCGCCGCCGACCGGGTCCGCGAGTACCTGGCGGGCCGCACCACCGCGTTCGTCGGCCACTCGGGCGTCGGCAAGACGACGTTGGTGAACGCCCTCGTACCGGAGGACCGCCGGCGGCTGACGGGTGACGTCAACGCGGTGACGGGCCGCGGCCGGCACACCACCACCTCGGCGCTGGCGCTGCCGCTCGACCGCGCGGACGGGTGGGTGATCGACACCCCGGGCGTACGGTCCTTCGGGCTGCACCACGTCGATCCGTCCCGCGTCATCAACGCCTTCCCGGACCTCGTACCGGGGACGGAGAACTGCCCGCGCGCGTGCAGCCACGACGAGCCGGACTGCGCGCTGGACACCTGGGTCGCGGAGGGTCACGCGGATCCGGCCCGGCTGTATTCGCTGCGGCGGCTTCTCGCCACGCGGGAGCGACGCGAAGGTGACTGAGTCGCGCACGTTTGCGGGTACCTCCGCCTGGTAAGTGCATAATCGCACCAAGTGACACAGTGGCAGGAAGCAGTCACCGACATCACCGAGGTCACCGACGCGGGAGGCACTGACGATGGCGTGGCTGCTGGTGATTGTCGCCGGGTTCCTGGAGACGGGTTTCGCGGTCTGCCTGAAGCTGTCGCACGGCTTCACCCGGCTGTGGCCGACGGTCGCGTTCGCCTGCTTCGCCCTCGGCAGCTTCGGACTGCTGACGCTGGCGCTGCGGAAGCTGGACGTCGGCCCGGCGTACGCGGTGTGGACCGGCATCGGGGCGGCGGGCACGGCGATCTACGGGATGATCTTCCTCGGGGATCTGGTGTCGGTCCTGAAGATCATCTCGATCACGCTGGTGATCGTCGGAGTCATCGGGCTTCAGCTGTCGGGCTCGTCGCACTGACGCCCAGTGCGTGACGCACCAGGGCGCCGAGGTCCTGCGTACCCGGTGCGATCACGTACGAGAGGGCCAGCCGCACCGCCAGTTCGCACGCCCCTTCGGCCTCACCGTGCCCCAGCGCGGCCCGCGACCGTTCCCGTACGGCGGCCACGAGCTCGCCGGGGGCCGGCGCCCCGGCGTCGGCGCGGCGCTGCGCGGGCGTGCCGGCCGGCGCCCGGGAGCGGGCGGGGGCGGGGCGCGGCGCGGGCAGCCGGTCGCCCCAGCAGCCGGTGAGCAGGGCGCGCAGCAGCGGCCGCTCGGCCGCCTCGCCGACGGTCCACTCGGCGACCGAGACGAGCCGGTCGATGGCGCCGTCGCCGTCGCCGGGCCTGTCCGCGGGCCTGTCCTGGGACCTGTCGTCGGGCCTGTCCTGGGGTCCGTCCTCGGGCCTGTCGTCGTGCCTCTCCTGGAGGGCGCGTTCGACCCCGTACAGATAGGCGTCGGCCTCGCGCCGCACCAGGGCGCGGGCGAGGCCGTCCTTGCTGCCGAACTCGTTGTAGAGGGTCTGCCGGGAGACCCCGGCCGCGGACGCCACGTCGACCATCCGGACCGCCGACCAGGGCAGTCCCCCGAGCGCCGTCATGGCGGCGTTCAGCAGTGCTTCTCGCGCGGTGGGCATCGTCGCCTCCCAGGCCGTCGCCTCGGCTCTGCGCTCAGAGTTGACGGGCGTCCACGCACTGTCAATAGGCCCTGCTGAACGAGCTCGTCCCCCGGGATAGAGTCGGCCCATGGCCGATTACCACGATGATCTGCGTCTTGCCCACGTCCTCGCGGATGCCGCCGACGCCGCCACCATGGACCGGTTCCGGGCCCTGGACCTGAAGGTCGAGACCAAGCCGGACATGACCCCGGTGAGCGAGGCGGACAAGGCGGCCGAGGAGCTGATCCGCGGCCATCTGCAGCGGGCGCGCCCGCGCGACGCGATCCTGGGCGAGGAGTACGGCGTCGAGGGCACCGGCCCGCGCCGCTGGGTGATCGACCCGATCGACGGCACCAAGAACTACGTCCGCGGGGTGCCCGTGTGGGCGACGCTGATCGCGCTGATGGAGGCGGGGCCCGGCGGCTTCCAGCCGGTCGTGGGCGTGGTGTCGGCGCCGGCGCTGGGCCGCCGCTGGTGGGCGGCGAAGGGGCTGGGCGCGTACACGGGGCGCAGCCTGACTTCGGCGACGCGCGTCCACGTGTCGAAGGTGGCGGAGCTGTCGGACGCCTCGTTCGCGTACTCCTCGCTGAGCGGCTGGGAGGAGCAGGGGCGGCTGGACGGCTTCCTCGACCTCACGCGCGCGTGCTGGCGGACGCGCGGCTACGGCGACTTCTGGCCGTACATGATGGTCGCGGAGGGCTCGGTGGACATCTGCGCGGAGCCCGAGCTGTCGCTGTGGGACATGGCGGCGACGGCGATCGTGGTGCAGGAGGCGGGCGGTACGTTCACCGGCCTCGACGGGCAGCCGGGCCCGCACAGCGGCAACGCGGCGGCGTCGAACGGGCTGCTGCACGAGGAGCTGCTGGGGTACCTGAACCAGCGGTACTGATGCTGACCGCCCGTCATGGCGTGAGTGCGCCAGGTGGTGCACACCCCTTGTTGAGCCCCGGGCGAGCTGCCACTCTGAGAATCCCCCCACTTGTGAACTTGTGAATTCCTTCTTGTTGAAGGGTTCACCAAGTCGAGGGATTTCACCAAGGAGGTGGCTCCATCCATGCTCGTCCGTGACGCCATGAGCACGGTGGTCCTCACCATCGGCCCCGCACACACCCTGCGCCAGGCGGCCGCTCTGATGGCGGCGCGCCGCGTCGGCGCGGCGGTCGTCCTGGACCACGACACCAGCGGCCTCGGCATCCTCACCGAGCGGGACATCCTCGTCTCCGTGGGATCCGGCCAGAACCCCGACATAGAGACGGCGGGCGCGCACACCACCACCGACGTCGTCTTCGCGGCGCCGGGCTGGACCCTGGAGGAAGCCGCACAGGCCATGGCTCATGGCGGTTTCCGGCACCTGATCGTGCTGGACGGCGACGGGCCGGTCGGCATCGTCTCCGTACGCGACATCATCCGCTGCTGGGCGCCGGTGCGGCTGCGCGAGGCACGGCGCGAGGCGACACTGACCGCCGGCTGACGGCGGGCATACGAGAGGGCCGGCCCCCGCGACGGGAGCCGGCCCTCTGTATTACGACAAGCGATCCAGTGCTGTTCAGCCGCGCAGGGCCTGGACCGCGGCCTCCAGCCGCTTGCCGTAGTCCTCGTCCGCCTGGCGGAAGTTGTTGATCGCGCGCTCGGCGATGTCGTCGCGCGACACCTTGGCGATGAAGCCCGCCAGGTTCGCGATCAGACGCTCCTTCTCCGCCTCCGACATCAGCCGGTAGAGGTTGCCCGCCTGGACGAAGTCGTTGTCCTCGGCGTGGACGGGCGCCTCGTGGTCGCCGGTCACACCGGTCACCGGCACCGGCTGCCACAGCGGGCGGCCGGTCTGGTTCGGGCCGCCGAAGCTGTTGGGCTCGTAGTTCTTCGCGCCCTGGTGGCGGCCGTCGTACAGGAAGCCGTCACGGCTGTTGGTCCGCGCCTCGGTGGCGTGCGGCCGGTTCACCGGCAGGTGGTCGGCGTTGATGCCGACGCGGTAGCGGTGGGCGTCGCCGTACGCGAAGAGACGGCCCTGGAGCATCTTGTCGGGCGAGGGGCCGATGCCGGGCACGAAGTGCGCCGGGGAGAAGATCGACTGCTCGACCTCGGCGAAGATGTTCTGCGGGTTGCGGTTGAGCTCCAGCTTGCCGATCTCGATGACCGGGTAGTCCGCGTGCGGCCACACCTTGGTGAGGTCGAACGGGTTGAAGCGGTACGTCGCGGCCTCGGCGGCGGGCATGATCTGCACACCGACGGTCCAGGACGGGTAGTCGCCGCGCTCGATGGCCTCGCGCAGGTCGCGCTGGTGGGAGTCCGGGTCCTCACCGGCGAGCTTGTTGGCCTCGTCCTGGGTGAGGCACTTGATGCCCTGGTCGGTCTTGAAGTGGTACTTGACCCAGAAGACCTCGCCGGCCTCGTTGTTCCACTGGAACGTGTGGGAACCGAAGCCGTCCATGTGGCGGTAGCTCGCCGGTATGCCGCGGTCACCGAACAGCCAGGTCACCTGGTGCGTCGACTCGGGCGACAGGCCCCAGAAGTCCCATACGTTGTCCGCCTCCTGGGAGCCGGTGTACGGGTCGCGCTTCTGGGTGTGGATGAAGTCGGGGAACTTGATGGCGTCCTTGATGAAGAACACCGGGGTGTTGTTGCCGACGAGGTCGTAGTTGCCCTCTTCGGTGTAGAACTTCAGCGCGAAGCCGCGCGGGTCACGGACGGCGTCGGCCGCACCGAGGTTGCCCGCCACGGTCGAGAAGCGGAGGAACGTCTCCGTCTGCTTGCCGACCTCGGAGAGGAACTTCGCCCGGGTGTACTTGGTGACGTCGGCCGTCACCGTGAAGGTGCCGTACGCACCGGCGCCACGTGCGTGGACCACGCGCTCCGGAATGCGCTCACGGTTGAAGTGCGCGAGCTTCTCCAGCAGCAGCTGGTCCTGGACCAGAACCGGACCGCCGACGCCCGCGGTCTCGCTGTTCTGGTTGTCGGCGACCGGCGCGCCGGCCTCCGTGGTGAGCGGTCCCTGCGTCACGTGCGCCTCCTGCGTGTGTCCTGCCATGTCCTGCAAGTCCTGTCCCTTGGCTAATGCCGTTCCCGATCCTACAATGGACATTGTCTAAGTCAAGCCCTCATCCAAAGCCACACCCATTCGGGACTGAAGTCCCCTCCCTGTTAGGCTGGTCCTCATGAGTGACCTGTTGGAACGACTGCGCGGACGCGGCTGGCGAATGACCGCACAGCGGCGTGTCGTGGCCGAGGTCCTCGACGGGGACCACGTACACCTGACCGCCGACGAGGTGCACGCGCGCGCGGTGGAGCGGCTTCCGGAGATCTCCCGCGCGACGGTGTACAACACGCTGGGTGAGCTGGTGACGCTGGGTGAGGTCCTGGAGGTCTCCACGGACCGCCGCGCCAAGCGGTACGACCCGAACGCCCACCGCCCGCACCACCACCTGGTGTGCGCCCAGTGCGGCGCGATCCGCGACGTACACCCGACGGGCAACCCGCTGGCGGACCTGCCGGCCACCGAGCGCTTCGGCTTCACGATCTCGGACGTGGAGGTCACGTACCGGGGCGTCTGCCCGAACTGCGCCTCCGCCTGACGCGTCTCGACGAAAGCCCCCGGCCGCGCGCCGGGGGCTTTCGTCGTACGGTGCGCACGTCGTACGGCGCACGGCGCGCACGGAAAACGCCGAAGGCCCGGATCCGTCAGGATCCGGGCCTTCGGTTTCAGTAGCGGGGACAGGATTTGAACCTGCGACCTCTGGGTTATGAGCCCAGCGAGCTACCGAGCTGCTCCACCCCGCGTCGGTGAACACAACCTTACGGGACCGTGTGGACCAGCGCAAATCCATAAGCAGGGCTTGGGCCGCGTACGCACGCGCCCTACGCGGTGAGCTCCTGGTGCAGCGCCTCGCTGAGCCGTGCCGCCCGCTCGGCGACCTCGGCCGGGCCCAGCTCGACCGCGCGGGCGCACCAGCGGCGGCCCTCGGTCAGCTCGCCCCGGCGGGCGGCCAGCAGCGCCAGGCGCAGGGCGGCCCGGCCGTGTCCGGCACGCGCGGCGCGGGTCCACCAGAGCGAGGCCTCCCGCTCGTTCCCGTCGCGGGCGAGCAGCAGGCCGAGGTTGAAGGCGCCGTTGCGGCTGCCCGCCTCGGCGGCCTCCCGGTACCAGCGGGCCGCCTCCGCGGTGTCCCCGCGGGCGGCGGCCAGCATGCCGACCCGTACCTGGGCGCGGCGGTGGCCCTGCTCGGCGGCCCGCTCGTACCACTCCTCGCACTCGCTCTTGGGCGCCTGCGGCTCGCCGAGCGCGGGCGGTCCGGTGGGCGCCTGGCGGGCGTCCAGCACGGTGGCGAGGCGGAACGCGGCCTCGGCGCTGCCGCCGCCCGCCGCACACCGCAGGTGGCGCTCGGCCTCCCGCTCGTCGCCGTCCCGGAGGCGGGCGATGCCGACCTGGAGCGCGGCCTCGGTGTGGCCGGCCGCGGCGGCCCGCTCGTACCAGCGCAGCGCCGTCTCGTCGTCGTCGCGACCCGCGTAGAGGATGCCCAGGTTGAACGCGGCGTCGACGCTGCCGGCCTCGGCGGCCTTGGAGAACCAGGGTTCGGCGCCATTGGGGTCGCCGCTCTGGAGGAGCAGGATGGCGAGCGCGTTGGCGGCCTCGCGGTGACCGGCGTAGGCGGCGCGCCGGTACCACTGCTCGGCCTGGGCGATGCGGTTCTGGGCCGCGAACAGCAGGCCGAGGTTGTACGCGCCGTTCACATCCCCCGCGTCGGTGGCCGCGCGGTACCAGCGCTCGGCCGTCTGGTGCTCGCCGCGGGCGGCGTGCAGGGCGCCCAGCGCGTTGGCGGCGTTGCCGTCGCCGTCCTGGGCGGCGCGCAGCCACCAGACGGCGGCGCTCTCCTCGTCGCCCGCGTCACGGAGCAGGAACCCGAGCGCGCACGCGGCGCGGGTCTCGCCGTCCTTGGCGGACGTCAGGTACCAGCGGCCGGCCTCCTTCAGCTCGCCGCGCCGTTCGAGGATGGCCCCGAGGTGCAGGGCGGCGCGGCGGTGGCCACGGGCGGCGGCCTGCCGGTACCACTGTTCGGCGGTCTCGGTACCGGTGGCGGCGGCGGCGGTGTCGTCGGCGGCCTGCGCCTGGGCCTTGCGCTCCAGGGCGCGGGCCAGGCGGTAGGCGGCTTCGCGGTGGCCCTGCTCGGCGGCGGCGCGCAGCCACCGCTCGGCGCCGACGTCGCTGCGGTGCTCCAGCAGGTCGGCCAGGGCGTACGCGCCGAGCGCGTGGCCCTGCTCGGCGGACTGGCGCAGCCAGTACTCGGCCGCCGGCTCGTCGCCGCGCTCGCGGTAGTGGCGGCCCAGGGCGTGGGCGGCGGCCGCGGAACCGGCCACGGCGGCGATGCGCCACCAGCCGGCGGCCTCGTCGGCGTACCCGCGCTGGTGGAGGAGGACACCCAGGTTGTTGGCGGCGGCACGGTCGCCGTCGGCGGTGGCGGCGCGCAGGTAGGGCTCGGCGCCGTCGAGGTCGCCGCGGCGCAGCAGCAGGGCCCCGAGGACGCTCATGGCGGCGGTGTCGCCGTTCTCGGCGGCGCGGCGGTGGCGCTCCTCGGTCTCGACGGCGTCACCGGTCTCAGTGCTGTCCATGGCGGTGGTCTCCATGACAGCGTCACCCATCACATCTGCGGCGCTTTCGGCGTGCCGCTGCACAAACCGCCCTGTCTCCAACAGAGTTGCCCTGTCCCCCATAATTCCCATCGTCGCACCACCTGCTACCCGCGTACACCTGGTATACCGCAGCCAGTGAGGTCACTTCAGCGTTTTGTCGACATGCCCACAGGGAGACAAGTCAAACACGTTGCACCCCAACTGCCCCCGTCAGGGCCGTTCTTCACATGAGCCCCGGCCGGTCAGCCAAGAGCCCCTCTCCCCACAAACACGACAAGGGCCCGGATCCTGGAAGGATCCGGGCCCTTGCTTTCAGTAGCGGGGACAGGATTTGAACCTGCGACCTCTGGGTTATGAGCCCAGCGAGCTACCGAGCTGCTCCACCCCGCGTCGTTGTGTCACTACCGTATCACGACCCGGAGGTCCCCCCGCCCGCCCCGAGGACGGGCAGGGGGACCGCCCTGGTTCAGCCGCCCGACGCGGGCTTGTCGGCGCCCGCCGCATCGGCACCGGGCTTGGGCTTGGCCGCCCCCGCCGCGGGCTTGTCGGCGTTCTTGCCGCCGTCGGTCTTGCGCTGGGCGTCCGCAGCGGCGACCCGCTGGAGCGCCTCCGCCAGCGCCTCCTGCGCCTTTCCGTACGCCGTCCAGTCACCCTTCTTCAACGCCGCCTCACCGTCCGCGAACGCCTTCTGCGCGTCCGCGATCGCCTGCTGCAGCGCCGACTCACCGGTGGCCGGCGGCTTGGTCGGGTCACTCGGCGGCGGTGTGGTCGGCGTCTCGCCGTCCACCCCGAAGACCGCGTTCAGCGCCTTGGCGAGGTTGTCCTCGAACACCGTGGTGTCCTTGGTGGTGTCGCCTTCCGGCTGGTCCGCGTCGACGTACGACACCGCCACCTTCCGCATCAGCGGATACGCGGCGTTGCGGCCCTGCGCGTAGATCGGCTCGACGTACAGGAAGCCGCCGTCGAGCGGCACGGTCAGCAGGTTGCCGTACTGGATGTCGGAGTCGGCACCCTTGAGGTCACGGACGAACTGGGCCACGGAGGGCAGGCTGTTGAGCTTGTTCTGCACCTGCGCCGGGCCGGGGACGTCCTGGGTGACCCTGAGCAGCCTTATCCGGCCGTAGTCCTTGCTGTTGGCGTCGGCGTCCACCGCCATGAAGCCGCCCAGGTTGGGCCGGCCGTTCGGCGTGAACGTCGTCGTCAGCGAGAACCGCTGCCCCGTGTCCCCGGGCATCTTCATGCTCAGGTAGTACGGCGGAACCGCGTTGCCGTCCTTGTTGGTCGGGTCGTCCGGCACCTGCCAGGCGTCACTGCCGCTGTAGAACTGGGCGGGGTCCTGGACGTGGTACCGGGTCAGCAGCTCGCGCTGGACCTTGAACATGTCCTGCGGGTAGCGCAGGTGCTCCCGGAGGTCGGCCTTGATGGCGCTCTTCGGCTCGACCGTGCCGGGGAACGCCTTCATCCAGGTCTTGAGGACCGGGTCCTTGGTGTCCCACTGGTACAGCTTCACCGTGCCGTCGTACGCGTCGACGGTGGCCTTGACCGAGTTGCGGATGTAGTTGACCTGGTTCTGCTGGGCGACGACCGCGCGCGTCTGGTTGCCGGCGGTGAGGGAGTCCGTGGTGGTGTCCCCCAGCGTCGTACGCGACGCGTACGGGTAGCCGTTCGTCGTCGTGTAGGCGTCGACGATCCACTGGATGCGGCCGTCGATGACCGCCGGGTAGGCGTCGCCGTCGATGGTCAGCCAGGGGGCGACCGCCTCCACGCGCTGCTTGGGCGTGCGGTTGTACAGGATCTGCGAACCGTCGCCGATGGCTCCCGAGTAGAGGATCTGCGGCTCGCTGAAGGCCACGGCGTAGGCGGCCCGGTTGAAGGCGTTGGAGAGGCTGATCCCGCCCTCGCCCTTGTAGCTGGTGGTCTTCTCGCCGTTCTCCTCGTAGTCGAGCTCCTTCTGCGGACCGCCGACGATCGAGTACTGCTCGGTCTTCTCGCCGTAGTAGATCCGCTGCTCGTACTTCGGGAGCTGGCCCTTGGTCGGCAGGCCGGCCTCGGTGAAGACCGGGGAGCCGTTGGCGTCCGTCGCGGTGCCCGTGGCCATGATCGCGCCATAGCCATGGGTGTACGTGAAGTGGTCGTTGATCCAGTTCCGCTTCGGGATGCCCTTGATGTTGAGCTCCCGCAGACCGATGACCGTGTCCTTGCCCTGGTACCGGTCGACGTCGAGCGTGGTCGGGAACTGGTAGTACTTCCGCCGCTGCTCCAGCTGCTGGAAGGTCGGCGACACGATGTTCGGGTCGACCAGCCGGTAGCTGGCGGCGGTGTCGGCGTCGGCCCGCAGCTTGTCCTTGGCCTTGACCGTGGACTTGCCGGAGTAGTTCTCCGGCTTCGTCTGGTCGATGTCGTACGCCTTGCGCGTGGCGTCGATGTTCTTCTCGATGTACGGCGCTTCCTTGGCCTGCTCGTTCGGCTGGACCTGGAACTTCTGCACGATCGCCGGGTAGAGCCCGCCGATCAGGATCGCCGACAGCACCATCAGGCCGAAGCCGATCACCGGCAGCTGCCAGGTGCGGCGCCAGAGGGTCGCGAAGAACAGCACGGCGCAGATGGCGGCGATGCAGAAGAGGATCGTCTTCGCCGGAAGGTAGGCGTTGGCGTCGACGTACCTCAGGCCCGTCCAGTTGCCGGTCGCCTTGAAGTCGCTGGACTTCACGGCCAGGCCGTACCGGTCGAGCCAGTACGCGACCGCCTTCAGCGAGACGAAGACGCCCAGCAGGACGGAGAGGTGCCCGGTCGCGGCGGCGGTGGCCCGCGCGCCGGGGCTGGTGATGCGCAGCCCGCCGTACAGGTAGTGCGTCAGGGCGGCGGCGATCAGCGACAGCACGGTGGCGGCGAAGCCGAAGCCCAGCAGGAACCGGTACCAGGGCAGGTCGAACGCGTAGAACGCCACGTCCATCCCGAACTGCGGGTCCTTCTCACCGAAGGGCACCCCGTTGACCCACATCAGCCAGGTGCGCCACTGGCCGGAGGCGGAGGCACCGGCGATCAGCCCGACCAGGGCGGTGATCGCCAGGAGCACCCACTTCTTGTACGGGGCCACTCCCATCCGGTACCGGTCCAGGCTCTGCTGCTCCAGCGACATGGCGCTCAGCGGCGGGCGCAGCCGGTGCGCGAGCCAGATGTTCAGTCCCACCGCCACGGCCATCAGCAGCCCGAAGACGGCGAACAGGCCGATCTTGGTCCACAGGGTGGTGGTGAAGACGGACGAGTAATTGACGGACCTGTACCACAGCCAGTCCGTCCAGAACCCGGCGAACATGACGAAGAGCATGGCCAGGACGGCCAGTACCCCCAGTGTCATGAGCAGGGTACGGGCCCGCCGGGACGGCCGGCCGACTCTGATCCGTGGCCCGGTCGGGCCTCCGCCGCGGTCCGGCATCTGGAAAGCCAACGTGCGCCCCTCGAGTAGCGGTCGTGTGGTGAAGCAGGCCCAGCGATCGTAGAGCCCACTCATGCAACTTACTGAAGCTTTACCTAGTTCCCGCCTCCGGGTCGAAAGGAGGCAGGATATTGACCATGTCCAACGTTTCTCCCTCAGGCCCCCCGATGGCCGCCAGCCCGCTGACCCGCGCGGTACTCGAGATCGACGAGTACGCGTCCGGCCTGGGCTGGGACCAGCCGGCCCGGCTCTTCGCCCTCGTCGACACCGTCCAGCTGCGCTCCCAGGAGCCGGGGCTGGCGGCCCAGCTCGGCCTCGACAGCGACGAGGCCGCCGCCCCCCTCACCCCGATCGAGCAGGACGAGATCCCCGCCGACCGGCCGCTCGACGAGTTCCTCGCCACCGTCGCCTGGCCGGATGCCGTGGCGGGCTGCGCGATGACGGTGGAGCGGCTGATGCTCCCGCCGTCCGCCGAGACCTCCGTCCCGGACGGCCTCGACGAGGCGGGCCTGGCCAAGTGGGTCGCCGCCCACCCCGACCGCCAGGAGGTCCGCATGACGGTGGCTGTCCTCCGCGACGGCGCCCGTGAGTCGGCGCTGCGGCTGCGCGAGAAGGACTCCCCCACCGAGGTCCTCACCGGCGCCGACCTCGTCCCTGGCCTCGCCGAAGCCCTCGCGGCCACGTTCGAGTCCTGAGCGGCCCCGGAGACGGGGGCGGGCCGGTACGAGGCCCGGCCCGGCCTGGGTCCGGAGCCGACGGACGCGGGGCCGACGGACGCGGAGCCCACGGACGCGGAGCCCACGGACGCGGGGCCGACGGACGCGGGCTGCCTGGCAATGCTTGCCCACGGCGGCCTGGCCCGACCGGCGGGCGTGCCTGTCCGGTACGTCAGCCGGTCGCGCAGCTCGGGAGGCCGCTGGTGGTGCCCTTGCGGATCTTCTCGAGGGACTTCACCGCGTCCTTGATGGTGTTCACCTTGATCAGCGTGAGCCCGTCAGGTGTGTCGGACGTCGCCGCCGCGCAGTTGTCGGCGGGCGTCAGGAAGTACCGGGCGCCCGCGTTCCGCGCACCGACCAGTTTCATCTCGATGCCGCCGATCGGGCCGACCTTGCCCGAGTCGTCGATCGTGCCGGTGCCCGCGACGAACGTGCCGCCCGTCAGGTCGCCCGGAGTCAGCTTGTCGACGATTCCGAGGGAGAACATCAGGCCCGCGCTCGGGCCGCCCACGTCGGCGAGCTTGATGTCGACGGTGAACGGGAAGGTGTGGTCCGTCCCGGCCTGGATGCCGACGATCGCCCGGTCGCCCTCGTCGGACTTCTTGGTGGTGAGGGTGACCCGCTCGGTCGTGGTGGGCTCCCGGCCCGCCTTCTCGGCGGCCGCCGCCTCCTTCGCCGGGACGATGGTGAAGACCACGTCCTCCTTGGGCTTGTGCTTGGTGACGAGCTTGGCCACGTCCTGCGGCGCCTTGACCGCCGTACCGTCCACCGCCTTGATCACATCGCCGGCGTGCAGCGTGCCCTCGGCGGGGCTGTCCTTCTGGACGGAGGAGACGACCACGCGGGACGCGACGGGGATGCCCAGCTGCCCGAGGGCGGCGACCTTCGCGCTCTCCTGGGACTGGCTGAATTCCTCGGCGTTCTCCTGGGTCGACTGCTCCTCGGTCTTGCCGTTCGGATAGAGCGTGTCGTGCGGCACCACGACGCTGTCGTGGGCGAGCCACCCGTAGACCGCCTCGACCAGGTTCATCTTGTAGTCCGCACCGGTGACCCTGACCGTCGTCATATTGAGATGCCCGGTCGTGGGGTAGGTCTTGTGGCCGGAGATCTGCAGCACCGGCTCGCCGTCGGCCTCGCCGAGCGTGTTGACCGTCGGTCCCGGGCTCATCTCCGAGTAGGGCACCGGAAAGAACACGCCTGCGCAGAGCAGCGCGATGAGGACGAGGGTGGAGGCGAGCATCGTCGCAGTGCGGCGTGGCATGGAACGACAGTACGGGACACGTGTGTCCGTGCACCCCCGGGGCCGGTCCGTACGGGGGGCCGTGGGCCGTCAGGCCGTGCCGCTGCCCGAGTGGGACTTCTCCATCACCTCGCGGAAGCGCGCATAGCCCGCCAGCTCGGCCACATCACCGGTGGTCCGGTCGCGGGAGGCCCAGCTTCCCCATATCGCAGCACCGATGGCAGCGAAGAGCGGAATCAACAACCAGGCGAGAACTGCCATCACGCGACCTCCCGTCCCCAATGAGCACAACCCACGAACTGATCAGCAGATTAACCATCCGCCGGTTCAACGCTCACGCCAGGGGTCGGGTTACGCAAATCGGACGGTTGACCACCGTCCGGAACCGGTCAGCAGGCGCCGACCCACTCCTCTGTCCCGTCGGAGAACCGCTGGTGCTTCCAGATCGGCACCTCGTGCTTGAGGTCGTCGATCAGCTTGCGGCACGCCTCGAAGGCCTCTCCCCGGTGCGGGCACGACACGGCGACCACGACGGCCAGGTCGCCGACCGTCAGGTCGCCCACCCGGTGAACGGCCGCGAGTGCACGTACCGGATAGTCCGCGACGACCTTCTCCGCGACGCGGCGCAGCTCGGCCTCGGCGGTGGGGTGGCTGGAGTACCCGAGGGCATCGACGTCGGCGCCACCGTCGTGGTTGCGCACGGTGCCCACGAAGAGGGCCGTCCCGCCGGCCGCGTCGTCACCGACGGCCCGGAAGACCTCGTCGAGGGAGAGCGGGGTGTCACGGATCGCCAGCAGCCGGATCGGGGCCGCCGCCGCGCGCTCGCCGGGGTGGTCGTACGTGGGTGCCATGCAGCCATCGTGCCGCACGGGACCGACATCGCGGAATAGCGTTTTCGACCTGCCCGGCCACGCGCGCGTTGGAGCCTCCTACAGAGCACGCGCCCCGCGGTTCTGCGGCCGGCGCCGCGGCCCGCTACAGACCGCGGCGCTTGCGGGCCCGGCGTACCAGAGCGGCGGTGCCCAGCAGGGCGACCGTCGCGCCCGCGGCGCCCGCCGCCGTGGCGTCCTTGCGGCCGAGGCGGCGTCCGGCGACCGTATGGCGTCCCTCGACCTCCTCCAGGAGCGCGGCGAGGACCTCCTCATTCGTCCACCGCGGCCGCCAGCCCGCGTCGTGCAGCCGCCCGACGCTGACCACCCACGGATGCATGGTGTACGCCAGGTCACCGGCCGGCGACGGGGTGAGCCCGATCCGGTGGAGCCGCGCGGCCGCGCCCAGGGCCACCGCGGAGGGCAGCTCCATGCGCCGGATTCCGCTCAGCTCCTCGACCTCCTCCTGTTCCAGCCAGCCGTCGCAGCCGACCGCGAACTCGCCCTCGACCTTCTCCAGCGCCGCGTACTCCAGGGCGCTGACCAGGTCCTCGACGTGGCAGAACTGCCAGGCCGGACGCGACCCGGCGACCACCAGCAGCCGGGGCGACTCGAAGTACCGGGTCAGCGCCGTGTCGGTGCCGCCCACCAGGACGGCCGGGCGTACGACCGTGACGTTCAGGCCAGGGTGCGCGCGGGGCGCCCGGCGCGCGAGGCGCTCGATCTCCAGCAGGTCACCCACCCCGGTGGCCTCGGCGGTCGCCCGCAGCTCGGCGTCCTCGGAGAGCGGGATGTCGTTGTCGGGCAGCGCCCCGTACACCATCGCGGAGGTGCACAGCACGACCCGGTGCACACCCGCCGCCGCCGCGGCGGTCAGCACGGTCTGCGTGCCGCGCACGTTGTACGCCGTACGGGCCGCGGCGTCCGTTTCCAGGTCGAGGTCGAGCGCCAGGTGCACCACGACGTCGGCACCGCGCAGCTTCTCGGCGATGGCCGGGTCCCGCACGTCGAGGATGTGCCACTGCGCCTCGGAGACCTCGCCGCGGCGCTCGTCGATGGCGATGACCTGTTTGACCTCCCCGGACGCGGCGAGGCGCCGGACGAGCAGGTCTCCGACGCCGGAGGCGGCGCCGGTGACGGCGACGACGGGGCCGCGGCCGGCGGACTGGGTTGAAGGGTTTCGCGCTGCGCGAACCTGCGGATCTGGGGAACTCACCGGGCGTCTCCAGCGGTTGTCTTCAGTACGTACGTGTATGACGCGTACGTACCAGGTGGCGTCCATCCTGCCGCAGGCCATGAGCCGGTGGAGCACCGAGCCCACATCCGGCTCGGATGTCTACGCTGGTGGTGTTGTCGGGCAGCCGCCGCCGGCAGGAAGCCGGCGGCCCTACGAGCCGAGGAACCCCGTGAGTGACACCCCATTCGGATTCGGCCTTCCGCCGGAGGAGCCGGACGACGGCGACGAAGGCAAGAAGAAGGGACCCGCCGAAGGTGGCCAGGGTGCCGGTGGCAACCCCTTCGCGGGGTTCGGCGGCATGCCGGGCGGCGGGGACAACCCGTTCGCCGCGATGTTCGGCTCGCTGAACCCCTCGGACCTGGGGGCGGCCTTCCAGCAGCTGGGGCAGATGCTGAGCTATGAGGGCGGTCCCGTCAACTGGGACATGGCCAAGCAGATCGCCCGCCAGACGGTGTCGCAGGGCACACCCGACGGCACGAAGGACGCCAGCGTCGGTCCGGGCGAGAAGGCGGCCGTCGAGGAGGCCGTGCGCCTGGCCGACCTGTGGCTGGACGGTGCGACGTCCCTTCCGTCGGGGGCGAGCACCGCCGTGGCCTGGAGCCGCGCGGAGTGGGTTGAGGCGACCCTGCCGGCCTGGCAGCAGCTGGTCGACCCGGTCGCCGAGCGGGTCGGCGCGGCCATGGGGGACGTCCTGCCCGAGGAGATGCAGGCCATGGCGGGCCCGCTGATCGGCATGATGCGCTCCATGGGCGGCGCCATGTTCGGCCAGCAGATCGGCCAGGCCGTGGGTGTCCTGGCCGGCGAGGTGGTCGGCTCGACCGATGTCGGACTGCCCCTGGGGCCGGCCGGCAAGGCCGCGCTGCTGCCGCTGAACGTGGCGGCGTTCGGCAAGGACCTGGGCGTGCCGCAGGACGAGGTGCGGCTGTACCTGGCGCTGCGCGAGGCCGCCCACCAGCGGCTCTTCGCGCACGTGCCGTGGCTGCGCTCGCACCTGTTCGGCGCGGTCGAGGGGTACGCGCGCGGGATCAAGGTCGACACCGGCAAGCTGGAGGACGCGGTCGGCGGGCTGGACCCGTCGAACCCCGAGCAGCTGCAGGAGGCCCTTCAGCAGGGCATGTTCCAGCCGGAGGACACGCCGGAGCAGAAGGCCGCCCTGGCCCGTCTGGAGACGGCGCTCGCGCTGGTCGAGGGCTGGGTGGACGCGGTGGTGCACGAGGCCGCCAGGACCCGCCTGACGTCCGCCGACGCGCTGCGCGAGACGCTGCGCCGGCGCCGGGCCTCGGGCGGCCCCGCCGAGCAGACGTTCGCCACGCTGATCGGTCTGGAGCTGCGTCCGCGCCGGCTGCGGGACGCCGCGCGGCTGTGGGCCTCGCTCACCGACGCGCGTGGTGTCGACGGCCGGGACGGCCTGTGGGAGCACCCGGACATGCTTCCGACGGCGTCCGACCTGGACGACCCGGACGGCTTCGTCCACCGCGAGCACCTGGACTTCTCGGAGCTGGACAAGATGCTCGGCGAAGCGGCCGGCAACAAGGAACGGCCCAAGAGCGACGACGAGGACGACACCGACAAGTGAGCCTGCACGATGACGCCGTCCTCGTACTGAAGGGGTACGCAGGGTCCGGGGACCAGGCGGAGCTGCGCCAGGTCTATCTGGACCACCTGGCGGCGCACCCGGACGGGATGTGGAAGGCCTGCGGGGCCGGGCACCTGACGGCCAGCGCGCTGGTGGTGGACCCGGAGCGCGGCCGGGTGCTGCTGACCCTGCACAAGAAGCTGGGCATGTGGCTCCAGATGGGCGGCCACTGCGAGCCCGGTGACGACACGGTCGCCGGGGCGGCGCTGCGGGAGGCCACGGAGGAGTCCGGCATCCCCGGCCTGACGCTGCTGCCGGGCGGGCCGGCCCGGCTGGACCGGCACCCGATCCCGGCGCCCTGCCACTGGCACCTGGACGTGCAGTACGTGGCGGTCGCGCCGCCGGACGCGGTGGAGGCGATCAGCGACGAGTCGCTGGACCTGCGCTGGTTCGGCTACGAGGAGGTGGCGGGCGTGGCCGACACCTCGGTCGTACGGCTGGTGGAGGCGGCCCGCGCGGCGCTCTAGGGCATGTGTAAGGGGCGGTCGCCAGGTGCGGCCGCCCCTTACAAGCCTGACATGCGCGGTGCTCAGTTCCAGGCGTTGTTCTGGTTCTGGGCGTGCGCGCCGTGCTGGCCCACGCCGAACTGGGCGCCGAGACCCTGCCCGATCCCGGCGGTCTGCGGCGGCATCACCTCACTGGGCTGGACGAGCGCGAACCCCTGGCCCAGGAAGCTCAGTTCCCAGCCCTCCCCGGTGTTGCCGCGGCGGCGGCGCACGTTGGACGAGTGGGTCTGCGCCTGCATCTGGACGCGCAGCGACGACGACCAGGCGACGATCGCGTCGGCGTCGACGCTGACGTACTTGTCCGGGGTGACGTGCATCATCAGCGGCTGGCCGGATGTCATCAGGGCGACCTTGCCCCGGCCGGAGATGTTCAGCTGGTACTTGCCGGAGCCGGAGATGCCGTACTGGCTGTCCACGGCGATGACCTCGGTGTGCAGCGTGGAGTCCAGCGCCAGCACATAGGAGCTGTCCACGGTCATGCCCTCCTGGTCGACGTCCACGACGTGGATGTACTGGGCCAGGTTGGCGAAGTAGACGGTGCCCTGCCCGGAGCAGCGCATCAGGTCCAGGCCCTCGCCGGTGTTGGCGCGGGCACGGCGCTGGTTGTTGTTCTGGTACTCGCCGTCGAAGTCCATCAGCCCCTGGTACGCGACCATGGCGCCCTTGCGGGCGAGGACGTCGTCGTGCCCGGTGAGGGCGACCCGCAGGAGCTGCGGGTTCTGCACGACGTACCGCTCCTGGCTCTGCTGTTCGGTGTGGCTGAAAAGCGGGCTCTGCATGGTGTGTTCTCGCTCCCCCTCAGCCCCGGATCCGCAGACGGTCGGTGCTGTCCTCGCTCGGCTGTACGACGACGATGCCCTGCCCCGAGAAGGCCATCTGGTACGCCTCCCCGCTGCCCCGCCCGATCAGGGAGGAGGCCTTGAAGCTGCGCTTGCCCTTGACCTTGAGCGTCGGCGACCAGGCGACGAGCGCGTCGGGGTCGACGTACGTCTCGTCCTCGCCGCGGCCGCAGTCGACGACGATCGGGGTGCCGCGCGAGGTCAGGGCGACCCAGCCGGTGCCCGCGATCTGCACGTTCCACAGGCCTTGCCCCGCGAACTTGGCCAGGCCCTTCACCTTTTCGACGCCCCACTGGAGGTGTGCGTCGAAGGCCAGCACATTGGTGCCGTTGACGGAGATCGAGTCATTGTTGAGGTTGATGACGACGACGTCGGCGCCGTAGTCGGCGAGGTAGAGCAGGCCGTCGCCGGAGCACTTCATGATGGGCGCGCCCTCACCGGTGACCCACTGGGAGGCGATCTGGCGGACGGCGGGAGGGTTGGGCTCGTACTGGACGAAGCCCTCGTAGGACACCATCGAGCCGGTGCGTGCGTACAGGTCCTGGCCGGAAGCCATGGCGACCTTGAGCATGTGACGGCCGTGGTTCTCCATCCGGGCCGCGACCGGGGTCGGGGCGTAGCCCGCGAGCTGCTGGTTCATTGTTCGGGCTCCCTCAGACCTCGTAGGGCTGGACGACGATGAAGTTGCCGGGGGCGCCCCGGAACTGGAGGTTGACGGTCTCTCCGCTGTGGCCGGGGTAGGCGTTCCGGCGCAGCCGGACCTGGCTGGAGAGGATCACCTGGGAGGCGGACGACCAGGCGACGACGGCGTTGCAGTCGGCGAAGGTGGTCGGCGTGACGGGCAGGACGACGGGGACGCCGTGGGTCTTGACGACGACCGTGCCGGTGCCGGTGAACTGCATGGTGAACAGTGCCCCGCCGGGGATGCCGTGGCCCTCGATGCGGCGGACCTCGTACTGCAGCGACTCGTCGAAGGCGAGCACGTTCTCCGCGGAGACGCAGATGCCGTCGCCCTGGAGCTCGATGGGGTGCAGATGGGCGCCGGTCTCGGCGAGGAACACCTGGCCGCGGCCGGTGCAGCGCATCAGCTGCATCTCCTGGCCCGTGGCGTTGCCCACGATGCGGCCGGAGAAACCGGCGCTCTTGTAGCCGAAGTCGACCTTGCCCTGGTACATGACCATGCTGCCCTGCCGGGCGAGGACGGGCGTGCCGCCCATGGCCAGGTCGACCCGCATGAGCTGCTGGTTCTGCGGCGTCCAGCGCTGGCCGGTGGCGGTCTCGCGGTACTTCTGGAGCGCGGCCTCCAGCCCGGCGCCGGTCTGGGGCACGCCCTGCGGGGCGCCCTGGGGCATCCCGCCGGGAGGCGCACCGACGGGCGGCTGCTGACCGTAGGGCTGGGCGTACTGCTGCTGGGCGTACTGCTGCTGGCCGTACGGGGCAGGGGCTGGGGCCGGCTGGCCGTACGGCGGCGGGGTGGCGCCGGGCGGCGGTGTCTGGCCCGGTACCTGGCCGTACTGCGGCTGCTGGGGCGGCTGGCCGTACGGGGAGGGCGGGGCCGGCGTCATCGGCGCGGCGAGCGTCGGCGCGGCGTGCATGGGCTGCTGCGCCGGTGCGGGCGCCGGTGCGGGCGCGGGCGCCGGTGCTGCGGGGGCGCCGAACGACGGGGCGGGCTGCGGCGCCTGCGGCGTGGCCGGTGCGGCGGGCGTGCCGGGGGCGGCGAACGGCGGCGGGGCGAAGGACGGCGCCGCGGCCTGCGGTTGCTGCGGGGCGGCCGGCTCCTCCTCGGCGACCTCGCCGCCGAAGTTCTTGAGCAGCGCTTCCAGCCCGCCGTCGAAGCCCTGGCCGACAGCGGCGAACCGCCACACGTCCTTGAGGTAGAAGTCCCCCAGCATCACCGCGCGTTCGGTGCTGAACTCCGAGCCGTCGAACGCGTACCGGGCGACCTCCTCGCCGCCCGCGACGATACGGATGTACCCGGGCCCGACCTGGGACATCTGTCCTGCGCCGTCGATCGTCGCGGTGAAGGACAGCTTGTGGATGTGCGCCGGGACGCGGTCGAGGGTGACGCGGAACGACTCGGTGTCACCGGCCTGCGCGCCGAGCAGCTGGATGGACTCCTCGGGCGACTTCGGCTGGTTGAAGAAGATGAAATACCGGTCGTCCGAGAGCTGCTCATTGGCATCGAGACCGAAGCAGCTGATGTCGAAGGTCAGCCCTGGAGCGGCGATCTGCACCCCCACGTACAGATCGGTTCCGGGTGTGAGATCGCTGATCTTGGCCTTGTGGCCCCGTTGGAATTCCCTGGCCATGCGTAACGACCGTCCCCCATCCCGATTTTTGAATGCGTCGCGTCAGGCTAACGGCTGGCGACGACAATGAGCCAAGTCGGGACTGTTTCGGTACAGGATCGACGAATGTCACTCTCCGCGAGCGGTCGGCAGGTGCGGCAACCGGCCCGCCGCGACGACTCCTTCGAGGTAACCGCGGGCCCGTTCGGTGCGGGGGTAGGCCTCCAGCAGCCGCCAGAACCGGGGTCCGTGGCCGGGCACCAGCAGATGGGCCAGCTCATGGACGAGTACGTAGTCCACGACGTACTCCGGCATGCCCTGCAAGCGGTGCGACAGGCGGATGCTGCCCTCCACCGGGGTGCAGGAGCCCCAGCGGGTGTTCTGGTTGGTCACCCACCGCACGGACGTCGGCCGCGCCCTGCCGTCGAAATACTGGGTGGACAAGCGTTCCGCGCGCTCGGCCAGCTCGGCGTCGCCGAGGATCCGCTTGCTCTCCTGGGCGGCGAGCTTGTCCAGCATCACGTTCACCCAGCGCCGCTCCTCCGCCTCCGACATCCGGGCGGGGATGAGCACGACGGTCCGGTCGCCCTCGCGGTAGGCGGAGACGGTTCTGTTGCGCCGGGAGCTCCTGCGGACCTCGACCGCACTCGTCCCCGGACGGCGGGGCGGGTCGCTTGTCGGACTGCGCTGTGGGTCGGCGGGCACGCCCCGACGTTACCCGCTGTCAGCGGAGGAAGTCCCGCCTCCGGAACGGTTCGGGCCTGATCCATCCACAGCCTGCACCATTTGAACGACTAATACCCCCGCCCTGTGGACAACTTTCCGCGGCTGCCGTCGGCGCCGGGCATTCTGACGCCGGGGACATCGACGAGGATCGGCGAACACGGGGGGCGGATATGCATCCGATGGTGAAGCCCGCACTGCGGCGTGCCTGGCGGAATCTGCAGTTCGTGCAGTTCGGGGCGGCGCCGGCGCATGCGGTGGTGCTCGGCCCGGTGGACACCACGACGGGCAGTCTGCTCACGCTGCTGGACGGGACGCGCGGGCTGGAGCTGCTGCGCGAGGAGGCGCGGGGACTGGGGCTGCCGGACGGGCGGCTGGAGGCGCTGCTGGACCGGCTGGCGGAGGCGGGGCTGCTCGACGACGCGACGGCCGCCGACCCGGCAGCCGATGCGTTGCGACGGGAGGACGGCGCACTCGACCGGCTGCGCGCCGACCTGGCGTCACTCTCCGTCGTCCACCGGGAACCGGGTGGGGCGACCCGGCGGCTGGCGGCCCGGCGGAGCATGCGGGTGCAGGTGAGGGGCGCTGGGCGGGTGGGGGCGAGCGTCGCGGCGCTGCTGTCGGCCTCGGGGGTGGGCAGGGTGGAGGTGCTGGACGGCGAGCGGGTGGAGCCGTGGGACGTGGCGCCCGGCGGGCTGCCGGCGGAGGCGGTCGGTGAGCGGCGCGACGCGGCGGCCCGGCGGCTGGTGGGGCGGTCGGCGCCGGGCGGCCGGGTGCCGCGGGCGGAGCGGGCGGGGAGGGAGGCGGGGTCGGAGCCCGGGCTCTCGCTGGTCGTGGTCGCCCCGCGGGACGGCCTGGCGGCGTTCGCCCCAGATCCGGTGCCCGCCGACGACTGGGTGGCCACCGGCACCCCTCATCTGTACGTGGGGGTGATCGAGGCGACGGGTGTGGTGGGCCCGCTGGTGCTGCCGGGCGGCACGGCCTGCGCGGGGTGCGTGGAGCTGGAGCGGTCGGACCGGGACCCGGTGTGGCCGAGGATGCTGGCGCAGTGGCGTTCGGGACGGCAGAGCAAGGTGCCCGGGTGTGATCTGGGACTCGCGGCCGCGGTGGCGGGTCTCGCGGCGGCGCACGCGCTGTCCTTTCTGGACGGGGAGCTGCCGGCGAGCACGGGCGCCCGGTGGGAGGCTTCCCTGCCCTTGCTGGAGTGGCGCTCGGAGCGGATGTGGCCTCATGTCGCATGCTCCTGCAGGGCGGCCGGGCGCGGACAGGGGGTGCGTGCCTCGGGGCCCGGGAGCGGGCAGGACACAATGGCTGGGTAACCGCGGTCGGCACAGCGACGACGAGGGCAAACGCGGCACGGCAGTCTGGGATTTGGAGGGGCGCATGTCTGATCTTCCCCGGAAGGCGGTAACCCGTACCGCCAAGTTGGCCGCGTTGCCTCTGGGCTTCGCCGGCCGGGCCACATGGGGGCTGGGCAAGCGGATCGGGGGCAAGTCCGCGGAGATCGTGGCCCGTGAGCTGCAACAGCGCACGGCAGACCAGCTGTTCAAGGTCCTCGGTGAGCTCAAGGGCGGCGCGATGAAGTTCGGGCAGGCGCTGTCCGTCTTCGAGTCGGCGCTTCCGGAGGAGATGGCGGGTCCCTACCGGGCGGCACTGACCAGGCTCCAGGAAGCGGCTCCGCCGATGCCGACCCGTACGGTCCACTCGGTACTGGAGCAGCGGCTGGGCGGACAATGGCGGGAGCTGTTCCTGGAGTTCGAGGACAAGCCGTCGGCGGCCGCTTCGATCGGCCAGGTGCACCGGGCCGTGTGGCACGACGGGCGCGAGGTCGCGGTGAAGGTGCAGTACCCGGGTGCGGGTGAGGCGCTGTTGTCGGACCTGGCTCAGCTGAGCCGGTTCGCCCGGCTGCTGGGGCCGCTGATCCCGGGCATGGACATCAAGCCGTTGATCACGGAACTCCGGGACCGGGTGTCGGAGGAGCTGGACTACGGCCTGGAGGCGCAGGCCCAGCGGGAGCACGCCGAGGAGTTCCTGGACGATCCGGATGTGGTGGTGCCGGATGTGGTCCACCAGTCCGACCAGGTGCTGGTGACCGAGTGGATCGACGGGATACCCCTGGCGGAGATCATCGCGGACGGTACGCCGGAGCAGCGGGACCGGGCCGGGCAGTTGCTGGCACGGTTCCTGTTCTCGGGGCCTGCCCGGACGGGGCTGCTGCACGCGGACCCGCACCCGGGGAACTTCCGGCTGCTGCCGGACGGAGGCGACGGGGACGCTGTGGAGGGCTGGCGGCTCGGTGTACTGGACTTCGGCACCGTGGACCGGCTGCCGGGCGGTCTGCCCGAGACCATCGGGGCGTGTCTGCGGATGACCCTGGAGGGTAACGCGGACCGGGTGTACGAACTGCTCCGCGAGGAGGGGTTCGTCAAGGAGACCATCGATCTCGACCCGGACGCGGTGCTGGAGTACCTGCTGCCGATCATCGAGCCGGCGGAGGCCGACGAGTTCACCTTCACCCGTGGCTGGATCCGCAGCCAGGCCGCACGCATCGCCGATATCCGTTCCCCCGCACACCAGTTGGGCAAGCAGCTCAATCTGCCGCCCTCGTACCTGCTGATCCACCGGGTGACGCTGAGCACGATCGGGGTGCTGTGCCAGCTGAACGCGACGGTGCGGCTGCGGGACGAACTCGAGTCGTGGCTGCCCGGTTTCCTGCCGGAGGGCGACGAGGATCCGGCCCCGGCGGAGGCGCACGCCTGACCGGGGCTGCTGGAGTTTCCCCGGCCCGGGCGGGCCGGGGAAGCGTCACCACCAAGCGGAGTCGAGTCTGCTCTCGATGGCTCTGAGGTGGGCCCGGGCGCAGTCGTCGCAGAAGTAGAGGCGGCTGCCGTTCTCCACGGAACAGGTCCAGGTCACCGGGAGACTGTCGGCGGTCGCGCCGCAGCGGGAGCACACCACGCTCTGCGCGCCCGGCTGCGCGGGGGGAGAAGTCCGCTCGTTCACTACGAGACGATAACTCCGCCGGGCGGCTCGGGCCGCGCGCAACGCACCGCGGGGACCGGACGTGAACGACCGGTCCCCGTGTGTCGATCAGTGCCTATGGCACTAGTGCATGAGGGCCATGGCCAGCGCGCGGCGGGCACGCAGGGACACGCGCTCGGCGCGGCGCTGCATGCGCCGGGCGGCGACCAGGCGCAGGGCCTGGCGTTCCGCGTCGGCTTCCCGCATGCGGTCGTGCATATGGGCACGAGCCAGGGCTTCTTGGATGAGTTGCATCTCACGGTTCCTGTTCTGACGCGAGGCGTTCGCGCCGATGGTGGTGACGTCTGGGGTCGCGGAGCCGGACGGCTCGCTGGTGGAAGAGGTCATCGGGGCCTGCTTCTGGGGATCGTGCGTGAGGGGGCGGTCGATGGTTCCGGTGCGCATCGCGATGGCGGTCATGCCGTGACCGGGTTCTTGCGCGGGCGGCCACGGGGCCGCTTCCGGGCGACGACCACGCCCTGGACGAACAGCTCGCCGCCCCAGACGCCCCACGGCTCGCGCCGCTCCTTGGCACCCGCGAGGCAGGCCTCCATGAGCGGGCAGGTGCGGCAGAGCGACTTGGCGTACTCGACGTCGGCCGGCGACTCGGCGAAGAAGACCTCCGGGTCGTAGGAACGGCACGGGACGGGTACGCCGAGGTTCTCGATGGCGTCGTCGAGCGCGGTGAGCGCGGTGAGGGGGGTCAAGGTGGGGTCCTCCGTGAGACCGGGCGGGGGGATCGTTTCGGAAGGCGGTACGGACGGGGCGTGCGCTTCGAGTTGCACGGTGTCGTTTTCCTCGTCTGGTCGGTCCGGCCTGTTGGCCGGTGGGCTGGTACCGGGTACTGCGTCGTCCCGAGGCCCCTTCGCTCCGTCTCCCTCATGAGGGAAAACAGAAGGGCCGCGGATCCCGGGTGGGGTTCCGCGGCCCTGAAGGCGCCGGCCTGATCCTGGATCAGGCTGGATCACTCCAGGGTTCGAGCCCACGGAAGGCCCACATCGTGTGGTGCTGCTGCGTCTGCGTCTTGGTTTCGGCACCGGTCGCCGCAAAGGCATAGGCCTTGGCCTCGCCTGCTGCTACTCCTGCTTCCAGTGCCTTGGTCGGTCGCTCATTGCGGCGCTCCCGGACGGGAAGAACCGCGAGGAGGGTGGCAGGACGCACGGCCGCGAAGCCGGACATACCAGTGCCAATGAACGCCGAACCGGAGAGGCCGAGCGGGCAGGCGGAGACGACCGAGCGATCGGTCATTTTGGCGGTGGTGCTGATGAAGCTGGTGTTGATGCTGATCACTGGAATCGCCTCCTCTCGGCGTCTCAAGGGGGATCGGCCGCAACCGGTCCCGCGCGTATTCGGATAAGTACAGCACGAAGCCAGGGCTTCGGAGAAGCCGCTGTTTCCGTGGTTAAGAACCTATGGGGCTTGACGGGGCAGGCGCAAACTATTTTTCCGACGAGTTTGGATCACTCCTCCTCGTCTCCCTCCCTGCGCTCCTGACCTGCGCAGATGGCCAGGACATCGACTCCGAAGCGGTCGAGCTTGCGGGCGCCGACACCGGAGATGCGGGCCAGCTCACCGTCCGTGGAGGGAACGGCCTCGGCGATCGCCATCAGGGTCTTGTCGGTGAAGACGCAGTACGGGGGCTGACCCAGCTTCCTGGCCTGCTCCGAGCGCCACTCCCGCAGCCGCTCGTACAGGGCCTCGTCCATGTCCGACGGGCAGTCCTCGCAGCGCATCAGCTTCATCTCGCCCGCGTCGGTGAGCGTCGCGCCGCACACCCGGCACCGCACCGGTCCCCGGCGCCCTCGCCGCGCGCCGCCCGCCGTGCCGCCGCCCCGCTCGATACCGGCACCGCCGCCCGCGGTGCGGGTCCCCGGTGCGGTGGAGCCGGGGCGCAGCCCGGTCAGGAACCGGGTGGGGCGGCGCGAGGCGCGGCCACCCGGGGAGCGGGCGAGCGCCCAGGACAGAGAGAGGTGGAGCCGGGCGCGGGTGACGCCCACGTACAGCAGGCGGCGTTCCTCCTCGACCTGCTCATCGGTCTTGGCGTAGGTGATCGGCATCATGCCCTCGGTGAGTCCGACCAGGAACACCGCGTCCCATTCCAGGCCCTTCGCCGAGTGCAGCGAGGCGAGGGTCACGCCCTGGACCGTGGGGGCGTGCTGGGCGGCGGCGCGCTCGTCGAGCTCCGCGACCAGGTCCCCGAGAGTCGCCCCGGGCCGCGCGCGGGCGAAGTCCTCGGCGAGGCGGACCAGCGCGGCCAGGGACTCCCAGCGGTCGCGGACCGCGCCCGAGCCGGCCGGCGGCTCGGTGGTCCAGCCCTTGGTCGACAGCACGGCCCGCACCTGCGAGGGCAGGTCCTCGGCGTCGTCCAGCAGGGAGTCGTTGCCCCCGGCGCGGGCGGCGCCGCGCAGCGCGATGCCCGCCTCCCGTACCTCCGCGCGCTCGAAGAAGCGCTCGGCGCCGCGCAGCTGGTAGGGCACGCCCGCGTCGGCGAGGGCCTGCTCGTACACCTCCGACTGGGCGTTGATCCGGTAGAGCACGGCGATCTCACCGGCCGGGACTCCCGCGGCGATCAGGTCGCGGATGCGGCGGGCGGTGCCTTCGGCCTCGGCAGGCTCGTCCGCGTACTCGGTGTAGACCGGCTCGGGGCCCGGGTCCCGCTGGGAGATCAGCTCCAGGCGGTGCTCGGCGGCGCGGCCGCGGGCCTGGGCCAGCAGGCCGTTGGCCAGGTGCACGACCTGGGGTGTCGAGCGGTAGTCACGGACCAGTTTGACCACGGTGGCGTTCGGGTGCCGGGTGCGGAAGTTCAGCAGGTGGTCGGGGGTGGCGCCGGTGAAGGAGTAGATCGTCTGGCTGGCGTCGCCCACCACGCACAGGCTGTCGCGGTCGCCGAGCCACAGGTCGAGGAGGCGCTGCTGGAGCGGTGAGACGTCCTGGTACTCGTCCACCACGAAGTGCTGGTACTGGCGGCGGATCTGGTCGGCGATGTCGTGCCGGTCCTGGAGGATGCCGACGGTCAGCAGCAGGACGTCCTCGAAGTCGATGGCTCCGCGGTCCCGCTTGAGCTGCTCGTACATGGAATAGATCTGGCCAATTTCGGCAGGGTCGCGCGGGGCGTCGCGGTGTGCCTTGGCGACCGCGGCCGGGTAGTCGGCGGGGACGGTCTGGGTGACCTTGGCCCATTCGATCTCGCTCGTGGTGTCCCGCAGCTCGTTGCGGTCGAGCCGGATGCGGCAGCGGGCGGCCGCCTCGGCGACGAGCTGCACCTTGCGCTCCAGTAGCCGGGGCAGCTCACCACCGACGGCTTTCGGCCAGAAGTATTGGAGCTGGCGGAGGGCCGCCGAGTGGAACGTACGCGCCTGGACACCGCCCGCGCCGAGCTGCCGGAGCCGGCCGCGCATTTCGCCGGCGGCCCGGTTGGTGAAGGTGACGGCCAGCACACTGCTGGGCTGGAGTATGCCCGCGCGGACGCCGTACGCGATGCGGTGGGTGATCGCGCGTGTCTTGCCCGTGCCGGCGCCCGCCAGCACGCACACCGGACCGTGCAGGGCGGTCGCCACCTCGCGCTGCTCGGGGTCCAGCCCGTCGAGCACCGCGTCGGCGTCCTCGGGCGGAGCCATGAACTGGCTCGGGCCCGGGACCTGCGGGAAGAGAGTGGAGTGCGTTGCTGCTGTCACCCTGCCATGCTGCCAGGTCGCGCGATACGGACGGGACGGTTGTCCACAGGGCCGGTCCCTTAGTCGTACTAATCCGCGGTCGGGCCGGTGGCAGCCGTACGACGCGCGGTCGTACTCATGCGGGAATGGTGGCGCGGGCCGATACGTTCTGCCTCCTGGTGCCACACGGCACCTGACCCCCCGAGCGACCCGAGGAGCGCAGGACGATGCAGGGCAGCCTGACGATGTACAGCACGACGTGGTGCGGCTACTGCCGGCGGCTGAAGAGCCAGATGGACCGTGAGGGCATCGCGTACACCGAGATCAACATCGAGCAGGACCCGGAGTCGGCCGCGTTCGTGGAGAAGGCCAACGGGGGCAACCAGACTGTCCCGACCGTGCTTTTCGCGGACGGGACGACCCTGACGAACCCCTCGCTGGCCCAGGTGAAGCAGAAGATCGGCGTCTGACCGGGGGCCGGGCCTTCAGGCCACGTTTCCGGGCTTCGGCAGCGGCTTGCCGTACCAGAGCTCGATCAGACGGGCCGCGATCGAGATTCCGTAGGGGGGAAGGACCTCGCCGGACTCGAACGCGGCCCGCAGCTCTTCCCGGGAGAACCAGCGGGCCTCCTCGATCTCGTCCCCGTCCACGTTGATCTCCGACGACGTGGCCCGCGCCATGAAGCCCAGCATCAGGCTCGACGGGAACGGCCACGGCTGGCTGGCGACGTACTCGACCTCGCCGACCGTCACCCCGGCCTCCTCGAAGACCTCCCGGGCCACCGACTGCTCGATCGACTCGCCCGGCTCGACGAAGCCCGCGAGCGTGGAGAAGCGGCCCTCCGGCCAGTGCACCTGCCGGCCCAGCAGCGCCCGGTCCTCCTCGTCCGTCACCAGCATGATCACGGCCGGGTCGGTACGCGGGTAGTGCTCGGCGCCACAGGCGGGGCAGCGGCGGATGTGGCCGGCGGCCGCGATCACCGTGCGCTCGCCGCAGCGGGAACAGAAGCGGTGCAGCCGCTGCCAGTTCTCCAGCGCCACCGCGTGCACCATCAGCCCCGCGTCTCGCGGGGACAGCAGCAGCCCCGCCTCGCGCAGACCGGCCGGCCGGGCGGACTGGTCCATGCGGCCCGGCAGGGAGTCCTTCTGCAGCGCGAAGTAACGGACGCCGTCCTCGTCCGTGCCCAGGAAGTACCGGTGGGTCTCGGTGACCGGCGCTTCAAAGGCGGGGGTCATGACCAGTTCGGTACGGCCGTCGGGGGTGTCGTCGATCAGGACCTGCCCGCCGGAGACCACGAAGACCCGGGTCGTGGGGTGGCTCCATGCCGCGGCCAGCCACGCCTCGTCGAGACGGTGGTGGGCCGCGCGGTCGATGCCGCTCGGGGCGGTGAGGCCGATCGGACGGTGCCCGGCCTCGTTACTGATGATGCTCACTGGTGCTTCCAACTCCCCCGGTGGATGGGTTCTCCTGGGTGTCTGGTGCGGCGGTTCGGCGGGGTGCGGCTCAGCGGAGTGCGGTGGACAGGTCGCCCCACAGGTGGGCGGTCGTCTCCACGCCCTTGAGCAGCAGGTCCAGCTCGACCTTCTCGTTCGGTGCGTGCCAGCCGTCGGACGGTACGGAGATGCCCAGGAACAGCACCGGCGCGGCCAGTACGTCCTGGAGGTCGGCGGCCGGGCCCGAGCCGCCCTCGCGCGTGAAGCGGATCTTCGCGCCGTCGAAGGCCCGGCTCATCGACCGTACGACCGACTGGAGCGCCGGGTGGTCGAGCGGCGTCAGGCAGGGGCGGGTCGGCGCACCGAAGGTGATCTTGTGGCGGATACCGGCGGGCACGCGGGCGGCGACCCAGTCGCGTACGGCCGCCTCGATCACGTACGGGTCCTGGCCCGAGACCAGCCGGAACGACAGCTTCAGCTGGGCGGAGGAAGGGATGATCGTCTTGCCGCCGGGGCCCTGGTAGCCGCCGCCGATGCCGTTGACCTCGGCGGTCGGGCGGGCCCAGACCCGCTCCAGGGTGGAGTAGCCGGCCTCGCCGAGCGTCCCGTACGAGGTGGCGTTGGCCAGCCACGACGCCTCGTCGAACGGCAGCTCGGCGATCAGCGCGCGCTCGGCGTCGGTCAGCTCCTCGACGTCGTCGTAGAAGCCGGGGATGGTCACCCGCTCGTTCTCGTCGTGCAGCGCGGCCACCAGGCGGGCGGCGACCGTGGCCGGGTTGGGGACGGCGCCTCCGAACGCACCGGAGTGGATGTCCTGGTCGGGGCCGTACAGCTCGATCTCGCAGTCGGCCACACCACGCAGGCCCGTGCACACGGTGGGCGTCGTCTCCGACCACATGCCCGTGTCCGAGACCACCACGGCGTCGGCGGCGAGACGGTCGCTGTGCCGTTCCACGAGCGCCCGGAAGTGCGGGGAGCCGGATTCCTCTTCACCCTCGACGAGCAGCTTGAGGTTGACGGCGGGGGCGGTGCGTCCGGTCAGTGCGAGGTGCGCGCGCACGCCCAGGGTGTGGAAGAACACCTGGCCCTTGTCGTCGGCGGCACCGCGCGCGTGGAGCCGGTTTCCACGGATCACCGGCTCGAAGGGGTCGCTGTCCCAGCCGTCCTCGCGGGCGGCGGGCTGGACGTCGTGGTGGCCGTAGACCAGGACGGTGGGGGCATTCTCCTCGCCGGAGGGCCACTCGGCGAAGACCGCCGGGGCCCCTTCGGTCTCCCACACCTCGGCGACCGGGAAACCGGTCTGCTTGAGCTTCGCCGCGAGCCACTCGGCACTGCGCCGTACGTCCGGGGCGTGCGCGGGCTGCGCCGACACGGACGGGATGCGCAGCCACTCGGCGAGGTCGTCGAGGAAGGCGGCGCGGTGCTGCTCTATGTACCCGCGTACGGTCTGGACGGCGCTGTCCGGGGTGTCGCTCATGCCCTTGAGCCTATCCGGCATCGGGGGCCGTCCCGTCGTCCGTCCCACGGAGCAGGATGCTCTCCAGCTCGGTGCGTCCGGGGAGGTGCTCCGGGCGGACGACTTCACCCGTCCGTACGTAGACGAAGGCGGCCGTGACCGCGTCGAGCGGCAGCCCGTGCTGCTCGGCCCAGGCGAGCCGGTAGACCGCGAGCTGGAGGGGGTCGGCGGTGCGGGAGCGGTTGGTCTTCCAGTCGACGATCTCGTACGTACCGCTTGCGCGGTCGTAGTAGACGGCGTCGATGCGACCGCGGACCACCCGGCCGGCCAGGGCCAGCTGGAAGGGCGCCTCCACGCGGTGGGGGGTGCGGTGGGCGTACGCGGTGTTCTCGAACGCCTCCTTCAGCGCAGCCAGGTCCCGCTCGTCGGCGATCTCCGGCTCGTCGGCGAACACCTCCCCGCCGGGGAGTTCGTCCGGCCCGAGCATCGGCAGCGGCGGCACCTCCTCGAACCGGGCCTCCACCCACGCGTGGAACCGCGTCCCGCGCCGCGCGGCGGGCTGCGGCGGGCGCGGCATGGGGCGGGCCAGCTCCTGCGCGAACCCGTCGGGATCGGCGGCGAGGTGCAGCAGCTGGGAGGCGGACAGGGACGGCGGGAGGAGGACGTCGCGGGTGGTGGCGCGGGCGCGGAGCAGCTCACCTGTGAGGGCGTCGAGATCGCGGTCCCACGACGCGATGGTGCGGGCCTCCTCGGGCGTGAGGCGCTCGCCCGGCCGGGCGGCCGGGCGCTCGGAGCCGGGGCGTGCCGATCCGGGACGGTCGGAGTCGGGGCGGCGGTCGGGGTCGGGACGGTCGGAGTCGGGGCGGCGGTCGGGGCCGGGGCGGTCGGGACCGGAGTCGCCGGGGCCGGGGCGATCGGCCGCGACCGCGCGCGGTGCGGTGCCCCGGGAGTCGGCCTCGCCGCGCCGGGGGGCGGGCAGGACGGTGGGCGGAGTGGTGGCCTCGGCGTGACCGCCGCGTACGCGGTCAGCGGGCAGGTCGGTCGCCCAGTCGTCCCAGTCCGCGAGGTCGTCGGGCCACGGCTCGTCGGGATCCGGGTGCTCGGGGAAGCCGGGGGAATCGGGGAAGTCTGGGGAATCGGGGAAGTCGGGGTCCGGGTGGCCCAGGTACGCCGGGTGCTCCGGGCCCGGGTCACCCCGGTGGCCCGGCTCGGCCGGGTGGCCCGGGTAGGACCGGTCCGCGTGGTCCGGATACCGAGCGTCCGGGGCCAGGCCCTCCGGGACAGGGTGGCCCGGACCGAGGTCGTCCGCGTCCGGGCGGGCCGAGGTCAGGTCCTCCGGCCCGGAATGGTCCGCCTGGCGCGAGCGGCCCCGGTGGGCTGGGTCGGCCGGGTCCGGGAAGGTGGCGGCCAGGGCGCCCCGGGGCACGGGCTCCGGCATGGAGTCCAGATATGCGATGACCTTGTCGGCGGCGGCACGGCGGCGGGCCAGCGAGGTGGGGTCCAGGGGGAGCGGCCAGGCGTGGTCGGCCGTGGACTCCTGGAGCATCGGGTTCTCGGCGTCGTCGGCCGGCTCGTCCGCCCAGGCCTCGATCTCGCCGAAGCCCGCCGCGCAGTGGTCGTACAGCGCGTGCAGGAACGGGGACGGGCCCCTGGGCCGCTTCTGGGAGGGCCCCCACCAGTGGGCCGAGCCCAGGAGGAGCGTGCGGGGGCGGGTGAAGGTCACGTACCCGAGGCGGAGCTCCTCGGTGTGCTGGTGGTCCTTCATGGCGTCCTTGAAGGACTTGAGGGACTTGGCGTCCCAGTCCTCGATCGCCGGGAGGGTCGGGGCGTCGCCGCGCAGCGCGTGCGGAAGGACCTGGGGCTGGGCGGTCCAGGACTCGCGGGACCTGGTGCTGGGGAACTGGGAGGTGACCAGGCCCGGGACGGCGACCACGTCCCACTCCAGGCCCTTGGACTTGTGGGCGGTCAGGACCTTGACGGTGTTCTCGCCACCCGGCAGGGCGTTGTCCAGGCCCTTCTCGTACTGCGCGGCCGTACGCAGGAAGCCCAGGAAGGCCAGCAGGGTCGCCTCGCCGTCCAGGGAGGCGAAGCCGGCCGCTATGTCGAGGAAGTTCGAGAGCGTCTCGCGGCGGCGGGCCGCCAGGGCGTGCGGGGAGGCGGACAGCTCCACCTCCAGGCCGGTGGTGGCCAGGATCCGGTGCAGGACGTCCATCAAGGGGTCGGCCAGGGAGCGGCGCAGGTCACGCAGTTCGGTGGCGAGGCGGGCGAACCGTACCCGTGCCTCGGCCGAGAAGGGCAGGCCGTCCTCCTCACCGGCCGCCGGTTCGAGGAAGGTGTCCAGGGCGTCGGCGAGCGAGACGACCTCGGAGGGGTCGACGCCCTCGACCGCCGCCGCGAGGCGCTCGTCGGGGTCCGTGTCGCCGTCGTCCCGTGAGCGGTGGACGAGGAGCCTGGCGCGACGGCCCAGCAGCGCCAGGTCGCGGGCGTCGATGCGCCAGCGCGGGCCGGTGAGCAGCCGTACGAGGGAGGCGTTGGCGCCCGGGTCCTGGAGGACCTCGCAGACGGCGACCAGGTCCGCGACCTCCGGCAGGTGCAGCAGCCCGGACAGGCCCACGACCTCGACCGGGACGTCCCGCGCGACCAGGGCGGCCTGGATCTCGGGGAAGTCCGTCGCCGTACGGCACAGGACGGCTATGTCGCCGGGCTCCTTGCCGGTCCGTACGAGATGGGCGATGGAGTCGGCCAGCCAGGCGATCTCCTCCGCCTGGGTGGGCAGGAGGGCGATCCGGACCGTGCCGTCGCGTTCCGCGCCCGGCGCCGGGCGCAGCGCCTCCACGCCCGCGTGCATCGCGCGCAGGGGCTCGGCCAGCCCATTGGCGAGGTCCAGGAGGCGGCCGCCACTGCGGCGGTTCTCGCTGAGGGAGAAGCGGGTGGCGGGGGTGCCGTCCGCGTACGGGAAGTGCTCGGGGAAGTCGTCCAGGTTGGCGACGGACGCGCCGCGCCAGCCGTAGATCGCCTGGCAGGGGTCACCCACGGCGGTGACCGGGTGTCCGGTTCCCCCGCCGAAGAGCCCGGACAGCAGCAGCCGCTGCGCGACGGACGTGTCCTGGTACTCGTCCAGGAGCACGACCCGGAACTCGTCGCGCAGGATCGCCCCCACCTCGGGCCGGGTGAGGGCCAGCTCGGCGGAGAGGGCGATCTGGTCGCCGAAGTCGAGCAGGTCGCGCTCGCGCTTGGCCGCGCGGTAGCGGATGACCAGCTCGGTGAGCTCGCGGCGGGCCTCGGCCGCCTCGGGGACCTTGCGCAGGTCGGCGTTGGTGAGGCGGGCGTCCTCGAGGGCGGCGAGCAGCTCGGCGTCGTGACGGAGGAGATGGGTGGGGCGTACGAGGTGTTCGGCGAGCTCCGCATCGAGGGCGAGCAGGTCGCTGACGAGGGTGGGGAAGGACTTCGTCAGGGCGGGGTACGGCCCGGGCGCCTCGCGCAGCACGCGCGCGGCGAGCTGGTAGCGGGTGGCGTCGGCGAGGAGGCGGGCGGTGGGCTCCAGGCCGATGCGCAGGCCGTGGTCGGTCAGGAGCTGCCCGGCGAAGGCGTGGTACGTGGAGATGCGCGGTTCGCCGGGCGGATTGTCGGGGTCGATGACGTCGGGGTCGGTCACCCCGGCGCGTACGAGCGCCTTGCGGACGCGCTCGGCCAGCTCGCCGGCCGCCTTGTTGGTGAACGTCAGGCCCAGGACCTGCTCGGGGGCGACCTGGCCCGTGCCGACCAGCCAGACCACCCGGGCGGCCATCACCGTCGTCTTCCCGGAACCGGCTCCGGCCACGATGACCTGCGGGGCGGGCGGCGCGGTGATGCAGGCCGTCTGCTCCGGGGTGAACGGGATGCCGAGGAGCTCCTTGAGCTGCTCGGGGTCGGTGAGGCGAGTGGTCACGGTCAACGAGGCTAACCGCCCCCACTGACAGTCCTCACCCGTGCTCACTCCACGATGTGGCGGCCCTCGGGGCGGGCGCTGCACGAGGCGCGGAACGCGCAGTGGTCGCAGTGCTTGCCGGTGGCCGGGGTGAACCGTTCGTCCAGTACGCGGCCGGCGGCGGTGGCGAGCAGGTCCCCGACCCACTCGCCACTGAGCGGCTCCTGGGCCTGCACCTTGGGGAGGGCCTCCCCGCCCTCCTTCTTGGGCGCGGCCTGACGCAGCTGGACGAGTTCGGCGCCGCCGGGCTCCGGGCGGCGGCCGTCGAAGACCTCGTCGACGGCGCCTTCGCGGACGGCGAGCTGGTAGACGGCGAGCTGGGGGTGGTGGGCGACCTCGTCCTTGGTGGGGGCCGCCTTGCCGGTCTTGAAGTCGACGACGTAGGCCCGGCCGTGCTCGTCGGCCTCGACGCGGTCCATGGAGCCCCGGATCCGTACCTCGTACTCCCCCGCCTCCAGGGTGACGTCGAAGTCGTGCTCGGTGGCGGCGGGTGTGCGGCCGCCACGGTCCATCACGTGCCAGCGCAGGAACCTTTCCAGCGCCACGCGCGCGTGCTCCTTCTCCTGGGCCGACTTCCAGGGGGCGTCGAAGGCGAGGGCGTCCCAGACGGAGTCGAGGCGCTCCATCAGAACGGCGAGGTCGGCGGGGGTGCGGCCGGAGGCCACCTCGTCGGCGAGGACGTGGACGACGTTGCCGAAGCCCTGGGCGGCGGTGGCGGGCGCGTCCGCCTTGACCTCGCGGCCCAGGAACCACTGCAGGGCACACGTGTTGGCGAGCTGGTCCAGGGCGCTGCCGGAGAGCGCGACGGGGCGGTCGCGGTCGCGGAGGGGGACGGTCGAGCGGGTCGGCTCGTACAGACCCCACCAGCGGTAGGGGTGGGCCGCGGGGACGAGCGGCTGCCCCTCGTCGTCGGTGAGCGCGGCGAGCCGGGCCAGGCGCCGGGCGGCCGCGTCGCGCAGCGCCGGGGACGCGTCGGGGTCGACGGTGGTGGCGCGCAGTTCGGCGACGAGCGCGGCCACGGCGAGGGGGCGGCGGGGGCGGCCGGTGATGTCCTTCGGCTCGACGCCGAGCTCGGTGAGGAAACGGGACGGCTGGTCGCCGTCGTCGGCGGGCGCCTTGACGGCGGTGACGACGAGGCGGTCGCGGGCGCGGGTGGCGGCCACGTAGAAGAGCCGGCGCTCCTCGGCGAGGAGGGCGCCCGGGGTGAGCGGCTCGGCGATGCCGTCGCGGCCGATGCGGTCGGCCTCCAGGAGGGAGCCGCGGCGGCGCAGGTCGGGCCAGAGGCCTTCCTGTACGCCGGCCACGACGACCAGGCCCCATTCGAGGCCCTTGGAGCGGTGGGCGGTCATGAGGCGTACGGCATCGGGGCGCACGGGCCGCTTGGAGAGGGTGTCGGCGGCGATGTCCTGGGCGTCGAGCTCTTCGAGGAAGTTCAGGGCGCCGCGGCCGCCGGTGCGCTCCTCGGCGCGGGCGGCGGTGTCGAACAGGGCGCACACGGCATCGAGGTCGCGGTCGGCGTTACGGCCGGCGGCACCGCCCCGGAGCGCCGCCCGCTGGAGGCGGGCGGGCCAGGGTGTGCCGTTCCACAGCAGCCACAGGGCCTCCTCGGCGGTGCCGCCGCCGGCGAGGAGCTCGCGCGCGTCCCGGAGCAGCGCGCCGAGCCGCTGGGCGCCACGGGCGTACGAGGGGTCGTGCGTCACGAGCCGCTCGGGCTCGGCGAGGGCGCGGGCGAGCAGCACGTCGGAGGGCGGCGGGACCTTGTTGCCCCCGGCCCGCTCCTCATCCCGCAGGGCCCGCCCGAGGCGGCGCAGATCGGCGGCGTCCATGCCACCGAGGGGCGAGGCGAGCAGGCTGATCGCCGTCTCGGTGTCGAGCCACGACTCGGCCCCCGCCCCGGAGGCGCCGGCCTCGGGCGCTTCGCCCGGCCCCACCGGCGCGCCGGCGCCCTCGTGCGCCTCGTCGCCGCTCCCCGGAACGGCGAGTCCGTCAAACGCCGCGTCATCGGCCCCTGTGGGGGCCGGGGACCCGGAGGCCGCGTCGTCGGCCCCTGTGGGGGCCGGGGACCCGGAGGCCGCGTCACCGGACCCCGTCGCGGCGAGTGCCCCGGCGACTGCGTCATCGGCCGCGGTGGCGACGACGGCCAAGGCGACTGTGTCACCGGCCCCTGTGGAGGTGGGGGCCCCGGAGGCCGCGTCACCGGACCCCGTAGGGGCGGGGACACCGGAGGCCATGTCGACGGACCCCGTGGCGACGCGGGCCCCGGCGGCTGCGTCACCGGGCCCTGTGGCGACGACGGCCAAAGCGGCCGCGTCATCGGCCCCCGTGGAGGCGGGGGCCCCGGAGGCCGCGTCACCGGACCCCGTCGCGGCGAGTGCCCCGGGGGCTTGGTCATCGGCACCGGTAGGGGGGACGTCCTCCGGACCTTCGCCGCCGGGACCGGCGACGGCACGGTGCTCGGCGGGTTCGGCGTCGGGACCGGCGACGGCGCGGCCCTCGGCGGCTGTCCCGGGGGCGGAGGCCGCACCCTGCGGCTCGGGAGCCGGAGCCGTGGCCGGCACCGCCGGGGTCGCCGGGGTCGCCGCCGCGCGCAACGCGGTCAGCAGCGGGGCCACCGCCGGTTCGTGGCGCAGCGGGACGTCGTTGCCGTCGACCTCGACGGGGACGCCCGCCGAGGTGAGGGCGCGGCGCAGGGTGGGGATGGTGCGGCCGCCCGCGCGGACCAGGACCGCCATGTCGTTCCACGGGACCCCGTCCTCCAGGTGGGCGCGCCGCAGGATGTCGGCGATGTTGTCGAGCTCCGTGGAGGGGGTCGGGAAGGTGTACGTCTCGACCCGGCCGCCGTCCCGTACCGCCGCCAGGTCCCGGTGCGCCCTGGCCTTGTCGGCGGGCAGGCGCGGCAGCGGCATCCGGGTGGTCAGCAGCCGCGTGGCGGCCAGCAGGGCGGCGCCCGAGCGGCGCGAGGTGGTCAGGACGGCGACCGGCGCGGGCGTACCGTCCGCCCGGCGGAACATGTCGGGGAAGTCCAGGATCCCGTTGACGTCCGCGCCCCGGAACGCGTAGATCGACTGGTCCGGGTCGCCGAACGCGTACAGCGTCCGTCCGCCCCCCGCCAGCGCCCGCAGCAGCCGGACCTGCGCCGGGTCGGTGTCCTGGTACTCGTCGACGAACACGGCGTCGTAGCCGGGCAGCGTCGCCGCACCGGCCAGCGGCACCGCCCGGTGGACCAGCTCCGCGTAGTCGAGCACGCCCTGCATGTCGAGCACGTCCAGGTACTCGGCGAGGAACTCGGCCGCCGCCGACCAGTCCCGCCGCCCCGTGCGCGCCGCGAAGTCCGCGAGGGCGCGCGGGCCCAGGCCCAGCTCGCGCGAGCGGGCGAGCACCGCCCGTACCTCGTCGGCGAAGCCACGCGTGGTCAGGCAGGCCCGCAGCTCGTCGGGCCAGTGGATACGGGCCAGGCCCTCCCGCTCCATCTCCAGCTGACCCGCCAGCAGCTCGCGCACGGCGAGGTCCTGTTCGGGGCCGGACAGCAGCCGCAGCGGCTCCGAGAAGAGGTCCGCGTCCTGATGGGCGCGGATCAGCGCGTAACAGAAGGAATGGAACGTCGTCGCCTGGGGGGCCCGCACGCCGCCCATCCGCGCCGCCATCCGGTCGCGCAGTTCCACGGCCGCCTTGCGGCTGAAGGTGAGGACCAGGATCCGTTCCGGGTCGGTGCCCTGGGCGACGCGCGCGGCTACGGCCTCCACCAGCGTCGTCGTCTTGCCGGTGCCCGGTCCGGCGAGGACCAGAAGCGGCCCGCCGGGATGGTCAACCACAGCGCGCTGCGATGCGTCCAGGAGAGGGGGGTCCACGGGAGCCGGCGGGGTACGCACCAGTCGGTACGCGCCCGGGGTCCGCCCGCGAGACGGCGTACGCCCGGTGGTAATCGAGGAGGAACTCACGTGGATCGCCGGTCCTGGTGGGTGTGCTGGTGCTGAGGATGCTGGGTGGGTGCGGTGAGGACGCTGTGCGGGACGACGCTACGCGTACTCCGTACGGTCGTGCCCACGATGCCCACCCTGTCCGCCACGCCGCCGCATGGCCGAAGCTGTCACCTGTGAGCCATCACACTGGCGCCGCCGCCGGAACCGCTGCCTCCACCGCCTCCCGAACCGTCACCGCCGTCCCACCGCGCCCGCCGCATGTCGAGCCGCGGCAGATGGCCCTCGGCCCGGCGCGTGGCCTCGCGCAACGGGGTGCCCTCCTCCCTGTAGTGACCCAGGGCACGCAGCTCGTGGCCCGGCAGGAGCTGCCCGTCGGTCCGCACCACCCGCCACCACGGCACCGCGCCGCCGTAGAGCGCCATGACGCGCCCCACCTGACGCGGGCCGCCCTCGCCGAGCCACTCGGCGACGTCCCCGTACGTCATCACCCGGCCGGCCGGGATCAGCTCGGCGACTTCCAGCACCCGTTCCGCGTACTCCGGAAGCTCCTCAGCACTCACCCGGTCCATCCTGCACCACACCACCGACAGCGGGGGCAATGCACCCTGATGGCCCCCCGTACCGCCCGGTCATGCCACCATCTTCCGGGCGGTGACCGGTGATACGAGACCGACAAGAGACAGACGCGGCGAAGGGGCAGGATGTGCGGCCTCCCGAGGTGGCGACCACTTCGGGGCCTCCTGAGACGATGGAGAAGAATGAGACGAAGGAGACGGTATGCGTGAACGCGGAGAGGAACATCGACCGCGTCTCCGGTGACGAGCCGCTTCTCGCCGCCCGCGTGCACCGGCCGTCCGACCTGCTGCGCCTGCTCATCGGCATCCTCGCGATCGGCGTCGTCATCGCCATCGCCGCCTTCGCCCACGCCACCACCACCGGCCTGGAAGAGGACATCAGCAAGGGCACCGGCCAGGCCCCCGACGTGTTCGTCAAGGTCGCCGGGCTCGTCTCCAGCATCGCCGTCCTGCTCGTCCCGGTCGCCTTCGCGATCGAGCGGCTGATCAAGCGGGACGGACTGCGTATCGCGGACGGCGTCCTCGCCGCCGTACTGGCGCACGGCGTCACCCTCGCCACCGACCTGTGGGTCGCCAGGGCCGCGCCCAGCACGATCCAGGAGGCACTGACACAACCCCAGGCAGGGGGCGGCCTCTCCGACCCCGTCCATGGGTACCTCGCTCCCGTCATCGCCTATATGACGGCCGTGGGAATGGCCCGCAGGCCGCGCTGGCGGGTGTCCCTGTGGGTGGTGCTGCTGCTGGACGCCTTCGCGATGCTGGTCGCCGACTACACCACGCCGTTCTCCATCATCCTGACCATCCTGATCGGCTGGACCGTCGCCTACGGCACGCTGTACGCGGTCGGCTCCCCGAACGTCCGGCCCACCGGCCAGACGCTCCTCGCCGGGCTGCGCCACGTCGGCTTCCGCCCGGTCACCGCGATGCGCGCCGAGGACGTCACCGACTCCTCCGAGCAGGGCGACCGAGGCCGCCGCTATCTCGTCACGCTGGAGGAGGGCCCGCCGCTCGACGTCACCGTCGTCGACCGCGAACAGCAGGCCCAGGGCTTCTTCTACCGGGTCTGGCGCAGGCTGACCCTGCGCGGCATCACCACCCGCCGCTCCTTGCAGTCCCTGCGCCAGGCCCTGGAGCAGGAGGCGCTGCTGGCGTACGCGGCCATCGCCGCCGGCGCCAACGCGCCCAAGCTGATCGCGACCGCCGAGCTCGGCCCGGACGCCGTCATGCTCGTGTACGAGCACCTCGGCGGCCGTTCCCTGGACGCCCTGACGGACGACGAGATCACCGACCAGGTCGTGCGGGGTGCCTGGCAGCAGGTGAAGGCGCTCCAGTCGCGGCGTATCGCCCACCGCAGGCTGACGGGCGACGCCCTTCTGGTGGATCGTTCCGGCAAAGTGATCATCACAGATCTCCGGGGCGGGGAGATCGCCGCCGGTGACCTCGTCCTGCGCATGGACATCGCGCAGCTCCTCACCACGCTCGGCCTACGGGTGGGGGCGGAGCGCGCGGTGGCCGCCGCCGTGGACGCACTCGGCCCGGACAGGGTCGCCGACTGCCTGCCGCTGCTCCAGCCCATCGCCCTGAGCCGGTCGACCCGTGCCACCCTGCGCAGACTCGCGCGGGAGCGTGCGCAGCGGGAGCGGGAGGCGGTGCTCGCCGCGTCGGCGGCGGCCAAACAGGCGCGGCTGGAGGGCCACGCGGAGAAGAGCGAGGAGGAGAAGCGCGCCGACCGCAAGGCCGTACGCGCCGAGAAGCAGGCCGAGAAGCGCGCCCTGGACGAAGCCCTGGACGAGGCCCGCGAGGAGGACCTGCTGGTCCAGATCCGGCAGCAGGTCCTCCTCATCCGGCCGCAGGCCCCGGTGGAACCGGTGCGGCTGGAGCGCATCAGGCCACGGACGCTCATCAGCCTCATCGCGGGCGCCATCGCCGCGTACTTCCTGATCTCGCAGATCGCCAAGGCGTCGCTGTCGGTGTCCACGTTCGCCCAGGCGGACTGGGCCTGGGTCGCGATGGCGCTGCTCTTCTCCGCGCTCAGCTATGTGGCGGCCGCGATGAGCCTGCTGGGCTTCGTGCCGGAGCGGGTGCCGTTCGGGCGGACGGTGGTCGCCCAGGTGGCGGGCTCGTTCGTGAAGATCGTCGCCCCGGCGGCGGTCGGCGGTGTGGCGCTCAACACCCGCTTCCTCCAGCGTTCCGGCGTACGGCCCGGGCTGGCGGTGGCCAGCGTCGGCGCCTCGCAGTTGTTCGGGCTGGGGGCGCACATCCTGCTGCTGCTCGCCTTCGGCTACCTGACGGGCACGGAGAAGACCCAGGACTTCACCCCGTCCAGAACCGTGATCGCGGGCCTGCTGACGGTCGCGGTACTGGTGCTGGTGGTCACGGCGATCCCCGCCCTGCGCAAGTTCGTCTCGACCCGGCTGCGGTCGCTGTTCGCGGGCGTGGTGCCACGGATGCTGGACGTGCTGCAGCGGCCGATGAAGCTGCTCACCGGAATCGGCGGCATGCTGCTGCTGACGGGCGCGTTCGTGCTGTGCCTGGACGCGTCGATCCGGGCCTTCTCCGACGGTGAGCAGCCGCTGAGCTACGCCAGCCTCGCCGTGGTCTTCCTCGCCGGAAACGCCATCGGGTCGGCCGCCCCCACGCCCGGCGGTGTCGGTGCGGTGGAGGGCGCGCTGACCGTCGGCCTGGTGGCCGTGGGCGGCCTGCCCACGGAGGTGGCGGCGCCGGCTGTGCTGCTGTACCGGCTGATGACGCTGTGGCTGCCGGTGCTGCCGGGGTGGTTCTCGTTCAACTTCCTGACCCGGAAGGGCGCGCTGTAGCCGACGGGCCGCGGGGGCCGGGCCCTACCACCCGCATGGACCTCGTCACGGGCGCCGGGCAGGAGCCGGGCGCACCATGGGTCCATGACCATCCGCGCCGCCCGGCCCGCCGCCACCCGCACTCCACGGCGTGCCGCCGCGCGCGCCGCCCGGCCCGTCGTCCGGTCCGCCGTCCCGCACACCACGCGGTCCGCCGCCCGGTCCGCCGCCGTGCTCGCCGCCGCCACCGCCACCGTACTGATGGCCGCGGGCTGCTCGGGCAACGGTGACAAAGGCGGCCGGGACCCGGACCGGCCCAAGGAGCTGGCCACCCAGAAGCTGACCTGGGACGCGTGCCCCGGCCCCTCCCTCCAGGAGGGCACCGGCACCGCCCCGTCCCCACTGCCCGGCGGCACCAAGTGGGAGTGCTCCTTCATGCAGGCCCCGCTCGACTACGCGGACCCCGGCGGCGAGACCATCGAGCTGGCGCTCATCCGGGCCAAGGCGTCCGACCCGGCGAAACGGATCGGCTCCCTCGTCTTCAACTTCGGCGGTCCCGGCGTCTCGGGCGTCACCGGCCTGCCCTCCTTCGCCACTGACTACGAAACCCTGCGCACCCGTTACGACCTCGTCAGCTTCGACCCGCGCGGGGCCGGCCGCAGCGACAGCGTGGAGTGCCAGGACGACCCGGAGCTGGACGCGTTCTTCGCGCTCGACTCCACACCCGACGACGCGGCCGAGGAGAACGCCTACCAGGAGGGGCTGAAGAAGTTCGCCGACGCCTGCGAGGAGAACTCCGGCGGCATGCTCGCCCACGTCGGCACCGTCAACGCCGCCCGGGACCTGGACCTGATGCGCCAGGTGCTCGGCGACACCAAGCTGCACTACTTCGGCATCTCGTACGGCACCGAACTGGGCGGCGTCTACGCGCACCTGTTCCCGAAGAACGTCGGCCGCGCCGTCTTCGACGCCGTCGTCGACCCCACCGGGAGCGCGGAACAAGGCGCACTGGGCCAGGCGAAGGGCTTCCAGCTCGCGCTGAACAACTTCGCCGAGGACTGCGTCAAGCGCGGGGACGCGTGCAAGCTGCCGGGCAGCGACGCCAAGGGGATCGAGCGCTTCATCACCGATCTGCTCGCCCGGCTCGACAAGAAGCCCATCACGGGCCTCGGCGAGCGCAAGCTCACCCAGTCCCAGGCCGCCAACGGCATCATCCAGTCCCTGTACTCCAAGGAGTACTGGCCCTACCTGGAACAGGGCCTCGACGAGGCGGACGGCGGCGACGGCGGGCTGCTCCTCGCCCTGTCGGACTCCATGAACGGCCGCGACCAGAACGGCAACTACAGCAACGTCCAAGCGGCCAACGCGGCCATCAACTGCGTCGACGACAAGGCGCGGTTCTCCGTGCCCCAGGCGAAGGCGAAGCTCCCCGAGTTCCGCGAGGCGTCCCCCGTCTTCGGTGACTTCATCAGCTGGGGCCTGATCAGCTGCTCCCAGTGGCCGGTCCCCGGTACCTGGGAGCACCCCGACGTCAGCGCCCCTGGCTCGGCGCCCATCGTGGTCATCGGCAACACCGGTGACCCGGCCACACCGTACGCGGGGGCCAAGGCGATGGCGGCCGCCCTGGGCAAGGGCGTCGGCGTGGAGGTGACGTACCGGGGCCAGGGGCACGGCGCGTACAACAGCGGCGACGCGTGCGTGAAGCGCGTGGTGGACGCCTACCTGCTGGACGGCACGGTGCCGAAGCCGGGGACCGTGTGCCCGTAGCTCTGTCAGTGGCCCCGCCTAGGATGTCGGTCCAGTACAGGAGTTTGGGGGGACACATGTCCATGCGCGTACGGGCCGGAGGCCTGGCGGTCGCGGCGGCACTGGTGGCCGGGCTGGTCACCGGCTGCGACAGCGGCGGCGAGACCGGCAGCGGCGGCACGAACACCGGCAGCCGCACCGGCGGTACGGGCAGCACGGGCGGTACGGGCAGCACGGGCGGCAGCGGTGATACGTCCCCGGCCGGTCCGACGGCCTCCCTGCCCGCCGCGCTCACCGGCCAGAAGCCGGACTGGCGCGGCTGCGAGGCACCCGACGGCGGCGAGAAGCCCGGCCCGGAATGGCGCTGTACGAGCGTGAAGGTACCGCTCGACTACGCGAAGCCGGACGGCGAGACCCTCTCCATCGCGCTGATCCGCAAGGAGGCCCGCGACAAGGGCCGCCGGATCGGCTCCCTGCTGTTCAACTTCGGCGGGCCCGGTGCCTCCGGGGTGGCCGCCATGCCGCAGGCGGCCGAGCATTTCCAGGAGCTGGGCGCCCGCTACGACCTCGTCGGGTTCGACCCGCGCGGTGTGGGCCGCAGCTCCGGGGTGGTGTGCCGCGACAGCAAGGAGCAGGCCGCCTCCCTGGCCCGGGTCGACCTCACACCGGACACACCCGCCGAGGAGGCCGCCTTCCTCAAGGACGGTGCCGACTTCGGCGCCGGCTGCGCCAAGCGGTCCGGCAAGGTCATCGGGCACGTCACCACCAGCAACACGGCACGGGACATGGACCTGATGCGCCAGGTGCTCGGCGACAAGAAGCTCAACTACATGGGCTTCTCCTACGGCACGCAACTGGGCGGGACGTACGCCCACTTGTTCCCGCGCAACGTCGGGCGGACCGTCCTGGACGCGGTCGTCGACCCGACGGCGGACGCGGCGGGCCACGCCCGCAACCAGGCCACCGGTTTCCAGCGGGCGCTGGACAACTACTTCACGTCCACCGGTGAGGGGACCAAGGCGGGCAACGCGCGCGTGACGGCGCTGCTGAAGCGGCTGGACCGCGAGCCGCTGTCCACCGCCGACGGCCGCAAGCTCACACAGAGCCTCGCGCTCACCGGCATCGCGATGACCCTGTACTCGGAAGAGACGTGGCCCTACCTCACCGAGGGACTCAAGGAGGCCGACGCCGGCCGGGGCGACGCCCTGCTGCGACTCGCCGACATGTACAACGACCGGGGCGCGGACGGCTCCTACGGCACGCAGTCGCACGCACAGCGCGCCATCTCGTGCGCCGACAGCAGCAGTCGGCCGACGGCCGCCGAGGCGAAGGCGCTACTGCCGGAGTTCCGGAAGATATCGCCGGTCTTCGCCGAGTTCATGGCCTGGGACACGGCCGGCTGGTGCGCCGACTGGCCGGTGAAGGGCGAGAGCGCCACACCGGAGGCGAGCGCTCCGGGCGCGGGGCCGATCCTGGTCGTGGGCACCACGGGCGACTCCGCGACGCCCTACGAGGGCGCCAAGAAGATGGCGGACGAGCTCGGCGCGGGCGTCGGTGTCCTCCTCACCTACAAGGGCGAGGGGCATGGCGCGTACACCAGCGACAGCACATGCGTGCGGGACACAGTGAACGACTACCTGCTGGAGGGAAAGGTCCCGGCGAGCGGCAAGACCTGCTCCTGAGTCCCGGAACAAGCGGAGGGGGCCGGACCCGTGAACCGGATCCAGCCCCCTGCACAGAGCGTGGCCTAGTAGACCGGCTTCTGCGGCTCGATCTGGTTGACCCAGCCGATGACGCCACCGCCGACGTGCACCGCGTCCGAGAAGCCCGCCGACTTCAGCACGGCGAGGACTTCCGCACTGCGGACACCCGTCTTGCAATGCAGGACGATCTTCTTGTCCTGCGGGAGGTCCTGGAGGGCGTTGCCCATCAGGAACTCGTTCTTCGGGATCAGACGGGCGCCGGGGATCGAGACGATCTCGTACTCGTTCTGCTCGCGGACGTCGATGATGTCGATCTTCTCGCCCTCGTCGATCCACTCCTTGAGCTGCTTGGGAGTGATCGTCGAGCCGAGCGCCGCCTCCTGGGCCTCCTCGGACACGACGCCGCAGAAGGCCTCGTAGTCGATGAGCTCGGTGACGGTCGGGTTCTCGCCGCAGACCGCGCAGTTCGGGTCCTTGCGGACCTTGACCTGGCGGTACTGCATCTCCAGGGCGTCGTAGATCATCAGGCGGCCGACCAGCGAGTCACCCACGCCGGTCAGGACCTTGATCGCCTCGGTGACCTGGATGGAGCCGATGGACGCGCACAGCACGCCCAGCACGCCACCCTCGGCGCAGGAGGGCACCATGCCCGGCGGCGGGGGCTCCGGGTACAGGCAGCGGTAGCAGGGGCCGTACTCGGACCAGAAGACCGAGGCCTGTCCGTCGAAGCGGTAGATCGAACCCCAGACGTACGGCTTGTTCAGCAGCACGCAGGCGTCGTTGACCAGGTAACGCGTGGCGAAGTTGTCCGTGCCGTCGACGATCAGGTCGTACTGGCTGAAGATGTCCATCACGTTGTCGGCCTCGAGCCGCTCCTCGTGAAGGATCACGTTCACGTACGGGTTGATGCCGAGCACGCTGTCGCGTGCGGACTCGGCCTTGGAGCGGCCGATGTCGGACTGGCTGTGGATGATCTGGCGCTGCAGGTTCGACTCGTCGACCTCGTCGAACTCCACGATGCCGAGCGTGCCCACGCCGGCCGCGGCCAGGTACATCAGGGCGGGCGAGCCGAGGCCACCGGCGCCCACACAGAGCACACGGGCGTTCTTCAGCCGCTTCTGCCCGTCCATCCCGACATCCGGGATGATCAGGTGGCGGGAGTACCTGCGGACCTCGTCTACGGTGAGCTCGGCAGCCGGCTCGACCAGGGGTGGCAGCGACACGGGGACTCCGTTGGTCGGTAGTCAGTACGGTTGTTCTTCCGTAACACTGCCACGGCCCTCCTCATTCCGAGACACCTGGTCCGATCTGCGAGACGATTTCGTCCCAGTAGCCGGGCAGAGCCGCGAATGGATCATTTTGTCCGGTGCGGTCGGCGCTCCGGTCGGTGAAGAAGATCGTCCCGGCGCCCTGCCAGCGGGCGATGCGCACCGCCTCTTCGAGATGAGTGCGCGGCACCCCGTGGACGAGGTGCACAAACCGCTCGGGTGGATGGTCCGCGGTCCATTCCGCCACCTGTGACCAGCGGTATTCCGCCCAGGGCCCGCAGAAGGTGACCAGCTGGTCGGCGATCTCCGCGTAGCCGGGGTACGGGTGCGAGCCGTGGCCCAGCACCAGGTGCCCTCCGTCGGCGTGCTCCAGGATCACCTCCAGCGTGGCCGTCGTACGCCGTACGGCGGCCAGGTCGGCCCGGTCCGTGGGACAGCGGTCCAGCAGGTAGCCGTCGACCTGGTACCAGTCCAGGAAGCGGTGCGCGTCGGAGACGATCTCGCCGAACGGGCGGGAGCCGTGCCGGAGGTCGAGATGGCCCAGCACCCGGACGCCCGCGTTGCGCAGCTTTCCGGCCGCCTCCAGGCAGTGCGGATCGGGCCGGGCCCCCGGGCCGTCCGCGACATTGAGGACGGCCCAGTGCAGGGGCGTACCGGGGCGGGTCAGCTCGGCCCACTCGACAGGGGCGAGCAAGGGGTGGGCGTAGCCGGGGACGCCGAAGCCGAGCCGTTCGGCGCCGGTCGCGGAGAGCCCCGTGTCCGTACGGGTCAGATGCGGCATGCGGCCTCCATCCAGATGTCGGCCAGGGATTCCTCCAGGTTGATGCGGGGCCGCCAGCCGAGCCGGTCGCGCGCGGTACGCACGTCCGCCTGCTGCCAGCTGCCGCACCCGTCGGGGTACGGATGGGCCCCGGCGGCCGGCTGGTCGGGGAGGCTCTCGCCACGCTGGGCGCCGATGGACGCCAGGGATCCCATCGCCGACAGCGACGGCCTGCTCGGCGCGTCCAGCTCGTGCAGGGCGCCCCCGTACCCGGCGACCCTGGCGAGGACGGCGGCCGCGTCGCGGAGCCGTACGGCACGGCCCGTGCCGATGTTGACGATGCCCTGCGCGGCCGAGAGCGAGGCGGCGTGCACGGCGCGCGCCACGTCGCGTACGTCGACGAAGTCGCGCTGCACGCCGAGGCCGCCGAGCTTCAGCTCGCCGTCACCGGACTGCATGGCGCGCCGCATGGCCTCCGCGAGCCGGCCGAGCGGCGACCCGGCCGGGGTGCCGGGGCCGACCGGCGAGAACACCCGCAGGACGACCGCGTCCAGGCCGGCGCCGAGGACCAGCTCGGTGGCGGCCAGCTTGGACACGCCGTACGGGCCGCCGGGGCGCGGCACCGCGTCCTCCGCGGTGGACGAGCCGGGCTGCGAGGGCCCGTACTCGGAGGCGCAGCCGAGCTGGACCAGACGCGCCCCGCAGCCGCTGCGGCGCAGCGCCTCGCAGACGGTGGCGACGGCGACGGTGTTGTGCCGGGTCAGCTCGCGGGCGCCGCCGCGGGTGGTCCCGGCGCAGTTGATGACGACACCGGGGTGGACCGCGTCCAGGAACCGGGTCAGCGCACCGGGGCTGCCGCCCGCGAGGTCGAAGCGTACGTCGGCGTCGTCGCCGCGCCCGAGGGCGGTCAGGTGGACGGCCGGGTCGGCGAGGAGCCGGTCGGCGACGAAGCGGCCGATGAATCCATTGGCACCGAGCAGCAGCACCCTCATCGCGCGCCCCCTTCGCGCCGACCGGCTGTTGCGGGGGTTTGGGGGGTCATGTCCGTTGTCTCCTTGTGGATGTGCTGATGAAGGGGGTGAAGAGGTGTACGCGGGTACGGGCCGGGTCCGGAGCCGCCGGGTCAGGTGACGGTGGCGTCGGCATGGGCGGAGGCCCGGGCGAGTACGGCGGTGGCGTGCGCCAGCAGGGCGAGGGCGGCAGCGCCGCACGCGAGCGTGGGCACGGCTGCGGCACCCCAGCTGTCGACGGCCGCCTGGACGGGGCGGGCGAGCCCGTCGCAGCCGGGGAGGCGGGCGGCGAGGACGGACGCGAGGGCGAGCGCCTCGGTGGCGGAGGCGGCGAGGAGCCCGGTGGCGGCGGCTCCGGCGAAGCCGTGGACGGTGAGCAGCCGGGCGAGGAAGAGGAGGGTGCCGAGGGCCAGGGCACCGCCGCTGACGGAGCCCTTGTCGAGAACGGTGCCCACGAGCGCGAGCAGACCGGTCAGGGCGGCGGTGTAGAGCCCGACGACCGCGAGGAGCAGGGGGCGGGTTCCGGCGGCGAAGTCCTTCAGGCCGCGGCTGCCGGCGAGTCCGCGCCGTGCCCGTACGGCGAACAGGTGCGCGCACCAGGCCGCGGGGGCGACCGCGACGGCGAGGGCGAGCAGCGGCGCGGTGGCCGCGGGCCAGGTCCCGTCGGGGCCGCCGATGAGGAGCTGGTCCAGCAGGCCGTCGCCGAACACGGCGTACGCGAGCAGAAACCCGGTCCACGCGCGCGTGCCCGGTGCCGAGCGCCCGGCGGCGCGCAGCGGCCCGCGGCGGAGGCATGCGGTGAGCGCCACGGCGAGCCCCACGGCGCCGGCCACGCCGACGGCCGCCCTCAGCGGCCCGCCGGTGGCGGCGAGGCCCGCGACGGTGAGCGCGCCCAGGGCGCCGGGCAGCAGAACGACCCAGCCGGTGAGCGCGGCTGCCGCGGCTGCCGTGCCGGGTACGGAGGCGGGCCGTGTCCAGGCGCTGTCGTCACGGCGCGGCACGCGCGCGTACAGCTCCTCGGCGAGCGAGAACACGTCCCGGTGCCGGAACCGGGCAGCCGTGCGGTCGGTCACCCCGTGGGCCTCCAGCCCGGCGGCGATCTCCAGCGGGTCGACCGCCCGCTCGCACAACTCCCGGTGCCGGTGCAGCAACGCCTTCACCGGATCGGCCGGCCCTCGCCGGACCACCCCGGCGCGCTGTCCCTCACCCACGCGGACAGCGGCGGCACCCGCACGCCGACCGCCCCCCGCACCGCGCCCGCCCGCTGGGCCGCCCACCCCGCCGGGTCCAGCCGCCACGCCGACAACGCCCGCCGTACCGCGCCCCGCCGCGCCCGCCACGGGCTCGACCACCCCGCCGGGTCGGGCCATCCCGCCCGGTCCAGCCGCCGTACGGCGTCCGCCCGTGTGAGGTGCGCCCGTCGGCGGGGTGACTGGGGCGCCGGGGGTGGGTGCCCCGGCGCCGGACGCCGCCCGCACCGGGCCGTGGTGGCCGGACGGTTCGTCGTGAGCGGCCCCGAGCGCGGGCTCCGAGAGGACCGCTTCCGCCCGGCTGTCCCAGGTGGGGCGAGCGGCAGGCCCCGTGCGTGTGCCTCCGTCAGACATGGCCGTCCACCCTCCCCGCGCCCGTGGCCGCGTACGCGCCCACCGGGTCCGCCCAGGCCGGGGTCGTCGCGCCACCCGGTCCGCGTCCCGTCCAGTGCCCCGGCACGTACGCCTCGGCCGGGTGCGCGAACGGCAGGGGCTCGCCGTCCGCGCCGACGGTCTCGGCGTCGCGGCGCACGGGCGCGTGGGAGATGAGCTCCAGGTAAATGCCGCGAAATGCCGCGAGGTTCTGCTCCACCGTGAACAGTTCGAGTGCGCGGGCGCGTGCGGCGGCGCCCAGCCGTTCGCGGCGCGCCGGGTCGCGCAACAGCGCCAGGCACGCGTCGGCGAGCGCCCGCGGATTGCGCGGGGGCACGACCAGTCCCGTACCACCGATGACCTCGACGACCGCGCCGACGTCCGTCGAGACGGTGGCGCGCCCGCACAGCATGGCCTCGACCAGCCCGACCGGGAAACCCTCGACCACGCTGGAGAGGACGACCACGCCGGCCGCGGCGTACGCGTCGGTGAGGTCGGGAGCGTACGGGCCGCCGAGGTCCTCGAAGGACACGGGATTGTCGCCGACGGCATGCGCGTCGGCGGCCTCGTCGGGGAAAAGCTGGGCTGCCAGGGCCTCGCAGTGCGCGCGGTAGGTGGCCGATTCGACGGCGCGGGCGGGCGCCGAGGAAACGACCCTGAGCCGCGCTTCCGGCTCCTGACTCCGTACCTCCGCGAAGGCGTGCAGCAGCCCGACGAGGTCCTTGGCGGGCTCGATCCGGCCGACCCACACCAGCGTGCGCGGATCGCCGCTGTCGGCTCCCTCGCCCACCGCCGCGAACCGCTCGGCCTCCATGCCCGGGTAGACCGTGCGCAGCTTGGCACGCTCGGCACCGCACCTCTCCTGCCAGCGGCGCGCGTGGGTGTTGCCGGGCGTGATGAGGGCGGCCTGCCGGTACACCTCGGCGGCCAGGCACCCGTGGAAGGCGGCGAGCAAGGCGCGCACGGGAGCGCTCAGCGGCGCGTCGGCGGCCGCGAGGTAGTGCGCGCGCAGCTGTACGCCGTACTCCGTGACCAGCAGCGGAACGCCGAAGAAGCGTTTGGCCAGCAGTCCGGGCAGGGCCGCCGTGCCGCCGGACGCCGCGTGGCAGAGATCGACCGCACCCAGGCCGCCGTCCTCGCCGTACCAGTCGAGGGAGAGGGGGCGCAGGGCGCGCTCCAGCCGGTCGGCGAAGGCGAGGTGGTCGGGGACGGTGGCGCCGTGCACGCCCCGGCGCGCACCACCCGCGCGGCAGGCGGATTCCAGGGCGCGAACGGCGGCTTCCGAGCGGAGGGCGGCGGGGAGGCCCCCGTACTCCCGGCCGAGTTCGGCCAGCCCGTACAGCCCTTCCGCGAAGCCGGTCCCGCTCTCCCCCGGTCCGCACAGGGCGGCGGCGAGCTCCTTGAAGCAGGTGACGAAGCGCCGGCGCTCACGCCTGCCATAGGCGCGGCCGTGCCGCGGAACGCCATCGGGGCCCCACAGCGGAGCCGTACGCACGCGCTGCACCTGGGGCGGGAGCGGGACCCAGCCGCCGTCCTCCTGCCGCGCGCTGCGGCTGAGCGCGTAGACGTCGAATTCGTGCTGCGCGAGCCCGCGCACGAGCCGGTCGCACCAGAGCCTGGACTCACCCGACGCATACGGGTATCCACCCTCGGTGAGCAGTCCGATCCGCACGAGTACACCCCCGATCTCCCTTGTGTGCGGCCACCGTTGGTCCGGCGACTCACAGCGGGAAGAACGTAAGCGGATATGCCGGTGGCGTGATGGACGGTTGTCCGTTGCGCCACCGGAAGGGGTGAATGCTCGTAACTTTCCTGCACCCGTCGCGTTTCGACGCGCTACAGGCGAATTCGCCCGATCGACCGACCGGTCAACCGCCGGGGAAGACCCACGGGTTGGGGCGGCACTTGATGCCCTCGACCTCCAGCGACTTGGTCTGCTGCTGCATCACGGGCGCCAGTGCGCCCGGCGTACGGCAGTTCACATGGTTGTACCCCAGCCGGTGCCCGACCTCGTGGTTGATCAGCATCTGCCGGTACGGGAGCATCGCGTCGGCCCCGTACGTCTCCGAGCCCTGTGCCCACCGGTACGCGTTGATCATCACGCGCTCGGTGGCGGCGGAGTCGCACGAGACGTTGTCGACGGTCGTGTCCAGCCCGGACTTGGCGCACCAGACCCCGGTGGTGCCCGGACTCGCCAGCGTGATCACGAACTCCGCCTCACCGCTGGAGACCCGCTCGAACGTCATGGCGCCGCCGTGCGCCCAGCTGCGGTCGTCGTTCAGGGTCTGCTGGACCGCCCGCGCGAACAGCGCGGGGTCGAGCCCGAGCCCCTTCTCGACGTCGATCCGGTAGCGCACCTTGCGGCCCTTGCCCGGTGCCTTGTCGGTGCCCGGCACGACCTCGAACTCGCCGGACCCCTTCATCCGCGGGTCCAGCGGGAACCGCTTGGCCATCAGCTGCGCGTACGTCGGCGGGGCGGCGCGCCGTGCGGCCTCGGGCGGGGCGGGGCGCTCGTCGGAACGGTCCGACCGTGCCCCGGTGCCCGCGTCGGCCGCGCGGCCGGCGCTCTCGCCCGCCGAGCGGGAGTCGGAACCGCCCGGCCCGACGCCGGTGACCTGACCGGCCACGACGACGGCGAGGACGGTGGTGACGGCGGCGGCCGCGATGCCGGTGAACGTACGGCCCCTGCCGCCGCCGCTCCGGCCGCCCCCGCCCCTCTTCGGGTCGTCCTCCTGGAGGCGGGGCTCCTCGGGCGCCGTCCCGGGCGGGGCGCCGTCGAAGGCCTCGACGAAGTCGCGCCGGGGTCCCGGTATCCGCGCGCCGGCGCCCACTCCGGTCGCCGGGACCGTGGACGGGGCCGCGGAGGGGGCCGGCCGGGTCGGTGCGCCACGCCAGTCGCCGTACCGGCCGGGCTCGCCCCAGCCACCGCCCGGTTCGTGGTGCTCGGGGTGGCCGCCCCGCACATACTGCTGGCCCTGGCCCTGGTGCTGGTGGTGCGGTTCGGGAGGTGCCGCGGAGGCTTTGCGCCGGCGCCCGGTACCCGAACGCGCCCCCTCTCGCACCGCGCCCGTGGCCTGCTCGGAGCCCTGAGGTGCGGGGCCTTTACGACTATGTCGTCCCACGCCCCGGATCAGCTCCCGTCGCTGTCGTCGCTGCCGTCGATCAGTTCCCGTACGGCCTGCGCGACCGTCTCCGGGTACTCCATCATCGCCACGTGCCCGGCGTCCGGAAGCGCCAGCAGCCGCGAGTCGCGGAAGGCGGCCGACGCCCGGCGCGCCATGCGGAACGAGACCAGCTGGTCGCGCCCCCCGTACACCAGCAGCGTCGGCGCGAGCACGCGCTCCGCCTGCCGCCACAGCCCGTGCTGACCGCCCAGCGTGTACGCGTCCACGATGCCGCGCGCCGAGCGGGCCATCGCGTCCCAGAAGTACGGCAGCGCCAGGCGCCGCTCCATCTCCTCCACGGCGTTGCGGAAGCCCTCGTCGCTGACCCGCCCGGGGTCGCCGTAACAGAGCCCGAGCACGCCGCGCACCCGCTGCTCCGCCGTCCAGTCCCGGGTGAGCCGGGTGAAGAGGGAGGCGACGCCGGGCAGCGCGAGCAGCGCCGTGGGCCAGGCTCCGCGCTGCGCCCGCAGCTCCGGCAGCGCGGGCGAGATCAGCGTCAGCGTACGGACCAGGTCGGGGCGGACGGCCGCGACGCGGGTGGCGACGGCGCCGCCCAGCGAGTTGCCGACCAGGTGGACGGCTCCGCGCCCGGCGGAGTCCAGCAGCCGGATCACCGCGCGCGCGTGCGCCGTGACGGAGTAGTCGCCGTCGTCCGGCGGCGGGGAGTCACCGAAGCCGGGAAGGTCGACCGCCTCGCCGTCCACGACGTCCTCGAGCAGCGGCATCAGGGCCGACCAGTTCTGCGAGGAGCCGCCGAGCCCGTGCACGTACAGAGCGGGCGGCAGCCCCGTGCGGTCCGACGGCCGGTGGCGCACGTTCAGCGTCAGTCCGGGCAGCGTCACGGAGCGCAGCCGCTCGCCCTCCGCGACCCGTACGGCGCTCACCCGCGGGCCCGCCGCGGTGGCGGCGACGGATTCCGGCAGCTCGGTCGAAGACATGCGGCAATGTTACGAGACGATCACGCAGGCACCGATGTGTTCGCCGTCACAGATCGCATAGCGCGTAGAAGGGGTACCTCATAGGCTCATACGTGAGGGCATTTCGCCCAGGCCCCCGCCCGCCCATGTGAAAGGGAGCCCATGACCGTCGACCCGAACGAACCGGAAACCTTCGAAGCCGACACCACCGAGTCGACCGTGACGCTGGACGAGGAGACGCCCGAGGCCGACGCCGCCGAGCAGCACACCGAGCTGCAGCAGCGCACCGACGACCCGCTCACCCGGATCGATCCGGGCGTGGTGAACGAGGCCGACGCGGCTGAACAGACCCGCGTGGTCACCATGGACGAGGACGACTACCGCTGATTTGGTCGGTTTAATGTTGAATCTCCGGCTACCCCACGCGTCCGGTACGTGAAATTCTGCGCTCGCAGCGCGCACAGCCGGGTTACCCAAAAGTACGATGGCGGGCGCGGCGCACAGCGCGCAAGGATCGATTTTGGGAGGCGGCGTGACAGCCATCGAGCAGACAGAGGCGGCGCGCCCGAGGGGCACGCGCCTGCCGCGCCGAGCCCGACGCAACCAGCTCCTGGGCGCCGCCCAGGAAGTGTTTGTCGCACAGGGATACCACGCGGCCGCGATGGACGACATCGCGGAGCGCGCCGGCGTCAGCAAGCCGGTGCTGTACCAGCACTTCCCCGGGAAGCTGGAGCTGTACCTGGCCCTGCTGGACCAGCACTGCGAGTCGCTGCTCCAGGCCGTGCGCACGGCGCTCGCCTCCACCACGGAGAACAAGCTGCGCGTGGCGGCCACCATGGACGCCTACTTCGCGTACGTGGAGGACGAGGGCGGTGCCTTCCGCCTCGTCTTCGAGTCGGATCTGACGAACGAACCGGCGGTGCGCGAGCGCGTCGAGCGGGTCTCGCTGCAGTGCGCGGAGGCGATCTCGGAGGTCATCGCCGAGGACACGGGGCTGTCCAAGGACGAGTCGATGCTGCTGGCCGTGGGCCTGGGCGGCGTCTCCCAGGTGGTCGCGCGGTACTGGCTGTCCAGCGAGTCGGCGATCCCGCGCGAGAAGGCGGTCCAGCTGCTGACGTCGCTGGCGTGGCGGGGCATCGCCGGCTTCCCGCTGCACGGCTCGGAATCCCACTGATGATCGGTGTCGTCTCTCCGGGCTAATGTGTGCAGCGTACGGCGCGGCTGACCGCGCAACGCTGACCGTTCGGAGGGACATAGCCGTGGAGGTCAAGATCGGCGTGCAGCACGCGCCCCGGGAGATCGCTCTGGAGAGCGGGCAGTCCGCCGAGGAGGTGGAGCGCGCGGTCACCGACGCGCTGGCCGGAAAGACGCAGCTGCTCAGCCTGACGGACGACAAGGGCCGCAAGGTCCTGGTGCCGACGGACCGGATCGCCTACGTGGAGATCGGCGAGCCGGCGAAGCCGCGGGTGGGCTTCGGGGCGCTCTGAGCAGTACGGCAGTACGACGCGAAGGCCCGGCGGGGTTGCTCCCGCCGGGCCTTTCACGTGCCCCACGACGAGGATTGCGTTTCACGCGCATCGGGTAGTACGGCCTGTGACCGTTTTGCCCGCCCCGCCGTCCGCGAGGTGATCCGCGTGTTCTGGGAAGCTTTCGGCTCCGTCGTGCTCGGATTCGCACTGTCCTGGGCGGCCGCCCACCGCCTGGCCGACCGGCTCCCGTCACGCCGCGTGGTCCTCGGCGCGGGGGTGCTCGGCGCGTTGTTCGGCGCCCTGATCACTCACGCGGCGCTCGGCCCGGGCCACGCGCTGGGCACCGTGCTCGGCGCGGTCGCGGTCGCCGCGGTCGTCCTCTCCCTGCTGCTGCGCCCGGCCCGCCGCCTGCGCCGCTCAGCGGCCACCTGACCGGGGCCGCGCGCCCCGGTACCCCTTGGGCTCCGCCCCCGGGCCCCTTGGCGGGGCGAGGCTGGTTGTACGTCGGGGCTGACGCCCCACGCCCCTGGGCGCGGCAGCTTCGCGCCGAGAATGACCACCAGCGCGCGGCGCGGCAGGCGCCCAGAAACCTCAGGCCCGCCCCCGGCACGGCTCCGCGCCGGCCCCGAAAGGGCCGCCCCCGCCGGTACGGCGACCGGCGCGGGCAGCGGGACGGGCCCGTGTCAGCGGATGGGCGGCCGCCCCGTCAGGCAGCCAGACCCAGCGCGGCCATGCGCTTGGTGTGGGCCTTGGTGATGCGCGAGAACATCTCGCCGACCGCCGCCAGGTCGAAGCCGTCCGCGACGCCGCCGACGAGCATCGTGGACAGCGCGTCGCGCTCCGCCACCACCCGCTGGGCCTGGGACAGGGCCTCGCCCATCAGGCGGCGGGCCCACAGGGCGAGACGGCCGCCCACCCGCGGATCGGCCTCGATCGCGGCGCGCACCTTCTCGACGGCGAAGTTGCCGTGCCCGGTGTCGTCCAGCACCGCCAGCACCAGCGCGCGCGTGTCGGAGTCCAGCCGGACGGCGACCTCGCGGTAGAAGTCGCTGGCGATCGAGTCGCCGACGTACGCCTTGACCAGGCCCTCCAGCCAGTCGGACGGCGCGGTCTGGCGGTGGAAGTCGTCCAGCGCCTTCGCGAACGGCTCCATCGCGGCCGTCGGCTCCGCGTCGATCGCCGTCAGCCGGTCCCGCAGCCGCTCGAAGTGGTGGAACTCGGCCGACGCCATCTTCGCCAGCTCCGCCTTGTCGGCGAGCGTCGGCGCGAGCTTCGCGTCCTCGGCCAGCCGCTCGAAGGCCGCAAGCTCTCCGTACGCGAGCGCGCCGAGCAGGTCCACGACCGCGGCGCGGTACTGGGGCTCGGCGGAGGCACCGGCCCAATCCAGGGCGGCGATCCCGGTCGGTTCGTCGGCGGAAGCAGCGGAAGCAGCGGAAGCGGCGGCGTTGTCAGGCGTCTCCATAAAGCGCACAATAGCCCGCCCGCCGCGGCACGGAAGGCCCTGGTCATCCACTGCGGCCTGCAGTGTGACCTCCCCCTCCTTATGAATTGACCCAACACACCTGCGCGGATCCGGGGTACAGTGATATTGCGCCTGCTGAGTATGCAGTCATGTTCGTACGTACTCGGTGGGCCATCTCATGAATGAGGATGCCCGGTCGGTGGCCCGATCGGCTCCGACCCGACAGCCCTCCGTGCGCGCACCGCGCCGCACATGAGGGGCCCCTCAGCGGTATGACGCTAGAGCGACGGCAGTGGTCCCGTGCCACTCGGCTGCGATCTCGCGGTCTGCGGCCGGACAGTCACCGGCACGGTAAGACCCCCAAGCGTTCGCCTCATGCCGCGTCTCACAGAAGAGGCAGCACCCTGACTACGACTTTCCGAGAGCTCGGGATCCTTCCCGAGACGGCCGAGGCGCTCGAAGCCGTCGGCATCACGTCCCCCTTCCCCATCCAGGAGATGACCCTTCCGGTCGCACTCTCCGGCACCGACGTCATCGGCCAGGCCAAGACCGGCACCGGCAAGACTCTCGGTTTCGGCCTGCCGCTGCTGGAGCGCGTCACCGTCCCCGCGGACGTCGAGGCGGGCCGGGCGAAGCCCGAGCAGCTGACCGACGCCCCGCAGGCGCTGGTGGTCGTCCCCACCCGCGAGCTGTGCACCCAGGTCACCAATGACCTGCTCACCGCCGGCAAGGTCCGTAACGTCCGCGTTCTCGCGATCTACGGCGGCCGGGCGTACGAGCCGCAGGTCGAGGCCCTGAAGAAGGGTGTCGACGTGATCGTCGGCACCCCGGGCCGTCTTCTCGACCTCGCCGGGCAGCGCAAGCTGGACCTGTCCAAGGTCAAGGCCCTCGTCCTCGACGAGGCCGACGAAATGCTCGACCTGGGCTTCCTGCCCGACGTCGAGAAGATCATCAACATGCTTCCGGCGAAGCGCCAGACCATGCTGTTCTCGGCGACCATGCCGGGCGCGGTCATCGGCCTGGCCCGCCGCTACATGTCGCAGCCCACCCACATCCGCGCCACCGCGCCGGACGACGAGGGCGCGACGGTCGCGAACATCGCGCAGTACGTGTACCGCGCGCACTCCATGGACAAGCCCGAGATGGTCTCGCGCATCCTGCAGGCCAACGGCCGCGGGCTCGCGATGATCTTCTGCCGTACCAAGCGCACGGCGGCCGACATCGCCGAGCAGCTCGAACGGCGCGGCTTCGCCTCCGGCGCGGTCCACGGCGACCTCGGCCAGGGCGCCCGCGAGCAGGCGCTGCGCGCCTTCCGCAACGGCAAGGTCGACGTCCTGGTCTGCACCGACGTCGCGGCCCGCGGCATCGACGTCGAGGGCGTCACGCACGTGATCAACTACCAGTCCCCCGAGGACGAGAAGACCTTCCTCCACCGCGTGGGCCGCACGGGCCGCGCGGGCAAGAAGGGCATCGCCGTCACGCTGGTGGACTGGGACGACATCCCGCGCTGGCAGCTGATCAACAAGGCGCTGGGCCTGAACTTCCACGACCCGGTCGAGACGTACTCGACGTCCCCGCACCTGTACGCGGAGATGGACATCCCGGAGGGTACGAAGGGCGTCCTGCCGCGTGCCGAGCGGACCCGTGCCGGCCTGGACGCCGAAGAGGTCGAGGACCTCGGCGAGACCGGCGGCCGCGGTTCGCGCGGACGGCGCTCGGAGCGTTCGGACCGTACGGAGCGTACGGAGCGTACGGAGGAGCGCCCGGAGCGTACGCGTACGCCGCGTCAGCGCCGTCGCACGCGGGGCGGCGCCCCGTTGGCGGCCGACGCCCCGGTGACCGCCGAGGCGGCGACCACCACGGCTCCCGAGGCCCCCGCGGCCGAGGAGACCCCGGCGCCCCGCACCCCCCGCCGGCGCCGTACCCGCACCCGCGCGGGCGCCCCGGCGGCGGAAGCCGCGGCCACCGCGCCGGTCGAGGCCGTGGCGGAGGTCGCGGAGGAGCCCACCAAGCCCCGCCGCCGCACCCGCAAGGCCACCGAGCCGGCCGCCGAGGTGACCACCGACACCCCGGCAGCCACCGAACCGGTCGCCGAGACCAAGCCCCGCCGCACCCGCAAGGCCACCGAGCCGGCCGCCGAGGTGACCACCGACGCCCCGGCAGCCACCGAACCGGTCGCCGAGGCCAAGCCCCGCCGCACCCGCAAGGCCGCCACCGCCCCGGAAACCACCGACGCCCCGGCAGCCACCGAACCGGCCGCCGAGACCAAGCCCCGCCGGCGCACCCGCAAGGCCACCGAGCCGGTCGCCGCGGTGACCACCGACGCCCCGGCAGCCACCGAGCCGGCCGCCGAGGCCAAGCCCCGCCGGCGCCGGGCGACGAAGAAGGCCGTGGCCGCCGCCCAGCCCGAGAGCTGACGGCCCACGACTGACGGCTGACGGCTGACGGCCACGACCGGCAGCCCACCGCCGCATCAGGCACACGGCGACGGCCCCGCCCCCACCCGGGAGGCGGGGCCGTCGCCGTGTCGGCGCCCGGGGCGCACGCCCCGCTAGCCTCGTTCCATGAGCCGCCCGCCCACGTTCACCCCGCCCCCCTGCGCCCGTGCCCACGCTCTCCGCACGTCGCGCGGTGACTTCGCCGTGCTGGACGCGGCGCCCGCCGACGGTACGGAGCCGAAGGGAACGGCCCTCCTGCTGCCCGGGTACACCGGGTCCAAGGAGGACTTCATCGCCATGCTGGAACCGCTCGCCGACGCCGGCTACCGTGCCGTCGCCGTCGACGGCCGCGGGCAGTACGAGACGCCCGGCCCCGCCGATCAACAGGCGTACGCCCAGGAGGAGTTGGCGCGCGACGCGCTGGCCCAGGCGGAGGCGCTCGACTCCGGCCCGGTCCACCTCCTCGGCCATTCCCTCGGCGGCCAGATCGCCCGCGCCGCCGTACTGCTCGACGCGCGGCCCTTCGCGACGCTCACGCTGATGTCGTCCGGGCCCGCCGAGGTCGCCCCGGCCCAGCAGGAGAAGATCAAGCTGCTGAGCGACGCGCTCGCGGTGATGACCATGGGTCAGGTGTGGGACGCCATGCGCGCCCTGGACCCGCCCGAGGACGCCGACGAGGCCGGCAGCCGCCGCGAGGACCTCCGCCGCCGCTGGCTGCTGCACAATCCGGCGCAGTTGCTGGCCACCGGCCGCCAACTGACCATGGAACCCGACCGGGTGGACGAGCTCGCCGCGCTGCGCCCGCCGCTGCCCGTGCACGTCATCTCGGGCGTGCGGGACGACACCTGGCCGGTGCCGCTCCTCGACGCGATGGCGGACCGGCTGGGCGCCCACCGCACGCGCGTCGAGGGCGCCGAGCACTCACCGAACACGGACCGGCCGGTGGAGACCGCGACTGCCGTGTCCCGGTTCTGGGACCGTCAGAACCGCGACTGAAGGTGCTGCCAGAAGCCGTCCCGCAGCGACCGCCGCAGCACGGCGTGCCCGCGCAGGGACCGGCTCAGCACCCGCTCCGCCTCGATGAGCAGGTCCTGGTCCACGGGTCCGGGCAGGTACGGGTGGCCGGGCAGCAGCTCGGCCATCGCTGCCTGGCCCCGCTCGGCCAGCCACGTCTCCGCTATCCGGGCGCCCACGAACCGCACCTCGTCGCGTGACGGCGGCGGCTCGCCCTCGCTCTCGTACGTCGTCACGGGCCGCCGGGTTATGTAGGGGCGGCAGAAGTCGAGGTCGAAGGTGCGGGTGCTGTCGACCTCCCAGAGCAGCGGTTCGGCCTGGTTGCGGCCGTCCGCCGCCTCGATGCCCCAGAGGTGGACGCGCGCCCCGTAGCCCTGGGCGGCCTCGACCGCCGAGACCAGGTCCTCGTCGCCGCCGACCAGCGCCGCGTCGCTGATGGCGCGGTGGCGGGCCAGCGACTCCAGGTCCGTCCGGATCAGCGAGTCGACGCCCTTCTGCTGGTTGTTGGCGTTGAGGTTGCCGAGCCGGACCTTGACGTCGGGGAGTTCGGCGATCGCCTGCTGTTCGGGGGTGTGGATGCGGCGCCGGGCACCGTCGTACCAATAGACGCGCAGCAGCCGGCTGTCCGCGAAGATGGTGCGGGCCTTGTCGATGAAGGCCTCGATGAGCCCTTCCGCGTCCAGGTCGAAGGAGCGCCGGTCCTCGGTGCCCGCCACAAGCAACCCGGCCGCAGCATGGACGTAACCGGCGTCGACGAAGATGGCGTGTGTCGAGGGCGTCTTGGCGACCTCGGCCAGCATGCGCTGCAGGAGCTCATTGGTGCGCTCCAGGCGTGCGCCGAGTTCGGTGAGGCCGAGGCTGGGAGCGGGGGTGTCCGCGTCATGGTTCATACGGGGCTCATTGTCCGCCGCCGGGCGGGTGCTCGCCACCACCCATCTGGGATTACTTAGACGGCCGAAAATTTTCTTTAGCGTAGGGAATGTTTGCCCCCTACATACCGTTGGCACTCGTACGGAACACAGTTCTCCAGCAGGAGGATCAACTCAGGACGAAGGGAGAAGCCCATGCGCTTCGAGATTCTGCGACTCGACGACGTCGACGGCACGGCCGTGGACAGCACCGTCGTGGACGCTGCCTCCGTCAACCGGATCGTGCAGCAGGCCGCCTCGGTCGGCCAGCGCATCTGGATCCGCCCGGCCGGGACCACGGCCTCATAACGAGAACGAGCCACCGCGCCCCCGCGCGGACTCCGCCGCCCCGATCGTCGGGAGCCGGAATCCGTACGGGGGCGCAGTGATGTCGCGGTGAGGTGTCACGCCCCCTGGATGACCTGGGTGACGCCGTTGATGATCTGCTGCACCGCGATCGCCGACAGCATCATTCCGGCGAGCCGGGTCACCAGCACCACACCGCCGTCCTTGATGATGCGGATGATCAGCAGCGAGTAGCGCATGGTCAGCCACAGCACGACGTGCATGGCGACGATCGCCGCCCACACCGAGACCTGCCCGCTGACGCCGTCCGCGTGCTGCACGGCGAGGATCACCGACACGATGGCGCCGGGACCGGCCAGCAGCGGCATGCCCAGCGGTACGAGGGCGACGTTGACGTCCTTCGTCTGCTTGGGTTCGTCGGTCTTGCCGGTCAGCAGGTCGAGCGCGATGAGCAGCAGGAGCAGACCGCCCGCGATCATCAGGGCGGGCACGGAGACATGCAGGTACGCCAGGATCTGCTGGCCCAGGATGCCGAAGACGGTGATCACGCCGAAGGCGACGGCGACGGCCTGCCAGGCCATCCGGCGCTGGACCTTGGTGGCCCGGCCGGAGGTCAGGGCGAGGAAGATCGGGGTGATCCCGGGGGGATCCATGATGACAAAAAGGGTGAGGAAGAGGGAGCCGAAGACGGCGACGTCGAACACAGTGAGGGCCTTGCGGGAGGAGGGTCGTACAGGGAACTGCGGTTGCGGATGGGGCTGAGGTCTCGTGGGCGGGATCCCGCCGCGAGGAGCCACGGACGGCGTCCCGCGGCGCGGGGACCGGGCGGAGGTCCGCCGAGGGGCACACCGCGGGCGGTGTCGCGGGCGCGGTGTCGGCCCCCAGGGTTACGCCGGGGAGGGTCCCCCCGTGCCCGGGACCGGGAACGCGCCGGTCGCGCGGCGCGTGATCTCGCCGTAGATCTCCGGGTCGGTGGTGTGGTCGCCGAGCCGGCAGGTCTTGCGGGTGCCGTGGTAGTCGCTGGAACCGGTCGTCAGCAGGCCGAGCTCGGCGGCGAGGCCGCGCAGCCGGGCGCGCGTGGGCTCGTCGTGGTCCATGTGGTCGATCTCGATGCCGTCGAGACCGTACGCGGCGAGCTCGGCGATGACCGACTCGGGCACCGTGCGGCCGCGCTTGGCGGCGCCGGGGTGCGCGAAGACGGTGACGCCGCCGGCCGCCTTGACGAGCCGGATCGCGGTGAACGGGTCGAGCTCGTGCTTCTCGACGTACGCCCGGCCGCCGTCGGCGAGCCACTGGGGCGTGAAGGCGTCGGAGACGCTGGGGACGACGCCGAGCTCGACGAGCGCCTCGGCGATGTGCGGCCGGCCGACGGAACCGTCACCGGCGATGGCGGCGACGCGCTCCCAGGTGACGGGGACGCCCAGTTCCTGGAGCTTGCCGATCATGCCCTGGGCGCGCGGGACGCGGTCGTCGCGCACCAGCTCGCGCTCGCGGGCCAGCTCGGGCTCGTCCGGGTCGAAGAGGTACGCGAGCATGTGCATGCCGATACCGTCGATCCGGCACGAGAGTTCGGCGCCCGTGACCAGGGTGAGGCCCTCGGGGAGCGCGGCCATCGCCTCGGCGTGGCCGCGCGTGGTGTCGTGGTCGGTCAGCGCGACGACGTCGAGCCCGGCCGCGGCGGCGCCGAGCACCAGCTCGGCGGGGGTGTCCGTACCGTCGGAGGCCGTGGAGTGGGTGTGCAGGTCGATGCGCACGACGCGGGGCTCCGGGGCTCGGGACGGACGGGGGACTGCTCAAGGATACCGGCCCTCACACCCGTCCCCACGCCGTCAGTCCAGCAGTCTCGGGCTCAGCGCCCCGCACGGGAGCAGCTCCACCTCCGAGCCGGCCTCCCGGAGGTCGGTCAGGACGAGCTCGTCGTACATCAGCAGGCCCGACTTCTCGGGCCAGACGATGGCCCACAGCCACAGTCCGCGGGCCTCGCCCGCGAAGACCGCGCGGTCCTCGGGGGCGTCGCTGACGTGCCAGAGCGGGGTGGGCCGGCCGGCGGCGAGGACCTTGGCCTGCGGGCGGGTGCCGACGCACATGTGGGGGCCCGGGTCGGGGCCGTCGAGCCCGGCGTACCGCGCGCCCAGGCCCACCCCCAGCTCCTCGGCGATCAGCAGCAGCTCCCCCACGCCCCCGAGCGGCCCGGGGCCCGAGCAGGCGACGACGGTGGCCCGGCCGCCGCTGCGGTCGTCCCCCGCGTACGCCACACCGGTGAACAGCCACCCCACCGGCAACGGCCACGGCATCCAGACGGGCACCTGGGACCGGTGCGTGACGACGCCGAGCGCTTCCACGCTGGGCGGGATCACGGGCTGCAGCGGGTGCACGGCGCCGTGCACGTCGCACTGCCAGGAGTCGGAAAAGAGACCGGGCGCCCTGACCCGGCCTCCGCACTTCGGGCAACTGGGTTCGCCCCTCATAGGGTTCAACGGTCCTCCCCGGTCGTCGCCTCGTCAAGGACGATCACCCGTCCGGTGTGCCGCTCCCCCCACAAATATGGATGCGTCTTGCACCCATGTGGACTCCTCCGGCCGGACCGGTGGACCCGGCCCTGCCGTCCGTCGCCAGGGCCCGCACGCGACACCCGGCCAGGTGCCGCTGCCGTTCCCCTCGCCGGCTCCCGGCCGCCGCCGCGCCGTACCCCGCGCCGAAGCCCAGCACCCACCGGCCCGCCTCCGGGACCAACGGACCGACGTCAGCCGAGAGTTACGGACGTACGCAGCGGATCGCGCAGGTCCGTACCGGCCGCCAGCCACCGCTCCTGGAGCGCCTGCGCACCGTGTACGCGCTTCCACGCGGCCTCGTTGGGCGTCATCGGCAGCAGCGGCAGGAAACGCACCGGGTCCATCGGCGCGTCCAGCTCCAGGTCCTCCACCAGACCACCGGGCTCCGCGACCAGCACGGAGGTGAACGGGGCGCCCGGCCACAGGGGTTCGCCGGTGTCCAGGGACGCGCCCGGGGCCACGACCACGCCCTCGACCTGCGGCGAGGCGGCGAGGACGGCGAGCGGGCGCAGCACCTTGTCGGTGTCGGCGCGTCCCGCCCGTACGGTCAGGAGCAGCTCCGCGCGCGGGCCCTTGACCGGGTCGGCGAGGGCGTCGGCCGGGTCGGTCATCGGCTGGGCCGACATGCCGAGCGTGGCGTATCTCACCAGGCCGAGGGCGGCGTCCGGGAAGCGGAGGACCTCGACGCGGTCGGTGCCCAGGAACGTCACCGCGGCGCGCGCGTCCGGGTCACCGAGGGCGGTACGCAGCCGGGCCTCGACCAGAGCAAGAACTTCTCCCATGCGGGGAGCATAGAACGCGTATGGAACGGGCAAAGTAAGGGATTGACCCGTAGTCGGCTGATAGTCTTGGCCGTCTGCTGGTCGGGACAGCACGCCAAGCGTCGCTTTCCAGTCCCGACAACACGTCATCCCTTACGGGGGACCGGCCGGAGGAGGTGGGGCTGCGGTGGATCGAAGTCGACCGTGCAGTACCAACCGCTCTTCCGCCCGCGGCTTTTCTCTGTGACCTGAGAGGCATCTCACCTGCCTGCTCCCGCTCGTCCTCATGGGGCGTGAGTGTGAGGTCATGGCTATTCGCACGACGGAAGAGCACACCGTTTTGCCTGTCTGTAGCGAACGCCGTCACCGCGATCCCGCGGTGCCGCCCGCTTTGCGGACGTAAGGAACGCCACGTCCCCATTCCGGGCTGTGCCACGCCCCGCGACGGCCTCTCCGTGAAGGAGCCAGCCATGTCGATGATCCGTGACCTGCGCGCAGCGGTCCGCCCGTCCCTGCGCAAGAGCAGTGCCCCCTACAACACGTACACCTCCTACGACGCGACCCGGGACCCGTCGACGTCCACCGCGGTCGTCGACTGCGCCGTGTACCGCGACGGCCGCCGGCTGAAGGACGACGCGACCGACGTGTGCCTGACGCCCCGTGAGGCCATGCGGCAGGTGCGTGAGGGCGGCGGCTTCGCGTGGATCGGGCTGCACGAGCCGACGGAGGCGGAATTCGCCGGTATCGCGGCCGAGTTCGGGCTGCACCCGCTGGCCGTGGAGGACGCGGTCCACGCGCACCAGCGGCCCAAGCTGGAGCGGTACGACGACACCCTGTTCACCGTCTTCAAGACGATCCACTACGTGGAGCACGCCGAGCTCACCGCGACCAGCGAGGTCGTCGAGACCGGTGAGGTGATGTGCTTCACCGGCCGGGACTTCGTGATCACCGTCCGGCACGGCGGGCAGGGCTCGCTGCGCAACCTGCGGCACCGGATGGAGGGCGAGCCCGAGCTGCTGGAGAAGGGGCCGTCGGCGGTGCTGCACGCCATCGCCGACCACGTGGTGGACGGCTACATCGCGGTCGCGGACGCCGTACAGATCGACATCGACCAGATCGAGATCGACGTCTTCTCGCCCCCCGCCAAGGGCTCCACGCGCGGCGCCGACACCGGGCGGATCTACCAGCTCAAGCGTGAGGTGCTGGAGTTCAAGCGGGCGGTGTCGCCGCTGCTGCGGCCGATGCAGCTGCTGAGCGAGCGGCCCATGCGGCTGGTGGACCCCGACATCCAGAAGTACTTCCGGGACGTCGCCGACCACCTGGCGCGGGTCCAGGAACAGGTCATCGGCTTCGACGAGCTGCTGAACTCCATCCTCCAGGCCAACCTGGCGCAGGCGACGGTCGCGCAGAACGAGGACATGCGCAAGATCACGTCGTGGGCGGCGATCATCGCCGTACCGACGGCGGTGTGCGGCGTGTACGGCATGAACTTCGACTACATGCCGGAGCTGCGGTGGAAGTTCGGCTACCCGCTGGTGCTGGTCGGGATCTCGGTGATCTGTTTCGCGATCCACCGCACCCTGAAGCGCAACGGCTGGCTGTAGCTAAGCTGCGTGCCATGACAGACGCACTTCTCGACCAGGCCCTCGTCGAGGAGGCCACCAAGAAGTCCGGCCTCATCTGGGTACGGGGCCAGGGCCCCGCCCGCGCGCTGTGGCACGTGTGGCTCGACGGCGCGGCGTACGTCGTCGGCGACGGGCCGGGCGAGCAGCCGCTGCCGGGGCTGGCGGACGGCTCCGCAGCCGAGGTGACGGTACGCAGCAAGGACAAGGGCGGCCGTGTCGTCGCCTGGACGGCCGCCGTGACCGAGCTGGCCCCGGGCTCCGAACCATGGGAGGCGGCCGTCGCGGAGCTGAAGGGCAAGCGGCTGAACGCCCCGGACGCGGAGACGATGACCGACCGCTGGGCCCGCGAGTGCCGGGTGCTGCGCCTGGCCCCGCAGGGCGGGACCACCGCCCACCCGGACGGCTCCCTGGCGGCCGCCCCGCTCCCCACCCCGGCCACCACCCGCCACCCCATCCCGGCGGCGCTCCCCCGACTCCTGCTGAAGCGCAAGAAACGCTAGGTCGTGTCCGCGAGGCCTGGCCCGCGACGCCCGGCACGCACGGGCCCTGCCCCTCACCCGACGACCCGCACCCGGCATCCGGCCGGGCGGGGCCGGGCGGGGCCGTGCGGGGTCGCCCCCGCAGAGGATGGCGGCGAAGGCTCGGCTCCCGAGCACGTAGCCCGAGGCCGCCGGCCTCGGGGAGGTGAGCCCGGAGGGGCCACGCCCCCACTCACCGGACAGGCACCGCCCCGGGGCGCGCCCACGCCGGACCGGCGCCCGGGGCCCGGCACGGCCGGGCCGCGAGCGACCGGCGATCAGGGTCAGTCGCTGGTGCGCGGCAGCTGGCGGCCGTAGTCGAGGGTTTCGTCCTTGGACGGGGGCGTCAGGGGGAAGGTCTTGTTCCAGTCGGACAGGACGACCACGCCCGCGCCGCCGCCCCGGGCGAACTGGAGCGGGTAGGGAGTGCCCTCCAGGGAGACGTCGAGGGTGCCGCCCTCGCCCTTCGGGCCGCCCGCGACCTTGATGGTGCGGATGCCGCCGACCTTGGAGCGGTCGCCCTTGACGAGGTCGCCGTGCAGTTCCAGCAACCCGTTGAGCAGGACGTTCATCTCCGTGAAGCCGCGCAGCTGCTTGTACGAGGGGTCGTCCTGCGGCACCTTCACGTACATGTCGTCGAGCTTGTCCGCCGCCTTGGTGCCGGAGTCGTCCGGCTCCTCCTCCGCGCTCGTCCAGAAGTCCGCGTCCGCCCGCAGATAGAGCGCGTCACCGACCCGCAGCAGCTCGAACGTGGACGTCTTGGTGACGACCGACCCGCTCGCGCCCGTCTCGTTCAGCCGCATGTTCAGCGTGTACGTACCGCCCTTGCTGACCAGCTTCCCCGACAGCCGTACCGCCTTGGCGCCGTCAGCCGCCGCCCGTGCCTTGGACTCGATCTGCGTGGCGGACAGTTTGCCCATCCCGTTCGTGCCCGCGTCCGGATCGACGGGTTCCTCTCCGCAGGAGGTGAGCACCGCGGTCAGCCCGGCGCACAGCACGAGGGGGAGGGCGGCCCGGCGGGCGCGCGAAGCCGGGGCGAGAAGGGTCACCAGCGCACTGCCTCTCATCAAACCGTGGGGGGTTGGCAGACGGCAGCGTACCTGTGTCGTATACGGCGGTCGGCAGAGAGCCGGACGGACGCCCTGCCTGGGCGACCCGCACCAGGACGGGCTAGCCTGAATCGGCATAAAGTTCTCAATTCCGGCGCACGAGGAGGTGTGCGGCATGGCGGCAGGCGCCCGTATCTTCGTCTCGCACCTCGCCGGCATCCCCGTCTTCGACCCCAACGGCGACCAGGTCGGCCGCGTCCGCGACCTCGTCGCGATGCTGCGCGTCGGCGGCCGCCCGCCCCGCCTCCTCGGCCTGGTCGTGGAGGTGATCGGACGCCGTCGGATCTTCCTGCCGATGACCCGGGTCACCGGCATCGAGTCCGGCCAGGTCATCACCACCGGCGTGCTGAACGTACGCCGCTTCGAGCAGCGCCCCACCGAGCGCCTGGTCCTCGGCGAGCTGCTCGACCGCCGCGTCCGGCTGGTCGAGGACGGCTCCGAGGTGACCGTCCTGGACGTCGCCATCCAGCAGCTCCCGGCCCGCCGCGACTGGGAGATCGACAAGGTCTTCGTCCGGCGGGGCGGCGGCGGGGCGTTGCGCCGCAAGGGCGAGACGCTGACCGTCGAGTGGTCCGCCGTGACCGGATTCTCGCTGGAGGAGGTGGGGCAGGGCGCCGAGAGCCTGGTCGCCACCTTCGAGCGGATGCGCCCGGCCGACCTCGCCAACGTCCTGCACCACCTGAGCCCCAAGCGCCGCGCCGAGGTAGCCGCCGCCCTCGACGACGACCGGCTCGCCGACGTCCTGGAGGAGCTGCCCGACGACGACCAGATCGAGATCCTCGGCAAGCTCAAGGAGGAGCGGGCCGCCGACGTCCTGGAGGCCATGGACCCGGACGACGCCGCCGACCTGCTGTCCGAGCTGCCCGAGGAGGACAAGGAGCGGCTGCTGACGCTGATGCGGCCGGACGACGCCGCCGACGTACGCCGCCTGATGTCGTACGAGGAGCGTACGGCGGGCGGACTGATGACCACCGAGCCGATCGTGCTGCGCCCCGACGCGACGGTCGCCGACGCGCTCGCGCGCGTACGCCAGCAGGACCTCTCCCCCGCCCTCGCCGCCCAGGTGTACGTGTGCCGGCCGCCCGACGAAACGCCGACCGGCAAGTACCTGGGGACGGTGCACTTCCAGCGGCTGCTGCGCGACCCGCCCTTCACCCTCGTCTCGGCGATCGCGGACACCGACCTGGAGCCCCTCCCGCCGGACACCCCGCTGCCCTCGGTGACCAGCTACCTCGCCGCGTACAACCTGGTCGCCGCCCCGGTCGTGGACGAGAGCGGATCGCTGCTCGGCGCGGTCACCGTCGACGACGTACTGGACCACCTGCTGCCCGAGGACTGGCGCGAGACCGAGTTCCTCCCGGACACGGAGGACGCCGCGCATGGCCGCTGAGCGTGCGCAGGAGCGGCCGCCCTCGCCGCGCATCCGGCTGGACCAGCCGGGCGAGCGGCGGCCGAGGCTGCTGCCCGCGTACGACCCGGAGGCGTTCGGGCGGCTGTCGGAACGGATCGCCCGCTTCATCGGCACCGGCCGGTTCCTCGTCTGGATGACCGCCGTCGTCGTCGTGTGGGTCCTGTGGAACACCTCCGCGCCCCACGCGTGGCGCTTCGACGAGTACCCGTTCATCTTCCTGACGCTGGCGCTGTCGCTCCAGGCGTCGTACGCCGCCCCGCTCATCCTGCTGGCCCAGAACCGGCAGGCCGACCGCGACCGCGTCACCCACGAGCAGGACCGCAAGCAGAACGAGCGCTCCATCGCCGACACCGAGTACCTGACCAGGGAGATCGCCGCACTGCGCATGGGCATGGGCGAGGTCGCCACCCGCGACTGGATCCGCTCCGAGCTGGAGGACTTCATCAGGGAGCTGGACGACCGGAGCGCCGGATCCCGGCACGGAAGTGACGAAGCCGACCGCTGACAGCCTTTCCGGAGCCAGGGTCCGGCGCCGTACCATCTCCGTATGGTTACGGAAGACGCGGTGCGTGAAGCACTGGCGACGGTGAACGACCCCGAGATCAACCGACCGATCACTGAGCTCGGCATGGTCAAGTCGGTGGAGATCGGTGGGGACGGGGCGGTCGCCGTCACCGTCTACCTCACGGTCTCCGGCTGCCCGATGCGCGAGACGATCATCACCCGCGTGAGCGAGGCCGTCTCCCGCGTCGCGGGCGTCACCGGCGTCGACGTGACGCTCGACGTGATGAGCGACGAGCAGCGCAAGGAACTGGCCGCCGCGCTGCGCGGCACCACCGCCGAGCGCGAGGTGCCGTTCGCCAAGCCGGGCTCGCTGACCCGGGTGTACGCGGTCGCCTCCGGCAAGGGCGGCGTGGGCAAGTCGTCCGTGACCGTGAACCTGGCCGCGGCGATGGCCGCCGACGGGCTGAAGGTCGGTGTCGTGGACGCCGACATCTACGGCCACAGCGTGCCACGCATGCTCGGCGCGGACGGCCGCCCCACCCAGGTCGAGAACATGATCATGCCGCCGTCGGCGAACGGCGTGAAGGTCATCTCCATCGGCATGTTCACGCCCGGCAACACGCCGGTGGTGTGGCGCGGCCCGATGCTGCACCGCGCGCTCCAGCAGTTCCTCGCGGACGTGTACTGGGGTGACCTGGACGTCCTGCTGATGGACCTTCCGCCGGGCACCGGCGACATCGCGATCTCGGTCGCGCAGCTGGTGCCGAACGCCGAGATCCTCGTCGTCACCACACCGCAGCAGGCGGCGGCCGAGGTCGCCGAGCGCGCCGGTTCCATCGCCGTACAGACCCACCAGAAGATCGTGGGCGTCGTCGAGAACATGGCGGGCCTGCCCTGCCCGCACTGCGACGAGATGGTCGACGTCTTCGGCACGGGCGGCGGCCAGCGGGTCGCCGACGGCCTGACGCGGACCACCGGCGCCACGGTCCCGGTGCTGGGTTCCATCCCGATCGACGTACGGCTGCGCGAGGGCGGCGACGAGGGCAAGCCGGTCGTCCTGACCGACCCCGACTCGCCGGCGGGCGCGGCACTGCGCGCCATCGCGGGCAAGCTCGGCGGCCGCCAGCGCGGCCTGTCGGGCATGAGCCTGGGCATCACGCCGCGCAACAAGTTCTGAGCACATGAAAGGGGCGGCCCTTGCGGGCCGCCCCTTTGTCATGCCGTCCGTACGGGCCTACGCGTACGCGCCGTCCGTACGGGCCTACGCGTACGCGGCGATGTCCCGCACCACCGCGAAGCCCAGCCCGTACGCGCTCATCCCCCGCCCGTACGCACCCAGATGGACCCCGGCCGCCGTCGTACCGGCCAGCACCCAGCCGAACTCCGACTCGCGGTAGTGGAACGGCACCGGGACGCCGTCGACCGGCAGGGAGAGCGTCGACCACTCCGGCCCGTTCAGGTCGTCGGCCAGCTCGAACGCCGTCTCGGTCTGCTGGTCCAGCCAGTCGTCCCGCAGCGAGTGGTCCAACTGGGGCGGCCAGGTGTACGCGAGGAGCCCCGAGCCGGCCAGCCAGGCGGCGGAGGACACGGTGGTGGCGTCCAGCACCCCCGTACCGTCACCGCTGCGCCGCACCGGGCTCGCGGCGACCGTGACGACGGCCGCGAACCGCTCCTTGTCCGCCGCCTCGAGCCGGTCCGGCCGTATCGACGGCTCGTCGCCGTGCCCGATCGACCCGTGCTGGACCGTACCGTCGGCGGACGTGCCGACCTGCATCAGCCAGCGCGGCCCGGTGAACGCCTCGTCCAGCCCGTACCAGGGGAACGACGCGCGCAGATAACCCTCGACCGTACGCCGGGCCGCGGGCACCCCCTCGGGCGTCCCGGTCGCCTCGGGCGTCGACGTGGTGCCGGGTGCGGCACCCTGCGCCCCTACTCGACTCGTCGTCTCCATCTGCCCGGCCGCCTCCTCGATCCGTGGAGTCCGGTACGGCACCGCCCTGACGGGGGTTCTCGCAACCGGACAGATGGAGAGGATAGCCACCTTGCGGGAACTCCTCCCGGAAGAGCGGCGCGAGCGGGCCTCAGGTGGCGTCGGCGTCGTACGGCGGGCGGTCGCCGTGGTCGGGCTTGTCGCCCTTCTTCAGCAGGTCGGGACCGGCACCGGCCGAACCGTTGACCCCGGCGTGGACCGCCGGAACCGACACGTCCGGCTCCCGGCCGTTGACCGCGTCGGCGACGTCGTTGATCTCCTTCTTGAGATCGAAGCTGCTGCGGATCTCCTTCAGGTCCTCGTTCTCCGTCAGCTGCTTGCGGATGAACGTCTTGGGGTTCAGGTCCTCGAATTCAAAGTCCTTGAACTCCGGTCCCAGTTCGCTGCGGATGTCGTGCTTCGCGCTCTCCGAGAAGTCGCGGATCTTGCGGATGAAGCCGGAGATGTCCTGGATGACCTTCGGCAGCTTGTCGGGGCCGAAGACGAGCACGGCAAGGACCACGAGCGCCACCAGCTCGAGTGCGCCTATGTCATTGAACACCTTGCTGCTCCTTCACAGGGTCCGGTCCGTGGTCCGTGGTCGATGGTCCGCTCGGTCAGGCCCGGGGCCGGGGGGCCCGTAACACGGTACCTGGCCGGACTGCCGGGGCGGTACCTCGCGGTGACCTCGTGGTGGCCTCCCGGTGGACGTTCAGCCACCCGCGGACGAACCGAGCGTCAGCGTCTTCGTCTGCTCCTTGCCACCGCGTTCCAGGGTCAGCCGGAGCTGGTCGCCGGGGCGGTGGGCGCGGATCTTCACGATCAGCTCCTCGCCGCTGTGCACGCGCTGGCCGTCCACCTTGGTGATGACGTCACCGGGCCGGATGCCCGCCTTGGCGGCGGGGCCGCCGGGTGTGACGGACGCGCCGCCGTCCTGGGCCTTCTCGCCGACCCGGGCGCCGTCGCCGGTGTACTTCATGTCGAGGCTGACGCCGATGACGGGGTGGTTGGCCCTGCCGGTGTTGATCAGCTCCTCGGCGACGCGCTTGCCCTGGTTGACGGGGATGGCGAAGCCGAGCCCTATCGACCCGGCCTGGCCGCCGTCGGGACCGGAGCCGCTGTCGGCGGCTCGGATGGCGCTGTTGATGCCGATGACCCGGGCCTTGGAATCGAGCAGCGGGCCGCCGGAATTGCCGGGGTTTATCGGGGCGTCGGTCTGGAGCGCGTCGACGTAGCTGATGTCGCTGCCGTCGCCCTTCTCGCCGCCCGCGGTGATGGGCCGCTCCTTGGCGCTGATGATGCCGGAGGTCACGGTGTTCTGGAGGTCGAAGGGGGCGCCGATCGCGACGACCGGGTCGCCGACGCGGACGTTGTCGGAGTTGCCGAGCGGCAGCGGCTTGAGGTTGGAGACGCCCTTCACCTGGACGACCGCGAGGTCGTAGCCGCTGTCCTTGCCGACCAGCTCGGCGACGGCCGTCTCGCCACCGCTGAAGGTGACGGTGATGTCGCCGGAGGTGCCGGCCGGATCGACGACGTGGTGGTTGGTGAGGATGTGGCCCTGCTCGTCGAGCACGAAGCCGGTGCCGGTGCCCTGCTCGCCGCCGCCGCTGACGTGGAGGGTCACCACGCCGGGCAGGGCGCTGGCCGCGATGCCGGCGACACTGTCGGGTGCCCGGTCGCCGTCCTCCGGGCCGGCCTGGGGCAGCTCGACGGTGGTGAGGCCGCCGTGCCGCTCGATGTACGCGCCGACACCGCCGCCGAGTACGCCGGTGAGCCCGGCGAACAGCAGCGCGGCCACCACGGCGAGTCCACGGCGCCCCTTCCGGCTCCGCCGCACGGGCCCGGGCCCGGCCTGGCTGAGCGGCTGCTGCGCCCCGGCACCGGGGGTGCTCCAGGGGTCGTACTGCAACCACTGCGACGGCTGCGGGTGCGGGTGCGGGTGCGGGTGCGGTGTGGCGGGGGACTGCGGGTGCGGGTGCGCCGCGGCAGACGGCTGCGGGTGCGGGAGCTGTTGCGGCGTCCCGTACGCGGGCGGTACGGCGGGCGGTACGGCGGTCCCGTGCGCGGGCGTCGCCATCGGCCGCTGCACCGGCGGCGCGGGCGCCCACGGCCCGGGCTCGCCGTAGGGCGGGGTGCTGTACTCGTCCGGCTGATGCAACGGCTGCGGCCGCGCCACCGCCGAGCCCTGCGCCCCGGCATGCGCGGGCGCGGGGCCGGGTTCGGGTGCCTCGGCGAGGGCCGGCGCGGGGCCGGGTTCGGCGTCCGGCCGGGGCGCGAGCGTGCCCGGCGACGGTGCGGCGGGCGCGGCTGTGAGGCCCGGCTCGGCTGCCTCGGCGGGGGCCGGCTCGGGGCCGGGTTCGGCGCCCGGCTGGGGCGCGGGCGTGACCGGCAAGGGTGCGTCCGGCTCGGGGTCGGCCGGGGTGGTGGTCGGCACGGGTGCCGACTCAGGCGCCTGGGCGGAGCCCGGCGCGGGGGTGCCCGCTTCCGTCACCGTGTGCTGCCGCATCGGGCGGCTCCACCACTTCGGCTTGGGCTTCCCGTCGTCCATGTTCTCCCCGCTGCGTACCCGTCCGCGCCCCGTCGGGGCGCCCCTGCGCAGGATTCAACCAGGTCCGGTGGCCGCCGCGCAGGGGGCGCCGGTCAGCGGCCCACGGGGAGCGGGAGCGAGCTGGGTGACGGGGTGGCCGTGGCGAGGAGCGGCGCGGGCCCCGTGGGACGTATCAGCGGTGCGGGCGGCGTGGTGTTCAGCGCGCTCACCGCACCCCCCAGCGGGGTCGCCGACAGAAAGGGATGGGCTCCCGGCCGCTGCACGGCGTGGAGCGGCACGGCCGACAGCGGCGCGGCCGGCCGGTCCGTCGCTCTGACCGGCCCGTACCCGCCGCCCCGGCGGCGGGTGTTCTCGGCGGCACCGCTACCGGTGCCGGTACCCGTGCTCTGGGCCTGGCCCGGCGACGACCGCAGCGGCGTGACGTTGTTGCCCGTACCGTCGCCCCGTGCGTCCACCGTGGCGGCCGTCGGCAGGGCACCGCCCAGGGCGATCGCCGCGAACGACACCGCGCTGGCGGCGGCGAACGCGAACCTCCGGCCGCGCCATGACGAACGCTCCGTCTCCTGGCGGCCCACGTCGTGGATGCGGAAACCCGCATCCGCTCCCCCGGCATAGCCGAAGGGGCCGGGTCTCACTCCGAACGCGGCGTCGCCGCCGAAGGGTCCGGGTCCTCCCCTGTCGTCGTCATCGCCCGGAGCACCCCCGGGCAACCCCTGGAGGCGTGCGAGCAGCCCCTCGGAGGGCGGCGGCGGGGCGGCCTGGGCGAAGACGCTCTTCAGCCGGCGCTGTGCGTCGGCCTCGGCCTTGCACCTGGGGCAGGTCGCCAGGTGGGCGAGGACCCGCTCACGGGCGTCATGACCCAGCTCGCCGTCGACGAGCGCGGCGAGACGGTCCCCCAGGTGGTGCTCGGCGGGGGTCGGACGTGTGCCACTCACGCGGGTCCGCCCTCCCCGCCCACGGCCACGAAGGTGCGCTGCTCGGCCCGGGCCTCGGGCGATCGGTGCTTGAGGGCCTTGCGCAGATGCGACCGGCCGCGGTGGATCCGGCTGCGGACGGTGCCGAGCTTGACCCCGAGGGTCGCGGCGATCTCCTCGTACGACAGCCCTTCGATGTCGCACAGGACCACGGCCGCGCGGAACTCCGGCGCGAGGGTGTCGAGGGCCTGCTGGACGTCGGCGTCGAAGTGCGTGTCGTGGAAGACCTGCTGCGGGGACGGCTCACGGCTGGGCAGCCGCTCCGCCGCGTCGTCGCCGAGCGCGTCGAACCGGATGCGCTGCTTGCGGCGGACCATATCCAGGAAGAGGTTGGTGGTGATGCGGTGCAGCCAGCCCTCGAAGGTGCCGGGCGTGTACGTGGACAGCGAGCGGAAGACCCGCACGAAGACTTCCTGCGTGAGGTCCTCGGCGTCGTGCTGATTGCCGGTCAGGCGGTACGCGAGGCGGTAGACCCGGCCACTGTGCGTGCTGACGATCTCCTCCCACGAGGGCGGAGTCCACGCCTGCGATTCCGCATCCGATGCGAAGGTCGCGGTGGTGGGTGCGAAGTCGGCGGGCATGGAACGGTCAGCGGTGTCGGTCACGGATTTCGGCTCACCCGCCGACCTGAGAAGGCGCCGCAGCACTCCTCCCCGATCCACAGGCGCAGCCGCACCTCCCCTATCGGCTCTGGTGGTGTCCAGTGGAGCCCCTACCATAGCCACCTCGCCCGTTAGCTCCGGATAAGAATCTTTACGTGAATTTGGGGCCGTCTTCCGGTCTTGGTCCATGTGCTCCCCCTGCCCTCCACAACGCGCGGTCCCATCTGCGGGTTCCCGGGCCCGAACGGCTACAGTCACCGTTGCGCCAACTACGGGGACAGGAGAGGGTCATTACCGCCAACCGGCAGACGAGCTGGGCGTTCGCCGACGCCTTTGTCGCCGAGGACGAAGCACTGCGCTGGGCCCGTGACCGGGCCCGGGACGCGGGGCTGCCCTCGGTGTCGCCAGGCACCGGCGCCGCGCTGCGTCTGCTGGCGGCCACGGCGGACGCCAAGGCGGTGGCGGAGATCGGCACCGGTACCGGCGTCTCCGGTATCTACCTGCTGGAGGGCATGCGGCCCGACGGCGTCCTGACCACGGTGGACCCGGAGCCGGAACGCCAGCAGTTCGCCAAGCAGGCGTTCCGGGCGGCGGGCTTCGCCGGGAACCGGGCCCGTTTCATCCCCGGCCGCGCGCTCGACGTACTCCCCCGCCTCGCGGACGGCGGCTACGACCTCGTCTTCTGCGACGGCGACCGCACCGAGTGCCTGGACTATCTCGCTGAATCGTTGCGCCTGCTGCGACCGGGTGGTCTGGTCTGCTTCGAGGGCGTCTTCGCGGACGGCCGTACGGTGGATTCGGCGGCCCAGCCGGCCGAGGTGCTCCGGCTGCGGGAGCTGCTGAGGGCGGTACGCGAGAGCCAGGAGCTGCTGCCGTCGCTGCTGCCGGTGGGCGACGGGCTGCTGTGCGCGGTGCGGCTCGGCTGACCGTACGAAAACCCCGGCCCGGTCGCGTCACCGCGTACCCGTGCCGGGGTTTTCGGAAAACAGGGGGCGTTCCGCGTCAGCCGACGACCTTCTTGAGTGCGTCGCCGAGCGCGTCGGCCTCGTCCGGAGTCAGCTCGACGACAAGCCGACCGCCGCCTTCGAGCGGAACGCGCATGACGATGCCCCGCCCCTCCTTGGTCACCTCGAGCGGGCCGTCGCCCGTCCGCGGCTTCATGGCCGCCATGCTCGTTCCCCTTCCTGAAACCAGCTCATCGTCGCCGACGGCCCTCTGGCATGGGCACGCATCACCGGCATCGAACACATTGCTTCCAGGTCATTATCCCGCATGGCAGGACCCGATGACCAACATCGGTCGGCATCGCTTACGCAACGCGCTCTCGCAAAACCGTCCAATTCGGCGATACGCCTGCGATACTGCGCCGCCGCACACGGTGGCGGGGCCGCACTTTCTTTGACGCAGGTCACATGTCCGGGCGCATGCCCGGTCGCGATGATCTCCGCCATGCTGGGCGGGACATCACCGCCGTAGCCGCAAAGGGGACCCTGCCATGGCCGACACCGTGCTGTACGAGGTGGGCGACGGACTCGCCACGATCACGATCAACCGGCCCGACGCCATGAACGCGATGAACACGGAGGCGAAGGTCGCCCTCCGGGACGCGGTCCTGGCGGCGGCGGAGGACACCGCCGTACGGGCGGTCCTGCTGACCGCGACGGGCCGGGCGTTCTGCGTGGGGCAGGACCTCAAGGAACACGTCTCGCTGATCGGCACCGAGCACACGATGAGCACCGTGCGGGAGCACTACAACCCGGTCATCCGGGCGATCACCTCGATGCCGAAGCCCGTCGTCGCCGGGGTGAACGGGGTCGCGGCCGGGGCGGGCTTCGGCTTCGCGCTGGCGGCGGACTACCGGGTGGTGGCCGACACGGCGTCCTTCAACACCTCCTTCGCGGGGGTCGCCCTGACCGCCGACTCGGGCGTCTCCTGGACGCTGCCCCGCCTGGTGGGCCCGGGGCGGGCGGCGGACCTGCTGTTCTTCCCGCGCTCGATCACGGCGCAGGAGGCGTACGAGCTGGGCATCGCGAACCGGCTGGTCCCGGCGGCCGACCTGGCGGCCGAGGCGGAGTCGGTTGCCCGCGCCCTCGCGGGGGGCCCGACGGTGGCGTACGCGGCGCTGAAGGAGTCGCTCGCGTACGGGGCGACCCACACGCTGGACGAGGCCCTGGACAAGGAGGACGAGCTCCAGACCAAGGCGGGCGCGTCCGAGGACCACGGGATCGCGGTCCAGGCGTTCCTCGCCAAGGAAAAGCCGAAGTACCTCGGCCGCTGACCCCTCGGGTGGGGTGCCGAGTGAAGGTGGCCGATCGTGCAAGGGCGGCGGGGAGCGGGCCTCCAGGTCAGACCCGGCCGCCGCCGCGGGCCGCGCAGGTGGTGAGGTGGTCGTCGACCAGGCCGCAGGCCTGTATCAGGGCGTAGGCCGTCGTCGGGCCGACGAAGCGGAGGCCCTGCTTCTTGAGGGCCTTGGACAGGGCCGTCGACTCGGGCGTGACCGCCGGGACGTCGGCGATGGTGCGGGGGGCCGGGCGGGAGGCGGGGTCGGGGGCGTACGACCAGATCAGGGCGTCCAGCTCGCCCGGTGCCCAGCCGGCCAGGACGCGTGCGTTGGCGAGGCAGGCGTCGATCTTGGCGCGGTTGCGGATGATCCCGGTGTCGGCCAGCAGCCGCTCCCGGTCGGCGTCGGAGAACTCCGCGACCGCCGCGATCTCGAAATCCGCGAACGCCCGGCGGAAGCCCTCGCGGCGGCGGAGGATCGTGATCCAGGACAGGCCCGACTGGAAGGCCTCCAGGCAGAGCCGTTCGAACAGGGCGTCGTCGCCGTGGACGGGGCGTCCCCACTCCTCGTCGTGGTACCGGATGTAGTCCTCGGTGGACAGGCCCCACGGGCAGCGCGGCTTCCCGTCCGGGCCCGGCAAAGCCTCGCCGGTCACTGGTCCCGCTCCTCCCCCGGCGCGTCGGGCCGACGGGGCCCCTCCGCGCGGGCTCCCGCCAGCGCGGCTTCCAGCTCGGCGATCCGCGCGTCCCGCTCGGCGAGCTCGGCGCCGAGCCGCCCGAGGACGTCGTCCACCTCCGCCATCCGGTACCCGCGCGGCGCCAGCGGCAGCCGCAGCGCGTCGATGTCGGCGCGGCCGACGGGGCGGGTCAGCGGCAGCTGGTCCACCGTGTGCTCGGGCGCCGCCTCGGGAAGCACGTCGCTCTCCCCGCCGCCGATCACGGCGAGGGTGACCGCGGCAACGACCACGACCATCGCTACAGCCAAGAACCAGAACACGACCGTGCCTCTCCACCGGGAGCGAAAACGTAACGCTGCCGATCGTGCCATGCGCCACCGACAGTTAAGGTCGCAGGCGACGGAACGCGAGGAGGACGAACGGGATGCTGCGCTTGGGACGGCGTGAATTCGACGCGCACGAGCCGGTGATCATGGCCATCGTGAACCGGACCCCGGACTCCTTCTACGACCAGGGCGCCACGTTCCGCGACGAGCCGGCGCTCGCCCGCGTCGAGCAGGCGGTGTCGGAGGGTGCCGCCATCATCGACATCGGCGGGGTGAAGGCCGGTCCCGGAGAGGAGGTGTCGGCCGAGGAGGAGGCGCGTCGCACGGTCGGCTTCGTCGCCGAGGTCCGCCGCCGCCACCCGGACGTGGTGATCAGCGTCGACACCTGGCGGCACGACGTGGGCGAGGCGGTCTGCGAGGCGGGCGCGGACCTGCTGAACGACGCGTGGGGCGGGGTGGACCCGAAGCTCGCGGAGGTCGCCGCGCGGTACGGCGCGGGTCTGGTCTGCACGCACGCGGGCGGCGTGGAGCCGCGCACGCGGCCGCACCGGACGACGTACGACGACGTGATGGCGGACATCCTGCGGGTGACCCTCGGCCTGGCGGAGCGCGCCGTGGAGCTGGGCGTACGCCGCGACGGAATCATGATCGATCCCGGTCACGACTTCGGGAAGAACACCCGGCACAGCCTGGAGGCGACGCGCCGGCTGGGCGAGATGACGGAGACGGGCTGGCCGGTGCTGGTGTCGCTGTCCAACAAGGACTTCGTCGGCGAGACGCTCGACAAGCCCGTCAAGGAGCGGGTGCTGGGCACCCTCGCGACGACGGCCGTGTCGGCCTGGCTGGGCGCCCAGGTGTACCGGGTGCACGAGGTGGCGGAGACCAGGCAGGTGCTGGACATGGTGGCGTCCATCGCGGGTCACCGCCCCCCGGCGGTCGCCCGCCGGGGTCTGGCGTAGCCCTGCCCGTCAGGGGCGGCTCAGGGGCGGCCGGGTCCGGTCTCCTTGGTGACCAGGGCGACCGCCTCGTCGACGTCGTCCGTGACGTGGAAGAGCATCAGGTCCCGCTCCGAGGCCTTGCCCTGGGCGATCACCGTGTCGCGCAGCCAGTCGACCAGGCCCGACCAGTACTCCGTACCGAAGAGCACGATCGGGAAGCGGGTCACCTTCCGCGTCTGGACCAGGGTGAGGGCCTCGAACAGCTCGTCCAGGGTGCCGAGGCCGCCCGGCAGGACGACGAAGCCCTGGGCGTACTTGACGAACATGGTCTTCCGTACGAAGAAGTAGCGGAAGTTGACGCCGATGTCGACGTGCGGGTTCAGGCCCTGCTCGAAGGGCAGCTCGATACCGAGGCCCACCGAGATGCCCTTCGCCTCCCGCGCCCCCTTGTTGGCGGCCTCCATGGCACCCGGGCCGCCGCCCGTGATCACCGCAAAGCCCGCCTCGACCAGCGCCCGGCCGATCCGTACGCCCGCCTCGTACTCCGGCGTGCCCGCCGGGGTGCGGGCCGAGCCGAAGACGCTGATCGCGCTGGGCAGTTCCGCCAGCGCGCCGAAGCCCTCCACGAACTCCGACTGGATGCGCATGACCCGCCACGGGTCGGTGTGGACCCACTCGGAGTCGCCCGCGGTGTCCAGCAGCCGCTGATCGGTGGTGCCGGGCTGGACCTGCTCCCGGCGGCGCAGTACCGGCCCCAGCCGCTGCTCGGCCAGCGCTCGCAGTCCTTCGGCCTCGGCCTCGGGGTTGCCCATGATCCGCTCCCTCCGCTGAACATCGTTTCCCGCTCAGGGTAGGGCGACGGACGTGACAAAAGGCGAAATCACGGAGGTCAGGCAGTGAGCCAGTCGTACAGTCGGCGTTCACAGTGCGTGATCTTGTCGACGGCGACGTGCTCGTCCCGCTTGTGCGCGAAGAGCGCGTCACCGGGGCCGTAGTTGACGGCGGGCACACCCAGCGCGCTGAACCGGGACACGTCCGTCCAGCCGAACTTGGGCTGCGCGGTGCCGCCGACCGCCGCCATGAAGGCCGCGGCGGCCGGGTGCGACAGCCCCGGCAGGGCGCCGCCGGTGTGGTCGTCCACCACGAATTCGTCGACGCCGCAGTCCGCGAACACCTCGCGTACGTGGGCCTCCGCCTCCTCCATGGAGCGGTCGGGCGCGTAGCGGTAGTTGACGATCACGGTGCACTCGTCGGGGATGACGTTGGTGGCCACCCCGCCCTCGATCCCGACGGCGTTGAGGCCCTCGTGGTACTCCAGCCCGTCGATCACCGGGCGGCGCGGTTCGTACGCGGCCAGCTTCGCCAGGATCGGAGCGGCGGCGTGGATGGCGTTGCACCCCATCCAGCTGCGCGCGGAGTGGGCGCGCTCGCCCTTGGTACGGAGGTGCACCCGCAGCGTGCCCTGGCAGCCGCCCTCGACCTGGCCGTCGGACGGCTCCAGCAGGACGGCGAAGTGGCCCTCCAGCCACTCGGGGTGTGCGGCGGCCACATGCCCGAGCCCGTTCAGGTGGGCGGCGACCTCTTCGTTGTCGTAGAAGACGAAGGTCAGGTCGCGGTTGGGCTCCGGGACGGTCGCGGCGATGCGCAGCTGGACGGCGACGCCCGACTTCATGTCCGAGGTGCCGCAGCCCCACAGGATGCCGTTGTCGTCGAGCCGGGAGGGGACGTTGTCGGCGATCGGCACGGTGTCGATGTGTCCGGCCAGCACGACGCGCTCGGCCCGGCCCAGGTTCGTCCGGGCGACGACGTTGTTGCCGTACCGGTCGACGGTCAGGTGCGGCAGCGTGCGCAGCGCCTGCTCGATCGCGTCGGCGAGGGGCTTCTCGGTGCCGCTGACGGAAGGGAAGTCGACGAGCGCGGCGGTGAGCGCCGGGCCGTCCTGCGTGAGGTCCAGCATGGTGGCAGGCATGGTCTCGGACATGGTGCCGAGCCTAACCCGGCCCTCCAGTACGGTGGGCTCCGTGTCCGAGTCCACCCGTCCTCGCCGGCCTCGGCGACCTCGCCGACTGAGAATCGCCGTCGCGCTCGCCGTGCTGCTGGCGGTCATCGCGTACGTCGTCGTGCAGTACGTCACCGGCGGCAAAGGCGCCCCGCGGTGCGTCGTGGGCAGCGGGAACAACACGTACTGGTTCACCCCCGAGCAGGCGTCGAACGCCGCGACGATCTCCGCGGTGGGGACGTCCCGGGGCATGCCCGAGCGGGCGGTCACCATCGCGCTGGCGACCGCCCTGCAGGAGTCGGCCCTGCGCAACATCCGCTACGGCGACCGCGACTCCCTCGGCCTGTTCCAGCAGCGGCCCTCGCAGGGCTGGGGCACCGAGGCGCAGATCCTCGACCCGGTCTTCTCGTCGGGGAAGTTCTACGACCACCTCGCCAAGGTGCCGGGCTACTCCCGGCTGCCGTTGACCGTGGCCGCGCAGCGCGTACAGCGCAGCGGGTTCCCCCAGGCGTACGCGAAGCACGAGCCGGACGCCGCGCTGCTCGCCGCCGCGCTCACCGGGCGCTCGCCCGCGTCCCTGACCTGCACGCCCGGCAGCGGGCAGGTGAAGGCCGGTGATCCGGCGAAGGTACGGGCGGAGCTGAAGCGCGCGTTCGGTGAACTGCCCCGGGGCGGGGCGGCGCCGGAGATCTCCGTACCGGTGCGGGCGACGGCGGCCGGCTCGGCCGGCTCGGCCGGCCCCGAGGGCGCGACGCCCGGCGGCGGCTCGCGCCGCGGCTGGGAGCTGGCCCAGTGGGCGGTGGCCCAGGCGGACGCTCTCGGGCTCGCGGAGGTGTCGTACGCGGGCCGGGTGTGGAGCGTGGCGGAGGCCGAAGACGGCTGGCGCTCCGCCCCCGCCGGTACGTCACGTCCCGACGAGGTCCGCATCCGCGTGACGCGGTAACGCCGGGCCGTTCGTGCCGGTCCGCCCCGGGCGCGGCCTGCATCGGGTGGGGCCTGCATCGGGTGCGGCCTGCCCCGGGTGCGGCATACCCCCGGTGCGGCCTGTATCGGGCGCGGCCTGCAGCGGAGCGGCACAGGCGCCGGGCGGCGCGGGAGGTCGTGGGTGGGGGCGTGGCCCCTCCGGGCTCACCTCCTCGAGGCCGGCGGCCTCGGGCACGCCGGATCGGGAGCCCTCCCATGGCCGCCGACCTCTGCGGGGGCGACCCTGCACGGCCCCGCCCGGCCGCCTTGCGGCTGCCACCTATGCCTGGCGGGGCGGGAGTCGAAAAGTGGCGCGGGCGTGCGTACGGGAATTCACTCGGGCGGGGCACTCGGCATCGCGTCATCGGCTGGTTTTGTCCCAGACCGTTTTTCGGCGCCGATTTCCCTGGGAGCGCTGGGAAGTGACGGTTCTTCACGCCCGCGGAACTCTGCTCGTTTGTCCGGTTTTAGGTGGAGCCGATAATGCGACGCATTACCAACTCTTTACCTCGGGCCACCGCAACCTCCCCCGCCCTCCGACCGGTTGTCACAGCGTCCGATCGTCGGACAGGCACCACAGTCAACGACCTCTCCCGTCGAAGGAGCATCATGTCCCTCCCCCTGACCCGTCGGATCGCCCGTGCCGCGCTGCTGATCGCAGCGGGCGCAGCTCCCGTGGTCGGTGCGGCCGGCTCCGCAAGCGCCGTGGACCTCTCCAAGGGTCCCGAACTGGGCGGCGTGAGCAGCCTCGACACCGCCTCGGCGACCGGCACCGTCAGCGGCGCCTCCGAGAGCACGACCGGCCTGGTCGGCGAGGCCGGCAGCAAGGCGGTGAAGCAGGCCGTTCCCGCCGCGGGCAAGACCGTCGCCAAGACGGGCGAGGCCACCACGCCCGTCGCGCAGAAGGCCGCCGGTGACGCGGCCGGCAACGCCGGCGAGCTCGTCGGCGGGGCCGCGGGCGCCGCGCCCACCGACGCGCTCGGCGGCGGCGTCCCGGCGGAGCTGCCGGTGAAGACCCTGCCGGCGCTCGGCCAGTAGCCGTACGCATGGCGAAGGGCCCGGGGGCATTCCCCCGGGCCCTTCGCCATGCCTCAGCCCAGCCGCTTGACCGCGGCCTCGACCCGCTCGTCGGTGGCCGTGAACGCCACCCGTACGAACCGCTCCCCCGCCGCGCCGTAGAAGTCGCCGGGAGCGACCAGGATCCCGAGGGACGCCAGGTACGCCACCGTGTCCCAGCACGGCTCGTCGCGGGTCGCCCACAGGTACAGGCTCGCCTCGCTGTGCTCGATGCGGAAGCCGTGCGTCTCCAGGGCCGTGCGCAGGGCGGTCCGCCGCGCCGCGTAACGGGCGCGCTGCTCGGCCACGTGCGCGTCGTCGCCGAGCGCCGCGACCGTCGCCGCCTGCACGGGCGCGGGCGTCATCATCCCGCCGTGCCTGCGGATCTGGAGCAGCTCGCCCAGCACGGCCGCGTCGCCCGCGATGAACGCGGCGCGGTAGCCGGCCAGGTTCGACCGCTTGGACAGCGAGTGGACGGCGACGATCCCCTCGTACGAGCCACCGCACACATCCGGATGCAGTACGGAGACGGGGTCGGCCTCCCAGCCGAGTTCCAGGTAGCACTCGTCGCTGAAGACCAGGACGCCGTGCTCACGCGCCCAGGCGACGATCCGGGTCAGCTCGTCCTTGGGGATGACCCGGCCGGTCGGGTTGGACGGCGTGTTCAGCCACAGCAGCTTCAGCCCGGCGGGGTCCAGCTCGGTGGGGTCGTCGTAGACGACCGGCGTCGCGCCGCACAGCCGCGCGCCGACCTCGTACGTCGGGTAGGCCAGCCGCGGGTAGGCCACCGTGTCTCCGGCGCCGAGGCCCAGCTGGGTCGGCAGCCACGCCACCAGCTCCTTGGAGCCGACGACCGGCAGCACGTTGGTGTGCGCGAAGCCGCGCGCCCCCAGGCGCCGCTCGCACCAGCCGGTGAGCGCGTCACGCAGCTCGGTCGTCCCCCACACCGTCGGATAGCCCGGCGAGTCGGCCGCGGCCACCAGGGCCCGCTGGATCACCTCGGGGACGGGGTCCACGGGCGTGCCCACGGACAGGTCCACGATGCCGTCCGGGTGGGCCGTGGCCGTCTTCTTGTACGGCTCGAGCTTGTCCCACGGGAAGACGGGGAGGCGTGAGGAGACGGGGGAGGACACGGTGCTCGCTTTCTTCTGCTTCAGGGGCGAAAACACATCGGTCCCGTACAGCGGCGGGAGCCGTACGGGACCGAGGGTGCGCGATCAGCCGTTCTGCGGCGGCAGGGCGGCGATGAAGGGGTGGTCGCGCTCGATCAGGCCCAGCTTCGAGGCACCACCGGGCGAACCCAGGTCGTCGAAGAACTCGACGTTCGCCTTGTAGTAGTCCTTCCACTCCTCGGGAGTGTCGTCCTCGTAGAAGATCGCCTCGACCGGGCAGACCGGCTCACAAGCACCGCAGTCGACGCATTCGTCCGGGTGGATGTACAAGGACCGCTGGCCCTCGTAGATGCAGTCGACGGGGCACTCCTCGATGCACGCCTTGTCCTTGACGTCGACACAAGGCTGCGCGATGACGTAGGTCACGCTGGTCGTTCCTCCTCGGTAGGGCTGTTTGCGCGGGAGCGCGGCGTCGTCGATGCCCGCACCTAGTATCTCCGTTCTTGGGACGGAACCGAACAGGAGGGGCGGACTGAGCTGTGGAATTCACTGCGGGCGGACGGCTGGAGGTCCGGATCGGCCCCTCTGACGTGGGTAAACGAGTCTCCGTCCGCCGGTTGAGCGACCCTGGAGCGCGGTCGGAGAAGTTCACCGACACGGTCGGTGTTCTCACATCATGGACCGGGGGTGTGCTGCTGATCACACGACGGACCGGGGAAACTGTCCGTATTCCGGAATCCACGCTGGTCGCGGGCAAGGTCGTACCCGCCGCACCCGCCCGCCGCCGGGGCCCCGCGGCCGGTTTCGAGGAGCTGGCGCGGGTGACCGCGCGGGCCTGGCAGCCGGTGGAGAGCGAGCCGCTCGGTCAGTGGACGCTGCGGGCGTCCCACGGGTTCACGCGGCGGGCCAACTCGGTGCTGCCGCTCGGCGATCCCGGCATGCCGCTGGACGACGCCCTGGCACGCGCGCGTGCCTGGTACGAGGAGCGCGGCCTGCCCCCGTACGTCCAGACGGCGACCGGCGCGGAGGGCACCCAGGAGCGGCTGTGCGCGGCGCTGGACGAGCGGGGCTGGCACCGGGAGGTCACGGCGGAGGTACGGATCGGGGCGCTGGCGCCGATCGCGGACCTGCCCACCGAGGGCGTACGGCTGTCCCGCTCCGTGGACGAGGCGTGGCTGCGCCGCTACAACCGCTCGGGCGTGCCCGGCCCCCACGTCCTGCACGTCCTGAACAGCGGCCCCTCCGTATGGTTCGCCTCCCTGCCCGGCGACGGCGACGTCCCGGCGGCGATCGGGCGGTGCGTGGTCGACGGGCGGTGGGCCGGGTTCATGGCGGTCGAGGTGGACCCGGCGTACCGCAGGCAGGGCCTCGGCACGGCGGTCATGGCGGCACTGGCCGGCCGCGCCCTGGACGAGGGCGCGTCCGCGGCCTGGCTCCAGGTGGAGTCGGACAATGGTGGTGCTCTCGCCCTGTACGAAGGGATGGGCTTCGCCGTCCACCACCTGTACCACCACTTCCGATCTCCCGAAGCGGGTACGTGACGCGTATGCACACCACCGAGTGGCGCCGCCGGTTCGCCGAGGAGGCACGCGAGGAACGGCCGGACCTCGCGACGCTGTGCCTGCTGGTGGGCGCGGAGGCGGACCCGGCGCTCGGACAGGCCGGGATGGACGCCGCCGAGATCGAGCTGGACCGGCTGGCCGGGCTGCTGCCGTACGGGCTGCGCGGCCCGCGCTCGTGGGTGGCCGCGCTCGCCGTCCTCCTCGGCGAGCGGTGCGGCTTCCACGGCACGCCCGGCGACTACCAGCGCCTGGAGTCGTCGCTGCTGCACGAGGTGCTGCGGCGCCGCAGGGGCCTGCCGATCCTGCTGTCGGTGGTGTGGATCGAGGTCGCCCGGCGGGCGGGCGCGCCGGTGTACGGCGTGGCGCTGCCGGGGCACTTCGTGATCGGCTTCGGCGACCCGGAGGAGCAGGTGCTGGCGGACCCGTTCGCCGGGGGCCGGGCGCTGACCGGAGCGGACGCGGAGCTGCTGGTGACCGGGGCGACCGGCGAGCGCCTGCACCCCTCGATGCTGGTCCCCACGGACCCCTTGCAGATCATGCAGCGGATCCTCAACAACATCCGCGCCTGGGCCTCCGTACGCCCGGAGCGCTCGGACGTCGCCCTGTGGGCGGTCGAGCTGTCCCTGCTGCTCCCCACCCACCCGGCCCGCCTGCGTTACGAGCGCGCCCAGCTGCTGGTCCAGCGCGGCGACTTCCTGACCGGCGCGGCGGAGATGGACGCGTACGCGGAGGTGGTCGCCGCCGTCGAACCGACCGTGGCGGAGACGGTCCGCCACCGGGCCCGAGCGGCCCGCGCGATGCTCAACTGACACGCTCTCGCAAACGGCACCCGTCCGGCGCCCCCTCCCCACCGGTCCGCACCCGGCCGACGGCCGGGCGGGGCCGTGCAGGGTCGCCCCCGCAGAGGTCGGCGGCCATGGGAGGGCTCCCGATCCGGCGTACCCGAGGCCGCCGGCCTCGAGGAGGTGAGCCCGGAGGGGCCACGCCCCCCACGGGTGGAACCCGCACCCCGCGCCAGGGCGCCGCCACGGGGGCCCGCACCCCGCGCCTGGGCGCCCACCGCCGGGGCGGACCCGCACCAAAGCCGCCGCGCCCGCGCGCGCCGGGTCAGTCGCGGTCGACGTGTTCGCGGACGATCTTGCCGGTCCGGGTGTCGATGTCGTACGTCGTCTTGTACCAGTCGTTCGTCGTCACGACGTCGACGGACCAGACGGTGTCGTCCAGTTCGACGGCCGCGACCGTGCCCTTCTTGCGGTCGGTGGCCGTCTTGACGGCCTGCTGCGGGGTGACCTTGGCGGCGGACAGCCGCCCGGCGAGCTCGCGCTTGTCGTCCGGGGCCTGGCCGGTCTCGACTCGCGACTCGGTCACCTTGCCGGAGACGGCGTCGACGCGGACGGTGTAGGCGGTGCCGTCCTGGGCGGCGACCGTGGAGACCCACTCGGGGGTGCGCGGGCCGGGGCTCGGGCTGCCGACGGCGGAGCGCGCCCACTTCAGCTCGATCTCGGCGAGCTTCCCTTCCTGTACGCCTGCCACGGCCGTCCCGGCCGCCTTGTCCCACGGCACCTTTGTGGCCTGGATCAGTGCCTTGCGCTCCGCCTGGTCCTCGGTCAGGCGGCGCGGCGAGACGGTTGCGCCGGGGCTGCCGTACGGGGAGGGCGCGGCGGCGGCGACACGCGGTTCGCGGTCGTCCCCGCAGGCGGTGAGGAGAGGGGCCGTCGCGACGACGGCGCACGCGGCAACGGCGACGGAGACGATTCGGCGGCGGCGGAGGCGGAGCTGTGCGGTCATGTCCGCACCGGTAACCCCTTGGGGGCCCGGCCATGCCGAGTCGTCCTGGAGCCACCCGAACGGCCCCCGCCCGCGGTGGGGCGGGGGCCGGCGGGGTCAGCCCTGGGGGTCGAGTTCGATCGTCTCGGTGCGCTCGGCGGGGGTCTTGCCGAGCAGGGCCGTCTGCATCGCGTGGGCGACGTCGTCGGCGGAGACCTCGTGCTGCTTGCCGTCGCCCTTGGTGATCATGACGCCGTCGAAGACGCCCTCCAGCAACTGGTCGATCGCCTTCTTGTTGTAGACCTCGACCAGGCGGCCGTTGATCGGCTTCATGGAAAGGATCTTCGGCAGCGACCTGGCCGGGCCGAACTTGATCTCCTTGCCGCCCGCCCTGATGATCACCGCGTCGGACATGGCGGGCTCGGCGAACTCCTTCATCGCCCGGTCCAGTTCGGTCTGGGTGATGGTCGGTTCCTTGGTGACGACGGGCAGCTCGACCGTGTTCGTCCGGCCGGTCTCGACCTGGGCGCGGTAGGCGTCCCGTACCGAGATCATCGACCGCTGGACGTCCAGCGCCTTGCCGGCCTTGCCGGGTACGGCGACGGCCTTGCCCGGCTCGAACTTGATCGTGCCCTCGGTGGCCGAGCCGGAGACGCCCGCCAGGTCGGTCAGGGCGACGCTCAGCTTCTCCTCGTCGACCGGGATGACCGGCTGGGCGACGCGCTCACCGCCGAAGAGGGAGCCGATCACCGAGACGGGGTTGTAGTCGGCGCCCGCGGCGGCCCGGACGGTCTCCTGGGCGTCCAGGGACAGGCCGGCCTTTTCCGGGGCCAGTTCTTCCTTCTTGCCGCCCACGCTGAGCTGGAGGGGGGCGGTGGCGCGCTCGCCGAACGCGGTTTCGAGCTTCTGGACCGCCTGCTCCTTGGTGCCGCCGCCGATGTCGACGCCGAGGACCGTGGTGCCCTTGGGTACCTCGGAGTGGTTGAGGAGCAGACCGGCGCCGTACGCGACGCCGGTCAGGACGACCACCGCCACGCCCAGGAGGACCAGCTTGGACCGGCCCTTCTTCTGCGGGCGGGCGGGCGCGGCCGCGGGAGCCGGCGCCGGGGCCGACGTGGGGGCCGGGGCGGCCGGGGCGGCCGGCGGCGCGGCGGCGGCCGGCTCGGGGTCCTCGTACAGCGCGGCGCCCCGGTCGGTGGCGACCTGCGCCGGGCCGGAGACCGGGAACGGCGAGGGGCCGCGGTGCTCCGGCGGGACCACGGGGATGCCGCTCGTGAGCGTGTCACCCGACACGTTGCCGCCGGCCGGCGGCCCGGCGGGCGGGCGCACCGCGCCCTGCTCGTACGAAGACTCGTACGAAGTCTCGTACGAGCGATCGAACGGAGCCCCGGGCTCGAACTCCGGCGCGGGGTTCTGCGGCGTCAGTACGGCGGTGTCGTCGGACATCCACGGCACGGCGCTCATGCTGCCGGTGACCGGGCCCGTCGTCGGACCGTTCGGGTGCGCCGGGCGGCCGGGGGCCATCGCGTCCGCCGCGAGGTCGTCCAGGGCGCTGTGCGGGCGGGGGGCGTCCCCGCGGGGGCCTTGCGGGGCCGGGCCCTGCGCGGGCGACGACGGAGTCGAGGCGGGCGCCTGCTGGGGCGCGGACGAGGCCGAGGGCGAAGCCGCGGGCGTCGGGGGCTTGCGGGGGGCGAACCAGTCGCTGGCCGGCTTCTCCTCCGCCTGCGGCTCCTCCACCGGCTTCGGCGAGCGCGCCTCCGCGACCGGCGGCCGCTCGGCAGCGGCCCGCGGGGCCGGAGTTCCGCCGGCCGCGTCCGTCTCGCCGACCGGCTTGCGCACCACGACCGGCGGGATCGGCCGCGAACCGGGGATGTTGATCCGGATGCGGGTGGTCAGCGTGGTCTCGGTCCTGGGCTCGTCCGGCTCCGCCGCGGCGGCTCCGGCGCTCTCGTCCGGTGCGTCCTGCGTCGGGTGCAGCGACGGATACTGGCGCGATCCGTACGGCGGTGTACCCGAGGGGTACGCGGCTCCGCCGCGCCCCTGGGGGCCGGAGGACGAACTGTCAGTTTCACGACTCAAAGCAGGTTCTCCCGGTTGGCTCCGCCGCCCGCTCTTACACGTGCGGGCGCTCGGCGGCGCGCACCACCATACTGGCCGCCGCCGCCGGGTATCCCGCGACCGGGGGAAGCGGGATCGGTCATTCCGGCCCAAGCCAGGGCACGTCACACGCCAAGTGGGCCGGTTCCGCCGTCCCGGTGCGGGAGCCGTGACATGGTGGCGCACATCACAGCGGCGGCCATGCCGCCCAGGACGTACACCAGCTCGGCGCCACCGCCCCAGAAGACCTGGTCTCCCTCGGGCCGGCCGAGGCTGACCAGCACGACGGCGACCAGCCAGCCGACGCCGGGCGCCACCACTCCCAGCTGGGTGCCGGTCGCGCGCAGCGCGCCGTAGAACAGCCCCACGCAGGCGGCGAGCGCGAGGAGCAACCCACCGGGGAACCACGCGGATTGGACCAGCGCCCCGGCGAGGCCGACGACCGCCCCGAGGACGGCGAGGCCCGCGTACGAACCGATCCGCGCGGCCTTCATGACGCCACCCCGGCGAACAGGTCGTCCTCCCGCCGGCCGGCCGGGGCGCCGGACCTGCCCTGTACCAACTGGTAGTACTCCGTGGTGAAGATGGGCTGGCCCAGATCGTTGGAGAGCGCGAAGAAGGCGCCCTCCACGGCGATTTGCGTGGCGTGGGCGCGCATGGCCGCCGCCTTCCGTTCCGCGTAGTCCGTCCCGTCGATCTCGGCCGTGACGACCGAGTCGTCCACGACGCCGGGTACGTCGCCGATCGAGCCCACGGCGGGGAACACGCCCGCCGCACGCAGTCGGGCGAAGCCCTCCTCGGCGACCGTGCGCGGCACCCGGTTCCAGTAGATCTTGGCGATCTCGTGGGTGTCCCCGAGGTCGCGCCGGAAGGCCGGCTCGGCGGCCAGTTCGGCGGCGCGCATCGCGACGCGGTGGGCCTGGATATGGTCGGGGTGCCCGTAGCCGCCGTCCGGGTCGTACGTCACCAGGACCTGGGGGCGGACGGACCGGATGATCTCGACGAGGTGGGGGGCGGCGTCGTCCACGTCCGTGTTCCAGAAGGCGCCGTCCCGGCGGTTCTGCTCGGCGCCCATCATCCCGGAGTCGCGGAACCGGCCGGGCCCGCCCAGGAAGCGGTGGTCGGTGACGCCCAGCTCCTTCATCGCGGCGGCCAGTTCGCCGACGCGGTGAGGGCCGAGCCGGTCCTCCCGGTCGGGCGCCAGATGGGCGAGGGCGGGCGGGATGACCTCGCCCTCCTCGCCGCGTGTGCAGGTCACGAGGGTGACCTGGGCACCCTCGGCCGCGTACTTGGCCATGGTGGCGCCGTTGTTGATCGACTCGTCGTCGGGGTGCGCGTGCACCAGGAGCAGACGACGGGCGGGGAGTTCCGTCATACGGACACCCTAGAACGTGGCGCCCGGAAGGTGGCGCCCGGAACGTACCGCCTAGAACTTGATGCCGCCGATCATGCTCGCCACATTGGTGGTGAGCTCACTGATGGTCGGGGCGATGGAGGAGCTCGCCAGGTAGAAGCCGAGCAGCATGCAGACCGCCGCGTGTCCACCCTTCAGACCGGACTTCTTGATCAGCAGGAAGACGACGATCGCCAGCAGCACCACCGCCGAAATCGAGAGTGCCACGGCGGTTCACCTCCATACATATTCGTTCCGGACCGGGCAGGGCGCATGTGCCGGAGGGTACATACCCACCTGGCGCTACGGATCATAACTATCCGTTCCCACGCATCGATCGGTGCACGGCAGCACATGGGGGCGCACGACCGCTACTTTCGGTCGTATGACCTCCAGGCAACAGCTCTCATTCCCTCGCCAGTACGCACGGACGCAGCGCTACACCCTTGGTGTTCCCCGGGCGTTCACCGTCTCCCCCGACGGCTCCCGGGTCGTCTTCCTCCGCTCCCCCTCCGGCACCGACCGAGCGAACCGGCTGTGGGTGCTCGACCTGCACGACGGCGCGCGCGAGCGCGTGGCCGCCGACCCGGACGCGCTGCTGGGCGGCGCGGAGGAGGAGTTGTCGCCCGAGGAGCGGGCGCGCCGTGAACGCAGCCGTGAGGGCGCGGGCGGCATCGTGGGGTACGCGGTGGACGGGGCGGTCGAGTTGGCGGCGTTCGCGCTGTCGGGGCGGCTGTTCGTGGCGGAGCTGCGGGCCGGGACGGCGCGTGAACTGCGCGTACCGGGCCCGGTGATCGACCCGCGACCGTCGCCGGACGGGCGGTACGTGGCGTACGTGGCCGGGGGCGCCCTGCGGGTGACGGGCACCGGTGGCGAGGGGGACGGCGACGGCGGCGGCGACCGCGCGCTGGCCGAGCCGGAGGACGGGAACGTCACGTACGGGCTGGCGGAGTTCATCGCGGCCGAGGAGATGGGCCGCTCCCGCGGCTTCTGGTGGTCGCCGGAGTCGGACCGGCTGCTGGTCGCGCGGGCCGACGACAGTCCCGTACAGCGCTGGTGGATCTCCGACCCGGCGCATCCGGACCGGGAGCCGGTGAAGGTGGCCTATCCGGCGGCGGGGACGGCCGACGCGGAGGTGTCGCTGTGTCTGCTCGGCCTGGACGGCACGCGTACGGAGGTCACGTGGGACCGGGCGCGCTACCCGTACCTGGCGCGGGTGCACTGGTCGTCGGACGGGGCGCCGCTGCTGCTCGTACAGGCCCGTGACCAGCGTACGCAGCTGTACCTGGCGGTGGACACCGCGTCGGGGACGACCCGGACGGTGCATGTCGACGAGGACCCGGATTGGCTGGAACTGCTCGGTGGGGTGCCGGCCTGGGCTCCGGACGGGCGGCTGGTGCGGATCGCCGACGAGGGCGGGGCGCGGGTGCTGGCCGTCGGCGACCGGACGCTGACGGGTGCGCAGCTCCACCTCCGCGGGGTCCTGGACGTCGGCGAGAACGACGTGCTGGTGTCGGCGTCGGCGGGTGAGGAGGCCGCGGAGGCGGAAATTGGCGAGATCCATGTGTACCGGGTCAACGAACTGGGCGTGGAGCGCGTCTCCGAAGGGCCCGGAGTGCACTCGGCGGTCCGGTGCGGGGCGGTGACCGTCCTGGCGTCGGCGCGGGCCGGTGAGCCGGGGACGACCGTGCGGGTGCTGCGGGACGGCAAGCCGGTGGCGGAGGTGGCGTCGTACGCCGAGCGGCCGGTGCTGTCGCCCCGCCTGACGCTCACCGAGGCGGGCGCGCACCGCATCCCGTGCGCGGTGCTGCTGCCCCGGGACTACGAGGAGGGCGACGGGCCGCTGCCGGTGCTGCTGGACCCGTACGGCGGGCCGCACGGGCAGCGGGTGGTGGCGGCGCACAATCCGCACCTGACCTCGCAGTGGTTCGCCGAGCAGGGTTTCGCGGTGGTCGTGGCGGACGGGCGGGGCGCGCCGGGCCGCTCGCCCGGCTGGGAGAAGGCGGTCAAGGACCGGCTGACGCTGACGCTGGACGACCAGATCGAGGCGCTGCACGGGCTGGCGGACCGGTTCCCGCTGGACCTGGACCGGGTGGCGATGCGGGGCTGGTCGTTCGGCGGCTACCTGGCCGCGATGGCGGTGCTGCGGCGGCCGGATGTGTTCCACGCGGCGGTGGCGGGTGCGCCGATGTCCGATCTGCGGCTGTACGACACGCACTACATGGAGCGGTATCTGGGCCTGCCGCAGGAGGCGCCGGAGGTGTACGCGGCGAACTCGCTGATCACGGACGACGGTCTGTCGGCACCGGAGAACCCCACCCGGCCGCTGATGATCATCCATGGGCTGGCGGACGACAATGTGGTGGCGGCACACACGCTGAAGCTGTCGTCGGCGCTGCTGGCGGCGGGCCGGCCGCATGAGGTGCTGCCGCTGACGGGCGTGACGCACATGACGCCGCAGGAGCAGGTGGCCGAGAACCTGCTGCTGCTCCAGGTGGACTTCCTGAAGCGGTCACTGGGTCTGGCGTAGGCGCACGGCGACCGGCCGGGGCGACATGGCGCGCCCCGGCCGGTCCACGGCACCCGCACGGCCGTACGCTGTTCAGGCTGGCGTGTCCGTATATCGAAACGGCGTCCGGCAAGTTGCCTGGGTGTTAACGGAATTGGGGCCGATCGGCCCATTTGTCCTTGAGACCCCCTTGGGGCTCGACCGGGACCACCTGTTTCTCCTCCGCGAAGTGGCACGCCGACTCGTGCCGCGCCGGAGTGTCCACGTCCCGGAAGGCCGCCGGGACCGCGAGCAGCGGCACCTCCAGCGCGCACCGCTCGCGCGCCTTCCAGCAGCGGGTGCGGAAGCGGCAGCCGGAGGGGACGGCGGTGGGCGAGGGTACGTCGCCGGTGAGCAGGATCCTCTCCCGCTGCTCCCGCGCCTCCGGGTCGGGTACGGGGACGGCGGACAGCAGCGCCTGGGTGTAGGGGTGGGTGGGGTGGTCGTAGATCTCGGTGTCCGTCCCGGTCTCGACGATCCGCCCGAGGTACATCACGCCGACCCGGTCGGAGATGTGCCGGACGATCGACAGGTCGTGGGCGATGAACACGTAACTCAGGCCGAACTCGTCCTGGAGCTTCTCCATCAGGTTGATCACCTGCGCCTGGACGGAGACGTCGAGGGCCGAGACCGGCTCGTCGGCCACGATGACCTCCGGCTGGAGTGCGAGGCCGCGGGCGATGCCGATGCGCTGGCGCTGGCCGCCGGAGAACTGGTGCGGGTAGCGGTTGATGTACTCGGGGTTGAGCCCCACCACGTCCAGCAGCTCCTGCACCTTGCGGCGCCGGTCGCCCTTCGGGGCCACCTCGGGGTGGATCTCGTACGGCTCACCGATGATGTCGCCCACCGTCATCCGCGGGTTGAGCGAGGTGTACGGGTCCTGGAACACCATCTGGATGTTCCGGCGCACCGCCTTCAGCGCCCGCCCGGACAGCTTGGTGATGTCCTCGCCCTTGTAGAGGATCTGCCCGGAGGTGGGCCGCTCCAGGCTGACGAGCATCTTGGCGACCGTGGACTTGCCGCAGCCGGACTCGCCGACGATGCCGAGCGTCTCACCGGGGTCGAGGGCGAAGGAGACCCCGTCGACGGCCTTGACGGCGCCGATCTGCTTCTTGAACAGGATGCCGCGCGTGAGGGGGTAGTGCTTGACGAGCTCGCGCGCCTCAAGAAGGGGAGGCATCGATGGTCTCCTCCCAGAAGTGGCAGGCGCTGCGCCGGTCCTCCGAGACCGGGTACAGGGGCGGTACGTCGATACGGCACACGTCCCGGGCGCGGGGGCAGCGCGGGTGGAAGGGGCAGCCGGGCGGGGTGGCCGTGAGGTTGGGCGGCAGGCCCTTGATGGCGTACAGCTCCCGGCCCTTGTGGTCCAGGCGCGGGATGGAGTCGAGCAGCCCCCGGGTGTAGGGGTGGGCGGGTGCCTTGTAGATGTCGTGGACGGGTGCGGTCTCGACGATCCGCCCGGCGTACATCACGGCGATCCTGTCGGCGACGTCGGCGACGACGCCCAGGTCGTGGGTGATGAGGATGAGGCCCATGGCGAGTTCCCGCTGGAGTTCGGCGAGGAGTTCCATGACCTGGGCCTGGACGGTGACGTCGAGGGCGGTGGTCGGCTCGTCGGCGATGATGAGCGCCGGTTCGAGGGCCATCGCCATGGCGATCATGATGCGCTGGCGCATGCCGCCGGAGAACTGGTGCGGGTACTGGCCGACGCGTTCCCGGGCGGCGGGGATGCGGACACGGTCCATCAGCTCGACGGCCTTGGCGCGGGCGTCCTTCCTGGACATGCCGCGGTGGACGACGAACATCTCGCCGAGCTGGTCGCCGACGCTGAGCACGGGGTTCAGCGACGACAGGGCGTCCTGGAAGATCATCGCCATTTCGGCGCCGCGGACCGTACGCCGGGCGTCCTCCTTCAGTGTCAGCAGGTCCCGGCCCTGGAAGAGGACCTCCCCGCCGGTGATCCGGCCCGGCGGCATGTCGAGGATGCCCATGACGGCCTGGGCGGTGACGGACTTGCCGGAGCCCGACTCGCCGAGGACGGCGAGCGTCTCGCCCGCGTCGACGGCGTACGTCACACCGTTGACGGCCTTGGCCACCCCGTCCCGGGTGCGGAACTCCACGTACAGGTCGCGCACTTCGAGGAGCACGTCTCACCTCAGCTTCGGGTCGAGGGCGTCGCGCACCGCGTCGCCGAGCATGATGAACGCCAGGACGGTGACGCTGAGGGCGCCGGCCGGCCACAGCAGCATGTGGGGGGCGTTGCGGATCTGCGGGGCGGCGTTGGAGATGTCGATGCCCCAGGAGACGGTGGGCGGCCGCAGCCCGACGCCGAGGAAGGACAGGGTTGCCTCCAGCGCGATGTACGTACCGAGGGCGATGGTCGCGACGACGATGACCGGGGCGACGGCGTTGGGCGCCACGTGCCGCAGCAGCATCCGCCCGCTGCCGGCGCCGAGGGCCCGCGCGGCCTGGACGTAGTCGTTCTGTTTGGCGGTGATGACCGAGCCGCGGGCGATCCGGGCGACCTGCGGCCAGCCGAGCAGCACGATGAAGCCGACCACCGGCCAGACGGTGGAGCTGGTGACGACGGACAGGAAGACCAGGCCGCCCAGGACGACGGGGATGCCGAAGAACACGTCGGCGATCCGGGACAGCAGCGCGTCCCACCAGCCGCCGAAGAACCCGGCGAGCCCGCCCAGGAGGCTGCCCAGCAGGGCGGCGCCGAGGGTGGCGCAGACGCCGACGGTGATGGAGGCCCGCGCCCCGTACACCGTGCGGGTGTACACGTCGCAGCCCTGGGTGTCGTACCCGAAGGGGTGGCCGGGGGCGGGGCCCTGTTGGGACTTGGAGAGGTCGCAGCGCAGCGGGTCGGCGGCGGTGAGGATCTGCGGCCAGAGGGCGATCAGGACGAGGAAGACGATGAGGGCCGCGGAGACGAGGAAGACCGGGTTGCGGCGCAGTTGGTGCCAGGCGTCGGACCACAGGCCGCGGGGGCGGCCGGTGGTGGGCCTGTCCGGGGGCTGGGGCTCGCTCACCGGCGGGGCGGGCGCGCCGCCCGCGCCGGCCGGGGCGATGACGTCCGTGGCGGGGTCGAGGCGCTCAGGCATAGCGGATCCTCGGGTCCAGGACCGCGTACAGCAGGTCGACGAGCAGGTTCGCCACCAGGAAGACGATGACGAGGATGGTCACGAAGCCGACGACGGTGGGCGCGTTGTTGCGCAGGATGCCCTGGTAGAGCTGGTAGCCGACGCCGTGGATGTTGAAGATCCGCTCCGTGACGATCGCGCCGCCCATCAGGGAGCCGATGTCGGCGCCGATGAAGGTGACGACCGGGATGAGGGAGTTGCGCAGCAGGTGGCGGGTGATGACCCGGTGACGCGGCAGGCCCTTGGCGATGGCGGTGCGGACGTAGTCGGCGCGGACGTTCTCGGCGATGGAGGTGCGGCTGAGCCGCGTGACGTAGGCGAGGGAGACCAGGGCGAGGACGACGCCGGGGAGGATCAGCTCGTCGATGCGGGCGTCGGCGGGGACGGAGGGGCGTACCCAGCCCCATTTCACCCCGAGGAGGAACTGGAGGAGGTAGCCGGAGACGAAGGTGGGGACGGAGATGACGACGAGGGTGAGGACGAGCAGACCGGTGTCGAGGGGGCGGCCGCGCTTGAGGCCGCTGATGACGCCGAGGGTGATGCCGATGACGATCTCGATGACGATGGCGACGAGGGTGAGGCGCAGGGTGACGGGGAAGGCGGAGGCCATCAGCTCGGTGACCTTCTGGCCGTTGAACGCGGTGCCGAAGTCGCCCTGGAAGATGGCGCCCATGTAGAGCAGGTACTGCCTCCACAGCGGCTGGTCGAGGTGGAGGTCCTTGCGGATGCGGGCGGCGGTGGCGGGGTCGGGCGCCTTGTCGCCGAAGAGGGCCGCGACCGGGTCGCCGAGCGCGTACACCATGAAGAAGATGAGGAACGTGCTGCCGATGAACACCGGGATCATCTGGAGCAGCCGCCGGATCACATAGCGTCCCATGGGGGCTCCGGAGGATCGGGGGTCAGCTGACCTTGATCTGGTCGTAGACGGGGACGCTGAACTGGTTGAGGGTCACGTCGGAGAGCCGCTCCGAGTAGCCGGCGCTGCCGTTCTGGTACCAGAGCGGGATGGCCGGCATCTGGGCGGCGAGGATCTGCTCGGCGGCCTGGAAGTCCTTGACGGCTGCCGCCTGGTCGGTCTCGCGGTTGGCCTTGTCGACGAGGCCGTCGAACTCCTTGTTGCTGAACTTGCCGTAGTTGGAGGACCCGCCGGTGTAGTAGAGCGGCTCCAGGAAGTTCTGGATGAGGGGGTAGTCGGCCTGCCAGCCGGAGCGGAAGGGGCCGGTGAGCTTGTACGTCGTCTGCTGGTCGCGGAAGTCGGCGAAGGTGCCGATGGGGCTGACGGTGCAGACGGCGCCCCGGCCGAGCGCGTTGTTGACACTGTTGCACACGGCGTCCATCCAGGCGCGGTGCGAGCCGGTGTCGACGTTGGAGGTGAGCGTCACCTTGCCGCCGGGCAGGCCGCCGCCCTCCTCGATGAGCCGCCTGGCCTCCGTGGGGTTGTAGGCGCAGGCGTCGCCGCAGATCCCCTTGTAGCCGCCGTCCGCGCCGAGCGCCGGTGAGGTCCAGTCCTTGGCGGGGGTGCGGGTGCCCTGGAAGATCTGCTTGGTGATCTCCTCGCGGTCGACCGCCATGGACAGGCCCCGGCGGACCTTCTCCATGCCGGGCTTGTTCCACTCGGGCCGGTGGAGCGGGAAGACCAGGGTCTGGATGATGAGGGCGGGCTGGTTGATGTAGCGGTCGCCGAGGTCGCCCTCCACGTTCCTGAGCGCTTGCGCGGGTACGTCGTCGAGGAGGTCGAGGTGTCCCGAGATCAGGTCGGTGTAGGCGCTGTTGTTGTCGGTGTAGACGATGAGGTCCACGCCGCCGTTGCGGGCCTTGTCCTCGCCCTTGTAGCCGTCCCAGCGGCGCAGCTTCATGTTGCTGCCGCGGGTGTACGACTCGACGGTGTACGGGCCGTTGCCGACGGGCTTGGCGAGCCAGGCGTCGTGGTCGGTGAAGAACACCCGGGGCAGGGGAACGAACGCCTGGTAGCCGAGGGTCTCGGGCCAGGTGGAGAACGTGTCCTTCAGGGTGACGGTGAAGGTGCGGTCGTCCTTGACGACCAGGCCGCGCATCGTCTTGGCCCTGGCGGGTCCGGAGGCGGGGTGGACGTCGTCGTAGCCGACGATGTCGCTGAAGAAGGGCGAGTTGGCCTGCTTGTTGTCGACGTGGGCCCCGTAGTTCCAGGCGTCGGTGAAGGACCTGGCGGTGACGGGCTCGCCGTTGCTGAACGTCCAGCCCGGCTTGAGGGTGATGGTGAAGTTCCGGGAGTCGGTCGTCTCGATCTTCTCGGCGACCGTGTCGCGGGCCTCGCCGGTCTTCGGGTCGTACCTCTTGAGGCCCCGGAAGAGCATGTCGAGGACCTTGCCGCCCTGGACCTCGTTGGTGTTGGCCGGTTCGATCGGGTTCTGGGGGTCGCCCCAGGAGGAGCTGACGATCCCGTCGGCGCCACCGCCACCGCCACCGCTGCCGCCGCCGCAGGCGGTCGCCGCGAGGGCGACGGCCACCGCGGCCGCGGCCCACCTGGCGTGCGTGGCTCCGCGCATGGATGCCTCCCGTGGTCGTGGTCCTTGGTCTCGCCCTAGGCCCACATACCACCCCATACGGTGCATGGGTGCACGCTGTACCCGCCCGTCCGGGCGCCGCACCACCCGCATGCGCGACGGCCGCGGGCGCGGAAGGGCCGCACGCGCGGCCCCGGCGGGCCCGCACGCGCCGGCATCCGTACGACGGCCTCCCGGCCATGCCGCCGGCTCCGACTCCATCAGGCGCGCCCGGCGGCAGGGCACCCGGGACCGGCCCCGCACGCGCCAGGACGCCTCGCCCGGCCGGGCCCGGCAGCCCCACCCCGACGGCCCCGCGCCGGCCGGACCGTAGCCCCGCGCGGCGGGCGGCGGGCGGCACGGCACGTGCGGGTACGCGAGCACGGCGGGTACGCGAAGGTGCCCCGGCCGGGTGGGGCCGGGGCACCTTCGTACGCGTAGAGCCGCGCCGCGCCTTACGCCGCGTGGACGACGTCCTTCTCCTCGGCGAAGTGGCACGCCGACTCGTGCGCCGCCGGGCTGTCGGAGCCCCGGAAGTGCTCCGGGATCGCCAGCAGCGGCACCTCCTCGGCGCACTTGTCCTCGGCCTTCCAGCACCGGGTGCGGAAGCGGCAGCCGGACGGCGGGTTGGCCGGCGACGGGACGTCACCGGTCAGGATGATCCGCTCGCGGCCCTCACGGGCGTCCGGGTCGGGCACCGGGACCGCCGACAGCAGCGCCTGGGTGTAGGGGTGCGTCGGGTGGTCGTAGATCTGTACGTCCGTACCGATCTCGGCCATCTTGCCGAGGTACATCACGCCGACCCGGTCGGAGATGTGCCGGACGATCGACAGGTCGTGCGCGATGAAGAGGTACGAGAGGTTGAACTCGTCCTGGAGCTTCTCCATCAGGTTGACGACCTGCGCCTGCACCGAGACGTCCAGCGCCGAGACCGGCTCGTCGCAGATGATGATCTCGGGGTTCAGGGCCAGGCCGCGGGCGATGCCGATGCGCTGGCGCTGGCCGCCGGAGAACTGGTGCGGGTAGCGGTTGATGTACTCGGGGTTGAGCCCCACCACGTCCAGCAGTTCCTGCACCTTGCGGCGCCGGTCGCCCTTCGGGGCCACCTCGGGGTGGATCTCGAAGGGCTCACCGATGATGTCGCCCACCGTCATCCGCGGGTTGAGCGAGGTGTACGGGTCCTGGAACACCATCTGGATGTTCCGGCGCACCGCCTTCAGCGCCCGCCCGGACAGCTTGGTGATGTCCTGGCCCTTGTAGAAGATCTCGCCCGCGGTGGCCTTCTCCAGCATCATCAGCAGCTTGGCGACCGTGGACTTGCCACAGCCGGACTCGCCGACGATGCCGAGCGTCTCGCCCTGGTAGAGGTCGAAGGAGACCCCGTCCACGGCCTTGACCGCACCGACCTGCTTCTTGAACAGGATGCCCTGGGTCAGCGGGAAGTGCTTGACCAGGCCCCGCACCTGGAGGATCGGCTCGCCGCGCTCCACCGGGGCCTCGATCGCCGCCACGGCGGCCGTCTCGGTGGCCGCCTCGACGGTCTCGACCTCGGTGACGTTCGGGGTCGCGTCCACGGCCGCCTCATCGTTCTTCCTGAGCTCAGCCATGGATCGTCTCCTTCCAGAAGTGGCACGCGCTGCCACGGCCCGGCAGCTCGCCGCCGTCCTGCTCCGTCACCGGCACCAGGGCCGGGATCTCCGTACGGCAGATGTCGTCCGCCTTCGGGCAGCGCGGGTTGAAGGCGCAGCCCGGCGGGATCTTCATCAGGTTGGGCGGCAGGCCCTTGATCGCGTACAGCTCCTGGCCCTTCTGGTCCAGGCGCGGGATGGAGTCGAGCAGGCCACGGGTGTACGGGTGCGCGGGGCGCTTGTACAGCTCGTGGATGGGCGCGTTCTCGACGATCCGGCCCGCGTACATCACCGCGATCTTGTCGGCGACGTCCGCGACCACACCCAGGTCGTGGGTGATCAGGATCATGCCCATGTTCTCCTCGCGCTGGAGCTCCGCGAGCAGGTCCATGACCTGGGCCTGGACGGTCACGTCGAGCGCGGTGGTGGGCTCGTCCGCGATGATCAGGTCCGGCTCCAGCGCCATCGCCATGGCGATCATGATGCGCTGGCGCATACCGCCGGAGAACTGGTGCGGGTAGTCGTTCACCCGCGCCGCCGCGGCCGGGATCTTCACCCGGTCCATCAGCTCGATCGCCCTGGCCTTGGCCTCCTTGCGGGACAGGCCGAGGTGGACGCGGTACATCTCGCCGAGCTGGTAGCCCACCGAAAGCACCGGGTTCAGCGCGGAGAGCGCGTCCTGGAAGATCATCGCGATCCGGCGGCCGCGGATCTTGCGGCGCTCCTCGGCGGACATCTTCAGCATGTCCTCGCCGTGGAACAGGATCTCGCCCTTGGGGATCCGGCCGGGCGGCATGTCGAGGATGCCCATGATCGCCTGGGCGGTGACCGACTTGCCGGATCCGGACTCGCCGAGGACGGCGAGGGTCTCGCCGGCGTCGACGCTGTAGCTGACGCCGTTGATGGCCTTGGCCACGCCGTCCCGGGTGTGGAACTCGACGTGCAGGTCGCGCACTTCGAGCAGCGGAGCGCTCGTCTTCTTGTCGATGGTGGTCAACGTACGCCCTCCTAGCGCAGCTTGGGGTCGAGGGCGTCGCGAACAGCTTCGCCGAGCATGATGAACGCGAGGACCGTGATGCTCAGGAACAGCGACGGGAAGAGCACCATGTGCGGGGCGCTCAGGAAGCGGTCCTGGCCGTCACTGATCATCAGGCCCCAGGAGATGTTCGGGGCCTGCACACCGATACCGAGGTACGAGAACGCCGCCTCGGCCGAGATGTAGACACCGAGGTTGATCGTGCTGACCACGATCACCGGGGCGACCGCGTTCGGCAGGATGTGGCGCATCGCGATGCGCCAGCCGTTCGCACCCAGGGCGCGGGCGGCCATCACGTAGTCGTTCTGCTTGTTGGTGATCACCGAGCCGCGCATGATGCGGAACAGCTGCGGCCAGCCGAGCACCGCCATGATCAGCGAGACGGTGACGACGTTGCCGGTGCCCAGCATCGCCAGCACGAGCAGACCGCCGAGGAGGGTCGGGATGGCGAACCAGATCTCGGTGAAGCGGGACACCAGGGCGTCCAGCCAGCCGCCGCGCAGACCGGCGATCATGCCGAGGACGCCGCCGACGAGCGTGGTCAGCACCGAGGTGAGGATGCCGACGATGATCGAGTTGCGGGCGCCGTAGATGGTCCGGGCGTAGATGTCGCAGCCCTGGACGTCGAAGCCGAACCAGTGCGCGCCACTGGGCGGGGTGACCGAGTTCGCCAGGTCGCAGAAGCCCTTGGCGTACGGGTCCTGGCTGGTGAAGAGCTGCGGGAAGACCGCCATGACGAGCAGGAAGAGGATCAGCACGGCGGAGACGAGGAAGACCCAGTTGTGCGTCAGGTCGCGCCACGCGTCGCTCCACATGCTGGCGACCCGCTCCGGCTTGTCCTCCTTGGTCCGCACGGGACCCCCGGGCGTGGCCGTCTTGACGGCCTCGCTCTCCTCGACGGTGGTGGAGGTGTTCTCAGGCATAGCGGATCCTCGGGTCGAGCACGGCGTAGAGCAGGTCCACGAGCAGGTTCGCGGCGATGTAGACGAGGACGAGCACGGTCACGATGCTGACGACGGTCGTCCCCTGTCGCAGGTACACGGCCTGGTAGAGGGTGCCGCCGATGCCGGGGATGTTGAAGATGCGCTCCGTGATGATCGCGCCGCCCATCAGGGCGCCGAGGTCGACACCGAGGTACGTGACGATCGGGATCAGCGCGTTGCGCAGTCCGTGCCGCACGATCACCCTCGGACGGCTCAGGCCCTTGGCGGTTGCGGTGCGCACGTAGTCGGAGCGCATCGTCTCGATCATGCTGGTGCGCGTGAGCCGGGCGATGTACGCGAGGGAGACGGACGCCAGGACGACGCCGGGGAGGAACAGTGTGGTGATGTCCTCGGCGCTGTAGGAGATCGGGACGAGCGCCCACTGCACGCCCAGCACGAGCTGGAGCACGTTGCCCAGGACGAACACCGGGATGGAGACCAGGAGGAGGGTCGACAGCAGCACCAGGTTGTCGAGGAACTTGCCGCGGCCGAGCGCCGCGAAGACACCGGCGACGATGCCGGCGACGGCCTCGACCAGGAAGGCGATGCCGGCCAGCTTGAGCGTGACCGGGAAGGTCTCGCTCATGATCTCGGACACCTCACGGCCGGTGAAGTCGGTGCCGAAGTCACCGGTCATCACACCGGAGATGTAGTACCAGTACCGCTGGTAGAGCGGGTCATTGAGGTGGTACTGCTCTCGCAGGATGGCTGCGATGTTCGGATCCGCCTTCTTCTCTCCGGCCAGTGCCTGGATGGGGTCACCGGGCAGCAGGAAGACAAGGCAGTAGAGAAGTATTGTCGCGCCGAGCAGTACGGGTATCGCCTGCAGAAGACGCCTGATCACATAACGACCCATCAGGTCTCCAGTTGTACGGATACCGGGAGGGGCACACCAGTGGGCCCCGCCCCGGGTGAGGGGTAATCGACAACGAGACGGCAGAAGGGGGGTGACGGGGCAGAACCCCGTCACCCCCACTGCTGTCAGGATCTCCCCGCGGAGATCCTTTGAACCGTCAGGCGGGGTTGACCGTGGTCCAGTCGACCTGGGTCATGTTGTCGATCCGCACGCCCGGCTTGAGGTTCTTGCTGAGGCCGGCGTTCAGCTTGTAGAAGTACACCGGGATGTACGGCATCTCCTTCAGCAGGATGTCGTCGGCCTGCTGGTACGCCTTGATCGCGGCGTCCTCGGTGGTCGCCGTGTCGCCCTGGTCGAGGAGCTTCTCGACCTGCGGGTTGACGTAGCCCGAGTAGTTGGAGCCGTGCTCGATGGCGTCCTCGGAGAAGATCGGGCGCAGGTAGTTCTCCGGGTGCGGGTAGTCCATGGACCACGCCAGGCGGAACGCGCCGCTGTACTTCTTGTCACCGAGGTCGTTCAGGATGGACTGGAACTGCTCGAACGGCTTCACGGTGACGGTGATGCCGAGGTTCTTCTCGAGCTGGCCGGCGACGGCGGTGATCCACTCCTTGTGGCCACCGTCGGCGTTGTAGCCGAGCTCCATCTTGTTGCCCGGCAGGCCGCCCGCGGCGTCGAAGGCCTTCTTGGCCGCGGCCGGGTCGTAGGTGCAGGGTGCGCCACAGGCGCCCTTGCGGTAGCCCGGGACCAGCGGGTTGATGAAGTCGTCCGCCGGCGTACGGGTGTTGACGAAGATCTTCTCGGTGATCGCCTTGCGGTCGATCGCCTGGGAGATCGCCTTGCGGATCTCCGGCTTCGCGAAGACCTTGTTGTACTTGATCGGGAAGCCGACGTAGCCGACGCCGGAGTCGGTGCCCTGGATGTAGCGGTCGCCCAGGTCCTTGGCGGCGGTCATCATCGCGGACGTCGGGATGGTGTCCATGATGTCGACGCGGCCACCGAGCAGGTCACGGTAGGCGGTGTCCTGGCTGCTGTAGATCTTGAACGTGACGCCCGAGATCTTGAGCTCGCCCGCGTCGGGGTGCTTGTCGTACTTGACCGTCTTGATCTGCTGGTTGCGGACGAACTTGCCGTCCATCTTGAACATGCCGTTGCCGATGGGCGCGGTCTCGAAGCCCTTCGGGTCCTTGAAGAAGGCCTTCGGCAGCGGGAAGAACGCGTTGAAGCCCAGCATGGACTTGAAGGCGCTGAACGGAGCCGTGAGCGTGACCTCGAGGGTCTTCTCGTCGACGACCTTCAGGCCCTTCATCTTGTCGGTCGCGGGCTTCTTGCCCTCGCCCGGGTTCAGGTCGGCGTACCCGTCGATCTTGTTGTAGAGCGGGTTCGTCTCCTGCGTGTTGTCCTGGTTGGCGCCGTAGTTCCAGGCGTCCGCGAAGGACTGCGCGGTGACCGGCTCACCGTTGTGGAAGGTGTAGCCGTCCTTGAGCTTGATCGTCCAGACCTTGCTGTCCTTGGTCTCGATCGACGCGGCCATGTCGAGCTGGGTCTCGTTCTTCTCGTCGTACCGCACGAGGCCGGTGAACAGGGCGTTCATGACCTCGGAGCCCTCGGACTCGTACGTGTTCGACGGGATCAGACCGTTCTGGGGCTCGCCGAGCTCCATCACGACCTGCTTGGCACCGTTGGCCTTGCTGTCGCTACCGCCACCACAAGCAGTGGCTGCCAGGGCGACGACTATCGCGCCCGCGACCCACTTGGCGCTGTTGGCACCGCGCATGGGTTCCTCCTCATGAGTCCACTTGTCACTACAAGAAGGGCACTTCGAGGTTGCATGCCGACACCCCTGACGGCGATGACCCAAGTGCCCCGAGTGTGCTCGTGAGTCGGCGCTCCCCACAGCGCGTGACCCATTGACCCGAGCTCAATGGAGCCAACTATTAAGTACGTCCGGGCCGTAAACCACACTTAAAGGGTCTCGTTTTGGCAACATCACCAAGGGCCTGAAGACCGAAATCCGGACAAAGCGATCACAGACAGACACCCGCGAAACGGACCGTTAACACATGTTCCGGAGAGCGACGGTCGATATCCGGACGCTTCGGCAGCGAAAACGCGTTGACGTGCGGTCAGCCGGCACCCACGAGGATCGGCCAGTACGGGGGCAGGGTCCCCGTACTGGTATAGGAGGCGGGTGCTCCGCTCCCCGGGCCGGGCTCGGGCCGGCCCCGCGCGGGAACGGCCGCATGAAAAACTCCCCGTCCTGGGAGGGGTTTATCCCTCCCAGGACGGGGAGTTGACAGCTCAGGCGCCGGGACGGCACCGGAACCGCCGGCTGCCGCGGGCCGGTGGCCCGTGCCCCGGCGTGCCGGTGCGTGCCTTGCGTGCCTGTGTCAGCCGTTCTTGGCGCGCGAGGCGGCGCGGGCGCGCTCGCGCTGGTCCAGGTTCACCTTGCGGATACGGACGGCCTCCGGGGTCACCTCGACGCACTCGTCGTCGCGGCAGAACTCCAGCGACTGCTCCAGGGAGAGCTTGCGCGGCGGGACGATCGCCTCGAACGAGTCGGCCGAGGACGACCGCATGTTCGTGAGCTTCTTCTCCTTGGTGATGTTGACGTCCATGTCGTCGGAGCGGGAGTTCTCGCCGACGATCATGCCCTCGTACACCTCGGTGCCCGGCTCCACGAAGAGGACGCCGCGCTCCTGGAGGTTGGTCATCGCGAAGGCGGTGACCGCGCCGGAGCGGTCGGCGACGAGCGAGCCGTTGTTGCGGGTCGTCAGCGTGCCGAACCACGGCTCGTGACCCTCGTGGATGGAGTGGGCGATGCCCGTGCCGCGCGTCTGCGTCAGGAACTCCGTACGGAAGCCGATCAGGCCGCGGGACGGCACGACGAACTCCATGCGCACCCAGCCGGAGCCGTGGTTGGACATGTTGTCCATCCGGCCCTTGCGGACGCCCATGAGCTGCGTGACGGCGCCCATGTGCTCCTCGGGCACGTCGATGGTCATGCGCTCGACCGGCTCGTGGACCTTGCCGTCGATCTCCTTGGTGACCACCTGCGGCTTGCCGATGGTCAGCTCGAAGCCCTCGCGGCGCATCTGCTCGACCAGGATGGCCAGCGCCAGCTCACCGCGGCCCTGCACCTCCCAGGCGTCGGGGCGCTCGGTGTCCAGGACGCGCAGCGAGACGTTACCGACCAGCTCGCGGTCCAGGCGGTCCTTCACCTGGCGGGCGGTGACCTTGCGGTCCTTGACGGCCGCCTTGTTGTCCGCGCCCTTGCCGGTGGCGCCCCGGCCGACCAGCGGCGAGGTGTTCGTACCGATGACCATCGAGATCGCGGGCTCGTCGACCGTGATCAGCGGCAGCGCGATCGGGTTCTCCGGGTCGGCCAGCGTCTCACCGATCATGATGTCCGGGATACCGGCGACGGCGCAGATGTCACCGGGGCCCGCCACCTCGGCCGGCTTGCGGGTGAGCGCCTCGGTCATCATCAGCTCGCTGATGCGTACGTTGGCGACGGTGCCGTCGCGCTTGATCCACGCGACCGTCTGGCCCTTGCGCAGCTCGCCCTGCTCGACGCGGAGCAGCGCGATACGGCCGAGGAAGTTGTCGGCGTCGAGGTTGGTGACGTGGGCCTGGAGGGGGGCCTCCTCGTCGTACACCGGGGCCGGGATGTGCTCCAGGATCGTGGAGAAGAACGGCTCCAGGTTGGTGGAGTCGGCCGGGACCGTGCCGTCCTCCGGCTTGGTCAGCGAGGCGATGCCGTCACGGCCGCACGCGTAGACGATCGGGAACTCGATCTGCTCCTCGTCCGCGTCCAGGTCCAGGAAGAGGTCGTAGGTCTCGTTGACGACCTCGTCGATCCGGGAGTCCGGGCGGTCCGTCTTGTTGATGCAGAGGATGACCGGCATCCGGCGCTGCAGGGCCTTGCGGAGCACGAAACGCGTCTGCGGCAGCGGGCCCTCGGAGGCGTCCACGAGCAGCACCACACCGTCGACCATCGACAGGCCGCGCTCGACCTCACCACCGAAGTCGGCGTGGCCGGGGGTGTCGATGATGTTGATGGTGATCGGGGCCCCGCCGTCCTTGGGGTGGTACTTCACCGCCGTGTTCTTGGCGAGGATCGTGATGCCCTTCTCACGCTCCAGGTCGTTCGAGTCCATCATGCGGTCGTCGACGGAGTCGAGCTGGTGGGCGGCGAAGGCGCCGGCCTGCTTGAGCATGGCGTCGACGATGGTCGTCTTGCCGTGGTCGACGTGGGCGACGATGGCTACGTTACGGATGTCGTGGCGCGTGGGCATGAGTGGCTTGCGCTTCTCTCGGATCGTGGGTGCGGCGTCTCTTTGTTCCTCGTACGCCCGCCGGGCGGACGCGCCACGGCTGTGTCCATGGTACGGGGCCGACGCGCGAAGGGCGTCTCGGCCCGTCCGGAGAAGATCGAACAGGTGTCTGGCGGTGCACTGGGGGTGCTTGCGTGGGCCCGGGTCATGGTCCGCACGCGAGCTTGCCCGCCGGGGGTACCGGCGGGCAAGCGACTTGAGCGGATTCTGAGGTTGGGGCCCGGTGCGCGGTGCGCTGCTACTTCTGCCTGAAGCCGATGTTCTCGTAGCGGGGGGTCGCGAAGCCGAAGGCCCCGGCGTTCACCACCGTCGTCCTCGCCGCCACCAGCTGCGGCCGCTGGTAGAGGGGGATCGAACCGGCCGCGGCCCAGATCCGGGCGTCGGCCTGCTTCACCAGGTCACGGGCCGCCTTCTCGTCCAGCTCGGCGGCTGCCTGGTCGAAGAGCTGGTCGATGTGGTCCGTACCGACCCGGGTGTAGTTCTGCTCCACCAGCAGGGAGCCGTCGGCGGCCGGCTGGGGCTTGGCGAAGATCGGCCGGCCGTCGGTGGCGGGGTAGGCGGTGGCGGGCCAGGAGTAGAGGGCCAGGTCGAAGTCGCCGGAGGCGATGTGGTCCTTGAAGTAGCTGTCGTCGGGGACCTTGACGATCTCGGTGCCGATGCCGATGCGGCCGAGCATCCGGGCGATCTTGTCGCCGACCGTCCGCAGGGACTCGGAATCGGGGCCGGCGGGGAGGACGAAGCGGAGCGTGAGCGACTCGCCGTCCTTGCCGAGCGGACCGGCGGCCGCGCCGGCGGGGGCCGCCGGGGCCGGGGCGGCGGTGCCGCGGGGGGCGTAGGCGCCGGGGGCCCCGCCTCCCTGGGCCTTGGGCTGGTCGGGCGCGCCCTTGTCGGTGTCGGTCTCGGTGCTCAGGGCTCGCACCTGGCGGTGGAGGGCGATGCCCTGGGCCGCCGCGGCGGGGGCGGGGGCCAGCACGTGCGTACCCTCCGGTCCGTCGTTGCCGCCGATGGCGGGCTCGGCGGGCTTGTCGTCGCCGACGATGTACAGGCCCTCGTCGGACGGTACGTCGTTCTTCCCGCCCTTCTCGTCCCGGGCGGGCGTGGCGCCGGCGGCGGGCTTGTTCGCGCCGGGATTGTTGGCGGCGGGCTTGTTGGCGGCGGCGGACGCCTCGGCGCCCGCCTTCGTGCCGTCCTTCGGGCCGGCGGGCTTACGGGCCCCGCCCCGCGTCCAGCCCGCGTCGGCCAGGAGCTCCTGGGCCTCCTCGGTGTCCTGGCCGCCCAGGGCGCCGCTGCTGTCGGCGTACGCCTGCTGCCCGGCGAGCGCGAGGTGGCTGCCGACCGGCTGCGCGGGCAGCCCGAGCGGCTTCAGGACCGCCTCGGCGAGTTCCTGGCGGTTCAGCGCGCGGGCCACCGCCCGGCGTACCCGGTCGTCGGAGAGCGGGCCGCTCTCGCCGTTGAGCGCCAGTTGTGTGTACGCCGGCTCCAGCGACTTGCGGACCGCGTAGCCGCGCAACGCCTTCTGCTCGGCCGCGTACGCCGCGAGGGCCTGCTGGTTCTTCAGCCGTGCCGCCTGGAGGAGCCGGGCCTGCGCGGGATCCGCCGGGGGCCCGGCGTTCGCGGCGGCCGACGGGGCCGTGTCCGTACCGGCGCCGGGGGCGGCGCGGTCCGCGTCCTTGACCGCGCGGGCGATCCGGTCCGCCGTGGCGCGGTCGATCTCCGCGAGGTCGAGCAGGCCCGCGGCGAGCGCGGTGGCGCGGCCGGAGCGCGGGACGGCACGCAGCACGATCGCGTCGAGCTTGGCCGGCTGCCCCCACCAGCGGGGGTTGCGTACGAGCGTCGCCGTACCGCTCCTGGCGTCGACGCCCTTGAGCTGGAAGGGACCGGCCGACGTGGCCAGCTGCGTACGGGCACCGTCGTTGAAAGTGGCCGGCGTCCCCATGACCTGCTTGGGGTAGAGCGGCGAGAAGAGGGCGCGCCAGTCGGCGTACGGCTTGTTGAAGGTGACCCGGACCTCCAGGTCACTGGCGCCGCGCTCGATCTTCTCGATGCGCTCGTAGCCGGCGTTGCGGGCGGTCCAGTAGGCGGAGTCCTTGCCGCTGAGGGCGTGCCACTGGGCGACGAAGTCGGGGGCGCCGATCTCGCGGCCGTCGGTCCACACCGCCTGCTGGTTGAGCTTGTAGAGGACGACCTGCTTGGGTTCGCGCTCGATGATCTCGGCGGATTCCAGGTAGTCGGGGTTGCGCTGGGGGCGGCCGCGGTCGTCGAGGGTGAAGAGGGTGGGCAGTACGGCCTGGGTGATGCGGGTGGTGGTGGCGTCGGCGTCCGCCTGGAAGGCGTTGAGGGTGGCGGGCATCGCGTCGACGGCCCAGCGCAGCGTGCCTCCGTCGGCGACCTTGTCGCGGGCGGCGGCGGCGATGTCCTGCGGGACGGCCCTGGCGTCGCTCTCCTCGTCGGAGGAGCTGCATCCGCTCAGTACGGAGACGGCGAGTACGCCGGTGGTGAGGAGGACGGCGGACCGGAGCGTGCGGGAACGGGGGCCCCGGGAGCATGTCCTCCCCCGAGGGGCGCCGACGTGGGACATGTCTTTTACCTCTTCGTCCTGTTTTGTGGAATTTAGAGATGATCACACCTATTGCCCATACACTGAAAACGACCGGCAGGGCCCCGTGGCGGCGACACGGCGGCGGTGCGCGCAAACACCACCCGTGCGGCCCAAGCCTCGGAAGAGTGGAATCCGCGCGCATGGCTTCACAATGGGGGATGTGACGCGCGACACTCTCAGGCGCGTGTTTGCCACCCGCGATCGCGGAAGTGAGGGCAATTCATGTCTCTCGAAGACGATCTGACCGAGGTCAAGCGCCGCCTTGAGGAGCTGGCCCGATCGGTCATCCAACTGGAACGGAACCTCGCGCAGCAGCGCGAGGGCAGGCCCGTTCCCACAGCGGTCGGCCGGCCCGAGGGCCTGGTGACCATCCCGGACACGCCGTACGACAGCTCCCTGTGGACCGACTCGGACGACGAGGGCCTGGGCGCGCGGGACCGCCGCGCCCCCTGACGGGGGTGGTGGCGCGCGCGGTGCCGCGGGATGACCGGGAGGTGCGGAACGTCCGCGCCGGGCCGTCCGGCCGACGTGCCCGCGGCGCGGTCGCCGAGTACGGCAGGGTCATGGCGGGCCGGGCGGCCGGTACGAGGGGCCTTGGCGCCGGGCCGGGGTGCCGGTCCGGCGCGGCTGTCCCGTACCGAGGGCCGGGTACCGAGTGCCGGCCCCTTCGGGTCTTATCGGCGGGACGTGCCAGGGCTGCGCAAGGGCCACGCCGGGGTTCGTGCCCCGGAGTCCGCGCCGGGCCCGGCCCCGTACCGCCGTGGGCCGCCCGGACCGCCCCGTACCCCCGCGAGCCGGGCCGGCCGGACCGGACCGCGCCCGGCAATGCCGGGGCCCCGTACCCGACGGCGCCGGCCGCGCCGTCTGCCGTGAGGCGGGCGCCACCCCCGGACCCACCCGCCGCCGGTGCCGTTCCGGCGCGCCGCCCGTCTCCTCGGGGACGTACACCGGCCGACCGGCACGCGCGGGCCCCGCACCCAGCAAGTCACCCCCGGTCCGCACCCTGACCGCCCTGCACCGGCACCGGCACCGGCACCGGAATGGGAATCGGAACCCACCCTCACCGACCGGCACGCGCCACGACCGGCACGCGCCCTAGGAGACCCCGTTGGCCACTGGCACCGAACAACCACCACCCGACACCGACCCGGCCGCCCCCGGCGCCCGCGCCGGCCGCGCCGGCGTGCACAGCCCGGCACGCGCCACCATCGCGGCGCCCCACCTCCGTACCGACCGCTGGTGGCTGGCGCCCGCCGCCACCGCCGCCGGGCTGCTGGCGTTCATCGTCTACTCGACCTGGCGGGCCTTCGCGAACAGCGACTACTACGCCGCGCCCTACGTCTCGCCGTTCTACTCGCCCTGCCTCGCCGAGAACTGCGTGCCCATGAAGGACGGCCCCAACTGGGAGATCTTCGGCAGCTGGTGGGGCCTGTCCCCCGCCCTGCTGATCCTGATCTTCCCGCTCGGTTTCCGGCTGACCTGCTACTACTACCGCAAGGCCTACTACCGGGGCTTCTGGGCGTCGCCCCCGGCCTGCGCCGTCGCCGAGCCGCACAAGACGTACACCGGCGAGACCCGCTTCCCGCTGATCCTGCAGAACATCCACCGGTACTTCTTCTACGCCGCGCTGCCGGTCGCCGGGATCCTGACCTACGACACCGTGCTCGCCTTCCGTGACGCGTCGTACGAGTGGGGCCACATGGGCCTCGGGACGCTGGTCTTCCTCGTCAACATCGTGCTGATCTGGGCGTACACGATCTCCTGCCACTCCTGCCGGCACATCGTCGGCGGCCGCCTCAAGCACTTCTCCAAGCACCCGGTGCGCTACCGGCTGTGGGGCTGGGTCGGCAAGCTGAACGCCCGTCATATGCAGCTCGCCTGGGCCTCCCTGCTGAGCGTCGCGCTCGCCGACTTCTACGTGTACCTGCTCGCCAGCGGTGCTTTCGACGATCCGAGGTTCTTCTGATGACGCAAGCGGAACGGCAGCAGTGGGACGTCGTCGTGGTCGGCGCCGGCGGGGCGGGGCTGCGGGCCGCCATCGAGGCGCGGGAACAGGGCGCCCGTACGGCCGTGATCTGCAAGTCGCTGTTCGGCAAGGCCCACACGGTGATGGCCGAGGGCGGCATCGCCGCCTCCATGGGCAACGTCAACGCCGGGGACAACTGGCAGGTCCACTTCCGCGACACCATGCGCGGGGGCAAGTTCCTCAACCAGTGGCGGATGGCGGAGCTGCACGCGCGCGAGGCGCCGGACCGGGTGTGGGAGCTGGAGACGTGGGGCGCCCTCTTCGACCGCACGAAGGACGGGCGGATCTCGCAGCGCAACTTCGGCGGCCATGAGTACCCGCGCCTGGCCCACGTCGGCGACCGCACGGGCCTGGAACTGATCCGTACGCTCCAGCAGAAGATCGTCTCCCTCCAGCAGGAGGACTTCCGCGCCTTCGGCGACTACGAGGCCCGGCTGAAGGTCTTCCAGGAGTGCACCGTCACCCGTGTCCTCAAGGACGACGACGGCCGGGTCGGCGGGACCTTCTGCTACGAGCGCGAGTCCGGCCGCTTCTTCGTGCTGGAGGCGCCGGCGGTCGTCCTGGCGACCGGCGGGATCGGCAAGTCCTTCAAGGTGACGTCCAACTCCTGGGAGTACACCGGCGACGGGCACGCCCTGGCCCTGCTGGCGGGCGCGCCGCTGGTGAACATGGAGTTCGTGCAGTTCCATCCGACCGGCATGGTCTGGCCGCCGTCGGTGAAGGGCATCCTGGTCACGGAGTCGGTGCGCGGCGACGGAGGGGTGCTGCGCAACTCCGAGGGCAAGCGGTTCATGTTCGACTACGTCCCCGACGTCTTCAAGGAGAAGTACGCGGAGTCGGAGGAGGAGGGCGACCGCTGGTACGAGGACCCGGACAACAACCGGCGTCCGCCCGAGCTGCTGCCGCGCGACGAGGTCGCCCGCGCGATCAACTCGGAGGTGAAGGCGGGTCGCGGATCGCCGCACGGCGGGGTCTTCCTGGACGTGTCCACGCGCATGCCGGCCGAGACGATCCGGCGCCGGCTGCCGTCGATGTACCACCAGTTCAAGGAGCTGGCGGACGTGGACATCACGGCCGAGGCCATGGAGGTCGGTCCGACCTGCCACTACGTGATGGGCGGTGTCGCCGTCGAGTCGGAGACGGCCGCGGCGCTCGGCGTGCCGGGGCTGTTCGCGGCCGGTGAGGTCGCGGGCGGCATGCACGGCTCCAACCGACTCGGCGGGAACTCCCTGTCCGACCTGCTGGTCTTCGGCCGCCGGGCCGGGCTGTACGCGGCTCAGTACGCGAGCGGCCTGCCCGCCCGCCCGGAGGTGCCCGACGCCCAGGTCCACGCGGCGGCCGCCGAGGCGCTGCGGCCGTTCAGCGGCGAGGGTGTCGCCGGGGCGGGGTCGCGGCCGGAGAACCCGTACACCCTGCACCAGGAGCTCCAGCAGACCATGAACGACCTGGTCGGCATCATCCGCCGGGCGGAGGAGATGAAGCAGGCGCTGCGGACACTGGCCGAGCTGCGGCTGCGGGCCCAGGGCGCGGGTGTCGAGGGGCACCGGCAGTTCAATCCCGGCTGGCACCTGGCGCTGGACCTGCGGAACATGCTGCTGGTCAGCGAGTGCGTGGCACGCGCGGCGCTGGAGCGCACGGAGTCCCGGGGCGGGCACACCCGGGAGGACTGCCCGGCCATGGAACGCGAGTGGCGGCGGGTGAACCTGCTGTGCCGCATCGCCGACCCGGATTCCCCGGAGGGGCAGATCGCCCTCGAACGTACGACGACCGAACCCATCCGTCCCGACCTGCTCGCCCTGTTCGACAAGGAGGAGCTGGTCAAGTACCTCGCCGAAGAGGAGCTCTACGAGTGACCAGCTATGACGCGAGCTTCCGGGTGTGGCGGGGCGACCCGGACGGCGGAGGTCTGAAGGACTTCACCGTCGAGGTGAACGAGGGCGAGGTCGTCCTCGACATCATCCACCGGCTCCAGGCCACCCAGGCGCCGGACCTGGCGGTTCGCTGGAACTGCAAGGCCGGCAAGTGCGGTTCGTGCAGCGCCGAGATCAATGGCCGGCCCCGGCTGATGTGCATGACGCGGATGTCGGTGTTCTCGCGCGACGAGGTCATCACGGTGACCCCGCTGCGGGCGTTCCCGGTCGTCCGCGACCTGGTGACGGATGTGTCGTTCAATTACGAGAAGGCACGGGAGGTTCCGTCCTTCGTCCCGCCGCCGGGCGTGGCAGCGGGTGAGTACCGGATGCAGCAGATCGACGTGGAGCGCCCGCAGGAGTTCCGCAAGTGCATCGAGTGCTTCCTGTGCCAGGACACGTGCCATGTGGTCCGGGACCACGAGGAGAACAAGGGCGCCTTCGCCGGGCCGCGCTTCCTGATGCGCATCGCCGAGCTGGACATGCACCCCCTGGACGCGGCGGCCGAGTCGGGACTCGACCGCAAGAGCACCGCGCAGGAGGAACACGGGCTCGGCTACTGCAACATCACCAAGTGCTGCACGGAGGTGTGCCCGGAGCAGATCAAGATCACCGACAATGCGCTGATCCCGCTGAAGGAGCGGGCGGTGGACCGCAAGTACGACCCCCTGGTCTGGCTCGGCAACAAGATCACCCGCCGGAAGTCCTGACCCCCGCCCCGGACCGGGCCTAGTGCCAGCCCGCCTTGTACGCGGCCCAGTCCTCCTCCTTCGCGGCGAAGTCGACGTACAGCGCGACTCCGAACCGCTCCCGGTCGCGGTCCGTGCGCCCCAGGCCCAGCCTGGTGCCGCGGACCGCGGCCGCGACGGTCTCCGCCGACTCGTGGTGGCCCAGGTCGTCCTCGTGGAAGAACGGCAGGCCCATCAGCAGATCGGTGTCCTCGGGCGTGACCTCCAGGGCGAGCGAGGTCTGCTGGGCGACATAGCCGCCGTACATGCCCTCCAGCGGCATCCAGGTGTCGTAGGACATCACCGCTATCTGGTCGACCCGGCGGGCCACCTCCCCGAAGAACTTCTGCGACCACCACTTCTCGCTGCCGCTCAGCGCGCCGTTCACGGCGTGGGCCCCGGGCAGCGGGTCTATCTGGTGGGCGGCGACCGACAACGGTGCCTTGCGCGCCCGCGTCACCTCGCCCAGGTCGTCGAGGAGCGAGAGGTAGTGGGGGTCGTCGGAGAGCAGCGGCTCCAGGTCGAAGTGGACGCCGTCGAAGCCCGCGTCCAGGATCTGCCGCGTCGAGCGCACGACGGCGGCCCTGGACTCGGCCCGCTCCAGCCGCAGCCCGTTCGGCCCCTCGGTGGCCAGCACGTCACCGAGCCAGGCCTGTACCCGTATGCCGGGCATCTCGCGGTGCACCGAGTCGATCAGCCACCGCGCCCTGGGGTACCGCGCGGCGGGCAGGGTCCCGTCGTGCTCCAGCGGCCCCGCGTGGACGTACAGGTCCCGGATGCCCGTCCCCTTTATCCGCGCGGCGAAGGCGTCGAGATCGGCGTCCTTCTTCCGCCCGTCCACCCAGGCGTGCCCGAGCCAGATGGCGTCCTTGCCGCGTGTCTTCGTGCCCTCCTGCAGATCCCCGGCGTAGTTGATCCGCAGCGCCGCCCAGGCGGCGAGCGGGGGAAGCGCGATCAGCAGCACCAGCGCGAGCGCGACCCGCTTGAGCCACCTGAGTCCCGGGCTCCCCGATCTGGCTCGCATCCCCCGCATCGCCCGCATGACCCGCGTCGTCCGCACGTTCACATCAAGCCCCCCATCAGCCGTACCGAACGATCACCACACTAGCGCTCGTCACTGACAGTCACGATCGATGCTGGGTCGCGCACCCGCACACACGGACATAGCCTCACGAATGTGACGCGGATAGCCACCCGGGCCTTCCTCGCTGTCCTGCTCGGTGCACTGGTGGCGGCGTGGTGGCTGGTCCTGCCCGGCGTGCCGGGCGCACACGCCGACGATCCGGTCGACCTGTCCCGGCAGGGCCAGATCACCGACAAGGTCGCCGCCCTGGAAGGCCGCGAGCGCGAGGTCGCCCAAGCCCTCGAAGCGCTGTACGACGAACGGCGCGTCCAGCTCTTCGTCGTATACGTGCGCGACTTCTCCGGGCATTCGGCACAGGACTGGGCCGACACCACCGCGGTCAGGAACGGGCTCGGGGCGGACGACGTGCTGCTCGCCGTCGCGACGCACGACCGGCGGTACGCCTACTCCGCCGATCCCGGCTCCGGCCTCACCCGGGCAGCGCTGGACGAGGTCGCGCGGACGGCCGTCGAACCGGCGCTGCGACAGAACGACTGGGCGGGGGCGGCGATCGGTGCCGCCCGTGGGTACGAGGCCGTACTCGCCGGGCGGCCGGTGCCCGCTCCCGCCATCACGCCGGGGCCGGCGGACCCGGGCGGCGAGGGGAGCCCGGGCGCCGATCTGATCCTTCCGGTGGTGCTGGTCGTCGGGGCCGGCGCGGTGGCGGCGTACACGTACACCAAGCGGCGCCGGCGGGCCGCGACGCGGACCACGCCGCACGGCGAGCCGCGGTGGGGCATGGCCGGGCCTTCCGTGGACGAGCTGGACGCCCGCGCCAAGCAGGTGCTCGTCGACACGGACGACGCCGTACGGACGAGCGAGGAGGAACTGGGGTTCGCCGTCGCCCAGTTCGGCGAGGAGGCGGCGACACCCTTCACGGAGGCGGTGGCGTACGCCAAGGGCGAGCTGACGGCGGCCTTCCGGCTGCGCCAGGAACTCGACGACGCGTACCCGGAGGACGAGGCGTCCCGCCGCCAGATGCTGGAGGAGATCGTCGCGCGCTGCGGGGACGCCGACCGGCGGCTGGACGCGGAGGCGGAGGCGTTCGACCGGTTGCGTGCCCTGGAGCGTACGGCGCCGGAGGCCCTGGCCGCGGCGGAGTCGTCGTTCCGTGAGGTGAGCGGCCGGGCGGACCTGGCGGAGGCGGCGCTCGTCGCGATGCGTGAGCGGTACGCGGAGTCGGCGGCCGCGCCGGTGGCGGGCGGTGCCGGGCAGGCCAGGGACCGCCTCCTGTTCGCCTCGGACAACCTGGAGCGGGCGCGGGAGGCGGTGGAGGGGGACGACAACGCCACGGCGGCGGTTCATGTACGGGCCGCCGAGGGCGCTCTCGACCAGGCGGTGCGGCTCGTCGACGCCGTGGACCGGCGCGCGAGGGAACTGGCGGAGGCCGCGGGCCGGCTGCCGACCGCCCTCGCCGACACGGAGGCGGACCTCGCCGATGCCGGCGGGCTGGTGGAGGGCACGGCGGAAGGGGTGCCGACGGCCGGCCTGCGGGGCCGGATCGCCCGCGCCGAGTCGGTCGTCGCGGACGTACGGAGCGCGGTGGAGGGCGGGCGGTACGACCCGATCGACGCGCTGCGGCGGGTCGAGGAGGCGGACGCCGCGCTGGACGAGGCCCTGGCGGGCGCGCGGGAGCGCGAACAGGGCGCGCGCCGGGCACGCGCGCTGCTCGACCAGGCGATGTTGACGGCGGGGTCCGCCGTGGAGGCGGCGGCGGACTACATCACGACGCACCGCGGGGCGGTGGGCGCTCAGGCCCGTACCCGGCTGGCGGAGGCGCAGCGCCGGCTGGAGCGGGCGCACGAGCTGGCGGAGGGCGGCGGCACGGCGGGTGGCGCGGCCGGCGCGGGCGGCGGGGCCGGCGGGGGTGACGGGGCCGGCGCGGGTGACGCGCAGGGCGCGCTGGCCGAGGCGCGGCAGGCCGATGTGCTGGCCCGGCAGGCGCAGAGCCTGGCCGAGCAGGACGTGAGCGGGTATGGGAACGCGATCGGGCCGGGCGGTGTATCCAAGGCAGGAGGTGGCGGCGGGCTCGGCGGTGCGGTGCTCGGCGGGATCCTCCTCGGCGGACTGTTCGGCGGTGGTGGACGGGGAGGCGGGGGACATGGCGGCGGGTACGGCGGGGGCTTCGGTGGCGGATTCGGTGGGGGCTTCGGCGGGGGTTCGGGCGGAGGCGGCGGGCCCGGCCGCTTCGGCGGCGGGGGCACGCGTGGCCGGCTCGGCGGTGGCGGCCGGTTCTGATCCGGCTCCTCCCTTTCATCGGACGTACAAGGAGAAGTGCCATGACCAAGCAGACCGTCCTCGGCCGGGTCGCCCAGCTGGCGAAGGCCAATGTCAACGCGCTGCTGGACCAGGCCGAGGACCCGCGGCTGATGCTGGACCAGCTCATCCGCGACTACACCGCCAACATCACCGAGGCCGAGCAGGCGGTGGCGTCCACCATCGGCAATCTGCGCCTGCTGGAGCAGGACCACCAGGAGGACGTGGACGCGGCCCGGGAGTGGGGCGAGAAGGCCCGGGCGGCCAGCAGGAAGGCGGACGAGCTGCGCGCGTCGGACCGGCCGGCCCTGGCGGACAAGTTCGACAACCTGGCCAAGGTGGCGCTGGGGCGGCAGCTCCAGTCGGAGAAGGAGGCGAGGACCGCCGAGCCGACCATCGCCTCCCAGCGGGAGGTGGTGGACACGCTCAAGGCCGGCCTGGAGGAGATGAAGGCGAAGCTGACCCAGTTGCGGGCGAAGCGCGACGAGCTGGTGGCCCGCGCCGCGTCGGCCCGGGCGCAGAACCGCATGATGGACGCGGTCAGGAGCATCGACCTGCTGGACCCCACGAGCGAGCTGAGCCGCTTCGAGGACAAGGTGCGACGGGAGGAGGCCAAGGCCCTGGGCAAGCAGGAGCTGGCCGCGTCCTCGCTGGACGCGCAGTTCGAGCAGCTGGAGGGCCTCGGCGACCGCGCGGAGATCGAGGCCCGGCTAGCGGCCCTCAAAGCGGCCGCCTGACCTCCGGCCGCCGGGCCTCAGAACATGCTCAGCAGCTGGTCGACCGTCGGTTCCGTCGTGGCGTCACCGACCGGGAGGGGCAGTTCGAACCAGACGGTCTTGCCGCGCGGTGTGCGGCGCGAGCCCCAGCCCGCGCTGAGCAGGCCGACCAGCTGGAGGCCGCGGCCGCCCTCGTCGGTGTCGCGGGCCCGGCGCCGCCGGGGCTGGACCAGGCCCGCGTCCCACACCTCGCAGACGAGGGTGCGGTCGCGCAGCAGGCGCAGCCGTATCTCACCCTCGCCGTAGCGCAGCGCGTTGGTGACGAGTTCGCTGACGAGCAGCTCGACGGTGTCCACGAGCGGTTCGAGGTCCCAGGCGGTCAGCTGTGCGCGGGCCAGCTCCCGGGCGCGTCCCACCGACCGGGGCTCGCGGGGCAGCCGCCAGTCGCCGACGGCCTCGGCCGGCAGCCCCTGGATGCGGGCCATCAGCAGCGCGATGTCGTCCTCGCCGTGCCGGGTGTCGAGGGTGTTCAGGACGTGGTCGCAGACGTCCTCCAGCGGTCGGCCGGGGTCGGTCAGCGCGCTGCGGAAGGCCAGTATGCCCTCGTCGAGGGGGTGGTCGCGGGACTCGACGAGCCCGTCCGTGTACAGGGCGAGCAGCGCGCCCTCCGGGAGTTCGATCTCCACCTCCTCGAAGGGTTCGCCGCCGACGCCCAGCGGCATCCCGGGCGGTACGTCGAGCAGCAGCGCCGCCTCGCCGGGTTCGACGAGCACCGGTGGCAGATGGCCGGCGTTGGCGAAGGTGCAGCGGCGGGTGACGGAGTCGTACACGGCGTAGACGCAGGTCGCGAGGTAGACCTCGGACAGCTCCGGGCCGCGTGCCTTGGTGGTGACCCGGGAGGCCTGCCCGCCTCCGGTGGGGGTGCCGAGGCCCCGGGCGATCTCGTCGAGGTGGGAGAGGACCTCGGCCGGTTCCAGGTCGAGCTGGGCCAAGGTGCGTACGGCGGTGCGCAGTTCCCCCATGGCGACGGCGGCCCGCAGCCCGCGCCCCATGACGTCGCCGACGACCAGGGCGGTGCGGTGGCCGGGCAGCTGGATGACGTCGAACCAGTCGCCGCCCACCTCGGTGGCGGTGTTGCCGGGCAGGTAGCGGCAGGCGATGTCCAGGCCGGCGGCCTCGGGGTCGCCGGGCGGGAGGAGGCTGCGCTGGAGGATCAGGGCCCGCTCGTGCTCCCGCCGGTAGAGGCGCGCGTTGTCGATGCAGACCGCCGCGCGGGCGGCCAGCTCGACGGCGAGCGCGCGGTCCCGCTCGCCGAAGGGCTCGCTGCCCTTGGTGCGGGAGAACTGCGCCAGTCCGACGACGGTGTCGTGCGCGACCATCGGCACGACGAGGGTGGACTGCACGAGGCTGCCGTCGACACCCGGCATGTCACGCAGCCGCCCGGTGCGCAGGGCGCCCGCGCAGGGCGAGTTGAACGGGTAGCGGTGGACGGCGCCGACGTCTATGGGCGCGGTCTCGCAGCATCCGGGCGTGGACCCGGCGCTCACCAGGGGGGCGTCGGAGACGGCGCTGGCGAAGGCGACCCGGCGCAGTTCGGCGCTGGCGCCGTCCGCCCTTCCCGGTGGTGCCTCGTCACCGCTGAGCAGCCCTTGGTAGAGGTCGACGGAGGCGAGGTCGCAGAAGCCGGGCACGGCGACGTCGAGGAGTTCGCGGGCGGTGGTCTCCAGGTCGAGGGAGTTGCCGATGCGGGCGCCCGCGTCGTTGAGGAGGGCCAGGTTGCGGCGGGCGCTGGCCGCCTCGCGGGCGGCGATCTGGCGCCGGGTGACGTCGGTGCCGAGTCCGGCCACGCCGATGGGGCGGCCGGATCCGCTGTGTACGCGGTAGAGGTTGATCGACCAGTGCCGGCGTTCGGTGCTGCCCGGCACCGCTCCGGTGATCGACAGGTCGGTGACGGACTCGCCGGTTTCCAGCACCCGTCGCAGGGCGGCGGTCATCCGCTCGGCCTCGGGACGGGAGAGGTAGTCGTGGACGGTGCGGCCGCGGTGGTCGTCGGCGGAGCCGCCGAAGACGGTCGCGAAGCGCTGGTTGGCGCGCTTGACCGTGAGGTCCGTACCGAACAGGAGGAAACCGAAGGGCGATTGGCCGAAAATGGCCTGCGAAGCGGCGAGATCGGTCTCTATCCGGCGCAGTGCGCGGACATCGACGACGATGCAGAGTGCCGCCTTCTCGCCGCGCTCGGTCTCGCTCGGCATCACATAGACCTCGGCGATGCCGCGCGTCCGCCGCTCCCCCGGCATCCGGAAGGGGACCAGGCCCGTCCACTCCTTGCCGTCAAGGATCTCGGAGACCTTGCGGTGGCCGCGCGGCCGCAGCTCGGCCGGCATGAACGCCTCGACCGGGTCCTTGCCCCTGACCTCCTCGGCGGTGATGCCGAACAGGTCGGTGGCGCGCAGGCTCCACTGGTCGACCAGCCCGTCGGGGCCTATCGAGAAGGACGCGACTCTGATGTAGTCATAGATCGAGCCAGGCGGACTGCTCTGCCACATGACGCTGTTCGCCGTCTCAGGTATCTCGCTCACGCGACCGTCCCCTCCAGCTCACCGCACCGGACCGGCCATTCCCGCAGTATTCAGCACTACGGCCCCCGGCGGCACGACGTTCACGATCACAGGGTGGTCTCGTTCGTTTTGAGCCGAGCCCGAAGGTGATCGTTGTCCCTTCAGTCTTCTAACCAGGCAGGGCCAGCTCGAACCACACCGTCTTGCCCGACCTGCCCTTTCGGGTCCCCCAGCGGCGGGCGGTGCAAGCGACGAGTTGCAGCCCTCTGCCGCCCTCGTCGTCCGGGCCGGCGACCCGTTCCAGGGGCGGATCCGGAAGCGGATCGGAGACCTCGACGAGCAGCGCCGGGTGAGAGGGGAAGGGTTCCTCATCAGGGTGGAGCCGGATCAGCCGGACTCCGATCGGGCCCGAGGCATACCGCAGCGCATTGGTCACCAGCTCGCTCACCAGCAGCACCGTCACATCGCCGATCGCCGGGTCCAGCCGCCACGCGCGCAGCGTGTCGCGGACCGCATGGCGGGCGGCGCGTACGGCGTCGAGTTCAGCCGGAAAAGTCCACTCGGCGCACTCGCCTTCGGTGTCGATCACGCCGACCACTTCCCAGACCGAGCAGCAGACCCACGTCCAATTTCGGTGGGTTAATCAGCACATACCCGATATTCAGGGCGGGCTATCGCCACGGTGGGCGCATCGTGGCACGAACGGCGTACACCGCGGCCGCGCACTCCGCACCGAGGACCGTCCGCCCGCGCGCGTCGGCGCGCCCCCGAACGACTGCGCGCGGCCGGGCGCCGGCCCGGCACCGGCACACCGCCCCGCCTTCGGGCGGCGGATCCCCACGGGGCGTCAGGCGACTGCGGCCCGGCGCCACGGCACACGTCACACGTCACACCGGGTCGGCGGGGCCCGCTCAGGGCACGGCCGGGCACGGGGGCAGGGCGTCGGGCGCGGGGGCAGGGCGTCAGGCGTGGGGGCCGGGCGTCGGATCAGCAGGCCGTCAGGCCGGGTCGGCGGCCGTCCCGGTGGGCAGTCGGCGCGCGACCTCGGCCACGGCGGGACGGTCCTGATCCAGCCAGTCGACAGTGTCCAGTTCGTACCGGAACAGCCAGCGCAGTTCGTCGTGGTCCTCCAACGGGCGCGGTTCACCGGAGACAAGCCGGGCCGTCCACACCTGGAGTACGTAACCGGGCGCCAGCGGCCATTCGCCGGGGATCCGTTCGCCCGGCTCCGCCTCCACGCCCAGTTCCTCACGCAGCTCGCGCACGAGCGCCTGCTGCGCGCTCTCGCCCGGCTCCAGCTTGCCGCCGGGCAGCTCCCAGCGGCCGGCCAGCTCCGGAGGGGCGCTACGGCGTGCGGCCAGCAGCCGCCCCCGGTCGACGACGGCCCCGGCCACCACCACACGATCTGTCATGCGCCGGAGCGTAACCCGCGGCCGGCCGGCGCCCCGCCCGCGGTCAGCTCGCGGGCTGACCGACGCGCTCCACCCAGTAGAGCTGCTTGTGTCCGCGGGTATCGAGGCTGTCGGCGATCTTCTGCGCCTCGTCCCTGGTCGCGTACCTGCCCACCCGATAGTGGTTGCCGTTGTCGTCCTGCCGGATCACCAGCCAGGGAAGGACCGCGCCGCTCTCACTCATCCCGCCTCACCCTCCGCCGGCCTGCACGCTTCTAAGCATCCCCACGAAACCGCAATCCGCATATGCCTGAGCCTACGCCTGACCTTTACTGAGCGGATACGTCTTTTTACAAAGAGATACGCATCCGGCCAGGAATCGGGTGAGGAAAGGGGGCGCACCCGGCCGGGTGCGCCCCCTTGCGCGAAACCGCGCGGATCTGAATGCCCGTCAACCGGCCCCGACCACAGCCACAGCCACAGCCACAGCCACAGCCACGGTCACCGCACCGGAAGGTGATAGGTGATCCGGTACCGGTCGGCCGGCACGACGACGTCGGCCGTCTCGACCGCCCGCCCCGAGGCGTAGTACGTACGCTCCACCACCATCACCACATGACCCGGCACGCCCCCGAGTGTCAGCAACTCCTCCGCCAGCCCGGGCCGCGCCCCGACCTCCTCCACCACGTTGTCCACGACGACGTCGATCGCGGCCATCCGCTCGACGACCCCGCAGCCGCCGAGCGGCCCCTCCTCGGGCAGCATCACCGGCGTACGCCCCGTGACGGCGAGCGGCTCCCAGGAGGTGGAGAGCATCATCGGCTCCCCCGCGTCCCGGAAGACGTACCGCGTCCGCATCACCCGCTCGCCCGGCTCGACGCCGAGCCGCTCGGCGATCGCGGCGCTCGCCGGTTCCTGCTCGCTGCTGGACTCCCACGTGCCGCGCGCGCCTTCGGCCGCCTGCTCCTGCCGGAAGGGATTGGCGCCGGCCGTCAGCCCGTACCCCGAGCGGGCGATCCGGCGCGGCACGGGCCGCTCCCGTACGTACGTCCCCGACCCCGAGCGGCCCTCCACCAGACCCTCGGCCATCAGCACCTTGCGGGCCTCCAGGGCGACGGTGTCGGAGACGCCGTACTCCTCCCGGATGCGGGCCTGCGAGGGGAGCCGGGTGTGGGGAGGGAGCGAGCCGTTGACGATCTTCTCCCGGAGATCGCTCGCAACGCGCAGATAGGCGGGCTGCTCACCGAAGGTCACTGGCCACTCCCATCAGGTTGACAGACAGCAACAGCCTGGCAACCGTCCGTTGCGCAACGCAAGCATGGGCCAAGGTTTCACTCGAAGTGATGACCGCCGTTTGAGCACCAGTTCACCATGGGTACGAGCCCGAAGCCGGTGCCCCGGGAGAGGGACGCCGGCCCCGTACCACTCAGGTGGTCCCCGCGCTGTCCGCCGGCGGCGTCACGTCCAGCTTCAGCGCGCCGCGCACCTTCGCGCCCATGTCGGCGGGCAGCCCGTCGTACGCGGGGTCGTAGTGCTCCCAGAAGGTGTCCGGGTCCGTGGCGTCCGCCATCTTCGCCCAGTGCTTCCGGGCCGACTCCAGCTCCTCGACCAGGTCCGTCACCGGCTGCTGCGCGCCGGCCGGCCACGGGTGCGCCCGCAGCTTCGCGACCGCCCCGCTCAGGGTCGACGACACCTTCCCGGCCCACGCCACGTTGGCCTCCTGGTCCTCCTCGACGTCGGCCTCCGGCTCCTCCCACAGGGCGGCGTCGATCTGGTTGACCGGCTTCAGGAAGGCCAGCTGGTGCTCGTCGAGGGTCGTCTCGTCGCTGCGCACCGAGCCCGTGAGCTTGCCCTTCTCGGCGGCGAAGGCGCAGGTCACGGCGCGGTCCCCGATCGCCCAGCTCTCCTTGCTGGGCTGGTAGTAGTACATCCACGCGTTGTCGGGGATCGCCCAGCTGTCCAGCGCGTACGCCGCGTTGAGCACATCGCACCGCTTCTCGGCGATCGGCTCGATGGGCTTGTCGCCGGGCCACTTGTCGAACTCGGTGATCTTGAAGGTGCCGGTTATCTCACCGTCGTGCGGCTTGGCACAGTCGACGATCGTGACGTCGGCGGTCTCTGCCTCGATGGCGCCGCTCGGGCTGTTGAAGCACTGCCCCTTGCGCAGGTCGAAGGTCGAGCGCGTACGCGACACCTCGTCCGCGACCTCCCGCGCGCCGTCGTAGACGTCGCGGAACGCGCCCGTGGCCAGGCCTGCCACCACCAGCAGCGTGCTGACCAGGGAAAGGATCATGCCGGTGATCGCCAGCCCCTTGCCCCGCTCGCCCTTCTTCCTGATCCGCCCGAGCGCGATCCCGCCGAGGATCAGGCCGAGCGGCGGCACCAGGCACACGATGCCGACGACGAGTGAGGCGATGGCGAGCCCGTTGACGCTCGCCGAGGGCGGCGGCGGTCCCGGGACGCCGTAGAACGGCGGGTGCGGCTGCTGGGGCGGGGGCCAGCCCTGGGGGGCGCTCTGGGGGGATCCCTGAGGGGACCCCTGGGGCGATCCCTGGGGCGGTCCCTGGGAGGACGGTTCCACGGTTCTCGGTGCTCCTGTCGGGGGCGGGACGAATCGAATGCGCGCGCGGCTGGCGCATCGTACGCGGTCGACGGCAGGAGGCGGAATGCGAGTAACGAAGGGAACATTCCAGGCGAATGACGGCAACACGAAGGGGTGGTCACCGCAAGCCGGTGACCACCCCTCGTCAGTCACTCAACGTTTCAGAACTGCAGGGCCCAGGAGTCGATCTTCCCGGTGTCGTAGTTCGCGTTGTCACTCACCCGCAGCTTCCACGTGCCGTTCGCGACCTCGGACGAGGCGTTGACCGTGTACGTGGTGTTGATGTTGTCGGAACTGCCGCCCGTGCCATAGCCCTTGAGCGTGTACGCGGTGCCGTCGGGCGCGATGAGCTGCACCTGGAGGTCACCGATGTACGTGTGAACGATGTTCACAGGCACCTGAAGAGTTGACGGGGCGTTGCCCGTGACGCCGCTGACGGTGATCGGCGACTCGACGGTGGAGTTGTCGTTGATCGCGTAGTCGGCGGTGTTCTCGAATCGCTTGCCGGGCGGCGGGGTGGTGCCGCCGTCACCCACGTACAGCAGGCGGTTCGGGGAGCCGGTGCCCGGGTTGCCCACCACGCCGCTGGTGGCGGCGGAGGTGAGGGCGGTGGCGACCTGCGACGGGGTGGCCGTCCGGTTGTTCGCCAGGTACAGGGCCGCGGCGCCGGCGACGTGCGGGGTCGCCATCGACGTACCGGAGATGGTGCTGGTGGCGGTGTCGCTGTTGTTCCACGCGGAGGTGATGGAGGAGCCGGGCGCGAACAGGTCCAGCACGCTGCCGTAGTTGGAGAAGCTGGAGCGCGCGTCCGTGCTGGTGGTCGAGCCGACCGTGATGGCCTCGGTGACGCGCGCCGGCGAGGTGCCGGAGGCGTCACGGCCGTCGTTGCCCGCCGCGATGGCGTACGTGATGCCGGAGGCTATGGAGTTGCGTACGGCGGTGTCGAGGGCGGAGTCCGCGCCGCCGCCCAGACTCATGTTCGCCACGGCCGGCTTGACGGCGTTACGGGTCACCCAGTCGATGCCCGCGACGACCTGCGCGGTGGTGCCGGAACCGGAGTTGTTGAGCACGCGGACGCCGACGATCCTGGCCTTCTTGGCCACACCGTAGGAGGACCCGGCGACGGTGCCGGCGACGTGCGTGCCGTGACCGTGGCCGTCCTGTGCCGTGTTGTCGTTGTCGATGGCGTCGTAGCCGTAGGAGGCCCGCCCGCCGAAGTCGCTGTGGGTGATGCGTACGCCGGTGTCGATGATGTACGCGGTGACGCCGTCGCCCGCCGGCTCGGGGTAGGTGTAGCTCTGGTTGAGCGGCAGGGCGCGCTGGTCGATCCGGTCCAGGCCCCAGGACGGCGGCGACGGCTGGGTGCCGTTGATGCTGAAGACGCGGTTCTGTACGACGGAGTCGACGGCCGGGTCGGCGGCGAGCTTCTTCGCCTGGGCCTCGGAAAGTTCGACCGCGTAGCCGTTGAGGGCGGAGGTGTACGTCTTCTCGATCTTCGCGCCGTACTTGGCGGCGACCGCCTTGCCCGCCTTGGACTCGGCGTCGGCGGCGGACTCGTCGAGGGTGACGATGTAGCTGCCCGCGATGGCGCCGGGGGCTCCGGCGTTCTCGATCACGCCTTCCGGGGCGGCCTCGGCCGCGGTGGCCGGGAGGGCGGAGAGGGTGCCGAGCGCGAGGGCGGCGACGACGGTGGCGCCGGCTGCGGCCAGTCTTCGCCGCGGGGTACGCATCACTGACATGTGAGGGGTCCTCCTCATTGGTGGTGCGTTGCTGTGGGGGTTTGCGACAGGGGCATGACAAGCAAGCGCCACTGGGTACGCGGCGTTGCCGGAATCCCACTGCCGAGCGAAAGATTGACCGATCCATAGGAATCACACAAGGGTCCTGACGCGCCGGTAACAGGCCCGCCACACAAGTGACATGCTGCGGTTCATGACGATCACGACGGCATACGTATGTCCGCGATGCGGCGCCGGATCATCCGTTTCGTCCCTGACCTGGCGCTGTCCCGAATGCCGGGGCCCTTGGGACCTGGATTTCACGGCCGCCCCCGTCCCCCTGGCGTCGCTCGCGGGCCGCGTCGGTTCACTGTGGCGGTACGAGGAGGCGCTGCCGCTCTCCGATCCGCAACTCTCGCTCGGCGAGGGCCGCACCCCGCTCGTCCGCCTCACGGACACCGTCTCGGCCAAGCTCGACTTCCTGATGCCGACCCTGTCGTTCAAGGACCGCGGCGCCGTCATGCTCGCCGAGCTCGCCCGCCGCCTCGCGCCGCGCCGCGTGATCGCCGACAGCAGCGGCAACGCGGGCACCGCCATGGCGGCGTACTGCGCCCGCGCGGGACTGGACTGCACGGTGTACGTCCCCGAGGGCACCTCCCCCAAGAAGGTGGAACAGATCCGCGCGCACGGGGCACGGCTGACGGTCGTCCCCGGCGACCGGGAGGCCACCGCGCGGGCCGCCCGCGAAGCCGCCGACGAGCCGGACACCTTCTACGCCTCGCACGTCTTCAACCCGTACTTCCTGCACGGTACGAAGACGTACGTGTACGAGCTGTGGGAGGACCTCGGCGGGCGGCTGCCCGGCACCCTCGTCGTCCCCGTCGGCAACGGCACCCTGCTCCTGGGCGCCGCCCTCGCCACCGCCGAGCTGTACGCGCACGGCCTGATCCGGTCACGCCCCGCCCTGGTGGCCGTACAGGCGGAGGCGGTGGCGCCGCTGGCGGAGGCGTTCCGGGCGGGCGCCGACGACGTGCCGGCCCCGGCGCCGATGAGGGCCACCCTCGCCGAGGGCATCGCCATCCCGTACCCGCCGCGCGCCCGCCAGATCCTGCGGGCGGTACGCGAGTCGGGCGGCACCTTCCTCACGGTGACGGAGGAACAGATCCGGGCCGCACAACTGGACTTGGCCGCGCGTGGGCTGTTCGTCGAGTCGACGGGCGTGGCGTGCTGGGCGGCCATCACCGCCGAGCCGCGGGACGGCGGCGTCGTGGTCCCCCTGTGCGGCGCCGGCGCGAAAACGGGCCTCGCGGCCGGTTCGCGCGCCACCTGACGCCGGCGGGTGCAGCATGGAAGAGGGGCCGAAACCGAACAGCCGGAGGAGCGGGAGCCATGGGCACGTACATGGACGTCCACCGAGGAATGAAGGGCATCACGTCCGAGCAGCTGAGCGAGGCCCACCAGGCGGACCTCGCCATAGAGAAGGAGGAAGGCGTGCACTTCGAGCGGGCCTGGGCCGACCCGGAGTCTGGCACCGTCTACTGCCTGTCCACCGGCCCCTCCGCCGAAGCCGTCAAGCGCATCCACGAACGCACCGGCCACGCCGCCGACGAGATCCACGAGGTGCCCCTGTCGGTCTGACGACAATGGCAATCCCTCACCAAGGGGCAGGCCTGCGGGCCCGCCCCTTATAGCACCCCATACCGCCGAGCCCCCGCGCACGGCCCCTGCCCCGCCCCCATCGACCTGGAGATTTCTCGGCTCGGCTACCCTCGGCGCCACTGACGATCACTCTGCGATCCGGCGAACCGCAACCGGATCGGCACTCGGGAGACGCCAAGGCATGCATACGCCACCATCGACACCAGCCGAGCGGACCGACGAATCAGCCGTCCGGATCGGCGCTCTCGCGCCGCTGACGCGGCCTGGCTGGGTCGAGGCAGGCCGGCACTTGCTCGCTGGACTCGAGCTGGCCGTTCGCGACGTCAATGACGCCGACGGGATCGTCGGAAGGCCACTGGAGCTGGTGGTCCGGGACACCGCGGCCGATCCACAGAGGGCCGCGGCGGCCGTGGACGAATTGGCCGGCCTGGGCGTGGCTGCCCTGGCGGGGGAGTATCACAGCGTCGTGGCTCGCGCCGCTGCTACCCGGGCCGACGCCCTCGGCCTGCCGTTCCTCTGCTCGTCAGCGGTTCTCGACGCGCTCACCGAGGAGCCGACGGAACGGGTCGCGCGCCTCGCCCCGCCGCAGTCACGGGGCTGGCAGCTCTACGCGGCCTTCCTCCTCGGGGCGGGCCACAGCCGCATCGCCGTAGCGGCCCAGCCGAGCGTCTACTGGGCAGCTGGAACCCGCATCCTGCGGGACCACCTCGCTCCACGCGGCGGCACCGTCATCGAACTCGACATGAGCGCACTCTCCCCCGCCGCGGTGTGCGACGCACTCGTCGACCACCGCGCGACGGCCCTCCTCCTTCTGGTCGGCCACCCGGAGCCGGCAGTGTCGATCGTCAAGGCTGTCCGCGACGACAAACGCCTCGCCGAGACCCTGATCGGTGCCCCGGCCGGGCAACCGGAATTCGCCGAATGGGCGATGCTGCTGGGCGACGACGGCGCCGCGATCCCGTTCCTGCGCTACCTGCCCGAGCGCCTGAGCCCACTCGGCGCGCGAGTCGAGACGGCCCTCCGCGAGCGGCTGTCCGAAGCGCCCTCCTTCGTCGCCTTCGAGGGCTACGACACCATCGCCGTCCTCGCCGATGTGCTGCGTTCCTACGGCACGGACCGGGCGCGCACGGCCGAATCCTGGCCGCGCGTCGCCGTCGAAGGCACCCGCGGGAAGATCCGGTTCTCCCGCACACCAGGCATCAGCGTCTGGCAATGGGCCTGGCCGCCCATCCAGATCGTCGATCGAGATCCGGCGGAACCCGACCGCTTCCGGGTCCTCCACGCCGGCTGACAGACCACGGAGGCCCGGCTGCCCGGCTCTGTCCCTGACCTGCGCTGGAGCCCCCTCCAGGGCTTTGACCTGGGGTTTCCGTGTTGGCGTGCGTCGGCTTCCGACGGGCGTTCACGGCTGTCCTGCGGGCCGGCTGCGGACCGGCCGGGCAGGCGGAGGCCGAGAAATCCATGGCGCACCGGCGGGACCGGCAAGGAGACTGCCCAGGTGAGCGACCGCTACCCCTGCCCATGCTGCGGGCACCGCGCGCTGGGCGAGATGCCCGGCTCGTACGAGATCTGCCCCGTCTGCTTCTGGGAGGACGACGGGGTCCAGTTCCGCTGGCCGGCCATGAGCGGCGGCGCGAACAGGGTCTCCCTGATCGAGGCCCAGCGGAACTACAAGGACTTCGGCGCCTGCGACCAGCACGGCCGACGGTACGTCCGCCCGCCGGCCGAGGACGAGCCGCTCGACCCCACCTGGCGCCCCATCGACCTCACACGCGACTGCTTCGAGGACTGGGCGCCCCGTGGCCCGACGACCGCTCGGTGCTCTGCTGGTGGCTCCTCACCTTCTGGCGCCGCGACCACCTGGTGTCATGACCACCCGCATCGAGAGACTCATCCAGCAGCTCGACGACTCGACCGGCTCGTCGTACGACGCCCGCGCCGAACTGATCTGGATCGGCGCTGACGCCATTCCCGCCATCATCGACGGACTGCCCTCCCTCGGCGGCTTCGGGCATCTGACCGCCATCGAGGTCTTCGAAGAGGTGGCGGACCCACGCTGCGGCCCCGCCCTGATCGCCCTCCTGGGCAGCGACGACCCCCACCGTCCGGGAATGGGCGGCGATGGCCCTGGCGAGCCTGGAGATCGACGGCGCGGTCGAGCCCCTGCGCCGCGCCTACCTAGCCTGCCTGGAACGGGCGACGCCACCGGACTGGAGCGAGCCGGAAGGCATCCGCTGGGCCCTGACGGAACTCGGCGCCCGCACCCCTGTAGTCCCGCCGCTCACCGCGCGCCTACGAGCCACCACTGCGGACAACGCCCCCGGCTGGCCCTCGACCCACTTCACCGACATCATCAACGACTTGGCCGACCACGCCCAGGCGATCCTCTACTCCCAGTTCTGGCGAGTGGACGCCGACCGCACGTACGGCGTCTCCGGCACCGGCCTGGACTGGGAACTCGACTGGACCGCGCCCTGGGAACACCTGGTCGAAGAGTCCCGTACCTGGTCCCTGCTGGAAGCCTTCGAAGCCCCCACCGGCGACAGCATCTTCGTCGCCCCCACCTGGATCGACCGTGCCGACCTGTACCCGGAGAGGTGACCGATGCCGTCCCAGCACCCCGAGGAAATCGGCTACGGCCATGTGGTCGAGAGCTACGTGACGAGGATGTACGCGGGCCTCCCGCGCTACCTCGTACTGAATGGCGGGCGCTTTCTGAGCCCCCGGTGGCGGCACACCACCCGCTTCACCCAACACCTACTCAATGACGCCGCCGCAATCACCGACGAGGAACTGGAAGCCCTCCTCGTATACGAATGGCGCTCGCGCCTCACCGCCGGCTGGCTGATCGGCGTCGACCGCCGCGACCGGTTTCGGACACGCATCGGCGGTCTGCTCCTGGCCAGCGAGGTCTGCTACTCGGGCAGCGCCTACTGCTTCGCCCTGGCCCGCTTTGGCACGCACGCGGACGCCGAGATCCTCACCGCCTACCTCGACCGCTATCTCCCCCGCACCGACCTGCACTACGACCAGCCCGCCGCCCTGGGCGCCCTCCTCCGCCTCGATGCCCTCCTCGGCACCCAGCACGCCGACCGCTTCACGGAGACCGACGGTCTCTGGGACCACTGGGTCAAAGGCGTGCGACGCCTCGGCAACCCCAGCCACACCCCCGCCGAAGTTCGCCGCTGGACGGACCTCCACTGCGAATTCGCCAACGGCTGGACCCAGCCATAGCCGCGGCCGCCTGACTGCTGCTATGCGGAGTCCGCGTACGCCATGTATCGGCCGCAAGTGCGGCACATGAGGAAGGTAGCCGGTGAGCTGACTGTCCTTGTCCAGAGCACCCAGATAGCTCTCCACTGCCTCGGCAGACCAGCCCCCACGCGCCGGCCTCGCTGCGCAGCTCCTCCCAGGCATCCGGGAACGTGGCCAGCTCGGCCGCCCCCAGCGCCCCCATGAACGCCGTACCGTCACCGCAGTGAAAGAACCACCGCGGGTCCTGCCAGGAGGAGAAGCCCGGCGTACACGCCATCCCAGCGCCGGAAAGAACCAAGCCAGCGCTCTCACCTGCGGAAAGGTGATTTCAGGCGACCCCGGCCAGCACGGCGCGAATTCATCCAGCACATCCAGTACGAGCGATGGAGCGCCATCGACTCGCAGCGCGTATTGTGTACACATGGGACACTCGGTACGCTTGTGCGCATGACGCAGCCGCTGCCCATAGAGTCCATCCGCGACGTGCGCGCGCACCTGGCCGAGGTCGTGGAGCGCGCGGACCGCGACGACGTACCCACGGTGATCACACGCCGGGGCAAGGAAGTCGCCGCCGTCGTCTCCATCGAGGTGCTGCGCAAGTACCAGGAGTGGGAAGAGCGCGAGATCAACCGGATCATCGACGAGCGCATGGCCAACCCCGCGCCCGGTATCCCGATCGAGGACATCATGAGGGAGACGCTGGCACGCGGTGAGTGAGTACCGAACCGTCTTCCGCCCCGAGGCACAGGCCGAGCTTCGGAAGATCCCTCGCGACATGGCACTGCGCATCCTGGCCAAGCTGACCGAGTTGGAGACCGACCCCCTCGGCTTCAACACCACCGCACTCGTGTCCCAGCCCGAACGACGCCGTCTGCGCGTCGGCGACTATCGCGTCATCTACACGATCGACAACGGGGAGCTGGTGGTCTGGGTCGTTCACGTGGGGCACCGGTCCACTGTTTACGAGACCTGATTGCCGCTGACCCCACGTCAGAATATCCAGCACCCATCCAGCACGGTGACGACGAAGGGGTCGGACTCGACAGAGTCCAACCCCTTCTGACGTGCGTGTTTGCCACGTCAGCGACGTGGTGTTATTTCATCCGCTCACACGTTGAAGCGGAACTCGACGACGTCGCCGTCCTGCATCACGTAGTCCTTGCCCTCCATGCGGGCCTTGCCGGCCGCGCGGGCCTCGGCGACCGAGCCGGCGGCGATCAGGTCGGCGAAGTGGATGACCTCGGCCTTGATGAAGCCCTTCTGGAAGTCGGTGTGGATGACACCGGCCGCCTCCGGGGCCGTGGCGCCCTTCTTGATCGTCCAGGCGCGGGACTCCTTGGGGCCGGCCGTCAGGTAGGTCTGGAGGCCCAGGGTGTCGAAGCCGACGCGGGCCAGGGTGGCCAGGCCCGGTTCCTCGGCGCCGACGGACTGGAGGAGCTCCATGGCGTCCTCCTCGTCGAGCTCGGCGAGGTCGGCCTCCAGCTTGGCGTTGAGGAAGATCGCCTCCGCCGGGGCGACCAGGGCGCGCTGGTCGTCCTTGAACGCGTCGTCCATCAGCTCGTCCTCGTCGACGTTGAAGACGTAGAGGAACGGCTTGGTGGTGAGCAGGTGCAGGTCGTGCAGCAGCTCGGCCTTCTCGCTGCCCTGGACGATGCCCTGGGAGAACAGCGTGTCGCCCTTCTCCAGGATCTCCTTGGCCGCCTCGACCGCCGCCACCTTGGGCGCGATGTCCTTCTTGATCCGGGACTCCTTCTGGAGGCGCGGCAGGACCTTCTCGATGGTCTGGAGGTCGGCGAGGATCAGCTCGGTGTTGATCGTCTCGATGTCGTCCTTCGGCGAGACCTTGCCGTCGACGTGGACGACGTTCTCGTCCTTGAAGGCACGGATGACCTGGCAGATCGCGTCCGACTCGCGGATGTTCGCCAGGAACTTGTTGCCCAGGCCCTCGCCCTCGCTCGCGCCGCGCACGATGCCCGCGATGTCGACGAAGTCGACCGTGGCCGGCAGGACGCGCTGCGAGTTGAAGATCTCGGCCAGCTTGGTGAGGCGGTCGTCGGGGACGCCGACGACGCCGACGTTCGGCTCGATGGTGGCGAACGGGTAGTTGGCCGCCAGCACGTCGTTCTTGGTCAGGGCGTTGAACAGGGTCGACTTGCCGACATTCGGCAGGCCGACGATTCCGATCGTGAGCGACACGTTGGCGACTTCCCTAGAAGTGAGGATGGTGGGCCGACCCCCCAGTTTACGGGCGTGGCGGACCGGGCAGCGACGGCAGCCGGGAGGCGAACTCTTGGCCAAGGTCACTCAAAGGGCGTGTCCCATGCCGGATTCCCGGCCCCTCGCGACCTACGTTGTCCAGGTGGAGCAGCACAGGAACAGTTCCCCTCAGCGCCGGCAGCGGGCGCAGTCCCCGGCGGGGCCCGTGGGTCCCTCGGCGTCGGCGGCCCCGCCGGCCCCGTCCGCCGCCCCGGGCGCCCTGCCGCAGGGCGCGCTCATCGACGGCGCGGGCGTCCGCCCCGTCGGGACACGTCCGGCCTCACGGCCCGGCGCCAGACCCGGCCCGGGAAGCGGGCCCGGCGGCGGCCGGCCCAGCGGTGGTGGCGGGGCCGGCGGTCCCGGCGGGGGCGGGCCGGAGGGCAAGCCCGGCGGTGGGCCCAGGCGGCCGGCCGGCAGGCCGGGGCGGCGGCCCGTGCCGCCGGTGGTGCTCGCGCTGCGCAGGCTGCCCTCCCCCCGGCTGACCGGGCTCGGCGCCGGGCTGTTCGCCGCCGCGTCGATGTTCCTGCTCGGCTGCCTGGACTGGCTGCTGTTCGACGGCTCGCCCCTGGTGTACGGGCTGCTCTTCCTGCCCGTCAGCGCCCTGACCGCGCTGTGGGTGCGGGCCGCCGACCTGGTCACCGCGCCGATCAGCGTGCCCATCGCATTCGCCGTCGGTGTCGTCCCGATCGCCGGGGGCACCGGCGGCCTCGGCGGCCGGATCATGGCCGTGGTCACCGCGCTCGCCGTGCACGCCGGCTGGCTGTACGGCGGCACGCTGGTGGCCGGCCTCATCACCTCCGTACGGAAGGTACGGCAGATGGGGCGGCGGCAGCGGACCGCGGCCGCCGCCGCCCGGGCCACCCAGCGCTGACGTACACCGCCGGGGGACGCCTCAGCGGGCCGCGGCGGCCATCGCCGCGCCCACGATCCCCGCGTTGTTCTGCAGCTCCGCCGGGACGATCTCGGCGCGCACGCCCTGGATCAGCGGCAGGAACTTCTCCGCCTTGCGGCTCACGCCGCCGCCCACGATGAAGAGCTCCGGCGAGAACAGCATCTCGACATGGGCCAGGTACTTCTGCACCCGGTGCGCCCAGTCCTCCCAGCTCAGGTCCTTGTCGTCCTTGACCTTCGTCGACGCCCGCTTCTCGGCCTCGTGGCCGTCCAGCTCCAGATGTCCCAGCTCCGTGTTGGGCACCAGCCTGCCGTCCGTGAAGACCGCGCTCCCGATGCCCGTACCGAAGGTCAGCACGATCACCGTGCCCTTGCGGCCGCGCCCCGCGCCGAAGGTCATCTCCGCGATCCCGGCCGCGTCCGCGTCGTTCAGGATGGTGACCGGCATACCGCCGAGCCGGTCACCGAGCAGCGCGGTCGCGTCGACGCCGACCCAGCCCTTGTCGACATTCGCCGCCGTACGGATGGTGGAGCCCGTGACGACACCGGGGAAGGTGACGCCGACGGGGCCGGACCAGCCGAAATGGGCGACGACCTCGGCGACGCAGCCCGCGACACCGTCGGGTGTCGCGGGCTGCGGTGTCAGTACCTTGTGGCGGGGCTCGGCCAGATCTCCGCGCTCCAGGTCCACGGGAGCGCCCTTGATCCCCGACCCGCCGATGTCCACTCCGAAGACGTTCATGGACACAACGTTACGGCGAGCCGCTGACAGTCACTGCTTCTTGTGGAGAGCGGCGGCCTCGGCGCGCAGGTCGCGGCGCAGTTCCTTGGGCAGCGAGAAGGTGATCGACTCCTCGGCGGCCTTCACGATCTCCACGTCCTCGAAGCCGCGCCCCGCCAGCCACTCCAGGACGCCCTCGACCAGCACCTCGGGGACGGAGGCGCCGGAGGTGACGCCGACCGTGGAGACGCCTTCCAGCCAGGCCTCGTCGATCTCGTCGGCGAAGTCCACCAGATGGGCGTCCTTCGCGCCGGCACCGAGGGCGACCTCGACGAGGCGGACGGAGTTGGAGGAGTTCTTGGAACCGACGACGATGACCAGGTCCGCCTCGGCGCCCATCTGCTTGACGGCGGTCTGGCGGTTCTGCGTGGCGTAGCAGATGTCGTCGCTCGGCGGCGAGATCAGCTGCGGGAACTTCTCCTTCAGCTTGTCGACCGTCTCCATGGTCTCGTCGACCGAGAGGGTGGTCTGGGACAGCCAGACGACCTTCGACTCGTCCCGTACGGTGACGTTCTCGACGTCGTCCGGGCCGTCGACCAGCGTGATGTGGTCCGGGGCCTCGCCGGAGGTGCCGATGACCTCCTCGTGGCCCTCGTGGCCGATGAGGAGGATGTCGAAGTCCTCGTTGGCGAACCGGACCGCCTCCTTGTGGACCTTGGTGACCAGGGGGCAGGTCGCGTCGATCGTCGCGAGCTTGCGCTCGGCGGCCTCCTGGTGGACGGTCGGCGCCACCCCGTGCGCGGAGAACATCACGATGGACCCCTCGGGGACCTCCGCCGTCTCGTCGACGAAGATGGCGCCCTTCTTCTCCAGGGTCTGTACGACGTACTTGTTGTGCACGATCTCGTGCCGGACGTAGATCGGCGAGCCGTACTGCTCCAGAGCCTTCTCCACGGCGATCACGGCACGGTCCACGCCCGCGCAGTAGCCACGCGGAGCGGCGAGGAGGACGCGCTTGTCGGACGACGGGCTGGCAGGCGTAGCAGTCATGTCCCCCATCGTAAGGGCGTGTATGAGCGGCGGAAGATCCGCCACGTCGCTGAGACTGGGGGGCATGGCCGGCACCACCAGTACGCAGGAGACCGACGAGCACAGCGGGCTGCGGCGGGAGCTCGGATTCCGGGACCTCGTCGTATACGGGCTGCTTTTCATCGCCCCCATGGCGCCGGTCGGCATTTTCGGCACCCTGGACGCGAAGTCGCACGGTGCCGTCGCGCTGGTTTATGTGGTGGCGACGGTGGCGATGGCGTTCACCGCTTTCAGCTACGCCCAGATGGTGCGGGTCGCCCCCCAGGCGGGATCGGTCTTCGCGTACGCGCGCAAGGGGCTGGGCGAGGGGCCGGGCTTCGTCGCCGGGTGGATGGCGATGCTGGACTACCTGCTGATCCCGGCCGTGGCGTACCTCTTCGCGGGCATCGCCATGGAGGCGCTGGTGCCGTCCGTGAACCGGTGGGTGTGGACGGCGCTCGCCGTGGTGGTCACCACGCTGCTCAACCTGTGGGGCGTGCGGGCGGCCGCCCGGGTGGGCTTCGCGGTGCTGGCGCTGGAGATCGCCGTGCTGCTGGTGTTCGTGGTGTCGGCGGTCGTGGTGCTGGTACGGGACGGGGCGCAGCGCGGGTGGCTGTCGCCGCTGACGGGGGACGTCGGGTTCTCCTTGGGCGCGGTGCTGGGAGCGGTGTCCGTGGCGGTGCTGTCGTACCTGGGCTTCGACGCGATCGCGTCGTTCGCGGAGGAGGTCACGGGCGGTTCGGCGAAGGTGGCGCGGGCGGTGCTGTTCTGCCTGGCCATGGCGGGGGTGCTGTTCGTGGCGCAGACGTACCTGGTGGCACTGCTGGAGCCGGTGTCGTCGGCGCAACTGGCGGCGGAGCCGGCGCGGCAGGGTTCGGCGTTCTACGACGCGGTGAACGCCTCGGTGGGGGCCTGGCTGCACGACCTGGTGGCGACGAGCAAGGCGATCGGCGCGGCGTTCGCGGCGCTGGCGGGCCAGGCGGCGGCGGGGCGGCTGCTGTTCGCGATGGCCCGCGACCGGCGGCTGCCGCGTGTGCTGTCCCGTACGGACGCGGGGGTGCCGCGCGTGGCGCTGCTGCTGGCCGCCACGGTGACCATGGTGGCGGCGGTGTGGGCGGCGCGGCGCGACGACGGGATGGACCACCTGGTGTCGGTGGTGGACATCGGGGCGCTGACGGCGTTCGTGCTGCTGCACGCGAGCGTGGTGGGGTGGTTCGCGGTACGGAAGGCGGGGACGGGGGCGCCGCCGCACTGGCTCAAGCACGTGGTGCTGCCGGTGGCCGGTGCGGTGATCCTGGTCGCCGTCATCGTCGAGGCGGCCACCTCCGCCCTGGTGGTGGGCTCCCTGTGGCTGGCGGTGGGCCTGGTGGTGCTGGCGGTGCAACGGGGCCGGCGGGAAGAGGTGGCGTAGGCCCCGTGACGGCCCCCTCCCCCGGAGGGGGAGGGGCCCCTGGCTCAGCGTGCGCCTGGGTACGGGAGCAGTTGCGCGTCGATCCGTTCCCACCGGGCCCGCAGCTCACCGAGCAGGGCCGGTTCGGCGGACGCCCTGTCCGCCTGCTCCCGCTGGTCGGAGGCGAGGTGGAACAGGCGGTCACGGCCGTCCTTGCCCCGGTAGTACTTCCGCTCACCCCGCCGCAGCGCCCGCTCCCCGCGTACCCGCCAGAACAGCGGCCGCTCCGGCAGTTCCTCGCCGCGCAGCAGGTGGCCGGCGAGGCTGGTGCCGTCGAGAGGGTGGGCGGGGTGGGGCCGGGCCTCAGCGACGCCCAGCAGGGTGGCCGTCCAGTCCGGCGAGAACACCGGTTCGTCGCTCACCTGGTGCGCGTCCAGGCGGGCCGGCCACCGCACGATGGTGGGGACGCGGATACCGCCCTCCTGGAGGGAGCCCTTGTTGCCCGACAGGGGCCAGTTGCAGGAGAAGCGTTCGCCGCCGTTGTCGCTGGCGAAGACGACCGAACGGTTCCCCGGGCGCGGACCGGCGACCGGCGGCCAGCCGTCAGCGACCGGTGGTCGGCCCACGACGATGAGCGCGCGAGGGGGTGCGGCCGGCCGTACCGGTGGCCGGGACGAAGGCGCCGTCAGGCGCGCGGGCAGGCGCAGGGACAGATCGCGCTCGCGACACGGACGAGGTCGACGTGGCGGCGCTCCACCAGAGTGACCGCACGGTCACGGGAAGCCTGCATGGGCCGGAGCTTCATGGACCGCGGCGGTCGCTGTCAACGGCCGTTCGTGTCGCGGACGTACGGGGCCCGGGCGATTCCGGGGCGGCCGCGTTGTCGGTGCGGGCGCGTACGCTCGCGTCCATGGGTCTCAATACGTCTGCCGAAGCTCCCCTGCCCGTCGGTGAGGTGTCGCGGCTCATCGGGGGCTGGATCGACCGGCTCGGTGCCGTCTGGGTGGAGGGACAGATCACCCAGCTGTCGCGGCGGCCCGGCGCCGGCGTGGTGTTCATGACGCTGCGCGATCCGTCGTACGACATCTCCGTGAGCGTCACCTGCTACCGGCAGGTGTTCGACGCGGTCGCGGACGTCGTGTCCGAGGGCGCGCGGGTCGTGGTGCACGCCAAGCCCGAGTGGTACGCCCCGCGTGGGCAGCTGTCGCTGCGGGCGGCGGAGATGAAGCCGGTCGGGATCGGGGAGCTGCTGGCCCGGCTGGAGATGCTGAAGCGGTCCCTGGGCGCGGAAGGGCTGTTCGCGCTCGACCGCAAGAAGCCGCTGCCGTTCCTGCCGCAGCTGATCGGGCTGGTCTGCGGCCGTGCGTCGGCCGCCGAGCGGGACGTCCTGGAGAACGCGCGGCGCAGGTGGCCGGCGGTCCGCTTCGAGGTGCGGAACGTGGCGGTGCAGGGCGTCCATGCCGTGCCGCAGGTGGTGCAGGCGGTCAAGGAGCTGGACGAGCTGCCGGACGTGGACGTGATCATCGTCGCCCGGGGTGGCGGCAGTGTGGAGGACCTGCTGCCGTTCTCGGACGAGCAGCTCGTACGGGCGGTCGCCGAGTGCCGTACGCCGGTGGTGTCCGCGATCGGGCACGAACCGGACTCGCCGCTGCTGGACCTGGTGGCGGACCTGCGGGCGTCCACGCCGACGGACGCCGCCAAGAAGGTCGTCCCGGACGTGGGCGAGGAGCTGGAGCGGGTGCAGGCGCTGCGCGACCGTGCGCTGCGCACCGTGCAGGGCCTGATCGACCGCGAGGAGCGGGGCCTGGCCCACGCGCTGGCCCGCCCGGTGATGGAGCACCCCCAGCGGATGGTCGAGGAACGGGAGACGGAGGTGGACGCCCTGCTGGCGCGCAGCCGCCGGGTCCTGGGCCATCTGCTGGACCGGGCGGACTCCGAGCTGACGCACACGCACGCGCGCGTGGTGGCGCTCTCGCCGGCGGCGACGCTGGAGCGGGGGTACGCGGTGCTCCGGCGGGCGGACGGTTCCGTGGTCCGGTCGCCGGCGGAGGTCGCACCGGACGAGGAGCTGCGTGCGCGGGTCGCTGAGGGCGACTTCGCTGTGCGCGTGGCCGCCGACGTTGTCGTACCCCGCCCGTAGGGTGGTGCGCATGGCAGCCAACACGACGGAAACGGCGATCGGGTACGAGCAGGCGCGCGACGAGTTGATCGAGGTCGTGCGCCGGCTGGAGGCGGGCGGTACGACGCTCGAGGAGTCGCTGGCGCTGTGGGAGCGGGGCGAGGAGCTGGCCAAGGTGTGCCGCCGCTGGCTGGAGGGCGCCCGCGCCCGCCTGGACGCGGCGCTGGCCGAGCAGGAGGCCCCGGCGGGCCAGGAGGAGTGAGCCTCCGGAATCGGCGTGTGAGGGGACTCACGGGTTGCGCGCGCCCGGTTTAGTTGAAACTTAACCTATCTCGGGCGTACGGTGGAGCACATCGCTTGATCCTTTGCACCTTCGAAAGGCACGCAGCATGTCCCTCGTTCTTGACCCCGCCGCCCAGGACCTCCTCTTCCGTGAGGCCCGCACCGCGAACACCTTCACCGACGAGCCGGTCACCGAGGAGCAGGTCCAGGCGATCCACGACCTGGTCAAGTACGGGCCGACCGCCTTCAACCAGTCGCCGCTGCGCATCGTCCTGGTCCGCTCCGCGGAGGCCCGTGAGCGCCTGATCCCGCACATGGCGGAGGGCAACCGGGCCAAGACCGCGTCGGCTCCGCTGGTCGCGATCCTGGCCGCCGACAACGAGTTCCACGAGGACCTTCCGAAGCTGTTCCCGCACTTCCCGCAGGCCAAGGACGTGTTCTTCGCCGAGCGCCCGGTCCGCGAGCAGGCCGCCGCTCTGAACGCCGCGCTCCAGGCCGCGTACTTCATCGTGGGCGTCCGCGCCGCCGGCCTCGCCGCCGGCCCCATGACGGGCTTCGACTTCGCGGGCGTACAGAAGGAATTCCTCGACGACGACCACACCCCGCTGATGATCGTCAACATCGGCAAGCCGGGCGAGGACGCGTCGTACCAGCGCAGCCCGCGGCCGGCGTACGACGAGGTCGTCACGACCGTCTGACCCGCGCCGAAACGACCGGCGGCCCCGAGCACCATCCCCCTGGTGCCCGGGGCCGCCGCCTTGTGCCGTCGGGCCGCCGCCCTGTCCCGTCGGGCCGCGCCGTCATGTTCCGTCAGGCCGCCGCGCCTTGTCCCGTCAGGCCGCCGCACCTTGCGCCGTTGGGCCGCCGCCCTGTCCCGTCGGGCCGCCGCCGTCCCGCCGGACGGGGGCGTCAGGCCTGCTTGGCCGGCCGGAGCGCCGTCACCATCCGCGCGAGCTGCTCCTGCGTCGCCGTACCGGTCACGACCGTCGTGACGCCCTTCTCGTGCAGCACCAGCGCGTCGTACTTCGGCCCCTCCCAGCGCTGCCAGGTCTTCCCCGCCAGCTGCAGCGTCCGGCCCGTGTCCGACGCCTGGTGGGTGACCTTGGGGACGTACTTCTCCGGCACCGCCGTCGACTGCTCCACCGCCACGTACTGCCGGTCCGGGGTCAGGAACCCGAGGTGCCAGGCGTCGTCGTCCTGGCGGTCGTACTCCACCGAGGTGGGCGTCCAGCCCTTCGCCAGTCCCTCGGGCGCCATGACCGGGTACGGCGCGGCACGCTGTGCCGTCACCAGCTCGACCCGGTAGTCGACCGGCTTGATCGGGTCCGCCTTGTCGTCGTGCGGGACGAAGAGATAGATCACGCCCGCCGCCGCGCAGATGACCGCCATCGACTGGAACATCCCGCGCACTGTCTGCTTGCCACGCATACCTGCCACGCCCCCTATGGTCGCATCAGCGTGGCCTGCTCATACGTGGGCCCCTCTGCTCAATATGTCGACCTACCGATAGAGTCGCAGCACCCTCTTCACTTGCGGCCGTCGCCGTACAGAAAGGTGCGTTCCGATGACCGACAATCATCTGCCGTCCGAGCTCGAGGTCTCGCCCGAGGCTCCCGACCGCAACCTGGCCCTCGAGCTGGTCCGGGTCACCGAGGCCGCCGCCATGGCCGCCGGCCGCTGGGTCGGCCGTGGCGACAAGAACGGCGCCGACGGCGCGGCGGTACGGGCCATGCGGACCCTCGTCTCCACCGTGTCGATGAACGGCGTGGTCGTCATCGGCGAGGGCGAGAAGGACGAGGCCCCGATGCTGTTCAACGGCGAGCGGGTCGGCGACGGCACCGGCGCCGAGTGCGACATCGCCGTGGACCCGATCGACGGCACCACGCTCACCGCGAAGGGCATGCCGAACGCGATCGCCGTGCTGGCGGCCGCCGACCGCGGCTCCATGTTCGACCCGTCGGCGGTGTTCTACATGGACAAGCTGGTCACCGGCCCGGAGGCCGCGGACTACGTCGACATCAACGCCCCGGTGTCCGTGAACATCCGCCGCGTCGCCAAGGCGAAGCACTCCTCTCCCGAGGACGTCACCGTCGTCATCCTGGACCGCCCGCGCCACGAGGGCATCGTCAAGGAGATCCGCGAGACGGGCGCGCGCATCAAGTTCATCTCGGACGGCGACGTGGCCGGTTCGATCATGGCGGTGCGCGAGGGCACGGGCGTGGACCTGCTGATGGGCATCGGCGGTACGCCCGAGGGCATCATCAGCGCCTGCGCGATCAAGTGCCTGGGCGGTGTCATCCAGGGCAAGCTGTGGCCCAAGGACGACGAGGAGCGGCAGCGGGCGCTCGACGCGGGTCACGACCTGGACCGTGTCCTGTCCACGAACGACCTGGTCAGCGGGGACAACGTGTTCTTCGTCGCGACCGGCATCACGGACGGCGAGCTGCTGCGCGGCGTCCGCTACCGCGCGGAGACGGCGACGACCTCGTCGCTGGTCATGCGCTCGAAGTCGGGCACGATCCGGCAGATCGACTCGACGCACCGGCTGTCGAAGCTGCGCGCGTACAGCCAGATCGACTTCGACCGCGCGAAGTAGCCGAGCGCGGCGGTACGGATACGAAGAAGGGGCGCCCCCATGTGCGGTGGGGAGCGCCCCTCTCGCATGCCCGCGCCTGCGGCCGTGACCGGAGCCCAGGTGCCGGACGGGCCCCACGTCCCGTCGCGGCCGGGTGCCGGGGGCCGGGTCCGTGGCGCGGGTACCAGGCCCGGTCCGGCGCGGAGTGCCGGTGCGGCGGCCTTGCCACGGGCTCCGGCGCCGCGTAGCCGGTGCCGCCAGTACCGCCCTTACGGGTGCCGTACCGACGGCAGGGCAGCGAGGCGTGTCGTGGGCGATGCCGGTGCCGGCACGCTCTGCCGACGCACAGGGCCGCATACCTTGCCGGCGGTGCACGGCCCGCGAGGCACCCCCGTATGCGCCGCGCGTCCCGCCGGCGCACAAGGCGCGTCCTGCCTGCGCACGGGCCACGCCCTGCCGGAGCCCGGTGCCGTCCGTAACCGGCCGCGGCCATGCGGGGGCGGGGGCCGACCCGGAGGGGTGGCCGAGGGGCTCAGCCCGCGGCGGCGATCTGGGGGCCCGTCGAGGCGGCCTTCTTCAGTTCCACCTCGCGCCGCCTGCGCCGGGCCAGTACGACGCGCCGCTCGGCCGCCGTCAGGCCGCCCCACACGCCGTACGGTTCGGGCTGGAGCAGCGCGTGCTCGCGGCACTCGACCATGACCGGGCAGCGGGCGCAGACCCGCTTCGCGGCCTCCTCGCGCGCCAGCCGGGCGGCCGTGGGCTCCTTGGACGGGGCGAAGAACAGGCCTGCTTCGTCCCGGCGGCACACCGCCTCCGTGTGCCACGGACCGGCCTGGTCATCCCTCGCCGGAAGGCGCTGGGAGGGGACGGCGGCGACCTGGAGGGGCTGATGCGGCAGTTGCAGCACGGTCTACTCCTGACGACGGCTTCGCGAGCGAGAGACGATGCAGCAAGCCCTACCCGCTGTGCGCGCGCCTATGCACTGCGTGGCAGTCCGTTCCGGCGTGTGGGATTCCGGGCGGCCCGAACCGGCCGTGGCTCGTCAATGCCCCATGTGCTTACGGGCTTTGGCGTGCAGGTCGGCGATGAACCTGCCGCGCTTCGGCCGTGCCTCGACGTTGCCGAAGACCGCGTATCCGTTGATGACGACGACCGGCGCCTCGGGGTCGGTCGCCTCCAGGGTGTCCACCTCGAAGTTGCCGAAGACGCCGGTGCCGCCGCCCCGCAGCGTGATGTTCTCGGGGACGCGGACCTCGACATTGCCGAACACCGAGGCGGCGTTGATCGTGGTCAGACGCTGCGTGAAGATCGCCTCCGTGAGGTCGATCTCGACGCTGCCGAAGAGGGAGAACGCGTTGGTCCGCCGCCCGACGCGCCAGCGGCCCTTGCGCGTGGTGCTGGAGAAGACGGCGATCAGCTTGTCGGCCGGGGCCATGCCGGCGGCGTCCTCGGGACCGTACGCGTACGCCTGCCGCGGCGACGGTTCCCGGTGCGGGCCGCGCGCGGCGGGCAGGTCCTGTACGAGGGGTTCCAGCTCGCCGACCGTCTTGGCGCGATAGACGGCGTCGATGCGCTCCCCGTGCTCCTCCGCGTCGATCCGGCCCTCGGCCAGGGCGTCCCGGAGGATGTCTGCGATCCGGTCCCGGTCGGCGTCCGAGGCCCGGATCGTCGGCTCGGCGGCGGGTTCGGCCGGCACGGCCGACTTCTGGGGCTGCTTTTCGAGGTCCACGATCCCAGCCTAGCGAAACGCGATACATCGCGACTAGGGGTCGAGGCGACGAACCGGCGCAATCGGCCCCGGCAACTGAGCCTTACCTCACAGGTTCGGGCGGCTCGGGGCGCTCTACGCTTGTGGACGCGCTGCCAATGGAGGCCGCGCCGCTGTCTGCCGAGTGAGGAATGGCCGTAATGCCAGAGTTTGCGTACTCCGATCTGCTCCCGCTGGGAGAGGACACCACGCCCTACCGCCTGGTGACCGCCGAGGGTGTCTCCACCTTCGAGGCCGACGGCCGTACGTTCCTCAAGGTCGAGCCCGAGGCGCTGCGCAAGCTCGCCGAAGAGGCGATCCACGACATCCAGCACTACCTCCGCCCGGCGCACCTCGCGCAGCTGCGCAAGATCATCGACGACCCGGAGGCGTCGGCCAACGACAAGTTCGTCGCGCTCGACCTCCTCAAGAACGCCAACATCGCGGCCGCCGGCGTCCTGCCCATGTGCCAGGACACCGGCACGGCGATCGTCATGGGCAAGCGCGGGCAGAACGTCCTCACCGAAGGTGAGGACGAGAAGGCCCTGTCGCGCGGCATCTACGACGCGTACAAGAACCTCAACCTGCGCTACTCGCAGATGGCTCCGCTCACCATGTGGGAGGAGAAGAACACCGGCTCCAACCTCCCCGCCCAGATCGAGCTGTACGCGACCGACGGCGGCGCGTACAAGTTCCTGTTCATGGCGAAGGGCGGCGGCTCGGCCAACAAGTCGTTCCTCTACCAGGAGACCAAGGCGGTCCTCAACGAGGCCTCCATGATGACGTTCCTGGAGCAGAAGATCCGCTCCCTGGGCACCGCCGCCTGCCCGCCGTACCACCTCGCGATCGTCGTCGGCGGCACATCCGCCGAGTACGCACTGAAGACGGCCAAGTACGCCTCCGCGCACTACCTGGACGAACTGCCGGAAGAGGGCTCGATCCTGGGCCACGGCTTCCGGGACAAGGAGCTGGAGGAGAAGGTCTTCGAGCTGACGCAGAAGATCGGCATCGGCGCGCAGTTCGGCGGCAAGTACTTCTGCCACGACGTACGCGTGGTCCGCCTCCCCCGGCACGGCGCGTCCTGCCCGGTCGCCATCGCCGTCTCCTGCTCGGCCGACCGCCAGGCCGTCGCGAAGATCACCGCCGAGGGCGTCTTCCTGGAGCAGCTGGAGACGGACCCGGCGCGCTTCCTGCCCGACACGACGGACGAGCACCTGGAGCAGGACGGCGACGTCGTCAGGATCGACCTCAACCAGCCGATGGACGACATCCTCGCCGAGCTGACCAAGTACCCGGTCAAGACCCGGCTGTCGCTGACCGGCCCCCTCGTCGTGGCGCGTGACATCGCGCACGCCAAGATCAAGGAGCGGCTGGACGCGGGCGAGGAGATGCCGCAGTACCTGAAGGACCACCCGGTGTACTACGCCGGTCCGGCGAAGACGCCCGAGGGGTACGCCTCCGGCTCCTTCGGCCCGACGACGGCCGGGCGCATGGACTCCTACGTCGAGCAGTTCCAGGCGGCGGGCGGCTCCAAGGTCATGCTGGCCAAGGGCAACCGCTCCAAGCAGGTCACGGACGCGTGCCACGCGCACGGCGGCTTCTACCTGGGCTCGATCGGCGGCCCGGCGGCCCGCCTCGCGCAGGACTGCATCAAGAAGGTCGAGGTCGTCGAGTACGAGGAGCTCGGCATGGAGGCGGTCTGGAAGATCGAGGTCGAGGACTTCCCGGCGTTCATCGTCGTGGACGACAAGGGCAACGACTTCTTCCAGGACCCGGCCCCGGCGCCGACGTTCACCTCGATCCCGGTGCGTTCCTGACCACGCCGGACGCGTACGGGCCCGGTCACCCCTCACGGTGGCCGGGCCCGCGCGTGCATCAGGCGAACCGCTGCTTCGCCGTCCCGTCGCACGTCTGGAGCCGCAGCGGGTCCTTGGCCGCCGCGAGGGTGACGCACAGGGACGTCGCCGCCGCCGGGCGCAGCGTCGCGCCCTGGCGGACGAACTTCTGGTTGGCCGCGCCCGAGCAGTTCCACAGGACCAGGGCCTTGCCCGCCTGGTAGGCGGCGCCTGGCACGTCCAGGCACCGGTCGTGGGTCAGCGCCGTGTGGAGGGACCCGCGCGCCGGGTCGTACCACCAGTCCTGGTTCCGCCCCTGGTGGCAGTCCCAGCCGCCGACCGCCGTGCCGTTGCGCGTGACCGCGCCGGTGACGTCCACGCAGGTGCCGGTGGCCTCGCCCCGCAGTGGCTTGAACATGTCGTCCCACGCCCCCGGCAGCAGCACCGGCCTGCCCGTCGACGCGGGGTCGGCGCAACTGGCCTCACGCGCGCCCGCGTTGTACAGCTGGGTCAGGCAGGAGGCGAAGGCCGCGTGGCCCGCCGCGTTGGGGTGGAAGGACTGCCGTACGGAGTTCTCGTCCGGCAGGCCTGGCTTGGACAGGTCGATGTAGAGGCCGCGCGCCCAGGTGTCCTCCATGCAGACCTCGTGCCCGTGGAAGAGCCGGGAGTTGTCGAGGTACACGGCCCCGGTGTTGGCCGCCGCGCGCCGCATGCCGCGTTCGAAGGCGGGTACGGCGGTGTTGCGGCCCCAGACGGTGTCGGAGTCGTACCCGAGGCCGCCGCAGGCGAGCTTGCCGGGGAAGTTGGGGTTGTCGTGGAAGTCGGGGCCGATGGGGCTCGGGTAGCCCATGACGACGAGCTTGTAGTCGCCGTCGGCGTACCCGGCGTCGCGCATCACGGTGCGCAGGTCGCGGACGGTCTGCTCGACCTTGGGTACGAGGGCGTCGACGCGGGCCTGCCAGCCCGGCGCGTACTTGGGCTCGCACGGGCCCTGGAGGGTGAGGTAGCGGGTGACGCAGTCGGTCATCACCGGGCCGAACTGCAGGTCGTCGTTGGCGCCGGCCACCAGCAGCACCATCTTGATGCGGGTGTTCCGCGCCTTGATGGCGAGATTGTCGCTCTGGACGAGCTCGTCGGCGTACTGCTTGCTGCCGCCGATGCGGATGTTCGGCGTGGCCGCGCCGGAGCAGGAGACGTTGAAGGTGACGTCGGCGGGGATGCCGGTGCGGTGGATGGCGGCCTCGGGCGAGCGGTGGCACCAGTTGTCGGGGCCGTTGGTCGGCGGCTCGTACGTGCCGACGCCCTCGCCCGAGATCTCGCTGTCGCCCAGCGATATCAGGCCGGTCTTTCGCTCGGCGAGCGGCCGTTCGGCGGGAGAACCGTACAGCTTGGTGGCCTCGGCGGCGCGGATGGCCTCCAGCTCGGGCGGGAGTGGTACGGATGCGGTGCCGGCACGCGGCGTGTCGGCGGCGGTGGCGGCGGTCGTCCCGCCGAGCACGGTGGCGAGCGCGGCCACGGCCGCGACCGTACATCGGAGTCCGAACCCGGCTCTGGTACCGGTGCGCGTCATTGCGCCTCCTGGAAGTGGGGTTACCCACGGTTTTTACTGGCCGGTACGGGGTCTGGGAATACGCAGAACAAGACAAGTGCTCAACTTTTGCAGGAGGTTGAACCATGACGGATGTGCCGGACTACCGGGTCGAGCACGACTCCATGGGAGAGGTGCGCGTCCCCGCCCACGCCAAATGGCGGGCCCAGACCCAGCGGGCGGTGGAGAACTTCCCCATCTCCGGACAGCGCCTGGAGCGCGCCCACATCGAGGCGCTGGCCCGGATCAAGGCCGCCGCCGCGAAGGTCAACGCGGAGCTCGGCGTCCTCGACAAGGACATCGCCGGCGCCATCCAGGAGGCCGCCGCCGAGGTCGCCGAAGGCCGATGGGACGAGCACTTCCCCGTCGACGTCTTCCAGACCGGCTCCGGGACCTCCTCCAACATGAACACCAACGAGGTCCTCGCCACGCTGGCCGGCGAGCGCCTCGGCCGCGACGTCCACCCCAACGACCACGTCAACGCGTCCCAGTCGTCCAACGACGTCTTCCCCTCCTCCATCCACATCGCCGCCACGGCCGCCGTCACCCACGATCTCGTCCCGGCCCTCGAACACCTGGCCACCGCCCTGGGGCGGAAATCAGCCGAATTCGCGGACGTCGTCAAGTCCGGCCGTACCCACCTGATGGACGCGACCCCGGTCACGCTCGGCCAGGAGTTCGGCGGCTACGCCGCACAGATCCGGTACGGGGTCGAACGGCTGCACGCCTCGCTGCCGCGCCTCGCCGAACTGCCGCTCGGCGGTACGGCGGTCGGCACCGGCATCAACACCCCGCCCGGCTTCTCCGCCGCCGTCATCGCCGAGGTCGCCCGCGCCACCGGACTGCCGCTCACCGAGGCCCGCGACCACTTCGAGGCACAGGGCGCGCGCGACGGGCTCGTCGAGACGTCCGGACAGCTCCGTACGATCGCGGTCTCACTCACCAAGATCGCCAACGACCTGCGCTGGATGGCGTCCGGCCCCCGCACCGGCCTGGCCGAGATCAACCTCCCGGACCTCCAGCCCGGCTCGTCGATCATGCCCGGCAAGGTCAACCCGGTGATCCCCGAGGCCGTCCTGATGGTCGCCGCCCAGGTGACCGGGAACGACGCCACGGTCGCGGCGGCCGGCGCCGCCGGGAACTTCGAGCTGAACGTCATGCTCCCCGTCATCGCCAAGAACCTGCTGGAGTCCATCCGGCTCCTCGCGAACGCGGCGCGCCTGCTCGCGGACCGTACGGTCGACGGCGTCACCGCGAACGTGGAGCGGGCGCGCGAGTACGCCGAGTCCTCCCCGTCCGTCGTGACGCCGCTCAACAAGTACATCGGCTACGAGGAGGCGGCGAAGGTCGCCAAGAAGTCCCTCGCCGAACGCAAGACCATCCGCGAGGTCGTCATCGAATCGGGGTACGTGGAGCGCGGTGACCTGACGCTCCAACAGCTCGACGAGGCCCTCGACGTACTGCGGATGACCCGCCCCTGACCTGGTGCTTCGTACGCCGTCGGCCCCGCCGCCCGTGATCTGCGTCGCGGCGTGGCCAAAGGCGCACCTCTAAGATCTGCGCATGACAGCCGAGACGACGACAGGGAGAGGAGCGCGCTCCGGCGGCGCGCGCTGGGCGCCGGGCGCCCGCATCCTGTGGCGCTACCGCGACAACGGCGGCGGTCACATCCACATCTGCCGGCCCGTGACCGTCGTCCAGGACACCGACGACCTGCTCGCCGTGTGGATGGCGCCGGGCACCGAGTGCGTCAAGCCCGTGCTCGCCGACGGCAGCCCGGTCCACGAGGAGCCGCTCGCCACCCGCTACACCGCGCCGCGCACCACCGTACGCACCCGGTGGGAGGGAGCCGGGGTGCTGAAGCTGGCCCGGCCGGACGAGCCGTGGTCGGTGTGGCTGTTCTGGGAGCGCGGCTGGCGGTTCCGCAGCTGGTACGTCAACCTGGAGGAGCCGCGCACCCGATGGGCGGACGGCGTGGACTCCGAGGACCACTTCCTGGACATCTCGGTGTACCCCGATCGCAGCTGGCTGTGGCGCGACGAGGACGAGTTCGCCCAGGCGCAGCGCAGCGGCCTGATGGGCCCCGCACAGGCCCGGCGGGTAAGGGAGGCCGGGCGGGCGGCCGTCGAGGTGATCCGCGCCTGGGGCGCGCCGTTCGCGGACGGCTGGGAGGACTGGCGGCCGGACCCGGACTGGGCGGTTCCGGAATTGCCCGCGGACTGGGATCGCACCCCGGCGCACACGGCTCCATGAGACCCTTGATGCGCCCCTGGGGTGCAAACGTAGGATCGTCCTCCGCACGTTGGCGGAGCAGTAACGACTGAGTAGAGACCAGGAACTGACCGTAAGTCATCCATGAGGGGGTGGAGCCGTGCCTGATCCGTGCCCGTATCCGTCACCCCTTGTCGACGCCGCCCTCAGAGCGGGTATAGCGCCTGACAGAGCGATCGCCTCGCACTACCGGCCCGGACGGACGGAATCCCACGCGTGACGGAGCATCCCACCTCCCACGAAGGCCGACAGCCCCTGGCTGCCCGGCCGCAGGAACGCACCCGGCCGCGGCAGGAGACGCCCCCGTCCCCCGCCGCGCCGCCCGCGCCTGCGCCCGCGTCGGCGCCCCGCGCGGGTGCTGCCTCTGCCCCGTCGTCCGCGTCGTCCGCGTCGTCCCCGACAGCCGCCGCACCGGGCGGCCCGGGACGCGGGGCGGCAGGCCGCGGCACCTCCCCGGGCATGACCGGTGCAGGCGCCGGTGCCGGGGCTTCCGGGCACGGGGCGGCATCGTCCGGCCACGCATCCGCGCCGGGCGGGAACATCGCCGGGACGGCCGGGCACACGGGTGGCTCTTCCGGACACGGCGGGCCCGCCCAGCCAACCGGGCACGGAGCCGGGCGTGGACCGTCCGGCCATGGCGGCACGCCCGCCGGGCGCGGCGCCGGGGCGGACGGGCAGGCCGGTGGAGCCGCCCTGCCGGGCGCCGCCGGAACCGGGACCGGGACCGGGCCGGGCGGCTCGCCCGCCGGGCCGGCCGGGCCGCTGGACGGGCTGCCCCTCCAGGGCGGGGCCGCTCCGGGCGGCGGCGGCCAGGAACCGGTGGCGGCCGCGCGGCGCGAGGGCGACCGGCTGCGCTTCGTGGGCGCCGCCACGCGCCGGATCGCCCGGGGCATCGACCTGGACGAGATCGTGCTCGGCCTGTGCCGGGCCACCGTGCCCACGTTCTCCGACGCCATCCTCGTCTACCTCCGCGACCCGCTCCCCGTCGGCGACGAGCGGCCCGTCGACCCGTTCGTCCTCCGCCTCCGCCGTACCGACAGGCTGCGTTTAACGGAGGACGACACCGACCTGGGTCTCTCCGCGGCCGACCCGGACACCGACCTCGACCTCGGCCCGGCCGCCGAGCTGTGCGAGGTCCAGGCCGGCGGCGCCCTCGCCGAAGTGCTCCGTGGCGTACGCCCGGTCTTCGGCGACTCGGCGGCCGCCCGCGCCGCGCTGCCCGAACTGCTCGGCGACGGGCGCTCCGTACCGTCCGGGCACCGGGCGATCCTGGCGCCGCTGCGCGGCCGGCGCCGGGTGATCGGCGCGGCCGTGTTCCTCCGCCGCCCCGACCGGCCGCCGTTCGAGCCGAACGACCTGCTGGTGGCGGCCCAGCTGGCCACGCACACGGCGCTCGGCATCGACAAGGCGGTGCTGTACGGGCGCGAGGCCTACATCGCCGACGAGCTGCAGCGCACCATGCTGCCGGAGAACCTGCCGCAGCCCACCGGCGTGAAGCTGGCCTCCCGCTACCTCCCGGCGGCCGAGACGGCCCGGGTCGGCGGCGACTGGTACGACGCGATCCCGCTGCCCGGCAGCCGGGTCGCCCTGGTCGTGGGCGACGTGATGGGCCACTCCATGACGTCCGCCGCGATCATGGGCCAGCTGCGTACCACCGCGCAGACCCTCGCCGGGCTCGACCTGCCGCCGCAGGAGGTGCTGCACCACCTCGACGAGCAGGCCCAGCGGCTCGGCGAGAACCGCATGGCGACCTGCCTGTACGCGGTGTACGACCCGGTCGCGCACCGCATCACCATCGCCAACGCGGGCCACCCGCCGCCGATACTGCTCCACCTCGGCGGCCGCGCCGAGGTGCTGCGCGTCCCGCCGGGCGCACCCATCGGCGTGGGCGGCGTGGACTTCGAGGCGGTCGAGCTGGACGCCCCCGCCGGGGCGACCCTGCTGCTGTACACCGACGGGCTCGTCGAGTCGCGGCTGCGGGACGTGTGGACCGGGATAGAGCAACTGCGTGAGCGGCTCGCCGCGACCGCCCAGTTGACCGGCCCGGACCACTCGCCTCCGCTGGAGGCGCTGTGCGACGACGTGCTGGACATGCTCGGCCCGGGCGACCGGGACGACGACATCGCGCTGCTCGCCGCCCGCTTCGACGGGATCGCGCCGAGCGATGTCGCCTACTGGTTCCTGGAACCGGAGGAGCAGGCCCCCGGCCGGGCGCGGCGCCTCGCCCGGCGGGCGCTGGCGCGCTGGGACCTGGAGGACCTGTCGGACAGCGTCGAGCTGCTGGTCAGCGAGGTGGTCACCAACGCGGTGCGGTACGCGGAGCGGCCGGTGACGCTGCGGCTGCTGCGGACGGACGTACTGCGCTGCGAGGTCGGTGACGACTCGCCGCAGCTGCCGCGCCAGCGGCGGGCACGGGACACCGACGAGGGCGGGCGCGGCCTGTTCCTGGTGAACCGGCTGGCCCGGCGGTGGGGTGCGACGCGGCTGTCGACCGGCAAGGTGGTCTGGTTCGAGCTGCCGACGCGTATCTGAGACGCCTCGGCGATGACATGACGGTGGCCGGGCCCCTGCGGAAGGGGCCCGGCCACCGTCGTGTGTCGTCTCTCAGGTCACGGCTTGGGCGGCTTCAGGTCGCCGGAACCGCCGGAACCACCGGATCCGCCGTCGCCCGGGTCGCCGGTCGGGTCGCCGCCGTCACCACCGCCGGTGGTGCCACCGGTCTCGCCCTCGGTCGGGTCGTCGGTCGGGGTTTCCGTCGGGGTCGGGAGCGTCGGCGTACGGGTGGGCGTGGGGGGCGTACGCGTCGGGGTCGGCTCCTCGGTGGGCGACTCGGTCTCGGTCGGCTCCTCGGTGGGCGACGCCGTCTCGGTCGGCTCCTCGGTGGGCGACGCCGTCTCGGTCGGCGCGGGCGGGGCCGTCTCGGCGAGGTCCAGGTCGAACCGGGCGTCGGAGCCGCCGTCGAGGGCGCCGAGTGTGTAGTCGGCCCAGATGCGGGCGGGGAAGCCACCGCCGTTGGCGCGGCCGGAGTTGGCGGTGCCGGTGAGGGTGACCTGCTTGCCCTTGTCGGCGTCCTCGCCGAAGAGGGCGACGACCGTGGCCAGTTCGGGCGTGTAGCCGGCGAACCAGGCCGACTTGTTGTTCTCCGAGGTGCCCGTCTTGCCGGCCGCCTGGTACGCGGAGGTGTTGGCCTCGAAGCCGGAGCCGTTCTTCACGACGCCGGTGAGGGCCGCGGTCACGGTGTCGGCGCTCTCCCGGCTGATGACCCGGTCGCCGATCGGGGGCTCCGTGCGCTCGAAGACGCGGTCCTTGTGCTCGGCGGACTTCACGATCGCCGGCGTGACCTTCTTGCCGTGGTTGTCGAGGGTGGCGTACACCCCGGCCATGTCCCACGTCGAGGCGCCCATGGTGCCCAGCGACATCGCGGGCTGCTCGACGAAGCTCTCGTCGTCCTTCATGCCGAGGGCGAGCGCCGTCTTCTTCACCTTGGCGGGGCCGGCGTCCACGATCATCTGGGCGAAGACCGAGTTGATGGACTTGTTCATCGCCTCCTGCACGGTGACCGGGCCGTAGCTGCGGTCGTCCTCGTTCTGCGGGGCGAAGGGGGTGTCGCTGCCCTCGACGGGGCGGCGGCTGGTGCCGTCGTAGATCGTGTTGAGGCCGATCTCGTCACCGTTCTGCGTCCTGGCGCCGTTCTCCAGGGCGGTGGCGAAGACCAGGGGCTTGAAAGTGGAGGCGGGCTGGTAGTCGCGGCGGGTGGCGTTGGACATCCAGTGCTCGGTGGCGCCGACGCCGCCGTACAGCGCGACGACCTTGCCGGTCTTGGGGTCGACGGAGGTGGCGCCGGCCTGGACCGTCGCGTCGACCTTGTTGTTCTTGCGGTCGAGGTGGTCCTCCAGCTGCTTGTCGACCGCCTTGACGAGTTCCTTCTGCCGCTTCTGGTCGATGTTGAGGGTGATGTTCCAGCCGCCGGCGTCGATGTCCTCCTCGCTGACGCCCTGGCTGATCAGCTCCTGCTTGGCGGCCGCGACGAGGTAACCGGTCTGGCCCTCCATGCCGGGCGCGGCCTTGGGCGCCTGCGGCACTGGGAACGTCTGCTCGGCGCGCTGGGACCGGCCCAGCCAGCCCTCCTCGACCATGTTGTTCAGTACGTAGTTCCAGCGCTCCTTCACCAGTCGGCGGCCGGTGGGGCTGGCGGCGTTCCAGTCGTACTGGCTGGGCGCCTGGAGGAGGGCGGCGAGGTAGGCGCCCTGGGAGACCGTCAGCTTCTCGGCGTCGACGCCGTAGTACGCCTGGGCGGCGGCCTGGATGCCGTACGCGCCGCGGCCGTAGTAGCTGGTGTTCATGTACCCGGCGAGGATGGCGTCCTTGTCCATGCGCTGGTCGACCTTGAGGGAGATCACCAGCTCCTTGAGCTTCCGGGTGACCGTCTGGTCCTGGTCCAGGTAGTAGTTCTTGACGTACTGCTGGGTGATGGTCGAGCCGCCCTGCTTGCCCTTGCCGCTGAGGGTGTTGAGCAGTCCACGGGCGGTGCCCATGAAGTCGACGCCGGAGTCCTGGTAGAAGGACTTGTTCTCGGCCGCGACGAACGCCTTCTCCACGTCGTCCGGGATCTTGTCCAGGCCGACGATCTCGCGGTTGATCTCACCGGTACGGGCGAGGATCTTGCCGTTGCTGTACTTGTAGACGTTGCTCTGCATCGTCGCCTGGGCGTTGGCGGTGGGCACCGGCACGAGCAGGTAGACGACGTAGAACGCGCCCATCGCGAGCAGGCAGAGCCCGAAAAAGGTGCCCAGCAGTTTCTTCCAGGTGAAGAAGCGGCGTATGCCCGCGCCTTCGGTCTTCGCCCCGCGCGCCCCGCGTTCCCGCGCCCGTCGCGCTTCCGCTCGACCCATCGCTCCGTCGCTCCGCTCTGCTCATCTGCGAATCAGCTCAGAAAAGTAACACCACGGGTACCGACAAAGCTCAACGGATCCGGTCTTTTCCGGACGTGAGAATGAGCACCCGTCTCACTGGAACCGACTCTTCAGGGGTGCGGAGGGTTGCCATGTGCGATAAAGTGATATCACTTTGCTAGTCCAGCGCCTGACCGGCGCCGGACCTCACCGGCAGACGGAACGGGGACGACCATGACCACATCGACCAACCGCGGTGCCTTGGCGGAAGACCTGCCCGACATGCCCGCGCCACGGGTACGGGAGTTCGCCGCGCACAGCATCGGCGGCGGGCTTGCCCTGCTGCTCGGCCTCGCCGGACTCGCGGCCGGCGTCTGCCTGGTGGTGGCGGGTGCGGCCACCGGCTCGACGGGCGGGAAGGTGGCGCTGATCGTGACCGGCGTGCTGGTGGCGTTCGCCGCGTTCCTCGCGATGTGCGGGCTGAACATGGTGGCGCCGGGCGAGGCCCGGGTGGTGCAGCTCTTCGGGCGGTACCGGGGCACGATCCGTGACGACGGGCTGCGCTGGGTCAACCCGCTCACCTCGCGGTCCAAGATCTCCACGCGGGTGCGGAACCACGAGACGGCCGTCCTCAAGGTCAACGACGCGTACGGCAACCCCATCGAGCTCGCCGCGGTGGTCGTGTGGAAGGTCGAGGACACCGCGCAGGCCATGTTCGAGGTGGACGACTTCCTCGAGTTCGTCTCCACGCAGACGGAGGCGGCCGTGCGGCACATCGCGATCGAGTACCCGTACGACGCGCACGACGAGGACGGGCTGTCGCTGCGCGGCAACGCCGAGGAGATCACCGAGAAGCTGGCCGCCGAGCTGCACGCGCGCGTGGAGGCGGCGGGCGTCCACATCATCGAGTCGCGGTTCACGCACCTCGCGTACGCGCCGGAGATCGCCTCCGCGATGCTCCAGCGCCAGCAGGCCGGCGCGGTGGTCGCGGCGCGGCGGCAGATCGTGGACGGCGCGGTCGGCATGGTCGAGGCGGCGCTGGACCGGCTGGAGGAGCGTGACATCGTGGAGCTCGACCCGGAACGGAAGGCGGCGATGGTCTCCAACCTGATGGTGGTGCTGTGCGGCGACCGCGCGGCGCAGCCGGTGCTGAACACGGGCACCCTGTACCAGTGACGCCGCCGCCGGACCGCCGCCAGCGCAAGCAGGTGCTGCTGCGCCTGGACCCCGCGGTGTACGAGGCGCTGGCGCGCTGGGCGGCGGACGAGCTGCGCAGCGCGAACTCCCAGATCGAGTTCCTGCTGCGCAAGGCCCTTTCGGACGCGGGCCGCCTGCCCCCCGCCCCGGGCCCCCTCCCCCGCCGCGGCCGCCCCCCGAAAACCCCTCCGCCCCCGGACTAGGCCCGCCGCGCCGGCTCTCGGGCGGCCCGCGCGACGGGCCGTTCGCCGTTCCGGCGGGGTGCGCCCGGCGGGGTCGCCCATGCGCGCATGCGCACCGTTGGGGTCCGCTCCGTGGGGCGTGTCCCCCTTCGGGCCGAGCCAGGACCCGGGCGCCCCACGTACAACCCAGCGCCCTGTCAGGGGGTCCGGGGGCTTGCCTCCGGTTTCGGGAAGGGGCGCCGGTGGTTACGACTCCGGGCCCAGCACCCGGACCGGCAGGACCGCCATCGCCTCCCGTAGCGCGCCGGCCAGTTCCTCGAACTCGGCCTGGCGGGCCGCGCCCGTGCGCATGGCGAGGGCGATGCGCCGGGAGGGGGCCGGGTCGGCGAACCAGCCCGTCACGAGGCGGTCGTTGCGCCCGGTCTCCACCGTCACGGCGGTGCGCGGCAGCAGGGTGACCCCGAGGCCGCCCGCCACCAGCTGGACCAGCGTGGACAGGCCGGCCGCGGTGGTGGTGACCGCGGCGCCGTCCTCGCGCCCCGCCTCGCGGCAGATGTCGAGCGCCTGGTCGCGCAGGCAGTGCCCCTCGTCCAGGAGCAGCAGCCGCAGCTCGCGCAGCGCGTCGCGCGGGATGTCGGTGCGGCCTCCCAGCCAGTGGTCCTCGGGCGTGACGAGCACGAAGTCCTCGTCGAACAGGGGCAGTTCGGTGACGCCGGGCACGCCCAGCGGGACGGCGAGCAGCAGCAGGTCGAGCCGCCCGGCGGCAAGGCCCTCCAGCAGGGACGAGGTCTGCTCCTCGTGGACCTGGAGGTCCAGCTCGGGGTACCGCTCGTGGACCAGGCGCAGCACCGTCGGCAGCAGGTAGGGCGCGACGGTCGGGATCACGCCGAGCCGCAGGACGCCCGTGAACGGCGCATGTGCCGCCTCCGCCTCCTCCATCAGCTTCCCGACCGCGTCCAGGACGGCCCCGGCCCGTACCGCGAGGCGTTCACCGGCGGGTGAGAGCAGCACCTTGCGTGTCGTACGCTCCAGCAACTGGACACCGAGTGCCTCTTCGAGTGCCGAAACCGCGCCCGAAAGGGCGGGCTGGCTCATTCCGATCGCGGCGGCCGCGTCCCGGAAGTGCAGGTGCTCGGCCACGGCCACGAACGCCCGGAGCTGGGCCAGACTGGGCTGCTTACCCTTATATACGGACACCACTGATAACCACCTTCGATCAACACGACGCAGTCTAGCTATTTCACTGATCAATGCACGCCGTGCCATGCTGTGGCTCCGTCCAACCCCCTCGGAAGGCCTCAAAAGGGACTTCCCAGCTGCAAGGAGAGCGTGTGCTCACTGTCGGTGACCAGTTCCCCACGTACGACCTGACCGCCTGTGTGTCGCTGGAGAGCGGCAAGGAGTTCGCGCAGATCGACCACAAGTCCTACGAGGGCAAGTGGCGCGTGGTGTTCTTCTGGCCGAAGGACTTCACCTTCGTCTGCCCCACCGAGATCGCCGCCTTCGGCAAGCTGAACGACGAGTTCGCCGACCGTGACGCCCAGATCCTGGGTGTTTCCGGCGACTCCGAGTTCGTGCACCACGCCTGGCGCAAGGACCACGCCGACCTGCGTGACCTGCCCTTCCCGATGCTCGCGGACTCCAAGCACGAGCTGATGCGCGACTGCGGCGTCGAGGGCGAGGACGGCTTCGCGCAGCGTGCCGTCTTCATCGTCGACCCGAACAACGAGATCCAGTTCGCCATGGTGACCGCCGGCTCCGTCGGCCGTAACCCCAAGGAGGTCCTGCGGGTGCTGGACGCCCTGCAGACCGACGAGCTGTGCCCCTGCAACTGGACCAAGGGCGAGGACACCCTCGACCCGGTCAAGCTGCTGGCCGGTGAGTGACCCATGGCCCTCGACGAACTGAAGTCCGCCATACCGGACTACGCCAAGGACCTGAAGCTGAACCTGGGCTCGGTCATCGGCAACAGCGAGCTCCCCCAGCAGCAGCTGTGGGGCACGGTCCTGGCCTGCGCGATCGCCTCGCGCTCGCCCAAGGTCCTGCGCGAGCTGGAGCCGGAGGCCAAGGCGAACCTGACGCCCGAGGCGTACCAGGCCGCCAAGTCCGCCGCCGCGATCATGGCGATGAACAACGTCTTCTACCGCACGCGCCACCTGCTCTCCGACCCGGAGTACGGGACCATGCGCGCCGGTCTGCGGATGAACGTCATCGGCAACCCGGGCGTGGACAAGGTCGACTTCGAGCTGTGGTCGCTCGCCGTCTCCGCCATCAACGGCTGCGGCATGTGCCTCGACTCGCACGAGCAGGTGCTGCGCAAGGCCGGCGTGGAGCGCGACACGATCCAGGAGGCGTTCAAGATCGCCTCGGTGATCCAGGCGGTCGGCGCGACGCTCGACGCCGAGGCCGTCCTCTCGGAGTAGTCGGGTACGCGGACGAGGAGGGGCCCACCGGCATCCGTGCCGGTGGGCCCCTTTCGCAATCGCTCAGTGGCTCAGTGCCGGAGCCCGGCCATCAGCGCCTTCATGTCCTCGACCATGAGGTCCTTGACCCCCGACATGGCGGACGCGTCGGGCTCCGGCGGTTCCTCCCCCGTTTCGGGGTCGTACTCCGTGTGCATGCTGACGAAGAGCGTCAGCACCGCCTGCCCGTCCAGCACCTTCAGCCCGGCGAAGCCTTCGCCGTCCTGGGCGTAGAACGCCCGCTCCCCCACGCCCTCAACGGGCTCCCAGTCCAACTCGTCCCAGCTGGGGGCGGTCTCGGCCGGCTCGAACTCCGGCCCCGGGTCGGTCTTCTTGTGCAGGGCGTACGAGAGGTCGGCGCCGAACGACTGCTCGCCGGAAACGAACGTCACCGAGCACTGGACCTGGTCCAGAGCCTCGTGGGCCTCGTGCATGTCCTGCGACGCCCCGTCACGCGTGCCGAAGGCCGTGCTCAGGGCCGCCAGCTCCGCCTCCTCGCACAGGTCGTCAGGCGTGCGGTAACCGCCCAGGCCCGGTCCGACGGCCTGGTACGCGTACAGCCCGCCCGCCCAGAGGGCCGAGGCCACCAGCGCGCCGCCGAGCGCCCACAACCAGGGGCGCGGCGCCCGCCGCTCACCGCCCGGCTCCGGCTCCACGGCCGGCGCGGGCCCGTACGGTGACGGCGGTGTCGGTACGTCCCCGTCGCCGCCGACGAGTTCGGGTTCCGATATCACTCGCCCTCCTCGGTCCCGGCCCTCGGCGGTGGCGTCGGCGCGGTGCCGTGGGCCGTCGCGCCGGGCGGCGCGCGCAGCGCCTGTTCCTGGCCGTACGCCCGCAGATAGCCGACGACCGTGTTGGTGACCGCGACGAGCGGGACCGCCACCACCGCGCCGCCGATGCCGGCGGTCAGGCCGCCCGCCGCGACGGTGAGGACGACCGCCAGCGGGTGCACGCGCACCGCGCGGCCCAGGATGAACGGCTGGAGCACATGGCCCTCGATCTGCTGCACCGCGAGCACCACGAGCAGCACCATCAGGGCGGTGAACACGCCCTGCGTGACCAGGGCGACGATGACCGCCAGGGCACCCGAGACGACCGCGCCGACCAGCGGGATGAAGGAGAAGAGGAAGATGAAGACGCCCAGCGGCACGGCCAGCGGCACATCGAGGAAGTAGATGCCCAGTCCGATGAAGATGGCGTCGATCATCGCGACGATCACCGTGCCGCGCACATAGGCGGTCAGTGTGCGCCAGGCGCGCGGCCCGGCGCCCGCCACTCCGGGGCGGGCCTGGGCCGGCATCAGCTTCAGGAACCAGTTCCACACCTTCCTGCCGTCGTACAGCAGGAAGAGGGTCGAGAACATCGTCAGCAGGATGCCGGTGAGGATCTCCACCATCACCGTCACGCCCTGCAGACCGGCGGAGGTGATTTCCTCCGTGTTCGTCCCGATCGTGTCGCTGAGGTTCTTGGCGATGTCGTTGATCTGCTGTTCGGTGACGTGGAAGGGGCTGTCCAGCAGCCACTGCTTCAGCTCGTCGATGCCGTCCCTGACGCGGTCGGAGATGTCGCCCAGGTTGTCCATCACCTGCCAGACGACGAACCAGCCGACCAGCCCCATGATGATGAAGCCGGTGATGGCGGTGAGGGCGGTGGCGAGCCCGCGCGGCAGGCCCCACCTCCGCAGCCGGGCCACGGTGGGCTGGAGCAGCGCGGTGATCAGCAGCGCGGCGACGAAGGCGAGGACCACCAGCTGCACCTCGCTGATGACCTTCATCAGCACCCACAGGGTGCCCGCGAGGACCAGCAGCCGCCAGCCCGCCTCGGCCGCGACGCGGATGCCCCACGGGATGGCCGCGACGGGATCCGGCCGTGCGGCGACGGCGGGGGCGTACGCGGGAGGAGCGGGCACGCTGTCCGGTACGGCCGCGGGCTCCTCGCCGGGCTCCTCCCCGGACGCACCCGCGGCTCGGCGCTCGTCCAACCGCTGTCCCATCCGGGTCAGGCCGGCTCCCAGTTTGCCGAGCCACCCTGGCACTTTCGACATGATCTTCTCTCTTCCCCCCACCACTCCCCCCGGGAGTTACGGCCCCGACGGTACACGCACGGAGCCCCTCACCGTAGGACGGTGAGGGGCTCCGGAAAGTTGAGCCGGGGGCGTGCCCCCTGGTACCCGTGGCCTAGTACCAGTTGTTCGCCTGCCAGAAGCTCCAGGCGCCGCACGGGCTGCCGTAGCGCTCGTTCATGTAGTTCAGGCCCCACTTGATCTGGGTGGCCGGGTTGGTCTGCCAGTCGGCACCGGCCGAGGCCATCTTGGAGCCCGGCAGCGCCTGCACCAGACCGTACGCGCCCGAGGACGGGTTCTGCGCGCGGTAGTTCCAGTCGGACTCGTGGTCCACGATGTTGCTGAAGCACTGGAACTGGTCGCCGGGGACCATCTGGCGGGCCATCGCCTGGACCTCGGCCACGCTGTAGGACGACTGCGCGGCGAAGCTGGAGGCGCTGCGGACCTCGTCGCGGCTGGCGCGCTCGGCGGCCTCACGCTCCTTGCGCTCCTGCTCGGCCTTCTCCGCCTCGGCCTTCTTGACCTCCGCCTCGGCGGCGGCCTTCTTGGCCTCGGCGTCCTTGGCGGCCTGGATGCGCGCGGCTTCCTCGGCGGACTTCTGCGCGGCCGAGTCGGCGGCGGCGGCCTGGGCCTCCGCCTGCTGCGTCAGCGACGAGACCTGTACCTGGGCCTGCTCGCCGACGGGGATGTCGGCCAGGAGCGTCGTGTTGGCGGCGGCCGCCTCGAAGTTGTCGTTCGAGGGCTGGGCGTTGCCCGAGGCAACACCCACGACGGCGCCGACAGTGGTGACCGCAGTGGCCGAAGCCACCGCGAATCCCCGGACCGAGATCCGGCTCACACGGTTTCCTTCCAGCATCGTCCGCTTAGGTGACCTCGCGGGCGAAAATCTTGCCCCTGACGCTGGTCCCCCCACTGCTGGGTCACGGGGGACACGGGCCCGGTGGGCAACTCCCTTGCGGGAGAGCCGCGTGGTGCTGCGGGCGGCATACGGCGAACGACTGTTGAGTTGTGTCACAAGGTGACAGGGGTGCCGTATGCGGGGCCTGACGGAAGCAAGACTCTGCCCGACGGCGACGCCGCAAGGCAATTCTTCGTTGCGTGTGAAAGCTCACACCCCAATAGCCCCAGGAGTTTTGCGCATTCCATCGCACAGCGCGACGCCGCCCGGCTAAGCTCTCGCGCTTTGCCGGGCGGCGCCCCTTGCATACCGGATTTGGGAGGTTAAATCTGGCCGTCCTCCAGCATTTCGGTCACAAGCGCCGCGATCTGCGACCGCTCCGATCGGGTCAGCGTGACGTGCGCGAAGAGCGGATGACCCTTCAGTTTCTCGACCACGGCGACGACTCCGTCGTACCGCCCGACCCGGAGATTGTCCCGCTGCGCCACGTCATGCGTGAGAACGACCCGGGAATTCGCCCCGATACGGGACAACACGGTCAGCAGGACGTTGCGTTCGAGGGACTGGGCCTCGTCCACGATGACGAACGCGTCGTGCAGCGAGCGGCCCCGGATGTGCGTGAGCGGCAGGACCTCCAGCATGCCCCGGCCCAGCACCTCCTCGATGACCTCGCGCCCCGCCACCGCCGAGAGCGTGTCGAAGACCGCCTGCGCCCACGGGCTCATCTTCTCGGCCTCGGAGCCGGGCAGATAACCGAGCTCCTGGCCGCCGACCGCGTACAGCGGCCGGAAGACCATCACCTTCTGGTGCTGCCGGCGCTCCAGGACCGCCTCCAGCCCCGCGCACAGCGCGAGCGCCGACTTGCCGGTGCCCGCCCGGCCGCCCATCGAGACGATGCCGACGTCCGGATCCAGCAGCAGATCGAGCGCGATGCGCTGCTCGGCGCTGCGGCCACGGATGCCGAACGCCTCCCGGTCGCCCCGGACGAGGCGTACGTTCCCCTCGGCGGTGACCCTGCCGAGCGCCTTGCCGCGCTCGGACTGGAGCACCAGCCCGGTGTGCACGGGCAGGTCGGCGGCCTCCGGGACGTACAGCTTCTCCTCCGCGTACAGCAGGTCGACCTGCTCGGCGGAGAGCGGCAGTTCGGACATTCCGGTCCAGCCGGAGTCCGTGATGGCGAGCTCCGCCCGGTACTCCTCGGCGAGGAGACCGACGGACGACGCCTTGATACGGAGCGGCAGGTCCTTCGACACGACGGTGACGTCGTACCCCTCGGCCTGGAGGTTGCGGGCCACGGCCAGGATCCGTGAGTCGTTGTCACCGAGGCGGTAGCCGGCCGGCAGGACGGCGGGATCCGAGTGGTTGAGCTCCACACGCAGGGTCCCGCCGAACTCCCCGATGGGGAGCGGGGCGTCGAGGCGGCCGTACCGGACCCGGAAGTCGTCCAGCAGGCGCAGCGCCTGCCGGGCGAAGTACCCGAGCTCCGGGTGGTGCCTCTTGGCCTCCAGTTCCGTCACCACGACGATCGGGAGCACGACCTCGTGCTCCTCGAAGCGGGCCATGGCGCCGGGATCGGCCAGCAGGACGCTGGTGTCGAGAACGTAGGTGCGCCTGTCGTTGAGCCGGCGCTTTGTGCTGTTCACCACGGAAGGACCTACCCCCTCAGGTGAGGTCGGGTGCGACTTCGACGGCGTCGCGGGGGGATGGGGCCGGGCTCTGGCCGCGATGCGCGGGCCGAGCTCCGGCCCTCCGCGTCGTCCGCGCATGTCTGCACGGTCGTCCTGGTGCAAAGGGCCTCCCGGGTGAGCGGGCTGGCGTGCCGCTCACACTGGAAGGGGTATTCCCTCGAACGCGCGGCGCCATGCCATGGCATATGACGACGCGTCGGTGAACAGGTGGTGACGGACCCCGTCAGGTTCTCGGGGAACGTTCCGTCAGGTGCCGTAGCGGCGGTGGCGGGCCGCGTAGTCACGCAGCGCGCGGAGGAAGTCGACCTTGCGGAAGGCCGGCCAGTGGACCTCGCAGAAGTAGTACTCCGAGTGGGCGCTCTGCCAGAGCATGAAGCCCGACAGGCGCTGTTCGCCGCTGGTACGGATCACCAGGTCCGGGTCCGGCTGGCCGCGCGTGTACAGGTGCTCAGAGATGTGCTCGACGTCGACGATCTCGGCGAGCTCCTCGAAGCTCGTGCCCTTCTCGGCGTGCTCCAGCAGCAGCGAGCGGACCGCGTCCGCGATCTCCTGCCGGCCGCCGTAGCCCACGGCGACGTTCACGAGTATTCCGGTGCGGCCGCGGGTGGCCTCCTCGGCCTCCTTCAGCACCTTCTGCGTACGCGCGGGCAGCAGGTCCAGCGTGCCCACGTGGTGGACGCGCCAGCGGCCGTCGGCGGCCAGGTCGCGGACCGCGTTCTCGATGATGCCGAGGAGCGGGACCAGCTGCTCCTCCGGCCGGTTGAGGTTGTCGGTGGACAGCATCCAGAGGGTGACGACCTCGACGTCCGTCTCGGCACACCAGCCGAGCAGCTCCTGGATCTTGCTCGCGCCGGCCTTGTGACCCTGCTCCGGAGTGCCGCCGGACGCCTTCGCCCAGCGGCGGTTGCCGTCGAGGATGACGCCGATGTGCTTGGGCACCTGGGCGTGGTCGAGGCGGCCCTCCACCCGGCGTGCGTAGAGCCTGTACACCAGGTCGCGCAAGTTCACCGATCTCACCTCTCGATTGCGTACGGGCCCGCCACGGCGTCGGCCCAGGGGGATCACATCCGGCCACACCGCGGCTGTCCCCGAAGCCGCCACATTACTGCGCGGGGGTCACGGCGGCCCAACCCGGTCTGTCACAAGTCCGTGATAAGGAGAGAGGCGTGACTGAATCCCCCGCATACCGCCCCGCCGGTGACCGTTACGACTCCATGGAGTACCGCCGCACCGGCCGCAGCGGGCTCAAGCTGCCCGCCATCTCGCTCGGCCTCTGGCACAACTTCGGCGACGACCGCACGCTCGCCTCGCAGCGCGCGATCCTCCGCCGCGCCTTCGACCTGGGCGTGACGCACTTCGACCTGGCGAACAACTACGGCCCGCCGCCCGGGTCCGCCGAGGCGAACTTCGGCAAGATCTTCGCCCAGGATTTCACCCCATACCGGGATGAGCTGGTCATTTCCACCAAAGCGGGCTACCTCATGCACCCCGGGCCGTACGGCGAGTGGGGCTCCCGCAAGTACCTGCTGTCCTCGCTCGATGCCTCGCTGAAGCGGATGGGCCTCGACTACGTCGACATCTTCTACTCGCACCGCTTCGACAAGGACACCCCGCTCGAGGAGACGATGGGCGCCCTGGCCTCCGCCGTGCAGCAGGGCAAGGCGCTGTACGTCGGCGTCTCCTCGTACAGCAGCGAGCAGACCGCCGAGGCCGCCGGGCTGCTGCGGGAGATGGGCGTCCCGGCGCTGATCCACCAGCCGTCGTACTCGATGATCAACCGCTGGACCGAGGACGACGCGCTCCTCGACACCCTGGAGGAGCAGGGCATGGGCTGCATCTCCTTCGCGCCGCTCGCCCAGGGCCTGCTCACCAACAAGTACCTCCAGGGCATCCCCGAGGGCTCGCGCGCCACCCAGGGCAAGTCCCTGGACCCGAACCTGCTGTCCGAGGAGGTCGTACGGCGACTGCGCGGCCTCGACGAGATCGCCCGCCGCCGCGGCCAGTCGCTGGCGCAGCTGGCGCTGACGTGGGTGCTGCGCGACGAGCGGATGACGTCGGCGCTGATCGGCGCGTCGAGCGTGACGCAGCTGGAGGAGAACATCGCCGCGCTGGCCGGGGCGCCGCTGACGGAGGAGGAGCTGAAGGAGATCGACTCGTACGCGGTCGACACCGCCGGCACCAACATCTGGGCGGCGCGGAGCTGAGCTGAGCTGAGCGGCGCGGAGCTGCGGCCGCTCCGGCCGCGAAGGAGAAAAAACGGGCCGGTCCGTGGGGGGGATACGGACCGGCCCGAGGGGGGGTTTCCACCATAACCCTTCGTAAGTGATGCTGCGTGCCACGACAGGCCGCAACCACGCTCCGAAAATCCGGGACCCCGCCCCGAGCACGGGATCCGGCCGGTTCCTGTCCTCCCCAAGGGGGACCCCGCCGGAAAGGCGCCGGGTTGACGGCCCTCGCCGGGCACGGCGGCGTTCCGGGAGCGCGGTCACCGAGCGCGTACACCGGAGTTCGGTCACCGAGTTCGGCCACCGAGTTCGGCCACCGAGCGCCGTCACCGAGCGCGTTCACCGGCGCAGCAGGGTGATGCCGTCCCGCGCGGCGACCTTCCGGTAGCCGTACCGCTTCTGAGCGGCGGCCAGCTCGGCCTCCTGCTGCTCGACGGGGTAGGGCCAGTGACCCGTCTTGTACGGCCAGGCCTCCGGGGCCCGCCGGTCGTGGATGATCCACTCGGCGGTGGGCGGCGGGAGGCGTTTCCTGTCGTACTGGTACAGCTTCCCCTCCACCGGGAACGTCGGGAAGAGGACGACCGTGCAGCGCGAAGTGAGCTGCGGGACCAGGCGGTTGGAGGCGGCGACGGTCGCGCCGTCGGGGATCCGCGCGAGCAGCGCCCGGGCGGCCTCCACGTGCTCGGTCGTACGCCAGGTGGCGCGCTGGAGCAGCTGGGCGAGCGGGAAGGACGGCAGCATCACCACCGTCACGGCGAGGACGGTGGCGAGCGAGGCGCGGAGGTGGCGGGCGGCGAGCGGGTGGTCGGGCACCCCCGGGGGGCCGGTGCGGCGCCACATCGTGAGCGCGTCGATCAGCCCGGCGAAGACCACCGGCATCAGCACGGCGCTGTAGTGGAACGCCGTACCCCAGTGGAAGCCGTTGTCCGACATCATCCGCCAGGCGAGCGTCGGCACGGCGATCAGCGACAGCGGCGAGCGCAGCGCGAGCAGCGCGGACGGGGCGAAGACCAGGACCAGTGTCATGGCCTTGATGTCAGGACGCAGCGCGTCGAGCGGTGCGTGGGCGAGGGTGCTGAGCAGCGAGCCGTACCCCTCGGCGAGGTTGCCGCCGTGCGCGTACCCCCCGGCGGGATGGAAGGCGGGCATGAGCAGCTTGATCTCGACGAGTGAGCCGATGAGCCCGGCGGTGGCGGTGACGAGGCCCAGTCGCCGGGGGCCTCGGAAGGCGATGTACGCGCCGACGGCGGCGACGGTGAGCCCCAGGTCCTCCTTGACCAGGAGCATCGGTGCGGCCCACGCGACGGCCGCGCGCCAGCGCCGGTGGGCCAGGGCTTCGAGGCAGCAGGCGAGCAGCGGTACGGCGAGGGCGACCTCGTGGAAATCGAAGGCGGCGGCCGACGCGATGCCCCAACTCAGCCCGTACGCGGCGGCGACGGTGTGGGCCGGCCGGCGGCCGAGCGCGCGGGCGGCCCAGCGGGCGAGCGGGACGACGGCGAGGGCGAGCAGCGCGGACTGGGCGGTGAGCAGGCACAACGGGGACGGCCAGAGCCGGTACAGCGGGGCGAGGACGGCGAGGAGGGGGTGGAAATGGTCGCCGAGGAGGTTGAAGCCCTCGCCTCGCAACGGCACGACGGGGGCGCGGAGTTCGGCGTAGGCGCGTACCGCCTGCTCGAAGATGCCGAGGTCGTAGCCGGTGGTCCGGAGGAGGACGTGGCGGCGTACGGCGACGGTCGCGTACAGCGCGAAGAGCACCGCGGCCCAGCCCCAGGGGAGCAGGGCCGCGGGGAGGCTGGTCCTGGTCAGGCGGGTCGCGGCGGCCCTGGGGACCCGGGTGAGGGTGACCTGGGTGACCTGTCGTGACCTATTGTCAGGGGAAGTCCGCATATGTCCGCATGCTAGGACGCGGACGGGCACCTCAGCGCAGGTCGTGGCCTGTGGTGCTGTCGACGTGGTCCGGAATCTCCCCCTCATGGCGGTCACCGGTGGACAGGGTCCCGGACGGCTCGAACATCAGAATCGACGCCCCGTTCGGCGCGGACGGCTTGTGCTCGGTGCCCTTCGGTACGACGAAGGTGTCACCGCGCCGCAGCTCGACCGTCCGCTCGGAGCCGTCGGCCTCGCGCAGCGCGATGTCGAACTGCCCGTCCAGGACCAGGAAGAACTCGTCCGTGTCGTCGTGGACGTGCCACACGTGGTCGCCGGCGGCGTGCGCTATCCGCACGTCGTAATCGTTCATACGGGCCACGACGCGGGGGCTGTAGATGTCGTCGAAGGTGGCGAGGGCCTCGGTGAGGTTGACCGGCTTCGTATCCATGGGTCGATACTGCCCCGGCGCGGCGCCGGGTGTCCCGTGCATTTCCCACCGGTTCAGGCGACCGGGACCGCCGCGAACGCGCCCAGCAGCACCCCCACCAGCGCCCCACCGATCATGAACGGACCGAACGGGATCGCGCTCTTGCGGCTCGCCCGCCGCAGCACGACCAGACCGAACCCGTACACCGCCCCGAACAGGAACCCCGCGAAGGCGCCCACGAACAGCACGCCCCAGCCGTACCAGCCGAGCACCACGCCCAGCGCGAGGGCGAGTTTCACGTCACCGAAGCCCATGCCGCTGGGGTTCACCAGCAACAGCACGGCATAGCCGGCGCCCAGCGCGAGCCCGCCGAGGAGTGCGGACGGCCACGCCCCCGCGTTCCCCGGCAGCAGCGCGGCCACCCCCAGCAGGGCGGCCGTCCCGGCGGCGAGCGGCAGCGTCAACCGGTCCGGCAACCGGTGCACGGCCCGGTCGACCAGGGCCAGCAGCACCGCGACCGGCGCGGCCAGCAGCCACACCACCAGCTCCGGCCGGGGCCCAGTCGCGGCGGCGAGCGCCCCGCAGACCAGGGCGGTGACGACGGGGACGGTGGTGGCGGGGGGTACGGCAGGGGCGGCGGGTTCGGTGGGGACGGCGGGTACGGCGGGGACGGCAGGGACGGCGGCGGGCGGAGAGCTTTCCGGGCGGGGCGCCGGCCCGCCCGCACCACCCACCGGTACGGCCACCGCGACACACACGCCGCAGCGCGGCGCCCCCAGCCAGCCGCGCGCCGGCCCCGTGAACGGGTGCCCGGCGGGGCAGGCGTCCCGCCACGGCTCGTCCGGCTCGACGGACAGGCGGTACGCGGCGCGCGGCACGAGCAGGCCGGTGGCGGCGCCCCACAGGACGGCGACGGCGATCAGCGTGGCGTACACGCACCCGACCCTAGGGCGGGCCGGCCGCCCGGTCATGGGCCCACGGGCCCACTGCCGCCGCACGCGGGCCCACGCTACGGTCGTCGCCCATGGGGAGCCCACGGAAATGGCGCGACGGAACCGGCCGGTTGACCCTCCCGGAGGGCTCCGTCCCCGTCGAGATCGCCGCGTCCTACACCACCCGGAGGCGCGGCCTGCTCGGCCGGGACGGTGTCGACGGGGCGCTGCTCCTCAGCCCCTGCAACAGCGTCCACACCTTCCGGATGCGGTTCACCATCGACGTGGCCTACCTGGACCGGGACTTGCGGGTCGTCGACCTCGTCACCATGCCGCCCGGGCGCCTCGGTCTGCCCCGCCCACGCGCCCGCCACGTCCTGGAGGCCGAGGCCGGGGCGCTCGCACGGTGGGGCGTCCGGCCCGGCACCCGCCTGACGATCACGGCGGACCCGCCCCCAGCAACGTGAACGCCCCGTAGGCCCCCGACGCCAGGGCCAGCCCCGCCACCACCACGACCAGCGTCCGGTCCCGCAGCCGCGCCAGGGCCACCGCCGCCGGGAGCAGCAGCGAGAACGCCGGCATCATCAGGCGCGGCCGGGAGCCGAAGTACGCGGCGCCGACCAGCGAGATGACGACGACCGCGACGGTGTACACCAGCACCGGCAGCGGCTGCCGCTGCCTGACGCACAGCCACACCACCCAGCCCACCAGCGCCAGCGCCGCGCACAGCCCCACCCCGGCGAGCGGCACCGGACCGGTCAGGTTCCGCCACACGAACCGGACCAGCGCCACGCCCCCGTCGATGCTGTTGCCCCACGCCGCCTGCACCTCGAAGTACGCGGTCGCGCTCCCCTCCCGTACGGCGACGAAGACCACGTACCCGAGCCAGCCCAGCGGCGCGAGCAGCACGCCTACGGCCATCCGCACGCTCAGCCGGCGCTCCCCGACGACGGTCGCGAGCGCCGTGACACCGAGCGCCGCCACGAGCGCGGCCGCCGACGGCCGGGTCAGGCCCGCGGCCACGCACAGCGCGCCCGCCCATATCCACCGGTCGCACAGCACCGCGTACAACGACCAGGCGGCGAGCGCGGTGAACAGCGTCTCCGTGTACGCCATCGACTGCACGAACGCCGTCGGGTAGACCCCCCACAGCACCGCCAGCACCACCCCGGCGCGCCGCCCGGCGACGCGCGCCCCGACCGCGTAGATCCCCCAGGCCGCGGCGAGCGACGCCGCCCACGACACGACCAGACCAGCGGTCGCCGCGTCGATCCGCAGGACCTCCGACAGGCCCCGCTCCAGGGCGGGCAGCAGGGGGAAGAACGCCAGGTCGGAGTGGACGCTGCCGTCGGGGAGCGTGACCTCGTGACCGTACCCGTGCTCGGCGATCCGCACGTACCAGACGGAGTCCCAGCGGCCCTTCAGCCGGTGCAGGGCGTCCTCACCGGCCACGGCGGCGGCGACCGCGAGGACCGCCAGCCCGACCGCGCGTACCGCCGCATAACCCCAGAGGGCGGGCGCGGCGGAGGCTGGTCGGTCGTCTGGCTGGGACATGCGCCCGATTATCGCGGCCCGCACTGACAGCCGGCGCCCCGGAGGCAGCGACCGCCGTCAGCGTCGGGGATCAGTCGCCGGGGGCGTCGGGGGTCGGGGGTCAGCGCCGGGGGTCAGCGTCGGGAGGCGGGGGTCGGGGGTCGGGGGTCGGGGGTCAGCGCCAGGGTCAGTCGCCGGGCAGCTCCTCGATCGGTACGTCGCTGACGGCCGCAACCATCATGTGCGGGGCGTCCTCGTCGCACTGCCCGACGCTCACCGCCACCCAGCGCGGCCCGTGCGGCGCCCCGACCGGCCCCCACACCATCAGCTCGCCGTACAGGTCGAAAGCGCGCAGCTCCGCGAAGAGCGGCAGCACCGACTCGTCGTCGGCCTCCCCGGTGACGAACGCCCGCATGCTCACCTCCCGGTGCGGCCCCCACCGCTCGTCCAGCGCGCTCGTCAGGGCGGCGAGATACTCCCCGGCCTCATCCTGCGCGGCGTCCCACTCCGGGCCCGGAACGCCGAAGTAGGCACGGCTCTCCCACAGGAGTTTCAAGCGGAAACCGGCGCCATAGCTGCCGCTCCAGCCCTCCTCCTCGGACGGCTCCCACGCGGTGGGCCCGCCCACCGGCACCGGCAGGGCAAGGAGCCCGTCGACGGCGGCAACGGCCTCCGTGACGTCGAACGGGGTCCCCGTGGCCTTCACAGCTTGGCCCTGTCCATGGGGCGGGGCAGCGCCTCCAGGGCACCGGTGCTACGGACGTCCCTATTGACGGCGACGACGCCGGCCACACCCGCGTCGCTCCCCGAAAGGTCCAGCAGCAGCCCGCCGTGCTCGGTCGGCTCCGCCTTGCCCGGCACATCGTGGCCCCCAAGCAGCGCGGCGCGCCGCTCGGACAGGTAGCCCACCCAGCCGACACACGCCTGGCCGGGCTCGCGGCCGTCGTCCTCCAGGGCGAGCTGGAGTTCCGTCTCCGTCACCTCGCCCCAGTCGACGTCCCACGCCTCGGCGAGGGCGCGGAGGATACCTGCGTACGGGAGGGACGGGCGGCCGGCGTCCGGGGCGGTGACCGTGACCACCACGCTCATGGCGAGGTGCTCGGACACCCCTCCCCCGGTGCCGCTGACGGTCACCTTGACCGGGTTCGCGGCGGGCGTTGCCAGCGCCATGGCGTACCCCTTGCGGTCCGACCAGTCGTCACCCGCGTTGCTCTCGCGGAGGTACGCGGCGAGGGCGTCAGGACCGGCGTCGCGTACGTCCCCGATCGGCTCCCACGCGCCGAAGACCGCCGGCTCGATCTCGGACAGCCGGGTGAGGAACGTGCTCCAGCGGACGGCCAGCTCCTGTTCCGACTCGGGCCTGGGCCCCCAGAAGCCCCGTACGACGCGCCTCATGGTCTGTCCTCCTATGCGAGCCTGCCCTCTTCCGCATCCTAGGGACCGGATGTCGCCGGGACGGGCTTTCACCCGCCGGGCTTCATCGGGCCGGAGACCGGCCGTTCCTGCGGCGTGTGGACCACCTTGATCGGCAGGTCCTCGTCGAGGAACGCCAGTCGCGCCGCCCGCGCGACCATCGGATCCGAGAAGTGCCACTCGATGGCCCGGCCCCCGGACGCGGCCACCTGGCCCCGCGCCTCCTCCAGGAACCTCGCCCTGCCCGACTCCGTCAACTGCGCGATCGGCTTCCCGTCCTGCTTGGCCAGGTACCCGGTGTAGCCCAGCTTGGCCTCCAGGAACGTCTGCCGGTCCGCGTCCCACCCGTCGTACTCGACCGGCCGCCTGCCCGCATCCGGATGCGGTACGACGTACTCCTTGCCGCGCACGGTGCCACTGACCTGCTCCTGGTAGCGCAGCCACGCCTCGTTGAACCAGGTCGGCTCCGGATTGCGGTTACGGCTGCGCCAGGCGCCGTCGCCCTTGTCGGCGTCCCCGAGCTCGGGGTCCTTGAGGTCCTTGGCCCACTCGGGCGGCTCGTAATTGCGCGGGTCGTTCTTGTCGCCGGGTGTGGGCGGCGGCCACTCCTTGGGCCCGTTCCGCTTCTTCTTGGCGTCCTCGACGGCCTGCTCGGCCGCGTCCGCGTCCCGGTCGGACTGCCGGGCGGCCTCCGTCCTCTCCGGGTCGTCACCCTCACCGCAGGCCGGCGGCTCGGCGAGCAGCCGTACGGGGACGGCGGCGGGCGGCAGGCCGGAGGCGAGGAGGCCGGTGCCGCCGCCCGGGACGCCACGGCCGCCGCCCCAGCTGAACACGCAGCCCTTGAGGCCCGCCTTCTCGGCCGCCTCGTCGGCATGGCGGCGCGCCTCGCGGGCGGCCGCCTCGGCGGCGTCCACGTCCCCGGCGTCGGCGGCCTTCCGGGCCTTGGCCGCCGCCTCGGACGCCTTCTGGGCCAGCTCCCCGACCTCGCCGAGCTTCCCCAACTTGCCCAGCTTGCCCAGCTTCCCGACGAGCTTCGCCTCGCCGTAGCCGGGGATGAACAGAGACCCGACGTTCCACAGCACGGCGCCGATGGCCTGGCCCTGGTCGCCCCGGTTCCACATGTCGCGGACGTCGCCCCCGACGAACACGTCGTCCAGGACCTTCACTCCCGTGCCGAGGGACGCCTTGCCCAGGGCCAGGACGGCACCCAGGTAGTCGCCCTTCCGCCAGTTGTCGAGGGCGCTTCCGGCGTCCTTCAGCCACTGCTCGCCGAGGCTCTTGCCGTACTCCTTGATGCCCTCCCAGGCCTTGACGGGGTGCAGGATCGTGTCGAACGTGCCCGTGATGTCGCCCCACAGGCCGTCCTTGAAGACGCCCTCGAAGAACCCGCCGACCTGGCGGGCGCCACAGGAGAGGAAGGCGCCGATCCCGGAGGTGCAGCTCTCGCCCTCGTCCTCCTCCCCCTCTTCGTGCGTGGCGAGCTCGTCCTCGGACGTGGCGGGCTCGTCCTGCCCGGTCCCGTCTTGTTCGGCACCGCCCTGTTCCGCAGAACCGGCCTCGACGTCCGAGGAACCGTCCCCACCACTCGCCTCGCACCCGGCGCCCACCACCGCACACACCGCCGCCCGGAGGCCGCCGACGACCTGGCCGCCGACACCGGACAGCACCAGGGCGCCGACGATCGCCGCGACGAGCAGAACGAGCCCCACGTACTCCGTGGTCGTCTGCCCTCCCTGCGTACGCCACTTGACCATCCCGGCCCAGCGGAACGGCCGGCGCGCCGCACGCTCCCGAACCGGCAGCAGGAACCACGCGCGCGTGGACCCCCGGCACAGCAGCAGGATGACGACGACGGGGATCACCAACTGCGGTACGCCACGCTCGTTGCCGTCCGCCAGCGTGCCCAGGGCTCCGACGACGAACCACCCCTGTACGGCGAGCAGCCCGCGCCGTACCCACACCCCGCCCGTCCACACCCGCCTGCTCACCAGGAACCCGGCCGTACCGGGCAGCGCCCCGTACAGCACCCAAGCGATCAGCTCACCGTCCACGCCGTCCAGCGACGCGGCCAGCAGCAGCACGCCGAACCCACCGAGCAGCGTGACCGCGAACACCAGGCGGACCAGGAGCAGTACGGCCTGAAGCGCACGCGGCATCGGTCGCCGCTGCGGCACAACTCCGTCGGCTCCGGCCCCTGTTGCAGACATGCCCCGACGCTAGGGCGACCGCCCTCACCCGGTCTTGGGCCCCAGGGCCCAACCTGCCCCGGCACCAGGCCCCTTCCCCTATCTGGGCGTAATCGGACCGGTGAAGGCAGAGACGGCCACCGGCACCGGGTAAGCCCGCTGCAACGGAGGGGGAAGGGCATGAAGACACACGCCAAGCAGGACTTGACCGCGCTCGCCCAGGGCGGAGTGCTGCTCACCGCACGGGCGCTGGAGGCCGGATGGTCCCGGCGCCGCCTGCACCGGCGGCTGCGCGCCGACGGCTGGACCCGCGTACGCGAAGGCGCGTGGGCGGCGCCCGGGCGGTCCGTCGACTGGGAGACGGAGGCCCGTGCCGTACAACTGCTCCGGCCACGCCTCGTCTGCAGTCACCGTACCGCCGCGAGACTGCACCGCATCGAGCTCCTGCGCTCCGGCCCGGGACCTGAGCCGGCCGAGTTCACGGATCCCAGTGCCGACGGCTCCTCGTGGCGGGGCCCGGCCCGCCGCGTGCACAGAATGACGCTCACAGACGCCGACTGCACCGTACGGAGAGGGCTGCGCGTCACCACCCCGGTGCGCACGGTCGGCGACCTGATGAGACGGGGCCCGCGCGACCACGCCCTGGTCTGCGCCGACTCGGCGCTGGCCAAGCGGGTGGTGCACGGGGTGCGCCGGCCACCGCTGCTCGGGCGGGCCGATCTCCACGCCGAGCTCGCCTCCGCCCGCAAGGGCGGCGTGGCGGCCCGGGAGTGGCTGGCCCTCGCCGACCCGGCGTCCGGCTCCCCGGCGGAGACGATCGCCCGGCTGCGTATGCACGACGCGGGCCTCCACCCGGAGTCGCAGCCGCAGTTCTGGACCCCGGAAGGCCAACGCATCCAACCGGACTTCCTCTTCCGCGAGCAGGGCCTGGTCGTGGAGATCGAGGGGTACGCCTACCACGGCACCCGAGAGGCCCACGCCCGTGACGTGCACCGGATGAACGCCCTCCAGGCGTGCCCGGGCGTACGGCAGGTTCTGCGCTTCACGGCAACGGACGTGCTCCACCGCCCGGACTACGTGATCGCCACCATCCGCCAGGCCCTGACCCGCCTGGGCTGAACGCCCCGTTCATGGTGGGCGTGTGGGCCGCCCTCTCTCCGAGTGTGGCGGGCTCCAGCGCCCCCTCAAGGGCGCTCCCTTCGGTCGCGTCGGCTTCGCGATGGCCTACGGCCACCCTTGACCGGCCGCCTCCGCCCGCCTTTTCCCACTCGGAGGGCGGCCCGGGGAAACGGGCCCAGGAGGGACGCCCCTTTCCCCATGCCGTTCGTGGCCGTGAGACGGGCGCCGCAGGGGGCGCGGCAGTGGAATGGGGTGGCGCGGCTTGGCTAAGCGGCTGGCGGCCGTCTGTGGGTTGCGGTACGGGACCTCGCTTCGGTGGGTGGTGGGTGCGCCCCAGTGGCATGGGGCTTCCGGGCTGGGTTCGGCGGCTGCGGGTGGGTGAGGGGCTGGGGTTCAGGCAGGTGGCTGGGGTGGGTGCGGGGCTGGGCCGGGGTGGAGCCGAGGGGCCCCCTGGAGCCCCTTCCGCCACACCCGTACCGGCTGGCAGGGGTTGTGGGCGGTGTGGGACACCCTCCCTTGAAGACGGGGAGGCGTATGGGTGTCCCAGAGGACCCATGACGCCCACGGCGGTGTGCATCCGCACGGGGGTGCTTGTGCCCGCGCCCAGCACTCATGGTTGGCCCTGTCCGGGTTCTGCGGGGGGCGGTACCGTCCGGTTGGTATGTACATGCCCATGTGAGCGAGGGAGCAGGTACGTGAAGGTCATGAACAAGCGCAGCCCCCGACGTGCCCGGACGGCGCTGTCCGGCTTACTGGCGGGGCTCGTGCTCATCGGCGGCCACGCCGCTCCGGTCGCGGCCGAGGCAACACGCGACGGCGGCCCTGGTGGGAGCACGGTCTGGCTCTGTCACCCTGGGCAGCGGGCCGCTGACGCCTGCCGCAGCAGCATGGCGACCACCGTGCAACGGCACGGCGCGCCCGACCGGGTCGTCGATCCCGGCATGCCCGCACGGCAACCGGTCGACTGCTTCTACGTCTACCCGACGGTGTCCGAGGAACCGACGCTGAGCGCCAGCCTCGAGATCACCCCGCACGTCCGGGCCATCGCCGAGCACCAGGCCGCCCGCTTCTCCCAGGTCTGCGACGTCTACGCCCCGGTGTACCGGCAGCGCACCCTCACCGCCCTGCAGAACCCGGGCGGTTACACCCCCGAACAGCTGAGGGAGGCGTCCCGCATCGCCTACGGCGACGTGGCTCGCGCCTGGCAAGAGTATCTGGCCCAGGCGGAACCGGGCCGTGGCGTCGTGCTCGTCGGCCATTCCCAGGGGACCGGCATGCTGCGTCAGTTGATCCGCAACGAGATCGACCCGAAGCCCGAGGCCCGCGCGCGGCTGGTGTCCGCCCTGCTCCTCGGCGGCAACGTGCTCGTGCGCAAGGGCTCCGACCGAGGCGGGGACTTCGCCACCGTCCCGCTCTGCCGGAGCGAGCGGCAGACCGGCTGCGCGGTCGGCTTCGCCACGTTCAACGCCACCCCGCCGGCGGACAGTGCCTTCGGACGCTCCCCGTCCGTGCCCGACCCCACCGGCGGGCCGTGGGGCCCCGAGTACGAGGCCGCCTGCACCAACCCCGCCTCCCTCAAGCACAACCACGCCCGCACCGCACGCACTCTGGTGCGCACCGACCCCGTCCCCGGGCTGCTCGGTCAGGCAGTGCGGGTGATGTACAACGGGGCCCCGCCCACCGCCGACACCCCCTGGGTCGTTCCTGCCGACCGGCACACCGTGCAGTGCGTACGCGCAGGCGGTGCGCACGTGCTCATGGCGACCCCCACACCCGGCAGCAGCACCCTCACCCCGTCGCCGAACCCCGCCTGGGGCCTGCACCTGGCCGACGTCAACCTCGCCCTGGGCGACCTGGTCAACCTCATCCGGATCCAGTCCCGGGCTTACGCACACAGCCACCAAACCGGTCGATGACCCCCTCTGCACCAGGGGCATGGGCGGAGTGGGACACCTCAGCCCTGCCGGACTCCCGGCAATAGGTGTCCCACACCGCCCACAACCCCTGCCAGCCGGTACGGGTGTGGTGGAAGGGGCTCCAGGGGGCCCCTCGGCTCCACCCCGGCCCAGCCCCAGACCACCCCAGCCACCTGCCGGAACCCCAGCCCCTCACCCACCCGCAGCCGCCGAGCCGGGCCCGGAAGCCCCATGCCACTGCCGCGCACCCACCACCGGCAGGAGCGAGGTCCTGTACCGCAACCGGAAGACGGCGGCCCGCCGCCGAGCCGAGAGTGAGCACCCCATTCCACTGCCGCGCCCCTTCCAGCACCCGCCTCCCGGCCATGAACGGCACGGGGAAAGGGGCGTCCCTCCTGGGCCCGTTCCCCCGGGCCGCCCTCCGAGTGGGACAAGGCGGGCGGAGGCGGCCGGTCAAGGGTGGGCGAAGCCCATCGCGAAGCGACGCGACCGAAGGGAGCGCCCTTGAGGGGACGCCGGAGCCCGCCACACTCGGAGAGAGGGCGGCCCACACGCCCACCATGACCAGCACGCCCACCCCGGAACGGTGATCAGCGCGGCAGGACCACCCATGACTTGGTGCCGCGATGGGGCGGCGCCGCCTCGCAGAGGCCCCACTCCCCGCCCCAGTCGTCCACCACCGCCGCCAGCAGCCAGAGCGCCCGGTCGCGCCGCCGGGCGCAGAGCGCCTCCGCGACGGGGTCACGGTGACGCGGATGCTGGTCCCAGACGACGAGACGGAGGGCGTCCTGCCTGTAGCGGAGGGAAAGGTACACACCCTCCCCGGGCGTCAAGCGCGCGGCGGCACCCACGAGTTCGCTGGCCGCAAGTTGCGCGGGCGGGAGGAACCGGTCCAGCCCGTGCGCGTGGAGGGTTGCCCGTACGGCGTTGCGGACGACGGCCGCGCTACGGAGTTCCCCCGGCACGGTAAGGCTGTAGGCCAGCCCCTCGGGGTGCGGCCGGCTGGGCGGCCGACGACCGGGGCCAGGCGGTACGACGGGGCAGAGCGCGGTGCGCAGGGTCGGCGACATGACGGACTCCCTTGTCCGGAGCGGAAGCGGAATGGGTGGTACCCGTTCGGCGATCTCTCTTCGCATGGGTGCGCACGAGTGGCTCACGGGGCGTGACGTTTGCGGGCGAGTGGTGGCCTGTCGCTGCGGGCGCATGGCCGCGCGATGCACTTCCACTCCGTTGCGTGAGCGGTGCACTACACAAGGCATCCAGAGAGGGGCCAAAAGTTCCACCCGATCCGGAGAACATGGGCCCGAGATGGCGTGAGCTTCCTCCTGAGCGGCAGACTGCCCACGGGCACAACGGAGGGACTGTCATGGCCGCCAGAACGTCTCCAACGGAGCGTCAGAAGAGGCTCGGCGCGGAAGTTCGTAAGTTGCGGAACGCTTCGGGGATGTCCGCCGAGGCGGCTGCGGCGCTGCTCGGCGTCGACCGAGGGAAGATCTCCCACATAGAGTCGGGCGTTCGCGCCATCAGCCCCGAGCGCCTCCGTACCCTTGCCTGCAACTGCGCATGCGACGACGAGCGGTACGTCGCAGCACTCGCCGACATGGCCACGCCCGCCAAGCGCGGCTGGTGGGAGCGGTATCGCGGAACCCTTCCGGCGGGGCTGCTCGACATCGCCGAACTTGAGGCGTACGCCCGCCGCATCAGGTCCGCTCACTCCGTTCACATCCCGGGCATCCTCCAGACCACTGACCACGCCCTGGCGGTGTTCCGGGTCGTGATTCCCCGGCTGCCGGAGGGCGAGATTGCGCTGCGATTGGCACACCGGATGGAGCGCCAGCGGCTACTTGCCTCCGACGACGCGCCGGAGTACGCCGTCGTCATCCACGAAGCGGCACTGCGCATGCAGTTCGGGGGAAGGGCCGTGGCGCGAGCCCAGTTGGAGCACTTGCTGACTGTGAGCGAACGGCCTTCGATCACCGTGCTGGTGCTGCCCTTCGAGGCGGGCGCCTTCCCTGGGGCCGGCCAGACCATCAACTATCTGGAGGGTCCTGTACCGCAGCTCGACACCGTCCAGATCGACAACTCGCACGGCCCGGACTTCCTGCACACCGAGGCACAGTTGGCCAAGTACCGCGCGCATCTCGACTGGATGGAACGCATCGCTCTGCCTGTGGAGGAGTCCCGCGACTTCGTCCACACCATCGCACGCAGCCTTTGAGGGAGACGCCATGACCGACATCACGTGGGAAGAGCCGTTCTGCGGCGAGGGGGCGAGCTGCTTCCGCCTCGGAACCGACGCCGACGGCAACGGCTACATCGCCGTGCTCGGTGAGGAGGACCGTTACCTCACCGACAGCCGGGAGGCGCTGCGGAACCTGATCCGGGACATCAAGGCCGGCAAGGCGGACCACCTGCTGTAGGCGCTCCGCCTTGCCGGCCTGAGAACGGCACGTCAGCCGCGCGGGAAGGAGACCTCCACGCGGCGGTTCTTCTTGCGGCCTTCTTCGGTGCTGTTGTCCGCGATCGGGTACTGCTCGCCGTACCCACGGATCTCGTACGTGATCCCGCCGGAGGTGAGCATGGGCGACAACACCTTGTGCACGGCGTCCGCGCGCTGCTTGGACAGGACGTCACCGTGGGCGGAGGAGCCGAGGTTGTCGGTGAAGCCGAAGATGCGGACCTTGGTGGCGTTCTGCTTCTTGATCTCTACGGCGATGGCGGCGATACGGGAGTTCGCCTCGGCGGTCAGCTTGGCGCTGTCCTTGCCGAACAGGACTTCCGCCTGGAGCGCGAACTTCAGGTTCGAGCTCGTCTCCTCGCGCCGCTCCTCGCCGCCTTCGGACTCGACGATCGAGATGAGAGGCAGCACCTTCGCAGGTGCGAGGGTGGCGCCGTCGCGCATCTTGAGGCCGGGTGAGTTCCCGTCGACTTCTGGTGGTGGCTCGGTCGACTCGGTACCTGGAGGCGTACTCGGGATGTCATCGGCGTACGCCCCGGAGGCGCCGGTGAACTGGACGCCGGTGAACAGCACGACGGCAGCGAGCACGGACGCTGCGGGGCGGCGTACGGAGGTCCTGCGGGGGCAGGGCGTGGGGGTACGCATCACGAGATCTCGATCGTCGCGGGTGGCATCAGCGGCAGCTGGAAGTCCACCTGAGAGGTGGTGGCGGGTGGCGCAGGGAACTGGGCGAAGATGCTGATGCTCTCCCCCGCCTTCACGGCGCTGATGCCAGTGGTGGTCAGCGGATAGCCTTCCGTGTCACGCAAGACGTAGTAGCGCTTCTTTTCGACCTTGTCCACAAGGGTGGCTCCCGCGAGGGATGGTCCAGTCCGCTTTACGTTGAGTTCCTGGCCATTCCAGTTACTGGGGGCGATCAGCATCTTGGCAGTAGTGTTCTTCAGGGTCCCGGTTACGGTCAGAAAGCCGCCCTGGTCCCTTACGGCCGTGTGAACCACAATCTGGAACCCGTTGCTGCCGTTGATCGTCGCCAGTGTCTGGCTCGCGTCCGGCGTCGTCGGTCCGGCATTCTCCGACTTACCCGGATCGGAAGGTGCAGAGGAAGCGCTGCCCGCCTTTTCCGGTTCCTTGTCGGCACCGTCATTGCCCCCACCGTCGCCACCACCACAAGCGGACAGGAGCACAGCCAATGCCACAGCGGTCACTCCGGCCGCCGCTCTGCGCGGTGCCATCCCGTACCGATTACTCATGAGTGCCATTCCTTTGCGTTCCTTCGCGGTCAGTCCTCGGCGAGCCGGACTTCGAAGAGGTCGGACATATCCGGGAGATCAGTCAGGTCCAGATCTACGACGTCACCCTCGCAGTCAAGCGACCCAGGGGAAGCAGCACTGTCGTCATCGGCGGGCTCAAAGCTGCACCTGGGAATGACGATCGCTGTGGCCGTGGCCTTGGCGTGCTGGCCCTCCGTGCCGGGCAAAACGGTGTCCCCGACCGGCTTGAGGGAAGTCACCCAGACTGTTGAGCCCCAACGGCCGTCGTTCAAAGAGGCGCAATCGTCGACCTCCGCGCCGTTCTGTCCGGCGTAGTAGTGGCTCGCACCGCACCCGTCGAGCGTGGGAATCAGGTCGCCGTTGAGCAGATCCCCGAGTTCGTCGATGGTGAGAGCGAAACTGTCCCGCTGCTCACGGGCCGCTGCCAGAGCGGCCGCGTCCGCCGCTGATTGGGCCCCGTTACGGGTGGCTCCTGCTTGACCGACCGCGAAGAACGCAAGCGCAAGAAAGAGCAGGCTCGCCACCACGAATACGTACAGTGGCGAAGCCTGCCCTGACTCGCGCGATGCGTGCCTGGTGACCGTCAGCCACCGCCGATAATTTCCGTGACCCGCGTCACGAGGTTGGTAGCGATCGTGTCCCCCACGCCCGACCCCACCACCGCCGCGATGATCACCCCCACCAGGATGATGATCCCGACGTACTCGACGGCTCCCTGCCCCCGGTCCCCCCGGCGCTTGAGCGCCGCAGCGGTTGTCTTCGCCCACGTACCCACGTACAGCGTGATGTTCGACATGGTGGTCTCCTCCGGGCTCGTACAGCTCGATGGGGGGAACGTACGGCGGGTGGAGGTGGCCGGGCATGGGCCTGGGGGCCCAAGTGGGGGCCCAATTGGGGGGTTGGGGGTGGTCAGCCATGGGTGTGTCCCCCTCCGTGCCAGATGGCGATGGCCTGGCCGCGGCTTTCGGCGTTGAGCTTGGCGAAGATGCGGTTGATGTGGTTCTTGACCGTCTTCTGGCTGATGAAGCACGTGGCGGCGATCTGCTGATTGGTCATACCCGACGCGATCAGGTCCATCACCTCCACCTCCCGTTGGCTCAGTAATGAATGTGCCATACTCGCTTGCTGCTGCGAAGAGGTTCGGGAAAAATCTGGACCCCGCCCGCCAGTTGGTGGCGACGTAGGCGTTGCAGACGCATAGTGGGCGCGGACGGTCGCCAGCAGGGCGTTCGACGCCGTGTGGGTGAAATGCGCACGGCCCAGTTTTGCGTCGCGTACCGCGTCGACGAGTTGGTCGGCCGTGAACTCGCCGTGGACGAGGTAGCCGCACGCGCCGAGGCGGAGGGCCTCGTGGACGATGTCCGACTCGCGGCTGTACGTGGTCATCAGGACGGGCGCCAGGCGTACCAGGTGGGGCAGGGCCGCGATGCCGTCGACGCCTGGCATGCGGACGTCGAGGAGGATGACGTCCGGATGGTGGCGTACCGCCTCCTCGTACGCCTCGCGGCCGTCGGAGGCCTGGGCGGCGACCTCGATGTCCTCGCGGCCGGACAGCAGGGCGGTGAGGCCCGCCCGGACGACGGGGTTGTCGTCGGCGACGATCACTCGCAGGTGGTCATGCATGGTGGTGCACCCTCCGTTTCCAGCGCCCGTACGGGCAGTTCCAGCCGGACCTCCGTGCCCTTCGTGGCCCGCCCCCGGCCGATGCGGATGCGGGCGCCTATCGACGCGGCGCGCTCGACCATGCCGACGAGGCCGAAGTGGCCCGCCCGTTTCAGGTCGTCGAGCGTCGTGCCGGCGGGGAGGCCGTGGCCGTCGTCGTAGACGCTCAGGCGCAGGACGTCGTCGGTCACGCCCGCCGACACGGTGACGCATGACGGCCGGCCGTGCCGGTGGGCGTTCTCCATGGCCTCCGAGGCGATGGCCAGGAGCTGGCGGGCCACCGCGTGCGGGGCGCGGGGCGGGGCGGTGCCCAGCGGGCGGTACGTGGTGCGTACGCCGTGGCGACGGGCGAAGTCGGCGGCGCGTGCCGCCAGTTCGGCGGCGACGTCCACCCCGCCGTCCAGGCCCGACTCGCGGCGGAGGTCGGCCAGCAGCTCGCGCGACTCGGCGGCGGCGCGGCGGGCGGAGCGGGCGACGAGTTCCGCCTGGCGGCGCACCGACGAGGGGTCCGCGCGGTCCACGGTGGACGCCAGGCCGTCGGCGGCCAGCGCCAGCCCGTGCAGGGTCTTGGCGACCGAGTCGTGCATCTCGCGGGCGAGCCGCGCCCGTTCGGCCTCCACGGCGCCGGTGACGGCGAGGCGGGCACGTGCCTCGGTGAGGGCCTGGCTCGCGGCGCCGAAGTCGAGGATGAGGCCCCGGAGGGTGGAGCCGACCGCTCCGGCGATCACGCACAGGCCGGGGAAGAGGAGCGAGGAGGGCTCCACCGCGACCTCGGTGCTCACGCCGTACGACAGGAGCAGCAGCAGCGACTGGAGTACGGCGAAGAACGCGGCGCCGCGCCAGCCGTACAGCAGGCCGGCGAGCAGCGGCGTACAGATGGTGACGTACGCGAGCGTCGACTCGGGTGACGCGGTGGCCAGCAGCAGCGCGCCGAACAGCATGTCGCCGGCCAGCACGACGGGGTGGCGCAGCAGGATGCGGCCGAAGCGCTCCCAGTCGCGCAGCACGACGTACGACACCATGAAGGTGATGAGGACGGCGGCACCCACCAGCCAGGTGCCGAGGCCCGGCGCGGCGCCGTCGAGGGCGAACGGGGACGCCAGCACGATCATCGCCAGCCGGAAGCCGAACACCTGGCGGCACAGTGCCTGGAGGGCGTTGATCTGGAGGGGGAGGGAAGGGGGATCCGCTGTTCTCAGTGGCATGGGGTCACCCGCCGATGATGTCCGTGAAGTCGACACCGGAGCCGTAGTAGAAGCTCAGGGCGATCAGGATCATGGTGGCGGGCAGCATCACCATCGTCACGACGAGTGTGGTCTTCGGTACGGCCTTGGCGGCGGTGCGCCGTGCGTTCTGGGCGTCCGTGCGCCGCATGTCGTTGGCGATCTGGATGAGCGTGTCGACGATGGGCGCGCCCAGTTCCTCGCCCTGCTGGAGGGCGGTGACGAACATGGAGACCTGCTCGGAGGCGTTGCGTTTGCGCAGCTGGTCGAAGGCGTCGCGGCGGCTGACGCCCATGTCCATCTGGCGCAGCGTGATGCGCAGTTCGTCGGCCCACGGGCCGGAGTACTTCTCCGCGACCCGCTCCAGGGCCTGGCGGAAGCCGAGGCCGGCGGAGACGACGACGGCGAGGACGTCGAGGAAGTCGGGCAGGGTGCGCTCGATGTCGTCGCGGCGGCGGCGGATGGCGAGCCGGAGCAGGACGTCGGTCCAGGTCAGCCCGTACAGCAGGATGACGACGGCGACGACCGTCTGGCCGCGTGCCAGCATGGCGAGGGCGGCGAGGATGCCGAGGAAGCCGTAGACGGCGCGGCGGGCGGCGTACCGGTCGACGGTCATGCCGCCGGGGTTGCCCGCCATGTCGAGGCGGCGGCGCAGCGCGTCGACCCGCTTGGGGCCCATCATGCCGAGGACGGCGGGGGCGTAGCGCATGCCGAGCCGGTCGATGCCGGAGCCGACGGCGGTGGTGCGGGTGGCGCCGACTTCGAGGGCGAGGACCAGGTCACCGGGGAGTTTGGCGTCGGCCCGGTACATGCGGATGCCGTGGAAGACGCCGTACACGGACAGGCCGATGACGGCCGCGTACAACAGGCCCATGACGTGTCACCTCCTCAGACGCGGATGCGGGACAGGCGGCGGATGAGGACGAAGCCGGCGGCGTAGAGGCCGAAGGCGAGGACGGAGCCGATCTGGCCGGCGACCGAGCCGGTCATCTTGTCCAGGGCGCCGGGGGCCATGCCGTTGATCATCAGCAGGAAGCCCAGTCCGAGGAGGGGCAGGGCGAAGGCGGTGACCTTGACCTGGGAGAGGAGGGTGACGACCTCGCGCCGGGTCTCCTTGCGCTCCTCCAGGGTGCCGGTGAGGTTGCGGAGGGAGGTGACGACCTGGCCGCCGGCGCGGTTGGACAGGACGAGGGTGGAGACGAGGACGACGAGTTCGCGGGAGGGCAGCCGGTCGGCGAGGTCGCCGAGCGCGTCGTCGAGGCTGTGGCCGACGGCCAGCTGGTCGGCGACCTTGCGGAGCTCCTCGCCGGCCGGGTCGTCGAGCTCCTCGGCGGCCATGGCGATGGCGGTACGGAGGGCGAGGCCGGCCTGGGTGGCGTTGGCGAGGACGCGGGTGAGCTCGGGGAGCTGGTTGATGAACGCCTCGGTGCGCTTCTGGCGCTGCCAGTTGAGGAACGCGGCGGCGCCCCACAGGCCGGCGAGGGCGGCGAGGACGCCGAAGAACGGGGCGAAGACCGCGCCGACGGTGAAGTAGATCCCGAGCAGGGCGGCCACCGCGTAGACGGCGTACTCGCCGGGGGTGAGGTCGAGTCCGGTGGCGGCGATCTTGCGTTCGATGCGGCGGCCGAGGGCGGTGGTGCGCAGGCGCCGGTCGACGCGTACGAAGCGGCGGCGCCGGCCGTGGAGGGGGACGTGTCCCGTCTGGGTCATCCGGGCCACGATGGCCTGGCGCTGCGCCTTGCCGGACGCGTAGACGTGTACGCCGGCGACGCCCAGCGCGCAGGCGAGGAGCGTGACACCGAGCGTCAGGAGGGGGACGTTTTCCATGGTGGTCCATCGGTCCAGTCAGGGGCGGCGGGCGGGGCCGGGCGGCGGTCGGGCGGCGGGCTGTCGGGGGCGGAGGTCGGGCGGAGGTCAGGCGGTGGGCGGCGGTCGGGCGGGGCCGGTCGGGGGCGGGGGTCAGCCGGTCGTCGCGCGGCGGAGGGCGAGCTGTTCGTCGGTCTGGGCGACGCCGAAGGCCGCCGGTATGGCCTCGCTCTTGAGGTAGAGGCGTTCGGCGACGCGGCGCGGGAGCGGGTGGTACTCGAAGTGGCCGTGGATCCGGCCGTCGGCGGCCATCGGCTGGGCGGCGAACCGGCAGACGGTCACGATGCGGTACTCCTCACGCCCGTGGGAGTCGACGATCGCGATTTCGGTGATCTTGCGGGCGCCGTCGGCGTGCCGGGTGAGCTGGACGATGACGTCGACCGCGCTGTTGATCTGGTCCTTGATCGCGACGAACGGGACCTCCACCTCCGACATGGAGCCGAGGGTCTGGAGGCGCATCAGGGCGTCCTCGGCGCTGTTGGCGTGGACGGTGGCGAGGGAGCCGTCGTGGCCGGTGGACATGGCCTGGAGCATGTCGAGGGTCTCGCCGCCTCGTACCTCACCGACGATGATCCGGTCGGGGCGCATGCGCAGCGAGTTGCGTACGAGGTCGCGGATGGTGACCCGGCCCTTGCCCTCCACGTTCGGGGGGCGGGCTTCGAGGGTGATGACGTGGGACTGCTGGAGCTGGAGTTCTGCCGAGTCCTCGATGGTGACGATGCGCTCGCCCTCGGGGATGAGGCCGGACAGCGCGTTGAGCAGGGTGGTCTTCCCGGTGCCGGTGGCGCCGGAGACGATCACGTTGAACTTGGCGCGTACGAGCCCGGCGAGCAGCATCACCATGTGCTCGTCGAGCGAGCCGAGGGCGACCATCTCCTGGAGCGTGAAGGCGCGGGGGAAGCGGCGGATGGTGAGGATGGGGCCGGAGAGGGACAGCGGCGGGATGATGACGTTGACGCGTTCGCCGCTGGGCAGGCGGGCGTCGACCATCGGGTTGGACTCGTCGACGCGGCGGTTGACGGTGGAGACGATCCGTTCGATGGTCTGCATCAGCTGCTCGGTGGAGGAGAACCGCATCGGCAGCTGTTCGAGGCGGCCGCGCCGCTCGACGAAGACCTGCTCGGGGCCGTTGACCATGATTTCGCTGATGGAGGCGTCTTCGAGGAGCGGTTCGAGGATGCCGAGCCCGAGGGCCTCGTCGACGACGCGGCGGATGAGCTGCGAGCGCTCGGTGGAGGACAGGACGGGGCCCTCGCGGCTGATGATGTGGCCGAGCACCCGCTCCAGGCGGGCGCGGCGCTCGGCGGTCGCCAGGGCGGACATCTCCGCGAGGTCGATCTCCTCCAGGAGCTTGACGCGGTAGACGCCGACGAGGTGGTTGTCCTCGCCCTTGCCGTTGACCGGCTCGGGACTGGTGATGCGCGCCCGCAAGCTCATGTCGTTCTCAACTCCCTCAGTCGGTGGCGGGCGTGGTGACGGGCATGGTGGTGGACCTCTGGGCGCTGGGGAAGCTGAACAGCGGAATGACGGAGGGGATGGGGACGGTAGCGGTGGCGGTGACCTCGTCGCCGCCGCCCGGGGAAACGGTGACACCCGTGTCCAGCCAGGCGCTCGTGGCGGCTTTGCCGGCAGCACCGGCGTTCGCGGTCGGGTCCTGCGACGCCACCCGCGCCGCCGCTCTCGACGCCGTACCCGCCTGCTGTACGGCGTACGCCACGAACCCGAGCTGGACGGCCGCCAGGGCGGCGATCAGCAGCACGGTGACCCAGCCGACGAACTCGACCGCCGACTGGCCGGCGTCTCCGGCGCGCCGCCCTTCACGTACGTACGCGGTCATCGGTCGCCCTCCCTCGCGACGGACGCCGTGCCGGTCACGGGTACGGGGATGTCGAAGCCCGGGAACAGGACAGGGACGTTCAGGTCGACCGACGCCGTGTACAGGTCGCCGTCGGGATAGCAGTTCGCCTGCGCCGTCCACGCCCCCGAGACGCTCCCCTGCGCCGCCGCCGCGCACGCCCCCGCCCCGCCCACCGTCCCCGCGCGGGCCGCCGCGTCCGCCGCGTTGCCGGCCAGCGACCAGGCGTAGCCGACGAGGGCGGCCTGCCAGAGCAGGACGATCACGCCGAGGACGACCGGGACCATGCCGGTGAACTCGACCGCGACCTGTCCCCGGTCATTTCCGTGACGGCGTCTCATGACGTATCCCCTACCTGTTGCCGCGCCCGCGCCGCAGCCCCACCGAGCCCCGGTCGCCGCGGAACTTCCCCTGCCTGCTTTCCCCTTCCACTGCCTTCACGATCCCCAGTTCGCCCGCCAGTGCCCACAGCGCCTGCTTGACGGACGACTTGGCTTCCAGGTCCTGCATCCGGCCGGCGTCGACGACCGACTGGAGTTCCTTGAAGTTCGCGGGTACGGAGGTCCTCGTGACGCGCGTGCCGGTGATCTTCTCGACGAGCGGGGGCTGGATCTCGGTGTTGCGGATGTGCCGGTTGACGACCGTCACCGTCTCCTCCGCCTTGCGGATCTGGAGCCGGTCCCAGAGCCGGACCATGCGCTTGGCGGCGCGCACGGCCACCACGTCCGGGGTGACGACGAGCAGCGTGGTGTCGGCCATCTCGATGGCGGCGGCGTTGGCGCTGTCGAGGTGCGTACCGCAGTCGATGACGACGACCTCGTAGCGGTTGCGCAGCGCGCTGACGATCTGGCGGACCGACCGGTCGCTGACGTCCTCGCCCCGCTCGCCCTCCCCCGGCGCGAGGAGCAGCCCGATGCCGGTCTGGTGGGCGTACAGGGCGTCCTGGAGCACCCGGGGCGATATGTCCTGGACGGCGGCGAGGTCCACGACGGACCGCCGGAACTGCACGTCCAGGTACGACGCCACGTCCCCGGCCTGGAGGTCCAGGTCCACCAGCGCCACGCTCAGGCCGGACGCCCGGGCGGCGAGGGCGAGCTGTACCGCGGTGACGGTGGTGCCGACTCCGCCCTTGGCGCCGCTCACGGTGATGACCCGGCCGCCCGGTCCGGTGAAGACGTCGCCGCCCTGTCCGAGGTGGCGCCGTACGCCCACGGACCAGGCGGCCGCGGACTGGACGCGCTGGGCGAGTTCCTCGTACGACAGGGGCAGGCCGATCAGGCCGCGGGCGCCGGAGTCCATGGCGGCCGAGTAGAGGCCGGGGCCCGCGTCGGCGGTGACGAGGACGACGCCGACGGCGGGGAAGCGGAGGGCGACCTCCCGGATGAGTTCGAGTGCGGGGACGGGCCCGATCCCGCCGTGGACCAGCACGACCTCGGGCAGTTCGTCGAGGGACTCGGCGGCGAGCCGCGCGAGGGTGTCGATCAGGGAGGTCGAGTCGCCGACCGGTCCGGCGGGTTCGGCGTCGGGGAGCTGGCTGAGGAGGGTGGTGATGGATCGGGCGGCGTCGGCGTCACCGACGGCCGGGAGGATGCGTGTGGTCATCCGGCCCTCACTTGTTCTTGTCTTCGTCGAGCGTGTAGCTGCCCTCGCCGGGCCGGAGGACGGTGGGGCTGTTCCTGGGCAGCAGGGCGAGCCGTACGTGCTCGGCGAACGACTCGGCGTAGGCCACGCGCTGGGCGTCGGTGGTGGAGAGCGCGAAGGTGATCGGTACGGCTTCCCGGATGCCGATGCCCCGGTTGTCGTCGCGCTTGCCGTCGAGCGGGGTGAGTTTGCCGACGTCGAGGACGCGGGCGTTGGCGACGATGATGCGGGACTCGGCGACGGCGCCCTTTTCGCGGTTGTCGTCGTCGAAGGTGGCGAAGATGTTCACCAGCGAGCCGGCGGTGATCTTTCCGGCGACTCCGGTGGAGGCGTCGATCATGATGGCGATCTCCTGCTGGCCGTTCTCCAGCGCGGGCCGTCTGGCGATCATGTCCTCCTGGAGCAGTGAGCCCTTTTTGAGGTCGGTGACGGCGATTTTGTCCTTGACGACGGAGAGGTCGGTGACGGCGTTTCCGGAAAGCCAGCGCTTGGGCATCTTTATCCTCTGGAACTGGCCGGGCTGGAGAGCCGTGTAGGCCGCCACGTCGGCTTTCAGTTCGTACGCGTCGACTTCCGGCCCGACCTTCGCATTCACGTCGCTGATCACCGTGACCACACCGGCGAACGCGCCGAGGGCGCACAGGACCGAAAGGAGCAGCAGAATGACACCGCGACGCTGACGTGAGTTCATGGGCGGGGCGACCTCGTGAGGAGACGTAGGCGTGGGAGTGGGCGTATCGGGTGGCTCATGCCGTTCCCTGGCTGAACTCGGGCGGCACGAGCGGGGCCGAGCAGAATCCGCAGCGGTCCCCTATGAGGTCGATTCCGCACCAGGAGCACACTTCCCGCCGTACGGAGGCGACGAGTTGGTAGAGGACCGAGATGTCGGGGAGAAAGGCGGCGAATTCCATCATCTTCGCCGTCCCCCACCATTTCGGCGAGTCGGCCGGCAGCGCGCTCTCCACCACTCCTTGTACGCGCCAGGCGGGCGCGAGGCTCTCGGTGACCCAGTCGGACGTCAGCTGTCCCCGGGCCAGCATCAGCTGCGTACCGAACTCCGGCCCGGCGAGCTGCTCCCCGGTGCCGATCCTGATCAGCTGCGGTGCCGGGGTGGCGAGGACGCCGAACTGTGAGCCCGGGACCCAGGACTTGGCGTGGGACTTCAGGCTCACGGGGACGCGGTCGAGCCGGGTGACGGTGTTGAGGACGGCGCCCGCGTAGATGTAGTGGGACAGCAGCCGGGCGGCAGAGGCGACGACGCCGGGGCTGAAGTCGCAGATGGACAACTGGCGCAGCTGGCGTACGAGGACGGCGACGCCGAGCGGCGGGAGGTCCAGTTTCAGGAGCGCGATGCGGTCGCTCTCCAGGACGGAGCGGACGGTGTGCAGGCGGCGTTCGTGGGGGGCGGGGAGGGAGGCGGGGTACAGGGCGATGACGTAGCCGTGCTGCTCGACCATGACCTGCATGTCGGCGACGGCGGCGTCCAGCGGCTGCGCGTCGGGGGACGGCAGCAGGGCCGCTGTGGGGGTCTGGTGGTCGGTCGGTGGTAGCACCAGATCGGCGCTGGTGACGGCGATTGCGGTCGGCACGCTGGTTCCCCGTTCGGCTCCGGCCGCCGGGATTCCGGCGCACCGCAGATACCTGCCTTACCTGCTTTACGTGCTCTGCCTGCTCCTCCACGCTCACTCCTGCCACCCGCACTTTAGCCAGGTCTGAGGGGGCAGAGAACAGCTTTCAGATCGCTCGCTCGCACTGCGTGGACGACCCGTGGGTGACCAATCCGGACGAAGGCGTCAGTGGTTAACTCCTGTTTCTTTCCAGAGGTCTTGACAAGTCGATTGGTCTGGACCAGCTTTACGAAAACGGCGGTGGCCACCGTTCCCCAGCACCTCCCCGACTCCCCCACCGGAGGCAGCACGTGGACCCCTCACACCGCACACGCGAAAGCGCACGCAGACCCGCACGCAGACCCGCACGCAGACCCGCACGTCGCGGCAGATGGCTCGGCGGGACCCTGGCGCTGGCCGTAGGCGCCGGGTTCGCCCTCGTCGGCGGGGCCGCCGGCACCGCGCACGCCGCCGACGTCAACGTCGCCAAGAACGCCGGCTTCGAGTCCGGGCTCGCCAACTGGACGTGCTCGGCCGGCAGCGGCGCCACCGTCTCCTCCCCCGTGCACGGCGGGGCCGCCGCGCTCCGGGCCACGCCCGGCGGGCAGGACATCGCCCGGTGCGCGCAGACCGTGGCGGTCAAGCCGAACTCCACGTACACGCTGAGCGCCTGGGTGCAGGGCGGGTACGCGTACCTCGGCGCGAGCGGCACCGGGACGACGGACGTGTCGACGTGGACGCCGGACTCGGCCGGCTGGAAGCAGCTGACCACCCGCTTCACGACCGGCGCGAGCACGACGTCCGTCACCGTCTACACGCACGGGTGGTACGGGCAGCCCGCCTACTACGCCGACGACATCTCGGTCTTCGGGCCCGACGGGGGCGGCGGGGGCGACCCCGACCCGGTGGTGCCGGCCACGCCCAGCGGGCTGGCCACCGGCGCGGTGACCTCGTCGTCCGTCGCCCTGAGCTGGAACGGCGTCTCCGGCGCGACCGGCTATCACGTCTACCGGGACGGCACCAAGGTGCAGTCGGTGACCGGGACGTCGGCGACCGTGACCGGGCTGGCCGCGAACACCTCGTACAGCTTCCAGGTCAGCGCGGTGAACGCGGCCGGTGAGTCGGCGAAGTCGGCGGCGGTGACGGGGAAGACGTCCACCGGTGGGACCAACCCCAACCCCGCCGTGCCGCGCCACGCGGTGACCGGCTACTGGCAGAACTTCAACAACGGTGCCACGGTGCAGAAGCTGCGGGACGTGCAGGCGCAGTACGACATCATCGCCGTGTCGTTCGCCGACTCCACCGCCACGCCCGGCCAGATCGTCTTCAACCTGGACCCGGCCGTCGGCTACGCCTCGGTCGCCGACTTCAAGGCCGACATCGCGGCGAAGAAGGCCGCCGGCAAGTCGGTGATCATCTCGGTGGGCGGCGAGAAGGGCAACGTCACCATAAACAGCGACGCGTCGGCGACGGCCTTCGCGAACAGCGCGTACGCCCTGATGCAGGAGTACGGCTTCAGCGGGGTCGACATCGACCTGGAGCACGGCATCAGCTCCACGTACCTGACCAAGGCGCTGCGTCAGCTGTCGGCGAAGGCCGGGCCCGGGATGGTACTGACGATGGCGCCGCAGACCATCGACATGCAGAACACCGGAACGGAGTACTTCAAGACGGCGCTGGCCGTGAAGGACATCCTCACGGTGGTCAACATGCAGTACTACAACAGCGGTTCGATGATGGGCTGCGACAACAAGGTGTACGCGCAGGGCTCGGTCGACTTCCTCACCGCGCTCGCCTGCATCCAGCTGGAGGGCGGCCTCGACCCCTCGCAGGTCGGGCTCGGCGTGCCCGCCTCACCGCGTGGCGCGGGCAGCGGCTACGTCGACCCGTCGATCGTGAAGAACGCGCTGGACTGCCTGACGCGCGGCACCGGCTGCGGCTCGTTCAAGCCGTCGAAGACGTACCCGGCGCTGCGCGGGGCGATGACCTGGTCCACGAACTGGGACGCCACCGCCGGCAACGCCTGGTCGAACGCGGTCGGGCCGCACGTCCACAACCTGCCGTAGCTACCGTCCGGCGAGGTAGTGGTGCAGTACGGGGCCCAGTTCCGCCAGCCACTGGTGGAGCTGGGCCTTGCGCTTGGCGTCGATCCGGCACTCGTACAGCATGCCGCTGGGGTGGGTGACGGACACCATCAGCACGTGGCCGTACGGGGCCGGGGCGAAGTGGACCGTGGAGACGCCCGCCCACGGGAAGTCCATGGTGTGGCCGTTGACCTCCAGGGACACCCCGGACGGGTCCACGATCACGGAGTTGCGCCGGTCGTGCGCCACGAACTCGGGTCCGTCGGCGAGCGGCAGCGTGTACGGGGCCGGGTACGAGGCGGGGTACGGGGCCGGGTACGAGGCGGGCGCCGGGGCCGGGCCGCCGTACGGCGCCGGTGATGCGCCGTACGGCGGCTGTATCGGTATCGGCGGGCCGAACCCGGGGGGCGTTGTCATGCCCCCAGTATCGCCAACGTGACCAGGCCCGCGCCCTACCAGGGCAGCTCGCGCACCTGCTGCACGCACAGCACCACGAACAGCAGCCCCGCCGCGCCCAGCACGCCGTTGCTCAGCCAGCCGTTGCGCCATTCGCGCGGCGTACGGGAGGAGTTGAGCAGCCACACCAGGGTGAGGGCCAGGAACGGCATGAAGAAGGCGCCGATCACGCCGTAGACGATCACCAGGCCGAACGGCTGGTCCAGGAAGAGCAGGGACATCGGCGGGAACGTCAGCCACAGCAGGTACGCGCGGAAGGGCAGCGACTTCTCTCGTACGCCGGCCGCGACCTCCTCGCCCGTGGTGGCGCCCCGCTTGCGGTAGTGGGTGACGAAGTCCGAGAACATCAGGCTCACGCCGTGCCACACGCCGATCAGGGACGTGATGGAGGTGGCGAAGAACCCGATGAGGAACAGCTTGGAGGTGACGGTCCCGTACTGGTCCGCCAGGACGTTGCCGAGGTCCAGGAGTCCCTTGTCGCCCTTGGCGAGGGCGACGCCGGAGGAGTGGAGCAGCTCGGCGCCGACGAAGAGCATGGCGACGACGAAGACACCGGTGGTGATGTAGGCGACGCGGTTGTCCAGGCGCATCACCTTCATCCAGGAGGTGTCCGTCCAGCCCTTGGCGTTGACCCAGTAGCCGTACGCGGCCAGCGTGATCGTGCCGCCGACGCCGCCGATCAGGCCGAGGGTGTAGATCAGCGAGCCGCCCGGGAGGACGGGTACGAGGCCCGCGAGCGCGTCGCCGAGGTGCGGGGTGACGCGGATGGCGAGGTAGACGGTGACGACGAACATGACGCCGACGAGGATCGTCATGACCTTCTCGAAGACGGCGTACCGGTTGAACCAGACGAAGACCAGTCCGCCCACGCCGCACAGGACGGCCCACCACTTCAGGTCCATGACGCCCGGGAACAGCGCCTGGAGGGGCAGGGCGCTGGACGACATGGCGGCCGCGCCGTACACGAAGCCCCAGATGGCGACGTATACGGCGAAGTAGACGGTCGTCCAGGCGCCGAGGCTGCGCCAGCCGTCGAAGAGGGTGCGGCCGGTGGCCAGGTGCCAGCGTCCGGCGGCCTCGGCCAGCGAGATCTTGACGAGGCAGCCGACGACGGCTGCCCACAGGAGCGTGTAGCCGAACTTGCTGCCCGCGATGAGCGTCGCGACGAGGTCGCCGGCGCCGACGCCGGTCGCGGCCACGACGATGCCGGGCCCGATGTAGCGCCAGCTCGCCTTGCGGAGCCGGGGGCCCGTCCCCTCGGTCTCGCCCTGTTGCGCGGTGTCTGCCATGCGTTGCCGCCTTTCATTCACCCGACGTCACGTCACCAAAGCGCGCGGCGCGGTGATCGCGCAAGGGGTACGGGGGGTGACGCCACGACCGGATGCCTACTTGACGCGCTCATGCCACGGCCGGACGATGCCTCGCACGGGGCAACCCACCCCGTACCCCCCACCGCAGGAGACGACATGCGCATGCGCATACGCGGCACACGCGGCATACCCGGCAGAAGGTCCGCCACCCTCACGGCCCTCCTGGCGCTCGCCGTCGCGGCACCGCTCACCGCCACCACCACGACGGCCGCCGACGTGCCGACCGCCCCCGCCGCCACCACGGAGGAGGTCATCCGGCAGTACGAGATCCACGGCCCGTCCACCCCGGCCGAACGCACCGCCCTCGCCGCCACCGGCGTGTCCATCGACGAGGCCGACGACCACGCGGTCGTCGTCAGCGCCAACGCCGAACAGGCCCGCAAGCTGCGCGCCCTCGGCCACAAACTCGAAGCCCTGCCCGCCCCGCCCGACCGGACCGGCGGCAAGGCCTCCGGCACCTCCCTCGGCGCCATGGACTTCCCCTCCGCCGACTCGCGGTACCACAACTACGCCGAGATGAACGCGGAGATCAGCCAGCGGCTCCAGCAGTACCCGGGCATCATGAGCCGCCGCGTCATCGGCAAGTCGTACCAGGGCCGCGACATCGTCGCCATCAAGATCAGCGACAACGTGGCCACGGACGAGAACGAGCCCGAGATCCTCTTCACCCACCACCAGCACGCGCGCGAGCACCTCACCGTCGAGATGGCGCTGTACCTGATGCGTGAGTTCGGCGCCGGCTACGGCTCCGACTCCCGGATCACCAGCGCCGTCAACAACCGCGAGATCTGGATCGTGCCGGACCTCAACCCCGACGGCGGCGAGTACGACATCGCCACCGGCTCCTACCGTAGCTGGCGCAAGAACCGGCAGCCCAACTCCGGTTCGTCGTACGTCGGCACGGACATGAACCGCAACTGGAACTTCAAGTGGGGCTGCTGCGGCGGCTCCTCCGGCTCCCCCAGCTCCGACACCTACCGCGGCACCGCGCCCGAGTCCGCCCCCGAGGTGAAGGTCGTCGCCGACTTCGTCCGCTCCCGGGTCGTCGGCGGCAAGCAGCAGATCAAGGCGGGCATCGACTTCCACACGTACAGCGAACTCATCCTGTGGCCGTACGGCTACACGTACAACGACACGGCCCCCGGCCTCACCCAGGACGACCGCGACGCCTTCGCCACCGTCGGCCGCAAGATGGCCGCGAGCAACGGCTACACGCCTGAGCAGTCCAGTGACCTGTACATCACGGACGGGTCCATCGACGACTACCTGTGGGGCGCGCACAAGATCTTCGGCTACACCTTCGAGATGTACCCGCGTTCTTCCTCGGGCGGCGGCTTCTACCCGCCCGACGAGGTCATCGAGCGCGAGACGAGCCGCAACCGGGACGCGGTGCTGCAACTGATCGAGAACGCGGACTGCATGTACCGGTCGATCGGCAAGGAGCAGCAGTACTGCGCGTAGTGCCCGAGGGCCGTCGCGGTACGGGATTCCCCGCCGTACCGCGGCGGTTCAGCCGAGCGCGGCCAGTGCGTCGATCTCGATGAGCAGGCCGGCGGGGAGGCCGACGTAGACCGTCGTACGGGCGGCGGGGACGGCGGTCAGGTCGGCGAAGTACGCGTTGTAGATCTCGTTCATCTCGGCGAAGTGCGCCGTGTCGGTGAGGTAGACGCGCATCATCATCACGTCGTCCCAGCTCGCGCCGCCCTCCTTCAGGACCGCCTCCACGTTGGCGAGGGTCTGGAGGGTCTGCTCGCGCAGGGTCGGCCCGGCGACGGTCGGGGGCTCGCCCTCGACTGCCGGGAGGAAGCCGACCTGGCCGGCCACCTGGAGGATGTTGCCCTTGCGTACGCCGTGGGAGAAGCGGGCGGGCGGGGCGGTGTGGGTGGCGGGGGTGATCGCGGTCTTCGGGGTCTTCCCGGTCATGCGGTGTCCTTGCCTGAGTAGTCACGGCTGATGGCATCGGCGGTGCGGCGCACCAGTGGGAGCAGTGCGAGGAGTTCCTCGGCGGTGACGACGACGTTGGGCGCGGACACCGACATGGCGGCGACGACCCGGCCGTCCGCGCCGCGGATCGGGGCCGCGACGCAGTTGATGGACTCCTCGTGGCCACCGAGGTCGGTGGCCCAGCCCTGTTCACGTACGGCCGCCAGCTCCTGGAGGAAGGCGGCGGCGTTCGGGATCGAACGGGGCGTGTACATGGGGTAGTCGAGCTTCGCGGCCAGCGCGCGGCGCTCGGCCTCGGGCAGGTCGGCGAGCAGCAGCTTCGCCACGGCGGCGACGGTGATCGCGACGGGCTTGCCGATGCGTGAGTACATGCGGACCGGGTAGCGGCTGTCGACCTTGTCGAGGTAGAGCACCTCGCCTTCCTCGTACACGGCGAGGTGCACGGTGTGCCCGGTCTCCTCGCCCAGCTGTACGAGGTGTGGGTGGGCGATCTCGCGGATGTCGAGGTTCTCCACGGCTTCCTGCGCGAGGGCGAACAGCCGGGCGCCGAGGCGGTAGCGCTGGTCCTGCTGGCGGTAGACGAGCCGGTGCTCATGGAGGGTGCGCAGCAGCCGCAGGGCGGTCGACTTGTGTACGCCGAGGGCGCCGGCGACCTGCCCGAGGTCGGCGGGGCCGCGCGCGAGCAGCGGCAGGATGCTGAGCGCGCGGTCGACGGTCTGGCTCATGGCGTACGTACCTCCTGGTCTTCCCCGGTCCGCGTCCAGCCGGGGCCGAGGTGCAGTCTCTCCCAGGCGTCGTCGTCGAGGCCGGCGAGGCGGTCGGCGTGTGCGGTGGCGGGCGGGGTGCCGAGGTCGCCGGGGACGGTGAGCGCGGCGGCGGCGTGCAGGTGCCCGTGCCGGAGGCGGTGCTTGAGCGTGCGGCCGCGGAGGGTGGCGGACAGGAACCCGGCGGCGAAGGCGTCGCCGGCCCCGACGGGGGCGACGACGTCGACGCGGGGGGCGGGGACGAAGGTGACGGTGTCGCCCTGCCGGGGCCGCGCCCCCTGTGCGGGAGGGGAGGTTTCACCGTGGGGACTGACGCTCCCACACCCCCGGTGCGCGGCAGCTTCGCGCCGCGGGGCGCGGGGGTCCGGGGGCGGAGCCCCCGGTTCAACGCCCGCGCAGCGGCTGAACGCCGTCGCGCCACGGCCGCCCTGCTTCACCACCAGTACGCACGGCTCCGGCAGCGCCGCCCGGATCGCCGCCGCGCCCCGCAGGGACCACGCCGCCTCCGCCTCGTCCTCGCCGACGAAGACGAGGTCGGCGCCCCGGGCGAGGTCGAGGAGGACCGAGGGGTCGGCGCCGCGCCACAGGCCCGGCCGGTGGTTGACGTCGAAGGAGAGCAGGGGGCGGCCGGGGCGGCGGGCGGTGAGGGCGCGCATCAGGGCCAGGCAGCCGGCGGAGAGCGCGGCGGTGATGCCCGACAGGTGCAGGACGCGGGCGGGGGCGAGGTCCTCGTACGGGACCGTCTCCGGGGACATCGCGGAGGCGGCGGACCCTGCCCGGTAGTAGACGACCTCGTGGGCGCCGTTGGCCCGGTCGGTGGCCGTGCGGAAGTAGATGCCGGTGGGGCGGGTGGGGTCGCGGCGTACGGCGGCGGTGTCGACCCCGTACGCGGCGACGGCCTCCACCAGGTGGTCGCCGAAGCCGTCGGCGCCGACGCGGCTGACCCACCGCGTCCGGTGGCCGGCGGCGGCCAGCGCGCAGGCGACGTTGGACTCGGCGCCCCCGATGGCGCGGGCGAAGGACGGCACGTCGGCGAGGCGGCCGGGGCGGGAGGGCAGGAAGGTGACCATGGACTCGCCGAGACAGACGACGTCGGTTGCGGTCACTCTGGGGCTCCTCACTGGGTCCCGGCGGATCCATTGACCCGGCGTTGCGCCGGATGTTAGACACCACCGAGCGATATACGCAATGAGCGTTGCAGAGAATGCAACAGATGGGGAACGGGTTGCCATGGCCTCCGAGCACCTCAAGGACGAGCGCGTCGACCACCGGTTCAAGGGGCTCCCCATCGACGCCGAGGGCCTGACCGTCGGCGAGCTGGCCGCCCAGCGCCGCGACCTCTTCACCGGCGGCTTCACCACCCCTGTCCTCGCCCTCTCCGCCGAGGCCCTGGAGCACAACCTGGCGCTGCTGGAGACATACGCCGAGCGGCACGGCCTCGCCTTCGCGCCGCACGGCAAGACGTCCATGGCGCCGCAGTTGTTCGACCGTCAGGTGGAGTACGGCGCCTGGGGGATCACGGCGGCCGTGCCGCACCAGGCCCGCGTCTACCGGACCTTCGGCATCCGGCGGATCTTCCTCGCCAACGAGCTGGTCGACGCCGCCGCCCTCCGCTGGCTCGCCGCCGAACTCGCCGACGACCCGGACTTCCGCTTCATCTGTTACGTCGACTCCGTACGCGGCGTCGAGCTGATGGACCAAGCCCTGCGCCGTTCCCGGCGCCCCGTCGACGTCGTCGTGGAGCTCGGCGCGGGCGACGGCGCGCGCACCGGGGCGCGTACCGAGGCGGAGTGCGCCGCCGTCGCGGACGCCGTGGCCGCGACGAGCACGCTGCGCCTCGTCGGCGTCGCCGGGTACGAGGGCGAGGTGCCGGAGGCGACGACCGGCAGCGTACGGGCCTGGCTGCGCCGCCTCACCGCCCTCGCGGTCGAGCTCGACAAGGCGGGCCGCTTCCCGGCCGGCCTGGACGAGATCGTCGTCAGCGCGGGCGGCAGCGCCTGGTTCGACACGGTCGCCGAGGTGTTCGCCGAACTGCCGCCGCTGTCCCGCCCGGTGCTGAAGCTGCTGCGCTCGGGGGCGTACGTGTCCCACGACGACGGCCAGTACCGCAACCTCACGCCTTTCAACCGGGTCCCGGAGGAGGGCGCCCTCCAGCCCGCCTTCCGCCTGTGGGCGCAGGTGGTGTCCCGCCCGACGGCGGAGCAGGCGTTCGTCAACGCGGGCAAGCGGGACGCCGCGTACGACCTCCACCTCCCCGAGGCACAGGTCGTCCGCTCCGCGCGCGACGGGTCGGTCCGCCCGGCGGACGGGATCACGGTGAGCCGCCTGTCCGACCAGCACGCCTGGCTCGACACGACGGCCGAGGCGGAGCTGGAGGTGGGCGACTGGGTCGGCATGGGGCTGTCGCATCCCTGCACGGTGTTCGACAAGTGGCCGCTGATCCCGCTGGTCGAGGCGGACGGCACGGTCGTCGACTACATCCGTACCTTCTTCTAGGAGCGGCCGCCATGGACCTCGTCATACGGGACGTACGCGTCGTCGACGGCACCGGCGGCCCCTCCTACCGCGCCGACGTCGGCATCACCGGCGGCAGGATCGCCGCGATCCGCCGGGAGGGCGACCGGCCCCTGCCCGCCGCACGCGTCCTGGACGCGCACGGGCTCGCCCTCGCCCCCGGCTTCATCGACATGCACGCCCACAGCGACCTCGCGCTGCTCCGCGACCCCGATCACAGCGCCAAGGCCGCGCAGGGTGTCACGCTCGAAGTGCTGGGCCAGGACGGCCTGTCGTACGCGCCGGTCGACGACCGCACCCTCGGCGAGGTCCGCCGGGCCGTCACCGGCTGGAACGGCGACGGCTGCGACATCGAATTCGACTGGCGGACCGTCGGCGAGTACCTGGACCGGCTGGACCGTCAGGGCATCGCCGTCAACGCCGCCTACCTCGTCCCGCAGGGCACTGTCCGCGCGTACGCCATGGGCTGGGAGGACCGCCCGCCGACCGGCGCCGAGCTGACCCGCATGAAGCAACTCGTCGCCGAGGGCATGGAGCAGGGCGCGGTCGGCATGTCGTCCGGCCTCACCTACACGCCCGGCATGTACGCGCGGGACGCCGAACTGACCGAGCTGTGCCGGGTCGTGGCGGCGTACGGCGGCTACTACTGCCCGCACCACCGCAGTTACGGCGCGGGCGCGCTGGAGGCGTACGAGGAGATGGTCGCCCTTACCCGGGAGGCCGGCTGCGCGCTGCACCTGGCCCACGCCACCATGAACTTCGGCGTCAACAAGGGCAGGGCACCCGAGCTGCTCGCGCTGCTGGACGAGGCGCTGGCGGACGGCGCGGACATCTCGCTCGACACCTACCCCTACACGCCCGGCTGCACGACGCTCGTCGCGATGCTGCCGAGCTGGGCGGGCGAGGGCGGCCCGGAGGCGGTCCTGGCCCGCCTCCGCGACGAGGCGACGGCCGAGCGGATACGCCACCACCTGGAGGTCACCGGCTCGGACGGCTGTCATGGCGTACCCGTCGAGTGGGACACGATCGAGATCTCGGGCGTCACCGATCCGGCGCTGGCGCACTTCACCGGCCGCCGCCTCGACGGCTGGACCACCGCCCGCCGCCTGCTGATCGAGGACCGGCTGGGCACGACGATCCTCCACCACGTCGGCCACGAGGAGAACGTCCGGGCGATCATGCGCCATCGCGTCCACACCGGCGGCTCGGACGGCATCCTCCAGGGCGCCAAGCCGCACCCGCGCGCGTACGGCACGTTCCCGCACTACCTGGGACGGTACGCGCGTGAGCTGGGCGTCCTGTCGCTGGAGGAGGCGGTCGCCCACCTCACCTCCCGCCCCGCCGCCCGCCTCCGCCTCCCCGACCGGGGCCTGGTCCGCGAGGGCCACCGCGCCGACCTGGTCCTCTTCGACCCGGCCACGGTCGCGGCGGGCGCCACCTTCGACGCCCCGCGCACCCTGCCGGCCGGCATCCCGTACGTGCTGATCGACGGCCGCTTCGTCATCGCCGACGGCCGGCGGACGGACGTCCTGGCGGGCCGCGCGATCCGCCGTACGCCCGCGTCCTGAACATGTCGGCAATGGCAAGCCGCGTGGGAGAAGTCCGGCGAAAAGCTTCACTGGGCATGAGGGATCTCCCCCGCACTCTTGAGAGGAGTGCGAGGGAGAGTCGGAGGTCGTCCCGCCGCTCAGATGATGCGGTAGGGCGCCCAGCCGGTGCCGACCTGGTAGCGGCTGGGGAAGGCCTCCATGCCGGGCTTTCCGGTGCCGGGGTAGACCCACAGCGTGCCGTCAGACGCCTGACGGGTCAGGACATCGGTGATCCCGTCGCTGTTGAAGTCCCCGGTGCGAGTGACGTCCTGGGTCTGCCAGCTCCTGCCGACCTGGTACCGGGTGGCGAAGGTCTCCATGCCGGACTTTCCAGTGCCGGGGTAGACCCACAGCGTGCCGTCGGACGCCTGACGGGACAGCACATCAGTGCGCCCGTCGTTGTTGAGGTCGCCGGTGGTGATGACGTTCTGGCTCTTCCAGCTGGTACCGACCTGGTAGCGGCTGGGGAAGGCCTCCATGCCGGGCTTTCCGGTGCCGGGGTAGACCCACAGCGTGCCGTCGGACGCCTGACGGGTCAGGACATCGGTGATCCCGTCGCTGTTGAAGTCCCCGGCGCGAGTGACGTCCTGGGTCTGCCAGCTCCTGCCGACCTGGTACCGGGTGGCGAAGGCCTCCATGCCGGACTTTCCGGTGCCGGGGTAGACCCACAGCGTGCCGTCGGACGCCTGACGGGACAGGAGGTCACCGATGCCGTCGTTGTTGAGGTCGCCGGTGGTGATGGCGTCCTGGCTCGTCCAGCTGGTGCCGGCCTGGAAGCGGGTGCCCAGGGCGCCCATGCCGGGCTTTCCGGTGCCGGGGTAGATCCACAGAATGCCGTCGCTCTTGACGGCCGCGAGGTCGGCCTTGCCGTCACCGGTGAGGTCGTCCGGATTGCGCGAGGTGGCGTGCTCGACCCAGGCGCTGATGTCATCCACACGGGTGTCGATAGCACCGGTACGGGTTTCGGCCGGATCGATGCCGAGACATCCGCCCTGCCAGGAACGGGAGTTGATGGCGACGAGTTCCGTGGTGCCGTTGACGGTGCGCAGGGCGGGACCGCCGGCGTCGCCCTTGCAGACGGTCGCGGTGTCGGAGCCGTTGAGGTCCACTGTCGTGGCCGTGGTTGACGCGACGGTGAACGTGCCGGTGTGAAGCTTGTCGGGCACCCATTCGGTCTTGGTGCGTCCGAATCCGGCCTTCACCAGCTCCTCACCCTCGGTGGCGGGCGTGGTCGCCAACCGGACGGGCGTGATGCCCGGATCGGTGATCTTGGCGGCGAGTTTGACGAGCACCAGGTCCCGGTCGGCATGGGGGACGAGCCGGATGGCCGACAGGACGCTGCCGCCGGCCTGGGTCAGGTCGGTGCGGCCGACAGTGACGGTGGTGGTAGTGGCGGGTTTGCCTGCGGGCGGTTTGCCGTCCGCGGCGAAGCAGGTGGCCGCGGTCAGGACCCACTGCCGGTCGATGAGGGTGCCGGTGCAGGCGGTCTCTTCACCGACGTTGATTTTCGCGACGTAGTTCAGCTGTGCCGGGGCGTCGGCTCCGGTGAGTGCGGTGGCGGGAGCAGCGCTCAGCACGACGGGGGCCGCGAGCAGGGCAGCGGCCAGCGCGGAGAGACGAGGGCGTCTGGAGAGGTACATGAATGTGGCTTCCTGGGCACGAGGGCCGCGCGTCCTGTGGGCACGGGACCGCGGAGTGGTGAGCATGTCGATGGTGACTGCGGTTACTTGGAGGACCTGATCTCGACGAGCAGGTGATCACGGCCCTCTGGGTCCGCGGTTTCACCCACCGAGGTCCAGGCGTTCTTGTTGATGTCGAACGACTTCTCCTCGGTACCTACGGTCATGTCGACCGAGGTCGTGTAGTCGTTGCCCTTGACCGCGTAGACCGCGGGGATCTCCAGGGTCAGCCAGCCGGAGTCGCCCACCACCTTGAAGCAGATCTTGTCCGTCTTGTCACGGGCCAGGATCTCCAGGAGGCCGGTGCCGGCCGCACAGTCGGCCAGGGTGATGTGCCCGTCACCGCGCTTGAGGACGATGTTCTTCTCGGCCAGGATCTTGTCCGCGTTCGGGTAAGTGAAATCCTCCACCGTGTAACCGGGGGCGTCCCCCGCGACCAGTGCGGTGGGGCCCGTCTGCTGCGACGCCCCGCCGGGGATGCCCGTGGTCGCCGTGATCCAAGCCAGGGCGCCGACCGCGGCCGCGCCCAGTGCGCGCCGCGCAAGCCGCTTGCGCTGCGGCTTCACGGGCATTCTGCTGTATTCCTTCATTGCATCCCCAAGTTCGTCGCTGACGGCCGAATGTTCATCATCGGGCTCGAAATCGGGTGCACAGGAATGCGATATCAACATCGCCCTGCCGGGCATGCTCCAACTCCTGCGGAAAGCAGTTCCCTTACCTCTCAAAACGAGAGGCCCCCTGTCCCGGCGATCATCATCCGCTTCCCCATACCAACATGAAGTGGCCCTCAGGTCGAGTGAAAAAACCCATGCATACCGGCGCAATCCCTACGCATGCTTCGTGATCTACGTCACCGCTTGTAAAGGTTGTGCCGAAAGTTGTGAAGGACATGTAAATGAATACTGAGGGACGATCAGAAGCGGATTCGCAGCGTCCGTTGAAAGACCGGACTCTTCAATTGGTCCCTCCGGTATGAGAGGTTGATAAGGTCCGGCACTAGAACGAGCTCCGCCTACACGCGACTTCGCACTCATGGGCATTCCATCCCGCGGGCACGTCGGAAACCGGCCTGCCAGGGAGATCCGACATGTCCTGTCCACAGCTCACACGAGGACAACTCTCTTATGCAGACAACTTTCTGGAGCCGGCGCCGCGTGCTTGGTGCGCTCGCCGCCACCACCGCCGTAGCCTCCACGCCCTCGGTGCTCCTCGCCCCGGTCGCCGCCGCGGTGGAGGGCACTGCGCCGGATCCCGTCCCCCTGCCGGCCACCGAGCGGGCGAAGGTGGTCAAGGCCTGGATATCGGGCGGAAGAGGCGTCAAGTCCGCCGCCGCCCGGGCCCTGGTCGGCTCCGAGAGCGAGATCCAGACCTTCCTGGCCGAAACGCTGCCGAACCAAACCGTGCAGGACAACCGCGTCGCCATCGTCAGCAGCCTGGACCGCGCGGGCAAGGGCCTGCGCCGTGAGGCGGTCGCCGCCCTCGACAACGGTGACGCCGCCATCGCCGACTTCCTGAGGGGCGGCTTCAAAACCGCCATCCTCGAGGACCTCCAGGTGGCCACCACCATCGTGTCGGGCACCGGCGACAGAGCGGTCCGCCGAGCCGCCACCGCCGCCCTGACCGCCGGCACCGAGCAGTCCCTGATCGCGTTCCTCACCGACACCCAGTACGACGCACGCCTGGAGGACGCCCGGGTCCAGGTGGCCACCATGCTGACGCAGGCCGGCCCGGAGGTGCAGAAGTACGCCGACCGCGCCCTCAGCGGCAGCGCGTCCGACGTGGAGTGGTTCATCGAGACCGGGCAGCACATCGCCCGTGCCCGGGACCAGGAGTCGGCGACGATCGAGGAGCTCGTCGCCGTCGTCCAGCGGGAGGGCAAGCGCGCCGAGCGCGAGACGAACCTGGCCGTCGAGGCCTCCGCGCGCGCCCAGACCGCCGCGGACAAGGCAAAGGAGGCGGCGGAGAAGGCCGCCGCCGAGGCTGCGGCTGCCCAGCAGGATGTACAGAAGTCCGGGGCGGCGGCCCGCAAGGCGGCGGGCGCCGCGAAGGGCGCGGCGGATGCCGCTCGTAACGCCATCAACGCCTCGAACGCCGCTGTGTCGGCGTCCCGTCGCGCCTCCTGGGCCGCCACCGGCGCCGCCCAGGCCGCCGCGAACGCCGGCAGCGCCGCGGCCCGCGCCTTCCATGCCGCGATCGGTGCCTCCAAGGATGCCGGCAAAGCCGAGGCCGCCAAGAACGCTGCGGTCGCCGCCCGCAACGCCGCGGCCAAGGCGCGTACCGCGGCCAAGGCGGCCGACCAGGCCGCCGTCGCCGGAACCAAGGCAGCCGCCGCCGGTACCGCCGCCGCCTCCGCCGCACGCAACGCGGCCGCCGCCGCGAACGCCGCCGCCCAGGCCGGTGCCGCCGCCGGTGCCGCACAGTCGGAGGCCGCGGAGGCCAAGCGCCAGGCCGCGATCGCCTCCAGCGCCGCGAACCGGGCCACCAATGCCGCCTCCGCCGCCCATACCCTCGCCACCACCGCGGCCGCGGCCGCCCGCACCGCCCGGGACGCCGCCAACACCGCGGCGGACCACGCCGACAAGGCGGCGGCCGCCGCCGAGGAGGCCGTGAAGTACGCGGGCCAGGCCGTCGACTACGCCAACAGGTCCACCGCCCACGCGGCGGCGGCCGTGCTGGCCGCCAACACGGCCACCAAGGCCGTCTCGGACGCCCTCCTGGTGGAGCAGAACGCGCGGAAGGCCGAGGCGGAAACCCTTGAGCAGGACAAGCTGCAGGCCATCGAGGAGGTCAGGCTGCTCGCTGAGATCGAGACGAAGGAGATCACTGCCTATCAGAACAAGGTCGCCCAGGCGCAGCAGACCGATCAGGCGACCAAGGACCTGATCACCAAGGCCGAGCAGGCGCTGGCGGCGAACGACATGGAGCTCGCGGCGGTCCAGGGGCGCAAGGCGGCCGTCGCCCTGCTCAACTCCAGGGGTGCCTGGACCCGGCAGGCGGCCCAGTTCGCCCTCTCCGGCTCGGACGACGACGTGTACGCCTGGATCGACCTCGACCGGCACCTGGCCCAGGTTCAGGACGACCGGGAGACCACGCTCCACGTGGCCACGATCGCCGGCCCCAGGATCGCCGAAGCGGCCCAGGCCGCCCTGGAGAGCCCTGATTCCAAGGCGGTCGGCGACTTCCTCACCGGCGGCATGAAGAGGGCCTCCGACGAGGACAACCGGGTGGCGATCACTCGCATCCTGGACTCGAATCCCGGCAAGGCCGTCACCGAGGCGGCGAACAAGGCACTCGACATCAACACCACCGAATCGCTGCAGAACTTTTTCGACGACGAGTACCCCCGGGCGATACGGGAGGACGACGCGGTCCTCACCCTCACGCTGATGGAAACCGGGGGTGCCTTCACCAAGGCGTACGCCGAGGTGGCCATGGAGGGGCCCACCTGGATGCGCCGCAACTTCGTCTCCCTGGTGCAGTACCGGACCGCCCAGCTCGACCACGACACCGCCACCCATGTAGCCGCGATCCGGGGCGCCATCGCGGCTGCGGCGAAGATCGCCGAAAAGGCGCAGGAGAACGCCGCCTTGGCATCCAAGGTCGCAGCCGACGCCCGGAGTGCCGCCGCCGAGGCCAAGGAGTGGGCGGCCAAGGCACTTGACTCCGCGGCCAAGGCCGAGGACTACGCCGACGAGGCCAGGCGGAACGCGGACGCGGCCGACAAGTCCGCCGCCGACGCCAAGGCGTCCGCGGCACGGGCGAGCGCGGCGGCGTCGACCGCCCGTAGTGCCGCCCGCTCCGCGAACTACTCGGCGAACAAGGCGATGGACTCCGCCCGTTCCGCCCTGAAGTCGTCGTACAGCGCTCAGGCTTCCGCCGCGAGCGCCCGCGCTTCCTCGATCGCCGCGGGCAAGGACGCGGCGACGGCGGCGGCCGCGGCCACCGAGGCCAGGCGGATCGCTGCGGCCAAGCGTGAGGCCGAGCTCAGGGCCGCTGCGAAGGAGGCTGCCGAGAAGGCCCGCCGTGAGCGGGAGGCCAAGATCAACCCGGCCGACAAGGACACCAACGACCAGATCAACCCCAACGGCACCAGCACGGACGCCGACGAGTGGTGGAACGACGCCGGCTTCTACGCCGACGCGTTCAACGCGATCAGTGTCGGCGCCGGGTTCCTGGCCGCGGGCTGCGCCCTCGCCGCCCTGGTGTTCCCCCCGGCCGCCGCGGCCGCCGGCTTCTTCGCCGCGGTCTCGATGGGCGCCAGCGGCCTCGGCACCCTCTTCACCGGCATCGAACACGGCTTCACCAGTGGCGAGTTCATCGACTCCGCCATCGGCACCGGCCTGAGCCTGGTCACCTTCGGCCAGTCCAAGTGGATCGGTGCCGCGGACAAGGCCCTCGGCGGCAAGCTCATCAAGCCCGTCGTCGGCAAGATCGCCGACGTCGGCGAGGACGTCGTATCGGGGGCCACCAAGGTCCTGTCGTCCATCTTCTGACCTGCGTCCTAGCGCTCGGCGCCTGGGCCGGGACCGAACGGCCTCGGCCCGAGCCCGGCCGGTCCCCATCGCACGAGAACGAGGGGCACCGCTGTGCCGGTGCCCCTCATTGCCCTTACCGAAGCCGTCGGGGCACCCACGCCAACAAGAGAGGTATGACAATCATGCATGCGATACGACGTGGTCGGCCGGGACGGAGACGTGCCCGGTCGACCGTACTGGCCCTGGTGACGGTGGTGACGCTGGGGCTCACCACGACCGGCATGAGCTCGGCGCAGCAGGGGGCCCAAGAGAAGCCGCAGCGGGTGAGCAGGCTCGACTCGGCGGACCTGCCGGCCACCGCCCCCCTCACCGGGACCGGCAGGTTCGCGGCCGGCTCCGGTGAGGAATGCACCGCCACCGCGCCGGGCTCCAAGGAGCGCCGCGCGGGTGCCGTCGAGTCCTGTGTGACGGTCGCCCCCGCCCCTGCGAAGGCGAAGGCGAAGGCGAAGTCCCGGGCAGCCAGTGCCCCCGCTGCTGCCGCTGCCACCGGCAGCTGCTCCATCACCAACCCCGGCAACTACAGCTACGAGCGCTTCTCGTACTGCGTGACCGGCATCAACGTCACCTACATCCTCCGCGACAGCAGGGGTGTGGAGATCGGACGCGGCGTCCTGGAGGTCTCGACCGGCGCCGACCTGTCCCCGACCGCCACGACCTGGAGCGAGCAGGTCACCGTCAAGATGACGGCCGCCTCCGGCGATGTCACCTCCCTGAACGCCAAGTTCCGAGCGTCCTGCGACGCCGGCTGCACGGCCACCAAGACCGCGCCCTGGTACGGCGGCGCCATCACGCTCGGCCAGACCCTCACCGGCAACGTCACCTACTCCTCGCCCCAGACGACGGGTAGCTCCGCCTCGTTCTTCACGTCCTACGCGATGTACGTGACGTCCCCGAACACGACGCCGACCGACCCGAACGCGTCGTGGAAGAACCCGCGTCAGATCAGGTGCGACCACGCGGTCGGCGGCACTTCGGTGGCGGGCTGTGCCGTCCCCTCCGTCATGGCCGTCGTGCCGATGAAGGCGACGAGCGCGGACGCGGGCGGCGCCGTGGCCGCCTACGGCTGGGCGCAGAACAACCTCAACGGCGCCTGGGGCAAGAAGGGCAGCCCCCTGACCCGGTCGACGAGCGGCGTGGCCGGTCGTACCGCCAGCACGTGCGCCGGTTTCACGGCCCAGACGGACCTCGTCGGCTCTGACAGCTGTGGCGACTTCCCCTTCGGGGAGGCGAAGGAAGGCGGTGCCCCCGGCGACCGGTGCGTCACGGTGATCCCCAACCTCGGCAACGGCGAATGGGACACCTACGTCCTGAACGACGCCAACATCCTGGACCGTACCTCACCCTGCGTGCAGGCCCATGTCACGCCCGCCGAGAAGCAGTTCGCCGACACTCAGCTTGCCGACGGCTTCAAGGATCAGCGCGTGATCGACGCCGACCAGTTCGAGCTGACGTTCTCGTTGCCGGACACCGGCCCGCAGGCCAGCTGCCTGAACGACCCCCCGCCGATCAACCACCTTCCCAACGGCGACGGCTGGTTCTACAACACCACCGAGCCGGTTCCGCTTGTCAACCAGACCGCCCCGGCGGACGGGCCCGGAGTGCGGCCGACCCAGGCGACGGCATGCCTGGGGAGGAAGATCACCGACGGAAGCGGAACCAGCGATCCCGTCACCGGGTGGAAGGACGCGGAGGCGTTCAAGAAGGCGAGCCAAGTCACCAACGGGCTGGCCCGGTGCCATCTCATCGCAAAGGTCCTCGGCGGAATGGGCACGACTGCGGAGACTCGGTCCAACCTCGTCCCCTGCTGGCAGTCCGGGATGAACACGGGCACGCCCAGCATGCGGACCTACGAGAGCATCGCGCAGACGATGATCAAGGACCCCGCCTCCAGTCTCGGAGCGAACGACGCGGTCTTCTACCAGGTGACACCCGTCTACAAGGACGCGAACAGCACCATTCCGGTGGGCGTCACCATGAGCGCTAACATCCAACGGGCGAACGGGACGACCGAGGTGCTGTTCCCCAGCGTCTACGTCACCAACACCCTGCAGAACACCGGGACGCTCAACCTCGGTAACTGATACACAGATCCGCACCAGTGCACGCCAACGGGAGCCGGCATGAGTTTCACCACCCCACCGCGGCCGTTCGACATCACCGCGCTCTTCCCTCAGATGGCCCCGCTGGCGCGCAAGGCGACCCGGCTGCACCCGCGTCCGGGGTTGCCGACGGTGCAGGACAGCTCCGTCGGCGGGCCGCTGCTGTGGCCCGCCGACGAGCCGTGGCCGTACTGCGACGAGCCGCATGACAGGCACGCGGCGCCGGTGGTCCACTCACCGGACGACATCCGGCTCCTCCGCCGCGTCCTTGCCGCATCGGCCGAGCGGCTGCACCTCGACCCCGAGGCAGCCCAGTGGACTCCCGAGGAGCTGGAGACCTTGGAGCGGATCAGGGCGGGCCGCCCGTGGTTCGACGGCCCGATCCCCCTCCTGCCCGTGGCCCAGATGTACGCCCGCGACGTCCCCTTCCCCTGTCCGCCCGACGCGGACCTCCTCCAAGTCCTGTGGTGCCCCTTCGACCACGCGGAATACGCCCACCCCAAAACCGCACTCTTCTGGCGCTCCTCCGCCACCGTCACCGACGTCCTCAACGCACCGCCCGAGCCGCCGATCGTCCAGCTCGGCTACTACCTCCCGGAGCCGTGCCTGTTGTCACCGGAGCAGGTCACTGAGTTTCCCCACCCCAGGGAGCTGGACAACGAGCTGCGGGAGCAGTTGGACGACGCGAGCCGCTGGGGGTCGATCGACCCCTCGCAGTACAGCACGTACACGCACGACCTGGGCGAGCTCTACCTGGGCAACCTCTCCACCGCCCCCGGCTGGAAGACCGGCGGCTGGACCAGCTGGGGTGACATCGACCCCGTCGACCGCCCCTGCCCCGAGTGCGGCACCGAGGAGGTCCCGCTCCTCACCATCGCCTCCTCGGAGTGGGACGGCATCAGCAAGTCCTGGATCGCCGAGGAGGAACCGACGAACCCGGCCCCGCCTCCCCTGGGCGCTCGGGACGGCAACTTCACCTTGATCGACATCGTCGGCGGCTACAACCTCCAGCTCCACGTCTGCCCGGCCGACCCGTCCCACCCCCATATCGAGCTGGTCCAGTAAGCAAGCCCTGCGCCCGAGTACACCGAGACGCCACGAGCGCGCTTCCGGTACCTCGGAGAACTGAGCTCTGTCGGCGGGCCGCTCCTTTGGCCCGCCGACGACCCCTGGCCGCACCGCGAAGGACCGGACCAGCCGCACGTGATTTCGGGCGCATCACACTAGGCTCCAGATGTATGCGAGTTCATCTTCTTGGCGGAGACGGGAGTAGCGCGACTGTGGGTCTCGACTCTGCGCCCGCTACAGAATGTGACGGATTCGCACGGGGGTGCTAGTAGGGTAATGTGACCATCCGTGATAAGCCCCAATGACCTCACTGTTGCTTCTCAGCACCGAGCAGGCGATGTGGGGTCCTCCGAGACCCGCCGGAGAAAGGGCATACGTCGGTCGCGCCGGTGGATGCTCCCCGCGCTGATCGCCATCGCATACATAGTTCTCCAGATCATCGGCAGGCCCACCCTGGCGCCGGCCAATGACGCCTACCGTTACAACCAGGCCGCGCTGCAGTTCCTCGGTGACTCTCCGGAGCAGGCGCACCGGACCGCGTTGAAGGCGTACTGCCACGACAAGGTGCGACGGGAGATGCGCTCCCACGAGCTGAAGCCGGAGAACCTGCGCGATGACGCTGCTCCGTACCCCACGCCGGGGAAAGGGTTCTCCGCCTGCATGGCGGAGTCGGCTGACGGGCTGAAACCGCTCAGCCCTCGCTATGAGCGCATATTCGATGTCCGGCCGGGGTTCCCGGTGCTGGCCGCGCCGTTTGTCGCCGTGTTCGGCGCGGGTTCGGGACTGCTCGTCACCTCGGTCCTGTTCACCGTTGCCGGCGGCCTCTTTGCCTACCTGCTGCTGCGCGCCGTAGGGGCACCTGCAAGGTTCGCCCTACTCGGCCAGGCCTTCTTCTACGCCTGCCCGATCGGCTGGTGGGGTGGATATCCCCTCACAGAGGGCCCCGTACTCGCTCTTACCATGAGTGCCTTGTTGGGTGCGTGGTGGCTGTTCAACCGTCGCCTTACCGCAGGAGCGATCCTGCTCGCCGGGTCCATGGTGGTGGGCACAGCTGTCAAGTACTCGACTTTCCTGCTCATCGCGGGGGCATTGGCGGCCGCTGCGATGGTGTGCCTGGCACTAGTGGCCGGCACGAGGCATCGGGGCACGTATTTCATGGCTGCCCTGAATGCGGCCGTGGTTCTCGGGATCGGTGCGCTCAGCATGCACTACAACCTGCCGGGCAGTACCGAGACGTTGCAGGACACTTTCACTGATCACTTCGCCCAGCCCGATGTCGCCGCCCCCTGGCCCATGCTGGTCGAGCTGAACGGCAACTACTGGACCCACTGGATTCAGGAGCAGGTCCGCAGCCCCTGGCTTGTCGTTGCTGTCGGCCTCGGCGCATGGGGCCTGTTCCGGCACAGCCGTGCGCTCGGCTGGATCGTTCTGGCCGTCGGACTGACGGGCATCGCGGCCGAGATCGCGCACCCCGTCGACAGCCAGGGCGACCGGCTCATGCTCAACGTGTGGGTTATCGCCGTCGTCGGTTTGCCCCTCCTGCTCCACCAGCTCATCCAGGGCCGTGAGAGGGTTCCGCAGCTTCCTGTTGCCGGCACCACATCCGACAGCCAGCCCGTGTCCCGGAGCGCTCACTGAATTGAGGTCCGTCCTGCGGGTCCCGCAGGACGGACCTCAATTCAGCCGCGTCGCAGGAGCGCCCTGGCCCTGTGGCCAAGGCCCCAGGCGGTCACCCGCCACAGCGCCTCCGCCACGATCGCGCGGCTCATCTTGCTGTCGCCCCGCTCCCGCTCGACAAAGGTGATCGGCACCTCGACGACATGGAAACCGGATCTCACGGTCCGCCAGGCCAGATCAACCTGGAAGCAGTACCCCTGGGAGGCGACCTCGGCCATACCCAGTCCTTCCAGCGTCTCTTTGCGGAACGCCCGGAAGCCGCCGGTCACATCGCGGATGGGTACTCCGAGCATCAGACGGGAGTAGAGGCTGCCGCCTCGCGACAGGAACTCCCGGGACTTGGGCCAATTCACTACGCTCCCGCCGGGTACCCAACGCGACCCGAGCACCAGATCCGCACCGGGCAGCGCCGTAAGCAGGCGGGGCAGTTCCTCGGGGCGGTGAGAGCCATCGGCGTCCATCTCGACCAGGACGCCGTAATCGTTCTCGATGCCCCAGCCGAACCCGGCCAGATACGCCGCGCCGAGGCCTTCTTTGCCCTTGCGGTGCAGGACGTGAATATGGCTGTCGTCGGCTGCGAGCTCGTCCGCGATCTTGCCGGTGCCGTCCGGACTGTTGTCGTCGACAACAAGAATGTGCGCATCGGGCACGGAACTACGGACCCGAGAGGTAATCGCCGCGATGTTCTCGGCCTCGTTGTAGGTCGGAATGATCACCAACACCGTGCCGAGCGGGCCTGTGGTCCGCTGACCGCCTTCACTCACTGTGTATCCACCTCGTGTGCTTGCCGGTACAGAGGCCCGGCTGGTCCCCGTGAGCATACGGGCCTGAACGCGAACGGCAGTGCGAGGGGTGATAAGGGCGCCTGTATGGGAAATGGGCCTATCGGCCCCGAGGCGCGGCCGTCGCTGCGCTGTGGTCGCCATTGGGCAGGGTGAAGAACAGTCCGCCGACGACCTGATAGCCGGAGCTCCAGGGCACTCGGTGTGCGCCCGGAGCCCGGTGGTGTTCACAAATGCCCCTGGCAGGAGCCATGCCGTCGGTTTGGGCTTCGCGGCAGTGGTGCGCCGGCCGGGATGCCGCCGTCAGGGCGTACGTGCCTCGACCCGCTCCGCCTCGCGAGGGCCGTGCGCCCGGCGCCGGTCCGGTGCGGCGGCCGTGTCGCGGCGTACCAGCACCGTCCCGACGACGCAGGCGAGGGCCGCCAGGGCGAAGCCGTACGCCGGGGTGCGGCCGGAAGGGGCCGTCTCGTAGACGAGGGCGGCGGACAGCACCATCAGGACGCGGCCCGCGCGGCCGTCCCACGCCGTGGCGGCCACCACGGTGGCGCCCCACAGCAGGTACCAGGGCTGGACCATCGGCGAGAGGGCCACCAGGGCGACGAGGGCCAGGCCCAGGGCGTGGACCGGGTCGAGACGGCCGCGCGCCGAGCGCCACGCCAGGTACGCGATGAGCGCGAGCGCCGCCGCGAGGCCCAGGCGCTGGACGGCTGCCTTGACCGGGTCCGGGTCCGCCCCCAGCAGCAGGTGCAGCAGCTCGCCCAGGGCGAGGCCCACGTCGCTGGTGGCCGAGAGCGCGGTGTGGATCGTCCCGGCGACGCTCTGCGTGCGCAGCCAGCCGAACCCCGTGCCGGCGGCCACCGTCGCGCCCACGGCCACCGCCCCGGCGATCACCCCCGGTACCAGCAGCCCCTTCGCCACGCGCCGTACGCGCGGGCCGGTCGCCGCCCTGCCGACGATCACGCCGATCAAGAGGAGCGCCACGGCGGCCGGGGACTTGACCATCATCGCGAGGCCCACGACCGCGCTGCCCGCCATCCACCTACCGCGCCGGGCGAGAACCACGCCCGCCAGCATGAGGGCGATCATCAGCCCGTCGTTGTGCATGCCGCCGACCACGTGCATGAGCAGGAGCGGGTTGAGCGCGCCGAGCCAGAGAGCACCGCGCTCCCCTTCCTCACCACGCTCCCGGCCCAGTCGGCGCAGCGCCCACACGATCAGGGCCAGCGCCGCCACGGCGATCAGCCGCATGCCGAGTACCGCAGGCACGATCGTCCCGCCGGTGGTCCAGGTCACCGCCTGCGCCAGCACCAGGAAGACCGGCCCGTACGGGGCGGGTGTGTCCGTCCAGTGGCCGCCGACGCTCGCGGCGGCGTCCCCGCCGAGGCCGGCCGGGTCCAGGACGGAGGGACCGGCGCCGTACACGTCGTGGCCCTCCAGGACCATCGCGCCCTGGGCGATGTAGCTGTACACGTCGGCGCTGTAGAGGGGCGGGGCGAGAAGCAGGGGGGCGGCCCACCAGGCGAGCGTGGTGAGCGTCTCGCGCACGGACGCTCCGGCCCGGCCGTACCCCCACCAGGCGACGACGAGCAGCGTCAGCCCGGTGTACGCGAGGACGGCGGCCGCCGCCGTGACCCCCGGCCCGTGGGGGACCCAGATCCCCCACGGGTCGCGGGCCGGCAGCGTACCGGCGGCCCAGCCGCCCACGGCCGTCGCGACCGACCCGGCCGCGCCGAGCCGGCGGTACCCGACAGCGCTCATTGCCCACATGACCCGCCAACCTATCGGGCGGGCCGTGCCCGCTCGGCTAGGGCTTGGGCAGCGTGCAGCCCGGCCGGCCGAGGTCGATCTTGTTGCCGGTGCCGACGCAGGCGACGATGCCGTACGTCTGCTGGCCGTAGTTGATGCCGTGGCGGACGGTCACGGTGCCGTTCTCGTCCACCTCGCAGGGGTTGTTCATCGTGCAGCGCTGCCCGTCCTCGTTGCCGGTGTTGTTGACGGCGACGACCTTGCCGGTGGCGTTGTCGACGACGGGCGAGCCGGAGGTGCCGCCGATGGTGTCGCAGGCGGCGGTGTAACGGACGGAGTCCTTCATCGTCCAGCCGGCTTCCTTCAGGCGGTACGCGAAGCCGTCGATGGAGCAGCTGTAGATCCGCTTCCAGTACCCGGAGACGACCTTGATGGCCGTGCCCTGCGCGGGGCGGGTCGCGTTCAGCTCCAGGGCCTTGATGTTGTGGCGCGCCTGAATCTGGGCGTACGTGCTGGTCAGCTCGTACAGGGAGACGTCGGTGTCGGTCATGGTCGCGTACGCGATCTTGGTGGCGCGCAGGGTGGCGACCTTGGTGCCGGCGGAGTTGAGCAGGCTGAAGGTGCGGGTGGAGGGCTTGTCGACGACGACGGTGCCGGGACCGGGCATGCCGCTCTCCAGGCAGTGGCCGTTCGACAGCACGAGCGCGGGATCGGTGGGCTGCGAGCCGGGCACACGGACGACGGAACCGGAGCAGTTGCTGAGCGCGACGGTGCCGGCGAAGTCGACGGCCTTGGTGGTGGGAGCCGGTGCCGGGGCTGGTGCCGGGGCTGCTGTGGCGCTTGTGGCGCCGGCTCCGAGGAGCGCGAGTGCGAGCAGCGCGCCGGCGAGAGGCTTACGCATGTGGGGGGTCCCCTCTGGCGATGACTTTTGTCATGCGCATTCTGAGGGGTGGGGCGGGTGCGGGAGGAGAGCGTTTTCGGCCGTGCGCCCGGGTGCGGCGCCTGTCGCGGGTGGTGGGGCGTGGCCCCTCCGGGCTCACCTCCTCGATGCCGGCGGCCTTGGGTACGTCGGAAAGGGAGCCCTTCCGGCGCCTCCCCCAAGCTCTGCGGGGGCGACCCTGCACGGCCCCGCCCCGGTCGTACGCCGACTGCGGCCCGGTGGGGCGAGGGAAGCCGGGTGGCCGAGGCCGCGTGCACACGAGATCGGGCGCGCTGGCTCCGACCACGGCGAGAAGGGGCCGTGCAGGGTCGCCCCCGCAGCGGTTGGCGGCGACGAGACCGGGTGGGCACCCCGCCGACCGCGAGGAGGTGAGCCCGGAGGGGCCCCGACCTTGGCCCACCGGCCGCAACCGACCCGGCCACGCCGCGCGCCTCGCCAGCCGCACCCCCCCCGGGGGGTCAGTCGTCCGCGAGGGCCTGGGCGAAGCCGGTGTTGACCGCCAGGAGGCCGCCGTCGACGCGCAGGGTGGTGCCGGTGATCCAGGAGGCGTCCCGGGAGGCGAGGAACGCCACCGCCGCCGCGATGTCCTCGGGTTCACCCACTCGGCCCAGCGGGTAGACCCGGTCGGCCAGGGCGTCCAGGACGTGCTCGCGGCCGGCCCAGGCGCGGGTGCGGACCGTGCCGGGGTTGACCTGGTTGACGCGGACGCCGCGCGGCGCGGCGTCGGCGGCCAGCGTGCGGGTGAGCGAGGCGAGCCCGGCCTTGGCGGCGCTGTACGCGTGGCCGCCGAAGGCCTGCTCGGCGTTGACGGACCCGATGGTGACGATCGCGCCCCGCCCCGACGCCGCCAGGTGCGGCAGCGCCGCCCGTGCGCACCGCAGCGCGCCGATCAGGGTGACGTCCAGGGACCGCTGCCAGGTCTCGTCGGCCTCGTCGCGGAGGCTCGGCGCGTCCGGGGTGCGGGCGAAGGCGTTGTTGACGAGGACGTCCAGGCGCCCGAAGGTCTCCACGGCGTACGCCACCGCCGCCTCGACCGCGGCCGTGTCGCCCACGTCGCAGCCGTACGCCGCCGCCCCGGGGATCGTCCCGGCGACCTCCCGTGCGAGGTCCTCGTCGATGTCGGCGATCAGCACCCGGGCGCCCTCGGCGGCGAGTCGGCGCGAGGTCGCCTCGCCGATGCCGCGTGCCGCGCCGGTGATCAGTACGCCGTACCCGTCGAAACGTCGCAGAGCGGCCATCCGCCGATGATGCCCGCCCGGGTGCGGGCGATCAAGGGTCCCTCGCGCGGGGGCGAAGTGGCACAAAACACGAGGCGCCCCACCCGCCACCGCCGTAAGCTCGCGACATGCAGGTGATCCAGTCCACGAAGCTCGCCAACGTCTGTTACGAAATCCGGGGCCCGGTGCTCGAGGAGGCGATGCGGCTGGAGGCTGCGGGTCACCGGATCCTGAAGCTCAACACCGGCAACCCCGCCGCCTTCGGCTTCGAGTGCCCGCCCGCGATCCTCGAGGACATGCTGCGCAACCTCGGCGAGTCGCACGGGTACGGCGACGCGAAGGGCCTGCTGTCCGCGCGGCGGGCGGTCATGAGTCATTACGAGACCAAGGGCATCCCCCTCTCCGTCGAGGACATCTACCTCGGCAACGGCGTCTCGGAGCTGATCCAGATGTCGATGCAGGCGCTGCTCGACGACGGTGACGAGGTCCTCGTACCGGCCCCGGACTATCCGCTGTGGACGGCGTCGGTGTCCCTCGCGGGCGGTACGGCGGTGCACTACCGCTGCGACGAGCAGGCCGACTGGATGCCGGACCTCGCCGACATCGAGCGCAGGATCACCGATCGCACCAAGGCGATCGTCATCATCAACCCGAACAATCCGACGGGTGCGGTGTACGACGACGAGATGCTGCGCGGGCTGACGGAGATCGCGCGGCGGCACAATCTGGTCGTCTGCTCGGACGAGATCTACGACAAGATCCTGTACGACGGGGTCACGCACACACCGACCGCGGCGATCGCGCCCGACCTGCTGGTGCTGACCTTCAACGGCATGTCGAAGAACTACCGGGTGGCCGGTTACCGCAGCGGCTGGCTGGCGGTGTGCGGGCCGAAGGCGCATGCCTCGTCGTACATCGAGGGCCTGACGATCCTGGCGAACATGCGGCTGTGCGCCAACATGCCGGCGCAGCACGCGATCGCCGCCGCGCTCCAGGGGCGGCAGTCGATCGAGGCGCTGGTGCGGCCGGGCGGGCGGCTGCTGGAGCAGCGGGACGTGGCGTACGAGCTGCTGGTGCAGATCCCGGGCGTGACGTGTGTGAAGCCGAAGGGCGCGCTGTACCTGTTCCCGCGGCTCGATCCGGACGTCTACAAGATCAAGGACGACCGGCAGATGGTCCTGGACCTGCTGCGGGCCGAGAAGATCATGGTGGTGCACGGGACGGGCTTCAACTGGCACGAGCCGGACCACTTCCGGATCGTGACGCTGCCGAACGCCACGGATCTGGCGGATGCCGTGACGAGGATCGGGAACTTCCTCGACGGCTACAGCCAGCACTGACCCCCGTACATGGAGTCAGCTCAACTTTAGACAGAATCCAAGGTAGGATGGTCTCCTGTCACCGAGCAGGAGGCCGTCCACCATGTACGAACCGATCCGCACCAAGTCGGTCCACCGGATGGCCGACGACGCCCAGGACCGCATCCCGCACCGTTCGCGCGAGGAGGAGCTGGACATCCAGCTCGCCGGGCACCTCGCCGCCCTGCTCGCCGTCACCGACGAGCTCGGCGACGACGCGGCGGCGGAGCGCATCGCCCAGCAGGTCGCCCGGCTGCGCGGCGCCCCGCCCGCCCGGCACGCGGGCCTGACCGGCGCCGACCCGGCGGCCCTGCACCGCCGCGCGCACGCCCTCGCGGGCCGCGCCCTGGTCGTCGCCGCTTCCCGGGCCGACACGGCCGCCGCGATCCTCTCCGCCGAGCGCATGGACGCGCACACCGCCGCACTGGAGCAGTTCAGCCCGGTCGGCGCCCTCTGACGGCCCCGGTCCGCGCCCGGGGAGGGCGCGGGCCGGGTTGCCACTACTTCGGCCGCGTCAGCGGCGTACCCACACCGTCGCCTCGGCGCTCGACGCCGCGTGGACGTCGTCGCCCGCGTAGCTGACGGTGTACGTGACCGAACCCCGCGTCCGCGGCAGGTCGTTGATCCGGAACGTGCCGTCCGCCGCGACCGCCACCGAGGTGAGCGTGCCGGTGCCGAGCCGGTCGGCGCGCTGGACCGCGAGCGCGATCCCGGCGGGCAGCGCGGGCCCCTGCGCGGTGAACGTGCCGGTGATCTCCAGGCCCGCGCTCTTGGACGCCTCGGCGGGCGCGGTGAGCGTGATCGCGCTCGGGGCCTTGGCCACGGACACGGTCAGGCTGACGTCCTCGGCCGGGCGGTGCGTCAGGTCGCCGAGGAAGGACAGCGTGTACGTCGCCTCCCCCACCCGCGCGGGTACGTCGAGCACGGTGAACGTCCCGTCGGCTGCCACCTCGGCGGGGGCGGTCTTGCGCGTGCCGTCCGCGTCGGTGCGTACGGCCGTCACCTTGACCGGCTCGGTGGGCGCGGGCCCGTCCAGCTCCAGGCGGCCCCGGATGCCGACCGGCTCGCCGACGACGGCCTGGCCGGGGGTGGAGGTGAGCCCGCCGGTGAAGCGGGAGTCGTACTGGGCGGCCGGCGGCTGGATGATGTGCAGCCAGAAGGCGTTGCCGGGCGCGTTGGTGGTGAGCGCGAAGAGCCGGGAGCCGTCCGCGGACCACTCAAGGCCCCGCGGGACGACCCGGTTGCCGTCGAGCTCGCCCTCGTAGGCGAATTCCAGCGCCGTGGTGCCGTTCGCCGGGTCGGCGGGCTGGATCAGCAGGTCGGGCGTGGAGCCGGTGGCCGAGGCACCGCGCGCGACGTACTTCCCGTCGCCGCTGAAGGCGACCCCGGAGGCGACCGCCCCTTCGGGCAGCGGCTGGTACGGGGCCGGGGCGTCGGACAGGTCACCGGAGTTCAGCAGCCGGGTGCCGTGGGCGGCGTCCGCGACCGCGAGGCGCTTGCCGTCCGCGCTGACGGCCAGGTCCTTCAGGTCCAGGCCGCCTTTGCCCTCGGCGTCCGCGAAACGGCGGGCGTCGCCCCGTACGGGAGTGGCGCCGCTGGTGTCGAAGGACGTCAGGGCGGGGTCGGTGGCCTTCTCGTTCTTGACCTGGCCCATGAACAGACGGTTCTCGGCGCCCGCGCCGGTCTCCAGCAGCATCCGGCCAGTGATGTTCCAGGCGGTGACGTTGTAGGCGCCGCCGCTGACGAAGTCGAGTCCGTGAACGGCGTACGCGCACTCGGACTCGTACTGGGCGTTCCCCCTGGTGTGCCACTGCTTGCCGCCCGAGAAGGCGAGTTCCCGCCCGCACGTGTCGCTGTACGCCGGGGTCCGGCCGGTCAGCTGGAGCGTGGCGGTGTCGTACGTGGCGATGGACTCGCGCTCGCCGGCGTACAGGGTCGTGCCGTCGGTGCTCAGCGCGAGTCCGGTGACCGGGCTCGCGCCGGTCAGGGTTGCGATCTGCTGACCCTGGAAGTTGTAGACGAGGACCTGGCCCTTGTCGTTGTAGTAGTAGGACCGCTTGTCCGCGATGTACACGCGCTCACGCGCGGAGTCGACGACCATCGCGGAGTACGAGGAGATCGGCAGCTTGGCGACGACCTCGCTCGCGTCGGCGGCGTACGCGGCAGGTGCGGCGGCCGCGACCAGGCCTCCCGTGCCGAGCGTGAGCGAGAGGGCGACGAGCGTGGATGTGACGCGTCGTCGCGAACGTACGGATCGTACGGATCGTACGGATGTACTCAACTGAGCCCCCCACAGGCATGATTGGCCCCCTCCGTGAGGAGAGGGACACGTGGGGGAAATGTAACTGCCGTGCACAGCTTGTGCACAAGGGTTCGAAAACCGGGCGTGGGAAAGTTCGGCCCCCGGAGCCTGAGGGGACTCCGGGGGCCGATCGCATCGCGGCGGGTCATTCGTGAACCCACAGGTCAGGGCGGATGCAGGCTGACCCGCCGCGAAGTCTTCCGGGTCAGCCCAGGCGGGCGACCAGCGAGCGGTACTCGTCCCACAGTTCCTTCGGCGTGTGGTCGCCGAAGGTGTTGAGGTGCTCGGGGATCAGGGCGGCCTCCTCGCGCCAGACCTCGGTGTCGACCTTCAGCAGGAAGTCGAGGTCCTCCTCCGGCAGGTCGAGCCCGTCCGTGTCGAGGGCCCCGCGCGTCGGCAGGATGCCGATCGGCGTCTCGACGCCCTCGGCCTTGCCGTCCAGGCGCTCGACGATCCACTTGAGCACGCGGCTGTTCTCACCGAAGCCGGGCCAGACGAACTTGCCCGCGTCGTTCTTGCGGAACCAGTTGACGTAGTAGATCTTCGGCAGCTTGGACCGGTCGGCGGCGTTCTTGCCGACCTTGATCCAGTGGGCCATGTAGTCGCCCATGTTGTAGCCGCAGAACGGCAGCATGGCGAACGGGTCGCGGCGCAGCTCGCCGACCTTGCCCTCGGCGGCGGCGGTCTTCTCGCTCGCCACGTTCGCGCCGAGGAAGACGCCGTGGTTCCAGTCGAAGGACTCGGTGACCAGCGGGACGGCGGTGGCGCGGCGGCCGCCGAACAGGATCGCCGAGATCGGCACGCCCTTGGGGTCCTCCCACTCGGGCGCGATGATCGGGCACTGCGAGGCGGGGACGGTGAAGCGGGCGTTGGGGTGGGCGGCCGGGGTGTCGGAGTCCGGCGTCCAGTCGTTGCCCTTCCAGTCCGTGAGGTGCGCCGGGGCCGTCTCGGTCATGCCCTCCCACCACACGTCGTTGTCGTCGGTGAGCGCGACGTTGGTGAAGACGGCGTTGCCCCACAGGGTCTTCATGGCGTTGGCGTTGGTGTGCTCGCCGGTGCCGGGCGCGACGCCGAAGAAGCCCGCCTCGGGGTTGATCGCGTACAGCCGGCCGTCCTCGCCGAACCGCATCCACGCGATGTCGTCGCCGATCGTCTCGACGGTCCAGCCGGAGATCGTGGGCTCCAGCATCGCGAGGTTGGTCTTGCCGCACGCGGACGGGAAGGCGGCGGCGACGTACTTGGGCTCGCCCTGCGGCGGGGTGAGCTTGAGGATCAGCATGTGCTCGGCGAGCCAGCCCTCGTCGCGGGCCATGACGGACGCGATGCGCAGGGCGTAGCACTTCTTGCCGAGGAGGGCGTTGCCGCCGTAGCCGGAGCCGTACGACCAGATCTCGCGGCTCTCGGGGAAGTGCGAGATGTACTTGGTGGAGTTGCAGGGCCACGGGACGTCCTGCTCGCCTTCGGCGAGGGGGGCGCCGAGGGTGTGGACGGCTTTCACGAAGAAGCCGTCGGTGCCGAGCTCGTCGAGGACCGCCTGGCCCATGCGGGTCATGGTGCGCATGGAGACGGCGACGTACGCGGAGTCGGTGATCTCGACGCCGATGGCGGAGAGCGGCGAGCCGAGGGGGCCCATGCAGAAGGGCACGACGTACATGGTGCGGCCCTTCATGGAGCCGCGGAAGATCCCCTTGTCGCCCGCGAAGATCTCCTTCATCTCCGCCGGGGCCTTCCAGTGGTTGGTCGGGCCCGCGTCCTCCTCCTTCTCGGAGCAGATGAAGGTGCGGTCCTCCACGCGTGCGACGTCCGTCGGGTCGGACGCGGCGTAGTACGAGTTCGGACGCTTGATGGCGTCGAGCTTGCGGAACGTGCCCTTGGCGACGAGCTCCCCGCACAGGCGCTCGTACTCGGCCTCTGAACCGTCACACCAGACGACGTTGTCCGGCTGCGTGATGCTTGCGATCTCGTCGACCCAGGAGATCAGCTCCTGGTGGTTGGTGGGGACGGTGGTGGGAGCCGCATTACCGCGCGCCACGATTGCTCCTTGTTGAGGGGTTTTGGGTTGTCTGCCCCGTGGGGGCTGCGACCCGGATGCTTCACTGCATGGATCTCTTGGCGCTCATCCGGTGCCGACCGCACTCATCTGATCATCCGTGCCTTGTGCGCATATGTCCAGAGGACCTCTCACGTGAGCATGGCCACTCGCTCCTGGTACCTACGGAGGCGTCGGTAGCATTCCGGGCATGACTGCAGCCAGGTCCGAAGTGACCGAGATAGAACCTCCGCCGGTGAAACCGAGGCTGCGCGGCTGGCTGCACGCGGGCATGTTCCCCGCCGCGCTCGTCGCGGGCATCGTCCTCACGGTGCTCGCCGACTCGACGCGCGGCAAGATCGCCTGCGGCATCTACGCCGTGACAGCCTGCCTGCTCTTCGGAGTGAGCGCCCTCTACCACCGGGGCGACTGGGGCCCGCGCGCCACCGCCGTACTGCGCCGGCTGGACCACGCCAATATCTTTCTGATCATCGCGGGCACCTATACCCCGCTGACCCTGCTCCTGCTCCCCGACTCCACCGGGCGGGTGCTCTTGTGGGCGGTCTGGGCGGCCGCGGTGGCGGGGATCGCGTTCCGGGTGTTCTGGGTCGGCGCCCCGCGCTGGCTGTACACGCCGTGCTACATCGCGATGGGCTGGGCGGCCGTCTTCTTCCTGCCCGACTTCATGCGCACGGGCGGCATCGCGGTGCTGATCCTGGTGATCGTCGGCGGCGTGCTCTACAGCCTGGGCGGCGTGGTGTACGGGCTCAAGCGCCCGAACCCGTCGCCGCGGTGGTTCGGATTCCACGAGGTCTTCCACTCCCTCACGCTCGCGGCGTTCGTCGCCCACTACGTCGGCATCTCGCTGGTGGCCTACTAGGGGCTGTCCGCCGGACACCCCCCAGTACGCCTGACCCGGATCCCCGGACGGGAAACGGCCGTGGCGCCCCCGCGCCACGGCCGTTCGCCGTTGCGGGGCGATGGCCGACAATGAGCCGCATGGCCGCCGAATTCCTCGACCCGCTCGACCCGCTCGATCCGCTCGATCCGCTCACCCGGGAGCACCGGCCCATGGGGCTGCGGGAGCGCAAGAAGCTCAAGACCCGGATCGCGATCCGCCGGGCCACCTACCGGCTGATCGCCGAGCAGGGGTACGAGGCGACCACCGTCGAGCAGATCGCCGAGGCGGCCGAGGTCTCGCCCAGCACCGTCTTCCGGTACTTCCCGGCCAAGGAGGACATCGTCCTCACCGACGAGTACGACCCGGTCATGGAGGCGGCGCTGCGCGGGCGGCCCGCCGGCGAGGACCCGCTGGAGTCCCTCCGCAGTGTCATCACCCGGACCGTGGCCGCCTTCCTGGAGCACGAGCCGGAGGAGACGCGGCAGCGCGCCCGGCTGTTGGTGGAGGTCCCGGCCGTACGCGCCCGGATGACCGAGACGATGGCCGAGACCTCCCAGATGCTGTCGCGCGTGATGGCGGACCGCACCGGCCGGGCGGCGGACGACCTGGAGGTACGGGTCTTCACCGCCGCCGTGACGGGTGCGCTGCGCGAGGCACTGGTCCACTGGGCCGAGCGCGACCAGCAGGACGACCTGGTCGCGCTCGTGAACCGCGCCCTCGACACGCTCAGGGGCGGGCTTTCGCTGGAGCGCCGCCCCTGACGGGCGTGTCCCCCTTTCCGCAGGCCACGCCGTCCCGGTTCGGGTCGAGCCGCAGCGGGTCGTCCTTGCCGTTGACCTTCAGGCGGCCGTAGTCGTGGACCGCCAGCCAGTCGCAGCGGGCCTTCGTCGTCGCCTTCACCGACCGCGGGAACACCGTCGGTACGCACACCCCGGCCGTGCCGTAGTGCCGGTCGCACCCGGCGATCCGGGGGCTGACCGGCGCCGCGTCCCGCTTCTTCAGCGGCTTCTTGGGGGTGGCGGCGAGATCGCCGGCGAAGTCGTGGACGTGCGCCGACCTCTCCGCCTCCGCCGCCATCGCCGCCGGTCCGCCCAGGTGCACCCACTGGGCGATGGACGGGATGCCGTTCGCGTCGACCGCGAAGAGCATGTACCAGCCGGGCGGGGCGAGGTTCGGGTTGCCGGTGACGTTCAGGTCGACCGTACGGTCGTCGATGACGGACAGCGGCAGGTCCACGAACCGCTGGTTGGGGTCGGAGGAGTGGGTGACGGCCGCCGGGCGGATCAGCTCCGCCTTGGCGATCGGACGGTCCACCGTGATCCGCTGGGTGTCGCCGTAGTTCCACCGGCTGTCGATCACCGAGGTGATCTGCGGGCGCGCGCCCTTCAGCAGGTACGGGGGCGTGTAGATCGACACGTCGTGGTTGTACGAGCCGTTGCCGGGGTTGTCGCCGACCGCCATCACCCGGCCGTCGGGCAGCAGGAACGCCGACGAGTGGTACCCGCGCGGCACCGGGTCGGCGGCCATGCCCGCCTGGTACGTGTCGGTGGCCGGGTCGAAGATCGACGCCTCGAACACCGGGTCGGCCCGGTCGTGCAGCGCGCCGCCGGTCTCCAGGACCTTGCCGTCGGGCAGCAGCACCGCCGACACGTACATCTTCCCCTCGTCGCCGGTCTGCGGGCGCTTGCCCTGGCCCTGGTCGACCAGGCCGTGCGGGATCGGCGGCCCGGCCACGTAACCCGGGTTGGGCTGCTTGAGGTCGATGATGTCGGTGAGGCGGTTGGCGGCGGGGTTGCGCTCGTTGTTGCCGCCGCCGATGGTCAGCACCCGCTGGTCCTGGGCGGGCGGCAGCAGGACGCTCGCGGACTCGTCGCGCTCGTCCTTGTTCCTCAGGCCGGGGACGTCGGTGATGGTGTTCTTGTCGTAGTCGTAGATCGAGGCGCCGGTGCCCGGGGTGCCATTGCCGAAGGTGTGGCTGCCGGAGTAGAACAGCCGCCCGTCCTGCATCAGGATCATCGACGGGTACAGGCCCCAGTACGACCAGGTCTGCTTGACCTCGTTGACCGGTAGCCACTTGTTCTGTACGGCCGAGAACTTCTCCGCCGTCACATTGCCGGTGGAGTCCTCCTTCAGGCCGCCGAAGGAGATGACGTCACCATTGCCGAGGATCGTCGCCGACGGGTACCAGTGCCCGTCGTGCATGTCGTTGGTCTTCACGTACGACTCGGTGGCGGGGTCGAAGATGTACGAGTCCTTCAGGCCCTGGTAGCCGATCTTGCCGTCGGCGGACGGGTAGCCCTTGTTGCCGCTCATCACCAGCACCCGGCCGTCGGAGAGCTGCACATGGCCGGCGCAGAACATGTCGACGGGGGTGGGGATGGTCTTGAAGGAACCGTTCACCGGGTCGTACACGGCGGAGGTGAAGGTGCCGGCCCTGAACATCTCCGGGTCGTTGCCGGAGCCGGCGATCAGCAGCACCTTGCCGTTGTGGAGGACGACGGAGTGCATGGAGCGGACCGGGTTCTTGGTGGCCAGGACCTCCCACTTGCCCTTGGCGCACTCCTCGGCGGTGCCGGTGCAGACCGGGTCGGGCGCGGGCGGGGTGACCTCCTCCATCACGTAGTCGTCGGTGGTGACGCTGCCGGTGCCGAAGACGGACACGCCCCAGGCGATCTTGTCGGTGCCGGGCGGCACGACGGGCGTGCGCACCTCGGCGCGGGTGTAGGAGGCGGCGAGCGGGAGGGTCTTGAGGTCGGTCCAGTACTGCCAGCCGGCGGTCGTGTCGTGCCGGAAGAGGGTGATGGCCGTGTCCGGGGTCGTCGACTTGTACCAGAGGGACAGGTCGTACTGCCGCTCGGCGGCGACGGCCGGGGCGCAGGCGTTGGACTCGGTGATCAGGGCCTTGCGGTCGCCGTCGACGCGGCGGGTCAGCTCGACCTTCATGGCGCTGGTGCCGGTGTGGGCGTCGGTGGTGGTGGTGAAGGTGAAGTCGTTGTTCCCCCAGCCGGACGTGGACCAGCATTCGGGCATGCCGGTGTGGTCCGTGCCCGGGGTTTCGAAGCCGGGGTTCTTGATGAGGTTGATCCCGGCGGCCGCCGGGGGCTGGGCGGCCAGGAGGAGGCCGGAGGTCATGGCGCCGATGGCGAACAGGGCCGCTCCTCGCCTTCGTCGAGGGGTCGGTTTCACCGGAGGTTCCTTCCTGTGCGGGCCGGACGCGCTCTGCGGGGCAGGTAGACCAGCGCCTCGGTGCCGGCGAAGCGCAGGACGAACGTGGTGAGCAGCGCGAGGGCGGTGGCGGGCAGCACCGCCATGTGGAGCTGCCCGACGAACAGGGCGATCAGTGGTATGCGCAGGACGAGGTCGGCGTTGGCGAGGAGCGCGAAGCGCCCCACGCGGTCGGCCCAGTGCCGGTGGTGGCGGCGGTCGCGGAAGAGCAGCACCTCGATGAGGAGGAAGTTCCAGGCGACGCCGAGCTGGTTGGCGAGGATCTCGCCGGGCAGGTAGTGCAGCCCGGCGCCGGTGAGCACGTACAGGGCGGCGAGGTTCGGTACGAAGCCGGTGAGGCCGATCAGCCCGAAGGCGACCATGCGGGCGAGCGGGGACGCGGTGCGCAGCTCGACGAGGTGGCGGAGGAACCGCACGCCTTCCCTGGCCGTGGACTTGGACTCGCCGGCGAACCGTTCCTCGAAGACGAACGGCACCTCGGCGACCCGGGCCGGACGGCACCGTACGGCCAGCTCCATGAGGATCTTGTAGCCGAGGGGCTTGAGGGTGTCGGTGGTGAGGGTGTCGGTGGTGAGGGTGGCGCGCCGGATGGCGAAGAAGCCGCTCATCGGGTCGCTGATGCCGCCGAGGGCGCGTGGGAAGAGCGCCTTGGCGAGCCAGGTCGCGCCGCGCGAGACGGCGACGCGGTAGCCGCCGGCGAGTCCGGCGCGGCTGCCGCCGGGCAGGTAGCGGCTGGCGACGACGAGGTCGGCGTCCTCCTTCTCGCCGGTGGCGACGAGGTCGGGGACGAGGGCGGGCGGGTGCTGGAGGTCGGCGTCCATCACGACGATCCAGTCGGCGGTGGCGGCCTTCAGCCCGGCGACGACGGCGCCGCCGAGGCCGCCGTCGGGGGTGTCGCGGTGGATGACGGAGACGGGGAAGGGGCAGTCCCGGGCGGCGTCGGCGATCACGGCCGGGGTGTCGTCGGTGGAGTCGTCGACGAAGACGATCTCGCACGGGAGGCGGTCGGGCACCGTCGCGGCGATGCGGCGCAGCAGCTCCCGTACGTTGGCGGACTCGTTGAAGGTGGGGATGACGACGGTGACGGCACCCGGCTCGGGTACGTCGTCGGTGACCGGGGCGACGTGCTCGGCGCCGGTGGGCTGGATGGTCAAGAGGCCTCCGCTCGGCTGTTCCGGTCTCCGGTGATCTTCCGGATCTCGATGCGTTCCTCGCCCTCGCCGAAGGTGGCGACGGGCGTCGAGTGCTCCAGCGCCGCCTTGACGTTGGGCAGGTCACGCGCGTCGCGCCGGACGGTCGGGGAGGCGACGACGTAGTCCAGGTCCCGCCAGCCGCGGGGCATGGTCTTCGTCACCGCCGGGTCGAGGTCGGCCTTGTAGAACCAGATGGCCCCCAGCCCGGGTTCGTACCCGGCGTGGACGAGGTCGAGCCAGAGCGCGTCGTCGACCAGCACGCGTGTGTGGGCGGGGTCGGGGACCTCGCGGCCGAGCCAGGCGGCGGCGGCCCGGTAGGGGGCGTTGGCGTCGGCGGTCATGGCGGTGCGGTCGCCGTCGTACCAGCGCGGGACGACGTACACGGCCGCCGTGGCCGCGAGCAGGACGGCGACGGTCCGGCGGACGGCGGTGCCGAGCGGGGCCCGGTGCGGGCCGTGGGGCGTGGCGATCGGGCGGCGCAGCACGGCGTGGGCGACGCTGGCCGCGCCGCCGGCGAGGACCAGGGCGAGGAAGGGCAGCGCCTGGATGACGTACATGGCGGGCAGGTAGCCGGAGGGGCGCATGGCGACGACCGCCAGGATGGCGACGGCGAGCGCCGGTCCGGCCAGGGCCCGCGCGGTGACCGACCACCGGAGGGTGAGCAGGAGCAGGGCGGCGCCGGCGAGGCCGCCGAGCGGCAGGACACGGTCGTAGTAGAGCCAGGAGTCGAGCACCCCGTTGGAGCCGGTGCCGTCGGTGAGGATGAAGCCGGAGCCGGGGCGGCTCATCTGGTAGGTGATGCCGTCCCACAGGGAGACGTGTCCGTCGCCGGGCAGCAGCTCGCCCTTGAGGAGCGCGAACAGCGGGTAGGAGAAGCCGATCAGCGCGCAGGCGGTGATGGCTCCGGTGACGGCGAACTTGCGGGTGTCGCGGTGGCCGTGGCGCCACATGGTCACCAGCAGCGCCGGGAGGACGACGAGCATCGTCTCCTTGGTGAGGACACCTGTGGCGGCGGTGATCCCGGCGCCGAAGTGGTGCCACAGGTGCCGGTCGGGTGAGGCGGCGAGGCAGAACGCCAGCAGCATCCACATCACGGCGAGGTTGTCGAGGAAGATCTCCCGCTGCAGGACGACGGAGAGCGGGGAGAGCCCGAACAGCGCCATGGCCAGGCCCGCGGCCCAGCGGGGCAGCCACAGGCGGCGCGCCAGCACGTACAGGAGCACCGCGCTGGCGGCGCTGACCAGCAGCATCGCCAGGCGCATGGAGGCGACGGTCATCGTCTCGGGCGCGATCAGCGACGGTATCCAGGTGAGGGCGGCGAGCTGCATCCAGCCGAGCGGCGGGTGATCGTACCAGTACGTGTAGTGGGCGAGGCCCCGGCCGTTCTGCACGGCCCACGCCTGGGCGAGGTAGGTGCCCTCGTCGTCGCTGAGGGTGGGGTACTGCTGGATGTTCCAGCCCTGGACGAGGAGGATCGCCACGAGCAGCACGCCGCACAGGATCAGGTCGGGGCGGGAGCTGCGGAAGCGTATGACGGGCCGGGTGACCAGCCGTCTCTTGTCGTGCGGTGCCGGGACGGCGATCGTCTCGGGGGCTGCGGGAGCCGCGGGAAGGGTGGCGGTCATCGGGTGGCTTCCTCCCGTACGAGGTGGGCGCCGACGTGGCTGGTGAGCTCCCACTCGTTGCGGCCGCGCTGCTCGCGCCAGACCGCGCGGACCGCCGCGCCCGCCAGCAGCAGCTGGTAGAAGGGCCCGCCGACGATGAGCTTCAGGTAGTGGACGAGCCGTACGCGCAGCCCGTACTGCCTGCCGAAGTCGTGCAGTCCGACGATCTCGAAGACGAACGTCACCATCGCGGTCAGCAGGGGGAGGAAGGTGATGACGGCGATGCCGATGGGGACGTCGAGGAAGAGCGCGACCGCCACGTTGAGCGGGATGATGACGCCGGTGAAGGCCTGCATGAACGGCGTCATGAGGGTGTAGCGGGCGAGCATCCGCTGCCCGAGCGTGGGCAGTTGCTTCCAGTCCTTCTTGCGGTAGACCTGGAGGAAGCCCTGGTTCCAGCGGGTGCGCTGTTTGAGCAGGCTCATCAGGGTGCCGGGGGTCTCCTCGCGGGTGACCATGTCGGCGTCGTACGCGACGACGACCTTCTTGCCGACGCTGGAGAGCCGCACGCCCAGGTCGCAGTCCTCGGCGAGGCAGTTCTGGTCCCAGCCGCCGGCCTCGCGCAGCACGTCGGTGCGGACGAAGACGGTGTTGCCGCCGAGCGGGATGAAGCCCTTGGCGGCGTGCAGGTGGAGGCGGGAGCGGAACCAGAAGAAGTACTCCAGGCAGTTGCGCAGGGAGTACCAGCTGGAGTGGAAGTTGATCAGCTGGACGCCGCCCTGGACGACGTCGGCGCGGGTGGCGGTGAAGGCGTGGTCGACGTGTGCGAGCAGCTCGGGGTGGACCTGGTCCTCGGCGTCGAAGACGCCGACGACGTCGCCCCGGCAGTAGGGCAGGGCGGTGTTGAGGGCTTTGGGTTTGTTCTTGGACTCGTGGGTGTCGACGACGACGCGTACGCGGCCGGGGTCGCGGACGGCGGCCCGTTCGGCGACCTCGGTGGTCTCGGGGTCGTCGTGGCCGACTATCACGATGATCTCGAAGTCCCGGTGGCTGGACTCCAGCAGCCGGTCGATCGTGTGCTCCAGGACGAGCTGTTCATGGCGGGCGGGCAGCAACAGCGAGAACGACAGCCCCTGTTGCCCGTCCGGGCTCTGGAATCGGGTGGCGGCGAGCGTCTCGGGCGTACGCCAGGCGTGCATCTGCCACCACAGGGTGAAGGCGGCCATCCAGAAGAGCGCCAGCGAAATGGCGGCGACGGACACGGATACGAGCACGGAAAAGTTCCCCCCTCCGGCCGTGCCGCGGCGGAGCAGGTGCGCGCACCGGTGGTCGCACCGGTGTCACGCCGCCGCAGTACGGTCGTTCCCCAAGAGACATGTCAGGGGCGGATCGCGGCAGGACCCCCCTGGCCGTCGACGCCCTCGGTCAACGTCCGCACACGCCCTCCCCAGAACATGCGCGGAGTCTCCACTCCTTATGTCCGATGAGAATAGAGGTAGGGACTGACATTCAGGCGCTGTCCCGATAAAAACTGTGTTTTCAGCGTCAGTTGGCCAGTTTGCGCGCCAGGTCGTCCGGATCCGTGGTAGGCGCGTCGCAGGTGAAGTGGCGGCAGACGTACGCGGCGGGCTGCCCGTCGACCAGGGGCCGGTCCTTGAGCAGCGGGAACTCCTCCTCGCCGCCGTCCGGTTCGCCGAAGGCGACGACGGCGCCGGGGGCGGCACCGAGGAGCGCGGTGCGGTGCAGGGCGCGGGCGGTGTCGTCGTCCGCCCGGCCGACGACGGCGACCTCGCGCGGCCCGTCGAGGAGCGCCTCGGCGACGGCCAGGCCCCAGCCGATGAAGCGGGGCGCGCGCGGGCCGAGGGCCTTGACCACGCCGAGGGCGCCCTCGGCGGCAATGCGGTGGGCCTCGGAACCGGTGTGGGCGGCGTACGCGAGGAGGGCCCCGGCGGCAGCGGTCCAGCCGGAGGGGGTGGCGTTGTCGGTGGGGTCCTGGGGGCGGCGGATCAGCCGTTCGGCGTCGTGGGCGGTGTCGTACAGCGCGCCGCCCTCGCCGGTGAACTGGTCGAGCACGATGTCGAGGAGGAAGCCGGAGAACTCCAGCCACACGCCCTCGCCGGTGACGGCGGCCAGCGCCAGGAACCCTTCGGCGACGTCGGCGTAGTCCTCCAGCACCCCGGCGTTGGCGCCGGCGTGCCCGTCCTTGGAGGTGCGGGCGAGCCGCGCGGAGCTGTCCATGTGGAGCCGTACGAGCAGGTCGGCGGCCTCCGTGGCGCGTTCGACGAGGTCGGGGCGGTCGAAGTAGGCGCCGGTCTCGGCGAGCGCGGCGATCGCCAGCCCGTTCCAGGCGGCGACGATCTTGTCGTCGCGGCCGGGGCGGGGACGCTCCTCGCGGGCGGCGAGCAGCCGCTGCCGGATCCCCTCCATGCGCTCGGCGTCCACCACCCCGGCGCCCTGCGGCAGTTGCAGCACGGAGGACCCGTGCTCGAAGGTGCCCTCCTCGGTGACGCCGAAGTACTGGGCGGCGTACGCGGCGTCCTCCTCGCCCAGGACCTCGCGCAGCTGCCCGGGCGTCCACACGTAGTACGCGCCCTCGACGTGCTTGCCCGTCCCGTCGTCGGAGTCGGCGTCGAGCGCGGAGGCGAAGCCGCCCTCCGCGGTGCGCAGTTCCCGCACCATGAAGTCGGCCGTCTCCACAGCCACCCGGCGGGCCAGGTCGCTGCCGGTGATCCGCCACAGGTGGGCGTACACGCGGCACAGCAGGGCGTTGTCGTACAGCATCTTCTCGAAGTGCGGCACGACCCATTCGCGGTCCACCGCGTAGCGGGCGAACCCGCCGCCGAGCTGGTCGTAGATGCCGCCCCTGGCCATCGCCTCGCAGGTGTCGGCGGCCATCTGCAGGGCGCCCTCGGCGCCGGTGCGGGCGTAGTGGCGCAGCAGGAACTCGACCACCATGGACGGCGGGAACTTCGGCGCCCCGCCGAAGCCGCCGTGCCGGTCGTCGTAGTCGCGGGTCAGCCCGAGCAGCGCCTGGGCGAGCTCCTGCTCGCCGGGCGCACCGGCCCCGCCGTAGGCGAGGGAGCGCCCCGCCAGCTCCCGCACGATGTTCCCGGCGACCTCGTCGACCTCCGCGCGCCGGTCGGCCCAGGCGACCGCGACGCCCTGGAGCACCTGGTGGAAGGACGGCATGCCGTGGCGGGGCGCGGGCGGGAAGTACGTACCGAAGTAGAACGGCTCGGCCTCGGGCGTCAGGAAGACGGTCATGGGCCAGCCGCCGTGGCCGGTGGCGGCCTGCACGGCCTCCATGTAGACGGCGTCGACGTCGGGCCGCTCCTCTCGGTCGACCTTGACGGGGACGAAGTGCTCGTTGACGTACGCGGCGGTCGTCTCGTCCTCGAACGACTCGTGCGCCATCACGTGGCACCAGTGGCAGGAGCTGTAGCCGACGCTGAGCAGCACGGGCACGCCGCGGCGCCGGGCCTCCTCGAATGCCTCTCCCGTCCAGGGCCACCAGTCGACCGGGTTGTCGGCGTGCTGAAGGAGGTACGGGGACGTCTCATGGGCCAGTCGGTTCGGCATACCCCCATCCTCGCGCACCTCCCTGCGTCCCGCCCATGCGCCACAGGCAGCACACAAACAGCTCGCGCGGCCGGTACGGCCTCCGGTCAGTGCCGTCCCCGTGTGTGCTCCCCCGCCGCCGGGTCCGAGTGCCGGGCCGCCTGCCATGAGCGCCACAGAGACGCGTAGGCACCGTCCGCCGCCAGGAGTTCCTCGTGGCTGCCGAGCTCGACGATCCGGCCCCGGTCCATGACCGCGATGCGGTCGGCGTACCGCACCGAGTCCAGGCGATGCACGATGGAGATCACCGTGCGGCCTTCGATCAGCGCCGCGAGAGAACGCTCGACCCGGCGGGAGGCGGTGGAGTCCAGTAGCGCCGTGGCCTCGTCCAGGACCAGCGTGTGCGGGTCGGACAGCAGCAGCCGGGCCAGTGCCAGCTGCTGGGCCGCCGACGGGGACACCGGAGCGGCGCCCGGCCCGATCTCGCTATCGAGGCCGTCGGGGAGCCCGCGCGCCCAGTCCGTCAGCAGGACGGTCTCCAGCGCCTCCCACAGCCGCTCGTCCGGCGGGGCCTCCTCACGGGCCAGCGTGAGGTTGTCCCGTACCGTGCCGGTGAACACGTGCTGCTCCTGCGTGACGAGCACGATCTCACGCCGTAGTTGGTCCACCGGCAGGGTGCCGATCTCGGCGCCGCCGATGCGTACGGTCCCCCGGGTGGGATGGTGCACGCCGGCGAGCAGTTTGCCGAGGGTCGACTTGCCCGCACCGGAGGCGCCGACCACAGCCAGGCGCTCGCCGGGGCGGATGTCGAGCTCGATGCCGGACAGGACCTCGCGGCCGGGGCCGTAGCCGAAGCCGACCCCTTCCACCCGGATGGCGTGACCCTCGATGGCCGCCGGCGGCCGCGGCTCCTCGCGCGGCAGCCGGTCCACGCCCAGGATCCGGCGCAGCGCGGCGTTCCCGATCTGGAGTTCGTCGGTCCAGGTCAGCAGGTCGTTGAGGGGCTCGCCGAGCGCCTGCACGTACAGCACCACGGCGGTCAGCTCGCCGAGCCCCACAGCACCCCGCTGGTAGGCGAGCCCGCCGATGAGCAGGCACAGCGCCATCGGCACCATGGTGGCGAGGTCCAGGCTGGGGAACCAGATGGTCTGGAGCCAGGTGGTGCGCTGCCGGGTGCGTACCACCTGGTCGACGGCCGCGCCGTGGCGCTTCACCTGGCGGGGCCCGAGCCCCAGGGTCTCGACGGTGGCGGCACCGCGGGCGGTCTCGTGCGTGACGGCCAGGACGTCGGCCTCCTCGGCGAGCAGCCGCTGGTACGCGCGGGTGGCGCGCGGCCGGTACCACCAGGTCGACAGGGCGGCGAACGGTATCCCGGCCAGCAGCCCCAGCGCGAGCAGGGGCGAGGTCAGCAGGATCGCCGCGACGGTGAACACCAGGCTGACGGCGGCCAGCGCGATGCGCGGGACGGCCTGCCGGATGCTCTCGTTGAGGCGGTCGGCGTCGGTGGTGGCGCGGCTGAGGAGGTCGCCGGTGCCGACGCTCTCCACCTCCGCCAGCGGCAGCCCGAGGACCCTGCGGACGAAGTTCTCGCGCGTTTTGGCCAGGACGCGCTCACCGAGCAGGGTGGCCTGGGTGCGGGCCGCGCGGGCGAGCAGCGCGTGCGCGACGAGGATGGCGACGAAGGCCAGGGCGAGCAGGTCGACCCGGCCGGTGGTGGTGCCGGCTTTGACGGACTCGACCAAGTGGCCGAGAAGCCGGGGGCCGATGAGGCCGGCCACCAGGGCGGCGGCGAACAGCGCGAAGCTGAGGAGCAGCCGGGCTGCCTCGCCACGGAGGAAGGCGCCGATCCAGACGCGGACGTCGGCCCGGTCGGCCAGCGGCAGCCGGCCCGCCTCGGCGCGGCCCGGCGGCCCGGCGGGCGCGGGGCCGGGAGGCGGGGCCGGGGCGGCGCCGGCGGAAGCCTGGGTGGGGGTCGTCGTCACGAGGGCACTCCTGCGGAGCGGTCGGGGCTGCCGGGGACGTGGCCCGCGTCGAGGCGGACCTCTCGGTCGGCGACTCCGCACCACAGCGGGCTGTCGCTGAACACGATGGTGGTGCGACCCGCGCGGGCGGCGGCCACGCGTTCGACCACCCGCGCCTCGGTGTGGGCGTCGACGGAGGAGGTCGGGTCCTCCAGCACCAGGACGTCGGGGGCCGCGAGCAGGGCCCGCGCGAGGACGAGGCGCTGGCGCTGACCGCCGGACAGGGCCCGGCCGCCCTCGTCGAGGCGGGTGTCCAGGCCGGCGGGGAGGGCCTCGACCACGTCGTCGGCGTCGGCGGTGAAAAGCGCGACGTCCAGGTCGCGTGGGGAGCGGGCGGCCTCCGCGGTCAGCTCCTCCCGTACGGTGCCGCTGAACAGGGTGTCGGCCGGCCCGGACCGGAGCACCCGGGAGCGCAGTTCGGCGAGGTCCACCCGGTCGAGCGGGACGCCGCCGAGCAGCACGGCCGGGGCGCCGTCGCCGGACCGGCCCGGGCGGGTGAGCCGGTCAGCGAGGTTCCCGGTGCGGTCGGCGGGGGCGACGACCACGGTGAGCTGTCCGGCCTCGGCGGCGATGCCGGTGTGGGCGTCCACCAGCGAGAGCGGTCCCGGCGGCAACGGCTCGGGGTGCGCGGGCTGGGTGGTCTCGGGGGTGAGGCGCAGCAGGGTGCAGACCCGGCCGGCGGCGACCTTGGCCAGGCTGAGCGTTTCGGCGGCCTCGGTCGCGGTGCTCACCGGGAGGGTGAGGAAGGCCGACGCGCCGTAGAAGGCGACCAGTTCGCCGGCGGTGATGGTGCCCTGCACGGCGAGGCGGGCGCCGAACCAGACGATGCCGACGGTGACGAGGCCGGGCAGGAAGACCCCCGCCGCCTGGAGCCAGGCCTCCATCCGGCCGGCCGACTCGCCGGCGCGCCGCACCTCCTGGCTGGTGCGGCGGAAGCGCTCGGCGAAACCGGCCTCGCCGCCGATGCCGCGCAGGATCCGCAGGCCCGCGACGATGTCGCCGGCCTGGGAGGTGGCGATGCCCATCTGCTCGCGCTGGGCCTCGTCGCGCTCCTGGAGCGGCCGCAGCAGCGGTCCGATGCCCAGGACGGCGGCCGGGACGCCGATGAGCACGGCCAGCCCGAGCACGGGCGAAGTGGCGGTGAGGGCCACGGCCACCAGCACGGCGGCGAACACCGCGCCGATGGTGCGGCCGACCACCTCGAAGGCGTTGCCGATGCTTTCGACGTCGGCGGCGGCCGAGGCGGCCACGTCGCCGGAGCGGGCCTTGCCGCCCAGAGTGGCGCCCAGCCGGACCACGTGCCGCATCAGTAGGCGGTGGGTGTGCGACAGGGCGTGCGCCTCGGCGCCCACGGCGGCCTGGATCAAGCCGGCGCCGGCGAGGGCCTGGACGATGCCGAGGACCAGCGCGAACAGGGACCACAGGTACAGTCCGGCCTGGCCACTGCCCTGGCCGGCCTCGTCGATGGCCCTGCCGATGACGAGCGGGATCAGGGCGAGGGGGACCATCCAGACGGCACCGAGCACGCCGCTCAGCACCAACGGCCAGGGCCGGATTCGCACCAACCACCACAGGTAGGCCCAGGGGCCCCGCACGTCCGCCTCGGGCAAGGAGGCGGGAGCCACCGAGGCGTCGAAGAACCGGTTGCTCACAGGTACCGGTCCCGGGTGGCCGCGCAGCCGGCCTTGCCGGTGCGGGGGTGCGGTTCGGGGACCGCGACGATCCGGTCGGGGACGAGGTACGGGGGGAGCGTGGCACGCGGGTGCGCGCGCCGCGCGGCGGGTTCGGCCGTGATGCCACCGTCCTCCGGCGCCGTGCCGTCGGGTGTGTCGAGGGTCGCGCCGATGTCGCTGACGCTGTGGTGCGGGGTGACGGCCACGGGCGGGTGCGGACCGCGTGCGGGGGTGGCGGACAGGTCGGCCACCGCCCCTGCCCGGCCGGCCGGGCGGCCGTGTCGGACCGTCGTTCCGTTGTCGGTGACCGCCGGCCGGCCGGGGTCGGGGCAGGCGATGACGAAGAAGGGGTCGAGCACGCTGGGCAGAGTCATGGCAGGTGTCTTCTCGTGTCCGTCCGTGGGGTGTTCAGCTGCTGCGTGTCCCGGCCGCGTCGGGTCCCGCCGTGTCGAGGAGGGCCGTGAGGGCAGCCCGGTGGCGGGCGGCGAGGTCACGTACGGTCGCCTCGTCGTGCAGGGCGGTGGAGTACCACCACTCGACGCGCAGTACCTCGTCGTCCGTCGTGGCGATCACCTCGATGAGGTGAGGCCGCGTCCAGTGGGGGGCGGTGATGTCGCCGACGGGCTCCGGTGCCACGTCCGGCAGAACGGTGCGCAGCGGCAGGGTGTCCGCGTCGTCGCCCTCGAAGTCGAAGGAGACATCGCTGGGCGGGGCAGCGCGCAGGGCGGCCGCGATGCGCGGTCGGCCGTGGCGGCTGAGCGCGCCGTACCCCACTCCGCCGCCGGGCATGGCCGCGAGGTGGCCGACCGTCCGGGCGAGCCGTTCGGCCGCGCTGCCGGGGGCCAGGTCCATGCGGACGGGCACGGTGGTGGTGAACCAACCGGTGGTGCGGGCCAGATGGGTGTCGCCGACGGCCTCCTCGCGCCCGTGCCGCAGGATGTCCACCCGGACCGCCGTCTCGTCGAGCCAGTCGGCCAGCGTCTCGCCCAGGGCGTGCAGGACGAGGTCACCGGGGTGGGCACGGTGGGCGCGGGCCGCCGTGTGGAGGCGGGCGGTGAGCTCCCGGGGGAACTCCTCGCGATGGGTCGCGGCGGTGTGGGCGGTGTTGACGGCCCGCGGGTCGTCGACCGCGTGGTCCAGCGGGATGGTCGCGGGGGTGCTGACCACGTCGGTCCACCACTCGGCTTCCGCCTCGGTCTCGGGGGTGCGTGCGTGGGCGGCGAGCGCCTGAGCCCACTCGGGGTACGAGGTGCCCTCGGCGCACCAGGCGTCGTCCCGGCCGGCTTCCAGCGCCGTGTACAGCTCCTCGAGATCTTCCAGGAGGACGGACCACGAGACCATGTCGAACGCGATCTGGTGGATGACGATCAGCAGCCGCCCCGGGCGGGCCGGGCCCGCGTCGAAGCGGACGAACCGGGCCACACGTCCGGTCCGCGGGTCAAGGGCCTCTTGTTCGACCGCGCAGCGCAGGGCGATCGCGGCCGGCAGTTCGGGGTCGGCGAGTTCGGAGATGTCCATCGTGTCCAGCACCGGGCCCAGGGCCTTGGCGGGCGGGCCGTCGGCGGCAATGGCCGCCACGACCTGCCGGGGCCGCCGGGCCGGGGGCGCCTCGACCGCCAGGCGCAGCGAGGCGTGCCCGGCGACCAGCCGGCGCACGGCCTCGGCGAACAGCTCGGCGTCGAGGCCTGGCCGGGTGGTGAGGAGCAGCGCCTGGTTCCAGTGGCCCCGGTCGCCGGTCTGCTCCTCCCAGGCCTGTTCCTGCGGAGGGGTGAGTACGACCGGACCATGGCCGGCGCCGGGCGGCGCGGCGTCGGCGGTACGGCGGCGGGCGGCGCGTTCGGCGACCAGCGCGGCCAGCCGGGCCGTGGTCATCTCGGGGGCGGCCAGCTCCGGTAGCTGTACGCGGACGCCAAAGGTGGCGTCGATGCGGCGGGCGGTGCGGATGAGGTCGAGGGAGTCGACGCCGAGGTCGAGCAGCGGGGCCGACGGGTCGGCCCGAGGCGCGAGTACGGTGTCGGCGAGCCAGGCGTCGAGGCATGCGTGGATCTCCTCGGCGGTGGGGCCGGCCGGGCCGGTGGAGTCGGCCGGGCCGGTGGAGTCGGCCTGGTGGGCGTTCTCCTCCGCCACACCGTTCTGGCCGTTGTGGCCGGCACCCGGGGCCGCGGCGCCGGCCCCCGCGGGGGCGCCGGCGTCCGCGGCGGGACCGAGGGGCGGGCGGGCCCGGGCGGTCATGCGCCGGCCTCGCCCAGGGCGCCGTCGGGGCGGCGCACCAGGAACGGCCCGAGGGCCAGGGCGTCCATCGGCAGCCGGTGGAAGGTGGCGAGGGCGTCGCGCGGGCTGCAGACGACTGGTTCGTCGCGGCCGTTGAAGGAGGTGTTCAGTATGACGGCGGTGCCGGTGTGCTCGCCGACCTTGCCGATGAGCCGGTGGTAGAGGGGGTCGACGTCCGCGGAGACCGTCTGCGGCCGGGTGGTGCGGTCGCTGTGGACCACGGCGGGCATGACGGCGGCGCCGGCCTCGGTGACCGGAGTGGTGACGATCATGTAAGGCAGCGGGGTCGTGGTGCCGATCAGTGCGTCGGCCGCCTCCTCCTGCATGCTCGGGGCGAACGGCCGCCACGCCTCCCGGTCCTTGATGCGGACGTTGACCCGGTCGCGGGTCTGCTCCGGGTTCGGCACGGCGACCATGCTGCGGTGGCCGAGGGCGCGGGGGCCGCCCTCGGCCCGGCCCTGGAACCAGCCGGCCACTCCGCCGGCGGCCAGGACGTCCGCGGTCGCGGCGGCGATGTCCGCGGGCTCGGTGTAGGCGGTGCCGGAGGCATCGAGGACCCGGCGGATCTGGTCCGGGCTCCACTGCGGACCCCAGGCCACCGAGCCCTTCATGGGCTGGATCCGGTCGCCCTCCTGGGCCGCGACCCAGACCGCCGCGCCGAGCGAGACGCCCTGGTCGCCGGCGAGGGGCTGGACGAAGAGGTCTCGGACCTCGGGCATGCGCATGAGCTTGCCGTTGAGGGTGGCGTTGAAGCCGACGCCGCCCGCGATCAGCAAGGTGGTCTCGCCGCTCTCCCGGAGCAGGGTGCGTACGACGGCCATGACCGCGCGCTCCAGCGCTGCCTGGGCCGTCGCCGCGATGTCCCGGTACTCGAACGGGTCCCGGTCGGTGACCTTGGTGTAGCGGCCCACGCGGGGGTCGAAGCGGCGGGCCGAGCGGTTGGGGGCATCCGGCAGCACCTTCTCCAGATGCTCAAGCCAGTGCCGTATGGTGGCCGTCTCCTCGTCGGTGCTGCCGGTGGAGCGCAGGTCCGGCGGGACGACGCCGATGGTGAAACCCTCGTCCGTGAAACCGAAGGCGCCGCCGAAGGTGAGGTCCTGGGGGGTGCCGTACGAGGCCAGGCCCATCATCTTGCCGGCCGCGTCGGAACCGAGGCCGGCGTACTCGCAGACCGCGGCGTAGAAGTAGCCCAGTGACCAGCCGGGCGTGTAGCTGCGCAAGGTCTTGATCTCGCCGTCGATACCGACGGCGAGGGTGGTGCTCACGTCCTCGCCCTGGCCGTCCAGGACCAGGATGGCGCCGCGGTCCCGCCCGGAGAGGTGGTAGGCGCTGGCGGCGTGGGCGATGTGGTGGTTGACGAACGTCAGCCGCGGGTCGCGGGTGCGCGGGAACAGCGCCTTGGGCAGCAGGTGTTCCAGCGCGGCGGCGTCGTCGGCGAACCAGTCCAGGCACCGGTCGCGGAAGAGCTTGGGCAGGTCCCACCCGTGGGCGACGACGTCGATGTCGTCCAGGGTGAGACCGCCCTCCGCGAGGCAGTGGGCGGCGGCGTTGAGGGGCGCCTCTCCGTAGGCGTGCTTGTTCCGGGTGAAGCGTTCCTCCTCCGCCAGGGCGATGACTTCGCCGTCCACGACGAGGCAGGCAGCACCGTCGTGGCTGGCGCCGGGCCAGCCGTTGACTCCGAGCACACGCATGGTCAGTCCCCAAAGGTCGGTCGGGATCGTCCGGTGCACCCCGGGCCCAGTGGGCGCGGGATGCACCGGTCACGCCAACCGATCTTGTCGGCCCGCCGAGTTGTACACGACCTTCGACGTTGTGCGGAGATCGGCGGCGAAGATCGCGGACGCCGCCTTCAGCACCTCGTTCGCGCGCCGCAGCTCCTCGACCTCACTGCGCAGCCGGCGCAGTTCGGCCCGTTCGTCGAGGGTCAGCTCGTCCGTGGCGGGGCCGTTCGCGGAGGCGGTGGGCGGGAGGGTGCCGGGGTGCCCCCAGCCGTGACCGGGCATCCGGTCGGGGCCGCGGTCCGGCTCCCGGTCCCGGGCGGGTCCGTTGTCCGGCTCCCGGTTCCGGGCCGGTCCGTTGTCCGGCTCCCGCTGCAGGGCCGCCACATCGTCCGGTTCCCGGTTCCGGGCGGGACCGCGGACCGGGACACGGTTGTCCATATCCCGGGCCTGGTCGCGGGCGCGGCCCGCCGCCGGGGCGGCGCCCCACCCGGCGTCCCCGTCCGCGCCGCGCTCCGGGCCACCCGGCCCGGCCCCGCGCCGGCCGGACCGAGGAGGTTCCCGCTCCGGGCCGCCCAGCCGCCCGGGTCCGGGTGCGTCGCGTGCTTCCAGTTCGCTGCTGACGCTGTGCCAGCGGCGCGACCACGACGCCAGGTCTCCGCCGCATGCCGCCACATAGGCGAGGGTCACCTTCAAGGAGGGTTTGTGCAGTCCCCGGGCGGCCTCGGCGAGCGTGGCCACGGAGTAGTGCGCCAGTTTCGCCATGGTGCGGTACGAGGGGTTCCCGGCCTGCCTCCGTAACGTGCGCAAGTCGTGGGCGAATGCCTCCAGTGGTCCTGCGGAAGGGTCCAGTGACCGCTCTGGCCTGGGCACATTTCCCCCTAGTAAATCGGTTGTCTCGACAAGGCGCGCAGGTCCCGTCGGGCCGTACAACCGTGGTCAGCGGTGTCCGGCCCCGACGGCACGATCAGCCGGAGACCGCTGGAATCCCGACAGGGAGGCCTCCGCACCGGAGCTGCGGCTATTGGTACATGCCACTGACATACACATCAACTCATCAACCGATAATTCCGGCCAGCCCCGGAGCCGCTCGCCCGGGTCGGAACGGCCGTCCGCTCGACCCTCAACACCGGCCGGACGCTTCCGCTTCCCGCTGTGCCACCCCGAGTTGTACAGGGGCAGTCGGCGGTTGCACCCCGTACAAATACCCCTCGTGTACAACCTCCCACGCTCTGCAAGATCGACGGCAGGCGATACGGCCGAAACCGATGGGATTGGGTGGCGGGTTGGTGGACACAGCACGCAGCCGGACGGAATCAGCAGCACCGGAAGGCGCCTACGAGTACCGCAGCCGTCCACTCGTGGAGCCGGACTGGCGGCGCTTGCCCGGGTGGCGCGACGTCACCGCGGCCGAGTGGGCCGACCCCCAGTGGCAGCGCGCGCACTGCGTGAAGGACGCGAAGGGCCTGCGCGTGGTCATGGGCGACTTGCTGGACGAACGTTTCTACGAGGACTGGGAGCAGGACCGGCTGCACCGCGCCACCATGTCGGTGCTGCTGCCGCCCCAGATGATCAACACCATGGCGCCGGAGGCGGCCGCGGCCCGTCCGGGCGAGCTCACCAAGGCGTTCTACGACGACCCGGTACGCCGTTACATGCTGCCGGTCTTCTCCGACCGGCACCCGCAGTGGCCCTCGCATCCGATGGCCAGCCGGGACTCACTGCACGAGCAGGACATGTGGGTGGTGGAGGGGCTGACCCACCGCTACCCCACCAAGGTGCTGGCCGAGCTGCTGTCGACGTGCCCGCAGTACTGCGGGCACTGCACGCGGATGGACCTGGTGGGCAACTCCACGCCCCAGGTCGCCAAGAACAAGCTCCAGCTGAAGCCGGCCGACCGGGCCGACCGCATCCTGGAGCACCTGCGCGCCTCCCCCGGCATCCGGGACGTGGTGGTCTCCGGCGGCGACCTGGCCAACATGCCGTGGCCGCGCCTGGAGCGCTTCATCGGCGGCCTGCTGGAGATCGAGTCGATCCGGGACATCCGGCTGGCGAGCAAGGCACTGGTCGGCCTGCCCCAGCACTGGCGGTCCGGTCCGGTGCTGGAGGGCGTCGCCCGGGTGGCGCGGACGGCCCGGTCCCGCGGGGTGCGCATCGCGCTGCACACCCACGCCAACGCCGCCCAGCAGATCACGCCCGCGGTGGCGGAGGCGGCCTGGGCACTGCTGGGCGCGGGGCTGCACGAGGTGCGCAACCAGGGGGTGCTGATGCGCGGGGTCAACGACAGCGCGCACGACCTGCTGGACCTGTGCTTCGCGCTCAGCGACCACGCGGGGATCACGCCGTACTACTTCTACATGTGCGACATGATCCCCAACGCCGAGCACTGGCGGGTGCCGCTGCATCAGGCCCAGTTGATTCAGCGTCAGATCATGGGCTATCTCCCCGGTTTCGCCACGCCCCGCATCGTGTGCGACGTGCCGATGGCCGGCAAGCGCTGGGTGGAGCAGGCCGACTCCTACGACCGCGAGCTCGGCATATCCCACTGGAGCAAGAGCTACCTCACCCCGCTGGAAGCGGCGGACCCCGTGGCACGCAGCGGCTCGTACCACTACTACGACCCGATCGACACGCTTCCGCTCGCCGGGCAGCGCTGGTGGCGGGACACCCATCCGAGCACCCGTCAGGGGCAGAAGGGACAGTTGAACAACCATGAGCAGCCTGCGTCCGCTGCGTGAGGACCCCCCGGTGCTGGAGGAGTGGTACCGCCGGCACCTGGGCCCCGGCATCCACGACATCAGCTCCAGCGGCGTCCACCCGTACACCTTCGCCGAGATACGCGAACTGTGCCGCATCCCGGCCGAGGACCTGGACGCAGTCGTCATGGACGACAGCGTCTCCCAGGGGGGCGCGGGCATCCGGCAGGCGATCGCCGACCGGTACGCGGACGGGGACGCCGACCGGGTGCTCGTCACCCACGGCTCCAGCGAGGCCATCGCGCTCACGCTGGGCACCATGCTGCGGCCCGGCGACCGGGTCGTCGTCCAGCAGGGCATCTACCACTCGCTGGGCCACTACCCGCGGGCGGCGGGCTGCGAACTCGCCGAGCTGCCGGCCGCGGCCGTGCGCGACGGCGAGATCGACGAGGACGTGCTGGAAGGCCTGGTCACGCCGGGGACCACGGCCGTCATCGTCAACTTCCCGCACAACCCCTCAGGGGCCACGCTCTCGCCCCAGGGTCTGAAGGCGCTCACCGAGCGGACCGCCGCCGTCGGCGCGACCCTGGTGTGGGACGCCGCCACCGGCGAGATCGCGCACCGCTGGGACGTCCTGCCTGACCCCGCCGCCACCCGCGGCGACACGGTGTCCTACGGCACCTTCTCGAAGACCTTCGGCCTGCCGGGGCTGCGGGTCGGCTGGGCCATCGCGCCGCCGGAGCTGATCAGCGCCGCCTTCCCCCTGCGCGACCGGACCACGCTCTTCCTGTCCCCCCTGGTCGAGCTGGTCGCCGAGCGGGCGATGCGCCACGCCGACGTGCTGATCGGCACGCGGGCGGCCGAGGCGCGGCGCAACCTGGTGCACCTCACGGAGTGGATGGCCCGGCACGAGGACCTGGTGCGCTGGACGCCGCCGGAGGGCGGGGTGTGCGCGCTGCCCGTCTTCCGCGAGCTGGAGGAGGCCGCGGCCGGTCCCGCGGCGGTGGAACGGTTCTGCCTGGAGCTGCTCTCCCGCCACCGCACGCTCCTGGTGCCGGGTACGGCCTTCGGCGAGCCGCATGGCGCCCGCCTCGGCTTCGGCGGCCCGGAGGAGGGCTTCCGGGCCGGGCTCGCGGAGCTGTCGGAGTTCCTGCGCACCCGCGGGGACGTCCGGTGACCACCGTGGAGGAACCCGACGTGCTGGACCTGTGGGACCGCCGCGTACGCGAACACCCCGACGCAGCCGCACTGGTGACGCCGCATCAGGTAATGACCTACCGGTCGGTGGACCGGCTGACCGATGCCTGGGCCGGTTCCCTGGCCACGCGGGGCGCGGGCCCCGGGCGGCTGGTGGGCCTCGCGTTCCCCGACCCCGGCCGCACGGTGCTGGGCATGGTCGCGGCGTTGAAGGCCGGGGCCGGGTTCACCGTCCTGGACGACCGGCTGCCCGCCGCCGCGCGGGACTCGCTGGTGCGCCGTACGCAGGCGGCCGTGTGGCTCGGCGACGGCGCCCACGCACCGGCGACGGCGTACGTGCCGGCCGGGCCCGCCGACACCGGCGGCCGGACGGCGGACGCGGGCGGCTCCACGCTCCCGCTCCCGCGGCCGCCGCGGGCGGCGGTCGGCAGCGACGTCGCGTACGTGCTGTTCACCTCCGGGTCCACCGGGCAGCCCAAGGGCACGGTCATCGAGCGCGACTCGCTGCGCCGATTCGCGGTCGCGGTCGCCGAGCGGCTGGAGCTGGCCGCCGAGGACCGCTGGCTCCAGGTCTGCTCGCTGGGCTTCGACGTACTGATCGAGGAGGTCTTCCCGGCGCTCGTCTCCGGCGCGGCCGTGGTGTGCCGGGCCGACACCCAGGCCCTGGACGCGGAGGAGTTGCACACCACGATGGCCCGCACCGGGACCACCGTGGTGGAACTGTCCACGCAGTACTGGCTGGAGTACGCCCGCTGGCTCGACGGGCACGGCCTGACCACCCCGGCGGAACTGCGCCTGGTGGTGGTCGGCGGCGAGCGGATGGACCCGCGGCCCTACCGGGAGTGGCAGGCCCGCCAACCGGCCCGGCTGGCCCACGTGTACGGGCTGACCGAGTGCACCGTCAGCTCCACCATGTACACCGGCCTGCTCCCGGCCGACGCCGAGGAGGTGCCGCTCGGCACGCCGCTGCGGGACGTGGAGGTCAGCGTCCGGCGCGACGGACGGCCGGTGCCGCAGGGCGAGTCCGGCGAGATCCACATCGGCGGACCGCTGCTGGCCCGCGGCTTCCTCGGCGACGAGACCGCCACAGCCCGCCGGTTCGTCCCCGACCCGCTGTCCGCCGCCCCCGGGGCGCGCGTGTACACGACGGGCGACCTGGGCCGGATCGACGCCGACGGGAACCTGATCTTCCTCGGCCGGCTGGACGACCAGGTGAAGGTCCGCGGCCACCGGCTGGAGCCGGCCCGGGTCGAGCGCGCCCTGTGCGAGAACCCTGCCGTGGACCAGGCCGTGGTGTTCCCCGACCCGCGGACCGGAACCGCGCTGTGGGCCTTCACCGTCCCGGCCGACCCGCGGCTCGCCCCGCTGCCCGGCGAGGTGGTCCGCCTGACAGGGGCGGAGAGGGACGCGCTGGTGGCGCCGCTGGCGGCACACCTGCCCGACTGGGCCGTGCCCAGGGTGCTGTACCGGGTGTCGGTCCTGCCGAAGAACCCGCACGGCAAGATCGACAAGCGCCGGCTGAGCGACTGGACGAGCGCGGCGGGGGCCGGCGTTCCGGGGCAGCTCCCGGACACGGCCAACGGTCCGGACAGGGACAGGCCGGAGCCCCGCGACGAGCCGCTGTCCACCGTCGTGGACCTCTTCCGCGAGGTCCTGGACGCGCCGGCGATCGGCCCCGACGACGACTTCTTCGAGCACGGCGGGCAGTCCCTGCTCGCCATGCGCCTGCTCGCGCGGCTGCGCGAGTCCTTCCCCGCGGCGGCCGGGCTGCGGGCGAGCACCCTGCTCCGGTGTCCGACCCCCCGGCTGCTGGCCGGGGCGCTCCCGGTCGCCGAGACCACCCGGTCCTGACCGGCCGCGGCACGACCGCTGTCGCGCACCTCACGGACCATCGCGTCACCCAGCACCACCCGAGGGCCCGCGACCCCGGCTCGGAGCCGCCCGCGGGCAGTAACCATCCCCGACACTCAGCGAGAGTTGGCCATGTCGAACCTCACCGACCAGTCCACACGCAGCTACACCCTCACTCCCGACGAGGCCGCCGCGACCGCGCAGCTCACCCTCGAACTGGCCGCCACCTATCCGTCCTTCGGCGACGCCGTCCTGCTGCGCGACCTGCCACGGCTCGCGGCCCGGCTGCCGCTGGGCGTGCAGCACTTCCTGCGCGACTTCAAGCTGGGCGACCGCCACGGCCACGTGGTCGTCCGCGGGCACGAGTTCGACCAGGAACGTATCGGGCCCACGCCGGAGCACTGGCGCGGCCGCCGCCGGCCCGGCCCGGAGTTCCCCGAGGAACTGCTGCTGATGCTGTACTCGGCGCTGCTGGGCGAGCCCTTCGGCTGGGCCACACAGCAGGACGGCCACCTCGTGCACGACATCTTCCCGATCCGCCAGCACGAGAACGACCAGCTCGGCATGGGCAGCAAGGAGCTGCTGACCTGGCACACCGAGGACGCCTTCCACCCTTACCGCAGCGACTACCTGATCCTGGGCGCGCTACGCAACCCCGACCACGTGCCCACCACGGTCGGCGAGCTGGACCTGTCCTCGCTGTCCGACGAGGACATCGACATCCTCTTCGAACCGCGCTTCTTCATTGCGCCGGACGAGTCGCATCTGCCGAAGAACAACACCATCACCTCCGAGGAGGAGGCCACCCGCTTCGCCACGATCCAGAAGATGATCGACGAGCGGCCGCTCGGCCCGCTGCTGTACGGCTCGCGGCAGGACCCGTACATGCGTCTGGACCCGTACTTCACCTCCGTGCCGGAGGACGACGCCGACGCCCGTCGTGCCTATGACGCGCTGTTCAAGGTGGTGGACGCCGGGATGCGGGAGGTGGTCGCGGACCAGGGCGACGTGCTCATCATCGACAACCACCGGGCCGTGCACGGCCGCCTGCCGTTCCAGGCCCGCTACGACGGCACCGACCGCTGGCTCAAGCGGGTGTGCGTCACCGCCGACCTGCGGCGCTCCCGCCCGATGCGGGCCACGGCCGAGACCCGGCTGCTGGGCTGAGCGCACCGGTGGCACTCACCCTCACCGACCTGTCCCGCGACCCGTGGCTGCTGCCCGAGGTGGACGCCCTGATCGGCGCCAACATGCCCGCGTTCATGAGCTGGGAGTCCCCCGGCAACTGGCGCTGGCACGGGATGTACGAGCGCTACCCCGCCCACCAGTTCTGCCTCGTGGACGGCGACGGCACTCTGGTGGCGGCGGCCAACGGGCTGCCGGTGCGCTGGGACGGCACCGCCTCGTCGCTGCCCTCCGGCAGTGACGAGGTCCTGGTGGAGGCCGTCGACCACGGCCCGCCGGACCACCCGGACGCCGTCTGCATGCTGTCGGTGTCCGTCCATCCCGCGCACCGGGCGGCCGGCCACGCCGAGCGGCTGCTGACCGAGGTCCACGCCAGGGCCGCCGGGCAGAGCCCGCGCGGGGTGATCATCCCGGTCCGGCCCACGCGCAAGCCGCGCTATCCGCTGATCCCGATCGAGGAGTACGCCGCCTGGCGCCGCCCCGACGGCCGCTGCTTCGACCCTTGGCTGCGCACGCACCTGGAGCTCGGCGCCCGGCGGCTGGGAATCGCCCACCGTTCCCTGGTGATCCGTCAGCCGGTTCCCCGCTGGGAGGAGTTCCTCGGGCACCCGCTGCCGGGTCCTGGCGACTACCCGCTGCCCGGCGGCCTGGTGCCGCTGCGAGTCGCCGAGGACGGTCACGGGACGTACGCCGAACCCAACATCTGGGTGCACCACCCGGCCGACGCGCCGTGACCCGCGCCGCGCGGCCCCGCGTCAAAAGTGCCCGCCCCCTCCTGAACCATCCCCTTTCCGACCCCCTGGAGAACCCATGCCTCCCGTACGCCTCGCCATCGTCGGGTGCGGTGCCGCCGCCCGCGGCTGCCACGTGCCCGCCCTGCCACCGCTGAAGGGCGACGTGCAGCTGACCGCACTCGTCGACCGGGACCCGCGCCAGGCGCGGGCCGCGCTCGAGCTCTACCGCGAACTCGGCGGGACCGGTGCCGACGAGGTGGTGATCGCCACCGACCCGGCCGAGGCCGCGGACACCTTCGACGCCGCCGTGGTCGTCGTCCCGCACACCCTGCACGCCCGGACCGTTCAGTCGCTGCTCGCCGCCGGCAAGCACGTGCTGCTGGAGAAGCCGATGACCACCTCGGTCGAGGACGCCCGGCACCTGGTCGACCTCGCCGCCGATGCCTCCGCGCCGGTGCTCGCGATGGCCCATCCGCGGCGGCTCTTCCCCGCGTACGCCTGGGTCAAGCGACTCGTCGAGGGCGGCGATCTGGGCGATGTGGTGCGCGTCGACTGGGCGGAGGGCCACCCGTACGCCTGGGAGCCGGTCTCCTGGTCGATGTTCGACCGGCGGCTCGCGGGCGGCGGGGTGCTCACCGACACCGCCTCCCACGTCTTCGACACGCTGCTGTGGTGGCTGGGCCCCGACGTGGAGGTCGTCCGCTACGAGGACAACTCCCTCGGCGGCGTGGAGACCGACGCGAGCGCCCACCTGCGGTTCGGCACCGTCGACGTGCACTGCGAGTTCAGCCGGCTGCGCGACCTCGGCATCTCCTGCCGGGTGACGGGCACCAAGGCGACCGTGACCATCGGTACGGATTTCCCGGCCGGCGAGTGCACCCTGGTCACCTCGGACGGCGTGGAACTGCACCGGGGCGACGTGGAGGCAGTGGCCCCCGCCCAGGGCGAGTGGGAGCTGCTGTTCACCGAGCAGCTCGCCAACTTCGCCGCGGCCGTGCGCGGCACCGCCGCCGTGCACTCCGGCCCCGAGGACGGTCTGCGCGTCGTCGAACTGATCCAGGAGTGCTACGGCGGCGCCCGCGAGGACGCCGCACAGCCCTGGACGACCCGCGGCGCGGTGCCCGACGCCGACGGCGCAGCGCTCGACGGCCGCACGGTGGCGGTCACCGGCGCGAGCGGCTTCATCGGCGGCCGCGTCGTCGAGCGGCTGGCCCTGGGCACGCGGGCCCAGGTCCGGCCGGTGGTGCGCGGCTTCGGCCGGGCCGCGCGGCTGTCCGTCCTGCCGCAGGACCGGCTGGAGTTCCGCCAGGCCGACCTGCTGGGCACCGACGGTCTGCGGGCCGCCTTCGAGGGGTGCGACACCGTCGTGCACTGTGCCTTCGGCAGCGCCGGTGACGAGGCGGACCGCTGGGCGGCCTCCGTCGAGGGCACCGCCAACGTCCTGGCCGCCGCCCGCGCCGCCGGGGTCCGGCGGGTGGTGCACCTGAGCACCATCGACGTCTACGACCCCGCCGCCACCGGTGAGCTGACCGAGGAGTCGCCGGCCCGCCCGGCCGATCCGGCCGACCGCGAGTACGAGCAGCAGAAGCTCGCCGCGGAGCGGCTTGTCCTCGACGCCCACGGACCCGACCTGGAGACCGTCGTGCTCCAGCCCGGCGTGGTCTATGGGCCGTGGGGCGGCCAGTGGACCACCGCGCAGCTGCGGCGCGCCGAAGGCGACTTCGCCGCGCTCCCGACGGGCGAGGACAGCGGCGTGTGCAACGCCGTGTACGTGGACGACCTGGTGGACGCGGTGCTCCTGGCCGTCGGCGAGGACGCGGCCGCCGGTCAGCGCTTCCTCATCGGCAACGGCGAAGCGCTCGGCTGGGGCCGGTTCTTCGACGCGATCCGCTCCCTGCGGGGCCTGGGTGAGCCAGCCGGGCAGTGCGCCGGCGATCCGGTGCCGGACTGGGAGCTGGAGCTGTACCGCTCGACCGCGCGGGCCCGGTACGACAAGGCCGAGCGCCTGCTCGGCTTCACCGCGCGTACCCCCTTCGCCGAGGGCGTCGAGCTGAGCGGGCAGTGGGCGGCCTGGGCCCGGCAGGTGCCGGAGGTGCGGTCGTGACGGGGGTCACCGATGTGCTGGTCGTCGCGCCGCACCCCGACGACGACGTCATCGGCTGCGGCGGTTCCATCGCCAAACACGTGCGGGACGGCGCCCGGGTGACGGTCGTCATCGTCATCGGGCGCGAGCGCAGCGCCCTGGACGGCGAGGTCGGCGACGCGGAGTTCGCCGCTGAGACGGAGACCGCCGCGAAGACGCTGGGCGTGCACCGCTGCATCCGCTTCGACGAGCCGTCACGGGACTTCACGCTCTCCCGCCGCGTGCACCTGGACCTGGTGCGGGTGATGCGGGAGGTGCGGCCGCAGGTGGTCTACCTGCCCCATGACAACGACGACGACGTCGAGCACCGCATGGTGCACCAGCTGACCACCGAGGCGCTCTGGATGGCGCAGTCGGAGTTCTTCCAGGAGGCGGGCGAGCGGCCGATGCCGGCGCCGCACCTGGTGCTCGGCTACGAGGTGTGGGCGCCGATGGCCCGGTTCCAGTACGCGGAGGACATCGACGGCCAGATCGAGACCAAGGTCGAGGCGATGCGCGCGTACGTGTCGCAGCTGCGCCACGCCGCCTGGGACGAGGGCATCCGGGGGCTGGCCCGCTACCGGGGCGCCGTCTCCGCGGGCTCGGGCCACGCGGAGGTGTTCCAGGTGCTGAGCCTGCACAGCCCGCCCGCGGCCGACGGACCGGCCGCCGCGGCGGGGTCGCCGGGCGAGGGGCCGGGAGGCGGCCGTGACTGAGCGACTCCTGGTGTGCGGGCTCGGTTCGGGGATGGACCACTCGCTGGCCGAACTCCGGTCGCCCCAGCGGGAGCTGGTGGTGGTCACCGACACGCCCACCGACCGGGCGCGGGCGGCGGCGGACGTGCTGCTGGTCTGCGACCCGGCCGACAGCACGGCGGTCCTCGCGGAGCTGTCAGCGGCCGGCGTCGACCGCTTGGACGGCGTGTTCTCGCTCGGTGCCGACAACCCTCCGGTGATCAGCGTGCTGGCCCACCGGTTCGGCTGCCCCGGCCTGCCCCTGGAGACGGCGCTGAACTGCACGCTCAAGGACCGGCGGCTGGCGATCCTGCGCGAGGCGGGCCTGGACCTCCCCCGGTTCGCGACCGCCGAGAGCGTGGCGGAGGCGCTGCGGGCGGTCGCCGAGGTCGGCCTGCCGGCCGTGCTCAAGCCGAGCGACCAGACCGGTTCGCTGGGCGTGATGAAGGTGGAGTCGCCCGAGACCGTACGGGAGACGGCGGCCGAGGCGCTGCGGCTCAGCCCCGTCGGCCGGATCGTCGTCGAGGAGTTCCTGGAGGGGACCGAGCACACGCTGGCCGCCTTCATGGTCGACGGCGAGCTGCACCGGTTCGGTTTCGCCGACCGGGAGTACGGGCGCAAGGAGGAGTTCGCCCCTTACTTCTTCGAGGGCGGCGACACGCTCCCCAGTCGGCTCACCCCCGAGCAGATCGACGAGGTCACCGACACCGTGCGGCGAGGGGCGCGGGCTCTGCGCCTGGACCCGGCGGTGATCAACACCGACATCCTGCGTACCCGTGACGGCCGGGTGGTGCTGTTGGAGATCACCGGCCGGCTCACCGGTGCGCGCATCGCCACCGAGGTGATGCGGCTGGCCACCGGGGTGGACCCGCTGCCCAACGTGGTGCGGCTGGCGCTGGGCCGGCCGCTGGAGCTCTCCGAGCTGCGTGCGACACGGGACAGGGCGGCGGTACAGCGGTTCCTGCCGGCGGACGGCGGGGTGGTGGAGTGGGTCGGCGACCCGCGCGATGTCGCCCGCCGGGTGGGGGTGCACGACGTCTTCTGGGGCATCGAGCTGGAGCCCGGCACCGTGGTGCCGCCCTACCGCGGCGGGGCCGACGTCCTGGCGGGGGTGATCGCGTACGCCGACGAGCCGGCCGAGGCGGAGGCGATCGCCGAGCGCACGCTGCGCGCGCTGCCCCTGCGGTTCAAGGCTCCGGCGCGATGACCACGACACCGGCGACGACCGTGCGCGGACCGCTGCGCACCGACACGGACACCCGCGTGCACACGGGCACGCACACCGACGAGACGAGGGAGAACGGGATGGCCCCCGACCCAGTGGGCGAGGCCGCGGTCGAAGAGGGGATCGCCCGCACCGCCGTGATCATCGCCCTGCGCGACGACCTGCGGATCGCCGACTGCATCGCGTCGATCGACGAGGACGTCGAGATCGTGCTGGCGCTCAACGGCCCCAGCGACGCGGTGCTGAAGCTGATCGCCGAGCACCCGCGGCCGCTGACGGTCACCGAGATCGACGACGTCGGCAACCTGGGCGCGGCCTACAACGCGGGCGCCGCCGCCACCGACCGGCAGTACCTGCTGCTCATGGACTCCGACTGCACCTTCGCCCCGGGTGTGGTGCGGGCCATGGTCCGCACGGTGCTGACCGCCCCGGTGGTCAAGGGGCAGGTGGTGTACGGCGAGTCGGACGGGCTGCTCAGCAAACTGACCGCCCGGGTCCGCGAGTTCGACGAGGGTGACTACGTCAGTGCCCTGTCCCCGCCGCTCATCTACAACCGGGCGATCGTCGACCATATCGGCGGCTACCACTTCGACGAGCTCATCCACTGGTGCGAGGACCGGGAGTTCGACTTCCGGCTCCAGTTGGCCGGCATCCCGGTGGTGTACCTGCCCGAGGCCCGGATCTTCCACGACGCCCAGCACGGCTTCGCGAACATGCGCAGCTACTTCCGCTACGGCGTCGGCGAGGGCATCGCCCAGGAGACGGGAGTGTTCACCACGCCGACCGTGCCGGTGCTGTGGCGGCTGTACGAGGCGAGCAGGACGCTGGTGCACTGCGCCCGCGACAAGGGCGCGGGGGCCGCGGCGTACTACGCGCTGCTGAAGGTCGCCTTCCACGCGGGGACCGTGCACCACCTGCTGAACGACCCGTACCGGGTCCGGGACCGCTACCCGGCCTCGGCCAAGCGGGCGCGAATGGTGCGGTCGATCCCGCAGCACAGCACCCGCCTGACCAAGGCACAGCTGCGGCGGCTACGGCGGGCGCACTGGGAGGCCGGCCGGCGGATCGAGAAGGTGACCGACCTGTCGGTCTTCCATCAGGACGCCGCCGGCCCGGCCGTCGCGTCAGCCGCCGGCGAGAAGCGGCAGCAGCAGGCGTGAGGGATGGTCACCGCCGTGGTGGACGGTGTGGCGCGCGACCACCCGGGGATGGACGTCGAAGCGCGGTGCGTTGCTGGCCGCGACCTCCAGGCGGACCCGGTGCCCGGTGCGGAACACATGGCCGATCGCGCCGAGGCGGACGGTGACCTCGACCGGCCGGCCGGGGCCGGGCGGGTCGCCCGCCCCCGGCGCCGTGGCCGGCTCCAGCCGGTGGATGCCGTCACACAGCAACTCCGCCCGGCCGTTAGGCCAGACGTCGACGAGCTTGCCCGTCACGTCGGCGCCCGCCGCGTCGGGAGTGACGTAGACCGTCAGGACGGTGTCACCGACCACGGTCAGCGGGGCGGTGAGCGGTGCGCCGGTGAAGCACAGGACGTCGCCGCGCTGCTCCACCTCGCGCTGGTCCAGCGGGCCGCAGTCGCCGCCGGTGAACTGGCCGGGCAGGGCGGTGGCGCCACCGGTGGTGGGCACGGGGTCGGCCGGGTCGTGGCGTATCGCGTCGCTGCCGGCCGCCCGCGGTGTGGGTCCGGGCGTGAGCCGCCGGCCGTCCAGGTGGAGCACGTACTCCTCCGTGCCGGGCGCCGGCCAGTCGGCGAAGGAGCGCCACTCGTCGGCACCGGTGAGGAAGAGCCGTACCGGCTCGGGGGCCGCCGCACCGGTCCGCCGCCCGCGCAGGTGACGGTCGAAGTGGTCCAGGTGCAGGCCGGTGACGTCGAGCTCCCGCTCATCGGCGGCGAGCCCGTAACGGCGCTGCGGGAAAATGCCTCCGGTGACGCAGTGGGACCAGGGGCCGACCACCAGACGCGTCTCCACGCCCTGTTCCCTGATTCCCCGGTAATTCTCCAGGGCACCGGCCAGGAATATGTCGTACCAGCCCGTCAGATTCAAAACCGGAACATTTATCGACGCATACGCCTCGCGCGGTGCGGCACGCTTCCAGTACGGGTGGCCGGAGGGGTGCTCGAGCCATTGCCGGTAATAGGGCGCAAGCCGGTCCAGGAGGTCCCCGGCGGCGTCCGGATCCGCGTACAGCGCGTCGATCCGGTCGACCGCGCCGGCCACCTCGGCCAGCTCCGGCCCGGCCAGCCCGGCCCCGCTGAGCAGCAGGTCGTACAGCACCCAGTAGAGGAGGAAGCCCAGCTGGAAGGCGCCGCCCTGGCGGGTCCAGCCCTCGTCGAACCCCGAACCCGCCACGTGCGGCGCGACGGCGCCCAGACCGGGCGGCCGCTCGCTCGCCGCGAGCAGCGCGGCCATGCCCTCGTACGACCGGCCGAACAGACCGGCCGAGCCGTCGCACCACGGCTGCCGCACCGCCCAGGCGACGGTGTCCGCGCCGTCCGCGGCCTCGTTCCAGTAGGGCTCGAAGGCGCCGCCGGAGGCGAACCGGCCGCGGACGTCCTGCACCAGCAGGGCGTATCCGGAGCGGACCAGCCGCAGGCCGTCGACGGAGGCCCCGCCGGGGCTTCCCGCCTTCCCGTAGGGCGTCCGCCGGATGAGCACCGGCACCGCCCCGGCCGTCTCCGGGCGGTAGAGGTCGGCGCTCAATAACACGCCGTCCCGCATGGGTATTTTCACATCGTGTTCCACAACAATACGCACCCGCCAATATTCCAACACCTCACGGGAATTCACAATGAAGTCCTCCGAAACCTCGTTTCTGGAACCGTTTTTCGACACGGCGCGCAACGATCCGGGGCGGCCGGCCGTGGTCGACAACGGTCTCGTCCTCACCTATGGCGCCTTCGCCTCCTGGGTGCTGTCGGTGGCCGCCGCCGTGGAGCCGCGCACGGCGGAGCCCCAGCCGCCCGTGGGTGTCGTGGTGCACCACTCCGCCCGTGACGTGGCGGCGATCCTCGGCGTGCTCGCGGCGGGACGGGCGTACGTGCCGTTGGAGGCCCACCACCCCGAGGCCCGGCTGGAGGAGATCCTCCGGCGGGTGGGCTGCCGGGAGGCGGTGACGACCGCGGAAACCGGCTGGCAGCCGGCCGTCGAGAAGGTGATCACGCCACGCTGGGCACCCGCCCCCGCGGCGTCCGCGGCGTCCGTCGCGCCGCCGTGGCCGGGCCCGCCGCCGGAGGAACCGGCGTACGTGCTGTTCACCTCCGGCTCCACCGGCGAGCCGAAGGGCGTGGTGGTCCCCCACCGCGCCCCGGCGGCCGTGGTGCCGCCGCTGCGCGGCCTGTACGGCGTCGGCGAGGGCGAGTTCGTGCTGCACTTCCACGGTGCGGGCGGTGACACGAGCCTGGAGGAGATCCTCCCGACCCTGACGGGGGGCGCCACCCTGGTCATCGACGACGGGGCGCGGGAGGACTTCGCGCGGGTGGCGGAGGAGCAGCAGATCTCGGTCGCGGTGCTGCCCACCGGGTTCTGGGACGGTCTGACGGGTGATCTGCTGCACCACGGCGCCCGGCTGCCCACGTCCCTGCGCACCGTGGTGATCGGCGGGGAGGCGGTGCGCGCCGACATGCTGGAGCGCTGGCGCCGGCTCGGCGGCGCCGAGGACGTCCGGCTGCTCAATACCTACGGCTCCACGGAGACCGCCCTGGTCACGCACGCGGTTCAGCTCGCCGGGCCGGGCGCCCCCACGCTGCCGGAGACCGGCGGGGACCTGCCCATCGGGCTCCCCCTGCCGCATGTGGGCCAGCGGATCGACGACATGGGTGAGTTGTACGTCTCCGGGCCCGGCCTGGCCCTCGGCTACCACGACGACCCCGAGGCGACGGCGGCCCGGTTCACCGAACACGCCGGAGTCCGCTCGTACCGCACGGGGGACCTGGTCGGCGAGGCGGCCGGCGGTGTCCTGGTGTTCCGGGGGCGCTGCGACCACCAGGTCAAGATCCGCGGTTTCCGGGTGGACCTGCTCGACGTCGAGGCGCTGATCGGACGGTGCGAGGGGGTGTCATCGGTCGCGGCCGCCGCAGTGGAACGGGCCGGGCACTCCTCTCTGGCCGCCTTCTTCGTGCCGCTGCCGGCCGTTGAGCCGGGCGCGGTCGCCGCGGGCATCCGCGACCGGCTGACGCGGACGGCACCCCCGCACCTGGTGCCGAGCATGATCGTCCCGGTGGACGCGCTGGAGCGGACCCACACCGGCAAGGTGGACCGGAACGCGACCCGCGACCGCCACCTGGGCGCCGTGGAGGCCGCCCGATGAGCGCCGCCGCCATGCCCCCGGGGGCGGAGGCCGCCGAACTGGCCGCGTACGCCTCGCGCAGGCTCGGCGTGGCGCTCGTACCGGAGTCCGCGCGCGGCGACGACAGCGGCTGGGACTTCCGCGTCACCCACATCCGCGCCGCGGACGGCACGCACTGGATACTGCGGCAGCCGCGGCGGCCGGAGGTCTCCGGCCAACTGGCCGTCGAGGGCGCCGTGCTGGGCGCCGTACGCGACCGGGTCCCGGTGCCGGTGCCCGACTGGCGGCTGCACACCCCGGACCTGGTCGCCTACCCGCGCCTGTCCGGCGAGGCGGCGGGGAGCGAGGACCCGGTCACCCTCACCTACGGCTGGTCGATGGACCCGCTGGCCCGCCCGGAGTGCTACCTGGAGCCGCTCGCCCGCTGCCTGGTCGCCGTGCATTCCACGCCGCTGGACGGCACCTGGGAGCTGCCGGGACGGCACGGGGCCGACCCCCGGGCCGTGCGCTCCGGCATCGCGGACAAGCTGGCGCGCGCACGCGCCGAACTGGAGCTGCCCGCCGCCGGGGTCAGGCGCTGGCAGGAGTGGCTGGACGACGACCGCCTGTGGCCCGACCGCCTGGTGCTCGTCCACGGGGACGTGCACCCGGGTCACACCCTGGTGGAGCGCCGCCCATCCGGCCCCCCGACGCTGTCGGGGCTGCTGGACTGGGCGAACGCCGGTATCGGCGATCCAGCGGTGGACTTCGTCGACATGCTCTACGCCGGCGGCCCGGGGGTCCTCGACCGCCTCCTGGACGCCTACCGGGCGGCGGGTGGCAAGGTGCCCGACGGCATGCGGTCGCACATCCTGGCCCGCGCGTCCTTCCTGTGGGTCCATGTGGCCCTGCGCGGGCTGGACACCGGCCGCCCGGCGTGGACGGAGATCGCGCTACGGAGGATGGGCCGGTGAGCGGCGGGACGGCGTACACGGTCCACGGCTCCGGGCGGCCGGTGGTCCTGGTCGCCGGCGCGGGAGGCACCGGCCGGATCTGGGAGCACCACCAGGTGCCCGCGCTCACCGCGGCGGGCCACCAGGTGATCACCTTCGACCACGGCACCGCCGGCTCCCGCCCCGGCCACGTGGCCGCTGCGGTACGGCAACTCCTCACCGAGCTGCGGCTGCCGCCCTGCCCGCTGGTCGGCCACTCCCTGGGGGCCCTGGCGATCCAGGAGCTGCTCCTCACCGATCCGCACCTGGCGAGCGGCGCGGTGCTGGCCGCGACGCGGGGACGGCCCGACGCGGTCGGCGACGCGCTGGCCCGCGCCGAGGCCGCGTACGCCGAAGCCGGCAGCCGACTGCCGCCGGAGTACGAGGCGTTCGTACGGATGGTGCAGAACCTCTCCCCCAGGACCCTGGCGGACGAGAACGCGGTCGCGCAATGGCTGGACCTGTTCGAGATCGCCGCGCTCAGCGGTACCTCCGCCGCCGTGCACCGCCCGCGCCCGCCTGCCGCCGACCGGCTGGCCGCGTACGCGCGGATCACCACGCCCCTGCTGGTGGTGGGCTTCGCCGACGACATGCTGGCTCCCGCCCACCTGAGCCGTGAGGTGGCCGCGGCGATCCCAGGCGCCCGCTACACGCAGCTGGCGGACACCGGCCACCTCGGTTTCCTGGAACGGCCCGACGCCTTCAACAGCGTCCTGCTGGACTTCCTCGCCACCCTCCCCACCCTCCCCACGACCGACCCCGGAGCATCCCGTGTCCACTGAGTCCCTCACTGAAGCCCCCGCCTCGGTCGAGGTGGTGTACGTCGGCCACGAGCAGCCCGAGTCCTGGGACGCGGCCGTGTACCTGTGCGGACCCACGCCCACCGACCCCGAGGAGCCGTCCTGGCGCCCGTCCGCGGTCGAGGCCCTACGCGCCGCCTGGGACGGCGCGGGGCGACTCGCGGTCTTCCTGCCGGAGCCCGCCGCGGGCGGATCCTACCCGCCTTACGCGGACCAGATCGCCTGGGAGGAGGAGGCGATGGGCCGCTCGGACGTGGTCCTGTTCTGGATCCCCCGGGAGATGAACCGGCTCCCCGGGCTGGTCTCCAACATCAAGTGGGGGATGTGGTACGACTCGGGCCGGGCGGTGCTCGGTGCTCCGCCGGAGGCCGAGCGCATGGCGTACCTCCTGCACTTCGCCGAGGCGTTCGGGGTGCCGGTGGAACGCACCCTTCCGAGGGCGGCGGGAGCGGCCCTGCGCGCGGTGGGCCGCGGCTCCCGCCGCACCGGCGGCGAGCGGGCCGTCCCACTCGTGGTGTGGCGGTCCGAGCACTTCCAGAGGTGGTACGCCACCCGCCGGTCCGCGGGTTGCCGGCTGCTTGACGCGCGCCTGGAGTGGTACGAGCGGGCCGCGGTCCCGGACGGGCACCCGGCCTGGCTGCTGACCGTCATGGTCGCGCCGGGCGACGGGGCCGTCCCGTCCGTGCACCGCCTGCTGTCCGTTCAGGGGCAGGGCATGCTCATGTAGAGCGCTTGCTCGCCCTCCGAGGGGGTGCCGTGGTAAAGGCTGGTGTCCAGCCCGCAGAAGGCGAAGCCCATCCGCCGGTACGCGTGGATCGCCGGCGCGTTGATGTTGGTGACCTCCAGCCAGAGGTGCCCGGCACCCCGCTCGCGGGCGAACTCCACCGCGAGCCCCATCAGCGCGCGGCCGACCCCTCGGCCCCGGTGCTCCGGGTCGATCTCGATGTCATCGATGGTCAGCCGGCGGTTCCAGCCGGAGTACGAGACGGCGATGAACCCGGCCAGGTCGCCGGCGGCCCCGTGGGCGACGAAGGTACGCGAGTCGGTGCCGTCCCCGTCGTCCCCGTCGTCCCCCTCGTCCCCGTCGTCCCCGTCGTACTCGTCCTCGGGGAACACCTTGGTCAGGGGCAGGGCCACCGCGATCTCCCGCAGGGCGAACCCGTCGTCGGTGACGGTCACCTGGAAGACCGTGTCGGTGGTGAAGGAGCCGTCCAGGGCCTTGATGGCCTGGGCGTCCTCGGGGACGGCGCTGCGGTACCGGTAAGCGGTGCTGTCAACAGTGGTCACGGCACGACGCTAAGACCGCTCGGAACACGACAGGACGGCTTCCGGCCGACCACGCCCGTGAGACAGGGCGGTGCTGCACCCGGCCGAGGCGGGTGAACAGGGCCCGGCGGGCTCACCCCGTCCGGCGCAGGCCCGGGAATCGCCGCACGCGCCTCGCGTGTCCAGGGGTGTCTGGGGCGTCCCGGGTTATCCACAGCCTCTCGCGCCGATCAGCCCTGCGGCGGACACTTGTCGGAAAGTGATCGCTTGCGGAGGGGGACGCGGATGACGCAGTTGCGGGAGAGCCATCGCGCGGAGGCCGAGCGGCTGTTGGCCCGGGCCGTGGAGGAGGAGGTGCGGCGCTCGGGCGGCCGGGCCGACGCGGGGGTGCTGCTGGCACGGGGCCGGGCGGCGCTGGACACCCTGGCGGCGAGCGCCGCGGAGGAGTACGCGGCGTATGCGGCGGCGCTGGAGGCGGTGGAGGCGGGCCGGCTGTCGCTGTCGGAGCGGTTCAGCGGGCAGGCCGTCGGGACGCCCACGCTGGTCACGGCGGTCGCGGCGGTGGCGGCGATCGGCGCGGACCTGGCGCTGGGCACGGCGACGGGCACGGCGCTGGGGGCCGGGGCGGTGGTGGCGGTCGCCGGGGCGGCGGCGACGGTGCTGAAGGTGACCGCGGCGCACTGGCCGGCCGCGCACCGCCGGGCCGGCGCGCTGGGCCAGCCGGGCGGGCCCGAGCAGTTGCGGCTCCAGTGGCTGACGGCGCTGGAGGTACGGGGCATACGCCCGTTCCTGGACCAGCAGCGGATCCTGGCGGCGGCCGCCGCGCCGCAGAAGCCGGCCGACAAGGCGCCGGCGCTGCGCGGCGTGGACCGCAGCGCCGTCGCCCGCCGGCGCACGGCGCTGGAGCAGTCGTTCGGCCACCTTCCGGAGGCCGGGGAGCCGTTCGCGGGGCGGCGCGGGGAGCTGGAGCGGATCGAGCGGTGGGTGCGGTCGGGGCGTGCGGCGACCGAGACGCGGCCGACGGTGGTGGTGCTGCACGGCGAGCCGGGCGCGGGGCGGACCGCCCTTGCCGTGCGGGCCACGCACCGGCTGCGGGACCTGTTCCGCGGGGCGTGCCTGGTGGACCTGCGGGGCACCGGCCTTGACGGGCAGCCGGTGTCGACGCGCGACGCGCTGCTGCACCTGCTGAACCGGCTGGGCGCGCCGCGCGAGCAGTTGCTGCTGCGCGACCGCTCCTCGTCGGCGCCGGCGCAGGTGCGGCGGCTGGCCGAGCTGTACCACCAGCACCTGACGGGGCTGCCGGTCGTGGTGGTGCTGGACGACGCGGGGGACGCGGAGCAGGTGCGGACGCTGATACCGGAGCGGTCGGAGAGCCTGGTGCTGGTGACGGCGCGCGAGCCGCTGGAGCTGGGCGACGACGTGCCGGCGTGGGTGCACCACCTGCCGGTGGCGGGCCTGGACGCGGCGGGCGCGGAGTACCTGCTGCGGGAGGTGGCCGGGGGCGCGGAGCGGGGGCCGTACGACGCGGAGGCGGCCGAGCGGGTGCGGGAGTTGTGCGGGGGGCTGCCGCTGGCGCTGCGGGTGGCGGGCTCGGCGGTCGGCGCCCGGTCGACGGCGGAGGTGGCCCGGCTGCTGGAGCGGCAGCCGGGTGGTCCGGTCGAGCGGGCGGTGGCGGCGCGGTACGGCACGGACCTGGACGAGGACCAGCGGCGGCTGCTGCGGCGCCTGGCGCTGGCGGGGCGGGCGTCGCTCGGGGCGGCGGCGGCCGGGGCGCTGCTGGCGGCCGGGGAGGACGAGGCGCACAAGCGGCTGCGGGAGCTGGCGCGGGCGGGCCTGCTGGACCCGGTGCGGGGCGACCGGTTCCGGCTGCACGACGCGGTGCGGGCGTTCGCGGCGGCGCGGCTGGGCGACGAGGAGGACGCGGGCGACATCGCCGCCGCCCAGGAGCGGCTGATCAGGAACTACGCGGAGCTGGCCGACGCGGTGATCCGCATGGTGGACGGCAAGATGTCGACGCGGGCCGGCAAGGGCGCCCGGTTCGGCGGGCACGGGTTCACCTCGCTGGAGGCGGCGCTGCGCTGGCTGGACGACGAATCGGCGTTCATCACGGCGGCGCTGCGCAACGCGGAGGGCGTGAGCCGGCAGACGGTGCTGGACCTGCTGGGCGCACTGTGCGACTACTGCCTGCTGCGCGGCGACCTGTACCGGCTCGGTGAGCTCCAGGAGCTGACCGAGGCAGTGGACCAGGGGCTCCTGGCGCGGTCGGTGCGCTGGCGGACCGGTATCGCGGCGCGGCAGCTGGGCGAGCTGGACACGGCGCGCACGACGCTGACGTCGGTGGTGTCGCTGTATCAGGAGGCCCAGCAGGACGCGGGGGCGGCGCTCGCGCTGTGCTCGCTGGGCATCACGCTCCAGCACCAGGGCAATCTGCCGGAGGCGGCGGCGAGGCTGCGGGAGGCGCTGGAGCTCCAGGCGTCGCCGGAGCTGGCGGCGGACCGGGCGTGGACGCTGCACGCCCTGGCGGCGGTGGAGCGGGACCGGGCGAACATCGCGGAGGCGCTGACCCTGCTGGACACGGCGCTGACGCTGCACCGGGAGAACGAGTCGCTGCACGGCGAGGCGTGGGCGCACTTCCAGCTGGGCCAGGTCCGGCTGCGGCTGGGGGACGTGCCGCGCGCCGAGGAGGAGCTGCGTACGGCGCTGGAACTGTACGGGCGCACGCACGACGGGCGCGGGGAGGCGTGGGCGCTGACCCAGCTGGGACGGGCCCGGCTGGTGGACGGCGACCCCGGCGCGGCGGCCGGCCAGTTGCGTACGGCCGTGGTCCGGCACCGTGACAACGAGGACGCGCGGGGCGAGGCGTGGACGCTGTACTACCTGGGCCAGGCGCTGGAGGACGAGGGCGAGACGGATGAGGCGGTACGGGAGCTGGAGCGGGCCCGCACGATGTTCTCCCGGATGCGGGACGTGTACGGCCTGGCGTGCGCCCGCCACCACTCGGGCCGCGCCACCCGCGACCAGCGCGCGGCCCGCACGGGCAACCTCCGCAACTCGGGCTTCGCCCGGCAGCTGCTGGTGGACGCCCGCGCGGACTTCCGCCGTATCGGAGTGGCGCACGGCGAGGCGTGGACGTGCCTGGAGCTGGCCGTCATCGACGCGGGCAACAGCAGGGCGCCCCAGGCGCTCGCGCTGTGCGACGAGGCCACCGCCCTGTTCGCCTCGTACGGCGACCTGCGCGGCGCGGACTGGTCCCGTTTCCTGCGCTGCACCCTGCTTCCGTACGCCTCCCCGGGCGGCGTGGACGTCGGCACGGTCGTCGCCCAGCAGGAGCTGGCCCAGCTGACGGACGCCGGGCACCCGGCCCGTGACCCGCGCCTGGAGGACGCCCTGGCGGCCTGGTCGCTGGTCCTGGAGCGCGGCATCCGCCTGGAAGCGCCCTGGCAGGCCTGGCCCCTGGGCCTGACCCCGAACCGGCACGCGCGGGAGGTGATGGGCGTCCCGGCGGAGGCGGGGACCGGAACGGGCTCGCCCCGCTCCTGATCCGGGCATGGCGCGGCTCCATGACCACCACGCGGTGGTCATGGAGCCGTGACATCGGGCCTGGGGCCTACCGGGCGCTCTTGCCCGGCGTGCTCTCGGCGCCCGTCGCCGCCGTTTCCGGGGCGTCGGGGGCCTCCTCGAAGTCGATCTTGCCCATGTGGCGGTTCATCGACTTCATCAGCAGCCATACGCCCGCGGCCATGACCGCGAAGACGATGAAACCGAGGACGCCGGGGGTCACCTTGTTCTCGTCGAGCTCCTTGGCGGCGAGCGGGACGAGCTGGGTCAGTGCCTGGTGTGCGCTCATGTCAGGCATTGTCGCGGATGCCCGCGAAGAGGTCGTCCTCGGGGAGGGAGGTGTCCACCACGGACTTGGCCAGCTCGTAGTCCTCCGTCGGCCAGACCTCCTTCTGGATCTCCATCGGGACGCGGAACCAGCCGCCGTCCGGGTCGATCTGCGTCGCGTGGGCGATCAGGGCCTTGTCGCGGATCTCGAAGAAGTCGGCGCACGGGACGTGCGTGGTCAGGGTCCGCTCGGCGCGCTCGAACTCCTTCCAGCGCTCCAGCCACTCCCCGTACGGCGACTCCAGGCCCCGGGCCAGCAGCGCCTCGTGCAGGGCGACCGTGCGGGGACGGTTGAAGCCCTGGTTGTAGTAGACCTTCAGCGGCTGCCAGACCGGGCCGAACTCCGACTCCGGGTACTTCTCGGCGTCCGCCGCACCGTCGAAGGCCACCATCGTGATCTTGTGGGTCATGATGTGGTCGGGGTGCGGGTAGCCGCCGTTCTCGTCGTATGTGGTGATGACCTGCGGGCGGAAGGTACGAATGGACTTCACCAGGCGGCCGGCGGCCTTGTCGACGTCCTCCAGGGCGAAGCAGCCCTGCGGCAGCGGCGGCAGCGGGTCGCCCTCGGGAAGGCCGGAGTCGACGAAGCCCAGCCACTCCTGCCGGACGCCGAGGATCTCGCGGGCCTCGTCCATCTCCTTGCGGCGTACCTCGTGGATGTTCTCCTCGATGTACGGGTCGCCCTGGAGCTTCGGGTTGAGGATGGAACCGCGCTCGCCCCCGGTGCAGGTCACGACCAGCACGTCCACCCCCTCGGACACATACTTGGCCATCGTCGCCGCGCCCTTGCTCGACTCGTCGTCGGGGTGGGCGTGAACGGCCATCAGTCGCAGCTGCTCAGTCAAGACTCGATCCTCAATGAATGGTCACTTCAGGCGGCTTCTATAGTGACGGAATCGGTGGGCGGAAAATTCCGCCGTCCGGGAAGTCGGCCCAGGAGAGGAACGATCATGAGCGCGGTGCGGGAAGGGCTGCCCGAGGGCCGCTACGGCCGCTCGGCGGACGAGCGCGCCGACCGCAAGCTCAAGATCGTCGGCTCGGTCCTGGGCGTCGCGCTGCTCGCCATGGTCGGCTGGTTCGGGTACGACTACATCGCCGGCCAGAGGATCAGCGCCGAGCTGATCAAGTTCGACGTCTCGGCCGACGACCGGGTCCAGGCGCACCTGGAGGTGCGCAAGGACAGGGACGCCAAGGGCTCCTGCACGCTGCGCGCCCTCGCGGAGGACGGCAGCGAGGTGGGCCACAAGGACGTCCGCTTCGACCAGGCGACCGACCGGATCGACGAGGTCGTCACCGTACGGACGACGGCGAAGGCGACGAGCGCGGAGCTCCTGGGCTGTACGTCGGAGTAGCCCGCGCCACGCACCCCTCGCGCCGCCCGCACCCGCAACGCACCCGCCACGCATCCGCCCACGCATCCGCGCCGCTTCCGCTCCGTGACCTGCGCGGACACAAATTCCGTGGCTTTCGTCCTCCCCCTTCCCCGCCGAAATTGTTAGGCTCGTGGTTTCGCCCATCCAGGAAGGCACAATCCTTCTGGGTAGGGCGATGCTTTGTATTCCCAGTACCGACGAGGAGCACCTGTGACCCAGACCAGCGAAAACGTCACCTGGCTCACCCAGGAGGCGTACAACCAGCTCAAGGCCGAGCTGGAGTACCTGTCTGGTCCCGCGCGAACCGAGATCGCCGCGAAGATCGCGGCTGCGCGCGAGGAGGGCGACCTGCGCGAGAACGGCGGGTACCACGCGGCCAAGGAGGAGCAGGGCAAGCAGGAGCTGCGCGTACGCCAGCTCACCCAGCTCCTGGAGCACGCGAAGGTGGGCGAGGCTCCCGCGGAGAGCGGCGTCGTGGCGCCCGGCATGGTGGTCAGGATCGCCTTCGACGGCGACGAGGACGACACCCTGACGTTCCTGCTCGCCTCGCGCGAGTACGCGAGCTCCGACATCGAGACGTACTCCCCGCAGTCGCCGCTCGGCTCGGGCGTCAACGGCAAGAAGGTCGGCGAGGACGCGCAGTACGAGCTGCCGAACGGCAAGAAGGCGTCGGTGACGATCCTCGACGCGAAGCCGTACTCGGGCTGACAGCAGCACCGAAGGGCCGGGCCGCTGGGCCCGGCCCTTCGTGCGTGTTACGCCGCCGATTACGCCGCCGAACGGTACTTGCGCACCGCCAGCGTGCGGAACACCGCGATGATCACCAGCGACCAGAGGACCGAGGCGAGCACCGGGTGCTCCATGGGCCAGGCCGTGGAGTTCGTGACGCCCGGGTTGCCGAACAGCTCGCGGCACGCCTGCACGGTGGCGCTGAAGGGGTTCCACTCGGCGATGTGCCGCAGCCACGGCGTCATCCGGGACGAGTCGACGAACGCGTTGGACAGGAACGTCACGGGGAACAGCCAGATCAGCCCGCCGGACGTGGCCGCCTCGGGCGTACGCACGGACAGGCCGATCAGCGCGCCGATCCAGGAGAAGGCGTACCCGAGCAGGAGCAGCAGCAGGAACGCGCCGAGCGCCTTGGGCACGCCCTCGTGGATGCGCCAGCCGACGAGCACGGCGACGACCGCGAGGACCACGACGGTGAGCGCGGTCTGTACGAGGTCGGCGAGCGTACGGCCGGTGAGGACCGCGCCGCGGGCCATGGGCAGGGACCGGAAGCGGTCGATGAGGCCCTTGTGCATGTCGTCGGCGATACCGGCGCCCGCACCGGCCGTGGCGAAGGTGACGGTCTGGGCGAAGATGCCGGCCATCAGGAAGTTGCGGTAGACGTCCGGGTCGGTGGTGCCGCCGATGTTCATGGAGCCGCCGAAGACGTAACTGAACAGCACCACGAACATGATCGGCTGAATGAGCCCGAAAATGATCATTTCGGGGATCCGGGACATCCGGATGAGATTCCGCCGGGCGACGACGAGGGAGTCGGCGACCGACTGGGCGATGCCGCCGCGCGGTTTGGGGGCGGTGATGGCGCTCACTTCGCGGCCTCCTCGTCGGCCAGTTCGGCGGCGTGGCCGGTCAGTGAGATGAACACGTCGTCGAGGGTGGGCCTGCGCAGGCCGATGTCGTCGATCTCGACGCCCCGGGTGTCGAGTTCGCGGATGACCTCGGCGAGCAGCTTGGCGCCGCCGGTGACCGGGACCGTGAGCTTGCGGGTGTGCGTCTCCACGGCGACCTCCCCCTTGCCGAAACCGGCGAGGACGGCGCGGGCGGGGTCGATCTGGTCGGGCTGGTGGACGACGACCTCGACGCGCTCGCCGCCGGTACGGACCTTGAGCTGGTCGGCGGTGCCGCGGGCGATGACCTTGCCGCGGTCGACGACGCAGATGTCGTGGGCCAGGTGGTCGGCCTCCTCCAGGTACTGCGTGGTCAGCAGCAGGGTCGTACCGCCGGCGACCAGTTCCTGGATGACGTCCCACAGCTGCTGCCGGTTGCGCGGGTCGAGGCCGGTGGTCGGCTCGTCCATGAACATCACGGGTGGCGACACCACGAGCGCGGCGGCGAGGTCGAGGCGGCGGCGCATGCCACCGGAGTAGGTCTTGGCGGGGCGGTCGGCGGCCTCGGCGAGGTTGAACCGCTCCAGCAGCTCGCCCGCGCGTATCTTCGCGGCCTTGCTCGACATCTGGTAGAGCTGGCCGACCATGTGGAGGTTCTCGCGGCCGGTGAGGTACTCGTCGACGGCGGCGAACTGACCGGACAGGCCGATGGCCCGGCGGACTTCATTGGGGTGCTTGAGGACGTCTATGCCCGCGACGACCGCCTTGCCGCTGTCGGGCCTGAGCAACGTGGTGAGTACGCGTACGGCGGTGGTCTTGCCGGCACCGTTGGGGCCGAGCAGCCCCAGGACGGTCCCTTCGGGGACATCGAGGTCCACTCCGTCCAGAGCCCGTACGTCGCCAAAGGTCTTGACCAGACCTTCGGCGTGAATTGCGCCTGGCATGTGGGTTCTCCCGTTGATGGGGTGAATCGCTACCCAAAGCGTAGGGACGCCGGACGGAGCCCGCCCGGGCAATTATGTGACCACCATAACGCGATACATCGCGACCTACAAGGGCCTCCGCCCGCTGGGCGGTGCCTCCCCCATCCCGTTGTGGGCAGTCGTCCCGCCGGGCTCGCCCGCCGCCGCCCCGTTGTGGGCAGTCGTCCCGCTGGGGCGATGGGGGTCCCCCCTGCACGGCCCCACCCCGGCCGGTGGGCATCTGCGGGTCGCGCGCGGGACGACTGCCCACAGCGGGACCCCGCCCGTCAGGGCATCACCGTGTACCCCGCCTCCCGCAGCGCCGAGGCGACCTCCTCGCAGTGCTCCGGGCCCTTGGTCTCCAGGTGGAGCTCCACCTCCACCTCCGTCAGCCCCAGGCGCGGGTCGGTCCGTACGTGCCCGACGTCCAGGACGTTGGCGTCGGCGACCGACAGGACGCCCAGCAGCGTGGCGAGCGCGCCCGGGCGGTCCGTGAGCCTGAGCCGGAGGCTCAGGTAGCGGCCCGCCGCCGCCATGCCGTGGCGGAGGATGCGCTGCATCAGCAGCGGGTCCACGTTCCCGCCCGACAGCACCGCCACCACCGGCCCCTTGAACGTCTCCGGCGCGCTCAGCAGCGCCGCCACCGGGCTCGCCCCGGCCGGTTCGACGACCAGCTTGGCCCGCTCCAGGCACAGCAGCAGCGCCGACGACAGGGCGTCCTCCGACACCGTGCGCACCTCGTCGACCAGCTCCTCCACGATCCCGAACGGCACGTCCCCGGGGCGCCCCACCTGGATGCCGTCCGCCATCGTGGGCGAGCAGTCGATCGCCAGCGGGTGGCCCGCCGCCAGCGACGGCGGGTACGCGGCGGCGGCCTCCGCCTGGACGCCGATCACCTTCACGTCCGGCCGCAGCGCCTTGACCGCCACCGCGATGCCCGCCGCGAGCCCACCGCCGCCGACCCCGACGACGATCGTCCGCACCTCCGGGCACTGTTCGAGGATCTCCAGCCCCACCGTGCCCTGCCCCGCGATGATGTCCCGGTGGTCGAAGGGGTGGATGAACACCGCGCCCGTGTCGTGCGCGTACTCCTGCGCCGCCGCCAGCGTCTCGTCGACCACGTGCCCGTGCAGCCGTACGTCCGCCCCGTACTCCCGCGTCGCCGCGACCTTCGGCAGCGGGGCGCCCACCGGCATGAAGACCGTGGAGCGCACGCCCAGCAGCGACGAGGCGAGCGCGACGCCCTGCGCGTGGTTGCCGGCCGACGCCGCGACGACGCCCGCCGCCCGCTCCTCCGGGCGCAGCCCGGAGATCCGCACGTACGCGCCGCGCAGCTTGAACGACCCGGTCCGCTGGAGGTTCTCGCACTTGAAGTGGACCGGCGAGCCCACCAGCCGTGACAGGTACCGGCTGCCCTCCATGGGCGACACCCTGGCCACCCCGGAGAGCATCTTCTGCGCCCCCCGGATGTCGTCGAGGATGAGGGGGTGTGAGGGGTATGGCGTACCGAAGCTCATGACGCCAAGTCTTGCAGCTCATCACGTTTGTGCAGCGCCGGTACCAAGGCGCACCGGGCCGCGTACTCTGTCCCCCACCAACCGACCACCACCGCACGAGAGAGCCCCAGCCATGCCCACATCCCAGGACATGACGACTGATCTTGACCACGGTCTCCTCGATGCCCTCCAGCACCAGGTGGCCGTCTTCGCCCGGCGGGCCGAGCAGACCCGGCTGGGCGGCACCGGCCAGCTCCGCAACTCGATGGACCGGGCCGCCTACCTGCTCCTCAACCGCCTCGACCAGGAAGGCCCGATGGGCGTGAAGGCCCTGGCGGCGGGGATGGGCATCGACTCGTCCACCGTCACCCGCCAGGTCGCGCCGCTGGTGGACACCGGCCTGGTCAAGCGGACCTCGCACCCGGAGGACGGCCGCGCCGTCGTGCTCCAGCTGTCGCCGCGCGGCCAGGCCCGCCTGGAGGAGGTCCGCTCCTCACGGCGCCGGCTGATGGCCGAGGTGACGGACGGCTGGACCGAGGAGGAACGCGAGTCGTTCTGCACCCTGCTCACCCGCTTCAACTCCGCGCTCTCCGCCCGGCAGGCCGGTCTGCCGCCCGCCGAGAGCTCGGCCGAGAGCGCGGCCGAGAGGGTGGCCGAGAGGGTGGCCGAGACGGAGACGGCTCCGGCCTCTTGACCCGGGCCGGGACCCTGGCCTGATATGAGGACGTGCGAGAGCGGCAGGCGACGACGCACCACCAGCACCGGCGCCGGCGCGACCGGGACTTCGAGGCGTTCGTCGCGGGCGCCGCGGGCCGGCTGCTGCACGCCGCCACGCTCCTGACGACCGAGCCGCCGGGCCGCGCCCCGCGCGCGGGGGCGCTGCTGACCGCCGCGCTGGCGGCCACGTACGCCCGCTGGGACCGGCTGCGCGGCGAGGACCCGTACGACCTCACCCGTCGCGAGCTGGCCACCCGCTTCGCCCGCGCGGCCTGGCGCTTCCACCGCCCCTGCGGCGGGGTGCTGTCGCGACTGACCCCGCTGGAACGGCTCGTCGTCGTGCTGCGCCTGTACGAGGGTGTCGCCGAGGAACAGACGGCGGCGCTGCTCGGCCTCCCGGTGGAGCGGGTCCGGTCGACCTGCACCCGCGCGGTCACCGTCCTCAGGCGGCCCGCGTGAACGACCGCAAGGAGGACGAGGTGCGGCGCATGCTGGCCGCCCCGCCGCGCGTCCAGCTCCCGCCGGACCTGCTGCCCCGCGCGATCAGCCGGGGCACCCGCAGCCGGCACCGCGCCCGGCTGCTGCGCCGCGTCCTGTGGGCGCTGCTGACGGCGGCGGCGGTCGCGTTCGCGGTGTGGGCGTCGGTCGCGGAGCCGTGGCGGCCACCGTCGTCGGGGGTCACGCCACCGTTCGAGGGCTGGTGAGTCGCGGGCCTACGCTGGATGCAGCGGCGCACTTCACTCATGTAGGAGGTCGCCATGGCAAGGAAAGTCGCCGATTGCCGCGACACCCCCAGCGTCATGGGGTGCACCCTCACCATCAGCGGTGAGGAGGAGGAAGTCGTCAGGGCCGCCGCCGAGCACGCGGTGTCCGTCCACGGCCACACGGACGGACCGGAACTGCGCGACATGGTCCGCCGGTCCCTGAAGGACGAGAGGGTTCCCGCCTGACTGGACGGGGGCACCCCGGCTCAGGTGCCCCCGCCGCACATCCCGTCTCAGCCCAGCGCCTGGCGCAGGTCCGCCAGCAGGTCGTCGGCGTTCTCGATGCCGACCGACAGCCGCACCAGATCCGCCGGGACCTCCAGCAGCGACCCGGCGACGCTCGCGTGCGTCATCCGGCCGGGGTGCTCGATGAGCGACTCGACGCCGCCCAGGGACTCGCCCAGCGTGAACAGCCGGGCCCGGTTGCAGACCTCGACGGCCGCCTCCTCGCCGCCCTGGACACGGAAGGAGATCATGCCGCCGAAGCTCCGCATCTGCTTGGCGGCGACCTCGTGCCCCGGATGCTCGGGCAGGCCCGGGTAGAGGACGCTCGTCACCTTCGGGTGCCGGGTCAGCATCTCGGCGACCCGCGTCGCGTTCTCGCTGTGCCGGTCCATGCGTACGGCCAGCGTCTTGATGCCGCGCAGGACGATCCACGAGTCGAAGGGCCCGGCGACCGCGCCCATCGCGTTCTGGTGGTACGCCAGCTCCTCGCCGAGCGTCTCGTCGGCCGTCACCAGCGCGCCGCCGACGACGTCGGAGTGGCCGCCCATGTACTTGGTCAGCGAGTGGACCACGACGTCCGCGCCGAGCGCGAGCGGCTGCTGCAGGTAGGGGCTGGCGAACGTGTTGTCGACGACGAGCCGGACGCCGGCCGTGCGGGCGACGTCCGCGACGGCAGCGATGTCGGTGATGCCGAGCAGCGGGTTCGACGGCGTCTCGACCCAGATCGCCTTCGTACGGTCGGTGATCGCGTCCCGTACCGCCGCCGGGTCGGAGGTGTCGGCGACCGACCACTCCACGCCCCACCGTGCGACGACCTTCGCGAAGAGGCGGAACGTGCCGCCGTACGCGTCGTTCGGGATGACCACGTGGTCGCCGGGCACCAGCAGCGTCCGCAGCAGGCAGTCCTCGGCGGCGAGGCCGGAGGCGAAGGCCAGGCCGCGCCGGCCGCCCTCCAGCGCCGCGAGGTTCTCCTCCAGCGCGCTGCGCGTCGGGTTGGCGCTGCGGCTGTACTCGTAGCCGCCGCGCAAGCCCCCTACCCCGTCCTGCTTGTAGGTGGACACCTGGTAGATGGGCGGGACGACCGCGCCGGTAAGCGGGTCGGCGGTGTTGCCCGCATGGATGGCGCGGGTCTCGAAGTTCTGGTGCGTGTGCTCGTCGCTCATGAGGCCCGAGGGTAGTCGCGGGCGGCGTCGCGCACCGGACGCGTCCGGGACAATGGCCGTATGGAGATTCTCTGGTTCCTGATCGCGGTGGCCATGATCGGCATGGTCCTCGCGCCGTGGCTGCGGCGCCGCCGGGGTGATGGCGGCGGTATCCGTCTGGTCGCGCCCGGTTCGCCGGACGCCGCCGATCCGAGCGCGTACGGCTTCGTACGCCAGGAAGACCTCGACGTACGGATGCCCGGACCGGACCAGGACCTCCTGGACGTACTGGACGTGGTGCAGCGCACGCAGGACTGGCGGGCCGCGTCGCAACTGCTGGCGGGCACCGACAAGGACGGCGAGGTGCGCTGGCAGCGGGTGCAGGCGTTCGCGGGCGCGGCGTCGCTGGAGCTGGCGCAGCAGCCCGGTACGGGCGGCGCCTGGCTGCGGGCGTGGCGCGCGGACAAGCCGAAGGACCCGGGCGGGGCGCAGGTCCACGCCGAGTTCCTGGTGCAGCAGGCGTGGCGGTCGTCGTCGGCCGACCGCGACGACTTCCGGATCATCCTGGAGGAGGCCCGTACGGTCTGCGAGCAGGCCGCGCTGCTGTCGCCCGGCGACCCGGTCCCGTACATCGTCGAGCTGGCCGTGGCGCGGGGCCTGGGCTACACCCACGAGCAGTTCGACCAGGTCTGGGCGAAGATCATCGACCGTGCGCCGCAGCACATGGGCGCGCACCTGGCGGCCCTCCACTACTGGTGCGAGAAGTGGCACGGCTCCGGGGCGGACGCCGACCGGTTCGCGACGGCGGCCGCCGCGCGCGCCCCGCGGGGGTCGCTGCTCGCCGCGCTGCCGCTGTTCGCGGTCTTCGAGCACCTGCCGGAGGTGGCGCTGGTGCAGGACTTCTACGGCACCGAGGTGGTGTCGAAGGCCATGGAGGGCGCGCTGTACGCGGTGCACTCGGCCCGCCCGGACGACCCGATGCTGGCGCACGTACGCCACCTGCTGATCCACTTCCTGGTACGGGCGGAACGCTGGTCGGAGGCCATGCACCAGCTGGTCCACGTGGACGGCCACATCGGCGCCCTGCCGTGGACGCTCAGCGAGGACCCGGCGGCGGAGTACGCGGTCTACCGCGCCCTGGCGGTCGCGGGCTACGAGGCCAACGGCGGCAGCCCGGCGACGCTGCCGCACTGACGGGTCCCGGGCCCGGCCCCGCCCGTACGGGTGCGGTGCCGACATCCGTCGGCCCGCGCACGGGTGCCCACCTACGGTCCGTCGGCCCGCGCACGACGAGCACCTGCCCGCCGGTCTTCAGGCCGCGAAACGGGGAGGCCTGCGCACTGCGGGCCTCCCCGCAGGGCGGGGCCTGCGGACTGCGGGCCTGCCCGCAGGGCGAGGCCTGCGGACCGGGCCCCGGCCCGCCGACGAGGTCGGGCCGCCTACCGACCTGCCGGGCCTGCCGGCCCGCCTCCCGACCTGGCGCAACCGTGCGCGCTCCGCGCGCTCGCGCGCTGCGGACGCCGTCCGGCCGGCCGGCGCGGAATTCCCCCCGTGCCCGGAACGTTGTTCCGGTGCCGCCCCGGCGTCGCCGCGACAAGGAGACCGAGTCATGCTGTTCGGCCGCACCCCCGTGCTCCCCACCCCCGACCAGGCCCTGCGCGGCCGCCCGGAGCCCGGTTTCACCGTTCCCGCCCGCCACACCGTCCTCGGCAACCCCCTCCTGGGCCCCTACCCGGAGGGCCTGGAGGTGGCGGACTTCGCCCTGGGCTGCTTCTGGGGCGCCGAGCGGAAGTTCTGGCAGACCGACGGTGTCTGGACGACCCTCGTCGGCTACCAGGGCGGCTACACGCGAAACCCCTCCTACGAGGAGGTCTGCTCGGGCATGACGGGCCACACGGAGGTGGTCCGGGTGGTCTTCGACCCGAAGGCCGTCTCGTACGAAACGCTCCTGAAGCTCTTCTGGGAGTCCCACGACCCCACTCAGGGCTTCCGCCAGGGCAACGACGTGGGCACCCAGTACCGCTCGGCGATCTACACCCACTCCCCCGCCCAGGCGGCGGCCGCCGAGTCCTCCCGCGACGCCTACCAGCGGGTCCTGACCGGCTCCGGATACAGGGCGATCACCACGGAGATCCTCCCCGCCGACGACCGCCCCTTCTACCCGGCCGAGGCCTACCACCAGCAGTACCTCGACAAGAACCCGGGCGGCTACTGCGGCATCGGCGGTACGGGCGTGAGCTGCCCGGTCGGCGTCGCCTCGGCGGACGACTGACCCGGCTTTATCGGCTGGAGCGGCACCCCGCCCTTCCCTACACTCGGGCACATGGGTTCGTACTACTTCTTTCTCTGATTCCGGGCGCGGACGCGCAGGCGTCCCGTCATGCCCCGTCCTTTCCGAACCCGGACATCAGGGAAAGAAATCATGCGCGATCGCGCCCACGACCCCTCTCAATTGACCCTCAAGGACGTGTCCAAGGCGTACGGGGACCGCTCCGTGCTGGATCAGGTCACGTTCACCGTCCGCCCCGGTGAGAAGATCGGCGTCATCGGGGAGAACGGCTCCGGCAAGTCCACGTTGTTGCGGATGCTCGCCGGGGCCGAGGCGCCCGGCAGCGGGGAGGTGACCGTCCGCTTCCCCGGCGGGGTGGCCCATCTCGGGCAGACCCTGGACCTGGACCCGGCGGCGAGCGTGCAGGACGCGGTGGACGCGTCGCTCTGCGAGCTGCGGGCGATGGAGCGGCGGCTGCGGGCGGCCGAAGCAGCCCTCGCCGAGGCGTCGGAGGCCGAACTGGCGGCGTACGGCGAGCTGTTGAGCGCGTACGAGGAGCGCGGCGGTTACCGGGCGGATGCCCGGGTCGACGCCGCCCTGCACGGGCTGGGCGTCGGGCACATCGGGCGCGGGCGGCCGCTGGGGTCGCTCTCCGGTGGCGAGCAGTCGCGGCTGGCGCTGGCCTGTGTGCTGGCGTCGGGCGCCGAGCTGCTGCTGCTCGACGAGCCGACGAATCATCTCGACCGGCAGGCGACCGGCTGGCTGGAGGAGCGGCTGCGGGCGCACCGGGGCACGGTGCTGGCCGTGACGCACGACCGGGTGTTCCTGGAGGCGGTGGCGACCGCGCTCCTGGAGGTCGACCGGGACACGCGGGCGGTGACGCGGTACGGGGACGGCTGGGCCGGTTACCGGACGGCGAAGGCCGCCGCCCGCCGCCGCTGGGAGCTGGACCACCAGGCGTGGCTGGACGACGTGGCGGACACGGAGGCCCTGGTCGCGGCTGCCGGACAGCGGCTGGCCGCTTCGGGCAAGGACCCGCGCGAGGGCTTCGGCAAGCACCGGCGCTCGCACGAGGCGAAGCTGTCCGGGCGGGTCAGGACGGCGCGGCAGCGGCTGGAGCGGCTGCGGCGGGAGCCGGTCCCCGCGCCGCCGGAACCGTTGCGGTTCGCGCCCCGGCTGGTCGCGCCGGACGCCCAGGACGTGGCGGTGGAGCTGAACGGTGTGGTCGTCGGCGACCGGCTGCGGGTGGCGGGCCTGCGCGTCGGGGCGGGCGGCCGGCTGCTGGTGACCGGCCCGAACGGTGCCGGGAAGACGACCCTGCTGCGGGTGATCGCCGGGGACCTGCGCCCCGACGCGGGCACCGTGCACCGGCCGGGGCGGGTGGGCTACCTGCCGCAGGAGCTGCCCGCGCGCCCGTCGCGCCGCCCGCTGCTGGCGGCGTTCGCGGCCGGGCGCCCCGGTGCGCCGGAGGACCACGCGGAGGAGCTGCTGGCGCTCGGGCTGTTCCGGGAGGAGGACCTGCCGGTTCCGGTGGCCGCCCTGTCGGTGGGCCAGCGGCGGCGGCTGGAGCTGGCCCGCCTGGTGACACGTCCGGCCGGCCTCCTCGTACTGGACGAGCCGACGAACCATGTGGCGCTCGGCCTGGTGGAGGAGCTGGAGGCGGCCCTGGCGGCGTACGAGGGGGCGGTCGTCGTGGTCTCGCACGACCGCCGCTTCCGCAGCGCGTTCGCCGGCGACCGGTTGGAGCTGAGGGCGGGCCGGGCCGTTAGACCGGGCGCCGGGGCCTGAGGTCGCAAGGGCCTGCCGCACAGGCCTCAAGGCCGCGCACGCCTGAAGCCACACAGGCCTGACCCGCCGTCAGGCGGTCTGCGCCGCCCGCAGCATCGCGGCCGTCGCCGTGACGTCGTAGTCGGGGGCGACTCCGTCGATGAGCAGGACGTCGCCGCTCATGTGCCGGGTCCGAAGCGGGACGAGCCGCTGGTAGGCCTCGGAGTCGTACCAGTCGCGCGCGTGGTCCAGCGACGGGAACCCGATGATGACGAGCGCGGTGTTCCACTCGCCCTCGCGGACCTCCATGGCCGGCGCGCCGTGCACGAGGAACCGGCCGCCGAAGGGGTCGAGGGTGGCCTGGATGCGCTCCATGTAGGTGAACACCTCGTCGTCGAGCGCGGCGGCGGGGCGCAGGTTTCCGATGGCGTACGCGGGCATGGGGTCCTCCTCGTGGGTGGGAACGACCCCATGCTCCCTGCGTGGGCGTACGGGGTCGATTACCCCGGACGTCATCGACAGCGCCGTCAGATCGTCGCGGTGTCGATGACGAAGCGGTACCGCACGTCGCTCTTCAGCACGCGCTCGTACGCCTCGTTGATCTGATCCGCGCGGATCAGTTCGATCTCCGCGCCCAGGCCGTGCTCGGCGCAGAAGTCCAGCATTTCCTGGGTCTCGGCGATCCCGCCGATCATCGAGCCGGCGAGGGTCTTGCGGCCGCCGATGACGGAGAAGAGGTTCAGCGAGACGGGCTCCTCCGGCGCGCCGACGTTCACCAGGGCGCCGTCGGTCTTCAGCAGGCCCAGGTAGGCACCGAGGTCCAGCGGCGCGGAGACCGTGGAGACGATCAGGTCGAAGGTGCCGGCGAGCTTGTCGAAGGTCTCCGGGTCGCTGGTCGCGTAGAAGTGGTCGGCGCCCATCGCGAGGCCGTCGTCCTGCTTGCGCAGGGTCTGGCTCAGGACGGTGACCTCGGCGCCCAGCGCGTGGGCGATCTTCACGCCCATGTGGCCGAGGCCGCCGAGTCCGACGATGGCCACGTTCTTGCCGGGGCCGGCCTTCCAGTGGACGAGCGGCGAGTAGAGGGTGATGCCGGCGCACAGCAGCGGGGCGGCGACGTCGAGGGCGAGGCCGTCGGGTATGCGGACGGTGTAGTTCTCGTCGACGACGATGTGGGTGGAGTAGCCGCCGTAGGTGGGTTCGCCGCTGCGGTCGAGGGCGTTGTACGTGCCGGTCATGCCCTCGACGCAGTACTGCTCCAGACCCTGGCGGCAGTAGTCGCACCGGCGGCAGGAGTCGACGAAGCAGCCCACACCGACCCGGTCGCCGGCCTGGTACTTCGTGACCCCCGCACCGACCTCGGTGACGATTCCGGCGATCTCGTGGCCGGGCACCATCGGGAAGATGCCCTCGCCCCAGCCGTCGCGGGCCTGGTGGATGTCGGAGTGGCAGATGCCCGCGTACCTGATCTCGATCAGTACGTCGTGCTCGCCGACCGCCCGGCGCGGGATGGTGGTGCGCTCCAGCGGGGCGTTGGCGGCGGGGGCTGCGTAAGCGGAGACGTTCGTGGTCATGGCAGTGAGTCTGCCGGTGCCGGCGCGGGCCGCCCAGGTCTCTGTCGTTCGTACGTCCGCTGTGCGTACTACTGGCAGGGACAGGATCAGCCGCCTGTCGGTACGTACGACCCGGAATACTTGACGTATGGATCAGCGTGCCGAACTGAGTGAGTTCCTCCGCTCCCGGCGGGCCCGGCTGAAGCCGGAGGACGTCGGGCTTCCCGAGTTCGGGCGCCACCGCCGGGTACCGGGGCTGCGGCGGGAGGAGCTGGCGCAGCTGGCCGGCGTTTCCGTCGCGTACTACACGCGCCTGGAGCAGGGCAACGGCCGCAACGTGTCCATCGAGGTGCTGGACGCGATCGCGCGGGCGCTGCGTCTGACGGACGCCGAGCGTGACCATCTGACGCACCTGGCGAGGCCGACGCACAAGAAGAAGCGGCGGGTGCCGGCGACCCGGCCGCAGACGGTGCGCCCGGCGCTGCAGCACCTGCTGGACGCGATGGAGGGGGTGCCGGCGTTCGTCCTGGGGCGGCGGCTGGACATCCTGGCCTGGAACAGGCTGGCGCGGGCGCTGTTCGGGGACTTCGCGGCGCTCCAGCCGCAGGAGCGGAACATGGCACGGCAGCTGTTCCTCGACCCGAACGTCCGCGATCTGTACGTCGACTGGGAGGCGAAGGCGACGGAGGTGGTGAGCGCGCTGCGGCTGTACGCGGGCTGCTCGCCGGACGATCCGCAACTGTCGACGCTGGTCGGTGAACTGTCCGTGAAGAGCTCGGAGTTCCGCGAGCTGTGGGCGGCGCACACGGTGCAGGAGAAGGGGCACGGCGCGAAGCGGCTGCACCATCCGCTGGTGGGCGAACTGACGCTGGCGTACGAGACGCTGCGGCTGCCGGACGACCACGACCTGAGCCTGGTGACGTACACGGCGGAGCCGGGCACGCCGTCGGCGGAGTCGCTGCGGCTGCTGGCGAACTGGGGGGTCGACGAGGTCGCGGGGGCGCGCTGAGCGCAGCGGCGTACGTAGCGTGCGTACGACGACGGGCGGCGGCCCTCCGTGAGGAGGACCGCCGCCCGTTCGTTCAGTGGTGGCTCAGACGGCCGAGCCGGCCTTCCACTCCGCCCAGCTCATGTTCCAGCCGTTGAGGCCGTTGTCCGGGGCGATGGTCTTGTCCTTGGAGTTCTTGACGACGACCACGTCACCGACGATCGAGTTGTCGTAGAACCAGGCACCGGGCTGCTTCGGGTCGTTGGCGCCCTTGGCGTCGTTGAGGCCCACGCAGCCGTGGCTGGTGTTGACCTTGCCGAAGATGGAGTCCGAGCCCCAGTAGTTGCCGTGGATGAAGGTGCCCGAGGTGGACAGCCGCATGGCGTGCGGCACGTCCTTGATGTCGTACTCGCCCTTGCCGTCCTTCTTGGTGAAGCCGACCGTCGAGCCGTCCATCCGGGTCTCCTTGAACTTCTCGGAGATGACCATCTGGCCGTTGTAGGTCGGGTTCTCGGGGGCGCCGGCGGAGATCGGGATGGTCTTGATCGTCTTGCCGTCCTGGGTGACCGTCATGGTCTTGGCGGCGGCGTCGACGGTGGAGACCTGGTTGCGGCCGATGGTGAAGGTGACGGTCTTCTGCTGGACGCCGTAGACGCCGTCGGAGCCCTCGACGCCGTCGAGGTTCAGCTTCAGCGTGACCTTGGAGCCCTCGGCCCAGTAGTTCTCGGGGCGGAAGTCGATGCGCTGGGAGTTGAACCAGTGGCCGACGATTTCCTGGCCGCTGGTGGACGAGACGGTGATGCCGGACTGGACGGCCTTCTTGTCCGTGATCGGCTTGTTGAAGTTGATCGAGACGGGCATGCCGACGCCGACCGTGGAGCCGTCCTCGGGGGTGAAGTTCCCGATGAAGCTGTTGTCCTTGGAGACGGTGGTGAAGGAGGAGTTCTCGTGGGCCTCACGGCCCTCGGAGTCCTTGGCGGTGGCGGCGATCTTGTAGGTGGTGGCCCGCTCCAGCTGCTCGCTGGGCTTCCAGCTGGTGCCGTCGGCGGCGATCTCGCCCTTGACGGTCGTGCCGTCCGGGGCGGTCATCGTGACCTGCGTGAGCGTGCCCTCGCTGACAGTGACCTTGGCGTCGTTGTTGATGCCGGCGTTCTGCGCGCCGTTCTTCGGGGAGATCGTTATTCGGGCCTCGGAGGCGTCCTTCGCCGCCGCCGCGTCGACCTGGGACTGTGACGTCTTCGAGCTTTCGGAGGCGTCGGCCTCGTCCTCACCGCCGGTGCAGCCGGTGAGCACCAGTACGCCGCCGAGCAGTGCGGACGCGGCCGCCAGGCCCTTGCGCCGCTTGCTGTCCGTCATCACACGCTTCTCCATCGTCGCCGATTCCCTGCCAACTGTCTCAACAACACCCATAACAACCCGTCCCGTTCCCCATCCGGTACGGATGTGGGGAACACCACTGATCGACGCGCCCGGGGGAGCCGTTGGTTCCCGATCTTCCCGAGGTATACCGATGCGCGTGAAATGGGCCCCGGACGCGCCCGCCACAGCGGCGGTCCGGGACCCGGAGCGTGTCACAGGTCACACGCTACGGCCGTACGTCGTCGAGGTGATCCTCATCATCCTCCTCATCCAGGTCCCACATCTCCGCGTCGGGGTCGTACTCGACCTGCTCGCTGCTCCACGACGCCTGGGCGAGCTCCACGCCGGGCACCTGGCCGAGCAGGTCGACCGGCTCGACGAGGTAGGCGAGAGCTTCCGCTTCGTCTTCTCGTACCGCGGATCGGGCGTGCGTACGCTCCTCGTCCGGCATGAATTCGTCGGCTTCGACGCGCTCCAGCGCGGCTCCGGTGAGTTGGTCGTTGTCCGTCACTTCCAGCAGCAGTTCCACGCGAAGGCGCACATACCGTGATGTCTCAGAAGGGCTCATATGACGGAGCGTAAGCCGCCGGGGCCCATGACTTTCCAGCGACCCGCTGTGTTCATTAGCATCGGCGCACCCACCAATTCTCGGTTCCGCAAAAGGATCTGAATCTGTGTCCGTCGCACGTCGACCGCTGCTGACCGCCACCGCCGCCGGGACCCTGCTCGGTGCGCTGTGGTTCGTCCCTTCGGCCAACGCCACCGTTGAGCGGCCACCCGCGGAGCAGCACGAAACGAGAACGTCCACGGCCGCGAAGGGCCAGGAGCAGCTGGTCCTGGCCGACACCGGCGGCGTGGACACCACCCCGTACCTGATCGGCGGCGCGGCCTTCCTCGCGATGGGGACAGGGCTGGTGGCCTTCGCCGTACGACGAGGGGCGCACACCGTCCTGTGACGGTGCGCGCCCCGGCGCAAGGCGTCGTCAGGCCAGCGGGCCGGTGACCTTCTCGACCGCCTCGACGAGCTTCCCCTCCCGTACGAAGGCGTCGGCGGCCTCCAGGTCGGGCGCGAGGAAACGATCCGGCCCGGGGCCCTGGACGCCTGCCGCACGCAGCGCCTCGATGGCGGCGCGGGAGGCGGGCGCCGGGGTGAGCCCGTCGCGCAGCTCGATGGCGCGGGTCGCGGCGTACAGCTCGACGGCGATGATCCGGCCCAGGTTGCCGACGGCGGTGCGCAGCTTGCGGGCGGCGGACCAGCCCATGGAGACGTGGTCCTCCTGCATGGCGGAGGACGGGATGGAGTCGGCGGAGGCCGGGACGGCGAGCCGCTTCAGCTCGCTCACCAGGGCGGCCTGTGTGTACTGGGCGATCATCAGCCCCGAGTCGACACCCGCGTCGTCGGCGAGGAACGGCGGCAGGCCGTGGGAGCGGTTCTTGTCGAGCAGCCGGTCGGTGCGGCGTTCGGCGATGGAGCCGAGGTCGGCGGCGGCGATGGCGAGGAAGTCCAGGACGTACGCGACGGGCGCGCCGTGGAAGTTGCCGTTGGACTCGACGCGGCCGTCGGGCAGGACCACCGGGTTGTCGACGGCGGAGGCCAGCTCCCGCTCGGCGACGAGCCGGGCGTGGGCCATGGTGTCGCGGCCCGCTCCGGCGACCTGCGGGGCGCAGCGCACCGAGTAGGCGTCCTGGACGCGGGGGGCCTCGTCCTGCTGGAAGTGGCCGGTGAGGCCGGAGCCCTTGAGGACGGCGAGCATGTTCGCGGCGGCGGCGCCCTGGCCGGGGTGCGGGCGGATGGCGTGCAGCTCGGGCGCGAGGACCTTCTCCGTACCCAGGAGCGCTTCCAGCGACAGGGCGGCGGTGATGTCGGCGGACTTGTAGAGCTTGTCGAGGTCGTCCAGGGCCATGATCAGCATGCCGAGCATGCCGTCGGTGCCGTTGAGGAGGGCGAGGCCCTCCTTCTCGCGGAGCTCGACGGGCTCGATGCCGTGCTCGGCGAGGAGCTCTCCGGCGGGGCGGACGCGACCGTCGGGGCCTTCGGCGTCACCCTCGCCCATCAGGGTGAGCGCGCAGTGGCTGAGCGGGGCGAGGTCGCCGGAGCAGCCGAGGGAGCCGTACTCGTGGACGACGGGGGTGATGCCCGCGTTGAGCACGTCCGCCATGGTCTGCGCGACCTGGGGCCGGACCCCGGTGTGCCCGGAGCAGACGGTCTTGAGCCGCAGGAACATCAGCGCCCGCACGACCTCGCGCTCGACGGGCGCGCCCATGCCGGCGGCGTGCGAGCGGACGATGTTGCGCTGCAGCTGGGCGCGGAGCTCGGGGCTGATGTGCCGGGTGGCAAGCGCGCCGAAGCCGGTCGAGACGCCGTAGACGGGCTCGGGCTTGGCGGCGAGGGCGTCGACGATCTCGCGGGCCTTGGCGAGCGCGGTGAGCGCCTCCGGGGAGAGCTCGACACGGGCGTTGCCGCGGGCCACGGCGATGACGTCCTGGGCGGTGGCGCCGGACGTCCCCACCACGACTGTGTGCATATCCATATTCAGCAGCGTACGGACTGAATCCCAACGTGTCACTACCCCGCTTCCCCGGCACCCCTTACGACCTCCCCGGGACCGTACCCCCAACCCCCAACGGGCCGGGCCCCCGTCTCCCACCGGCCGGCAGATGCCCATAGCCGGAGCCCGTACCCCCGTCCCACGGATGGCCACCGCCCGGGGTGGGTCCGTACAGGGTCGCCCCCGCAGAGCTTGGGGGAGGCTCGGTAACGGCTCCCAACCGTCGCGCCCAAGGCCGCCGGCCTCGTGGGGGTGCCCCCTCTGAGGGAGAGGTGAGCCCGGAGGGGCCACGCCCCCCACCCCCCGGCAGGCCACCGACCCGCACCGGGGCCACCGGCGGGGGCGGGCGGGGACGGCACCGCCCCGGGGGGAACCGGGAACGCGCACCGCCCCGGGTGGTCGCTGTAAGGCCCCATCGCCCCAGCGGGACGACGGCCCGCAACGGGGGAGGCGCCGCCCAAGGCCAGGGTCAGAAGCGGAGCGGTACCTCCGCTGGAAGTGTGGGATAGACCCGGGCCCATTGCCCCGTCACACAGTCGACCACCCGTGTCTCGTCCCTCGCCGAACGAGCGAAGGCCTTCAGGCTCCGCTCCTTCCCCGTCAGCACGACACCCCTCCGGCTCAGGCAGTCGCCGACCGCCGCCCGCAAGGGCGCGTCCATGACCTGCGCCCGGCCCTCGACGAACGTCGGCTCGACCATCGACAGATGGGAGAGATTGCAGCTCTGTACGGCGTTGTTGTACGTCTTCGGTTCGCCACGTGGCGTGATGTCGTAGATCAGTGTCAGATTGTCGGCCGGGCTGAGGATGGGCTCGCTGACTGGGTACCCGGCGTCCCTGACGCAGGAGACGAACCGGCCCATGGCCGTGCGGTATTCGGCCGCGCTGACCCGGCCGTCCTTGAGCGCCCAGTCCTGCCCGGGAAGCGGTATGTCGCCGGCCTCCCGGCCACCGTCCAGGCCGGCCTGAGCGCAGCCTGAGACGGTGGCCAGGAGCAGCGCGACGACGAGCATCGCCCTGCGCATGGGTCAGGAGTAGGTGACGTTGCAGGAGTCACAGCCCCAGTGCAGGCCGTTGCGGGCCTGGCTGCTGGAGGTGTAACTGGTGTAGGCGGAGCTGCTGCTGCCGTACTTGCGGGTGGTCTGGTAGCCGTCACTGCGTATCAGGGCCGCGCTCAGTCGGCCGGCGCAGTCGCCCGATGACTTCGTGGTCTGCGCCCAGCTGTAGCTTCCGGTGAAGCCGCTGGACACATAGTTGCTGCCACAACTGCGGTTCACGGTACGGTTGTTGCCCAGCGCCTGCGCGTCGGTCGCGACGAGCACCGGCGCCACCGCGACCAGTGCCGTCAGGCCGGCTGCCGCCACGGACTTCCGCAGGGACGAAAGGGAGAGCACTGCCACTTGGTCTCACGATCCTTTCCAGGTCCGTCGGTTCCTGAGCTGGAACCGACATGACTGACGCTACGGATCACGCTGAGGCGGTCGAACCCTTTGCGTTCTGATGCAAAGGGCTCCCGCCCAGCCCCTGTCCAGGCTCAGACGCCGTGAACCAGACCCGTCCCCAGCGCCGTACGCGTGTGCCGGACGGAACCACCGAGCCGCTCGCTGACCACCAGGCCGGCCCGGCGTAGCGCGGTGGCGTGACGGCTGGCCGTGGAGACAGAGGTGCACAGGCGCACGGCGAGCTCGGTCGTGCTGTGCGCGCTGTCGAGGAAGCGCAGGGCGGCGGCGCGGGTCGGCCCGATCAGCTCGTCGAGACCGTTGAGACCGGCCTCGCCGAAGCTGCCCGAGCTGGAATCTTCCGGCTTCGGGATCCACAACGGCTGCCGCGCCACCGGAAACACCAGGGTCGGCGGCAGCTCTGGATCGGCGAGGGCGATCGGATGGTTGTGGCAGAAGAAGCTGGGGATCAGCAACAGTCCGCGCCCATTCAGGTCGAGGCTCTGCGCGACCGGATAGTCCACCTCCAGCACCGGGGGCCGCCACTGCATCTGGGGCCCGAGGCTGCCTAGCAGTTCCTCGCTGCCCTGCGCGATGAACCGCCGCGCATGGCGGTTCGCGTCGCGCGCGACGAGCGCCGCGCCGACGGGGGCATACGGCGCCAGGACGTGGGCGTGGTAGCCGCGTAACGCGAGGCCGAGCCGACGCAGGGCCTCGAGACGCCCGGCCGTGACATCGCTGAACCAGACCGGCGACCGAGGGCGGGACTCCGCGAGCCGGCTGATCTCCGCGCGCAGCTGCCCCTTGCCGGTGGACAGCACCTGGTCGACTCCGCCTTCCAGGGAGGTGACGTGGCCCGGGGGCGTCAGGAAGTCGGGGAAGTAGGAGCTGATCGGGACGAGCGCCGACAGCAGGTGCACATCCCGGCCCATGCCCGCATGGGTCAACTTTTTGCGGGCGAGGCGGCTCCAGGGCGCGAAAAACGGGTCGGGGCTGAGGAGTTGATGGAGACTCAGCACGATTTCCCACATGACGTCCGGCTCATCCGCGAGCCGGACGCGCCCCAGATCGAGATCGCTGAAACGGATATGGAGCACAAGTCCCCCTCTTGTGATCGCATGGTCTGTGACCCAGGAGACCTCACCGCCCTAAACATCCCATGGACGTCCTCTTGTCAGGGCGGCCACGCGTCCCGGTTCAGCATCCACACCCGGGCCGAAGTACGCCCGCCGGGCTACCGCCCACAGCAGGGAGGCACCGGCGGCGGACGGTTCCGCGCCGGACCGCGCTCTACGGGCCGGGCCGGTCCGGCTCGGCGCCCGGCTCCGTGCCGACGGCCGGCTCCGGCGGGGCGGGCGGCGCCGCAGGGGCCACAGAACCCCCAGGCACCGCAGAAGCCCCAGGCGCCCTCGGCACCCCAACCACCCCCGGCTCCGCCGGGGCGTCGCGGAAGGTGCGGCGGTCGCGGGCGGCCGCCGGGGGGTGGTCCGCCAAGGCGATGACCGTGCCGTCCCGTCCCGCCACCACCGGCTTGAGCGACCGCGCCGCCTTGGCCCGGTACTGCGCCGCGTCCGCCAGCCGGAACAGCCGCCGTGCCGACTGCACCGGTCCGATCGGGTCACCGGTCGACGCCACCCCGCACGCCACGCCCTCGCCCAGCTCCAGCTCACCGGCCCGTACGCACAGCTCGTCCGCCGCCCGCACCACCTCGTCCGCCTCCGGTCCCACCGACACCAGGCAGAACTCGTCACCGCCCAGCCGCGCCGCCAGCGCGCCCGGCAGCATCGCCCCGCAGTACGACAGCACCGAGCCGAACCGCTCCAGCAGCCGGTCCCCCGCCGCGTGCCCGTGCGTGTCGTTGACGCGCTTGAGGCCGTTCAGGTCGCAGACCACCAGCGACACCACCGTCCCGTCCGCCAGGAAGCGCTCGACCGCCTCGTCCAGCCGCATGTCCACCGCCCGCCGGTTGGCGAGCCCGGTCAGCGGGTCGGTGAAGGCGAGCCTGCGGACCTCCTCCAGGCGCTCGGTCTGGGCGATCCCGGCCGCGACGACCGACGCGAGCACGGTCGCGAAGTCCGCGTCGCCGCGGTCGAAGACCGGCGCCCCGGCCGGCCGGGCCACGTACAGCTCGCCCCACGCCCGCCCGTGCATCACTATCGGCGCGACGACACAGCAGCCGCGCCCGCGCCGCCGCAGGGCGGCCACCCTCTGGTGGCAGTAACCGGGCTCCCCCGCCTCCGGCCCGTGCGCCGTCTCCACCCAGGCGTTCGGCTCCCCGCCGCCCGCCCACCGCTCGTGCAGGAACTCGGTGATCTCGGAGAACTGGTGCACCGGGTACGTCTCGGAGTCCGGGAACTCCTCCTCGTCCGGCGCCCGCTCGCCCGCGTTGACGAGCACCTTGAGCCGGCCGAGGTCCCGCTCCCACATCGAGAGCGCGGCGAACGTCCCGCGGAGCGCGTCGCGCGCGCCCAGCGCGGCCGCCCGCCAGGTCTCGCGCGGAGTGTGCGCCGACGCCATGGCCTGCGCGAGCGCCACTACAGCGCGTAGCCGGACATCCTCACCCATTCCTCAAGCTTAGGGAGGATGCCCGACTTTTCACTCCCAGACCTTTCACTCCCCGGGCCACTCGGGCTTCCGCTTCTCGTTGAACGCCGCCACGCCCTCCGCCCGGTCGCCCGAGAAGGCCACCGACCGCCATGCCGCGTCCTCGACCTCCAGGCCCGCCCGCAGGTCCAGCCCGTGCCCCAGCCGCATGGCGCGCTTGGCGGCCCGCAGCCCGACCGGCGAGTTGCCGGCGATCCGGGTGGCCAGCTGCAGGGCGCCCTCACGGGCGTCGTCCACCAGCTGGTCCACCAGCCCCAGCGACACCGCCTCCGCCGCCGCCACGCGCCGCGCCGTGAACACCAGCTCCGCTGCCCGGGCGGCCCCCACCCGGCGTGGCAGCAGCTGCGTCCCGCCACCGCCCGGAATCACGCCCACCGACACCTCGGGCAGCCCGACGACCGCCGTCGCGTCGGCCACGATCAGGTCGCAGGCGAGCGCCAGCTCGAACCCGCCGCCCAGCGCGAAGCCGTGCACGGCGGCGACCGTCGGCATCGGCAGCTCCAGCACGCCGGTGTACGCGCCGCGCGCGACCGGGCGCTGGCGCACCAGCTCGGCGTCGCTGAGCGCGTTGCGCTCCTTGAGGTCGGCGCCCACGCAGAACGCCCGCTCGTTGGAGGAGGTCAGCACGGTCACCCGTACCGACGGATCCGCGCCGAGCGCCTCGCACGCGGCGCCGATGCAGCGGGCCATCTCCGTGGAGACGGCGTTCATGGCCTTGGGCCGGTCGAGGACCAGTTCCGCCACGTGCTCATGACGGCGTACGGCGACGAATTCTCCGAAGCGCTGCTCGGACATAAGGCGAAACCCTCCCGGTTAACGAGCGTTAGCGACCGCTACCCGGGGATCTTAGGCTCCCGCCGCGTCAGCAGCCAGGGCTCGATCACCCCGAGGCCTCGCACCGGCCGCTGCCACATCGGCTGGAGCGCGAAGCGGTACGAGGGCGGCGCCTCGCCCTCCTTCTCCGCGCGCGCCACCTCCTCCGCGACCTGCGCCTCCGACACCGGTGCCTCGCCCGTGCGCGACAGCTCCTCCGCGAGCGCCCCGTCGACCAGGACCGCGTCCTTGGGCGCTATCGAGGTGAGCCGGCTCGCCAGGTTCACCGTCGTACCGAAGACGTCGCCCATCCGGGTCGTGACCGTGCCGAAGGCGATGCCGACGCGCAGCGCGGGCATCGTCTCGTCGTGGCCGAGCGTCTCGATGAGCCGCAGCGCGATCTCGGCGGCCGTACCGGCGTCGTCGGCCGCGTACAGCACCTCGTCACCGAGCGTCTTGATCAGCCGCCCGCCGTGCGCGGCGACCAGGTCGGCCGAGGTGGTCTCGAACGCCTCGACCAGCTCGCCCAGCTCCTCCTCCTCCAGGCGCCGGGTCAGCCGGGTGAAGCCGACGAGGTCCGCGAAGCCGACCGCGAGGCGCCGGTCCACCATCTCCTCGTCGTCGGCGGCCTGCACGACCCGCCCGGTCGCCGCCGCGAGCTGCCGCCGCCACACGTACACCAGGAATTCCTGGAGCTCCGGCAGCAACAGCTCCACCAGGGGATACGTCACTTCAGTACGCGTCATGCCGGGCTCGGGCGGCTCAGTGAGGCCCTCCAGGAACGAGTCGATCTGCCATTCGGCCAGCCGGGCGGTGGTCTGGCCGGTGGACCGGGCCACCTGCACCGCCATCGGCTCGCTCAGCAGCCCCGCCTCCACCAGACCGGCCAGCCGCCGCAGCGCCAGCACGTCCGCCTCCGTCAGCGCCTTGGCCTGGCCGATGTCGGCGAAGCCCATGGCGCGCCAGAACCGGGAGGCCAGGTCCATGGAGACACCGGCGGTGCGGGCCGCCTGGAAGGGGGTGTAGCGGCGCTCGGCGCCGAGGATCAGCTGCTCCAGGCGGATGGCCAGGGGGTCGTCGGTGGGCTCCGCCGTGTGGTCGACGACATGGTGGGGGGTGGGGTACTCCGCCCCGCCGGGCGTTCCGCTGGGCCCCGCCCCCCTCGGCCCGGACCCGGACCCGCCCGAGTTCGCGTCGTCGACGGTCACCGGCCGCCTCCTGCCCGTTCCCTGCGCACTGTCCTGCCGATCTGTAGCTGGATCGTCGTCAACGATACGGCAGGTGTGCCCTGGCTCACGTCCGGGCGGCCCAGCGCGTTAGTCCACCGGGCGCAGATGCACGATGTCGCCCGCTCCCACGGCCTCCCGCTCTCCGCCGGGCGGCGCCACCACCAGCCGCCCGTCGCCGTCGATGGCGACCGCCTCGCCCGTGAGGGTGCGGTCGCCGGGCAGCTCGGCGCGGACGGTACGGCCGAGGGTGGCGCAGCCCGCCGCGTACGCCTCCGCCAGTCCGCACGCCACCGGGTCGCCGCCGGCCGCCGTCCACCGGCCGTACCACTGCTCCAGCGAGCGGAGGACGGCGCGCAGCAGCGTGTCGCGGTCGGTGGAGATCGCGTTCGCGAGGAGGAGGGAGCCGGCCGTGGGGACGGGCAGCTCCTCCTTACGGAGGGTGACGTTGAGGCCGAGTCCGACGACGATGCCGTCGTCGCCGGCCCGCTCGGCGAGGATGCCGCCGGTCTTCCTCTCTTCGCCTTCGACCCTCACCATCAGGTCGTTGGGCCACTTCAGCGCCATGTCGACACCGGCGGCACGGGTCAGCCCGGTGGCGGCGGCGACTCCGGTGAGCAGCGGCAGCCAGGCGAGGCGGGCGACGGGGACGTCCGGCTTGAGCAGGACGGAGAAGAACAGGCCGGAGCGGGCGGGCGCGGACCAGGTGCGGTCCAGACGGCCGCGCCCGGCCGTCTGCTCCTCGGCGAGGAGGATCGCGCCCTCGGGGAGGCCGGCGGCGCGGGCGGCCAGGTCGGAGTTGGTGGAGCCGGTGGCGGGCACGATGTCGAGGGAGGTCCACCGGCCGCCGGGCCGGAGGAGGGCGCGGCGCAGGGAGGCGGCGTTCAGGGGCGGTCGTTCGAGGTCGGACCAGGGGCTCCCTGGACCAAGTGAGGGCGTCATGCAAGCCAGCGTAGGTGTGGTAAACACCGCACTGCCGAAGGCCATGCCCGCCGATACGCTACGGGTCAGTAGCCAACGATCCCGTGACCATGCAGGGAGCCGCATCCCGATGTCCGAGCCGGTCAAGCCCCAAGAGCCCCAGAAGATCGACATCCATACGACCGCGGGCAAACTCGCGGATCTGCAGCGCCGTATCGACGAGGCGACGCACGCGGGCTCCGAGCGCGCCGTCGAGAAGCAGCACGCCAAGGGCAAGTTGACGGCCCGGGAGCGCATCGCCCTCCTGCTGGACGAGGGTTCCTTCGTCGAGCTGGACGAGTTCGCCCGGCACCGCTCCACCAGCTTCGGCCTGGAGAAGAACCGCCCCTACGGAGACGGTGTCGTCACCGGGTACGGAACGGTCGACGGCCGCCCGGTGGCGGTGTTCTCGCAGGACTTCACGGTGTTCGGCGGCGCGTTGGGCGAGGTCTTCGGGCAGAAGATCATCAAGGTGATGGACTTCGCCCTGAAGACCGGCTGCCCGGTCATCGGCATCAACGACTCCGGTGGCGCCCGTATCCAGGAGGGCGTCATGGCCCTCGGCATGTACGGCGAGATCTTCCGCCGCAACACCCATGCCTCGGGAGTGATTCCGCAGATCAGCCTGGTCGTCGGCCCGTGTGCGGGCGGGGCCGTGTACTCCCCGGCCATCACCGACTTCACGGTGATGGTCGACCAGACCTCGCACATGTTCATCACGGGCCCCGACGTCATCAAGACGGTGACGGGCGAGGACGTGGGCTTCGAGGAGCTGGGCGGTGCCCGGACGCACAACACCGCCTCCGGTGTGGCGCACCACATGGCGGGGGACGAGAAGGACGCCATCGAGTACGTCAAGTCCCTCCTGTCGTACCTGCCGTCGAACAACCTCTCCGAGGCGCCCGCCTTCCCGGAGGAGGCGGATCTGGAGCCGAGCGACGAGGACCGCGAGCTGGACGTCCTCATCCCGGACTCGGCGAACCAGCCGTACGACATGCACACCGTCATCGAGCATGTGCTGGACGACGGTGAATTCCTGGAGACGCAGGCGCTGTTCGCGCCGAACATCGTCACGGGGTTCGGGCGGGTGGAGGGCTACCCGGTCGGCATCGTCGCCAACCAGCCGATGCAGTTCGCGGGCTGCCTGGACATCAACGCCTCCGAGAAGGCCGCCCGGTTCGTCCGTACCTGCGACGCGTTCAACATCCCGGTGCTGACCTTCGTCGACGTGCCGGGGTTCCTGCCGGGCGTCGGCCAGGAGCACGAGGGCATCATCCGGCGCGGCGCCAAGCTGATCTACGCGTACGCCGAGGCGACCGTCCCGCTGATCACGGTGATCACGCGCAAGGCGTTCGGCGGCGCGTACGACGTCATGGGCTCCAAGCACCTGGGCGCCGACCTGAACCTGGCGTGGCCGACCGCGCAGATCGCGGTGATGGGCGCGCAGGGCGCGGTGAACATCCTGCACCGGCGCACCATCGCGGAGGCCGACGACGTCGAGGCGACGCGGGCGCGGCTGATCCAGGAGTACGAGGACGCCCTGCTCAACCCGTACACGGCGGCCGAGCGCGGTTACATCGACGCGGTCGTCATGCCGTCGGAGACGCGGACGCAGATCGTCAAGGGCCTGCGTCAGCTGCGTACGAAGCGGGAAAACCTGCCCCCGAAGAAGCACGGCAACATCCCCCTCTAAGGAGCCCCCATGATCAAGGTTCTGCGGGGCAACCCGACCCCGGAGGAGCTGGCCGCCGCCCTGGCGGTGGTCCAGGCGCGCGCCGCCGCGACCGCCTCGGCGGCCTCCGGCGGCGCGGAGCGCGTCCCCGAGGGCTGGTCCGACCCGGCGAGGATCGCCCATACGCGCCGCCCGCAGCCGGGCCCGCGGTCGTGGACGCGCTCGTACTGGCCCCTTTAAAGCAGGGGTACGACGGCCTCCGCCATGACGCGGTATCCCGCGTCGTTGGGGTGGAGGCCGTCCTCGTACGCGTACGCGGGGTTGAGGCGGTCGGGGTCGGCGGGGTCGGCCATGAGCCGGTGGAAGTCGATGACGGCGTCGAACTCGCCGGACTCGCGCATCCAGTCGTTGACCTCGCCGCTGACCTTGGCGGCCCGGTCGCTCCAGTGGGTGGTGCCCTTGAAGGGCAGGATGGTCGCGCCCACGATCCGTACGCCACGCGCGCGTGCGGCGCGTATCAGGGTGCGGTAGCCGTCGATCAGTTCGGCGGCCGACACGGCCGGGGCGGGCTTGTACGTGGGCTGGTCCCGGGCCTCGCTGAAGCCGATGTCGTTGAGCCCCTGGAGGAGGACGACCGTTCCGGCGCCGGGCAGGTCGAGGGCGTCGCGGTGGAAGCGGGCGGAGGACCGCTCCCCGTACCAGGCCGAGTCGTTGAGCAGCAGGTTGCCGCCGATGCCGGCGTTCAGTACGGGGCGGTCCGTGCGCTCGGCGAGGGCGTCGGACCAGCGGCGGTCGGCGTTGGGGGTGGAGCCGAAGCCGTCGGTGAGGGAGTCGCCGAACAGCACGGCACCCGGCTGAGGGGCCCGGGGGCCGCTCACGTCCACCCCGGTCAGGTAGTACCAGGACTGGGTCGTCCCGGTGAACGGCGTACCGGTGACGTCGTCGCGGTGGTCGCCCTCGGCGCGGTAGGTGTCGGTGAAGCCCTGGGCGTGGAAGGTGGCCGGGCCGGTGGTGCCGGCGAGGTACAGCGTGACGGTCAGCCGGTCCAGGCGCTCCAGGGCGAGCTCGGCGGCGTCGCTCTCGGTCTGCCCGTGCGCCGGGACGGCCACCGACCGCCGCCCTCCGAAGGTGAGGTGGCGCAGGGTCCCGGACCGGACGGCCGCGCCGGTGTCCGTACGGGCGATGGCGACCCCGGTGATGTGGAGCGGGGAGGTCCCGTACGCGTTCGACAGCCGGATCCGGACGCGGTCGCCGGCGGCGGTGACGCGGAGGACCTGGCGGACGGTGTGGTCGGAGAAGCCCTCCTGGGACCAGTTCGGGGTGAACCCGGTGGAGGGAAGCTGGGGGGAGGCGGTCCAGGCGGCGGTCCAATGCGTCGTCGTCATCGTTCGACTCCTAACGGGAAGGAATTTCCATTAAGCTGCACGGGGCGACCGTACCACCACACCGCAACTAAACGAAACAGGAGTCCCATTTGGAATCCATGCCCGGCACCGTCCGCCCCGGCGGCCGCACCGCCAAGGTCCGCGCCGCCGTCCTCCGGGCCACCGAGGAGGCGCTGGCCACGGAGGGCTTCCACGCCCTGAACATGGACCGGATCGCCGCCGGCGCGGGCGTCGGCAAGACCACCGTCTACCGGCGCTGGGGCTCCCCCGTCGGCCTGATCGCCGACCTGCTCCGCGACATGGCCGAGCGGTCCGTCCCCGCCTCGGACACCGGCTCGCTCGAAGGCGACCTGCGCGACAACGCCACCCTCGTCGCCACGGCCCTCACCGACCCGCGCATGGGCCCCGTCTTCCGGGCGGTCATCGCGGCGGCGGCCTGCGACGAGGAGTGCGCCACCGCCCTGCACGGCTTCTACGCGGCCCGCCTCGGCGAATGGGCCACCGTCGTGGAACGGGCCGTCACCCGCGGCGAGGCCCCGCCCGGCACCGACCCGGTCGAGGCCCTGCGCGCCGTCTCCGCCCCGCTGTACTACCGCTTCGCGGTCAGCCACGAGCCGCTCACCGCCGCGGACGAGGAGCGGGCGGTGGCGGCGGCCCTCGCCGCGATCCGCGCGGGGGTGTTCACCACCCGTTGACCAGCCCGTGATTAGTCCGTAAGCACCGCGGTGCCTGAGTACGCGTACTCAGGCGCCGGGCGGACCCCGCCAGCAGGATCGAAGGATGCTGTGGTCCGACCCCGAGAACGAACCCCCCGAAGAGATGCGCGACATGCAGGCGATGCTGCGCCGCGCGGGGATTCTGCTGGCGCTGGCGATGCTGCTGGCGATGCTCGTGGTGGGCCTGCACTGACACCGGCGCCGAGCCGTCACCCGTGGGCGTTTTCCGTACGATGGCGCCCATGACTGCTGCTCAGCGCCGCCGCCTCGTCCTGGCCTCCGCGTCCCCCGCCCGCCTCGGTCTGCTGCGGCAGGCCGGGCTCACCCCCGAGGTGATCGTCAGCGGGATCGACGAGGACAAGTTCACCGCCCCGACCCCGGCCGAACTGGCGCTCGCCCTCGCCGAGGCCAAGGCCGCCCACGTGGCCGCCAAGCCCGAGGCGAGCGGCGCGCTGGTGATCGGCTGCGACTCGGTGCTGGAGCTGGACAAGCAGGCGCTGGGCAAGCCCGCCGACGCCGAGGAGGCCACCGCCCGCTGGAAGGCGATGCGCGGCCGCGCCGGCATCCTCCAGACCGGCCACTGCGTCTACGACACCACCGCCAAGCGGTACGCCTCCGCGACCGCCTCCACCCTGGTCCGCTTCGGCGACCCGACGGACGAGGAGATCGCGGCGTACGTCGCCAGTGGCGAACCCCTCCACGTGGCGGGCGCGTTCACCCTCGACGGCCGCTCGGCGCCCTTCATCGACGGCATCGACGGCGACCCGGGCAATGTGATCGGCCTGTCCCTGCCGCTGCTGCGCCGCCTGCTGGCCGAACTGGGCATCGCGATCACCGACCTGTGGGGCTGACCCTCCCCCGCGTCACGCCGCCGCCACGCCGCCCTCCACGGGCGGCGCCGGCTCCTCGCCCTCCGGCGCGTACAGCACCAGCGAGGCCACGATCAGGCCCAGCACGACCATCATGTACGCGAACGCCGCCCACCCCACCAGGCCCACCGTCACCGCGCCCAGCACCCCGTGCGTGATCGCGCAGGTGATGAGCACGATCCGCGCGACCCGCCCCAGGGCGCCGTCCCGTACGCCCAGGCGCACCAGCAGCGCCCCGCACAGGGCCACGTACGCCCCGAAGACACCGCCCATGACCCAGATCGCGGTGACCATCAGGTCCGGGTCGAGGCCGTCCAGCGACATCCGCTGGCCGCCCATGACCTTGGCGAGCACCATGTGCAACAGCACCAGGCCCGCTGCCTCCAGGATCAGCACGATCCCGGCCGCCAGCGCTATCGGTCTGCGGGCCACCATGGGCACTCCCCTGCCAGTACGGACGACAGCGCGCAGGCTACTGACTGGTAAACGTACGAACAAGGGTTCTGGCAGCGCGGCAAAGAATCATTCGCCCATTCGTAGGGACTCCACAAAGAAACGGGATGCCCCGCTGGCCGTGAAGACAGAGACCTTGACCACACCTCAGGGTTACTGTTCCGTCCAGAAGCCCTGCGTAACGTGGTGCGACAAGGGATTTCACGACTCCACCGCGGCTCGAATCACGCTCCGTGTGGGCAAGCTCACCATGGGGGACGGGTCGAAAGGCCGTGTCGGCTGTCCCTAAACTCAGCTTGTTTCAAGGAGGGAGCCATCGTGCGCAAGGTGCTCATCGCCAACCGTGGCGAAATCGCTGTCCGTGTCGCCCGTGCCTGCCGGGACGCCGGGATCGCGAGCGTAGCCGTCTACGCCGATCCGGACCGGGACGCCCTGCACGTCCGTGCGGCCGACGAGGCGTTCGCCCTGGGCGGTGACACCCCGGCCGCCAGCTATCTGGACATCGCCAAGGTGCTCCAGGCCGCGGCCGATTCCGGCGCGGACGCCATCCATCCTGGGTACGGATTCCTTTCCGAGAACGCGGAGTTCGCCCAGGCCGTCATCGACGCGGGCCTGACCTGGATCGGCCCGCCGCCGCAGGCCATCCGGGACCTGGGCGACAAGGTCGCCGCCCGTCACATCGCCCAGCGCGCCGGCGCGCCGCTGGTCGCCGGCACGCCCGACCCGGTCTCCGGCGCGGACGAGGTCGTCGCCTTCGCCGAGGAGCACGGCCTGCCGATCGCCATCAAGGCGGCCTTCGGCGGCGGCGGACGCGGCCTGAAGGTCGCCCGCACCCTCGAAGAGGTGCCGGAGCTGTACGACTCCGCCGTCCGCGAGGCCGTCGCCGCCTTCGGCCGCGGCGAGTGCTTCGTGGAGCGGTACCTGGACAGGCCCCGCCACGTGGAGACGCAGTGCCTGGCGGACAAGCACGGCAACGTCGTCGTGGTGTCGACGCGTGACTGCTCGCTCCAGCGCCGCCACCAGAAGCTGGTGGAGGAGGCCCCGGCGCCGTTCCTGTCGGCCGAGCAGAACGCCGAGCTGTACCGGGCGTCCAAGGCCATCCTGAAGGAGGCCGGCTACGAGGGTGCCGGCACCGTGGAGTTCCTCGTCGGCCAGGACGGCACGATCTCCTTCCTGGAGGTCAACACCCGTCTCCAGGTCGAGCACCCGGTCACCGAGGAGGTCACCGGTATCGACCTCGTACGCGAGATGTTCCGTATCGCCGACGGCGAGGAGCTCGGGTACGACGACCCCGCCGTACGCGGCCACTCCTTCGAGTTCCGCATCAACGGCGAGGACCCGGGCCGCAACTTCCTCCCGGCCCCCGGCACGGTGACCACGTTCGCCCCGCCGAGCGGCCCGGGTGTCCGCCTGGACGCGGGCGTGGAGTCCGGCAGCGTCATCGGCCCCGCCTGGGACTCGCTGCTCGCCAAGCTGATCGTCACCGGCGCGACGCGTGAGCAGGCCCTCCAGCGGGCGGCCCGTGCTCTCGCCGAGTTCCAGGTCGAGGGCATGGCCACCGCCATCCCCTTCCACCGCGCTGTGGTGGCCGACCCGGCGTTCACCGCGAACCCGTTCCGCGTGCACACGCGCTGGATCGAGACGGAGTTCGTCAACGAGATCAAGCCGTTCGCCGCCCCCGCCGCCACGGAGACGGAGGAGGAGCCGGGCCGCGAGACCGTCGTCGTCGAGGTCGGCGGCAAGCGCCTGGAGGTCTCGCTGCCGTCCTCCCTGGGCATGAGCCTGGCCCGCACGGGTCTGGCCGCGGGCGCCAAGCCCAAGCGCCGCGCCGCCAAGAAGTCCGGCTCGGCCGCCTCGGGCGACACGCTCGCCTCCCCGATGCAGGGCACGATCGTCAAGGTCGCGGTCGAGGAGGGCCAGGAGGTCAAGGAGGGCGACCTCATCGTCGTACTCGAGGCGATGAAGATGGAGCAGCCCATCAACGCCCACCGCGCGGGCACGATCAAGGGTCTGTCGGCGGAGGTCGGCGCGTCGGTGACGTCCGGCGCCGCGATCTGCGAGATCAAGGACTGACACACCTCACCACAGGGGCCCGTCGGCACAGGCCGGCGGGCCCCTCGCCATGTGCGCGATGGCATGCTGGAGGGCAGAAGGGCGGGGCCTGCGAGGGAGGACGGCGCGATGGCGACGAGTACGGCGGCGGGCGGGACGGCGGCGGACAGGGCGCCGGGTGCACCGCGGCCCATGCGCGCCGACGCACGCCGCAACTACGAGCGGCTGCTGAGCGAGGCGCGGGCCGCCTTCGCGGAGCACGGCACCGACGCGTCGCTGGAGGACGTCGCACGCCGCGCGGGGGTCGGGATCGGCACGCTGTACCGGCACTTCCCGAACCGGCACGCGCTGATGAACGCCGTCTTCCAGGAGGCGCTCCACACCCTGCTGGAGCGGTCCCACGACCTGGCCGCCTCGGAGCAGCCGTGCACGGCGCTGGTGGAATGGCTGCGCGCCATCGTCACCCACGCGGGTGAGTACCGGGGCCTGGCCCGCGCGCTCATGTCGGCGTCGCACGACACGAGTTCGGCCCTGTCCCAGTGCAGCACGCCCATGCGCGCGGCCGGCGAGCGCCTGCTGGTCCGCGCCCAGGAGGCGGGCGCGGTACGGGCGGACGTGTCGATCGGCGACCTGATGCAGCTCACCAACGCGATCGCCCTGGCGGCCGAGCAGTCCCCGGACGACCCGGAGCTGGCCGACCGACTGCTGATGCTGACTTTGCGCGGCCTGAAGGCCTGAAGGCCTGACGTCCACCCGACCCGAACCGTAACGGGCCGAAGGCGCCCATCGCCGTGCCCGGCGCCGTCGCCCTGCCTCGGGCACCCGGCGCCTGGCATCGTGGCATGGCGCCCAGCCGACGGGCGGGTGCCCTGTCTCGGGTGGCCGCGCCCGGAGGCCGGCCGAGGCTCCGGTGTCGCGCCGCGTGGCCCGGCCCCCCGGGTGGACGCCCGGCTTCAGGCCGGCGACTCCCGGCACGGGCACGTTCGCACGCGCGTCGGCCCGCCCCCGAGGGGCGCGCTCAGCGGCGGCGGAGGTCGGCCACCCGTGCGCTGCGCTCCGGGGGCTGGCCGTCCGCCGGGAGGGAGGCGCTGCGCAGTTGCGGGCCGCCCGGGTGGCGGCCGCGCTGGCCCGGCAGGGGGACGTCCCGGCGGGCCTGCCGGCCCGGTGGCGGGGCGCCCTCCGCGCCGGACGCGCCGGACGCGCCGGGCGCCGGGCCGGCCACGGTGACCTGGACGCCCTGGTCGGCCAGCGCCTGCAGCTCGGTGCCCGCCCGGTCGTCGTGGACGGGCGGCTCGTCGGTGACCAGCCGGGTGATCACGTCCGTCGGCACGGTCTGGAACATCGTGTCCGTACCGAGCTTGGTGTGGTCGGCCAGCACGACCACCTCCGCCGCCGCCTGGACCAGCGCCCGGTCGACGCTCGCCGACAGCATGTTGGACGTGGACAGGCCCCGTTCGGCGGTGAGCCCGCTCCCGGACAGGAACGCCCGCGAGACTCTCAGCCCCTGGAGGGACTGCTCGGCCCCGCTGCCCACCAGCGCGTAGTTGGAGCCGCGCAGGGTGCCGCCGGTCATGACGACCTCCACCCGGTTGGCGTGGGCCAGCGCCTGGGCGACGAGCAGCGAGTTGGTGACGACGGTCAGCCCGGGTACGCGGGCGAGCCGGCGGGCCAGCTCCTGGGTGGTCGTCCCCGCGCCGACCACGATGGCCTCGCCCTCTTCGACGAGCCCGGCGGCCACGTCGGCGATGGCCGTCTTCTCGGCGGTCGCGAGATGGGATTTCTGCGGGAAGCCGGACTCTCGCGTAAAACCGCCCGGCAGCACCGCACCGCCGTGCCGGCGGTCGAGGAGTCCTTCTGCCTCCAGTGCCCGCACGTCACGCCGTACGGTCACTTCGGAGGTCTGGACGACGCGGGCGAGCTCCCGGAGCGATACCGCCCCGTTGGCGCGCACCATTTCAAGGATCAACTGACGACGTTCTGCAGCGAACACGAAACTGACAGTAACCCCAGCGACCGTTTCTTTGCAGCGGTATGGGCCTATTACGCGAAGTTGCGAACAGACGGGCCCGCCAAGTGGTATAGGCGGGCCCGTCCGGGAACGTTCCTTGACCGATCGATGTCCCGACTTGCCGGGGGTTGCCGGGTGTTGTCCCTCAGCTCTGCGGAGCTACGCCTCGGCGCTGGTCTTCCGGGTGTGCAACTGTCGTGCCACCTCGGCGATCGAGCCCGACAGGGACGGGTACACGGTGAAGGCGTTTGCGATCTGTTCGACCGTCAGGTTGTTGTCGACGGCGATCGAGATCGGGTGGATCAACTCCGAGGCGCGCGGGGCGACCACGACACCGCCCACCACGATCCCCGTTCCGGGCCGGCAGAAGATCTTGACGAAGCCGTCCCTGATGCCCTGCATCTTGGCGCGCGGGTTGCGCAGCAGCGGCAGCTTGACGACCTTGGCGTCGATCTTGCCGGCGTCGACGTCGGCCTGGGTGTAACCGACCGTGGCGATCTCGGGGTCGGTGAAGACGTTCGCGGAGACGGTCTTGAGGTTCAGCGGGTTCACCGTGTCGCCGAGGAAGTGGTACATCGCGATCCGGCCCTGCATGGCGGCGACCGACGCCAGCGCGAAGACGCCGGTGACGTCACCGGCCGCGTACACCCCGGGCGCCGAGGTGCGCGAGACCCGGTCGGTCCAGATGTGGCCCGAGTCCTTGAGCCGTACGCCGGCCTCCTCCAGCCCCATCCCGGCGGTGTTCGGGACGGCACCCACGGCCATCAGGCAGTGCGACCCGGAGATGACCCGCCCGTCCGCCAGCGTCACCTCGACCCGGTCCCCCACCCGCTTGGCGGAGGCGGCCCGGGAACGGGCCATGACGTTCATGCCACGGCGCCGGAAGACGTCCTCCAGGACGGCCGCCGCGTCCGGGTCCTCGCCGGGCAGCACGCGGTCGCGCGACGAGACCAGCGTGACCCGGGAGCCCAGCGCCTGGTACGCGCCGGCGAATTCGGCACCCGTCACACCCGAGCCGACCACGATGAGCTCCTCGGGCAGCTCGTCCAGGTCGTACACCTGCGTCCAGTTGAGGATGCGCTCGCCGTCCGGCAGGGCGTCGGGGATCTCGCGCGGGTGGCCGCCGGTCGCGATCAGTACGGCGTCGGCGGTGAGCGTCTCCTCGCTGCCGTCGGCGGCGGTGACGATCACCTGGCGGGAGCCGTCCACCGCCTGGCGGCCGTCGAGCCGGCCCCGGCCACGCAGCACGCGCGCGCCCGCACGCGTGACGGAGGCGGTGATGTCGTGCGACTGGGCGAGGGCGAGCCGCTTCACACGCCGGTTGACCTTGCCGAGGTCGACGCCGACGATCCGGGCGGCCTGCTCGATGTGCGGGGTGTCGTCCGCGACGATGATGCCGAGCTCCTCGTGGGAGGAGTCGAAGTTGGTCATCACCTCGGCCGTGGCGATGAGGGTCTTCGAGGGTACGCAGTCGGTCAGGACGGACGCTCCGCCGAGGCCGTCGGTGTCGACGACGGTCACCTCCGCGCCGAGCTGGGCGCCCACCAGGGCCGCCTCGTATCCGCCGGGTCCGCCACCGATGATCACGATCCGGGTCACTGGGGTTACGCCTCGCGCTCTCGTCACGGCAGGGATGCAAGTACGTACCCCATTGTCCCGCACGACCCGGGCGGCTTCCGCCCGGGGCCCTCGATCGGGAAACAGCGCTCACCCCCGGCCCTCCCGTACCCTCGATCCCATGTCGCTCTACGCCGCGTACGCCGGCAACCTCGACGCGCGGCTGATGACCCGCCGCGCCCCGCATTCCCCGCTGCGCGGCACGGGCTGGCTCAACGGCTGGCGGCTGACGTTCGGCGGCGAGCAGATGGGCTGGGAGGGCGCGCTGCCCACGATCGTGGAGGCGCCGCGTTCCCAGGTGTTCGTCGCGCTGTACGACATCGCCCCCATGGACGAGGACTCCATGGACCGCTGGGAGGGCGTCGGCCTGGACATCTACCGGCGCATGCGGGTGCGGGTGCACACCCTGGAGGGCGAGGAACCGGCCTGGGTGTACGTCCTCAACGGCTACGAGGGCGGCCTGCCCTCGGCCCGCTACCTGGGTGAGGTCGCCGACGCCGCCGAGTCCGCGGGCGCCCCGCACGACTACGTGATGGAGCTGCGCAAGCGTCCCTGTTGAGGTGCTCTTGTCGGAAACGACAAGACAACGATCCGAGCTCCGTGGGCATCGTCATCTACGCGCGTAGGCAATCTCCGGCTACGCTCTTGTGCGTACTGCATTTTTCCGGGGCCGGCCCCCGGACCCCCGGTCCTCGTGAGCGGCCCGGGGCGACTGTTACTTCGCGAGGCGAGAGACTCTGTGAACGCAACTGCCACCCCGGACCACCTCCAGGGCGACCCCTACGCCGCCGCCGCCGACGCCGCCGCGCGCCTGCGCGAGCTGACCGGCGCCGAGACCCACGACGTCGCCCTGGTGATGGGCTCCGGCTGGGCGCCGGCCGTCGACGCGCTCGGCGCGCCCGACGCCGAGTTCCCGGTCACCGAGCTCCCCGGCTTCCCGCCGCCGGCCGTCGAGGGCCACGGCGGCAAGATCCGCTCGTACACGATCGGTGACAAGCGCGCCCTGGTCTTCCTCGGCCGTACGCACTACTACGAGGGCCGTGGCGTCGCCGCCGTCGCCCACGGTGTGCGCACCGCCGTCGCCGCCGGCTGCAAGACGGTCGTGCTGACCAACGGCTGCGGCGGCCTCCGCGAGGGCATGCGCCCCGGCCAGCCGGTCCTGATCAGCGACCACCTCAACCTGACGGCCGCCTCGCCGATCGTCGGCGCCAACTTCGTGGACCTCACCGACCTGTACTCGCCGCGCCTGCGCGCGCTGTGCAAGGAGGTCGACGAGACGCTGGAAGAGGGCGTGTACGTCCAGTTCCCCGGCCCGCACTACGAGACCCCGGCCGAGATCAACATGGTCCGCGTCCTCGGTGGCGACCTGGTCGGCATGTCGACCGTCCTCGAGGCCATCGCGGCCCGTGAGGCGGGCGCGGAGGTCCTGGGCATCTCCCTGGTCACCAACCTCGCGGCGGGGCTCTCGGGCGAGCCGCTGAACCACGAGGAGGTCCTCCAGGCGGGCCGCGACTCCGCCGCGCGCATGGGCGAGCTCCTGACCCGGGTCCTGGCCCGCCTCTGACCCACCCGGGGCCGCCGCCCCACACTCCCGGCGGGGCTCCGCCCCGGGGCCCCTGGCGGGGTGGACGTCGGGTGTACGCGGGGTCCGACGCCCCGTAGCGGGGCCTCCGCCCCCACACCCCGGCGCGAGGGCTTCTGTCCCCCACCCCGCCCCTTCCCGAAACCGGGGGCAAGCCCCCGGGCCCCCTGACGGCCCCCACACCCCCAGGCGCGGCACTTCGCGCCGCGAGGCCGGACAGCGTGGGGGACGTGTGCCCACCCCGAAGGGGGACGCGCAGTGGGGCGTGTTCTGGGCGTAAAACGACTGAGCTTGCGAAGGAGAGCCCAGGACATGCCCCACGGAGCGGACCCGACGGGACCCCTCCCGGACGGGCCGTCCCGCGCGACCGACGGCGCCCCGCCCGGGTGCGGGCGACGCCGCGACCCGACGGCGCCCCGCCCGGGCGGGCAGGCGTACCGGGACGGGGACCGGCGGGCGGGGTACCGGTACCCGTAGCGCAGACCAGTCGTACGACATCCAGAGAGGCAGACACCGTGCAGCAGAACCTCATCGCGCAGGCGGAGGCGTGGCTCGCCGAGGACCCGGACCCCGAGACGCGCGACGAGCTCGCCAAGCTCATCGAGGCCCAGGACCTCGACGAGCTCGCCGCCCGGTTCAGCGGCACACTCCAGTTCGGCACGGCCGGGCTGCGCGGCGAGCTGGGGGCGGGGCCCATGCGGATGAACCGGGCCGTTGTCATCCGGGCGGCCGCCGGGCTCGCGGCGTACCTCAAGAGCAACAAGAGCCACAAGAGCAACGGCGACACCGGCGGCCTCGTCGTCATCGGCTACGACGCGCGCTACAAGTCCGCCGACTTCGCCCGCGACACCGCCGCCGTCATGGTCGGCGCCGGGCTGCGCGCCGCCGTCCTGCCGCGCCCGCTGCCCACGCCCGTCCTGGCGTACGCCATAAGGCACCTGGGCGCCGTCGCCGGTGTCGAGGTGACCGCCAGCCACAACCCTCCCCGCGACAACGGCTACAAGGTCTACCTGGGCGACGGCTCACAGATCGTGCCGCCCGCCGACACCGGCATCGCCGCCGAGATCACCGCGATCACGAGCCTGAACGACGTGCCGCGCGCCGAGGACGGCTGGGAGACCCTCGGGGACGAGGTCCTGGAGGCCTACCTGGCGCGTACGGACGCCGTCCTGACCCCCGGGTCCCCCCGTACCGCGAACGTCGTCTACACGGCCATGCACGGCGTCGGCAAGGACGTCGTCCTCGCGGCCTGGGAGCGGGCCGGCTTCCCCGCGCCGGCGCTCGTGGCCGAGCAGGCCGAGCCGGATCCGGCGTTCCCGACCGTCGCGTTCCCGAACCCCGAGGAGCCCGGCGCGATGGACCTGGCGTTCGCCAAGGCCCGCGAGGTGCAGCCGGACATCGTCATCGCCAACGACCCGGACGCCGACCGCTGCGCCGTCGCCGTCCCGCACCAGGACGACTGGCGCATGCTGCGCGGCGACGAGGTCGGCGCGCTGCTCGCCGCCCACCTGGTCCACAAGGGCGCCACCGGCACCTTCGCCGAGTCGATCGTGTCGTCCAGCCTCCTGGGCCGGATCGCCGAGGCGGCCGGACTGCCGTACGAGGAGACCCTGACCGGCTTCAAGTGGATCGCCCGCGTGGAGGGCCTGGCCTACGGCTACGAGGAGGCGCTCGGCTACTGCGTCGACCCCGGCGGCGTACGCGACAAGGACGGCATCACGGCCGCGCTGCTGGTGGCCGAGCTGGCCTCGGAGCTGAAGGAGCAGGGCCGTACCCTCTCCGACCTGCTGGACGACCTCGCCCTCGCGCACGGGCTGCACGCCACGGACCAGCTGTCCGTCCGCGTGGAGGACCTGAGCGTCATCGCCGACGCCATGCGCCGGCTGCGGGAGCAGCCGCCGACCGCGCTCGCCGGGCTGACCGTGACGTCCGCCGAGGACCTGACCAAGGGCACGGACAAGCTGCCGCCCACGGACGGTCTGCGGTACTACCTGGACGGTGCCTTCAAGGCCCGCGTCATCGTCCGCCCCAGCGGCACCGAGCCGAAGCTGAAGTGCTACCTGGAGGTCGTCGTCCCGGTCGGCCACGCCAGTGAGCTGGCCGACGCGCGGGCGAAGGGCGACGAGATCCTGGCCGCGATCAAGCGGGACCTGGCGGCGGCCGCCGGCATCTGATCGCACCGGCAGACCCCGTACGGGTGAATCCCGTACGGCACTTGACGCAGGGGCCCGGTACGCACCCCGGCCCACCGAGCAGGGTCACCGGTACCGCAGCCGAGCCCCTGGAGCGCCACCGTGCCGCCGTCGGTGATCACCCCGCGCCCGACCGTCCCCGCGTCGCGCCGGCCTCCGTCGCCGGCGGGCGGGGGCGTACGGGAGCGGACCGCCCGCTCGCTGCGGTACGCGCGGTACGCCGCGCCCGCGCTGCTCGGATACCTGGCGGTCCGGCTGTTCGGGCTGCTGGTGCTGGCCCGCTGGGCGCGCCTCAAGCAGCACGGGGTCTGGCCGACGCTGGCCACGTCGTGGGACTCGGACTGGTACCTGGGCATCGCCGACCACGGGTACCAGGACTCCCTCGGCACCCGGATGGACTCCAACAACCTGGCGTTCTTCCCGCTCTACCCGGTGCTGATCAAGGCGGTCGCGGGCGTCACGCCCGGCTCCCGCGCGTCGGTCGCGCTGGTCCTGGCGGTCGCCTTCTCGCTGGTCGCAGCCTGGGGCGTCTTCGCGGTCGGTGACCGCCTCCACGGGCGCCGCGCCGGCACCGTACTGGCCGTCCTGTGGGGTGCGCTGCCGGTCGGGATCGTGCAGTGGATGGGCTACACGGAGTCGCTGTTCACGGCCCTGGCAGCGTGGGCGCTGTACGCCGTGCTGACCGGCCGCTGGTACGCGGCGGCCGCCCTCACCGTGCTCGCCGGGCTGACGCGCCCCACCGGGATCGCCCTCGCGGCCGCCGTGACGGTGACCGGTCTGGTCGCGGCGGCCCGCACGCGCGCGTGGCGCCCGTTCGCCGCCGCGCTGACCGCCCCGCTGGGCTGGCTGGGGTACGTGGCCTGGGTGGGCGCCCGGGTGGGCCGCTGGGACGGGTACTTCGCGGTGCAGCGGCTGTGGCGCAACGCGTGGGACGGCGGGGCGGGCACCCTCCGCTGGATGCGCGAGCTGCTGGCGTACGACCGGACGCCCCAGCTGTTCCTGGTGGCCGTCTCGGCGGTGCTGGTGGCGTCGGTGGCGCTGTACGTGCTGTGCCTGGCCGACCGGCAGCCGCTGCCGCTCCTGGTCTTCTGCGGGGCGCTGCTCCTGGTGGTCCTGGGCAGCGGCGGGGTGTACTTCCCGCGCGCCCGCTTCCTGCTGCCCGGCTTCCCGCTGCTGCTGCCGCTCGCCGTGGCGGTGAGCCGGGCGCGGCCGGTGGTGGCGGGGCTGGCGGTGGGCGCGGCGGTGCTGTCGTCGGCGTGGCTGGGCGCGTACATGCTCCTGGTGTGGCCGGGGCCGCCCTGAGGGGACCGCCGTGGCGCTCAGACCACAGCGAGGACCACGAGCAGGACCAGTCCCGCGAGCACCGGGGCGATGATCTCGTACGCCCACCGGATGTGCGGGTCGCCCTGCGCGGTGGGCCGTGAAGCGCACCGCTCGGCCAGCTCGCGCAGGTCGGCGACGGTCTGGTCGGCCCCGGCGGTCCTGCCCGCCTGAGCGTCGTCGCTCGGCACGCCCCGGTCCTGCCTCCGTGCCGCCTTCTTCCGCTCGCGCAGCGAGACGGGCACCGACCACAGCTGGTACTTCGTACCGTCCCGGGTGAGGACCTCGCTGGAGTACCCGGCCCGCACGTCCGCGACCGCCGCCCACGGCAGGTCGATGGTCCGGAAGGGGTTCCGTACGCGCATCCGGTCGGCGCCCGCGTACACCACGGGCCGGAAGGTGAAGGCGACGATCAGCGGCACCACGAGCAGCAGTGCCGCGACGGCGAGCAGGCGCACCCGGCCGTCGCCCGTGAGCAGGGCGTCACCGCCGATCCAGGCGGCGAAGCCGAGCAGCAGCAGACCGCCCACGATCCCGGCGGTCGAGCGGTAGGACCGGTCGGCGTACTGGGGCTCCTGGGGGGTCGTCATACGGCCGATTCTGCCTCACGGGCGGTGGACTCACGCGACGAGATCGGCGTACAGGATGATGTTGTCGGGCCGGTGGCCGTCCACCAGTTCGCCCCCGCAGGTGATCAGGCGCAGCTCGGGGCGGGCGGTGTCGCCGTAGACCTTCCGCGTCGGGAAGGCGTTCTTGTCGACCTGTTCCAGTTCGCGTACGCGGAAGACGGCTGTGGTGCCGTCGGCGCGCCGGACGCTGATCTCGTCGCCGGTACGCACCTTGGCGACGTCCTTCAGTACGGCGGGGCCGTCGGCGGTGTCGAAGTGGCCGATCAGTACGGCCGGGCCCGTCTCGCCGGGGGTGACGCCCTTGTCGTACCAGCCGATCTTGTCGGCGTCGGCGACGGACGGCACCTCGACGGTGCCGTCGGCGGCGAGACCGAGGTCGAGCACGGGTCCGGTGTCGACGCCCGCGGCGGGGATCTCGACCCGTACGGGCTTGGACCGGGCCATGGGGGCGGCGGCCTCGGCGCCCGCCTTGGGAGGGGCGGTGGCGGGCTTGACGTGGGCGGGCGGCGTGGCGTCGGGGCTGTCCGCCGGGGCGCCGCAGCCGGCCGCGCCGGCGAGGGCGATGAGCACGACGGCGAGCCGGTGCTTCACGGAGGCTCCTGGGTACGTGGGCGGCGGGCCGCCGCGGGGGTGTGCGCGGCGGCCCGCCTGGGGTGGAAGTGGCCTGCTCGGGTCAGGGGATCAGGTCACGGGACAGAGAGGGTGATCAGCCGCGGTCGGCGGCCTGGCGGCGGCGCATGGCGACGAAGCCCAGACCGGCGGCGGAGAGCGCGGCGGCGCCCGCGCCGGAGGCGATCAGCAGGGTGTGGTCGCTCTCGCCGGCCGTCTCGGCACCGGCGGCGACGCCGCCCTTGGGTACGACGGACGTCTGCGAGATGGTGCCCTGCGCGGTGGTGGCGGCGGGGGTCGCGGTGGGGGTCGCGGTGGCGGTGGGCGTGGCCTTGTCGCCGCCCTTGTCCGTGCCCGTGCCCGTGCCCGTGCCCTTGTCCGTGCCCTTGTCCGTGCCCTTGTCCGTGCCCGTGCCCGGGACGTCGGCACCGACGTAGACGGCGGCGCTCTGGGTGGCGGCGCCGATGATGTAGTGGGAGAAGGTGCCGTTCCGGTCGAGAACGACGACGGCCGAGCCCGTACGCGAGACGACGCGGCCCGTGTCGTCGACGAAGAGAACGCCCCTCGGGCAGCCGTCGCTGTCGCACGAGGAGACCGCGTAGCGCCCCTCCGCGTAGGTGATCTTGATGAGCTGACCGTTGGGCAGCTTGTACACACCCGGCTTGGCGCCCGTCACGACGTTCTCGAGACCGAGCCAGTTGTACGTCGAACCGTCCGCGTTGAGGACGAAGTACTGGACGTCGTTCTGGCTGGCCACCGAGCGGCCGTTGGCGTCCAGGACACCGAGCGACTCACCGTCGATGAAGGCGTCAGCGCGGTGGTGGTACGTGCTGACCTGGTAGATCTTGACGTACGTGCCGTTCTTCAGGGTGCCCGTACGGATCAGCGCGCCCATGTCCTCGTCGACCTGGCGGGAGATCACCCGGCCGTCGGCCTTGAGGTACACCTCGACGCGGTTGTACGTCCGCTTCTCGCCCTCCTTGAGGGTGAACAGCGTCTTGCCGCCCTTGTGGACGTCGGCCTCGAACGCGCCGTCGACCGTGAAGACCTGCGCGGACATGCCCTCCACGAGCTGCACGGTCTTGACCGGCTCACGCTCGCCCTTGTTCCCCGCTGCCGGCTTGGCGTCCGGGCCGGCGGGCTTGTCGGCCGGGGCAGCGGGCTTCGTGTCCGGCGTGACGGCCGTGGCGGCCCCGGCCGCGTCCGAGGCAGCGGGCTTCGCGTCGGCGGCGGTCGCCGGCCGGGTGCCCTCGGCGGCGAAGGCGGTGGTGGCCGCGGCCACGGGGGTGAGGGCGGCACCGGCGAGGACGGCGGTGGCGATGGCGGTGCGAAGGGCGAAACGCATGACGACTCCGTGAAGCTGAAGAAGAGTGGATGAGGAAGGAAGAGCCGCATGCCGCCTGCTCGTTCGGGTGGGGCCGGTGAGTTCTGGCGGGCTGCGTGAACAAAGTTATGGATCTTGTGTGTGGGGGGTGTCCGCTCCCTGTCACAGGCGCGTGACAGAGCTCACGGCACCCGTGACCACCAGCGCTTTTCCACAACCCTCCACTCCGGGGCTGTACAGGCCGCTACGCGCGTAGATATGCTCAAGTGGTGACCATGCCCACCACCACAGCACCCGCATTCGCTGACGTGACCGCGTCCGGCAGCACACTGCGCCGCTTCCTCCACGGGCTGCCCGGCGTCGACGCCGTCGGCCTCGAAGCGCGCGCAGCGTCTCTCGGCACCCGTTCGATCAAGACCACGGCCAAGGCGTACGCCATCGACCTGGCCATCTCGATGATCGACCTGACGACGCTCGAAGGCGCGGACACCCCGGGCAAGGTCCGGGCGCTCGCCGCCAAGGCCGTCAACCCCGACCCGACCGACCGGACCACCCCGCGCACCGCCGCGGTCTGCGTCTACCCCGACATGGTGGCCCACGCCAAGGCGGTCCTGACCGGTACGGACGTGAAGGTCGCCTCCGTGGCGACCGCCTTCCCGGCCGGCCGCGCCGCCCTCGACGTCAAGCTCGCGGACACGCGTGACGCCGTCGCCGCCGGGGCGGACGAGATCGACATGGTGATCGACCGCGGGGCGTTCCTCGCGGGCGACTACCTGAAGGTGTACGAGGAGATCGTCGCCGTGAAGGAGGCCTCGGGCGCCGCCCGCCTGAAGGTCATCTTCGAGACCGGCGAGCTGTCCACCTACGACAACATCCGCCGCGCCTCATGGCTCGGCATGATCGCCGGGGCGGACTTCATCAAGACCTCGACCGGCAAGGTCGGCGTCAACGCCACCCCCGCGAACACCCTGCTCATGCTGGAGGCGGTGCGCGACTTCCGCGCCCAGACCGGGGTACAGGTCGGGGTGAAGCCCGCGGGCGGCATCCGGACCACCAAGGACGCCATCAAGTTCCTGGTCCTGGTCAATGAGACCGTCGGCGAGGACTGGCTGGACAACCACTGGTTCCGGTTCGGCGCATCGAGCCTGCTCAACGACCTGCTGATGCAGCGTCAGAAGCTGGCCACCGGACGTTACTCCGGTCCCGACTACGTGACGGTGGACTGATCACCATGACCAAGTTCGAGTACGCACCCGCCCCCGAGTCCCGCTCGGTCGTCGACATCGCGCCGTCCTACGGCCTGTTCATCGACGGCGAGTTCACCGAGGCCGCGGACGGCAAGGTCTTCAAGACCATCTCGCCCGCCTCCGAGGAGGTGCTCTCCGAGGTCGCCCAGGCCGGCGCCGAGGACGTGGACCGGGCCGTGAAGGCCGCCCGCAAGGCGTTCGAGAAGTGGTCGGCGCTGCCGGGCGCCGAGCGCGCCAAGTACCTGTTCCGGATCGCCCGGATCATCCAGGAGCGCAGCCGTGAGCTGGCCGTCCTGGAGACCCTGGACAACGGAAAGCCGATCAGGGAGACCCGCGACGCGGACCTCCCGCTGGTCGCCGCGCACTTCTTCTACTACGCGGGCTGGGCCGACAAGCTCGACCACGCCGGCTACGGCGCGAACCCGCGCCCGCTCGGCGTCGCCGGCCAGGTCATCCCCTGGAACTTCCCGCTGCTCATGCTCGCGTGGAAGATCGCCCCGGCGCTCGCCACCGGCAACACGGTGGTGCTCAAGCCCGCCGAGACGACCCCGCTGTCCGCCTTGTTCTTCGCGGACATCTGCCGCCAGGCGGGCCTGCCGAAGGGTGTCGTCAACATCCTTCCGGGTTACGGGGACGCCGGCGCCGCGCTCGTCGAGCACCCGGACGTGAACAAGGTCGCCTTCACCGGCTCCACCGCTGTCGGCAAGGCCATCGCCCGCCAGGTGGCGGGCACGAAGAAGAAGCTCACCCTGGAGCTGGGCGGCAAGGGCGCCAACATCGTCTTCGACGACGCCCCCATCGACCAGGCCGTCGAGGGCATCGTCACCGGCATCTTCTTCAACCAGGGCCAGGTCTGCTGCGCGGGCTCGCGCCTGCTGGTCCAGGAGTCCATCCAGGACGAGCTGCTGGACGCCCTCAAGCGCCGCCTGTCGACGCTCCGCCTCGGCGACCCGCTGGACAAGAACACCGACATCGGCGCGATCAACTCCGCCGAGCAGCTGGCCCGGATCAAGGCTCTGGCCGAGACGGGCGAGGCGGAGGGCGCCGAGCGCTGGTCCCCGGCCTGCGAGATCCCGACCTCCGGTTTCTGGTTCGCCCCGACGCTCTTCACGGGCGTCACGCAGGCGCACACCATCGCCCGCGACGAGATCTTCGGCCCGGTCCTGTCGGTGCTGACGTTCCGTACCCCGGACGAGGCCGTCGCCAAGGCCAACAACAGCCAGTACGGCCTGTCCGCCGGCATCTGGACGGAGAAGGGCTCCCGCATCCTCGCGGTGGCGAACAAGCTCCGCGCGGGCGTCGTCTGGGCCAACACGTTCAACAAGTTCGACCCGACCTCGCCCTTCGGCGGCTACAAGGAGTCGGGCTTCGGCCGCGAGGGCGGCCGCCACGGCCTGGAGGCGTACCTCGATGTCTGAGCACAATGACCGTCTGAGCGTCTTCAAGACCTACAAGCTGTACGTCGGGGGCAAGTTCCCCCGCAGCGAGAGCGGCCGGGTGTACGAAGTGCAGGACCACAAGGGCAAGTGGCTGGCCAACGCGCCGCTCTCCTCCCGCAAGGACGCGCGGGACGCGGTCGTCGCGGCGCGCAAGGCGTTCGGCGGCTGGTCGGGCGCGACGGCGTACAACCGGGGCCAGATCCTCTACCGGGTCGCCGAGATGCTGGAGGGCCGCAAGGGCCAGTTCGTGCACGAGGTGGCGCACGCGGAGGGCCTGTCCAAGTCGAAGGCGGCCGAGGTCGTCGAGGCGGCCATCGACCGCTGGGTCTGGTACGCGGGCTGGACGGACAAGATCGGGCAGGTCGTGGGCGGGGCGAACCCGGTCGCCGGCCCGTACTTCAACCTGTCCACCCCCGAGCCGACCGGCGTCGTCGCGATCGTCGCCCCGCGCGAGTCGTCGTTCCTCGGCCTGGTCTCCGTCGTCGCCCCGGTGATCGCCACCGGCAACACGGCGGTCGTCGTCGCCTCCGAGAAGGCCCCGCTCCCGGCGCTGTCCCTGGGCGAGGTGCTGGCCACCTCGGACCTGCCGGGCGGTGTCGTCAACGTCCTGTCCGGCAAGGCGGCCGAGATCGCGGCGCCGCTCGCCGCGCACCAGGACGTCAACGCCATCGACCTGACGGGCGCGGACGCCGAGCTGGCCCGCGAGCTGGAGATCGCCGCCGCGGACAACCTCAAGCGCGTCCTGCGTCCCCAGGCTGTGGACGGCGAGGACTTCACCGCCGACCCGGGCACGCACCGCCTGACCGCGTTCCTGGAGACCAAGACGGTCTGGCACCCCACGGGCTCCCTGGGCGCCTCGGGCTCGTCCTACTGAGCCGACTCGTACCGAACGGCTCCGCCTCCCCTCCGTCCGGGGGAAGCGGAGCCGTTCTCGTGCGCCTGGGTCTCAGCCGGGAATGGCCCCGCCCAGCACCGGCCCGGCCACCGGCACGGCCGGGAGGCTGGTCAGGGAGCCGGTCGCCGAGGTCGTCTCCACCGGCTTGAAGTCGCTGACCTGCGTACCGACCCCGTTGTTGAGCGGGTCCACCCCCGTCTGCGCGAGCGGGTTGACCTTCAGGTTCTTGGCCACCCCCGTCACATGCGGCACGGCGCCCATCGTGGCCTGGAGGGCCGCCTGGGGGTCCGTCTTCGGCAACTGCGGCACCTGTGGTGGCTGCACCAGGGCGTGCGCCGTGCCCCCCGTGACACCGAGGGCGGCGCCCAGGGCCGAAACGGTCAGCCCGGCCTTCAGCAAGGTATGACGTGTCATGGAAGCTCCTGCCACCTGCGTAACGTATCGGGTACGCACCGTATTTGAGATGTGATGCTCGATACCAACGGGCTCCTGACGGGGTCCCCCGACCGGGTCAATGGTTCAGACTGGTGTCCCGTGAGTTCCCAACCGATCCCGACCCGCGTCGTGCTGCTCGCGGGCCCCTCCGGCTCCGGCAAGTCCTCCCTCGCGGCCCGCACCGGCCTGCCCGTGCTGCGCCTCGACGACTTCTACAAGGAGGGCCACGACCCGACGCTCCCGCTCGTCCCGGGGAGCGCGGACGTCGACTGGGACTCCCCGCTGTCCTGGGACGCGGACGCGGCCGTGGCCACCATCGTGGAGCTGTGCGCCACCGGACGTACGACCGTTCCCGTGTACGACATCGCCACCAGCGCGCGCGTCGGCCGGGAGGTCCTCGACATCGAGCGCACGCCGCTGTTCGTGGCGGAGGGCATCTTCGCGGCGGACATCGTTGCGCGGTGCCAGGAACTCGGCGTCCTGGCCGACGCCCTGTGCCTGCGCGGCCGCCCGTCCACCACGTTCCGCCGCCGGCTGCTGCGGGACCTGCGCGAGGGCCGCAAGTCGGTGCCCGTCCTGCTGCGCCGGGGCTGGCGCCTGATGCGTACGGAACGCTCGATCGTCACCCGCCAGACCGCTCTGGGCGCCCACCCCTGCGACAAGGCCGAGGCCCTGGGCCGCCTCGCCGCCGCCGCGGCCGGCCGCCACCGCGCCCCGGCGGCCCCCGCCCCGACGCGGGCCCCGGAACCGGCGTAACGGCCCGGGGGACACGGCCCGGGACACACCTAACGCCCGGGACACAGCTGAGGGCCGGACAAGACCCCCCGTCTTGTCCGGCCCCGCGCTTTTTCCCCCGTACCCCGTTGTCCCCCGTGATCCCCCCGTCCCCCGTTTCCCCGTTCCCCCCGTCCCCCGATCGCCGCCCGCCGTCTCCCCCGAAACCGCGGCCGGCCCCCCTGCCTTCAGGCCACGAGCTGGCCGAAGGACTCCTCCTCGTCACGGCCGAAGCTGAGGACGTCGTCCTCGCGCAGCCGGCGCAGGGAGCGCCAGATGCTCGACTTCACCGTGCCGACACTGATGTCCAGGATCTCCGCGATCTCCGGATCCGTACGGCCCTCGTAGTAGCGCAGGACCAGCATCGTGCGCTGCAGTTCGGGCAGCCGGGCGAGCGCCTGCCAGAGCACCGCGCGCAGTTCCGTGCCGCGCATCGCGTCGGTGTCGCCGGCGGACTCGGGGAGTTCCTCGGTCGGGTACTCGTCGATCTTCCGCCGCCGCCAGGCGCTGATGTGCAGGTTCGTCATGGTGCGGCGCAGGTAGCCGCCGACCGCCGCCTTGTCGCTGATGCGGTCCCAGGCTCGGTACGTCGAGAACAGCGCGCTCTGCAGCAGGTCCTCGGCCTCGAACCGGTCGCCGGTGAGGTGGTAGGCGGTGGCGTACAGGGAGGCGCGGCGCTCCCGCACGTAGGCGGTGAACTCCGCCTCCGTGAGGTTCGTCCGCTCCCCCGAGTCCTCCCCGTACGCCGCTCCCCCGTCAGACACGGCGACCATGTACGGCGCCTTGTGCTGACGCCCGGTACCGCGAACGCACCCCCGCCCGTTCACGGCACCGGACTTCTCCGTACCGGACCTCTCCGTGCTCCGCGTGACGTCGTGGAGACGCGTGACAACTGCGCTTGAGGTGGTGCTGTGCAGTGCGTTCATCTCGCGCCCCCCGTCGGTTGGAGTCTGCTTCGGTCCGTGTGCCAAAGAGCTTGCCCTGGCCAGTTCATAGCGGTGTCCGCCGACTGTCACAGACCTGTCACAGCCCCCGGCGGTCGAACTGTCCCGCCCCCATGGGACAGAATGACGGCGTGCCTTTCCTGTTGCTGATCGAGGACGACGATTCCATCCGCACGGCCCTCGAACTCTCGCTGTCACGCCAGGGCCACAAAGTGGCCACCGCGGCGACGGGCGAGGACGGCCTGAAACTGCTGCGTGAGCAGCGGCCGGATCTGATCGTGCTGGACGTGATGCTGCCCGGCATCGACGGTTTCGAGGTGTGCCGGCGCATCCGGCGTACCGACCAGTTGCCGATCATCCTGCTGACCGCCCGCAGCGACGACATCGATGTGGTCGTGGGCCTGGAGTCCGGCGCGGACGACTATGTCGTCAAGCCGGTGCAGGGCCGGGTGCTGGACGCGCGGATCCGGGCGGTGCTGCGGCGCGGCGAGCGGGAGTCGACGGACTCGGCGACGTTCGGGTCGCTGGTGATCGACCGGTCGGCGATGACCGTGACGAAGAACGGTGAGGATCTCCAGCTGACGCCGACGGAGCTGCGGCTGCTGCTGGAGCTGTCCCGCCGGCCGGGCCAGGCGCTGTCGCGGCAGCAGTTGCTGCGGCTGGTGTGGGAGCACGACTACCTGGGCGACTCGCGGCTGGTGGACGCGTGCGTCCAGCGGCTGCGGGCGAAGGTGGAGGACGTGCCGTCCTCGCCGACCCTGATCCGTACGGTCCGTGGTGTGGGCTACCGGCTGGACGTGCCTGCGTGAGAAGGACGAGTCTGCGGCTGCGCCTCGTCGTCGTCTTCGCTCTCGTCGCGCTGACCGCCGCCGCGTCCGCGTCGGGGATCGCGTACTGGCTCAACCGTGAGGCGGTGCTGAAGCGTGCGCAGGACTCGGCGCTGAACAACTTCCGTCAGGAGATGCAGCGGCGTGCCGCCACGCTGCCGTTGCAGCCGACGGAGGAGGAGCTGCGGCGGACGGCCGAGGAGATGTCGGCCGGCGGTGTCGGGTACGGCGTGGTGCTGCTGGGCGAGCGGGCCAAGGGCAAGCCGATCGTGGGGGTGTCGGATCCCGACCGGTTCACCATGGACGACGTGCCGGAGGCGCTGCGGGCCGCGGTGAACGAGCGGCAGGAGGTGGCGGACGGCAACGAGTACCCGTACCACCTCTTCTGGCAGCGTACGACGCGCGACGGCACGCCGTACCTGGTGGGCGGTACGCGGATCGTGGGTGGCGGGCCGACCGGGTACATGCTCAAGTCGCTGGAGCCGGAGCGGCAGGACCTGAACTCGCTCGCCTGGTCGCTGGGGATCGCGACCGCGCTGGCGCTGATCGGTTCGGCGCTGCTCGCGCAGGCGGCGGCGACGACCGTGCTGAAGCCGGTGCACCGGCTCGGGGAGGCGGCGCGGCGGCTGGGCGAGGGCGAGCTGGACACCCGGCTGCGCGTGACGGGGACGGACGAACTGGCGGAGCTGTCCCGGACGTTCAACAGCGCGGCGGAGAGCCTGCAGAAGAAGGTCGCGGACATGAGCGCGCGGGAGGAGTCGAGTCGTCGCTTCGTCGCGGACATGTCGCACGAGCTGCGTACGCCGCTGACCGCGCTGACCGCCGTGACGGAGGTGCTGGAGGAGGAAGAGGACGCTCTCGACCCGATGATCGCGCCGGCCGTCAAGCTGGTGGTCAGTGAGACGCGGCGGCTGAACACGCTGGTCGAGAACCTGATGGAGGTCACCCGCTTCGACGCGGGTACGGCGCGGCTCGTCCTGGACGACGTCGACGTCGCCGACCAGGTCACGGCGTGCATCGACGCGCGCGCCTGGCTGGACGCGGTGGAGCTGGACGCCGAGCGCGGGATCATGGCGCGGCTCGATCCGCGTCGCCTCGACGTGATCCTGGCGAACCTGATCGGCAACGCGCTCAAGCACGGCGGCTCGCCGGTGCGCGTCGCGGTGCGGACGGAGGGCGACGACCTGGTCATCGAGGTGCGCGACCACGGGCCTGGCATCCCCGAGGACGTACTGCCGCATGTGTTCGACCGGTTCTACAAGGCGAGCGCGTCGCGGCCGCGTTCGGAGGGCAGTGGTCTCGGTCTGTCGATCGCGATGGAGAACGCCCTGATCCACGGCGGTGACATCACGGCGGCCAACTCGCCGGACGGAGACGGGGCGGTGTTCGTGCTGCGGCTGCCGCGTGACGCGTCGCGTACGGATACGGCGCCGGAAGAGCAGCAGGAGGGTGGCGGTGATGAGGGTGGTGCGTGAGCGGCGGGGCGCCGTCGCGCTCGTGGGGGTCGCCGTGGTCGCCGCCGTCGCCTCCGGCTGCGGGATCCGTACGACGTCGGTGCCGGTCGACGCGGGCGCCGCGCCGTCGCGGCTGCCGTGCAGCGTGTCGGGCGAGGACGTCGCGTCGCGCTCGCAGGCGCAGTCGGTGCCGGTCCGGGTGTACCTGGTGTGCGCGTCGGGTCTGGAGGCGGTGGACCGTACGGTTCCGCAGACCGACGACAAGAACCCGCAGGGCAGCCGGGTGGCGACGGCCCAGGCGCTGCTGAACCAGCTCCTCGCGGAGCCGTCGCCGGGTGAGCGGGAGGCGGGGTTCACCACCTCCGTCGAGGGGCCGCTGACCGTGTCGGCGGCGCGTGCGGACGACCCGGAGGGCGCGCTGCGGCTGAGCCGCCAGCCCGAGGACCTGCCCGCGGCGGCGCTGTCGCAGATCGTGTGCACGTACGCGGAGAACGGCGCGACCGCCGACGGCGGCACCGCCCACCTCGGCGGCCCGGGCCCCTACCCGGCCCGCCGCTACGCGTGCACGGCCCAGCTCAGGGAACGCCCGGACTCGGCGCCTCCGACCCGCCCGTCGTCCTGACCGGCCGGCCGGACCCGGCGGATGGGAGCGGAACCGATCGTGCCGGGTGGTGCGTCTTGGGGGGCGTGCAGCGTCATGGTTCGGGCGGCAGTGCCGTCATCCGCTTCCGCGCGGCGGGGCTCATTCTCCTCCTTGCCCATCTGGTGCTCGTGGGGTGGCTGACGCTCCGGCCGCTGGACGTGATGTGGGTGACGGCGGCCAATCTGGAGCCGTTGGCCGGGATAAAGGCCGATCTGGCGATGGGCCCGGTAGAGGCGGCGAGACGGATCGGCGAGGGGCTGTTGCTGCTGGCGCCGCTCGGGGTGCTGCTGCCCATGGCGGGTGGCCGGCTGGACGTCTCCCCGTGGGCCTCGCTGGCCCGTACGGTCCTGGCGGGCGCGCTGGTGTCGCTGGGCATCGAGCTGTTGCAGACGGCGGTGCCGGGGCGGGTCGTGGACGTGGACGCGCTGCTGCTGAACACCGCGGGCGTGGCGCTGGCGCACCTGGCGGTGGTGCCGGCCTGGCGGGGGCGGCTGCGGCGGCGGCATGGGCTGGGACGGGGCCAGAGGGTGGGGGTCCTGCGGGATGACGTCTCTCAGGGTGCGACCCCGAGGATTCCCAGGGTCGGGATCGCCCCCTAGTCCGACGTTTTGTCCGGGGCTTTCGGGCGAGGATGGAATTACTCGAACGAATCGACGTCATCTCGCGAAGGAGCCCACCATGGCCGCACTTGTCCGCCCCCGCGACGGAAAGATGATCGGTGGAGTGTGCGCGGCGCTGGCGCGGCGCTTCGGCACCTCCGCGACGACGATGCGCGTGATCTTCGTGGCGTCGTGCCTGCTGCCGGGACCGCAGTTCCTGCTGTACCTGGCGCTGTGGATACTGCTGCCGTCGGAGAAGGCCGCGAAGCCGGCCTGGTAGCACTCCGCCGACGACGACGGGGCGTACGCGAACGGGGCGTACGCGAACGGGGCGTACGCGAACGGGGCGTACGCGAACGGGGCGTACGCGAACGGGGCGTACGCGAACGGGGCGTACGCGAACGGGGCGCGCACCTTCACCAGGTGCGCGCCCCGTTCGCGTACGCGGCTGCCGGAGGCTCAGGCTCCGAGCGCCGGGAGGGTGCCGCCGACGGGGAGGCCGCCGATGAGGTCGGTGACGGTGGCCGGGTCGACGGGAACGCCCTGGATCGAAGCGTTCTTGGTGGCGGCGGCGGTCAGCTCCTGACCGGTGGCCAGCAGCTCGGCGGCGCTGTTCGGAGCCTGCTCGACGGCGGACTGGAGGACCGGCACCGCGGTGGCGGTGGCGGCGCCCAGCGCGGCGCTCGTGGGCGTCGTGGTGGCCGCGGATGCGGTGCCGGCGGCGGCAGCGGCGAACGCGGCGCCGAGGGCGGCGACACCGAGGGTCTTGGCGGCAGACTGCTTCATCGAAACTCGTCCTTGGGGGAACTCGGGGAAAGATGAGCGGCTCTGCAACTTAGTCATCGTTCCGTGACCCCCGCAAACACCCGAAACGGCCAGGTCATGGAATTCCCGGCCGTTTGCGGATGCTGCCGTCAGGGCGTCTTCGGCGAGGATTCGCTGGTCGTGGCGGTCTGGCGGAACAGCCATTCGGACTTCAACTCGGCGTACCCGGGCTTGATCACGTCGTTGATCATCGCCAGGCGTTCGTCGAAAGGAATGAAAGCTGATTTCATCGCATTGACGGTGAACCACTGCATGTCGTCGAGCGTGTAGCCGAACGTCTCGGTCAGTAGCTCGAATTCACGGCTCATGCTGGTGCCCGACATCAGCCGGTTGTCGGTGTTGACGGTGGCCCGGAAGTGCAAGGTGCGCAGCAGCCCGATGGGGTGCTCGGCGTACGACGCGGCGGCACCGGTCTGCAGGTTGGACGTCGGGCACAGCTCCAGCGGGATGCGCTTGTCGCGTACGTACGCGGCGAGGCGGCCGAGCGTGACGGTGCCGTCCTCGGCGACCTGGATGTCGTCGATGATGCGCACCCCGTGGCCGAGGCGGTCGGCGCCGCACCACTGCAGGGCCTGCCAGATCGACGGCAGGCCGAAGGCCTCGCCCGCGTGGATGGTGAAGTGGTTGTTCTCGCGCTTGAGGTACTCGAAGGCGTCGAGGTGGCGGGTGGGCGGGTAGCCGGCCTCGGCGCCCGCGATGTCGAAGCCGACGACGCCGTTGTCGCGGTAGCGGTTGGCGAGTTCGGCGATCTCCAGGGCGCGGGCGGCGTGCCGCATGGCGGTGAGCAGGGCGCCGACGCGGATGCGGTGGCCGTTGTCGCGGGCGCGCCGCTCGCCGAGGCGGAAGCCCTCGTTGACGGCTTCGACGACCTCTTCGAGGGTGAGGCCCTTCTCCAGGTGCTGTTCGGGCGCGTAGCGGACCTCCGCGTACACGACGCCGTCCTCGGCGAGGTCCTCGGCGCATTCGGCGGCGACGCGGACGAGGGCCTCGCGGGTCTGCATGACGGCGCAGGTGTGCGCGAAGGTCTCCAGGTAGCGCTCCAGCGAACCGGAGTCGGCGGCCTCGCGGAACCAGATGCCGAGCTTGTCCGGCTCGTGTTCGGGCAGCGCCGTGTATCCGGTCGCGTCGGCGAGGTCGATGATCGTGCCGGGGCGCAGACCGCCGTCGAGGTGGTCGTGGAGCAGCACCTTGGGGGCGCGGCGGATCTGGTCCGCGGTAGGGATGGTGGGTGTCTGGCTCGTCATTTTCGAACTCTAGCCCCTACGCGCGTAGAGGGAACCTCTTTCGCACGGCTGTCGATACGTAACAGTGACCGCGCGTACGAGTGGCGTACACCTCGTCTTCTGAGACTGTTCTGCCATGGCACACCACGCACTCGTAGGTACGTCGGGCGCGCGGGCGCCCAGGCTGGGCCGGCCCGTGGGGGCGTCCGTTTCGGCGGTGGGCGGCGTGTTGCTGCTCCTCCCGGACGGGGAGCCGGTCTCGGGGCGCGGCCCGTCGCCGGTCGCGCACGCGGCGGCCCTGCCGCTGGCGCGCCGCCTGGCCCGGGCGGGGCGTTCGGAGGGGCTGGTGGCCCATGTGGTGCGCTACCGGGGGCGCGGCTGGAACGGCGCGGACGCGCGGCTCGCGGCGGACGCGCGGTGGGCGGCCTCGGAGGTCGTACGACGATACGGCGACGTCCCGGTCTGCCTCGCCGGGCGCGGCATGGGCGGCCGGGCGGCGCTGCGCGCGGCGGGCCACACGGCCGTCAACTCGGTGCTGGCACTTGCCCCTTGGCTGCCGGAGGACGACGTGGCGGCGGCACCCGAACCGGTGAAACAGCTCGCCGGACGCCGGGTGATGATCGTGCACGGCACGAATGACACGCGTACGGATCCGGAGCTGTCGTACCGGCTGGCGGAGCGCGCGAAGAAGGCCAACCGGGACACCTGCCGCTTCGAGGTCCACTCGGACGGCCACGCGCTGCGCGAGCACCACGAGGAAGTGGTCGCGCTGGTCACCGACTTCGTCCTGGGCGCGCTGTTCGCCCACCCCTTCTCCCGCCCGGTCGCCGACGCCTTCGCCGCGCCCCCGCCGCTGGGCCTGCGGATGCCGCTGGCCTCGGGGTTCGGCAACGCCCTGCGGCGCTAGGCGGTGTCGGCCCCGGAGAGCAGACGGCCCCGGCGGGAGAGCAGGAACCGTTTGAAGGCGGCCACCGGGGGTGTGTCGGGGTGGCCGTCGAGCCAGGCGACGCCGATCTCGCGGGCGGCGCGCGGGGCCGTGACCGTGAGCTCGACGACGCCGGGGCGGGCGACGGCCGGGGGCGGCAGGAGAGCCACGCCGAGCCCGGCCGCGACCAGGCCGCGCAGCGTCTCGGCCTCCTCGCCCTCGAAGGCCACGCGCGGGGTGAAGCCCGCCTCGGCGCACAGGGCGTCGGTGATGCGGCGCAGCCCGTAGCCCGGCTCCAGGGTGACGAACGTTTCGTCGGCGGCCTCCGCGAGGCGGACGCGCTTGCGGGCGGCCAGCCGGTGGTCGTCCGGGACGACGAGGCGGAGGCGCTGTTCGTCCAGGCGGCGGGCGACCAGGTCGGGGGCGTCCGGGACCGGTGAGGTCAGGCACAGGTCCAGGTCGCCGGCGCGAAGGCGCTCGATCATGGCCTCGCCGTAGTTCTGGACGAGCGTGAAGCGGACCCTGGGGTGGTCGACCCGGAAGGCGCGGATGAGCTCGGGTACGGTCTCCGAACCCATGGTGTGCAGGAACCCGAAGGCGACCCGCCCCGCCGAGGGGTCCGCGTCCACCCGTACCGCGTCGGCGGACCGCTCCACCTCCGCCAGCGCCCGCTCGGCGGAGGCCAGGAAGGTGCGCCCCGCCGGAGTGAGCGATACCGTGCGGCCCTTGCGGGCGAACAGCGCGACACCCAGGTCCTGTTCGAGGCGGACCATGGCCCGCGACAGCGTCGACTGCGGCACGCCCAGGTCGTGCGCGGCGCGCGTCACATGCTCGTGGCGGGCGACCGCCGCGAAGTACGCGAGCCGCGGCGCAAGCAGCAGCCCCATGTCTTCTTCGTTACTGTTCGGTGACAGCCACTCCCGTGAGCTGTGGTTATGCGCCATGGGAACGATTAAAGCCGTTCCATGCATTGGACGCATGAAGCGGGGGTGCCTACGGTCGAGACATGCCTTCCGCCAGTACCAAGGCGGCCGCCACCGAAGCGGTCGCCGACACTCGCCTTTCCCCCGGCCGCCCCGGCTACCGCCGGATGAGCTTCGCGCTCTTCGCCGCCGGAGTCGCCACCTTCGCCCTCCTCTACGCGACGCAGGCCCTGCTCCCGGCCGTCTCCGCCGACTTCGGCGTGAGCGCCTCGGCCGCCAGCTGGACCGTGTCCGCCGCGACCGGCGCGCTCGCCCTGTGCGTCCTGCCGCTGAGCGCCCTGTCCGAGCGGTTCGGCCGCCGCACGATGATGACCGCCTCCCTCGCGGTCGCCGTCGCCCTCGGCCTGCTCGTGCCGTTCGCGCCGAGCCTGGAGTGGCTGGTGGCGCTGCGCGCCGTGCAGGGCGCCGCGCTCGCCGGGCTGCCCGCGTCGGCGATGGCGTACCTGGCGGAGGAGGTGCGGCCGAAGGCGCTGGTCGCCGCGATCGGCCTGTTCGTGGCGGGCAACAGCATCGGCGGCATGAGCGGCCGGATCGTCACCGGCTGGGCGGCCCAGCTGTGGGGCTGGCGGGCGGCGCTCGCCGTGGTGGGGCTGATGGCGCTGGTGTGCGCGGTGGTGTTCCGGCTGATGATCCCCAAGGCGCGGCACTTCGCCGCCGGGTCGCTGCGGCCCCGCGCCCTGGCGCGGACCGTTCGGACGCACCTGTCGGACCCGCTGCTGATGCGGCTGTACGCGATCGGCGCGCTGTTCATGACGGTCTTCGGCGCCGTGTACACGGTGATCGGCTACCGGCTCGTCGAGGCGCCGTTCTCGCTGCCGCAGGGCGTGATCGGCTCGATCTTCCTGGTCTACCTGGTCGGTACGGTGTCGTCGGCCGCGGCCGGCAAGCTGGTCGGCCGGATGGGACGGCGCGGGGCGCTGTACCTCGCGGTGACCACGACGGCCGCCGGTCTGCTGCTGTCGCTGTCGGACGCGCTGGCGTCGGTGCTCCTCGGCCTGGTGCTGATCACGGCCGGGTTCTTCGCCGGACACGCGGTCGCCTCCTCCTCCGTGAGCCGCACGGCGAAGACGGGCCGGGCACAGGCGTCGGCGCTGTACCAGTCGGCGTACTACATCGGCAGCAGCGTGGGCGGCACGCTCGGCGCGGTCGCCTTCCACGCCGGCGGCTGGACGGGCACGGTCCTGCTGGGGCTGGTCGCCGTCCTCGGCGTCGTCTCCCTCACCCTGTACGGGACGCACGCCGCGCGCGTACAGAACCGCACGTCTCGCGAAACGTACAACCACACCGCTTCCCCGCGCGTCCTAAGGGCATAACAACCACAAGGGGCTCCAGGGGGAGTGGTGGACGTGGGTGGGATACGCGGGAGAGCCGGGGTCGCGCTCGGGCTCACGGGGATGATCGTGCCGCTGACGGTCGCGCTGGGCACGGCGCCGGCGCAGGCGGCGTCCTGTACGACGTCGACCGGGCCGTACCAGCGGCAGGTCGAGAAGTTCATGGGCCGGCCGGTGGACGGGAAGCAGTCGCCGGCCGACTGCAAGGCGATCCAGACGTTCCAGCGCTGGCACGGGATCACACCGACCATCGGATACGCCGGGGAGGTCACCTGGCGCACGATGAACACGATCCTCCAGCAGCGGGCCGCGGGGAAGAACCCCAACGCGGCGGGGAAGTGCCCCACCGACAAGGGGCGCATCGCGTGCGTGGACCTGACGCGGCAGCTGAGCTGGATCCAGGACGGCGCCAGGCTGACGTACGGGCCGGTGCCGGTGCGGACCGGCCGCGACGGCGACGAGACCCGTACCGGCGCGAGGAAGATCTACTACCGCAACATCGACCACTGGTCGACGCTCTACGACGTCCGGATGCCGTACGCGCAGTTCTTCGACGGCGGACAGGCCTTCCACTCCGTCACCAAGTCCATGTACAACCCGCCCGGTTCACGGGGCTGCGTGAACATGCGGCCCGCCGACGCGAAGGCGTACTGGAACCGTTTGAAGAACGGCGACGACGTGTACGTCTACGGGCGCAAGCCCGGAACCTGACCCGCGTTGTCAGTGCCCTCCTGTAGCTTCCGTGAGTGAGGCAAGGGGAAGCGCGACAGGGGTGGACACCATGAGCGATGCGGCCGTACAGGACCAACTGGAGCAGTACCGGACCGAGTTGACCGGGTACTGCTACCGCATGCTGGGATCGGCCTTCGAGGCGGAGGACGCCGTCCAGGACACCATGGTCCGGGCGTGGCGGAGTTTCGAGAAGTTCGAGGGCCGGTCCTCGGTGCGCTCCTGGCTGTACCGGATCGCGACGAACGTGTGCCTGGACGCGCTGAACGCGGGCAACCGCCGGGCGCGGCCGATGGACCTGACCGCGCCGACCCCGGTGGCGCAGGCGCAGCTGAACTCGCGCCCGGAGGTCACCTGGCTGGAGCCGGTGCCGGACGGGCGGGTGATGCCGTCGGTCGCCGACCCGGCGGAGACGGCGGTGGCCCGGGAGACGGTGCGCCTCGCGTTCGTGGCGGCGCTCCAGCACCTGCCGCCCAAGCAGCGGGCGGTGCTGATCCTCCGCGAGGTGCTGGCGTGGAAGGCGAGTGAGGTGGCGGAGCTGCTCGGCACCTCGGTCGCGTCGGTCAACAGCGCGTTGCAGCGGGCGCGGGCGACGCTCGCCGAGTCCGAACCGGCGAGGACCGACACGGCCGACCCGCTCGACGAGGAGCAGCGAAAGCTCCTCGACCGGTACGTGGCGGCGTTCGAGGGGTACGACATGGCGGCGCTGACCGCGCTGCTCCACGAGGACGCCACGCTGTCCATGCCGCCCTACGACCTGTGGCTCCGGGGCCACGACGACATCACGGGCTGGATGCTGGGCGTCGGCGAGGTGTGCCGGGGCTCGCGGCTGGTTCCGGTGGTGGCCAACGGCACGCCGGCGTTCGCGCACTACCACCCGGATCCGGAGGGCGGTTTCAGCCCGTGGGCGCTCATGGTCATCGAGATCGTGGACGGAAAGGTCTCGGGCATCACGTCGTTCCTGGACGTGAAGCGCTGGTTCCCATTGTTCGATCTCCCGGAGCGGCTGGAGGCGTGACCTCACCGAGCAGCCCGTCCAGCCCGACCAGCTCCAGCAGCTCCCGGAAGGCGGGCTGCGCGCCGCGTACGGCCATCCGATGGCCCAGCCGCTGAGCGGTCAGCCGGAGCCGGGCGAGCGCCTCGACGGTGGCGAGGTCCGGCCGGGTGACCCCGCCGACGTCACAGACGACGTCGCCCCCGCCGCTCCCCATGAGCAGGGCGGTCAGCTCCTCGCAGAGGCGGGGTACGTCGGCGGGCTCGATGACGCCGGCGACGCGCAGGACGATCGGATCCGTGGTGTCCACATGGAAGGAGACCCGAGCCGGGGGCGGAACTCATCGGTGGACAGCGCGGGGCTCAGCCGGCGGGGAACTCACTGGTGTCGATGGTGAGGTCGAAGGGGGCGGGGAGGCGCAGCTCCTCGCCGTACTTCACTGTGTCGAGCACGCGGTACATGCCGTTCTTCGGCTCGCCGTACAGCGTCGCCGTGGGGCGCCCTGTGTGCCAGCTGTCCAGCAGCAGGTAGAGAGGCACGCCCGCCGTGGCGTAGCCGTGCAGCTTCTCGACACGGTCGTGGTTGGCGTTGGACTTCGCGGTGATCTCGACGACCAGTTCGGCGGCGGTGGCGGGGATGTAGTGGCCGGGTTCGTTCAGCACGGCTTCCGGAGCCACGACCAGATCCGGGATGAACATGCCCTGGCGGGAGGGGATGGCGACGGCGAGGGTCTGGTACGCCCCAGTCCTCGGGGATCGCTGTGTACAAACGCCTGTGCACCTTGTGCGCGACGCTGTTGTGGTTGTTGGCGGGCGTCGGTGACCCGGTGACGATCCCCTCGATGATCTCCACCTTGCAGCCCTCGGGTGCGTCCAGCTCTTCCCAGAACTGGACGAGCTCGTCCCAGTCGTCGCCGCTGTTCGGCTGAGACTCGACGGCGAGTGCCCTCATGGCGGTCTCCTCATATCGGTGCGTCACCGATCCCAGCATGCCGAACGGGGCCGGTGGAGGTCCACCGGCCCCGTTCACCCGTACGAGGGCACGGCTGGTCAGGCGATACGTTCCAACACCACCGGGCTCGGCTCGTGCGCCGTGCCGCCGGCCGCGATGTCGTAGGCGCCGTCCAGGGACTTGAGTGCGTAGTCGAACTTCTCCGGGGTGTCCGTGTGGAGGGTGAGGAGGGGCTGGCCCGCCGTGACCGTGTCGCCCGGCTTGGCGTGGAGTTCGATGCCGGCGCCCGCCTGGACCGGGTCCTCCTTGCGGGCGCGGCCGGCGCCCAGGCGCCAGGCGGCGACGCCGACGCCGTACGCGTCGAGGCGGGTCAGGACGCCCGAGGAGGGGGCGGTGACGACGTGCTGTTCGCGGGCGACGGGAAGTTCGGCGTCCGGGTCGCCGCCCTGGGCGGCGATCATGCGGCGCCAGACGTCCATCGCGGAGCCGTCGGCGAGGGCCTTCGCCGGGTCGGCGTCCTTGATGCCGGCCGCGTCGAGCATCTCGCGGGCGAGCGCGAGGGTCAGCTCGACGACGTCGGCGGGGCCGCCGCCCGCGAGGACCTCGACGGACTCGCGGACCTCCAGGGCGTTGCCCGCGGTGAGGCCCAGCGGGGTCGACATGTCGGTGAGGAGCGCGACGGTCTTCACACCGTGGTCGGTGCCCAGGCCCACCATGGTGGAGGCAAGCTCGCGGGCGTCGGCGATGTTCTTCATGAACGCGCCCGAGCCGACCTTGACGTCCAGGACCAGCGAGCCCGTGCCCTCGGCGATCTTCTTGGACATGATCGAGGACGCGATCAGCGGGATCGCCTCGACCGTGCCGGTGACGTCGCGCAGCGCGTACAGCTTCTTGTCGGCGGGGGCGAGGCCGTCGCCCGCCGCGCAGATCACCGCGCCGGTGGTGTCGAGGACGTGCAGCATCTCCTCGTTGGACAGCAGCGCCCGCCAGCCGGGGATGGACTCCAGCTTGTCGAGCGTGCCGCCGGTGTGGCCGAGGCCCCGGCCGGACAGCTGCGGTACGGCGGCGCCGCACGCGGCGACCAGCGGCGCGAGCGGCAGGGTGATCTTGTCGCCGACGCCGCCCGTGGAGTGCTTGTCGGCGGTGGGGCGGGACAGGGAGGAGAAGTCCATCCGCTCACCGCTGGCGATCATCGCGGCGGTCCAGCGGGCGATCTCCGTACGGTTCATGCCGTTGAGCAGGATCGCCATCGCCAGCGCCGACATCTGCTCGTCGGCGACCTCGCCGCGCGTGTAGGCGTCGATGACCCAGTCGATCTGCTCGGGGCTCAGCTCGCCCCGGTCCCGCTTGGTGCGGATGACGGAAATCGCGTCCATGGCTTTAAGGATTCCTTCCAGTACGCGCAGAGAGAAGCAGGGAGAAGCAGGGAGAAGAACAGTGGGGTGGAGAAGGACGACCCCTCCGCGGACAGCGCGGAAGGGTCGTCCCGTCCTAGGTGAGGTGCTGGGGCCCGAACGCCTGCGGCAGCATGTCGGCGAGCGTCAGCACGCCCGCCGGGGTGTCCAGCAGCAGTTCGTCGCCGCCGAACTCGTACAGCAGCTGCCGGCAGCGGCCGCACGGCACCAGCACCTGGCCGCGCCCGTCCACGCACACGAAGTGCGTGAGCCGGCCGCCGCCCGTGGCCTGGAGCTGGGAGACCAGCCCGCACTCGGCGCACAGGCCGATGCCGTACGAGGCGTTCTCCACGTTGCACCCGGTGACCGTGCGCCCGTCGTCGACGAGGGCCGCCGCGCCCACCGCGTAGCCGGAGTAGGGGGCGTACGCGTGGGTCATGGCCTCGCGGGCGGCGTCGCGCAGCCCCTGCCACGGGTCGGACGTCACTTGCCCTGGCCCCTCTTGTACGGCATGCCGTCCGCCTTGGGCATCCGCAGCCGCTGCGCGGAGACGGCCAGCACCAGCAGGGTGGTGACGTACGGCGCGGCGTCGACGAACTGGCTGGGCAGCGCGTCGGTGAGCGCGTACCAGGCGAAGAGCCCGGCCGACACGGCGGTGGCGACGGCGGCGGCCACGTACCGCTTCTTGTACAGCTGCCAGATGACCAGTGCGGCCAGCAGGATCGCCAGCAGCAGGAGCATGGCGTGGACGTTCTCCGCGCCTCCGCGCAGCTTGAGGCTGTCGGTGAAGCCGAACAGTCCGGCGCCGAGGGCCATGCCGCCCGGCATCCAGTTGCCGAAGATCATCGCCGCGAGGCCGATGTAGCCGCGGCCGCCGGTCTGGCCCTCCTGGTAGATACCGGTGGAGACGATGGCCAGGAAGGCACCGCCGAGGCCCGCGAGGGCACCGGAGACGAGCACGGCGATGTACTTGTACTTGTAGACGTTGACGCCCAGGGACTCGGCGGCGACCGGGTTCTCACCGCACGAGCGCAGCCGCAGGCCGAAGCCCGTGCGCCACAGGATCCACCAGGTGGCGGGGATCAGCAGCAGCGCGACGACGGTGAGCAGCGACAGGTTGGTGACCAGGCCGCCGAGGACGCCCGCGAGGTCGGAGACGAAGAACCAGTGCTTGGCCTGGAGGTCGGCCAGTCCGTCCGACATCCCGGGGATGGTGATGTCGGTGATCTGGTCGATGCGCGGCGACTGCTTCGACGAGCCGCCCTCGGCCTCCGCGAACGTGAAGTTCGACAGGTAGCGGGTGACGCCGACGGCGAGGATGTTGATCGCCACACCGGAGACGATGTGGTTGACGTTGAACGTGACCGTCATCAGCGCGTGCAGCAGCCCACCGAGCACCCCGCCGAGGATGCCGAGCGCGACACCGGTCCACGGGCCCCACTGGTAGCCGGCCCAGGCGCCGAACCAGGTGCCGAGGATCATCATGCCTTCGAGGCCGATGTTGACCACGCCGGCCCGCTCGGCCCACAGGCCGCCGAGGCCGGCCAGGCCGATCGGGATGGCCAGCTGCAGGGCGCCGGAGATCTGGCCCACGGAGGTGAGGTCGTTCGCGCCGCTGATGACACGGACCAGCGAGAACAGGGCCAGGCCGCCCGCGATGAGCAGCAGGATGACGGGCAGGGACAGCCGGCGGCGTCCGCCGCCCTTCTTGGGCGCCGCGGCCGCGGCCGTGACAGTGCTCGTGGACTCGCTCATGCTGCCCTCAACTCGTTTGCTTCTCCGCCCGCACGGCGCAGCGGTGCGGCTTTCGTGGTCGTCTGCGGCCCGGCGGCCATGCGTGCGTCGTTCACGGAGCCACGGCCTCCTTCTTCTCGCGGGCCTGGGCGGCAAGCTCCTCGCCGACCTTCTGCTGCTGACGGCGCAGCCCGTACTGCCGGACGAGTTCGTACGAGACGACGACCGCGATCACGATCAGGCCCTGCATGATCGTGGTGATCTCCTTCTCGTAGCCCTGGGTCTCCAGGGAGCCCGCGGTCTTCTCCAGGAAGGAGATGAGCAGGGCGGCGAAGAAGATGCCGACGGGGCTGTTGCGGCCGAGCAGGGCGATGGTGATGCCCGTGAAGCCGACACCGACGGGGAAGCTCAGGCTGTACGTGTGGGTCTGGCCGAGCAGCATCGGCATGCCGGCGAGGCCGGCGACCGCGCCCGAGATCAGCATGGCGGTGAGGACCATCTTCTTGGCGTCCACGCCGCTCGCCTGGGCGGCGGTGCCGCTGGCGCCGGTGGCGCGCAGGTCGAAGCCGAAGCGGGTGCGGCTGAGGACGAACCAGTAGACGATGCCCAGCGCGAAGGCGACGAAGGTGAAGCCGTAGACGGTGCCGCCGTCCAGGTCCAGGCCGGGCATCCAGCCGGACTCGGGGATCTCACCGGTCGTCAGGTCGTTGGAGCCGGGGAGCTGCACACCGAAGTTGGCGGGCAGGATCAGCCAGGCGATCATGCTGTTGGCGATGGCGTTGAGCATGATCGTCGCGACGACCTCGCTGACGCCGCGCGTGGTCTTCAGGATGCCCGCGATGCCGGCCCACAGGGCGCCGACGACCATGGCGACGACCACGATCAGCAGGATGTGCAGCGGCCCGGGCAGCGTGACGGCGGCGCCGGCGACCGCGGCGAGCATCACCGCGAGGCGGTACTGGCCGTCCACACCGATGTTGAACAGGTTCATCCGGAAGCCGATGGCGACGGCCAGCGCGGCGAGGTAGTACGTGCCGGTCTGGTTGAGGATGTTGACCTGGACGTCGACGTACTGCGCGCTGTCGACCATCAGCGGGTACAGCCCGAACGGGTCCCGGCCCGAGACCAGCAGCACCACGGTGGTGAGCAGGAAGGCCACGACCAGGGCGAGCACCGGGCCGGCGAGGCCCAGGATCAGCCGGTCCTTGTCGAACTTCTTCATCGGCCCTCACCGTTCGCGTTCTCGTTGTGCTCAAGGTGGCCGGTGGCGGCGCCGGTCATGGCCGAGCCCAGCTCCTCGGGGGTGATCGTGGCGGGGTCGGCGTCCGCGACCAGCCGGCCGCGGTACATCACCCGCAGGGTGTCGGAGAGCCCGATGAGCTCGTCCAGGTCGGCGGAGATCAGCAGCACCGCCAGGCCCTCGCGGCGGGCCTCGCGGATCTGGTCCCAGATCTGCGCCTGCGCCCCGACGTCCACACCGCGGGTGGGGTGGGCGGCGATGAGGAACTTGGGGTTGTGGCTCATCTCGCGGCCGACGATCAGCTTCTGCTGGTTGCCGCCGGACAGGGAGGCCGCGGTGACCTCGATGCCGGGGGTGCGTACGTCGTACTCGCGCACGATCCGCTCGGTGTCGCGGCGGGCGGCCTTGAGGTCGAGCAGGCCGCGCCTGCTGTTGGGCGCCTCGGTGACGTGGCCGAGGATGCGGTTCTCCCAGAGCGGGGACTCCAGCAGCAGGCCGTGGCGGTGACGGTCCTCGGGGATGTAGCCGATGCCGCCCTCGCGGCGCTTGCGGGTCGGCGCGTGGGAGATGTCGTCGCCGTCGAGGGTGATCACACCGCCGTCCGGGTCGCGCAGGCCGATGAGCGCCTCGATGAGCTCGGTCTGGCCGTTGCCCTCGACGCCGGCGATGCCCATGACCTCACCCTTGTGGATGGTGAAGTCGATGCCCGCGAGGACCTCGCGGACGATGCCGTCCGGGTCGGTCTCGGTGAGCCTGAGGTCCTCGACCTTCAGCATCGGTACGTCGGTGACCGTGGACTCGCGGGTCTCCGGGGAGGGCAGCTCGGCGCCGACCATCAGCTCGGCGAGCTGCTTGGTGGTGGCGGTGCGGGGGTCGGCGGTGCCGACGGTGGTGCCGCGGCGGATGACGGTGATGTCGTCGGCCACGGACAGCACCTCGCCCAGCTTGTGCGAGATGAAGATGACGGTGAGTCCCTCGGCCTTGAGCTCGCGCAGGTTGGCGAAGAGCGCGTCGACCTCCTGCGGGACGAGCACGGCGGTCGGCTCGTCGAGGATGAGGGTGCGGGCGCCGCGGTAGAGGACCTTGAGGATCTCGACGCGCTGGCGGTCGGCGACGCCGAGCTGCTCGACGAGGGCGTCGGGGCGGATGTTCAGCCCGTACGCGTCCGAGATCTCCATGATCTTCTTACGGGCCCGGCCGCCGATGCCGTACAGCTTCTCGCCGCCGAGGACGACGTTCTCCAGCACGGTGAGGTTGTCGGCCAGCATGAAGTGCTGGTGGACCATGCCGATGCCGATGGCGATGGCGTCGGCCGGGCTGGAGAAGGAGACCCGCTTGCCGTCGATGGTGATGGTGCCCTCGTCCGGCTTCTGCATGCCGTAGAGGATCTTCATCAGGGTCGACTTGCCGGCCCCGTTCTCGCCGATCAGGGCGTGGACGGTGCCCTTGCGGATCGTGATGTCGATGTCGTGGTTGGCGACGACGCCGGGGAAGCGCTTGGTGATGCCGCGCAGTTCTACGGCAGCAGCCGGCGGCGACGACGGACTGGACGCGTTGATGACGCACTCTCCTTGGCGGGAAAGGAGCGGGTGAGCGGGAGGGGGCAGATCCCGAAGCTATCGCGCCGCGCGGGGCTCTACGCGCGTAGCGACAGCGAAGGGGAGAAACCAGGGGCCCCCGACGGGGTGCCCGGGGCGCGGGACCGTGGGGCGCGGGACATGGTCCGGGTCCGGAGAGGGCGGCGGCGCCACCCCTTCCGGACCCGCGGAAACCACGTTCCGGCCGCGCGGTTACGGAGCGGTCTTGACCTTGATCTTGCCGGCGATGATGTCGGCCTTGGCCTTGTTCACCGCGGCGGTCACGGCGGTCATCTTGGTGTACGCCGGGTTGGAGGCGGCCAGGCCCACGCCGTCCTTGTCGAGGCCGTAACGGACCTCACCGGACTGCGGCTTGCCGTCCTTGACCGACTTGATCAGGTTGTAGACGGAGTCGGAGACGTCCTTGGTCACCGAGGTGAGGATGTACTCCTTGTAGGCCGCCAGGCCCTTCTGGTTGTACTGGTCGGAGTCGACGCCGATGGCCCACTTCTTGGCCTTGGCGGCGGCCTCGATCGAGCCCGAGCCGGCGAGACCGGCGGCGGCGTAGATCACGTCGGCGCCGGCGTCGAGCTGGCCCTGCGCGGCGGCCTTGCCGAGGTCGGGCTTGGAGAAGCCACCGAAGTCCGGCGGCTGCGTCAGGTACTGGACCTTGACGTTGACGTTCTTGTCGGTGTCCTTGACGCCCTGGACGAAGCCCGCCTCGAACTTCTTGATCAGCGGGGTCTCGACACCGCCGATGAAGCCGACGGTCTTGGACTTGGTCACCTTGGCGGCGGCGACACCGGCCAGGTAGGAGCCCTGCTCCTCGTTGAACACCAGGTTGGCGATGTTCTTGCCGGTCTTCGAGGTGTCGTCGATCAGGCCGAAGGTGGTCTTCGGGAACTTCGGCGCGACCTCGGCGATGGCGGGCGCGTACGCGAAGCCGACACCGATGACCGGGTTGTTGCCGGCGCGGGCCAGCTCGGTCAGGCGCTGGACCTTGTCCGGGTCGCCCTCGCCCTCGCTGGGCTCGGCCTCGGCACCCTTGATGTCGAGTTCCTTCTCGGCCCTCTCCAGGCCGGCGAAAGCGGCGTCGTTGAACGACTGGTCGCCACGGCCACCGATGTCGTACGCGATGGCTGCCTTGGCTTCGCCGTCGGAAGCGCTGTCCGACGTTTTTCCGCCACACGCGGTGGCGCTGAGCGCGAGTGCCGCGGATGCGACGCCCACAGTTGCGATCCTGGTGATCCGGCGCAAGGGAGGCTCCTTCGACCTGACCTAAGCGCCTCTTCCGGCGCTGGTTTCGCGGCGATCGTAACGCGCGTAGATGTCAGGTAAAGGCCTGTTCGGTAGCCGTTACCAGATCGACGCGAACAGCGCATGACGTCCGCGATACCGCCACGAGGCGTAATGGGGCACTGCCGGTTGGTGACCGGAAATGGCGGGTCGGGTGAGCCTCGTGGCGGGCCCGTTGCGGGGCGGCGCGGGGGTCAGAGACCGCCGTCGATGAGCGCGGCGGCGGTGAAGAGCTCGACGCCGACCTGGATGGCCCGCTCGTCGACGTCGAAGTTGCCCCGGTGCAGGTCGAGCCTGGCCGTATCACCCGGGCGGCGGACGCCCAGGCGGGCCATCGCGCCGGGGACGTGCTCCATGTACCAGGAGAAGTCCTCGCCGCCCAGGCTCTGCTCGGTGTCCTCGATCGCGTACGCCCCGCACCGCGCCTCCATCGCGTCGTGCAGCAGCTGCGCGACGGAGGCGTCGTTGACGACGGGCGGGACGCCCCGGACGTACTCGATCTGGCACTTGGCGCCGTGCAGCGTCGCCACCTCGTCGATCGCCGCGTACACCTGGTCCGGGGCGTGCCGCCAGGCCTCCAGGTCCAGGCAGCGGACCGTGCCGCCCAGCTCGGCGCGCTGCGGGATGACGTTGGGCGCGTGCCCCGCCTCGATGCGGCCCCAGGTCAGGACCAGCCCGGCACGGGTGTCGATCCGGCGGGACAGCAGCGCGGGCGCGTCGACGGCGACGCGGGCGGCGGCGGTGACCATGTCGGTCGTCAGGTGCGGGCGCGCGGTGTGACCGCCGGGCCCGTCGAGGGTGACCTCCAGCCGGTCGCAGGCGGAGGTGATCGCCCCGGTGCGCAGCCCGATCCGGCCCGCGTCCACGCGCGGGTCGCAGTGCACGGCGACGATCCGTCCCACGCCGTCCAGTACGCCGGCGTCGATGGCGGTGATCGCGCCGCCCGGCATGACCTCCTCGGCGGGCTGGAAGATCAGACGTACCGCGTTCGGCAGCAGGCCCTCCCGGGCCAGGTCCGCCAGCACCAGGCCGGCCCCGAGGACGACGGTGGTGTGCACGTCGTGGCCGCAGGCGTGGGCCCGGTCCGGCACGGTGGAGCGGTACGGGACGTCCGTCTTGGTGTCCGGGATGGGCAGCGCGTCGATGTCGGCGCGGATCGCCAGCATGGGGCGTACGCCGTCCCACGTACCGATGTCGCACATGAGCCCGGTGCCGCCGGGGAGGATCCGGGGGGTGAGCCCCGCCGCTTCGAGCCGCGTCTTGATCGCCGCGGTGGTGCGGAACTCCTGGAAGCCCAGCTCGGGATGCATGTGCACATCCCGGCGGAACGCGATCAACTCGGCGCGCAGGCTCTCGGGCAGCGCGCCGAGCAGGGGCGTATCGCCGGGAACGTCTGTTTCGGGGTCGCGGGACATCACCTTGTTCACCCATGAAAGGGTAGGCGCGTTTCGCCCTCAACTAACGTGTGATCTACAAAACTTCAGCCCGATAGGGGAAAGAAACCCTGGGCAGCGGGCTTGAGGGCAGGGCGAAGTGGGTAAACTCACGCGTTTTCAGGCTTTTGTCGATCTCTCTCGGTCTGCTTCCGGTCAGGTGTTCGCGTTCGTGATCGGGTACCCGGTGGGGCGGTTTCCTACGCTCGCGGTGAGAGCGGTCACGCTCCCGTGAGCGACAGGCCGTGCACCGACCGCGCCGACTCGGCCACCCCCGCCAGGAAGCCCTGCGCCCGGGGCGAGGCGGTCTCGCGCAGCCACTCCGGCGCTATCCCGCACACGGCGATGGTGACGCCGGTGCCCACGAGCGCCGCCGGCAGCGTGTGCACGACCGTGGAGGGGAAGCTCAGCACCGTACGGCCGATCGGGCCGCGCCGGGCGATCAGCTCCAGCGGCAGGTCCGGCCGGACGATCTCCAGGCCCGTCTCCACCGCTATCCGGTGCAGCTTCTCCACGCTCTCGCGGCGGTGCGCGAAGTAGCGCGTGGCGCCGTGGGCGGCGGCCAGCGCGGCGACGGCCTCGGCGTACCGGTCGGGGTCCACCACGCCCGTCTCCACCAGCGAGGTGCCCACCAGGTCCGCGCCCCGGGTCAGCCGGGGCGGGCCGAATCGGCCGCGGGTCCAGGCGAAACGGTTGACGGTGACGGTGGTGCCCGCCGGCGCCTCGACCGGCAGGGCGGTGAAGATCTCCACGCTGCGCCGTCGCCCGGGGGCGAGCCGGCGGCGGGCCAGGGCGGTGACCGGCGCGAGGGCCAGTTCGCGCGGGCCCCGTACGCCGCGGCGGTGCCAGCGCACCAGCCGTTCGCCCCGGGCGAGCTGGGCGGCGAACTCCATGGTGGCCGTGCCGTCGTCGACCACCGTGAGGGCGCGCGGCCCGAAGAGCGTCAGCAGCAGCTGTACGTAACGGGAGAACGGATCACCGATGATCACCCGCTCGGCGCGCACCAGGGCCGGCGCCAGCTCCCGCAGCGCCCGTGGCAGTGCGCCACGGCCGCCCCGGGCCTCCTGCCAGCGGACCGTGAACCCCTCGTCGCGGGCGAGCTGGGCCATGCGGCGCAGCTGGCCGCGCGACATCGGGTCGGTGGGCGACAGCACGACGATGGTGAGGTCGGGGCGGCCGGCGTGGTGGGTCCACTCCAGGACGTTCAGGAGCTGGACGGGACTCTCGACGAAGGCCAGGTGCGAGGAGGCGGTGGTCATACCGTGGCCGGGACCCTGCGGAGCTTCTTCATGGGGCCGAGCTCCGACTCGTACACCTTCTTGACGCCGTCGCCGAGCGCGGTCTCGATGGTGCGGATGTCGCGTACGAGACGGGCGAGGCCGCCCGGCTCGACGGAGGCCGCCTGGTCGGAGCCCCACATGGCGCGGTCGAGGGTGATGTGGCGCTCGACGAAGCAGGCGCCGAGCGCGACGGCGGCGAGCGTGGTCTGCAGGCCCGTCTCGTGGCCGCTGTAGCCGATGGGGATGTTCGGGTAGTCCCGCATCAGGGACTGGATGACGCGCAGGTTCAGCTCCTCCGCCTTCGCCGGGTAGGTGGAAGTGGCGTGGCACAGCAGGATGTTGTCGCTGCCGAGGACCTCCACGGCGTGGCGGATCTGCTTCGGGGTCGACATGCCGGTGGAGAGGATCACCGTGCGGCCGGTCGCGCGCAGCGCACGCAGCAGCTCGTCGTCCGTGAGGGACGCGGAGGCGACCTTGTGGGCGGGGAGGTCGAACTTCTCCAGGAACGCCACGGCCTCGGTGTCCCACGGGGAGGCGAACCAGTCGATGCCGCGCTCGCGGCAGTGCTCGTCGATGGCGCGGTACTCGTCCTCGCCGAACTCCACGCGGTGGCGGTAGTCGATGTACGTCATCCGGCCCCAGGGCGTGTCGCGCTCGATGTCCCACTGGTCGCGCGGGGTGCAGATCTCGGGGGTGCGCTTCTGGAACTTCACGGCGTCGCAGCCCGCGTCGGCGGCGGCGTCGACGAGGGCGATGGCCTTGTCGAGGTCGCCGTTGTGGTTGATGCCGATCTCGCCGGTGATGTAGACAGGCCGGTCCGGGCCGGCGGTCTTGCGGCCGAGGGTGCGGAGGCGGTTCATCGTTGCGGTTCCTTACGTTGCGGGGGTGTGCAGGGTGGGGCCGAGGAGCCAGGCCGCGATCTCACGGATCGCGCCCGCGCCGCCGGGGGTGGTGGTGACGGCGCGGGCGGCGGCCCGTACGGAGTCGTGGGCGCTCGCGACGGCGACGGGCCAGCCGACGAGCCCGAAGCAGGGCAGGTCGTTGACGTCGTTGCCGGCGTAGAGCACCCGCTGGGGGTCGATGGCGTGGTCGTCGCACCAGTGCTTGAGCGCCACGTCCTTGCGGTCGACGCCGTGCAGGACGGGGACGGCGAGCTTGCGGGCGCGGGCGGCGACGACGGGGTTCGTCTCGGTGGACAGGATCAGCAGCCGCACGCCGGCGCGGCGCAGCGCGGCGACGCCGAGGCCGTCGCCCCGGTGTACGGCGACGAGTTCGCGGCCGTCGGAGTCGATGAGGACGCGGTCGTCGGTCTGGGTGCCGTCGAAGTCGAGGACGACGGCGTCGACGTCGGCGGCGGTGGGAGTGGCGGGCTCGTCGAGGAGGGGCGCCAGCGCGCGGGCGCGGGCCAGGTCGTGCGGGTCGTCGACCTCCAGGACGCGGGCGGGGTCGGTGACGACGAGCGCGGTGTGGCCGAAGAACCGGTGCCGGTGGGTACGGAACCCGCGCGCGTCCATCCCGTACGCGGCGCCCGTCTCCAGGTACTCGGGCTCCCGGTCCTGGCGCCGGGGGCGGTGGGCCTTGTCGTGGTTCACGCCGTGAGCGCCGTGAGCGCCGTGAGCGCCGTGAGCGCCGTAGCCGCCGTGGGCGGCCGCCGGTGGAGCCGTGCGGCCCGGTCCGTGCTGCGCGTCCGGACGCGGGTCCGGCGTGGACAGCGTGCCCAACGTGTTCGGTGTGCCCGGCCGCTCGGTCCCGGTGGGGCGGGAGGCGTCGCCCGTCGCCGGGGGCGGCGTGACGCCCGCGCCGTGCTGCGTGCCCGGCGCGCCTGGCGTGTCCGTCTCCGTGTCGTCGGTCGCCGGGGGCGGGGTCTCGCGCCAGAGGAAGCCGTGGGACGGGGCGACCGTCAGGGCCGTGTCGGCGCCGTCCGCCAGGATCCGGGCGGCGACGCCGTCCACGTCCGACGCGGTCAGGAACGGGCTGGTGCACTGGACCAGCAGGACGACGTCCACCGGGCGGGCGTGCAGGGCCTCGAAGGCGTCCAGCGCGTGGAGCACCGCCGCCTCGCTGGTCGCCGTGTCGCCGGACAGGGCGGCCGGCCGGTGGACCGCCTGGGCGCCCGCCGCGCGGGCGGTGTCGGCGATGGCGGGGTCGTCCGTCGAGACGACCACGTCCGTCACGCGCCGGGCGCCCAGGCAGGCCCGTACGGCTCGGGCGACCAGGGGTATGCCCCCGACCGGTGCCAGGTTCTTGGCGGGTACGCCCTTGGAGCCGCCCCGGGCGGGTATGACGGCGAGCACGGTGGGCCGGGCGGAGTGGCCGGGCGCCGTCACGCGCGCTGTGGGCGCCGGGCGGTCCGGGGGCGGTGGCGGTGGCGGGGCCGTGGGGCGGGCGGTCACAGTTCCCCCAGGCGGCGGATCGCCGGGGCCACGCGCTGGACCCCGTGGCGGTAGAGGCCGCGGGCCGCGTCGCGCAGCAGGCGGCGTACCGGGCTCGTGGCGGGCGGCTCGGTGGTGGTGTCCAGGCGGTGGCGGGCCAGCACGCCCGGGAGGTATCCGGGGGCGGTCCCGGGCGTGTAGTACGGGGCGATCGGGGGCAGCGCGGGCGCGGCCAGCAGGTCGAGGACGCGGGCGCGGGCCGCGTCGAAGGCCGTCTCGTACGAGCCGTCCGGCGCCACGCCCTGGTCCGCCAGCCAGGCGGCGTCCGGGCGCGGGCGGTGGCCGCCGTCCAGCCGGTCCCAGGAGGTCAGCAGCCCGGAGCCGATGAAGTGGTGGTTGCCGAGCACCTCGCGTACGCCCAGGTCGGTCAGGACCGCCGTCGGCACGCCCCGGTGCAGGGCCTCCAGCGCGGCCGTCGAGGAGACGGTGACCAGCAGATCGGTGCGGTCGAGGACCTCGCCCATGTGGCCGTGGACGAGGCGGAAGTTGGGCGGCAGCGGACCACGGGCCAGCTTCTGGTACGGGTGCTCCTCCACGTGCGTGGTGTGCTCGCCCGGCTTGGAGCGGAGCTTCAGCAGCACCTCGCGGTGCGGGTGCAGCCGGGCGTGCTCGACCAGCCGGCGCAGCAGGTACGCGCGGTCGGCCCGCGACGCCGGTACGGAGGGCTGCGCGGCGAACACGACGGTGTCCCGGTCCGGCACCGGCGTGTAGGGCGCCCCGCCGAGGAACGGCAGCGCCGCCTCGACCACCGCCGACGCGTCGGCGCCGACGCCCTCGTACACGGCGCGGAACCGCCGGGCGTCGGCGGCCGAGTTGGCGAGCACGACGTCCGCCCCGTGCCGCAGCAGCAGCCCGTCGGCGAGCTTCTCGTACACGACGCCGACATAGCCGGTGACGACCACCGGGCGGCGCGGCAGCACCATCCCGGCCAGGCCGTGCAGCATCGCCTGGACGGTGCCGCCGACGAGCGCGAGGACGACCACGTCGTACGCCTCGTCCCGCACCGCGCGGAGGAACTCCGCCCCGGTCACCTCCCGAGGGGCGGCCACGTCGGCGCCGACCTCGGCGAGCTGGCGCGCGGTCGGGGTGGCCCGGCCGCGCAGGACGAAGCCGGTCACCCGGGTGTCGGAGGGCGGGCTGATGCGGCGCGCCGTCAGGGCGCCCCATTTCCATCGGGTGTCGGAGTCCGCGAGTACCGCGATCCGCACCGCTTCACGGTTGCGTGAGGGCACGCCGAGGACGTTAGAAAGGCGCACGGCCCGCCCGGCCCAACTCGGCCGCAACAAACGGTGAACAGCGTCTGGCGGCAATCCGGCGGAGATCCGGAGGCAATCCGGTTAATGAGCGCGCCGCTCAGTGTTCACCGCGCATCCCTTTCCCGGTCGGGCCGAATGACGGTGGCTGCGCCTACCGTCTCGCGGGTGGTCAAGCTCTCCGTCGTCGTGCCGTTCTACAACGTGCAGACATACGCCCCGGACACCCTGATGAGCCTGCGTGCCAATGCCCGCGAGGACTTCGAATTCCTGCTCGTCGACGACTGTTCGACGGACGGGACGCCGGAGATCCTCGCGCGTGCGGCGCGCGACCTGCCGGGGGCGGTGCTGCTCCGCCACGAACGCAACGGCGGGCTGGCCACCGCCCGCAACACCGGTATCGACGCGGCCCGTGGCGAGTACCTGGCGTTCCTCGACGGCGACGACTGGCTCGCGCCCGGCCATTTCGCCCGGGTCCTCGCCACGATCGAGGAGCTGGGCTGCGACTTCGTCCGTACGGACCATGTGCGGTGCACGGCCAAGTCCCGTACCGTGCACCGCGTTCCGGTGGGCCGGCGCGGGGTCGTGCTGCGGCCGCGCGACGCGATCCTGCCGGCCGAGCGGTCCACCTCCGTCGACTACCCGTACGCCTGGGCCGGGATGTACCACCGGCGCCTCGTCGACCGGGGGCTGCTGCACTTCACCGACGGTCTGCGCACCGCCGAGGACCGGCCGTGGATATGGCGGCTGCATCGCGAGGCGGATTCCTTCGCGGCGATCGGTACGCTCGGCGTCTTCTACCGGCGCGGTGTCTCCTCGTCCCTCACACAAATCGGCGACATTCGACAGCTGGATTTCATCCGCGCTTTCGACCAGGTACTGGCGGAAACGGCGAAAGACCCGGATGCGGAAAGGCTGCTGCCGAAAGCCGTACGCACATACTGCGCGATCATCGCTCACCATCTGGGCTCGGTGGAACGGTTCGAGGCGCCGGTCGCGCGGAAATTGCGCACGCTGAGCGCGGCCGCCCTGAAACGGATGCCGCAGCACATTCTGAACGACGCCCTCGACACGATGGACGCCGAGCGGGCGTCCCGGCTGCGCGGGCTGCGCCGCCGCCCCGTAGCGGGCTCCGCCGCCCTGGAGGCCACGGCATGACCACCCAGATCTTCTACGCCTCCACCCTCTACGGCGCCGTCACCCTCGCCGCCGCCCTGGACAGCGGCTGTTTCCCGCCCGCCGACCGCCGGCTGCTGCTGGTCGCGAACAACGCGGCGATACCGGAGACGGCCGTCCCGCTGGACCGGATGCCGGGCTTCGAGCGGCTGCGCGACCGCTTCGACTCCGTCCTGTCGTGGAACGACACCATCGCGCCGTTCCACCCGGGCGGCTGGTCGCCGCGGCCGGACGACGTACCGCTGTGGGAGCGGTATCTGCGGCTGCTGTGGGGACTGGGCGAGGACCGGGTGGAGCTGGTCCTGGAGTCCCTCCAGGTGGCGCCCGCGCTGACGCTCGCGCAGCTGTTCCCGGACGCGGCGATCGACGTGTACGCGGACGGGCTGATGAGCTACGGCCCGACGCGCAACAAGCTGGACCCGCTGGTCGGCGAGCGGGTGCGGCGGCTGCTGCACCTGGACCTGGTGCCGGGGCTGCGGCCGCTGCTGCTGGCGGAGTTCGGGGCGGCGGCGGAGGTGGTGGCGGCGGAGGCGTTCACGAAGGTCGTGGCCGAACTGGCGGACGCCGGGCCCCTGGACGCCCCCGAGGGCCCGGCCCTGCTCCTGGGCCAGTACTTGTCCGCCCTCGGCATCCTCTCCCCCGCCGAGGAGGAGGAGCTGCATGTACGGATGGTGCGCGGCGCCGTGGCACGCGGGCACCGGCACCTGGTCTTCAAGCCCCACCCGGTGGCCCCCGCGTCCTGGTCGCGGACCCTGGAGCGGGAGGCGGACGCCCTGGGCGCCGAACTGACCGTGCTCGACCGGCCCGTCCTCGCGGAGGTCCTCTTCCGCCGACTGCGGCCCGCGCTGGTGGTGGCCTGCTTCTCGACCGGGCTGTTCACGGCGGCCCGCTTCTACGACCTGCCGGTCGCCCGGCTCGGCACCGGGATGCTGCTGGACCGCCTCTCCCCGTACCAGAACAGCAACCGGGTGCCGGTGACCATCGTCGACGCGCTGCTGCCGGACCTGGAGACCGGCGAGGCCCACGGCGTGGAGGACCTCACCGGCCTCCTCCACGCCGTGGGCTTCGCGATGCAGCCCCAGGTCCGCCCCGATCTCCGCCCGGCGGCCGAACGGTACCTGTCCGCCCACCTCGACGCCCGCTCCCGCCGCTACTTCAGGCGCCGCCGCCTCACCGTGCTCGGGCTCCCGGGCGGCGTCCCGGTGCCGCGCAACGCGCTGGCGCGCCGCCTGCTCCGGTGGGCGCGCCGCTTCCGGCGCGCGGTCGTCAGGGCGTCCTGACGACCGGTTCCCGGATCTCCGTGACCTGCTCGTGCGTCATCGGCGGTCCGGTCGGAACGGACTCGCGGGCCCTTGCCTCGGCGATATCGGCTTCGTCCCGCAGGCGTTCGAGCTCTTCCAGCTCCTCTATCGGGACGAGGGCTGCGGCAGGCTTGCCGTACTCGCTGATCAGGATGTGCTCGCGGCCGTGCCGGACCCGACCGACGAGCTGACCCAACTGGTTGCGCGCTTCAACGAGCGGGTAGGTATCCATGACAGGACTGTACACACTCGCGGGTGTGTACGTACCGTCATCGACAGCAAAGTCACGCGCTCGTGAGCGACAGCTTCACCGCGAAGCCGAGGAACAGCGCGCCCGCCGCCGAGGTGGCGGTGGCGGACAGGCGCTTGCGGCGGCGGAACGCGGCGGCCAGGTGCGTACCGGTGAATATCAGCAGCGTGAGGTAGAGGACGCTCGCCGCCTGCGCGAGCGAGCCGAGCACCAGGAAGGAGAGCGCCGGGTACTGGTACGCCGGGTCCACGAACTGGACGAAGAACGCGATGAAGAACAGGATCGCCTTGGGGTTCAGCAGGCTGATCACGAAGGCCCGCCGGAACGGCCGCTCGGACACGGGCGCCGGGCCGGGCTCGCCGGGCTCCTCCGCCGCCCGCTCGCGACGGGTGCGCCACATGCCCCAGGCCGCGCGCAGCATGCCGAGGGCCAGCCAGGACAGGTAGCCGGCGCCCGCGTACTTCACGATCCCGAACAGCAGCGCGTTCGTCTGGAGCAGCGAGGCGACACCGGCCGCCGACAGCGTCATCAGCACCGTGTCGCCGCACCACACGCCGGAGGCGGCGACATACCCGGTCCGGACGCCGCGGCGGGCGGCCACGGACAGCACGTACAGCGAATTCGGCCCCGGCAGGAGAATGATCAGGACGAGACCCGCGAGATAGGTCGGCAGATCGGTGACACCCAGCATGAAGCGGAGTGTCGCACGGGGGTACGACACTCCGCCTTGGCGTCCGTCACACCGGACGGGTCAGAAAGCGTCCGTCGGGACGTACGTCCCCCACACCTCACGCAGCGCGTTGCACACCTCGCCGACCGTGGCCCGCGCCTTGAGGGCGTCCTTCATCGGGTACAGGACGTTGTCCGTGCCCTCGGCCGCCTTCTTCAGCTCGGCGAGCGCCGCGTCGACCGCCGCCTGGTCGCGCTCGGCGCGCAGCTTGGCGAGGCGCTCGGCCTGCTGGGCCTCGATCGCCGGGTCGACGCGCAGCGGCTCGTAGGGCTCCTCCTCGTCGAGCGTGTAGCGGTTGACGCCGACGACGACGCGTTCGCCGGAGTCGGTCTCCTGCGCGATGCGGTAGGCGGAGCGCTCGATCTCGTTCTTCTGGAAGCCGCGCTCGATCGCGTTGACCGCGCCGCCGAGGTCCTCGACCTTCGTCATGAGTTCGAGGGCGGCGGCCTCCACGTCGTCCGTCATCTTCTCGATGACGTACGACCCGGCGAACGGGTCGACGGTGGCGGTGACGTCCGTCTCGTACGCCAGGACCTGCTGCGTGCGCAGCGCCAGGCGGGCGCTCTTGTCGGTGGGCAGCGCGATGGCCTCGTCGAAGGAGTTGGTGTGCAGTGACTGCGTACCGCCGAGGACGGCCGCCAGGCCCTGCACGGCGACGCGCACCAGGTTCACCTCGGGTTGCTGGGCCGTCAGCTGCACGCCCGCCGTCTGGGTGTGGAAGCGCAGCATCAGCGACTTGGGGTTCTTCGCGCCGAACTCGTCCCGCATCACCCGCGCCCAGATCCGCCGCGCGGCCCGGAACTTCGCCACCTCCTCCAGGATGGTGGTGCGGGCGACGAAGAAGAACGACAGGCGGGGCGCGAAGTCGTCCACGTCCATGCCGGCGGCGACAGCGGTACGGACGTACTCGATGCCGTCCGCGAGGGTGAACGCGATCTCCTGCGCGGGCGACGCCCCGGCCTCCGCCATGTGGTAGCCGGAGATCGAGATCGTGTTCCACTTCGGGATCTCGGCCTTGCAGTACTTGAAGATGTCGGCGATCAGCCGCAGCGACGGCTTCGGCGGGAAGATGTACGTGCCGCGTGCGATGTACTCCTTGAGCACGTCGTTCTGGATGGTGCCCGTCAGCTTGTCCGCCGGGACGCCCTGCTCCTCGCCGACGAGTTGGTAGAGCAGGAGCAGGAGAGCGGCCGGGGCGTTGATCGTCATCGACGTGGAGACCTTGTCCAGCGGGATCCCGCCGAACAGCACGCGCATGTCGTCGATCGAGTCGATCGCCACGCCCACCTTGCCGACCTCGCCGTGCGCGATCGGCGCGTCGCTGTCGTGCCCCATCTGGGTCGGCAGGTCGAAGGCGACCGACAGGCCCATGGTGCCGTTGGCGATCAGCTGCTTGTAGCGGGCGTTGGACTCGACGGCGGTGCCGAAACCGGCGTACTGCCGCATCGTCCAGGGCCGGCCGGTGTACATGGTCGGGTAGACACCGCGCGTGAAGGGGTACGAGCCCGGTTCGCCCAGTTTCTCGTCGGGGTTCCATCCGCTGAGGGCGTCCGGCCCGTACACCGGCTCAATGGGAAGTCCCGACTCCGACTCGCGCGCCATGTGCTGTGCCCTCCGATAGACCTACTCGCTGGTACCGACCCTCGCGACGGACTGTAGCGGCGGGCGTGCGGCCGGTGGAGAGCCGCACGCTGGGACCTTCCTCACAGCATGCGCCGCGGTGCGCAACCAAGCACCCCTGGGAAGCATCCATTAGGTACAGATCATCGATTCGGGGGGCTCCTGTGCACCGTACGTCCGTCATACGCAGAGCAGTACTGGCCGCTGCCGCCGTCGCCCTGGCCGCCACCGGCTGCACCACCCAGGCCGTGGGGGCGGCCGGGGTGTCGGCCTCGCCGTCGGCCGCGTCGCCCGCGGCCTCTCCCTCTCCCTCTCCCTCGCCGTCGTCCGGCGCGTCCGCCGCCGGCGGCGCCGAGCCGACGGCTTCCGCCCCGGCCTCGTCGCCTGCCGCGAAGGTGCTGATGGCGGAGGGTACGGAGAACGAGCAGGTACGCGAACTCCAGGCGCGGCTGCGCCAGCTCGGCCACTTCCACCGCAGCCCCACCGCCTTCTACGGCTCGATGACCGCCAAGGCGGTCTCGTCCTTCCAGAAGACGCGGGCCTTGCCCGCCACCGGCACGGTCGACGGGACGACGTGGGAGAAGCTGACGGCCGCCTCGCGCAAGCCGACCGCCGAAGAGCTGCGGCCGCCGACCACCAACGAGCTGGACAAGCCCGACGCGCGCTGTATGACGGGCCGGGTGCTGTGCATCAGCAAGGAGAGCCGGACCCTCGCCTGGATGATCGACGGCAAGGTCGTCTCCGCGATGGACGTCCGCTTCGGCTCCGAGAACACGCCGACCCGCGAAGGCATCTTCAAGGTCGACCGCAAGGAGCGGGAGTGGGAGTCGACGCTCTACCACACGTCGATGCCGTACTCGATGTTCTTCAGCGGCGGTCAGGCGGTGCACTACTCGTCGGACTTCAAGGCCCGCGGCTACAACGGCGGCTCGCACGGCTGCGTCAACGTGCGGGACATGGACCGGCTCGCTGCCGTGTTCGGCCAGGTGAAGGTCGGCGACAAGGTCGTCGTCCACTGGTGAGCAGTGGGGAGAAGAGAGGGCGCGGGCGGGACCGGGGGAACGTGTCCCGCCCGCGCCATGTGCGCTGAGCCGTAGGTACGGGGGGAACCCCGGCTCTTCGCGCTGCCGATGACCAGTCGGCTCACTCAGTACTGCGCCACAGGCCGGAAAAACGTCACACCTCTGCGGAAGAAATTTTGAAACCGCTGGTCAGAGGGGCCAGAGGGGGTCAGAAGACCAGGCCGGTCCGACGTACGGAGAGCGCGGGGGCCAGCGGGCTCCAGGAGACGGTCGGGCGCGCCGCGTCGGAGTCGGCGCCCTCTTCGCCGCCGTCGCGGCCCTCGTCCTCGCCGCCACCGGCGCCACCGCCCGAGCCGCTGCCGCCGCTGCCGGTACCGGTGCCGCCGGCGCCATTGCCGCCGCCCGAACCGCCGCTGGTGCCGTTCTGGTGCTGCGCGTCGCCGGCCAGCACCTTGTCGCAGAAGCGCTTGAGGTTGGCCGCGCCCCGCGCGTCCTCCTCCAGCAGCTTCTTGCGCTCGGGGTCGAGGCGGCCGTCGCGGTAGTCACGGCAGTCCCGCACGGTCTGCGCGAACCAGGTGTCACCCGTATCGGCACCCGGACCGGAGCCGGTACCCGAACCCGACCCGCCGCCGTCACCGTCACCCGTGGCGCTGCCGGGCCCGCCACCCGAGCCGTCGTCGCCCCCGACGCCACCGGTCCGCCCATGGTCCGGCCGCCCCGGAACACGGTCCGTGCCCGTGCCGGGCGTCGCCGACCCGGACGGCGGCACGCTCCCCGGCTCGCCGGCCGTCCCGGGCGTGGCGGAACCCGACCCACCGGTCGGGTCACCCGACGCCGACGTACCGGGGGCGGGCTCGGCGGACACCGACACGGCGGGCACCGGCTCGCTGTCGCCGCCCAGGACGGGCAGCACGCCCGTACCGGCCGCCACGGCCACGCCGCCGACGGTCAGCCCGGCGACCGAAGCGGCCAGGCCCCACCGCACGGGCCGCGCCCAGCGCATGCGCCGACGGGGCCCCAGCCGGTCGTGTACGGTCCCGAGGTCCGGTACGTCCGAGACGCCCGGCACGCCGGACAACGGTGTCACAGCGGCCCGCGCCCCGGCGGCCTTCTCCGCCCGTACCTCACGGAACGCCGCCAGCGCGGCCTCCTCGCCCGGCAGCCCGCCCCTCGCGGGGTCCGCGGCCGCGCGCATGGCGTCCAGCGCCCGCGCCACTCGCCGGGCCCGCTCCCACGCGTGATCGTCGACGGGGCCGACAGGTTCACCCCGCAGCAGTCTCTCCGCCGCGTCCTGGTCGAGCCATTCATCCCGCTCGTCGGCCATCACATGTCCTTCTGCGTGCGCGAGCGCCAATGCGTCACACCGGCACGCGCCCCGGAACCCACTCGGCGCTTGGGCTGTGGCGGTACGGCGCCCAGCGCGCCGGACGCGGTTCCGGTCGAGTCGCGCCCCGCGTCGGCGGCGGCCCTCGCGCCCGCTTCGGCGCCCGTGCCCGCTTCGGCGCCCGCGGCCGTGTCCGTGTCCGCGTCCAGCAGCTCGGCCAGCCGCTTCAGTCCACGGTGCGCGGCGGTGCGTACGGCGCCGGGCCGCTTGCCCAGCGTCTTGGCGGCGCTCTTGGCGTCCAGCCCGACGACGACACGCAGGATGACCGCCTCGGCCTGGTCCTGCGGGAGTTGCGCGATGAGGTTCATGGTGCGGCCGGTGGCCAGGGCTTCCATCGCCTCGCCCGCGGTGTCGGACTCGGCCGGCTTGTCGGTGAGTTCGGTCTCGTCCCCGCCTATGGCGGGGCGCCTGCCCCGCATGCGCAAGTGGTCGAGGGCGCGGTTGCGGGCGATACGGGCCGCCCAGCCCCGGAAGCGGTCGGCGTCCCCGCTGAACCGGTCGAGGTCGCGGGATATCTGGAGCCACGACTCCGACGCGACGTCCTCCGCGTCGGCGTCGCCGACCAGCGTGCGTATGTAGCCGAGCAACCGCGGGTGCACGGCGCGGTACACAGCACGGAAGGCGTCCTCGTCCCCGTCCTGCGCCGCGAGCACTGCGGTGGTCAGCTCCGCGTCGTCCCCCAGCACTCCCACTACCTGTTCGTCATCGCGGCTGGTCACCGCCGTCACTACGCCCGGCGCGCAGCAGCACGCTACGTGGTCATCCGGCGTCACGTCCATGTCTTGTACAACCTGCAACATCACGTTGACGCAGTGCGGTGTGACAGAAACCGCACGGGTGGCGCTGATAGGAGTACGGGGCCGTACAGCGGACCCGTGGACGACGACCGGGGCCTCTCCTGTGGGGGGTGGCGGCCCCGGTCGTCCTCCGCCCCGGACCCGGGTGCAGGTCACGGCTTCCCGCCCTGGCCGCGCGTGGCGCTCTCGCCGCCGCCGCTCTTGTCACTCTTGCCGCTTTTGCCACCGTGGTCGTGGCCGCCGCCGTTGCCCGTGCCTGTGCCTGTGCCCTTGGCCGTGCCACTGCCACTCCCGCTGCCACTGCCCGTGCCGTTGCCGGAAGGGGCGCCCGGCCCCGCCGGCGCCGGATCGGCACCCGGCTTCCGGCCGGCCGTCGTACCGCCCGCCTTCGTACCGCCCGCTCTGGCACCGGACCCCGTCGCACCGGGCTCCGGCCCCGGCTTGCCGTCGGGCTTCTGGCCGGGCTTCCCGCCGGGGCGACCACCGGCTCCGCCCCCCTCGGCTCCCTTCCCCGAACCGTTGCCCCTGTCACTGCCCTGGTTCTTGCCCTGCTCCTGGCCCTGGTCCTGGCCCTTGTCGGCACCGGGCGTGGGCGTCGAGCGCGTCGGCCGTGCCGTCGGGCGCTGCTGCGTACGCTGCCACTCCGCGACCGGCGTACCGGACACACCGCCGTCCGGCGTGGACGCCGTCGAAGGCCCGGGCTTCGGAGCCGCCCCGCCGTCCCCGCCGCCGAACGGCGAGCGGATCGCGCCGGTCTGCGCCGCCACAGCGACACCGCCCAGCAGCACGGTCGCCGCCAGCCCCATCGCCGTGGCCCGCAGCGAACGCCGCCGCCGCCGCTCCCGGGCCGGCCTCCAGTCGTCGCGCCGCCGGGTCCTGCCCGCCGCGTGCGCGCCCTCGTCCCGGGCCGCCCGGAAAGCGGCGACCGCGCGTTCCTCGGCCGCCGGGTCGACCTCACCGCCCCGCACGGCAGCCGCCAGCAGCGCGGCCGGCACCGCGGCGACACCGTCCGCTTCGCGCGGGTTCCTGTCCCTGCTCATCCCCAAGCTCCGCCCTGCGCCAGTCGCCCGGCGAGTTTCTTCAGTCCTCGGTACGCGGCGGTGCGCACCGCTCCCGGCCGCTTGCCCAGCACCCGCGCGGTCGCCGGGCCGTCCAGGCCCACGACCACACGCAGCAGCACCGCTTCGGCCTGCTCGCGCGGCAACCCGCGAATCATCGCGAGCGCCTGCTCCGTCGAGAGGCTCTCCAGCGCCGCGGCGGCCGTGTCCTGGCCGCCCGGCAGATCCAGTACGTCTTGTTCGATTAAAGAGGTACGGGGGCTTCGCTTCTGCTTGCGCAGATGGTCGAGCGCCCGGTGGCGGGCGATGGTCGCCGTCCACCCGCGGAAACCCGCGCCGTCGCCCTGGAACCGCCCGAGGTCCCGGGCGATCTCCAGCCACGCATCGGCGGCCACGTCCTCCGCATCGTCGCCGACGAGCCCGCGTACGTATCCGAGCAGCCCTGGGTGGACCAGCCGGTACGCCTGCGCGAACGCGTCCTCGTCCCCCTGCTGGGCGCGCTCGACGGCAGCGCCGAGCTCCGTGTCGTACGCCCCCACACTGCCCTCTTCGCGCCGCCCGTCACAGATCCCCCACCCTTCTCTGCGCCCGGGCAGCCGGAAGTGTCACAGCAGCACCTTGCGACCGGCGCGCCCGTGCAACATCAGATAGAAGTGCTGTACGGACTCCTCGGACCCCGCCTCGAACCGGTTCACGACCTTGCCCAGCGGGTTCCAGGCCCGCCCGTCAGGCATCACGATGCCGACCGGCTGCCCGAAGTACTCCCGCTGCCCGGCGTCAAAGTCCACCCACTCCGCCCCGGCCCGCCGCACGATCACCTCCCCGGCGTACGCACCGAGCCCGCACAGGAACGGCTCGACCCGCGACCGCTCGGGCTGGTCGCGCCTCAGCCCGTCCACCACCAGGTCGACGAGCCGGAGGCTGGCGACGCTGAAGTCGAGCGGCAGCCGGTTCCGTTCGGTCACCCGCGCCACGAACTGCGTCACATAGGCACGGACGTTCCGAGCGCCCGGCAGTGTGCTGAAGTCCCCATCCATGCCAGACCCAGCGACCCGGGCGCCTCGATCGTCACGCTGAACGGAACGTGTGGCTTCTCATACGGCGACTTCACACCACTCGTACAACCATTCGCAACGCTCAGTCGTCTGCGACGTCCCCGTACCAGCGCCAGGACGTCAACCGCTCCCGGCCCCGGATCTCGCCCCGGCCGGTCGCCCACAGGAGGGTGTCCCACGCCGGTGTGTCCGTCGGGGCGTCGGGGAAGAGCCGCAGCAGGACGCGGTGGCACAGCTTCGGCGGCGCGCTCCAGGGCAGGCCGAGCCCCTGGGTGACGTCATGCGCGTGTACGAGGGTCTCGACGACGCCCATCGCGGCGAAGCCCTCCGGGTCGGACACCCCGAACCCGTGGTACGCCCGCACGTGCGGAGGCGTGACCCGCACCATCGCGGCGAGCATGGACCCGCACGCCTCCAGCACCTGGAGCAGTCCGGCGGGCCCGGCCCTCCGGTCGGCGTACGTGACGTTGGCGGGTCCGCCCGGCCGCCGCGCCTCCCACAGGAACGGCACCTCGTCGTCGAGGGGCGGGCGCTCGGGGCCGAGCTGGGCGGCGTACGCGAACAGGTCGTCCGCCAGGTGCTCGACCGTCTCCCAGCACGTCCACTCCAGGGACCCGGCCTTGGCGTCCCAGTCGGCGTCGCCGTCCGCCAGGCGGAGGGTGCCCACCGCGAGGCGGACGGCGGTCAGGACGTCATCGGCGCTGACGGGGGCGGTGGTCAACGGGCGGCCACCGTCGCGTAGGTGACGAAGGAGGACCAGGCGGTCGGCGACAGGGCGAGCTGGGGCCCGGAGGGGACCTTGGAGTCGCGGACGTGGATGGTGGAGGGGCAGCTGGCGACCTCGACGCAGTCGTCACCGGAGCCGCCGCTGTAGCTCGACTTGTGCCAGGAGAGAGCGACTTCGACACAGCTGTCGCCGTCGCCTCCGCTGTAGCTGCTCTTGAACCAGGCCAGTTCGTTGGTGCTCATAGCGCTCCTCGCAGTCGCGACAGCAGACCCCGGGAGTCCTGGGGAGTGAGGGCCTGCGCTCGCAGTTTCCCATAGCGCATCTGAAGCACGCTGATCGTTTTGGGATCGACGACGAAGATGCCGTGCTCCTGCCCCTCGCAGTACCCGAGCCACTGATTCTCCGGCGTCTCCGCCAGTCGAATCGGCCCGTCCACCGCAGCATGGTGCCCCCGGTCCAGCGGCAGGACCTGCACCGCCACATTCCGCAGCTCCATCACGCCCAGCACATGATCGAGCAGCTCCCGCGTCACCTCCGCCCCGCCCACGTGATGGTGGAACAGGTGCTCCTCGATGACGAAGTTGTACGCCGAGTTCGGCCGCTCCCGGAGCAACTTCTGCCGCTCCAGCCGCGCCGCCAGCTGCTCGTCCACCTGCTCGTCGCTCAGCGGCGGCAACTGGCCCCGGAACAGCACCCGCGCGTACGCCTCCGTCTGCAACAACCCCGGGACCACCCGCGGTTCGTACGTGTCCAGGCTGATCGCCGACGCCTCCAGCAGCGCCCACTTCCGGAACCACACCGCCAGCCCCGGCTTCCGGGTCAGGTGCCGTGACGCCTTCCGCAGCGCGCCGAAGGCCTCGAGCTTCTCCTCGGCCCGCTCGACGAACTCATGCGTGGGGAAACGCCGGCCCTGCTCCACGGAGGCGAGGTAATGGACCGAGTACCCCAGCTCCGTCGCCAGTTCCTCCTGCGTGTACCGCGCGTTCTCGCGGAACGCCTGGAGTACGGCGCCGAAGGTCCTGAGGCTCTCGGAGCGTTCGGGCTCGATGATGCTTTCTGTCATGCCGGTGACCCCCGGGTCGTTCATGGTCCACCCCGCGTCGGGTCACCCATGCTCACAGGAGGTCACGCGTACCGTCCACCCACCGTACCCGTACAGTTACTCACTGTACGGGCTCGGCCCAGGCGGCGTACCCCAGCACCGTGTCGCCGTCCGCCAGGTCGAGGCGGGCGCGCGGCCCGTAGTGGATGCGGTACGCGACGCCCTCGATCTCCACCAGGCCGCACTGCGTACCGCCGTCCCTGGGCTCCTGGAACCCCGGGCTCTCGACCACGTCCCACCCGGCCTCGCGGGCCAGGTACACCCACTCCTGGTAGGCCTCTTCGTTCCCGCCGACGTCCGGATCGGTGTCGCCGACCCGGATCAGGATCTGCACGGGATCCACTCGCCGACCCCTCGCCATCGCCGACCTCCCGCAGTCCCGGGCCTGTACCGCCAACCGCCTGTGACGACGAGTCCCCCCGGACGGCCGGGTCAGAACCCACCGAACACACCGAGATCCTCCGCCGCCCACAGGGCCGCCACGCCGAACCCCAGGCAGCACACCCCGAGGCCGCACATGGCGTACCCGGTCCGCGAGGGGCATGAACTGCAGGAAGAGCCAGAGGAGGGCAACTCACGCAGAGCACCCTTGTGAACCGGGCCAACAGCATGACTCTGGGGCGGCGCAATGGACGCCGCCCCAGGATGTGCCCCTGACGGCTACACGGGCTCCTCTTCGAAGGCGAAGCCGTCCTCGGGGAGCCCGTCCTCGCCGACGCCTTCCTCGTCCATCATGGCGCCGGCCAGGCCGCCCATGATCTCCTCCAGGTTCAGCTCCGTGGCACCGGCCGGGGCCGTGGGCGTCTGGCCCTTGCTCATCCGCAGCACCACGCCGAGCTTCTTGACCTTGGCGTCCTCGGCCAGCTTGGCGAGGTCGATGTTCACCTCGGTCAGCTCGCCGTTCTTCAGCGTGAAGTCGGCCGTGACCTTGGCGTTCGGGGCGTCCTTGAGGTCCTTGTCCGTCGGCAGCTCCATGCCCGGCGGCAGGTCCTTCGCGAACGGGCGGATCTCGCCGAACAGCTCGGTGATCAGCGTGCGGAACGGGGCCGTGGCGGTGATGTGCTCGGTGCCGTCCTCGCCACCGGCGGTCTTGAAGTCGACCTCGCGGGCGATGACCTCGCGCACGGCCTCCACGAGCTTCTTCTGCGTCTTGGCGTCGAGAGTGGGCTCCGGCGAGGGCTTGGCGCCGGGCGCCTGCCCCATCTCCTCGCCGGTCTTCTCCAGCTCCTTGGTGTTGAACTTGACCCACTCGCCCTCGATCACCTTCTTGAAGGGCTCGGCCTCCGGGGGCAGGTCGTCGGTGGGCGGCAGGGGCTTGTCCACCACCTTGGCGATGGTTTCCATGTCCGCGCGGACGTACGTGTAGTCCCCGACGACCCGGTACTCGACGAGGTCGCCGTCCGCGTTGCTGAACTTCATGGCCATGCCGATGAAGTCCTTCTCGCCGGACTCGTCGAGCGGCTTCTTCGACTGCACGGTGACACTGATCTTCGCGCCGCTGAGCAACTCGGCGGCCTCGTCGGGCATCTCCTCACCGGGCTCCGGGTCCGACGCGGCGTCCAGCGCCTTGAGGGTCTTGGCGTCGGTGTCCAGGTCGAGCTCGAAGGAGAGCGACTTCTCCTTGCCGAGCTTCTCGAAGGCCTGGTCGAGCTTCTTCCCGGCGGACAGCTGCTCCACCGTGCCGCAGGCGGCCGAACCCGCCAGGACGGCGCCGACGACTGCGGTTGCGGTCAGGGTCTTGCGTATGGCGGTGATGATGGTCTCCTCGTCAGTGCGATCACGGCGTGATCACTCAGGAGACTCACAACTCCCCCAAAGGGTTGCCCTGCCGCCTCACTCGTCGTCGAACCACGGCTTGCCCGCGGCCCAGTGCGCGACCCACTCGGCGAAGCCCGCCCCGAACGGTATGGCGCCCTCACCACAGATGTTCCAGATGTGCCCACGCTGCGGGCCGGTGACGACAAGGTGCCAGTACATGCCGCAACCGTCCGTACCGAGCACGATCGAACCATGGTCGAAGACCTGGCCGAGGATCGGCTCGATCTCCTCCTCCGGCCTCTCGTCGTCCTCCCACAGCCACGCCTCGGTCAACGGAAAGGGCCGGCTCAGATCCCGCTGCGGTCGGCCGTCTCCCCAGTCGTTCGGCAGCTCGGCCAGCCCCACCAACCCGTAGTCCGGCGGCCCGGCATACGAGCCGTCGGTCATCTCGGCGACGAACGTCCGGTACGGCTCGGGCACCACGATGCCGTGCTCCGCCTCGAAGGCCCGCACGGCGTCCCAGCCCAGCGCCGATTCACCACCGTCGTCCACGTCGAAGGCGGCGCGAAGTGCGGCGAGGTCAGCGGGGTGGGCGTGTTCGGTGTCCATGCGGCCCATGGATACCACCCGGCAGCCAGGGTCTTGTCAGTGGCCGAGTGCACACTGACGCCATGAAGCGCACCTGGGTGGAGTCAATGGGCGGGCCCCTCGCCGTCGTTCCCGTTTCCGCGCTGGCCGGATGGGGCGGCTGCACCGAAGGCGGGATGATCGTCGGCGACACCGATACGCCGGACGACTACGACCGGGCGTGCGCGGTGGAGGACCTGGCCGAGGCGATCGCGATCAGAGGCGGGGAGTCCGAGGCCCTGATCCTTGGGGACGAACCCGCCACCACCTGCTACCTCCCGGAGCACCGCGCCTTCCTGCGATGGCTGGCGGCCTCGTCCGAAGCCGAGCTGACCGCCGCGGCCGAGCGCGTCCTCACGAGCCCCTCGACCGCCTGGGAGGACTGCGGCACCTGGACGACGGACGGCCCGGCGGTGCTCATGGACTCGGTGAGCGCCGGCACCGACCTGGACGTCGCGTACCCGGGCGGCGGTCTGCCGGAGCAAGCACCCGTCCCACTGCCCGCCGGCACCTGGAGGGTCCGCGCCGTCCACACCAAGGCCGACGAGCACACATGGATCGGTCTGGTGCAGCTCCTGAGCTACAACGATCCCTCGTAGTAGTCCCCGGTCTCGACGTCATGTGCGAAGGACGTCCAGAACCCCTCCGGGGCCTCGGCCCGCTGCCCCGCAGCCCATTTCACCGAGGTGTCGTCGGACGACGGGTAGAACGGGAAGGTACGGAATCTTCACATCGATCCCTTTCGCAATGCGCCTATTTCGGCGCACGCGAAATGGGCACACGGAACGAGCCGGCCGGAGGTTTCCGGACCGGCTTTGCATACTGCGGCGCGATTTCCAGTCAAGTGCCTGACGGTGAGTCAGCCGTTCGGACAATCAGGGCAGTTCGGGGTCGAAAGGGCGCCGATACGTCCGATTTTTCCGGTCGCTCGCGCCGGGTCGGGCGGGTGGTGTATAACCGCCCGGTTCCGCATCGAACTCGATTCACGGAAAGCCGCACTCCCATGGCATGCAGCACGGAATCCGAAAAGCCCGGCCCGGACCGGCGCGGTCCGGCGATCGCCGGTGCCGTCCTGCTCGCCTGCGGCGGTCTCGTCGGCTACGGCGTCCTGAACACCGAGGACCGGCCCGCGCCACGGGCCGTGCCGACCGCCGATGTGACCTACGAGGTCACCGGGACCGGCACCGTCGAAATCTCGTACGCGGGGGGCGCCACAAACGGCGCGGCGGCGGTCGAGAAGGCCGTCACCCTGCCCTGGAACGGTCCAGGCGCGCCACGTGCACCGGCCCCCGACTGACCGCGAACAAGCCGTAAACAGTAAAAGCGAATTCCCGGCACGACTTTTCTGAGGAGTGGGGCATTTGAGCCCGCGACGCAAAGCGCACGCGTACAGACCTCTGAGCATGAAACGCAGAACCTGGCTGACTCTCGCCGCCGTCGTGGCCGGCGGCGCGGGAATGGTCACCGTCGCCGTGGCCGGTCCGTCCGGCGACGGGCCGGCCAAGGGCCCGGCCGAGCGGCCGGCGAAGCTGCGGACGCTGGGGCTCGGCGGGGGCAAGGCCGGCGAGCGGACGCTGCCGAGCACCGAGACCGAGGAGTTCTCGCTCGTCGGCATCGGCTGGGGCGACGCGAAGACCCGGGTGACGGGCGACGCCAGGGTGCGTACCCGGGACGCCGTGACCGGCAAGTGGACCGACTGGCAGCCGCTGGACCTGGACTCCCACCTCCCCGACGGCGCGGAGGTCCCCGAGCGCGGGGCGTCCGAGCCCACCTGGGTCGGCCCCTCCACCGCCGTCCAGGTCAAGGTGACCTCCGGCAAGGCCCTGCCCAAGGACCTGAAGGTGCACCTGGTCGACCCTGGCGTCACAGCCGCCGAGTCGGCGAACGGGGCGGCCCTGCCGAAGGGCCGTGAGGCGGAGCCCACCCTCGCGGCCGAGAACGCGGCGTACGCGGCGTACGCGGTCGAGGAGACCACCGAGCCGGTTCCGGCGGACACGGCGACGGCGACGACGACCGCTCCGGCGACGACCGAGCCGACCGCCACAGCCACCGCCACCTCCACCGCCACGGAGACCACGCCGGCGCCCACGGAGACGACGCCCACCGCGACGCCCACCCCCACCCCCACCGCGACCGTCCCCGTCCCGCCGCCGTCCACCGTCAACCGGCCGCCGATCATCTCGCGCGCCGAGTGGGGCGCCGACGAGTCGATCGTCGACGACCCGCCGGAGTACCTGGACAAGATCCAGGCGGTGTTCGTCCACCACACCGTCGACACCAACAACTACAGCTGCGCCCAGTCCCCCGCCATGGTCCGCGCGATCATGACGTACCACGTGAAGACCGAGGGCTGGAACGACCTCGGCTACAACTTCCTCGTCGACAAGTGCGGCCGGGTCTTCGAGGGCCGTGGCGGCGGCGTCGACCTGCCGGTCAAGGGCGCGCACACGTACGGCTTCAACAGCTACTCCACCGGTATCGCCTTCCTCGGCGACTTCGAGGGCGACGCCGCCGCCGGCAAGCCCGCCGCCAAGCCGACCCGGGCCGCGCTGGAGTCGGCCGCCCGCGTCGCCGCCTGGAAGCTCGGGCAGTACGGCGGCGACCCGCAGGGCAAGGTCACGCTGACCGCCCAGGGCAACACCGGCGTGTGGGACGAGGGCGAGAGCGCCACGCTCAACGTGATCTCCGGTCACCGCGACGCCTTCGCGACCGCCTGCCCCGGCCGCAACCTGTACTCCGAGCTGTCCGACATCCGCGCCTTCGCCGCCGGCCCGGGCCGCAACTCGGCGGTCCCCACCGCCGACATCGACCGTGACGGCATCACCGACCTGGTCGCCCCGCTGCCCAAGTACGCGTCCGGCGCGGGCCAGGTGAAGGTGGTGCGCGGCACCACCGACGGGCCGAGCCTCACCTCGCGCCTCACGATCGACCAGAACAGCACCGGCGTGCCGGGAGACAACGAGGCCTCCGACTCCTTCGGCACGGCCACCGCGTACGGCGACTTCAACGGTGACGGTTACGCGGACCTGGCGGTCGGCGCGCCCGGCGAGGACGACGACTCGGGCCACACGGACACCGGTTCGGTCACCGTCCTCAACGGGCCGAAGCTCGACTCCGGTGTCTCGTACATGACCTCGCCCGCCTATCGGCGCAGCGGGGACAAGCTCGGCACCGCCGTCACCATGGGCGACTTCAACGCCGACGGCAAGGCCGACGTGCTGTCGGTCGCGCCCGGCATCCCGGGCCGCTGGTGGGTGTTCGAGTCGAAGAACGCCTCGTACCCGACGAAGGCCGGTTACCTGAGCGACACGGCCAACACCTCGGTGGTGTCCTTCGCGTCCGCCGCGAGCGGCGACTTCAACAAGGACGGGTACGCGGACGCCGCGATCACCTACCGCGACTCCTCCGGCGTCGGCCGGATCGTCGCCCTGAAGGGCACGGCGAACGGCCTGGAGCGGATCGGCGTCCTCTACCCGCGCGGCGGCCGCTCGCTCGCCGCCGGCGACATCAACGGCGACGGGTACGACGACCTCGCGATCGGCCAGCCCAACGGCACCGAGTCGGGCCACACCGCCACCGGCGGCGCGGTCGCCCAGGTGCTGGGCTCCGCCACCGGCCTGACGGCGACCGGCCGCGCCACGTTCCAGCAGAACTCCACCGGTGTGCCCGACACCGACGAGTCCGGCGACACGATGGGCGCGTCCGTCGCGATCGGTGACGTCAACCTCGACGGGTACGGGGACGTCCTGACCGGCCTGCCGGGCGAGGACCTGACGCGGGGCGGGGTGAACCAGGCCAACGCCGGGCAGGTGATCCTGCTGCGCGGCTCGTCCACCGGCATGACGGCGACCGGCTCGGTCACGTACTCCGAGGACACCACCGGGGTGCCCGGTGACTCGGCCCCGAACGAGCGGCTCGGCGCGGCGGTCGTGCTGACCGATCTGTCCGGTTACGGCCGGGCGGACCTGGCGCTCGGCGCGGACGGCGAGTCCGCCAACAACGGCGTGATCCTGCAGCTGGACAACAGCAGCACGTCCGGCGTCGTCCCGTCGTCCGGCATCTACTACGGCGTCAACAGCCTGGGAGCCGGGACGGGCCTGAACATCGGCCGCCTGCTGGCGCCCTGAGCCGTTGGCGCGGGGTCACGCGCCGCGTTCGCGGCGCGAGACCACGGCCCGCAGCACCCGCCGGGCCTCGGCCGACACCTCCAGTACCGGCCGGAGCCCGGCGGCGGGCGGGCCGTCGGACGGTGTGCCGGCGAGGAACTCCAGGATCCGCACCTGGCGCCGTTCCTCGGCCTCCACCAACGGCCCGCCGCCGAGCTGTTGGTGCAGTTCCAGCGCGGTGAGGGAGCACGCCTCCGCCCATGCGCGCAGCGCCGCCCCGTCCCACTCGGACGGGGCGGCGCCGAGCATTTTCCGTACGAGTACGGCGGAGTCGGCGTCGTCGGTCTCCTCCAGCGCCGCCCGTACCTCCCCCAGCCGCTCGGCCCAGCCCGCCCCGCCCTCGGCCACGCTCTGCCACAGCGGGCGGAGGAGGTCGTCGGGCGCGGGGTCGAGCAGGGGAAGGCAGCGGTCGAGGCAGGCCAGTGCGGAGGCGGCCAGCCCCCGTTCGCCGGCCTCGGCGATCAGTTCCTGCGCGCTCTGACTCATGGACGTCTCCCGTCGCGGACGCGTACTCCCCTTACTGCGCCGCTCGGCCGGAATTCGTCACTGCGTGTGGCCGGAAACCATCGGTTCTGCGACGGTCGGGACGGGTCCCCGCATGGCCTTGGCGTGCTGCATCGCCGTCAGCCGGCGGACGACGAGGATGGCACACAGGGCGGCCGCGACGCTCACGGCGTCGGCGACCACCAGCAGCCGGGTGGCACTCATGATCTCGTGAAACGTGTCGGCCTTGTCGTACGCCATCCCCGCTCCCCGCCCGAGGAGAGCCGTCAGGACCCACAGCGCCCACCACACGTTGAGAATGGTGGCGCGCTCGTTCTTCGCCGGGGCGCCGTAGGGGGCACGTGTGCTCGCCCGCCAGCTCTCGCGGGTGATACGGCGCGGCATCCACAGGTTCACGACGGGGACGAACCAGCCGCCGATCGCCCACCCCGCCCCGCTGGTCAGCACGTCCGGGGCGAAGACGGCGGCGTTCCGCCGCACGCGGTGGAGCCAGCTGATGAAGACGACGGCGGTCGCGACCACGGACAGCACCTGCAGCCTGCCCGCCCATGCCATGAGCAGGTCCGCCCGATCGGCTTCGGACACCGGCCCTTCCCAGTGGCCCGCCGCCACGTCACGGGCGAACCGGTGCATATGCTCGTCGGCGAAGACCGCGAACAGGTCCACGACGATCACGAAGCACAGCAGGACGACGACGGCGCGACCGAGGCCCACGGGTGAGCGGAGGAAGGGCCCGGCGGCGGGCGCCGGCACCGCGCAGGCGCCGCAGACGCCCTGTCCGGTCGAGGCGGTGTTCATCCCGCAGGTGGTGCACAGCATGGTCGAGCCGATCCCCCGTAGTCACGTCATGTACGCGACCGGTCGCGTACCGCCCGCGCACCGTATCTCAGCCGCCGGTCAGCCGGTCAGCCGGACAGCCGGTCAGCCAGTGCCCGGAAGTCCTCCCACGTCAGCTGTGGCCGGGCCGGGTCCCACAGTTTCTGGGCGACCGCCCGCAGCGGCATCCGGATGCCGTTCGCCACCTGCTCGGCCGTCTGGGAGTTCGCCAGGTCGCACCAGACGGCGAACCGGCCGCCGAGGATCTGGTCCGCGTACCGCTCCGGCACCGCCGACGAGCCGCGCAGCACCAGCGGCGTCCACTCCTGGTAGATGCGGCGGCCGGTGGGGTACGTGAACTGGTTCGGCTCGCCGAGCACGTAGTAGAGGTACTCGTCGTTGAGGTTCACCACCTGGCGGCCCTCGCGCAGGTACTCGACCGGTTCGCGCGCGCCGATCTCCTTGCCCGTCCAGTACTCGACCTCGATGTCCTTGTGGGCGTTCACCGCGCCTCCGGCGAAGAAGCCGTCGTTCCAGGCCTTGGCCTTCTTCTTCTCGGCGCTGACGACGGCCGCGCGGTCGTTCAGCCAGCCGGTCGCCAGGTCCTCGACGCCCGCGCCCTGGCCGTACTTCTGCCGCGCGGCCCGGGCGAGCTGCGGGTAGGAGGCGGCCGGGTCGCGCACGGTCAGCGCCTGGTACTCGTCGGCGCCGATGTGGAACCAGGGGCCGGGGAACAGGTCGGCGTACTCGCGCAGCAGGTCATCGACGATCCGCGCCGACTCGGGCTTGGAGATGTCGATGGCACCCTGCCGGGGCGTGCCCTGGACGTTGCGCAGCTGGAGCCGCGGGTGCGCCCGCAGCACGGCGCCGAGGTGTCCGGGCGAGTCGATCTCGGGGACGACGCTGATGTGCAGCCGGTTGGCGAGCGCCACGATGCGGCGTACCTCGGCCTTGGTCAGGTGCGGCTGGGAGACCACCTCGGGGTGCGAGCTGGACTCGATGCGGAAAGCCTGGTCGTCCGAGAAGTGCAGGCCGAGCTGGTTGAGCTTGAGGTCGGCCATGTCGCGCAGCCGCTCCTCGATCCAGGCCGCGCTGAAGTGCTTGCGGGCGATGTCGAGGTTCAGGCCGCGCTGCGGCTTGGCGGGCCGGTCGCGGATGACGCCCTCCGGCACGGCGCCGCCGGAGCGGAGCGCCTGCTTGACGGTCCGGGTGCCGTAGAAGACCCCGGCCTGGTCCGGCGCGGATATCCGTACCCGTCCGCCCCGGGTGGTCAGGGTGTACGACTCGGGCCCGCCGGCCTGCCCGGTGTTCAGCGCCAGCTCGATGTCGCCGGTGCGGGCGGCGGCCTCGCCGCGGTACGCCGTCTTCAGCTCGCCGGCGAGCAGCCGGGCCTCGTCCGCGAGGACGCCGCTGCCCTTGGCGACGACGACCGCGCTGCCGCCGCCGGGCCGCCAGCCGGGGCCGCGGGCGGGTTCGTGGTCGCGTACGGAGGGGATGGTGCGGGGCGGGACGGAGAGCGGATACGTCCGTGTGGGTGACGGAGTCGGCGACGCCTCGGGGGTCGTGGCCTTCGGGGTGGTGGCCTTCGGGGTGGTGGCCTTCGGGGTGGTGGCCGCCGGAGTCGTCGCGGTGCCGGGCGCCGCCGTGCCCCGGTCGCCGTCGCCGCCGTTCCCGCAGCCCGCGACCGTGAGGGAGAGCACCACGGCCGCGACGAGACCCCCTGTGGAATGCCGGTTCACGCGCTTACCTCCGTCCATGGGCGGTCCATGGGTGTACGGAAACTCTCCCTTCCGAGTGAACTTCTCGCATCTCACGTACAGCGCACGCTCACCCTGGGTAACGTTGTGCCCCTTCCCTCACACCTTCCCCTCATCTCCCGCTGTCCTTTTCGAGGAGCCCACGATGGCCGGCGACTCCACCGCAGGCGCCCCGAAGCGACCGCCCACCGCGGGGACCGCCCGCCCCCGGCACCCCCAGCCCGAGACCGCCGCGCCCGGAACCGCGCGCCCCGGAGCCACCCGTACCCGCGCCATACCTGCCCAGGCCCGCGCCTCCCACTCCCTCGGAGGAGCCGAAGGGCTCGTCCGGTTCAACGCCGCCCCGGCCGGTGCCGCCGAGGCCGCGCTGCTCGCCTGCTGCGGCAGCCGCCGCTGGGCGCGGCGGATCGCCGCCCACCGCCCGTACCCCACGCTCGACGCCCTCCTCGCCGCCGCCGACGAGGCCGGCTACGACCTGGTCGGCGCCGACCTCGACGAGGCGCTGGCCGACGAGACCTCGTTCGCCCTGCCGCCGGGCACCCACGCGGCCGCCCACCTGGCGTGGGACGCCGCGCGCACGGCGTACGAGGACCGCTTCCGTCACGCGTTCGTGATCTGCCTCGACGGCCACCGGCCCGAGGAGTACCTGGACCAGGCGCTGGCCGGTATCCGTTCGCGCCTGGGAAACCAGCGGGACGAGGAGCGGGCGATCGCCGCCGACGAGCTGCGGCGCCTGGCTCGTGCCCGTTTGTCCCGTCTGATCGGACGACCGGGCCCCTCAGGTAGCCCGTCCGTGCCTGTTTGATCACACCTGAGGACCCCGGGCGAGGGAACCGACAAGTCGTCGCTACGATGACCGGGGCCGGTGGACCGTACCCGGCCGGGTCAGACCGACATCGAAGCCGGCCGACCCTGATCCCCGCTCCCGGAGGGTTTTTCCGTGCCGGCTGGAACGCTGTACCGCGGCCGGGAAGGCATGTGGTCGTGGGTGGCTCATCGAGTCACCGGCGTCCTCATCTTCTTCTTCCTGTTCGTACACGTGCTGGACACCGCTCTCGTCCGCGTCTCCCCCGAGGCCTACGACGAGGTCGTCGCCACCTACAAGACTCCGCTCGTCGCGCTGCTGGAATACGGCCTTGTCGCGGCCATCCTCTTCCACGCGCTCAACGGCCTTCGCGTGATCGCCGTGGACTTCTGGTCCCAGGGCCCGCGCTACCAGAAGCAGATGTTCTGGGCCGTGATGGGCATCTGGTTCGTCCTGATGGTGGGCGCCCTCTACCCCGTCCTCGGCCACGCCGTACGCGAAGTGTTCGGGAGCTGACGCCAGACATGTCCACTGATCTGACCAAGTCCGCCGTCGGCCCCGTCGAGGACGAGAGCCTCTACGACGTCGACAACCCGGCTCCCCTCATCGAGCCGCCCCGCAAGCGGACGGGGAAGACCCCGAAGTCGACCCGTGGCAACTTCGAGATGGCCGCGTGGCTCTTCATGCGCCTGTCCGGCATCGTGCTGGTCGTCCTCGTCATCGGCCACCTGCTGATCCAGCTCGTCCTGGACGGCGGCGTCTCCAAGATCGGCTTCGCCTTCGTGGCGGGCCGCTGGGCGTCCCCGTTCTGGCAGGTCTGGGACCTGCTGATGCTGTGGCTGGCGATGCTGCACGGCGCCAACGGCCTGCGTACCGTCATCAACGACTACGCCGAGCGCCCGAACACGCGCCTGTGGCTCAAGGGCCTGCTGTACACCGCCACGGTGTTCACCATCCTTCTGGGCACGCTGGTGATCTTCACCTTCGACCCGAACATCCGCTAGGCACGGGGCTGAGGAAATCCGCATGAAGATCCACAAGTACGACACCGTCATCGTCGGCGCCGGTGGCGCGGGCATGCGCGCCGCCATCGAGGCGACGAAGCGCAGCCGTACCGCCGTGCTCACGAAGCTCTACCCCACCCGCTCCCACACGGGCGCCGCGCAGGGCGGCATGGCCGCCGCGCTGGCGAACGTGGAGGAGGACAACTGGGAGTGGCACACCTTCGACACGGTCAAGGGCGGTGACTACCTGGTCGACCAGGACGCCGCCGAGATCCTGGCGAAGGAGGCCATCGACGCCGTCCTCGACCTGGAGAAGATGGGCCTGCCGTTCAACCGGACCCCGGACGGGACGATTGACCAGCGCCGCTTCGGCGGCCACTCCCGCAACCACGGCGAGGCGCCGGTCCGCCGGTCCTGCTACGCCGCGGACCGCACCGGCCACATGATCCTCCAGACGCTGTACCAGAACTGCGTCAAGGAGGGCGTGGAGTTCTTCAACGAGTTCTACGTCCTCGACCAGCTCATCACCGAGATCGACGGCGTCAAGACGTCCTCCGGTGTGGTCGCCTACGAGCTGGCCACCGGCGAGATCCACGTCTTCCAGGCGAAGGCCGTGATCTACGCGTCCGGCGGCACCGGCAAGTTCTTCAAGGTGACGTCCAACGCCCACACCCTGACCGGTGACGGCCAGGCCGCCTGCTACCGGCGCGGCCTGCCGCTGGAGGACATGGAGTTCTTCCAGTTCCACCCGACGGGCATCTGGCGCATGGGCATCCTGCTGACGGAGGGCGCCCGTGGTGAGGGCGGCATCCTCCGCAACAAGGACGGCGAGCGCTTCATGGAGAAGTACGCGCCCGTCATGAAGGACCTCGCGTCGCGTGACGTCGTCTCCCGCTCCATCTACACGGAGATCCGCGAGGGCCGCGGCTGCGGTCCCGAGGGCGACCACGTCTACCTGGACCTCACCCACCTGCCGCCGGAGCAGCTGGACGCCAAGCTCCCGGACATCACCGAGTTCGCGCGCACGTACCTCGGCATCGAGCCCTACACGGACCCGATCCCGATCCAGCCGACCGCGCACTACGCGATGGGCGGCATCCCGACCAACGTCGAGGGTGAGGTCCTGGCCGACAACACCACCGTCGTGCCGGGTCTGTACGCCGCCGGCGAGGTCGCGTGCGTGTCGGTGCACGGCGCCAACCGCCTGGGCACCAACTCGCTCCTGGACATCAACGTCTTCGGCAAGCGCGCCGGCATCGCCGCCGCCGAGTACTCGGCCAAGGCCGACTACGTCGACCTGCCCGAGGACCCCGCCTCCTTCGTACGGGACCAGGTCGAGCGCCTGCGCAACTCCACCGGCAGCGAGCGGGTCTCGGTGCTGCGCAAGGAGCTGCAGGAGACCATGGACGCCAACGTGATGGTGTTCCGCACCGAGCAGACGATCAAGACGGCGGTCGAGAAGATCGCCGAGCTGCGCGAGCGGTACAAGAACGTGGCCATCCAGGACAAGGGCAAGCGGTTCAACACGGACCTGCTGGAGGCCATCGAGCTGGGCAACCTGCTCGACCTGGCCGAGGTCATGGCCGTCTCGGCACTGGCCCGCAAGGAGTCCCGCGGCGGTCACTACCGCGAGGACTACCCGAACCGCGACGACGTCAACTTCATGCGCCACACCATGGCGTACCGCGAGGTCGGCGCCGACGGCTCCGAGACCGTGCGTCTCGACTACAAGCCCGTCGTCCAGACCCGCTACCAGCCGATGGAGCGTAAGTACTGATGGCTACCCCCGTACTGGACAAGGTCGAGGCGGACTCCGCCGCCTCCCCCTACATCACGGTGACCTTCCGGATCCGCCGGTTCAACCCGGAGGTCTCGGACGAGGCGCAGTGGCAGGACTTCCAGATCGAGATCGACCCCAAGGAGCGTGTCCTCGACGCCCTCCACAAGATCAAGTGGGACGTCGACGGCTCGCTGACCTTCCGGCGCTCCTGCGCGCACGGCATCTGCGGCTCCGACGCGATGCGGATCAACGGCAAGAACAGGCTCGCCTGCAAGACGCTGATCAAGGACATCAACCCGGACAAGCCCATCACGGTCGAGGCCATAAAGGGCCTGACGGTCCTCAAGGACCTGGTCGTGGACATGGAGCCGTTCTTCCAGGCGTACCGCGACGTCATGCCCTTCCTCGTCACCAAGGGCAACGAGCCGACGCGTGAGCGGCTGCAGTCCGCCGAGGACCGCGAGCGGTTCGACGACACCACCAAGTGCATCCTGTGCGCCGCGTGCACGTCGTCCTGCCCGGTGTTCTGGAACGACGGCCAGTACTTCGGTCCGGCCGCGATCGTCAACGCCCACCGCTTCATCTTCGACTCGCGCGACGAGGCCGGTGAGCAGCGGCTGGAGATCCTCAACGACAAGGACGGCGTGTGGCGCTGCCGCACCACGTTCAACTGCACGGACGCCTGCCCGCGCGGTATCGAGGTCACCAAGGCGATCCAGGAAGTGAAGCGCGCGCTGATCACGCGCCGCTACTGACACCTCCCGGCGTCCGCTTTCCGGCGTCTCGCCGCAGGGCCCGCTCCCGTGAGGGAGCGGGCCCTGCGGCGTGCGCGTCGCCCATACCGGTGGTTTGGCCGAACTACGCGTAGACCAGATGGATGCCTCGGGCATGTAGTGGAGATCGGCAATCCGACTCACCCCCCGCGAGGTCCCCATGACGGAAGCCGTCGCGTTCCCCCAGGACCGCTCCTGCCCCTACCACCCGCCCACCGCCTACGCACCGCTGCGCGAGTCGCGCCCACTGTCCCGGGTCACGCTCTACGACGGCCGCTCGGTGTGGATGGTCACCGGGCACGCCACCGCCCGCCGACTCCTGTCCGACCAGCGGCTGTCCACCGACTCCACCCATGAGGCGTTCCCGGCCCCCACGGAGCGCTTCGCGGCCGTACGCAGCCGCCGCCGTGCCGCCCTGCTGGGCGTGGACGACCCCGAGCACAACGCGCAGCGGCGGATGCTCATCCCGAGCTTCACGCTCAAGCGCACGGCCGACCTGCGGCCGCGCATCCAGCGGACGGTGGACGAGCTGATCGACGCCATGGTCGCCCAGGGCCCGCCGGCCGAGCTGGTGTCCGACTTCGCCCTGCCGGTGCCGTCCATCGTCATCTGCGACCTGCTGGGCGTGCCGTACGCCGACCACGACTTCTTCGAGGAGCAGTCGCGCCGGCTGCTGCGCGGCCCGGCGGCGCGGGACATCGAGGACGCCCGTGAGCAGTTGGAGGGCTACCTCGGCGATCTGATCGAGCGTAAACGCGACAAACGCGGGGACGGCGTCCTCGACGACCTGGTCGCACAGCAGCTCGCCGAGGGCCGGCTCGACAAGCAGCTGCTCATCGAGCTGGCCACCATCCTGCTCGTGGCAGGTCACGAGACCACGGCGAACATGATCTCGCTGGGTACGTTCACGCTGCTCCAGCACCCGGAGCAGCTGGCCGAGCTGAAGGCCGACCCGGCGCTGATGCCCACCGCCGTGGAGGAGCTGCTGCGGTTCCTGTCCATCGCCGACGGGATGCTGCGGGTGGCGCGGGAGGACATCGACATCGCGGGGGTGACGATCCGGGCGGACGACGGCGTCGTCTTCTCGACGTCGGTGATCAACCGGGACACCTCCGCGTACGCCGAACCCGACACGCTGGACTGGCACCGGTCCGCCCGCCACCATGTCGCGTTCGGCTTCGGCATCCACCAGTGCCTGGGGCAGAACCTGGCGCGGGCCGAGATGGAGATCGCGCTGCGGACGCTCTTCGAGCGGCTGCCGGGGCTGCGCCTGGCGGCGCCGGCCGGGGAGATCCCGTTCAAACCGGGGGACACGATCCAGGGGATGCTGGAGCTCCCCGTCACATGGTGAGGGCGGTTGTGATGGACATTGTGATCGACAAGGGCGTCTGCATCGGTGCCGGGCAGTGCGCCCTGACCGCGCCGGCGGTCTTCACCCAGGACGACGACGGGTTCAGCGAGCTGGTGCCGGGCGGCGAGGACGGCGCCGGGAGCCCGCTGGTGCGGGAGGCGGCCCGGGCGTGCCCGGTGGGTGCCATCAAGGTGGCGACCTGACGGTGACCACCCGGCGGGGCGCCGCCCCGCCGGGTCGGCCGGGTTGTCAGTGCCGTGCCCTACCGTCGTGGTCATGGTGGGGACCGAGAAGAGCCTGGAAGTCAGGCTGTACGAGGCGGGGGTGCGGGAGCGCACCGGGGGCGGCGCCGAGGTGCAGGAGCTGCTGCAGTCGCTGACGGTGGCGGAGCAGCGGCGGGCGGCGCTGTGGTTCCACGAGAAGCTGTGCCGCAGCGGCGCCGGCCGGGGCAACGAGTGGGCGGTGTCGTGGCTGTCGACACGGCGGCTGGGGTGGTCGGCCGCGGAGGCGGACGAGCTGCTGCGCCGGCTGGTGGGTGCGGAGGCGCTGGTCGATCCACAGCAACTGCTCCAGCAGTTCGCGCCCTTGATGCTGCTGCCCCTGTCCGCCGCGGTGGAGTCCGGCGGTTGCGACCGGATGCTTCTGCGTGCCGCGCGCACGGCGTCGCTGTCGGCCTGGGGCGACCAGGACGAGGACGCGACGAACGCGGTGATACGGCGGCGGCTGGACGCCCTGATCGGGCCGGACGTGGAGGACGGCACGGGCCTGCCGGCCACCCTGCTGGACGACGAGGACGACTACGGGCCCCGGATGCGGGCCGAGCACACCGGGCTGCTGGGCGGCCCGGGGGTGGTCGCGTTCCTGGAGCACTGCGCCGGCCAGGACAAGACGCGCGCCACCAAGCGGTGGCGGAAGCGGGCCGCCGAGCTGCTGGCGGAGGCGGAGCGGGGCGAGGAGGTCGTACGGGCCCTGCTGGAGGGCATGGCGGAGCAGCCGGAACATCTGGTGGTCGCGCCGCAGTCGTGGGGTGTCCGGCGGTGGGCGGGCATCGCGGGCGAGCGCAACGAGCGGCTGGTGCGGGGCCTGGTGTGGGCGGCGGCCGCGCTGCGGGGCGGCTGGGTGGTGCCGGCGATCGGCCGGGTGGCCCTCAACGCGGGTACGGGCACGGGCGGTTCGGGCGGCTGGTGCCGTGACGCGCGGATCGCGACGGGGGCGGTGGCGGTGCTCGGCGAGTTCGAGGGCGCCGAGGGCGAGCAGGCGGTGCGGTGGCTGGGCCGGTTGAAGGGCAGGGTCCGCAACAGGACGGTGCTGAAGGGCATCGCCACGTCCCTCGACGCGGTGGCGGCCCGCAGCGGGCTCACGCCGTCGATGCTCGCCGAGCGCGGGGTGCCGTCCCTGGGGCTGGACGCGCGCGGGATGCGGGAGGAGGAGCTGGGGGCGTACACGGCCGTGCTGTCGGTGGAGCCGTCGGCCACCGCCTCGCTGAGCTTCCGGGGCCCGCAGGGGCAGGTGCTGAAGTCGGCGCCCAAGGCGGTGCGGGAGGAGCACGGCGAGCGGGTGGCGGCCGTCCGGGAGGCGTCGAAGCGGCTGCGGGCCCTGCTGGCGGCCGAGCGGGCGCGGCTGGAGGAGCACCTGGTGGCGGGCACGCGATGGCCGGGCGCCGACTGGGAGCGGTACTACGCCGACCATCCGGTGACGGGGCCGTTGGCGAGGGCGCTGGTGTGGGAGGTGTGCGAGGACGGGTCCGCGGCCGGGACGGGCTGGGTTTCCGGGGTGCCGGAGCGGGCGGCCGGCGGGTGGGCGCTCGCGGGCGCGGAGGGGACGGCGACGCCCGTCGGCGCGGGGGCTCGGCTGCGGCTGTGGCACCCGGTGCGGGCGGACGAGGACGAGATACGGGAGTGGCGGGCGGTGCTGGGTGAGCGGGCGGCGCGCCAGCCGTTCCGGCAGGTGCTGCGGGAGGTGTACCGGGGCGTGGGCGTTCCGGCCGGGGGGCGGGTCCTGGAGTACGGGCGGGTGCGGGCGCTGATGGGTGAGCGGGGCTGGGGAGGCGGGCATCTGGGGTACTTCGGCGCCGGGTACGCCACGGAGATGGTGCGGGAGCTGCCCCGGCGCGGTGATCTGCCGGCCGGGGCGGAGCCGGTGTGGCGGGCGGTGCTGCCGCTGGAGCTGGTGGACCGGCGGGACGCGGACGGGGGCGTCGCGTCCCGGTGCGTCACGGGGGCGCTGCGCTTCGAGCGGGGCCAGGGCGGTCCGCGCGCCCCGTGGGAGGCGGCCGGGACGGGGGCGGTGCCGCCGCTGGTCCTGTCGGAGGCGCTGCGGGACGTCGCTCTGTTCACGGAGGTGGCGGCGGCACCGGCCGGGTGACCGCGGTCGCGTAGGTACGGCCCCGTGCGGAGATGAGCATCCGCGCCCATGTGGTGGCGGTGTCCCCGCCGCGAGCATGGTGCACACCCGCGCGCACGGAAGGACCTGACGGTGAACCACGGCACATACGCGACCCCCCGAGGACCATGGCGGCCGGCACCCCGGCCTCGCCGGGGGCGGCCTGTCGTGGCCGTCCTGGCCGCGGTGCTGTGGGCGGTCACCCTCGCCTCGCTCGCGTGGCTGACGTGCCTGGTGGCCATGGCGGCGGTCTGGGGCGCGGCGGCCGGGGCACCGATGGGCGGCTTCCTTCTGCGGTGCGCCCTGATCGTCGCCGGTGCCGCCGCCGCCGTCATCGCCCTGGCATGCGCGCCCGGCATCCGCCGGACGGCCCCGTCGACCCGCCTGCTGCTCACCGGCGCCCTGGCCTGCCCGGCGCCCACGGCCCTCGCGATCTGGACCTGGATCCACGCCGGTTGACCGCCCACCCCAGCAATTTGAACATGTCCAAAGGCGGTCGGCCTGGACCACCGGGCCGCGCTGGAGGAGATCACGGTCGTCGGGGACGCCGGCCAGGTCTACCGCTCGACCGCCGCGTTCATCGTCTGCCTGTGGGCTCTGGCCGAGTACCGGTCCAAGGCCCACTGGCTGGCCACCCCGGCCGGGATGCCCTTCGCCCGGGCCACCGTCCTCGCCGCCGCCAGGTGGCGCGAGGTCCTCGCACCGGCGGGCGGCCGGGGGTGCGGGGACGGCCGGTGCGGCGTACCGGACACGCCCCACTAGGCTCGGGCAGCGTGAAGGACGTGAACGACGTGACGGACGCCCAGGCGCCGAAGCCCGCCCGGCCCGCCAAGGCCCCCAAGAGCGAGCAGACCCGCACCCTCATCCTCGAAACCGCGCTTCGGCTCTTCCAGGAGCGCGGGTACGACAAGACGACGATGCGGGCCATCGCCCAGGAGGCGGGCGTCTCCGTCGGCAACGCCTACTACTACTTCTCCTCCAAGGAGCACCTGGTCCAGGGCTTCTACGACCGGCTGGCCGCCGAGCACGAGGCGGCGGTCCAGCCCGTCCTCGCGGGCGACAAGGACCTCGCGGTACGGATCCGGGACGCGCTGCTGACGTGGCTGGACGTGGCCGAGCCGTACCACCCCTTCGCGACCCAGTTCTTCAAGAACGCCGCCGACCCCGAGAGCCCGCTCAGCCCCTTCTCGGACGAGTCGGTCGCCGCCCGCGAGGCCGCCGTCTCCATCCACGAGCGGGTGCTCTCCGGCTCCGACACCAAGACCGCGCCGGAACTGGCCGGGCAGCTCCCGCACCTGATGTGGCTGATGCAGATGGGCCTGGTGCTGTTCTGGGTGTACGACCGGACGGAGGGCACCGAGCGCAGCCGCCGCCTCGTCGAGCGCACCGCGCCCATCGCCGCGCGGGCGATCGCGCTGTCCCGGTTCCGGGTGCTGCGGCCGCTGGTGCGGCAGGTGCACGAGGTGCTGGAGGAGTTCATGCCGGGCGCGGTCGCCGCCAAGAGAACAGCGCCTAGATCCAGTTGAGCTGCCACAGGCGCCAGATGCCCGTGCCGTCCGACAGGTACTGCGACCCGGCGACGTCGGTCGTGCTCACCACGTAGTCCTTCTTCTGCCACAGCGGGACGAGCGGCACATCCGCCGCCACCTGCCACTGGATCGACTCGAAGTCGCTCATGGCCCGGCCCCGGTCGCCGTACTGCTGGGTGGAGGCGATCAGCCGGTCCACACTGGGGCTCGCGTACCCGTTGTGGAGGGTGTTCCCACGCCCGACGAGGGGCTCGGTGAAGCTGTCGGGGTCGGGGAAGTCCGGCAGCCAGCCCAGCCCGTACGCGTCGTACGCGCCCTTCGCGTACCCCCTCTGGAAGGCCTTCCACTCCACCTCGACGACCTTCACCTCGAACAGTCCCCCGGCCTGAAGCTGCCTGCGCAGCTCGGCGGCTTCGGCGGCGTACGTGGGTCCGGCGCGGTGGGCGTAGGTGAACCGGACCGGCGTCTCGACGTCCGCGTCCCGCAGCAGCTTCCTCGCCCGTTCCGCACTGGGCTCCGGATTCTCGTCGTGGAAGGCGGTGTTGTGGCCGGGGAAGCCCTTGGGGATCAGGGAGTAGAGGGGCTCCACGGTGGAGTGGTACGCGCCGGTGACGATCCGGGACCGGTCGACGAGCGCGGCGACGGCCTTGCGTACCGCCTTGTCCGCCATCGGCGAGCCGGCACGCAGGTTGAAGACGAGGTTGCGGATCTCGGGGCTGTCGGCCTCCGTCATCTGGACGCCGTCCGCGCTCGGGTCCAGCTCGGACAGCGTCTTCGGTGGCAACTGGCGGTGGGTGACGTCGACCTCGCGGGCCGTCCAGGCGGCGGCGAGCCCGTCGGAGTCCTTGAAGTACCTGATCTCCACCGGGCCGCCGGGCTTGCGGATGGCGCCCTTGTAGCGGGGGTTGGGTTCCAGGAGGGCGCGACTGCCCGGCTCGTACGCGGTGAGGACGTACGGGCCCGAGCCGTCGACGCCATGGCCCTCGCGCAGCGCGTCCTTCGGGTACAGGGTGCGGTCGACGATCGCGCCGGCGCCGGTGGCGAGCTTCTGCGGGAACGTCGCGTCGCGGGCGCCGAGGTGGAAGGTGACCGTCAGACCGTCGGCGTCGACGCGCCGGAGGTCGGGGAAGAGCGCCCGCGGACCGACGTCCGACCTTATGGCGAGCACCCGCTCGAAGGAGTGCTTGACGTCCTCGGCGGTGACCTTGCGGCCATTTGCGAAGCGCAGGTCGTCGCGGAGCACGCACCGGTACGTCTGGAGGTTCATCCCGGTGAACTCACAGGCGAGGGCGGCGTCCGGGACGGGGACGGTGGCGCCGGGCTCGAAGGTCAGCAGCGACTGGAAGACGTTGCTGTACAGGGCCCAGGAGCCGGCGTCGTAGGCCCCGGCGGGATCCAGGGACGTCACCTCGTCCGTCGTGCCGACGGTGATCGGGTCGTCCCGGCCGCCGGCCGAGGGAAGTAACTGCCAGCCCCCGATTCCGGCCGCCAGCAACAGGACGCAGATGACGAGGACTCGTAAACGCACCGACCGCATGCCGTGATTCCCTTCACGCCACCCCTGCCGCGACGGAGTCACCCAATCACACGCTGTTGAATTGTGGAAGGCTGAACTTTCACACCGTCATCATGCTTGTGTGGACGCCAGTTGAACGACCGTGATGTCGGAGGGCGCGCCCACCCGGACGGGCGGCCCCCAGGCGCCCGCGCCCCGGGACACGTACAGCTGGGTGTCGCCGTACTGTTCGAGCCCGGCGACGGTGGGGTTGGCGAGCTCGGCGAGGAAGTTGCCGGGCCAGAGCTGACCGCCGTGGGTGTGGCCGGACAGCTGGAGGTCCACCCCGTGCCGTACGGCGTCGTGGATGACGACCGGCTGGTGCGCAAGCAGCACGGCGGCGCGCGCCCGGTCGCGGTCGCCGAGGGCGGCGGCGAAGTCGGGGCCGTCGCCGTAGTTCTCGCCCGCGACGTCGTTGACCCCGGCGAGGTCGAACCCGGCCGTCTCGACGCGCTCGTTGCGCAGCGGGCGCAGGCCCAGTTCGCGTACGTGGTCGACCCACTCCTCGGCCCCGGAGAAGTACTCGTGGTTGCCGGTCACGAAGAACGACCCGTCCCGGGCCCGGAGCTGCGCGAGCGGCTCGGCGGCCTGGCCCAGGTTCTCGACGCTGCCGTCGACCAGGTCGCCGACGACCGCGACGAGGTCCGGCTGGGTGGCGTTGATCGCGTCCACGATGCGCTGGGTGTGGGCCCGCCCCAGGATGGGCCCCAGGTGGATGTCGCTCACCACCGCGATCCGGTACCCGTGCGCGGCACGCCCCAGCTTGGCGAGCGGCACGGTGACCCGCTTGACGCGCGGCCCCCGCAGGACCCCGTAGGTCCCGTACCCGACGGTGCCCACGGCCGCAGCCGCCGCGGCCCCGCCGACGACCCGCGACACGAACAGCCGCCGGGAGACGGCAGGGCCGTCCTTCGCGGACGCGGTGGCGGGCGGTACGTCGTCGACGCCCGTCCCCCCGGGCGCGCGGACCTCCGGGGCGGCGGCCGCGCGGACGGTGGTCGCGGGGGCGGTGGTCGCGGGGGCGGGTTCCTCCGGCGCGGTGGCGGTCGGGGCGGTGAGGGTCGGGGCGCCGGCGGCAGCAGGACCCCCGGGCGCGGAAGCGGGTGCGCCGGGCGAGGGTGTCCCCGGCGCGGAGTGACCCGGCGGGGTGCCGCGGCCGGCCGGTACCGGGGACGCGCCGGGCGCCGCGGGCGTGCCGGGCGCGGGCGCCACGGAGGCCGGCGCTCCGGCGGTCGGCGCTCCGGGCGTTCCGGGCGCCCGGCGGTCCAGGGCGCGGCGCAGGAGGGGGCGTATCGCCTCACCCACCACCAGGGCGAGGACCACGTACAGCAGCAGCGCCAGCCACAGGAAGCCCGGCCAGGCCACCACCTGCTGGAGCGGGAACGGCGCCCCGGCCCGCCCGGCCGTCAGCGCGCCCACCGACAGCAGCGGCAGCACGATCAGCGCGACCGTGCCCACCCGCCGCGCCACACCGCCCGGCACCGTCACATCGCGCACCAGGCGACGCCATACGTACCAGTGCACGGCGCCCAGCAGGCCGAGGACAGCGACGAGCACCAGCAGGACCAGCAGCACAGCCCAACCCCCTATGCGTGGCGTGAGCCGCGGCGCAACGCGCGCACGCCACGCAACCCGATGACGCCCACCACCGTCCCCAGAACAAAGGACGTCACGGCGAGCAGCAGATGGACCCAGAAGTAGGCAGTCGGGTCGCCCGCGTCGTCGAAGGCGAGACCGCTCGCGTCGTTCCAGAGATTCTTGACGAAAGTGATCCAGATGAACCAGCTCCACACCCCGAAAGCGAGCAGGAACCAGGAGGCGGAGCGGCTGAGCTTCATGGGTTCAGTATCGCCGCCACCGCTCGGGGGCCTCCTGCGGGGTGTGGTGTCGGCTTCCGCGAAGCCTCCCTGTACGTTCTCGACCGTGTCCGCTCTGAGAAAGACCGCGCTGACGGTCGCCGCCGCCGCGCTGCTGCCCGTCCTCACCGCCGCTCCGGCCCTGGCGAGCCCGCCGGCGGACAAGGAGGACAAGCAGCCGCAGCCGCCCGCCGCCATGTCCACGGTCGGCGGGGTGAAGCTGGGCAGGCCCGGCACGCAGGTGAACCTGGCCCCCGGCGTGCCCGTGCTGCCCAAGGAGGTGACGGGCCGCTCCTGGATCGTGGCGGACGCGGAGAGCGGCGACGTGCTGGCCGCGCACAACGCCCACTGGCGGCTGCCTCCCGCCTCCACCCTGAAGATGCTGTTCGCGGACACGGTGCTGCCCAAGCTCCCCAGGACACAGACGCATGTGGTCACCGCCGAGGAGCTCGCGAAGGTCGGCGAGGGCTCCAGCCTCGTCGGGGTGAAGGAGAAGCAGAGCTACACCGTCCACGACCTGTGGCTGGGCGTCTTCCTCCGCTCCGGCAACGACGCCGTGCACGTCCTGTCGTCGATGAACGGCGGCATCGCCAAGACCGTGAAGGACATGAACGACCGCGCCGCCGAGCTGCAGGCGCTCGACACGCACGTCGTCTCCCCGGACGGGTACGACGCCGTCGGCCAGGTCTCGTCCGCGTACGACCTCACGCTCATCGCGCGCAGCGGCATGCAGAACAGGGACTTCCGGGAGTACTGCTCCACGCCCCGAGCGAAGTTCCCCGGGGAGGTCAAGCCCGGCAACAAGAAACGGTCGACGTTCGAGATCCAGAACACCAACCGGCTGCTGACGGGCGACTACGGCATTCCCGCGTACCAGGGCATCGCCGGCGTCAAGAACGGCAGCACGACGCACGCGGGCGCCACCTTCACCGGTGTCGCCGAGCGGAACGGCAGGGTGCTGCTGGTCACCGTCATGAACCCGTCGGCGAAGGAGGGCCACGCCGTCTACAAGGAGGCGGCGCGTCTGCTGGACTGGGGGTTCTCGGCGGCCGGGAAGGTGAAGCCGGTCGGCGAGCTGGTGCCGCCGAAGTCGGCGCAGACCGGCCCGGGGACGGGCGAGAGCGGCGGGAACGCGCAGACCGGCCCGGGCGGCGGCGACCAGGCCGCCGGTGAGGGCAACGGCAAGGCGACGGTCGCGGCGGCCGGCGGCTCCGGCGGGGCCGGGACGGCGCTGGCGGTGACCGGCGGGGTGCTGGCGCTGCTGGCGGGCGGGGCGTTCCTGGTCAACCGCCGCTGGCCGCTTCCCGATCTCGTACGCCGTCGTCGTCACACTGAGCGGTAGCGGCCGCCGCCCTGGAGCCGGTGGCCGTCCACGCGGCGCAGAACAGCAGCAGCTTGGCGGTGAAGTTGATCCACAGCAGGAGCGCGACGGGCACCCCGAACGCCCCGTACATCGACTTCGCCGCCACGCCCTTCATATAGCCGCCGAGCAGCAGCTTCAGCGCCTCGAAGCCGACCGCGCCGATCAGCCCCGCCACGACGAGGCGGCGGCGCGGCGGCTGGACGCCGGGCAGCAGCGTCAGGACGTACAGCAGGATCAGGAAGTCGGCGAGGACGGCGACCGCGAGGGCGCCGGTCTGGAGGAGTACGCCACCGGCGCCGCCGCCGGAGATCCCGAGCCGTTCGGCGGTCCAGCCGACGGCGGTGGAGCCGAGGCCGGAGGCGGCGAGCGAGCCGAGGCCGATCGCGCCGAGGCCGAGCAGGATCACGGCGTCCTTGCCCTTGCGTACGAAGGGGTTGTCGTCGTCGCAGTCGTCGATCCCCCACACCGCGCGCAGGCAGTCGCGCATGGAGCCCACCCAGCCGATGCCGGTGAAGAGGAGGAAGGCGCCCGCGACGAGTCCGACGGGGCCCGCGTTGGTGACGAGCGTGTCGAGGTCGAGCTGCTCGGAGATGCCGGGAACCTGCTCGGCGAGCTTGTCCTCGATGTCGCGCAGCTGTTCGGCGCTGAGGAGCGCGGCGCCGACGGCGGCGGCGACGGTGATCAGCGGGAAGAGCGCCAGGAAGCTGATGAAGGTGATGGCGGCGGCCAGGCGGGTCCAGTGGGCCTCGTCGAGGGTCTCGTACGAGCGCCAGGCGTGCGTACGCATGAGGCGGGCGGCCCAGGGGCCGATGACGGGGAGCTTGGTCAGCCAGTCCATGAGGTGCGCCTACCCTCTCGCCCCGAAGACGAGTGCGCGTGTCCCCCAGAAGCGCAGGCAGGTGGCGAGGACCATGCCCACGCCGAGCCCGGAGACGGTGTCGGCGAGCGGGGACGTGAGCCCGAGCCCGTAGTGCGACACGCCGAGGCACGCCAACTGCACGGCCGCGCCCGCGAGATTGACGCCGAAGAACGCCCCGTACTGGCGGAGGTGGATGCTCCGGCGGCGGTACGTACCGAGGGCGTTGCCGAGGTACGCGACGGTGCAGCCGGCGAGGAAGGCGAGGGCCTTGGCGGGGAGGGGGTCGAGGTGGGGGCGGAGGAGGAGGAAGAGGGCGAGGTCGGCGGCGTACGCGAGGGCGCCCACGCCCAGGAATCCCGCCACCTCGCGTCCCAGCACAGGCTGCCTCGCCACTGGCTCCCGCCTCACAGGCCCACTCCACACAGGACCACGCCTCACACGCCCAAGCCTCACAGGTCCCCTCCTCACCGGCCCCCTCCTCACAGGTCCGCCACCGCCATCCCGTACATCGACAGCCACGCGAGCCCGATGACGGCGAGGGGGCGGTCGCGCAGGACGACGTCCTCGGGGGCGCCGGCGGTGCCGCGGTCGGCGAAGACGGCGTAGCGGAGGACGGCGAGGATGAAGGCGATGGTGGAGAGCTGGCGCCAGGTGCCGCTGTGTTCCAGGGCCCAGAGGCAGTAGCCGAGCACGGCGACGCCGGCGGCGAGCTGCCAGACGAAGCGGAGGTAGCCGGTCGTGTACTCGTTGAGCAGGACGCGGGTTTCGCCACCCCGGCCCGCCATCTGCACGGCCTCCGAATAGCGCTTGGCGGCGACCATGAAGAGGGCACCGAAGCCGGTGGTGATGAGGAACCAGCGCGAGAGCGGAATGCCGAGCGCCACCCCGCCGATCATGGCGCGCATCACGAAGCCGGTCGTGACGACGGCGAGGTCGACGACGAGGACGTGCTTGAGGCGGAGGCAGTAGGCGAGCTGCATGACGAGGTACGCGGCCAGCAGCGCGGCCGTCAGCTCGTTGCACAGCGCGGCGCCGCCGACGAGCGCCCCGAGCGCGAGGATGCCGCCGCTCCCGTATGCCACGGACACGGGGACGTCCCCGGCGGCGACGGGGCGGCGGCACTTGACGGGGTGGGCGCGGTCGGCGTCGGCGTCGCGGGCGTCGTTGATCAGGTAGACGGCGGCGGCCGCGGCGGTGAACAGCATGAAGACGATGCCGAGTTGGAGGACGGTGTGCCGGGACGCGAGCTGACCCGCGGCGGCGGGCGCGGCGGCCACGAGGACGTTCTTGACCCACTGGCGGGGCCGCGCGGCCCGTACGAGCCCGAGCGGCAGCACGACCGCCTGGGGCACCGGGCGGGTGACGGCCGCCGCGACGGTCGGCTCACCCACGGCGGTGCCCCGGGTGCCGGGCGGCGCCCATGCAGAAACGATCCGCCCCGTCCCGCAGGACCCAGCGCCGCCCCAGCCGCGCCGTCACGGCACCCAGCAGGGCACCGGCGGCCACGTCGGTCGGGTAGTGCACGCCCACGACGAGCCGGGACAGCCCCATCGCCGCCGCCACGGGCAGCCCGAGGCGCCGAACGCCCGGCCGCAACGCCCCGAACGCCACCGCCGCCGCGACCGCCCCGGCGGCATGCGAACTCGGAAACGAGTACCGCCCCACAACCGGTCTGAACAGCCCCCGCGCGTGGCCGCCGCCGCCCACCCCGTCACCGCACCCGCAACACCCCGCCGACCCGGTCGCCCCCGACCCGGTCGCGTCGCCGGGGCCGTGCCGGTCGTGGTGGGCGGGGCCGCCCGGGACCCCGGCGCACGCGCAGGAGCCGGTCAGGGTGGCGGGACGGGGGCGGCGTGCCAGGCGTTTCAGGGACATGCCGGCCAGGTGGGCCGTGGCCGTGAGGGTGGTGGCGCGGAGCCAGGCGCCCCGGCGCGGACGGTCGGTGGCGGCGCCGACGAGGCCGGCAGCCAGCCAGAGCGCGGCGTGTTCGCCGGCGTACGACAACGTCCGGGCGGTCGCCGCCACCGCCGGCCGGCGGCGCCCGTAGGCGTGCAGCGCGCTCAGCAGCGACCGGTCGGCCCCCGCGTATCGCATCCTCCGCCACCCCTTTCCTCGTCCGTGGACGGGTGCACCAGGGCCGACTCTGGCGCGCCGTCCGCCCGAGGACGCGGCAATCTTTCATGACACTCGTTTAATCACCCATTTCGGCGAGCCGGGCGACTCAGCCGACAAAGCCCTCAAATGCCCCGGATCCGGCGATACGGTCCCGTCCATGCCGTCCACGCCACCCACCCCCGAGGCCGACAACCCCACCGAGCCGGTGACCGGCTGGGGCCGAACCGCTCCCAGCGTCGCCCGCGTCCTGCGCCCCCGCAGCTACGAGGAGGCCGCCGCCGCGGTCCGCGCCTGTGGCACGCGCGGGGGCATCGCCCGCGGCCTGGGCCGCGCGTACGGCGACGCGGCGCAGAACGCCGGCGGCTCCGTCCTCGACATGACCGCCCTCGCCCGCATCCGCTCCATCGACGCGGACGCGGGCCTCGTCGTGTGCGACGCGGGCGTCAGCCTGCACCACCTGATGGAGGTGCTGCTGCCGCTCGGCTGGTTCGTCCCGGTGACCCCCGGCACCCGTTACGTCACCGTCGGCGGAGCCATCGGCGCCGACATCCACGGCAAGAACCACCATGTCTCCGGCTCCTTCAGCCGCCACGTACGCGCCTTCGACCTCCTCACCGCCGACGGCACGATCCGCACCGTCGTCCCCGGCACCGACCTCTTCGACGCCACCACCGGCGGCATGGGGCTGACCGGAGTGATCCTCTCCGCCACCGTCCAGCTCCTCCCCGTCGAGACGTCCCTGATGTCCGTCGACACCGAACGCGCCGCCGACCTCGACGACCTGATGGCCCGCCTCACCGCCAACGACCACGGCTACCGCTACTCCGTCGCCTGGATCGACCTGCTCGCGCGCGGGGCCGCCACCGGCCGCGCCGTACTCACGCGCGGCGATCACGCCCCGTACGACGCGCTTCCCCGCCGCGCCCGGCGCGACCCGCTGGCCTTCCGCCCCGGCGGCAGGCTGCCGGCCGCGCCCGCCTTCGTACCCGAAGGGCTCCTCAGCCGCGCGACGGTCGGGCTGTTCAACGAGCTCTGGTACCGCAAGGCGCCCCGCCACCGCACCGGCGAACTCCAGCGCCTGTCCGCGTTCTTCCACCCCCTGGACGGCGTCCCGCACTGGAACCGGGTGTACGGGCGCGGCGGCTTCGTCCAGTACCAGTTCGTCGTCGGGTACGGGCGCGAGGACACCCTGCGCCGCATCGTCGCCCGGATCGCGCGCCGGGGCTGCCCGTCGTTCCTGGCGGTCCTGAAACGGTTCGGCGAGGGCGACCCCGGCTGGCTGTCCTTCCCCATGCCCGGCTGGACGCTGGCGCTGGACATCCCTGCCGGGCTGACCGGCCTCGGCGCGTTCCTGGACGAGCTCGACGAGGAGGTGGCGGGCGCGGGCGGCCGGGTCTACCTCGCCAAGGACTCGCGGCTGCGCCCGGACGCGCTGCGCGCCATGTACCCGCGCCTGCCGGACTTCCTCGCCCTGCGCGCCGAGTTGGACCCCCGCTCGGTGTTCACGTCGGACCTCGCCCGCCGCCTGGGCCTGTAAGGCCTGTAAGGCCTCTAAGGAGTACGTCGTCATGAAGGATGCCTTCGGCGCCCCCCAGTCCCTGCTCGTCCTCGGCGGCACGTCCGAGATCGCCCTCGCCACCGCCCGCCGCCTGATCGCGCGCCGTACGCGGACCGTGTGGCTCGCCGGCCGCCCCTCCCCCGCCCTGGACGCCGCCGCGGCGTCGCTGCGCGAACTGCGCGCGCAGCCCGACGCGGCGGCCGTCCACACCGTCCCGTTCGACGCGCTGGACCCCGCCGCGCACGAGGACGCCCTGGGGAAGGTGTTCGCCGAGGGCGACATCGACATGGTGCTGCTCGCCTTCGGCGTCCTGGGCGACCAGGCGCACGACGAGCAGACGCCGCTCGCCGCCGTACGCGTCGCCCAGACCAACTACACCGGCGCCGTTTCCGCCGGCCTGACCTGCGCCAACGCACTGCGGGCGCAGGGGCACGGCTCCCTGGTCGTGCTGTCGTCGGTGGCCGGCGAACGTGCCCGCCGCGCCAATTTCATCTACGGCTCCAGCAAGGCCGGCCTGGACGCCTTCGCCCAGGGCCTGGGCGACGCCCTGCACGGCACGGGCGTGCACGTCATGGTCGTCAGGCCCGGCTTCGTACGGACCAGGATGACGGCCGGGCTGACGGAGGCCCCGCTGGCGACGACACCGGAGGCGGTGGCGTACGCGATCGAGCAGGGGCTGCGGCGCCGGTCGGAGACGGTGTGGGTACCGGGCACGCTGCGGGTGGTGATGTCGGCCCTCCGGCACCTGCCGCGCCCGGTCTACCGCAGGTGCGTCTCAGCTGCGGGTGGTGGCCGGTTCGTCGACGGGTGAGCCCTGGGCCGGCACGGACGGCGCCGGGCGGCCGGCGCCGAAGTCGTACTCGTACAGCTTCCGCCACACCCCGTCCGCGCCCTGCTCGTACAGCGCGAAGGAGCCGACGGTCCACGACGCCTCGAAGTCGGCCAGCTCCTCGTACGCCCGGTCCATCGCCTCCTCGGCGATGCCGTGCGCCACGGTCACGTGCGGGTGGTACGGGAACTGCAGCTCCCGCTCCAGCGGGCCCGACGTGTCCCGGACCCGCTGCTGGAGCCAGGAGCAGGCCGCCGCGCCCTCCACGACCTGGACGAAGACGACCGGCGACAGCGGCCGGAACGTGCCCGTGCCGGACAGCCGCATCGGGAACGCCCGGCAGGCGGCCGCGACCCCGGCGAGGTGCGCCCGGACCGCGGGCAGCCGCGCCGCCTCCACCTCGGTCGGCGGCAGTAGGGTGACGTGCGTGGGGATGCCGTGCGCGGCGGGATCACCGAAGCCCGCGCGCCGCTCCTGGAGCAGGCTGCCGTAGGGCTCCGGGACCGCGATCGAAACGCCGAGCGTTACGGTCCCCACGTCGTTCTCCTCAAGTCTCAGTCGTCGGCTTCAGCCGCCAGTGTGGCGGCTGTACCCATCGCGTGGCCAGAGTGGTTGGACCCGGCACCGGAGCAGCGCCGGTGCCATACCGGCGCTGCGCCGGTGCGACACCGGCCCGTTTCAGTGCTTGGCGGGCAGGAAGCCCACCTTCTCGTACGTCTGCGCGAGCGTCTCGGCGGCGACCGCGCGGGCCTTCTCCGCGCCCTTGGCCAGGACGGAGTCCAGCGTCTCGGGGTCGTCCAGGTATTCCTGGGTGCGGGTTTTGAAGGGGGTCACGAAGTCGACCATGACCTCGGCGAGGTCGGTCTTCAGCGCGCCGTACAGCTTGCCCTCGTAGCTCCGCTCCAGGTCGGGGACGGAGGTGCCGGTGAGGGTGGACATGATCGTCAGCAGGTTGCTGACGCCCGGCTTGTTCTCGGGGTCGAAGCGGATCACGGTGTCGGTGTCGGTGACCGCGCTCTTCACCTTCTTCGCGGTCGCCTTGGGCTCGTCGAGGAGGTTGATCAGGCCCTTCGGGGTGGAGGCCGACTTGCTCATCTTGATCGACGGGTCCTGAAGGTCGTAGATCTTCGCCGTCTCCTTCAGGATGTACGGCGCGGGGAGGGTGAACGTCTCACCGAACCGGCCGTTGAACCGCTCCGCGAGGTCGCGCGTGAGCTCGATGTGCTGGCGCTGGTCCTCGCCGACCGGGACCTCGTTGGCCTGGTACAGCAGGATGTCCGCGACCTGAAGAATCGGGTACGTGAACAGGCCGACCGTGGCGCGGTCGGCGCCGTGCCTGGCGGACTTGTCCTTGAACTGGGTCATGCGGGAGGCCTCGCCGAAGCCCGTGAGGCAGTTCATGACCCAGCCGAGCTGGGCGTGCTCGGGAACGTGGCTCTGGACGAAGAGCGTGCAACGCTCCGGGTCGAGGCCGGCGGCGAGCAGTTGGGCGGCGGCGAGCCGGGTGTTCGCACGCAGCTCCGCCGGCTCCTGCGGAACGGTGATCGCGTGCAGGTCGACGACCATGTAGAAGGCGTCGTGGGTCTCCTGCAGCGCGACCCACTGACGGACCGCACCGAGGTAGTTGCCGAGGTGGAACGAACCGGCGGTGGGCTGGATTCCGGAGAGCACACGTGGACGATCAGAGGCCATGCTCCTCATTCTCTCAGGCGCCGCCGACAGCTCGGAACGGATGCCGTGGTGGGGGGAACCGATCGCGGGCGGCCGGTGTATTCAGAGTGTGAGGACGCGGGAGGGGGGCCGCATCGTCGTCGACGAGGCCGCGGTGATCGCACGGGTACGCGCCGGGGAGGCGGAGGCGTACGCGGAGCTGGTCCGCGCCTTCACGCCGGTCGCGCTGCGGGCGGCCGTCGCTTTCGGCGCGGGTGCGGACGCGGAGGATGTGGTGCAGCAGGCGTTCTTCAAGGCGTACTGCTCGCTGGGGCGGTTCCGGGACGGCGCGGCCTTCCAGCCGTGGCTGCTGCGGATCGTCATGAATGAGACGAGAAACACAGTGCGCTCGGCGGTGCGGCAGCGGGCCGTCGCGGGGCGGGAGGCGGAGCTGCTGGCCGCCGAGCCGCTGATACCGGAGTCGGCGGACCCGGCGGTGGCGGCCGTGGAGCTGGAGCGGCGCGCGTTGCTGACGGCCGCGCTGGAGGCGCTGAGCGAGGAGCAGCGCCAGGTCGTCACCTACCGGTATCTGCTGGAGATGGACGAGGCCGAGACGGCTGAGGCGCTCGGCTGGCCGCGGGGCACGGTGAAGTCGCGGCTGAGCCGTGCGCTGAAGAAGCTGGGCCGGATGCTGCCCGGCGGTCCGGAAGGGGAGGGGGTGAGTGATGAGCACGGGTGAGGAACGTGGCCGGGAACGCGGCCGGGAGCATGACCCGGAACGTGCCCTGGAGCACGACCCGGAGCATGCCCTGGAGCGTGGGCTCGAGCGGGAGCTGCGGGAGCTGGGGCGCGGGCTGCGGGTGCCGGACGTGGGCGGGCAGTCCATGGCCGAGCGGGTGCTGGCGCAGCTGCTGGCGGAGTCGGTGGCGGAGCCGCCGGGGCGGGGCGAGCGGATCCGGGCGTGGGCCCGGCGGCGGTGGCGGGCGCTGGGTGTCGCGCTGTCCGGGGCGCTGGTCGTGCTGGTGCTCACGCCTCCGGTGCGGGCGGCGGTGGCGGACTGGTTCGGCTTCGGCGGGGTGCAGGTGCGGTACGACCCCTCGGCGACGCCCGCGCCGGGGGCGAGCCCGGTGGTGCCGGGGTGCGCGTCGCCGGTGCCGTTGGCGGAGGCGGGACGGCGGGCCGGGTTCGAGCCGCGGGTGCCCGGCGCGCTGGGGGCGCCGGACGCGGTGTCGGTGGGCGAGGCGCCGGGCGGCCGGCATGTGGTGAGCCTGTGCTGGCACGAACCGGGGCGCACGATACGGCTGGACGAGTTCCCGGCGCGGCTGGACGTCGGCTTCGGCAAGACGGTCCGGGAGCAGCCCGAGTACGTGGAGCTGGGCGGCGTCGGGTCGGGGTACTGGTTCGCGCGCCCGCATCTGCTGACGTTCCCGATGACGGACGGGGAGGGCAGGCTGTGGACCCACTCGCAGCGCACGGCGGGCCCCACGCTGTTGTGGACCGCGCACGACGGCCTGACCCTCCGCCTGGAGGGCGAGCCCTCCCAGGCCCGCGCCCGTTCCATCGCGGAGTCGACCTAGGCCCCGGGGCGCCGTCCGCACGGGTCCGTGGACGGTGGGCCCGGCCTCGCCCGGGGTGTGGCCCGGGTGGCCCGAGGGAGGGCCGGACCGTACGGAGTGGCTCACAGACCCGGGGCGCCCAGGGCCGAGGCGGGGCCGCACCAGGCGTGGCCGGGGTGGCCGGACTGGGCCAGGCCGGGTGGCCGACCGGGGCCGGGAGCCCCAGGCCGACGCCAAAGGCCGAGTCCGCCCAGGAGGTACGCCACCGGGCCCGGCTTCGGGGGCGCGCCTGGGGTGGGGCGTCTGCCGGAGGCCGGGAGCCGCCCCGGGAGCCCGCCCCAGGGGCCCGCCCCGGGTGCGGCCGCCGCCCAGCGGTGGGCGGGGGACGCAGCCGGGGCAACCGGCCCGGGGCGGGCCTGCGCGGTGGGCCGGGAGGCCGGGAGCCGGCCCCCGGGGGGCCACCCTGCCGGGGCGCCGGACCCCGGGGCGGGCCTGGGGGTGGGTGTCAGGCCGGGAGGCCGGGGGCCGGGTGGGCGGCCATCAGGTCGGCGACCTCGGCGCGGATCGTGGCGAGGGCGTCCTCGTCGCCGGTGCGGGCGGCGGTGACGCCCCGGTCGATCCAGTGGGCGACGGCCGCCATGTGCTGCGCACCGAGACCGCGGGAGGTGAGAGAGGGAGTGCCGATGCGGATGCCGGAGGGGTCGAACGGCTTGCGGGGGTCGTAGGGGACGGTGTTGTAGTTGACGACGATTCCCGCCCGGTCCAGGGCCTTCGCGACGATCTTGCCCGGCACGTCCTTGGAGGTGAGGTCCATCAGGATCAGGTGGTTGTCCGTGCCGCCGGAGACGAGGTCGAAGCCGCGGACGAGGAGCTCCTCGGCAAGAGCCTTGGCGTTGGCGACGACCGCGTGCGCGTAGTCACGGAAGGAGGGCTGGGACGCCTCGTGGAGGGCCACGGCGATGGCGGCGGTGGTCTGGTTGTGCGGGCCGCCCTGGAGGCCCGGGAAGACCGCCTTGTCGATGGCCTTGGCGTGCTCCTCACGGCACATGAGCATCGCGCCGCGCGGGCCGCGCAGCGTCTTGTGGGTGGTCGTGGAGATCACGTCCGCGTGCGGCACCGGCGACGGGTGGGCGCCACCGGCGATCAGGCCGGCGATGTGCGCGACGTCGGCGACGAGCACGGCCCCCGCCTCGTGGGCGATCTCGGCGAACGCGGCGAAGTCGATGGTCCGGGGAAGGGCGGTGCCACCGCAGAAGATGACCTTGGGGCGCTCCTTGAGGGCGAGATCGCGCACCTCGTCGAAGTCGATGAACCCTGTGTCCTGGCGTACGCCGTACTGGACGCCACGGAACCACTTGCCCGTCGCGGAGACGCCCCAGCCGTGGGTGAGATGACCGCCCATCGGGAGGGCCATGCCCATCACGGTGTCGCCGGGCTCGGCGAACGCGAGGTAGACGGCGAGGTTGGCCGGGGAGCCGGAGTAGGGCTGGACGTTGGCGTGGTCGACGCCGAAGAGCGCCTTGGCCCGGCCGATGGCGAGCAGCTCGACCTGGTCGATGTTCTGCTGGCCCTCGTAGTAGCGCCGGCCGGCGTAGCCCTCGCTGTACTTGTTCTGCAGGACGGTGCCCGAGGCCTCCAGGACGGCCTGCGAGACGTAGTTCTCGCTCGGGATCAGTCGAAGCGTCTCGCTTTGCAGGCGCTCCTCCGCGCCGACGAGAGCGGCGAGTTCGGGATCGGCGGCGACGAGAGCCGGGTGATGAGCGGGAAGGGGAAAGCTGGTCATGGCGTCCTCCAGGGGACCGGCAGCACGGACAAGGTCTCCGGGTGCCCAGGCGGGCGGCACCCTCGTGTGATCTGCCGCGCACGGCTTCCCCGGGGTCGCTTCCCCGTACGCCAGTCGCCGCGCGTACCGCCCAGCCTAGCCGCCACACCGCGCGCGAGGTTTCTTCGTCCGCATGGCGAGCGACGATAGAAAGGGGCGCCACCACCGCCCCCGGCCGCAGGACGAACGGAGACCCCGTGTCGAGAACACACGATGTGATCGCTTCCGCGGAGGCGCACAGCGCGCACAACTACCACCCGTTGCCCGTCGTCGTCTCTTCGGCGGACGGTGCCTGGATGACCGACGTCGAGGGGCGCCGCTACCTCGACATGCTCGCCGGCTACTCGGCGCTGAACTTCGGCCACGGCAATCGGCGGCTGATCGAGGCCGCGAAGGCGCAGTTGGAGCGGGTGACGCTGACGTCGCGTGCGTTCCACCACGACCGGTTCGCGGACTTCTGCGCGCAGCTGGCCGAGTTCTGCGGTATGGAGATGGTGCTGCCGATGAACACCGGGGCGGAGGCGGTGGAGACCGCCGTGAAGACCGCCCGCAAGTGGGGGTACCGCGTCAAGGGCGTCCCGGACGGCATGGCGAAGATCATCGTGGCGGCGGGCAACTTCCACGGCCGTACGACCACGATCGTCAGCTTCTCCACCGACCCCGAGGCGCGGGCGGACTACGGCCCGTACACGCCGGGTTTCGAGATCGTGCCGTACGGCGACCTCACGGCGATGGACGAGGCCATGACGGACAACACCGTGGCCGTGCTGCTGGAGCCGATCCAGGGCGAGGCGGGCGTGCTGGTGCCGCCGCCCGGGTACCTGCCGGCGGTCCGGGAGCTGACCCGGCAGCGGGACGTGCTGTTCATCGCGGACGAGATCCAGTCGGGCCTGGGCCGCACGGGCCGGACGTTCGCCTGTGAACACGAGGGCGTGGTCCCGGACATGTACGTGCTGGGCAAGGCGCTGGGCGGCGGTGTCGTACCGGTGTCGGCGGTCGTGTCGAGCGCGGCGGTGCTCGGCGTCCACCGGCCGGGCGAGCACGGCTCGACGTTCGGCGGCAACCCGCTGGCCTGCGCGGTGGCGCTGGAGGTGCTGGCGATGCTGCGCACGGGCGAGTTCCAGCAGCGGGCGGCCGAGCTGGGCGACCACCTCCACCAGGAGCTGGGGCTCATGGTGGGCCAGGGCGCCGTGGAGGAGGTGCGCGGCCGCGGCCTGTGGGCGGGCGTGGACATCGTGCCGAGCCTGGGCACGGGGCGGGAGGTCTCGGAGAAGCTGATGGACCGCGGGGTCCTGGTGAAGGACACCCACGGCTCGACCATCCGTATCGCCCCGCCCCTGGTGATCAGCAAGGAGGACCTGGACTGGGGCCTGGAACAACTGCGCCAGGTGCTGCGCTGACCGTCGGCGAACGGCGACCATCACGGCGCCCCGAGCCGCGGTGACCGCCAGAGGGACGGCGCCCGGCACGGGACGGTGACCCCGCAGGAGACGGCGCCCCGGCACGGGACGGTGACCCGGCACGGGGCGGCGCCCGGCACGGGGCGGCGCCCCGCGCGGGGACGTGGCACGGGGCGCCGGGCCCCGGCCGGAACCAGGGCCGGCCCCGGTCAGGGAAGGGCGCGACAGAGGGCGTCCAGGGCGCCGGTCCAGGCGCTGTCCGTGGGGGTGGCGTAGCCGACGACCAGGGCGTCGCGGCCGCGCGGCACGTCGGGGTGGCGGAAGCGGTCCAGGCCCTGGACGGCCAGGCCCTGCCAGGCGGCGGACTGGACCACGGTGCGTTCGGTGCCCGGCGGCAGCTCCAGTACGGCGTGGAGGCCCGCCGCGATGCCGCTCACGCGGACGTCGGGCGCCCGTTCGGCGAGCGCGGCCACGAGCTGGTCGCGCCGCCGGCGGTAGCGCAGCCGCATGCCCCGTACGTGCCGGTCGTAGGCGCCGGAGCGGATGAACTCCGCGAGCGTCAGCTGGTCCAGCGCGCTCGACACCCAGTCGGAGTGCCCCTTCGCCACCAGTACGTCCCCCACCAGGTCCTCCGGCAGGACCATCCACCCCAGCCGGAGCCCGGGCGTCAGGGACTTGCTCGCCGTACCGAGGTAGACGACCCGCTCGGGGTCCAGGCCCTGGAGGGCGCCGACCGGCTGGCGGTCGTAGCGGAACTCGCCGTCGTAGTCGTCCTCCAGGATCAGCGCGCCCGTCCGCCGCGCCCAGTCGACGGCCGCGGCGCGCCGGTCCGGCGGCAGCGCGCCACCGAGCGGGAACTGGTGCGCCGGCGTGATGAGGACGGCGCCCTGGCGGCCCAACTTCCCCGTGCGGGTGCCGTGTTCGTCGAACGGCAGCGCGGGCGTGCGCAGCCCGGCCTCCGTGAGCAGGTTCCAGTGGATGTCGAGCCCGTACGACTCGACGGCGACGTCCCGCACCCGGCGTCCGCGCAGCACCTGCGCCATCAGCCGCAGCCCGTGGACGAAGCCGGAACAGATGACGATGCGGTCGGGGTCGGCGTACACGCCCCGCGCCCGCGCCAGGTAGTCGGCGAGGACGGTACGCAGCTCGACGCGGCCGCGCGGCCCGCCGTAGCCGAGCGCCTCGTGCGGGGCGGACGTCAGCGCCCGGCGGGCGGCCTTGAGCCACTCGGCGCGCGGGAAGGAGCCGAGGTCGGGCATGCCGGGGTGCAGGGTGTGTGCGGGGGGCCTGCGGACGGGCGGGCGCCGGGCCGGAACAAAGGCCCCCCGCCCCGGCCCCGCGCGGTTCCCCGCCCCCGGGCCGGGGCGCGGCGCGGCGCGCCGGGCCACGCGCGTGCCGGAGCCCTGACGGGCGGTGAGCCAGCCCTCGGCGACGAGCTCGGCGTACGCGTCGGCGACCGTGTTGCGGGCGATGCCCAGGTCGGCGGCGAGCGACCGGGACGACGGCAACCGCGTCCCGGGCGCCAGCCGCCCGCTCCGAACGGCCTCCCGCAGCGCGTCCATCAGGCCGGACCGCAGCCGCGGACCTCGTAGCTCCACATGCAGATCGGTCCCGAAAGTGGCCCAGGAATCTGTCATGGAAGTGGACCATACCTCTGCGCCACACCCCCCGTACGGTGATCACATGACGACGAACACGAACACGAACACGGACACGAACACGAACGAAACCGAGACCGCGTACGCGCCCGAGCACACCCCCCGCCTCGCCTGGGCCAAGCAGGCGCCCGAGGTCTACAAGGCCATGGTCCGGCTGGACGCGGCCGCCCGTCAGGGCGTCGACCCGGTCCTCCTCGAACTGGTCAAGATCCGTGCCTCGCAGCTCAACCACTGCGCCTACTGCCTCGACATGCACACCAAGGACGCGCTGGCGGCCGGTGAGTCGGTCGAGCGGATCGTCCAGCTCAGCGCCTGGGAGGAGTCGCGGCACTTCTACACCGAGAAGGAGCTCGCCGCGATCGAACTGACCGAGGCCATCACCGTCCTGACGGACGGTTTCGTCACCGACGAGGTGTACGAGCGTGCCGCCAAGCACTTCGAGGAGGCGGAACTGGCCCAGCTGATCGCCGCGATCACCGTCATCAACGCCTGGAACCGCTTCGCCGTCACCAGCCGCATGGTCCCGGGCCACTACACGCCGGGCCAGTTCCAGGGACTCGTCAAGTGACCGACGCCGTCACCGCCTTCCGCGCCCTGCACCACGGCCGGGCCCCCGGGGATCCCCTGATCCTGCCCGGCCCGTGGGACGCGGTCAGCGCCCGGGCCTTCGAGGACGCCGGTTTCCCGGCCCTCGCCACGCCGTCCGCGGGGGTGGCGGCGTCACTCGGGTACGAGGACGGGGCGACGCCCGCGGACGAGATGTTCGCGGCCGTCGCCCGGATCACCCGGTCGGTGTCCGTCCCGGTGTCGGCGGACGTGGAGGGCGGCTACGGCCTCGCGCCGAAGGAACTGGTGGCCCGCGTCCTGGACGCCGGCGCGGTCGGGGTGAACCTGGAGGACTCCCGGGCCGGAGCGCTCAAGGACCCCCGGGCGCACGCCGACTGGCTGGCGGAGGTACGGGCGGAGGCGGGCGGCCAACTGTTCGTCAACGCCCGCGTGGACACCTTCATCCGTGGCGTCACGGACCCCGAGGAGGCCATCACCCGGGCGCGGCTGTACGTCGAGGCGGGCGCCGACTGCGTCTACCCCATCGGCGTACCGGCCGAGCACCTGCCGCTGCTCCGCGCGCGGATCGACGGGCCCATCAACGTGGCGCCCTTCCTCGGCAGCCCGCCGGTCGCGGAACTGAGCCGCCTGGGCGCCACGCGCATCACCTTCGGCCCGGGGCTGCTGCACCGCGCGACGGCCGCGGTGCGGGAGATCGCCGATCAGCTGCGGCGCAGCTCGTAGACCGCCTGGTCCTCACCCTCGGCGGCCTTGGTGAAGCCGGCGCGGGCGACGACGCCGTGCGAGGGGGCGTTGCCGCGGTCGACGGTGGCGCGCAGGACGGTCGCCTCGGACCGGGCGAAGGCCCAGTCGGCGAGGGCGCGCAGGGCCTCGGTGGCGTAGCCGTGGCCGCGGGCGCCCTCCACCAGGTCGTAGCCGACCTCCGCGCGGCCGTCCGCGTCCGGGGCGGCGTGGAACCCGATGGCGCCCAGCGCGCGCCGGTCGGAGGCGCGGACGATGGCGTACGTGCCCCAGCCGGGTCGGTACGTCCCCGCCTCACGGGCCTTCGCGACCATCCCGCCGGCGAACCGGGTGCCCTCCGGCGGGCCGCCGTCCGTCCACGTGAAGCCGCCGTCGCCGCCGCCGTGCAGGTCGGCCCCGGACCTCGGGGTCACCTCGCACAGCAGCAGCCGTTCGGTACGGAGGGGATCGGCGTACCAGCGCCAGACCGCCGGGCGCGGCAGGCCCTCCAGGTCGGTCCGGCCCGTGGCCCACAGCAGGGTCCGCCAGGGGTCATCGATGCGCGGGACGTGGGGGAAGAGGCGGTCCAGGACGCGGGCGCACAGGTGGTCGGGCGGCCGCCAGTCGGGGACGTCGAGGGCGCCGAGGATGTCGTACGTGTGCAGCAGCACCTCGACGACGCCCATCGCGGCGAAGCCGTCCGCCCCGGCCATGCCGAACGGGTGCCAGGCCCGTACGCCGTCGGGTGTGGTGCGGACGGCGGCGGACAGGAGCCCGCCGGTCGCCTCGATGACGCGGACCAGCCCGGCCGGGGTGGTGCCCGGCTCGGCGCTGTTCTGGAAGGGGACGTAGGAGTCGGTGGAACGGCCGGTCAACTGGGAGGCGTAGCCGGTGAAGTCCCCGGCGATGTGGACGGCCGTGTCGTAGCAGCTCCACTCCAGCCCGGCCGCCGGCCCGGTCCAGTCGCGGTCCGCCACGCCGCGCAGGGCGCGGGCGGTGACGGCGACGGCTTCGTCGACGTCCTGTGCCGCGATGACCCCCGCGGCCCCTGTGGCCCCCGTGGCCCCTGTGGTCCCCGTGGCCCCCGTGGCCCCCGTGCTGCCCGTACTCCCCGTGCTGCCCATGATCCCCATGGCGGCGACCCTAGAGCCGTACGCCCGCCGTGGCCACCGTATATGGCGGGTCGGCGACAGGGGCGGCGTAACCGTGCACGGCCACCGTCCGCCCGTCGTGCGCGTGTACGTCGGCGAGGACGTGGACGCATTGGCCGATATCCGCTGGGCCGCGTTCCCGTACGTGATCCATTCTTGGATCCACACAGCCCACACGCCTGTCCGCCGCAGACCCCCGAGGGACCCACCATGACCACCGAACGCCCGGAGCCACCCCTCGTCGGCGAGGAACGCGCGATGCTGCGCGCCTTCCTCGACTACCACCGCGCCACCCTGGCCATGAAGTGCGAGGGTCTGTCCGACGAGGACCTGCGCCGCCGCTCGATGCCCCCGTCGACGCTCTCCCTCCTCGGCCTGGTCCGCCACATGGCGGAGGTGGAACGCGCCTGGTTCCGCCGGACCATCAACGGCGAGGACGTCCCGCTGGTCTGGTCGCCGACCGACGACTACCAGGCGGCGTACGACCCGACGGGCTCCACCCGCTCGGAGGCGTTCGCCGCCTGGGAGGCGGAGGTCGCACACGCCCGCCGCATCGAGAAGTCGGCCGCGTCGCTCGACGTCACGGGCCACAACGCCCGGTGGAACATCGACGTATCCCTGCGCCACGTCATGCTGCACCTGATCCACGAGTACGCGCGCCACAACGGCCACGCGGACTTCCTCCGCGAGGGCATCGACGGCACCGTCGGCGCGTGACGCACCGAAGGGCATCCTGATCAGGTCACCGGCCCTGAGACGCCCGCCGTGGACCGACGCCCGGGGCCGCGATGAACGATTTGCCCGATTATCCTGGCTTTGTGGACGATCGCGGTGAGCAGAGGCCGCCCGACGGCGGAGTGCGTCCGGAGATCCTCGCCTCCTGGCAGCGCTCGCGTTCGCTCGGCATCGACACCGAGGGCGCCGCCCTGCCGGTCGAGACCGACCTCGATCCGGACTCCCGCCTCATCAGGGCCGCCGGGCCGGTGCTGGACCAGCTGTGCGAGCGGTTCTCCGGCCTGCCCATCACGGTGGCGCTGGCCGACGCCCGGGCGAACATCGTGGACCGGCGGGGCGACCCGGTGGGGCTGGAGCTCATGGACGCCGCCTCCCTGGTGCCGGGTGCCAATGTCGACGAGCAGTTCATGGGCACCAGCAGCGTCAGCATGGTGCTGAGCACCCGGGCGCCCTTCATGGTCGTCGGCCAGGAGCACTTCCTGCACAACCTCAAGGAGCTGACCTGCATGGCCGCCCCGGTGCGCGACCCGGTGGGCGGCACCGTGCAGGGCGCGGTCAACCTCTCCGTACCCAGGGACCTCGCCGAACCCGGCATGGCCCTGGTCCTGCAGGACGCCACCGACCGCATCGCCGAGCGCCTGCTGGAACTGAGCACCGCCAGGGAACGCAACCTGATGAGCTCCTTCCTCCGGGCCAGGGAGCGCGGCGAGCACGCCGAGCTCCACCTCGACTCCGGCGAACTCGCCCGCCTCGGCGCGGCGGCGCCCCAGCTGGCCCCGGACGAGCGGCTGGCACTGCTGGAGAACGCCATCGAACTGATCGGCTCCGACAGCGAGGCGTTCGCCGAGGTCCCGCTGGCGGGCGGGCGGGTGGCCACGCTGCGCCGCCGGGCGCTGCACCACGGCGACGCGGAAGGCGCGGCCGTCGAGGTCACCTTCGCGGACACGGGCGGTGACACAGGGCGAGACACCGGCCGGGACACCGGCCGGGACACCGGCCGTACGGGGGCCACCGCGACCGCCCCGGACGGCCGTGACGTACCGCTGCTGCGCCGCCCGGCCGGCGAACCCGACCGGCCGGAGCCCGACCAGGACGACGCGCCCGGCGACCGGCCCGACGCGTGGCTGCTGCTGGTGGGCGAACCGGGCGTCGGCCGCCTGGCCGCCGAGGCGCGCGGGCGGCTGTCGCTGCTGAACGAGGCGGGCGTCCGCGTCGGCACCACCCTGGACATGCGGCGCACCGCCGAGGAGCTGGCGGAGATCGCCGTGCCACGGTTCGCCGACCTCGTCGTGGTCGACCTCGTGGAGAGCGCCCTGGCGGGCGAGGAACCCCCGACCGGGCGGCCCGGCCCCGGTGCGGCGCTGCGCCGCGTGGCCGCCTGGGCCGGCGAGGACTCCCGCGACGCGCGGATCGGCGGCGTGGACGAGCCGGTCGCGTACCCGCCCGGCAGCCCGCAGGCCCGGTGCCTCACCACCGGCCGGCCGGTCACCGACTCGGTGCTGACCGCCGCCCTGACCGGGCCCCCGGCCGGCACCGAGCACCCCGTCGACCTGCTCGGCGAGGGCGTGCACTCCTACCTGGGCGCCCCGCTGTGCGCCCGGGGCGCCGTCCTGGGCCTGGCAGGGTTCTACCGGCGCGGCCGGACCCGGCCGTACGAGCAGGACGACCTGACCCTCGCGGGCGAGCTGGCGGCCCGTACCGCGATCAGCGTGGACAACGCCCGCCGCTACAGCCGCGAGCGCGACGCCGCCCTCACCCTGCAACGCAGCCTGCTGCCGCGCGACACGCCCCGGCTGACCGCCGTCGACCTCGCCTCCCGCTACCTGCCCGCCGACGCCCGGGCGGGCGTGGGCGGGGACTGGTTCGACGCGATCCCGCTGTCCGGGATGCGCGTGGCCCTGGTCGTCGGCGATGTGGCCGGTCACGGCCTCCAGGCGGCCGCCACCATGGGCCGGCTGCGTACGGCGGTGCACACCCTGGCCGCCATGGACCTGCTGCCCGAGGAGGTCCTGACCCACCTGGACGACCTGGTCAGCCGTACGTCCGGCGACCCCGCCCACGGGGAGGACCCCGCGACGGCGGCGACCTGCCTGTACGCCGTGTACGACCCGGTGTCCTGCCGCTGCACGGCCGCCCGGGCCGGTCACCCGCCGCCCGCGCTGCTGCCGCCGGACGGCGCCCCGCGCCTGATCGACCTGCCGGCCGGCCCGCCGCTCGGGCTCGGCGGACTCCAGCCGTACGAATCCGCCACGGTCGACCTGCCCGAGGGCAGCCTCCTGGCCCTCCACACCGACGGCCTGCTCAAGGAGAGCCGCGGCTTCGGCGACACCGACACCGACGCCCGCACCCGGCAGCTCCTGGCCGCGCTCGCCGGGGCGGAACAGTCCCTGGACCGGATCTGCGACCGGATCACCGGCACCCTCCTCCCCGACGGCCCGCGCGACGACGTGGCCCTCCTCCTGGCCCGCGTACACGCCCTGCCCGACGACCGGGTGGCGTCCTGGGAGCTGCCGTCCGACCCCTCGATGGTCGCCAGGGCCAGGGAGCTGACGCACCACCAACTCGCCGAGTGGGGCCTGACGGACCTGGACTTCAGCACCGGTCTGGTGGTCAGCGAGCTGGTCACCAACGCCGTACGGTACGGCGGCCGGGGCCCCGTCAGCCTGCGCCTGCTGCGCGACGGCTCCCTGATCTGCGAGGTGTCCGACCGCAGCAACACCTCCCCCCGCATCCGCCGCGCGGCCACCACGGAGGAAGGCGGGCGCGGCCTGTTCCTGGTGGCGCAGTTCACCAAGAGCTGGGGCGCCCGCTACATGCCCCAAGGCAAGACGGTGTGGGCCGAACAGGTCCCGCACACCGGCCGGCACGCCCCGGAGCCCGACGAACAGGCGCTGCTGTCCATGTTCGACGACCCCGACCCGGGCTGAGCCGGGGACCGACCGACCAACCGACCGCGAAGGGCGGTGTACGCAGTGGTGGAGCACCGGATACTGGGTCCGGAGGACGGCGAGCTGTACCAGCCGCAGCAGGCGTGCGGGGACCGATTCCTGGTCAACGGCCGTGAGTGGGGCGGCCACTTTTCGCTGGTCGAGCACCGCCTGCCACCGAAGGTGCTGGCGGCGCCCGTCCACCGGCACACCCACGAGGACGAGTTCAGCTTCATCCTCGAAGGAACGGTGGGTGCGAGGTTCGGGGACGAGGAGGTCGTGGCCCGGCCCGGTGATCTCGTGTTCAAGCCGCGCGACGAGTGGCACACCTTCTGGAACGCGGGCGAGACCCCCGCCCGGCTACTGGAGATCATCTCCCCGGGAGGCCTGGAGGAGTTGTTCCGGTGGCTCGACCAACTGGGCGAGGAGCTGAGCCCGGAGGGACTGCAGCAGAAGGCGGGCCCGTACGGCTGCTCGACGGACATGGACGCGACCATGGCACTCATCGCGAAGCACGGCCTGGTGTTCTAGGCCTCGGACCGGCGAGTTCAGGAACGGCAGCACCCGCCACGGCCGGGAACCAGCGGCCGCCGTCCGTCCGCTGCGTCCAGTGCTTCGACTCGGACGGCTCGGCCATCGGGAACAGCAGGCTCCCCGGCGCCGGCCGTCCTCGGCGAGGGTCACGCGCTCGCCGGTCGCCTCCACGAGAGCGACGAGGCAGCGGAAGTCCACGGCGTCGTCCGGTACCTGATCCACTCTCGAAAGGTGGGCGGTCACCCGGCCGCTCCACACCACGCTCGCCGCACGCGCCCGTCTCCCGGCAACAGCAGTTGACGGTCCGGTATCGGGCACCGTTCCGGGCCGCCCTCCCTCCCGAGAGTCGCGGGCTCCGGCGCCCTGTCAAGGGCGCTTCGCGTCGGCTTCGCCGATGGCCTACGGCCACCCTTGACAGGCCGCCTCCGCCCGCGCGTTTTCTCTCGGAGGGCGGCCCCGGGAGCAGGCATCCCGGGGGGCCAGCCGCTGCGCCGGGGTTCGTTGCCGAGGCGGCCCGGCCGGGGCAGGCGCGGCAGAGGAATGGGGCGGCGGCGCTTGGCTAAGCGGCGGGCGGCCGTCTTCGGGTTGCGGCACAAGACCTCGCTCCGGTGGGTGGTGGGTGCGCGGCAGTGCGATGGGGCTTCTGGGCTGGGTTCGGCGACTGCGGGCGGGTGAGGGGTCGGGGTGCAGGCAGGTGGCTGGGCTGGGTGCGGGGCTGGGCCCGGGTGTTGCCCTGTCCGGCCGGGAGCCGGGGGGATCGCCCCTCCAGTCACACCCGTATCGGCTCACCGGAGTTGTGGGCGGGATGGGACACCTCCCTGCCGTTGTCACCGGGCCCCTGGGTGTCCCGTACCGCCCACAACTCGCCTGCCCAGGTGCCGGTGTGGCGCAGGAGGCAGGTGGGGCGTTCCCGTGAGGCGGGCGGTGCGGGTAAGGACAGGCGGGGCAGCAGGGGGGCGGCGGCGCAGCTCTCCGGACCGGCGCGACGCCCGACCGCATGCCCGGCCAAGCCCCGGCCCCGGCCCGGATCAGTGCGCGGCCCCGGGGGCCACAGTCAGCCCCCGCCCGCAGCCGCCAGCACGACGCCCGGCCTTCCCCGCCCCGCTGCGCCACACGCCCCACCGGCCCGCCTCTTCGCCCCCTCCAGCCACACCCGTACCGCCGCACCGAAGTTGTGGGCGGGATGGGACACCCACAGCCCCCGACACCACGGCGGGAAGGTGTCCCACACCGCCCACAACTCCCCGATCCCGGTGCTGGTGTGACCAAGGGGACGGATGGGGCCTCCCTGTGGGGCAGGCGGGGCCGGTGAGGTGCCCCGGAGCAGCCACGGGCGGCAGGGCCCGACCGGGCCCGCGAGCCGACAGGCCGACCGGCCGGGCAGCCAGCCACCCACCCACACCCACGCCTCCACCCCGGCCGCCGGGCGGGGCAACACCCCGGCCCAGCCCCGCACCCACCTCAGCCACCTGCCTGAACCCCAACCCCTCACCCACCCGCAGCCGCCGAACCCAGCCCGGAAGCCCCATGCCGCTGGGGCGCACCCACCACCGGCAGGAGCGAGGTCCTGCACCTCAGCCGGGAGACGGGCCGCAGCCGCTTAGCCAAGCCGCGCCGCCCCATTCCACTGCCGCGCCCCTCCAGCACCCGCCTCCCGGCCACGAACGGCACCGGCAAAGGGGCGCCCCTCCCGGGCCCGTTCCCCCGGGCCGCCCTCCGAGTGGGAAAAGGCGGGCGGAGGCGGCCGGTCAAGGGTGGGCGAAGCCCATCGCGAAGCGACGCGACCGAAGGGAGCGCCCTTGAGGGGGCGCCGGAGCCCGCCACACTCGGAGAGAGGGCGGCCCACACGCCCACCATGACCAGCACGCCCACCCCCGGGGCGGCGGCCCACACGCCCACCATGAGCAGGGCGCCCACCCCGAGGGCGGCGGCCCACACGCCCACCACGACCCGCCCGCCCACCCCCGGCGCTGGAGGGCCCACACGGCCGGCATCACCAGGGCGTCCGCCCCAGGAACCGGCGGGTCCACACGGCCACCATGAGCAGGGCGTTCAGGGCGAGCTCTCGGCTAGGAGGGGAGCCAGGCCCGCCACGTCGGCTCGTTCTGCTTGACCCACTTCTCCGCCGCCGCCTCGGGGGAGAGCTTCTGCTCGGCGATCATCAGCGCCACGTCGTTCTGCGCCTCCGTCGTCCAGCGGAAGTTCTTCAGGAAGGCGGCCGCCTTCCCGCCCTTCTTCGCGAAGTCGGCGTTGAGGAACTTCTGCAGCGGGGTGTGCGGGTAGGCGCAGGCGACCTTCTCCGGGTCGGCGTCGCAGCCCTCCTTGTACGCGGGCAGCTTCACCTCCGTCATCGGCACCTTCTCGAACAGCCACTGGGGCTTGTACCAGTACGTCAGGAAGGGCTTCTTCTCCTTGGCGAACTGCTTGATCTGGGTGATCTGCGCCGCCTCCGAGCCCGCGAAGACGACCTTGTAGTCCAGGCCCAGGTTCTTGACCAGCGCCTTGTCGTTGGTGACGTACGACGGGGAGCCGTCCAGGAGCTGGCCCTTGCCGCCGCTTTCCGCCGTCCGCAACTGGTCGGCGTACTTGTTGAGGTTCTTCCAGTCGGTGACGTCCGGGTGGGCGTCCGCGAAGTACGTCGGTACGAACCAGCCGATGTGGCCCGTCACGCCCAGGTCGCCGCCGGGCGTGATGGTCTTCTTGTCGTTGACGTACCTCTGTTCCTGTTCCGGGTGGCCCCAGTCCTCCAGGAGGGCGTCCACCCGGCCCTGGCTGAGGGCGTCCCAGGCGGGGACCTCGTCGATTTGGACGGTGTCGACGCGGTAGCCCAGCTCGTGTTCGAGGAGGTACTTCGCCACGGCGACGTTGGCCTGGGCGCCCACCCAGGACTGGACGGACAGGGTGACCGTCTTGGTGCCCTGGGCGGCGGCGTACGGGGACGCCTGCTTGGTCATGTCGGCCGCGCCGCAGGCGGTGAGGGGCAGCAGGGTCACTGCGGCGACCAGGGGTGCGGTGATGCGCTTACGCATGTCGGGCCTCCTTTCCGGTCGGCTGGGTGACCCGGTCCAGCATCAGGCCCAGGCAGACGATCGCGGCGCCCGCGACCAGGCCGGTCGCCAGGTCGCCCTGCGCGAGGCCGAAGACGACGTCGTAACCGAGCGCTCCACCGCCGACCAGGCCGCCGATGATGACCACGGCGAGGACGAGGACGACCGCCTGGTTCACGGCCAGCAACAGCGCCGGTCGCGCCAGCGGCAGCTGCACCTGGCGCAGTTGCTGCCAGCCGGTGGCGCCGAGCGAGCGGGCGGATTCGAGCGCGACGGGGTCGACGCCGCGAAGGCCCTGGGTGGTGATGCGTACGACGGCGGGCAGGGCGTACACCACGGCGGCGGCGACCGCCGGGGCGCGGCCCACGCCGAAGAGGGCGACCACCGGGATCAGGTAGACGAACTGCGGCATGGTCTGGAAGACGTCCAGGACCGGGCGCAGCGCCCGCTCCACCCGGCCACTCCGCGCCGCCGCGACGGCGACCGCGAAGCCCAGCACCAGCGTGACGGCGACGGCGGCCAGCACCTGCGACAGGGTGTCGAGGGAGGCGTCCCACACGCCCAGGACGCCGATGGCGCCCATGGCGGCGACGGCCGTCAGCGCGGTACGCCAGGTGCCGACGAGCAGCGCCAGCGCACCGACGAGGAGCAGCAGCGCCCACCAGGGCAGTGCCTGGAGGCCGTCGCGTACGGGGTCGAGGACCCAGCCGGTGAAGTGCGCGGCCCAGTCGGCGGTGCCGCCGATGACGGGGACGCCCGAGTAGAGGTGGGCGGTCATCCAGTCGACGGCGCGGTTGACGGGCTCGGCGATGTCGACGTGCCACGCCTGGGGCCAGGTGAGCCCGCCGCTCAGGCGGCCCACGACGGCGGCGGCCAGGACGGCGACGCCGCAGGTGGCCCAGTCGCGGCGGCGTACCGCCCGCGCGCCGGTGGCCGTGCGGTCGAGCACGACCGCGAGGAGCACGATGGGGATGCCGGCGGCGAGGGCGGCGCCCACGTCGACGGACGCCAGCGCCTGGTAGACGCGGTCGCCGAGGCCGCCGGCGCCGATGACGGAGGCGATGACCGCCATGGACAGGGCCATCATGATCGACTGGTTGACGCCGAGGAGCAGTTCCTTGCGCGCCAGCGGGAGCCGCGCGGTGAGCAGCCGCTGCTTGCCGGTCGCGCCGAGGGAGGCGGAGGCTTCGAGGACGCCGGGGTCGGCGCCGCGCAGGCCGAGGGCGGTGAGGCGGGCCATGGGCGGGGCGGCGTAGACGACGGTGGCGAGGACGGCGGCGGGGACGCCGATGCCGAAGACCAGCACCACGGGGAGCAGGTATGCGAACGCGGGCAGCACCTGCATGGTGTCGAGGACGGGCCGCAGTGCCCGGTACGTACGGTCGGAGAGCCCGGCGGCGAGGCCGAGCAGCGCGCCGAGTGCGACGGACGCGGCGACGGCGACGACCATGAGGGCGAGGGTCTGCATGGTGGGCACCCACATGCCGAGCAGTCCGCACACGGCGAACGCGGCGACGGTGGTCAGCCCGAGGCGCAGGCCCGCGACGCGCCAGGCGACGATCCCGGCGACGGCGGTGACGCCGGCCCAGCCGGCGGCGAGGAGCACGAGGTAGACGCCGCGCACGGCGAGGACGACGGCGTTGCTGATGTGCCCGAAGAAGTACAGGAACAGCGGGTGGCTGTCGCGGTTGTCGACGATCCAGTCGCTGGCGGTGCCGAGGGGTCCGGACAGGTCGACGATGAGGGAGGCGGGCCAGGTGCCGCCGCCGGCGAGGAGGAGGCCGAGCGGCAGGAGGACGAGGGCGGCGGCCAGCGGCCAGTAGCGGCGGAGGGCGGCGGGCGGTCGTAGCCGTACGGGGGCGGTGAAGGTCGCGGTCATGCCGCCGCCTTCCCCGCGGGGGCGGCCTCCCCCGTGACGGCCGCCTCCCCGGCGGGGTGCGCGTCCCGGGCAGCCGGAGCCGCCCCGGTGCCGGGCGCGGGGACGCCCGCGACGACCGAGAGCAGGCCCTCGTGGTCCACGACGCCCACCCAGCGGCCGGCGTCGACGACGCGTACGGGGCCGCCGGTGCGGGCGACCGCCTCGATGGCCTCGGACACGGTGGCGCCGGGCGCGACGGCCGGGCCGGAGTCGGCGTCGTCGGCGCAGGGCGGGCGCATGGCGGTGCGTACGGTCATGACCTGCTCGCGCGGCACGTCGCGCACGAAGTCGCGTACGTAGTCGTCGGCGGGCGAGCCGACGATCTCCTCGGGCGTACCGAGCTGCACGATCCGGCCGTCGCGCATGAGGGCGATGCGGTCGCCGAGGCGCAGGGCCTCGTTGAGGTCATGGGTGATGAAGATCATCGTGCGGCCCTCCTCGCGGTGGAGCCGGATGACCTCCTCCTGCATGTCGCGCCGGATCAGCGGGTCGAGGGCGCTGAACGGCTCGTCGAACAGGAGCACTTCGGGGTCGACGGCGAGGGCGCGGGCGAGGCCCACGCGCTGCTGCTGGCCGCCGGAGAGCTGGCCCGGCTTGCGGTCCTCCAGGCCTTCCAGGCCGACCTTGGTGACGACCTCGGCGGCCTTGGCGCGCCGTTCGGCGCGGCCCATGCCCTGGATTTCGAGCCCGTACGCCACGTTGTCGACGACCGAGCGGTGCGGCAGCAGGCCGAAGTGCTGGAAGACCATGGCGGCGCGGTGGCGGCGCAGGTCACGCAGCCGGGACCGGTCCATGGAGAGGATGTCCTCGCCGTCGATGGCGACGGTGCCGGAGGTCGGCTCGATGAGCCGGGTCAGGCAGCGTACGAGGGTGGACTTGCCGGAGCCGGACAGGCCCATGACGACGAACACCTCGCCCTTGCGGACGTCGAAGGAGACGTCGCGGACGGCGGCGGTGCAGCCGGTGCGCTCGCGCAGTTCGGTGGCGGGGAGGTCGGCGAGCTCGGCGGAGTGGGGTACGCGGTCGGCCTTGGGGCCGAACACCTTCCACAGGTTCTCGACGGAGAAGACGGGGGCGGTCGTGGCGGGGGCGGTCGTGGCCGGGGCGGTCGTGGCGGGGGTCGTACTCATCGGGCGTCACCTCGCAGCAGGTCGGCGGCCTTCTCCCCGACCATCAGCACGCCGATCATCGGGTTGACGGCGGGCATGGTGGGGAAGACGGACGCGTCGGCGATCCGGATGCCGTGGAGTCCACGGATCCTCAGGTCGGGTCCGACGACGGCCTGTTCGTCGTCGACGGCACCCATGCGGCAGGTGCCGGCCGGGTGGTAGACGGTGTGGGCGGCCTTGCGGGCGTATTCGCTGAGTTCCTCGTCGCCGGTGATCTCAGGGCCGGGGCAGACCTCGCGCTTGAGCCAGCCGGCGAGCGGTTCGGCCTTGGCGATCTCGCGGGCGATGCGGATGCCGTCGACGAGGGTGCGGCCGTCGTAGTCGTCCTCGTCGGTGAAGTACCGGAAGTCGAGAGCGGGCTTGACCTCGGGGTCGGCGCTGGTCAGGTACAGGCGGCCACGGCTGCGCGGCTTGGGGATGTTGGGCGTCATCGACACGCCGTGCGCGGGGCGTTCGTAGCCCAGCCGCTCCGGATTGTCGGTGAACGGGATCTGGTAGAAGTGGAACATCAGGTCGGGGCCGCGCGACTCGGGGTCGCGGCGTACGAAGAGTCCCGCGTCGCTGTCCATGGCGGAGTTCTCGGGGATCGGCCCGTCCGTCTCCCAGACGATGACCGACTCGGGGTGGTCGAGCAGGTTCTCGCCGACGCCCGGCAGGTCGTGGACGACGGGGATGCCCAGCTTTTCGAGGTCCTGGCGCGGGCCGATGCCGGAGTGGAGCAGCAGCCGGGGCGTGTCGACGGCGCCCGCGCAGACGAGGACTTCGCGCCGCGCGGTGATGAGCTGCTCGGTGCCGTCCTTCGTACGGACGTGGACGCCGGTCGCCGTCGTACCGTCGAGCTCCAGCTTGTACGCCCAGGTCTCCAGCATCAGGTGGAGGTTGGGGCGCGTGTCCATGATGGGGTGGAGGTAGGCGACCGAGGCGGAGGAGCGCTTGTTGTCCTCCGGGTGGTACGCGAGGTCGAAGAAGCCGACGCCCTCGTGGAACGGTTTCTTGTTGAAGCCCTCCACGCGCGGGACGCCGAGCGCGGCCTGGGCGGCGTCGACGAAGTCGCGGGCGATGGCGTTCCGGTCGTTCTCGTCGACCGGGACGATGTTGTTGAGGAGCTTGTCGTAGTACGGGTCCATGGCGGCGGCGTTCCAGCCGTCGGCCCCGGCCTCCTGCCACTCGTCCCAGTCGGACGGCAGCGGCTTGAAGGAGATCAGCGTGTTGTGCGAGGAGCAGCCGCCGAGGACGCGGGCGCGGCTGTGCCGGATGTGGGAGTTGCCGCGCGGCTGCTCGGTGGTGGGGTAGTCGTAGTCGAGGTCGCCGCCGAGCAGGCCCATCCAGCGGCGCAGGGTGAGGACGTCGGGGCGGTCGACGTCGGACGGGCCGCCTTCGATGACGGCGACGGTGACCTCGGGGTCCTCGGTGAGGCGGTGGGCGAGGACGGAGCCGGCGGTGCCGCCGCCGACGATGACGTAGTCGTAGTCGTAGTCGTACGTTGTGCTGTTCACAGGTTCTCCCGCTCGTCAGCCCGCGAACCAGCGCACGGGGCGCGGGGCGAGGTTCTGGTAGACGTGCTTGGTCTCGCGGTATTCGGCGAGCCCGGCCGGGCCCAGCTCGCGGCCGATGCCGCTCTTGCCGAAGCCGCCCCACTCCGCTTGCGGCAGGTAGGGGTGGAAGTCGTTGATCCAGACGGTGCCGTGGCGCAGTCGTCCGGCGACGCGGCGGGCGCGGCCGGGGTCGGCGGACCAGACGCCGCCGGCCAGGCCGTACTCGGTGTCGTTGGCGAGGGCGACGGCCTCGTCCTCGGTGCGGAAGGTCTCGACGGTGAGGACTGGTCCGAAGACCTCTTCGCGGACGACGCGCATCTCGCGGTGGCAGCGGTCGAGGACGGTGGGGCGGTAGAAGTAGCCGTCGCCGTACGCGGGGCCGGTGGGGCGTTCGCCGCCAGCGCGGAGGACGGCCCCTTCGGCGAGGGCGGAGGCGACGTACTCCTCGGTGCGGGCGAGCTGCTGCGCGGAGACGAGGGGGCCGCACTCGACGCCCTTGTCGGTGCCGCGCCCGATGCGGATCCTCTCGGCGCGGCGGGCGAGTTCGGCGACGAACCGCTCGCGCAGCGACTCCTCGACGATGAGGCGGGAGCCGGCCGAGCAGACCTGGCCGCTGTGGATGAAGGCGGCGTTGAGGGCCTGGTCGACGGCGGTGTCGAAGCCCTCGTCGGTGGCGCAGGCGTCGGCGAAGACGACGTTGGGGTTCTTGCCGCCGAGTTCGAGGGCGACCTTCTTGACGGTGTCGGCGGCGGCGCGCATCACCTTCGTACCGCTGACGAGGCCGCCGGTGAAGGACACCAGGTCGACGTCGGGGTGTTCGGACATGCGGGCACCGACGGGGTCGCCGGGGCCGGTGACGAGGTTGGCGACGCCTGCGGGCAGTCCGGCCTCGGTGAGGAGCCGGATGAGGGCGACGGTGGTGAGCGGGGTGATCTCGCTCGGCTTGATCACGAACGTGTTGCCCGCCGCCAGCGCCGGGGCGATCTTCCAACTGGCCTGGAGGACGGGGTAGTTCCACGGTGTGATCAGCGCGCAGACGCCGACGGGCTCGTGGACGACGACGCTGTGGATGTCGGGGGATCCCGCGTCGACGACCCGGCCGCCGCTCTCGTTCATGACGAGGTCGGCGAAGTAGCGGAAGGCGTCGGTGACGCAGTCGACGTCGACGCGGCCCTCTTCCAGGGTCTTTCCGGCGTCGCGGCTCTCCAGCAGGCCGATCGTCTCGCGGTCGCGCTGGAGCAGGTCGGCGACGCGGCGCAGCAGCGCGGCCCGTTCGGCGACGGGGGTGCGGGGCCAGGCGCCCTGGTCGAACGCGGTGCGTGCGGCGGCGATCGCGGCGTCGGTGTCCTCGGTCCCGCCTTCGGCGACGACCGCGAGGGTCGTGGCGTCGGCGGGGTCGAGGATCTCGCGCGTGGCGCCGGTGGCGGCTGCTCGCCACTCTCCGCCCACGTGGATGGTCTGTTGGTCCGACACGTCGCGTTTGCCTTCCGTTCCCGTTCATTCGTCACCGACGGTGGTCGGCGACCGGGGTCCCTGCCCTCGGGAACGGAAAGCATGCGCGAAAGTGGGTTTGCTCACTCCCCGCCGGGGTAGCGGGGCGGTCGCGCTCAGTCGCGGGCGGCGGTTTCGAGGGCCTCGTCGGCGACCTCGTCCGGAAGGTCGTCCTGGACTCGCAGGCAGGCCACCCAGGCGGGCAGCATCCAGTGCGTGACCAGCAGGGCGAAGAGCGCCGGGAACAGCACGCCACCGTCGTAGCGGACCCCGCCGAGCCAGGCGGCGAGCCCCGTCCCGGCCGCCCCGGCGAACAGCAGCCCGAGGGTGATCCGGTGGGCGATGGCCCGGACCCGGTCCCGCTCGACGAGCTGGCGCTCGTCCAGCATGCGGCCGCGCAGCTCCAGCAGCCCGCGCGTGGCGCCGTTGATGGCACCCATGGCGACGCACCAGGGCAGGACCAGCGCCAGCAGGGCGAACGGCATCCACAGCGGGCCGAGGTGGACGCTGCCGAGCCAGAGCGCCACCGAGGCGGCGGTGAGCGCGATGTGCGCCGCGACCCAGGCGCGGCGGCGTGCGGCCGTGCGGCCCAGGGCCTGCATGTCGCGCCTGTTCATGATCGCGTACATCCGCCGGTCGTGGCGCGTCGCGGTGATGGTCACTGCTTCCTCCCGTTGTCCCCGTAAAGCTCCGTGGTGAGCGGCTGGAACGGCTCCAGGGAGAACAGCGCCTCCACCGGCAGCCCGAAGTAGCGGGCCGCCTTCAACGCCAGGTCAAGGCTCGGGTTGTACTGCCCCCGCTCGATGTAGCCGATGGTCTGGTAGTGGACGCCCAGGGCGTCGGCGAGTGCCTGGCGCGACACCTTCCGCTCCGCCCTGACCACGGCCAGCCTGTTGTGTACCTGCTCGCTCATGTATAAGAAGTACTACATCTCATAGCACTTTCGCAATGATCCGAATGGATGACCGGTTCGGGCGTCGCTCCCGGCCAGGGGGTCCCGGCCGACCTAGGGTGCGTCCATGCGCAGCAGCGACGACCGCGTCTACCTCGCCCCCGTCGACCATCTGCGGGCCGTCGCCGCCGTGCTCGTCGTCCTGTACCACGGCTGCCAGCTGCTGAGCGCGCGCATCGAGGGCCGCCGCTTCGTCCCTGCGACGGACTGGTTGTACTCGGACAACCCGGCCGCCACGCTCGTCTTCGAGGGCCACACGGGCGTCGCCCTGTTCATGGTCCTGTCCGGCTTCATCTTCACCGTCGGCGCGTACGGCAAGCCGGTCCGCTACGGCCGCTTCCTCACCAACCGGCTGCTGCGCGTCTACCCGCTCTACCTGGTCGTCGCCGTCCTGGGCCTCGCCACCCAGGTCGCCATGCCCACGTTCCAGGACCTGCTGCGGATCCTGACGTTCGCGACGCCGACACAGCCGTACGGCGGCGTCTTCTGGACGCTCTGCGTGGAGATGCAGTTCTACCTGGTCTTCCCGCTGCTCAACCGGCTCCTCGGCGAGCGCGGGCCGGGCGCCCTGCTGCGGCTGCTGGCGGCGGTGTCGCTGCTGCGGGCGCTGGTGTGGCTGAGCAGCCCGGTGCCCGAACCCCACACCGCGTCGCTCTACCTGGGCCTGGCCGGGCGCATCGACCAGTTCCTGCTGGGGATGCTGGCCGCCTGGGTGTACGTGCACCACCGGGACCGGCTGCGGGCCGCGTGGCTGCCGCCGGTGGCGCTGGCCCTGGCGCTGGGGCTGCTCTGGTCGTTCAACCAGGTCCACGGGTTCGTCTCCGACAGCCCGCTGAAGCTCGCCTGGAGCGGGGCGGAGGGCGCGGTGTGGGCGCTGGTGGTGGCGGCGTACGTCGCGAAGTGCCGGGACGGGGCCGGTGGGTGGCTGTCGCGGGCCCTCGCCCGGCTGGGGGAGGTCAGCTTCTCCGTGTACCTGACGCACTTCATGGTGCTGACGGTGATCGGCGAGTGGGGCCGGTTCCCGGGCGGCCTGCCGCCGGTGTGGGCCGCGTTCCTGGTCACGCTGCTGGTGGCCCTGCCGCTGACGGTCGCGGTGTCGTTCGTGACGTACCACGCCATCGAACTGCCCTTCCTCCGGCTGCGGCGCCCGTACGTCGGCGCCACCGCCCCGGTGGAAACACCGCGCCCCCGGCAGCGGGAGAGCTACCGGGGGCGGTGAAGTGGCGGGGCGTCAGAGCAGGCCGAGCCCACGAACCGCGTCGCGCTCCTCGGCGAGCTCCTGCACCGACGCGTCGATGCGGGCGCGCGAGAAGTCGTTGATGTCCAGGCCCTGGACGATCTCGTACCTGCCGTCCTTGCAGGTGACCGGGAAGGAGGAGATCAGGCCCTCCGGGACGCCGTAGGAGCCGTCCGACGGGATGCCCATGGAGGTCCAGTCGCCCTCGGCGGTGCCGTTCACCCAGGTGTGGACGTGGTCGATCGCGGCGTTCGCGGCGGAGGCGGCCGAGGACGCGCCACGGGCCTCGATGATCGCGGCGCCGCGCTTGGCGACGGTCGGGATGAAGGTGTCGGCCAGCCACTGCTGGTCGCCCACGACCTCGGCGGCGCTCTTGCCGGCGATCTCCGCGTGGAAGATGTCGGGGTACTGGGTGGCGGAGTGGTTGCCCCAGATCGTCAGCTTCTTGATGTCGGTGACCGGGGCGCCGGTCTTCTTCGCCAGCTGCGAGATCGCGCGGTTGTGGTCCAGGCGGGTCATCGCGGTGAAGCGCTCGGCCGGTACGTCCGGGGCGGCGGCCTGCGCGATGAGCGCGTTGGTGTTGGCCGGGTTGCCGACGACGAGGACCTTGATGTCGTCCGCGGCGTGGTCGTTGATGGCCTTGCCCTGCGGCTTGAAGATGCCGCCGTTGGCCTCCAGCAGGTCGCCGCGCTCCATGCCCTTCGTACGGGGGCGGGCGCCGACGAGGAGGGCGACGTTGGCGCCGTCGAAGGCGACGTTGGGGTCGTCGGTGATCTCGATGCCGCGCAGCAGCGGGAAGGCGCAGTCGTCGAGCTCCATCGCGGTGCCCTCGGCGGCCTTGAGGCCCTGCGGGATCTCCAGGAGGCGCAGCTTGACCGGCACGTCCGCGCCGAGCAGGTGGCCGGAGGCGATGCGGAAGAGGAGCGCGTAACCGATCTGGCCGGCCGCGCCGGTGACGGTGACATTCACGGGAGTGCGGGTCATGGCGATCTCCGTAAGACAGCTGGCGGTGGGGGTCCCTGCCCCTGGTGCTGGACACCCCTTCCGATCTTCTGATCGATCGATGTCTCGACGTGAAGAGATATCCAGCGGTCAGGCTATCGGACCCGCGCCCCCGCGCACCGCCGCCCCCTTGTGTCTCGGCTCACTGCTCGTCCGTACAGCCCTTCGTGTCGTTCGCCAGCGTGGCGCAGGCCTTCGGCTCGGCGCCGTCGGCCACCGCCACCATCGGCGTGTACGCGTCCTTGTCGATCTTCACCGAGCCGTTCTGCGTCTCGCCGCCCGCGGAGATCGTGACCTTGTCGCCGGCCACCGCCTGGGTGATACGGGCCCATGCCGCCCCGCACGTCTCGCTGTAGCGGACCTCGACCTTGGCCGTGCCGACCGTCGCGGACTGGGTCGTCGTGGCGTACTGGCCGCCGCAGCCCATGGCCTCGGGGTCCTGGCCCGTGCAGTCGTCGCCGGCGCACTTCACCCCGGCGGGCAGCGACTTGGAGGCGCTGGTGCTGGGGGTGGCCGTCGGCGACTGCGCGACGTTCCCGGCGGGGCCGTCGTCGCCGCCGAGGTCGGTCAGCAGGACGGCCGCGGCTATCACCAGCAGGGCACCCACGACGCCGGCCACGAACACGGCCACCTTGCGCTTGCCCTGCGGCGCGGACCGGGACGGGCGCCGCCGGGAGGGGGACGAGGACGGGGGCCCGGACGGGCGCCCGGACAGGGGCGCGGACGGGGGCGCGGACGGGGACGGTGTCGCGGAGGCCGCCGGGCCACGGCGGGCGGGCCCGTTGGGGCCGCCGTCGGGCGGTATGACGGACGGCCGCTCGGCGGCCCGCCCGGCACCTCGGTCCGGGGCGCGGCCGGGGCCCCGCTCGGCGGGGCGGTCGGCACCCCGGTCCGGGGCGCGGTCCGCCCCCGGTGTCGCCTTCACCCGCGACGAGCCGTCGGCGCCCGGCCCGGCGGTGCCGCCGAACTCGCCCAGCGCGGCGCGCGCCTGGGAGATCCGTATGGCCTCCATCGTCATGTCGTGGCGCATCTCGGCGCGGCTCCAGGCGCGCTCCGCGAGCTCCCACATGGTGGTGAGGTGCACCGGGTTCGTCCCGGTCACCTCGGCCAGCGCGACGATCGCCCCCCTGGGCGCGAGGAGCCGCCCGTTGAGATAGCGCTCCCACGACGTCTTGCTGTACCCGGTGCGGTCCGAAACCGCGGCGATGCTCAGACCGCTGCGGTCCACCAGCCGGCGCAGCTGACTCGCGAACTCCTTGACCTGCGGGTCGAGTTCCTCCGGTAGCGCCTTCCAACGAGGCATTGCCTCCCCCTTGTCCCCCCGTACGTGCCTGATGTGCTCCCCGCGCTGCGTGCCCCCTGACGCCTCACGGTGCTCACCGAGGTCTCCACCGAGGTGTCACCGAGAGGGATGCGCGGAGCCAGGATGACAGTTCCTGGAGCGGGGGCGCACGGGCGCATCCGGAACATGGGCGTGCCCCCTTACGCGCCCCTGTCCTGAGTGCCGCCCCAGTTTCGCATCCGTTGCGGGTCGATCACACCATGCCGGAATGGTCACCTCCGTGCCACAGGCCCCGGACATGTCTTGAACGCGCTTGGCGAGTGCATGACGCTCATACGCAGGTCACGGCGCCCGTCCTGCTCGGGGGAGAGGACGGGCGCCGCGACCCGCCGTGCCCGGGCTCACATCGACAGCATCCGCTTCTGCAGGCCGGTGTCGAGGACGTCCAGGAACTGTTCCGTGGTCAGCCACGGGTGCTCGGGGGAGATCAGCAGGGCCAGGTCCTTGGTCATCTGGCCGCCTTCGACCGTCTCGACGCAGACCTGCTCCAGGGTCTGCGTGAACCGGGTCACCTCCGGCGTACCGTCCAGTCTGCCGCGGTGGGCCAGGCCCCGGGTCCAGGCGAAGACCGAGGCGATCGGGTTCGTCGAGGTCGGCCTGGACTGCTGGTGGCGGCGGTAGTGGCGGGTGACCGTGCCGTGCGCGGCCTCCGCCACGACGGTCCGTCCGTCGGGGGACATCAGGACGGAGGTCATCAGGCCGGGCGAGCCGAAGCCCTGGGCGACGAAGTCGGACTGGACGTCGCCGTCGTAGTTCTTGCACGCCCAGACGTATCCGCCCTCCCACTTCAGGGCCGAGGCGACCATGTCGTCGATCAGGCGGTGCTCGTAGGTCAGGCCCGCGCTGTCGAAGTCCGCCTTGAACTCGGCGTCGAAGACCTCCTGGAAGATGTCCTTGAAGCGCCCGTCGTACTTCTTCAGGACCGTGTTCTTCGTGGACAGGTAGACGGGGTAGCCGCGGGCCAGGCCGTAGCGGAACGAGGCGCGCGCGAAGTCGCGGATCGAGTCGTCGTGGTTGTACGTGGCGAGTGCGACTCCGGAGCCCGGGAAGTCGTGGACCTCCAGCTCGACCGGATCGGACCCGTCCCCCGGCGTGAAGGTGAGGGTGAGCGTGCCGGGGCCGGGGACCCTGAGGTCGGTGGCGCGGTACTGGTCGCCGAAGGCGTGGCGGCCGACGACGATCGGCTTGGTCCAGCCCGGGACGAGCCGGGGCACGTTGCTCATGATGATCGGCTCACGGAAGATCACGCCGCTGAGGATGTCGCGGACGGTGCCGTTGGGCGAGCGGTACATCGCCTTGAGCTTGAACTCCTCGACGCGCGCCTCGTCCGGCGTGATCGTGGCGCACTTGACGCCGACGCCGTACCGCTTGATGGCGTCGGCGGCGTCGACGGTCACCCGGTCGCGGGTGGCGTCACGGTTCTGGATGCCCAGGTCGAAGTACTTCAGCTCGACGTCGAGGTACGGCAGGATCAGCCGGTCCCTGATGAACTGCCAGATGATGCGGGCCATCTCGTCGCCGTCGAGCTCGACGACGGGATTGGCTGCCTTGATCTTGGACATGAGGCGGTACGTCCCTCTCGCGCGGCGACGACATGTCTCGTTCGTCAAGGTACTCGCGAGGACGTACGCGCCCCCTGTCCGGCGCGGCCGTCCGGGGCGGCGGCCGCGCGGGGCGGCGGCCGCGCGGGGCGGCGACCGTGCGGGGCCGGTGGTGCGGGGCGGCCGTCTAGCGCACCGCGAACCGGACGGCGTCCTCCAGGAACGGGATCTCCAGCCAGGGATCCGGCTGGGTCATCAGCGACAGCAGCACGATGCTGGCCCCGAGCACGCCGTACGCGGCCATGTCGGTGAAGCGGGACCGGACGGCCAGCATCCCGACGGAGGGCAGGACGCGCCGCATGGCGGCACCGGTCAGCAGGGCGACACCGATGAGCATGGCCCCGATCCGCGGCGCCTGCGGGAACGGGTCGAACCCGACGACCAGCAGTCCGAGCGCGGTCAGCCCCAGCACGGTGAGCAACGGCCACTGCCGCGCGGGCGCCGGCGCGTCCCCCGGCGCCGCCCGGCCGCCCCCCTCCGGCCGCGCGGTGTCCCGCGTGACGGTGGGCGGCCTCCGTGACGCCCGCACCGGACGCACCGCCTCGCCGGCGTCGGCGGGTCCGGCGACGGCGCGCCCGGCCGAACGGTCGGCGGCGGGTCCGGCGGCGTGGCCCTCGGCCGGGCGGGCGGCCGAGCCCTCGGCCGGGCGGGCGGCGGCGCGAGGCTCGTCGGCACCGGCGGGCGCGGCAGGATCGGCAGATTCGGCAGCCGGGCCGTCGGCCGAGTGAGCGGCTGAGCCCTTGGCCGGGCGGGCGGCGGCGCGGGCGTCGGCGGGTTCGGCAGCCGGGCGGGCGGCGGCGGTGGCGACGGGCCCGACCGGGCCGGTGGCCGGGTCGCCGGTGGCCGGGTCGCCGGTGGCGTCGCGACCGGCGGCCCGGGCGGGCTCGGCCGCGAGCGGGCGGTCGCCGACCAGGCCGGTGGCGGGGGCGGCGGCGGGCTTGCGGGCGGGGTCCGCATCCGGGCCCGGGCTGCCGGCCGAGCGGTGGCCGCCGGAGCTCTCCGCAGCCGGAGGACCGCCACCGCTCACGCGTGGGGTGGCGGAGTCGTCGTTCGCCCGTACGCCCATGGGGTCGCCCTCTCCCGTCCGGCTCAGCTCGCGGTCGCGGCGGCGGCGCGCTCGGCCGCCTCGACGACGTTGACCAGCAGCTGGGCACGCGTCATCGGGCCGACACCGCCCGGGTTCGGGGCGCGCCACCCGGCGACCTCGTTGACGCCCGGGTGCACATCGCCGACGATCTTGCCGCTCTCGTCGCGGCTGACGCCCACGTCCAGCACCGCCGCGCCCGGCTTGACGTCCTCGGGCTTGATCAGGTGCGGTACGCCCGCCGCGGCCACGATGATGTCGGCCCGCCGCAGGTGCGCGGCGAGGTCCCGCGTACCGGTGTGGCACTGCGTGACCGTCGCGTTCTCGGACTTACGGGTGAGCAGCAGCGGCATCGGGCGCCCGATGGTCGTGCCGCGGCCGACCACGACGACCTCCGCGCCGTTGATCTCGACGCCGTGCGCGCGCAGCAGCGTGATGATGCCGTTCGGGGTGCAGGGCAGCGGGGCGGGCTCGTTGAGTACGAGGCGGCCCAGGTTCATCGGGTGGAGCCCGTCCGCGTCCTTGGCCGGGTCCATGAGCTCCAGGATGCGGTTCTCGTCGATGCCCTTGGGGAGCGGCAGCTGCACGATGTAGCCGGTGCAGGCGGGGTCCTCGTTCAGCTCGCGTACGACCGCCTCGATCTCGTCCTGCGTGGCGGTGGCGGGCAGTTTCCGCTGGATGGAGGCGATACCGACCTCCGCGCAGTCGCGGTGCTTGCCCGCGACGTACTTCTGGCTGCCCGGGTCGTCGCCGACCAGGATGGTGCCGAGGCCCGGGGTGATGCCCTTGGCCTTGAGGTCCGCCACGCGGGCGGTCAGTTCGGACTTGATCGCGGCGGCGGTGGCCTTGCCATCGAGAATCTGGGCGGTCATGTGCCCATCCTCGCGGATGACCCCGCCCCGGTTCCAATTCGCCTGTGCGCGAGGTTGCACTTGCACAACACCTCGTTATTCCGACTGGACAAAAAGTCGACGATAGGACAACGATGATCGGCGCAGTGCCGCGGGCAGTGCCGGGGGGCAAAACCGCTCAAAAGTATGTGAAGTTCCTCCGCGCGGGCCGCGCCGTCCCCGCACATCAACGGAGGAAACCCGCCATGAGCTTCGGCGACCCGAACAATCCTTACGGCCAGCCACAAGGCCAGCCGCAGCAGCCCGGTTACGGCTACCCCCAGCAGGGCCAGCCGCAGCAGCCCGGCTACGGCTACCCCCAGCAGCAGGCCGGTGTCGGCGGTTACCCGGCTGCGGCCCCCCAGATGCCGGGCAGCGCCAAGACCGCGCGCGTCCTGCTGTGGGTGATCATTGCGCTTCAGGTCGTCTACGCGGTCTACGCGTTCTCCCAGATGGGCACGGTCGATGAGGCCGTCGGCCAGAGCGGCAGCGGCCTCAGCGGCGAAGACGCGGAGGTCGTGTCCGACTTCGCCAAGGGCGCCATCGCCGTCTTCGCCGGCATAGCGCTCCTCTTCGCCGTCCTCGGCCTCGTGCTGGCACTCATGTTCAAGAACGGCGCCAACGGCGTCCGCGTCTGCACCATCGTCTGGGCATCGTTCGCCATCGTCGGCGGTCTGTTCCAGCTGCCGATCGGCATCGCGACCCTGGTCGTCGCCATCATCCTCATCGTCTTCGCGGCGAAGGGTGACACCGCCGCCTGGTTCAAGCGGCCGCGTCACTGAACCGGCTGCCCGGAGAAGGGCCGTGTGCCACCGCTCTCCGGCGGTGGCACACGGCCCTTCGTCGTCGCCGTCCGGAGGACATCGCCGCCGAGCTGCCGGGCCGCGTCCTTCTGGAGGATGCGGCCCGGTGTCGCGTCGTGTCAGTCGTCGGGTCAGTGGAAGAAGTGGCGCGTGCCCGTGAAGTACATCGTCACGCCCGCCTTCTTCGCCGCCTCGACGACCAGCTCGTCGCGGACCGAACCGCCCGGCTGGGCGACGGCCTTCACGCCGGCCTCGGCGAGGACCTCGAAGGCGTCGGGGAACGGGAAGAACGCGTCGGACGCGGCGTACGAGCCACGGGCGCGCTCCTCGCCGGCCCGCTCGACGGCGAGCTTGGCCGAGTCGACGCGGTTGACCTGGCCCATGCCGACGCCGACGCTGGCGCCGTCCTTGGCGAGCAGGATGGCGTTGGACTTGACCGCGCGGCACGCCTTCCAGGCGAAGGCCAGCTCGGCCAGCTCGTCGGCGGGCAGGGCCTCGCCCGCGGCGAGGGTCCAGTTGGCCGGGTCGTCGCCCTCGGCCTGGAGGCGGTCGGTGACCTGGAGGAGCGCGCCGCCGTCGATCGGCTTGACCTCGACGGGGGCGGACGGGGCGTCCGGGCAGCGCAGCACGCGGATGTTCTTCTTGCGGGAGAGCACCTCGACCGCACCGGCCTCGTAGTACGGCGCCACGATCACCTCAGTGAAGATCTCGGCGACCTGCTCGGCCATCTCCACGGTCACCGGCCGGTTGACGGCGATGACGCCGCCGAAGGCGGACAGCGGGTCGCAGGCGTGGGCCTTGCGGTGCGCCTCCCCGACGTCGGCGCCGATCGCGATGCCGCACGGGTTCGCGTGCTTGATGATCGCCACGCACGGCTCGGAGTGGTCGTACGCGGCCCGGCGCGCGGCGTCGGTGTCCGTGTAGTTGTTGTACGACATCTCCTTGCCGTGCAGCTGCTCGGCCTCGGCGAGGCCGCCCGTCCCGTCGACGTACAGCGCGGCGCCCTGGTGCGGGTTCTCGCCGTAGCGCAGGACGTTGCCGCGGGCGTACGTCGTCCCCAGGAAGTCCGGGAAGCCGCTGTCGTCGGCGGCGGCGTACTCGTCGGCGAACCAGGACGCCACGGCGACGTCGTACGCGGCGGTGTGCTGGAACGCCTCGGCGGCCAGGCGCTTGCGGGCGGTCAGGTCGAAGCCGCCCGCCTTGACGGCGTCGAGGACGTCGCCGTACCGGGCCGGGGAGGTGACGACCGCGACGGAGGGGTGGTTCTTGGCGGCGGCGCGCACCATGGAGGGGCCGCCGATGTCGATCTGCTCGACGCACTCGTCGGGCGTCGCGCCGGAGGCGACGGTCTCGCGGAACGGGTACAGGTTCACGACGACCAGCTCGAACGGCTCCACGCCCAGCTCGGCGAGCTGCTCGCGGTGCGTGTCCAGGCGCAGGTCGGCGAGGATTCCGGCGTGCACGCGCGGGTGGAGGGTCTTGACGCGGCCGTCCAGGCACTCGGGGAAGCCGGTGAGCTCCTCCACCTTGGTGACCGGGACGCCGGCCGCGGCGATCTTCGCGGCGGTGGAGCCGGTGGAGACCAGCTCGACGCCGCCCTCGTGCAGCCCGCGGGCGAGCTCCTCCAGCCCCGTCTTGTCGTAGACACTGATCAACGCGCGACGGATGGGCTTATTCACCGACATGAACCTTTCGTCCCTCAATGCGGTAGCCGTGCCGGGCCAGACGCCCCACGACCTCGACGAGCAGCGAACGCTCGACTTCCTTGATGCGCTCATGGAGAGCGGCTTCGTCGTCCTCGTCCCGGACCTCGACCACGCCCTGGGCGATGATCGGGCCGGTGTCGACGCCGTCGTCGACGAAGTGGACAGTGCATCCGGTGACCTTCACGCCGTGCGCGAGCGCGTCGCGCACTCCGTGGGCACCGGGAAAACTGGGCAGCAGGGCCGGGTGCGTATTGACGATCCGGCCGCCGAACCGGGCCAGGAACTCCTTGCCGAGGATCTTCATGAACCCGGCCGAGACGACGAGGTCGGGCTCGTACGCGGCGGTCGCCTCGGTCAGCGCGTGGTCCCACGCGTCGCGGGTGGCGTGGTCCTTGACCCGGCAGACGAAGGTGGGCAACCCGGCGCGCTCGGCGCGCTCCAGCCCGGCGATGTCGTCGCGGTCGGCGCCCACGGCGACGATCTCGGCCCCGAAGCCCTGCGGGTCCTCGGCGATGGCGTCGAGCAGAGCTTGCAGATTCGTCCCCGATCCGGAGACCAGGACGACGAGGCGGGCGGCAGCCACGGGGAGCACTCCTTGCTTGTGTGGTCCTACGAACGAATCGCGCCCCTCGATACGGGGAACTCTACGAAGGAGCCGACCGTCAGCAACGATACCGGCACACCGAGCCGCCCCCACGGGACGGGGGCGGAGCCGGGGGGTAGCGTCTGGGTACAGAGCCGTCCCCGAACGGACGGACACGACGACACAAGACCTCGTACGCACCGGGTCTGAGGGGAAGACGTTCACCACATGCCGGACCGCCGACGCCAGTCCACGGAGTCCCCGTCCACGTCCACGGACGAGAACAATCCGTTCGCGCCGCCGCCCGAGGGCAGGCCGGACCAGCCGTGGCAGCCGCGCCACCCCGAGAACGGCGGCGACTCCGGGGCCGACTCCGGGTCCGACTCCGGCTCCGGGACCGGGTCCGACTCCGGTTCGGGCTCCGGTTCGGGCTCCGACGAGCGCCCGGAGCGTCCGGCCTGGGGCAGCCAGTGGAGCCCGCGGCAGCCGGGGCGCTCCTCCGGCGGCTTCGGTAGCCGACCGAGCGGGGACCAGCAGGGCGGCGGGCAGGGTCCGGGCGGCCCCGAGGCGCCCGCTCCGCGCTGGGACCCGACCGACCCGGCGCAGCGCCGCGCCCGCTACGCACTGCTGTCGGGCATGTGGGCGTTCTTCTTCGCGATCTTCGACTTCCCGGAGATCGCGCTGCTGCTGGGCGCCCTGGCCCTGTACTGGGGCATCAGCTCGCTGCGCGGCGCGCCCCGCCCCGCCGCCGCCGGCCAGGTCGCCACCACCGGTTCCCCCGCCCCGGCCGGCCCGCCGCCCGGCTCCGGCCGCCCGCAGACGACGGCAGCGGTGAGCGGTCTGGTCACGGCGGCGCTGGCGCTGATGATCGTGGCGGCGACGTTCACGATCCAGCTCGTCTACCGCGACTACTACGCGTGCGTGGACGACGCCCTGACGAAGACGGGCCAGCTGTCCTGCAACGAGCTGCTCCCCGAGCCGCTGCGTGACGTCTTCGGCGTACCGGAGTGATCAGGAGCAGTCAGGGCTCCTGAGCGGGCCCGGCTGCCTTGTCGTCGGCACCTTCGTCCGGTGTGGCGGGGGTGTCGTCGCCGGTGGGGGTGCCGTCCGGCACGGCCGGGCCCGCCGACGGGGCGTCCGCGGCGTGCGGGGGCGGGGGGAACGCGGCCATGAGGCCGCCCGAGGCTTCCTTGAGGGCCGTCCAGCGGGCTTCGCGGGCCGACGGCTCCTCCCAGGCGGCCGGGAGGAAGTCGTACGGCTCGAAGGCCGGGTCGCCGGGGTCGTCCTCGGGAGCCCGGCCGGGAGCGGGCGCGACCGACGCGGGGGCAGCCGCATCCGGTGACGGCACCGGTACCGGCACTGCCCTGCTCTCGCCTCCCGCACCGCCTCCCGCCCCGTCCGCCGTTCCGCCCTCGCCCCGTCGCCGCCACGCCCGCACCGCCAGCGCCACCGGCACGCCAATGGCCGCCGTCCACGCCACCGCCGCCCCGCCCACGCGCCACCACACGGGGCCGAACGCCCCCAGGCGGCCCGTCCCCAACGGCCCGCCCGAGGCCGCCGCCAGTACCGCCGCTCCCGCCCCAACCAGCACGGCCGCCAGCAGGGCGGCCACCGCCGTGTCCCGTACGCCGACCTCCCGTACGCCGGCCTCCCGTACGCCCGCGTCCCTCGCCCGCCGCCCGCAGTACCGGCCGACCGCCGCGCCCGCCGCCACCGGCACCACCGCGGCCGTCCAGTTCACCCAGGTCCCGCGCCCGTCCGCCGGCAGGGCGGCCAGCAGCGGGAAGGGGGGCAGCCCGGCGGCCCCGGTCACCACGAGGGGGGTGGCCGTCGCCCCCGTACCGAGCAGGAATCCCGGACCGAGCCCGTACGCCGCGCCCCACACCGCCGCGTTCGGGACGAGCGCGAGCGCCAGCAGCAGCAGCGCCATCCGCCCCGACCAGACGCCGGACAGGCCCAGCAGCGACTCGCGCGCCGCGCCCGCGTGCCACACCAGCGACACCGCGACCAGCACCGCTCCCCCGCCGGCCAGCGCGCCCAGCCCGACGCCCGCGGCGCGTACGGCGACGGCCGTGCGGGAGCGGGCGAGTTCGACGCGGATCCGCTCCGGCACCCATGCCGGGAGGGGCCCCGACGGGCGCCCGTGCGCCGTCCACACCCCGGCGGCCGCGGCGAGCGCGACGAGCGGCGGGAGGTGGAGCGCCGCGCCGAGGGGCTCGGCGGGCAGCGGCCCGCCCGCCGCGTACCCCACGGCCCCGGCCGCCACCAGCAGGTAACCGATCGTCACGGCACCGACCGCTCCGCTCGCCGAGGGTCCCGGCCGCGCCTCGCCGGGCTCTGCGGCGTCCCGCGCGGTCCGGTACACCAGCCACACCGGCAGCGCCACGAGCAGCAGCGGGACGACTCCGACGGGGGCGGGCGGCCCTTCGAGCGTGGCGGGGCGCACCAGTTCCACACCGTGGGCGAGGAGCCAGACGCCCGCGGCGACGTGCAGGGCGCCGCCGGGGCCGCTGTCGGGGTACGGGGAGCTGATCCACATCACCATCACCAGGACGGTGACGGAGCCGAGCCCGAGCCCGGCGGCGAGCGCGCCGCGCACACAAGCCCCGGCCAGCGCGGCGGTGCGGCCGCCCTGGACGAGGGCCGGCGGGTGGTCGGTCGCTTCGGTCACGGCGCCATGCTGCCAACGACACGCGCTTGATCCACGTAACGGGCGAATAGCCGGTGTGGCGCGCAATATACGGTTATGTACTTTTCCGCTGAGTGCAGTCCTGCATGGGGCCGGCCATGACCCAGACCACGACCACGACCACCCCCATCCCTTCCGCGCCCCCGCTGCCGTCCCCCAAGGAACGGCGCAGGCTGCGCGAGGCGATGTCCATGACGGAGGAGCAGCTCGCCCAGCTGGTCGGGGTCACGCGCGCGACGGTCCGTTCCTGGGAGACGGGGCGCACAAACCCGCGTGGGCGCAAACGGGAGGCGTACGCGAAGCTCCTGGGCGCCGCCCAGGAGGGCGGGTCCGCCCGCAACCCGTCGCCGAGGCCGAAGCGCCGGTCACAACCCGAGCGGGGGCAGGACCCGTCTCGACCGCCCGTCCCCGGGCCCGCCGCGACCGGCACCGAGGCGGGGGCCGCCCCCCTTGGCCCCGCCGACGCGTTCGACGCGTTGTACGCGTACGCCGCCCCCGGCCTCGTACAGCAGGCCTACCTGCTCACCGGGCGGCGCCGGCTGTCCCGGGAGGCCGTCGAGTACGCCTTCCACCTGGCCTGGGAGCGCTGGCCGGAGGTCGCGGTGGACCGGGACCCGGCCGGGTGGGTGAGGGCGGCCATGCACGAGTACGCCCTGTCGCCCTGGCACCGGCTGCGCCCCTCGCACCGGCACCCCGACGCCCCCACCACCGACCGGGCCGCCCGCGCACTGCGCGGCGCGCTGCTGGAGCTGCCGCCCGCGTACCGCCGCACGCTGCTGCTGTACGACGGGCTGGGCCTGGACCTGCCGGAGACGGCCGCCGAGACGGAGGCGAGCACCCCGGCCGCCGGGAACCGGGTCCTGCACGCCCGCGAGTTGCTCGCCGAGCGCATCCCGGAACTCGCCGACCCGGCGGTCCTGCACAAACGGCTGGCCTCGCTGCTCGCCAAGGGCCCCACCATGGTGCTGGCCACGCCCCGGACCGTACGCACCGGCAGCGAGCGCCGGGCCAGGTTCTGGACCAGGGCGGCCATCGGGCTGACGACGCTCATCGTCGGCGCGACCGCGTTCACCCTGGCCACCGCGCCGACCGGCTACCGGCCGCCGCTGGCGCCGGGCGAGGCGGTCGGCGGGGTCCCGGTCCTCAGCGGCCCACAGCGGCTGACCCCCCAGGACGAGGCGCTGCGCGACCGACTGCGCGCGGAGCCGGTCACCGGGCCGCCCCGTCTGGTACCGGACACGCACTGACGTCGCCGGACGCGAGGCGCCCCCCGCGGCGGCCGCGTTCACGCCGGCGACGCTCCTCGGGGCCGAAGCGGTGTGCGCCGTCCACCACGGCGGAGAATGGCGATGGGCCCGCCCCCGGATGTATGTCCGGGGGCGGGCCCATCGCCTGTGCGGCAGTGATCAGGCAGCCGTGGCTCAGCCGGCGGCTGTGCTAGTTGCCAAGGATGGCGCGCGCCAGCTTGGCCGTCTCGGTCGGGGTCTTGCCGACCTTGACGCCCGCGGCCTCCAGGGCCTCCTTCTTCGCCTGCGCGGTGCCGGACGAACCGGACACGATCGCACCGGCGTGGCCCATCGTCTTGCCCTCGGGGGCCGTGAAGCCCGCGACGTAGCCGACGACCGGCTTGGTGACGTTCTTGGCGATGAAGTCGGCGGCCCGCTCCTCCGCGTCGCCACCGATCTCACCGATCATCACGATCAGCTCGGTCTCGGGGTCGGCCTCGAAGGCCGCGAGCGCGTCGATGTGCGTCGTACCGATGACCGGGTCGCCACCGATGCCGACGGCCGACGAGAAGCCGATGTCGCGCAGCTCGTACATCATCTGGTAGGTCAGCGTGCCCGACTTCGACACGAGACCGATGCGGCCCGGCTTGGTGATGTCGCCCGGGATGATGCCGGCGTTGGACTGGCCGGGGGTGATCAGGCCGGGGCAGTTCGGGCCGATGATCCGGGTCTTGCCGCCCTTCTCCACGGCGTACGCGTAGAACGCGGCGGAGTCGTGGACGGCGATGCCCTCGGTGATGACGACGGCCAGCGGGATCTCGGCGTCGATGGCCTCGACGACGGCGGCCTTGGCGAAGGCCGGCGGCACGAAGAGGACCGAGACGTCGGCGCCGGTCTTCTCCATCGCTTCCTTGACGGAGCCGAAGACCGGGACCTCGGTGCCGTCGAAGTCGACGGTGGTGCCCGCCTTGCGCGGGTTCACGCCACCGACGATGTTGGTGCCGTCACCCAGCATGAGCTTGGTGTGCTTCATGCCCGTGGCACCGGTCATGCCCTGGACGATGACCTTGCTTTCCTTGGTCAGGAAGATAGCCATGGTGTTTCTGACCTCGTCCCTTACTTCGCAGCCGCGAGCTCGGCGGCCTTGTCGGCCGCGCCGTCCATGGTGTCCACGCGCTGCACGAGCGGGTGGTTGGCGTCCGACAGGATCTTGCGACCCAGCTCCGCGTTGTTGCCGTCGAGGCGCACGACCAGGGGCTTGGTGACCTCTTCGCCACGCGAGGACAGCAGGTTCAGGGCCTGGACGATGCCGTTGGCGACCTCGTCGCAGGCGGTGATGCCGCCGAAGACGTTGACGAAGACGGACTTGACGTCCGGGTCCCCGAGGATGATCTCGAGGCCGTTCGCCATGACCTCGGCGGAGGCGCCGCCGCCGATGTCGAGGAAGTTGGCGGGCTTGACGCCACCGTGCGCCTCACCGGCGTACGCGACGACGTCCAGGGTCGACATGACCAGGCCGGCGCCGTTGCCGATGATGCCGACCTCGCCGTCGAGCTTGACGTAGTTGAGGTTCTTGGCCTTGGCGGCAGCCTCGAGCGGGTTGGCTGCGGCCTTGTCCTCGAGCTCGGCGTGGTCGGGGTGGCGGAAGTCGGCGTTGGCGTCGAGGGACACCTTGCCGTCGAGGGCGATGACGCGGCCGTCGGCGACCTTGGCCAGCGGGTTGACCTCGACGAGGAGGGCGTCCTCGGCGACGAAGGTCTTCCACAGGGTCACGAGGATCTCGGCGACCTGGTCCTTGACCTCGGCCGGGAACTTCGCGGCCTCGACGATCTCGCGGGCCTTGGCCTCGGTGACACCCTCGTTGGCGTCGACCGGGATCTTCGCCAGGGCCTCGGGCTTGGTGGCCGCGACCTCCTCGATGTCCATGCCGCCCTCGACGGAGGCCATGGCGAGGAAGGTGCGGTTGGTGCGGTCGAGGAGGTACGAGACGTAGTACTCCTCGGCGATCTCGGGTGCCGTCTCGGCGATCATCACCTTGTGGACCGTGTGGCCCTTGATGTCCATGCCGAGGATGTCCGTCGCGCGGGCGACGGCCTCGTCCGGCGTGGCGGCCAGCTTCACGCCGCCGGCCTTGCCGCGGCCGCCGACCTTCACCTGCGCCTTGACGACCGAACGGCCGCCCAGTCGCTCGGTCGCCTCGCGCGCCGCCTCAGGCGTGTCGATGACTTCACCGGCCAGCACCGGTACACCGTGCTTGGCGAAGAGGTCCCTCGCCTGGTACTCGAACAGGTCCACGCGCGTCCGTCCCTTTTCTGGTGATCGCGGTTCCGTTGTCTGCGTGGGCGTGCCGCGGAGGGCAACGTGACTGCGCTGTCACAAGGGAGGCGTACACGGTGTCCGTGGACGCGGCATGTCCGTCTCGCAGATTATCCCCGTGAGACCGAGGCACCTAAATCGCAGATCACACCGGAGCGGTGATACCTGTCACAGGCACGAACCTCAAACGGGCGGCCCCACCGACTGTGAGACCGCCCGTTGCTACGGATTTCGTACCGGATCAGACGCCGTAGGGGAGGTAGTCCGGGGTGACGGTGCCGACCGTGCCCTGGACGCCGGAGACGGCGTTGCCGGCGAGCGGCTGGACATCGCCGGTCACGCCCTCGACCAGGCCGGTCGCGAAGGGCTGGACGTCGCCCGTCACGTCGTACGCGAACGGCGCCACCTCACCGGTCACGCCGCCCACCAGGCCGGTCGCGCTGCCGCTGACGCCCTGCGCGACCGGCTGGACCTGGTCGGCGACGGCCTGGACGAGCGGCTGCACGGAGCCCGTGACACCGTCCGCGAACGGCTGCACCTGGCCGGCCACACCGCCGGCGAGCGGCTGGACGCCGGAGACGACGTCGGTGGCGAACGGGTACGCGTCGGAGACCACGTCCTCGACGAGGACGCCCGCGTCCCCGGCCGCCTGGCCGGCGACCGGCGCGGCGGAGTGGACGGCGCGGTACGCGATGGGCGGCAGCGCGTCCTGGGCGGCGGCGTCCGCGACGGGGGTGGCGGTGGCGACGGGGTCGCTCTGCACCTCGTGGGCGAAGGCGGAGAGGGGGCCGAAGAGGTAGTCGATCTCGCCCTCCGCCTCCGTCCGGACCTCGGCACCGACGCCCTGGACCTGGGCGGTGGTGTCCTGGACCTGAGCGGTGGTGTCCTGCACCTGGGCTGCGGTGCCCTGGACCTCGGTGGTCGCGTACCGGGCGTCGGTGGTGACGTCCTGGGTGACCTGCTGCTGGGTGTCCTGGACGTGGGTGGTGACGGCGGCCGTGGTGTGGTCCGTGACCGTGTCGGCCGCGTCGACCACCTTGTCGGGGGTGGAGAGCGGCACGGAGACGGACACCTCGGCCGCGCTGGCGGCGGCGGTGCCGATGGCCCACATGCCGGTGGCGGTGGCGGCGACGGCTATGGAGCGGCGGATGTTCTTGTTCATGGGAGCGTAGGTTCCTTCGAATTCACGTGTGTGGTGACGGCGGGCAGACCTGTCCCGCCCCCGCGCGGCAGGTCTTGAGCGGGGGGAAGGCCTGCCCTAGCCGGGGAATTCGAGGATGTTGTGGGGCCGGTCGTGGACGGGCGCGGCGGTCGCCGGCAGCGCGGTGCCCCGGACCGGTCCGGCGTGGGCGTCCGCCGTGGACGCCAGGGCGTGCTGGTCGCCCGCGCGGGGCGCGCCGCCGTCGCCGGCGGCCGACTGCCGGAGAGCGCCATGGCACGGGCCGGGCGCGACGGGCAGCGGGGCGGCGAGGACCGCGTCCGCCGGCCGGCCGGGCCGGTCCTGGGCGGTGCGGGCCTCCATGTCGCCGTACCTGTACCCGTACCCGTACGCGGGCCATGACTGTGTGGCGTGCGGGAGGACGGCCGGAGCGCCGGGTGCGGTGGCCTCGGGCCCGGACGTGCCGGGCGACGCGCTCAGCTGTCCGGGCCGGGACGCGGGTCCCGGCTCGGTCTGCGGTCGCGACTGCGGGTCCGTCTGGAGGGCGCCGGGCACGTGCGCCGGCGGCGTCCGAGGCGGCACGGGAACGGCGGGGGCGACCGGTGCCGTCGGCCACTCCGCCTGCGGCGGAAGGGCTCCGGTGGGGTCCTGTACGACGCCGGTGACGGACTCGGTCACGGCGCCGGTCGCTGCCCCCGCACCACCGGCCACTGCCCCGGCACCGGCGACGGGCTCGGCACCGGCCACCGGCTCGGCGGCCGCTCCGGCCTCGCGCACGGCGTCGGTGACGCGGTCGCCCGTGGCGGCGGGGACGGCGTCGGGCGCGTCCGGGAGCCGCTCCGTGGCGGCCGACCGCTCCACCTGGGTGGCGGCGGTCGCCGTCGACGGCTGGTCCGCCGCGTGCGCCGGGTTGCCGCAGAGCATGCCGAGGGCCAGCAGGCCTCCGAGGAACAGCACGACCGCCAGCGCACGCCGCGCCACCGCCCCGCGCTCGGTGCGCGGGGCGGCAGCGTGCGTGAGAGCTGCTGCGGCAGTCACGGTGTCCGGAATCCTCCCCATGCGCGGCACATCGTCTTCCGCGTACGTCGCGCTGATGCTTGCACGAACATCCCGGGTTGGCGCAAGTCCCGTGTTACTGATGGGTCACCATGTCCGGTATGGGCAGGGGCCGCTTCTCGATCGCCGCGGCCATCACCTCCGGGAAGAGGTCCGGGCTGCACGCGAACGCCGGTACCCCCAGCGCCGCGAGCGCCGCCGCGTGTTCGCGGTCGTACGCCGGCGCTCCCTCGTCGGAGAGCGCGAGCAGCGCCACGAACTGCACGCCCGACGCCTTCATCGCCGCCACTCGCTTCAGCATCTCGTCGCGTATGCCGCCCTCGTAGAGGTCGCTGATCAGGACGACCACGGTGTCGGCCGGGCGCGTGAGCCGCGACTGGCAGTACGCCAGCGCCCGGTTGATGTCCGTGCCGCCGCCGAGCTGGGTGCCGAACAGGACGTCGACGGGGTCGTCGAGCTGGTCGGTGAGGTCGACGACGGCCGTGTCGAAGACGACGAGCCGGGTCGCGAGGGAGCGCATGGAGGCCAGCACGGCTCCGAACACCGAGGCGTACACGACGGACGCCGCCATCGAACCGGACTGGTCGATGCAGAGCACCACGTCCTTCTTCACGGATTGCGCGGCCCGCCCGTACCCGATGAGCCGCTCGGGCACGATCGTGCGGTGCTCCGGGAGGTAGTTCTTCAGGTTCGCCCTGATGGTGCGGTCCCAGTCGATGTCCCGGTGGCGCGGCCGGCTGACGCGGGCGCTGCGGTCGAGCGCGCCGGTGAGCGTGGCGCGGGTGCGGGTCGCGAGCCGCTTCTCCAGGTCGTCGACGACCTTGCGTACGACGGCCCGTGCCGTTTCCTTCGTCGTCTCGGGCATCGCCTTGTTGAGCGAGAGCAACGTGCCGACGAGGTGGACGTCGGCCTCGACGGCCTCGAGCATCTCCGGCTCCAGCAGCAGCGTCGACAGACCGAGCCGGTCGATCGCGTCACGCTGCATCACCTGCACGACGGAGCTGGGGAAGTAGGTGCGGATGTCGCCGAGCCAGCGGGCGACGGACGGCGCCGACGCGCCGAGACCCGCGGACCGATCGCGCCCGCCGCGGCCCTTGCTGTTGTCCTTCTCCCCGTACAGCGCGGCCAGGGTGCCGTCCATGGCGGCGTCGGTCCCGGCGAGCGTGCGGCCCGTGCCGTCGGCCGCGCCGCCGCCCAGTACCAGGCGCCAGCGCCGCAGCCGCTCGTCCTCACTCACTGCTCCACCCCCAGAAGGTCGTTGTCGTCCGTGCCCGCCGTGCCCAGCAGCAGCCGCAGCAGCGGCAGCACCGCGTCCGCACGGGTCCGGTCCAGTTCAGCGGCGAAGCCTGGCACCCCGGCCTCCGCGCGGGCGGGGCCTCCGCTTTCCGGGCCGCGCCGCACCAGCTCGCCCAGCGTGCGCCGCACGCCCGGTTCGTACGCGGAGAACGTACGCCGCAGCAGCGGCAGGACATCGGTGAACGCCTCCGCCGGGACGCCGGTGAGCCAGGCGTCGACGAGCCCGAGGAGCCGTTCGTCGTGGACGAGCAGCATGCCGCCGCCGGGGTTGGCCGCGCCCCCGCCGACGAACCCCTCGATCCAGGCGGCCGCTTCGGCGGGCGGCGTTCCCGGCGAGAGGGCGAGCCCCATCAGCCGGGCGGCTTCGTCCTCCGCGAGCCGCCCGTCGTCCAGCAGCAGCCGGGCGGCGCGTCCCCGTATGACGCCGGGCACGCTGTCGCGGTCGGCGAGCGTGACCAGGACGCCGGCCCAGCGGCCGGTGAGGTCCTCCGTGCCCTCCTCCGTCCCCTCCTCCGCGCCCTCCCCCGTGTCGTCCTTCGTGCCGTCCTCCGTGCCCCGCTCCGTGTCGTCCTCCGTGCCCGGCAGGAGCCGGATCGCGGTGTGGACGGCGTCCAGGTGGGCGCGCATCTCGGCGGCGCCGTCCGCGTCGAGGCCCGTGCACGCGGGCGGCAGGCCGACGCAGACGCGCTGCGCGAGCCCGGTGGCGACCTCGCCGAGCGCGGCCGTGTCCGTGGCGCGGACGTCGCCGTACCGCAGGGAGCGGGCCAGCGCCGGGAGGGCCTGGGCGAGGTGGCCGACGTCCGCGTCGAGCGCGGCCCGGTCGGCGAGGGCCTTCATCACCACGGGCAGCGCGTCGGAGAGCCCGGCCAGGAGGCACCGTTCGGCGAGGGCGGTGACGTCGGCGAGCGTGGCCGCCGACGTGGCTTCCGATTCCGCCCTGGCGGTGGCGGCGGCGAGGACGGTGGTGCCCCACATGCCGGCTTCGGCGACCCGTACGTGCAGCTCCGGCTCCCAGCGCAGCCGCCAGGTCTCCCGGAACGTGCCGGTGCTGCCGCGTCCGGCGGCCGGTTCGCCCCAGCCGACGCCCAGGAGCCGCAGCCGGTGCAGCAGCCGGCTGCGCGCGGCGTCGGTCTCCTTGCGCAGGTCCAGGTCGAGCTCTCGCTCCAGGGCCTCGGGCTTGAGGCGCAGGGCGCGCTGGAGCCTGGTGAGGTCGCGTTGCAGGGGCACGGCGGGGGCGCTCTCGGGGACTTCGCCGAGCGCGTCGCCGATGACGAGCCGGTCCTTGATGAGCCCGAGCGGCACGTCGGAGCCGTCGCACATCACCGCCCGTACGGCGTCGATGGTCTCGGTCAGGCCCGCGAGGGGACGCCCGCGCATGGCGGCGAGCGTCCCGGCGAGCCGTACGGCCTCGATGACGTGGGCGGAGGAGACGATCCGGTCCTCGGCGCGCAGCAGCCCGGCGACCTTGGTCATCCAGCGCTCGACCGGCCGGTCCGGGGCTCCGAACAGATGCCCGTACCAGCCGGGTGAGTCGATGCCGGCGCCGTAGCCGCTGTGCCGGGCGAGCCTGCGGTGCGTCCAGGGCACCCAGGTGATCCCCGTCTTCACCTTGGGCAGGCCCTTGAGGAGGGCCCGGTCGGCGGTGACGGTGGTCTTCGCGGCGAGCGCGGGCACGTGCCAGGCTCCGCAGACGACGGCCACGCCGTCCCCGTGCGTCTTGCGCGCGGCGCGGAGCTGGAGGCGCATGTATGCCTCGCGGATCAGATCGCGGTCGTGTCCGCCGTGTCCGTACGTCTCGCGCAGGGCGGCCATGGCGTCGGCGAGACCGGTGAACACCGCGATCGGGTCGTGGTCGCCGGTGCCCGGCGGCCCGTTGGGTGCGGCGCCGGTGCCGCGGTGCTCGATCACGTCCTCCCACCAGCGCTCGGGGTCGTCGTACCCGGCGGTCTCGGCGAGGACGGCGATGGGGTCGATCCGCAGTCCGTAACCCTGCTCGTCGCCTCCGCCGCCGTCCGCCTCCTCCCCTTCGCCGTCCGTCCAGGTGGGGTCCTTCGCCATGGCGAGCGTGTGGGTGGCGGGCAGGTCGATGAAGTGGACGGCGGCGCCGTGGTCGAGCGCCCAGCGGATCGCGACCCACTCGGGGGAGAACTCGGCCATCGGCCAGAAGGACGCCCGGCCGGGGTCATCCACGGCGTGCGCGAGCAGCGCGACCGGGGGGCTCATCCGCTCGTCGGCGGCGAGCGGCAGCAGCGCGTCCCCTTCGGGCGGCCCTTCGATCAGCACGGCCGGGGGCTTGGCGGCGTCGAGCGCGGCCCGCACGGCGCGGGCCGATCCGGGGCCGTGGTGGCGGACGCCGAGCAGCAGGGGGCCGGTGGCCGCCGTCATGCCGACACCTCCCGGCACGCCCGGTAGAAGTCCTTCCAGCCGTCCCGTTCACGGACGACGGCCTCCAGGTACTCCTGCCAGACGACCCGGTCGGCCGCCGGGTCGCGGACGACGGCGCCGAGGATGCCGGCGGCGACGTCTCCGGGGCGCAGTACGCCGTCGCCGAAGTGGGCGGCCAGCGCGAGGCCGCCCGTGACGACGGAGATCGCCTCGGCGGTGGAGAGTGTCCCGGAGGGCGACTTGAGCTTGGTGCGGCCGTCGGTGGTCACGCCGTCGCGCAGTTCGCGGAAGACGGTGACGACCCTGCGGATCTCGTCGATGCCCTCGGGCGTGGCGGGCAGGTCGAGGGAGCGCCCTATCTGGTCGACGCGCCGGGAGACGATGTCGACCTCGGCCTCCGGTGTCGCGGGCAGCGGGAGGACGACGGTGTTGAAGCGGCGGCGCAGCGCGCTGGACAGCTCGTTGACGCCGCGGTCGCGGTCGTTGGCGGTGGCGATGAGGTTGAATCCCCGTACCGCCTGGACTTCCTGTCCGAGCTCGGGGATGGGCAGGGTCTTCTCGGACAGGATCGTGATCAGGGAGTCCTGCACGTCGGCGGGGATGCGGGTGAGCTCCTCGACGCGGGCGGTCATGCCGTCGGACATGGCCCGCATGACCGGGCTGGGCACCAGGGCCTCGCGGCTGGGCCCGTGGGCGAGCAGCTGCGCGTAGTTCCACCCGTAGCGGATGGCTTCCTCGGGGGTGCCGGCCGTGCCCTGCACCAGGAGGGTGGAGTCGCCGCTGACGGCGGCGGCGAGGTGTTCGGAGACCCAGGTCTTGGCGGTGCCGGGGACGCCCAGCAGGAGCAGTGCGCGGTCGGTGGCGAGGGTGGTGACGGCGACTTCGACGATCCGGCGCGGTCCCACGTACTTCGGTGTGATCACGGTGCCGTCGGTCAGCGTGCCGCCGAGCAGGTAGGTGGCGACGGCCCACGGCGACAGCCGCCAGCGGGCCGGGCGCGGCCGGGCGTCGGCCGCGGCGAGTGCCGTCAGTTCGTGCGCGAACGCGTCCTCGGCGTGCGGGCGCAGGGCCTCGCCGCGGGATGTCTCGGTGGCTTCGGTGGTTTCGGGCACGGTCATGGATCCCCCTCCAGATCGTGTTCGACCGGGTGTGGAACCAACCGTGCACCATGCCACTGACAACCGGCCGTTTCCGCAGCTCAGGGGCGGAAACGGCCGTTGTGCGACCGGAGTTGGCGGGCGGTCGGCCGGCGACGGGCGACACGGCGATGCAGCCGGTGCTCCTTCCCGACCCGCTCGGCGGCCTCGTCCCCACTCACCCGGGCGAATTCGCAGGTCAGGGCCGATTGTCAGTGGGACCACCTACCGTCGTTCCCATGAATCAGCAGGGGGTGCGCTGGACGGCGGAACAGGTGCTGGCTCTGGCTCCTGACGACGCCTCACGCAGAGCGGGCAGCAAGCTCGGCACGGCCGGGTCGTGGTCGGGCGGGGGAAGCGACGGCTCGGGGGCCGTCTGGGGGTTGTGCAAGGGCAGCGGAAGCACGCCGTACCGAACGGTCGTCGACACCACGGGCCCGGCGTACGCGTGCAGTTGTCCCAGCCGGAAGTTCCCGTGCAAACACGCGTTGGGGCTCTTGCTGCTCTGGGCGGCGGACGGGGAGGCCGTGCGCGGCTCCGGGCCGCCGGACTGGGCCGAGCGGTGGCTGGCGGGCCGGCGGGCACGCGCGGCCGGCGGGAAGGAAGCGGAGACGGGCGCCGGCCGGCCGGCGAAGAGCGCCGACCCCGAGGCGGCCCGGCGCCGGGCGGAGCAACGGAGAGCGCGGATAACCGCGGGCACCGAGGAGTTGGAGCAGCGGCTCGCCGACCTGCTGCGCGGCGGGCTCGCCTCCGCCGACCGGTCGGGGTACGAGCTGTGGGACGAGACCGCGGCGCGGATGGTCGACGCGCAGGCGCCCGGCCTGGCCGGCCGGGTCAGGGAGCTGGGGGCGATACCGGGCTCAGGGCCCGGCTGGCCGGTGCGGCTGCTGGAGGAGTGCGCGCTGACGCATCTGCTCGACCGGGCCTGGCTGGACATCGAGCGGCTGCCGGAGCCGCTGGCCGCGACGGTCCGCACCCGGGTGGGGCTGACGGCGCCCGCCGGCGGCCCCGCGGTGCGCGACCACTGGTCGGTCCTCGCCCGGTACGACACCTCGGACGGCAAGCTGACCACGCGCCGCGTCTGGCTGTACGGCAGGGACGGCGGGCGAACGGCGCTGCTGCTGTCGTTCGGCGCGGCCGGGCGCGCCCCCGGCATCACCCTGCCGGTGGGCGTGGTGATCGACGCCGAGGTCACGCCGTACGCGGGGGCGGCCCAGCTGCGGGCCGAGCTGGGCGAGCAGTTCTCGGTGCCGGTGCCCGACGCCGGGCCGCCGCCGGGCGGGCCGGTGGCCGACGCTGTCGCGGCGTACGGGACAGCCCTGCGGGACGACCCGTGGCTGGACTCCTGGCCGGTGACGCTGGCCGACGTCATACCCGTGCCGTTGCCGGACGGCGGCTGGCAGCTGGCCGACGCCGACGGCAGGTGCGCCCTGCCGGTCGCCCCGGCCGCGCTCGCCCGGCCCGGTCTGTGGCGGCTGGCCGCGCTGTCGGGCGGCAGGCCGGTCACGGTGTTCGGCGAGTGCGGGCACCGAGGCTTCACCCCGCTGACCGCCTGGTCGGCGGACACGCCCGAGACGGTCGCGCTGACCTGAGCGTACGGAGGACACGATGACCACCACGACCTGGGAAGACCTCGTCACCTCGGCGCTGCTGGGCACCGACCGCCGGGCGCCGGCTTCCGACGTGCCGGCGCCCGGCAAGGACGCGCCGGTCGCGCTGCTGGACGCCGCCGCGCTGCACACCGTCCGGCGGCGGGCGGGCCTGCTCCCGGGGCCCGCCGCCAGCCTGCCCGAGCCGGCGCCGCGCGACGAGCGGCCACCGCTTCCCGACGCGGCCCGGCGCCGGCTCGCCCAGTTGCTCGCCGACCGTTCCGGCGCGTCCTCGGGCGGCGGCCGCCGGGGCACGGCACCCGACCTCACGGAGCTGCTCCCGCAGTGGCTGGCGGCGGCGAACGAGCACGGCTACCAGGCGCCTGCGTCCGTGCTGCCCGCGCTGCTCGACGCGGCCCGCGCCCGCACCGATCTGCGCCCCGCCGCGTTGACGTTCGCCGGGCCGCGCGGGCTGTGGCTTGCCCGGCTCAACCCGGAGTGGCGGTTCGCGCTGCGCGGCGGCTCGGGCGGGACCACGCTGCCCGACCCCACCGACGAGGCCGCCGTGCGGTGCCTGTGGGAGGAAGGCCTGTTCGCCGAACGGGTGGCCCTGCTCGGAGCCGTACGGGCACACGACCCGGCCGCCGCGGCCGCCCTGCTGGGCTCGACCTGGTCCGGCGAACGGGCCGAGGACCGGCTGATGTTCCTGGACTCACTGCGTACGGGTCTGTCCGACGCCGACGAGCCGTTCCTGGAGCAGGCGCTCTCCGACCGCAGCCGCAATGTCCGCTCCACCGCCGACGAGCTGCTCTCCGCGCTGCCCCGGTCGGCGCTCGCCGGACGTATGGCCGACCGGGCGGCCACGTGCGTGGGCCTGGACCGTACGGGCGACCAGGCGGCCATCACCGTCGAGGCACCGCACGAGTGCGACGCGGGCATGCAGCGCGACGGCGTCCTGCCCGACCCGCCGACCGGCCGGGGCGAACGCTCGTGGTGGCTGGGCCAGTTGGTCGAGTCCGCCCCGCTCGCCATCTGGCCCTCCCGGCTCGGCGGCCGCACCCCCGAGCAGATCGTCGCCCTGCCGGTCGCGGACGACTGGCGCGACGAGCTGCACGCCGCGTGGTGCCGCGCGGCGGTCCGGCAACGGGACCCCGCCTGGGCCCGCGCACTGCTCGGCCCGCCCACCACACCCCCGGCGACCGGCCCGGGCACGTCCTCGCTCGCCGAGCGGTCGAAGCTCCTGTCCATCCTGCCCGGCGACGAACGGGCCCTCTGGGTCGCCGACTTCATCGCGGCGCACGGCCTCTCGGAGGCGTTCCAGCTGCTCGGCGTCTGCGCCGTCCCCTGGGCCGAGCCGCTCGGCCGCGCGGTGGTCGACGCGCTGGACATCGCCCGCGACGCGGGGAGCTACCCCTGGAGCTTCAGCGGCGTCATGGGACTGGCGGAACGCTGCCTCGACCCGGCCCAGGCGGACCGCCTCGAGATCCTGACGGCCCTCCCGGACGAACCGGAGGGCGCGTCCCCGGGCGCGGGCGGCTACTGGTCGGAGGCATTCCAACGCCTGGTCGCCACGCTACGGCTCCGCGCGGCGATGCGCACCGAACTCCAGGGCCGGGGCCCTGGTGACGGGGGGTGAGCCGTAGGGGGTTCCCCCACCCCGAAACCGGGGGCAAGCCCCGGGCTCCCCGTGGTGGCTGACGCCCCCACACCCCCGGGCCGCGGCAGCTTCGCGCCGCGCAGGTGCCCGGCGCTTCGGCTCGCCCCCGAAGGGGGACGCGCAGTGGGGCGTGTTCTGGGCGTAAAACGACTGAGCTTGCGAAGGAGAGCCCAGGACACGCCCCACGGAGCGGAGCCAACGACACACGTACGCGCACGGGCAACCCCCGAACCGCGCGCCCCGAACAGAGCCGCACCCGCCCGGGCACCCGGCCATCAGGCCACCCAACCGAAGGGGCACCGACCGGCACGGGGAGCCCCCGGCACGGCACCGACCGGCACGGGCACCCGGGCACGGCACCCGGCCGGCACGGACACCCCACCGGGGACCCGGCACGCCACGCCCAGGGAGGCGCCCCGCCGGGGGACGCCGCACCCGGCACGGGCACCGAGCCCGAGGGCTGCAGCGGTGGCGCCCGGCCGGAGAGGCGGCGGGTTACGCCTCGGCGGAGACGCGAACGTTGGCGTTGACCCAGTCCACGATCGACGCCGTCGTCGCGCCGGGCGTGAAGATCTCCGCCACGCCCTTCTCCTTCAGCGGCGCGATGTCCGCGTCCGGGATGATCCCGCCACCGAACACCTTGATGTCCTCCGCGTCGCGCTCCTTCAACAGCTCGAGCACCTTCGCGAACAACGTGTTGTGGGCGCCCGACAGGATCGACAGACCGATCGCGTCCGCGTCCTCCTGGATCGCCGTGTCGACGATCTGTTCCGGCGTCTGGTGCAGGCCGGTGTAAATGACCTCCATACCGGCGTCACGCAGCGCCCGCGCGATCACCTTCGCGCCGCGATCGTGGCCGTCGAGACCCGGCTTGGCCACCACCACGCGGATCGGACCGGTCACACCCATCACTGCCTCCACATGCGTCCCCCGTACCTATATGCCGGGGAGGTGAACGAACGTTATCTACAGCATCCCGCAACCGGCCGTTTCGCGGTGGATAGCGAGGGGGAAATCACACGTGGGACATGTTCGCTACGCGTCGTACCCGCACCGGGCGGCCCATCGGCCACAGGAGAAGCCGGGACGATCGCTACGGGAGCCGCAACGAGGTCGTCGTATCACCGTGCCGCCAGCCGCGCGGCGCGGCGGTACGGCCCCATCGCCACTACCCCTCCGAGCCGGCACCCCAGTTCGGAGGTCGGCCGTGAAGGTCCTGTTGCCCTGGAAGGTGCTGCCCTTCTTTCCGTTACGGCTGTCCGCCGCGCTGATCAAGGCCACCGCCCTGGAGGTGGCGATCCTCGCCGGTCACCTCCTCCTCTACCCCACCGGCATCGCACCGGAACGCCGGCCGCCCACCACCACACCCACCGGCGGCCGCGGCGCCCACCCGCCCACCGTGCTGCTGCACGGCTTCATCGACAACCGCTCCGTCTTCGTCCTGCTGCGCCGCTCCCTCGCCCGGCACGGCCGGCGCCATGTGGAGTCGCTCAACTACTCGCTGTTGACGTGCGACATCCGGGCGGCCGCCGAGTTGCTCGGCCGCCATGTCGAGGAGATCTGCGACCGCACCGGGCACGGCGAGGTCGACATCGTCGGGCACAGCCTGGGTGGGCTGATCGCCCGCTACTACGTGCAGCGGCTCGGCGGTGACCGGCGCGTACGCACCCTCGTCACGCTCGGTACGCCGCACTCCGGCACGACCGCCGCGCCGCTCGCGGGCGCGCACCCGCTGGTGCGCCAGATGCGTCCCGGCTCATCCGTCGTACGGGAGTTGAGCGAGCCGGCCCCGCACTGCCGTACGCGCTTCGTCAGCTTCTGGAGCGATCTGGACCAGTGGATGGTGCCCGTCGAGACGGCGCGCATCGACCATCCGGACCTGATCGCGCGGAATGTCCGCGTCAGCGGGATCGGCCACCTCGCGCTGCCCGTTCACCCCGCGGTCGCGGCCGGCATCCGTGAGGTCCTGGAGTGCGACGGAGCGACCGCCGGAACCTCCGATTCCATGTCGGTGGCCTGACACCACACGACCAGACTTCGAACATTCCTCGAACGTAAGGCCAAAGCTCTGCCCACACTCCGCCGAAAGGCGGCCGAATGCCCGTTTCCCCCGGGCCTAAAACCCACGGAAGATTGTCGCTTGCGCGTACCGCCGGGTACAGTCGCGCCCACTGCTTTCCCCTCTGGGTCGCCCCTTCGCCGGGGCCGATCCCAGACCTGGTCCTGCTGCCGAGGCGAGAGAGAAGTTGGTGAACGACCAGCACCCCCACGCCGGGTACGTCGGAAACGACGCGTATTCCACGGGCAGCTTCGAGACCGGCAGTTTCGAGACCACCGGCAGCTTCGAGACGGATCCCCTCTTCGGCGCCCTTCCCGGCACGTACGAGAACGCCTACGAAAGCAGCAGCGGTAGCAGCGGCGGCTACTACGCCGACCCCGGCGGACAGAGCGGCCAGTACGACAGCAGCCAGTGGGCCGCCGCCACCGCCCCCCAGCAGTGGGCCACCACGGACACCACCGGGTACGTCGAATACTCCGAGCACACCGGGCAGTGGGACGCAGGCGCCTGGAGCGAGGCGAGCGCGTACGACACCACCGGCCAATGGAACGTGGCCGCCGCGGCCACCGCCTCCTACGACAACGGGGCCTACGACGCCACCGCCTGGAACTACGCCGCCGCGCCGGCCGAGACGTTCACCGTCCCCGAGCAGTACGACTATGCGGCCGCCGACCAGCTGCCCACGCCGGAACCCCACACGGAACCCGAGCACGAGCCCGAGCACGAGGCCGCGGCCGAACCGGAGCTCGCGTACGAGCCCGCCCACGAATACGAGCCCGAGCCCGAGCCCGCCTACGAGTACGAGCCCGAGTCGCAGCCCGAGCCCGACCCCGCCGCCGCGGCCGCCGCCGCGGCCGTGCATGAAAGCCCCACCCAGACCGCGCTCGCCCCCGTCGTTCCCCGCCCCGCCCGAGGCAGCCGCGGCCGTCGCCGCACCCCCGCCAAACGTTCCGCGCTCCTCACCGTCGCCGTGCCCTCCGCCTGCGTGATGGGCGTCGCCGGTATCGCCGCCGCATCGGTCAGCGGCCTCACGGGCAGCGCCACCGGCGAGACCAAGAGCGACGAGAAGGCGGTGACCGCCGCGGACCCGGCCGCGGTCCAGCCGGTCGTCGCCAACAGCGAGCTCGACACCCAGCTGGCCGCACTCAGCGCCGACGCCCGCGACTTCGGCGACCGCGCCAGCCGCACCCAGGAGCGCATCGACCTCAAGGCGCGCCAGGAGGCGGAGCGCAAGAAGCGCGAGGAGGAGGCGGCCCGCCGGGAGGCGATGCGCCCCAAGTTCGCCCTCCCCGTCGAACTGCACCAGCTCAGCGCGCGCTACGGGCAGGCGGGCGTCAACTGGATGTCCCTGCACACCGGTATCGACTTCCCGGTCCAGTACGGGACGCCCGTGATGGCCGCGACCGACGGCACCGTCCGCACCCAGTGGAACAGCGCGTACGGGAACATGGCGATCGTGACCGCCAAGGACGGCACCGAGACCTGGTACTGCCACCTCAGCAGCACCAAGATCCGGTCCGGCGAGGTCAAGGCGGGCGACGTCATCGCGTACTCGGGCAACTCCGGCAACTCCACCGGGCCCCACCTCCACTTCGAGGTACGGCCCGGCGGCGGCGCCGCGATCGACCCGCTGCCGTGGCTGCGCAGCCACGGCCTCGACCCGACCAGCTGAGAACCGCTACAGCTTCTCGACCGGCGCGTACCGCAGCAGCAGCCGCTTCGGCTTCTCGTCACCGAAGTCGATCGTCGCCTGCGCGTCCGCGCCCACTCCCGTCACCGCCATCACGGTCCCGAGCCCGAACTGGTCGTGCGTCACCCGGTCCCCGACCGCCAGCGAGATCACCGGCTTGTCCGTCGTACGCCGGGTGGCGAAGCCGGACGGGCCGCCGCCGCGCGACCGCGCCGAGAGTGACGAGGACAGCGACGACGCGATCCCGGACGTCGGACCGGCGGGCTTGGCCATCGCGCCCGTACGCTTCCACTCCAGGTGCTGTCCCGGGATCTCCTCCAGGAACCGCGACGGCGGGTTGTACGAGGGCTGGCCCCAGGCGCTGCGCATCGTCGAGCGCGTGAGGTAGAGCCGCTCGCGGGCGCGGGTGATGCCGACGTACGCCAGGCGCCGCTCCTCCTCCAGCTCCTTGGTCTGGCCGAGGGCGCGCATGTGCGGGAAGACGCCGTCCTCCATACCGGTCAGGAACACCACCGGGAACTCCAGACCCTTGGCGGTGTGCAGCGTCATCAGTGTGATGACACCCGAGCCTTCCTCGTCCTCGTCGGGGATCTGGTCGGAGTCGGCGACGAGAGCGACCTGCTCCAGGAACTCGGCCAGGGTGCCCGTGCCTTCGCCCTCGCCGCGCTCCTGCTCGAATTCGAGGGCGACGGCGGCGAGCTCCTGGAGGTTCTCGATCCGGGTCTCGTCCTGCGGGTCGGTGGAGGCCTGGAGCTCGGCGAGGTATCCCGTCCGCTCCAGCACGGCCTCCAGGACCACCGCCGGGCCGGCGCCCGAGTCCACGATCGTGCGCAGCTCCTCCATGAGCGTGTTGAACCGCTTCACGGCGTTCGCCGACCGGGCCGCCATGCCGTACGCCTCGTCGACGCGGCGCAGCGCCTGCGGGAAGGTGATCTTCTCGCGCAGCGCCAGCGCGTCGATCATCGCCTCGGCGCGCTCGCCGATGCCGCGCTTGGGGACGTTGAGGATGCGGCGCAGCGGGACGTTGTCCTCGGGGTTGGCCAGGACGCGCAGGTACGCGAGGACGTCCCGGACCTCCTTGCGCTCGTAGAAGCGGACGCCGCCGACGACCTTGTACGGCAGGCCGACGCGGATGAAGATCTCCTCGAAGACACGGGACTGGGCGTTCGTCCGGTAGAAGACGGCGACGTCGCCGGCCTTCGCCTCGCCCGCGTCCGTCAGCCGGTCGATCTCGTCGGCGACGAACTGCGCCTCGTCGTGCTCGGTGTCCGCGACGTACCCGATGATGCGGGCGCCCTCACCCGCGTTGGTCCACAGGTTCTTGGGGCGGCGGCTCTCGTTGCGCTCGATGACCGCGTTGGCGGCGGACAGGATGGTCTGTGTGGAGCGGTAGTTCTGCTCCAGCAGGATCGTCGTCGCGTCCGGGTAGTCCTCCTCGAACTGGAGGATGTTGCGGATGGTCGCGCCGCGGAAGGCGTAGATCGACTGGTCGGCGTCGCCGACGACGCACAGCTCGGCCGGGTCCAGGTCCTCGTACCCGGTCCCCACCAGTTCGCGTACGAGGGTGTACTGGGCGTGGTTGGTGTCCTGGTACTCGTCGACGAGGACGTGGCGGAAGCGGCGGCGGTAGTGCTCGGCGACGTCGGGGAAGGCCTGGAGCAGGTGGACCGTCGTCATGATGATGTCGTCGAAGTCCAGGGCGTTGGCCTCGCGCAGCCGCGCCTGGTACATCCGGTACGCCTCGGCGAGCGTCTTCTCGAAACCGTCGGCGGCCTGGTCGGCGAAGGCCTCCTCGTCGATCAGCTCGTTCTTCAGGTTGGAGATCTTGGCGCTGAACGACTTCGGCGGGAACTTCTTGGGGTCGAGGTCCAGGTCGCGGCAGACCAGCGCCATCAGCCGCTTGGAGTCGGCGGCGTCGTAGATCGAGAAGGACGATGTGAAGCCGAGCTTCTTCGACTCGCGGCGCAGGATGCGGACGCACGCGCTGTGGAAGGTCATGACCCACATGGCGTTGGCGCGTGGGCCGACGAGCTGCTCGACGCGCTCCTTCATCTCGCCGGCGGCCTTGTTGGTGAAGGTGATCGCCAGTATCTGGCCCGGGTGGACATGGCGGGTGCCCAGCAGGTGGGCGATGCGGTGGGTCAGCACCCGGGTCTTGCCGGAGCCGGCGCCGGCGACGATGAGCAGCGGCGAGCCGGTGTGCACGACGGCGGCGCGCTGCTGCTCGTTCAGCCCCTCCAGCAGCGCGGCGGGGTCGACGACGGGGCGCGGGGCGCCGTCGCGGTAGTACGCGTCCCGGGCGCCCCTGGCCGGGGGCACGTCGAAGCGGTCCCCGAAGAGGTCGTGCGGGATCTCCTCCGCGGCCGGGGCGTCCCCGGGGCCCTCGGAGTCCTCGGGCGGCGGCGGGTGCTCCTCGGAGGTGTGGTTCCGGAGGTCCGCCAGGAAACTGTCGTCAAAGAGGCTGCTCATCGCCTATCGAGTCTAGGCCGCCCCACTGACAGCCGTGGACGAACGGCCGATGCGCCGACAACAGACCCGATTCGTCACCCTCCGTATCGATTCGACGACATCACGCCAAGGTCACGAAAACGTATCGGGCATATCGAACATCATCCTTCACAGCACCACCACAGGTTGGCTAGCGTGCTCGCCCAAGCGGTCCGTTTTCCCCTCGGCGAACCACGCCAATCGGATCACCCACGCCGAATTCGTGCTGCGCTCATGGCAGTTCGGAACCGGGACCCCAAGGGCACCTTCCGTTCCGCCCGAACCTGACAGCTGACCCGGTAGGCGGTCCACGGAAGGAGATGCCGGCCTTGGCGTCGCATCGCAAGCCGCGCACGCGCACCTTGCAGACCCTGCATGCACACTCCCCCGCCGTCGGGGTCACGACGGCCGCCGCCCTGGCCTCGGTCACGCTCCTGTCGTCACAGAGCGCGACCGCCGCTCCCGGCGCGCCGGGCGACCCGGACCGGGGGCCGACGGTCGAGGAGGTCCAGAGAAAGGTCGACGACCTCTACCGGCAGGCGGGCACGGCGACGCAGCGGTACGACAAGCTCGACGACGCCGCCCGGCGTACGGAAGCGCTGGACGAGCCCCGCCGCGCCTTCGGCAGCTACGCGGCCGCCCCGTCCCGCTCGGGCGGGCCGGGTCCTGCCGCGCCGCTGGTCTTCCCGGAGAGCCCGCAGTCGTTCGTGGACCAGGCACAGCCGATGGACCGGCTCACCGACCGGCAGCACGAGACGCTCACCGAGTACGAGACGCGGCAGGCGGAGGCCGCGAAGCGGCGGGCGGAGGCGACGCGCGAGCTGGAGTCGCTCACCGCGTCGCAGGCGTCCCTCCGTGCCACCAAGCAGACCGTGCAGCGGAAACTGAGCGACGCGCGGGCGCTGCTGTCGCGCCTGACGGGCGAGGAGCGGGCGCGGCTCGCGGTGCTGGAGCGCGAGCGAGAGGAGGAGGCCCGCCGCCGGGCCGAGGTGAAGGCGCGGGCGGAGGCTGGGGCACGGGCGGAGGCTGGGGCACGGGCGGAGGCGGAGGCGCGGGCGGAGGCAGAGGGGGCCCGCGAGCACCGCACACAGCCGTGGCGGCACGAGCGGCATCCGGCCGTGGACGGCGGCTGCACCGCCAAGGCCGGCAAGGTCCTGGCCTTCGCCGAGGCGCAGATGGGCAAGCCGTACGTCTGGGGCGCGACCGGCCCGAGCTCGTACGACTGCTCCGGGCTCACCCAGGCCGCGTGGCGGGCGGCGGGCGTCGACCTGCCCCGTACGGCCTGGGACCAGGTGAAGGCCGGGACGCGGGTCGCCGTGGAGGATCTGCGCCCCGGCGACCTGGTGTTCTTCCACGACGACATCAGCCACGTCGGCATCTACAAGGGCGAGGGCAAGATGATCCACGCCCCCAGGCCCGGTGCGAACGTCCGCGAGGAGTCCATCTACTCCCTGCCCGTCCACAGCAGCGTGCGCCCGGCCTGACATGACCTGACATGACCTGACACGAACGTGACATGGGGGGGAACCATGACCGACCGCCGGCTCACCGTCCTGTTCGTACCGGAGAGCGCCTACGGGCCGACGAACAACTGCGTCGGTATCGGGGACGTACTGCGCCGGCGGGGCCATCGGGTGGTGTTCGCCGCCGAGGCGTCCTGGCGCGGGAGGCTGAGCGCGCTCGGCTTCGAGGAGGACCTGGTCGACCTGGCGCCCCCGGCAGAGGGCGCGCAGGATCCCGGACAGTTCTGGAAGGACTTCGTCCGGGACACCGCCCCGGAGTTCCGCAAGCCGACCTTCGAGCAGCTCGGCACCTGGATCAAACCGGTCTGGGAGGAGCTGGTCGCGGGCGCCCGCCACTGCGAGCCGCAGCTGAAGCGGATCATCGAACGGGTGCGCCCGGACGTGATCGTCGAGGACAACGTGGTGGCGTTCCCCGCCCTGCTGACGGCCGGCGTGCCGTTCGTGCGGATCACCTCCTGCAACCCGCTGGAGATCAAGAGCCCCGGCGTCCCGCCCGCCTTCTCCGGCCACCCGGCCGACGACGACTCCGGCTGGGCGGCCTTCCGGACCGAGTACGACCGCACGCACCGGGCACTGTGGGAGGACTTCAGCGGGTGGGTGGCCGAGCAGGGGGCGCCGCCGCTGCCGGAGCTGGAGTTCATCCACGAGGGCGGCACCAACCTGTACGTGTATCCCGAGGCGGCGGACTACGCGCGCGTGCTGCCGCCCCACTGGCATCGCCTGGACTCGTGCGTACGGGAGACGGACGAGGCCTTCGCCGTGCCGCCGTCCCTCGCCGAGCGCGGCGGGGCACTGGTCTACTTCTCGCTCGGATCGCTGGGGTCGGCGGACGTGGAGCTGATGCGCCGCGTCATCGGGGTCCTGGCGAGGACGCCCCACCGCTACATCGTCTCCAAGGGCCCGCTGCACGACGAGATCGAGCTGGCGCCGAACATGTGGGGCGCGGAGTTCCTGCCGCAGACGTCCGTCCTGCCGCTCGTCGACCTGGTGATCACGCACGGCGGCAACAACACGACGACGGAGGCGCTGCACTTCGGCAAGCCGATGATCGTACTGCCGCTGTTCTGGGACCAGTACGACAACGCGCAGCGCGTGCAGGAGCTGGGCTTCGGTGTCCGGCTGGACACCTACCGGTTCACGGACGAGGAGCTGACCGGGGCCCTGGAGCGGCTCCTGGGCGACACGGCGCTGCGCGAGCGGCTGGCCGCGACGGGCGCGGTGATCCGGGAGCGGGACGGGCTGCGGCGGGCGGCCGGCCTGATCGAGGAAGCGGCCGCCCGGGGCGCCTGAGGGGCGGTCAGGTCCAGAGCGTGGCGATGAAGATGTTCGCCATGGTGAGGCCGCCCACGGCGCCGAAGACGGCCTTGTCGACCCGCTCCTCGTCGCGCTTGACGTACACCAGGCCGAGGATGACGACCAGGATCGCCAGCTTCACACCGATCTTGATGTTGTTCACGGCCTGGTCGTCGGCCTGGTTGAGGCCGACCAGGACCACTCCCGTGACCAGCATCGTCAGCGCGCCGTGCAGCATCGCGGGGCCGAGGCGCGCCGTACCCTCCCCCATCGCCTTCATCTGGGTCAGGAAGCCGCCCAGGAGAGCGGCGATACCGATGATGTGCAGCGCGACGAAGACATTGATGAGTACGTCCATGGGGCGGAGCCTAGCCGGGGCAATACCACCGGCCGTCGGTCAGGGTTGCCTCATTCGTCGCATCGGTCACGGCTGATAACGGAATGCGGGATTCCGGCAGCGTGCCCCCTCTCAATCCGCCCGCGAAGCCTCACCTACGGCCAATTGCGGTCATGCCCGCGCCCGCCCGTGACTCCCAGGTTTAGCGTCCTCCCCCAGGCCCCGTCCCGCCGGGGACGACCGAAGGGAAGTGACCCGCCACCGTGGCAGCGCACCGGAAACCCAAGCAGCGGACGCTGAGCAGCCGCACGGCCCTCACCCTGGCGCTCGCCGGGGTGGCCGGCGCCACCGCCTTCGAAGGTTCCGGGCACGCCGAGCCCCGCCTCACACCCGCCCAGGTCAAGGCGCGGGCCGACCGGCTGTACCAGGAGGCCGAGGAGGCCACCGACAAGTACAACGGCGCCAAGGAGGAGGTGCGGCGGGCCGAGGCGTCGCTGGAGGCGCTGCGCGACGAGGCCGCCCGCCGGACCGCCCGCCTCAACGCCGCCCGCGACGCGCTCGGCTCCATGGCCACGGCCAGTACCGGAACGGCGGCCTCGACCCCGCCGTCCAGCTCGCCCTCTCCACCGACCCCGACACGTACCTACGAGGCGCCGCCCTCGCGGAACGGGTCGGCGACCGGCGGTCCACCGCCGTCGCCGCCGCCCGCAGCCAGGTCACCGAACTCGCCCGGCTACGCGCCGAGGCCGCCGGCCGGCTGCGTGAGCTGAAGGCCCGGCGGGCCGAGCTGGGCCGCCACAAGGCGACCGTCCAGGGCAGGATCGCCGCCGCCGAGCGGCTCCTGGCCCGGCTCACCACCGCCCAGCGCGCCGCGTACGACGGCGCCTCGGGTACGGGGCGGGCGGCCGCGCCTACGGAGCGGGCGGCCGCGCCACAGGGCCCGGTCCGGGCGCCCAACCCGCGTGCCGCGCAGGCCGTCTCGTACGCGTACGGAGCCTTGGGCAAGCCGTACGTGTGGGGCGCCACCGGGCCCTCCGCCTTCGACTGCTCGGGGCTCACCCAGGCCGCCTGGCGTTCCGCCGGGGTGTCGCTGCCCCGCACCACGTACAGCCAGATCGACGCCGGACAGCGCGTGTCCCGTTCCGCCCTGGCCCCCGGCGACCTGGTGTTCTTCTACTCGGGCGTCAGCCATGTCGGCCTCTACATCGGCGGCGGCAGGATGATCCACGCCCCTCGCCCCGGTGCCCCCGTACGGATCGCGCCCATCGACGAGATGCCGTGGGCGGGCGCGACACGCGTGGCGTGACGTCCGGGCACTACGGGCGGCCCCCGACGGACAAGGCCCCCCGGCCCGTCCCGGACCCGGCCCCTTGGCCCACGCCCGCGGCCATCCCCGCGCCGGACCCCTGGCCCTGGCCCTGGGCCCCGTCCGGCACCTGGTCCTGCCCCGCGTCCGGCGCCTGGTCCTGGCCCGCGGCACCGGGCCCCGCGCCGGCTCCCGCGTCCGGCCCCGTGCCCTCGGTGCGGAACTGCTGCGTGAGCCACTGGAAGACCGACGGGACCTCCCGTACCCAGGTGCTCACGCGGTGACCGCCGTAGACCTGCTGGACGTCGATGCGCGTCGGCGCCCTGGACGCCTCCCGCAGCGCGACGCCCTGCTGGTAGCCGTCGCCCCCGTCGCCGGTGAGCAGCAGCGTGACCCGGGGCGGGACCGGGGCGGCCTTGAGCATGGTGAGCGGGTTGTGGGCGTGCCGCAGCTCCGGGTCCTTGCCGGTGAGCGAGGACGGCTCGGCGGCCGGGTCGTTGTAGCCGGACATGCTGACGCCGAACCGGTAGCGGTCGGGGTGGGCGATGGCCAGCTTCGTGGCGCAGTGGGCGCCCGACGAGAACCCCACGACCGCCCAGCCGTCGGCCCTGTCGGAGGCCCGGAAGTTGTCGATGACCATCTTGCGTACGTCGACGCTGAGCCATGTGTCGGCGTTGATCTTGCCGGGCACGTTGGCGCAGCCGGTGTCGGTGTGGCCGAGGAGGTGGCTGCGCGGCGCGACGAGGATGAACGGCTCGACGGTGCCGTTCCGCATCAGCGGCTCCAGCTGCTTGTTGGCGTGCATGCCGACGAACCAGGACTTCGGCGAGCCGGGGAAGCCGGAGAGCAGCTCCACGACGGGGAACTTCTTGTCCTTGTGGGCCGGGTCGTCGTACTGCGGCGGGAGCCAGACGTACACCTCGGCCTTCACCCCGGATATCCCGCCCTTCAGGATGGTCTTCTGGACGCCGGGGCCCATGGTGGGGTCGTCGACGGGCGTGAAAGTCTGCCTGACCTTCGGCAGGTCGGAGATGCGCTTGCCGCCCAGCCCGTCCGGGCCGAGGTCGATGGCGGAGTCGACGTGGTCGCTGGTGCCCAGCAGGTCGTCCCAGCTGTCGTACAGCCCGTTGACGTTGTTCACGGCGACGAAGACCACGACGATCGCCGTGAGCTGTGCGAAGGCCACCATGCCCAGCCGCGTCGCGCCCCGGACGAGTGCGGGGCCGCGCACGCGGCTCCACAGCGCCAGGGGCAGCAGGACGGCGATCACGGCCAGCACGACCGCGGTCACGAGGAAGGGGGTACCTGTCAGGCTCATCACGGGGAGTAGGAGGGGGCCTGAGCCGTGCTGGTTGCCGCTCCTATGTACCGGTTACCTCACAAATACGCCCGGCGGGATCCGGCAGGCGTCACACCAGACGGCGGGCGGTCGCCCAGCGGGTCAGCTCATGCCGGTTGGACAGCTGCAGCTTGCGCAGCACGGCCGAGACGTGCGACTCGACCGTCTTCACCGAGATGAACAGCTGCTTGGCGATCTCCTTGTACGCGTATCCGCGCGCGATCAGCCGCAGGACCTCCCGCTCGCGCTGGGTGAGCCGGTCCAGGTCCTCGTCGACCGGCGGGGCGTCCGTCGAGGCGAACGCGTCCAGCACGAACCCGGCCAGCCGGGGCGAGAACACGGCGTCGCCCTCCTGGACCCGGAAGATCGAGTCGACCAGGTCCGCCCCCGTGATCGTCTTGGTGACGTACCCGCGCGCGCCGCCCCGGATGACGCCGATGACGTCCTCGGCGGCGTCCGAGACGGACAGGGCCAGGAACCGTACCGGGTTCTCGGGGGCCGACATCAGGCTCGCGCAGCGGCGCAGCACCTCGACACCGCCGCCGCCCGGCAGGTGGACGTCGAGGAGGACCACCTCGGGGCGGGTCGCGGTGATCACGGTCACCGCCTGGTCGACGTCGGCGGCCTCCCCGACCACCTCCACGCCGGTCGTCTCGGTCCGCCCGATCTCCGCCTGCACGCCGGTGCGGAACATCCGGTGGTCGTCCACCAGGACGACCCGTACCCGCCGCCCCGCGTCGGCTGCAGTCGTCGTGTCCTCGGTCATCCGTCCACCCTCTCCATCTCCAGCTCCACTTCGGTGCCGTCTCCCGGCACCGACCGCAGCCGCGCGGTGCCTCCGTTGCGCTGCATCCGGCCGATGATCGATTCTCGTACGCCCATCCGGTCGGCGGGTACGGCGTCGAGGTCGAAGCCCGGCCCCCGGTCCCGTACGGAGACGAAGACCGTCCGGCCCTCGACCTCCGCGTACACCTGCACCGCCCCACCCCGGCCACCGTACTTGGCGGCGTTGACCATGGCTTCCCGCGCGGCCTGCATCTGGGCGGCCAGTTTCTCGTCGAGCGGGCAGTCGCCGACGACCACGACCTCCAGGGGCACGCCGTGCTTGTCCTCGACCTCGGCGGCGGTCTTCTTGACCGCCTCGGCGAGCGTGTCCGGCTCCTGGTCCTCGTCCTTGCCGGTGCCCTCCGGCCGGTACAGCCAGTTGCGCAGCTCGCGCTCCTGCGCGCGGGCGAGCCGCCGGACCTCGCCCGGGTCGTCGGCGTTGCGCTGGATCAGGGTGAGGGTGTGCAGGACGGAGTCGTGTACGTGGGCGGCGACCTCGGCCCGCTCCTGGGCGCGGATGCGCATGGTGCGCTCCTCGGACAGGTCCTGCGACATCCGTACCAGCCACGGTCCGGCGAGCAGGGTCATCCCGGCGAGGACGGCTATCGCGGCGGTGAGGGCGGTGCCGAGCTGGGCGGCCGAGCCGCGCACCACCATGAACACGGTCAGGCCCATGCCGACGAGCGCGACGCCCGCGAGGCCCCGCACCAGCTGGAAGAGCCGTTTGCGGCGGCCCGGCTCGGTCCAGCTGGCGCGGCGCGCGTTGTCCACCTGCCGCCACACCAGGACGACGCCGACGCCGACGAGCAGGGTGGGCCATACGTACCGGTTGGCGTCGCTGCCGAGGTCGACGCTGCTGACGAAGCCGATCGCGCCGATGGTGAGCGCGACGAGCGCCACGATCTGGCCCTTGTCGGGCTTGCGGAGCCTGCGCCGCCCGTCGGGGGTGGTGGCGAAGACGGAACGCGGCTCGGCGGACCGGCCGCCGACGCCCAGCGGGACGACGATCCAGAAGACGGCGTAGACCAACACACCGAGGCCGTCGGCCAGGAAGAGGGCGAGGAAGACCAGGCGTACCCAGACCACGGGCAGCCCGAGGTGCCCGGCCAGGCCGCGCGCGACGCCGCCGAGCATCCGCCCGTCGGCGCTGCGGTAGAGCTTGCGCACGGGTGGTTCGTCGGTCGTCTCGGGTGGGCGGGCGGCGACTGGCATGCCCCGATCGTCACACGCCGGCCGCCGCCGGACATCAGGGCCGTCCCTCATCCGACCCTGAGAAACGCCCTGTTCTCCGAGAGGCGGTACGGGGGGCAGTACAGGGTCGAGACGGGGTCGAATATCAGGGACGGGCCAGGGTCGCGGAAGGTGCCGACGCGGCTCACGGGCCGTCACCATGGACGTATGACGCGTACGACCCCCACCCCCGCCCAGGCCGAGGCCGAGGCCGATGGAGCACCGGCCCAGCCGCCGCTGCGGCGCACGCCGCGGCGGAAGGTCGTGGCCGGGGTGTGCGGAGGGCTCGGGCGGTACTACGACCTCGACCCGGTGATCTTCCGGGTCGCGATCGGTGTGCTGGCCGTGACGGGGGGCCTCGGGCTGGTCTTCTACGGCTTCGCTTGGCTGCTGATCACGGCCGAGGACGAGGAGGAGAACGAGGCGCGGCGGCTGCTGTCGGGCCGGGTCGACAGCGCCTCGCTGGTCGCCCTGCTGATGGCGCTGGTCGGTTGCGGCCTGTTCCTGTCGATGCTCGGCAGCAGCAGCACCATCTCCTTCTCACTGCTGCTGATCATCGCCGTCAGCGGGGCCGCCGTCTGGTCGCAGCGGCGCCGGCTGGGCGAGGGCCACGAGGCGGCGGCGCACACGGCGGCGGCACACACGGTGGCGGAGGCGCCGCCGGAGACGAAGGCCCCGCCGCCGCCGGAGTCCCCGTCGTGGTGGCGCGAGCCGATCGTCAAGGACGGTACGTCGGGGCCGGTCCCGCTCGGCTATCTGTGGGGGCCGGAGGACGGCGCGGGGGTGGAGGACGCGATCCTGGCTCGCCCCTCGAAGAGCGCCGGGGCGGGCGCCGTGCCCGCCGCCGCCCGTGGCCCGCGTTCCCTGGGCGGCCCGGTCCTCCTGCTGGCCCTGGTGGCGGGCGGGCTGGGCACGGGACTGTCCTGGGGGTCGCAGCCGCTCGGGGTATGCCTGCAGATCGGGCTGGTGTGCGCGCTGGTGGTGTTCGGGCTCGGGCTGGTGGCCGGTTCGTTCCTGGGCCGGACGGGGTTCGGCACGGTGTTCATGACGGTGGTCACGGCCGTGCTGCTGGCGGGCGCGGCGCTGATACCCCGGCAGATCGACACGGATTGGATACGTGCGGACTGGAGACCGGCGGCCACGGCGGATCTGCGCCCCCGGTACGAGCTGGGCACCGGCGTCGGCACCCTCGACCTGTCCCGCCTGGCCGTTCCGGCGAAGCAGACGGCGCGCACCGCCGCGGAGGTCGGCGCGGGCCGCCTCCATGTCGTCGTACCGAGGAACGTGACCGTGAAGGTGCACGCCGAGGTGGGGCTCGGCGATCTGCGCCTGCCGGCCGACCCGGCCAATGACATCGACGTCGCCCCGGACCGCGAGGCGACCCGCACGATCGCCCCACCCAAGGGCGTGGCCCCGGCAGGCACGCTCGACCTCACCCTGGAGGTCGCGCTCGGACAGGTGGAGGTCACCCGTGCTACGTCATGACGAGCATGGCGAGCAGGGCCGCCGCGGCGAATGGCGCCATGAGTTCCGCCCCGGCCGGCTGGTCGTGGGGGCCACGGCCCTGGGCATCGCGGCGCTGTACGGGGGCGACGCGGCACGCGCCTGGGACACGCCCTGGTACGCGGCGCTGCCGTCGCTGGTCGCGGGGCTGGTCCTGTCGGGCGTCGCCGGCTGGATCGGCTACCGCGCCCGGCGCCGCCGCGCCGCCAGGGCCGCGTCGAGCGACAGCAGCGGAGCGCCGGCCAGCACCAGCGGCAGCCACGCCATCAGGTAGGCGAGGTCGTTGCCGTAGTAGTACGGGTCGGACTGCCAGCTCACGGTCAGCCACAGGCTGAGCGAGATGAGCGCCCCGCCGGCCGCGGCGAGCCTCGCCAGCAGTCCGACGAGCGTGCCGATGCCGACGGCCAGCTCGCCGAAGGCGATGCCGTACCCGAACCCTTCCGGGTTCTTCAGCGCCAGGTCGACGAGCCACGGCACGGCGGAGGAGTCCCGGACGGACCGCATCGTCTCGCCGATCGAGCCGGTCCCGGAGGCGGCCATGAACCGGTCGTCGGTGATCTTGTCGAGTCCGGCGTAGACGAAGGTGACACCGAGGAAGACCCGCAGCGGCAACAGCGCGTACCGGGAGGCGGTCGCCTTCCAGCCGCGCGGCCCGTCGGCGCCGCCCCCGTAGGTCGCTGTCGTCCGGTAGGTGTGCGCCATTGCCGGCCTGCCTCTCCACACGGCTGTCCCCGGGACCGATTCTCCTCGGCATCCCCGTGCAGGGATACGCGGCGAACGGCACGTGGGTTCAACGGCGGCCGGCCGCGTCGGCACGTGGGTTCAAGGTCGGCGGCCGGCCGCGTCGGCACGTGGGTTCAGGGGCGGCGGCCCGTCACGCGGACACGTCCGGTCCAGGGGCCGGCGGCCCGTCACGCGGACACGTCGATGACGACGCGGTTCGTCACCGCGCCCGAGGCGGTGACGACCTGGATGTCCGTCCAGCCGGGAGGGACGTCGGCCGGGACCGGGACGGTGAGGGTGGTGTCGGTGGGGCTGGTGAAGCCGCCCGGTGCCGGGACGAGCGGGACGTGGACATGGACCGGTCCGATACGGACGACCGTGCGGGTGAGGTGGGCGGGCGTCGCCGCTCCGGGCGGTACGAAACCGGCGCCCCGGATCTCGATGTCGTCGCCGGTCCGGAGAGGGGCGTCCGGGGCGCCGGGCCCCGGGGCGCGCACCACGGAGAGGATGACGGGCCGGACGCCCTCGGCGCACTTGGCGGCCAGGTAGGTGGCGGCCGAGAGGGCGACCAGGGCGACCAGCGCCCACGGCAGGTGCGGCAGCTCGCCGGGGCGCCGGACCAGCCGGGCGGCGGCGAACAGCACCGCGAACGCCGACACCAGCACGTACTGGGCGTCCGCGAGGCAGGCGCGCCCGGCGTCGTCGCACAGCAGGTCGGCGGCGCGCGGCCGTTCGGCGCGCACCTTCTGCACCCGCTGCGCCAGGATCCGCACGGTCACCACCTTGCGTACGGTGACGGCCACGGCGCACACCAGGGCGAGCGCCGTCAGCAGCCGGGCACCGCCCGCGAGCCCGACCCCGCCCCCGCCCCCGGCGGCGCCCTGGAGGGCGAGGTGGAGCGCGGCGAACACCGCGAGGAGCACCCACGCGGCGGCGACCGCCCGGGACGTCGACAGCCGGTTGTCCTCGCCGATCAGGGGCGCGAGGAGCCCTCCGTACGCCCGGTGCACATGGGCCGCGCCGGTCAGCAGGGCGCCCACGCATATCGCGGCGGCCAGCCCCGCCGTGCGCGCCCCGGTCCATCCGCCGCCGGCGCCACCGTACGGCGCGGCGGCCACCGCGTGCCCCGCCAGCAGGACCGCGACGGCGCCCCACACCGCGTACGGCGTGCCGCGCCACACCGCCTGCGGCCATGCCTCGCCGAGCGCCCGGCCCCGCTCGGCGAGAGTCCGCGCATGCCGGCCGAGCTCGTCGGAGACCCAGCGCCGTGAGGCCCCGTTGGGGAGGTCCGGCACACCCTCGCCCGCCGCCAGCCGGTCCCGCCGGGCCCGGAACGCGGCCACCGCCCGCCGGTGCTCCTCGCGTGCCCCGTGCGTACATCCGCCGCACCGCCTGGCCCCGTACACCGCCATGGCGCCCCCTTCCGTGTCTCAATCGGCGTCTCAACCACCCGACAGGGAAAAGGAATTCTTTCCTATGAACGCCACGGCCCGCGCCCCGCTCACACCTGCCCCAGGGGTGAAAGACACACCCGGAAGTTGACTGTCTACGACAGGAGTTCGGGCTCCGAGCGGCTGATCTGCCGCCACAGCGGCTGGTAGTTGATCCAGGCGACCAGATCGCTGCCGAGCCGCTCACGCGTCGCGACCGCCTCCCGGTGCCCGATCGGCACCGGCTTGCCGGCCGCCCGCGCGGTGAGCTGCACCTGGCTGCACCGCTCCATGGTGATGAACCACCAGGCCGCCGCGTCCACCGAGTCGCCGACCGTCAGCAGCCCGTGGTTGCGCAGGATCACGGCCTTCCGGCCGGCGAGCGCGGCCGCGATCCGCCGCCCCTCGGCGGCGTCCACGACGACGCCCGTGTAGGCGTCGTACAGGCAATGGTCCTCGTAGAACGCGCACGCCTCCTGCGTGATCGGCTCGATCAGTTCCCCCAGCGCGGCCAGCGCCCGGCCGTACGTGGAGTGGGTGTGCGCGACGGCCACGACATCGGGCCGCGCCCGGTGCACCTCGGCGTGCACGGTGAACGCGGCCTGGTTGACGTGCTCGGTCCCCTCGACGACCTGTCCGTCGCCATTGACCAGGAGCAGGTCGCAGGCGGTCAGACCGGCGAGCGGCTCACCGAAAGGGTTGACCCAGAAGCAGTCGGGGAACTCGGGGTCCCGCGCGGTGATGTGCCCGGAGACGCCCTCCTCGTACCCGAACCGCGCGAAAAGGCGCAGCGCGCCCGCCAGCCGCCGCTTGCGGTACGCCCGCTCGTCGGCGACGGACGCGTGGCTGGGCGGCATCGCGAAGTGCAGCCGCTCGACGGGTATGGGCACCGGCTCCGGCGTAGGTGCTTCGGCTTCGCTCATGGCCGGAAGTTACCGCCGGTCACGTCAACTGACCAGAGATGGAGGTGCACCCCATGAAGGGCGCCGACCGTACCTCGCTCTCCCCGCTGGTCGGCCTCCTCGACCTCGAACCGCACGTCGAGGGCGGCTGGTTCCGGGAGACCTGGCGGACGACGGGCTCGACCACACCGCACGGCTACCCCGGCCCCCGTACGTACGCGACCGGCATCTACTTCCTGCTGCACCCCGGCGAAAGCTCCCCCTGGCACCGCGTCCGCTCCGACGAGCTGTGGCTCTGGCACCGCGGCGGCCCGCTCCGCCTCGCCCTCGGCGGCGAGGGCGACGCCCCGTCCGAGCCCTGGGACCTCGTGCTCGGCCCGTCCGTCGAGACCGGCGAACAGCCGCAGCTCCTCGTCCCGGCCGGCACCTGGCAGTCGGCCGAGCCGGCCGGCACCGAGCCGGTCCTCGTCACGTGCGTGGTCGCGCCGGGCTTCCGGTACGAGGACTTCACGCTCGAAGCCGCCGCCCACAGGAAGTAGGCGACGGCTTCGGTCAGGCGCGGGGCGGGATCACTCCCACTCGATGGTGCCCGGCGGCTTCGACGTCACATCCAGCACGACCCGGTTGACGTCCTTCACCTCGTTGGTGATCCGCGTCGAGATCTTCGCCAGCACGTCGTACGGCATCCGCGTCCAGTCCGCCGTCATCGCGTCCTCCGACGAGACGGGCCGCAGCACGATCGGGTGGCCGTACGTGCGCCCGTCGCCCTGCACGCCCACCGACCGGACATCGGCGAGCAGCACGACCGGGCACTGCCAGATGTCGCCGTCGAGCCCGGCCGCCGTGAGCTCCTCGCGGGCGATGGCGTCGGCCTCGCGCAGAAGGTCCAGGCGCTCCTTGGTGACCTCGCCGACGATACGGATACCGAGGCCCGGTCCCGGGAAGGGCTGGCGCTGGACGATCTCCGCCGGGAGGCCGAGCTCCTGGCCGACCATCCGGACCTCGTCCTTGAACAGCTTGCGCAGCGGCTCGATCAGCTTGAACTCGAGGTCCTCGGGGAGCCCGCCCACATTGTGGTGCGACTTGATGTTCGCGGTACCCGTACCGCCGCCGGACTCGACGACGTCCGGGTAGAGCGTGCCCTGGACGAGGAACTCCACCGGGTGGTCGTCCGGCGCCTCGGCGACGATCTCGGCCTGGGCCTGCTCGAAGACGCGGATGAACTCGCGGCCGATGATCTTCCGCTTCTCCTCGGGGTCGGAGACCCCGGCGAGCGCCTCGAGGAACCGCTCCTGCGCGTCGACGACCTTCAGCTGGACGCCGGTGGCCGCCACGAAGTCCTTCTCGACCTGCTCGGTCTCACCCTTGCGCATCAGGCCGTGGTCGACGTACACGCAGGTCAGCTGCGAGCCGATGGCCTTCTGTACGAGGGCGGCCGCCACCGCCGAGTCCACGCCGCCCGACAGGCCGCAGATGGCGCGCTTCTCGCCGACCTGGGCGCGGATGGCCTCGATCTGCTCCTCGATGACGTTGCCGGTGGTCCAGTCGGGACGCAGACCGGCGCCGCGGTAGAGGAAGTGCTCCAGGATCTGCTGGCCGTGCGTGGAGTGCATCACCTCGGGGTGGTACTGCACGCCGTACAGCTTCTTCTCGTCGTTCTCGAAGGCCGCGACCGGCACGACGTCCGTGGACGCGGTGACGGTGAACCCGTCCGGGGCGGCGGAGCAGGCGTCGCCGTGCGACATCCACACCGGCTGCTCGGCCGGGGTGCCCTCGAAGAGCGTGGAGCCGGTCTTGCTGACGTGCAGCGGCGTACGCCCGTACTCGCGCGCGCCGGTGTTGTCGACGGTGCCGCCGAGGGTCGTGGCCATCAGCTGGAAGCCGTAGCACATGCCGAAGACGGGGACGCCGGCCTCGAAGATCTCACGGTCGAGCTGGGGTGCGCCCTCCTCGTACACGGAGGACGGGCCGCCGGAGAGGATGATCGCCTTCGGGTTCTTGGCCAGCATCTCGGCCACCGGCATGGTGGACGGGACGATCTCGCTGTAGACCCGGGCCTCACGGACGCGGCGGGCGATGAGCTGGGCGTACTGCGCGCCGAAGTCGACGACGAGTACGGCGTCGGGCGCGGCAGCGGGATTCGCTGATGACACTACGGCGGCCTTCCGGCGGGAGGAGCAGGAGGAGTCTGTATGTCGATTCTACCGGCGCGACCGGGGGAGCCTTTGTCTCACCATCCGAACCCGCGCTTGTCCCGCTCGGCGGATGGTCCATACTTGCCGCATGCGCAAGCTCTCGACCTTCGTCTTTACCTATGGCACCGGGCCCGTCCGGCTGCCATGGTCGTGCTGCTTGAGCCACTGACAAGCGACTTCCCAGGCGCCCCGGGCCGACAAGGTCCGGGGCGCCTGTTGCTTTTACCGGACCTGGTCGCCGGCCCGGGCTCCACCCACCAAAGGAGCCCCCGCCATGACCGCAGTGCACACCGACCGGACCGGCGCCCGCACCGACGAGGCCGCCGACGTGATCACGGGCGCGCGTGAGCGCATCGACGCGCTCGACGACCGGATCATCGGTCTCATCCAGGAACGGATGGCCGTCTCGGCCGTCATCCAGGAGGCCCGGATCTCGTCCGGCGGCCGGCGCGTGAACCTGGCGCGCGAGATGGACGTGCTGGCCCACTACAGGGACGCGCTGGGCAAGCCGGGTACGTCGCTGGCGATGACGATGCTGGAGCTGTGCCGGGGCCGCATCTGAGTTCGGGCGCGCTCTCACCCGTACGGCGCGTGACCGCTCCGGCACGGCTTCGTTGGATCGGTTGTCCGTGTCAGCCAGGGGCGGAACGAAGAAACCACGCGTGGCTCCGCCGGGGCGTGTGGCGTACCTCATGAGGTACGTCGTGGGACCTCGCACCGGCGTGCGTGACCGGACGGCAGGGGACAGCAGCCCGGTCACCCGAAAAGGCGGTCGGCTCCGGGGACGCCCGGAGCCGGCCGCATCCGGTCCCCACCGTTGCGTCGGCCACGGCCGTCCAGCACGATGCGAACGAGCCCGGTCCCGCCGCACCACCGTGTCCTGGCCCGCCCGTACGACCCACGACCACTGCCACCGAGCGGCGCTACCCCCCGGCGCCGCCTCCCTCGGCACCGGCGCTGCCCTGACGCCGGTGCTGACGGCCAAGGGCCCCGCGGAAGCGTTTCCGCGGGGCCCTTGTTCTGCGTGTTACGAGGCGTTGGCGCGGCGGCGGGCGACGACGAAGGTCGCGGCGCCCGCGGCGAGGAGGGCGGCGGCGCCGGCGGTGGCCGGGAGGGCGAGGGAGCCGGTGTTGGCGAGGCCGCCGCCGGTCTGGGTGGTCGGGGTCGACCCGCCGGTGGTGCCGGTCGTGCCGGTGGTGGTCGTACCGCCCGTCGTCGTGCCGCCCGTGGTGGTGCCGCCGGTGGTGGTCGTGGGGCCGGTGGTGGTCGTGGGGCCGCTCGTCGACGAGCCGGTCGTGGTGGAGCCGCCCGTGGGGTCCGTGCTCGGGTCCTTGGGGTTCAGGACCAGCTGGGCCGTGTTGTTGGCGGCCTTCGGGTCGAAGGCCGGCTCGGGGTGGCTGAGGAAGGTGTTGCGTACGGTCACGGCGCCCTTGGCGTCCGGGACGACCTTGTCGATCTTCAGCTCGAAGGGCAGCGCGAAGTCCTCGTCCTCGAACACCCGGATCGGTGTGTCACAGAAGTAGCGCGGCGCGCCCAGCGGCTCCTCGCGGTACTCCCCCTTGGCGGTACGCGGCTCGCAGCGGGCCGGCTTCTCGGTGACCGTGGCGCCGGCGGGGACGGTCACGTCCACGGTGGCGACGGGCTCGCCGGAGCGGAGGTACGCGATCCAGGCGGGGCCGCTGTTGCGGAACCCGACCGTCGCCTCGACCGTCTCGCCCGCCATGGCGGTGAGCTGGTCACCGTACGCGGCGAAGTCGGCGGTGTTCGTGGCGCGGAGGTCGACCTCCTGGTGGTTGTCCGCCGGTTCGAGGTCCGCCGCGCGGGGGGTGGCCGGCGCCTTCTTCAGGGTCAGCTCGGGGCCGGCGCCCTTGGCGGCCTTGCGGCGCGGGCCGCTCTGCTCCTCGACGCGGTGGGTGAAGATCTCGATGTACGCGTGGCCCGTGGCCTTCAGGCGGATCGGCTCGGCCAGCGTGTACGTGGCGCCGGGCTCGAACGTACCGGGGAAGCCGCAGACCGCCGTGGTCAGACCCGTGGTCTCGGTGTAGTCACAGTTGGCGTACCGCCGCGTGTAGTCGAGGCCGTGCGAGGTCGTCAGCGTGAGGCGTACGCCGTCGGCGGCGGCCGTGCCGGTGTTGGTGAAGGTGAGCGGGGCGTCCTGCACCTGGCCCGGCGTGACGTCGCGCTTGAGGCCGAGGGGGTGCATCACGAGGTCGGGGCCGCCGACGGTCACGCTGGTCGAGAACGACGTGAACGTCGCGCCCTCCGCCGTGCCGGTGACCTCGATGGCTCCGGTGGCGCCGAGCGCGCTGCCCTTGGCGGCGGTGACGTCCAGCTCGGCGACGCTGCTCACGCCCGCGGGGATGCCGAAGGCGTCGGTGCAGACGCCCGTGGTGCCGGTGATGGTGCAGTGCGCGCTGCCGGTCTCGCCGAAGCGGACGTCGGCGACGCCGGCCAGGCCGCTCAGGTCGAAGGTGACGGTGTACTCGCCCTCGAAACCGCCGTTTCGCCCGTCCTCGCCCGGGTTGTCGACCGTGACGTCGATCGTGGCCCCCTGCGGTTCGCCGGTGGCCGGATAGGGCCGCAGGCCCACCTCGGCGGGCCCGTCGAGCGTGAGGACCGGCTCCTCGGCGGCGTACGCGGCGGGGGCGGCGCTCAGCACGGCACCGGCGAGGAGCCCGGCGGCGGCGAGGGAGGCGGAAAGACGTCTCATCTGGGGACCTCTGGTTACGGCATACGGCGTGACTCTCGAGCACGGGTTCGACCAGGAGGCGATCCGGATGGTTGCGCGGCCGGAGATCACGGATTGGGCACGGGGAGCGCACCGGCAGATGGTGTGACGCGGCACACATAAAGTTCTCGTCAGGTGGCGTGCAACCATTCCCGCCAGTCACGGGTCATGTATGCGGAACCAACGGCCACACCCGTGAGACCCCACGCCGGGTCGGCCCCCACGACACCGTGCCGCACTAGGCGGTACGCCTGGACTTCACTGAGGTCTTCATGAAGCTTCGCCGCGCCATGGCGGTCGCCGCCGCGACCGCCGTCATAGCCCCTGCCGCCTTCCTGGCGGCTCCGGCCGCGTACGCGACGGACGGCACCACCAGCACGACCTCCACCTCCGGCTCCACCGGCGAGACGGAGACCGGCACGACCGGCGACACCACGACGACCGACGACTCCGCGAAGACGGACGACGGCGCGACGACGACCGAGGACGGCACCAAGACCGAGGACGGTTCGGCGACCGACGACGGCGCCGCCACCACCGAGGACGGTACGAAGACCGAGGACGAGTCCACCAAGGACGAGGGCTCGAAGACCGAGGACGACACGACCCCGGGCGACACCGAGACCGGCACCGAGGACGGCGCCCAGAAGCCGGGCACCGAGACCGGCAAGGACGAGGAAGAGGTCGTCGACGAGGAAGAGGAGATCATCGAGGAGGAGGTCTGCGAGCAGGCCGCCGTCGATGTCTCGCTCTCCAACCTCCCCGGCAAGATTGTCGCGGGCAGCGGCTGGAAGAACTTCCAGCTGAACGTCAAGAACAACAGCAACGAGGCCCTCGACGACGTTGTCGTCGGCGCCTGGGCGTCCTACAAGAAGGACCTTGACGAGGAGGCCTACACCGACCGCCTCGTCGAGAAGTACACCAAGATCGAGTACAAGCTGCCCAACGGTGAGTGGGAGAACGGCGCCATCCTCGCCGGCGGGAACATCGGCCTCTTCTTCGACATCGTCAACCTGAAGAAGGACGAGAAGCGCACCATCCAGCTGCGCATCTCGATCGACAAGGCCGCTCCGGCCGGCGCCGCCCTCGGTTTCGCCGCCACGGGCTACGACAAGAACGACGAGTGCTACGAGGACTACGCGTCCTACAGCTTCGAGGTCCTGGCCGCCGGCAGCAACGGTGGTGACGGTGGCGAGGCCAAGCCTTCCGACGAGAAGCCTGCCGACCTGAAGCCGCAGGGCGGCTCGAACCCCATCAAGGTCGAGGGCGAGCTCGCCGAGACCGGTTCCAGCTCGATGCTGCCGACCATCGGTATCGCCGGTGGTATCGCCATCGTCGCCGGTGCCGGTGTCGTCTTCGCGCTGAAGCGCCGTAACAGCGGTGCCACCGCGTAACACGCGTACCGCATAAAGCACATAAAGCAAGAGAGGCGCTGCACTCGGAGGGGGGTGCAGCGCCTCTCTCATGTCCCGTCACGGCTTGGGCGGGACCGCCGGGATGCCGAGGAACGGGAGCTTCAGGGCGCCGAAGGCGTTCGCCGGGACCGCCGGGGACTTGGGGGCGATCGGGGCGAGGCGTTCGTAGGACGCGGACTGGTCCGGGCGCGGGTCCTGCTCGCCCTTGTTGGGCCAGAAGGACATGGCGCGCTCCGCCTGGGCGGTGATGGTGAGGGACGGGTTCACGCCGAGGTTGGCGGAGACGGCCGCGCCGTCGACGACCGAGATGCCGGGGTGGCCGTAGAGGCGGTGGTACGGGTCGATGACACCGTCCTCGGCGGACGCGCCGATCGCGCAGCCGCCCAGGAAGTGGGCGGTGAGCGGGGTGCCCATCAGTTCGCCGACGTTGGAGCCGGCGAAGCCGTTGATCTCCTCCGCGAGGAGCGACGCGGCACGGGTGCCCTCGGGGATCTGCTTCGGGTTGGGGGCGCCGTGGCCCTGGCGGGCGGTGAGGAGGCCCTTTCCGATGCCGTCGCGCTTGCGGTAGGTGGTGAGGGAGTTGTCGAGGGACTGCATGACGAGCCCGATGATGGTCCGCTCCGACCAGCGGCGGTTGGACAGCGAGCGCAGCGTCAGCAACGGGTGGCGGGCGACGTTGCCGAGCCAGGCCCGGACCCGGCGCTCCGCGTACGGGACCTGGAGGATGGACAGCGACCCCATGGCGTTGGAGCCCTTGCCGTAGCGGACCGGTTCGATGTGGGTGGTGGCGTCCGGGTGGATGGACGACGTGATGGCGACGCCCTGGGTGAAGTCCACGCGCTTGTGGCCGTGCCGCTTGCGGTAGCGGCGGTCGGTGGTCTGGGACCCGACCAGCGCCTCGGAGTTGGTACGGGTCAGCTCGCCGAGGCGGGCGGAGATACGGGGCAGCTTCCCCTCGTCCTTCATCCGGTGCAGGAGCGTCTGGGTGCCGTACGTGCCGGCCGCGACGACGACGTACCGGCAGCGCAGCGTCCGGGGGGTGGCCTTGCGGCGGCGGTGTGTCGGGACGGTCGAGACGGCGTAGCCGTCACCCGACGGGTCCTCGGTGACGGCGGTGACCGTCGTCATGGGGTGGATGACGGCGCCGGCCTTCTCGGCGAGGTACAGGTAGTTCTCGGTGAGGTTGTTCTTGGCGCCGTGCCGGCAGCCGGTCATGCACTCGCCGCACTCGGTGCAGGCGCGGCGGGACGGGCCCGCCCCGCCGAAGTACGGGTCGGGCACGGGGGCGCCCGGCTTGGCCTTCGCCGTGCCGTCGGCGTCCTTGCCGTCGCCGAAGAAGACCCCGACCGGGGCCAGGTGGAAGGTGTCGCCGACACCCATCGCCTGGGCGGCCGCCTTGAGGTGGACGTCGGAGGGGGTCATGGTCGGGTTCAGCCGTACGCCCAGCATGCGCTTGGCCTGGTCGTAGTAGGGGGCCAGTTCCGCCTGCCAGTCGGTGATGGACGCCCACTGCTTGTCCTTGAAGAACGGCTCCGGCGGTACGTAGAGGGTGTTGGCGTAGTTGAGGGAACCGCCGCCGACCCCGGCGCCCGCGAGGACCATCACGTTGCCGAGGAGATGGATGCGCTGGAGGCCGAAGAGGCCCAGGGCCGGGGCCCAGAGGTAGTTCTTCACGTCCCAGGAGTTCTTGGGCAGCGTCTGCGGGGTGAAGCGGCGGCCCGCCTCCAGGACGCCGACCCGGTAGCCCTTCTCGGTCAGGCGGAGGGCCGAGACCGAGCCGCCGAAGCCGGAGCCGACGACGATGACGTCGTAGTCGTACCCGTCAGGCGATTCGGCCTGGTTCCGGGCAGGGGGTACCTGGGGCATGGGCTCTCCTCGTACCGAAGGGGAAGGGTCTAGCGGAAGCGGAACGCCTTCATCAGGCGCAGGCTGCGGCTCATCAGCGCCGCGTACTGCTCGTCGTCCATACCGAAGGAGGGCGCGAGCGGGATCAGCCGCTGCTGCGCCACCGTCTGGGCCTCGGTGTACTTGAGGATGCCCTCGGAGCCGTGCCGGCGGCCGAGGCCCGAGTCCTTCATGCCGCCCATCGGCGCCTGGACGCTGCCGTACGCAGGGGCGTACCCCTCGTTGATGTTGACCGTGCCGGTGCGCAGCTTCGCGGCGACGGCGTGGCCGCGACGGCCGTCCCTGGTCCAGACGCTGGCGTTGAGGCCGTACGCGGTGGCGTTGGCGCGCTCGACGACCTCGTCCTCGTCGCTGAAGCGGTAGATCGACACGACGGGGCCGAAGGTCTCCTCGGTGCACACCGCCATCGGTTCCTGGACGTTGTCCAGGATGGTCGGCTCGTAGAAGAGCGGGCCGATGTCGGGCCGGGCGACGCCGCCCGCGATCAGCTTCGCGCCCTTGGCGACGGCCTCCTCGACGTGCCGGGTCACCGTCTCCAGCTGCCGCTCGCCGACCAGGGAACCCATGTCGGCCCCGTAGGCGAGGGAGTTGCCGAGGCGCATGGCCTTGGTGCGGGCGGCGAAGCGCTCGACGAACTCGTCGGCGACCGACTCGTGGACGTACAGCCGCTCGATGGAGATGCAGAGCTGGCCGGCCGAGGAGAAGCAGGCGCGCACGGCGCCCGCGGCGGCCTTCTCCACGTCCGCGTCGTGGAGGACCAGCATGGCGTTCTTGCCGCCCAGTTCGAGGGAGACGCCGACGAGGCGGGCGGCGGCGCCCTGGGCGACCTCGCGGCCGGTGCGGGTGGAGCCGGTGAAGGAGACGTAGTCGGCGTGCCTGACGACCTCGGGGCCGACGACCGGGCCGTCGCCGAGGACGACCTGGAAGACCTCGGCGGGCAGACCGGCCTCGATGAGCAGGTCGCGGGCCCACAGGGCGGTCAGCGCGGTCTCGGTGTCGGGCTTCATGACGACCGCGTTACCGGCGACGAAGGCGGGCAGCGCGTCGCCGACGGAGAGTTCGAGGGGGTAGTTCCAGGGGGCTATCTGCCCGACGACCCCGCGCGGCTGGCGCAGCTCGGTGACCTTGGTGAGGGTCGGTACGACGCCGGTGTGGCGCCTCGGCTTGAGGTACGCGGCCGCGCGGCGGCCGTAGTGGCGGGCGGCGACGGCGACGGCCTGGACCTCTTCGTGGGCGTGCAGCCTGGCCTTGCCCGTCTCCAGCTGGATGAGGTCGAGGACCTCGGCCTGCCGCTCCAGGACCAGGTCGTGGAAGCGGAGGAGGACGGCGGCACGCGCGCGTACGGGCGTCTTGGCCCAGACCGGCTGGGCGGCGCGGGCGCGGGCGAACGCCTCGGCGACGTCCTCGGGGGTGGACTCGGGCAGGTCCGCCAGCTTCTCGCCGGTGAAGGGGGTGTGGTTGGCGGTACGGCCGGACCCGACGACGCCTCGCGTGAGCTGGGCGACCACTTCGGGCGTGACCACGTCGGCGGCGGTACGGGCACCGGCCGGGGCGGGGGCTGTCGGGTTCGTGCCGAGGGGCGTGGCGGGGGCCTGCGTGTCCGTCGTGTCCGTCATGGGGTCCGTCATGGGGGCGAGGGTATTCCGGATACGGGCCGCGCGGTACCCGCCGGTAACAGCTTTTCACCGGGCGCTCACACCGTGCCAGTGTTCGCTGGCAAATAAGCCCTGATCAGGGTCGGGCCCTCGGGGTTCAGGAGTGCCGCACCCGGAAGGAATCGAGAACGGTGTCGAAGTGACGCTTCAGCTCGTCGAGCCGGGCCACCGGCGCCGAGACCCACACGTCGTACATCCGCCCGCCCTCGTCCCAGCAGATGTCGTAGGTGCGCCGCGGCCCCTCGGCGCGGGAGAAGCCGTTCCAGGTGAACTCCCGCAGGGCGGCCGGGAGACCGTTGTGGGTGGTCGGGGTGACCTTGGCCGCGCGGTAGCCGGGGTTGGTGTCGGGTCCGTTCGCGTGGGCCCGCCGCATGTACCCGAGAGGGCCGTCGGCAGCCGGGGCCTGGATCCGGATACCGATCCGGAAAGCCTTGTCGGACGACGTGTAGTAGACGCGCCTGTCGTCGGTGGAGCGGACGTACCCCTGGGGCACGGTCACCGTGAAGCCACGCGGGTCGGAAGTGGATCGGTATCCGGTTGGTACGCGGGCGTGGGTGGGGGTCGGGCTCGGTGTCGCACTGGCGCTTGCGCCGGGACCCGTGCCGGTGCCGGGACCCGTGCCGGTGCCTGTGCCGGCCGCCGCGCCGGGCGTGTTGGGGACGGTGGGCGCGCCCGGTGACGGTGACACCGTGGCCGTCCAGTGGTCACCGCCGCCTCCGCCGCCCCCGCCTCCGCCGTCACCGCGCAGGAGCAGTACGCCCGCCGCGCCCGCCCCGGCGAGGGCCACGAGCAGTACGGCGGCCACCAGCGGCGTACGGCGGAGCCGGCGCCAGGCGGGATGGGCGGCGTGCGGGGGCGTCGCGTCCTCGTGCGGCGGGACGGCGTCGGAGCGGTCGCGGTCGCGGTCGCGGTAGTGGGCGCGGTCGCGGGAGCGGGCGCCGGGGCGGTTGTGGGCGCGGGGGCGGGTGCGGTGCGGGACGGCGTCGGTGGGCGCGGGCCGGGCGGCGTCGGCGCGCGACGGGCGCGCGTCGGCGTACGGGCCGGCGGCGCCGGTCGCCCTGCCGGTGTACGACAGCGGGACGTCGTCGGCCGGTTCGGGCCCCTCGTGCCGGGGCCCCTCGTACCCACGCGGTTCGTACCCCCGTGGTTCGTACCCACGCGGTTCGTACCCACGCGGTTCGTACCCACGTGTCGCGGCACGATCCGACCGCGCGTACGCCCGCAGCAGCCGTTCCGCCTCCGCCGCGCCCATCCGCCGCGCCGGGTCCCGCTGCAACAGGCCGCGTACGACCGGCAACAAGGGCCCCGCCGCCGCGGGGGGTCTGAAGTCCTCCTCGACGACCGCGTGCAGCACGCCGCCCAACGAGTCCCGGTGGAACGGCGACTGGCCGGTCAGCGTGGCGCACAGCAGCGCCCCGAGCGACCACAGGTCCGTCTCCGGACCGGCCTGCGCGCCTTGCATGCGCTCGGGCGCGGTGTACTCGGGCGAGCCGACGAACATCCCCGCTTCCGTGATCGTCGTCGAGCCGGCCAGCTGTGCGATGCCGAAGTCGGTGAGGACGACCCTGCCGGTCCCCTCCTCCAGCAGCACATTGGCCGGTTTCAGGTCCCGGTGCAGGACGCCCAGCGCGTGCGCGGCGCGCAGCGCGCTCAGCAGCGCGAGACCGATGCGGGCCGCCTCACGGGCGTCGAGCGGACCGTGCGTCGCGATCCGCTCGGCGAGCGAGCCGCCCTCGACCAGCTCCATGACGATGTACGGGACGCCGTCCTCCTCGACGACGTCGTGGACGCAGACGATGTGCGGGTGGTGGACGCGCGCGATGGCACGAGCCTCGCGGAGGGTGGGGTGGACGGCGGTTCCGACGTCCACATGGAGTTCCTTGACGGCGACGCGGCGGCCGAGCAGCTCGTCGTACGCCCGCCAGACGGTGCCCATGCCTCCCCGCCCGAGCCGGGCCTCCAGCCGGTAGCGTCCGACGATCCGCCGCTGCTGCCCCGATCCGGACACGGCACATCCCCTCTGCTCGCGCCGAGGGTCACTCCTCGGCGGGACGCCAGCCGCGCAGCATGATGTCGAACTGCTCCCGGGTCTCCGGCCAGTCGGCCGCGGGAGCGGACATGAACAGCGCGTACTCGGTTCCGTCGTCCGCGTAGTACACCTGGTCGATCGCGTGCCGCTCCCCCGCGTTGGCGTTCTTCTCGACCCAGGTGAACTCCCACAGACAGGATTCCAGTTGATCACGGAACGTGTTGGAGTGCAGCTCCTTCCGCTCATACTGGGGAAGCCGCTTCTTCAGCCCTTTCTCGATATCGAGCATGTGAAGGCAGGGATTCTCGAAGTCCGGTGAGGCGTCGACGCTGATACGGATGAGGTGGCGGCCGTTGTCGGGTGTGTAGTCGATCTGACCGTCCTGCGTCCGGCGCTTCCAGCCCTCGGGTACGAGAAGGCTGAAACCCGACGGGTCCTTGACCCGCTCCCAGCCATCCGGAACGGTCTGTGCCGCCCCGTCCCGGTGGGCGGCGGCGTCGTCGTTCCGGGTCGTGTCGTCGTTCCCGTACCGCATCACGGCGAAACCCGCGGCGCTGCCCACGACGGCGGCGAGGACGGTCACGAGGACGGCCGTGCGCCAACGGCTGCGGGGAGGTGACGGATTGTGGGCGGCGGGAGTGGCGGTGGCGGCGTCGGCGTCGGCCTGGTCGCCGGTGAGGCCTGGGGTCGCGGGGGCACTCGTGGCGCCCGCCGTCTCCTCGCCCGTGGCCTTCCGGCCGGGAGCCTCCGCCTCCGAGGCGCCGTACTCCGAGGCGCCGTACTCCGAGGTGCCGTGCCTGCCGTGTTCAGGGCTGCCGTGCTCCCGGCTGCCGTGATCCGGGCCGCCGTGATCCGACCCCGGCGGTCCCGCGGTCGCGGCCGCCAGGTCCTCCCGGCTCATGGACCGCGTCGGGACGTACGCCTGGGCGGCGGCCGGGGCGCGGCCCTCCATCGCCTCCAGCAGCATGCGTTCGACCTCGGCGGCGTCCGGGCGGTCGGCCGGGTCCTTGCGCAGCAGCGCGGTGATGACGGGCCCGAGGGCGCCGGCGTGCTCGGCGGGCGGTGGCTCCTCGGTCACCACGGCCTGCATGACGCTGAGCGGCGAGGTGCGATGGAAGGGCGGCGTGCCCTCCACGGCGGTGTAGAGCGTGGCGCCCAGTGACCACAGGTCGGAGGCGGGGCCGGGGTCACCGCCGCGTACCCGCTCGGGGGCCAGGTACTCGATGGAGCCGACCAGTTCTCCGGTACGGGTGATGGTGGAGTCGCCCTCGATGGCGGCGATCCCGAAGTCGGTGAGCAGGACACGGCCGTCGCGGGCGAGCAGGACGTTGCCCGGCTTGACGTCCCGGTGCAGCACTCCGGCGGCGTGCGCGGCACGCAGCGCGCCCAGGACGTGCAGTCCGATGCGGGCCGCCTCACAGGCGTCGATACGGCGATTTTCGGCCGCCTTGGCGGCGTCGGCGAGCGAGGGCCCGTCGACGTACTGCATCACTATCCAGGGCCGGTCGTCGTGCTCCAGGACGTCGTGGACGGTGACGACGCCGGGGTGGGTGATGCGGGCGGCGGCCCGTGCCTCCTTCTGCGTACGGGCGTGGAGGACGGCCCGGTCGGCCTCGGAGACGTACTTGCCGGCCGTGAGCTCCTTGACGGCGACGGTCCGGTGCAGCACTTCGTCGTGGGCGCGCCAGACCTTGCCCATGCCGCCGCGGCCGATGGTCTCGCTCAGCCGGTAGCGCCCGGCGAGTACGCTTCCCGCGCCCATGCCTTGAGAGTGTTCCACTGTCCCCCGCTCGTTCCTTCGGAGGACAGGTTACGGAGGGTTGCGCCGTGGCCGAAACCTCGGGGTTGCCAAGGAGACCGCTCTGTGATGCGTAGTTGGGGTTCCGGGAGAGTTTCGGACGCATTTGTCAGGACGTGCGCGTGGAGCGGTAGACCCCGACCGCCTGTTGGTAGATCTCCGACACCTTGTCACGCTCAGTTTCCGGGCCGATGACCTGGACGACGTGGTAGCGGTCGCCGACGACGAGCGCCAGGTTCCGGACGTACACCTCACGGCCGTTGGCGTCCGACCAGGTGAACTGCCCCTCCGCCATGACCTGTCGGCCGACGTCTATCCGGCGCAGCCCGGAAGCGGTCGCCCAACTGGACTCCCGCCAGGGCTGCAGCTCGCGCTCCTTGGTGCGCTGGTACTCCAGGGGGTCGCTGCCGTTGGCCTGGACGGTGTCCCGGCCGGGGACGACGATCAGGGTGAAGTCGCCGCCGGTGTACCGGACCTGGCCCACGTCGTTGATGGGGCTGCGCCGCCAGCTCTTGTCGACACCGATACGGAAGCCCTCCGGGTCGTCGCGCACGGCGTAACCGTCCGCCATGTCGGGTGAGCCGGCTGGGTCGGAGGAGCCGGAGGAGCCGGGGCTGACGGTGTTGGTGGAGGGTGCGGGGCCGCTGGGAGTGGGCTGTTGTTGCTGTGGGGCCTCGGTCCGCTGTGGCGGCTGCTGGGGCGGTTGGGGCTGCTGAGACGTTTGCGGGGCCTGGCCACGGGGCTGCGGTTCCGCCTTGGGCATGAACATCACGGCGTACGCGATGGCGGCGGCGAGCGCGAGCAGTATGACGAGCAGGAGCGTACGGCCGAGGGCGCGCGGGGCCCGGGGGGCGTTGGTCCCGGGCTTGGTCTTCTTGGTGTGGCGGTGGCGGCCGTGGGTGGTGCCGGGAGCGCCGGGGCGGCGCCTGCGGACGAGTTCGCCCCGGCGGCGTACGACGGGCAGGCGGGCGGCGTCGACGGACGGCATCGGCACGACGGCGGTACCCGCGTCGGGCTCGGGTGCCGAGCGGATGAGCGAGCGCAGCCAGCCGCGCAGCTCCTCGAAGTCCGGCCGCTCGGTCGGGTCCTGGCGCAGCAGCGACTCGACGACCGGGCGCAGCGGGCCGCACTCCTCGGCGAACGCGGGCGGCTCGGCGCACACCATCTGGACCAGCTCGGCTGCGCTCTCCTCGGGGTACGGGGCGTGGCCCTGGACCGCGCGGTAGAGCAGCGCGCCCAGCGCCCACAGGTCGGTGGCGGGGCCGATCGGCGGCGCCAGCTGCCAGGTCTCGTGGACCGGCCCGGCCTGTTCGGGCGCCCATCGCTCCGTCACGGCTCCGACGACGGCGATCCGGGCCTGGCGGGCGCGCTCGGCGGCGAGCGGCGTGGCCGGGCCCCGGTACGCGGGGGCGGGGGCCGGGGCGCCCGCGACGACGTCGTCCCAGCGGCCCGGTCCGGCGGGGCCGGGGGTGGGGCCCGGGGCGGGGTCGGGGGCGTGCGTCCGGCGCTGGGCGTCGGCGCGCAGCGCGTCCCTGGTGCCGTACGGGGAGACGCCGCCGCCCGCCGGAACGGAGCCGGGGCCGTGGCCGGGGCCGCCCGGCCCGTCGCTCCAGGTGCCGGCCAGCAGGGCACGCCGGGGGGCTCCGCGGTCGGCCTCGCCCTCGCCGGTGTCGTCGTCCTCGTCGTCGTCCTCGTCGTCGTCCAGGTCCGCGGCCTGCGCCCACCACCGCGGTTCGTATTCGTCCTGGGTGCCGCCCGCCGGGGCCGCGGGGCCCCTTGGCGGGGGCGGCAAGGAGAGGGCGGCGCCCGCCTCACCGGCGCGGGCGGCGGCACGCGCTCCGGCCCGGTACGCGGCGATGGCACCGGCCCGGGCGGCACGGCTGTCCGGCGCGGGGCGGCCCTCCGGCGCAGTGCGGCCGTCCGGCGCGGGTGCCTCCGGGAGCGTGGGCGCGGCCAGCTCGTACCCGGGCGCGAGGGCGGGAAGAGGCGGCACGGGGGCCGGTTCCGAAGCGGCCGGTACGGCGTGCGGGAAGTCGTCGTCGGCGTCCGGGTCCGGGTCCGGGTCCGGGACCGGGGCGTACCCGCACAGAGCCTCTTCCGCGGCGCCCGCCGCGAGGCCCGTGAGCACGACCCGTCCGTCGTCGCAGACCAGCACCGTACGCACCGTGATGTTCCGGTGGACCCAGCCGTGCGCGTGGAGCGCGCGCAGCGCGGTGAGCACGTCGGAGCCGATCTCGGCCGCCCGGTAGGGATTCAGCGGCTTCTCCGCGAGCAGCGCCGCCAGCGGGCGGGCCGCCACCAGTTCACTCACTATCCACAGCGACCCGGCCTCGGCGAAGACGTCGAAAACCTGGTCGAGCCGGGGGTGGTCCGGGATCTGCGCCGCTGCCTGAGCGGCCTCGATCGCCCGCCGTACCGCCGGATCGGACGACCTCCGGACCGCCCGGCCGGTCGCCGGTCTGCGCGGCGGCACGCGCGACCCGGCCGGTACGCCCGAGACGTCCGGGTCCACCACCTCGGCGTCGACGACCTCCGGCAACGGAAGCTGCCGGACCAGCACTTCCTGGCCGCTGTAGGTGTCAAAGGCGCGCGTCTCGACGAGTTCGTACTCGTCGGAGGGCGGCAAGGGCAGGCGGTAGCGGTCGGCGAGCACCCTTCCCGCGTAGTCGTCCACGACGCCGCCTCCCCACGAGCGCGCTGTCCCCCGGCTTCCAGACCGTACGAAACCGTCAAAACCGGTCGTCCCGCGTGCAGTTACCCGCCCATTCCGGCTGCGTACGGTCTACGAGCTCTCACGATACGTGGCCCTGGTCAGTCCTTGGGGCTGAACGTCGCGAACGCCGTGTCCCGCAGCGTCCTGCACTCCGCGCCGTCCCACTCGGCGGCCTTGCAGGTGATCATGATCGCGTAACCGCGTCGGGCATCGACCTTGAAGCCCCGGTTGAGCACGCGTACCCGTTCACCGTTCTGGTCACGCTCGAACTTCCAGTCGGCGGCCGTCGGATAACCCTTGTAGTCGACCTTCTCGATGCCGAGGTGCTTGTAGCCACTGACCCGGAATCCGACTGCGGCGGACTGCCATGCCTTGACGGCGTCGTCCTTGGGGCTGCTGCCGAAGTCGACCTGGACGCGCGGGAAGCCGCCCTTCTTCTCGCTGAATATCCCGCCCGAGTTGTCCCCCGCTATGGCGTGCATGCGGAAGCTCGACGGCATGGCCATGGTGAAGTGGAACTGGTCGTTGCTGACCATGGCGTACCCGGCCGGCAGCGACGCCGCGCCGTTCCCCGTCCCTTCGGACGGCTTTGCGCCACCGCTGCCGTCGCCGCCCCCGCCGCCGGGTTGTTGGCCGTCGGGCTTGGTCTCGTCCGGCTTGGCCTCGTCGGGCTTGGCGTCGTTCCCGTTCCCGGCGGTGGCGCCCTGGGCGACCGCGGAACCGGCCGACGCGGTCCGGTCGGTGCCGGGCGTGCCCTGGCCGTTCGCGCCCGGCTCGTCGCCACCGCTCAGTGCGATGGCCAGCACGGTGGCGACCACGGCGAGCGCGACGACGACCGCGATGACCACGAGCGTGCGGCGCGAGACCACGTCGGTGAGCGGTGCCCGCGTGGGAGCCACCGGCGCGGACCGGTCGGCGGTCTGCGGCGGGGTGGCGGGCTCCGCCTTGGCGAACGCCGCCGCGTTGCGTACGGAACGCAGCGCGCCGCGCACCCGCTCCGCCGCCGGGTCGTCCACGCCCTTGGGCTTGGCGGTGGTCTCCTCACCGGGCAGCGGCAGCAGGGGCACGATGCGCGTGACCTCGGGCGACGGCTCGGACACCGGCGGCGCCACGGGCGTCTCGGGCGCGTGGATCACGTCATTGAGCAGGACGCGGGCGCCGGCGTCGTCGAGCCGCTTGGCCGGGTCTTTGTGGAGCAGGCCGTAGATGACCTCCTCCAGCGGGCCCGCGTTCTTCGGCGGGTCGAGCTGCTCGGTCATCACGGCGGTCAGCGTCGCGATGGCGGAGCCCTTGTCGTACGGCGGGCAGCCCTCCACGCACGCGTACAGCAGGCCGCCCAGCGACCACATGTCCGCCGCCGGGCCGGGCTTGTGGCCGCGGGCCCGCTCGGGCGAGATGTACGAGGGCGCGCCGACGAGCATGCCCGTCGACGTGATGGACGGGTCGCCCTCGACCTGCGCGATGCCGAAGTCGGTGAGGACGACCCGGCCGTCGTCCGCGATGAGGACGTTGGACGGCTTCACGTCACGGTGCAGGATGCCCTCGCGGTGCGCGGAACGCAGGACGTCGAGGATGGCGAGCCCCACCTCGGCGGCGCGCCTGGGCGTGAGGACGCCGTCCTCGCGGATGGCGTCGGCGAGCGACTTGCCCTCGATCAGCTCCATGACGATCCAGGGGCGGTCGTCCTCGTCGACGACGTCGTAGACCGTCACGGCGCCGTTGTTGCGGATCCGCGCGATCGCCTTGGCCTCGCGGAGGGTACGCGTGATGAGGCGGCGCTTCTCGTCCTCGTCGATGCTGTTGGGGAAGCGGAGTTCCTTGACGGCGACGGTGCGCCCGAGCGTCTCGTCGACGGCCCGCCAGACGGTGCCCATGCCGCCGCGTCCCAGGACGCCACCGAGCCGGTACCGTCCCGCGAGCAGCCGCCCTTCGTTCGTGGGCCGCGCACCTGACGCCGTACCGGCCCGGTCACCGCCGCGCCCGCCGCCGGCCTCTCCGGACGCCTTGCTTCCGTCCCCCGGCTCCTTGGCACCCTTGGCCGAACCCGACCGCGCCCCGGGCACCGAACCGCCCGTACCCGAGGCCCCGGACGCCTTGCCGGACGGCTCATCAGCCCCGGAACCGGACGTGGCCGCACCGGCACTCGCACCCGCGCCGCCCTTGCCCGACCGGGGGGCGGGCACCGAAGCGTCCGCGTCCGCGTCCGAGCCCGTACCCGAGTCCGAGCCCGTACCCGCATCCGCATCCGCACCCAAGCGCGAGTCCGAGCCCGAGCCCGAGCCCGAGTCCGCGTCCGCCCCGGCGCCGGATGTGTCGCCCGCGTCCTTGCCCGAGGGGCCGCCGGACTCGTCGGCCGCCGCCTCGGCGCGGCCCGCGCCCAGCTTCATGGTCGCGTCCTTGACCGGCCCGGTGCCCGACGTGGCGGGTGCGTCCTCGGCCGGTTCGGCGCCCGGTTCCGTGTCCGGCCCGACGTCCGCCCCGACGCCCGGCTTCGCCGCGTCCCGCTGAGGTTCCCGAGCCGCGTTCCGCGACTGCTCCGCTCCCGACATGCGTCCCCTCTGCGATCCCTGATCCTCGCCCGCGCCTGCCGCTTCCGCGCGATGCGGTAACCCGCCCTGGAAGAGCGTCCATTGTCTCTCACTCCGGGACCGGCGAAACTCCCGGGTCCTCCGTCCGCCAGGATGGGCCCCGAAGAAGGGACCACACGATGCCACTGCCCCGCGCGCGGGTCGCCGCTCCGCTGGTCACCGCCCTGCTCGCGCTGGGTGCCGGCCCGCTGTCGGGGGAACCCTCCCCCATCCCTCCCTCCGCCGTTCTGCCCCGGCTCGTCTCCGAGGGCCACGCCCCGGCCGCCGCGATGCTGTCCGCCTCGCCCACGGCGTCGCAGTTCCAGGCAGCCGGTCCGGGCATCGCCCGCGCCGACCGCTTCCGCGCGGGCAGCATCACCAAGACGTTCATCGCCACGGTCGTGCTCCAACTCGCCGCCGAGGGCAGGCTGAGCCTCGCCGACCCGGTCGACCGCCATCTGCCCGGCCTGGTCCCCGGCGAGGCGGGCCGGCGCGTCACGCTGCGCGCCCTGCTCACCCACACCAGCGGCCTGCCGGACTACACCCACGGCAGCAGTCGCCCGTCACCCACGGCGCGGTCCACCGCTCGGGAGGCCGTCCGCCGCGCTCTGGCCCACCCGCCCGGCCCCGCCGGCCGCTACGCGTACTCCAACACCAACTACGTCCTGCTCGGCCTCGTCATCGAACGGGTCACCGACCACCCCTACGCGGCCGAGGCCCGTCGGCGCATCATCAGCCCGCTGCGCCTCACCGGCACTTCGTTCCCCGGCGCCCGCACGGCTCTGCCTTCGCCGCACGGCCAGGCGTACGACGCCACCGGCCGGGACGTCACCGCGCTCGACCCGCGCACCGCGGACGCCGCGGGCGAACTGGTCAGCACCCTCGACGATCTGAACCGCTTCTACGCCGCCCTGCTCTCCGGCCGCCTCCTCCCCGCACCCCAGCTCCGGCAACTGCTCGACACCGGCCCGGCGAACGGCCGCTACGGCATGGGCATCTACCCGCGCACGCTCTCCTGCGGCACCACGGTGTGGGGCCACAACGGACACATCACCGGCAGCTACGTCCGCACCGCCACGACGCGCGACGGCCGACGTACCGTCACCTTCCGTGTCAATACGGACGCCGTCCCCGACGAAACCCTCGACGCCCTGGAACCAGCCCTCCTCGACGCCGAGTTCTGCCCATGAACCGCACACCCGGTAACCAGGAGCCCCACAAGTCCTCGGCTCCCGGCGCCCAGACCTCGGATGCCGCCGCCGGCCTGGGGTCATCGGAGAACAGGGCCGACAGCGGCATCCGGTTCCCGAGGCCCGAGGCCAGGAGCATCATCGCGCCGGTGCCGCACCGGACTCGTGCTGGCCCGGCGATCCAGGGCGCATCATCCGCTGAAACCGCCGACCCTCCTCGCCGGTCAGCCTGCGGGCACGCACAGGCTCGACCACCGTGCCCCCATGCGGTCGGATCGCACGTGACCGCACATCCGACCGCCGCGACCACCAACCTGGTGGACCTGTGCGCCCACAACGCTAGAGCGGCACGATGTCCGGTGCGCCCAGCCTGGCCGCGTCCGCTGTCAGGTCGTCCGGCTGGCGCTGGGACTCGCGTTCGGCCTCCACCCGTTTCTCGTAGTGCTCCACCTCCTTCTCGATGTGCCCTTCGTCCCAGCCCAGTACCGGCGCCATCAGTTCCGCGCACTCCCGCGCGCTGCGCGTTCCCCGGTCGAAGGTCTCGATCGAGATGCGGGTGCGCCGGGTCAGTACGTCGTCCAGGTGCCGGGCGCCCTCGTGCGACGCGGCGTAGACGACCTCGGCCCGCAGGTAGTCGTCGGCGCCGCCCAGCGGCTCTCCCAGCTTCGGATCGGCGACGATCAGCTCCAGCAGCTCCTCGACGAGCGAGCCGTACCGGTTCAACAGGTGCTCCACGCGCGCGACGTGAAGTCCCGTCCGGGCGGCGATCCGGGCGCGCGCGTTCCACAGGGCCCGGTAGCCCTCGGCGCCCAGCAGCGGCACGTCCTCGGTGACGCAGGAGGCCACCCGCATGTCGAGGCCGTGCACCGCCTCGTCGACCGCGTCCTTGGCCATCACCCGGTACGTCGTGTACTTGCCGCCCGCCACGACGACCAGGCCGGGCACCGGATGGGCCACGGTGTGTTCGCGGGAGAGCTTGCTCGTCGCGTCGGACTCGCCGGCCAGCAGCGGCCGCAGGCCCGCGTACACGCCCTGCACGTCGTCGCGGGTGAGGGGCACCGCCAGCACGCTGTTCACATGCTCCAGCAGGTAGTCGATGTCGGCGCTGGACGCGGCCGGGTGCGCCTTGTCCAGGTCCCAGTCGGTGTCGGTCGTCCCCACGATCCAGTGGCGGCCCCATGGGATGACGAACAGCACGGACTTCTCGGTGCGGAGGATGAGCCCGGTGCTCGAGTGGATCCGGTCCTTGGGCACGACCAGGTGGATGCCTTTCGACGCCCGTACGTGGAACTGGCCCCTCTCCCCGATCAGGGCCTGTGTGTCGTCCGTCCACACCCCGGTCGCGTTGACGACCTGCTTGGCCCGGACCTCGTACTCGCCGCCCGCCTCCACGTCCTGGACGCGGGCACCGACGACACGTTCGCCCTCGCGCAGGAAGCCGATGACGCGTGCCCGGCTGGCGACGTGCGCGCCGTAGCTCGCGGCCGTCCGCACGAGCGTCGCCACGAACCGCGCGTCGTCCATCTGCGCGTCGTAGTACTGCAGCGCCCCGACGAGGGCGTCCCTCTTCAGCGCCGGGGCCACGCGCAGTGCCTGCCGCCGTGACAGGTGCCGGTGCAGGGGCAGTCCGCGCCCGTGTCCGGAGGAGACGGACATCGCGTCGTACAGCGCGACGCCCGTGCCGGCGTAGAGCCGCTCCCAGCCCTTGTGCTGCAGCGGGTAGAGGAACGGCACCGGTTTCACCAGGTGCGGGGCCAGCCGCTCCAGCAGCAGCCCGCGCTCCTTGAGTGCTTCCCGTACGAGCGCGAAGTCCAGCATCTCCAGATAGCGCAGCCCGCCGTGGATCAGTTTGCTCGACCGGCTGGAGGTGCCCGAGGCCCAGTCGCGGGCCTCCACCAGTCCGGTGGCGAGGCCGCGTGTCGCCGCGTCGAGAGCCGTCCCGGCGCCGACGACTCCGGCGCCCACGACCAGCACGTCCAGTTCACGATCGGCCATGGCCGCCAGCGCCTCGGCGCGCTCGGCGGGTCCCAGTGTCGCTGTCCTCACCGCTGCCTCCCGTCGCCCCCGTGTGGTCCCCGTACGGTCCCCGATTGGGCCCCGTGTGGTCGGGCTCACAGACTCGATTCTGTCCCGGCCCTCCGACTTCAGCCACCGCCTGTGGACAACACTCGGCGGAACCACGGCTCACAATGCCGCATAACGGTCATATTTACGCCTAGTCTGACATTGCGCTGCGCTCGTTCTGTCCACAGGACTTGCGCGTCTCGTCCACTCCGGCTACTGGGAAGGACGGCATCACCCATGCCCGCAGACCTCGCCGTCATCGGCCTCGGCCACCTCGGACTGCCCCTCGCCCAAGCCGCCACAGCCGCCGGTATCGACACCATCGGCTACGACACCGACCCGCGCCCCGTGGCGGAGCTGGCGGCCGGCCGTCCACCGGTCGACGGCTCGCTCACCGCCTCGGAGATCCGCCGGATGCTCTCGGGGGGCTTCCGGCCGACCACCAACCCCACCGAACTGGGCCGGGTCCGTACCGCCGTCATCTGCACCCCCACACCCGTCGGTACCGACCGCACACCGGACCTCACCGCCGTCGCCGAGGCGGCGCGCGCACTGGCCGCCCGGCTGCGCCCCAACACCACCGTCCTGCTCGAATCGCCCGTCCACCCCGGCACCACCGAGGACGTGCTGCGCCCGCTGCTCGAAGAAGGCTCGGGCCTCACCGCCGGCCGCGACTTCCACCTCGCGTACTCCCCCGGCCGCCTCGACCCCGGCAACCGCGCCCACGACTTCGCCCACACCCCCAGGGTCATCGGCGGCCTCACCCCCGCCTGCACGGAATCGGCCGCCGCCTTCTACGGCCGCCTCACCGACAAGGTCGTACGGGCCCGCGGCACCCGCGAGGCCGAGACCGTCAAGGTGCTGGAAACCAACTTCCGCCACGTCAACATCGCCCTGGTCAACGAAATGGCGGTGCTCTGCCACGAACTCGGCGTCGACCTGTGGGACGTCATCCGGTGCGCCGAGACCAAACCCTTCGGGTTCCAGGCCTTCCGCCCCGGCCCCGGCGTCGGCGGCCACGGCGTCCCCGTCGACACGATCGGCCCGCACCGCCCGCTGCGCCTGGTGGAGTTCGCGGGCCAGGTCAACGAACGCATGCCGCAGTACGTCATCCAGCGCTGCGCCACGCTCCTCAACGAGCACGGCAAGTCCGCGCGCGGCGCCCGCGTCCTGCTGCTCGGCGTCACCTACAAGCCCGACCTGGCCGACCAGGAGGGCTCCCCCGCGACCGAGATCGCCCGCCGCCTGATGGACATGGGCGCGGTGGTCAGCTACCACGATCCGTACGTCGCCGACTGGCGCGTCCGCGACCTGCCCGTCCCCCGGGCGGACTCCCTGTACGAGGCGGCCGCCGCGGCCGATCTGACGGTCCTGCTCCAGCAGCACCGTACGTACGACCTCCAGGGGCTGGCGGTGAAGGCGCAGCTCCTCCTGGACACCCGCGGGGTCACCCCGGCGGGCGCGGCCCACCGCCTGTAACGGGCCCGGGCGGCACCACGGAGAAAAGCCCGGCCCGATTGTCGGACCGGCCTGCTAGTCTCCGGCCCTCTGAACTCACAGCGATCTTATGCGCACACAAGTGCGTACAGACCTGTGAAAACCAACCCAGGGGGATTCCCAGCATGAGCCAGCCCACCCCGCCGCCCGGCAACCCGTTCGCCGCAGGTCAGGCGCCGTACCCGCCCGCGCCCGCGCCGGCCCCCGCGCGGAACAATGTCGCGCTCGGTGTGGTCGTCGCGCTCGTGGCCGCTCTCGTCGCCGCCGTCGCGTACGGCGCCATCGGTGGCGCGATCGAGCGCGAGATCGGGTACGCCGCGGTCGGCGTCGGCTTCCTGGTCGGCTTCGCCGCCGCGAAGGTCGGTGGCCGCAGCCCGGCGCTGCCCGTCATCGCCGCGATCCTGTCGATCGGTGCCGTCTACCTCGGCCAGCTGGTCGCGATAGCGGTCATCTTCAGCAACCTCGTCGGCGGGTCCGCGCCCGAGATCCTCCTGGAGGACTCCGGCACGCTGATGGACGCGTGGAAGGAAGCCGCGGACGGCATGACGTACCTCTTCCTCGCCCTCGCCGCGGTCACCGCCTTCGCGGGCGCCAAGAAGGCCAACTCCTAGGACGCGGCGTACGCCGAAGGGGCCCGCACCGTCGTCCGGTGCGGGCCCCTCACGCGTACGTACGACCAGCGGGTCAGCGCTTGTGCTGGGCGTCCGCGACGGTGACCTCGACGCGCTGGAACTCCTTGAGCTCGCTGTAGCCCGTCGTCGCCATCGCGCGGCGCAGCGCGCCGAAGAAGTTCATCGACCCGTCCGGCGAGTGCGACGGGCCGGCCAGGATCTCCTCGGTCGTACCGACGATGCCGAGGTCGACCAGCTTGCCGCGCGGCACGTCCTCGTGGACGGCCTCCATGCCCCAGTGGTGGCCCTTGCCCGGCGCGTCGGTCGCCCGCGCGAGCGGGGAGCCGATCATCACCGAGTCGGCGCCGCACGCGATGGCCTTGGGCAGGTCGCCGGACCAGCCCACGCCGCCGTCCGCGATGACGTGGACGTACCGGCCGCCGGACTCGTCCATGTAGTCCCGGCGCGCGGCCGCGACGTCCGCGACGGCGGTGGCCATCGGGACCTGGATGCCCAGCACGTTACGGGTGGTGTGCGCGGCGCCGCCGCCGAAGCCGACGAGGACGCCCGCCGCGCCCGTACGCATCAGGTGCAGGGCGGCGGTGTAGGTGGCGCAGCCGCCGACGATGACGGGGACGTCCAGCTCGTAGATGAACTGCTTCAGGTTCAGCGGCTCGGCGGCGCCCGACACGTGCTCGGCGGAGACGGTCGTCCCGCGGATGACGAAGATGTCCACCCCGGCGTCGACGACTGCCTTGGAGAACTGGGCGGTGCGCTGCGGCGAGAGGGCGGCCGCGGTGACCACGCCCGAGTCGCGCACCTCCTTGATGCGCTGCCCGATCAGCTCCTCCTGGATCGGGGCCGCGTAGATCTCCTGCAGACGGCGGGTCGCGGTCTCCGTGGGGAGCTCGGCGATCTCGTCCAGCAGCGGCTGCGGGTCCTCGTACCGGGTCCACAGGCCCTCGAGGTTGAGGACGCCGAGGCCGCCCAGCTGGCCGATGCGGATGGCGGTCTGCGGGGAGACCACCGAGTCCATGGGAGCGGCCAGGAACGGCAGCTCGAAGCGGTAGGCGTCGATCTGCCAGGCGATCGAGACCTCCTTCGGGTCCCGGGTGCGCCGGCTCGGTACGACGGCGATGTCGTCGAACGCGTACGCCCTGCGGCCGCGCTTGCCGCGCCCGATCTCGATCTCAGTCACGATGTGTGGCCTTTCCCTCTACGTCTGCGCCTACCAGTATCCCCGACACACGCGTGGGGGGCGGTTCCCGGCCGTATGCCGGAACCGCCCCCTACGCGCGCGTGGGCTACTTCCTGAATTACTTCCTGCTGTAGTTCGGCGCCTCGACCGTCATCTGGATGTCGTGCGGGTGGCTCTCCTTGAGGCCCGCCGAGGTGATCCGGACGAACCGGCCGCGATCCTGAAGCTCCGGAACGGTGCGCCCGCCGACGTAGAACATCGACTGGCGCAGGCCGCCGACCAGCTGGTGGACGACCGCGGACAGCGGGCCGCGGAAGGGCACCTGGCCCTCGATGCCCTCGGGCACCAGCTTCTCGTCGGAGGCGACGCCCTCCTGGAAGTACCGGTCCTTGGAGAAGGACCGCTGCTCGCCACGGGACTGCATGGCGCCGAGCGAGCCCATGCCGCGGTACGACTTGAACTGCTTGCCGTTGATGAACATCAGCTCACCCGGCGACTCCTCGCAGCCCGCGAGCAGCGAGCCGAGCATCACCGTGTCGGCGCCCGCGACGAGTGCCTTGGCGATGTCTCCGGAGTACTGCAGGCCGCCGTCGCCGATGACCGGGACGCCCGCCGCCTTGGCGGCCAGGGAGGCCTCGTAGATGGCGGTGACCTGGGGTACGCCGATACCGGCGACCACGCGGGTGGTGCAGATGGAGCCGGGACCGACACCGACCTTGATGCCGTCGACGCCGGCGTCGATCAGCGCCTGGGCGCCGTCGCGAGTGGCGACGTTGCCGCCGATGACGTCCACCGTCGCGTTGGACTTGATCTTGGCGACCATCTCGCCGACCAGCCGCGAGTGTCCGTGCGCGGTGTCGACGACGATGAAGTCGACGCCCGCCTCGATCAGCGCCTGGGCGCGCTCGAAGGCGTCACCCGCGACACCGACAGCGGCGCCGACGAGCAGCCGGCCTTCCTTGTCCTTGGCGGCGTTCGGGTACTTCTCCGCCTTGACGAAGTCCTTGACCGTGATGAGGCCCTTGAGGATGCCCGCGTCGTCGACGAGCGGCAGCTTCTCGATCTTGTGGCGGCGCAGCAGCTCCATGGCGTCGACGCCGGAGATGCCCACCTTGCCGGTGACCAGCGGCATGGGGGTCATGACGTCACGCACCTGCTGGCTGCGGTCGGTCTCGAAGGCCATGTCGCGGTTGGTGACGATGCCGAGGAGCTTGCCGCCCTGGTCGGTGACGGGGACGCCGCTGATGCGGAACTTGCCGCAGATGGCGTCGGCCTCGGCCAGCGTCGCGTCCGGGTGGACGGTGATCGGGTCGGTCACCATGCCGGACTCGGAGCGCTTGACCAGGTCGACCTGGTTGGCCTGGTCGGCGATGGACAGGTTGCGGTGGAGGACACCGACGCCGCCCTGCCGCGCCATGGCGATCGCCATGCGGGACTCGGTGACCTTGTCCATGGCGGCGGACAGCAGCGGGATGTTCACCCGTACGTTCTTGGAGATGTACGAGGAAGTGTCGATCTGGTCGGGTGCCATGTCGGACGCGCCCGGCAGCAGCAGCACGTCGTCGTAGGTCAGCCCGAGTGTCGCGAATTTCTCGGGCACTCCGTCGACGTTGGCAGTCATGACACCTTCCCCAAATGGCCTTGATCGGTGCGGATGTCCATGCTAACGGCCTGCGGCCGTGTCTCATTCCACGAGCAAGATCACCCAGAAGGTTTGTACGTTCACACGTACGGCCCACATCGGGAAGGACGGCTCACTGTTCGGCGAGCGCCCGCAGCCGGCTCAGCGCGCGGTGCTGCGCCACCCGTACCGCCCCGGGGGACATGCCGAGCATCTGGCCGGTCTCCTCGGCGGTCAGGCCGACCGCGACCCGCAGCACCAGCAGCTCACGCTGGTTCTCGGGGAGGTTGGCGAGCAGGCGCTTGGCCCACTCCGCGTCGTCGCTGAGCAGCGCGCGCTCCTCGGGGCCGAGGGAGTCGTCGGGCCGCTCGGGCATCTCGTCGGAGGGCACGGCGGTGGAGCCGGGGTGCCGCATGGCGGCCCGCTGGAGATCGGCGACCTTGTGGCCGGCGATGGCGAACACGAACGCCTCGAAGGGGCGCCCGGTGTCCTTGTAGCGCGGCAGGGCCATCAGCACGGCGACGCAGACCTCTTGGGCCAGGTCCTCGACGAAGTGGCGCGCGTCGCCGGGCAGGCGGTTCAGCCGCGTACGGCAGTACCGCAGGGCCAGGGGGTGGACGTGGGCCAGGAGATCGTGCGTGGCCTGCTCGTCGCCTTCGACCGCACGGTGTACGAGTGCACCGATGGCCCCGTGGGCATGGGCCGCCTCGTCGTCGCGCATCGGTCCATGGTGCCTTGGCGGCTCTTCGCCCGCCTCACCGCGTCCACTGTTGTGCACCGAAGCGTTATGAGCAGGTGCGCCGGACGTCATCTCCTGCGCCCTCCCCTGCCGCTCGATCGACTCGTCCCCGAGGAACTCCACCCTTCAAGGATGCGGCATCGCGCCGGAAACAGATATCGGGCCTCCGCCGCCCCGTCCGCCGGGCGGCGGACGGGGATCGATACGGTCACGCGCTAGCGCACCAGGCCCCAGCGGAATCCGAGCGCGACGGCGTGCGCCCGGTCCGATGCGCCCAGCTTCTTGAAGAGCCTTCTGGCGTGCGTCTTGACCGTGTCCTCGGAGAGGAAGAGCTCGCGGCCGATCTCCGCGTTGGAGCGTCCGTGGCTCATGCCCTCCAGCACCTGGATCTCGCGCGCGGTGAGGGTGGGCGCGGCGCCCATCTCGGCCGAGCGCAGCCGGCGCGGGGCGAGCCGCCAGGTCGGGTCGGCGAGCGCCTGGGTGACCGTGGCCCGCAGCTCGGCGCGCGAGGCGTCCTTGTGCAGGTATCCACGGGCGCCGGCGGCGACGGCGAGCGCCACCCCGTCCAGGTCCTCGGCGACGGTGAGCATGATGATGCGGGCGCCGGGGTCCGCGGAGAGCAGCCGGCGCACGGTCTCCACGCCGCCCAGACCGGGCATGCGTACGTCCATCAGAATCAGGTCCGAGCGGTCCGCGCCCCAGCGGCGGAGGACTTCCTCGCCGTTGGCCGCGGTCGTCACACGCTCGACGCCGGGCACCGTCGCGACGGCGCGGCGGAGCGCTTCTCGGGCAAGCGGGGAGTCGTCGCAGACGAGGACGGATGTCATGGCCGTCCTCCGCAGCTGATGCGCGTCACCTTGAGCCTCCAGGCTGGTTACGTATCGTCACCTGTGCGGTTGACGCCCCCGGACATCTGCCCGAGCGCTTGTTCTTTCAACCGCCTCCGCACTCTCAACGACGGTCACTCGAAAGAGTTACGGGTACGCCCTCCCCCTTCGGCACTCTACGTGAGGGAGCGCGTACGGAGGAGAGCGACGCAGGTCACCGGTGCTTCACTCAGAGCTATGCCCCATTTAGCGGCTTTTCCTTCACTTTGTCGGTGTCTGTGGCTAGATTCGCAATGAGTCATATTTACATCTACTTAGACAGTAGTTGTACGGTCGTGGCTGTATCAGCCCACTCACCCGCTCAGTACCGGAACCAAGGGGACATGCGCTATGGCAGATTTCTCCCGCCTTCCCGGACCCAACGCCGACCTGTGGGACTGGCAGCTGCTCGCGGCCTGCCGGGGGGTCGACAGTTCGCTCTTCTTCCACCCCGAGGGGGAGCGTGGCGCGGCGCGGAGTGCGCGCGAGAACTCGGCGAAAGAGGTCTGCATGCGGTGCCCGGTCCGCGCGCAGTGCGCGGCCCACGCGCTGGCCGTGCGGGAGCCCTACGGCGTATGGGGCGGCCTCACCGAGGACGAACGCGAGGAACTCATGGGACGAGCCCGCAACCGTCTCATCACGACGTCGTCCGGGACGCCGAGCCGCGCCTGAAGGAACGTTTCTGCGCCGGCTCCCGACTCCCAGGCACCCACGCGCGCGTGGAGCGGGTCTACGCCAGGGCGCGCGCGTGGAGCGGGTTTACGCGAGGGCGGCCGCGCGCGTGGAGCGGGCTTACGCGAGGGCGGCCGCGCGCGTCAACTGGTCGAGGGTGGCCGCGACCGCCGGGACCTTGGCCAGGTCGGGGAGGGTGAGGGCGACGATCTCCCGCTCGACGGCCGGTTCCACCGCCACGGTCCTCGCGCCCCGGGGGCGTACCGAGCGGATGGCCAGCTCGGGCAGTACCGCGACCCCGAGGCCCGCGCCGACCAGGCCGATCACCGCCGGGTAGTCATCGGTCGCGAAGTCGATGCGCGGGGTGAAACCGGCGCCCTCGCACACCTCCACGAGTTGGCGCCGGCAGCGCGGGCAGCCCGCGATCCACGACTCCTCGGCCAGTTCCCCGATGGCCACGGCCCCGGCGTCCGCGAGGCGGTGCCCCTCCGGGACCAGGCCGACCAGGCGGTCGGCGAGGAGCGGGCGTACGACGAGGTCGTCCCACTCCGCGACGGCCGGGCGGTAGCGGAACGCGAGCGCCACGTCGCAGTCGCCGTCGCGGAGCATCTCCACCGAGCGGGGCGGCTCCGCCTCGACGAGCGAGACCCGGGTGCCGGGGTGGGCCGCGCGGAGTGCGGCGAGGGCGTTCGGGACGAGGGTGGAGCTGCCGCTGGGGAACGACACCAGCCGGACGCGCCCGGCCCGCAGGCCCGCGATGGCGGCGATCTCCTCCTCGGCGGCCGTGAGGCCCGCGAGGATGCCGGCGGCATGGCGTACGAGCGCCTCGCCGGCCTGGGTCAGCCGCATTTCCCGGCCCGTACGGATCAGCAGCGGCGTGCCCGCCGACGATTCGAGCGCCTTCATCTGCTGGCTCACCGCGGGCTGGGTGCAGCCCAGTTCGCGCGCGGCCGCGGAGAAGGAGCCGGTGGCGGCGACGGCGCGGAGGACGCGCAGATGACGGGCTTCGATCACCCTTTGAATATAAGGCTCGCTTGGGCTGCGCGCGAAATATCCGATGGCTGCTTTGAGGGCGCTCGGGCTAGCGTGTCGTCATGAGAGTTCTCGCCGTCAATGTGGGGCGGCCCAAGGCCGTGGAATACACCGACGCGCCGAGCGGTACGACGGGCATCGACAAGCGGCCGGCCGACGGCCCCGTCCGGGTGGCCGATCCGGGTCCCAAGGGGCAGGGGGCGAGCGGCGTGGCCGGGGACGCGGTCTGCGACCTGCGCCACCACGGCGGGACCCACCAGGCGGTGTACGCGTTCGCGCGCGAGGACCTGGACTACTGGCAGGGCGAGTTGGGGCGCCCGCTGGCCGACGGCGCGTTCGGGGAGAACCTCACCACCTGCGGGATCGATGTCAACGCCGCGCTCATAGGCGAGCGTTGGCGGATCGGTTCGGCGGTGCTGGAGGTGGCGTCCGTGCGCATTCCGTGCCGTACGTTCGCGAGCTGGCTGGGCGAGAGGGGCTGGGTCAGGCGGTTCACGCGACGCGCCGCCCCGGGCCCGTACCTCAGGGTCGTCGAGCCGGGGGAGATCAGCCCGGGTGACGCGATCGAAGTGGTGCACCGGCCGGACCACGAGGTGACGGTCGAGTTGACCTTCCGGGCGTCCACGCTCCAGCGGGAGCTGCTGCCGCGCACGCTCGCGGCGGGCGAGGCGCTGGACCCGGAGGTGCGCGAGGCGGCACTCACGTACGTCGCGAAGACGACCCGTAGCGCCTGAGTCCGCGGCGGGCGGTGCGGCGGATCCCGATACTCCGTACATGTACGGTGGCCCGTCCGCCGCCCCATGGGACCGCGCGCTGCTTCCTCCGCGCGGGGCACTAACGTGCCGCGTATGACGACTGCACTGATTACGGGCGCGACGGCGGGAATCGGGGCCGCCTTCGCGCGGCGGCTGGCGGCGGACGGCCGCGACGTGGTGCTGGTGGCCCGGGATGTGAAGCGGCTCCGGGAACAGGCGACCGAGCTGCACGACCGGCACGGGATCGAGGCCGAGGTCCTGGCGGCCGACCTGGCCGAGGAGGACGGCATCGCGGCCGTGGAGGCACGGCTGTCGGACCGGAAGCGGCCGGTGGACCTGCTGATCAACAACGCAGGGTTCGGCAACAAGGGCCGGTTCCTGGACGTGTCCATGGCCGACGAGCTGAAGATGCTGAAGGTGCACTGCGAGGCGGTGCTGCGGCTGACGGCGGCCGCGACGGCGTCGATGCGGGACCGGGGGCGCGGCGGTGTGGTGAACGTCGCGTCGGTGGCCGCGTTCGTACCGCGTGGCACGTACGGGGCGTCGAAGGCGTGGGTCGTGCAGTTCACCCAGGGCGCGGCGCGCGACCTGGCGGGCAGCGGGGTGCGGCTGATGGCGCTGTGCCCGGGCTTCGTGCGTACGGAGTTCCACGAGCGGGCGGGGATGGGGACGGACAACATCCCGGGCTGGATGTGGCTGGACGCCGACAAACTGGTGGCCGCGGCGCTGGCGGATCTGGCGCGGGGCAGGACGCTGTCCATTCCCGACCCGCGCTACAAGGCGCTGATGGGTGTGGTGAAGCTGGTGCCGCGCAGCGTGCTCGGCGGTGTGAGCTCGCGGGCGGGGCGCAAGTACGGGCCGCAGTAGCCCCCTCTCACTACTGCGACGCGTCTCGTTTCGTCCGGAAATCATGAACGCAGTGGTGATCGAACGTCAATGGTCACGGAACGAATGATCGAAGATCTTGTTATTCGATCAGATCGGGTCGCGGGTGGATTAGGGTCTGACGACGGGCACCGCTCGACCGATCCACCACACCTCGAGGGGGACTTCCGCCGTGCGCGAGAGTGCTGTTGAACGTCACGACCGTCTGCTGGCCCTGGTGCGGGAGCGCGGCACGGCACGGGTCTCGGACCTCGCCGCGCAACTGGGCGTCTCTCCCGTGACCGCACGCCGGGACGTGGAGGCGCTGGCCGCCAAGGGGCTGCTGGACCGGGTGCACGGCCAGGTCTCGTGGCCCCGGGGGCAGGGCGGGGCCGAGCGGCGCGCGGGCGGGGAGCCGGCGGCCGCGGCGCCGGGCAGCGGCCCGGTGCTGGGGCTGCTCGCGCCGTCGGCGACGTACTACTTCGCCGAGGTGATCCGTGGTGCGCGCGAGGCGGCGGCCAGGGCGGGCGCGCGGCTGATCCTGCGGATCTCCGACTACCGGCCGGAGGACGACCGGGCCCGCACCGAGGGCCTGCTGGCCGCGGGGGCCGAGGGGCTGCTGGTGGCGCCGGGCTGGCGGGCGCCGGGCGACCAGGCCGAGCACAGCGACTGGATCGCCGAACTGCCCGTGCCCGCCGTGCTGCTGGAGCGGCGCGCCACGCCCGGTTCGGCGCTGGACGGGCTCGACCGGGTCTCCTCCGACCACCGGCACGGCGTCGTCCTGGCCGTGCGCCACCTGGTGGGGCTCGGGCACCGGTCGCCGCTGCTGGTGGCCCGCGCGGACAGCCCGACCGCGCTGGCGGTGCGGTCGGGATACGCGGAGGCGCTGGGCGCGCTGGGTCTGGACGAGCCGGGCCCGGTGATCGACTCGGTGCCGTCCGAACTGGATCCGGAGGGGTTCGAAGCGGCGGTCCGGGCGCTGCACTCGGCGGTCGCGTCGGGCGCGGCCACCGCGGCCCTGGTGCACAACGACGTGGACGCCATCCAGATGGTGCAGCGCCTCGCCGAGCTGGGCGTACGCGTGCCGGAGGACCTGGCTCTGATCGCGTATGACGACGAGGTCGCCGCCCTCGCCGACACCCCGCTGACGGCGGTCGCCCCGCCGAAGCGGCAGGTGGGCCGGCTGGCCACGGACCTGCTGGTCGAGCGGCTCGCCCAAGCGGCGGCCGACCGCGCCGAGGGCGGCGGCGAGGCCCCCGTCGAGGTGCCGGACGGACGGCCCGAGGAGGATCCCCGGCGGCATGTGACACTCCTGCCCCGGCTGCGGGTGCGGGCCTCGTGCGGGGCGGGGCAACCGAAACCGAACTGATCTTTTTTCGATCAATCAATCTTTCGCTCTTGACTTCGCTCACGAGTGGCTCAATCATCACGGCCACACCTTTCGTGTCGCCGTTCGTTCAGGAGCCCGCCATGAGCCGCAGTTGGAGCAGAACGTCCCCCGCCATAGCCGTCACCGCCACCGCCACCGCCCTCGCCCTGCTCACGGCGTGCGGCGGCGGCAGCGGTGACGACGCCGCGGCCCCCGGGGCCGACGGCAAGCCCGTGACCATCACCTTCTGGGGCTGGGCCAAGGGCTCGAAGGACGTGGTCGACGCGTTCAACGCCTCGCACAAGAACATCCAGGTGACCTTCGAGGAGATCCCCTCCGGCAACGCCGGCGGGTACGCCAAGATCTCCAACGCCGTGAAGGCCGGCAACGCCCCCGACCTCGTCGCCATCGAGTACCCGTCGCTGCCCGAGTTCGTCAGCCAGGGCTCACTGCAGGACATCGGCGCCCACCTGCCGGACGACGTCAAGGCCAAGCTGCTCCCGCAGGCCCTCGAACTCACCACCCTCGGCGGCAAGAACTGGGCCGTCCCCTTCGACGCCGCGCCGCAGGCCTTCTACTACCGCAAGGACCTGTTCGCGAAGTACGGCGTCGACGTCCCCAAGACGTGGGACGAGTTCAAGGCGGCGGCCGAGAAGGTGAAGAAGGCCGACGCCAAGGCCCGGATCGCCACCTTCTTCCCCGACGACCCGACCAGCTTCGAGGCGATGGCCTGGCAGGCCGGCGCCCAGTGGTTCAAGGCCGAGGGCGACACCTGGAAGATCGACACCACCGACGCCGCCACCAACAAGGTCACCGCCTACTGGCAGGGCCTGCTCGACGCCGACCTGGTCCACAGCAACGCCTCCTTCAGCCCCGAGTGGACCGGCTCCCTGAAGAACGGCACCACCCTCGGCTACCTCGGCGCCTCCTGGGGCGCGGGCGTCCTCAAGGGCACCCTGCCCGAGCAGAGCGGCAAGTGGGCCGTCGCCCCGATGCCCTCCTGGGACGGCAAGCCCGCCAGCGGCATGGTCGGTGGCTCCACCTTCGCCGTGACCAAGGACAGCAAGAAGACGGAGGCGGCCGTCGAGTTCGCCACCTGGATGGCCACCACCGAGGAGGGCATCGAGGCCCGGATAGGCTCCGGCACCTCCAGCGCCTTCCCGGCCGCCACCGCCCTGCGCCCCGTCGCCAAGAAGGCCTTCGACGCCGGGTACTTCGGCGGCCAGGACATCTACCAGCTCTTCGAGCAGGCCGGCGCCTCCATCAACCCCAACTGGACCTGGGGCCCGGCCACCGGAACCACCAACCTCGCCATCAAGGACCAGCTCGGCAAGGTCGCGAACGGCGGCACCACCCTCGCCGACGCCGTGAAGACCGGGCACGACGCGACCGTCGCCGAGCTGAAGAAGCGCGGCCTGAAGGTCGAGGGCTGACCCGATGAAGGCCCGCGTCGCCCCCGCCGCCCCGGCAGCCACCGCCGCCCCGGCCGCCCCGGCCACCCCCGCCGCTCCGGCGGGGACCACGGCCACCGCGGCCACCGCGGCCACCGGCAGTCGCCGTAGCGGCGGCCGCGCCCGTACCGGCGCCGCCGCCGTCCTCCTGACCCCCTTCTTCGTCCTGTTCACCGCGGTGATGGTGGTGCCGATCGGATACGCGGTCTGGCTCAGCCTGTTCACCGAGAAGCAGTCGGGGCTGGGCTTCGGTGGCACCGAGACCGTCTTCAGCGGCCTCGACAACTACCTGGCGGCGCTGGGCGACCGGGCCTTCCGCGAGGGCTTCGGCGTCCTGCTCGGATACTGCCTGTTCTACATTCCGCTGCTGCTCGCCGGAGCCCTCGGCCTCGCCCTGCTGCTCGACTCGGCCCTCGCCCGCGCCCGCCGCTTCTTCCAGCTGGCGCTGTTCCTGCCGCACGCCGTGCCCGGCATCATCGCCGCGCTGATCTGGGTGTACCTCTACACGCCCCAGCTCAGCCCGGTCGTGAAGGCCATGGAGTCGGGCGGCATCGGCTTCGACTTCTTCTCGCCCGAAGGCGCCCTCCCCTCCGTGGTCAACATCGCGCTGTGGGAATGGCTCGGCTACAACATGGTCATCTTCTACGCGGCCCTCCAGGCCATCGACCGCTCCGTCCTCGAAGCCGCGACGGTCGACGGGGCGGGTGCCTGGCGCACCGCGTTCAGCATCAAACTCCCGCTCATCCGGGCCTCCTTGGCGATGGTCGCGCTGTTCACCGTCATCGGCTCGCTCCAGCTGTTCACCGAGCCGCTCATCCTCAACAAGGGCACGGGCTCCGCCGTCACCTCCACCTGGACGCCGAACATGTACGCGTACACCGCGGCCTTCGACCGCAACGACTACGGACTCGCGGCCGCCGCGTCCGTCCTCCTCGCGCTCACCGCCGCGCTCCTGTCCTTCGCCGTCACCCGCCTCACGGGCCGCCGGAAGCAGGACCGGAAACAGGACCTGAAGCAGGGCCGGAAGGAGACGCAGGCATGAGCGCGACCGTCACCACCACACCGCCCGCGCGCCCCACCCGCCCGGCGACAGTGAGCACCGCGTCCGCCCGCCGGCCGCCGAGCCGCTGGCTGTCCCAGGCCGCCGTCAACGGCGCCCTGCTGCTGTCCGCCGCCTACATGCTCTTCCCCCTCGTCTGGCTCGTCACCGCCGCCACCAAGGACGCGGGCGGGCTGCTGGCCGGAAACGCCTTCTCCTTCGAGGGCTTCGACCTCGCCGGCAACCTCACCCGGCTCGCCGAGTACGGCGACGGGGTGTACTTCCGCTGGTACCTCAACAGCCTGCTGTACGCGGGCGGCGGGGCGCTGGTCTGCTCGCTGATCTGCGTCGCCGCGGGCTACGCCTTCGACAAGTACGACTTCCGGGGCAAGGAGAAGCTCTTCGGCGCCGTCCTGATGGGCGTGCTGGTCCCGACCACCGCGCTCGCCCTGCCCATGTACCTGCTCGCCAGCCGCACGGGCCTCGTCAACACCTACTGGGCCGTGCTCATCCCCGTCCTGGTCAACCCGTTCGGCGTCTACCTCGCCCGCGTCTTCAGCGCCGGCTACATCCCGAACGAGGCCCTGGAGGCCGCCCGTATCGACGGGGCCGGCGAGCTGCGCGCGTTCTGGTCGATCGGGCTCCGCATGATCATGCCGGGCTTCGTGACCGTCTTCCTCTTCCAGTTCACCGCCATCTGGAACAACTTCTTCCTCCCCCTGGTGATGCTCTCGGACCAGCGGCTCTTCCCCCTGAGCCTCGGCCTGTACGCATGGAACAGCAACGCCCACGCCGAACCCGACTTCTACCCCCTCGTCGTCACCGGCTCCCTGCTCGCCGTCGTCCCCCTGGTCGTCGCCTTCGTCTCGCTCCAGCGCCACTGGAAGGCCGGTCTGACCGCCGGCAGCGTCAAGTGAGGCCGCCATCCGTGCCGCCGTTGAGGAGCTCAGGTCCCACCATGCACCACGCCACTGACAACCGGCCCGCCGAGCAGCGCCCCGCCGTCCTGCTGGCCATGGGCCCCGGCATCGCCGGGCGCCTGCTCACCGACGCCCACCGCGCCCGCCTCGCCGCCCTCGCGCGCACCGACCCGCACCTGGTCGCCCACGACCTGGCCACCCCCACGCCCCGGGTCGCGGCCGCGCTCGCCGAGGCGGAGGTGCTGTTCACCTGCTGGGGCGCGACCCCGCTCACCGCGGCCGTCCTGGACCGTGCCCCGCGCCTCCGCGCCGTCGTCCACGCCGCCGGGTCCGTCAAGCACCACGTCACCGACGCCTGCTGGGAGCGCGGCATCGCGGTGACCTCGGCGGCCGCGGCCAACGCCCTGCCCGTCGCCGAGTACACGCTCGCCACCATCCTGCTGGCCGGCAAGCGCGTCCTGCGCGCCGCGCGGCGGTACGCGGAGCTGCGCGCCGACCACGACTGGCTGAGCGAGCTGGACGACAGCGGCAACCACCGCCGCACGGTCGGCATCGTGGGCGCGTCCCGCATCGGCCGCCGTGTGATCGAACTGCTGCGGCCCTTCGACGTACAGGTGCTGCTGTACGACCCGTACGTCACCCTCGGTGAGGCCGCGGCGCTCGGCGCCGTCCCGGCCGGGCTGGACGAGCTGTGCGCCCGCGCCGACACCGTCTCCATCCACGCGCCGCAACTGCCGTCCACGCGCCATATGATCGGCGCCGAGCAGCTGGCCCTCATGCCGGACGGGGCCACGCTCATCAACACCTCGCGCGGCTCCCTGGTCGACGAGGCCGCCCTGCTCCGGCACCTCACCACGGGCCGTCTCAACGCCGTACTCGACGTCACCGACCCCGAACTCCCGCCGCCCGACTCCCCCCTCTACACGCTCCCCAACGTCCTGCTCACCCCGCACATCGCGGGCTCGCTCGGCAATGAGCTGCACCGCATGGCGGACCAGGCGCTGGACGAGCTGGAGCGGTACGTGAAGGGCGCGCCGTTCGAGGATCCGGTGCGGCCGTCGCAGCTGAGCCGCTCGGCCTAGCCGAGGGAAACGACGAGGCGAAACGACGAGGCCCGGTGCCCCCGCGACGGGGGCACCGGGCCTCGTAACGCTCAGGCAGGCGTCAGTGGGAGTGGCCGTGACCGTGGCCGTGGCCCGCGTCCGCCGACTCCTCTTCCTTCTTCTCGACGACCAGGGTCTCGGTCGTGAGCAGCAGGGAGGCGATGGAGGCGGCGTTCTCCAGGGCCGAGCGGGTGACCTTGACCGGGTCGATGACGCCGGCCTTGACCAGGTCGCCGTACTCGCCGGTGGCGGCGTTGAAGCCCTGGCCCTTGTCGAGCTCGGACACCTTGGAGGTGATGACGTAGCCCTCGAGGCCCGCGTTCTCGGCGATCCAGCGCAGCGGCTCGACGGCGGCGCGGCGGACGACGGCGACACCGGTGGCCTCGTCGCCCTCCTTGCCGAGGTTGCCGTCCAGCACCTTGACGGCGTGGACGAGCGCGGAGCCACCACCGGAGACGATGCCCTCCTCGACCGCGGCGCGGGTCGCGGAGATGGCGTCCTCCAGACGGTGCTTCTTCTCCTTCAGCTCCACCTCGGTGGCGGCGCCGACCTTGATCACGCACACGCCGCCGGCCAGCTTCGCGAGGCGCTCCTGGAGCTTCTCGCGGTCCCAGTCGGAGTCCGTGGTCTCGATCTCGGCCTTGATCTGCGCGACACGGCCCTGCACGTCCTCGGACTTGCCGCCGCCGTCGACGATCGTCGTGTCGTCCTTGGTGACGGTGACGCGGCGGGCGGTGCCCAGCACGTCCAGACCGGCCTGGTCGAGCTTGAGGCCGACCTCCTCGGCGATGACGGTGGCGCCGGTGAGGGCGGCCATGTCGCCGAGCATCGCCTTGCGGCGGTCGCCGAAGCCGGGGGCCTTGACCGCGACGGCGTTGAACGTGCCGCGGATCTTGTTGACGACCAGGGTCGACAGGGCCTCGCCCTCGACGTCCTCGGCGATGATCAGGAGCGGCTTGGAGGAGCCGGCCTGGATGACCTTCTCCAGCAGCGGGAGCAGGTCGGTGATCGCGGAGATCTTGCCCTGGTGGATCAGGATGTACGGGTCGTCGAGGACGGCCTCCATACGCTCCTGGTCGCTGACCATGTACGGGGACAGGTAGCCCTTGTCGAAGGCCATGCCCTCGGTGAAGTCCAGCTCCAGGCCGAAGGTGTTGGACTCCTCGACGGTGATGACACCGTCCTTGCCGACCTTGTCCATCGCCTCGGCGATGAGCTCGCCGACCTGCTGGTCCTGCGCGGAGAGCGCGGCCACGGCGGCGATGTCGGCCTTGTCGTCGATCGGGCGGGCCGAGGCGAGCAGCTCGTCGGAGACGGCCTTGACCGCGGCGTCGATGCCCTTCTTCAGGGCGGCCGGGGAGGCGCCCGCGGCGACGTTGCGCAGACCCTCGCGGACCAGCGCCTGGGCCAGGACGGTGGCGGTGGTGGTGCCGTCACCCGCGATGTCGTTGGTCTTGGTCGCCACCTCCTTCACCAGCTGGGCGCCGAGGTTCTCGTACGGGTCCTCGATCTCGACCTCGCGGGCGATCGTGACACCGTCGTTGGTGATGGTCGGGGCGCCGAACTTCTTGTCGATGACGACGTTGCGGCCCTTGGGGCCGATCGTCACCTTGACCGTGTCGGCAAGCTTGTTGACGCCGCGCTCAAGGGCGCGACGGGCGTCCTCGTCGAACTTCAGGATCTTCGCCATGGGAGCGATTCAGCCCTCTCGGAACTCTGGTTGACGAACCGCGCCCCTCGCCGCCCGGCAATGTGTCATCAGCGGGGGCCAGGGGCGCAGCTCAAAAGCAATCTTGCTCGGGTGACTTACTTCTCGACGATCGCGAGCACGTCGCGAGCCGAGAGGACGAGGTACTCCTCGCCGCTGTACTTCACCTCGGTGCCGCCGTACTTGCTGTACAGCACGATGTCGCCGGTCTTGACGTCGAGCGGCAGGCGCTCGCCGTTCTCGAAGCGGCCCGGGCCCACGGCCAGGACGACGCCCTCCTGGGGCTTCTCCTTGGCGGTGTCCGGGATGACCAGGCCAGAGGCCGTGGTCTGCTCGGCGTCGAGCGGCTGGACCACAATGCGGTCCTCGAGCGGCTTGATGGCAACCTTGGAGCTGGTGGTCGTCACGATCCGACCTCCCCCTTCGGAGATCTCACGGGGTTAACTGTCTGAGGTGGCGACCAGGTGGATCCGTCGTCGCGGGTGCCGGACCTGCCCGTCGCTGTGTTGGCACTCTCCGGTGGGGAGTGCCAGAGCCGAGACTATGACCGCGATTAGCACTCGGTCAAGCGGAGTGCCAATTCACCGCCCGGTCGTGGCGCCATCCGGCCCCTGGAGTCCGGCCGCCGGGCCGATCATCTCCGCGTACGCGGCCCGCGCGTGCGGCTCGTACGCGGCCCGTACGCGGCTCACACGTAGTCCTCCAGCCTGGCCACCGCGTACCCCTTGGCCGTGACGACGTCCATCACCTGCCGGATCATGTCCGGCATGGTGCCGTTCCAGTCCTCCCTGCCCCGGAAATGGGTGAGGATGATGTCACCGGGATGCAGGTCCCGGTCCCACTCGCGCCACTCCATATGGTCGGGAAAAGCCTCGGCCGCCCATAGGGGCACGGCTCTGACGCCGCAGGATCGCGCGGCGCGCAGGGTGTCGGCGTTGTAGTTGCCGTAGGGCGGGCGGAAGAGCGGCGGGCGCTTGCCGAACCGCTTCTCGATGATGTCCTGCTGCCCGCAGATCTCGCGCTTCTGCTCCGCGTACGAAAGGGCGGGCATGTAGCGGTGGTTGAGGGTGTGGTTGTGCAGGGCCACGCCCTTGTCCTGCATCCGCTTGAAGTAGCCGTAGTCCTCCTTGACCAGGTAGTCGCTGAGGAAGGCGCTGTAGGGGATGTCCAGTTCGTCCATCATCCTCAGCAGCTCGGGGTCCTTTTCCGCGCCGTCGTCGATCGTCAGGAACACGATGCGTTCGGTGGTCGGGACGGTGGTGAAGACGGGCGGGAGGGTGGGGTCGCCGACCCCGAAGCCCTTGCGGAAGGTGAGGTGCGGCTTGTCGGCCGCCGCCGGGGGCGGGGGCGCCGCCAGGGGGGCGGCCCTGAGGCCCCACTTCCTGGCGGCGAGGGCGCGGGCGGCCCGGGCGCGTTTGGTCTTCTCCACGTACGCGGTGAGGGCGCCGGCCGCGTCGGGGGGCTGCTGGGGCTGCTGGCCGGCGGCGGGCTCGACGGTGCCGCCACCCGCCGCGGGACCCGCCCCCGGCCCCGCTCCCACGCCTCCTGTGCCGGTTCCCGCCGCGCATGCGGAACCGAGCGCCGCGACGACCAGGGCGGCGAGCAGAACCCGAGCCCGCTTGCTTACCGTTTGACCTTTTTGTCGTACTAGCTGCATGGCGCCGCATCCTGTCAGCGCGCCGCCCCGACCACCGGCCGACACCGCCGCCTGACGCGCACCATCCCCCGCCTGGCCCACAATGGGCCGGGTGACCGATCTCGCCGCCTTCTCCGCGCTCCTCACCGACGAGGGCCAGGCCCTGCTCACCGCCCTGCGCGACTACACCCCCTCCCAGGAGCTGGCGGTCGCCTCCCGGCTGCGCCGCGAGCACCCCGCCGACCTGGTCACGGCGGCGATCGCACAGGCCCGGCTGCGGCAGCGGGCGGTGGCGAAGTTCGGCGAGCAGGACGCGCACCGGATGTACTTCACGCCCGGCGGCGTCGAACAGTCCACCCGCAGGCCGGTCGCCGAGCACCGCGCCGCCGCCTTCGCCCGCCTCGGCGTACGCAGCGTCGCCGACCTGTGCGGCGGGATCGGCGGCGACGCGATCGCGCTCGCCCGCGCCGGCATCCGGGTCCTCGCCGTCGACCGCGACCCGCTGACGGCCGAGGCCGCCCGCGCGAACGCCGCCGCGCTGGGCCTGGCGGACCTGATCGAGGTGCGCTGCACGGACGTGACGGAGGTCGACACCTCCCCGTACGACGCGGTCTTCGTCGACCCGGCACGGCGCGGCGGCCGGGGGCGCGTGTTCGACCCGGAGGCGTACTCCCCGCCCCTCTCCTGGGCGATCGACGCGGCCCGCAAGGCCCCGCACGCCGCGCTGAAGATCGCCCCCGGCATCCCCCACGAGACGATCCCGCCGGAGGCCGAGGCGGAGTGGGTCTCCGACGGCGGCGACGTGAAGGAGGCGGTGCTGTGGTTCGGCACCCGCCCCGGCACGATCACCGCCACCCTCCTGCCCGGCCCGCACACCCTCACCGGCCGGGGCCTGCCCAACCCGCCCGTCCGCCCCGTCGGCCGCTTCCTGTACGAGCCGGACGGCGCCGTCATCCGCGCGCACCTGGTCGCGGAGGTCGCCGAGGAGATCGGCGGCGGCCTGGTCGACGAGACGATCGCGTACATCACGGCGGACGAGCCGCGCCCCACGCCGTACGCCACCGCGTACGAGATCACCGACGAGCTGCCCTTCAGCCTCAAGAAGCTCAAAGCCCTGCTGCGCGAACGGGAAGTCGGCACCCTGACGGTGAAGAAGCGCGGCTCGGCGGTCGAGCCGGAGGAACTGCGCCGCAAGCTCAAGCCCAAGGGCCCGAACGCGGCCACGGTGTTCCTGACCCGGGTGGCGGGGGCGCCGACGATGCTGCTCGGCCGGCCCGTGCGGTAGGGCGGTCACGACGATGGCACTGCACCCCGAGGGGATATTCACCAGCGGCCCGCTCTTCCAGCTGGTCGGTCTGGCCGCCGGCCCCGGCGACGCCCTGGAGTGGGAGGTGCTGCGACTCAACCGGATCCTGCTGACCGAGCACTGGGACCCGCACTGGCGCCACCCCTTGCAGCCGCTCGCCTCGCAACTCGACTACATGGCGGTGACGTTCACCGACGCCTTCTTCGACAGCTGTCCGCCGGCCGCCCGCGCCGTGTGGACCGCCGCCGCCGGCGACAGGACCGTACCCGAGTTCATGACGGAGCTGGCCCTGCTGCTGCGCCTCGCCGACCGCGAGGGCGAGCCGGACTACGACGCGGTGCCCCTGGCCGGGTGGGAGGCGGAGGCCAGGTTCCCGCTGCTGCGGGACCTGGACCTGTGGGCCTACCTCGACGAGCACGCCTCGTTCGACAGCGCCTTCCGGGAACGCATCGACGGCGAACACCCGTGGTGCGACCGCGAGCTGGTGCCGATCGTCACCCAGGCCGTGCAGGCCCTCGCGCTGTGCGCGCGGTCGGCGGCCTTCGCCACCGCCTTCCGCGCGTACGCCCCCGCCGCCACCACGGCCACCCTGGAGATCGTCGTCGAACTCGGCCAGGCGCACATGGCCGAGCACCACCGCACCCGGCCGGCCTGAGGCGGGCCGCTCACGTCTCTCACGTCCCGTGCGACTCGAAACGCCAGCGGTGCACGGGGCGGGTCACCAGCTCCGGGGAGGGTTCGGGCAGTTCGGGAAGGTCCGCGTCCAGGGGGGCGTTCCACCAGGTCAGGACCAGGACCCGGTCGCCGGGGGCCGTGAAGGTCTCACGGCGCACCGGCGCCGTGGCCAGCTCCTGGGCACGGGCCCAGGCCAGCAGCTCGCCGCCCCGGCCGTCCGCCGCGCGGGCCTCCCACATCAGGGTGACCACCGTCATGAGTAGAGGTTGTCCTTGCTGACCTCGTGCACGTGGTCGTGGTCGTGGTCGTGGTTGCCCGGCACGTGCGGGTCGGTGACCGGGAGGGACGAGTCCGCCGACAGCTCCAGGTCCGAGGCCGGCCGGTTGCGGGCCACCATCTCCGCCCCGAGCGCCGCGACCATCGCGCCGTTGTCCGTGCACAGCCCGGGGCGCGGCACACGCAGCCGGATGCCGGCGCGCTCGCACCGCTCCTCCGCCAGCGCCCGCAGCCGCGAGTTGGCGGCCACGCCGCCGCCGATCATCAGGTGGTCCACGCCCTGGTCCTTGCAGGCCCGTACGGCCTTGCGGGTCAGGACGTCGACGACCGCCTCCTGGAACGACGCCGCCACGTCCCGTACCGGAACCTCCTCGCCCGCCGCGCGCTTGGCCTCGATCCAGCGGGCGACCGAGGTCTTCAGCCCGGAGAAGGAGAAGTCGTACGCCGGGTCCCGTGGTCCGCTCAGCCCGCGCGGGAACGCGATCGCGTCCGGGTTCCCCTCCTTCGCCAGCCGGTCGATCACCGGCCCGCCGGGGAACCCCAGGTCCAGCACGCGGGCGATCTTGTCGAACGCCTCGCCCGCCGCGTCGTCGATCGTCGCGCCCATCGGCCGTACGTCGGAGGTGATGTCCGGCGCGAGCAGCAGCGACGAGTGGCCGCCGGACACCAGCAGCGCCATCGTCGGCTCGGGCAGCGGCCCGTGCTCCAGCTGGTCGACGCAGATGTGGGAGGCGAGGTGGTTCACGCCGTACAGCGGCTTGTTCAGCGCGTACGCGTACGCCTTCGCCGCCGAGACGCCGACGAGCAGCGCGCCCGCGAGGCCCGGGCCGGCGGTGACGGCGATGCCGTCGAGGTCGCGGGCGGAGACGCCGGCCTGCTTCAGGGCGCGTTCGATGGTCGGGACCATCGCCTCCAGGTGCGCGCGGGAGGCGATCTCGGGCACGACGCCGCCGTACCGGGCATGCGTGTCCACGCTCGACGCGACGGCGTCCGCGAGCAGGGTCGTGCCCCGGACGATGCCGACGCCGGTCTCGTCGCAGGAGGTCTCGATGCCGAGGACGAGGGGTTCGTCAGCCATGACTCTCAGTTCCTTGTACGTTGTGTACGTTCAGGCGCATGACGAGCGCGTCGATGTTGCCCGGCTGGTAGTAGCCGCGGCGGAAGCCGATCGGCTCGAAGCCGAAGCGCTCGTACAGCTTCTGGGCGCGGGTGTTGTCCACGCGCACCTCGAGCAGGACCTCGTCGCACTCGAAGGCGGTGGCGTGCTGGAGCAGGTCCGTGAGCAGCCGGGCGCCGAGCCCGGTGCCCCACTGGTCGCGGGCGACGGCGATGGTCTGTACGTCGCCGAGTCCGCCGGCCGCCGCCAGCCCCGCGTACCCGGTGATCCGGCCGTCCGGGGCCTCGGCGACGACGTAGCGGCGAGTGGCGTGCGGGCCGCGCGCGTGGGCGAGCTCGGACCAGAACATGCCCTCCGACCAGGCGTCGTCGGGGAACAGCTCCCGTTCCAGCTCCAGCACCGGCGCGATGTCCCACCAGCGCATCTCACGAAGCACCGCGGTCACGTCGGTCACGTCGGTCACTTCGGGGTGACCACCTTGTAGTTCTTCGGCACCTGGGCGTCGGGGCGGCGCAGGTACAGCGGCCGCGGTTCGAGGAACCCCTCGCCCGCCTTCAGCCGCTCGGCCGCCAGCGCGGCGAGCGCGGCCGCCGACTGGTGCTCGGGGTCGCGGGCGTCCGGGAACACCTCGCCGTACAGCCGCGCGCCGGCGCCGACCGCCGGGAGGCCGGCGACCTGCTGGGCGATGTCGGCGGGCCGGTCGACGGCGGGGTCGGTCGCGCGCGTACGGCAGTTGTCGTACCGCGCCCAGTAGACCTCCTTGCGGCGCGCGTCCGACGCCACGACGAACGGTTCGTCGATCCCGGAGGCGTACGCGAGTCCGTCGAGGGTGCACAGGCCGTGCACCGGTACGCCGCCGAGCGCCGACGCGAAGGTGGCCGCGGTCACCAGCCCGACCCTGAGACCGGTGTACGGGCCGGGCCCGACGCCCACGACGATGCCGGTCACGGCGTCGAGCTTCAGCCCGGCTTCGCGGAAGACCCGGTGGACGGCGGGCAGCAGCAGCTCCCCGTGGCGGCGGGCGTCCACCTGGGTGGACCCGGCGAGGACGGAGTCCCCGTCATGGAGGGCGACGGTGACGGCGGGTGTGGCGGTATCCATGGCGAGCAAGAGCACGCAAACAGCCTACGGCTCCGTGGCGGCGGGCACGGCGCCCCGGTCCACGCGCGCGTTCCTGCTACGGTCACACCGCATACGTACGTGGGAGAGGTGGGCAGCAGCGTGGCAAGGAGCAGCTCGGGATTCGTGGCCGGGCTCACCGCGGCGGCCATGGCCGCGGTCGCCTTCCTCGCCTACCAGGCGTCGGCCAACGTCCCCGCCGACCTGTCGGAGACGTCTCCCGCCCCGGCCGCCTCGCCGTCGGCCCCGGCGCCGGGCGGCGTGCCCAAGCAGCCGGCCGACCCCGCGCTCGCACTGCCGAAGCAGTCGGGCACGGGTGTACGGGTGGTGTACTCGCTCGGCGAGCGGCGGGTGTGGCTGGTGGGCGAGAAGGACACGGTGACGCGGACGTTCCCGGTGATGCCGAGCACGGTCAACCCGGCCCCGGGCACGTACGCCGTGACGTCCCGCTCCGGCACCGTGCCGGGATCGGACGGCGTCCAGATCGAGCACGTCGTGCGGTTCACGAGCGTCGACGGCGTGACGATCGGCTTCAGCGCGGCGGTCGACGGCTCGATGGCCAGCCCGGACCCGACGCGCCGGACGGGCGGGATCCGCATGAAGCGGGCGGACGGAAACGCGATGTGGACGTTCGCGACGGTCAACTCCAAGGTCGTCGTCGTCCCCTGACCACCCGCCCCACACGGCCCGACGCGGCGCGCCGCCCCGGCCCCACCTGCACGCGGCCTTGCGCGGTACGCGGCCCTGGGCCGGCTCGGACTCACACCACCCCGGCCGGCGCACAGCCCGGCCACGTACGCGGGTCCCTCAGGCGGTACGGCGACCGGACGCGGCACGTGGCCCTGGCGCCACGCGGCCTTGGGGCACGCAGGCGTGTACGGTACGCGCACCGTACGCGGTACGCGGTACGCGGCCGTGGGCCGGCTCGGGCGGACGCACAGCCCGGCCACGTACGCGGCACCTGGTCCTGGGCGCCACGCGGCCCTGGTGCACGCAGGCGCGTGCGGTGCGCAGCCGGTCACACGGCACCGGGCGGGCACGCAGCCCGGTGCGGCGCCGTCGTGTGCGCCGCCGGGCGCGCGGGGCGGTCCCCGTGGCGGCGCGAGCGACCCGCGCGGTGCGGCACGCCCCGGCCGGGGCGCACGCGGCTTGCCCAGTGCGCGGTCGGCGTACCGATGCGCCCCCTACGCCGCGCGGCGCCGCTCCGGGGCGGCCTCGCGGGGCTCGGGGGCGTCGGTGACGTCGGTGACGTCCCAGGCGTCGTCCGCGGTGGCCGCGTCCTCGGGGTCGGCATCGGTCCGGGGTGGTGTGGAGACGGCGCTGGCCGCCGCGCACGAGGCCAGCAGATCGCGCATCGACACATCCTGCTGCTTCGACGTCGGCATGGTCGCCTCCTCGGGCTCCGGGGGCAGGCGTGGTTAGGTAGACCTAACCAGGTCCTGGTATCCATGTGACCACGCCTCGGAGGTACGGCGCAACATTATGCCGACGTCTTGTCGGAAAGTACGGCGCGCGGTCGGCGACCGGTCACCCCAGCGCCAGGTCCACGCCCGCCCAGCGCGCCCCGTACCCCGTCAGCGTCACGACCCGCCGCTCGTCGTCCGTGGACCCGACGACCCGGTGGATGACGACGTGCAGCCGGTCCTCCGTGAGGTCCTCCACCTTGCCCTCGCCCCACTCCACGACCACCACCGACTCGGGCAGCGACACGTCGAGGTCGAGGTCCTCCATCTCGTCGAGTCCGCCGCCCAGGCGGTAGGCGTCGACGTGGACGAGCGCGGGGCCGCCCACCAGCGACGGGTGGACGCGTGCGATGACGAACGTCGGGGACGTCACCGCGCCGCGCACCCCCAGGCCTTCGCCGAGCCCGCGCGTCAGCGTCGTCTTGCCGGCGCCGAGCTCGCCGGTGAGCATGACGAGGTCACCGGGGCGCAGCAGTTTGGCGAGCGTGCGGCCCAGCTCCTGCGTCTGCTCAGGTGCGTGGAGGGTGAATCGGGCGACGGGGCCGGCGGGCTCAGCCGCCGGGCTGTGCGGTGCTTCCATACGTGCCAACGTTAGTCGCTGACGGTACCGCGCCCACCCGTACCAGCAGGTCCGCGAGCCGGTCGGTGACCGCCTCCGGGTGCTCCAGCATCACCAGGTGCCCGCCGTCGGGCACTATGACCAGCTCGGCGTCCGGCAGCAGGTCCGCGATCGCCTCCGTGTGGGAGCTGGGCGTGACCAGGTCCTGGTCGCCGGCGAGCGCCAGCACCGGCACCTCGGCGAAGATGCTCAGCGCCTCCGCCTTGTCGTGCTCGGTGAACGCCGGGTAGAACTCGGCGACCACGTCGATGGGTGTCCCCTCGATCATCCGCTCGGCGAACCGGGCGACCGCCGGGTCCACGTCCCTCGACGAGAACGAATAGCGCTTGATGAGCCCCGCGAACAGATCCGCCGTCGCCCGGCGGCCCCGTTCCACCAGCTCCGCCTGCGAGCCCAGCGCCCGCAGCACACCCGGCAGCACCCGGCGTACGGCGTTCACGCCCGCGACCGGCAGCCCGTAGTTGACCTCGCCGAGGTTGCCGCACGACGTACCGACGAAGGCGACGCCGACGACCCGCTCGCGGATCAGCTCCGGGTACTGCTCGGCCAGCGCCATCACCGTCATGCCGCCCATCGAGTGCCCCACCAGTACCAGCGGCCCCTCGGGGGCGGCCGCGTCGATGACCGCCTTCAGGTCGCGGCCGAGCTGGTCGATGGAGACCGGCACCCGGTCGGGCCCGCGCTGGGCGGCGCCCCGCCCGGAACGGCCGTGGCTGCGCTGGTCCCAGTGGACCGTGCGGACCAGCCCGCGCAGGGCGGCACGCTGGAAGTGCCAGGAGTCCTGGTTGAGGCAGTAGCCGTGGCTGAAGACGACCGTGACGGGGGCGGGCTCCCGGCGCCCGAAGAGCCGGCGGCGGCGCGGCGCGCCGGACTCCGCCTCCACCTCGTCGACCTCGTAGTACAGCTCGGTGCCGTCGTCGGCCTCGGCCCGGCCCGGGGTGCCGCGCAGCGAGCCGTACGGACCGGCGGCGTCCAGCGCGAGGCGCGCCTTGCGGCGCATGCCGCGCCCGACGGTGAGCCGTTCGAGGGCGACACCGGCCGCCGCGCCCGCCGCGATCACTCCTATCGCGGCCCCGGCGACACCGGCGCGGCGCCAATTGCCGGCCGCGCCGGCCGCCGCGGAAATCGCTTCCGCCGCGTCCACCGAACTGGTCTCACTCACTACGGCTGCTCCTTAAGGCTCCCGCTACTCGTTCAGGTAGACGCGTGGTACCCGCGAACCGATGCGCGTCACGATCTCGTACGCGATCGTGTCCGCGGCGCGTGCCCAGTCCTCGGCGGTCGGCTCACCGTCATCACCTGCCCCGAACAGCACGGCTTGTGCACCGGGCTCGACGGCGTCCCCCTGGAGGTCGACGACGAACTGGTCCATCGCGACCCGCCCGGCCACCGTCCGCACCTTGCCGCCGACCAGCACCGGGCCGCGTCCGGACGCGTGGCGCGGGATGCCGTCGGCGTACCCGAGGGGGACGAGGCCGAGGGTGGTGGCGCGCTCGGTGACGTAGTGGTGCCCGTAACTGACGCCGTGGCCGGGCGGTACGTCCTTGACGAGCGCGACGCTCCCCACCAGCCGCATGACGGGCCGCAGCCCGAAGTCGGCCGCGGTCCCGAGCTCCGGGCCGGGCGAGACGCCGTACATCGCGATGCCGGGCCGTACGAGGTCGAAGTACGTCTCGGGGAGGGTGAGCGTGGCCGGGGAGTTGGCCATGTGCCGCACCTCGGGCTCGACGCCCGCCTTCTCGGCGTACGTCAGCATCTCGTGGAACGTCTCCAGCTGGGCGCCGATGGAGGGGTGACCGGGCTCGTCCGCGCACGCGAAGTGCGACCAGATGCCGGTGACCTTCAGCAGGCCCTCGGCCTGGGCCGCCAGGGCCTCGCCGACGAGCCGGGGCCAGTCGGCGGGCTGGCAGCCGTTGCGGCCGAGCCCGGTGTCGGCCTTGAGCTGGACGCGCGCCGGCTGTGCGGTCCGGCGCGCGGCCTCCTTGACCTCGTCCAGGGCCCACATGCCGCTCACGGTCATGTCCAGGCCGGCCCGGATGCCGTCGTCCCAGGGGTCCCCGGGCGTCCACAGCCAGCACAGGACGGGCGCGTCGATTCCGGCGGCCCGCAGCGCGAGCGCCTCGTGCGGCGTGGCGGTGCCGAGCCAGGTGGCCCCGGCCTCCAGCGCCGCCCGCGCACAGGGCACGGCCCCGTGCCCGTACGCGTCGGCCTTCACGACGCCCATGACCTGAACGTCCGTCCCCACGCGCCCCCGCAGGGTACGCACATTGGCGCGCAACGCCCCGAGATCGATCTCGGCGCGGGCGCGAAGGGTCTGCGGTGTCTCACTCATCGCGCCCAGTCTCTCAGGTGCACGCCCCACCTCCCCTGTGTCCCCGCCCACGCCCCCGGAAGGCCCCGTACTTCAGGTCCCGGGAGCCCGGCTTCCGGCCGGGAGGGCGGGGCGGGACAGCGCCTGGGGAGCGCCCCGGTGCGGGCCCCCGGCTTCCGGAGCGGCCCTCAGCCCCGCACGTCCCGCCACGCCCCCGGGAGCGCCTCTGCCACGTCGTACGCCGCGATGGGGGCGTCGCGGGCGGCGCGGCGGGCCGCCAGGCCGTGGAGGTAGGCGGCGACCGACGCGGCGTCGCGCGCGGCGAGGCCGGCGGCCAGCAGGGAGCCCGCGAGGCCCGACAGGACGTCGCCGCTGCCGGCGGTGGCGAGCCAGGGCGTGCCCGTGGGGTTGACGCGTACCGGGCCGTCGGCCGAGGCGACGAGGGTCGTCGAGCCTTTGAGCAGCACCGTCGCCCCGTAGCGTCCCGCCAGTTCCCGGACCGCCTCCAGGCGCCGCGACTCCACGTCCTCCCGGGCGGTGCCCAGGAGGGCCGCCGCCTCGCCCGCGTGCGGGGTGAGGACCGTGGGCGCCGGGCGGGAGCGCACCGCCGCGGGGTCGAGGTTGCGCAGTCCGTCGGCGTCCACCAGGACGGGGACGTCCGAGCCGAGGACGTCGTCCGCGCCCGGCGTGTCGCCCAGGCCCGGCCCGATCACCCACGCCTGGACGCGCCCCGCCTTCCCGGGAGGCCCCGCGTGCACCAGCGTCTCCGGGTGGCGCGCGAGCACCGCGTCGCCGGCCGGCCCGACGTACCGCACCGCCCCGGCGCCGCCCCGCAGCGCGCCCGACACCGCGAGGACGGCCGCGCCCGGGTAGCGCGCCGAGCCGGCGACGACACCGACCACGCCGCGCCGGTACTTGTCGCTCTCCCCCGCCGGGACCGGCAACAGCCGCGCCACGTCCAGGTGCTGGAGGGCCTCGACGTCCGGCGCCGAAGGGAGGGCGAGGCCGATGTCCACGAGCCGCAGCGCCCCGGCGTGCTCCCGCGCCGGGTCGATCAGCAGCCCCGGCTTGTACGCCCCGAACGTCACCGTCGCGTCCGCCCGCACCGCCTCCCCGTGCACCTCCCCCGTGTCGGCGTCCACGCCGCTCGGCAGGTCGACGGCCACCACGACGGCCGCCGAGTCCCGCGCCGCCCGGACCACGTCCACGGCCTCCGGCCGCAGCCCGCCGCGCCCGCCGATCCCGGTGATGCCGTCCAGGACCAGGTCGGCCCGCTCCAGCACTCGGAGGGCGTCCTCGGCCACCCGGCCTCCGGCCCCCGTCAGCGCGCCCAGCCCGCCCTCGTGGGCGCGCGAGCCCAGCAGCACCGCCGACACGCGCGCGCCCCGGCGCGCCAGCCGGGCGCCCGCGTACAGCGCGTCGCCCCCGTTGTCGCCGCTGCCCACGAGCAGCACCACCCGGGCGCCGTACACCCGGCCGAGCAGCCCGGCGCACGCGGCGGCCAGCCCCGCCGCCGCCCGCTGCATCAGCGCGCCCTCCGGCAGCGTCGCCATCAACGCGGCCTCGGCGGCCCGTACGGTCTCCACGCGGTAAGCGGTACGCATGGGCTCAACCCTCCGCGATCACCACGGCCGACGCCACCCCCGCGTCATGGCTGAGCGATACGTGCCAGTGCCGTACGCCCAGCTCGGCGGCGCGCGCCGCGACCGTGCCGCGCACCCGCAGCCGGGGCTGCCCACTGTCCTCGACGTACACCTCCGCGTCCGTCCAGTGCAGCCCGGCCGGCGCGCCGAGCGCCTTCGCGATCGCCTCCTTCGCCGCGAACCGCGCCGCGAGCGAGGCGATACCGCGCCGCTCCCCGCTCGGCAGGAGCAACTCCCGCTCCAGGAACAGCCGCTGCGCCATGTGCGGCGTACGCTCCATCGCCGCCGCGAACCGGTCGATCTCCGCCACGTCGATCCCCACCCCGATGATCATTCGACCGTGACCGACTTCGCCAGGTTGCGCGGCTGGTCCACCTCGTTGCCGCGTACCGTCGCCAGCTCGCAGGCGAAGACCTGCAACGGCACCGTCGACACCATCGGCTGCAACAGCACCGGCGTCACCGGGATACGGATCAAATGGTCCGCGTAGGGCGTCACCGCCTCGTCCCCCTCCTCCGCGATCACGATCGTGCGGGCGCCGCGCGCCCGGATCTCCTGGATGTTCGACACGATCTTGTCGTGCAGCACCGACCGGCCGCGCGGGGACGGCACCACGACCACGACCGGCAGGTCCTCCTCGATCAGCGCGATCGGTCCGTGCTTCAACTCGCCGGCCGCGAAACCCTCCGCGTGCATGTACGCGAGCTCCTTGAGCTTCAACGCGCCCTCCAGCGCCACCGGATAGCCCACGTGCCGCCCCAGGAACAGCACCGTGTTCTTGTCCGCCAGCGACCGCGCCAGCTCCCGCACCGGCTCCATGGTCTCCAGGACCCGGTCGACGTCGTCCGCGATCCGCGCCAGGTCCTTGACGACCGCCCGGATCTCGTCGCCCCACTTCGTCCCCCGCAACTGCCCCAGGTACAGCGCCAGCAGGTACACGGCCACGAGCTGCGTCAGGAACGCCTTGGTGGACGCCACCGCCACCTCCGGGCCGGCGTGCGTGTACAGCACGCCGTCCGACTCGCGCGGGATCGTCGAGCCGTTGGTGTTGCAGATCGCCAGCACCCGCGCACCCTGCGCCCGGGCGTGCCGCAGCGCCATCAGGGTGTCCATCGTCTCGCCGGACTGCGAGATCGCGATCACCAGCGTCCGGTGGTCCAGGATCGGGTCCCGGTAGCGGAACTCGCTGGCCAGCTCCACCTCGCACGGGATGCGGGTCCAGTGCTCGATGGCGTACTTGGCGATCAGCCCGGCGTGGAACGCCGTCCCGCACGCCACCACGACCACCTTGTGCGCCTCGCGCAGCACCTCGTCGGCGATCCGCAGCTCGTCCAGCCGCAGCGCACCGCTCGCGTCGATACGGCCCAGGAGCGTGTCGGCGACCGCCTTCGGCTGCTCGGCGATCTCCTTGAGCATGAAGTAGTCGTAACCCCCCTTCTCGGCCGCGGAGGCGTCCCAGTCCACGTGGTACGCGCGTACGTCGGCGGGCGCCCCGTCGAAGTCGGTGACCGTCACCCCGTCCCGGCGCAGCTCCACCACCTGGTCCTGCCCCAGCTCGATCGCGGACCGGGTGTGGGCGATGAACGCGGCCACGTCCGAGGCGAGGAACGCCTCGCCCTGCCCGACCCCCACCACCAGCGGCGAGTTGCGCCGCGCGCCGACGACCACGTCCGGCTGGTCGGCGTGCACGGCGACGAGGGTGAAGGCGCCCTCCAGCCGCCGGCACACCAGCCGCATCGCCTCCGCCAGGTCGCCGGACGACGAGAACGACTCGGCCAGCAGGTGCGAGACGACCTCGGTGTCCGTCTCGGACTCCAGGGTGTGCCCCCGCTCGGCCAGTTCGGCGCGCAGCGGCGCGAAGTTCTCGATGATGCCGTTGTGGACGACGGCGACCCGCCCGGCGTTGTCGAGGTGCGGGTGCGCGTTGGCGTCGGTCGGCCCGCCGTGCGTCGCCCACCGGGTGTGCCCGATCCCCGCGTTCCCGGTCGGCAGGGGCCGGCTGACCAGCTCCTTCTCCAGGTTGACGAGCTTGCCCGCCTTCTTCGCCGCGGCCATCGAGCCGTCGGCGAGCACCGCGACACCGGCCGAGTCGTAGCCCCGGTACTCGAGCCGCTTGAGGCCCGCGATCACCACATCAAGCGCCGACTGCCCGCCGACGTACCCCACGATTCCGCACATGCCGACGAGCCTAAAGCCGCCCGCCCCCTCAGGTCCGCAAGGCCGTCCGAGCAGGACCGAGCAGGACCCGAGCAGGACCGAGTACGACCGGCTACGCCCGCCGCAGACCGGGTCAGGCCTTCGCGCGGTACGCCCGCATGGCCAGCGGGTAGAAGACGACGGCTATGCCCGCCGCCCATATCAGCGACCACAGCAGCGGCCGCCCCACCTCGCCGCCCAGCAGCAGACCGCGGAACGCGTCCGACAGGTGCGTCACCGGGTTGACGTGCACCCAGGCCTGGAGCCAGCCGGGCATCGTGTCGACCACGACGAACGCACTGGAGGTGAAGGTGATCGGGAAGATCAGCGTGAAGCCGAAGGCCTGCACCTTCTCCGCGTCACCCGCCAGCATCCCGACGAGCACCGCGCACCACGACACGGCAGCCGCGAAGATTACGAGCAGCAGGGCGCCCGCCAGGAACCCGCCCAGGCCACCGGTGATGCGGAAGCCGAGCGCCACGCCGAGGCCCATCATCAGCAGCATCGCCCACAGGTGCTTGGCCAGGTCGGCGGTGATCCGGCCGATCAGCGGCGCCGACCGGGCTATCGGCAGGCTCCGCAGCCGGTCGAACACCCCTTTCGTCAGGTCGGTGTTGAGGGCCATCGCCGTGTAGATGGTCATGAACAGCGTGTTCTGGACGATGATCCCGGGCAGCGCGTACTTCAGGTACGCGTCCGGCGATCCGGCCATCTGCCCGCCCATCACATACGTGAAGAGGAACACGAACATGATCGGCGTGATGCTGTAGTCGACGAGCTCCAGCGGGTTGTGCTTGACGGCCACCAGACTCCGCCACGCCATCGTGGCGGTCTGCCGCAGGCCGGCGCCCGGCCGCACCCGGCCGCTCGCGGTCAGGGGCGCGCCGATCGTCGTGGCGGTCATGCCGAACTCACCACCTTCTCGATGTCGCTGTCATCGGGTTCCACCTCCGCGGCGCCGGTCCCCGCCTCCGCCCGGTGCCCGGTCAGGGCCAGGAAGACCTCGTCCAGCGACGAGCGGCGCAGCGTCAGCTCACCTACCGCGATCCCCGCCCCGTCCAGCCGCCGTACGACGGCGGGCATCAGCTCCGGACCGTTCACCGGTGCCGTGATCACGTCCCCCTCGATCTTGGTCTGCCGGCCGGCCGCCTCCGCCACCAGCGCGTGGGCGCCCGCCAGGTCGTGCGCCCGCACCGGCCGGACCTGGAGCACCTGGCCGCCCACCTGGGACTTCAGCTCGTCGGGCGTACCCTCCGCGATGACCCGGCCCTTGTCGATCACCACGATGTTGTCGGCGAGCATGTCCGCCTCGTTCAGATACTGCGTCGTCAGCAGGGCCGTCACCCCCTCGGCGACCAGGCCGCGCAGCATGTCCCACAGCTCGCCGCGGCTGCGCGGGTCCAGGCCCGTGGTCGGCTCGTCGAGGAACAGGATCCGCGGCCGCCCCACCAGGCTCGCCGCCAGGTCCAGCCTCCGGCGCATACCGCCCGAGTACGTCTTCACCGCGCGCCCCGCCGCGTCGGCCAGCCCGAACCGGTCCAGCAGCTCCGCGGCCCGCGCCCTCGCCTCCCGCCTCGGTATCCCCAGCAGCCGCCCGATCAGCAGCAGGTTCTCCGTGCCCGTCAGGTTCTCGTCGACCGCCGCGTACTGCCCTGTCAGACCCACGAGCGAGCGCACCCGCCCCGCCTCCCGCACCACGTCGTGCCCGGCCACCAGCGCCCGGCCGGCGTCGGGCTCCAGCAGCGTGGCGAAGATCCGTACGGCCGTGGTCTTCCCCGCCCCGTTGGGCCCCAGCAGCCCCAGGACCGTCCCGGTGCGGGCGGCCAGGTCCACCCCGTCCAGCGCCCGGGTCTCCTTGAACCGTTTGGCCAGGCCTTCCGCCTGGATCGCATACGTCATGGGACTGTTCCCCTCGGCTCGGGTCGTACCACACGGACGCCGGGCCTCGACGCCCACCTTCCCCACAACTGTGACGCACGCCACTGACATTCCAGTCGCCGCGAGGACGGCCGAGGGTGACCGAGCACACGACCCACAACACCCCCGCAAGCACGACAATGGCCGTGTGATCACTTCGCCGCCACGCAGCGCCGCCGCCCACCGCCGTGCGGAGGCCACTCCGTACGTCGACCTCACCCGCGAGGAGTGGAGCGCGCTGCGCGACAAGACGCCGCTGCCCCTCACCGCCGAGGAGGTCGAGCAGGTGCGCGGTCTCGGCGACGTCATCGACCTCGACGAGGTCCGCGACATCTACCTCCCGCTCTCCCGCCTCCTCAACCTGTACGTCGGCGCCACCGCCAATCTGCGCGGCGCCCTCAACACGTTCCTCGGCGAGAAGAGCGCCCAGCGCGGCACCCCGTTCGTCATAGGGGTCGCCGGCTCCGTCGCCGTCGGCAAGTCCACCGTCGCCCGGCTCCTCCAGGCACTGCTCGCCCGCTGGCCCGAGCACCCGCGCGTGGAGCGGGTCACCACCGACGGGTTCCTCCTGCCCATGAAGGAGCTCCAGGAGCGCGGCCTGATGTCCAGGAAGGGCTTCCCCGAGTCGTACGACCGGCGCGCCCTGACCCGGTTCGTCGCCGACATCAAGGCGGGCAAGGACGAGGTCACCGCCCCCGTCTACTCACACCTGATCTACGACATCGTCCCCGGCGAGCGCCTCACGGTCCGGCGCCCCGACATCCTGATCGTCGAGGGCCTCAACGTCCTCCAGCCCGCCCTGCCCGGCAAGGACGGCCGCACCCGCGTCGGCCTCGCCGACTACTTCGACTTCTCGGTGTACGTCGACGCGCGCCCCGAGGACATCGAGGCCTGGTACCTGAATCGTTTCCGCAAGCTGCGCGCGACCGCGTTCCAGAACCCCTCCTCGTACTTCCAGAAGTACACCCAGGTCAGCGAGGAAGAGGCGCTGGACTACGCCCGTACCATGTGGCGGACCGTCAACAAGGTGAACCTGCTGGAGAACGTGGCGCCGACGCGGGGGCGTGCCACCCTCGTCGTACGCAAGGGCCCGGACCACAAGGTCCAGCGCCTCTCCCTCCGCAAGCTCTGACGCCCGCCCCCGACACGTTCTGGAAGAGAGCCCGTGCGCAGAAAGGGGCGCCCCACCGGTAACCGGTGGGGCGCCCCTTTCACATCAGTGGTCAGCCCAGCGCGGACTTCACCACGTCCGCGAGTTCCCCGGCGACCGAGCGGGCCTGCTCGATGTCGGCGGCCTCGACCATGACGCGGACCAGCGGCTCGGTGCCCGAGGGGCGCAGCAGGACGCGGCCGGTGGTGCCCAGGCGGCGCTCGGCGTCCGCGACGGCGGTGCCCAGCTCGGGGGAGGTCTTCACGCGCGTCTTGTCGACGTCCTTGACGTTGATCAGCACCTGCGGCAGCCGCTCCATGACCCCGGCCAGCTCGGCCAGCGTCCGCCCGGTCGCCGCCACGCGCGCGGCCAGCAGCAGACCGGTCAGGGTGCCGTCGCCGGTGGTGGCGTGGTCCAGGACGATGACGTGCCCGGACTGCTCACCGCCGAGCGCGTACCCGTGCTCCTTCATCGACTCCAGTACGTAACGGTCGCCGACCGCCGTCTGGACGAGCTGGAGGCCCTCGCGCTCCATGGCGAGCTTGAAGCCGAGGTTCGACATGACGGTCGCGACGACGGTGTCCCCGCGCAGCGTGCCCGCCTCGCGCATGGCCAGCGCCAGCACGGCCAGGATCTGGTCGCCGTCGACCTCGGCACCGGTGTGGTCCACCGCCAGGCAGCGGTCGGCGTCGCCGTCGTGGGCGATGCCGAGGTCCGCGCCGTGCTCGACGACGGCGGCCTTCAGCATCTCCAGGTGGGTGGAGCCGCAGCCGTCGTTGATGTTGAGCCCGTCCGGGGTGGCGCCGATGGTGATGACCTCGGCCCCGGCCTGCTGGAACGCGGCGGGCGACACACCGGACGCGGCACCGTGCGCCTCATCCAGGACGATCTTGAGCCCGTCGAGCCGGTTCGGCAGGACCGACAGCAGGTGGGCGACGTACTGGTCGAAGCCCTCCTTGTAGTCGGCGATCCGGCCGACCCCGCCGCCGGTCGGCCGGTCCCACGGCTCACCGGTGCGGTGCTGGTCGTACACGGCCTCGATACGGTCCTCCAGCTCGTCGGCCAGCTTGTGGCCGCCGCGCGCGAAGAACTTGATGCCGTTGTCCGGCATGGCGTTGTGGCTGGCGGAGAGCATCACGCCCAGGTCGGCACCGAGCGCGCCCGTCAGGTACGCGACGGCCGGCGTCGGCAGCACGCCGACCCGCATGACGTCCACGCCCGCGCTCGCGAGGCCCGCCACGACGGCGGCCTCCAGGAACTCTCCCGACGCACGCGGGTCCCGCCCGACCACGGCGGTCGGCCGGTGTCCTTCAAAGGTCCCCGCTTCGGCGAGCACGTGCGCCGCCGCGACCGACAGGCCGAGCGCGAGCTCCGCCGTCAGATCCGCGTTGGCGACACCGCGCACACCATCCGTGCCGAAGAGTCGTCCCACAGCTGTCCTCCGAGTTACTCCGAAAAAGCAAGGTGAAGCGTATAGACGTACGCCCCGGCAGCACGAAGGTGCCGCCGGGGCGTACGTTGAGCAGACCGAGCAGGCGTGATTAGCGCTTGCTGTACTGCGGGGCCTTACGGGCCTTCTTGAGACCGGCCTTCTTGCGCTCGACCGCACGGTCGTCGCGGCTCAGGAAGCCGGCCTTCTTCAGCGGGCCGCGGTTGTTGTCCACGTCCGCCTCGTTCAGCGCGCGGGCCACGCCGAGGCGCAGGGCACCGGCCTGGCCGGAGACGCCGCCACCCGAGATGCGGGCGATGACGTCGTAGCGGTTGTCGAGCTCGAGCACCTTGAAGGGCTCGTTGACTTCCTGCTGGTGCACCTTGTTCGGGAAGTAGTCCTCGAGGGTGCGACCGTTGATCTTCCACTTGCCGGTGCCCGGAACGATCCGGACGCGGGCGATGGCGTTCTTGCGGCGGCCCAGGCCGGCGGCCGGCTGCGGCTCGCCGAAGCGGGACGCGAGGGACTCCGAGGTGTACTCACCCTCGACGGGGACCTCGGACTCGAAGGTGGTGACCTCGGCGTAGGTCTCCTCGCCCTCGATGGGGTTCTCAACAGTGGTCTCGGCCACGATGCTCCTCAGATTCTTTTCGTCTTAGGGGGTGGCCGGACTTACTGCGCGACCTGGGTGATCTCGAACGGGACCGGCTGCTGGGCAGCGTGCGGGTGGTTCTCGCCCGCGTAGACCTTCAGCTTCGAGAGCATCTGACGGCCAAGGGTGTTCTTGGGGAGCATGCCCTTGACGGCCTTCTCAACAGCCTTCTCGGGGTTCTTCTCAAGCAGCTCGTCGTAGCGGACGGAGCGCAGACCACCCGGGTAACCGGAGTGGCGGTACGCCATCTTCTGGGTCCGCTTGTTGCCGGACAGGTGCACCTTGTCGGCGTTGATGATGATGACGAAGTCACCGGTGTCAACGTGCGGTGCATAGATCGGCTTGTGCTTGCCCCGCAGAAGGGTGGCGGCGGTGGTCGCCAGACGGCCCAGGACGATGTCCTGCGCGTCGATGATGTGCCACTGGCGCGTCACATCGCCGGGCTTGGGGCTGTACGTACGCACGGTCGTAGCCTTCGCTTCTTCAGTGAGTGGGTCCTGACAAGGCCACCCGGACGATCACGACAGCCTTGACCGCACATCGGGGACGCAACCCGAGTGCGTGTCGCTGGTCATCGGCCCGGTGGACCGGCGTAACGGCCTCTCACGTGAGAACGAGCAAGCCAATACGCATAACGAACCAGAAGGATACGCCGCGTGCCCCGTACGGGTCAAAACAGCCCCGCCAGGCACCCCCGCCCGGGGCCCCGTGCGGGTGCGTTCGGTCAGGGCGCGCCGAGTGCCTTGGCCAGGAACTCGGCCTCGTTGCGGCCCAGCGCCGTGGCGATGGTCATCCGGGCGCCGGAGATCCGCTCCATGATCTTCGGGGCGGCGAGCAGACGCTTGTCGCCCTGGACGAACGCCAGCTGGTCCCCGGGCACGGGCCGCCCGGCCACCTGGCCGGTGAGCTCGGCCCACTTCTCGCGGTCGGCCGCCTGGAACGTGACGTCGACGACCCAGCCCATGCCGTTCTCCTTGTCCTCGTACGCCCGCACGGCCGTGAACCTGCGCACCGTCATCCCGTCCCCGGTGGTGATCACGCAGGCCTGGCGGTCGTCGGACGTGTACGCCCGGCCCTCCGGCGCCCCCTCCGGGCACACCCCGAAGGACTCCGACTCCACCGGGAGGATGCGGACCGGCTGGTCGGGCAGCCCCGCGGCCCCCGCCTCGCCGTCGGCGGCCCACGGCTCCAGCACCAGCAGCCCTGCCAGGGCGAGCGCCGGCGCCACCGCGCCGCCGGCCCACCACCGCGCGCCCACCCGGCGCCGTGGGGTGGCCGGAGCGGACGGAGCGGTCACCGCGGGGGCGAAGCGCGCGGTCGGGGGCGGCGGCGCCACCGGCCCGGTCGGCGCGTCCGGCCCGACCCTCCGGCGGGCCTCCTCCACGGCCCGGGTACGCCGCTCCCGGTGCCGCTCGATGGCCGCCAGCCACCGCGCGTCGAGCCAGTCGGCGCCGCCCCGCGCGTCCGGCCGCTGCCCCAGCCTCGCCCCGCACAGGGCGAGGACGTCCGCCGGGGTGGGCCGCTCGGCCGGGTCCAGGGCCAGGCACGGCAGTACGAGCGGCTCCAGCTCGCGCGGCAGGCCGGAGACGTCCAGCTCGCCCGTGGCGGCCCGGACGAGCTGCTCCACGGCGGCGCCCGCCCCGCCGTCCCGGTAGGGGGCGCGGCCCACCGCGAGGTGGAAGAGCGTGGCGCCCATCGAGAACACGTCCGAAGCCGGTGTCGTCGGCTCGCCGCGCGCCTGCTCGGGCGCCGCGTAGACGATCGTCCCGAGGGCCGTCTGCGTACGCGTCAGGTCACCGGCCTGCGAGATGCCGAAGTCGATGACCCGGGGACCGTCCACCGGCAGCAGGACGTTGGACGGCTTGACGTCCCGGTGCACCAGACCGGCCTCGTGAATGCTGACCAGGGCCTCGGCGATGCCGGCGGCCACCCAGTACAGCGCGCCGCCCCTGAGCGGGCCGCAGCCGTCCACCAGGTCCCGCAGCGAGGGCGCCGGGACGTACTCCGTCGCCATCCACGGCACCGGACCCGTCGCGTCGGCGTCGACCACGCTCGCGGTGTACACGCCGCGCACCCGCCGGGCGAGCGCCACCTCGCGGGCGAAGCGGCGCCGGTCCGCCGTACCCGCCGGGGCTCCCGCGCCATCGCCGAGCAGCGTCTTGACCGCCACCGTCCGGCCGCCCGGCGAGCGGGCCAGGTAGATGCGGCCCATGCCGCCGCTGGCCAGCTCGGCCAGCACCGTGAACGATCCCAGCCGGTGCCCCGGCCGCAGCGCGCCCCGAGTGTCCGTCACGCCGTCGCCATGCATGCCCGCCCGCCCCCAGGTCCGACCCGCCCCGACACTGCGCGCACTGTACCGGTGACGCGCCGTGCCGCTCCAGGAAACCGCCTCCAGGAAACCGCCTCCAGGGAACCGTCTCCAGGAAACGGCGGCCTACCGCGCCCGCTCCACCCGGCGCTCGTCCCACACCGGCTCGGGCGTTTCCCGGACGACCCCGTCGGAGCCGAACACCAGATACCGGTCGAAGGAGCGCGCGAACCAGCGGTCGTGCGTGACGGCCAGCACCGTCCCCTCGTACGCCTCCAGCCCCACCTGGAGGGCCTCGGCCGACTCCAGGTCCAGGTTGTCCGTCGGCTCGTCCAGCAGGAGCGCGGTGGTGCCCGCCAGCTCCAGCAGCAGGATCTGGAACCGGGCCTGCTGCCCGCCCGACAGCCGGTCGAACACCTGGTCGCCCTGCCGCTCCAGCTCGTACCGCCGCAGCACGGACATCGCGCCGCCCCGGTCCTTGGCGTGCTCGGTCCACAGGATGTCGACGAGGGTGCGGCCCATCAGCTCGGGGTGGGCGTGCGTCTGGGCGAAGTGCCCGGGCACCACCCGCGCGCCCAGCTTCCACGACCCGCTGTGGGCGACCTCCTCCCCCGCCAGCAGCCGCAGGAAGTGCGACTTCCCGGACCCGTTCGACCCCAGGACGGCCACCCGCTCCCCGTAGAAGACCTCCAGGGAGAACGGCTTCATCAGGCCGGTCAGCTCCAGGTCCGCGCACGTCACCGCCCGCACCCCCGTACGCCCGCCCCGCAGCCGCATCCGGATGTCCTGCTCCCGCGGCGGCTCCGGCGGCGGACCCGCCTCCTCGAACTTCCGCAGCCGCGTCTGAGCGGCCGCGTACCGCGACGCCATCTCATGGCTGACCGACGCCGCCTGCCGCAGGTTCACCACCAGCCGCTTCAGCTGCTGGTGCTTCTCCTCCCACCTGCGCTTCAGCTCCTCGAACCGCGCGAACCGCTCCCGCCGCGCCTCGTGGAACGTCCCGAAGCCGCCACCGTGCACCCATACATCCGACCCCGCCGGGCCCGGCTCCACGGCCACGATCTTCTCGGCGGCCCGCGCCAGGAGCTCCCGGTCGTGCGACACGAACAGCACGGTCTTACGGGTCTCGGCAAGCCGCTCCTCCAGCCACCGCTTCCCCGGCACGTCGAGGTAGTTGTCCGGCTCGTCCAGGAGCAGCACCTCCTCGGGGCCGCGCAGCAGCGCCTCCAGGACCAGCCGCTTCTGCTCGCCGCCGCTCAGCGTCCGTACGTCACGGAACTGCGCCTTGTCGTACGGCACCCCCAGCGCCGCCATCGTGCACATGTCCCAGACCGTCTCGGCCTCGTACCCCCGCGCCTCCGCCCAGTCGCTCAGCGCCTGCGCGTACGCCAACTGCGCGGCCTCGTCGTCGACCGTCAGGATCCGGTGCTCGGCGGCGTCCACCGCGGCCGCCGCCTCCCGGATCCGCGCGGGCGCGACCGACACCAGCAGGTCCCGCACGCTCCGCTCGTCCCGTACCGACCCGACGAACTGCGGCATCACGCCCAGCCCGCCCGACACGGTCACCGTCCCCCCGTGCGGCTGGAGGTCGCCCGCGATCAGCCGCAGCAGCGTCGTCTTGCCGGCCCCGTTCGCGCCGACGAGCGCCACCACCGCGCCCTCACCCACCCGGAACGACACATCACCGAGCAGCACCCGCCCGTCCGGCAGGTAGTACTCCAGATGCGCGACCTCTACATGTCCCATGGCCGCATTGTCTCCGGGGGCCGACCCCCGCCCCAACCGGTTTAGGATGCGCGGCATGAGCTTTGGGGGACCCCAGTGGCCGCAGGAGCCGCACCACAGTCATCAGCAGCAGCCGTACGCGCCGCCGCAGACCGGCGCCCCGGACTGGAGCGCCCTCGCCGAGGCCTCCGAGCGGCGTACGCGCCGTAAGCGCCTGCTGATCGCCGGCGGTGCCGTGCTCGCCACCGCCCTGGTGGGCACCATCATCGCGACGGCCATCGTCTCCACCAACAAGGCCGACGACGACGGCGCCAACCTCGCGGACACCACCAGCGGCGCCCCGGAACTGCCCACGGACACCGCCAAGCCGCAGCCGTCGTTCTCCTCCGTGGCGCCCCCGCCCCCGCCGAACCCGATGGACTTCATCTCCACCGCGCAGAAGGACAAGGCGCCCATCAGCGCCGGCTCCCTCTTCCCCGGCAAGAAGCTCACCATGGGCGACCGCGTCCACATCAAGGGCGCCACCGCCTCCACCACCACCTGCGCGGCCGCCGCGGAGGACGGCCTCGGCGCGGTCCTGGAGCGCAACGGCTGCGAGCGCGTGATCCGCGCCACGTACGAGAGGGACGGCGTCGCCGTCACGGTCGGCGTCGCGCTGTTCGAGAACCAGGCGGCCGCGGTGAAGGCCAAGGAGCAGGCGCAGGGCGGCATCGCCCCGCTCGTCGGGTCGGGCGTCAACGGCTTCTGCCAGGCCAAGACGGTCTGCCTGCGCCGCGCCAACTCACTCGGCCGGTACGCCTACTTCACCCAGGCCGGCTTCACCAGCGGCAAGAAGGTGACGAAGGCCGACGAGATCGTCTTCAAGGTCAGCGACGACGTCGGCACGTTCGCCTTCAACCAGATCTACGCCCGCGGCCGCGCCCAGGCCTCAGCAGCAGCCACCGCCCCCGCCACGGGCGGCCAGTGACCGCTTGTTGCGGGCCTCCAGGTTCCTGGCGGCCAGCAGCTCGTCGGCCGGGTAACCGACCTCCTCCAGCGTGAGCCCGTGCGGCCGTACGACATGGACGGCCGAGTCCCGCACCCCGGCGGCCAGCACCTTGCCGGGCCACTCCACCGGCCGGTGCCCGTCGCCGACGAAGAGCAGCGCGCCGACGAGCGAGCGGACCATGTTGTGGCAGAAGGCGTCCGCGCGCACGGTCGCCTCCAGCACCCCGCTGGGCAGCCGCTCCCACCGCAGCTCCTGGAGCGTACGGATGGTCGTCGCGCCGTCCCGCTTCTTGCAGTACGCGGCGAAGTCGTGCTCGCCCACCAGCCGCTCGGCGGCCGCGTTCATGGCGTCGACGTCCAGCGGCCAGTCGTGCCACAGGATGTGCCCGCGCAGCAACGGGTCGACGCCCCCGGGGGTGTCCGTCACCCGGTACGCGTACCGCCGCCAGATCGCGGAGAACCGCGCGTTGAACCCGGGCGGCGCCTCCTCGACCTTCCACACCCGCACGTCGTGCGCCAGCCGCCCGGCCAGCCGCCGCAGCAGCTTGTCCCGGTGCTCGGCCCACACGGCCTCGGGCAGGTCGACGTGGGCGACCTGCCCGCGCGCGTGCACGCCCGCGTCGGTCCGCCCGGCGACGGTCAGCTCGTACGTCTCGGACGACCGCGTCACCGTACGCAGCGCGTCCTCGATGTCGCCCTGCACGGTCCGCTGCCCGCCGGCCTGCTTGGCCCAGCCGTGGAAGTCCTTGCCGTCGTACGAAAGGTCCAGCCGTACCCGTACGAAGCCGGGCTTCACGTCATCGCTCACGCGTCCATCCTCTCAAGCCGAACGGGCCCGCCCCCCGAGAGGGGCGGGCCCGTCCGTCAGCCGTCAAAAAGACGCTCAGGCGTCCTTCGACTCCTCAGCCGGAGCCTCGGCGGCCTCGTCGGCCTTGGTCTCCTCGACCTTGGCCTCGTCGGCCTCCTTGACCGCGCGCTTGGTCGCGGCCTCGGCCTCGGCGACGGTCGCCTTCTTCGCGATCTCGCCCTCGACCAGCTCGATGACCGCCATCGGGGCGTTGTCGCCACGACGGTTGCCGATCTTGGTGATGCGGGTGTAGCCACCCGGGCGCTCGGCGTAGCGCGGAGCGATCTCGGTGAAGAGCGTGTGGACGATGCCCTTGTCCGTGATCGTCTGCAGCACCAGGCGACGGTTGTGGATGTCGCCCTTCTTCGCCTTGGTGATCAGGCGCTCGGCGACCGGACGCAGGCGGCGGGCCTTGGCCTCGGTCGTGGTGATGCGGCCGTGCTCGAAGAGCGACTTCGCGAGGTTCGCGAGGAGCAGCTTCTCGTGCGCGGCGCTGCCGCCCAGACGGGCACCCTTGGCGGGCTTCGGCATGGTGTATCTCCTTGTGATCTGCACCGGCCGTATCAGGTACCGGTGTCAGCCTGTGCGAGGGGCGTGACGCCCCTCGCGCGCCCCCGGCGGTGCCGGGGAGGTCTCTTTCCGGGCTGCCGCCCGGGCCCGGGGCGGAAGCCCCGGCCTGTACTCGGCCCCTGCGGGGCCGAAGGCGTACCGCCCGCATGCCGGGCTGCCTGGGGCCGAAGCCCCGGTCCGCGCCGGCCCCTGCGGGCCGAGAACGTGCCCCGGCACCGGCAAGCCGACCCGGCGGGGGGCCGGGGCCGTCAGGCCCCGGTCCCTCACCGGGAGGTGATCAGTACTGCTCGGTCTCGACGAAGCCCGCGTCCGCGTCGTCGTCGGCGCCGAAGGCGTCGGCGGCGGCGGTCGGGTCGAATCCGGGCGGGCTGTCCTTGAGGGCCAGGCCCATGCCGGCCAGCTTCGCCTTGACCTCGTCGATCGACTTCGCACCGAAGTTGCGGATGTCGAGCAGGTCGGCCTCGGAGCGCGCCACGAGCTCACCCACGGAGTGGATGCCCTCGCGCTTGAGGCAGTTGTACGAACGAACGGTGAGCTCGAGCTCCTCGATCGGCAGCGCCAGGTCGGCGGCGAGGGCGGCGTCCGTCGGGGACGGGCCCATGTCGATGCCCTCGGCGTCGATGTTGAGCTCGCGCGCCAGACCGAACAGCTCGACCAGGGTCTTACCGGCCGACGCCATGGCGTCACGCGGACGCATGGCCTGCTTGGTCTCGACGTCGACGATCAGCTTGTCGAAGTCGGTGCGCTGCTCGACACGCGTCGCCTCGACCTTGTACGTGACCTTGAGCACCGGCGAGTAGATCGAGTCGACCGGGATGCGGCCGATCTCCTGACCCACCTGCTTGTTCTGCACGGCGGAGACGTAGCCGCGACCGCGCTCGACGGTCAGCTCCATCTCCAGCTTGCCCTTGCCGTTCAGCGTGGCGAGCACCAGGTCGGGGTTGTGCACCTCGACACCGGCCGGCGGGGCGATGTCGGCCGCGGTCACGAGGCCCGGGCCCTGCTTGCGCAGGTACATCACGACCGGCTCGTCGTGCTCGCTGGACACGACCAGCTGCTTGATGTTGAGGATGAGGTCGGTGACGTCCTCCTTGACGCCCGGCACGGTGGTGAACTCGTGCAGGACACCGTCGATGCGGATGGACGTGACGGCCGCACCCGGGATCGAGGAGAGGAGCGTACGGCGAAGCGAGTTGCCGAGCGTGTAGCCGAAGCCCGGCTCCAGCGGCTCGATGACGAACCGCGAGCGGTACTCGTCAACAACCTCTTCGGTCAGCGAGGGACGCTGAGCGATAAGCATGGTGTGTTTCCTTCAGTCGTGGACGCCCGCTATTTGACGTCCTCTGATACTGCAAGGGTACGGGCGGCACGCCCCCGAAGAGCCGTACCGCCCGGAACCTCACAAGACAAGCAGCAGCCGTGCGTCAGACGCGGCGGCGCTTCGGCGGACGGCAGCCGTTGTGCGGCGTGGGGGTGACGTCCTGGATGGAGCCGACCTCGAGACCGGTCGCCTGGAGCGAACGGATGGCCGTCTCACGACCCGAGCCCGGGCCCTTGACGAAGACGTCGACCTTGCGCATGCCGTGCTCCTGCGCGCGACGGGCGGCCGACTCGGCGGCCATCTGCGCGGCGAAGGGGGTGGACTTGCGCGAGCCCTTGAAGCCGACGTGGCCGGCGGAGGCCCAGGAGATCACGTTGCCCGAGGGGTCGGTGATCGAGACGATGGTGTTGTTGAACGTGCTCTTGATGTGGGCGTGCCCGTGAGCGACGTTCTTCTTTTCCTTGCGGCGCACCTTCTTGGCAGCGCCCTGACGACCCTTGGGGGGCATGTCTTAACTCCTACGGGAGGTGGTCGGTCCTACAGCGAAGACCGTGGACAGTCGTCCGCTGCGGACTACTTCTTGCCCGGCTTCTTCTTGCCGGCGATGGCGCGACGCGGGCCCTTGCGGGTACGAGCGTTCGTGCTGGTGCGCTGGCCGTGGACCGGCAGACCGCGACGGTGGCGCAGACCCTGGTAGCAGCCGATCTCGACCTTGCGGCGGATGTCGGCCTGGATCTCGCGACGGAGGTCACCCTCGGTCTTGAGGTTGGCGTCCACGTACTCGCGGATCTTGACCAGGTCCTCTTCGGACAGGTCACGAACGCGGGTGTTCGGGTTCACACCGGTGGAGGCGAGGGTCTCCTTCGCCAGGGTGCGGCCGATACCGAAGACGTAGGTGAGTGCGACCTCCACACGCTTGTCGCGCGGGATGTCAACACCGGAAACGCGTGCCATTCAATGGCTCCTGTGTGTTCGGGGGTCTTCCGCAGTACCGATCCCGGCCGCCGTATGAGGCACGGCCCGGGTCCCCGGCCCCCGCCGGAGGTACCGCCAGCCTGATGGCCCGGCGGGCACTGCGTATGTACGAATTGCTCGCGTCGCGCGAAGAACTGCGGAGGTGCAGGTCGGCGTGCGTCAGCCCTGGCGCTGCTTGTGGCGCAGGTTGTCGCAGATGACCATGACCCGGCCGTGACGGCGGATCACCTTGCACTTGTCGCAGATCTTCTTGACGCTCGGCTTGACCTTCATGGGATGTGAGGTTCTCCGGGTCAGTGCCACCGCCCCACAGGTGGGGCGCGACAAGATCTACTTGTATCGGTAGACGATCCGCCCACGCGTCAGGTCGTACGGAGACAGCTCCACCACGACCCGGTCGTCCGGGAGGATACGGATGTAGTGCATCCGCATCTTGCCGGAGATGTGCGCGAGGACCTTGTGACCGTTCTGGAGCTCTACCTTGAACATGGCGTTCGGCAGGGACTCGATCACGGTGCCCTCAATTTCGATGGCACCTTGCTTCTTGGCCACGCTTCGCCCTTCGAATCGGCTACCTTGATCGACTCTCGCCTCCGTGTGCGGACACACGGGTACACGAGAGCCGACGCATCAGTCTACGTCAGGCCCCTGGAAAAGACGAATCCGGAGAGCTTGCCCACCGCCGGAGATCGTTACCCCCCACCCGGAAGGCGGCCTGCGGGGCCGCGTGCGTCGCAGGCCGGCCGCCGTGACGCCCGGCTCCGCGCGCTCCGCCTTGCCGCCGACCCGTCCCCACCCGTCCCTGACGCCGCTCTCGCGGGCCCGGCGGCCGGCCGGTGGGGCCGGTCAGGCCAGCGGGTCCGGGGCCGCCGTCACGCCCAGCTCCGCGAGCTTGGCCTTGCCGCCGTCCGGGGCGGTCAGGACCAGGGGGCCCTGCTCGGTGAGGGCCACGGAGTGCTCCCAGTGGGAGGACCACGTGCCGTCCGTCGTGATGACGGTCCAGTCGTCCTCCAGGACCTCCGTGCGCGGCGTACCGAGCGAGACCATCGGCTCGATCGCCAGGCAGAAGCCGGGCACCAGCTTCGGGCCCTTGCCGCGCTTGCGGGCGACGTAGTTCAGCAGGTGCGGGTCCATGTGCATCTCGGTGCCGATGCCGTGGCCGCCGTAGTCCTCGATGATCCCGAACTTGCCCAGGCTGTGCTCACCCGTCGCCGGGCGCGGCTGGCGGCGGATGTAGGACTCGATGGCCCGCGAGATGTCCACCAGCCGGTTGCCGTTCTTCATCGCGGCGATGCCGGCCCACATCGACTCCTCGGTCACCCGCGACAGCTCGATCAGCTCCGGCGCGTGGCCCGACCCCACGAACGCCGTGTACGCGGCGTCACCGTGCCAGCCGTCGATGATCGCGCCGCAGTCGATGGAGATGATGTCGCCGTCCTTCAGGACGACGTCGTCGCTCGGGATGCCGTGGACGACGACCTCGTTCACGGACGTGCAGATCGTCGCGGGGAACCCGCCGTACCCCAGGAAGTTCGACTTCGCCCCGTGGTCGGCGATCACCTTCCGCGCGACCTCGTCGAGGTCCTTCGTCGTCGCCCCGGGCACCGCCGCCTCGCGCGTCGCCGCGTGGATGGCGGCGACGACAAGCCCCGCCTCGCGCATCTTCGCGATCTGCTCGGGAGTCTTGATCTGCACCATGACGGCTGACGCCTTTCGAAACGGAGAACGGGGTGACCTCACCACGATACGGCCGTACGACGACGGCCGCGGCGCCCCGAGGGGCACCGCGGCCGTCGTACGAAGCACCGTGGTGCTACGCGGCCTTCTCGCCGCGCAGCGCCTCCATCGCGCGCTCGGTCACGTCGTTGACCTTGCCGAGCGCGGAGATGGTGACCACCAGGCCCTGGGCCTTGTAGTGGTCGATGATCGGCTCGGTCTGCGTGTGGTAGACCTCCAGCCGCTTGCGGACGGTCTCCTCGGAGTCGTCCTCGCGCTGGTACAGCTCACCGCCGCAGACGTCACAGACGCCCTCGGTCTTCGGCTTCGAGTACGTCTCGTGGAAGACGTGCGCGCTGTCGTTGCGGCAGATGCGGCGACCCGCGATCCGCTTGACGACCTCGTCCTCGGGGACCTCCAGGTCCAGGACCGCGTCCAGCTTCATGCCCTCGCCGTCGAGCATGGCGTCGAGCGCCTCGGCCTGGGCCACGTTGCGCGGGAACCCGTCGAGCAGGAAGCCGTTCACGGCGTCGGGCTGCTCCATACGGTCCTTGGCCATCCCGATGGTGACCTCGTCGGGTACGAGGTTGCCGGCGTCCATGTACGCCTTGGCCTGCTTGCCCAGCTCCGTGCCCTGACTGATGTTGGCGCGGAACAGGTCGCCCGTGGAGATGTGCGGAATCGACAGGTTCTTGGCAAGGAACGCGGCCTGCGTTCCCTTGCCGGCACCGGGCGGTCCGACGAGGACGATTCGCATCAGCGGAGGAACCCTTCGTAATTGCGCTGCTGGAGCTGGCTCTCGATCTGCTTCACGGTCTCCAGCCCCACACCCACGATGATGAGGATGCTCGTCCCGCCGAACGGGAAGTTGGCATTGGCGCCACCGAAGCCTGCCAACGCCATCGTCGGCACAAGAGCGATCAGACCCAGATACAGCGAGCCCGGCCAGGTGATCCGGTTGAGCACGTAGCTCAGGTACTCGGCAGTAGGTCGACCAGCCCGGATACCCGGGATGAAGCCACCATACTTCTTCATGTTGTCCGCGACTTCCTCGGGGTTGAACGAGATCGCCACATAGAAGAAGGCGAAGAACACGATCAGGAGGAAGTACACGGTGATGTAGTACGGGTGGTCACCCTTGACGAAGTGGGCTTCGATCCAGGTTTTCCAGCCCGACTGGGAGTTGGAGAACTGGGCGATCAAGGCCGGGATGTAGAGCAGCGACGAGGCGAAGATGACAGGAATCACACCTGCCTGGTTCACCTTGAGCGGGATGTACGTGGACGTACCGCCGTAGGACCGGCGGCCGATCATGCGCTTCGCGTACTGCACCGGGATGCGGCGCTGGGCCTGCTCGACGAAGACGACCAGGCCCACCATCACGAAGCCGATCAGGATGACGGTGCCGAACTCGATCCAGCCCTGCGCGAGCTTGCCGCTGACCTTGATGGCCCACAGGGCGCCCGGGAAGCCGGCGGCGATCGAGATGAACATCAGGATCGACATGCCGTTGCCGATGCCGCGGTCGGTGATGAGCTCACCGAGCCACATCACGAGGGCGGTGCCCGCCGTCATGGTGATGACCATCAGGATGGTCACGAAGATCGACCGGTCCGGAACCACCTGGCCCGCCACCGTGCAGCCACTGAACAGCGCGCCGGTACGGGCGGTCGCCACCAGACCGGTGCCCTGCAGGATCGCGAGCGCGATCGTCAGGTACCGCGTGTACTGCGTGATCTTGGCCGTACCCGACTGACCCTCCTTCTTGAGGGCTTCGAGGCGCGGGATGACCACGGTCAGCAGCTGCAGGATGATGCTCGCCGTGATGTACGGCATGATGCCGAGCGCGAAGATGGTGATCTGCAGAAGCGCGCCGCCGCTGAACAGGTTCACCAGGCCGAGCAGGCTGTTGCCGCCCTTGCTGGCCTCGTCCACACACTGCTGGACGGACTGGTAGTCGACACCCGGGACGGGGATGTGGGCCCCGAGCCGGTAGATCACGATGATGCCCAGCGTGAAGAGCAGCTTCTTGCGCAGGTCGGGCGTCTTGAACGCCCGGGCGAACGCGGTGAGCACGGTGCCTCCTGCGACCCCCGCGTTACGCGCGTGAGGGTGACGGTTTGGTATGTGAGTAGATACAAACACGGCAGCCTTACGCCACGGAGGCAGACTGCCGGGACACTAACAGCGGCTACCATACCCGGCCGCCACGCCCGCGTGAAACGTCGCTGAGCCACGTCAACTGCGGGTAACCCGAATCGTCCCCGGGCGAGCGGTCGCCTCGGTCCCACACAGGACAACGGCGCAGCGCCGCGTTTGGCGCCCGACTCCGTGCGGACCCGGTGAAGATGTCCGAAAGCCGCCGTGGACCGGCGTGAAGCAACAGGGCGGGACCGGCGCAGGCGGCAGGAGACGTACCGACGCCGAGCCGGCACGAAAAGAGCCTGGCCGACGCCCACGAGGGGCGCCGGCCAGGCTCTTTGCCGTCAGTGTCCGACGGTGTCCGTCAGGACGTAGCTCAGACGAGCTCGGTGACGGTGCCGCCCGCGGCGGCAATCTTCTCCTTGGCGGAGCCGGAGACGGCGTCAACCGAAACCTGCAGCGCCACGGAGATCTCGCCCTGGCCCAGGACCTTGACGAGGCTGTTCTTGCGCACCGCGCCCTTGGCGACCAGGTCGGCCACCGTGACCTCGCCACCCTCGGGGTAGAGCGAGGCGAGCTTGTCCAGGTTCACGACCTGGTACTCGGTGCGGAACGGGTTCTTGAAGCCCTTCAGCTTCGGGAGACGCATGTGGAGGGGCATCTGCCCACCCTCGAAGCGCTCCGGAACCTGGTAGCGGGCCTTCGTACCCTTGGTACCACGACCAGCGGTCTTACCCTTGGACGCCTCACCACGACCCACACGGGTCTTGGCGGTCTTGGCGCCCGGGGCAGGCCGGAGGTTGTGGGCCTTCAGCGGGCTGTTCTCCGCCATGTCAGTCAACCTCCTCAACCGTCACGAGGTGGCGGACGGTGTGCACCATGCCGCGGAACTCGGGGCGGTCCTCCTTGACAACCACGTCGCCCAGGCGCTTGAGGCCCAGGGTACGCAGGGTGTCGCGGTGGTTCTGCTTGCTGCCGATGTACGACTTCGTCTGCGTGACCTTGAGGCGAGCCATTACGCACCCGCCCCTGCACGCGCACGGAGGAGAGCCGCGGGGGCGACGTCCTCGAGGGGCAGACCACGGCGAGCCGCGATCTCCTCGGGACGCTGCAGGCCCTTGAGGGCCGCCACGGTCGCGTGCACGATGTTGATCGCGTTGTCGGAGCCGAGCGACTTCGACAGGATGTCGTGAACGCCGGCGCACTCGAGCACGGCACGCACCGGGCCACCGGCGATAACACCGGTACCGGGGGAAGCCGGCTTGAGCAGGACGACGCCCGCGGCCTTCTCACCCTGGATCGGGTGCGGGATGGTGCCCTGGATACGGGGGACCTTGAAGAAGTGCTTCTTGGCCTCCTCCACACCCTTGGCGATGGCGGCCGGCACCTCCTTGGCCTTGCCGTAACCGACACCCACGGTGCCGTCACCGTCGCCCACCACGACCAGCGCGGTGAAGCTGAAGCGACGACCACCCTTCACAACCTTGGCGACGCGGTTGATCGCGACAACGCGCTCAACGTACGCGGTCTTCTCGGCGGCAGCAGCGCCGCCGTCACGGCCCTTCCGGTCCCGCCGCTCGCCGCCACCGGCACCGCTTCCGCGGCGCTGGGGTCCAGCCATTGGAATTACCTCTCTTCGTTTTCCGCTGAGCTACGGAACCGGCTCAGAACTTGAGACCGGCTTCGCGGGCGGCGTCCGCCAGGGCGGCAATGCGCCCGGCGTACTGGTTGCCGCCACGGTCGAACACGACAGCCTCGATGCCGGCGGCCTTGGCACGCTCGGCCACGAGCTGGCCGACCTGCTTCGCCTTCGCCGACTTGTCGCCTTCGCCGCCGCGGATGGACGCGTCCAGGGTTGACGCCGACGCGAGGGTGTGACCCGCGATGTCGTCGATGACCTGAGCGGTGATGCCGCGGTTGGAACGCGTGACGACCAGGCGCGGACGCTCGGTCGTACCCGCGATCTTCTTGCGGATGCGGATGTGGCGACGCTTCAGAGCAGCGCCCTTGTAGGCCTTGCCCTTGGCAATCTTCACGCCGTATGCCATGGCTTACTTACCAGCCTTTCCGACCTTGCGGCGGATGACCTCACCCGCGTACTTCACGCCCTTGGCCTTGTAAGGGTCGGGCTTGCGAAGCTTGCGGATGTTAGCGGCGACCTCGCCGACCTTCTGCTTGTCGATGCCCTCGACCGAGAACTTGGTCGGAGACTCGACCTTGAAGGAGATGCCCTCGGGCGCCTCCACCAGGATCGGGTGGCTGTAGCCGAGCTGGAACTCCAGGTTGGAGCCCTTCGCGGCAACGCGGTAACCGACACCGCTGATCTCGAGCGCCTTCGTGTACCCCTGGGTCACACCGGTGATCATGTTGGCCACCAGCGTGCGGGACAGGCCGTGGAGGGCCTTGTTCTGACGCTCGTCGTTCGGACGGGTGACGTTGAGAACGCCGTCCTCGCCCTTAACGATCTCGATCGGCGCGGCGACGGTGTGGCTCAGGGTGCCCTTGGAACCCTTCACCGTGACCGTGCGGCCTTCGATGGTGACGTCCACGCCGGCGGGAACCGTGATGGGGAGCTTGCCAATACGCGACATTAGCTTTTCCTCCGTTCCCGACTACCAGACGTAGGCGAGGACTTCCCCACCCACGCCCTTCTTCTGCGCCTGCTGGCCGGTCAGGAGGCCGTGGGACGTGGAGATGATCGCCACGCCCAGACCGCCGAGGACCTTCGGCAGGTTGGTGGACTTCGCGTAAACCCGCAGACCGGGCTTCGAGATCCGCTTGATGCCCGCGATGGAGCGCTCACGGTTCGGACCGAACTTGAGCTCGAGGACGAGGTTCTTGCCAACCTCGGCGTCCTCGACGCGCCAGCCCGTGATGAAGCCCTCCTGCTGGAGGATTTCCGCGATGTGAGACTTGATCTTGCTGTGCGGCATCGTCACGGTGTCGTGGTACGCCGAGTTCGCGTTCCGCAGACGCGTAAGCATGTCTGCGATCGGATCAGTCATGGTCATGAATTGGCCTTCGGCCTCTCTCGCCGGGGTTTCCTGTATGCGCCATCCCTCTCCCCGCTCATGGGCGGGACGGGTGCGGTGCGGGGACCTACGGCGTAGTAAGTCGTACGGGCGGCAGGCGCCCAACCCCACAAGCCTACGACATGTGGAGAAGGGCTCCTGCCGACCAGATGCTTACCGAGAGACTCCGGTCATCCCAAGTGAGGGATTACCAGGAGCTCTTGGTCACGCCCGGCAGCTCGCCACGGTGAGCCATCTCACGGAGGCACACGCGGCACAGGCCGAACTTGCGGTAGACGGAGTGCGGACGACCGCAGCGCTGGCAGCGGGTGTACGCGCGCACGCCGAACTTGGGCTTGCGGGCAGCCTTCGCGATGAGAGCCTTCTTCGCCATCTCGCTTACGCCTCCTTGAACGGGAAGCCGAGGTGACGGAGGAGCGCACGGCCCTCTTCGTCGTTGGTCGCCGTGGTCACCACGGTGATGTCCATACCCCGGACACGGTCGATCTTGTCCTGGTCGATCTCGTGGAACATGACCTGCTCCGTGAGACCGAAGGTGTAGTTGCCACGGCCGTCGAACTGCTTGGGGGACAGGCCGCGGAAGTCGCGGATGCGCGGGAGCGCCAGCGACAGGGTGCGGTCCAGGAACTCCCACATGCGGTCGCCACGGAGCGTGACGTGGGCACCGATCGGCTGGCCCTCACGCAGCTTGAACTGCGCGATGGACTTGCGGGCCTTGGTCACGGCCGGCTTCTGACCGGTGATCGTGGTGAGGTCCTTGATGGCACCCTCGATCAGCTTGGAGTCGCGGGCGGCGTCGCCCACACCCATGTTGACCACGATCTTGACGAGGCCGGGAACCTGCATGACGTTCTCGTACGAGAACTCCTCACGCAGCTTGCCCGCGATCTCCTCGCGGTACTTCGTCTTCAGACGCGGAGTGGTGGTGGTAGCCATCAGATGTCCTCACCCGTCCGCTTGGCAACGCGGATCTTGTTGCCCTCGTCGTCGAAGCGGTAACCGACGCGGGTCACGACCTTCTTGCCGTCCTTCTCCACGACGAGCTGAACGTTGCTCACGTGAATGGGGGCCTCGGTGGTGACGATGCCGCCGGTCTGCGAACCACGAGCGGTCTGGCCGGCCTTGGTGTGCTTCTTGACCCGGTTGACACCCTCGACCAGGACGCGGTCCTCACGGGGGAAGGCCGCGATGACCTTGCCCTGCTTGCCCTTGTCCTTACCGGTGATGACCTGAACCAGGTCGCCCTTCTTGATCTTCATGCTTACAGCACCTCCGGCGCGAGCGAGATGATCTTCATGAACTTCTTCTCGCGCAGTTCACGGCCCACGGGGCCGAAGATACGGGTGCCGCGAGGGTCGCCGTCGTTCTTCAGAATGACGGCGGCGTTCTCGTCGAAGCGGATGTACGAGCCGTCCTGGCGGCGGCGCTCCTTGACGGTGCGAACGATGACCGCCTTGACGACGTCACCCTTCTTCACGTTGCCACCGGGGATCGCGTCCTTGACGGTGGCGACGATGACGTCACCGATGCCCGCGTAGCGGCGACCGGAACCACCGAGAACACGGATGCAAAGGATCTCCTTGGCACCAGTGTTGTCGGCGACACGCAGTCGCGACTCCTGCTGGATCACGTCTATCTCCTGATTGTCTGCCGGTTCCCGGCAGGGGCGCCTCTTGCGAGGTCAACCCCTGCCGAGCCTGGCGGAACGAACTCGGGGGAAACCCCCCGAGCGATTACTTGGCCTTCTCGAGGATCTCGACGACGCGCCAGCGCTTGGTCGCGGACAGCGGCCGGGTCTCCATGAGGAGGACACGGTCGCCGACACCCGCGGCGTTCTGCTCGTCGTGCGCCTTGAGCTTGTTGGTACGGCGGATGACCTTGCCGTACAGCGCGTGCTTGACGCGGTCCTCGACAGCGACGACGACGGTCTTGTCCATCTTGTCGCTGACGACCAGACCCTCGCGGGTCTTGCGGAATCCGCGCTCGGTCTTTGCAGTCTCAGTCACGTTGTTCTCGCTCATCAGGCGCTCTCCACCGTCTCGATGCCCAGCTCGCGCTCACGCATCAGGGTGTAGATCCGGGCGATGTCCTTACGGACGGACTTGAGCCGACCGTGGTTCTCGAGCTGGCCCGTCGCCGCCTGGAAGCGGAGGTTGAACAGCTCTTCCTTGGCCTCGCGGAGCTTGTTGAGAAGCTCCTCGTTGCCCAGCTCGCGCAGCTCGGACGCCTTGGTACCGGCCGACATCACAGCTCACCTGCCTCGCGCTTGACGATCTTGCACTTCATCGGCAGCTTGTGGGCGGCACGAGTCAGGGCCTCACGCGCGATCTTCTCGTTCGGGTAGGACAGCTCGAACATCACCCGACCGGGCTTGACGTTCGCGACCCACCACTCCGGCGAACCCTTACCGGAACCCATGCGGGTCTCGGCAGGCTTCTTGGTCAGCGGGCGGTCCGGGTAGATGTTGATCCAGACCTTGCCGCCACGCTTGATGTGGCGGGTCATCGCGATACGGGCCGCCTCGATCTGGCGGTTGGTCACGTACGCCGGAGTGAGGGCCTGGATGCCGTACTCGCCGAACGCAACCTGCGTACCACCCTTGGACATACCGCTGCGCTTCGGGTGGTGCTGCTTGCGGTGCTTGACCCTACGGGGGATCAGCATTTCGGTCAGGCCTCCGTTCCGGTGCTCTCAGCCGGAGCAGCGGCAGCGGCCTCGGCCTTGGGGGCCTCGGCAGCGGAACCGGTCTGCTGCGGCTTGCGACCGCGACCGCCACGCTCGCCACCGCGGCCACCACGGCCGGCGGGGCGCTCAGCACCACCACGGGCCGGACGGTTGCCGGCGCGGGCAGCGGCGTTCTCGGCGCGGACCTCGGCGATGTTCTTGACGTCGCCCTTGTAGATCCAGACCTTCACGCCGATGCGGCCGAAGGTGGTCTTGGCCTCGAAGAAGCCGTACTCGACGTTCGCGCGGAGCGTGTGCAGCGGCACACGGCCCTCGCGGTAGAACTCCGAGCGGGACATCTCGGCGCCGCCGAGACGGCCACCACACTGGATCTTGATGCCCTTGGCGCCCGCCTTCATCGCCGACTGCATGCTCTTGCGCATGGCGCGGCGGAAGGAGACGCGGGAGGACAGCTGCTCGGCAACGGCCTGGGCGACCAGCTGGGCGTCGACCTCGGGGTTCTTGACCTCGAGGATGTTCAGCTGGACCTGCTTGCCCGTGAGCTTCTCGAGGTCGCCGCGGATGCGGTCGGCCTCGGCGCCACGGCGGCCGATGACGATGCCCGGACGAGCGGTGTGGATGTCCACCCGCACGCGGTCACGGGTGCGCTCGATCTCCACCTTCGAGATGCCGGCGCGCTCCATGCCGGACGTCATCATCCGACGGATGGCGACGTCTTCCTTGACGTAGTCCTTGTACAGCTTGTCGGCGTACCAGCGCGACTTGAAGTCGGTGGTGATGCCGAGCCGGAACCCGTGCGGGTTTACCTTCTGGCCCATTACCGGGTTCCTTCCTTGCTGCTGACGACCACGGTGATGTGGCTGGTCCGCTTGCGGATCCGGTAGGCACGGCCCTGGGCGCGCGGACGGAACCGCTTCAGGGTCGGGCCCTCGTCGACGTACGCCTCGCTGATGAACAGCGAAGAGGCGTCCGTGTGGTCGTAGTTGTGCGCGGCGTTGGCAATGGCGCTGTCCAGCACCTTGCCCACCGGCACGCTCGCGGCCTGCGGGGCGAAACGCAGGACCGCCTGAGCCTCCGTGGCGTCCATGCCACGGATGAGGTCCACCACGCGGCGGGCCTTCATGGGCGTGACGCGGATGTACCGCGCCTGGGCCCTGGCTTCCATGGTTGTCCCTTCAGTGTCTGACACGTTCGTCATGGTCTTTCACCCCGCTACTAGCGGCGCTTCGACTTCCGGTCTTCCTTGACGTGACCCCGGAAGGTGCGCGTCGGCGAGAACTCGCCGAGCTTGTGGCCGACCATCGACTCGGTGACGAACACCGGGATGTGGGTCTTGCCGTTGTGCACCGCGATCGTGTGGCCGAGCATGGCCGGGACGATCATCGAGCGACGGGACCAGGTCTTGATGACGTTCTTGGTGCCTGCTTCGTTCTGCGTGTCCACCTTCTTGATCAGGTGGTCGTCGACGAAGGGCCCCTTCTTGAGACTGCGCGGCATCTAAACCCGCTCCTAGCGCTTCTTGTTCGTCTTGCGGCGGCGGACGATGTACTTGTTGCTCGCCTTCTTGGGAGAACGAGTACGACCCTCCTTCTGACCCCAGGGGGAGACCGGGTGGCGACCACCGGAGGTCTTGCCCTCACCACCACCGTGCGGGTGGTCGACCGGGTTCATCGCCACACCGCGGACGGTCGGGCGAACACCCAGCCAGCGCTTACGGCCGGCCTTGCCCCAGTTGATGTTCGACTGCTCGGCGTTGCCGACCTCGCCGATGGTGGCGCGGCAGCGGACGTCGACCAGGCGGATCTCACCGGACGGCATGCGCAGGTGGGCCATCTGGCCCTCCTTCGCGAGCAGCTGCACGGAGGCACCCGCGGAGCGGGCGAACTTGGCGCCACCACCGGGACGGAGCTCGATCGCGTGGATCGTGGTACCGACCGGGATGTTGCGCAGCGCCAGGTTGTTGCCGGGCTTGATGTCGGCGCCGGGGCCGTTCTCGACCCGGTCGCCCTGGTTCAGGCCACGCGGGGCGATGATGTAGCGCTTCTCGCCGTCCACGTAGTGGAGGAGCGCGATGCGCGCGGTGCGGTTCGGGTCGTACTCGATGTGAGCGACCTTGGCCGGCACGCCGTCCTTGTCGTGACGACGGAAGTCGATCACGCGGTAGGCGCGCTTGTGGCCACCGCCCTGGTGACGGACGGTCACACGACCGGTGTTGTTACGGCCGCCCTTGCTGTGCAGGGGGCGGACCAGCGACTTCTCCGGCGTGGACCGCGTGATCTCGACAAAGTCGGCGACGCTGGAGCCACGACGGCCCGGAGTCGTCGGCTTGTACTTGCGGATACCCATTTCTCAGTCCTCGTCCGATATTCGGACCAGGGCGCTCCGTTAGGAGGCCTGGCCGAAGATGTCGATACGGTTGCCCTCAGCAAGGGTCACGATGGCGCGCTTGGTGTTCGCGCGCTTACCGAAACCGGTGCGGGTGCGCTTGCGCTTGCCCTGGCGGTTGATCGTGTTCACCGACGCGACCTTGACCGAGAAGACCGCCTCGACGGCCTGCTTGATCTGGGTCTTGTTCGCGGTGGGGGCCACGATGAACGTGTACTTGTTCTCGTCGAGCAGCGCGTAGCTCTTCTCGGAGACAACCGGCTTGACAAGAACGTCGCGCGGGTCGGAGAAGGTCTTGCTGGTGATCTCGGCCATCAGGCCTCGCTCCCCTCGTTGTCATCGGCCTTGGGGCCAGACACGAAGGACTCGAAGGCGGCCTTGGTGAAGACCACGTCGTCGGAGACGATCACGTCGTACGTGTTCAGCTGGCCCGGCTCCAGGATGTGCACCTGGGGCAGGTTGCGGGCGGACAGCCACGCGGCCTCGTCGGCGCGCTCGACGACCAGGAGCAGGTTCTTGCGCTCCGAGATCTTGCCGAACAGCGTCTTGGCGGCCTTGGTGGAGACCTCGCCCTCGACCACGCCGGTGACGACGTGGATACGGGAGTGACGCGCCCGGTCCGAGAGGGCACCGCGCAGGGCGGCGGCCTTCATCTTCTTCGGGGTGCGCTGCGAGTAGTCACGCGGCACGGGACCGTGGACGACGCCACCGCCGGCGAACTGCGGGGCGCGGGTCGAACCCTGACGGGCGCGGCCGGTGCCCTTCTGGCGGTACGGCTTCTTGCCACCACCGCGGACTTCGCCACGGGTCTTGGTCTTGTGCGTGCCCTGTCGGGCAGCGGCCAGCTGGGCGACGACGACCTGGTGGATCAGCGGAACGCTGGTCTTCGCGTCGAAGATCTCCGCGGGGAGCTCGACGGTACCGGCCTTGTCGCCTGCCGGCGAAAGGATGTCAATGGTGCTCATCGTTACCTCAGGCCCCCTTGGCCGCGGTACGGACCAGGACGAGGCCGCCGTTCGGACCGGGGACCGCGCCCTTGATGAGCAGCAGACCCTTCTCCGCGTCAACGGCGTGGACGGTCAGGTTCTGGGTGGTGACCCGCTCGTTGCCCATGCGGCCCGCCATGCGGAGGCCCTTGAACACACGGCCCGGGGTGGCGCAGCCACCGATGGAACCGGGCGAGCGGTGCTTGCGCTGGGTGCCGTGTCCGGCGCCCAGGCCACGGAAGTTGTGGCGCTTCATGACACCGGCGAAGCCCTTGCCCTTGCTCTTGCCGGTGACGTCGACCTTGATGCCCGCCTCGAAGACCTCAGCGGTGATCTCCTGGCCGAGCGTGTACTCGGAGGCGTCAGCGGTGCGGATCTCCACCAGGTGGCGGCGCGGGGTGACGTCGGCCTTGGCGAAGTGACCCTTGAGGGGCTTGTTCACCTTGCGCGGGTCGATCTCGCCGAAGGCGATCTGGACCGACTCGTAGCCGTCAGTGTCGTTGGTGCGGACCTGGGTGACGACGCAGGGCCCAGCCTTGACGACGGTCACCGGGACGACCCGGTTGTTCTCGTCCCAGACCTGGGTCATGCCGAGCTTCTCGCCCAGGACGCCCTTAATGTTCTTAGCCATCTCGCGCGTCACCTCAGAGCTTGATCTCGATGTCGACGCCGGCCGGGAGGTCGAGGCGCATGAGCGAGTCAACCGTCTTCGGCGTGGGGTCGAGGATGTCGATGAGGCGCTTGTGCGTGCGCATCTCGAAGTGCTCGCGCGAGTCCTTGTACTTGTGCGGCGACTTGATGACGCAGTACACGTTCTTCTCAGTGGGCAGCGGCACCGGGCCCGCGACCGACGCACCAGTGCGCGTCACCGTCTCGACGATCTTCTTCGCCGACGAGTCGATGACCTCGTGGTCGTAGGCCTTGAGCCGGATGCGGATCTTCTGTCCCGCCATGGCTACTCAGTAGTCCTGTCTCTCGTAACGCTCTGGAACCTGGTGAGCTGCGCCCGTAGCGCTGCACTGCCTCCGACCCACGCGGTCGGGCGTGTCGCATTCCCTCTACGCAGATATCCCGAAGGATTTCCCAACCAAGGGGGGTGCGGGCCCAAAGACCGCGAGCCGGGGGCAACACACCCACCGGGTGCCTGGCCGGCGCCCCGCCCACGCTTCCCGAAAGATTCCCGTACGTCCGCCCCTGATCAGGGGCGACGAGTACTGTGGGACTCGCTTCCGGTCCTCCCGGCGGGAGGCGCGCAGCATCGGCACTCAACCGAGCAACCCCGACAGTCTGCCATACGGGGCAGAGGCGACGCCAATCGAGCCGAAGAGATTACCCCGCGGGGTGTCCCTGTCAAACCGCGGCACACCCCCACCACCGGCGGAACCTCCTGGTCCGCACCCACGCGTCAGGTCCTGGTCACGGTGCCGCACTCCTGGGACAGCTCGTCCAGGGGCTTGCTGCGATCGTAGGGGTCGACCAGCCTGCCGCCGCCTCCGCCGTCCTCACCTGCCACCAGGTCCGAGAGGAACTGGGGGTGCAGGAAGCCGTCGCCGTCGCGCGAGCAGTCGTCGTTGCCGGCGCTCTCGTCCATGCGCAGGACGTACAGCTTCCCCGGCGTCGTACGGATCTTCTCGGGGTCGTACAGGGCGAGGGTCAGCTGCCTGCGCACGACGGTCCGGGCGACCTCCGTGGCGCCGGGGCCAGCCTTCACCACCGGGTAGACGAACGTGTAATCGGCGTGCACGAGCACCTGGCCGTCCCGCTCGCCCCTCTCGTAGGTCAGCTTGCCCCGGACCTTCACCACGTTCCCCGCCGGACGGACCTCGGACGGGTCGAAGCGGCTGAAGACCCACAGCGGGTCGCGGTCCACGCTGGGGTGGGTCAGGGCCTTCTCCAGCACTCCGCGCCCGTCGGCCTGGAGCGGGTCCAGGAGATCCAGCGCGGCCCCGGGGCGCTCGCCCCTGAGCGTGGCGGGGTCCAGATTGGCGGCGACGAGCAGCTTCTTGGTGCTGTTCAGCGCGTGGGCGACCTGCTCCTCGGTCATCCCGCCGACGGCCTTCGCCCCCGGTACCGCGATCCCCGCGGCGCCGTCCGCCCAGTCGACCGCGGGCGAGCCCCGGAAGGGCTCCTTGAGCGTGGGCGTGTCGCCACCGGCCCCTCCCGCCGGGGGCGCGGCGGTGTCGGCGTACCCCGTCCCGCGGGTGGTGAACCGGTCGGTGACCAGCTCCGGGCGTACGGCGACGACCAGGAGCCCCGCCGCCAGCAGGATCCCGAGCACCCCGGCCAGGCGCCGGCGCCGGGTGGCGCGCCCGTCGAGCTCCCGCCAGGCCGGCCCGGTACGCCACCCCTCGGGCTGCCCGGAACGGGCGACCCGGGCCGCACGCGCGGCGCGCTCATCGGCCGACGGCTCCTTGGGGACGTCCCTGGAGGCGGCCGCCCCACCGTCCTGCTCCGCGGCGCGGAGGAACCGCGCCCACTCCTCGTCGGACACGGACGGCTCGTCTCCGGGCCGTCCTTCCGGTGCGCTCGTCCCCACGTCCCCACCCCTGCCATGTCGCTGACGCGAACATTTGATCATGTCGGCCGGGCGGCTCCCTCGACGATCCGTGCGATCCCGTCCAGGAGGGGCCCCAGCCCGAAGGCGAAGAGCGCGTCGAGATCGAGGTCGTACCCGCCCTCGAAGCCGGCGAGGGTACGGGCGAGGGCCGGATAGCGCCCGGAGTCGACGACCTCCCGCATCGCCGCCGCCTGCCCGTCCATCCACTCGTCCTCGGTGAGCCCGGTCGCGGCCTGCGCCTGCACCTCACGCTCCAGGTTGACGGCCAGGCCCTGGACGTAGCTGTAGATCAGCAGGTGAATGTCGAAGCGCGTCTTCGCGTCGAGGCCGCTGCCGTCCAGCGCGGCGAGCACCCATTCTCCGTGGGCCATCAGGTTCGGCAGGACCAGCGGGCGGGTGAGCGGGCCGATCTGGGCCACCCACGGGTGGCGGCGGCAGACCTGCCACATGGCGCGCGCCCCCGCCTCCATACGCGCCCGCCACCCCTCGGGCGGTACGGCGGGGTGCGCGACCTCTCCGTACGCGGCGTCCGCCATCAGCGCCACGAGCTCGTCCTTGCTGCCGACATGGCGGTACGGGGACATCGCGGCCACCCCGAGGCGGGCGGCGACACCCCGCATGGACAGGGCGGCCAGCCCTTCCGCGTCGGCGATCTCGATGGCGGCGCGAACGATGCGGGCCCGGGTCAAGTCCGGTTCCGCGGTCCGCCCGGGGGCCCGGGGCGCCTCCCGTTCCGGGGCCGCGGTCCCGGCGACGACGGTGCCGACACGGGGCCGGGCCTCGACGGCACCCTCCAGGCGCAGCGCGGTGAGCGCCTTGGTGGCGGTGGCGAGGGCGACGCCCCACTGCCGGGCGATCTGCCGGGTGGAGGGGACGCGGTCGCCGGGGCGGAGGTCGCCGTCGGCGATGCGCTGCCGGATGTCGGCGGCGATGCGGAGGTAGGGGGGCTGGTCGCCCATGGGCCACCTCGATTTCTTTTCGACGTCCGTGCGCCCTGTACTAGGGCAGAGCCTAGCAGCGACAGGTCCCCGCTTGCCGTGACTGACCTAGTACAGATGCCTTGTTGTAGCTGCTTGGCAGGCATGCGTGTACGCCGTACATTCAGCGACGTACACCGTATCGAAGGGAGCTGGGCCATGCAGTCCGTACTCATTTCCGGTGCCGGTATCGCCGGATCCGCGCTCGCGTGCCTCCTGCGCCGCCGGGGCTTCACGCCCACCGTCGTCGAGCGCGCCCCCGCTCTGCGCAGGGGTGGGCAGGCCATCGACGTCCGGGGCGTCGCCCTGGACGTGATCGACCGCATCGGCGTCCTCGAGCAGGCACGCGCGGTCCGTACCCGGATACGGGGCATGTCGGTCCTGGACGCGGAGGGCACGGAGATCGACCGCTCGACGGAGTACGCGCTGAGCAGCGGCCGGCTGGACAGCGCCGACATCGAGGTACTGCGCGACGATCTGGCGCGGCTGCTGTACGACCGGGCGCGCGACGGCGTCGAGTACGTCTTCGGCGACGGCGTCACCGCGCTCACCGAGGACACCGACGGGGTCGTCGCGGACTTCGCCCACGCCCCGCCGCGCCGCTTCGACCTGGTGGTCGGCGCCGACGGCCTGCACTCGACGGTACGGCGGCTCGTCTTCGGACCGGAGGAGGCCTTCGCCCGGCACCTGGGCAGCTACCTGTCGGTGTTCAGCGCGGACAACTTCCTGGACCTGGACCACTGGCAGCTCTGGATGCGTGACGGCGACGCGGGGTTCTGCGTCGTGCCCGTACGCGACAACCGCGAGCTGCGGATCGCGTTCGGCTTCGAGTCCGGGCCGCTGGGCGGCGGTGCCGACCTGAGATCCATGATCGTGGCGCGGCTCGCCGCCCTGCGCTGGGAGAGCGACCGGCTGACGAAGGCCGCGCTGGAGGCCCCGGACTTCTACTGCGACGCCATGGCCCAGATCCACATGGACCACTGGACCCGGGGCCGCACGGCCCTGCTCGGCGACGCCGGATACTGCCCCTCGCCGCTGTCCGGCCAGGGCACGAGCCTGGCCCTGGTCGGCGCGTACGTCCTGGCCGACGCGCTGGCGGGGGCGGGCGGCGACCACGGGGCGGCCTTCGCCGCGTACGAGTCGCGCATGCGGCCGTTCGTCGCCGCGAACCAGGCCCTGGCGACCGAGAACCCGGGCGGCCCGGCGTCGGAGGAGTCGCTGAACCGAGCGAAGAACGCGATCACGCTCAACGCCCCGTCCTGACCGCCACCCAGCCCGCCGGGGCGCCCTCCCTCCCGAGAGTCGCAGGCTCCGGCACCCCCAACCCACGCCCCGGGGGTGCGCCGTCCGGTCACGGTCACCGTTCCGGGCCGCCCTCCCCTCCGAGAGTCGCAGGCTCCGGCACCCCCAACCCACGCCCCGGGGGTGCGCCGTCCGGTCACGGTCACCGTTCCGGGCCGCCCTCCCCTCCGAGAGTCGCGGGCTCCGGCGCCCTGTCAAGGGCGCTTCGCGTCGGCTTCGCCGATGGGCTTCGCCCACCCTTGACAGGCCGCCTCCGCCCGCGCGTTTTCTCTCGGAGGGCGGCCCCGGGGAGCAGGCATCCGGGGGGCCAGCCGCAAGAGTCGGGCTCGTTGCCGAGGCGACCCGGCCGGAGCAGGCGCGGCAGAGGAATGGGGTGCTCGCTCTCGGCTCAGCGGCTGGCCGCCGTCTGTCGGCCGGGGTACAAGACCTCGCTCCTGCCGGTGGTGGGTGCGCCCCAGTGCAATGGGGCATCCGGGCCCGGCCCGGCGACTGCGGGCGGGTGAGGGGTTGGGGTGCAGGCAGGTGGCTGGGGTGGGTGCGGGGCTGGGCCAGGGTGTTGCCCTGGCGGAGGGGCGCCCGGCCGCCTGGGGCCGGGGTGCTCCTGGGCACCTCATCAACCTTGCATGCCACGCAGGGTGCCCCACCCGTCTCCTTGGTCACACCAGCACCGGGATCGGTGAGTTGCGGGCGGTGTGGGACACCTTCCCGTCGGGGTGTCCGGCCTCTGGGTGTCTCATCCCGCCCACACCTTCGGCGAGGTGATACGGATGGGACTGGAGAGGGTGGGAAGGGCGCGCCCCAAGCGGTGCCGGGTGCCGGGCCGACCTGGTCCCGCGACGGGACACGATGGCTGGCGTCAGGCGGGCGCGGTGTGCGGGGCTCGAGGTCCCCCGGGCCCGGCTTGCCTCACCAAGACGCCTCACCGGCCCCCACCGTCACACCTGCACCAGGGCCGAGGAGTTGTGTGCGACGTAGGACACCTACCGGCGATGAGCATCCGGGCGCGGGTGTCCCATCCCGCCCACAACTCCGGCGGTCGGTGCCGCTGTCATTGGAGGGGCCGCCCCTTCCCGAACTTCGAGTGCGCCGGGAGCCGTGGGCCCGGGCCCGAGCGGGAGCCCGCGCCGCGCCGGGAGCTTCACGTCCAGGCACCCGGCATCCCCACCGTGTCCCGGCCGGACAGGGCAACACCCAGGCCCAGCCCCGCACCCAGCCCAGCCACCTGCCTGTACCCCGGCCCCTCACCCGGCCGCAGTCGCCGGGCCGACCCCGGATGCCCCACACCACTTGGGCGCACCCACCACTCACCGGAGCGAGGTCTTGTGCCGCAACCCGAAGACGGCCGCCCGCCGCTTAGCCAAGCGCCGCCGCCCCATTCCACTGCCGCGCCTGCCGGGCGGCCTTGGCCACGAGCGCCCGGAAAGGGGCTGGCCCCCCGGGATGCCTGCTCCCCGGGGCCGCCCTCCGAGAGAAAACGCGCGGGCGGAGGCGGCCTGTCAAGGGTGGGCGAAGCCCATCGGCGAAGCCGACGCGAAGCGCCCTTGACAGGGCGCCGGAGCCCGCGACTCTCGGAAGGGAGGGCGGCCCGGAACGGCAACCATGACCAGACGGCCCACCCCCGGGACGTGGGTAGGAGGCACCCGTGAGGACCAGCGAGGAGGTCTACCACCGGCTCCTGTGGGATCCGCGCTTCGATCCCGCCCGGTTCGTACTGGGCGTACGCCTCCGCGAGGGCGGACCCGGGCGGGTGCGGCTGACCGACTTCGTACCGGGCGGCGACATCCCGTGGCACCGGGTGCTGTTCTTCGAGGCCGACGGGGAGGTGGTGTGGGACCGGACCACGGGCGTGGAGCGGCTCGACGCGACCGACGCCGGGCGGGTACGGAGCCTCGATGTGCCGCCCACGCCGCGCACGGCGGTGGCATGGCTGCCGCCCGACGAGCTGTGGCCGCCGATCCAGGCCGTCCGCCGGGACCACGACCCCCAGATCCACCGCTGGCCGCCGCACGTCAACCTGCTCTTCGGCTTCGTACCCGAGGAGGACTTCCCGCGTGCCGCGCCCCTTCTGACCTCGGCGGCCGCCGAGGTCGCCCCCTTTCCGGCGCGGCTGTCCGGCATCCACACCTTCCGGCACCGGGCCGGCTCCACGGTGTGGCTGGATCCGGCGGCCGCGGACGACCGGCCGTGGGCCGACCTGCACCGGGCGCTGTGCCTCCGCTTCCCCTCCTGCACGGGCCACCGCCAGGGCTTCACGCCGCACCTGAGCCTCGGCCGCACCCGCCACCCCCGGGACGTCGCCGCCGAGTGCGCCGAGCGGCTGGGCGCGTGGGGGCCGCTCACCGCGCGGGTGGCGGAGGTGGTGGTGCTGTCCCGCCGTGCCGACGAACCGATGCGGGTACGGGCGCGGGTCGCGCTCGGCACCGGCGAGGTGCGGTGGGTGGACGACTGAGGGGCCTGAGGGGCCTGAGGGACCTGAGGGACCTGAGGGCAGCCGAGAGAGGGCCTCTCTTAGAAACCTCTTAACCGCGAGCCGCACGCTCGCACCCATGATCCATCCCGAAGAGCACTCGCCCGTACGCCCTGGACACCGCGACACCGTGGGCGCCGCGCGCAGGAGGCGCAACCGCGTCCTCGGTATCGCCGCCGCACTCGTCGTGACCGTGGGCGCCGCGTCCGCCGGTTACGCCGCGTTCGCCGGCCCCGAGGGCGGGTCCGGCCGGTCCCCGCTCGCCGCGCCGCCCCGGGTCCATGGCGGTGCGGTCGACTTCCACGTGGCGGGCGGCACCATCACGGTCGATACGGCCACCATGCGGCTGACCGGGCACGTCGAGGGCGAGGCCGCCGTCCCCGTCTCCGACGCGGCCGCCGACGACCTGGGCAAGCCCGGCAAGGTGGAGGTGGACGGCTCCCGCGCCTCGTGGACGTACCCCTCCAAGAGGCTGCGGGTCACCGCCGCGGCCGAACGGGGACGGCTGCGGATGACGGTGCGTGCCCAGGAGGACGGCACTCTGGCATGGCCGGTCACCGGCAAGGGGCCCGGCACGGGCGCCGCCAGGAACGCCTCCTTGCAGGTGCCCCGGGGCGAGGGGCTGTCGGTGCCCGTCATGGACCGGTTCTGGAACTCCCCCGAGGCGGGCCTCGCGGGCACCGAGGCCGACCTAGCCACCGGTTCCCTCACCCTGCCGTTGTGGGGCTACACCACGGGCGGGCGCGGTGTCAGCTACCTCGTTCCGGAGAGCGTCGGGACGTCGCTCGCCTTCGCTTCGGCGGGCGGGAAGCTGAACGCGACCGCGAAGCACGAATTCTCCCAGCGGGAGAAGACCCTCGACTACACCATCACCTTCTCCCTCACCTCCGCCTCTCCCGTCGCCCCGGCCGCCGACTACCACCGCTGGCTGCGCGAGCACGGCGAGCTGCGCACGCTGAAGCAGAAGATCGCCGGGAACCCGGAGATCAAGAAACTGCTCGGCGCCCAGCACGCCTACCTGTGGGGTGGCGCCCGCGCCCCGGAGGCCGTGCGGCGGCTGCGCGAGCAGGGCAACACACGGCTGTGGCTCGGTTACGACGCCGACGGCAAGCCCATGAGCGCGAAGGCGGTCGCGACCGCCAAGCGTCAGGGCTACGTCGTCGGCCCGTACGACACGTACGCCAACGGCCAGGATCCGCGCACCGCCGACACCCCGGTGGCCACATGGCCCGGCACCGTCTACCCCGACCACTGCGTACGCACCTGGAAGGGCGAGATCAAGACCGGTTTCGGCAACCGGGGCTGCTACCTCAGCTCGGAGGCGTTCGCCAGGACGGAACCCACCCAGCACCACCTGGCCGAGCACACCCGGCAGCTGACCGAGAACGGCGCCAACAGCGTCTTCCTGGACGTCGACGCGGCCGGTGAGCTGTTCAGCGACTTCTCCGCCGACCACCCGATGACCAAGAAGCAGGACAGGGCCAACCGCCTGCACCGCATGCGTACCCTTGCGGACAAGAACCGCTTCGTCCTCGGTTCGGAGTCCGCCGTCTCCTGGTCGGCACCGGTGCTGGCGTTCAACCACGGCTCCCAGACGCCGGTGAACGACACCCTGTGGCCGTTCCAGAAGGACAAGGCGTGGGGCACCTATTACCCCTCCGACGCACCTGGGGTTTTCTTCAAGCCCGTCGGGTTGCCCGCCGCGCTGGCGAAGTCCCTGTACGACCCCGCCTACCGCGTACCGCTGTACCAGACCGCGCTGCACGACTCCCTCATCAGCACGGACCGCTGGGAGATGCCCTACGACAAGTTCCCGGCCCAGAAGACGAACCGCGCGCTGATGTCCATGCTCTACAACACCCCGCTCAACTTCGTCCTCAGCGCGGGGAACCTGGACACCACGGGCCCGGAAATGGCTCGTCTCCAGCGCTACTTCGCCCCGCTGCACAAGGCGGCCGGCACCGAGCGCATGACGGACTTCCGCCACCTGACCAAGGACCACCTGGTCCAGCGCTCCGTCTTCGGCAACGGCGTACTGACGGTCACGGCCAACTTCGGCTCCAAGGCGTACGCCGGCCTCCCGGCCGGATGCGTCGACGCCGAGCTGAAGGGCGACACCGAGCCCCGGCGCCTCTGCCCGGCCAACGGCTGACAGGCCCTGGGTGTACCGCGGGTCCGCCTGATCCGGCCACAACTCTCGGATCGCCGGCCTGCACCGCCGGGACCCACGCCTCCTGCTCTCCGGCGGGGACGCCGAACGCCTGGTCCCGGGCGAGTGCGGAGAGAGTGTCAACTGTTCTCGCCCGGCTGACCATTCGGATGACGCAGGCGCCTTTGGCATATGCCAAACAGCTTCGCTCCCTAGCGTCCACCCCATGGTCAGTTCCTCGCACGAGGCGATGCATCGCATCTTCCAGGAATTCCCGCAGCTCTTCTCCGGTGTCTCGGAGGTGCTGGGCGTTCCGTTCCCCCCGCCCATCTCCGTCCAGATCCTGCCGACCGACCTCACCGAGGCCCGCCCCCTCGAACGCCGCGTGGACACGCTGCTGCTCTTCGACACCGAGGACGAGGGTCCGTTCCTCCTGGCCGTCGAGGCTCAGGGCAGGAAGGACCTCTCCAAGCCCGCGAGCTGGGCCTACTACCTGTCGTACCTCTACGCGAAGTACCAGCGGCCGCCCGTGCTGCTGGTCGTCTGCCAGGACCGCTCCACGGCCGAATGGGCCACCCGGCCGGTCCACATCGGTCCCCGGCAGTGGGCCTCCCTCACCCTTCGCCCCCTGGTGGCGGGCCCGCACAACATGCCCGTGATCCGCACCACCGTCGAGGCCCGCAAAGACCTGGCCCTGACCACCCTGGCCGCCATCACCCACGCCGACAATCCGGACGTCGCTGCCATACTGAAGGCAGTCTCCGGCGCCCTGCGCGAAACACCTGAAGAGCTGTCCCACCCCCTCGCCGAACTCATCGCACAAGGCCTGGGCAAGCGCCCGGCCGCACAACTGTGGAGGCACCTGATGGCTGCGGACCTGTCGTTCTACAAGTCGACCGTCGCGGAAGAGCTTCGCGACCAGGGCCGCCAAGAGGGCCGTGAGGAAGGTCGCGAGGAAGGCCGCGAGGAAGGCCGCGCAGCAGGCGTCGCGGAGAGCGTTCTGCTTCTGCTGACGCAGCGAGGCATCGACGTCTCCGATGCGGCCCGCAACCGCATCCTGTGCTGCGAAAACCTCGAGACTCTGCATCGCTGGCTGCTCCGCGCCCCGACCGCCCCCTCGGCGGAGGACATCTTCATCGATGAGTGACCCAGATCCCGCGCCGGGGTAAGGCCCCCGCTCTCCGTGCCGCACGATGCGCGCTTCCCCCGGATTATGATCACCAGGGTCATCCATAAGGGGGAAGCCGCATGCGCAAGACCATCACCACCGCCGCCCTCGTCCTTGCCGCCACCCTGTTGACGGGGTGCGGCGGCGGCAGTACGGACGACCCGAAGCCCGCCTCGGGCGCACCGTCCGCGAAGCCGTCCGAGGCAGCGAAGGGCGACGGGCCCGTCAGCCACCAGGTCACCCTCGAAGTGCAGGGCACGGGGTCGACGCTCGTGTACTACAACCTGGACACCAACAAGGGCGAGCAGGTGACTCTGCCCTGGAAGAAGACGGCCACCATCACGTTCACCACCGAGGCCGAGAAGAAGATCGGCACCGTGGTGTCCGTGGTGCCCGGGTCGGTGCCGGCCGCCGATGGCACGCTGAAGGCGGCGCCCTGTGTGATCACCGTCGACGGCAAGAAGGTCGCCGACAACAAGGGCGCCAATGACAAGGACCCCTCGTCCAGCATGTGCAAGTACGCGCTGAAGTAACCGGCTGTTGAAGGCCACGCGGCATCCAGGCAACCCACTCCTCCGATCTTCCGTCTAACCGACCGCAGAACGCGGTTGGTTACGCAAACGGGGGAAGCGGGACGTGGACCACATACGGGGGACAGGGCCGCGCCCTGCCGTTTTCCGGCGGCGGGGCGTGCTCGCCTCCGCCGCGGCAGTAGCGCTGGCCGCCGTCGCCGGGTGTTCCGTGCCCGCGCCGCGGCGCGGTGGGCCGACGGCCGATCCGGCGCCGGGGATCCCGATCACCAGCTCGCGGCGCGCCCAGCTGATGCAGATCGCGGCGCATCCGGACGACGACCTGTACTTCATGAACCCGGACAGCCAGCGGATGGTCGACGCGGGCGTCCCGTTGGTGTCGATATACGTCACCGCCGGCGAGCACGACGGCAAGAACCACATACCCGGGCGCAAGGACACCCCCGCCGACAAGGCCGCCTACTCCTCCGCCCGCCACCAGGGCCTTCGCCAGGCGTACGCGACGATGCTCGGGCTCGACACGTTCACCAGGTGGCACAAGGGCGTCATCACCCTCCGCGGTGACCGCCGTGCCGAGATCAACACCCTCACCAACGGCAACCGCCGCGTCGAGCTGATCTTCCTCAACCTCTCCATGCACGCCCCGCGCCGCTGGATGGCGCTGCCGAGCCTGTGGAAGGACCGGGCGCTGGGCCTCCGGACCGTGGTGGCCGACGACTCCCCCGTACGCAAGGCCGACACGTACGACTACGACGCGCTCGTCGACGTCCTCGTCGGGCTCATGGAGCGCTACCAGCCGACGGTGATCCACACGCTGGACCCGGACCCCGACATCCAGGACAGCGACGAGCAGACCCGGAAGAAGGACTCCGAGCAGCGCGGCTACTCGGACCACGCCGACCACACCGCCGTCGCGTCCTTCTCCTGGGCCGCCATGGTCCGCTGGGTGGCCGACGCGACGAAGGACGGCGGCGCGATACCCGCCTTCGTCACCACCTCCTTCCGCGGCTACTACAACCGGCACTGGCCCAAGAACCTCCCGGAGCCGGTGCTCAAGGAGAAGGCCGCGCACCTCGTCCCGTACGGCGGCGATCCGTCCTGGCAGTGCGGCAACAGTGGCGGCTGCGGCGACTACAACGTCGGCGGGATCCGCCCGCTCACCAACAAGAAGGGCTGGGTACGGGCCACCCACTACCGCTACCCCGGCGCCGGCCCCGTCGTGGCCACCGAGCCCGACGGGCGGCTCGCCGTGTACGGGGTGCTGGGCCTCCGCGCCGTGCGCTGGCGCGAGACGGAACCCGGGAGCGGGCAGTGGGGTGAGCCGGGCGACCTGGGGGGCGGGCCGCTGGCGCCCGGGCTCGGCGGGGTGACCCTGAAGGACGGCCGGCAGTTGCTGTTCGGGCTCCGCTTCGCGGCGCTCGGCGGGCACGGTGGGCCGAACAAGCGCGAGATCGTGCTGCTGGAGCAGCGTGCTCCGGGCGGGCCGTTCCTCGCCTGGACGGGGCTCGGGAACCCGGAGCGCGGCGACGACCGGGGGCGCCGGCTGGGCGTTCCGGTGGCGGCGGCGACCCCCGACGGCCGGGTCCACCTTTTCGTACGCAACGCGGACAAGGGCGTCAGCGGCCGGGTCCGGGAGGCGGACGGGACGTGGGGGCCCTGGCTGGACCTCGGCGGGGCCGAGGTGCAGGACGGGCTTTCGGCCGCGGTGGACGGCACGGGCCGCGTCCACCTGTTCGCGGCGGGCCGGGAAAGCGTCCACCACTGGACGCAGGACGCCCCGGGTGGCCCGGTCACCTCCCGTGCCGGTGACGCCCTCCCGGTCTCCGGCGGCCCCGTGGCGGTGACCGCGACCCGCGACGGCGGCCTGGCGCTCTACTACCGCGCCCCCACCCGCAAGGACCTGACGGCGGTACGCCCCGACGGCACGGCCCTGCCCAGGGTCACCCTCGACGGGTACGGCCCGGTCGCCGCGACCGCCGGCCCCCAGGGCCCGGTCCTCCTCGGCAAGGACCTCCGCGGCCGCATCCAGATCCGCACCCCGGCGGGCCGCCTCACCACCCGTACGCAAGGCGCCGTGGCCCTGGAGTCGGCCACCCTCCACGCAACCGGAAGGCACGGCACCCTCGCCATAGGACTGGGCGCGGACGCCCACCCCTGGACCTGGACACCGGAACCCCGCACCGAAGGCTGAGCCCCGTCACCGGCCCTCAGAGCCGCTGGATCTCCTCACCCTCCACCACGAGGCGTCGTCCTTCGGGCTGCCGTCCTTGGGTGGCTCCGGCAGGGAGTCGAGGCAGCTCTTGCCGGCTTCGCGGACGACGCCCGTGGCCTCCTTCAGGGCGTCGGCGATCCGGTTCGCGTACCCGAGCGCCCTGCCGTAGTCCGGGTTCGGGTGGATGTTGGCCGCCTGGCGGTACAGCGCGTCCGACTTCGCGTGGACGCTGCCGCCCTCCGGGACCTCGCCGTCGACTTCCTCGCCGCCCGCGGGGTAGGTGACCGAGCCGTCCTCGTTGCGCGGTCCAGCGGCCCCGGACACGAGGAAGGGCCCGCACGACCGAGGTCGTGCGGGCCCTTCTCGCAGCTCTGTGGCGAGCTACCAGGTCAGACCAGAATTACTTCGTGATCTTGGTGACCTGGCCGGCGCCGACGGTCCGGCCACCCTCACGGATGGCGAACTTGAGGCCCTCCTCCATGGCGACCGGCTGGATCAGCGAGACCGTCATGGTGGTGTTGTCGCCCGGCATGACCATCTCGGTGCCCTCGGGGAGGGTCACGACGCCGGTCACGTCCGTGGTACGGAAGTAGAACTGCGGGCGGTAGTTGTTGAAGAACGGCGTGTGGCGGCCACCCTCGTCCTTGGACAGGATGTAGGCCTGCGCCTCGAACTCGGTGTGCGGGGTGACCGAGCCCGGCTTGATGATGCACTGGCCGCGCTCGACGTCCTCGCGCTTGATGCCACGGAGGAGCAGACCGACGTTCTCACCGGCCTGGCCCTCGTCGAGCAGCTTGCGGAACATCTCGATGCCGGTGACCGTGGTGGTGGTCTTCTCGGTCTTGATGCCGATGATGTCGACGGTCTCGTTGACCTTGAGGACACCACGCTCGATACGGCCGGTGACGACCGTACCGCGACCGGTGATCGTGAAGACGTCCTCGATCGGCATCAGGAACGGCTTGTCGACGTCACGCTCGGGCTGCGGGATGGACTCGTCGACGGCCTTCATCAGGTCGAGGACGGACTTGCCCCACTCCGCGTCGCCCTCGAGCGCCTTGAGCGCCGAGACCTTGACGACCGGAACGTCGTCGCCCGGGAACTCGTACTCGGTGAGGAGCTCACGGACCTCGAGCTCGACGAGCTCCAGGATCTCCTCGTCGTCCACCATGTCGGCCTTGTTCAGCGCGACGACGATGTACGGAACGCCGACCTGGCGGGCCAGGAGCACGTGCTCCTTGGTCTGCGGCATCGGGCCGTCGGTGGCGGCGACCACGAGGATGGCGCCGTCCATCTGCGCGGCACCGGTGATCATGTTCTTGATGTAGTCCGCGTGACCGGGGCAGTCGACGTGGGCGTAGTGACGCGTCTCGGTCTGGTACTCGACGTGCGCGATGGAGATGGTGATACCGCGCTGGCGCTCCTCAGGAGCCTTGTCGATCTGGTCGAAGGCCGAGGCCTCGTTCAGGTCCGGGTACGCGTCGTGCAGCACCTTGGTAATGGCGGCCGTGAGGGTCGTCTTACCGTGGTCGATGTGACCGATGGTGCCGATGTTGACGTGCGGCTTAGTCCGCTCGAACTTCGCCTTCGCCACGGGGTTCCTCCTGAGAGTGGTTCTGGTACGCCTTACTCATCGGCGCCAGGTGATCTTTGCTGGGTGGCCACCCGCCGGGACCCCGTCTCGGGTTCGGGGCGGAGCCCCGGCGGATGGTGTCAAGCCTAAAGCGTGAACTCGGGAGAGTTACTCGCCCTTGGCCTTCGCGATGATCTCCTCGGCGACGTTCCGCGGAACCTCGGCGTAGGAGTCGAACTGCATCGAGTAGCTTGCGCGACCCGAGGTCTTGCTGCGGAGGTCGCCGACGTAGCCGAACATCTCCGAGAGCGGCACCAGGCCCTTGACGACCCGGGCGCCAGCCCGCTCCTCCATGGCCTGGATCTGGCCACGGCGGGAGTTGATGTCACCGATCACGTCACCCATGTAGTCCTCGGGCGTGGTGACCTCGACGGCCATCATCGGCTCGAGGAGCACGGGGGACGCCTTGCGCGCGGCCTCCTTGAAGGCCTGCGAACCGGCGATCTTGAAGGCGAGCTCGGAGGAGTCGACCTCGTGGTAGGCACCGTCGAGAAGCGTGACGCGAACGCCCGTCATCTCGTAGCCCGCGAGGATGCCGAACTGCATGGCCTCCTGGCAGCCGGCGTCCACCGAAGGAATGTATTCCTTCGGGATACGGCCACCGGTGACCTTGTTGACGAACTCGTACGAGGCGTCGCCGCCCTCGATCGGCTCGACCGCGATCTGCACCTTGGCGAACTGACCGGTACCACCGGTCTGCTTCTTGTGGGTGTAGTCCACGCGCTCGACGGCCTTGCGGATCGTCTCACGGTACGCGACCTGCGGCTTACCGACGTTGGCCTCGACCTTGAACTCACGCTTCATACGGTCGACGAGCACCTCGAGGTGAAGCTCACCCATACCGCCGATGACGGTCTGGCCGGTCTCCTCGTTGGTGTGCACCTGGAAGGAGGGGTCCTCCTCCGCGAGACGCTGGATGGCGACACCCAGCTTCTCCTGGTCACCCTTGGACTTGGGCTCGATGGCGACCTCGATGACCGGCGCCGGGAAGTCCATGGACTCCAGGATCACCGGGTTCTTCTCGTCGCACAGCGTCTCACCGGTCGTGGTCTGCTTCAGACCCATGACGGCGATGATGTCGCCGGCGCCCACCGACTCGATCTCCTCACGCTTGTTCGCGTGCATGCGGTAGATCTTGCCGATGCGCTCCCGCTTGCCCTTGACCGAGTTCAGCACCGAGGTGCCGGACTCCAGGCGACCGGAGTAGATCCGGACGAAGGTGAGCTTGCCGAGGTGCGGGTCGCTCATGATCTTGAACGCCAGCGCCGACAGCGGCTCGTCGTCGGACGGCTTGCGCTTGACGACCGCCTCCGCGTCCTTGACGTCGTGGCCCTCGATGGCCTCGATGTCGACGGGGGAGGGGAGGTAGCGCACGACCGCGTCGAGCAGGGGCTGGACGCCCTTGTTCTTGAACGCGGTGCCACAGAACACCGGGGTGACCGTGGTGCCGGTGCCCTTGCCGGAGGCGATGGTGATACGACGGATCGCGGCGTACAGCTGCTCCTCGGACGGCTCCTGGCCCTCCAGGTACAGCTCCATGATCTCTTCGTCGTTCTCGGCCACGGCCTCGAGCAGCTTGCCGCGGTACTCCTCGGCAGCCTCGGTGTGGGTGTCCGGGATGTCGACGATGTCGTACATCTCGCCCTTGGCGGCCTCGGCGGACCAGACCAGGGCCTTCATCCGAACGAGGTCGATGACGCCCTTGAAGTCGGCCTCGGCGCCGATCGGGAGCTGCATGACGATCGGCTGCGCGCCCAGGCGGTCGCTGATCATGTCGACACAGCGGTGGAACTCGGCGCCGGTGCGGTCGAGCTTGTTGACGAAGCAGATACGCGGAACGCCGTAGCGGTCCGCCTGACGCCACACGGTCTCGGACTGCGGCTCAACGCCGGCGACGCCGTCGAACACCGTCACCGCACCGTCGAGCACGCGGAGCGAACGCTCCACCTCGACGGTGAAGTCGACGTGGCCCGGGGTGTCGATGATGTTGATGGTGTGGTCAACGTCTTCCAGCGGCCAGTGGCAGGTCGTCGCGGCAGACGTGATCGTGATGCCGCGCTCCTGCTCCTGCTCCATCCAGTCCATGGTGGCAGCGCCGTCGTGGACTTCACCGATCTTGTAGGAAACACCGGTGTAGAACAGGATCCGCTCGGTGGTGGTCGTCTTGCCCGCGTCGATGTGGGCCATGATCCCGATGTTGCGGACCTTGGCCAGGTCAAGCGAAGTGGTAGCCATAAGGCTTCAGTCTTCTCTCGGTCTCGATGTGGGTGCGACTACCAGCGGTAGTGCGCGAAGGCCTTGTTGGACTCGGCCATCTTGTGCGTGTCCTCACGCTTCTTGACCGAAGCACCGAGGCCGTTGGAGGCGTCGAGGAGCTCGTTCATGAGGCGCTCGGTCATGGTCTTCTCGCGACGGGCGCGGGAGTAACCCACGAGCCAGCGCAGCGCGAGCGTGGAGGCGCGACCGGGCTTGACCTCGATCGGCACCTGGTAGGTGGCGCCACCGACGCGGCGGGACTTGACCTCGAGAGACGGCTTGACGTTCTCGAGGGCGCGCTTCAGCGTGATGACCGGGTCGTTGCCGGTCTTCTCGCGGAGGCCTTCCATGGCGCCGTAGACGATCCGCTCGGCGGTGGAGCGCTTGCCGTTCAGCAGGATCTTGTTGATGAGCGAGGTCACCAGAGGAGAGCCGTAGACCGGGTCGATGATGACCGGGCGCTTCGGGGCGGGGCCCTTACGAGGCATTCTTACTTCTCCTTCTTGGCGCCGTAGCGGCTGCGGGCCTGCTTGCGGTTCTTGACACCCTGGGTGTCGAGCGAGCCGCGGATGATCTTGTAGCGAACACCCGGCAGGTCCTTCACACGGCCACCACGCACGAGCACGATGGAGTGCTCCTGCAGGTTGTGTCCCTCACCCGGGATGTAAGCCGTGACCTCGATCCCGCTGGTCAGACGCACACGCGCGACCTTGCGGAGGGCCGAGTTCGGCTTCTTCGGGGTGGTCGTGAACACACGCGTGCAGACGCCGCGGCGCTGAGGGGAACCCTCGAGTGCGGGCGTCTTGTTCTTCTCGACCTTGTCCTGCCGGCCCTTCCGGACCAGCTGCTGGATCGTAGGCACTACTTCTCCGGTTTCTGTGTGCCGTGTAGTAAAGCTAACCTGGAACGTCGCCGACCCACGCGGTCGGGTGTGTCGAATACTGCGGACTTCCGCCGCATGGCGGAAAAGGGCGCAGATTGCGGTGGCCGATGCTCGACTCGCCGTGCGGTTGAGGACACGCACAGGAGCCCAGGCACACCCCAGGCACAAGGTCTGAGCGTACCTACCTCACGGACTTCGGTCAAAACAAATGCGGACGGCAGCGACACGCCGGATTCGATCATCCCGGATACGACCGTTCGTGGCTCGATCTGTTCATTCGCGCCCACGCGGGGCCGCGCCTTCAGTACGTTGATCGGTCGCTCGACGAATCGGGGGACCCATGACGGCGGCTAATTTATCCGGCGGAGACGGCTGGGCGGGCGGCGCGGACGGAGGCGCCGGCCTCGCCGGAGGCGCCGGGCTGGACGATCGGGTGCCGTTCCTCGCGCGCCTGGAGAAGGCCGACCGGCAGGCGCTGCTGGCGCTCGGCCGCGAGCTGAGCTTCACGCCCCGCATGGTCCTGCTGCACCAGCACGAGCCGTCGTCGCACGTGCTGTTCCTCGTCCACGGCTGGACCAAGGTCACCGCCTCCGCCGCCAACGGGTACGAGGCGCTCCTCGCCCTGCGCGGGCCGGGCGACATCGTCGGGGAGTCCGCCGCGCTGACCGGCCGCCCCCGCTCCGCGACCGTGACCGCGCTGGAGCCCGTGCGGGCGGTGGCCGTGGAGCACGAGCGGTTCAAGGACTTCCTCGGCCGCTCCCCCGCCGTCTCGTTCGCCCTGCTGGGCCTCACCTCCGACCGCACGCGCGCCGCCGACCGCCGCCGGCTCCAGTTCGCGTCGATGAGCGTGCGGGAGCGGTTCGCGGCGCTGCTGCTGGACCTGGCCCGGATGCACGGCCGGCGCACCGACGAGGGCATCGAGGTCTCCGTACCGCTGAGCAAGCAGGAGCTGGCCGGGTCGGTGGGGGCCTCCCGCGAGATGGTCCAGCGGCTGCTGAAGGAGCTGAGGTCGCGGGAGGCGGTGTCGACCGGTCGACGCACCCTGCTCATCATGCGCCCCGACGTACTGCGGCGGATCGCCCGTGCCGAGCGTCCCGACGACTGACTCTGTGCACACGGTCACACTCGGAGTGGGTCATCGTTCCTCACCACAGGAGCCCCCGGGTCGCCACTCTGCTGCTGCTCCCCTCCCACCGGAAAGGCGACCATGACCGACCCCGTGAGCCGGACGATCCTCCTGCTCGACATCGAGAAGTACAGCGACCGGGACGACGTCGAACAGGCGTATCTGCGCCGGATGCTGTACGGCATCAGCGACAGCGCGCTGGAGAGCGCGGGCATCGACGAGACCCTCCGGCTGCGCGCCGACCGCGGCGACTCCGTCATGGAGCTGATCGACGCCAACGCCTCGGTGACCGCGCTGCTGCGTGCCCTGCTGACCGAGGTGCCGGTACAGCTGCGGGCGGTGAACCGGATGGCGTCCAGCTCCGCGCAGATCCGGCTGCGCGCGGTCCTGGCCACCGGGTACGTGGCGGTCGACGAGCTCGACGGCTGGGTCGGCTCCGACCTCAACCATGCCTGCCGCCTCCTGGACGCCGGGCTGCTGCGCGCGGCGCTGCGCGAGCGCAAGGACGACTTCGCGCTGTGCGTCTCGGAGGGCGTGCACTCCGGGATCGTGCGGCACGGACACCCGGGCATCCCGGCCGAGGACTTCCACCCCATCACGGTGACCAGCAAGAACGGCCCGTTGAAGGCGTGGCTGCACGGTCCAGTGCCGGGAGGACGTGAGGACCACCGCGAGACGGCGCCGGGCGGATCGGGGGACCGCCCGGCGCCGGGGCCCGCGCCCGCGCCCGCGTACGACTTCCGGGGCGCGGACGTCCGCGTCGACGGCGGGTTCGTCGGCGGCAGCCACCACGGCATCAGCGGCGGCACCTTCCACGGCGACGTGACGATCGGCGGTGACGCGTGAGCGCGGAGGAGCCGGGCCCCGCCGGCCCCGCCGGCCCCGCCGAGCCGGAGAAGCCGGCCGACCCGGCCGACGGCGGCGGCAAGGACGGCGCCGAGGAGACCGCGGCGGAGGAACCCGACCAGCGGCAGAACGCCTGGTCGGCGCGGCGGGACCTGTTCAACCACAGCCCGTGGGACGTCACGGGCGGCGTCGTCGGAGCCGACCACCACGGCATCAGCGGCGGCCACTTCACCGGCAACGTCCACCTGGGCAGCAGGACCGAGATCGTCTACCAGTTCGGCGGCGCGGCGGCGGCCCACTCCTCCGGCGAGGTGCCGGAGGCGACGCTCACCCGGCTGGCCGCCCGGTTCGTCACCGGCGGGGACGACGCCTTCGACGCGCTGGTCGAGCGGCTGCGCGCCGAACGGGTCCTGGTCCTGTCGGGCGCGCAGTTCACCGGTCGCCGCACCGCCGCGCTGATGCTGCTGCACCGCCTGGGCGCGGCGCCGGTGCGCGCTCTGGACCGGGAGACCGGCCCCGGCGAGCTCGCCGGGCGCATCGGCGCGGGCGGGCACGTCCTGTGCGACCCGCTCACCCGCCGCGACCGGCCGCTGCGCGAGGCGCACCTACTGGCCGCGCGGGACCGGCTGGCCGAGAAGGACGCGTACCTCGTCATCACCGTCGGCCCGACCGCCGCCCTGGAGGACGTCACGCCCGCCGCCTGGCGGCCGCCCGCACCCGCCGCCGTACTGGAGGCGCATCTGCGCGCGGAGACCGGCGGCGACGAGGAGACCGTACGGAAGCTGCTGGCCCTGCCGCCGGTCACCGAGTTCCTCGGCCGCCGCCACCAGCTGCGCGAGGCGGCCGGGTACGCCCCGGTGCTGGCGCGGTACGCGGCCGGGGAGGTGGAGGAGCGGCGGATCGAGCAGTTCTCGCAGGCCGCGCTGGAGAGCCAGGTCCAGGAGTGGTTCGAGCAGGACGAGGCGTCCCTGCACCTGCGCGACAAGGCGTTCCTGGTCGCGCTGGCCGCCTTCGACGGCGGGCCGTACGCGCTGACGGCCGAGGTGAGCGACCTGCTGTACGCCTTCCTCCTGAAGACCGAGAACCCCTCCCGCCCGCCCGAGGTCCCCGTCTTCGGCACCCACATCGGCAAGCGCCTCCAGCTCGCCCGGGCGACCAGCTACCCGGAGGAGGAGCAGACCGAGTGGGGGCCGGTCGAGCAGCTCAAGGCGCGGTACGAGGACGACCGCGCCGCGCTGGTGCTGTTACGCGAGGTGTGGACCGGCCACCCGTCCGCCCGGCCCGCCCTGATCGCCTGGCTCCAGCGGCTCGCGGGTGACGGCCGCCCCCTGGTGCGTACGCGCGCGGCCGCGACCGTCGCCGTCCTCGCGTACACCGACCTGCCGTCCGCCATGGCGCTGGTCATCGAACCGTGGGCCAGGTCCAACCGCTTCCGGTACCGCCTCGTCGCCGTCAACGCGCTCACCCTCGCCCACCTCCTCGGCACGCCGAACGTGCCCCGCATCCTCGACGCCTGGTGCGAGAGCGACGACCAGCGGCTGTGCTGGGTGGCCATCCGTACGCACGGGCTGATCGGCCCCGGGCGCCCGGCGGAGACCCTGGCCGCGCTGCGGGCCGCGGCCCGCCACCAGCACGACCCCGACGAGCTGCTGACGGCCGAGCTCGCCGAGTCGGTCGAGCTGCTGCTGCTTTCCCCCGCCGGGGACCGGGTCCTGTCGGAGCTGATCAGGACCCTGCACGACGACCGGCCCGTACTCGACCTGGCCCTGAGCGGCTTCGTCGGAGCCTGTCGGCACACCGAGACCGACGAGCGGTACGGCCGTCCGCTGGTCCTGCACTGGTACGCGCGGGCCGCCACCGAGCGCGGCCCGGCGGCGCAGCACATCGCCGCCCTGTGGCGTACGGCCCTCGGCGACCGCGTGCACACGCGGTACGCGCTCGACGTACTGCACCGCTGGGTGCTGGCGGCCGAGCGGGAGCAGAGCGTCGAGTGGGAACTCGCCGCGCTGCTGCCCGCACTGGTCACCACGGCGTCCGAACACCAGCGGCTGGACCACCTGTTGCGTACCAGGCCCGGCGAGGACGGCGCTCCCCCGCCGCCCGTGGCGGGCCGCCTGCTGACCGTCCTGCCACGCCCTCCCCACTGACACCCCGCAAGGAGACACGTCGCCATGCCCGACTTCCGCCGCCCGTTCGAGTGGGTGCAGGACGCCGACCGGCACACCCAGTTGATCGACCCGGTGCTGACCGTGCGGCAGCTCTCGCGGTTCGACTTCGCCCGCAAGTCGCTGACCCGTATCGACCACGCCCTGGTCTTCGCCACGCCCAAGGGCACGTACGACGCCTACCTGCCGCCCCGGCGGCCCTCGCGCTCGGAGGCGGCGGCCAAGCGGTACACCGCGGTGTACGAGGTCGACATGGGCGTCCATCCGGTGCGGGCGGAGATCAGGCTGCCCAGTGACAACGACGCGTTCGAGTTCGGGGTCGTCGCGGAGCTGTCCTGGCAGGTCGTCGACCCGGCCCGGTTCGTGGAGAGCGGCCACCGGGACGTGCCGCGGCTGCTGCTCGGCGAGTTGGAGCAGGCGGCGCGGCCGGTGGCCCGCCGGTTCCCGATCGCCGAGAGCGCGGCCGCCGAGCGGGAGCTGCTGGACGCCGTGACCGGGCGGGGGCCGCTGGGCGCGGCGGTGGGGCTGACGGTGACGTGGACGGTCCGGCTGCGCCGTGACCAGGAGAACATCGACCACCAGCTGCGGCTCCAGGCCATCGACCACGCCGCCACGGAACAGATCTTCACCGAGCGGCGCGGCATGGAGTACGACGTCGCCCTTGACGCGCGCAGCAGACAGCACGACGCCCTCCAGGTGGGCCGCGCCATGGAGTACGGCCGGCAGGAGCAGGAGCTGGTGCTCCAGCAGCAGGCGTGGCAGCACGAGCGGGCCATGCTGGAGGCCCGGCAGGCCGTGGAGATGCAGCAGATCGAGGCGCAGAAGATCGCGTTCTACCAGTGGCACCTCCAGCAGGGCGGCGTCCAGGCGTGGGCCCTGCACCTGGCGCAGCACCCCGAGGACTCCCGCCTGGTCATGGAGAGCATGCGGGAGGACCAGCTCCGGCTGATCCAGGCGCAGATGGACCTGGTCGGCCAGCTGCTGGGCAGCGAGGGCGCGGAGAACTACGAACTGGAGGGCCCCAAACAGCTCGCGCTGCGGGCGGTCAGCGACATCCTGAACCAGCGCCTCCCGGGGGTGGCCCAGGACGGCCCACCGCAACTGCCGGGTGGCCAGGAATACCCACAGGCGGCCACGCCGCAGCCGGAACCCGCGCAGGGCACGCCCCCGTTGCCGCCGCAGCAGGCCCCCCAGCCGGGCGCGCCACAGGGGGCGCCCTCCCCCGGCCGGCCCCCGTTCCCCGGCGAGCCGGGCTCCCAGCAGGGTCCGCCCCTGTTCCCGCCTCGGCCGGGGGTGCCGCAGGGTCCGCCTCCGTTCACGCCCCAGTCGGGGGTGCCGCAGGGTCCGCCTCCCTTCACGCCCCAGTCGACCCGACCCACTGACGCCGTCCCGCCGTTCCCCGCCCAGCCGGGCCACCCCGCCCACCCGGCCCACACGGCCCCCGCCCAGGCCCCGGCCCAAGCTCCGGGCCGGCCGGCCCACACCCCTCCGGACGCCCCGCAGCACGCCGCGGCCGGCACCTTTCAGGGCTGGCAGCCACCGCCGGGATACGGCAGCGCGCCGGTCATGCCCCCGCCACCGCCCACGCAGCCACAGGCCCCGGCCCCGGCCCCGGCCCCGGAGAGCGGAACGGCCGAGGGCGGCCCCGCACAAGAGGCCGGTGCCCCGTGACGGACCGCGCTCCCGTCACGGGCCCCGCTCCCGTGACGGACCCCGCTCCGGAGGCCGCCGCCCGGCTGCTCGCCGACCTGCGCTCCGAGATCGCCCGGGCCGACCACAAGGCGTCCGTCCTGGTCGCCGCCCTCGGAATGACCGCCGGCGTGGTCAGCGGCCTGCTCGCCGGGCGCGGATGGAACCCGAGCACGCTCTCCGCGCCCGGCGCGGTCGCGTGGTGGGCGGGTACGTCCGCGCTCGCCCTGGCTCTGCTGGCCCTGCTGATGGCCATCGTGCCGCGTTACGGCGGGGCCGGCTGGGAGCCGGGGCGGCCCCTTTCGTACTTCGGTGACATCCAGCAGGCCGTACGGCAAGGCCGGCTGGCGGAGGCGCTCGCCGAAACCGAGCGCGCCGGCGCCGCCTCGCTCATCGCGGCGCTGACCGAGAACAGCCGCATCGCCGCTCGCAAGCACCAGTGGATACGGACCGGTGTGCTCGCGTTCTCGGCGGGCGCGGTCCTGCTCCCCGCATCCCTGCTCGTCGGCTGACGTCCCCACACCGCGAAGGATCTCGAAGGATCACCATGTCGCAGCCAGAGGAACCGCAGTACCCGGTCTCCCCGCCCCCGTACCCCGAGCCGGAGGCCCCGCAGTACCCGGCGACCCCGCCCGCCTACCCCACGACTCCGCCCCCGTACCCCGAAGCACCGCAATCCGCCACGCCCCCGCCCGCGTACCCGCAAGCCGCCACGCCCCCGGCTCCGCCCCCGCCCGCCTACCCGCAAGCCGCCCCGCCTCCGCCCGCCTACCCACAGCCTCCTCAGGCCCCGCACACCACGCCGGCCCCCATCCCCCCGCAGCCCCCCCGATACCCCCCCC
>NZ_LIYH01000002.1:0-177417 GCF_001905885.1 Streptomyces sp. CB03234 | reverse complement strand
CGCCCCCGCCCTCCACCCTCACGACCCCTCCCACCCCCACCACATCAGCACCGACCCGCGCCGGATCCACCTCTCCGACAGCCAGCGCGGCGCGGACGCCACGGCCATCGGGAACCTGCTGCTCTACCTCCCCCACTTCCTGTGCAGCGCGTTCGTCATGGCCCTGGTCTCGCTCGTCTTCGGCGGGCTCGGCGTGATCGTGTTCGTCGCCTGGCTGCTCAGCGGGGCCCTGGTGTTCCACCGGCCCACGGAGAGCGCCATCGCCCGCCGCCTGCTGCGGCTGCGCTACCCCACCGCGCAGGAGCGCGCGAGGCTCGAACCGGTCTGGCGGGAGGTCACGGCACGTGCCGGTGTCGAGGGACGGAACTACGAGCTGTGGGTGGAGGACACCGACAGCCTGAACGCGGTCGCCGCCGCCGGCCACATCGTCGGTGTCACCCGCTTCGCCATGAACCAGCTGCCCAACGGCGAGCTCGCCGCCGTCCTGGCGCACGAGCTGGGCCACCACGTCGGCGGCCACGCCTGGTCCTCGCTGCTCGGCTACTGGTACGCGCTGCCCGGCCGCATCGCCTGGCGCGTGCTCCGCGCCGTCTCGACGGCGATCTTCAAGGTGTCCCGGCTGTTCTCCTGCGTCGGCATGGGGATCGTCATCCTCGTCTTCGGCAGCATCGCGCTCGCGACGATCAGCACCCTGTACGGGCTGCCGCTCCTCATCCTGGCCATGCCGTACGCCCTCGCCGCCGTCGGCCGGCGCGCCGAGCTGCGGGCCGACCAGCACGCTGCGGCCCTCGGTTTCGCGCCCATGCTGGCGGCCGTCCTGGACAAGCTGCACCAGGCGGAACAGCAGCAACAGGCACAGGCCGCGGCCATCGCGGCGTACCACGGCAATCCGCCGCCGCAGGAGAGCCCGCTGAGCAAGCTGCTCTCGTCCCACCCGGACCACTACACCCGGCTGCACCACCTCCAGCCGTATCTCCACCCCACCCGCTGAAACGCCGAAGGGCGGCCACCCCGTACGAAACGGGGTGGCCGCCCTTCCTGGCAAAGCGACAACTACTACTGGTTGTACGGACCGTAGTCGTAGTCCTCCAGCGGAACGGCCTGGCCGGAGCCCGTGCCGAACGGCGAGTAGTCGATGTCGTCGTAGCCGACGGCCGAGTACATCGCGGCCTTGGCCTCCTCGGTCGGCTCGACCCGGATGTTGCGGTAGCGGGACAGGCCCGTACCGGCCGGGATGAGCTTACCGATGATGACGTTCTCCTTGAGGCCGATCAGGGAGTCGGACTTGGCGTTGATCGCCGCGTCCGTCAGGACCCTGGTCGTCTCCTGGAAGGAGGCCGCGGACAGCCACGACTCCGTCGCCAGCGACGCCTTGGTGATACCCATCAGCTGCGGACGGCCGGAGGCGGGGTGACCGCCCTCGGTGACCACACGACGGTTCTCCGACTCGAACTTCGACCGCTCGACCAGCTCGCCTGGCAGGAGCTCCGCGTCGCCGGACTCGATGATCGTCACACGGCGCAGCATCTGCCGGATGATGATCTCGATGTGCTTGTCGTGGATCGACACGCCCTGCGAGTTGTAGACCTTCTGGACCTCGCCGACCAGGTGGACCTGGACGGCACGCTGGCCGAGGATGCGCAGCACGTCGTGCGGGTTGGTGGCACCCGCGGTGAGCTTCTGGCCCACCTCGACGTGGTCGCCCTCGTGCACCAGGACCTTGGCGCGCTTCGAGATCGGGTAGGCCGTCTCGTCGCTGCCGTCGTCCGGGGTGACGACGATCTTCTTGGTCTTCTCGGTCTCCTCGATCCGTACGCGGCCGGAGGCCTCGGAGATCGGGGCGACACCCTTCGGCGTACGGGCCTCGAAGAGCTCGACGACACGGGGCAGACCCTGGGTGATGTCGTCACCGGCCACACCACCGGTGTGGAAGGTACGCATCGTGAGCTGCGTACCGGGCTCACCGATCGACTGGGCGGCGATGATGCCGACCGCCTCACCGATGTCGACCAGCTTGCCGGTGGCGAGCGAACGGCCGTAGCAGAAGGCACAGGTGCCGACCGCGGACTCACAGGTCAGGACCGAGCGGGTCTTGACCTCCTCGACGCCCGCGTTGACCAGGGCGTCGATCAGCACGTCACCCAGGTCGACGTTGGCCGGCGCGATGACCTTGCCGTCGACGACGACGTCCTCGGCGAGCATCCGCGCGTACACGGACGTCTCGACGTCGTCCGCCTTGCGCAGCACACCGTCGGCGCCGCGCTCGGCGATCCGCAGCTTCAGACCGCGCTCGGTGCCGCAGTCCTCCTCGCGGATGATCACGTCCTGCGAGACGTCCACCAGACGACGGGTCAGGTAACCCGAGTCGGCGGTACGCAGGGCGGTGTCCGCGAGACCCTTTCGGGCACCGTGCGTGGAGATGAAGTACTCCAGCACGGACAGACCCTCACGGAACGACGCCTTGATGGGCCGCGGGATCGTCTCGTTCTTCGCGTTCGACACCAGACCACGCATACCGGCGATCTGACGCATCTGCATCATGTTGCCTCGTGCGCCCGAGTTCACCATCATGAAGATCGGGTTGGTCTTCGGGAAGTTGTCGTTCATCGCCTCGGCGACCTCGTTGGTCGCCTTGGTCCAGATCGCGATGAGCTCCTGCGTGCGCTCGTCCTTGGTGATCAGACCGCGCTCGTACTGCTTCTGGACCTTCTCGTCCTGAGCCTCGTACGACTTGACGATCTCCTTCTTCGCCTCGGGGACGACGACGTCGGAGATGGCGACGGTGACACCGGAACGGGTGGCCCAGTAGAAGCCGGCCGCCTTCAGGTTGTCGAGCGTCGCCGCCACGATGACCTTGGGGTAGCGCTCGGCGAGGTCGTTGACGATCTCGGAGAGCTGCTTCTTGCCGACCGAGTAGTCGACGAACGGGTAGTCCTCGGGCAGCAGCTCGTTGAAGAGCGCACGGCCCAGGGTCGTCCGCAGGCGGAACGAGTCACCCTGCTGCCACTCCGGCTCGCCCTCTTCGGCGACCGGCGGGGTCCAGCCACGGGGCGGGACGGTGCCGATCGGGAAGCGGATGTCGACCTTCGCCTGGAGCGAGAGCTCGCCCATGTCGAACGCCATGATCGCTTCGGCGGTGGAGTTGAAGGCGCGGCCTTCACCCTTGACCTCGCGCTCCTCCTCGTCCGTGGTGAGGAAGAAGAGGCCCAGCACCATGTCCTGGGTCGGCATGGTGACGGGACGGCCGTCGGCCGGCTTGAGGATGTTGTTCGAGGACAGCATCAGGATGCGGGCCTCGGCCTGCGCCTCCGCGGACAGCGGCAGGTGCACGGCCATCTGGTCACCGTCGAAGTCCGCGTTGAACGCGGTGCAGACGAGCGGGTGGATCTGGATGGCCTTGCCCTCGACCAGCTGCGGCTCGAAGGCCTGGATGCCGAGGCGGTGCAGCGTGGGCGCACGGTTCAGCAGCACCGGGTGTTCGGCGATGACCTCTTCGAGGACGTCGTACACCACGGTGCGGCCGCGCTCGACCATGCGCTTGGCCGACTTGATGTTCTGCGCGTGGTTCAGGTCGACCAGGCGCTTCATCACGAACGGCTTGAAGAGCTCCAGCGCCATGGCCTTGGGCAGACCGCACTGGTGCAGCTTCAGCTGCGGGCCGACGACGATCACGGAACGCGCCGAGTAGTCGACTCGCTTACCGAGCAGGTTCTGACGGAAGCGGCCCTGCTTGCCCTTCAGCATGTCGCTGAGGGACTTCAGCGGGCGGTTACCGGGACCGGTGACCGGGCGGCCGCGGCGGCCGTTGTCGAACAGCGCGTCGACGGCCTCCTGCAGCATCCGCTTCTCGTTGTTCACGATGATCTCGGGGGCACCGAGGTCAAGGAGACGCTTGAGGCGGTTGTTGCGGTTGATGACGCGGCGGTACAGGTCGTTCAGGTCGGAGGTCGCGAAGCGGCCACCGTCCAGCTGCACCATCGGACGCAGGTCCGGCGGGATGACCGGTACGCAGTCCAGCACCATGCCCTTGGGGCTGTTGGAGGTCTGCAGAAACGCGGAGACGACCTTGAGGCGCTTGAGCGCACGGGTCTTCTTCTGGCCCTTGCCGGTGCGGATGATCTCGCGGAGCTTCTCGGCCTCTTCCTCGAGGTCGAACGACTCCAGGCGCTTCTGCAGCGCTGCGGCGCCCATCGAACCGTCGAAGTACGTGCCGAAGCGGTCGCGCAGCTCGCGGTAGAGCAGCTCGTCGCCCTCCAGGTCCTGGACCTTGAGGTTCTTGAAGCGGTTCCACACCTCGTCGAGACGGTCGATCTCGCGCTGGGCGCGGTCGCGCAGCTGCTTCATCTCGCGCTCGGCGCCCTCGCGCACCTTGCGGCGCACGTCGGCCTTGGCGCCCTCGGCCTCCAGCTCGGCCAGGTCGGTCTCGAGCTTCTTGGCGCGGGCCTCGAGGTCGGCGTCGCGGCGGTTCTCGATCTGCTGGCGCTCGACGGAGACGTGCGCCTCCAGCGAGGGCAGGTCGCGGGTGCGGCGCTCCTCGTCGACGTACGTGATCATGTACGCCGCGAAGTAGATGACCTTCTCCAGGTCCTTCGGGGCGAGGTCCAGCAGGTAGCCCAGGCGGGACGGGACGCCCTTGAAGTACCAGATGTGGGTGACGGGAGCGGCGAGCTCGATGTGGCCCATCCGCTCACGGCGCACCTTGGCGCGGGTGACCTCGACGCCACACCGCTCACAGATGATGCCCTTGAAGCGGACGCGCTTGTACTTGCCGCAGTAGCACTCCCAGTCCCGGGTCGGGCCGAAGATCTTCTCGCAGAAGAGTCCGTCCTTTTCGGGCTTCAGGGTGCGGTAGTTGATGGTCTCCGGCTTCTTGACCTCGCCGTGGGACCACTGACGGATGTCGTCCGCGGTGGCCAGGCCGATCCGCAGCTCGTCGAAGAAGTTGACGTCGAGCACTATGCGTCAATCCCTCTCAGGGTTCGTGTCTCAATCATGGTCTGTACGGGTCCGGGGCAGGGCCGGGGCCTCACGAGGAGGCCCCGGCCAGACCCGTCAGACCTCTTCGACGCTGCTCGGCTCGCGCCGGGACAGGTCGATGCCGAGCTCTTCCGCAGCGCGGAAGACGTCCTCGTCGGTGTCGCGCATCTCGATGGACATGCCGTCCGAGGACAGCACCTCCACGTTGAGGCACAGGGACTGCATCTCCTTGATGAGCACCTTGAAGGACTCGGGGATGCCGGGCTCGGGGATGTTCTCGCCCTTGACGATGGCCTCGTAGACCTTCACGCGGCCGGTGACGTCGTCGGACTTGATGGTCAGCAGCTCCTGGAGGGCGTAGGCGGCGCCGTAAGCCTCCAGCGCCCACACCTCCATCTCACCGAAGCGCTGGCCACCGAACTGAGCCTTACCACCCAGCGGCTGCTGGGTGATCATCGAGTACGGGCCGGTCGAACGCGCGTGCAGCTTGTCGTCGACCAGGTGGTGGAGCTTGAGGATGTACATGTACCCGACCGAGATCGGGTCCGGGAACGGCTCGCCGGAGCGGCCGTCGAACAGCCGGGCCTTACCGGTCGGCAGCACCATCCGGTCGCCGTCGCGGTTCGGGATGGTGTGCTGGAGCAGACCGGCCAGCTCGTCCTCACGCGCACCGTCGAAGACGGGGGTGGCGACGTTGGTACCGGGCTCCACCTTGTCGGCGCCGATGGCCTGGAGGCGCTGCGCCCACTCGTCCGCGAGGCCGGAGACGTCCCAGCCGCGGCTGGCGAGCCAGCCGAGGTGGATCTCCAGGACCTGTCCCGGGTTCATTCGGGACGGGACACCCAGCGGGTTGAGGATGATGTCGACCGGGGTTCCGTCCTCGAGGAACGGCATGTCCTCGATGGGAAGGATCTTGGAGATGACACCCTTGTTGCCGTGACGGCCGGCGAGCTTGTCACCGTCGGTGATCTTGCGCTTCTGCGCGACGTACACGCGCACCAGCTGGTTCACACCGGGGGGAAGCTCGTCGCCCTCCTCGCGGTCGAAGACGCGTACGCCGATGACCTTGCCGGTCTCGCCGTGCGGCACCTTCAGCGAGGTGTCACGGACCTCACGGGCCTTCTCACCGAAGATCGCGCGGAGCAGGCGCTCCTCCGGGGTCAGCTCGGTCTCACCCTTGGGCGTGACCTTGCCGACGAGGATGTCGCCGGCGACGACCTCGGCACCGATCCGGATGATGCCGCGCTCGTCGAGGTCGGCGAGGACCTCCTCGGAGACGTTCGGGATGTCCCGGGTGATCTCCTCCGGGCCGAGCTTGGTGTCACGGGCGTCGACCTCGTGCTCCTCGATGTGGATCGAGGAGAGGACGTCGTCCTGTACGAGGCGCTGCGACAGGATGATCGCGTCCTCGTAGTTGTGACCCTCCCACGGCATGAACGCGACCAGCAGGTTCTTGCCGAGCGCCATCTCACCGTTCTCGGTGGCGGGGCCGTCGGCGAGGACCTGGCCCTCGATCACGCGGTCACCCTCGGAGACGATGACCTTCTGGTTGACCGAGGTGCCCTGGTTGGAGCGGGAGAACTTGGCGACGCGGTACGTGGTGTACGTGCCGTCGTCGTTGGCGACGGTGACGTAGTCGGCCGAGACCTCCTGGATCACACCGTCCTTCTCGGCCTTGATGACGTCGCCGGCGTCGGTGGCACAGCGGTACTCCATGCCGGTGCCGACCAGCGGCGCCTCCGCCTTGATGAGCGGAACGGCCTGGCGCATCATGTTCGCGCCCATGAGGGCGCGGTTGGCGTCGTCGTGCTCGAGGAACGGGATCATGGCGGTCGCGACCGACACCATCTGGCGCGGCGAGACGTCCATGTAGTCCACGTCGTCGGGCGCGACGTAGTCGACCTCACCACCGCGGCGGCGGACCAGGACGCGGCTCTCGGCGAACCGCAGCTCCTCGGTCAGCGGCGCGTTGGCCTGGGCGATGACGAAGCGGTCCTCTTCGTCGGCGGTCAGGTAGTCGACCTCGTCGGTGACCTGGCCCTCGACGACCTTGCGGTACGGCGTCTCGACGAAACCGAACGCGTTGACGCGTCCGTACGAGGCGAGCGAACCGATCAGACCGATGTTCGGGCCTTCGGGCGTCTCGATCGGGCACATACGGCCGTAGTGAGACGGGTGCACGTCACGGACCTCGAAGCCGGCCCGCTCACGGGACAGACCACCCGGGCCAAGAGCCGACAGACGGCGCTTGTGGGTGAGACCCGACAGCGGGTTGTTCTGGTCCATGAACTGCGACAGCTGGCTGGTGCCGAAGAACTCCTTGATGGAGGCGACGACCGGCCGGATGTTGATCAGAGTCTGCGGCGTGATCGCCTCGACGTCCTGGGTCGTCATGCGCTCACGCACGACGCGCTCCATCCTCGCCAGGCCCGTACGGACCTGGTTCTGGATGAGCTCGCCGACGTTGCGCAGACGGCGGTTGCCGAAGTGGTCGATGTCGTCGGTCTCGACGACGATCTGCGTGCCGTTCTCGCCCACCGTCTCGGTCTCGCCCGCGTGGAGCTTCACCAGGTACTTGATGGTGGCGATGATGTCGTCGGTGGTGAGCACACCGGCGTCCAGCGGCTCGTCGGCGCCGAGCTTCTTGTTCACCTTGTAGCGGCCGACCTTGGCGAGGTCGTAGCGCTTGGGGTTGAAGTAGAGGTTCTCGAGCAGCGTCTGAGCGGCCTCGCGCGTCGGCGGCTCGCCCGGGCGCAGCTTGCGGTAGATGTCGAGCAGCGCGTCGTCCTGGCCCTGGGTGTGGTCCTTCTCCAGGGTGGCGCGCATGGACTCGTACTCACCGAACTCCTGCAGGATCTGCTCGGTGGTCCAGCCGAGAGCCTTGAGGAGGACGGTCACGGACTGCTTGCGCTTGCGGTCGATGCGGACACCGACCATGTCGCGCTTGTCGATCTCCATCTCCAGCCAGGCACCCCGGGACGGGATGATCTTGGCGGAGAAGATGTCCTTGTCGGACGTCTTGTCGATGGAGGAGTCGAAGTAGACACCCGGCGAGCGGACGAGCTGCGACACCACGACACGCTCGGTGCCGTTGATGACGAAGGTGCCCTTGTTGGTCATGAGCGGGAAGTCGCCCATGAAGACCGTCTGGGACTTGATCTCGCCGGTCTCGTTGTTGGTGAACTCGGCCGTGACGAAGAGCGGCGCGGCGTACGTGAAGTCGCGCTCCTTGCACTCGTCGATCGAGTTCTTCGGGGGCTCGAAGCGGTGGTCGCGGAAGGTCAGCGACATCGACCCGGAGAAGTCCTCGATCGGCGAGATCTCCTCGAAGATCTCCTCCAGACCGGACTTGGTGGGGACGTCCTGTCCGGACTCCAGAGCCGCCTCGACACGAGCCTTCCACGCGGCGTTGCCGAGCAGCCAGTCAAAGCTCTCGGTCTGCAGCGCGAGGAGGTTCGGAACCTCGAGGGGCTCCTTGATCTTTGCAAAGGAGATGCGCAGCGGGGCGGTGCTTGCGCCGTTGTTCGTATTCGCGGTCGAGGCGTTGCGCGAGGCGGCCAAGAGGGGGTCCTTCCGAGGGCTCGGACTCACTACGCGCGTACCGGTCCCTCGCCGGACACAGCGACAGATTTCCTGATTTCGGCCAAAAGACCAGGTCAGGAGAGTCGGTCAACTGTGCTCTTGCGAGGGGATGCCCCTGGTGACGGGCAGGGGGCAGCTAACAGGCAGCGCAAAGGGTCAGTGTAGCCACTTGGCCCACTGATGTCCAGGGCGAGTAATTCGCTTCCCTCGTTGTTCTCAACTCCGCGGCACCTCGCGCCGTTGGCGCACATCGATACTGCCCGTTCGGCCGTCGATCCATGCCTCGGATCCGGATCGTTGTGACGGCGCGTCCTGAGAATTGCGCGCGGCGTGCGGTTCGTCAAGGCCCCCAGCCGTGTGGGGCCATGTGGGGCGCACGGCGAAGATCACCATACTCCGCGTGGGGCTCGACGCAAGGCAGGCGTCACGGCAACGCCGAAGGGCGACCACCCGGATGGGTGATCGCCCTTCGAAACGCCCTGTGACGGGCGCTGAGCGAGTCAGGAGACTCGCGAGGTGTTACTTGACCTCGACGGAGGCGCCGGCAGCCTTGAGGGACTCGGCAGCCTTCTCCGCGGCGTCCTTGGCGACCTTCTCGAGGACCGGCTTCGGGGTGCCGTCGACGAGGTCCTTGGCCTCCTTCAGGCCCAGGGAGGTCAGCTCACGCACGACCTTGATGACCTGGATCTTCTTCTCGCCGGCGCCGGTGAGGATGACGTCGAACTCGTCCTTCTCCTCAGCGGCCTCGGCCGGGGCGCCCGGGGCACCGGCGGCGGCAACGGCGACCGGAGCGGCGGCGGTGACGTCGAACTTCTCCTCGAACGCCGAAACGAACGCGGCGAGCTCGATGAGGGTCATCTCCTCGAACTGCGCGAGCAGGTCTTCCTGAGACAGCTTCGCCATGATGGCGGTCCTTCCACTAAATCGGCTGGTGCCGGGTGTACATGTGAGGCGGGCGTACGTTGGGCCCGCTGCGACCCACGCCTAGGCGGCGCGGATCAATGCGCGAGCCGAATTACTCGGCACCGCCCTGCTCGGCCTGCTTGGCACGGAGCGCGTCCACGGTGCGGACGAGCTTCGAGGGAAGCGCCTGGAAGAGCGCGGCAGCCTGGGACTGCTTGCCCTTCATGGCGCCCGCCAGCTTGGCGAGCAGAACCTCGCGGGACTCGAGGTCCGCAAGCTTCTTGATCTCATCGGCGGAGAGTGCCTTGCCATCAAGGACACCGCCCTTGATGATCAGGTTGGGGTTCTCCTTGGCGAAGTCACGAAGACCCTTCGCCGACTCCACCGGGTCACCGGTGATGAAGGCGACAGCCGTCGGACCAGCGAACTGGTCGTCCAGCGTCGTGATCCCGGCCTCGTTGGCCGCAATCTTGGTCAGCGTGTTCTTCACCACGGCGTACTGGGCGTTCTCACCGAGCGAACGGCGCAGCTGCTTGAGCTGTGCCACGGTGAGACCGCGGTACTCGGTCAGCACGGCGGCGTTCGAGCTGCGGAACTTGTCCGTCAGCTCGGCAACCGCAGCAGACTTGTCGGGCCTCGCCATGAGCCTCGGCCTCCTTCCGGGTGATTCGGACCGCGTGGGCTGAAGGAAGGAGACTGGGCAAAACGAAACGCCCCGGCGCAGGCGCACGGGGCGTGACTCAACCGAGTGCGTTCATTCACGAGCGCATCCAGGAGTACATCCACGGTCACCTGCGCGGGTCGTCCGCAGCTAGCGGATCCTTCGGCCGCCGCGACTCTGACGAGCGCAGCAACGACCAGCGGTCTTTGGCTTCTGTGGAAGAGTACGGGACCACCCCGACGTCAGGCAAATCGGGCCACCCGCCACCCTGCCCACGGCTCCGCGAAGGCGCGGGACACAGGGAGGCGGCCCCCAGGGGCTGGCACGGACGGGGCAGGGAAGGGGCGGCGCGGGGCTGGGGAAGACCTGGCCCTCGGCCGGCCTGGCCCGGGCCGCCGGCGTCGCGTGGTCCGGCCCCGTGGCCGGCGCGGCCGGGGCGGGAGTGCCTCGCCGCTCCCGCCCCCGGCCCCCGCTCCGGCAGGGGGCCGTGCCCCACGGCAGGAGCCGGGCACGCGAAAAAGCCGGCCCCCGCCGCTCCGGAGAGCTGCGGGGGCCGGCTTCAGTACGCGAGACCCGCGACTGCCGTCAGATTCAGACGGCGGCCGGGTCCTCCTCGACGAGGAGGTTGCGGGTGCGGTTGGCGTCCAGCGGGATGCCGGGGCCCATCGTCGTGGTGAGGGTCGCCTTCTTGATGTAGCGGCCCTTCGCGGCGGACGGCTTCAGACGGAGGATCTCCTCCAGCGCCGCCGCGTAGTTCTCGACCAGCTTCGTCTCGTCGAAGGAAACCTTGCCGATGATGAAGTGGAGGTTCGAGTGCTTGTCGACGCGGAACTCGATCTTGCCGCCCTTGATGTCGTTGACAGCCTTGGCGACATCCATCGTGACGGTGCCGGTCTTCGGGTTCGGCATCAGACCACGCGGACCGAGCACGCGGCCGAGGCGGCCGACCTTGCCCATGAGGTCCGGGGTGGCGACGACCGCGTCGAACTCGTTCAGGCGGTTGCCCTTGGAGATCTCGTCGATCAGTTCGTCGGAGCCGACGATGTCGGCTCCCGCGGCTTCCGCGGCCGCAGCACGGTCACCGGTCGCGAAGACCAGGACCCGGGCGGTCTTACCGGTGCCGTGCGGAAGGTTCACGGTGCCACGGACCATCTGGTCGGCCTTGCGCGGGTCAACGCCCAGGCGGAAGGCGACCTCGACGGTGCCGTCGAACTTGGTGGCGGCGGTGTCCTTGGCGAGACGGACGGCCTCGAGGGGGGCGTAGTTACGCTCCCGGTCGATCTTGGCGTCCGCGCCGCGGAGTGCCTTGCTGCGCTTCACTGCTTCTCCTGGTGTGGTTCAGGTGTGGAGTTGTGGTCCGGGCCAGCGCGTGGCCCTCCCACAGGTCGTACGGGGGCTGCTCAGCCCTCGACCGTGATGCCCATGGAACGGGCGGTGCCGGCGATGATCTTCTCGGCGGCGTCCAGGTCGTTGGCGTTCAGGTCGGGCAGCTTGACCGAGGCGATCTCGCGGACCTGGGCGCTCGTGAGCTTGGCGACCTTGGTCTTGTGCGGCTCGCCGGAGCCCTTGTCCACACCCGCGGCCTTGAGGATCAGCTTGGCGGCCGGCGGAGTCTTGGTGATGAAGGTGAAGGAGCGGTCCTCGTAGACCGTGATCTCCACCGGCACGACCATGCCACGCTGCGACTCGGTCGCGGCGTTGTAGGCCTTGCAGAACTCCATGATGTTGACGCCGTGCTGACCCAGGGCGGGGCCGACCGGCGGAGCCGGGTTGGCCGCGCCGGCCTGGATCTGGAGCTTGATAAGCCCCGTGACCTTCTTCTTCTTGGGAGGCATTGCTCTCTCCGGGTCCTAGTGAGAGTTTTCAGCCGCCATCCGACGTCATCCGGATGGAGGCATACCGCACAACGATAACGGGTATCCATGCGCGGCCAAAAACCGAGCAGGTCAGAACGGGCACGGAGCCCGGTCTGACCTGTTCGGAAACCTTGCGAACCGTAGGTCCAGAAAGAAGCTAGTTCTTCTGGATCTGGTCGAAGCTGAGCTCGACCGGGGTCTCGCGGCCGAAGATCTCGACGAGGCCCTTGACCTTCTTCGAGTCGGCGTTGATCTCGTTGATCGTGGCCTGCAGCGTCGCGAACGGGCCGTCGGTGACGGTGACCGAGTCGCCGACCTCGAAGTCCAGCACCTGGACCTCGACCTTGCGGGCCGGAGCCGGCTTGCCCTCGGCCTCGGCGGCCTCGCGGGCGGCCTTCTCCTCGGCCTCCGGGGCGAGCATCTTGACGATCTCGTCCAGGGTCAGCGGGTACGGGTCGTAGGCGTTGCCCACGAAGCCGGTGACACCGGGGGTGTTGCGGACGACGCCCCAGGACTCGTTCGTCAGATCCATGCGGACCAGAACGTAACCGGGCAGCTTGTTCTGCCGGACGTTCTTGCGCTCGCCGTTCTTGATCTGGACGATCTCTTCCTCGGGGACCTCGGCCTGGTAGATGAAGTCCTCGACGTTCAGCGAGACGGCGCGCTGCTCCAGGTTGGCCTTCACGCGCTTCTCGTAGCCCGCGTAGGTGTGGATGACGTACCACTCGCCGGGAAGACCGCGCAGCTCATCGCGGAGTGCCGCGATCGGGTCGACCGGAGCCGCCGGCTCCTCCTCGACCTCGGCAGCGGCCTCAACCTCGGCGGGCTCGTCGACCTCGGCGGCGGCCTCGGCGGACTCGTCGGCGCCCTCGGCCTCGACGGCCTCCTCGTCCGCGCCCTCGTCCTCGACGTGGAGCGCGGCGTCCTCGGCGGCCTCGCCGACAGCGGCGTCCGCAGCTTCCGCCTGGTCCTCGTCGGCCGCCTCGACGACGTCGAGCTCGTCCTGGGCGGACTCGTTCAGGTTCGGGTCAGACACGGTGGCTGCTTCTTCCTGGATACAGATGGGGTGGAACATGCGAAAAGGGGCGCCGGGGTAGGCGCCCTCCGCGGGAATCAGCCGAAGACGTACTTGACTGCTTCCTGGAAGCCGAGGTCAATCACGGTGACCAGACCGATCATGATGACGACGAAGACGATAACGACGGTCGTGTACGTCGTCAGCTGGCTGCGAGTCGGCCAGACGACCTTGCGCAGCTCGGCAACGATCTGACGGTAGAAGAGCGCGAGACGGCCCAGCGGGCCCTTCTTTCCGCGCTTGCCGCCCTTGCGGCTCTTCTTCTTCGACTCCTGTGCTTCGTCCTCGGCATCAGGCATGTCGATGGAGCCTACGGCATCCGTCACGTCTCTCACCTGATTCCGGGTCGGCCGTGCCGCGCCCGGGTGGAGCCGCACGGCGGTGCAATGAAGTACATACCTGCGCACACAACCTGGCGGTGTGTGTAGCAGGGCCGGAGGGACTTGAACCCCCAACCGCCGGTTTTGGAGACCGGTGCTCTACCAATTGAGCTACGACCCTTTGTCGTTCTCCCCCAACCTACCGCATCCATGGAGGTGGTCGGTGAGGGCCAACGAGCAGAGAGTGTACGTGGTCAGCGGCGCCGCGTCGAACAGATAGCTCCTGACACGGCCCGCACACCCGCCGTGCCCCCACTGTCCGCACGGTGAAACCTGTGTGCCGCGCTCTTTCCCGGTCTGGGACGATGGGCCGCATGAGCGCTGCAACCCCTCCCACCGAGCGCCGGGTCTCCGCCCGAGTCGGCGCGATCTCCGAGTCCGCGACCCTCGCCGTCGACGCCAAGGCCAAGGCCCTCAAGGCCGCCGGGCGTCCGGTGATCGGCTTCGGCGCGGGTGAGCCCGACTTCCCGACGCCCGACTACATCGTCGAGGCGGCGATCGAGGCCTGCCGAAACCCCAAGTACCACCGCTACACGCCGGCCGGCGGTCTGCCCGAGCTGAAGGCCGCCATCGCCGCGAAGACGCTGCGGGACTCCGGTTACGAGGTCGACGCCTCGCAGGTCCTGGTGACCAACGGCGGCAAGCAGGCGATCTACGAGGCGTTCGCCGCGATCCTGGACCCGGGTGACGAGGTCATCGTCCCGGCCCCGTACTGGACGACGTACCCCGAGTCGATCCGCCTCGCCGGCGGTGTCCCGGTGGAGGTCGTGGCCGACGAGACCACCGGTTACCGGGTCTCCGTGGAGCAGCTGGAGGCGGCCCGTACGGAGCGGACCAAGGTCGTCCTGTTCGTCTCCCCGTCCAACCCGACCGGCGCCGTCTACAGCCAGGCCGATGCCGAGGCGATCGGCCGCTGGGCCGTCGAGCACGGCCTGTGGGTCCTGACGGACGAGATCTACGAGCACCTGGTGTACGGCGACGCGACGTTCACCTCGCTGCCGGCGCTGCTGCCCGACCTGCGCGACAAGTGCGTCGTCGTCAACGGTGTCGCCAAGACGTACGCCATGACCGGCTGGCGCGTGGGGTGGATCATCGGCCCGAAGGACGTGGTGAAGGCCGCGACGAACCTCCAGTCGCACGCCACGTCCAACGTGTCGAACGTCGCGCAGGTCGCCGCGCTGGCCGCCGTGTCCGGCAGCCTGGACGCGGTCGCGGAGATGCGCGCCGCGTTCGACCGCCGCCGCCAGACCATGGTGCGGATGCTCAACGAGATCGAGGGCGTCTACTGCCCGACGCCGGAGGGCGCGTTCTACGCGTACCCGTCGGTCAAGGGGCTGCTGGGCAAGGAGATCCGCGGCAAGCGCCCGCAGACGTCGGTGGAGCTGGCGGCGCTGATCCTGGACGAGGCCGAGGTGGCGGTCGTCCCGGGTGAGGCGTTCGGTACGCCGGGCTACCTGCGGCTGTCGTACGCGCTGGGTGACGAGGATCTGGTGGAGGGTGTGTCGCGGATGCAGAAGCTGCTGGCGGAAGCGCGCGACTGAACCCACTCACGGTGAGTAGGTGGCGGGCCCCCGATCCGGGGGCCCGCTTTTCCGTTCCCACGAGCACCCGATCGGTGAAAGGGGCTCCCGCGCGGTCAGGGGTTTTGGCAAGATCCCGGGATGGAGCACGTTCGAGATCTGCGGCTGTTGCCCAAGGCCCATCTGCACCTGCACTTCACCGGGTCGATGCGGCCCGCGACGCTGCTGGAGCTCGCCGACAAGTACGGCGTCCATCTGCCCGACGCGCTGACCGGGGGTGAGCCTCCGAAGCTGCGGGCGACCGACGAGCGGGGCTGGTTCCGCTTCCAGCGGCTGTACGACATCGCCCGGTCCTGCCTGCGCACGCCCGAGGACATCCAGCGGCTGGTGCGCGAGGCGGCCGAGGAGGACGTCAGGGACGGCTCCGGGTGGCTGGAGATCCAGGTGGACCCGACCTCGTACGCCCCTCGTCTGGGCGGGCTGATCCCGGCGCTGGAGATCATCCTGGACGCCGTGGACACGGCGTCGCGGGAGACCGGCCTGGCGATGCGGGTCCTGGTGGCGGCGAACCGTATGAAGCACCCTCTGGACGCCCGTACGCTGGCGCGCCTCGCCGTGCGGTACGCGGACCGGGGGGTGGTCGGGTTCGGGCTGTCGAACGACGAGCGGCGGGGCATGGCGCGCGATTTCGACCGGGCGTTCGCGATCGCGCGCGAGGGCGGCCTGCTGGCGGCGCCGCACGGGGGCGAGCTGACCGGCCCCGCCTCCGTACGGGACTGCCTGGACGACCTGCGGGCGGCGCGCATCGGGCACGGGGTGCGGGCGGCGGAGGACCCGCGACTGCTGCGGCGGCTGGCCGAGAAGGGCGTGACGTGCGAGGTGTGCCCCGCGTCGAACGTCGCGCTGGGCGTGTACGAGAAGCCCGAGGACGTGCCGCTGCGGACGCTGTACGAGGCGGGCGTCCCGATGGCCCTCGGGGCGGACGATCCCCTGCTCTTCGGCTCCCGGCTGGCGGCGCAGTACGAGATCGCCCGCGTCCACCACGGCTTCACGGACGAGGAGCTGGCGGAGCTGGCCCGCCAGTCGGTGCGTGGTTCGGCGGCGCCCGAGGAGGTCAGGGCGAAGCTGCTGGCGGGCATCGACGACTGGCTGGCCGGCTAGGCCTGCCGGCCGATCCCCGCCAGCAGCGTGCGGGCGAGGCCGGCGGCGAAGGCGTCCACGTCCTGCGGAGGTTCCTTGCCGACCGTCGCGTCGTACGCGAAGGCGCGCTGCGCGCACGCGCCGAGGAGCAGGGAGGCGGCCGCGAAGGTGTCGGCGTCCGCGCGGATGCGTCCGGCGTCGCGCTCGGCGCGCAGGTAGGCGTCCAGGGCCTCGATGGGCAGGTGCGGCCCCGTACCGAGGTCCCGCATGGCGGCGTCGTGGCGCGCCTTCAGTCTGGTCTCGGCGTACAGGGAGGCGGCGATCGGGAAGCTCTGGGCGTAGAAGTACGCGGCCTGGCGGGCGATCTCGGTGAGGTTCTCCTCGACGCCGCGGTCGCCGGGGTCGGCGGCGAGGCTGTGGAGCAGCGGGGCGAGGCGGGGCAGGCGCTCGCGCAGGACGCCGATGAAGAGCTCTTCCTTGCTGCCGTAGTACTTGTACAGCGCCGCCTCGGAGCACTGCGCCGCCTTGGCGATCTCCTTGGTGGTGGTACGGGCGAGCCCGACGTCGAGCCAGAGGGCGTGGGCGGCGTCGAGGATCCGTTCCCGGGCGGGCTTGGCGCTTGACGGGTGAGTGGTCACCCACCCACTCTAGAGGTGAGTGAGCACTCACCCACCTGAGGGGGACCATGAAGCTGACCGTGTTCGGAGCGACCGGCGGTATCGGGCAGGAGATCGTCAAGCAGGGGCTGGCGGCGGGCCACCACGTCACGGCGGTGGTACGCGACCCGGCGCGGCTGGCGGTGAAGGGCGAGCGCCTGGAGGTCGTCACAGCGGCTTCGCTCGACGACGCGGAGGCGCTGCGGCCGGCGGTCTCGGGGCGGGACGCGGTGCTGTCGGGGCTCGGCCCGCGCACCCGCAAGCAGGTCGGCGTCGCGTCGGCGCTGACGCGCCCGATCCTGCGGGCGCTGGAGGCGGAGGGCACCCGCCGGTTCCTGGCGGTGAGCGCGGCGCCGCTCGGTCCGGTGCCGCAGAACGAGACGCTCTTCCTGCGGATCGCCACGCCGATCGTCTCGCGCGTGCTGCGCGACCACTACGACGACCTGCGGGTCATGGAGGACGACATGCGGCGCAGCGCGACGGACTGGACGTCGGTGCGGCCGCCGCAACTGCTCGACAAGCCGCTGACCGGCCGCTACCGCACGGCGGTGGGCACCGGCCTGCGGGGCGGCGCGAAGATCTCCCGCGCGGACGTGGCCCACGCGATGCTGGCGGTGATCGACGATCCGGCGACCGTGAAGCAGCCGGTGGCCGTCGCGTACTGATCCCTCAGAGGCTGACGCCGACCGTCACCGGTTCGTTGACCAGCGTGACGCCGAAGGCGTCCCGTACCCCCGCCACGACCTCGCGGGCCAGGGCCAGGAGGTCCTCGGTGGTGGCATCGCCGCGGTTGGTGAGCGCCAGGGTGTGCTTGGTGGAGATACGGGCGGGACCGGTGCCGTATCCCTTGGTGAAGCCGGCCTTGTCGATCAGCCAGGCCGCGGAGGTCTTGACCCGGCCGTCGTCGCCGGCCGGGTAGGCGGGCGGGGTGACGTCGGGACCGAGCCGGTCACGGACGCGGCCGAGGAACTCCTCGTACCGCTCCCGCTCCAGGATCGGGTTGGTGAAGAACGACCCGGCCGACCAGGTGTCGTGGTCCTCCGGGTCCAGGACCATGCCCTTGCCCGCCCGCAGCTTGAGCACCGTCTCGCGGGCGGTGGCGGCCGGAACGCGGTCGCCCGGCTCCACGCCGAGCGCGCGGGCCGTCTCGGCGTACTTGATGGGCGCGCTCATCCCCCGCGCGTCCTCCAGCTCGAAGCGGACGCGCAGCACGACGAACCGGTCGGGGTCGGCCTTGAACCGGCTGTGGCGGTACGAGAAGTCGCACGCGGCGTTCGGGATGGTCACCGTCTCGCCCGCGCGGCGGTCGTACGCCACGACCTCCGTGATGGTGGCCGAGACCTCCTGGCCGTACGCCCCCACGTTCTGGATCGGGGTGGCGCCCGCCGAGCCGGGGATACCGGCCAGGCACTCGATGCCGGCCAGCCCGGCCTCCACCGTGCGGGCCACGGCGTCCGTCCACACCTCGCCCGCCGCCAGCTCCAGCCGCGTACCGTCCAGGGCGAAGCCCCGGGTGGCGATGCGCAGGGCGGTGCCGTCGAAGCCCTTGTCGCCGATGACCAGGTTGGACCCGCCGCCGATGACCAGCAGCGGGGTCCCGCTCTCGTCCGCCTCGCGCACGACGGCGACGACCTCGTCGTCGGTCGCGGCCGTGACGAGCCGGGCGGCGGGCCCGCCGAGCCGGAAGGTGGTCAGCGGGGCGAGGGGAGCGTCATGGAGTTCCTGCACGCGCCCAAGACTACGGGGCGGCTCAGGAGCGAAAGGTGGCGTCCGACGAACGACGGCCGGGGCGGGGCCGTGCAGGGTCGCCCCCGCAGAGGTTGGCGGCTCCGGGCGGGCTCCCTACCGACGTAACCCAGGGCCGCCGGCCTCGAGGAGGTGAGCCCGGAGGGGCCACGCCCCCACCCCCCGGCAGGCGGCCGAGCCGCACCGCGCCACCGGCGGTGCGCTCAGCGACGGCGGCCAGGTGGCGAACATCACGCACGGGCGTACCGGGCACGAAGTCAGCCGCTGCCCCGAGCGCCGCCCTGCACCGCCCCAGCGACCGGGCCCCGCAGCGGCCGGGCCCCGGAGCCACCACCGCCGGCCCCTGGAGCGGCGGGGCCCTGGAGCCACCGCGTACGGGAGGACACCCGCGGCCCGGCCGTCAGGTGGCGGGTCAGGCCAGCTGCACCACCGCGCGGGACATGCCCAGGACCTTCTGCCCCGCGCTCATGGCGGTCAGGTCCACCCGCACCCGGTTGTCGTCCAGCTTCGCGGCGACCTTGCCGCTGACCTCGATCAGCGCGCCCGTCTCGTCGTTCGGCACGACGACCGGCTTGGTGAACCGCACGCCGTACTCGACCACCGCACCGGGGTCGCCCGCCCAGTCGGTCACCACACGGATGGCCTCGGCCATGGTGAACATGCCGTGCGCGATGACGTCGGGCAGCCCGACATCCTTGGCGAACTTCTCGTTCCAGTGGATCGGGTTGAAGTCCCCCGAGGCGCCCGCGTACTGCACCAGCGTGGCGCGCGTCACGGGAAAACTCTGTGCCGGCAGCTCGGTGCCGACCTCGACCTCGTCGAATGCGATCTTCGCGGTCATCGCCTCACGCCTCCTCTGCCACCGCACGGGCCACGAGCTTCGTCCACGCCGTCACCACGTGCTCACCGGCCTCGTCGTGGACCTCGCCGCGGACGTCGAGAATGTCGTTCCCGGCGAGCGATTTGATCGCCTCGATGGTCGAGGTGACCGTCAGCCGGTCCCCCGCCCGTACGGGGCGGCTGTACGCGAATTTCTGGTCGCCGTGCACCACACGGCTGTAGTCCAGGCCCAGCTGCGGGTCCGCGATCACCTGCCTCGCCGCCTTGAACGTGATGGCGAACACAAAGGTCGGCGGCGCGATCACATCCGGGTGACCGAGCGCCTTGGCGGCCTCCGTATCGGTGTACACCGGATTCGTGTCCCGGATCGCCTCGGCGAATTCGCGGATCTTTTCACGGCCGACCTCGTACGGCGCGGTGGGCGGATACGTCCGCCCCACGAAGGACTGATCGAGCGCCATGGACTCGCTACCTCCTGGGTGTGTCTTCGAACAAACGACACGAGGCCGCCCCCTGACGGGGACGGCCTCGTGTACGAGCCTGATTCAGCGCGTTTCGCGGTGCGCGGTGTGCGCGTTGCAGCGCGGGCAGTGCTTCTTCATCTCAAGACGGTCCGGGTTGTTACGCCGGTTCTTCTTGGTGATGTAGTTCCGCTCCTTGCACTCCACGCAGGCCAGCGTGATCTTCGGGCGGACGTCGGTGGCAGCCACGTGAGTGCTCCTTGGACGGACGTTGGACGGATGAACGCATGAAAGAGTAGCCGATCGAAGGACCGACCCCACAATCGGCTACTGTGTGTAGCGGTGACCGGACTTGAACCGGTGACACAGCGATTATGAGCCGCTTGCTCTACCGACTGAGCTACACCGCTTTGATACGGAGTCCCTCACCCGAAGGTGAGGGCTACCGCACCAGAGCCCCAATACGGAATCGAACCGTAGACCTTCTCCTTACCATGGAGACGCTCTGCCGACTGAGCTATTGGGGCGAGCGATGAAGACATTACACGGTCGGCCGCCGTTCGCCCAAATCCGATTCCCGGCGGCCATCCCGCCCGCTCCCCGGGGCGCCCACCCCCGCTCACAGGAGGCTCACGGCCCGCTCCGCCGACGCCCGTCTCTTCCTGCCCCGTACGCCACTCGTGCCCCACGCCAGTACGACTATTCCGCTCCTCCTCGATGCCCAGTCGGACGGCCCCTAGGCTCGGCTCACGCTGCGTGATCGTGCCCGTACGTCCACTCAAGCCACCGACCGAGCCACCGAGCCACCGAGCCCGCCAGGAGCCCGATGTCCTCCGACAGCCAGCAACCGCAGCCGCCCGAGGGCGCCACCGCCGACACCACCGCGCTGCTGCTGTGCGGCGCCCGCCTCACCGACGGCCGGACCGTCGACGTACGGCTCAGCGGCGGGCGCATCGAAGCGGTGGGCACCGCGGGCAGCCTGCCCACCCACGGCGCCCGTGTCGACCTCGCCGGCTACCTGCTGCTGCCCGCCCCCGCCGAACCGCACGGCCACGCCGACACCGCGCTCAGCGCCGACTGCCCCGGCCCCGTCTCGTACGCCACCGAGGACGTCCAGCGCCGCGCCACCGAGGCCGCCCTGCTCCAGCTGGGGCACGGCGCGACCGCGCTGCGCGCCCACGTACGCATCGACGACGTCCAGGGGCTCGGCCCCCTGGAGGCGGTCCTCCAGGCGCGGCGCTCGCTGCGCGGGCTGGCCGATCTGACGGCGGTGGCCGTGCCGCGGCTGCTGACCGGCGTGGCGGGGGCGGACGGGCTCGCGATGCTGCGCGACGCGGTGAAGATGGGCGCCGGTGTGGTGGGCGGGTGCCCGGACCTGGATCCGGACCCGGCCGGGTACACCGAGGCGGTGCTGGAGGTGGCGGCCGAGCACGGCTGCCCGGTTGACCTGCACACGGACGGCGACGACTCGGCGCGGCTCGGGCGGCTGGCCGCCATGGCGGGCGGGCTGCGGCCGGGGGTCACCATCGGGCCCTGTGGGGCGCTGGGGCGGCTCCCCGGGGACCTGGTGGGGCGCGCGGCCGACCAGCTCGCGGCGGCCGGTGTGACGGTCGTGTGTTTGCCGCAGGGGGGCTGTGGCGGTACGGAGGTACGGGGCGTCGCGCCCGTGAGGCTGCTGCGGGCGGCGGGGGTGCGGGTGGCGGCCGGGAGCGGTGCGCTGCGGGACGTGGCCAATCCGGTGGGCCGGGCTGATCCGCTGGAGGCGGCGTACCTGCTGGCCTCGCAGGGCGGGCTGCGGCCGACGGAGGCGTACGGGGCGGTGAGCGGGGCTGCGCGGGAGGCGATGGGGCTGCCGGCCGTGCGGGTGGAGGCGGGGTTCCCGGCGGAGCTGCTGGCGGTGCGGGGGGAGCGGCTGTCGGGCGTGTTGTCACTGGCGTACAGCAGAATCGTGGTGCACCGCGGTCGGGTGGTGGCGCGGACGAGCGCGGTGCGGGAGTACTGCGACTCGGCGGCGGCGCTCGAACTGCCGCGCCAGGGGCGGCCGGACGCCCGTCCGTGACCGGATCCTGAGCGCTTTCCGCTGCGACGTCGTACGGTCGAGAGCATGCGCATTGTCATCGCTGGAGGACACGGTCGGATCGCCCTGCGGCTGGAGCGGCTGCTCTCGGCGGGCGGGCACGAGGCCGCGGGCATCATCCGGAACCCGGAACAGGCGGAGGCCCTGCGCGAGGCGGGGGCCGAACCGGTCGTGATGGACCTGGAGTCGGCCACGGTGGAGATGGTCGCGGCCGCGCTGACGGGAGCGGACGTGGTGGTCTTCGCGGCGGGCGCCGGCCCGGGCAGCGGCGCCGAACGGAAGGCCACCGTGGACCGGGGCGCGGCGGTTCTCTGCGCGGACGCGGCGGAGCGGGCGGGCGTACGGCGCTACCTCGTCGTGTCGTCGATGGGCGCCGACCCGGACCGCCCGGGGGACGAGGTCTTCGACGCGTACCTACGGGCGAAGGGCGCGGCGGACGACTACGTACGGGCCAAGCGCGGGCTGGACTGGACGATCCTCAAGCCCGGCATGCTGACGAACGACGCCGGCACCGGCCTCGTACGGCTGGAGGCGTCGACCGGGCGCGGGCCGGTGCCGCGCGACGACGTGGCGGCGGTGCTGGCGGAGCTGGTGGAGACGCCGGCGACGGCGGGGCTGACGCTGGAGCTGGTCAGCGGCTCCGTACCGGTGGCGGTCGCGGTGAAGGCCGTGGCGGGCGAGTGATGCCGCCCTCCGCGTCGCCCTTCCCCGAACCGGTCGTGGTGGAGCGGGCCGAGCAGCCGTACGTCTTCATGCGGCGCTCGGTGACGTGGGACGGTTTCGCCGAGATCGCCGACCGGCTGCCGGAGGTGGTGGGGTGGCTGGCGGCGCGGGGTATCGAGGTCGCGGACGCGCCGTTCTTCCGCTTCAACACCGTGGCCATGGCGGGCGAGTCGGAGGTGGAGGCGGGCGTTCCGGTCGCCTCGCCGCCCCCTGAGCCGGAGGGCGACATCGGCGTGGCGCTGCTGCCGGCCGGCCGCTACGCGACGCTCACGCATGTCGGCCACCCCGAGCGGCTGTTGGCGGCGGCCGCCGCGCTGCGGGAGTGGGCGGACGAGCGGGGCCTGGAGTGGGACATGCGGGAGGTGGACGGCGTCGAGCGGTGGGGCTGCCGCATCGAGGCGTACCGCACGGATCCGCGCGTGGAGCCGGACCCGTCGCGGTGGGAGACGGAGCTGGCGATCCGCCTCTCCGACTGACCGTCCCGGCCTCTTGCGCGCAAATGGCCCCTGGTCCGCGTTTCCGCAGATCAGGGGCCATTCATCACGTGGCGGCGCCAGGATTCGAACCTGGGTAGGCTAAGCCGACGGATTTACAGTCCGCTCCCATTGGCCACTCGGGCACACCGCCATGGGATGTCGCCGTGGGGTGACCGCTTTTCGGCGGTGCTCCCCGGCAACGACGTAAACGATACCTGATGTCCGGGGGTGGTTCGCCACCGGATTGATCAGCGCTCGTGGTGGGCGGGATGGCTAGGCTTTGCGATGGCGGTCCGGGGAGCTGGGCCGTACCTCTAGGCAACCTCTACGTACGCGACCCAAGGAGCCACAGGACATGGCCGACTCCAGTTTCGACATCGTCTCGAAGGTCGAGCGGCAGGAGGTCGACAACGCCCTCAACCAGGCGGCGAAGGAGATCTCGCAGCGCTACGACTTCAAGAACGTCGGGGCCTCCATCGCCTGGTCCGGCGAGAAGATCCTGATGCAGGCGAACTCCGAGGACCGGGCCAAGGCCATCCTCGATGTGTTCAAGTCCAAGCTGATCAACCGCGGCATCTCGCTGAAGGCGCTGGACGCCGGTGAGCCGCAGCTGTCCGGCAAGGAGTACAAGATCTTCGCCTCCATCGAGGAGGGCATCTCCCAGGAGAACGCCAAGAAGGTGGCGAAGATCATCCGCGACCAGGGCCCGAAGGGCGTCAAGGCGCAGGTGCAGGGCGACGAGCTGCGGGTCAGCTCCAAGAGCCGTGACGACCTCCAGGCCGTGATCGCGCTGCTGAAGGGGCAGGACTTCGACTTCGCGCTCCAGTTCGTGAACTACCGGTAGGCCGTTGGACGGTCGTGGGCCGTCGAGGACCGTCGAGGGCTGTCGAACCCGTCGAGGAGCCTCGTGTCCGAAATCCGCCAGCCTGTGGGGTGGGTGCCGACACAGACTGGTGGGGACGCGAGGAAGGGAACGGATCATGACGGTGTACGCGTACGTCGACGGCCCGCTGGGCGAGATGCTGCTGGTCGGCGAGGAGTCCGCCGCCACGGGGCACGGCGGCCCGACCGCGCTCGCCTCGCTCTCCCTGCCGGGACAGAAGGGCGCGGCGGTCGTCCAGGACGGGTGGCGGCACCGCCCCGAGGCGTTCGAGGGCATCGCGGCGCAGCTGCGGGCGTACTTCGCGGGCGAGCTCACCCGTTTCGAGCTTGCGCGCACCGGCGCCGGCACGGACTTCCAGCGGCGTGTGTGGCGGGCGCTGGAGGACATCCCGTACGGCACGACCGTGACGTACGGGGAGATCGCCGCGCGGGTCGGTGCGCCCGGTGCCGGGGTACGGGCGGTGGGGACCGCGATCGGGCGCAACCCGCTGCTGGTGGTGCGGCCCTGTCATCGGGTGATCGGGGCGGACGGGGCGCTGCGGGGGTACGCGGGCGGGCTGGAGCGCAAGGAGCGGTTGCTGGGGCTGGAAGGCGCGCTCGTACGGTGACGGACGGGCTCTTTCCGGTGCGGCGTGAGCGGGCGGAGGTCGCGCCCGGCGCGGTGCATGTGCCGGGGTGGCTGTCGTTGGAGCGGCAGCGGGAGTTGGTCGAGGCGTGCCGGGAGTGGGCGCGGGGGCCGGTGCCGATGCGGCACACGGTGCTGCCGGGCGGCGGGGTGATGTCGGTGCGGACGGTGTGCCTCGGCTGGCACTGGCGGCCGTACCGGTACTCGCGGACGGCCGATGACGTGAACGGCGCCCCTGTGGCCCCTTTCCCCGGCCGGCTGGCCGACCTGGGGCGGGCGGCGCTGGTGGCGGCGTACGGGGACGGGGACGGGGACGGTTACGACGGGGACGGTTACGACGGGGCTTACGCGCCGGACACAGCGCTGATCAACTTCTACGAGGCCGGTGCGCGGATGGGCATGCACCAGGACAAGGAGGAGCGGTCCGGTGCCCCGGTGGTGTCGTTGAGCATCGGGGACAGCTGCGTCTTCCGGTTCGGGAACACCGTGACGCGGGGCCGTCCGTACACGGACGTGGAGCTGGTGTCGGGCGACCTGTTCGTCTTCGGCGGCGCGTCGCGCTTCGCGTACCACGGCGTGCCGAAGGTCCGTCCGGGGACGGCCGATCCGACGGTGGGGATGGCCTCGGGCCGGTTGAACATCACGCTGCGGGAGACGGGGCTCACGGGCTGAGCCCCGGCGTTCAGCGGGATCGGGAGTGGCCGAACAGGATGCGGTAGGCGACCAGCAGCACGAGCGAGCCGCCGATTGCCGCGAGCCAGGTGGGGCCGTCGTAGAACTGGTTGCTGATGGGCCGGTCCAGGAAGCGTGCCGATATCCAGCCGCCGACGAAGGCGCCCGCGATGCCGATGAGCGTCGTGCCGATCAGGCCGCCGGGGTCACGGCCCGGAAGGAGCACCTTGGCGATGACGCCGGCCAGCAGCCCCAGGATGATCCAGCTGAGGATGTCCATGCCATGAACCTGCCTTTCGTGCGGTGTTGTCCGCGAGGACGCCCGGGGTGCGGGGGGTGGTTGCGTGGATCAGTAGGGTGCGACGCATGACACAGGAGCTGCGGCGGTCGCTGGGCGTCTTCGACGCGGTCGTCATCGGGCTGGGCTCGATGGTCGGAGCCGGGATCTTCGTGGCGCTCGGGCCGGCGGCCGGGGCGGCCGGGAGCGGACTGCTGCTGGGGCTGGCGCTGGCGGGGGCGGTCGCGTACTGCAACGCCATGGCGTCGGCGCGGCTGGCCGCCCGCTATCCGGCGTCGGGCGGCACGTATGTGTACGGGCGCGAACGGCTGGGTCCTTTCTGGGGTTACCTCGCGGGCTGGGGTTTCGTGGTCGGCAAGACCGCCTCGTGCGCGGCGATGGCGCTCGCGGTCGGGTCGTACGTGTGGCCGGAGCAGGCGCACGCGGTGGCGGTCGCGGCGGTGGTGGCGCTGACCGCCGTGAACTACGGGGGCGTTCAGAAGTCGGCGCTGCTCACGCGCGTCATCGTGGCGGGGGTGCTGGCGGTCCTGGTCGCGGTGATCGTCTCCTGTCTCGGGTCGGGTGCGGTGGAGTTCGGGCGGCTGGAACCGGCCGGGGACGCGTCGGCGGGCGGGGTGTTGCAGGCGGCGGGGCTGCTGTTCTTCGCGTTCGCCGGGTACGCGCGGATCGCCACGCTGGGCGAGGAGGTGCGGGATCCGGCGCGGACCATCCCCCGGGCGGTCCCGCTGGCACTGGGCATCGCGCTGGTCGTGTACGCGGGTGTGGCGGTCTCCGTCCTGTCGGTGCTGGGCGCGCGCGAGTTGGGCGACTCGGTGGCTCCGCTCGCGGACGCGGCGCGAGCGGCGGGTGCGGGCTGGCTGGTACCGGTGGTGCGGGTGGGCGCGGCGGTGGCCGCGCTGGGTTCACTGCTGGCGCTGATCCTCGGGGTGTCCCGTACGACGCTGGCGATGGCGCGCGACGGTCACCTGCCGCGCACGCTCGCCGCCGTGCACCCGCGCTTCCAGGTGCCGCACCACGCGGAGCTGGCGGTGGGGCTGGTCGTCGCGGTGGTGGCGGCGACGGCGGACGTGCGTGGGGCGATCGGCTTCTCGTCGTTCGGGGTGCTGGTGTACTACGCGATCGCCAACGCTTCGGCGTGGACGCTCGGTTCGGGGCGCGTCCTCGCGGCGACCGGGCTGGCGGGCTGCCTGGCGCTCGCGTTCGCCCTGCCCCTGTCGTCGGTCCTGGCGGGCACGGCGGTGCTGGCGGCGGGTGCGGTGATGTACGCGGTGCGGCGCGGCTAGCGCGCCGCACGCGTCATATTCGGGTGCGCGCCTCGGCCGCGACCCGGCCCGGCACCTGCTCGTCCTCGGTCATGTGTTCATGGTGCACCACGGCACTGACAGGGCGGGGCCGTGGCTCAACGGGTGGCGAAGGGCCGGTCGCTCGGGACGATCTCCTTGCCCAGCGGCAGCAGGGAGACCGGGATGAGCTTGAAGTTCGCGATGCCCAGCGGGATGCCGATGATGGTGACGCACAGGGCGATGCCGGTGAGGACGTGCCCGAGCGCCAGCCACCAGCCGGCGAGGACCAGCCACAGCACGTTGCCGAGGCAGGACGCCGCGCCCGCGTCACGGCGGTCGACGACGGTCTGCCCGAAGGGCCACAGGGCGTAGAGGCCGACGCGGAAGGCGGCCAGGCCGAAGGGGATGCCGATGACGGTGATGCAGAGCAGCAGGCCCGCGACCATGTAGCCGAGGAACAACCAGAAGCCACCGAAGATCAGCCATATGAGGTTGAGGATTGCTTTCATGGGCGGCGACCTGCCATCTGTTCGAGTCGGGCGATGCGTTCCGCCATCGGCGGGTGGGTCGAGAACATCTTGGCGAACCCCTGACCGGGGCGGAACGGGTTCGCGATCATCATGTGGCTGGCCGTCTCGATCCTGGGCTCGGGCGGCAGTGGGAGCCTCTTTGTGCCCGCCTCGAGCTTGCGCAGCGCGCTGGCCAGGGCGAGCGGGTCGCCGGTGAGCTGCGCGCCGGAGGCGTCCGCCTCGTACTCCCGCGAGCGGCTGATGGCCAGCTGGATCACCGATGCGGCCAGCGGGCCCAGCAGCATGATCAGCAGCATGCCGACCAGGCCCGGACCGTCGTCGTCATCGGAGCGGCCGACCGGGATGAGCCAGGCGAAGTTCACCAGGAACATGATCACCGAGGCGAGGGCCCCGGCGACCGACGAGATCAGGATGTCCCGGTTGTAGACGTGGCTCAGTTCGTGGCCGATGACGCCGCGCAGTTCGCGCTCGTCGAGGAGCTGGAGGATCCCCTCGGTGCAGCACACAGCGGCGTTGCGCGGATTGCGGCCGGTCGCGAAGGCGTTGGGGGCCTGAGTCGGCGAGATGTAGAGGCGGGGCATCGGCTGGCGAGCCTGCGTGGACAGCTCCCTGACCATCCGGTACAGCTGCGGCGCCTGGAACTCGCTGACGGGGCGGGCCCGCATGGCGCGCAGCGCGAGCTTGTCGCTGTTCCAGTACGCGTAGGCGTTGGTGCCGAGGGCCACGAGGAGCGCCACGACGAGACCCGTACGGCCGAAGAAGCTGCCGATCAGGATGATGAGTGCGGACAGTCCCCCGAGGAGTACGGCGGTCTTCAGCCCGTTGTGCCGGCGGTGCACGGTACGCCCTCCAAATGGTGCGGCAGGGGAACCCTTTGCCTGGTGCTGGTCCACTGTTCAGTGGACCCTCCCGTACTGGTCAACGCCAGGCGGGCATGGCGGGTTCCCTTGTGCGCCGGGAGCGGGGTGTGGGCCGTCCGGGTGACTCGGGTGCCTCAGCGCGGGGCGGGCAGTCCGGCCTTCCGCAGGGCCTCCTGGACCGGTTCCACCTCGCTGGTGCAGTGGGCGCAGCGGCTGGCGACGGCCGGGATCTCGGTGAAGCAGCGCGGGCAGTCCCGTACGGCGGCCTTGATGTCGAAGGGCTCGTCGCGCTTGAAGCGGGTCTGGATCTTCATCATCGGGACGACGACGCAGAAGTAGAGCACGGCGGCGGTGATCACGAACGCGAGGGCGGCGCTGATGAACAGGCCGTAGGGGAACTTGGTGTCGCTGACCACGAAAGAGGAGTGGCTGAAGTCTCCGACGGTGCCGGTCGCGAGGCCGATGAGCGGGGTGATGAAGGCGTTGCTGAAGGCGGTGACGACCGCCGTGAAGGCCGCGCCGACGGCCAGGCCGATCGCCATGGAGATGACGTTTCCACGGAGGATGAAGTCCTTGAAACCGTTCAGCACGGCCGTGCTCCTAGAAAATGCGTGGGGGCTGCGGGGGTCAGAAGAGAGTGTCGCCGGCGAAGCGCAGCACCAGCTCGGGGTAGCCCGACAGCACCACGCCGGCGGCGGCCGTCACGACGATGGCCACGGTGACGGGCATGGGCGCGGGCTCCCTGACGGGGGCGCCCTCGGGTGCGCCCTCGGGTGCGCGGAACAGTACCGCCGTCCACTGCAGGTAGTAGTAGAGGGCGATGACGACGTTGACGCCCATGACGACGGCGAGCCAGCCCAGGCCGGCGTCGACCGCCGCCGAGAAGACCGTGACCTTCGCGAAGAGGCCGATGATGCCCGGTGGCAGGCCGGCCAGGCAGAGCAGGAAGAAGCCCATGACCAGCGCGGCCGCCGGCCGGGTGGCGTACAGGCCCCGGTAGTCGGAGATCCGGTTCAGCGGGTGCGTACGGGCGACCAGGGCGGCGACCGCGAAGGCGCCGAGGTTCACGACGGCGTACATCAGGGCGTACGCGACCGTGGCGCCGATCTGGTCGTCGCCGGAGTAGGCGGCGGACGCGATCGGCACCAGGAGGTAGCCCGCCTGGGCCACCGAGGACCACGCCAGCAGCCGTACCGCGCTCCACGCGCGCGTGGGGACCTGCCGGAGGGCGGCGACGTTGCCGGCGGTCATGGTGAGCGCGGCGAGCACCGCGAGGGCCGGGCCCCACACGTCCGCGTACGTCGGGAAGGCGATGACGGTCACCAGGATGAGGCCGGTGAAGCCGACGGCCTTGCCGACGACCGAGAGGTAGGCGGCGATGGGCAGCGGCGCCCCGACGTAGGTGTCGGGGACCCAGAAGTGGAACGGCACGGCGGCCGTCTTGAAGGCGAAGCCGACGAGAGTGAGGGCGACACCCGCCTTGGCGAGGTTCTCCAGCCGCGCCGGGACGTCGTCCAGGTTCTGGGCGATCTCGGTGAGGTGCAGGGTGCCGGTCGTGGCGTACACGAAGCTCACGCCGAGGAGCATCACGGCGGTGGCGGTGACGGAGGAGAGGAAGAACTTCAGCGCCGCCTCGCCGGACATGCGGTCGCCCCGCTTGAGACCGACGAGCGCGAAGGCGGGCAGCGAGGCGACCTCCAGGGCGACGACCAGCGTCGCCAGGTCCCGGGAGGCGGGCAGCAGCGCGGCACCGGCGGCCGAGGAGAGCAGCAGGAACCAGAACTCTCCCGCCGGAAGCCTCTCCTCGGTGTCGTGCAGCGACAGCAGGGCCGTCAGGAGCGCGCCTCCGAGCACCAGGAACTGGATGACCAGGGTGAAGTGGTCGGCGGTGTAGCTGCACGCGTCGGCGTCGGTGGTCAGGCAGAAGGTGTTCCGGTCGCCCTTGCGCAGCGGCAGGAGGGTGAGGATCGCGGCGACGAGTCCGGCGATCGCGCCCCAGCCGAGGAGCTGCTTGCGCTCCTTCGGTACGAAGAGGTCGGCGACGAGCACGAGCAGACCGACGACGGCGGCGATGGTGGGCGGCGCGATGGCGGCCCAGTCGACCGACTGGACGAGGTCGGCCGCGCTCGTGGCGCTCGTGGCGCTCGTGGCTGCGAGGGTCACGACTTGCCTCCTGCGAGGAGCTTCTGCACGGCCGGGTCGGTGAGGCCGAGGAGGACCGCGGGCCAGAGGCCGGCGACGACCGTGAGGACGGCCAGCGGCGACCAGGCGGCGACTTCGTACGTCTGGATGTCGGCGAGCGGCGGCTGGTCGGCGGCGGGCCTGGCGCCCATGCAGACGCGGCGTACGACGACGAGGAGGTACGCGGCGGTGAGCAGCGTGCCGAACGCGCCGACGGCCATGAAGGTGAGGAAGGCGGGGCGGCTGAGGCCCTCGGCCGGCTGGAACGCGCCGAACAGGGCGAGCATCTCGCCCCAGAATCCGGCGAGGCCGGGCAGTCCGAGCGAGGCGACGGCGGCGAACGCGAGGAGGCCGCCGAGGCGGGGCGCGCGGCCGTAGAGGGCGGCGCCGGTGGCTCCGGCGAGGGTGTCGAGGTCGGCCGTGCCGTACCGGTCCTTGATCGCGCCGACCAGGAAGAACAGCAGGCCGGTGATGAGGCCGTGGGCGATGTTGGCGAAGAGCGCGCCGTTGACGCCGGTGGGCGTCATGGTCGCGATGCCGAGGAGGACGAAGCCCATGTGGCCCACGGAGGAGTACGCGATCAGGCGCTTGAGGTCGCCCTTCGCGCCGGTGCGGGCGAGGGAGAGGCAGGCGAGCGACCCGTAGATGATGCCGGCGGTGGCGAACGCGGCGAGGTAGGGCGCGAGGATGTGCATGCCGTCGGGCGTGATCGGCAGGACGATCCGGACGAATCCGTACGTACCCATCTTCAGCAGGACACCGGCGAGGAGCACCGAGCCGACGGTCGGCGCGGCGGTGTGGGCGTCCGGCAGCCAGCTGTGCAGCGGCCACATCGGGGTCTTCACGGCGAGCCCGATCCCGATCGCGAGAACCGCGATGACCTGCACGGATGTGGTGATGTCGCGGCCGTTGTCAGTGGCGAGTGCCACCATGTCGAAGGTGCCGGCCTTCAGCCCGACGAGCAGGAGGCCGAGCAGCATGACGACCGAACCGAGCAGCGTGTAGAGGATGAACCGCCAGGCGGCCGGCTGGCGTCCCTCGCCGCCCCAGCGGGCGATGAGGAAGTACATCGGGATGAGCACCATCTCGAAGGCCAGGAAGAACAGCAGCAGATCGAGGACGGCGAAGGTCGCCAGCGTGCCGGACTCGAGGACCAGCAGCAGGGCGACGAATGCCTTCGGGGAGGGGCCCGCGGGCATCTTGAAGTAGGTGTAGAGCGCGCAGAGGAAGGTCAGCAGCGCGGTCAGGACCAGGAGGGGGAGGGAAATGCCGTCGATGCCGAGGTGGATCCGCACGTCGAGCGCCGGGATCCAGCTGATGTCCGTCGTGGCCTGCATCTTCGACGGCTGGTCGTGGTCGAAGCCGAGCGTGAGGACGACCGCGGCCGCGAGGATCGCACCGGTGACGGTCACACCGTGGCGGAGCACGGCCTGGTCCGGGGACTTCCCCTTCAGCCCGGGTGGCGCCGGGAGGAGGGCCGCCGCGGCGCCGATGAGCGGGCCGACGACGATGAACGCGAGGAGGAACTGCATCACGGATTCGCTGATATCGATCACGGCTCACGCTCCGGCGGCGACGAGGACGGCGGCGATCGCCAGGACGACGGAGCCGGCGAGCAGGGCGCTGAGGTAGGTCTGCACGTTGCCCGTCTGGGCGCGCCGGACGGCCCACCCGAGCAGGTTCGTGCCGCTGCCCGCTCCGCGTACGTACGTCTCGACGACCTCGCGGTCGAGGAAGCTGACGAGTGAGGCCGCCGCCCTGACGGGGCGTACGAAGAGGGCGGAGTAGACGGCGTCGACATGGAAGCCGGCGGCGGCGTGGCGGTGCAGTGGGCCGAGCAGCAGGCGTCCGGGGTCGGCGGGGTCGGGGGCCGCGGCGATGTCGCCGTAGGCGGGGGTGTGCGTGGTGATCGCCTCGGCCTCGGAGACGGCGGGTTCGGCCTCGGGGTGGGCGGCGACCGCGCCGAGCGGCGTACGGGCCGCCAGGGCCGTGGTGTGCCGCCAGGCGCCGTACGTGACGAGCCCGCCGACGAGGGCGATCCCCGTGCCGAGCACGGCCGTGGTGACGGTGGGGGTCAGCGCGTGGCCGTCGAACCAGTCGCCGAGCACTCCGACGCTCAGGCCGAAGGCGAGGGAGGGGATCGCGAGCACCCACAGGACGGCGTTCATGGCGATCGGCTGCCTGCCGTGCTGGGGGGCTTCGGCACCCCGGCCACGGAAGGCCAGCAGCCACAGACGTGTCGCGTACGCGGCGGTGAGGAGGGCGGTGAGCAGACCGGACACGAGGACGATCCAGCCCGCCCCGGCCGGGGCGACCGTCCGGTCGCCGAGGGCGGTGTGCTCGGCGGCCACGAGGACGGCTTCCTTGGAGAAGAAGCCGGCGAACGGCGGGATCGCGGCGAGCGCGAGCAGGGCGACCGTCATCGTCCAGTACGCGTCGGGGATGCGGGCGGCCAGACCCCGCATGCGGGACATGGCGGCCAGCGAGTTCGTACCGGCGGCGTGGATGATCACGCCGGCGGCGAGGAACAGCAGCGCCTTGAAGGCGCCGTGCGACAGGAGGTGGAAGACGGCGGCGCCCCGGTCACCGACGGCAAGGGCGCCCGACATGTAGCCGAGCTGGCCGATGGTCGAGTAGGCGAGCACCCGCTTGATGTCGTCCTGCGCGAGGGCGGCGAGTCCGGAGCCGACCATCGTGACCGCGGCCATCACGGCGAGCACGGTCATGGCGGCCGCGGAGGCGGCGAAGACGGGAAGGAGCCGGGCCACGAAGTACACACCGGCGGCGACCATCGTCGCGGCGTGGATCAGCGCGGAGACCGGCGTCGGGCCGGCCATGGCGTCCGGGAGCCAGGTGTGCAGCGGGAACTGGGCGGACTTGCCGGCCACGCCCGCGAGCAGGAGCAGCGCGATCAGGGTGGGGTGGTCGATGCCGCCTGCGGCGACGGCACCGAGGATCCCGGTGATCCGGAACGTGCCGGCGTCGGCGGCCAGCGCGAACAGACCGATCAGGAAGGGGACGTCGCCGAGCTTGGTGACCAGGAAGGCCTTGAGGGAGGCTGCGCGCGCCTCGGGCGTCTCCCAGTAGTGGCCGACGAGGAAGTACGAGCAGATGCCCATGATCTCCCAGCCGACCAGCAGCACCATCAGGTCGCCGGAGTAGACGACGAGCAGCATCGCGGAGGTGAACAGGGAGACGAGCGCCGCGTACGAGGGGTAGCGCGGGTCGTCGCGGAGGTAGCCCGTCGAGTAGATCTGCACGCACGAGGCGACGACGCCGACCAGGACGGCGGTCAGGGCGGCGAAGCCGTCCAGGTGCAGGGCGAGGTCGATCGGTACCGAGCCGGTCGGGGTGAGCTGGGTAGCCGCGTCGATCGCCTTGCCGCCGCCCTGGCGTACGGCGACGAGCACGGCGAGCACGAGGGCGGCCAGCGTCGGAAGGACGGCCAGCGGGCGCACGAAGCCGGGGGCGGTGCGGCCGAGGAGCAGTCCGGTGAGGGCGCCGAGGAACGGAAGGAGGGGGACGAGGACGGCGAGGGTCGTGGTGGTCACGCGGTGGCCTCAGCCTTCTCGTCGGGGCCCGCGGTCTCGTCGGTGCCTGCGGTGTCGCCGGTACCTGCGGTGTCGTCGGCGGTCGCGGTCTCGGCGTTGTCGCGGAGCTTGTCGATGTCCGAGGTGCCGCGGTTGCGGTAGACCATCAGGACGATCGCCAGACCGATGCCGATCTCGGCGGCGGCGATGGCGATGGTGAAGAGGGTCAGCGCCTGGCCGGCGTGCAGGGCGTCGCGCAGCCACACGTCGAAGGCGACGAGGTTGAGGTTGACGGCGTTGAGCATCAGCTCGACGGACATCAGGACCAGGATCGCGTTGCGGCGGGCGAGCACCCCGTACAGGCCGGTGCAGAAGAGCAGGACGGCGAGGACCGCCGGATAGGCGAGGTGCATCAGTTGTCGCCCTCCCGCTCGCGGCCCTTGCGGGACAGGACGATCGCGCCGACGAGCGCGGCCAGGAGGAGGACGGAGAGCGCCTCGAAGGGCAGCACCCAGTGCCGGAAGAGGATCGAGCCCGACACCTTGGTGGAGCCCTGGGCCGGTCCGTCGAGGTCGATCCAGGTGGTGCGGAACGCGTCCACGACCACCCAGATGAGCGCGGCCGCGGCGGCGGCCGCGACCGCGAGGGCGGCCGGGCGGTTGCCGGAGTCGGCGTCGGGTGAGCGGCCGATGGGCGCCTTGGTGAGCATCAGACCGAAGAGGAGGAGGACGACGACGGAACCGACGTAGATCAGGACCTGGACCCAGGCGATGAACTCCGCCGTGAGGAGGAGGTACTCGACGGCGATCCCGCCGAGCGCCACGACCAGCCACAGGGCGGCGTGCACCAGTTGCTTGGTGGTGACCGTGACGACGGCGGCGCCGAGGGTGACGATGCCGACGAGGAGGAAGGCGATCTCGACGCCGGTGGGAGACAGGAAGCCGTTGGTGGCGGCGAGCGTCACGCGGTTCCTCCCTCGGCCGGGCGCTGCGGCTGGTCGGCGCCGGCGGTGTGCGCCGCGTCCGCCTCGGCGGCCGGGGCGGCTTCGACAGCCGGGGCGGCTTGGGCGGCGGCGAGCTTCTCCGCGGCCTTTCGGGCGGCGGCGATCTCCTTGGGCTCCTCGGCACCGGGGTCGAGGGCGGGTGGTTCGGGGACCGTCCACATCCACTCGCGGAGCTTGTCCCGCTCGTGGGTGAGGTCGTGGATGTCCGTCTCCGCGTACTCGAACTCCGGTGACCAGAACAGCGCGTCGAAAGGACACACCTCGATGCAGATACCGCAGTACATGCACAGGGCGAAGTCGATCGCGAACCGGTCCAGGACGTTGCGGCTGCGCTCGCGGCCACCGGGGGTCGCGGCGGGGATCGTCTCCTTGTGGGAGTCGATGTAGATGCACCAGTCGGGGCACTCGCGGGCGCAGAGCATGCAGACCGTGCAGTTCTCCTCGAACAGTCCGATCACGCCGCGCGTGCGGGGTGGGAGTTCGGGCTGGGCGTCGGGGTACTGCGCGGTGTGGCTCTTCTTCGTCATCGTGCGGAGGGTGACGGCCAAGCCCTTGGCGAGGCCGGAACCTGGGATGGGGGCCATGGTCAGGAATTCACCACCTTGACGATGCCGGTGAGGGCGATCTGGGCGAGGGCGAGCGGGACGAGGGTGGTCCAGGCGAGCTTCTGCAGCTGGTCCTCACGCAGCCGCGGGTAGCTCACGCGCAGCCAGATCACGATGAAGGCGAGCACGGCCGTCTTGAGCAGGGTCCACACCCAGCCGAGGCCCTCGGCCCCGAAGGGGCCGTGCCAGCCGCCGAGGAACAGGACGGTGGTCAGACCGCACAGGACGACGATGCCGGCGTACTCCGCGAGCAGGAACAGCGCGAAGCGCAGGCCGGTGTACTCGGTGTACGCGCCGAAGATGATCTCCGAGTCGGCGACCGGCATGTCGAACGGCGGGCGCTGGAGTTCGGCGAGGCCGGCGATGAAGAAGACGAGTGCGCCGACGATCTGCCAGGGCAGCCACCACCACTCGAAGGCGTTGACGATGCCGGGGAGGGAGACCGTCCCGGCCGCCATCGCGACGGACGCGGCGGCGAGCAGCATGGGCAGCTCGTACGCGAGGAGCTGAGCGGCGGTGCGCAAGCCCCCGAGGAGGGAGAACTTGTTGGCGGACGCCCAACCGGCCATCAGCGAGCCGAGCACGCCCACGCCCATGACGGCGAGCACGAAGAAGATGCCCGCGTCGACGACCTCGCCGACGGCTCCTTCGCTCGGGCCGATCGGGATGGCGACCAGGACGAGGAGGTACGGGAGGAGGGCGACGGCGGGGGCGAGCTGGAAGATGCGGCGGTCGGCGTTGGCCGGGACCACGTCTTCCTTCTGCGCGAACTTCACGCCGTCGGCGACGAGCTGGGCCCAGCCGTGGAACCCACCGGCGTACATGGGGCCGAGGCGGCCCTGCATATGCGCCATGACCTTGTGCTCGGTCTGGCCGATCACCAGGGGCAGGACCAGGAATACGGCGAAGACGACGAGCAGCCGGAAGGCGACGTCGAGTACGTCGTTCACGCGTCTCCTTCGTTGTTCGTTCGTCGTGTTTCGGGTGCGGGTGCGGTGTCGTCGGTCTCGGGCGCGGCTTCAGGGCCGGGCACGGCCGCAGGGCCGGCGCCCGGGGCCGCCTCGGGCTCGGGCACGACTTCAGGGCCGGCGCCCGGGGCCGCCTCGGGCTCGGGTGCGGCTTTCGGCGACGCGGGCGTGGGGAGCGTGTCCGGCTCGGGTGCGGCTTCCGGCTCCGGTACGGCCTGCGGCTCGGGGGACGGCGGGGTGGCCGTCTCCGGGGCCGGGGCGGAGGTGTCGTCGAAGGCGGGGCGCGGGTTGTTCCAGGGGGCGTCCGTGCTGCGGGTACGGGGCGGTGGCGTCGGGGACGTCTCCGTCGCGGGTTCCGTGCCGCGCTGACTCGCCGAGCCCGCACTCGCGCTGCGCGTGCGGCGCGGGCCGGCCGGGGCGGCCGGCTGGCTCGCGGAGCCTTCCGAGGCGCTGCGCGTGCGGCGCGGCGGGGCCGCCTCCGTCGCGGCCGCCTCCGTCACGGCCGGTTCCGGTGCCGCCTGGCTTGCGGAGCCCTCGCCCGCCGTGCGCGTGCGCCGGACCGGGCGGTCGCCGGCGGGGCGCGCGGCGCGGGCCGGGCGGGCCGGGGCAGGGGGGAGCTGGCCCTTCAGGGGGCCCCAGTCGTTCGGGTCGGGGACGCCCGGCGGCAGCATCTGGCGCCGCTTGGGCCCGCCGTGCTCGGACTCGCCCGGCTCCTTGGCGCCAGGCCACGCCTTGGCCACGCGGGCGGCCAGGACGAAGTCCTTGCGCAGCGGGTTGCCCTCGAAGTTCTCGGGGAGCAGGAGGTGGACCAGGTTCGGGTGGTCCTCGAAGCGGATGCCGAACATCTCGTACGTCTCGCGCTCGTGCCAGCCGGCGCCCGCGTAGACGCCGATGGCGCTCGGCAGGGCGGGCGCGTCGTGCGGCACGGTCGTACGCAGCAGGAGCCGCCGCACCCGGCCGCCGCCCAGGGCGACGACATGGGCGCAGACGCGGAAGCCGGTGCCGGGCTCGTCGACCGCGCTCAGCCAGTCGAAGTAGGTGCAGCCCAGCTCGTCCCGGGCGGTCTCCAGCGCGGCGATCCAGGAGGCGACGGGGACGTCGACGGTCAGCAGTTCGTACGCCTGCTCGGCCGTGGCGCCCTCGCCGAAGATCTCGGTGACGGATTCGGGGAGTCGGTCGTACGCGGTCACGCCGTACCTCCCGGAGGGGTCACCAGGCCGCTGCGCAGCTGGCCGACCGACGACGAGCGCCCGTGGCCGTACCGCTCACCCAGCGACTCGCGGGCGATCTTCTCCTGGAGCTTGAGGATGCCCTGGAGCAGCGCCTCCGGCCGCGGCGGGCAGCCGGGTACGTACACGTCGACCGGGATGATCTGGTCGACGCCCTTGGTCACGGAGTACGAGTCCCAGTACGGGCCGCCGCAGTTGGAGCAGGCGCCGAAGGAGATGACGTACTTGGGCTCGGGCATCTGCTCGTACAGCCGCTTCACCGCGGGCGCCATCTTGTCCGTGACCGTGCCCGACACGACCATGAGGTCCGCCTGGCGCGGTCCGGGCGCGAACGGGATCACGCCGAGCCGGATGAAGTCGTGCCGGGCCATCGACGCGGCGATGAACTCGATCGCGCAGCAGGCGAGCCCGAAGTTGAAGACCCACAGGCTGTAGCGGCGGCCCCAGTTCAGGACCACCTTCATCGGCTCGGGGGCGAGCCGGGCGAGGGCTCCGAGCCTCTTCGGCTCGGGAAGATCGACAGGGGTCACGTCCATGTCAGGACGCCCTTCTTGTACGCGTAGAGCAGTCCTACGGCCAGGAAGCCGAGGAAGATGAACATCTCGACCAGCGTCGTGGCGCCGTAACCGGGTGCGGCGAAGACGGTCGCCCAGGGGAAGAGGAAGATCGAGTCCACCGCGAAGATGACGTACAGAAAAGCGTAGACGTAGTAGCGGACCTGCGTGTGGGCCCAGCCCTCGCCCACCGGGTCGACGCCGCACTCGTACGTCAGCAGCTTCTCCGGCGTCGGCACGACGGGCCGCAGCAGCCGCCCGGCCGCGAAGGCCACGGCGACGAACAGCACGCCGATCAGGGCGAGCAGGCCGACGACCGAATAGCTCTGGAAATAGTCGACGGCGAGTACGGTCGGTACGGTGCGTACGGTCGGTTCCGGCACGTCCGTGTCCCTCGCTCCCTGTCCTCGCGGCGATGCTTATGCGATCTGTACGCACGGGAGTCTAGGCCCTGGCAAAGCGCGGGTAATCAGCCGTGCCGCACTTCAGGTGGGGTTAGCCCTACTTCCCCTCCTCCCACGAGCCCCATGGCGTGCGCCGGCCGGGCCCGGCAGGCTGGTCCGCATGACCGCACGCATCGCATTCGACCGGCATGTATGGAAGGAAGTCGCCCACCTTCTGGCCAACCTCCCGATCGCCCTGATCGGTTTCGTCTACGTGGTGGTCGTGGTGTCCGTGGGCGCGGGGCTGTCGGTGACCGTCGTCGGGCTGCCGCTGCTCGCGGCGGGTCTGGCGGGGGCGCGGTGGCTGGGCCGGGCGGAGCGGGCGAGGGCGCGGGCGCTGCTCGGCATACGCGTCGATGAGCCGAGCGCACTGCCGCACAGGCCGGGCGGCGGTTTCTTCCCCTGGCTGTGGACGGTGCTGAAGGACCCGGTGGCGTGGCGGACGGTGCTGTACGGGTTCATACGGCTGCCGTGGGGGGTGCTGACGTTCACCGTGACCCTGGTGGGCCTGGTGGTGCTGTGGCCGGTGCTCCCGTACCTCGCCCGGGGGCTGGCCGGCGCCGACCGGGCGATGGTGCGGGGTCTGCTGTCGCCGTCCGACGAACTGGAGCGGCGGATCGCGGAGCTGGAGTCGGACCGGGGCGTGGTCGTCGACACGGCCGCGGCGGACCTGCGTCGGATCGAGCGGGACCTGCACGACGGTGCCCAGGCCCGGCTGGTGGCGCTCGCCATGGGGCTCGGACTGGCGAAGGAGAAGTTGCTGGAGGACCCGGAGGCGGCCGCGGCCATGGTCGACGAGGCGCACGGCGAGGTGAAGCTCGCCCTGCAGGAGCTGCGGGACCTGGCGCGCGGCATCCACCCGGCCGTCCTGACCGACCGGGGACTGGACGCCGCACTGTCCGCCGTCGCCTCCCGCTGCACCGTCCCGGTCACGGTGAGCGTCGACCTGGCGGAGCGGCCCGCCCCGGCGATAGAGGGCATCGCCTACTTCACCGTCTCGGAGCTGCTCCAGAACGTCTCGAAGCACTCGCGGGCGCGCACCGCCGCGGTGGATGTGTGGCGGTCGGACGACCGGTTGCTGATCCAGGTGACCGACGACGGGCTCGGGGGCGCCCGGCTCGACGGGGGCACGGGCATGGCGGGCCTGGCGGAGCGGCTGGGAGCGGTGGACGGCCTGTTCGTCCTGGAGTCGCCGGTCGGCGGGCCGACGACGGTCACCGCCGAGCTGCCCTGGCGCCGCCGGGCCACGGCGCACCCCCGCCAGGTAGGGATAACCCCCGGTTGAAGACGGATACGGGCCTCATGGTGCGCGTCCGCCCGGGCCAGCAGTCTTGAGACAACGCACACGCGGTGACCACGCGGCCGGCGCGGATACGGCACGCGGCGACGACGAGAAATGGACGGACGACCGATGGCCCTGGCTTATGGACCGGAGACCCGGCACCACCGCCTTCCCGCGGCGCTGCGGGCGCCCTTCGAGGCCCGCACGTGGCGCGAGTTCGGCTACCTCCTGATCGGCCTTCCGCTGAGCGTCTTCTACTTCGCCTTGTCCATAGCCATGGTGTCGCTCGGCGCCGGTCTGGTCGTCACCTTCCTCGGCATTCCGGTGCTCGCCGCCGCCCTCGCCATGTGCCGTGGTTTCGGCATGGTGGAGCGGGCGCGGGCGCGCGGCCTGCTGGGGGTGGAGATCGCCGATCCCTCGCCGGTGCGGAGCCGGTCAGCGGGCGGGCTGATGGGCTGGGTGGGCGGCGTCCTGAAGAGCGGCGAGTCCTGGCGGCACTTCCTCTACGCGGTGCTGCACATGCCATGGGCGGTCTTCGCCTTCTCCGTCGCGGTGGTCTTCTGGACGTACGGCTGGGGTCTGCTGACCTATCCGCTGTGGCGGTGGGTGTTCCCGGTGTACGCGGGGGTGGACGGTCTTCAGCTGTACGGGGACGGGACACACGACTTCTACCTGGACTCGCCCGTGGAGATCGCCGTCACCAGCTTGTTCGGCCTGTTCTTCGTGCTCGTCACGCCGTGGGTCGTCCGGGCGCTGGCGGCGGTGGACCGGCTGCTGGTGACCGGCCTGCTGAGCCCGTCCCGGCTGGCGACCAGGGTGTCGGAGCTGGAGTCGGACCGGGGCGTGGTCGTCGACACGGCGGCGGCGGACCTGCGCCGGATCGAGCGGGACCTGCACGACGGCGCCCAGGCCCGGCTGGTGGCGCTCGCCATGGACCTGGGCCTGGCGAAGGAGAAGATGACCGAGGACCCGCAGGCCGCGGCGCGCATGGTCGACGAGGCGCACGGCGAGGTGAAGACCGCGCTGCAGGAGCTGCGGGACCTGGCGCGCGGCATCCACCCGGCCGTCCTGACCGACCGGGGACTGGACGCCGCCCTGTCCGCCGTCGCCTCCCGCTGCACCGTCCCGGTCGAGGTGGACGTGGACCTGCCGACGCGGCCCGCCCCGGCGATAGAGGGCATCGCCTACTTCACCGTCTCGGAGTTGCTCCAGAACGTCTCCAAGCACTCCCGAGCGAGCCGTGCCACGGTCGACGTATGGCGAGTGGAGGACAGGCTGATGCTCCAGGTGACGGACAACGGTCGCGGCGGGGCCGACATATCGGCCGGCAGCGGCCTGGCGGGGCTGACCGAGCGGCTGGACGCGGTGGACGGCATCCTCGCCGTGCATTCGCCGGCCGGTGGCCCGACGACGATCACCGCGGAGCTGCCCTGGCGGGGCTGACCCCGCGTTCCTCCGGCAGTTACTGCCGCACCTGCCCCACCCTTCCGGCCCGATCGGCCGCGGCGGACCCCCGTCCGCGAGTTGTCCACAGACCAGCCCGAGCGGATCCGGATGCTGGGATGCTGGGCGCAGACGCGGGAATCGCGTGGTGCACATCGATTCATGGGGGATGCGGGCTCGTGGTGAACGACAGGGTGCGAGTGGTCATCGCGGAGGATTCCGTGCTCCTTCGGGAGGGTCTGACCCGGCTGCTGACCGACCGGGGGCACGACGTCGTCGCCGGCGTCGGGGACGGTGAGGCGCTGGTGAAGACGGTGGGCGAACTGGCGGACGAGGGGCAGCTGCCCGATGTGGTGGTCGCGGACGTACGGATGCCGCCGACCCACACCGACGAGGGCGTGCGGGCGGCGGTGCAGCTGCGCAAGCGGTATCCCGGCCTCGGGGTGCTGGTGCTGTCGCAGTACGTGGAGGAGCGGTATGCCACCGAGCTGCTGGCCGGCAGCAGCCGTGGGGTGGGGTACCTGCTGAAGGACCGGGTCGCCGAGGTGCGGGAGTTCGTGGAGGCGGTGGTGGGGGTCTCCCGGGGCGGCACCGCGCTGGACCCGGAGGTCGTGGCCCAGCTGCTGGGCCGCAGCCGGAAGCAGGACGTGCTGGCGGGGCTGACACCGCGTGAGCGGGAGGTCCTAGGTCTGATGGCCGAGGGCAGGACCAACTCGGCGATCGCGCGCCGGCTGATGGTGAGCGAAGGTGCGGTGGAGAAGCACGTCAGCAACATCTTCCTGAAGCTCGGACTGTCGCCGAGCGACGGGGATCATCGACGGGTACTCGCCGTGCTGACCTACCTGAACAGCTGACGTGCGGGGCCCCCGGGGCCGGCACGGCCCGCTGCGGGACCTGCCGCACGGCCTAGAACCAAAGGATGAGTCGGGAGCGTCGTTACCGGAGTACGTGGGGGGAGACAAAGCATGATGAGTCCGGGCGTACGGACGTCTCAGAATGGCGTCCACATGGTGAGCGGTCCAGGGAAGGCGACCCTTACGGACGTAGGGTGGGCCTTGGGGCGGCCGGTGGGCCGGCTGTCTCCCGAGCGTTCCCCCGCCGACGGCGGGGAGGCCCCTTGTCTCGAGGGAGGTCCAGTTCAGTGACCAGCCAGGTCAGTAGCCCAGCCGATCAGGCCGACGGGTCCGATGAGACCAACAAGGCCGGCGAGGCTGTCGTCGGGGAGCAGCGTGGCGGCCCCGGACAGCGTGGTGTGGAGAAGGAAGTACGCCGCCTGGACCGTGTGATCATCCGTTTCGCGGGTGACTCGGGCGACGGTATGCAGCTGACGGGTGACCGTTTCACGTCGGAGACGGCGTCGTTCGGGAACGACCTGTCGACCCTGCCGAACTTCCCGGCCGAGATCCGGGCCCCCGCCGGCACCCTGCCGGGTGTCTCGTCGTTCCAGCTGCACTTCGCCGACCACGACATCCTCACGCCGGGCGACGCGCCCAACGTGCTGGTCGCGATGAACCCCGCCGCGCTGAAGGCCAACATCGGTGATGTGCCGCGCGGCAGCGAGATCATCGTCAACACCGACGAGTTCGCCAAGCGGGCCATGGCGAAGGTCGGCTACGAGACCTCGCCCCTGGAGGACGGCTCGCTGGACGGGTACCGGGTCCACCCGGTGCCGCTGACGACGCTGACGATCGAGGCGCTCAAGGACTTCGGCCTGTCCCGCAAGGAGGCCGAGCGTTCCAAGAACATGTTCGCGCTCGGGCTGCTGAGCTGGATGTACCACCGGCCCACCGAGGGCACGGAGACGTTCCTGCGGCAGAAGTTCGCCAAGAAGCCGCAGATCGCCGAGGCGAATGTGGCCGCGTTCCGCGCGGGCTGGAACTTCGGCGAGACCACCGAGGACTTCGCCGTCTCCTACGAGGTCGCCCCCGCCACGAAGGCGTTCCCGGCCGGCACCTACCGCAACATCTCCGGGAACCTGGCCCTGGCCTACGGTCTGATCACCGCGTCGAGGCAAGCGGACCTGCCGCTGTATCTCGGCTCGTACCCGATCACCCCGGCGTCCGACATCCTGCACGAGTTGTCCAAGCACAAGAACTTCGGCGTGCGGACGTTCCAGGCGGAGGACGAGATTGCCGGTATCGGTGCCGCGCTGGGCGCCGCCTTCGGCGGGTCCCTGGCGGTCACCACCACCTCCGGACCGGGTGTGGCGCTGAAGTCCGAGACGATCGGGCTCGCGGTCTCGCTGGAGCTGCCGCTGCTGATCGTCGACATCCAGCGCGGCGGCCCGTCGACCGGTCTGCCGACCAAGACCGAGCAGGCGGACCTGCTCCAGGCGATGTACGGGCGCAATGGTGAGGCCCCGGTGCCGGTGGTGGCGCCGAGGACGCCGGCGGACTGCTTCGACGCGGCGCTGGAGGCGGCGCGTATCGCGCTCACCTACCGCACCCCGGTCTTCCTGCTCTCCGACGGCTACCTCGCCAACGGCTCCGAGCCGTGGCGCATCCCGGACCTGGACGAGCTGCCCGACCTGGGGGTGCGGTTCGCCACCGGGCCGAACCACACCCTGGACGACGGCACCGAGGTCTTCTGGCCGTACAAGCGCGACCCGCGGACCCTGGCCCGCCCGTGGGCCCTGCCCGGCACGCCGGGGCTGGAGCACCGCATCGGCGGCATCGAGAAGCAGGACGGCACGGGCAACATCTCCTACGACCCGGCCAACCACGACTTCATGGTCCGCACCCGCCAGGCCAAGGTCGACGGCATCGACGTCCCCGACCTGGAGGTCGACGACCCGAGCGCCGCCGCCCGCACCCTGGTGCTGGGCTGGGGCTCGACGTACGGGCCGATCACGGCGGCCGTGCGGCGGCTGCGCGCGGCAGGCGAGTCCATCGCCCAGGCCCATCTGCGCCACCTCAATCCGTTCCCCAGGAACCTCGGGGATGTGCTGAAGCGGTACGACAAGGTCGTCGTGCCGGAGATGAACCTGGGCCAGCTCGCCACTCTCATCCGGGCGAAATATCTGGTGGACGCGCAGAGCTACAACCAGGTGAACGGCATGCCGTTCAAGGCCGAGCAGCTCGCAGAGGCTCTCAAGGAGGCCATCCATGAATGAGGCGCTGAAGCTGGTGCCCAAGGCCGAGGCCAAGCAGTCCATGAAGGACTTCAAGTCCGACCAGGAAGTGCGCTGGTGCCCCGGTTGCGGTGACTATGCGATCCTCGCCGCCGTGCAGGGGTTCATGCCCGAGCTCGGCCTGGCGAAGGAGAACATCGTCTTCGTCTCCGGTATCGGCTGCTCCTCCCGCTTCCCGTACTACATGAACACGTACGGGATGCATTCGATCCACGGCCGCGCCCCCGCGATCGCGACCGGCCTGGCCTCCTCCCGCACCGACCTGTCCGTCTGGGTCGTCACCGGTGACGGCGACGCGCTGTCCATCGGCGGCAACCACCTGATCCACGCCCTGCGGCGCAACGTCAACCTCAAGATCCTGCTGTTCAACAACCGGATCTACGGCCTGACCAAGGGGCAGTACTCGCCGACCTCCGAGGTCGGCAAGATCACCAAGTCGACGCCGATGGGCTCGCTCGACGCGCCGTTCAACCCGGTCTCCCTCGCCATCGGCGCGGAGGCGTCCTTCGTGGCCAGGACCGTCGACTCCGACCGCAAGCACCTCACCGAGGTACTGCGGCAGGCGGCCGACCACCCCGGCACAGCGTTGGTGGAGATCTACCAGAACTGCAACATCTTCAACGACGGCGCCTTCGACGTACTGAAGGACAAGGAGAAGGCACAAGAGGCGGTGATCCGCCTGGAGCACGGGCAGCCGATCCGCTTCGGCCCTGACGGCGGCAAGGGTGTCGTCAGGGATGCGGACACCGGCGACCTGAAGGTCGTCACGGTCACGCCGGAGAACGAAAGCCGGGTCATCGTCCACGACGCGCACAGCGCGAGCCCCACCACGGCGTTCGCCCTGTCCCGGCTCGCCGACCCGGACACGCTGCACCACACGCCCATCGGTGTGTTCCGGGCCGTCGAACGACCCGTCTACGACACGCAGATGGCCGACCAGCTCGACACGGCCGTGGAGCAGTACGGCAAGGGCGACCTGGCCGCCCTGCTGGCGGGCAACGACACCTGGACGGTCATCGGCTGACGTCCACCACGCCACCGGCCGGCCCACCGAAGGCCCGGGTCTCCCTGACATCAGGAGGCCCGGGCCTCGTGCTGCGGCCTCGGCTCCGGCGCGGTCGCCGACACGGTGGCCGAGGCGCTCCACCGGCTGTGACGTATGCGTCATGACCGTATGGCAGTACGGGCATGACATGCCGCCTCGTCCGGCGTTACCTTCGTCCGCAGGGCATGTGCAGAACAGGGCAGGGCGGCGGAAAGGCGGCGGCCAGTGGCGGCGAAGAGCGGCGGCGAGCAGCGGGCAGGACTCCTGTACGGCATGGGCGCCTACGGCATGTGGGGGCTCGTGCCTCTCTTCTGGCCGCTGCTGAAGCCGGCCGGGGCCGTCGAGATCCTGGCCCACCGCATGGTGTGGTCCCTGGCCGTCGTCGGTGTCGCGCTCCTCGCGCTGCGCCGCTGGGGCTGGATACGTGAGCTGCTGCGGCAGCCGCGCAAGCTCGGCCTGATCACGGTCGCCGCCGCAGTGATCACGGTCAACTGGGGCCTGTACATCTGGGCCGTGAACTCCGGCCAGGTGGTGGAAGCCTCCCTCGGCTACTTCATCAACCCGCTGGTCACCATCGCCATGGGCGTCCTGCTGCTGCAGGAGCGGCTGCGCCCCGCGCAGTGGGCGGCGGTCGGCACCGGCCTCGCGGCGGTGGTGGTCCTGGCCGTGGGGTACGGGCGGCCGCCGTGGATCTCCCTGATCCTCGCCTTCTCCTTCGCCATCTACGGCCTGGTGAAGAAGAAGGTCAACATCGGGGGCCTGGAGTCGCTGGCGGCGGAGACGGCCGTCCAGTTCCTGCCGGCGCTCGCGTTCCTGCTGTGGCTGGGCTCCCAGGGCTCGGCCCACTTCGGAACGGAGGGTGCGGGCCACGCCGCGCTGCTCGCCGCGACCGGCGTGGTCACCGCCGCGCCGCTGGTGTGCTTCGGCGCGGCGGCGATCCGGGTCCCGCTGTCCACGCTGGGGCTGCTGCAGTACCTGGCGCCGGTGTTCCAGTTCCTGCTCGGTGTCGTCTACTTCAACGAGGCCATGCCGCCCGAGCGGTGGGCGGGCTTCTCGCTGGTCTGGCTGGCCCTGACGGTCCTGACCTGGGACGCGCTGCGGACGTCGCGGCGTACGAGGGCGAAGGCGGCGGCACTGCGCCTGGCGGCGGAGGCAGCTGGCGCGGCGGACGCGGCCGGGGCGGCGGAGGCGGCCGGCGCGGCCTGCGCGGCCGGGGGTGTCGCGCGGCCGGTGGACCAGTCCCTGGACCAGCCGCGCGCGGACGCGCCCAGGGTCTAGGCCCGCGGCGCGTCGGGCACCAGCGCCTCGGCCACCCGGCGCATGACGCCCTGCCAGTGCGTACGGCGCTGCTCGCGTTCCTCCGCGCTCGCGAGGCGTTCCTGGTGGAAGCGGAGGACGGCCTTCCCGGGGCCGGCCGCCGAAACGGCGACCTGAACCGTCGTACCGCCGTAGGTGAGGCGCACACGGTCGCCGGGCCGGTACCCGCGCACCTCGCCCGTGACGCCGTCGGCCGTCTCGTACGCCGTGCCCTTCTCCGTCGGCAGCCCGCCCTTCACGCCGCCGAGCCAGAGCGCCACACCTTCCGGGCTCGCGATGAAGCTCCAGACGGCGTCGGCCGGCAGCGGCAGGGTCTTCGAGACGCCGATCTCCCAGCCCGCGTCGCGGGTCAGTCCCGTCGGTCCAGTGGACATCACCCTTCTCCTTCGCTCTGGGTACGGGCGCGGTGGGTGCGGACCTTGTGGCGGTTGCCGCACCGTTCCATCGCGCACCAGCGACGGCGGCCGGGGCGGGAGGTGTCGACGAAGAGCAGGGCGCAGTCGTGGGCACCGCACTCGCGGATCCGGCCGGCCGCCGCGTAGGGGCCGGTGAACAGGTCGATCGCGTCCCGGGCGATGGTCGACACCAGCCCGGCCACGCTCGCGCCGGGCGCCCACGCGCGCTGCCCGGCCGCCGTCATGCGCACGGCCAGCGGCGGTCCGGCCGCCGCCGCGTTCACCACGGCGAGATCGGCGGCCGCGAGGGCGCGGTCGTGCGCCCGGGCGGCGGTGAGCCCGTGCAGGGCGTCCCGCACCTCCCGTACCGCGGCGAGGTCCGCCTCGCCGACGGGCGGCAGCCGGAGGCCGGGCGGCGCGAGGCGGCTGGCCGCCACCCAGTCGAGGAGCCCGGCGGGCGTGTCGAGCACCTCGAATCGGGCGAGCGGGCCGGGACCGCCGGTGAGCAGCAGCTCCAGGCACAGCGCCCCCGGATCGAAGCGGAACGATCCGCCATCCGGCGGGTGCAGGGTCAAACCTGTTGCGGAATCACTCACGTAACCAATATAAGGGGTTACATGACACCGCTCCACTGGAAGCTCGTGATCGACGCGGCCGACCCGCACCCCCAAGCCGACTTCTGGGCCGATGCCCTGGGTTACGTGGTCGAGGACAACAGCGCCCACATCGACCGGCTGATGGCACTCGGGTACGTGACGGACGCGATGACCGTCGACGTGCACGGCCGGCGCGCGTTCCGGGATCTGATCGCCGTCCGGCATCCGGACGACCCGTACGACGAGGAGACCGGCACCGGGCTCGGCAGGCGGCTGCTCTTCCAGCGCGTACCGGAGCCGAAGACCGTGAAGAACCGCCTCCACCTCGACCTGCACGCCGGGCCCGGCCGGCGGGCGGCGGAGGTGGCACGGCTGGAGGCACTGGGCGCGACGGTGCTGCGCCAGGTCAAGGAACCGGGTGGTGAATGGACGCTCATGGCGGACCCGGAGGGCAACGAGTTCTGCGTGCAGTAGACGTGTAGCCCTACGGCTCGTCGTCCTCGTCCCAGCGGAACCCGCTCAGGCCGACGTCCTCGCCCTCGTCGTCGGGGTGCGTCGGCCGGACCTGCCGCGTCCAGTACGTGAGGGCGCAGATCACCACCGCGCACAGGCACAGCATCACGAAGGCGAAGTTCACCGCGATGTGCGCGAAGTACACCAGCAGCCCGTCGAGCATGAGAAACGGGTCGAGGTTCACGGCCGCTCACCATCGCCCGGCCCTCTGCGGGGCCGTCGCGGCCGGCGCGAGCCGAGGAAGACGACGACGGCCAGGACGGCGAGCAGCACGAGCATCGCCACCAGCACGTCGACGGTGCCCCACTCCTCGAAGCGCTCCCAGACGCCGGGCATTTCCTCGGGGCCGTGCACGTGCTGCCGCATACGGGCAGCATGCCCGCCACCGGGCCCGGCGGGAACGGCCGTGGCCGAACGGCCGCGTGGCGGTGCTCATTCCGCGACGTTCATTCCGCGACGTTCGTTCCGCGACGTTGATTCCGCGACGTTGATTTCGGGAGGATCGTTTCGCCATGTTCATTTCGCGACCACTTCACACGCAGAACGCTCCGATATCCGAACGGTCGTGACCGGATTCATCTCTTGACGGTGAGTCAGGCTCTCGCTGAACATGCAGCACGCGCATCGCACCAGTAGCTCCAACGCCCCGCGCCGACAACGGCCCGGGGCGTCTCGCACGTTCCGTCCCATCCCCGTACGGAATCCCCGGAGCCCCCACATGAACCTCTCCAGACGCACCGCCGCAGCCTCCGCGGCTCTCACCCTCGCCGCCCTCCTCGCGACCGCCGCCCCAGCCGCCACCGCGGCGCCCACCGCAGCACCCACCGCCGCCCCCGACATACCCGTCGCCAACGTCAAGGCGCACCTCACCCAGCTCCAGTCCATAGCCGGCGCCAACGGCGGCAACCGCGCCCACGGCCGCGCCGGCTACAAGGCGTCGGTCGACTACGTGAAGGCCAAGCTGGACGCGGCCGGATTCACCACCACCGTCCAGCAGTTCACGTACAACGGCAGCACCGGCTACAACCTGATCGCCGACTGGCCCGGCGGCGACACCAACCAGGTCCTCATGGCCGGCGCGCACCTCGACTCGGTCTCCTCCGGCGCCGGCATCAACGACAACGGCTCCGGCTCCGCCGCCGTCCTGGAGACCGCGCTCGCCGTCTCCCGCGCCCAGCTCAAGCCCGCCAAGCACCTCCGCTTCGCGTGGTGGGGCGCCGAGGAGCTCGGTCTGGTCGGCTCCAAGTACTACGTCAACAACCTGCCGGCGACCGAGCGTTCCAAGGTCAAGGGTTACCTCAACTTCGACATGATCGGCTCGCCGAACCCCGGCTACTTCGTCTACGACGACGACCCGGCCATCGAGAAGACCTTCAAGGACTACTTCGCCGGCCTCGGCGTCCCGACCGAGATCGAGACCGAGGGCGACGGCCGCTCCGACCACGCCTCGTTCAAGAACGCCGGCATCCCGGTCGGCGGCCTGTTCACCGGCGCGAGCCGTACGAAGACCAGCGCGCAGGCGCAGAAGTGGGGCGGTACGGCCGGCCAGGCCTTCGACCGCTGCTACCACTCCTCGTGCGACACCACGTCCAACATCAACGACACCGCGCTCGACCGGAACAGCGACGCGGTCGCGCACGCCGTCTGGGCGCTGTCCGCCGGTACGACGGAGCCGCCGACGGGCGACACGTACGAGAACACCGCCGACGTCCCCATCCCCGACAACGGCGCCGCCGTGACGTCGACCGTCACCGTCTCCGGCCGTACCGGCAACGCCCCGGCCACGCTGAAGGCGGGCGTCGACATCGTCCACACCTGGCGCGGCGACCTGGTCGTGGACCTGCTCGCGCCCGACGGCACGGCGTACCGGCTCAAGAACTCCAGCGGCAACGACTCGGCCGACAACGTCCGGACGACCTACACGGTGGACGCGTCGGGCGAGGCGGCGAACGGCGCGTGGAAGCTGCGCGTCCAGGACGTGGCGGCCCAGGACACGGGCTACATCAACGCCTTCCGCCTCACGTTCTGAGCACATGAGGGTGCCCCTCCCGGAGACCTTTCCGGGAGGGGCACCGGGGCGCCGCTACTTCTTGCCGTTGGCCGCGTCGACCAGGGTCTCGGGGGTCACCGCGCCCACGTAGACCTTGCCGTCGTCGGTCAGCAGGGCGTTGACCAGGCGGGTCTCGAAGACGGTGCCGGAGCCGAACTTCCCGGTCACCTTGTCGCCGAGGGCGTCCAGGAACTGCTGCGCCTCCGGCGGGGCGTCGGACGGGAGGTCGGACGGTACGCCGCCGGCCGGACCGGTGAGCTGGGCGACCGACGTCCAGCCCTCGCCGATGACGTTCAGGCCCTCAAAGCCCTGGAGGTCTTCCGGGGCGGCCGAACCACCGTGCTCAGGAGCATCCGCCGGCTCCTCCGTCACCTTGACGCCCTTCGGCGGCGCGAAGTCGAACGTCGACGCGGCCGGCTTGGCGAAGTCCACCTTCGTGAACCCGGCGTCGATCGCCGCCTTGCCGCCCCCGCTCGGCGTGAGCGTGAACTTCAGCGGTACGCCGTTGTCCGCGTCCACCGCGACCTTGATCGACCCGATCGTCGAGCCGCTCTGCTTGGGCTTGATCACCAGCTGGTACGCGTCGCGCCCGGCGATCCGCGCCGTACCGTCGACCGTCACCGACGTCGTGTCGTCGACGGCCTTCAGCGCCTGCTCCGCCAGATCCTTCGGCGTGGCCGGAAGCTCGCGCTCCGGGGCGGTCCCGCTGCCCGCGCCGCCCTCGGTGGAGTGGACCGCCTCCTTCGACGCGCCGTCGTACGCCCAAACGTCGTTCCCGTCGCGTATCAGGCTGTACTCGGCGGAGGCGTCGTCCACGAGGGTCAGCCGCTGCTTGTCGGGGCCGTCGGCCGCCACCCGGAGGGTGTGCGTGCCGGACGCCAGCTCCATCAGCTTGCCGGCCTCGGCGCCTTCCGCGCCGCCCAGCCCCGCCAGGGGCGGGAGGCCGAGGTCGGTCGTCACCTTCACCGTGCCGGACAGGTGCTGTACGTCCGACGCGGCGATCTTCTCCACCAGTTGCTGTGCCGTGATCTCCGGCAGTTCGGGGTCCCCGGATGCCGCGAGCGCCGGGACGAGCCCGATCGTCGCCGCCGCCACCCCCGCCACCGCGACCGGGACCGCGTACCGTGCCGTCCTCCGGCGCCCGGCGCTGTCGTTCGGTGCCATGTGTGCCTACCTCCGTGGTCAGCGAGCCGTCTGCCTCAACGTCCGGCATCCATCTGACCAAGGCGGCACCCCCCGGGGCGTCAGCCCGCGGGCTCAACTTCCCTACTGCTACGGGATGACACGACCCCCGACACCCCTACCACGGCACCCTTACCCCGGGACGCCCCGGGACGCCCACCCCGGGACGCCTAGCCCGCGCGGTGCACCACCAGGTCGCACAGCTCCTCCAGCGCGGCCTTCGCATAGCAGTCCGGCAGCGGTGCCAGCGTCGCCCGCGCCTCCTCGGCGTACCGCACGGTGTCCCGCCGCGCCTGCTCCAGCGCCGGGTGGACACGCAGCCGCCGCAGCGCGTCCGCGTGCCGCACGTCGTCCGTCAGGTCGCTGTCCAGCAGCTCGACCAGCGCCAGGTCCTCCGCCGCCGCACCGCCCGAGGCCGCCCGCGCGCGCAGGTGCAGCACCGGCAGCGTGGGGATGCCCTCCCGCAGGTCGGTGCCCGGGGTCTTGCCCGACTCGTGGGAGTCCGAGGCGATGTCCAGGACGTCGTCGGCGAGCTGGAAGGCGACGCCGAGCCGCTCGCCGTACTGCGTGAGGATGTCCACGGTCCGCTCGTCGGCGCCCGACATCATCGCGCCGAAGCGCCCCGAGACGGCGATCAGCGAGCCGGTCTTGCCGGCGATGACGTCCAGGTAGTGCTCGACCGGGTCGCGCCCGTCGCGCGGGCCGGCCGTCTCCAGGATCTGCCCCGTGACCAGGCGTTCGAAGGCCTCCGCCTGGATGCGGACGGCCTCCGGGCCGAGGTCCGCCAGGATGTGTGAGGCGCGCGCGAAGAGAAAGTCACCCGTCAGGACCGCCACCGAGTTGCCCCAGCGGGCGTTGGCGCTGTCCACCCCCCGGCGTACGTCGGCCTCGTCCATCACGTCGTCGTGGTAGAGCGTCGCCAGGTGGGTCAGCTCGATGACGACGGCCGAGGGCACGACACCGGGCGCGTGGGGGTCGCCGAACTGGGCGGCCAGCATCACCAGCAGCGGACGGAAACGCTTGCCACCGGCCCGTACCAGGTGCTGCGCCGCCTCCGTGATGAACGGCACGTCACTCTTGGTGGCATCGAGGAGCCCTGCCTCGACGGCCGCCAATCCGGCCTGGACATCGGCCTCAAGAGCCTGGTCCCGCACGCTCAGCCCGAACGGCCCGACTGCGGTCACGAGGGGGTCTCCTGTCTGCTGACGATCACACGGATTGTCGATGTGTCGCTGGATTCACTCAAGTCAGCGTATCCGGTCCCCTTTCGATCACCGTGGGCGCCTTCCACCCTCCCCCGGTATGTTCAAGAACAGCTTATATGGCAACGAATTGCCCATTTGCGACGAGACGGGCCCCGAGGTCCCCATGAAGATCCGCACGTCCTTCCCGTACGAGACGGACCATGAAGACGTCCGCATCCCCCTCGCGGACGGCACGACGCTCTACGCCCGCGTCTGGCGCCCCCTCACGGACATCCCCGTCCCGGCCCTCCTCGAATACTCACCCCACCGGCTGACCGACTGGACCGCGCCCCGCGACTGGCAGCGCCACCCCTGGTACGCGGGCCACGGTTACGCCTCGGTACGGGTGGACGCGCGCGGCCACGGCAACAGCGAGGGGCTGCCGGGCGACCCGTACGCGGAGGCCGAGCCCGCCGACGGCGCCGAGGTGATCGACTGGCTCGCCGGCCGGCCGTGGTGCGACGGCCGCGTCGGGATGATCGGGCTCGGCCGGGACGGCTCCACCGCGCTCCGGACCGCCGCCCTCGCCCCCGAGCCGCTCAAGGCGGTCGTCGCCGTCTGCTCCACCGACGACCCGTACGACGGCGACGCCCACTACCTGGGCGGCTCGGTCCTCGCCACCGGTATGCACTCCCGGGCGGCCACCATGCTCGCCTTCGCCGCACGCCCGCCGGACCCTCTGTACGTCGGTGACGCCTGGCGCGACATGTGGCTGACGCGCCTGGAGGGGATGGAGCCGCTCGTCCACACCTGGCTCGCCCACCAGACCCGCGACGACTACTGGCGCCGGGGCGGCGTCCGGGAGGACTACGGCGCCATCCGGGCGGCCGTCCTCGCCGTGGGCGGCCGGCACGACCCGTACCGCGACACCGTCCTCCGGCTGGTCGAGCACCTGCCGGGCGACCGGGTCCGGGGCATCATCGGGCCCTGGTCGCACCAGTACCCGGACCGGGGGCTGCCCGGCCCGGCGATCGGCTTCCTCCAGGAGACGCTGCGCTGGTGGGACCACCACCTCAAGGGCGAGCCCACCGGCATCATGTCCGAGCCGCTCCTCCGCTCCTGGATCAGCGCGTCCCACGCGCCCGCCGCCGGCCACCCGGAGCTGCCCGGCCGCTGGGTCGGCGACGGGACCTGGCCCTCCCCGAACGTCACACCGGTCACGTACGCCCTCCAGGGCCCGCCCGTCCTCGTCCGCTCCCCGCAGCACACGGGCCTGGACGCCGGCCGCCTGGTCCCGTCCGGCGACGACGCCGGCCTGCCGCCCGACCAGCGCGCCGAGGACGCCCACTCGGCCTGCTTCGACTTCCCCGTCCCGCCGGACGGCGCCCCCGTCGAGATCCTCGGCCGCCCCCGCGTCACCCTCGCGCTGCGCAGCGACGCGCCCGCCGGCCAGGTCGTCGCCCGGCTCTGCGACGTCGCCCCGGACGGCGCCTCCACCCTGGTCACACGCGGCGCGCTCACCCTCTCCGGCAAGGAGCACGTCTTCGAACTGAACGGCGCCGGCCACACCTTCCCGCCCGGCCACCGCGTCCGGCTCGCGGTCTCCTCCGCGTACTGGCCCTGGATCTGGCCCCGCCCGCACGCCGCCGGCTTCACGCTCGACCCCGACGGCAGCGCGCTCCTGCTCCCCATCCGGAGCCGCACCGCCGACACCGTCACCTTCGAGGACCCCGAACAGTCCGAGCCCCTCGGCGTCACCGTCCCCACCACCCTCGACGACACCGACACCCGGCGCCCCGAGCGCCTGATCGTCCGCGATGTCGCCCAGGGCGAATGGCGCCTGGAGACGACCCCCCGCCCCGCCGGCACGCGCCACTACCCGGACGGCCTGGAACTCACCGAGGAGTCCCTGGAGACGTACACCGTCCAGGAGAGCGACCCCCTCTCCCCCCGCACCCGCTCGGTGTGGAGGATCCGCCTGCATCGCCCGGACATGCCCTGGAACGTCACCATCGACACCCGCTCCGAGATCGCCTGCGACGCCACCCACTTCCTCACCTCCGACGAGGTGATCTGCACGGCGGGCTCCGAGGTCCTCTTCCACCGCACCTGGGAGAAGCGCATTGCCCGTACGGCAGGCTGATCTAACGTGTCCCCCACACACGTGGAAAGCGAGGCAAGCACCGATGCCCGAGCAGTCCGAGCAGAGCCCGCTCGACCTGACCGAAGGCGACCCCTTCGGCCCGCACAACCTTCCGTACGGCGTCTTCAGCACCGCCGACGAGCCCGGCCGCCGCCGGCTCGGGGTCCGCGTCGGCGACCACGTCCTGGACGCGGGGGCGGCGGCGCACGCGCTGGGCTCCCCGTACGCGGCGCTGCTGGCACAGCCGAGCCTGAACCCGCTGCTCGCGGCCGGCCGCACCGCCTGGCGCGACGTCCGCCGGGCGCTCACCGCCTGGGTGACCGTTCCGGCCCACCGCCCGGACATAGAGCCGCTGCTGCACCCCCTGTCCGCCGTGACCCTCCACCTGCCGTACGAGGTGGCGGACTACGTCGACTTCTACGCGTCCGAGCACCACGCCACCAACGTCGGCCGGATCTTCCGCCCGGACGGCGAGCCGCTCACGCCGAACTGGAAGCACCTGCCGATCGGCTACCACGGCCGCTCCGGCACGGTCGTGGTCTCCGGCACCGACATCGTGCGGCCCTCGGGCCAGCGCAAGGCCCCCGCCGACCCGGCGCCCGTCTTCGGCCCGTCGGTGAAGCTCGACATCGAGGCCGAGGTCGGCTTCCTGGTCGGCACCCCCTCCGCACTCGGCGAGCGAGTCCCCCTCACCGCCTTCCCCGACCACGTCTTCGGCCTGACCCTCCTCAACGACTGGTCGGCGCGCGACATCCAGGCGTGGGAGTACGTCCCGCTCGGCCCGTTCCTCGGCAAGTCCTTCGCGACCTCCGTGTCGGCCTGGGTGACGCCGCTGGAGGCCCTGGACGCCGCCCGGGTCTCGCCGCCGGACCGCGACTTCGCCCTCCTGCCGTACCTGGACGACAGCTCCGAGGAGGAGCCGGGCGGCTTCGACCTCCGTATCACCGTACGGATCAACGGGGAGATCGTCTCCGAGCCGCCGTTCTCGACCATGTACTGGACGGCGGCGCAGCAGCTGGCCCATATGACGGTCAACGGCGCTTCCTTGCGTACGGGCGACCTCTTCGGCTCCGGCACGGTCAGCGGCCCGGAGGTCCACCAGCGCGGCTCGCTGCTCGAACTCACCTGGAACGGCCAGGAGCCGCTCGAACTGCCCGACGGCAAGCGGACGTTCCTGGAGGACGGCGACGAGGTCACGCTCACGGCCTGGGCGCCGGGCCCGGACGGCACGAAGGTGGGCCTTGGCGAGGTGACGGGCCGGATCGTTCCCGCGCACTGACCCGCGGACGGCGTACGGCGCGGGCGGGGAACCGTTCCGGCGCCGTACGCCGCAGGCCGCGCGCCGCAGGCCGTACGCGTAGGCCGCGCGCCGTACGCCGCGCGCCGCCGCCCCGCGAGCGTCAGCCGAACGGCCCGCCGGACGTGCACCACGGCGCACCCCACCCCAAGCTGACCAGTGGGCAGCGGGGGGAGCCCACCCGTACTCCCCCACCCCTGGAGCAGCCGCATGCACCCCCGCCCGCTCATAGCCGCGCTCGCCCTCACGGCTCTCGCCTCCTTCGCCCTGGGCATCGCCCCGGCCGCCCCGGCGCCCGGCGCCCGCGACGACACGGTCCGGGCGGACCTGCTGAAGGCGTACCGCGCGACGGTGAAGTACCAGTCCGTGGAGCGTGCCGTCGCCGACGGCTACAAGCCCATGCGCGGCTGCGTCTCCCGGCCGGAGGGCGGTATGGGCTACCACTACGTCAACAAGGCCCGTAACAACTCCACCGACCCGGCGAAGCCGTCCGCGCTGATGTACGAGGACACCGAGAACGGCAAGCGGCTGACCGGCATCGAGTTCTTCGTCGAGGACCGCGACCAGAAGGTCGCGACGGACGACGACCGCCCCACCATGTTCGGGCAGCCCTTCCTGGGCCCGTCGCCCGGCGTCGAAGCGGGCGTACCGGTCCACTACGACCTGCATGTCTGGCTGTACAAGCACAACCCCAGAGGCATGTTCACGGAGTGGAACCCGAAGGTCCGCTGCCCCGGCGAAGCCTGAGCCCGCACCCCCCATCCCCCCACCTTGGAGCACGACATGCACCGCAAACCGCTCATAACAGCTCTCGGCCTCGTGTCCCTCGCCTCGATGGCGCTCGCCACCGCCCCGTCGCCCGGCCAGGCCGACTCCGGCGCCAAGAGCCGCCACGCCCAGCTGACGAGGGCCTATCAGGCCACGGAGAAGTACCGCGACGAGTCCCGCGCCATCAAGGACGGTTACGTACGCACGAACGACTGCGTGTACTCGTCGGAGGGCGGCATGGGCTACCACTACGTCAAGGAAGCCCACATCAACTCCACCGATCCCGCCAGGCCCGCGGCGCTGCTCTACGAGCCGGGGCCCGGCGGCAAGCGGCGGCTCGTCGCCGTGGAGTACGTCACCATCGACCGCGACCAGGACCTGGCGACGGACCCGGACCGCCCCAGGATGTTCGGGCGCGGCCTCAACGGGCCGATGGCGGGTCATGCGCCCGGCATGCCGAACCACTACGACCTTCATGTCTGGCTGCACAAGAAGAACCCGAAGGGCCTGATGGCGGACTGGAACCCGACGGTCCGCTGTCCCGGGGACGAGTAGCCGGCACACACACGCGTGCGGCGGGGCGCCCCCTGGCACCCCGCCGCACGCTCGCCGGTTTCCGTCAGCGGACGAAGACGCCCGCCTGCCCCGCGAGATCGAGGAAGTACTGCGGCGCGACGCCCAGCATGAGGGTCACGGCGACGCCGACCCCGATCGTCGTCATCGTCAGCGGCGACGGCACGGCGACCGTCGGCCCCTCCGGCTTCGGTTCGCTGAAGAACATCAGCACGATGACCCGGATGTAGAAGAACGCGGCGATGGCGGACGAGATGACACCGACCACCACCAGCGCCCCAGCGCCGCCCTCCGCCGCCGCCTTGAAGACGGCGAACTTGCCCGAGAACCCGGAGGTCAGCGGGATGCCTGCGAAGGCCAGCAGGAACACCGCGAAGACGGCCGCGACGAGCGGCGAACGCCGCCCGAGCCCCGCCCACTTGGACAGGTGGGTCGCCTCACCGCCCGCGTCCCGCACCAGCGTGACGACCGCGAACGCCCCGATCGTCACGAACGAGTACGCGCCCAGGTAGAAGAGCACCGACGAGACGCCGTCGGGCGTCGCCGCGATGACACCGGCGAGGATGAACCCGGCGTGGGCGATCGACGAGTAGGCGAGCAGCCGCTTGATGTCGGTCTGGGTGATGGCGACGATCGCGCCGGCCAGCATGGTGACGATGGCGACGCCCCACATGACGGGCCGCCAGTCCCAGCGCAGCCCCGGCAGCACCACGTACAGCAGCCGCAGCATCGCGCCGAACGCCGCGACCTTCGTGGCGGCCGCCATGAAGCCGGTGACCGGTGTCGGGGCGCCCTGGTAGACGTCCGGCGTCCACATGTGGAACGGCACCGCGCCGACCTTGAACAGCAGCCCCATCAGCACCATCGCGAAGCCGATGAGCAGCAGCACGTCGTTGCCCATGGTCTGGGCGAGCGCCGGGGTGACTCCGGTGACCGACCCGTCGACCACGTCGGCGATGCGCGCGTACGACACCGAGCCGGCGTACCCGTACAGCAGCGCGATGCCGAACAGCAGGAACGCCGAGGAGAAGGCGCCCAGCAGGAAGTACTTGACCGCTGCCTCCTGCGACATCAGCCGCTTGCGGCGGGCGACGGCACACAGCAGGTACAGCGGCAGCGAGAAGACCTCCAGCGCGATGAAGAGCGTCAGCAGGTCGTTGGCCGCCGGGAAGACGAGCATGCCGCCCACGGCGAACAGCACCAGCGGGAAGACCTCGGTGGTGGTGAAACCGGCCTTGACGGCGGCCTTCTCGTGGTCGCTGCCGGGTACGGCGGCGGCTTCGGCGGCGAACGAGTCGACCCGGTGCCCGTGGTGGGCGGGGTCGAGCCGCCGCTCGGCGAAGGTGAAGACGGCGACGATCGAGGCCAGCAGGATGGTGCCCTGCAGGAACAGCGCGGGCCCGTCGACCGCGATGGCGCCCATCGCGGCGATGCCCGCCTTGGTGGTGGCATGGCCGCCGACCGCGAGGCCGACCACCGCCGCGAAGGCAGCGGCGAGGGCCACGACGGTCAGGAAGACCTGCGCGTAGTAGCGGGCGCGGCGCGGGACGAGGGCCTCCAGCAGGATGCCGACCACGGCGGCGCCCACCACGATCAGCGTGGGTGCCAGCTGGGCGTACTCGATGGCCGGCGCCCCGATCTTGTCGACGGCGGCCGGTTCGGCCGCTGTCGTCCACAGGCTGTGGACAGCGGATGTACTCACTTGGCTGCCTCCACCTCGGGCCGGGGGTCCTTCTGCTGTACGTCGGACATGGTGTGCCGCACGGCCGGGTCGACGATCTCGGTCAGCGGCTTGGGGTAGACGCCCAGGAAGAGCAGCAGGGCGATCAGCGGGGCGACCACGGCCAGTTCACGCACCTTGAGGTCGGGCATCGCCCGCACCTCCTCCTTCACCGGCCCGGTCATGGTCCGCTGGTAGAGCACCAGCGTGTAGAGCGCGGCGAGCACGATGCCGAAGGTGGCGATGATCCCGGCCACCGGGTACCGCGCGAACGTGCCGACCAGAACCAGGAATTCGGACACGAACGGCGCCAGGCCCGGCAGCGACAGCGTGGCCAGGCCGCCCACCAGGAACGTCCCGGCGAGCACCGGTGCCACCTTCTGCACGCCGCCGTAGTCGGCGATGAGCCGCGACCCGCGCCGCGAGATCAGGAATCCGGCCACCAGCATCAGCGCGGCCGTCGAGATCCCGTGGTTGACCATGTACAGGGTGGCCCCGGACTGGCCCTGGCTGGTCATCGCGAAGATGCCCATGATGATGAAGCCGAAGTGGGAGATCGACGCGTACGCGACCAGCCGCTTGATGTCCCGCTGGCCGACCGCCAGAAGCGCCCCGTACACGATGCTGATCAGCGCCAGGACGATGATCGCGGGCGTGGCCCACTTCGACGCCTCCGGGAAGAGCTGGAGGCAGAAGCGCAGCATCGCGAACGTGCCGACCTTGTCGACGACCGCGGTGATGAGCACCGCCACCGGCGCGGTCGCCTCGCCCATCGCGTTGGGCAGCCAGGTGTGCAGCGGCCACAGCGGGGCCTTCACCGCGAAGGCGAAGAAGAACCCGAGGAACAGCAGCCGCTCGGTGTTGGTCGCCATGTCCAGCTCGCCGCTCGCCCGCGCCGCGGCGATCTCCGTCAGGGAGAAGTTCCCGGCGACGACGTACAGCCCGATGACGGCGGCCAGCATGATGAGCCCGCCGACCAGGTTGTAAAGCAGGAACTTGACCGCGGCGTACGACCGCTGGGCCGCCGCGTTCTCGTCGGTGCCCGCGTGGGCCCGGTCCCCGAAGCCACCGATGAGGAAGTACATCGGGATGAGCATGGCTTCGAAGAGGATGTAGAAGAGGAAGACGTCGGTGGCCTCGAAGGAGAGGATCACCATCGCCTCGACCATCAGGATCAGGGCGAAGAAGCCCTGTGTGGGCCGCCACCGCTTGGACTGGGTCTCCAGGGGGTCGGCGTCGTGCCAGCCGGCCAGGATGATGAAGGGGATCAGCAGCGCGGTGAGCGCGATCAGCGCCACCCCGATGCCGTCGACGCCCAGTTCGTAGCGCACACCGAAGTCGGCGATCCAGGCGTGCGACTCGGTGAGCTGGTAGCGGTCGCCGCCGGGCTCGAAACGGACGGCCACCAGCGCGGCCAGGACCAGCGTGGCCAGCGAGACCAGCAGCGCCAGCCACTTGGCGGCCGTGCGGCGCGCGGCCGGGACGGCGGCGGTGAGGATCGCGCCGACGGCCGGCACGGCGGCCGTCGCGGTCAGGAGGGGAAAGCCCGCGTTCACGACATCGGACATGGTGCTCACACTCCCCTCATCAGCAGGGTCGCGGCGATCAGCACCGCCGTACCTCCGAACATCGAGACCGCGTAGGAGCGGGCGAAGCCGTTCTGCAACAGGCGCAGCCGGCCGGACAGTCCGCCGACGGAGGCGGCGGTGCCGTTGACCACCCCGTCGACCAGGGTGTGGTCCATGTAGACCAGCGAGCGGGTGAGGTGCTCTCCGCCGCGGACCAGGACGATGTGGTTGAAGTCGTCCTGGAGGAGGTCGCGCCGGGCGGCGCGGGTGAGCAGCGAGCCGCGCGGGGCGACGACCGGCACGGGCCGGCGGCCGTACTGCGCGTACGCGATGCCGACGCCGATGAGCAGGACGACGACCGTGGACGCGGTCACCGCGCCCGCGCTGATCGGCGGGTGCCCGTGCTCGAACTCGGTGACGGGCTTCAGCCAGTTGACGAACGCGCTGTTGAGCGAGAAGAGCGCGCCCGCGAAGACCGACCCGAAGGCCAGCAGGATCATCGGGATCGTCATGGACTTCGGGGACTCGTGCGGGTGCGGCATCTCGCCGGGGTGGACCTCGATGCCCGGCTCCACGCTGGGCGCCGTGTCGGGGTCGGGGGCGGGCTGCCAGCGCTTCTCGCCGAAGAACGTCATGATCATCACGCGGGTCATGTAGTACGCGGTGATGCCCGCGCCCAGCAGGGCGACCCCGCCGAGGATCCAGCCCTCCGTACCGCCCTTGGCGAAGGCCGCCTCGATGATCTTGTCCTTGGACCAGAACCCGGACAGCCCCGGGAAGCCGATGATCGCCAGGTACCCGAGCCCGAAGGTGACGAAGGTGACCGGCATGTACTTCCGCAGCCCGCCGTACTTCCTCATGTCGACCTCGTCGTTCATGCCGTGCATGACCGACCCGGCGCCGAGGAACAGCCCCGCCTTGAAGAAGCCGTGCGTCACCAGGTGCATGATCGCGAAGGCGTACCCGATCGGGCCGAGCCCGGCCGCCAGGATCATGTAGCCGATCTGCGACATCGTCGAACCGGCCAGCGCCTTCTTGATGTCGTCCTTGGCGCAACCGACGATCGCACCGAAGAGGAGCGTGACCGCGCCGACCACCACGACCGCCAGTTGCGCGTCCGGCGCGGCGTTGAAGATCGCGCCCGAGCGGGTGATCAGGTAGACGCCCGCGGTCACCATCGTGGCCGCGTGGATCAGGGCCGAGACCGGGGTCGGGCCCTCCATCGCGTCACCCAGCCAGGACTGCAGCGGCACCTGCGCCGACTTGCCGCAGGCGGCGAGCAGCAGCATCAGCCCGATGGCCGTCAGCATCCCCTCGGACGTCTCGCCCGTCGCCGAGAGCACCGGCCCGAAGGTGAACGTCCCGAAGGTGGTGAACATCAGCATGATGGCGATGGACAGGCCCATGTCGCCGACCCGGTTGACCAGGAAGGCCTTCTTCGCGGCGGTGGCCGCGCTGGGCTTGTGCTGCCAGAAACCGATCAGCAGGTAGGACGCCAGACCGACGCCCTCCCAGCCGAAGTACAGCAGCAGGTAGTTGTCGGCCAGGACCAGCAGCAGCATCGCCGCGAGGAACAGGTTCAGGTAGCCGAAGAAGCGGCGCCGGCGCTCGTCGTGCGCCATGTACCCGATCGAGTACACATGGATGAGCGTGCCGACACCGGTGATGAGCAGGACGAACGTCATCGACAGCTGGTCGAGCTGGAAGGCGATGTCCGCCCGGAAGCTCTCCACCGGCACCCAGCTGAACAGGTGCTGGTGCAGCGCCCGTTCCTCGGCGCCCTTGCCCAGCATGTCGAAGAAGAGCACCGCCCCGATGGCGAAGGAGGCGGCGGCGAGCAGGGTGCCGAGCCAGTGCCCGGCCCGGTCCAGCCGACGGCCGCCGCACAGCAGGACGGCCGCTCCCAGCAGAGGCGCCGCGACGAGCAGCGCGATCAGATTCTCCACGATTCAGCGACCCCTTACAGCTTCATCAGGCTGGCGTCGTCGACCGAGGCCGAGTGGCGGGAACGGAACAGCGACACGATGATCGCGAGCCCGACCACGACCTCCGCGGCGGCGACGACCATCGTGAAGAAGGCGATGATCTGGCCGTCGAGATTGCCGTGCATACGGGAGAAGGCGACGAGCGTGAGGTTGCAGGCGTTGAGCATCAGCTCGACACACATGAACACCACGATCGCGTTCCGCCGGATCAGCACCCCGGCCGCACCGATCGTGAACAACAGGGCGGCCAGGTACAGGTAGTTGACCGGATTCACTGCGCGTTCTCCTCCTCACGGTCCGAGGCCTCGTGGCCACGCCCCAGGCGCTCCTCCGCGCGCTGCTCCAGCGCCTTGAGGTCCTCCAGCGCCTGCCGCGACACATCACGGATCTGGCCGCGCGCCCGCAGCGTCTTGCTGACGGTGAGCTCGGACGGCGTGCCGTCGGGCAGCAGACCCGCGATGTCCACCGCGTTGTGCCGGGCGTAGACCCCGGGCGCGGGCAGCGGCGGCAGCTGCTTCCCCTCCCGTACGCGCTGCTCGGACATCTCCCGCTGGGTACGGGCCCGCTCGGTCCGCTCGCGGTGCGTCAGCACCATCGCGCCGACTGTCGCGGTGATCAGCAGCGCGCCGGTGATCTCGAAGGCGAAGACGTACCTGGTGAAGAGGAGTGCCGCGATGCCCTCCACATTGCCCCCGGCGTTCGCCGTGCCGAGGCCGTCGAAGGTGTCCAGCGAGGCCCTGCCCAGCCCGGCGACCAGGAGGATGCCGAAGCCGAGCCCGCAGGCGGCGGCCAGCCAGCGCTGCCCCTTGATGGTCTCCTTCAGCGAGTCGGCGGCCGTGACGCCGACGAGCATGACGACGAAGAGGAAAAGCATCATGATGGCGCCGGTGTAGACGATGATCTGCACGACACCCAGGAAGTACGCCCCGTTGGCGAGGTAGAACACCGCCAGGATGATCATCGTCGCGGCCAGGCTCAGCGCACTGTGCACGGCCTTCTTCATCAGGATGGTGCCCAGCGCGCCGACGACGGCGATGGTGCCGAGCACCCAGAACTGCACGGCCTCACCCGTGGACGTGGTGGAGGCGGCCAGCGTGGTGGCGAGTGCGCTCATGCCCCGATCACCTTCTCCGAGGCGGGCTCGCCCTCACCGAAGTCCGAGGCACCCTCCTGGGGCTTCTGGTCCTTGCTCACGGCCGCCTGCCGGACCGTGCCGGGCGCGGCCTCGGTGACCAGGCCCCGGTAGTAGTCCTGCTCCGTCATGCCCGGGAAGATGGCGTGGGGCGTGTCGACCATGCCCTCGTCCAGGCCCGCGAGGAGCTGCTCCTTCGTGAAGATCAGGTTCGCGCGGGAGGTGTCGGCCAGCTCGAACTCGTTCGTCATCGTCAGCGCCCGGGTCGGGCAGGCCTCGATGCACAGTCCGCAGAAGATGCAGCGGGCGTAGTTGATCTGGTAGACGCGGCCGTACCGCTCACCCGGCGAGTAGCGCTCCTCGTCCGTGTTGTCCGCGCCCTCCACGTAGATGGCGTCGGCCGGGCAGGCCCAGGCGCACAGCTCGCAGCCGACGCACTTCTCCAGGCCGTCCGGGTGCCGGTTGAGCTGGTGCCGGCCGTGGAAGCGCGGCGCCGTCGTCTTCTGCTGCTCCGGGTACTGCTCGGTCAGCCGCTTCTTGAACATGGCCTTGAAGGTCACGCCGAAGCCGGCCACCGGATTCTGGAAGTTGCTGTCAGACACCGTCGACCTCCTTTCCGTCACTGTCAGTATTGCTTCCACCACTGACAATCAACTCGCGCTCGGAGCGCGGCCGTCGCCGGGGCACCGGCGGCAGGGTCTGACCGGGCAGCGGCGGTACCGGGAACCCGCCGGCCATCGGGTCGAACTCGCCGGGCGGAGCGGCCGCCTCCGCCTCCTGCTCGGCCTTCTTGTCGCGGAAGATGTCGACGACGAAGGAGAGCAGGAGCACCACGATGACCGCGCCCGCGACGTACAGCACGATCTCCTGGAAGTCGTAGTTCTCGTTCCGCAGCGCCCGCACGGTGGCGACCAGCATCAGCCAGACGACCGACACGGGGATGAGGACCTTCCAGCCGAGCTTCATCAGCTGGTCGTAGCGGACGCGGGGCAGCGTGCCGCGCAGCCAGATGAAGAAGAACAGCAGCAGCTGCACCTTGACGACGAACCAGAGCATCGGCCACCAGCCGTGGTTCGCGCCCTCCCAGAGAGTGGAGATCGGGTACGGGGCCCGCCAGCCGCCGAGGAACAGCGTCACCGACACCGCCGAGACGGTCACCATGTTCACGTACTCGGCGAGCATGAACATCGCGAACTTGATGGAGCTGTACTCGGTGTTGAAGCCGCCGACCAGGTCGCCCTCGGACTCGGGCATGTCGAACGGGGCGCGGTTGACCTCACCGACCATCGTGACGATGTAGATGATGAAGGAGACCGGCAGCAGGATGATGTACCAGCGGTCCGCCTGCGCCTCGACGATCGCCGAGGTCGACATCGACCCGGAGTAGAGGAAGACGGACGCGAAGGCGGCGCCCATCGCGATCTCGTAGCTGATCATCTGCGCGCACGAGCGCAGGCCGCCGAGGAGCGGGTAGGTCGAGCCGGACGACCAGCCGGCCAGCACGATGCCGTAGATGCCGACGGAGGCCACCGCGAGGATGTAGAGCATCGCGATCGGCAGGTCGGTCAGCTGCATCGTGGTGCGCTGCCCGAAGATCGACACCTCGTTGCCGGCCGGGCCGAAGGGAATCACCGCGATCGCCATGAACGCGGGGATGGCGGCGATGATCGGGGCGAGGATGTAGACGGCCTTGTCGGCCCGTTTGACGACCACGTCCTCCTTCAGCATCAGTTTGATGCCGTCCGCGAGGGACTGGAGCAGACCCCAGGGGCCGTGCCGGTTGGGGCCGATGCGGAGCTGCATCCAGGCGACGACCTTGCGCTCCCACACGATGGCGAACAGCACGGTGATCATCAGGAAGGCGAAGCAGAAGACCGCCTTGATCGCCACGAGCCACCAGGGGTCGCGGCCGAACATGGACAGGTCTTCCACCGCCAGGGTGTACGGGATCATGCCTCCACCTCCGTGGGGGCCGCGGAGCTCGGGGTCGTCGGGGAAAGGCGGACCAGTCGGCCGGGGGCCGTGCCCATGGCGGACAGGACGCCGCCCGGGGTGGACTTGAGCGGCAGCCAGACCACCCGGTCGGGCATGTCGGTCACCTGCAGCGGCAGTTCGACGGAGCCCGCCGGGCCGGTCACCGACAGCAGGTCGCCGTCCTTGACGCCCGTCTCCGCCGCCGTGGCCGCCGACAGGCGGGCCACCGAGGCGTGGCGGGTACCCGCCAGGGCCTCGTCGCCCTCCTGGAGGAGGCCCAGGTCCAGCAGCATCCGGTGGCCGGCCAGCACCGCCTCGCCCTCGCCCGCGCGGGGCAGCGGTACGGCGGACCCCACCGGGTCGCCCGCCGGTGTCCCGTCCCAGGCGCCGAGCCGGTCCATCTCACGGCGTACGGCCTTCACGTCCGGCAAGGCGAAAGGTACGTCCATGGCGTCGGCCAGCATGTGCAGCACCCGCGCGTCCGCCGGGGCGAGCGTCCGCGTCATGTGCTCCGGCTTCAGCGCGGCCTCGAACATCCGCACCCTGCCCTCCCAGTTGAGGAAGGTGCCGGGCTTCTCGGCGACCGCGGCCACCGGGAGGACCACGTCCGCCCGGTCGGTGACCTCGCCGGGCCGCAGCTCCAGCGACACCACGAACGCCGCGTCCAGGGCCTCACGCGCGCGTGCCGCATCCGGCAGGTCGGCGACCTCGACGCCCGCGACGAGCAGCGCGCCCAGCTCGCCGGTGGCCGCGGCCTCCACGGTCTGGCCCGTGTCGCGCCCGTACCGGTGCGGCAGCTCCCGTACGCCCCAGGCGGCGGCGACCTCGTCACGCGCGCGTGGATCGGTCGCGGGCCGCCCGCCCGGCAGCAACGACGGGATCGCGCCCGCCCACACCGCGCCGCGCTCACCGGCCCGGCGCGGGATCCACACCAGCTCCGCCCCCGTCGCCGCCGCGGCGCGCACGGCCGCGGTCAGCGCGCCCGGCACTCCCGCCGGCCGCTCACCGACCACGATCACCGCGCCGGGCTCCCGCAGCGCCTGGGCGGCCGCCGACCCGTCCGCGTCCAGCCCTGTCCCCGAGGCCAGCGCGTCCAGCCACTCGGCCTCCGTCCCGGGCGCGGCCGGCAGCAGCGTGCCGCCCGCCTTCTGAAGGCCCCGGGTGGCGAACGGGGCAAGCGCGTACGTCCGCTGGCCCCGCTTGCGCCACGCCTTGCGCAGCCGCAGGAAGACGCCCGGCGCCTCCTCCTCCGCCTCAAGACCGACCAGCAGCACCGCCGGGGCCTTCTCCAGGGAGGTGTACGTGACCCCTCGCCCGTCCAGGTCCCGGCCACGGCCCGCGACCCGGGCGGCCAGGAAGTCGGCCTCCTCGCTGCTGTGCGTCCGCGCGCGGAAGTCGATGTCGTTCGTGTCGAGGGCGACGCGGGCGAACTTGGCGTACGCGTACGCGTCCTCCACCGTCAGCCGCCCGCCGGTCAGGACGCCCGTGCGGCCCTTCACCAGCCCACGCGCCGCCGCCTCCAGGGCCTCCGGCCAGGAAGCGGGCTCCAGCTCGCCCGTCTCGGAGCTGCGCACCAGCGGGGTCGTGAGCCGGTCACGCTGCTGCGCGTACCGGAACGCGAACCGCCCCTTGTCGCACAGCCACTCCTCGTTGACCTCCGGGTCGTTCATCGCGAGCCGCCGCATGACCTTGCCGCGCCGGTGGTCGGTGCGCGTGGCGCAGCCGCCCGCGCAGTGCTCACAGACGCTCGGCGACGAGACCAGGTCGAAGGGGCGGGAGCGGAACCGGTACGCCGCCGAGGTCAGCGCGCCGACCGGGCAGATCTGGATGGTGTTGCCGGAGAAGTACGACTCGAAGGGGTCGCCCTCCCCCGTACCGACCTGCTGGAGCGCACCGCGCTCGAGCAGCTCGATCATCGGGTCGCCCGCGACCTGGTTGGAGAACCGGGTGCAGCGCGCGCACAGCACGCACCGCTCGCGGTCGAGCAGCACCTGCGTGGAGATCGGCACCGGCTTCTCGAACGTCCGCTTCTTTCCCTCGAAGCGGGAGTCGGCCTGGCCGTGGGACATGGCCTGGTTCTGCAGCGGGCACTCGCCGCCCTTGTCGCAGACCGGGCAGTCCAGCGGGTGGTTGATGAGCAGCAGCTCCATCACCCCCACCTGGGCCTTCTCGGCGACGGGCGAGGTGAGCTGCGACTTGACGACCATGCCGTCGGTGCAGGTGATGGTGCAGGACGCCATCGGCTTGCGCTGGCCCTCGACCTCGACGATGCACTGCCGACAGGCGCCGGCCGGGTCGAGCAGCGGATGGTCGCAGAACCGGGGGATCTCGATGCCGAGCTGCTCGGCGGCGCGGATGACCAGCGTCCCCTTGGGGACGGAGATCTCGATCCCGTCGATGGTCAGGGTGACCAGGTCTTCGGGTGGGACGGCCGCGCTGCCGCCCCCGGCGGGGCCGGATGCCATGACGGTCACGCCGTCACCTCCACGTGGTTGTCCGCCCAGGCGGTCGACTTGGCCGGGTCGAAGGGACAGCCCTTGCCCGTGATGTGCTGCTCGTACTCCCCGCGGAAGTACTTCAGCGACGAGAAGATCGGCGAGGCGGCGCCGTCACCGAGGGCGCAGAACGACTTGCCGTTGATGTTGTCGGCGATGTCGTTGAGCTTGTCGAGGTCGCCCAGCGTGCCCTTGCCGGCCTCGATGTCCCGCAGCAACTGCACAAGCCAGTACGTTCCTTCACGGCAGGGCGTGCACTTGCCGCACGACTCGTGGGCGTAGAACTCGGTCCACCGGGTGACCGCCCGCACCACGCACGTCGTCTCGTCGAAGCACTGCAGGGCCTTGGTGCCGAGCATCGAGCCGGCCGCGCCGACGCCCTCGTAGTCGAGGGGGACGTCGAGGTGCTCGTCGGTGAACATCGGGGTCGACGAGCCGCCGGGCGTCCAGAACTTCAGCCGGTGGCCGGGCCGCATGCCGCCGCTCATGTCGAGCAGCTGGCGCAGGGTGATGCCGAGCGGCGCCTCGTACTGGCCGGGCGAGGCGACATGGCCGCTGAGCGAGTAGAGCGTGAAGCCGGGGGACTTCTCGCTGCCCATCGACCGGAACCAGTCCTTGCCCCGGTTCAGGATCGCGGGAACCGAGGCGATCGACTCGACGTTGTTCACCACAGTGGGGCACGCGTACAGACCGGCGACCGCGGGGAAGGGGGGACGCAGCCGGGGCTGGCCACGGCGGCCTTCGAGCGAGTCGAGCAGCGCCGTCTCCTCACCGCAGATGTACGCGCCGGCGCCCGCGTGCACGGTGAGTTCGAGGTCGAGTCCGCTGCCGAGGATGTCCGTGCCGAGGTAGCCCGCCGCGTACGCCTCACGCACGGCTTCGTGCAGCCTGCGCAGCACGGGCACGACCTCACCGCGCAGATAGATGAAGGCGTGGTTCGACCTGATCGCGTAGCACGCGATCACGATCCCCTCGATGAGGGAGTGCGGGTTGGCGAACAGGAGCGGGATGTCCTTGCAGGTCCCGGGCTCCGACTCGTCGGCGTTGACAACAAGATAGTGAGGCTTGCCGTCGCCCTGGGGGATGAACTGCCACTTCATCCCGGTGGGGAAGCCCGCGCCGCCACGGCCGCGCAGGCCGGAGTCCTTGACGTACGCGATGAGGTCGTCGGGCGTCATGGCGAGGGCCTTCTTCAGCCCCTCGTACCCCTCGTGCCGCTTGTAGGTCTCCAGCGTCCAGGAGTTCGGCTGGTCCCAGAACGCGGACAGGACCGGTGCCAGCAGCTTCTCCGGGCTGGTCATCTCGGGTGCCAACGTCATCACTCCCCCTCCTCGGTGACCGAGCGGGCCTGGCCGTCCGGGCCGACCGGCCCGGACGGGTGCTGCGGGTCCGAGGCCGACGTCGGCTGCGGCGCGTCGTGCGAGCTGAGGTGCCCCGAGCCGGGTGTGGGCTCGTCCTGCGGGGCCTCACCGCGTGGGTGGACCACGCGGGCGCCGGGCACGGCCTCGCCCTTGGCGAGCTTCAGGCCGATCAGCGAGGCGGGCCCCGCGCCACCGGTCGCCTCGACCGCGCCGGGGCGCTCGTCGGGGAAACCGGCCAGGATGCGGGCCGTCTCCTTGTACGTGCACAGGGGCGCGCCGCGTGTCGGTTCGACAGGGCGGCCGGCGCGCAGGTCGTCGACGAGGCGCTTGGCGGACTCGGGCGTCTGGTTGTCGAAGAACTCCCAGTTGACCATCACCACGGGCGCGAAGTCGCAGGCCGCGTTGCACTCGATGTGTTCGAGGGTGACCTTGCCGTCCGGCGTCGTCTCGTTGTTGCCGACGCCGAGGTGCTCCTGAAGCTCCTCGAAGATCGCGTCGCCGCCCATGACCGCGCACAGGGTGTTGGTGCACACCCCGACCTGGTAGTCGCCGCTCGGCTTACGCCGGTACATGGTGTAGAAGGTCGCGACGGCGGTGACCTCGGCGGTGGTCAGGCCCAGCATGTCGGCGCAGAACCGCATGCCGGTCCGGGTCACGTACCCCTCCTCCGACTGCACCAGGTGCAGCAGCGGCAGCAGCGCGGACCGGCTGTCGGGGTAGCGGGCGATGACCTCCCGGGCGTCGGCTTCGAGCCGGGCGCGCACATCGGCCGGGTAATCGGGGGCGGGGAGCTGCGGCATCCCCAAGCTGACGTCTGTCATTACCGGTCGACGCCTCCCATCACGGGGTCGATGGACGCGACGGCGACGATGACGTCGGCGACCTGGCCGCCCTCGCACATCGCCGCCATGGCCTGCAGGTTGGTGAACGACGGGTCGCGGAAGTGGACCCGGTAGGGGCGGGTGCCGCCGTCGCTCACGACATGGACACCCAGCTCGCCCTTGGGCGATTCGACCGCCGTGTACGACTGTCCCGGCGGCACCCGGAAGCCCTCCGTCACCAGCTTGAAGTGGTGGATCAGGGCCTCCATGGAGGTGCCCATGATCTTCTTGATGTGGTCGAGGGAGTTGCCGAGCCCGTCCGGGCCGAGGGCCAGCTGCGCGGGCCAGGCGATCTTCTTGTCGGCGACCATCACCGGCCCCGGCGCCAGCCGCTCCAGGCACTGCTCGACGATCCGCAGCGACTGGCGCATCTCCTCCAGCCGGATGAGGAAGCGGCCGTACGCGTCGCAGGTGTCGGCGGTCGGGACGTCGAAGTCGTACGTCTCGTAGCCGCAGTACGGGTCGGTCTTGCGCAGGTCGTGCGGGAGACCGGCGGAGCGCAGGATGGGGCCGGTGGCGCCGAGGGCCATGCAGCCGGCCAGGTCCAGGTAGCCGATGTCCTGCATCCGGGCCTTGAAGATGGGGTTGCCGGTGGCGAGCTTGTCGTACTCCGGCAGGTTCTTCTTCATCGTCTTCACGAACTCGCGAAGCTGGTCGATGGCGCCGGGCGGCAGGTCCTGGGCGAGGCCGCCGGGGCGGATGAACGCGTGGTTCATGCGCAGCCCGGTGATCAGCTCGTACAGGTCCAGGATCATCTCGCGGTCCCGGAAGCCGTAGATCATGATCGTGGTGGCGCCCAGCTCCATGCCGCCGGTGGCGATGCACACCAGGTGGGAGGAGAGCCGGTTGAGCTCCATCAGCAGGACGCGGATGATCGTGGCCCGGTCGGGGATCTGGTCCTCGATGCCGAGGAGCTTCTCCACGCCCAGGCAGTACGCCGCCTCGTTGAAGAACGGCGTCAGGTAATCCATGCGCGTGACGAAGGTGGTGCCCTGCGTCCAGGTCCGGTATTCGAGGTTCTTCTCGATCCCGGTGTGGAGGTAGCCGATGCCGCAGCGGGCCTCGGTGACGGTCTCGCCGTCGATCTCCAGGATGAGCCGGAGCACGCCGTGGGTGGACGGGTGCTGGGGCCCCATGTTGACGACGATCCGCTCGTCGTCGGCCTTGGCCGCGGACTGGACGACCTCGTCCCAGTCACCGCCGGTGACCGTGTAGACGGTGCCCTCGGTGGTCTCGCGCGCGCTTGCAGAAGGGGTGGTCACGAGTACGACCTCCGCTGGTCCGGAGCCGGGATCTGGGCGCCCTTGTACTCGACGGGGATGCCGCCGAGGGGGTAGTCCTTGCGCTGCGGGAAGCCCTGCCAGTCGTCCGGCATCATGATCCGGGTCAGGGCGGGGTGGCCGTCGAAGATCAGGCCGAAGAAGTCGTACGTCTCGCGCTCGTGCCAGTCGTTGGTCGGGTAGACCGCGACGAGCGACGGGACGTGCGGGTCGGAGTCCGGGGCGGAGACCTCCAGCCGGATCAGCCGGCCGTGGGTGAGCGAGCGCAGGTGGTACACCGCGTGCAGCTCGCGGCCCTTGTCGCCCAGGTAGTGGACGCCGGAGACGCCCGTACACAGCTCGAAGCGCAGGGCGGGGTCGTCGCGCAGGGTGCGGGCGACGCGCACGAGGTGCTCGCGGGCGATGTGGAAGGTCAGCTCGCCGCGGTCGACGACCGTCTTCTCGATGGCGTTCTCGGGGACGAGCCCCTGCTCCTCCAGGGCGCCTTCGAGCTCGTCGGCGACCTCGTCGAACCAGCCACCGTACGGACGGGTGGCCGGCCCCGGCAGGCGGATGGAGCGGACGAGGCCGCCGTAGCCGGAGGTGTCGCCGCCGTTGTTCGCGCCGAACATGCCGCGCTGGACGCGTACCTCCTCGCCGCTGTCACCGCGCTGGCCGGGCAGGTTCTGCGCGCTGAGGTCCTTCTCGGGATTCGGCTGATCGGTCACCTCAGCAGCCCCTTCATCTCGATCGTGGGCAGCGCCTTGAGCGCGGCCTGTTCCGCCTCGCGGGCCGCTTCCTGGGCGTTGACGCCGAGCTTGGAGCTCTGGATCTTCTGGTGGAGCTTGAGGATCGCGTCCATCAGCATCTCCGGACGCGGCGGGCAGCCCGGCAAATAGATGTCAACGGGAACAATGTGGTCGACGCCCTGCACAATCGCGTAATTGTTGAACATCCCACCCGATGAGGCGCAAACCCCCATCGAGATCACCCACTTGGGGTTGGGCATCTGGTCGTAGACCTGGCGCAGGACGGGCGCCATCTTCTGGCTCACCCGGCCCGCCACGATCATCAGGTCGGCCTGGCGCGGTGAGCCGCGGAAGACCTCCATGCCGAAGCGCGCCAGGTCGTACCGCCCGGCGCCGGTCGTCATCATCTCGATGGCGCAGCAGGCGAGGCCGAAGGTCGCGGGGAAGACGGACGCCTTGCGCACCCAGCCCGCGGCCTGTTCGACGGTCGTCAGCAGAAAACCGCTCGGCAGCTTCTCTTCGAGTCCCATTGGTGCCCCTCAGCCCCTCAGTCCCATTCCAGGCCGCCGCGCCGCCACACATACGCGTAGGCGACGAAGACGGTGAGCACGAAGAGCAGCATCTCCACGAGCCCGAAAAGCCCCAGGGCGTCGAAGCTGACGGCCCAGGGGTAGAGGAAGACGATCTCGATGTCGAAGACGATGAAGAGCATCGCCGTCAGGTAGTACTTGATCGGGAAGCGGCCCCCTCCGGCCGGAGTGGGCGTCGGCTCGATACCGCACTCGTATGCCTCAAGCTTCGCCCGGTTGTACCTCTTTGGGCCGATAAGCGTGGCCATGACCACGGAGAAGATCGCAAACCCTGCCCCGAGGGCGCCGAGCACGAGGATGGGCGCGTAGGCATTCACGCTCCTCGCTCCTTCCAGTCGTCCTTGACCGATGGACCGCACCGGGCACCGTCTCGCCGCCTCGCGAAGATCGTGCACATGTGAGGCAGTTCACAAGCCCGACTGCTTCGCATCCTATGCCCGTCGATCTGTGATCTGCGACACGGGGTACGGCAACGCCTTTGTGATCTCCACCACCTGGCGAAGGATCATGAATTCCAGGGCGCGGCGATCTTCATACCGCATGTGGTCACGCGCTTACGAGCTGTGACATTCCAAGAAGTCGCGGCTGGTCAGAGGGGTCGCGCCCTATCAAGAGGTGGTAACTACAAGCAAATTCGCCCTGGACTCACTCGGGTGATAGAGAGCCCCGCTTCACTCGCCCGAGGGGCCAGCCGGGACCGAAGTGGACACGTGCGCGCTTTCACGATCTTCCGGGCATCCGCGGCGTGATCATTCTGTGACCTGCGTCACTCCGCCACGGGGCCTGTGAAAGCGGGCTTGGCCACCGGAGTGAAGGAGTGGTAAGAGCACGGCAATTCGGGCGTTTCGCGGAAAACCCATGATCACGGCCCTGATCACCACAGTCCGCAATGTCCGTTACGGCGTCAATAAGGGGTACACGGAAGCGGATTCACCCAATCCGCGCGCAACTGTGGCGCAACACACGTTTCTTGAAGGGAACCGTGAAGCCCTGATAGCGGTTGTACTCATGTCCCACACCGCTCACATACCCAGCCACCGGAAGCCCCGCCGCAGCGCTTCGAAGCTCTCGCTGCGAGCCGGAGTTGCCGGTGGCGTCCTCAGCACCATCGCGGTGGCCGGTGCTGCCGGGCCGGCGAATGCCGAGCCGGTGACCGAGACCATCGAGATGCCCACCCTCAACGCGGACCTGTCCGCGGACCTGTCGAGCGCCGTCGCCGCCTCCGCCGAGGCGACCCAGCAGATCGCGCTCGACCAGGAGCTGCAGGCACAGGAGGACGCCGCGGCCGTCAAGGCCGCGAAGGACGCCAAGACGGCCAAGGCCGAGGCGGAGCGCAAGGCGGAGGCCGAAGAGGCCCGGCGCAAGGCCGAGGCGAAGGCCCAGGCCGAGGCCGCCGAGCGCGCCTCCCGCTCCTCCGAGCGCACCACGCTGTCCGCGTCCGTCGGCTCCTCCGACGACGACAGCGACGGCGGCGGCTCCTCCTACGACTCGTCCCAGGCGACCGGCTCCGCCGCGGCGATCGTGGCGTTCGCCCGCGCCCAGGTCGGCGACGCGTACGTCATGGGCAGCACCGGCCCCAACTCCTGGGACTGCTCCGGGCTCGTCCAGGCCGCCTACCGCCAGGCCGGCATCGAGCTCCCGCGCGTCTCCGGCGACCAGTCCAGCCGCGGCACCTCCGTCTCGCTGGACAACCTCCAGCCGGGCGACATCCTCTACTGGGGCAGCCGGAGCAACTCGTACCACGTGGCGATCTACGTGGGCGGCGGCATGTTCGTCGGCGCGCAGAACCCCAGCACGGGTGTCGTCGAGCGCTCGCTCGACTACGACATGCCGTCGGGCGCGGTCCGCGTGCTCTGAGGCGTACGCACAGGGCGTGAAAGGCCGTCGCTCCCCCGCTCGGGGAGGGAGCGACGGCCCTTCGGTGTCCGCGTACGCAGCAGGACGTGCGCGGCGACGCCCGCGAGCAGGCCCCAGAACGGCGAACCGATCCCGGCGATCGTCACGCCCGACGCGGTGGCCAGGAACGTGATGACGGAGGCCTCCCGGTCGCGCTCATCGGCGACCGTACGCGCCAGGCTGCCCGCGATGGAGCCGAGCAGCGCCACCCCGGCGAGCGTGGCGACGAGCGCCTTGGGCAGTCCGGTGAACAACGCGACCAGCGTGGAGCCGAAGCAGCCGACCACCAGGTACCCCACCCCGCACGCCACGCCGGCGATCCACCGCTTGGCCGGGTCCCGGTGCGCGTCGGGCCCGGTGCAGATCGCCGCCGTGATGGCCGCCGGGTTGACCGCGTGCGAGCCGAACGGCGCCAGCAGCACCGACACCAGACCCGTCGTCCCGCACACCACCCGGCTGTCCGGCCGGTACCCGGCGGCGTTCAGCACCGCGAGGCCCGGCGCGTACTGCCCGGCCAGGGTCGCCACCAGCAGCGGCACGCCGATCCCGACGAGCGCCCCGGCCGAGAACTGAGGCATCGTGACATGGGGGACAGCGAGCCCCAATCCGGGCAGATCAACCCGTAGTCCGCCCGTCGCCCCCGCCACCGCCAGGCCCGCCACGAGCGCCCACACCACCGCGTACGTCGGCACCAGGCGCCGCGCCAGCAGGTACGCCAGCAGCATCGCGCCGGCGAGCAGCGGAGCCGTACGCACGGACGTGAAGACCGCCGTGCCGAAGGAGAACAGCGTCCCGGCGAGCATCGCCGCGACCACGCCCCCCGGGATGCGGGCCATCACCCGCGCGAACACCCCGGTGGCGGTGAGCGCCGTGGCGGCCACGCCCGCCGCGAGGAAGGCGCCGACGGCCTCGGCGTAGCCGTGCTGGGGCAGGGCGGTGACCAGGATCGCCGCGCCGGGCGTGGAGAACGCGGTGATGACCGGGGCGCGGCTCCACCAGCTCAAGCCCACGCAGGTGACGCCCGCGCCGATGGAGATCGCCCACACCCAGGACGACGCCTGCCCCTGGGTGAGTCCGGCCGCGGAGGCGGCGGCCAGGACGAGGGCGAGCGGCCCGGCGTACGAGACCACCATGGCCACGGTCCCGGCGGTCACCGCCGTCAGGGGCAGGGCTCCGCCCGTACGTATCGGTCCTCGGATCATCCGCTCATCGTGCCGTACCCGGATCAGCGCCCGCGGAAGGCGTCCACGAGGCGGGCGTAGCTGTCGCCGCCGTTTCCCTCGGCGACCGCCTTCGCCATCAGCTCCCGGTGCAGTTCCGGCAGCCGCCCGTCGATCCCGCGCTCGCGGCCGGCGTGCAGCAGGTGCTCGATCGCCGCGAGCTGGACGTCGATGGTGGCGTCGTCGCCCGGGTAGTGACCGGCGTCGATCTGGCCGGCGTACCGGTCCATGAAGCCGCTCACCGTCGTCAGCCAGCGGACGGCGACCGGCGTGAAGGCGCTCGCCGCCACCCCGTCCGCGCCGACCAGCGCCGTGGCGTGCAGCCACCCGCCGAACACCGACCACATCAGCCCCAGCAGCCCCGCGTCGTACAGCGAGGCGAGCCCGGGGTCCGCGCCCAGGTCGATGGGGTCGCCGAGCACGGCCAGGGTCTCGCGGTGGGCCGCGAGCACCTCGGGCGAGCCGGCGTAGAGGAACATGCTCTCCGCGTGGCCCACGCCGTCCGGCGTCGTCATGATGCCGCCGTCCAGGTAGCCGGCACAGTGCCCGGCGGCCCAGGCGGCCATCTCCCGGGCCTGTTCCGGGGATCCGGACGTCAGGTTGACCAGCGTGCGCCCCGCGAGCGACCCGGCGACCGGGTCCAGGAGGTCGTGCACGGCGGCGTAGTCGAGGACGCAGACCAGGATGAGGTCGCTCGCCTCGACGGCCTCGGCGACCGTGTCCGCGCGGACCGCGCCGGAGGCGGCGAGGGCGTCGGCCTTGGCGGGGGTGCGGTTGAAGACGGTGGTGGGGTGGCCGGCGGCGAGGAAGGCGGCGGCGAGTGCCGAGCCCATCCGGCCGAGCCCGAGGACGGTGACGTGCGCGTTGTCGTGTTCGCTCTTCATGATCGTCAGCCTCGCAGCGGGCCCGAAGCGCCGACAGCGGCAGGACTGCCCACATCCGCAAAATTCCTGCCGCCCGTTCGGCGGGCGCCGTACGCTCGGGCTCATGAGCCCGGGGACCGTCGCCATCGCCGTCGTACCGGACAGTGACGCGGGCATCTCGCTCTGGGAGATGTACGAAATGTCCATCGCCCTCGCGGTGTTCGGCATCCCGCAGCCGGACCTCGCCGACCCCTGGTACGAACTGCGCCTGTGCGGCACCGGAATCCCCGCGACGACCGGCCCCTTCGCGCTGCGCACGGACCACGGCCTCGACGCCCTCGCCGACGCGGACACCGTGATCGTGCCGTCCGTCCCCGAGCGGGTCGTCGACAGCGGCGAGGACGTGCCCGCCGCACTCGTCGAGGCGCTGCGCGCGGCCGCCGCCGCCGGGGCGCGGATGGTGTCGCTGTGCACCGGCGCCTTCGCGCTCGCCGCCGCCGGACTCCTCGACGGCCGCCGCGCCACCGCTCACTGGCAGCACACCGCCGAACTGGCCGCCCGCCACCCGGCCGTGATCGTGGACGACTCGGTCCTCTACACCGACGAGGGAACCGTCCTCACCAGCGCGGGCGCCACGGCCGCCCTCGACCTGTGCCTGCACCTGGTCCGCCGGGACCTCGGCGCCCGCGTCGCGAACCAGCTCGCCCGCCGCCTGGTCGTGCACGCCCACCGGGCGGGGGGCCAGGCCCAGTTCATCGAGGCGCCGCTGCCTCCGGCCGACGCCGACAGCCTCGGTCCCGTACTCCAGTGGGCCGCCGAGCACCTCGCCGACCCGCTGAGCGTCGACGACCTCGCCCGCCGGGCGCGGATGAGCCCGCGCAGCTTCCACCGGCGCGTGCTGGAGGCCACCGGGACCACGCCCCTGAAGTGGCTGCTCCAGCAGCGCATCGCCCGCGCCCAGACGCTCCTGGAGTCGACCGACCTGCCCGTCGAGCGGATCGGCGAGAGCAGTGGGCTGGGCACGGGGGCGAACCTGCGCCGCCACTTCACCCGCACGGTGGGGGTCTCCCCCACCGACTACCGGAAGGCGTTCAGGACCGTCAGGCCTTCGGGGCGACCTTCGACAGGCCGTTGATGATGCGGTCCATCGCGTCCCCGCCCGTCGGGTCCGTCAGGTTGGCGAGCATCTTCAGCGTGAACTTCATCAGCAGCGGGTGCGTCAGGCCGCGCTGGGTCGCGATCTTCATGACCTTCGGGTTGCCGATCAGCTTCACGAACGCGCGGCCCAGCGTGTAGTAGCCGCCGTAGGTGTCCTTGAGGATCTTCGGGTAGCGGTGCAGGGCCAGTTCGCGCTGCGCCGGGGTCTGGCGGGCGTGGGCCTGGACGATGACGTCGGCGGCGATCTGCCCGGACTCCATGGCGTACGCGATGCCCTCGCCGTTGAACGGGTTGACCAGGCCGCCCGCGTCGCCGACCAGCAGCAGGCCGCGCGTGTAGTGCGGCTGGCGGTTGAAGGCCATGGGCAGGGCGGCACCGCGGATCGGGCCGGTCATGTTCTCGGGGACGTACCCCCAGTCCTCCGGCATGGAGGCGCACCACGCCTTCAGCACCTCGCGCCAGTCCAGCTCCTTGAAGGAGTCGGAGGTGTTGAGGACGCCGAGGCCGACGTTGGAGGTGCCGTCGCCCATGCCGAAGATCCAGCCGTAGCCCGGCAGCAGCCGGTCCTCGCCCGGCCCGCGCCGGTCCCACAGCTCCAGCCAGGACTCCAGGTAGTCGTCCTCGTGGCGCGGGGAGGTGAAGTACGTACGGACGGCCACGCCCATCGGCCGGTCCTCGCGCCGGTGCAGGCCCATCGCCAGGGACAGGCGCGTGGAGTTGCCGTCGGCGGCGACGACGAGCGGCGCGTGGAAGGTGACCGGCGTCTTGTCCTCGCCCAGCTTGGCGTGCACGCCGGTGATCCGGCCGGTGCGGTCGTCGACGATCGGCGCGCCCACGTTGCACCGCTCGTACAGCCGGGCGCCGGCCTTCTGCGCCTGGCGGGCCAGCTGCTCGTCGAAGTCGTCGCGCTTGCGGACCAGTCCGTAGTCCGGGTACGAGGCCAGTTCCGGCCAGTCGAGCTGGAGGCGGACCCCGCCGCCGATGATGCGCAGCCCCTTGTTGCGCAGCCAGCCCGCTTCCTCGGAGATGTCGATGCCCATCGCCACGAGCTGCTTGGTGGCGCGGGGGGTCAGGCCGTCGCCGCAGACCTTCTCGCGCGGGAACGCGGTCTTTTCGAGAAGCAGGACGTCCAGGCCGGCCTTGGCGAGGTAGTACGCGGTCGTCGAACCGGCCGGACCGGCCCCGACGACGATCACATCCGCGGTGTGTTCGGAGAGGGGCTGCTGCTCGGTCACGGCGGGGTCTCCCGAATACTCGAAATTGCGTACCGGACGGCACAGGACGTGTGCAGTCTATGGGGACGTACCGATCACCGACCCGAAGGGCCACCTTGATGACCGAGCTGCTCCCCGGCGCCGTCCAGCCCGTTGTCCGGCTGCGTGTGCCGACGGACGAGGACGCGTACGCCTGGCACCGGGTCTTCGACGACCCGGAGGTCATGGAGTTCTTCCAGGGCGGGCCCGCCGAACTGTCCTTCTACCACGAACTCAGCGCCCGCCAGCGGCGGCACGACGCCGAGCACGGCTTCTGCCTGTGGACGCTGCTGGACGAGGACGGCGAGGTCATCGGCTTCACGGGCGCGCAGCCGTGGCCGCGCGCCTGGGGCCCGGTCGGCGAGATAGAGATCGGCTGGCGGCTGGCGCGGGCCGCGTGGGGCAAGGGGTACGCGACGGCCGCCGCCCGCGCCACGCTGGAGCGGCTGCGGGCGGCGGGGGTGGAGCGGGTGGTCGCCATGGTGAACACCCGCAACGAGCGGTCGGTGGCGGTGGCGCGGCGGCTCGGGATGGAGCGGGCGGAGACGTACGCCATTCCCGACAGCGGCGGGCAGGAGGGGTACTGCTTCCGCCTGGAGCTGGCCTAGAGCGTCTTCGTGCCCCGGTGCAGGGCGACGATCCCGCCCGTCAGGTTCCGCCAGGCCACCTTCGACCAGCCGGCCCGCTGGAGGAGCCCGGCCAGCGTGGGCTGGTCGGGCCAGCTCTGGATGGACTCGGCGAGGTAGACGTACGCGTCGGGGTTGGAGGAGACCGCGCGGGCGACCGGCGGCAGCGCGCGCATCAGGTACTCCTCGTACACGGTCCGGAACGGCGCCCAGGTGGGGTGCGAGAACTCGCAGATCACGACCCGCCCGCCGGGCCTGGTCACCCGGTACAGCTCGCGCAGCGCGGCGTCCGTGTCCTGGACGTTGCGCAGCCCGAAGGAGATCGTCACCGCGTCGAAGACGCCGTCCCGGAACGGCAGCTTCGTGGCGTCGCCCGCCGTCAGCGGCAGCCATGGGTGGCGCTTCTTGCCCTCGCGGAGCATGCCCAGCGAGAAGTCGCACGGCACGACGTACGCACCGGCCTCCGCGAACGGCAGCGATGACGTGCCGGTGCCGGCCGCCAGGTCGAGGACCTTCTGGCCGGGCCGCGCGTCGACCGCCTTGGCGACCTCCTTGCGCCACCGCCGGTCCTGGCCGAGCGAGAGCACGTCGTTGGTGAGGTCGTAGTTCGCGGCGACGTCGTCGAACATCGAGGCGACTTCGTGCGGCTGCTTGTCCAGAGTTGCTCGCGTCACGCGCCCATTGTGGCAGGCGGGCCGACGCGGGCGGATGCGGGCCGCTGCCCGCCCAGCCAGGTTCCTCCTCCGAACTCCTCTTAAACCTTTCCGGCCGCCCGGCGCTCAGGGAGGGGTGACGGCCGCGAGAGGCGCGGGCGGCGAAGGGGAGGGCGATGCCGGCACCACATGGCTCACGGGACGGGTTCGAGGAGTTCGCCCGTGCCTGCCAGCAACGGTTGTACCGCACGGCGTACCTGCTGTGCGGGAACGCGGAGACCGCCCGCGATCTCACCCAGACGACGCTGGCCAAGCTCTTCCAGCACTGGCGTCGGGCGAGCGCGGCCGAGTACCCCGAGGCGTACGCGAAGACGGTCCTCACCCGCACCTTCCTCGCCGGACGGCGGCGCCGGCTGCGCGACCTGGTCGCGTACGCCAAGGCCGGAGGCCCCGGCCCGCACGCCGCCGAACCGTCCGACCTGCGCGTCACACTGCTCGCCGCGCTCGCCGAACTCCGCCCCGGGCACGCGCGACGGTCGTGCTGCGCTACTGGGAGGATTTGCGGTTCTCCGTACGCCCGGCGGGGAAGGAGCCGCTCCCGGAGTGCCGGAACGTCCCGGCCAAGGGCCTGAAGTGCAAGCACCTCACCCTGGACGGGGGGATGCGCGTCCAGGCGTACACGCGTCCGGCGGCGGCGGAGGAGGCGTACGGCCGCGGGCTCGGTGGTCGCGGGCGTCGTGGCCGCCGGCGTCCTGGTGAGCCTGCCGGAGGGGGAGAGCGGCACCCGCCCGGGGCTCCAGGCGCGGCCGGCACCCGCGATGCCCTCGCCCGACGGGGCGCCGCCCGTGGAGGCGACCGCGGGCGCCTCCCCGTCGGGCGCCTCCACGGCGGGCTCTGCCCCGACCGCCTCCCCCGCCGGCGCCCCCGCCTCCGGACCCGCCGGCGCCCCCGCCTCCGGACCCGCCGGCGCCCCCGCCTCCGGACCCGCCGGCGCCCCCGCCTCCGGTCCCGGCGCCTTCGCCGTCGCCCCGGCGGATGGCGCGACCGGCCCCGGGCTCCGCTACCGGGTGGAGGTCGAGGACGGCTCGGGGGTGGACCCCGTGGCAGCCGCCGAGGAGATCGCCGCCGTCCTCGCGGACCCGCGCGGCTGGGGGCACGGCGGCACGCGCTCGTTCCGCCGCGTCACCGGGGCGGACGCGGGGCTGGTCATCCGGATAGCCACCCGGCGACGGTCGACCGGCTGTGCGGGGCGCACGGTCCGGACACGGGCGGCGAGGTCAACTGCCGGGTGGGGCCCGCGGTCATGGTGAACCTCAAGCGGTGGCAGCGGGGCTCACCGCGGTTCGACGGGCCGCTGGGCGAGTACCGGGCGCTGGTCGTCAACCACGAGGTGGGCCACTGGCTGGGCCGTGGCCACGAGACCTGCCCGGGCCCGGGGCGCCCTGCTCCGGCGATGATGCAGCAGATCAAGGGCCTGAAGGGGTGCCTGCCCAACGCCTGGCCGTACGACGGGACCGGCCGCTACCTGGGCGGGCCGGCCGTACCGTGAGGCCGGCTCAACGCCCCCGGTACACCAGCCGGCCACCCAGCACGGTGGCCACGCACGTCGAGGCGCCGAGCCGTACGAGGGCGGCGCGGTCGGGTACGCCGAAGACGGCGAACCGCGCCGGTCCGCCGACGGTCAGACCCGGCAGCAGCACCAGCGGCACCGGCGAGAACGACGGGGGCCCCGGCAGGGCGGCCGGGCGGTGAGCGGCGACGGCCAGCCCGGCGCGGCGCACCGCGTCCAGGGCGGCCCGGCCGCGCAGTTCACCGGCGACGGCGACCGTGCCGTGCGCCAGCATCCGCTGCACCCCGCGCCGGGCACTGGCGCCCTGCCGTGACGGATCGGCGCGGAAGAGGGCCCGCGCCCGCTCCCCGGTGACCGGCTCGGTGCCGTACCGGTCCGCCTCGCGCGGGTCGGGGTGGTAGGCCTGCTCCAGCAGCTCGGGCCCGTACGGGTTGAGCAGCCCGGGGGTGAGGATGCCGGGCCACCGCCGCACCCTGGCCTGCGGGTGTGCGGCGGCCAGTTCCTCGTACGGGCCGAGGGCGGCGACGTACGCCCCCTCGACCAGGACCGCCGCCCCGGGCGAGGCCTCGGCGACGTGGATCGTCAGCACGGCCGGCTCAGGTGGCGGGGAGCAGCGTGAGCTCCGGGTGGGCCGTACCGCCCTCGATCGCCGTGGAGGAGATGTGGGAGGCGACGCGCTCGTCGACCGGGTCGTTCGCCGGGTCGTCGTGGACGACGATGTGCTCGTACGTCGTCGTCCGCTGCGCCGGTACGCGGTCGGCGGTGCGGATCATGTCGATCATCTCGCGCAGGTTGGAGCGGTGCTTCGCGCCCGCCGACGAGACGACGTTCTCCTCCAGCATGATCGACCCCAGGTCGTCGGCGCCGTAGTGCAGGGTCAGCTGCCCGATCTCCTTGCCCGTGGTGAGCCAGGAGCCCTGAATGTGGGCGATGTTGTCGAAGAAGAGCCGCGCGATGGCGATCACGCGCAGGTACTCGAAGATCGTGGCCTGCGTGCGGCCCTTCAGGTGGTTGTTCTCGGGCTGGTACGTGTACGGGATGAAGGCGCGGAAGCCGCCGGTGCGGTCCTGGACGTCGCGGATCATGCGCATGTGCTCGATGCGCTCGGCGTTCGTCTCGCCCGTGCCCATGAGCATCGTGGACGTGGACTCCACGCCCATCCGGTGCGCGATCTCCATGATCTCCAGCCAGCGCTCGCCGGACTCCTTGAGCGGGGCGATCGCCTTGCGCGGCCGCTCGGGCAGCAGTTCGGCGCCGGCGCCCGCGAAGGAGTCGAGACCGGCGGCGTGGATCCGGGAGATCGCCTCCTCGACGGAGACGCCCGAGATGCGCGCCATGTGCTCCACCTCGCTGGCCCCCAGCGAGTGGATGACCAGCTGCGGGAAGGCCTGCTTGATGGCGGCGAAGTGCTTCTCGTAGTACTCCACGCCGTAGTCCGGGTGGTGCCCGCCCTGGAACATGATCTGCGTGCCGCCCAGCTCGACGGTCTCGGCGCAGCGCCGCAGGATGTCGTCGAGGTCGCGCGTCCAGCCCTTGGCGGTGTCCTTGGGCGGGGCGTAGAAGGCGCAGAACTTGCACGCCGTGACGCACACGTTGGTGTAGTTGATGTTGCGCTCGATGATGTACGTCGCGATGTGCTCCGTACCCGCGTAGCGCCGCCGCCGTACGGCGTCCGCGGCCGCGCCGAGCGCGTGCAGCGGGGCCGACCGGTAGAGGTCGAGCGCCTCCTCGGGGGTGATCCGCCCGCCCTCCGCGGCACGGTCGAGGACGGACTGAAGGTCGGCCTTCTCGGTCACCGGGTGACACCTTTCGGCGGTTTGCGGGCTTCGGTTTGCGGGGTTCTGCGCGGACCGAACCAGCCTACGCCAGGGGTCCGCGCCCCCTGCCGGAGCCCTCACCCGCCCTGCTTGGTCAGCGTGCCGGAGGGCCGTCCGGCCGCTGCCTCGTCGGACTGGTAGTGGAGGGTGCCGTCCTCGTTGAGGGTGAACGTCAGGGTGGCGGAGCCGGCGGTGCACATGCCGGGCGAGCCCGGCCGCTTGGGGTCGCTGCGGTCGGTGACGGTGAGCCTGCCGGGTTCCGCCGAGGTCAGCCGGCCGACGGCATGGCACTCGGCGGTCACGGTCAGGACCGTGAGGGTCGTGGTCAGGCGCATGACGTCGTCGCCCGCACGGCCCCGGGTGATCACCACCGTCAGGTCGCCGTGCGGCACGCCCTGCGCCTCCCGGGTCGGGCCCTTCCAGGTACCGAGGAACTCCTTCGGTACGCCGGAGGCCGGCACCGCGCCCTCCGGGGCGCTTCCGCTCGCGCTCGTCGTGGGCTTGGGCGAGGCCGTGTCGGTGTGGTCGCGGCCCGTGCCGAACAGGCCGAGGAGGTACCCGCCGCCCACCGTCACGGCGGCCAGGGCGCCCGCCACCGCGAGGGCCACCGTGCAGCTGAGCCGGCGGCCCCGGCCGGTGGCCGTCGGCTCGGAGGTGGTGCTGACCGAGAGGGACACCGGCTTACGGGGCGGGGGCCCCGCGTCCGCCGTCGGCACGGGGTCGATGGGCGGGCCGAAGACACCGGAGACCACCGGACCGCCCGACGCCCCCACCGCCGGGGTGCTGAACGGGACCGGGCCCGAGGCGGACGGGTGCGCCGGCGGTTCCAGGTCCAGGAGGCGGACCGCGTCGCGGCTGACCCGCTCCACCAGGGGGCCCGGGAGCCAGCCGCCCGACACCAGCGCGGCCGCGCCGCCCGGGGCCAGCCGCCCGGCCAGCTCGGCCGGCGCGGGGCGGGCGGCCGGGTCCTTGGCCAGGCACGCGGCGACCAGGTCCCGCAGCTCACCGGTGAGGGCGCCGCCCAGCTCCGGCTCCTCGTGGACCACCTTGTAGAGGAGGGCGGCCGACGAGCCGCCGGGGAAGGGCGCCGCGCCGGTCGCCGCGTACGCGAGGACCGCGCCCAGCGAGAAGACGTCAGCGGCGCCGCTCACGCCCTTGCCGAGGATCTGCTCGGGCGCCATGTAGCCGGGTGAGCCGACCGAGACGCCGGTGGAGGTGAGCGACGCGGTGCCGTCCGTGGCGCGGGCGATCCCGAAGTCGATGAGGCGCGGCCCGTCCAGGGCCAGCAGCACGTTCGAGGGCTTGACGTCCCGGTGGACGAGCCCGAGCGCGTGCACCGCCGCCAGCGCCTCGGCGAGCCCGGCGCCCAGCGCCCGTACCGTGTGCTCCGGCAACGGCCCGTGCTCGGTGACCGCCTGGGCGAGCGGGGGCCCGCTCACGTACCCGGTGGCGACCCACGGAACCGGTGCGTCCGGGTCCGCGTCGAGCACCGGAGCCGTCCATCCCCAAGCTCTCGAACCACCTCGAGCAGGGGAGACCCCATCGCCACCGACCCGCCGCGCCGACTCGACCTCCCGCCGGAACCGTGCCCGGAACTCCTCGTCCAGCGCGAAGTGCGGGTGCACCACCTTCACCGCGACGGTGCGGCCGCCCTCGCTGCGGGCGAGGTAGACCCGGCCCATGCCGCCCGCCCCGAGTCTGCCGAGCAGCCGGTACGGACCGATGACCCCCGGATCGCCAACTTCCAGCGGCTGCATGCGCCTTCCCCCCGTACGTCGTCGCGTACAGCAGCGTAGAGGGGTCGGGGCGGAACCGGTCGGGGTCCACGGCCATCTACCTGGCCGTAAATGCCCCGAAAGACCCGGAGTCCTCCCGTGAAACGACTCGTCGCCGCCGTCGCCCTCGGCTCCCTCGCCCTGCTCACCGGCTGCTCCGGCGAAGGGGCTCCGGTCTCCTTCGACGGCCCGAGCGCGCCGGCCCCCGCGCCCCGGGCAACGGACGCGAAGGGGAAGGCCCTCCCCAAGACCCTGATGCCGACCGGCCCGAAGGCGGATTTCACCACCGCCAACACCCTCCCCGACGGTACGAAGATCGGCGTGACGGCGCTCCACGGCGCCAAGTCCGGCTTCACGGGGAAGGTCTGGGTCTGGGCGCCGCCGCAGTACTTCGACCCGAAGTACGCGAACAGCGGCTTCCCCGTGCTGATCGCCCTGCCCGGCGGCAACGGCTATCCGAACAATTACTGGATGGGCACCGACCTCAAGCTGCAGAGCAGCATCAGCGAGTGGTCCAAGCAGGGCAAGAGCCTGCCCTTCGTCGTGGTGATGCCGGTCCTCAACCCGGACAAGGAGCACTACTACGACGGCAGCGACATCCCCGGGCAGCCCAAGATGGGCACCTGGATGACGGAGGACGTTCCCGATTTCGTCCGGGCGAATTTCCGCACCTTCGCCTCGCGCGACGGCTGGGCGTTCATGGGCTCGTCGTCCGGCGGGTTCGTGGGCCTGAAGTCCGTACTGAAGCACCCGGACAGGTTCAAGGCCGTCATCGCCTCCGGACCGGACACGGTTCCGGACTCGCCGCTGTGGGCCGGGCACGAGAAGGAGCGGCAGGCGAACGACCCGGAAAGGCTGGCGCGACTGCTGGGCGCCGGGCCGGACTCCAAGGACCGCGAGGTGTATCTGGCGTTCCAGATCGGCAGCAAGGAATCCGGCGTGGCCAACGTGAAGTCCTTCATCAGGAAGTACACCAAGGGGCCGGTCAAGAGCCGCCTACAGGTGATCCCGGACGGCGAGCACAACGCCAAGACCTATGTGAAAGGCATGGGCGACGGCTCGATCCAGTGGATCAGCGAGCACATGCAGGCCCCCGTACCCGCTCCCTAGGCCAGCAGTTCGACCGTCACGTCCGCCGGGAACCCGGTCGTCGGCCCGGTCCGGCGGGCGAACTCCCGTACCCCGGCCAGCTGCTCCGCCCCGAAGCGGAAGTCCAGCGTCGTGAAGTACTTCTCCAGCACCACCGCGTCGAACGCCTCCCAGCGCGCGGCCTGCTCGGCGACCTTCGCGACCTCCTCCAGCGACACGTCGCGGGAGGCCAGGAACGCCTCGTGGACCTGGCGCACGACGCGCGGCTCGCGGGCCAGGTAGTCCTTGCGGACCGCCCACACCGCGAAGACGAACGGCAGCCCGGTCCACTCCTTCCACATCTGCCCCAGGTCATGGACCTGGAGGCCCAGCCTCGGGGCGTCGTGCAGGGAGGCGCGCAGCGCGGCGTCCCCGATCAGGACCGCCGCCTCGGCCTCCTGCATCATCACGCCGAGGTCGGGCGGGCAGGTGTAGTAGTCGGGGGCCACCCCGTACCGCTCGGCGAGCAGCAGCTGCGCCAGGCGTACGGAGGTACGCGAGGTGGAGCCGAGTGCGACGCGCGCGCCGTCCAGTCTCTCCAGCGGCTGCTGCGAGACGATCACGCAGGACATGACCGGGCCGTCGCAGCCGACCGCCAGGTCGGGGAAGGCGACGAGCCGGTCGGCGTTGCGCAGGTACTCGACGAGGGTGACGGGGGCGATGTCGAGGTCGCCGCGTACGAGCTGCTCGCTGAGCTTGTCCGGGGTGTCCTTCGTGAGCTCGAGGTCGAGGAGCGTTCCGGTGCGGGCCAGGCCCCAGTAGAGGGGGAGGCAGTTCAGGAACTGGATGTGTCCGACGCGGGGCCGGCTCCGCAGCTGGTGGTGGTCGTCGGTTGAATTGTCCACAACGCGAGGCTAGCCCCGTCTCGTACGGCGGACGGCGCCGGGTCGGCCGCCGGCGCGGCCGGGTCCGCCGTCAGCACGGATGAACTCCTTCAAACAACCGGGTGACGTGATCTTTCCCTCTACCCATGCGCACACGCTGCGTGCTAGGCTCAACGCAAGTTGCAGTTTGGTTTCCCTTGCAGTACAGAGCCTGCGGAGCATGTAACCCGCAGGCTTTTGTAGTTTTCAGACTTGTTTGGCAGGTTCTGGAGCAGGGCAACCCTTTGGCCCATAGGAGGGCTTATGGCTACCGGAACCGTCAAGTGGTTCAACGCTGAAAAGGGCTTCGGCTTCATCGCCCAGGACGGCGGCGGCCCGGATGTCTTCGTCCACTACTCCGCGATCAACGCGTCTGGTTTCCGCTCCCTCGAGGAGAACCAGGTCGTGAACTTCGACGTCACCCAGGGCCCGAAGGGCCCGCAGGCGGAGAACGTCACCCCGGCCTAAGTAGCCCGGGTCGGCGATCGCGCACGACTTTCAGTACTTTCAGTACCCGATTCAGCAGTACCCAAGGAGCCTTTTCCGTCCGGCCGCGAGGCCGCACGGAAAAGGCTCCTGCCTTTTGGTTTCCTTACCGGTCGTACAGTTTGTCGATTTCCGCCGCGTAGCGCTCCAGCACCGCTTTCCGCCGCACCTTCAGCGTCGGTGTCAGGACCCCGTCGGCGACGCTGAAGTCCTCCTCCAGCACCGTGAACGCCCGGATACGGGCCGGCCGCGACACCCGCGCGTTCGCCGCGTCGACCGCCTCCTGGACCAGGGCCCGTACGGCGTCGGCGTCCAGGCCCCGGACGGCGTCGGCGTCCACCGTGATCAGCGCCACCGGATACGGGCGGCGGTCGCCGGCCATGACCGCGTGCGAGACGACCGGCGCCCGCTCGATGAGCAGCTCCACCTCCGACGGGCTCAGGTTCTTGCCCGAGGACGTAATGATCAGATCCTTCTTCCGGCCCGTGATCGTCAGGAAGCCGTCCTCGTCCAGCGCCCCCAGGTCCCCCGTGTGCAGCCACCCGTCGTCCGCGACCTCCCCCGCCGCCACCATCGGGCCCCGCGCCAGCACCTCCCCGTCCCCGGCGATCCGCACCTCGCACCCCGCGACGGGCCGCCCGACCGTCCCGTAGCGCACCGCGCCGGGGTGGTTCAGCGAGATCACGCCGCCCGACTCGGTCATGCCGTACCCCTCGAAGACCTGGACCCCGCACTCCGCCAGGAACTCCAGCGTCTCGGGCGCGATGGGCGCCGCCCCGGTCAGCGCCCACCGCAGCCGGCCGCCGAGCGCCTCCCGCACCTGCTCCGGTGTCGCGCCGAACGCCCGCGCCATGGAGTGCACCTTCTCGAAGAGGCGCGGCACGGACGGCAGGTGCGTGGGCTGCGCCTCGGCCAGCTCGGTCACCACGTTCTCGATCCGCCCGCCGAAGTAGCACAGCTCGCCGCCGTACAGCAGGGTCGTGAACTGGATCAGCTGGGCGAGCAGGTGCGCGAGGGGGAGGTAGAGGTACGTACGGTCGCCGGGGCCGCCCTCGATCAGCGGCAGCGTGGCGTCCTGGACGGCGCCCAGGTTGCCGTGGGTGAGGCGGACGCCCTTGGGCGGGCCCGTGGTGCCGGACGTGTACACGATCGCCGCGCCGTCGGCGGGGCGGACGGCGCGGGCGCGGGCGAGCAGCGCGTCGGGGGTTGCGCGCGCCCCTGCCAGGTCGTGCAGCGCGTCGGGGGTCGCGCGCGCCCCTGCCAGGTCGTGCAGCCCGATGACATGCCGCAGCGCGGGCAGCCGCCCCCGTACCCCCGCGACCCGCGCCCCCTGCGCCGCGTCCTCCACGAGGACCACCGACGCCCCCGAGTCGCCGAGCACCCAGGCCAGCTCCTCCTCCCCCGCCGTCGGGTAGACCGGCACGACGACCGCGCCGGCCGCGAGCACCGCGAAGTGGGCGTACGTCCACTCCACCCGCGTCTCCGACAGGATCGCCACCCGGTCGCCGGAGGCCACCCCCAGGGCGATGAGGCCCTGGCCCGTCTCCCGTACGGTCGCGCGGAGCCGTTCGTACGAGACCGGGGTCCACGCCCCGTCGTCCTCCCGTCTGTGGCGCAGCGCGGGCAGGTCCCCGTACCGCTCGCCCGCCCATTCGGTGAACACCGCCAGCGTGTCAGGCCGTTTCAGGGTCATGGCGTGACGGTAGGGACCCCGGCGGGCGCGCGGCATGACGGGAAACGTCAGCCCCGCTGACCTCCGCGCTCAATCCCGCTACCGTCCCTGAGCATGGCGTCCACGGCCAAGCGGACCATCACCGTGCACCATGTGCGGGCCCTGCTGCGCGGCGCGCGGCGGCACGGGCTCGACACCGTGCCGCTCCTCCAGGCCGCCGGCATCCCGCCGCTGCTGCCGGGGGACGACCGGGCGCGGGTCACCCCGTCGCAGTTCGCGCTGCTGTTCCGGGCGCTGTACCGGGCGACGGGCGACGAGTTCCTGGGCCTGGGACAGGCCCCGAGCCGCCCCGGGACGTTCGCGATGATGTGTTACGCCTCGCTCGGCTGCCGTGACCTGGGGGCGGCGATCGAGCGCGGCACGGCGTTCTACCGGCTCTTCCCGGGCGGGCCGGATCTGGCGCTGCGGCGCGGGGAGGCGGAGGCCGTCCTGACCGTGCGCGGCGCGCTGCCGGACCCGTTCGTGGACGAGTGCCTGATGATCATCTGGCACCGGCTGTGCAGCTGGCTCGTGGGCCGTCGCATCCCGCTGCTGCGGGCCCACTTCGCCTATCCGCCGCCCCCGCACCGCGACGAGTACGGGCCCCTCTTCGGCTGCCCGGTCCGCTTCGGGGCCGGGGCGACACAGGCCGCGTTCGCCGCCCACTGGCTGGCCGCCCCGCTCGTACGGGACGAGGACGACCTGGCGGTGATGCTGCGCCGCTCACCCTTCGAGCTGCTCAGCCGCCGGGCGTACGGCACGACCGTGGCCGAGCAGGTGCACAGCGCGCTCGCCGGGGCGCTGCGGGCCTCGCCCCGGCTGCCGACGCTCGTCGAGGTGGCGGCGCGGCTGGCGGTGAGCCCGGCGACGCTGCGGCGGCGGCTCCAGCGGGAGGGCACCTCGTACCAGCGGCTGAAGGACACGGTCCGGCGGGACGCGGCGATCGCGGGGCTGGCGGAGGGGCGGGAGCCGATCGCGGAGCTGGCGGAGCGGCTGGGGTTCTCCGAGGACACGTCGTTCCACCGGGCGTTCCGGCGGTGGACGGGGACGACGCCGGGTGCGTACCGGGGTCAGTGAAGCTGAGCGTTCCGGTCAGCCCCGTACTTACTCGTGAGTCACTACGGTCTCCTCACCCCCCATTGGACGTAGGGAGAGCCGCCCATGCGTGTACGTACCAGGGTGCTGGCCTGTGTGGCCGCACTCGCCCTGTCCTCCGCCACCCCCGCCCTCGCGGAGGAGACCGCTTCCCGTCCCGGTGACCTCGTGAGCTCGCAGCCCTCCGCCTTCCACCCCCTCCCCGGTCAGCCGACCGCCACCAAGGCCTGGAAGATCCACTACCGCTCGACCTCGGCGACCGGCGCCCCGAACGTCGTCTCCGGCACGGTCATCGTCCCGCAGGACGGCCGCACCGGGCCGCGCCCGCTGATCACGTACGCCGTCGGCACGGTCGGCCTCGGCGACTCGTGCGCGCCGAGCGCGGGCTTCCCCAAGGGCACCACCATGGAGGCCAACCTGATCCAGCAGCTCACCTGGCGCGGCTGGGCGGTCGTGGTCACCGACTACGAGGGCCTCGGCACGCCCGGCGAGCACACGTACACCGCCGGGCCCTCCGCCGGGCACGCCATGCTGGACGCCGCCCGCGCGGCGATCCGCCTCCCGGAGGCGGCCGGGTCCGGGCTCGGCGCGGACTCCCCGGTCGGCATCATGGGCTACTCGCAGGGCGGCCAGGCATCGAGCTGGGCGGCCGAGCTGCACTCCTCGTACGCCCCCGAGCTGAAGGTGAAGGGCACGGCGACCGGCGGCGTACCGGCGCAACTGGCGAAGCTCGCGCCCGTGCACGACGGTTCGTACGGCTCGGGCCTGCTGTTCATGGCGGCGGCCGGGCAGGACGCCGCCTACCCGGAGCTGAAGCTCGACTCGTACCTGAACCCGGCGGGCAAGGCCCTGATCGGGTTCCTCCGGGACAACTGCGTGGCGATCGACGCGACCGTCGGCTCCTTCAAGCGGATCTCCGACCTGACGGTGAAGAACCCGCTGGAGACCCCCCAGTGGCAGGCCCGCCTCGCCGAGTCGAACCTCGGCACCAAGGCGCCCGGCCACCCGGTGTACCTGTACCACGCGCTCGCCGACGAGCTGATCCCGTACGCCCAGGGGTCGGGGCTGCGCAAGGACTGGTGCGCCAGGGGCGCCGACGTGAACTGGCGGACGATCGTGGTCGGCGAGCACGTCTCGGGCGTGATCACCGAGTCCCCGAGGGCGGCCGACTGGCTGGCGGACCGGTTCGCCGGGAAGCCGGCGTCCGGCAACTGCTGACCGTCTAGCCTGGATCGTATGACCGAACGCAAACCGCCCGGCGTGGACGTCGAGTCATGGGTCGACAAGCAGATCCGCGAGGCGACCGAACGCGGTGAGTTCCACAACCTGTCCGGCTTCGGCAAGCCGCTGCCCGACGACACCGCCCCGTACGACGAACTGTGGTGGGTCAAGGGCAAGATGCACCGCGAGGGCATCGCTCCCGTCCTGCCGCCCGCGCTCGCCCTCCGCAAGGAGGCGGAGGACGCGCGGGAGGCGGCGGGACGGGCGGCGAGCGAGGCGGAGGTACGGCGGATCGTCGCCGGCATCAACGAGAAGATCGAGGCGGCCCTCCGACGTCCCCCGGCGGGCCCCCCGCTGCGGCTCACGCCGTTCGACGCGGAAGAGCTGGTCCACCAGTGGCGGTCCCGCCGCTAGACCCCCGGCGCCCCCGGCAACTCCGCGAGCCGGGGCGGCCAGACCGGCTCGGCGTCGGGGGCGGCCAGGTCGTGGGGGGTCCACCAGCGCCAGGTGAGGATCGTGTCGGCGGCGCGCGCGGCGGCCGCCTCGTCGGCCGGGTCCCGGCGCGGGCCGTGGGCCAGGTAGATGTACTCGTGCTGGCGGACGGGGACACCGGCCCGGGTGAAGTCGTGCTCCCAGGTGCACAGCAGCGGCCCGGGCTCCACGTCGCACCAGCCCGTCTCCTCGCGCAGCTCGCGCAGGGCGCCCTCGCGCGGGCTCTCGCCCGGCTCCAGGCCCCCGCCGGGCAAGGCCCAGTGGACGCCCACCTCTTCGTTGTCGTAACGGAAGAGGAACACCGCCCCGTCGGGATCGAGGACGGCGACGCGAGCGGCGGGCCGGGGGATGCGCACGGGTCAGCCCTTTCGGGTGCGGAGCACGTGGCGGGAGAGCGCGAGCGAGGCCAAGGCGGCGATCAGCGCGCAGACGCCCGGCCAGCCGAAGCGGGTGTACGCGCGCGTGGCGGCCCATGAGCCGAGGCCGCCGCCGAGGAACGCGCACATCATGTACGCGGTGTTGAGGCGGCTGCGTACGTCGGCGCGCAGCGCCCAGATGCGTACCTGGTTGGCGATCATGCCGGACTGCATGGCCACGTCCAGCAGCAGCGTGCCCAGCACCAGGGCCGCCAGGCCGGCCGCCCCGCCGAGGCCGCCGAGCGCGAGGACGGCGGCGGAGGCGATGACCGCGAGGAAGCAGACGAGGTTCACCGCGTCGGGGCCCCGGCGGTCGACCGCCCGGCCCGCCGCCGGGGTGGCGAGCATGGTGCCGACGTTCACGACGGCGAGGACGCCGACCGCCTGCGCGCCCAGCCCGTACACCGGGCCCGTCAGCAGCAGCGCGGCGCCCGTCCAGACGGCGGTGAACGCGCCGAAGACCGTCGCCTGGTAGAAGCACGAGCGGCGCAGCTCGGGCTCGGCGCGCAGCAGGCGCAGCGGGGCGGCGAGCAGCGCCCGGTACGGCTGCGCGTCGCCCGCCGGGGCGGTCCGCGGCGGCAGCGTACGGGCCAGGACGGCCGCCATGAGCAGCGAGGCGGCCGCCGCGAGCACGTACGGCGCCCGCCAGCCGAGCCATTCGCCGAGCGTCCCGCCGACGGCGCGGGACAGCAGCATGCCGCCGATGGAGCCGGCCAGCAGCGTGCCGGTGACGGCCCCGCGCCGGTCCTCGGCCACCAGGCCGGCCGCCATGGGCGCGACGAGCGGCGCGACCACGGTTGTCACGCCGACCAGCGCGCTCACCGCGACGAGCGGCGACAGCCCGGGCGCGGCACTCGCGGCGAGCAGGCTCACACCGGTGACCGACAGGAGCGTGACGATCAGCGGGCGGTGCGGGAAGCGGTCGCCGAGCGGTACGAGGAGGAAGATCCCGGCCGCGTACCCGAACTGGGCCGCCGTCACGATCAGCGCGGCGGTGTCCGGCGCGACGTGCAGGCCGGCGGCGACGAGCGGGCTGATCGCCTGGGGGAAGTAGATGTTGCCGACGGCCACGCCGCAGGCCACGGCGAGGAGCAGCACCATGGGGCGGCTCAGCGTCGCCCGTTTCTCGATCAGCACCGCCCCACGATCGCCGCACGCCAGGCCCCGCACAAACGTTTTACGCGTACCGCACCCGGTAGCGCAGGTGCGTGACGCCCTTGCCCTCGGCGATGGAGACCGGCCCTTCCAGCTCGTACGGCGCGCCCTTCAGGTCCCGGAAGAACGGCGTCCCGCCGCCGAGCAGCACCGGCACCAGGTCGATGCCGACCTCGTCGAGCAGCCCGGCGTCCAGGCACTGCTGGGCGATCGTGCCACCGTTCACCCCGACGTGCTTGCCGTCCCCCGCGAGTCGCCGGGCAAGCGCGACAGCGGGCTCCACCCCCTCCGTGACGAAGTGGAACGGCGCCCCCTCCCGGGGCCAGCCGTCCGGTACGGAGTGGGTGACGACCACGACGGGCACCCCCATCGGGTGGTTGCCGCCCCACCCGCCGGTCAGGTCGAACAGCTTGCGCCCGACGACCAGCGCCCCGGTCTCCTGGACGAGCCGGTGCCAGTGCGTGGCGCTCACCTCGGTGAGGTGGAGGGTGAGCTCCGGGTGCGTGGTCTCCACCGTCACCTCGCCGCTGTCGTACCACGCGAACAGCTTGTCGAAGCCCGTCTCGTCCGGCCCCGAGATGTAGCCGTCGAGGGACATGCTGGCGCCGGTGTAGATCTTGGTCGTCATGGTGGAGCTCCTCGCGTCGGTCGTATGTGCAGGGTGGACCGCCGGTGGCGGGAAAACTCATCGGGACGGGCGTAGCGTGAGTCGTGTCTCGGGGAGGTGTCTCGGGGAGTACGGAGGCACACCATGGTCACCACCACACGGGCTGCCGCCCTCGACATCCCCCGTACGCACCCGGTGCGGGCCCGTGCGGTGAACGCCGCCGAAGTCCGCGCGATGCTCGCCGCGCTGGGCGGGCTGGCCCCCGCCGACTGGCCGCGCGCCACGGCGTGCGAGGACTGGACCGTGCGCGACCTCACCGCCCATGTGGTGGGGCAGTACGAGGAGCTCGCCCGGCCCTGGCTGCTCGTCGGCCGGACGCTGCGCGGCCGCCGGCGCTACCCGCGGCTGATGCCCCTGGCCGCGCACAACCAGTGCCAGGTCGACGCCCGCCGCTCCGTACCGCCCCACGTCCTGGTCGGTCTGCTGACCCGGTTCGGCCCGCAGGGCGTGCGCGCGGTGGAGCGCATGCCGGTCGCCGTACGGCGGCGGATGCGCCTGAGCCCGCTGTTCCCCGAGTCGAAGGAGCTGCCCGAGGACTCCATGGACTACCTGGCCAGGGTCCTGCTCACCCGCGACACCTGGATGCACCGCGTGGACATCTGCGACGCCACCGGCCACGAGCTGGTCCTGCGCGAACACGACCGCGAGGTCGTCGGTCAGGTCCTGCTGGACCTCGCCCTCCGCTGGACCGGCCCCCCGACCTTCCTGGACCTCTCCGGCCCGGCCGGCGGCCGCTGGATGCTCGGCCGTGGCACCCCCGCCGTGGCCGCCGAGGCGGACGCCGTGACGATGATGCGCCACCTCTCGGGCCGCCCCCCGCGCGGCACCCTCGAATGCCAGGGCGCCCCGGACGCGCAGGCGGTGGTCATGGCGGCGCGGGTGATCTTCTGAGCCGGTTTCCCGGTCACCGCCCACGCCCCGGGGGTGGGCCGTCTGGTCACGGTTGCCGTTCCGGGCCGCCCTCCCTTCCGAGAGTCGCGGGCTCCGGCGCCCTGTCAAGGGCGCTTCGCGTCGGCTTCGCCGATGGGCTTCGCCCACCCTTGACAGGCCGCCTCCGCCCGCGCGTTTTCTCTCGGAGGGCGGCCCCGGGAAGCAGGCATCCCGGGGGGCGCACCACTGTGCCGGGGTTCGTTGCCGAGGCGACCCGGCCGGGGCAGGCGCGACAGTGGAATGGGGCGGTGACGGCTCGGATAAGCGACTGGCGGCCGTCTCCCGGTTGCGGCACAAGACCTCGCTCCGGTGAGTGGTGGGTGCGCGGCAGTGGTGTGGGGCTTCTGGGGTCGGCTCGGCGACTGCGGCCGGGTGAGGGGCCGGGGTTAAGGCAGGTGGCTGAGGTGGTGCGGGGCTGGGCCAGGGTGTTGCCCTGTCCGGCCGGGGGCACGGCGGGGGCGTCGGGCCACGGGACGGTGAAGCGCCCGGCCCGGTCGGGCCTTCGGCTCGGGCCCGGGCCCACGGCCTCCCGGCGACTCGGGTGCGGCCGGGGCACGCCCCGCTGCTCCCCTGCCGGGACAGCCCGGGAAGGGGCGGCCCTCCAGTCACAGCCGTATCGGCCCCCTGGGGTTGTGGGCGGGATCGGACACCCCTGCCCGGATGCGCTTGGCCGGGAGGTGTCCTACACCGCCCGCAACTCCCCGGCTGTGGTGCAGGTGTGACGGTGGGGGCGAGTGGGGCGACGTGGTGAGGCAGGCGGGGCCAGAGGGACGGATCCGGACACCGGGTGCCCCGCAGGGACCGCCTGGAGGCGTGGCCTTCCCGGCCCGGCTGATGCTCTACGGGACCCGCTGGCGGTCCCGCGGGCCCAGGACACCCCAGCCGACACCACAGGACGACCCCCCTGCCCTCTCCAGTCACAGCCGTGTCGCCTCGCCGGAGTTGTGGGCGGCATGGGACACCCACAGCCCCCGACACCACGGCGGGGAGGTGTCCCACACCGCCCACAACTCCCCCATCCCGGTGCTGCTGTGACCAAGGAGACGGGTGGGGCCTCCCTGTGGGGCAGGCGGGGCCGGTGAGGTACCCGGGCGCCACTCCGCCACGGCAACACCCCGGCCCAAACCCCATCTCACCCCAGCCAACCTGCCTGAACCCCGACCCCTCACCCACCCGCAGCCGCCGAGCCGGGCCCGGAAGCCCCATGCCACTGCCGCGCACCCACCACCCACCGGAGCGAGGTCCTGCACCGCAACCGGAAGACGGCCGCTCGCCGCTTAGCCGAGCAGCGCCGCCCCATTCCACTGCCGCGCCCCCTGCGGCGCCCGTCTCACGGCCACGAACGGCATGGGGAAAGGGGCGTCCCTCCTGGGCCCGTTTCCCCGGGCCGCCCTCCGAGTGGGAAAAGGCGGGCGGAGGCGGCCGGTCAAGGGTGGGCGAAGCCCATCGCGAAGCGACGCGACCGAAGGGAGCGCCCTTGAGGGGACGCCGGAGCCCGCCACACTCGGAGAGAGGGCGGCCCACACGCCCACCGGCGCGGTCGGGTGGTTCCGGCGGGCCAGGCGGAGGAGGACGCGCGGGGAGCCCGTGACCGACACCTCGGTGAACGCGCCGGATTCCAGGGCCCGCCGGTAGACACGGTTTCGGTCTGATGCCGTTCTTGAGTACTTCCGCCCATGTGGGGCCACGGCCGCCCACCACAGGCTGGTGCCGTCCACGGCGTACCCGGCGAGAAAGGCCCCACCCATGCGCACCGCACCGGCCCCCAAGGGAAGGACGCGGTACGTCGTCCTCGCCGCCGCGATCTGGACGATGACGGTCCTGTCGCTCGTCCCACTGGCGATCATGATGCTGATCGTGAGCCTCTGGGCGGTGTCCGTCGGGGAGTTCCCGCCGTTCCTGCTCGGGGCGGCGCTGGTGGCCGTCGTCGCCGGAGGCGCACTCACGCTGCTGTACTACGCCCCCTGCATGCGCCGCCTGTCCCTCCCCGCTCGCTTGGCCGTGCTGGGCGCCCTTGCCTTCCCGGTTTCGTCGGCCCTGTCGCTGTGGGCGACGCTGAGCGTCTGACCTCACACCCGACCGGCCAGCTCGGCCCACACCGTCTTGCGGGGCGCCGTGCCGGGGGTCGCGGGACCCCACCGGTCGGCAAGCGGGGCGCGGAGGAATGAGCGAAGGGGGACCGGGCCTGGAGGACTGCGACTCCTGGGCCGTCATCACGGCGGTGGGCCGGCAACGTCCTGGACGTGGGCGGCAGGATCGCCGCGATGACGAAGGACGTCGCGGAGGCGGCGGTATCCGAGGAAGGTCCGGGACTTGGCCAAGTTGGAGGCGAACACGGTCGAGATGGGTGCGTACACGAACACCGTGGTGGCCGGCCTGCTGCAGACCGAGGACTATGCACGCGCCATGGGCCGCAGCCCGAATAACAATTGTTTTGTTAAGGTATCGGCATGGATACCGCACCCGCTCCAGGCGAAGGCCCCGTACGGCCCGTGTCCGTGTCATTGCACGAAGGCACGATCGCGGCGCTCAAGGCACGCACCGGCAAGCGCGGCATGTCCGCGTACGTCGAAGCGCTCATTCAGCGACAGCTGGAGCGGGAACGCCTCCGCGAGCTGATCGAGGAGGCGGAAGCCGAGCACGGACCGGTCGATCAGGGAGCCGTTGAGGCGAAGCGGGCAATCCTGCGCGGCAGCAAGGACGATTCGGCCGACGCCGCATGAGCGGAACGCTCGTCCTGGACCGCGAAGGACTGTCCAAACTCGTGCGACGCAACCCTGAGCTCACGGAATGGCTGGTCGCGGCCGACGCCGAGGACATCCGTGTGATCACCAGCTCCGTCACGCTCGTCGAAGCACGCGACCCGGAGATCCACCAGGCCCAGTTCGATCACGCCATCTCACGCGTGAACATCATCCCGCCCACAGAGCCCATCGCGCGCCGGGCGAGCAGGCTTCTCGCATCGGGCGGGCTGCACGGCCACAAGTACGCGCTGGACGCCATTGTGGCCGCCACCGCACTGGCCTCGCCCGGCCCGGTGACCGTTCTTACCTCCGACCCTGAGGATCTCGGGATGCTCTGTGGCATCGGCGTCACCGTGATCAGGATTTGATGGTCCCCGGCACAGCCGTCAGGACGGGGGCCGGGCGTCGATCATGACGACCTCGAACTCCTCCACCGACCGGACGGTCGCCCGCGCCTTGCTCGCTGCTTCGCCGCGCACCCCCGCGACAGGGCCACGGGAGGCGGCCAGGCTGTCCCGGTCGGCGTAGACCGCGCCGACCGTGCCCCGGCCCGCGGTGCGGTCGAGGAAGAGCGTTCCGCCCAGGAAGCCCCGCATGGTCCGGAGCTTGGGCAGGACGCCGTTCTCGAAGGCGTCGACCAGGGCGTCCGCGTCGGTGGGGGCGAACTCCAGGCGGGTCAGGCGGAAGCGGGCGTCCTCGCCGACCGACTCGGGGCGCGAGACGACCGCGGCCTCCCAGTTGTCGACCGTCATGGTCGCGGCGAAACCCGACAGCACCCGGGCGCGCAGCTCACCCATGCGGTCGGCGCTGGCGCGGAGCGCCTCCTCGTCCTGCCACCACGTGCCGGTCAGCAGCTTGCCGACCTCGCGGTCGACGAACAGGCCCGCGCCCCGGTAGCCGGGCTCCTTGGTCAGTTGCTCCCGACCTTCCCCGGTCAGGGCCTGCACCGCCTGGTCGAGCTTCGCCGGATCACCTGTCGCATAGGTCGTACGAACGAACATGGCAGCCTTTCGCGCCGGACTCGATGTCTCTGTCCATGCGACGGCCGGTGCGGGCGGGCGGCAAGGCGGCCCACGCGTTCGGGTGACGCCACGGCGACACCCGACGGCGCCAGACGGCAACAGGCGGCGTCCGGCGGCAACAGGCGGCGCCCGGCGGGCGGCGGGAGCACGGCACGCGCTTTTCGTATGGTCATATTCGTTCGCTGTCATGCCGAATGCACCGTGCCGCCCGCATATTGCCGCTTCCTATGCCTGTGTGACGGGAATCGAACGGTTGTTGAGGTGGACACGACCACCTCTGGAGCGAAGGGAAGAGGGATGTTCCCGAACACACTCGACACGTTCGTCTCATCCGTGCGGCACGGCAAGGAAATGATGATCATCCACCGGGTCACCGGTGGCTACCTCACCCACAACGGTGACCTCCAGATCGAGACCGACCCGGTCGAGAACATCGACAACAGGCGCCACCTCTGGATCGCGCAGTTGGACGGCTACTTCAAGGGCAACGCCGTCTACACGTTCCAGAACAAGAGGGAGGACAAGTACCTCTCCGTCAACCCGGACAACATCCGCGACGGCATGCGCTTCACCGACAAGGTGGACCCGAAGGACCCCGACGCGGCGAAGAAGGCCAATGCCCAGCGGTTCCTCGTCCTGCCCATGTGCAGCAACGGCGGGTACTCGCTGGTGCCGGTGCTCGCCAGGGAGTACGCCCTGATGCCGATGGGCAACCGTCCCGGGCCCGGCTGCGACCGGCCTCTGCCCCACTGGGGCGGTCAGTCCTCGGACAACGCCTCGCACGACTTCGTACGGGGGCCCGACCAGACCGAGCGGGAGGACCCCACGGACCGGGACATCACGAGTTCGGTCGGCCGCGCCGGCGGTGGAGGCGGAGGCGGCTCGCACTGAGCTCAGCGGCGGCCACCGGCGTACAGCGCCTCTATGTCCGCCGCGAAGTCCCGGGCTATGGCGGACCGCTTGAGCTTCAGGGACGGGGTCAGGTGGCCGCTGTCCTCCGTGAAGTCGGCCGGCAGGACGCGGAAGCGGCGGATGGACTCGGCGCGGGAGACGAGGCGGTTGGCCTCGTCGACGGCGCGCTGGAGGGTGGCCAGCAGGTCCTCGTCCGTGACGAGGGCGCGCAACGGCACGTCGTCCTTCTTCTTCATGCGGCGCCAGTGGGCCAGCCCGTCCGGTTCCAGGGTGATCAGGGCGGTGACGTACGGGCGGTTGTCGCCGACGACCATGCACTGGGAGACCAGGGGGTGGGCGCGGAGCCAGTCCTCCAGCGGGGCGGGGATGACGTTCTTGCCGCCCGAGGTGATGATGACGTCCTTCTTGCGGCCCGTGATGGTGAGGTAGCCGTCCTCGTCCAGCGCGCCCAGGTCGCCCGTGGCGAGCCACCCGTCGGTGACCGCCGGGACCGCCTCGCCGCGTTCCGCGTCCCAGTACCCGGCGAAGACGTGGCCGCCGCGCAGCAGGACCTCGCCGTCCTCGGCGATCCGTACCGCCGTGCCCGGCAGCGGGCGGCCCACCGTGCCCAGCTTGGGCTTGAGCGGCGGGGTCACGGTGGACGCGGCGGTGGTCTCCGTCAGGCCGTACCCCTCGAACACGTCGATGCCCGCGCCCGCGTAGAACGACGCCAGGCGCCGCCCCAGCGGGGAGCCGCCGCAGATGGCGTACCGTACGCGGCCGCCGAGGGCCGCCCGGATGCGGCGGTAGACCAGCGGGTCGTACAGGGCGCGGGCGGCCCGCAGCGCGAGCGAGGGGCCGGGGCCGGTGCCGTGCTGGGCGGCCTCCATCGCCTCGCCGTACCGCCGGGCGATGGACGCCGCCCGGTCGAAGGAGGATGCGCGGCCCATCTTCTCGGCGGTGGCGCGGCCGGTGTTGAAGACCTTTTCCAGGACGTACGGGATGGCCAGCAGGAACGTCGGCCGGAAGCCCGCCAGGTCCGCGAGCAGGTCCTCGGTCTGGATGGACGGCGCGTGGCCGAGGCGTACGCGGGCGCGGAGGCAGCCGATGGCGACCATCCGGCCGAAGACGTGGGACAGGGGCAGGAAGAGCAGGGTGGAGGCCGGGTCCTTGCTGACGGATGTGAAGACGGGGTGGAGGAGTTCGACCGCGTTGTCCACCTCGGCGAAGAAGTTGGCGTGGGTGAGGACGCAGCCCTTGGGGCGGCCGGTGGTGCCGGAGGTGTAGATGAGGGTGGCGATCGAGTCGGGGGACAGGCCGGAGCGGCGGGCGGTGATGACCTCGTCCGGTATGCGGCGGCCGGCCTCCCGCAGCGTGCCGATGGCGCCCGTGTCGAAGGCCCACAGGTGCTCCATGCCGGGTATCTGCTTGCGTTCGTTGCTGATGAGCCGGGCCTGTTCCGTGTTCTCGACGGCGCACGCCACGGCGCCGGAGTCCTGGAGGATCCAGCGGGCCTGGAAGGCGGAGGACGTCGGGTAGACGGGGACGGTGATCAGGCCGGCGGCCCACGCGGCGAAGTCGAGGAGGGTCCACTCGTACGTCGTACGGGCCATGATGGCCAGCCGGTCGCCGGGGCGGAGGCCCTCGGCGACGAGTCCCTTGGCCACGGCGAGGACGTCGGCGGCGAAGTCGGCGGCCGTCACGTCGGACCAGGTGCCGTCGGGATCCTTGCGGCTGAGGACCGGGTCCGTGGGCGCCTCGCGGGCGTTGTCGAAGGGGATGTCGGCGAGGGACCCGCGCGTCACGGGCGGGACGAGGGGCGGGACGGAGACTTCGTGCGGCGGCTGGGTCGGGGCGAGTGCCACGTGCGGCTCCTTCGTCGGGCGCGAGTTCTCGACCAGGTCCTGACCTCTGAGTAACCTTACTCGGGAGTAAATCTAGGGCCGAGCAGGGAGTCAGGACAATGGCCGACCGCTATCTGCACGTCACCGCCACAGCACCCGGCCGTTTCCTCGCCCGGCGCCTCGGCCTCCCACAACCGGTCGCGCTGCGCCGCCGGTCACCCGAAAACCCGGGCCTGGACGGGCCGTTGCTGCACCTCACGGCGGGGCCGTCCGTACACACAGAAGCCCTGGCCCGGGTGCTGGCCCGGATCGGCGAGCAGGGCCCCGGCGACCCGGCCGGCGTCGTGCTGGACGCCACCGCCGTCGCCTCCCCCGCCGCGCTCGCCGAGGTCCACGGGGCGCTGCACCCGGTCGTACGGACCGTCAGGACGAGCGGGCGGATCATGGTGCTGGGCGCGCCGACATCGGAGGCGGACCATCACCAGGCGGCGGCGCAGCAGGCATTGGAGGGGTTCGTACGCTCACTGGCCAAGGAGGTCGGCCGTGGCATCACGGTCAACCTGGTGCGGCTGACGGCCGTTGCGCCCGCCGAGTCGACCCTGCGGTTCCTGTTGTCGCCCGCGTCGGCGTACGTGGACGGCCAGGCGGTCGACGTCGCCGACGTACCGTATGACGCCCCGGACGACTGGGCGCGGCCCCTCGCCGGCCGTACCGCCCTCGTCACCGGCGCCGCGCGCGGCATCGGCGCGGCCGTCGCGCAGACGCTGGCCCGCGACGGGGCGCGGGTGGTGTGCCTGGACGTGCCGGGGGCGCGGGCCGACCTGGTCCGTACCGCCGACCGGATCGGCGGCGCCACCGCCCTCCCCCTCGACATCACCGCCCCGGACGCGGCGGACCGCATCGCGGCGGCCGCACCGGGCGGGCTGGACGCCCTGATCCACAACGCGGGCATCACGCGGGACCGGCGTCTCGCCAACATGCCCGCCGAGCGCTGGAGTTCCGTCGTCGCCGTCAACCTCACGGCCGTGCTGGACACGACCGACGCCCTGCTCAAGGCGGGTGCCGTACGCCGGGGCGGGGCGATCGTCGCGACGGCGTCCATCGCGGGGATCGCGGGCAACACCGGCCAGACCAACTACGCGGCGAGCAAGGCCGGGATCATCGGCCTGGTCCGCTCCCTGGCGCCCCGCGCGGCGGCGGACCACGGCGTCACGGTCAACGCGGTGGCGCCCGGCTTCATCGAGACCCGTATGACGGGCGCGGTGCCGTTCCTGATCCGCGAGGCGGGCCGGAGGATGAACTCCCTGTCGCAGGGCGGCCTCCCGGCGGACGTCGCCGAGACCACGGCCTGGCTGGCGAGCCCCGCCTCCCGCCCGGTCAACGGCCAGGTGGTGCGGGTGTGCGGCCAGTCGCTGCTGGGCGCGTGAGGGCCATGAACCTTCCCCTGACCCTCGCTCTCGGCGCCCTCCGCTCACCGTTCAAGCGGCCCGGGCCCGGCGCGGTCGCGCCCGGCCGGCGGCTCGTCGAAGCGGACGTACGGATCGATCCGGCACGCCTCGGGGCGTACGCGCGCGTGTGCGGGTTCGCCGAGTCGGGCCCGGTTCCGCTGCCGTACCCGCACGTCCTGGCCTTTCCGCTCGCCATGCGGCTGATGGCCGCGCGGGACTTCCCGCTGCCGCTCCTCGGGCTGGTCCACACCTGGATCGAGGTCACCCGGCACCGCGCCCTGCTCCCGGCCGAGCGCCTGGACCTGACCGTGCACGTCGCCGCCCTGGCCCCGCACCGGCGCGGCACGGAGGCGACCGTCGTCACGGAGGCGCGGGTGGCGGGCGAGCCGGTCTGGGAGTCCCGCAGCGGCTACCTGGCCCGGCACCGGACGGCCGGCACGAGCCGGAAGGAATCCCCGCCGCGCCCCCTCCCCGCCCGCGCCGCATGGCACCTCGCCCCCGGCCTGGGCCGCCGCTACGGCGCCGTCTCCGGCGACCGCAACCCGATCCACCTGCACCCGCTCACCGCCCGCGCCTTCGGCTTCCCCCGGGCCATCGCCCACGGGATGTGGACGTTCGCCCGCTGCGTGGCCGAACAGGACCTGCCGCCCGCGGTCCACGTCCGTACGGAGTTCAGGGCGCCCGTGCCGCTGCCCGCCACCGTCACGTACGCCGCCGAAGGGGCGGCGTTCCAGCTGCGCACCGGCGGCACGGTCCACCTCACCGGGAGGGTGACCAGCGCTGCCCGTCCATGAGGTGGCCCAGGCCCGTCCAGGCGAAGTTCATCAGGGTCGCGGCCGCCTCCTTGGCGGACACCCCGGGCGTCTCGTTCGCCCACTGCGCCAGCGACTCGGCCGCGCCGACCAGTGCCTGGGCGAGCCCGGACACGTCCCGGTCGCCGAAGGCGGGGTCCTGGTGCGCGTCCCGGGCCGCCGCACCTAGCAGGCCGGTGACGAACGCGGCGATCTCGTTCCGCATGGCGGCTGCTTCCGCGGCGAACGGCTCGCCGTGCGTACGCGCCTGCTGGTGGAGCACCGCCCAGCCGTCGGGGTTCTCGGCGGTGTGCGTGAAGAACGCGGTGAGCCCCGCCCACAGTTGCCGGTCGGCCGGCATGCCGGGCCCGGAGGCGTCCCGCTGCACCGCGTCGCGCACGGCGGCGATGAGGGCGGCGGCCTCGCGGCGGATGCAGGCGGTGAAGAGCTCCTCCTTGGAGTTCAGGTACAGGTAGACCAACGGCTTCGACACACCGGCCAGTTCGGCGATCTCGTCCATCGACGCCGCCCGGTATCCGCGCTGCCCGAACGTCCGCACGGCCGCGTCCAGCATCTGCTGCTCGCGCACGGCCCGCGGCATGCGCTTGGCCTTCGCACCCGTCACGACACCCGCCCTCCTACTCCTCGGTGATCGGTAAGCCTACGGCCCGTCACAGGGGCGCGTGCCGCGCACATGACAGGGGCCAGATGCGCCGTTCGCCACCGAAAGTAGTCATGTCACTCCAGTAGGTGATATTCCGGATGGCGCGCGGGCTGCTTCGCTACAGGCGTCGCTCTTTGTCAGAAGCTCCCGAACGGAGTACTGAATGAGGCTGTCCGCCCGCCGCGCGTGCGTCGCGCTGCTCCTGCTGCTCCCCCTCGCCGCCGCCCCGACCACCGCCACCGCGGCCGACGACGACCCCGCCCCGCTGCGCACCACCGCGGCGCCCGTCCCGGACCAGTACATCGTCACCCTGAAGCCCGGCACCGCCTCGGCGAAGGTCGCCCAGCGGCTCGGCATCACCCCGCTCCACGAGTACACGAGTGTGCTGCGCGGCTTCGCGGCCAAGCTGGACGCCTCCCAACTGGCCGCCGTACGCGGCCTGCCGGACGTCCAGGCCGTCGAGCAGGACGCGGTCGTCACCGTCGGCCCCGTGGCCGCTCCCCACGCGGTCGCCGCCAGTTGGGGCCTGGACCGCATCGACCAGCCGTACCTCCCGCTGAACGGGCAGTTCAACGTCTACAGCACCGGCGCGGGAGCCACGGCGTACATCCTCGACAGCGGCATCGACTACGGGCACACCGAGTTCGGCGGCCGCGCGGTGCCCGGCTTCGACGCGATGGGCGACGGCAGGAACGGTCAGGACTGCAACGGTCACGGCACGCACGTCGCGGGCACCGTCGGCGGGGCCACCTATGGCGTCGCCCGGGCGTCGAGGCTGGTGAGCGTCCGTGTCCTCGGCTGTGACGGCAAGGGCGCGTACTCCGGGATCATCGCCGGGTTCGACTGGGTGGCGAGGAACGCCCAGCAGCCCGCGGTCCTCAACGGCTCCCTCGGCGGCCCGCGGAGCGACGCCGTCAACCAGGCCGCCACCGCGCTGTCGGACAGCGGCGTCCTGCCGGTGATCGCCGCCGGAAACGACGCGATCGACGCGTGCAACGTCTCCCCCGCGAGCGCGGCACGGGTCCTCACCGTCGGGGCGACCAACCAGCATGACCTGCAGACCAACTTCTCCAACCACGGCCCGTGCCTGGACATGTACGCCCCCGGCGCCGACATCGTGTCGGCCAGGCTCGGCGGCGGCAGCGTCGCCCTGAACGGCACCTCCATGGCCAGCCCCCACGTCGCGGGCGTGGCGACCCTCCTCAAGTCCCGCCATGCCTCGGCGACGCCGGCGCAGGTCTACCGCTGGCTCACCGACCGGTCGGTCGACGGCATCCTCGTAGTGAGCCCGTCCTCCCCGAACCGCCTCGTCCAGACCGCCGGCCTCTGACACCGGCGAAGCGCCCCCGGTCGTCGGACCGGGGGCACTGCCGGATGACGTGGCGTCAGGCGGTGACCGGCACGGTCACCTTCTGCTCGGCCTCGCGCACCTCGTGGTCGTCGTCCACCGGGGACGCCGAGGCGGAGTTGTACGCGTCGAGGTCGAGGATCTTCTCGCGGGCGGCGACCACGACCGGGACGAGCGCCTGGCCGGCGACGTTCGTGGCCGTGCGCATCATGTCCAGGATCGGGTCGATCGCCATCAGCAGGCCCACGCCCTCCAGCGGGAGGCCCAGGGCGGAGAGGGTCAGGGTCAGCATGACCGTGGCACCCGTCAGACCGGCCGTGGCAGCGGAGCCGACGACCGAGACGAAGGCGATCATCAGGTAGTCCTGGATGCCCAGCTGGACGTCGAAGATCTGCGCGATGAAGATCGCGGCGAGCGCCGGGTAGATCGCGGCGCAGCCGTCCATCTTGGTCGTGGCGCCGAACGGGACGGCGAAGGAGGTGTACTCCTTCGGCACACCGAGGCGCTCGGTGACCTTGACCGTGACCGGCATGGTGCCGACGGAGGAGCGGGAGACGAAGGCCAGCTGGATGGCGGGCCAGGCGCCCTTGAAGAACTGGACCGGGTTGACCTTGGCAACGGTCGCCAGGAGCAGCGGGTAGACGCCGAACAGGACCAGCGCGCAGCCGATGTAGACGTCGGCGGTGAAGGTGGCGTACTTGCCGATGAGGTCCCAGCCGTAGTCGGCGATGGCGTAGCCGATGAGGCCGACGGTGCCGATGGGGGCGAGGCGGATGACCCACCACAGGGCCTTCTGGAGCAGCTCCAGGACCGCCTCGCTGAGGGTGAGGATCGGCTGGGCCTTGTCGCCGAGCTTCAGGGCGGCGATACCGGCGACGGCGGCCATGAAGACGATCTGCAGGACGTTCAGCTCGGTGAACGGCGTGATGACGTCCGTCGGGATGATCCCGGTGAGGAAGTCGAGCCAGGAGCCGGCGTTCTCGGGCTTCTGGCCGTCCTTCGGGGTGAGGCCGGTGCCGGCGCCCGGGTCGGTGAGCAGGCCGATCGCCAGGCCGATGGCCACGGCGATCAGCGACGTGATCATGAACCAGAGCAGGGTGCGGGCGGCCAGCCTGGCGGCGTTGTTGACCTTCCGCAGGTTGGTGATGGACACCAGGATGGCGAAGAAGACGAGCGGCGCGACGGCCAGCTTCAGCAGCTGGACGAAGATGTGCCCGACCTGGTCGAGGGTGGTGTGCAGCCACTGCACGTCATAGCTGCGGGTGATCCAGCCGAGGACGACACCGAGGACGAGACCGGCGACGATCTGGGCCCAGAAGGGCACCTTCGGTATGCGGCGGCGGGTGGGCTGGGTATCGGGGTTCGCGGTGCTCGCGGACGCGGACACGGACACACTCCAGTGGTACGTATCGGGGAATACGGGGACGAGGGTGCGGCGCTCGCGCCTTCCGGCGGCGCCGCTGCATGATGCCGGGTCAGACTTCGCGGCAACAGACCGCGGACATACAGCGGCAGAGGTCGACGTGCAGGCGCGCCACGAGCGGGGTGCTCATGGCGTCGGCTTGGGGGCGCACTGCTGTCGTCACGCCGAACACGTTAACACTTGAACTTTGAGAACCTCAAAGCTCTTCTTTGGGGTGCGGGTGCCGCCCGGAACGCCAACACCCCCGTACGAAGCGCGGCTTCGGCACGGGGGTGCGCGATACGAGCGGAGGGCGTGAGCTACCTCACTGGGCGACGCTGTCCTCACGGGTCCGGTTGGCCTCCAGGCGGGCCTTCGCGCTGTCGACCTTCTCGACGATCTGCGCGGACATCGCGTCACGCTGCTTGCGCAGCAGGACGAAGCTGAGGGGCGCCGAGATCACGATCGACAGGAGCAGCACCCACAGGAGGTTGGAGTCCCCGAGGCCGCGCGGCAGCACACCCACGTACACCAGACCCCACAGGGCGAGGAAGCAGCCGGCGAAGATGCCCAGACGCATCAGGGTGTACCGGATCGTGGCGCTCGTGCGGGCAGCAGCGGACACGGCGTGGCCTTCTTCCTTCGTGTTCCTTGGTACGGCGTTCCTGCCTGACTAGTGAAGCACGTGGCGAATTGATCAGTTCAGGGGGAGCAGCATGACGATGTCGTCGCGGTCGTCGCCGTCCGCGACGCGGATCGCGTCCGGGATGCGCCCGACCTCCTTGTAGCCGCACGAGGCGTAGAACCGGTCGACGCCGGTGCCGCCGCGGCAGGTGAGCCGGATCGCCTCGATGCCGCCGAGGCCGCGTACCGCCGCCTCCGTCGCGGCCATGAGGTCGCGCCCGTACCCCTTGCCGTGGTGGCGGGGGTGGACCATCACGGTGTAGAGCCACACCCAGTGCCGCATCAGGCGGTGCGTGTTGTACGTGATGAACGCCGTGGCGGCGACGGCGCCGTCCTCGTCGCGGCCGACGAGCAGGCGGGTGCGGCCCTCGGTGATGGCGGTGAGGTGCTTGACCCACTCCGGGCGTATGTCGTCCGGCGTGACGGGCGGAACGAAGCCGACGGAACCACCCGCGTTGGAGACGTCCGTCCACAGCGTGAGGACGCCGTCACGGAGGGCGGGGTCGATCCGCGGGTCCAGTTCGAAGTTCAACGGCATGCATTCGACGATAAACGGCTCAGCGCAGGGCCCGGGCGGCTATCCGCAGGTCGGACACCAGCCCCTCGTACACCGCCTCGCGGTCGTCGGCGCGCAGTACGGCGGAGGGGTGGATGGTCGCGAGCAGGCACTCGCCGAGCTCCTCGTGGCCGGGGAACGGCAGGAGCATGCCGCGCTGCTTGGTGACCCGGAAGGAGGAGCCGAGCAGCGCCTTCCCGGCGGTCGCGCCGAGGGCCACGATCAGCTCGGGGTCGACGAGCCGCAGCTCGGCCTCCAGCCACGGCCGGCAGGCGGTCATCTCGCGGAGGCTGGGCGCCTTGTGGATACGGCGCTTGCCGCGTTCGGGGACGACCTCGAACTTGAAGTGCTTGACGGCGTTGGTGGTGTACGTGTCACCCGGCTCGATCCCGGCCTCGGCGAGCGCCCGGTCCAGGAGCTTGCCGGCCGGGCCGACGAACGGCGCGCCCTGCCGGTCCTCCTGGTCGCCCGGCTGCTCCCCCACGAGCAGGACGCGCCCGTGGACGTTCCCGGCGCCGAACACGGTCTGGGTCGCGTCCCGGTGCAGCGGGCAGCCCCGGCACCCGGCGGCCGCCTCGCGCAGCGCCTCGATCCCGGCGCCCTCGGGCACGAAGGGCTCGGCGGTGTAGGCGTCCTCGGGGGCGGTCCTCGTACGACTGGCCATGCGCCCCGGGTACCCTCGGGGCGGCAGGTCAGACCTGTACGGGGAGGGGCCACACCTTGGTGCCCACGACGGGGGTCACACCCGCATGGGCTGCGGCGACTCGCGGCGGTCCGGGTCCGGGCCCGGGTACTCGCGGATGATCTCGTACCGGGTGTTGCGCTCCACCGGGCGGAAGCCGGCGTCCCGGATCAGCTCCAGCAGGTCCTCACGGCCCAGCTTGTTGGGCGTGCCGTAGTTGTCCGCGTCGTGCGTGATCTTGTACTCGACGACCGAGCCGTCCATGTCGTCCGCGCCGTGCTGGAGCGCCAGCTGCGCCGTCTGCACGCCGTGCATGACCCAGAAGACCTTGACGTGCTGGACGTTGTCGAACAGCAGCCGCGAGACCGCGAAGGTCTTCAGCGCCTCGGCGCCCGTCGCCATGGTCGTCCGCGCCTGGAGGCGGTTGCGGATCTTGCCGTCCTTCATGTCCACGAAGTCGTGCTGGTAGCGCAGCGGGATGAAGACCTGGAAGCCGCCGGTCTCGTCCTGCAGCTCACGCAGCCGCAGCACGTGGTCCACCCGGTGGCGGGGCTCCTCGATGTGCCCGTACAGCATCGTGCACGGGGTCTTCAGACCCTTCTCGTGCGCGAGGCGGTGGATGCGGGACCAGTCCTCCCAGTGGGTGCGGTGGTCCACGATGTGCTGGCGGACCTCCCAGTCGAAGATCTCCGCGCCGCCGCCGGTCAGCGATTCGAGACCCGCCTCGATCAGCTCGTCGAGGATCTCGGAGGCGGACAGCCCGGAGATCGTCTCGAAGTGGTGGATCTCGGTCGCCGTGAAGGCCTTCAGCGAGACGTTCGGCAGCGCCTTCTTCAGCTCGCTGAGCGAGCGGGGGTAGTAGCGCCACGGCAGGTTGGGGTGGAGCCCGTTGACGATGTGCAGCTCGGTGAGGTTCTCGTTCTCCATCGCCTTGGCGAGGCGGACGGCCTCCTCGATGCGCATGGTGTACGCGTCCTTCTCGCCCGGCTTGCGCTGGAACGAGCAGTAGGCGCACGACGCCGTGCACACGTTCGTCATGTTGAGGTGCCGGTTGACGTTGAAGTGCACGACGTCGCCGTTCTTGCGCGTACGCACCTCATGGGCGAGGCCGCCGAGCCACGCCAGGTCGTCCGACTCGTAGAGGGCGATGCCGTCCTCGCGGGTCAGCCGCTCCCCGGACCGGACCTTCTCCTCCAGCTCGCGCTTGAGCCCCGCGTCCATCAGGCCGCCTCCCATACGTGTGTCAATCGGGCTCCACCACCGTACGCCTAGCCTTCCTCCGGCAAGTCGCCGACCCGGTTCTCCCACTTCGTCGACAGCACGATCGTCGTACGCGTACGGGACACGCCCTTCGTCCCCGACAGCCGGCGGATGGTCTTCTCCAGGCCGTCCACGTCGCTCGCCCGCACCTTGAGCATGAACGAGTCGTCACCGGCGATGAACCAGCAGTCCTCGATCTCGGCCAGGTCCCGCAGCCGGCGCGCCACGTCCTCGTGGTCGGCGGCGTCGGAGAGGGAGATGCCGATCAGCGCCGTGACGCCCAGGCCGAGGGAGGCGGAGTCCACCGTGGCGCGGTAGCCGGTGATGACGCCCGCCGCCTCCAGGCGGTTGATCCGGTCGGTGACGGAGGGCCCGGAGAGCCCGACGAGCCGGCCGAGCTCGGCGTACGAGGCCCTGCCGTTCTCACGAAGGGCCTGGATGAGCTGCCTATCCACGGCGTCCATATACCTGAAGCCTTCCATTGTTCAGCAACACAGCACGTTTGATTGTAAAAACAAAGGCACACACGGGTCCGTCAGGAGACGATCCTCATCCTGTACACGACCGGCACGGCCGGGACGCGCTAGTCCCCACGGGAAGCACCACCCAGTTCGCCCCTCCAGCGGCGGTACAGCTGGTGCGGCACCCCCGCCGCGTCCAGCACGCGCCCCGCGACGAAGTCCACCAGGTCCTGGATGTGCGTCGCGCCCGCGTAGAACGCCGGGGAGGCGGGCAGCACCACCGCGCCCGCCTCGTCCAGGGCCACCAGGTGCTTGAGCGTCTGGCCGTTCAGCGGGGTCTCCCGCACCGCGACCACCAGCGTGCGCCGCTCCTTCAGCGTCACGCTCGCCGCCCGCTGCAACAGGTCCTTGGACAGGCCGAGCGCCACCCCCGCCACGCACGCGGTGGAAGCGGGCACGATCAGCATCCCCTTGACGGGGTACGAACCGGACGACGGCCCGGCCGCGAGGTCGCCCGCCGCCCAGTGCCGTACGTCAGACACGTCCACGGGGAACGCCCCCGGCTTGCCGTCCGCGCCCCGCGACAGCCACTCCGTCAGGTCCTCGCGCCAGTGCGCGTCCCGGAACGCGATCCCGGTCTCGTCCAGCAGCGTCAGCCGCGACGCCCGGGACACCACCAGGTCGACGCTCTCCCCGGCAGCGAGCAGCCCGCGCAGCACGGCGGCGGCGTACGGGGTCCCTGACGCCCCCGACACCCCGACGACCCACGGGCGACGCTGCACTTCTACCGGCTCCACGCCGCTGAGCCTATCCGGCCGGACCGGTACGGAACCGGCCGGTACGGAACCGAGCGGGGCGCCCCGGACGTTTCCGCGGGAGACGCGCTCACGGACGCGCTCACGGACGCGCTCACCGGCGCGCTCACCGACGTGCATCACCACAGGGGGCCGCCATGGCAGGGACGACAAGGGGCGAGGTCACCGGCCGGACCGGCGCCGACCGGGTGAAGGCCGCCGCCGTGCTGATGCTCGGGTGGGTGGCCCTGCTGTGGCTGCTGGAGGCCGTCGACCTGGCGAGCGGCCACGCCCTCGACGCGTACGGCATCTCACCGCGCGAGGTCGTCGAGCTGCGCGACCTCGTCCCGGCCGCGTTCCTGCACTTCGGATTCGGCCACGTGGCGGCGAACAGCGTCCCGCTGCTGGTGTTCGGCTTCCTCGCCGCACTCGGCGGCATCCGGCGCTTCCTGGCCGTCGCCGCGCTGATCGTGATCGTGGACGGCCTGGGGGTGTGGCTGGTGTCCCCCGCGTACAGCGTCACGGCGGGCGCGTCGGGCCTGATCTTCGGCCTCTTCGGCTACCTGCTGGTGCGCGGCTTCGTGGACCGCAAGCCGATGGACATCGTGGTGGGCCTGCTGATCGGCGCCGTCTGGGGCAGCACCATCCTGCTGGGCATATCGCCCACCCAGTCGGGCGTCAGCTGGCAGGGCCACCTGTTCGGCCTGCTGGCGGGCGTGGCAGCGGCCTTCGTCTTCCGCCGCCGCCGTCCGCGCGGTGCGGCGGCCGGGGTCACGGCCGGCTGACGCCGGGGTCCACGGGCAGGTCGGTGGTGTCGACGGTGAGCTTGCCGAGGCCGGACTCCACGGTCACCGTGTCGCCGTACGGGATCACGTCCCGCCCGCGATAGCCGTCGGGACCCGGGTTCCACAGCGTCAGGCAGTGCGCCTTGTACGGGTCGAAGATCAGGTAGTGCGGGATACCGCGCCGCGCGTACGCGCGGTCCTTGACCTCGTAGTCGTTGCGCACGCTGCTCGGCGAGACGACCTCGATGGCCAGTCCGACGAGGTCGGGCGGGTACGAGCTCGGTGCGGTGCCCGGGGAAGACGTCTTCGAACCGGCTCAGCCGGGAGCGGAGTGGGCTGCCTCCGGTATCGGTCACTGCCCGCCTCCTCCGTTCCGTCCCCGCACCGGGCGGGGAGCCGACGGGGAGAGCGTGCCGCACGGCGAACGCCCACGTCGATCACACGATCGGGTTACACCGTGAGCCCACGCACCAGGAGGTCGGCCAGCGCGCACACGAACAGGGCAATCCCGATGAAGCCGTTGACCGTGAAGAACGCCCGGTTCAACCGCGACAGGTCGTGCGGGCGCACGATGGTGTGCTCGTAGAGGAACGCGACCGCGACGATCAGCAGGCCCGCCCAGAAGAACGGGCCCGCGCCGGTGGCCAGGGCGTACCAGACCAGCAGCGCGGTGGTCACCGCATGGGCGCCCCGGGCCCCGTACAGGGCCGCCGGGATGCCGAAGCGGGCGGGGACGGACTTCACGCCGTGGGCGCGGTCGGCCTGGACGTCCTGGCAGGCGAAGATCAGGTCGAAGCCGCCGATCCAGACGCCCACGGCGAGGCCCAGGATCACCGCCTCCCACGACCACGCCCCGGTGACCGCGATCCACGCGCCGACCGGGCCCATGGCCTGGGCGAGGCCCAGGATGGCGTGCGGGAAGTTCGTGAACCGCTTGCCGTACGGGTAGACCACCATCGGGACGACCGCGACCGGCGCGAGCGCCAGGCACAGCGGGTTCAGCAGGGCGGCCGCGCCCAGGAAGACGGCCAGCGCCACCAGCGCGCCCGTCCAGGCGGACCGGACGGACACCGCGCCGGTGACCAGCTCGCGCCCCGCCGTGCGCGGGTTACGGGCGTCGATCTCGCGGTCGATGATCCGGTTGCAGGCCATCGCGAAGGTGCGCAGGCCCACCATCGCCACGGTGACCAGCAGCAGCTCCAGCCAGTGGACGGTGGTGTCGGTCCGGAACATCGCGGTGAGCGCGGCGATGTACGCGAAAGGCAGCGCGAAGACCGAGTGCTCGATCATCACCAGCCGCAGGAAGGCCTTGATCCGGCCGGCCGGCCGCGGCGCGGTGGTCGTCGTCATGCGAGGCTCCCGAGGAACGCGTCGAGGTCGGCCAGCAGCGCGGCGACCGGCACCGGGCCCGTCTCCACGGTCAGCTCCGTCTCGGGGTCGTCGGGCGGGGTGATGTGCGCCGTGAAGGCGTACGCGTCCGGGCCGGCCGGGCGGGCGTCCAGGCGCAGCACGGCGCCGCCGTCGACCGTGAACGGGCCGGCCGCCGCCGCCAGCTCGGCGCGCAGCCGCTCGGCGAAACCGGCCGGTTCGGAGTCACGCACACCGGGCAGCTCGAAGCCGTCGCCCTCGCCGTCGTTCTCGACGAGGACGGCCCAGATGTCTCCGGGACCGGCGAACTCCTCCGGCGGGACGCCCGCCTCCTCGGCGGCCAGCCGGACGCCGTCGTCGGCCGGGTCGAGCGCGGGGCGCACCAGGGCGACGTAGGAGGTGTCGGTGCCGATGAAGAGGGCTGGGCCTCCAGGGGCGGGGCTCACAGGCCGTACTCCTTCCAGCGGCGGTCCACCAGCGCCGCCGTCGCCGGGTCCGACTCGACCATGTCGGGCCAGCCGCCGTCGCGCGTGTAGCCCTCCTCGGGCCACTTCTTCGTGGCGTCGATGCCTGCCTTGCCGCCCCAGAACTGCTGGTAGGAGGCGTGGTCCAGGTGGTCGACCGGGCCCTCGACGACCGTGAGGTCGCGGGCGTAGTCGGTGTTGCCGAGGGCCCGCCACGACACCTCGTGCATGTTGCGGACGTCGCAGTCGGCGTCGACGATCACGATCAGCTTGGTCAGCGACATCATGTGCGCGCCCCAGATGGCGTGCATGACCTTCTGCGCGTGCTTCGGGTACTTCTTGTCGATCGAGACGATCGCGCAGTTGTGGAAGCCACCCGACTCCGGCAGGTGGTAGTCCACGATGTCCGGCACGATGATCTTGAGGAGGGGGAGGAAGAAGCGTTCCGTCGCCCGGCCCAGCGGGCCGTCCTCCGTCGGCGGGCGGCCCACCACGATCGACTGGAGCAGCGGGCGCTTCCGCATGGTCACGCAGTCGATCGTCAGCGCGGGGAACGGCTCCTGCGGGGTGTAGAAGCCCGTGTGGTCGCCGAACGGCCCCTCGGGCAGCATCTCGCCCGGCTCCAGCCAGCCCTCCAGGACGACCTCCGCCTGCGCCGGCACCTGGAGCGGCACCGTCTTGCAGTCGACCATCTCGATCCGCTTGCCCTGCAGGAAGCCCGCGAACAGGTACTCGTCGATGTCCTCGGGCAGCGGGGCCGTCGAGGCGTACGTCACGGCCGGCGGCGCCCCGAACGCGATGGCGACCGGCAGCCGCTCCCCGCGCCGGGCGGCGACCTGGTAGTGGTTGCGGCTGTCCTTGTGGATCTGCCAGTGCATGCCGATGGTGCGCCGGTCGTGGCGCTGGAGCCGGTACAGCCCGAGGTTGCGGATGCCGTTCTCGGGGTGCTTGGTGTGGGTCAGTCCCAGGTTGAAGAACGACCCGCCGTCCTTGGGCCAGGTGAACAGCGCCGGGAGCTGGTCCAGGTCCACCTGGTCGCCCCGCAGCACGACCTCCTGGACCGGCGCGTCCTTGACCTTCTTCGGCGGTACGTGGGTCATCGCGCCCAGCTTGCCGAACGCCTCGCGCACGCCCACGAAGCCGTGCGGCAGCTCCGGCTTCAGCAGCCCGCCGATCTTCGCGCTGATCTCGTCGTACGACTTCAGGCCCAGCGCCTTCAGCAGCCGGCGGTCCGTCCCGAACACGTTCATCGCGAGCGGCATCGAGGACCCGCGTACGTTCTCGAAGAGCAGAGCGGGGCCGCCGGACTTCTGGACCCGGTCGACGATCTCCCCGACCTCCAGATACGGGTCGACTTCGGCCTTGATGCGCTTGAGGTCGCCTTCGCGGTCCAGGGCCCTGAGCAGCGAGCGGAGATCGTCGTAAGCCATGGGGCCCAGTATCGGCCACCGGTTACCCTGGCCTTGTCACCGGGGCTGACGAAACGCGGCCCGCCAATGCTTCCAGGGGGCTGTCCCACATGCTCAGGGCACTGCTGTACATCCTGCCGCTGGCGCTGACGATCTACGCGTTCATCGACTGCCTGAACACCCCCGAGGACGAGGCCAGGCACCTGCCCAAGGTGGCCTGGATCTTCATCATCCTGCTGTTCTGGATCGTCGGCCCGATCGTCTGGCTCGCCGCGGGCAAGCTCCGCCACGCCCCGGCCGGCGGTCGCACGCCCTCCCCCTTTTCGAAGGGCTACCGCAACCACCGCACGGAGTGGGTGGCGCCCGACGACAACCCGGAGTTCCTGAAGTCCATCCGTGAGGACAACAAGAAGGACGAGTCGCTCCTGAAGGACTGGGAGGCCGACCTGCGCCGCCGCGAGGAAGAGCTCAAGGGCAAGGGCAAGGACAAGGGCGAGGGCGAGGACGAGGACGAGCAGCAGGACGGCGGCGGCGACACCGGCCCCGGCACTGCCCCCGGCACCGGACCCGAGAAGTCCTGACCTCGTGGAGATACGGCTCCTGGTGACCTTCGAGAAGGTCGCCGGCATCCTCAGCTTCACGCAGGCCGCCGCCGAGCTGAAGTACGCCCAGTCCAGCGTGACCAGCCAGATCCGGTCGCTGGAGTCCTCGCTCGGCACCGAGCTGTTCGACCGGCTCGGCAGCCGTATCCGGCTGACGGAGGCGGGTGAGCGGCTGCTGCCGTACGCCCGGCAGATGATCGAGCTGGCCGACGAGGCGAGGGCGGCGGTCGCCGCGGCGGAGGAGCCGGCCGGGACGGTCAACATCGGCACCATGGAGTCGCTGACGTCCTACCGGCTGCCCGCGCTGCTGGAGCTGTTCCACCACCGCTACCCGAAGGTGCGGCTGTCGCTGCGGCCCACGCTGGGCGACGAGACGCGGCAGGCGCTGCGGCAGGGCACGTACGACATCGGGTTCCTGATGGAGCGCGAGACCGAGCACACGGGGCTGGAGAGCGAGGTGCTCACGGCCGAGCCGCTGGTCCTGGTCGCCGCGCCCGCGCACCCCCTGTCCGGCCTGCCGGACCTGTCCACGGGCGACCTGGCGGCCGTGCAGCTCGTCGGGACGGAGCCGGGCTGCCCGTACCGCGACCTGTTCGAGGAGGAGCTGCGGGAGCGGACCGGCGCGCCGCCGCCGTTCATGGAGTTCGGCACCATCGAGGCGACGAAGAGCGGGGTGGCGGCCGGTCTGGGCGTGGCGCTGCTCCCGCGCGTGACGGTGGCGCGGGAGCTGGCGGCGGGGACGCTGGTGGAGCTGGCCTGGGAGCCGCCGTTCACGCTGTTCACGCAACTCGCGTGGCGGCGCGGGAAGCGGCTTCCGGCGCAGGTGCGGCTGTTCGTGGAGCAGGCACGGCGGCTCGTGCGCGAGCAGACACAAGCGTGACCTGCAGGCTCGCCAGCACGATCAGCGGCAGGCCCAGGGCCTGTACGAGCCCGATGTGGTGGCCGTACACCGCCCAGTCGGCGAGCATCGCGACGGCCGGGTAGGTGAAGGCCAGCACGGCGATCTTGGCGGTGGGCAGCTTCTGGTACGCCGCGTACATCAGGACGTACATCAGGCCGGTGTGGATCAGGCCCAGTCCGGCGAGCCACGCCCAGCCCGCGCCCAGGCCGGCGACCTGGGCGAAGTCCGCGAACGGCAGCAGCAGCGGGATGCCGACCAGGACCTGGACGAGGGCGACCAGGTGCGGCCGTACGCCGGTGACCCGCTTCGTGACGACGGTCGAGATGGCGTAGAACACGGCGGCCAGCAGCGCCAGCCCGAGCCCCTTGAGCGAGCCGGTGTCCCCCGGCCGGATGCCGGAGACCAGGATCAGCCCGGCGAACGCCACCACCAGCCAGCCGAGCTTGGCGGCCGTGAGCCGCTCCCGGAGGAGCACCGCGCCGAGCAGCACCACGTAGAAGGGCTGGGTGTGGTAGACGACGGTCGCGAAGGAGATCGAGGTCGCCTCGTACGCCTCGAAGAGAAACGCCCAGTTGAAGACGATGAACACGCCGCCGAGCGCGGCGAGGCCGAGCTTCTTCGCGGTGAACCCGTGGTCGGTGAAGTAGCCACGGACGAGGGCGTACGCGCCCAGCGCCAGGGCCCCGAAGAGGCAGCGGAAGAAGACGACGTTGAACGGGGACGCCCCCGACTCGACGACGAAGATGCCGAGGGTGCCGGACAGCACCATGGCGAGGGTGAGCTCGACCGTGCCCTTGGTTTCGTTTCTCATGGCGGTGACGCTACGGATGGCGCAGGCGGCCGGTCCACGAGCCAGTGGGGCGTCCCGCCGATGGGGTCATCGGCGCGGCCGATGGGGAAGAGTGGCTGTCATGGACCTTCAGCAGCAGGCACGGCAGTGGCTGGAGACGGCCGTCGCCGAGGCGCGCGCCGGGCTCGCCGAGGGCGGGATCCCCATCGGGGCCGCCCTGTACGGGGCGGACGGCACGCTCCTGGGGCGGGGGCGCAACCGCCGCGTACAGGACGGTGATCCGTCCATGCACGCCGAGACGGCCGCGTTCCGGGCGGCCGGGCGGCAGCGGTCGTACCGGGGGACGACCATGGTGACCACGCTGTCGCCCTGCTGGTACTGCAGCGGGCTGGTGCGGCAGTTCGGGATCTCGCGGGTGGTGATCGGCGAGGCGGAGACGTTCCACGGCGGCCACGACTGGCTGGCCGGGCACGGTGTGGAGGTCGTGCTGCTGGACGACACGGCGTGTGTCGCCATGATGCGCGACTTCATCGAGGAACACCCGGCGCTCTGGAGCGAGGACATCGGCGATGAGTGAACCGGCCATTCCCGTGATCGACCTGTCGCCCTGGCTGTCCGGCGACCCCGCCGCCCGTGCCCGGGCCGCGCGGACCGTCGACCGGGCGCTGCGCACCGCCGGGTTCCTGCTGGTGACCGGGCACGGGGTGGAGCCGGGGCTGCGGGCGGCGATCCGGGAGGAGGCGCGGCGGTTCTTCCACCTGGATAGGCGGGTGAAGGAGCCGTACGCCGTGAAGGTCGGCGGGCGCGGCTGGCTCGGCCCGGGCGCGGAGGCCAACGCGTACGCGGAGGGGACGGCGAGCCCGCCGGACCTGAAGGAGTCGCTGTCGTTCGCGTCCCACGAGCCGACCGGCGAGCCGGCGGTGGACGCGGAGTGGTTCCTGCCCAACACCTGGCCGGCCGAGGTGCCGGGGCTGAGGCCGCTGGTGGAGGAGTACCTGGCGCGGATGCGGGAGCTGTCCGACCGGCTGCTGGAGCTGCTGGGCGTGGCGCTCGGCGAGCGCGAGGACTTCTTCACCCGGCACACCACGCACCCCACCTGGGGCTTCAACATCAACTGGTATCCGGGGCGGGACGTGGTCGGGGAGCCGGAGGAGGGCCAGTTCCGGATCGGGCCGCACACGGACTTCGGCACGGTGACGGTGCTGGACCGGCAGGCGGGCCGGGGCGGGCTCCAGGTGTTCACGGACGAGGGCGGCTGGGAGGACGCCCCGTACGACCCGGACGCCTTCACCGTCAACATCGGGGACCTGATGGCCTTCTGGACGGACGGCCGCTGGCGCTCGGGCCGCCACCGGGTGCTGCCGCCGCCCGCCGACGTACCGTCCGAGGAGCTGATGTCGCTGGTGTACTTCTACGAGTGCGATCCGGGGACGGACGTACGGGGCACCGACTCGCACACGTACCTGCGCAGGCAACTGGACGCCATCACGACTGAATGACGGTTCGCCCGACCCCTCACGCGGCCAACGGTTCGAAAGTAACCTGAGCTTGACGCTGAGTCACGGGGGGTGGCGGTGGACAGAGAGCTGTACGGCCGCGAGGCGGTGCTGGACGAGCGTGGTCTGGCCGCCCGGCTGACCGGACTCACCCCGTACAGCTTCAGCCCCGCCGGGTACGAGCACGGCGACGATCCGCCCGTCACGGTCTTCACCGGCGGCCGGGGCATGGGCAAGACCGCGCTGCTCAAGCAGCTCCGCAACGCCTACCGGGGCGGTACCCCGCTCGCGCTGCTGGACTGCGCGCACATCGAACCGCCCTTCGACCACGGGCCCGGCTGGAATCCGCTGACGGGCGCGCTCGCGGAGCTGGCCGTGCAGTTGTCGCCGAGGGTGCACTCGGCGAAGCCGGTGGAGTTCCCGCGCCTCGCGCTGGGCCTCGCGGCGGTCGCGGTCACCGGCTGGACCCAGGAGGACGACGACCGGGCGCGGCGCGACCTCCAGCGTCTCGGCCCGGTCCTGGCGACCGTCGACGAGGCCAAGGGCGCGGCCGGTACGTGGGTCTCCAAGGTGCTGGCCAAGCTGGCCTCGACGGTCGCCGAGTCGACGGCGCCGCTCGCCGGGCTGCTGGCCGAGGCGACGGTGGAGACCGTCCTGGAGGAGGTGTTCGGCCGCCACCAGCGCAAGTCCAAGGCCTGGTACGGCGCGTACCGCAACGCGGGCGGCCGGGGCGAGCTGGGGCTGCACCAGCTGGCCGTCGACTTCGAGCAGGGCGGGCGGCGCCGGGAGGAGGCCGAGGGCTTCCTGGTCGGGGCGCTCGTGGAGGACGTACGCCGGGCGTACGTGGGCCTCACCCGGCGCGGGACCCGGCGCGGCCGCCCGCTCGTCCTGCTGGACAACGCCCACCTGCCGCTCGGGCGGCGGCTGGTCGAGCCGGTCCTGCGGGACCGCAGCGCCGGGAGCCGCGACCAGCTCGTCGTCATCGCCGCGTCCCGGGACCGCGACCACGAGGGGCTGCGCCGGGCGACCCGCAAGCGGCTGCCGGAGGTCGCGCACACGGCGGGCTGGGAGCGGGGCGCGGACATCACGTCGGGCATCCTCGCCGTGGAGCTGACGCCGCTGAGCGCGGCGCACACCCGGGCCGTGTTCGACCGGTACGACCCGGCGGGGCGCACCCCGGCCGACCTGTCGCGGGCGGTCCACCGGCTGGCGGGCGGCCGGCCGCTGGCGGTGGCGCTGCTCGGGCGGGCGGTGGGCAGGGTGCCGGCGGCCGGGCGCGGCGGGCTCACGCCGGGTGCGCTGCTGGACCTGACGGTGGAGCTGCGCGAGGACACCGCCGCCGTACCGGTCGCGGACACCCTGCTCGCCGGGCTGCTGCCGCCCGGGCTGCGCCCGGACGTGGCCGCCGTGCTGGCCGCCGCCCACGACGAGGAGTCGGCCCGCGTGCTGGCCCGCACCCGGCTGCGCGGCGCGTCGGTGGAGGGCGACATGGCGCTGCTGGTGCGGGACGCGCTGCGGGCGGACGGCTGGCCCGAGGCGGGCGGGCACTTCGTGGCGGACCCGCTGCTGCGGGCCCTGCTGCTGCACCGGCTGCGGTTCCACGACGCCGACGCGCCCGCGTACGCCGCGTGGCGCGCCGTCCACGAGACGCTGCACCGCCACCACGGCCCCGAGCCGACCCCGTACCGCCTCCGGCAGGACCTGGCGCTCGGCCGGGCCGAGGAGGCGGTGACCGAGCTGCGGCTGGCGTTCCCCGGTCCGGACGTCCTGGACTGGCTGGACCGGCTGCGGCTCATCGCCACCGCCCCGTACCCCCGCGAGCAGGGTCGCACCGGCCCCGATCCGCGCCGCGCGGTGGCGCTCGGCGAGGACCCGGGCGGCCCGCTGCCCGACGGGCTGGACGCCGACGCGACGGCCCTGCACCTGGGGCTGCGGCGGCTGCTGCACGCGGTGTGGCTGCTGACCGACCCGCTCGCCCTGCCGGACGACGACGTGATCGACAAGCTGATCCACGAGCTGCGGCAGCTGTCCGGCCGGCATCTGACCGGCACCAGTCCGCTGTGGGAAGCGGCCACCCACTGGCCGAGGGACATCCGTGCCTGGCGGGCCCCGACGGTGCCGCCGGGACGGGAGGACGGAGTCTGACGTGCCCCATCCCCTCCGCTACCGGGTCTTCTACACCACCCGGCAGAAGATCGTCACGAGTGTGCTGGTGCTGGCGCTGCTGGCCTGGGGCGCGGTGTACGCCGTCGACCGGCTGACCGCCCCGGACGACCGTTCCTGCGCCCCCGGCGTCGCGCGCCCGGTGGGCAGTGACGAGTGCGTCGGGGTCTCCGGCGACGGCCACGACTTCGGCGTCACGGCGCTGACGGAGGCCGCCGCCGCCATCGACCGGGAGAACGACACGCTGACGGCGGGCCAGTACGTGACGGTCGCCGTGCTCCTGCCCCTGACGTCCACGAGCGCCGAGATGCGGACCAAGGTGGTCCACGAGGTGCGGGGCTCGTTCGCCCGCCAGTACAAGGCCAATCACGACGACAACGGCAAGCTGCCCAAAATCCGGCTGGTGCTGGCCAACACCGGCGACGGCAACGCCCACTGGCGTACGGCGGTCGAGCAGCTCACGGGCATGACCGGCGCCCCGCACCACCTGCGCGCGGTCTCCGGCATAGCCACCAGCAGCGCGCCGGTCAAAGCGGCCGTGACCGAGCTGACGCGCGCGGACATCGCGGTCGTGGGGACCACGATCACCGCCGACGACATCGCCAACGGCCACCCCCGCCCCGGCGACCATCCGTTCCCCGGCCTCGCGCGGGTCGTCCCCACCAACAAGGACCTGGCGGACGCGCTGGCCAACTTCGCCAAGGTGGACTCGGAGAAGGCGTTCCTCGTCCATGACACCCGCACCGGGGACAACTACACGGACACGCTCAAGGACGCCTTCTCGGAGTTGCTGCGCAAGTCCCCGCACCCGCCGCAGCTGTTCACCTCGCCGAAGCACCCGAAGGACCCCGACCCCACGCCCAACACCTTCGCGCACATCACGCACATCCTCTGCGCCTCCCGCGCCGAGACGGTGTTCTTCGCCGGGCGCCACACCCAGCTGCGCCACTTCGTCAACGCGCTCGGGGAACGCGGCTGCGCGCACCGCACCTTCACGGTGCTGACCGGCGACGAGGGCTCGTACCTGGGAGCGGACGAGCGGCTCAAGAAGGAGTCCCTCGACTCCGGGCTGACCGTCCGCTACGCCGCGCTCGCCCACCCCGACGCCTGGCGGGCGGTGAAGGGCAGGCCGAATCCGGCGACGGGCGGGACCACGGGCGCGTACGCGGACTTCGAGAAGGCGATGGAGGCCGCGCGGCTGTCCCCGAAGGCGTCGAAGCCCACGCCACGCCCGCCGTTGCGGCCGGTGGGGCTCACCGACGGGCAGGCGATCATCGCGTACGACGCGATGGCGGCGGCCGTCCAGGCCATCCGGATGGCGACGCCGAAGGGGCGGACGGTGCCCCCGTTCGAGGACGTGGGCAAGCAGTGGGCCCAGGTGCAGGGCCCCCTGCGGGTGCACGGCGCGAGTGGCTGGATCTGCCTGGACAACTCCGGCAACCCGCACAACAAGGCGGTCCCGGTGGTGGAGCTGACCCGCGGGGCCCCCCGGTTCGTGGAGATCGCCTGGCCCGAGGGCAAGCCCCCGACGAGCGACTGCCTGCCACCGCGCCGGCCCTAGGCAACCGCCGCGGCCGCCGGGCCGGTCCGGGACGCCGGGCCGCGGGTGGGCGCGCGGGCAACGCACCGCCGGCCCGCGGCGTCACGTCGCGCCGAAGTCGCGGGCCTCGTACCGGTCGCGCAGGTCCTGCCAGCGCTCCCGGGACCAGGCCGCCCAGTCCGCCGCGCGGCCGTCGAGGAAGTCGGCGAGGTAGGTGAAGTGGTCGTGCCAGCCGGCCAGGCAGTCCAGCCGCAGGTCGTCCGTCCCCCGGAACTCGTTGGTGAACCGCAGCACGGTCGACCCCGGGGGGCCGCCCGGCTCGATGTGGAACCGCATCCGGCCGTGCACCTCGACCGTGTACTCGACGATCCGTTCCACGTCCCACGCGGTGACCGTCCCGGACACCACGGTCGCCGGCTTCGTGTTGAGCCAGCGCAGGGTGACCGCCCCGCCGAGCCGGGCCTGCAGGACCTCGGCCTCGGCGAGCCACCCCCGCAGCCCACCGGGGGTGGTCAGGGCGAGCCAGACCCGCTCCTCGGGGTGGGCCAGGGGGACCACGAACCGCACGGTGTGGGTGTCGCCGTGACTCGTACTGGTGCCGGGAGGGATCTGTTCGGCCATGTATCCAGCGTCGCGCGCTCCCCCGCCGGGCGCTACCTCACACGCCCGCGTACGAGTGCAGGCTGTTGACGAACATGTTGACGCCGTAGTAGTTGAACAGCCAGCAGGCGAACGCGATCAGCGCCACGTACGCGGCCTTGCGGCCCTTCCAGCCGGCCGTCGCCCGCGCGTGCAGGTACGCGGCGTACGCGACCCACGTGATGAACGACCAGACCTCCTTGGCGTCCCAGCCCCAGTAGCGGCCCCACGCGTCACCGGCCCAGATCGCGCCCGCGATGATCGTGAAGGTCCACAGCGGGAAGATCGCCGCGTTGACGCGGTACGCGAACTTGTCCAGGCTCGCGGCCGCCGGCAGCCGCTCCAGCACGGAGCGGGCGAAGCCGTTCGGCGTACCGCCGCCCGCGAGCTTGTTCTCGTAGGAGTCCCGGAAGAGGTAGAGCAGCGTGGCGACCGCGCCCAGGTAGAAGACCGCGCCGCAGAAGATCGCCGTGGAGACGTGGATCCACAGCCAGTACGAGTGCAGGGCCGGGACCAGCTGGTCGCTCTCGGTGTACAGCCAGGTCGTGGCGATGCCCAGGTCCAGCAGGACGGTGGTGACCAGCGGCAGCCCCATCCAGCGGACGTTCTTCTTGGCGACGAGGAAGCCGAGGTACGCGCCGACCACCACCGTGGAGAAGGTGGTGGAGAACTCGTACATGTTGCCCCAGGGGGCCCGCTGCACGGACAGCGCGCGGGTGACCACGCCGGCCGCCTGGACGAGGAAGGCGAGGGTGGTCAGCGAGACGGCGATACGCCCGTACAGGTCGCCCTTCTCGTCCCCGCCGGCCGCGCCGGGCCCGTCCGGTACGTCACGCGCACCGGTGGCGGAGCGGGTGACCACCGTCGGCTTGTCGAGGACGGCGGTGCCTCCGGCCCGCTGCCCTCCCACCCGCACCTGCGCGGCGGCGGGACGGGCGGTCAGGGCCGCCGCCGTACGGCCGACCTTGCTGCGGCTGCCGAGGACCCACTCGGCGATGTGCGCGAGGAAGGCCAGGGTGTAGACGGCCATGGAGGAGTAGATGAGCACATTGCTCATCTCCGCCAGGCTCTCGTTCGTCGCGGCGGCGAGATTCACTTCTCAGCCCCTTCAGCAGCTGCTTCTTCGGCTTCGGCTTCGGCATCGGCATCGGCTTCGGGCGCGGTCGGCGCCACGGAATGGAGCGTGACCGCCAGGTCGGCCAGCTCCTCGGGGAGCTTCGCGGACTCGCTCCGCCCCAGCCCCGCCATCTCGACGACGGTCACGCCGTCGTCCCCCCGTACGGCCCGGATCCAGACCCGGCGGCGCTGGATGAACAGCGAGCCGACCAGCCCGGCGATCGCGACGATCGCGCCGGTGAGGGCGAGGCCGTTGCCGGGCTGCTGGGAGATCTGGAAGCTGGCCCACTCCTTGATCTCCTTCTCGAAGGTGATCGAGCCCGCTCCCTCCGGGAGGGTCATCGTCTCGCCCGGTACCAGCGTCTTCTTGAAGATGTCGCCGTTCGCGTCCTTGAACGGCTTCATCTTGCTGGTGTCGAGCTGGTACACGTTCTGCGGCAGTCCGCTGTCGACGCGCAGGTCGCCGCGGTACGCGCTCAGGTTGAGCGCGGGGAAGGCCAGCCCGGGGAACTGGCTGAACATCTGGCCCTGGCCCTTGCCCGCGTACGTCGGCACGAAGAAGGCCGGGAAGCCCAGCTGGTCCTTCTTGCCGTTCTTGTCGCGGTAGCCGTCCATCACCTTGATCACGCCGGTGGAGGTGATGTTGTTGTCGATCGGCAGGAGCGGGACGGCGCCCTGGAAGACGACCTTGCCCTTGCCGTCCTTGACGGTGACGACGGGCGCGTACCCGTGGGCGATCAGGTAGACCTTCGAGCCGTCGACCTCCAGCGGCTCGTTGACCCGGATGACGCTCCGCTTCTTCTCACCGCCGCCCTTGGAGTACGTGACGTCCGCCTCGAAGGTGCGGGGGGTGCCGCGCTGCGGGCCGCTCGTCTCGTACGTACCGGTGAACTGGTTCAGGGTGAAGGTGAACGGCGCCAGCTCGTCGGTGGAGAACAGGGAGCCGGACTTGAAGTCGTCGTACTGGGTGAGCGTGTTGGAGAAGCCGTCGCCCTCGACGATCAGCTTGCCGCCCTCGGACTTGAAGAGCTGGCCCACGGCGAAGGCCACCAGCATCACGATCAGCGCGATGTGGAAGAGCAGGTTGCCGACCTCCCGCAGGTACCCCTTCTCGGCCGCGACGGCGTCACCCGCCGTGTGGGCCCGGAAGCGCCGCTTCCTGAGCATGGCCAGCGCCGCCCGGCGCACCTCCTCGGGCGCGGCCTCGGTGCGCCAGGTGGTGTACGCGGGCAGGCGGGTCAGGCGCTTGGGAGCGGCCGGCGGGCGGCCTCGCAGCTGTCCCACGAATTGCCAGGTGCGCGGGACGATGCAACCGATGAGGGAGACGAACAGCAGGATGTAGATCGCGGAGAACCACACCGAGCTGTAGACGTCGAAGAGCTGGAGCTTGTCGTAGACCGGCGCCAGCGTCTCGTGCGCTTCCTTGAAGGAGCGGACTTTCAGCTCGTCGACGCTGTTCTGCGGGATGAGGGAGCCGGGGATCGCGCCGAGCGACAGCAGGAAGAGCAGGATCAGCGCGACCCGCATGGAGGTCAGCTGGCGCCAGAACCAGCGGATCCAGCCGATGACGCCGAGCGCCGGGCCGCCGGCCTGGACGACCTCTTCCCTGGGTGCGGTGGACAGCTGCGCACCGGCCGCCGCCTCGTCCCGCTCGGTCGTCGTCTCTGTCTTGCTCATGGAACTAGATCCCCACCTGGAAACCGTTGGACCAGCCCTGCACCTGCTGTACGAGGGTGTCCCACGCACCTGTGAGCAGCAGCAGCCCGGTCAGGATCATCATGCCGCCGCCGATCCGCATCACCCACGCATAGTGCCGCTTCACCCAGGAGAAGGCGCCGAGCGCCTTGCGGAACGCGACCGCGGCGAGCACGAACGGCAGGCCGAGGCCGAGGCAGTACGCGAGGGTCAGCAGCGCCCCGCGCCCCGCGCTGGCCTCGTTGGCGGCGAGGGCCTGGACGGAGGCGAGCGTCGGGCCGATGCACGGCGTCCAGCCGATGCCGAACAGGGCACCCAGCAGCGGCGCACCGGCCAGCCCGGTCACCGGCCGCTTGTGGAAGCGGAACTCCCGCTGGGTGAACCACGGCATGAGTCCCAGGAAGAAGACGCCCATCAGGACCATCAGGACGCCGAGGACGGTGGTGAGCGTTTCGCGGTGTTCCTGGAGGGTCCAGCCGAAGTAGCCGAAGAGGGCGCCGCCGGAGACGAAGACGGCGGAGAAGCCGAGGACGAAGAGGGCCGCGCCGGCGGCCATCCGGCCCCGCCGGGCCTCGGCCAGGTCGGTGCCGGTGACGCCGGTCACGTAACTGAGGTAGCCGGGCACGAGCGGCAGGACGCAGGGCGAGAAGAAGGAGACCAGCCCGCCGAGCACCGCGATGGGCAGGGCGAGCAGGAGGGCCCCGCTGGAGACCGTCTCGTTGTACATCGGCTAGTTCCCCGAGGCCTTCTCGGCCGCGATCGGGTCGATCATCTTGCGCAGCTTGGTTTCGTTGAGCGGCATGAGCGCGCGTGCCGCGATCTTTCCGTCACGGTCGAGGACGACGGTGGAGGGGATGCCCTGCGGGTTGAGCGTGCCCTTGGGGAAGCCGTTGAGGATCAGCTCGCCGGCCGGGTCGTACAGGCTCGGGTAGGGGACCGCGAAGTCCTTCTCGAAGGCGAGGGCGGGCTGCTTGTTGGGGTCGCGGGTGTTGATGCCGACGAACTCCACGCCCTCGGACTTGAGGTCGGTGGCGACCTTGGTGAAGTGCTTCGCCTCGGCCCGGCAGGGGCCGCACCAGGAGCCCCAGGCGTTCAGCACGACGACCTTGCCCTTGAGGTCGGCGACGTCGAGGGGCTTGCCGTCGAGGGTGGTGCCCGCGAGCTTGTTGGGAGCCGTGCGCTCGCCCTTGGCGACGGTGTCGATACCGCCGGTGTTGGTGACGAAGTTGGTGTTGCCGCCACCACCGGACGTGCCGTTGGAGTCGCCGCTGCACGCGGCCAGCGTGAGCGCGGCCGCAAGGGCGGCGCCGGCGGTGAGCAGGAGGCCTCGGGGGGCGCGGCTAAGGCTCATGTGAAAAGTTTCGCATGTACGTTTCGGGGATCTTGCGCGCCCCCCTGCCTGCCCGTAAAGCCCGATGTCAGGCGGGCTTAAGGAAGGTGTTCCAGCCGCCCGCCGGCGATTGGCCGACTTCGAGCGTACGGAGCTTGTCGAGGATCCCCGGGTCCTGGACGTCCAGCCAGTCGACGAACTGCTTGAACGACACGAGCCTTACGTCCTTCTTCCCGGCCATGCCCTTGAGGGCTTCTTCGACGGCGTCCATGTAGATGCCGCCGTTCCACTGCTCGAAGTGGTTGCCGATGTAGAGGGGCGCGCGATTCGATTCGTAGGCGCGGGTGAATCCGGCGAGGTAGGCCTCGGTGGCCTGCTTCTTCCATTCCGGATAGCGCGACGGCATGCCCTTGGTCGTGTTCTTCGACTGGTTGGCGAGCATGTTGTAGTCCATGGACAGGACCTCGAAGGAGCGGCCGGGGAAGGGGATCTGCTGGAGCGGCAGGTCCCAGATGCCCTGGCGCTTGACGGGCCACTTCTGGTGGCCGCCGGGCGAGCTGGCGTCGTAGCGCCAGCCGAGCTTCTTGGCGGTGGGCAGGAGGTTGTCCTGGCCGAGGAGGCAGGGGGTGCGGGCGCCGACGAGTTCCTTGCGGTAGTCGAAGGGCAGCGGGTCGAGGTCGGTCCAGCCGCTGTTGGTCTTCCATTCGGTGACGAATTTCACCGCCTGGTCGATTTCGCTCTGCCAGTCGGCCGGGGTCCACTTCTCGACCGAGCCGGAGCCGGCGCAGAAGTGGCCGTTGAAGTGGGTGCCTATCTCGTGCCCGTCGAGCCAGGCCTGGCGGACGTACGTCAGCGTCTGCTTGATGTGGTCGTCGGTGAGGTAACCGATGTCGGAGGCGCCGGGGCGGTTGTTCGGCGGGCGGTAGAGGGTCTTCTTCGATTCGGGCAGGAGGTAGAGCCCGGAGAGGAAGAAGGTCATGCCCGCGTCGTGGTTCTTGGCGAGCTCGAGAAAGCGCGGGAAGAGGCCGTTGCCGACCTCGCCGGCGCCGTCCCAGGAGAAGATCACGAACTGCGGCGGGGTCTGCCCGGGCTCCAGGGGGACGGGCCTGTCGGGCTGGTTGGGCTGCTTTCCGGTGTCGGACGTGGAACCGTCCCCTATGAGACGCCCCTCTACCTTGCCGGGGGCCGTACCTTTCTGCCCACCCTCGCCGGGCCCGCTCCCGGGCTTGTCCGAGCCGCCGCCCAACCCGCAGCCACCGACCCCCATCGCGGCCGCGGCGCCAACTCCGGCTCCCAGCAGGCCCCTTCGACTGATCCCGCGCATATCGTCCCCATCCGCGCTCGCTCGTTGCCGGACATACCTTCCAAACCGGCAATGTGTGAGAGGGCAGAAGGAAGAGGGCGGTTCCCCCGATTACCACACAATCCCCTGCGTGACGGGACCGTTACCCGCAGCTTGACGACACGGGCGTGTGCGCGGGCGGGGCGGGGGCGGGCGTTGCGGGCGCGGGCGCGGCGGGCGCGGCGGGCGGGCGCGGCGGGCGGGGGGCGCGCGGGCGCGGGCGTTGCGGACGCGCGCTTCGGGCGCTTCGGGCAAGCTCGGGGTGACGAGATCTGGCCGTCGACACCCGGGTCGACGGCTGCGGATCCGCGCTCTACGGGTCCGGGAGCTGCGGACGCGGGAGCTCCGGGGCCCGGGCAAGGGGCGGATGAGACCCGGGCGCTGGCACGGGGCCGAAGGCCCGGGTGGCCGCGCGCGGGCGCCACGGCGGGGCGCGAAGGCCGCGCGGCGGGGCGCGCCCGGCGCCCAGCGCCCAGCGCGGCGGGCACGGGCGCGGCGGGCACGGGCGCGGCGGGCACGGGCGCGGCGGGCACGGGCGCGGCGGGCACGGGCTTTGCGGCCTGGGCGAGCCTAGGACGGGACGAGGTCCATCCGCCAGGGCCGGGGCCGAAGGCCGAGCGGCGCGCGGGCGCGCGGGCGGGCCAAATCCGGGACGGGAGGGAGCCGGTCGCCGCGAGCGGGGCCAAGGCCGGGAGTGGCGGCGCGCGGGCGCGGGCACCGCGGCGGGGCGCGAAGGGCGCGCGCCGCGCCCGGCGCTGCGGGCGCGTGCGCCGGGCACAGGCTCTGCGGCCCGGGCGAGCCTGGGACGGGACGAGGTCCATCCGCCGGGACCGGGGCCGACGGCAAAGTGGCCGCGCGGGCGCGCGCCGCCCCGGGGCGCCGGCCGGCCCCGAGGGGGCGGCGGCGCCCGGTGGGGGCAGGGGTCAGGCGCCGAAGGCTTTGGACTTGCCCTTCGCCGGCTTGGCACCGGCCAGCAGGTGCGGCGGGACGAGGTCGCGGGCGGGCTCGCTGTAGCCGACCGAGACGATCTTGTCGCCCTGGTAGGTGAACGTGGTGAGGGACGCGAGCGTGCACTGCCGGCGACGCGGGTCGTGCCACAGCCGCCGCCGCTCGACGAAGCTCCGGACGATCCAGATCGGCAGCTGGTGGCTGACGCACACCGCCTCATGGCCCCGGGCCGCGTCCCGCGCCGCGTTCAGCGCGCCCATCATCCGGACGACCTGGTCGATGTACGGCTCGCCCCAGGACGGCCGGAACGGATTGGTCAGGTGCCGCCAGTTCGACGGCCGGCGCAGCGCGCCGTCGCCCACGCCGAACGTCTTGCCCTCGAAGACGTTGCCCGCCTCGATCAGCCGCTCGTCGGTGGCGAGGTCCAGCCCGTGCGACTTGGCGATCGGCTGGGCGGTCTCCTGGGCGCGCTCCAGCGGGGAGGCGGCGACGTACGTGACGTCCCGCCCCGCCAGGTGCTCGGCGACCCGGTCGGCCATCTGCCGGCCGAGCTCGGACAGGTGGTAGCCCGCCCGGCGCCCGTACAGGATCCCGTCCGGGTTGTGCACCTCGCCGTGGCGCATCAGGTGGACGACGGTGATCTCGTCGTTGCCGGTCATACGGTGGCCTCCGCCGCGGCGCGGGCGGCGGCCGGCAGCGCGGCGGCGATCCGCTCCACCGCGCGCTCGTCGTGCGCCGTGGACACGAACCACGACTCGAACGCGGACGGCGGCAGGTAGACACCCTGCGCCAGCATCGAGTGGAAGAACGCGGTGAAGCGGAACGCCTCCTGCTTCTTCGCGTCGTCGTAGTTCACGACCTCCGCGTCGGTGAAGAAGACGGAGAACATGTTGCTCGCGGTCTGGAGGCGGTGCGCCACGCCCTCCTTGGCCAGCGCCTGGGTCACCAGGCCCTGGATCTCGCGCGAGACGGCGTTCACCTTCTCGTACGCCGCGTCGTCGAGCAGCCGCAGCTGCGCCAGACCGGCGGCGGTGGCGACCGGGTTCCCGGACAGGGTGCCCGCCTGGTAGACGGGGCCGGCCGGGGCCAGGTGGGCCATGACGTCGGCGCGGCCGCCGAACGCGGCGGCCGGGAAGCCACCGCCCATGACCTTGCCGAAGGTCATCAGGTCGGGCGCGACGCCGTCGACGCCGTACCAGCCGGCCTTCGACGTACGGAAGCCGGTCATGACCTCGTCGGAGATGTACAGGGCGCCGTTCTCGGCGCAGATCTCCTTCAGACCGGCGTTGAAGCCGTCGCGCGGCGGGACCACGCCCATGTTGCCGGGCGAGGCCTCGGTGATCACGCAGGCGATCTCGCCGGGGTGCGCGGCGAAGGCCTGGCGTACGGCGTCGAGGTCGTTGTACGGCAGCACGATCGTGTCGCCCGCCTGCGCGCCGGTGACGCCGGGCGTGTCGGGCAGCCCGAAGGTGGCGACGCCCGAGCCGGCGGCGGCCAGCAGCGCGTCCACGTGCCCGTGGTAGCAGCCGGCGAACTTGATCACCTTCGCGCGGCCGGTGAAGCCGCGGGCGAGGCGGATCGCGGACATCGTCGCCTCGGTGCCGGACGACACCAGACGTACCTGCTCGACGGGCTCGATCCGGGCCACGATCTCCTCGGCGAGGGCCACCTCGCCCTCCCCGGGCGTACCGAAGGAGGTGCCACGGGCCACCGCCTCCTGGACGGCAGCGATCACCTCGGGGTGCGCGTGGCCGAGGATCATCGGCCCCCACGAGCAGACGAGATCGACGTACTCACGCCCGTCCGCGTCGTTGAGGTACGGACCCGTACCGGACACCATGAACCGGGGCGTACCGCCCACGGCCCGGAAGGCCCGTACGGGAGAGTTCACGCCGCCGGGCGTCACGAGGGACGCGCGGTCGAAAAGCGTCTGTGAGACTGGGGCTTCGTATGAATACGGCACGTTGGTCCTGACCTGCGAGAACGAGTTGACGGCAGCAATGCTCGGGCATGGCGGCCGGGACGACACCAGTGGGCCTTCCTTGAACGCTTCGCCTGCCCGCGACGTTGTTTACGACGAGGCGCCGGACCTCCGGGTCTGCGAAACTGGGGCGTCATAGGGAATGCTCACGGAATCCATGGTGTCAGAGGCCCGGACGTTCTTGCGGACAGGTGTTTCACCGCACGTCCGCGGGGGAGGTCACTGTCACGATGATCGGGTTGCGCGGCGGGGGCTGTGTTACCTAAAAAGCAGTCGGGTGGAGATATGCATCGCGGTGGCGGACTGGGCGAGGGGACCGACGACCTGGGACCCGAGCCTGCCCGGCGGGGGAAGCACCGGCGCGAGCAGGACAAAGCCTCGCAGGACAGAGCCTCCTTGGGGCCGATGGGCGGCGGAAGCGGGGGTGGCCGGGGCATGGGGGTGACGTACAAGTACTTCGGCGCGCCCAATGGCGCGACCGCCGCCCGCGTACCGATCTCGATGCGGCCCGAGGAATTGGGCGGCGACGAACTCGGTATGGGCGGCATGTTCACCAAGATCAAACCGGAGACCATAGCCGCGATGGTGCTGACCGGCATCCAGGGCATGCCGCTGCACAAGGTGCCGCCGCTGGAGCTGGTGGTGCTGCACCCCGACTACGCGGTGGTGAAGCTGCCGATGACGGTGGTCGACCCGCTGCGCGGCATCGGCGAGGAGTCGGTGGGCGCGGCGGCGTTCATCTGGTCGACGGTCCCGGACCGCGGCGGGCCTCGGGACGCGTTCAACGTGTACCAGCTGCTGCACGAGTGGCAGGACTTCTCGGTGCGGCTGCACGAGGCGGGGCACCAGCCGTACTGCCTGGTGTGGCCCTGAGCACATGGGCAGCGGAGCGTCGCCGGTACGGCTCGAGGCGTGGTCGGAGCGGGACTTCGACCTGCTGCGGGCGGTCAACGCGCCGGAGTTGATGGCCCACCTGGGAGGGCCGGAGACGGCGGAACAGCTGGTCAAGCGGCACCAGCGGTACGTGGACCTGAGCGCGGACCGCTCGGGGGCCGGGCGGATGTTCCGGATCGTGCTGGAGCCGGAGGGCGTCCCGGTGGGCGTGATCGGCTTCTGGGAGCAGACCTGGGACGGGACGCGGGTGTACGAGACCGGGTGGACGGTTCTGGGCGGCTTCCAGGGGCGGGGCGTCGCGACGGCGGCGACGGTGGCCGTGGCGGATCGGGCCCGGGCGGCGCGCAAGCACCGGTATCTGCACGCGTTCCCGTCCGTGGACAACGGTCCGTCGAACGCGGTGTGCCGGAAGGCGGGTTTCGAGCTGCTCGGCGAGCGGGACTTCGAGTACCCGCCGGGGCACCTGCTGCGGAGCAACAACTGGCGGCTGGACCTGGAGGCGGGCGATCCGGGCTCGCGCTGATGGTTCAGGTCCGGGAAACCATGAGGTGCGGTGATCGCGGTGCGCTGCCCGGCGCCCGGGCCCCGTCCGGCGGCCCGCCCACCGGCGGCCCTGACCCGGCGAAATGATCTGGCTGGCCCGGCGGGCCCGGTGGCATGCTGGCGACGTGAACGGACCGGAGATCCACATCAGCTTCGCGCCCGGCCTGGGCCTCTTCGTCGCCGCCCCGCGCCGCGCCGGGCGTTCCGTCGTGGTCACCGACGGGGTGTCCACACTCGGCCATGTGGTCGAGTCGCTCGGCGTGCCCCTCACCGAGGCGGGCCTGCTGCTGGTCGACGGCCGCCCGGTCACGCCCGCGCACATCCCGGCGGCCGGCGAGCACGTCCAGGTGCTCGGCGTCGAGCGCCCGCAGCCGGTGCCGGGCGCGCCGCTCAGGTTCCTGCTGGACGTTCACCTCGGGACGCTGGCGCGGCGGTTGCGGCTGCTCGGCGTCGACGCGGCGTACGAGAGCGAGGACATCGGCGACGCGGCGCTGGCCACGTGGTCGGCGAAGGAACGGCGCGTGATGCTCTCGCGCGACCGGGGGCTGCTGCGGCGCCGCGAGCTGTGGGCCGGGGCGTACGTCTACAGCGACCGGCCGGAGGACCAACTGCGGGACGTGCTGGAGCGGTTCGCGCCGCCACTGGCGCCGTGGACGCGGTGCACGGCCTGCAACGGCCCGCTGGCCGACGCCGACAAGGACGCGGTGCGCGACCAGTTGGAGCAGGGCACGCAGCGTACGTACGACGTCTTCGCGAAGTGCACCGAGTGCGGCCGGGTGTACTGGCGCGGCGCGCACCACTCCCGCCTGGAGGCCATCGTCGAGGACGCGCTGCGCGAATTCGGCGACGCGGCCGCCTAGAGGCCTGTCCGGCCGGACCTGTCAGGGCCGGTCAGGGCCGGTCGGCGGTCAGATACCGCTGGATCGTGGGGCCGAGCCAGGCGATCACCTCCTCGCGCGACATGTCGACGGCGGGCGGCAGCCGCAGCACGTACCGGGCCAGTGCCATGCCGAGAATCTGCGAGGCGGCGAGGGCGGCGCGGCGCGGGGCGTCGGCCGGGTCGGGGCAGACGCCGGCCGCTATCGGGCCCAGCTGCGCCTTGAACACCGCGCGCATGCGCTCGGCGCCCGCGGCGTTGGTGACGCCGACCCGCAGCACCCCGGTCAGCACGTCGTCCTGCTCCCAGCGGTCGAGGAAGTGCGTGACGAGGACGGCGCCGATGTGCTGTGCGGGCAGCGCTCCGAGCGGGGGGAGGCGCAGGTCGATCTCGGAGGCGGCGGCGAAGAGCCCCTCCTTGTTGCCGTAGTACCGCATCACCATCGACGGGTCGATCCCCGCGTCGCGGGCGATGGCGCGGATGGTGGCGCGCTCGTAGCCATCGGCCGCGAACCGCTCCCGGGCCGCCTCGAGGATGGCGGCGCGGGTGGTGTCGGAGCGACGGGGAGTCGTCATGCCAACAACTGTAGGCCAACAACCGTTGACACGCCAGAGCCGACGGGTCTACCGTTGCCAACAAGCGTTGACCAACAGATGTTGACCCATCCACCGTTGGCACCCAGGAGGCAGCCATGAACGGCACGGCCGGCACGGAGTTCGACGTCATCGTGGTGGGCGCGGGGCCCACCGGACTGCTGCTCGCCGGCGACCTCGCCGCCGCGGGCGTGAACGTCACGGTCGTCGAGCGCCGACCGCACGAGACCAGCAACATGACGCGCGCGTTCGGCGTCCACGCCCGCACCCTGGAACTGCTCGACGCCCGGGACCTGGCGGACGAGCTGGTCCACAAGGGCACGTCCGTCACCGGGCTGCGGTTCTTCCGCAAGCTGTCGCTCGACCTGTCCCGCCTCCCCTCCCGCTTCCCCTTCCTGCTCATCACCCCGCAGTACGAGGTCGAGCGACTGCTGGAGCGCCGCGCCGTCGCCGCGGGCGTCGACTTCAGGTACGGCACGGAGCTGCGCGCCCTGCACCAGGACGACGGCACGGTGACCGCCGAGGTCACCGGCGCGGACGGAACGCCCGGCACACTGCGGGCCCGCTACCTCGTCGGCACCGACGGCCACCGCAGCGCCGTGCGCCGCGACCTGGGCCTGCCGTTCCCCGGCAGCTCGGTCATCCGCTCCATGGTGCTCGCCGACGTCCGCCTCGCCGAGGAGCCCGACGAACTGCTCACGGTCAACGGCGTCGGGGACACCTTCGCCTTCATCGCCCCCTTCGGCGACGGCTGGTACCGGGTCATGGGCTGGAACCGCCAACGCCAGGTCCCCGACAGCGAGCCGGTCGGCCTCGATGAGGTGCGGGAGATCGCCCGGCTCGCTCTCGGCTCGGACTTCGGTATGCACGACGCCCGCTGGATCTCCCGCTTCCACAGCGACGAGCGCCAGGTCCCCGCCTACCGGTCCGGCCGCGTCTTCCTCGCCGGGGACGCGGCGCACATCCACTCCCCGGCCGGCGGCCAGGGTATGAACACCGGCCTCCAGGACGCCGCGAACCTCTCCTGGAAGCTCGCATCCGTCCTGCGCGGGGAAGCCCCCGACCCCGAGGCCCTGCTCGACAGCTACCACGCCGAGCGGCACCCCGTCGGCACGATGGTGCTGCGCAGCAGCGGCGCCCTGGTCCGCCTCGCCATGGCCCACAACCCCCTCGAGCGCATGGCCCGCGCCCTCGGCGCCGGTCTCCTGAACGCGGTCCGTCCCGCGGCCGCCAAGGCGATGGGCATGGTCAGCGGCATCGGCATCAGCTACCGCGCCGAGCGCGGCGCCCACCGCCTGGTGGGCCGGCGCGCCCCGGACCTGACGCTCACCGAGGGGCGGCTGTACGAACTGCTCCGCAAGGGCCGGTTCGTCCTCGTCGCCCCGCAAGGCGCCGCCCCCCAGGCGCCCCGAATCCCCGTGCCCGGCCGGGTCATACGGGCGAGCTGGGCGAACAGCACCCGCCAGGACACCGTCCTGGTCCGCCCCGACGGCTACATCGCCTGGGCGGCCAAGGCCTGACCCGCACCAGAAACCCGCGCCCCCCTCACCCGCACACCCGCACCCGCACCCGCACCCGCGTCAAGCACAAACAGGAGGTGCCCTTTTCGGAGGTTTTATCAAGGAAACACCCATATGTCGTGTTGTGGTACCCGAACGGCGCCGGACGATGTGCGGGCTCCTTCTCCGCCACCGACGACCGGGATGTGTCATGGGACTTTCCCTCACCGAAGCCGATCTGCCGCTCATCCACTGTCCATGGGACTCGGCGGTCCACCCCCATGCGCGTCAGGTGGAGAAGCAGGCCGAGGAGTGGATCCGTGACAGCGGTATGTGCGCCACGGACGACGAGTGCGCGTGGGTCGTGGCGACGCACAGCACGGACTTCTTCGCCCGGTTCGCGCCCGTCGCGGACGACGACCGGCTGCTGGCGACATCTCTGTGGGTCTACTGGGGGTTCGGAATCGACGACGCCCGCTGCGACAACGGGCCGTTGAGTGCCCGTCCGGCGCTGTTCAACGCCCTGGCCGGCCGGGTGCAGCGGGCAGCCGAGGCGCCATCGGCCACGGACGGGGGCGAGCGCTACATCCCGGCCCTGCAGGACATCCTCGCCCGCTTCCGCTCCTTCGGTACGGCGGCACAGGTACGGCGGTTCACCCACGCCCAGCGGGCCTGGCTGTCGGGTGTGTGCTGGCAGGTGGGCAACCAGGCGTCCGGCCGGATGCCGGAGCTGGACGAGTTCCTCGCCATGAGGCTGCTGTCCAGCGGCGGCGAGCCGACCTTCGCCATGCTGGAGCTGGCCACCGGGCTGGAGGTCCCGGACAACGAGCTGCACCGGCCGGCCGTGCGGGCGCTGACGGAGATGGCCATTCTCGTGGCCGCGCTGGACAACGACAGGCACTCACTGCGCAAGGAGTTGTCCCGGGGGCACACGGACCAGAACATCTACAGCGTCCTCATGTGCCACGAGTCGATGTCGCTGCCCGAGGCGGTGGAGGCCGCGACCCGGCTCAGGGACCGGGTCCTCGTCCGCTTCACGCGCCTGCACGACCGGGTCCGGCCGCACGCCGGTGCCGCCCTGGCGAACTATCTGCAAGGGCTCCGCCACGGCATCCGGGGGAACGCCGAGTGGGGGCTGCGGGTGCCGCGCTACCTGAGCCTGGGGCGGGTACCGGACGCCATGGAGGAAACGCCGCTGGAGTGGGCGGAGGAACCGGCCGACAGCCGCCCCACTCCGCCCCCCGGCGCGCCCACCATCGCCTGGTGGTGGGACGAGGACCTGGCCTGACGACGGCTCCCGGTCAGCGCGGCGCGGCGAACAGCAGGGTCCACCAGGGCCCGTCCGGGCCCCGGCCCACGCCCACACCGGCATGGCGGAACTGGCAGGTCAGGACGGACTCACGGTGCTCGGGGCTGTTCATCCACGACCGCACGGCCGCTGCGGCGTCCTCGGGCCCGGCGACGATGTTCTCCCCGGCCCGGCTCCAGCGGTAACCGGCGGCCGTGAGCCGGCTGCCCGGATCGGAGCCCTTGTGCCCCGTATGGGAAAGGGCTCCCGTACGGGCCATGTAGGCGCTGTGCCCCTGTGCGGCCTTGGTCACGGCGCTGTGCTGCCGCACCGCGGGACAACCGGCCCTGGACCGCTCCTGGTTCACCAGCCGGACCACCTCCGCCCGTACGCCCCCCAACGCCCCCACCCCGCTCGGCGCCCCCGCCGCACCCGGCCTGCCGGCCTCACCGGGCCCCCCGGGCCGCCCCGCGCCACCCGGCCTCTCAGGCCCACCCGGCCGCTCAGGCCCACCCGGCCGCTTCGAGGACGGGCGCACGGCGCCGTCCGGGCCGGGGTGAGAGGAAGGCGGCCGCCAGACGGGCACGGGAGAGGACTGCCACGGCGGTGGCGGCTGGGGTTCGTAATTCCGGGGCCGCTGCGAAAGGGATTCGGCGGCGCACGGCGGCCCGCCGAACACGGCGCATACGGCTGCCAGCGCAGCAACCAACAAGGTGCGAGATTTCACCGTTTCACCCTACGGAAGAGCGAAATAAGACACACCGAACACCCGCCACCGACCCCCACCACCAAAGAAAGAAAAGGAGATCCCACTATTGATCCGGTTCGTCATGACGTCACTCCGGTAGCCCCCTTCGAGGGAAAAGCGACCCATTCCCCTGGCATACGCGGCTGCCGTACAGCAGCAATGGCTAGGGTGATTTCCGTTGAGGATCATCCTTTCCTGAGGAGCCAGCCATGTCGTTTTTCCGTCGTGCCGCGGCGATTTCCGTCGTAGCGATCACACTGGCCGCGGGCGGCGCCGCGCCCTCCGCGTTCGCCGCCCCGTCGTCTCCCGCCGTCGACATCGACGGTCCGGGCGGCAGGCGCGGCCACGACCGTCCGATGAACTTCGGGCCCTTCGAGGTCCCGCGCAACGGCCATGTCACCGCTGGGTTCGCGTGGGGCACGTCGAACCGTGACGACCGCGACGACTACGACCGCTACTGACGACCACCGCGGCACCGACAGCAGCACAGCGGGTGGGGTACGGCCGGCCGGCCGTACCCCACCCGTTTGTCGTCAGCGCTTGAGCGTGGCCGCGCTGGCGACCAGGACACCGATGACGCACAGCAGGATCAGCAGCGCGTCACGGACGAAGACGCCGGTCACCCCGTCGTGCCGGGCGGCCTCGGTCGCCGCCTGCACCGCGTACGTCATCGGCATGACCTGCGCCAACGCGTCCAGCGAGCCGTGCATCTCCTCGCGCGGCACGAACAGCCCGCACACCAGGAACTGCGGCAGCACCCCGGCCGGCAGGAACTGCACCGCCTGGAACTCATTGCGCGCGAACGCGCTCACGAGCAGTCCCAGCGCCAGCCCCAGCAGGGCGCCGAGCATGGCGATGACCATGAGCAGATAGGCCGGCCCCTTGATGTCCAGCCCCAGCGGCCCGATCGCCAGCAGCGTCGACAGGACGGCCTGGAGCATCGCCAGGAACGCGAAGGCCAGGCTGTAGCCCAGCACGATGTCGAGCCGCTGCACCGGCAGCGTCAGCAGCCGTTCGGCGGTCCCCGAGGTGCGTTCCCGCAGGGTCGAGACCGACGCCACCAGGTACATGACGATCACCGGGAAGATGCCGAAGACCTGGGGGCCGACACGCTCGAACGACTCCTCCGCGTCATGGAACATCAGCTTCAGCAGCACCATGAGCATGCACGGGATGACCAGCATCAGCGCGGCGCTGCCCCGGTCCCGGGAGATCTGCTGCAACACCCGGTGAGCCGTGGCGGCGGTGATGCTCGGCGTGAACGGCAAGGGCCGCCCGGCCAGCCGCGGCCCCGTCCCCGTCCCCGGACCCGCCGCGCCGCTCACCACGGGGACTCGGAAGCGAAGTAGGGCCGGTCGGGATCGTGGAGTACGTCGGTGATCAGCGGCTCCCGGACCGGCTCGGCACCCGGCCGCCGCCGCCCCGTCTCGGCGGCCTCCGCCGAGGTCACCAGATGCATGAAGGCCTCCTCCACACTGTCGCAGCCGGTATGCAGCAGCAGGTCGTTGCGCCCGGCCGAGGCGAGCAGCCGGCCGGCGCGCATCAGCAGCAGCCGGTCGCAGCGGTCGGCTTCGTCCATGACGTGGCTGGACACCAGCAAGGTCGTTCCTTCCTCCGCGAGGCGCTTGAACACCGCCCACAGCTCGCGGCGCACCAACGGGTCCAGCCCCACGGTGGGTTCGTCCATGACGAGCAGGTCGGGGGTGCCCAGCAGCGCCACGGCCAGCGAGACGCGGGAGTACTGCCCGCCGGACAGCCGGGCGACCGGCTTGTCGGCGTACTCGGCGAGGTCGACCTCCTTCACCACCCGGACCACCGCGTTCTCCCGCCGCCAGCCCCGCAGCCCCAGGGCGGCGGAGAAGTACCGGAGGTTCTCCAGAACGGTGAGGTCGGGGTAGACGGAGGGGGCCTGGGTGACGTACCCCACCCGGGAGCTCAGGGCGGGCGCCCCGGCGGGGCAGCCCAGCACCTGCACGTGTCCCGACGTACAGGGCTGGATTCCGACGACGGACCGCAGAAGCGTCGTCTTTCCGCAGCCACTCGGTCCGAGCAGGCCGACAATCGTCCCCCGGGGGACGGTGAAACTGATGTCCTGCAGAAGAGTGTGGGTTCCGCGCGCGACATGGAGGCCGTACACGCTGATGGCCGGCGGACCGACCGCCTCCCGGCTTCTCATCCGAATATCATTCTGCTGCAAGAACCCACTGTTTTCATCAATAGATATGGCTGTGGCGGCACGGCGGTGCGACTGCCCGGAAAAAGGAACGTAACGTCGGCGCACTCGGTTACGAAGAGGGCATTCCCATGTTGACGCACCGCCGTCCGGCCGGTGAAATCAGCGGTCGCGACCGGTCATCAGCACCGCGATGTCGTGCAATTGCCGGTAGATCTCCGGGGCGGGCTCGGCCCGCGCCAGGGCCCTCATCGCCGCGGCGACCTGGCGTTTCGCCTCCAGCTCTGTCCGTTCCCGCCCCCCGGCCTCCTCGATCAGCCGCGCCGCCAGGGCGACATCGGCCTCCGGCAATGGCGCCGACCCGGCGTAGAGGTCGGCCAGCCGTCTGCCCACCGGCCCCTCGTCGGCCAGCGCCACCACCACCGGGAGCGATTTCTTGCGGGCCGCGAGATCGGCACCGACGGGTTTGCCGCTGCGCGCGCTGGAACCCCAGATGCCCAGCAGATCGTCGACGCACTGGAACGCCACGCCCAGGCACCGGCCGAAGTCACGCAGCCCGGACACCCGGTCCTCCGACGCCCCCGCGAGCACTCCGCCCAGCGCGCAGGCGCATCCCATGAGCGCCCCCGTCTTGCCCTCCGCCATGGACAGGTACTCGGCGGGCGCGACCATGGTGGCCTTCTCGAACGCCACATCCTGGCTCTGCCCCCGCATCAGGTCGACGAGGGCGGTGATCAGCTCCCGCAGGGCGGGCTCCGTCCGGGGCGCGGACGACTCCGCGAGCGTCCGGACGGCGTTCACCAGCAGGGCGTCACCGGTCAGCACGGCGGCCGGAGTGCCGTACACCGTCCAGGCGGCGGGACGGTGCCGCCGCAGCGGATCCCCGTCGATCACGTCGTCGTGCAGCAGCGAGAAGTCGTGGACCAGCTCCACCACGACGGCCGCGGGTACGGCGGCCTCGGCGGCGCCCCCGACGGCCCTGGCCGACAGGAAGGCCAGCGCGGGCCGCACCGCTTTGCCGCCCCGCTCGCCGACGGGCGCGGCCGGCGGCCCGCCGTCCGCCTCGTGCCAGCCGCGGTGGTACCCCACGATGCGGCACTCGGGCGGGGGCATGGCCCGCACGGCGTCCCGCAGAGCGGGGGTCACGAGCTCGCGGGCCCAGTCGAAGAGCGCGTACGCGGACGTGGCCGGCTGCGCGCCGATCGCGGTCAATCCCGACATGCGCTGCCTCCGACGGCACCGGGCGCCGGGATGCCTCTCGGCCGGGCACGTTCTCGAACTGCGTGGCGGGGGTCTGACTGTTCGTAAGGCACGGCCCCAGCTAACCGAGCGATGGCGTCCGTGTCGCCTCCAGCGCCCGGGAAACAGAAAGATCACCTCAGCGGCCCAGGGAACGCAGATCTCCCGGTAATCGGCTGGTCCCTCTGATCACGGCCCGGCGGGCATCAGAAGACGTACGGGTCCCCCGTGGCCAGCACCAGCACCCGGTGGTCGTTGTCGGCCGGGTTCCGGTCCACCGCGCCGCCGTTCCACGCGGTGGCCACCCGAGCCGTCAGCTCCTGCGGCGCGACGCCGGCCGTCCGCAGGGTCAGCGCCGTCTCGTGCCGCGTACCGTCCACCCGCAACGGCCCGGTGGAGCACAGCACCTCCCGCTCGCCGCCCCACACACAGCCGGCCGGCAGGGCGTGACCGGCGGCGAGCGGGACCGAGAAGGCCAGCCGCACGGTCGTGTCGTCGAGCCCCGACGGCCCGCGGTTCTCACTCAGCAGGACGACATCGAGCCGCCCGTCCCAGAGCGTCACATGGCCGTGGTGCGCCACATCCGCCTCGGGTCCGGCCATCCCGTCACCGGCCGTCTCGGCAGCCCCACCCACGCCCACACTCACACCCGCCACCGTCGCCACGGCGACGGACATCACCAGCAGAGCCCTGCGCATCGCAACCATGTCCGGAACATACCGATATGACCGGCCGCCATGTGTCTCCCCCGCCGCTCCGGAGGGATCTTCGCGGCCGCCTATGCTGGCCGCGTACCGGCCGTTCGATCACCCGCGCGAGGAGTACCGCCATGACCGCCGCCGCCACCCCCGCCGGCTCCACCGACTCCCCCGGCGTTCCCGTCGCTGTCGTCACCGGAGCGAGCAGCGGTATCGGCGCCGCCACGGCACGCCGGCTCGCCGGGGCGGGCCACCACGTCGTGCTCACCGCCCGCCGCAAGGACCGTATCGAGGCCCTCGCCGCCGAGCTCACCGCCGCCGGCCACCGGGCCACGGCGTACGCCCTCGACGTCACCGACCGCCCGGCCGTCGACGCCTTCGCGGCCGGCCTGGAGCGCTGCGACGTGCTCGTCAACAACGCGGGCGGCGCCCTCGGCGCGGATCCCGTCGCCACCGGCGACCCCGCCGACTGGCGCCGGATGTACGAGGTCAACGTGATCGGCACGCTCCACATGACCCAGGCCCTGCTGCCCGCCCTCACCGCGAGCGGCGCCGGCACGGTGGTCGTCGTCTCCTCCACCGCCGCCCACGCCACCTACGAGGGCGGCGCCGGATACGTCGCCGCCAAGAACGGCGCCCGCGTCCTGGCCGAGACCCTCCGCCTGGAAATCCTCGGCACCCCGGTCCGCGTCATCGAGATCGCCCCCGGCCTGGTCAAGACCGACGAGTTCGCCACGACCCGCTTCCGCGGCGACACCGAGAAGGCGGCCAAGGTCTACGCGGGCGTCCCCGACCCCCTCAGCGCCGACGACGTCGCCGACACCATCACCTGGGCGGTCACCCGCCCCGCCCACGTCAACATCGACCTGCTGGTGGTGCGCCCCCGTGCCCAGGCCTCCAACACCAAGGTCCACCGCGAGCTGTGACGGGACCGGGGCCGTGACGTGAAGGGCGCGCCTCAGCCCTTCACGCACACCACCTGTTTCAGCTTCGCCACGACCTCCACCAGGTCGCGCTGCTGGTCGATGACCTTCTCGATCGGCTTGTACGCACCCGGGATCTCGTCCACGACGCCGGAGTCCTTACGGCACTCCACGCCCCGCGTCTGCTCCTCCAGGTCCCGCGTCGAGAAGCGCCGCTTGGCGGCGGAGCGGCTCATCTTCCGTCCCGCGCCGTGCGAGGCCGAGTTGAACGACGCCTCGTTGCCCAGGCCCTTCACGATGTACGAGCCGGTGCCCATCGAGCCCGGGATGATCCCGAAGTCGACGGAGCCCGCGCGGATCGCGCCCTTCCGGGTGACCAGCAGGTCCATCCCGTCGTACCGCTCCTCCGCCACGTAGTTGTGGTGGCACGAGATGACCCGGTCGAAGGTGACCCTGGCCTTCTTGAACTCCTTGCGGACCACGTCCTGGAAGAGCGCCATCATGATCGCGCGGTTGTACTTGGCGTACTCCTGCGCCCAGAACAGATCGTTCCGGTACGCCGCCATCTGTGGGGTGTCCGCGATGAAGACAGCGAGGTCGCGGTCGACCAGGCCCTGGTTGTGCGGCAGCTTCCGCGCCTCGCCGATGTGGTGCTCGGCCAGCTCCTTGCCGATGTTCCGGGAGCCGGAGTGCAGCATCAGCCAGACCGATCCCGACTCATCGAGACAGAACTCGACGAAATGGTTTCCGCTTCCGAGGGAGCCCATCTGCTTCACTGCTCGATCCCGACGGAATTTGACCGATTCCGCCACCCCGTCGAACCGCGCCCAGAAGTCGTCCCAGCCCGCGCCCGGGAAGCCGTGCAGCCGGCGGGGATCGACCATCTCGTCGTGCATGCCGCGCCCGACCGGAATGGCCTGCTCGATCTTCGAGCGCAGCCGCGACAGGTCACCGGGCAGGTCGTTCGCCGTCAGCGACGTCTTCACCGCCGACATGCCGCAGCCGATGTCCACCCCGACCGCCGCCGGGCAGACCGCCCCGTGCATCGCGATCACCGACCCGACCGTCGCGCCCTTGCCGTAGTGCACGTCCGGCATCACGGCCAGGCCCTTGATCCACGGCAGGGTGGCGGTGTTGCGCAACTGCCGCATCGCCCCGTCCTCCACCGTCGAAGGATCGGTCCACATCCGGATCGGGACCTTCGCCCCCGGCACCTCTACATACGACATAGTTCTCAATCCCCCCGAAAATTCTGAAAGCGCAAAAACCGGCTCCAAGGTCCGCGAAAGAGACGGCGGACCGGCATCGACGGCGGCGCGTGCGATACACATTGTGTCCATCGACCGGCGACGGGCGGCAACCCGTTTTCCCGCCGGCCGTACCGACCGGCACCAGAGCGAAAGGAGCCCGGGACCGTGCAGCGAAGGGCGTACGTACCCGGTGTGGCCGCACTCCTCGCGGCGCTCACCGTCGGCGTCACCGGCCTCGCCGGGTGCAGCGCCGGCTCCGGACCCGACGGCGCCACCACCGACTCCAAGGCGGGCGGCCCCGCGGACACCGCAGTCCAGCCCGGCAAGTACCGCACGCTCCTGGAGCCCTGCGGCTCCGTCCAGCGCTCCACGCTCAAGGACCTCCTGCCCGGAGCCGCCCAGCTGCCCGAGGAACAGCGCGAGCGGGTCTACCGCGGCACCCCCTCCGCCACGTACGACACCGACCGCCGCGCCGGCTGCAGCTGGAAGACCGACGGCCCGGACGCCTCCCACCAGCTGACCCTCGACTTCGAGCGTGTCGTGTCCTACGACCCCACCGTCAGTGACGACGACCGCGCCCAGCAGGTCTATGCGGAGAAGGAAGCCGCCGCCGGGCTGCCCTCCCAGGCCCCCGCGCCCGCCGCCGGCACGGCCCAGCAGGCCCCGCCCACAACCGGCCCCACCGCGAGCCCCGCCGCGAAGGCGACCACCCCCACCGCCGACCCCACCCCCACCGGGAGCGCCGGCACCCCCGAGGGGCTGGAACCGCGCGTGCTGGCCGGCCTCGCCGACGCGGCGTTCCTCGACGACGTCCTCACCCGCGCCGGTTCGACCGCCCAGCACCGCACCGTGAGCGTGGTGTTCCGCACATCGAACGTCATCGTGACCATCCGGTACGGCGAGCAGCCCGCCCGCGTCACCGAGGTGCCGGACAGCAAGGAACTGCAGGAAAAGGCCCAGGGTCTGGCCCGTAACCTCGCCGAGCGGTTCGAGGAGTAGTCACTCCCCAGCCACCCCGGGCCGGTCCCGTGACGCCGCCGGGACGCCCCCGCGGACGTACCGACTCGGGCTACCGTGTCCGGACCGCCGGACCGTACGACAAGCGACTGAAGGAACCATGTACCGATCAGCCCCGCGACTCACCCGCATACTCGCCTGCGCAGCCGTACCGGTGATGCTCGTCGTCGCCGGCTGCTCGTCGGACTCCGACAGCAAGAGCGACGCGGACGCGCAGTCGCCGTCCACCGCCTCCTCGCCGCAGGCCGCCGTGAAGCCCAAGCCGACCGTCGCGCCCGCGAAGTACACGCAGCTCCCCGAGGCCTGCAAGGCGATCACCGGGAAGACCATCGAGGACCTGGTGCCGGAGGTGAAGAACGAGAAGGGCACGCCCGGCAAGTCCAGCGACACCGCCAGCCGCGGCAGCTGCGCCTGGAACGGCCTGGACGACAACGGCATCAAGGGCTCGCAGTACCGCTGGCTCGACATCTCCCTCCTCCGGTACGACTCCGACCCGTCGCTCGGCAGCGCCGAGCAGCGCGCGCAGGAGAACTACACCAAGGAGGTCGCCAAGGTGAAGGCGACCGAGGGCGCCACCAGCGTCAAGACCTCACCCGCGGCGGGCGTCGGCAATGAGGCGACGGCCATCAGCTACGGCTTGAAGAAGACCGACGAGGACTTCAAGTACGCGGCGATCGTGACCCGTACGGAGAACGTGCTCATCACCGTCTCCTACAACGGCGCGGGCTACGCCGGTGCCAAGACCCCGACCCCGTCGGACCTGATGGAGGACGCGGTCAAGGCCTCCAAGGAGGCGGTGGCCGCGGTCGCGGCGGCCAACAAGTAGCCCAACAGGCGCAACAGGCGGCAACCACCTGGCACATACATGCGGAGCCCGGACGTCCCCCGAGGACCGGGCTCCGCACACGTGTGCCAGGCTTTGCCCGCCAGACTCGTCAACGGGAGGGGATCGCGGGTGGCCGCGATGCAGCTGACACGCACGCACCGAATACTCATCGGCGTCGTCATCACCGGTGCGGTGATCATTGCCGGAATCGGTTTCGCCGGCTCGTACGCGGCGGTGCGCGAGCTCGCCGAGAAGAAGGGCTTCGGCGACTTCTCGATCGTCTTCCCCATCGGCATCGACGCCGGTATCTGTGTGCTGCTGGCCCTCGACCTGCTGCTGACCTGGCTGCGCATCCCCTTCCCGCTGCTGCGCCAGACGGCCTGGCTGCTGACCGCCGCGACGATCGCCTTCAACGGCGCGGCGTCCTGGCCCGACCCGCTCGGCGTGGGCATGCACGCGGTGATCCCGGTCCTGTTCGTGGTCGCGGTGGAGGCCGCACGGCACGCCATCGGCCGGATCGCCGACATCACGGCCGACAAGCACATGGAGGGCGTACGCCTCACCCGGTGGCTGCTCTCGCCCGTACCCACCTTCCGGCTCTGGCGCCGGATGAAGCTGTGGGAGCTGCGCTCGTACGAGCAGGTCATCAAGCTGGAGCAGGACCGGCTGATCTACCAGGCGCGCCTCCAGGCCCGCTTCGGGCGCGCGTGGCGCCGCAAGGCCCCGGTGGAGGCGCTGATGCCGCTGCGGCTGGCGAAGTACGGGGTGCCGCTCGCCGAGACGGCCCCGGCGGGCCTGGCGGCGGCGGGCATCGAGCCGGTGCTGCTGCCGCCGAACCCGGTGCTGCTGGAGAAGGCGGTGCCCGAGCTGGAGCTGCCCCAGGGCGAGGCCCACCAGCACGGGACGCCCGACGACCGGGACCAGCCCGTAGCCCACGCCCACCCGCAGCCCCACCCCCAGCCCCGGCCCCAGCCGGAACCCCAGCCCGGAAACCGGCCCGAGTCCGAGCCGCAGCCCGAGCCGCAGCCCGACGGCCAGCTCCCCGGCAACCACGTCAGCCCCTGGTTCGCCGCCCCCCAGCTGCCCCAGGACGCCTACGAGCGCGCCTACGCCCCCACCTACGTCGAGGGCCTGGAGCCCACCCCGGTCCGCGTCCCGCCGGGCCCCGACGGCCACGACGGCCGCGAGGAGCCGATGCCCGCCGGGACCTCCGGGCCCGCCGAGACGGCCGAGCTCGCCGACCCGGACGCCGAGGAGTTCAGCCGCCTCGCGTACCCGGTGTTCAAGCAGTACGTCGACGAGAACAACGACTGGCCGAGCGTGGACGTCATCGACATCCACCTCGCCGACGGCTACGGCATCCGCCACCCGCTCAGCGCGGTCCTGCTGCGCCGCCTGCTGCCCGAGTTCAAGAACCGCTACCAGGCGGAGCTCGCCGCCGAGCACATCGCGTAACCGCCCGCCACGGGTCAGCGCCTGGCGCGGACCTTCGCCGTCTCCCCGTACACGGCGAGGACCGCGCCGAGCACCGCGATCACGGCGTACCCGGCCGTAGGGATCTCCCACCATTTGTGGAGCAGGCCCCAGGGCCCGTCCCCGAAGGTCCGCCCGGCGACGCCCAGCACGCCCTGGACGCCGGTGACCCACCCGATGACTGCCACGATCTCCTTCATGGCTCCACGGTCCCGTGCCCCGCGCCCCGGAACGTCCTGCGCCGGACGGAAAGCCGGGTCATCCGAAGGATGCAGAAGGCCAGGAGGGCCCTCACCCCCAGGTGAGAGCCCTCCCCCCGCACAAACCGCGGAAGCTACGCGCCGAGCAGCTTGCGCACCCGGTCGGCGCCCACCGCCAGCAGCAGCGTGGGCAGCCGCGGCCCGGTGTCCCGGCTGACGAGCAGCCGGTACAGCAGGGCGAAGAAGGTGCGCTGGGCGACCTTCAGCTCCGGCGTCGGCTTGGCCTCCGGGTCGAGCCCGGCCATCACCTTCGGCACGCCGTAGACGAGCGTGGTCAGCCCGTCCAGCGACCAGTGGCTGTCCAGGCCCTCCAGCAGCAGCCGCAGCGACTCGCGCCCCTCCTCGTCCAGCGAGCCGAGCAGCTCGGTGTCCGGCTCGGAGCGGACGATGGTGCGCTGCTCCGCCGGGACCTGGGTGGAGATCCAGTTCTGGGCGCGGTCCAGCCGCGGCCGCGCCTCGTCGAGCGAGGCCAGCGGGTTGGCCGGGTCCAGCTCGCTGAGGATGCGCAGCGTCTGCTCGTCGTGCCCGGCGGTGATGTCCACGACCGAGGCGAGCGTGCGGTACGGCAGCGGGCGCGGCGTACGCGGCAGCTCACCGGCCGCCGTGCGCACCGCGCGGGAGTGGGCGGCGGCGTCGGCCGGCAGCACGCTGCCGTCGGCGACCTTGGCCTCCAGCTTGTCCCACTCGTCGTACAGCCGCTGGATCTCCTGGTCGAAGGCGATCTTGAAGGCCTGGTTGGGCTTGCGGCGCGCGTACAGCCAGCGCAGCAGCGGCGCCTCCATGATCTGCAGCGCGTCGGCCGGGGTCGGCACCCCGCCCTTGGACGACGACATCTTCGCCATGCCCGAGATGCCCACGAACGCGTACATGGGGCCGATCGGCTGGACGCCGTCGAAGACCTCGCGCACGATCTGCCCGCCCACGACGAACGACGACCCGGGCGACGAATGGTCGACACCGCTCGGCTCGAAGACGACCCCTTCGTACGCCCAGCGCATCGGCCAGTCGACCTTCCAGACCAGCTTGCCCCGGTTGAACTCGCTCAGCTTCACCGTCTCGGAGAAGCCGCAGGCGCAGCTGTAGGCCAGCTCCGTCGACTCGTCGTCGTAGGAGGTGACGGTGGTCAGGTCCTTGCCGCACTGCCCGCAGTAGGGCTTGTACGGGAAGTAGCCCCCGGCGCCGCCGGAGCCGTCGTCCTCGCTCGCCGCGCCGGAGCCCTCCTCGGCCACCAGCTCGGCCTCGTCGACCGGCTTCTGCTGCTGCTTCTTCGGCTTGCCGGTCGCCTTGTCCTTCGTCCGGTACCGGTCGAGGATCGCGTCGATCGTCCCCCGGTGCCGCATCGCGTGCAGGATCTGCTCGCGGTACGCGCCGGAGGTGTACTGCTCGGTCTGGCTGATGCCGTCGTACTCGACGCCCAGCTCGGCCAGCGACTCGATCATCCCGGCCTTGAAGTGCTCCGCCCAGTTCGGGTACGCGGAGCCGACCGGGGCGGGGACCGAGGTCAGCGGCTTGCCGATGTGCTCCTCCCACGAGCCGTCCACGCCCGGGATGCCGAGCGGCACCTTGCGGTACCGGTCGTAGTCGTCCCAGGAGATCAGGTGGCGGACCTCGTACCCCCGGCGCCGGATCTCGTCGGCGACCAGGTGCGGGGTCATGACCTCGCGGAGGTTGCCCAGGTGGATCGGGCCCGACGGGGACAGGCCGGAGGCGACGACGACCGGTTTCCCAGGCGCACGTCGCTCCGATTCGGCGATGACCTCGTCCGCGAAACGGGAGACCCAGTCGGTCTCGGTGCTGCTCTGAGCCACGATCGGCACGTCCTTGATTCCTTGGGATTCTCGAAGGCTGGCGTAAGACATTCTCCCAGACGGAACAACGTCCCCCGAGGTTGTCCACAGGCCGGGCAAAGCCCCGACAAAGAGCTTGCGGACCCATGGGACACTTGACAACCGGAATAGGCATTCACCACCACGACAGGAACGGAAGCTCATGGCCTCGGTCCCTTCCCTCGCTTCGACCGTGCGGCAGCGCCTCGCGGACGCCCTGACGGCAGCCCTGCCGGAGGCCGGCTCCGCCGACCCGCTGCTGCGACGAAGCGACCGGGCCGACTTCCAGGCCAACGGCATCCTGGCCCTGGCGAAGAAGCTCAAGGGCAATCCGCGCGAGCTGGCGACCAAGGTCGTCGAGGCCATCGGCGCCAACGACGTCCTCAAGGACATCGAGGTCTCCGGCCCCGGCTTCCTCAACATCACCCTCACCGACAAGGCGATCCTCGACACCCTCGCCGCCCGCGCCGCCGACGAGCGCCTCGGCGTCCCGTACGCCGAGAAGGCCGGCACGACGGTCATCGACTACGCCCAGCCGAACGTGGCGAAGGAGATGCACGTCGGGCACCTCCGCTCCGCCGTCATCGGCGACGCCATGGTCAAGATCATGGAGTTCGCGGGCGAGAAGGTGATCCGCCGCCACCACATCGGCGACTGGGGCACCCAGTTCGGCATGCTCATCCAGTACCTGATCGAGCACCCGCACGAGCTGGACCACAAGGACGCGGACGTCTCCGGCGAGGAGGCGATGTCCAACCTCAACCGGCTCTACAAGGCGGCCCGGGCGCACTTCGACTCCGACGAGGAGTTCAAGGCGCGCTCGCGCGACCGCGTGGTGGCCCTCCAGTCGGGCGACGAGGAGACGCTCGCCCTGTGGCAGCGGTTCGTCGACGAGTCGAAGATCTACTTCTACTCGGTCTTCAACAAGCTCGACATGGAGATCAACGACCCGGACGTGGTCGGCGAGTCCGGCTACAACGACATGCTCGACGAGACGTGCCGCCTGCTGGAGGAGTCCGGCGTCGCGGTCCGCTCCGAGGGCGCCCTGTGCGTCTTCTTCGACGACGTCAAGGGCCCGGACGGCAACCCGGTCCCCCTGATCGTCAAGAAGTCCAACGGCGGCTACGGCTACGCGGCCACCGACCTGTCCGCGATCCGCGACCGCGTCCAGAACCTGGGCGCGGACACCCTGGTGTACGTGGTGGACGCCCGCCAGTCGCTGCACTTCAAGATGGTCTTCGAAACCGCCCGCCGCGCGGGCTGGCTGGGCGACCAGGTGCATGCCGTCCAGCTCGCCTTCGGCACGGTCCTCGGCAAGGACGGCAAGCCGTTCAAGACCCGCGAGGGCGAGACGGTCCGGCTGGTCGACCTGCTGGACGAGGCGATCGACCGGGCGGCGGCCGTGGTCCGCGAGAAGGCCCAGGACCTGACCGAGGACGAGATCGCCGAGCGCGCCGCCCAGGTCGGCATCGGCGCGATCAAGTACGCCGACCTGTCCACGTCCGCGTCCCGGGACTACAAGTTCGACCTGGACCAGATGGTGTCGCTCAACGGCGACACGTCCGTCTACCTCCAGTACGCGTACGCCCGTATCAAGTCGATCATCCGCAAGGCCGGCGACTCCAAGCCGGCCGCCCACCCGGACATCGCCCTCGCCCCGGCCGAGCGCGCGCTGGGCCTGCACCTGGACCAGTTCGCCGAGACGCTGGCCGAGGTGGCGACCACGTACGAGCCGCACAAGCTGGCCGCGTACCTGTACCAGCTGGCGTCGCACCTGACGAAGTTCTACGACCAGTGCCCGGTCCTCAAGGCGGACACCCCGGCCCAGCTCGAGAACCGCCTCTTCCTCATCGACCTGACCGCCCGCACGCTCCACCAGGGCATGGCCCTCCTCGGCATCCGTACGCCCGAGCGCCTCTGACCCGCACCCAGCCACGAAGAGGGGGGCGTGCCGCATCCGGCACGCCCCCCTCTCCCGTCGCGGAGAGCGGTTCCGGCCACCTGTGACCCGCCTGCGCCCATGCGCCCCCGTTGCGCCCGCCGCCGGGGGCGCCGGGCGGGACAGGATGCCAGCGCTGACCCGTACGGCAGGAGGAACCGATGCACGGCATGACCAGCTTCGAGGACATCTACGACCGCCCCGACCCGCGCGCCTACTTCGCCCGGCTGGCGCCGCTGTCGTACGAGATACCCCACCACGCCCAGGCCGTCTTCCGCCGCACCCTCGCCGAACGCGCCGAACCCGGCCTCACCGTCCTCGACCTGTGCTGCTCGTACGGCATCAACGCCGCCCTGCTCAACCACGACCTGACCCTCGCCGACCTGTACGCCCACTACACGAGCCCCGAGGTCCAGCGCCTGACGACCGCCGAACTCATCGAGCGGGACAAGGACTTCTACGCCGCCAGGCGCCGCCCCGACGCCGTTCGCGTCGTCGGCCTCGACATCGCCCAGGGCGCCCTCGACTACGCCCGCGCGGTCGGTCTCCTCGACGGCGTCCACGCCGTCGACCTCGAAGAGCACGCCCCGCCCCCCGCGCTGACCGCCACGATGGCCGACGTCGGCCTCATCACCCTCACCGGTGGCGCCAGTTTCCTCAGCCGCCGCACCTTCGCCGCGCTGCTCGAATGCGCACGGCGCCCGGTGTGGGTGAGCGCCTTCGCCCTGCGGACGGTGACCTACGCGCCCATCGCGTCCTGCCTCGCGGGCTTCGGCCTCACCACCCGCACCGATCCGGAACGCACCTATCCCCAACGCCTGTTCACGAGCCCGCAGGAGCGGCGCGCGGCCATCTCCGCCGTACGTCTCGCGGGCCTGGACCCCACCGGCCGGGAGGCGGAGGGCCGCTACCACGCCGCCCTGTACGAGTCGCGTCCCTGAGCCGACTCGATTGTCAGTGGCGGCACTTAAGGTCGTTCCATGGTCATCAACCCGAACGCGCTGGGCCTGGACCTGCCGCCCGGCACCATGCGCGTCCAGCCCTCGCTCTGGTACGCGGACGAGCCCGCCACGCCCGACACCTGGGCACGACTCCTGCCCGCCCGGGAAGCCGCCGGAATGCAGCCGCTGCTGCTCACCGAGACCCAGTACTTCCACCCGAGCCAGGTGGCCGACCCCGACGACCACGACCCGGCCGCGACGCTGGCCGACCTGTGGGACGAACTGGCCCAGGAGGAGGACGCCGGCACCCTCACGCCCTTCTCCGCCACGTGGCCCGGCCTCGCACCGGCCTCCGACGGCGCCACCGACCCGGACGCCACAGCCGCCCGCATCACGACCGAACTCCTCCACGACGACGACTGGCTGAAGGGCGCCCGCGGCGCACTGGTCCCCGCCCGCCGCAGCGCCGACATCCCGGCCGTCCTCGGCTGGTCCGGCGCCACGGCCCACACCGACGCCGTCCACCTCTCCACCGTCCTCCGCTCCTGGGAGGACCGGTTCGGCATACGGGTCGTGGGCCTGGGCGCCGACCTCCTCACCGTCTCCGTCGCGGCGCCGCCCCGCACCATCGCCGACGCCCTCGCCGTGGCGGCGGAGCACTACGCGTTCTGCCCCGACAACATCTGGGACGGCTACGACACGCTCCGCGCCTACGCCGCCGAGGAGGTGCTCGACCGCCAGGACTGGACGTTCTGGTGGGACTGACCGGCGCGCGGTGTCATCCGGGCCCGGCGCACAGGGAGTTGGAAGGAGTGGAGAGGCGCCACTCCGCCAGTTCGCCCCTGCTGATCCACAAGGGAGTCACACATCCATGACCCGGATGAAGAAGTACGCGCTCGCCGTATCCGTGGCGGCCGCGCTGGTGGGAACACCGGCCGTGGCGTACGCGGCGGCCGCACCCGTGAAGAAGACGTCCGAGCGGCACACCTCATCGATACGAGTGGTGGCACCGGGCGAACGCGTCAAGGCGGCGCCCGGAGTGGAGCTGTGGCTCACCGAGGAGGGCAAGCACTGGTCAACCCCCGACGGCGGTGAGAACTTCCGCAGCGTCACCGACGGCAACCTGGACATGACCAGACCGGGCATCAGCCACCAGTCGGAATCCGACGGCCGGCGCACCTTCCACTCCGGCGTCTACTACGGCACCAAGGACGCCGCCCGCGTCACACTCACCGACCAGACCGGCCGCACCACCACCGCCACCATGGTGGAACTCCCCGGCAAGCCGGGCTGGGGCGCCTGGTACGTCACCACACGGGCCCACACGGCGGGCAGCCACACCGTCACCCTCCACGACAGCGCGGGCAGGGTCCTCGCCGAACTGCCCGGCCACGACTTCTCCGACGTGTCCTGATCTCCGTTCCGATCCTGGTGGCAGGGCCCGACACGGGGCGGGCCCTGCCACCACCCCGCCGCCGAACGCGAGGACCCTCACCGTGCCCGAGGAGAACACCTCCGACTTCGCCGAGTACGCCACGGCGTCCTGGCCCCGCCTGGTGCGCACGGCCCAACTGCTCACCGGCGACTTCCACGAGGCGGAGGACCTGGTGCAGACGACGCTCGCCAAGCTCTACGCGCGCTGGCGGTGGATCCCCCGCGACGAGATCGACATGTACGTGCGGCGCGCCCTGGTCAACAACAACCTCAGCCGCCTCCGCAAGAGACGCGTCGTCCATCTGCTGATGCCGTTCCTCCCGGAGAAGGCCCACCGCTCGCACGCCGAGTCGGTCGAAGCGCACACGGTTCTGTGGGAAGCGCTGGGGGACCTGTCCGCCCGCCAGCGGGCCGTGATGGTCCTGCGTTACTGGGAGGACCTGAGCGAGCAGGACATCGCCGACGTACTGAACTGCTCCGTCGGCACGGTCAAGACCCATGCCAGGCGCGGCCTGGAGGCGCTGCGCGCCCACGCCGCCCTCGCCGGCCACCCCCACGCCTCCCCCGGAGCGAAGCGATGAACCCCACAGAGGAAGCCCGGCTGCGCGAGGTGTTCGCCGACGCGGCCCACGGCATCACCCCCGGCCCCGTACCGCTCACGGCCGTCGAACGGGCCGGACGTGCCCGCCGCCGACGGCGCACGGCGGGGCTGACGGCCTGCTGCGGCCTGCTGGTGGCCTCCTTGGCCGTCACCGCCCACCGGTTCGTCGCACCGGAACAGCACCGGCCCGTGGTGACCCCGGCCTCACCGACGGCGAGCCCGCCGCCCGCACCGAGGAGACAACGCCCAGCCCCCACCCCGCCCAAGGTCGTGGCACCGGGCGAACGCGTCAAGGCAGCCCCCGGAGTGGAGCTGTGGCTCACCGAGGAGGGCAAGCACTGGTCCACCCCTGACGGCGGTGAGAACTTCCGCAGCGTCACCGACGGCAACCTGGACACCACCAGGCCCGGCATCAGCCACCAGTCGGAATCCGACGGCCGGCGCACCTTCCACTCCGGCGTCTACTACGGCACCAAGGACGCCGCCCGCGTCACACTCACCGACCAGACCGGCCGCACCACCACCGCCACCATGGTGGAACTCCCCGGCAAACCGGGCTGGGGCGCCTGGTACGCGAGCGCGACGGCCGACCCTGCCATCACGCTCTACGACAGCGCGGGCAACGTCCTCGCCGGTACGGGGCTCTAGCCGCGGCCGATCCGCTGGGCGACCTCCGTCGCCCAGTAGGTGAGGATCATCTGCGCGCCCGCCCGCTTGATCCCCGTCAGGGACTCCAGGATCGCCTTGTCCCGCTCGATCCAGCCCTTCTCGGCGGCGGCCTCGATCATCGCGTACTCACCACTGATCTGGTACGCGGCGACCGGCACGTCCACCGCGTCCGCGACCCTCGCCAGCACGTCCAGGTAGGGCCCGGCCGGCTTGACCATCACCATGTCGGCGCCCTCTTCCAGGTCCAGCGCCAGCTCCCGCATGGACTCCCGGACATTGGCCGCATCCTGCTGGTACGTCTTGCGGTCACCCGTCAGCGACGACCCGACCGCTTCCCGGAACGGCCCGTAGAACGCCGACGCGTACTTCGCCGTGTAGGCGAGCACCGCCACGTCCTCCTTGCCGATGGTGTCGAGCGCCTCCCGGATGACGCCGACCTGACCGTCCATCATCCCGCTGGGCCCCACCACATGAACGCCCGCGTCCGCCTGCACCTGCGCCATCTCGGCGTACCGCTCCAGGGTCGCGTCATTGTCGACGCGCCCCTCCTGATCCAGCACACCGCAGTGCCCGTGATCCGTGTACTCGTCCAGACACAGATCCGACATCACAACGAGCTCGTCACCCACCTCGGCCCGCACGTCCCGGATCGCGACCTGAAGAATCCCGTCCGGATCGGTCCCGGCCGTCCCCGCCGCGTCCTTCTTCGCGTCCTCCGGCACCCCGAAGAGCATGATCCCGGAGACCCCGGCCTCGACCGCCTCCACGGCGGCCTTCCGCAGCGTGTCCCGCGTGTGCTGCACCACGCCGGGCATCGCCGAGATCGGCACCGGCTCGCTCACCCCCTCCCGCACGAACGCGGGCAGGATCAGATCGGCCGGGTGGAGCCGCGTCTCCGCGACCATCCGCCGCATCACGGGAGTCGTCCGCAGCCGCCGCGGCCGCGCACCGGGGAAGGATCCGTACGAAGTCATACGCCCACGCTACGCCCGCCCCGCCCGTGCTCTTGCCGACAGCCTGCCGGACTCACCGCCCCTCCGCCGCCCCTCCGCCGCCCCGCCGCAGTCGCGCTCAGGCCGCCAACGCCGTCCCGGAACGGCATTCGCGGCAGCACCCCGGCTCAGGCGAGCGGAACGCGCGGTCGCACGTGTCGCAGGTCTGGAACGGATGAGGCGGGGCGGCCTCGACGCCCAGGGTGTCCCCTGCGGGGAGCGGCGGAGGCAGCATCTCCCGCAGCCGGTGCCCGAGGAGTCCTGCCGGGCTGGTCATATCCACCGGCAGGCACGCGGTCAGGGTGCGGTGGACGGCAGCGGGGCTGGCACCGTTGTCGAACCACGCGGCCACGGCGGGGGCGAGACGCCGTACCTCCCGTCCGGAGAGGGTGAGCCGGTCGTCGGTGCGGCGCAGACCCGCGAGGAGGGCGACAGCGGTGTCGTGGTGCTCGCCGCCGACCGCCTCGGCGGGTTCGGGCACGGCCACCACGACGGGCGCCGCCGCTGTCACCGATGACACCGGCGGTACGGGTTCCACCGGCGCGAGCGGCTCCGGAGGCCTGACCACGCCGAGCGCCGGGGCGTTGTAGGCGTAGGTACGGGTCACCATGCGGCCACTGGTCGTGCGCTCCCGTACCCGTCGGATGTAGCCGTGCGCCTCCAGCTCACGCAGGGTCGAGGCGATCCGGTCGCGGCTCTCGGGGAACCGGGCGGCGAGGGTGCGAATGTCGATCGAGGCGCCTTCGGGCAGCGACAGGATGTGGGTGGCCAGCCCGATCGCGGTGAGGGACAGCTCGGCGTGCTGGGCCAGGTGGTTGCCGATGATCGTGTAGCGGTCCGGCTGGTGTTCCCTGATGTGGGTGACCCCGGTGTGGGTGGTGCTTCGGAGAACACGGGGTCGCGGGCGCACAGCGGCGCTACGCTTTGGCTCAGCCATGGGGAAGACCTTTTCTCTTCCTCGATGGTCAGGCCCTCGCACTGGGATTCGCACTCCCGGCGGGGGCCGTCGCATATCTGCGGTTGTCAACGGCGAGCGTGCCCGGCCAAACCGCCCCCGCGCCACCCGTGTTGGGCGGATTCACTCCAGCGAGTGACGTACGCGGGGTTTGGTTGGTTTGGAAGGTTCTTTCCCAAGGTTATTTGTCTTTGACCGCCTGCCGCACCGGCTCCCGGCCCACCGGATCCCGGGTTTCCGGGCTCCGGTGACGCGTTCAGCAGTCGGGAGGCGAGACGAGGTCGAGTTCCGCCCAGACGGTCTTGCACGGCACCGGACCGAGCTCGACGCCCCAGCGATCCGCCAACACCTCGACGAGCAACAGCCCGTAACCGGACTCGGCCACCCCACCGGCCGGCTCCACCGTACGTAGGGGCAGCCGCTCGTGACGGGCGTCCGTCACTTCCACCCGGAGCGTGGCGGCCTGCACCACAGCGAGCGTGAGCCGGAAGCTCCGTCCAGGCACCCGCCCATGCGACACGGCGTTCGCCGCCAGCTCCGCCACGATGAGCCTCGCCGGATCCAGCGCCAGCCCCCACGAACACAGTTGCTCCACCGCCAGCAGCCGGGCCAACCGCGCCCCGCGACGGGTGGCGGAGAGCGGCACGGAGAACTGGTACGGCGGGGCGGGGGTAAGGGGCGCGATTTGTCGATTCACGTCACCCAGCGTGTCCACGCGTGCGTACGCTGTGAAGAAAGGCAGCCCGTGCGGACGGCGACTGTCCGCGTGACGTCCGGTTCCGTCCGGGCCGTACGGGATGACCGGAAAGGGCTCGGCGGGAGGGCGACGGACGTGAGTGACGACTGGGACGCGGACCTGGAGGACGACGAGGCCGGGGCCGTGATGAGGACCGTCGTACGGCAACTGAAGCTGTGGCGCGAGGCGGCCGGCCTCACACAGGCCGAGTTCGGGGCCGCCATCGGGTACGGGGAGGAACTCGTCTCCTCCGTCGAGCGCGGACGCCGCATTCCCCGCCCCGAGTACCTGGACCGCTCCGACCAGGTCCTGAACGCGGGCGGCCGGATCGCGGCGATGAAGAAGGACGTGGCGGAGGTCCGGTACCCGAAGAAGGTACGGGACGTGAAGCGCCTTGAGGCCGAGGCGGTCGAGATCTGTGCCTACAACAACTCGGTCATCGACGGCTTGCTGCAGACGGAGGAGTACGCGCGTGCTGTGTTCGGCGGCCGTCGGCCTCCGTTCACAGAGGAGGAACTGGAACAGCGGGTCGCCGCACGACTGGCCCGCCAGGAGATCCTCGACACTGCAACCGCACGGCCGGTTTTCAGCTTTGTGCAGTGCGAGGCGACGCTACGCCGCTTGATCGGGGGCAAGATGGTGATGCGGCCGCAGCTCGAACGGTTGTTGGAGGTGGGGCGGTTGCGGAACGTCGACTTGCAAGTCCTGCCTTTGAGCCGCGAGGAGAACTCCGGGCTCGGCGGTCCGTTCCGGTTGCTCAAGCTCCAGGACGGAGCGACGGTCGGACTGAATGAAGTGCAGCTCACCAGCCGTGTGACCGCTGACCCGAAAGAGACCCGGATCCTCGACATGCGTTATGGAATCATCCGGGCGCAGGCTCTCACTCCTCGAGAGTCGCTGGCCTTGATCGAGAAAGTGCTGGGAGAGACATGACCCTCAAGCTCTCTGATGGAGCCGGTTCCGACCTGGAGTGGATAAAGAGCAGCTACAGCACGGACGACGGCCCGTCCTGCGTCGAAGTGGCCTGGGTGAAAAGCAGTTACAGCGGCGCGGACGGCCCCTCTTGCGTCGAGGTCGCAGCCACCCCCGGCACCATCCTCGTCCGCGACTCCAAGAACCCCACCGGCCCCCGCCTCGCCTTCGCCCCCACCACCTGGGCGACCTTCCTGCCGTACGCCTCCGGCAACTGACAAAGCACGTACGGGGGTGGAGCGCACCGTGCGGTGCCCTCCACCCCCGTAGGAGCCCTACCGACCGTCAGGTCGTACGCCGCCGCCGCGCGCCCGGGCGGCGCTCGCTCGGGCGGGTGACCGGGTCGCCCGCCTCCAGCGCGGCGGCCCGCCGCCGGAGCCCGAACTCCGCCAGCGCCTCGGCCAGCTTGTGGACGGACGGCTCGGGCGACAGAACATCAACCCGGAGCCCGTGCTCCTCAGCCGTCTTCGCGGTCGCGGGCCCGATACAGGCGATGACCGTCACGTTGTGCGGCTTACCGGCGATGCCCACCAGGTTCCGTACCGTCGACGACGACGTGAACAGAACGGCGTCGAAGCCACCGCCCTTGATGGCCTCCCGCGTCTCGGCCGGCGGCGGCGACGCCCGCACGGTCCGGTAGGCCGTGACGTCGTCGACCTCCCACCCGAGCTCGATGAGACCGGCGACCAGCGTCTCGGTCGCGATGTCGGCGCGCGGCAGGAAGACACGGTCGATCGGGTCGAAGACCGGGTCGTACGGCGGCCAGTCCTCCAGCAGCCCGGCGGCCGACTGCTCGCCGCTCGGCACGAGATCGGGCTTCACACCGAACTCGACCAGCGAGGCAGCCGTCTGCTCGCCCACCGCCGCGACCTTGATCCCGGCGAAGGCGCGGGCGTCGAGCCCGTACTCCTCGAACTTCTCCCGCACCGCCTTCACGGCGTTGACGGACGTGAAGGCGATCCACTCGTAGCGGCCCGTCACGAGCCCCTTCACCGCGCGCTCCATCTGCTGCGGCGTACGCGGCGGCTCGACGGCGATGGTCGGGACCTCGCTGGGCACGGCCCCGTAGGACCGGAGCTGGTCGGAGAGCGACGCCGCCTGCTCCTTCGTACGCGGTACGAGGACCTTCCAGCCGAACAGCGGCTTGGACTCGAACCACGCGAGCTGGTCGCGCTGGGCGGCGGAGCTGCGCTCACCGACCACGGCTATGACGGGCTGGTGGCCCTCCGGCGACGGCAGCACCTTCGCCTGCTTCAGCACCTGCGCGATCGAGCCGAGCGTCGCGGTCCACGTCCGCTGCCGGGTGGTCGTACCGGCCACCGTCACGGTCAGCGGGGTGTCGGGCTTACGGCCCGCCGACACCAGCTCACCCGCGGCGGCGGCCACGGAGTCCAGGGTCGTGGACACGACCACCGTCCCGTCCGACGCCCCCACCTCCGTCCAGCACCGCTCACTCGCGCTCCGCGCGTCCACGAAGCGCACGTCGGCGCCCTGCGCGTCCCGCAGCGGCACACCCGCGTACGCGGGCACGCCGACGGCAGCGGCGACACCGGGCACGACCTCGAAGGGGATGCCCTCCGCGGCGCACGCGAGCATCTCGGCGCCCGCGTTGCCGTCGAGCCCCGGGTCGCCGCTCACCGCACGGACGACCCGCTTGCCGCCCCGCGCGGCCTCCATGACAAGATTGGTCGCATCCCTCAACACGGGGACCCCGGCGGGCATTGACGCATCGTCAACAACCGTCAGCTCAGGCGTGCTCACGCCCGCCCGCGCATGGCCGCGTACGACATCGAGCACATCCGGCTCGGCGATCAGTACGTCAGCGCCTGACAGGGCCTCGACGGCGCGCAGTGTCAGCAGCCCGGGATCACCGGGTCCGGCGCCCAGGAAGGTGACGTGCCCGCACGCGGAGAACGCGGAGGAAGCCTTGGATGCAGTGGTGGGGCTCAAAGTGCTCGCTCCCCCATAAGACCGGCCGCACCCTTGGCGAGCATCTCGGACGCGAGTTCGCGACCGAGCGCGACAGCGTCGCCGTGCGACATGGGTACGGGACCGGTGGTGGACAACTGCACCAGCGTGGAGCCGTCGGTCGTGCCGACGACGCCCCGCAGGCGCATCTCATGAACAACCTGCCCATCGGCCAGCAGGTCGGCCAGGGCACCCACAGGTGCGCTGCAGCCGGCCTCCAGGGCGGCGAGCAGGGACCGCTCGGCGGTCACGGCGGCCCGGGTGTACGGGTCGTCGAGCTCGGCGAGCGCGGCGGCGAGGCCGGCGTCGGCCGCCGTGCACTCGATCGCCAGGGCTCCCTGGCCGGGAGCGGGCAGAACGGTGTCGACCGACAGGAAGTCGGTGACCTCCTCGCTACGCCCGATGCGGTTGAGCCCGGCCGCGGCGAGTACCACCGCGTCCAGCTCCCCGTTCCGTACGTAGCCGATGCGCGTGTCGACATTCCCCCGGATGGCGACGCACTCGATCTCCATGCCGCGGGCGCGCGCGTACGCGTTGAGCTGTGCCATGCGCCGCGGCGAACCGGTACCCACCCGGGACCCGGCCGGAAGTTCCTCGAACCGCAGCCCGTCCCGGGCGACCAGCACGTCACGCGGGTCCTCGCGCTGCGGGATCGCCGCGAGCACCAGGTCCTCGGGCTGCGCCGTCGGCAGGTCCTTCAGCGAGTGCACGGCGAAGTCGACCTCGCCGGCGAGCAGCGCGTCGCGCAGCGCGGTGACGAAGACGCCGGTGCCGCCGATCTGCGCGAGGTGCTCGCGGGAGGTGTCACCGTACGTGGTGATCTCCACCAGCTCCACGGGACGCCCGGTCAGCTGCCGTACCGCCTCCGCGACATGGCCGGACTGGGCCATGGCGAGCTTGCTGCGCCTGGTCCCGAGCCTCAATGCCCTCTCGGTCATACTCGCCCTCTATTCGGGTCGTTCATGTCGGCCCGGCTGACGGAGGCGACCGTCTCCGGGTCGAGGTCGAAGAGTGTGCGCAGCGCGTCCGCGTACCCCGCGCCGCCGGGCTCGGCGGCGAGCTGCTTGACCCGTACGGTCGGCGCGTGGAGGAGCTTGTCCACCACACGCCGCACGGTCTGGGTGATCTCGGCGCGCTGCTTTTCGTCGAGGCCGGGCAGCCGCCCCTCCAGCCGGGCCATCTCCCCCGCGACGACGTCGGCCGCCATGGTGCGCAGCGCGACGACGGTCGGCGTGATGTGCGCGGCGCGCTGTGCGGCACCGAAGGCGGCGACCTCGTCGGCGACGATGCCGCGCACCTGGTCCACGTCGGCGGCCATCGGCGCGTCGGCGGAGGCCTCGGCGAGCGACTCGATGTCGACGAGCCGGACGTCCGCCAGCCGGTGCACGGCGGCGTCGATGTCGCGGGGCATGGCCAGGTCGAGCAGCGCCAGCGGAGCCGTACGGCCCGCCATCGCGCTCTCGACGGCCACACCCGTCAGCACCAGCCCCGTGGCACCCGTGCAGGAGACGACCACGTCGGCACGTGTCAGTTCGTCACCGACGGAGGCCATGGCCACCGCACGCGCGGCCACCCCCGTACCCCCGGGCTCGGTCAGGATCTGTACGAGCCGTTCGGCGCGCTCCACCGTGCGGTTGGCGATGACGATCTCGGCGACACCGGCCCGCGCGAGGGTGGCGGCGGCGAGCGAGGACATGGACCCGGCGCCGATGACGAGCGCCCGCTTGCCCTCGGCCCAGGCGGAGACGTCGGCACCGGCGGCCAGCTGCTGCAGCCCGAAGGTGACGAGCGACTGGCCGGCCCGGTCGATCCCGGTCTCGCTGTGGGCCCGCTTGCCGACCCGCAGCGCCTGCTGGAACAGGTCGTTCAGCAGCCGTCCGGCGGTGTGCAGCTCCTGGCCGCGCGCGAGGGCGTCCTTGATCTGGCCGAGGATCTGCCCCTCGCCCACCACCATGGAGTCCAGCCCGCACGCCACCGAGAACAGGTGGTGGACGGCCCGGTCCTCGTAGTGCACGTACAGGTACGGGGTGAGCTCCTCCAGCCCGACGCCGCTGTGCTGGGCGAGCAGCGTGGACAGCTCGGCGACGCCCGCGTGGAACTTGTCCACGTCCGCGTACAGCTCGATGCGGTTGCAGGTGGCCAGGACGGCGGCCTCGACGGCCGGTTCGGCGGCGAGGGTGTCGTGGAGCAGCTTGCTGCGCGTGTCGGAGTCGAGGGAGGCCCGCTCCAGCACGCTGACGGGGGCGCTGCGGTGGCTGAGGCCGACGACGAGGAGGCTCATGCCGGCATCACGGCGGGCATGTCCCCGTCAGGTCCCTTCCGGTCATCGGCCTGCGTGGCGGTGGCCGGCTCACGCACGACGGGCGGCAGCACGGCCTCGCCGCCGCCCTCCTCGCCGGCCTTGCGCTGCTCGTGGAAGGCGAGGATCTGCAGCTCGATGGAGAGGTCGACCTTGCGTACGTCCACGCCGTCGGGCACGGACAGCACGGTCGGCGCGAAGTTCAGGATGGAGGTCACCCCGGCGGCGACGAGCCGGTCACAGACCTGCTGCGCGGCGCCGGCGGGCGTGGCGATGACGCCGATCGAGACGCCGTTCTCGTCGACGATCTTCTCGAGGTCGTCGATGTACTGGACGGGCATGCCCGCGACCGGCTTGCCGACCATCGAGGGGTCGGCGTCGATCAGCGCGGCGACGCGGAAGCCACGGGAGGCGAACCCGCCGTAGTTCGCGAGGGCGGCGCCGAGGTTACCGATACCGACCATGACGATCGGCCAGTCCTGGGTGAGCCCGAGCTCGCGCGAGATCTGGTAGACGAGGTACTCGACGTCGTACCCGACACCACGGGTGCCGTAGGAGCCGAGGTACGAGAAGTCCTTGCGCAGCTTCGCGGAATTGACCCCCGCCGCCGCCGCGAGCTCCTCGGAGGAGACCGTCGGTACGGAGCGCTCCGACAGTGCGGTGAGCGCCCGCAGATACAGCGGAAGCCTGGCGACGGTGGCCTCGGGGATTCCTCGGCTACGGGTCGCCGGTCGGTGTGTTCGGCCAGTTGCCACGGTGCTCCTGCGGGATGAGCGGGGCTGCAGGCGGCCATACGTACCGAGGCCGCCCCGTCGACAGCAGGCTATGTCTTTGTGAACGCGTGCACAAAGATGGTGTCCATTTTGTCCGCGCAAAGTGACCGGGCTCACGCGAATCGATCGCGCCAACCCGGAACCAAGGCGAACCTCAGTCCGTTCACGAGCCGAAGGGGGCAAAGCGGTACACACTCCTCATGACCACGCCCCCGAAGCGCAACAAAACGCACACGATGGTAACCGCCTTTCCCGGTCACCTCCCGCCCTCAGCCGTACGGCGGAGCCGATTCGGTTGCTGCCGGCGGACCAGGGTCGGGGCCCCTCCGGGCTCACCTCCTCCCCGTCGGCGGGGTGCCCGAGCGGCCTCGTGGCCGTATCGCGCCGCCGACCGGGCTGCGGGGGCGACCCTGGCCGTGGTCGACCAAAAGCGCGCCCGCAGACGGCGTACGACCGGGGTGTGGCCGTGCAGGGTCGCCCCCGCAGAGGCTGGCGGCAACGGGCGGGCTCCGAACCGCCGAGACCCAAGGCCGCCGGCCTCGAGGAGGTGAGCCCGGAGGGGCCGCACCCCACCACCCACCGACAGGCGCCGCACCCCCCAAGCACCGCGCCGCGCCGCGCACGCGAGTGTCATGCCTCCAGCGCGCGCCGCAGCCGCCCCGCGTCCACCTTCCAGAAGGTGTGCTGTTCCCCGTCCACCAGGACAACCGGAATCTGCTCCCAGTACGCGCGGTGGAGTTCCGCGTCCTGAAGGATGTCCTTCTCCTCCCACACGGCACCCGTCTCGGCGCACACCTCACGGATCACCTCCCGCGCGTCGTCGCACAGATGGCACCCGGGCTTACCGATGAGGGTCACCGTCCGCGAACCGCCGGCCTTCTTCTTCGTACGTCCGAACATGCCCCCTATTCTCCGCCCGCGTCATGCCGTCGCCCCACAGAGTTCACGCCATGGCATCCCCACAAGTCGGGAAGTACCGAACACAGTGGCTATGCTCACGACATGGCCGCACTGGGATGGCTCACTCCTCATAGGCGTTCCGCCACCGCACGCAGCGTGCTGGCGGGCGAAGCGTCGGCCGAGGCCGCCCGCAAGACCTCGCAGCCGGCGCCCGAACCCCAGTTCCCCGTCCCCGGCGACGAGCACGCCGCCGCGTTCTTCGACCTCGACAACACGGTGATGCAGGGCGCCGCGATCTTCCACTTCGGCCGAGGGCTGTACAAGCGGAAGTTCTTCCAGCGCCGTGAGCTGGCCCGGTTCGCCTGGCAGCAGGCCTGGTTCCGGCTCGCCGGCGTCGAGGACCCCGAGCACATGCAGGACGCCCGCGACAGCGCGCTGTCCATCGTCAAGGGCCACCGCGTCTCCGAGCTGATGACCATCGGCGAGGAGATCTACGACGAGTACATGGCCGACCGCATCTGGCCCGGCACCCGCGCCCTCGCCCAGGCCCACCTCGACGCCGGCCAGCGGGTCTGGCTGGTCACCGCCGCCCCCGTCGAGACGGCGACCATCATCGCGCGCCGCCTGGGCCTCACGGGGGCGCTCGGCACGGTCGCCGAGTCCGTGGACGGCGTCTACACCGGCAAGCTCGTCGGCGAGCCCCTGCACGGCCCGGCCAAGGCGGAAGCGGTCCGCGCGCTGGCCGCCGCGGAGGGCCTGGACCTGTCGCGCTGCGCGGCGTACAGCGACAGCCACAACGACATCCCGATGCTGTCCCTGGTGGGCCACCCGTACGCCATCAACCCGGACACCAAGCTGCGCCGGTACGCGCGCGAGCGCGAGTGGCGGCTGCGCGACTACCGCACGGGCCGCAAGGCCGCCAAGGTCGGCATCCCGGCCGCCGCGGGCGTCGGCGCCCTCGCCGGCGGCACCGCCGCCGCAGTAGCCCTCCACCGCCGCCGCCGCTGACCCCCCACCAGGCGTGGGCCGCCGCCCACAGCACGCCCCCGTCGTGGGCCGCCGCCCGCCGGCCCCCGGCCCGGGGAGTGCACGGGCCCCCGCCTGCCGGCCGGTGGCCAATCCGGCCTCTTACCCGCCCACACCCCCCGGCAGTCGCCCCACCCCGCACTCGGCCACAAGAGATCCCGCACCCAAGCAGATCTCGAAGTAATCCGATCAATAAATGGTCACGAAGTGCGACTTGATCAGCCGCGTAGACGCAACAGAAGCGACTGAATCGATGATTTAAGCAACTCGGTGTAGCGCTCCCTGCACTAAGCGTTATTCTCCTCAGACGCATACGGAACCCCCACGCGTCGCTACGTCGAGTGAAAGGTTCCGTACTGCACGTGATGGAAGCTCTGCCTCTGGGAGTCCCGTGTACCCACACGTCGGGGTTGACGCCTCGGGCCTGGCTACGCTCCGCGCGACGGTCATCGACCATCTGCGCGGCTTCGTCCCCACCGCGTACGCCGTCCCGGCCTTCGCCTCACCGGCACTCGCCGGTCCTTGCTATGCCCTCGCCGACGGCGGTGCAGCCGTCGGGAGACGCGGCGGCCGGGGCGGTTCGGGCACCTCGACCACCGCCCGACGGCCCACCGCAGACAGCGACAGCGCCCGCATGATGGAGCTGGTCGAGCGCGCCCAGGCCGGTGAGGCCGAGGCCTTCGGCCGTCTGTACGACCAGTACAGCGACACCGTGTACCGCTACATCTACTACCGCGTCGGCGGGAAGGCGACGGCCGAGGACCTCACCAGCGAGACGTTCCTGCGCGCCCTGCGGCGCATCTCCACCTTCACCTGGCAGGGGCGCGATTTCGGTGCCTGGCTGGTCACCATCGCTCGCAACCTGGTCGCCGACCACTTCAAATCGAGCCGATTCCGGCTGGAAGTGACCACCGGCGAAATGCTCGACGCCAACGAGGTCGAGCGCAGCCCTGAGGACTCGGTCCTGGAGTCCCTCTCCAACGCGGCCCTTCTGGAGGCGGTCCGCAAGCTGAACCCGCAGCAGCAGGAGTGCGTGACCCTGCGCTTCCTCCAGGGCCTGTCCGTCGCGGAGACCGCCCGCGTCATGGGCAAGAACGAAGGTGCGATCAAGACGCTCCAGTACCGGGCGGTCCGCACCCTGGCGCGCCTGCTGCCCGAAGACGCCCGCTGACCCACAGCGGGCGACCCCAACTCACCGTCCGTGACGCCTCGATGACGCGCTGGTCCGATCATCTTTCGTGCGTAACCCAAGTGCCGAGACGCTCGTTGTGCGGGATGCAGGCTCCCTGTGGTCGCACCATGACCCCAGCCACTCACTCGTTCGTGTGGATGTGCTCAAGGTGTGCAACCTTCCGGACCCCCCGGGGAGTCGACCGTCATGACGAGAGGAGGTGCCGCCAGTGATCGCGAACGTATCGGCGCACCGGCGGGCGAACGCCTTCGCCCAGGCCCTGGAAGAGCAGGCGGCCGAGCAGCCCGAGGCATCGGTCGAACCGACCGAGCAGGGTCGGCTGTTGGCCCTGGCGAGCGGTCTCGGCGAGCTGCCGAAGCCGGAGTTGGACCCCGACGTGAAGGTGGTGCAACGAGCGCAGCTGGTCGCCGCCATGGAGGCGATGTTTGCCGAGGGGAGCGCATCCGCGGGCCCTACGGTGCCGGAGCAGCGGGCGACGACCGGGCGGGGCGCCCACCGGGCATCCGCTCTCCGGAAGTTGCGCCCCCGCTCCCGCTGGTCGAAGGGGCTCGCCGCCGGCGGACTCACGGTCGGGGTGGCGGCGGGCGCGTTCAGCGGGGTGGCCGCTGCCAGTTCCGACGCCCTCCCCGGTGACTCGCTCTACGGGCTGAAGCGCGGCATGGAGGACCTCAAGCTGGGTATGGCGGACGACGACGCCGACCGGGGCGAGATCTACCTGAACCAGGCCTCCACCCGGCTCAGCGAGGCCCGCCGCCTCATGGAGCGCGACCGGTCCGGGGTGCTGGACCACGAGTCCCTGGGCGAGATCCGGCGGGCGCTCAACGGCATGCAGCACGACGCCGCCGAAGGCCACCGGCTGCTCCGCCTGGCGTACGAACGGGACGGGACCATCGCCCCGATGGCCACGCTCAACTCGTTCGCCCGAAACCACCGGGAGGCCTGGAACGGCCTGCGCGACCGGCTGCCCGCCCAGCTGACGGACGTACGGGACCAGGTGAGTGACGTCTTCGCCGCCATAGACGAAGAGGTCGGCCCGCTCCAGTCCAAGCTGCCGCAGCCCCCGGAGCGGAGCGACGGCCGGGAATCCGGCCGGCCCGGCGCCACCGAGGACTCCTCCGGCTCCGGACCGTCCCGCCAGTCCCCCTCGACGCCGGAAGCGCGGCCCTCCGGCAGCAGCAGCAAGCCCGGCCCCTCCGGCTCGGGATCGGGCGCGGCGAAGGACGACGGCCTGCTCGGCGGCAACACGGGCGGCCTGCTCGAACCGGACCCGACGACGCCTCCGCCGGCCTCGGACGGCGACAGCCGGCCCACCACGCCGCCCGCCCCGGACGTCACCATCCCGCCGATCCTCCCGGGCATCCTCCCGGGCCTGGGCATCGACGAGGAAGACGCCAGGTAGGTGCTGGGGGGCCCTCCCGGGGGAGGGCCCCCAGTTCCTTCAGAAGAACACCGACCGCCGCTGCACCAGCAGCTTGTAGAGCGTGTGCTGGATCTGTTCCCTGACCTGGTCCGTCAGGTTGAACATCAGCATCGGATCCTCCGCCGCCTCCGGCGGGAACCCGTCCGTCGGGATCGGCTCACCGAACTGGATCGTCCACTTCGTCGGCAGCGGCACCGCCCCGAGCGGACCCAGCCAGGGAAACGTGGGCGTGATCGGGAAGTACGGAATCCCCAGCACCCGCGCGAGGGTCTTCGCGTTGCCGATCATGGGGTAGATCTCCTCCGCGCCCACGATCGAGCACGGCACGATCGGCGCACCCGCCCGCAGCGCCGTCGACACGAACCCGCCCCGGCCGAACCGCTGGAGCTTGTAGCGCTCGCTGAAGGGCTTCCCGATGCCCTTGAAGCCCTCCGGCATCACCCCGACGACCTCACCGCGCTGCAGCAGCCGCTCCGCGTCCTCCGCGCACGCCAGCGTGTGCCCCGCCTTACGGGCCAGCTCGTTGACGACCGGCAGCATGAAGACCAGGTCCGCGGCGAGCAGCCGCAGATGCCGCCCGGCCGGGTGGTTGTCGTGCACGGCGACCTGCATCATCAGCCCGTCCAGCGGCAGCGTCCCCGAATGGTTCGCCACCACCAGCGCCCCGCCCTCGGACGGGATGTTCTCGATGCCCTTCACCTCGACGCGGAAGTACTTCTCGTACAGCGGCCGCAGCAGCGACATCAGGACCTGGTCGGTCAGCTCCTCGTCGTACCCGAACTCGTCGACCTCGTACTCGCCGGTGATCCGCCGCCGCAGGAACGCCAGCCCGCCCGCGATCCGCCGCTCCCAGCCGCCACCGCAGCCCGCGTCCGCCTGTGCGCCGCCCCCAGTGGCCTCGGGAGCCGCCGCCTCGGGCGCCTGCGGCCCCGGCAGCGGGCTCACCGCCCCCTCGCCGGTCCGCCGCCGTACGCCGCCACCGCCGCCGCCCAGCAGGGGCCGGCGGCGCGCCGGTCGGGGAGTGGCCGCACCGCCGCGCGGCCGGTCGTCGTCGAACGGGATGACCTTGGCGTCCGCCATCGTTGTATCGCGCTCCCTCATCCGGCGGTGTGAGTCGTCTTCGCGCCGCCCAGCGGCGGCCACGCGGCGATCCGGTCGACCGCGCCCGCGAGGGCCTCCGGCGGCAGCAGGCCCGGCCCACGGCTGCGCGCGAAGTCCGCGAAGGCCTCCGCGGTCGTGTACTTCGGCTCGAACCCGAGCGTCTCGCGCATCTGCACCGTGCTCACCACCCGGCCGTGCGTCAGCAACCGGATCTGCTCGGGTGAGAAGTCGGTCACACCGACCGTACGCAGCGCCGTGCCGACCCAGGTGACCGCGGGCAGCGGCACCGGCACCGTCGGCCGCCCCAGCCGCCGCGAACACTGCGACAACGTCAGCACACCGTCGCCGGCCACATTGAAGGTGCCGCTGTTGAGCGTGGCGCGCCGCGGCTCGTGCGAGGCGATCCGCAGCACCTCGATGACGTCGTCCTCGTGGACGAACTGCAGCCGGGGGTCGTAGCCGAACACCGTCGGCAGGACGGGCAGCGAGAAGTACTCGGCGAGCGGCGAGTCCGCGTCCGGACCGAGGATGTTGGCGAACCGCAGCACGCACACCGCCACATCGGGCCGCCGGCGCGCGAAGCCCCGCACGTACCCCTCCACCTCGACGGCGTCCTTGGCGAAGCCGCCGCTCGGCAGGGACTTCGGCGGGGTCGTCTCCATGAAGACGGCCGGGTCGCGGGGCGCGGAGCCGTACACGCTCGTACTGGACTTCACCACCAGCCGGCTGACCGTCGGCGACTTCTGGCACGCCCCGAGCAGCTGCATGGTCCCGATGACATTGGTCTCCTTGACCGCCGTCCGGCCACCGGCGCCCAGCGGCGTCCCGGTGACGTCCATATGGACGACCGTGTCCACCCCGTACTGCGCCAGGACCCGCCCTATGGCGGGCTGCCGGATGTCGGCACGGACGAACTCCGCCCCGCCCAGCCGGTGCGCGGGAGGGACGGCGTCCACGCCGATCACCCGCTCCACCTCGGGATCCCGCTGGATGCGGCGTACGAACCGGCCGCCGAGCTGCCGGGCCACGCCGGTGACGAGCACGACCTTCCCCAAGATCAGCGCCTTCCGTTCGGTCCTCGCCTACGGGCCACCGTAGCGGGTGAATGGTGCGCTGTAATGACCGCCGCACCCCCAGGGGTGCCGCGGCAAACACCGCGGCCCTCCCACCGGAACCGGTGGAAGGGCCGCGAATGGCGCACGTACAGCCGTCGCCTACTTCTTGTTGCGACGCTGAACGCGGGTGCGCTTGAGCAGCTTGCGGTGCTTCTTCTTGGCCATCCGCTTACGCCGCTTCTTGATAACAGAGCCCACGACTACCCTCGCTCACTTCTCGGAACACCCCCGCACAAGCGGGGATCTCGGTGCGGGGCGTCTGGGCCCACACGACCTACGTCGGCCTAGCCTACCGGCCAGAGCACCGTGCTTGTAATCCGAGGGGTACGTGGGACTCCCTCGACGACCGCTACGCGGTCTCCACCCCCACAAAGGACTCACGGAGGTACTCGTGAACCGCTTGCTCCGGAACCCGGAATGACCTGCCTACCCGGATCGCCGGCAGATGACCGCTGTGCACCAAGCGGTACACGGTCATCTTTGACACTCGCATCACCGCGGCGACTTCCGCCACCGTCAGGAACACGACCTCATTGAGAGGCCTCTGCTCTGCAGCCATGACCCACCTGTACCTTCCGCCCACAACGCCCACCGGCTTCCCCTCCGGTGACTCTTCGTCGCGGTGCGCTCACTCACCAGACTAGGGGCGGGTGATACGAGTGGGGAAGAGGAGCTGCCATCCCCCGCCTACCGTGACAGACACGCTCGATTGAGTACATAGCGAGTAAGCGGCCGGTAGTAATCAGACCGCACACCGTCATCAATCGGAACGGCTACGGACACGCGCCCCTCCGCCTCTCCGACGAACAGCGCGGGGTCGTCCGTGTCGGCCAGCCCGATGGCCTCGATACCCAGCTGACCTGCGCCGCAGACCCATCCGTGGTCGCCGACGACGAGCTGCGGAAGGGGCCCGCCGACGTCCGCGAGACCCTCCAGAGCGGCCCTGACGGGAAGGGGGGAATGGGTGTGTGCGCCGGTCTCACAACCGGCGCCTTCGGCCCCCGGTTCCCGCACCAACGCGACTCCCCGTACGTAGTCGAGGCTGTACGTACGTACGCCGAACCGGGTCGTTATGTCGACACATCGCCCCCGCGCGGGTGTGAGAACGAGACATCCGGCCGCCGACAAAGCGTCTGCAAGCCCGGCGTAGAAGCCAAGCAGCCGGTGCGGATGACCGGTCCCGAACAGCACCGGCGCCCGCCTTCCCGCCGCCTCCGCGAGCCGCGCGGCGAACGCGCGGAGCGCGCTCAGCGTCCGCTCCGGGTCGATGACGTCGGGCCCCGACCGGTACGCGGGATCGCCGGACACCCCGCACTTGTCGGCCATCAGGCGTAACAGGTCCCGTTCGTCCCACCCCCGCTCCGGATGGAGCCCCAGCGTCACCCGCGGATCCCGGGCCGCGAACAGGCGGTAGCTGCGCAGGCTCTGCTCTCGCGAGGTGGACACCGGGCCCGCCAGCCCGGCCGCCAGCAAATGCGCGCGCAGCGCACCGGTACTCAACACCCTGCCGATGCTGCCGCACCTCCCCCGGCGCGGCGCCAAAACGTCACGGACACCCCACACTTGGCGTAACCCCGCCGGTGGCGCGACCACGCCGGGGCCGGGCCCACGGCGGTGTACGCCTACGGCAGCAGGCCCCGCAGCGGGAACGCCGCCCGCCGTGCCGCCAGCACCGCCTGGTCCAGCCGGTCCGCCGGGTCGTACCCCTCGTCCCAGCCCCGCCACTCCACCGGCCACCGCCCGTCCGTCATCCGCCCGGGCGCCAGTTGCCGCGTCCGCGCGTACACCTCGTCCCGCCACGACGACGGGACGACCGACTCGGGCTCCACCGGAGCGCCCGCCGCGATCCCCACCAGATGCGTCCACGACCTCGGTACGACGTCCACGACCGCGTACCCGCCACCGCCCAGGGCGACCCAGCGCCCCTCGGCGTACTCGTGCGCCAGGTCGTGGCACGCCACCTGGACCGCCCGCTGGGCGTCCAGCGACACCGCAAGGTGGGCGAGGGGGTCCTCGAAGTGCGTGTCCGCCCCGTGCTGCGTCACCAGCACCTGGGGCCGGAAGTCCGCCAGCAGCTCGGGCACCACGGCGTGGAACGCCCGCAGCCAGCCCGCGTCACCCAGCCCGGCCGGCAGCGCCACGTTCACCGCGCCGCCCTCCGCCGACCCCGCCGCGCCCGTCTCCTCCGGCCACCCGGTCCCCGGGAACAGCGTGCGGGGGTGCTCGTGCAGCGAGACGGTCAGCACCCGCGGGTCCTCCCAGAACGCCGCCTGTACGCCATCCCCGTGGTGCACGTCCACGTCCACGTACGCCACCCGCTCCGCGCCCAGCTCCAGCAGCCGCGCGATCGCCAGCGACGCGTCGTTGTAGATGCAGAACCCCGCCGCCGACCCCGGCATCGCGTGGTGCAGCCCACCCGCGAAGTTCACCGCGTGCGCGGCCTCACCCCGCCACACCGCCTCGGCCGCGCCCACCGACTGCCCCGCGATCAGCGCCGACGCCTCGTGCATCCCGGCGAACGCCGGGTCGTCCAGCGTCCCCAGCCCGTACGCCTGGTCAGCGGCCTTCGGGTCCGCCGACGCCGCCCGTACGGCCGCCACGTAGTCCTCGCGGTGCACCAGCCGCAGCGTCGAGTCCCCGGCGGGCTTCGCGGCCACCACGTCCACCTGACGGTCCAGCCCGTACGCCCGCACCAACCCCATGGTCAGCGCGAGCCGGACGGGGTCCATCGGGTGACTCGCCCCGAAGTCGTACCCGGTTACTGCGTCATCCCACATCAACAGTGCGCGGCCGCTCATGCCCGCCACCGTATCGGTCCGGTTCAACAGCGAACGACCGGGCATACCGCAACGTCAGCAGCACCAGCACCAGCGGCACCAGCATCGCCCCGCGATAGCTCCACGCGTCACCGACAGCCCCCACCAACGGCGACCCGACCAGGAAGCCCACGTAGTTGAACACATTCAGCCGCGCCACCTCCGCGTCACCACGCGCCGCCGCGAACGTCTGCGGCACCAGCACACTCAGCCCCAGCCCCAGCACCGTGAACCCGGCCACCCCCGCCCACGCCCCCGGCGCCCCGGCCACCACCCCGAACCCCGCCGCCGCCAGCACCGCCCCACCCCGCACCACGGCCACCGCCCCGAACCGCCGCACCCCCAGGTCCCCCACGGCCCGCCCCAACAGGGTCGTGACCATATAGGCGTTGTACGGCACGGTCGCCAGCTCCTCCGAACTCCCCAGCACGTCCGTCAGATACTTCGCGCTCCAGTTCGAGACGGTCGAGTCGCCGATGTACGCGAAAGTCATCACCAGGCACAGCGGCACCAGCAACCCCAGGCGACGCCCCGCCGGACCTCCTTCGGTCACCCGCTCCCCATCCACATACCACCGGCTCCCCACCAACGCCGCCGGCAGCACCACCACCACGACCGCCAGGTACGACAGCCCCAGCGCCACCTGCCAGTGCACCGCCGCCCACGCCAGAGAGGCCCCCACGATCCCGCCCAGGCTGTACGCGGCGTGGAACCCGAGCATGATGCTGCGCCCGTACGCGTGCTGGAGGCTCACCCCCAGCATGTTCATCGCCGCGTCGAGCGCCCCGACGGCCAGCCCGAACACCCCGAGCGCCACCGCCACGTGCCACAGCCGCTCGCCCGCCCCCACGCCCAGGAGGGCCAGCAGCACGACAGGCTGCGCCCACCGGAGCACCACGCTCGGCGCCACCCGCCGCACCAGCTTCCCCGTGGCCACGCTCCCGACACCCGCGAGGACCGGCACGGCCGCCAGGAACACCGGCAGCAGGGCATCGGATATCCCGTACCGGTCCTGAATGGCGGGGATGCGCGTCACGAGCAGCGCGAAGGTCACCCCCTGCACGAAGAAGGAGACCGCCAGCGAGCCCCGACCACGCCGCAACCGCGCATCCGTCATGGCGGCACAGCGTAGGGCTCTCACCTACCCATGGGTAGATCACTCACGCGAGCAGCCCCATCAGCTCCCCCATGTCCTCGAAGTACCCGTTCGCCCCGGCCAGCTTCCCGGCCGGCGTCATCGCCGTGAACCCGTACACGTCCATCCCGGCCGCCAGAGCCGCCTGCACCCCGAGAGGACTGTCCTCGACCACGACACACCGCTCGGGCGCCACCCCCATCCGCTCGGCGGCGTACAGGAACAGATCCGGCGCCGGCTTCCCCCGCCCCACATCCTGCGAACTGAACACGTTGCCCTCCCCGAACCACCGGTCCAGCCCCGTCCTCCGATGCCCCACCCGGATCCGCTCATGGCTCCCGGAGGAAGCGACGCAGTACGGCACCCCCTCGGCGACGAGCTTTCCCAGCACGTCCGGCACCCCGGGGACCACCTCCAACTCCCGCTCGAAGGCGGCGAACACGCGCGTGTGGAAGATCTCGTCGAAGTCCTCGGGCAACCGCTGCCCGGTCCGCTCCAGGACCAGGTCGTGTACGCGGTGCATGGCGGCCCCCATGTAGTCGCGCAGGGAGTCCTCGTACGAGGTGGGGTGCCCGAGCTCGGTCAGGTACGCGGCCAGGAGAGTGTTGGACAGGGGCTCGCTGTCGACGAGGACCCCGTCGTTGTCGAAAATGACGAGTTCATAGCGCATGCCACCACCGTAAACGCAGAAAAGCCCCGCACCATGAGGTGCGGGGCTTTCCCACAATAATTGTTCGGCGGTGTCCTACTCTCCCACAGGGTCCCCCCTGCAGTACCATCGGC
>NZ_LIYH01000013.1:0-3291 GCF_001905885.1 Streptomyces sp. CB03234 | reverse complement strand
GTGTCGGGCACGCTGTTGGGTGTCTGAAGGTACGGGCTACGGTCTTTATCTTCGCGATGCCGGCCCCAGTGAACTTGCTGCTTGTGCAGCAGGGTGGTGGGTGGCTGGTCGTTGCTTGAGAACTGCACAGTGGACGCGAGCATCTGTGGCCAAGTTTTTAAGGGCGCACGGTGGATGCCTTGGTACCAGGAACCGATGAAGGACGTGGGAGGCCACGATAGTCCCCGGGGAGCCGTCAACCAGGCTTTGATCCGGGGGTTTCCGAATGGGGAAACCCGGCAGTCGTCATGGGCTGTCACCCATGCCTGAACACATAGGGCATGTGGAGGGAACGAGGGGAAGTGAAACATCTCAGTACCCTCAGGAAGAGAAAACAACCGTGATTCCGGGAGTAGTGGCGAGCGAAACCGGATGAGGCCAAACCGTATGCGTGTGATACCCGGCAGGGGTTGCGCATGCGGGGTTGTGGGATCTCTTTGTCACGGTCTGCCGGCCGTGAGACGAGTCAGAAACCGTTGATGTAGGCGAAGGACATGCGAAAGGTCCGGCGTAGAGGGTAAGACCCCCGTAGCTGAAACATCAACGGCTCGTTTAAGAGACACCCAAGTAGCACGGGGCCCGAGAAATCCCGTGTGAATCTGGCGGGACCACCCGCTAAGCCTAAATATTCCCTGGTGACCGATAGCGGATAGTACCGTGAGGGAATGGTGAAAAGTACCGCGGGAGCGGAGTGAAATAGTACCTGAAACCGTGTGCCTACAAGCCGTGGGAGCGTCGCTGTATGTGCTTGCACATGCAGTCGTGACTGCGTGCCTTTTGAAGAATGAGCCTGCGAGTTTGCGGTGTGTTGCGAGGTTAACCCGTGTGGGGAAGCCGTAGCGAAAGCGAGTCCGAATAGGGCGACATAGTAGCGCGCTCAAGACCCGAAGCGGAGTGATCTAGCCATGGGCAGGTTGAAGCGGAGGTAAGACTTCGTGGAGGACCGAACCCACCAGGGTTGAAAACCTGGGGGATGACCTGTGGTTAGGGGTGAAAGGCCAATCAAACTCCGTGATAGCTGGTTCTCCCCGAAATGCATTTAGGTGCAGCGTCGTGTGTTTCTTGCCGGAGGTAGAGCACTGGATAGGCGATGGGCCCTACCGGGTTACTGACCTTAGCCAAACTCCGAATGCCGGTAAGTGAGAGCGCGGCAGTGAGACTGTGGGGGATAAGCTCCATGGTCGAGAGGGAAACAGCCCAGAGCATCGACTAAGGCCCCTAAGCGTACGCTAAGTGGGAAAGGATGTGGAGTCGCAGAGACAACCAGGAGGTTGGCTTAGAAGCAGCCACCCTTGAAAGAGTGCGTAATAGCTCACTGGTCAAGTGATTCCGCGCCGACAATGTAGCGGGGCTCAAGCGTACCGCCGAAGTCGTGTCATTTCAGCATGAGGGCCAACGCCCGCTGGGATGGGTAGGGGAGCGTCGTGTGCCGGGTGAAGCAGCCGCGGAAGCGAGTTGTGGACGGTTCACGAGTGAGAATGCAGGCATGAGTAGCGATACACACGTGAGAAACGTGTGCGCCGATTGACTAAGGGTTCCTGGGTCAAGCTGATCTGCCCAGGGTAAGTCGGGACCTAAGGCGAGGCCGACAGGCGTAGTCGATGGACAACCGGTTGATATTCCGGTACCCGCTTTGAAACGCCCAATACTGAATCCTCTGATGCTAAGGCCGTGAAGCCGCCCCGGAGCCTTCGGGCAATGGGGAGTGGTGGAGCCGCCGGTCCAAGGTGGTAGTAGGTAAGCGATGGGGTGACGCAGGAAGGTAGTCCAGCCCGGGCGGTGGTTGTCCCGGGGTAAGGGTGTAGGCCGTGTGATAGGCAAATCCGTCACACGTTAAGGCTGAGACCTGATGCCGAGCCGATTGTGGTGAAGTGGATGATCCTATGCTGTCGAGAAAAGCCTCTAGCGAGTTTCATGGCGGCCCGTACCCTAAACCGACTCAGGTGGTCAGGTAGAGAATACCGAGGCGTTCGGGTGAACTATGGTTAAGGAACTCGGCAAAATGCCCCCGTAACTTCGGGAGAAGGGGGGCCATCACTGGTGAGAGGACTTGCTCCTCGAGCTGGGGGTGGCCGCAGAGACCAGCGAGAAGCGACTGTTTACTAAAAACACAGGTCCGTGCGAAGCCGTAAGGCGATGTATACGGACTGACGCCTGCCCGGTGCTGGAACGTTAAGGGGACCGGTTAGCTCTGTTTCGACAGGGCGAAGCTGAGAACTTAAGCGCCAGTAAACGGCGGTGGTAACTATAACCATCCTAAGGTAGCGAAATTCCTTGTCGGGTAAGTTCCGACCTGCACGAATGGCGTAACGACTTCTCGACTGTCTCAACCATAGGCCCGGTGAAATTGCACTACGAGTAAAGATGCTCGTTTCGCGCAGCAGGACGGAAAGACCCCGGGACCTTTACTACAGTTTGATATTGGTGTTCGGTTCGGCTTGTGTAGGATAGGTGGGAGACTGTGAAGCTTGGACGCCAGTTCAGGTGGAGTCGTCGTTGAAATACCACTCTGGTCGTGCTGGATGTCTAACCTGGGTCCGTGATCCGGATCAGGGACAGTGTCTGATGGGTAGTTTAACTGGGGCGGTTGCCTCCTAAAGAGTAACGGAGGCGCCCAAAGGTTCCCTCAGCCTGGTTGGCAATCAGGTGTTGAGTGTAAGTGCACAAGGGAGCTTGACTGTGAGACCGACGGGTCGAGCAGGGACGAAAGTCGGGACTAGTGATCCGGCGGTGGCTTGTGGAAGCGCCGTCGCTCAACGGATAAAAGGTACCCCGGGGATAACAGGCTGATCTTCCCCAAGAGTCCATATCGACGGGATGGTTTGGCACCTCGATGTCGGCTCGTCGCATCCTGGGGCTGGAGTCGGTCCCAAGGGTTGGGCTGTTCGCCCATTAAAGCGGTACGCGAGCTGGGTTTAGAACGTCGTGAGACAGTTCGGTCCCTATCCGCTGTGCGCGTAGGAATATTGAGAAGGGCTGTCCCTAGTACGAGAGGACCGGGACGGACGAACCTCTGGTGTGCCAGTTGTTCTGCCAAGGGCATGGCTGGTTGGCTACGTTCGGGAGGGATAACCGCTGAAAGCATCTAAGCGGGAAGCCTGCTTCGAGATGAGTATTCCCACCTCCTTGAGAGGGTAAGGCTCCCAGTAGACGACTGGGTTGATAGGCCGGATATGGAAGCCCAGTAATGGGTGGAGTTGACCGGTACTAATAGGCCGAGGGCTTGTCCTCAGTTGCTCGCGTCCACTGTGT
>NZ_LIYH01000012.1 GCF_001905885.1 Streptomyces sp. CB03234 | reverse complement strand
AAGCGGACAGACACATCCGATCAACTGACTACCGGGTCAAAGAGACACGCTCTAGTCGCTGATCTCGATGTTTCCGTTGGGGGACGCCGCCTGGCCGGCGGTCGGCGTCGTACCGCCGCCTCGGTTGGTGATGCCCTTGAGGAGCTGGGCGAGGTCGACGCCGGTGGTGGAGCCGAGGAGTTCCAGACCCTGGGCGACGTTGTCCGCGACAGCGCGCGGCAGCTTTCCCGCGCCGTCGGTGGAGATGACGGTCATCTTGTCGATGGCGCTGAGCGGTTCGGCTGCCTTGCCGACGACCTCCGGCAGTACCCCGACGAGCATCTGCAGCACGGCCGCGTCCCCGTACTGGGCGAACGCGTCGGCCTTCTTCCGCATGGCTTCCGCCTCGGCCGCTCCCCTGGCAGCGATCGCGGCGGCCTCGGCTTCACCTTCGATCCGGGTGGCGTCGGCGAGCGCCGCTCGGTGAGCCTTCTCGCCTTCACCGGTCAGCCGCGCACGCTGGGCCTCCGCCTCGGCTTCCTTGACCTGGGCGATACGACGGGCCTCGGCCTCCTGCTCGGCCTGGTAGCGGGCGGCGTCGGCGGGCTTGCGGACCTGGGTGTCCAGCTGACGGTCGGTGAGCGCGGCCTGCCGTTCGGCCACCTTCTCCTGCTGGCTGAGGATCTCCTGCTGACGGTCGGCTTCGGCGAGCGGGCCGGCGGCTGCGGCCTTCGCGGCGGCCTCGTCGGTCTCCGCCTTGATCTCGGCCTGCTTGAGCGCGAACGTCCGCTGGGCGATGGCGATTTCCTCCTCCGCCTTCAGCCGCGCCTGCTCCGATGCCCGGCGGGCCACGGCCTCGGCGATGTCCGCTTCCTGCTTGGCCCGCGCCGCCTCCGGCCGGCCGAGGTCCTCCAGGTAGGAGCCCTCGGTGGTGATGTCCTGGATCTGGAAGGCGTCCAGGACCAGGCCCTGACCGGACAGGCTGGCCTCGGCCTCCTCGGCGACCTGTCCGGCGAACGCCGCTCGGTCGCGGATGATGTCCTCCACGGACATCCGGCCGACGATGGAGCGCAGGGCACCGGACAGGACTTCCTGGGTGAAGCCGACGATGCCACCCTGCTGCATCAGGAACCGCTGGGCGGCGGCCCGGATGGCATCCTCCGTACCGCCGACCTTGACGATCGCCACCCCTTCGAGGTTCGCCTTCACCCCACGCAGGGTGACCGCACCGCGCACGGCTACCGGGATGTGCCGTGAGGACAGGTCGAGCGTGAACTTCTGCTGGACGAACGGGACGACGAAGACACCGCCGCCGACGACGACCTTCTGCCCGCTGTTGTCGGTGAAGACCCGTCCCGTTTCGGGGTCGGTGGACTTCTTGCCGCGACGGCCCGTGATGATGAACGCCTCGCTGGGGCCGGCCACCTTGTAGCGGGTGATGACGACGAGGGCCAGCAGGACGAGGAGTACGACGACTCCCACTACTGCCGTGACGACTGGGCTCATGATGTATTCCCTGGCTCGCTGTGAAGGGCGGATCGAGTGGGCGGATGGGAGGAGGCGGGCCGTCCGGTCACCGTTCGACCGGGCGTACGCGTACGGAGCCGGCGGACAGAGCCGCCTCCACCCAGACCTCGGTGCCCCGCTGGACGGAAACGGACGCCTTGGCGGCGAACTTCACCGGCTGGCCGGCCACACGCAGCAGCACCTCGCCGTAGCCGTCCGCCGGGATGGCCGTGACCACCGACCCGGCGGTGCCGATGAGGTCGTCACCGGAAGGAGCCACTGCGCTCCGGTCTCGCATCAGAGCGCGGCTCAGCTTCCACGTCAGCCATCCGGCACCGACCCCGGTGACCACTCCGGCTCCCGTGGCCGGGCCTGCTCCCAGACCGGTACTCCCGAGCACGATCGCTCCGGTGAAGCCGAGCATCGAGACGAAGCCCGCGATCACCGGCAACGACAGCCAGCCGTCGAACAGCCCGTCCAGCGCCCCGTCGAGGAAACCTTCCAGGACTCCGTCCAGGACCAGGGAGGCGGCGAGCAGCACGAGCCCCGCAATGCCGAGACCGAGAAACAAGCCCATGTGTGTACCTCCCTGACCGGGGTGAATCCCGAGGTGACCAGAGGGTCTCACTCACCTGCGTGACATTTCAGTGCCGTCCACCGGCAGTCTTGACGTCTCTTTGATGCCGACCTCGCACGTGTGTGGGTACAGCACCCCCGGCTGCCGGGGTGGTCAGTGCTCGCCGTTGCGCAGCTCCCCGCGATCCGGCTGCTGATGCCTGCCGAGCAGCTCAGCCAAGCCGCGACGGGTTGCGGCCAGCACGACGCGGTCCTCCGGCTTGAGCACATATCCGGGGTGGAGGTCCCAGACCAGACCGGTGGGGTGCTGTTCACCGTCGGCGGGATGCGGGGCGGCCAGATCGGGGCGCCGGTCGGCGGGGGCAACGGTGTCCAGAGCCAGGATGCGCCAGGCACCGGGCCGGAAGGTCTCCTCGATGGTGCGGCCCTCCAGTTCGGGATGCCCGGCGACCACGAGCGCGGCGAAGACGAGCACTCTGCGCTCGACCGGTATGGCGCCGAGGATCTGCCGGCCCATCATCGCTCCCGCGAAGGCCGGGGCGGCCAGATGCGTGACGCTGCGGCTCCGGGTGACCGCGTCCGGGTGCGCGGCGCGCAGGGTGCGGTAGACGGCCGTGGCGAAGTCGTCGTCGTACAACCTCAGGGACACCCTCAAGTCGGACTTGACCGTACGGGCGTACAGCGCGGCTTCCAGGTTGGTGGTGTCGGAGCTGGTCAGGGCGAGGAGAGCGTGGGCCCGGTGGACTTTGGCGGCCTCCAGCACCCCCTCCTGTGTGACGTCGCCGATGATGATCGGCACGCGCAGCCGGCGGGCGAGCGCGACACCGCGCGCCTCGGGGTTCTCCTCGATGCAGACCACGGGGATGTCCAGGTCGCGGAGCTGGGCGAGGACACGAGTGCCGATCTTGCCGAGGCCGAGCAGGACGGCGTGTCCGGACAGGCCGCGCGGGGGGCGGCGCAGGGCGGAGGCGCTGCGGAACGCGCCCAGTGCCTCCAGCGCGCCGGCCACGAGAAGGGGCAGGAGGGCCAGCCCCACCAGGCCGGCCAGCAGTTGGAGCACTTGGCGCGAGAGGGGTTCGTCGACCGCCGGGTCGTTGATGGAGAAGAGGTCGAGGAGCGTGACATAGGCGGCATGCAGCGGGTGGGCCCCCGGCGTCGTCAGCCATGAGGCCACCGCGAGGGCGACCACGGCCAGCGCCAGGCCGGCGACGGCCCAGCGCAGGCGGCGGGAGAAGAGCTCGGAGAGCGGAAGGCCCCGCCCGCCCAAGCGTCTGGCCGTCACCGGGGGGCCGGTGTGGGAGACGGCTTCGAGGACGATCGTGCCGCGCCCGGCGGCGGCGTCGACGGTGCTCGGGTCGGGGAGCAGCTGAGGCGCATCCGTGCCGCTGCTGTCCGAACCCTCCTCACCCGCGGGGTCGGTGGTGGTGGCGGACAACAGGGCCAGGGTGCAGAGGCCGGGGTCGGCGGTCTCACCCCGACCGGGCGGGGTGCGCTCCACGGCGCGCAGGAGCAGCCCGTCGGCGTGGACGACTTTGCTGGTGCCCGCGACGGCCGTGGCGGCGAGAGCGGGTGCCGCCGTGTCGGCGTCGGAGAGCACGGTGGTGGACGCGTCGAGGGCGGCCGGATCCATGCCAGGCATGGCGACCAGGGCCGCCTGGTCGAGGAGTTCCTCCAGGTGCTGGCCGAGCTTGCGGTTGTAGAGCCGGATGACGAGTCGCAGGCCGGGGTTGAGGCGCCGGGCGGTCAGTGCGGCGCGGATGTTGGTCTCATCGTCGTCGTACACGAGCGCCAGTGCGGCGGCCTCGCTCGCGCCTGCCGCCTCGAGCACCGTCTCGGTGGGTTCGTCGGCTTCCACGGTGGCCGTACGCGTCACCGCGAGGGCAGGTGGCGTGCCGGTCACGGCGGCGGACACCCGCCCGAGAAGTGCCGAGGCACGGCCCTGCCCCGGCGCGGCGAGACGCGGTCCGAGTGGTGGACCGCCGCCGGGGCATACCAGCGTGACCTGCTCTTTGTAGACGTCTCGCAGCTCTGCTGCCAGCCGGTGGGCCAGGGCGTCGTCGCCACAGACGATCATGTGTCCGGCGGGTCCGCCGGAGGAAGCGCGCGGAGTGGGAAGTGAAGGCACCAGCGTAGATTGCCGTGCCCGCATCCTGGAGGGGCCGAATTTGGCCAGAAGGCGACGCCATCGGCATCTAGATGTCCGATGAACGGACTCTGCTGACCGGATAACGGTCCGGTCTCGCGCGCTGGCACTTTCGAAGATTACTTGCGGTTATGTGATTCACATCACTAAAGAACCCGCAAAGGGCGTGGTAGAACTGCGCGACTCCGCTGGTGGCACCGCCCCTCGCCGACCGGCGGGGCGTCGGCGCACCTGCCGACTGCACGACCAGGGTGATCACGCTCCGAGTCCGCGGTACGTGAACCCAGGGTCGCCGATCGGACAACGGCGTTCGCTCACAGACCGCACATCTTCCGGCGCAACCTCCCGCGCGCCGGTCCCTGCGCCATCGAGGTAACCACCGTGTCACTCGACTCCATCACCACGTCCGTCGACGAAGCCGTCAGCGGATTCTTCGAGCCCATAGCAACCTGGCTCGTGGACGTCGTCTTCTACTCCGTCCACGTGGGCGGTACAGAGCTGCCCCTCATCGTCGTCTGGCTCGTCGTCGCGGGTCTCGTCTTCACCGGCTGGTTCGGGCTGGTCCAGATCCGGAAGTTCCGGCTCGCCGTCGACGTGGTGAGAGGGAAGTACGACGAGAAGGGGTCGGCCGGTGAGGTCAACCACTTCCAGGCCCTGACCGCCGCCGTCTCCGGCACCGTCGGCCTCGGAAACATCGCCGGTGTGGCCGTCGCCGTCTCCATCGGTGGCCCGGGTGCCACGTTCTGGATGATCCTGTGCGGCCTGCTGGGCATGGCCACCAAGTTCGTCGAGGTCACCCTCGGCGTGAAGTACCGCGAGGTGCACGCCGACGGCACCGTCTCCGGCGGCCCGATGCACTACCTGCCCAAGGGCCTGGCCGAGCGCTTCGGCAAGAACGGCAAGACCCTCGGCAAGATCCTCGGCCTCCTCGCCTCCTTCTTCGTGCTGTTCTTCGGCCTCTTCGGCGGCAACCTCTTCCAGGTCAACCAGTCCTACGCCCAGCTGGTCTCCATCACCGGCGGCGAGGACGGCCTGATGGGCTCCTCGGCCGGCGCGCTGTTCTTCGGCATCCTCATCGCCTCACTCGTCGGCATCGTGCTGCTCGGCGGCATCCGCTCCATCGCCAGCGTCACCAGCAAGCTCGTGCCCGCCATGGCCGGCATCTACATCGTGGCCTGCCTGGTCGTCATCCTGGTCAACGTCACCGCCGTCCCCGCCGCCGTCGCCACCATCATCGAAGGCGCCTTCAACCCGGAGGGCGTGGCGGGCGGTGTCCTCGGCGCGCTGATCGTCGGTTTCAAGCGGGCCGCGTTCTCCAACGAGGCCGGTCTCGGCTCCGCCCCGATCGCGCACTCCGCCGTCAAGACCAAGCACCCCGCGAGCGAGGGCCTGGTCGCGCTGCTGGAGCCGTTCATCGACACCGTCGTCATCTGCACGATGACCGCGCTGACCATCGTCATCGCCAACCCGGCCAGCTGGGCCGAGGCACGCGCCGGCGAGTCCATCGGCGGTGTGACCATCACCTCCGACGCCTTCGGCACCGTGATGCCGTGGTTCCCCTACATCCTCACCTTCGCGGTGATGCTGTTCGCCATCTCCACGGTGCTGACCTGGGGCTATTACTGCATGAAGGCCTGGACGCACCTCTTCGGCCGCAGCCGGACCAGCGAGCTCACCTTCAAGGTCTTCTATACGTTGTTCGCGGTGGGCGGTTCCCTGCTGACGCTCCAGACGCTGATCGACATGGCGGACGCGGTGCTGTTCATGCTCGCCGTCATCAACATCATCGGCCTGTACCTCCTCGCCCCGGTCGTCAAGCGCGAGCTGAACTCCTTCCTGGAATTCGTCCGCGCCCGCAACGCCGGTGAGATCACCGAGGACGAAGACCAGGAGTCGGTGAAGACCACCGTCTGACCGCCCCCGCGGCCCGAATCCTTGAGCGGGCCCGTACACACCTCGCGCCTTGGTGTGTACGGGCCCGCTCGTTATGCCTTGACGGCGTTTCAGCACGTGAAACGGCCTCTGGTGGGATCAGGGACCGGCGGTTAGGGTGTGAAGAACGCGTCAAGGACCCCTCCTGAGCGGCAGGGTGGGACGCGCGGTGTGCCGGGAAGTCTGGTCGGCGTCCCAGGGGCTCGTATGCCCTCAAGCCGATCCCCGGAGGTACTCCCCGATGGCTGCCGCGCCCCGCGAGCGTTCCCCCTTCCTCGGACTCCTGCCCCTGCCGGAACGCAATGCGGTGGTCCAGGCCCTCAGGACGGAGACCGTCGGCGGACTGGTCCTCCTGGCTGCCGCCGTGGTCGCGCTGTTGTGGGTCAACAGCCCATGGGGCGATACCTACGAGCGAATACGTGACTTCCACTTCGGCATACCCGCCCTCGGCCTCGACCTCTCGGTAGGGCACTGGACCGCCGACGGGCTACTGACCGTCTTCTTCCTCGTCGCCGGCATCGAGCTCAAGCGAGAACTGGTCGTCGGCGAACTGCGTACCCCCGCGACGGCCGCCCTCCCGGTCATCGCCGCGGTCTCCGGCATGGTCGTCCCTGCCGCCTTCTACACCATCACCGCCTGGGCAGGCGGCGGGAACCTGAACGGCTGGGCCGTACCGATGGCCACCGACATCGCCTTCGCCCTCGCCGTCCTCGCCGTACTCAGCAGTCATCTGCCGGCCGCGCTGCGCGCCTTCTTGCTCACCCTCGCGGTCGTCGACGACCTCGGTGGGATCCTGGTCATCGCGGTGTTCTTCACCAGCAGCCTGAACTTCGCGGCGCTGGGCGGCGCTTTCGCCGGACTCGTGGTCTTCTACGCGCTCCAGCGGTTCCGGGTGCGGGGCTGGTGGTGGTACGTCCCGCTCGGTATGGCGATCTGGGCGCTGATGTACCACGGCGGCGTCCACGCCACCGTGGCGGGCGTGGCCATGGGCCTGATCCTGCGCACCACCCGCGACAAGGGCGAGAACGCCTCCCCCGCCGAACGCACCTCCCACCGGCTCCACCCGGTGTCCGCCGGTATCGCGGTGCCTCTGTTCGCGCTCTTCGCCTCCGGCGTCAGCGTGACGGCCGCGTCTCTCGGGGCCGTCCTCACTGAACCGGAGCCGCTTGGGGTTCTCCTGGGTCTGGTCGCCGGCAAGGCCCTCGGCATCTTCGCCGGCACCTACCTCGCTGCCCGCTTCACCCGAGCCCGCCTCAACCCGGACCTCGCCTGGGCCGACGTCTTCGCCCTGGCCGTACTCGCCGGGATCGGCTTCACCGTCGCCCTGCTCATCGGCGAACTGGCCTTCCCCGACCCGGCCGCGGCCGAGCACGTCAAGGCGGCCGTCCTGGTGGGCTCCCTCATCGCCGCCGGCCTCGCCGCCCTCCTGGTCAAGCGCCGAAACGCGATCTACCGGCGCCTGTACGAGGAGGAGGAGCGCGACGACGACCACGACGGCATCCCCGACATCTACCAGCGAGCCGGTTCCCCGGATCAGTGACCGGAAAGCGCGGTAGCGCGCGCCGTGAGCGGGTCTTCGTCACCAACTCCCGAGCGCCGGCGGCGTGCGGGGGCGGCGTGCGGGGGGGAGGGGGGCGGCGCTCCTCCTCGGCATCGTGGGACGTCACCCCATGGAGTATCCCGCTGATCGCTCGTTTCACCGGCGCGGCTCGTCGCCTGTCGAGTGCGGTGGATCGTCACCGCCGCCGCCTGCTTCAGAACGTTCGGCGCGCTCTGGGACGGGGCCCTGCTCCGCGTTGCCTTGCTGGTAGATGTCGGGGGTACCGTCCGCGTTCTGGTCGGCGGTCTCTGCCTCGTACATGCGGCGGTATGTGTTGTTCCGCAGTCTCAGCAGCAGGCACGCCACGATGGCGGACGTCAGCGAACCGAGGAGGACTCCGGCCTTGATGGGCTCGAGTTGGGCCGGGTCGGGGTAGGCGAGTTCGCCGATCAGCAGGGAGACGGTGAAGCCGATGCCGGCCAGCATGGCCACGGCCACGACATCGGCCCAGACCAGGTCCGCGCTGAGTCGGGCTCGGGTGAAGCGCACGGCGAGGTAGGAGCCGCCGGCGACACCCAGGAGCTTGCCGACGGCCAGGCCGAGCGCCACGCCCAAGGGCTCCGGATTTCCGGCGACCTCACCCCAGGTGTCGCCGGAGATGCTCACTCCGGCCGCGAACAGCGCGAACAGCGGGACCGCGACTCCCGCGGAGACGGGGCGGACCAGGTGGGCGATCCGCTCAGCCGGGCGTCTGCCGCTCTCGCCGTCCTTCGCCACGCGCAGCAGCAGCCCCATGGCGACCCCGGCAACCGTCGCGTGGACACCACTGGCGTGCGTCAGTCCCCATATCACCAGCGCCAAGGGCAGGTACCAGTACCAGCCATGCACCTGCCGCCGGTCGTGCAGGTGGAAGAACAACGCGAGGCCCAGTACGGCGCCGATGAGGGCGGGAAGGTAGATCGTCGAGGTGTAGAAGACGGCGATGACGATGATGGCCCCGAGGTCGTCGACGACCGCGAGGGTGAGCAGAAAGGCGCGCAGGGCGGACGGCAGATGCGTGCTGATCACCGCGAGCACGCCCAGTGCGAAGGCGATGTCGGTGGCCATGGGAACGGCCCAGCCGTTCCACGTCCCGCCCAGGGAGGTGGCGACGAGCCCGTACACGAGTGCCGGTACGAGCATGCCACTGGCGGCCGCGACCACGGGCAGGAGCGCGGTGCCCGGGTGACGCAGTTCGCCGATCACCAGCTCGCGCTTGAGTTCGGCGCCGGCGACGAAGAAGAAGATGGTCAGCAGTCCGTCGGACGTCCAGTGGGCCACGGAGAGATGGAGGCCCAGTGCCTCGATGCCGAAGCGGAAGTTCCGGACCGATTCGTACGCGCTGCTCAGGGGCGTGTTCGCCCATACAAGCGCGATGGCTGCCGCGGCGAGCAGGACCATGCCGCCGACGGTCTCCGTGCGCAGAGCGTCTGCCACGAAGGTGCGCTCCGGCAGCGGGAGCCGCCCGAGGAAGGTGCGGGCCTTGTGGTTGCTCCGGGGCATATGGGCGGTCTCTCGGCGGTCAAGGGGCCTACGGAAGACGGTTCGGGCCGGGGAATTGCCGACACTAGGGAGGCGCGCGTTCGGGGCGGCCGGCATGCGGCTCGTTGATCAGGGCCGTGGGCACCGGATGCGCCGGATACGCCGGAGCCCGTACGAGCACAGCTGACATTGCGTCACTGACGGACGGTCCCTCGAACGGCCGCCTGGAGGCGTCGGGCACGAGCGTCGGCACACCGTCCCGCCTCCGTCGGGAACGAGCGGGATGCTCGGCACCGGCGGTGCTCGTGCGCCGATGCCTCACCGGTGGACCCGGCAGGACGCGGCGCTGGATCTGTACGGAGCGGGCCGGAGTGACGCCGTTCGGCGGGCCCTTGTTGTCGTCGGGGGGCGCCTGCCGGGTGAAGACCGCCGTGAGGATCATCCCCAGCACCGCCACGACGGCGAACACGATGGCCACTTTCCATTGCCAATCGTGCGGTGACTTGTCGTCGCTGCGGTCACCCACATCGTTCTCGGGGAATTGACGGTTGAGGGCGTCCATCACCGATGCCAGCTCGGGGTCATCCCGGGCGAGGTGTCGCTCCATCTCCGCGAGGATGTGCCGGTCGTCCATCGACGGGTTCATACCGACCACCTCATCCTGATGCCTGCACTGGCCGGGGAGCGCCGTGACCGGAGTCAGGCGGGCGAAGCATGTCGACAAGGCGCAGCACCTCCATGGGCAGCGGGAAAATCAGTGTGGAGTTCCGCTCCGAGGAAACCTCCGCCATGGTGGAGAGGATCCGCAGGTGCATGGCGGCCGGGTGCCCCTCGAGCCGTTCCGCGGCGTGCGCGAGCGTCTCCGCGGCCTCGAATTCGCCCTTCGCGTGAATGACCTTGGCACGCCGGTCGCGCTCCGCCTCGGCCTGCCGGGCCATGGCGCGGCGCATGGCTTCCGGCAGCTCGACGTCCTTCACCTCGACGAGGGTGACCTTGACGCCCCAGGGGTTGGTCACGTCGTCGATGATCTGCTGCAGCCGCTGGTTGATCTCGTCGCGGTTGACCAGCAGTTCGTCCAGATCCACCTGCCCGAGGATGCTGCGCAGCGTGGTCTGGGCTATCTGCGAGGTGCCCTTGATGTGGTCCTCGATCGACAGCACGGAGCGGTTCGGGTCGACGACGTTGAAGTACGTGACGGCGTTGACCCGTACCGTGACGTTGTCCTTGGTGATGACGTCCTGCGGGGGAATGTCCATCGTCACGGTCCGGAGCGAGACGCGCACCATACGGTCCACCACGGGAATGATGACGAACAGCCCGGGCCCCTTGGCACCGATGATCCGTCCGAGGCGGAAGATCACACCGCGCTCGTACTCGGGCACCACCTTCACCGCGGCCATCAGCAGCAGGAGCAGCACGCCTGCGCCAAGGATGATGCCGATCAGCCCTGCGTTCATGATCCACCCTCCTCTTCCGGGTACCGGCCCTCCTCCGGGTCGGCGCCTTCGACGATCAGGTCCAGTCCTTCGAGGTCCACGACGCGGACGCGCTTTCCTGCCGCGATCGGGGCATCCCGGCCGCGGACGGTCCACCAGGCGCCTTCGAGCAGCACCTGGCCCGTGCCCGTGCGGGCATCGGCGCGGCGCACCACGGCCTCACGGCCCAGCAGTCCCTCGTGCCCGGTCGTGGCGGGCGCCCGACGGGCACGCCACGCCAGCCGGCCCGCCAGCAGCGCGCCGCCTCCCACCACCACGGCGGTGGGCCACAGCACGGCGGGGTCCACGCCCAGCTCGCCCCGGAACAGCAGCACCCCCGCGAACACCAGCGACACGGTCCCCCCGGCGGCGAAGATCCCTACCCCCGGCGTGATCACCTCCGCGACGAACAGAGCGGCGGCCAGTCCAAGGAGCAGCAGACCACCGGCATTGAACGGCAACACGCTCAGCGCGACGAAGCCGAGGACCAGGAGGATCGCCCCCGTGACGCCTCCGAGGCCCATACCGGGGCTGGCCAGCTCGTAGATCACGGCCAGCGTGCCGATCGACAGGAACAGGAACGCCAGCTCCGGGCTGGCCAGCATCTGCCGCAGCTCACCGAAGAAACCGAGGTCGTGCTGCGCCACCTGCGCGCCGGCCGTGCGCATGACCACCTCCCGCTCGGCATCCGCCGGGCCCACGACGACCCGGCGGCCGTCCAGCTCCGTGAGCAGGGTGTCCCGGGACGGCGCCACCACATCGACCACGTCCGTGCGTACGGCCTCCTGGTCGGACACCGCCGTGCCCTTGCGCACCATGTCCTCGGCGAACCGCGCACTGCGCCCGCGCTGCTCGGCGATCGACACGGCGAACGCGGCCGCGTCGCTGACGACCTTGTCGCTCGCCTCCTCGCCCTGTCCGGTCACCGGCGTCCCGGCCCCGATGTGGGTGCCGGGTGCCATGGCGGCGATGTGCGCGGCCATGGTGATGTAGGCGCCCGCCGACGCGGCGCGGGCTCCGGGCGGCGCGACGTGGACGACGACGGGGACCTCCGAGGCGAGGAAGTCCTGGACGATCTCCCTGGTGGACTGCAGCAACCCGCCGGGCGTATCCATCTCGATCACATACGCCTCGTGCCGTTCCCGCTCGGCGGTGCGCAGCCCCTCCGTGAGGTGATCGGCGACGACGGGGGTGATGGTGCCGTCGACGCGCGTGACCAGCACGGTCGGTGTCGCCTGCGCCTGCGCCGCGCTGATCGCCGGTGCGGCGAAAAGGCAGGCCAAAGCGAGCAGGAGGACGTCGGCCAGCCTCCGCATCGCCAGGGAGCGGCTCCGGAGCACGGCACGGTACCCCCTTATGTCCGAGGCTCGGACCTCGCAGGGTGTGTTGTCCTCACGGACTACCCCTGCCTTTCGGCAGGACGCCTGCCGAGGGCGTCCACGGACGGCCGTTTCATACCGTCGTGGTTTGCCGACCTCCGGCAAACTGGAACCATGCCGACGGGCAAGCGAGGCGACGCAGCGCAGGCAGCCGCAGGAGCAGCCGCAGCGGGATGCGACCTGTCCACTGTCGGTGCACTGGACCGTTACGCGGAGCAACTCGCCGCGATCTCCCAGAGCAACCGACGGCTGGGCGACGCGGACCTCGCACGCCTCAGGGACCTGGCGGCCGCCGCGGCGGCCCGTGGCACCCCCCTACGGACGCTCATCAGCGCCTACCTCTCCTCCGTCCGCCGCATGTGGGCGGACCTGCCCGGTACGAGACCTGCCCGGGACCTGGAGGCCCTGGAACAGGCGTTCTCCACTCTCCTGTGGGCTGTCGGCGATACGACGGTGGCCCTGACCGAGGGATACGAGACCGCTCACAGGGCGGCCATCCGCGGGGAGGAGGCGACACGGCGCGAATTCGTCGACGACCTCCTCGAGGGCCGTACCGGTCTCGGCCGACTCGCCGAAAGGGCGGAGCGATTCGGGCTCCGCCTGCTGGGCCCCCACCTGGTCGCCGTCGCGCGCGCTCGGGATGCCTTCGGGGCGGGAGACGCAGCGACCCGTTACATCGAAGAGGCGCTGGTAGCCAGGTTCAGCGCCCGAGATGTGCTGATCACTACCAAGGACGGCCTGCTGGTGTGCGTGTCGCCTGGTGCGATGCCAGAGCTGCCCACCCTGCTCTCGGTCAACGTGCGCAACGCGGTGGGTGAGCAGTACCGGATCGCCGTCAGCCGGCCCAGGCCCGGGCCCAGCGGCATTGTCCGCTCCTACCAGGAGGCGCGCAGCACCCTCGATCTCGCCGACGTGCTCGGCTTGAGCCACGGGGTCGTGGACGCCTCGGACATCCTGGTCTTCCAAGTGCTCGGCAGGGACCGCGCAGCCATCACCGACCTGGTCGCCACCGTGCTCGGCGGTCTGGAAGGAGCCCGCGGCGGCCCCAGGCCCCTACTGGAAACGCTGGACGCCTACTTCGCGAGTGGCTGCCTGAATACCACCACGGCGCGGCTGCTGGGCCTGAGCGTACGAGCCGTCAGCTACCGGCTCGGTCGTATCCGGCAGCTCACAGGCTACGACCCGACCCATCCTGAGCAGCGATACGTACTGCAGACCGCCGCGCTCGGCGCCCGGCTCCTCGACTGGCCTGCGCGTCCACTCCAGCCGGCCGACTGACCGCGTCCCGCTCACTGCCGCGAAAGGTCACCGGTGGACGACCTCCGTCGCGGCGAAGAGCACGACGCCCAGCGGTAGCGCCCAGTCGGCGAACGCCGCGCCCTTGACCGCACGGCCGGCATGGGCCCGAGGTCGCAGGTCGGCGTGGCACGAGAGCACGGTCAAGGTGTCCGCCGCTTGTATGCCGGAGCTCGAGCGGCGGAATCGACGGCTCGCCCACAGGGGCAAGAAGGAGCCCGCCATGGTCTCCGTATCCGGACCGACGAACTCGAGGAATCCGTCACGGCGTAGCTCGACGCGACCGATCACCGACCACGGCAGGAATCGCACCGCCCAGAACCTGCGGATGTGTACGCCGTCCCGGTCGGCAGTGACTCGCCACATTCCCAGGCGGCAACACACCCAGGCAGCGACGACCGAGGTCCACGCGGCGAAGAACAACGTACCGGGCTGCGGGTCGGCCAGGACGCCGCCGGCCGGGCGGTCTGCGAACGCGACGAACAGAACACACCACCCCACCGCGGCAACCCGGCCGGGCCCGCCCGCACGCCAGACGAGCGGCTCGGAAGGCGCTCGCATGCCGGCCGCCACGTCCGCGATCCGCAACCGCCGGTCCTGCCGCTGTCGGCGCCGCGCGCTGCGCCGGTCCACAGCCGTCATCGCCGCCCCCCTCCCAAGAGCCGCAGCAGCGCCGCCACGAGCAGCAGGAGCACACCCACGCCCAGCAGGGGCAAGCCAGGCCCCGGCAACACGTACATCACAGCCCCGGCCCCGACGAACGCGGCACCACTGCCCAGCAGCCACCGCGGGGCGGGAATCCTCGACCGCCCGTTCATGACGCACTTCCCCGGCTGTCGGACATGGCGGCCGGCCGGCTCGCGGACGCGATGGGTGCGGCACGCTCGGCCTCGCGGTGGTTGAAGCGCTCACAGAGCGTCGCCCCGAGGATGAGCCCGTGTCCCAGGAAGACGGCCATGGGTACCAGGGCCATGCGCATGAGGTCCGCGGCCTCGGGGTGCATCCGGGAGACAGTCGTGACGGGCGGAACCATCAGCGCGACGTACAGAACGAACGCCGCGATCCCCTTCACCTTGAGCCCGCCGGGCGTCGACTGCCGCCGCATCCACCGCGGCACACGGCCGGCCAGCAGCGCCACGCCCAGAGGCAGCATGATGGCCGACGAGACGCCCATCCACAGCCATGGGAACATGAGCATGTCTCCTCCGACGGAACCGCGCTCAGCGCTGCCGGGCGACAGTGCCGTTGTCGTTGTTGTCCGCCTGCTCGGCCGACGATCGCTGCTGGCTCTCCGGAATCCCGGCGAGGTCATCGACGTGGAAGAGCCTCGCAATGGGTACGTCGGTGCTGCTGTGGGCGATGATCGAGAAGGCGATGCACACCGCGATCAGGGTGTACGCCTGCTCTCCCTGCGGGATCCCCGCCTGCAGCACGAGCAGCCCGTACACCACCGACGCGAACCCCTTGGGCCCGAACCAGGCGGCGACAAGCCGCTCACGGCGGTCGAACCGCGTGCCGACGAGCGACAGCAGGAGCGATGCCGGCCGGATGAGCACGATCGCCAGAACCACCGCGACATACCCGCCGAAGGACAGGTCGCCGAAGAGCTGCGGCGTCAGCAGCGCGCCGAAAACCAGCAGGGCGGCGAACTTCGCCAGTTCCGCCAGCGCCTCGCCGAGGGGCTCGAAGGCCGTCTTGGCCTCCGGCGACACGGCGACGATCACCGCGCCCGCCGAGAACGCCGCCAGGTAGGGGTTGGCGTGGGTCAGGTGGCACAGGGCGTACAGGATGATCCCGGTGGCCAGCGGCAGCAGCGGCTGCAGCTTCGGCTCCGCGCCCAGCAGGCGGAAGCGTACGAGCCCGTTGACGAGCAGCGGCAGCAGGACACCGAAGGCGAGCCCCAGTCCCAGCTCCAGGCCGATCTTCCCGAAGGACGCCTCGGCGTGGCCACTGCTCGGGCCGGCGGCGGCGATGAGGATCAGGACGACCGGGAGTGCCAGCCCGTCGTTGATGCCGCTCTCCACGTTCAGCAGCTGCCGCAGCTTCGCGGGCACCTCCTTGCGGCTCACGATCGCGGAGGCGAACACCGGGTCCGTAGGCGCCAGAACGGCGCCGACGAGGAAGGACGTCGTCCAGTCCAAGCCCACCAGGTAGTGGGTCACCAACGCCATACCGACGAAGGCAAGCGGCATCCCGAGGCCCAGGGCACGGGCCGGGTTCTTCCAGTTGGCACGCAGCTTGGGGAACGACACGTGCATGCCGTCGGTGAACAGCACGGCGAACAGCGCGAGATCGGCGGTCACCGCGACGATCTCGCTGTCCGGCGTGATGTGAATCAGCCCCAGGAACCCATCGCTGACGAGCGCGCCGCCGACGAGGAAGAGGAAGGACGTGGACAGCACCGTCCGAGCCGCGAGGCCGGAAAGCAGCACCGCGACGAGCAGAGCGGCACCGAAGACGGCTACAAGCACCATGCGAAACTCCCGATCAGCAAAGACAACTGTTCCTTGTTCGCCGACCAGGCTTCCCGGCACTCCGCAACGGACTTTACACGGCCCTTACGCGTTCCTGACAGGTGCCTGACGGGCACACCCGACGCGGCCACGCTGCCGGTACCCGGCAACGACCACGCCTACGGCGTCGTCGGACGCCCCAACCGAACCGAGCGCGCGGTGAGATCCAGCGTGGATAACCTCTCCGGCGCGAACAGTTGCTTCATAAACGGAAGTGCCACATCCTGTCGATCGCAGTGGGCAAGCACTCCGCCGACAGGCCGGCTTGCGCTGTCCCTCACTGGTCATCGCGTGCCTCGCCCAGCGCCGACTACCCGTGTTCAGACACGCACTGTCGCTCCTCGGTGCAGACTTCGCCGCCCCGCCCGCTGTGTCGGTACCGGGGGGCTACCTTCGCCCGTGACATTGGGGTGCGCGGTACGTGAAGACCGGTTACTTCGCACGCAGGCAGATCAGGTGAAGGGGTGGGGTCGCGTCGCTGAAGCAGGACCGTACGAAGCCGTTCAGCATGCTGGGCATCACCTGGACGGACCCGGCCGTGACGGTCGGTGGCACGGTCGAGGTCCGCGCCCGTAACGCCGCAACCGGGCGGTGGTCGCCGTGGCTGAAGCTGGAAGGCGACAGCGGCCAGGGCGAGAAGGGAGCCGCTCGGGGTGGCACGGAACCGGCCTGGGCCGGACCGTCCGACGGGGTCGAGGCGCGGGTCAACGCCCACACCGACGGCGACGGTCCCGCCCGCCCCGCCGTCCACTGTCCCGCAGCCGCCCATCACTTCCCGCGCCGGCTGGGGAGCGGACGAGTCGATCAGCCCGGAGGAACCCGGATATCTGCCCGGCGGCAGGATCAAGGCGGTCGTGGTCCACCACACCGCCGAGTCCAACACCTACACCTGCGAGCAGGCCCCGGCAGTGGTGCGCGGCATCCACGCGTACCACGTCAAGCAGCTCGGCTGGAAAGACATCGGTTACAACTTCATCGTCGACAAGTGCGGCACCGTCTACGAGGGCCGCAAGGGCGGCGTGGACCAGCCCGTGCAGGGCGCGCACGCCTACGGCTTCAACGCCGAGACCACCGGCGTCTCCGTGCTCGGCACCTACACCGACGTCGCCCCCTCGCAGGCCGCGATGACCTCGGTCGCCCGGATCGCCGCCTGGAAGCTCGGCCAGTACGGCGTGGACCCGGCCGGCACCACCACCCTCACCGCCGGCGACTCCGGACGCAACTACTCCGGCAAGACCTGGGCCAAGGGCGCCCAGTTGCCCTCCCCCACGATCCACGGTCACCGTGACGGCTACAACACCCAGTGCCCCGGCAACACCTTCTACAACCAGCTGGGCACCATCCGCTCCTGGGCCGCCGGACCCGTCACCGGATTGGCGATGACGTCGGTCACCGGCGCGGGACTCGCGGGGTCGACGTACTACACCAAGGCCGCCGTCACCGTGAACTGGAAGGCCGCCAACACCCGCTTCGCTGATCACGCGGTACGAACTCGTCGTCGACGGCAGACCGTCGCCACCACGGCGGCCACCGCCAACTCCGCCAAGACGACCCTCACGGCCGGCACCCACAAGGTCGCCGTACGCGCCGTCCACCAGTCCGGAAGGACCGCCACCACCACGGCGGCCACCGTGATCGCCGATACCACCGCACCCACCTTCACCACCAAGCCCGCCCTCGCCCTGCGCACCGGGACCGTGAACACCACAGCCGTCCCCCTCACCCTGAGCTGGAAGGCCACCGACAGCGCGGCGCTGAAGGACGTACGCCTCACCACCCCCGTGGCCCGGACGTACGGGCCCACCCTCTACAGCGCCGCCCGCACCGTCAAAGCAGGCGTGGCCACCTCGTGGTCCATGACCGCCTACGACCAGGTAGTGGGCACCTCGGGCCGCCCGGCCGTCACCACCGACGGCCTCGCCTACCTCAAATAGCGCCGCTCGGCCCCGCCGCTGCGTGCCCGGGTCCGGGCGCGCAGCGGTCGTCATTTCTTCACTTCTCAGGTTTGTACAGACGTAGGTCTTTGTTGACGAAGAGCTGAACGTGTCCACAGGACCAGCAGATCAGGCCGGTCGCTGACTCGTTGGCCCAGGCGAGGTTGAGAAACTCCATGCCGGAGCTGTTGAGCAGCACCTGCCGCTCCCGGAAGGTGTGGCTTCCGCAGCTCAGGCACTCAATCCAACGGTCTCCGATCGCCGCGTGGACAGGTTTGGCCACGGAAATCGCCTTCCCTTCGTCAGTGGTGTGACCACCGATCGGACGCGGCCTCTGCCGTACCTCGGCGCCGGTGGCACGGAACACTTCCCTTGTGCGGCATTCTGCTGTGCAGACATCAGCCGCGTCGTTGCCATCCTCCGGCAGTCTTGAGAGCTCCAGGATGCCGAACATCGCCTCTCGGCTTCAGTTTTGACTTGCCGGAGGTGGAGCAACCTCCACACCGTTCGGCTGAGGGCCACCATGAAGCCATGGATGGCCACCCGCACGGGGGGTGCCATCGTCGCTACAGGCGGCGGCTACATGGACGGTGGCCGTGATGGCTGCTCTCTGTCCGGCATTCGTGATCGATATAAGCCCTGGTCAGTGAACTACACCCACCACGACCGCACTTACACGTCCATGCACATGGCTCTGGCCATCGACCTGGTCGCGAAGCTGTCGGAGGCGAAGGCGCTGCACCGCCTCGGAGACCCGGAGTGGCTCAGCGCAGTGGTCTCCCGGCTGGCGCCAACGCCGCGGTGGACGCCCCTCCCGGTCCGCCGGGTGAGTGAAATCATCGAGCCGCTCGGTACCTGAGCTTGTTCCTTGCCTACCAAGATCGTCCTGGCTTGCCGATGGCCTTGAGGGACTCGGGGCGTTTGACCGTCTTATCGACGCCGTAGCCGGGTGCCCAGTGTTTGTTCTTCGCGCCGGGTGGCCGCGGTCACCGTCGCCTCGATTCGCCTCTGGCTGCGCACGTGATGTTCGCTCCCCCCTACTCCAGCATGCGTTCCGCGTCATCCGGAACCCAAGAGAAGGGGACATCGGGCCATCGCGCGGCAGCCCACGCGTCGAGATTGACGGCCAGAACGGCATCGATGAAGACCTGCGGCGGCCGGTAGCCGTGGGCGGTGATGTAGTGGGTGATCAAGGACGGAGCGGCATAGGCGATGCCGGACTTGCCCGGGATACGCACCTCCCCGTTTCCTTCCGGAGCGACTTCCTCAGGACACAGCTCACACTCGTGCACCCCGAGGCACACGTTCATCCTCTGGACCTCTTGAACGGCCTTCAGCTTCTCCACGAACACCGTGGGGACCGTTCCTGTCGAGTACGGTTTCCCGGCCTCCAGCCAGCCGACGCTCACGCGGGAGTACGCAGGGCGGTACCAGAGTGCGTAGAAGCCCGACTCCCTGTCCGTGAACGCATCCTCGTCCTGGTAGTCGTACTCACTGAGATCTTGGTAGAACACCCGCACATCATCGCCGCACCGCCTCGGTGACGCCCCTGCGATTCCACGACCCATCGGACACGGCCTAGTTCGAGAACCGTTTCGGCACTGGAAGGTCGCATGGGGCTCGCTACGCAGGTGCAGTCGATGAATTCGGGCGGCGACAGGAGTCTGATGGAGGACACCCGATCCCTGGAGGCTGCACTATGGCTGAACCACACGTTCCGGAAACCCGGAAAGCTCTGGAAAGGGCGATTCGCGTCGAGCGGTCCGCGCTCGCTCAAGACCTCACCGGGCTCAGCAAGGCCCAGTGGGCGAAAGCATCACTGTGTGAACGCTGGACCGTGGAGGAGGTCGTAGCCCATCTGACGGCAGGTGCCAGCACGGGGATGTGGCGCTGGCTGACGAGCATGCTGGCCGCTCGGTTCGACCCCGATCTGCACAACGACCGGCGACTCGCAAAGCACCGTGGTGCTACACCTGAAGAGACCTTGCGGCGATTTCGCGAAGTTGTCGCCGGGCCTGCCGGGCCGACAGGACATGCTGCGGCCTGGCTGGGCGAAATAGTCGTCCACAGCGAGGACATCCGTCGGCCATTGGGTCTTGTGCGGACACCCCCGGTGGCCACGACGACCGCCGTGGCCCGGTTCTTCGCCGGCCGCGATTTCACCGTCGCGAGCAACACTGCAATCGCGGGCTTGCGGATCGAGGCCACAGACGGACCGTTCATCACCGGCTCGGGGGACCTGCTCCGGGGGCCGACCCTCTCCCTGGTGATGGGGATGGCAGGCCGCGCAGCGGCCTGCGAGGACCTTGAGGGGGACGGTGCGGCAGTCCTGCGCGCCCGACTGCGCTCAGGTGGAAGAACAAGCTCCGTACCTGTTTCTGATCCCGAGTCGGTGTCGGACATGACTTCATAGTCGTGAGGCCAAGCGAAGTCCGTGGAATACGGCCGCCCGTAGGGTTGGGGCTCAGGGGCCGCTGCTGGGGACGGAGCAGCGTGTCGTCTGGGACAGTGCTGGGATGACCGCCATCTATCGGAATGCTGCTGCTCATCGGGATGTCGAGAGGTGGTGCACTGATCGGCTCGCACGATGGTCGGTGTCCCACCGGACCATGGCACTGCCCACATGCGCTGGCCGAACCCATGTCATCGCCACGGGCGAGGTTGCCGGTCCCCAGCAGCTCGCACCCCGTGTGGTGGTGGTTCCCGGCACCAACTTCAACGCTGCCACCAGCCTTCCGCTGGTCACCGCGCTGGCGGCACGCTGGCCCACCTATGTCGTAGATGTGCCCGGACAGCCGGGTCTCAGCTCCGCCGAGCGTCCCGGGCGACATCGGCTGGTCTGGTACGGGCAGTGGCTCCAAGAGGTGCTGGACGAGATCAGCCCAGGGCCGACCGTCGTGGTGGGCCATTCACTTGGCGGCGGCATAGCGCTGGCCTGCGATGTCCCGCAGCTCACCGGGCGCGTACTTGTCTCGCCTGCGGGGCTGACCCGGCTCAAGGTCACCGGTCGGGTTCTGGCGGCCACCCTGCCCTGGCTCGCCCGCCCCACCGAGGCCCGCAGTGCGACACTGCTGCGGCAGCTGCACGGGGCCGGCCGGCAACCGTCGGCCGAACTCGTCGCGTGGATGAACCTCCTGGCCCGATCCTGCCGCTCCAGTCTGGCGCCCGCGCCCCTCCCTGAGGTGACACTCGCCCGGTCCCGGCGAGTGGCGAACGTGGTGGCGACCGGCGAGCACGATGTCTTCCTGCCCCCGTCCCGGCTCGCTTCGCCCGCTTCTCGCCACCTCGGCGTCGGTGTGAAAACCGTGCCCGATGCCGGGCACCTCGTGGTCGAGGAACACCCAGAGATGATCGTCATGCTGGTGGCAGCGTTGATGAACGGGAACACCAACGGCGGGCTGTGAGTACGCGGGACCGGGCCTGCGTCCGCTGCGCGATCCGGATGCCACCGACGAGGAAATGACACTCGGTGATGGGTCGTCAGCGGCGCAGGGCGATGACGACCCCTCTCACCGGGCTCGAAGCTGGCGGCGAATCAAGCCACCCAAGTGAGGTGTTGAGTACCGCAGAGGCGCAGGTCAGCCCTGCAAGGTTTCACCTGGGAGAGGTTGCTCCGAGGTGGCGGCGAGCGTTGTCGGAGTAAGTTGGCAAGATCGCGGCTATGAACAGCACTCCGACCACTCCACCGCGGCCGTTCGACATCACCGCGGTCTTCCCTCAGCTGGCGCCGCTGGCGCGCACGGCGACTCGGTTGCATCCCGCCCCGGGTCTCCGTCACCGCGGGACAGTGCCATGGGCGGGCCGCTGCTATGGCCCGCCGACGAGCCGTGGCCGCACTGCGACGGACCTCATCTGGTGGACGGAATGAAGGAGGCTCAATCCCCAGCGGACGTGAGGCCAGAATGGCAGATCCTGCAGCCTCGCGCGGCAGAGGCCTGATCCCGCAGGAGCGAGAGGCCCTGGAGCGAATCCGCCCTCCTCGGAAGTTTCCGCTGATGGTGGCCATCGCACCGTAAGACTGGGGCGACGGTCCCGCCGGGGTCGGGGCGTACGACGAGACCTTCGCCACGACCCCCGGCATGGCACCGGCGAGGGCACCGGTGCGCGTCGAGCCCGGTGAGCGCAGCCCCGTCTCGTAACCGGTGCGTGCCGAGCCGGTCTCGGCGGCCGCGGCGGGCCGGGCGGAAGGCTGTCGTCTCACCTACCGCTCGGCCCACCGGGTGTACGTCCAGGACCTGGCGTCCCGCTGCTTCCTCGGCCCCGCGGACGGCTGAGGAGCGGCTGGGCCCCTCGTCACAGCGGGCGCAGCACCTCCAGACCGATCGCGGGCGCGGCCTTGTCGAGGTCGGCCAGGCACCCTTCGCGGGTGTCGCCGACGACGGTGACCAGGGCGTAGCGGCCGGCGACATGGCCGTGCGGCGGGAGCCGCAGCTCCTGGCCGGGGAGGGCGACCGCGAGGGCGGAGTCCACCCCGGCGGGAAGCGCCGCGTGGTCGATGGACACGTGGCGGGCGATGCAGTCCGCCTCCGGGTAGTGGAAGCGGACGGCGGCCACGCGGTGCCGGTCGGGGCGGATGCCGGGCTCGTCGCCGCAGGCCACACGGGCGGCGACCAGCGCGGCGTCGACACCGAGGGCGAGCCGGCCGATGTCCGGGATGCGGTCGCCGCCGATCCGGGCGTTGATCTCCACGACCTTGGGGCCGGCGGCGGTCAGCCGCAGTTCGGTGTGGGTCCAGCCGGTGGTGAAGCCGACGGCCCGGTGGGCACCGGTGACCACGTCCCGGACGCGCGGGTCGTCCATCAGCGGGTCGCGGCCGTCGACGAGGTGGCCGACCTCCTCGAAGTACGGCGGGTACCCGCAGTCCTTGCGGGCCACGAAGGCCGGCGACATGCGGCCCTCGTACCAGGCGGCGTCGATGCTGATCTCGGGGCCGTCGAGGTACTCCTCGACCAGGACGTCCCCGGGGGCCACTTCCACCGCGCCGGGTGCGGTCGCCGCGCGGGCCAGCCGGAACCGGCCGGCCAGCAGGTGGGCGGCCTCCACCTTCACCACGCCCGTACTGGCGTTCAGCGCCCGGGGCTTGAGGACCAGCGGGTAGCCGACCCGGGCGGCGGCGGCGCGGGCCTGCGGGAGCGAGGTGACGGGCACCGACTCGGCCTGCGGCACCCCGGCGGCATGGAGCGCCTCGCGGGTGGCCCGCTTGTCGCGGCACCGCAGCACGGCCTCCGGCGGGCTGCCGGGCAGGCCCAGCAGCCGGGCCAGTTCGGCGGTCTGCACGACCCGGGTGTCGTCCCAGGTGACGACCCCGGCGCAGGCCAGGCCGCGGGCGGCGGCCGCCAGCGCGGCCGGGTCGGCGGTGTCCACGACGGTGTGCCCGGTGACGTACGGCGCCTCCCAGGTGGGCGCGCGGTCGGCGAGCAGGTGGACGTCGTACTCCCCGGCCACCGAGCGCAGCAGGTACTCGCGGTAGATCTGCGAGCCGGCGCCGACGAGGGCGAGTGTTCTTCTCATGCGCGTGCCTCCGCCCCGGCCAGGTGGGCCGCCAGGGTCCGTACCGTGCGGTGCAGGTAGAGCTGCGGCAGGGGGAAGACGGGCATCGCGGCCTCGCGGAGCGCCGCCAGCAGCCGTACGGCGAGCAGGGAGTTGCCGCCGAGGGTGAAGAAGTCGTCGTCCAGCCCGACGCGGAAGCCGAAGACCTGCTCCCACACGCCGCGCAGCCGGGTCTCCAGGTCGCCGGCCTCCTCGTCCGCCCCGTCCGGTGTGCCCCGCCCGCCGGCGAGCGGCTCCGGCAGCCGGGCGGTGTCGATCTTGCCGTTGGGGGTGAGCGGGAGGGCGGGCAGCGCGGTGACCGTCGACGGCACCATGTGCTCGGGCAGGAACCGTGCCGCGTGGCGCCGCACTTCCTCGGTGCAGGCCGCGGGCGCGGCGCCGTCCGGCCCGGCGCCGCCGTCCTCTCCGCGGAGCACCACGTAGGCGTCCAGCCGCGCGCCGGCCGCGTCGCCCGGCTTCTGCCGCAGCACCACGGCGGCCGCCGCGACGCCGGGCGCTTCCAGCAGCCGGGCCCGGATCTCGTCCAGCTCGATGCGGAAGCCGCGCAGCTTCACCTGGTTGTCGAGACGCCCCAGGTGCTCCAGCCTGCCGTCGGGCAGGAGCCGGCCACGGTCGCCGCTGCGGTACATGGGGCCGGGGGCGTGCGGGTCGGGGACGAAGCGCTGCGCGGTGAGTTCGGGCCGGTTCAGGTAATGTCCGGCCACTCCGGCCCCGCCGACGTGGATCTCGCCGGCGACGCCCGGGGGCAGCTCGCGGCCCTCGGGGTCGAGGACGTAGAGGTGCCAGCCGGGCAGCGGGTGCCCGACGGACCGCGAACCGGTCAGCGCCTCGCGGCGGGTGACGGTCTGGGCGGTGACGTGCACGGTGGTCTCGGTGATGCCGAACATGTTGACCAGCCGGCAGCGCGACGCCGGGTGCCGGTCCAGCCACGACCGCAGCGGGCGGGTGTCCAGCGGTTCGCCGCCGAAGACGACCAGGCGCACCGAGTCCGTCACCGGCTCGGCCCGGTCGGCCTCCATCAGCTGGGCGAAGGCGCTCGGGGTCTGGCTGAGGACGGTCACGCGTTCGTCGCCCAGCAGCCGGGCGAACCGCTCAGGATCCCGGGACGCCCAGTAGGGCACGACGACGAGCCGGCCACCGGTCGTCAGGCAGCCCCAGATCTCCCAGACGGAGAAGTCGAAGGCACTGGAGTGGAAGAGGGTCCACACGTCCCGGCCGCCGAGCCGGAAGTCCGCGCGGGTGGCGTCCATGAGGGCCGCCACGTTGCGGTGCGGGACGACGACGCCCTTGGGGCGGCCGGTGGAACCGGAGGTGTAGATCACGTAGGCGGCGCCGTCGGCGGACAGTGGTCCGGGCTCCGGTGCCTCTCCGTCCGGGTCCGCCGCGGCGAGGGAGCCGGGGTGGACGGTCCGCACGCCCTTCGCGGCGGGGAAGGCGTCGGACTCGGTGACGACCAGGGACAGTTCGGCGTCCTCGGTCATGTACGCGAGCCGGTCGGCCGGGTAGGCGGGGTCCATCGGGACGTACGCCGCGCCCGTCTTGAGCACCCCGAGCAGGATCACCACGAGGTCGGCCGTGCGGTCCAGGCAGACGCCCACCCGGTCCACCGGTGCGACGCCGAGCGCCCGCAGCGCGCCGGCGATCCGCTCGGCCCGCTCGTCGAGCTGACGGTAGGTCAGTTCGATGCCCTCGTAGGTGAGGGCCGTCGCGTCCGGGGTCCGTTCGGCCCAGGACCGTACGGTCTGCTCGATGCGTTCACCGGCCGCCGCGGGCGCGGCGGGGGTGCGGCCCAGGCCGCCCAGGACGGCCAGGCGGTGCCGCTGGTCGTCGTCGAAGAGCGGGACGTCGGCCAGCGGCGTCTGCGGCGGGGCGGTGGCCAGGGCCCGGTGGGCGGTGACCAGCATGCCGGTGAGCCATTCGACGGCACCGTCGCCGAAGGTGGAGCGCCGGTGGTGGCACACACCGGACAGGACGGTGGAGCCGTCGTCCGCCACGTGCACCGACAGCGGGTGGAGCGGGGCGAGGAACGGCCGGTCCGCGATGACCTCGGCCTTGAGGCCCTCGCCGGTGAGCACCTCGGCGGGCTCGGTGACGTACAGGCCGGCCGCGGGGGCGCGGGACGGCGCCGGTTCGGCGTGCCGTACCCGCTCCAGGTACTCCCCCACCGTGGCGGTGGCGTCGGCGGTGAACGTGAGGCTGTGCCCGGGGCCGACGCCCAGTTCGACGTCGGGGCCGCCGGTGCAGCGCGCCAGGACCAGGCCGAGCGCCGCCGCGGCGGTGACGGCCGCCGGTGCGTCGCCGTGGACCGGCAGGGTGAAGGGTCGGCTGCCCGCGCCGGCCGCGCCGGGTTCGCCGAGGCCCCAGTCGGGGGCGGGCGCCCGGTCGAGCCGGGCCACCTGCTCGCCGAGCCGCCCGGCGGCGTCGCGCTCCACCGTGACCGGGGCGGTGGGCCGGGCGGCCGGGTCCAGCAGGGCGCGGGCCATCTCGTACGGGTCCGCCGGCACCGCCCGGTGGGCGACGACGACGAGGTCGGCGCCCCCGTCGGCGTACCGCAGCAGGACGGCCCGCAGGCCGGGTCCCGTGGCCGGGTCGGCAGGGCGGGACAGCTCGCGTTCGCGCGCCCGGGCCGCGTCGGGGGACTCCGCCCCGTCGGGGACGTCCTCGACCCACAGGCGGGCTCCGGCGGTGCCGGTGAGCAGCGCGAGGCCGTGGCCCAGCCGCTCGGGGTCGGCGCCGGCGTGGACGCGCAGGGCGACGGCGCGGCACAGCCGCCCCGCGGCGGACGGATCGTGGAGGTGGTCGTCGGTCATCGGCTGGTGAACCCTCCGTCCACGGTGACCGTCGAACCGGTCACCTGCCGGGACTCGTCGGATGCGAGCCAGAGCGCGGCTACCGCCACGTCGTCCGGCTCGATGAGCCGGTTCATCGGCTGGGCGGCCACGAAGGTCTGCTCGTGCTCCTCGACGGGGACGTCGAGGGACCGGGCGATCTCGCTGAGCATGCGGCCCTCGGCCGCCTCGTCGTCGCGCACCGAGCCGGGGCACAGGGCGTTCACCCGGACGCCGAACGGCGCGAGGTCCAGGGCGGCGGCCTTGGTGAGGCCGACCAGCGCGTGCTTGGCGGTGACGTACCCCGCGAAGTGGCGGTAGCCGACGAGGCCGGCGGTCGAGGCGACGTTGACGATGCTGCCCGAGCGCTGCCGGGTCATGGTGCCGCCGACGGCCCGGATCATCCGCCAGGCGCCGGAGACGTCGACGTCGAGCATCAGGTCCCACTCGTCGGGCGTGATGTCGTGGACGGTCTTGCCCGAGGGGGCGGCGATCCCGGCGTTGTTGAGCAGGACGTCGATCCTGCCGAACCGGTCGAGGGCCGCCTCCACCACGGCGCGGACGTCCTCGGTGTCGCGGACGTCGGCGGGCGCGGTGACGACGGAGCCGGCGCCCTGCTCGCGGCAGAGGAGCGCGGTGTGGGCCAGCTGGTCGGCCGTGCCCAGCGGGTAGGGCACCCCGGGCAGGTCCCGGCCGATGTCGGTGAGGAGCAGGTCGGCGCCGGCCCGGGCGTACGCCACCGCGCACGCCCGGCCGATTCCGCGCGCGGCGCCGGTGACCAGGGCGGTCCTCCCGGCGAGCCGGCCGGGCAGGTGCCCGGCCGGTGCGGTCGGCACGTCGTGTGCCGTGGAGGCGGGCGCGGTCACCGTCGCACCGCCAGTCCGGCCAGCTCCGCGTCGAGCAGGCGCATCAGGCCGTCGGGCGACTCCACCACGTACATGTGCCCGCCGGGCAGTTCGGCGTGGTGGTACGCGGCCGCGGTGGCCGCCTCCCACTCCCCCGCCTCGTCGCGCGAGACGAGTTCGTCGTGGTCGCCCCGTACGGAGACGACCGGGACCGGCAGGGGCTTGCCGGCGGGGGCCCGGTAGGTCTCATGCATCTCCACGTCGGCGCGGAGCGGCGGCAGGAGCATCTCGCGCAGGTCGGGGTGTTCCAGTGCCGGGTGGGTGTACCCGGCGAACTCCCGCACCTGCGCCAGGAACGCCTCGTCGGTGAGGCCGGTGGCCCTGGTCCGGCGCTGCGTCCAGGGGCCGGGTGAGCCGCTGACGATGAGCTTCACCACCTCGGGCCGGCCCAGGGCGCACAGCCGGTGGGCCATCTCGTAGGCCAGGACGGCGCCGAGGCTGTGGCCGAAGAGGGCGACGGCCGGGCTGCCGGCGACGCGGTCGAGCACGGACGGCAGCAGGTCGTCGACGGCGGCGACGACGTCGGTGTGCAGCGGCTCGCCGAAGCGCTCCTCACGGCCGGGGAGCTGGACGGGGGTGATGAGGACGGTGTCGCTGCCGTACTCCTGGCAGCGGCGGTACACCGAGGCGCCGGCGCCGGCGAACGGGAAGCACAGGACGGGTATCTGCGGCATGTCTCAGCCCTCCATCTCGGTCGTGGTGGCCCACGCCCGCTCGATCAGTTCGCCGGTGCCGGCGGGATTTCCTCGTACGAAGTAGTGGCCGCCGGACGCCAGTCGCCGGAAGCGCACGTCCTCGGCGAGCAGCTCCCAGGAGCGGTGGGCCTCGGCGGCGTGGGCGAGGCTCTCGTCGTCGTCGGCGACGACGACCGTGAACGGTGCTTCGATGCGCCGCCCGGACGGCTGCTCGGTGCGCCCGATGAAGTAGCGGTAGCCGCCGCAGACGTCGTGGCGGAACGAGTCGCCGAGGAAGGAGATGTAGCGGTGGTCGAGGCCGTCCAGTTCGCCGTAGCCGGTCTCCTCGACCATGTATCTGATGATCTCCTCGTCGCTCCAGCCGTCGATCATGGCGATGGACTCGCGCATGTCGGAGGCGGGCGGCAGCAGCTTGGACCCGATGAAGACGTGCCGGAGGTCGAAGCCGCGCTCCTCCAGGACGCGGGCCAGCTCGACGGTCACGGCGGCGCCGCCGCAGTGGCCCCAGAGGATCAGCGGCAGGTCGGCGCGCTGCTCGATCTCGTCGACGATCCGCACCACCGTCTCGGTGACGTCGGTGAACTCGCCCCGGCGCTCGGGGCTGTGCCCCGGCTGTTCGACGCCGTACACGACGAGGTCGGGGGTGAGCTTCTCGATGGCCTCGGCGAGCGGTTTGAAGTTGACCGGGTGGCCGCAGGGGTACGGGACGCAGATCACCGCTCCGAGGGCGGCCTCGCCGGGGGCGCTGGTCAGCCGCTGGAGCAGTTCGCCGTGCTCCTGGCCGGTGCCCTCCTCGCGCGCGGAGCGCTCGTCCACCAGGGCGGCCAGTTCACCGAGGCGTGGGGTGCGGGTGAGGTCGGAGAGGGTGACCAGGCCGTCCAGTTCCAGCACGACGCGGAGCGCCGACAGGGAGTTGCCGCCGAGGGCGAAGAAGTCGCCGTCGCGGGCGATGGCGGAGGGCGGGGTGCCGAGGACGTTCGCCCAGGCGTCCCGGATGCGGGTGACGGTGGCCTCGGACGCGCTGCCGGCGGTGGTGGTGGCCGGGTCCGCCGCCCGGGTGGCGGACGTGGGCGTGCGGCCCAGCAGGGCCAGGTCCTCGTCCGCGAGCAGGGCGTGGGCGTCGTGCGGCGCGTCGGGCTCCGCGGCCATCAGCTCCAGTACCCGTACGAAGTAGCCGCCGATGCGGTCGATCTGCGCCTCGTCGTACAGGTGGGTGTGGAAGTGCAGGCAGAGCTGGAGCTCGTCGTCGAAGAAGTGCCGGGAGAACTCGGTGCGGAACGGGAACTCCGTCTCGGAGTCGACCCGCATGTCCAGCATGGAGAACTCCGGCAGCTTCTTGAGGTTCTGCAGCAGGTAGAAGTGGGTGAAGTTGAAGGTGGTGCTGAACAGGACGCGCTGGGTGGCGAGGTCCTGCTTCATCCGGGCCATGGGGTAGCGCCGGTGCGGCAGCAGGTCGGCCTCGGCGCGGTACACGCGGCGGATCAGGTCGGCCCAGCTCCCGCCGGCGAGGTCGACCTGGAAGGGCACGGTGTTGAGGTGCAGGCCGAGGGTGGTCTCCGCGCCCGGCAGCTCGGGCCGGCCGCTGTGCTCGTAGCCGGTCATCACGGTGTCCTGTCCGGACACCAGGGCGAGGACCTTCATGTGGGCGGCGAGCAGCACGTCCTTGAAGGGCACCGACAGGGCGTCGGCGGTCGCCTCGATGCGCTGGGTGAGCCCGCTCGGCAGGGGCACGTCCCGCAGGACGACGCGGAAGTCGTCGGTGGGTTCGGCACCGGGCCGGGGCGGGACGTCGGCGGGGTGCGGGTCCCGCAGCACCTTCCGCCAGAAGTCCCGGGACTGCGGGGAGCGCAGTGCCTGGGTCTCCAGGCCGACGAAGTTGCGCAGGTGGTTGTCGACGGGCGGGCGGGAGGTGTCCCGGCCTTCGCGCAGCTGGTGGTACAGCTCGAACAGCTGGGTGTGCAGCAGCGAGATGGACCAGCCGTCGAGTGCCGAGTTGTGCTGGCTGACGGTGTAGCGGAACAGGTCGTCGCCGAGCACCTGGACGTGCAGGGTGACCAGTCCGCCCTCCTCCCACACGAAGCGGCGGGCCTTCTCCTTCGCCAGCCACTCCTGGTGCCAGGCCTCCTGCCCGGCCGCGTCGAGGTGGCGCAGGTCGGCGACGGTCAGCGGCGGGTCGACCTCCCGGTGCACGATCTGGAGGAACTCGCTGTAGCCGGTGAGGTGGTAGGTGGTGCGCAGGATCGGGTGGCGCGACGTGAGCAGGCGTACGGCCTCGGTGAAGGCCTCGGTGTCGAAGGTGCCGGTGATCGAGTAGCTCAGCACGTCGTGGTACTGGCCGAGGCCGCCGGTGATCTCGGTCTGGAAGATCAGCCCGGCCTGGAGCATGGAGAGCGGGTACGCGTCCTCGGCGTCCTCCGGGAGCAGGGCTCGGTCGGCGTCGCCGATCAGCTCGAAGGGCCGGAACGCGCCGCGGGCGGCGACGTCCGCCTCGGCGGTCGCGGACTCGTTCGCGTCCTCGATGCAGCGGGCCAGCCGGGCGATGGTCTGGTGCTTGAAGAGCTGCTGGAAGGTGAACTCCAGCCCCGCCTCGCGGGCCTTGGCGAGGACCGATACGAAGTGGATCGAGTTCCCGCCGAGGGCGAAGAAGTTGTCGTTCACGCCGATCCGGTCGCGGCCGAGGACCTCACGCCAGATCTCCGCGAGGGTCTTCTCGTGCTCGGTGCGCGGGGCGACGTGGCCGGCGGGCTTCGGGCGCAGCGCGTCGGGGCTGCGCAGGGCCGCGCGGTCCAGCTTGCCGTTGGGGGTGAGCGGCAGTTCGTCGAGGGCGAGGATGCGGCCGGGCACCATGTAGGCGGGCAGCGCCTCGCGCAGGTGGTCCTTGAGCGCGCTCTCGGCCGGCGCTTCCCCGGCCGGTACGACGAAGCCCCGCAGGGAGGCGGTCAGGCCGTCGTCCACGGCGACCACCGCGGCGTCCCGGACGTCCGGATGGGCCCGCAGCCGTTCCTCGATCTCGCCCGGTTCGACGCGGAAGCCGCGGACCTTGACCTGGAGGTCGACGCGCCCCAGGTAGTCGAGGGTGCCGTCGGGCAGCCACCGGGCGCGGTCGCCGGTGCGGTAGAGGCGTTCCTCGCCGACCGCGGCGCCGCCGGTGAACTTCTCGACGGTCAGCTCCGGTCTGTCGAGGTAGCCGCGGGCCAGGCCGACGCCGGCCACGTGGAGTTCACCGGGCATGCCCACGGGGCACGGGTTGCCCCGGTCGTCGAGGACGTGCATCCGGATGTTGTCGATCGGCCGGCCGATGGGCAGCCGGGCGCGGCGGTCCGCCCGGTCGAGGCCGGTGACGGGCTGGTGGGTGACGTCGACGGTCGCCTCGGTGGGGCCGTACAGGTTGATCAGGCGGGCCTCCGGCAGCAGTTCGGCGAACCGCGCGGCCTGGGCGGGGGTGAGGGCCTCGCCGCTGGCGAAGACCTGCCGCACGGTCCGGGCCCGGGAGGCGTCGCCGAACCGGTCGAGGTGACCGAGGAACATGCTGAGCATCGACGGCACGAAGTGCAGGGTCGTCACGGAGTGCCGGTCGAGCGCGGCGAGCAGTTCGGCGGGGTCCTTCTCGGTGCCGGGCGCGGGCAGGGCGAGGGCGGCACCGGCGAGGGACCACCAGAACAGCTCCCAGACGGAGACGTCGAAGGAGACGGAGGTCTTCTGCAGGATGACGTCGCCGGCCCCGAGGGGGTAGGCGTTCTGCATCCAGGCGAGCCGGTTGACGGCGCTGCGGTGCTCCACCTGCACGCCCTTGGGGCGGCCGGTCGAGCCGGAGGTGTAGATGACGTACGCGACGTCGCCGGCGTCGCCCGCGGGCTCGGCCGGCCCGTCGGTGCCGGCGTACGCGGCGGCGTCCTGAAGGTCGAGCGCCGGGGTGTCGCCGAGGAGCGCGGTGAACCGGGCCTGGGTGAGCGCGAGGCGCGCCCCGCTGTCGGCGAGGAGGAAGTCGATGCGGGCCTGCGGGTAGGAGGGGTCGACGGGCAGGTAGGCGCCGCCCGCCTTCAGCACCGCGAGCAGGCCCGTCATCATCTCGGGTGAGCGCTCCGCGACCAGGGCGACGACGGTGCCGGGGCCGACGCCACGTCCGCGCAGGGTGTGCGCGAGCCGGTCGGAGCGGGCGTCGAGTTCGCCGTACGTCACGGTGCCGGCGTCGGTGAGGAGCGCGGGCGCTTCGGGGGTGCGGGCGGCCTGCGCGGTGAACAGGCCGTGCAGGGTGGCCTCGTCGTCGAAGGGCCGGTCGGTGGCGTTGCTCGCCTCGATGATCGCCGCGTCCTCGTCCGTCCACAGCCACAGGTCGGTGACCTGCCGGTCGGGCTCCGAGGTGGCGAGGTCCAGCAGCAGGGCGTAGTGGCCGGCGATGCGGTGGACGGAGTCCTCGGCGATGCGGTCGGTGTCGTACGTGACGGTGACGACGAGTCCGTCGTCCGCGCGGGAGACGGTGAAGCGGGTGGCGGCGGGGGTGGCGTACCCGGCGTCGTGGAAGCCGGTGAGCTCGATGGCGGTGTCGAAGGCGTCGAGGCGGCCCAGTTCGGCGGCGAGGGCGGCGACGTCGCAGTCCTGGTGGCGCTCGGCGTCCCGGACGGCGGCGGCGACCCGGGCCAGCAGTTCGCGGAGGGTGCCGGTGGGGGCGGTGCGCAGCAGGAGCGGTCCGCCGGCGTGGGCGGGGGCGGCGCCGCGGGTCGGCTGGGCGACGACGACGTCCTCCTGGCCGGTGCAGCGGCCGACGAGGGCGATCAGGGCGGCGGTCAGGACGACGTGCAGTTGCTCCGGCCGGTCGCGGCTGACGCGGTCGAGGCGGGCGGTCAGTTCGGGTCCGAGGCGTACCGCGTGGGTGGCGGTGGGCACCCGCTCCCGGTCCGCCGCCGGGCGGAAGTCGGACAGGAAGCCGGAGGTCTCCGTGAGCGCGGCCAGCTGGGATCGCCAGTGGGCGGCCTGCGCGGAGGGTGCTGCCTCGGGGTGGTGCGACGGCATAGGTGTCTCCTGGATCGAGCTGCGAGTGAGTGCGTGACGGGCCGTGCGTGTGCGTGGTGCCGTGAGCAGTCAGAGATCGAAGTCGAGGTCGAAGCCGGAGGGGGCGGGCAGGAGGGCGCCCAGGGAGGTGGTCGGGTCGGTGGTCGCCGTGTCGAGCACCGAGATGAAGGTGTCGCGCCAGGACTCGACCGTGTCGCGGCGCAGCAGTCCCGCGGCGTACTGCCAGTCGACGCTCAGGCCGCCGGGGGTCTCGTGGATCTGCATGTTGAGGTCGAAGACGGCCTGTCCGGTCTGCTCCAGGCGCAGCGGTACGCGGGTGCCGTGGAAGTCGACGGAGAGGTAGCGCGCGCTGTGCAGCGCGAGGAGCGCGTCGAACAGCGGGGTGCGGCTGTAGTCCCGCGCGGAACCGGTCCGGGCCACGACCTCCTCGAACGGGAAGTCCTGGTGTGCGGAGGCCTCCTGGGCGGCATCGCCGGTACGCCGCAGGAAGGCGTCGTACGGCAGGGCGGGGTCGGCGTCGAGGCGCAGGACGACGGTGTTGGCGAACATGCCCACGGTGCGGTGCAGCCCGGGGACGGTGCGGCCGGACACCGGGGTGCCGACCGTGATGTCGGCCGTGCGCTTGAGCCCGGACAGCAGCAGGGCGTACGCCGACGCCAGCACGGCGAACGGTGTGACGTCGTGCGCGCGTGCCACGGCGCGGATCCGGTCGGTCCGTTCGCGGCCGAGGTCGAAGGCGAGGACGTCGCCGTCGAGGCCGCGCAGCGCCGGGCGGGGGTGGTCGGTGGGCAGGTCCGCCGGGTCGACCGGTCGGGCGAACACCTTCTCCCAGTACGGGGCCTGGGCCTCGCGGGCCGCGGTGGCGTCGCGCCCGCGGAGCCATACCGCGTAGTCCCGGTACCTGCGGGCGGGCGGGGTGGGTTCGCCGCCCGCGTACAGCAGCGCCAGGTCCTCCAGGAGCGGGGTCAGGGAGAAGCCGTCCACGATGATGTGGTGGAGGTCCAGCCGCAGCCGGACGCCTTCCCCCGCGCGGTGCACCTCGGCGCGCCACAGCGGTGCCCGCGCCAGGTCGAAGGGGCGGACGAACGCGCCGGGCGGGGTGGCCTCGCGCGGGTCGTCGACGACCCGTACCGAGGGCTCGGCGTGGGCGTCGACGCACTGGCGGACCTCGCCGCCCTCGACGGTGAAGCGGGTGCGCAGCGCCTCGTGGTACTCCGGGAGCCGCCGCAGGGCGTCGCCAAGGCGCGCCGGGTCGGTTCCGGCGGGCAGGTCGAGGGTGACGGGCACGTTGTAGTGCACGGCCCGCGCGTCCTTGATCTGCTCCAGGTAGACCTGCCGCTGCTGCGGGGTCACCGGGTAGGTGTCGGCGTCGGGAGCGGCCGGGATGCGCGCCGCGGCGGTGGCGGTGGAGTCCCGCAGCAGGGCGGCGAGGCGGGCGGGCGTACCGCTGCGCAGCACCGCGCCCGCCGGGCAGTGGCGGCCCAGCCGCTCCTGCGCCCCGGCGGCGATCAGGGTCGCGGTGAGCGAGTCGGCGCCCAGGTCGCGCAGGTCGTGGCCGGAGCCGATACCGGTCAGGCCGAGTGCCGCCTCGGCCAGTTCGACGAGCGTGCGCTCGACGTCGTCGGCCGGCGCAGTGTACGGGGTCGCGGCGAGCAGGGGTGAGCCGTCCGGGTCGGGGAGCCGGTCCCGGTCCACCTTGCCGGTGTGGGTGAGCGGCAGCCGCTCCAGGGGCACCAGGTGGGTGGGGACCATGTGGCCGGGCAGGGTGCGGGTGAGGCGGTCGCGCAGTTCCTCCGGCGCGGGCGGCCGGGGGCCCGCGTAGTAGCCGCACAGCCGCAGGTCGCCGCGGCCCGGCATGGGCCGTGCCGTCACGACGGCCTCGGCGACCCGGGGGTGGCCGAGCATCGCCTTCTCGACCTCGGCGGGTTCGATGCGGAACCCGCGGATCTTGACCTGGTGGTCGCGGCGCCCGAGGAAGTCGATCACACCGTCGGGCCGCAGCCGCGCCAGGTCGCCGCTGCGGTACATCCGGCCGCCGGGGACGAAGGGGTCCTCGGTGAACCGCTCGGCGGTGAGGTCCGGCCGGCCCAGGTAGCCGAGGGTGACGCCCGCCCCGCCCAGGCACAGTTCGCCCGGCACGCCGACGGGGCACAGGCGCCCCGCCTCGTCGAGGACGTACGCGGTGGAGTTGGCGATCGGCCGGCCGATGGGAATGCGGCGGCCGTCCAGATCGTCACGGGTGACGCGGTGGGTGAGGGAGAACGTGGTGTTCTCCGTCGGCCCGTACCCATTGACCACGGTCAATTCCGGGCAGGCGTCGAGGGCTTTCGCCACGTGCGGGGAGGAAAGCGCGTCGCCGCCGACGACGAGTTCCCTCAGGGGGCGGAACGCTTTCGCGTCCTGCTCCACCAGTTGGTTGAAGAGCGGGGAGGTCAGCCACATGGTGGTGATCCGCCGCGTGCTCAGTTCCCGGCCCAGTTCGGGGGCGTTGAGAATGACGTCGCGGTCGGCCATGTGGAGACTTCCGCCATTCAGCAGCGGGCCCCATATCTCGAAGGTGCTCGCGTCGAAGGCGACCGAACCGGTGGGCAGCATTCTGGTGTCCGGCCCGAACGGTACGTAGTGCGTCCCCTTCACCAGCCGGACCACATTGCGGTGCGTGACCTGGACGCCTTTCGGCGTGCCCGTGGTGCCGGAGGTGTAGCAGATGTACGCCAGGTCGCCGGCGGACACAGTGGCGGCCGGGGGCTCGGCGGTGGCGGCGTCGTTCCGGTGGTTCCGGGCGTCCACGGTCACGACCGTGCCGTCGAAGGGCGGCTCGGCCGGGAGGCCGGGGCCGGTGACCAGCACCCGCACCGAGGAGTCGGCCAGCAGCCAGGCGGTGCGCTCGGCCGGGTGGTCGGGTTCCAGCGCGACATAGGCGGCTCCGGAGCGGAGGATGCCCAGCGCCGCGACGACCAGTTCCGGGCCGTGCGCCGCGCAGAGCCCCACCCGGTCGCCGGTGCGCACTCCACGAGTGCGCAGCGCGGTGGCCAGGTCGGCCGACCGTCCGTCGAGCTCGCGGTAGTCCATCCGCCCGCCGGTCCAGGTGACGGCCGTTGCCTCCGGGGTGCGCCGGGCCTGCTCGGCGAAGAGCCCGTGGACGGTGGCCGTGGCCGGCCAGTCGGCGACCGTGTCGTTGAGGGAGCCGAGGATCAGCTCCTGTTCGCCCTCCGCGAGGAGGTCCGCCTCGCCGACGGTCGCGTCGGGCCGGCGGGCGAGGAACTCCCGTACGCGCAGCAGGTGCTCGGCGAAACGTTCCATCGTGGCCGGTTCGAACAGGGAGGAGCGGTATGCGAGGCGGGCCCGGTCCCCCTCGCGGGTCAGGAGCAGCTCGCCCGCCTCGCCGGGCGCCGTCGCCGCCTCCGTCGCCGTCGTCGGGGCGCCGGGGGCCGTGCGGTCCGCGTACCGCACGGCGGTGCCGGCCGGGGGCCCGGCGGGCCGCGGCGCGGCGCACCCGGCCAGCAGGGCGGCGACCGGTCCGGCCGGGTCCACGGTCAGCGCCAGGGCCCCGTGGTCGGTGTCGACGAGGAGCCTGCGGAGGCCGGTGTACCGGTGCAGCAGCACGGCGTAGGCGGCGAGGAGCAGGGTGCCCTCCTCCGCGTCGGCGCCGTGGCGCGGCAGGGCCGGCAGGGCCGGCAGGTCGAGGGTGAGGGTGCGGAAGCGCGCCGTGCCGCTGTCGAGGCCGCGCGGGTGGTCGGTGACGAGCAGGACGGGTTCGCCGGCGTCAGGAGCCGGAGGGGACGGTGTCGCTCTTGGTCTGCTGGTCATCGGCCGCGGTCACCCCCAATCTGAACGGGGTACGGCGGAAGAGGACGACCGTCAGGATGCCGGGCGCGGCGGCGAGCGCGGCGACGGCGATGATCAGCCCGTGGTAGTGGCTGTCGGTGAGCAGGAAGCCGCCGAGCGCGGAACCGGCGGGCAGGGCGCCCGCCATCACCGTGCGCATCAGCGTCATGGCGCGGCCACGCATCTCGTTGGGCACCCGGGTCATCCGTACCACGCCGCCGAGGACGGTCATGGGCGCCGACAGGATGCCGTTGAGCGCCAGTCCGAGCAGGATCCAGGGGAGCGCGGTCGGGATGAGGAAGAACAGGACGGCGCCGGAGAGCAGTTGGAAGACACCGATGCGGAGCATCTGCTTCTCGGATGTCTGTACGGCGCCGGAGACCAGCGAGCCGATGAGTTCGCCCGCCGCCATCACGGCCAGCATGAGCCCGAGCACCCCGGGCCCGCTGCTGAACTCGAACTTCGCCAGCCACGGCAGCGCGACCACCAGGGCGCCGGCGGAGACGTTGAAGGCGCCGAACGAGAGCGTGAGCACGAGCAGGAACCGGTCGCGGACGATGAGCCGGAAGACGGGCGCCCAGCCGGGCCGCTGCGGTGCGTCGCCGGTAGTCTCCGCGGGCTCGGGGCGGCCCATCGGGGCCTTGATCCGGCTGATGAGGAAGGCGAAGAGCAGGTAGGTCGCGGCGTCCAGGAGCAGGACGTTGGGTGCGCCGAAGAGGGTGATCAGACCCGCGCCGATGGCCGGGCCGAGGACGTTGGCCGCGCCCATGGCGGTGGCTTCCAGGCCGGAGGCCGCCTGGAGCTTGTCGGCGGGCACCAGTTCGGGCAGTACGGCGGGCGTACCGGCCAGCGGAATGATCTTCAGGAAGCCGTACACCAGCGCCACGACGTACAAGTGCCAGACGTGAAGGGAGTCCGCGAAGGCGAGGAGCGGGATCAGCGCGACGACCAGGCCCCGGAAGACCGAGTCGTAGATGAAGAGCTTGCGCCGGGAGAACCGGTCGAGAAGCGGGCCGACGACGGCCCCTCCGGCGATCACCGGGAGCGTGAGACAGACTCCCAGGATTCCCAGTCCGGCGGCGCCGGCCTCCTCCACCGTGATCCAGGCGAGAGCGGCGTAAGTGGCTCCGTCGCCGAGCAGGTTGAGCACCAGAGCCGACCAGAGCAACCGGTAGTCACCGATGCGCAGGATGGCCAGATATGCTTTCACGTTCCACACCGTTCAGTAGGCCGAGATGGGCAAGCGAAGCCAGCGGGTGGCATGAAATGCGCCAACACCGCCGTGGGTGTGCGAATGGGAGAGACGCCAGGGCGTGATGTGTCGCATGCGCGCGGGCATGCGTCGGTGGTCCCGGGTTTTTTGTGTATGACCTGTCAGACGTGCTCGTTTCCGGCCCTTGAGTCCGGAATCCCCCGTGCGAGTGTCCTCAAGAAGTGCCCCCACCCCCGTAATGCGGACTGCCGGAGCAGCGCGCAATTTCCGCCGTTCGTTCTAACAGTTCACACGAAACGCGTCAACGATGGTAGAGCGCAGCGGAATGGCTTGTTCTGGAGCTTGAGTTCGGACGGTCGGCCACATCGTCGCGCAGCGGGCCGGGCGATGCCTCGCGGGCTTCCCCCTCCGGCCGCCCTCCCCGGCGGTCGGCCCGGACGGAACCCCGCACCGGGTGAACTCCGGGCGCACGCTGCTGAGCACGGGGAATGGCGACGGCGGGTGGGTCCGCCCCTGAGCCACGGGGCGCGTACGCCCGGCGCGCGGGGGCCGGGAGGCGGTCCGGGGGGCCCGTGGGAGGGGCGCGGCGGGCGGTAGGTCCGGCCGGCTGATCGCAGTCCTTCCGGATAACCACGCTTTTCAGTCATGATCACGACACAATTTGCTCGCCTCAGGGCCGGTGAACCGGCGGTTTTCCCGCAGTTCACCCGTCCCCGCCGCCGGCCGGCGGCCCGCCTCACCGCCCGTGCAGCGCCCTGGCGAGTGCCGGTCCGAGCCGCCGCTCGAGGCTGCGGAGCGCCTCGACGCGTCCGGCCGCGCGGTCCATCCGGTAGGACAACTGGGGCGGGACGTAGGGCAGCAGCGGGGAGGGGCGCTGCCCGAGGGCTCCAGGCTCATGCAGCGCGGCAAGTCCTCGTACCACGGGGCGCTGCAGCGGGCCGCGCTCCGGGACGGGACGAGAGCGGCCCGGCGCTCCCGCTCGTAGCGGGCGAGGGCGGACCGGAGGCCGGGCCCGCCGTGCACGATCGAACCCCTCAGGCGCCGAGGACGGTCGAGGCGCAGTGGAGCCGCTGCTTCGAGTGCGCTTTCTGGTGAGCGAGTACGGCACCGGGCCGGTGCCAACGGGACTGCCGGGTCACGAACCCGACATGGGGTTGTCACGTGATCGGCCGAAGGTGTTCTGGTCGCGGACAGGCTGCCTCGTCCAGACTTTGAGCGGACCCGTTCGCAAAGCATGTTAGCTATGAGGTAGTCGTGCCTGTGCTGACGATCCACTTCTCCGCGGACGACCTGGGCCGCATCACCCTGGCATCGGAACCGGACGCGGCCTGGGAGATGCTGTTGAGCCTGCACGCGCTGGCCGGTCCCGCCAATCACGTGGTGTTCGGACCATGGCGGAACCAGGCCCTCGACCGCGGCCTCGCCCCCTCCACTGGATTGCTGCTCGCTCTGGCTCCTCCCCGGGGTTACTCACCCGACTTCCTCACCCCTTCCACCGGCGGGGGGCTGGACTCGGTTGCCGACGCAGTCATGGGGACCGAACGCCGCCGACTGCGTCCGCAGATCGCTCTACTGAGCGGTCGGCGCGCCCCGACGCCCTGGATGCGGTCCCTCGCCCAAGGCGACTTGGCCGCCCTGAAGCGCCTCGGCGCGGCCATGCGTCAGTACCACGCAAACGTGCTGGCCCGACCCTGGAACCGCATCCGTTCCGTGGTCGAAGCGGAGCGGGCCGCTCGCGTCCGGGACCTGCTCGAAGGGGGCGCCGAGCGATTACTGAGCAACCTGCACCCCACCATCCGGTGGAAGCCCCCCGTACTGCAGGTGAATTACCCGGTGAACCAGCAGCTCCATTTGGACGGACGAGGACTGCGCCTTATCCCGTCCTACTTCTGCTGGGGCCTGCCCATTACGCTGCTGGACGACCATATGACGCCAGTACTGGTGTATCCGGCCAATCGCGCCCTGCAAAGAATCTTGATTCACTCCCCCGAACCGGACCGCACGCCACTGTCCCGCCTGCTGGGGCAGACACGCGCGGCTGTTCTCGAGGAGATCGCGACCAACAGTGGCTTGACGGGCGGCGGGATCGCCGGTCGCCTGCGACTGTCTCCTGCGTCAGCCAGTGAGCACACCACGACCTTGCGGCAGGCGGGGCTCATCCTCAGCCGTCGCGCAGGCAACACCGTCTGGCACACCGTCACACCGCTCGGCCGTGATCTTCTCGACGGTTGCCGATCGTTGCACTGACGGTTCGTATCGGCGCGCGGCGGCACTGACTCCACAGACACGGGAGCCGGGCCCGTGAGCGGACCCGGCTCGCGTGTTCCGTTCATCAGTCCCGCGGGGCCTCAGGGCCCGGCACACTCACCCTACGGATTACAGAGACGGCCCGAGTACCAGGCGTTGTTCACTTCCCTGGCGCCACCGATGTCGGTGATGCCGGGGCCGAGGCAGCGCTCCACGTCCCCGTACGGCCAGGCGCGGTCGATGTAGACCCAGATGTGGCTGCCGTCGCTGGTGCAGTGGTTGTACCAGGCCGTCACGGCATCCTCGTAGTAGCCGCATTTCCTGACGGTTCCCTCCGCGCCGGCCGGGGGGCTCGCGGCCAGAAGGGTTGTACCGCTGAGCGCGACCGCGGCCAGCGCGCCCGCAAAACGCCTCATTCGACGGCGCATCGTTCGCCTCCTGCTTGGTGTCCTGAGCGGATGAATTCCGCACCACTTGTCGCCGAGTCTGCTGACGACGATCAGGACGGACAACCACTTTCGGGCTGCGACGAAATTGTCGATGGCTCACGGGAATCGCCGACCCCCAGACGACATACGATCACGGCCTGTGTCCGCCGGCCCAGCCGCGCTCGACTGCCCACTCGCCCGTGATGTCCTCCGCGGCGGGCAGCGTGAGGAGCGAGACGGCAGACAGGACGACGACGAGCCCGATCGAAACGGCCCAAGCGCGAGGACGGGTCTCCGGCCGGCCCGCCCTGCCCCGGCCGGCGTCGGCAGAGCGGTCCCGGCGGAGCCGTATCTCCTGGAGTCGGCGGTCGGCCGGCCTCAGTGCCCATGACGCGACGGCAAAAGCCAGGAACATCAGCGGCGGCCCCCACGACACAAGACCGTCGCCCAGTGCCAGATGCGACACCACGGCACCTGACCACATGAAGAAGACACCTGCGTACGCCCACTCCTTGATCATCTGGAAACCGGGTACGACGATCACGACGGCCGCGCCGAAATGGCACACGCCCAGAATGTAGGCGAAGTAGTCCGAGTAGCCGAGGTGGTCGAATTGGGCTTCGATCCAGTCGATCGTCAGAAGGTTCCAAGCCGATCCGGCGATCAACTCGAAGACGACGACGGTGGTGGTGAACCAGAAAGCCAAGAGAGGGATCCGGTTGCCCTCGGTTTGTGCGGTGGTGGCCGGCTTTTGGTCGGTTGCGTGCTGTCGGCTGTCGGTCGTCTTGGTTTGCATCTCGGTTCCTTGTCGCATTGATCGCTCGTTTGCCTGTACGAATTGGCCAGGCGAGCTTCGCGAAGCGCGCAGCAGGGCCATGGCGATCCACATCTCCATCAGTGCCGGCGACGCTCCCGGGCTGGGTCGGATCCGGCAGCACCCGGCGAGCATCCTCACAACGGCAGACCAGGTCTCCGGGCATGCCGTGCACCGCGAAGACCACACACGTGGGCTCCTGCTACCGGCTGATCCGGCGTGGCTGCGTCAACGTGAGGAGCTTGTCAGGGGCGGCCGTCGCGGTGTCGGCGGGTTCGAACCGCCTGCGCCGTGCCTGCACGTGCTTGCGGGCGCGGTGCGCCGCCTGACGTACGGTCGTCACGGGTTTGCCGACCGCGGCCGCGATGTCGTTGTGGGCGAAGCCGAACACCTCGCGGAGCACGAACACCACACGCTCATCAGGTGAGAGCGTTTCGAGCACCACGAGCATCGCCATGGACACGGACTCGGCCAGCACCACGTCGGCCGACGCGTCGTTCTCGTCGAGCAGCACGGGCTCGGGCAGCCACGGGCCGACGTAGTCCTCGCGCCGCCGTGCGCTCGCCCGCAACGCGTTGAGCGCCTGGCGGGTCACCAGCCGTGCCAGATACGACTTGGTGTCGTGCACCGTCGCGAGGTCCACCTCCGCCCACCGCAGATAGCTGTCCTGCAGCACGTCGTCGGACTCGGTTGCCGAGCCGAGTACCTCGTAAGCGATGGTGAACAGCAGTGGCCGCAGCAGGATGAACCGCTCGGCATGCTCGTCGGTGGTCATGGCGACGTGACTCCACGCGGTGCGGCAGCCGACTGCTCGGGACGGGGGCCGCCCTTGGGCCAGATCAGGGAACCCGGCTTTCGCGCCTCGCGACGGATCTTCCCCACTCCCAACGTGCAGATCAGCTCCTTGACCGCCGCTCCGGCGCGGCCGCCGACGTAGATGTTCACCGGGCTGTCGTCCCTGCCGGCGAGCTGGCGGACGGCGCTGCGCCGGCCCAGGCTGACGCACTCCCCCGAGAAGGCCAGGCTGAGCACCTCAGGCTCAGTCCCGGCGATGCGGCTCAGCACGGTGTCGGCGGCCTGCGCACCCAGGGGCCCGGCGGCGTACGAGCTCATCCGCAGCGGCCGGTCCGACGGTCCCGCCGCGTCGCCCGCCGCGACGACACGGTCGTCGTCGACACTGGTCAGGGTCTCGTCGGTGAGCAGCCGGCCGAGCACGTCGGTACGCAGCCCACTGACTCGGGCCAGGCCGGGAACGCCGAAACCGGCCGCCCAGATGGTGAGCGCGCTCGACCGCACCACACCGCTCGCGAGGACGACCGCGTCCGGCCTGACCTCGGCCACCGGGTCGTGCTCGAACACGGCGACACCGTGCCGGGACAGCCACTTGGCGATGGACCTGCGACCCGGCGCGCTGAACGTCGGCGCCAGGGTCGTGCCACAGATCAGTGTGACCGCGCGTCCTCGCTCGGCCAGTTCGGCGGCGGTCTCGATGCCGGTCAAGCCGCCGCCGACGACGGTGACCTGACCGTTGAGCGGTACTTCTCCCAGCCTGGTGCGCAGGCGCTGGGCGAGCTCCAACTCGCTGAGGGAAAACGAGAAATCGGCCGCGCCGGGCACAGAGGGAGCCGCCCCGGTGCTGCCGACCGCGTAGATGACGTAGTCGTAGTCCAGCGCCCGCCCCGACGCCAGTTCCACCGTGCGGGCGGCGGTGTCGATGCGCGTGGCGCTGTCGACGACCAACCGGACCTCCTCGCCGAGCAGCGTGCCGTAGTCCACCTCCGCCTCGCCGGTACCGGCGACGAACTGGTGCAGCCGGATCCGGTCGACGAACGCCGGACGGGGATTTACCAACGTGATGTCCACTCCGGGACGCATCCGCAGCCGATTGGCCGCGAGCGTTCCGGCGTAGCCACCGCCGATCACGACAACCTTGCTGTTGGGTGAACTGTCTTCCGTCATGCCTCCAAGACACCGAAGGCCCGCCGAAACGTGACACCCGTCGATGTGACACGAGGCACACCGCCGAATACCGGTGATGCGGCCATGTCGTACCGCGTGGCGTTGTCGCGCCACCCGGGAAAGGCCGGCGGGTGGCCGCCGGCCTTCGACCGCGAGGAGCACAGGCTCTACCGCGCGCTCGGGCTGCGGATGACGTATCAGCCCGCACAACGCAACATGCTGGTCGAGATCGCTCCCGACCAGCACTCTGTTGGCGAATAGGTGGCCATTCCCCCTAGGGGGTGTCTGGAAAGTCGGTGGCTCGTTGCTCTGTTTGTGGTGCGTCGACATGAACTG
>NZ_LIYH01000011.1 GCF_001905885.1 Streptomyces sp. CB03234 | reverse complement strand
TGGTCACCCTCGCCTGCCTCCGACTCTGGCTCCAAGACTTTCCGGACACCCCCTAGGGCTGGCCCCTCGACCGGACCGCCCCGCCACCCCGGAGGAACCGACGAAATGCGGTTCGCGGGGTGACGGAATGCGCGGAGCTGGGTCACTGTGCCGGCGGCCCCTGCGGTTCGTCCGCGCTCGCGCTGCGGCCGGTTCCCAGTTTGGGAATGCGGGACCTGCTAGGGGGTCTCGGACCGTACTTGGTAACCGAACTCCGGGGGCGAACGGGAGGATCCGGCGGGGTTCTTCGGCGGCAGCTGCTGGCTGCGCTCCCGGGGCATGGGCATGGAAAGAAGGCAGGTGCCGCTCCTCCTGAGATCCCCCAAAGGCATCACGGCGCCGTGCCGAGGCCGCCATAGTGTCAGCGTGATCGGGATCATCATCTCCGCCTCCAGCTCGCTTGTCGCGCTGGGAGCATTGGTAGTGAGCTTTCTGGCTCACCGTCATCAAGTGGCACGCGGCGTGGCTCTGGACGCTCGGGAACGCGCCCTCGAAGCTCGGGAGAAGGAAGCTGACCGGCGTGAGCGCCGCATGCAGGCGTCGATGATCGAAATCCGGCACTCGTCGACTGGGTCACCACTTCACGACGGCTGGGTGACCCACCGCCTGGACATCCTCAACCCCAGCAATCAGCCGGTCACAGACCTCAGTGCAACGTGCTACGGCGAAACGGTGGCTGACGTGTCGGGGTCGCTCAACTCGGGGTCCACACGTTCGTTCCCGCTGCCTCCGCCGGAGAGCGATGTTCCGGCATACATGGTCCTGCAGTACGTCACCGTCTTCTTCACCGATGCTGCGGGAATGCGATGGCGCCGCGGGGGGCCGGAGGCCTTTGGCGTGGCGTCCTGATGCCGGACGGCGAGTGGAGGTGGACGGATCGTGAGGATCCAGTCATCACGCCATCGATGGCGAACGACTTGACCGGCCCTGGAGGCGGGATCCCCGATTGGGCGGTCGCCGCCGATGCCGACACTCCCCGCCAGCGGAGGGCTCTCCTCTTCTGGGGGGTGGTCGCAGCCCTCGTGGCGGTGCTCGCGTTGGTTGCGGTGTTGCTGCTCGGCTGAACTCGGCCCTCGCCATACGGATACGCATAGCGAACGGGCCGGGCGCCCCCTACGGGTTCGCCGGAGCTCGCGCCATGGCGAGTCCCCAGTTTGGGAACGCGGGACCTTCTTGGGGATCTTGGGACGCTCCTGGTAGGTGAACTCGATGGCGAGCACGAGGGCCCGACGCGCCTCCAGCGCGCACAGTTCCCCAACCCGTCCGGCCGGGTGTCGAGAGCGTCACCGAACTCGAACCGCACCCGGGCTGCCACCGCAGGGACGCGCAGGCTGTAGGCGTGCAGCAGGACCGCATCGAAGCGCGGCTGGCACCGAACGCCACCGCTCCCAGTCCATGACCGTGAGCGGACGGGCGGTCAGGTTCACCCAGTGCAGATCCCCATGACCGGCCGCCCGCTCCACCGCGTCCGGTGCTTCAATCACCAGATAGGTGAGGACGAGGCCATCGAGGGCCCCGGGGCGCGGTGTGTCGCGGCTACTGCGGCGCAGGGCCGGCCATGGTCCGCGTCGTGCGCGTTCGCCCGGGGAGCGCGGTGGAAGAGTTGTCCCCGACGACCGGCCGGCCGAGTCGCTGGCGGGACGGCCGATTCTGATCGACGCCCTGAACAGAACAGGAGCCCGCCGTTGTGTCTCTACGCCCAGACTCCCGCACGCCGGAACCGCCAGGTGCTCGTGGACCTGATCGCCGTGGCCCTGATCGTGCTCACGGTGTGGGCGGCATTCTTCGTCCGCGACATGATCATGCTGTTGGCTGAGCCGGGGCGGAAGGTCGAGAGCTCCGGAGACGGCCTCGCCGAGGAACTCGGCAACGCCGGGACGCGGCGTCGGACGTACCGCTCATCGGCGACGTCCTGAAGAAGCCGCTCCAGTCCGCAGCCGACGCCGGTACCGGCTTCGCCGACGCCGGCGCATCGCTCCAGGAGACCGTCACCCAGGTCGCCGACGTGACGACCACGGCTCTCATCGTCATCCTCGTGCTCCTCATCCTGGTTGTGTGGCTTCCCCCGCGCCTGCTCTGGATTCGCCGCCGCATGATCGTCCGTCGTCTCGCCGACGCGCCGGGCGGCGCCGACCTGCTCGCCCTGCGCGCCCTCACCGGCCCGCCGGCCGCCCTCGTCAAGCTGCCCACCCCGCCCGGCGGATTCGCCGGCGCCTGGCGCCGGGGCGACCAGGAGGTCATCGCCGCCCTCGGTGCGGCCGCCTCGCGCACACTGGCCTGCGCCCCTGACGCACGCCTCCCACGGCGAGGGACAGCCGACGGACGGATACACAGGCGGGGAGACCGGGGCGTACGGGCCGCTGGCTCCCTGGCGGTCAGGCCGTCACAAGTTCCTCGGCGACGAAGCTTTCCACGAACTCCCGTGCACGCCGGTCGAGATCGGCGTACTGCCTCTCTCGCTCAGCGCCCGTGACCACTTCGCCGACCAGGAGGTTGCCTCCGGCGTCGACGCGCTGCGGGCGCTCCTCCGCGTCGGTGAGCAGGCCGACGGTCGAATGGGAGAAGCCGCAGTAGTAGGCGATGCCTTCGCTCAGATTGGTCTCGAGGACGGTTTGCATCCCCTCCACGATGGGATCGTCGGCCGTGGCGCCGGCCAGGCCCAGCCACAGCATGCGCTTGCCGGCAAGGCGGGGCTTGCTGCGGCCGTAGGCGAACCCGTAGTTCCATACGCGGTCGATCCAGCCCTTGAGGATGGCGGGCACGCTCTGCCAGTACACCGGGAAGACGGCGACGACGACATCGGCGTCGAGGATACGCTGCATATGGGCCTGCACTTCGTCCGAATACGCCTTTTCCCTGTTGCTCCAGTCCGGCTGGTCCGACTTGTTCATCCGCGGGTCGAACCCCTCGGCGCGCAGGTCGAGCAGGTCGATGCGGTATCCGGCGGCTTCGAGCCGGGCGGCAGCACGGCGGGCCGTGTGCGCGGTGAGGGAATCGGCGCGGTGGTGTGCGACGACCACGAGGGCGGTCCTGGCATGGCTGTCGTGCTGCGTCACGGTGTCTCCCGGCTGGTCTGGGTCGATTCGATGAGTCCAGTACAGCGACGGTGACGTAGATGATCCATAGGAGAAGCGCTCCAGAACATAGGAGATCGTCTACGCTGCTTTCCGTGGATCCTTTGAGTTCCTTACTGAGTGGCATCCGGGCCGAGGGTTCGGTCGTCAGCCACGCCGTACTGACGGCGCCCTGGATCATCCGCTTCGCCGACGACGCACCGCTCATCATGATCAGCGTGCTGCGCGGCGGGGGCACCCTGCTGCTGCCCGACGGCATCGAGCGAGCGGTCGACCCGGGTGATACGGCCATCGTTCGCGGCCCCGCACCGTTTCTTCTCGCGGACCATCCCACCACGGTCCACAGCCCTCATGCCACGTACGAGATCGCCTGCTTTACCACGGACGCCGAGTGCACCGCCCAGGAACTCGGCGGGATCCACTGGGGCACCGACTCTGAGGAGGCGACCGCGCTGATCGTGGGCGCCTACCGCGCCTCGGGCCACCGCCACGAGCGGCTCCTGCGTGCACTGCCGCCCGTCCTGGTGATCAAGGAGGACGTCGAGGTCTGTGCCTGGCTGGAGACGGCCGCCGCCGACGCCGCCCAATTCTCGGCCGGTTCGCAGGCGCTGATGGACCGGCTGCTCGACTGGGCCCTGGTGTGCACGTTGCGCACCTGGTTCGACCAGGCCGGCGCCGACGCGCCCAGCTGGTACCGGGGCCTCGCCGACCCAGTCCTCGCCCCCGCCCTGCAGGCCTTCCACGACCGGCCCGCCGAGGCCTGGACGGTGGCATCGCTGGCCACTCGAGCCGGCGTCTCCCGGGCGCTGTTCGCCAAGCGCTTCACCAAGCTGATGGGCCGCCCGCCCCTCGCCTACCTCACGGAATGCCGCATGGACGAGGCCGAGGCACTTCTGACCGACACCGACCTCAGCATCGCCCGGATCGGAAGGTCCGTCGGCTATGCCGACGCTTTCGGCTTCAGTGCCGCGTTCAAACGACACAAGGGCCTGAGCCCCAGCACGTTCCGCGCCGCAGCAGCCTGAGCTCCGGTCCGGCGACCAGGGGGTGCTCTTCTCACGAGCGTCGCTCTACGTACGGCGTGCCAGGCCGCACACCGCCCGGCACGCTCTGTGCCCGAGGCCGTGGTACGCCCCGAGTACGCCGAAGTCCTCGCCGCCCGCCACGCCTGAGCCCGGGCCGGGGCGCCGCGGACAGCCGGCCCACGGCCGATGACTGCCGCGTACGAGGAACTGGACTCCACTGACCAGGGTCACTAGCGCCTCGTCGCCGAAGGGCTCATTCCCAATACGCCGCCCACCTACCGGCGCCTGTCCTCCCAGCTGGCTCAGGCCCGCCGCGACGGGCCGCTTCCCCGACCTGATCGACACCTTGCGAGAAGTCCACGTCCCTGCGGCCTGGGCCGACGTCACCGCGCTTCTCGCCGACGTCCCCGGATGGTTCGCCCTGGACCACACCGCCGGCCAGAGAGCCGCGCTGTACGTCGCAGCCGAGAAGGACACGCTGCGCCACATGTTCACCGAGTGGCTGAAGTGTTCGCTGCTCGATCCGCGCCGCCAGCGGACTGATGTCCTCCCGCGTCCGCTCATCGAGCTCGGCCCTGGCCTGCTCCCACGCCGTCTGCGCCTCACCCACTGCCTTGGCCCGCTCCACCGAGCGCTGCTCCGCAGCGGCGAGTGAGGCCTGCGCTGTCCCCAGCGCCTGCGCCAGAGCCTCGGGGTCCAGCTCGCTCAGACACAGGGGACAGTCCCCGTCAGGAACCGGCCGACCGCTCAGATCCGCGGTACACGCAGGGCAGGGGGAGACCGGCTGGGGACCGTGATGCCGCTGCTCGGTCAGGAGCTGGACCCGCCGGCGTTCCCGCACCAGGGCGTACTCGGCGTCCACGGCTGCCCGCCGGTACTGCTCCAGGACCTGCTCGAGCTCCTGCACACGGCGCCGGAAGGGATCCGCGTGTGCGGTGGCGGCCCGCATCCGGCCCTTGAACTCCTCAAGTGACCGCAGAGCGTCCCGCTCCTCGCCAAGGGAGCGGGCCAGCTCCGTTTCGAGATCGGCGGCGCTGCCGGTCAAGAACCCGCCGATCGTGCCCGCCCGCCTGCGCAGCTCACCGAGGGTACGGGTCAGCTCGTCCTTGCGGGCTGTCAGCACCCGCATCGGCCCATCGGTCAGCCCCAGCAACAGTTCGACGATGGTCCGGTAGGACTGGGCAGTATTCGCCTTGCCTCTCACCGACTCGCTGCCATCCACCAGGTCCTGGGTGAGGTAGCACATTGCATACAGCTGCTCGAACGTCAGCCGCACCCCGGCTCCCAGAAGTGCCACCGCCGACGGCGGCGCGAACATCTCGGCCAGCCCGAGCAGCTCCAGCAACACCTCGCCCACGATGCGCCGGTTGCTGCCCTCCCGCGCTTCCACGTCGAGGGTCTCCTCGACCTGACCACTGGCCCGTCCAGCAGCTCGATACTCTTCGTGTCTCCCACCAGGGAACGGCGCAGCCCGATCCGCATCCCCTCGATCCACACGAACAGCGTCACCGTCTGTAGACGCTTCTCCGGCACCTCCCGCCAGGCCACCGGCAGGCCGAGCGCGTACTGGATACAGTCGACCAACGTGGTCTTGCCTGTGTCGACCGGCCCGAAGACACACACCAGCTGGTAGGCGAGATCGACCTCGCGCACCCCGCCGACCGAGGTGAGCACGAGCCGCTCACAGAAGAAGTCCCTTGCCATCGCGGTTCCCTCGGATTCTCTGCCACACCGTCGAGATGTCCAACGGGTCACTCGCGCATCGGGAGCCGGGGCACCCCCTCACGCCACCGCATCGGGTGGGCAACACGAACGTTGCCCACCCAATCCAGCGCCCCCGCCCCCCGGTCCTGCGCTGCCGCGCAGACCACCACGCGAGACGAGGGTCCACCCCCTCCACCCGCTGCCGGTATTGGCATACGACCGACAGCATTCACAGCCATCCGGTACAGCAGCGGCCAAGTGGCGCCCTTCTCGGTGTCTGCAACCTTTCCGATTCGCGCGTGTCGGGCCCTCGGCATGGAGGGAGATTTCTTGGAGTACGAGACAAGGCACCGGTCCGGTGCACGACGATGGGGACAGAACGCCGTCCAGCGGGGCGGCGCCCAAAGTCGATTACTGGAGGCATGAGTGCGGTTAGAGGTGCACCTAAAGTCGGGCGCGGGGGAACTGCGCTCGTTGCAGAGCTGGCTTCGTTCGGACCCTGACGTGCGCAGGACGGCTGTGACCGACGTGCGGGGGAGTGCTCCTCGGCCGGGAGAAATGGGCTCCGCGCTGGACGTGCTGCAGTTGGTGACAGGGAACGGGTGGAGTGCGGCGTCGTTCGTGCTGGCTTTGGTGGCGTGGCGGCAGACCCGGCCGCAGCGACCGCGGGTAGAGATCCACCGTGGCGACACGGTCTTTGTCCTCACCGACTGCTCGCCCGATGAGATCGAGCGAGCAACCCGAGCACTGGACCTTGCCGGGGACGAGGAACGCGACACGTGAGCGTGCTGCCCGACCCGGGGGCGTCCCGCGCAGTACTCATCGGTACGAGCCGCTACGACCACCTCGAGCAGCTGCCGGCCGTCTCGAACAACCTGACCGCCCTTGCCGACCTCCTGATCGGCCCGCTGTCCCTGCGGATGTCCACCCCGCACGTGACCGTCGTCGAGAATCCGCCCGACCCGGCCACCGTGATGGATCCACTGCGCCAGGCAGCGGCAGAGGCCACCGACACGCTGATCGTCTACTACGCCGGCCACGGCCTGATCGACCTCCACGACGCCCTCACCCTGGCCCTGCCACACACACAGCCCGGCTGAGTCGAGACCAGCCTTACCTACGACTGGCTGCGCCAGGTCCTCCTGGAGTCCCCAGCTCAGCGGCACATCTCCTCCTCGACTGCTGCTATAGCGGCCTCGCTCTCGGCCGGATGAGCGCATGCCAGGGCCTCGCCGACCAGGCCTCAGTGGAAGGTACTTTCCCTCCTCGCCGCCTCCGCCGAAACGCGCGCTGCCCTGGCCCCGGTCGGCGCCCCTCACACAGCGTTCACAGGAGCCCTTCTGGAAACGCTGCGCCACGGCATCCCCGGCGGCCCGCCCCTGCTCGACCTGGAGACCATCTACCGGCACCTTCGCCTGACCCTGGAAGCCCGGGCGCATCCTGTTCCCCAGGCCAGGAATCGCAACACCGGAGCCCGAGTGGCGCTGGGACGCAACCACGCAGACCTTCCCCCCCCCACACCCGTCACCGCCGAAACCGCCGTAGAGCCGGAGCACCGACTGTGGCCCGACCCGACCTCGATCCGCACGATCACCGGCTTCCTCACGAACCTCGCGGCGGTCAGAGAAATCAGCGGACTGACCCAGCAGGAGGTTAGCCGTTGCTCCGCCGGACGTATCTCCACGGGCACCATCAGCCGACTGACCAACCGCGACACACTCCCCGCCACCTGGAACACCACAGCCGTCTACCTGGCCGCATGCAGTGTCCCCGACGACCAGATCCAGCAATGGCACGGAACCTGGCAGGAACTACGCAACAACGCCCCCGCGCCACACCCCACCCCTTTGGCCACGCCGCAGGGCGACACCGCCGAGCACGGGAATACACGGCGGCGTTTCTTCGCCTTATGGCGCAGCCGCGGTCACGACTGGGGACAGCCGGGCCAGAAGCCCCGGAGGGGCGAGGCTGAGGGCTCTGCCCCGTGTTGCCGGAGTCGCTCCCAAACAGCGTGTTCCACCCAGCGATCGCGAGAAGACCGACTACCACGATTGCGCCGGTGGACGGCTGCTTCCACTGGCTGGTTGACGCCGACGACGGCTGTACGTAGTGCCGTGCCCTCCAGTACCCCTTGCGCTGCTGTGCCACAGCTCCACATCCCCCATCGCGGCAGACGGACAGTCTCACCAGTCTTCTGATAGCGCTCCGTCTTTGTCGCTGAACGGCCAAGCATGTCCGAATCCCGGCGCTCGGTGGGCAGACCACCCGCCGTTCGTCCCGCCGCAGCGACGGGCCGCTCCAGGAGACCCTTGCCGTACTCGCATGAGGACCTGCTCGGGCCCCCTACCCCCATCGCATACCGAGTGCGGTCAGTTCTGCGACGCGCTCGGGTGCGAGCCGTGTCCGACGGGAGCGGCTGTTGGCGATGAACACCCCCAGGGCCTGCTCGTCCCCGCCGACCTTCTCGACATGCCGGTGGGGAACCTCCAGTTGCCCTTCCCGTTCTCGGTACTGGCGGGCAGCAGCCATATTCGCCGCCCACACCTGCGCCCGCGTACGCCGCGGCGCCATCACACCCTGCTCACCCTCACACAGAGGGCCGAGCCCGAGTGTTTCCTCCAGTAGCCATTGCTGCGCCACCTTGAGGCTGTCCCACTGGCGTCGCTGCCGGCTGGCCCACTGTCCCAGGTCCTCTCCCTGGACCACCAGCTGCCCCGAATTCTCGGGGAGCACCTGCCCGCTCTGGACGTGGAGGCGGGCGAGGTGGAAGCACCGCTGCCAGGCAACCGACCATGAGGGGCACCACGACGGGTCGATGTCCTCCAGAGCCCGCCGCCGCGCCGCGCTCAGCCCACCCGCCGCCTCCCCGTCCTCTCCCCACCCGCTCTTGTCCTGCCGGGCGGCCGCTCGCTGGTTCTTCAGCCATACCCCCACCGCGTACCCCTCCCACGTGCCATCGGCCGGCGCCAGCAGGTGCCCGTGCTCGGCAGCCCATCCGCGTGCCGCCGACAGCCCCTCGGCGAACGCGACCTCGGCATGCGACCAAATCATGCCGAGCTCTTCCATCTGTCCCACCCGCTCCCGGCTCAGCCCCCCACGCGCATGGGCACTACGCTGCCGGGCGATCCACACCCCCAGCGCGAACCCGTCCACCGTCCGGTACTCATACGGAACCGCCAGATCACCCCGGTCACTGCGAAACGCCAGCGCGGCCGCCAGACCCCGCCTCCAGAACTGCCTCTCCGGCTGCAACACCCGCAGACTGATGAACGCCGCCAACTGCGCCGGATCCCGCGGCCGGGAGAACGACAACAGCTCAGCAGCCACCGTGCCCACCTCGCCCGGGACCTCCTGTGAGGTTCGGCCGTGATGTCACTGGGGTGTTCGGCTTCGTGTGTCACTGACCTGTAGGCGTGTTGGCGCTGTTCAGGGGTGGTTGGATCGGTCGATCATGGTGACAGTTCCCCGAACATTGCAGTGACGTGGGGCCGTATCAGTCGGTGTCACGTTCCTCGTGTCTCCTTTGCGTTCCTGGTCTTCATGGGGCGTGGGGTCATGGGCCTGCTGCCCTTCAGGGGCACGCAACCGTGATCGACCGGGCTGGACTCTGCGGAAATTGTCGGAGTCGAAGGCCATTATGGGCGCCATGACCGATACAGAGCCCTCGGACCTCGAAGTGGTGGTGGCCTTCTCGCTGGAAGAGCATGCCCTGATCAGCGAACACGCGGCCGAGCTCAACGTTCCCATCGCGACCTACGTCCGGCAGGCCGCCACGCGACAGGCACGCGACGGACGGCTCAAGCGTCAGCTCCTTGGGGAAGCGGCGCGGAAGCAGGGCCCGGCCGCTGAGCCGCCTGTGATCAGTGGCCTGCTCATCGACGACATTCTCGGCAGGGGCGCCACCACGCTCACTCAGGCGGAGAAGGAGGCCCGGACCCGGGAAGCCGCCCGGGAATGCGGGATCGAATACACCCCTGAAGTCCGAGCCCTGGGCAACGCACTGTGGGCGAGGATCGAAGCATTCCAGAACGACACGTCGATGAGACCGACGGGCCGGGAGCGCGACTGAACGGAGCGTTTTTCGAGTTCAGCGAAGGGGCTGGGCGGAGCGTCGGAAGGAATCTGCCACTTCACTTTCTTGGGTAGTGTCCGGCGGTTCTTGGTAGGTGCTGCGGGGGAGCGCGACGCCGGTGGCGCGGAGCCTGGCTGGTGCGGGTTCCCGCGGCGACCCACGAGGCCATTAGCACACGCGTCCATCAAACTGGCGGGAAACGTTGGGCTGTCACCCGTCCGGGTGGGCAGCTGGGCAGGAACCCACACACAGCTCATAGCCTCGCGTCAGGCGCATCCGTCACATGTGCGTCAGGCTGAACTGATGTGTGTCCAGGCGTTGTTGGAGGGTTGTACGTGATCGCCGTGCCGTTATACGCCCGCCCGCTGGAGGGGCGCGGGCACCGGTGACGACGCTGGACGGCGCCTGGCAGGAGGGCTTGGGGCGGCATCGGGACGAACTGCGTCCCGCTGCCGTGGCCCAGCTGCTCCACTTGCGTGGTGCGGGGGAGTTGACGACAGCGCATGTGCGGCTGGTCGCCGAGTCGCTGGATGTGAGCGTGCGGCAGGTGTGGCGCTGGCTGGCCCGCGCCGAGGAGACCGGGAGCACGGAGAAGCCCGAACGCAGCCGGTTCCGGATCACCGAGGAGATCATCGATGTCCTCGCCGACTACCAGGGCAACGTCAAGCGCGCGCACGAGCACCTGGTGCGCGCCGCCCGGGCGGAGGGACGGAAGCCGATCGGTCTGACCACGCTGCACGACGCCATCGCCCGTGACCTCGATCCGGGTTTCATGGCGGGCCTGCGGGAGGGTATTCCGGCTGCACGCGGTTTCGACCCCGCGTTCCGGCGGCCTGCGGTGGCCCGGAACCAGGTGTGGGAGGGCGATCATAAGCAGGCCCCGCTGGTGGTGATGATGCCCGACAAGACCATGTCGAGGGTGTGGGTGACGTGGTTCGAGGACCGTGGCACCGGCTATGTGATGGGCTGGGCGGTCACCGCTGGCAGTGCGCATCGTGGCTCGGTTCTGGCGGCCGTGCGGGCGTCGGTGCTGCGGGAGGATCCTTACGGGCCGGCCGGTGGACTGCCGCACCTGGTACGGGTCGACGGCGGCGCCGATTTCCTGTCCAAGACCGTCCGGCGTGCCTTCGGCCTGCTCGGTGTCCCGGTGCACCGGGTGCGCAGCGCCCGTCACAAGGGCGGTATCGAGCGGCTGAACCGCACCAGCATGACCCGTTTCTTCGCCGACCTGCCCCGCTACACCAAGGCACCCCTGCTCGATCACCGCCGACGTGTCGGTGACACCGATCCGCCGTTGACGTTCGAGGCGTTCGTCAAGCGCCTGGGGGAGTGGGTCACCGAGCACAACACCGAGCACGTGATGAAGCGCACCGGGAAGACGCCGCTTGAGGCGTGGCTGGCCGACCCGACCGAGGTCCGGCCCGAGCCCACCCCGGCCGAGCTACGTGCGTTCATGCTGGAGAGCGACCACCGGCCGAGGAAGATCACCAGTCACGGGGTGGAGTTCGCGGGCCGCTGCTACATGCCGGAGAACGGTGCCGGATGGATCGGGGTCGAGGTGCGGGTGCGGTGGATGCCGCACCACGCCCATGAGATCGACCTGTACACCTTCCGCGGCGACCGTTACCTGGGCCGGGCGTTCCTCAGCGATGAGGCAGGCGAGGAACTGCGCGCCAAGGTCCTTGCCGGCCGCCGGGAGCACAGTGCTGAACTGCGCAGGGCCTTGCAGCGCTCCGGTGAGCGCAGGCGCGACCGTTATCTGCCGGCTACGGAACCCGAACTGCCCGCCTCGGCAACCCGGATGACCAAGGAAGAGGCGCTCGCTGAACTCGCGGGCGCCAGCCGGCGAGCCCCTGCCGCTCCCCGGCGGCGCGAAGAGCCGTACCAGCCCCTGACCCCCGTCCCGGCCGGCTGGGTACGCCCCGGCCAGGCCCCCGCCCCCGCCCATCCGTCTTCGGAGGACGCATGACCACAACCACCGCCACTACTGCCGCGCAGCAGCAGCCGCCTGAGTCGGCGGCGCCGCGCCGCCCGGATCTGCGCCCGCAGTTCTTCCTTGACATTCCGGACTCGGAGCTGGTCGCCACCGACACGCTGCTGCAGATCAAGGACACCGTCGTCGACACCGTCGAATCACGGGCGATGTCGGTGATCTACGGCGACGCGGGGCTGGGGAAGAGCTTTTCCACCCGTGCCACGATCCAGGAGATGAACCCGGATCTGATCCTGCCGCTGGACTTCGCCCGCTCCCGCCCGGGGCCGAAGGACCTGCGCGAGGAGCTGTTCCACCAGATGAACCTCGGCTGCAAGATGCCGGGGACGCCGACCGCGTTCGACAAGCTGCTGCGCGAGACGCTGCCGAGGCGCCCGTATGTGATCGTGTGCGACGAGGCGCAGCAGTACCGGCGGGAGAACTTCGAGTTCCTGCGCAAGCTGTGGGACACCTGCGACCCGAAGCCCGCCATCGTGTTCGTCGGCGGCCGGGAGGCGTACGAGACGCTGGAGAGCGATCCGGCGCTGGCCTCGCGGATCTACATCCGCCTGGAGATCCTGGCGATGACCGAGGAGGAGGTCCTCAAGGCCGTGCCCGACTCGCACCCGGTGTGGCGGGGCGTGGATGAGGCGCTGCTGAAGCGGGTCGACACCCAGTACGCGCTCGGCTCCTTCCGTAAGTGGGTGAGGGTGACCAAGCACGTGCTGAAGGGGATGGAGTTCTTCAAGGCCGACAAGGTCGACGACCGCATCGTGGACTGGTCCCTGAAGCGGTGCTGACCACCCCGCCCCCGTCGCCGGCCGGCTCGGATGCGCCCACCACCCGAGAGCTCTTCACCGCCGGGCAGGACGCTGCCCCACCGGGCCTGCACTTCCTCGCCGTCCCCGGCCTGCGCACCCTGCTCACCCCGGGCATGCTCGCCGTCGGCGATGCGCTGCCCAAGGCCTGCGCCCAGCGGCGATTCCTGTGCGTGCTGGGCGATGCTGGGGTCGGCAAGACCTTCGCAGTCCACGTCGTGGGACGTCGTCTCGGTGAACTGCTGCCGCTGGATTTCCGGGCTCAGCCGACGCCGGCAGATCTGCGCGCCGCCTTCCACCGTGCACTGAAGCTGCGCGGCGAGGCGCCTGCCGATCCCGGGGCCGCCGACACGCTGATCCGCCGTGCCCTCGCGCAGGGGCCGCGGATCGTCGTGGCCGATGACGCCGACCGGCTGTCGGCGTCGTGTTTCGAGTACCTGCGCTTCCTGCACGACGACCTGCCCCAGGGACTGTGCGTGGTGCTGGTCGCCGCACAGCGCGGTGAACGCCGACTGCGTGCCCAGCGGATGCTCGCCACCCGTAGTGCCGGCTGGCTTCACATCCCTGCGCTCACCCGGGACCAGGTCCCGACGGCGGTTCCCGCGTTGCACCCGCTGTGGCACAGCGTCGCGCCCGGCGACCTGCAGGCGCTGGACGCCCGCCTCGCAGGCGGCGCTCTACGCCGTTGGATCGTGCTGACCCATCACACCCAGCGGGCTCTGGCCGCCACCGGAGCGAGCAAGCCCGATGGGGGCCTGCTGCAGGCCGTGGCCGACCGTATCGATGGCGGACGCCGCCCATGACCGCACCCACACTTCCTCCCGCCCCTGTCCCTGCCCCACGGGCCGCTGCACCACCGTCGGCGGCGGCGTGGCCGGTGCGGCTGCTGCTGGACGGCGACGACGATCAGGCGGTGCACCGGGCGGCTTACCAGTGGGCCGATCCCGCCCGCGGGCGGATCACCGTCGATCCCACCCCGCACACCACCAGCCCGGCCTACCTCGCGCTGGACGTGCTGCGCGCCATGGGCCGCGATGGGTTCTCCCGGCCCCAGGCGGAGCGGATGTCCACCGACCCGGCCTGGCGTGCGGTGACCTGCTGGACCCTGGCCACCGACGTGTACGAGGTCATTGTGCTGCGCGCCCACCGCCTCACCACCGAGCGGCTGCGCCGCCTGGCCGCGTGGCGCGCGGACACCGGCATCCGCCTCACCCTCCTCGCCCACACCCCGGAGCATGCCGATGAGCAGCGCCTGCTCGAACACCTCACAGCCGCCCATCTGGTGGACGTGGTGACCGTACGCGGCACGGCCGCCATCCTCGGCGCGATCGGCCCGGCCGCCACCAGCCGCCGGTACGGCCCACCACCGCGTGATCACGCCCATCCGCTGCCCACGGTGCCCCGTAGCGGTGTGGCGGCGTTCCGCGCGGACTGCTGGCGCCGCCAGAACGCGACCGACTTCGCCCACACCGACGGTCAGTACCGCGCCGGCTACGCCGCCGCCCGCACCTGGCTGACCCGCACCCTGCCGCCCCAGCTGGTGGCCACCGAAGAAGCCGACCACCCGGCCGAGCCCACCCCCTTCAGCCTGCAGGAGACCGAGGACGTGCGGCTGTTCCTGGCCCGGCTTACCGTCTCAAGCCCCAGCCCGCAGCACACCGTGGCCCGCGTGCGCGGCGCCCAGGCCGGCTTCCTGTCCCGCTCGGTGCTGCTCAACGTGCCCGACGACCTCACCAGCCGCGCGGGCCCGGGCATCACCACCGTGCCCATCACCCCGCGCACCGTGCACACGATCACCGTGCGCCTGCCCAACCCGCTGCGCGCCGCCGCTATCGCGGCCCTGCTGTTCACCGGCACCGACACCTCGCTGCTGTCGATGACCCAGATCGGATCCGTCGACAGGGACGGCACCACCGTGGCCATCGACCGCGACTCGCGGATCAACATCGGCGAACCTCCCGGACCCCGGCACCTGTACGCCGTCCCGCCCCGCGCCCGCCCCCTCCTGCGCGCCGCGGTGGAATTCCGCCGGCGCACCCCGCGCACCGCTGATAACCACGGCCTGTTCGCGAACTGCTTCGGCACCACACCACGCTTCGAAGCCCTCATCGCCGACGCTGGCCTCCCGATCCCCGCCCTGGCCAACGGCCATTCCGGGGACGACTGGCACACCGCCGCCCGGTGCTGGCACCTGCACACCCCCACGCCACCCGCCCCCGACGTCCTGCCGCGCTTTGGGGAGCTACACCCGTGACCGATCAGACCCCGCCGCCCGGCGACACGTCCGCGGCCGCGTTCGACCTGACGTTCCTGCGCACACGCGCCATGGAGTGCAAGCTCACCGACGAGGACTTGGCCGCGCTGACCGGCATCCCCACCACCGACTTCGACACCCACCTCACCCCGCACACCCTCCCCGCCGGGGCCCTGTTCACCCTCGCCCGCGCGCTGAACACCTCCGCGGAATCCCTCCTGCGCCAGCCCGCACCGGCCCGCCGTCCCGCCCCGGGTGCGGCCACCCACGCCACCGTGCTGCACGCCGCCCTGCTCGAGGCCGACCGCATCCACCCCGACGACCTGGCCTCTGCCCTGGAATGGACCCCGCACCGCCTGAAGCGCGCCGCCACCACCCTGGCCGCACACCTCGAACAGTCCAGCAGTCCGCACCGGCTCATCCACACCGACACCGCCATCCACCTGACGTGCGTGCCCGACCTGCTTGACCCCAAGCAGCGGCAGAACCTGCACAACTCAGGCCACACCGCCGCCTCCCTCGCTCCCGGCGAGGCCGCAGCCCTCACCCGCCTGCTGCACCACACCGCCCGCGGCTTCACCCCCGACCTGCCGGCCGAGCAGATCCCGCGTCTGGCCAACCGGCGCCTGCTCGCCCCTGCTGGCAAACAGCCCACTCCCCACCCGGACGTGTTGTTCGCCCTTGGGCTTGCCGCCCACCCGCTCCTGGACGCCTCCGGCCCCGCCGGCCACCCAGCTTTGGACCACCGTCACGCCGCTGCTGTCGGCGCAGACTCCGCCAGCGGCTCCGCGTCGGCGCCCGCCGCTGCCACACCGGCTCGACCCGGAGCGCGATGATGTCGATGCCGCGCGCGGCCGCCGTGTCCGAGACCACCATCGGCGCGTGGAAGCCCACCTGGTCACCCGGCCACACCAGCCCCGGCCTGTCCCCGCTCACCGTGGTGCACGACCCTCACGACGACCACGCCTTCATGAGCGCCGCGCTGGCCGCCCACACCCCCCAGGCCGGCCGTATCACCGTCCACCCCACCCCGGTGGCGAGCGCTCCCGCCTCCCTGGCCCACGACCTGCTGCGCAGCATGGGCAAACACCTCCCGCTGGCCGGCAGCGAGGACGGCGCCTACTGGAGTGGCAACACCGAGACCGCCTGGCGCGCGGTCGCTGCCTGGCTCCTCGGCTTGCGCATCGGTCATGTCGTCGTCACCCGGGCCCATCGCATCAGCTCCCGCCACTTCGAGTACCTCTTCGCCCTGCGGGAGCTCACCAGTATCCGGCTGACCCTGCTGTGCCACGGCCCCCTCCCGGCCGCCCTGGCCACCGCGCTCGCAGCCCTCCCCCATGAAGCGGTTCACACCCTGGCCGCGGCCCGCCACGCCGTGGCCGCTCCCGCGCCAGCCCCACCACCGTCCGCCGGCCGGTTCGCGTGGTGGGAGACGGACGGGCACCTCCCGCCCGACGAGAGCGAGCCGTGCTTCCTGCTGCCCACCCGCCGTACGCCCGGCCGCGGCGTGATCGAGGCAGCGGCCCGCCGCCTGGGCCGTCCGCTGCTCCCGCTGCCCGCCGCCGGCCGCTTCCCGCCCGAGCCCGACGAGCACACCACCCTCCTCGCACGCCGGCTCCATGCGCGTATCGCCCATCCCGTCCACGCCGCGGCGCTGGCGGTGCGGGTTTTCGCCGCCCAGAGGGACCTCCCGGCCCGAACGGTCCGTGGCCGACAGATGCGGACACCGTCCTGGGCAGTGGACTTGATCGAGGCAGCCCGCCACTTCGGGCAGCTGGAGGGGCGTGCGGACAACACTTCCCTGCCCCTCAGGTCCTTCGACCACGCGGCTGTAACCGAAGCAGCCCACACCTGCGGCCTGCACGAGCACCAGGCACCGGGCGCGAAGCGGCGCTCCGCCGCCCCCACCTCGCGCTCCAAGCGGCCAGCCGTCGCGCGTCCTGACGCGGACGGCACACCAGCACCCGGACGGGCAGCATGAGGCGTGCAGGAACCCAACCAACCGCACAGACCAGGGGAGTAGACGATGACCGAGCCAGGGACGGAACTCTTCGAAGCGATCCGCCGCGACCACCGCGCCGGCGACAGGCTGCCCAGCTCCCTGGCCTCCCGGCACGGCGTGCCCCGCCAGGCGGTCATGGAGGCGATCTCGACCGTGCTGCCACTGCCGCATTCCCTCCCGGCCGACGAGGAGGAACTGGACGAGGCCCGCCAGCTTCTGGACACGCTGTTGGCCGAAGACCAGGCCAAGGAGCCCGCCGAACGCCGCTCGGCCTTCGAGCTGTTTGAGGAGCTGGACCGTCGCACCAGCAGGCTTCCGCTGTCCTACCGGTGGGTGTGGGAGTACATCACCGCTCGCCGCTCCCAGCACGCTTCCGACACCTCCCCGGAACCACACGAACGGGCCTGGGCCGGCAACGTTCCGTCCGACATGCCGAGCTTCGTGACGTACCTGATCACCAGTGCGGTGCGCGACCTGGCGGAGCTGAAGATCGAAGGGACGCTGCCGGCCGCCGATGGTGTCGAGCTCGGCATGGTCTCCCTCGCAGGCGCCAGGGCCCGGATCAACCAGGCCCTCTACGAGTTCGCACTGGTCGGACGCCGGGCCGGCCTGTCCTACGCCCGGATGAGCGCCTTCACCGGCATCCCCGAAGACGACCTGGCGAAGCAGGTCGAGGACTACCACCGCCTCATGACGACCTGAGCAGCGCGGCCGTGAGGGATACCCAGCTGGTGGCACAGGGATTCGGAGGATCCGCCGGCCATTGCTACTTGACCGGTCGGGGCAGGTCGGCGGCCAGCAGGCGCTCGTGAAGCTCCCTCACAGCGGTGCGGTTGCTATCGAACCGCAGCAGGTTGCCGGCCGCCTCGCAGTCCAGCCACTGGACGGCGCTGTGTTCGTCGGAGAGCTTGATCTCGATGTCGGTCAGGTCCGCGGCGAACGCGTACTCAGGCACCACGTAGGTTCCCGCCGGCCAGCTGTCGCGATCGGCGAAGAACCGGGCTGGGATGCTGGCGGTGGTCTGCAGCGGGTAGAGCGCGACTGCCTCATCAAGGCCGAGCTCTTCACGCGCCTCGCGGAGGGCGGCCTGCTGCGGGCTCTCGCCTGATTCACCGCCGCCAGCGACTGCCTGCCAGACGTCCATGTCCTGGCGGCGCAGAACGGCGAATTCGATTCGCTCGCCAGCCCGGCGGAACGGTACGACGAGGATCTGGAATGGCGCTCGGGGCATGCGTCCGCTCCTTCGGCCGGTATGTCTACCGGCCGTGCTCCAGCCGGTTCAGGATGGCGTAGGCGTGGCGTTCGAAGTCGTGGTCTTCGCGGGGCCGGGCGTAGGGGAAGATCCCGGCTGCGGCCCACAGTCGGACGGCGTCGATCTCCTCGTACCGGACGGGGCCGGCCTTGCTGTGGCGGTAGCCGGAGAGGAAGGCTTCGCGGTCGGCGGGGGCGTCGAGTTCGCGGTCCCACAGTTTCGCGAAGTCCAAAAGTGGGTGGCCGATGGCGGCGTGTTCGAAGTCGAGCAGCCACATCTGGTCGCGGGGGCCGGTGTGGAGGTTGCGCCAGCCCATGTCGCCGTGGAGGAGGCACACGCGGCCCTCAGGAATGGCCGTGTGACCACGGGCGAAGAGTCGGTCGCGGATCTGCCGGACCCGCTCGGACAGCGGCGGGTCGAACCGGGCGATGAGCGCGATCTTGTCCGTGATGAGCTCACGTACATCGGCGTACCGGCGCAACTGATCGTCCCGGATTCCGCTGGTTGCCGCGTGGAGGTCGCCCAGGAGGCGCCCGGCACGCTCGATACTGTCTGCGGATGGGGTGAACGGCTGCAACTCGTGCCATTCGTATGCCAGCCAGCGGTGCTTGTCGCCGAGATGGCCGTGGCCGACCAGATGGGGTGTGGGGATGCCGGTGCCTGTCAGGTGGTGCTGGGCGCGGATCTCGGCGGTGTAGTAGGAGGGGTGGTCGTCGATCACCTTGACGAAGAGGGCGGTGCCGTCGGCCGTGGCGGCCTTGTAGTGGGTGTTCTTGTGGGGCGCCTGGTCATGGGTGATCGGGGTGAGGCGGCAATTAAGGGCCGCTTCGATCCGCGCCCGGGTGTCACTGCGCATGGAGCTCGGGGCTGTCGTCGTATCCGTGGTGCTGGCTGACGAGCTTCCAGGTGTCGCGGTTGCTGTCCCAGAACAGGACCTCGGCGACGCGGGCGGGCGCAAGCCACTGGTGGGCCTGGTGCTCGTGCGGGTTGGTGGTCACCGTGGTGTCCGGTGTGCTGGCGGTGTAGAGGGTCTTGCTGATGGTCAGCTCGGGGGAGACGACGACGGTGAGGTCGGTGGCGATCTCGGTGAGCTGGGTGTCGGCGAGCTCCAGTCCGGTCTCTTCGCGGATCTCGCGGAGGGCGGCCTGGAGCGGGGTCTCGCCGCCCTCGATGCCGCCGGTGATCGGCTGCCAGAACGCTTCGTGCCTGCCTTCCCTGGCCGGTACCTGGAGAAGGAGGACGTCCTGGTCAGGACTGATGATCCAGCACTCGATGCTGTATTTGGTCGTCACGGTGTCCAACCCTATTCCTCGTGTGGGTGCAGTGGTCCGGAGCTGTCGGGGGTGTCGGCGCCGAGTGCCTGGACGATGTCCCCCAGCCAGGCGCGTGGAAACGGACGGCCTGGGCGGTAGTGCAGGGTCCATCCGGTTGTGGCACGGCTGGGCTTAAGGGGCGAGGGCGCCTCGTGGGTGCTCAGCCCGAGCCAGTCGGTCTGGTAGCCGGGGTCGGTGCCGGCGGTGTCGGCAGCGTCGAGGGCGCGGGCGAGGCCCGCTGGGTCGAGGCCGTGCCACCGGGGTGTGGCCGCCGCGGGCGCGAGCTGGACGAGTCCGTGGACGCGTGTGCGGGGAACGAGTCTGATCCGCAAGTGGCGGATGGCGTCGGCGGTGGGGAGGTAGTGCTTGCCGTTGACCGGCGGGTAGCGGCTCAAGAGGGCGTCGTTGCAGCCGAGATCACGGAGGGTGTCGCGGTGGATGTTCATCCCGAACGGCAGCGTCCCGGCAACCAGATGGTCTGCGGCGTGGCCGATGATGCAGCGGTCGATGGTGACGACGTGGGCGGGAAGCTGCCGGGCGAGTTTCAGGGCGAGGTCGGTCTTCCCGGCGCCGCTCGGCCCGGTGATCAGCAGACCGCGGCCTGCGATGTCGAGGATCGCGGCGTGGCACAGGCGGAATCCGTGGCGGCGGCCACCGTGGATGAAGACCTCGCGCAGAACCCGGTTGAGCCAGGCGGAGGGACTGCCGCCGGGGATCTCGCTGATCAGGATCCGGTTGCCGTCGCGCAGGACGAGCGGCCCGTCGTCGTACCGGGCGACCCAGGGCTGCCCGGGCAGCCAGCGCAGCGGGAAGGCCCCCCGGCCGTTCAAGCGGCTGCGCTGAGCGCGGGCGTCGGCCAACGACGCACTGATCTGGCCGGGCGCCGGCTCGTTCGTCACCGCCACCGTGACCGATACAGCAGCGGCGGGTTCGGGGCGGACGTGGTGAGGGGGCCAGCTGATCCCTTCCAGGCGGTCGGGATCCGCGGCGATCCCGACGGTGCCGATGACGGAGTCAAGGAACCGGCGTTGCCCGGTGGCGAGGGCGCGCTCATAGCAGGCAGCGAACCAGTCCGAGGCTGCTGTCATCGGGATGCCGCCCCCGTTCGCACCTGGTGGATGCCGTGTGCCATGCCGGTGAAGGAGATGCCGTTGTACTGCTCGATGACGGCGCCCCACGCCGCCGGGATGATTTCGGGGCGGAAGGCTCCGGCGAGCGCGCCGTAGACGGCGGCGACAGAGTCGAGGTCCCCCGGGCCCTGACGGCGGAAGAGACTGGGCAGCACGTCTTGGGGTGGAAGGCCCGACAGACCGAGGACGATCCCGGCGACCGCGGAGGAACGCGCCTTCACCCCCATTCCCACCGCCTGCTCGAGATGGTCGGCAAGGGCGCTTGCGCTGGTGGTCTCCTTTCCCCGTGTGCTGTGCTCCACGACGGCCTCGGCCACCGCCTGGCCGCCGCCCGCGAGCCGGACCAGGTGGGACAGGGCGGTACGGATCGTGTGCAGCGCGTCGCACGGGCTGTCGCCGGCGACGGCGTGGCTGACAGCGATGGCGAAGACGAGCGCCGCCATGACGGCGTCGGGATGGGCGTGGGTGAGCGTGACCGTCTTGAGGACGTCGTAGCCCAGGTCCCCGACCTCGCCCGGCCCGTACAGGTAGCCGAGCGTGGCGGAGCGCGGGACGCAGCCGTTGGTGTCGCCGTCCTCAGCGACGTGCAGCGGGCCGGCGGCGGCCTTGAGCTTGTAGATCTGCCGCCCGCCGTTGGGGTTGAGGGCCCGCAGCTCGTCTTCCAGCGCGGCACGCGAGACGGTGCCGGTGGCCGTGATCGTTCGGGCGAAGGCGAGGGTGAGCACGGTGTCGTCGGTGATCCGTCCGCGGAAGAGCTCGGGCGGGCGCCCGCCATCGGCGAACGCATCCACAAGAGAGTGGGTCTCCGGATCGAGCTGGGCAGCGGCGCGTTTGTCGATCACCTTTCCGACCGCGTCGCCCAGGGCGAGGCCGGTGAGCGAGGCGCGGATTCGGCGCAGCACATCCTCGCCGCCGCGCCGTGGGGCCCCGGGAGTGCGCTGGGGGCGGGCGAGGAGAGCGAGCGCGCGGTCCAGGCTCACGGCGCAGGGGTCGATGACGACGGTGCCGGGCCCGGGTTGAAGGAGATGGTTGGTGATCTTGTGGGGGGCTGCGAGACACCGCACGTCGGCGGCGCGGCTGGCGGCGATGCCGTGCGGGGAGTCCTCGACGGCCACGGCCCGCTCGGCCGGCACACCGAGGTGTGTCAGGGCCGCGCGGTAGGTGTCGGGGGCGGGCTTGCGCGCCCGGCTGCGGTCCCGGCCGATCACGGTTTCGACCAGGTGGGTCAACTGGAGGCGGTCGAGCACGGCGTGCACGTGGTCTGCGCGGCCGTCGGTGACCACCGCGCACCGCACCCGGTGGGCCGCGGCCTCGCGCAGCCACCCTTCGATGCCGCGCCGGGCCGGCAAGGACGCCACCAACGCACGGTAGTGCTGGCGGACCTCGCGGATCAGACCGACGGCATCCTCCAGCGGTGCGCCGAGGCGCTTTTCCAGCACCGCGGTGATGGGCGGCTTGCCGCTGTGGTCGCGGAGGGCCCAGTGGTCGGCCCAGGCGTCGGTGGACAGCCACAGACCGTGGGCACGGAAGGCGTCGCGCCACGCCTGGTAGTGCGCGTACTCCGAGTCGATGATCACACCGTCGAAGTCCACGAGCAGGGCCTCGATGCCCGCCCAGTGCCCGCCGGAGATGGGGCTCATATCCGCGTGCCCGGTGCTGCCTGGCCGAGACTGGTCAGGCAGCTTTCGATGGCCTCAAGACTCTGGGCGGCCTTGTCGAGCTCGCTTTCCGCCTCCTGGGAGTGCGGCTGGGCGATCTGGTCGGCGAAGGCGGCGAGTTCTTCGGCATACCCCTTGCGGCCCCATCCGCGGTAGAGCTGGCCGGCCTCCCAGCCCAGGGTGGCGCGGTCGCGCAGGGAGCCTTCGGTGCCGGACCAGGTCGGGGAGGTGGTCAGCCGCAGCCGGTCCTTGGTGTCGACCTCGATCAGGTCGCCTGTGCTGGTGTGGACCCAGGTGGCGACCTGGTAGGCGTGCGATCCGGTGGCGGCGTTGATCACGGCCATCGCGTCCCCGGCGGGGTTCATCAGCCTAAGGCTCATCATGATCTCGCCTTCGCGGGAGGAGGGCAGCTGGCGGGCGTCGACCTCGCCGATGCCGCCGAGCAGATGCCGGGCGAAGTCGATCGGGTGAATGAGCATGTCGTACAGGGCCAGATGCACGGGGGTGAGGTCCCAGCCGTCGCGGCTGAAGACCGCGGGGAAGGTCACGGCGATATCCACCATGCGGGCGCGGGCGTCGTGTTCGGCCAGCCAGCGGTCCAGGACCCGGTGGGCGGGGGCGTGCCGCCACATGGTGCCCACGCTCACCACGCGGCCCGTCTGGCGGGCGAGTTGGGCCAGCTCCCGTACGGCGGCCGGGTCGGTGCCCAGTGGCTTCTCGACGAAGACGTGCTTGCCGGCTTTCAGCGCGGCGCGGGTGAGGTCGACGTGTCCGGCCGGGTCGGTGCTGATGAGGACCGCGTCCACCGGGCTGTCAAAGATCTCCTTTGCGTCGGCGGCGACGGTCAGCCCCGGGAAACGTGCGGCGGCCTCGGCCCGCAGAGCCCGGTCGCGTTCGGCGACGGCGGCCAGTGCCAGGTTCTCGCAGCCGATGAGGTTGGGCAGGAGGCTGCGGCGGAAGTGCCGTCCGAATCCGATGGCGGCGATGGTGATGGGCACGTTGGTCTCCTTGCGCGGGTGTGGGGTCAGGGCCGGTTGGCTTCGATGCTCTGGCCGGTGACATGACGGGCCTGGTCGGACAGCAGCCAGCGCGCCAGCGGCAGACTCTCGGCCACATCGGGCAGCGGCGGGTGAGGGCTGGGCCGGCCGCGAAGGGCCGCTTTCGCCGTCCGGTGGGTGGCGGCCAGTTCGGTCTCGGCGGCGATGCCGATGGTATTGACCCGGATTCCGGTGCCGGACAGCTCCTCGGCAAGGCACCGGGAGTAGTGCTCGAGTGCGGCCTTGGCCGCCCCGTAGGCGGCGAGCAGGTCGACGGGGGTGCGGGCGGCCTGCGAGCCGACCGTGATGATGCTGCCGCCGCCGGCCTGCTGCATGTGCGGCACCAGGTGCCCGGCCAGGCGCACGAACCCGAGCAGCGAGACGTCCAGGACCCGGGCGAAGGCGTCCGCATCGAGCTGCCAGGCGCGTTGGACCGCGCCGGGGTCCGCCGCGCAGTAGACGAGCCCGTCCACCCGGCCCAGGTGCTCGATGGCGGCCTGGGCGAAGTGGTGGGTGGCTTCGCTGTCGGTGAGGTCGACGGGCACGTATCGCATCCGCGGGGCATCGGGGCGCGGTCGGCGGGCTCCGGCCACCACCTGGTGGCCGGCTGCGGCGAGGTCGTGCGCCAGGGCGGCGCCGAAGCCGCTGCTGGCCCCGGCGATCACCACCGTGTACACAGAGGTCACGCGCTTTCCCTTCGACGGACGTCCAATGGGCAGTCAACGCCGGTGTGCGTGGCCAGGAGCTGCCTCGCGGAGCGGGCGTGGCGCAGGTAGCCGGGCCGAGTGTGGTCGTGCCAGTAGGCCAGGGCGCCGATGCAGTGCACGATCAGGTAGAAGGTCACGGCCGCCTGTGTCTGCTCATCGGTTTCGCGCCCGTAGGCGTGAAGGAAGACCTGCCAGGGGCGGCTTTGGGCCGCGGTGAAGGTGCGCCACCACAGCTTGCCGAGGTCGCTGAGCGGGTCACCGCCGCGGGCCTGGTCGAAGTCGCACAGCACAAGGCCGCCCTCGGGCGTGCGCAGGATGTTCGCGGGTTTGAGATCGTGGTGCAGCACGTAGGCGGTGTCCAATTCGCCCAGGACGGTGAGGTGTTCGTCCAACAGGGCCCAGAGCCGGTCGGCCGGGCGGGGGGTGAGGGGCAGTGAGCCCAGGCGCGTGGCGAGGTGCCGGCGCAGGAAGCGCGGCCACTTTTCGGCAGTGGGTGCGTTCAGCGGCCCCGTTCCGTCAGCCGGGGTGCTGTGAAGCTGTCGCAGCAGTGCGCCGAGGCGCGCGGCGGTCTCCTCGTCGTCCCTTCCACCGCGCAGCGGGCCGGCCAGGGGCTGCGCGTCGATGCGCTCGGTGAGCAGTGCGCGGTGCGGTTCGCAGGCTCCCAGGCAGTGGGGGCTGAGCCCCAGTGGTCCCAGCAGATCCAGGGCGCGGGCCTCGCTGTGGAAGCGGGCCGCACGCTGGTACTGCTTGACCAGAGCGTCCCGCCCGGCTGCGAGGAGGCGGTTCTCGTATCCGCCGTCCTCCACCGGCCCGGGCCATGCGTGCGGCCGGGCCGGGCCGGGGCACCAGTCGGGGTGACCGGTCATCGCGGTGCCCCGGTCGTCGCGGTGGTGCGCGTGGACTTGGCGAAGGTCACCGTCTGCCCCCGTAGTCGTGACCGGAGCGTATCGCCGGCCAGCCGCCAGGCTCCCGCGGTCCGCCAGAAGCGGCGGCCGACACTGGCCGCAGCCACGGCACCGGCCGGTACCGACCAGCCGCGCTCATCGAGTTCGCCGGCAAGGACACGGCGCATCACCGCCGTCTGCGCGAGCGGGAACCCCCACCACGCCATGGCCAGGAGCCGTCCGGGCCACGGTCCGCGCAGTAGCGACGGTGTGAGCCCAGCTGCCAGCCACGGATAGATGGTGATCTCGGCGGTGTCGGCCACTCCGAGGGCCACCAGCCGCAGCCGGTCCCGCTGGCGCACGCCGGGCGTTGCACGGGTGGCGGCCAGTGCCGAGGGCCAGCTGGTGATGCCGCGGGCGATGAACTTCAGCGATCCCAGGTGCGCGGTGACGTTGTCGGGCAGGTCGACGCGGTTGAGGACCGGGACGGTCGCGAACCGCGCGCCTTGAAGGAAGAGCCGGTATCCGAGCGGGACATCGTCGACGAACGGGAAGCCGCCGACCGACCGCAGGGCGTCGCGGCGTACGAACATCCCGGCGCCCACCAGGTACTGCGGCATCCGCCGCCCACCTGCCGCCTGGTCCAGCTTCCACCGCTCCACTCCGAGACTGCGGACCGCCTGGTGCAGGGCCTCGGCGTAGACGACCGCCCGGGAGGCGGCGGTCTTCGGCGGCCCGGCCAGAGTCGTGATGCCGATCGGCACCACCTGGATCGCCTCGGCCCCCGAGGCGCGCGCAGTGGCGGCGACCCAGGCGGCCGTGTCCGCCGGCGGCTGGGAATCGAAGTCGAACACCCCGATCCAGGACTGCTCTTCGCCGCCGAACTTCTGGTCGATGTACTCCACGGCCCAGTTCAGCTGGGACGCCTTGTTCCCCTCCGGCCTAGGGTCCTCCACCACCGCCATCCGCCGGGCGTCCATCCCCAGCAGCTGCCGCTCGAGCGCGGCGCGGGTGGTCTCCCCTCCCGCGGAGGGGGCCTGTTCGCGGGCGGTGGTGACGAACCAGATGTGCGCGTGCGGGTAGGCGTCCCGTACGGCGGCGAACGCGGCTACGGTGCGGGCGACGTACGGCTGCTCGCCGAGCCCCGGCACCAGCACATGCAGCACCGGCGGCGTGCCCGTGCCGCCGTCAGCGGGCACCGGAGGCGGTACGGCCAAGGCGGTGCGGGCGGTCTGCCGCGCACGCCGCAGCGTCGCGGCCTCCCACAGCAGGTGGGCGCTGATCGCCCCCATGGCCAGCTGGCGTACGCGGTTACGCACGGGGAAGCGCATGCGGATCTCCTTCGAGCACGGCGGTCAGCAGCTGCAGCCCGCGCAGGTACAAGGCAAGCTGACGGTCGGGGTTCTCGTGGTGCAGGGGCACCATGGACACGAACTGCACGGCCTCCAGCAGCCGTACCGCCGTCAGGTCGTAGCCCGCCGCGGCGATGACCTCGTCCGCGGTGACGGTGATTGGGCTGGGGCGGGGGAAGACCCGTAGCTCCCACCGGCCTGCTCCGGTGCGGTCGAGCTGGAAGAGGTTCTCCCGCAGGGCGTCGTAGCCGCCGGCATAGCTCTGGCGCAGTTTGGCCAAGTCGTAGCGGATGTCTCCGCCGGGCCGGTTGCTGAAGGCCGAGCCGGGATCCAGCAGTTTGAACATGCCGAAGCCGCGCGCGAGGAGGATGTTGGAGAAGGTCATATCCGCGTGGATCACGCTGCTGTACGTCGCGCTGGCGGCCACCGCCTGTAGCTGGGCGACGGCGTGGGGCCACAGCTCGTCGAAGCTGGGCACGGTGGCGCCGTTGACGACGAAAGCGCGGGAACGTATCTGCTCCCACAGGGCCCAGGCGGCGAGCCGGTCCTCGGTCTTGGCGATGTAGACCCGCTCGCACCACACCGCAAGCTCCGGGGACTTCCTCCGGGTCGGCCCCCACAGACACTCCTCCATAACCCCCAGTAGCCGGGTCAGCAGCAGGCTCCAAGTGGCGGGCGGCAACGGCTCGTACAGCAGCAGCTGGGCCAGGCTCGGATAGTCCAGGAGCTCCGTGCGGTGCCAGCCCTCGCCCGCCTCCAGTAACCGCGGCGCCAGGCCGGCCGCAGTCTGCGGAAGAGCCCGGAACCAGCGCACCTGCGCGGCGATGAGCGCGGGATTGCCGCTCTTGATCACCGACCCGTCGTCCACCACGGTGAACCGGTGGCCCGCGCGCCCGAGCAGTGAGGCACGGTTCGCGGCCAGATACCGGTCGTAGGAGCCCAGGTCCTGCCACCCCCGCACCCGCACGGCGCTCAGCGGACGGCGTCTGCCGTACCGGGCGAGGAGATCGCTGAGTTCTCCACCCCCGTGGGTACTGGCCTCGTCGAGGAGCTGCCGCATCAGCGCCCCGTCGGCGAACCGGTACACGCCGACCACGGCGTCATCCGAGGCACCCTCCCGGTCCGGCTTGTCCTCGTACCCCACGATGTGGCCGGACGGATCGGCTTCCACCAGGCAGAACTCCCGGGCCGTCTCCACCCGCCCGATGCCGACGGCGTCCGGTGGCAGCTCCGCGAAGTCACTGACCAGCGTGTCTCCCAGCACCAGCGTGAGGTCACCGTCCGACAGATGCTCACTCGCACAGGCCAGCGCGTCCAGCGGCCCTGCCGGGCGGGGCTGAACGGCGAGAAGGAACTCCACTTCGGCGCCGCCGAAGGCACGAGCGAGGAGGGGAAGGATGTGCCGGTCATCCCCCGGGGCGTGGACGACCACGACCCTGCGGACGCCGGCGCGGTGCAATTGCTGGATCTGGGAGATCAGCGCGGGCCTCGTGCCCGTGGTCACCGTTGCCTTGGGATAACCGCGGGCCACGATCGCGATGCGGGTTCCCAGGCCGGCCGAGAGGATCACCGCCTGGCGCACGGGAGGCGCAGACCGGGCGTGCACGTCGTGGCGCGTAGCCATCGATGATCCCTTCCTCTCGTCCCGTCACCCAGGCCGTTCCCGACCGGCTCCGGCGAGAACAGGAGACAGCGGCAGAAGACCTGGCCCACGTCGTCGTGCGGCAACGAACCGGCATGGGCAGCTGATCACCGCGGGCAGAGCACAGGCAGGCGGTTCCCCTGACCGATGCACCGCCGTCGGCCCCCGGCAAGGCTGGAGAGCTCGCGGACGAGCGCCGGTGCGTGGATGTCGGGCAGGACTCCGTCATCATCGGCACGCGCCACACCGGCGGCAACGCAAATACACGCCGCTCGCATCGGCGTCCGCTCCGCCCCTGACGGGGAGGGAGGACCGCCTTCTCCCAGCTCTGAGGCATGTCCGGATCCTCTGCCCGCCAGGGGTGACGGGGACGCCCAAGAGATCACCTTGGCGGAATCCGATCCCATATCTGGCGTGATCGGCCAGCGTCCGCGTGCCACTGTCCGGCGTGTGGATACGGGGAGCGTCCGTCACCCACCCGCACCCGCCCCTCCGTCCCATCACCTCTGGGCCTCGGTGAACCTTGGTGTCACTGGGCTCCCGTAGCCTTACGCGGATGGTGCTGAGCAGCGATGAACGCGACCTGCTGAAGCTGGTTGCGCAGGCCGGCAGGCCGGTGTGGATGTCCGAGTACTTCCCGGTGCTGAACCCGGCCGAGCCGGGCATGGACGAGAACCATCCCGGTCACGAGGCGTGGACCGAGCGGCAGATGGCGTGGTACGGGGTCTCGATCAGCCTGTGGAAGCGGGGCCTGGTCCGTGTCGTGGTGCCGGCCGACGGCAGCCGCGGCGACCTGGTCGAGCCCACCGGCGAAGGACGTGCCGCTCTGGCCGCGGCGGACGCGTGAGCTGCACGGCGGCGTGCTGCCGCCCGGGAAGCGGCCGGGAGGCGCCGGCCGGATCGTGCTGACGACGACGTTACGGTCCCTGGCTTCGTCCGTCAGCACGGAGCGTTGGGCAGCGCCCGGTTACTGCGGCAGCGTGTGGCCGATGCGGTCCTTCCATAGGGTGCGAGCGTGGCCGAGGTGGAGCAGGGCGATGTACCACCACAGGTCTGCCTGGGCGCCGTCGCTGCTGGCGAGGGTGGTGCGGTGCGCGGCGGCCTGGGCTTCCTGCAGCGCGCAGTTCACGCGCCACCATTCGGCTGCGGTGCCGTCTGTGGAGCGGATGCTGCCGCGGGTGGCCTCACCGGCGGCTTCCCACAGGGCCTGCAGGGTGTAGCGCAGGGACCGTTCCTCCAGCGCGGTGATGTCGGCGTGCGGGAGGGTGGGGTCGATGACGACGCGGCCCCAGGCGTTGATGTGCTCGGCGATCAGCGCGAGCGTGACGGGACGCGGCGGGACGGGGGGAGCGTCCACCGTCGTTGCGCCGGCGGCGGGCGCGTGGGGTGAGGGGTCGAGCAGGCCGGCTTGGACCAGCAGCCGGGCGAGGGGCACGCAGGTGTCCTCGCGGCGGTGGAAGGGGCAGTGTTCGGGCTGCATCGGCTCCTTCTTCTCGTGGGGGAGCGCGCCATGCTAGCCCCCTCCGGGGCGCGGCCGGGCCGGCTATCGGTCGAGGGCGGTGATCCCGGCCTCGAGAGCTTCCTGGACGCCTTGGGCGATGCTGCCCGGTGCGCCGATGCGGGCCAGGGCATCCCATTGCGCGGGGGTGACCATCGCCTGGACCTGGGTCTTCTCCAGCGGGCCGACGGAGCCGTCGGGACGCGCGCCGAACTCGGTGGTGCGGCCGGTCCACATCTCGGTGAGCTGTTCGAGCATGCGCCGGTGCCACTCCTCGGGCAGGGGCCCGTGCTGTTCGGCGGCTGCCTGGGCGATCACGTGTGCGGCGGGGCCGGAGGGCAGCGCGCCCAGTTCGCGGACGAGGAGTGCGAGGCGCTGGGCGAGACCGTCGAGGGTGGCCGCGTACGCGTCGCTGCCGCTGTACAGCGCCTCGTGCACGTCCCGGCGCATCTCGTCGCTGATGCACTCGGCCGCGACCTCCTCGACGGGCCGCTGCTGGATGTCGGCCGCGCGACGCAGGCGCCTGGCGCTCTGGCCGGTCAGGCGCACGGTCACGGTCAGCTCGGCGTGCTCGCCCACGGCGTCGTCGGCGGGGTGTGGTGCTGGGGTGTCCATGGGCGCCGACCGTAGTACCCGGCCGCCCGCGAGCGCAGCGCCTTCGCCCCGTGCAGCGTGCTCCGCGGGCTCCGCGGGCTCCGCGGCCACTGTCCTTCCGCCGGCCTCGGGCATGTCGGGTGGGGCGGTGGTGTCCGTCTGAGGGCTCTGGAGGAGTTGGCCGAGCCAGTCGCGGGCGGCCCGTGCGGCGCGGCGGATCACCTGCTCGTCGGCTCCGACGCGGGTGTGTACCCCGATGGTCCGGTTGATGCGGGCGTTGACGTCGCGGTGAGTGGTGCCGGTGGCCGCGACGATCTGGTGCACCATCGCGGTCAGCCGCATGCGCGGGTCGGACCCGGTGTCGATCTCATCGTCCCAGACCGTGTCCGGCTCCTGGTCGATCTCCGATTCGAACGCCGCGCACCGGCCGCAGAGGTCGAAGATGCCGTCGACTTCGGCCTTGCCACAGGCTACGCACACGTAGCCGTCGCAGGTCGCGCACAGGCTGGAGGCGCTGTCGGCGTCGCGGCCCCAGGCACGTTCCTGGGAGACGCACTGGCCGGTGCACGGCCGTGGGACATAGCGTGCCACGGCCGGTGCCGGCTGCGCCTGTTCGCCCTGTTCTTCGCGTGCGGCCATCTCCGCTGCCCGGCGGGCGGACCACTCGGCGTTCGCCCGGGCGCGGGCTTCCTGGCAGGCGGCCCATTCCGCCGGCGTGAGGTGGCTGGCACACGCCACCACGGGGGCGGGAAGATCGTCGTAGCGGGGCCACTCGGCGGCCTCGCGTCGGCATAAGCGCCGGGTCGACTTGGCTCGGCGGGTACACGTCGGCATCCCGCACCTCCCGTGTGATCGCATGGCCGGGCATCAGCGCGGTGCCCAGCGGTTCCCTTGCCTGCGGCAGCATAGAAACCGGGACTGACAGCTCCTTCCGGAATCAGGAAACTTCGCTGGCCTGATTGCAGCGGCCGGGTGCACGGCCCAAGGGACGGGGAGGGAAGAACCGGCAGCGCACAGGTCCGCGGCGCTTCCTTGTGCGGCCCGTCCTGAATTCGGCCGGAACTGGCTACCGAACGTATGACTGTATTGACGGTTGGTCACCATCTGGTCCAGCCTCTGGGGCTGCGGTACATGAAGCCGCGCTTCCCAGAGAGGAATCCATGGCCATGGAGCCGACGAAGGAGCAGCAGGCTGCCCGTGAGGTGTTCGCCTCAGGCCGGGACCTGGCCCTGGTCGCCGGAGCGGGGACGGGCAAGACGTCCACGCTGATCCTGATGGGCGCCGCGACCCGCAAGCGCGGGCTGTACGTGGCGTTCAACCGGGCGATCGCCGATGACGCCCGCGGGCGGTTCGGGCCGAATGTGGAGTGCCGTACCGCGCACTCCCTGGCCTTCAGGGCTGTCGGCCATCACTACCGGGAGCGGCTGGACGCCTCGGCGAGGATCCCCGCCAAGCACACCGCCCGCCTGCTCGGCATCACACGCGACCTTGACGTGGGCTCCCGCCAGATCAAGGTCACTCACGCCGCGCGCCTGGTGATGGGCATGGTCCGCAAGTTCTGCTACACCACCGACCGGCAGGTCATGGCCCGCCACATGGAGCCGGTCAACGGCCTCGACGGCCCCGGCCAGGACTATCTCGCCCGCACCCTGCTGCCCTACGCGCACCGTGCGTGGCAGGACATCTGCTCGCCCGCGGGCCGGCTGCGGTTCGAGCACGACCACTACATGAAGCTGTGGGCGATGACCTCCCCGCAGCTCGGGGCGGACTTCGTCCTGCTGGACGAGGCCCAGGACACCAACCCGGTGCTGGAGGAGGTCTTCCTCGCCCAGGACGCGCAGCGGGTGTGCGTCGGGGACCCTGCCCAGCAGATCTACGGCTGGCGCAACGCGCGCGATGTGATGACCGGCTTCCCCGCCGAGCAGCTGCGCCTGACCCAGTCCTTCCGCTTCGGCCCGGCCATCGCCGAGGTGGCCAACCGGTGGCTGGGACACGCCGAGTCGGAGATGCAGCTGACCGGCCACGGCCCCGGCTCCCGCGTGGGTGAGGTGGCGCAGCCCGAGGCGGTGCTGTGCCGGGGCAACGTGGACGCGATGAGCGAGGTCCTGTCCTACCTGGAGCTCGGCATCCCGGTGGCGCTGACCGGCGGGGGCAGCGCGCTGCAGCGCATCGCCAAGGCCGCACTCGAGCTCAAAGCCGGGCAGCGCACCAGCCACCCGGAGCTGTTCTTGTTCTCCTCCTGGGGCGAGGTGCAGGAGTACGCCGAGCAGGACAAGGCCGGCCAGGACCTCAAAGCGATCGTGCAGCTGGTCGACACCTACGGCCCCGACCAGATCATCGCCGCGGTGGACCGCCTGTCCCCGGAGGAGAAGGCGCAGGTCACCGTCTCCACCGCGCACAAGGCCAAGGGACGCGAGTGGCCGTCGGTACGCATCGGCAAGGGCTACATGGCCCCGTCGGTGGACGACCTGGGTCTGCAGCGCGCGCTGAACGCGAGCGAGGCCCGCCTGATCTACGTCGCGGTCACCCGCGCCCGCCATCTGCTGGACACCGAGGGCATCGCCTGGATCGACGCGTACGAAAAGACCATGGCCGACGCCGGCCGGGACGGCACGGTGGCCGGCCGGCCGATGATCGAGCTCAGTCTGACCGGGCAGCTGAAGTACGACTCCTCACCGATCTCGCAGTTCATGGCCGCCAACCTCCCGTACAGCCAGAACCTGGTGGGCGACTATCAGGCGCGCATCGCTGGCCTCCCTCACCCGGTGCAGCCGATCGACGTGCAGTACCCGAACTGGTCGGCCCTCGGGCACGCCGTCGACTACCGCCTCCGCCTCAGTCTCGGCGGGCGGCTCGGACTGGCCGTTGTCGCCGGTGTCATGCTCCTTGACGAGACCGGACCGCTGCGCGGAGCACCGGCGCGTGGGGCCCGCAAGGCCCTGCACACGGCGGGCCGGGAGCTGCTGGCCAGCGTCGACACCTACCTCGCCGATCCCGGCAGCCTGGACGAGAACGCGCTCATCCGGCTGTGCTTCGTTGCCGGCTTCTTCGAGGACATCGCCCGCACCGGTGAGATCCGCCGCTTCAGCATGCTCAGCTCCGCCACCCCCGCCACGACCCTGGACGACCTCACCGCTGCGGTCCCCGAGTACGTCGTGTGCGACATCGACCAGCAGATGCGGCTCGCCGAGGGTCCGTTCGCCGCCTTCCGCGCCCTGCCAGCCGCCTCCCGTGTGTGCGGTCCGGTCTTCGCCGGCAGCGGCGACATCGGCGGCGCCGACGCCGACTACATCCTCGGCGGCCTGCTGCTGGACTGCAAAGCCACCAAGGACCCCCGCCGCCTGGGCCGCGAGGAGATCTATCAGCTCGCCGGATACCTCCTGCTGGACTACGACGACCAGTTCGGCATCGACCAGGTCGGCCTGTACCTCTCCCGCCAGGGCGGCCTGATCACCTGGGACGCCGCCGGCTTCCTGCGCCGGCTCGGCGCGGGTGCTCCTCTGCCGCAACTGCGCGCACAGCTGCGCCGGCACCTGCACGAGGCAGCCCGCCGCTGAAAGCCACGGCGGGCTGCTCCGGCACCCCGGTCACGTGGGCGACAGCCTGGTGCCGGTTGAAATGCCGCCGGAGGCCACTGCGGGTGTCGGCCATCCGGGCGTGGCGACGGGTACTGGCCGCCCTGGGCTCTTCTACGAAAGTGCAGGGCACAGACGGTCAGTTGTCGCGGAGCGGGGCGTGGTCGAAGAACCGGTTGTCGGTGTCGATGCGGATTTCCCGCACGCCGGGATAGGGGCGGGGGAGGGGGTCGTTGGTGGCGGCGATGACCTGGCAGGCGTAGCCGTCGGGGGAGGGGTCGTCGGCGATGTCGATGAGCGTGTCGATCAGGCGCAGGCCGGTGTCGTGGTCCAGGCCCTTGGCTCCGAGGCCGGCCAGCGGCGAGTCGATGACCATCAGCGGCGGCACCCTGACGCCGCGGTCGACGCGGCCGAGATCACGCAGGGCCAGCAGCAGCGCGACGTTGGTTGCCACCTTGGGGCTTCCGGCGACCGAGCTCTCGGCGAAGGTCTTGTCGGCCGTGTGCCGTTCCTTGACGCGGGTGGTGAAGTCGACGGGGTCGATGTGGGCGGTCTCGACGTCGGGGTTGATCTGCTTCAGCCGGGCAAGGAAGAACTCCGACCAGCACCCGGTGACTTCCTTGCGGCGCACTTCGTTGGCGGTGACCGCGGCGTCCCGGGCGGCCTGCGCCGCGTCCATCTGTTCCTTGGCCGTCTTGATGACCTGCTCCTGGGCGCTGATGTAGTCGGCCGACTCCAGACGCTCCTTGAGCTGGGCGACGTCGCGGCTCAGGCCGTGGGCCTCCTTCTCGGCCTGCTGCGCGGCCTTGCGGGCGGGCTGGAGATGGCCCTCGTCATAGGCGTCGCGGGCGGCGAGCGCGGCCGCGGCCGCCGTATCCGCCTCGGCAGCCTGGTCGGCGGCGGCAGCCGCCGCCTCCTGAAGGCCCCGCAGCCTGAACAGGAGCCGGTCCACCTTCGCACGGGCCGCGGCCATCTGCCGCTCGCGCCGGTCTTCGACGCCGTCGTGGCTCTGACCGCATTGGCGGCACAGACCCGGCTCCCGGTCGGGGAGGAGCTGTCCGCAGCAGGTGCAGGCCTGCGGCGCGGGCCCCAGCAGGCTGGCGAGTTCGCCCTCGGCGCGCGCGTGCTCGGCGGTGGCGCCGTTCACCTTGGCCTGGGCGGCGACAGCCTGCTTCGCACTCTTCCTGCGCTGGGCTTCGGCCGCCTGGTGCAGGGCGACGAGCCGCCCGCGCTCCCCGACGGCGACCTTCAGCGCCGCATCGGCCTCCTGCCACCGCTGCGCCGCCGCGCGGTGCTCGCGCTGCTTCTGCTCGTACGCGGCGCGGACGCTGGCCGGATCGGCCAGAGCACCGCTGTCCCGCAGCTTCTTGAACGCCGCCAGAGCAGACCTCGCCGCCCGGTACCGGGATGCGGCTTCCGAAGCGTTCTTCTCCAGCCCGGCAAGATCCTCGTTCCACAGGCCCAGGAGCACCTCCAGGGCGAGGACCCTCGCCTCGTCCTTCCCTCCGCCAAGAAACTCGGAGGCGATCGTGTTCTGCCGCAGCGCCATGACGGTGCCGTAGAAGTCGTCCAGAGCGACACGCGTGGCTCCCCGGGCCGCTTGGGGCAGGCCGAGCAGGTCCTGGACGAAGGCGCCGGCGGTCATCTCCCCGGCCTTCGCGCTCGTGACCGGCAGCAGGTGCTCGATCTCGTCGGTGTCGTCGAGGTTCTTCAAGGACACCCGTGCCCGCGGGTTCGATCCGCTGCGGGTGGCCTGCCAGCGGGTTCCGGCAACCCGGAAGACCAGCCGGACTTGCCGGCAGCCGCGGACCTCCGGCATGACGGTTGCCGTGAGAAGGCCCAGCGGGTAGAGCAGCGCTTCCAGCGCGGTGGACTTTCCGGCCTTGGAGTGGCCCACGAGGAAGGTCACCAGGCCCCTGAAGTAGCGGGCGTACCAGACGTCGCCCTGCTGGAATTCGAGCCGCTCGATCACAAACGACGGGCCCACTGGGCCTCCTTGGCATCCGATGTGTTGGTCCACACCGGAAACGACCCTCAGCCGTATGGGTGACGGCCCCGGAGCGCACCTGGCCGGTTGTCTGCCACGGTGCGATCGGCCACCGGGACGACGGGGCGATTCAGCAGTGGTGCGGATCGCCCAGGAGCGGGGCGGGCCGGCCGGGACCGGCTGGATGGATCTCCAGGCCGCCGTCGGCGTTGATGACGGGGCGGCGGCCTGGATAGGTGCGCCGGGCCGTATCGAGGTCCCGTTCGTCGAAATGGCCGGCGAAGACCATCACTCCGTGGATGAGTTCCACCTTCTCGGCCCCTGTCGGCCACCGCCCTATCAGCGCCTCCACGGTCATCGGCGCGGTCGCCGGCGGTAGATCCGGTCCTGACATAGGTCGTACCTCCGATGCGGGGCGTTTGGTGGTCACCGGCCTGAGCAGATCTCATGTGTGCCGGACGGTCCCGATGCCGCTGCTCCGTGCGCGCACCCGGGGTGGCGGTACGCGAGGCCGCCGGCACGGTGGGCGGGGCGTGTCACAGCAGCCCTGACAGCGGCAGGATGCGCTCGGTGAGCTGGCCGCGCAGCCGTCCTTGGGTGGTGTCTGCTTGGGTGAGCCAGTCGGCGGCGATGAGTAGTTCGGCGTGCTCGGAGACTTGTTCGGGGGGCAGGGTGCAGAACGCGGCGACCTGGTCCAGGTGCAGCCCGTCGTCCTCGGGGTGTCCGAGGCGTCCGTCGGGGCGGGTGTGGGCGGCGGTGTACAGGGCCAGGAGCCGGGCGGTAGCGCCCAGTTTCTTTTTGCGGATCTTCCGGTCGCCCACGACTTTCTGGGCCCAGCCGGAGATCCTCGCGCGGGTGGTCTTGCCGAAGCCGAACGGCCGGGGCTGTTCCGGCAGCAGCGTGGGAACGGTGATGGCGGTGGGGTCCTCGGACCGGGAGGCCATCACCTCGTCAACGGTGCCGGGCAGGCGCAGCCAGCCGGTCGAGACCAGTTGCTGCAGCACCCGTTCGGCATCGTCTTGGAGCCAGCCGGTGAGGTCCTGGCCCGTGATGTTCCCGGTGCCGGCGCGCGCGGCCCGCAGGGTGAGCATGAGTACCGCCAGGCGCACCTCGGCTTCCGGGTACGGGGCGTGGGCGGCGACGTAGTCCAGCACGGTGCGGGCGTGCACGGCCTGTTGCCGGGTCAGCAGCCGCTCCACCACCGGCTCGTTCCCGCTCGCCGTGTCGCCGGCCACCTGGCCGCCGCGGTTGGCCTGCATCTCGCGGGTGGTCTGCGCCGCCTTGTCGGCGCGCTTGGCTTCGTGGCGCAGGGAGCCGTCGCCGCTCACGTCGGCCCACAGGGCGAACGCGCGGGCCTTGCGCTCGTGGAGATGGGCCAGCAGGGCGAGGTCGGGTTCGGGGCGCTGCTGGTAGGCGCGGAACGCGTCCCCGAGTTCGATGAGTTCCAGGCGCAGGACGTCAGGCTCGAGGTCGTGCGGCACGGTCCGCTGCGCGATCTTCCCCCACTGCTTCGCCCGCCGGGGCGCTGGGGCCGGTGAGCCGGTGCGGGCGCGGGGGAGCACAGCCGGCCCGGCAGCCGAAGTCGCGTCAGCGGCGAGGGAGGGGGCGTGGTCGGAGAACACCGCCGCCGCGCCCTCGCCCACCGTGCCGACTGCGGGCCCCGGCTTCCTGTCCGGCTTGCCCAATGCCTGACCTGCCCCGGTCGGGGCGGTGCGGGACAGGGGCGGGGCGGTGTCCAGGACACGGCAGTCGGAGATGGCGGCCGCGCATCGCGCGCACATCTCCGTGATCCGCCACAGCCTTCCGGCACGGTCCGCGTACACCGTCAGGACCACCGGGCCGCCGCACCGCACCGCACCCGCCGACGGGTTCGCCCCGCCCCGCCGTACGGCAGTGGGATCGGGGGTGTGCCACGCGCAGTCGGCGGCGCGGCAGGCGCACCATGCCGCGCCGCGCGGCCCGCCGCCCGCGCGGATGCGGGCCAGGTGTGTGTTGACGTGGCCGATCGCGGCCTTGCGCCCCGCAGTGGCGCCGCCGTGGACGCGCTGCTCGGCGCAGGCCGGGCGGGAGCAGGAGAGTTTCACCGCGCCGGCGGACGGGCGGCCGTGAGGGTCCAGGCGCACTGTCCATACCCGTCCCGCGACGCGCTCCTCCTGCCGTGTGCCGGCCTCCACCGCCATGCGTACTCCCTTGATCCGTTGTCCCGGGGCGGTCTCCATCATCGGGGACGCGGGCCGATCAGCCCGAGAGGAACGGGCATTTCACCTGGCCCCAGTCGGCCTCGCGCCGCTCGCCGACAGTCCCAGCGGCTGGTGTGAGCCTTTGCCGCATGAGGCCTTCGCCCTGTTCCGGGCGCACGGCCTGGCCGCCCGCGAGTGAGCGCGCGCGAATGACGTCCGTGCGGAGAAGAGACCCGGACCCCTGATCACTTCGTACCCCGCGTCCTGCTCTCGCCGAACACGCGGCGGTACGCCTCGTCGTGCGGGACGCCGGCCTCCTCGCCGCGGGCCTGGCGGGTGCGGTAGGCGGCCAGGGCTCGCAGTTCCTGCAGTTCCAGGGCGTCGGTCTCCAGCATGGGCGCCACCTTACGGAACCGGCTCGGTCGGAGTGGCGCTCATGTCGCCGCATCGCCCTGCGCTTGGGTGCGCTGTACGGGTACGCTGACCGGGAAGACCTTGGACTCGTCCCTGGTGGCCCCGGCAGGGGGCAGGCCACACGCCCAGGGTTCAGACTTCGTGAAGGCCGTCCGGCATCTGTCGGGCGGCCTTCACGCATTTCAACCCCCCGCGATATTCGATCGAGGTTAAATAAATGGGTTAAATAATTGGGTAAGTTCTGCTAGTGTTCAGGCATGGCAACTACCGAGGAAGAGCTGTTCGCGTCGGTCGACGCCTTGCTGGAGGAGGAGCCGCAGCTCCCGCCCCCGGCGGAGCGTGCCCGGCTGCGGGAGGCCGCCGGCATTACCCAGGCCCGCCTCGCGACCGCACTGAAGACCACGACGCAGACGGTGAAGAACTACGAGAACGGCCGCTCCGAGCCGAAGTCGCCGCGCCTGGAGGCCTACCAGCGGCTGCTGCAGGGTTGGGCGGCGAAGTACCCTGCCCACGGCGCCACCGCCCCGCTCGCCGCGCCGCAGCCGGAGGCGTCGGAAACGTTCACCGGCTCTGCCGCCCCGGAGGTGGCCACCGAGCCGGAGGCCGCCGCACCGGTTCAGGCCCCGGCTGTCCAGGCCGCTCCTGGGCGTCCTGCCCGTCCGGGCGCCGCGACGTCGCGCCGCCCGGCGGCGAAGAAGGCGGCGAGGCCCGCGACCGACCCCCGCTTTCCGCATGGCCCGCTCGCCGTGCTGGACGGCGACGGCTCCGCGTACGGCACGGGCGGCATCGTGCTCGACTGCCCGGCGACCACCATCCCGGAGCTGGTGGAATGGACGCTGCACGAGTCCGGCCTCGGTGCACCGAAGCTCAACCGCCACGGCAAGGACTCCGACCCGCTGATCGTGCTCACCGCCGCGGCCGCCGTGAAACTGGGGCTGCCAGAGCGCCTGGAGGGCCACGAGCAGCGCCGCTCCCTACGACTTCCGGAGGACCACCCGGTCGTCAAGCAGGTCGGACGCGCGAAGTGGCAGCTCACGCAGCGCGGGTTCGGCCCGTGGGCGCGGATCTACCGCAAGGCGCAAGGCCGCGAACGGCAGTGCGTACAGCTCGCGATCCTGTCCTGGGACGCCCTCGATGAGCGGTCCTGGCCCGGCGTCGCCGAGATGGAACCAGCCGACATCGCCCGCGTCCTCGGCGTCTACGCCCAGCGCGTCATCACCCCCCGCGGCTCCACGGCCGTCTCCGGGCTGGAGTTGATGACGGCGCTGCGCCCGCCGACGAAACCGGAGCGCGACGCGGAGACAGGCAACTGGGTGTCCGCCTACAACCCGGGCTCGCTGGGGACGGAGCCGATGGACCCGGCGCCGCCGGAGGCCACCCCGGAACACCCCGTGGTCGTGAACAGTGGCTGGACGGGCGGGTTCCTGAATGAGGAGGCGTACCAGTGGGTGCGGTCGGTGGACTCGCTCAGCGATGAGGAGTGCACGCTGCCGTACGCGGTCGGCCTGGACCTGAACACGGCGTTCCTCGCGGCCGCGGCCCGCTTGGTCGTCGGCCTGTCGGCGCCCGACCACTTCCATGCCCCGAAGTTCAACCCGAAGATCCCCGGCTCCTGGCTGGTCGACCTCTCCCACGTAGAGCTGGACCCGCGCCTGCCGTCGCCGTTCACGCCGGACGGCAGCCGTCCGACGGGCCCGGCCTGGTACCAGACGCACACTGTCGCCTACGCCCAGGAGCTCGGCTACGACGTCCACCCGATCGAGGCGTACCTGCGCCGCGAGACCGGGGCGTACTTGGACCCGTGGCATGACCGGCTTAAGAACGCGTACGTCGACACCCTCGCCGACCTCGGCGTCACCAAGGACCTGGACGACCGGCAGTCCCTCGCGGCGATGGAGCGGCACAAGCAGACCGACCCCGCCCTGACCGCCGTCCTGTCCGCAATCAAGGCCACGGTCAAGGGCGGCGTCGGCAAGCTCCGCGAGCGCCCGCAGGGCAAGAACTACAAGGACGGGGAACGGTGGCCGGCCCTGGAACGCCCGACCTGGCGCCCCGACATCCGCGCCGCCGTCATCTCCAAGGCCCGGGTCAACATGCACCGCAAGCTCACCAATATGGCGAAGATGACGGGCCTGTACCCACTCGCTGTACTGTCCGACTGCGTCGTCTACCCGAGCCCCGGCGACAGCCCGCTCGCCTTCCTCCCGTACGCGGCCTCCGGCAAGCCGCAGCCCGGCGGCTTCCGGCTCGGTCCCACCCCGGGCCTGGCGAAGCTGGAGGGAGTCCAGTCGATGCTGTGGGCGGTCGATCTGATGGAGCAGGGCCTCAACCCGGCCCGGCACATCAAGGGCGGCGACGCTGTCTTCGACGAAGGCGAGTAAGGCCGCGACCACCGACACCGGCATGACGCCGTCCCAGCTTGAGGCAGGCGCGGACACCGAACCGCGCCGAAGGAGTGAGTCGTACCTGATGAACACCCCCGAGGCCCTGTCCCCGCAGTGGCCAGTTCCCACCGCCCTGCCCACCCATAACCCGGTGCTCTTCGCGCGGGCGATGCGGGACATGCGCCTGACCTGGCGCGCCCGCGGCGTCCTGGCCGAACTCGCCACCGGCTACACCCCCGGCCAGGAGCCCACGGTCAGTGAACTGGTCTCCCTCACCCGCGACGAACGCCTGGCCGCCGAGGGCCGCGACGCCTTCCGCAAGGCGGTCGGCGAGCTGCGCAGCCTCGGCTACCTCTCACCCGACGCCACCACGACCTCCGGTGTGGGCGAGCGCCTGGTCGTGGACCTCGCCCCGGCTGCAGACGCCCGCCTGATCCCCCAGCGTTACGGCCCCAGCCCCCTCGCGGACGGGAGCTGACCAGTGGCGGAGATCGAGGACGCAATCGAGCGGGCCGACCAGGAGGCATTCACCCGCCAGCCGCCCAAGAGCCTCAAAGCCCGTATCAACTTCCTGGTGGGGCAGATGAAGACCACCAAGGCCGTCGCCACCGAACTCGGCGTGACCCAGCGCTCGGTGGAGCGCTACCGCACCGGCGAGCGCAAACACCCGCCCAAGGACATCGCCGACCGGATCGAGACGGCCGTCCGCGCCCGCTGGCAGCCGAAAGTCCGAGGGCGCCACCGCAAACAGGCCGCCACCACGACCGGCATCACCATCGAGACCCGGGCCCGCTTCGGCTACACCGCCCCAGTCGGCACCACTGACGACGGCCGGATGCGCCGCCTGACCGTCCACCTTCCGCCGGCCTACGCCCGCCGCCTGTTCGACGCCCAGCAACAAGGCGCCACCGACCAGCAGATGCGCGACATCATCGCCCAAGGACTGCAGGAGGTTTACTTCAAGGACGGCGGACGCCGCGCCACGGGCCTCGAAGTCGCCCTCACCGACATCGACTATTTCGACCTCTCCTACTAACCAAACCCGGGCTCAAGCAGCCGTCAGCCGCTGCTTGAGCCGACGTACGGTAGCTGGCAGGCGGTCTGCCCGTTATCGCCGGGCGACGGGGCGACGGGGCGGTGACCGTGGCGGTAATCTCCGCAGGGTGAATCGCCCGGCCGACTTCATCAAACCGATGATTCTCCTCGAAGACCTACCGCACGGACGGCAGCGTGGAGACCTCCAGGGATCCGGCGGTGTGGACTCTCGTTTGATGCCGAAGCCCGGTTAGCGGGGTCAGGGCCTCTCGTAGTGGGCCGAGTCGGGGCGGCACCCCCGTACCCAGCGTTTCAGAATCGGCATCTCATCGTCGTGGTCGCGGAGGTCGGAGTCCTGCTTGAGGTGGAGAGTGACCACGTCGCGGTGGAGGCGCTCGGTCCAGCGGGTCTCGCGGGCGGCTTCGGTGACGCCATAGTGGTTGACGTCGAAGACTGACATCCGGGCGGCGCGGCCGAAGACGACGGCCGGTTCCAAGTCCGCGTAGAAGATCCATGTCTGCGGGAGCCCCCTGTTGCCGGCGAAGCCGACGGCGTAGCCGTGCTTCACGATGTGCGCGTCGGTGCAGCGAGCGCGGGGCAGTTTCTCAGCGGTGTGGACGTGGTCGTAGTGTGGCTGCGGCATGCCGTTGAACAGCCCGCGGCAGTCAGCGCAGTCGATGGCGAAGTCGGTACGGGGCACGTCGGTAAGGTCCTTTGCTCGGTAGGTGTGAAGCCGGACCATTCCTTCTTCGGCGCCCTGTCCACGGAAGGTGAGGGTGAGCACGCCCCTCTACTCGGCTGCGGCCGCGGTGCCCGGGGCGATCCCGTTCACCCACCGCTGGGCCTCCGCGAGGTTCGGGGCGGTGCCCGCGGGCTCGTACGAAAACCCGTTCCACTCTTCCAGGGCCCGCGGCTCGTCCGGGCGAAGGTGCCCACCACCACCATGAAGGGGGCGGTGCCGGCGGTGGACGTCCAGCGGCGGGCGGCGCCGCTTCTCGTACGCGGCCAGCGGGTCGCCCGCGTCGACGCGCGGCACGGCGCGGGACGGCTGGTTCGGCGGTCCGGGTCGGGAGTGCTTGCCCATGGGGCCGATGGTCTCAGGCGGCGACGGTGGTCGGACGGGAGGCGGCGAGATCCTTCGCGCGGGTGCGGACCTCGTCCACGGCGGCGGTCCGGTATGGCCGGGCGGCGTCCAGCAGCGTGTTCAGCCGGGAGGCGACCAGCGTGGAGTCGACGCGGGCGGCGTTGTCCAGCGCCTGGTGGGCCGCCGCCGCTGCCTGCTCGGCGCCCCCCTCGGTGAACAGCGCGGCGGCCAGCCCGACCTGGTCCATGACGCGTACCCGCTCGAAGCCGGGCTTCCTGAGCGCGAGGGCGTCGGTGAAGTGGACGCTCGCGGCGCGGGGGCGGCCGATGCCGGTCAGGTCGCGGGCGGAGACCGCGCGGGCGCCGGCGTGCTCGGCGGCGTCGAAGTACGCCACCCACTCCGGAACGTCGTCGCCCAGGCCGTCGGCCACCAGCTCGTCGGCGGCGCCGAGGTGTCGCTCGGCATCACGCTCGTTGCCGAGGGCGGAGTGCACCCGCCCGGTCTGGGAGGCGACCAGGGCCCTGGTAGCGGGCAGGTTCGCCTTCGCCGCGGCGACCTCCAGCAGCCCGAGGGCGTCGCCGGGGTGGCCGAGGTAGATCATCTGGTGGGACATGCGGGTGACGATCTCCACCCCGCGATCTGGCTGCCCGGCCTCGGCGGCCGCGTAGATGCCGTACGACCAGTACCGCTGGGCGGTGGCGTACCGGCCGCAGTCGTGGCTGACCCACCCAGCCAAAGCGGCCAGGTCGGCGGTCGCCGCGAACACCCTCGCCTTCAGGGAGGCGGGGACGCCGTCCTGGACGCGGCGGGCGACTTCGGCGAGCTGGGCGACGATCGCCGAGCGGTACAGGCCGCCGCCCTTGGCGGCGTCGGCCTTCGAGAAGAACGCGGTGACCTCTTCCAGGGCGGTGCTGGTGTCGGTGTCGAAGCCCTTGGTGTCGCGGTTCAGACGGCGGGCGGTGCCGCCCAGCATCCGCTCGGCGGCGAGGATGAGCGGGGCGCCGAGGGCGAGCTTGAGGGTGTCGCGGCGGTCGAGGAAGAGGTCCATCTGGGTCCATCCGGCCAGGGTCTGGGCGGCTGCCTCGGTCAGTAGCGGGAGCTGGATGCTATCCAGCGTGGGTCCGGCGGCCGTCAGGCCGAGATCACCCGGGGTGAGCGGCTGGCCGACCGCTTCGGAGATGACGGCCGCCAGCAGCGTGGGTACGGGCGGGCGGGGGCGCTCGCCGTCGATCCAGCGCCGTACGCGGGTGGCGTCCGGTGTGATCTGCCGATGACCTTGGCGAATCGCCTCGGCGGCGATCCGGCGGGCGATCTCGCCATGGGACAGGCCGGTGGCCGCGATCCACAGAGCGAGGTGCGTGTTGGTCGATCTGCCGGTCATCGCCGTCTTGCCCTCCCCGACTCGACGTCACGGAGCGTGGCGGTTTCGCCACGGTTCGCGGCACCTACGGTACTGGTCAGGCCCGGTGCGGGAGGCGGATTCTGCATCTGCGGTGGCCGCCCGGCTATCCGCGTGAGGCAAGGGGAAGGACGAACGCATGGCGACGCTTGCACCCCCAGCTCAGGTTCCGTGGGCGATGCGGCTGGTCACCGACCGGCTTCCGGTCGGCCCGCCCGCGTACGCCGCGGTGATGCTCGACGCGGCCACGCAGACCGCTTGCTACACCGACGCCGCCGGCCAGGTGGTGGAGATGGGCAAGCACGGAACGTCCCGTACGACGGGCACGGCGTCGATGTCCGGCGGCGGCGACGGGCAGAACCCGCAGCCGCAGACGCAGGACGACCACACCACCGACTACGAGTCGGACTGACGCGATGACGGCTCCCCTCGTCCTGGTCATCACGTCCCTGGAGGACGTCACCGCGGACCGCGTGATCGCCGCGCTGAACGAGCGCGAGGTGCCCCTCGTCCGCGTTGACCCGGCCGACATCGGCGCCGGCCTGACCTTCGGCGCCCGCATCGGCACCGGGGCGCCGGCCTGGGGCGGGCGGCTGCGGACGGCCAGCCGCGAGGTGGAGCTGGGGGAGGTGGCGGCGGTGTACTACCGCCGCCCCACCCCGTACTCCGCACGGTACGGCCACCTGACAGCCCAGCAGCGCGACTTCGCCGCCGCCGAAGCGAGGCACGGGCTCGGCGGGGTGCTCAACCACCTGCACGGCGCCCTCTACGTCAACCACCCCTTCGCGGTCACGGCCGCCGACTTCAAGCCCGCCCAGCTCCAGCTCGCTACCCAACTCGGCCTCACCGTCCCGCCCACGCTGGTCACCAACGACATCGAGCACGCGCGGAAGTTCGCCGCCGAGCACGGGCGGATCATTTACAAGACGTTCCGCGGCCTGCCCCGGGACGAGGACGGGCACACCGGCGCCATCTGGGCCCAGCGCGTCGCCCCCGACACCTTCGACGACTCCCTCGCGGTGACCGCCCACCTGTTCCAGGCGGAGATCCCCAAGACCGGCGACGTACGCGTCACCGTGGTCGGCGAGAAGGTGTTCGCCCAGCAGATCGCCGCCCCGGACGGCGCCCTGGACTGGCGCCGCGGCAACTGGAACGCCCTGCTCCACGCACCCATCCGCGTTCCGGCACCCGTCGAGGCGGCCCTGCACAGCTACCTGACCGGGTTCGGCCTGGTCTTCGGCTGCTTCGACTTCGCACTCACCGGCGACGGCGACGCACCGGAGGACTGGGTGTTCATCGAGTTTACCGACCTGCTTTCTGACTGTTCGTGATGTTCGTGGTGCCCGTGTCCTGAATCGTGGCGTACTCGTTGACCGGCCATGTACGTGATGTTCGGTATGTGGTCCAGGGGGCGTGCGTGAGCGGGCGATTGGTGATCGGGGACCTGCGGGTGCAGGTGATGGAGCGGGGTGACGGTACGCGGGCGTACACGATCGTGTGGCCCGAGGGGGCGGTGTATGAGGAGGCGGACCGGTTTCTGCGGATGCGGGAGCCGGGGACGGACCGGACGTACGCCTACCTGCTGGTGGATCATCTGCGGTGGCTGGAGCGGGAGTGCCTGCCGCTGGGGTCGGTGACGCTGGCGGATCTACAGCGGTACATGGGGGCGGTCGGGGCGAAGGTGGCCGGGCCGTTCGGGCAGCCGTGGCGGGAGGGCAAGAAGCCGTACGGGCAGGCGACGCTGTCGCTGGCGGCCGCGTGTCTGAAGGGGTTCTACCTGCACCAGGCCGCGCTCGGGGTGAACGAGGAGCTCGGCAGGCAGCTGGACCGGACCCGGCTGCCGAGCCGCGCGGACCGCAACCGGGCACTTCTCGGGCACGTAAAGACGGCGATGCCAGCCAATCCGCTGGCACCGAAACAGGTCCGGCGACGGCACCCGAAGATGGCCCCGGAGGGGGCGAAGGAGACGCTCCTGGCGACGGTGAACTCGGCTCGGGACCGGTTGGTAGTGACCTGGCTGGCCGACGGCGGTTTCCGGATCGGCGAGTTGTGCGGGTTGCACCTGGTGGACCTGCATCTGCGGGAGAACGCCGGGTGCGGGCAATGCCGCACGCCGCACGTGCACGTCTGTCACCGGCCGGCGAACCCGAACCGGGCGGCGGCAAAGACCAAGCCGGAGTGGGACGTCGAGGACGGCACGGTGGTGGGCGGGCTGATCAAGCGGGCCAGCCCGGCGATGATCCACACCTACTTCGAGTACATGACGACCGAGTACCCGCGGCAGGTCGGGCACGGCATGCTGCTGGTCCAGCTGCACGGCGAACGCGCCGGGCAGCCGTGGACGACGGACGCGGCCCGGCGGATGCTGCGGCGGGCCGGGGACCGGGCCGAGCTGGGCAGGGTCAGGCCCCACGGATTCCGGCACTCCTTCGCCACCGCTGTCCTGGACGCCTCCGGCGGTGACCTGGTAGTCACCCGCGAGGCGGGCGGTTGGGCATCGGCGAGCACGGTCGACGAGATCTACGCACACGCCGACGTCCACGACCCCGACTTCGCCCGGGCCCTGCGCAAGGCATGGGGGGAGAGCGAATGAGCGTGATCTCGCTGGCAGCCCGCACTCCCGATCCGGACCGGCGCGAGGCCCGGGACCGGCTGGAGGTGCTGACTGCCCTGATCGACGGTCCCGGCTTCGATGCGGTCTTCCGCGACGACGTGATCCGTATCCCGGCCCGGCATCCGGTCTATCCCTGGTGCTGCGTCGTGCCCGACTGCGAACGGCCACGGTGGGAGAAGAACGACCTGTGCGCCGTCCACGCTCAGCATTGGCGGGACGCGCGGTCCGCCGGAGTACGCAAGAGCGACTTCGTGCACACCGCCGAGCCGCTGAAGGCGACCCGGATGGCGGAGGAGCGACGCTGCCACATCTGCCCTGAACGACCTGCCTTCAACAACGAGTTGAAGCTGTGTTTCCGGCACCGCAACCGCTGGAAGAAGTACCGGCAGTCTCACGGTCGGGCTGCCGACTTCGAGCAGTGGGCGGTGGACCAGGAGATCTACCCGGGCTACGGCTCCTGCCAGCTGCGGGCCTGCCGTGATCTGGCCGCCTCTCCGCTGGGGCTGTGCACGGTCCACCTCGGCCGCTACCAGGCGGCCGGCCAGCCGGGTGGCGCGACGCTGCCGAAGAGCTACCACCGCTGGGAGCGGGAAGGAAGCCCGGTACCGGTCCGCTACGTCGACGAGGCGGCCTTCCGGCAGTGGTGTCGGGACGAGCCGCCGGTGATGCGCGTCGGCGAGCTCAACCTGAGTGGCCTGCGACCGCTGGTGAGAGCCGAGATCAAGTGGGGTTTGCACGCGCACGGGCAAGGGGACGACCAGAGTCCGTGGGAGCTACCGTGGATCCAGAACCTGGTGGACCTGTGCCACCGTCAACACTGCGACTCTCTGCTGGACGCGGACCTGGACCAGTGCACCAACAGCCACGATCGGATGATCGCGACGAAAATCCTGGCCGAACTGGAACTGGTCTACCTCACTCCGGCAGACACCCGCGAGGCCGGATACGTCCAGACCCAGCACTTCGGCGTCCGCTTCCCCAAGCGGTCCGGCCGCTACCCGCTGACCGCCGTGCCCCAGCGGTGGCTGCGTGACCTGCTGTGGGACTACCTCACCGGAGTGCTCCGCTCTCCACAGTGCCCCCGCACCTCAAGCTTCATGGACCGTGCCCGCAAGGGATGCGTGGAACTCGGCTCCTTCCTCCAGGCCCACGCCCCCGGCGGCGGACACGATCCCACCCTGCTACGGGCCGAGCACATCGAGCGGTACGTCGCCGAGGCCCGCCGCCGGGAGCGGCTGAAACTGCCGGCTCTGACACTGCCCTCCCGAGGTGACGTCGCGAAGGCGACCATCACCCCGGCCTTGCGGCAGACCCTGTTCAACGGCGCCCGTGTGGTCTTGCGCGCTGCTCTGGAGAGTGGGTCCAGCGACCGGATCGGCTTGGCACGCGAGTGCATCGTGGCGATGCCGCCGGGCGGGCGGACCGTCACCCGCGCCCGCAGCCCCTTCTCCGACGACGTCGCCCGGGCCCTGGCCGACGAGGCGAATCTGCGCCGGCTCGCCGAGCGTCACGACCCCGAGGACCAGGGGATGCGCGACATTTGGGAAGCAATCGTCTACACCGGCCGCCGGGCCGGGGAGATCTTGAACCTCAGGCTCGAATGCCTGGGCCTCTACAACGGCCTGCCCATGCTCTGGCACGACCAGACCAAGGTCGGCAACTATGACCAGGCCATCCGCATCCCCGAACCCCTTTATGGCCGTCTCGCCGAACGCCAGCGCAAGACCCTCGCCCACTTCGCCGACCGCCACGGCGGCCGACAGGCCACCGCCCTCGAACGGGCCGAACTGGTCCTGTTCCCCTCCATCCACCGCAGCCGCGATGGCCGCCGGGCCCTGTCCTACAACTGGTTCCAGGGACACTTCCGGCCCTGGGTCGACGAGTTGGACCTGGGCAGGGTCGTCCCCCATCAGGCGCGGCACACCCTCGCCACCCGATTGCTGCGGCACGGCGCCTCCCTGACCCACATCCGCCGCTACCTCGGCCATGTTTCCGACCGCATGGCCGAGCACTACGCACAGGTCGCCGTCTCCGAGATCGAGGATGTCCTCCAGCACGTCTGGGTCGCCGGCCCCGGCGCCACCAACCCCGGCGAAATCCTCTCCAGCCCGCTCAACCCCCTCGACCGCCGCCAGGCCGAGGCCCTGGCGATCGACCTGTCCCGCCGCAGCACCCCGACCGAAGGCGGCTTCTGCACCTTCCAGCCCGTCGTCGACGGCGGCGCCTGCCCCTTCAACCTCGACTGCGAGAACTGCGACAAGTTCGTCCTGTCCGGCGCCGACCTGCTCTACTGGCGCCGCAAACGCGAGCAGTGGCACTCCATCGCCGAACGCGCCCCCGACGACGCCACCGCCGACTACCTCCACGAGGTCTTCGCCCCCACCGCCCGCGCCATCGACGGCCTGGAGAAGGCCCTGGCCGGACTCAACCTGCTCGACGACGCTCTCGCGCTGGACCTACGACGCCCCCAGGACTACTTCCACCGCCTCTGGAGCATCGGCTTCCGCGCAGGCGACCTCGCCCGCGCCGCCGACAACGACGACTTCAACGAGGACGAGGAGATCCCGGCATGAGCGAGCAGATCCCACCACCCCGCACGGCCGCCGCACTCGAAGCCCGGCGCCAGCGCACCCAGTCCAAAGTAGGCCAAGTCCGCGACAGCATCACCGAGTTGAAGCGGCAGAAGAAGCCCATCACCGTCGCCGCCGTAGTCCGACAGGCGGGCGTCTCCCGCACCTTCCTCTACGAGAACCCCGACGCCCGAGCCCTCGTCGCCGACGCCGTCGACCGAGGCTCCACCGCTCTGGAACCGGCCAATCCGCGGCTCGACGCTGAGAGTGAAACCCAGTGGCGGGAAAGAGCCCTGAACGCCGAGGACGCCCTCAAGGCCGCCCATGGCGAGATCCGCACCCAGCGAAGCCGAATCGCCCAGCTCATGGGCCAGATCCGCGACCTGGAAACCCAGTGGACCGACGAGTCCATCGAGCGCATCACCACCGAGAACGCCAACCTCAAGCAGCGGGTCCGCCAACTCACCCAGGACAAACGCACCCTCGAAGAACGCCTCCAGGCCGCCCGATCCAACGGCCGCTTCCAGGACCGGCGGATCGCCGATCTGGAGTCGAAACTGCTCGACGCCGGAGAGCATCCGTCATGAGCATAGTTACGCGGCAGGAGCAGCGTGGAGCTCGAACTCAGGGACAGCCGACCAGTTCAGCTTCTCGCCGATGTGGCCGGCGACGACTCCCGCAAGATGCTCGGCTGCCGCTCGATAGATCCGAGCGCACGTAATGGCACCGTGCAGCGCGAGTGAGTGCTTGCCGCCCTTCATCGGACGCAGCACGGAGGAGGCAGGCGGCACATCCTTCCTGACCGGACCAGGCCAGACTTCACTGCTCCAACCGCTGGCCAGTCCATGCGCAAGGCAATGACGAACCTGCATCCACCCCTGCGCGTCCCGTTTCACGTCGGCCCAAGTGAGTTCCTGCTTCTGCCAGAAGGTCTTTCCGATCACGGGAGGCGCCCAGGCGGTCAGAGCGAAACCAGTACCGATCTGCGGCTTCAGCGTCGGGAACTCCCGGCCGACAAGCGCCTCGATGTCGGTAACATCCGGGTTCGTGAGGTTCATCTTTTTCACGATCTGAGCGAAGCTCTGGCCCTGCAGATACAGCACCGTGGCGAAATAGTCCTCGGCGAAGCCCTCGAAGGCGGAGAGGACCCCCAGGGTGATCGCCGGCGCCAGAGCTGCCGCGTTTCCCGCGTGACCTCGTTTCCGGGGGTGAAGGGCCAAGAGCCTGGACGGCACGATCAACGAACGCGCGAACCGATCAACGCTCAACTGAATGCTCGGCGCGAGTACAGCCATTGCCATGACGACTCCTGTGACCTTCCGCTCCAACCGCTGCGGGATCTCATTCGGCGATCTCCGCTGTGAGCATTGTCCAACAAGGAGCCACGTCACGCACATGTTCGCGATGTATTGCACCAGGTCAGAGCCTTGTTGCTGACGAATGCGGTCGGAAAAATCGAGTGCAACCCCAATGGCCAGTGGGGCTGGCTGCCCGACGCCGATCAGATCACCGAGGCGTTCTCCGACATCCTGAGTACGAGCACGGAAGGAGGCGGAGCCCGATGACGATGCCCGCCGACCTAGAGACCGACGCCGCCCGGCTGCGCGAGGCGATGGCGAAGGCCCTCGCCGAGGACGGGGTCCTTGCCGATCCCGGCTGGCGGGAGGCGGTCGAGCGGGTGCCGAGGCACCAGTTCGTGCCCGGGTTCTACCTGCCCGCCGACGAGCGCGACGGGCAGGGGCTGACGGTGTGGGAGCCGGTCACCGCCGAGTTGGACTATGGCCGGTGGCTGGCCGCCGCGTACTCCGACACGACGCTGATCACGCAGTTCAACGGCGACGAACCGGACTGGAAGCAGCCCGCGGTACGGCACGGCGGGGCGCCGACCTCATCGTCCACGCTGCCGTCGCTGGTGGTACGGATGTGGGCCGACGCCGACGTGCAGGAAGGCCACACGGTGCTGGAGATCGGCACCGGCACCGGCTACTCCACCGCGCTCGCCTGCGAGCGCCTCGGCTCCACCGACGTCACCAGCATCGAGGTCGACCCCCACCGCCTGGAGCAGGCGGCGAGCGCGCTGTACGGCTGCGGCTACACACCGACGCTGGCGGTGGCCGACGGGCTGTACGGCTACTGGCCGGAAGCGTCCTTCGAACGGATCGTGGCCGCGTGCTCCTTCCGCGCCGTGCCGCCCGCGCTGCTGGCGCAGGCCCGGCCGGGCGGGAAGATCCTGCTCACCCTCTCCGGCTGGCTCTACGGCTACGCCCGCGTCCTGCTGACCGTGAACGGCGACGGCACCGCCGAGGGCCATCTGCTGGACGGCACCGTCTCCTTCATGTCCGCCCGCACCCACGCGGCGCCGGCGTTCGGCAACCCCGCCCACTGGGCCGCCGGCCCCCCCGATACCGGCCGGGCTGCCCGCCACTCCCCGGAGCGGATCACGGCCGCAACCGAGGAAGCGTTCCACCTGCGGTTCCTCGCCCAGTGCGCCGCACCTGACGCGCAGATGACGACCGTCGGCGAGGTCGTGCACCTAGTCGACGTGGTCACCGGCTCCGCCGCCACCCTCACCCCGCGAGAGGGCCGGTGGGAGGTCTGCGAGGGCGGCCCGGTGCGGCTGTGGGAGCGGATCGAGACGGTGCTGTCCGCGTACGACGAGGCGGGCCAACCAGGGCTGGAGACGTTCACCCTGCACGTCTACGACGGCGGGCAGCACCTACGACACCCGCAGATGCCCGGCCTGCCGCTCCCCAGGCCCTGACGGCCCGTAGGACTCCAGGCGCCCGGGCGGGAAGCGTGACGGCTCTCGCCCGGGCGCCTGGCCGTGTTCACCGCACCCACTCGTACTCGTCGTCCGCGTCCCATCCGGCGTCGCGGTCACCGTCGAGCAGATCGTTGATCTCGTCCTCGGTGAGGACGTCGCGCACATCGTCCATGGCGATCAGGATGCCCCGGTGACAGGCTGGTCGTCACACACTCCCCGCACGGTCTCGCGCAGGTCGAGGACTATCACGCCGTCGATCTTGTCGATGCCTCCTTCTCCGAAGCGGACCCACAGCGGGAACGCGCCGGCGTCGCGGGCGAAGGCGAGTTTCTGCGCGGACGCCGGGTTGGGGCGGGAGTCGAGCTCGATGACGAGGTCCGGCAGCAACGGCAGGCAGATCACCACGTCCGCGCGCCCGTACCGGCCCTTGCCGTCGGGGACCACCGGCAGCCGTAGTTCCCGGTAGACACGGCAGTTCGGCCCCAGAACGGTCCGGGCGAAGTCCTGGACCGCTGCCGTCAGCGCCTTGGTGATCTGCGGAGTGCTCGGTGGGCCGTAGCCGTTGGCCCGGTTCTGTGCGACCTGCGCGGCGGCGTCGTCGGCCCACCTCTGGAGGTAGTCGGCCACGATCAGGGCGATGTCCTGAAGGTCTTGTTCGGCCACGGGCCGCGGCCCGCGCCCGGTGAGCTGGTGGAGCCAGCCCTCGGCCCAGTGGGCCTGGTTGAGGAGCCGCAGCACCCCATCGGTGGCCGCGGCGCGGCCGGCCTTCTCCTTGGTCGGCGTCAGCCGGGCGGCCATCTCGGTGACCGAGGCCCGGACCTCGTCCGTGCGGCCTTCCTTGCCCATCTTCTCCTCGGCGGCGATAGCGCCCTGGAGGTGCTTGGCCGCCCACCACCGCCACTCAGCAGCCAGTGGCGCGGGCATGTCCGCGGGCAGCACAACGGCGTCCAGCATCTTCCCCGCCCGGCCGGCCGCCGCCTTCGCGGCGGCCGACAGCTCCGCCTTCAGGCGTGGCTCGTTCTCCTGCCACCAGCGGTTCTGGCAATCCCAGCACCGCCCCCCCCTTCTTGGCCGCCGACTCCGGGGTGACCTTCACGGTGTGCCCGCAGTCGGGGTAGGTGTAGGAGACCCGGTAGCCGACGCACTCGCGACAAGCAGCGACGTCGCCGTTCTTCCACTTCGGCAGGGAGGTGCGGTTGGCGATGCGCTCCTCCCACTCGTGTCCGGCGGGGCACCGCCACCACACGTCGACCTGCATCTTCGGCGTCGCCTTCTGCGGCGTCAGCCCGCCGTTGCGCTCCTGCAACCACGTCGCCGCGACCTGCGGATACGCCTCGGCCAGCGACACACCTAACGAACGCGCCATGCAGTCCCCTCCTCAACCCCTGGCCAGGCCCTCCCCGGCCCGGTGCCTCACCCCGGTCAACGATCCAGCCGACCGGGAGCGACGCCGGGGATACGGGTCTTCAGGATGCCGACCCGCCCGCACCCTCCGCCGCCGATCGGGCAGTCCTCAGCCGCGGGCGCGGTGCGGGGCCCGGACACCGTGGCCGCCGCGGGGCGAGGTCGAGGTGGGAGTTCACGTCCAGCTCGAACCGGCCGTAGATAAGGGCTCACGTAGGTCCACAAGAGCGGAGACAGAGCCTGCGGCCCTGCAGACCACCAGCGTCCGCCGTTCAGGCGATACCGAGTTCGGCCAGGGCCTGCACGTGATCAGGGCCGAGCTTGGCCCGGCGGGCGGGGCTTTTGATGTTGGAGAGCCAGATGCCGAGCTTGACCTCCTCACCATCGTCGAAGCGTTCGACGTGCTGGCGCGGGACCCATACATGCCCTTCACGTTCCCGGAACTGCCTCAGCGCCGCCAGCCCCCGCGCGAAGGCGTCCCCCCGTGGCCGCACCACGGTGCGAGCAGACTGCTCGCTCTGCTCAGTGGGCTGGATACCCAGGGCCTCCAGAAGCTGACGCTGCCCGTCCAGCAGCCCAGTCCACACCTCGTGCCGACGTTGCCGGGCCAGCCACTTGCCGACGTCCATGCCGTGCACGGTGACGCCGGGCAGCAGCTCGGTGAGCGCAGTGTCCTCCTCGGCGAGGAGTTCGCGTACGGCGACGTAGTGCCGCTGCCACGCAACAGGCCAGGCCGGGTTCCAGTCCGGGTCGATCGCCGCCAGCGCGGCCTCGCGCTCGGGGCGGCCGGCCAGCGCACCCGGGCGGCGGAGGTTGGACAGCCACTGACCGATCGGCCGGTCCAAAGCAGTCGCCGTCCGCGGTGCGCACAGCGTCCAGTGCCGCTCGTAGTACACCCGCGCCGCTGCCAGGTTCTCCTCAAAGGCCGCGTCGGCGGCGTCCCACACCATCCCGAGCTGCTCGAGCCGCTCGGCCCGCTTGCCGGACAGCTGCCCGGCCCCGTACGCCCGTCGCTGCTCGGCGATCCACTGCCCGAGCGGGTACGCGCCTTCCTTGTGGCCGTACGGCACCCTCAAGTGCGCCTGGCGCTCCCGGTACAGGCGCGCGGCGGCGTACCCGCGCACCCAGTCCTGCCGCTCGGTGTCGATCACATTGAAACTGACCCACTCAGCGACCATCACCGGGTCACGCGGCGCGGCAAAACGCAGCAGCAGACGGTTTTCCTCTTCACCTTCCTCCGGCGCCTCACCGATATCCCAAGACGGGTCCACGACCCTCTTCCGCGGCTCCTGCGGAATGGCAAGCAATTCAACGGCCTCTTCATCATGAGCCCTAAGCCCCTGCAAAACCCTCACCAAAGGACGGTACGAACCGGAGGTGAACATGTCCTCCGGCTGCTCCCCAGGCTGGAGGAAAACGGGCACGATCAAAGAGGCCAGTTTGCCCTCACCGGGCTTCTGCCGAAGCGCCCGCCCGATCGCCTGCACGATGTCGTGCGGCGCGCCCTTAGGGTCCAGCAGCGCCACAGAGTCCACCGCCCGGATATCGACGCCCTCGCCCAGGACACGGCAGTTGGAGAGCACCGCCCGCCGCGCCGTGGTGCCGAAGCCCGCCAAGACCTCCCGCCGGCGCTCGGGGACGTGCTCCCCGCACAGCCAGTCGGCCCAGATCCGCCCCGGGTACTTCTCCGGATCGTCGGCGTGCAGCTTCGCCGCCACCGCCGCCAGGCCCTCCGCGTAAGCCTGCGCCTCTATCGTCCGGTGATGGAAGGTGATGGTCGTCTGCAGCCGGTGGTCAGCCATGGTGCGCAGCAGCGCCGCCTGCAGAGCACCAAGCCGCTGCCCGCGCACCTCCTCGCCGCGCCGCTCCTCACCCATCAGCCGCTCCGGGGTGACGACCGGGTCCTGGAGCTCGACCACGATGATCTGATACCGCGCCAGCAGGCCGCGCGCCACCGCCGATGCCAAGGTCAGCTTGTACAGCACCGGACCGAAAACGGACTCATCGTCCATGGAGACCGCCAACTCCTCCGGCAACGCCTCCCGAACCCCCTCGGTCACCTCCCAGTTGGGCCGCTCCTGCCAGATCCGCGGCGTCGCCGTCAGGTACAACCTGCGCGCCGCCGGGATGATCCCCTGGTCGTGGATGTCCGCCCACGCCTTCCCCAGCGACCCCGACGTACGGTGCGCCTCGTCCACCACCGCCAGGTCCACCGGCGCCAACCGCTGCCCGTAGACGCCCTCGAACGCCTTGGCCAGCACCGGCAGCGACGCGTATGTGGCGTAGATGGTCACCGGCCCCGTCCCGTGCCACATCGCCAGCCGCACCGGGTTCGTGGTGCACCGGACCTTCAGGCTCCACAGCTCCGGATCCTCCTGCAGCGAGCAGACCGCAACCGCCGGCCCCCTATGCCCGACCCGGTACCACTCCTTCACTGTCTGCGTCAGCAACTCCAGCGTCGGCACCAGCACCAGAACCCGCCCCCGCGGCAGCATCTCCCGGGCAGCAAAAGCAGCGATGACCGTCTTGCCCGTCCCACAAGCGGCAACAACCTGCCCCCGCAGACCGTTTACAGGAAGACCACCAAGCGGAACATCAAGACCGCGCACAACGGCGTCAACCGCCTCAATCTGATGGGAGCGCAAGTCACGCCTCGTCATAACCATCCGATACTCTCCTCTACGCGAAATGTGGCGCGCCTCAGACAGGGAATCCCGGAGACCTTGATGCTCCAGGAGGTGGTGCGGCGTAGTTCCCAGACACTACACAGAGCATCACTGTGATGCATCCGGCTTGCACCAGGTTCGCTCATGAGGGTTACACGTCGACAGTTCGAGCCTCGCAGCGGGCGGTTGGAGTGTACGATGGTGGAGTATTGCCGGCCCGATTGAAGAACCATGTCCTGTTGGGGGAGAGATTCGGCGGAGTGCAGCGGAGCCCGTCTCTACCGTTGAGGCCGGCACCCATTCGGCCCCAACGAACCGTCAGATCCGTTTCCAGAGGCTAGCTGGGGTTCCCAGGATTTACACGGCGCCTCGAGCGATGCACGGGCCTTGCTGCCAGCCTAGGAGGCCCCGCTTGCGGGGCCTCCCGTAATTCGCGCTTGCGCGAATTACACCTACGGTCCTGAATTCCGCTTGCGGAATTCAATTCCCCCGCTTGCGGGGGAATCTGGCGGAGCGTCAGCGGAGCCGTTCCCTATGCAGCGGCTTGCCGCTGCATTTCCCGCTCCGCGGG
>NZ_LIYH01000010.1:175797-212667 GCF_001905885.1 Streptomyces sp. CB03234 | reverse complement strand
ACCGCCGCGCAGCCCGCGTCGATGGCGGCGAAGACGTACTTCGGCTGGAAGTGGATGTCCGCGATCACCGGGATCTGCGACTTCTTCGCGATGACCGCCAGCGCGTCCGCGTCGTCCTGGGTGGGGCACGCCACCCGTACGATCTGGCAGCCGGACGCGGTCAGCTCCGCGATCTGCTGCAACGTGGCGCCGACGTCGGAGGTCCGGGTCGTCGTCATGGACTGCACCGACACGGGCGCGTCGCCGCCGACCGCCACCGACCCGACCTGGATGCGCCGCGAGGGGCGGCGTACCGCGATCGGCCGGGGCGGCAGCTCGGGCAGCCCGAGGCCCACAGGCTCCGGCATCACCTCACCCCCGGCTTCCGGAGACCGTCTCGCGGGCGGCGCGCAGGGACTCCTTGAGCGAGCCCATGGTGGCGAGGACGGCGGTCGGCTCGTAGCCGCAGTGCGCCATGCAGTTGGCGCAGCGCGGGTCCTTGCCCCGGCCGTACTTGTCCCAGTCGGTCTCCTCGATGAGCTGCCGGTACGTCGGGACGTACCCGTCGGCCATCAGGTAGCAGGGCCGCTGCCAGCCGAAGAGCGAGTAGTTGGGGATCGCCCAGGCGGTGCACGGGAAGTCGGCCTTGCCCTCCAGGAAGTCCAGGAAGAGCGGCGAGTGGTTCAGCCGCCAGCGCCGCCGGTTGCCGCCCGAGAAGGCCTTCCGGAACAGCTCGCGGGTCTGCTCGACGCCCAGGAAGTGCTCCTGGTCGGGCGCCTTCTCGTACGCGTACGCGGGCGAGATCATCATCTCGTCGACCTTCAGGTCGTCGTTGAGGAAGTTGAGCACCTCGATGACGGTCTGCGCGGTGTCGGTGTTGAAGAAGGTGGAGTTGGTGGTGACCCGGAAGCCCCGCCGCTTGGCTTCCTTGATGGCCTCCACCGCCTCGTCGAACACGCCCTCCTTGGCGACCGACTCGTCATGCCGTTCGCGCAGGCCGTCGATGTGCACGGCGAAGGCGAAGTACGGCGACGGCGTGAAGTCCTCGATCTTCTTGCGCAGCAGGAGGGCGTTGGTGCAGAGGAAGACGTACTTCCTCTTGGCCACCAACTGGCGCACGATCTCGTGGATCTGCGGGTGCATCAGTGGCTCGCCGCCCGCGATGGAGACCATCGGCGCGCCGGACTCCAGGACCGCTCCGACCGCCTGGGCGACCGGCATGCGCTGCTTGAGGACCCCGGCGGGGTGCTGGATCTTCCCGCAGCCCTCGCATTTGAGGTTGCAGGCGTAGAGCGGCTCCAGTTCGACGATGAGCGGGAACTTCTCACGCTTGCGCAGCTTCTGTTCGAAGAGATACGTCCCTACCCGGATGGTCTGGCGAAGCGGCATGGCCATCTGGCTCACCTCCTGGGGAGCAGCAAAGAACGGTGCCATTCATAGAAAGCGGGCAATACAGAACGAAGAACACGGAAGGCTGATATTCCCCCGCGTACCGTGCCGATCCGGACGAGTTCGTGCTCTGGAGCGTCCACGACCACTCGTACGGCCGCAACCGGGCGGGACCGGACGCCCGTGTTCAGCGCGGAGCGGAGGGTGGCCGCGGACTCCATGTCGACCGCGATCGCCCCGGTGCCGCGCAGCTGGGCCCGTTCCTGACCGCGTACCACGTGGTCGGAGCCGGTCAGCGGGCCGCTGTGGACGGTCCGGCCGGGAACGGCCCGGGTCAGCGCGTCCACCAGCAGGTCCGTGCCCGTGCACAGGGTGGAGCCGCCGGGGCCCCGGGTCTCGTCGGCGACGACCAGGTCTCCCGGGTGCATGCCCGGCTCCAGCCCCGCGCAGAACCCGGACGCGACGACCGCGGCGCCGCGCAGCTCGCCGCCCTCCAGCGCCCGGGTGACGGCCCGCTGGGCGTTCGCGGGCCCCATGCCCGTACGCAGCACGGTCACCGGGCCGGGCGACGTACCGCCGTGGCGGCGGCGGCCGCTGCGCAGCGCGAGCTGCTCGATGCCGAGCGCGCAGGCGATCAGCATGGGCGGCACAGGAGCCGCCGCGGAAGCGTGAGCGGAACCGGAAGGCTCCGGTTCTGCCGCCATCAGGCCCCCTTGCCGAGCCGGCCGACCACCGGTTCGCCGTTGACGTACCGGCCGAGCGCGGTCAGCGGGAAGACCTGCCGGTAGAGGTGGTAGTTGATGGAGAAGTCCCAGGGGAAGCCGGTCCCGGTGAAGTACGGCTCGTCCCAGGAGCCGTCCTCCCGCTGGGTCCCGGCGAGCCAGCGGACGCCGCGCTCCACGGCCCTGGACTCCCGCTGCCCGCCCGCCAGCAGCGCCAGCAGCGCCCACGCCGTCTGCGAGGCCGTGGAGGCACCGTGGCCGATCCACTCCCGCTCCCGGTACGAGCGCAGGTCCTCGCCCCAGCCCCCGTCGTCGTTCTGGACCGACTCCAGCCAGGCGACGGCGCGCCGGATGGCCGGGTGCGACGGGGGAAGCCCCGCCGCGGTGAGGGCGGGCACCACCGAGCCGGTGCCGTAGACGTAGTTGACGCCCCAGCGCCCGAACCAGGCGCCGCTCGGCTCCTGTTCGGCCAGCAGCCAGGTGATTCCGCGGCGGGCACGGGGATGGTGGGCCTTGCCCTCGTGGGCCAGCATCTCCACCACGTGCGCGGTGACGTCGGCGGACGGCGGGTCGATGACCTCGCCGAAGTCGCAGAACGGCAGCAGGTTGGGGAAGGGGCTGGTGTTGTCGGCGTCGAAGGCGGCCCAGGCGCCGTCGCGGCACTGCATGCCGGCGGTCCAGTTGGCGCCGCGCCGGATCGCCGCCTCGATCTGCTCCGGGTGGGGGTGCTTGACCCGGCGCAGCGCCAGGATGACCTCGGCGGTGTCGTCGATGTCCGGGTAGTTGTCGTTGTGGAACTCGAACGCCCAGCCGCCGGGGGTGAGTCCGGGCCGCTGGACGGCCCAGTCGCCGGGCCGGACGATCTCCTCGCCCAGCATCCAGTCGGCGGCCTTGACCAGCGCCGGGTGGTCGGGGCGTACGCCGGCGTCGGCGAGCGCGATGGTGGCCAGGCAGGTGTCCCAGACGGGCGACTGGCAGGCCTCGATCATGCGGGCGCCGTCGTCGCGCCACACGGCGAACCGGTCGAGGGACTCCAGGCCCGCGCGCATCACCGGGTGCTCCAGGTCGTAGCCGAGCAGGTGGAGCGCGATGAGGGAGTAGACGGCGGGGGGCTGGATGCCGCCCCAGCAGCCGTCGTTCTCCTGCCGTTCGATGATCCAGCGGGCGGCGGTGTTCATCGCGGCCTTGCGCAGCCACCGGGGCGCGACCTGGTGGTACGCGTGCAGCGCCTTGTCCAGCCGCTGGAAGGCGCCCTCCCAGGTCCCGGCGGGAGCGAGGGTCCTCGGCGGATTCGGGAGCCGGGGGTCGGTGTGAAGCTCGTCGAGCGGGAAGGACGCGGGGCGGACGGGCCGCTTGGCGGAGACGACGGTGAGCGGCACGATGGTCTGCCGGGCCCAGCAGCCGAAGTCGTAGATGTTGAGCGGGAACCACTTCGGCAGGAAGACCAGCTCCGGCGGCAGCTCGGGCAGGTCCTCCCACTTCCACCAGCCGAACAGGGCCAGCCAGATGCGGGTGAACACGCGGGCGGCGGCGATGCCGCCCTGCTCGCGGATCCAGGCGGCGGCACGGGCCATGTGCGGCTCGTCGGGCCGGTCGCCGGCCAGGCGCAGCGCGACGTACGCCTCGATGGTGGTGGACAGCTCGCCGGGGCCGCCGTAGAAGGTCGCCCAGGTGCCGTCGTCGCGCTGTTCGCCGCGGATGTGGAGGGCGGCGGCGCGGGTGGTCGCCTCGTCCTGGATGCCGAGGAACTGCCGCAGCAGGAGGTCCTCGGCGTCCATGGTGACGTTGGTCTCCAGGTCGCCCTTCCACCAGCCCTCGTCGTCCTGCCGGGCCAGGAGGTACTCGATGGAGCGTTGGGCTGCCCGCGCGGCGACTTCCCTGACGTCGTTCGCTGCGGGGGTCGTGGTGGTGGTGGTCGTTCCGGTGGTGGTTCCGGTGGCCGAGGCGGCGCGGGGCTCCAGGGCCCCGGTGCTTCCGTCGGTCGTCGCTGTCATGGCTTCCCCTTCGTGCAGTTGGCGTTCTGCGGCTGCGGGTGGGCCGTCGGCCGGTACAGCGGAGTGCACCGGCCGGCGACTAGCGATTCATATGGTGCGGGTGCTCGTCCCGATGGCGGTCATCGCTTTCGTACGACGACGAAGTCCGCGAGCGCGGTGAGCTGGGCGCGGACCCGTTCCGGCATGTCGACGCGGTGCAGCGCCTCGATCGCGACGGCGTGCTGCCGGCGGGCCTCCTCGGAGGTCCACGCGCGGCCGCCCGCCTCCTCGATGAGGGCGGCGCGCATGGCGAACTCCTCCTCGGAGAAGCTGTCGAGGTCGCTGCTCTTGGCGTCGGCCGCGAGCAGCTCCCCGAGGCGCTCGGAGGCCGGTCCGCCGGCGGCGAGCGCGGCGACGACCGGCAGGGACTTCTTGCGCTGGCGCAGGTCGCTCCAGGTCTGCTTGCCGGTGGCCTCCGGGTCGCCCCAGATGCCGAGCAGGTCGTCGACGGCCTGGAAGGCGAGGCCGAGGTGGTAGCCGTACGCCTCCAGGGTGTCGGCGGTGCGGTCGTCGGCGCCGCCGAGGACGGCGCCGATGGAGCAGGCGCAGGCGAGCAGCGCGCCGGTCTTGTTGCCCTCCATCTCCAGGCACTCCTCGACGGTGACCCGCTCTCGGTGCTCGTAGGAGATGTCCTGGGCCTGGCCGTCGATGAGCTTGCGGGTGGCGGTGGTCAGCCGGCGGGTGGCGCGGCCGGCCTCGACGGTGCCGAGCTCCAGCAGCAGCTCGTTGGCGAGCGCGAACAGGGCGTCGCCGACGAGGATGGCCTGGGCGGGGCCGTGCACCTTCCACACGGTGTCGCGGTGACGGCGCTGTTCATCACCGTCCATCAGGTCGTCGTGCAGCAGCGAGAAGTTGTGCACCAGCTCCACCGCGACCGCGCCGGGGATGCCGACCTCCGGCGCCACACCGGCCGCCTCGGCGGACAGCAGGGCGAGGGCGGGGCGTACGGCCTTGCCGCTGTCGCCGTCGGCGGGCCGGCCGTGGGCGTCGATCCAGCCGAAGTGGTAAGCGGCGACGGTGTCCATGGGCGGCGCCAGCCGCTTCACCGCCGTGCGCAGGACGGGGGTGGACATGGTCCGGCCCCGCTCCAGCAGTGCGGTGACGTCCGCGGTGTCGACGGCCGGGTTCACCGGGGGCACAGTCGGCACGGTCTCTCCTCTGGTTCCAGTACTCAGGCTCATGCCGCCTCCTCGAGCGGATGTACATGGGGGCGGCCGAGGGCCGAGAGGGCCGCGCCCGCGGCGGTGAAGCCGCTGCGTACGGCGCCCTCCATGGTCGCGGGCCAGCCGGTGGCGGTCCACGCGCCGGCCAGGTGCACGCCGGGCGCGTTGGTGCGGGCGCCGGGCCGCAGCCGGCCGACGCCGGGGGTGGGGGCGAACGTCGCCGTCCGCTCCCGGGTGACGAAGAAGTCCCGGACCTTCGCGCCGCGTGCCGCGGGCAGCAGCCGCTCCAGCTCGGGCAGGTAGCGCTCGCGGAGTACGGAGACGGGCTCGTCGATCTCGTCCCCGGCGGCCGACTGGGAGAGGGCCAGGTACTGGCCGTCGGTGTAGCCGGAGGCGTCGGTGCGGTCGAAGACCCACTGGACCGGGGAGCCGAGCGCGGCGAAGAACGGGCGGCGCAGCACCTTGCGGTCGTACAGGACGTGGACGTTGAGGATCGGGGCGGTGCCGATGTCGAGGAGCGTGCCGGGGTCGTCCAGCGCCCCGTGCGGCAGCAGGTCGTGGGCCTCGCGCTGCGGTACGGCGAGGACGACGGTGTCGGCCTCCAGCCGTTCGCCGGGTACGTCGACGGCCCAGCGGCCGTGGGCGCTCGGCAGGATGGCGCTGACCTTGGCGCGCAGCTCGGTGCGTACGCCGGCGGCGTCGAGCGCCTTGCGGGCGAGGGTGTCGTGCAGGTCGCCGAGCGGGACGTGCGCCCAGCCGATGTCGGCGGCGCCGGGGTCGGTCAGGAGGGCGGTCTTGAAGACCATGGCGGCCAGCGCCAGGGAGGAGTGCGGGGCGGTGGCGTTGAGGGTGGCGACGCCGATCAGGTCCCACAGGGCTTCGGTGGCGCGCGCGGACTGGCCCTGGCGGGCGAGCCAGGTGGCGAAGTCGATGCCGTCGAGGGCGGGGTCGGCCGGGTCGAGCCGCTTCAGGGCGAGGGCGGCGCGGCCGACGCTCGCCCGCTCGGCGAGCGAGAGGTGCGGGTACGTGGCGAGGCTCGCGGCGAGGTGCAGCGGTACGGGCAGGGCGGTGCGGCGCAGCCGGCCGAGGCGGGGGCCGCGCGGGTGGGCGACGTCGAGGACGGGCACGTCGAGGCGGGGCTGGAGGGGCGCGAGGTGGGCGCCGTCGACGCGGTCGAGGAACCAGCGGTAGGCGGTGCAGCAGCGGAGGTAGACGTGCTGGCCGTTGTCGACGGTGAGGTCGCCGCGCTTGAAGGAGAAGGCGAGGCCGCCGAGGCGGGGCCGGCCTTCGAGGAGTGTGACGCGCAGTCCGGAGTCGGCCAGGCGCAGGGCGGCGGTGATGCCGGCGAGGCCGCCGCCGACGACCACGGCGTGCCCCGGGGCGGCGTGGCCCGGTGTCAGGTCGGCGTCGCTCATCCGGTCTCCCGTCGGGTCGTCGCAGTCAGGGACGCGAGGCTGTGGCGGAGGGTTGCGCGCTGATTGTGCCGGTTCGCGGGCCGGGTCGCTGGCATGGTGGCCATCTAGGCGCGCCTCCTGACGGTCTGCCGGGAGACGGTACGGGCGTCCAGGCCGGACAGGCCGCGCACGGCGACGTACGCCTTCTCGTGTCCGGGCAGGCTGACACGGCCGCGCAGGACGGCCTCGGGGTCGCGCTCGATGCGGTCGAGGAGGCGGCGGTAGATGCCGGCCATGGCGGCGACGCAGGCGCCGCTGCGCCGGTCGAGCATGGGCAGCAGCCGGTAGCCCTCGGCGAACAGGGCGCGGGCGCGCCGGACTTCGTAGTGGACGAGGCCGGTGAAGTCGGAGCCGGGGGGCGGGGTGGCGGTGCGGAAGCCGTCGGAGCAGCCGAACTTGGCGAGGTCGTCGGCGGGCAGGTAGGTGCGTCCGGTGCCGGCGTCCTCGCGAACGTCGCGGAGGATGTTGGTGAGTTGGAGGGCGAGGCCGAGTGTATCGGCGTACTCGGGGGCGCGTGCCGCGCCGCGTGCGCCGGGTGTGGTGCCGAAGATGGAGAGGGAGAGCCTGCCGATGGCGCCGGCGACGCACCGGCAGTAGACCTTGAGGTCGTCCCAGGTCTCGTACGTCTCGCCGCGCACGTCCATCAGGACGCCGTCGATCAGCTCGTCGAGGCCGCCGAGCGGCAGCGGGAAGCGGCGTGCGGCGTCGGCGAGCGCGACGGCCACCGGGTCGGTGTCGTCCTGGCCGACGGCGCCCTCGCGGATCCGCCTCAGCAGCTCACGGGTGGTTTCCAGCCGCTCCTGCTTCGCCTCGGGGGCGAGCGTGCCGTCGCCGATGTCGTCGACCCGCCGGGAGAACGCGTACAGCGCTGACATGGCCTGCCGCTTCCCGGTCGGCAGGAGCCGGATGCCGTAGGCGAAGTTACGGGCCTGCCGTCCGGTGACGGCTTCGCAGTAGCTGTAGGCGGCCGCCACCGGTGCGGACATCTCCGTCTGTCCCTCCACGGTCCCGCTCACCCCTCTCTACGCGCTCTGCGCAACACGGTTCCCACTTCGCGCATCAGTTTGGGCCCGGTGGCCTTGGGCGGTCCGGGGAGTACGTCGTGTCCGGCGGCCGTGATCGCGTCGAGGGCGGCGTGCCCTCCGGCGACGAAGCCGGCGAGGAGGAGCCGGAGCCTGCCGCGGACGCTGCCCACGAGGGGGATGCCGTCGTCCAGGAGCCGGCGGGCGCGTTCGGCCTCGTACGCGATGAGGGCGCGTACCGAGGCGCCGCCGGTGGGGCGGGCCAGGTCGGCCTCGGTGACGTGGAAACGTTTCATGTCCTCGGCCGGGAGGTAGATCCGGTCGTGGGCGAGGTCCTCGGCGACGTCCTGGAGGTGCTCGACGATCTGCAGGGCGGTGCAGACGGCGTCGGAGCGGCGCAGGCGTTCGGGGCTGGTGGTGCCGGTGATGTCCAGGACGAGGCGCCCGACGGGGTTGGCGGACAGCTCGCAGTAGGCGACGAGCTCGTCGTACGTCTGGTAGCGCCGCACCACCTGGTCCTGGCGGTTGGCCTCGATCAGGCCCAGGAACGGCTCGGGGGTGAGCGCGTGGCGCCGCACGGTGGTCTTCAGGGCGCGCAGCAGCGGGTGGGACGGGGTGCCGTCGAAGACGCGCCGCAGGTCCGCCTCGAAGGCGTCGAGCAGGGCGAGCCGGTCCGTCTCCCCCTCGGCGCCCAGATGGCGGGCGTCGGCGCCGCCCGGGGCGAGGTCGCCGTCGCCGATGTCGTCGACGAGGCGGGCGTAGCCGTAGACGGCCATGAGGTCGTCGCGCCAGGCACGGGGCAGGAAGAAGGGGGCCACGGGGAAGTTCTCGTGCGCGGCCTTGTCGAGTGTGGTGCGCGGGGAGGCGTCGGGGCGCACCTGCCGGGTACCTGTCACTGCGGACTGCCCGGCGCGGGGACGGCGGGACCCTTGCGGAGGCGGGGCTGGGGATTCACCGTCATTGCCGTCACGTCTCCCGTTCTACACTGCCGACCCAATACATCTCATTTCGGACACGCCGCCGGTCCTGGCCTGCGAGGCACCGCCCCGGCCCGGTGGGGGCCGGGGAATATCGCCCCACTTGCCGCGAATCAGGACCGGTACAGCTTACGTTGTACAACGTCCCGGGCCGTGCCGGGGTGTCACACACCCGGGAACGGTCACGATCTTGACGTCAACCGCCCCGCGCCGCACGGGACTTGACCGAAACATGGCATCCCGGGGCGGTTGGTACGACCGGCGCGTGCCCGCCACCGGAAGGGCCCCTGCCGTGCGCTCCGGCAGGGGCCCTTCCCGGCTTCGTACAGCCGCCCTCGTACGGATCCCGGCCGGACTACCTGCCGGTCTCCTTCTCGTACGCCCTCAGGACCTCGTCCGTGGGGCCGTCCATCAGCAGCTCGCCCTTCTCCAGCCACAGGACGCGGTCGCAGGTGTCCCTGATCGACTTGTTGCTGTGGCTGACCAGGAAGACCGTGCCGGCCTCCTTGCGCAGCTCGCGGATGCGCTGCTCGGAGCGGATCTGGAACTTGCGGTCACCGGTGGCGAGCGCCTCGTCGATCATCAGGACGTCGTGGTTCTTCGCGGCGGCGATGGCGAACCGGAGCCGGGCGCCCATACCGGAGGAGTACGTCCGCATGGGGAGGGTGATGAAGTCGCCCTTCTCGTTGATGCCGGAGAAGTCGACGATCTCCTGGTACCGCTCCCGGATCTCCTCGCGCGACATGCCCATGGCCAGTCCGCCGAGGATCACATTGCGCTCACCGGTCAGGTCGCCCATCAGCGCCGCGTTGACGCCCAGCAGCGAGGGCTGGCCGTCCGTGTAGACCTTGCCCTTCTCCGTGGGCAGCAGGCCCGCGATGGCCCGCAGCAGGGTCGACTTCCCGGAGCCGTTGGTGCCGATGAGGCCGATGGCCTCGCCCCGGTACGCGGTGAAGGACACCCCGCGCACGGCGTGCACCTTGCGTACGCCCCTGGACTCGCCCTTGTCCCGGCGGATCATCCGGCTGAGCGCGGCGGTGGCGCTGCCCTTGCCTCCGCCGCCGCCGTTGACCCGGTACACGATGTGCACGTCGTCGGCGATGACGGTGGGGATCCGCGCGCCGTCGGCGGCGGCGGTCGCGGTCACGTCGTCGGTCTGCTCAGCCACGGCCGTACCGCTCCTCTGCCTTCCAGAAGTACACGAACCCGGCGGCCCCGACCAGGACCGCCCACAGCAGGGCGGCGAGCCAGACGTGCGAGGGCAGGTTCTGCGAACCGTATCCGTCGATCAGCGCGAACCGGATGAGGTCCATGTAGACCGCCGCCGGGTTGTACATCAGGACGTCCGCGATCCAGGCCGGCTTGTCCTTGAGCATGATCGGGATCGAGAACATGACGCCCGAGCCGTACATCCAGGTGCGCATGACGAAGGGCATCAGCTGCGCGAGGTCGGGGGTCTTGCTGCCGAGCCGCGCCATGATCAGCGACAGGCCGACGTTGAAGAGGAACTGCAGCGCCAGCGCCGGGAGGATCAGCAGCCAGCTCAGCGAGGGGTAGCTGCCGAACGCCGCCGCGATCACGAACAGCACGATCATCGAGAACATCAGCTGCTGGAGCTGCTGGAGCGCGAAGGAGATGGGCAGGGAGGCGCGCGGGAAGTGCAGCGCCCGCACCAGGCCCAGGTTCCCCGAGATCGCCCGTACGCCGGACATCACGGACGTCTGCGTGAACATGAAGACGAAGACACCCGTCACCAGGAACGGGATGTAGACCTCCTTCTCCATGCCCCGCCCGGCGTTCAGGATCAGGCCGAAGATGAGGAAGTAGACCGCCGCGTTGAGCAGCGGTGTCGCCACCTGCCAGAGCTGGCCGAGCTTGGCCTGGCTGTACTGGGCCGTGAGCTTCGCCTGGGAGAAGGCCAGGATGAAGTGACGGCGCCCCCACAGCTGCCGGACGTACTCGGCCAGACCGGGCCGGGCACCGCTGACCGACAGGCCGTACTTGGCGGCCAGCTCCGCCGGGGACAGGCCCGCGTCCGGTGATGGCGGGGCGGTCACGGCGATCGCTCCGTCATGGGTTGTCTCACTCACAAGGGGAAACTTTCGTGTTCAGGATGCGCGGCAGTCGAGGGGCGGGCGGGTCAGGTGGCGGCCGGGCCCCGGGATGCCCCGTGCTTGTCGGTCCGAGCTTGTCAGATTCCGAGCTTGTCAGACGACGGGTGGGCGGCCCAGTCTCGTCAGGCGCCACACCGTACGCCACTTCATGGGCCGGCGCGGCCCGCACGGGGTCGTCCAGCCCTCCTTGAACCCGCCGAACCAGGCCTTCAGCGCCGGCACCGAAGGGCGGCGGGCCAGCGTGAGCAGCAGCCAGACGCCGAGGTAGAGCGGCACCAGGGGCGCGGGGAGGTTGCGGCGGGCCAGCCAGACGCGGTTGCGGGCGATCATGCGGTGGTAGACGGCGTGCCGGGACGGCGCGGTCGTCGGGTGGAAGAGCACCATGTCCGCGCGGTAGTCGATCATCCAGCCGGCGTCGAGCGCCCGCCAGGCGAGGTCGGTCTCCTCGTGCGCGTAGAAGAACTCGTCCGGCAGCCCGCCGACCTCGGCCAGCACCTTCGTACGGACGGCGTTGGCGCCGCCGAGGAAGGTCGTCACCCGCGAGGAGCGCATCGGATCTGAGGCCCGCAGCCTCGGCACGTGCCGGCGCTGGGTGACGCCGGTGTCCGGGTCGGCGATCCGGAAGCTGATGATGCCCAGCTCCGGGTCGGCGGTGAACGCCTGGCGGATCAGCTCGGCGGTGTCCGTGTTCGCCAGCAGCCCGTCGTCGTCCAGGAACAGCAGGGCGTCCACGTCGGTGCCGCCGGGGCCGAACGCCTCGATGCCGACGTTGCGGCCGCCGGGGATGCCCAGGTTCTCCGGGAGGTCGATGGTGCGTACGCCCTCGGGGACACCGGTCACCGGGGCGCCGTTGCCGACGACGACGACCTGGATCGGGTCGCCGTCCTGCTCGGCGACCGATTCGATCAGCGCGCGGAGGTCGTCGGGGCGGTTGCCCATGGTGATGATGACGGCGCCCAGCTTCATCGGCGTCCTCACTTGAGCCTGCTCGACACGAGGATCGAGACGAGGTGCAGCACGGTCTGGAGCAGCGCGATGCCGGCCAGGACCGCGACACCGAGACGGGAGAAGAACAGGTCGCCCCGGACCGTGTCCAGGACCGCCAGCACCACGATGAGCAGCGACGCCTCGATGCCCAGGACGAGCCGGTGGAACTTCAGCGCCGCGGCGGCCTTGCGGGCCAGCGCCATGCCGGACGAGCGCGGCTCGGAGGCCGACTCCTTCACCGGCGGCAGGCCGCCCTGGTGGCGGGCGACGCCGACGAGGTCGGTCTCGGCCTTGATCAGGATGGCGCCGAGGGCGGCGAGGGTGCCGAGGAAGGCCCACAGCCAGTCGATCCGCCCGCTGCCCCACAGGTCGGCGGCGCGCAGGCCGAAACCGACCAGCACCGCCGCGTCGCACAGGTAGGCACCGACCCGGTCCAGGTACACGCCACCGAGCGAGAACTGCTTCTTCCAGCGGGCCACCTCGCCGTCGACGCAGTCGAGCAGCAGGTAGAGCTGGACCATGAGGGCGCCGAGGAGCGCCCCGGGGATGCCCGGGATCAGCAGGGCCGGGGCCGCCAGGACGCCCGCGAGGGTCATCACGTACGTCAGCTGGTTCGGGGTGACCTTGGTGGTGACCAGCAGGCGGGTGATGCGCAGCGAGATCTCGCGCATGTACAGGCGGCCGCCCCAGTGCTCACCGCTGCGACGGTCCTTCACTCCGGCCGGATGGACGACCGGGCGGAGTTCAGCTACGGATGGTCTTGGCATAGTCGGCGTACGCGTCCCTGATCTGGTCGGTGGACAGGTCGAGGTGCTCGAGGATGGTGAAGCGGCCGGGGCGGGTCTGCGGTGCGTACTCCACGGCGGCGACGAACTCGTCCGGGGAGAACCCGATCTCTTCGGGCAGCACCGGCAGGCCGTGCCTGCGCAGCACCTCGGCGAAGAGCCCCGACTGCTCGTGGGCGCCGCGCAGGTGCATGGCGAAGGCGGCACCGAGTCCGACCTGCTCGCCGTGGAGCGCGGCGCGCGCCGGGTGCAGCAGGTCGAAGGCGTGCGAGATCTCGTGGCAGGCGCCCGAGGCGGGCCGGGTATCGCCGCTGATCGACATGGCGATGCCGGTCAGGACGAGGGACTCCGCCAGCACGATCAGGAACTCGTCGTCGGCGACGGTCCCGGGGTGGCGCAGCACGGACTCGCCCGCCGTACGGGCCATGGCGGCAGCCAGGCCGTCGACCTGCTCGCCGGTGCGCCGGTGGGACAGCTCCCAGTCCGCGATCGCCGAGATGTTGGAGATCGCGTCGCCGATGCCGGAACGGACGAACCGCGCCGGGGCTTCCCGGATCACATCGAGGTCGATGACCATGGCGATCGGCGAGGGGACGCCGTAGGAACCGCGGCCGTTGTCGTTGTCAAGGGTGGAGACCGGCGAGCAGATGCCGTCGTGCGAGAGGTTCGTCGCCACGGAGACCATGGGGACGCCGACCCGCGCCGCGGCGTACTTCGCCACGTCGATGATCTTGCCGCCGCCGAGGCCGACCACGGCGTCGTACCGCTTGCCCTTTATGGCGTCGGCGAGGCGGACGGCGGAGTCGATGCTGCCGTCCTCCACGGCGTACCAGTCGGCGTCCGGCAGCAGCGGCGCGAGCTTCTCGCGCAGGGCCTGGCCGGAGCCGTTGCTGATCGCCATGGCGAGCTTGCCGGAGGCGGAGATCCGCTGGTCGACCAGGAGGCCGGCCAGGCCGTCCATCGCCCCGCAAGAGATGTCGACGACGACGGGCGAGGGGATGAGGCGGGTCAGTACAGGCACGCGATCTCACGGCCCTTCGCGAGGTCGTCGTGGTTGTCGATCTCGACCCACTTGACGTCGCCGATGGGCGTCACGTCGATCTGGAAGCCCCGGTCCACCAGCTCCTGGTAGCCGTCCTCGTAGTAGAGGTCGGGGTCGCGCTCGAAGGTGGTCTTCAGCGCGTCGGCGAGGTCCTCGGCGGCCTCGGGCTCGATGAGGGTGACGCCGATGTACTCGCCGGTGGCGGTGGCGGGGTCCATCAGCTTGGTGATGCGGCGCACGCCCTGGCCGTCGGCGGTGATGACCTTCATCTCCTCGTCGGCGAGGTTCTTCACCGTGTCGAGGGCGAGGATGATCTTCTGGCCGTTCCCGCGGGCGGCGAGGAGGGTCTTCTCGACGGAGACCGGGTGCACGGTGTCGCCGTTGGCGAGGATGACGCCCTGCTTCAGGACCTCACGGGCGCACCACAGGGAGTAGGCGTTGTTCCACTCCTCGGCCTTGTCGTTGTCGATGAGGGTGAGCTTCAGGCCGTACGTGGCCTCCAGCTCGGCCTTGCGCGCGTAGACCGCTTCCTTGCGGTAGCCGACGACGACGGCGGCCTCGGTGAGACCGACCGCGGCGAAGTTGGCGAGGGTCAGGTCGAGGACCGTGGTGTCCCCGTCCACCGGCACGAGGGCCTTCGGGAGCGTGTCGGTGTAGGGGCGCAGACGCCGTCCGGCACCGGCTGCGAGTACGAGGCCGATCATGCGGGTTCTCCTTCGTCATGTACTGCGGGTGCTCCGGAGGACACCCAGAAGCGGATGGACTCCACGAGCACGACCAGCGCGACGGCCACCGCGAGGGCGGTGAGCGCGAGGGTGAAGTGGCTCCCGGCCGCCAGGGCCGTGGCGAGGACCGCCACCACCAGCGTGCGGCCCTCGTGTCCGCCGATCGTCCGCACCAGCCACGCGGGCGGCGCGCCGGTGCCGCCGCGGATGCGGTAGACCGTGTCGTAGTGATGGTAGGCGACGGCCGCCACCAGGCCGAATGCGGCCGGAAGCGCTCCCGGGGCCTCGGAGCGGGCGGCCAGGACCAGGATCGTGACGTACTCGGCGGCCCGGAAGACGGGCGGGACCAGCCAGTCGAGGGCGCCCTTGAGGGAGTGGGCGACGGCGGTGCCGGAGGTGAGGACGTAGAGGACCGCCCCGATGACGATGGCGCTGCCCATGGGCGCGAGGCAGACGCCGAGGAGGAGCCAGGCGGCTCCGGCGAAGGCGATGACGACCCTGGTGCGGGCGGGGGGGAAGGCGCGGCGCCGGACGGCCATGGCGACCAGCTCGGCGAGCGGACCGGAGTCGGCGAGGTCGGCGAGGGCCTGGGCGGCCCGGTCGGTACGGCGGGCCTTGCGGGTGAGGGACCGCAGGAGGCGGCCGGCGGTGGTGTAGCAGGCGGCGAAAGCGCAGCCGACGAGCAGGGCCCAGAAGACGACGCGGGGGGTGGCGACCGCCGTGAGGACGGCGATCATGGCCCAGCGTTCGCCGATGGGCAGGACTATCATCCGGCGCACCCAGACCGTCCAGCCCTTGGCGTCGAGCTTGTCGGAGAGGGCGGCGGTGGGACTGGTGTTGGCGGTGGCGTCGTGGTTGGCCTCGTTGAAGGAGAAGTCCACGACGTGACGGCAGGTCTGCAGGACCATCGCGCCGAGCGCCAGTGCCCATACGTCGTCCCCGCCGCGCGCGGCGCCGAGGGCGAGGCCCGCGTAGTAGGCGTACTCCTTGGCGCGGTCGAAGGTCGCGTCCAGCCAGGCGCCCATCGTCGAGTACTGCAGCGAGTAGCGGGCGAGCTGCCCGTCGGTGCAGTCCAGGACGAAGGAGAAGAGGAGCAGCAGCCCGGCGGCGACGTACCCGCCGCGGGTGCCGGTCGCCGCGCATCCGGCCGCGACGAGCGCGGTGAGGAGGGAGGCGGTGGTGACCTGGTTGGGGGTGAGGCCCCGGCGGGCGCACCAGCGGGCGATGTAGCGCGAGTAGGGGCTGATGAAGAAGGTGGTGAAGAAACCGTCACGCGCCTTCACGGCGGAGCGGAGGCGTACGGCCTCGTCGTCGACGGCCGCGACGGCGTCCCGGGTCTCCTTGCGGCTCTGCGGATCGACGGGTACGGCGGCGACGAGCGACCCGAGCTCGGGCCGGTGCACCTGGACCCCGTCGGCCTCCAGGGCCTCGGCGAGCCGGTCGGCCAGGGTGACGACGCCCCGGTCGGGGCGTCCGGCCTGCTCGGCGGCGGCACCGGCGGCGGTCCGGGGGGCCTGCGCCTGCGGCACGCCGGCCGTGACGGTGCCGGCGTCGGCCGCCGGGGCGGTGCCGGACGGGTCGGGGGCACGCCGGGCAGCGGGGTCCGTGGCGTTCCGGGTGGTACCGGGTGCCGAGGCGGTGGCGGCCGGCCCGGTGGCGTCGTTCGCCGGGGTCACGGACGTCAGCGCGTCGGGGCGCGCCGGCGGGGCGGCGGTACCCGAGGCGGGCGCGGGCTCGGCGGTGGCCGACGTCACGGACGTCAGCGCGCCGGTCAGGGCGGGGCGGGCCTCCGGCCCGGCCGTGAGGGCGCCGGGGGCCGTGGCGGCCGGGAAGCGGGGGTCTGTCAGGGCGAGGCGCAGTGCGTGGACGTGGCCCACGAAGCGCGGGTCGACGACCGCGACGCGCTCGGCGGCCGGGACGGCGGCGAGCAGTGCGGCGGTCTCCCGCTCGTCGGCGGCGTACCGGACGTCGAAGCCCAGCGACCGCAGATCGCCCTCGAGCGGCGATCCGGGTACCGGCGGACCGGTGAGGATGGCGGTCGACAGACGAACTCACTCCTTGGAGCTGAACAGGGCTGGTGCACGGCGGCTCGGCCCGGTCACGGGCGGCGGCACGTCGGCAGAGGCTATCGGATGAACGGAAGCGGAAGTTCATTGAGGTTTCCCGGCATCCGGCGGCCTTCCGCCAGGACGCGATCATCATCGTCGATGGGCACCTCACCCCACAAACCGCGGGTGGGCGACCGCACGGGCCGGCCGCCAGGACGCGGCGCCCAGGTGGCCCGGCCCTGGCGGGAGCGGGCAGGCGGGGGCGGCGGCCGGGCGGCGCGGCCAGGGCGATCGCGCCGCCCTGACCAGGAGGACATCACCGCAGGTCAGGGCACATGACAACGGTGTTCAGTACCGGCTTGCGGATACCCCCCACCCGTAGTTCACTGGCCGTTGTCGTCGATCAACGGGAGGCCGTCCATGGGGGCAGGGCACGATCACGGGCACACGCACGGCGGGCCGCCGCCCACGGGGACCGCGGCCGCCGCGTACAAGGGACGGCTGCGGATCGCGCTCACGATCACCCTCGCGGTCATGGTGGCCGAGATCGTCGGCGGCGTCATCGCCGACTCGCTCGCGCTGATCGCGGACGCCGCGCACATGGCGACCGATGCCGTCGGTCTCGCCATGGCGCTGCTGGCCATCCACTTCGCCGGCCGCCCGGCCGACCAGAGGCGTACGTTCGGGTTCGCACGGGCGGAGATCCTGGCCGCGCTGGCGAACTGTCTGCTGCTGCTCGGCGTGGGCGGCTACCTGCTGTTCGAGGCGGTGCAGCGGTTCATCACGCCGGCCGAGACGAAGGGCGGGGTGGCGATCGCGTTCGCCCTGTTCGGCCTGGTCGCCAACATGGTGTCGCTGTCCCTCCTCGTACGGGGGCAGAAGGAGAGCCTGAACGTGCGCGGCGCGTACCTGGAGGTGCTCGCGGACGCGCTGGGCTCGGTGACGGTGCTGGTCTCGGCCGGGATCATCCTGGCGACCGGCTGGCAGGCGGCCGACCCGATCGCGTCCCTGGTGATCGGCCTGATGATCGTCCCGCGCACGCTGAAGCTGCTGCGCGAGACGCTCGACGTGCTGCTGGAGGCGGCCCCCAAGGGCGTGGACATGGCGGAGGTACGGGCGCACATACTCGAGCTGCCGGGTGTGCTGGACGTCCATGACCTGCACGCGTGGACCATCACGTCCGGGATGCCGGTGCTGTCGGCGCATGTGGTGGTGCACCAGGAGGCGCTCGACTCGGTGGGGCACGAGAAGCTGCTGCACGAGCTCCAGGGGTGCCTGGGCGACCACTTCGACGTCGAGCACTGCACGTTCCAGCTGGAGCCGAGCGGCCATGCCGCGCACGAGGCGAAGCTCTGTCACTGACCGCTGTTAGGGTGGGTGATCGAAAGTCGTACCTGTGAGAGGAGCTGAGGTTGATGACCGCCGCGGTGACGGCTGCCCAGTGCAGCGCCCGGTCCAGCTTCGCCTCCGGCTTCCGGGTTCTCGGCTGACCTGATCCCGTACGTCTCGTCACGTACACGTCGGCCGGGGCCCGCTCACATCAAAGGGTTTCCCACGTTGTCCGACAACGCTGAGTACGACGCTTTCTTCGCCCTGCACCACGGTCTTCCGCGGCAGGGCCCCGGTTCCGGTGACACCACGCGCCGGCTCCTCTCCCTCGCCGGTCCGCTGCCGCCGCACCCGCGCGTGCTCGACCTGGGCTGCGGCCCCGGCCGGTCCGCGCTGCTGCTGGCCGAAGAGGCCGGCACCGGCGGCGGTGCGGACGTCACGGCCGTCGACCTGCACGAGCCGTTCCTGGCCGAGCTGCGGCGGGCCGCCGATGCCCGGGGGCTCGCGGGCTCCGTCCGTACCGTCCGGGCCGACATGGCCGCGCTGCCGTACGCCGACGGGTCGTTCGACCTGGTCTGGGCGGAGAGCTCGGCGTACTCGATCGGCTTCGACCGCGCGCTGCGTTCCTGGCGCCGGCTGCTCTCCCCCGGCGGGACGCTGGTCGTCACCGAGTGCGGGTGGACGGCCGACGAGCCGAGCGCCGAGGCACGGGCCTTCTGGGACAGGCACTACGCGCTGCGTACCACCGCCGAGAACACCGCGGCGGCCGTCGCGGCCGGGTACCACGTGCTCGGGACGTATCCCCAGCCCGAGAGCGACTGGGACGAGTACTACGGGCCGCTCGGCGAGCGGGCCGACGCGGCCGACCCGGCGGCGCCCGGCATGGCCGAGGCGCTCGCCGCGACCCGCGCGGAGATCGCCATGCGCCGCGAGCACGGCACGGAGTACGGCTGCACCGGCTTCGTGCTGCGCCCGGCCGACCCCCGCTGGCGTACCCGGCCGGAGACGGACGCGGACGTCGCGGCCGTACGGGCGGTCAACGCCGCCGCGTTCGGGACGGAGGCGGAGGCCGAGCTGGTCGACCGGCTCCGCCAGGACCCGTCCGCGTGGCTGCCGGGCCTGTCGTACGTCGCCGAGGGGCCGGACGGCACGGTCGCCGCGTACGCGCTGATCACCCGATGCCGGGTCGGCGGGGTGCCGGCCGCCGCCCTGGCGCCGGTCGCGGTGGCGCCCGCGTACCAGCGGCAGGGCGCCGGGCAGGCGGTGGTCCGTGCGGTGCTGGACGCGGCGCGGCTGAGCGGGGAGCGGCTGGTCCTGGTGCTCGGTCATCCGGAGTACTACCCGAGGTTCGGTTTCGTGCCTGCTTCGCGGTACGGGATCAGGCCGTCCTTCGACGTGCCGGACGGGGCCATGATGGCGCTCGACCTGGATGGTTGCGGGAAAGTGCCGGTGGGCACGATCCATTACCCAGCGGCGTTCGGTGTCTGATCCGGCATGACGGGGGCGGGTCGTCGTGTGCCGACAAGCGGCTTTTGTACGGCAGACTGAGGCATGCCCCACAGGGCCGAGAACCGAAGCGAAGGATGGTTATGCCGACCACACCAGCCACCGCGGCGAACAACGGGTCGCCCGCGTCGAACGGAACGCAGCCGTCGATCATGCTCGAACTGGTCGACGAGAACGGCACCACCATCGGCACCGCGGAGAAGCTGGCTGCCCACCAGGCGCCCGGGCAACTGCACCGGGCGTTCTCGGTGTTCCTCTTCGACGAGGAGGGGCGGCTGCTGCTGCAGCGGCGGGCGCTGGGGAAGTACCACTCCCCCGGTGTCTGGTCGAACACGTGCTGCGGGCATCCCTATCCGGGAGAGGCGCCGTTCGCGGCGGCCGCCCGGCGCGTCCACGAGGAGCTCGGGGTGTCGCCGTCGCTGCTCGCCGAGGCGGGCACGGTCCGCTACAACCACCCGGACCCCGCGTCGGGGCTGGTCGAGCAGGAGTACAACCACCTCTTCGTGGGGATGGTGCAGGCTCGACTGCGGCCGGATCCGGCGGAGGTGGAGGAAACGGCGTTCGTGACGGCGCGTGAGCTGACCGAGCGGCACGCCGCGGATCCGTTCTCCGCGTGGTTCATGACGGTGCTGGACGCGGCGCGTCCGGCGATCAAGGAGCTGACAGGGGAGACCGGAGGCTGGTGACGGTCGGCCCGTCCGGTCCGTTCGGCCGGTCCGGTCGGTCCGGTCGGTTCGGTCGGTCCGGTCGGTTCGGTCGGTTCGGTCGGTCCGGTCTCTCGGGCCCCGAAGGACCGGACGGACCGGACGTCCCTGGCGGTCCGGACGGCACGGGCACTCCGACCGGCCCTGGCAGTCCGGGCGGCACGGGCGGCGCCGCGGGTCTCAGTGGCAGGGCGGCCCAGATGATCTTGCCGCCGCTCGGGGTGTGCTCCACGTCGCACTCCCCTCCCGCCTCCTTCGTGACCTCCCGTACGAGCAGCAGACCGCGCCCGCCCGTCCGGCCGTAGTCCGCCTCCAGCGCCTTGGGGCGGTACGGGTGGCTGTCCTCCACCGACACCCGGATCCACTCCGCGCCGATCGCGACCTCGACGGCCAGCTCGGGCGAGAGCAGGGCCGCGTGCCGCACGGCGTTGGTCACCAGCTCGGAGACGATCAGCAGCAGGGCGTGGACGACGTCGTCGTGAGCCGGCACGCCTTGACGTTTCAGCAGATCCCGTACGGCACGTCTGGCCTGCGGTACGGAGACATCGACCGCGGGAGCGGTGAACCGCCAGACCCCTTCGTACGAGGGCGGCCGGGCCGGGTCGCTCCCGCGGCTCTCCATTGTCCGGTTTCCGCCCTCGTGCTCCATTGTCGCCACGTCATCGAGTGTTGGTACAGCGGGCAACCGGTCCGGGTTACTGACCAGAAGTCAACAGCTATTCGGCGATTTCTGACCGTACGCATACAACAACGTCGTGGGCTCGACCGTTCCGGGCCGCCTTCTGACGGATAGCATCCGGCGCATGGAGCAGCCGCAGCTGGAGCAGTCCGTCGTGGACGGTGTCGCCACCGTCGTCATCAGCAACCCCGCCAAGCGCAACGCCATGACGGCGGCCATGTGGCGTGCACTGCCGGAGCTGCTCGCCGCGCTGGCCGCCGACCGGGAGGTCCGGGCGCTGGTGCTCACCGGCGCGGGGGCGACCTTCTGCGCCGGGGCCGACATCTCGTCGCTGCGCGAGCCGGGCGACGAGCAGCAGCCGCTCGCCGTGCGCGCCGAGGAGGCGCTGGCCGCCTTCCCCAAGCCGACGCTCGCCGCCGTGCGCGGCTACTGCGTGGGCGGCGGCAGCCAGCTGGCGGCCGCCTGTGATCTGCGGTTCGCCGAGGAGGGCGCGCACTTCGGCATCACGCCGGCGAAGCTCGGCATCGTCTACCCGGCCTCCTCCACCCGGCGGCTGGTGTCGCTGGTGGGCCCGCCCACCGCGAAGTACCTGCTGTTCTCCGGTGAGTTGATCGATACGGAGCGGGCGCTGCGCACCGGGCTGGTGGACGAGGTGCTGCCGGCGGGGGAACTGGGCAAGCGGGTCGCGGAGTTCACCCGTGTCCTCGCCTCCCGCTCGCTGCTGACCCAGGCGGCGGCCAAGGAGTTCGCCGCGGGGCGCACCGACCGGGACGCGTACTGGGCGGAGCAGGCGCGCGGCAGCGGCGAGCGGGAGGAAGGCGTCGCCGCCTTCCTGGAGCGGCGGTCGCCGCGCTTCACGTACGGGGTGTGAGGTGACGTCGGCGGCGCTGGGCGGCCACTGGCTGCACGGGCTCTCCGAGAATCCTGCCGCGCCCGCGTCGGTGCTGGTGCGGCTGCTGGGCATGGCCCCGGCGGTGCGGTTGCCCTTCAAGCTGCGCTTCCGCCCGCTGCCGGCCGCGGTGATCGAGGCCTGGGCCCGCCATCCGGATCCGAGGACCCGCCGTGAGGTGTCGGAGCACATCCACCTCACCGCGGAGCAGCGCACGCGGCGGTGGTGTCGGTGGTGCGGAGGCGGCGGCCGGGAGCCCCGCCCTGCCCGAGACCACGATGCACGTGCTCATGGAACGGGCGGGGCTGCCGAAGGCCGCTCAGGCGGCCTGATCGCGCCAGAACGCGACGATGTCGGCCGGGGCCTTGGCCGGGGAGCCCGCGTCGTACGGGGGCTGCGGGTCGTACTCGGTGATGAGCTGGACGGTCTGGGCGTGCCGGTCGCCCGCGATGCGGCCGACCAGGTGCAGGCCCATGTCGATGCCGGCCGAGACGCCGGCCGCCGTGACGTACTTGCCGTCGAAGACGACCCGCTCCCCCGTCGGGTCGGCTCCGTGCTCCTTCAGGCCGTCCAGCGCGAGCCAGTGGGTGGTGGCGCGGCGGCCCTTGAGGAGGCCCGCGGCGGCCAGGATCAGCGAGCCGGTGCACACCGAGGTGGTCCAGGTGCTGGTGGCGTCCGCCGTGCGGAGCCAGTCGAGGGTCTCCTCGTCACGCATGACCGGTCCCGGGTCGCCGGTGCCCGGGACGAGGACGATGCCGGGGCTCGGCACCTCGGCGAGGGTGCGGTCGGCGACGAGGGCGAGGTTGCCCTGGTCGTTGCGGACGGGGCCGGACCGCTTGGCGACGAACACGGTTTCGGCGTCGGGCAGGCGGCTGATGATCTCGAAGGGGCCGACGGCGTCGAGGGTGGTGAAGCCGGGGTACAGGAGGATGGCGATCTGCATGCGGACCGGTGTCCTTTCAGTGCTCTCCGTGGGTGGGTACGGGTGGTGCGTGGAAGCGGCGCCGGTATTCGGCGGGCGGGGTTCCGAGCGCCTTGACGAAGGCACGGCGCATCGCCTCGGGCGTGCCGTAGCCGCACGCCCGGGCGACCTCGTGGACGCCGCTGCCGGTGTCCTCCAGGAGGCGGCGGGCGTGTTCGAGGCGGACGCGCTCGACGTAGCGGCCGGGTGTCGTGCCGGTCTCCGTCCGGAAGGCGCGGGCGAAGTGGCGCGGTGAAAGGCGGGCGCGGGCGGCCAGGGCCTCGACGGACAGGTCGGCGGCAGGGTGCTCGGTGATGAACTGCTGGACCTCGCGCAGCGGTTCGCGGCGCGCGGTCTGGGCGGCGAGCTGGGCGCTGAACTGGGCCTGGTTGCCCGGGCGGCGGAGGAAGACCACGAGGTGGCGGGCGATGGTGAGCGCCACGTCACGGCCGAGGTCCTCCTCGACCAGGGCCAGGGCCAGGTCGATGCCCGCGGTGACGCCCGCGGAGGTGGCGAGGTTCCCGTCCCGTACGAAGATCGGGTCCGGATCGACGTCCACCTCCGGGTGGGTGCGGGCGAGGTGGTCGCAGAACGCCCAGTGCGTGGTCACGCGGCGGCCGTCCAGCAGGCCGGCCTCGGCGAGGAGGACGGAGCCGGTGCAGACGGAGACCAGGCGTTCGGCGTACGGGGCCTGGCCGCGCAGCCAGTCGATCAGGCGCGGGTCGGGGTCCCGGGTGCCGTCGCCGCCGGGGACGAGGAGCGTGTGCGGCCGCGGCGCGTCGGCCAGCGGGCCGTCGGCGGCCAGGCGCAGGCCGCTCTGGGTGCGGACGGGCGCTCCGTCGAGCGAGGCGGTGCGGATCGGGTAGGGCGTGGGGCGTCCGGCGACGTGGTCCGCCCCGGCGAAAACCTCCACCGGCCCGGTGACGTCCAGGCTCTGTACGCCGTCGAAGAGGACGACGAGTACGGGTCGCTGCGTCATGCCCTTCATCCTTGGGGGCACGCTGGATGGCCGCAATGACGAAAGCCCCACCTTTCCGGCCATCCGGGGTCCGGCCCCTGGCGGCGTACCAACCAGTCGGTAACCTGCTTGGCATGACGACTCTCCCGCCGCGCGCCGGCCGGCGCTGCCACAACGCCCTGAACCCGCTCCACTCGACGGTCTACTTCTCGCCCGACTTCGCCAAGGAGCTGGCGGCGCTCGGGGTCACGGACTCCAGCGCCGCGTACTTCGCCGGGCGGGCCGCCGCCATGGGAGCGGTCGGCCCGGGGGTCGTCACGGCGGCGTTCTACAACTTCAACCACGAGCTCGTCGCCCGGCACCTGCCGGCCGTCTGGGACACCGCCTCCCCCGAGGCGGTGCTCGCGGCGCGGCTGCGGGCGGCCGACGCCACCCTGCGGCGGCTGCTCGGCGACGCGGCGGTCGAGTCGGCGGAGATGGCGGAGGCCGCACGGCTCGCGCTGCGCGCCACCGAGGCGTGCACCCGGCACGCCCGGCCGCTGTACGCCGCCCACGCCGACCTCCCGGTGCCCGAGGCGCCGCACCTGGCGTACTGGCACGCCGCGACGCTGCTGCGCGAGCACCGGGGCGACGCCCACCTGGTCGCGCTGCTGGCCGCGGAACTCGACCCGCTGGAGGCGCTCGTCAGCCACACGGCGACCGGCAAGGGCATGGCGCCCCGCTGGATCCTCGCCACACGCGGCTGGCAGCGCGCCGACTGGGACGCGGCGGCCGAGCGACTGCGCGGGCGCGGCCTCATGGACGAGGCCGGCGAGCTGACGAGTGCGGGCTCCGCCCTGCGCGCCGAGCTGGAGGACCGTACGGACCGCCTGGACGCCGCTCCGTACGAGCACCTCGGCGCGGCGGACGTCGAGCGGCTCACCGAGCTGGGGCGGGGCTTCCTGGGCGCGGCCGTGGCGGCGGGGGCGTTCCCGCAGGACCTGGCCGGCAAGGGCTGAGGTTCAGGGCGGAACGTTTCGCCGTATACGTTCGCTGTCTACGTTTCGCTGTATACGTTTCGCTGTATACGCGGCGGCAACCCGCAGGGGGCAACCGACAGCACATGGAGGTGCCCCTTGCGTACCATCGCCGACTTCTTCCGCATGATCGGCTCGGCCGTCGCCACCGTCGTCACCCTGCCCTTCCGGCTGCTGGCGCGGCTGTTCGGCGGGGCCTCGCGGGGCGGGGGCAGGGCGCGCCGCGCCTGACGACGGGGCAGGCGGACACGTCGCACGGTGACCCGGCAGAATGCAACCTCAAGCTGGCAGGCACGAGAAGGCGAGTCGGGACACCGTGACGACGTCCATCGAAGGCAGGATCGCCGAGGAGCTCGGCGTACGCGAGCGGCAGGTGAAGGCGGCCGTCGAGCTGCTCGACGGCGGGTCGACCGTGCCGTTCATCGCGCGCTACCGCAAGGAAGCGACCGAGATGCTCGACGACGCGCAGCTGCGCACGCTCGAGGAGCGGCTGCGCTACCTGCGGGAGCTGGAGGACCGGCGGGCCGCCATCCTCGACTCCGTACGCGAGCAGGGCAAGCTCACCGAGGAGCTGGAAGCGCGGATCCTCGCCGCCGACACCAAGGCGCGGCTGGAGGACATCTACCTGCCGTTCAAGCCGAAGCGGCGCACCAAGGCGCAGATCGCCCGCGAGGCCGGTCTGGAGCCGCTGGCCGACGGGCTGCTCGGCGACCCGTCGGTGGAGCCACTCGCCGCGGCCGCCGCGTTCGTCGACGCCGGCAAGGGCGTCGCGGACCCGGCCGCCGCGCTGGAGGGGGCCCGCGCCATCCTCACCGAGCGGTTCTCGGAGGACGCCGACCTGATCGGCGAGCTGCGCGAGCGGATGTGGACGCGGGGCCGGCTGGCCGCGAAGGTGCGGGAGGGCAAGGAGGAGGCGGGCGCGAAGTTCGCCGACTACTTCGACTTCGCCGAGCCGTTCACCGAGCTGCCCTCGCACCGGGTGCTGGCGATGCTGCGCGGCGAGAAGGAGGAGGTCCTCGACCTGACCCTGGAGCCCGAGGAGCCCGTCGACGGCCCCTCGTCGTACGAGGGGATCATCGCCTCCCGGTTCGGGATCTCCCAGCAGGGCCGCCCCGGCGACAAGTGGCTCGGCGAGACGGTGCGGTGGGCGTGGCGCACCCGGATCCTCGTCCACCTGGGCATCGACCTGCGGCTGCGGCTGCGGACGGCGGCGGAGGACGAGTCGGTACGGGTCTTCGCCGCGAACCTGCGCGACCTGCTGCTGGCGGCGCCCGCCGGGACGCGGGCGACCCTCGGGCTCGACCCCGGTTTCCGTACGGGCGTGAAGGTCGCCGTCGTGGACGCGACCGGCAAGGTCGTCGCCACCGACACGATCTACCCGCACGTACCGGCCAACAAGTGGGACCAGTCGCTGGCGACCCTGGCACGGCTCGCGAAGGAGCACGCGGTCGAGCTGGTCGCCATCGGCAACGGCACGGCCTCCCGCGAGACGGACAAGCTCGCGGCTGAACTGATCGCCAGGCACCCGGAGCTGAAGCTCACCAAGGTCATGGTGTCGGAGGCGGGCGCGTCGGTGTACTCCGCGTCCGCGTTCGCCTCCCAGGAGCTGCCGGAGCTGGACGTCTCCCTGCGCGGCGCGGTCTCGATCGCGCGCCGGCTCCAGGACCCGCTCGCGGAGCTGGTGAAGATCGACCCGAAGTCGATCGGCGTAGGCCAGTACCAGCACGACCTGTCCGAGGTGAAGCTGTCGCGGTCCCTGGACGCGGTCGTCGAGGACTGTGTGAACGGTGTCGGCGTCGACGTCAACACCGCCTCCGCGCCGCTCCTTTCGCGCGTGTCGGGCATCGGCGCGGGCCTCGCCGAGAACATCGTCTCGTATCGGGACGCCAACGGCCCCTTCCGGTCGCGCAAGGCACTCAAGGAGGTGCCGCGCCTCGGCCCCAAGGCGTACGAGCAGTGCGCGGGCTTCCTGCGGATCCGGGGCGGCGACGACCCGCTGGACGCGTCCAGCGTGCACCCCGAGGCGTACCCGGTGGTGCGGCGGATGGTGAAGACGACGGGCGGCGAGGTCGCGTCGCTGATCGGCAACACCTCGGTGCTGCGGTCGCTGCGGGCGGACGACTTCGTGGACGAGACGTTCGGTCTGCCGACGGTCACGGACATCCTGCGGGAGCTGGAGAAGCCGGGGCGCGACCCCAGGCCCGCGTTCAAGACGGCCACCTTCAAGGAGGGCGTCGAGAAGATCGGCGACCTGGAGCCGGGGATGGTGCTGGAGGGCGTCGTCACGAACGCGGCCGCGTTCGGCGCCTTCGTGGACGTCGGTGTGCACCAGGACGGCCTCGTGCACGTGTCGGCGATGTCCCGGAACTTCGTCAAGGACCCGCGCGAAGTGGTCAAGCCGGGTGACGTGGTGAAGGTCAAGGTCCTGGACGTCGACATTCCGCGCAAGCGGATCTCGCTCACGCTGCGGCTGGACGACGAGACGTCCGCCGGTACGGACACGGCGTCGCCGAAGCGTGAGCGGGGCGGCCGTCCGCCGCAGCAGCGGCAGGGCGGCGGCGGTGCCGGGGGCGGTGGCGGCCGTGGTGACCGGCGCGGTGGCGGTACGGGTGACCGGCGCGGTGGCGGCGGTGGTGCCGGGAAGGGCGGTGGCCGCCCGTCCCAGGCCCCCGCGCCCGCGAACAGCGCCATGGCGGACGCGCTGCGCAAGGCCGGCCTGCTGGGCGGCGGGGGCGGAGGCGGCGCGAAGGGCCGCCGGTGAGGCTACCGAGGTGACGGGCCGGTTCCGGGGGGCGGTCCCCGGAACCGGTCAGTGCTCGGTGACCTTGCCGTCCGCGACCTCGATACGCCGGGTCGTGCGGACCGCGTCCAGCATGCGCCGGTCGTGGGTGACCAGGAGCAGGGTGCCCGTGTACGAATCGAGGGCCGACTCCAGCTGCTCGATGGCCGGCAGGTCCAGGTGGTTGGTCGGCTCGTCCAGGACCAGCAGGTTCACGCCACGGCCCTGGAGCAGGGCGAGGGCGGCACGGGTGCGTTCGCCCGGCGAGAGGGACGTCGCGGGGCGCATCACATGGTGGGCCTTGAGGCCGAACTTGGCCAGCAGGGTCCGTACGTCGGCCGGCTCGGTGTCCGGTACGGCCGCGCAGAACGCGTCCAACAGGGACTCCTGCCCGTGGAACAGCTTGCGCGCCTGGTCGACCTCCCCGACGACGACGCCCGAGCCGAGTGAGGCGTGGCCCGCGTCGAGCGGGAGGCGGCCGAGGAGGGCGGCCAGCAGCGTCGACTTGCCCGCGCCGTTGGCGCCGGTGATGGCGACCCGGTCGGCCCAGTCGATCTGGAGCGAGGCCGGGCCGAAGCGGAAGCCTCCCCTGGCGGCCTCGGCCTCGCGCAGCGTCGCCACGACCGCGCCGGAGCGGGGGGCGGCGGCGATCTCCATCCGCAGCTCCCACTCCTTGCGGGGCTCCTCGACGGTGTCCAGGCGCTCGATCATGCGCTGGGTCTGCCGGGCCTTGGCGGCCTGCTTCTCGCTCGCCTCGCTGCGGAACTTGCGGCCGATCTTGTCGTTGTCGTTGCCCGCCTTGCGGCGGGCGTTCTTGACGCCCTTGTCCATCCACGAGCGCTGCATCTGGGCGCGGCCCTCGAGGGCCGCCTTCTTGTCGGCGTACTCCTCGAACTCCTCGCGGGCGTGCCGGCGGGCGGTTTCCCGCTCCTCCAGATACGCCTCGTAGCCGCCTCCATAGAGCCGGATCTGCTGCTGGGCGAGGTCGAGTTCGAGGACCTTGGTGACGGTACGGGCGAGGAACTCACGGTCGTGGCTGATGACGACCGTCCCGGCGCGCAGGCCCTGCACGAAGCGTTCCAGGCGCTCCAGGCCGTCCAGGTCGAGGTCGTTGGTCGGCTCGTCCAGCAGGAACACGTCGTAACGGGACAGCAGCAGCGAGGCGAGACCCGCGCGGGCGGCCTGGCCGCCGGAGAGGGACGTCATCGGCCGGTCGAGCCCGACGGTCAGGCCGAGGGAGACGGCCACCTCCTCGGCGCGCTCGTCCAGATCGGCGCCGCCGAGGTTCAGCCAGCGCTCCAGAGCGGTGGCGTACGCGTCGTCGGCGCCGGGCGTGCCGTCGACCAGGCCCTGGGTCGCCTCGTCCATCGCGGCCTGGGCGGCGGCGACACCGGTGCGGCGGGCGAGGAAGTCGCGCACGGTCTCCCCCGCGCGGCGCTCCGGCTCCTGCGGGAGGTGGCCGACGGTGGCGGCGGGCGGCGACAGGCGCAGCTCCCCGTGCTCGGGGGTGTCGAGCCCGGCGAGGAGCCGCAGCAGGGTCGACTTGCCGGCGCCGTTGACGCCGACGAGGCCGATCACGTCACCGGGCGCGACGACGAGGTCGAGGCCGGAGAAGAGGGAACGTTCGCCGTGGCCGGCGGCGAGGTCCTTGGCGACGAGGGTTGCAGTCATCAGGGGGTCGATCCTATCGGGGGCCTGGTCAGACGAGACCGGCGAGCTTGTAGAGGGCGAGGGACGCGGCGACGGCGGCGTTCAGGCCGGCGCCGGTCCCGGTCATCGGGATCTCGACGCACGCGTCGAGCAGGTTCAGGGCCTCGCCCGCTGTACATGGCCGAGGATCGACGCCCACGATGCGCACCGCGCTCACGCCGCCTGACAGGGCGGTCCCAGCAGGCATGCGCGCGCGGCCGGCTCCGGGTCAGGTTCCGCGTGCGGGTCCGGTCCTGCGGGCGCTCATCGGCGCGGGGAGGCGGGCCTCCGGTTCGTCGGTGTCATCGTGACGGCGATTCGCGGCTCGCCGGGGCCATCGTCGGTGCGACCAGCACGCCCCCCATGGTGCGTGCCACGAGGAAGGATCGCCCCTCGACCACTCGGGTGTCCAGGGGAATTCGGTGCCGGCCCGGCTCCAGCAACCCGTCGAACTGCTCATGCGCGCGGGTGCGGCGGAGCCGGTCCAGGCGGTACGCAACGAGCTGGACGCGGCAGGTGGAGGTGACCTCCACGGTCGCCTCGCCGCCGGCCGCGGCCAGCCGGATCAGGCGCCGCCGCTCCAGCGGGCTGCGGTCGAGGGCGTGCTCGATCTGCGCGACGAGCAGCGGGACGATGGGCGCGAGCCCGTCGACGTACGCCACGTCCGCGCCCGCCCGGGCGAACGCCTCCTTCACGGCCCTACGCCGCTCCTCCCCGATCTCCCGGCCGAACGCCACCGCGCCGTACGCCCGCAGCTCCTCGGGCGGTACGGCGACGGTGTCCTCGGCGATGTCGGCACCGATGCCGATGGTGCGCAGCGCGGCGGCGAGCCGGGCGAGGACGGCGACGCGGGCGCCGATCAGCAGGACGCGGCGGCGGGCGGGGGCGGCGCTCGGGAGCAGGCGTTCCAGTTCGGCGCGGTACTGGTCGCCGCGGAAGCGGAACGGGCCTATCCCGTGGTAGCCGTTGAGGTCCAGGTCGGCGGACTCGTCCGTCTGCCAGGCGAAGTCGCGCCAGACGACGTCGTCGCCGTCGCGCTCGATCACGGCCGTGACGGCACCGCATGCGAGGTTCTCGCACTCGGGGCAGCCGTAGATGACGTACCGCCCGCCGGGCAGCGGCGCTTCGGCGTCCAGCAGCAGGCGGCGCACATGGTCGGTGAAGATGGCGGGCGGTACGTCGGAGGCGAGCGGGGACACGGCGTCGAGGTCGGACAGCTGGTGCAGGAGCGGGCGGCCGTCGACGAGGAAGTCGAGGAAGTCGCGGTGCACGTGGTACGCGCCGTCGGTGAGGACACCACCGGGCCTGATCGCGGGCGCGAGGGCGAAGGACGCGTACGCGTGCGCCTGTTCACGTAAGGGGTCGTGCTCGTGCTCGGGAGGCATGTCGGGTGTATTCCCGCCCAGGGCGTCTCCGCTACCGTCCCGGCATGAGCGGTGATGTGATCGTGGTGGGCGGCGGGGTCATCGGGCTGACGACGGCGGTCACGCTGGCCGGGCACGGCCTGCGGGTACGGGTGTGGACGCGCGACGCGCCGGGCGACACCACCTCCGCGGTGGCGGGCGCGCTGTGGTGGCCGTACCGCATCGAGCCGGCGGAGCGGGTGGGCGCGTGGGCCCTGGCGTCGCTGCGCGTGTACGAGCGGCTGGCCGCCGATCCGGGGGCGACGGGCGTACGGATGGTGGCGGGTGTCCACGCGGAGACCGAACTGGGGTCGCTCGGTTCCTGGGCGGGCGAGGTGCCGGGGCTGCGGCAGCTGCCGTCACGGGGCCTGGCGGCCCGGCTGCCGCTGGTCGACATGCCGGTCCATCTGGCGTGGCTGCGGGCCCGGCTGGAGGCGGCGGGCGGCGTCGTCGAGACGCGGGCGGTGTCGACCTTCGCGGAGGTCCCGGCCCCGGTGGTGGTCAACTGCGCGGGGCTGGGCGCAAGGGAGCTCGTACCGGACGGCGGTCTGCGACCGGTGCGCGGCCAGCTCGTCCTGGTGGAGAACCCGGGTGTGGAGGAGTGGTTCGTCGCGGCGGACGCCTCGGCGAGCACGGCGACCTACTTCTTCCCGCAGCCGGGGCGGCTGGTTCTCGGCGGTACGGCGGAGGAGGGCGACTGGCGGACGGGACCGGACGCGGGAACGGCCGCCGCGATCGTGGCGCGGTGCGCACGGATCCGCCCCGAGATCGGCCGTGCCCGCGTGCTGGGTCACCGGGTGGGCCTCCGCCCGGTGCGGTCGGGCGGGGTGCGCCTGGCGGCGGAGCCGTTGCCGGACGGCGGCGGGGTGCTGCTCCACAACTACGGCCACGGGGGCGCGGGGGTCACGGTCGCGTGGGGCTGTGCGGAGGAGGTGGCGGGGCTGGTCACCCGTGGTACTCGGTGAGGTCGATGGCGTGGACGTGCAGCGGGACGCCGTACACGGGGTGGGTCGTCTCCCGTTCCGGCGCCATGCCGAGCTTGCGCATGATGTTCTCGGCGCCTTCGTTCCCCAGCCGGGCGATACTGACGACCCGGTCGAGGCCACGGTCCTGGAGCGCGAACTCCAGTACGGCATGGGCGGCTTCGGAGGCGTACCCCTGCCCCCAGAAGGGCCGGCCGAGGCGCCAGACGATCTCGACGGCCGGCAGCACCTCGGGCAGGTACTCGGGTACGGACAGCCCCGCGAACCCGATCAGCTCACCGGAGGCGAGGAGCTCCACGGCGAAGAGCCCGAAGCCCTCCTCGTCCCACTCCTCCTCCCACCGCTCGATGTCCTCGGCGGTCTCCTCCAGGTCGCGGACCGAGCCGTCGCCGATCCAGCGCATGACCTCCGGGTCCGCGTTGATGTCGGCCATGGGGACGAGGTCGTCGTCGTGCCAGCGGCGCAGGAGGAGGCGGGGCGTGCGGATCTCGGTCATGCCGCCATCCTCGCCGAGGGAGGCCCCGGGGCGTTAATCGGCCACGCCCCGCACCGGGCAGCCGCCCCGAGGCCGCCCCCGCCGGGGCGGGCCGGGCGGGCGAGGAGATGCGGCCGGGCCGGCGGCCGAGCCGAGGCCGCGGCGGGGGCGCCGGCCCCGGGCGCGCCGGGCGGACCCGGCAGGCCCGGGCGGACCCGGCGCACCCAGGCGGACCGACGGACCCGGGCGGACCGGCAGGCCTGGGGGGACCGGCGGACCCGAGCGGACCGGCGACCCGGGCAGACACGGACCGAAACCGGCCGAGCGGACCGACGGGCCCGGGCAGACCGACGGGCCCAGGCGGACCCAGGCGGACCCGGCAGGCCCGGCAGGCCCGGCAGGCCTGGCAGGCCCAGGCGGAATCGGCAGGCCCAGGCGGACCCGGCAGGCCCAGGCGGACCCGGCAGGCCCGGGCGGAATCGGCAGGCCCGGGCGGGCCCGGGGGCCCGGCAGGCCCCGGGGGCGGACCGGGGCTCACCGGTCAGCGGGAGGTTCGTCGGGCCCCTGGTCCGGCTCCGGCGCCGTTCCCTCGCGGCGGCCGGGTTCCTCGTCGCGGGCCGGGCCGATGCGGATCTCGAAGTCGCCCGCGTACTTCTCGTGGCCCGCGATCACCGCCTCCTCCACGGCCTCCTCGGCGAGTTCGCCCCGGACGATCAGCGGGTCCTGGCGGAGGTCCCGCATGAGGGAGATGCACATGCCGACCATGACCAGCACGAACGGGGCCGCGACGAGGATCGTCAAGTGTTGCAGGCCCGCGAGCGCGTCGCCCTTGCCCTCGCCGACGAGCAGCATCACGGCCGCCACGCCGCCGGTCACCACGCCCCAGAAGACCACGACGAACCGCGCGGGTTCGAAGGTGCCCTTCTGGGAGAGCGTGCCCATCACAATCGAGGCCGCGTCGGCTCCGGAGACGAAGAAGATGCCGACCAGGATCATCACGAGCAGGCTCATCACACCCGCGATCGGGAACTCCTGGAGCACGCCGAAGAGCTGGGCCTCGGGCGTCGCCTCGCCCCCGAGAGCTCCCTGCTCCTTCAGGCGCATGGACGTACCGCCGAAGACCGCGAACCAGATCAGGCTCACCGTGCTCGGCACCAGGATCACGCCGCCGACGAACTGACGGATCGTCCGCCCCCGGCTGATGCGGGCGATGAACATGCCGACGAACGGCGTCCAGGAGATCCACCAGGCCCAGTAGAAGACCGTCCAGCTGCTCAGCCAGTCGGCGACGTCGCCGCCGCCGGTGGCCGCCTCCGTGCGGCCGATCAGCTGGGGCAGCTCACCGAGGTACGAGGCGAGTGACGTGGGGATCAGGTCCAGGACCAGGATGGTGGGGCCGGCGACGAAGACGAAGAGGGCGAGCACCACGGCCAGCACCATGTTGGTGTTGGAGAGCCACTGGATGCCCCGCTCCACACCGGAGACGGCGGAGAAGATGAAGCACACCGTCAGCACGCCGATGATGCTGACGAGCAGTCCGGTTCCGGCCCTGTCCAGCCACCCCACCTCGTGCATGCCGCTGCCGATCTGGAGCGCGCCGAGCCCCAGGGAGGTGGCGGAACCGAAGAGCGTGGCGAAGATCGCCAGGATGTCGATCACCCGGCCGGGTACGCCGTCGGCGCGCTTCCTGCCGATGAGCGGGACGAAGACCGCGCTGATCGTCTGCCGCCTGCGGCGCCGGAAGGTGCTGTACGCGATGGCCAGGCCGACCACCGCGTAGATCGCCCAGGGGTGCAGGGTCCAGTGGAACAGCGTGGTGGCGAGCGCCGTCTGCATGGCGTCCGCCGAGTCGGCGGGGTCGGTGCCCGGCGGCGGGGTGGTGTAGTGCGCGAGCGGTTCGCTGACGCCGTAGAACATCAGGCCGATTCCCATGCCGGCGCTGAACATCATGGCGACCCAGGAGACGGTGCTGAACTCGGGCTCCTCGTGCTCCTGGCCCAGCTCGATACGTCCGTACCGGCTGATGGCGAGCCAGAGCGCGAAGACGACGAAGCCCGAGGCGGCCAGGACGAAGGCCCAGCCGCCGTTGTGCATCAGGCCGCTCAGCAGCGTGTCGGAGGCGTTCTCCAGCGACTTGGTCGCGGAGGCGCCCCAGAGCAGGAAGGCCAGGGTGAGCACGGCCGTCACACCGAACACCACCCGGTCGGTGACGGGCGGCTTGTCCTCGTGCGGGTGGCGGCCGGGGAGGGCCGCCTTCACCGGCAGCCGCAGCCGTTGTCCCGGTTTGCGTTCGTCGTGCGACACAAGCGGCACCTTTCACCGATTTCGTGTGGCCTGATTTCGCTCTCCGGTACCCCCTACCACACCTGGCGTACACCTCCCGGGATCAACAGGCGTCGACCGGTTCCCCACCGGTGAGGTGATAGGCCGCGCGAGTGTCGAGCAGGAGGGGTACGAGAGCCCGCCGGGACTGCCGCAGCGGTACGAAGGCGCCGTCGCCGCCCGCCCGGGCGGTCACCCCGTGCAGCGCCAGCTCGTCCTTGACTCCGGCGTACTGGGTGGGACTGAGGCGGTAGCCGCAGGGCGGGTCCTGGAGGGTTTCGGACGGCTCGGGCGGATCGTTGTCGGCGCCGCCCAGGAAGACCGGGCCACGGTCGCGCAAGCCGGCCAGCCGGGCCGTCGTGGTGGCCGCCTCGATGGTGCCGCGCCGGTCGTCGACGTACCCGAAGAGCCCGTCGAGGGCGGCGAGCTGGGTGTCGACGCGGCGCCGGTTGTTGAGGGCGGGGTCCTTCTTCTCCTCCTCCGTGAGGGGGTCGACGCGGGTCTCGACGAGCAGGCCGACGGCGTGCTTGATGCCGGCCGTGTTGCGGAGGATGCGCTCCTGGCCGTCGCCCGCGACCTGCTTGACGGGCTCTCCGGTGACGGGGTCGGTCCAGATGCCGTAGACGCCGCTGTCGAAGCCGGCCCGCTCGGCGGTGGGGCGGACGTACGACTCGGAGAGGGTGTGCGCCTCGTCGTGCACGTGCGCGTCGGTGTTGGGGTTGCGCGGCCAGAGCGAGAGCAGGTCCTTGTCGTAGTACGGCGGGGTGGCGCCGTACTCGTGGAGGTCGTACACGACGTCGGGGCGGTGGTCGCGGAGCACGGCGGCCAGGGCGCGGCCCTCGGCGGTCCTGAGGGCGATGTGGTCGCGGTTGATGTCGGTGCCGTCGGCGTTGCCCCGGGTGTCGGCGGCGCGGCCGTCGGGGTTGGCGGTGGGGACGACGAGGACGGTCGTACGGGAGAGGAAGCGCCGGGTTTCCGGGTCGTCGGCGTACGCGAGGTCGCGGACGGTGGACAGGCAGGCCTCCCGGCCCGACGGTTCGTCACCGTGCTGGCTGCAGATGAGGAGCACGGTGCTGGTGGTGGGCGCGGTGGAGATCCGTACGAGCTGGAGGGGGCGGCCCTGCTTGGTGGTGCCGATGGTCGCCAGGGAGACGTGGTCGCTCGCCCGGTCGACGGCGGCGAGGAAACGCTGCTCCTCCGGAAGGCTCGTCCAGTGGGCGCCGTTGCTCGTCTCGAAGCCGGTGCGGGGCGGGGTGGTGGGTGAGGCCTGGGCGGGGGCGGTGATCAACGGGAGGGCGAGGGCCGCGGCGGTGAGGGTCACGGCGAGGGCGCGGACGCGTGCGGCGCGTGGGGTCATCGGGTGCTGCCTCCGGGAATCGGCTGGGCGGGGCGGGGGGCGGTGACGCCGGCCGGCGGGACGGTGCGCGGGGCAGCGCGGTGCACGGTACCGGAGGTGGCGCGGAGGAAGGCGGGGGCACCGCCGACGAGGGGCAGGCGGGCGGAGGTACGGGTGAGGTCGAGGGTGAGGGTGGGCCTCGTCGCCGGAGGGTCGATGAGGTACTGGTCGGTGCCGCCGATGATGAGGGCGAGGCGGTGGCCGGCCGGGACGACGTGGTCCGTGGCGGCGAGGTCCAGGGTGATCGTGTGGGCCTTGCCGGGGGTGAGGGGGCGGCCTTGGTGCGCGTCGGCCCAGTTGCCGAGGTCGGCCCAGCCCCGGCTGAAGACGGTGAAGCCGACGTCGGCCGTCTTCGCCCTCGTCTCCTTGAAGCAGGCGCTGTCGCCGGTCGTGCTCGCGCCCCAGCAGGTGCGTTCGACGAGGGTGGTGATGCCTTCGCCGGCGGCCCCGTAGTCGCGGATGGTGTCGGGCCCGAGGTCGACGAGGACCGCCGTCAGGTGCGCGCTGGTGGTCGTCGGGGTGGCGGTCACGGTGACCGTGGAGGAGCCGGAGAGCCGCAGGTCCCGCGTAAGTGGGCGGGAGAGGAAACCCGCCTTGGCGGGCGTGGAGGCGTCGGCGTGCGCCGCCCAGTCGAGTTCGTCCAGTTCAGGGTCGTCCGTGAACGTCTCGGTCGCGCCGGGCCGCGCCGGGGCGAGACCGAGGGTGCCGACGCCGGGCGCCGCGCCCGTGCCGGGGCGGAGCGTGGTGGTGGCGGTGGCGCGCGGCGGCCAGACGCGGTCGGTGGACCACTGGTCGGGGGCGCGCTCGATGTCGGCCATCGGCTCGCGGTCGACGCCGTTGTCGTAGCCGAGGAGATAGTGGTCGAACCAGCGGTGCAGGGTCCGTACCCAGTCGGCGCGGCGGAAGTCGAACGGGTCGACGTGACCGGTCTGCGAGAGCCAGATCCTGCGCTCGACGCCGTGCTCGGCGAGGGCGTCCCACCACTGGCCGAAGTGCTTGGCGCGGACGTTGAGGTCCTGCTGCCCGTGCACGACGAACACGCTGGCCTTCACCTTGTGCGCGTCCTTGACGTAGTCGCGCTCCTCCCACAGCGGCGTCCAGTCGCCGGTGCGCGGCGCGCCGTCGACGAGGCGCTGCTGGACGTGGCCGCAGCGGGCGCGGGCGTCGGGGCTGTTGACGTAGTGCGAGAGCCAGTCGGGGCCGGAGTCGTACAGGGGGGCACCCTTGGCGAAGTAGTAGTCGTACCAGGAGGAGATGGCGCCGATCGGGACGATGGTCTTCAGGCCCTCGACGCCGGTCGCGGCGACGCCGTTGGCGACGGTGCCGTCCCAGCTCTTGCCG
>NZ_LIYH01000010.1:0-175781 GCF_001905885.1 Streptomyces sp. CB03234 | reverse complement strand
CATTCCGGTGTCGCCGGTGGACCAGCCGGTCGCGCGGGCGCGTTCGGTGCCGGTACGGGTGGTGTAGCCGCGGCCCCGGCCGTTGAGCCAGTCGACGACGGCCTTGGCGGACTGGATGTCCGAGCGGCCGCCGACGTCGTCGCAGCCGTCCGAGCGGCTGGTTCCGGCCAGGTCGACGGCGACGAAGGCGTAGCCGCGGGGCACGAAGTAGTTGTCGTAGTACAGCGGGAACTGGACGGGGTCGCCGTTCGCGTCGTACGTCTTCTTCTGGCTCTCGTTGCCGCGCCCGCAGCAGGAGTAGTACGGGCTGGCGTCCATGATCACGGGAACCTTGCGGCCGCGCTGGGCCGCCTCGCGCGGCCGGACGATGTCGACGGCCACCCGGTCCGTCCTGCCGTCGCGGTCGCCGTCGAGGCCGGTGTCGACCCAGACGGACTCGCGGACGGCGTTGTCGTACGAGTAGATCGGTCGGGACTCGCGGGCGGAGGCGCTGTTCGCGCCCGCCTGCGGCACCAGTGCGGACATCAGGGCGGCTGTGGCCGCACCCACCAGGATTCTGCTGCGCGCACGTATCGGCATGGGAGCGGAAGGTACACGGGTCAACTGGCGTATGACAGAGGGCAGTACGGGGACGAATGTGGCACAGGGGGCGTCCGCGGGTTCAGGACAGCGGGTGGATCGCCGGGTCGTCCGGCTGCCTGCGCGGCCGGCGCCGTCCGCGCGCCCGACAGGGTACGGGGCCGCGTGCGGAACGGGAGCCGGGCCCGGGCGCGTTCAGCGCAGCTCCAGTTCCTCGGCCAGGATCCGGGCCACCATGTCGTACCCGCCGTCGGTCATGTGCACCCGGTCGACGAACAGCCAGTCCTTCGGGGTCGCCCGCTCGGCGAGCAGTTGGGTGGTGTTCACGAACGGCACGCCGATCTCCTGGCACCGCTTCTCCAGCGCGGTGGCGTAGTCGCGGCCCACGTCCATGGAGACGATGTCGCTGTGCACGCTGCGGAAGTTCGACGCCTTGTCCAGCTCCGCGAAGAGCTTTTTCTCCTCCTTGGACGGTTCCTCCCGCACCCATGGGGCCAGTGGCTGGAGGGCGAACACCAGCCGGGCCCCCATCGCGGTGGCGAGCGCCTGCCAGGTACGCAGGTGCGCCGCGGTGCGGTCGGCGGCGCGCTGCACCCGCTCGGCGGGGCCGGGCACCAAGGAGTCGTCGACGGGCGGCTCGGCCTGGTAGTGCGCACCGTGCACGCCCTGGTGCTCCTCGGGCAACCGGCTCACCACCAGGTTGTTCACCCCCGAGAACAGCACGATCTCCGAGACCGGGGGCAGCATGTGGTGGAACAGGGTCAGGAGCACCAGCTCCTGGGCGGAGTTGAACGCCTGGCCCCCGAAGGCGAACCAGGGCTCGGCCGGCGCGTACTCGCTCCACAGCCGGGACGCGATGGTGGTCTCGTCCGCACTCGCCCCGACCCCGAACACCGAGGAGCTGCCCGCGAGCAGCCGCACGGGCCCGTCGCCCTGGTACGTGCCCGGGGAGGTGCGCCGGTCACCGGAGACGGTGAAGCGGAACCCCAAATGGTCCGTGTTGAAGGCCTCGGTGGACTCGTCGGGCTTCTGGAACCAGAGCAGATACGGCTGTTCGGGCACCGGGAAGTAGTAGTGCTGCATGTACGGGAGGAGCCGGTTCCGGTACGACAGGAGCCGGGTTCGTACCAGCCTCATGGGAGTGCTCCCTTCTGTGGATGGTGGCCCGGCTCAGGTCAGCCGGCTGCCCGAGGGACGTTCAGCAAGCCAGTGCGGTCTTCGCGGATCAGTCCGGAGTTTAAGCTCATCGTGGCCGCCCCGTCGATCATGGCTGCCATCCCGCCCACCGCACGTGCCCGCCACCAGGGCCACGGGCCGTGATCAATTCCAGTGACCTGGAAACGCGGGCTGATTAGGCTTCAGGAGCCCCTCAGTCCACACGACTTGGAGAGCTTGACGTGCACCGCAGACTGATCGTCCCAAGCGCTCTGGCGGCCTCCCTCCTGCTGGCGATCCCGGCATCGGCGGCCGACTACAAGCCGGGCTCCCCCGGCATCGGCGACCCCTACTACCCGGCCAGCGGCAACGGCGGATACGACGTGTCGCACTACGACCTGCGCCTGAAGTACCAGCCGAAGACGGACCTGCTGGAGGGTACGGCGACGATCATCGCCACCACCACGCAGAACCTCTCCCGCTTCAACCTCGACCTGGGCCTGAAGGCCAGTGAGGTCCGGGTGAACGGCAAGAAGGCGACGTTCACCGCCACCGGCGACCACGAGCTCGAAGTCACCCCGGCCACGCCGCTGGAGAAGAACCGGGCGATATCGGTCGTCGTACGGTACGCGGGCAAGCCGTCCGAGCTGAAGATCGGCGGCTGGACCGCCTGGCACCGCACGCCCGACGGCGGCGTCGCGGCACAGGAGCCGGACTCGGCCGTGTGGTGGTTCCCCTCCAACGACCACCCGCTGGACAAGGCGACGTACGACGTATCGGTCTCCGTGCCCGACGGTACCCAGGCCATCAGCAACGGCGTCCTGCAGTCGCAGTCGTCGCGGCTGGGCTGGACGCGTTTCTCCTGGCGCTCCAACAAGCCGCAGGCCACCTACCTCGCCACACTCGCCGTCGGCAAGTTCGACATCACGACGGACAAGACCGCCAAGGGCCTGCCCGTCCTCAACGCGTACAGCAAGGACCTCGGCGACAACGCGGGCGCGGCGCGCGCCAGCCTCGAGCGCACGGCGGAGGTCGCGGAGTGGCTGGAGGAGCTCTTCGGACCGTACCCCTTCAACGCGCTCGGCGGTTACGTCCCCAACGTGACCAGCGGTTACGCGCTGGAGACGCAGACGCGGCCGTTCTACAGCCCGCGCCAGTTCGCGAACGGCGCGAACGTCTCGGTGGTCGTGCACGAGCTGGCGCACCAGTGGTACGGCAACAGCGTGTCGGTGGACCGCTGGAAGGACATCTGGATCAACGAGGGCTTCGCCCGCTACAGCCAGTGGCTGTGGTCGGAGAGGGAGGGCGAGGGCACGGCGCAGGAGCTGGCGGACCACGTGTACGCGACGCGGGCGGCCGACGACCCGTTCTGGGCGGTCAGGCCGGGCGACCCGGGCCCGGACAAGCAGTTCGACATCGCCGTGTACGACCGGGGCGCGCTGGCCCTCCAGGCGCTGCGCAACGAGATAGGTGACGAGGACTTCTTCGCGATCCTGAAGGGCTGGCCGACCGCGCACGCGTACGGCAACGCCACGGTGGCCGACTTCGTGACGTACGCCGAGCGCGTCTCGGGCAAGCCCCTTGCGGGGCTGTTCGACACCTGGCTGTACCAGCCGTCGAAGCCGGCGGCTCCGGCCGCCGCCGAAGCGCGGATCGCGGCACGCTCGCGGGCGGCGGTGAAGCCGGCCCAGCCGAAGTCGTGGAAGAAGATCGCCGCGACGAACACGATCCACGACCACGGCGATCACGATCACGACCACGGCCACGGTCGCTGATCGGGTTCGCCGGAAGGTCGCCGCCCCGCGCTTCATGGCGGCGGCCTTCCGCAGAGTCAGAGACAGGGAAGAGAGCGCTCTCAGGAGATCGGCGGACCGGTTACCCTGCTCCTGTACACAGGTTCCGCCGCGCCGCCGAGGAGCACTCTTGTCCCCCATGCCCGATCCGGCCCCCGGCTCCCGCCCCACCCTGGAAGCCGTCGCGGCCCACGCCGGGGTCTCGCGGGCGACGGTCTCGCGCGTCGTGAACGGTGGCGCCGGGGTCCGCCAGCCGCTGGTGGACAAGGTGCGCCGGGCGGTCGAGGAGCTGGGCTACATCCCCAACCACGCGGCGCGCACCCTGGTGACCCGGCGCAACGGCGCGGTGGCGGTGATCATCGCCGAGCCGGAGTTCCGGGTGTTCTCCGACCCCTTCTTCGAGCAGCAGGTGCGGGGCATCAGCCGTGAGCTGACCGCGCACGACTCGCAGCTGGTGCTGCTGTGGGTCGAGGGACCGGGCGACTACGACCGGATCGGCCGGTATCTGGGCGGGGGCCATGTCGACGGGGCGCTCGCCTTCTCCGTGCACAACGACGACGAGCTGCCCGCGATCATCCGGCGGGTGCAGGTGCCGGCGGTGTTCGGCGGGCGGCCGGGCTGGCCGGGCGCGACGGCCGGCCTCGCCGTGCCGTACGTGGACGCGGACAACCGGGGCGGCGCCCGGGAAGCCGTACGGCACCTGCTGGCGCTGGGCCGTGAGCGCGTGGCGCACATCGCCGGCCCGCGCGACCAGACGTCCGCGATGGACCGGATGGACGGTTACCGGGACGTCCTGCTGGACGCCGGCCCCGGGCTCGTCGCACAGGGCGACTTCACGGAGGAGAGCGGGGCGCGCGCCATGGCGGAGCTGCTGGAGCGGCGTCCGGACCTGGACGCCGTGTTCGCCGCCAACGACCTGATGGCGTCGGGTGCGCTGCGAGTGCTGCGCGAGCGCGGGCTGCGGGTGCCGGAGGACGTGGCGCTGGTCGGCTTCGACGACATGACGTCCATCGCGGAGGCCACCGATCCGCCCCTGACGACGGTCCGCCAGGACATCGAGGGCATGGGTCGGCTCATGGTCCGGCTGCTGATGCGTGTCCTGAACGGCCAGGAGGCCGAGCCCGGAGCGGGCAGCGCCCCGGGCTCGGTGATCACTCCTACGGAACTGGTGCGACGGGCGTCGGCCTAGCCGTACGGGATGACCAGCACGGACCGGTCCGTGCCCGTCTGGAGCCTGGCCGTGCCGTTGCCGATGGCGTGCCACACCTCCAGGCGTACGGTGCCGCCCCTCAGGTCGCCCAGCGCGCCCGTCGCCGACTTCAGCCCGCGCGCCTGGCTGTACTCCTCCCAGCCGGTCACCGGGTCGGTCGCGAAGTAGTGGTACGTCTCCGTCCGCTCGAAGGTCCCGTCGCCGGTCAGGTCGTAGGCGACCCGCGCCTGCTGGCCCAGCCCCACCGTGGTGCCCGCGTCGACCTGGAGCCGGAAGGCGGTGGAGCCGCCCGCCTTGAGCGTGCCGTTGACGCCCCTGGCCTCGTACACCAGCGGCTGGTACGGGGTGCCGTCGTGGTTCGTGCCGCCCGCCGAGGCGATGGTGTCGCTGCCCGCCGCCGCGCCGGTCGCCGTGGTGAGGGTACCGCCGGTGCGGAGCTGGAAGGTGTCGCCGGTTCCGGGGACGGGGTCGGGGCCGGGGTCGCCGCCCGTGCCCGTCCCCGTGGCGGTCGAACGCGCCGGGACGGTGAGCTTCGCACCGTCGGAGAAGGTCACCGTGCGGGCGGTGGAGCCGTGGTTGTGGGCCGCGTACGTACGTACCGTGCCCTTGCTGAAGACGGCCGACGTCGGGATGTCACCGGTGACGGTGGCGTCGGGCGCGCCGAGCGCGTCCATCGTGGCGAGCCAGTGGTACGTGTGCGCCTTGGACTCGCCCGCCTCGGGGGTGTACGAGGCGTGGCCGGCGTCCCACTTCGCCTTGGCGGCGGCGGGGTCGGCCAGTGACTGGAACTCCCAGAGGATGTCGCGCCATTCGACGGCCGGGCCGCCGTTCTCCCGCTCCATCTCGGCGATGTTGCGCCGGATCGCCGCCTTCTCGCCGCCCAGGTGCAGGGAACCTCCGGTGACCGGCAGGACGTTTATCCCGTGGATCTCCTCGGGATTCGCGGTCCACCAGGTGGCGTAGGCGGCGCCGCTCCCCCACACCATGCCGGCGGTGTCGTGCCCGAAGGAGGCCGGGAAGACCTGCTGGTCGGCGTCGAACCAGTACTGGGCGATGGCCTCGGACTCGGTGGTCAGCAGGTACGTGCCCAGGTCACGCAGGGCGGTGTCCCCGGTGGCCGAGCCCCACAGGACCAGGCCCGCGCTGAGGTTGGTGGACTCGGAGGACGACTCCTGGTTGTTGCCGGCGGCGAAGCCCTGGTGGCCGGAGGCCCAGCTGTGGCCGGCGTACACGTCGAAGCCGCGCAGGAAGGGGAAGGCGGTGTCGGTGCGGCTGGGGTTGGCGGCATCGCGTACGAGCGTCCTGACCATGCCGCCCCACGCCGAGTCGGCGGCCCAGGCCGGGTCGTACTGGGCGACGATCGCCGCCGCGTAGACGTAGTAGGAGTAGTGGAAGTGGTGGTCGTTGAGCTCGGTGTCGCTGCCGTACGAGGCGGGGTAGCCGGTGAGGGTCTTCCAGGTCCGGTCGTACGAGAACTCGTTGGCGCCGCCGGCCGTGAACCAGTCCTGGAGCCGCCCTTTGAGCAGGCCGATGAGCGTGTCGCGGGTCGCGGTCTCGCCGATCTGGTCGGCCAGGGGGACAAGCTGGGCGAGACGGCCGAGGGCCTTGCCGGTCCAGTACGTGTCGGTGGCGCCGGAGAAGGGGTCGGCGGCGTTCGCGGCCTCGTTCAGGTAGCCGCGCAGCCGGGCCGCGTCGACGCCGCCCGCCTTCGGCAGCCCGGGCAGCACGGCGGGGGCCCGCTGTCCGGTGGAGAAGGTGGTGGACTCGCGGACCTTCATGGTGCCGCGTGGTGAGACGTACGTGTACGGGGTCAGCGCGTCCGTGGTGTTGAGCCACTGGTGCCGGTAGAGGGCCTGGAGGGTGCCGGTCTCGCTGCCCTCCTGGGCCTGGGTGGTGAGGGTGTAGGTGGCCCTGACCGTTCCTCCGGTGGAGCTCCAGGCCACTTTCGAGCCGGTGACGAAGCTGTAGGCGTACTTCCGGTACGTGGCCAGCGCGTCCGGCGACGGCAGGACAGCGAGCGAGAAGTAGTCCTTGCCGCCGAGCCCGGCCGTCAGCGTGGAGCCGGAGACCGTCCAGTCGGTGCCCGTGGGGGCGAACAGGGCGTAGTGGTGGCCGGCGACGGTGATGCCGAGGACGTTGCCCTGGTCGGCGAAGACGGCCGGGGCGGCGGCGGTGGTGATCCGCGCGTCGCCGCCCGTGCCCTTGGCGTACACGAACGGCATGCCGTGGCCGATGGTCGTACGGAGAGTGCGGGCGCCGTCCGACCAGTAGGGGGTGACGGTCCAGTCCGACCAGGCGTCGGCCTTGGTGTCCGGCGAGTTGAGGCCGGTCAGGCCGAGGGTGAGGTCGCGCTTGTGGGCGTACTCGTACTGTCGGCCGTCGCCGACGATCGCGGGGGTGGTCGGGTAGCCGATGTCGAGGCCGGCGGCGGTGGCCTGGTAGGTGAGCGGGTGGCCGTACATGGGGGTGGACCAGGGGTTGTCGCCGTACCGCTGGAAGGCGAGCGAGGACCACCAGTCGTTGGTGGGCACCGGCTTGCCCTGGGCGGCGGGGGTGAGCTTGGGGGTGACGGGGGTGCCGGTGTTGGTGGTGGGGCCGGAGGTTCCGGGGGGACGGGTGTCGGAGTAGCTGCCGGCTCCGACGGGGACGGTGGCGGCCGTGGCGGGCGTGGCGGTGGTCGCGGTGAGGCCGAGGGCGGCCATGGTGGTGACGAGGAGCAGTGCGGCTGGTCGGGTGCGGGGGGATGGCATGTCGGCACCTCGAATGGATGGCGGGAGTGCGCCGCGAGAGCGCTCTCAGGTGCCCAGGAACGTAAAACTCCTGAAACGTGACTGTCAATACAGGTGACGCGTAGGGAAGTTGCTGGGGGCGTGAACGGCATCGACGGCCGTTATGCGTTCGAGTCTTGACGGGGGACGGGTAGGCGCGGCACGCTCCAGGGCAGTTCGCTGAGAGCGCTCTCAGACACCTTCCGGCGCCAGAACCCTGGGACCGCCCTGAACCGCCGCCGCTCCCCGCCGAAGCCAAGGAGGCTTCCCATGCTCATCACCCGAGCCGCCACCGCCAGGAGGGCCACCGTCCGACTCGGTGCGCTCGCGCTCGCCGGGGTACTGCTCGCCGCCTGCGGATCCGGCGCCTCGGACCAGGCGTCCGACGGCACGGTCACGCTCACCGTGGACCTCTTCGGCTCCTTCGGCTACAAGGAGGCGGGGCTCTACGCCGAGTACGAGAAGCTGCACCCCGGCATCAAGATCAAGCAGACGGACACGGAGGACGAGCAGGACTACTGGAAGTCCCTCCAGACCCGCCTCGCCGGCGGGGGCGGACTCGCCGACGTCCAGGCGATCGAGGTCGGGCGCATCGCCTCGGTCACACAGCGGCAGGCGGACAAGTTCGAGGACCTGACCAGGTACGGGGCGGACAAGCTCAAGGGCCAGTTCGCCGAGGCCAAGTGGTCGGCGGCGACCACGAAGGACGGCCGTGTCCTCGGCCTCGGCACGGACGTCGGGCCCGAAGCGATGTGCTACCGCACGGACCTGCTCCGGCAGGCCGGCCTGCCGACCGACCGCACCGTACTCGCCGAGAAGTGGGCCACCTGGGACGGCTACCTGGAGCTCGGCAAGCAGTACAAGGCCAAGGCACCCGCCAAGAGCGCCTGGCTGGACAGCGTGGGCAGCCTCTTCACGATCATGATCGGGCAGGAGGAGGAGCGGTACTACGACGCCTCCGGCACGCTGATCTACGAGTCGAACCCGGCCGTCAAGGCGGCCTGGGACGCCGCCACGCGCGCGGCGGCCGATGGCCTGAGCGCCAAGCTGGACCAGTGGTCCCCGCAGTGGAACCAGGCCTTCGCCGCCGGATCGTTCGCCACGATCCCCTGCCCCGCCTGGATGCTCGGATACATCAAGGGCCAGGCCGGTGAGGCCGGCAAGGGCAAGTGGGACATCGCCAAGCTGCCGGGTGGGGCCGGGAACTGGGGCGGCTCGTACCTGAGCGTGCCGCGCGCGGCCGAGCACAAGAAGGAGGCGTACGAGCTGATCCAGTGGCTCACGGCGCCGGAGCAGCAGGCCAAGCTCTTCGAGAAGCAGGGCAACTTCCCCTCCTCGACCGGTGCCATCGCCCGGGTCGCCGACGCCAAGGACCCGTACTTCTCGGGCGCCCCGATCGGCCGGATCTTCGGCGACGCCGCCAAGGAGGCCCCCGTTCAGGTGCTGGGCGTCCACGACAAGAACGTCGCCGACCAGATCACGAACGCGCTGAGCGAGGTGGAGCGGAAGGGGACGTCACCGGAGAAGGCGTGGTCGAACGCGAAGAAGGGCGTCGAGAACGTCACGGGCTGACCCCGAGGTGGGCGCGCGCCGTCCGGGGCGCGGGGGCGTGCCGCTGGGGTCCGCTCCGTGGCGGGCCCAGGCCCCGGGAGGCAGCCACCGGCGTGAGCCACGCACCCGGCACCGCACCACCGGCGCGAACCCCCGCACCCGCCGCAACCGTCCACGACCGTACCGACCCCGAAGGGCCGCACAGTGACCCTCACCGCTGCTCCGGCAGGAACGGCGCGCCGCGCATGGCGGGCCGTCTCGCCGTACGCGTACATCGCCCCGTTCTTCACGCTCTTCGCCGCCTTCGGCCTCTTCCCACTGCTCTACACGGCGTTCGTGTCGCTCTACCGCGTCGAGCTCCAGACGCCCGGCGACATGGAGTGGCGCGGTCTCGGCAACTACGCGGCCCTCTTCACCGACGAGTTCTTCTGGATCTCGCTGCGCAACACCTTCACCATCGGGGTCATCTCCACGGTCCCGCAGCTCGTGATGGCGCTGGCCCTGGCCCACCTGCTCAACTACAAGCTGCGCGGGCGGACGTTCTTCCGTACGGCGATGCTGCTGCCGTACGCCACGTCCGTCGCCGCCGCGACGCTGGTGTTCGCGCAGCTCTTCGGCCGCGACTTCGGGCTCGTCAACTACGCGCTGGGGCTGGCCGGCGTCGACCCGGTCGACTGGCAGACGAACACCGTCGCCTCCCAGATCGCCGTCTCCACGATCGTCATCTGGCGCTGGACCGGCTACAACGCGCTGATCTACCTCGCGGGCATGCAGTCCATCCCGAGCGAGCTGTACGAGGCGGCGGAGATGGACGGGGCGTCGCGCTGGCGGCAGTTCTTCCACGTCACGCTGCCCGGTCTGCGCCCGACGATCGTCTTCACTGCCGTCGTGTCGACGATCGGTGCCACCCAGCTCTTCGGTGAGCCGCTGCTGTTCGAGGGGTCGGTCTCGGGCGGCATCTCGCACCAGTACCAGACCCTCGGGCTGTACATGTACGAGCAGGGCTGGGGCTTCTTCCACCTGGGCCGTGCCGCCGCCATCGCGTGGGTGATGTTCCTGCTGATCCTGGTGCTCGTCGGGGTCAACGCCCTGATCGTGCGCCGGCGTTCCCTCAAGGAGGCCGGCCGATGACCGTACGGCGCGCCGGGCGCACCCTGCACGGCGGCAGGGTCGCGTACGCGATCCTCGTCGTCGCCGTCCTGGTGTCGGCCTTCCCGTTCTACTGGACGATCGTCGCCGCCAGCCGCTCCAACGCCGACCTGGCGAAGGTGCCCCCGTCCCTCATTCCCGGCCCGAACCTGATGCGGAACTTCGAGGCCGTGATGGAGGAGGCGGACATCGGCAGGGCCCTGGTCAATTCGTTGATCGTCTCCGGCTCCATCACCGTCGGCACGGTGCTGTGCTGCACCCTCGCCGGGTTCGCCTTCGCCAAACTGCGGTTCCGTGGCCGGGGCGCGCTGCTCGCGGTCACGGTGGGGACGATGATGATCCCGCCGCAGCTGGGGGTGATCCCGCTGTTCATGCTGATCGCGGAGCTGGAGTGGGTGAACCAGCTCCAGTCGGTGATCCTGCCCGGGCTGGTGTCGGCGTTCGGGGTGTTCTTCATGCGGCAGTTCCTGGTGCAGGCGCTGCCGGACGAGCTGATCGAGGCGGCGCGCGTGGACGGCGCCTCCTCCGCGCGGATCTTCTGGTCGATCGTCGTTCCGATCGCCCGGCCGGGGATGGCGGTGCTGGGTCTGCTGACCTTCATGGCGGCCTGGAACGACTTCTTCTGGCCGATCGTCGCGCTGTCCTCGCAGAACCCGACCGTGCAGGTCGCGCTGCGGCAGCTCGGTGGCGGTTACGTCCACGACCAGTCGGTGATCATGGCGGGCACGCTGCTGGGCACGCTCCCGGTGCTGCTGGTGTTCGGCCTGCTGGGCCGGCAGATCGTCGGCGGGATCATGCAGGGCGCCGTCAAGGGCTGATTGCCCCTTTTCCTCCGTCTTCCGTTGGGAGTCTCATGACCGAGCTCACGTTCCCGGCCGGTTTCCGCTGGGGCACGGCCACCGCCGCGTACCAGATCGAGGGTGCCGCCGACGAGGACGGCCGGACGCCGTCCATCTGGGACACCTTCAGCCGTACGCCGGGCGCGGTCCGCAACGGCGACACCGGTGACATCGCCGCCGACCACTACCACCGGATGGCCGAGGACGTCGCCCTGATGAAGGACCTGGGCGTGACGGACTACCGGTTCTCGGTGGCGTGGCCGCGGGTGCAGCCGACGGGGCGGGGCCCTGCGGTGCAGAAGGGGCTGGACTTCTATCGGCGGCTCACGGACGAGCTGCTGGCCGCCGACATCCGGCCGGTCGTCACCCTGTACCACTGGGACCTGCCGCAGGAGCTGGAGGCTGCTGGGGGCTGGCCGCACCGGGAGACGGCCGAGCGGTTCGCCGCGTACGCCGGGCTGGTGGCGGACGCGCTGGGCGACCGGGTCGCCACGTGGACGACGCTCAACGAGCCGTGGTGCGCGGCGTTCCTGGGGTACGCCTCGGGGGTGCACGCCCCGGGCCGTACGGACCCGGTGGCCGCGCTGCGGGCCGCGCACCACCTGAACCTGGCGCACGGGCGGGCCGTTCGGGTGCTCCGTGACGCCCTGCCGTCGTCGGCGGAGGTGTCGCTGACGCTCAACCTGCACGCGGTGCGCGCCCTTTCGGGCTCCGCCGAGGACCGGGAGGCGGCGCGGCGTGTCGACGCGCTGGGCAACCGGCTCTTCCTGGACCCGGTCTTCCACGGGCGTCTCCCGGCGGACCTGGTGGAGGACACGGCCGCGCTGACGGACTGGTCGTTCGTCCGGGAAGGCGATCTGGAGGTGATCGCCACGCCGGTCGACTCGCTGGGCATCAACTACTACTCCCCCACGGTCGTCGCGGCGGGTACGTCCGAGTCCCCGTCGCCGTGGCCGGGCGCCGAGCCGCACGTCCGTTTCGTACCGGCGCCGGGTCCGCGTACCGCGATGGACTGGCCGGTGGACGCGGACGGCCTGTACGAGCTGCTGACGCGGCTGCGGGACGAGCTGCCCGGCGTACCGCTGATGGTGACGGAGAACGGCGCGGCGTACGACGACTACGCCGACCCGTCGGGTGACGTCCATGACCCGGAGCGGGTCGACTACCTGCACGCGCACCTGGCGGCGGTGCACCGGGCGCTCGCGGACGGGGTGGACGTACGGGGCTACTTCCTGTGGTCGTTGCTGGACAACTTCGAGTGGGCGTACGGCTACGGCAAGCGGTTCGGCATCGTGCACGTGGACTTCGCGTCGCAGCGCCGTACGCCCAAGGACAGCGCGCGGTGGTACGCGGACGTCATCGCGCGGGGCGGGCTGCGGGCGCTTCCCGGCTGAGCCGGTACCGCCGGCGGGCCTCCCGCGCGAGCGGGAGGTAGCGCAGCCGCTCGGGCAGTACGGGTACGACGGCCCGGACGACCCGCCCGAAGCGGCGCAGCGCCCGCTCCTGCGCATCGGTCCACTCCAGGCCGATGGCTTCCCGGGCGTCGGGGGGCATCAGCCCGATGGTGACGAAGCGGCGGAAGCGGGCGAGCGGCGGCAGGAGCACCGGCCACAGGAGGCGGAGGAGGAGCCGCAGGGGCAGCGGGCCCCGGTCGGGCGGGGGGACGGGGCTGTCGGTGGCGACGAGTTCGCGTACGACGACGGTGGCCTCGATCTCGTCGGCGAGGGCCTTGCGGTAGTAGGGCCAGAACTCCTCGATGGTCTGGGGCATGTCGCGGTCGTGGATGCCGAGGACGCGCCCGACCTGGAGCCACTCGGCGTACAGCTTGCGTTCCTGGGCCTCGGTCATGGGCCGGATCAGGTAGCGGGCGGCGTGCTGGTAGACGGGGAAGCCGGTGGCGTGGACCCAGGCGTAGTTCGCGGGGGTGAGGGCGTGGTAGCGGCGTCCTCGGGTGTCGGTGCCCTGGATGGTGGCGTGGAGCTTGCGCAGCCGGCGCCCTTCCTGGGCGGCGGCCTCTCCGCCGTACACCCACAGCTGGAGCGAGCGCAGGGAACGCTCTCCGCGGCCCCATGGGTCGGTGCGGAAGACGGAGTGCTCGTCGACGCCGGCGCCGACGGCGGGGTGGGCGACCTGGAGGGTGAGCGCGGCGGGCAGCATGAGCAGGCCCCGGATGTCGCCCGCGAGGCTCCAGAGCACTCCGCCGGGCGGGGGCGGTGCGGGATCGTACGCGGCGGAGGAAGCGCTCATGGTCCCAGTATCCGCCGCAGATGAGTTGGTGTGGTGGACCGGGGTCCGCAAGATTCCCGGCACGCGATGGCTACCGGAAAGTAACCGTGGCTGATTTGATGTGCCGCGCGATGTCCAACCCCCCACTTCCGTCTGGAGTTTCCGTGCCGCGATCCGTGAAACGCGCCGCGCTGTCCGCCGCTCTTTCGACCGTGCTCGCCGCCGCCGCGATGGCCGCCACGGCCCCGGCCGCTTCGGCCTCCTCCGCCGAGGCCGGGACGCCGGCGCTCAAGGTGCTCACGTACAACGCGTTCCTTTTCAGCAAGACGCTCTACCCGAACTGGGGGCAGGACCACCGGGCGAAGGAGATACCGGCGGCGCCGTTCTTCCGTGGCCAGGACGTGGTGGTGCTCCAGGAGGCGTTCGACAACTCCTCCTCGGACGCGCTGATGCGCGCCGCCGCCGCCCAGTACCCGTACCAGACGCCGGTGATGGGCCGCGGCAAGGACGGCTGGGACGCCACGAGCGGCGCGTACTCGGCCACGACGCCGGAGGACGGCGGTGTCACGGTGCTCAGCAAGTGGCCGATCGTCCGCAAGGAGCAGTACGTCTACAAGGACGCCTGCGGCGCCGACTGGTACTCCAACAAGGGTTTCGTGTACGCCGTGCTGAACGTGAACGGCTCGCGCGTGCACGTCGTCGGCACGCACGCCCAGTCGACCGACCCGGGGTGCTCGGCGGGCGAGGCGGCACAGATGCGCAGCCGGCAGTTCAGGGCGATGGACGCCTTCCTGGACGCGAAGAACATCCCGTCGTCCGAGCAGGTGCTGGTGGCGGGCGACTTCAATGTGGACTCGCACAGCGGCGAGTACGCCACGATGCTCGCCGACGCGGGCCTCGCGGGGGCGGACGCGCGCACGGGCCACCCGTACTCCTTCGACACCCGGGACAACTCGATCGCGGCCGAGCGCTACCCCGACGACCCGCGCGAGGACCTCGACTACGTTCTCCACCGCGCCGGCCACGCGAAGCCGGCCGGCTGGACCAACGAGGTGATCAAGGAGCAGAGCGCGCCCTGGACGGTCTCCAGCTGGGGCAAGCAGTACACGTACACGAATCTGTCGGACCACTACCCGGTCATCGCGTCCGGCAGGTAGTCGCAAGGCCTTCGCAGCTGGTCAGGGACCGCTTTTCGGCAGTGGCCGCAAGGCGGTTCGGCTGCCATGGTGGTGTCCATGACCGGTCATGGACACCACCGTCATCACCATCATCACCATCACGGTGAGCGGATCGACGCCGCTCTGGAGGGGTCGTCGGCGGGGCTGCGGACGCTGTGGTTCTCGTTCGCGGTGCTGGCGGTCACGACGGGCGTCCAGGCGGTCATCGCCGCGCTGTCGGGCTCGGTCGCGCTGCTCGGCGACACCGTGCACAACGCCACGGACGCCCTGACGGCGCTGCCGCTCGCGCTCGCCTTCGTGCTGGGCCGGAGGGCCGCCACCCGCCGCTACACCTACGGCTTCGGCCGGGCCGAGGACCTGGCGGGGGTGTTCGTGGTGCTGGTGATCGCCGCGTCGGCCGCCTTCGCCGGGTACGAGGCGGTCCGGCGGCTGCTGGACCCGCACGACGTGAGCCATCTGCCGGCCGTCGCGGCGGCCGGGCTGGTGGGCTTCGCGGGCAACGAGTGGGTCGCCAGGGCCCGTATCCGTACGGGCCGGGCGATCGGCTCCGCCGCGCTGGTCGCCGACGGGCTGCACGCCCGGACCGACGGGTTCACCTCGCTGGCGGTGCTGCTGGGCGCGGGCGGGGCCGCACTGGGGTGGCGGTGGGCGGACCCCTTGATCGGGCTGGCCATCACGGGCGCGATCCTGCTGGTACTGCGGGGCGCGGCGCGCGAGGTGTGGCACCGGCTGATGGACGCCGTGGACCCCGCGTTGGTGGACCGGGCCGAGCAGGTGCTGTCGGGGGTCGAGGGCGTACGGGGCGTGGGCGCCGTGCGGATGCGGTGGCTGGGGCACTCCCTGCGCGCGGAGACGTCCGTCGTGGTGGCCCCCTCGCTGACGGTCGTCCAGGCGCACGCGGTGGCGGTCGCGGCGGAGCACGCCCTGCTGCACCGGCTGCCCCGGCTGGCGGCGGTCACCGTCCACGTCGACCACGCGCACGCGGCGGGCACGGACCCGCACGCCGCGCTGGCCCACCACTTCCCGGCGGCGGCAGGTCAGGGCTCGTAGACGTACGGGGTCGTCGCGGACAGCTGGGTGAACCCGAGCCCGCTGAGGACGGGGCGGCTCTGGTCGGAGGCGTCGACCTGGAGGTAGCGGTAGCCGCGCTCGGCCGCGAGGCGGGCGCGGTGGGCGACCAGGGCGCGGTAGATGCCCCTGCCACGCCACTCTCGTACGGTGCCGCCGCCCCACAGGCCGGCGAAGGCGGCGCCGGGCGGCAGCTCCAGGCGCGCCGCGCTCACCGGCCGGTCGCCGGCCATGGCGACGACGGCGGCCACGGTGTCCGGCCGCGCGGCCAGCTGGTCGAGCAGCCGGCGCCGGAGGCCCGCGCCGTCCGTGCCGAACGCCCGCTCGTGGACCTCGGTCACCAGCTCCACCCCGGCCTCGTCCGTGACCGCCCGCACTTCGATGCCCTCGGGCGGCTCGGTCCCGATGACGGTGCCGTGGAGGCGGGCGATCTCGGCTGCCATCAGCGCCTCCTCCGGTTCCGGGCGGAAACCGGCCGCCTCCAGTCGGTCCGGAAGGTCTCCCGGCCGGTCGTGGGCGTACAGCTTCCACTCGAAGGCACGGCCGCACGAGGTGAAGTACGCGACCTGTTCGGCGATCACCCCCGCCACGCCCGCCGTGTCGAGCCGGTCGAGGCCCGACCACAGGACGCCGTTCCAGCCGTGCGCCGGTCCGACCTGCCGCACCACGTCTCCCGCCCGCTCGACCCGCGACCCGGGCCCGTCGGGGCGGGCCTCACGCCGCATCTGCCGGTCGAACAGCTCCAGTACCGTGTGTCGATCCATGTGGGCAGCCCAGCAGCGCGGCACGGGATACGGCAACCGGTTTCCCGGTGTCGCCGTCAGGCCCCGTGGTCGTACACCGTCACCGGTATCCCCCGCGCGGCCAGCCGCCCGGCTATCAGGGGATACGGACGTCCTTCGCGTCCGGGTATGTCACGTGGGTACAGCCGCGCTGCTTCGTGATGTCGGCGACGTACGCGCGGAACAGAGCGGACAGCCTCTGAGAGCCGAGTACGCCGTCGTAGGTGTAGCTGGAGCTGAGGGTGTGCAGGGCGGGCTTGCCACCGCAGATCGAGGAGGCCCACCAAGCGCCGCTTGCGTGGCCGGCCGTTCCCGTCTTGATGATCTGGTCCTCGCCGCCGATGACGTCGTATCCGACCGTGCGCGCCTCTGCGCCGAAGTAGGAAACGGTGCGCAGCCACCAGGGCGAGTGGGTGAGCGCACTGCGGGCGTAATCGTGCTCGTCGTCTTTCAAGCCGCCGGCGATACGGCGCACCTGGTCGGGGCTGACTGCCAGCAGGCAGCTCTCCATGGGGTTCGCGCGCCGGGCGGGTACTGCGAGGGCACGGTCGGGCAGCCGGCCCTGCCCCCGCGCCTTGATGTGGCGGGCGAACCAGTCGCATGAACCGTCCGCCGCCTGCGCGGGGCGAAGGGCTGACGGTACGGGACCCAACTGGTGGTCGGGCAGGGCGGGCAGCTGCGTCTGGCAGCCGATCCGGTCGGTGAGCTCCTCGGCTGCCGAACGGGCGATGCGGGCGAGGAGCTCACGGTCTGCCGCGGAGACGTCGTCGTAGTCGGCGCGGGCAGTGACGTTCAGCAGCTTCGGAGCCGTCGCGCTGCTGCCGGGTCCGCACTCGGCGCGGATGGTGGTGTACCAGTTCCCGTACCAGCCCAGGGTGCCGTCGCCCACGGGGCGCGATTCGGGGCGCCGGTCGGCGACAGCGGTGACATCCGGCTCGTCACTGCCGTCACTGCCGTCACTGTCGTCACCGCCGGAGAATGGCTCGAGCCCGACGTCGTCACCGATCCAGTTCAACGGCCTGGAGCTGCCACTGCCCCGCACCACCAGGGTGAACAGGCTCGTGGTCCTGCCGGGGCCGGGCACCTTGTAGATGGTGCAGGAACCGGATGGATCGCGCGGATCGAGCCTGAGCTCGTCGTCGCCGGCCCTTGCCCTGACCATCCCGCCTTGCAGGTCCATCACCACCGCCCCGGACACCAGCCGATCGCACGCCGCGCTGATGTCGCGCTCGCTGGAAGCGCGGTCCCGGATGTCATCGGCCGTCAGCCAGCCCGCGTACAGGCTCAGTCCGATCCCGCCCCACGCCGCCCACCGCCACAGTCCGATCCACCCCGCGCGCACCGCACACTCCCCCTGAGACCCGTCCGGCGCGATCGTTCACGCCGGCGACGAGCGTAGAGGACCGGCCTCGGGCAAGTCGGCGGAGGGAGGCCGTCCAACCGCCACGGAACGGAGTCAGCGAACCGACTGCGGCCGTTACCCACGCGCTCACCGCACTGAGCGTTCCAACGCGGCCCGGTGATCGGAAACCCACTGCCAGGCCGCCTGGACTTGCCTCACCGCCCCTACGTCACGGAGCCGGGCCATGGCGACGTCACCCGCGTCAGCCCGGGTCTCGATGCCCCGCCGGCACCGGTCCTGCCACCACAGGATCGTGGACACGAGACGCCGCCGGTCGGGCAACTCGTAGCTGTCCACGATCAGCTTCATGCGCCGGGCCACCTCCTCGACGTCGGTGACTGAAGGGCCCAGATCGAGGTACTGCCAGCAGACATGAGCGATGTCGTGGATCCGCGCGCCCGGCGCGGCAAGGTCCCAGTCGATGAATGCCGCCGGCCGAAGCTCGCCTCCGGACAGCTGATAGACAGTGTTCTTGGGCGACAGGTCGTTGTGACACACGACCTCCTGGTCTCCGGCCAGCCGGGTGCCGGCCGTCAGGTCGTGGAACTCCCGCACGAGCCGGGCGACCGCCACCAGACTCTCGTCGGATGACACAGCAGCAGGTTGTCGCGGCTCCCATGCCACATGGCCATCGAGGTAACTGAGGACCTCGCGGCCCTCATCGTCCACACCGAGATACCGCGGAGCACCACTCCAGCCACTGGCTTCGAGCAACCGCAGCAGATCCCCCACGAACTCCGTGCGGGCCGAGGCTGGACGGCGCACCGTGTCTCCGACACGAACGACCGCGTTGACGAAACCTCCGGGCAAGAAACACTCAGACATCCGTCCACCCTGCCTGATCACTGCCTGATCACGCCTGATCACTGCCTCCAGCGCTCGACAACTCGTCCCGCCGCTTGATTCCCCCAAGACGGAACGGGGCGGCTGGTCGGTCGCCCCTGTCACTGACCCTCACCCACGACTTTCACAGCAGTGGTGAGACAGCAATACTGTTGTACTGGACCAGCGCACCAGCCGGAAGTGAGGCCCCGCATGGCGACCGAGGTGACCGGAGCGACCGAGGCGACGGAGGAGCAGCCGACGCTGACCGTCGACGAGCTTGCCGCCCGGGCGGGCGTCACCGTGCGCACCATCCGGTTCTACAGCACCCGCGGACTGCTTCCGCCGCCGGTCATCGGCCCGCGCCGGGTGGGGCACTACGGGCCCGAGCACCTGTCCCGGCTGGCGCTCATCGAGGAGCTCCAGCACCAGGGCATGACGCTCGCCGCGATCGAACGGTACCTGGAGCAGCTCCCGCCGGACCTGAGCGCCCACGATCTGGCCATCCACCGGGCCCTGGTGGCGACCTGGGCCCCGGACGCGCCGGAGGAGTTGTCCCGGGCGGAGCTGGAGCGGCGGGCCGGCCGGGCGCTCGGCGACGAGGACCTGGACCGGCTGGCCGCGATGGACGTGCTGGCCCGCACGGGGCGGGACGACACCTTCCGGGTGGACCCGGGCCTGCTGAGGCTGGGCGTGCGGCTGCTGGACGTACCCATCGCGCACGAGACGATCCTGGCGGCGCGCACCGTGCTGGTGGAGCACACCCGGTCGGCCGCGCACGAGCTGACGCGGCTGTTCCGGGACGAGGTGTGGGACCCGTACCGGGAACGCGAGTCGGACCCGGAGCACCTGGCGGCGATGAAGTCGCTGTCCGCCCATATGCAGCCGCTGGTGGTGCAGGCGCTCGTCACCGCGTTCCAGCGGTCGCTGAAGGAGGAGCTGCGCGCCGCGTTCCGCGCGGAATGAGGCGCAGGGAAGCCGAGGGTGGCACGATGCGGGTCATGGCCATGCTGTTCGAGCACCAGGGGCACGCGCCCACCGTCGATCCCACCGCCTATGTCGCGCCCAATGCCACCCTCTGTGGCGACGTGCGGGTCGGACCGGGCTGCCGGGTCCTGTTCGGGGCCGTCCTGACGGCCGAGGGCGGGCCGGTCGAGCTGGGTGAGGGCTGCATCGTGATGGAGAACGCGGTGCTGCGCGGCACTCGCCAGGACCCGCTGCGGCTGGGCCGGCACGTGCTCGTCGGCCCCGGCGCGTACCTCGTCGGCTGCGAGGCGGCCGACGACGTGTTCCTCGCCACCGGTACGCGGGTGTTCAACGGCGCGCGTATCGGGGCCCGGTGCGAGGTCCGTATCAACGCTGTCGTCCATCTCAGGACGGTCCTGGCCGAGGACACGACCGTACCGATCGGCTGGGTCGCCGTGGGGGACCCCGGGCAGCTGTTCCCGCCGGACGACCATGGCGAGATCTGGGCGGTGCAGCGGGAACTCGACTTCCCCGGGTACGTGTTCGGGCTCGCCCGCCCGGCCGCGGGCGAGTCACTCATGCCGGAGATCTCGCGCCGCTACGGGCGGGCGCTGAGCCGGCACCAGGACGACCGTCCGGTGGACCCGGACGGCCGTCCCGGCGGCGTCAGTCGCTGAACGTCCCGCCCCGCTCCGCCTTCTCCACCAGCAGCGCCGGCGGCTGGAACCGCTCCCCGTACCGCGCGGCCAGCTCCCGCGCCCGCGCGACGAAGCCGGGCAGGCCGCCCTCGTAGCCGTTGATGTACTGGAGCACACCGCCGGTCCACGCGGGGAAGCCGATGCCCATGATGGAGCCGATGTTGGCGTCGGCGACCGAGGTGAGGACGCCCTCCTCCAGGCAGCGGACGGTGTCCAGCGCCTCGGAGAACAGCATCCGCTCCTTCATGTCGTCGAAGGGGACGGCGGCCTCGGGCTTCGAGAAGTGCTCGCGCAGGCCGGGCCACAGGCCCTGGCGCTTGCCCTCGTCGTCGTAGTCGTAGAAGCCCGCCCCGCCGCTGCGGCCGGTGCGGCCGAACTCGTCGACCATCCGGTCGATCACCGCGTCCGCCGGGTGCTCCTGCCAGGTGCCGCCCGCCTCCTCGACGGCCCGCCGCGTCTCGTTACGGATCTTGCGCGGGAGGGTGAGGGTCAGCTCGTCCATCAGGGACAGCACCTTGGCCGGGTAGCCGGCCTGTGCCGCCGCCTGCTCGATGGACGCGGGCTCCACGCCCTCGCCGACCAGCGCCACGCCCTCGTTGATGAACTGGCCGATGACGCGGGAGGTGAAGAAGCCACGCGAGTCGTTGACGACGATCGGCGTCTTGTTGATCTGCCGTACGAGGTCGAAGGCGCGCGCGAGTGCCTCGTCGCCGGTCCGCTCGCCCTTGATGATCTCGACGAGCGGCATCTTGTCGACCGGTGAGAAGAAGTGCAGGCCGATGAAGTCGGCCGGGCGCTCGACGCCCTCCGCGAGGAGCGTGATCGGGAGGGTGGAGGTGTTGGAGCAGAGCAGCGCGTCGGGCTCGACGATGTCCTGGATCTCCTGGAACACCTTGTGCTTGAGCGCCGTGTCCTCGAAGACGGCCTCGATGACGGCGTCGCAGCCGGCCAGGTCGGCGGGGTCGGCGGTCGGCGTGATGCGGGCCAGCAGCGCGTCGCGCTTGGCCTCGGTCGTACGGCCCCGGGCCAGCGCCTTGTCGAGCAGCTTGACGGAGTACGCCTTGCCCTTCTGCGCCGCCTCGGCCGACACGTCCTTCAGGACGACCTCGATGCCCGCCTTGGCGCAGGAGTACGCGATGCCCGCGCCCATCATGCCCGCGCCGAGGACGGCGACCTTGCGGACCTGGCGGGGTTCGATGCCCTGGGGGCGGCTGGCGCCGGAGTTGACCGCCTGAAGGTCGAAGAAGAACGCCTGGATCATGTTCTTCGCGGTCTGGCCGGTGACCAGCTCGGTGAAGTACCGCGCCTCGATGGTCAGCGCGGTCTCGAAGTCGACCTGGGAGCCTTCGACGGCAGCCGCGAGGATGTTGCGGGGTGCAGGGTAGGGGGCGCCGTTCAGCTGCTTCTTCAGGTTGGCCGGGAAGGCCGGCAGGTTGGCCGCGAACTTGGGGTGCGCCGGGGTGCCGCCGGGGATCTTGTAGCCGGGGACGTCCCAGGGCTGCTGCGACTCGGGGTGCGCGTCGATGAACGCCCTCGCCTTGGCGAGCATCTCCTCCTGGGTGGCGGCCACTTCATGGACCAGGCCGTTCTCCAGGGCCCGCTGAGGCGGGTACTGGGTGCCCTGGAGGAGCACCTTCAGCAGGGCGTCGGCGATGCCCATGAGGCGTACGGTACGGGTGACGCCACCGCCGCCGGGGAGGAGGCCGAGGGTGACCTCGGGCAGGCCGATCTTGGAGCCGGGCGCGTCGAGGGCGATGCGGTGGTGGGAGGCGAGGGCGATCTCGTACCCGCCGCCGAGGGCGGCGCCGTTGATGGCGGCGACGACCGGCTTGCCGAGGGTCTCGATGCGGCGCAGGGACCGCTTGATCTCCGTGGAGGCTTCGAAGACGTGCGGGGCGTCGGCGGGCCCGGCCTTCATCATGTCCTTGAGGTCGCCGCCCGCGAAGAAGGTCTTCTTGGCGGAGGTGTAGATGATGCCCCGGATGGAGTCCTTCTCGGCCTCGGCGCGGTCGGCGACGGCCGCGATCGAGGTCCTGAAGGCCTGGTTCATGGTGTTGGCGGACTGGTCGGGGTCGTCGAGGACGAGGGTGACGACGCCGGTCTCGTCCTGTTCCCAGCGGATGGTGGTGGACTGGCTCATGGCTGTGGCTACTCCGTAAGGCCGTGCGGGAAAGGACGGGGTCAGACGCGCTCGACGACGGTGGCGATGCCCATGCCTCCGCCGACGCAGAGCGTGGCGAGGCCGTAGCGCTTGTCCTGGCGCTCCAGTTCGTCGACGAGGGTGCCGAGGATCATCGCGCCGGTCGCGCCCAGCGGGTGTCCCATGGCGATGGCGCCGCCGTTGACGTTGACCTTGTCCAGGGACAGGCCCATGTCCTTGACGAAGCGCAGCACGACCGCCGCGAACGCCTCGTTGATCTCGACCAGGTCGATGTCGTCGATGGTCAGCCCGGCCTTGGCGAGGGCCTTCTTGGAGGCGGGCGCCGGGCCGGTGAGCATGATGGTGGGCTCGGAGCCGGAGACGGCCACGGAGACGATCCGGGCGCGGGGCGTCAGCCCGTACCGCTCGCCGACCTCCTTGGTGCCGATGGCGACGAGGGCGGCGCCGTCGACGATGCCGGAGGAGTTGCCGGCGTGGTGGACGTGGTCGATCTTCTCGATCCAGTGGTACTTCTGCAGGGCCACGGCGTCGAAGCCGCCCATGTCTCCGATGGCCGCGAAGGAGGGCTTGAGGGAGGCGAGCGAGTCGGCGGTGGTGCCGGGCCGCATGTGCTCGTCGTGGTCGAGGACGACCAGGCCGGCGCGGTCCTTGACGGGCACGACGGACCGGTCGAAGCGGCCGTCCTTCCAGGCGGTGGCGGCCCGTTCCTGCGAGAGCGCGGCGTACTCGTCGACGTCGCGCCGCGAGTAGCCCTCGATGGTGGCGATCAGGTCGGCGCCGATGCCCTGGGGGACGAAGTTGGTGTCCCAGTTGGTCATCGGGTCGGCGAACCAGGCGCCGCCGTCGGAGGCCATCGGCACCCGCGACATCGACTCGACGCCGCCCGCGAGGACGAGGTCCTCCCAGCCGGAGCGGACCTTCATCGCGGCCATGTTGACGGCTTCGAGGCCGGAGGCACAGAAGCGGTTCTCCTGTACGCCGGCGACGGTGTCGGGCAGGCCGGCGGCGATGGCGGCGATACGGGCGATGTCGGAGCCCTGGTCGCCGACGGGGCCGACGACACCGAGGACGATGTCGTCGATCGCGGCGGGGTCGAGGCCGGGGAACCGGCCGCGCAGTTCGTGGATGAGGCCGACCACCAGGTCGATCGGCTTGGTGCCGTGCAGGGCGCCATTGGCCTTCCCGCGCCCGCGCGGGGTGCGGATCGCGTCATAGACGTACGCTTCGGTGCTCACTGGGCAAGCCTTTCAGGGAGGGGTCAGCCGAGCAGGGAACGGCCGATGATTTCCTTCATGATTTCGGTCGTACCGCCGTAAATGGTCTGGATCCGGCCATCGGTGTAGGCCCTGGCGACCGGGTATTCGGCCATGTAGCCGTAGCCGCCGTGCAGCTGCAGGCAGCGGTCGGCGACCCGCTTCTGCAGTTCGGTGGCCCACCACTTGGCCATGGAGGCGTGAACGGCGTCGAGTTCCCCGTTCGTGTGGTCGGTGATGCAGCGGTCGAGGAACGCGCGTGTGACGGCGCATTCGGTGGCCATCTCCGCGATCTCGAAGCGGATGTGCTGGAGCCTGGCGAGCGACCGCCCGAACGCCTCGCGCTCCTTCACGTACGCCGTGGTGATCTCCAGCAGGTGCTCGGCGGCGGCGATGCCGGCGACCGCGATGCTCAGCCGCTCCTGCGCGAGGTTGGTCATCAGGTGGACGAACGCGCCGTTCAGCTCGCCGAGGAGGTTGTCCTTGGGGACGCGTACGTCGTGGAAGAACAGCTCGGCCGTGTCCTGGGACTTCTGGCCGATCTTGTCCAGGTTGCGGCCGCGCTCGAAGCCGTCCATGCCGCGTTCGACGACCAGGAGGGACAGGCCGTGCGCACCGCCCTCGGGGGTGGTCCTGGCGACGACGATCACTAGGTCGGCGAGGATGCCGTTGGAGATGAAGGTCTTGGAGCCGTTGAGCAGCCAGTGGTCGCCCTTGTCCTCGGCGGTGGTGCGGATGCCCTGGAGGTCGGACCCGGCGCCGGGCTCGGTCATGGCGATGGCGGTGATGATCTCGCCGGTGCAGAAGCCCGGCAGCCAGCGCCGCTTCTGCTCGTCGGTGGAGAGCGAGGTGAGGTAGGGGCCGATGACGTCGTTGTGCAGGCCGATGGCGAGCCCCGGGGCGCCCGCGCGGGTGAACTCCTCGGCGAGGACGGTGCTGTAGCGGAAGTCGGTGGTGCCGCCGCCTCCGTACTCCTCGGGGACGGCGATGCCGAGCAGGCCCTGGCGGCCGGCCGCGAGCCAGGCGTCGCGGGGGACGATGCCGTCCTTCTCCCACTGCTCGTAGTGCGGGAGGACCTCCTTGGTGAGGAAGGTGCGGACGGTCTCGCGGAACGCGTCGTGTTCGGGCTGGAAGATCCGGCGCTTCACCTGGTCCCCCTGTCGTGGTCGCTGTGGATGCTGGGTACGTCCCAGTCCCGGGCGACGTCGTCGGTGTCGGCGCCCGGCTGGGCGGGCGGCCGGGTCAGCGAGCCGGGCGTCGCGGAGAAACGGGGCGCGGGGGCGGGCTGGGTGATCCCGCCGTGGTCGGTGAAGGTGCCGCGCGCGGCGAGGTGCGGGTGGGCGGGCGCCTCGCGCAGCGACAGGACGGGGGCGACGCAGGCGTCGGAGCCCTCGAAGACGGCCGTCCACTCGGCGCGGGTCTTCTCCTTGAAGCGCTCGGTGACGGCGGCGCGCAGCTCGCCCCAGCGGGCGAAGTCCTTGCGGAGGGGGGCCATGTCCGTGATGCCGAGCAGGCGGACGAACTCGTCGTAGAACTGCTGCTCCAGCGCGCCCACCGCCATGTACTGGCCGTCGGCCGTCTCATAGGTGCCGTAGAAGGGGCAGCCGCCGTCCAGAAGGTTGGCGCCGCGCCGGTCCTGCCAGCCGCCCGCGGCCATCATGCCGTGGATCATCGTGGCGAGGTGGGCGGTCCCGTCGGTGATCGCCGCGTCGACGACCTGGCCGCCACCGCCCTCCACGCGCGCGTGGTGCAGCGCGGCGAGAACGCCGACGACCAGATAGAGCGAGCCTCCGGCGTAGTCGCCGACGAGATTGGCCGGGACGGTCGGCGGCTCACCGGCCTTGCCGATCATGGACAGGGTGCCGGTGATGGCGATGTACGCGATGTCGTGCCCGGCCCGCGGGGCGAGCGGGCCTTCCTGTCCCCAGCCGGTCATCCGCCCGTAGACCAGCTTCGGGTTGCGGGCCAGGCACTCCCCCGGCCCGACCCCGAGGCGTTCGGCGACGCCGGGGCGATATCCCTCGATGAGGATGTCGGCGCGCTCGACGAGGTCCAGGACGCGCTCGGGGCCGCCGTCCGCCTTGAGGTCGATGAGCACGGAGCGTTTGTTGCGGTTGGTGAGGTCGTACGCCGGATCGATCGCGAGTCCGGCGCCGCCGGGCCGGTCGACCCGTACGACGTCGGCGCCCAGGTCGCCCAGGAGCATGGCGGCGAACGGGCCGGGCCCGATACCCGCCAGCTCGACCACGCGCACCCCGGCGAGCGGGCCGTTGCCTGTCGCTGCCATCAAACCCCCAGCACTGTGACACAACTGCTGTAACAGCAATGATGCTAAGAACGTGTTCCACTCCGCACAAGACCTGTGGACAAGCGCTTGGAAAGGACACCCGGGTCATCGCTCCTCATCCCGCACGCTAGCCTCTGCCTCCGACAACGGCGCGGACGGCGGAGGGCTGCATGGAGACACGGGACGGCACGGAACGGGCGTTTGACGTCGTGCTCTTCGGGGCGACCGGATTCGTCGGGGAGCTGACTGCCCGGTACCTCGCCGCGCACGCCCCCGAGACCTGCCGGTGGGCGCTCGCCGGGCGCAGCCGGGCGAAGCTGGAAGCGCTGCGCGACCGGCTGGCCGCCGAGCAGCCGCGCTGCGCCGAGCTGCCGCTGCTGACCGCCGACGCCGCCGACCCGGACTCGGTGCGCGCACTCGCCGAGTCGGCCCGCGTCGTCGCCACCACCGTCGGGCCGTACGTCTGGTACGGCGAGCCGCTGGTGGCCGCCTGCGCCGAGGCCGGTACGGACTATGTGGACCTGACCGGTGAGCCGGAGTTCGTGGACCTGATGTACGTACGCCATGACGCGCGGGCCCGTGAGACCGGGGCGCGGATCGTGCACGCCTGCGGCTTCGACTCGGTCCCGCACGACCTGGGCGTGTACTTCACGGTGTCGCAGCTCCCCGAGGGCGTGCCGCTGGCCGTGGACGGGTTCGTCCGCTCCAACGCCTTCTTCTCGGGCGGTACGTTCGCCTCCGCGCTCACCGCCATGGGGCGGGGCCGGCAGATGCTGCGGGCGGCCCGCGAGCGGCGGCTGCACGAGCCGCGGCTGGTGGGGCGGCGGGCCCGGGCGCCGCTCGGGGCGCCGCGCTTCAGCCGGGAGACCGGGGCGTGGGCGCTGCCGCTGCCGACCCTGGACGCGGGGGTGGTGGCGCGTTCGGCGGCGGCCCTGCCCCGGTACGGGCCGGACTTCCGCTACCGCCACTACGCGGCCGTCAAGGCCCTGCCCATGGCCATCGGCGGGACGGCAGCCATAGGCGCGCTGTTCGCGCTCGCGCAGCTGCCGCCCGCCCGCCGGTGGCTGATGGATCGTTACGAGGCGGGCCAGGGGCCCGACGAGGAGCGCCGCGAGCGCAGCTGGTTCACGGTGCGGTTCGTCGGCGAGGGCGGCGGGCGGCGGGTGTTCACCGAGGTGTCGGGGGGCGACCCCGGGTACGGCGAGACGGCGAAGATGTTCGCCGAGTCGGCCCTGTGCCTGGCCTTCGACCCGCTGCCGAAGACCGCCGGCCAGGTCACCACTGCGGTCGCGATGGGGGACGCGCTGCTGGAGCGGCTGAGCCGGGCAGGGATCCGCTTCCGGGTCGCCGACACGCGCTGAGGCCGGCGGCGCACTCAGTGGCGTACGAGACAGAAGGGGTGCCCCGCCGGGTCGGCGTAGACGTGCCAGCCACGGGCGGGGTCCCCGTCGTCCAGCGGTGCGGCGCCCAGGGCGAGGACGTCCGCTCCCGCCCGCGCGAGGTCGGGCACGCCGACGTCCAGGTGGAACTGCTGGGGGCGCGCCGGGTCGGGCCAGGTGGGCGGATGGTAGGGGTCGGCCCGCTGGAAGGCCAGCACCTGTCCGTCGTCCAGGTGGAGGGTCGCCCAGTCCGTGTCGAGTGACCAGCGGGGGTCCGGGCGGTTGACCTCGCCGCCGAGCAGCCCCTGGTAGAAGCGGGCCAGGACCAGGACGTCGGGGCAGTCCAGGACCGTGCACTGGAGCCGGCCGATCATGCCGTTGCCTCCTTGAGGGCGCGTCGGCACAGGGCGTCCGCGCGGCGGGTGGTTTCCGGGATGCGGTAGCGGGGCGTCAGGTGCAGGGTGTGGGCGCGGGCGTTGTCGAGGGTGACGCGGTGGCCGACCGAGACGAAGACCGGCTTGACGGCCGCCTGGGTGCGCAGCGCCCGGCCGACCTCCTCGCCGTCCGCGACCAGGGGGCTGGATGCCCCGCGCTCGGGGGCGGGAGGCTCGTAGGAGAAGGTGAACGGGTTCTTGGCGACGCCGATCACGGGCAGTCCGGTGAGGACGCCGAGGTGGCTGGCGAGGCCGAAGCGGCGCGGGTGGGCCTGGCCGTAGCCGTCGCACACCACCAGTCCCGGGCCGCCGCGGAGGGCGTCGAGCGCGGCCAGCACGGTCGGTATCTCGCGGAAGGCGAGGAGGCCGGGGACGTACGGGAAGGAGACCCGGCCGACGGCGGTGGCCTCCTCGACGACGGTGAGCGTACGGGCGTCCAGGACGACGGCCGCCGCGGCGACGAGGTCGCGCTCGTCGTCGTAGGCCACGTCGACGCCGGTGACCAGTCCGGTGCCGGGCGGCGGGCCCGGCTCGTCGAGGACGACACGGCCGCGCAGTTCGTCCTGGACGGCCAGTGCCTCGGACTCGTCGGACGGCCAGTCGGCGGGCTTTTCGATGATCGTCATAGTGACGGTCACTTTATGTCCGCCGGGGGGGCGCCGGGCTCGGTGACCGGGACTGTCAGTGGGGCCCACTAGCCTCGCGAGCATGTTCGTACTGGAATTGACCTACACCGGCCCCGTCGAGCGGGTGGACGATCTGCTCGCGGAGCATGTCGCCTGGCTCGACTCCCACTACGAGTCGGGCGTGTTCATCGCGTCCGGCCGCAAGAATCCACGCGACGGCGGGATCATCCTGGCCGTCGGGGACGACCGTGCGCGGATCGAGGAGCTCACGGCGACGGACCCCTTCGTCGTCGACGGCGTGTGCGCGTACCGGATAACGGAGTTCCTCGCGACGAGGACGGCTCCCGGGCTCGCCGCGTACCGTCAGCGGCTCCCGGCCCAGGCATAGCGGTCCGCGGCGCCGCTCACCGGCGATCAGTGGGTGGTCGCCGGGGTGCCCCCTGTGGCCGGCGCGCCACTCGCTCCCTCCGCCCTTGCCGTACGCCTCGACTGCCGTACGCCTCGACGCTCAGCCGACCCGGTCCGCCGTGCGCAAGGGGCAGCCGGTGCCGACGCGCGCTTCGAGGTCGGCCCTCAGGGCGGCGAGTTCGGCCATGCGGGCGTCGATGAACCGAATCTTCTCCCGCATCAGCGCCGACAGCGCCTCGGCGGCATCGGGGGCATCACCGAGGTCCCTGCCGTGCCGGGCGATCTCGGCGAGGGAGAAGCCCAGCGCCTGTGCGGTGCGGACGTAAGCCAGCCAGGCCACCGTCTCGGGCGGGAAGTCACGGTAGCCGTTGGCGAGCCGTCGCCCCGTGACGAGGCCGATCCTCTCGTAGAAGCGAATGGTGTCCTTGGAGACACCCGCTTGCGCGGCGAGCTCGCCGATACGCATGAACGTCCCCCGTCCCCCCGTGACTTGACCTGGGACAGTACTCCACTGTTTAGCGTGAGGCGTCGTCGTCGCCGGACCGGCAGGAGCCTCGCCGTGATCAGTCCATTGACCTCTTCTCGCCGTACCTATCTGCGCGTCGTCCGGGCGAGCGCCTGGTACGACCTCGTCATCACGGCGGGCTTCGCCACGCCGTGGACCTACGCGCTGGTGCACAGAGCGCTGTCGTCGCTGGGTTCGTCCCTCGGCGTCGGGGGCCTGCCCGCCATCGATCCGGTCCAGACCATGTACGCGAACCTCCTGGGTTCCGTCGTGGTCGTCTGGGCACTCCTGCGGATCGTCAGGCCGCTGCCGGCGCACGGGCTGTTCGACGGCGCCGCCCGCGTGCTGTTCGCGATGTGGCAGGCGTATGCGCTGGTGCAGGGGGCCACGGGGGTGCTGTGGTTGTTCCTCGTCGTGGAGGCGTCGTTCGGTGTCGCGCAGCTCGTCCCGTGGTGGCGGGGGCGAGCGGCCCTAGCCGACGGGCCGGCCGGCTCCGCGGCCGGGCACGCGCTGGGCGCCCCGGCCGCCTGAGGCCGGGGCGGGTGTGGCCACCGGACACACGCCACTGCCCGGGCGACGCCGCCGCCCGTACGCGCGGCTTCCGCACGCACGCCGCCCTCACGCATGGCTCCCGTACGCGCGCACGCCGCCCTGCCGGGGCCTACCCCTCCAGGCGGGCGACCCGGCCCTTCTCTCCCGAGGCCCAGCAGCCGAAGTCGGCGGCGCAGTCGACCGTGTCGTACGAGCCGGTGTCGACGGTCCGCCAGGTGCGGCCGCTGTCCGTCGTCAGGTCCGTGCCGGTGGGGCCGACGGCGAGGGCGGCCGACCGGCTGTGGGGGAGCCAGGTCACGCCCGAGCGGTAGGCGGGCGGCGGGGTGTGCGCCTGCCGCCAGGTGCGCCCGCCGTCCCGGCTGACGGCTCCCACCCGGGGCGACGGCTGCCCCGTCCGGTAGTCGCCGCCGACGGCGAGGCCGTGCGTACGGTCACGGAAGGCGAGGGCGAAGACCCCGCGCGCTGGGTCCCCGGCCGGGATCGTCGACTCGGCGACCGTCCAGGTGAGGCCGCGGTCGGAGGAGTGCAGCACGCGCGCGGTGGCGCCGCCCCCGGTGGCGAGCCACACGTCCTTGGGGCCGGAGCTGACCAGGCACTGGCCGCTCGCCGCGAAGCCCGCCTCGCCCGGGAGCGCGGCGGGCATTCCGGTGGTGGGCAGCACCTTCCAGGTGCGGCCGCCGTCACCGGTCGACAGGATGCGGTACTTCCCGTCGACCGGGTCGCTCATGGCCAGTCCGTGCCGGCTGTCGAAGAACGTGACGCAGTCGTAGAAGGCCCTGGGGTCGGTGTTGCGGAACGATTCGGTCCAGGTGGCGCCGGCGTCGTCGGTGCGGAAGATCCGGGACGCCTCGCCCTCCCCGATCGCCAGCACCACCGCACGGCGGCCGTCGAAGGCCTCGATGTCGCGGAACTCCAGCTCGCGCGCGTCCGCGGGCGACACGTTCTGCCAGCTCCGGCCGCCGTCCGAGGTGCGCAGCACCGTGCCCTTGGAGCCGGCCACCCAGGCGGTGGAACGGCTGACGGCCGCCAGGCCCCGGAAGCGCACCTCCGTCCCGGTCCCCTTCAGCTGCCAGGAGGGCCCCGCCGTGGTGGGAGCGGCCTGGGCCGGGGCGGTCAGCGCGGCCGCCAGCGCGGCCCCGCACAACCCCACCGACACCGCTCGTCTCGTCTTCCCCATGGACGTCATGGCGCGGGAACGTAGCCGACACCGGATCGGCCGTCCAGGGCGCATGAGTGACGCAGGTCACACCGACCGGCAATGCACGCGGCGACGGATTTCGTCGTCCTCACTGACGTCAGGGAGGCGTACGCCGCAGCCGTGTGTGAGGGAGCAGGCCTTGTCCACCGTCATCGAGCAGGCCGTACAGGCCCGCCTGGTCGCGTCCGCGCCCCGTATGGAAACCGTCTCGGCGACACTGCGCTACGACCGCGAGGACCCCTTCGCCGTGCGGATGGCCTTCCCCGCGCGGGCCACCCTGGAGGGCGTCGAGGTGTCCTGGGAGTTCTCGCGGGAACTGCTCGCCACGGGCGTCGAGGAGCCGGCCGGGCTCGGCGACGTACGCGTACGGCCCTTCGGCTACGACCGCACGGTCGTGGAGTTCCACGCCCCCGAGGGTGTCGCGATGGTGCACGTCCGCACCTCCGAGGTGCGCCGGTTCCTCCGGCGCGCCCAGCACCTGGTGCCGGCGGGCTGCGAGCACCGGTTCCTGGACCTCGACCAGGACCTCACCGAGTTGCTGCGCGACGCCTGCTGAGCCACGGGCCCCCGGGCTCGGGCCGTCAGAAGGTGACGCGGACCGGCCCCTCGGCGCCGGGCCCATGCGCCAGGATCCGCGGGAGAGCCTCCCGGAACCGGGCGACGCCCTCGGCCGGTGCTTCGAGGACCGCACGCACCCGTAGGCCGGTCCCGGCACGTCGGTCACCACGCAGTGCGGCTCGTCGCCTCGCCCTCGTCCGACTGCTCACGATGGCGGCACCGGTCCCGCGCCGCCGACAATTCCGTTGCGGCCCGCAGCGGGCCGGGCGTACCTTCCTTCCCGGCCCTTGTCGTCGCCGAACGGAGTAGGACGTTGCTCTTCTGAGGTCTCGAGACACCGTGTCGCACAGCCGCGTTCGGCGCTGTGCGCGCTGATGTGTGCGACCTCGGCTCGTGAGCCGTCCTGGTGTCTCACCCGTTGCCCCCTTTTTCCTTACGCAACCGGGAGACCCGTATGTCTACCTTCCCCACCTCCATCACCTGCACCGACCTGTCCTTCTCCTGGCCGGACGGCACGGAAGTCCTGGACGGCTTCCAGCTCGCGGTCGGGCCCGGCAGGACCGGCCTGGTCGGCCTCAACGGGTCCGGGAAGTCGACCCTGCTGAAGCTGATCGCGGGTGAACTCACCCCCACCGACGGCACGGTCCGCACCGCGGGCGAGATCGGCCACCTGCCGCAGAACGCCACGCTCGACACCGCGCTGCGCGTCGACCAGGCGCTCGGGATCGCCGCCACCCGCGCCGCGCTGCACGCCATCGAGGGCGGTGACGCGAGCGAGGAGCACTTCACGGCCGTCGGCGACGACTGGGACGTGGAGGAGCGGGCGCGCGCCACGCTCGACCAGCTCGGCCTCGGGCACATCGGCCTGGACCGCACCATCGGCGAGGTGTCGGGTGGCGAGTGCGTCCTGCTGCGCCTCGCGGCCCTGCTGCTGGCCCGGCCGGACGTGCTGCTGCTCGACGAGCCGACGAACAACCTGGACCTGTACGCCCGCCGCCGCCTGTACGCGGCCGTGGAAGCCTGGTCCGGCGTCCTCGTCGTGGTCAGCCACGACCGCGAACTGCTGGAGCGGGTCGACCAGATCGCCGATCTCCGTGACGGGGAGGTGACCTGGTACGGCGGCGCCTACTCCGCGTACGAGGAGGCGCTCGCCGCCGAACAGGAGGCGGCCGAGCGCATGGTGCGGGTCGCCGAGGCCGACGTACAGCGCCAGAAGCGCGAACTGGCGGACGCCCAGGTGAAGTTGGCCCGGCGCAAGCGGTACGGGCAGAAGATGTACGACACCAAGCGCGAACCGCGCGCCGTGATGAAGCTGCGTATGCGGGCGGCCCAGGAGTCGGCCGGTAAGCACCGCGTCATGCACGCCCAGAGGCTCGCCGAGGCCAAGGAGCGGCTCGACGAGGCGGTGGAGGCGGTACGGGACGACGACGAGATCCGTATCGAGCTGCCGTACACCACCGTCCCACCGGGGCGGGGCGTGCTGCTGCTCCGCGACCTGGAACTGCGGTACGGGGCGCGGGTCGGCGGCGAGTGGGAGCTGCGCGGGCCGGAGCGGATCGCGCTCGTCGGGCGCAACGGCGCCGGCAAGACGACGCTGCTGCGCACGGTCGCCGGTGAACTGGAGCCGGTGTCGGGCGAGGTGGTGGCGCACGTCCCGCTGCGTTTCCTGCCGCAGCGGCTGGACATCCTCGACGACGATCTGAGCGTGGTGGAGAACGTCGCCCGGTTCGCCCCCGAGGCGACCGACAACCGGATCCGGGCGCGGCTGGCCCGCTTCCTGTTCCGGGGCGCGCGGGCCGACCAGCCGGCCGGGACGCTGTCGGGCGGCGAACGGTTCCGGGCGGCGCTCGCCGCGCTGCTGCTGGCCGAGCCGGCGCCGCAGCTGCTGATGCTGGACGAGCCGACGAACAACCTGGACATGGCCGGCGTACGGAAGCTCGCCGCGGCGCTGGACGCGTACGAGGGGGCACTGATCGTCGCGAGCCACGACGTGCCGTTCCTGGAGTCGATCGGGATCACGCGCTGGCTGCTGCTGGAGGACGGCGAGATGCGGGCGACGACGGCGGAGGAGGTGCTGTCGAACCGGTGACGACCTGGCGAATACCCGACAGTAGGTGTCGGGTATTCGCCTTAGCGTCCCCCGTATGGCTTCAGACATCGTCATCGCGGGCGCCCGCGAGAACAACCTCCGGGACGTCTCCCTCACCATCCCCAAGAACCGCATCACCGTCTTCACCGGCGTGTCCGGCTCCGGCAAGTCGTCGGTCGTCTTCGACACGATCGCCGTCGAGTCGCAGCGGCAGCTGAACGAGACCTTCACCTGGTTCATCAGGAACCGGTTGCCGAAGTACGAACGGCCGCACGTCGACGCGATCGACGACCTGTCGGTGGCGATCGTCGTCGACCAGAAACCCATCGGCGGCAACGTCCGCTCGACGGTCGGCACGATGACCGACATCTTCTCGGTGATCCGGGTGCTGTTCTCCCGGTACGGCACTCCGAGCGCGGGCCCCGCGACCGCGTACTCCTTCAACGACCCGTCCGGGATGTGCCCGGTGTGCGACGGGGTGGGGCGGACGGTCCGGCTCGACCTGGACAAGGCCGTCGACTGGTCGAAGTCCCTCAATGGCGGGGCACTGCGGCTGCCGGGCACGTCCGTCGGCAGCTGGCAGTGGAAGCTGTACGCCGACTCGGGCCTCTTCGACCCGGACAAACCGCTCGCCGACTACACGGAGGCGGAGCGCCGGGCGCTGCTGTACGGGACGGGCGAGGGCTCGGACCTGAAGGTGCGGCTGGTGATGAAGTCCGGTGCGGCGGACGTGCGGTTCGAGGGGCTGGTGGACCGGTTCGACCGGCTGTACCTGAAGCGTGACACGGCCGGGTTGTCCGACGCGTACAAGGAGACCGTCCAGAGCGTCACCACACAGGGGGTGTGCGGGGCGTGTGGCGGGGCGCGGCTGAGCGAGGCGGCGCTCGCGACCCGTATCGACGGGCTGAACATCGCCGACTACACGCGGATGGAGGTGGCCGACCTGGTCGACGTCCTGGCCGGGATCGACGACCCGGTCGCCACGCCGATCGCGGCGGCCGCCCGTGAGCGGCTGGAACGGCTGGTGGGGATCGGGCTGGGCTATCTGAGTCTGGACCGGGAGACCACGACCCTGTCGGGCGGCGAGGGCCAGCGGCTGAAGATGGTTCGGCACCTGGGCAGTTCGCTGACGGGGCTCACCTTCGTCTTCGACGAGCCGAGCGTGGGGCTGCACCCGCGCGATGTCGGGCGCCTCAACGACCTGCTGCGGCGGCTGCGGGACAAGGGCAACACGGTCCTGGTAGTGGAGCACGACCCGGACGTGATGGCGATCGCGGACCACATCGTCGACATGGGGCCGCGCGCCGGCACGGACGGCGGAGAGGTGGTGTACGCGGGGCCGTTCGCCGGGCTGCGGGACGCGGACACGCTCACCGGACGGTGTTTGCGCCGGCGTACGCCGTTGAAGGAGACGTTCCGCTCGCCCACCGGGTGGCTGCCGGTGACCGGGGCGGACCTGCACAACCTCAAGGGCATCGACGTCCGCTTCCCGACCGGGGTGCTGACGGCCGTGACCGGGGTCGCCGGGTCGGGCAAGTCGACGCTCGTGTCGGAGGTGTTCACGTCCGCGTACCCGGAGGCGGTCGTCATCGACCAGGGCGCGATCACGGCGTCGTCGCGGTCGACCCCGGCGTCGTACCTGGGGATCATGGACACCGTACGGAAGGTGTTCGCGAAGGAGAACGGTGTCCCTGCCTCCCTCTTCAGCTTCAACTCGGCGGGGGCGTGCGGCACGTGCGCGGGGCGGGGGGTCATCCACACCGACCTGGCCTTCATGGACCCGGTCACCACGACGTGCGAGGCGTGCGAGGGGCGGCGGTTCCACGACGACGTGCTGGAGCACCGGGTACGGGGCAGGTCCATCGTCGACGTACTGGAGATGACGGCGGCGGACGCGATCGCCTTCTTCGACGACCCGGCGCTGAGGCGCAGGCTGCGCACCCTGAACGACGTGGGCCTGACCTACCTCACGCTGGGGCAGCCGCTCAGCTCGCTGTCGGGCGGTGAGCGGCAGCGGATCAAGCTGGCGACTCAGTTGCACCGTACGGGCAGTGTGTACGTGCTGGACGAGCCGACGACCGGGCTGCACATGGCCGATGTGGGCACGCTCGTCGCGCTGCTGGACCGGCTGGTCGACGCCGGCAACACGGTGGTGTGCGTGGAGCACAACATGGATGTGGTCAAGGGGGCGGACTGGGTGATCGACCTGGGCCCGGACGGCGGCAAGCACGGGGGTGAGCTGGTCTTCGAGGGGACGCCCGCCCGGCTGCTGGAGCACCGGAAGTCGTTCACGGCGGAGTACCTGCGGCGGGACCTGGGCATCGAGTAGTCCGGCGCGGACGGGGTAGGGGTGGGCGGATCACGACTCCTGGAGGCCTGCCCCATGCCCAGCCGGAAAGCCCTGGTCCGCCGCCCGAGCCCGCGCCTCGCCGAGGGCCTGGTCACCCATGTCGAGCGCACGCCCGTCGATCCCGTACGGGCGCTGGCGCAGTGGGAGCGGTACGTCGGCGCCCCGCACGCGCACGGGTGGCGGACCGTGGAGGTGGCGCCGGCCGACGACTGCCCGGACGGGGTCTTCGTCGAGGACACGGTGGTGATGTTCCGCAATGTGGCGCTGGTCTCCCGGCCGGGCGCCACGTCGCGGCGTCCGGAGACGGCGGCCGTCGAGGAGGCGGTGGCGGGGCTCGGCTGCTCGGTGAACCGGGTGCGGGAGCCGGGCACGCTCGACGGGGGCGATGTCCTCAAGATCGGCGACACCGTGTACGTGGGGCGAGGAGGCAGGACGAACGCGGCGGGCGTGGCGCAGTTGCGGGCGGCCTTCGAGCCGCTGGGCGCGCGCGTGGTCCCCGTACCGACGAGCAGGGTGCTGCACCTGAAGTCGGCGGTCACGGCGCTGCCGGACGGCACGGTCGTGGGGTACGAGCCGCTGGTGGAGACGCCTTCCCTCTTCCCGCGCTTCCTGCCGGTGCCGGAGGAGTCGGGCGCGCATGTGGTGCTGCTGGGCGGCGGGAAGCTGCTGATGGCGGCGAGCGCCCCCAAGACGGCGGATCTTTTCGCGGATCTCGGGTACGAGCCGGTCGTCGTCGACATCGGCAAGTTCGAAAAGCTCGAAGGGTGCGTGACATGTCTCTCCGTACGGGTCCGCGACCTCTACGCATAACGGAACGTAAGCGTCCATCCGCGGACCCGGGCTTGGCTGGGGCTTACGGGCCCCTTAACCTACGGTCTCGTAACCTACGAAGCCGTAAGTAATTCTCCCGTCCCCAGGAGTACCCGTATGACCCTCACCTCTCCCCACCTCGGCAGTTCGGACGTGTGGACCGACGCCCGGCTGCTGTACGCCTTGGAGGAGGTGGTCGAGAAGGAGCTCAACCGCCATCTGAAGGTCGTCAAGGACTGGATGCCCCACGAGTACGTCCCGTGGTCGGACGCCCGTAATTTCCCGGGCTTCTTCGAGGACGGCGAGGCCTGGGAGCCTGAGCAGTCCAAGGTCACCGACATCGGCAAGATCGCGCTCGTCGTCAACCTGCTGACCGAGGACAACCTCCCCAGCTACCACCACGAGATCGCCTCGCTCTTCGGGCGGGACGGCGCGTGGGGCACCTGGGTGCACCGCTGGACCGCCGAGGAGGGCCGGCACGGCATCGTGATGCGCGACTACCTGCTCGCCTCGCGCGCCGTGGACCCGGACAAGCTGGAGCAGTTCCGGATGGCGCACATGAGCGAGGGCTTCGAGTCGGACAACCGTCACTCGATGCTGCACTCGGTCGCGTACGTCGCCTTCCAGGAGCTCGCGACCCGCATCTCGCACCGCAACACCGGCCACCAGTCGGGTGACCCGGTCTGCGACCGGATGCTGGCGCGCATCGCGACCGACGAGAACCTGCACATGGTCTTCTACCGCAACCTGCTGAGCGCGGCCTTCGAGCTCGCCCCGGACCTGACCATGCAGGCGGTCCGGGACGTGGTCGTGAACTTCCGCATGCCGGGGCACGGCATGCCGGGCTTCGAGCGGGCGGCGGCGCAGATGGCGATCGGCGAGATCTACAACCTGCGCATCCACCACGACGACGTCCTGCAGCCGGTGCTGCGCTTCCTGAAGGTCCTGGAGATCGACGGGCTGGGCCCGGAGGGCCTGAAGGCGCAGGAGGAACTGGGCCTGTACATGGGCGGCCTGGACGCGGAGGCGAGCAAGTTCGACGAGAAGCTCGCCGCCCGCAAGGCCCGCATGGCGGCCCGCGGCCGCTGACCCGCCGGGCGCGGCACACGCGCCGTACCCGTGGCGGGGCCTCGCGCCGTTCCTGTGGCGGGGTGCCCTGCGCCGCGCGGCCGGCCGCCGGGCCTGCCTGAGGACCGTGCCCTCGGGCGTGCCCCATGGGCAGCCGCCCCCAGCCCGGCCACGCGGCACCACTCGCCCGGCGGGGCGAGCGGGAGCGGGAGACCTTCCGTATCACCACGCAGCCGGCTGGTAGTCCTTGAGGAAGACCCCGGCGACCGGCGCGCCCGCCTCGCCCCGCACGATCGGGTCGTAGACGCGGGCGGCGCCGTCCACGACGTCCAGCGGGGTACGGGTGCCGGCGGCGGCGATCCGTGCCTTGCGGGGCGCCGGGTTCTCGTCGGTGATCCAGCCGGTGTCGACGCTGCACATGTGGACGCCCTGGCCGGCGAGATGCCCGGCACTGGTGCGGGTGAGCATGTTGAGCGCGGCTTTCGCCATGTTGGTGTGCGGGTGGCCGGCCGTCTTGTTGCGGACCGTGAACCGCCCTTCCACCGCGCTGACGTTGACGATGTAGCGGCGCGGGTGCGGCGAGGCGAGCAGCAGCGGCAGCAGGCGGTCGCACAGGAGCGCCGGCGCGAGGGCGTTGACGAGCTGTGTCTCCAGCAGCTCGGCGGGGTCGAGCTCGCCGAGCCGGGCGGACCAGGAGTTGCGGGGCGCGGGGTCGGGCAGCAGCCCGGCCTCGTCCGTTTCGCCGTGTACGCCGCATTCGCCGTGTACGCCGTCGAGTACGAGGGCGAGGGCGCCGTCACTGGTGGCCGGAAGGGCCGGGGCGTACCCGGGAGCCGCGATGACCGCGCCCGGCAGCTCGCCCCGCTCCCCCGCGTGGAGCGCGGCGTAGGACTCGGGCGGGCGGCGTATGGTCTGGGCGGCGTTGTTGACGAGTATGTCGAGGGGCCGGCCGTCGGCGCGGAGGCGCTCGCACAGGCCGAGGACCTGGCGGGGGTCGCACAGGTCGATGGCGACGACCGTGAGCCGCTCCAGCCACCGCTCGCTGCCCTCGACGGCGCGGAAGCGGCGCAGGGTGTCGTGCGGGAAGCGGCTGGTGACGAGGAGTTCGGCGCCGTCGCGGAGCATCATCAGCGCGAGCTGGAACCCGATCTTCACCCGGCCGCCGGTGAGCAGCGCGCGGCGCCCGGTCAGGTCGGTGGACAGGGCGCGGCGGGCGGCGTTGTCGGCGGCGCAGACCGGGCAGAGGCGGTGGTAGAACGCGTCGGCCCGCTGATAGGGCGCTTTGCAGACATAGCAGTGACGGGGCTTGAGGAACTCCCCCACGGTGCCGCGCCGGGTCGGCAGGGGCGCGTCCTCGCGGCGGTCGAGCGCCCCGGTGGCGGTGGCGGCGCTCAGCACGGCGTCGGCCTCGGACCGCGCCCTCTGCCGGGCCTTGCGGCGCTTGTTGCGGCTCTCGCGGGCGAAGGAGGCGGCGAGTTCCTCGGCCCGCATACGTATGGGGTCGTCCAGCGGCAGGGTCCGTAGCCGCCCCACCGTACGGCCGAATCCGGCCAGCTCGTCGTCCGTCACCGCGCTGTGTCGCTGCTGCTCCATGCGCATGTGATCTTAAGGGCGGGCGGCTCGGCCGGGCATCCGGTTATCCCCGCCGCCTCAGCGCGTACCGTTCCTTCTCGGAGAGGCCGCCCCAGACGCCGAAGCGTTCGTCGTGGGTGAGGGCGTATTCGAGGCAGGCCTCGCGGCCTTCGCAGGCGGCGCAGAGGCGCTTGGCCTCGCGGGTGGAGGAGCCGGGGTCCGGGAAGAAGAAGTCCGGGCCCGTCTGGGCGCACAGGGCGCTTTCCTGCCAGGCGATTTCGTGGTCGTCGGTCGTGGTTCGGTTGATCGGCATGCCGAACACGCTGCCCCGCTCCCATAAACGGGACGTCAACGAACCATCAACGCCGAACCGGGCGAGGGCCGCGGTTGTTCGCTCCGTAAGCATGGGCCTCCGGGGCGTGGTCGGCAAGGGGTTCGAGCGGGGTGTCGGGGTCGCTAGGGCTGCGCCGGGGCGCTGGTGATGACCGCGAAGCGGGCGCCATAGGGGTCGGTCAGCTTGGCGAAGCGTCCCACGCCGCCCAGTTCGGTGGGGGCGAGCCGGACGGTGCCGCCCAGTTGCCCGGCCTTCGCGGCTGTCGCGTCGGTGTCGGGAACCTCGAAGTAGGGGGTCCAGTACGGGCCTTCCGCCTCCTCCACCGGGTCCGTGCCGAGGGGGACCACACCGCCGAACGAGGCGTTGTCGCCACCGCCCGCGGGGGTGAGGAGGATGTACGAGCCGGTGCCGTCGGGCCACGGTACGGAGGACGACTCGATGCCGAGCACCGACCCGTAGAAGGCCATGGCGGCGGCCGGATCGCGGGTGTACAGCTCCGTCCAGCACAGGCTGTTCGGGTCGTTGACCACGTCCAGGCCCTTGTTGGCGCCCGGCTGCCAGACGGCGAATCCCACGCCCGCCGGGTCGGCGAAGACCGCCATGCGGCCGAGGTCGAGGACGTCCATCGGCTCGGACAGCACGGTGCCGCCGCCGTCCCGCACGGCCGCCGCCGTGGCGTCGGCGTCGGGCGTCTGGAAGTAGACCGTCCACCCGGGCGGGGCCTGGTCGGGCGGGACGGTCATGGCGCCTGCGACGGTCCTGCCGTCGAGCTGGAACATTCCGTAGCCTCCGGCCTCGGGGCCGGCGGACCGGAAGCGCCAGCCGAACAGGGCGCCGTAGAAGGATTCCGCGCCCTGGAGGTCGGGCGTGCCGACGTCGACCCAGTTCGGGGAGCCGGTGACGTAACGGGTGGTCAGCATGGGGCTGAGTCTGCTGCCGGTGCGCGACCGCCGCATCAGGAGGGCGCCCGCACGTATGATCGGCCCATGACGACCAGAAAGGCTCATGCCGCGTAGGGCCCCCGTCCCCCCGCCCCCGTCCCCCCGCCCCCGCCCCTCGGCTGACGCGCCGCCGGTTCTCCCGTACCGAGAAGTGGAGATCCGCGTCCAGCGCCGTTCCGAGGCGCGGAAGCAGCATGAAAGCCATCCGTTCGAGGCCGTGATCGTCAACGTCGACGCCGGGCGGATCGAGGAGACGCACCTGAGCGCGGTTTTCCCGCGCCACGCGCGCGTGGACGCGCTTCCCGACGGCGGCTTCGTGATCGCCGATACGGGTGGCGAAGTGCGGATCTTCGATGCGCTGGGGCGGCCCTCGTGGTGGGTGCTCGACATCGCGGGATGACCGCACGACCGTGCGTTCAGTACGCTGGGCGGATGACGGACGGACGTGACGGACGTGTCGAGCGCGGCAACCAGACCCGGCGGCTGGTCCTCGGCCGCACGGTGGACATCGCCTCGGTGGAGGGGCTGGAGGGCCTCTCCCTCGGGCGTATCGCCACGGAGCTGAAGCTGAGCAAGAGCGGTGTCTTCGCGCTGTTCGGTTCCAAGGAGGAGCTGCAGCTGGCGACGGTACGGGCGGCGGTCGCCGTGTACGTGGAGCGGGTGATCGCCCCGGTGCGGGACCTGCCGCCCGGGCCGGGGCGGGTGTGGGCGCTGTGCGAGAACTGGCTCGGGTACTCCAAGGAGCGGGTGTTCGCGGGCGGGTGCTTCTTCTACGGCGTTTCGGCGGAGTTCGACGCCCGTAGCGGGCCGGTGCGCGAGGCGATCGCCAAGGCGCGCCAGGACTGGGTGGCGTATGTGGAGCGGACCCTGGAGGAGGCCCGTACGGCGGGCGGTTTCGACGCCTCCATGGACGTGGGTCAGGTCGCGTTCGAGCTGATCGCGCTGATGGAGGCGGCGAACGCCCAGTCGGTGCTGCACGACGACGACTCGGCCTACGACCGGGCCGCGAAGGGCATCCTGAGCCGGCTCCGCGCCGACGTCACGGACCCGGGCGCACTGCCTCGGCGGCCGTAGGCGTCCGGGACGTCCCGGGCGTCGTGGACGTGGGGTGTGGGTGCGGGTGCGGGTGCGGGCCCACGGGTGGAAGCCCGCGGTACGGGGTGGGCGGCGTCGCCGCGCGGGCGGACGACCACCCGGTCCGCCCCGGCGCGGCGCGAGTCGCCCACGCCTCCTACCGCCGCGTGGCCACCCCCATGGGTGAGCGTGCTGTCATGGCAGGGCGTCGGCGGTGACGACGAAGTCCACGGTCTGGGCGACGACTTCCGGGTCGCCGAGGATGCGCCGGTGGCCGAGGCCCCTGGTGACGACGAGGCGGGCGCGCTCGCCGTGGGCGGTGGCGGCGAGCCGGGACTGGGCGACGGGAGACATGTCGTCGTCCTCGTCGTGGAACAGCAGCACGGGCACGGCCAGTCGCTGGGGCTCGTAAGCGACGGTCAGGCGCTCCCATATGCCCGGCTCATCAGGGAAGAGGCTGTGCTCGACGTAGCCGCGTAGGTCACGCTTCAACCGCTCGTGCACGCCGAGCCGCGCACAGAAGGCGTCGACGAGGTGGTCGAATTCGGTGACGCCTCCGATACCGACGAGCCGGTGCGCCACGACGCCGTCGTGCAGCGCGACGAAGGACGCCAGCACGCCGAAGGAGTGCGCGATGACGGCGTCGAAGTCCCCGTGCTCGGCGTGCAACCGCCCGATGATCTCGCGGTAGTCGCGGATGTTGCTCGCACGGCCCTCCGAGTCGCCGTGCCCGGGGGCGTCGAAGGTGACGGGGCTGTAGCCCTTGTCGCAGAGCGCGCCGATGAACGCGCTGAACCGGGAGCTCCGGGACGACCAGCCGTGGACCACGAGAACCGGCCGGGCGCCGTCGCCCCACGCGTATGTGACGACTTTCCTGCCGCTCACGTGCAGGGCGCCGAGCCGTGCCCGGTCCAGCAACGGACGCTCGTCCGGGCGCACGCGGCTGCGCCCCAGGGGCTGGACGAAAACGGCGAAGGCGGCCCGGCCGGCGAGGCGGGGGGCGATGCGGGAGGTGGTGTTGAGGGCGGTGCGAAGGAGTGGAGCCATCGGATGCATGCCGGGTTCTCCTCGGTCGGCCGGGTGAGGCTGGAATGTTAGCACGATCGTTCGTACAGTTTCACGTGGACGAAAAGCCCGCCCCGGGCACCTCCGGGGCGGGCTGTTCATGGACGCCGGCCGCTCAGTGGGCGTGCGTACCGCCGGTGCCCGTCGTCGGGTGATGCGGCTCGTAGCCCGGGATCGTGCCGTCCGGCTTAGCCACCAGGAAGAGGCCGGCCATGCCCATGTCCGAGTGGCTCTGCACATGGCAGTGGTACATCCAGGCGCCGGCGCCCACGTGTTCGCCCGCGATGATCTGGAAGCCGAAGGAGTCGGCGGGGCCGGTGATCTTGTTGTCGATGACCCGGCTGGGGTCGTCCGGGCCGGTGAGCAGACCGGTGCGGTTGTCCGCCCACCGGTGACCGTGGATGTGGAAGGTGTGGTAGTACTCGCCGTGGGTGATCATGATGATCTCCACCCGGTCGCCCACCGTCGCCCGGAAGTCAGGGCTCTGGTGGCCGGGCCTGTTGTTGATCGTCATGTCGTTGAAGACGATGGTGAACTGCTTGTCCGGCAGGATGTCGCCCTGGCGCCGCACGACGACCGGCCCGTACAGCCCCTTGCGGATGCCGCCCGTGCCGTGGTCGGTGCCCACGACGTGGTCGTGGTAGTGCCAGTAACCCGCGCTGCCGGCCCGCCATGTGCCGTCCTTGCGGCGGCCGGGGGCGTGGGTGCGCCAGGTGTAGGTACGGGTGCCCCCGGGCTCGACATGACTGCGGTTCATCTTCGTGCCGTCGCTCGCGATGTCGTAGTCCACACCGTGGACGTGCAGGCTGGCCGGGACGTCCATGGTGTTCTCGAACTCGATGTGGAGCGTGTCCCCTTCGTTCAGTTCGATCAGCGGCCCCGGGATGGTGGCCTTCCCCTTCGCCAGGCCGTAGCCCATCTGACCGTCCGCCAGCTTCTCGGCGTACAGCTTGAGATGACGCACCTGACCCCCGGCCGGGGCGGTCGGCGGCGGCGTCTCGGCCGATACGGCGTCGGACGCCGAGGCCACGGACAACGATGTCACGCCGGTCGCGGCAACCGCTCCCCCGGCCAGCAGGCGCCGGTTGAAGCTCCGTCTGTCCATGCCGAACTCCCCAGTGCGGTGCGGAGGATGACGGGGCGGAGGTGCCCCCGGGACGGGCACACCGTAGCCGGGTGAACCGGGGTTTATCCACAGCCAGGACAAAGTTCGCGTGATTGGTGTCAAGCTATTGGCGTGTCACGGAAAGAGGTCTAGCTTCATCGTCGTTTGCTGTGACCACAGAGGGGTGGGTGAACACATGCACCGCGCACCACATCACCGGTCAAGATCCCGCCGCCGGGCGGCGGTTGCTGTCGCCGCCGGAGCCATGGCGGCCTCCCTGCTCGGCGGTACGCCGGCCACCGCCGGGCCCAATTACGGCGAGCCCGGTCCGAGCACTCGGACAACGTTGTCGATCCAGTCGCCGCCCGGCGGGGCCAATGTGCGCGTGCTGGTCTTCCACGCCTCGGCCACGGCTGAGTCCCCGACCGTCGACGCCGGTATCGCGGCCGTCGAGTCGATCGGCCGATCGGGCCCGGCGGCCCAGCAGTTCCGCACCGAGGCCACGGACGACGCCTCGGTCTTCACCGACGCCCGCAGGCTCGGCCGGTACAACGCGATCGTGTTCCTGACCGGTGGGGGCGATGTGCTGGACCCCGAGCAGGAGGCGGGCCTGGAGGCGTACATGGAGGCCGGTGGCGGCTTCCTCGGCATCCACGACGCCGCGCGCACCGAGCCGTATTCGGACTGGTTCACCGGTCTGGTCGGCGCCCGGCCCGCCGCGAACAGCCCCACCGCCGTCCAGCGCGCCACCGTGGAGGTGGGCGACCGGCAGCACCCGGCCACCAAGCAGTTACCGCTGAACTGGAAGCGCCCCGACAAGTGGCTCAACTGGACGGTCAACCCGTCGGGCACCGTGCACACGGTGGCACGCGTGAAGGAGAGCACCTACACGCCAGGCGCGAGCGCCAACGGCTGGGATCACCCGGTCTCCTGGTGCCGTGACTACGACGGCGGCCGGTCCTTCTACACGGGCATGGGCGGTACGGTCGAGTCGTTCGCCGAGACCGACTTCCGCGATCATCTGCGCGGCGCCCTGCTGTGGACGACCCGGCTCTCCCGCGCCGACTGCAAGGCCACCATCGACGCCCACTACACCGCCGAGCGGGTCACCCGGCCCAACCAGCCGGGGCAGAACGACCAGATCGGTGAGCCGCACGGCCTGGTCACCGCACCCGACGGCCGCATCCTCTACATCGGGCGCGGCGGCGCGGACTCCTCCCAGCCCGTGGTGACGGACTGGAACGACCCCGACATCGGCAAGGGCAAGGGCGAGATCCACGTCTACGATCCGAAGACGAGGAAGGTGCAACTCGCGGGCGCGCTGACGGTTTTCGGCAACAAGGGTGGCGGTGACGAGCTGACCAAGAACGAGGAGGGTCTCCTCGGCATCGAGCTGGATCCGGACTTCCTGTCCAACGGCTGGGTGTATTTGCACTACACACCGCACTCGCGGATCAACCGCGACACGCACATGGCGGAGCGGTACGTCTCCCGTTTCACCCTCGACCTCGCCACCAACACGCTGGACCTGGCGAGCGAGAAGGTGCTGCTGAAGTGGCCGGTGCAGATTCACAGTTGCTGTCACGCGGGCGGCGGCATGGCCTGGGACTCCAAGGAGAACCTGTACATCGCCACCGGTGACAACAACTCCAGCGGCTTCAGCTCGGGGTACTCGGGAAACAACCCGGAGCCGGACTTCAAGGGGGTGTCGTTCGCCGACGCGCGCCGCACCTCGGGCAACACCAACAACCTCAACGGCAAGATTCTCCGCATCCACCCGGAGGACGACGGGACGTACACGCTCCCCGAGGGCAACCTCTTCACCGGCGAGGAGCCGGACGAGGGGGGCGGCAAGACGCGCGGCGAGATCTATGTGATGGGCGTGCGCAACCCGGCCCGGATCTTCGTCGACAAGCAGACCGACATCCTGTATGCGGGATGGGTCGGACCCGACGCCGGTGCCCCGTCGACCACATGGGGCCCGGCCAAGTACGACACGTTCGCCGCGATCACCAAGGCGGGCAACCACGGCTGGCCGTACTGCATGGGCAACAACCAGCCGTACCGGGACCGCAACCTGCCGGACCCGGGCAAGCCGCTCGGCTGGTACGACTGCGCCAGGCCGAAGAACGAGTCGCCGAACAACGACGGCCTGGTGAACCTGCCGCCGGTCACCCCGAACACCATCTGGTACTCGCCGCAGGGCGGCGGCCCGGACTTCCCCAGGGACGCGGCCGGTGTGCCCAGCTACAAGGTGGAGGAGCAGAAGCTGTTGCTGCCGTGGCTCAAGGGCGGTGGCCAGGCGACCATGAACGGCCCGGTGTACCGGTACGACGCCACGAGTGACAGCACGGTCAAGTGGCCGGCGTACTGGGACGGCAAGTGGTTCGTCGGTGACTTCTATGACGGCGACCAGCCGCGCCACGCCGTCCTGATGGACCCGAGGACGGTCGGCAAGGGCGGACTGCCGGTGCACGCCGAGTCCCTGAAGAAGATCATCCCGGTCGGGGCGAACGGCATCCGCAACCTGATGGACTGGAAGTTCGCGCCGGACGGCTCACTGTACGTCCTGGACTACGGGCGGGGCTTCTTCACCTCCGACGCCAAGTCCGCGCTGTGGCGGGTGACGTACAAGGGTGGCGAGCCGACGCCCGCCGCCGACGCTCTCGCGAGGAAGGCGGCCGCACAGTGAGACGTTCTCCACGGATCTGGACCGCCCTGCTCGGGTCCCTGCTGATGGTTCTGGGGCTGACGTCGACCGCCGCGTACGGGCGACCCGACAACGGTCCGGCGGCAAGGCCGGCGGCCGCGGCGGAGCAGGTGCTGACCTGGACAGCCGGTGACCCCATCGACCGCTACCTGGCCTTCCCGACCACCGCGGTGGCGGGGCCGACGACGATCGTCTTCGAGAACAGCGCGGCCACCGGGAACACCACCGGCATGCCGCACACCCTGACGTTCGACGTCTCGGACCCGGAGTACAACAACGACGTCCAGCTGAACATCCTGGCCAACCCCAATGACGACCAGGGCGGCAAGCACACCGCGCAGGTCACCCTGACGCCCGGCCGGTACCGGTTCTACTGCACCATCCCGGGCCACGGTGCGATGCAGGGCATCCTCACCGTGACGGAGGCGGGCGGCGGCGAGGACACCACGGCGCCGGAGACCTCGGCGAAGGTCGAGGGCGAGCGGAACGCCGACGGCGCGTACATCGGCCACGCCAACGTCACGGTCTCGGCCACCGACACCGGCGGCTCGGGCGTCGACCGGATCGAGTACGCGGTCGGGGCGGACGGCGCCTGGCAGGCGTACACCGCGCCCGTGATGGTCCACGAGGTGGGCACCCACCGGATCCGCTACCGGGCCACCGACAAGGCGGGCAACACCTCCGCCGAGAAGGCCGTCGACTTCACCGTCGTGGCTCCGCCGACGGACGACAGGACCCCGCCGGAGACCTCGGCGACCGTCAGTGGTGAGAGGAACGACCAGGGCCAGTACCTGGACATGGCGACGGTCACCGTCACCGCGTCCGACACCGGCTCGGGCGTCAACACGATCGAGTACGCGATCGGGGCCGACGGTGCCTGGCAGACCTACACCGCCCCGGTGATGGTGCACCAGGTGGGGACCCACACGGTCCGCTACCGGGCCACGGACCGGGCCGGGAACGTGGCACCCGAGAAGTCCGTGCAGTTCACGGTCGTCGCCCCGCCCAGCCAGGACACGACGCCGCCCGAGACGACGGCCACGGTGACCGGGAGCAAGAACTCCGACGGGGCGTTCATCACCAGCGCCACGGTGACGGTCACCGCGACCGACACCGGCGGCTCCGGCGTGGACAAGGTGGAGTACTCCCTGGACGGCGGGCCGTACCTGGCGTACACGGCACCGGTCGTCGTGGACCGGGTGGGCTACCACACGGTGCTGCACCGGGCCACCGACAAGGCCGGCAACACCTCGGCCGCCAAGCAGGTCGCCTTCGACGTCGCGGAGGGCGGCGGCGTACCGGCGCCCAACTGCCCGGAGTACGACGAGCGGCTCACCGTCATCGTGGGCACGGTCGACAGCGGTGTACCGAACCGGATGACGCGCGGCCGGTGCACCATCAACGAGCTGATCGAGGACGAGAAGGACTGGTCGTCGCACGCGCTGTTCCTCAAGCACGTGGACGCGGTGCTCGACAAGCTCCTCGCGGAGGGGGTCATCGACGCCCGCGAGCACCGGACGATCTACCGCGCGGCAAAGGAGTCAGGGATCGGCAAGCCGGGCCAGACCACCGGCTACCGCACCCTGTTCGACGGCTCCGCGGAGACCTTCGCCAGGTGGCAGCACGTGGGCGGCGGGAAGTTCGCCCTCAACGGCGACGGCTCGATGACCAGCAGCACCACGGTCCCGGGCATGGGCATGCTGTGGTTCCCGCAGCGGCAGTACGGGGACTTCTCGCTGAAGCTCCAGTGGCGGGACGACGCCCCGGGCTCCGGCAACGCCAACTCCGGCGTCTTCGTCCGCTTCCCGAACGTCCACAACCACCCGGAGGAACCCCGGCCGGAGTGGGTCGCCATCAAGTTCGGGCACGAGGTCCAGGTCCTGGACCGGCCGGACGGCGACATGTACAAGACGGGCTCAATCTACGGGTTCGACCGGGTGGGGCTCGGTGGCGCGGGCGTCACCCCGAAGGGCACCTGGAACGATTACGAGGTCCGGGTGGAGGGCCAGCACTACTCGGTCTTCCGCAACGGTGTCCTGATCAACGAGTTCGACAACACCGCCGGCCAGGAGTTCTCCCCGCCGCGCGACGGTGACCCCGGCACGGACGGCCGGCGGTACGCCACCGGCTACATAGGCCTCCAGGTCCACGGCACGACGGATGTGATCTCCTACCGCGACATCCGGGTCAAGGAGCTCTGAGAGTCACTCGGTCTTCTTGGCGCGGCTCGGCTGTACCCGCTTGGGCTCGCCCGGCATCTTCGGGTAGTCCGGCGGGTACGGCAGGTCCGCCAGGCCGTGGTCGCGTTCGTCCTTGGCGGCCAGCTCCAGGAGGCTGTCCAGCGAGAAGGCGTGGTCGTCCATGTCCGCGTGGATGTCGCCGTAGTCGGCGTACCGCACGGGCATGGTCGCCAGGTCGAAGTCGCGGGGGTCGACGTCGTCCAGTTCGTCCCACCGGAGCGGGGCGGACACCGGGGCGTGCGGCTTGGGACGGATCGAGTAGGCGGAGGCGATGGTCCGGTCACGGGCCGTCTGGTTGTAGTCGACGAAGATCTTCTCGCCGCGCTCCTCCTTCCACCACGCGGTGGTGACCCGGCCGGGCATGCGCCGTTCCAGCTCTCGGCCCACGGCGATGGCGGCGCGGCGTACCCGGGTGAAGTCCCAGCGCGGTTCGATCGGTACGTAGACGTGGATGCCGCGCCCGCCGGAGGTCTTCGGCCAGCCGCGCAGTCCGTGCTCGTCGAGCAGGGCGTGCAGCTCGTGCGCGGCGGCCACCGCCTCGGCGAAGCCGGTGCCGGGCTGCGGGTCCAGGTCGATGCGCAGTTCGTCGGGGTGGTCGGTGCGGTCGCCGCGTACCGGCCAGGGGTGGAAGGTGAGCGTGCCGAGGTTGGCGGCCCAGATGACGGCGGCGATCTCGGTGGGGCGGATCTCGTCGGCGAAGCGTCCGCTGGGGAAGGAGATGTGGGCGGTGGGGATCCAGTCGGGGAGGTTCTTGGGCGCGCGCTTCTGGAAGAAGGACTCGCCCTCCACACCGTCGACGAAGCGTTCCAGGGTGGTCGGGCGGTCGCGCAGGGCGCGCGTGATGCCCTCGCGTACGGCGAGGAAGTAGCGCGCCACGTCCAGCTTCGTGAAGCCGCGCTCCGGGAAGTAGACCTTGTCCGGGTTGGACAGGCGTACGGTCCGCCCGCCGGCCTCCAGCTCCACCGCGTTTCCCATGGGCGCCACAGTAGGGCGCCCTCACGAAGCTCGCATATCGGGCGTAACGCCATGCGGTCGGGCAGAATCGAGCCATGGACCTGCCGGTGATGCCGCCCGTGAAGCCGATGCTGGCGAAGTCCGTGAAGAAGATCCCGCCCGGCATGCAGTACGAGGCCAAGTGGGACGGCTTCCGGGCGATCGTCCACCGGGACGGGCCCGAGCTGGTGATCGGCAGCCGCACCGGAAAGCCGCTGACCCGGTACTTCCCCGAGCTGGCCGCCGCCCTGCCGCCCCGGCTCCCCGAGCGCTGTGTCGTGGACGGCGAGATCGTGATCGCCCACGAGGGGCGGCTGGACTTCGACAAGCTCACCGAGCGCATCCACCCCGCCGCGTCCCGGGTGAAGATGCTGTCCGAGCGGACCCCGGCGCGGTTCATCGCCTTCGACCTGCTGGCCCTCGGTGACGAGTCGCTCATGGACACACCTCTCGTCGAGCGCCGGGCGGCGCTGGAGGAGGCCCTGCACGGCGTGGACGCCCCCGTCCACCTGGCGCCGTCCACGACGGACATCGAGGTGGCGCGGGGCTGGTTCGACCAGTACGAGGGTGCCGGGCTCGACGGCGTGATCGCCAAGCCCCTGAACCTGCCCTACCGGCCCGACGCCCGGCTCATGTACAAGATCAAGCACGAGCGGACCGCCGACGTCGTCGTGGCCGGCTACCGCTTCCACAAGAGCGGCCCGGTCGTCGGCTCCCTGCTGCTCGGCCTGTACGACGACCACGGCACCCTCCAGCACGTCGGCGTCTGCGCGGCGTTCACCGAGAAACGGCGCGCGGAACTGGTCGACGAACTCGAACCACTGCGCATGGACCCGCCCGACGAGCACCCCTGGGCGGCCTGGACGGACGAGGCCGCGCACGAGACCGCCCGGCTGCCCGGGGCGCCGAGCCGCTGGTCCGGGAAGAAGGACCTGTCGTGGGTGGCGCTGCGGCCCGAGCGGGTCTGCGAGGTCGGGTACGACCACATGGAGGGCACCCGGTTCCGGCACACGGCCCAGTTCCGCCGGTGGCGGCCGGACCGTACACCCGGGAGCTGCGGGTACGGGCAGTTGGAGGAGCCCGTCTCCTACGACCTCGGTGAGGTGCTGTCAGGGGGTGGAGGTGGAGGTGGGGCTGGGAGCTGAGCAGGAGGCGGGCGTGGGCGTGGGGGCCGGGGACGAGCAGGTGGGGGTGGGAGTGGGGTTCGGCGTCGGGTCCGTGGGAGTGGGCGTGGGGGTGGGGGCCGGGGTCGGCGTGGGGGTGGGGGTGGGGGTGGGGGACGGTGTGGGGCTTGGGGTCGGGGCCGGGGACGGTGTACCGGGGGACGGCGTCGGGCGCACCGGCGGGCGGGGGGCGGCCGGGGGGCGGGTGGAGGGCTGCGGGCCCACAACGATGCCGCCGCCCGGGCCGGGACTCGGCTTGGGCGTGGGCGTGGGCTTGGGCTTGGGCGCGGCGTTCGGCTCCGTACCCTTGCCGCCGGCACTGCCCGCGCCGGGGCTCACCGGGAGCACGCCCGTGCTGTCCGGCACCGGATGCGCCCCGCGCTGGTAGAAGGCCAGCCAGGACAGCACGGTCCGCAGGTAGGCGCCCGAGTGGTTGTAGCTGAGGACCGCCCGGTCCAGGTCGGCCTTGACGGTGAGCGTCCGCTGCCCCGCGCACAGGTAGCGCCCGGCGGCCAGGGCGGCGTCGTACACGTTGTTCGGGTCCCGCCTCCCGTCCCCGTTGCCGTCCGCACGCCAGCGGGCCCACGTCGACGGGATGAACTGCATGGGGCCGACCGCCCGGTCGTACACCGTGTCCCCGTCGTACGCGCCGCCGTCCGTGTCCGTGATCCGGGCGAACCCGGCTCCGTCGAGCACCGGCCCGAGGATGGGCACCGGCGTGGTGCCGTAGGCGTCCACGCGCCCGCCGCGCGCCTGGCCCGACTCGACCTTGCCGATCGCCGCGAGCAGCTGCCACCGCAGCCGGCAGCCGGGGTCGGTCCGGGCGACGGCGGCCTCGGCGCGCCGGTAGGCGGCGAGGACGGTGGCGGGTATCCCTGCGTGGGCGGTGACCTGCCCGGCCAGGGGGCCGCCGCCGGGCCGGGGCGCGACGTGGGGAGCGGACGGCGCGGACGGTGCGGGCGAGGTGAGCGGGGGCAGCTCCGTGTGGTACGCGTCGTCGTTCGGCGGCTGCGGCGCGTACCGCCCACGGTCGTCCGCCACCGGCTCCTCCGCGGCCGGACCGCCCGCGACCGGTTGCGGCGGACCGACGACCCCCGGCGCCTGCGACGCCGTGAGCGCGGCCATCGCGGCGACGGCCGCCGCCGTTCCGGTGAGTCGCCGGCGCATCCTCATGAGCCCGCCCCCAGGGTGTCGATGGCGGCGATACGCCAGGCGTTGTCCTTCCGTACCGCCTCCACCACGAACATGGCGGCGCCGTACGTCGTCCCGTCCTTCGTCGCCGCGGTACGGGTGTTGCTCTGGTCCGCGTAGATCAGCACCCGCGCCCGGTCGCCGTCGATCAGCTCCACGCCGCTCTCGGTGACGGTGGTGGTGAGGACCAGCTTCTGCTTGGCGGCCTGTTCCCGCACCGGGGCCAGCATCGCGCGGTGCTGCTCGACCGCCTTGCCGGTCAGGTACGCGCGGGTGGCCTTGTCGGCGGTGGCGGTGGCGGCGTAGTCGTACGAGAAGAGCTCGTTCACCGCCTTGGTGACCTGGCCCTTGACCTCGCTGGTGCGGGCGATGTCGGTGAGGGCGGCGTTGCGGGCGGCTGGCGTGTCGCGCAGGGCGGCCGCCTCCCCGGTGGACCAGACCGCGAAACCGCCCAGGAGGACGGTGAGGACGCCCAGCGCGGCGGTCAGCGCGGGCAGGGCGGGCGGCGCGGGCAGGGCGCGGCGTCGGGCTCGGCGCGGTTCGGGCTCGGCGCGGCGTCGGGCCCGGGGCGGTTCGGGCTCGGCACGCGGCGGAGGTGCGGCGGCGGCCGTGCGTGGGGGCGTCGCCTGCACGGACGCCAGGCGGCGTCGGCGGTTGACGAGGTGACGGGTCGTCGGCATGGGGGTGGGGTCCTCTCAGTCGGCGGCGGTCGCGGTGGTGCCGACCGGTGCCTGGCCGAGGGCGCTGAGTTTCCAGCCCTCGGGGGTACGGGTGAGCTCGCCGAGTATCCGGCTCTCCTTCGCGGCGGGCGCGCCCTTGGGCGGGGTCACCGTGATGCGGAGGGCGACCATCACACGTGCCCGGCCCGCCCGCGTGTCCAGCTCGGTGACCGCGCCGGACAGCACCTTCGCGCTGGTCACCGTCTTCGCCTGCTGGATCTGCCGCTCGAACTGCGGTCGGCCGGCCGTGAGCTGGGCCAGCAGGTCGCCGGTGGCGGAGTCCTGCCAGGTGTCCAGCCCGCGCCGCAGGTCGCGGTGGTCGAGCGTGTTCATGTTCTGCACGGCCTGCCGGCCCGCGTCCAGCACCTCGTCGCGGGTGGTGGCGTAGGCGGTGGATTCGTCGTGCGCCGCCGTGTACCAGGACCAGCCGCCCCAGCCCGCGCCTCCGGCCGCCAGCAGGGCCAGTGCGGCCGCCGCCGTGAGGAGCGGGTTGCGTGCCGGTGCGTTCCATTTCGTCGTGCGGGCCATCGGTGTGGTGCCCCCTATCGCGATCGGATGTCGACGATCCGCCAGCGGCCGTCCCGCCGTTCCGCGGTGACGGAGAGCTGCGCGGCGACCGTGGTGGCGGGTGTGCCGGCGCGCTGCGCGACCTGGTCGAGGAAGACCAGGAGGTGCGCGCCGTGGTCGTCGAGCCGGGTCACCCCGGCGCGTACGACATGGGTGGTGAGCGTCAGCCTCTGCTGCGCCGCCCGTTGCTCGACCTGGCCGAACAGGGTCTCGTACTGCCGGGCGGCCTTCCCCGCGAGGAGGCGGCGCGCCGCCTGCCGCGTCGCGTCGGCGTCCTCGGGTCCGTACGAGAAGACCTGGCGGAGCGCCCCGCTGACCTCGCCCACGACCCGCGCCGTGGCCTCGGTGTCGGTCAGCGCCCGGTTCCGGAGGGCGGGCGCGTCGGTCAACTGCTGTGTACGGATGAGGAGTCCGGCCGCGCAAGCGAGCAGGGCGAGGAGCACGAGCAGCACCAGCGGCACGAGCACGCGCCCTCCCTTCATGGTCCGGCCACCGGTACGGCGGTGAGGGCGGTGACCTTCCAGCCGTCGCCGGTACGGGTGAGGTCGGCTTCCAGGCGCTTGCGGTCCGTGCCGGCGGGCCGGCCGTCGCCGGGCGTGGTCTCCACCCGTACGGTCGCGATGAGTTCCGCCGTACCGGCCCGGACGTCCAGGGCGGTGAGGGCGGCGTCCGTGACGGTGGCGCGGGCGGAGGCGGTCCCTGGGAGCCCGGCGTCCACGCTGCTGAGCCGGGCGACGTGCCGGCGCCCGGCGTCGAGCGCGCTGTCCCTGGCCTCGGCGTACGCGCGGGTCTCGTCACCCGCCGCCCGGGCGTACGACCAGCCGGCGAGGCCGCACAGCAGCGCCGCCACCGCAACGGCCGCCACGGCGGCGGCCGGCCCCCGTCCGTACCGCCGCCTCATCGCCCGCGCCCCGGAGCCGTCGCCGGTGCCGTCGCCGGTGACCCCGGTGCCGTCGCCGGGGGCGGCAGTGGGCCGCCGCGGGGTGCGTTGGCGGAGCCGCGCACATTGATGCCGCTCGACGGTGGTGATGTGCACCGGGCGTTGGTGTTGAGGGCCGGTGGGGAGGAGAGGTCGAGGCCGTTGCGGTACGTCGTCCCCCCGTATCCCGCCGTGCAGGGCAGCGGCTCGAAGAAGGTGACCGACATGCCGAGGTCGACGCCCCGGGGCGTCACGGCGGTCGACCCGGCGGCGACGAGCGCGGGCATCCTCACCAGGAACTCCGCCATGCCGCGCTGCCGGGTCACCGCCACGTCCGACGTGGTGAGCAGGTTGGCCAGCACGACGCCGAACGCGGGGTCGAGGTCGCGCAGCAGTGCGCTGACCTGACCGGCGGCGTCCGGGGCCGCGGCGATCAGCCTGCGCAGGTCGGTGTCGGAGCTCTTGAGGCGCGCGGCCAGCTCCTTGGCACCCGAGGCGAACGAGGTGAGCGCCTCGCCCTCCTCCGCCTGGGTCCGCAGCACCGTCTCGCCGTCGGTGATCAGGCGGGTGGTGGCGGGCAGCGCCCTGTCGGCGGCCCGTACGAAGTCGTCGCCGCCGTCCATCAGCGCCTGGAGGTCGTCGCCTCGCCCGTTCAGCGCCGTACCGAACTCGTCGACGACCGTGCGCAGCGACTCCAGGTCGATGGAGGACGCCAGCGAACTCACCCCGCTCAGTACGGTGGTGACGGGCGCGGGTGTCCGGGTGTCGGCACGGGCGATGACCGAGCCGTCGCGCAGGAACGGTCCGCCGTCGGAGACCGGGCGGAGGTCGATGTACTGCTCACCGACGGCGGAGAGGTTGGCGACGACGGCTTCGAGGTCGGCGGGGATCGCGGGCGCCGAGTCCTTGATGCGCAGCTCCGCCTCGACCCCGTCGTCGGTGAGCCGGAGGGCGCCGACACGGCCGACCGAGACCCCGCGGTAGGTGACGTTGGAGTGGGTGAACAGCCCGCCGGTGGAGTCGAGCCGGACGCGTACGGTGTAGTGGTCGCGCAGGCCGACGAGGTGGCCGACGTCCGCGTACCGCACTCCGACGATGCCGAGGACGAGGACGCCGATGAGGAGGAAGGCGAGGTTCTTCAGCCGGATGGCCGGAGTGAGCATCAGTTCCTCCCGGCGGACGGCAGGGGAAGGGGCAGGGGAAGGGGAAGGGGCGGGCCGGTCTTCGTGGACGGTGTGGCGTCGTCCGGCGGCGTGAGCGCCGGGATGATCTGCGTCCCGGGGGCGGCGGTCACGTCCAGGTAGACGTTGAGGTAGTCGCCCTTGACGCCGCGCAGCACCTCGTCCGTGAACGGGTAGGTGAGCAGCACCTGGAGCGAGTCGGGCAGGGCCTTGCCCGAGTCGGCGAGCGCCTGGAGGGTGGGGCCGAGGGCTTTGAGGTCGGCGATCAGGTCGGCCTTGCTCCTGTTGACGGTGTCGACGGCGACGCCGGACAAGGTGTCGAGGGCTCGGAGCATGGTGAGGAGCGAGGCGCGCTGCTTCTCCAGGACCTTGAGGCCGGGGCTGAGGCCGGTGAGGACCTTGTCGACGTCCCGTTCTCGGGTGGCGAGGGTGGCGGTGAGCCGGTTGACGCCGTCGAGGGCGGCGGTGATGTCGCTCTTGTTGCTGTCGAGGCTGCCGACAAGGGTGTTGAGCCGTTTCAGCAGGGAGCGGACCTCGGTCTCGTTGCCGCGCAGGGCCGTGCCGAGTTCGGTGGTGATGGTACGGATCTGCTGGATGCCGCCGCCGTTGAGGAGCATCGACAGGGCGCCGAAGACCTCCTCGACCTCGGGGTTGCGGTTGGTGCGGCTCATGGGGATGCGGGCGCCGTCGGTGAGGGTGCCGTGACTCTTGGGGGGTGCGGTGAGCTGGATGTACTTCTCACCGAGCAGGCTGGACTGTTCGAGGTGGGCGTAGGCGTTGGCGGGGAGCGTCACATCGCCGTTGACCCGCATGGTGACGGTGGCGGACCAGTCGGCCCGGTCGAGGGAGATGCGCGTCACGCGGCCGACGGCGACGTCGTTGACCTTGACCGCGGACTGCGGGACGAGGCTGAGGACGTCGGCGAACTCGGCGGTGATCTCGTACGGGTGGTCGCCGAGGTCGGCGCCGCCGGGCAGCGGCAACTGCTCGATGCCGGACAGCTCCGGGCGGCCCGGGAGCGGGACGTCGCGGCTCGCGACGGTGGCCGAGAAGCCGACGGCCAGGGCGAGGGCGGCGGCGATGCCGGTCGTGGTGGCGGTACGGGAGGGCCGGTTCACCGTGCGGTCCCCTTCCCGGGTGTCCCGTTCACGAGTGTCCCGTTCACGAGTGTCCCGTTCACGGGTGTCCCCTTCCCGGGAGCCCCCTCCCCCGGTGTCCCGTACACCGTGCCGACGGCGGGCAGCGGGAGGGCGGGCAGGGCTTTGCGGCGGGCCGCGTCGACGGGGACCAGGCCGTTCGGAAGGCCTGGCGTGATTCCGGGCCCGTAGCTGAGCTCGTTGATGTTCGTACGGCCGTTGAGGGTGCGGTGGACCGGGTCGTACGCGTTGAGGGCGTTGCCCGCGGCGAGCGGCGCGGTGTCGAGCATCTCGGCGAGCGAGGCGCGCTGGTCGACGAGGGTCTGTGTGAGGGGGACGAGGAGGTCGACGTTCTTCTTCAGCCCGCCGCGGTGGGTCTCGATGAAGCTCTTGACCTGGGCGAGGGCCGTGCCCAGCTCCTTGAGGGCCGCCGCGAGGTTCTCCTTGTCCTCGGCGAGGAAGCCGGTGACGGTGGCGAGCTGCTGCTCGGCCCTGCGGACGTCGCCGTCGTTGTTCTTCAGCATGGTGGTGAAGGACTGCAGGTGGGTCAGCGTGTCGAAGAGGTCGCCGCTGCTCGCGTCGAGGGTCTTGGCGGCCTTGCCGAACTGCTCGATGGAGTCGCCGATGGCCTTGCCGTTGCCCTTGAGGTTGGCGGCTCCGGTGTCGAACAGTCCGGCCAGGGCGCCGTCGGCGTTGGCGCCGTTGGGGCCGAGGGCCTCGCTGAGTTCGGTGATCGACGCGTACAGCTGGTCGACCTCCAGGGGGGTCGCGTTGCGGGCGGCGGGCAGGACGGCGCCTTCCCGGATCTTGGGGCCGCCCGTGTAGGCGGGGGCGAGCTGGATGTAGCGGTCGGCGACGACGCTGGGCGCGACGACGACGGCGTGGGCATCGGCGGGGACCCGGACGCCTTCGTCGATCAGCAGGGTGACCTCGACCTCCTTGCCCTGGGGGCGTACGGAGGCGACGGTGCCGGCCTTCACCCCGAGGATCCGGAGGTCGGAGCCCTCGTACACGCCGGTGGCGCGATCGAAGCGGGCGGTGATGCGGGTGGTCTCGGACGCGTCGAGGGCCGTGACGCCGGAGGCGGCGGCGACGGCCACGACGGCGAGCCCTGCCGTGATCCCGAGGGCGCGTCGCAGGTTCACCGGGCACCGCCTCCTGTCGGCTTGGGCGGCATGCACCCGGTGGCCGGGGGCGTACCGGGATCGAGGTAGTTCCTGGGGACGAGACCGCAGACGTAGGTGTCGAACCAGCGGCCGTTGCCGAGGGTGTTGCCGACGAGCCGGTAGTACGGGCCGGCCAGCGCGAGGGTCCGGTCGAGGCTGTCGCGGTTCTTTACCAGGACGCCGGTGACGCGGCCGAGCGCGGTCAGGGTGGGCCCGAGCTGCCGGCTGTTGTCCTGGACGAGGCCGCTGAGCTGGGTGCCGAGGTTCCTGGCGCCGGTGAGCAGCTGGTGGATGGCGTCGCGGCGGGCCTGGAGCTCGCCGAGGAGCAGGGTGCCGTCCTCCAGGAGCGCTTCGAAGCTGCTGTTCTTGCCCGCCAGGGTCCTGGTCAGCTGCTTGCTGCCCTTGAGGAGTTCGGCGAGCTGCGCGTCGCGCGACGAGACCGACTTGGAGAGCGCGGACAGGCCGGTGGCGGCGGTGCGCACATCGGGCGGGGAGTGGGCGAAGGTGGCGGAGATGGCCTCGAAGCTCTTGGCGAGCGCCCGCGTGTCGATGGCGTCGATGGTGTCGCCGAGACCGGTGAGGGCCTGGGTGACGTCGTAGGGGGAGGTGGTGCGGGAGGCGGGGATGCGTTCGGCGGGGTTCTGGGCGTGGGCGCCGAGAGGGTCGATGGCCAGGTACTTCTCGCCGAGCAGGGTCTTGATGGCGATGGCGGCGGTGCTGGAGTCGCCGATCCAGGTGGTGTCGTCGACCTCGAAGCCGACCTTGACCTTGGCCCCGTCGAGCCCGATGCCGGTGACTTCGCCGACCTTGACGCCGGCGATGCGTACCTCGTCGCCCTCGTCGAGTCCGGCGGCTTCGGTGAAGTCGGCGGTGTAGGTGGTGCCGCCACCGGCCAGGGTGTCGGCCTTGTACGCGCCGAGGGCGAGGAGGGCGAGCAGGAGCAGGCCGACGATGCCGACGGTCACGGGATCGCGCTCCCGTACGGGTGTGAAGGGTTTTACGCGCGGGAGTCTCATGCGCGGCACCTCGGTTCGGTGATCGTGACGCCGGTGGGCGGCCTGGAGCCGTCGTCGGTGGTGACGCCGGTCACCGTTGCCTCGCAGAGGTAGAGGTTGAGCCACGATCCGTACGAGGCGAGGCGTCCGATCGCCCGCATCTTGGCGGGGGACTTGTGGAGGAAGTTCTCGATCTGCGCGGTGCTGTCCGCGAGCTGCCCGGACAGGCGTCCGAGGTGGCGGATGTCCTCCTTGAGCGGGGCACGTCCGTCCTCCAGGAGCCCGGCGGTGACGGTGGTGAGCGAGCCCATGGCGGTGATGGCCTCGCCGAGCGGTTCGCGGTCCCCGGCGAAGCCGCTGACGAGCCGCTGGAGGGTGACGACGAGGTCGTTGAAGCCCGCCTCGCGGTCGTTGACCGTCTTCAGCACCGTATTGAGGTTCTTGACGACCTCCCCGATGACCTCGTCCTTGGCGGCGACGGTGGTGGTGAGCGACCCGACGTGCTCGATGAGGGAGTCGACGGTGCCGCCCTCTCCCTGGAGGACCTGGACGATCGATCCGGCCAGGCTGTTGACCTCGGCCGGTGACAGGCCCTGGAAGAGCGGCTGGAAGCCGTTGAAGAGCTGGGTGAGGTCGAGCGCGGGGGTGGTGCGTTCGACCGGGATGACCGCACCGGCGGGCAGCGTCCGGCCGACGGGTCCGGTGCCGCGGTCGAGGTCGATGTAGCGCTGGCCGACCATGTTGAGGTACTTGATCGACGCGGTCGCCGAGGCGGGCAGGGCGCGGCCCTTGCGGACCGCGAAGGCGACTTCGGCGAGCCGCCGGTCGGCGACCCTGATGGACTCGACCTGCCCGACCTTCACCCCGGCGATGCGGACGCTGTCGCCCTCGACGAGGCCGGTGACGTCGGTGAAGCGGGCCTTGTACGTGACGGTGTCGCCGACGCCCTTGTTGGCGACGGAGAACGCCAGGACGGTGGTGGCGAGGACGGTCACCACGATGAAGGCGAGCGATTTGGTGAGCGGTCCGGCGAGGGAGCGGCGCCTCACTTGAGGGTCACCTCCGTTCCGCGGAAGACGGGGCCGGTCAGGACGGTGCTCCAGTCCGGCAGGGACTGCGGGGCGGTCTTCAGGCCAGGGGCGATCAGTTCGTTGACGAGCTGGTTCTCCTGGGGCGAGTTGGGCAGGCCGAGGCCGGCCTTGTCCGGGGCCGTGGGGGCGGGTTTTCCGGTGTACGGGACGGCGTAGCAGTGGGGCCCGCCGGTCGCGTCGTACACGGGCCGGTCCTTGCCGGGGACGTACTTGCCGAGGGAGGGGACGGTCCGGACGTTCACATGGAGGCCGGGTTCGCCGGTGCCCTTGCCGAGCGCCTTGTCCATGGCGGGGACGAACCCGGCGAGGGTGCGAAGGGTGCAGGGGAAGGAGGAGGAGTGGCGGGCGAGGAGTTCCAGGGTGGGGCGGGAGACGGCGGACAACCGGATGATGTTGCTCCGGTTGTCGCGGAGGAAGGTCGTCAGGTCCTCGGCGGAGGTGGTGGTGGCGCCGTACAGGTCCGCCAGCCGGGCCTGTTGGTCGGCGAGGGTGCCGCTGGTGGTGGTGAAGTCGGTGAGCGCGTCGAGTACGTCCGGGGCGGCGTCGCCGTACACCCGGCTGACCTCGACGAGGTGGGCGATGTCGCGGTTGAGGGCGGGCAGGTGGGGGTTGAGCCGCTTCAGGTGCGCTTCGAGGGTGATGAGGGTGCGGCCGAGCTGCTCGCCCCTGCCTTGGAGGGCCTGGGCGACGGCGGTGAGGGTGGCGGACAGCTTCTCGGGCTTGACGGCGGTGAGCAGCGGGAGCACCTGCTCCAGGACCTGCTCCAGTTCGATGGCGTTGGCGGAACGGTCCTGCGGGATGGTCGCGCCGGCGGTGAGGGCGCGGGGGGACGGGTTGGCGGCGGGCGGTACGAGGGCGACGAACCGTTCGCCGAAGAGGGTGGTGGGCAGCATCTGCGCGGTGACGTCGGCCGGGACGCGGTCGAGGTGGCGGGGGTCGATGGCGAGGGTGAGGCGGGCTCCGGTGCCGTCGGCGCGGATGTCGCGGACCTCGCCGATGACGACACCGCGCAGCTTCACCTCCGCGCCGCGGTGCATCTCGTTGCCGGCGCTGGTGGTGAGGACGGTGACCGTGGCGTCGCGCGTGAACTCCTTGTCGTACACCGCCACCGACAGCCATACGAGGAGGGCGGGTACGAGGAGGAACACGACCCCGGCGAGGCGTCTGCGAAGCGTTTTCGCGGTCATCCGGCCACCTTCACGGTCGTCGTCGCACCCCAGATCGCGAGGGAGAGGAAGAAGTCGGTCACGCTGATCAGCACGATCGCGTTGCGTACGGAGTGGCCGACGGCGACGCCGACGCCGGCCGGGCCGCCGGTGGCGCGGAAGCCGTAGTAGCAGTGGGCGAGGATCACCAGCACGCTGAAGATCAGCACCTTGAGGATGGAGAGCAGCACGTCGTCCGGGGAGAGGAAGAGCGTGAAGTAGTGGTCGTACGTGCCCGCCGACTGGCCGTTGAACAGGACGGTGACCGTGCGGGAGGCGGCGTACGAGGAGAGCAGGCCGATCGCGTAGAGCGGGATGATCGCGACGACGCCCGCGATGATGCGGGTGGTGACGAGGTACGGCAGGGAGCGCACGCCCATCGCCTCGAGGGCGTCGACCTCCTCGTTGATGCGCATGGCGCCGAGCTGGGCGGTGAACCCGGCGCCGACGGTGGCGGAGAGGGCGAGACCGGCGACGAGCGGGGCGATCTCGCGGGTGTTGAAGTAGGCGGAGATGAAGCCGGTGAAGGCCGCCGTGCCGATCTGGTTGAGCGCGGCGTAGCCCTGGAGGCCGACGACGGTGCCGGTGAACAGGGTCATGGCGATCATCACGCCGATGGTGCCGCCGATGACTCCGAGGCCGCCGCTGCCGAAGGCGACCTCGGCGAGCAGGCGTTGCACCTCCCGGGAGTAGCGGCGCAGTGTGCGGGGGATCCACGCGAGGGCCTTGACGTAGAAGATCAGCTGATCACCGGAGCGGTCGAGCCAGGCGAGCGGGGAAGCCATCGTCACGCCCCCTTCGCGGGGACGATCTGGAGGTAGATCGCGGTGAGGACCATGTTGACGAAGAAGAGGAGGAGGAAGGTGATGACGACGGACTGGTTGACGGCGTCGCCGACCCCCTTGGGGCCGCCACGGGGATTGAGGCCGCGGTGGGCGGCGACGATGCCGGCGAGGAAACCGAAGATCAGCGCCTTGATCTCGCTGATCCAGAGGTCGGGGAGCTGGGCGAGGGCGGAGAAACTGGCGAGGTAGGCGCCGGGGGTGCCGTCCTGCATGATCACGTTGAAGAAGTAGCCGCCGAGGGTTCCGACGACGGAGACCATGCCGTTGAGGAGGACGGCGACGAGCATGGTGGCGAGGACGCGGGGCACGACGAGGCGCTGGATGGGCGAGACGCCCATGACCTCCATGGCGTCCAGCTCCTCGCGGATCTTGCGGGAGCCGAGGTCGGCGCAGATGGCGGAGCCGCCGGCGCCGGCGATCAGCAGGGCGACGATCAGCGGGCTGGCCTGCTGGATGACGGCCAGGACGCTGGCCCCGCCGGTGAACGACTGGGCGCCCAGCTGCTGCGTGAGCGAGCCGACCTGGAGAGCGATGACCGCGCCGAACGGGATGGACACGAGCGCGGCGGGCAGGATCGTGACGCTCGCGACGAACCAGAACTGCTCGATGAACTCGCGGAGTTGGAACGGTCGCCGGAACATGTCGCGCGCGACGGTGACCGCGAGGGCGAACAGCCGCCCGCTCTCCCGCAACGGCGCGAGCACCCGCGCGGGCGGCCGGTACCCGTCGGCGCGTGCACCGGAGCGCCGCTCGGCGGACGGCTGCTGCGCGCCGCCGGAGCCGGGACCGGGGCCAGGGCCGTTGCCCGGGCCGGAGCGGTGGGGCGTGCTTGCCGGGGCGGCCGGTTTCGGGCTCGCGGGCGCATCGGCTTGGCCGCCCGCGCGGGCGGGGGCGGGGGTTGACGGGCGGCCCGAGGGCCGGCCCTCGGGCGCCGGGCCGGGGGCGGCGGCCGGGTCGCGCGGCCGGGCCGGGGTCATGAGGCGGCACCGTCGAGTGTGCCGGTGGGGGCGTAGCTCTGCAGGATCGCCGTCCGGGCGGCCTCCGGCAGGCGGGGCAGCATGCCGAGGACCCGTTCGCGGCGGCGCTGGGCGGCCGCGCGGCGCGGCATGCCGGGCGAGGGTTCCAGTTGGGGCGCCAGCGCACGCGGCGGCGCGTACGAGGCGGCTGTGCGCTGCTCACGCGCCAGCGCCGCCGCGTCCTTCTCCTCCGACATGCCGATGGGGCCTTCGCGCCGCCCGCTGAGGAATTGAGCCACGACCGGCTCGTCGCTGGTGAGCAGGACCTCACGCGGCCCGAAGGTGACGAGATTGCGCCGGAACAGCATTCCCATGTTGTCCGGCACCGTCGCCGCGATGTCGAGGTTGTGGGTGACGATGAGCATCGTGGCGTCGATCTGCGCATTGAGGTCGATCAGCAGCTGCGACAGATAAGCGGTACGGACGGGGTCCAGTCCGGAGTCGGGTTCGTCGCAGAGGATGATCTGCGGGTCGAGTACGAGGGCACGCGCGAGCCCGGCGCGTTTGCGCATGCCGCCGGATATCTCGCCGGGCAGTTTCTCCTCGGCGCCGACGAGTCCGACCATCTCCATCCGCTCCATGACGATGCGGCGGATCTCCGGCTCCTTCTTGCGGGTGTGCTCGCGCAGCGGAAAGGCGATGTTGTCGAACAGCGACATCGAGCCGAAGAGGGCCCCGTCCTGGAACATCAGCCCGAACAGCTTCCGCGTCTCGTAGATGTCGCGTTCGGGACTGCTGACCATGTCGACGCCGTTGATGAGGACGCGTCCGCGCTCGGGTTTCAGCAGCCCGATGATGGATTTCAGGAATACGGTCTTTCCGGTGCCGGAAGGCCCGAGCATCACGCTGACCTCACCCGCCGGCAGGGTGAGGGTGACGTCCTGCCAGATGTTCTGTTTGCCGAAGGATTTGGTGAGTCCTTCGACGACCACTTCTGTTCCCACCACAACTCCCAGGTGCCGCTCTTGCTGAGGAAGTGACAAAAGTGCGCCGGGGGCCGCACGTTACGGTCACTCGGAGGTCTTCGACAAGCGCCGCGCGCGACGTCTTCGGAGCGGCCGGATGGTTTGTCACCGCATGACAATCCGGCCTGGTTTTCTTGTCGTTCCGTGCGCACCGGTGTCGCCGCCCGTCCGGTTCACCGCTGGGGCTTCGGCCGGGGCGGGTCGGGGCAGTACTCGGGCTGGCCCGGGGAGCACAGCACGCCCTGGGTCATCTTCATGTGGTTGCCGCCGCCGGACAGGGACGCGGTGAACAGCCGGTCCAGGTCCTCGGTGGTGCCACAGCCGCTGAACTCCGGGATGGTGGCGGTGCCGGTGAGCAGGCCGCCGGTGACCACCGTGTACCCGTGGGGCCTGCCCTCGGCGTCGTAGGAGCCGCGGCCCGTCAGGGACAGCTCCATCGGCCGGGCGGTGCGGCACGCCGGGCCGACGTCGAGCGGCGTGCCGTTCACCTTCACGTCGTACAAGCGGATCCACAGCTTCGCGGTCGCCTTCGTCACCTCGGAGAACTGGCCGTCGGGTGAGAAGTAGCTTCCGGTGGCGATCTCCATCGGCTCCTCCAGGGTGAATTCCGCGGTGGCCGTCGTCGGCATGAACCCGAAGGTGAGGAATGTCGACCGGGCGGGCGGCAATTGCGGTTTCCCTCGGTGGTCGAACGTGGCGTCGCTGTACATGGTGAACATGAGGCCGTCGTCGCGGGGACACTGGTAGAGCTGGGTGGCCTTGGCCATCCTCACCTTCATCAGGCCGGGGTCCTTGATGAACATGGCGGATCCCAGTTTCAGGACATTGGCGTAACCGGCGATGTAGCCGTGGCTGGGTACGGGTTCCTGCGGTATGGGCGGGTTCTCCACGCACTCGTCGGCCGGACCGGCGCGGCGGCCGGGGTCCTGCCGGCCCGCTCCGTCCGGCGGAGCCTTCGGCGGGCCTCCCGGCGGGCCTCCGGGGCGTCCGGCGCCGTCCGGTCCGGTGGGCGGAGTGGCGGGCGCCTCCACGGCCGGTGGCCGCTCGCCTGCACCCGGCCCAGGCCCAGGCCCAGGCCCGGAAACCACGGTGACCTGGGCGATGGTCATGTCCTGGTCCGGCTCGGGCACGCAGGTGACGGAGAGCCCCGGCGGCGTGGTGGGGGTGCTGTCGGCCTTGCGGAGGAGGAGGTCCAGGGTCACGGGCCCGGCCGAGAAGGTCAGTTCACCCCCGGAGGAAGCGGTCACCGTCGGTACAGCGCCGGTGCCTTCGACCGTGTACGGCCCGGTGGCGGGCAGGGCGGTGTCCGGGGCGGCCAGCCGCGTCCAGGGCAGCTCGGCGGTGTCGTCGCCCTGCGCCACCCGCCCGTTCAGGCGTACGGCTCCGCTCGTGGTCGCCGCTCCCAGCTCGGCCAGCTCGGCCACGGCCTCCGCGGGCAGGCGTACCGCGACCCGCACGTCCGCGGGCCGCACCGGCCGGCCGGCCGCGACCCGCCGCGGGAAGGTGGCCGAGACCCGTACCTCCGCGCGGTGTTCCCCGCCCGGCAGTGCGCACCGGTGGCCGAACTCCGCCCCGGCGGCCCGCGCGCCCTCGACCACCGCCTCGTCCACCGCCACACCCGTACCCGGGACGAGCCCCGCCACCAGGACCACGGCCCCCACCGACGCGGTGCGTGCCCACGTCCGCCGGCGCCCGCGTTCACCGCTCACGCTGCTGACCATCGGTCAACCCGCCTCTCGCCGTGGGCGTGCCCGACGTGGCCGTGCGGCCGGTGCTCGCGCTCGCCGACCGCACGACCCGTACGGGTCCGCCCGTGGAACGCCTACGGGCTGGTGACGGTGATGACCGGCGTCACCTTGTACTTGGCGCCGAACTTCGCCTTGTCACCGGTCTTGATCAGGTTGGCGCACTGGCCTGTCGCGCTGGTGACGGTGAGCGCGGGGGTCGTGTCGGGCACGATCTCCAGGACACCGGTGGCGTTGGTGTAGCTGCCGGTGTTCGCCGCCCCTTCGATCGTCGCGTTGCAGGTGCCCAGCAGGCTGGTGCCGGTGAGGGACACCTTGACGCCGGTGAGCGTGCCCTTGGTGACGCCGGCGCTGTACGTGACGCCGTTGAGCTTCATGGCCTGGACGGACGACGAGACCCACTTCGACCCCAGCGGGCCGTTGCACTTGGTCGCGGACGTGCCGAACGTGGCGCTGCTGATGGTGGCCAGTCCGGTGCCACTGGCGTACACCCCGTCCACGGCCGTGCCGGTCGCGGCGTAGACGGAACAGGTGATGGTGGCGCCGGTGGTCACATTGGTGAGGACGGCGTTGACGCCGGAGACGTTCGTGGCGCTGAAGGCGTCATTGGCGGCGGGGTTGGCGACGGTCCATTGGGCCTGGGGGGCGGCCGAGGCGTTCGTCGCGGTCATTCCTGCGGCGGCCAGTAATGCGGCGGCGGAAATGGCGGAGATTCTGCTTCTGGTAATGCGTCGCACGGGCTGTTCCCTCCTGCGGGGATCGGGCGTACCTGATGACCGCTCCCCACCGGCGCGTATGCGGCTCGTACGCGTCGGCGGAAAAGCGGTAGCGGCTCACTTCACGGAACGCGGGGCCAATTTTCGACGGCCACCAGGTCGAGCACCTTGCGCGTTTGACGCTACGAGTGAGTAACCGGCCGCGCAATACTCGCCCGTAAGTTTTCCCCGGCACTCTTACCGATGGGTATTTTCTTGTCGCCGGGGCAACAGATCGCCGGGGATTCTTGTCCGGAAGTGAGCACTCCCGCCCCCGCGCCTCCGCGTCGGCCACCCCTGGGCGACGGCGACGGTCGCGCTTCGGCCAGATCCGAGCCCCGCCCCTTCGGCCATGGTCCGAACTGATGCGCGCCCAGCGGCTCCTGGTCTATGTTCAGCACCCACGAAGTGCTCAACCCCGTCCGCCGTGGGAGCGCTTCCCCCCACGCGCCCCCGCACCACCACCTCCCCCACCGGTTCGCCCGGAGAAGGAGGGGCCACCCGCCATGCCCCGGTCCACCACCCAGCCGTCGGACGCGGGCGAGCCACTGGGGCCGCTCCCCCAGGAGTTCGCCGCCATCATCCGGCCCGAACTGCCCAGCCTGATCCAGGAGATAGGCATCGAGGTCACCCGTGCCTACCCCGAGTACGCCCGCCTCCTGAAGGGCCCCTACGGCCAGGCGATCCGCCTCGGCCTCGAAGAGCACATCTCCGCCTTCGTCGACCAGGTCGCCTCGCCCGCCGCGCCCACCACCCTGCGCGACGAGATGTGCCGGAGGTTCGGCCGGTTCGAGGCGTACGAGGGGCGCAGCCTGGAGAACCTGCAAGGGGCCTACCGCCTGGGCGCCCGGGTGGCGCTGCGGCGCGCCAAGAAGGTCGGCCGGCGCTACAACCTCTCCCCCAGCCTGATGCTCAGCTTCGCCGACGCGCTGTTCGCGTACATCGACGAGCTGGAGGCGCTGTCCCGCGAGGGCTACCTGCAGGTACGGGCGGAGTCCGCCGAACAGTCCGAGGGGTTACGCAGGCGGCTGCTCCACCTGGTCCTCGCCGGGCCGCCCGTGCCGCGCACCGCCATCGCGGAGCTGGCCGAGCAGACCGGCTGGCCACTGCCCGACCGGGTCACGCCGGTCGCCCTCCGCTCCCCCGCCCGGCTCTCCCGGTCCGGAACCGACAACGATGTCCTGGCCGACGCCCTCGTCGACCTGAACGACCCTCAGCCGCACCTGCTCCTCCCCGGCCCGTTCGACGACGCACGAAGACGGGTGCTGGAAGCGGCGCTCCCCACGACCCGCGCCGCCGTCGGCCTCACCGTCCCCACCGCTTCCGCCGCCGACTCGCTGCGCTGGGCCCGGCGCGTGCTGGAGCTGATCGACGCGGGCGTCATCGAGGACGCCCCGCTCTCCTTCTGCGCCGACCATCTGATCACCCTCTGGCTGCTGGCCGACCCCGCCCTCGTCGACCAGCTCGCCGAACGCGAACTCGCCCCGCTCGCCGGGCTCACCCCGACCCGCCGCGACCGGCTGGTCGAGACCTTGCGCACCTGGCTGGACACCCGTGGCACGGCCGCGCAGATGGGCGCCCTGCTCGGCGTCCACCCCCAGACCGTGCGCTACCGGATGCGCAACCTGGACGCCCGCTTCGGCGGCCAGCTCACCGACCCGCGGTCCAGGTTCGCGACCGAGGCGGTGCTGCGGGCGCTGCACCTGCGTACCGCGAGGACGGGCGGCCGGCGGACCGGTGGCTGAGCCGTCCCGTCGACGGCCTCCCGGGGCAAACGGTTGCAGCACAGATACAAACCTTTGGGGAAAACGCGAACTTGATGCTGTACCCATGGAGGGAGAACGGCAAACTGACGGCTGCCACAAGCAGGCTCAAGCAGTGAAGGACTCCACGTGACCGCGTCGCCCCTCGTCCCCGTCCCGATCCCCGACCGGGTCGCCGCCCTCATCGGGGCGTGCATGCCGATCGGCATCCTTCAGGCGGAGGTCGACGCCGAGTGCGCGGCGCGCGAGGTGTACCGGTTCCGCGCACCGCTGTGCGCGGAGGACCAGGCGGACCGCGAGCACGCGCTGGCGGCGCTGGCCAGGGCGAACAAGGTGCTCGGCGCGTACAACCCGGGCCTGCTGCTGCGGCCGGGCCGGGCGGCCTGGTGCTGACCGCCGGGCCCGGGCGGCGGCCCTTCCGCAGGGGCCGCGCGCTCGTAGCGCCGTGGAGCCGCCCGAGATGTACGAGCGGTCCTGGCGCGCGTTCCAGGCGGGCTCAAGGATGCACGCGCGGCTGGACGGCGGGGGCGTCGCCCGGGAGCTGATCGCCGCCGTGCCGGTCTGGGCGCGCGAACAGGGCTGTACGCGCGTGTAGTGGAACACCCACGAGTCGAACGCGACGGCGCGGCGACCGTACGACAAGGTGGCCGCGAACCGCGGCGCCATCCGCTACCAGATCGGACTCTGACGCGCCGGTCACCGGTCCGGACCGTGCCCGCATGCGGGTGCGGTCCGCCGGTGTGAGGCTGCGAGCGTGACGACGACCACGCAAGCGGTGCCGGCGGCTCCGCCGGTGCTCGACGCCCGGCAGCGCACCATCGTCTTCGTGACGATCATGCTGGGTGTCCTGCTGGCCGCGCTGGACCAGACGATCGTCGGGACGGCACTGCCGACGATCGTGGCGGATCTGGGCGGCGCCGCGCACATGTCGTGGGTCGTCACGGCGTACCTGCTGGCGGAGACGGTCGCCACCGTGCTGGTCGGCAAGTTCGGTGACCTCTTCGGCCGCAAGGTCGTCTTCCAGATCTCGGCGGTCGTCTTCGTCACCGGATCGTTCCTGTGCGGGCTGGCGGCCAACATGCCGCTGCTGATCCTGTGGCGGGGCGTGCAGGGCATCGGCGCGGGCGGGCTCATGGTGACGGCCATGGCGCTGATCGCGGACGTCATCCCGTTGCGTGAGCGCGGCAAGTACCAGGGGGCGATCGGAGCGGTCTTCGGTGTGTCGACGGTGATCGGCCCGCTGCTGGGCGGGCTGTTCACCGACCACGCGTCCTGGCGCTGGGCGTTCTACGTCAACGTCCCCATCGCCGTCCTCGTGGTCCTCGCCGCGGCCCGCACCATCCCGGCCGTCAGGTCGACGGCCCGCCCCGTCATCGACTACCCGGGCATCGCGCTGGTCGCGGTCGGCGCGAGCGCGCTGATCCTGGCGACGAGCTGGGGCGGCAACGAGTACGCGTGGGGCTCGCCGGTCATCATCGGGCTGTTCGCGGGCGGGCTCGTCGCGCTGGCGCTGTTCTGCGTGGCCGAGACGCGTGCGGCCGAGCCGATGCTGCCGATGCGATTGTTCGGCAATCCGGTGTTCACGGTGTGCTCGGTGCTCAGTTTCGTCGTGGGCTTCGCCATGCTCGGCGCGATGATCTTCCTGCCGTCGTACCTCCAGTACGTCGACGGCGACTCGGCGACCGTCTCCGGCGTCCGTACGCTGCCCATGGTCATCGGCCTGCTGATCGCGTCGGTCTTCAGCGGCAACGTCGTCAGCAAGACCGGCCGGTACCGGATCTTCCCCGTCGTCGGGTCGCTGGTGATGGGTGTCGGGCTCTACCTGCTGTCCCTGATGGGACGGGAGACGGGCACCTGGCTGGAGTCCCTGTACATGTTCGTCCTCGGCATCGGGATCGGCCTGTGCATGCAGGTGCTGACCATCGCCGTGCAGAACACGGTGGAGTACGCCGACCTCGGCACGGCCACCTCGGGCGTGACCTTCTTCCGCACCCTCGGCATGTCCTTCGGTACGGCGGTCTTCGGGACGATCTACGCCAACGCGCTGCGGCCCAACCTGGAGCAGGGCGTGCGCGAGGCGGCCGCGGTCGCCGGGGCGCCCGACCCGGCGGTGCTGGCGCGGGCGGCGCAGAGCCCGGCCGGGGTGCACGGGCTGCCGGCGGACCAGGCCGTGCCGGTCGTCGAGGCGTACGCGGACACCCTGCACACCGTGTTCCTGTGGACGGTGCCGGTGGCGGCCGTCGGGTTCGTGGTGGCGCTGTTCCTCAAGCAGGTGAGGCTGCGCGACACGGCGAGGGCGACGGCGCCCGACATGGGCGAGGGCTTCTCGTCGCCGGTCGCGACCGCGGACTCGGCGAAGCTGCTGGAGCTGTCGGTGGGCAGGCTGCTGCGCCGGATGGACGTCACCACGGTACGGAAGGTGATCGAGGCGTCCGACACCCGCCTGGACGTGGCGGGCGCGTGGGCGGTGATGCAGGTGGAGCTGCTGACCCGCCTGGTGGGGCACGCGAGCCTGGGCCTGATCGCGGCGCGCCGGCGGGTGCCGCCGGAGGTGCTGGTGCCGGTGTTCGACCGGATGGTGGAGGAGGGGTACCTGACGCGGGACGGGCACCTGTTCTCGCACACCGAGGCGGGGGCGCGGGAGGCGCGGGTGATCAGCGAGGCGTGGGGGGAGTGGCTGGCCGGGCAGATCGAGCGGGAGAGCGGCCGCCCCAGCGGCCCGGAGCTGCGGGCGGCGGTGGACGCGATCGCGAAGCGGCTGCTGGCGGAGGACCTGGCGGCGGCTACTCCTGGTCGGTGAAGGTCCCGTCCACGTACACCCAGGCGCCGTCGGTCTTCTCGAACCGGCTGCGCTCGCGCAGCGCGCCCGGCTCGCCCTGGTGGGTGTAGCGGGCGACGAAGGTGACCGTGCCGGTGGTGTGGAACAGGGTGCCGTCGGTGGTGTCGAGGATCTCCAGGCCGGTCCAGCGCATGGCGGGGTCGAAGTCGACGCTCCGGGGACGTGTGGCCGGCGCCCAGGTGCGCAGCAGGTACGGCTCGTCGCGGACGACGAAGGCGCTGTAGCGGGAGCGCATCAGCGCCTCGGCGGTCGGGGCGAGCGCCTCACCGGTGTGAAACCGGCCACAACAGGCCGCGTAGGCGGCGGGCAGCCCGCACGGGCAGGGGGTGTCGCCGCGCACCTCGGGCGCGGGCTGCGGACGAGCGCCGGAGCGGGCGTTGTGGGAGGTCGGACGGGGGGTGGCGCGGCGGGCGGAGGTGCGTCGGGACATACGTCCATTCTGCCGGTCGGCGGCGGACGGGCCATCCGGTGTCCGGAATGCAGCGGAGAGTAGTGAGATCCCTACACATTGGCCGCGTACCGTCACATGTACCGAAGTTGAATGAGTGATGGAGGGATCATGCAGCCGTTCGCGTGCAGCTACGCGCGTCCGCAGAAGGCTTCGGAGGACGTCACCGCTCTCTACACCTACGACCCGGCGCTCCAGCTGAACGTCCTGCCCGACGGGCGTCCGGCGATCAGCGACCGCGCGGTGCTCCTGGCCGCCGGCACGACCACGTCCACCGCCGGCTCCCAGACGCACTTCGACGACTGAGCGACCGGCGGGCGGCGCGACTGATGACCGTACTGATCCTGACGAGCCCTCAGGACGTCACGGCCGACCTGGTGGTGGCCGAGCTGCACGAGCGGGGCGTGCCGCTCGTGCGGCTGGATCCGGCCGATGTGCCCGGTGGGGCCGACCTGTCGGCCGAGTACGTCCACGGGGACTTCCACTGCTACCTGTCGGCGCGGGGGCGCATGGTCGGCTCCCGGGCCCTGCGCTCCATATGGGTGCGAAGACCCGGCGAGCCCGCGGCGCACGCCCCCGGCACCTCGGAGTGGCTGAGCGCCGAGACCGGGCAGGCGCTGTACGGAATGCTGTACTCCACCACGGCGCGCTGGATGAACCACCCCCGGCAGGCGGCACAGGCCCGGTACAAGCCCTGGCAGTTGCGCGTCGCGCACCACAGCGGCTTCGCCGTGCCGCCCACCCTCATCACCACCTTCCCGCGCGTGGCGGAGGAGTTCGCGGCGCGGTACGGGAGGGTCGTGGTCAAGTCCCTGTCGGGGCCGCCGCGCACCGACCCGCCGGTGGCGCTGCCCACCACGCTGCTGGAGCCCGGCACGGACTTCGCCGGGGTCGCCGCCGGGCCCACGCTGCTCCAGGGTTACGTGCCCAAGCGCGCCGACGTCCGGCTGACGTACGTCGGCGGGCGGTTGTTCGCCGCCCGCAAGGTCAGTGCGGACGGGCAGGTCGACGGGCGCTACGGCGACACCGGGCACCGCTGGGAGCCGGCCGGGGTGCCCGACCGGATCGCCCGGTCGGTCCATGAGTTCACGGACCTGGCCGGCCTCGCGTACGCCGCGTTCGACTTCGCCGAGGACGCCGAAGGCCTGTGGTGGTTCCTGGAGTGCAACCAGGGCGGGCAGTTCGGGTTCGTGGAGCTGGAGACCGGCCAGCCGATCGCCGGGGCGGTCGCCTCCTGGCTGGCCGGTCCCGATCACTCGTCAGGGCGAACCTGACCGACGGCTCGCCGGTCGGCGGCCCCGCGGCTGGCAGGCTCCCTCATATGACCGACATCACCGACAAGGCCAGGCTTTCCGCCGTCCAGGAGTTCCAGCGCATGGACGCGGACGGCGACGGATCCGTCGACCGGGACGACTTCATGCGGGCCCCGCGCAGGCTGCTGACCGAGCTGGGCGTCCCGGAGGACGCGGACAAGGGCCGCGCCCTGCTGGAAGCCAACGACGAACAGTTCGACTTCCTGCTCTCGATCGCGGACGACGACGGGGACGGGGTCCTGTCCGCCGAGGAGTACGTGGCGGCCCGCACCTCCCCCGCCTTCCGCTCCCCGGAACGTCAGGGCAAGGGTGATGTGTCCAGGACGCTGTTCGAGGTGCTCGACGCCGACGACGACGGCACGATCGACCGGGACGAGTTCCTGCGGGCGGCCGGCTTCCTGGGCATGACCGGCGACGACGCCGGGGAGTTCTTCGCGCGACTCGACAAGGACGGGAACGGGCGGCTCGACGCCAAGGAGTTCCTCAAAGCCGTGAAGCGCTTCTACACCAGCTGACCGAGGGACTGCCCTTCGGGGCGCATTCCGGCCAATGTGCGGCAGGGGACGCACGGTTGGTTCCGGGCCGTGCGGGGCAGCCCTATGCTCCTGCGACCGACGTGACCGTTACCGCGGGTAAGGAATGGGTGGGGCATGCACCGTACGGGTACGACGCGACGCACCTTCATGGCGGGCGCCACCGCCGTCACCGGAGCGGTCGGGGTGGGCGCCCTGCCCCTGGCGCAGACCGCCGCGGCCGCCCAGGCGGCCCCGGCGGCCCGCCCCACCGTCGCGGTGCTCGGCGGCGGGGTCGCCGGGCTCACGGCCGCGCACGAGCTCGCCGAGCGCGGGTTCGGCGTCACCGTCTACGAACGGCGCGCGCTCGGCGGCAAGGCCCGCAGCATGGACGTACCCGGCAGCGCGAAGGGCGGGCGCAGGGCCCTGCCCGGCGAGCACGGGTTCCGGTTCATCCCGGGCATCTACCACAACCTTCCCGACACGATGCGGCGCATCCCCTTCCCCGGCAACGCCCACGGGGTCTTCGACAACCTGGTGGCGCCCCGCGAGATGATGTTCGCCCGCACGGGCCGCGAGGACCTGCGGATGCCCATCCCCTGGCCCGGCCACACGCCCGCCCCGCTCACGCTCGACGAGATCCGCCGTGCCCTGACCGCGCTCGTCGAGACGGCCACCGGCCTGCCCCTCCACGAGGCCTTGTACTTCGTCAACCGCGCGCTCGTCTTCCTGACCAGCTGCGACGAGCGGCGCGACGAGGTGTGGGAGCGCACGCCCTGGTGGGAGTTCACCCGGGCGGCGCAGATGTCGGAGACGTACCAGCGGATACTGGCCATCGGCGTCACCCGCAACATCGTGGCCACCAAGGCCGAGGAGGCCAGCACCCGCACGGTCGGCACGCTCGGCGAGGCGTTCGTCTTCAACGCGCTCGGCCGCGGCGCGGACGGCCCGCCGGACCGGATCCTCAACGCGCCCACCAACGAGGCCTGGCTCGACCCGTGGGAGGCCCACCTGCGCTCCCTGGGCGTCGAGTTCCGGATCGGCTGGACCCTGCGCGAGGTGCTGTACGGCGACGGGAAGGTCACCGGCGCGCTGGTCGAGGACCCCGGCGGCGTACGCACCACCGTCACCGCCGACCACTACGTCTGCGCGCTGCCGGTCGAGCACGCCCGCCGCACCTGGGGCGCGGCGCTGCGCGCGGCGGACCCGCAGCTCGCGCGGTGCGACAAGCTGCGGACGGACTGGATGACGGGCATCCAGTTCTATCTGACCGAACGCCCGCCCATGGTCCACGGCCACGTCAACTGCATCGACTCGCCCTGGTCGCTGACGGCCATCGCCCAGGCCGAGCACTGGCCGCACCGGGACTTCCCCGCCGACTACGGCGACGGGGTGGCCGTGGACTGCCTCTCCGTGGACGTCTCCGAGTGGGACAAGCCGGGGATCCTGTACGGGAAGACCGCCAAGCAGTGCACGCGCGAGCAGGTGGCCCGCGAGGTGTGGGCCCAGCTGAAGGCGGCCCTCAACGACACCGGCCGTACGGTGCTCAAGGACAGCGCCCTGCACTCGTGGTTCCTGGACCCGGGCGTGGACGGCCTCGGCACGCCGAACCCCACCAACGAGGACGAGTTGCTGATCCACCCGGTCGGCACCTTCCACCTCCGTCCCTCGGCCGCCACGGCGGTGCCCAACTTCTTCCTGGCGGGCGACTACGTGTCGGTCGACATCGACCTGGCGACCATGGAGGGCGCCAACGCCGCCGCCCGCCAGGCCGTCAACGCCCTGCTGGACCGCACGGGTTCGACGGCCCCGCGCTGCATGGTCAAGCCCCTGTTCCGCGCCCCGGAGCTGGAGGCCGCGAAGCGGCACGACCGCACCCGCTACCGGCTGGGGCTGCGCAACGCGCTCGATCTGGGGTGACGGGCCCGGTGCGGCCACGCCGGGCACGTGGACGACAATCGGGCCAACGACACCGCACCGACGGAGGAACAGACGTGCCCACGTGGGGTCTCTTGGTGGAGCAGAACACCGGTCACGGCAGTCAACGGCGCATGTGGTCAGCCGGAGTCATGGGCCACGTCGACGGCAGCCGTGAAGAGGCCATGGCGGCTCTGCGACGGCGCGCCGAAACGTATCAGCCGGTGCATCCGAGCCGGCCTCGGCGCCGCCGGCTCTACCGGTGCGACGACGGATTCCTCCTCGTCCTGGAGGGCGCATGGCAGGACTTCCACAGTCGTTTCTCCCTCATCGAGCTGCTGAGCGACAGCAGCGCCGCCGCCCTCGCACCCGCCTCGGGATCCGAGAAACCCCGTGACGCCACGCCCGAGCCGGAGCCGGAGCCGGAGCCTCATCCGGAACCCGCGCCAGAACCCGCGCCAGAACCGGAGCGCCCCTGGGACGCCGACGTTCCGGAGGTCCCCTCGTGGCTCGGCCGTCGGGACCTGTCCTGAGCCTGCCCGAGTACCGTTACGCGCATGAAGCTGACGATTCTGGGCGGCGGCGGGTTCCGGGTGCCGCTGGTGTACCGGGCGCTGCTGGGCGACCACGCGGAAGGGCGGGTCACGCACGTCACCCTGCACGACGTGGACGCGGGCCGGCTCGGGGCGATCGGCGGGGTGCTGGCCGAGCAGGCCGAGGGCGTACCGGACGCGCCCGAGGTGACGGCGACCACCGATCTCGACGAGGCGCTGCGGGGCGCGGACTTCGTGTTCTCGGCGATCCGCGTCGGGGGCCTGGCGGGACGCGCGGCGGACGAGCGGGTGGCGCTGGCCGAGGGGGTGCTGGGGCAGGAGACGGTGGGCGCGGGCGGCATCGCGTACGGGCTGCGGACGGTGCCGGTCGCGACCGCCATCGCCCGCCGGGTCGCGGAGGTCGCCCCTGACGCCTGGGTCATCAACTTCACCAACCCGGCCGGGCTCGTCACGGAGGCCATGTCGCGGGTCCTGGGTGACCGGGTGATCGGCATCTGCGACTCGCCCGTGGGGCTGGGGCGGCGGGTGGCGCGGCTGCTGGGCGCGGATCCGGACGAGGCGTGGTTCGACTACGTGGGCCTGAACCACCTCGGCTGGCTGCGCGGGGTGCGGGTGGCCGGGCGGGACGAGCTGCCGAGGCTGCTGGCGGACGAGGAGGCGCTGGGCTCGTTCGAGGAGGGCAAGCTGTTCGGCGCACAGTGGCTGCGGTCGCTGGGCGCGATCCCCAACGAGTACCTGCACTACTACTACTTCAACCGCGAGGCGGTACGGGCCTATCGGGAGGCCGGGCGGACGCGGGGCGCGTATCTGCGGGACCAGCAGACCGCGTTCTACGGCTCGCCCTCGCTGGACAGCTGGTACGCCACGCTCGCCGAGCGCGAGGCCACCTACATGGCGGCCAACCGGGAGGCGGCCGGTGTCGGGAACCGCGCCGAGGAGGACCTGGAGTCGGGCGGCTACGAGAAGGTCGCCCTGGCGCTGATGCGGGCCATCGCCCGCGACGAGCGCACCACGCTGATCCTGAACGTCCGCAACCGCACCACCCTGTCGGTGCTGGACGCGGACGCGGTGGTCGAGGTGCCGTGCTTCGTCGACGCGAACGGCGCCCATCCGGTGTCGGTGGCGCCGCTCCCGTACCACGCGGTGGGTCTGGTGACGGCGGTCAAGGCGGTGGAGCGCGAGGTGCTGGCGGCGGGCGAGAGCGGGTCGCGGGAGGCGGCCGTGAAGGCGTTCGCGCTGCACCCGCTGGTCGACTCGGTGACGGTGGCGCGGCGGCTCCTCGACGCGTATGTGCGCGAGCACCCGGGTCTGGGCTATCTGGCGTAACGGTGGCGGTGGTGGCCAACACGCGTGTCTTTACGGCGCGTTGGGCGCACCGTACGCTCCGGCCCCGTGGTTGCCCGACACCCCGGACGAGCCGCCGCGCTGATCGGCGCGGCCTGCCTTCTCACCACCGCGCTGGTGGGCGCCGGCCCGGCCACCGCCGAGGACCGCCCACCGGTCACCGAGACCGCCACCGTCTTCCCCGTACAGACCACGGGACCCGCCGACAAGCGGTTCAACCTGGTCCTGCTGGGGGACGGCTACACCGCCGAACAGCTCCCGGAGTTCCGGGCGGACGTCGACAAGCACCTCAATGTGCTCTGGAGCATCGAGCCGTTCGCCTCCTACCGCTCGTACGTCAACGTCTGGGCGGTGGAGGTGCCGTCCGCCGAGTCGGGGGTGGACTGCGACCCGGACCTGGGCGCGCCGCGCCGCGACACGCCGCTCGGGATGGGGTTCTGGGGCGGCTGCGACGCGAACAGCGTGCAGCGGCTGCTGACCGTGGACAGCGGCGCGGCGAGCGCGCTCGCCGACCTCGTACCCGGCTCGACGAGCGCCAACCGGCAGATCGTCGCCCTCGCCAACAGCGACACCTACGGCGGCGCGGGCGGCACGTACGCCACCGCGTCCGGCGGCAACGCGCTCTCCTCCCTCATCACCCCGCACGAGATCGGCCACTCGCTGGGCAAGCTCCAGGACGAGTACGACTACTACGGGCGCGGTGTGCCCGGTGGGACGTACGAGGGTGGTGAGCCGTCGTCCGCGCACCACACGGTGCTCACCGAGCAGCAGATGAAGGACCAGCGGGCCAAGTGGTGGCGCTGGCTCGGCGAGGAGAGCGAGTCGGGCGGCGTCATCGGACGGTACGAGGGCGGGCTGTACAGCGCCAAGGGCGTGTGGCGGCCCAGCCGGCACTCGATCATGAAGACCCTCGGGTACGCCTTCGACCAGGTGGGCCGCGAGGTGATGGTCCGGGCGATCTCCTCGAAGGTGAACCTGGTGCAGGGGCACACACCCACCACCGCGCCGATCGGCGCCGACCGGACGGTGTGGGTGGAGACCCTGCATCCGCTGGGCGGCGAACTGGACGTGGCGTGGCGGCTGGACGGCCGGCCGGTACGGTCGGCGGCCGGGGCGCGCACGGTCGACCTGCGGCGCCTCGACGTGCCGCCCGGCCGGCACACGCTGACGGCGACGGTGACCGATCCGACGCCGTTCGTGCGGGACCCCGCGGTGCGCGGGTCGGCGGCGCTGACCCGTACGGTGAGCTGGACGGTCGATACGGCGGTGGCCACGCAGCCGGTCGCCGTCGTGCCCGGGTTCACCGGGCACACCCCCACCGACGCGCCCGTGGGGGCCTGGTCGGTGGTGTACGCCGACACCACGCACCCGGCCGACCGGACGCTCGCCGTCCAGTGGCGGCTGGACGGCCGGCCGGTGGCGAACCCGGGCAACGACCGGGACCTGGATCTGTCGGCGCTGCGCCTCCCGCCCGGGACGCACACGCTGACCGCCCGGATCGCGGGCACGGCGCACGAGCTGCGCTGGACGGTCGACGGGACGGCGGCCTCGGCCTCGTACGAGCTGTCGAAGCCGCTGCGCACGGTGCACCGGCCGGGGCGGCCCGTGGAGTACGTCTACGACGGCCCGTTCACCATGCGGCTGACCGCGCGGGACGACCAGGACGGGTACGTGGTCAGCCAGTTCCGGGTGGACGGCGACGGCTGGTACACGTACTACGGCTGGCCGACGGACGCGGACGCGCCGTTCCGCTTCACGCCGGGCGGCACGGAGATCGACGGCCTGGTGTACGGGAAGCTGGGCACCGCGCGCGTGGTGCCGTGGGACGACGCGACGCCCGAGTACGGCACGCACACCGTGGAGTACCGGACGGTCGACTCGGCCGGGAACACCGGCCCGGCGAAGAGGTTCCTCGTGACCCTGGTGCCCCAGCGGTAGGGGCTCCTCGGGCGGTGGCTCCGCCCCCCGCCCCCCGGTCGTGCGCACGGGCCGGCCGGGGGCGGGGGTTCAGGTGAGCAGGAAGTCGGCCTTGCCCGACTTGGCTCCCTGGATGAACGCGGCGATCTCGCCGTGGGTGTAGATCAGCGCGGGGCCGTCGGGGTCGGCGGACTGGCGCACCGCGACCCGGCCGTCGGCCAGCTTCATCGCCTCGATGCAGTTGCCGCCGTTGCCGCCGCTCCACGGCTTGTGCCACCCCTCGGCCCCGAGCTCGGCGGCGGGCATGCCGTTGTATATGCGCTCTGCGCTATCCATTCACAGCTCCTCGCGGAAATCCGTGAGGATTTCCTTCGTACGTTGTGCGGTGGCGGCCTGGGCCGCCATGCGGTCCATGACCTCGAGGTGGGAGGCCACCTCGGGGCGCGCGTCGAGGTAGACGGCGCCGGTCAGGTACTCGCTGTAGACCATGTCCGGGAGTTCGGGCATGGCGAAGCGGAAGAGGACGAACGGCCCGTAGGTGCCGGGGTGGTGGCCGGTGGCGAACTCGGCGATCTGCAGGGTGACGTTCGGCAGCTCGGCGGCCTCCAGCAGCCGGCCGATCTGCGCCCGCATGACGGCGGGGCCACCGCCCACGGGACGTCGCAGCACCGTCTCGTCCATGATCACCCAGAATTTCGGCGCGTCGGGGCGGGTGAGCAGGGACTGCCGTTCCATCCGGAGCGCCACGTGGCGTTCGATGTCGTCGTGCCCGACCTGGCCGACGGCTCCGCCGCGAAGGATGGCCCTGGCGTACTCCTCGGTCTGGAGGAGACCGGGGACGAACTGCGGTTCGTAGGCCCGGATGACGCTGGCGGCGCCCTCCAGGCTGACGTACATGCTGAACCAGCTCGGCAGGACGTCGTGGAAACGCTGCCACCAGCCGGGCTTGTTGGCGTCCTCGGCCAGCCGGACGAAGCTGTCGGCCTCGTCGGCGGGGACCCCGTACGCCTGGAGCAGCAGTTGTACGTAGGGAATCTTCAGCGCGACTTCCGCGGTCTCCATCCTGCGGATCGTGGCCGGGGCCACGCGGAGCACCTTAGCGGCCTCTTCCCGCTTCAGGCCCGCCCGCTCTCGCAGATCCTGCAGACGCTTGCCGAGTACGACCTGTCCCACGGTGGGGGCGGACCGCGGCTCGCTCACTTAAGACCTCCCCACGCGCTGTTTCGATGAGTGTGCCATGCGACGGTCAGAGAGAACACCGCACTCTGCAATTTTCAGAGTGCCACTTGCCAAGTGTCCGAGTCGGGAGGAAAGTATTCCGGTGAACCAGTTGGTGAACCAGTTCACGCGGCTGCCGCGCTCCGCCACGGGAGAGGCGACGCACGGCGCCGCGCCCCCACGTTAGGAATCGGTCGTGGCTCCTGGTAACGCGCTCACCCCCCGACTCATAGCGCCACGACCCCCGATCTCCGCCGATGTCCGCCGTTTCTCGTTCGAGCTTCCCGCACGCGCGGAGTCGGTCGCCAGAGCCAGACACCTCGTCGAGGCACGGCTGGTGCTGTGGGAGGTGGACGGCACGGTGTGCGAGGCGGTGACGCTGGTCGTCTCCGAGCTGGTCACCAACGCCGTGGTGCACACGGCGAGCTGCCGGGTGATCTGCGAACTGCGGGACTGCGGTGAGCGGTTGCGCGTCTCGGTCCAGGACGAGGGGTGCCCGGCCGCCGAGCCCCGGCTGCGGCGCGGCTCACCGGAGGAGGGCGGCCGGGGGCTGCTGCTCGTGGACGCCGTCAGCAGCGCGTGGGGCGCGCATGACGCGCGGCACGGGGCGGGGCGTGTCGTCTGGGCGGAGTTGGCGTGCTGAGGACGATGGCCACGCTGCTGTCGGCGCGTGGCGGGCGGGGGCCGGGTCCCGCCCCTGCCCGGAACGCTGAGCCGGACGGTGAGGTGCGGCTGGCGCTGCCGTCGACGCTGCCGGCCACGCTGGGCTGCGACGCGGTGGGGGTGCCGGCGCGGTACGGGTTCCGGCTGCTGTCGCGGCTGCCCGGCAACGGGTGCGTGTTCGCCGACTCGGACTGGTGGTGGTGGATCGTCCCAGCCGGCTCGGACGCCGACCTGCGCTGGCCGCTGCCGTCCTGCTACGCGGCGGACGCCTACGTCCCTGACCGGCGCCCCCAGCTGATCCACCGGCCGGGCACGACGTCGCCGTACACCCCGCCGATCCCGCTGTACCTCATGATCTGCCAGCTCACCGGCGTGGCCCCGGCGTGGGCCGTCCCGGGCGCCTGCACCCGCCTCTGACCACCTGACCCGCCGTGGCCCCGGCCACGGCGGCCGGCTCGCGCGGCCCCGGCTGGGGGGCAGGGCCGCGCGAGCCGCGGGTACGCGGCGCTGTTTCGTACGTCCGGCGCGGGGGGGGGCTGGGGCCTTGGGCGCCGGGGGCTTCGGCCGCCGTCGGGGGCTTGGGGGCCCTCGGGGGCGCCGGGGCCGTCGCGGGCGCCGGGGCCGTCGGGCCCTCGGGGGCTTCGGGGCCGTCGGGCCCTCGGGGGCGCCGGGGCCGTCGGGCCCTCGGGGGCGCCGGGGCCGTCGGGGGCGCCGGGGGCTCGACCACCCGCCCCGGGCGGCGGTGCCCGGCCGCGGGTCTGCGCCGAGCGGGCGGGGTGGGGGCGTGGCCCCTCCGGGCTCACCTCCTCGCGGCCGGCGGGGCACCCTCCCGTAGGACGGTGCCCCTCGTCGCCGCCAACCTCCCCCACAAGTGGGGGGACCCCCAGCGGGGGCGACCCTCCACGGCCCCGCCCGGCCGTCCGGCGGCTGCGGGCCGGTGGTCGGGTACGGCCCCGCCGGGGTCGTCAGCCAGGTGCGGGGCGGTGGACGGGTACGCCCACGCCCAGTTGGTGAGTGGCTGCGGTGCGGTGGACGGGCACGGGCCCGCCCGGCCGTGGGCGGGTGCGGGGCGGTGTCGGGTACGGGCCCGCCCGGAGCCGTGGGCGGCCTGCGGGGCGGTGGCGGTGCGGGCCCGCGCGGGCCGGGGGTTCCCTCTCCCCCGCCCTTGAGCCTCGCGGGGGTGACAAGGGTTTTCCCCGTATCGGGTTCATCGCGGGTTTCCCTACTGTCTGCCGCACCGGAGGTTCTCAGCCACCTGACTGTCAGGTGCATGTAATTCCGCCGGTGACGGCCCCGTCCCCAGGGGTCGTCGCGTCGGCGGCGGCGCAAGAGGCCTACCCAGCCCGGGGTTCACGGACTGCCACCCCCACGGCACGTCCGCGGACCCCACGCGCCCGCCGCCCGTCGCGCCCTGCACCGTCAGCCGCTCCGGGAGTCGCCGGAGCTGCCCTGAAAGGGAACACCTTGAACGGTTCCAGGCGGAGACTCATATCCGTCGTGGCGGCGAGCGCCACGATCCTCGGCGTGACCGCCACCTCCTCGGTGGCCCTCGCCGCAGAGGCCACCCCCACCCCGAAGCCCGCTGCCCCGGCTTCGCAGGCCATGACCCCGGCCGCCCTGCCGAGCGCGCCCGTGGACAAGGTCATCGTCACCTACAAGTCCCGTACCGCCGAGGCCACCTCGAACACCGCCGCCAAGGGCGACGCGGCCGAGAAGGCGGCGAAGACCGGCGAGAACCTGTCGTTCGAGCGCCGTCTCGCGAGCGGCGCCGCGCTCGTCGACCTCGGCGACCGGGCGACGAAGCAGGACGTCACGGAGGTCATGGACGCCTTCCGTGCCGACCCGCAGGTCGCCTCCGTGGAGGCCGACATCCGCGCCTACGCGATGGCCGTCACGCCCAACGACACCGACTACGCCAAGCAGTGGGACCTCTTCGAGCCCACCGGCGGCATGAACGTACCCGGCGCCTGGGACAAGACGACCGGCAGCGGTGTCACCGTCGCAGTCATCGACACCGGCTACGCCGCGCACTCCGACCTGAGCGCCGGCGTCGTGTCGGGGTACGACTTCATCTCCAGCTCCGCCGACGCCCGCGACGGCAACGGCCGCGACAGCGACCCCAAGGACGAGGGCGACTGGAACGCGACGGACGGCGAGTGCGGCACCGGCTCCCGGGCGAGCAACTCCTCCTGGCACGGCACCCACGTCCACGGCACCATCGCGGCGTCGACCCACAACGCCAAGGGCGTCGCGGGCATCGCGTACGGGGCGAAGGTCCAGCACGTGCGCGTGCTCGGCAAGTGCGGCGGCTCGTCCTCGGACATCGCCGACGCGATCACCTGGGCCTCCGGCGGTTCGGTCCCCGGCATCCCGGCGAACCCGAACCCGGCCAAGGTCATCAACATGAGCCTCGGCGGCGCCAGCTCGACCTGCCCGACCGTCTACAAGAACGCCATCGACGGGGCGGTCGCACGGGGGGCCACCGTCGTCGTCGCGGCCGGCAACAGCAACGCCAACGCGTCCGGCTTCACGCCCGCCAACTGCGCGAACGTCATCAACGTGGCGTCCACCAGCCGTGAGGGCAACCGTTCGTTCTACTCGAACTACGGCACCATCATCGACGTCTCGGCCCCGGGCGGTGAGACACGCCGCGCCACCGACACGCCCGGCACCGTCACCACCCCCGAGAACGGCATCCTCTCGACGCTGAACTCCGGCACCACCACCCAGTCGCTGGAGAACTACAAGCCCTACCAGGGCACGTCGATGGCCGCCCCGCACATCGCCGGGCTCGCCGCGCTGCTCAAGTCGGCCAAGTCGACCCTGACCCCGGCCGAGATCGAGTCCGCCATCAAGGCCAACGCCCGCCCGCTGCCCGGCACCTGCACGGGTGGCTGCGGCGCCGGTATCGCGGACGCGGCGAAGACCGTGAACGCCGTGACCGGTACCCCCACCCCCGGTACCGGAACGGCGTTCACCAACGCTACGAACGTCACGATTTCGGACAACACCACCGCGACGTCCCCGATCTCCGTCACCGGCCTCACCGGCAACGCCCCCGCCGCCCTCAAGGTCGACGTGGACATCAAGCACACCTGGCGCGGCGACCTGGTCATCGACCTGGTGGCCCCGGACGGCACCGCGTACCGGCTGAAGAACTCCAGCGGCAGCGACTCGGCCGACAACGTCCTCGCCACGTACACGGTCGACGCCTCCGCCGAGGTCGCGAACGGCACCTGGAAGCTCCAGGTCAGGGACGTGGCGTCGGGTGACACCGGCTACATCGACTCGTGGGGCCTGACCTTCTGATCCACCGGCAGGACACACAAATCCACAGGTCAGGGGCGTGCTCGCGGCAAATCGCCGCGGGCACGCCCGCTTGTGTGTTCGTCCACATACCGGACGGGACACCTGGACTCCCGTGGCCGAGTTCGTATGCTGCGCTCGCGAGACAGATCACGGGCAGGGGGCCCGTGGGCGGGGGGTCCGCGGGCGGAGGGTGGTGGTCGCAGGTGAGGTCGACGCCGTACCCCGCCACGCCGTGCGTCCCCGCGACGTACGGCTCCGGGCAGTCAGACCGCGCCGCGCCCGTCGGGCGGGCCGAGCTGCTCGCCCGCCTCGATCGCGTCCTGCACTCCCGCGGGCGGGCCCTGCTCACCGGGCCTCCCGGGGTAGGCAAGACCGAGGTCGCCCAGGCGGCCGCCGAGCAGGCCTCGGCGCGCGGGGAGACGGTCGTGTGGCTGGCCCCGCAACCCGCGGACCGCGACATGGCCGGGGCGGCCGCGGCCGCGCTCATCGCCTCGGTGCCCGCCTTCGCGCTCGACGGCCTGCCGGGGCCGCAGCGGGACGCCGTCGCCGTGCTGTGCCGCGAGTCCGCCGCGCCGGCCGTCGGCCGGGACCCGATCGCGCTGCGGCTGGCCCTCGCCGGCGTCCTGCGGACCCTGGCCGAACGGTCGCCCGTCCTCCTCGTCGTCGACGACGCCCAGCGCATCGACGCCGACAGCGCCGACCTGCTCCGCTTCGCCCTCCACCTCGCGCCGCCCGCGCTGCGGGTCGTCGCCGTCGAGACCCCGGCTCCGTACGCCGGTGGCGGGGCCGACAGCGGTGGCGCGCCCATGCCGCTGTGGGTGGCGTCCGAGGCCGACGTCCTGCTGGTGCCGCCGCTCCAGGCCGACGAGATGGCGGAGCTGCTGGTCCACCACCGGCTGCCGTCCCGGCTGGCGGGACGCATCCACCGCGCCAGCGGCGGCAACCCGCGCCTCGCCCTCGCCGTCGGCCGGTCGCTGGCCGACGCGCGGACGCCGGTGCACCACGCCGAGGCGCTGCCGCTGTCGGGGCGCGCCCGCGATGTGGCGCGCCGGATGCTCGCGCCCGCCTCCGCCCCCGTACGGGCCACGCTGCTGCTCGCCGCCCTGGCGCTGCGCCCGACCACGGCGCTGCTGCGCCGGGCGGGCCGTCCGACGGCGGAGGCGGAGCTGGCCGCCGCGGAGCGCGCCGGGCTGATATCGCTGACCGAGGACGGGACGGTCGCGTTCACCGCCGGGCTGCTGCCGTCCACGCTGGTCCACGACACCTGCTGGACCGAGCGCAGCCGGGGGCACGCCGCGCTCGCCGAAGTGGCCGACGACCCGGTGGAGGCGGTACGGCACCGGGCGCTGGCCAATGACGTGCCCGACGAGGACCTGGCCGCCGAGGTCGCGGAGGCGGCCGACACGGCCCGTCGGCGGGGCGACAGCGCGCTCGCCGCCGAACTGGCGATGCTGGCCGCCGAGACCACGCCCGCGAGCCTGGGCCGCCGCCGGCTGGAGCGGCTGGTGGAGGCCGCCGAGGAGGCCGGGCGGGCCGCCCGCGCGGATCTCGCGATGCGCGCCGCGGCCGACCTGCTGGCCCGGGACGCGACGCCCGCCGACCGGGTGCGGGCGCGGCTCGCCGTACTGGACACGGCGGGGCAGGGGCTGACCGATCTGGACGAGATCTATGTGCACGCCATGGAGGACTCGGAGGGGGAGCCGGCGCTGCGGGCCGCCGTGCAGCTGCGGCTGGCGGTGAAGTACGTCCTCGCGGACGGCGATCCGGTGCGGTCCCGGGCCGCGGCGGTCGAGTCGGCGGCGCTCGCGATGTCCGTGGGCGACCGGCACACCGCCGCGCAGGCGCTGACCCAGCAAGCCCGGATGGACCGGGTGCTCGGCTCGCCGGACGCCGAGCGGACGCTCGCCGAGGCGCGGGCGCTGGAGATGACCGACCGGCCGCTGGGGGTCCGCAACAGCGCCCAGATCCTGACCATCCGTCACGCCCTGTTCGACGACCGGCTCTCCGAGGCACGGGACCAGCTGTACGCGCTGCTGCCGCTGGTCGAGCGGCGCGGCCCGGTCGAGGACGCCATCGAGCTGTTCCGTACGCTCGCCGAGGTCGAGACCCGGCGCGGCCAGTGCGCGGCGGCCCTCGCGCACGCCGGGCGGTCGCTCGCCCTGACGCTGGAGGCGGGCCTGTCGCCGGGGCCCGCCTGGTACGCGCTGGCGCTCGCCGAGACGGCGGGCGGCAGCTTCGCGCGCGCGGCCGGGTACGCGCGGCGCAGCGTGCGGGCGTCGGAGGAGGAGGGCGACCATGTCTTCCTGGCGCGCGGTCTGTACGCGCTCGGCCGGGTCCAGCTGGTCACCGGGGACGTGGCGGGCGCGCTGGAGACGCTGCGTCGGGTCCGGGACGGTGAGAACGCGCAGTGCACGGTCGACCCCTCGATGCTGCGCTGGCACGAGGAGCTGGCCGAGGCGCTGCTGGCGAGCGACGCCCTGCCGGAGGCGCAGGCCCTGCTCGCCGACGTGGGCCCGGTCGCCGAGCGGCTCGGCCGCACCACCGTGCTGCTGGGCTGCGACCGGGTGTACGCGCTGTGCCTGGCGGCCGGCGGCAAGACCGACGAGGCGGTCGACCTGCTGGTGGGGACCGCCGACCGGTTCGCCGGGCACGGGCTCGTACTGGAGCAGGGCCGCTGCCTGATCGCCCTCGCGCGGGTGGAGCGGCGGCGCCGCAGACGGTCGGCCGCGCAGGCGGCGATGCAGGCGGCGGCCGCCGTGTTCGAGCGGGCGGGGGCCGTACCGTGGCTCGGGCTGACCGCCGAGAACCCCTCCCCCGCCGACTCCTCGGCCCCGCCGCCCGCCGCCGGGAGCGCGCTGTCCCGGCTGACCGAGGCCGAGCTGCGGCTCGCCCGGCTCGTCGGGGAGGGGGCGAGCAACCAGGAGGCCGCGGCCAAGCTGTATCTGAGCGTGAAGACCGTCGAGGCGCGGCTCACCCGCATCTACCAGAAGCTCGACGTCCGCTCCCGTGCCCAGCTGGCCACGGCGCTCAACGGACTCGCCGCGCCCTCGCGGTGACGGGCCTCTGCCCGCCTGCCGTCTGCGCCCAACGGTCCTACGCTGAAAGCAGCGCAGTCGTTTCCAATGGCGGGAGGCGTCATGACATTCGTCCAGATCATCGACTGCAAGACCGACAGGGTCGACGAGATGAACCGGCTGCTGGACAGCTGGGCCGAGGCGACGCAGGGTAAGCGGACGGCCACCCACGCGATCATGGGCCGGGACCGTTCGGACTCCACCCATGTGCTGGAGATCGTTGAATTCCCCTCCTATGAGGAGGCGATGGAGAACTCGAATCTGCCCGAGACCGACCGCATCTTCCGCGAGATGACGGCCCTCTGTGACGGCGAGCCCACCTTCACGGACCTGGACGTCGTCCGCGACGAGCAGCTCAACAAGCTGGTCGTCCAGAAGTTCGTGGACGAGGTGATCAACAAGGGGAACGTGGACGCGGCCGACGGCCTGTGCACCAGTGACTACCGTGAGCACGACCCGTCCCTGTCGACGTACGACGCGGACCTGGCGACCGCCAAGGCGGAGGACCGGGAGATCATGGAGGCGTTCCAGCCTACGTGCACCATCGAGGGACTGGTCGCCGAAGGCGACCTGGTGTGCCTGCGGATGTCGTTCAAGGGCCGCCATGTCGGCGCGTACAAGGGCATCGAAGCCACCAATCGGGATGTGACCGGCACGGGTCACGCGACCTTCCGCTGCAAGGGCGGCAAGATCGCGGAGAGCTGGTGGAACGTGGACGACCTCGGCCTTATGCGGCAGTTGGGTGTCGTGGAGGCCTAGTGACCAGGTGGAGGGCTGGTCGCCGGCCGTCACCTCCGCCCCGATAGCCTCGGCGGGTGATCGATGAAGTTACTCTCTGGTACCGCCTTGCCGACCTGCTGCCCGAGCCCGAGGCCACCCTGGTCCGGGACTGCTGGGACATAGGGGAACAGGAGGCGGGGCTGGACGCGCTGGTGTCCGGTCTCCAGGCCGGGCGGGTGGTCATCAGCGAGACCACGCTCGTGGAGATCGCGGTGCTGGTGCGGGAGTGGGGCATGGGCGACGCGCTCATGCCCCGGCTGCTGTGCTGCGCCGTGGTCGGGTCCGAGGAAAACGACCCTCCCCTGCGGCTGATCGAGCATCCGGACGCCCGGCCGCTTCCCTCGTCCGGTACGGGCCATGTGCTGGTTCCATGGATCGGATGCGCACGGTGCGGCGGGGTGCTGGCGCGGGCGCACACGGTGGAGCCCTGGGGCGGTCTGTCCTTCCTGCCGGTGCACTACGCGGTCATGGGCCCGCGCCCGGGGCCGCCCCGGGTCTTCGGTGCGCACGACGCCTGGTCCGCGCTCGCGGCGCTGCGCGCGCAGTGCGTGCCGGCTCCCGCGTACGCCCCGGGCGTGGTGCGGTAGACGCCCGGCGCGGGAACGGGGTGGCGTCGGGCATGGGCGCACCGTCTCGTGGGAGTTGCCCCGCCCGGGCCGGCGAGTGGCCGGGCGGGCGGGGCCGTGAGCGGCCGGGGGTCAGCGGCGCGCCGACCGGCTGATCAGTCCCTGGGCGAGGAGTTCGTCGGCGACGAACCCGGCGTATTCGGTGGCCCCGCGCACCGAGGTGTGGGTGTTGTCGCGCTTCTCGTTCGTCAGGTACAGGGCCTTGGAGGCCTCCGTGCCGAGCGTCTCCACCCGTTGCTTGGTGCGGGCGGTGAGGTCGACCAGCGGGGTGCCCAGGCCGGCGGCGAGGGCGCGGATCTCGGCCGGGTGGTCGACGCCGAGGCCGTTGACGAGCAGGGCGGTGTTGTTGTTGAGGGTGCCGTCGGGGCCGAACCAGCGGCGGACGACGGGCGTGACCAGGACCGGTCGGCCGCCTTCCGCGCGGACGCCGTCGACGAGGGCGGTGAGGCCGGCGCGGTAGGTGGGGGCGTCGGTCTGCTTGTCGTTGTGGGCGAGTTGGATGAGGACGAGGTCGCCGCGCCGGATGGTCTGCCGGACCGTGGGGAACAGGGCCGGGTCGGCGAGGTAGGTGACCGTACTCTCGCCCGAGTCGGCGTGGTTGGCGACGGCCGTGCCGCGCTTCAGCAGGCTGGGCAGGTGCTGCCCCCAGCCGGCGTACGGCTCGCCCGGCTGGTCGCACACCGTGGAGTCGCCGATGAGGACGGTCCGCCGGGTGGCGCTCGGCGCGGGCGTCACGCGGATCGCGGACAGGGCGGGCGCCGGGCCGCCGAAGGCCAGGTCGAGTCCGGGGGTGCCGGCCGGGCCGGTGGGCTCGCCTTCCGGGGTGCGGACGTCGACGGTGAAGGCCCGCCGGGTGTACTGCCCGGCCGCGGTGGCGGTCTCCGGCAGCATGGCGCGGCGCGTCTCGGCGGTGACGGACGTGGCGGCGGCACGGTCGCCGCCGAGGGTGACGGTGACGTCGTACGTGCCGGGCGGGACGTCGAAGTGGCACACCACGGGCGCGGTGCCGGTGCAGTGGTCCAGTCCCTGGCCGTACGGTGCCGATGCCTGCGCGGGGACGGCGGTCAGGGCCGTGAGCGCGGCGGCGGCGAGGACGGCGGCGCGTCTCGTACCGATGGTCATGCGCCGGCTCCGGGGCCGTCGGCGACCGGGATGCCGAAGTCGGGGGTGCCGTCGCTCTTCCAGCCGAGCCGCTGGATACGGGTGTGGCGGTTGGGGTCGTGCAGCGGGTCGCCGCTGATCTCCTTGTACTGGCGGGCGTGGTAGACGAGGACGTCGGTGCGGCCGTCCTCGGCGACGGTGAAGGAGTTGTGCCCGGGGCCGTACTGCCGGGTGGCGTCGTTGCTGGTGAACACCGGCCGCGGCGACTTGGTCCAGGAGGCCGGGTCCATCAGGTCGCTGTCGGCGTCGGCGGTGAGCAGGCCCATGCAATAGTTGCTGTCGGTGGCGCTGGCGGAGTACGTCATGAAGACACGGCCGTTGCGCTCGATGAACGAGGCGCCCTCGTTCACCTTGAAGCCGGCGCACTCCCAGTCGTACTCGGGCGTGGTGAGCCGGATCTGCGGGCCGTTGAGGGTCCAGGGGTTGGCCATCCTCGACAGGAAGACGCCGGTGTTGTGGTCGATGCCGGGCTCGTGCTGCGCCCAGGCGAGGTAGCGGGACCCCCGGTGCGTGAAGGTGGTGGCGTCGAGCGAGAAGGTGTCCCAGGCGGTGACGATCCGCCCCTTCTCGGTCCAGGTGCCCTTGAAGGGGTCGCGGCTGGGGTTCTCCAGCACCCACATTCGGATCTTCCACACGTCGTCCGCGGGCGCGGCGGCGAAGTAGATGTACCACCTGCCGTCGATGTGGTGGATCTCCGGCGCCCAGATGTGCGCGCCCATGTCGCCGCTTCCGTGCTTGCGCCAGATCACCGCCTCCTCGGCCGTGGCGAGGCCGCGCAGGGTGCGCGAGCGGCGCAGGATGATCCGGTCGTACTCGGGGGCGGTGGCGGTGAAGTAGTACTGCCGGTCGGTGTGGCGGTGGATGTGCGGATCGGCCCGGTTGCGCACGAGCGGATTGACGTACGGGCGGTGCGGGGCGGCGCTCGCCACGCCTGGTACGGCGCCGAGCGCGCCCGCGGCCAGGGCGCCCTGGAGGAGCAGTCTGCGGGTGGGGGATGTGTCACTCATACGGTGTGCCCTTCCGTCCCGGCGTCCGGGGCCCAACAACCTTGCCACGACCGTCTGTTCGGGATCCCGAACGCCATCTGCAATACCGAACGGCGAAACGGTAAGGGTGTGCTACGGGAAGGTCAACGGGTCGCGCGGGATTGAACCCGGTCATCCGGTGATTGACCCGGACCGGTCACAGACGCGCGTCGCGGTGGGTCGGTGCGCCATCGAGGACGGCGAGCGGCAGGCGCGCGGGCGGCCCGTACGCCGGTCACGGCCGGGCCCGGTCCCGGGGGCCGGGGACCGTCCCCGCCCGTGCGGGGGCGGTCCCCGGGGGCTACTGCCTGAATCCGTGGTCCAGGAGCTTGGTCGCGTCCGTGTTGCGGTTGGCCTCCGAGGAGGAGGCCAGGACCGTGCCGACGACCGTCCTGCCGCCCCGGGTGGCGGCGAAGACCAGGCAGTACTTCGCCTCCGGGCCGGAGCCGGTCTTGACCCCGATGGCTCCACGGTAGGTGCCGAGCAGTTTGTTGGTGTTGGTCCACGACATGTCGCGGTAGCCGCCGTTCTTCGTCGTGACCCGCTGCTTGGTCGACTTCGTCTTCACGATGGCGCGGAACGTCGGGTTCTTCATCGCCTGGACCGCGAGCCGGGTGAGGTCGCGCGGTGTCGAGTAGTTCTTGCCGTTGCCGATGCCGTCGAAGGAGTCGAAGTGGGTGTTCTTCAGGCCGAGGCCGGTGGCCGCCGAGTTCATCTTCCCGACGAACGACTTCACCCGGGCCTGCCGGGTGGAGCCGGTCCCGTAGGTGTCGGCCAGGGCGTACGCGGCGTCGCATCCGGAGGGGAGCAGCAGCCCGTACAGCAGTTGCCGGACGGTCACCTTGTCGCCCACGATCAGCCGTGCCGACGAGGCGGTCTTGGCCACGATGTAGTCGCTGTACGCCATCTGGACCGGGACCTTGGCGTCCAGGTCGAGGTTCTTCTGCGAGAGGACCACATGCGCCGTCATGATCTTGGCCGTCGATCCGGTGGGAAGACGGCTGTCGGCGCCCTTCGCGTAAAGGGCGGCCCCGGAGCCGGTGTTCATCACGAAACCGCCCTTGGCGGTGATCGACGGTGGCCGCACCGGGGCCGCCTGGGCCGGGGCGGCGGCCGCCCCGGTGGCCAGCACGGTCCAGACGGTGACGTGCACCGCCCCTAAGCGGCTGAAGGTCCTGCTGTTCAAAGTCCACACTCCCGTACGCGCAGCCGCGGCGACGCTGCCCGAATACACCGCTACCGGCAAGACAGGCCAACCGGCCCCGGGGATGCGGATCGCCCGCAGGAAGCCACCTAAAGAGTGACGGAGACGGGCGCCGACGGGTCAGGCCGTCAGCAGCGAGTCGTCCTCCGGCCGGGCGCCCGGGAGGCGGTGGCGGGCGGCGACCAGGGCCACGTCCACGTCCCTGGTGCCCGTGGCGACGCACAGGGTGCGGGCGATGTCGTCCATGCGCTCCCGGACCTCGGGGGTGCCGGCCTCGGCGTGCAGGAGCTCGAGGGTCTCGTACTGCTCGACCAGGTTGTTCAGGACGGCGGGGTGGGCCATCAGCACGGCAGGTCTCCTTCCTGACGACAAGCGCCGGTTGTCCGTGTGAGACCCCTGCTACCCGGTGATCCGTTCCCCATGCCCGGGCGTCTTGGACTAGCTTCGGCCTCATGACCAGCGCCGCCGCCCCCGCCTTCACCGAGACGCTCGCCGCGTCGGGCTCGCCCGTCGTCCTCGACGGCGGGCTGTCCAACGAGCTGGAAGCCGCCGGCCACGACCTGAGCGACCTTTTTTACCTGTGGTCGGCGCGGCTCCTCGCCGACCGGCCGGAGGCGATCGTCGCGGCGCACCTCGCCTACTACGAGGCGGGCGCGAGCGTCGCGACGACCGCCAGTTACCAGGCCACCTTCGAAGGCTTCGCCCACCGCGGCATCGGGCACGACCGGGCGGCCGAACTGATCGCGCTGAGCGTCGAACTGGCCCGCGAGGCCGCCCGGCGGGCGGAGGCCAAGGCGCCCGGGCGGCCGCTGTGGGTGGCCGCGTCCGCCGGGCCGTACGGCGCGATGCTGGCCGACGGGTCGGAGTACCGGGGCCGGTACGGGCTGAGCGTCACCGAACTGGAACGGTTCCACCGACCCCGGCTGGAGGTGCTGGCCGCCGCCCGCCCGGACGCCCTGGCGCTGGAGACCGTGCCGGACACGGACGAGGCACGGGCCCTGGTACGGGCGGTGCGCGGGCTCGGCGTACCGGCGTGGCTGTCGTACACGGTCGCCGGGGACTCCACACGCGCGGGCCAGCCGCTGGAGGAGGCCTTCGCGGTCGCGGCCGCGTCGGACGAGATCGTCGCCGTCGGGGTGAACTGCTGCGCGCCCGAGGACGCCGACCGGGCCGTCGCGGTCGCGGCACGCGTCACGGGCAAGCCGGTGGTGGTGTACCCCAACAGCGGCGAGGAGTGGGACGCCGGGGCCCGGGCCTGGCGGGGCCGTCCGACGTTCTCGGCCGAGCGGGTGGCCGGCTGGCGGCAGGCGGGCGCGCGGCTGGTCGGGGGCTGCTGCCGGGTCGGCCCCGGCGCGATCGCGGAGCTGGCGGCGCGCACCCGGTGATCGTTTGATCGTTTGACCGGGTGGGTGTCGCTCGATCACCATGCCGGTGTCGATGGAGTGTCGACGACTTGGAGTGATGCGATGCCGACCGCGCGCGCCCACCGTCCGCCGCCGCGCGCCGCCCTCGCCATGAGCGAGGACGCGGCGGCGGCCGTCTTCGGGCCCGCCGAACGCGAGGCACTGGCGGCTGTCTGCGACCTGGCGCCCCCACCCGTACTCGACGATCTGACGACCGACCGGGCCCGCGCCGTGCTCGCCCGCACCGAGCTGCTGGTCACCGGCTGGGGCTGCCCGCCCGTCGACGAGGCCGCACTGGCCGCCGCGCCACGGCTGCGCGCCATCGCGCACTCGGGCGGCAGCGTCCGGGCGCATGTCACCGAGGCGTGCTGGGAGCGCGGCATCGAGGTGTCGTCGGCGGCGGCCGCCAACGCGCTGCCGGTGGCCGAGTACACGGTCGCGATGATCCTGCTGTCCGGCAAGCGCGTCCTGGAGCGCGCCCGCGACCACCGCGTCTCGCGCGAGCGCGACGACCCGCTGCGGGTCGACCGCGCCCTCGGCAACTACGGCCGTACGGTGGGCATCTGCTCCGCCTCGCTGGTCGGGCGCCGCGTCATCGAGCTGCTGCGCCCCTACGACCTGCGCGTCCTGCTCCACGACCCGTACGTCACCGACGACGAGGCGGCCGCCCTCGGTGTACGGAAGGCGGGCCTCCGGGAGCTGTTCTCGGGGAGCGACGTGGTGAGCGTGCACACCCCGCTGCTGCCCGCCACGCGCGGGCTGGTCGGCCGGGAGCTGCTCGCCGCGCTGCGCCCCGGCGCGACGCTGATCAACACGGCGCGGGGCGCGGTGGTCGACCAGGAGGCGCTCACCGAGGCGGTACTCGCGGGCCGGATCCACGCGGTGCTGGACGTCACCGATCCGGAGGTCCTGCCGGCCGGGCACCCGCTGTGGGACTGCGGGAACGTGCTGCTGACCCCGCACCTGGCGGGCTCGCAGGGCAACGAGTGGCGGCGGCTCGCGGAGCTGACCGTGAGCGAGGTGGCCCGCTGGGCCGCGGGCGACGGCTTCGCCCATCCCGTACGGCGCGAGAGGCTGGCGTACCTGGCATGAGCGAGAACCTCGGACTTCCGCCCGACGACCGGGAGTCGAGCCCGTACACGGGCTTCACCCGCGCCCACTGGGAGGCGACGGCCGACGGGCTGGTGCGGGCCGCGTGGCGCTGGGCGACGCCCGGCGGGGCGCTGCTGGACCTGCCGGGGCGGCCGTCGCGCTCCGGCGTACGCTCCGACGGCCTGGAGGGGTACGCGCGGACGTTCCTGGCCGCCGCGTTCCGCGTCGCGGGCGCCGGCGGGGAGGACCCGTACGGGCTGCTCGGCCGGCACGCGGACGGGCTGGCCGCCGGGACCCGGCACCCCGGCCGGGACGACGCCGAGTCGTGGCCGCTGGTCCTCGACCACCACGTCCAGGGCCAGCCGATGGTCGAGTCGGCGTCCGTGGCGCTCGGGCTGCGGCTGACCCGGCCGTGGCTGTGGGACCGCCTCGACGACGGCGTACAGGACCGGGCCGAGCAGTGGCTGCGGGGCGCGCTGCGGCACACGCCCGCCCCGAACAACTGGTACCTCTTCCCGCTCACCGTCGCCGGGTTCCTGGAGTCGGTGGGGCGCGGCGACGCCGGGACGGCGCGGGCGATCGAGCGGGGCCTGGGCCTGCTGGAGACCTGGTACCGGGGCGACGGCTGGTACGCGGACGGCGACGGGCGGGCGTTCGACCACTACAACGGCTGGGCGCTGCACTTCTACCCGGTGCTGCACGCCCATCTGGCGGGCGACAAGGCCCTGTTGGACGTCTACGGGCCACGGCTGCGCGAGCACCTGGAGGGGCTGTCCCTGCTGTTCGGCGGCGACGGGGCCCCGGTGCACTTCGGCCGCTCGCTGACGTACCGCTTCGCGGCGGGCGCGGCGGTGGGGCTCGGCACGCTGACCGGGCACACGCCGCTGGCGCCAGGCGTCTCACGGCGGCTGCTGAGCGGCTGCCTGCGGTACTTCCTGGACCGGGGCGCGGTGGACGCGCGCGACGGGCTGCTGACGCCCGGCTGGCACGGTCCGCACGAGGCGACGCTCCAGCCGTACTCGGGGCCCGCCTCGCCCTACTGGGCGTCCAAGGCGTTCGTGGCGCTGCTGGTCCCGGCGGACGACCCCCTGTGGACCGTACGGGAGGAGGCGGCCCCGGCCGAGAGCGATGACCGGGTGCTGGCGCTGCCCGCGCCGGGACTGCTGGTCCAGACGACCGCCGCCGACGGCATCGCCCGGCTCCACAACCACGGCAGCGATCACCTCCACCCCGCCCAGGGCGACTCGGCGGACGCGTACGACGTGCTGTACGGGCGGCTCGCCTACTCCACCCGTACGGGCCCGACGTCCGCCGCCAACGCGCCCGACAACCACCTGTCCGTGGCGGTCGGCGGGGTGGCGTCGGTGCGGTGCCGGATCCGGCCGCTGGGCGCCGGGCAGGGAGACGGCTGGGGCTGGGCCGCCTCCTGGCACCGGCCGGTGTTCCCGGCCGGGTCGCCGACGGTGCCGGGGCTGCGGGTGGAGAGCGTGACGGTGGCGCGCGGCCGGTACGAGCTGCGGGTCCAACGGCTCATAGGCCTCCCGCCCGGGGCGCGGACACACCTGTCGGGGTGGGCGACGGGCCCGGACGAGCCGCTCTGCTCCCAGCTGCACGGTCTGCACGGCTGGGAGCGTTCCGATGAGCAGCGCGCCCCGCAGGGAACGGCGTTCACCCGCTGGGCGACCCTCCCCCGGCTGTCCACGCCTCCTTCCGGGGGCGGCACGGCGGTCCTGGTGGCGCTGGCCTCGCTGACGGCGTCCCCGGCGCCGGAGCCGCTCGCGGGCGTGGCGAGCGTGGAGCGCGCCGACGAGGAGACGGCCGAGGTGCGGTGGGCGGACGACGGGGCGCTCACCCGGATCGCGTTCGGGCCGGCCGTGACGGTGACGCACACGCTCCCCTGAGGAGCGGCTCCCGGCTGGTTGGGACGAGCGGCTCAGCTCGGGATCCTGTCCCCGATCAGGGCGAGGTTCTGGATGGCGGCGAGGCCGAACAGGGCCGTCTCGTTGGTGTTGATGCGCAGGTTCTCGTAGCCGGGTTCGAGGACGGCGGGGCCCTGGAGCGGGGTCTTCTCCCACTTCATGGCCGTGGTGTAGCCGTCACTGTTGGAGAACTTCTGCCAGGCGCGCGCCGCCAGCTTGTCGTCCTTCAACCGGGCGGCGGCATAGGCGTCCTGGCGCGAGTGGCCCTGGAAGAGCAGCAGGTTGCCGAAGTGGGAGCCGTACCGGGCGGCTTGTTCCGCCTTGGTGGCGTTGAAGTAGCGGCAGTAGTCCAGCCACGCGTTGGCGAAGGCGGGCATGTCGATGAGGTCGATGAGCTCGGCGCACATCTCGACGAGCCCGAACATGGCCGACAGGTGCGACACGCCGACGACCGGCTTGTCCGCGACCGCGAAACGGCCGGTGTCGAGGTCGTACAGGCCCGTTCCCTGGACGAAGCCGTTGGGCTGGGCGGCGATGGTCTCCATGGTGGAGCGGAGCCGTGCCTCGGCCTTGGCGGCCTTGGGGCCCTTGCGTTCCCACTCGGTGAGCCAGGCCGCCGCCAGGCCGCTCCAGTCGGTGCCGAAGCCGATGGAGAGGGCGTTGCGGTCCGGGGTGTAGGGCTCGGTGCGGATCTTGCGGATGGGGTCGAGGACGAGGAACGTCTCGTCGGAGTCGACCAGGTCGTGCATGAGGTCGCCGACCCGTTCGTCGGCCGTGAGGAAGTAGTAGGGGCGGCGGTAGACGGCGGTGGAGATGCGCTGCTGTTTCGCACTGCACGCGAAGTGCTGTACGCCGTGCCGGGTGCCCAGTCCGGCCCACTTCCCCAGGTGGTAGACGTCGACCTCGCCGGTGTGGCGGGTCATGGCCTCGGCGAAGCGGAAGACGTCGGCGCGGCCGGAGCGGAGGTAGGCGTACCAGAGCCACAGGTCGGGCGAGAGTTCGGAGTTGTCCCAGGCGTAGCCGCCGACGTCGTACCGCCACTGGTGCCGGTCCTCGTCGTAGGTGTGCATGATGTCGCCGTAGTCCCAGAAGCCGTACCAGCGGCGCTGTTCGACCTGGTCCTTGTAGTACGTGAAGAGGAAGTCCAGCTGGTCCTCGATCCTCGCCTTGGCGGGGACGGACCGGTCGACGGGCGCGAACAGGCCGCCGAAGACCCCGGCGCGGGCCAGGTCCCGCGGGCTCGCGGCGAGCTGCGGAGGGGTGCGGACGGCGGCGGCCTGGGCGACGAGCGTGTCGGCGCTCGGGGTTGTGGCGTTGGCCCAGAACATCAGCTCGCTGGTGCGGGCGATGCCGTACGGGGTGCCGAAGCCGGGCTCGTAGTCCTCGTAGGTGATGTTGAGGCCTTCGAGCTGCTCGGGGTAGGTGTCCTGGCCCATGCCGTCGTGGTAGAAGCGCAGGTCCATGGGCTGCGCCTCGGGAGACCACAGCCAGAGGGTGACCTCGGCGGCGTCGCCGGCCGCGCCGCGTATGTCGAGCTGGGCGGGGTGTTTCTCCCAGAAGTCCCGCAGCCCGAAGGAGAGTCCGCCGCTGACGCCGCCGACGTACCCGAAGCCGCTCGCCCGGCCGCCGCCCCCGGCGGTGATCCAGCCGTGGCCGGGCTTGGTGCGCTTGCGGAGGGTGAAGCCGTCGGCGGAAAGCTGGGACAGGGTGTAGTCGCCCCAGTGGGGGACGTACTGGAGGCGGCTGGTGACGCGCTGGTCCCAGGTGGAGGGGTCGGGCAGCTTCTCGCCCTTGACCTGGGCGGCGCGGACGGCGGCGCCCGGGTCGCGGCGCAGCCCTGTGATGCCCTGGACGGCCTCGGTGAGGAATCCCTTGCCCTCGCCCGCGATACGGATGTGGCGGTCGTAGGCGGCGTCGCGCATGGGGACGGTGAAGCGGACGCCGAGGCCTCGGACGAAGTCCTTGTTCTGGTCGCCGTCGTACGTGATGGTGTGGACCATCCGGAACGACTCGGCGCCCGCGTAGAAGTACAGCCGTACGCTGAACGGCAGCCAGCTGCGGCTGCCCTTGCGGTGCTTGCCGTCGATGCGGACCACCGCCCGGACGGGGCCGCGCTGTTCCACGGTGGCGCGGTCGATCGTGCCGTCGAACCGCTCCCACTTGGCGTTGCCCTGGTCGCCGTCGTCGAGGTCGCTCTGCCTGAGGAGGACGAGGCGGCCGTCGGTGGCGATCCTCGTTCCGGAGCGGGTGACGGATTCGACGAGCTTCTCGCCGTCCTTGGAGACGACCGCCTTGACCGTGCCGGTGTCGACGGTGATCCGCCGGTCGGTCTCCGTCACGGTGACCTGGCGGGTGGCTGCGGCCGGCGTCCCGGCGGTGAGCGTGAACGTGTCGGTGCCGGCCGCCTCGGGGCCGACCGCGTGGGCGGTCCACTTGAGGGAGCCGTCGGGCCAGTAGGCGGTGGCCCAGGTCTGCACGGGGACGCTTTTCGCGTTGTCGGCGGTGGTCAGGGTGAACGTCCGGCCCGACGGGTGGGCGCCCTTGGGCCACGGGACGCCGAACGTGGAGCCCGGCGCGGCGCCGAGGCCGCCGGACTCCAGCCATGTGACGGTGACGGGCGCGTCGGCCGCCGCTGCGGCGGCGGGGGCCGCCTGGGCGGTGTCCTGGCCGAGCGCCCAGCTGAACTGGGCGGCGGCGCCGGCGGCCGCGGCGGCCTTGAGGAGACCTCTGCGGGGGATGGGGGACATGGGGTTCCTTTCCACGGGGCTTGTTGGGTGTGCCACGGGACCGTGGTGTGGGGGTCGGTCCCGCCGGTGGGACGGGTCGGGGGCCCTCCGGGCTCACCTCCTCGGGGTCGGCGGCCGCGGGTGCCGCGCCAGGGAGCCCTCTCGACGCCGCCAACCCCTGTGGGGGCGACCCTGCACGCCCCCTTCCGCCGTCGCTTCCTAGGCCGCCGCCCGCCGCTCCAGCGCGAGGGCCGCCGCCGTGACGATGCCGAGCGCGGGCGCCGCCAGCGGCAGGGCGAACCACGCCGACGCCGCGATCACCGCGAACCCGCAGACGAGTACGAGCGATCCGGCCGGGTCCCGTACCGTCCGGTGCGCGGCTGCGGCGGTCAGCGCACGCCAGGAGGAGCCCGGCCTCCACGCCACGGCCGCCCTCAGCCCGGCGACGGTGAGCCCGAGGAGGGCGAGGACCCCGACCGCGCCGGCGAAGGCTCCGCCCGGCAGGCCTCCCGCCCGTACGACCGCGAGGTCCGCCGCCACCAGGGCGAGCGCCGCCCAGCCGGCCAGCCCGGCGGGCAGGCCGCCGTGCCGGGTGGCGGCGCGGACGTCGGACGCGAACTCGGGGAGCCCGCCCCGCTCGTGGGCGAGGTGGCGGCGCAGGTGGGCGGCGCCGGCCGCGAGCGCGGCGGGCAGGGTGACGAGCGGCAGGGACGCAAGGGCGATCCACACGCCGGTGAGCAGGCACTCGGCGAAGAGCCCGAAGCGGACCATGCGCATGGGTCAGCCTTTCAGTCCCGAGGTGGCCATGCCGTCGATCAGGTACCGCTGGAAGGCGAGGAAGAACGCCAGCACCGGAAGCAGCGCCACCAGCGACATGGCGATCATGCCGCCGTAGTTGGCGAGTCCGTCCTGGTCGACGAACATCTTCAGGCCCAGGGAGACGGTGTACTTCTCGGGTTCGTTGAGGTAGATCAGCGGGCCCATGAAGTCGTTCCAGGCGTTGATGAAGGTGAAGATCGCGCTGGTGATCAGGGCGGGCCGGCACAGCGGCAGCACGATCGACCAGTAGATCCGCAGGTGTCCGCAGCCGTCCAGCCGGGCCGCCTCGTCGAGCTCCTTGGGCAGGCCTCGCATGAACTGCATCATCAGGAAGACGAAGAAGGCGTCCGTGGCGAGGTACTTGCCGAGGAGCAGCGGCGTATAGGTGTTGATCAGCTCCAGCTTCTGGAACAGCACGTACTGCGGGATGAGCAGGACGTGGTACGGCAGGAGCAGGGTGCCGATCATGAGCGCGAAGAACAGGTTGCGTCCGGCGAACCGGATCCGGGCGAAGGCGTAGGCGGCGAGCGAGCAGGAGACCAGTACGCCGACGACGGAACCGAGCGCGAGGAAGAGCGAGTTGCCGAAAAAGGTGGAGATGGGGATGTCGGCGATGCCCTCGGCGAGGCGGCTGTAGTTGTCGGTGACGGGGTTGCTGGGGAACAGCTCCAGGCTGCCGACGATCTCGTCGTTCGGCTTGAACGAGCCGCCGATCACCCACACCACCGGGTAGAGCACCACCGCCAGGACGGCGAGCGAGCCGAGGTGCCAGGCGAGTGATCCGGCGCCCCGCGTGCGTACGGCGGACAGGGGGCTGGTGGTCATCGGGCGGCCTCCTCGTAGTGCACCCAGCGCCGCTGGGACCAGAACAGCACCGCCGTGACCAGGCCGACCGCGAGCAGCAGCATCCAGGCCATGGCCGAGGCGAAGCCCATCCGGCTGTTCTCGAAGCCCTGGACGTAGAGGTAACAGGTGTAGACGAGCGTGCCGTCGGCGGGGCCGCAGGTGCCGCCCGCGCCGCCGAGGATGTACGCGGAGCCGAAGATCTGGAACGAGTGGATGGTCTCCAGCAGGACGTTGAAGAACAGGACCGGCGAGATCATCGGCAGGGTGATGTTCCAGAACCGCCGCCAGGTGCCCGCGCCGTCCACCTCGGCCGCCTCGTACAGCTCGCGCGGCACCTGCTTGAGGCCCGCCAGGAAGATCACCATGGGGGCGCCGAACTGCCAGACCGTCAGCGCCACCAGGCTGTAGATGATCCAGTCCGGGTCGCCGGTCCAGCCGCCGACGTCCACTCCGAACAGGGCGCGCTGGGTGCGGTCGACGATGGCGTCGTCGGAGAAGATCGCCTTCCAGACGATGGCGATGGAGACGCTGGCGCCGATGAGCGAGGGTGCGTAGAACGCGGCCCGGTAGAAGGCCTGTCCGCGCCGCTTCTGGTTGAGCAGCAGGGCCACGGCGAGCGCCGCGGCGAGCTTCAGCGGGGTGCCGACGACGACGTACCAGAGCGTCACCTCGACCGACGTACGCCACCTGGGGTCGGCGAACATGTCGGTGAAGTTCTTCCATCCGATCCACTTCGGGGTGTCGAAGAGGTTGTAGTCGGTGAAGGCGAAGTAGAGCGAGGCGACCATCGGTCCGGCGGTGAGCAGCAGGAATCCGGCGATCCAGGGGGACATGAACAGGTAGCCGGCCAGGCTTTCGCGGCGTCCGCGCCGCCGGGCGGCGGTGCGCCCGGCGGGGTCGGCGCCGGGCGGGCCGGGCCGCGGCGCGGGGCTCTTGTCCAGGAGCTCCGGCACGGCTGTCGCGTGGTGTGTCACGGTCGTTCCCATCAGGAGCCGAGGGCCGTCTTCGCCTCGGTGAAGAACTGCTCGACCGCCTCGGGCACGGACCGCTTGCCCAGGGCCATCTCCTCGGCGATGCGCAGGAAGGCGGACTCGGCGACGTCGGCGCCGGACGGGTGCGGGGTGATGGGTTCGAGGACGCGGGTGTCGACGAGCTGCTGCTCGTAGGCGGCTATCAGCTTGGTGACCTCGTCGTTCGGCGTGAAGGCCGCGTACTGCGCGGTGGTGGCCGGTACGCCCCGGTCGTAGCCCATGATCGTGGCGACCTGGGGGTCGTGGACCATGAAGTCGATGAACTGGGCGACTTCCCTGGGGTGCTTGGTGCGCCTGGAGGCGCTGAGCATCAGGGAGCCGAGGTACTGGCCGGTCCTCTTGCCGTCGGTGGTGGGGATCGGCGCGAGGCCGTAGCTGCTCTTGCCCTCGGAGGTGTAGCGGACGGTGAAGTTGTCCCAGGTGAACTCGGAGGCGGCGAGTTCGGCGGCCACCGCCGACTTGGGCTTGATCTGGGCGACCTTCTTGGGGTCGGAGTGGATGCCGGACCGCACGCCCGCCTGTCCCTTGGTCCACCAGTCGGTGAGGTCGGCCTGGGTGAAGCCGAGCCCGTTCTTGGTGAAGAACGCCTTGCCGTGCTGGCGCAGGTACAGGTCGTACAGGTACATCACGCCGTACAGGCCGCTGTCGCCGGCGCGGCCCTGGGTGTCGCGGATCTTCGCCATGGCGGCGTTGAACTCGCCCCAGGTCCAGCCGGGCCTGGGCGTGATGCCGGCCTTCTCGAAGACGGCCCGGTCGATGACGAGGGCCATGGAGTTGGAGCCGACGGGAACACCCAGCAGCTTGCCGTCGACCTCGCCGAACTTCTCCAGGCCGGCGCGGAAGCCCTCCATGCGGAGGTTTCCGGCCTTCACCTGCTCGCCGAGGTCGAGGAGCACGTTCTTCTGGTCGTACTTGCGCAGGAAGCCGATCGCGTTCTGGAAGACGTCCGGCGGGTTGCCGCCGGAGGCCTGGGTGTTGAACTTCTTCCAGAAGTCCAGGTAGGGCTGGAAGTCGGTCTTGACCTTGATCTTGGGGTACTTCTTCTCGAAGAGCGCGATCGTCTCGTTGATGCGCTTGGCGCGGTCGTCGGACCCCCACCACGCGTACCGGATCGTGACGGTCCCGTCGCCGCCCGAGCCGCTTCCGGACCCGCAGCCCGCCGCCGTCAGGCCGAGGGCGGCCACGGAGCCGCCTGTCACCTTGAGCAGGCCACGCCGGTCAACAGTCCCATTGGTACGCATCGTTCGTCCTCCAGCGCGCTTTGAATCGTTTTAGGAAAGCGCTTGCCGGGACAACGTAAGGACCCTCGCCGGGTACGTCAACGGTTCGGACGAGATCCGTCGGCGGCCGCGGGGTCCGGGGATGACGGTCAGGGACGGCGGGGCGCCATGCTGGAGGTGCGCACGACCAGTTCGGGCCGGAGCACGATGCGCCGGTGCGCGTGACCGCCCGCGCCCTCGCCGGTCTCCTCGATCAGCAGCTCGGCGGCCATCCGGCCCATCCGGTGGGCGGGCTGGCGCACCGAGGTGAGCGGGACGGCCGCGGCCGCGGCGAACTCGATGTCGTCGTACCCGACCAGCGCGATGTCGTCGGGCACCGCGACACCGGCGGCGAACAGGGTCTGCAGCAGGCCCAGCGCCAGCAGGTCGTTGGCGCAGAAGACCGCCGTGGGGCGGGGCGACATGCCCAGCAGCCGGGCGCCCGCGTCCCGCCCGGAGGCCACGTCGAGGCGCTCGGTCTCGACGCGGACCAGGGCGTCGGCCGGCAGGCCCGCCTCGGCGAGCGCGTTCAGCGCCCCCGTGCACCGGTCCTGGACCTGCGGCAGGTGCGCCGGGCCCCCGACGTACACGACGCTCCGGTGCCCGCCCTCCAGCAGGTGCCGGACCGCGAGCGCCCCGCCCTCGATGTCGTCGACCGAGACCGAGCAGGACTCCTCCCCGGCCGCCGTGCGGTCGACCAGCACGTACGGGATGCCGTGCCGGCCGAACGCCCTGAGCGTGTGGCCCTCGGGGTCGGCGGGCGTCACGAGCACCCCGCGCACCCGCTGCTCGGCGAAGAGGCCCAGGTACTCGGCCTCCTCGTCGGGGTCCTGGGCGCTGTTGCACAGCATCACCCCCAGCCCGGCCTCGCGGGCTGCGCGCTCGGCGCCGGTGGCCAGGTCCACGAAGAACGGGTTGGCCATGTCGAGGACGAGCAGCGCGATGATCCGGCTGTGGCCGGCGCGCAGCTGGCGGGCCGACTCGCTGCGGACGTAGCCGAGCAGTTCGATGGCCGCCTGGACGCGCTCGCGCGTGGCCTCGGCGACGGTCTCGGGCCGGTTGATGACATTGGAGACCGTCCCCACGGAGACGCCCGCCCGCTGCGCCACGTCCTTGATGCCCACCATGCGCACCACCCGGCGCACCCCTTTCGGCCCTCAGCCACCACCCGCTCCGCCGTCGGACCGGAGGCTTCATCGTAGGAGTTCGGGCGCACTCTGTCATGAATCGATTCACACGGCGGGGTGCGAGGGCATGGCGTGACACTTGTCCCGCTGAGGCGTTGTCCGGTGCATGAGTCGGATGAACGGTGGGGCAGGACAGGAGCCGGCCGTGGGCGTGGTCGTCGCGCGCACGGGCCGGCTGGCGCGGCTGGGGGATCCACTGGCGTACGCCATGGAGCTGCTGGCGCCGAAGCTGCGCGGGCGGCTGCGGCTGGTGGGGCGCGACAGCCGGTCGAGCGCCGAGGGCGCGCGGCGGGCGGTGCGGGAGCTGGTGGAGGTGGAGCGGGCACGGATCGTGGTGACGCTGGCGGGTACGGAGGTGCTGCCGGCGGTCGCCGACGCCTGTGAGGAGGCGGGCGTGCCGTGCCTGTCGACCACGTTCCCGTGGCAGGTGTACTACCACGGGGGCCGGCGGCGGCGCTGGACGTACCACTTCTGCTGGGGGCTCGACGACATCGCCGAGACCTTCGCCGACCTCTGGGAGGCGGTCGGCGGTACGGAGCGGACGGTGGGGTGCCTGTGGAACGACGGCCCGCAGGGCACCTGGTCGCGCCACCCCGCGCACGGCTTCCTGCCCGCCGCACGCGCGCGTGGGCACCGTCTGGTGGACCCGGCCGGGTACCGGGAGCCGGCCGCCGCGCTCGGGGAGCACGTGGTGGCGTTCCGGGAGGCGGGGGTGGACGTCGTCACGAGCGCGGCGACCGGGGCGGACCTGGGCCTGTTCCGCCGGGAGGCCGCGCGGCAGGGCCTGCGGCCCCGGCTGATCACCTGCTCCCGGTGGCTGGCCTATCCGCCCGCCGCGACGACACCGGCCGGGCAGCCACCCCAGGCCGGCGTCGGTACGCTCGTCTACTGGACCCCGGCCCACCCCTACCGCTCGTCCCTCGACGGCACGACCGCCGCCGAGCTGGCCGAGGGGTACGAGCGCAGCACCGGCAACCAGTGGCTCCAGCCGCTGGGACTGGCGTACGCCCTCGTCGAGGTGGCCGCGCACGCCCTGGCCACGGCCGGTGACCCGGCGGCCCCCGCCTCGGTCGCGGCCGCGCTCGGCGCGACCCGGCTCCAGACCGTCGCGGGTCCGCTCGACTGGACGTCCGGCCCGGTCCCCCACATCGCCACGGTGCGGCTGGCGGGCGGGCAGTGGCAGCGGGGCCGGAGGCACCCGTACGAACTGGTGGTCACCGACAGCCGGCGGGTGGACGGCCTGCCGGCCGGCGGCGAGCTGCTGCCCCTGGGGACGGATCAGTAGGCGACGGGCCACCCGCTGCTCCAGTTCAGGAGGTTGACGCCCAGCTTGGGCGTGCCGTTGTCCTGGCCGTCGTAGTAGTGGTACACGAGCAGGTCGCCGTCGACGTCCGCCATGAGGGACTGGCCGCCGGGCCCGATGTACCGGCCGTGGCTCTCCAGGACGGGCGTGCCGCCGTTGTTGAGCATGCTGACGCCGTTCCTGTCGTAGTACGGGCCGGTGACACGCGTCGCGCGGCCGACCTTGATCTTGTACGTGGAGTCGGTGCCCGCGCAGCAGGTGTCGTACGACGCGAACAGGTAGTAGTAGCTGCCCCGTTTGACGATCGAGGGCGCCTCGACGGCCTTGGTGCCGGTGGGCCGGGAGGCGAGGGAGCGGCGCGCGGTGTCGGTCGCGTGCTGCTTCCCGGTGCCGGGGTTGATCCGGATCATCTTGATCCCGGTCCACCAGGAGCCGAAGGACAGCCACCACTTGCCGTCGCCGTCGACGAAGAGGTGGGGGTCGATGGCGTTGTAGTCGCTGGTCGCTGGAGGAGGTGGAGGTGTACACGGGTCCGTGGTCGGTCCAGCTGCCGGGCCGGCCGGTGGCGGAGGTCGCCAGGCCGATCGCGGAGGTGTTGGAGCCGAAGGAGGAGACGGCGTAGTACATCAGGTACCTGCCGCCGTGGTACGAGATGTCCGGCGCCCACACGTCCGCGGTGCCGTTGTACTGGCGCCACCAGGTGGGGCGGGTCGGGAAGGCGGAGCTGTCGCGGCTGAAGTGGACGCGGTCGGTGGAGGTGCGCAGTTGGAGGCCGTCGCCGGTGGAGTACAGCAGGTACTGGCCGGACGGGGTGCGCAGCATGGTCGGGTCGTGGACGACGACGTCGCCGGTGACGTGGCCGGGGCCCGGGTAGGCGTGGGCCGTGGACGGCGCGAGGGCGAGGAGTACGGCGGCCGGGAGGGCGAGCAGCCGGACCGTACGGAGGCGGCGGGGGCGGCGGGGGCGGCTCATGGCTGCCCCGCGCCGGCGAGCCGGATCACGTTCCACGACATGGGCTCCAGGACGGCGTGCAGGGCGCCGTCCGTGAGGGTGGTCTTCGGCACGGTGTGCGGGGTGACGCGCTCGGGGTCGTCGAGGGTGTTGCGGGCGTCGGGGTCGGCGTCGGCGAGCGCGGTGTGCTCGATGACGTGCGCCGGGTCCAGCCCGCGCAGGTCCACTTCGAGCGGCAGCGGCGCGCTCCGGTCGCGGTTGACGGCGAAGACGGTGACGGTGCCGTCGTCGCCGCGTACCGCCGTGGCGTGCAGCAGCGGCACCTCGCCGTACTTCGCCGTGGTGTACGTGGGTGAGTCGACCCGTACGTCCAGGACGCGGCCCCGCCCGTGGCGGGAGGCCTGGGCGAAGGGGAAGAACGTGGTCTGCCGCCAGGCGGGGCCGCCCGGCTCGGTCATGATCGGGGCGATGACGTTGACGAGCTGGGCGAGGCAGGCGACGGTGACGCGGTCGGCGTGGCGCAGCAGGGCGATCAGCAGGGAGCCGAAGACGACGGCGTCGGTGACGGAGTAGCTGTCCTCCAGCAGGCGCGGGGCCTCGGGCCAGTCCAGGGGCTGGGTGGCGGCCTGGTCCTGGTAGCGGCTGAGGTACCAGACGTTCCATTCGTCGAAGGAGAGGTTGATCTTCTTCGGTGACTTCAGCCGGGCGCCCATGTGGTCGCAGGTGGCGACCACCTCCTCGATGAAGGCCTCCATGTCGACGGCGGAGGCGAGGAAGGAGTCGCGGTCGCCGTCGAGTTCCTCGTAGTAGGCGTGGAGCGAGATGTGGTCGACGTCGTCGTACGTCTCGGCGAGGACGGCCGCCTCCCACGCGGCGAAGGTCTCCATGGAGCGGCCCGAACTGCCGCACGCCACCAGTTCGATGTCCGGGTCCATCTGGCGCATGGCGCGCGCGGTCTCGGCGGCGAGCCGCCCGTACTCCCGGGCCGTCTTGTGGCCGAGCTGCCAGGGGCCGTCCATCTCGTTGCCGAGGCACCACAGCCGGATGCCGTACGGGTCCTTGTCGCCGTGGGCGATCCGGCGCTCGGACAGCTCGGTGCCGCCGGGGTGGTTGGCGTACTCCTGGAGCTGGAGTGCTTCGGCGACACCGCGGGTGCCGAGGTTGACGGCCATCATGGGTTCGGCCTGGGGGCCGATCTTCTTGAGGAAGGCCATGTACTCGCCGAGGCCGAAGCGGTTGGTCTCGGTGGAGCGCCAGGCGAGGTCGAGGCGGCGCGGCCGCTGGTCGACCGGGCCGACGCCGTCCTCCCAGCGGTGGCCGGAGACGAAGTTGCCGCCGGGGTAGCGGATGGTGGTGACGCCGAGTTCGCGGATGAGGGCGAGGACGTCGGTGCGCAGTCCGGCCTCGTCGGCGGTGGGGTGGCCTGGTTCGTATATGCCGGTGTAGACGCACCGGCCGAGGTGCTCGACGAACGAGCCGAACAGGCGGGGGGCGACCTCGCCGACCGTGAAGGCGGGGTCGAGCGTGAATCGGGCGGAACGGGGTGTCATGCGGCTCCTTCGGGGAAGGCGGTGCTACTGGCCGGCCAGGCCGGTGTGGGCGACACCGCGGACGATCTGGCGCTGGAAGAGCGCGAAGACGATCAGCAGCGGGAGTCCCGCGACGACGACGGACGCCATCATCTGGGCGTAGCGGACTCCGTAGGAGGACTGGACGTTGACCAGTCCGACGGGGAGGGTCATGCCGTTCGGGTCGGTGGTCACCAGGAACGGCCAGAGGAAGTTGTTCCAGGTGGAGATGAAGGTGAAGATCGCGACGGCCGCGAGGACCGGCCGGGACAGCGGCATCACGATGGTCCAGAAGACCCGCCAGCGGCCGGCGCCGTCGACGAAGGCGGCCTCCTCCAGCTCGCGCGGCACGCCGTCGAAGAACTTCACCAGGATGAACACCATGGCGGGGACGGCGACCTGGGGCAGGATGACGCCCCAGTAGGTGTCGACGAGGCCGAGCTGGACCATCTCCGCGAACAGCGGGGCGATCAGGACCTGCGGCGGCACCATGATGCCGGCGAGGACGATCCCGTACAGCGTCCGCCGTCCTCGGAAGTCGGTGCGGGCGAAGCCGTAGGCGGCCATCGCGCACAGGACGACCGTCAGCAGGGTGGTCATGACGGAGATGTAGGCGGAGTTGACCATCCACTGGGTGAGGTCGCCGGACTTCCACACCTGCCGGTAGGCGTCGAGGGTGAGCGTCGAGCCGAACCACTCCAGGGGCGTCCTCGTCGTCTCGCTCTCCGGTTTGAGCGAGGTCGCGACGGCCCAGGCGAGCGGCAGCACCCAGACCACCACCAGGGCGAGCGCGGCGAGCAGCATCGCCGCGCGGCCCGGGGTCCAGCGGGGTCTCATCGGGTGTTCTCCTCACGCGTACGGCGGGACAGGCGCAGATGTGCCAGGGAGACGAGCAGGATCAGGGCGAAGAAGAGGTACGAGACGGCCGACGCGTAGCCGATCCGGTAGCCGGTGAAGCCGGCCTGGTAGACGTACTGGAGGATCGGCCGGGTCGCGTCGTCGGGGCCGCCGCCGGTCATGATGTAGACCTGGTCGAAGATCTTCAGCGAGGCGAGGACCTGGAGGACGACGATCACGCCCGTGGTGGTGCGCAGCATGGGCAGGGTGACGTGGCGCAGCCGGTGCCAGGGGCCGGCGCCGTCGAGTGCGGCGGCTTCGTACAGGTGCTGGGGGATGGCCTGGAGTGCGGCGAGGTAGAGCAGGAAGTTGAAGCCGACGGTCCACCAGACGGTGGTGAGGACGATGGAGAGCATCGCGTACCGCTCGTCGGTGAGCCAGCCGATGCCGGGGTGCAGGCCGACGGCGGCGAGCGCCTGGTCGGCGAAGCCGAAGTCCGACGGGAAGATCACCCAGAGGAAGAGCAGGCCGACGACGCCGGAGGGCAGCAGGAACGGCGCGAACCAGGCGAGCCGCCACAGCCACTGCACGAAGGGCAGGTGGTGGGCGAGCAGGGCCAGGACGAGGCCGGTGAGCACCAGGGGGACGGTCGACAGGACCGTGAACCAGACGGTGTTCCAGAGGGACGACCAGACGTTGGGGTCCTTCAGGGCTTCGGCGTAGTTGTCCAGGCCGATGAAGTCGCCGCCCGTACCGGCGATGTTGTCGCTGCTCAGGCTCATGCCGATGCCGGAGAGCAGCGGCCAGAGGAGGAAGAGGGCGTAGACGAGGAGGAAGGGGGCGATGAAGACGAGCCCGTGTTCGCTCCAGTGACGCCGTACGGTCGCACTCATGCGGTGCCTCCGAAGGGGTTCGGCGTCTGGAGGAGGGTGCGGAGCCGGGACTTCGCCTCGGTGAGGGCGCCTCGGGGGGTGCGTGATCCGGTGAGGACGCCGGAGAAGACGGCGCCCAGTTCGATCCACATGACGGAGGCGGAGCCGGCGAACCAGGCGGGCTCGTCGAGCGCCACGTCGTCGACGACGGAGCGGTAGGCGGACTGCGGGGTGAGCTGCAGGTACTCGGGTTTGGCGAGGGTGGGCAGGTAGGCGGGCACGTGTCCGCCCTTGGCCCATTCGACGGTGTTCTTCAGCAGCCAGGCGACGAAGGCGTGTGCGGCCTCGTTAGTCGCTCCGCCCCGGTCCTTCTGGTGCGGCAGGACAAAGGCGTGGCAGTCGGCCTGGGCGGTGGGGCGGCCGAACAGGTTCGGTACGCGGGTCACGGAGAACGGCAGTCCGGTGGTGAGGAAGGAGCTCATCTCCCACTCGCCGTTGAGGTAGAAGCCGGTGTCACCGTTGTTGAAGACGCCGACGGCCCCGACGTAGTCGACGCGCCGCACGGCGAGGCCCTCGTCGACGAGCATGCGCATGTACTCCAGGGCGGTGAGCGCCTTGGTGTCGTCGATGGCGAGGCTCGTGCCGTCGGGCGTGAGGATGGTGCCGCCCAGTTGGGAGTACAGGGTGGAGAACACGCGCCACGGGCCGATGCAGTCGGCGCCGAGCGTCTCGGTGACGAGGGCGGGCCTGCCGGTGACCTTCCTGACGGCGCGGAGGGCGGCGGTGAACTGCTCGGCTCCCTCGATGGGGCGGAGGGTCCCGTCGGTGTCGAGCAGCCCGGCCTTCTCGCACACCTCGGTGTTGTGGAAGAGCACCATGGGGTGGGTGTCGAGCGGTACGGCGTACTGCTTGCCGTCGACGCCGCCGCGCCGCCAGATGCCGTCGGGGAAGTCGTCGGCGTGGACGCCGTGTTCGGCGAGCAGGTCGAGGTCGAAGGCGTCGAGCAGCCGGCCCGGGGCGAAGCCGGCGAGCCGGGCGAGGTGGAGGACGGCGACCTCGGGCGCCCGGCCTCCGGCGCCGGCCATGCCGAGCTTGGTGTAGTAGGGGGCGCCCCACTGGAAGGTGGCGGCCTCGACGGCGATGTGCGGGTGTGCGGCGCGGAAGGCGTCGATCATCGCTCGCATGTTGATGCCGTCACCGCCCCCGAAGAGGTGCCAGTAGCGGAGCCTGGTCCGTCCCCCACCGACGGTCCGCGGCGCGGCGCAGCCCGCCGCGCCCGCGGCGAGGGCGCCGCCCGTCGCGGTGAGCAGTTGTCTGCGGCTCAGGGAAGGAAGTCCCATCCCCACCCCCTGTAATGTTCGGTATATCGAATGGCGCTCGCAACTTCGAACGGGACCGTAGGTTCGAACATCATTCGCGTCAATGGTTCGCGCAGACATTGCCCAATTGGCCGTCCGGCGTTCGGAATGGCGAACGCGCGAGAGCGCACGAGATGTCAACTCCCGGTTGACGACTCCCTGTTGTCAACCTACGGTTGACACATGACGAATCCAGTCGGCATGACGCATCCCGTCCGCCTCGACGACCTCATCGAGGCCATCAAGAAGGCCCACACCGACGCTCTCGACCAGCTCTCCGACGCCGTGATCGCCGCCGACCACCTCGGCGAACTGGCGGACCACCTGATCGGCCACTTCGTGGACCAGGCCAGGCGCTCGGGCGCCTCCTGGACCGACATCGGCAAGAGCATGGGCGTCACCCGGCAGGCCGCCCAGAAGCGTTTCGTACCGAAGGCCGGCGAGTCGCCGGACCTGGACCCCTCCCAGGGGTTCAGCCGCTTCACCGAGCGCGCCCGCAACGTCGTGATGGCCTCGCAGAACGAGGCCCACGCGGCGCGGAACGACGAGATCCGCACCGAACACCTGGTGCTCGGCCTGCTGCACGAGCCCGAGGCGCTCGCCGCCAAGGCGATCGTCGCCCAGGGGGTGCTCCTGGACACCGTCCGGCAGGAGGCGACCGCTGCGCTCCCGCCGGAGGCGGACAGCGTGCCCGACCTCGTCCCCTTCGACGCCCGGGCGAAGAAGGTCCTGGAGCTGACGTTCCGCGAGGCCCTGCGGCTCGGCCACAACTACATCGGGACCGAGCACATCCTGCTCGCCCTCTTGGAGTTCGAGGACGGCAAGGGCCTCCTCACCGGCCTCGGCGTCGACAAGGCGGCCGCCGAAGCGCACCTGACCGCGGCGGTGGCCGCGGCCGCGCAGGCCGCCGGGGAGGCCTGAGGCCGGTCGGGCGGGCCGCCGTCAGCCGGCCGGTGAGGCCGCGAGAACGGGCCGTGAGCCGGCCGTGAGGCCGCGAGGACGGGCCGTGGTGTCGGGCCCGTGGCGCCCCTCGGGGGGCGGGCGGCCTCGGTGTCGGGCCGGTGGCGCCCCTCAGGGGGCGGGCGGCCTCGGTGTCGGGCCCGTGGCGTCCGCGGGCGACAGAGCCCCCGGTGCCTGAGCCTCCCGCACCACCCCTGGCCAGGAGCGTACGAGCGTGCGCTCCTGGCCTTCGTCGGTGTACCCGTTGCGGCCGCGACTCCCGGCCCGCGTCGGCTGCCGGACAGCAGGGCGACGCGACGCACTCCCCCGCGCATCAGGCCCAAAGGCCTGGTCGGAGCGGACCTTGGGCCCGGTTCCGGGCTGCCCGTCGGCGACAGACTCACCAAGGGCGCGAACTCGCGCGGACCGCCGGCCGCGACGCCCCGGGAGCCGGAGGACGGGAAGGGACCATGACCACACCGCGCCTGAGCATCGTCGTGCCGTTCCAGGACGTCGAACCGTACCTGGAGGAGTGCCTGAAGTCGATCGCCCTGCAGGTCTTCGAGGACTTCGAGGTCGTACTCGTCGACGACGGGTCGACGGACGGCTCGGGCGCCCTGGCGGAGGAGTTCTGCCGGCGGGACGGGCGCTTCCGCCTCATCCGGCAGGAGGCGCGGGGCCCGGGCCACGCGCGCAACACCGGAATCCGCGCCGCTCACCCGGGGGCCGAGTTCCTGGCCTTCGTCGACGGGGACGACGTCCTGCCCGACTACGCCTACGAACTGCTGATCGGCACCCTGGAGGAGAGCGGCTCCGACTTCGTCTCCGGCAACGTGCGGATGATGAACTCGCAGCGGATCTGGCAGTCGAAGCTGCACGGCGCCCCCATGCGGCGCGCGCGCCGCCGTACCCACATCTCCCGTACGCCCGAGCTGCTGTACGACCGCACCGTCTGGAACAAGGTGTTCCGCAGGTCGTTCTGGGACCGCCACCGCATCGCGTTCCCCGAGGGGGTGGTCTACGAGGACATCTGGGTCAATCTCTACGCCCACTACAGCGCCGGGGCGGTGGACGTCGTCAGCGACCACGTCTACTTCTGGCGCCGCCGTGACGGCGGCGCGGGCCCCTCCATCACCCAGCGCCTCACCGAGCTGGACAACGTCCGGGACCGCTTCTCCGCCGTCCGGTCGGTGAGCCGCTTCCTGGACGGGCACCGGACACCGGAGTACGCGGAGCACAAGCGGCGCTACGACCTGGCGTGTCTGAAGTCCGACCTCCTCCTCCACCTCGACGCCCTGCTGGACGCCGACGAGGAGGTGCACGACCACTTCCTCCGCGAGGCACGGGCGTTCCTCGACGAGGCGGCCCCCGGAGTCGTCGAGGAGTTGCCCGCCGTCGACCGTGTCAAGTGGGAACTGGTACGGGCCGGGAAGAAGCAGCAGCTGCTCGATCTGCTGGAGTTCGAGCGCGGGGGCGGCCCGCTGCCCGTGCGCCGCCGGATCCGCCGGTACCTCGACTACCCCTGCCTGGACGACCGTTCCACGGGCGTGCCCAGGAGCGCGTACCGGCTGCGTGAGGAGTTCACCATGCGCGGCTCGCTGTGCGACGCGCGCTGGGAGGACGGCGTACTGAAACTCTCCGGCCGTGCCTACGTCCGCCACCTCAACGTCCACAAGCGCCGCCACTCGGTGAAGGCGCTCGCCCTGCGCGACAGGAAGCAGGGGCGCACCATCGTGCTGCGCGCCAGGACCACCTACGACCCGGAGGCCACCGAGCACTCGGGACAGAACCGCTACTGCTACGACTGGTCCGGCTTCGAGGTGGCCATCGACCCGGCACGGCTGAAGCGCAGGGGGAGGTGGGTCGAGGGCACCTGGGACGTGGCGGTGGGCTCGCTCAGCCGCGGCCTGTTCCGCCACGGCCGGGTGAGTGCCGGGGCCGCGGGCACCGGCTCGCACCCGCCGTCCTTCGCCGTGGACAAGAACGTCCGGGTGGTGCCGCTCTTCGTGGGCGGAGCGCTGAAGATCCGGGTGGAGGTCGTGCGGTGCCGTATCACCGGTCACCGCCTGCTCGGTGGCCATCTGGAGCTGAGCGGCGTCCTGCTGGCCGACGCGACACCGGACACCGCCACGCTGCGGATCGCCGGTCTCACCGGAGTCGCCCGGTCCGAGTCCCGGGTCGACTTCGCACCCGGGGGCCAGGGGTGGTGCACCTTCCGCACCCGGGTCCCGCTCGCCGCTCTGGTCCCGCCGGCCCGCCGTCACGGCCACGACGTCCCACGCTCCTGGGTCACCGGCGGCAACGGCTGGAAGACCTCACTGCACATCCCGGGCAGGAAACGGCCCCTGTACCCCGTCATGGCCCCGGGCACCGCGGACGGTGTGTACCCGATGCCCGCCAGGCCCGGTACCACCGGCCAGGGCGGCCGGGAAGCCGTGGTGCACCGCAACGGCTCCGGGTACCTCGTGCTCTTCGAGCGGGCCGCCCTGCCGGTGGTGGACCGCTGCACCTGGTCCGACGGCGGCAGCCTCACCCTCGAAGGCTCCTATCCCGGCTACGAGGACCTCGGCCCTCGCCTGCGCGAAGAGCTGTGCCTCGTCGTACGCGCCCGTGCCGGGCGGAAGGAGGAGTGGTGCTTCCCGGTGACGTGCGTGGGCGGACGGTTCACGGCCTCGTTCACGCCGTCGCGGGTCAGCGGCATGGCCGGCACCGTGCCGCTGGCCTCCGGCCGCTGGGATCTCGCGCTGCGCGTCGCCGGCGGCGGCACCGGCACCGGCACCGGCACCGGCACCGGCCAGGAGGATCCGCCACAGGACGTGCTGCTGAAGACTCACCGCGACCTGATCGAGGCCATGCCGGAGGGCCGCACCGTGGACGGCCGCCGGTATGTGACACAGCCGCAGTTCTACGACCGGTTCACGCTCCTGGTGCGCTCGGCCATGCCTGACGAGGCCCGCGGCCCGTACCGGCAGAAGCTGCTGCGGACCCAGCACTACCCCAGGTGCCGCGCACAGCCGCTGCTCCCGGCGGTGCTGTTCGACAGCTTCCGCGGGACACAGCTGTCCGACAGCCCGAGGGCGGTCTTCGAGGAACTCGTGCGCCGCGGCACCGGCCTGGAACTGCTCTGGGTGGTCCGCGACGACCAGATCGAGGTGCCTGCACCGGCTCGGGCGGTACGCATGTGGTCACCGGAGTGGTACGAGGCGATGGCCCGCTCCCGGTACATCGTGGCCAACAACCACCTCCCCGGCTGGTTCGAGCGCCGCGAAGGGCAGGTCGTGGTACAGACCTGGCACGGCACACCGCTGAAGAGGATCGGCCACGACATGCCGTCGGTCCACTTCGCCGACCGCCGCTACCCGAAGCGGATCCGGCACGAGGTCGAGCAGTGGAGCATGCTCGTCTCCCCCAACCGCTTCAGCACCCCGATCCTGCGGCGCGCCTTCGACTTCGCGGGAGACCTCGTGGAGACCGGCTACCCCCGCAACGACCCGCTGCGAGCCCCCGACCGCGACCGGCGCGCCGAGGAGGTGCGCCGCCGCCTGGGCCTGCCCGAGGGAAAGCGGGTGGTGCTGTACGCACCGACGTGGCGGGACGACATGTACCACGGGGCCGGGCGCTACCGGTTCGACTTCCGCATCGACCTCGACGACGCCCGGGAACAGCTCGCGGAGGACCACGTCCTGCTCGTACGCCGCCACCCCAACGTCGTCGACCCGGTGCCGGGCGCCGGTGACGGCTTCGTACGGGACGTCTCGACGTACCCGGACATGGCCGATCTGATGCTGGTGACCGATGTGATGGTCACCGACTACTCGTCGCTGATGTTCGACTTCGCCAACACCGGCCGCCCCATGCTCTTCTTCACCTACGACCTGGAGCACTACCGGGACACCCTGCGCGGCTTCTACTTCGACTTCGAGGAGACCGCCCCCGGACCACTGGTCGGCACGTCGGCCGAGCTGATCCGCGCCATCCGGGACGTGGACGACGTCCAGCGCCGCTTCCAACACCGCTACCACCTCTTCCAGGAGCGCTTCTGCGACCTGGAGGACGGCGGGGCCGCCGGGCGGGTCGTCGACCGGATGCTGGAGACCGGCCGCCGGTCACCGGACGCCGGTGCGAGGCCGGTACGCCTGCCCCGGCTGCGCCGCGCTCGGCCCGGCCGGGCCGAGCGCCCGGCCACCGCGTTCGGCACCGCCGTCTGACCGGCTTTCCCCGCCCGTCCCACCGGCGCGCCTCGTCGCGCGCCGCAGCACCTGCCAGGAGACCTCCACCGATGCCCCGCACCACCGGAGCCCATCGCCGCCTGTTCACCGGCACCGACACCCTCGGCGCCGTGCCCGTCGACTACCGCTTCCACCACGCCCGCAACGGCAACCGGCGCCTGGTCGTGGTCCTCGCCAACTTCGACGCACCCGAGGACTACGGGTGGTCCAACGGCGTACTGGACAACCTGCGCGCCAACATCCTGTGGATCCGCGACCGGTTCGACGGTCACAACAGCTACTACCTGTGCAAGGGCATGGACTTCGCCATCGAGGAGTCCGTCGCCGCCGTGATCCACCGCTTCCTGGACGCCCTCGCGCTGACGCCCGCCGACTGCACCCTGCTGGGCAGCTCCAAGGGGGCCACCGCGGCCCTCTACTACACGCTGGCCCACGGGTTCGGGAACGCGGTGGCCGTCGCCCCGCAGTTCGCGATCGGCAGCTATGTCCGCGACGTCCACCCGGAGGTGGCCCGATTCATGACGCGCCAGGACGAACGCGACGGCGACGTCGCCGCCCTCGACGCGCTCCTGCCCGACCTCGTACGCCGGGGGAGCAACCGGTCCGCCGGTGTGTACCTCCTCTCCTCCGTCGCGGACCCCCAGTACCGCACCCAGGTGGAGCCGTACCTCACGCTCTTCGGCGGCTACGAGAACGTCAACGTCGTCCTGACCGACTCCCCCTTCGTCACGCGCCACACCCAGGTCGCCGGCCGCAACGTCCCGGTCATCATGGGCCTCGTCAACTGCCTCATCGACGGCATCACCCCACGCCTGGGCTTCGCCCGCAACGGCTACGAGGACCCCCAGGCCGACCGGACCGCCGTCGAGGACCTCCTGGCCGCCACCAGCACCTCCCCCGACTCCTGGGTGCCCACCCCCGTGATCTCCGCCCCTCTCACCGACCAGCACCTGCCGGCCGGGGCCGTACGCTTCGCCGGTACGGCGCGGGCCGCCTCGAAGGTCCAGCTCTGGGAGGACGGCCACTACCTGGGCACCGCCGACGTCGCCGATGACGGCCGGTGGGCGTGGACCGGCCAGAAGGCGTGGTCCCGGGGGCGCCACCTGGTGAAGGTCTTCGCGGTGAACGGTGACGGCGTGGAGTCCGAGCGCGCCCTCACGGCCTTCTCGGTGCGCGCCCGAGGCGACTAGGACCCGTCCGGAGCGTCCTTCTCCGGCACGTCCTTCTCCGGCACGTTCTCCTCCTCCAGCGCCTCCTCCTCCAGCACCCGCCGCGCCACCGCGAACGCCGAGTTGGCCGCCGGGACGCCGCAGTAGACGGCGGTCTGGAGGAGGACGGCGCCGATCTCCTCCGGAGTGAGGCCGTTACGGCGGGCGGCCCTGATGTGCATGGCCAGTTCGTCGAGGTGGCCATGGGCGACCAGGGCCGTGAGCGTGATGAGGCTGCGCTCGCGGCGGCTGAGGGTGGGGTCCGTCCAGATCTCACCCCAGGCGTAGCGGGAGATGAAGTCCTGGAAGGGGGCCGTCAACCGGGTCGTACGGGCCTGGGCACGGTCCACGTGGGCGTCGCCGAGCACCTCGCGGCGTACGGCGGTGCCCGCGGCCGCGTCCGGGCCGGGTACGCCGAAGTGGGCGCGCAGGGCGGCCAGGACGGCGGCGGGCTGCTCGGCGGGGGCGAGGTGGGAGGCGCCGGGCAGTTCGGTGAGGGCGGCGCCCGGGATGGCGTCGGCGAGCTCGCGGGCGTGGGCGGGCGGGGTCGCCGGGTCCTGGCGGCCGGCCAGCACCAGGGTGGGCACGGTGACGGACGGCAGGCCGGGCCGCAGGTCGTACGTGGCCAGCGCGTCGCAGCACGCGGCGTACGCCTCCGGGTCGGCCCGGCGCAGGTCGTCGACCAGGCGGGGGACGGTGAACCCGGGGGTGAACCAGCGGCCAGGTGCCGTCTCCGCGACGGGCGCGGTGCCGTCGCGGCGTACCAGGGCGGCCCGTTCGTGCCAGGGGCCGGGGTCGCCGAAGTGGGCGGAGGAGCACACGACGGCGAGCCGGTGCAGCCGGTCGGGGTGGTGGACGGCGAGCCACAGGCCGACGGCGCCGCCCAGCGACACGCCCGCGTAGTGGAACCGGTCCAGGTTCAGGGCGTCGGCGAGGCGCAGCACATGGGCGGCGAGGTCGGCGACGGTGGCGCCGGGTCCGATGAGGCCGGCGGCGCTCGCGCCGTGGCCCGGCAGGTCCCACCGTACGCACCGCAGCGGCAGGCCGGGCGCGACGGCGTCCCACAGGGCGGTGGAGGTGCCCAGCGACGGGCCGAGGAGGAGGGCGGGCGCGGTGGCGGGGCCCTCGATGACGTGGTGGAGCTGGTTCATCGGCGTTCCAGGGCGCGGTCGGTGAGCTCGGCCGCCGCGCCGGTGTAGTGGGTGGGGTCGGTCAGTTCGGGCGGCACGCCGAGGACGTCGGCGAGGGGCTTCCCGGTCGTACGGACCTCCTCGGCCGCCCGCGTGAGCCGGTCCTTCGGGAACCGGTCCCGGAGCCGTTCGGAGACGATCAGCCCGTCGGTGAGGTCCAGGTTCGCCCGCATCCGCGCGGGGTGGACGCGCAGGTTCCCGGTGAGGTGCACGGCGTCGTGGGCGGCGCCGCCGACGAGCCGCAGCAGGTCCCGCAGCGGCTCCCACTCGGCGTGCCAGGCGCCTGCGGGCCGCTCGTCCCCGGCGGCGACCGAGCCGTACAGGACGGCGGCGTGGGCGGGCGCGCGGCGGGCGGCGGCCGCGAGGAGCGTGGCGCGCACGGGGTTGGCCTTGTGGGGCATGGCGGAGGAGCCTCCGCCGCTGCCCTCGCTCACCTCGCCGATCTCGGTGCGGGAGAGGGTGAGCACGTCGGCGGCGACCTTCCCGAGCGCCCCGGCGGTGAAGGCGAGGGCCCCCGCCAGGTCGGCCACCGGGGTGCGGAGCGTGTGCCAGGGCAGTACGGGCTGGGCGAGGCCGAGTTCGCGGGCGTACGCGGCGACGAGCGCGGGCGCGTCGTCACATCCGTACGCGGTGAAGGCGGCCAAGGTGCCCGCCGCGCCGCCCAGTTGGGCGGGCAGCCGGTCGCGTACGGCGGTGACGCGGTCGCGGGCGTCCAGCACCAGGGCGCGCCAGCCCGCCGCCTTCAGCCCGAAGGTGGTGGGCACGGCGTGCTGGGTGAGGGTGCGGCCGGGCATGGGCGTGTCCCGGTGGGCGGCCGCGAGGGTGTGCAGCGCCCCGGCCGTGCGCTCCAGGTCGGCGAGGACCAGGGCGAGGGTGCGGGCCGCGACGAGCATGGCGGCCGTGTCGAGGATGTCCTGGCTGGTGGCGCCCCGGTGCACATACGGCCGGGCGTGCTCCGGTACGGCGGCCGTGAGGTCGGCGACCAGCGGGATCACCGGGTTGCCGCCCGAGCGCGCCCGCAGCGCCAGGTCCCGTACGCCGAACTCGCCCGCGCACGCGGCGGTGATCGCCCCGGCCGCCTCCGAAGGCGCCTGCACGCGCGCGAGGGCGGCCTCCGCGTCGAGCATCGCCCGCAGGAAGGCGGCGTCGGAGGTGCTCTCCTCGGCGGGGGTGCCGGCCCGCCCCGGCGCCAGGAACCCCGCGTCCTCGTACGTCATGCGAACTCCAGGAAGACGGTCTCCCCCTCGCCCTGCAGCCGGATGTCGAACCGGTACGTGCCGCGCGGTTCGGCGCCCGCCACCAGCGTCGCCGCGCGGCCGGGCGGGAGCGAGGCCAGCAGCGGGTCGGCGGCCCGCGCGTCGGCGGGCTCGGGCAGGTAGACGCGGGTGAACAGGTGGTGGGTGAGCCCGCGGGCGAAGACGCACAGGCTCAGGTACGGGGCGGACGCGCCGCGCCGGCCGGGGCGGAGCGTGCGTACCGCCCAGTGCCCGTCGGCGTCGGTCGGTACGCGGCCGAAGCCGGTGAAGTCGGTCCCGTTGCGGCCGAGGAACCCGCCGGTCACCGGGTCGCGGCGCATCGAGCCGCCCACGCGCGGCAGTTCGCCGTCGGGGCCGGGGCCCCAGACCTCGACCAGGGCGTCGGGGACGGGGGTGCCCTCGCCGTCGAGGACCCGGCCGTGGACGGTGACCGTGTCGGGGTGGCCGGCCGGGGCGATGTCGCCGCCGCCGGGGAAGGGCAGCGCGTACCCGTAGAAGGGGCCGACGGTGTGCGAGGGGGTGGGCTCGAGGGCGCTCATCGGCCTTCCTCCATCCAGGTGGCGGCGGGCCCGTCGAGCACGATGTCCCAGTGGTAGCCGAGGGACCATTCGGGCCGCGACAGGCTGTGGTCGTACGTCGCGACGAGCCGCTGCCGCGCGGCGTCGTCCGTGACGGACTGGAGGATCGGGTCGTACGGGAAGAGCGGGTCGCCCGGGAAGTACATCTGCGTGACGAGGCGCTGGGTGAACGCGGAGCCGAAGAGCGAGAAGTGGATGTGGGCCGGGCGCCAGGCGTTGGTGTGGTTGCGCCAGGGGTAGGCGCCGGGCTTGATGGTGGTGAAGCCGTAGCCGCCGTCGTCGCCGGTGAGGGTGCGGCCGACGCCGGTGAAGTTGGGGTCCAGCGGGGCTGGGTGCTGGTCGCGCTGGTGGGCGTACCGTCCGGAGGCGTTGGCCTGCCACAGCTCGACGAGCTGGCCTCGGACGGGCCGGCCGTGGCGGTCGAGGACGCGCCCGGTGACGGTGATGCGCTCGCCGAGGGGTTCGCCCGCGTGTTGGCGAGTGAGGTCGTTGTCGAGCTCGGTGACGTCGGTCTCGCCGAAGGCGGGCGAGGCCAGTTCGACGGCCTCCGGGTCGCGGGCGGCGGCGACGGCGACGAGCGGCTGGTGGGGGTGGCGCAGCACGCTGGAGCGGTACGGGGGGTAGTCGCGCGCCGGGTGGTCGGAGCGCTGCGCGCCCTCGGCGACGGACTTCTCGTACGCGTCGCGCTGCCGGACGATCTGGAGGTCTATGTCGGCCTGGGTGAGTGCCGTGGCGAGTGTCGAGTCGAGTGCCATGTCGGTCAGCTCCTTCCGGCCCGGCCGGCCGTGCGGACGGGGGCGGCGGTCGTCTCGCGGATCGTGTCGACGGTCACGCCGGGAGCGGTCTCGACCAGCACCAGGCCGTCGCCGGTGACGTCCAGGACGCCGAGGTCGGTGATGATCCGGTGGACGCAGGCGCGGCCGGTGAGGGGCAGGGTGCACTCCTCGACGATCTTGGGGCTGCCGTCCTTGGCGGTGTGGGTCATGGTGACGATGACGCGCCGGGCGCCGTGCACCAGGTCCATGGCGCCGCCGATGCCGGTGACGAGCTTGCCGGGGACGGCCCAGTTGGCGAGGTCGCCGGTGGCCGAGACCTGCATGGCACCGAGGACGGCGACGTCGATGTGGCCGCCGCGGATCATGCCGAAGGAGAGCGCCGAGTCGAAGTAGGAGGCGCCGGGCAGGACGGTGACGGTCTCCTTGCCCGCGTTGATGAGGTCGGGGTCGACCTCGTCCTCGTACGGGTAGGGGCCGGTGCCGAGGATGCCGTTCTCGGATTCCAGGACGACGTGGACGCCGTCGGGGAGGTGCCCGGGGATGAGGGTGGGCAGGCCGATGCCGAGGTTGACGTACTCGCCGTCGTGCAGCTCGGCGGCCGCGCGGGCGGCCATCTCGTCGCGTGTCCAGGCCATCAGGCGCGCACCGTCCTGTTCTCGATCCTCTTGTCGGCAGCCTGCTCCGGCGAGAGGGCCACGACGCGCTGGACGAAGATCCCGGGCAGGTGGACGTGGTCCGGGTCGATCTCGCCGGGCTCCACCAGCTCCTCCACCTCGGCGACGGTGATCCGTCCGGCCATGGCGGCGAGGGGGTTGAAGTTGCGGGCGGACTTGTTGAAGACGAGGTTGCCGTGGCGGTCGCCCCTGGCCGCGCGTACCAGCGCGAAGTCGGTGCGGATGCCGTGTTCCAGGACGTACGGAACGCCGTCGAACTCGCGGACCTCCTTGGGCGGGGAGGCGAGCGCCACGCCGCCGTTGCCGTCGTACCGCCAGGGCAGGCCGCCGTCGGCGACCTGGGTGCCGACGCCCGCCGGGGTGTAGAAGGCCGGGATACCGGCGCCGCCCGCGCGCAGCCGTTCCGCGAGGGTGCCCTGCGGAATCAGTTCGACCTCCAGCTCGCCGGCGAGGTACTGGCGGGCGAACTCCTTGTTGGCGCCGATGTACGAGCCGGTAACGCGGGCGATGCGCCCGGCGGCGAGCAGGACGGCGAGGCCGGAGTCCATGGCGCCGCAGTTGTTGGAGACCACGCCGATACCGCTGATCCCGGTCGCGTACACGGCCTGGATGAGCGCGTTGGGTACGCCGCTGAGGCCGAAGCCGCCGACGGCGAACGTCGCTCCGTCGTACACATCGGCCACGGCCTCGCCGGCTGTGGCCACCACCTTGTCCATCGGTCCGCTTCCTTCCCCTCCATGCGCATAATGCTCAGTGCACTGACTATCTCCGCGTGAAGGGCAGCCTGGCACCCGGATCGCCGCAGGTCAAGGTCCTCAGTGCCATGAGACACTGAGGTCACAGGAACAGACGGGGAGAGAGGACCACCGTGCCCGCGCTCGACCTCAGCAGCCATCCCGGCCATCTGGCCCGGCGCTTCCAGCAGGCGCACACCCTGCTGTGGAACACGATCGTGTCCGAGGAGGTCACCTCACCGCAGTTCGCCGTCCTCAACACCCTGGCGGGCGAGGACGGACTGGACCAGCGCACGGTCGGCGAGCGCGTCGGCCTCGACCGCTCCACCATCGCCGAGGTGGTCCGCCGGCTCGTCGACCGCGGCCTGATCGACAAGGTCCGCGACCCGCGCGACGGCCGCCGCTCGGTGCTGCACGCCACCGACGAGGGCGTACGCGTCCACAAGAAGCTGGCGCTGCGGACGGCCCGGATGAACCAGGTCTTCCTCGCCCCGCTGGAACCGGCGGAGCAGACCGTCTTCCTCGACCTGCTGCGCCGGGTCTCGGACGCCGCCGAGGGGCTGCGTCACCCGGCTCCTTCCCCGGCCCCTCCCCCGGCGGCGCCCGTCGGCGCGTGAGCCGGCCCCGCGCGAGCGCGTCAGGTGCCAGGCGTCAGCTGCCAGGCGTCAGGCGTCGGCGTCGGCGTCAGGCGTCGGCGTCAGGCGAGGTGGAAGACCTCGGTGAGGGGCCGCATCGCCTCGTCCGGGCCCCGGCCGTCGCCCAGTTCCTCGAAGAACTCCGCCATCTCCGCCTGCCAGCGGGCGTTGACGTCGGTGGCGGCCATCGCCGCCCGCGCGGCGGCGAAGTCGGGCGTCTCCAGGTAGCCCACCAGGAGGCCGTCGTCCCGGAGGAAGAGCGAGTAGTTGTGCCAGCCGGCCGCGGTGAGCGCGTCGAGCATCTCCGGCCAGACGGCCGCGTGCCGGGCACGGTACTCGGCGAGCCGGTCCGCGCGGACCTTCAGCAGGAAGCAGACGCGTTGCATGACGTGTGTCGGACCTCTCCGCCGCCGAGTCGATGAAACCTTTCAGGCGAGCTAAGACGATGCACACGTGAGACGTCAACCCCTTTGCGCATGGCCCGTGTCGCCAGGGTTCGGCGTGCGCGATCACCCTTGACCCGCATCGCTACAGACGACATCTTTGATACGTTTCAACGCCGCCCCGAAGGAGCTCCGGTGACGTCTGTGCCGAACACACGGGCCACCCTCGACAGCGCCACCGAGGGTGGCACGGTCACCCGCCGGCAGTGGCGGTGGACCGCCCTCGCGGGCATGGCCTCGTACCTCGACGCCGGGTCGATCGTCGCGCTCGGCTCGGGCCTGGCGCTGTTCCAGGACCACCTGGGGCTGACGGACAGCAGTATCGGCGCGCTCGCCGCCATCGGCCCCAACGCGATCGGCGCGGCCATCGGCGCGTTCATCGGCGGCCGGCTCGGCGACCGGCTCGGGCGCAAGCGGATCTACCAGTACGACCTGCTCGTCTACGCGGGCGCCATCCTGCTCATCGCCCTCGCCGTCGACCCGGTGATGCTCTTCGCGGGCACTTTCCTGGTCGGCGTCGCGGTCGGCGCCGACGTACCGACGTCGCTGGCGCTGGTCGGGGAGTTGTCGCCCGCCAGGGCGCGCGGCAAGCTGCTCGGGCTGACGCAGGTGACGTGGAACCTCGGCCCGGTGATCGTGCTGCTGCTGGCCTGGGCCTTGGCGCCGCTCGGCCTGCTCGGTATACGCATCGTCTTCCTCCACCTGTTCGTCGTCGCGCTCGTCACCTACGCGCTGCGCCGTGGCATGACCGAGTCGGCGGTGTGGCGCAGCGCCGCCCGTTCCGGCGCGGCGGCCCGCGTCAAGGTCACCGACCTGCTGCGGGGCGCCCATCTGCGGGCCCTGCTGTGGACCACCGGCATCTACCTGACCTGGAACCTGGCCGCCGGCACCAACGGCATCTTCACGCCCTACATGGTCAGGACCCTGGGGGCGGGCGGCCAGGCCACCAGCGTGGCGCTGTCGTGCGGCAGCTTCGCCCTCGCCATCCTCGGCACGGTCGCGATCTACATGCGGTTCGCCGACCGCGGCCACCGCTACCGCAAGGCCATGTGGGTCACCGGCTCGGTGATGCAGGTGACGGCGTACGGGCTGTTCCTGGTGCTGCCGTTCACCATCCCCACGATCGTCTTCAACGTGCTGCTCTTCGGCATCGGACAGACCATGGCGGGCGAGGGCTTCTACAAGACGGTCAGCCAGGAGCTGTTCCCGACGATGCTGCGGGGCACCGCTCAGGGCATCTCCTTCGGGGTGGCGCGGATCGTGCTGGGCGTGTGGTCGTTCTTCGTGCCCGCCCTCGCGTCCACCGGCATCGCCCCGGTGGCCGGTTTCCTCACCGTATGCCTGCTGGCCTGTGGCGTGCTCGGGTACTTCATGCCGGACACGACAGGCAAGTCCCTGGAGCAGATCCAGACCGAGCGCCGCTGATTCCCCGGTCACCACGCGGCCGCGCGGGTCCGGCCGGGGCCGCCGCACGCGGCCATATGCTCGTCCGGAGCCGAACCCGCACCCCACCCGAAGCAAGGGAAGGAAGGAGCCGCGATGCGCGTCGCGCTGTTCGTCACCTGCGTCAATGACGCGGTGTATCCCGCGACCGGGATCGCCACGGTGAGACTCCTCGAACGCCTCGGCGTCGAGGTGGATTTCCCGGCGGCCCAGACGTGCTGCGGCCAGCCCCAGTACAACACGGGCTACCGGCGCGAGACCGAGCCTCTGGTACGCCGTACGGCACGGGCGTTCGAGGGGTACGAGTACGTCGTCACCCCTTCGGGTTCGTGCGCGGCCATGGTGCGCGACCACTACGCCGCCCTCGGCGAGCCGGGGCTCGGGCCCCGGACGTACGAGCTGACGGAGTTCCTGGTCGACGTGCTGGGCGTGACGGACGTGGGCGCGTACTTTCCGCACCGGGTGACCTACCACCCGTCCTGTCACGGGCTGCGGCTGCTGGGGCTCGGCGACCGGCCACGCCGGCTGCTCCAGGCGGTCAAGGGCCTGGAGCTGGTGGAGCTGCCGGGCGCGGAGGAGTGCTGCGGTTTCGGCGGGACGTTCGCGGTGAAGAACCCGGCGGTGTCGGTGGCCATGGGCCGCGACAAGGTGCGCAACGCGGTGGGGACGGGGGCGGAGGTGCTGTGCGGTGCCGACAACTCGTGTCTGATGCACATCGGCGGCGTCCTCAGGCGTGAGGGCGAACGGGTGCGGGCCGTGCACATCGCCGAGATCCTGGCCAGTACCGAAGAGGAGCCGCTGCGGTGAGTGGAACGTATCTGGGCATGCCGGCCTTCCCGCAGGCGGCCGGCGAGGCGGTTGCCGATCCGGTGCTGCGGGCGAACCTGCGGCACGCGACGCACACGATCCGCGACAAGCGGGCCCGGGCGGTCGCGGAGCTGGACGACTGGGGGGCGTTGCGCGAGGCGGGCAAGCAGATCAAGGACCGTACGCTGCGCCATCTGGACACCTTCCTCGTCGAGTTGGAGGAGGCCGTCACGGCGGCCGGGGGCACGGTCCACTGGGCGGCGGACGCCGCCGAGGCCAACCGGATCGTGACCGGACTGGTCAAGGCGACCGGTGAGCGGGAGGTCGTCAAGGTCAAGTCGATGGCGACGCAGGAGATCGGCCTGAACGAGGCCCTGGAGGCGGAGGGCATCGCCGCGTACGAGACGGATCTCGCCGAGCTGATCGTGCAGCTGGGCGAGGACCGGCCCTCCCACATCCTGGTGCCGGCGATCCACCGCAACCGGGGGGAGATCCGGGACATCTTCCGTGACCGGATGGCGGACTGGGGCCGGCCCGCGCCCGACGACCTGACCGACACCCCCGCCGACCTGGCGGAGGCGGCCCGGCTGCACCTGCGGGAGAAGTTCCTGCGGGCGAAGGTGGGGATCTCGGGGGCGAACTTCATGGTCGCCGAGACGGGCACGCTGGTCGTGGTCGAGTCGGAGGGCAACGGGCGGATGTGCCTGACCCTGCCGGAGACCCTGATCTCGGTGGTCGGGATCGAGAAGGTCGTACCGACATGGCGTGACCTGGAGGTGTTCCTCCAGACGCTCCCGAGGTCGTCGACGGCCGAGCGCATGAACCCGTACACCAGCATGTGGACGGGGACGACGGACGCCGACGGCCCGAGCACCTTCCACCTGGTCCTGCTGGACAACGGCCGCACCGCCACGCTCGCCGACGAGGTCGGCCGCCAGGCGCTGCGCTGCATCCGCTGCTCGGCGTGCCTGAACGTCTGCCCGGTGTACGAGCGGGCCGGCGGGCACGCGTACGGCTCGGTCTACCCGGGCCCGATCGGCGCGATCCTCACCCCGCAACTGCGCGGTACGGCGAGCGACATCGACGCCTCCCTGCCGTACGCGTCCTCACTGTGCGGGGCGTGCTACGACGTGTGCCCGGTCGCCATCGACATCCCGGAGGTGCTCGTCCACCTGCGCGGCAAGGTCGCCGAGCGGGGCGGGAAGGGGCACCGCCTGGAGCGGGCGGCGGTCAGGGCGGCCACCTGGCTGCTGGACCACCCCGCCGCCCTGGCCGCCGGCGAGCGCGTGGCCTCGGCGACCCGCAAGGCGCACCCGTCCAGGCCGCCGGGCGCCGGGGCGTGGACGGACGGCCGTGACCTGCCCGAGCTGCCGGAACGGTCGTTCCGCGACTGGTGGAAGAGGAACCGCACATGAGCTCCCGCGACCGGATCCTCGCCCGTGTCCGCGCGGCCACCGCCGGCGCGCCGGACGCCCCCGAACCGGCCCGTGACTACCGCACGAGCCACTCCCCCGACGACCCGGCCGCCCTGCTGGACCTGCTCCACGAGAACCTGGCCGACTACCGGGCGCATGTCCACCGCGCGACCGAGGAGGAACTGCCGTCGCTGATCGCCCGGTTGCTCGCCGAGCGCGGGGCTGCCTCGGTCGCCGTGCCGCCCGGCCTGCCGGCGGCCTGGCTGGCAGGTACGGACGCCGAGCGGCGCCATGACACGGCGGGGCGCCCGCTGGACGCGTACGAACTCGACGCCACCGATGCCGTCGTCACCACCTGCGCCCTGGCGATCGCCGAGACCGGCACGATCGTCCTGGACGCGGCGGAGGGCCAGGGGCGCCGCGCCCTGACACTCGTACCCGACCTGCACATCTGTGTCGTCCGCGCGCCGGACCAGGTCGTCGCCTCGCTGCCGCAGGCGCTGCCGCGGCTGGACCCGGCGCGGCCGCTGACCTGGATCTCCGGGCCGTCGGCCACCAGCGACATCGAACTGGACCGGGTGGAGGGCGTGCACGGCCCTCGCACGCTCGACGTCGTGCTCGTGGGCGGATGAGGAGGTGAAGGTCAGGCGGCCGGCTTGCGGCCCTGCGCGTCGCAGGGCAGGGCGGCCTCGCCGTGGGCTGCCACGAAGTCGTCCGAGATGTCGCGGGAGGCGTCGGCGATCGAGGTGGCGGGCACGTCGATGATGCCGCCGAAGGGCCGGTCGACGTCGTGGATGATGAGCAGCGACGCGGTCAGCAGGATGGTGAGCACCACGAGGGTGGCGAGCTCCGTGGCGAATCTCCGCAGCGGCAGGCAGAAGGCGAGCACGATCACCGTCACCGCGAGGGTGATGAGCATGAACCAGTAGAACAGCGGCGCGATGGCCGGCGTCGATTCGGCGATGCGTGCCTGCCGTGCCTCGGAGCGGTCCCGGTCGGCGTCGATCAGGATCCCGAAGACCGCGTCCTGGCGGTCCACGCCCTTGAGCTGCTTGCGGAAGTCGGTGCTCCATACGCTGGGCGCGGTGGACGCGCTGCCGCGCACCATGGCCGGCCATTCGATGGCGTGGACGGCGCGGGCGTAGCAGACGGCGTCGGCCTGGAGTCGTACCCGCTGGGGATCGGGCGCGAAGTCGGCCACCTCGAAGAGGTGGTCCACCACGCCCGCCTCCTCCCGTGCGGCGTCCTCCGCGTCGCCGTAGGACTCGGCGGCCAGCACCATGACGAAGGCCAGGACGAGTACGGCGAGCGTCAGCAGCGGCTCCATGAAGTCGCGCACGGTGAGCGCGTCGGCCTGGTCCTCCACCAGCCGTGGGCGCAGCAGCCGGTTGGCAGCCAGGCCCAGCACCAGGGCCAGACCCACCACCAGGAGAGTGGTCAGCACAGTCGTCCTCCCGCTCCGTTCCGTTCCCGTCGGTGTCGTGGATAGCCGACGGAGGCGCGCCACACCCGGCGGCGCGAGGTGGTTGCATCCGTATGCGGGCTGAGTGAACGTTTCACCGTTCACGTACAGGTGAGAGCGGTGCGTGTGACACAGGGGGACGCCCGGGGGGCGCGAAAGGGCGTGAAGGGAGGCGTGCACCCCTGGGGCGCGCTACGGAGAAAGGTGCGCGCCTCGAACGACCGACCGTCACCATGCGTTACAGCTAGGGACCGACAGTGATTCCGCCAGGTCGGCCAGGGTGCCCTGACCACCCGTCACGAGCCGAGCGGATCAACACACTAACCGAAAGACAGCCGATGACAGTCGAGACCCGTCCGGCCCCGGCGGCGCCCGAGATCATTTCGCAGGAATCCGTACAGCTGAGCCTCAGCACCAAGGCGGCGCGCAACCTCGCGACCACCACCAAGTCCCAGCCGCAGATGCAGGAGATCAGCTCCCGCTGGCTGCTGCGCAAGCTCCCCTGGGTCCACACCCCCGGCGGCACCTACCGGGTCAACCGACGGCTGTCGTACGCGGTCGGGGACGGCCGGGTGACGTTCGTCCAGACCGGGTCCAAGGTGCAGGTCGTACCGGCGGAGCTGGGCGAACTGCCGCTGCTGCGCGGGTTCAGCGACCCCACCGCGCTGGCGGCGCTGGCCGACAAGTTCGTCCAGAAGGAGTTCGACGCCGGTCAGGTGATCGTGGAGAGCGGCCGCAAGGCCGACCAGGTCTTCCTGATCGCCCACGGCAAGGTGGAGAAGCTCGGCAAGGCCAAGTACGACGACGCCGAGACGCGACTGGGGATGCTCGCCGACGGCGACTCCTTCGGCGGCCGGATGCTGGCCTGCGACAAGGACGCCAAGTGGGAGTTCACCGTCCGCGCCACCACCAGGACCACGGCGCTGGTGCTCACGCAGGCCGCGTACAAGCAGGTGGCCGGCCAGTACGAGTCGCTGCGCGACCACGTCCAGGGGCTCTCCTCCAACGGGCACAAGCCGACGAACAAGTACGGCGAGGTCGAGATCAGCTTCCTGTCCGGCCACGAGGGCGAGCCGGACCTGCCGACCACCTTCGTCGACTACGAACTCGAACCGCGCGAGTACGAGTTGAGCGTCGCGCAGACGATCCTGAAGGTCCACAGCCGCGTCGCGGACCTCTACAACCAGCCGATGAACCAGACCGAGCAGCAGCTCAAGCTCACCATCCAGGCGCTGCGCGAGCGCCAGGAGCACGAGCTGGTCAACAACCCCGACTTCGGGCTGCTGAACAACACGGACTACAACCAGCGCATCCAGGCGCACGCCGGTCCGCCCACCCCGGACGACCTGGACGACCTGATCAGCATGCGGCGCAACACGCAGTACCTCTTCGCCCACCCGCGCACGATCGCGGCGTTCGGCAAGGAGTGCAACAAGCGGGGCCTGTACATGGGCAGCGTCGACGTCGGCGGTCACCAGATCCCCGCGTGGCGCGGCATCCCGCTCCTCCCGTGCGGGAAGATCCCGGTCACCGAGCACCACACGTCGTCGATCATCGCGATGCGTACCGGCGAGGACAACGAGGGCGTCATCGGCCTCTACCAGACGGGTCTGCCGGACGAGTACGAGCCCGGGCTGAACGTCCGGTTCATGGGCATCGACGAGAAGGCGATCATCTCGTACCTCGTCAGCACCTACTACTCGGCCGCGATCCTCGTGCCGGACGCGATCGGCATCCTCGAGAACGTCGAGGTCCGTCCGCGTGCCGAGTAGCCACCCCGGCCCGGGGACGGCGGCGACGCGACTGGCGCGGCTGCCGTCCCCCTCAGCGTCACCGTCCCCGTCGCCGTCACCGTCCCCGTCGCCGTCGCCGTCTTCGTCCCCGTCCCCGTCGGCCGTGACCGGGAGCAGGGCGTGCAACGCTCCTGTACGGGCCGCCACGGGCGGCCCCGGCACCCCGGCCTGACCGGGCACCCCCGCCATCCGGTGCGGTCGCCGGGGCCCAGCCGTCGAAGCCGTCCGCGTCAGGGCCCCGGCGGCGGACGGCTCGGCGCGGCGGCTCGCGCTGTCCTGCCCGCCCGCCGTCGCCGAGGCCGCCGGCTGAGCCGTACGCGGCCCGCCCGTAACCCCCCACACATCAGAACGTCAGAAGGAGTCGCCCCCATGACCGTGAACGACGTACTGCGCACCGACTACCAGAAGTCGGTGGCCGCGTACTGGAACACCAACCAGCAGGACCCGGTCAACCTGCGCCTCGGCGAGGTCGACGGCCTCTACCACCACCACTACGGGCTCGGCGAGTACGACCCCTCCGTACTGGAGGGCCCGGAGGACACCCGGCAGGAGCGCATCACCCGGGAACTGCACCGCCTGGAGACCGCGCAGGCCGACATCCTGCTGGACCACCTGGGCCCCGTCACCGCCGAGGACCGGCTGCTCGACGCCGGTTCCGGGCGCGGCGGCACCAGCATCATGGCCAACCAGCGCTTCGGCTGCTACGTGGACGGGGTGTCGATCTCCGAGTACCAGGTCGGTTTCGCCAACACCCAGGCGGAGGAGCGCGGCGTCTGCGACCGCGTGAGGTTCCACTTCCGCAACATGCTGGACACCGGTCTGGAGACCGGTTCGCGCCGGGCCGCCTGGACCAACGAGACGACCATGTACGTCGACCTCTTCGAGCTGTACGCCGAAATGTCCCGCGTCCTGCGGCGCGGTGGCCGCTACGTCTGCATCACCGGCTGCTACAACGACGTCACGGGCGGTCGTTCCAAGGCGGTCAGCCGTATCGACGAGCACTACACGTGCAACATCCACCCGCGCAGCGAGTACTTCAAGGCCATGGCGGCCAACGGCCTCGTGCCGATCAACGTGGTCGACCTGACGGCGCAGACCATCCCGTACTGGGAGCTGCGCGCCAAGTCCTCGCTGGCCACCGGCATCGAGGAGCCGTTCCTCACGGCGTACAAGGAAGGCAGCTTCCACTACCTGCTCATCGCGGCCGACCGGATCTGACCGGATCCGACGGGATCCGGTCCGTGGGGTGTGGGAGCGCGCCGAGGCGTACCGTGGGCTGGTAGGCAGCCTGCGTAGCGCACATGGCCCACGTGGCGCACCTGGAAGGGACGGTGCCTCCCATGCCCGAGAAATCGCTGTTGCGGGGACTTGACGCCGGTACGCACGCCCACGGGCCCTGCCGGGGGGACATCGGCCGACGGGTGGCCGCGCGCCGGGAGCAGCTCGGCCTGAGCCGCGAGGAGGTGGCCGTTCGGGCGGGATCCGCGCCCGGGTACATCCAGTACCTGGAGGAGCAGACCGCCACGCCCGGCATCGGCTTCCTGCTGCGGCTGGCGGACGCCCTGGAGACCAGCGTCATGGAGCTGACCGGCGGCACCGCCGACCTGCCGCCCGGAACCGGCCATCCCCCGGTCCACCCCCAGCTCGTCGACCTCGGCCTCGACGAGTGCCGCACCCTGCTCGGCACGCACGGTGTGGGGCACGTGGCCGTGACGACGCACGAGGGCCCCGCCATCCTGCCGGTCGACTATCTGATCACCGACGGCGAGGTCGCGTTCCGGGTGGGACGGGACACGCTGCCGCCCACGACCGGGGAGAGCCAGATGGCGTTCGAGGTCGACCACATCGACGACGCGCTGTGCCGCGGCTGGAGCGTCCTGGTCGTCGGCACCCCGCACGAGGTCACGGACCCCGACGCCGTACGGAGGCTCGACGACCTGGCGTACAGCACGCCCTGGTCCGAGGGTCAGGAGGCCTGCTGGATGGCGGTCACGCCCGCGCGCGTCAGCGGCCGGCGGATCGACGTGCCGTACGCGCACGCGTGAGCCCCACAGGACACACCTTGCGCCGGGGCTTCAAGCGGGCAGCCGCAGGTCCCATGTCTCGCCCGGCTCGACGGTGACGGCCACGCCGCCGTCCAGCTCGACGCCGATCGGCTCGCTTCCGGAGCCGGGCACGGCGATGTGCAGGTTGCCCGGCGTCATGCGCAGCCGTACGCCCCAGTGGCCGCGGTAGCGGAGGGTGAAGTCGTACTCGGACAGCTCGGGCAGCGGCACCGGGTCGAGCCGGAGCACCCCGCCGCGCGTCTCCAGGCCGGTCAGGCCGCGCTGTACGAGGTCGAGGGTGCCCGCCATCGCGCCCAGGTGGATGCCCTCGCCGGTGGTGCCGCCCTGGACGTCGGCGATGTCCCCTTCGAGTGCCTCCTGGCAGAACCGCCATGCCTCGGAGCGGCGCACCCGGGCCAGGACCCAGCCGTGCACCAGGCCGCTGAGGGTCGAGCCGTGGCTGGTGCGGTGCAGGTAGTAGTCGACGGTGCGCCGCCAGGTCTCGTCGCCCAGCGAGTACCCCAGGCGGCGCATCAGCGCGCCCAGCTCGGCGGGCGAGAAGAGGTAGCCGAGCATCAGCACGTCGGCCTGCTTGGACGCCTGGTAGCGGTTGACCGAGTCGCCCTCGGCCTCCAGGATCCGGTCGAGCCGGCGGATGTCGCCGAACCGCCGGCGCCATCCCTCCCAGTCGAGTTCCGCGAGGTCGCCGAAGCCCTCGAACTGGCTGATGACGCCCTGGTGGAACGGCACGTGCAGGCCGCGTGAGACGTCCTCCCACAGCTCCAGCTCGCCGTGGTCCAGCTCCGTGCGCTCGGCCAGCTCGCGCCGGCGCGGCTCGGGAAGCGCGCGCAGCAGCTCCAGGGTGCGGGCGAGCACCCACGCGGCGGTGACGTTGGTGTACGCGTTGTCGTCCAGGCCCGGCCGGTCGGCGTCCGGGTAGGCGTCGTGGTACTCGTCGGGGCCGAGGACGCCCCGGATGCGGTAGCGGGCCAGGTCGCCGTCCCAGGCGGCGCGGCATGCCCAGAAGCGGGCGATCTGGAGGAGCATCTCCGCGCCCTTGGTGTGCAGGAACTCGGTGTCGCCGCTGGCCTCGCAGTACTGCCACACGTTGTACGCGATGGCCGAGCCGACGTGGTGCTGGAGGTGGGAGTGGTCGGGCAGCCAGCGCCCCGAGCGGGGGTTGAGGTGGAGCAGCTGGGTCTCCTCGCGGCCGTCGCTGCCGCTCTGCCAGGGGTACATCGCGCCGGTGCAGCCCGCGTCGCGGGCGGTGAAGCGGGCGCGTTCCAGCCGCCGGTGGCGGTAGGTGAGCAGGGCGCGGGAGACCTCGGGGAAATGCAGGTTCAGGTAGGGCAGGACGAACAGCTCGTCCCAGAAGATGTGGCCGCGGTAGGCCTCGCCGTGCAGGCCGCGGGCCGGGACGCCGACGTCGAGGTCGGCGGTGTGCGGGGAGAGGGTCTGCAGGACGTGGAACAGGTGCAGGCGCAGGATGCGGCCCGCCTCGTCCGGCACCTCCAGCTCGGCCCGCCGCCACAGCTGCCGCCAGGCGGCGCGGTGGGACGCCAGCAGCGACTCGAAGCCGGGTGCGCGGCGTACCCGGTCGACGGCGGCGTGCAGGGGGTCGCTGATCGCCGCGTCGCGGGAGGTGTGCAGGGCGACGGTCTTGTCGACGACGACCGCGCTGCCCGGCCGCACCTCGAAGCGGAAGCTCTGGGTGGCGCGGCAGTCGGCGTGGTGGACGGTGAGCCCGGTGTCCTCGGCGCCGGCGGTGGTCGTGCGGGCGGCCATGCCGATGCGGATGTCGGAGGTACGGGTACGGCAGCGCAGCCACACGGTGTCGGCGGCGGAGTCGCCCGTGTGCACATGGGTGAGGTGGCGTGAGGCGAGCTGCCGGTAGCGGGCCACGCCGCTGTTGGTGACGTCGCCGTCGAGGGCGGCCTCGACGTCCAGCGTTCCCGCCCAGTTCTCGGCGGTGAACTCGGTGCGCAGCGCGGCGAGGTGCGGGTCGGCCATGTGCACGATGCGGGTCTGCCGCACCGCGAGGCGCCGGCCGTCGTCGTCCTCGTACCGGGTCAGGCGCTCCAGGGTGCCGGAGCGCAGATCGAGCGTCTGGCGGTGATCGACCAGCTGGTCGCTGTCGGGGCCGAGCCATTCACCGGGGGTGTCCGGGTCGCCGATGCGGTAGCGCAGCGGCAGCCAGTTGGGCAGGTTGACCATGTCCTCGTTCTCGACCGCGCGGCCGGCCACGTCGGACGTGAGGCGGTTGTAGCAGCCCGCCACATAGGTGCCCGGGTAGTGGACGCCGTGGGCGGAGCACTCGGTGGCGGCGCCGCGGGTGGCGAAATAGCCGTTGCCGAGGGTGCACAGGGACTCGCGGAGGCTCTCCTTGGCGGGCGCGTACCCCTCGTACTCCCAGGTCCAGTCCGTCACGACGGCACTCCTTCGCAGAGCAGCTCCGTGAGGTCGTGCACGACGGTGTCGGCGCCCGCGCGGTGCAGTGCGTCCCCGGTGTCCGGGTCCGCCGCGCGGTCCACGCCGACGACCAGCCCGAAGCCGCCGCGCCGGCCGGCCTCGACGCCCGCCAGGGCGTCCTCGACGACGGCGCAGGCGGCGGGCGGCGTGGCGAGCCGGCGGGCCGCCTCCAGGAAGAGCGCGGGGTCGGGCTTGCCGGGCAGCCGGAGCCGGGCCGCCTCGGCTCCGTCGACGCAGGCGTCGACGAGGTCGAGGACCTTGGCGGAGGCGAGGACCTCGCGGGCGTGGCGGGAGGCGGAGGCGGCGGCGAGCGGGGTGCCGGAGCGGCGCAGGGTGTGCAGCAGCCGTACGGCGTCCGGGTAGGCGTGGACGCTTCGTTCCCGGAGCCGTTCGGTGAACAGTCGTTCCTTTTCGGCGGCGACCGCCGCGACGGTGGCGGGGGACGGGTCCAGCCCGCGGGAGGCGAGGAAGGCGGCCGCGCCGTCGGGGCGGGACTTCCCGTCGACGTACCGGAGGTAGTCCTCGGTGGCGTCGAACGGCCGGCGCTGGGCCGGGTCGGCGGGCGGGTGGGCGCGCAGGAGGGCGTCGAAGGCGGCCTTCCAGGCCGTGGCGTGCGCCCGGGCCGTGTCGGTGAGCACGCCGTCGGTGTCGAACACCACGGCGCGCATCGCCCGCAGCCGGTGGGCGGGGGCCTGTGCGGTCATGGGCGGGCCTCCTTCGGCGGGCCTCCTTCGGTGGTCCTGGCCTCGGCGGGTTCCCGGCTATGGCCTTCGTACGCGGAGAGTCGTCACCATCCGTCACCCGAAAGTGGAACCTCCGCCGGCTCTTGATCCTCTTCCCTCCCGAAGCGCGCGCAGTCAGCTGAAGAGACGAGAGAAGGGGGCGCCGTGTCGATGGCCCACATGCCGTACGGTCCACGGCCGCCCCTGGCGGAAAGGCACTTATGTTCAGCAAGGCTCTCGCGCCGGAGTACCAGGGTGCGCTCAGCGCGCTGTCGGTGAACTCCTCGCTCACCGATGTGCTCGACGCGGCGACCGAGCAGATGACCGCCGCCCAGCGGGCGGGGGACGCGCACGAGACGGCCCGCGCGGCGCTCGCGGTAGCGGAGGCGCACCGGCGGCTCGGCCATGTGGCGGCCGCGGACCGGGCGTGGAAGTCGAGCTACCGCACGGCCCGTTCGGCCGGGGACGTACCGGCCATGGCGTGGGCGCTGTGGAGCGGCGGCACGCTGGCCCGGCAGCGCGGTGCGCTCACGCTCGCGTTCCGGCTGCTGCGGTACGCGGCCGACCTGGGCAAGCGCGGCGGGGACGTGGTCGCCCACGGCTATTCGCTGGCCGGGCTCGCGGAGACGGGCCGTATCCAGGGTGACTACGAGGCGGTCGGCGCCCTGCACGACGAGCTGCTGGCGGAGGCACGCGCGCGGGGCGAGGCCCGGCACACGGTGTGGGCGCTGGAGGGCATCGCGCAGATGCACCGCAACAGTGGCCGGTACGACACGGCGTACGAGCTGTTCGAGGAGGCCGCCGGCATAGCCGCTGCCGCCGACGACCGGCGCGGTCACGCCTGGGCGCTGCGCGGGCTGGCCGACATCGTCTCCGTACGCGACGGGGACGCCGCCCGCGCGCTGGAGCTGCTGGGCCGGGCGGAGGCGGGCTGCCGCGAGATGAACCTGTCGAGCGCGCTGGCCTACAACCACAAGATGCGTGGGAACGTGCTGTACCGGGCGGGGCGGTACGCGGAGGCGCTGGAGACGTACGAACAGGCGCTGGCCGAGTTCCGCGAGATCGACGAGCCGCGCGGCCAGGCCCTGTCCCGCCTCGGCGCCGTCAAGGCCCGCGCCCGCCTCGGCGTCGCCGACCCGGCCCGCACGGCCGCCGAACTGGCCGAGCTGGGCGGCGTCCTGGACCGGATGGGCCTGCGCCACGCGCGCGCCATGGTCGACAAGGCCCACGCCGAGCTGGGCCTGCCCATCGAGGAGCCCCGCCGATGACACTCCCCCGGCCCACCGCCCCGAACGCCCCGTCCAGCCCCACGCCCCCGGACGCCCCGGCCTCCCCCACGGCCCCAGCACGGGCCACCCGAGAGGCCCCGACCCCGACCCCGGCCCCAGGCGCGGCAGACCCCGCCGCCCCGCCGGAAGGCCCCGCCCCGGTGGACGCAACCCGCCCGGGGGTCCTTCCGCGCGGCCGGGAAAGCGTCGGCGCGGGGCAGGCCACGGGCATGACGGATGCCCCCGGCGAGGCGGGGGCGAGGCCCGGCCGGGGCGCCGCGCGCGCGGGATGCGGCACGGGCCCATGCGGTGACCCGACGGAGGGCCTGCCGCCCGGAGCGGGCGGACCCGGCGTGCGGGAGCACGCGCGCGTGCCGGACGCCTCGGACCCGCCGGGCATGCCGGGCGCGGTGGGCCCCGTACCGGTGGACGGACCGTGGGCGGGCGACCACGCGGCCGCACCGCACGGCCTCGCCGCGGGCGGCGCGCGCGACCACCCGTCCGAGCCGGACGCCGCCGAGCTGCTGGCGCGGTGCCGGGGGATGGTGGAGCCGGTGTTGCGGGCGCGGGTGGCGGGGATGCACGCGTGGCCGGCGGAGATGGCCGGGTACGCCTTCGGGTGGTGCGAGCGCGGCGGTGAGCCGCGTACCGGAGCGTCCGGGAAAGGGGTGCGTCAGGCACTGGCCGTGCTGTGCGCCGAGGCGGCCGGGGCGGCGGCGGACAGCGCCGTCGACGGGGCCGTGGCCGTGGAGCTGGTCCACACCTTCACCCTCCTCCACGACGACATCATGGACGGCGACGAGACCCGCAGGCAGCGCCCCGCCGCCTGGAAGGCGTACGGGACGGGGCCCGCCGTACTGGCCGGGGACGCGCTGTTCGCGCTGGCCTTCGAGGTACTCGCCGGTTCGCCCGGCCCACACGGCGGGGCGGCGGTGCGGCGGCTGTCCCGGGACATGGCGGACGTGGTGGACGGCCAGGCCGAGGACCTGCTGTTCGAGGGCCGGCCGTGGACGGGACCGGGCGCCGTCCCGGTCGACGCGTACCTGCGCATGGCCGAGCACAAGACAGGCGCCCTGCTGGGCTGCGCGGCGGCGCTGGGCGCCCTGCTGGCGGGCGCGCCGGCGGCGACGGTGGACGCCCTGTCCACGGCGGGGCGGCAGCTCGGCGTCGCCTTCCAGGCGGTCGACGACGTGCTGGGCCTGTGGGGTGACCCGGCGACGACGGGCAAGCCGGTCCACGGTGACCTGCGGCGCCGGAAGAAGACCCTGCCGGTGCTGGCCGCCCTGGCGGCGGACACGCCGGCCTCCCGCCGGCTGGCCGCGCTCCTCGCGGAGCCCGGTCCGCCGGCCGGGGCCGCGCTGCGGCGGGCGGCCGGGCTCGTGGAGGAGGCGGGTGGCCGGGAGGCGGCCCTGGCGGAGGCGCGGGGCCGCCTGGACCGGGCGAGGGCCTGCCTCGGCAGCGTCCCGCTGGCTCCCGAGCCGGCCGGCCGGCTCCTCGCGCTGCTGCCGTACGTGGTGGGCCGCTCCGTGTGACGTGAGCGCGGAACGGACGGCTCCGACAAAGTCGGTCAACGCCAGGAAAACGGCCAATTCCCCACCCGGCACGCACATCCGTTATGAGGCAATGCCAGCGAATCTGCACACCGAATGTACAGGCGTCACACCGCCTGCCACGGCCCCTCATGACACCGGCCGGACGGCTCCACCCTTGATGCCGGAATGTCCCGTTCCGAAACGCCCGGGCGGCAGCCCCTGGAAAGGCAAACGGCCGCCCGTGTGAAGAAGCTGGCACCAAGTCATGGACGCACCTGCACATCGACGTAATTCCACACCGGTGAACCGTCGTTACGGGCCCTCGCCGGATTGGCTGAGCAACGCACCCCCGTGCTTTGATCCTTCGCACTGCGGCAGCCGCACAAAAGCTCGCTCCGTAGTCATTTCGAGTTATTCGTGTGAAGGGAACCATCACCATGAACCCCCAGATCCAGACCCAGGAGATCTCCGACGCCGACCTGGACGCCGTGTCCGGTGGCCTCCACAGCTCCGTCGCCGACAGCGTTGTCGCCAACGGGACCGCCACGCTGGACTCGGTCGCCCCGGTTTCGGCCGTCGCCACCTCGGGCGTCGCCGCCGTCGAGTCCTTCGCGGGCCTGAACTCCTCCGCCCTCACCGGCTTCGTCGCCGGCCTCTGAGACGGCATGAGTGAGCCCCGGAACTTCCCTGTTCCGGGGCTCACCGCGCTGTTCGCTTTCTGAAGCTTCCTGAATCGGACATTTGCAGTCGAGGGAAGAGTTACGTGCAGTTCCGCCAAAAGGCCCTTTCCAAGCTGCAGTCCCCCGAGGAAATAGACCTGCCGGTGCGTTTCGCCCGGCCGCAGGGCCTTCTCGTCCTGACCGTCACCGTCCTCGCCATGGCCGCCGCGGCCGTCTGGGCCGTCACCGGATCGGTCTCCTCCACGCTCACCGCGCCCGGCGTCCTCACCCACGGCAAGGGCAGTTACATCCTCCAGAGCCCCGTCGCCGGCCAGGTCACCGGCGTACTCGCCGAGGAGGGCGACCACCTCCCCGCCGACGCGCCGCTGCTGAAGGTCCGCGGCCCCCAGGGCGTTGACTCCGTGGTGCGCACCATCGCCGCCGGCCGGGTCACGGCCCTCGTCGCGACGATCGGATCCGTGGTCACGACGGGCTCGGACGTGGCGGCCGTCGAGCGGGTCGAGGAGGAGGACGCGCCCCTGATGGCGATGGTGTACGTACCGGCCGACCGGGGCGCGACCGTACCCGTGGGCGCCTCCGTCGACCTCACCGTCCAGTCGGTGCCGACGCAGACGTACGGTGTGCTGCGCGGCCGCGTGAAGGCCGTCGGCCGGACCGCCCAGACCCGTCAGCGGATCACCGCCTTTCTCGGCAACAGCCAGCTGGGTGAGCAGTTCTCGCGCGCCGGCCAGCCGGTCGCCGTCCTCGTCGAGCTGGAGCGCTCGCCCTCGACGAGGACCGGGTACGCGTGGTCGACGTCGGACGGCCCGGCGTACGCACTCGACTCGATGACCCTGGTGAGCGCCTCCGTGCACCTTGCCTCCCAGGCCCCGATCGATTGGCTGCTCCCGTGAGCGCGCCGGGCGGCCGCCGCCGCGCCCAGCCGGCGCCGAGGACACGCACCGCCAAGCGGCCCAGGGCCGTCCGCACGCCCACCGTGCTCCAGATGGAGGCCGTGGAGTGCGGCGCCGCCTGCCTCGCCATGGTGCTCGCCCACCACGGGCGCCATGTGCCCCTGGAGGAGCTGCGCATCGCGTGCGGGGTCTCCCGCGACGGCTCACGCGCGAGCAACGTCCTCAAGGCGGCCCGTAGCTACGGCCTCCAGGCCAAGGGCATGCAGATGGAGCCGGCGGCGCTGGCCGAGGTGCAGGCCCCGGCCATCCTGTTCTGGGAGTTCAACCACTACGTCGTCTACGACGGGACGGGGCGCCGCTTCGGCCGCCGGGGCGTGCACATCAACGACCCGGACAAGGGCCGCCGGTTCGTCTCGCCGGAGGAGTTCGACACCAGTTTCACCGGGGTCGCCCTGGTCTTCGAGCCGGGCCCGGACTTCCGCCGGGGCGGCCGCAAGCCGGGTGTCCTGGGCGCCGTGCCCGCGCGGCTGCGCGGCACGACGGGCACCTTGCTGGCCGCGCTGGTGGCGAGCCTCCTGCTGGTCGCGGTGGGCGCGGCGGTGCCCGCGCTCAGCCGTACGTACATCGACATGTTCCTGATCGGGAACCAGACCTCGGTGCTGGGCCCGCTGTTCGCGTCCATGGCGGCGATGGTCGCCCTGACCGCCGTACTGACCGGGCTGCAGCAGGCCAACCTGCTGCGTGGGCGCATCATCTCCTCCACCCTCAGCAGCGCCCGCTTCCTCCGGCACCTGATGCGGCTGCCCGTCACGTTCTTCGCCCAGCGCAGCCCCGCCGACCTGGTGCAGCGGCTGCAGTCCAACGACGCGGTGGCCGAGACACTGGCGCGGGACCTGGCGGCGGCGGGAGTGGACGGCATCGTCGTCATCCTCTACGCGCTGCTGCTGTGGACGTACGACCCCCAACTGACCGTGGTGGGGGTGCTGATAGCGCTCCTCAATGTCGTGGCGATGCGGATAGTGATCCGGTTGCGGGCGACGCACACGCAGAAACTGCGGGCCGACAGCGCTCGGCTGACAAACACCTCGTACACCGGTCTCCAGCTGATCGAGACCATGAAGGCGACCGGTGGCGAGAACGGCTACTTCCGCCGCTGGGCGGGCCAGCACGCGACGACGCTGGAGGTGCAGCAGCGCCTCGGGGTGCCGACCGCCGCACTGGCCGTCGTCGCGCCCACCCTGGCGACGGTCAACAGCGCGCTGATCCTGTGGATCGGCGGACTGCGAGCCGTGGAGGGCCACATCTCGATCGGCCTGCTCGTCGCCTTCCAGGCCCTGGTGACGCGGTTCACCGCGCCCATCACCCGGCTGAACGGCGTGGCGGGCCGCATCCAGGACTTCGCCGCCGACGTGGCCCGGCTGAAGGACGTCGAGAGCTTCCCCGTCGACGCCCTCTACGCGCGCGTGGAGCCGGATACGAGCACCCGCCGCCTCAAGGGCCATGTGGAGCTGGACAACATCACCTTCGGCTACAGCCCGCTGGACAAGCCGCTGCTGAGCGGTTTCTCCCTGACCGTGGGACCCGGGCGGCAGGTGGCGCTGGTGGGCGGCTCCGGCAGCGGCAAGTCGACCGTCTCCCGGCTGATCTCGGGCCTCTACGCCCCCTGGGAGGGGACGATCCGCATCGACGGGCAGCGCCTGGAGGACATCCCGCGCGGTGCGCTGGCCGCCTCCGTGTCGTTCGTCGACCAGGACGTGTTCCTCTTCGAGGGGACGGTGCGGGACAACGTGGCCCTGTGGGACCCCTCCATACCGGACGACGCCGTCGTCGCCGCGCTCAAGGACGCCGCCGTGTACGACGACGTCATCGCGCGCCGCCCCGGCGGCATCCACAGCCGTGTCGAACAGGACGGCCGCAACTTCTCGGGCGGGCAGCGCCAGCGCCTGGAGATCGCCCGCGCGCTGGTGCGGCGCCCGAGCATCCTCGTGCTGGACGAGGTGACGAGCGCGCTGGACGCCCGGACCGAGCAGGTCATCATCGACAACCTGCGGCGGCGCGGCTGCGCGTGCGTGGTCATCGCCCACCGGCTGTCCACGGTCCGCGACAGCGACGAGATCGTGGTCCTCGACCACGGCACGGTCGTGGAACGTGGCCGCCACGAGGAACTGCTCGCCGCCTCCGGCGCGTACGCCGAGCTGGTCAAGGAGCGCTGACATGTCCGTCCACCCGGAGGCCCACCAGGAGGCCCACCCCCAGGTGGCCGCCGTCGACCCGGTGGTCCACGCGCTGGGCGCCCTGGGCTCCCCCGTCGACTGCGCGGGGCTGCGCACCGTCCCGCTGGAGGGCCCGCACGTGCTGTGGCTGGTCGTCGCGGGCGGGCTGGACCTGTTCGCGGTCGACGCCGCCCAGCAGGGCCACTGGCACTTCCTGGGCCGCCTGGAGGCCGGCAGCCTGCTCCTGGGCCCGGTCGAGGGCCCGCAGCACACCCTGGTGGGCCGGCCGACGCAGGACTGCGCGCTGCGCCGGATCGGGCTGCGGGAGCTGTACGCGGGGTACGACCCGTACGCCGGGCGCGATCCGTACAGCACCTACGCCGAACCCACCCCCCTTGAGCACGCCTTCGCGCTGGGCACCGCCCGCAGCCTGGGCGTGCTGTTCGAGGCACCGCTCGACGGTCGGCCCGCGGACGAGGCGGTGGCCGACGACGACATGCTGTGGATGCCGGTCCCGCCCGGCACCGTCCAGTACGGCGCCGGGGAGGCGGCCGCCGACCTGCTGGTCGACGGGGCGCTGTGGCAGCGGATGGTGAACCAGCAGTACCGGCTGCTGTCCGCCGTGGACCGGTGGATCGAGCAGTTGGAGCGCGCCCACGAGGACCGGGCGGCGGCCGGCATGAAGGCGGGCGAGACCGTCCGCGCGCGGGCGGACCAGGCGCTGCTGGCGTCGATCGGCGGGCCCGACCGCGCGGGCCGGAAGAAGAGCTCCGCGGCGGCCGACGACGCCACGTACGCGGTGTGCCGGCAGGTCGCCCGCGCGGCCGGGATCACGCTGGCCGAGCCGTCGGCGAGCGGCGTGGCCGACGAGCGGACCGGCGCGGTGGAGCGCATCGCGGTCGCCTCCCGGGTCCGCACCCGCGCGGTCCGGCTGGAGGGGCGCTGGTGGCGTACGGACTCCGGGCCGCTGGTGGGGCACTGGGCGAAGTCCGGCGCCCCGGTGGCGCTGCTGTGGCGGCGCGGCCGGTACGAGGCGGTGAACCCGGCGTCGGGGCTGCGGATGCGGATCGGTGAGGAGAAGGCCGCCGAGCTGGAGCCGCGGGCGGTGATGTTCTACCGCCCGCTGCCGGAGCGGCCGATGACGCCGCTGCGGCTGCTGGGCTTCAGCCTGCGCGGCGCCGGGGGTGACGTACGCAATCTGGCCCTCGCCGGGCTGGTGACGGTGGGGCTGGGCGCGCTGGTGCCGATCGCGACGGGCCGGATCCTGGGCGTGTACGTACCGGCCGGGCAGACGAGCCTGATCGTGCAGGTGGCGCTGGCCGTGATGATGGCGGGCGTGGTGTCGGCGGCGTTCATGCTGATGCAGAACCTGACGGTGCTGCGGATGGAGGGGCGCATCGAGAGCGTGCTCCAGCCGGCCGTGTGGGACAGGCTGCTGCGGCTGCCGACGAAGTTCTTCGCCGAGCGCTCCACCGGGGAGCTGGCCAGCGCCGCCATGGGGATCAGCGCGATCCGCCGCGTCCTGACCGGGGTGGGCCCGGTGGCCGTGCAGGCGAGCACGGTCGGTGCGATGAACGTGGTGCTGCTGCTCTTCTACAGCGTGCCGCTCGCGCTGGTGGCGATGGCGATGCTCCTGGTCATCGCGGTCGTGTTCCTCGGTCTCGGGCTGTGGCAGGTGCGCTGGCAGCGGCGGCTGGTCGAGCTGAACAACAAGCTCAACAACCAGGCCTTCCAGACCCTGCGCGGGCTGCCGAAACTGCGTGTCGCCGCGGCGGAGAGCTTCGCGTACGCGGCGTGGGCGCGGGAGTTCGCCCGCTCGCGGGAGCTCCAGCAGCGGGCGGGCCGGATCCGGAACGTGACCACCGTCCTGGACGCGGTGTACCTCCCGCTCTGCTCCCTCATCATGTTCATGCTCCTGGCGGGGCCGGCACGCGGCAGCATGACGGCCGGTGAGTTCCTCACCTTCAGTACGTCGGTGACGATGCTGCTGACGTCGGTCACCCAGGTCACCGGGGCGCTGGTCTCGGCCGCCGCGGCGCTGCCCCTGTTCGAACAGATCAAGCCGGTGCTGGACGAGGCCCCCGAGGTACGCGGTTCGACCACCCAGCCCGGCGTCCTGTCCGGCGCCATAGAGGCCCGTAACCTCTCCTTCCGGTACTCCGACGACGCGCCCCTGGTCCTGGACGACGTGTCGCTGGACATCCGGCCGGGCGAGTTCGTGGCGGTCGTCGGCCCCAGCGGCTGCGGCAAGTCGACGCTGCTGCGCCTGCTGATCGGCTTCGACCGGCCGGTGACGGGCAGCGTCCTGTACGACGGCCAGGACCTGACCGCCCTCGACCAGGCGGCGGTGCGCCGCCAGTGCGGTGTCGTCCTGCAGAACGCCCAGCCTCTCACCGGCTCGATCCTGGACTGCATCAGCGGCGCCGAATCCTTCTCCCAGGAGGAGGTGTGGGCGGCCGCCGAGATGGCGGGCCTGGCGGAGGACATCAGGCGCATGCCGATGGGCCTGCACACGATGATCGCGGGCGGCGGGGCGATCTCCGGCGGCCAGCGCCAGCGCCTGATGATCGCCCAGGCCCTCATCCGGCGCCCCCGGATCCTGTTCCTGGACGAGGCGACGAGCGCCCTGGACAACGAGGCGCAGCGCATCGTCATCGACTCCACCCGCCGCCTCAACGCCACCCGCCTGGTCATCGCCCACCGCCTGTCCACGGTGATGGACGCCGACCGGGTGATCGTCATGTCGGCCGGCCGCATCGTCGAGCAGGGCCCCCCGTCCGCGCTCCTCTCCGACCCGCGCGGGCACCTGTACGAGCTGGTACGCCGCCAAATGCGCTGACCGGACACCCCTCGAAAGGGTGGGGTTCGCCCTCCGGGGCGCGCCGGTCCCCACGAAACCGGGAACCCCTCCCTCCGAACCCCGCCCGGACGGACCGGGCGGCGCGTCCACGGAGGAACAGATGCTCAGGAAGGCCTTTGCCTGCGCGGCCCTCGTTACGGCCGCCATGGCGCTCGGCGCAGCCCCGGCCGCCGCTCACGACGGCGACAACAACGACAACGGCGACCACGGCAACTTCCACGCCGTCGAGTGGGACAAGGGCAAGGTCGCCGCCCTGGAATCCGCCGGCGGCGCCAAGATCTCCGCCGGCGGCTGGCACAAGGGCGGCGCCATCGGCGCCAACTGGTAGTCGCCCACCCCGCCGTAACGCCGGCCGCCGGGACGACACCAGTCGCCCCGGCGGCCGCGTCGTTGTGCGGGGCCCGTCTTCATAGACACCGTGACCGGTCCAACAGGAGTAGGTGCCGACGTGCCCACCCCGACTGATCCGGCGCTGGGCGACCCGGATGTCGCCGGGCGACGAGGACGACGAGGAGTAGACGGGACCTTGACGGCTCCCCGGGAGCCGGATCGCTGCCCCGGGGGAGAGGTGCCGGAGAGGGAAGGATCTCGCCGGAGTCGAAACTGGGGCCTTGGGGCCGATGGTAAGGGCGCCGTTCACGCACTCCATGGGGCAGCGGCCGCACTCCGGAGCCGGTTCTCCCCCCCTTGGCCGACCGCCTCAGGACAGTCGCTCACACGTCCGCCTGCGACATCGGAGAAACCGCTCTGACCTGGTGTTTTCCTGAGTTTCGCCTAGCCTGAGCAGTTCTGCTGGACACCATCGGAGGGGACATCGTGAGCGAGGAAGCCATACGGTACGACGCCAGCCACATCCAGGTGTTGGAGGGATGGGAAGCTGTTCGCAAGCGGCCCGGGATGTACGTCGGCTCGACAAGTGAACGCGGCCTGCGTCAGATGGTGTTCGAGATCGCGGACCGGGCGGTGAACGATGTTCTGGCCGGCCGTGGCGCCTCCGTGGACATCACTCTGACGCCCGACGGCGGCGTGTGTGTAGCCGACGACGGGCCGGGCGTTCCCATCGACGAGACGGAGGGCGCCGGCGGTCCCGGGCTCGAAACCCTGCTCACCCAAATGCAGGCCGGGCTGGGTACCGAAGGCCGCCACGACGTGACGCTCGGCTTCTGTGGCGCGGGGCCCGCCATCGTCAATGCCCTGTCGCGCCGGATGACGGCCGAGGTGCGGCGCGAGGGAGTCCGATGGGCCCAGGAGTACGCGCGCGGCGTGGCCGCCACCCCGCTCACCGAGGCGGGGATGGCCACCGGAAGCGGGACCACCATTGCCTTCTGGCCCGACGCCGAAATCTTCGGAAGCGTGGAGTTCTCGTTCGACGGACTGGAGGAGCGATTCAGAGAACTGGCCTTCCTGAACCAGGGCCTGGAAATCTCGCTGACCGACCTGCGCCGACCAGATGATTCCCGTTCTGTGCGGCTCCGCTTCCCGGGCGGGACGCGGGACTTCGTCGACTTCCTCGACGACCACACAGCGACCTCCGCCCCCATGGACACTATCGTCTTCGAGCGCGAGGACCCTCGGATGGCGGGGGTGATGGAGGTGGCCTTCCGCTGGTGCAGCTGCCATGGGGAGCGGGTGCGGAGTTTCGCCAACAGTCGGCCCACCGTCGGCGGTACGCACGCGGTGGGCTTCCGCAACGGGATGGCGGCCGCGGTCACCGCGTACGCGCGGGAGCAGGGGGTGCTGACACCTATGGACCCCGACATTGGCGCCGATCGGATCGGCGAGGGCCTGACGGCGGTCGTGTCGGTGAAGCTGGACCGTCCCGAGTTCGAGGGCTCCACGCGCGGCGTGCTGGGCAACTCCGAAGTGCACGACTGTGTCGGACAGGCCGTCCAGGACCACCTCGACAGGTGGCTGAAGGAAGACCCGGAGCGGGCCGCAGCCGTCATCGACCAGATCGTCCAGGGTGCCCGCCGGGACTGACAACAACGAACCGCCCTGCTGGTCCAAATAACGGGACCGGCAAGGCGTTGGCAGTTTGCGAACGGCGAGGTCCCTTGCGGGGTGGCTCAAAGCTGTGTCGCATACGAGCCTCGGAGCCGGTGGTGGAGGGTGCCTCCCTGGAGCCGCCGACAGCCGTGATGGAACGAGAGGTCACGGCCTTTGCGCCACCGCGGGGCGGCCCGCCCCGTTGCCGCCGTGCCGCCGGCCTCGCCGGGCTGCCCCGCCCGCTCCGCGGGGGCTCCGCCGTTCCGCTGGCATCGTCCGCTTTCCTGCTGTCCAACTCGCGCGTCTAACGAGCGGTCCTGGTCTATTCGGTCCAGGTGGGGGTGCAGGAACGTCGTCTCCGGACTCGACGGCGCCCTTTCTCCTTCGGTGTGATTACAGTCGGCACACGCTGGAATGAGGTTCAGCGGGTCCACGTACAGCGCCGGGAACAGCTTCTTGGGTAAAAATGGTGGTGACCGGGCTTTCAGGAGTCATAGGGGCCGCCCCGGAAGTACATACTCCTGTGCGCTCGTGGGCGGTCACCGCGCCCGTGCGCGACATCAGAGCGGTCGGCAGGTGCCGTCCGTTTGGCCAGTTCCCGAAGTGTTTCCAGGCCGGCCAGCACTTCCGAGCGATTGTCCGACCTCTTCATCCACGCCGACAACCGAGCGAACATCGCCCTCGTCGGCCGTACGCCGTCACGCTCTCGCAATTGCGCAGCGACGTAGGCGGACAGCTCGGCGACGTGCTCCTCGTTGTAGGCCCACAAGATCTGACCGACACAACGGGTCTGCAGCCACAGAGGCCGCTGGAAAAACGGATCCTCACTACCACCCAGCACCGCGCCAACCAGCCCAGCTCCCCACACCTCAGGGGTCCAGTCGGCGATGGCACCACACCCTCCACAAGCCAGACGACGCGGCTGGAACAAGAGCTCGCTGAAGTACTTGAGATCAGAAATTCCTGGCCGGGGAACCACGAGGGCACGGCCTTCGCATCGCGGACAGACCACAAGTATCTGACCCGCGAACCGAGCCAACGGGACCCCCGGGTCATGGTGACGAGCGAGATCGGTACGCGGCTCAGAATCCATGACGGATACCATGGCAGGTTCGCGATACAGCCGGCGACCGGGTTCCCGAACATGCCCCACAGCCCCCTACCAGCCACTCTCGATACACGGCCTGGCGTCCTCAGTGGCTCGCGCCGGTAGCGGGTGCGCATGTTAGGCCCGATGTCCCCATGCGCTCTGGGGGACCACCGGGCCGCCCCCACCTGAAGGACTGTGGCAAGAGCGACGACATGTCGCATTCACGGGCTCCCCCTACGTAGCCGCTCCGTCATTGCGTAGCAGAGCATCGAGCCCCATTCAAAGGCTGACCAGCGTCGCCAAACTGGCCTGGCGTGATGACGAAAGCCAGAGGCCGACAGCGGCTGCCCGCTGCGATGTGGATCTTGGTGGTTAGTCCGCCGCGTGAGCGCCCAAGAGCATGGTCGGTCGGCTCGTCGACCGGGGCCCCTTTTGACGGGCCCCGGCAGCGTGCTGGTGGGCCCGGACGATGGTGGAGTCGACGGAGACAACCCAGTCGATGTCGCCTTCGGCGTCGGCCTGGGCGAGCAGAGCTGTCAGAACGCGTTCCCAGGTCCCGTCGGCCGCCCACTTCCGAAGCCGGTTGTGAACGCCTTTCCACGACCCGAAGTGATCAGGCAGGTCCATCCACGGTGTTCCGGTGCGGTACTTGAACGCGATTGCGTCGATCACCTGCCGGTGATCCCGCCACCGACCGCCGCGTCTCGGCGTCCGGTCTGGCAGCAACGGCTCGATCCGCGCCCACTGCGTGTCACTCAACGACACACATCAGTCAACGATCAGATGATCCAACGGAAACGGTCCGGCGCACTGTCACCAGAGCAGCTCGAAGCCACTCCGGAAGACACCGTATTCGCCAGGCGTCTCCCAGCACGTGTAGTGGCAGCCAAGAAGATTGGGCAGGTCAATCCCCAATTGCTCCGCCAGCCCGGCGGCCCCGGTCCTGGATATCCGAGAGGGGGCATCGACGGCTTGACAATGAGCAGTTGCTCCGCGCAGTTCGACAACTACGTACTCCACGCTCCTGCCGGCGCTGACCACCGGTTCCTCGTGGTTCTGCTCGTGCTGGGCATCCATAACCTGCCCACAGAGCCCGCAGCGCAAGTTGTCGTGTGAGGCGTCCACGGCAGGCATCGTACGGCTTGCTCAAACACATGCGGCCACCCCCATCCCCGCCCCAGAACAACCGGACGGGTTTTCTCCGGGTCGTGAGGACGCGCCCGGTCGGCGCGGGGCGTGGCTGTGAGTGCCGTCGCCCCGCGCCGCCCGGGCGGACATGGTGGGGTGACGAGGGTCAGCGGATGGCGGATCCGAAGGCTTTGCCGCCCGCGGGGATGCCGCCCTTGCCCGGCTGGTGGGTGGTGACGGGGAGGTCGGTGCCGGTGGCGGAGTGGGAGGTGAGGTTCTGCCACGGCACGGCGTAGGCCGCGCCGCCGCCGGCGGCTGTGGGCAGGCCGACGTAGACACTGGTGGCGCTGACCGCGATGGACTGACCGATGCGGTGATTGGCGGTCGGGGTGCCGGGCAGTCCGTTGTATCCGGCGAAGACGACGTCGTTGTGGGGGCCGGGGGCGCCTACGAGGGTGATGGTGTGGACGGCGCCCGCGGCCGCGACGCTGCCTTGGGCCTCGCCGGGTGCTCCCACGACGAGTTGGAGGGTCTGCCAGGTGGGGGTGTTTTTGGGTGAGAGGTTGATGGCCTGGAGGGTTTCGCCGAAGCGGTCACCGGCCTCGATGCCGCCGACTACGTCTTCGGAGTCCTGTGTGATGACCCGGCGTTCCGTCCAGGCACCGCTCCTGGGGATGTTGAAGGTGACGATGCCGCCGGCGTTCTTGGCCACCGTGCCGTTCCCGGCGGTGAGGGACTCGCCCGGGACGCCTGCGGCGAGGATGGAGTTGCCGGAGGTGCCGTCCTCGACGAGTGCCACCGAGGCTCCCAGGACATCGCCGGCTTCGGAACCGCCGGAGACGTTGTCGAGGTTCTGGTTGATGTTGGCGCGCTCGAGGGGTTGGCCGGTGACCTGGGCGGGGTGGGCGAAGGCCCAGACGGCCCCGGCGTCGGCGATCGCGTCGATGTCCTCTCCGGGGGCGCCGATGGCGATGTTGTTGGCGTCGGCGGCCACCGAGGCCCCGACTCTGTCTCCTGCCTCGGGGCCGCCGCTCATGCCGGCGCCCTGGGCGATGGACACGCTGTTGGTACCGCGCAGGTAGAAGACGGTGCCTGCGTTCGCCTTCCCGCCGACGGTGTCGCCCGGGGATCCGATGACGATGTACGGGGAGCCGTCGCGGGTTCGCCCGGCGGCGAGGGAGGCGCCGAGAAGGTCTCCCTTCTCCTTCTTCGCCGCCTTGATGGCGCCGGTGCCGTCGCCCTGGACGTAGCTGTCGGCGGTCCGGCCCTTGCCGAGGCCGGCTGGTGCCCCGTAGATGACGGTGACCGTGCCGACGTCGGTCACTGTGGTGGTGGTGTCCTCGTAGGGGGTGCCCACCACGAGGTCGGTGTAGCCGTCCTGGTTGTTGTCGACGGTGGTGAGCGCGTGTCCGAAACGGTCGCCCGTCTCGGCAGCGCCGGGGACGAACGAGGCGCTCTGGTCGAGTTGGGCGGTGCCTTTGCCTCCGCCGTACACGACTCTGACCGCGCCGGCTTCGGCGACTGCGGCGACGGTGGCCTTGGGGTCGCCGATGGAGATGTCCTCGATGCCGTCACCGTTGAAGTCGACGACACCGACGCGACCGCGGCCGGCGGTGACGGTGGCGCCGATCCAGTCGGCGATGTCGTCGGTGCGGGCTCCGACGCCGGCGGTGGAGGTCTGCTCCGGGGCGATGCCGAAGCAGCCGCCCTGGTCGGAGCGGGACGCCACGGCGAGGATCTTCGCGGTGTCGCCGGAGGACTGGAAGAGCGGCGCGCCCGCGTCACCGGCGCAGATCGATGCTCCGGCGTTCCCGGTCACCGGCACGTTCACGCCGGTGGGTGCGGTGGCGGTGAAGGTGCCGTGATGGGCCTTCACCGGAGCCCATTCGTCGGTGGTCCGCCCGTAACCGGTCAGTGTCAGCTGCTGTCCGGCGTCGGCGGGGGCCGTCGCGACCTGCGCCGGCGGGATGTCGGAGACCGGGAAGGACAGGCGGGCCAGGACCAGGTCACGGTCCTCACGGGGGACGAGGTGGACCACCGTGCGCTCGACGCCCGCGGTGGTGGTCAGGTCGGTGCGGCCGATGACGGCTTTGGTCGCCTGCCGGGGGGCGCCGGCGGTGACCTTGTCGGTGCCGGCCGGGTCGTCGAGGAAGCACGAGGCGGCGGTCAGCAGCCACTCGGGGTCGATGAGGGCTCCCGTGCAGGCCCGTGCTCCGTCCGCGATGTCGAGGCGGGCCGTGAAGGACCAGGTGCTGTCGGACTGGGCCGGGCCCGTCACGGCATGTGCCGGCAGAGCGGGTATGAGGGCCAGGGCGGCGGTCAGCAGTGCCGCTCCGCCGGCACGGCGGAAGGGAGTGCGCATGGGATGGGTCTCTCCGGTCATCGGCTGGTACGGATGTCGAGAAGGGCGAAGTCACGGCCGGCGGGGTCGGCGGATTCCCCAACCGGGGTCCAGGAGTCCTTGGGCACGTCGATGTCCTGCCGTGTGCTGTCGGCTGCGGTGAGGGTCACGTCGGCGGTGTGACCGGCGGCGCCCTTGATGGCGTAGACGGCGGGAATCTCGAGGGTGAGCCGGCCGGTGGTGCCGGTGGCACGGAAGCAGATCTTGCTCTTGCCTCGGGCCCAGATCTCCAGCAGCCCGGTGCCGGAGGCGCAGTCGGCGAGCACGATGTGCCCGTCGCCGCGCTTGAGGACGATTCCCAGTTCCTGTCGGATCCTGTCCGCGCCGGGATAGTCGAAGGTTTCCACCACGTGGCCGGGCTGTCCGTCGGCCACCGGAGCCGTGGCCGGTGGGGCGTCGGTGGTGGGCGTCCGGGCGGTCAGGGCGAGCAGGGTCGCGCAGCAGACTGCCACGAGCGCGAGGGTGGCGGCGATACGCCGCAGGAGCGTCATGAACACAGATCCCTTGAGTCGGAATGGGTACGGGGCCGCGGAGGGGCGCCTCCAAGGAGGTGCGGGCAGGTGGGGGCGGGAGGAGGTACCGATCGTCCCGCCCCCACCACCTCCCTCGAGGAGAAGCGGCGTCAGGCAGCGAGGTCGTAGAGGTCCTTGACTCGTTTCCCGGCGCCGCGAGTGACGGTGGACAGGACGTAGGACCCCACGGCCCGGCCGAACTTCCGGCTGGTGAAGCCGTGCTTGAGGCCCGTCAGGGCTGCCTCGGCTCCGCCGGTGACGATGGAGATGCCGCCGGCGACACCGGCGACCACGCCCGCGACGGGGGCAGCGGGTGGGAAGGCCACGGCGACGACCGCCGCCCCGGTGGCGATGACGCCGGTGGCCGTGGACACCCAGCCGGCGACCTTCGCCCAGGTGGCAGGCTTCTGCCACCAGTGCTCCTTCTTCTTGACCTGATCATGGTCCGGGCTGTCGGCCGGGTTGTGGTTGTTCGCCCGATTGCGGGCGGCTTCCAGTGCGGCTTGCCGGGCCTGCTCCCGCAGTTCGTCCTTGCGTGTCTCGACGGCGATCCGTCGCGCGTCGGCCGCGGCGGCCGCCGCCTCCTTGGCGCTCCGGCCCGCGTCCAGCGCCGACTTGCGGGCCCGACTGGCCGACACTCGTGCCTGATCGGCGGAGGCCTGGGCGTTCTCGGCCGCGTCCAAGGCCCGGTTGGCGGCGTAATTCGCCGCTCGGGAGGCCGCCCGCGCCACGGTCGCGGCTGATCTGGCCTTCTCTGCCGATGCCCGGGCTTCGGCGGCCGCCTTGTCCGCGACATCGGCATGGTTGCGGGCCTCGGTCGCCAGATTCGCGGCATTCGCCGCGGACGCCTTCGCGGCCGATGCCCAGCGTTCGGCCTCAGCGGCCGCGTTACGGGCCACGGCGGCGGTCCGCGATGCGTAGGCCGCGTCCCGCTGGGCCTCCTGGGCGATCCGGGCGGCGCCCGCGATGGCCCCGCGCATGCCGGCCACATGCGCGGCCGTGTCGAGGTCGAGCTGGGCGGCGAAATGACGGACCCGCTCGACGAACTGCCGCCGCATCCACGCGGGGCCCTCCATCGCGATCTCACCGAGAGCCTTCGTGTAGGCGCCCCCTGTCTGGATGGTCGCCATGATGGCGACCCGGTCGTCCTCCTTGAGGGCCTGCGGATAGATCTCGTCGAGGAACTTCTGCAGCGCTTCCGGGGTTCCGTCGTTCAACGCCTTCTGGGCCTCCCGCAAGACCGCCGCCCCGGGATTTCCATGAATGATCTTCAGGATGGCCCGCCTGTTGTCCTCCTGCGAGGCGCGGATCCGGCCGGAGGTGTTGAAGTCGCCCACCGCCGTGGCGGTGTCACTGGCCAGGGCCGCCACCGCCGCCTCGGCGACCGCCGGGCCTGCGATCTGTGCGATGTAGAGAGCGGTCTCCCGGTCGTCCTGGTGCTGGGCGATCGAACGATCCAGGTCTATCCACGCGAAGACGTCGTCATCGGTACCCGCCAAGGCGAACTGGGCGGCCTCCCGGGTGAAGGTCCCCGCGGCTTCCAGCAACCCCAGGGCCGCCTTGCGGCCGGCTGACGCGGCGAGGTCCATCGCGCCGTCCTCGAGGGCCTTCTCCGCCTGCGCGACGAGATCGAGAATCTCCTTGTTGATCTGCTGGACCTGGGCGATGCGGCCGGCGTGGGCGGTCCATCCCTCGTCCTCGATCCGTGCCAGTTCACGAGCCTCGGCGATGCCTTCCTGCCGCTCGATCTCCAGTCGTGCCGCCTCCGCCTCCCGCGCCTTGGCCTCCACGGCCGTGGCTTCCTGGACGGCTTTGGTGGCGGTGTTGGCGGCCTTGACCGCCTCGGCGGCGTGCGCGGTGGACTTGTTCGCGAAGTCCCGGGCCTGGCCGGCGTACTTCACGGCTTCCTCCGCCGCGGCCGCCGAGCGCTCGGCGTGTTCGGCAGCCGAGTTCGCCGCGTCCCTCGACGCCCGTGCGGCGGTCGCGGACACCGCGGCGAGCGTGTTCGCTCTCGCTGCGGCATTCGTGGCCTGAGTGGCTGCCCCGGCTGCGATGTCCGCCTGCCGGCGCGCCTCGATCGCCTGCTGTCGGGCCTCGCCGGAGGCGGCACCGGCCGTCTCGGCGGCGGACGCAGCCGCGGAGGCGGCGCCGGCGGCACCCCGGGCGGCCGCCGCCGCCCTGCCGCCGGCGGCGTTGGCCCGGTCGGCCTCCTTGGCCACCCGGTCCGCGCCCAGGGCCGCGGCCCGGGCCTTGGCCGCCGCGTTTCTGGCCGCCACGGCGGCGTTCTTGGCCGCCCCCGCCACTGTGGCGTTCTTCGACGCCTCGATCGCCGCGTTATAGGCCCTGGACGCCGCCGAGGCAGCCACCGACGCCGCGTGCTGCGCCGCGGTCGCCGCCTGCGAGGCGTGCCGAGCGGCCTCCGTCGCCACCCTCGATGCCCGGATCGCGGTGTTCGCCGCCCCGGCGGCGCCCCTGGCCGCCGACAGTGCCCGCCGGGCCGCCGCGGCGGACTTCCGCACGTCCTGCTGTGCTTCCTTGGCCTCAACGGCGGCTTTCTCGGCCGCGTCCTTGGCCTTGCCCGCCGCCTCGACGGCCCGCTCGGACGCGTCAGCCGCCAGATCGGTCTGGGCCTGGGCCCGTCGGCCCGCGCGCTCCACCACCGCGACCAGTTCCTCGATCCGGGACGCCTCCTGGTCCCGGGCCCGGGCGATGTGCTGGCCGATGTCGAGGAACCACTCCACGTCGCCGTCGCCGCCGTTCAGGGCCCGCTCAGCGTATGTGCGGACCTCGGGACCGGCAGTGGTCATGCTGGTGGCGACCTCGACCCGCAGGTCCTCGGCACGGGCCGTGTGCTGGTCCCGCGCCAGGAACAGCTCCAGCGCGTCGGTGGTGCCGTCCTGGAGCGCCGCGTTCGCGGCCCGTGTCAAGGCGGTGCCGCCCTCGTGGAGGACCTCGGCGGTCGCCACCCGCAGGTCCTCGTTGACCCCGGAGGCGTATCCGGCGTCGATGAAGGCGGCGATGGCCGCGTCACCGGCGTTGAGGGCGGCTACGGCGTCGCGCTGCATTCCCTTGCCGCCGCCGGCCAAGACGGCCATGATCGCGACCCGATTGTCCTCGGCTTCCACGCTCGGCAGCGTCTCGGAGAGGAAAAGCGAGATGTCGGTGTCGCTGCCGGTCAGGGCGTATCCGGCCGCCGCCTTGGTCGCCTTCCCGCCCAGCATCCACGCTTGCACCACTCGGCCGCGCGGGGTGTCCGGCAGGTCGAACTCGTCGCTGCCACCGTCGTCGACGGCACGTGCGACCGGCGTCCACCCGAGAGGTAAGGAAGCCGCGGCCGCCGCGGCGGCCAGCATCCCCATCACTCGACGCCGACTCCAGAACGTTTCTTGCATCAATCCCCCTCGTCATCACGGACACGTGCAACCGCGTCCATCGATCCGGTATTCACCGGTTCTCGTCAACCGACTGAGATGACAGCGGCCGCCCCCTTCACGGGGTATATCCCCTCATTGACCAGTAGGTGTCCAATGGATATGAACGCCCCAATGACGTGACGATTTGATTCGACTTGATTCGGCTTGTTTTTAAGCGGCCGACAACATGACAAATCAGTGGAATCATCCGTCAGCTGACGCGAGAGGCCGAGGAGTCCCCAGCCCTGAGCCCATCGGATCCGCTGCGTCCCTCGGCGTCGCAAACACAAGGTATGGACCAGCACGGGAGCGCAGCATCAGGGCAGACCCTGAATTCGTCGCGCCGTACAGAAGGGCCCTGCAGCCGCCTTTCCGCCGCCTGGCCGGAAAGGCGCAGTCCGCAGTGACCGCACTCCTATGGTCACCACCGTGAAGAGGAGTCGCGGGGAAACGGACTTCCGCTGGGCACCGTGGTGTTGGGCAACGGCCGCACTCGTCGCAGGCATTTCCGGAGCCTGGGCGTACCGCCGCGCCGGTGCGACAGGGGCGGACATCGCGCGCGATCTGTCGGTGGGATGGTCCTACGCGGGCGCCGGGCTGGTCGCATGGTGGCGGCGACCCGCCAACCGCACCGGGCGCATCATGCTGGCCGAAGGGCTCACCTGGTTCCTCGGCAACCTGCAAGGCACCGGCATCCCCTTGCTGTTCACCCTCGGCGTGTGGGGCGAGGCGCTGAACCTGGCCGTCCTCGCGCACCTTCTGCTCGCCTTCCCCGAAGGACGGCTCGCCACGGCTCTGGACCGCGCCGTGGTGGCGAGCGGCTACGCACTGGTGGCCTTCGGTGGGCTGGCCCGGGTCGCGCTCTACGACCCGTCACTCCACAAGGACGCCACCTACCTCTCCTGCCGGGACTGCCGACCGGACCTCAATCTCCTGCTCACCCAGGCGGAGCCGGGCTGGTTCGACGCGGTGGATCTCGGCTACCGGTGGGCAGGGGCGCTGCTGACCATCCTGTGCCTCGGTGCGCTGGTCCGTCGCTGGCGGATCAGCTCTCCGGCGCGGCGCCATGTACTGATGCCCGCCTGGGTCGCGGTCGCCATCGCCGCGGCCTTCGTCGGCTGGGAGGTCGTCCACCTCCTCGCCCCCGAGGCCTTGGACACCGCCGACGCGGTGCTGGCCTGGCCGTCGGACGCGAGCCAGATCCTGGTGCCGATCGCCTTCCTGACCAGCTTGCTGCGCATGCGACTGCGCCGGGCCTACATCGGCAATCTCGTGATCGAGGTCGGCGCGGACCCGACACCCCAGCGGCTGCAGGACACTCTGGCACGACTGCTCGGAGACCCCTCCCTGCGTCTCGGCCTGCTGTCTCCGGACGTCGAGCAGAGCACTGGCCGGGGGCCGGCATACGTCGATCCGTCCGGGCAGGCACTCACGCTGCCACGTCCGGGAAGCGGGACGAGCACTACTGTCGTCGACGAGTCCGCCGGAACACCCAAGGTGGTGCTGGTGCATGACGCCTCCTTGGAGGAGGACGAGAAACTGCTGCTCGCCGTCAGCAGCTCCGTACGTCTGTGTCTGAGGTCCACGGCACGGGAACCCACGGGCATCGGCCGTCGGCTCCTGCAGGCCGCGGACGAGGAGCGCAGGCGACTGGAGCGCGACCTCCACGACGGTGCCCAGACACGGCTGGTCTTCGCCCTGATGACACTGCGCAGGCTTGATGCCGGCCTGTCCCGCGGTGGCGAACGAACCCCCGACCCGGCCCTGCGCCGCACGGTGGCGGAGGCCGACCAGGCGGTGCGGCAAGCACTGCAAGAGCTGCGCGACCTCGCCCGCGGCATCCACCCCGCCGTCCTCACCCGCGACGGTCTCGCGGCGGCGGTCAGAGCGCTCGCCCAGCAGGCACACATTCCGGTGCTCGTCATGGTGGACCCAGGACGGTATTCGCCGCTGACGGAGTCCACGGCCTACTTTGTCATCTGCGAGGCGCTGGCCAACGCGGTGAAGTACTCCCAGGCCGACGCAGTCAGCGTGTCCGTACGACGCGAAACGGACGAGACGGCGGACCGCCTGGTGATCGAGGTCGTCGACGACGGTGTCGGCGGCGCCGACGCGGCCGGCGGAACCGGCCTGCGCGGCCTGGCCGACCGCGTCGCGGCTACCGGCGGCACCTTGCGGGTAACCAGTCCGCCCGGTAGCGGTACGCGGCTACGAGCGGAGCTGCCGTGCGCGTGATCGTGGCAGAGGATTCCGTTCTCCTGCGTGAAGGGATCGTACGGCTGCTGCAGGAGGCCGGCCTGGAGGTCGTCGCCCAGGTCGGCAACGCCGACAACCTCCTCGACCTGGTGTCCGCACTACGTCCGAACGCCGCCGTCATCGACATCCGGATGCCCCCGACCCACACCGACGAGGGCATCCGAGCAGCCGCCGCCATACGCTCCCGCCACCCCGAGACCGGTGTGCTGCTCCTCTCCCAGTACGTCGAGACCGGCAACGCCATGCGGCTCCTGTCCCGCGACACCGCCGGCTTCGGCTACCTCCTCAAAGACCGCATAGCCGACCCCGACGAGCTGGCCGACGCGCTCACACGCATCGCCAACGGCGAGTCCTGCGTCGACCCGGAAGTCGTCCGCCGCCTCCTCGAACGACGTCGCCCGATCAACGCCCTGGAGACGCTCACCCGGCGAGAGCACCACGTACTTGCGCTCATGGCGGAAGGACGCTCCAACGAATCGATCACCCGGCGCCTGGGGGTGGGCGGCAAGACCGTCGAGACGCACGTACGCAACGTCTTCACCAAGCTGGGCTTGGAACCCGACCTAGAGGGGCACCGTCGTGTCCTGGCCGTGCTCGCCTATCTGGAGGGGTGACTCCCGCCGCCAGACGTGGGTCGTTGTGCTGGTACACCTCGGGATGCTGGCGGCCGGCCAAGTCGTACCACCCTCAGATGTCATGGTGTACCGACCACTCGGCCGCCATGGTCGATGGGCCGCGGCTCGGTTCGGGGTTGTCCGCCGACGTCGATCCACGTCCCGGTGCCGATGAGCCGCCAATGATGACCACCAGCGCCGCCGCGCCGACCGCGGGCGGTTCGGCGCCGTCGGCCGGCCCGTCTCCAGCACAGGGGACGCCTTCGCCGCCCGGGTTTTCGCCGACCCGTTCTTCGGGCGCGTGGTGAGCCGCGTCGTGGGGTACCTCCGAGCCCGCGCGATGCCCCCGGTGCTGCTGTTCGCCGCATCGGGGGCGGCCAGGAAGGCAGGTGGTCGGCTATGTGCGTCAGGGCAGCGCGGACGGCGTGCTGGTGGTGTCGATCCTGGCCGACGACCCCCCTGCCGGAGATGCTCCTCTCCGCTCGGACACCCACTGTGCTGTTCGCCCGTCCAGGCCGGACGGCACCGACCAGTTACGTCGACCTGGACCACTCTGCCGGGGGAGGGCTGGCGGGCGCTGAGGCGCCCACCTGGAGGAAGCGTCCCGGCCCGGTCAGCGCGCGTCTCCGGTCGTCGACGACGTGATGATGTCCCCGTGCGCGAAGTCGCCCGGCGGAATGCCCGGGTGGTGGCTCTCGGGACGTGCGTGCGGGGCGGTGACGCCCAGGGCGAGCCGGGAGACGATGCGGTAGCGGTCCCCCCGGTAGACCGAGTGGACGTACTCGACCGGGTGGCCGGCGGTGTCGGTGGTCAGGCGCTCGATCAGCAGGGCGGGTGAGAGAACCGGAACGTCGAGCACGCCGGCTTCGGCCTCGTTGACGACGGTCGGCTCGATGGACTGCACCGCCTGGTCGACGTGGACCTGGTGGTGCTCGCGCAGGTGGTCGTACAGGTCTCCGGCCTCCAGCTCCTGCGGGCTGAGGGAGGGGACCAGGTCGGCGGGGATGTGAAGGTGTTCTATGGCGATCGGCGTTCCATCGACCAGCCGGAGCCGGGCGATGTAGACCACCCCGGCAGCCGGGGAGATACGCAGCTTGCGGCCGATGCGGGCGCCCGCACGGATGGTGTCCAGTCTCAGCAGCCTGCTGGACCAGGTGCCCCCGGCCCGGGGCACGGCGAAGGCGGCGTCGTCGGAGACCAGTTCCTGGGTGATCTTGGCGGGAGCGACGAACATGCCGCGGCCGTGTTCGCGTACGAGCTGCCCGGTGGCGACGAGTTCGTCGACCGCGGCTCGCAGGGTGGGCCGGGAGACGCCCAGTTCGGCGCTGAGCGTGCGTTCCGAGGGGATGGCGTCGCCGGGACTGCGTACCTCGATCAGGCCGAGGAGGAACTCCCGGACCCGCTCCCGCTTGAGTACGGCACCTGAGGAGTTGCTCTCCATGACTCCGACCTCTCTGCCTCGCCGCCCACAACTGGTCTGGTGGTAAACAGCAGTTTAGGTGCTCACCCCTTCCCCGCCTACCGAAAAAGCCGTATTTCCCAGGGGGTTGACGCCCACATTGGTCTATGCCACCTTCAAGCCACATCGTTGCCCAGTTGACCAACTGGTCAACTCTCCCTCGAGGTGAATCCAGTGAAGATCCGCTTCATCCCCACTGCCGCGGCACTCGCGGCCGCTTGTGCGCTCACCGCCTGCAGTACCACCTCGTCCGGCTCCGACCGGGCGGCCGGCCCCGACACACTGACCGTCTGGATCATGAAGGACAGCGTCACCGACGCGTACCTCCAGCGATTCGAGCAGGACTTCGAGCGGCAGCACAAGGACACCGTCCTGGACATCCAGATACAGGAATGGGACGGAATCGGCGAGAAGATCACCGCCGCGCTCGCGAGCAAGGACGCCCCCGACGTGATCGAGGTGGGCAACACCCAGGTCGCGCAGTACGCGCAGAGCGGCGGCGTCCTCGACCTGAGTGACAAGGTCGGGGAACTGCGGGGCGGTGACTGGCTCCCCGGCCTCGCCGAGCCGGGGAAGATCGACGGCAAGCAGTACGGCGTCCCCTGGTACGCGGCCAACCGCGTCGTGATCTACAACAAGGACCTCTTCACGAAGGCCGGGATCACCTCCCCGCCCAGGACCCGTGACGAGTGGCTGCGGATCACCGGAAAGCTGAACCGGGGCAAGACGCAGGGCATCTATCTGCCCGGTCAGAACTGGTACACCCTCGCCGGCTTCATCTGGGAGGAGGGGGGAGAACTCGCCGAGAAGAACGGTGACCAGTGGAAGGGCTCGCTCGACAGCCCGGAAGCCCTCCGGGGCATGGATTTCTACCAGCGGCTCCAGGCGCTGGGCAAGGGACCCAAGGATTCCGACGAGGCCAAGCCGCCGCAGACGGACGTATTCGCCAAGGGGGACGTCGCCCAGATCATCGCCGTTCCCGGCGGTGCCAAGATCGTGGAACAGGCCAACCCGGCCCTCGCGGGCAAGCTCGGCTTCTTCCCGATCCCCGGCCGCACGGCGGGCAGACCGGGAGCCACCTTCACCGGCGGTTCGGATCTGATCATTCCCGCCGCCTCCGCGCACCCCGACGCGGCATACCAAGTGGTCAAGTCGCTCGCCGACGAGAAGTGGCAGAGGGATCTGGCCAAGACCATGAGCTACGTACCGAACCGGACGTCGCTGGCCGACGCCCTGGAGGACGACGAGGGCACCGCCGCCATGGCCGCGGCGGCCGCGCAAGGGCGCGCGACACCCAACTCCCCGCAGTGGGCCGCCGTCGAGGCCACCAACCCGATCAAGGAGTACATGACCGCGGTGTTGACCGGAAGCGACCCGCGCAAGGCCGCGAAGGACGCCTCCGACGCCATCAGCAAGACGCTCAACTCATGAGCGGGGCCCGGTCGGGGAAGAGAGCATGACGCGCCCCGCCACCCGCACCGGCACGGCATCCGGCCCGGCCGCAACAGCGGCGGCTCCCCCCTCCGCGCCCGCCCCGGCACCGGTTTCCGCGTCAGATGGACGCCGACGCGCCGTTCCAGGCGTCCTGTGGCCCTACCTGCTCATCGCACCCACGGTCGTCGGCATCGCCTTCCTGCTCGCCTACCCCCTCGCCCGCAATCTGCTGATCTCGCTCCAGCACTACGGGATGGCCGAACTGATCCGGGGAGGCGCGGGCTTCGCCGGTCTGGAGAACTACCGGGAGATCCTGAGCGACGGTGAATTCTGGCAGGTCGCCCGGCGCACGCTGTGGTGGACCGGGATCAACGTCGTACTCATCATGGTGATCGGCACGGTCGTCGCACTGATGCTCCAGCGGCTGGGCAAGCGGATGCGGACCCTGGTCCTGAGCGGACTGGTGCTCGCCTGGGCCAGCCCCGTCATCGCCACGACCACCGTCTTCCAGTGGCTCTTCTCCTCCCGCCTGGGAGTGGTCAACTGGCTGCTGGTCCGGCTGGGGTTCGACTCCTTCCAGGACTACTCCTGGCTGGCGCACGGGCCGGCGGCCTTCACCGTCCTGGTGCTGCTCGTCGTATGGCAGTCCGTGCCGTTCGTCGCCATCACCCTGCACTCCGCACTGACCACGGTTCCCACGGAGCTCTTCGAATCGGCCCGGATCGACGGCGCCGGGGGCTGGCGCGTCTTCCGCTCGATCACCCTGCCTCTCCTCCGGCCGATCTTCGGACTCCTCCTGAGCCTCGAAGTCATCTGGGTCTTCCGGTGCTTCGCCCAGATCTGGGCCGTCACCGGGGGCGGGCCCGGCGGAGCGACCACCACCCTGCCGGTCTACTCCTACCAGGTGGCCCGGTCACTGCACCGCTACGACCTCGGGGCCGCCGCGGCGACCCTCACCGTACTCGTCCTGATCGCCGTGCTGATCCTCTACTTCCGTCAGATGTTCCGGCAGGAGGCCGAGCTGTGAGCCCCGTCCCCGCATCCACCTCCGGCATGCTGCGGCGGCTGCCCCTGAACGCGGGCGCGCTGGTCGTCTTCGTGCTCTGCGTCTTCCCCGTGTACTGGATGGTCCTCACCGCTTTCAAGCCCACACCGGACATCCAGGCCGAGACGCCCGTCTTCCTGCCCACCTCGCTGACGCTGGAGCACTTCTCCGCAGCGGTGAACGCCGACGGGTTCTGGTCGTTCTGGCGCAACAGCCTCATCGTCACGGCCGGCTGTGTGCTGCTGGCCCTCGTGGTCGCCCTCGGCTCGGCCTTCGCGGTGGCGCGGTTGCGCTGGAAGGGCCGCCGCGGCTTCGTCCTGATGGTGTTCATCGCGCAGGTCGCGCCCTGGGAGGCGCTTCTCATCCCCATGTACGTCATCGCACGCGACACCGACATGCTCGACCGGCTCGCCACCCTCACCCTCGTCTACTTCATGATCACCCTGCCGTTCACCATCGTCACCCTGCGAAGCTTCCTCACTGCCATACCCAAGGAACTGGAGGAAGCCGCCCAGGTGGACGGCTGCACCCGCGCGGCCGCGTTCCGCAGGGTCACATTCCCCCTCCTCGCGCCCGGTCTGCTCGCCACCTCGCTCTTCGGGTTCATCACCGCCTGGAACGAGTTCGCCTTCGCCAACATGCTGATCATCAAGAACCAGGACGACCGCACCCTCCCGGTCTGGCTCTCCTCGTTCTCGAACGTCTTCGGCACCGACTGGGGCGCCACCATGGCCGCCTCCACACTCTTCGCGCTGCCCGTCCTCATCGTCTTCCTGGTGCTCCAGCGCCGGGTCACCACCGGCTTGGCCGGCGGCGCGGTCAAGGGATAGGAGGCACCGTGTTCCCACCGACCACAGACCCCGGGCTCGTCCCCGCCCCCTCCGAACTCAGCAGGTCCGCCGGGGTTTTCACCCTCGACGACACCACGGCGATCCGCGTCACCCCAGGGGCCGGGCCCGCCGCCGCTCTGCTGCGTACGCTGCTGGCCCCCGCGACCGGTCTGCCACTGCCCCTCGCCCCGGACGGCCGGATCGTCATCGTCCTCGACCCCGGCCTCACCGGCCTCGGCGCGGAAGGCTACGGCCTGACCGTCAGCGACGAAGCCGTGCTGCTGCGCGCCGCGGGCGCCGCCGGGCTGCGTCACGGTGTCCAGACCATCCGGCAGCTCCTGCCCGTCGCCGCCCTCGGGCCGGAACCGGTACGCGGGGTGCGGTGGTCCATCCCCGGTGTCCGGATCACGGACGTGCCCCGGTACGCCTGGCGCGGCGCGATGCTCGACGTGGCCCGCCACTTCCAGCCCGTCTCCTTCCTGCGGCGCTTCACCGACCTGCTCGCCCTGCACAAACTCAACGTGCTGCACCTGCACCTGACGGACGACCAGGGCTGGCGGATGCCCGTCGCGGCGTACCCCAGGCTCACGGAGGTCGCAGGGGTGCCGCACGGCGGCGCGTACAGCCGAGAGGAGTTGCGCGATCTGGTGGCGTACGCCGCCGAGCGGGGCGTCACCGTCGTACCGGAGATCGAGATGCCGGGCCACGCGCGTGCCGCCCTGGCGGCCTACCCGCACCTCGGCAACTTCCCCGAGCGGCGACTGGACGTGTGGAAGAGCTGGGGGGTGTGCGACACCGTCCTCGGCGTCACCGACGAGGTCCTCGTCTTCTGCCGCGACGTACTGGACGAGGTCATGGACCTCTTCCCCTCGCCCTACATCCACGTCGGTGGCGACGAGTGCCCGACCACCGAATGGCACCGCTCCCCCACCGCCCTGCGGCGCGTGGCCCAGGAAGGGCTGGACGGCCCCGACGCACTCCACGGGTGGTTCATGGAGCGTATCGGGAACTTCCTGACCGGGCGCGGGAGGCGGCCGCTTGGATGGACCGAGACCGGTCGCGACCTGCCCGAGTCCTTCGCCGTCCTGGCGTGGCGCGACGAGGAACACGGGCTGGCGGCGGCCTGCCGCGGCCAGCCCGTGATCATGGCGCCGCACCGCTCCACATACCTCGACTACCCGCAGTCCGCCCACCCCGACGAACCGCCCGGCCAGGCGGGCGACGCAGTCGACCTGCCGGCCGTGTACGCCACCGAACCCGCCCCCGCCCACTGGGAGGCGGCAGCCGCCGCTCGGGTGCTGGGCACCCAGGCGCAGCTGTGGACCGAGTACGTCACCACCGCGGCGCACGCCGAGTACCTCGCCTTCCCCCGGCTGTGCGCACTGGCCGACACCGCCTGGTCCGGCGGCCGCGACTGGCCCGGATTCCAGGCCCGGCTGCACCACCACCGAACCCGGCTCGACGCTCTCGGAGTGCCGAGCCGCCCCTCCGCGATCCTTCGTCCTGAGAGGACCACCAGGTGACCAGCACAAGCACGAGCAAGAGAGCGCGCACCACACGGATACGCGCGGCCCTGGCCGCCGCCCTCGTGGCCGGCCTCGGCTGCGCCACCCTGTCGGCGGCGCCCGCTGCCGCCGCCGGCGAGTCACTGACAGTCCAGTACCGGCAGAGCTCCGCCGGCAGCGACCAGGCCGAGCCCTGGTTCAAGGCCGTCAACACCGGCAGCGCCCCGGTCTCCCTGAGCCAGGTCAAGATCCGGTACTACTTCAAGGCCGACGCCGGCGCCTCGTACACCTTCGCCTGTTCCTGGGCGGTCAAGGGCTGCGCCAACATCACCGGCACCTTCGGCACCCTGGCCCGGCCGACCGCCACCGCCGACCGCTACCTGGAGATCGGTTTCACGGCCGGCGCCGGCACTCTCGCGCCCGGCGCGGACACCGGTGACATGCAGCTGCGCTTCCACCGCTCCAACTGGCAGCCGCTGAACCAGAACGACGACTACTCCTTCGGGCCCGCCCAGACGGCGTACGGCAACTGGTCCAAGGTCACCGCCAGTGTCGGCGGTACGCCGGTGTGGGGCACGGCGCCCGAGGGCAACGACCCGGGGCCCGGTCCGGACCCGACCGATCCGCCGACCGGGGGCGCCACGCTCTTCGACGACTTCAACTACACCTCGCACACCGATCCGGCGATCGGCGCGCACGGCTGGAGCGTGCGGTCCAACGCGGGCGGGCCAGGGGTGCTGGGCGCGACCTGGGCGGCGCAGAACGTCACCTTCGCCAAGGAGGGGACCAACTCGATCATGAACCTGGAGACCTCGACAGCCGGCACGCCCGAGTCAACGAAGCACACCGAAGTCCTCACCAAGGCGACGAAGTTCAAGAACGGGACCTACGCGTCCCGGGTGCGCTTCTCCGACGCGCCGAAGTCGGGCCCTGACGGCGACCGCGTCGTGCAGACGTTCTTCACCATCAACGACCTCAAGGCCCCGATGGCGGACGACTACGCCGAGTACGACTTCGAGTACCTGCCCAACGGCGGCTGGGGCGAGCCCGCCAACATCCTCTACGCCACGTCGTGGGAGACCTACCGGCCCGACCCCTGGGAGGCCGTCAACCAGCACTCGGAGTCACGCACCAGCTACGCCGGCTGGCACGACCTCGTCGTCACCATCGACAACAGCAACATCACCTACTACGTCGACGGGCAGGAGTTCGGCCGTCATGACGCCCGCTACCTGCCCGAACGGCCGATGTCCATCAACTTCAACCAATGGCTCATCGGCCTGGCGGGCCAGACCAGCACCACTCCCCGCGCCTACGACCAGAAAGTCGACTACGTGCTGCACGTCAAGGACCAGGTACTGACTCCGGCCCAGGTCGCCACGAAGATCGCCGCCTACCGGGCGGCAGGCACGACCTTCGAGGACACGGTGCCCGCAAGTCAGTGACGGCCGGCGGCGGGCGGACGCCACCGGTGCGCCCGCCCGCCCTGCCCCGACGGTCCCTGTCGTTCAGCCGCCGACGGCGCTCGGGCGGGTCAGTAGCCCGCGCCGGTTGTCGGTGCGCTGGTCTGACGGGTCCACGTGGACTGACGCCCGGCGGAACGACCCAGCTGTCAGCTGAGTTCGGCGAAAGCCTCCACGGCACGGGTCTTGCCGGTGACGATGAGGACGTCGTCCCTCTCGACCACCGTTTCGGCGGTGGCGTAGGTGAAGTCCTGGCCCGACCGCTTGATGCCGACGACGGTCACGCCGTACCTGCTGCGCACCTTGCTCTCCCCGAGCGGCACGCCGGTGGCGATGGCCGGTGCCACCGTCTTGACCAGGGCGTAGTCATCGTCGAACTCAATGAAGTCGAGCATCCGCCCGGTCACCAGGTGGGCCACTCGCTCACCCATTTCGTGCTCGGGCAGGACGACATGGTGGGCGCCGAGACGTTCGAGGATCTGGCCGTGCTGGCGGCTGATCGCCTTGGCCCAGATGTTGGGCACGCCCGCTTCGAGCAGGTTGGAGGTGACGAGGATGCTCGCCTCGATATCGGTGCCGATACCGACGACCGCACTCGTGAACTCGTGCACGCCGAGCTGCTGCAGCACCTCCGGATCGGTGCAGTCGGCGACGGCGGAATGGGTGAGGGCGTCGCTGTGCCTCTGGACGAGCCTTGTGTCGGTGTCGATGCCCAGGACGTCCCAGCCGCGCCGGGTCAGCTCGTGGGCCAGCGAGCTGCCGAACCGGCCCAGGCCGATCACGGCGACCCGCTGGTCGCTCGCCTCGGGGGGCTGCTCGGCAAGCCGCGTGCGGCGGCGACGGCGCAGTGCGTTCAGATAGTCACCCAATGACAGGTCGCTCCTCGGGTAGCTGGTAGCGGCGGGTACGTTCACGCAGGGCGAGCGCCGAGACCAAGGTGACCGGCCCAAGTCGGCCGACGAACATCAGCAGGATGAGAACCAGCTGCCCGGACACCGGCACGTCCGCCGTGATCCCGGTCGACAGCCCGACGGTCGCGAAGGCGGACACCGCCTCGAACAGCACGGCCTCGAACGGCGCTTTGACGATTGTCAGCAGCACCAACGTGGCCGCCATCACCAGTCCCACGCCGAGCAGCGCCACGGTCAGGGCCTGGCGCAGGACGTGCGGTTCCAGGCGTCGGCCCAGTATGGCGGAGTTGGGTTCGCCCCGTACCTCGGCAACGATCGCGGCGGCGAGGACGGCGAAGGTCGTGACCTTGATGCCGCCGGCGGTGCCGGCGCTGCCACCGCCGATGAACATCAGCACGCAGGTCGTCAGCAGCGTCGAGGCTTCCATCGCACCGATGTCGAGGGAATTGAAGCCGGCGGTACGGCTCATCGCGGAGTGGAAGAAGCCGTTCATCAGCTTGTGGCCCCAGCCGAAGGGGCCCAGCGTGCCCGGGTTGCCCCACTCCAGCAGACATGTCAGCACCATGCCGGTCACGAGCAGGACCGCCGTGGTGATCAGCGTCAGCTTGGTGTGCAGTGACCAGCTCCGACGGCCGGTGGTACGCCGCCGCCGGCGATGACGCAGCAGCTCCAGCAGCACCGGGAAGCCGATGCCTCCGAGGATGACGGCCGCCGCGATGGGGAGCGTCACCCACGGGTCCTGGGCGTATCGGGTGAGGCTGTCGGCGTGCAGTCCGAAGCCGGCGTTGTTGAACGCCGACACCGCGTGGAAGAAGCCCAGATACACCGCTTGGCCGATGGATTCTCCGTACCCGTAGCGGAAGCGCAGCGCGAGGAGGGCACCGACGGCGAGTTCAACGGCGAGGGTGGTGCCGGCGACTCCCAGCAGTACCCGGCGTACGTCTCCGATGCCCAGGCTCTTGGTCTCGGCCGCGGCGGTCAGCTGCATCCGCAGCCGGAGTTTCCCCGAGACCAGCAGGCCGAGGAGCGAGGCCATCGTCATGATGCCGAAGCCGCCGACCTGGATCAGCGCGAGGATGACGCCCTCGCCGAAGCCGCTCCAGTACGTACCGGTGTCGACCACCGCGAGGCCGGTGACGCAGACGGCCGAGGTCGAGGTGAACAACGAGGTCACGACGTCCGTCGCGCCACTCTCCTCGGAGGACACGGGCAAGGACAGCAGGCCGGTTCCGATGAGGATCACGGTGGCGAAGGCCATCACGACCGTACGGGCCGGGTGAGCGGTGAACACCGACTTCCACACCCGTGTCGCGCGTCCTGCCACCGCGGTCGGCCTTCCCTGTCCCTGTCTTACGTGCTGTGTCATCCGCCGCCGTTGGCCGCGTCAACCGCCCAGAGGTCGTCACCCTACCTGGGAGAAGTGCATTTCGACGTGATCCTTGTCGGGGCCGTCCCACGGTCCTCGTAAGGAACGTGCGTGGTCAGCCGAGGTCCCGACGGTTGAAGCGAAGGATGCTCGCGCTGACGATGACGGCGGCACCGGCGGCGAGAACCGTCGCGTCGGCCCACTGGAAGCCGTTCTTCAGCGGTTCGCCGCCGATGTAGTAGTGGAAGGGGGACAGGTACGCGATCCAGTCGGCGCCGAGCTGCGCGGCGAACGTGTTGGCGGTGTACGCCAGGACACCGATGGCCGCGCCGGTCGCCAGGACGACGGCACGGCGGCCTCCGGCGGCGCCGATGCCGAGGGCGAGTGCCCCGAAGGTGATGGCGAGCAGGGCCAGGTTCAGGCATTGGGCGAGGAATTCGGTGGGCGTGATGCTGGTGAGCTGGGCACTGTCGCGGATGGCGAGCAGGGCCGGCCAGACGAGGAGAAAGACCACCGCTGCTCCGGCGGCCAGGGCCGCGAAGCGCTGCCACGCGAGCCGGGCGCGGGTGAGGGGATGGGCCAGGAGCAGGTCCAGCTGTCCGGACTCCTCCTCGGTCGCGATGGCGCGGGAGCCGACCACGACCCCGTAGACCGTGGCGAGCAGCGGAAGGATCACGCCGAAGACGCCGGCGTGCAGATAGCCGGCGGCGGTGGCGTCGATGTGCAGGGCTTCGCGCATCGCCTCGGGGAGGCTTGCCGTGTTCCCGCTGCGAGGGGTAGGTGCTGGCGTACGTCATGCCGACGGCTGCTGTCCCCAGCGCCCATCCGGCGAGGCTGCGACGGCTGTCGGCCAGGGACTTGGTGAAGACGGCGGTGTTCATGGTGGCGGCCTTTCTCACGCGGCTCGGACGGGCGCGGTACGCGGGGCGGCTTCGGCGCCCTAGTAGTAGGAGTGGAAGAGCTCTTCGAGGGCGGGCTCGGTGGCGCGCAAGCCGGTGACGGTGTAGCCGGCCAGGGCTTTGATCAGAGCGTCCGGGCTGCCGGTGACCTGGCCGCTCAGGGTTGTTCCCGCGGTGTCGAGGCATAGCCGGTCGGCGCCGGGCAGGCCCGCGAAAGCGGTCCGGGGCACCGGTGCGGAGAAGGTGACCTCGATGTTCCGTACGGCTCCGGCGCGCAGGTCGGCCACGGTGTCGAGAGCGACGAGACGGCCGTCGCGGATGATGCCGACCCGGTCGGCCACCGCCTCGACCTCGCTCATGATGTGGCTGGACATGAAGACCGTCCGGCCGTCGGCGGCCGCCTCGGCGACCAGGTCGAGGAACGTCTGCTGGACCAGCGGATCAAGCCCCGACGTGGGTTCGTCCAGCACCAGCAGCTCGGGCCGGTGCATGAACGCCTGCACCAGGCCGACTTTCTGACGATTGCCCTTGGACAGCTTCTTGATCCATGCGTTCTGATCCAGTCCGAGCCGGTCGGCGAGGTCATCGACGCGTTGTTGCGGGACGCCGCCACGCAGCGCGGCGAGGAACCGCAGGTAGCTGCGTACCTTCTGGCGGCCGTCGCAGACGAAGTCTCCGGCCAGGTAGCCGATCCTGCCGCGCAGCGCGAGGCCATCGGCGCGGGGCTCCAAACCGAGGACGGTGGCGGTTCCGCTGGTGGGGCGGATCAGGTCGAGAAGCAGGCGGATGGTGGTGGACTTGCCCGCGCCGTTGGGGCCGAGGAAGCCGAAGACCTCGCCGGCCCGGACGTCCAGGGTCAGGCCGGTCAGACCGCGGCGGGAGCCGTAGGAGTCATGGACCATACGGACGGACAGCTGCGCGAGGCCGCCGAGAAACTGGCGCTCACCCTGGCCCAGGGTGGGATGCGGAAGACCACCGCCCGCGTGATGACCGCCCTCCTCTTCAGCCAGGACGACACCATGACTGCGGCCGATCTCTGCGAGGTGCTCCAGATCAGCTCCGGCGCGGTCTCCGGCGCGGTCAAGCAGCTCGTCCCGACCGGCATGATCGAGCGCGTCCCCGCCCCCGGCAGCCGCCGCGATCACTACCGGTTCCGGGAGCACGCGTGGGCCACCTTGATGAGCAATCAGAACGCCCTGCTCGCCACCATGGGTGACGCCGCGGCCGAGGGCATCAAGGCGGCGGGGAGGGACAGCACGGCCGGTCGCCGACTCGACGAGATGCAGAACTTCTACGCCTTCATGCAGCGCGAAATGACCGCGCTCATCGACAAGTGGCGCAAGCAGTACGACGCCGCGCGCCTGCCGTCCTGACGACGGCTCGCCGGGCCAGCGCCATCAGGTACTGGGCTGCGGCGGCAGTGCGGTCGGCGTGGGGAGATCCAGCAGAGCGCGGATCCGCCGGGTGTGCGCGTTTCCGGAGTGGTTGTCCACCGAGCGGAGATGTCCGAGGAAGGACGTCGCGTCCGGGGCCTTGGCCGCCTGCAGCCAGAACGGAACCCCCGCTTTCAATTCCGCCACCAGCCGCGCCTTCGCCTGCTCCGCTCCGCCGGGCAGCTCGACGCCCTCCAGGTGCCGTACCGTCTCGGCCTGCGCCTCGGCCATGCGCGCGGCCCATGCTCTGGCGTCGGCGAGGTCGTCCCGGGGACTCTTGGCCGGGCGGAGCACACCTTCGCTGTTCAGCGGCTTCAACGCCATGAGGTAGTCCGCCTGGGCAGCGTCCAGGCCGGCAGCGTCCAGCCGTACCGAGGAGTCGAGCAGGGCGTTCCCCGGGCGGGCCACCCAGCACAGGACGCGGCGCTGCCCGGCGGCCCAACCCCGCTCGTCCGGGTGGAAGAAGTACGTCTGCAAAGGACCGAATGCGATGGGGTCGGCCGTGTAATCGAGGAAGAACTTCGCGCACTGCGGCCGGGCGATCGCCACGACCTCGTCCCGGCCAGGGGCCCGGTCCTGCTCAGGCAGCCGGAAGGTGGCGTAAGCCTCTGCTCGGTGCGGTGCGTCGCACGGCAGGAGCCGCACGTCCGTGCCGGGTGTCGGTGGTCCGTCCCGTCCTGGGAGGCCGGACCGCGGGGTGAAGCAGTCGCCCGACCCGATGGAGTGGAACGTGGTCCAGCCGGGCTTCACGACCTCGCCGTCCGCGCCTCGGGCGGGAGGCGCCCACACCCTGACGTCGACCACCGCGGCGGCGATGCCCAGAAGCAGCAGCACCGCCCCGGAGACGGCGACACCGGCCACCGCGAGCCCTTTGCCCCGCTGCGCCCTCCGGGATATCTGTACAAGCGCGACGATCCCGAAGACCACGCCCAGCGGAGCAAGGCACAGCAAGGACGTCACCAACGCAGCGACCGCGAAGGCGTTCAGGGTCGCTGGAGCAGGTACGGGATGCTGGTGCGGGTACGGCGAGTGAGGTACGGACACAGCACTACCTTCGGTCGGTGGTCGAGAGAACTGGCCGCGGCTGTTGCACGGGGCGGCGGTTGCCGGCAGACCACCTGGACGGGGTGTCGGCGTCGACTTCCAGGAGCAGTAGCCAAACCGCCGCTCCGGCTTCGCTTCCACGCCGCGCGCGGCGGTCGCCCGGCCGATGTTGTCGTCACCGCGTCGCCGAAGACCTCGCGCGGACGTACGCAGCTGCGGTCTCCGACCGGCGGGGCGGTGTCTGTTCGTCGGTCCGGTGCCGCGCGCGGGCGGGCGTGAGCAGGTGGTCTCCATGCTGGTGGTGAGCTTTGTGGGTCCTTGGCCTCGGCGGGTGCATGGTGGCAGTGCGGCACGCGCGTTCGCATTGCCGCCCACCGGCAATCTCTGGAGCTCCTGGATGCCGGTGGCAGCCCTTCCGACCCGGCATGCCACCCTTGACGTCCACGCGTCAGAAAGGCGTCATCGGCGCGTCAAGAACGGGGAGGGGTCATGGCGGAACAGGACACAGTCGAGGAGTATCTGGCGGGGTATGCCCAGATACTTGCCGCTTCCTGCGCCACGGGCAGGCGGCTTGCCCGCGACGAGCTGGAGGCGCTGCGGGCTCAAGGGGAGCGCGCCGCAGAGGCCGGCATCGGATTGCGCCTTCTGGTGCGTGCGCACCTCGCCGCCGCCCAGGACGTGCGCGCGCAGCTGCGCGGAGCGGCCGCCGACCACCTGCTGCCGGCCGTGGAGCAGGCCGTGGACGCCTTCGCGGAAGGCCACGAGCGGGCGCAGCGGCTCGCGGTACGGCGGCAGGAGGCGGCCCGGCGGGAGTTCATCGACGACCTGCTCCACGGGCGCAGCGACCTCGGCCGCCTTGCCGAACAGGCCGAGCGCTTCGGTTTGTTGCTGTCCCACGCTTACGCGGTGGCCGTGGCTCAGGGCCCAGAGCCGTACGACGACGGCTACGCGGTCACCCGGAGCGTCGAGGTGTCCCTCATGACCCGCTTCGGCGACCGCCGGATCCTTCTGACCACGAAGAACGGCCGGCTGATCTGCATCGCGCCGGGTGACCAGTCCGACGTGCTGACCTTCTTCGCCAAGCAGGCGTACGCCGCCACCGACGGCGGCCGGGTCGCCATCGGCCGCCCCCATCCGAGCGTCGGCGGCGTCGTCCAGTCCTACGAGGAGGCGCTCAACGCCCTGGACCTCGCTACCCGCATGCACCTGGAGGAGCCCGTGCTGCACGCGGCTGACCTTCTGGTGTACCCCGTCCTCACACGTGATCGGCAGGCCATGGCCGATCTCGTGCGCAGCGTCCTGGGTCCGCTCCAGCAGGCCCGCGGCGGCGCGCAGCCGCTGATCGACACGCTCACCGCGTATTTCGACACCGGCTGCGTGGCTGCCGAGGCGGCCCGGCGGCTCTCCCTGAGTGTGCGGGCGACGACGTACCGGCTGGAGCGCATTCACAAGCTGACCGGCGCCGACCCCGGCGACCCCGTCCACCGCTACACGCTCCAGACCGCCGTCATCGGTGCCCGGCTGCTGGACTGGCCGAACCAGAATCTTTGACAGTGGGGGACAGCGGGGGCAGACCGCATGCCACGGCACGGGAGGCCGCGTACGTCCCCCGGTCCGCGCCCGTCCTCCTCAGAGCGTGCCGCCCTGCCGATCACGGCCCGTGCGATGGCTCGCCATCATCACCATGATGCCGGTCAGCAGGAGCACGTTGCCAAAGAGAGTCCCCAACTGACGAATGCCGGAGTGCCTGAGCACCAGCAACGGGACCACCTGCAAGCACAAGGCGAGGGCAAGTATCAGCTGGCCCGTCCCGTAGAGACGAGGGCGGCGGACCTGCCGTCGGTTCGTGGGGAGCACCCAGCCACGGGAAACCGCCGCCACGCCGGAAGCTGCAAGGAGCAACGCCAGGAGAACAACAGGTACAGCGAGGTGGAGCTGCATGGGTTCCTTCCTTGCACGCCCGGCCCGAGCCGGACGCCTAGAGCGTGTCTCTCAGATCTGGCTCTGAGTCCGTCAGCAGTGGCCGCACCCAGTCCGTTGCCGGTGGGCAACTCGCCCGACAGGTCTCGGGAGGCCACGGCCCACTACACGGGGCCGGGTCAACCGGGCTGGCCACTCGCGTGATGGTGCGGTCGCACCAGTCGCAGAGCACTGTTGCGTGGGCACCTGCGGCCTCAAGGACACCGGCCGCGTTCTGGGCGGCTTCGAGCCAGTCGGGTTCTGTGATCGCTACGGGCGCACTGTCCAGCAGGAGCTTGCTGTCCCAGAGGCTGAGGCCGGTGATCGTTCGGATCGCGCGGAGCGCCTCCGTCTTCCTGTCTCCTGGTCCCGTTAGCAGCACTCGGAATCCTGGCTCTTCCACACACCCTCCCCGACAGTCTCAGTTGTCCAGCAAGTGAAGCATCCCCGCAGCTGAATGCCATGGGGACGGGCTATCGCCGGGCCCAGACAAGGATGGCGGCGAGGTGGAGTGCGGCCTGGTAGGCGATGGCGAGCTTGTCCGTTCGCATGGCCAGGCCGCGCCATTGCTTGAACCGGTTGATGCATCGCTCGACCGCGTTGCGTTGCTTGTATGCCTCGGCATCGAAGGCGGGCGGGCGCCCGCCGGTGCGGCCTCGCCTCAGACGGTGGCCGACCTGGTCGGATGGCTGAGGAATGACAGCCCGGATCCCGCGGCGGCGGAGGTGCTTTCGGATCGCGCGGGATGAGTACGCGCGGTCAGCTAGCACGGCCTCCGGCCGAGTCCTCGGTCTCCCGGGACCGGTGCGCGGAACGCGGATACCCGCCATGACGGTCTCGAAAGCCGGGGCATCACCCGCCTGGCCTCCGGTGACGCGGAGAGCCAGAGGCCGTGCACTGCTGTCACTGGCGAGGTGGACCTTCGTGCTCAGGCCGCCGCGGGACCGTCCGAGCGCATGGTCGGCAGGTTCGGCCCGGCTCGACGCCCCCTTTTCCTGGCGCCAGCGGCGTGCTGGTGGGCACGGCAGACGGTGGAGTCCACCGATACGGTCCAGCCGATGTCGTCAGCGTCGTCGGCCGCTGCCAGCAGCGCGGCCAGGATCCGTTCCCAGGTGCCGTCGACGGCCCACCTGATCAGTCGCTTGTGGGCGGTCTGAAACGGTCCCAGCTCGTCCGGCAGGTCCCGCCAGGGCGAGCAGGTGCGGTACTTCCACGCGATGGCCTCAAGGGTGCGGCGGTGGTCGGCCCATCGCCGGCCGCGGACCGGATCGGCCGGCATCAGCGGCTCGATCCGGTCCCACATCGCGTCAGTGATCACTAAGCGGACAGACACATCCGATCAACTGACTACCGGGTCAAAGAGACACGCTCTAG
>NZ_LIYH01000001.1:498168-1475216 GCF_001905885.1 Streptomyces sp. CB03234 | reverse complement strand
ACTAATCTGGCGTTGATTTTTGGCACGCTGTTGAGTTCTCAAGGAACGGACGCTTCCTTTGTACTCACCCGCAGAGACACTCTCTGGGGCTTTCCTCCGGGCGCTTCCCTTCGGTATTTCGTGTTTCCAACCTTACCAGATCCGTTTTCCGTTCCGTTTCCGGTTCGGATTCAGTTTCCGGCGGCCGTTGGAGGGCCTTTGCCTTTCGGCGCTCCACCACTTTAGACCATTTTCCCCGGCGACTCATAATCGAGCCGCTGAATTGGATTCCGGACACGCCGGAAGCCGACCCATTCGGGAAGTCGATCTTTGGTGGTGGATGGCTGCTCTGGGGTGCCTCGAACGGCAGGCCCAGCTCCTGCAGCTCGGTAGACATTAGGCGCTTCGGTGCTCCAAGTCAAGCCCTCCTCCGGCGTGGTGCGTGGGCGCGGTACGGACTCACCGTGGGGTCGCCGTCGATCCAGAAGCGCCAGGGGTGCAGGGCTCCGTCGCCGCCCACTCCGGTGCGGGGACCGGTGCGGACCTGGGCGGGAGTGACGGGGGCTCCGGTCAGTACGGAGAGAGGGGAGGCGGGGCCGGCGCAGGCGTCGGTGCCGTCCAGGGTGCGGTCGACATCGAGGGCGGTGGCGAGGCGGGCGGGGCCTTTGGCCAGTTCCTTGTCGTACCGGGCCGAGAGTCGGCGTTTGCGGGCGAGCTCATGGCCGACCCGTACCTCGCCGGCGCGCAGCAGGACGCCGCTCGCGGAGCCCTCCGGTCCGCACACCAGGTTCAGGCAGTGCCACATGCCGTAGGTGAAGTAGACGTAGGCGTGACCGGGCGGGCCGAACATCACGGCGTTTCGGGCGGTGCGGCCGCGGTAGGCGTGGGAGCCTGGGTCGGCCTCGCCCGCGTACGCCTCCACCTCGGTGAGGCGGAGTTCGATGGGGCCGTCGTCCGTCATGCGCACGAGGGTGCGGCCGAGGAGGTCCGGGGCGACCTCCAGTACGGGGCGGTCGAAGAAGGCCCGCGGCAGCGGCGTACGGTCGGAGCTCTCGATCATGTCGTACGAGCGTACTGGGAACCGGCCGCGGTCCTTCCGCGTATGCGCGTATATAGGGGTCAGGATCCGAAAAGGAGTGAACATGGGGTTCAAGAAGCTGCTCGCGAGCCTGGGTGCGGGGGGCGCGTCGGTGGAGACGGTGCTCACCGAGGCGAACGTCGTGCCGGGTGGGGTCGTGCAGGGTGAGGTGCGTATCCAGGGCGGCTCGGTGGATCAGCGGATCGAGGGGCTGTCGGTCGGTCTGCAGGCGCGGGTGGAGGTCGAGGGCGGTGACCAGGAGGTCAAGCAGGACATCGAGTTCACCAAGGTGCGGCTCGGTGGGGCCTTCGAGGTGAAGGCCGGGGCGGTGCACGTGGTGCCGTTCGGCCTGGACATCCCGTGGGAGACGCCGGTCACGACCATCGCCGGGCAGCAGCTGCGCGGGATGGACATCGGCGTGTCGACGGAGCTGGAGATCGCGCGGGCGGTGGACTCCAGTGACCTGGACGCCATCAATGTGCATCCGCTGCCGGCGCAGCAGGCGATCCTCGACGCCTTCATCCAGCTGGGCTTCCGCTTCAAGAGCGCGGACATGGAGCGTGGGCACATCCGTGGGACGCGGCAGAAGCTGCCGTTCTACCAGGAGATCGAGTTCCTGCCGCCGCAGCAGTACCGGGGGCTGAACCAGGTGGAGCTGACGTTCGTCGCGGACGAGCGCGAGATGGACGTCGTCCTGGAGATGGACAAGAAGCCGGGGCTGTTCAGTGAGAGCAGCGACTCGTACCGGGCGTTCAAGGTGGGGCTCAACGACTTCCAGAACACCGACTGGGCCGCCTACCTCAACCAGTGGCTCGCCGATGTCGGTGGCCGCCGCAACTGGCTCTAGGCTCTTCTGCAGCTCATCGGAGAACAGGGAAACGGAGGTTCTGACGTGACCGTGACCGAGGGGAAGAGGGCGCCGCTCCCTCATGACTTCCATCCGGAGGTGCCGTCGTTCACCGTGGTGAGCGATGACATCGCGCCGGAGGCCGTGCTGGCGGACGCGCAGGTGTACGCGAAGGGGAACACCTCGCCGCATCTGCGGTGGGAGGGTTTCCCGCCGGAGACCAAGAGCTTCGCCGTGACGTGCTTCGACCCGGACGCGCCGACCGGGAGCGGGTTCTGGCACTGGGTGCTGTTCGACATCCCGGCGTCGGTCACCGAGTTGCCGGCGGGCGCGGGCAGCGGGAAGTTCGAGGGGCTGCCCGAAGGGGCGGTGCATGTCCGTAACGACTACGGGTCGAAGGACTTCGGTGGTGCGGCGCCGCCGGCGGGCGAGGACCACCGTTACGTCTTCACCGTGTACGCGGTGGACACCGATAAGCTCGGGCCGGACGCGGACGCGTCGCCCGCCGTGGTCGGGTTCAACCTGCGGTTCCACACGCTGGCGCGGGCTCAGCTGATCGGTCACTACGCGGAACCGGCGGAGAGCTGATCGTTCGCTTTTTGTTTGCCCGCTCCTGGTCTTGGAGAGATCAGGAGCGGGCATCTTTCGTTGCGCACGGATATTGCGTTGTCCAACCCGGCGTGCCCGGCCAGAGTTGGTCCCAGCCCCAGGCCCGCCGACAGGGCAGGGCCGGCATACGGGAGGTGGGCAGGATGCGGGACACGCTGGTACTGAACGCTAGCTTCGAGCCGCTGTCGACGGTGACGCTCAACCGTGCGGTGGTGCTTGTGCTTCAGGACAAGGCCGTTGTCGAGCAGGAGCATCCCCGTCTGCGCGTGCGGGCGGCCGCCGTGGAACTTCCGGTGCCTCGGGTGATCAGGCTCTGCCGGTACGTCAGGGTGCCGTTCCGAAGACAGGCCCCGTGGTCGAGGCGGGGTGTGCTGGTACGGGACCAGCACAGGTGCGCGTACTGCGGAAGACGCGCGACGACCGTGGACCACGTGGTGCCGCGGGCGCAGGGCGGTGGGGACAACTGGCTGAACACGGTGGCGTCCTGCGCGGAGGACAATCACCGCAAGGCGGACCGTACGCCGGAGCAGGCGGGTATGCCGCTGCTGCACCAGCCGTTCATACCGTCGCCGGCGGACGCGATGCTGCTGGCGCTGGGGGTACGGAACCGGTCCGAGCTGCCCGATTGGCTGGCGTCGGCGGCTGCGTGAGCCGCCGCGTACGACCGTGACCGTCCGGTGCCCGTCTCGTGTCAGGCCGAGGCGGGCTCCTTGCGTGTGGGGCGCTGGACGAGGTTGCCGCCGCAGTTGGGGCAGACGTGGTTCATCGTCGTCGTACAGGCCGGGCAGAAGGTGCATTCGTAGCTGCAGATGTACGCGGTGCCGGTGGCGGTCAGGGACGCCTCGCAGCGTTCGCAGGTGTCGCGCATCTCCAGTGCCATGAGGTCATCCCCTGGTGGTGAGTTGGATGATCGCGAGGGTACCAACAACGATGATCACGGCGCGGAGGGCGGTCGGTGGGAGACGGCGGCCGACCTTGGCTCCGATCTGGCCGCCGATGGTGGAGCCGACGGCGATCAGCAGCACCGCCGTCCAGTCGAAGTGGGCGACGAAGAGGAAGAAGAGCGCGGCGATGGTGTTGACGACGGCCGCGAGGATGTTCTTGGTGGCGTTGAGGCGCTGCAGGGTGTCGTGGAGCAGCATGCCCATGAGGGAGAGGTAGATGATCCCCTGGGCGGCGGTGAAGTAGCCGCCGTAGACGCTGGCGAGGAGCAGACCGGCGAAGAGGAGCGGGCCGCCGTCGGGCTTGCCGTGGGTGCCCTCGCGGTCGCGGCGCCGCTGGACCGCCTTGGAGATGCGGGGTTGCAGGACGACCAGGACCAGGGCGAGGCCGACGAGGACCGGGACGATGGTCTCGAAGGCGGTGGCGGGCAGGAGGAGGAGCAGTATGGCTCCGCCAAGTCCGCCGATGGCGGCGGCGATGCTCAGGCGCAGGACGCGGCGGCGCTGGCCGGTGAGTTCGGCGCGGTAGCCGATGGCGCCGCTGATGGAGCCGGGGATCAGGCCGAGGGCGTTGGAGACGGTGGCGGTGACCGGTGGGAGGCCGGTGGCGACGAGGACCGGGAAGGTGATCAGGGTTCCCGATCCGACGATCGTGTTGATCGTGCCGGCGCCGATGCCTGCGGCGAAGACGGCGAGCATCTCCCAGATCGTCACGCTGTGCCCTCGTCCTTCGTACAGGATCAGTGCTTGCAGGATCGGTGCTTGCAGGATTGGTGCCTGCTGCACTGATCATGCACGAAGGGGCGGGTGTGTCAGTCGACCGGGGGCTCTTCGCGGCGCTGCGCCGGGGGGCGTTCCTTGCCGGTGTCGACGGTGCCTGCGGTGCCTCCCGTGTTGAAGCCGGGGGCGCCGCTGCCGAAGTTGCCGAAGGCGCCGGAGAGGCCCTTGAGGGCGTCGCCGATCTCGCTGGGGACGATCCAGAGCTTGTTGGCGTCGCCCTCGGCGATCTTCGGGAGCATCTGGAGGTACTGGTAGGACAGCAGCTTCTGGTCGGGGTCGCCGGCGTGGATGGCTTCGAAGACCGTACGTACGGCCTGCGCCTCGCCCTCGGCGCGGAGGGCGGCGGCCTTGGCCTCGCCTTCGGCGCGGAGGATCGCGGACTGCTTCTCACCCTCGGCGGTCAGGATCTGGGACTGGCGGATGCCCTCAGCGGTGAGGATCGCGGCGCGCTTGTCGCGGTCGGCGCGCATCTGCTTCTCCATCGAGTCCTGGATGGAGGTGGGCGGTTCGATGGCCTTGAGCTCGACGCGGTTGACGCGGATGCCCCACTTGCCGGTGGCTTCGTCGAGGACGCCTCGGAGGGCGGCGTTGATCTCCTCGCGGGAGGTGAGGGTCCGCTCCAGGTCCATGCCGCCGATGATGTTGCGGAGGGTGGTGACGGTGAGCTGCTCGATCGCCTGGATGTAGCTCGCGACTTCGTAGGTCGCGGCGCGGGCGTCGGTCACCTGGTAGTAGATGACGGTGTCGATGTTCACCACCAGGTTGTCCTGGGTGATCACCGGCTGGGGCGGGAACGGGACGACCTGTTCGCGGAGGTCGATCCGGTTGCGGATCGAGTCGATGAACGGGACGACGATGTTCAGCCCCGCGTTGAGGGTGCGGGTGTAGCGGCCGAAGCGCTCGACGATGGCGGCGCTGGCTTGCGGGATGACCTGGATCGTCTTGATCAGGGCGATGAAGACGAGCACCACCAGGATGACCAGGACGATGATGACTGATGGCATCGTGTGTTCCCCGTGCCCTTCGCTGCCGGTTGTGTGCCGGTTCGTTGCCGGTTGGTTCGATGATCGAGTTTCGCAGACGGCGGGCTGTCGCGTGCGCCGTTCGGCGGGAGTTGGCCAGGTTGCGGCACCTGGCGCCTCGTCACATCACATCACTACTGCGGTCGCCCCGTCGATCTCGACGACGTCGACCTGCCGGCCCGGCTCGAAGATCTGGTCGGCGTCGAGGGCACGGGCGGACCAGACCTCGCCGGCGAGCTTGATGCGGCCGCCGCTGCCGTCGACGCGTTCGAGCACGACGGCTTGACGGCCTCTCAGCGCGTCGATATTGGTGGCGTGTTGGGGTCGTCCGTCCCGGTGGCGGGCCGCGATGGGGCGTACCACCGCGATGAGTGCGACGGAGACGGCGGCGAAGACCACCACTTGGGCCACCACGCCGAAGCCGAGGCCCGCGGTGACGGCTCCGGCGATCGCTCCGACGGACAGCATTCCGAATTCCGGCATCGCGGTCAGGACGAGCGGGATGCCGAGTCCCACCGCGCCGATCAGCCACCAGACCCATGCGTCGATGTCCACGTGGTCATGGTAGGACCGGGGGTCGGGTCTCGGACAGGGCGCGGGGGGCTCGTACGGTCAGAGGCTCGTACCGTCGAGAGGCTCGTACGGTCAGGAGAGGGGCAGACCCTGGGCGGTGTAGCGGTCACCGACGCGTTCGACGACGAGCGGCAGGCCGAAGCAGTGGGAGAGGTTGCGGGAGGTCAGTTCCATCTCGACGGGGCCGGCGGCGAGCACCTTGCCCTGACGGATCATCAGGACGTGGGTGAAGCCGGGCGGGATCTCCTCGACGTGGTGGGTGACCATGACCATGGAGGGAGCGTACGCGTCGCGGGCGAGGCGGCCGAGGCGGCGCACCAGGTCCTCGCGGCCGCCGAGGTCCAGGCCGGCGGCCGGTTCGTCGAGGAGCAGCAGCTCGGGGTCGGTCATCATCGCGCGGGCGATCAGGGTGCGCTTGCGCTCGCCCTCGGAGAGGGTGCCGAACGTGCGGTCCAGGAACTCGGTCATGCCGAGGCGGTCGAGGAAGGCGCGGGCGCGGTCCTCGTCGACGGCGTCGTAGTTCTCGTGCCAGGTCGCGGTCATGCCGTACGCGGCGGTGAGGACGGTCTGGAGAACGGTCTGGCGCTTGGGCAGCTTGTCGGCCATGGCGATGCCGGCCATGCCGATGCGGGGGCGGAGGTCGAAGACGTCGACCTTGCCGAGCTGGTCGCCCAGGATGCGGGCGGTGCCGGTGCTCGGGAAGAGGTAGCTGGACGCGACATTGAGGAGGGTGGTCTTGCCGGCGCCGTTGGGTCCGAGGATGACCCAGCGCTCGCCCTCCTTGACCGACCAGGAGACGTCGTCCACCAGAGCGCGTCCGTCGCGGACCACGGATACGTCCACCAGCTCCAGTACATCGCTCATGAGCGCGTTGTCTCCCCTATGCGGTCGAGTCTCGTCGTCGCTTGCGCCTGTGGGCGAAGCTCCCAGGGAAAACCTACGCCACCGGTGGCGGGGGCCGGCCCTTAGGGCCGGTTCCGGACAGTGGCCGGGCGGCAGTGCCTAGGGTGGGGGAATGCTCTCGGAACCACGTTCAGGACGGTTGGCCGCATGGGGGAACGCCCTGCTGGCCGGGTTGGTGTCGCCGGATGAGGCCGTGCTCGCGATTGTCGGGGACGATGCCGTGCACCGGGTGGAGGGGCTGCCGGGCGAGGAGGGGCCGGTCGGCCTGACGCTGGCGCTGGGGCGGCTGCGGGCGCTCGGGGTGGCGGGATGGCGGGTGGCGCTGCCGGCGCCGGGGTATCCGCTGGGGCTGAGCGGGCCGCCGGAGTTCAACGCGCGGGCGCTGGAGGCGGAGGAGGCGGTCGTCGGGTACGGGGCGGGTTTCGGCCTCGTACCGGAGGTGTACGAGGCGGGGCCGGGGCCCGGGGACCTGCATGTGGAGGTCCTGTGGCACTGCCTGCCGGTGCGGGAGGCGCCGCCGGCGGACGTGCCGTCGCTCGGGGAGGCGGAGCGGGAGCTGGCGGAGGCGCTGCGGGACGCGACGGTGGTGCTGACGCGGCTGGACGTGGCGGCGTCGGGGCCGGTGGCGGAGGCGGCGCTGGACGCGTACCGGGCGCGGGCGGAGGCGGGGCGTGAGGTGCTGGCGCCGGGGTATCCGCCGCGGGCGGTGCGGGTGCTGGAGCTGGCCCAGCGGGTGGGGCTGCTGATCTCGCTGGCGTACTCACCGGCGTACGGGACCGGGGGCGCGCACGGCGGGGCGGTGAGCGCGTCGGAGATGGCGGCCCGCGCGGAGGCGCTCCGGCCGGTGGAGCGGGTGGCACGGCGTGCGCAGGTGGCGGCGTTCAACGCGTGGGTGGAGGAACGCGAGCGGGGGTGAGGTGCGGGGCGGGGCGTTCTGCCGGTTCGGGACCGGTTGGTTCTGCCTGGTCGGGGGCCTGTTGGTTCCGCCGGCTTCGGGACCGGTTGGTTCCGCCGGCTTCGGGACCGGTTGGTTCCGGCGGTCGGGGCCGGTTGGTTCCGGCGGCTCCGGGAAAGGGGGCGGCCCCCAGGTGGGGCTGGGGGCCGGACGGGCGTGGCGGCGTCAGTGGTTGACGGCGGTGTTGCCGAAGGCCGGGTTCAGGGCGCCGATGACGTTGACGCTGTTGCCCGAGACGTTCACCGGGACGTGGACCGGGACCTGCACCAGGTTGCCGGAGCCGACGCCGGGCGATCCGATGGCCGCGCCGTCCGCGTGGGCGCCGCCGGTGGCGGACGCGGCACCCGCGGCGGCGGCGACCAGCCCACCGGCGGCGATGGTGACAGCAGCGGCCTTCTTCAGGTTCTTCACTTCGAGAATCCTCCGTTGACTATCGCTGCGGCGATCACCGCAGCACGCCATGGAGAACGCCCACGCGGCGCTCCGGTTGCGCCGAGTGGGTGACATACACACGACGGTATGAATCTCGTACCGGTGGAAGGCCTCGGGTTGACGGGGCCCGCCCGTCAGCCGGTCAGGCCGTGGCGGACCGCCCACAGCGCGGCCTGAGTGCGGTCGGCGAGGTCCAGCTTCATCAGGATGTTGGAGACGTGCGTCTTGACGGTCTTCTCGGACAGGACCAGCGCGCGGGCGATCTCGCGGTTGGAACGTCCGTCGGCGATCAGGCCGAGGACTTCCCGCTCCCGCTCGGTGAGCGTGCTGCCGCGGCCCGTCGCGCCGTTCGCCTCCTCCTGGGAGAGGAGCGCCACGGCCACCTCCGGCTGGAGCAGGACATGACCCGCGTGTACGGAGCGGATCGCGCCGGCCAGCGCGTCCGGGTCGACGTCCTTGTATACGTAACCCGACGCCCCCGCCCGTAGCGCGGGGATCACCGTGCGCTGCTCGGTGAAGCTGGTGACGATCAGCACCTTTGCCGGGTTGTCCAGCTCGCGCAGCTTGCGCAGGGCCTCGATGCCGTCCATGCCGGGCATCTTCACGTCCATCAGGACGACGTCGGGGCGGAGCTCCTCCGCGCGGGCCACGCCCTCGGCCCCGTCGCCCGCCTCCCCCACCACCTCTATGTCGTCCTGTACTTCGAGGAACGTGCGCAGCCCGCGACGGACCACCTGGTGGTCGTCGACCAGCAGGACGCGGATCCCGGTCTTCGGATTGGGCACGGCGTCAGCCACCGGGGACCTCCATCTCGATCGTGGTGCCCTTGCCGGGCGCGGACTGGACGGTGAGCTTTCCGCCGACGCCGCCCGCCCGGTCCCGCATCGAGACCAGGCCGAGGTGCCGGCCCGCCCGGCGGACCGTGCGGGGTTCGAAACCCTTGCCGTTGTCGGTGACGCTGAGGAGCACACCCTGACCGCGTCGTACGAGGGACACGGCGACCCGGTCGGCCCCGGAGTGGCGCAGGGCGTTGTGCAGTGCCTCCTGGGCGACCCGGAGCATGGCCTCTTCCTGGGCGGCGGGCAGGGCCCGTACCCCGCAGCTGTCGAACGTGACGTGCGCGTTGTGGGCGCGGTCCAGGACCTGTATCTGCGTCCGGAGGGTATGGACCAGGCCGTCCTCGTCCAGCGCGGCGGGGCGCAGCTCGACGACCGCGGCGCGCAGTTCGTCCGCGGCCTCGGCGGCGAGGGCGGCGACCTGCTGGAGCTCGCCCTTGGCGCGGGCCGGGTCGCGGTCGACGAGGGCGGCGGCCGCCTGGGCGGTGAGCCGCAGCGAGAAGAGCTTCTGGCTGACCGCGTCGTGCAGCTCATGGGCGAGCCGGGAGCGCTCCTCGGCGATGGTCAGCTCGCGGCTGCGCTCGTACAGCCGGGCGTTGGTGAGGGCTATCGCGGCGTGCTGGGCGAGGATGCCGAGGAGCTCCTCGTCCTCCTCGGTGAAGCCGCAGCCGCCGTCGGGGGCGGGGCCGTCCGGGCAGCGTTTGTTGGCGAGGAACAGCGCGCCGATCGTCTCGTCGCCGTCCCGGACGGGCAGACCCAGGAAGTCCGACATGTCGGGGTGGGCGGAGGGCCAGCCCTCGAAGCGGGGGTCCTCGCGGACGTCCGCGAGGCGCTCGGGCTTCGCCTCGTGGAGCATCGCGGCGAGGATGCCGTGCTGGCGCGGCAGCGGGCCGATCGCCTTCCACTGCTCCTCGCTGACGCCGTCCACGACGAACTGGGCGAATCCGCCGTGGTCGTCGGGCACGCCCAGCGCCGCGTACTCGGCGTCGAGCAGCTCGCGGGCGGAGGCCACGATCGTCTTGAGGACGTCGCGCACCTCCAGGTGCCTGCTCATCGCGAGCAGCGCGGTGCTGACGGCGGCGAGGCCGGAGCGGGGCGATCCCTCTCGTCGATCGGTCATGCGTTCACGTTACCGGCGGGGTGTGACAGTCCGTATCGGACCCGGGACGGCGGCCGATTAGGGCGGAGGGCCTAGGTCGAAGTCCCCGGCGGGTCCCGGCCCTGGGCCGAGGCGGCGGCCGGGGGGCGGGTTCCAGGCTGAGGGCATCGGTTCTCTTCCGGTTCTCTCTCGGTTCTTACGCTCTCAGGGGATGGGTTCATGGCTGTCGCGATCATCACGGGTGCTTCGAAGGGGCTGGGGCGGGCGCTGGCCGTCGCGCTCGCCCGCCAGGGCTGGGATCTGGTGCTGGACGCCAGGACCGCCTCCGTACTGGAGGAGAGCACACAGGAGGCGCGGGCGCACGGGACGCGGGTGGTGGCGCTGCCCGGGGACGTCACCGACGGGTCCCACCGGGCGGCACTGGTGGCTGCCGCGCGGGAGCTGGGCGGGCTGGACCTGCTGGTGAGCAATGCGAGCGCGCTGGGCGCCGAGCCGCTCGTACGGCTGGACGCGCACTCGTTGGACGGTTTCCGGACGGCGCTGGAGACGAATGTGGTCGCCGCGCTCGGGCTCGTACAGGAGGCGCTGCCGCTGTTGCGGGCGAGCGAGGCGGGAGCGGTGATCGCGGTGAGTTCGGACGCGGCGGCCGAGGCGTACGAGACGTGGGGCGGATACGGGGCGTCGAAGGCGGCGCTGGACCAGCTGGCGGCGGTGCTGGCCGTGGAGGAGCCGGAGCTGAAGGTGTGGGCGGTGGACCCGGGTGACATGCGGACGGATCTGTACCAGGCCGCCGTGCCGGTCGACGACGATACGGGCCGGCCGTTGCCCGAGTCCGTGGTGCCGGGCTTCCTGCGGCTGCTGGCGGAACGGCCGGCGAGCGGGCGGTACGCGGTGCCCGCCCTGCTGGGGGTGGACGCGTGAGCGTGCTGGAGGCGCTGAGGGTGCCGGAGGAGCTGTCCGCGCGGGTGCCTGCCGAGCAGCGGGGCGCGGGGCGGGACGACGTACGGCTGATGGTGTCGCGTGGGCTCGCCGTGTCGCACCACGCGTTCCGGGAGCTGCCGGGGCTGTTGCGGGCCGGGGACGTGCTGGTGGTGAACACGTCACCGACGCTGGCCGCGGCGGTGACCGGGCGCCTGGGCGGGGACGGTGGCGAGCTCGTCGTCGTGCACTTCTCCACGCGCGGGGACGACGGGCGGTGGGCGGTGGAGCTGCGGGACCCGGACGGGCGGGGCAGTACGCGGCCACGGCCCGGCGGCCCGGCGGGCGCGGTGGTGCGGCTGCCCGGCGGGGCACAGCTGGTGCTGGAGGAGCCGCTGGGTTCGGGTGGGGTGGGGTCCGGGGTGGGGTCCGGGGTGGCGGCCGGTGGGGTGGGGCTGCGGTCCGGTGGGGCAGGTGGGGCCGGTGGGGCCGGGGCTTTCGAGGTGGGCTCCGGCGGGGCGGGCTCCGGCAGGGGCGGACGGTTGTGGTGGGGCACCGTTTCGGTGGGTGTGCCGGGGCTGCTGGCCGGGTATGGGCGTCCTATCCGGTACGGCTACACGGAGCGGGACCAGCCGCTGGCCGCGTACCAGACCGTCTTCGCGCGGCCGTCCCAGGACGGCTCGGGCTCCGCGGAGATGCCGAGTGCGGCGCGGCCCTTCACGGCGGGGATGGTGGCGGAGCTGGTGAGCCGGGGCGTGCAGTTCGCGCCGGTGACGCTGCACACGGGTGTGGCGTCGGCGGAGGCGCACGAGCCGCCGTATCCGGAGCGGTTCGAGGTGCCGGCGGCCACCGCGTGGCTGGTCGGCGCGGCGCGGGCGGGTGGCGGCCGGATCGTGGCCGTGGGGACGACGGCGGTGCGGGCGCTGGAGTCGGCGGCGGGCGCCGACGGCGTCGTACGACCGGCGTCGGGCTGGACGGATCTGGTGGTCACGCCACGGCGTGGGGTGCGCGCCGTGGACGGGCTGCTGACCGGGTTCCACGAGCCGGAGGCGTCGCATCTGCTGATGCTGGAGGCGATCGCGGGGAGGGAGGCGCTGAGCCGCGCGTACACCGAGGCGCTGAGGCGGCTCTACCTCTGGCACGAGTTCGGCGACGTCCACCTCATACTCCCGGACGAGGGGCCTCACTGAGCGCATTGCGCGTGCAACAGATGGTGAGACTGTTACGTGCCCGATGTGAGCCCGCGCATAGGACGTAGGTCACTTACGAAGGTGTCTAGTTGGTGCCATAAAGGGCAGATCAGTGCTGGCCCAGCGGGTGACTGGAGGGCCCGGAGGCTCTCTCCGGCACCCGCTGATCCACTACCCGGCTTCGTACGTCACACCTTTGCCTCTGCATTTTGCTCCAGCTAAGAATTGCAGCCGTCGCCCGCCGAGCAGGCGAAGCGCCGCCCTGGCCTTGCGACGTCCCGCGATTCGAAGAGGTACGACTGCATGTCCGCGTCCAGCACCCGCCCCGGCTTCAGCCGTCTCAAGAAGAACCACAAGCTTTCCCTCGCCGGCATTGCCACGCTGAGCGCCGCCGCGCTCGCGTTCTCCGTCGTTCCGGGCAACGACGCCGCCGCCGAGACGGAGCCGCAGGCTGTCGCCGCCGCCCCTGCTGCCGCTCCGGTCGCGCTCACGAACACGCTGAGCAGCGCGCAGAACAAGCCGCTGCACCTCGGCATCACCGAGCAGCAGACCACCATCGAGCTGAAGGCCAAGGCCGACGCCGCCGCCGCGAAGGCCAAGGCGCAGGCCGCCGCCGCCGCGAAGGCGAAGGCCGCCGCGGCCGCCAAGGCGAAGGCCGAGGCCGCCGCGAAGAAGCGCGCCGCCGCCAAGGCCGCCGCGAGCCGCGCCGCCGCCCGCAAGCCGGTGTTCGCCAACAACCTCGACGGCTGGATCCGTGAGGCGCTGTTCATCATGAAGAAGAACAACATCCCGGGCACCTACGAGGGCATCCACCGCAACATCATGCGGGAGTCCAGCGGTAACCCGAACGCGATCAACAACTGGGACATCAACGCCATCAACGGCGTCCCGTCGATCGGTCTGCTCCAGGTCATCAAGCCGACCTTCGACGCGTACCACGTCCCGGGCACCAAGAAGAGCCAGTGGGACCCGGTCGCCAACATCGTCGCCGCCTGCAACTACGCGGCCGACCGGTACGGCTCCATGGACAACGTGAACAGCGCCTACTGAGCCGGTTCACCCATGCCGAAGGGCGGCACCCCGTGCGGGTGCCGCCCTTCGGCGCGGTACTGCTGCCGCGTACTACTTGCGCATGACCTCCGGCTCGTGGCGGCGCAGCAGGCGCGCCACGATCACGCCGCAGATGGCGCCGAGCGCCAGGAGCGCGCCCATGTCGACCATCCACTGCCCCAGCTCGTGGTCCCACAGCGGGTCCGTGTCGGTGGGGTCGTCCTGGTTGGGGAACAGGACGTTGAGCTGCGCGGTTGTTCCGGCGGCGGCGACGGCCCAGCGGGACGGCATGAGGTACGAGAACTCGTTGACACCGACCTGGCCGTGCAGCGTGAACAGGCAGCCGGTGAAGACGACCTGGATGATCGCGAACATCACCAGCAGCGGCATCGTCTTCTCGGCGGTCTTCACCAGCGAGGAGATGATCAGGCCGAACATCATCGAGGTGAAGCCGAGGGCCATGATCGGCAGGCTCAGTTCGAGCCGGACGGCGGAGGAGCCGAAGAGCAGGCCCTCGTCCGGTACGTCGCGGAGGCCGAAGCCGATGCCACCGATGATCGCGCCCTGGATGACCGTGATCACACCGAGGACGATCACCTTCGACATGAGGTACGCCGAACGTGACAGGCCCGTGGCCCGTTCCCGTTCGTAGATGACCCGTTCCTTGATCAGTTCTCGTACGGAGTTGGCGGCACCGGCGAAGCAGGCGCCCACCGCGAGGATCAGCAGGATCGTCGCCGCGCTGCCGTTCGGGCCGCGGGGGCTCGGCTTGAGCCCGTAGTCCGAGCTGATCAGCGTACTGACCACGCCCAGGACGGCCGGGAGTATCACCATCAGGGCGAGGAAGCCCCGGTCGGAGGCGATGACGGAGACGTAGCGGCGGATCAGGGTCCACAGCTGCGCGCCCCAGCTCTGCGGCTTGGGCGGGCGCATCGACTGGGCCGACGGCATCTCCACCGACTGCGGGGCGACGGCGTCGATGTCCGCGGCGTACATCTGGTAGTGCTGCGAGCCTTTCCAGCGGCCCGCCCAGTCGTAGTCGCGGTAGTTCTCGAACGCGGAGAAGACGTCGGCCCACGTCTCGTAGCCGAAGAAGTTGAGCGCCTCCTCCGGCGGGCCGAAGTACGCCACCGAGCCGCCGGGCGCCATGACCAGCAGCTTGTCGCAGAGCGCCAGCTCGGCGACGGAGTGGGTGACGACGAGGACCGTACGGCCGTCGTCGGCGAGGCCGCGCAGCAGCTGCATGACGTCGCGGTCCATGCCCGGGTCGAGGCCGGAGGTCGGCTCGTCCAGGAAGATCAGGGACGGCTTGGTCAGCAGCTCCAGGGCGACGGAGACGCGCTTGCGCTGGCCACCGGAGAGGGCGGTGATCTTCTTGGTCTTGTGGATGTCGAGCTTCAGCTCGCGCAGGACCTCGTCGATCCGCGCCTCGCGCTCCTGCTCGGTGGTGTCCGCGGGGAAGCGGAGCTTCGCGGCGTACTTGAGCGCGGTGCGGACGGTCAGCTCCTTGTGCAGGATGTCGTCCTGCGGGACCAGACCGATGCGCTGGCGGAGCTCGGCGAACTGCTTGTAGAGGTTCCGGTTGTCGTAGAGGACGTCGCCCTGGTTGGCGGGGCGGTAGCCGGTGAGCGCCTTGAGCAGGGTCGACTTGCCGGAACCGGACGGGCCGATGACCGCGATGAGCGACTTCTCCGGGACGCCGAAGGAGACGTCCTTCAGGATCTGCTTGCCGCCGTCGACCGTGACGGTGAGGTGGCGGGCGGAGAAGGAGATCTCGCCGGTGTCGACGAACTCCTCGAGCCGGTCGCCGACGAGGCGGAACGTCGAGTGACCGACGCCGACGATGTCGTTCGGGCCGATGAGCGCGGAGCCGGACTTGGCGAGCGGCTGGCCGTTGACGTACGTGCCGTTGTGCGAGCCGAGGTCGCGGATCTCGAAGCGGCCGTCGGGCGTGGCGTGGAACTCGGCGTGGTGGCGCGAGACCTGGAGGTCGGAGACGACCAGTTCGTTCTCGAGCGCACGACCGATGCGCATGACGCGGCCCAGCGCCAGCTGGTGGAAGGTGGTGGGGCTGCGCTCGGCGTGCACCGGCGCGGCTCCGGCCGGCGCGGCGCCGCCGCCCTGGCCCGGGACCTTCTGGGCGTACTGCTCGGCGGAGCCGGTGGGGCCCGGGTGGCCCGGGTGGTTCTGGTGGTTCTGGTGGTTCTGGTGGCCCTGGTGTACGGCGGGGCCGGGCTGCTGGTGCGGGACGTGCGGCTGCTGGGGCTGCTGCTGAGGCCAGCCCTGCGGCTGCTGAGGCTGCTGCTGGTGGGGCGCGGCCGGGGCCTGCTGCTGCCAGGCCTGCGCGGCCTGGCCTTGCGAAGCCTGAGCTTGCGGCGCGGCGGCCTGTGCGCTGTACGCACCCGCTCCCGCCGCGGCACCGGTCAGACTCAGCCGGGGACCATCGGTCGCGTTGCCGAGGTGCACGGCGGAGCCGGGGCCGATCTCCATCTGGTGGATCCGCTGGCCCTGCACATACGTGCCGTTGGTGGAGCCGTGGTCCTCGATGACCCAACTGCGGCCGTTCCAGCTGATCGTGGCGTGCCGCCACGAAACCCTGGCGTCATCGATCACCAGGTCGCCCTGCGGATCACGTCCGAGGGTGTACGACCTGGACGGATCGAGAGCCCAGGTCCTTCCGTTCAATTCCAGTACGAGTTCCGGCACTCCATGCCCCACTACTTGTCCCCCGAGTTCCCCCCGTCGCAGGGAGTCTAGGGATGGCGAACATCGGGGGGAACTATTTCAGGCCCGGCCCCGGAATCGAAAGTCGGGCGGTGTGAAGACAGCGCGCAGACGCCCCGGCACCCTGCTTCCCTGTGCCGCCGGCTCGCCCCCGACTCGCCGTTGACTCAGGAGAAATACGCCCGGAGAGTGGTAAGAACCCATGAGTACGTACGGATCATTCGTGAATGGGGCAACTCGGGACGGATCACAGGCCTTTCGGGGGTCCTTATGCACGAGGACGGCGGTGGCGGGGGAATCCGGTGGGGCGATGTGATCCTGGCCTCGCTCGCCGCCGTGGGCTGGGCGCTGGTGGGGATGGCGGGCGTCGCGGCGCTCGGCCTGCACCTGTTGGGGGCGGATCCGGCGGGTGCTCTCGGGCCGATGACGGCGGCCGTGGTGGTGCTCGGGGTGGGCGGTTCGGTGACGCCGTGGGGCGATGTGTCCGTGTTCGGTGGGGAGGGCACGGCGGCCGGGACGGCCGTCGACATCACGCCGCTGGGCGTAGGCCTCGTCGGGGCGCTGCTGCTGTCGTACGTGTTCCTGCGGTCGCTGCGGGCGGCGGCGGGGCCGGCGTACGTGTCGGGGCGTGAACTCGCGGCGCGGGTAGGTGTGTTGGTGGCGGCGTTCGTCGCGGTGGCCGGCGGGCCGGTGTGGGTGGGGCGCGGCGTCGTCCCGATTGACGCGGGGTCACTGGGCGTCGGCGGTGTCGGGGACCTCGTGGGCGTGGGCGGTAAGGCGTCGGTGGGGTTCCGGGTGGACGTGGCGGAGTCGTTGGCGGGTGCGGCCTGCTGGGCGCTGGGGGTGGTGCTGCTCGCCCTGCTCGCGTCGCGCCGTGCGCCACTGCCGCCGGGGCGCGGCTGGGACGCGGTACGGCGCGTGGTGCGGCCCGCCGCCTCCGCACTCGTGACGGTCGCGGTGGTGGCGGTGGCCGCGGGGTGGGCGGCGGCGGGGTACGCGGCGATCGGTGACGACCATCCGGGGCGGGTGGTGGGCGCCGCGCTGCTCGGCGCGCCGAACGGGGTGTGGCTCGGGGTCGCCTTCGGGCTCTTCGTGCCCTGGGAGGGGCGCGCGTCCGGCGGGTCGGCGGGGGCGTTGCCGGACCCGTTGGGCGATCTGCTGCGGGTGTCGTCCGGCGAGCCCGTGACGGTGGGGCGGCTGGCCGAACTGGATCGGGGCGTGTGGCTGTTGGTGGGCGCGGCAGGGCTGCTGATGCTGGGCGCGGGTGTGCTGACCGCGGTGCGTACGGCGCGGGGCGGGCTCGGTGCGGTGGCGTTCGCGGGGCGGTGCGCGGTGCGGCTGGCGGCGGTCACGGCGGCCGGGCTGCCGTTGGTGGTGTGGCTGACGGGGGTGTCGGCGGGCGCGTCGTTGTCGGCGCTGGGGGTGGACGGGTTTGGTGGGGTCCCTGTCGGCGGGGTCGACCTCGGAGCGGTCGACGTCGGCGGGGTCGACCTCGGAGCGGTCGACCTCGGAGCGGTCGACGTCGGGGCGGTCGACGTCGGTGGCGTGGACGGGGTCGTGGAGCTGCGGGGCGATGGGTCCATGGCGGTGTTGTTGGGTGCGCTGTGGGGCGGGGCGGCGGGCGGCGCCGGGGCGCTGCTGGCGCGGGGGGCGGGGGTGGCGGGGCGGGCGCCGTCGTTGCCTCCGGTGGCCCGGGCGGTGCCGTGGGGCCCAGGAGCGCCGGGTGTGCCGGGGCCGTACACCCCCTCGGTGCCGTACCGGCCGCCGAACCCCGACACGAACCCGTATCTGCGGCTGCCGGACCCCGGCGGCCCGCCGGAGGGGCGGGCGGACGGGTGGCCGGAGCGGGGGCGGCCGGGCGGCTGAGGTGGGCGGCTTGTCCCCCACCCCCGCCCCTTCCCCGAAACCGGGTGCTCCGCCCCCGGGCCCCCGCGCCGGTCCACGTGGACACCGTCATGCAGCACGGCAGCGGGGCGCCGATCGGCCACCCCGCCCACCGCGGCCACATGTCACACGGTCAACGGCCGCCGGTACCACCGGAGGGGCTCACCGGCCCCGGCGGGGTGGCCGTGGCCCCAAGGCCCTGAGGATGCACGGCGAGAACACGGCGCCGGAGATGGGCGCCCGGGACGTGCCGCCCCGGGGCTCCTGGGGCGCTGGGCGCGGACCCGGCGCCCGAGTGCGGGGCGCGCGGATGGCGGGGCCCGGTCGGCGCGGACCGGTCCGCGAGGCCCGGATGTGCGGGGGCCGGGTGTCCGGTGGTCGGGACGGGGCGCGCTCGGGAGCGTGGGGGCCGATACGGTGGGGGGACCATGAGCGCATCGCAGACCTCTGACGTTCCCACCCTTCTCGTCAAGATCTTCGGGAAGGACCGCCCCGGGATCACCGCCGGGTTGTTCGACACCCTGGCCGCCTTCTCCGTCGATGTCGTCGACATCGAGCAGGTCGTCACCCGTGGCCGCATCGTCCTGTGCGCGCTCGTCACCGAGCCGACGGTGAGCACCGAGGGGGAGCTGCGGGCCACCGTGCACAGCTGGGCGGAGTCCCTGAAGCTTCAGGCGGAGATCATTTCCGGTACGGGTGACAACCGGCCGCGCGGCTCGGGGCGGTCGCACGTCACCGTGCTCGGGCACCCCCTGACGGCTGAGGACACGGCGGCCATAGCGGCCACGATCACCCGGACCGGCGGCAACATCGACCGTATCTTCCGGCTGGCGAAGTATCCGGTGACGGCCGTGGAGTTCGCCGTGTCGGGTACGGAGACGGCTCCTTTGCGCACCGCGCTGGCCACCCAGGCCCATGAGATCGGCGTGGACGTGGCGGTGGTGTCGGCGGGGCTGCACCGCCGGGCGCAGCGGCTGGTCGTCATGGACGTGGACTCGACGCTCATCCAGGACGAGGTGATCGAGCTCTTCGCGGCGCACGCCGGCTGTGAGGAGCAGGTCGCCGAAGTGACGGCGCGGGCGATGCGCGGGGAGCTGGACTTCGAACAGTCCCTGCACGCGCGCGTGGCGCTGCTCGCCGGGCTGGACGAGTCGGTCGTGGACAAGGTGCGGTCGGAGGTCAGGCTGACCTCGGGCGCGCGCACCCTGATCCGTACGCTGAAGAGGCTCGGGTACCAGGTGGGTGTGGTGTCGGGCGGGTTCACCCAGGTCACGGACGACCTGAAGGTGCGGCTCGGTCTGGACTTCGCGTCGGCCAACACGCTGGAGATCGTGGACGGCAAGCTGACCGGACGGGTGACCGGCGAGGTCGTCGACCGGGCGGGCAAGGCGCGGCTGCTGCGCCGGTTCGCCGCCGAGGCCGGCGTACCACTCGCCCAGACGGTGGCGATCGGCGATGGCGCCAACGACCTGGACATGCTGAACACGGCCGGTCTGGGCGTGGCCTTCAACGCCAAGCCGGTGGTCCGCAAGGCCGCCCACACCGCCGTCAATGTGCCGTTCCTGGACACGGTGCTGTATCTGCTGGGCATCACCCGCGAAGAGGTCGAGGCCGCGGACGCGGACCAGGTCTAGGCGTGAGCCCCTGACGCGAGGAGGCCCAGTCACACGCGGTGGCCGGGCCTTCCACGTGTACGGGGGTTACTCGTGGGGTGCCCAGTAGCTCAGCAGCTTGCCCACGCCGTGTTCCACGGACTTCCAGGAACCGCTGAAGCCGACGACGGCGAAGGCGGAGGTGGGGAAACCACCCCGGTTCATCCGGGCGAGCGTGTCGCCGTCGGCCTGGCCGGCGAGGGCGTCGGCGACGGCGTGCATGCCCGGGTTGTGCCCGATGACCAGGAGGTCGTTCACTTCTTCCGGGGTCTCGTTGAGCAGCGCGAGGATGTCGCCGAGTGAGGCTTCGTAGAGCCGCTCCTCGTACACGGTCTTGGGGCGCCGTGGGAGCTCCTGGACCGCCAGCTTCCATGTCTCGCGGGTCCTGGCCGCGGTCGAGCACAGGGCCAGACCGAAGGTGATGCCGGTCTCGGCGAGCCGGCGGCCGGCCACGGGTGCGTCCTTGCGGCCTCGCTCAGCGAGCGGCCGCTCGTGGTCGGACACCTGGGGCCAGTCGGCCTTCGCATGCCGGAGTAGCACGATCCTGCGGGGTGTATCGACGCTCATGCTCCCCAGCTTCGCATGAAACACGCCATGGAGCGGTGGGTGTTGGGCAGCTTGCCCACTACCGCGCGAGCGTGTGCTGAATCTGCTCCAGGATGCGGCCCACCGCCGGGTCACCACCCGCCGCGTGCGCCTCACCGCCGCCGGTTATCAGGCCGAAGAGGACGGCGAAGGCGAGCACGGGCAGTGCCACGGCCCACCAGGGCAGCCGCGTGCCGTCAGTGCTGCTGGTGGTGAGGGTGATGGTGGCGTGCGTCCGTTGCGGGCGTGTACGGGCCGGCATGGCCGCCTCCGTGGGTCCGTGATGCCGAGGTCGAAGTGGTGTCAACGCTACGGATCATGAGCCGCCGCGCCCATCCGGCAACCCACCCACTTCACCCTGAGCCTGACCCCCTAGGGGATGGTGGGGACAGCCCCACCATCCCGGTCACAGCTCGCCGGTCACGGCTCCCGGGTCACGGCTCACGGCTCCCGGGTCACGGCTCCCGGGTCACGGCGAGGCGATGGACGCGACGATTCCGATGACCACGCCGATCGCCAGCATCGCGCCGAGCACGATGAGGAGCTTCTTCTGGCCGTTCTGAGGGTTCGGGTCGAGCACAGGCTGCATGGGACAAGTCTCGCACCTCAGGCTTCGTCCTCGATCGTCCGGTCCCGCCCGGCGATGATCCCCACGATCACCTGCGGCACCATCAGCCCCGTCATCAGCACGAGAGGGGTCCCCCAGCCGCCGCTGTGCTCGTAGAGGGCACCGACCAGCGTGGGCCCGGGGATGGAGATGAGGTAGCCGACGCTCTGGGCGAAGGCGGAGAGCCGTACGACCCCGCCTCCGGTCCGCGAGCGCATGCCGATCATGGTGAGGGCGAGCGGGAAGGCGCAGTTGGAGACGCCCAGGAGCAGCGCCCAGGCCCATGCCCCGGCCGCCGGAGCGAAGTGCAGTCCGGCGTATCCGCTCAGTCCGCACAGACCGAGGGCGACGACGATGGGGCCCTGGTTCTTCATGCGGGTGGCGAGCCGGGGGATGACGAAGGCGAGCGGCACGCCCATCACCATGGTCACGGCGAGCAGCACTCCGGCGGTGCCGGCGGAGACCCCGGCGTCGCGGAAGATCTGCGGCATCCAGCCCATGGTGATGTACGCGCCGGTGGCCTGGAGGCCGAAGAAGCAGGCCAGTGCCCAGGCCGTGCGGCTGCGGGTGATCCTTATGGCGGGGGTTTCCTCCGGGGCCGGGGTGCCCGTCCCGGGCGTGGCCGTGTCGCCGCCCCGGTTGCGTACGAGGGGGAGCCAGGCCACGACGGCGAGGGCGCCGAGGACCGCCCACACGGCGAGGCCGGTGCGCCAGTTGCCACCGAGCGCGTCGGTGACCGGGACGGTCGCGGCGGCCGCGAGGGACGTGCCGAGGGCGAGGGCCATCGAGTACAGGCCCGTCATGGTGCCGACGCGGTCGGGGAAGTACCGCTTGACGATGACCGGCATCAGGACGTTGCTGACGGCTATGCCCATCAGGGCGAGGGCGCTGGCGGCCAGGAAGGCCGCCGTACCGCCGGCGAAGGGGCGGATGACCAGGCCGGCGGTGATGGCCGCCATACCGGCGAAGACGACGGCGCCGGGGCCGAAGCGCCGGGCGAGCCGGGGCGCGGTGATGCCGAAGACGGCGAAGCACAGCGGCGGTACGGAGGTGAGGACGCCGGCGACGCCACCGCTCATGTGCAGCCCGTCCCGCACCTCTTCGAGGAGGGCGCCCAGGCTGGTGATGGCGGGGCGGAGGTTGAGCGCGGCGAGGACGAGCCCGACGATCAGGAGCCGGGTGAGCCACACCGCGCTCGCCGGCCGGGTTTCGGCCCGGGTCGGCGTAGGTGCGGCGGGAGCGGGGGTACGTGCGGGGGTGAGGGTCGGGGGCTGCGGCTCGTCGGACATGAGCCCATCATAGAATCATGGGATGATTGGCTGTCCAATCCTCTTCGAAGGAGCCAAGGAGCACCATGGCGCTCAGCTCACCCCGCCGTTCCGCACTCTCCGACCAGGTGATCGCCGAGCTGCGGAACCAGATCACGACGGGCGAGTGGCCGGTCGGCTCCCGGATCCCCACCGAGCCGGAGCTGGTCGAGCAGCTGGGCGTGGCCCGCAACACGGTCCGTGAGGCGGTCAGGGCACTGGCCCACAACGGCCTGCTGGACATCCGCCAGGGCTCGGGCACGTACGTCGTCGCGACCAGCGAGCTGGCCGGGGTGATGCACCGGCGGTTCGCTGACGCCGACCCGCGGCACATCGCCGAGCTGCGCTCCACACTGGAGTCGTCGGCCGCCCGGCTGGCCGCCGAGCGCCGTACGGAACGGGACATGAAGCAGCTGGACGCGCTCCTGGCCCGGCGGGAGGAGGCCTGGGAGGCGGGCGACGCGGAGCGGTTCGTGGCGGCCGACGCGACGTTCCACCTGGCCGTGGTGGCCGCCTCGCACAATGAGGTCATGTCCGAGCTCTACGCCGACCTGGGCCATCTGCTGCGGGACTGGCTGCGCGACGACGTGGGCCAGGACCTGCGCCCGGAGAACCACATGGACCACGCCCGGCTGGTGGAGGCGATCCGGGCGGGGGACGCCCCCGCGGCGGCCTCGGAGGCGGCCGGCTACCCGTTCATGTGCCTGGGCGGGGATCGGGCACCGGCTGGTGGCTGATCCAGGCGCCACCGACCTCTTTCCAGCAGCGCTGGGTCAGCTCGGCGTAGGCCGTGGGGCCGATGTCGACGGGCGCGCTGTCGGAGTCGATGTCCCACCACCGGGCGCACTCGACGTGCAGCTGGACGCGGTCCGTGGCGGGGTAGGGGTTGTGGCAGTACGCGGTGACCCGGGAGCCCTCGACCGACGTACGGCATGAGGCGACGTACACGTCCCTCTCTGCGGCATGAGCCTGGGCGCTGACGGCCAGCCCCGGCAGCAGGGCCGCGGTGGCGGCCAGGGCCACTGCTCGACGGTGTTTCGCATGGCGCTTCGCTCGGCGATTCGTACGCACAGCCACACCTCCTCCCCGAACTCCCCACCAGTCTGCCCTGACAGCGGTGACTCTTCGACTTGGGAGCGCTGCGGAGCGTACATATGTACGAAGGCCGCGCGCCGCTCCCCAGGAGCGGTGCGCGGCCTTCCGGCGTCAGGAGGGAGGCTCAGGCGCCCATGATGTGCACGCCGCCGTCGACGTGGATGATCTCGCCGGTCGTCTTCGGGAAGAAGTCGGACAGCAGCGCGACGATGCCGCGGCCGGCCGGCTCGGGGTCGTTCATGTCCCACTCGAGCGGGGAGCGCTCGTCCCACACCTTCGCCAGGTCGGTGAAGCCCGGGATGGACTTGGCGGCCATCGAACGGAGCGGGCCGGCCGAGATCAGGTTGCAGCGCACGTTCTGCTTGCCCAGGTCGCGGGCCAGGTAGCGGCTGGTGGCCTCCAGCGCGGCCTTGGCCGGGCCCATCCAGTCGTACTGCGGCCACGCGTACTGCGCGTCGAAGGTGAGACCGACGACCGAGCCGCCGTTCTGCATCAGCGGCAGGCAGGCCATCGTCAGCGACTTCAGCGAGAACGCCGAGACGTGCATCGCGGTCGCCACCGACTCGAACGGCGTGTTGAGGAAATGGCCGCCGAGCGCGTCCTGCGGGGCGAAGCCGATGGAGTGGACGACGCCGTCGAGGCCGCCGAGCTCCTCACGGACCACGTCCTCGACGCGGGCCAGGTGCTCGTCGTTGGTGACGTCGAGCTCGATGACCTTGGCGGGCTTGGGCAGCTTCTTGGCGATGCGCTCGGTCAGGGTGGGCCGGGGGAAGGCCGTCAGGATGATCTCGGCGCCCTGCTCCTGAGCCACCTTGGCGGCGTGGAAGGCGATGGAGGACTCCATCAGCACACCGGTGATCAGGATGCGCTTGCCGTCGAGAATTCCGCTCATGTGATCAGTGACCCATGCCCAATCCGCCGTCAACGGGGATGACGGCTCCAGTGATGTACGAGGCGTCGTCGGACGCGAGGAACCGGACCGCGGCGGCGATCTCGTCGGGCTGCGCGTAGCGGCCGAGCGGCACCTGGGCGACGATGCCCGCCCGCTGCTCCTCGGTCAGCACCTTGGTCATGTCGGTGTCGACGAAACCGGGTGCGACGACATTGAACGTGATGTTGCGCGAGCCCAGCTCGCGGGCGAGGGAGCGCGCGAAGCCGACGAGCCCGGCCTTGGAGGCGGCGTAGTTCGCCTGGCCCGCCGAGCCCAGCAGCCCGACCACGGAGGAGATCAGGACGACCCGGCCCTTCTTGGCGCGCAGCATGCCGCGGTTGGCCCGCTTGACCACCCGGAAGGTGCCGGTGAGGTTGGTGTCGAGTACGGAGGTGAAGTCCTCCTCCGACATCCGCATCAGCAACTGGTCCTTGGTGACACCGGCGTTGGCCACCAGCACCTCCACCGGACCGTGCTTCTCCTCGATCTCCTTGTAGGCCTGCTCCACCTGCTCGGCGTCGGTGATGTCGCACCGGACGGCCAGGAAGCCCTCCTTGGCGAGCTCTGCCGGGTCGCCGGACCGGTACGTGATCGCGACCTTGTCGCCGGCGTCGGCGAATGCGCGGGCGATGGCGAGGCCGATGCCCCGGTTACCTCCGGTGACGAGAACCGAGCGGCTCAACGGATCACCCTTTCCCTAGCGGTCTGGTTCACCGGAAACCTATCGGTCCTGCGCTCACTACGGAGAATCGAGCCCTGACAGTGGCGTACGGGTGTCACTGTCGGGTCCCTACAGAAGGGCCTGCGGAAAGTACTGGGCACGGGACCGTGCGGCGCGACATGATCGGGACGACCGGTCTCATACGACAGGAGACATTTCGTGCCTCATTCCATCGACGAAGCCTTCACGGCACTGCCGCTGCGGGCGCTCGCCGACGCGGCGCTCGCGCGGGCCAGGGCGCTCGGCGCCGAGCACGCCGACTTCCGTTTCGAGCGGGTGCGCAGCGCCTCGTGGCGGCTGCGGGACGCCAAGCCCGCCGGATCGTCGGACACCACCGACCTCGGGTACGCGGTACGGGTCGTGCACGGCGGGGCGTGGGGGTTCGCCTCCGGGGTGGACCTGTCCATGGACGCGGCCGCCAAGGTGGCCTCCCAGGCCGTGGCCATGGCGAAGCTGTCCGCACAGGTGATCGCGGCGGCGGGCTCGGAGGAGCGCGTCGAGCTCGCCGATGAGCCGGTGCACGCGGACAGGACGTGGGTCTCGTCGTACGAGATCGATCCCTTCACCGTGCCGGACGCCGAGAAGAGCGGGCTGCTGGCGGAGTGGAGCGCGCGGCTGCTGCGCGCGGACGGGGTGGCGCATGTGGACGCCTCGCTGCTGACCGTCCACGAGAACAAGTTCTACGCGGACACGGCCGGGACGGTCACCACGCAGCAGCGCGTACGGCTGCATCCGCAGCTGACGGCGGTCGCGGTGGACGGGACGACCGGTGAGTTCGACTCGATGCGGACGATCGCGCCGCCGGTCGGGCGGGGCTGGGAGTACCTGACCGGCACCGGCTGGGACTGGGACGCCGAGCTGGAGCGGATCCCGGAGCTGCTCGCCGAGAAGATGCGCGCGCCGAGCGTGGAGCCGGGGACGTACGACCTGGTCGTCGACCCCTCGAACCTGTGGCTGACCATCCACGAGTCGATCGGGCACGCGACCGAGCTGGACCGGGCGCTGGGGTACGAGGCGGCGTACGCGGGGACGTCGTTCGCCACGTTCGACCAGCTGGGGAAGCTGGCGTACGGCTCGCCGATCATGAATGTGACGGGTGACCGTACGGCCGAGCACGGGCTGGCCACGATCGGGTACGACGACGAGGGCGTCGAGGCGCAGAGCTGGGACCTGGTGAAGGACGGCACGCTGGTCGGCTACCAGCTGGACCGGCGGATCGCGAAGCTGACGGGCCTGGGCCGGTCCAACGGCTGCGCGTACGCCGACTCGCCGGGGCACGTGCCGGTGCAGCGCATGGCGAACGTGTCGCTCCAGCCGGATCCGGGCGGGCTGTCGACGGAGGACCTGATCGGCGGCGTGGAGCGCGGCATCTATGTGGTCGGCGACCGGTCGTGGTCGATCGACATGCAGCGGTACAACTTCCAGTTCACCGGGCAGCGGTTCTTCCGGATCGAGAACGGGCGGCTGGCCGGCCAGCTGCGCGATGTGGCGTACCAGGCGACGACGACGGACTTCTGGGGCTCCATGGAGAAGGTCGGCGGCCCGCAGACGTACGTCCTGGGCGGCGCCTTCAACTGCGGCAAGGCCCAGCCGGGCCAGGTCGCGGCGGTCTCGCACGGCTGCCCTTCGGCCCTGTTCCGGGGCGTGAACATTCTCAACACCGCGCAGGAGGGTGGCCGATGAGCCCCGTAGCGAAGCCGTACGAGATCGTCGAGCGGGCGCTGGAGCTGTCCCGCGCGGACGGGTGTGTCGTCATCGCGGACGAGGAGTCGTCCGCCAACCTGCGCTGGGCGGGCAACGCCCTGACCACCAACGGTGTGACCCGGGGCCGGACCCTTACCGTGATCGCCACCGTCGACGGGGCGGAGGGCACCGCCTCCGGCGTGGTGTCCCGGTCGGCGGTCACCGCCGAGGAGCTGGAGCCGCTCGTACGGGCGGCCGAAGCCGCCGCGCGGGGCGCCGGGCCGGCCGAGGACGCCCAGCCGCTGGTGACCGGCGGGGAGGCGTCGCCCGACTTCACGGACGCGCCCGCCGAGACCTCGTCGGCGGTGTTCGCGGACTTCGCGCCCGCGCTGGGCGAGGCGTTCGCCCGGGCCCGCGCGGGGGGCCGGGAGCTGTACGGGTTCGCCAACCACGAGCTGACGTCGACGTACCTCGGTACGTCGACGGGGCTGCGGCTGCGGCACGACCAGCCGTCCGGGACGCTGGAGCTGAACGCCAAGTCGCCTGACCGGACGCGCTCGGCGTGGACGGGGCACGCGACGCGGGACTTCAAGGACGTCGACCCGATCTCCCTGGACGCGGAGCTGGCGCAGCGCCTGGGCTGGGCCGAGCGCCGTGTCGAGCTGCCCGCCGGGCGGTACGAGACGCTGCTGCCGCCCACCGCCGTGGCGGACCTGCTGATCTACCAGCTGTGGTCGTCGGCGGCCCGGGACGCGGCGGAGGGCCGCACCGTCTTCTCCAAGCCGGGCGGCGGCACCCGGATCGGCGAGACGCTCTCGCCGCTGCCGCTGACCCTGCGCAGCGACCCCAACGAGCCGGGCCTGGAGTCGGCGCCGTTCGTGATCGCGCACTCGTCGGGCGACGACTCGTCGGTGTTCGACAACGGGCTGCAGCTGGCGCCGACCGACTGGCTGCGGGAGGGCCGGCTGGAGCACCTGATCACCACGCGGCACAGCGCGGCGCTTACTCGGTTGCCCGTGACGCCCGGTATCGGCAACCTTGTCCTGGACGGCGGTGGCGCGCGGTCCCTGGAGGAGATGGTGGCCTCCACGGAGCGCGGGCTGCTGCTGACCTGCCTGTGGTACATCCGCGAGGTCGACCCGGCGACGCTGCTGCTGACCGGGCTGACCAGGGACGGCGTGTATCTCGTCGAGAACGGCGAGGTCGTCGGCGAGGTGAACAACTTCCGGTTCAACGAGTCGCCGGTGGACCTGCTGTCGCGGGCCACGGAAGCAGGCCGTACCGAGCGGACGCTGCCGCGTGAGTGGAGCGACTGGTTCACGCGTGCCGCGATGCCGCCGCTGCGGGTGCCGGACTTCAACATGAGTTCGGTCAGCCAGGGTGTGTGACCCCCATAGACTGGCGGGGAACACCGCACCTGTTCGATCCCATTTCGCTCAAGGAGAGACGTCACCGTGACGGACATCGTCGACGAACTGCAGTGGCGGGGGCTGATCGCCCTCTCCACTGACGAGGACGCATTGCGCAAGGCGTTCGCGGACGGTCCCGTCACGTTCTATTGCGGCTTCGACCCGACGGCCCCCAGCCTGCACCTCGGCAACCTGGTGCAGATCCTCACCATGCGCCGGATCCAGCAGGCGGGCAACCGCCCGCTCGGCCTGGTCGGCGGTGCCACGGGCCTGATCGGCGACCCCAAACCGAACGCGGAGCGGCAGCTGAACGCGCCGGAGGTCGTCGCCGGCTGGGTGGAGCGCCTGCGGGAGCAGGTCGAGCGGTTCCTCGACTTCGAGGGCCCGTACGCCGCGACCATGGTCAACAACCTGGACTGGACGGCCGGGCTGTCGGCGATCGACTTCCTGCGTGACGTCGGCAAGTACTTCCGGGTCAACAAGATGATCGCCAAGGAGGCGGTCGCCCGGCGCCTGAACTCCGACGCGGGCATCAGCTACACCGAGTTCAGCTACCAGATCCTGCAGGGCATGGACTTCCTGGAGCTGTACCGGCGCCACGGCTGCGTCCTGCAGACCGGCGGCAGCGACCAGTGGGGCAACCTCACGGCGGGCACCGACCTGATCCACCGGGTCGAGCCCCACGCCTCGGTGCACGCCCTGGCGACGCCGCTGATCACGAAGGCCGACGGCACCAAGTTCGGCAAGACGGAGACGGGCACGGTCTGGCTGGACGCCGAGCGGACCACGCCGTACGCGTTCTACCAGTTCTGGCTGAACGCGGACGACCGGGACGTCTCCAAGTTCCTGCGGATCTTCAGCTTCAAGTCCCGCGAGGAGATCGAGGAGCTGGAGAGGCTCACCGAGGAGCGCCCGCAGGCCCGTGCGGCCCAGCGCGCGCTCGCGGAGGAGCTGACGACGCTGGTGCACGGCGCCGAGCAGTGCGCCGCGGTCGTCGCCGCCTCGAAGGCGCTGTTCGGGCAGGGCGAGCTGGCGGAGCTGGACGCGTCGACGCTGTCCGCGGCGCTCGCGGAGCTGCCGCACGCCCGGGTCACCGAGCCCGGCCCGGTGGTGGACCTCTTCGCGGAGGTGGGCCTGGCGCCGAGCAAGTCGGCGGCCCGCCGCACGGTCAAGGAGGGCGGCGCGTACGTGAACAACGTCAAGGTGACCGCCGAGGACGCCGTGGTCTCCGCCGACGAGCTGCTGCACGGGCGCTGGCTGGTGCTGCGGCGCGGCAAGAAGAACCTGGCGGCGATCGAGGTCGCCGCGGGCTGACGGCCCAGCCGCGGGCGGAGCGCCCCGGGCCGGTACCGCGGGGGCGCTTCAGGCGCGGTTGCGGTGGCCCGGCGCGGTTGCGGTGGTCCGGCGCGGTCGTCGCCGGGCACGGCCCCGGGCGGTCCTCCGGCGCGTGTCGCCCGGCACGTGCCGTCGGGGCGCTTCCGGCGCGATTGGCGCACCGGGCGGCCGGTCCGGGAGCGGGCTCCGGCGTCGTCGGGGCTGCCCTCCCCCGGCGTCGGCACCGATATCGCCGCTGGGCGGGCGGAGCCGGCCGGCCGGCCCATGAGGCGCCGGGGGGCGGCGTCCCGGGTGGGGAACACTCGGGGCGCCGCCCTTCGCCGTTGGGTCAGGCGCGCTGTTTGTTGCCGCGCATCGACATGTAGAGCATGTCGCCGAGGCCGACGATGACGACCGCCGCCACGACCTGGAGGGCGTGCCTGCCCCAGTCGATGCCCGGCGTCGCCTCGATGCCGAATGCCCTGGCGAGGGCATTACCGACGATGCCGCCGATGATGCCGAAAATGGTGGCCAGCCACAGCGGACTGTGCTGCTTGCCCGGCAGGATCGCCTTGGCCAGCAGGCCCAGCACGAATCCGACGATAATCGCCCACAACCAGCCCATGGCTGCCTCCTCGGTACGGATTGACGTGAGCAGTCCCGACTAGTCTCGGCCCACCCGGCATACGGCGCATGTCGGACGCGTCCATACGTGCGAGGCCCGGGACCGTCGGCCCTGGTGAAGGGTGACCCGGTCTCGTACGCGGCGCAGGGCGGGCGTACCGTGGAAGCAAGCCGGTCCGGGGAGCGTCCGGCGTGGATGTCGGGTGGTGGAACGTGATGCGGAAGCGTGGGAGCGACGAGGTCTTCCGGATCACCGGCGCCCGTCAGGGGCTGGCGGACGATGTGCGCGGCCGGCAGCGGCGCTACGTCATCTCCATGTCGGTGCGGACCGTCGCGGTGATCGCGGCCGCGTCCCTGTGGAACGTCGAGCGACACGTGGCGATCGTGGCCCTGGTGCTGGGAGCGGTGCTGCCGTATGTCGCGGTGGTGATCGCCAACGCGGGCCGGGAGACGGCGCCTTCGCTGCCGCAGACCTTCGTGCCGACTCCGGTGACCGAGCACCCTATGCTGACGGCGGGCCGCGCCACGGAGGAGCCCGGGGCACGGGCACCGGAGGAGCCGGGGACGGAACCGGTGTCGGAGGATCGCCGGGACCACCAAAAACCGCAGCAGGAACGCCACTACGAGCAGAGCTGAGGCGGCACCGGTCTGCAAAGCTCAAGAAAAGCTCAGATCAATCATGTGGTTTCAGTGCACTCCACCCCGGTCCCCGTGACATACTTCGTAGGCGCTCCGCATCCCCCGTCGGAGCGACGGACCGACGCCGGGCAGCTCCCCCCGTGGCTGCCCGGCGTCGCCTTTGTTCGGGCCTTTGTTTGGACGTGTTGTGAGCGACGAGACCACCACCCCGATCTGTTCCGCCAAGGGCTGCCGTACCGCGGCGGTGTGGGTGCTGGCGTGGAACAACCCGAAGCTGCACACGCCGGAGCGCCGCAAGACCTGGCTGGCCTGTGACGAGCACCGCGAGCACCTGTCCCAATTCCTGGGCGTCCGGGGCTTCCTGAAGGACGTGGTCACGCTCGCCGAGTGGGAGTCCCACGCCGCGGATCACTGACGGCTCACCGACGGCTCACTGACGGCCCCGCTCAGCCGCCGATCGCCGACATCGGCCGCTCGGGCTGCAGGAAGCTCGGGTCGTCCAGCCCCGAGCCGGCCTTCTTCCCCCACATCGCGAGCCGCCATATGCGGGCGATCTCCTCGTCCGGCGCGTCCGAACGCAGGGCGGCCCGCAGGTCCGTCTCCTCCTGGGCGAACAGGCAGGTGCGCACCTGCCCGTCGGCCGTGAGCCTGGTGCGGTCGCAGGCCCCGCAGAAGGGCCGGGTGACGGAGGCGATGACGCCCACGCGGTGCGGCCCGCCGTCGACGATCCAGCGCTCGGCGGGTGCCGAGCCGCGGGCCTCGTCGGGCTCGGGGTCGAGCGTGAAGCGCGTACGCAGCGACTCCAGGATGTCCCCGGCGGTGATCATGCCGTCGCGCTTCCAGCCGTGCTGGGCGTCCAGCGGCATCTGCTCGATGAAGCGCAGCTCGTAGTCGTTCTCCACGGCCCAGGCCAGCAGGTCGGGGGCCTCGTCGTCGTTGAGCCCCGGCATGAGGACCGAATTGACCTTGACCGGGGTGAGCCCGGCGTCGCGGGCGGCCTGGAGGCCCTCCAGGACGTCCTTGTGGCGGTCGCGGCGGGTCAGGGTCTTGAAGACGTCGGGGCGGAGGGTGTCGAGGGAGACATTGACCCGGTCCAGGCCGGCGGCCTCGAGGGCGGTCGCGGTGCGCTTGAGGCCGATGCCGTTGGTGGTCAGCGACATCTTGGGGCGGGGCTCCAGGGCGGCGCAGCGCTCGACGATCCCGGCCAGTCCGGGGCGCAGGAGCGGCTCACCGCCGGTGAAGCGGACCTCGGTGATGCCGAGGTCGGTCACGGCGATCCGGATCAGCCGGACGATCTCGTCGTCGGTGAGCAGGTCGGGCTTGGCGAGCCACTGCAGGCCCTCTTCGGGCATGCAGTACGTGCACCGCAGATTGCACCGGTCGGTGAGCGAGACGCGCAGGTCGGTGGCCACGCGGCCGTATGTGTCGATGAGCACTGTGGGCGCCCTCCCCCGGTTACCAGGTTCCGTATACCAAGGAGCGTACGTGACACCACTGACAACAACACGGGCCATTGCCCACAGGAGCGGCGGGGCCGCGTCGTAGGGATCTACGACGCGGCCCGGGGGCCGGTCACGTACGGTCGCACACGGTGTGCGCGTCAGTGCGCTCCGACACCGGTGAGGGACTTGACCTCCAGCTCCGCGTACTTGCCCTTGTCCGGCTCCTCCTTCGACAGCAGCGAGCCGAGCCAGCCGAGCAGGAAGCCGAGCGGGATGGAGATCAGGCCCGGGTTCTCCAGCGGGAACCAGGCGAAGTCGGCGTCCGGGAACATCGAGCTGGGCTTGCCGGAGACGACCGGCGAGAACAGCACGAGCGCCACGGAGGCGGTCAGGCCGCCGTAGATCGACCACAGGGCGCCCTGGGTGGTGAACCTCTTCCAGAACAGGCTGTAGAGGATCGTCGGCAGGTTCGCGGAGGCCGCGACGGCGAAGGCGAGGGCGACCAGGCCGGCGACGTTCAGGTCGCGGGCCAGCGCGCCGAGGGCGATGGAGACGATGCCGATGAAGACGGTCGCCCAGCGGGCGGCGCGTACCTCCTCCTTGTCCGTGGCCTGTCCCTTGCGGATCACGTTGGCGTAGATGTCGTGCGCGAAGGACGACGACGAGGCGAGGGTGAGGCCCGCGACGACGGCGAGGATGGTGGCGAAGGCGACCGCGGAGATCACGGCGAGCAGGATCGCGCCGCCCGCGGAGTCGCCACCGCCGCCGATCTCCAGGGCGGCCAGCGGGGCCGCCGTGTTGCCCGCCTTGTTGGAGGCGATGATGTCGCCGGGCTCGAGGAGGGCGGCGGCGCCGAAGCCGAGCACGATGGTCATCAGGTAGAAGGCGCCGATGATGCCGATGGCCCAGTTGACCGACTTACGGGCGGCCTTGGCCGTGGGCACCGTGTAGAAGCGGATCAGGATGTGCGGCAGGCCCGCGGTGCCGAGCACCAGGGCGATGCCGAGCGAGATGAAGTCCAGCTTCGAGATGCCGGTGGCGCCGTACTTGAGGCCGGGTTCGAGGAAGGCCGCGCCCTTGCCGCTGTTGGCGGCGGCGGTGCCGAGCAGGTCGGAGAGGTTGAAGCCGAACTTCAGCAGGATGAGGAAGGTGATGAGCAGGGTGCCGGCGATGAGCAGGACGGCCTTGACCATCTGCACCCAGGTGGTGCCCTTCATCCCGCCGATGGTCACGTACACGATCATCAGTACGCCCACGAGGGCGACGATCGCGATCTTGCCGCCGTCCGAGGTGATCCCGAGCAGCAGCGAGACGAGGACGCCCGCGCCCGCCATCTGGGCGAGCAGGTAGAAGATCGAGACGACGATGGTGGAGGTGCCCGCGGCGGTACGGACGGGGCGCTGGCGCATGCGGTAGGCGAGGACGTCGCCCATGGTGTACCGGCCGGAGTTGCGCAGCGGCTCGGCGACCAGCAGCAGGGCGACCAGCCAGGCGACCAGGAAGCCGATGGAGTAGAGGAAACCGTCGTATCCGAAGAGGGCGATGGCGCCCGCGATGCCGAGGAACGACGCGGCGGACATGTAGTCGCCGGAGATGGCGAGGCCGTTCTGGAAGCCGGTGAACTGGCGGCCGCCCGCGTAGAAGTCGGAGGCGTTCTTGGTCTGGCGGCCGGCCCAGACGGTGATGAAGAGGGTGGCGACGACGAAGGCCGCGAAAAGGGTGATGATCAGCGGCCGGTGCTCGGAGGCGTCGGATGCCGCGGCCAGCAAAAGGGTGGGGCTGCTCATGCGCCGGCCTCCATACGGGACTCCATACCGGACTTGATGGCTTCCGCCTTCGGGTCGAGCTTCTCGGCGGCGTGCCGGGAGTAGAACCAGGCGATGAGGAAGGTGGTGACGAACTGGCCGATACCGAGGACCAGCGCCACGTTGATGTTGCCGAACAGCTTGGTGCCCATGAAGCCGCCCGCGTAGTTGGACAGCAGGACGTACAGCAGGTACCAGGCGATGAAGGCGATGGTCAGGGGGAAGGCGAAGGAGCGGTACGTGCGGCGCAGTTCGCCGAATTCCGCACTCTCCTGCACCTCGACGAACGACTCTGTCGTGGGCTGGGCGGGACTGGTGTCCGTACCGCCCTCGGGCGGCGGTGCATCGGTAACCACGGAAACTCCTCGCGACGCGGGTGCGCTGGGCATGGACAAGAACCTCACGATCGGGGGGCCGGCATGTGCTGGTACTCCTCCCCTGATCAACGGCACGGAAGCGGTGGCGACGCGGTTCACCTGGGGCCTTTTTCTTTCTTCCAATCTCTCCAAGTCATTGATGGGCCGGGATGATCGGCGATAACTTCGCTCGTCATGTACCCGTCCACGCGCACCCGGTGTGTGGGCGGACGTCACGGATGATGTGGAGAACCCATGGCTCATCTGGGAACCGGACGCGGGCGCATACTCGCGCTGCCCGCCGGTCTGGCGCTCACGGCCTCGCTCGGCCTGCTTCCGGTGGGTGCCGCGTCGGCCGCCCCGCTGGAGGGGGCCCCGGCCCCCGCCCCGGCCGCCGCTGTCGCGACGAACGGCCCGAAGATGTCGTACGTCGTGAATGTGACGGGTGGTCACTCCACCGTCAAGGCGGTGAAGAGGGCGATATCCGAGGCGGGCGGCACGGTGGTGATCGCCTATGACCAGATCGGTGTCATCGTCGTCCACTCGCAGAACCCGGACTTCGCCAGGACGATCCGCGAGGTGCGCGGCGTGAAGTCGGCGGGGGCCACGAGGACCGCGCCGCTCGCCGCCCAGACCACCACCGACATCGGGGCCGAGCAGCCGCTGTCCGCCAAGGAGGCACGGGCGGCCGCCGAGCAGGCCACCGACGGGCAGGACCCGTTCGAGCCCCTCCAGTGGGATCTGCCGGCCATCAAGGCGGACAAGGCCCACGAGAAGTCCCTGGGCAGCGAGAAGGTCACCGTCGCGGTCCTGGACACGGGCGTCGACGACACCCACCCGGACCTCGCCCCCAACTTCGACCGGGCGGCGTCCGCGAACTGCGTGACCGGCGCCCCGGACACCACCGAGGGCTCCTGGCGGCCGGGCCCCACCGAGAGCGACCACGGCACGCATGTCGCCGGCACGATCGCCGCCGCGAAGAACGGTGTCGGCGTGACCGGCGTGGCCCCGGGCGTGAAGGTCTCCGGCATCAAGGTGTCCGACCCCGACGGCTTCTTCTACACCGAGTCCGTGGTCTGCGGGTTCGTGTGGGCGGCCGAGCACGGCGTCGAGGTCACCAACAACAGCTACTACGTCGACCCGTGGCTGTACACGTGCAAGAACGACCTCGACCAGGGCGCCCTGGTGGAGGCGCTCCAGCGCGCCACGCGGTACGCCGAGCGCAAGGGCGCGGTCAATGTCGCCGCCGCGGGCAACTCGCGTACGGACCTGGCGTCGGACGAGGTGGTCGACAAGACCAGCCCGAACGACACCACGCCGGTCGAGCGGGTCGTCGACCCGAGCGAGTGCCCGGACGTTCCGACGATGCTCGACGGTGTGGTGACCGTCTCCGCGACGGGCGCGAAGGGTCTGAAGGCCTCGTACTCGAACTACGGCGACGGGGTGGTGGACATCGCCGCCCCGGGTGGTGACCGCACGGCGTACCAGCCGCCGGAGGCGCCGGCCACCAGCGGGCTGATCCTGTCGACGCTGCCGGGCGGGAAGTACGGCTACAAGGGCGGTACGTCGATGGCGTCGCCGCACGTGGCGGGTGTGGCCGCGCTGATCAAGTCGACGCGTCCGCACGCCTCGCCCGCCGAGGTGAAGGCGCTGCTCTACATGCAGGCCGACGACATGGCGTGCACGAACCCGTACGACATCGACGGCGACGGCACGGTCGACGCGGTGTGCGAGGGCGGCAAGCGCGACAACGGCTTCTACGGGACGGGCATGACCGACGCGCTGGACGCGGTGCGGAGGTAACGGATCCCGGGGCCCCGGGCGCGGTGCGCGTACCGCGTCCGGGGCTCTTCCATGCGATGGCACTCAGTGCCATAGTGCGGATATGGACGCTGAACTTCCTGCCGGTACGTCCGAGGCATGGGCGGCACTGAGTGCCGATCCGGCTCTAGTGGAGCGGGTTTCCTACGGCGGTCCGTCGGACGGCCTGCCCGCGCGGCTGCCCGTGATGGAGCTGGCCCGCGCGACCGTCGCGGCCTGCGCCCTGGCGGCCGCCGAGCTCACCGCCGTACGCACGGGGCGGCAGGTGCCGCGGGTGCGGGTCGACGACGGGGCGGTGGCCACGGCGTTCCTCAGCGACCGGCTGGTCGCTGTGGACGGGCGGGCGTGGACGACGTTCGCACCGCTGTCGCGGTTCTGGCGTGCTGCCGACGGGTGGGTGCGTACGCACGCCAACTACCCGCACCACCGCGCCCGGCTGCTCGCCGCGCTGGGCCTGCCGGGCGACGCCGGGGCCGACGCGGTCGGCGACGTGATCGCGGGGCGCCGCGCCGTCGACGTGGAGGAGACCGTGTACGCGGCGGGCGGACTCGCCGTCGCGGCGCGTGGCGCACAGGAGTGGGCGGCGCACGAGCAGGGCGCGCTGGTGGCCGGGCAGCCGCTGCTGACGCTGGAGGCCGTCGGTGAGGGCGGGCCCACGCGCGCGTGGAGCCGGATTTCCGGTACGCCGCTGCTGCCCTGCGCCGGGTTGCGGGTGCTGGACCTGACGCGGGTGCTGGCCGGGCCGGTCGCCACGCGGACGCTGGCGCTGCTGGGCGCGGACGTCCTGCGGATCGACGCGCCGCACCTGCCGGAGAGCCAGGAGGCGCACAACGACACCGGCATGGGGAAGCGGTCGACGACCCTGGACCTCGGCGACTCCAGGGACCACCGGGTCTTCGAGGACCTGCTGAGAGGCGCCGACGTGGTGGTGACCGGCTACCGGCCCGGCGCTCTGGACCGGTTCGGGCTCTCCCCCGAGGCCCTGGCCGAGCGCCGCCCCGGCCTGGTCGTCGCCCAGCTGTCGGCGTGGGGCCGGTACGGGCCGTGGCACGAGCGGCGGGGCTTCGACAGCCTGGTCCAGGCGGCGACGGGCATCGCCGCGCTGGAGGGCTCCGACGGCGAACCCGGCGCGCTGCCCGCGCAGGCCCTCGACCACGGTACCGGCTACCTGCTGGCCGCCGCCGTGCTGCGAGCCCTGACCGAACAGCACCGCCGGGACGGCGGCGGCACGCGGCTCGCCCGCCTCGCCCTGACCCAGACCGCCCACTGGCTGGTGCACGGCCTCACCAAGACCCCGGAGCGGGAGCGCGGCTTCGCCCCGGAGCGCCGGCTGACCGAGACGGACAGCCCCATGGGCCGGCTGCGGCACGCCCTGCCCCCGGTCTCGTACGAAGACGGCCCGGTGAACTGGGCCCGCCCACCGGGCCGGTGGGGCACGGACCCGGCCGCGTGGGTCGCGGCCTGATGAGAACCTTCAGGGCGGTGCGTTCGTCCATCGCCTTGTAGCCGCCCGGCGCGGACGGGCGCGCCGCGGCCGCGCAGGGCGATGTTCCGGTTGGACATGTCGCCCGGGTCGTGCCCCGTCCTGCTGCCGGGCGGCACGCCGTCGTAGCCGATGGGACCGCCGTCGCGGACGATCCCGAGGACAGTGCCCATGGACTGTTCCGTGCCGACGGCCTCGATCACGACGTGGGCGCCCGAGAGCCTGTCAGCGCCTTTACCCACGTCCGGCGAGGGTGACGTCGTACGATCCCGCCCAGGGCGTCTTGGGGGGGGAGCAACCACCGTGCAGGGTATGGAACTTCTGGTCACCCGTCTAGCGGGCACCGTGCTGAGTACGGTGGCCAGATCGATCCTCGCCCCTCGTGCCGGCGCGGGTCTCGTCGACCGCCCGGTGCGCCCGCTGCGCCGCCCGCCGAAACCGGACCGGCTGGCGAAGGTCCTGTCCCGGCGCCTGGCCGAGGCGTATGCCTCACTGCCCGAATACGAACGGCTTGCTGCCGTCGGCGCCGTGCAGGACAGCTTCGCCACGGCGGGCGAGATCGACGCGGAACGGCTCTTCGCGCTGGACCTCGACCCGTCACGGCTGTGCGCGGAGTTGCGCTCCCCGGCGGCTGTTCGCGGGTTGAGCGCGCGAGCCCTGGATCTGTATGAGGAACTGCTGGCCCTGTGCTGCGCGCACGTGGTGGAGCAGTTCACGACGCATCCGACCTTCCCGGCACGGGCGGCGGTCGAACAGACCCGCACGGCCGGCCGTACCCAGGCGTTGGTGGAGGGCCTGGCGGCGGGCAGCCGCCGCCCGGTCGCGGCGGCGCTGGAGTTCGAGCAGCGGTACGCGGACTATGTGGCGGCGACGCACGGACGCCTGGAGCTGTTCGGGCTGACGCTGGGGCGGTCGGCGAGCGAGTGGCCGCTGGACACGGCCTACATCAGCCTGGCGGTGAGCGGGGAGGGCGTTCACCACGACCGATTCAGCCCGCCCGGCACGGGCCAGGTCGCCGTCAAGGCGGAGCAGGCACTCGCCGAGACCGACCGGATTCTGCTACGCGGCCCGGCCGGCTCGGGCAAGAGCACGATGGTGCAGTGGCTGGCGCTGAATGCCGCCCGCCGCCGATTCGACCGGGACCTCGACGACTGGAACCGTTGCGTCCCCTTCGTCCTGCGTCTGCGCGCCTTCACCTCGTCCGGTTCGCTGCCCGGCCCCGGGGACTTTCTCCGGGCGGCCGGTGTGCCACTGCACGGAGCGGCGCCCGCCGGCTGGGTGGAGAACCTGATGACTGACGGCCGGGCGCTGATCCTCGTCGACGGCGTGGACGAAGTGCCGCCGCGGCTGCGCAAGCGGACCCAGGACTGGCTCAAGGGTCTGATCGCAGCCTTCCCGCACGCGCGCTATGTGGTGACGACCCGGCCTTCCGCAGTGCCCGAGGACTGGCTCGCCCCGTGCGGTTTCGCCACCCACTCACTGCTTCCGATGGAACGGGACGACATCCGGGCGTTCATCGAGCACTGGCACGACGCGGCGCGACACGAGTGCGGCGCCGAGCCGGAGCGGGCACGGCTCAACACGTACGAGACATCCCTGCTGCAAGCGGTCGGCACCCGTCGGGCACTGGGGCGGCTGGTCACGAACCCGCTCATGTGCGCGCTGCTGTGCGCCCTCAACCGGGACCGCCGGATGCAACTCCCCCGCGCGCGCAAGGAGCTGTACGACGCCGCCCTGGACATGCTGCTGGTTCGAAGGGACACCGAGCGCGAAGTCGTCGGGGTAGAGGGCGTCGACCTCACGCGCGAGGAACAGATGGCGCTGCTCCAGCGGTTCGCGTACTGGCTTATCCGCAACGGGCAGACCGAGGCGGACCGGGCTGACGCCGTGGCAATGGTGGAGCAGTGGCTCGGTGCCATGCCGCAGGTGGAGGGCACTTCGGAGCAGGTCTTCTCGCACCTGCTGATCAGGAGCGGGCTGTTGCGGGAGCCCCGGCCGGGCGCGGTCGACTTCGTCCACCGGACGTTCCAGGACTACCTGGGCGCCAAGGCCGCGGTGGAGTCACGCGACTTCGGGGTTCTGGTCCGGCACGCGCACGACGACCAGTGGGACGACGTCGTGCAGATGGCGGTCGGGCACGCGCGCGTGGACGAGCGGGCACGGCTGCTGACCGACCTGTTGCAGCGGGCGGACGACGAGCCGTGCCACCGGCACCGGCTGGTGCTGCTGGCGGCGGCGTGCCTGGAACACGCCCCCGAGCTGGACCCGGAGGTCCGGGCGACGGTGCAGCAACGGACTCAGGAACTGTTGCCGCCACGCAGCCAGGGCGACGCCGAGGAGTTGGCCAAGGTCGGCGAGCTGGTGCTGGAACTTCTTCCGGGACCGGAGGAGGGGCTCGACGAGTACAGCGCGGCGGCGGTGGTGCGGACGGCTGCCCTGATCAAAGGCGATGCCGCCTTCCAGGTGGTCGCCCGCTTCCGGGAAGACACGCGTCCGCCCGTCCCGTTCCACCTGTCGCAGGCCTGGGGGTCCTTCGACACGGAGGCCTACCTGCGCGAGGTCCTGGCCGCCCGTGTTTGGGAGGAGGACTACCTGCACGTGAAGACGGTGGAGCAGTTCGAGGCCCTGGGGCGTGTCCCCAAGGTCCACGCTGTGCACATCGAGGGTGATCACAGCGACCTCAGGCCGCTGCTCGCCGTCGACAACCTCCACCGCCTCTTCCTGTACGAGAACGGCACGCTCAGCGATCTCTCCACGCTCAGGCACTTCCGGGGCCTCAAGGACGTCGGGCTGAGCCGATGCTCGTCGGTCAGGGACCTGGCGCCCTTGACCGGCCCGGCCCTGGAGCGCCTGTCGTTGTTCGAGGTCCATCCCGGGGCCTCCCTCGAACCGCTGCGGGAGATGACGAGTCTCACCTTCCTGCACCTGGCCCACTGGGTGCTGGTGGAGAGCGTCGCCGAGTTGCCTGTCGGACACCAACTGACCGGCCTCTCGCTCCAGCGGCAGGCCCGGTACGTGAGCCTCGAGGGGATCGAGCGGTGGCCCTCGCTCACCTCCCTGGCCCTCTCCGGCGCAACCCAGCTGCGCCAGCTGTCCCAGTCACCGGCCCGGTCCCGCCTGACCTCCCTGACGCTTAACGAGCTCGCTCCCTTCGACCTCGAGCTGCTCGGTGAATGCTCACAACTGGAGATGCTCTTTCTCTGGCGGTGCGAGCTGCCGAGCGACCTTGCGCCCCTACGGGACCTGCCGGCGCTGACCCGCCTGAGCCTGTGGCAGTGCGAGTCAGGTGGCAGTCCGATCGATCTGAGCCCCTTCGCCGGCAGGGAGGAACTCACGATCACACTGAGCGATGACATGCCATTCACCGGCGGTGAGCTGCTGGACCCGTCCCGGATCGTGGTGCGACGGACTCAGCTCTGATCCTCACACCCCCGCCGCGCCCAGCAGCGTTCCAGCGCCGTACGTCACGGCCATGGCGAGGGCTCCGCCGCCGACGTTGCGGAGGATGGCCGGGCGGGCGGGGGCGTCGCCGAGGCGGGCGCTGGAGAAGCCGGTGAGGGTGAGGGCCGCCAGGACGGAGAGGACGGTGACGTAGAGGCGGGCGGGGGCCGGGGGGAGGACGATGGCGAGGAGGGGCAGCAGGGCGCCGATGGTGAAGGCGAGGAAGCTGGCGCCCGCCGCGTGCCAGGGGTTGGTCAGTTCGTCGGGGTCGATTCCCAGCTCCACGCGCGCGTGGGCGCGCAGTGCGTCGCGTTCCGTGAGTTGTTCGGCGGCCTCGCGGGCGACGTCGCGGGTCAGGCCGCGGGCTTCGAGGAGATCGGTGAGTTCGTCGAGTTCGGCTTCCGGTTGTTCGCGCAGCTCCCGCTTCTCCACGGCCAGGGCGGCCTTCTCGGAGTCGCGTTGGGTGGAGACGGAGACGTACTCGCCGGCGGCCATGGACATGGAGCCGGCGAGCAGGCCCGCGAGGCCGGCCGTGAGGAGGGTGGCGCGGTCGTCGGTGGCGCCGGCGACGCCGACGACGAGGCCCGCGGTGGAGACGACGCCGTCGTTGGCGCCGAGGACGGCGGCACGCAGCCAGTTGAGGCGTGTGCCGAGCGCGCCGCCGTGTTCCTCTTCATGGGGTGCGTCAGTCACCACGGGAGGGTCTCACCGTTGCGTTCACCAGACGCGTACCGACCCGCCCGGGGCGAACGCGGGGCTCGTCGCGTCCGCCGGGGCCTCCGTCAGAGGTTCGGCGATCTCGGCGACGGTGGGGCCGTGGACGGCCGCGAGCGGGTCGAGGAACGCCAGGTCGAACCCGTACACACGGGCCGCGTTGCCGCCCGCCATGGCGGCGACCTCCTCGCGCGGCAGGCCCGCGTAGGCGATGCGGAGGCCTTCGCGGGAGTACGGGGCCGTGCCCTCGTCGTGCGGGTAGTCGCTGCCCCACATGATCTTGTCGAGGCCGATCCGGTCCCGCAGCGGCACCTCGTGCGGGCGCATGAAGCTCGCGCCGACGAAGCAGTTGTCCCGCCACACCTCGCTCGGGCCCTTGCCCATGGCGGCCGACAGTCCGGCGCCGAACTTGGACTCGGCCGAGGTGGAGGCCGCGACCAGGCGGGCGTGGTAGTAGTCCAGCATCTCCAGGACGCCCGGGATCCAGCCGGAGCCCTGCTCGGTGAGGACGAGTTTCAGCCCGGGGTGGCGGCGGAAGGCGCCGCCGAAAACCAGGTGCCATAGGGCGCGGTGCGAGAACCAGGTCGTCTCCACCATGAAGACCGCCCGCGCGGCCGGTTCGTCGCCGAGCGGCGGGGACGCCGAGCCGCCGTGGTGGTTGACGGGTACGTCCAGCTCCTCGCACACGGCCCAGATCGGGTCGTACGCCCGGGAGTACAGCTCCGGCAGGCGCGAGCCGGGCGGGGTGCCCGGGAGCATGATGCCGCCGGTCAGACCCGCCTCCTTGGTGCGGCGGACCTCGCGGGCGGCCTCCTCCGGGTCGTTCAGCAGGATCTGCGCCACGCCCGCCCGCCGCCCGGGCGCCAGCGAGCAGAAGTCGGCGAGCCACCGGTTGTGGGCGCGCAGGCCCGCCCAGCGCTGTTCGTACTCCTCACCGGTCGGCGCTGGCGCCATCAGGGACGCGGACGGGAAGAAGGGCGGAATGGTGTTGGGGAAGACCACCTCGGCGACGATGCCGTCGGCCTCCAGTTCGGCGAGGCGCCGGTCGGAGTTCCAGTTGCGGTCGGCGGTGTCGGCGAGGAGGTCCTCGTACGGGTTGACGTAGCCGGCCGCCCAGGCGTCGAAGTCGTCGTGGTACTTCTTCTCCAGGTACGGCTTGTAGTCGAGGAGGTCGGCGCCGGCATGGCAGTCGGCGGAGATGACGGTGTAGCGGTCCATCAGGCGCCTCCGAGGTGCGGGAAGTCGTGGCCGGTCAGCCAGTGGCGGCCCACCTCGCGCGAGCGGGCCCAGGACGCCTCCACGGCCGCCTGGTCGTCGCTCTGGCCCAGGTCGGCCGGGGTGGGCCCGATACGGCGGGCGACGGGCTCCAGTTTCGCCGCGTCGAACCCGAAGACCTCCACCGCCGCGAGGCCCAGCATGCGCCGGGTCTCGGCGACGGGGATGTCGTGGAAGGTTTTCCGCAGCCACGCGCGCGTGTCGGGCCAGGTGCCCTCGGGGTGCGGGAAGTCGCTGCCCCACAGGATGTTGTCGACACCGATCTCGTACCGTTGCGCCAGCTCGCGCCGCTTGGTGTTGGTGGCGCAGATGAAGACCTGGCGGTCCAGGTACTCGCTGGGGGGCCGCTTCAGCTCGGCGAAGGGCGAGAGTTTCTTGCCGCCATGGGCACCCAGGTAGAGCCGGTCCATGAACCACAGCAGGTTCGGCAGCCACCAGCAGCCGGACTCGGCGACGCCGAACCTCAGCCCCGGGTGGCGTTCGAAGACGCCCGACCAGAGCAGGAACCACAGGGGCCGGGCCGGCCACCAGGTCACCTCGCTGACGTAGATGCCGAGATGGTCGCCGTACTCGTGGTGGGGCGCCGCGCCCGAGTGGGTGAGCACCGGCATGCCGGTCTCGGCGGCGGCCGCCCACACCGGGTCGTAGCGGCGGTCGTGGTACGGCGCCTTGTCGACCCACATGGAGGGGATCATCAGCGCGCCCAGCCCGGACTCCCTGGCCCGGTGGATCTCGGCGACGACCCGGTCCACCTCGCCCGTGACGGGCAGCAGGGCGACCCCGCAGTGCCGTTCGGGATGCTCCGACACGAACTCGGCCAGCCAGCGGTTGTGCGCCTGCGCGCCCGCCATGCCCAGTTCCGGGTCCTGGTCGCCGGACAGGCCCAGGCCCACGCCGAACGGCGCGGCCGTCCGGCTGTCGACGGCGTCCGCGTCGGGGAAGACGACCTCGGCGGCCACCCCGTCGCCGTCGAGCTCCTTGAGCCGCTGGGCGGGCTCCCAGCCGCCCCGGAGGCCTTCCTCGTTGTCGCTGAACCACTTGCTCGCGAACGCCTCGTTGCGTACGCCGAGGCGGGTCATCTCGGCGCGGCGGGCGTCCCGCCCGGCGAGGAACTCGTCGAAGGCGCGGTGGAAGCGGGAGTCCAGGTAGGGCCGGTACCGCTCGGTCGGCAGTCCGGCGTGGCAGTCGGAGGAGATGATCAGATACGGATCGTTCGCGTCGGTCATGGGGCACACCCCTCAGTCGAGTACGAAGTTCTCCAGGTACGTCGGGTCGGCGCGGTCGAGCATGGACCGTGCCCTGGCCCTGATCTGCCGGTCGCTGTGCTCGCTCGGCGGCAGCATCCAGAAGCGGTCGGCCCTGATGCCGTCCACCACGTGCTCGGCGACCTCCTCCACCGGCGTGAAGGCGACCTCGTGGCCGGCTTCCTTCATGGCGGCCTCCCACTGGTCGAGGCTGCGGTACGGGGTCCTGCGGGGGCGCTGTTTGGCGTACCGGGCGGGCCGGTTGCGGTGCGACTCCCACAGGCCGGTGCGCAGCATGTGCGGGCCGGGGAAGAGGACGGAGGCCCCCACGCGCGCGTGCTCCGCCTTGAGGTGGGCGTACAGGGACTCGGTCATGGTGACGACGGCCGCTTTGGTGACCGCGTACACCGAGGCGGTGGGCAGCGGCGCGATACCGCCGTCCCCGGAGGAGGTGTTGACGACGTGGCCGGGCTCGCCGGAGGCGATCATGCGCGGGACGAAGGCCTGGATGCCGTGGAAGACGCCCCAGACGTTGACGGCGAAGGCCCACTTCCAGTCGGCCGGGTCGTGTTCCCACATCCGGCCCTCGGCGCCGGAGCCGACGCCCGCGTTGTTGCACAGCACATGGACGGCGCCGAAGGTGTCGTACACCGCGTCGGCCAGGGAGGCGACCGAGTCGGGCTCGGAGACGTCGACGGTACGGGCGAGGACCTCGGCGCCCTCCTCACGCAGCCGCGTGAACGCCTTGTCCAGGGCGGCCTGTTCCACGTCCGCGAGTACCACCTTCAGGCCCTCGGCGGCGAAGCGGCGGGCCATCGCGAGCCCGATGCCGCTCGCGGCGCCCGTGACCACGGCGACCTGGCCCGCCTCCAGCCTCATCGGCCGTCCCCTCGGGGCGGCGGGGCGTCGAGGATCTGCTGCGGATCGTCGTAGCGCTGGTGGATGTACGGCAGGAGGGCCTGGGCGCTGACCCGTTCCACCACCCGGCCGCGCTGGTCGGTGGTCTTCTCGCCGATCGTGATCTCGACGAGGCGGCGTACGGCGAGGTCGGCGACCGGGTCGTACATGGACTCGCGCAGCACCACGTCGCCCGTGATCCGTTCCAGTGCGCGCACCTTCTCGCGGCGTACGCAGTGCACGAGGACCGGGTCGGTGTCGAAGCCGGAACCGTCCACGGCGGGCAGGAACTTGAAGTAGAAGTCCACCTTGGCGACCGGCTCGGCGGGCAGCGGCAGCGGGCCGTCCACGGCGCCGCGCACCTCGACGAAGGCGATGCCGTGCCGGGCCAGTGCCGCCCGTACCGTCAGCCCGTCCCGCTCGACGGTCACCTCGCCGAGCTTCTTCGGCTCGCCGAACACCTCGCGTCCGCCGGTCAGCGCCCGCTCGTGCGTCATCGGCATGACCAGCGGATACCAGCCCTCCTGGTCGTCGTGGGTGGCCGCGACCGCGACCGAGCCGGCGCCGAGCGGGTAGCCGGGGAGTTCGACCTTGCTGATGGCGGCCCGTACGAGCGGGCGTGGTGCGGGCTTGAGCGGCGGCGGGAGCACGGCCGCGACCACATCGGGGTCGCTCTCCCACACGGCGACCACGCCGGTGGACCAGATGTCGGGGAGCTTCGCGCCCGCGGCGCGGGCCGCGGCGATCTCCTGCTCGGTGCGGGCGCCGTACCGTACGCGTGCCATGGCGTACCACCCTTCGTCGGCGGGTGAGGAGCAACTCTGTAACACTGTTACACCGAGGGCGATGAAGTGGGAACAGTCGTGCGCGTACGGGGGTGGAGCACCGATGCCGAAGCCGTCACTGACCCGGGAAGAGGTCCTGGACGCCGCCACCCGGCTGGTGAAGCGGGACGGTCCGGCGGCCCTCACCATGCGCAAGCTGGCCGCCGAGCTGGGCACGGCCGTCACGTCGATCTACTGGCACGTGGGCAACCGCGAGTCGCTCCTGGACGCCCTCGCCGACCGTACGGTGGCGGACCTGGGCGCGATCACGCCCCGGGGCGGCACCCCCGCCGCGCGTATCGTCTCCGTCGCGCGCACGCTCCGCCGCGAGCTGCTGGATCGCCCGCACCTGGTCGCCATGGTCCATGAACGGGGCCTTACGGAGCGGATGTTCCTGCCCGCGCAGCGCGCCCTCGTCCACGAGGTCCACGCGGCGGGCCTGCGCGGCGCCCGCGTGGCGGAGGTGGTGCGGGCGGTGCAGTTCCAGGTCGTCGGGTACGTCCTGGTGGAGCGCAACCGAGAGCGGGCCCCGGCGCAGTCGCCGGCCGAGCACGAGCTGTGGGACACGGAGACCGCCGAGCACGACCCGGCCCTGGCCCGCGCGCTGACCCGCCCGGTGGACGCGGAACGGCTGTTCGTCACGTCCGTACGGGCGCTGGTGCAGGGCCTGCTGGGGCCGGACGCGCGGAACGCCGGCCCGTCGGGGCGGACCGGCTGACAGGTGCGACGTATCCGTACGAAAAGGGCGCGGGGTGCGCGGTGACGGCAATCTTCCCAACTGGCCCCCGGGCCACGGCTTTCCGGGTGCGGGGCGTCAACACGGCCGCCGCACGGGGCATGCCCGGCGGTGCCACTGTCAGTGGCGGCCTCTATTCTCAGTGACCATGCTCGACGACCGTACGACAGCAGCACCGTGGCCGGCCGCCTACCCGACGCAGGGGTACGCGGTCGTCGACGTGGAGACCACCGGCCTCGCCCGCGACGACCGGATAGTGTCCGCTGCCGTCTACCGGCTCGACGCGCAGGGCAATGTGGAGGACCACTGGTACACACTGGTCAATCCCGAGCGGGACCCGGGACCGGTGTGGATCCACGGGCTGACGAGCGACGTACTGGAGGGCGCGCCGCTCTTCACGGACATCGCGGCCGAGTTCTCCGCACGGCTCGACGGCCGGGTGCTCGTCGCGCACAACGCCATGTTCGACTGGTCGATGATCTCCCGCGAGTACGCGCGGGCCGAGCGCACGGCGCCGGTGCGGCAGCGGCTGTGCACCATCGCGCTCTCCAAGGAGCTGGGGCTGCCGCTGTCCAACTTCAAGCTGGAGACGCTGGCCACGCACTTCGGCGTCGTGCAGCGACGCGCGCACAACGCGCTGGACGACGCGCGCGTACTGGCCGAGGCCTTCCGCCCGAGTCTGCACGCGGCGGCGGAGCGGGGCGTACGACTGCCGCTGCTGGAGTGCCGTCCGCTCACCGAATGGGCCTCGTCGCCCACCTCACCGGGGGTGCCGCGCATCGGCCGCCAGACGTCGTACGGCACCAACAGCTGGCGGCCGTCCCGCAAGCGGCCGGCGTGCCCGTACCCGAACCCCGGGCGGTACGAAGTGGACAAACCGCTCAAACAAGGCATGCGGGTGGCGTTTTCGGGCGATACGTCCATCGACCGTGAGCTGCTGGAGGACCGGGCGGTCGAGGCGGGCCTCCATGTGGCCACCAGCGTCTCCCGCCTGACGAGCCTGCTGGTCACCAACGATCCCGACTCGGCCACCTCCAAGACGGTCAAGGCCAAGTCGTTCGGCACACCGATCGTCGACGAGGCGGCGTTCACCCAGTTGCTCCGTGACGTGGCCCCGGCAGACGAGTAAGCAGACGGGTGACCGCCGGGCGTTTCGCCGCCCCTTACGGGACGCCGGACAGCACCCTGTGGCGCATGGCACGTTGTGAGGTCTGCGGAAACGATTACGGCATGTCCTTCGAGGTGCACGCGCAAGGCGCCGTGCACGTCTTCGACTGCTTCGCCTGCGCCATCCACCGCATGGCGCCCATCTGCGAGCACTGCCGGGTCCAGATCATCGGCCAGGGCGTCGAGGCCGACGGCCAGTGGTTCTGCGGGGCGCACTGCGCCCGCGCGGAGAAGGGCCAGGTGGGCATCGTCGACAAAGTGTGATCCGTCCCGGATGGGACCCCCCATCCGGGACCCGGACCCGAGCAGGTACGGTCGAAGCCGTGTACCGCTTCCTGTTGTCCCGGCAGTGGGTGATCCTCACCCTCATCGCCCTCGTTCTCATCCCCGTGATGATCGAGCTGGGCTTCTGGCAGTTCCACCGGCACGAGCACCGCGTCGCGCAGAACCAGCTGATCGAGGACAACCTGAAGGCGGAGCCCGTCCCCGTGACGGAGCTCACCTCGCCCGGGCACACCGTCCCCCGCGCCGACTACTGGCGCCGCGTCACCGCCACCGGCACCTTCGACACGGACCACGAGGTCGTCGTACGCCGCCGGACCTCCGCCGACGAACGGATCGGCGTCCTGGTCCTGACCCCCCTGGTCCTCGACGACGGCCGCGCGGTCCTGGTCAACCGGGGCTGGATCCCGGCCGCCGCCGACCAGAGGAGCTTCCCCGACGTGCCGCCCGCGCCCAGGGGCGAGGTGACCGTCACCGGCCGGCTCAAGGCCGACGAGACGACCGGGGCCAGCGGCATCAAGGACCTCAGTGGTCTGCCGGACCGCCAGGTCATGCTGATCAACAGCGAGCAGCAGGCGAAGAGCCTCGGCCGCGAGGTGCTCGGCGGCTACCTGGAGCAGACCGCGCCGGCCCCGGCCGGGGACACCCCGGAGCTGATCCCCGAGCCCGACCACGACTCCATCGGCGCGCACATGGCGTACGCGGTGCAGTGGTGGCTGTTCGCTGCGGGCGTGCCGGTCGGCTGGGTGGTGCTGGTACGCCGCGAGAAGCACGACCGCGCGGTGGCGGCGGCCGCCGCCGGGACGGCAGGCGAAGGCGGTGGCGGCGACGGCGGTGGCGGTGGTGTCGACGGCGACGCGGAACCGGCCGCGCACGCGGCCACGTAGAGCGCCGCACGCCCCAGCCGTACCCCGCTGCTTAGCCGTCCGTCCTGGCGGGAAGACGCCAGAGCGTGACGCAACGCATCGAGGACTACGCCCTCATCGGCGATCTGCAGACCGCGGCCCTGGTGGGCAGGGACGGTTCGATCGACTGGCTGTGTCTGCCGCGTTTCGACTCGGCGGCGTGTTTCGCCGCGTTGCTCGGCGACGAGAACAACGGCCACTGGCGGATCGCCCCCAAGGACGCACACGCCTGCACCCGGCGCCGTTACGTCGGCGACTCCCTCGTCCTGGAGTCCCTCTGGGAGACCCGCACCGGCACGGTCAAGGTGCTGGACTTCATGCCACAGCGCGACGAGGCCCCCGATGTCGTACGCATCGTGGAGGGCGTCTCCGGCACGGTCGAGATGGCCGGGGTACTGCGGCTCCGCTTCGACTACGGCAAGATCGTGCCGTGGGTGCGCCGGACGGACGGCCACCGGGTGGCGATCGCGGGCCCCGATTCGATATGGCTGCGCAGCGAGCCTGAGGTCAAGACGTGGGGTCAGCAGTTCAGCACCTGCTCGTCGTTCACGGTCCGGGCCGGCGAGAAGGTGGCGTTCGTCCTCACCTGGCACCCCTCGCACCGGCCGCGCCCACCGCTGATCGACCCGCACGAGGCACTGGAGCACACGCTCGAGGACTGGAAGTCCTGGGCCGCGCAGTGCACGTACGAAGGGCCCTACCGCGAGGCCGTGCTGCGCTCGCTGATCACCCTCAAGGCGCTGACGTACGCCCCGACGGGCGGCATCGCCGCCGCGCCCACCACCTCCCTGCCCGAGGACATCGGGGGCGTACGCAACTGGGACTACCGCTACTGCTGGCTGCGCGACTCGACGCTCACCCTCGGCGCGCTGCTGTCGGCCGGTTATCTGGACGAGGCGGCCGCGTGGCGCGACTGGCTGCTGCGGGCGGTGGCCGGTGACCCGGCGGACCTCCAGATCATGTACGGGCTCGCGGGCGAGCGCCGGCTGCCGGAGACGGAGCTGCCGTGGCTGCGCGGGTACGCGGGGTCGGCACCGGTACGGACGGGCAACGCGGCGGTGCGGCAGTTGCAGCTCGATGTGTACGGGGAGGTCATCGACTCGCTGTACCTGGCGCGCGAGGCGGGGCTGGCCGCGCAGTCGCACGCCTGGAACCTCCAGCTGAGCCTGCTGGGGTTCCTGGAGTCGACCTGGCGACAGCCCGACGAGGGGCTGTGGGAAGTGCGCGGGCCTCGCCGCCACTTCGTCCACTCCAAGGTGATGGCATGGGTCGCCGCCGACCGCGCGGTGCGCACGCTGGAGAAGGACCCGTCGCTGCGCGGTGACGCGGGCCGGTGGCGGGCGATGCGCGACGAGGTGCACCGGGAGGTGTGCGAGAAGGGGTACGACCCGGAGCGGAACACGTTCACGCAGTCGTACGGCTCCCGCGAGCTGGACGCAGCGACGCTGCTGATCCCCCGGGTCGGTTTCCTGCCGCCGGACGACCCGCGCGTGGTCGGCACGGTGGACGCGGTGTGGGCGGAGCTGAACCACAACGGGTTCATCCGGCGGTACAGCACCGAGGGCGTGTCGGTCGACGGGCTGCCGGGCGACGAAGGGACGTTCCTCGTCTGCTCGTTCTGGATGGCGGACGCCCTGCGCATGACCGGCCGTACGAAGGAGGCGCGGGAGCTGTTCGAACGGCTGCTGGCGCTCCGTAACGACGTGGGGCTGCTGGCAGAGGAGTACGACGCGGCGGCGCGGCGGCATCTGGGCAACTTCCCGCAGGCGTTCAGCCACATCGGGCTGGTGGGGACGGCCCTCGCGCTGGCGCGGGAGGAGGCGGCAGGATAGGCCCATGGATCTTGGACTGAAGGATCGTGTGTACGTCGTGACCGGCGCGTCCCGCGGGCTGGGCCACGCGTCGGCGCGTGCGCTGGTGGCGGACGGCGCGAAGGTCGTGGTCTCCTCGCGCGACGAGAAGGCGGTGGCCCGGGCGGCGGAGGAGCTGGGCGCCGGTGCGGTGGGCGTCGCGGCGGACAACGCCGACCCGGCCGCCGCCGACCGCCTGATCGGCGCCGCCCGGACGCACTTCGGGCGCTTCGACGGCGTCCTCATCAGCGTGGGCGGCCCGGCCCCGGGGTGGGCGGCGGACAACACCGACGAGCAGTGGCAGGCGGCGTTCGACTCGGTGTTCCTGGGCGCGGTGAGGATGGCCCGGGCGGCGGCGGCCGCGCTGCCGGAGGGCGGGGTGATCGGGTTCGTCCTGTCCGGCTCGGTGTACGAGCCGATCCCGGGCCTGACCATCTCCAACGGCCTGCGCCCGGGCCTCGCCGGCTTCGCCAAGTCCCTCGCCGACGAGCTGGGCCCGCGCGGCATCCGGGTCGTCGGCCTGCTGCCGGGCCGCATCGACACCGACCGCGTCCGCGAACTGGACGCCCTGTCCGGCGACGCCGCCGCCGCCCGCGCGGACAGCGAGTCCCGCATCCCGCTGCGCCGCTACGGCACCCCGGAGGAGTTCGGCAACACGGCGGCGTTCCTCCTCTCCCCCGCGGCCTCCTACCTGACGGGCGTGATGGTCCCCGTCGACGGCGGCGCCCGCCACGGCTTCTGACCGGGGCGGTGCCCAGTGTCCCGGGCGGTGCCCAGAGTCCCGGGGCGCGCGCCCGGAGGCCGGGCGGCTCGCCCGGAGGCCGGGGCGGTGCCCAGAGCCCAGGGCGGTGCCCAGAGTCCCGGGTGCGCCCAGTGTCCCGGGCGGTGCCCAGAGTCCCGGGGCGCGCGCCCGGAGGCCGCGCGGACGTCCGTGCGGCGGCGTCAGGTGACGCGGCGGGGCGGGTGTTTGGCGGCGCGGAGGTGGGCCTCCGTCGGGAGGGACGGCAGGCCCGCCGAGTCGCGGGCGTGTTTCAGCGCACCGTCACGGAGGCGGGACAGGGCCTCGGCCGGGGACGCGTGGGGCTCCAGGAGCATCGAGACCCGCGCCGAGGGCGCCGTACGGCGGCCGGTGAGCCGGACGCGGGCGCGCGACACGCCGTCCACCGCCTCCGCCTCCGCCTCCACGGCGCCCTCCAGGGCCCGGCCCCGCAGCACCGCGCTGTCCCCGTCCCGGCTGTCGACCAGCACCTCGTCCAGGCGCGGGCGCCGCAGCTGTGCCAGCAGCCATCCGAGCGCCAGGAGCACCACGGCCGCCAGCACCGCGATGACGACCACCCACCCCCAGCGCCTCCGCGCCGACTCGCTCAGCAGCACGGCGTCCGGGCCCCGCCAGGGCCACCAGGACGGCACGCCCAGATCCAGGCCGGCCGCGAGCACCGCCCCGCCCGCGCACACCAGCACCGCTCCGGCCAGGCCCAGCACCACGCGGTTCACCGCCCGCAGCATGTCCGCTCACCCCTTCCGCGCCGGGCGCACCACGTGCACCGACAGGTCCGGCGGCCGTGCCAGGTCCAGTTCCCCGACCCCGGCACGCAGCGCGTCGTCCAGGTCGGCGCGTACGTCGTCCAGTTCGCGGAAGTGGGACACGGCCCGTACGACGGCCTTGCGACGCCGCGCCCGTACGCGTACCGCCTGCACGCCCGCCACCGCCATCGCCCGGTCGCGCAGCACGATCTCGACCGCTTCCCGCCCGAGCCCGGCGCGCAGCGGGTCCTCGCCGCGCCGCATCGGCAGGACGGCGCGCAGCCCGGGCGTGGCGGCCAGCACGAGCAGCCACACGCCCAGCCCGATGGCGACCACGGCACCGATGAGTACCCACAGGTTGTCGAGCGGCCGCGTGGCCAGCTCGTCGGCGAGGGCGCGCCGCCATCGCATGCCGGGCCGCCCGGCCCGTACCGCGGCGACGTCGTACAGCAGCAGCCCCGCACCGGCGAGGACCAGCAGCGCGAGCAGCGCGGCCGGGACGCGGCGCACGGACCAGAAGCGGCGCGCGGTGCCGACTCCCGTCTTCTCCAGGACCGGCACGGGATCGGCGGGCACGGTCGTGCTCATCGCACCCTCCCCCGCCCCTTGTCGTCGCGGTCGCGCGTGTACGAGGAGTGCAGCCGCTCCACCTGGACCGTCACCTCCCGCACCTCCATGCCCGCCAGTGTCCGCACGCGCCGGACCACCTGGCTGCGTACGGCGCCGCACTGGGCGCCGATGTCGGAGGGGTAGCCGAGCTCCAGGCTGACGCGGACGCGCGCGACGTCCCGGTGCACGACGACCGTCGCGTGCGGCGGACGACCGCCTTCCCCGGCACCTCGCTCGTCCTCCGGTACGCCATCGAGCGCTTCCCGCGCCGCGTGTGCGGCGATCTTCGCCACCACGCGGTCGGCGATGGTGGTCGCTCCGCGTTCCGCCGCAAGGACCGCCGTCACCGGGTCACCGCCGCCGGTCGTCGCGGTCACGGCTCCGGAAGAAGTCGCCGGGCTCCAGGTCCCCGTCCAGGAACCGCCCCGCCACGAATCCGACCGCACCCAACGCGGCCACCAGCAAAAACGCCCCGAAACCGCCGAAGTATCCGGCGAAGCCGAGCGCCATTCCGGCCAACAGGCCGACCACCGACATGCTCATCGTGCGCTCCTCGATCCGCTGGCTACTGGAGCCGTGTCTCCGGCTCTTCTTCCTCGTCCTCCGGCAGCTTCACATCGCTCACCGCGACGTTGACCTCGACGACCTCCAGTCCGGTCATCCGCTCGACGGCCGAGATCACGTTCTCCCGCACCGCGCGGGCGACGTCGAGGATGGAGACGCCGTACTCGACGACGATCTCCAGGTCGAGTGCCGTCTGCACTTCTCCGACCTCGGCCTTCACGCCGCGCGTGACGCTGGGTTTGCCGCCGGGGACGCGGTCGCGCACCGCGCCGAAGGTCCGGGAGATGCCGCTGCCCATCGCGTGGACGCCGACGACGTCACGGGCCGCCAGCCCGGCGATCTTCTCCACGACACCGTCGGCGATGGTGGTGCGGCCACGGGACGCGGGATCGCCGTCGGCGCCGCTCCGCTTGGCCACGGAGGTTTTCCTGCTCTCCTCGGCCGCCGGTTCCTTGACCCGCGCGGCCTTCGCCGCCTGGGCGGACCGGGCTGCCTGGTCGGGCGAGGCGGACTGCGACGCGTCGGTCATCACCGTTGTCCCTTCGGGGCGATGGGGAGGATTCGGTCTCCTTCGCTCACATTAAGGGTGGTTTCCGTATCTCGCGCCAGGGATGCGGCAGGCTGGAGGAATGACGACGGCTGACGGATGGATGGCGACGGTACGAAGCAGGATCGGCCTGGGCCGGCTGATTCCGCTGGGTGACGCGGCCGACGGGGCCTGGATCGCGGAGCGCGCCGCCGACGCGGTGCTGCGCCGGGCGGCACGGCAGGTGCCGGGGGTGGAGCCGGGCCGGCTACGGATCGCCCTCGCGGGCGCCGCATCGGCGACCGTACCGGCGTTTCCGGCCCCGCCGGGCTCGGTGCCGCCCGGCGCGTTGCGCGTCGAGGCGGAGTTCGCCGCCGGGTACGGCGTGCCGTTGCCGGACCTCACCGAGCGGGTGCGTACGGCGCTGTTCACGGCGGCGGAGGTCCACCTCGGGCTGGCCGTGTCCGAGGTGGACCTCCGGGTCACGGCGCTCCTGGACGCCCCGCCGGATTCCCCGGCCACCCCCGCTCCCCCATCGGAGGACCCGGCGGCCACCCCGGCGGCCACCCCGGACGGCCCCGCGAAGGGCCCTGCGGACGACCTCTCGGACGATCACTCTGACGACCCCGCGGACGACCCCGCGGCCGCCGCCGCGGCCGCCGTCCCCGGCGTGGCCCGGCTGACGACGGTCCTGGGGCCGTCGGTCCACCGGGCGGCCGGCCACCTCCGTATCGAACTGGCGACGGCCCCGGACCACCGCGCGCTGGATGTGGCACGGGCGGTACGCGGGGCCGTGGACAGCACTGCGCCGGTGACCGTCCTGGTCACCGAGGTGCTCCAGAGCTGAGAGTCAGTCGGCGAGGCCTGCCAGGTCGCGCAGGCGGCGCGCCTGCGCCGCGCGCTCGGCCGTGCGCTGCTCCTCGTACGTACGCTCCCCCGCGCCCCGCAACAGCGCCTTGGTCTCGACGACCGCGTCACGCGGCGCCGCCAGCAGCGCGGCCGCCAGGTCCCGTACCGCACCGTCGAGGTCGTCGGCGGGCACGACGAGGTTGGCCAGCCCGATGCGCTCGGCCTCGTCGGCGTGGACGAACCGGCCCGTGGCGCAGATCTCCAGCGCGCGGGCGTAGCCGACCGCCGCGACGAGGGGGTGCGTACCCGTCAGGTCCGGGACGAGGCCCAGGCTGGTCTCGCGCATGGCGAACTGGACGTCCTGCGTCACGACCCGCAGGTCGCACGCCAGGGCGAGCTGGAAGCCCGCCCCGATCGCGTGCCCCTGGACGGCCGCGATCGACACGATGTCGTTACGGCGCCACCAGGTGAACGCCTCCTGGTACTCGGCGATGACCGCGTCGAGCTCGGCGTCGGAGCCGCGCGCCAGATCGAGGAACGACGGCTCGCCGTCGAAGCCCTCCGGCGTGAACGCCTGCCGGTCGAGCCCGGCGGAGAAGGACTTGCCCTCGCCGCACAGCACCACGACCCGCACGCTGCCCGGCAGCGACCGGCCGGCTTCCGCCAACGCCCGCCACAGAGCGGGGGACTGGGCGTTGCGCTTGGCCGGATTGGTCAGGGTCACCGTGGCAACGGCGTCCTCGACGGTGAGCCGTACGCCGTCCTTGTCGAGCACTTCGAGGACTGGGTCGAGCGAGGTCATGGGGCGCCTCCGGGTCCGGTGCAGGGGCAACAGTGCAGCCATCAAGTGACTGCACAGTAACCACCCGGCCGATACTGCGATCGACCGGGTGGCCCTGCCGTAACCGGTGGGGCCGGACGAGCCGCGCTCGGGTTCGTCAGGTCGCGGGGGCCGTCAGGCCGAAGCGGCCTTCTTGCCTCGCGTCGCTCCGCCGCGTCCACGCAGCGTGACTCCGGACTCGCTCAGCATCCGGTGGACGAATCCATAGGATCGGCCCGTCTCCTCGGCCAATGCCCGGATGCTCGCACCGGAGTCGTACTTCTTCTTCAGGTCTGCCGCGAGCTTGTCGCGCGCGGCGCCGGTCACCCGGCTGCCCTTCTTCAGAGTCTCGGCCACCCGTGCCTCCTCATGGGAAGTGCGCTCTGGTCTTCTCATGATCACCCCTCGGGCGCTTCCTGGCCAGCCATTCGACAAGGTCTGTGCCGCAAGGTTTCGCCGCCCCGGGGCCTCATTCCGGCCCACGATTCCGGTCCGGGACCGGCCCAGGGGGTGAATGGCCAGGTCAGGGAGGTGGGAGGAGGGAAGGGGCGGCGTGTGGCCGGGACGGGAAATTGGCCCGGCGCCACGCCGCAGTACGAGACGTCCTCACTCAGATGATGGATCACGCGTAAGCCGAATGATCCATACGGAGACGATCAGGGCGTGGTTACGCCAGTGCCACGAGGTCCGCGTAGTCCGCGCCCCACAGGTCCTCGACCCCGTCGGGCAGCAGGATGATCCGCTCCGGCTGGAGGGCGTCGACGGCGCCCTCGTCGTGCGTGACGAGGACGACGGCGCCCTTGTAGGTGCGCAGGGCGCCGAGGATCTCCTCGCGGCTGGCCGGGTCGAGGTTGTTCGTCGGCTCGTCGAGGAGCAGGACGTTGGCCGAGGAGACGACCAGGGTGGCCAGCGCCAGCCGGGTCTTCTCGCCACCGGAGAGGACACCCGCCGGCTTGTCGACGTCGTCGCCGGAGAAGAGGAACGAGCCGAGCGTCTTGCGCACCTCGACGAGGTCGAGGTCGGGCGCGGCCGAGCGCATGTTCTCCAGGACGGTGCGGTCCGGGTCGAGGGTCTCGTGCTCCTGGGCGTAGTAACCCAGCTTGAGGCCGTGGCCCGGCGTGACCTGGCCGGTGTCCGGCTTCTCGACCCCGGCCAGCAGCCGCAGCAGCGTCGTCTTGCCGGCGCCGTTGAGGCCGAGGATGACGACCCGCGACCCCTTGTCGATGGCGAGGTCCACGTCGGTGAAGATCTCCAGGGATCCGTACGACTTGGACAGCCCCTCCGCGGTGAGCGGCGTCTTGCCGCAGGGCGCGGGCTCGGGGAAGCGGAGCTTGGCGACCTTGTCGGAGGCGCGGACCTCCTCGAGGCCCGACAGCAGCCGCTCGGCGCGGCGGGCCATGTTCTGCGCGGCGACGGTCTTGGTGGCCTTGGCGCGCATCTTGTCGGCCTGTGAGTTGAGGGCGGCGGCCTTCTTCTCGGCGTTGGCGCGCTCGCGCTTGCGGCGCTTCTCGTCGGCCTCGCGCTGCTGCTGGTAGAGCTTCCAGCCCATGTTGTAGACGTCGATCACCGACCGGTTGGCGTCCAGGTAGAACACCTTGTTGACCACGGTCTCGACGAGGTCGACGTCGTGGGAGATCACGATGAAGCCGCCGCGGTACGTCTTGAGGTAGTCACGCAGCCAGACGATCGAGTCGGCGTCGAGGTGGTTGGTCGGCTCGTCCAGGAGCAGGACGTCGGCGTCCGAGAACAGGATGCGGGCGAGCTCCACGCGGCGGCGCTGACCACCGGAGAGCGTGTGCAGCGGCTGGCCGAGGACCCGGTCGGGCAGGCCGAGGGCGGCGGCGATGGTGGCGGCCTCGGCCTCGGCGGCGTACCCGCCCTTGGTCAGAAACTCGGTCTCCTGGCGCTCGTACTGCCGCATGGCCTTCTCGCGGGTGGCGCCCTGGCCGCCCGCGATGCGCTCCTCGTTCTGCCGCATCTTGCGGAGCAGGACGTCGAGGCCGCGGGCGGAGAGGATGCGGTCGCGGGCCAGCACGTCGAGGTCGCCGGTGCGCGGGTCCTGCGGGAGGTAGCCGACCTCGCCGGAGCGGGAGATCGTGCCGCCCGCGGGGACGCCCTCGCCGGCGAGGCACTTGGTGAGGGTGGTCTTGCCGGCGCCGTTGCGGCCGACCAGGCCGATGCGGTCGCCCTTGGTGATGCGGAAGGACGCGGATTCGATGAGGACGCGGGCGCCGGCGCGCAGCTCGATGCCGGAAGCGGTGATCACGGACAGACTCCAGGGCGGGGTGGAAGACGGCGGAAGGACGGCGGGTGCGGTGGCTTCGACGCCGGTCTAATGCACGGGGAGAATGGCCATACGGGCCAGTCTAACGGGCGTGTGCAACTGCTTTTCGGCCAAGCTGGAGTGTTCGCGGCCACGGTACGGGGCCGCCAGGCACGCAGGGTGGTGGCCCCATGCAGTTCGACGACGACGCCGACCTGGACAACTCGGAGGTCCGGGACGCACGCGGCAGCCGGGTGCCCGGCGGCCGGGCCACCGTCGGCGGCGGGATCGTGGGGCTCGTCGCGCTGATCCTCGGCGTCTTCTTCGGGGTGGGGCCGGAGGAGCTGGGCCTCAGCGAGGAGGGCGCCGATCCGGCGGCGAGCGCCTCGTCGGCGGGGCAGGTGGCCCAGGCGTGCCGCAAGGGCGCGGACGCGAACGCCCGGGAGGACTGCCGGATCGTCGGGGTGGTCAACAGCGTGCAGGACTACTGGCGCGGGGAGTACGCGCGGCGGGGCGGGCGGTACGCCGACGCGCGGACGGTGCTGTTCACGGGCCGGGTGGGGACGGCGTGCGGGGCGGCGACGTCGGCGGTGGGGCCGTTCTACTGCCCGGGGGACGGGCAGGTCTACCTGGACCTGGGGTTCTTCGGGGAGCTGCGGACGCGGTTCGGCGCGACGGGCGGGCCGTTCGCGCAGGCGTATGTGGTGGCGCACGAGTACGGGCACCACGTGCAGGGCCTGATGGGGACGCTGCGCCGGGCGGAGGACGGGCGGCAGGGGGCGGGCAGCGCCGCGGTGCGGGTGGAGCTGCAGGCGGACTGCTACGCGGGGGTGTGGGCGCGCCACGCGGCGGCGACGCCGGACGACCGGACGGGCCGGCCGGTGCTGTCGCGGCTGACGGATGCGGACATCCGCGACGGGCTGGACGCGGCCGCGGCGGTGGGGGACGACCGGATCCAGCGGCGGTCGCAGGGGCGGGTGACGCCGGAAAGCTGGACGCACGGGTCGGCGGAGCAGCGGCAGGCGTGGTTCGCCACCGGCTACCGGACGGGCGACATGGCCCGGTGCGACACCTTCCGGTGAGCCGTGGCCGCTCGGGGCGGCGTTGTCAGTGCCGGGTGCCAGACTGAGGAACAGCTGAGATCCGGATCACAGTCGAGGGGCCGAAAGGCCGGGAAGGCCGAACCGAGCGCCGAATCGGAGAGTGATCAGCATGGCGAACGTACCGAGCATCTACCCGACGATCCTGTACGAGGACGCGAAGGCGGCCATCAGGACGCTGAAGGAAGCCTTCGGTTTCACCGAGGTGAGTGTGTACGAGGGCGAGGACGGCTACGTCGTCCACTCCGAGCTGTCCTATGGCAACGGCATGGTGATGCTGGGCACCAAGGGCGGTGACGGGGTGTTCGCCAAGGCGATGGCGGGCGGGGGCCCGGTGGGGGTGTATGTGGTGGTGGAGGACGTGGACGCGCACCACGCGCGGGCGGTGGAGCACGGCGTGGAGATCCTGATGCCGCCCACGGACCAGGAGTACGGCTCGCGGGACTACATGGCGCGGGACGCCGAGGGCAACGTCTGGAGCTTCGGGACGTACGCCCCCGGCGGCACGGGGTAGCGCCAGGTCACGCTCCGCCGGTGTGGACCTGGAAGGCCGCGCGGCGCACCGCCTTGGCGAGGGCGGGGTCGGGGTGTGCCGCCGCCAGGGCGACCAGGACCTGGACGGTACGGGGGTGGCCGACCGCCCGGACCTCGTCGAGCAGGGCGGGGACCGTGCCCTGGACGGCGGACTCCAGGTGGCGGACGAGGAGGGCGCTCTCGCCGTGGTCGGCGACGGCCGCCGCGGTGTCCACCCAGAGCCAGGTGGCCTCCTCGCGGGTCAGGACGTCGGGGGCGTCGTCGGGGTCGGCTCCTTCGTACTCGGCGAGCCAGAGCAGGGCGTAGGGGCGCAGGCACACCTCCTCGGCGGCGGCCCGGACCTCGGCCTCCGCGGGGGCGCCGACGACCCGGAGGGCCTCGAAGGCGAGGCCGCGCAGCAGGGCGTCCTCGCCGCGGGCGACGGCGAGCAGCTCGGTGACGGCGCTGCGGACGGGGCGGGCGGCGAGCCAGGCGCGGTATTCGACGCGGGCCGGGCCGGGAGTGAGGCGGGCGCAGCCGCGCAGCATGTCCTCGGCGGACTGCTCGATGTGGCCGGCGGGGCTCTGCGCGGCGACGCAGATCTGCTCCAGCTTGACCCACACCGCCCAGTTCCCGAGGGGGGTGAGGGTGGCGTGACCCTCGCCCAGGGTCAGGGCGCCCACGGCGGCCAGGCCCTCCAGGGCCCAGTCGAGCAGGCGGGAGAGGGAGTCGGGCCCGGGGAACGGCTGGGGCTGGGCCTGCGGCTGCGATGGGGGCTGCGACGGCGCCTGGGCCTGGTTCTGGGCCTGGTTCTGGGCCTGGCGGTCGTCGGGTACTTCGCAGCGCTCCTCGCGGAGTTCGGCGACGCGCTGCTGGAGCAGGTCGAACAGGGCCGGGACGTGCACCGGACCGGCGGAGAGCTGGAGGAGGGAGAGCACCTGGGGGACGGCTTCCACGACCTCGGCGACTGCGGCGGGCGCGACGTCGCCGGGCGCCGGGTGGACGAGCGACCAGGCGTCGAAGAGGGCGACCCAGCCGCGCAGCACGGCCGAGTCGTCACGGTCCCAGGCGCGCAGCCGCCAGCCGGGGCGGGCGGTGTCGCCGTGGAGTTCGACGAGTCCGGCGAGCCGGGCGCGGTCCCAGCCGGCGCGTACCTGAGCGGGAGTCAGGTCGAGGGCGGCGGCCGCCCGTTCCGTGGCGGGGGTGGCGTCGCGGTCGTCGTCGCGGTCGCGCTCGACGGCGGCCCAGCGGGCGATGCGTACGGCATCGGCGAGCACCGCCCTCGCCTGTCGGGCCAGCTCGGCGGGCGGCGGGGTGCCCTCCGGTGGCCGTGGCACCGGCCGGGTACGCCGGGTCGTCACGGCCCGTCGGGCCGTCGTCAGGGGCCGCGGACGGACGAGTCGGAGTCTGGAATTGCGCGCCAGTTGCTCATCGGGCTTTCGAGACGTCACGGGGGCAGTCTTCCCGCTGACGCCCCGAAAGCCCAAACGGAATCCGATTCGCCGGGTTCGTGGCCCGGGGAGGTGCCATTGGGGGGTGGTGTGCGGAGGTCTGCCGAGGCCGTTCAGACGAGGGAGGTGAGGAAGCGGCGCATGGCCTCTTCGTAGCGGTTCGGGTCGGCGTTCCACATGGCGGCGTGGGGGGCGTCGCGGACGGTGTGGAGCGTGACCAGGTCGGCGCGGCGGGAGGCGAGGTCGCGGGAGGCCTGCCAGGGGGCGAGGTGGTCGTCGGGGCCGTGGAAGACGAGGGCCGGGACGCGCAGCCCTTGCGGGTCGGCCGCTTCGGCGAGCCGGTCGCCGTGCACGCCGGTACTGCCCTGGGCGGCGCGGACGGCGAGCGGCAGCAGCGGGGCGGGGATGCGGCGGGCGGTGGCGAGGGCGCGGAGGGTGGCTTCCCAGTCCAGGACGGGTGAGTCGAGGACGAGGCCGCCGATGCGGTCGCGGAGGCCGCAGTTGGCGGCGGCGTGCAGGGCCATGGAGGCGCCGGTGGACCAGCCGTGGAGGATGACGCGCTGGGCGCCGTTGCGCACGGCGTGGCGGATCGCGGCGTCCAGGTCGCGCCACTCGGAGTCGCCGAGGTGGCCGAGCCCGCCGGCGGGGCGGGGCGCTCCGGGGTCGCCGCGGTAGGCGAGGTCGAGCACCGGGAGGCGCATGCGGTTCAGGAAGCCCATCACGTTCATGGGGTGTTCGCGGGTGGTGCCGATGCCGTGGACGGCGATGACCCAGGTGGAGCGGGAGGCGGGGACGAACCAGGCGGGCAGGGCGCCGAGTTCGCCGGGTACCTCGACGTCCTCGTACTCCAGGCCGAGCGCGGTGGCCGGGGTGCCGGTGTGGAGCTGGGGAGTGAGCCTGACGCGCCCGCCGACCTCCAGCCGGCCGCTGACAACGCGTTCCAGGCGGCGTACGACGGTGTCGGGCGAGTGCGGTACGTCGTCCAGGACGGAGCCGACGACGGCGTGGACGTCGGGTCCGGACAGACCGTAGGTGCCGGGGCGCCGGGAGGCGAGGCAGCGGGTCAGGGTGACCTGCCCGGCGGCCGTGGCGTGCACGGTGAGGCGGGGTTCGCCGGGCAGGGGCCGGCCGTGCGGCACCTTGAGCGCGGCGCTGCTGGCGTACCGGCCGGCCGCGACCGCGGCCGCGCCGACACCGATCAGGGTGGTGACGGCCGCTGCCGTCGCTGTAGCCGGGCGCACCGTTCCAGTGTCGGCGCGGCGGTGGCCGCCTGCCAGTGGGCGACGCCCGGCGGGGTCAGCGGGGCTGGCCGTACCCGCGGAACTTCTCCGCCACCTCGTGCAGTTCGGCGGCCGACAGCAGGCTGGGCGCGTGCCCGGGTACGGAGGCGGCGGTGAGCCAGACGCGGCACATCCACTCCAGCTGGGCCGTGCGGTCGTAGGCCTGGTCCAGGGAGTCCCCGTAGGTGACGGTTCCGTGGTTGCGCAGCAGGCAGCCGGTGCGGTCGTCCAGGGCGCGCAGCATGTTTCCGGCCAGTTCCTCCGTCCCGTACAGGGCGTAGGGGGCGACCCGGACGGGGCCGCCGAGGGCCGCGGCCATGTAGTGGATCGGCGGGAGCTCGGTGACGAGGGCCGAGACGGCGGTGGCGTGCACGGCGTGGGTGTGCACGACGGCGCGGGCCGGGGTGTGGCGGTAGATCTCCAGGTGCATGGGCAGTTCGCTGGTGGGGGCGAGCCGGCCGCGCACCTGGGTGCCGTCCAGGTCGACGGCGACGGTGTCGGCGGGGGTGAGCCGGTGGTAGGGCACGCCGCTGGGGGTGACGAGCACGAGGTCGCCCACCCGCGCGGAAACGTTTCCGGAGGTGCCGACGACCAGCCCGTCCGTGACTGTCCTGCGGGCGGTGTCCACCAGCGCATCCCATGCCCGCTCGATCGCGTCCTGTGTCATGCACCCGATCCTTTCAGCCCCGGCCCCGTCCCGGCCCGGCAGCCCCGGCCCGGCAGCCCCGGCCCGGTGGGACCTATCGGTGGCGGGCTGGAGGAAAGTGCGGCGGGGCGGGGGGTGACAAGAATCTCTTCTGCGGGCCGACCGATCCACTGGAGGACCTTCACGAAAGGACAGGAAGGGGCGGTAAGAGACCCGAAACCGCCCCAATCACTGGGCCCACGGCCCTCCGGACCGGCGCCGCGGGGCGTAAGCGGAACGGCGGCAACCCGGTTGGGGTCACCACGAAGCCCGACCCAGTTCACCTTCCGTTCACTCAGGTTGCCTACGTTCGCCGAGCCACTGACGTCGAACGATTGCCTGGGTAAATGGAACACATCACGCTGCTGCTCGCCATTGTGGTCGTGACAGCTCTCGTGTTCGATTTCACGAACGGTTTCCATGACACCGCCAACGCGATGGCGACCACCATCTCGACCGGCGCGATGAAGCCCAAGACGGCGGTGGCCATGTCCGCCGTGCTCAACCTGGTCGGCGCCTTCCTCTCCGTCGAGGTCGCCAAGACGATCTCCAGCGGGCTCGTCAACGAAGAGGGCATCCAACCCGAAGTGATCTTCGCGGCGCTCGTCGGCGCGATTCTGTGGAACCTGCTGACCTGGCTGGTCGGCCTGCCCTCCAGCTCCTCCCACGCCCTGATGGGCGGCCTCGTCGGCGCCACCATCGCCTCCGTCGGCCTGGGCGGCGTCAACGGCGGCGTCGTCGTCACCAAGGTCCTGATCCCGGCCGTCGCCGCGCCCCTGGTCGCCGGCCTCGCCGCGATGCTCGCCGCCCGCCTGACGTACAAGGCCGGCGCGAACATCGACGAGAAGACCGGCCGCAAGGGCTACCGCGCCGGCCAGATCGCCTCCGCCGGTCTGGTCTCCCTCGCCCACGGCACCAACGACGCGCAGAAGACCATGGGCATCATCACCCTGGCCCTGGTCGCCGCCGGCGCCCTCGCCCCCGGCTCCAACCCGCCGGTCTGGGTGATCGTCTCCGCCGGTGTGGCCATCGCGCTCGGCACCTACCTGGGCGGCTGGCGCATCATCCGCACCATGGGCAAGGGCCTCACCGACCTCCAGCCGCAGCAGGGCTTCGCCGCCCAGACCAGCGCGGCGGCCGTCATCCTCGCCTCCTCCAACCTGGGCTTCTCGCTCTCGACGACGCACTCCTGCTCCGGCGCCGTGATGGGCGCGGGCCTCGGCCGCAAGGGCGGCGTGGTCCGCTGGTCCACGGCCACCCGGATGTTCGTCGCCTGGGGCCTGACCCTCCCGGCCGCGGGCCTGGTCGCCGCCGGCTCCGAGCTCGTCACCCGGCAGGGTGACTGGGGCGTCGCCGCCGTCGTGGTCTTCCTGGTCGCCTCCTGCGCCGCCATCTGGTTCATCTCGCGCCGCCAGGTCGTCGACCACACCAACGTCAACGACGTGGAGCCGGAGGGCGAGCCCGCCGGTGTCGTGACGGCCGCGATCGCGGCCGTCACCCCGCCGCCGGCCGGCACCGTCGCCGCCGACGACCACGACCACGACCACGACCTCAAGGCCACCATCCCGGCTCCGGCCGGCGAGGCCACCCCGGCGTCCACCGCCCCGGCTCCCGCCGCCACGGTGTAAGGAAAGAACAGCATGAAGATCGACTGGGCAGCTCTCGGCTCCGTCTTCGGGGTCAGCCTCCTGGCCACCGTCGCACTGGTGGGCCTGTTCACCCTCGGCATCGTCGGCCTCTCCAAGCAGGAGACGGCCTCCGCGAACGGCGGCTCCGCCGCCCTGGCCCGCACCGGCGCGTACGCGTGCTTCGCGCTCTGCGCGGCGGCCGTGGCGTACGGGATCTTCCTGATCGTCACCTGATCCGCAAACGCGTGAGGCGCCCCCGGAACGGTTTCCGTTCCGGGGGCGCCGTCGTGCGCCGGTGTGTGCCTCAGCACAACCTCCCGTCGCAGGTCAACGGCGAGTTGACGGGCGTTCGCGGCGCGTGGTGGACTGCCGGGGCCATTACGGCGGCAGGAGAGGAAGCCGGTGCGAATCCGGCGCGGTCCCGCCACTGTGAGTCCGGCCCGCCCAGCGAGGCGGCCGCCGGATGAGTCAGGAACTCTCGTCGCCGGTCACGTCGAGCCAGGGCGCGGACCCTGAGTGAGGACATCGCCCATGCCCGGCTGCCTGCAGTCAGCTGTACGGAAACCCTTGTGCCCCAGAGGTCGGCGAGGCGTATCGGCGGACTGATCCGATGCGCAGTGACCATGTCTTCGCGTACGGCGCCACCGCTGGGCTCGCCGCCGATCTGATCCTCGCCGATCCCCGCCGTGGGCACCCCGTGGCCACCTTCGGGCGCGCCGCCGCCGGTGTGGAGGGCGCGTTGTGGCGCGACCACCGCGCCTGGGGCGCGCTGCACGCCCTGGTGTGCGCCGGGGGCGCGGCCGGGGCGGCAGCGCTCGCCGCCCGGGCGGTACGGAACCGGGGCGGCGCCCTTTCCGTCGCGCTGACCGCCGCCTCCGTGTGGGCCGTCGTCGGCGGTACGTCGCTGGGCCGCGAGGCCCGCGCCATCGGGGGCGCGCTGGCCGCCGGTGACCTGGAGGTGGCCCGGGAGCGGCTGCCGCACCTGTGCGGGCGCGACCCGCAGGCCCTGGACGGCCCCGGTATCGCCCGCGCGGTCGTCGAGTCGGTCGCCGAGAACACCTCCGACGCCGTCGTCGGCGCCCTCGTGTGGGGCGCGATCGGCGGCGTACCGGGGCTGGTCGGCTTCCGGGCGGTGAACACCCTGGACGCGATGGTCGGGCACAAGTCCCCGAAGTACCGCCGCTTCGGCTGGGCGTCCGCCCGCCTCGACGACGTGGCCGGCTGGCCCGGCGCCCGCCTGACGGCCACCCTGGCGACGGTCGCGGGCGGGAACCCGCGCGGCGCGGTACGGGCCTGGCGGGCCGACGCCGCCAAGCACCCGAGCCCTAACGCCGGCCCGGTCGAGGCGTCGTTCGCGGGCGCGCTGGGCGTACGGCTCGGCGGGACGCTGTCGTACGGCGGCCGCGTCGAGCACCGGCCCGTGCTCAACGGGGAGGGGCGGGCCGTCGAGGTGGCGGACATCGAGCGGGCGGTGCGGTTGTCGCGCCGGGTGAGCGGGCTGGCGCTGGCGGTGTGCGTGGGCGGTCGGCTGGCGTACGGAGCGATCAAGCGGAGGCGTACATGAGCAAGGGTGGGGGGCTGCTCGTCGCGGGCACCACGTCCGACGCGGGCAAGAGCGTCGTCACGGCCGGGATCTGCCGCTGGCTGGTGCGGCAGGGCGTGAGGGTCGCGCCGTTCAAGGGGCAGAACATGTCCCTCAACTCGTTCGTGACGCGCGAGGGCGCGGAGATCGGGCGCGCGCAGGCCATGCAGGCGCAGGCGGCGCGGGTGGAGCCGACCGCGCTGATGAACCCGGTGCTGCTCAAGCCGGGCAGCGACCGCTCCAGCCAGGTCGTCCTGATGGGCAAGCCGGTGGGCGAGCTGAGCGCGCGCGGCTACCACGGCGGCCGGCAGCAGGCGCTGCTCGGCACGGTGGTGGAGTGCCTGGAGGAGCTGCGGAGCACGTACGACGCGGTCATCTGCGAGGGCGCGGGCAGCCCGGCCGAGATCAACCTGCGCCGCAACGACATCGTCAACATGGGCATCGCGCGGGCCGCGCGCTTCCCCGTCGTCGTGGTCGGTGACATCGACCGGGGCGGGGTCTTCGCCCAGTTCTTCGGTACGACGGCGCTGCTGGCGCCCGAGGACCAGGAGCTGGTGGCGGGCTACCTGGTGAACAAGTTCCGGGGCGATGTGACGCTGCTGGAGCCCGGCCTGGACATGCTGCTGGGCCTGACCGGCCGCCGGACCTTCGGTGTCCTGCCGTACGCCCACGGGCTCGGCATCGACGAGGAGGACGGGCTGCGGGTCTCGCTGCGGGGCGCGGTGCGCGAGTCGGTCGTCGCGCCGCCGGTCGGCGAGGACGTGCTGCGGGTCGCCGTCTGCGCCGTGCCGCTGATGTCCAACTTCACCGACGTCGACGCGCTGGCGGCCGAGCCCGGTGTGGTCGTGCGTTTCGTGGACCGCCCGGAAGAGCTGGTCGACGCGGACCTGGTCGTGGTGCCCGGCACGCGCGGCACGGTCAAGGCGCTGGCGTGGCTGCGCGAGCGGGGCCTGGCCGACGCCCTGGCCCGGCGGGCCGCCGAAGGCCGCCCGGTGCTCGGCATCTGCGGCGGGTTCCAGGTGCTGGGCGAGCACATCGACGACGAGGTCGAGTCCAAGGCCGGTGAGGTCCCGGCCCTCGGGCTGCTGCCGGTACGGGTGCGTTTCGCACCCGAGAAGACCCTCGCCCGCCCCGTGGGCGAGGCCCTCGGCGAGCGGGTCGAGGGGTACGAGATCCACCACGGCGTCGCGGACGTGCTGGGCGGCGAGCCGTTCCTGGACGGGTGCCGCGTCGGGGCCGTGTGGGGCACGCACTGGCACGGCTCCCTGGAGAGCGACGGCTTCCGCCGGGCGTTCCTCACGGATGTGGCGCGGGCGGCCGGCAGACGGTTCGTACCGGCGCCCGACACGTCGTTCGGCGCGCTGCGCGAGGAGCAGCTGGACCGGCTCGGCGACCTGATCGAGGAACACGCGGACACCGACGCGCTCTGGAAACTCATCGAGCAGGGCCCGCCCACAGGACTTCCCTTCATCGCACCCGGAGCACCTTCATGAGCGCCACACCGCACTACCCCTTCACCGCGATCGTCGGCATGGACGACCTGCGGCTCGGGCTGCTGCTGAACGCGGTGTCCCCGGCCGTCGGCGGTGTCCTCGTACGCGGGGAGAAGGGCACCGCCAAGTCGACGGCCGTCCGCGCCCTCGCGGCCCTGATGCCGGACGTCGACGTCGTCCCGGGCTGCCGCTTCTCCTGCGCGCCCGGCTCCCCGGACCCCGCCTGCCCGGACGGGCCGCACACCGTGCACCAGGCGGTGAGCCGGCCGGCCCGCATGGTCGAGCTGCCCGTCGGCGCCTCCGAGGACCGGCTCGTCGGCGCGCTGGACATCGAGCGGGCGCTCGCGGACGGCGTGAAGGCGTTCGAGCCGGGCCTGCTGGCCGACGCGCACCGGGGCGTGCTCTACGTCGACGAGGTCAACCTGCTCCACGACCACCTGGTGGACCTGCTGCTCGACGCGGCCGCCATGGGTGCCTCGTACGTGGAGCGCGAAGGCGTCTCCGTACGGCATGCCGCGCGGTTCCTGCTGGTGGGGACGATGAACCCGGAGGAAGGCGAGCTGCGGCCTCAGTTGCTGGACCGGTTCGGGCTGACCGTGGAGGTGGCCGCCTCGCGGGAGCCCGACCAGCGGGTCGAGGTGGTGCGGCGGCGCCTGGCGTACGACGACGACCCGGCCGGCTTCGCGGCGCGGTGGGCCGGTGAGGAGGCCGCGCTGCGGGAGCGGATCGTGGCCGCGCGGGCGCTGCTGCCCGCCGTGACGCTGGGGGACGCGGCGCTGCGGCAGATCGCGGCGACGTGCGCGGCGTTCGAGGTGGACGGCATGCGCGCCGACATCGTGATGGCGCGTACGGCGACGGCGCTGGCCGCGTGGGCGGGGCGTACGGAGGTCACGTCCGACGACGTACGGCAGGCGGCGCTGCTGGCGCTGCCGCACCGGCGCAGGCGCAACCCGTTCGACGCGCCGGGGCTGGACCAGGACAAGCTGGACGAGACGCTGGAGGAGTTCGGCGGCGGGGACGGGAACGGGGACGACGACCCCGATCCGGGGCCTGACGGTGGCGGCCCCGGCGGTGGGGGCGGCGGTGGCGTGCCGCCGCAGGGCGGGGAGCCGGAGGCTGCTCCGGAGGAAAGCCCGGCTCCGGCGCCCGGAGCCGGCGGCGGTGCGCCCGAGCAGGCGCCCGTCAAGGCCGCCGAGCCGTTCCGTGCGAAGGTGCTGAGCGTGCCGGGCCTGGGCGAGGGCGCGGCGGGGCGCCGTTCCCGCGCGCGTACCGAACACGGCAGGACGACCGGGGCGCGGCGGCCGCAGGGCACGCTGACGAAGCTGCACCTCGCGGCGACCGTGCAGGCGGCCGCCCCGCACCAGCGGGCGCGCGGCCGGTCGGGTCCCGGGCTGGTCGTACGGCGTGACGATCTGCGCCAGGCGACGCGCGAGGGGCGCGAGGGGAACCTGGTGCTGTTCGCGGTGGACGCGTCCGGTTCGATGGCGGCCCGGCAGCGGATGGGCGCGGTGAAGGGCGCGGTGCTGTCGCTGCTGCTGGACGCGTACCAGCGGCGCGACAAGGTGGGGCTGGTGACGTTCCGGGGCTCGTCGGCGGATCTCGCCCTGCCGCCCACGTCGTCGGTCGACGCGGCCGCCGCCCGCCTGGAGCTGCTGCCCACGGGTGGGCGCACGCCGCTGGCGGCCGGGCTGCTGAAGGCCCATGACGTGCTGCGCGTGGAGCGGCTGCGCGACCCGGCGCGCCGCCCGCTGCTGGTCGTCGTCACCGACGGCCGGGCGACCGGCGGGCCGGAGCCCGTGGCGCTGGCCGCGCGGGCGGCCGGCCTGCACGCCGCGGAGGGCACCGCGTCCGTGGTCGTGGACTGCGAGACCGGGCCGGTACGACTGGGGCTGGCCGCCGAGCTGGCCCGCAACCTCGGCGGCACCGCCGTCACACTCGACGAGCTTCGGGCGGACTCGATCGCGGGTCTCGTGAGGGACGCCCGGGCAACTACTGGGAGGGCCGCTTAATGCCGCAGGGACAGCCGACCGTCGTACCGGACGACGGACTCACCACCCGCCAGCGCCGCAACCGCGCGCTGGTGATGGTGCACACGGGCGTCGGCAAGGGAAAGTCGACCGCCGCCTTCGGGATGGCGCTGCGTGCCTGGAACCAGGGCTGGCCGATCGGGGTGTTCCAGTTCGTCAAGTCCGCCAAGTGGAAGGTCGGCGAGGAGAACGCCCTCAAGGCGCTCGGCGAGACCGGCAAGGGCGGGACCGTGACCTGGAACAAGATGGGCGAGGGCTGGTCCTGGATCCAGCGCGACCCCAAGGACGGAGAGCAGTCGCACGAGGACAAGGCGCGCGAGGGCTGGGAGCAGGTCAAGCGTGACCTCGCCGAGGAGAAGTACAAGTTCTACGTCCTCGACGAGTTCGCGTACCTGCTGCACTGGGGGTGGATCGACACCGCCGAGGTCGTCGAGGTGCTGAAGAACCGGCCCGGCCAGCAGCACGTGGTGATCACCGGTCGCAACGCGCCGCAGGAGCTGCTGGACTTCGCCGATCTGGTCACCGACATGTCGAAGGTCAAGCACCCGATGGACGCGGGTCAGAAGGGCCAGCGGGGCATCGAGTGGTAGCACGTCTCGTCATCGCCGCGCCGTCGTCGGGCGCGGGCAAGACCACGGTCGCGACCGGCCTGATGGCCGCGTTCGCCGGCCGTGGTCTCGCGGTGTCCCCGCACAAGGTGGGCCCCGACTACATCGACCCGGGCTACCACGCGCTCGCCACCGGCCGCCCGGGCCGCAACCTCGACGCGTACATGTGCGGTACGGGCCTGGTCGCGCCGCTCTTCGCGCATGGCGCGCGCGGGTGCGACCTGGCGGTCGTCGAGGGCGTGATGGGGCTGTACGACGGCGCCGCCGACCAGGGTGAGCTGGCGTCCACGGCACAGGTGGCCAAGTTGCTGAAGGCACCGGTGGTGCTGGTGGTGGACGCCTCGTCGCAGTCGCGGTCGGTGGCGGCGCTGGTGCACGGGTTCGCGTCCTGGGACCCGGAGGTGCGGATCGGCGGGGTGATCCTCAACAAGGTGGCCACCGACCGGCACGAGCACCTGCTGCGCGAGGCGCTGGGCGAGTCGGGCGTGCCGGTGCTGGGCGTGCTGCGGCGGGCGCCTGCCGTGTCGACGCCGTCGCGGCACCTGGGGCTGGTCCCGGTCGCCGAGCGGCAGGCGGCGGCGGTGGACGCGGTGGCGGCGCAGGCGGAGCAGGTGCGGGCGGGGTGCGACCTGGAGGGGCTGCTGGCGCTGGCGCGGTCGGCGCCGGAGTTGCGCGCGGAGGCGTGGGAGCCGGTGATCGAGCCCGTGGCGGGGCGGCCGGTCGTGGCTGTCGCGGGGGGTGCCGCGTTCACGTTCTCGTACGCCGAGCACGCCGAGTTGCTGACGGCGGCGGGCGCTCAGGTCGTGGCCTTCGACCCGTTGCGGGACGAGGAGCTGCCCGAGGGGACGAGCGGGCTGGTGATCGGCGGCGGGTTCCCCGAGATGTACGGGGCCGAGCTGTCGGCCAACGCACGGCTGCGGAAGGCGGTCGCCGAGCTGGCCGCGTCCGGGGCACCCGTCGCCGCCGAGTGCGCCGGACTGCTGTACCTGGCGCGCTCGCTGGACGGGCAGCCGATGTGCGGTGTCCTGGACGCGGACGCGCGGATGTCGCAGCGGCTGACGCTCGGCTACCGGGACGCGGTGGCCGTGAGCGACAGTCCGCTGGCGGCGGCCGGGACGCGGATGCGGGGGCACGAGTTCCACCGCACGGTGATCGAGCCGGGCGCGGGGCCGGTGGCCGCGTGGGGGCTGCGGCAGCCGGAGCGCCGGGTGGAGGGCTTCGTACAGGGTGGTGTGCACGCGAGTTACGTGCATACGCACTGGGCGGCCGTGCCGGAGACGGCGCGGCGGTTCGTGGAGTACTGCGCGCGGTGACGCTGGTGGTCGGTGTGGGGGCCGGGCGGGGCGTGTCCGCCTCGGCGGTGCTCGGGCTGATCGAGGAGACGCTGCGGGAGGCGGGGCTTTCCGTGTCCGAGGTGGGCGAGTTGGCGACGGTGGACGCCAAGGCGGGCGAGGCGGGGATCGTCGCGGTGGCGGCGCGGCTGGGCGTGCCGTTGCGTACGTACGCGGCACGCGAGTTGGCGCTGGTCGCCGTGCCGCACCCGTCGGAGGTGGTCGGGGCGGTGGCGGGGACGCCGTCGGTGGCGGAGGCGGCGGCGCTGGCGGGCGGGGGCGAACTCCTCGTACCGAAGCGGAAGTCGGGGAAGGGGCGGGTGACATGTGCGGTGGCGCGCAGGCGGTTGTTGAATGTGGGTCACGGGTACATCGCTGGGGAGACACCGGAGTGTTAGACCCTGGTCATGGAGCGCTACCGGGAGGCCGTAGGCCTCCCGTCCCCCACCCCCCACTTCACCCACACGCTGGCGGCCATGTATACGCACACCGACACTCACGATCTGCGGCACCACGGTGACGCGGAGGTCCGGGACGAGAAGCTGACCGATCTCGCGGTCAACGTCCGGACGAACACCCCGCCCGACTGGCTGCGGGAGCGCATCGCCGCTTCGCTGACCGGGCTCGCCGCCTATCCGGACGGGCGGGCCGCGCGGGCCGCCGTCGCGGCGCGGCACGATCTGCCGGCCGAGCGGGTGCTGCTGACGGCGGGCGCGGCGGAGGCGTTCGTGCTGCTGGCGCGGGCGCTGCCGGTGCGGCGGCCGGTGGTGGTGCACCCGCAGTTCACGGAGCCGGAGGCGGCGCTGCGGGACGCGGGGCACGAGGTGCGGCGGGTGGTGCTGCGCGAGGAGGACGGGTTCCGGCTGGATCCGGAGGCGGTCCCGGAGGACGCCGACCTGGTGGTGGTCGGCAATCCGACGAACCCGACGTCGGTGCTGCATCCGGCCGCGCTGCTGGCGCGGCTGGCCCGCCCGGGGCGGACGCTGGTGGTCGACGAGGCGTTCATGGACGCGGTGCCCGGTGAGCGGGAGGCGCTGGCGGGGCGGACGGACGTGCCGGGTCTGGTGGTGCTGCGCAGCCTCACCAAGACGTGGGGCCTGGCCGGGCTGCGGATCGGCTACGTGCTGGCCGATCCGGGCACGGTGACGGCCCTGGAGCGGGCGCAGCCGCTGTGGCCGGTGTCCACGCCGGCGCTCGCGGCCGCCGAGGCGTGCATGTCGCGGGCGGCGCTGGCGGAGGCGGAACTGGCGGCGCACCGGATCGCGGTGGAGCGTGCGCATCTGCTGGCGGGGCTGGCGGAGTTCGACGAGGTGCGGGCGGTGACGGCGGCGGAGGGGCCGTTCGTGCTGGTCCGCATGGAGGGCGCGGACGTGGTACGGGAGCGGCTGCGGTCGCTGGGCTTCGCGGCCCGGCGCGGCGACACGTTCCCGGGGCTGGGCCCCCAGTGGCTCCGGCTCGCCGTCCGGGACCGCGTGACGACGAACCGGTTCCTCCAGGCCCTGGACCAGGCGCTGGTGGCTGTGGGCCGCTGACGGAACCATGGTGGGGCGCCCAGGACGGTGTGCCGGGCGCCCCGGCCCGTTCACGCGTGGGCCGGGGCGCCCGGCACCCGGGAGCGGGGCGCCCGAGTGTCAGCCGCGCTCGCGGGTCGTGCGGGCGCGGCGGGTGAGGGCGAAGGTGGCCGCGCCGGCGGTGAGGAGGGCGAGGGAGCCGCCGGCCAGGTACGGGGTGAGGGAACTGCCGCCGGTTTCGGCGAGGTTGGCCTGCTGCGGTTCTCCGGCCGATTGGGGCTGTACGCCGGCGGACCTGGCCTCGGCGGGCTTCGGCGGGGCCGTGGGGGACTCGCAGGTGGCCTCGGCGAGGGTGACCGTGCCGGTGACGTCCGCGACGTTGGCCTTCAAAGGGTTCACCGACACCGTGAGCGCCAGGGCCGTGGCGGCGGCGGTGCGGGAGGTGGTGCGGGTCGTGGACAGGTCGAGCGTCACCTCGCCGACGCCCGGGACGTCGACCTTCGTCGGGCCGCCGGCCGTGAGCGTCACGCGCTTGCCGAGGACGGTGACGCGGCCGAGCAGGTTCGCCTCGGCGACCGGTTGCTCGCCGGCCTCGCAGACCGCGCGGGAGGTGACCTTCTCGACCTCGATCAGCGACAGCAGCGGCAGCCCGGGGACGTGCAGCGTGGCGTGGGCGAGGTTGGTGTGCCCTTCCGCGCGGCGCGCGTCGGCGGTGGCCTTCGCGGTGGCGACGTCGGCCGTGAGGACGCTGACCGGCCTGCCCTGCTCGACGCCGTCCAGGGTGACGGTGAGCGCGGTCTTCCGGGCGCTCGCGGGGGCCTGGACCTCGTTGAGCGTGGCCTTGAGCGGCACGTGCACGGTCTTGTCGAGCAGGGACACGTCCAGGTCGGTACGCAGGACGACCGCGCTCGCGCGCCCCTCTCCCCCGCCGGTGGCGTGCGCCATGGGCGCGGCGAGGAGCGCGGGCCCGGCGGCGAGCGCCACGGCGGCCGCGGCGGTGGAGAGGGCGCGGCGGCGCGCCGCGGGCAGGCGGGCGGGCAGGCGCACGGTGTTGCTGTTCACGGTGGTGGAACCCCCACAGGAGACATGGCGTCGCCGACCCCTGCCCATGGGGACACATGGGCGGCGGCGACGTGGGACACCGGAATCTTTACGCACGGAGAGTGAACCGACGTATGCCTGACGTGAGTTCACCCCAAAGTGGGCTTTCCGTTCCCATATTCGAATCTTTCGGCACGGGCGTTCGCCGAAATCCCAGCCGTTGCGGGAGAACGGCAAAAATGGTCAACGAGGGGAGGGCCCCGGCCGTCACGGGGCGTCAACACCACCCCCGGATTGCTTCTGGCACGACCGTGCTTTAAGTTAGGGCAGCCTAACCTAAAGAGATCGGGACAAGAGTGAGCATCGAGGTCTACCGGGACACCTGGGGCATCCCGCATCTCCGCGCCGCCGACGCGCACGAACTCGCCCACGCGCAGGGCCGCACCACCGCCCTGGACCGCGCCTGGCAGCTGGAGGTCGAGCGGCACCGTGCCCAGGGCACCACCGCCGCCTTCCTGGGCCCCGAGGCCGTCGGCTGGGACGTCTTCGCCCGCCGCTCCCGGCTGGCCGACACCGCCCGCCGCTGCTTCGACGCGCTGGACGAGCCGACCCGTACCTGGGTGTGCGCGTACGTGGACGGCGTCAACGACGGGCTGACGCGCGGCGCCCGCCGCTCGCCCGAGTTCGCCGCCACCGGACTCGCCCCCGGCCGGTGGGAGCCGTGGACGCCGCTCGCCGTGTGGCTGTCGACGCACATCCTCTTCGCGGGCTTCCCCACCAAGCTGTGGCGCGACCACGTCGTCCGGCACCTCGGCGAGGAGCACGCCGAGCTGTTCGCCACCGACGGCCCCGGCACCTCCGGCAGCAACGGCTGGCTGGTGACCGGCGAGCGCACCGCCACCGGCGCGGCACTCATCGCGGGCGATCCGCACCGGTTCATCGAGGCGCCCGGCGTCTACCAGCAGATCCGGCTGGCCTGCCCCGAGTTCGACGTGGTCGGGCTCGCCGTGCCCGGCGTACCCGGCCTCGCCCACTTCGGGCACACCGGCACGGTCGCGTGGGCGATCACCAACGCCATGGCCGACTACCAGGACCTGTACCGCGAGCGGCTGCGGCGCACCGACGAAGGCGGGGACGGGGACGGGGACGGGGACGGCGGCGTCGAGGCGCTGGGCCCGGACGGCTGGGCGCCCGCCCGCGTCCACACCGAGACCGTCGAGGTCAAGGGCGGCGACCCGGTCGTCGTCGAGGTCGTCGAGACCGAGCGCGGGCCGGTGATCATCGACGAGCCGGACGCCGTGATCAGCCTCCGCTACCCGCCGCGCGTCACCCACGAGCTCGGTTTCGCCACCCTGCCCGCGCTGCTCGCGGCCCGTACCGTCACCGACGTGGACCGGGCGTTCGACCGCTGGGTGGAGCCCGTCAACGTCGTCCAGGCCGCCGACACCGAGGGCGGCACCCTCCACCGGGTCGCCGGTCACGTCCCGCTGCGCCACCGCGACAACCGGCTGCGCGTCGTCCCCGCCTGGGAGCCCGGCCACGAGTGGACCGGCCACCACGACCCGATGCCCCGCGAACCGGTCGCCGACGTGGCGGTGATGGCGAACGCGCGCGGCCTCGCCTCCCCGCTCGGCGTCGAGTTCGCCGCCCCGCACCGGGCGAACCGTATCGCCCACCTGCTGAACGAGCGGAAGGGCTGGACCGCCCCCGACATGGCGGCCGTCCACACGGACACCCACCTGGCCTCCGCGCGGCCCCTGCTGGCCCTCGTCGCCGCCCAGCCCGACCTGGGCCTGGAGGCCCGCGAGGTACGCGACCGGCTGCTGTGCTGGAACCGCCGCATGACGGCCGACAGCACGGACGCGGCGCTGTTCGCGGCCGTACGCGGCGCGGTCGTGCGCCGCCTCGCCCAGCACCCGGCGCTCGCCGTGCTGGCCGAACCGCCCGCGTACCCCGCGCTGTTCCAGCCCTGGCTGGCCCTGGTGCCGCGGGTCGCCTACGCCCTGGAGACGCTGCTGACGGGCGGACCGGTACCGGAGGCCGACCGGCTGGCCGCGGTCCGCGCCGCCCTGGAGGAGGTGGCCGCCGCTCCCCCCGCACAGCCCTGGGGCGCCACGCACCGCCTGGCGCCCTGGGCGGCGCTGCCCGACCCCGGCCCCGACCCCGAGCACGACGCCGACTGGCCGGGCCTCGACGGCGACCACGACTGCGTCCTGTCCACGTCGTCCGTACCCGGCCTCACCGACCGCAGCGCCCGCGGCCCGGCCGCCCGCTACGTCTGGGACCTGGCCCGGCGCGAGGACAGCCTGTGGGTGGTGCCCTTCGGCGCCTCGGGCGTCCCCGGCGACCCGCACCGGCGCGACCAGCTGCCCCTGTGGCTACGGGGCGGGCTCGCCCCCGTCATCACCGACTGGAACCAGCTCACCGAGGAGCACGAGGAACACCATGACCACCGCTGAGTGCGTGTACGAGCAGACCGTCGACGGTTTCGGGACGGTCCGTATCGTCCGCGTCGACCCGGACCGGGACGCCGAGCTGCTGCACGGCTGGGTCAGCGAGGACCGGGCCCGGTTCTGGGGCATGCGGGAGACCACCGTCGACGACGTACGGGAGATCTACGCGCACCTGGACTCCCTCACCACGCACCACGGCTACCTGGTGCACCGGGACGGTGAGCCGGTCGCGCTGTTCCAGACGTACGAGCCCGGGGCCGACCGGGTCAGCGAGTGCTACGAGGCCCGGCCGGGCGACATCGGCGTGCACCTGCTGATCGCGCCGGCCGACACGCCCCGGCGCGGGTTCTCCTCGCACCTGCTGGGCGTGCTGACCCGGTTCGCGCTGAGCGGCGGCCGCGACCGGATCGTCGCCGAGCCCGACGCCGCGAACGACAAGGCGATCGCGCTGCTCGTCCGCAACGGCTTCGAGCCGGGGCCGGAGGTGGTCCTGCCGGAGGTCGTGCTGCCGGAGGTCCACATCGCGGAGAAGCGCGCGCGGCTGCTCTTCTTCACCCGCTAGTCGATGACGCGGCCGCGCAGGACCACCCGCCGCGGCGCCGCGAGCACGCGGACGTCCGCGCGCGGGTCCTCGTCGTAGACCACCAGGTCGGCCGGGGCGCCCTCCTCCAGGGCGGGCCGCCCCAGCCAGGCCCTGGCCCCCCATGTCGTCGCCGACAGGGCTTGCAGGGGCGGAATGCCGGCCCTGACCAGTTCGGCGACCTCGGCGGCGACCAGGCCGTGCGCCAGCGAGCCGCCCGCGTCGGTGCCGACGAAGACGGGGATGCCCGCGTCGTACGCGGCGCGCACGGTGTCGTACCGGCGCGCGTGCAGCCGCCGCATGTGGTCGGCCCAGCGCGGGAACTTGGCCTCTCCGCCGTCCGCGAGCTTCGGGAACGTGGCGATGTTGACGAGCGTCGGCACGATCGCCACGCCGCGCTCGGCGAACAGCGGGATGGTGTCCTCGGTCAGGCCCGTGGCGTGCTCGACGCAGTCGATCCCGGCCTCGACGAGGTCGGCCAGCGACTCCTCGGCGAAGCAGTGGGCGGTGACGCGCGCGCCGAGCCGGTGCGCCTCCGCGATGGCCGCCTCCACCTCGGCGCGCGGCCAGCAGGCGCCCAGGTCGCCGGTGCCCCGGTCGAGCCAGTCGCCGACGAGCTTGACCCAGCCGTCGCCGCGGCGGGCCTCGCGTCCGACGTACGCGACGAGGTCGGCGGGCTCGATCTCGTGGGCGTAGTTGCGGATGTAGCGGCGGGTGCGGGCGATGTGGCGGCCCGCGCGGATGATCTTCGGCAGGTCGTCGCGGTCGTCGATCCAGCGGGTGTCCGCCGGGGACCCGGCGTCGCGGATCAGCAGCGTGCCGGCGTCCCGGTCGGTGAGCGCCTGCTTCTCGCTGGTGGCCTCGTCGACGGCCCCGTGGGCGTCGAGCCCGACATGGCAGTGCGCGTCGACCAGTCCGGGCAGCGCCCAGCCCGTCACCGTCCTGACGTCCCGCGCGGCGGACGGCCGGTCGTAGGTGACCCGCCCGTCGACCACCCACAGCTCGTCGCGTACGTCGTCCGGGCCCGCCAGTACCCGCCCCGTCACATGCAGCACCACGCTCATGTCCAGCACTCTACGAGGGCGGAAGTACCCTCGGCGAAGCAGTCCGTACGTGAAGCGAGAAGAGAGCCGCCCCGTGTCGCACCCCCTCCTCGATCTGCCCCCGCTGACCGCCGACCGCTTCGCGGCCATCGAGCGGCGCGTGGCCGCGCTGCTCGCCACCGAGCAGGACGTGGTGATCACGCAGGGCGAGGCGCTGCTGCCGCTGGAGGGCTGCATCCGCGCGGGCGCGCGGCCCGGTTCGACCGCCCTGAACGTGATCACCGGGCCGTACGGGCAGACCTTCGGCAACTGGCTGCGCGACTGCGGCGCGACGGTGGTGGACCTGGAGGTGCCGTTCCACACCGCGGTGACGGCCGACCGGATCGGCGAGGCGCTGGAGCGGAACCCGGAGATCGACTTCGTGTCGCTGGTGCACGCGGAGGCGGCGACCGGCAACACCAACCCGGTCGCCGAGATCGGTGAGGTGGTACGGGCGCACGGCGCGCTGTTCCACCTGGACGCGGTGGCCTCGGTCGGCGCGGAGCCGGTGCTGCCGGACGCCTGGGGCGTGGACCTGTGCGTCATCAGCGCGCAGAAGGCGATGGGCGGCCCGGCGGGGGTCTCGGCGGTGTCGGTCAGCACGCGCGCGTGGGAGCGGTTCGCGGCCAACCCGGCCGCGCCGCGCCGCTCGTACCTCTCCCTGCTGGACTGGAAGGAGCGCTGGATCGACGCCGGCCGCACGGCGCTGCCGCACGCGCCCGCGCAGCTGGAGATGCTGGCGCTGGAGGCGTGCCTGGAGCGCATCGAGGCGGCGGGCCTGGACACGCTGATGGCCCGCCACGCGTCGGCCGCGGCGGCCACCCGCGCGGGTGCGCTCGCGCTGGGTGGCGGCCTGGAGCCGTACGTGTACGAGGCGAAGGACGCCGCCCCGGTCGCGACGACGCTGCGCGCCCCGGCCGGGGTGGACGCCGCCGAGCTGGTGGCCGCCGCCCTGGCCGCCGACCCGTCGCTCCCCCTGGCGGCGGGCGGCGGGGCGCTGGCCAAGGAGATGGTCCGGGTCAACCACTACGGGCCGGACGCCGACCGGGCCGTGGTGGAGGCCTCGCTGACGGCCCTCGGCGCCGCCTTGACCGAGCTGACCGGCTCGGCGGCGGACGTGCCGGCCGCCCGCCGGGCGGTCACCGCGACATGGACCTGACGGCGGCACCGGTCACCGCCCCGACGGGCACCGTCCGTGCGGTCACCGCACCGTGGACGTGACCGCCCCGGCGGCTGCCGTTACGGTGGGCGCCGCCGCGCGCGGGCGCCCGCCCCGGCGCTCAACGGACCGCAGACGTGACCGCCCCGGCCGGCGCCTTCCCCGTGGCCGTACCGGTGGGCGCCGTACCCGTGGGCACCGTACCCGTGGGCACCGTCCCCGTGGGCGCCGTACCCGTGGGCACCGTACCCGTGGGCGCCGAGCCCTTGGGGGGCGTCCCGGCAGGGGGTGGGGGCGTGGTGGTGGTTGCCAGGGCTTCCAGGAGGGCTTGGACCGGTGGGGTGGGTGGGCGGCCCGAGGGGATGGCCAGGGAGACCGGGACCGTGAGGTCCGGCAGCGTACGGAAGGTGATCCGGGGCATCGGCGGCAGCGGGCCCACCGGGTGGAACAGCGCCCACGACGGCTCCGGGTGGGCGGCCAGCTCGGTGAGCGTGTCCTGGAGCGTGGTGAACGGCGGCCCGGGCGTCCACTCCGGCAGCGCGGCCGTGACCAGGTCGTGCAGGGCCGGGTCGGCGGCGCGCGGCGCCAGCCGCAGGGGCAGCCGCGCCAGCCGGTCGAGGCTCGGGGCCTCGCCCTCCGCGAGGCCGAGCGCGAGCGCGTGCGAGGCGGGCAGCGCGGCGACCAGCGGCTCGGACCACAGCGGGTGCAGGGCCACGCCGTCGGCCCGCCGCAGCGTGCGTACGAGGGCGGCGTCGAACGTTCCGGAGCGTACGGCCGCGAGGCGGGCCTCCTGGGGCGCCCGCTCCAGCCGTACGCGCAGCCCCGGGCGGCGCGCGGCCAGGGTGTCGAGGGCGCGGTAGACGCGGTCGGCGAAGGCCCGGGTGGTGCCGAGCCGTACCAGGCCCTCCGTCCCCGCGGTGATCCCGGCGGCGGTGTCCCGCACCCGGGCGGCCGCGGCCAGCGCGGCACGGGCCTCGGGCAGCAGCCGCTCGCCGGCCGCCGTGAGGCGCACCCCGTGCCGTACGCCGTGCCGGTCCGAGCGGTCGAACAGCCGCAGCCCCAGCTCGTGCTCCAGCCGCGCGATCTGCCGGCTCACCGATGCGGGGACGGTGTGCAACCGCTCCGCGGCCCGTCCGAAGCCGAACTCCTCGGCGACCGCGACGAAGTACTCCAGCTGACGCAGCTCCACTCCTGGCCCCCACCCATCGCCGTTGATGATCACTGTGCTGGTCAACCGCTTCCCTGTCCCGTCTTCTTCCCGTACCGCCGTGGCGCCTACGCACATGTAGGCACAGGTACGGGGCAAGAGGCCGGAACGACTCAACCGGCGGGGGCGGCGGCCGAGCGGGAGCATCGCCGAAATGGCGAACACGGAATGGACCGGGAATACTTCACCGAATTCCTGGCACTGCTTTAGGGAGGGCACCTTCCCGGGCAGCTTGCCCCATTCTTCTGCCCCGTATCCCGGACCCTAAACGCAAAGATTTCATAAGGATTCGGCGGGCAATTCGGGCAGGTGTCAAGCCGGTTACTCCAGTGTGACCGACTCCACATCACGCCCGTTTTGCGCGTACATATCCGGGCAAATATCGGCGTTCGGCGAGCGGTCGCCCGTTGATCTCGCGCCCGCGCGATAACACAGGTCAGGCGCTCACCCAACCCCTCACCCCGATGCAATTTCAGAAATTGCTGGGTAAGTTCAATCCGCATGACCGCCGCACAAGCAGACCTTGCACGTGCCCGAAACGAATTCCGCCGACCGGCCACGCCGGCCATCGGTATCGACACCCCGCGAGTGGAGGACGGAGCCGCGATCTGGCGCATTGCCCGCGACTCCGAGGTCCTGGACCTCAACTCCTCGTACAGCTATTTGCTGTGGTGCCGCGACTTCGCCGCCACCTCACTGGTGGCGCGCGGCGCCGACGGAGAACCGATCGCCTTCGTGACGGGGTACATCAGGCCCCAGCGCCCGCACACCCTCGTCGTCTGGCAGGTCGCCGTGGACCACGACCACCGTGGCCAGGGGCTGGCCGGCGTGCTGCTCGACGCGCTGACGGCGCGCGTGGCCGGACAGGGCGTCCACACCGTGGAGACCACGATCACGCCGGACAACACGGCGTCGGACCGGCTCTTCACGGCGTACGCGGAGCGCCGTGGCGCGTCACTGGAGCGTGAGGTCCTCTTCAACGGGGGGCTGTTCCCCGAGGGGACGCACGAGCCCGAGGTGCTCTACCGCATCAGCCCCGTCGCCTGAACGCGCCACCGACCGAACGCCGCCCGACACGCCTGAGACACCCGCACCGAGGAGACGAACCGCTGTGACCATCACCCCGCCCGCCCTGAGTGTCTTCGAGACCCTTGAGTCGGAGGTGCGCAGCTACTGCCGCGGTTGGCCCGCCGTGTTCGACCGTGCGCAGGGCGCACGCCTCACCGACGAGGACGGACACACCTACCTCGACTTCTTCGCCGGCGCCGGCTCGCTCAACTACGGCCACAACAACCCCGTACTGAAACGCGCCCTGCTCGACTACCTGGAGCGCGACGGCATCACCCACGGCCTCGACATGGCGACGACCGCGAAACGCGCGTTCCTGGAGTCCTTCCAGAACGTGATCCTGCGGCCGCGCGACCTGCCCTACAAGGTGATGTTCCCGGGCCCGACCGGCACCAACGCCGTGGAGGCCGCGCTGAAGCTGGCCCGGAAGGTGAAGGGGCGCGAGTCGATCGTGTCGTTCACCAACGCCTTCCACGGCATGTCGCTCGGCTCGCTCGCCGTCACCGGCAACGCGTTCAAGCGCGCCGGGGCCGGTATCCCGCTGGTGCACGGCACCCCGATGCCGTTCGACAACTACCTCGACGGCCAGGTCCCGGACTTCCTGTGGTTCGAGCGGCTCCTGGAGGACCAGGGCTCCGGCCTGAACAAGCCGGCCGCCGTGATCGTGGAGACCGTGCAGGGCGAGGGCGGCATCAACGTCGCCCGCGCCGAGTGGCTGCGCGCGCTGCGGGCGCTGTGCGACCGCCAGGACATGCTGCTGATCGTCGACGACATCCAGATGGGCTGCGGCCGCACGGGTGCCTTCTTCTCCTTCGAGGAGGCGGGCATCACCCCGGACATCGTCACCCTGTCGAAGTCCATCAGCGGCTACGGCCTGCCGATGTCGCTCTGCCTGTTCATGCCGGAGCTGGACGTGTGGGGCCCCGGTGAGCACAACGGCACCTTCCGCGGCAACAACCCGGCCTTCGTCACGGCCACCGCCGCGCTGGACACCTACTGGGCCGACGGTCAGATGGAGAAGCAGACCATCGCGCGCGGCGAGCAGGTCGAGCAGGCGCTGCTGGCGATCTGCGACGAGAACTCCGCCTACGGCGCCCACTTCCGGGGCCGCGGTCTGGTGTGGGGCATGGAGTTCACCGACAAGTCGCGTGCCGCGGCGGTCTGCGCACGCGCCTTCGAGCTGGGGCTGCTGGTGGAGACGTCGGGCCCGCAGAGCGAGGTCGTCAAGCTGCTGCCGCCGCTGACGGTCACGCCCGACGAGCTGGACGAGGGGCTGCGGACGCTGGCCCGCGCGGTCCGCGAAACCGCCTGAATCTTTCCCGTACGAAAGGAAGTTGCACCACCGTGATCGTCCGATCGTTCAAGGACATCGAGAACACCGAGCGCCATGTGAAGGCGGCCTCTGGCACCTGGGAGTCCAAGCGCATCGTGCTCGCCAAGGAGAAGGTCGGCTTCTCCCTGCACGAGACCGTGCTGTACGCGGGGACCGCGACCTCCATGTGGTACGCCAACCACATCGAGGCCGTGCTGTGCGTCGAGGGCGAGGCCGAGCTGACCAACGACGAGACGGGCGAGACGCACTGGATCGAGCCGGGCACGATGTACCTGCTCGACGGCCATGAGCGCCACACCCTGCGCCCGAAGACCGACTTCCGGTGCGTGTGCGTGTTCAACCCTCCTGTCACCGGACGGGAGGACCACGACGAGAACGGTGTGTACCCGCTGCTGACCGAGGAGGGCTGAACAATGCAGGATCTCTACCCCACCCGAGGCGCGTCCGAGGTCGTCACCCCGCGCCAGGACCCGGTCGTCTGGGGGCCGGTGTCGTCGCCGGAGCTGGCGTCGTTCGAGCGTGACGGCTTCCTCGCCGTCGACCAGCTGATCACGGACGACGAGGTCGCCGTCTACCGGGCGGAGCTCGACCGGCTGGTCACCGACCCGGCGGTCCGCGCCGACGAGCGCTCGATCATCGAGCCGAAGTCCCAGGACGTACGGTCGGTCTTCGAGGTCCACCGGATCAGCGAGGTGTTCGCCCGGCTGGTGCGCGACGAGCGCGTGGTGGGCCGGGCCCGCGAGATCCTCGGCTCCGACGTGTACGTCCACCAGTCGCGGATCAACGTGAAGCCGGGCTTCGGCGCCTCCGGCTTCTACTGGCACTCGGACTTCGAGACGTGGCACGCGGAGGACGGGCTGCCGCGGATGCGGACGGTGTCCGTGTCGATCGCGCTGACCGAGAACCTCGACACCAACGGCGGCCTGATGATCATGCCGGGGTCGCACACGTCGTTCCTGGGCTGCGCGGGCGAGACGCCGAAGGACAACTACAAGAAGTCGCTGCAGATGCAGGACGCGGGCACGCCCTCGGACGAGGCGCTGACCAAGTTCGCCGACGCGCACGGCATCCGGCTGTTCACCGGCAGGGCCGGCTCGGCGACCTGGTTCGACTGCAACGCGATGCACGGCTCGGGCGACAACATCACGCCGTACCCGCGCAGCAACGTCTTCATCGTGTTCAACAGCGTGGAGAACACGGCGGTGGAGCCGTTCGCGGCCCCGGTCCGGCGACCGGAGTTCATCGGCGCGCGGGACTTCACGCCGGTGCGGTGACCCCGCTGCCGGGGGTCCGGGGGTCGTCCCCCGGGAGACGCAGCATCGGCGCGCGGGACTTCACGCCGGTGCGGTGACGCGTCCGGCACACACGCGGAGGGGCGGGACCGGGGTGCGGTCCCGCCCCTCGCGGGTGCGTCGGCGCGGTGCTGTCCGCAGGGGTGCCGTCAACGCGGCGCCCTCGGCGGCGTGCCGTCAGCGGTGGCGGAACCAGTTCGCGGCCGGCAGCAGCCTGCCGTCGTAGTCGAACACGGCCTGGTTCTCCCAGGCGTTGCCCGACGCCGGGTCGGCCGGGTCCCAGCCGCTGCCGGTCACCGCGGTCCAGGCGGGCTCCCAGTAGACGACGCCGAGGCCCCGGCCGTTCGGCACGGCCTCGACGACGTTCATCACGTCCCGCAGGTTGGCGGCCTGGCCCGCCGGGGTCGCCGGGTAGCCGGGGGCCAGAGTGTCGGCGGTGGCGACGTTGTTCTCCAGGAAGTCGTCGTTGGCGAGCGTGTGCGCGTACGCCGTCTCCGCGACCAGCACGGGCTTGCCGTACCGGGCGGCGGTGTCGTCCAGGTTGGCCTGGAGGCCCGAGAGCGGGCCGTGCCAGTAGCCGTAGTACGACAGGGCGATGACGTCGAAGGGCACCTTGTACGCGACGGCCTGGTCGAACCACCAGCGGGTGCCCGCGTTGTCGCCGCCCTTCGCCAGGTGCAGGGCGACCTGCGTGGAGGACGAGACGGCCTTGGCGGCGTTCGCGCCGGAGGTGACCAGCCCGGCCAGCTGCGACCAGTTCGACGTGCGGCCCTCCTCCCACAGCATCCCGGCGTTCAGCTCGTTGCCGATCTGGACCATGTCGGCCGTGGTGCCCTGCGCCTTGAGGGCGCCGAGGACGTCGTACGTGTGGTCGTACACGTCCTTCCTCAGCTGCTCGTACGTGTGCGAGGACCAGGCCGCGGGCTTGTACTGCTTGCCGGGGTCGGCCCAGGTGTCGGAGTAGTGGAAGTCCACCAGGACCTTCATGCCCTGGGCCTTGGCGCGCTTGGCCATGGCGAGGACCTTCGCCTTGTTGTTGTAGCCGTCGGCGGGGTTCACCCACACCTTGAGGCGTACGTAGTTCATGCCGGCCGCCTTGAGGATGGCCATCGCGTCGCCGCTCGTGCCGTTCGCGTACCGGTAGGACGCCCCGTACGCCTCGTTCTTCGGGAGCGTCGACAGGTCGCCGCCCTTGATGGCGAGGCCGGTCGTCCCGGGCGTGAAGGTGACGTCGTCGAAGTTGGCCCACTGGCCCGCGTGCGCGTCGGAGTTGAAGCTCACCGTGCACTGGCCGCCGGTGACCTTGACGGAGGTCACGATCCGTATCCAGGCGCCGTTCGCGGTGGGCGGCAGGTCGGTGCGCTGCTCGGGGCTGCCGCAGTTGCGCAGCGCGATGTACGCGGCGTTCTGCCCGCCGCTGGAGCGGACGCGGGCGCTCAGTGTGTACGTACCGTCCGTGAGACCGGACAGGTACTGGTAGGTCTCCACCTTGTAGGCGCCGGAAGCCCAGTGGGAGAGGCGGGTGCTGCCGCTCGCCCCGCCGGCCTCGGTGAACGAGGCGCTGTTCTGGCCGGTGGCGGAGTAGGTGGACCAGCCGGTGGCGCCGCTTTCGAAGCCGGGGTTGGTGAGCGTGGCCGCGGCGTCGGCCGTGGTCGCGGGCAGCCCGGCGAGGAGCAGGCCCGCGGCGGCGATGACGGCGGCCGTGGCCGCTCTGGTGGTGCCGTACATGTCGCGTCCCTTCGACGATGTGTGTGGCGTTGCGGGGGTTACGCGAGCCGGACGACGCAGACCGCGCCCGCCGGGACGGCGAGGTGGCCGGCGACGGGCTCGCCGCTGAGGAGTTCGGTGCCGGGGGCGTCCAGCGGCACCTTGGCGTCGTGCGCGGTGTGGTTGAGGGCGAACAGGTAGGTGCCGCTGTCGCCGGTGCGGCGCACCACCTCGACGTCGCGGGGCAGGTCGGTGCGTGGCGCGATGCCCGCGTCCTCGCAGGCCGCGCCGATGACCGCGTCCAGGGCGGGCGGGGCGAGGCGGGTGGAGACGTACCAGGCGGTGCCCTTGCCCAGGCGGTGGCGGGTGACGGCGGGGTGGCCGGCGGCCGGGCCGTCGGCGTACGTCCAGATGGTCTCGGCGCCGCGCGGGACGACGAACTCGGTCCACACGTCGCCGGTCAGCGCCCCGTCCCCGGCCGCCTCCGTGATCCGTACCGTCTCGCCCTCGCCCAGCGGCGACCACTCCTCCACCGTGAGGCCGAGGACGTCCCGCAGGGCGCCCGGGTACGCACCGGGGTGGACGGCGTCGTGCTCGTCGACGATGCCGGAGAAGTAGGAGACGACGAGGGTGCCGCCGTTCTCGACGTAGGCGCGCAGATTGCGGCCCGCGGCCTCGGTGGTGAGGTACAGAGCGGGGACGACGACCAGGGGGTGGGCGGACAGGTCGGCCTCGGGGTGGGCGAAGTCGACGGTGAGGTGCCGGTCGTAGAGGGTCTCGTAGAAGCTGTCGGCGCGCTCGCGGGCGTCGTGGTCCCGGCTGGGGCGCCACTCCAGGTTCTGCGCCCACCAGGAGTGCCAGTCCCACACCATGGCGGCGTCCGCGACCGTCCGCGTACCGCGCAGCTCGGCCAGGGCACCGAGGTCGGCGCCGAGCTGGACGACCTCGCGCCAGACGCGGGAGTCGGTTCCGGCGTGCGGCACCATCGCGGAGTGGAACTTCTCGGCGCCGCGCCGGGACTGGCGCCACTGGAAGAACATGGCGCCCTCGGAGCCGCGTGCGATGTGGGCGAGGGAGTTGCGGGCCATCTCGCCGGGGCGCTTGGCGGGGTTGCGCGGCTGCCAGTTGACGCCGCTGGTGGAGTGCTCCAGCAGCAGCCAGGGGGCGCCGCCGGCGACGGAGCGGGTGAGGTCGGCGGCCATGGCGAGGTTGACGTGCGTACGGCGGCCGTCGGTGATCAGGTAGTGGTCGTTGGTGACCAGGTCGACCTCACGGCCCCAGGCCCAGTAGTCGACGCTGTCGCACTGGCTGAGCGCGGTCATGAAGTTGGTGGTGACGGGGACGCCGGGGGACAGCCGGTGCAGGATGTCCCGCTCCATCGAGAAGTTCTCGCGCATGGTGGCGTCGGCGAAGCGGCGGTAGTCGAGCGCTTGGGCGGGGTTGCCGACGGTGGGCGTGGCGCGGGGCGGGTCGATCTGCTCGTACGCGGTGTAGTGCTGGCCCCAGAAGGCGGTGCCCCAGGCGTCGTTGACGGCGTCGATCGAGCCGTAGCGGGCGTCCAGCCAGCGGCGGAAGTGGTCGGCGCAGGTGTCGCAGTAGCAGGCGCTGACCGGGACGCCGTACTCGTTGTGGACGTGCCACAGGGCGAGGGCGGGGTGGGCGCCGTAGCGGCGGGCGAGCTGTTCCGTGATGGTCGCGGCGGCGGCGCGGTACGCCGGTGAGCTGTGGCAGATGGCGCCGCGCGAGCCGAAGGCGTACCGCGTGCCCTCGCGGGTGACGGGCAGCGCGTCGGGGTGGGCGCGGTAGAACCAGGCGGGCGGGACGACGGTGGGCGTGCCGAGGTCGGCGCGGATGCCGTGCTCGTGGAGCAGGTCCAGGAGCCGGTCGAGCCAGCCGAAGTCGTAGGCGCCGGGCTCGGGTTCGAGCCCGGCCCAGGAGAAGATGCCGACGCTGACCATGGTGACGCCGGCCTCGCGCATCAGCCGGACGTCCTCCTGCCAGATGCTTTCCGGCCACTGTTCGGGGTTGTAGTCCCCGCCGTAGGCGAGCCGGCGCAGGCCTCTGGGAGTGGTCTCCGGCATGGGGTTTCTCCTGGTTCCTCGGGAAAGCTTCCCACCGCGTTCCGAACAAGTGGGAACGTGCACACACTCGGCGTGCCGTCGGAACGCAACATAACCGCACAGCAACAACCATTGACAAGTGTCTGGGATGTTTCTCTACTGTGAACGCTCACAGAAGCATGGCAGGCCTCCCACTACGGCGGAGGCCGCCCCCCTCGGTCAGGGAGAAGCCCCCATGCCGCACGCGCTGCACCGCCGCGTTTCCGCCATCGCCATCGCCACCGCCGTCGCCCTCGGCGCGACCGCCCTCACCGGGTGCGGGTCGTCCTCGGACGACGGCGGGGGCGCCGCATCCGGCCCCGTCTCGCTCACCTACTGGGCCTGGGCGCCCGGCATGGACAAGGTCGCCGCCCTGTGGAACAAGAAGCATCCGGACATCACCGTCACGGTGAAGAAGCAGGCCTCCGGCGACGACCTGGTCACCAAGATCATCACGGCGGCCAAGGCGCACCAGGCCCCCGACCTCGTCCAGGCCGAGTACCAGGCGCTGCCGACCCTGGTCAGCAATGACGCCCTCGCCGACATCTCCAAGGAGGCCGGCGACGCCGAGAAGGCGTACGCGCCGGGCGTCTGGCAGCAGGTCACGCTCGGCACGGACGCCGTGTACGCGCTGCCCCAGGACTCCGGGCCGATGATGTTCTACTACCGGGCCGACCTGTTCAAGCAGTACGGGCTGACCGTCCCCACCACCTGGGACGAGTTCGCCGCCACCGCCCGCGCCCTGAAGAAGAAGGCCCCGGACAAGGCGCTGACGACCTTCTCCTCCAACGACTCCGGGCTGTTCGCCGGACTCGCCCAGCAGGCCGGCGCGAAGTGGTGGACGACCGAGGGCGAGAAGTGGAAGGTCGGCATCGACGACGCCGCCACCAGGAAGGTCGCCGGCTTCTGGGGCGGCCTGGTCAAGGAGGGCGCCATCGACAACCAGCCGATGTACACCCCGGCGTGGAACAAGGCGCTCAACACCGGCAAGCAGATCGCCTGGGTGAGCGCGGTGTGGGCGCCCGGCACCCTCACCACCGCCGCGCCCGACACCAAGGGCAAGTGGGCCATGGCCCCCCTCCCCCAGTGGACCGAGGGCACGAACACCACCGGCAGCTGGGGCGGCTCCACCACCGCCGTCACCACCGACTCGAAGCACAAGGCCGCCGCGGCCAAGTTCGCCACCTGGCTGAACACCGACCCCGAGGCGCTGGCCGCGCTGGTGAAGGAGAGCGGCATATACCCGGCCGCCACCGCCGCCCAGACCGGCGGCGCGCTCGCCACCGCCCCCGCGTTCTTCGCCAACCAGCCGGACTTCTACACCCGCGCCGCCGAGATCGCCGAGGGCACCGCGCCCGCCGCCTGGGGCCCGAACGTCAACGTCGCGTACACCTCCTTCAAGGACGAGTTCGGCAAGGCCGCCAAGGCCAGGTCCGGCTTCGACGCGGCCCTGACCGCGATGCAGCAGGCCACGGTCGCGGACCTGAAGAAGCAGGGCTTCGAGGTCGCCCCGTGACCAGCACGCGCCGGAAGGCGTACGGGGTGCAGGGCGCCCCGTACGCCCACCCGTCTCCCACCACCACCCTGAAACGAGCGCGAAGCGCCCCCTATCTTTTCCTCCTCCCTGCCACGGTCCTCTTCACGCTCTTCTTCGCCCTGCCCATCGGCTACGCGGTCTGGCTCAGCCTGCACAAGATCGAGGTCCAGGGGCTGGGCCTCGGCAGGGGCGCCCGCGAGGAGGTCTGGGCGGGCCTGGCCAACTACACCGCCGCGCTCACCGACTCCGAGCTCGGCCGAGGCGCGCTGCGCATCCTCGGGTACGGCGCGATCGTCGTCCCCGTGATGCTCGGCCTGGCGCTGCTGTTCGCGCTGCTGCTGGACACCGAGCGGGTGCGGGCGCGGTCCTTCTCGCGGCTCGCGATCTTCCTCCCGTACGCCATCCCCGGTGTCGTGGCGGCGATGCTGTGGGGGTTCCTGTACCTGCCCGACGTCAGCCCGTTCCACTACGTACTCGACGCTCTCGGCCTGCCCCGGCCGGACCTGTTGGACGGCGGGCCGCTGTTCCTGGCGCTGTCGAACATCGCCGTGTGGGGCGGCACCGGGTTCAACATGATCGTGATCTACACGTCGCTGCGGTCCATCCCGGCGGAGGTGTACGAGGCGGCGAAGCTGGACGGGGCCACGCCGCTCCAGATCGCGCTGCGCATCAAGGTCCCGATGGTGGCGCCGTCGCTCGTACTGACCTTCTTCTTCTCGATCATCGCGACGCTCCAGGTCTTCAGCGAGCCGACCACCCTGCGCCCGCTGACCAACGGCATCCCCACCACCTGGAGCCCGCTGATGAAGGTGTACAACGACGCCTTCGTGGGCGGGAACGTGTACGCGGCCTCGGCGACCGCCGTCGTCCTCGCGGTGGCGACGTTCGTGCTGTCGTTCGGCCTTCTGAGGGCCTCCAACTCCGGAAGGAAGCAGGGACGTACCCGATGACCGACCTCACCGCTCCCCCGCTACGCACCGCGCCCCCGGCCGCCGGAACGTCCCGGGGCCGGCCCGTCCCCGGGGCCTCGCGCCCGCGCCGGACCGCCCTGCTGCCCACCGCGGCGCTGCTGCTCGGCGCGCTGTACTGCCTGCTGCCGGTCGCCTGGGTGGTGGTGGCGGCCACCAAGTCGGGTACGGAGCTGTTCTCCACCTTCACCTTCCTGCCGGGCAGCGGCTTCGGCGACAACCTGGCCGACCTGGACGCGTACCGGGACGGGATCTACTGGCGGTGGATGGCCAACTCGGCCTTCTACGCGGGCTTCGGCGCCGTCCTGTCCACGGTCGTGTCGGCCGTCTCGGGGTACGCGCTGGCGATCTACCGGTTCCGCGGACGCGAGGCGGTCTTCAACGTCCTGCTCACGGGCGTACTGATGCCGCCGGTCATCCTCGCCATCCCGCAGTACCTGCTGCTGGCGAAGGCCGGTATGGCGGACACGTACCTGTCCGTGCTGCTGCCCCTGGTCCTGTCCCCGTACGGCGTCTACCTCGGCCGGATCTACGCCGAGGCGGCCATCCCCATGGAGCTGGTCGAGGCGGGCCGGATGGACGGGGCGGGCGAGTGGCGGATCTTCTGGCGGATCGCGGTCCCGATGATGTCGCCGGGGCTCGTCACGATCTTCCTCTTCCAGTTCGTGGCGATCTGGAACAACTTCCTGCTGCCGTACATCATGCTCGGTGACGACGAGAAGTTCCCGATGACGGTGGGGCTCTACACCCTGCTCGCGCAGGGCTCCGCGACGCCGGCGCTCTACACGCTGGTGATCACCGGTGCCATGCTGGCGGTCGTCCCGCTCATCGCCCTCTTCCTGGTCATCCAGCGGTTCTGGAGCCTGGACCTGCTGTCCGGGGCCGTAAAGTCCTGATGACACGAGGGGAACGCAGAGCATGAGCCGCAGCACCGAGGGCAGGCGTCGGCCGCCGACCATCCATGACGTGGCCCGGGAGGCGGGGGTCTCCCGCGGCACCGTCTCGCGCGTCCTCAACGGCGGGCACTACGTCAGCCCCGCCGCCCAGGACGCGGTCAACGCCGCGATCCGCAAGACCGGTTACGTCGTGAACCGGCACGCCCGCTCGCTGATCACCGGCAAGTCGGACTCGGTGGCGTTCCTGCTGACCGAGCCGCAGGAGCGGTTCTTCGAGGACCCCAACTTCAATGTGCTGCTGCGGGGCTGCACCCAGGCGCTGGCCGACCAGGACATTCCGCTGCTGCTGATGATCGCGGGCACGGCCGACGAACGCCGGCGCAACCTGCGGTACATCGAGGCGGGCCATGTGGACGGGGTGCTGCTGGTGTCCAGCCACTCCGGCGACCCGGTGGTGACGCAGCTGCGCCGGGCGGACGTTCCGCTGGTGGCGTGCGGGAAGCCGCTCGGCCAGACGTCGAAGGTCAGTTACGTCGCGGCCGACGACCGGGAGGGCGCGCGGGAGATGGTGCGCCATCTGTACGCGACGGGCCGCCGCCGCATCGCCACGGTGACCGGCCCGCCGGACACCCCGGGCGGGGTGGAGCGGCTCGCGGGGTACCGGGAGACGCTGGCCGAGTGCGGGCTGCCGGCCGACGAGGGGCTGATCGTGCCGGGCGACTACAGCCGGGCGAGCGGCGAGGCGGCGGCCGGGCTGCTGCTGGAGCGGGCGCCGGACGTGGACGCGGTGTTCGTGGCGTCGGACCTGATGGCGCAGGGTGTGCTGGACACGCTGGCGCGGGCGGGGCGGCGAGTGCCGGAGGACGTGGCGGTGGGCGGTTTCGACGACTCGCCGGCCGCGGTGGCGTCCCGGCCACCGCTCACCACGATCCGCCAGCCGTGGGACCGGATCAGCGCCGAGATGGTGCGGATGCTGCTGGCCCGCATAGGCGGGGAGGAAGCCGCCGCGGTCATCCTCCCCACCGAGCTGGTACGCCGCGAGTCGGCGTGAGGCTTCGGGCTCAGCCGACCAGCGCCGGGTAGTCCGTGTACCCGCGGTGGTCGCCGCCGTAGAAGGTGGCGGTGTCCGGGGTGTTGTACGGGCCGTTGGCCTTCAGGCGGGCCGGCAGGTCGGGGTTGGCGAGGAACAGGGCGCCGAACGCCACCATGTCGGCCGTGCCGTTCTCGATCAGCGCGAGGTCCTCGGCGCTGGTCGGGCCCTCGGTGGCCGGGTTGAGGACGAGGGTGCCGGAGAACCGCTTGCGCAGGCCAAGGGTGAGCTCCCGGGAGGCCGGGGAGCTCTCCAGGACGTGCAGGTAGGCGATCCCGAGCGGCTCGAGGGCTGCCACCAGCGCGGTGTACGTCTCCTCCGGCTCGGGCTCGTCGATGTCGTTGAACGGGTTCCCGGGCGAGATCCTGAGGCCGGTGCGCTCGGGACCGATCTCGGCGGCGACGGCCGTGACGACCTCGACGGCGAAGCGGATGCGGCCCTCGGCGGAGCCGCCCCAGGCGTCGGTGCGCACGTTCGTGTTCGGTGCCAGGAACTGGTGGATGAGGTAGCCGTTGGCGCCGTGCAGCTCGACGCCGTCGAACCCGGCGGCCACGGCGTTGCGGGCGGCGGCGACGAAGTCGGCGATGGTGTCCCGTACCTCGGCGTCGGTGAGCTCGCGCGGGGTGACGAAGTCCTTGGGGCCGTCGGCGGTGTAGACCTGGCCCTGGGCGGCGACGGCGGAGGGGGCGACCGGGTGGAGGTCGCCGGGCTGGTCGGCGAGCAGGTCGGGGTGGCCGATGCGGCCGGCGTGCATCACCTGGGCGAAGATCCGGCCGCCCTCGGCGTGCACGGCGTCGGTGACCTTGCGCCAGGCGGCGGTCTGCTCGTCGCTGTGCAGGCCGGGGGTGTCGGGGTAGCCCTGGCCGACCGGGGAGGGCTGGACGCCCTCGGTGATGATCAGGCCGGCCGAGGCGCGCTGCGCGTAGTACTCGGCGGTGAGGTCGGTCGGGACCCGCCCGGCACCGGCCCTGCTGCGGGTCATCGGGGCCATGGCGATGCGGTTGGCGAGCTGCGTACCGGACAGGTCGATGGGGTCGAAAGCAGTAGTCATCGTAAGGCTCCCAGAACATATGTGGTCGGCCAAGCATTTCTGCCTGACGCCACTGTAGCGCATTCGTTGGCCGACCAAGGTAAAATTGGAATCGTCATCCGGACGCCCACAAGGAGACCCCGATGTCAGCCCCCCAGCACTCCGAGGCGGGCGCCGAGACCGCCGCCTGTACCGACGCGCTGCCCCCCGGCGCGCTGTCCCCCGACGCACTGCCCCCTGAGGCACTGCGGCCCGACGCACTGCGGCCGGACGCGCTGTGCCCCGACGCGCTGCCCTCGGCGGCACGCGGCGGCCCCATCAGCCACACCCTGGCGCGGGTGGCCCGGCTGCACCGCATCACGGCCGGCAAGTTCCTGAAGGCGGCCGGGATCTACCCGGGCCAGGAGTTCGTGATGATGTACCTCTGGGACGCGGGGCCGGTCCGCCAGTCGGAGCTGATCAAGGTCGTGGACCTCGACCCGTCGACGGTCACCAAGATGCTCCAGCGGCTGGAGCAGACCGGACACGTACGCCGCTCACCCGACCCCGCCGACCGGCGGGCGGTCCTCGTCGAGGCCACCGGCGCCAGCTGCTCGCTGCACGCGCAGGTCAGCGGCGCCTGGGCCGGCCTGGAGGAGCACACGCTCGCCGGGCTCGACGCGCCGGAGCGCGCCGAGCTGGCACGGCTGCTGGGCAAGGTGGAGGCCAACCTGTGCGGCGAGGCCGCCGGCTGTCCCGGCACTCAGGACAGGACGTCCAGCACGCGGTCCACGTCGGCGGCCGAGTTGTAGAGGTGGAAGGCGGCACGGAGGTTGCCGGCGCGGGCCGAAACGGCGACGCCCGCCGCCGCCAGCTCGGGCTGCCGCCCACCCAGGCCCGGGACGGCGACGATGGCCGACTCGCCCGGCACCGGGTGGTGGCCGAGGCGGACCAGGCCGTCACGGAAGCGGGCGGCGAGCGCCGTGTCGTGGGCGTGCACGGCGTCGACGCCGATCTCGCCGAGGAGCGCCAGAGACTGCTCGGCACCGTGGTACGACAGGAACGCGGGCGGCTCGTCGAAGCGGCGGGCGGTGTCGGCGAGCCGGGCGGCCGGACCGTACGGATCGCTCAGGTCGTCGGCGGCGAACCAGCCCGCGTGGATGGGCACCAGGGACTCCTGGGCCTGCTCGGTGACGGTGAGGAACGACGCGCCCCGCGGGCACATCAGGAACTTGAACGCCCCCGTCACGGTGTAGTCGTACGCCCCCGCGTCCAGCGGCAGCCACCCGGCCGCCTGGCTCGCGTCGACAAGCGTGCGGGCCCCGTGCGCGGCCGCCGCCTCCCGTACCGCGGCCAGGTCGGCGACGCGCCCGTCCGCCGACTGGACGGCCGAGAAAGCAACGAGCGCCGTCCCGGGCCGTACCGCGTCCGCCAGGTCCTCCAGCGGCACGAACCGCGCCTTGAGGTCCCCGCGCACCGCGAACGGCGTGATCAGCGAGCCGAAGTCGCCGTCCACGAACAGCACCTCCGCCCCGGCCGGCAACGAGTTCGCCACCAGCCCCACATGGACGGCGACCGAACTGCCCACCGCGACCCGGTCCACGCCCACCCCCACCACCCGCGCGAACCCGCGCCGCGCCCCGTCCACGGCCTCGAAACTCCCCGACCCGCCCGCCGTCCCCGCGGCGACCCCCTCCGCCAGTGCCGTCACGGCGGCCACGGTACGCCGGGGCAGCAGCCCGCAGCGGGAAGTGTCCACGTACGTCTGCGCGGGCGCGAACTCGTCGCCGCCGAGAGGGGTTTCCATGCCCCTACCCTGCGCGCGGGCAACGCCCGGGTCAACACGCCCCGTCCACACCACAGCCCGCCACCGCCCCCACGTCGCCGTGTGACGACAAGGTCCCCGACTGCCGCTGATCCGGCATTGATGTTCCTGCCACCCCCACAGCCAGGAAAGCCCGTTGCCCGCACGACACGACATCGACGCCGAACGCGAACTCTGGGACGCCTTCGCCGAGAGCACGAAGAACACGATGTTCGAGCCCGACCCCGTGTTCTGCTGGACCCAGTACTCCGGCCACGGCCCGGGCCCGAAATTCTCGGCACGCCGACAACCGCCCTCGAAATCGGATGCGGCACCGGGCGGGCACTCGCCTACCTGGCACAGCAGGGGGTCAAGATGACCGGCCTGGACCTCTCGCCCTCATGGTGGCGAACGCCATCGAGCGGTGGGGACCGTTGGGGGCGCGATTCGTATGTGCCGAAGTCCTGGACCATCTCCGCGAGAGCACCGAGACGTACGACGCCATCCATTCCGTCTTCGGCGCGGACTGGCTCGCCGATCCCGCCAAGCTCCTGCCGCTCGTCGCGCAGCGACTCAACCCCGGTGGCATCTTCGCGTTCTCCCACCCGCCCGCCATTCCCGGGGCGTACGGCCCACAGGGCATGTACAGGTATCGGTAGGGCTACACCCCGCGCAGGTGGGCCGGCTTCCTGCTCGAAGCCGGGTTCACGGATCCGGACGTACAGATCCTCGACGCTCCCACGCCCGGTCACATCGGCACCCTGATCGCTCGCGCCACCAGGCCGTAGCCACTGCCCCTTCGCCCCGTCCAAGCGGTCTCCCCGAGCCGCGTGGGCGGGGATCATTCCCGCTCGTACCTCAGGAGCACCACCCCGTTGCCGAAGGCCCGCGTCTCGACGAGCCGCAGGCCGGTCTCGGTGTCCGCGTCCTGGAACAGGGGCTTGCCCCGGCCGATGAGGACGGGGTGGACGTAGACGCGGTACTCGTCGATCAGGTCGTGCCGCCTGAACGCGGCGGCGAGGTCGGCGCCGCCGAGCGCCAGGCCGCCCGGATGGTGCGTTTTCAGCGCCGCGATGTCCTCGGGGTCCACGTCCCGGATGACGGTGGCGTTCCCGCCGGCCTCCTGCAGGGTGCTGGAGAACACGTACTTGGGCTTCTCCCGCCAGATCCCGGCGAACTCCCGCATGGGCCCGGTGATGGCGGGATCGGAGTCGGCCGTCGACCAGAACCCCTCCATCAGCTCGTAGGTGACGCGCCCCTCGACGAAGGCGCCCATGCCCGCGAGCTGCTCGTTGAAGTGGCTGTGCAGTTCGTCGTCGACCCGGTGCCAGTCGAGCTCACGGTGCGGCCCCTCCATGAAGCCGTCCAGGGACACCGACATGAACAAGACGATCTTTCCCATCGCGATACCTCGCCTCCTGTGCTTGCGGATTGCGTACGGATGCGCACGCGGTGTCAGTGGTGGCCGATACGGTCGGTGTACTGATCGAAAGGGCGCTGCCGTGAGCTATCACCTGCATTTCCGTGCCGTGCCGGAAGGCGATGTACGGGACGACCTCGCCTGGCTGGAGTCGTTCATGTCCGCGGCCTGGGACGACCATCCCGCCGAGTACCGGGCGGGCCTCGCCACGTCCATCGAGAAGGACTTCGGCCTTGTCGACCAGCTCTACGCCACGGCCGGGTGCGTGGACCGGGAGCTGCCCGTATACGGCGGCCGCCCGGTCGAGTATCCCGACGGTGACCGGCCACCCTTCCTCGTCCTCCCGCCGGACCAGGTGCGGTCGGCGGCGGACTTCCTCGCCGGTGCGTCGTTCGAGGCCCTGTGGGAGACGGCCGGGGACAAGATACGCGCGGTGTTCGCCGGGTGGGACGAGGCGGTGGTGAAGGAGATACTCCTCGGCCACCACCGGGACCTGTGCGCCTTCTACCGGCGCACAGCCTCGGCCGGCCATGCCGTGGTCAAGGCCGCCTGGTTCTAGGCGGGGGCGGTGGTGGCGGTGGTGGCCACGTAGTAGACGTTGAGCGGGTCCCCTTCGACCGACCGGACCTGGATGTCCGTGAAGCCCGCCTCGCCCAGCATGCGGCGGGCGGTCTGCTCGCCCCAGACCGTGCCGAGGCCGGCGCCGCCGGTGCTCAGGGAGGTGGTCATGCAGTAGAAGACGGAGAAGCCGAAGAGGGCGGGTCCGAAGGGGTGGTCGACGTTCTCCTCCAGGTTGCTGGAGGCGGCGATGTCGCCCATCAGGAAGGTCCCGCCGTCGCGGAGGGACGCGGCGATGGCGTCGAGGGTCTGCTGCGGCCGGGCCAGGTCGTGGATGACGTCGAAGGCGGTGATCAGGTCGTACCGGCCGGGGATCTCGGTGGAGTCGGCCACCGTGTAGCGGAGATTGTCCAGGGAGAGCCGCTCGGCCTCCCGGCGGGCGGCCGCGATGCCGTCCTCCGACCGGTCGAGGCCGTGGAAGCGGCTGCGTGGGAATGCCTGGGCCAGGACGAGCGGGGCGTGGCCCTGGCCGGTGCCCACGTCCAGGACGTCGATGCCGTCGCGCAACCGCTCGGTGAGGCCCGGGACCAGCGGGACGATCGTGTCGACGAGGGCCGCGTCGTACACACGGGCCGTCTCCTGGGCCTGGAGCGCCTGGAAGCGGGGGTACGCCTCGTACGGGACGCCGCCGCCGTCGCGGAAGGACGCGACGACCTGCTGCTCCACCTCGCCCATCAGGGCGATGTAGGGCATCATCCCGGCGAGGTTGTCGGGCCCGGCGGCCGTGGTGAGCGAGGCGGCGTGCTCGGGCGGCAGCGTGTACGTCGCGCCGTCCGGCTCGTACTCCACGATGCCGCCGACGACCATCCCGCCGAGCCACTCGCGTACGTACCGCTCGTCGAGGTCCGCCGCCTGGGCGATGCCGGCGCTGGTGGCGGGAGGCAGGGCGCTCATGGTGTCGAACAGGCCGGTCTGGTGGCCGACGCTGATGAGGAGGGCCAGCACCCCCTTGTTCAGCACGTCGACCATCAGCTCGGTGAAGGCCTCCTGGCGGGCAACGTCCGGGGTCGTCATGGTCCTCCTCAGAAAGGCACGCTTTAATCTTGTTCGTCACGTTACGCCGCGATCGGGCCCGGAACCTCACGGCGCGGTGACGGCGAGCCGGAGCGCCACTACCGGGGCCCGGGGGTGGTTGCGAGGCGGGTGAAGGTGGCGCGGTAGGCGCTCGGGGTCAGGCCGGTGCGGCGCACCATGTGGGCGCGCAGCGAGTCGGCGGTGCCGAGGCCGCACGCCCGGGCGACCTGGTCCATGGGGAGTTCGGTGGTCTCCAGGAGTTCCCTGGCGCGCTCGACGCGCTGGTGGAGCAGCCACTGCAGGGGGCTCATGCCGCTCTCGGCGTGGAAGCGGCGAGTGAGGGTGCGGACGCTGACGCCCGCGTGCCGTGCCAGGTCGTTCAGGGTGAGCGGCCGCACCCGCATCCGGTGGTGCCGCTGGGGCTGTTCCGGTCCACGACGGTGGCGGTGGCGGTGGCGGCCGGGTCGGCGGCGAGCGTCGCCTTCTACGGCATGGTGTTCGTCTTCAGCCTCTTCTTCCAGCAGGTGCGGGGGCTTTCACCGCTGGGCGCGAGGCTGATGTCCCTGCCGATGACGGGGCTCCTCGCGGCCGTGAACGTGCTGTCCGCGAAGGTCGCCGCGCGGCACGGTGCCCGGCTGCCGATCGTGGCGGGCCAGGTCGTCGCGATCACCGGGATGCTGCTGCTCCCGCTGTACGTGGACGACGCCACGCCCCTCGCCCTGGTGGCCGTGCTGCTGGTGCCCCTCGCGCTGGGCTGCGGCCTCGCCCTGCCACCGCTGATCGCCGCGATGATGGAAGCGGTCCCCGCGGAACGGGCGGGTACGGCGGCCGGGTTGCTGAACGCGGTGCGGCAGACGGCGGGGGCCTTGAGCATCGCGGTGTTCGGGTCGCTGGTGGCAGGGGGGTTCGTGCACGGGATGCGTGTCAGTCTCGTCCTGAGCGTCGTACTGATGACGCTCACCGCGCTCGCGTCCACCCGCCTCGCGCCGGGTTCCGGTACCGGCCGGGAGCGGTCCGGTACCGGCCGGGGGCCGTCCGGTACCGGCCGGGGGCCGTCCGGTACCGGCCGGGAGGCATGGGTCAGGAACCGTCGCGCAGGCCGTCCGGCCAGCTCGGGCGGTACGCGATCCGGTCGAAGGTGACCACGCACCCCTCCCCCACCGGCGACTGGGCCATGAACCCGACCAGCGCCGCGCCCGCCCGCTCCTCGTCGCCGAGGGCGAAGATCCGGACGAAGGTCCAGTGCTCGCCGTCCGTCGAGGCGTGGAACGCGAACGCCCTGCCCGTGCGGCTGACCCGCAGCCACACGCTGTCGCCCTCCACCACGAAGGAGTTGGCGTCGTCGGAGTGGCCCCGGGTGACGACCGTGCAGACGGTCGGCCGGTCCGGGGACAGCTCCAGGCAGAGCTTGGCCCACTCCCGCTCCCCGACGTGGACGTACAGCACGCCCGCGTCGAAGGCGGCCGCCAGGTCGGCCCTCACGCGGGCGATCAGCTGGAAGTCGCCCTCCGGCGCCGCGCCGAGCAGGCGCGGCGCGTCGGAGACCGGGTCCAGCGCGTCGCCCGTCGGGGGGACGAAGCGGTCCTGGCGGGGGCCGGCCCAGCCGGTGAGCACCCCGTCCTCGTAGGACCAGCCGGCGTCGGGGCCGTACGCCCGTAGCGGGAAGGGGAGTTCGGGCAGCTTGAGATCCATGGGGGTCAGTGTTCCAGCCGCCCGTCGACGCGGCGGGGAAGACCGAGCGGGTTGTCGTCGCGCAGCTCGGGCGGGAGCAGCGCCTCGGGGGTGGACTGGTAGGTGACGGGCCGCAACCAGCGTTCGACGGCGGTGGAGCCGACGGAGGTGGAGGTGGAGGTGGTGGCCGGGTAGGGGCCGCCGTGGTGCTGGGCGGGGGCGACGGCGACGCCGGTGGGCCAGCCGTTGACGAGGACGCGGCCGGCGAGCGGGGTGAGTTCGGCGAGGATCTCGGCGCCGCGGCCCGCGCCGGAGGCCTCCTCCGAGGAGAGGTGGACCGTGGCGGTGAGGTTGCCGGGGAGGCGGGACAGGACGGCGGCGACCTCGTCGTCGCCGTCGTACCGGGCGACGACCGTGACGGGGCCGAAGCACTCCTCCAGCAGCAGGTCGTGCGCGCCCTCGGTGGCCAGCCTGGCGGCGGGCACGGTCAGGAACCCGGGGCTGACGGTGTGCTCGTCGCCGGCGCCGGGGGCGACGGGGGCCTCGACGTCGGGGAGCGCGGCGCGCTCGGCGACGCCCGCGACGAAGTTGTCCCGCATGCGGTGGTCGAGGAGCACCCCCTGGGCTACGTCCTTGACCGCGCCGGCGAGGGAGGTGACCAGTTCGTCGCCGTCCGCGCCGGTGGGCGCCAGCACCAGGCCCGGCTTGACGCAGAACTGGCCCACCCCGAGCGTCATCGACCCGGCGAGCCCGGTCCCGATCTGCTCGGCGCGCTCGGCGGCGGCCGCCTCGGTGACCACGACCGGGTTGAGGGAGCCGAGTTCGCCGTGGAAGGGGATGGGCACGGGGCGGGCGGCCGCCGCGTCGAAGAGCGCCCGCCCGCCGCGTACCGAGCCGGTGAATCCGGCGGCCGCGATCAGCGGGTGCTTCACGAGCGCGACGCCCGCGTCGAAGCCGTGGACGAGGCCGACGACGGCCTGCGGGATGCCGTGGTGTGCGGCGGCCTGACCGAGGACGGCGGCGACCAGCTCGGAGGTGGCCGGGTGGTCGGGGTGGGCCTTGACGACGACGGGGCAGCCGGCGGCGAGCGCGCTGGCGGTGTCGCCGCCGGGCACGGAGAAGGCGAAGGGGAAGTTCGAGGCGGAGTACACGGCGACGACACCGAGCGGCACCTTGTAGCGGCGCAGGTCCGGGATGGGCGGGGTGGCGGTGTCGTCGGGGTGGTCGATGATCACGCCGAGGAAGGCGCCCTCGTCGACGATGTCGGCGAAGGCCCGCAACTGGAAGCAGGTACGGGCCAGTTCGCCGGTCAGGCGGGGGGTGCCGAGTGCGGTCTCGGCGTCGGCGGCCGCCACCAGCCGGTCCCTCGCGCCGTCGAGCAGATCGGCGGCGGTACGCAGGAAGGCGGCGCGCACCGCGCGGTCGGCGAGGGCGCCCCGGGCGGCGTGCGCGGCGCGTACGGCGCGGTCGACGTCCTCGGCCGTGGCTTCGACGGCAACCTCTTCACGCCGCTTCCCGGTTCGGGGGTCGACACTCCAGACTTGTGCTGCTGACACCGCTACGTCCTTCCCGCCTTGCGTGGTTGTTCGGTATTCTGAACAGCGTTCCTGATGATGAATGGGACTCTATTAACGGGCGCGGCGTGTTTACAAGAGGGGTGCTGATGCCAGCTACCGAATCCGGCGGGGCACAGGTCAAGTCCGCCGTCCGCACGGTGGAACTGCTCGAATACTTCGCGGGCAGTCCCGGCATGCACTCGCTGGCCGCCGTGCAGGAAGCCGTCGGCTACCCCAAGTCCAGCCTGTACATGTTGCTGCGCACCCTGGTGGAGCTCGGCTGGGTGGAGACGGACGCCACGGGCACGCGGTACGGCATCGGCGTGCGCGCGCTGCTGGTGGGCACCTCGTACATCGACGGTGACGAGGTCGTCGCCGCCGCCCGCCCCACCCTGGACCGGCTCTCCGACGACACCACCGAGACCATCCACCTGGCCCGGCTGGACGGCACCAACGTCGTCTACCTCGCCACCCGCCAGTCCCAGCACTACCTGCGTCCCTTCACCCGCGTCGGCCGCCGGCTGCCCGCCCACTCCACCTCGCTCGGCAAGGCGCTGCTGGCCACGTACGGCGACGAGCAGGTCCGCAAGATGCTCCCGGAGACGCTGCCGGCGCTCACCGAGCACACCATCACGGACCGCGAGAAGCTCATCGAGGAGCTCCACACCGTCCGCGAGCAGGGGTACGCCGTGGACCGCGAGGAGAACACGCTGGGCCTGCGCTGCTTCGGCATCGCGATCCCGTACCGCACCCCGGCGCGGGACGCCATCAGCTGCTCCGTGCCGGTCGCCCGGCTCACCCCGGCACACGAGCAGATGATCAAGGATGCGCTGTTCGACGCCCGCGACCGGCTGACGCTCGCCACCCGACGGCTCTGATGGACGTGACCTTGCGGAACGTACGGGAGAGCGACCTGCCGGTGTTCTTCTCCCACATGAGCGACCCCGAGGCCGGCCGGGTCGCGGCCTTCACCTGCGAGGACCCCACCGACCGGGCGTACTTCGACGCCCACTGGGCCCGGGTCCTCGCCTCCGACGCCGTCGTACGGACAGTGCTCGCCGACGGGCGGGTCGTCGGCCACGCGGCGGTGTACGGGCCGCCGGACGAGCGGGAGGTGACGTACGTCATCGGCCGCGCCCACTGGGGGCGGGGCATCGCGACCGCCGCCCTGCGCGCCCTGCTCGGCGTCGTACCGGTGCGGCCGCTGCACGCCCGCGCCGCCGCCGACAACACGGGCTCGATCCGGGTCCTGGAGAAGTGCGGCTTCACCGTCGCCGGCCATGACCGGGGCTTCGCGCACGCCCGGGGCGAGGAGACGGACGAGGTGGTCCTCATCCTGCCCGCCTGACCGTCTCCGCCGCGCGGCGGAGACGGTTCGCCGTCGGGCAGGAGGCGCGGGTCCCGCCCCGGACGGGAGCGTGGGGGCATGACAACGACCTCGCCCACCAGGGTCCGCCGGGTGCTCCGCGCCCTCGCCATCGCCTCATGCGTCCCGTACGTCTCGCTCAAGATCGCCTGGCTGTCCGGCAGCCGCGTCGGCATCCCCGACGGCAGCGCGTTGCTGGACAACCCGGACATCATGGCCGCGCTCAACGCGGCGACGGTGCTGATGGACGCGGCCGTGGTCGTCCTGGCGCTGCTGTTCACCCAGCGCTGGGGCCTCCGGATCAGGCCGTGGCTGACGGCGTTCCCCATGTGGGTGGCCACCGGACTGCTCGGGCCCATCATGGTGGGCTTCCCTGCCCAGTTGGTGGCCGGGCGGAACGCGGCCCCCGAGGAGCCGTTCCTCGACGCGTGGGTCTTCTCCGTCGTCTACGGCGGTTTCATCGTCCAGGGCCTCACCCTCGGCACCCTGTTCGCGCTGTACGCCCGGGACCGCTGGAGCCGGGTGTGGCGGGGCAGCGTGCGGGAGTTGTCCCCCGCGCTGTTCCGGCCCGTCGACCGGGTGACGGCCGTGGCCGCGGCCGCGCTCCTGCTGGCGCCGTCCGCGCTGCGTGTGCTGTGGATCTCCGGCTCGACGCACGGGCTGCCGGCGGGGCGGATCGCGGAACGCTCCAGCGACTTCGCCATCCTGGAGGGCGTACGTCTGCTCTTCGCGGCCGCCGCCATGGCGGGTGTGCTGATGCTGGTGTTCCGCCTGGGACGGGCGCTGCCCGTGAAGGTGCCGCTGGCGCTCGCCTGGACCGGGACCGGCGGTGTCGGGTGCTGGGGGGGCTGGCTGCTGCTCTCCGTACTGGTGCCGCAGACCGATCCCGCCAACGAGCCGACGGCACCGATGACCCTGGCCTACGCTGGCGAGATGATCACGGGCGTGTTGCTGGCCTGCCTCGTGGCCGCCTTCCTGCGGCGGCGAGGCGCGTGAAGGCCCTGGGTACGGCGCTGCTCGGGCGCCGCGCACGGCTGCGGTGGGTGCATCTGATCCTCGGCGGCGCGCTGCTGATGCCGTACTGGCTGCTCGGCACGCTGGTCGTCGCGCCCTTCGTGGACGGGGCCGGGATGTTCACCGCCTCCCCGGTGGTGCAGTTCGGGGCGTACGGCGTGGCCCTGCCGCTCGCCGCCGTGACGGCACTGTTCCCGCTCGCCCGGCCCATGTCGGTGGCGGCGGCGCGGACGCTGTGCGGGGTTCCGGCGGAGCGGTTCGCGGACGGGCCGGCGAGGTCGCGGGCGGCGAGGGCGCGCACAGCCGGGTGGTTCACGTTGCATGTGGGGCTGGGCGGGCTGCTCAGCGGGGCGTCGCTGGCGCTGCCGCCGTTCGCGGTCACCGTGATGGTGGTGCCCCTCTCGCCCGCGCTGCGGGAGTCGGCGCTCGCCGCGTTCTGGTCGCTGGACCAGCGGTGGCTGGTGTACGGCGGGGTGCCGGCGGGGCTCGCGATGCTGGTCGCGCTCGCGGCGGCGGCCGCCGGGGCCGGGGCGCTGCTGGCCCGGCAGGCGCCGCTGCTGCTCGGGCCGACGCCCGCGGACCGGCTGGCGGCGGCCGAGCGGCGCGCCGCCGAGCTGGCCGTACGCAACCGGCTCGCCCGGGAGCTGCACGACTCGGTGGGGCACGCCCTGAGCGCCGTCACGCTCCAGGCGGGCGCGGCGCGCACGGTGCTCGACAGCGATCCCGGCTTCGTACGGGAGGCGCTGGCGGCGATCGAGGAGACGACGCGCCGCACGGTCGGTGAACTGGACGCGGTGCTGGGCCTGTTGCGGCAGGGTGAGGACGACGGGGAGCTGACGGGGCGGCCGGGCCTGGAGACGCTGGACGCGCTGCTGGCCGCGACCGGCCGGCATGTGTCGCTGACCGTCGAGGGCGGCGACGTGACCGGCGTACCGGAGCCGGTGTCCCGCGAGGCGTACCGGATCGTGCAGGAGGGGTTGACCAACGCGGCCCGGCACGCGGCGGGCGAGCCGGTGTCGGTGACCATCGTGCGGTACGAGGACGAGGTGGAGATCACCATGGAGAACCCCCTGCCCACCCGGCCCCCGGTGGCCCGCCCCGGCGGCGGCCTGGGCCTGCGGGGCGTCGGCGAACGGGCCAGGCTGCTGGGCGGCACCGCCGGGGCCCGCCCGGTGGACGGCGTGTGGCGGCTGACGGCCCGCCTGCCGCTGGGGAAGGCCGACCGATGATCCGGATCGTCCTGGCGGACGACGAGCGGATGGTGCGTACCGCGCTGCGCGTCATCCTGGACGCCGAGCCGGACCTGGAGGTGGCCGGCGAGGCGGCGACCGGTGCCGAGGCCGTGTCCGTGGTGCGCGAGGTGCGGCCGGACGTCGTCCTGATGGACGTACGGATGCCGGAGGTCGACGGGATCCGCGCCACCGAGCGGATCCTCGCCTCCGTGCCCGAGCCGCGCCCCCGGATCGTGGTGGTGACGACCTTCGAGAACGACAGCTATGTGTACGACGCGCTGCGCGCCGGGGCGGCCGGGTTCCTGCTGAAGCGGGCGGCGGCGGAGGACCTGGTGGGCGCGGTCCGGCTGGTCTCGCGCAGCGACTCGCTGCTGTACCCGGCGGCGCTGCGGGGCCTGGCGGCCGCGTACGCGCCCCGCCGCCCGGCGGCCGCCCCGCCGTGGGTCGCGCGGCTGACCGAGCGGGAGGCGGAGGTGCTGCGGCTGATGGCGACGGGCCTGACGAACGCGGAGATCGCCCGGCGGATGGGGGTCGGCCCGGCGACGGCGAAGACGCACGTGGCGGCGGTGCTGGCCAAGACCGGGGCCCGGGACCGTACGCAGGCGGTGATCGCGGCGTACGAGTCGGGCTTCATCACCTCGGCCGGCTCCCCTCGATGAACGCCCGGATGAACGTTTCCTGAGAAACAGGGCGTCCTGGAACCCGCCCCTCCCCCTCACTCGTCCTTGTGTGCGGGATGAACAAGACGATCAGAAGAGCCGCCGTCTTCTCCCTGCTGCTGGTGTTCGCCCTGCTGCTCCGGGCGACCTGGGTGCAGGCGTACGAAGCCAAGGCGCTCGCGGACGACAAGCACAACCGGCGGAACGTCATGGAGCAGTACGCCCATCCGCTCGGGGACATCGTCGTGGCCGGTTCGCCGGTCACGGGCTCGAAGGAGACGAAGGGCGGCGACCTCCGCTACAAGCGCACGTACAAGGACGGCGCGCTGTACGCGGCCGTGACCGGTTACAGCTCGCAGGCGTACGGGTCGAACCAGCTGGAGGGCATCTACTCCTCCGTGCTGGACGGGACGGACCCCCGGCTGAAGAACCCGCTCGACGCGCTCACCGGCAAGCGGACCGGGCCGGGTGATGTGCTCACGACGATCGACCCGGCGGTGCAGAAGGCCGGGTTCGAGGCGCTGGGTGATGTGAAGGGCGCGGCCGTCGCGATCGACCCGAAGACGGGGCGCGTCCTGGGCATGGTCAGCACCCCGTCGTACGACCCGTCGACGATCGCCGGGATGACGGACGGCGACGCCTGGAAGAAGCTGACCGACGACGAGGACAAGCCGCTGGTGAACCGGGCGATCCGGCAGCCGGTGGCGCCGGGCTCGACGTTCAAGCTGGTCGTCGCGGCGGCCGCGCTGGAGAACGGTCTGTACGCATCGGTCGACGAGCCGACGAGGAGCGAGAACCCGTACCGGATGCCGGGCACCGTCACGGACCTGGAGAACGAGAACCCGTCCGCGCCCTGCGAGAACGCCTCGATCCGGGTCGCCCTCCAGTACTCCTGCAACAACGTCTTCGGGAAGATGGCCGTCGACCTGGGCAAGGACAAGGTCCGGGCGATGGCGGAGAAGTTCGGCTTCAACGACGACGAGCAGGACGTGCCGGTGCGCGCCTACGCGAGCGTCTACCCGTCCGCGATGGACAAGGCGCAGACGGCGCTGTCCGGCATCGGCCAGTTCGATGTGACGGCCACGCCGCTGCAAATGGCCATGGTGTCGGCCGCCATCGCCAATGACGGGATGCTGGCGGCGCCGCACATGGTGTCCAAGGTCGTGGACGCGGACGGCGAGACCCTGGAGTCGTACGAGGACGGGGAAGCGCGGCGGATCGTGTCGTCGTCCACCGCCGAGCAGCTGCGCAGCGCGATGGTCACGGTCGTCGAGGACGGCACGGGCTCCAACGCCAAGGTCGACGGCGCGGAGGTGGGCGGCAAGACGGGCACGGCGCAGCGCGGTGTGGAGAACAGCGAGAAGCCGTACGCCTGGTTCACCTCGTACGCCAAGGACGCCGGGACCGGCAAGGAGGTCGCGGTCGCGGTGCTGATCGAGGACTCCAACGCCGAGCGCGCGGAGGTCAGCGGCAACGGGCTGGCGGCGCCGGTGGCACAGAAGATGATGGCGGCGGCGCTGAAGTAGCCCCCGGTGGGCGGTGGTTGGTGGCCGCACGGTATGCAGGTCCCGACCCTGTGCGTAGGAGGACCCGCCGTGCGACCGCTGCCCCGTCCGCGTTCCCTGTCCGGCTGGACCATGGCGGTCTTCGGGCTGCTCGCCACGGCGCTCGGCGCGGTGGGCCTGGCCTCCCCCGACGCGCTGCTGGCGGTCATGGGCTTCGCACCCATACCGGACGCCCGGCGCGCGGAGGGGGACCACACCCTGGCGTTCCTGACCGCCTCGTCCATGGCGGCGGTCAATATGGGCGTCTACTACCTGCTGGCGGCGCTGGCCGACTGGAAGGCCTTCTTCCGCTGGACGGTCCCCTTCCGCCTCCTCACCTGCGCGGTGTTCACCCTCGCCGTCGTCACCGGGCGCGCCCCGGCCGGGTTCCTGGGCGTGGGCCTGTGGGAGGGCCTGGGCGCGGTGGTGACGGGGGCGGCGCTGCGGTACGAGCGGAACGCGTCCCCGCGCGCCGGGCGCCGGCACGCCTGACGCCTACGCGCCGAGCAGCCGCTCGACCGGGTCGATCGCGAAGTACACCGCGAACAGCGCCGCCGCGCCCCACAGCAGCGGGTGCACTTCGCGGGCCTTGCCCAGGACGGTCTTGATGACGACGTACGCGAGGAACCCGGCGCCGATGCCGTTGGTGATGGAGTACGTGAACGGCATGACCGCCACCGTCAGGAACGCGGGGATGGCGATCTCGTACCGCTCCCAGTCGATGTGGCGCACCTGGGCCATCAGCAGGAAGCCCACCGCGACCAGCGCGGGCGCGGCGGCCTGGGCGGGGACGACGGTGGCGAGCGGGGTGAGGAAGAGCGCCACGGCGAACAGGCCGCCGGTGACGAGCGAGGCGAAGCCGGTGCGGGCGCCTTCGCCGACACCGGCCGCCGATTCGATGTACGAGGTGTTGGAGGACGAGGAGGCCGCGCCGCCCGCGACCGCCGCCGCGCCGTCGATGAGCAGGATCCGGCCGATGTTCGGGACCCTGCCCTTCTCGTCGAGGAGCCCGGCCTCGCTGGAGACGCCGACGACCGTGCCCATGGTGTCGAAGAAGTCACTCAGCAGGAGAGTGAACACCAGCAGCACCAGGGTGACGGCCCCCACCTGCTCGAACGCGCCGAAGAGGCTGAAGGAGCCGACGAGGCCGAAGTCCGGGGCGGCGACGACGTCGTCGGGGATGACGGGGACGGTCAGGCCCCAGGAGAGCGGGTCGATGTCGGCGAGTTCGTTGATGACGATCGCGACGCCCGTCATCGTGACGATGGAGATCAGGATCGCGCCGCGCATCTTGCGCGCCATGAGCGCGATGGTGAGCAGCACGCCGAGGCAGAAGACCAGGACCGGCCAGCCGGCGAGCCGTCCGGTGGCGCCGAGCTGGACGGGGACGGTGCCGGTGTCGCCGGGGACGCGGGTGACGAAACCGGCGTCGATGAAGCCGATGAACGCGATGAACAGGCCGATGCCGACGCTGATGGCCTGCTTGAGCGCTTGCGGGATGGCGTTCATGACCGCCTCGCGCAGCCCGGTGACGACCAGGACGCAGATGAGGATGCCTTCGAGGACGACCAGGCCCATCGCGTCGGCCCAGCTCATCAGCGGCGCGAGCTGGAAGGCGACGACGGCGTTGAGGCCGAGTCCGGCGGCGAGGGCGAGCGGGAGGTTGCCGCCCAGCCCCATGACCGCGGTCATCACCGCCGCCACCAGGGCGGTGACGGTGACGAGCTGGGGCCCCGACAACTGCGTACCGAACTTGTCCTCGACGCCGCCCAGGATGATCGGGTTGAGGACGAGGATGTACGCCATGGTGAAGAAGGTGGCGAACCCGCCGCGGACCTCGCGTGCGAAGCTCGATCCGCGTTCGCTGATGCGGAAGTAGCGGTCGACGGCGTGTGCCGCCGTCTGTGCCGCGGCCTGTGCTGCCGGCATGGGACTCCTCGTCGGACGGGGTGGGGGGATCGGCGGGTGGGTGGACCGATTGTGGCCGGGGAGCGGGCGGTTCCAGGTTTACGGCGTGTAACACATGTGATCAACGGGTGGGGCGTGGCCGTGTCCGGTGATTCGATGGAGCCTTGGAGGTCACGGGATGGTCGGACGAGGACGGGTGGGCCCGCCCACGCTGGAGGAGGTCGCCGCGCTCGCGGGCGTGGGGCGGGGCACGGTGTCGCGGGTCGTCAACAACGCGCCGGGGGTGAAGGAGGCGACCCGGCTGCTGGTCCAGCGGGCGATCGCCGAGCTCGGCTACGTACCGAACCGTGCCGCCCGCGCCCTGGCGGGCAGCCGGGCCGACGCGGTGGCGCTGGTGATACCGGAGAGCGCGCGGCGGTTCTTCGCCGAGCCGTTCTTCTCCGACATCGTCCACGGGGTCGGCGCGGGCCTCGCCGACACCGAGATGCAGTTGCTGCTGACGCTGGTGCGCACCGACAAGGAGCGGCAGCGGTTCGTGCAGTACGCGCGGGCGGGCCGGGTGGACGGGGTGCTGCTGGTGTCGGTGCACGACAGCGAACCGCTGCCGGACCTGCTGGCGGAGCTGGAGGTGCCGACGGTGCTCAGCGGGCGGCGCCGCAGCGACGAGCCGGTGTCGTACGTCGACTCGGACAACGTCGGCGGGGCGCGGGCGGCCGTGCGGCACCTGGTGGGGACGGGGCGGCGCGCCATCGCGACGATCGCGGGCCCGCTCGACATGTACGGGGCGCAGTGCCGGCTGCGCGGGTACCGGGAGGAGATGCGGGAGGCGTTCGGGGTGGTGGACCCGGAGCTGACCGCGCAGGGCGACTTCACGGAGGAGAGCGGGCGCCGGGCGACGCGGGAGCTGCTGGCGCGGCGCCCGCGGCTGGACGCGATCTTCGCGGCGTCGGACGTGATGGCGGCGGGCGCGCTGCACGTGCTGCGGGCGGCGGGGCGGCGGGTGCCGGAGGACGTGGCCGTGGTGGGGTTCGACGACTCGCCGATCGCCCAGCACACGAACCCTCAGCTGACGACCGTGCGCCAGCCGGTGGAGGAGATGGGCCGGGCGATGGCCCAGGTGCTGCTGGAGGCCGTCCAGGAGGGCGGCGCGGCCTCCTGGCGGCACGTCATCCTGCGGACGGAGCTGGTGGAGCGGGCGTCGACGTGAGGCCGCACCGCTGAGCCGGGGGCGTCGCGACGCGCCACCGCCCGTCCTCGTACACCATGCGCAGGGTGCCGGAGGCTCCGCCGCCCTGCCAGTCGACGTCGACCGTGCGGTCGTTCACGGGGACGGCGCGGGCCGTCTGGAGGGGCACGGCGAGCAGCGGGTGGCAGGCCTGGCCGGCGCGTACGTAGGTGGCGCGCGGCACCCGCTGCTTGGCGTCACTGCTCCAGCCGTCCCAGGCGCCGGACCAGTCGCCGCCGGAGAGCAGGCCGAGGTGGTTTTGGGCGGCGGACCTGGCGGCCTCGGAGGCGGTGGCGCCTCCCCTTCCGGTGGCGCCGGAGGCCTCGGGGGTGCCGTCCTGGGCTCGGCTGACGAACGCCATGGCGAGGAGGGCGACGAGCACCGTGACGAGCAGCGGCAGGCGGGAGTTTCGGCGCATGGGGCCTTCCGGGCGTACGGGCTTGCGGGCGTACGGGCGTACGGCTTGCGGGCCCGCGGGCGTACGGGTTTGCGGGGTGCGGGCCGCGTGGCCGGGGGGCAGGCACCCGGCCACGCGGCCCTGTGGGAGATGGTCGGGAGACCGTCGGTTGGCGACCGTCAGTTGGCGTAACGGGTGGTGCCGTACTTCTTCACCAGGTCGGTGTTGGAGGAGACGGTCAGGTCCGCGGTGAAGCGGATCGAGTCACGGGTGGTCTCCAGGCTCACGGCGCCCTGGTTCGGGCCGCCGAGCTTGTAGACCCAGGTGTGGCCGGGGTCGATGCCGCGCTGGGGCAGCGCCACGTCGTGGAAGCCGAGGCGGGCGATGTAGTACGACGTGCCGTCGCCGCGCTTCACCTCGACGAAGTCCTGCTGCGGGTGGCCGAACGGCTGCGAGGCGCCGTAGTGGTGCTGGTCGGAGCCGGACGGGGCGAGGAAGATCAGGACGCCGCAGTCCAGGTGGACGGGCTTGCTGGAGCGGTTGGTGAAGACCAGTTCGCGCAGCCCGTAGCCGGTGGTGCTGTCGGCGCGGACGCTGACGGACAGCGGGACGTTGGAGGTGAAGGACCTGGTCAGCGGCTCGTCGAGGATGGGGTTGCGGCCGGAGAGCGGGTAGCTGGGGCTGGTGTGGCAGCGCTCCAGCGGGGTGGTGTACTGCGAGGCCCCGCCGGTTGGGAGCGCTTGCGTGAAGGTCTCGGGGCCGCCGTTGACGGCCGTGGTCTGGCCGGCGGCGGCGGTGGCCGGGCGGGAGACGCCCAGCTGGACGGCGATCGCGGTGACGACGAGTGCGAGCGCGGCGAAGGCGGCCAGGGCTAAGCGTGCGGTGGGTCGGCGCATCGGGGGTTCCCTCCTGGGGATGGAAGGCGGCACGGCGGAGGAGATCGGCGTTCTCCGCCGCCGCGCCACCGGAGTGAGGGCGGCAGGTTTTGGGAGCGCTCCCGCCCTCGTCCACCACTGTGCTGACGTGATGGGCTCACGTCAATGCACGCGTCCGATCTCTTGTCACCCACTCCTGTGGCTCCTACAGTCCCATTACGGACGCAGGAATGGGAGCGCTCCCAAATCGGACCCCCTCATACCGCTCATCCGGAAGGGACCCGCACCCGTATGAAGAGCCTCATCCGCCGCGCCCGCCACCGCGCCCGCTCCCTGCGCACCGCCGCGACCGCGGCCCTGCTGACGCTGGGCTCACTGACCGCCCTCGTCACGGCGACCGCCCCGGCGCGGGCCGACACGCTGATCTGCGACCAGTTCGGCTCCACGACCATCCAGGGCCGTTACGTCGTCCAGAACAACCGCTGGGGCACCAGCGCGACGCAGTGCGTCAACGCGACCGCCACCGGCTTCGAGCTCACCCGCGCCGACGGCTCCGTCCCGACGAACGGGGCGCCCAAGTCGTACCCCTCGATCTACAACGGCTGTCACTACACGAACTGCTCCCCCGGCACCAACCTGCCGATGCGGGTCGACGCCATCAGCAGCGCGCCGTCCAGCATCTCGTACGGGTACGTCAGCAACGCCGTCTACAACGCCTCGTACGACATCTGGCTGGACCCGACGCCCCGCACCGACGGCGTGAACCGCACCGAGATCATGATCTGGTTCAACCGGGTCGGCCCGATCCAGCCCATCGGCTCACCCACCGGTACCGCCACGGTGGGCGGCCGGTCCTGGGAGGTGTGGACCGGCAGCAACGGCGCCAACGACGTCATCTCCTTCGTGGCGCCCTCCGCCATCAGCAGCTGGAACTTCGACGTGATGGACTTCGTCGACCAGGCCGTCGCCCGGGGCCTCGCACAGCCGTCCTGGTACGTCACCAGCGTCCAGGCGGGCTTCGAGCCCTGGCAGAACGGCGCCGGGCTGCGCGTGGCCTCCTTCTCCTCCACCGTCAACGCCGGCGGCACCGGCCCCGGCGACCCGGGCGGCCCCGGCACCCCCTCCGCATGCCGGGTCACCTACGCCACGAACGTCTGGCCGGGCGGCTTCACCGCCAACGTGACCGTGGCCAACACCGGCTCCGCCCCCGTCAACGGCTGGCGGGTCGCCTTCACCCTCCCCGCCGGCCAGAGCGTCACCAACGCCTGGAACGCCACCCTCACCCCCTCCTCCGGCGCGGTGACCGCCACGAACACCCCCTCCAACGCCCAGATCCCGGCGAACGGCACCCAGTCGTTCGGCTTCCAGGGCACCTACACGGGCACGTTCGCCAGGCCCGCGCAGTTCAGCCTCAACGGAACGGCGTGCGCGGTGGCGTAGCCGGCGTCGGCCGCCCTCGTCGGTGAACGCCCCACCGGCGAGGGCTCACGTCCCCACCCGGCGCCCCGCGGCGGCCTCGTCGACGAGGCGGTCGGCCGCGAGGAGTCTCACCGCTCTCCACCCCGGCGGACGCCCCCCCCGCCGCAGGTACGCCCTGAGCGAGACCTGAGGCCGGTCGCCACCTGCGGTCCGGTCACAGCAGAAGCAGCACCGCCACGCCCCACAGCACGGACAGGGCCACCAGCGGCGGCCCGACCGGCATGCCCTGCCGACCCGTCGGCGCCTCCTCCAACGGCCGCAGTTCCGGGTGGAGCAGCAGCGCCCGCAACTCCTCGGCGGCGCGCACCGCACGCGGCTCGCGGCCCAGGCGGCGCTCCAGCCACGCCCAGCCGGTGGGGGTCAGTTCGACGGGGGAGTCCTTGGCCCGGTCGACGCGGATGCCGTCGTCGGAGTGCCGCACGGACGTGATCACGTTCCACGGGACCCGCCGTACGCGCCACGCCCCCGTCACCCACAGCCCGTCACGGTCGGCGGCGATACGCCAGGTGAGCGCCGTCGCCACGGCCGTCACCAGCCACGGCAGACCCACGGCCAGCCACAGCCAGCTCCACGACAGCCCGTCGTCGAGAGCGGCCCACATGCCGCCGCCCTGGACCAGCAGCAGGCTGAAGCCCACCGCGCGAGAGAAGCCGTGCGCCGTCCACACCCGCGGGGCCGCCGTGGGTGTCATGCCGACGGCGATCTCGTCGCAGGGACGCCGCGAGCTTGCCCGCTCACGGCGCCGCGGCCCGCGCTCCACCAACCCCGGAACGGCCGGCTTCACCGCGGTGACGCTGCACTCCACCGACACCTCGGCGTCGTCCGCGCCGTCGCGCGCGACGAAGGCGACTTCGGCCCCGACGAAGGGGACGCCGTACAAGACGGCCTCCCGCAGCGGCGGGGGAGGGTCCTCGCCGTTGACAATCTCCATGACCTTACCGAGTTCGACGACGGCTGCGGGGCCGTCGCCCGCGTCGCCGCCGTCCTCATCCTCGTCCGCGTCCTCGTCCGCGTCCTCGTCCTCGTCCTCGTCCTCGAAGGCGTACAGCGAGTGAAAGTGCAGGATCGGCCGAAGGCCCTCCGGGTCGTCGGCTGCGAACACCCAGGTGCGGCCGTCGTCGTGACCCTCGCGCACCAGTACGCGCAGCACCGGCTGCGGCTCGAGCCGCAGCCGCTTCGAACGTGTCCGCCCGTCCACGCCGTTCGCGAGGAACGCCAGCCCCGCGACGGAGCCGACCAGCACCAGCAGCTCCCAGCCGAAGGAGTCAAACGGCTCCGCGACCAGCGCCGCCCAGTCGCCGTCCACGACGACGTCGACCCGGCTGTCCACGGGGAAGTCCTCCGGGTAGGCCGTCTCGAAGCGATGGGTACGCCCGTCGGCCTCCACCTTGAGGATGTCGACGTCGCCGTCCCGCTCCAGGGCCGTGACCCGCCCGGACAGGTGTGCGGCTCCCGCGGCCCGCTCCTCGTACGCGTCGACGACCTGCTGGACCTGCCAGCAGCCGAACCCGGCGACGGCCAGCAGCAGCGCGGCCAGGACGAAGGAGAGCCGGCCACGGCGGAACGTCCGCGCGGCGGCGGGCAGCGGCTGTGCGACCGGCCCGGCCGCCTCCAGGGCCCGCGCCCGCTGCCGCCCCACGACGGCCAGCCGGTGGATGAGCCCGGCGGTGGTGAACGCGGCGGCCATGAGGAACGCGAGCGCGGATGGTTCCCCCAGCGCCGCCGTGAAGCCGCCCTCCACGGCGAACCCCGCCAGCGTGGCCGCGAGCCCCGCGAGCGCGAGCCGCGGCTGCCGCCACACCCAGTACAGGGTCAGCACCAGCACGATGGCTGTCCCGAGGCCCAGCCAGTCGGTGCCGCACGGGTCGGCGGACGTGCAGGGGGCGACGGGAGCCGCCACCACGTCCCACACCAGCGAGGCGACCAACGCCAGCAGCGCCCACAGAGGGTGTGCCCATCGGCCGGGCACGGCGGCGAGCCAGCGCTGGGCGTCGGGAGTCCGCCAGGCGGCGGTGCCGGGCGGTATGTGTTCGGCGGGCACCGGCAGAGGAGGTCTGGTCACCCGCGCATTATCACCAACGCGCGAAGTACCGGACGACTGTAGGCCCTGTGCAGTCGAAGCGGGTCCGGCCGTCCCCCCGTGGGCACGGCCGGCCGCTTCGTGTGGCTCAGTGGTGGTGGACCATGCAGCTCAGTTGTGGCGTGGTGGGCGGGGGCGCCGCCCGTGGCGGTGAAGCCGTAGGTGGTCGTGGCGCCGGGGGCGAGCGAGCCGTGCCGCCGCTCCAGGCGTTGACCGTGCGCTGGGTGGCCGCGCAGACGCCGGTCGGGGTACGGCTGCCCGGCTGGGCATCATCGCGCCGTGCGCGGCGGCCGGGCTCCCCGACATCACCACCATGAGCAGCGCGGGCAGTACGGCGAGCAGGCTCAGCAGGGACAGGGGGGTGCGTAGGCGCCGTCCGACGCGTGACCTCTCCTCATGACCTTCTCCTTCCAGGGATCACTTCAGCGGGATCGCCGGGTGGGCGTTGGTGACGAGCATCCGGAACTGGTCGTGGAACCAGTGGCCGGCCAGCGGCGCGTCCGGCAGCGCGCCGGGCGTCGTCTCCGCGTCGCACATCGGGTCCGGGCGCTTGCCCTCGTCGTTCGGGATGTCCTTCCCCGCCCCGTCCGACTCGCCCGGCGGCTTGACCCACAGGAAGGCGTCCAGGTGCGAGTCCGGGTACCCGGCGGGTGCGGCCTGCGGCGGCTCGCCCAGGCCGGCGCCGCTCACGTTGCACCACAGCCCGCGCTGCGGCCGGCGGTCCGCCTTGGATTCGGTGACGTATGTGTCGAGGGTGGTGCTGGTGCTCTCCGCGGTGGGCCGGCCGGGGCCGCCCCAGCCGTTGCGGGAGGTGTCGATGACCATTCCGGTGCTCTCGGGCCAGCCCTGGGCGACCAGTTCGCGGTGGATGGCCCGGGTGAAGTCCGCCTCGTCGAACTGCGGGTTCCACCCGTAGAACGCGCTCGACTTGACCGGGGCTCCGCCCACCACCCGGTCCGGGTCGGTGAGGAACGGCTCGGCGAGCGGCGTGTAGTTGGAGACGTTGGTGACCAGCCCGTCCACGCTCGCGAGGCCCGCGGCCGTCCCCTTGACGACGTCCGTGTACAGCTGCGCGGTCTGCGCCAGGTTGCTGTCCCAGCCGAGCCAGCCGGCGTGCGCGAAGTCCATGTACGTGTACACGTTCGGGATGGCGTGCAGCCTGTCGAGCGCGTACCGGATGGCCTCGACCTGGATGCCGCTGCTCTGCGCCTGGGCGCATTCCGGGTCGGCGAGGTTGGTGACCAGGTTCGGCAGGCCGTCGGGCTCGATGACCGTGGTGATGCGGACGTCGCGGTACTTGGGGCGGGCGAGGACCTTGGCGATGGCGTCGATGTACTCGGTGCGGTAGCGCTCCAGGCCGGCCTGGGTGAGCGGCAGTTCGCCGTTGGAGGCCTGGGCGGCGCAGTCGCGGCCGGGGAGGTCGTACACCACGAAGGTGGCGACGACCGGCCTGCCGGGCTTCTTCTGGGCGAGCGCCAGGTCGAGGTGCTGGGCGAGGCTCTTGCGGCCCCCGTTGGCGGCGCCGCCGTGGATCGCGGCGATACGGTCCAGCCAGACGGCCGTCGGGTAGCGCTTGACCGTCCTCATCTTCGCCCGGACGGCCGGGTCGGCGGCCTTGGCGATGGACCCCTCGACGAGGCGGGCGTAGTCGGGGTTGACGTAGAACGACGCGCCCGCGAAGGGGTTGTCCACGTGGGTGGGGGCCCTGTCGGTGGCGGCCGGTGCCGCGCCGAGCAGTGCGGCGGCGGTGGCGGCTGCGGCCAGGGCGGCGGCGAACCCTCGCCACCTGCTTCCGCGGCGGTACGGGGTGGTCACGTACGGCTCCTTGTTCGGGGAGGGGGTCGGGAGGGGTTCCGGGAGCGCTCCCGTTCAAGGGCGCGCTCCCGGTGGGGATCTCCGGGCAAGGCTCAGGCGGCCGGCGGCGCGCCCCAGGCCAGGGTGGTGCCGCTGTACGCCGGGATCGCCGGGGCGTCGGCGTACGCGGTCCACGCCGTACGGCTGTAGTCGTTGGCCTCGTTGAAGTTGGACCAGTCGGACTTGCTCATCCGCAGCTGGATGTCACCGGTGTCCCTGCCGGCCGCGAGCGACCCGCCGGAGAAGGTGACCTCCAGGTAGGCGTCCGCGCCCGTGACCGGCGTGGTCAGGGGCACGACCCGGAGCTTCACCTGGGCGCAGCCCACCGCCGCGTAGTCGCACCAGGCGCTGACGGAGGGGGAACCACCGTCCCGGGTGAAGTAGTACCGCGCGGACACGGTGCGCAGGTCCAGCGCGGACGAGCCGGTGTTGACCACCTGGAGCCCCGGCCGGATGGCGTTGTCGGTCGCCGAGGCGTCGTTGTTCTTGTACCGGACCTTCACCCCGCCCGACGGGCTGCTGCCCGCGTCGGTCGTGACGCTCAGCACCGCGGACGGCGCCGACACATTGCCCGCCGCGTCCCGGGCGCGTACCGAGTAGCTGTACGCGGTGGAGGGCGTGAGCCCGGTGTCGGTGTACGTGGTGCCGGTCACCGGCGCCGCGTTCACCTTCACCGTGCCCCGGTACACGTCGTACCCGGTCACCCGTACGTTGTCGGTCGCCGCCGTCCACGACAGGGACACGCTGGTCGACGTCTTCGCCGTGCTGGTCAGGCCGGCCGGGGCGGTGGGCGCGGTGGTGTCCACCGGGTCGGGGTCGCCGCCGCCGTCTCCGTACACGTCACGCAGACTGATGCCCGTGGTGCTCCCGGCGCCGCCCAGCGGCACCTCGTGGTCCAGGCTGACGAACTTGCCGCCGTGCTGCCACAGGGCGGGCTTGAGCAGCGCGTACTTCTGCTCGTCCCACGACTTCCAGTCGCCGAGCAGCAGGCCGCCGGTGTCGCCGGAGTTGGGGTTGATGCACCAGAAGGTCTGGTGGATGCGGTGCTCGACGATGAGGTCGCGCAGCGCGGTCATCCACTTCTGGTTCGGGCCGCCGTCGAGGAAGCCGCCCCACTCACCGATGAGGAGCGGGGACTTGTTCTCCTTGTGGAGGTAGAGCCAGTTGGGGTCCCAGACGTCCCGTTCGAGGGTCGTGCGGTTCCAGTCGCCCGTGAACCAGGGCTGGGCGTACACCAGCGGCCCGTAGTCGTGCGGGGAGTACACCAGCTGATCGTTGTTGGCCCCCAGATCCACGGGGTGGTCGCGGACGCCGCGCAGGTTGCCGCCCCACCAGGTGGAGTAGTAGTCGGTCGGGGTGGTGGACGTCCAGCTCACGCCCGCCTTGGGGTACACCTCGATGCCCTCGCACAGCACCAGCAGGTTCGGGTTGATGGCGAGGATGCGCTTGCCCGCCGTCTCGCAGGCGTACTTGAAGTTGTCCTGGTCGGTCGAGCCGTCCCACTTGGCGCGCGGGGTCTCGTTGGCCTTGCCGTGCGGCTCGTTCTTGACGTCCATGGCGACGAGGGTGTCGTCGTTCCTGTACCGCGCGGTCACCCACTCCCAGGCGCTGTAGAACTGCTCGGGCGTGATCGAGCCCTTCCACCACACCGGGTACACATGGCCGGAGTTGTCGGCCTCCGCGCTGTGCACGTCGAGCATGACCTTGATGCCGTACTGCTTGCACAGGGCCAGCCAGAAGTCGAAGATCTCCAGGGACGTCTTGCCGGCGATCTCGGGGTTGGCGTGGGTGTTGACGTTCGGGACGGTGGCCTGTCCGTTCTTCCATTCCAGCAGCAGCTGGGTGGAGATCGGTACGCGGACCATGTTGATGCCCCGGTCGGCCATGGATTTGGTGATGCCGGTGATGTTGCCGGACCACAGGCCGTGGAAGACCCGCTCGGAGGCGTTGAAGCCGAACCAGTTGGCGCCGGTGAGCCACACCTCGTCGCCGTTCGCGTCGACGATCTTGTTGCCTCTGGTGTGCAGCCAGTCGTCGCCGGGGGCGGCGACGGCGGCCACCTCCGGGGCGGCGGCCTGCTGTGCGGCGGCCTGGGTCAACGGGCCGGCGGTGGCCAGGAGCCCGGCGGTGATCGCCCCGGCCACCAGCGCCCGCAGGCGCCGGAGCGGCCCACGGGGCCGGTGCTCAGGTGTTCGTGACTGTCCCACTGTGTGCCCTTCTGTCGTTTCGGGAAACGAGAAGCACGTTCAGTTGTGGGAGCGCTCCCAATTCGCGATGTTCATGAAGCCAGGCGTCACCGGAGCTGTCAACCTCCCCGACAGGATCGGATGAGTCCGGCCGGCCCTCTGCTCCGGCCGGCCGGCCGGAGCAGAGGGAGGGCGCCCGGCTCAGCAGACCTTTCCGGCGCCGGCCCGCTGCCCGACGAGTCCCGGCACCGCACGCGGATCGTCGACCCTGGCCCGCAGAGCGGGGGTCCAGCCCGCCCCGGACTGCAACGGGTTGCCCGGGTTCAGGGCGTTGTGTTCGGCGATGAGGTCGACCGTACGGCCATTGACCCGGTTGCCCACGGCGGTCAGCGGCGCCTCCTTCCACTTCTTCAGGATCTTCCCGGCGCCGACCCCGTCGGGCAGGGTGAAGGCGTTCTTCTCGGCGTACAGGCGCGACTCGAGACCGATGCCGAAGGAGTACCCGTAGCTCTGCCCCTCCTTCACCACGAAGTGGTTGTTGTACGCGTCGACCTGGCCGAACCGCACGCGCGGGGCGCGCTCCACGACACCGGTGAAGAGGTTGTGATGCAGCGTCACCTTGAGCTTGCCCGCGTCCGTGGCGGCCGCGCTGTCACTGTTGCCGATCATCAGCGTCTTGTCGTGGTCGGCGAACACGTTCCAGGACGCGGTGACGTGGTTGGCACCACGCACGATGTCCAGCTCGCCGTCGTGCTGCTGATAGATCTCGCCGTAGTACCGGGGCAGCGAACTGTCGGGATACCGCCCGTCCGTGAAGGTGTTGTGGTCGATCCACACATGCGTGGAGCCGTACACGACCATCGCGTCGTACTCGGAGTTCCAGGCGCCGGTCGAACCGTCCGTCGGATCCCACTGCGGGAAGCAGTCGAGCGGGCTCTCCACGGTCAGGTTGCGGACGATGACGTTGTCCACGCCCTGGATCTGGAGGCTGCCCCCCGTGATCCCGGCGTGCTTGCCCACGCCGACGATGGTCGTGTTGGCGGGGACGTACGCCTTGATGGAGGCGGCCTGCTTCTTCGCGGAGGCCGCACGCAGGTCCTCCTGCGGCCCGCTCACCGGGGTGTCGTACCCCCACACGGCGGGGTCGTAGTCGGCGAGGTACCGCGTGAAGTCGTAGCCGTCGGCCTCGAACGCCTCACAGCCGCCTTCGGTGGCGTTGAGGGTACCCACCACCCGAATGATCTTCGGGGCGGTTCCGCCGGCCGCGAGCGCGGCCTTGAACTCGGCCCAGGTTCTGACCGTGTGGGTGTGCGCGGCATCCGCCGCGGCACCACCCGTGGTGCCCGCGCCCTCGGACGCCCAGCCGTCGCCAGCGGCGAGGGTCTGGCGCCCGAGGTCGGGCGACGTCGCGTGAGCAGGGGCGGTAAGGGACAACACCAGAACGGTGCATCCGACGAGCGAGGTACCTATGACTCGGGTACGCATGGCGACTCCTATCGTGGTGGCCAGCTGATCCATGCGGCCGGGACGGGCTCCTCCAGCCGCCGTACATCGCGGGCGGCCAGCACCCCGCGCTCCCGCAGGCCGCCCGCCACCAGCCGCGCCACCTCGATGGCGCCACGCGGCCGGAAGTGGGTGTTGTCCTGCTCGCCGTCCGGGTAGTTGGGCGACTCGCCCGGCGCCAGCCAGTTGAAGTACGCCTTCGACGGCTCGGGCCCGAGCCGCTGCCACTCGGCGAGCGACGCGGCCTGTACGTCGACGAGCGGTACGCCCTCCTCCTCGGCCAGCGCCCGCATCGCCGCCGGGTACTCCCCGTGCGTCGGCACGGCGCTGCCCCCGGCGTCGAACCTGCGCCGCTCGACCGACGTGAGCAGCACGGGCAGCGCCCCCCGCTCCCGCGCCCCCGCCACGTACCGGAGCAGGTGCTCCTGGTAGGTCGTCCACGGCTCGGTGTACCGGGCGGGGTCGGACGCCTTCTGGTCGTTGTGCCCGAACTGCACGAGCAGCAGGTCACCGGGGCGTACGCCGCCGAGCAGGGCGTCGAGGCGGCCCTCGTCGACGAAGCTCTTCGAACTGCGCCCGTTCATCGCGTGGTTGGCCACGGCCAGACGCGAGGCGAGGAAGAAGGGCAGGGCCATCCCCCACCCCGTCTCGGGCGCCGCGTCGGCGTACTTCTGGGCGGCGGTGGAGTCACCGGCGATCCAGACCGTGCGTGTGCGCGGCCGCGCGGTGGCGGTACCCGAGGGGACGAGCGGCAGGGCGGCGGCGAGTGCCGCCACGGTCCGTCTACGGCTCAGGGACATGCGGGACCTCTCGTACGAAGGAAAAGGAGTGCCGACCCGCAACCGGGCGACGAGCGGGGCGGGGCCGTGCCGGGTCGCCCCCGCAGAGGCTGGCGGCGAGACGTGGGCTCCCTTGGCCGGCGCCCAAGGCCGCCGGCCTCGAGGAGGTGAGCCCGGAGGGGCCACGCCCCCACCCACCGGGGGAAGCCGCCCGCCCGGCCGGGCGCCGGGTAAGGGCACCGCCCCGGGGCGAACCGAGGACGGGCGCCGCCCCGGGGCGAACCGGGAACGGGCGCCGCCCCGGTTCCGTTGTGCCCACCCTCCCCCAAGCTCTCGGCTTCGCTCGAGCAGGGGGAACCCCCATCGCCCTGCGGAACGATTGCCCACAACGGAGGGGCGGGCCCGTCCGGGACGACTGCCCACAACGGGGGGCGGGCCCCAGAGGGGAACGGGTCAGGACTTGTTCTGCTCGTTCCACTCGGCCTGGGCCTCGTTGAGCTGCTCGGCGAGCGTGTCGAGGAACTCCTTCGCCGTCATCGCGCCCAGCAGCACCTTCTGGAAGTTCGGCTCGTTCTCGGCCTTGCTGATCTTGTTCCAGTCGGGCAGGTAGTACGGCAGCTCCACGATCTTGGTGGAGCCGTCCGTGAGCGCCTTCGCGCCCAGCTTGGTGGCCTCGGCCTCGTTCATCCACGGGTCGGCCGCCGCATCCGTGTTCGCCGGTATGGCGCCCGCCGACTCGTTCCACTTGCTGTTGGACTCGTGCGAGACGGCGAACTCGATGAACTTCCACGCCGCGGCCTTGTTCTTGCTGCTCTTGAAGAGGCCGAGCCCGTCGACCGGGTTGGACACCTGGACACGCGTACCGCTGTCGCCCACCGGGTTCGGGATGCCGGCGAACTTGTCCTTGCCGAGGGCCTTCACATGGTCGGTGTACGAGCCGAGGTTGTGGCTCAGCATGCCGATGGTGCCGGTGTCGAACTGGGCGACCATCTTCTTGAAGTCGTTGTTGACGTCCGCCTCGGGCGTGGTCCTCTTGAACAGCCCGACGTACTTCTCCAGCGCCGCCACGTTCTTCGAATCGTTGACGGTGGTCTTGTCGCCGTTCCAGAAGGACGTGATGCCGGACTGCCCGTACATGGCGTCCAGCGCCTGGGCGATGGAGCCCGCGCCACCCCGGATGGTGTAGCCGAACTTGTTGTTCTTGGCGTCCGTCAGCTTGGTGGCCGCCTCGTAGAACTTCGCCCAGGTCGTCGGCGCGTCCAGGCCCGCCGCCTTGAACAGGTCGGTGCGGTAGTACAGGGTGCCGTTGCTGGCTGAGGTGGGCACCGAGTACATCTCGTCGCCCCGCCCCCCGGCCGACTTGACCGACGCGACCATGCTCGGGACCAGCTTGCCCTTGAGGGCGGAGTCCTCGATCCGGTCGCCGACCGGCTCCAGCGCGTCCTGCGCGACGATGTTGGCGAGGTACGCTGCGCCGACGCCGCCGACGTCCGGCAGGCCGCCGCCCGCGATGGCGGTGTCGTACTTCGACTGGACGTCCTCGCTGGGGATCGGGACGTACGTGACCTTGATGTCGGGGTTCTTGGCCTCGAAGTCCTTGATGATCTCCTGCCAGATGGCGGTGCGCACACCGCCGTTGTTGTCCCAGAAGGTGATGGTGCCCTTGCCGGAGCCCTCCTCGCCCGCTGCGGCGGTGCCGTCGTCACCGCACGCGGTGGCGGTCAGGGCGAGCACGGCGGCCAGGGACACGGCGACCGTCGTACGACGCCGTCTGTTGTGGTCGTTGTTCATGATCGGCTCTTCTCTCTCAGTTGGTGCGGGAGTGGTGCGGGGCCCAGCCGTCCCGGCCCGCGAGGTAGTCGGCGACCTCGTGGCGGGTGGCGTCGGCGTCGGACATCTGGGGGCGGTCGGCGGTGACGACGGCGCCCGGGCCGTAGGTGCGGTACTCGCTGAAGCGGGCGTCCTTCCACGAGAAGCCGCCCATGTCGGTCCAGGGCGACGCCTTGATGGCGGCGGGCAGCTCGGTCTCGCGGATGAGCACCTGGCCGATGGCGTCCGGGTTGCCGCCCGGGTGCCAGGGCCGGCCGAGGTGGAAGGAACCGGCCGGGGCGTCGCTGACGATCCGGGACCCGGTGATCAGGAAGCCGTACGGGTTGTCCTTCCAGGTGCTGGCGGCGGTGACGTACCCGTTGTTGGTGGCGGAGCCGCGGCTGAGCGCCCGGATCAGCGAACGCTCGATGACGGTCGTGGCCCGCCCGTAGACGAAGTCGACATCGCCCTCGATGTACGAGTCGCGGATGTAGACCCGGCTGATGGCGTCCAGTCGGGGGCTGTCGGTCATCAGGGTGTCCTGGTTGCCCTTGAAGGCGGTGTTCTCGAAGACGATCCGGTCGCCCGTCGTCTTCATCGCCAGCGCCTGCTCGGCGTTCAGCTCGACCGCCGCCTCGTCGAAGTCGTTGACGAAGGTGAGGTTGCGGGCGGTGACGTCGGAGGCGGCGATCAGGACGGTGGCGCTGGCGTTGGACCCTCCGTACGCGTTCGGCGTGTCGTACACGATCACGGTGTCGTCCCGGCCGGCGCCCGTGCCCTGCAAGGCGATCCTGGGCTTGTCGGCGGGGATACGGACCTTCTCGCGGTACGTCCCGGGCGCGATCCGCACCGTGACGAGCCCGTCGTTGCCCGCCGGGACGGCGTCGACGGCGGCCTGGACGGAGGGGTACGCGGCGGGAACATCCAGCACCACGTCCGTGCCGATCGTCCTCTGCGGCCCGGAGAAACGCTTCACCAGGGCGGGTACGGCGGCGGCCGGGTCGAGCCGGTACGCGTAGAAGTCACGCGGTTCGAAGGCGGTACCCCACTCGTCGTGGCGGCCCGTCGTCCCCCGCAGGATGGACCCGCGCTCCACCAACTCCGCGGTGGGGTCCGCCTGGTAGGGGTGCTGGACGTCCTCGTAGTAGCTGTTCTCGATGACCATCCGGGTCCTGCCGCGCGCCCAGTTGCCGTACGACCAGACCGGGTCGCCGTCCGCGACCTGGGCGGACAGGTAGTTGTTGTAGAGGTGGGCGTAGGCGCAGTTGTCGGCGGACGGGTTGCGCTGCTTGGTGCCGCTGAACCAGTTGTGGTCGATGGTGATCTGGGTGGTGACGTTCTCCGTCCACCCGATGCCGAACGCCTTGTTGTGGGTGTCGAAGCGGTTGTACGAGACGGTGACGTACTGGCTGTCCTTGCGGACGTCGAGCAGCCCGTCGCCCATGCGCGTGAAGCGGTTGTGGTCGATCCAGACGTGGTGGACGGAGTCCATCTGGATGGCGTCGAAGTCGGTGGTCTTGCCGTCCCAGTCGCCCTCGACGTACGAGTCGCGGATGGTGAGGTTGCGGATGATGACGTTGTGGGTGCCGGGCTTGAGCTGGAGCTCGCCGTGGACGATCTCGCCGCTCGTGCCCACGCCGACGATGGTCTTGTCGGAGGCGACGGTGATCGAGGACCCGAAGGGCTCCACGTCGATCGCGCCGGCGACGCGGATGATGTAGGGCTCGGCGGCGCCCGCGTACTTCGCCAGGTCGGCCTGGGTACGGACGGTGACGACCTTGCCGCCCTTGCCACCGGTGGTCCCGCCGGCGAGGGAGGCGAATCCATGCGGCTGGTCGGTCCACTTGCCGCGTGCGGCGGCAGTGGTGACCTCCTGGGCCTCCTGGATGTCCTGGGCCTCCTGGGTCTCCTGGGTCTCCAGGCTCTCCCGGGTCACAGGCGCGGCCCCGGCGGCCGGGGCGACGACGCCCAGGCCGAGCGTGGCCACGAGGGCGGTGACCGCTGCCAGGACCCTGCCTGGCAAGCGCTTGCTATGGCGGTACGGCATGGCGGCTCCCATCGGTGTACGTAATCGGTCAGTTGACGTGGAACTCGGTGAACGTGGCCGTCCCGGCGCTCCCCTGTCCCTCGGGGGCCACCGCGAACAGGCCGAGCAGGGCGCCGACCCAGCGCCAGGGCGTGGCGGCGAAGACCGGCCCCGAGGCCTGCCACCCCTCCCCCGCGTCGTACGAGAACCGGCAGCGGGCGCCCGCCGACACCTCGACGCGCAACCGCACCCGTGCGCCCGCCCGGGAATCCGGCACCACGCGCGCGTGGGCCGCGTCCCGCTCCCGCTCGGCGACCGCCTCGGCGAACCGGTGGACCAGCCGGACGCGGCCGTCCGCGCCCCGCTCCAGCCCGATCCACGAGAAGGCGTCGCCCAGGACGGCGAGCCCCGCACGGGCACCGGCCTCGGTGGAGTCCAGTACCAGGGCCACCTCCACGGTGAACGTCTCGGCGGGCAGCCGCTGGGTGAGGACGTTCGGCAGGAGGCGCAGGTCGTGGGCGTGGGCGTCGGCGGTCCGTACGCAGGCCAGCCGCAGCCCGTCACCGCCGTGTTCCACCGTCCAGCCCGCACCCGGGTTGGCGGTCCACTGCCACTGCCGCCCGTACCGCCCGCCCGGGAACGCGTCGTCCGTCGCGGGCGCCTCCACGGGCTGCGGCGGGGCGGCCGGTTTGCGGTGGACGCGCACGGGCTCGCCGCCGTCACCGAGCACGGGCCAGCCGTCGGCGTCCCACGCCATCGGCTGGAGGTGGACGACGCGCCCGTACGCCCCGCGCGCCTGGAAGTGCAGGAACCAGTCCTCGCCCGCCGCCGTGCGCACCCAGCCGCCCTGGTGGGGGCCGTTGACGTCGGTGGAGCCCTGCGCGAGGACGACCTTCTCCTCGTACGGGCCGAAGAAGTCCCGCGCCCGGAAGGCGCCCTGCCAGCCGGTCTCCACTCCCCCGGCCGGGGCGAGGATCCAGAACCAGCCGCCGTGCCGGTACAGCTTGGGCCCCTCCAGGGTGAACCAGCCGGGGATGCGGTCCCCGTCGACGATGACCTTGCCCTCGTCGAGGAGGGTGCGGCCGTCGCGGCTCATCCGGTGGCCGGTGAGCCGGTTCTTCACCCCTGACCGGGACTTGGCCCAGGCGTGCACCAGGTAGGCCTCGCCGGTCTCCTCGTCCCACAGGGGGCAGGCGTCGATGAGCCCCTTGCCGGCCTTCAGCAGGTGCGGCTCGCTCCACGGGCCCCGGATGTGCTCGGCGTGCACCTGATAGATGCCGTGGTCCGGGTCGCCCCAGAAGATCCAGAAGCGGCCGTCGGCGTGGCGCAGGGACGGCGCCCACACGCCGCAGTCGTGGCGGGGCACGGCGAAGTCGGCGGCCGACTCCAGCCGCTCCAGGGCGTGCCCGATGAGCGACCAGTTGACCAGGTCGCGGGAGTGCAGCAGGGGCAGCCCGGGGGCGCGGCCGAAGCTGGAGGCGGTGAGGTAGAAGTCCTCGCCGACGGCGACGACGTCCGGGTCGGACCAGTCGGCGTTCAGGATCGGGTTGCGGTAGGTCCCGTCGCCGAGGTCGGCCGCCCATACCGGTGGTGTCATGACAGGGCCTTTCGTACGAGGGCGGCGGCTTCGCCCCGGTCCAGGGCGCCGTCGGCGACGACGGTCACCACGCGGCGCACGACGGTGTCGCCCGCCGCGATGTCCAGGCGCTCCTCCCAGGCGAGGGCGGAGCCGACGCCGGGGTACTCCCCGGTGCGGACGAACCAGGGGTCGCGCCGTGTTTCGTCGGTGGCGCCGGCGAAGACGAGCGTCCAGTCCGTGCCCATAAGGGCCAGCCAGTCGGCGGTCCGCCCGTGCACGGTTGCTTCCCCGTCCGCGTCCTCGGTGAAGGCGGCGGGCGGGGCGGCCTCCTTGGGGGCGCGCCAGAAGAAGCCTCCGTAACCGGCGCCATGGCGGCCGTTCGTGGCGGGGGACCCTATGGAGAGGGTTTCGGGGCCGGGGTTGGTGAGCGAGAAGGTGAAGTCCAGCGCCCAGGCGGTGGAGGCCAGTTCGGTGGCGGCGACGGTGCGGCGTTCGCGCAGCAGCTCCCGGCCGCCGGCGCGCCAGGACAGGTCCTCGACGAACCCGTCCGGGTCGCGCAGCTTCCAGCCGTCGTGGAGCTGGACGCCGTGGTTGTCCAGCTCGGTCGGTCCCTGGTCGCGTACGAAGGTGCGCCCGCCCCAGAAGTTGTGGCCCGCCACGTCCGGGACGGCGACCGAGACGCCGAGGTGGTGGAGGTGGTCCTCGGGCCGCTCCTCGGTGACGGGGGTGCCCTTGAGGGTGGTGACGGGGTGGAGGTACGGGCGCGGGGAGAGGCGGGCCGCGAGGTCGGGCCGGGTGAGATAGCGGCCGACGGGGCGTCCCGCGCAGCGCAGGAGGAGGTTCATGGGGAGCTCTCCAGTTCGGAGAAGAGGGAGAGGGTGTCGGCGCTGGCGTGGACGAGCCCGTCGATGCCCTTGACCACACGGCGGTCGCCGTCCGCGTACCAGCTCCCCTCGGGCAGCCGGCGCGGTTCGGGGGCGGTGCGTACGGCTTCGACGAGCCGCATGAAGGCGTCGGTGCGGTCCGGCGGTACGAGCAGGTTCTCGCCGTCGCGTACGTGCGCGATCAGGTTCTCCAGCAGGTCCGTCCGGCCGTGGACGGTCTCCATGGGGCCGTGTCCGGCCCGCTGCACCAGGACCCGGTCCTGCTTGTACCAGAGCGTGATGCGGCCGTGGCTGCCGTGGACGACGACGTACGGCTCTCCCGGCTGTTCGGCGCAGAGCGTCACGGCGACGGTGACGGGCGTGCCGCGTGCCGTGGTGATCCGTACGCAGGAGGTGTCGTCGGCCTCGATGTCGTTGGCCCGCGCGAGTTCGAGTTCGATGCCCGTCACGTCGTCGGCGCGGGCGCTGCCGTCGAGGGCGAGGGCGGTGGCCACGGCGTGTGCGAGCGGATTGGTGAGGACGCCGTCGACCACGTCGGTGCCGTCGTCGAGGCGGCGTTTCCCGGCCCATGGGGAGCGCCGGAAGTACGCCTCGTCCCTGGCCCATGCACCGGCCGCCCCGATGCCCGTGACCTCGCCGATGGCGCCGCCCGCGATGAGGTCGGCGATGGCGGGCAGGGCGTGCGAGCCGAGCGACTGGAAGCCGATCTGGCAGGCGGCGCCGGCCTCCCGTACCCCGTCGGCCATGCGCCGGAACTCCGCGTAGGAGGGCGCGGGCGGCTTCTCCAGCAGGATGTGCGCCCCGCGCCGGGCGGCGGTGAGCGCCAGCGGGGTGTGGGTGTCGATGGGCGTGCAGATGACGGCGATACGGGCGCCGGTGGCGTCCAGGAGGGCCGCGAAGTCGGCGGACTGGGCCGGACTGTCGAAACCGTCGAGTTCGTGGGGGTCGAGCGGCCGCAGCTCGCAGACGCCCGCGAGCCGGACCAGGCCCTGCTGTTGGAGGCGCCGGATGTTGTCCAGGTGCCAGCGGCCGTGGCCGCGGGCGCCGGCGAGGACGACCGGGATCGGGCCGGCGGTCATGGGAGCCTCCCGGCGCCGGCGCCGCGCGCCACGTCCTGTGCCGCCTGGCGCGCGGTGTCGACCCGTCCGTGGAGGGTGGGGGTCCAGCCGGCGTCGGGGGTGAGGTCGCGTTCGCTGCCGGAGTTGTAGGCGTTGTGGATGGCGAGCAGGTCGACCGGGAAGCCGTTGAACTCGGTGCCGGTCTGCTGCAGGGCGGTGCCGTTCCAGCTCTTGACCAGGTCGGCGGCCTCGATGTGGCCGGGGGTGGTGAAGGAGTTGTTCTCGGCGACGATGCGCGACTCGGTGGAGACGCCGAGGGAGTAGCGGTACCGGCCGCCCTCGGGAATGTCGTAACGGTTGTTGTAGAGGTGGACCTGTCCGAAGCGGACACGCGGGGCGCGCTGGACGATCGACTCGAACCGGTTGTGGTGGAGGGTGACGCGCAGCTTGCCCCGGTCGGTGGTGACGTTGTCGCCGTTGCCGATGAGCATCGCCTTGTCGTGGTCGGCGAACCGGCTCCAGGAGACGGTTATCAGGTCGGAGCCATTGGTGATGTCCAGCAGGCCGTCGTGGCGGAGGTGGTTGCGGCCGAAGTGGGTGGGCTCCCGGTCGTCGGGGTGGCCCTTGTCGCTCGCCGTGACGTGGTCGATCCACACGTGGGTGGCGCCACGCAGCCATAGGGTGTCGTACGCGCTCTTCCAGTCGCCGAGTCCGCCGGTGTTGGGCTGCCAGGCCGGGAAGCAGTCGTAGGCGTCGCGCAGTTCGAGGTTGCGGATGATGACGTTGTCCGCGTCCTTCACCTGGAGGCTCGCGCCTTTGAGTACGGCGTCGGCGCCCACCCCGACGATCGTGGTATTCGACCCGACCGCGAGCTCGACGCGGGCGGCCTGCCGGGCGGCGGACGCCTTGCGGGCGTCCTCCTGCGGACCCGCCGGCTTGGCCCCGCCCCAGGTGCGCGGGTCGTACGCGGCGAGGTAGGCGGCCAGGTCGTAGCCGCCGGTGGCGTAGTCCGCGCAGGTGAGGCGGCGGCCGTGGTCGTCGGTGTTGGCGTCGATGGTTCCGGCGATCCGGATGATCTTGGGCGTGGCGCTGCCGCCGTCCAGCGCCCGGACCAGCTCGGCGCGGGTGCGTACGGTCACGTCGTGCGCGGTGTCGGCGGCGGCCCCGCCGGTGGTGCCCGCGCCCTCGGCCGCCCACCCGTCCCGGGGCGCCAGCACCTCGCGCCCGATGTCCCGCCCGGCGGACGGGCGTTCGCCCGACCCCGCGCGGTCGCCCCCGGGACGCGCACCGGTACGGACGCCGGTTCCCGCGTACGCGGCCGGGTCCGCCTGCGCGGTGCGGGCGTCGTGCGGGGCGCCGGTTCCCGCGTACGCGGCCGAGTCCGCCCGCCCGGCGGCAGGGGCGCCCTGCGGGCCCACGGGCCCGGCGTACGCGGCCGGGTCCGTCCGCACGGCGGCAGGGGCCGTCAGCGCCGCCAGGGCCGTCAGCAGCGCGACCGTGCCGACGGTCCGCGCGGCCCGGCGGGGCCGGAGGCCGGGCCTCGCGGGATGCGGGTGCCGGCTGTCGGGCTCGGCTCTCATGTGTCGTCCTCCTCGACGTTCGGTTTCGGCCGGTACGGCCAGGGCCCAGGACCGGGCGCGGCACCCCGGGGCCGGGCGGCGGCCCGGGTCGCCCGAGGCGCGGGGCGTCAGCCCTTCACCGCCCCGGCGCTGAAGCCGGTGATGAGCCACTTCTGGATGAACGCGAAGACGATCACCACGGGGACGGCCGCGACGACCCCGCCCGCCGCCAGCGCGCCCAGGTCGACGCTGTCCGAGCCGATGAGGGTGTTGAGGCCGACGGGGATGGTCTGCCTGTCCTGCCGGCTGAGGAACATCAGGGCGAACAGGAAGTGGTTCCAGCTGTGGACGAAGGCGAAGGAGCCGACCGCGATCAGCCCGGGCCGCAGCAGCGGCAGGACGACCGCGCAGAAGGCGCGGAAGCGGGAGCAGCCGTCCACCCAGGCGGCCTCCTCCAGGGAGACCGGCACGTTCTTGATGAACCCGCTGATCAGGATGATCGACAGGGGCAGCTGGAAGACCGTCTCGGCGATGATGACGCTGCCCAGCGAGTTGATCATCCGAAGCTCGCGGAAGATCTCGAACAGCGGGACCAGCATCAGCGCGCCCGGGATGAACTGGGAGCACAGCAGCGCCAGCATGAAGCCGTTCTTGATCCGGAAGTTGAACCGGGCCAGGGCGTACCCGCCGGTCAGGGCGATGAGGGTGGTCGTCACCAGCGTGGCGACGCCGACGAGCATGCTGTTCTGGAAGAAGACGCCGAAGCTGCGCTCGTTCCAGACCTTGTCGAAGTGCTCGAAGGTCAGCGGCCACGGCACCAGCGAGGTGGACCCGGCGGGCCGCAGCGCGAACAGCAGCATCCAGTAGAACGGGACGAGCGTGAACAGCAAGTACAGCCCGAGGGGGACGTAGATCTGCCAGCGCGGTACGTCGTCGAAGGCGCGCTCCCGCTTCGGTGTGCGCGACCCGGACGGGGGCAGCGGCGGCTGGGGCGTGGGCACGCGCGCGTGGGTGCCCTTTTCCGCGAGTGCGGCGGTCATGTGCGGTCGCCTCCGAACTTGCTCAGGCGCAGATAGAGGATCGAGCAGAAGAGGAGGATCACGAACGCGACGGTGGTCAGCGCGGAGGCGTAACCGAAGTCGTGGCCCTCGATACCGGTGTTCGCGATCATCAGGGGCAGCGTCGTGGTGACTCCGGCGGGGCCACCGCCCGTGAGGGTGTAGAGCAGGTCGACGTTGTTGAACTCCCAGACGCCGCGCAGCAGCGTGGAGAGGATGATCGCGTCCTTGAGGTGGGGCAGCGTGATGTGGAAGAACTGCCGCAGCCGGCCCGCCCCGTCCACCGACGCCGCCTCGTACAGGTCCCTGGGGATGGACTGGAGGTCGGCGAGGATGAGGATGGCGAAGAAGGGGACTCCTCGCCACAGTTCGGCGACGACCGCCGCCCAGAAGACGGTGCCCGTGTCGGACAGCACGGAGGTGCCGTACGAGCCGATGCCGATGTCGGCGAGGTAGCGGCTCACGCCCGTGGAGGGGTTGTAGAGCAGCATCCAGATGGTGGTGGTCAGGACGCCGGAGACGGCCCACGGCGAGAAGACCAGGGCGCGGGCGACGGCCCGGCCGACGAACGTCTGGTTGACCAGCAGCGCCAGTACGAGCCCGAGGGCGAGTTGGAGGCTGACCTGGACGATGACCCACTTGGCGCTGAAGCCGAGCGTGGACCAGAAGAGGGGGTCCTCGGTGAAGACGCGGGTGAAGTTGTCCAGGCCCGCGTAGCCGTTCTTCCACGGCTTGGTGACGTTGTAGTGCTGCAGGCTGTAGTAGAAGACGCTCAGTACCGGGTAGGCGATGAAGCCCAGCATCAGCAGCCCGGCGGGCGCGATCAGCAGGTACGGCAGGCGGCGTGGTTCGGCTCCGGTCCCCGTGCGGCGCCGGCCGGCCCGGGGGTGTTTCGCCACGGCTGCGGCTTGGGCCATGACATGTCTCCGTTCGTCATTGCGTGGGGTGAAGCGCTTACCGGATCGTGTTCGGTATGCCGAACACGGCGACTCCGGTCAGGAGAGGAAGCGGTTCAGCCCGCGTAGGGGTCCGGGACCTCGCCGGCCCTGGCGAGGAACGCGAAGTCGCAGCCGGTGTCGGCCTGGGTGATGTGCTCGCTGTAGAGGGCGCCGTAGCCGCGCCCGTACCGGGCGGGCGGCGGGGTCCACTCCGCCCTGCGCCGCTGAAGCTCCTCGTCGCCCACGTCCAGGTGGAGCGTGCGCGCCTCGACGTCGAGGGTGATGAGGTCGCCGGTGCGGACGAGGGCCAGGGGCCCGCCGACGTACGACTCGGGCGCGACGTGCAGCACGCACGTGCCGTAACTGGTGCCGCTCATCCGGGCGTCGGAGATCCGCACCATGTCCCGGACGCCCTGCTTGAGCAGGTGGTCGGGGATCGGGAGCATCCCGTACTCCGGCATCCCGGGGCCGCCCTTGGGCCCGGCGTTGCGCAGCACCAGCACATGGTCGGCGGTGATGCCGAGGGCCGGGTCGTTGATGGTGCGCTGCATGGTCCGGTAGTCGTCGAAGACGACGGCGGGCCCGGTGTGCTTGAGCAGGTGCGGCTCGGCGGCGATGTGCTTGATGACGGCGCCGTCGGGGCAGAGGTTGCCGCGCAGGACCGCGACACCGCCCTCGTCGGCGAGCGCCCGGTCGCGCGGCCGGATCACGTCGTCGTTGTGCACCAGCGCGCCGTCGAGCTGTTCGCGCAGGGTGGCGTGGGCGACGGTCGGCCGGTCCAGGTGCAGCAGGTCGGTGATGCGGGAGAGGAACCCGGGCAGTCCGCCGGCGAAGTGGAAGTCCTCCATCAGGTACCGCCCGCCCGGGCGGAGGTTCGCGAGGACCGGCACGGTCCGGGCGATCCGGTCGAAGTCGTCGAGCGTGAGCGCGACTCCGGAGCGGCCCGCCATGGCGATCAGGTGGATCACGGCGTTGGTCGACCCGCCCAGCCCGAGGACGGTCGTCACGGCGTCCTCGTACGCCTCCCTCGTCAGGATCCGGGACAGTCTCAGGTCCTGGCGTACGAGCTCGACGATCCGCATCCCGGAGGCGGCGGCCATCCGGTCGTGCCCGGAGTCGACGGCCGGGACCGAGGAGGCGCCCGGCATGGTGACGCCCAGCGCCTCGGCGGCGGCCGTCAGCGTGGAGGCGGTGCCCATGGTCATGCAGTGGCCGGGCGAGCGGGCGAGTCCGTTCTCCAGCTCGGCCATCTCGCAGTCGCCGATGAGCCCGGCGCGCTTGTCGTCCCAGTACTTCCACATGTCCGTGCCGGAGCCGAGGACCTCACCGCGCCAGTGGCCCGGCAACATCGGCCCGGCCGGTACGAAGACGGCGGGCAGGTCGGCGGAGGCCGCGCCCATCAGCAGCGCCGGTGTCGACTTGTCGCAGCCGCCCATCAGCACCGCCCCGTCGACCGGGTACGAGCGCAGCAACTCCTCCGTCTCCATCGCCAGGAGATTGCGGTAGAGCATCGGCGTCGGCTTCTGGAACGTCTCCGAGAGCGTGGCGACCGGGAACTCCAGCGGGAAGCCCCCGGCCTGCCACACCCCCCGCTTCACGGCCTGCGCCCGGTCACGCAGGTGGACGTGACAGGGGTTGATGTCGGACCAGGTGTTGAGGATCGCGATGACCGGCTTGCCCAGGTGCTCCTCGGGGAGGTAGCCGAGCTGGCGGGTGCGGGCGCGGTGGCTGAACGAGCGCAGGCCGTCGGTCCCGTACCACTGGTGGCTGCGGAGCTCTTCCGGCTTCATATGGACCAGCTCCCGACCATCGCGGCGATCTCGGCGCGGCGCGCCTCGGGGAGCAGGCGGCTCGGCGGGCGCACGTCGCGGCGGCACAGGCCGAGGGCGTCCAGCGCCTCCTTGACGACCGTGACGTTGTCGGCGGACTGGTCGGCGGCGCGCAGGTCCTCGAAGGGGCGGATCTGCTCCCACACCTTCGCGGCGGCCTGCTGGTCCCCGGCGCGCAGCGCCTCCAGCATGGCGAGCGAGACGGCCGGGGCGACGTTGACCAGCCCGGAGGTGAAGCCGGTGGCGCCCATGGCCCAGTAGGCGGGCGCGTACAGCTCGGCGAGGCCGGCGATCCACACGAACCGGTCGAGCCCGGCGTCGCGGGCGACGGCGCCGAAGCGGGCGGCGTCGGGCACGGCGTACTTGACGCCGATGACGTTGGGGCACAGCTCGCCGAGCCGGGCGATGGTGGCGCCGTCGAGGAGCGGGTTGCGGATGTACGGCACGACGCCCAGCTCGGGGACGGCGTCGGCGATCTCGCGGTGGTACGCGATCCAGCCGTCGCGCGAGACGTACGGGTGCACGGGCTGGTGGACCATGACCATGCCGGCGCCGAGGTCGCGGGCGTGCCGGGCGGCGGCGGTCGCGGTCGGCAGGTCGTGTCCGACGCCGACGAGGACGGCGGCGCGGTCGCCGGTCTCCTCGACGGTCAACTCGGTCATCAGGACCCGCTCCTGGGGGGTGAGGGCGTAGAACTCGCCGGTGTTGCCATTGGGGGTGACAGCCCGTACGCCGCCGTCGAGCATCCGGCGCAGCACGGCGCGGTAGGTGTCGCGTTCGACGCCGCCGTCGGCGCCGAAGGGTGTCACGGGGATCGCGACGACGTCCGCGAGAGCCGCCCTCAGCGATGCGTGGTCCATACGGCTGTCCTTTTCCGTGGTCACTGGGCGTTGGTCACTGGGCGTCGTCGTCGCCGGGGAAGGCGCGTGCGACGAACGAGGCGATGTGGTCGTGCAGGGCGCGCGCGGCGCCCTCGGCGTCCCCGGCCAGCGCCAGGCTCAGGATCTGCCGGTGCTCCTCGGCCTCGTGCCGCCAGGAGGGCTGGGCGCTCCAGGCGACGGTGGACACGAGCGCGGCCTGGTCGCGCACCTCGTCGAGCATCCTGGCGAGCAGCGGGTTGCCGCAGGGCAGGTAGAGGGCGCGGTGGAACTCCCGGTTGGCGAGGGAGCGTTCGGCCTGGTCGGCCGCCCCGTCGGCGTCGGCGAGCGCCTGGCCGGCGGCGTCGAGCGACGCGCCGCGGCCGATGGTGCGGCGCAGCGCCTCGGGCTCGAGGAGCAGGCGTACGTCGTAGACCTCGCGCGCCATGGCGGCGTCGACGGTGCGGACGGTGGCGCCCTTGTACTGGCTCATGACGACGAGGCCGGTCCCGGCGAGGGTCTTCAGGGCTTCCCGTACGGGGGTCTTGGACACCCCGTACTGCGCGGCCAGTTCGGTCTCCACCAGGGCTTTGCCCGGGGGCAGTTGCCCGGTGAGGATCGCGTGCTTGATCGCCTCCAGGACGTACTGGGTGCGGGAGGGGATGGGACTGGGGGCGGCGGCGAAGGCCATAAGGGCGGGCTCTCATATCTCGCGTATCGCGTCTCATATATGACGTACGAAGTACGACGCGATGAAGCTAGGGCGGTGGCGCGCGTTCGTCAACGCTTATGACAAAACTCGTGGGGACTCCGACGGCCCCGACCAGCGAAGGCTCGTTTGACCAGGCGTATTACGCGTCATACGCTGGGGTGGTGGCAAAGACCAGGATCAGCATCAGCCTCGAGCAGGAGCAGGCGGTACGCATCAAGCGGCACGCCGAGCGCGCGGGCATGGACGTCTCGGCGTACCTGGTGCATGCCGCGACGCGGCAGATGGCGGAAAGCGAAGCCATAGAGGAACAGTTCGCCGGGGTGGACTCGCTCATCGCGGCGGCGGAGGCGGAGGCGGCGGCGCTTCCGGGAGGGCGGGAGGTCGCGGCCGGGGAGCTCACTGACAGTGAGCAGCGGGAAGTGGAAACCGCGCTCGACCTGGTCTACGGAGCCCATCAGGACGGGGCCCGCCCTGGGCACGCCGCGTGAGCGCGAGAGTCCCGGTGTACGACACGGGGATGCTGATCGCGCTCGCCGATCGGAAGACCAAGGCGGTCCGGCTGCACGAGGGCCTGAAGGCGACACCGCATCGCGCCTTGGTGCTGGGGCCGGTCCTGGCGCAGGTGTGGCGCCCCCAGCCGGCCCTGGTGCACGCGCTGGCCGGCATCCTCAAGGACTGCTCGGTACCGCAGGCGAGGAACTCGGAACCAGCGATGCGGGAAACGAGAGCGGGGCTGCCGGAGTGCATCGCCTGCAGTTCCGGCCCCGACCTCATGGACTGGCGGCGGGTGGGCACCGCACTGGGTGAAGCGGCCCTGCCGCCCAAGAAGCGGCCGGACGCCGTGGACGCCTGGGTGGCGCTGGCCGCCGCCAAGCACGGCAGCGCGGTGGTCTTCACCAGCGACCCGGACGACATGGCCGCCTACCTGGCGGTGCTGAACCCGGCGGATGTGCACGTCGTCGCCGTCTGAGCCGACGGTGCCGGGCCAGGGCACGCATGGACCCGCGTGTCACCGCAGGGCGAGCAGCGCCTCCCTGACCGTCGCCAGGTCCTGGTCGGAGGCGAGGCCCGCGTGGTACAGGCGCAGTTCGGTGGCGCCCAGTTCCCGGGCGTGGGCGGCGTCGGCGGCGAGGGTGGACGGGGACCCTCCCATGCCGGTCACCACCGTGAGGTTGGCCGCCAGGACGGTGTCCACGCGCGCGTGGGCGGCGAACGGGGGCAGCACCGTGTCCGCGCCGCCGCCCGTGCAGGGCAGGACGACGCCGTCCGCGACGGACAGGATGTGCGCCGGGTCCACCCCGGGGTTGGCGCCCGTGCGGTACGGGGCGGGGTCGGCGTGCAGCAGGATCCGGAACGCCGGGTGGGCGGCCGCCCGTACCGCCGCGACGGCGGCCTCCTGGAGGGCCCGGGCGGCGTGGGCGCGCCACGCGAGGGTGGCCGCGGCGAGGCCGGCACCCAGCAGCTTCTCCACGGCGGGCCACCCCGCGTCGGCCGAGCCGCCCGCGCTCCACACCGGCTCCAGGGCGCGGCGCACGCACGCGGCCAGCTCGTCCGGGTCGGCGCCCTGCCCCGCGTACCCTTCGCGGCACGCGGCGCAGAAGCACAGGGACATCAGGTACTGCGCGGCGTCCCCGAGGACGACGCCCGCGATCTTGTCGTGGGCGTGCAGGTGGGCCATCCCGTACCAGCCGCACGACTCCAGTTCGGTGCCGCGCGCCCCGGGGCGTACCGCCGCCTCGGCGGCCAGGTCCACCAGATAGGCCCGCACCTCGGGGCGGGCGACGCAGGGCGCCCACGGGTAGCGGTCGCCGTAGGCGTTGACCACCGAGGTGCCGGGGTGCTCGGCGCCGAGGCGGGAGCTGTGCGCGAGGACGACCCAGCTGTGGACGTCCAGCCCGGCGGCCTCCAGCGCCAGGGCGGCCGCCCCGTACGCGTCGCCGGGTGCCCAGTCCCCCGCCTCGTACGGCGCCAGGTCCCGCCCGGCCCAGCGGGAGCGGTCCGGCGGGTAGAGGACGGCGGCGTACTCGGCGGTGACGAGGCGGTGGGCCGGGTGACGCGGGGTCAGGGCGCGGGTGGAGTGGTACGCGGAGGCGAGGGTGACCTGCTCGACGCCGAGGTCCGCGATCCGCGCGGCGGCGTCCGGGTCGCCGATGACGTCCCAGGGGTAGACGAAGGCGGAGGTCCTCACCGCTGGTCCCCCAGCAGGGCGCGGCCTCGCTCGACGATCCCGGCGAGTTCCTTGATGTGGGCGGGCGCCGGTTCGCTGAGCGGCGGGCGGACCTCGCCGACGTCCAGGCCGCCCATCCGGACGGCCGCCTTGACCAGCGAGACGGCGTATCCCCGGCCCTGGGCGCGCAGTTCGACCAGCGGCCGGTAGAAGCCGTCGATGAGCCGGTTCGCGGTCGCGTCGTCGCCGCTGTTCAGCGCGCGGTGGAAGGCGAGGGCGATGTCGGGCGCGAAGCAGAAGACGGCGGAGGAGTAGAGCGAGACGCCGATGCCCCGGTAGGCGAGGCCGGTGAGTTCGGCGGTGGGCAGGCCGTTGAAGTACAGCAGGTCCAGCCCTTCGGAGCGTACGGCGCTGACGACGCGCTGCATCAGGTCCAGGTCGCCGTGGCCGTCCTTGAGGCCGATGACGCCGTCGACACGGGCGAGTTCGACGACCGTCTCCGGTGTGAGGATCGCGTTGTCCCGCTGGTAGACGATGACGTCGAGCCCGGTGGCCCCGGCCAGGGCGGTGTAGTGGCGCAGCAGCCCCTCCTGGTCGGCGACGACGAGGTAGGGCGGCATGGCGAGCAGCCCGTCGGCGCCCGCCTCCTCGGCGAGCTTCGCGTACTGGATCGCGAGCGCCGTGCCGTACCCGGCGCCGGCCACGACCGGCACCCGCCCGGCGGTCTCCTCGACGGCGGCCGCCACGCAGGCGTGGAACTCCTCGGGCGTGAGGGCGTGGAACTCCCCCGTGCCGCAGCAGGCGAACACCGCGCCGGCACCGGCCTCGACCCCGGCGCGCACGTGCGCGCGGAACGCGTCCAGGGCGAGCGCGCCGTCGGGTCCGTAGGCGGTGACGGGGAAGAAGAGCAGGCCGTCGAGTCGGCCGGCGAGCGGGGCTGGGGTCACGGGCGCTCCCTGGGCAAGACGTCGTACACAACTATGATCGGTATCCACATCCATGAACACGACCACGCTAGACCGGCCCCCTTGGGCCGGTCAAGGCGGAGGCCTGCCGAAAAGTTGGCAGAAAACCGCAATTCACAGGCAGAGTCGACCGCCCGCCACCACACTTGACGGTGTTCGGAGTCCCTCTCTAGCGTGTCCACGCATGTGAATGCGACCTATGTACATGAGCCCCAGCAAGGAGATCCGCCCATGCCCGCTCCCCGTACGGTCCTGCTCACCGGAGCCGCCGGCGGCCTCGGCACCCTGATGCGGGGGCTGCTGCCCGCGTACGGATACGAGCTGCGCCTCTTCGACGCCACCCCCATCGAGGGCGAACCGGACGCGATCACCGCCGACCTCGCCGACAAGGAGGCGCTGCGCGAGGCCGTACGGGGCGTCGACGCGATCATCCACCTGGCGGGCATCTCCCTGGAAGCCCCCTTCGAGAAGATCCTGCGCGCCAACATCGAAGGCACGTACAACCTGTACGAGGCGGCCCGCGAGCAAGGCGTGCGCCGGATGCTGTTCGCGTCCAGCAACCACGCGGTCGGCTTCACGCCGCGCCCCCACGAGGGCGACCCGCTCATCCCGGTCGACACCCCGCGCCGCCCCGACACGTACTACGGGCTGTCCAAGTGCTTCGGCGAGGACCTGGCCCAGCTCTACTGGGACCTGCACGGCATCGAGACCGTCTCCGTACGCATCGGCTCCTGCTTCATGGAGCCCACCTCCGTGCGGATGCTGTCGGTCTGGATGAGCCCCGGCGACTGCGCCCGCCTCTTCCACGCCGCCCTCACCGCCGAGGACGTGAAGCACACCGTGGTGTACGGCTCGTCCGCCAACACCCGCCTGTGGTGGGACCTCTCCACCGCCCGGGCGCTCGGCTACGAGCCGCGGGACGACTCCGAGCAGTACGCCGAGAAGCTCATCGCCGAACAGGGCGAACTGGACGACGCCAACCCGGACCACGCCCACCTGGGCGGCCACTTCTGCACCAACCCGCCGCAGTGGCCGTACTAGGCCCGCCCGCGATCACCACGTAACCGGAGTGGCCCAAGGTAAGGGAACGGCAAAGCGGCCTCGGTCGTTACCTCAGGCATGACAGCTATGACCCCCGGCTCGAACATCCCGCTTCCCGTCACCCGTGTGGCGGTGGACGTCGCCGCGCCCGTGCGGCTCGACGTATCGGGCCTGCTGCTCACCGCCGACGGCAAGGTGCGCTCCGACGACGACTTCATCTTCTACAACCAGCCGTCCGGCCCCGGCGTGACGTACCGGTCGGGCGGCGGCACGGCACCCGACGCGATCATCGTGGACACGGCCGCGGTGCCGCCCGGCATCGAGAAGATCGTCGTCACCGCGAGCCCGGACGCCGCGGGGCAGACGTTCCAGGGCATCGAACCCACCGCGACCATCCGCAACGCTGACGACGGCAGCGCGCTCGCCACGTTCACCCCGCCGCGGCTCGGCACGGAGACCGCACTGGTCGTGGTCGAGGTCTACCTCAGGGGCGGCGCCTGGAAGGCCCGCGCCGTCGGGCAGGGGTACGCCAACGGGCTGGCCGGCATCGCCACCGACTTCGGCGTCTCGGTCGACGAGGAACCGGCGCAGGCCGCCCCGGCGCCCACTCCCACTCCCGCTCCGGTGACGCCCGCCGCTCAGGCCGCGCCGCCCGCGCCCCCGGCCCCTCCCACCATGGCCCCGGCCGCCGCCCCCGGGAAGATCAACCTCGACAAGGGCCGGGTCAATCTCCAGAAGAACCAGACCGTCTCCCTCGTCAAGGGCGGCCGCCCCCTGCTCTCCCAGGTCAAGATGGGCCTCGGCTGGGAGCCCGCGTTCCGCGGCAAGGACATCGACCTGGACGCCTCCGTCATCGCGTACGGCCCCCAGCGCAACCACCTGGACAGCTGCTACTTCGGCAAGCTGTCCATCCTGAGCGGAGCGATCAAGCACTCCGGCGACAACCTGACGGGTGAGGGCGCGGGCGACGACGAGGTGATCGTGGTCGACCTGGGCCGGCTCCCGGCCGACGCCACCGGACTGGTCTTCACCGTGAACTCCTTCTCCGGACAGAAGTTCACCGAGGTCGCCAAGGCGTACTGCCGCCTGATGGACGCGGCGACCGGCGAGGAACTGGTCCGCTTCGACCTGACCTCCGCCGAGCCGCAGACGGGCGTCATGATGGCCAAGCTCGTCAAGCAGTTCTCGGGTGAGTGGGAGATGACCGCGATGGGCCAGTTCGTGAAGTCGCGGACCGTGCGGGGCATGGTCAAGCCGGCCGCCCAGGCCCTGTAGGACCGCTCCGTAGACGTCCTCCACCTAGCGCCCGTCCGCGACGAGGCCGTCCAGCCGGGCCCGGGCCGCCTCGTCGTCGGCGCCCGGCGCGGGCCGCACCACCGGCCCGTCCCGGGCGCGACGTATGGCCTCACGCACCTTTCCCGAACAGAGAGTCGTCGCCCCATGAACCTCCCCGCCACCGGCCGTCGCGTCCTCGTCAGCGGCGCCTCCCGGGGCCTCGGCCGCGCCGTCGCGCAGGCCTTCGCCGCGAACGGCGACCGGGTCGCGGTGCACTACGGCTCCCGCGCCGACGAAGCACGCGCGACCCTCGACGCCCTCCCGGGCACGGGCCACGCCCTCGTGGGCGGTGACCTCACCGACCCGTCGGAGGCCGTCCGCGTCGCGGACACCGCCGCCTCCGCGCTCGGCGGCCTGGACGTCCTCGTCAACAACGCGGCCGTGAACACCCCGCACCCGCTTCCCGAGACCCCGTACGAGGAGTGGGTACGGATCTGGCAACAGCACGTCGCCGTCAACCTGCTCGCCACCGCCAACCTCAGCCACCTGGCCGCGCGCCGCATGATCGACCAGGGCACCGGCGGACGCATCGTCAACGTCGGTTCCCGGGGCGCCTTCCGCGGCGAACCGGACCACCCCGCCTACGGCGCCACCAAAGCGGCCGTCCACGCCCTGGGCCAGTCCCTCGCGGTGTCCCTCGCACCGCACGGCATCGCCGTGGCCTCGGTCGCTCCCGGCTTCTTCGCCACCGAACGCGTCACGCCCCGCCTGACCGGCCCGGAAGGCGACACGATCCGCGCCCAGAGCCCCTTCGGCCGGGTGGGCACCGCGGAGGAGATAGCCGCGGCGGTCCTCTGGCTCGCCTCCCCGGCCGCTGAATGGTCCTCCGGCACCATCCTCGACCTCAACGGCGCGTCCCACCTCCGCACCTGACCCACCGGGCACGGGTCAGATGGCGCAACCTCTGCGCGCGGCCACGACCACTCCGGCGGCAGTGATCAGGAGGGCTGCGCCCGGGCGCCGATGAGCACAGGACGGGTGGGCGGGGATCGTCCTTCGCGGCCGGCGTCTCTTCCCTCCCGGCTGCGGCGGAGGCCGGCGGGCCGGTGCTGGAAGGCCGGCGGCGTACGTATCCGACCGGCCCGGGGCACCCAGTCGACGGGGAGAGGAGTCCGAGCCGGGACATCCAGGCCGGACCCGCGCACCCCCCGGGTGACAGACCGGGGCCACGGGGGCGCGAGCCGCCGTCAGTCGCCCGTCCGCGAGCGGGCCTTGAACGCGGCTTTGCGGGCCTCCTTCGCCACCCGCTTGTCCCGGTGCAGCCGCCCCATCGCCTCCAGCACCTCCGGCGTCGCCGGGTGCTGCACCCGCCACGCCGCGTCGAAGAAGCCGCTGTGCTGGCTCGTCAGGCCCTCCACCAGTTCCTGGAGTTCGTCCAGGTCGCCGCCGCCCGCCGCGTCCAGCTGCGCCGCGATCGTGTCGACGGCCAGCCAGAAGATCATGGGCTCCGGCGGCGCCGGCACGTCCGCCGCGCCCCGCTCCGCGAGCCAGACCCGCGCGAGGCCGCCCAGCTCCGGGTCGTCCAGGACCTCCCGTACGGCGGGTTCCGCGTCCGCGCCCACCAGCGACAGCGCCTGCTGGCAGTGGAGCCGGCGCAGCGGCGAGCCGGCGTCCGTGCCCTTCGCCGCTGCGAGCAGCTCGCGCGCCGCGGGCAGCGGCTCGCGGCGGGCCAGCCACCGTTGCGTCTCGGCGCGCGCCGACGCCTCCGGGTAGTGGGCCACCCCGTCCAGCAGCGCGTCCGCACCCTTGTCGGTGAGGTCACCGACGGCCGGCGCGTCCAGGCCGGCCTCCAGCATCCGGGCGCGGACGCCGTACAGCCCGAGAGGGGTCAACTTCACCATCCCGTACCGCGACACGTCCTCGTCGTCGCCCATCGCGACCGGCTCCGAGTCGCCCTCCTCCGCCATCAGCGCCTCGTCGACCGGCTGGTACTCGACCAGCCCGATCGGCTCCAGCACCCGGAACTGGTCGTCCAGCCGCATCATCGCCTCGGACACCTGCTCCAGGATGTCGTCGGTCGGCTCGCCCATGTCGTCGGGCACGATCATCGACGCGGCGAGCGCGGGCAGCGGCACCGGCGCGTCACCGGCGCCGCCCTCCGTGACGGTCAGGAGGTACAGGTTGCCGAGGACGCCGTCGAGGAACTCGGCCTCCCGCTGCGGGTCCCAGTCCAGCGACTCGAAGTCGAGGTCGCCGTCCTCGTCGAGTACGTCCGCGAGGTCGTCGAGCAGCGGCGCGGTCGCGTCGGCGAGCGCCGTCTCCAGGGCGTCCAGCCACAGCGCCAGGACGTCCTGCGGCGCCCCGCCGGTGACCAGCGCGAGCTGCCCGCCCGCCTCGACAAGGCCACCGTCGCCGTCGCCGCCGTCCTCGTCGCCCTCGCCGTCCTGCGGGTCGTCGACCACGACGAGCCCGGTGTCGACGGCGACCCGCCACGCCTCGCTCGCGTACGCCGCGCCGTCGTCGTCCGGCGTGAGCCCGAGCGCCTCGGCGGCGGCCGGCAGCTGCTCCTCGACGAGCTCGCCGCCGGCGCCGACCCGGGTCTGCGGCCCGGCCCAGCGGGCGAGCCGGACGGCCCTGGCCAGCAAGGGGGTGACGAGCGCGTCCCGCGCCAGCTCCGCGTCCGAGGGCAGCCGCACCGGCGGCAGGGTGGGGCGGTCCGACATCTGGGGTCTCTCCTCGGCGCGTACGTGGGGGTCGGGCGGCCCCCAGCGTAGACGCATTCGGGCGCATGCCTGGCAGTTCATGTACCGGTCAAAGCCCGTACATCCGTGAACCCTTGACAAGTGCGGTGCTCAGCCAAGAGATTGACGCGCGTAGAGCTACCGCTCAGTACCTCCCACGACCTCATCGGAGCCCAGTGATGCCTTCCTCCCTGCCGAGAACCGCGCCGAGAACCGCCGCCGTCTCGGCCGTCGTCGCCACCGCCCTCGCCGCCGGGCTGCTCGCCGCCGGAACGGCAACCGCCACGGCCGACGAGGCCACCGCCACCGCGATACGCATCCACGACATCCAGGGCACCACCCGCATATCCCCCCTGGCCGGGCAGCAGGTCAGCGGAGTGTCCGGCATCGTCACCGGCGTACGGACGTACGGCTCGCGCGGCTTCTGGTTCCAGGACCCGCAGGGCGACGACAACCCTGCCACCAGCGAGGGCGTCTTCGTCTACACCGGCTCCGTCCCGACCGTCGCCGTCGGTGACGCGGTCACCGTCTCCGGCACGGTCACCGAGTACGTCCCTGGCGGCACGTCCTCCGGCAACCAGTCGCTCACACAGATCACCAGGCCCACCGTCACCGTCACCTCCTCCGGCAACCCGCTCCCCGCGCCCACCACCATCACCGCCCGCTCGGTCCCCTCCGCGTACGCCCCCGAGGGCGACCCGGCGGCCGGCGGTTCCATCAACGGCCTCACCCTCCAGCCGGGTTCGTACGCCCTGGACCACTACGAGTCCCTGGAGGGCACCAACGTCCGCATCGGCTCCTCCCGGGTCGTCGGCGCGACCAGCAGGCACCACGAGCTGTGGGTGACGGTGAAGCCGCACGAGAACGACAACCGGCGCGGCGGCACGGTCTACGGCTCGTACACCTCCCAGAACACCGGCCGCCTCCAGATCCAGTCGCTCACGCCGATCGCCCAGCAGCCGTTCCCGAAGGCGAACGTGGGCGACTGGCTGACCGGGACGACCGAGGGCCCGCTGGACTTCAACCAGTTCGGCGGCTACACCCTCACGGCCCGTACCCTCGGCACGGTCGCCGACCGGGGCCTGGAGCGCGAGACGACCGAGAAGCAGCAGCGCGGCGAGCTGGCGGTGGCGACGTACAACGTCGAGAACCTCGATCCGTCCGACCCGCAGGGGAAGTTCGACGCGCTCGCGAAGGCGGTCGTGGACAACCTGGCCTCGCCCGACATCGTCGCCCTGGAGGAGATCCAGGACAACAACGGCGCGAAGAACGACGGTACGGTCGCCGCCGACCAGACGCTGAAGAAGTTCACGGACGCGATCGTCGCGGCCGGCGGCCCTGCGTACGAGTGGCGCACCATCGACCCGGTCAACAACAAGGACGGCGGCGAGCCTGGCGGCAACATCCGCCAGGTCTTCCTCTTCAACCCCGAGCGCGTGTCGTTCACGGACCGCGCGGCCGGTGACGCGACGACGGCGACCGGTGTCGTACAGGAGAAGGGGCGGGCGGCGCTGACCCACTCCCCCGGCCGGATCGACCCGGCGAACCCGGCGTGGGACAACAGCCGTAAGCCGCTGGCCGGCGAGTTCACCTTCCGGGGCCGTACGGTCTTCGTCATCGCGAACCACTTCGGCTCCAAGGGCGGCGACGAGTCGCTGGTCTCGCACCGCCAGCCGCCGAACCGTTCCTCCGAGGTCAAGCGCCTCCAGCAGGCACAGGCCGTCAACGCCTTCGTCAAGGACATCCTGCACGTCCAGCGCACCGCCGATGTCGTCGTCCTCGGCGACATCAACGACTTCGAGTTCTCCGAGACGACGAAGGCGCTGACGGACGGCGGCGCGCTCCACGCGGCGGTCACCTCGCTGCCGCGCGGCGAGCGCTACTCCTACGTCTACCAGGGCAACAGCCAGGTGCTGGACCAGATCCTGACCAGCCCGTCGATCCGCCGCTTCGAGTACGACAGCGTCCACATCAACGCCGAGTTCGCCGAGCAGAACAGCGACCACGACCCGCAGGTGCTGCGCTTCCGCCCGTGAGCCCGTGAGCCCGTGAGCCCGTAGGCCGTGAGCCCGTAAGGCCCCTCGTCACGCGCCCGCGCTGAAGCTCAGCGCGGGCGCGTACCGCTTCACGGCGCCACCGACGACGCCGGGGTACGTCCGCACCTTCCGCCACTGCGGTGTCGCCGACCCGACCCCGTCGCCGGGCGCGGCGAGCGCCTCGATGTGGGCCTCGGCGCTCTCCCACTCGGCGTAGTTGAGGACGCGGGTGCCGTCGAGGCTGACGTGGAAGTGCGCGGAGATCCCGCCGGGGTGCGGGCTCGGATCGGTCTCCAGGGCCTCGAACACCGCGTCCACCCACGCCCGTTGCCGGTCGGCGTCCGGTCCGTCGAACTCGACGTCGACGATCACCACGCAGCCGGGTACGCGGGTGTCGCCGGGGTTCAGCCGGCCGCTGCGGTAGAGCTCGTACGAGTGCAGTCCTGCCCGCTCGATACCGGGCACGGCGGCGTCGGTCTCGCGGTTCCGGTCGTCCCGGTGGGACCGGAAGAACTCCTGGTACGCCTCCTCGCTCGTCCACCGCGAGTAGTGCAGCAGGGTGTCCCCGTCCTCACCGGTGTACACGCTGTACGAGAGCGGCCCCACGTCCGGCCAGTCCCGTCCCGCCCAGGTCTTGGCGATGGCGTCGACGGCGGCCCGCTGCCGCTCCGGTGTACCGACGCGCCAGGTGCTGACCTTGATCACGGTCATGTCATGCCCTCCTCGGATGCCGCACCCCCGTGTGGCGCGGCCGCATGACCATGCTCGAATCCCAAGCGCGGTTGAGGTCAAGAGGCGCCGGGCACGGGTGCGCGGCTGCGCGCCGGCCTGTTGACGAGCAACAGGGAGCGCACAGCCGCGCACCGGCCTCCGGGGCCGGTCCGTCAGGCCGGCCAGGTGCCGGTCAGCCGGCGGACACCGACCGCGCCGCTGCGGTCCACCGCGGCCTTGACCACCGCGAAGATCGCGCCCTGCACGGCCGCCGCCAGCAGGATCTCCTTCCACTCCCGTTCCTCGTCCATGGCGTCCGGGGCGTCACCGCTGCCGATCATCGCCCAGGCGCGGGAGAACAGGGCGCTGGCCGCGGCGCCGCTCGCCATGCCGAGCAGGATGCCGACCGGCCGGTAGAGGATCTTCTGCTTCTTCTTCTTTTTCTTCTTCTGGTCCTTCTGGTCCTTCTGGCGCGTCATCGGCGTCACCCCCACTTCCCGGTGCGCCGCAGCTGCCAGAGCACCACGCCCGCGACGACGACCGCGGCGACCGCCGCGAGGAGCCGGCGCGGATGTTCGCGTACCGGTTCCGGGGTCTTGTCGTGCACCAGGTGGGCGGCCCGCGCCTTCACGTCCGTCTTGGCCATCAGCTGGTCGATGGTCTCGCCCAGTTCCTGCCGTTTGCGTGCCGCCTGAAGGCGGAGTTCGTCAGGTCCCGGGCTGTGGGGCGTGTCCCGTGTCATCGGTGGACCCTCTCCTTGATCTCGTGGACGTCCGAACGCACACCGTCGATCGCCCGCTCCGGCTTGGGCGGCACCGCGCGTTTCAGCTGCGTACGGCCCAGCAGGGCGAGCACCCCGGCGACCGCCAGGAACAGGACGGTCGCGATGAGCACGGCGAGCCAGACGTCGAGCGGGATCGCCAGCGCGGCGGCCACGCTGGCCCACACGCCGATCAGCCCGACGTAGCCGACGGCCGCCGCGGCCCCCAGCATCCCGCCGCCCTTGCCCGCCCGTTTCCCCTTCTGCATCATCTCGGCCTGCGCGGTGCGCATCTCGGTCTTCACCAGGTCGGAGAGCTGTTCCGACGCCTGCTTCACCAGCTCGCCGACCGACGGTTCTCCGGCCACGCGGATCGCCTCCCATCTCGTACGGGAAGCTCCGGGTACCCCGCCGAGCGGTGCCGGAACCAGCGGGATACTTCAGCAAGACTTGCCATTCACCCAAAGAAGAACTAAGTAGTCCTACACCTTCCTGTGCCGCACACTGCGGCCATGACCCTCACCACGTCACCTCCCCGCCCCTTCGGCCGCGCCCTGTGCGCCATGGTCACGCCCTTCACCGCCTCCGGCGCCCTCGACCTGGACCGGGCACAGAAGCTGGCCGCCGGCCTGGTGGCCCAGGGCTGCGACGGCCTGGTGCTGAACGGGACGACAGGAGAGTCCCCGACCACCACGGACGCCGAGAAGGCGGCACTGTTGCGGGCGGTGCGGGACGCGCTCGGTCCGGGCACCCCGCTCGTCGCGGGCGTGGGTACCGCGGACACGGCGCACACGGTGGAGCTGGCCCGCCAGGCGGAGCGGGCGGGCGCGGACGGCCTGCTGGTGGTCCCCCCGTACTACAGCCGCCCGCCCCAGGCGGCCGTCGAGGCCCACTTCCGGCGGGTGGCGGACGCGACGGGCCTCCCCCTGGCGCTGTACGACATCCCCGCCCGCACCGGCACGCGCATCGAGCCGGAGACGGTGCTGCGGCTGGCCGAGCACCCGCGGGTCGTGGCCGTCAAGGACTGCGCGTACGACCTGCTCGGCTCCACGAAGGTCCTGGCCCGCACGTCACTGGCGTACTACTCGGGCTGCGAGGAGATGAACCTGCCGCTGTACGCGATCGGCGGCGCGGGCTTCATCAGTACGGTGGCCAATGTGGCGCCCCGTCGGATGCGCGCGGTGCTGGACGCGTTCGACGCGGGCGACACCGCGCGGGCCGCCCGGCTCAACCAGCTCACCATGCCACTGGCGGAGCTGATGATGGCGTCGGGCCTGCCGGGCACGGTGACGGTGAAGGCGCTGCTGGACGCGGGCCCGGTCCGGGAACCGCTGCAGCCCGCCGACCGGGAGGCGGTCGACGGGCTGCGGGCGGCGTACGAGGAACTGGTTCAGGAGCCGACGACCTTGTTGTGACCGAGGATGGCGACGTGCTCCAGCACGTCCTCCATCGGGTCGTCGACCTGACCGATCGACAGCAGGGAAATGCGGTGTCCGTTGTCGGAGCCGTGGTGCGTCTCGTCCGCGTACGCGACGCCCGACGGCAGCGCGACCACAGCCGGAAGGACCGCGCCCAGCGCGAGCACGCCCAGAGCGATCAGCCTGCTGGTGTTCATATACGTTCCTCGCCTTGCCGGGTTGCCGGTTAGCCCGTTTGCCCGTTCGTGTGACTGTGCGCAACCTGCTTATCCACCCGACTGGCGGAAAGGTTACGCACAATCACACGAATCAGTTGTGGCTGTGGAGGATGTCGTTGAGGCCGCCCCACACCGCGTTGTTCGGCCGGGCCTCGACGGTGCCGGTGACCGAGTTGCGGCGGAAGAGGATGTTGGAGGCGCCGGACAGCTCACGGGCCTTGACGATCTGCCCGTCCGGCATGGTCACCCGCGTGCCCGCCGTGACGTACAGACCGGCCTCGACGACGCACTCGTCGCCGAGCGCGATGCCGACGCCCGCCTCGGCGCCGATCAGGCAGCGCTCGCCGATGGAGATGATGACGTTGCCGCCACCGGAGAGGGTGCCCATGGTGGAGGCGCCGCCGCCGATGTCGGTGCCGTCGCCGATGACGACGCCCGCGGAGATGCGGCCCTCGACCATGGAGCTGCCGAGCGTGCCGGCGTTGAAGTTCACGAAGCCCTCGTGCATGACGGTGGTCCCGGAGGCGAGGTGCGCGCCGAGCCGCACGCGGTCGGCGTCGGCGATGCGTACGCCCTTGGGCGCGACGTAGTCCGTCATGCGCGGGAACTTGTCGATGCTGGTGACCTGGAGGTGCAGGCCCTCGGCGCGGGCGTTCAGCCGGACCTTCTCGATGTCGTCGACGGCGACGGGCCCGAGGCTGGTCCACGCCACATTCGCCAGCAGCCCGAAGATCCCGTCCAGGCTCTGGCCGTGCGGCTTGACGAGCCGGTGGCTGAGCAGGTGCAGACGCAGGTAGACGTCGTGGGTGTCGAGCGGCTTGTCGTCGAGCGAGGCGATGACCGTGCGTACGGCGACGACCTCGACGCCTCGGCGGGCGTCGACCCGGATGGCCTTGGCGGCGCCTTCGCCGAGGAGGTTCACGGCCTGGTCGGAGGTGAGCCGCTCGGTCCCCGAGGGCCCGGGCTCGGCGACGAGCTCGGGAGCGGGGAACCAGGTGTCGAGAACGGTGCCGTCGCCGGCGATGGTGGCAAGGCCGGCGGCGACGGCGCCGGTGGTACGAGGTGCAGAAGTCATGCCAGAAACCTAACCGCCGCGCCACCGTCCGAGCGAACCGGTCTCACCTCCCGGTCGCCCCGGCCGTGAGCCCCGGCCGTAAGCCCCGGATCGGTCGCCCGCCCCGGACCCCCGTGCCGGGGCGGGCGACCGATCCGGGTGGATCAGGGGCGCGCGCCGTGCGCGTCGACGACCTTGGTCGCGAGGCGCATGGCAGTGGCGAGAACGGTGCCCTTGGCCACGTAGGGACCGCCGGACTTCTTGCCGCCGACGTAGTAGCCGATCCCGGCCACGAGCCGGAAGCCCCGGAACGCCTGGGTCTCCGGGTCGAACAGCACCTCGAAGGTGTTCCGCTCGTAGGAGTAGTCGCGGTAGTTGCCCTCGACTCCCAGCGCCATGAGGGCCTCCTTCCCGCCCGGCACGACGGTGGACGTCACCTTGGCCCCCGGCAGCTCTTGGGCGGTGCGGATCAGCAGCCTCCCCTTGTCCTCGGGCATCGAGGTCGCCGTCGCCAGGACCTCCGCGATCTCCGCGAAGTCGCGCTGCGCCTGGGTCAGCCGCCACGCGCTGGTCACCCGGTCGGGGATGGACCGCTTCCGGATCAGGACGAGGGCGCCATCGGTGTCGTCCGGCAGGTCCTCCACGAGCGCGTCCGACTGCCGGGGCGTGAGGATGTCGGTCCCGCCCCACCCGTAGGCGGCGCCCGACGGGGTCTGCGCGGGAGGGACGTGCGAGCCCATGTCCTCGGTCCAGCCGTCGTACCGCCCCCATGCCTCCTCCGTGCGGGACAGCAGGCTACGCAGGTCACAGGACTCTCCCTCCTTCCTGTAGTGGAGGTTCACGCTGAGCATCTCCATGCCGTCGCGGCCGCTTGCTCCGAAGCCGCAGTTCACCATCCGCCACTCGGTCTTGCGGTAGATCCACTGGTCCGCCCGCGGCTTGGCCGCCGGTTCCTCCGGCTCCTGCCCGGCCGGCAGCAGCGTGGCGAGCGTCGCCACCGCGGTGACCGCCGCCACCGCGCCCGCCACCGCGAGGAGCCGGCCGGCCCGGAGGCGCCGCCGGGGGCGGGCGGCCTCGTCGAGGAGGCGCTGGCGGCCGGGGGCGAGGCGGGCGCGGTCGGGAGCGGGGGCGTCCGCGCGGAAGTCCTGGAGCGTCCGCATCTCATCCATGGGTGACCTCCGCAGCGAAGTCGTGTTCGAGGGTGGGGTCACAGTCGCCGAGCGCGGCCCGTACCTTCTTGCGCGCCCGGTTGAGCCGTGAGCGGACCGTCCCGACGGGGATGGAGAGCGCCTCGGCGACCTCCTGGTACGTCAGGTCCGCCCAGGCGACCAGCAGCAGCACGTGCCGGTCGCCGCCCGGCAGGGACGCCAGCGCCCCGGCGAGGGGGCCGTGGGCGGCCTGGGCGGTGACCCGGTCGTCGGCGTGGTCGACCCACGACTCGGCGACCGGGTCGTGGCCGGTGCGGGCCAGCGCGTTGAGCGCGCGGACCTCGGTGCGGCGCTGCTTGCCGATCAGGTTGGCGGCGATGCCGTACAGCCAGGGGCGGGCGTTGGCGCGGCCCTGGTCGTAGCGCGCGCGGCCCCGGAAGGCGGCGAGGAAAGTGTCGGCCGTGATGTCGTCGGCGGCCGCGTCGCCGAGCCGCCGGGTGGCGTACCGGTGGATGTCGGCGGCGTACCGGTTGTACAGCTCGGCGAAGGCCTCCGGACGGTCCAGGGAGTCGGCTATGACGGTGGAGTCGTCGTCGCCGTCGGTGCCGGGCGGGCCGTTCACGGAGTCTCCGTCTCTGGCGGATGTGGTCACACCCTCTGTTCCCCGCAGGGGCCGAGGGGGTTCACGCGAGCAGCCGGCCCAGCATCTCGCGCGCGTACTCCTCGTCGTACACCGCGTCCGTCAGCAGCACCTGGAGGCAGATCCCGTCCATCAGGGCGACCAGCGCGCGGGCGGTGGCCGGGTCCGTCCTCGCGGACAGGGCGGCCACCACGCCGTCGGTCCACTCGGCGGCCACGGGGCGCAGTGCCGGGCGCCGGAGGGCGGCGAGGTACAGCTCGTACTCCAGCTCCACGCCCGTGCGCTCGCCGCCGAGCCACCGCCCGGTCAGCCGGGCGAGCTCCGCCGCGAGGTCCGCCTCGGGGTCGGTGAGCGCCCCGCTGTCGCGGAGGGCCCCGGCGAACCCCTCGCCCGCCTGGCGCAGCGCGGCGACGAGCAGCTCGTCGAGGGAGGCGAAGTGGTACGTCGTCGAGCCGAGCGGCACGTCCGCCTCGGCCGCCACCGTGCGGTGGCTGAGCCCCGCGATGCCGCCCCGCCCGACGACGCGGATGGCCGCGTCGATGATGCGGCGGCGCCGGTCGGGGTCGTACCGGCGGGGCGCGCGGGGCGCGCCGGGCGCCATCAGTGGGCCCCGCCGAGGTTGAGGACGACCACGCCGGCGATGACGAGGGCGATGCCCGTGACCTTGACCAGGCTGGTCGACTCTCCCAGGAACAGCATCCCGATCGCGGCGACGGCGGCGGTGCCGATGCCCGCCCAGATCGCGTACGCGGTGCCCACGGACAGCGTCTTGAGCGTCTGGGCGAGCAGGGTGAAGGCGAGCAGGTAGCCCGCGACGGTGATCAGCGAGGGCCACAGCCGGGTGAAGCCCTCGCTGTACTTCATGGCCGTCGTGCCGGCCACCTCCGCCGCGATGGCCGCGGCCAGCAGTCCGTATCCCATATGTACGAGCGTACACATCAGCCGGCCCGAGGGCGGGCACGGAAAACGGTCATGCCCTCCCCTGCTCATCGAGCAGGGGAGGGCATGACCGTCACACCCGGTACGGGAGGGAACCTCAGACGTTGAAGCCGAGCGCGCGCAGCTGCTCCCGGCCGTCGTCGGTGATCTTGTCCGGGCCCCACGGCGGCATCCAGACCCAGTTGATCTTCAGCTCGCTGACGATGCCCTCCGTCGCGGACTTCGCCTGGTCCTCGATCACATCGGTCAGCGGGCAGGCCGCGGACGTCAGCGTCATGTCCAGGGTCGCGACGTTGGAATCGTCGATGTGGATGCCGTAGATGAGGCCGAGGTTGACGACGTCGATGCCCAGCTCGGGGTCGACGACGTCGTACAGCGCCTCGCGGACCTCCTCCTCGGACGCCGGCTTCATGGCAACCGTCTCGTTCTCGCTCATGCCGTCTTCCTCTCCGCGCCGTCACCCATCGCCTGGGCCGTCGCGTCCTTCCAGGCCATCCAGCTCAGCAGGGCGCACTTCACCCGGGCCGGGTACTTCGAGACACCGGCGAACGCGACCGCGTCCTCCAGCACCTCCTCCATCGCGTCGTCGGGCTCGATCCTGCCCTTGGACTGCATCAGCTCCAGGAAGGTCGCCTGGATCTTCTGCGCCTCGGCGAGTTCCTTGCCGACGAGCAGTTCATTCAGGACCGAGGCGGATGCCTGGCTGATGGAGCAGCCCTGCCCCTCGTACGACACGTCCGCGATGCGCGACCCGTCGTACTTGACGCGCAGCGTGATCTCGTCGCCGCACGTCGGGTTGACGTGGTGCACCTCGGCGTCGCCGTCCCGCAAGCCCCGCCCGTGCGGGTGCTTGTAGTGGTCCAGGATGACGTCCTGGTACATCGAATCCAGCTTCACACCCGCTCCTAGCCGAAGAAGTTCCGGACGTGCTCCAGGCCGTCGACCAAGGCGTCGACCTCGGCCGGCGTGGAGTACAGATAGAACGACGCCCGCGTGGTCGCAGGAATTCCGTACCTGAGGCAGACGGGCCGCGCGCAGTGGTGACCGACCCGGACCGCGATGCCCTGCTCGTCGAGGACCTGGCCCACGTCGTGCGGGTGGATGTCGCCGAGGACGAAGGAGATCGCCGCGCCGCGGTCCTCGGCCGTCACCGGGCCGATGATCCGCAGGTCCGGGACCTCCTGGAGGCGGCGGACCGCGTACTCGGTGATCGCGTGCTCGTGGCGCGCGATGTTCTCCATGCCGATCGAGGTGAGGTAGTCCACCGCCGCGCCGAGACCGACGGCCTGCGCGATCGGGGGCGTACCCGCCTCGAACTTGTGCGGCGCCGGGGCGTACGTCGACGAGCTCATCGACACGGTCTCGATCATCTCGCCGCCGCCGAGGAACGGCGGGAGGTCCTCCAGCAGCTCCTGACGGCCCCAGAGCACACCGATGCCGGTCGGGCCGCACATCTTGTGGCCGGTGAAGGCGACGAAGTCGGCCTGGAGGGCCTGCACGTCCAGTGGCATGTGCGGGGCGGCCTGCGAGGCGTCGATCAGCACCAGGGCGCCGACGTCCTGGGCGCGGCGCACTATCGCCTCGACCGGGTTGACGGTGCCCAGGATGTTGGAGACCAGCGTGAAGGAGACGATCTTCGTCTTCTCCGTGATGATCTCGTCGATGTTCGACAGGTCGAGGCGGCCGTCGTCGGTGAGGCCGAACCACTTCAGCTTCGCGCCGGTGCGCTGCGCGAGCAGCTGCCACGGAACGATGTTGGAGTGGTGCTCCATCTCCGTGATGACGACCTCGGTCTCGTGGTCGACCCGGTAGGGCTCGTCGGCCCAGCCCAGCATGTTGGCGACGAGGTTGAGCGACTCCGAGGCGTTCTTGGTGAAGATCACCTCGTCCCGGCTGGGCGCGTTGATGAAGGCGGCGACCTTGTCGCGCGCTCCCTCGTACAGCGCCGTGGCCTCCTCGGCCAGCACATGCACGCCGCGGTGCACATTGGCGTTGTGCCGCTCGTAGTACTCGCTGACGGCGTCGATGACCTGGCGCGGCGTCTGCGACGTCGCCGCGTTGTCCAGGTAGACGAGCTTCTTGCCGTCGTGGAGCACCCGGTCGAGAATCGGGAAGTCCTTGCGGAGCGCCTCGGTGTCGAGGAGGCCCGGCAGCTGTGTCACGCGGATACGCCACCCTTCGTGTAGGACTCGTAGCCCTCGTTCTCCAGCTTGTCGGCGAGCTCGGGGCCACCCGACTCGACGATCCGGCCGGCGGAGAAGACGTGGACGTGGTCCGGCTTGATGTAACGGAGGATGCGCGTGTAGTGCGTGATCAGCATGGTGCCGACCTGGCCGCTCTCGCGGACGCGGTTGACGCCCTCGGAGACGATGCGCAGCGCGTCGACGTCCAGGCCGGAGTCGGTCTCGTCGAGGATCGCGACCTTCGGCTTGAGGAGCTCCAGCTGGAGGATCTCGTGGCGCTTCTTCTCACCGCCGGAGAAGCCCTCGTTGACGTTGCGCTCGGCGAAGGAGGGGTCCATGTTGAGGCGCTCCATGGCCTCCTTGACCTCCTTCACCCAGGTGCGCAGCTTGGGGGCCTCGCCGCGGATGGCCGTGGCGGAGGTGCGCAGGAAGTTGCTCACCGAGACGCCCGGGACCTCGACGGGGTACTGCATGGCCAGGAAGAGGCCGGCACGGGCCCGCTCGTCGACGGACATCGCGAGGACGTCCTCGCCGTCGAGGGTGACGGTGCCGCTGGTGATCGTGTACTTGGGGTGACCGGCGAGGGAGTACGCGAGCGTCGACTTGCCGGAGCCGTTGGGGCCCATGATGGCGTGGGTCTCGCCCTGCTTCACGGTCAGGTCGACGCCCTTGAGGATCTCCTTCGTGGCGTTGTCGGCCTCGACGGAGACGTGCAGGTCGCGGATTTCAAGCGTAGCCATGGGTGACTCAGGACTCCTGGGTGACGGAGACGAGCACATCGTCCCCTTCGATCTTGACGGGGTATACGGGGACGGGGCGCGTCGCGGGAAGGCCGGACGGCTTGCCGGTACGAAGGTCGAAGGCTGAACCGTGCAGCCAGCACTCGATCTGGCAGTCCTCGACCTCGCCCTCCGACAGCGAGACGTTCGCGTGCGAGCAGATGTCGTGGATCGCGAACACCTCGCCCTCGGTCTGGACGATGGAGATGGGCGTGCCGTCGAGTTCCACCCGCTTCGGGGTGTCCTCCTCCAGCTCGCTCAGCCCACAGGCTCGGACGAAGGGCATCAGAGGGACGCCTCCAGCTCGGCCTCGATCTTGGCGATGAGGCGCTCCTCGACGTCCGGCAGACCGATCTGCTGGACCAGCTCGGCGAAGAAGCCGCGGACGACGAGGCGGCGGGCCTCGATCTCCGGGATGCCGCGAGCCATCAGGTAGAAGAGCTGCTCGTCGTCGAAGCGGCCGGTGGCCGAGGCGTGACCGGCACCGGCGATCTCGCCGGTCTCGATCTCCAGGTTCGGCACGGAGTCGACGCGGGCGCCGTCCGTGAGGACCAGGTTGCGGTTCATCTCGTAGGTGTCGGTGCCCTCGGCGGCGGCCTGGATGAGGACGTCACCGATCCACACGGCGTGGGCGTTGTCGCCCTGCAGCGCGCCCTTGTAGGCGACGTTGGACTTGCAGTGCGGGGTGTTGTGGTCGACGAGGAGACGGTGCTCCTGGTGCTGGCCCTGCTCGGTGAAGTACAGGCCGAACAGCTCGGCCTCGCCGCCGGTCGCCGCGTACTTCACGCGCGGGTGGAGGCGGACGAGGTCACCGCCGAAGGTGACGACGATCGACTTGAAGGACGCGTCGCGGCCGATCAGCGCGTTGTGCTGGCCGACGTGGACGGCCTTCTCGTCCCAGTCCTGGATGGAGACGACGGTGAGCTTGGCGCCGTCGCCGAGCAGGTAGTCGACGTTGGCGGCGAGCACCGCGTCACCAGTGTGGTCGATGACCACGACGGCCTCGGCGAACGCGCCGAGCTCGACGACCTGGTGGCCGAAGGCGGTGCCGCCCTCGCCGTGCACGGAGATGCGGACCGGCTCGGTGAGCACGGTCTCCTTGGGCACGGTGACGACCGAGGCCTTCTCGAAGGCGGAGTACGCCTGGGCGGCGACCCGGTCCACCGGGGTGCCGGCCTTGCCGAGCCGCGCGTCGTCGCGGCCGACGGTCTCGACCGTGACGCCCTCGGGCGCCTCCACCTCGACGCGTACGCCGTCGCCGGTGGCGACCGCGGTGCCGTCGTGGAGCCCGCGCAGCCGCTCCAGCGGCGTGAACCGCCACTCCTCCTCGCGGCCGTGCGGAACGGGGAAGTCCGCGACGTCGAAGGACGGGGGTGCGCTCATGCGGGTCGCGACGGTGGACTCGGCCGCCACCGCGATGGAGCCGGCGGTGGTGGAGCCCGCCGGGAGATTCTGGGCCTCAGCCATGGCTGTCGGTCTGCTCGCTTTCTGCGTTCGGTGCGTTCGCTGCCCGCGGGGCGGCCCCGGCCGTGGCCGGGCGCCCTGCGGGCGGCTCGCTGGACTCACCGGGTGAGCCCGGGGACGTGATCGATACGGCCGGGGGCTGCTAGCCCACCGCGCCTTCCATCTGCAGCTCGATCAGCCGGTTGAGCTCGAGCGCGTACTCCATGGGCAGCTCCTTGGCGATCGGCTCGACGAAGCCTCGCACGATCATCGCCATGGCCTCGTCCTCCGACAGGCCGCGGCTCATCAGGTAGAAGAGCTGGTCCTCGGAGACCTTGGAGACGGTCGCCTCGTGGCCCATGGACACGTCGTCCTCGCGGACGTCCACGTACGGGTACGTGTCCGAGCGGGAGATCGTGTCGACGAGCAGCGCGTCGCACAGCACGTTCGACTTGGAGCCCGGGGCACCCTCGCCGATCTCGATGAGACCGCGGTAGGAGGTGCGGCCGCCGCCTCGCGCCACCGACTTGGAGACGATGTTGGAGGAGGTGTTCGGGGCCATGTGGACCATCTTGGCGCCGGCGTCCTGGTGCTGGCCCTCGCCCGCGAAGGCGATGGACAGCGTCTCGCCCTTGGCGTGCTCGCCCATCAGGTAGACGGCCGGGTACTTCATCGTCACCTTGGAGCCGATGTTGCCGTCGACCCACTCCATGGTCGCGCCCTCGTAGGCCACGGCGCGCTTGGTGACCAGGTTGTAGACGTTGTTCGACCAGTTCTGGATCGTCGTGTAGCGGCAGCGGCCGCCCTTCTTGACGATGATCTCGACGACGGCGCTGTGCAGCGAGTCCGAGGAGTAGATCGGGGCGGTGCAGCCCTCGACGTAGTGGACGTAGGCGTCCTCGTCGACGATGATCAGCGTTCGCTCGAACTGGCCCATGTTCTCCGTGTTGATACGGAAGTAGGCCTGGAGCGGGATCTCGACGTGCACGCCCTTGGGGACGTAGATGAACGAGCCGCCGGACCACACCGCGGTGTTCAGCGACGCGAACTTGTTGTCGCCGACCGGGATGACCGTGCCGAAGTACTCCTGGAAGAGCTCCGGGTGCTCCTTGAGCGCGGTGTCGGTGTCGAGGAAGATGACGCCCTGCTCCTCCAGGTCCTCACGGATCTGGTGGTAGACGACCTCCGACTCGTACTGGGCCGCGACACCGGCGACGAGGCGCTGCTTCTCCGCCTCGGGGATGCCGAGCTTGTCGTACGTGTTCTTGATGTCCTCGGGCAGGTCCTCCCAGGAGGCCGCCTGCTTCTCGGTGGAGCGTACGAAGTACTTGATGTTGTCGAAGTCGATGCCCGACAGGTCGGAGCCCCAGTTCGGCATGGGCTTCTTGTCGAAGAGGCGCAGACCCTTCAGCCGCAGCTTCAGCATCCACTCGGGCTCGTTCTTCTTCGCGGAGATGTCGCGGACGACGTCCTCGGAGAGACCGCGCTTGGCAGCGGCTCCGGCGGCGTCCGGGTCGGCCCAGCCGTACTCGTACCGACCCAGGCCCTCGAGCTCGGGGTGGCTGATCTCGGTGGTCATGCGGGGTTCCTCCCGGCCGTGCTTGCAGATGCTGATGATGTGGTGTGCGGGATGTACGTCGTGCAGACCCCGTCGCCATGGGCGATGGTCGCCAGTCGCTGCACGTGCGTTCCGAGCAGACGGCTGAAGATCTCGGTCTCGGCCTCGCACAGCTGCGGATACTGCTCCGCGACGTGCGCGACCGGGCAGTGGTGCTGGCACAGCTGCTGTCCGACCGGCGCGTTGCGCGCCGTCGCAGCGTACCCGTCGGCGCTCAGGGCCTTGGCGAGCGCCTCGGCACGCTCTTCCGGCGCCGCCGCCTCGACCGCCTCGCGGTACGCCTCCGCCTGGGCCTCGATCCGGTCCCGGGCGAACGCGGCGACGGCTGCCTCACCGCCCGCGTTCCGCTCGATCCAGCGCAGCGCGTCGACGGCGAGCGAGTCGTACGACTGGTCGAAGGCGTCCCGGCCGCAGTCCGTCAGGGCGAACACCTTGGCCGGGCGGCCACGGGTGCGGGCGCCGTAGACGCGCTGCTCGCGCGGGGCGACGACGTCGTCGGCGACCAGCGTGTCGAGGTGCCGGCGGACGGCGGCCTGAGTGAGGCCGAGCCGCTTGGCGAGCTCGGCCACGGTGGACGGGCCGTGATCCAGGATGGACCGCGCGACCCGGTTGCGCGTGGAGCGCTCCCCGGTCGCGAGTTCCTCCGCTGGAGCCGCGGGAGCCTCACCGACGTTTTTCACAACGCCATTGTTGCGTAATTCCTCAGAGCCTGACAAGCGACGTCCTGACAGGTGGACGGTGCTGTGCATCACTAAGGGAAACCTAACCTGACCTGCGGAAACGATCAGCGTCGGCGTGCTGCGTGCCCGCCGCCCACCGGGCCTGACCTGCCCGTTTTGCCCGGTGGCCGGCTGGGGCGCCGCCCTCGCGGAGCACCTGCCGAGGAGTCCCGCCGCGCCCCTTTCCGGCCGTTTCACCGATACCGGACGCCACCCGCCGAACGGGGTGCCCCGCCCGGCTCTCTAGACTGCCTTGCCATGCGATACGAGTCCGTCGTCCAGGTCCGGGGCCTGGTCAAGCGGTACGGGACCAAGACCGCGGTGAACGGCCTCGACCTCGACGTCCGGGCGGGCACGGTCACCGCCGTCCTGGGCCCCAACGGGGCCGGCAAGACCACCACCGTCGAGACCTGCGAGGGCTACCGCCGCGGCGACGCCGGCACCGTCCGCGTCCTCGGCCTCGACCCGGTCGCCGACGCCGCCCGCCTCCGTCCCCGCATCGGCGTGATGCTCCAGTCCGGCGGCGTCTACTCCGGCGCCCGCGCCGACGAGATGCTCCGCCACATGGCCACCCTGCACGCCCACCCGCTCGACGTGGACGCCCTGATCGAACGCCTCGGGCTCGGCTCCTGCGGCCGGACGACGTACCGGCGGCTCTCCGGCGGCCAGCAGCAGCGCCTGGCCCTCGCCATGGCCGTCGTCGGCCGGCCCGAGCTGGTCTTCCTGGACGAGCCGACCGCCGGCCTCGACCCGCAGGCCCGCCGCTCCACCTGGCAGCTGATCCGCGAGCTGCGCGCCGACGGTGTCACCACCGTCCTGACCACCCACTTCATGGACGAGGCGGAGGAGCTGGCCGACGACGTCGCGATCATCGACGCCGGCCGGGTCGTGGCCCAGGGCAGCCCCGAGGAACTGTGCCGGGGCGGCGCCGAGAACACCCTCCGCTTCACCGGCCGCCCGGGCCTGGACCTCGGCTCCCTGCTGAAGGCCCTCCCGGACGGCACCGCGGCCGCCGAGCTGACGCCGGGCGCGTACCGCATCAGCGGCACGGTCGACCCGCAGCTGCTGGCCACGGTCACCACGTGGTGCGCCCAGCACGGGGTGATGCCGGACGGCATCGCGGTCGAGCGGCACACCCTCGAAGACGTCTTCCTGGAACTGACCGGCAAGGAGCTGCGTTCATGAGTGCCGGGACCTACACCCCCAAGCCCGGCGCGGCGCCGGTCGGGCGGATGATCGCCGCGCAGGCCGCGTTCGAGACGAAGATGCTGCTGCGCAACGGGGAGCAGCTGCTGCTCACCGTGATCATCCCCTCGCTCCTCCTCGTCCTGTTCTCGACCGTCGACATCATCGACACCGAGAGCGACAAGGCCGTGGACTTCCTGGCCCCCGGCGTCCTCGCGCTCGCCGTGATGTCGACGGCCTTCACCGGCCAGGCCATCGCGACCGGCTTCGAGCGGCGGTACGGGGTGCTCAAGCGCCTGGGTGCCTCACCGCTGCCCCGCTGGGCGCTGATGACGGCCAAGACCGCCTCGGTCCTGGTCACCGAGGTCCTCCAGATCGCGCTGCTGACGGTGATCGCGCTGGCGCTCGGCTGGTCGCCGCAGGGCGGCGCCCTCTCCGTACTCCTGCTCCTCCTGCTCGGTACGGCGGCGTTCTCCGGGCTCGGTCTGCTGATGGCCGGCACACTGAGGGCGGAGGCGACGCTGGCCGCCGCGAACCTGGTGTTCCTGCTGCTCCTGGTGGGCGGCGGGGTGATCGTGCCGCTGGAGAAGTTCCCCGGCGCGGTGCGGGCGGTGCTGGAGCTGCTGCCGATCTCGGCGCTGTCGGACGGGCTGCGGGACGTGCTCCAGGGCGGCGCGCCGATGCCGTGGGGCGCGGCGGGGATCCTGACCGTGTGGGCGGTGCTCGGCCTGGGCGCGGCGGCGCGCTTCTTCCGCTGGGAGTGACCCTCGTGAACGCGTGCACAAGCGGGCACCTACGATGGAGCCCGTGTTGACCCCCCTCGCCTCTATCGCCCAGCGCTGGACACCCTCCCCCAAGACGGTCCGGCGTGCCGCACTCTCCGCCGTCGTCATGACGGTCGTCATCATCGTGACGGGCGGTGCTGTCCGGCTGACCGGTTCCGGCCTCGGCTGCGACACCTGGCCCAAGTGCACGGACGACAGCCTGTTCACCACGTCCGAGCAGGGCATCCACGGCGCGATCGAGTTCGGCAACCGGATGCTGACGTACGTGGTGTCGGCGGCGGTGGGCTGGTTCATCGTCGCGGCGCGCTGCGCCAAGCCGTGGCGGCGGGAACTGAGCCGCCTGGGCTGGCTGCAGTTCTGGATCGTGGCGCTCAACGCGGTCATCGGCGGCATCACCGTGCGCCTGGAGCTCAACCCCTGGACGGTGGCCGTCCACTTCCTCGCCGCCAACGCGCTGCTGACGGTCACCACGATCAGCTGGCTGCGCACCCGCGAGGGCGACGGCGCGGCCCGCCCCCGTGTGCCGGGGCCGGTGCGCAAGCTCGGCTGGGCGCTGGTGGTCGTCGCGGGGCTGCTGGTGGCGGCGGGCACCACGGTGACGGGCTCGGGCGAGCACGCGGGCGACAGCAGTGACGTACCGCGCATGCCGTTCGACTACGCCTCCGTCGCGCAGGTCCACGCGCTCTTCGCCTGGGCGGTGTGCGCCCTGGCGCTCGCCGTGTTCTTCGTGCTGCGCGTGGTGGACGCCCCGGACGACACCCGGGCGCGCGCCCGTGACCTGCTGCTGGTGCTGCTGGCGCAGGGCGGCATCGGGTACGTGCAGTACTTCACCGGCGTCCCCGAGATCCTGGTCGGCCTGCACATGCTGGGCTCGTCCCTGATGTGGATCGCGGTGCTGCGCCTGGCGCTGAGCCTGCGCGAGCGGCCCCTCGCGGCGCCGGGCACCGGGATTCCCGCGCAAGCGCCGGACGCGGCGCTGAGCCCCACCGCCTAGCCGAGCCGGTACACCCGCCGGGCGTTCCCCGCCGCGATCATGTCGGCGACCCGCTGGGCGTCGGTACGGGACCAGGAGCCGTCGCAGACCCAGTCGGCCAGCACCCGTGTGAGCGCCTCGCGGAACACCCGCGCGCCCACCACGTGCAGCTCGGGCAGCCCCCGGGCGCCGCTGGAGAACAGCAGCTTGCCGAACGGCGCGAGCTCCAGGGTCTCGGCCAGCACGGCCGCCGCCCGCGCGCCCGTCCGCGCGAGCGCGGGGCCCAGGTCGGCGTACACGTGCGGGAACACGCTCGTCAGGTGCGCGGCCTGCCGGTGGTACGGGTAGCCGTGCAGCAGCACCAGGTCGGTGCCGAGCCCGGCGGTGGCCGCCGCGAAGTCCCCGAGGCTCATGGGGTCGTCCACGCCCACGTGCAGCTGGAGCGGCCGCCCGGACGCCACGGCGATCCACAGCAGGTGCCGCAGCAGTACGGGGTCGGTGAGCGCCCCGCCGACCTGGCGGCGGGCCAGCCAGCGTCCTGCCGCGCCCCGTACCTCACCGGGTCCCGGCGGCGCGGGCGCCAGGGCGAGCCCGTGGCGTACCGCCGCGACGGAGGTGAACGCCACGGCGGAGACGGCCGCTCCGTGCACGGCCTCGGCGAGGTTGGCGAGCAGGGCGTCGACGGTGCCGGACGTGTCGGCGACCTGCTCGGCGAGCAGTTCCAGGCGGACGATCTCGTGGGCCCGGGCGTCGCCCGCGGCGGCGATCTCGACCGGTCCGGTGAGGTCGCCGGGCAGTCCGGTCTCCACCAGGTAGGTGGAGATCCCGGTGGCGCGCAGCAGCCGGCGGCCGGACTCCAGGACGCCGAGCTCGCGGCGGCGGGCCAGGTAGCGGGCGGGCGGGCAGTGCGGTTCGAGGCCGAGCAGCGGCGGGCACCAGCGGCGTACGGCGAAGCCGGTCTGGGTGTCGAAGAAGGTCGTACCGGCCGCGGGCGGCCCCTCGGCCCGGCCGAGCAGGGTCTCGAAGGTGCCCAGGCCCAGCTCCGTACGGAGCACCCCGTGGCAGTACTGGTCCACCAGCGTCGGGGTGTCGATCATTGCGGGGGCTCCCTGCGGCGGATGGACCTTTACAGGTCCTAACGGGTGACCCCCGCCCAAGGTGTTGCCTCAGTCGTTCGAGGGGCCGCCGACCTGGATGCCCGCCATGCGGGTCCACTCGTACGGGCCCGTGCGGACCTTGGCCGCGAGGTCGCCGTCGAAGGAGTCGTGGAGGGTGAGGCCCGCCTTCTCGGCGGCGCTCTTCGCGACCTCGTGCGTGGGCGCGACCAGGTCGCCCCAGCCGCCGTCCTCGCCGACGAGGACGATGCGGGTGCCCATCTGGCCGAGGTAGGCGAGCTGGCCCTCGGCGCCGCCGTGCTCCTTGGAGAACGCCTGGATCTGCTTGGCGAGCTTCGCGGCCTTGCGCTCGGCCTTGCCCTCCGCCTGCTGGGTGTCGCCCTGCTTGGTGTCTGCCATGAACAGGATGCTACCCATCGGTAGTAAAACCCGCCAGAGCCTGCCGGGTCCGGCCGGCTACCGCAGGAACGGGTCCACCGCCACCGCCACGAACAGCAGCGAGACATAGGTGATCGACCAGTGGAACAGCCGCATCTCCTTCAGCTTGCCGCCCGTCTCCCCGGCCTTCGCGCGGTTCTGCAGGGCATGCGCCTCCCACAGCCACCAGCCGCCGGTCGCCAGCGCCACCGCCGTGTAGAACCAGCCGGTGTAGCCGAGCGGCGTCAGCAGCAGGGAGACGGCGACCATCACCCAGCTGTAGAGGACGATCTGGCGGGCCACCACCTTGTTGGAGGCGATGACGGGCAGCATGGGCACGCCCACGCGCGCGTAGTCCTCCTTCACCTTCATCGACAGCGGCCAGTAGTGCGGCGGCGTCCAGAAGAAGATGACGAGGAAGAGGATGACGGCGGCCCAGGACATCGAATCGGTGACGGCGGACCAGCCGATGAGGACCGGCATACATCCGGCGATGCCGCCCCACACGATGTTCTGCGAGGTGCGGCGCTTGAGGATCATCGTGTAGACGACCACGTAGAAGAGGAGCGCGCCGAGCGAGAGCCAGGCGGACAGCCAGTTGACGAGCAGCCCGAACCAGAGGGTGGAGACGACGGCGAGGGTGAGGCCGAAGACCAGCCCCTCGCGCGGCGAGACCATGCCGGTGACCAGCGGCCGCTGTGACGTGCGGTCCATCAGGGCGTCGATGTCACGGTCGATGTACATGTTCAGCGCGTTGGCGCCGCCGGCCGAGAGGTAACCGCCGAGGCAGGTGTTGAGCACCAGCCACAGGTCGGGCACGCCCTGCTCGGCCAGGAACATCACGGGGACCGTGGTGATGAGGAGCAGCTCGATGATGCGCGGCTTGGTCAGCGCCACGAAGGCCTTGACGCGGGCCCCGAATGGCCGCTTTCCCGTGCTCGTCCCGAGCACACCCGCCGGACGGGATTCGACGGCCGTCACGCACACCCCTGACAGAGACATCCCAGCGAGCAGCACCGGACGGAAGGAGGTGAAGGCCCGGTAAAGACTCGCGCGTACCACGCCACTCTAGACGTTGCCCATACCTCGCCCTTCGCGGGGGTGGGTCGTGTTGAGAGGGGCACCGCAAAGGGTGGTTTCCACGCTCGGATGAGCGATCGGATGAGCGCCTCCGTATTCACTTGCCGAAAGCCGTAGGGCCCAGTCAGGAGGCGGATCCCGGCCGATCCCGGCAGTCTGGAATGACTCGAAAAAATGCACGTTCTCACGGGGGTAGGCTCGACAACGGCCGGTGGGATCTACGTCACCGGCATTCGACATGTGGAGAGGAGCCCTGACCCAGGGTGAGCACCAAGCCGACCACCACAGACCTCGAGTGGACCGAGTTGGACCAGCGGGCCGTCGACACCGCCCGCATCCTGGCCGCCGATGCCGTACAGAAGGTCGGCAACGGCCATCCCGGTACGGCCATGAGCCTGGCCCCGGCCGCGTACACCCTCTTCCAGAAGGTGATGCGGCACGACCCGGCGGACGCCGACTGGACCGGGCGCGACCGTTTCGTGCTGTCCGCCGGACACTCGTCCCTGACGCTGTACATCCAGCTGTACCTGGCCGGGTTCGGCCTGGAGCTGGACGACCTGAAGGCGTTCCGGACCTGGGGCTCCAAGACCCCGGGCCACCCGGAGTACGGCCACACGGTCGGCGTCGAGACGACCACCGGCCCGCTGGGCCAGGGTGTCGCCAACGCCGTGGGCATGGCCATGGCCGCCCGCTACGAGCGCGGCCTGTTCGACCCCGAGGCGGCGCCCGGCACCTCGCCGTTCGACCACTTCGTCTACTGCGTCGCCGGTGACGGCTGCCTCCAGGAGGGCATCTCCGCGGAGGCGTCCTCGACGGCCGGGCACCAGAAGCTGGGCAACCTGATCCTGCTGTGGGACGACAACCACATCTCGATCGAGGGCGACACCGAGACCGCCGTCTCGGAAGACACGATGCAGCGGTACGAGGCCTACGGCTGGCACGTCCAGCGCGTGGAGCCCAAGGAGAACGGCGACCTCGACCCCGAGGCCCTCTTCCGTGCCCTCCAGGCCGCCAAGGCCGAGACCACCCGCCCGTCGTTCATCGCGATGCGCTCGATCATCGCCTGGCCGGCGCCCAACGCGCAGAACACCGAGGCCGCCCACGGCTCGGCGCTCGGCGACGAGGAGGTCGCGGCCACCAAGCGCGTCCTGGGCTTCGACCCCGAGAAGTCCTTCGAGGTGTCGGACGAGGTCATCGGCCACACCCGGCAGGCCCTGGACCGCGGCCGTGAGGCCCGTGCCAAGTGGGAGAAGCAGTTCCAGGAGTGGCGTGCCGCCAACCCGGAGCGGGCCGCCGAGTTCGACCGCATCGCCGCGGGCGAGCTGCCCACCGGCTGGGAGGAGAAGCTCCCGGTCTTCGAGACCGGCAAGGGCGTCGCCACCCGCGCCGCCTCCGGCAAGGTGCTCCAGGCGCTGGGCGCGGTCATCCCCGAGCTGTGGGGCGGCTCCGCCGACCTGGCCGGCTCGAACAACACGACGATCGACAAGACGTCGTCGTTCCTCCCCGAGGGCAACCCGCTGCCCGAGGCGAACCCGTACGGCCGCACCATCCACTTCGGTATCCGTGAGCACGCCATGGCCGCGGAGATGAACGGCATCGCGCTGCACGGCAACACCCGCATCTTCGGCGGCACCTTCCTGGTGTTCTCCGACTACATGCGCAACGCCGTCCGCCTCTCCGCGCTGATGCACCTGCCGGTGACGTACGTGTGGACGCACGACTCCATCGGCCTCGGCGAGGACGGCCCGACGCACCAGCCGGTCGAGCACCTGGCCTCGCTGCGCGCCATCCCGGGCCTGAACATCGTGCGCCCGGCCGACGCCAACGAGACGGCGATCGCCTGGCGCGAGATCCTCCGCCGCTGGACCAAGGAGTTCGGCAAGGGCGCCCCGCACGGTCTGGCGCTCACCCGCCAGGGCGTTCCGACGTACGAGTGGAACGACGACGCCGCCCGCGGTGGCTACGTGCTGTTCGACGCCGAAGGCGGCGAGCCGCAGGTCGTGCTGATCGGTACGGGTTCCGAGGTGCACCTGGCCGTCCAGGCCCGTGAGCAGCTCCAGGCCGCCGGCATTCCGACGCGGGTCGTGTCGATGCCGTCCGTGGAGTGGTTCGAGGAGCAGGACCAGGGGTACCGGGATGCGGTGCTGCCGCCGTCGGTGAAGGCGCGCGTCGCGGTCGAGGCCGGGATCGGTCTGACCTGGCACCGGTACGTCGGTGACGCGGGTCGCATCGTCTCGCTGGAGCACTTCGGTGCTTCGGCCGACGGCAAGGTCCTCTTCCGTGAGTTCGGCTTCACTGCCGAGGCGGTCGCCGCCGCCGCCAAGGAATCGATCGAAGCCGCCGCGCGCTGACGCCGGTATACGAACTAGTAGGAGATGCAATTCTCATGACAGACGCACTCAAGCGCCTCTCCGACGAAGGCGTCGCGATCTGGCTGGACGACCTGTCCCGCAAGCGGATCACCTCCGGCAACCTGGCCGAGCTGATCGACCAGCAGCACGTGGTGGGTGTCACCACCAACCCGTCGATCTTCCAGAAGGCGATCTCCGAGGGCCACGGCTACGACCAGCAGCTGTCGGACCTCGCCGCCCGTGAGGTCACGGTCGAGGAAGCCATCCGCATGATCACGACGGCGGACGTCCGGGACGCCGCCGACATCCTGCGCCCGGTCTTCGACGCGACCCAGGGCCTGGACGGCCGGGTGTCGATCGAGGTCGACCCGCGCCTGGCGCACAACACCAAGGCGACCGTCGCCGAGGCGAAGCAGCTGGCGTGGCTGGTGGACCGGCCGAACACGCTCATCAAGATCCCGGCCACCAAGGCGGGTCTGCCGGCGATCACCGAGGTCATCGGCCTCGGCATCAGCGTCAACGTCACGCTGATCTTCTCGCTGGAGCGCTACCGCGCGGTGATGGACGCCTACCTGGCCGGTCTGGAGAAGGCCAAGGAGCGCGGCCTGGACCTGTCGAAGATCCACTCGGTGGCGTCCTTCTTCGTGTCCCGCGTGGACACCGAGATCGACAAGCGGCTGGACTCCCTCGGCACCGACGAGGCCAAGGCGCTGCGCGGCAAGGCCGCCCTCGCCAACGCCCGCCTGGCGTACGAGGCGTACGAAGAGGTGTTCTCCGGCGAGCGCTGGGCGGCGCTGGACAAGGCGCAGGCCAACCGGCAGCGTCCGCTGTGGGCCTCGACGGGCGTCAAGGACCCGGCGTACAAGGACACGCTGTACGTCGACGAGCTGGTCGCCCCGGGCACGGTGAACACCATGCCGGAGGCCACCCTGGAGGCCACCGCCGACCACGGTGAGATCACCGGCAACACCATCGCGGGTACGTACGACCAGGCGCGCGCCGACCTGGCGGCCCTCGAGAAGCTCGGCATCGGCTACGACGACGTCGTGCAGCTGCTGGAGGACGAGGGCGTCGACAAGTTCGAGGCGTCCTGGAACGACCTGCTCAAGTCGACCGAGGCGGAACTCAAGCGCCTCGCCCCTTCGGAGGCGTAAAACCTTGAACGCAGTTCATGGAGCGAATCCGCTCCGTGACGCCGCAGACCGACGGCTCCCGCGCATCGCGGGGCCGTCGGGCCTGGTGATCTTTGGCGTCACGGGCGATTTGTCCCGTAAAAAGCTGATGCCTGCCGTGTATGACCTGGCCAACCGGGGACTACTCCCGCCGGGTTTCTCGCTGATCGGGTTCGCCCGTCGCGAGTGGGAGGACGAGGACTTCGCCGACGAGGTGTACCAGGCCGTCAAGCAGCATGCCCGTACGCCCTTCCGTGAGGAGGTGTGGCAGCAGCTCAGCCAGGGCATGCGGTTCGTCCAGGGCAACTTCGACGACAACGAGGCGTTCGAGACCCTGAAGAAGACGATGGAGGAGCTCGACCAGGCGCAGGGCACCGGCGGCAACTTCGCGTTCTACCTCTCCGTACCGCCCAAGTTCTTCCCCGTCGTGGTCCAGCAGCTGAAGAAGCACGGGCTGGCCGACGAGAAGGGCGACTCCTGGCGGCGCGCGGTCATCGAGAAGCCGTTCGGGCACGACCTGGCCTCCGCCAAGGAGCTCAACGAGATCGTCCACGAGGTCTTCTCGCCCGACCAGGTGTTCCGGATCGACCACTACCTGGGCAAGGAGACCGTCCAGAACATCCTGGCGCTGCGGTTCGCCAACACGCTCTTCGAGCCGATCTGGAACCGGTCGTACGTCGACCACGTACAGATCACGATGGCCGAGGACATCGGCATCGGCGGCCGCGCCGGGTACTACGACGGCATCGGCGCCGCCCGGGACGTCATCCAGAACCACCTCCTCCAGCTGCTGGCGCTGACCGCGATGGAGGAGCCGGCCTCCTTCGACGCGGACGCGCTCGCGGCCGAGAAGACCAAGGTGCTGGGCGCGGTTCGGCTGCCCAAGGACCTCGGCAAGTCGACGGTGCGCGCCCAGTACGCGGCCGGGTGGCAGGGCGGCGCGAAGGCCGTCGGCTACCTGGAGGAGGAGGGCATCGACCCGCAGTCGAAGACCGACACCTACGCCGCGATCAAGCTGGGGATCGACAACCGCCGCTGGGCGGGCGTCCCCTTCTACCTGCGCACCGGCAAGCGGCTCGGCCGCCGCGTCACCGAGATCGCGGTCGTCTTCCAGCGGGCGCCGCACTCCCCGTTCGACCACACGGCGACGGAGGAGCTGGGGCGGAACGCCCTGGTCATCCGCGTCCAGCCGGACGAGGGCGTGACCATGCGGTTCGGCTCGAAGGTACCGGGTACGTCGATGGAGGTCCGGGACGTGTCGATGGACTTCGCGTACGGCGAGTCCTTCACGGAGTCCAGCCCCGAGGCGTACGAGCGGCTGATCCTCGACGTCCTGCTCGGTGACGCCAACCTCTTCCCGCGCACGGAGGAGGTCGAGTTGTCCTGGAAGATCCTGGACCCGATCGAGCAGTACTGGGACCGGCACGGCAAGCCCGCGCAGTACCAGTCCGGAACCTGGGGTCCGGTCGAGGCGGACGAAATGCTCGCACGAGACGGACGGAGCTGGCGCCGGCCATGAAGATCGACCTTACGGACACCACATCCAGCAAGATCAACAAGGCGCTGGTGCAGGGGCGGCGGGCCATCGGCACGCCTGCCATCGGCATGGTGCTCACCCTGGTCATCGTCACGGACGAGGAGAACGCGTACGACGCGCTCAAGGCCGCCAACGAGGCGTCCCGGGAGCACCCCTCGCGCAAGCTCATCGTCATCAAGCGGGTCTCGCGGTCGCCGCGGGACCGCGCCCAGGCCCGCCTGGACGCCGAGGTGCGGGTGGGTACCGCCGCCGGGACCGGTGAGACGGTGGTGCTGCGGCTGTACGGCGATGTCATCGACCACGCCCAGTCGGTGGTCCTGCCGCTGCTGCTGCCGGACGCCCCGGTGGTGGTCTGGTGGCCGGTGGGCGCGCCGACCGACCCGGCCAACGACCCGCTGGGCACCCTCGCGCAGCGGCGTGTCACTGACTCGTACGCCTCCGAGCACCCGGTGCAGGAGCTGGTCGCGCGCGCCGCCGCCTATACACCGGGCGACACGGACCTGTCCTGGACCCGGATCACGCCGTGGCGTTCGATGCTCGCGGCGGCCCTGGACCAGGTGACGTGCGAGGTCACGTCGGCCGAGGTGGAGGGCGAGGAGTTCAACCCGAGCGTCGAGCTGCTGGCCATGTGGCTGGCGGACCGGCTGAAGATCCCGGTGAAGCGTTCGACGTCGGCGGGGCCGGGTCTGACGGCCGTACGGATGGAGACGAACTGCGGCCCCATCGTGCTGCACCGGCCGGACGCCTCGCTGGCGACGCTGTGCATCCAGGGGCAGCCGGACCGCGCGGTGGCGCTCAAGCGCCGTGAGACGTCCGAGCTGATCGCGGAGGAGCTGCGGCGCCTCGACCCGGACGAAACCTACGCGTCGGTGCTGCGGTACGGCGTGGAGCGGCTGGGCCAGGCGGAGAAGGCTGAGAAGGCTGAGAAGGCGGCGAAGCCGGCCGGCCAGGAGCCTGTCGCGGAGGGATCCGCGGACGAGCCCGCCGCGGACAAGCCCGCCGCGAAGAAGGCCGCGGCCAAGAAGGCGGCGGCGAAGTGAGCGCTCCGCAGCTCGTCGTCCACCGCGACAAGGAGCTGATGGCGCAGGCCGCGGCGGCCCGGCTGATCACGAAGATCGTGGACGCCCAGGCCGCCCGCGGCTCCGCCTCGGTGGTCCTGACCGGTGGCCGCAACGGCAACGGGCTGCTGGCCGCACTGAGTTCGTCCCCCGCCCGGGACGCGATCGACTGGTCGCGCCTGGACCTGTGGTGGGGCGACGAGCGGTTCCTCCCGGAGGGCGACCCCGACCGGAACGACACCCAGGCCCGCGAGGCGCTGCTCGACAGCGTCCCGCTCGACCCGGCGCGGCTGCACACCATGCCGGTGGCGGGCGGCGCGTACGGCGTGGACGCGGACGCCGCGGCCGCCGCGTACGCCGACGAACTGGCCGTCGCGGCCGGGCCGGAAGACCATGGCCCGGTGCCGACGTTCGACGTCCTGATGCTGGGCGTCGGCCCGGACACGCATGTCGCCTCCCTCTTCCCGGAGCTTCCGGCGGTGCGGGAGACGGAGCGCACGGTGGTGGGCGTGCACGGCGCGCCCAAGCCGCCGCCGACCCGTATCACGCTGACGCTCCCGGCGATCCGGGCGGCGCGTGAGGTGTGGCTGCTGGCGGCGGGCGAGGACAAGGCGCAGGCGGCGGCGATCGCGCTGTCGGGCGCGGGTGAGGTGCAGGCCCCGGCAGCCGGCGCGCACGGCAGGTCGCGGACGCTGTGGCTGCTGGACCAGGCGGCGGCGGCGCGGCTGCCGCGGGCCCTGTACCCGCCGGCGATTCCCTGACGGGTACGCGGTTCTGCTGGGCGCAGGCCCGGTTCACCCTGCGGTGAGCCGGGCCTTCGGCATCTCTTCGACGCCGGCGGGGTCAGAGGATGACCTGGTCCGCGTCCTTCTCCAGGGTGGCGATCGCGGCCCGGCAGGCCCGGACGAACCGGTCGTAGACCTCCGTGGTGCTGCCGGCCCGCCCGGCGCGGGTGTTGACCGAGAACATCGCGGCCCGCAGCTCGGTGGTGAGTTCCAGCTGGCCGCCCTTGGCGAGCATGGTGCGGTTGCAGGGGTTGTCCGGGTTGACGCCGGCCAGATCGCGGACCTCGGGGTCGTTGCCGTCGCGCCACGCGATGCCGGCCTTGCCGAACTCCGTCTTCAGGAGCGTCTTGAACCGTTCGTTGAGCCCGCCGACGACCACGGCCTGCGGGTTGGCGGTCCCTGCCTGCGCCGCCGTGCAGCCGTGCAGGCTCAGGACGTTGAGGCTGCCGGCGGCCATGGATATGGCGACGTGGTCGTCGTTGTTCTTGGCCGTGACGTGCAGTTCCCGGTTGTTGGAGGAGCGCAGGCCCTCGAACATCCAGTAGTCGTGCGACCCGTAACCGTCCTGGAGCGGTGCGAGGGTGGCGGGGTGGTACCCGGCGATGCCGAGGCACAGCTCGGAGGTGCCGGTCTCGATGCCGCCACCGTGCATGGCCATGATGGTGGTGCGGTGGTAGGGGTATCTCTCGCCGAGGCTGCTGTCGAGGTGCTCATGCCGCTTGTAGCGGCGGGCGAAGTCGATGCCTTCCTTGCCGGCCAGCTTGGTGTAGAGGTCGGTGTTGGAGGTGTAGAGGTCGAACTCGTCGGTGGCGTACGCCGGGGAGGCGGCCACGCCGCCCAGCAGCGGGCCGCTGACGGCAGCGGTGGCGAGGGCGGTGAGGACCGTACGACGGCTGGTGGATGTCATGCCCTCATGATCACCGCACCCGTCGGGCACACGGACCGCCGACACTGTGCCGTGCGTCACTGGTCCCGCGGTGCGCCGCGCTCCAGGAATGGTTCGAGGAGCCCCGGAACCGCCCCTTCCGCGAAGCGGAGGCCCTCGCTCTCGTCCGCGTCGTGGACGTGGTACGCGCCCGCCCCGGCCGCCGTCGTCGCGGTCAGCGTGAGAAGGCCCGCGCGGCGCTGGAAGTACGACTGCTTGACCGTCCAGCCGATGACGCCGCCCCGGTGGAGGGCGACGGTGGCGCGGCGGGCGGTGCCGGAGCGGGCGACCAGGTAGTCGCCGCTGGTCCCGTGGCCCAGGCTGCGGTACGCGTCCAGGGCGAGGAACACCGCGAGCGGCAGCAGCACCAGGGCGCTGGTTCCGGCGGCGTACAGCAGGACGTCGGTGAGTACGGCGCCGAGGACGGCGAGGACCACGACGGGCAGCAGCGCGGCCCCCACGGCCCGGCGCAGTCGCCGGGTGCGCGCCGCGCGGGGGTGGGCGGTGAGCGGCGCGCCGGTCGGGGAGACCTCCTCCCGGAGGACCCGCGCGGCCACCTCGTCCGCCACGGCGCGGGGCACGGCGGGCAGCAGCGTCCTGTGGTCGGCGTGCTGGTCCTCCTCGGCCTTGGCGAGGCCGGTGGCGACCGCGTCGACCCTGGCCGCGCGGGCCAGCCGGACGCCGAACGGCTCGACCAGTTCCACGCCGCGCAGGCGCCGCTCCTCGATGGAGAGGGAGCGGGTGGTGAACAGGCCGCGCCGCACCCGGAGCGTGCCGCCCGGCTCGCGCTCCAGCCGGTAGTTCCACCACATCTCGACCCAGAGGCCGAGCGCGCCGACGGCGCCCGCGAGCAGGGCGACGAGGGCGAGTGCCAGGACGACCCACACGACGGGTGTGTCCCTGAACCGGTCGCCCACCCAGCCGATGACCTCGTCCTGCGCGCCGAACCAGTCGCTGACCTGCATCACGGCGCCCGCCGCCGCGCCGCCGAGCAGCGGGGCGACGAACGACAGGGGGGCGTAACGGATCCAGCGGGAATCCAGTACGGCCAGCTCACCGTCGCGGTGACCGGCTCCGGCCGGCGCCGGGGGCCGGTCGAGCAGTGCGCGGCGCAGCCGCTCGCCCTCGGCCCTGCTGACGGGGTGCAGCTCCAGCGTGGACTCGCCGCCGCCGGTGTGCTCACCGGTGCCTATCCGGACCTTCACCAGACCGAGGAGGCGCAGCAGCGGACTGGCCGTCAGGTCGACGCTGCGGATGCGTTCCCGGGCCAGGGACCGGCGTTTGACCAGGAGCAGCCCGCTGTGCAGCTCGGCGCGCTCCGGCCCGATGCGGTAGCGCGTGCGGCTCCAGCGCACGTACTCCACCGCCGCCCCGCCCAGCACGAGTGCCACGCCCCCGGCGAGCAGCAGGAGGATGCCGGTGCCCCGCCGCGGCCCGTCGCCGAACCAGGCGCCGCCGCTCAGCCCGAACAGCACCGGCACGCAGGCACCGCCGGCGACTCCGGCCATGACGAGGGCGGTGACCAGCACGGCCCGCTTGTCGAGCCGCTGCCACCCGTCGCTGTCCGCGCCGGGGTCGCTCATGTGGCGTCCCCGGGGGTGGCCTGGGTGATGCGGGTCAGCCGCTCGGCGAGGTCCGCGGCCAGTTCGTGGTCGAGGCCCTCGATCCGGATGGCGCCCTTGGCGGACGCGGTGGTCACGGTGACCGTGGCGAGCCCGAACGCCTGCTCCAGCGGTCCGCGTACGGTGTCCACGGTCTGGATCCGGGACATCGGCGCGATCCGCCACTCCTGCCGGAGGGCGCCGGTCCGGACGTAGACGGCGTCGTCGGTGACCTCCCAGCGGTGGACCCTGAACCACCAGCGGGGGAAGAACGCGGTGCAGGCGAGCCCGGTCACGGCCAGGATCCCGGCGGTCCACCACAGCCAGGGCCTGGCCGGCCCGATCAGCGCCCCCAGCACGGCCGGCACCAGCACGGGCGCGGCGGTCAGCAGCAGCCACTGGGTGCGCCACCAGCCGATGGCCCGCTCGTTCAGCGTGTTGTCCGGCGGCCGCAGCCGCACCGCGTCCTCCCCCGTCATCGGTCAGCGGCCCCGCAGCGTCCGGTACCGCTCGGCGAGCGCGGCGGTCGAGCTGTCGAGCTGCTCGCCGCCCTCGCCCCCGGTCAGTACGGGCTCGATCTTCTTGGCCAGCACCTTGCCGAGTTCGACGCCCCACTGGTCGAAGGAGTCGATGTTCCAGATGGCGCCCTGGACGAACACCTTGTGCTCGTACAGGGCGATCAGCTGGCCCAGCACGGACGGGGTCAGCTCGTCGGCGAGGATGGTGGTGGTGGGGTGGTTGCCGGGGAAGGTCTTGTGTGGGACCAGTTCCTCCGCCACGCCTTCGGCCCGTACCTCGTCGGGCGTCTTGCCGAAGGCGAGCGCCTGGGTCTGGGCGAAGAAGTTGGCCATCAGCAGGTCGTGCTGGCCGACCAGCCGGGGCTCCAGGTCGGCGACCGGCTCGGCGAAGCCGATGAAGTCGGCCGGGATGACCTTGGTGCCCTGGTGGATCAACTGGTAGTAGGCGTGCTGCCCGTTCGTACCCGGGGTGCCCCAGACGACCGGTCCGGTCTGCCAGTCCACCGGGTTGCCTTCGCGGTCCACGGACTTTCCGTTGGACTCCATGTCGAGCTGCTGGAGGTACGCCGTGAACTTCGACAGGTAGTGGCTGTAGGGCAGGACGGCGTGGGACTGGGCGTCGAAGAACGCCCCGTACCAGACGCCCAGCAAACCGAGCAGCAGCGGCGCGTTCTCCTCGGGCGGGGCCGTACGGAAGTGCTCGTCGACCAGGTGGAAGCCGCCGAGCATCTCCCGGAACCGGTCCGGTCCGATGGCGATCATCAGGGAGAGGCCGATGGCGGAGTCGTACGAGTACCGGCCGCCGACCCAGTCCCAGAACTCGAACATGTTGGCCGTGTCGATGCCGAATTCCTCGACCTTGCCGGCATTGGTCGACAGCGCCACGAAGTGCTTGGCCACGGCCTCCTGACCGGCGTTCAGCCCGGTGAGGAGCCAGTCGCGGGCGGAGGTGGCATTGGTGATGGTCTCGATGGTGGTGAACGTCTTCGACGCGATGATGAAGAGCGTCTCGGCCGGGTCCAGGTCGCGGATCGCCTCGTGCAGGTCGGCGCCGTCCACGTTGGAGACGAAACGGAACGTCAGGTTCCGCTGGGTGAAGGAGCGCAGCGCCTCGTACGCCATCGCCGGGCCCAGGTCGGAGCCGCCGATGCCGATGTTGACGACGTTCTTGATCGGCTTGCCGGTGTGACCGGTCCACTCACCGGAGCGGATCCGCTCCGAGAAGGCCGACATCCGGTCGAGCACCGCGTGCACGCCCGGCACCACGTTCTCGCCGTCGACCTCGATCACGGCCTCGCGCGGGGCGCGCAGCGCCGTGTGGAGGACCGCCCGGTTCTCGGTGGTGTTGATCTTGTCGCCGCGGAACATGGCGTCCCGCAGCTCGGCCACCCCGGTCGCGGCGGCCAGCTCGCGCAGCAGCCGCAGCGTCTCGTCGGTGACCAGGTGCTTGGAGTAGTCCAGATACAGGTCGCCGACCCGCAGCGTGTATGCGGTGCCGCGCGCCGGGTCGGCGGCGAACAATTCGCGCAGATGCGTCTGCCCCAGCTGCTCCCGGTGCTTGCCGAGGGCCGTCCACTCGGGCATCCGGTTGAGCCTCGTGCGGCTTTCTGCATTCATCTCGGACATCAGCCCACTTCTTCTCGTACCTGCCTGCTTGCCCCGCTGCCCCTCCAACCTAATTGATCTGGGGCACCGGCGAGGCGACGGCAAGCGCGGACCGAGCATCGGCGATGCCACGCGCAACAAAGCGGGCCCTGTCGGTGGAATCCACCTGCAGGGCCCTCGTGTGCTCAGATCTCGCCGCGGAGTTTGGCCAGCGCCTCGGCCAGGATCGCCTCGCCGTCCGCGTCGCTGCGCCGCTCCCGTACGTACGCGAGGTGCGTCTTGTACGGCTCGGTGCGCGGCGGGTCCGGCGGGTTGTCCCGGTCCTGGCCGGCCGGGAACCCGCAGCGCGGGCAGTCCCAGGTGTCGGGGACCTGCGCGTCACTCGCGAAGCTCGGCTGCGTCTCGTGCCCGTTCGAGCACCAGAAGGAGATGCGGAGTCGCGGCGCGGACTCGCCCCGCTCGGCCTCCCCCATCGGCCCCGCGCCGACCCGGCTTCCCCGGATCGCGTTGCCACTTGCCACGGTTGTAACTCCCTGCGTGATGGTGCTCGAAGATGCCCCAGTCTACGTAAGGCCCAACGCGCGTCCAGTGATTGGAGTTACACCCCTCCCCGGGACGCGGAACCGAGACGTCAGTTGTCCAGCTTGATCAGAAGAGCAAGTACGACAATGCACGCGAACCACAGCAGACCGACGACCACGGTGATGCGGTCCAGGTTGCGCTCGGCGACCGACGAGCCGCCGACGGACGACTGCATGCCGCCACCGAACATGTCGGAGAGGCCGCCGCCCTTCCCCTTGTGCATCAGCACCAGCAGCATCAGCAGCGCGCTGAAGACGATGAGGGCGATCGAGAACCCCATAACCACGGCTGGACCCTACTTCCTGGCAATTCTCGGACTACACGGACGACGGGGACCGGGCTCGGAAAGAGCCCCGGCCCCCGCAAGGGTACGACGGATCCGCCCTACCGCATACTCACTGGTCGCGGAACCGGACGATCTTGACGAACTCCTCCGCGTCCAGCGCCGCGCCACCCACCAGGGCGCCGTCCACATCGGGCTGCGCCATGATCGCGGCCACGTTCGAAGCCTTCACGGAGCCGCCGTACTGGATGCGGACCTTGTCGGCCAGTTCCTTGGAGTACAGCTCGGCGAGCCGTCCGCGGATCGCCCCGCAGACCTCCTGGGCGTCCTCGGGCGTGGCGACCTCGCCGGTGCCGATGGCCCACACCGGCTCGTACGCGATCACGATGGTCTCGGCCTGCTCGGCCGGGATGTCCTTCAGGCCGCCGTCGAGCTGCGCGAGCGTGTAGGAGACCTGGTCACCGGCCTTGCGGATGTCCAGGCCCTCGCCGACGCAGAGGATCGGGACCAGGCCGTTGCGGAAGGCGGCCTTGACCTTGGCGTTGCAGATCTCGTCCGTCTCGGCGTGGTACTGCCGGCGCTCGGAGTGGCCGACGGCCACGTAGGTGCACTTCAGCTTGGACAGCATCACACCGGAGATTTCACCGGTGTACGCACCGGAGTCGTGCGCCGAGATGTCCTGGGCGCCGTACTTGATCTTCAGCTTGTCGCCGTCGACGAGGGTCTGGACGGACCGCAGGTCGGTGAAGGGCGCGAGGACGGCGACCTCGACGGCCTCGTAGTCCTTGTCGGTCAGGGCGAAGGCGAGCTTCTGGACGTGGGCGATGGCCTCGAGGTGGTTGAGGTTCATCTTCCAGTTGCCCGCCATCAGCGGGGTACGGGCGGTCATTGAGGGTCAGTCCTCCAGTGCGGCGAGGCCGGGAAGCGTCTTGCCTTCGAGGTACTCGAGGCTCGCGCCGCCGCCGGTCGAGATGTGGCCGAATGCGTCCTCGTCGAAGCCCAGGATCCGGACGGCCGCGGCGGAGTCACCACCGCCGACGACCGAGAAGGCCGGGGAGTCGACGAGCGCCTGGGCGACGGCCTTGGTGCCCTCGGCGTAGTCGGGGTGCTCGAAGACGCCCATGGGGCCGTTCCAGAAGACGGTGGCCGCGTCGGCGAGCTTCGATGCGTACAGCTTGCGGGTCTCGGGACCGATGTCCAGACCCTCCTGGTCGGCCGGGATGGCGGTCGAGGCGACCAGGGTCGGTTTGGCCGGGGCCTTGGTCTTCAGGTCCGGGAATTCGGCCGAGACCAGCACGTCGACGGGGAGCACGAACTCCACGCCCTTCTTCTCGGCCCGCGCCAGGTACTCCAGGCAGGCCGGGATCTGGTCCTCCTGGAGCAGCGAGATGCCGACCTCGTGGCCCTTGGCCTTGAGGAAGGTGTACGCCATGCCGCCGCCGATCAGGATGCGGTCGGCCTTCTCCAGCAGGTGGTCGATGACGCCGAGCTTGTCGGAGACCTTGGCGCCGCCCAGCACGACGACGTAGGGGCGCTTGACGTCGTCGGTGAGCTTCTTGAGGACGCCGACCTCGGTGGCGATCAGGTAGCCGGCGTAGCTCGGCAGCAGGCGCGCCAGGTCGTAGACGGAGGCGTGCTTGCGGTGCACGGCGCCGAAGCCGTCACCGACGTACACGTCCGCGAGGGCGGCGAGGCGGGCGGCGAACTCGGCGCGCTCGGCGTCGTCCTTGGACGTCTCGCCGGCGTTGAAGCGCAGGTTCTCCAGGACGGCCACCTGGCCGTTGTCCAGGCCGGCGACGGCCGAGTGGGCCTCGGAGCCGATGGTGTCGCCGGCGAAGGCGACGGGGCGGCCGAGCAGTTCACCGAGCCGGGAGGCGGCGAAGCGCAGCGTGAAGGCGGGGTCGGGCTCGCCCTTGGGGCGGCCGAGGTGCGAGGCCACGACGACCTTGGCACCGGCTCCGGTCAGCGCCTTGATGGTCGGCAGGACGGCGCGGATGCGGCCGTCGTCCGTGATGGTGGTGCCGTCCTGCGGCACGTTGAGGTCGGCGCGGACGAATACCCGCTTGCCCTCGACCCCTTGGCGGAGAAGTTCGTCGATCGTCTTCATCTGTCCTGTTGCTCCTTGGAAATTCCACGCAAGCGACAGGGCTCGTACAGCGCGGCGTTGCGCTGCCCGAGCCCTGTGCTCACATCGAGGTGCCTGCCCTTGTGCCCAATTGCCTAGAGCTGGCCGCCCACGAATACGGTGAGGTCGACGAGGCGGTTCGAGTAGCCCCACTCATTGTCGTACCAGCCGACGACCTTGACCTGCTTGCCCTGGACCATCGTCAGCAGCGAGTCGAAGGTGCAGGAGGCCGGCCAGTTGACGATGTCCGAGGAGACGATCGGGTCCTCGGTGTACTCCAGGATGCCCTTCAGCTGGCCCTCGGCGGCCTTCTGGAACGCGGTGTTGATCTCGTCCTTGGTGACCTCGCGGTCGAGCTCCAGGACGAGGTCGGTGACCGAGCCGGTCGGGACCGGGACGCGCATGGCGATGCCGTCCAGCTTGCCCTTGAGCTGCGGGAGGACCAGGGCGGTGGCCTTGGCGGCACCGGTCGAGGTCGGAATGATGTTCTCCGCGGCGGCGCGGGCGCGGCGGAGGTCCTTGTGCGGGAAGTCCAGGATGCGCTGGTCGTTGGTGTACGCGTGGACCGTCGTCATCATGCCCTTGACGATGCCGAAGTTCTCGTCGAGAACCTTGGCCATCGGCGCCACACAGTTGGTGGTGCAGGAGGCGTTGGAGATGACGTGGTGGTTGGCCGCGTCATACTTGTCCTGGTTGACACCCATGACGATGGTGATGTCCTCGTCGGTGGCCGGAGCCGAGATGAGGACCTTCTTCGCGCCACCGGCGATGTGCTTCTCGGCGTCGGCCTTCTTGGTGAAGATGCCGGTCGACTCGATGACGATGTCGACGCCCAGCTCACCCCACGGGATGTCGGCCGGGTTGCGCTCGGACAGCACCTTGATGGTGTGGCCGTCGACGGTGATGGTGTCGGCGGTGTGGCTGACCTCGGCCTTGAGACGACCCAGAATGGTGTCGTACTTCAGGAGGTGCGCCGTGGTCGCGGTGTCACCCAGGTCGTTGACAGCCACGATCTCGATGTCTGCACCCTGCTCCAGCAGCGCGCGGAAGTAGTTACGACCGATGCGGCCAAAGCCGTTGATGCCTACGCGGATCGTCACGAACCGATCTCCTCGTTAGGTACGCCGGTTTTCGACGCCGGCGAGATGTATTGGGATGTCCCCGACCGCTTACGACCCTACCTCCCTCCAGGCGGCGGAGTGACATCGAGCGCACCCGTACGAGCCCGGTGGACCGGGGCCTTCGACCTACTGGACAGTATGGTCCACCGGGGCATTCGTCCGGCTACCGAGCGTCAGCGGTGGAGCGCTCATCGGCGCGGTGGAGCGCTCCTCAGTGACGGAGTGCGCCGAGCGCCGTGCCGAGCAGCCGCTTGCGCTGTGCGGGATCGGGTACGTGCTCGAGTCCGAACCCGAGCAGCACGGTGTCGCGGGTCGTGACGGCTGCCCGGGAGTGGAACAGCGCGGGCGAGCGGGCCCAGTCGGTGGCGTTGCCCCGGCTGCCGGCCGGCGGGCCGGGGACGGTCCAGGCGCCGAGTGAGGTCTCGAAGCCCTCGCTGTCCCGTGCGCCGCCGGTGGTGACGAGTTTCGTGTCGTCGACGAAGGCGCCCGTCCCGCCGGTGCCGGGGTCGGTGATGTACGAGACGGACAGCTCGACCCGCTTGCCCGCGTAGGCGCTCAGGTCGACGGAGACCGGCTGCCAGCCGCCCGAGGTGCCGGTGAAGGCGTGCCAGGCGCCGGTGGTGCCGGTGGCGGTGCAGCCGGTGCCGCCGAGGGTCAGGTAGTGCGCGAGGAAGGGGTGCCCGGCGAGGTAGTAGCCCTCGGCGCAGTCCGCCGGGACCTCGCTGGAGGAGCGCCCGTTCGTATCGGGCAGGGTCGTCCAGTCGTCCTCGCCGACGGTGTGCGCCTCGACGACCACGTTGTCGTAGCCGGGCTCGGTGTCGTGGCTGAGCCGGAACTGGAGCGTGGGCTTCGCCGCGGCGTCCGTGCCGGTCAGGTCGACGGTCCGGGTGAGCCGCATCCAGGCGTTGTCGGCGTGCCGGGCGGCGGCGAAGGTCTCGCCCTCGTACGGCTCGAAGGGCGTGCGTACGCCGGGGTAGTCGCCCGCGGCGGCGCTGCGGAACTGCGGGAACCGGTCCGCGGGGAGGGTGTCGGAGGTGACGGTGTAGGCGCCGGCGCTGTCGAGCGGGTTGCCGGGCGCGTCGCCGAGAAAGGCCCCCGTACCGGCGAAGCGGCCCACGCCCTGGAAGGCGCCGGGCGATGCCATGCCGGAGCGGCGGTACGCGCCGAGGTAGTACTGGGCGAAGTCGTCGGAGTCGGCGCGGCCGATGTCGACGAGTCCGCCGGCGTTCTCACCGGCGTTGACCAGCGTGCCGCCCTCGTTGAGGTACTCCCGTACGGCGAGCGTGGTGGCCCCGGAGGGCTGGCCCGCGCCGGTGTACCACACCACGGTGCCGAAGTGGCCGAGCACGCCCAGGGGGTGCGGGGCGCCCTGGGTGGCCACGTCCCAGACGGCGGCCCTGCGGCCGTTGTCCTTCAGCGCCTTGGTGTACGCGGCGGTGTGCCGGGCCGGCGTGGTGCCACCCTCCTCGGCGAGGACGAGCGTGTCGCCGCGCGGGCGTGCCGCGATCGTGTACGTGAACGGGGTGGACGAGACGCGCTTGCCGTCGCGGGTGCGGCCGGTGAACCAGACCTCGACGGTGTCGCCGGGTTCGCCGTCCTGGACTTCGGCGCGGTACTCGTCGTAGTAGAGGTTGTCCTCGCCGCCGTACGTCTCGCCGCCCTCCCAGGCGTCGAGCCGCTGGTCGTGCGTACGGCCGCCGTTGACGCGGTACTTGAGCTCCTTGTCGCGCAGCGACTTGCGGGCGGTGACGGCGACTTCCTGGTCGTCGCCGTCGTACGCGTAGGAGGTGGTGAAGGTGTCGGGGACGAAGGGGGGCGCGTCGGCGCCGACCGGGGAGACCGGGTCGTCGGGGCGGGCGGCGGACTCGGCGACGGCGAGCGCGAACGGGACGTTCTTGGCGAACTCCTGCTGGATCAGTCTCTCGTCGTCGGGGAAGGTGAAGATGGACGCGCAGTCGGCCGGGTCCCAGGCGTCGTTCGGGTCGACGCGGGAGGCGGTGGCGCAGGTGGACATCTCCGGGGTGAACATCTGCATGCCGTTGACGTTGGCCGCGTGTCCGTCGGATTCGCCGTTGGTGGTGTAGAGCTCGGAGGACACCTGCGGGCGGTAGCCGGGGATCGCGGGCTTGGCCGGGGTGCCGGCCAGCGCCTTGAGGGCGACGTCGTCGGGGGTGTCGGTGGCGACCTGCCAGCCGACGCCGTACAGGATCAGCTGCGCGGCGGAGTGGTAGTTGATGCCGTACTGGAATCCGATCCGCTTCTGGAACGCGTCGAGTGCCTTCGTCTCCGGCTCCGACATCGGGCCGGTGCCGCGGTAGGTCTCACCGGCCGGGTCGGGCGACGAACCTTCGTTGTCGTAGCCCCACTTGTAGGAGAAGTTGCGGTTGAGATCGACGCCGTCGCCGGGCGCGATCTTCCCGTCGCCGTTGTTGTCGCGGAGGTTCTTGCGCCACTGGCGGTTGGCCGGGGCGGCGTGGGTGTGGTCGTAGCCGTCGGGGTTGGCGGAGAGGACGAACCACAGCTCGGTGGTGTCGACGATCTTCGTGATACGCGGGTCCTTGCCGTAGCCGGCCAGGTAGTGGTGGAGCAGCCGCCGGTTCATCTCGGGCGTGATCCACTCGCGGGCGTGCTGGTTGGAGAGGTAGAGGGTGGCCGGCTTGGAGCCGTCCTTGTACTTCTTGGCGCCCTTGGTCAGCTTCAGGGCGAGGATGTCCTGGCCCTGGACCGTCCTGCCGATGCTGATGACCTTGGTGAGGGCCTGGTTGGCGCGGGCGGTCGCCAGGATCTCCTCCTTGAGCCCGCCCTTTCCGCCGTACGGCCGGAACACGCCGTCGCCGGCGGCCGCGACGCGCTTCTCGGCGGCCTTGGTGAGGTCGTGCTCGGTGACCCCGACGCCCTTGTCGCGCAGCGCCTCGGCCTGCCGGTCGGTGAGGTACAACTCGACGGTGGCGGTGCCCTTCTCGGGCACCTGCTCGCTCAGCTCGTGGCCGTCGGTCCCGGCGTCGAGCAGGAGCGGGACCTGTTCCCTGGTCACTTCGGCGTGCCACACGGAGAGGCTGTCGCCGTCCCCGTTGCCCGTGCCGTCCTTCTGCTCCGCCCCGGCGACGGGTGCCGCCACCAGTCCGGCCATCAGCAGTGAAGCCGCGGCGAGGATCGATCTCGCTCTACGTCTCATGTGCCCCCCTTGCTGTTGTCTGCCACGGAAGTGGACAGGCGCCAGGCTCATGACTCTTCATGATCATGTCAATACCACCCGGATGCGCTTGGCCGGTGAAGCATGGGGGCCGGTGCGGGTCCGGCAGGCCGCCGCTCCGGATGGGGCGGCGGCGCGCACAGCGGCGTCAGCCGACGAGGCCGTCGGCCATTTCCTCGGTCAGGTTGGACTCCGTGCCGGGGATGCCGAGGTCCTGGGCCCGCTTGTCGGCCATGGCCAGCAGGCGGCGGATACGGCCCGCGACCGCGTCCTTGGTCAGCGGCGGGTCGGCGAGGGCGCCGAGCTCCTCCAGGGAGGCCTGCTTGTGCTCCATGCGCAGCCGGCCGGCCGCCGCCAGGTGCTCGGGGACCTCCTCGCCGAGGATCTCCAGGGCGCGCTGCACCCGGGCGCCGGCCGCGACCGCGGCGCGGGCCGAGCGGCGGAGGTTGGCGTCGTCGAAGTTGGCCAGCCGGTTGGCGGTGGCCCGGACCTCGCGGCGCATCCGCCGCTCCTCCCAGGCCAGCACCGACTCGTGCGCCCCGAGCCGGGTCAGCAGGGCGCCGATCGCGTCCCCGTCCCGTACCACCACGCGGTCCACGCCCCGCACCTCGCGGGCCTTGGCGGCGATGGACAGCCGCCGCGCGGCACCGACCAGCGCGAGCGCGGCCTCCGGGCCCGGGCAGGTGACCTCCAGCGACGAGGAGCGGCCCGGCTCGGTCAGCGAACCGTGCGCCAGGAACGCGCCGCGCCAGGCGGCCTCCGCGTCACAGGTCGCCCCGGAGACGACCTGCGGCGGCAGGCCCCGGATGGGGCGGCCCCGGCCGTCCACCAGCCCGGTCTGGCGGGCCAGCTGATCGCCGCCCGCCACCACCCGTACGACGAAACGCGAGCCGCGCCGCAGCCCGCCCGGCGCCATCACGATCAGCTCGGAGCCGTGGCCGAAGATCTCCGCGATGTCCCGTTTCAGGCGGCGCGCCGCCATCGCGGTGTCCAGCTCCGCCTCGATCACGATCCGCCCGCTGACCAGGTGCAGCCCGCCGGCGAACCGCAGGATCGACGAGACCTCCGCCTTTCTGCAGCAGGTCCGGGTGACGGGGAGCCGGGAGATCTCGTCCTTCACCGCTGCCGTCATCGCCATGGGCCGATCCTTCCATGCATCCGAAAAATACGGTCGTACGCGGCGGCCAGCAGCTCCGGGTCGTGCTTCGGGGAGCCGTCCTTCCTGGCCACGGGGGCCAGCTCGACCGCGGCACCGAGCCGCTTTGCGGCGTCTGCGAGGGACTCGCGGTCGGGCACGGCGGCCTCGTCGGCCAGCACCACGTCCAGGGCGAGTTTAGGGGCGTGTCGTCCCAAAACCTCCAAATGACGCTGCGGAGAGAAGCCCTCGGTTTCTCCGGGCTGCGGCGCGAGGTTCAGCGACAGGACCCGGCGCGCCTTGGTCTCGACGAGGGCCTCCAGCAGCTCGGGCACCAGCAGGTGCGGGATGACCGAGGAGAACCACGAGCCGGGGCCGAGCACCACCCAGTCCGCGTCCAGCACCGCCGCGACCGCCTCGGGCACGGCGGGCGGGTCGTTCGGCACCAGGTGCACGGACTGCACCTCGCCGGGCGTGAGCGCCACGGTCGCCTGGCCGCGCACGGTGTCCACCTCGTCCGGGCGCTCCGGGTCATGGCCCTTGACCAGCGCCTGGAGCTCCAGCGGCACCGCCGACATGGGCAGCACCCGGCCGTGCGCACCCAGCAGCCTGCCCACCAGGTCCAGCGCCTGGACATGGTCGCCGAGCTGCTCCCACAGGGCGACGATCAGCAGGTTGCCGACCGCGTGCTCGTGCAGGTCACCCTTGGACTGGAACCGGTGCTGGATGACGCGGGACCACGTCTGGCCCCAGTCGTCGTCGCCGCACAGCGCCGCCAGGGCCTTGCGCAGGTCCCCGGGCGGCAGCACTCCGAGCTCCTCCCGGAGCCGGCCGCTGGACCCGCCGTCGTCGGCGACCGTGACCACGGCGGTCAGGTCGCCGGTGATACGGCGCAGCGCGGCGAGGGACGCGGACAGGCCCATGCCGCCGCCGAGGGCCACGACCTTGGGCTGGGCGCCGCGTCTGCGGAGCGTACGGACGGACAGGGACCGCGTACGCCGACGGTACTGCTTCACTCGCGCCCCATGTCCCGGTGGACGACGACGGTCTCGACCCCTTCCGAGGCGAGCCGGGCGGCGAGCTTCTCGGACATGGCGACGGAGCGGTGCTTACCGCCCGTGCAGCCGACGGCGATCGTCACGTACCGCTTGCCCTCGCGGCGGTAGCCGGTGGAGATCAGCTGGAGCAGCTCGGTGTACTGGTCCAGGAACTCCTTGGCGCCCGGCTGGTTGAAGACGTACCCCGACACCTCCTCATTGAGGCCGGTGAACGGGCGCAGCTCCGGCACCCAGTGCGGGTTCGGCAGGAAGCGGCAGTCCACGACCAGGTCGGCGTCGACGGGCAGGCCGTACTTGTAGCCGAACGACATGACGGTGGCCCGCAGCTCCGGCTCCTCGTCACCCGCGAACTGGGCGTCCATCTTGGCGCGCAGCTCGTGGACGTTGAGGCTGGAGGTGTCGATCACCAGGTCGGCGTCGCCGCGCAGCTCGCGCAGCAGGTCGCGCTCGGCGGCGATGCCGTCGACGATCCGGCCGTCGCCCTGGAGCGGGTGCGGGCGGCGCACCGACTCGAAGCGGCGGACCAGGGCCTCGTCGGACGACTCCAGGAAGACGATCCGGCGGGTGACCTGCTTGGCGTCGAGGACCGCGAGCGACTCGCGGAGGCTCTCGAAGAACTGGCGGCCGCGCACGTCGACGACGACGGCGATGCGCGCCACATTGCCCTGGGAACGGGCGCCCAGCTCCACCATGGTGGGGATCAGCGCGGGCGGCAGGTTGTCGACGACGAACCAGCCGAGGTCCTCCAGGCACTTGGCGGCGGTGCTGCGACCGGCGCCGGACATGCCGGAGATGATCACCAGCTCGGGGATGGCCGCCTCGGCGGCCTCTCCGGCCTCGATCGTCGTGCCCGTACTCACGTGTGCTGCTCCGTCTTCTCGCGCTGTCGGCTCTGGCTCTGCCGGCTTTGCCGGTTCTGCCGTCGGGTGGTGCTCAGTCATTTCCGGTTCCCCCGTCGTCGTCTTCCATGATCTCTCCTGTCGCCGTGTTCACGGCGGGGGCGGCCGGAGCCGCCTGGGCGAGGGCCACGGCCACGGCTTCGGCGGTCTTCCGGCCGAACCCCGGCACCTCGCAGATCTGCTCGATTGTCGCCTGCCGCAGCCGCTTCACCGAGCCGAAGTGTTTGATCAGCGCCTGCTTGCGGGTGTCGCCGAGGCCCGGGACCGCGTCCAGCGGGCTGGTCCGTATCCGCTTGGTGCGCTTGCTGCGCTGGTAGCGGATGGCGAAGTCGTGGGCGGTGTCACGGACCCGCTGGAGGAGGTACAGCCCCTCGCTGGAGCGGGGGAGGACGACGGGGTCGTCGTCGCCCGGCAGCCAGACCTCCTCCAGGCGCTTGGCGAGGCCGCAGACGGCGACGTCGTCGATCCCGAGCTCGTCGAGGGCCCGCTGGGCGGCGGCGACCTGCGGCTGTCCGCCGTCGACCACCACGAGCTGCGGCGGGTACGCGAACTTCTTCGGCCTGCCGTCGTCCTCTGGGAGGTCCGCCGGGACCTCGCCGTCGGTCTCCTCCAGGGCCCACTCCCCGGTCTTCTCCTTCTCCGCGAGGTACCGCCTGAAGCGGCGCGTGATCACCTCGTGCATGGAGCGGACGTCGTCCTGGCCCTCGAAGCCCTTGATCTGGAAGCGGCGGTACTCGCTCTTGCGGGGCAGGCCGTCCTCGAAGACGACCATGGAGGCGACCACGTCCTCCCCCTGGAGGTGGGAGATGTCGAAGCACTCGATGCGCAGCGGCGCCGTCTCCAGGTCCAGGGCCTCGGCGATCTCCTCCAGCGCGCGGGAGCGAGTGGTCAGGTCGCTGGCGCGCTTGGTCTTGTGCAGGACGAGAGATTGTTGGGCATTGCGGCCGACGGTCTCCATCAGCGCCTTCTTGTCACCGCGCTGCGGGATGCGCAGGGACACGTTCGACCCGCGGCGGGTGGTGAGCCACTGCGTGATCGCGTCCAGGTCCTCGGGGAGGGCCGGGACGAGGACCTCCTTGGGGACGGCGTCGCCGCTCTCCTCGCCGTACAGTTGCTGGAGCGCGTGCTCGACGAGGCCCGCCGTGTCGACCGCCTCCACCTTGTCGGTGACCCAGCCGCGCTGGCCGCGCACCCGGCCACCGCGGACGTGGAAGATCTGCACGGCCGCTTCCAGCTCGTCCTCGGCGACCGCCATCAGGTCCGCGTCGGTGGCGTCGGCGAGGACGACGGCGCTCTTCTCCATGGCCCGCTTGAGGGCCTCTATGTCGTCGCGGAGCCTGGCCGCCTTCTCGTACTCCATGTCCTCGGCCGCCAGCATCATGTCCTTCTCCAGGCGGCGGATGTACGTGCCGGTGCGGCCGGCCATGAAGTCGCAGAACTCCTCGGCCAGTTCCCGGTGCTCCTCCGGGTCGATCCGGCCCACGCACGGCGCCGAGCACTTGCCGATGTACCCCAGGAGGCAGGGGCGGCCGGTGCGCTCGGCGTTCTTGAACACCCCGGCCGAGCACGTCCGTACGGGAAAGACACGCAGCAGCAGGTCCACCGTGTCGCGGATGGCCCAGGCGTGGCTGTACGGGCCGAAGTACCGCACGCCCTTCTTCTTCTGGCCGCGCATCACCTGCACGCGCGGGAAGTCCTCATTGAGGGTGACGGCGAGGTAGGGATAGCTCTTGTCGTCCCGGTACTTGACGTTGAACCGGGGGTCGAACTCCTTGATCCACGAGTACTCCAGCTGGAGCGCCTCGACCTCGGTCGACACCACGGTCCACTCGACGGAGGCGGCCGTCGTGACCATGGTGCGCGTGCGCGGGTGCAGGCCCGCCAGGTCCTGGAAGTAGTTGGCGAGCCGCTGGCGCAGGGACTTCGCCTTCCCGACGTAGATCACCCGGCGGTGCTCGTCACGGAATTTGTAGACCCCCGGCGAGTCGGGGATCTGTCCCGGCTTGGGGCGGTAGCTGGAGGGGTCTGCCATGACTCACACCCTACTGGCGTCCACTGACACCACGAGTGTCCCCGAGGTGTCCACGGAACGGCCACGGAGCACCCCCGGCGGGGGCCGAAGCCCCCCGCGGCCCCTCCCGCCCCGCGCCCGGCGGCCGGGGGTTCCCCCGCTCGGCGCCCGGCGGGAGCGGGCGCAGCGGGGGCGGGCCCAGTGGGGGCGGGGTCCCGGCGGCCGGGGGTCTCCCCGTTCGCGGCCCGCCGGGAGCGGGCGCCGGGTGGGTCCCGGCGATTGGGGCACAGGCGGCTCGGTGCCCCGGCGGCCCACGACCCCGACAGCCCAAGAGCCCCGGCCGGAACTGGCCCAGCGGGGGCGGGGCCTCGGCAGCCGGGGGTCTTCCCGCTCGGGGCCCGGCGGGAGCGGGGGCCGGCGGCCCGCAGTCCCCACGGGAGAGGTGGCCCAGTGGGGACGAGGGCCCGGCGGCCCCGGTCTCCCCGACCGGGCCTTGGCAGGGCGGGACCCGGCGGGAGTGGGCCCCCGCCGGGGCCCAGGCCGGCTCGGGCACCGGCCGCTCGGCGCCCGGCCGAAGCGGGCCCAGCGGGGCCAGGGGTCTCCCCGCTCGGCGCCCGGCGGGAGCGGCCTCCGCCGGGGCCCGGGCCCGGCCCAGGGCCGGCTCGGGGCCGGGCGGGGCGCGGCGCCGCGGGCCCGGGGCTTCGCGGGCTCGGGGCCCGGGACCCGGGGCCCGGCGGGGCGGGGCTCAGTCGCGCCGGTGGCGGCGGAGCCTCCACGCGCCGGTGAGGGCGAGCGCCACGGCGCAGAGGGCGGCGGCTCCGGTGGGCACCGGCGGGAGGCCGGTACGGTCACCGGCGGCCGCGACGGCAGGGGCAGGCGGGGCATCCGGCCGGGCGGCCGGGCCGGAGGCGGGCCCTCCGTACCCGCCGGCGGCGCCCTTGCGGGCGTACGCCGTGCCGGGGAGCTTGTCCCCGTACGCCGCCGCGACCCGCTCCCGGTAGGCGGCGAGCGTGGTGCCGCGCGCGCCCACCGCGCGTATCGCGTCCTCGTCCAGCGGGAGCACCCGGCTGCCCTTGTGGACGTACCAGGCGTCGATCTGCGGTTCGCGGAAGACCGTGCCGCCGGGCAGTCGGCGGGCGCCCTCCCTCGCGTACCGGATCTCGTCGTCACCGGTCGCGATGTTGACCACCTGCCAGCCCTTCGCGCCCTGGCGGGCGGTCCAGACGGACGCCTTCTGCCCGTCCGAGGAGACCGCCCCGGCGGCGTGGAACTCGACGCGGGCCACCGGCGCCCCCGCTCTGCCCGCCACGAAGTCCGGCGACAGGACGCGTACGGGTACGGTCGAGCCCTCGATACGGGGGTGCGCGGCAGCCCGCGTCACGGCCCCGTCGCGGGCGAAGAACCGGGAGAGCGTGTCGAGGGTTGCGGGAGCGGTGACCGCCGCGCCCGGTGTGTCGGCGGCGGTGGCGGTGGGAGCGGGAAGCAGCAGCAGTGCGGGGGTGAGGGCGGCTGCTGCCAGGAGACGGCGTGGGGTCATGGCGTTCACGCCCCTGTCCGGTAGAGGGAGTGGGTCCAGGAGAAGGAGCCGTTGTCGACGTACCAGGCGTGCGACGCCCAGTTGTAGCGGTCGCTGGAGGGCCAGGGATCGCCCCAGTACACCCAGCTGTTGGCGTCGTCGTACCCGTAGATCACGTGCATGTGTCCGCCGCCGCTCGACCACTGGATGCGGGTCTCGATGGGGCGGTTCGCGTTGATCTCGGTCTGGACGGTGGAGTAGCGCAGCCAGCCGTCGACGTACGAGCCCGGGTTGATGCCGGCCCAGCGCAGCCCGTTCTGTACGTTGCCGAGGGTGGCCTGCCAGTTGGGGCAGTCGGTGCCCTGCTGCCGGTTGAAGGCGGCGTTGCAGAACTGGTTCTGGGAGTAGGAGCGGCCGAACCAGGCGGCGATGGTGTTGCCGCCGGCGGCCCAGCACCAGTTGGTCTTCTGCTGTGCCTGCATGGTGATGTTCAGGCGCTTCGCGGCGAGCGTCGTCGTCGCCGAACGGTCCTCGGCGGTGGCGGCGTTCACCGGGAGGACGAGGACGGTGGTGGTGGCGGCGAGGAGCACCGCGAGGAAAGTCGGTTTGCGCATCGCGTTCCTCCGACTGGGGATGTGGGGAGGGAGGATCGCGTCCGGACGCTGCTGGGAGCATCAAGCGTTGTCGGGGGCAGGTCAACACGCTTCAATGCGGGGTGACACCGCGCTGTGAATGCCACTGGTTGACGAGTGAACGGCACCCCCGTGCCCACCAGCCCGCCCGTCACCACCTCGCCCGGAGTCGCACTGCCCCGTCGTGAACGTTCACTGAGGACTCCCATGGGACACACCGAGACCGATCTGGCGCAGATCCTGCACACCGGCCCCTTCCACCTGGCGCTGCGCGCGGCGCTGGCGGTGCGCGGGCTGCCGCTCCAGCGGGTGCAGCACCATCTCGCGCATCGCGGCATCAAGGTGGGGGTGACCAGCCTCTGCTACTGGCAGCAGGGTGCCCGCCGCCCGCAGCGGCCGGAGTCGCTGAAGGCCGTACGGGCCCTGGAGGAGCTGCTCCAGCTGCCCGGCGAGTCCCTGATCCGGCTGCTCGGCGATCCGGCCCCGGGCGGTGAGGGGACGGCGCGGCCGGCGGCCCGTTCGTACCGCTCGCTGGTGGAGGTGTCGGGCGTGGTGGAGCAGCTGATCGCGGAGCTGGAGGCGCCCGCGGACGGCGGGCTGCACACAGTGGGGCACCAGGAGCGGGTACGGGTGGGAGCGGGGCGGGAGCTGGTCGGCCGGGACTCGCAGCAGGTCGTGCGGGCCCACCGGGACGGCATCGACCGTTACCTGGCCATCCACCACGGGGACCCCGGCTGCGACCCGGGGCGGGTGGTGGTGCGGGCGGGCGAGAACTGCCGTACGGGACGGGTTCGGTGGCACGGCGAGACGGGCGTCGTGGTCGCGGAGCTGCTGTTCGACGCGCGGCTGCGGGCGGGCGAGACGTACCTCTTCGGGTACGGCTTCGAGGACGGTACGGGCGGGGTGAGCGGCGAGTACGTGCGCGGCTTCAGCTTCGCGGGCGGGCAGTACGTCCTTCAGGTGCGGTTCCACGAGGACGCCCTGCCGGTACGGTGCCGGCGCTTCGCCCAGACGTCGGCGGGCGCGCCGCGCGGAGCCCGCAGCGACCTGACGCTGAGCGGGCGGCACCGTACGGTCCACTTCGTGGAGCAGGGCGTCAGGCCCGGGATCCTGGGGATCGACTGGGACTGGGAGTGACCCCCGGATCCGCCGTGCTGGGATTCCCCGTGCTTACGGCTTACGGCTTACGGCTTACGCGTCGGGGCCGGCGATCAGCTTGCCGTCGGCGCCGACCTTGACCGGGACCTCGGGCAGGGCGGCGGTGGCCGGGCCCTTCAGCGCCTTTCCGGTGGTGACGTCGAAGCGGCTGCCGTGGCAGGGGCAGTTGCCCTCGGTGCCCTCGACCTTGTCGAAGACGCAGCCCGCGTGGGTGCACTGGGCGCTGAACGCCCGGTACTGGCCCTTGGCCGGGCAGCTCACCACCAGGCGCTGCTCGCGGTACAGCTTGGCGCCGCCGACCGGTACCTCGTCCGCCGCGCCCAGGTTCACGGGTGCGGTGGGGGTGGGCGTCTGTGCGTGGCCGAGTTTCGACTCGGTGGAGCAGGCGGCTGCCCCGAGCCCGGCGGCCCCGGCGAGGGTGGCGCCTTTCAGCACGGTACGGCGGGCGGGCGGCTGGCCGGGCATGGGGGCTCCACGGTGGGCTGGTGTGCGTCGGTGACGGAACCGACGATACCGGGGTAGATCGGCGGCCTTGCGCGCGGGTTGGGGGGCTGTGGTGGGCGGGGGTGATGGGTTACGTTCGGGCTCGTGATCGTCGCCGCCGGAGAGTCCCTGATCGACCTCGTACCCGAAGGGGCCGAGCCGCTGTCCGCCCTGGTGCCGCTGCGGGGCGGCGGACCGTACAACACGGCGGTGGCGCTGGGCCGGCTCGGCGCCGAGGCCGGTTTCTGCTCGCGGATCTCCACGGACGCGTACGGCGAGGCGCTGCTGGACGGGCTGCGGGCCGCGGGGGTCGCGACCGGCCTCGTACAGCGCGGTCCGGAGCCGACGACGCTGGCGGTGGCCTCGGTGGGGGCGGACGGTTCGGCGGGGTACTCCTTCTACGCGGAGGGCACGGCCGACCGGCTCTTCGAGCTGCCGCAGCGGCTTCCGGAGGCGGTACGGGCCGTCGCCTTCGGGACGTGCTCGCTGGTCCTGGAGCCGGGCGCGAGCGCGTACGAGGCGCTGCTGCGGCGGGAGTCGGGGCGCGGGGTGCTGACCCTGCTGGACCCGAACGTCCGGGCGGGTCTGATTCCGGACGCGGACGCCTACCGGGCGCGGTTCGCGGGCTGGCTGCCGTACGTGTCGCTGCTGAAGCTGTCCGAGGAGGACGCGCGGTGGCTGGGCGGTTCGCCCGCGGAGTGGCTGGCGAAGGGGCCGTCGGCGGTGGTACTGACCCGGGGCGCGGAGGGGCTGACGGTGTTCACGGGCGACGTGACCGTGTCGGTGCCCGCGGTCCCGGTGACGGTCGCCGACACCATCGGTGCGGGCGACACGGTGAACGCGGCGCTGCTGCACGGACTGGGGGGCCGCGCGCCGGAGGCGCTGGATGAGGCGGCCTGGACGGACCTGCTCTCGTTCGCGGCCCGCGCGGCGGCGGTCACCTGCTCCCGGCCGGGCGCGGAGCCGCCGTACGCCGCGGAGCTGGTGACGGACGACACGGTGTTGCCGCTGAGCGGCGTCCCCACGCTGATCTGCGCGCCCGACGGCCCGCCGCTGGCCGGCCGGCAGGCCGCGCTCGACCTGATCGGCGACGCCCTGGGCCGGGGCGCGGGCCTGGTCGTCGTGCCGGTGGCCCGGCTCGGCGAGGACTTCTTCGCGCTCCGCTCGGGCGTGGCCGGCGAGGTCGTCCAGAAGTTCGCGGACTACGGGCTGCGGCTGGCGATCGTCGGGGACATCTCCACCCACGTGGCGGCGAGCACGTCACTGCGCGACTTCGTACGCGAAGCGAACCGCGGCACCCAGGTCCGGTTCGCGGACACCATCCCCGCCCTGGCGGCCCGCCTGGCCGCCCGGGCCTAGGCCCCGGGCCGCACCTGCGGTCGGGCACACGCCCCCTGCGCCGGACCGACACGCCGGCCCGTCGGCATGGCCACACCCTGAGCGCGCCGACCCCACCAGGACGATCGGCTCCGTCAGCTCCCCAGTCGACCGGTACGGCCTCGTGCCGGATCGGATGGCCGGGGGGGGGGACTCGAGGGGCCCGGGAGGACCTGGGCGGAGCCAGGGGACCCGCAGGACCCACGCGGACCCGGGGGCCAGGGGCCCGGGGGCACCCGGCGGAACCCGACCGACCCGCAGGACCCGCGCTGACCCGGTGGGCCCGGGGGACCCGGGAGACCCGCGCCGACCCGGTGGACCTGGGGACCCGGGGGACCCGCGTCGACCCGGTGGACCCGGGGACCCGGGGAGCCGGGGGACCCGCGTCGACCCGGTGGACCTGGGGACCCGGGGAGCCCGGGGGGCCCACGCGGACCCGGGGGCCAGGGGGTCCCGGCGGACCCGGATGGACCCGCAAGGACCCGGGGCCCGGATGGACCGGCAAGGGCCCGGAGGAACCCGGCAGACCCGCAGGATGCGGCCGGTCCGGGACCACGGGGGAACCAGGCGGACCCGGGGGAACCCGGCGGACCCGGGGGAACCCGGCGGACCCGGGGGAACCCGGCGGACCCGGGGGGACCCGGCGGAACCCGGCGGGCTCGCAGGCCCCGGGCGCCCCGATGGATCCCGCCGACCCGGCCCACGGACGGCGCCGCCCCGGGTGGGGATCCGGGGCGGTGCCGTGGCGAGGGCGGCCGGGCAGCCGGCAGCCGTACGGTCAGGGCTTGGCGGCCCGGGCCGTCTGCTTCTTCGGCTTCGTCGTCTTCGCCGTGGTCGTCTTGCGGGGCGTGCCGTCCGCCGCCGCGACCGTCTTCTTGGCGGTCGTGCGCTTGCGCGCCGCCGGTACCGTCGCGGCGGCCGCGTCGCTGACGCGGTCCGCGCCGAGGATGTCCCGGAGGAACTTGCCGGTGTGGCTGGCCGGGACGGCCGCGACCTGCTCGGGCGTGCCCTCGGCGACGACCAGGCCGCCGCCGCTGCCGCCTTCGGGGCCCATGTCCACGACCCAGTCGGCCACCTTGATGACGTCCAGGTTGTGCTCGATCACGATCACCGAGTTGCCCTTGTCGACCAGGTCGGAAAGGACCTTGATCAGCTTCGAGATGTCCTCGAAGTGCAGACCGGTGGTCGGCTCGTCCAGGACGTACACCGTGCGGCCCGTGGAGCGCTTCTGGAGCTCGGACGCCAGCTTCACGCGCTGCGCCTCGCCACCGGAGAGCGTCGGCGCGGGCTGGCCGAGCCGGACGTACCCGAGGCCGACCTCGGTGAGGGTGCGCAGGTGGCGCGCGATGGTGGGGACGGCCTCGAAGAACTCCAGGGCCTCCTCGATCGGCATGTCCAGGACCTCGGCGATGGACTTGCCCTTGTAGTGGACGTCCAGGGTCTCCCGGTTGTAGCGCGCCCCGTGGCAGACCTCGCACGGGACGTACACGTCCGGCAGGAAGTTCATCTCGATCTTGATCGTGCCGTCACCGGCGCAGTTCTCGCAGCGGCCGCCCTTGACGTTGAAGGAGAACCTGCCCGGCAGGTAGCCCCGGACCTTCGCCTCCATCGTCTCGGCGAACAGCTTGCGGACGTGGTCGAAGACACCGGTGTACGTCGCCGGGTTGGAGCGCGGCGTGCGGCCGATGGGCGACTGGTCGACGTGGACGACCTTGTCGACCAGGTCGTCGCCGTCCACGCGCGTGTGCCGCCCGGGCACCGACTTGGCGCCGTTGAGCTCACGCGCCAGGTGGGTGTACAGGATGTCGTTGACCAGCGTCGACTTGCCGGAGCCGGAGACACCGGTGACGGCCGTGAGGACGCCGAGCGGGAAGGAGACGTCGATGTCCCGCAGGTTGTTCTCGCGGGCGCCGTGCACGGTCAGCCGGCGCGACGGGTCCGCCGGGCGGCGGATGTCCGGCGTCGGGATGGACCGCTTCCCGGCCAGGTACTGCCCGGTCACGGAGTCCTTGTTGGCCAGCAGCTGCTTCAAGGGGCCCGAGTGCACGACCTTGCCGCCGTGCTCACCCGCGCCCGGGCCGATGTCGACGACCCAGTCGGCCACCTTGATGGTGTCCTCGTCGTGCTCGACGACGATGAGCGTATTGCCCATGTCGCGCAGCCGTACCAGAGTCTCGATGAGCCGGTGGTTGTCGCGCTGGTGCAGGCCGATGGACGGCTCGTCCAGCACGTACAGCACGCCCACCAGGCCGGAGCCGATCTGGGTGGCGAGCCGGATGCGCTGGGCCTCGCCGCCGGAGAGGGTGCCGGCCGCGCGGTTCAGCGACAGGTAGTCCAGGCCGACGTCGACCAGGAAGCGCAGCCGCTCGTTGACCTCCTTGAGCACCCGCTCGGCGATCTTCTTGTCACGGGCGTTCAGCGTGAGCTGCCGCAGGAAGTCGGCGCAGTCGCTGATGGACATCGCGGAGACCTCGGCGATGGACTTCTCCATGACCGTGACCGCGAGGACGATCGGCTTCAGGCGCGTGCCCTCACAGGTGGGGCAGGGCACCTCGCGCATATAGCCCTCGAAGCGCTCGCGGCTGGAGTCGCTCTCGGCCTCGCTGTGCCGCCGCTTGACGAAGGAGACGGCGCCTTCGAAGGCGGGCGTGGTGTACGCCCGCTCCCTGCCGTACCGGTTGCGGTAGCGGACCTCGACCTGGGTCTTGTGCCCGTACAGCAGCGCCTTCTTGGCACGGGCGGGCAGCCCGGCCCAGGGGATGTCGGTGCGGAAGCCGAGGGCCTGGGAGAGTCCGCCGATCAGTCGGCCGAAGTACTCCTTGGTGTGGCCGTGCGACCACGGATGGATGGCGCCCTCGTCGAGGGAGCGCTCCTCGTCGGGGACGACCAGCTCCGGGTCGACCTCCATGCGCGTGCCGATGCCGGTGCATTCGGGGCAGGCGCCGAAGGGCGAGTTGAAGGAGAAGGAGCGGGGCTCCAGCTCCTCGAAGGACAGGTCGTCGTACGGGCAGTACAGGTGCTCCGAGTACATCCGCTCGCGCTCGGGGTCGTCCTCGGGGAGGTCGACGAAGTCGAGCACGACCATGCCGCCGGACAGGCCCAGCGCGGTCTCGACGGAGTCGGTCAGCCGCCGCTTGGCGCTCTCCTTGACCGTGAGGCGGTCGACGACCACCTCGATGGTGTGCTTCTCCTGCTTCTTCAGCGTGGGCGGCTCGGCGAGCTGGATGGTCGTGCCGTCCACCCGCGCCCGGCTGTAGCCCTTGGTCTGGAGGTCGGCGAAGAGGTCGACGAACTCGCCCTTGCGCTCGCGCACCAGCGGCGACAGGACCTGGAAGCGGCTGCCCTCGGGCAGCTCCAGCACCTTGTCGACGATGGCCTGCGGCGACTGGCGCGAGATCGGACGGCGGCACTCGGGGCAGTGCGGCTTGCCGATGCGCGCGAAGAGCAGACGCAGGTAGTCGTAGACCTCGGTGATGGTGCCGACCGTGGAGCGCGGGTTGCGCGAGGTCGACTTCTGGTCGATCGAGACGGCCGGGGAGAGGCCCTCGATGAAGTCGACGTCCGGCTTGTCCATCTGGCCGAGGAACTGCCGGGCGTAGGAGGAGAGCGACTCGACGTACCGGCGCTGCCCCTCGGCGAAGATCGTGTCGAACGCGAGGGAGGACTTGCCCGACCCCGAGAGCCCGGTGAAGACGATGAGGGAGTCGCGCGGGAGGTCGAGCGAGACGTTCTTCAGATTGTGCTCGCGCGCGCCACGGACGATGAGACGGTCGGCCACGCCGGTCCGCACCTTTCTTGAGAGAAGCGGGGGCACAGCCCCCGTCCCAGACTGTTCAAGCCTACGGGGGGCCGCCAAATGGATGGATGCCTGACTTTCAAGGATGCCTCCACCGAGCGTATAGCACGTGCATTCGATTTCCGGCCGCGCTCCGCCACCTTCACCCGATCGTGTGGCGGCGCTAGGGTCAGCAGCATGATCGACCATGTGCATGACCTGGCCTCTGTACGTGAGGCGACCGACCGGCTGCTCAGCGCAGCCGCCAAACTCGACGACGCCGCCGTCGCCGCGCCGTCCCGGCTCCCCGGGTGGACGAGGGGCCACGTCCTGGCCCACCTCTCCCGTAACGCCGACGCCCTCGTGAATGTTCTCCAGGGCCGCCCGATGTACGTCAGCGCCGAGGCACGCGACGCCGACATCGAGCGCGACGCCCACCGCCCGCTTGCCGTCCAGCTCGACGACGTGCGCGAGAGCGCCGCCCGCTTCCAGGCGGAAGGCGAGGTGCCGGCCGACTGGGACCGCAGGGTGGAACTGCGCAACGGGGTGACCGACCGGGCCGTACGGCTGCCCTTCCGCCGCCTGGTCGAGGTGGAGCTGCACCACGTGGACCTGGGCATCGGCTACGAGCTGGAGGACCTGCCGCGGGAGTTCACCGAGCGCGAGATCGACTTCCTGGCCGAGCGCTTCTCCGGCCACCCCACCGTACCTCCGACCCGCCTGGTGGCGGCCTCCGGCAAGGAGTGGCGCACAGGCGGCGGCGAGGGCGCCGGGGTGACCGTCTCCGGACCGGCGGCGGACCTGCTCGGCTGGCTCGCGGGCCGCCGCGACGGGACGGCCCTGGAGGTCACGGGTGACGCCCTTCCCGTACTGCCCCCGCTATAGGCTGGATTCATGACGTACAGCGGAGCGGTGAAGGTCGGCGGGCCCGCCGATGTGCACGAGCTGTCGGACCTGATGATCTCCAAGGTCGCGGTCGGGCCGATGGACAACAACGCGTATCTGCTGCGCTGCCGGGCCACCGATGAGCAGCTGCTGATCGACGCGGCGAGCGAGCCCGCCACGCTGCTCCGGCTGATCGGTGACGACGGCATCGCGTCCGTCGTCACCACCCACCGCCACCACGACCACTGGGGGGCGCTGGCCGAGGTCGTGGCGGCCACCGGCGCCCGTACGTACGCCGGGAAGTACGACGCCGAGGGCATCGACGTCGTGACGGACGTCCCCGTCGAGGACGGGGACACGATCCGGGTCGGCCGGGTGGAGCTCACCGCCCGCCGGATGGTGGGCCACACGCCCGGCTCCATCGCGCTCGTCTACGACGACCCGCGCGGCCACCCGCACGTCTTCACCGGCGACTGCCTCTTCCCCGGCGGCGTGGGCAACACCTGGGGTGACCCCGACGCCTTCGCGAGCCTGATCCTCGACGTCGAGACGAAGCTGTTCGACGTGCTGCCGGACGAGACCTGGGTCTACCCGGGCCACGGCAAGGACACCACGCTGGGTGAGGAGCGCCCGAGGCTCCCGGAGTGGCGCGAGCGCGGCTGGTAGACGCTCCCGTGCGCCTCCCTCACGCCCCGTAACCCGGGGCCGTGGCGGGTAGTTGGCGCGGCATGCGCCAGAGTCATACTCCCCGTACGCCCTCCATGGTGCGGCTCGCCGCCGCCTCGCTCGCCGGCACCGCCATCGAGTTCTACGACTTCTTCGTCTACGGGACCGCGGCCGCGCTGGTCCTGGGACCGCTGTTCTTTCCGACCTTCTCGCCGGTCGCCGGCACGCTGGCGGCTTTCGGTACATTCGCGATCGGCTTCATTTCGCGTCCGCTCGGTTCTGCGCTCTTCGGGCACATCGGCGACCGGTACGGACGGCGTCCGGTGATGCTCGCGTCCCTGGTACTGACCGGCGCGGCGACCGTCGCGGTCGGGTGCGTACCGTCGTACGCGACGCTCGGCGTGGCCGCTCCGGTGCTGCTGCTGGTGCTGCGGTTCCTCCAGGGGCTGGGGCTCGGCGGGGAGTGGGGCGGGGCGGTGCTGCTGACGGCGGAGCACGCGCCCGAGCGGCGGCGCGCGCTGTGGGCGAGCTTTCCGCAGATCGGCCCCGCCGTCGGCTTCCTGCTGGCGAACGGGGTGATGCTGGGGCTTTCGGCGGGGCTGAGCGACGCCCAGTTCCGGGAGTGGGGCTGGCGGGTGCCGTTCTGGGCCGCGGGGCTGCTGGCGGCCGGCGGGCTGCTGCTGCGTACGTCCCTGGCGGAGACGCCCCAGTTCCGTGAGCTGGCCGAGACCGGCAAGCGGGCCGGCGCCCCGCTGGTGGAGGTGGCACGCGGCCACTGGCGGCTGGTGCTGCTGACGGCGGGGGCGCTGGCCGTCGGGTACGCGATCTTCTACGCGGTGTCCACGTGGGCGCTGGCGTACGGCACCGAGCGGCTCGGCGTGAGCCGTACGGTGATGCTCGTCTGCATCATGGCGGCGGTGGCGATCAAGGGGGTGGCGACGCCGTTCGCCGCGATGCTCGGTGACCGCTATGGGCGGCGTCCGATGTGCCTGGCCGGCTGCGCGGCCTCCGCGCTGTGGATGTTCCCCATGGTGGGCCTGCTGCACACGGCCCAGCCGCTGCTGATGTTCCTGGGGTTCACGGGGGCCATGCTGGCGTTCATCAGCACGTTCGCGGTGGTCGCCGCGTATCTGCCGGAGCTGTACGAGCCGAGGGTGCGCTGCACCGGCGCGGCCGTCGGCTACAACCTGGCGGGCGTCCTCGGCGGAGCCCTGACCCCGATCGTGGCGACGGCCGCCGCCGGCGGTTCCGGGCCGCCCTGGGGCGTGGCGGCGTACCTGACGGGGATGGCCCTGTTCAGCCTCGGTTGCTTCGCCCTGCTGCCCGAGACACTGCCCAAGCCGGTGGCGAAACCGGCCGTGGAGTCGGCGGTCGTGTGAGGCGATCGGCGGCCGGCTCCGCGTGGGCGGGGGCGATCGGCGGCCGAAGCAGCACCGGCCGGTGCGGGTCGCGATGCGAACCCGTACCGGCCGGTGCCGTGCTCGTGCCTGGGGCGGTCAGGCCCCGACGCTGTCCTTCGGCGCCTTCTCGGATCCATCGGACCCATCGGCCGCCTCGGCCGCTTCGCGCTCCGCCTGCTTCTTGGAGGCGATCAGGCTGGTGATCGTGGTGATGACCAGGACGCCGCAGATGACCGCGAGCGAGAAGGGGATGGAGATCTCCGGCACGTGCACCCCGGACTCGTGCAGGGCGTGCAGCACCAGCTTCACACCGATGAAGCCGAGGATCACCGACAGGCCGTAGCTCAGGTGGACCAGCTTCTTCAGCAGGCCGCCGATGAGGAAGTACAGCTGCCGCAGACCCATCAGGGCGAAGGCGTTGGCGGTGAAGACGATGTACGGGTCCTGGGTCAGACCGAAGATCGCGGGGATGGAGTCCAGCGCGAACAGCACGTCCGTGGTGCCGATGGCGAGCATGACGACCATCAGCGGGGTCAGCACGCGCTTGCCGTTGTTGCGGATGAAGAGCTTGGTGCCGTGGTACTTGTCGGCGACACCGAAGCGGTTCTCGATGGACTTGAGGAGGCGGTTCTCCTCGAACTCCTCTTCCGGCTCGTCGGCGCGCGCCTCCTGGATGAGCTTCCAGGCGGTGTAGATCAGGAACGCGCCGAAGATGTAGAAGACCCACGAGAAGCTGGCGATGATCGCGGCGCCGGCGGCGATGAATATCGCGCGGAGCACGAGCGCCACCAGAACACCGATCAGCAGCACCCGCTGCTGGAGATGGGTCGGCACCGAGAACTTCGCCATGATCAGGACGAAGACGAAGAGGTTGTCCACGCTCAGCGACTTCTCGGTGATGTAACCGGCGAAGAACTCGCCGGACGCCTGGGTCTCGCCGAAGAACAGCAGGCCCAGGCCGAACAGTGCGGCGAGGACGATCCAGACGACCGTCCAGGTTCCGGCTTCCTTGATCGACACGTCATGGGGCTTGCGCCCGATGAAGAAGTCGACCGCGATCAGGGCGGACAGACCGAGAATGGTCGCCACCCACAGGCTCATTGAAACGTCCACTGCGCCTCCGGCGTCGTACGGCTACTGATCAGCGTCGTCGCTGCCGGAGGTCTCTTCCACCCGGGCGGCCCGGCGTCCATCACCGGTACACACCACGGGCCGGCGCCCCGGGACCGGCCTTATGTCCGACCGTCCGTACTGACGGGCACGCCGCGCAGGGAGTACTCCCCTCCGCACCAAGAACGTTACCGCAAAGACCAAAGAAAGGTAAAGGGGAAAGTAAAAGGCGTCCCAAGTCCGCAGGTCAGCGCCGCCAGTTGGTACGGGCTTGAGCCACCTGCGACAGGACTTGGCGCAGGATCCCGCTCCCCTCGGGCAGCCGGGGCGGCTCGTACGTCCAGGCGTGTCCCACCCACGGGTCGGCGAGGTGGTCGTCCGGGACCGGCGTCAGGCGCAGCAGCGACCGCCACAGGGGGTCGAGCACCGGCCCGTAGGCACTGGCGTCCTCCCGGTCGGCGATCAGCAGCAGGTGGACGCCGACCGCCGGGCCCTCGTCCGCCAGGTAGCGCAGCTGGGTGACGGCACGGTCGTCGAAGCCGTGCGGGAAGTCGTTGACGATCAGCAGCTGGTCGGCGGTGTCCAGGTCCGGCGGGAGCGCGTCGGTCGCGCCGCCGCTGACGGCCATCCGTACCAGCTCCACGCGCTGGGTGAGAGCGCCCAGGACGGCGGCCACTCCCCCGGCCCCGGCCGCCGGCGGTGCGGCGAGCACCCCGGATTCGGCCAGCGGGGCGAGGGAGGCGGCTGCCGAGCCCGCCGGGTCGATGACATGGACGGCGTATTCGCCCACCGGGTGGACGGCGAGCAGCCGCGCCGCGTGCAGGACGGCCGTGTCCACGGCGAGCCGGCGCAGCTCCCCGTCGTCCATGAAGGCGGCGGCCTCGGAACCGGAACGGCCGCTGTCCACCCACAGGCCCCGCTCCAGCGGCAGCCGCACCAGCATCGGGATGCGCAGCTCGGGGCGCTCGGGGAGGTGGAGATCCCCCAGGCGCAGCGCCATGGGGCCCTCGGCGGGGACGCGGTAGCCGTGCCACACCGGGCTCTCCCAGCCCGCGTACGCGGCCGGAAGGGCGGGCTCGACGACCTCCGCCTCGGCGGTGAGCTGTGCGAGGTCCCGGTCGAGCGCCTCGCGGGCGCGGGCGGTCAGCTCGTCGCACCTGGCGCGGGCCGCCGCGCGGGCGGCGTCGCCGGCTGAGCCGATCCGGCTGCGCGGGTCGGACAGGACGCGGTCGAGCTCCTGGTCCATGCGGGACTCGGCGAAGTCGACGGCGCTGCGGTACGCGGCAGTGGTGCGGGCCAGGTCCTCGAACATGCCCCAGACCTGGTTGTACAGGCGCTCGTCCATGGACCAGCCGCTGGCATCGCCGGCGACCGGCGGGGCGGGCTGCCCCGGGGGCGTGGGGGCGGCTACGGGCCGGTTGGTGGCGGCGTCCGGGGGCGGCGGGGCGGTGGTCTCGCGGCGCGGGTGGGCGTAGCTGATGGGCCCGGTCGGCGCGGCGGCGGGCACGGCCGGGTGGGACGGGCCGGTGGCGGGGGGCGGGGTGGTGGACGACGGCGCGGTGTCGCCGGGTGCGCCGGATGCGGTCAGCGAGGCGCCGCGCCTGGCGCGGTCGCCGTCGGCGGTACGGGGCGGAGGCGCGGAGACCGACCGCGTCACCCCGTTCGCGACCGCTTCCTGGATGGTGTCCGCGAGCTCGGCGGCCCGGTCCAGACCCTGGTCGGCGAGCATCGCGGTGAGCCCGCCCGCGTACCCCTGGCCGACGGCGCGCATCTTCCAGGCACCCTGGCGGCGGTACAGCTCCAGGGCGACCACGGCGGACTCCGTGTCCAGGCCCGTGATGGTGAAACTGGCGACCTCGGTGCCGTCGAGGGCGGTGACCGCGGCGAACGGCGCGGCGACTGCGCCGAACCGCGCCGGGCCGCCGGCGCCATGGGGCAGGGCGAGGAGCACCGTCACCCGGTGCACCTCCCCCGGCAGGGCGTCGAGGTCGACGGCGAGCCGGTGGTCGGCGGCCGCCTGCCGGGACACTTCGAGGCCGGGCAGCGCGGGCGAGCCTGGGTGGGCGATCCACTGGGCGCCTGCCACCGTGCCGTTCTCGTCGCCGAGCGTGGCCCCGGCGATGACCGGCGCGCCGGCCGACACCCGGATCTCGAGTCGGGTGTGGGGCAAGGGATGGTTCTGCCCCCGGACCAGCTCGGCCGTCATGCCTGTGTCCCCTCGGTGCTGCGGTGCCTCGGTGTCAACCGCAGCTCCCGGCGGCCTGGCCTCCGGGAGCTGCGGGTGTGTGCTGTGCGTGTGCGTGTGCGTGTGCGTGTGCCGGGCGCCTACAGGTGCGGCAGGATCGACGGCATCAGGTCCTGGAACGTACGGCCGTTGGCCGGGTTGCCCAGGGCCGTCATCTGCCAGCCGGCACCGGCCCGGTGCACCTTGGCCATGATCTGCGCGGTGTACTGGCCGCCGCCGTCCAGGGTGTAGCGCGCCAGCTCCTGGCCGTTCGTCTCGTCGACGATGCGGCAGAAGGCGTTCTGGACCTCCTGGAACGTCTGGCCGGTGAAGGAGTTCACCGTGAAGACGATCTGGTCGATGTGGACCGGGACGCGCTGCAGGTCGACGAGGATCGCCTCGTCGTCGCCGCCCTGTCCCGCGCCGCCCACCAGGTTGTCACCGGTGTGGCGGACGGAGCCGTCGTCGCTGACCAGGTGGCGGAAGAAGACCACGTCCACGGGCTGCTTCTCGGCGAAGAGCACCGCCGAGGCGTCGAGGTCGACCTCACGGGTGCGCGAGCCGAACAGACCGCGACGCGGCGCCGCCTGCCACCCGAGCCCCATCCGCACCGCGGTGAGAGTACCCCCGTCGCTCTTCTGCAGGTTGATGGCCTGGCCCTTGGTCATATTGACCGTCACGCGCTGTCCCCTCTCGTTGCGTACCCCCGCGACCGTCTGAAGAGTGCGGTTGACCAGCACCCTACGCAGGGCCCAGACACGGCATCAGGCCAGGCCCTGTTTTGTGGCGGTGTTGCAACACACCGGATTCGGCGGGGTTAGGCGATGCCCGCCTCCTTCATCTGCCGCAGCTCCTTCTTCAGCTCGCTGACCTCGTCACGCAACCGTGCCGCCACCTCGAACTGCAGCTCGGCCGCCGCCGCCCGCATCCGCTCGGTCATCTCCTCGATGATTCCGGCCAGTTCGGCCGCCGGGCGGTCGCTGACCAGCGCGCCCTTTCCGCCGGCCTTGCCGGCCTTGGCGGCCTTGGCGCCTGCAGTGCCGCCGCCGTGCGCCGACTTGGAGCCCAGCGAGGGGACGGGGGCCTTGGCGCCCTTGCCGTCCTTGGACTGGCGGTAGCCGGTGCCGAGCAGCTGCTCGGTGTCGACCTCCTCGCGCGCGATGGTCGCGACGATGTCGTTGATCTTCTTGCGCAGCGGCTGCGGGTCGATGCCGTTGGCCGTGTTGTACGCGACCTGCTTCTCGCGCCGCCGGTTGGTCTCGTCGATGGCCTGCGCCATGGCCGGGGTGATGGTGTCCGCGTACATGTGGACCTGGCCGGAGACGTTGCGCGCCGCGCGCCCGATGGTCTGGATCAGCGATGTGCCGGAACGGAGGAAGCCCTGCTTGTCCGCGTCCAGGATGGCCACGAGGGAGACCTCGGGGAGGTCGAGGCCCTCACGGAGCAGGTTGATGCCGACCAGGACGTCGTACTCGCCGGAGCGCAGTTCGCGCAGCAGCTCCACCCGGCGCAGGGTGTCGACGTCGCTGTGCAGATAGCGGACCTGGATGCCCAGCTCCAGGAAGTAGTCGGTGAGGTCCTCGGCCATCTTCTTGGTGAGGGTGGTGACCAGGACCCGCTCGTCCCGCTCGGTACGGAGGCGGATCTCGTGGACCAGGTCGTCGATCTGGCCCTCGGTCGGCTTGACGACGACCTCGGGGTCGACGAGCCCGGTGGGGCGGATGATCTGCTCGACGAAGCCGTCGGAGCGGGAGAGCTCGTACTGTCCGGGCGTCGCCGACAGGTAGACGGTCTGGCCGATCCGCTCCTGGAACTCCTCCCACTTCAGCGGCCGGTTGTCGAGTGCTGAAGGCAGCCGGAAGCCGTGGTCGACGAGGGTGCGCTTGCGGGAGGCGTCGCCCTCGTACATGGCGCCGATCTGCGGCACGGTGACATGGGACTCGTCGATGACGAGCAGGAAGTCCTCGGGGAAGTAGTCGAGGAGGGTGTTGGGCGGGGAGCCGGGCTCACGGTCGTCGAAGTGCATCGAGTAGTTCTCGATGCCGGAGCAGGACCCGATCTGGCGCATCATCTCGATGTCGTACGTGGTGCGCATCCGCAGCCGCTGGGCCTCCAGCAGCTTGCCCTGCTTCTCCAGCTCGGCCAGGCGCTCCTCGAGCTCGCGCTCGATGCCGTTGACCGCCTTCTCCATGCGCTCGGGCCCCGCCACGTAGTGGCTGGCCGGAAAGACGTAGAGCTCCTGGTCGTCGCTGATGACCTCGCCCGTGAGCGGGTGCAGCGTGGACAGCGCCTCGATCTCGTCGCCGAACATCTCGATCCGGACGGCCAGCTCCTCGTAGACCGGGAAGATCTCGATGGTGTCACCGCGCACGCGGAAGGTGCCGCGGGCGAAGGCCAGGTCGTTGCGGGTGTACTGGATGTCGACGAAGCGGCGCAGCAGCTGGTCCCGGTCGATCTCCTCACCGACCTTGAGGGGGACCATCCGGTCGACGTACTCCTGTGGCGTACCGAGGCCGTAGATGCAGGAGACGGAGGCGACCACGATGACGTCCCGCCGGGTGAGCAGCGAGTTCGTGGCCGAGTGGCGCAGCCGCTCGACCTCCTCGTTGATCGAGGAGTCCTTCTCGATGTAGGTGTCCGACTGGGGGACGTACGCCTCGGGCTGGTAATAGTCGTAGTACGAGACGAAGTACTCGACCGCGTTGTTCGGCAGGAGCTCGCGGAACTCGTTGGCCAGCTGGGCGGCCAGCGTCTTGTTCGGCGCCATCACGAGGGTGGGGCGCTGAAGCTTCTCGATCATCCAGGCCGTCGTCGCCGACTTGCCGGTGCCGGTCGCGCCGAGCAGGACGACGTCCTTCTCGCCTGCGCGAATGCGCCGGGCCAGGTCGGCGATGGCCGCCGGCTGGTCACCGCTGGGCTGGTAGGGGCTGACGACCTCGAAAGGCGCCACCGAGCGTTCGATCTTGGAAACGGGCCGCATGCAACCACCGTACGACCCGGCACTGACAGCCGGGGCCCGGGCGAGGTCATCGGGGGTCGCCGGGCGGCCTCAGCGGTCGCCGGCGCGCTAGCGGCGGCGCGGTCGGCGGGCCGTCGACCGGACGGCGGGCTCGTCGTAGAAGTGGCTCTGCCACTGGACCGGCGCACCGGGGCGGCGGAGGGCCCGGCCGGGGGCCGCGAGCACGGTCCGCTGCCCGTCGCGGTCGCCGCCCGTCACCAGCAGCGGGTCGAACATCACCACGGCGCCGGCGAGCAGCAGGAACACCGCCGGGCCCACCAGCATGGGGCCGAGCAGCGAGGTCGCGGTGTCACCGTCGCCCGCCGTGAGGCCGCCGCCGTGCAGGTGGACGCTGACCGCGGCCATGCCCGTGTAGTGCATCCCGGTGACCGCGACGCCCATGCCCAGGCCGGCACCGAGGCTGGGCAGGAACCCGCGGATCGAGACGGCCGCCCACAGCGCCGAGGTCGCCGCCACGACCGCGATCACGACGGAGAGGGCGACGGTGAGGGTCTCGTACTGGAGCCGGCCCGGCAGGCGCATTCCGGCCATGCCGAGGTAGTGCATGGTGGCGATGCCGAGGCCCGTGATGGTGCCGCCGGTGACCAGGGCCATCGCGGTGGCACCCCGGTATCCGACGATGAAGATCCCGATGCCGACCATCACGATCGCCACGGCGAGGCTGGCGAAGGTGACGGCCGGGTCGTAGCCGACCGGCGCCTCCTGGACCGTGAAGCCCATCATCGCGATGAAGTGCATGGTCCATATGCCCGAGCCGATGGAGGTGGCGCCGAGTGCGAGCCAGCCGGGTCTGAAGGTGCCGTGCTCGCGAAGGGACCTGGTGGTGCAGCGCAGCCCCAAGGCGCCGCCCAGGCACGACATGAGAAAAGCGGCCACGGGTGTGACAAGGCCGTAGCTGAAACCGTCGACTGTGCCCTGCATGCCCGTATGCCCTTCGCTCCTTGTGCCCCGCCGTCCGGAAGCCTCGTCCCCGTGCCGTGGCGCCGTGGTGCCATGTGTACCCGCTGGTACGGGGGCGAGGCTATGGCGCGTCCAGGACCGAACAAACATTGCCGGGGGATTTGTCGGCAGAGGAGCCCCGGCGCGGTGGGCCGGGGCCGGTCCGTTCACATTCCGGCCATCCTTCGCCTGTTCCCCGTTGACCGTCGGCTGCCAGTCTCGAGGCCGTCCGCGATCCCTCGGCACGAGGAGCTCACGTGTCCCTACGGCCCGCCCTGGCCACCGCCACCGCGCTCGCCGCGGCCGGCACCCTGCTGCTGCCCGCCACCGCCACCGCTTCCGCGACCGCGACCGCGGCGGGGGCTGGGGGCGACCAGCCGCTCGTCATCGCACACCGCGGCGCCTCCGCGTACGCGCCCGAGAACACCCTGGCCGCCATCGATCTCGCCCGTGACATGGGCTTCACGTGGGTGGAGAACGACGTCCAGCGCACCAGGGACGGCGAGCTGGTCGTCCTGCACGACGACAGCCTGGCCCGCACCACCGACGTGGAACAGCGCTTCCCTGGCCGGGCCCCGTGGAAGGTCAAGGACTTCACGGCCGCGGAGATCGCCACGCTGGACGCCGGCAGCTGGTTCGGCGAGAAGTGGGCGGGTGCGCGGGTGCCGACGCTGGAGCAGTACCTCAACCGCGTGGACCGCAACCACCAGAAGCTGCTGCTGGAGATCAAGAAGCCGGAGCTGTACCCCGGGATCGAGAACGACACCCTGCGCGTTCTGGGCGAGGAGGGCTGGCTGGACCGCCCGCACGTCGCCGGCCGGCTGGTCATCCAGAGCTTCGGAGCCGCGAGCGTGAAGGCCGTGCACCAGCAGCGGCCCGACGTCACCACCGGCTTCCTCGGTACGCCCGCGATCGCCGACCTGCCGTCGTACGCGGCCTTCACCGACCAGATCAACCCGGCGCACACCACGCTCGCCGCCGGTTACGTCGCCGCGGTGCACCGGCTGAAGGGTGCGCACGGCAAGCCGCTGCGGGTGAACACGTGGACGGTCAACGACGCCGCGGGGGCGGAGCGGGCCGACGGTTTCGGGGTGGACGGCATCATCACCAACAACCCGGACGTCGTGCGGGACGCGGTGCGCTGACCCGTACGCGGCGCGCTGACCCGTACGCGGCGCGCTGACCCGTACGCGGCGCGCTGACCTACGGCGATCCTCGCCCCGGCCGCGTTGTCAGTGGTCGGTCGTACGGTGGTCGGCATGGACAGCAACGGGCAGTTCGTGGAGTGGGCCGTCGTCGGCAGCGGCATCGGCCCGCTGCTGCTCGCCGCGACGGGCGAGGGGCTGGTGAGCGTGGTGTTCCACGCCGACGACGCGGTGCGCGACCGGGCGTTGAAGCGGTTGGCGGGGCAGCTCGGCGCGGAGCTGGTGGAGAGCGCGTCGGGGCGGCTGGCCGAGCCGATACGCAGGCTGGAGGCGTATTTCGCGGGCGAGCTGCGCGAGTTCGGGCTGCGGCTGGACTGGTCGCTGACGGCCGGGTTCAACCGGCAGGTGCTGCGCGAGCTGGCCACCGGTGTGCCGTACGGGGCTGTCGTCGGCTACGGGGAGCTGGCCGGCCGGGTGGGGCAACCGGGGGCGGCGCAGGCGGTCGGTGCGGCGATGGGCGCCAATCCGCTGCCCGTGGTGGTGCCGTGCCATCGGGTGGTGGAGAGCGACGGGGGAATCGGCGGGTTCGGCGGAGGGCTGGAGACCAAGCGCCGGCTGCTGGCGCTGGAGGGGGTGCTGCCGCAGCCACTGTTCTGATCCTGTCAGGGGCGGCAGAGGGTGGCAGACTGCCGCGGTGACTACCGACCCCGACATACCCGATGCCTTCGCGCCGCCAGTGGAGACGTCCGGCTCACAATCCGGCTCACGGTCCGGCTCCACCGCTGTCGTGGCCGCCGAGTTGCCCGCCCTGCGGCGGCGGATCTCGGCCGTCCTCGTCGCCAGCCAGATCCTGGGAGGGCTGGGGGTGGCGACCGGGATCGCCCTCGCCTCCGTCCTGGCCCAGGAGGTGAGCGGGACGGACGCGCTGTCGGGGCTGGCTCCGACCGCCACCGTGGCCGGGACGGCGCTGCTGTCCATGCCGCTGGCCGCGCTGATGACCGCACGCGGGCGGCGGCCCGGGCTGGTCCTGGCGTATGCGATCGGGGCGGCCGGGGCGGGTGTCGTGGTGCTGGCCGCGGTCCTCGGGAACTTCCCGCTGCTGCTGGCCGGCATGGCGGGGTTCGGTGCCGGGTCGTCGGCCAACCTCCAGGCCCGCTTCGCGGCGGCGGACCTGGCGGAGCCGGAGCGGCGCGGGCGGGCCATCTCCACCGTGGTCTGGGCGACGACGATCGGCGCGGTGCTGGGCCCGAACATCGCCGCGCCCGCCGGACGGAGCGTGTCCGGGCTGGGGATACCGCCGGCGGCCGGTCCGTTCCTGTGGGCGGCCGGGGTCTTCCTGCTGTCGGCGGCGCTGGTCGCGGTCCTGTTGCGGCCGGATCCGCTGCTGACCGCGCGGGCGCTGGCGGCCGGCACCGAGGAGGACGCGGGACCCGAGGGCCGGTCGCTGCGGGCGGGCGTGCGCGCGGTGCGGGAGTCGCCTCGCGCCCGGCTGGCGCTGGTGACGCTGGCGGTCTCGCACACCGCGATGGTCTCGATCATGTCGATGACCCCGGTGGCGCTCAGCCACCACGGGGCGGACATCACGCTGATCGGGCTCGTCATCAGCGGTCACATCGCGGGCATGTACGCGTTCTCGCCCGTGATGGGCTGGCTGTCGGACCGGCTCGGACGGCTGTCCGTGATCGGTCTGGCGGTCGGGCTGCTCGCCACGGCCGCGCTCCTGGCGGGCACGGCCGGGCCGAGCCATGGGCAGACCGCGGCGGGGCTGTTCGTCCTGGGGCTGGGCTGGTCCGCGGGGCTGGTCTCCGGCTCGGCGCTGCTGACGGACTCCGTACCGCAGCCCGCCCGCGCGGCGGTGCAGGGCCTGTCGGACCTGACCATGAACACGGCGGCGGGCGTCGGCGGTGCGGGGGCCGGCCTGATCGTCGCGCAGGCGGGATACGGCTGGCTGAACGCGGTGGCGGCGTTGCTGCTGCTCCCGCTGGCCGCCGTGGCGGTACGGCGGAAGCGCGGCTGATACGACGGTGTGACGGGCGCTGCCTCAGAGGCAGATGTGGTACGCCTTGCGCAGTGTCTCGTGCACCATCCACGTCGTACGGTCGCCTTCGCGCAGGACGCACGCGTCGCCCGGCCCGAGTTCCAGCGTGTCGCCGCCCTCGACGTCCACGGTGGCGCGCCCGCTGACGACCACGAAGAGTTCGTTGGCCTCGGTGTCGGTCACGACGCCGGGCGTGATCTGCCAGATGCCGCGCACCTGGGTGCCGTCGGCAGATTCCCACAGCACCTTGCCGGTCACCACTGGGTCACCGGAGACGATCTGTTCCGGGTCCAGCGGCTCGGGCTCCAGCTCGGCGTCCGGTATGTGCACGGCAAACGAGGGCGGCTGCTCCATGGTCGTCATGGCCGGTGACTCTAACCGGCGCTGCCGGGCGCTCCGCGCACGGGGTGAACGCCGGTGCGGCACAGGAAAGCGCGTCCGGACGTTTGCGCGGGCCGCCGCCGCGCCAGGGATGGGGACATGCCGGAGACCACTGTCACCCTGTCGGAAGAGGTACGGGAGGCGATGGCCGCGCGCAGGCCGGTCGTCGCCCTGGAGTCGACGATCATCGCGCACGGCCTGCCCCGCCCACGGAACCTGGCCGTGGCGGAGGAGTTGGAGGCGCTGGTACGGGCCGGCGGGGCGGTGCCGGCCACGGTCGCCGTGCTGGACGGAGTGGCGCGTGTGGGGCTGGACAAGGCGCAGCTGGAGCGGGTGGCGGCCGATACCGGCGTACGCAAGCTGGGCCATCGTGACCTGGCGCCCGCCCTGGCGGCGCGGGCGAGCGGGGCGACGACGGTGTCGGCGACCGCGTTCCTGGCGGCGCGCGCCGGGATCCAGGTGTTCGCGACCGGCGGGCTCGGCGGCGTCCACCGTGAGTGGGTCCGGACGCAGGACGAGTCGGCGGACCTGCGGCTGCTGGCGCGGACCCGGATCGCCGTGGTGTGCGCGGGGGTGAAGTCCATCCTGGACGTACCGGCGACGCTCCAGCGGCTGGAGACGCTGGGCGTCGGCGTCGTGGGGTACGGGACGGAACACTTCCCCGGCTTCTACCTGGCGTCCTCCGGCGAGCCGGTCGACTGGACGGTGCGGTCGCCGGAGGAGGTCGCGGCGGTGATCCGGGCGCAGGACGCGCTCGGCGGCCCCGAGGCGGCGCTGATCGTCGCCAATCCGGTGCCGGAGGAGGAGCAACTGGATCCGGAGCTGCACGACCGGGTGCTCGCGCTGGCGCTGGCGGAGTGCCGGGAGCGGGGGATCACCGGGCAGGGCGTGACGCCATTCCTGCTGGAGTACCTGATGCGGCACACCGGTGGGGCGTCCCTGGAGGCCAACCTGGCGGCGGTGCGCGGCAATGTGCGGCTGGCGGCGCGTATCGCGGCCGCGCTGTGAGCGGCGCGCTGCTCGTCGTCGGGGACGTGGTCACCGACGTGGTGGCCCGGCACCGTACGCCGCTCGCCCCGGCGACCGACACGGCGGCGGAAATCCGGACGCTGCCGGGCGGCGCGGGGGCGAACGTGGCGTGCTGGGCGGCGCGTTCGGGCTGCGCGGACGTGCGGATACTGGCGCGGGTGGGCACCGACTGGGCGGCCTGGCACGAGGAACGGCTACGGTGCGCGGGGGTGCGGCCGTTGCTGGTACGGGACCCGGGCACGCCGACCGCGACGGTGGTCGCGCTGGTCGACGAGGCCGCCGAGCGGACGTTCCTCACGGACAGCGGCGCGGCGCTCCGGATCGGGGTTGGCGACTGGTCGCCAACCCTGCTGGACGGGGTGTCCCATCTGCACCTGTCGGGGTATCTCTTTTTCGCCGGGACCAGCCGCGAGACGGCGCGGCTGGCCCTGGCAACAGCGCGGGACCGGGGCGTGCCGGTGAGCGTGGATCCCGCGTCGGCGGGGTTCGTCAGGGAGCTGGGAGTGGACCGGTTCCTGGCCGCGGTCGAGGGCGCGGACGTGCTCCTGCCCAACGCCGACGAGGCCGCGCTGCTGACGGGCCTGGCCGACCCCGCGGGTGCGGCGGCCACGCTGAGCCGCCGCTTCCCGCTCGTCGCGGTGACCCTGGGCGCGGCGGGCGCCCTGGTCGCCGTATCGGGGCGGGCCCTCCCGCAAGTCCCGGCCCCGGCGGTACGGGCGGTCGACTCGACGGGCGCGGGCGACGCGTTCACGGGCGCCTTTCTGGCGGCCCGCCTGTCCGGCGCGGACCCGACGTCCGCCGCGGAAGCCGGCTGCCGCGCCGGCGCGACGGCGGTCACGGTACTGGGCGGCCGCCCGACGGTGGGATGACGGAGGCCGCCCGGATGACGGAGGCCGCCGGGTGAAGGACCTCGGCCGGACCGGGGCCGGGGGCGGAAGGGCCGGCACAGGGTGTCGCCGGTGGCGGAAGCCGCCGCAATACGGAGGCTGGGCAACCCCCCGGGCCACCCGGGAGCGGAAGGGCGGGGCGAAGGGTGCCGCCGGGTGACGGGGGCCGCGGAACCGGGCCGGCCGCGGTCGGGGCGCGCGGTCGGGGCGCGCGGTCGGGGGCAGGTGGGAGCAGCGGGGCGGCCGGGGGCATGCCGGGTGGTCGGTCCGGAAGGGACCGTGGTCGCTAGCGCAGGCCCGTCCAAGCCGGGTGGCGGGGGTCGTCGGCGCGGACGACGATGTCGGCGCTCTCCGTCGGGGCGACCTCGGCCTCGTACCGCTCGAAGGCCGGCAGCGTCCACGGCTGCTCCGTGCGACGGGCCAGGGCGCCGGGTGACAGCCGGAGGTGGACCGTCAGGTCGAAGGGGAACCAGTGGCCGAGCAGGAACGGCCCGTGCAGTACCAGTACCCCGCCCGGCGCCAGCGTCCGGTACGGGCTGCGTGTCGCCCTGTCCGTCACCGGGTCCCACAGGTCGGGGAGCACCCGCCCGTCGCCGCCCGGCTCCAGAGGCCCGAAGACCTCCCGCCACAAGGCGCCGGTGTCGAACCAGCCGCTGTAGTACGCGTCGGCGTCCTCCTTGCCGTACTCGTACCGCAGCGACGCCGGCCTCAGGAACCCCTCCGTTCCCACGGTCATCACCGCTCGCCCACGCACCCGCAGTGCCTCCGCCAGCCGCCCGGCCGGCTCTCCGGGCCGGGCGGCGGGCGCCCCGTCGACGGCGACCTTCAGCCACGGCCCGCCGTCGCCCGGGGACAGCCCGTCCACGTGCGCGGCGAGCGCGTCGGCCAGCCGTTCCCAGGTGATCGGTTCGAGTTTCACGCCCCCATGCTGCCCGAGACGCGTCATGAGTTGACCTTGCCATTGGCGGCAGGGTTCGAGGATCGCCCCATGAAGCACGCGCAGAAGAGCACCAGGGTCGTGATCGTCACCGGCGCCGGTACCGGTATCGGCCGCGCCACCGCCAGGGCATTCGCCGCGCGGGGTGCCCACGTCCTCGCCGTCGGCCGCCGCCCGGAGCCCCTCGCCGAGACCGCGCGGGCCCACCCGGACGGCATCCGGCCGCTCGCCGCCGACGTCACCGAGGAGGGTGCCGCCGAGCACATCGTCGGCGCCGCCCTCGACACGTACGGCCGCCTCGACGTCCTCGTCAACAACGCGGCCGTCGTGGGAAGCTGCCGTCTCGGCACGCACACCCGGGCCTCCATGGCGCCCCAGCTGGACACCAATCTCGTGGCGCCCGTCCTCCTCACCCAGGCCGCACTGCCCGCCCTGGAACGGCAAGCGGCGCACGGCGTGGTCGTGAACGTCACCACCTCGGTGGGCCAATGGGCCTGGCCGGGCAATGCCGTGTACGCGGCGACCAAGACCGCCCTCGAACTCCTCACCCGTAGCTGGGCCGTCGAACTCGCCCCGCGCGGCATCCGCGTCGTCGCCGTCGCGCCGGGTGCGGTCGAGACGCCGATGGGCGAGCACTCCGGGCTGTCCCCCGAGGAACTGGCCGGCTTGCGTGCCTGGCAGCGGGCGCACACCCCTCTCGGCCGGATCGGCCGCCCGGAGGACGTCGCATGGGCCATCACCCAACTCGCCTCGCCCGAGGCCTCCTTCGTTACCGGCACCGTACTGCCCGTGGACGGGGGCGCCGTGGTGGCGTGAACCCGGGAGACCCGCCCGTGATAGCAATGGCTCCCTGGAGGGGAGCACAGTGCGCATCGGGGAACTGGCACGGGCGACGGGCACCACGGCCCGCGCCCTCCGCCACTACGAACAGCAGGGCCTGATCTCGTCGACGCGCGCGCCCAACGGCTATCGGGAAGACGACGAGGGTGCCGCCGTCCGCGTACGCAACATCCGCCATCTGCTGGACGCCGGGCTGACGTTGGAGGACGTGGCGGCGTTCAGTGCCTGCCTGGACGGTGACGTCGCGGGCGCGCCGCCGTCCGAGCGCGGTCTGGAGATCGCCCGGGGCCGGCTCGCGGTCCTGGACGCCCGGATCGCCGCGCAGACAGCCGCCCGCGACCGGCTCGCGGCGGCGTTGCTGCGCGCTGAACGCCGTTCGGGCGGCGGGCGCAACCGACGCATCGGTCAGCGGGGGCGTGTACCGGACACCCCGGGCGCCACCGGGCCCACACCGTGTGCATGATGCACGTGACATCCGTCCATGGACCTGGAATTCGCGCGGAGGTTCGCCACGCAGTGGCGGGACGACTGGAACTCCCATGACATCGACCGCATCCTCGCCCGCTACCACGACGACGTGACCTTCTCCTCCCCCATGGTCAGCCGCTGCTACGGCGACCCTTCCGGCACCGTGCGCGGCAAGGACGCGCTGCGCGCGTACTGGACCGAGGGGCTACGGCGCATTCCCGACCTGCACTTCGAGGTGCTGGACATACGGGTGGGCGTCGACGCGCTGGTGATCGACTACCGGAACCAGATCGGTGACCGTGTCTACGAGGTGCTGACCTTCCGCGACGGCCTGGTGATCGCCGGCTTCGGTGCGTACGGGGCGACGCTCGCCCACTGACACCCGCTCGTTCAGGCGCGGGCGCTCCCGGCGAGCGTCCCGGCGTCGCCGCGACCGGCCGCCGCCACGCCCTCCGGCCCGCGCACCACCTCGATACGCCCCGCCCTCACACCCTCGGCGACCGACAGACCCCCGGCCGCCACGGCCGCGCACGTCGCCGCGTCCATCCGCAGGCAGACGTCCGGCTCGTGAGCGGCGGGGCCGTCGGCGTACGTCACCTGGCCGCTGTCGGCGTCGCCGCCCAGCCTGACATGGAACGTCCCCTCGTCGAGCCGGACTTCGACCACTCCCGGCCCCGGGGCCGCCGCCTGCAGGGCGTCCAGCAGCGGGATGGCAAACCAGTGCGCCCGCACCGCGTCCGTGGGGCGGGGCTCGGCGAGAGCGGGGGCTCCCCAGGCCGCCAGGGCCCGCAGCACGGGCAACAGGTCCCGCCCCCGGTCGGTGAGTTCGTACACGTACGCGGAAGCGGGCGGCGGCAGCCGGCGACGGGTCACCAGGTCGTCGCGCTCCATGTCCTTGAGCCGCGAGGCGAGCATGTCCGTACTGACGCCGGGGAGATCGGCGTGCAGGTCGGTGTAGCGGCGCGGACCCGCGAGCAGTTCGCGGACGATCAGCAGCGTCCAGCGGTCACCGACGGCGTCGAGGGCACGGGCGGCGGCGCAGTACTGGTCGTAACTTCGTCGACGTGGCATGCGAGGCAGTCTAGACAAGTTGTTGGACTTTCCAAGCTCACACTTGGTAAAACCAAGCAACACCACTTCTGGAGGTCGTCGCGCATGGAGTTCCGGCAGTCGAGCAAGCTCAGCGAGGTCTGCTACGAGATCCGCGGCCCGGTCATCGAGCACGCCAACGCCCTGGAGGAGGCCGGCCACAGCGTGCTGCGCCTCAACACCGGCAACCCGGCCCTCTTCGGCTTCGAGGCGCCCGAGGAGATCGTCCAGGACATGATCCGGATGCTCCCGCAGGCCCATGGCTACACCGACTCCCGCGGCGTCCTCTCCGCCCGCCGCGCCGTCGCCCAGCGCTACCAGGCCCTCGGTCTCACCGATGTCGACGTCGACGACGTCTTCCTCGGCAACGGCGTCTCCGAACTCGTCTCCATGGCCGTCCAGGCCCTCCTGGAGAACGGCGACGAAGTCCTCATCCCGGCGCCCGACTTCCCCCTGTGGACCGCCGTCACCGCCCTCTCCGGCGGCCGGCCGGTGCACTACCTGTGCGACGAGTCCGCCGACTGGTACCCCGACCTGGACGACATGGCCGCGAAGATCACCGACCGCACCAAGGCCGTCGTCATCATCAACCCCAACAACCCCACCGGCGCCGTCTACCCGCGCGAGATCGTCGAGGGCATCCTCGACCTCGCCCGCCGCCACCAGCTGATGGTGTTCGCCGACGAGATCTACGACCAGATCCTGTACGACGGCGCCGTCCACCACACCGCCGCCTCCCTCGCCCCCGACCTGGTCGTCCTGACCTTCTCCGGCCTGTCCAAGACGTACCGCGTCGCGGGCTTCCGCTCCGGCTGGCTCGTCGTCACCGGCCCCAAGCAGCACGCGCGCAACTACCTGGAGGGGCTCACCATGCTCGCCTCCATGCGCCTGTGCGCCAACGCCCCCGCCCAGTACGCCATCCAGGCCGCCCTCGGCGGCCGCCAGTCCATCCACGAGCTGACCGCCCCCGGCGGCCGCCTCCATGAGCAGCGCGACAAGGCCTGGGAGAAGCTCAACGACATTCCCGGCGTCTCATGCGTCAAACCCAAGGGCGCGCTGTACGCCTTCCCGCGCCTCGATCCGAAGGTGCACCGCATCCACGACGACGAGAAGTTCGTCCTGGACCTGCTGCTGCGGGAGAAGATCCAAGTGGTGCAGGGCACCGGCTTCAACTGGCCGCGCCCGGACCACTTCCGCATCCTCACCCTGCCGCACGTCGACGATCTCGACGCGGCGATCAGCCGGATCGGCCGCTTCCTGAGCGGGTACCGCCAGTGAGCCGGGGAAAGGGAGCGGGCCCCGAGGCGTAGCCGGCCCCCGGGCCCTGACGCGCCGCGCGGGCAGCCCGTCCGCTCTTCTCAACTGCGATGAACTGTTTGAGTCTTGTCGTTGTCACGAGAGAATCCCCTCAGCACCGGCGTGCCCGGACCGAAGGATTGAGGAGTACGGAGCGATGGAGACGGCGCTCATAGCCGTGGTCGGCACGCTGCTCGGTGCGGTCGTCACGCACTTCTTCCAGGGCCGGGCTGCGCAGCGCACCGCCGCCCTGACGCGCGCCGAACAGCTGCGCCAGGAACGGATCTCGACGTACAGCGCGTTCGCGGACGCGGTCGTCGAGTACCGGCAGGCGCAGAACGCCCGCTGGTACCGCCGGAACGGCTCGCATGCCGAGTCCGCGCGCCTGGAGTCGTACGACCGGCGCGCCACCGCCCGGCAGGCTCTCGTCCGGGTGCAGCTGGTGTGCGAGGACGGCGTGACGGTCGAAAAGGCGTACAAGGCCTTCGAGGTGACGCACTGCATGCACGAGGCGAAGGACGAGGCGGAGCGGCAGCGCCGCTCGACCGAGGCCGTCGAGGCGTTGACCGCGTTCATCGAGGCCGCGGCCCCCGGCGTGCGCTGACATGGCGGCGGCCCAGGCGGTGTCGGCCCCCCTCGTGGTGATCGAGCCGCTCAAACGGCGGCACTGCGCGGAGTGCCGCGGTGGGCCGCTCCCCCGGCTGGTCCTGGAGTTCAACGCGCCGCTCTGCCTGGACTGCGCCGACCTCGGCCACCTGGTCTACCTGCCGCGCGGCGACGCGGCACTCACCCGCAGGGCCCGTGAGGCGAGCGGCCTGTGGGCCGTGGTCGTACGCCACAACCGGCGCCGTACGCGGTACGAACGCCAGGGCATCCTCGTGGAGGAGGCCGCCCTCGCGCGGGCGGAGGCGGCGTGCCTGGCCGACGCGGAGGCACGGGCCCGCCGCCGGGCCCGGGACGCGGTGCGCCGGGCGGTGGAGGACGAGCGGTTCCGGGCCGCGCTGGCCGACGAGATCCTGCGCCTCTTCCCCGGCTGCCCGCCGGAGCGTGCCGCCGAGATCGCGGGGCACGCCGGGGAGCGGGGAAGCGGCCGCGTGGGGCGTACGGCGGCGGGGCGGGCGCTGGACGAGGGAGCGGTCACGGCGGCGGTACGGGCGTCGGTGCGGCATCTCGACACCGAGTACGACGCCCTGTTGATGCGCGGTGTCCCCCGCCGCCAGGCGCGTACCCGGGTGGCACCGGTCATCGAGTCGGTGCTGGCCGCCTGGCGGCCGTGACGGCGGTTCCGGCGGTTCCGACGGTTCCGGCGGTTCCGGCGGTTCCGGCGGTTCCGGCGGCAACGGCGGCGACGGTGGCGGGGCCGGGGCGGCCGGGTGCTCGGGGCGACCGGCCGCCGCGGGAATTCACGTGCGGTCGGGCGTGGGGCGGAAGCGGCGGTAGAGGAGGCCACCGCCGAGCATGAGGCCCATGGCGGCGGGCACTCCGATGCCGATGAGGCCGGCGCCGGAGCCGGTTTCCGCGAGCGCCGTCGAGCTGGTCCGCTCCACCGGCACCGGCGCGGGGGCCTGATCGGCCGGTGCGGGCACCGGAGTGGCGGGGCCGTCGCTCTGGGGCGGGGAGACGGGCTTGTCGTGGTCCTTCGGCGGCTTCTGCGGCGTGACGGGCGTCTTGCTGCCGCCGTTGCTGGAGGCGTTGCCGAAGGTGGGGTTGAGGATGCCGACCAGGCTGACGGAGTTGCCGCTGACGTTGACCGGCAGGTCGATGGGCAGCTGGATGCCGTTGCCGGAGATCACACCCGGCGACTTCACCGCGGCACCGTCCGCCGAAGCGCCGCCGCCGTTCTTGCTTCCGCTCTTGCCGCCCTGCTCACCGTGCTTGCCGGGCTTCCCGTGCGGCGTGCCGGGCCGGTCCTTGTGGTCGTGGCCGCCGCCCTTGTTCGCGCATGTGTTGCCGGCCGCGGGGTTGAGAATCCCGACCACATTGACGGTGTTCCCGCAGACGTTGACCGGGACGTCCACCGGCAGTTGCACGGTGTTGCCGGAGATCAGCCCCGGCGAATCCGCCGCGGCACCGGCCGCGTCGGAGTCGGCCTGCGCATAACCCGCCGCCAGAGCGAGCGCGCCACCCGTGGCCATCAGTGTGACCAGACCATTTCGGCGAGTGTGCCTCATGGCTTCCTGCCTTCCGGAGACTTTCACGGGCACCCGCCCGCACCGGAATTAACGCCTTACAGGCAAGCCGGGTTATGACGCATCCGCCATTCACCCCATCGAGTGGCGGCTCATTCGAACCCTCACATGGTCTTTACGACGTGTCCCCCGGTCGGCGGCGTGCCCGTCAGCGCTCCAGCAGGTCGGTGAGTGCTCCCACCGGGTCCGCGTCAGGGGTGCCTCTCGGCCACCAGTCCTCCCGGTCGGGGTCCGATTCGTACCCGTACCAGAGCCCGTCGCGGCCGTAACGCAGTTGCAGTGAGCGGGTGGAGAGGCGGTTGCGCCAAGGGCGGAAGTGCGGGAGGTCGGCGGCGATCAGGGCGGGGCGGGCACGGTCGAAGGGGCCGGCCGGCGGGTCCCAGGGCTCCTCCAGGACGGCGAGCCCGGCCGGTCCGCCCTGGCGCCAGGCGGCGACCGCGCGGGCCAGGTCGGCGGGGGTGCGGTCCAGGGCGGCGGCGAGGTCACGGTAGAGGGCGCGGGTGGAGGCGGTCAGGCCGGAGCCCGGGTGGGCGGCCGCGAGGCGGACGGCGTCCTGCCAGGGGGTGAGGGAGGCGACCGGGTCCTGCCCGGTGGTCAGGAAGGTGTGCGCGCGGGCTGCCGCCTCGGTGGCCAGCATCTCCAGGGCCAGCGGGTCGGGGGCGTCCGGGTCCTCGGGGTAGAGCGGTGGGCGGCCGGGCCGGTCGGGGACGGGCAGCGGCGGCGGCAGGGTCGTGGCGGGCGGGGAGGTGACGGCCGTGCGGGCGGGCACGGTGGGCATGGGCGGGGGCGCGGCGGTGGTCTCGGCCGCCTCGTGGGCGGCGTTGCGGTGGCTGAGCGCCGCGAGGATCTCCTGTTCGCCTCGGCCGCGCATCAGGAACAGCACGAACGGGTCCTCGTCGAGGAGCCGCGCCGCCTGATAGCACAGGGCGGCCGCGTGTTTGCAGGGGTAGCCGTGGTCGGGGCAGGAGCAGTCCGGGATCAGGTCGCCCGGGCCCGGCAGCAGGTCGACTCCGGCGGCCAGGGCGTGCGGCACGTCCTTGTCGAGGAGGGCGGCGATGTGGTCGGGGCGGGCAGCGGCGGCGTCCAGGAAACGCTCCCAGTCGTCGTCGCCGAGGACCCGCAGCCGGATCTCGGTGCGGTACGGGCGGGGGCGGCTGCCGTGCACGTACGCCACGACCCGCCCCGGCGTCACGGTGATGGCGTCGACGTGCCCGGTGGCGGCGTAGGCACGCCCGCGTGCCAGGCGCGCCGGGTCCAGGGCGGTGTCCTCCAGGGCCTCCACCCAGGCGTTGCCCCACCAGGTGGCGGCGAACTTCCCGTCGCCCCCCTGGACCGGGGCGAGCTGGGGGAACGTACGGCGGCGGTCGTCGTGCAGCGGGACGCGGCGCGCGCCGGGGCCCGGGCGGGAGCCGGGGCGGTCGCCGGGGCGGTCGCGGTGCGGGCTCATGACGGCCTCCTCAGGGAGACGAGGTCGGCCAGTTCACGGTCGGTCAGCTCGGTGAGGGCGGCCTCCCCGGAGCCCAGCACCGCGTCGGCCAGGGCACGCTTGGCGAGCAGCATCTCCGCGATGCGGTCCTCCACCGTCCCTTCCGCGATCAACCGGTGGACCTGGACCGGCTGTGTCTGGCCGATGCGGTACGCCCGGTCGGTGGCCTGCTCCTCGACGGCCGGGTTCCACCAGCGGTCGTAGTGCACGACGTGGCCGGCCCGGGTGAGGTTGAGGCCGGTGCCGGCGGCCTTGAGGGACAGCACGAACACCGGCACCTCGCCGGACTGGAACCGGTCCACCATCCGCTCCCGCTCCGCCACCGGCGTCCCGCCGTGCAGCAGTTGGGAGGGGACCGCGCGGGCCGCCAGGTGCGACGTGAGCAGCCGCGCCATGGTCACGTACTGGGTGAAGACCAGCACGGAGCCGTCCTCGGACAGGATCGTGTCGAGGAGTTCGTCGAGCAGGGCCAGCTTGCCGGAGCGGCCGGCCAGCCGTGCGGGCTCCTCCTTGAGGTACTGGGCGGGGTGGTTGCAGATCTGCTTCAGGGACGTCAGCAGCTTCATGACCAGGCCGCGGCGTGCGATGCCCTCCGCTCCCTCGATCCGCCCCATCGTCTCGCGCACCACCGCCTCGTAGAGGGAGGCCTGTTCGCGGGTGAGGGGCACGGGGTGGTCGGACTCCGTCTTGGGCGGCAGCTCGGGCACGATGCCGGGGTCGGACTTCTTGCGGCGCAGCAGGAAGGGGCGGACGAGCCGGGCGAGCCGCTCGACCGCCTCGTCGTTCTCGATCTGCTCGGCGTTCTCGACGGCACGCGCGTGCCGTGAGCGGAACGCCTTGAGGGGGCCGAGGAGCCCCGGCGTCGTCCAGTCGAGCAGCGCCCACAGCTCGGAGAGGTTGTTCTCGACGGGGGTCCCGGTGAGGGCGACGCGCGCGGGCGCGGGGATGGTGCGCAGCGCCTTGGCGGTGGCGGAGAACGGGTTCTTGACGTGCTGGGCCTCGTCGGCGACGACCATGCCCCACTCGTGGGCGGCCAGCCGCTCGGCGCTGGTCCGCATCGTGCCGTACGTGGTGAGCACGAAGCCCCCGTCGAGGCCGTCCAGGGTGCGGTCGGTGCCGTGGAAGCGGCGCACCGGTACGCCGGGGGCGAACCGGGTGATCTCGCGCTGCCAGTTGCCGAGCAGGGACGCCGGGCAGACGACGAGAGTGGGGGCCCGGCGGGCGCGGCGCAGGTGGAGGGCGATGAGGGTGACGGTCTTGCCCAGGCCCATGTCGTCGGCGAGGCAGCCGCCGAGGCCGAGGGACGTCATCAGGTCGAGCCAGGCCAGGCCGCGCAGTTGGTAGTCGCGAAGGGTGGCGTCCAGGCCGGGGGGCGGGTCGACGGTGCCGGGGCCCGCGACGAGCCGGTCGCGCAGCGCGGCGAGCGCGCCCACGGGGACGGCTTCGACCGTCTCGCCGTCGACTTCGGCGGTGCCGCTGAGCGCCACGGCGAGCGCGTCGACGGGCTCCAGCAGCCCCAGCTCCCGCTTGCGCGCCTTGCGTACGAGGGCCGGGTCGACGACCACCCACTGGTCACGCAGCCGCACGATGGGGCGGTGCGCCTCGGCGAGGGCGTCCATCTCCCGCTCGGTCAGCGGGTCGCCGTCCAGCGCGAGCTGCCAGTTGAACCTCAGCAGCTCCTCGCTGTCGAAGAACACCGTGCCGTCGGTGGCCGAGCCGGGTGCGGGCCGGACGACCGCGGCGGCGGTGAGCGACCGGGCCAGCTCCCTGGGCCAGTGCACGGTCACGCCGGCTGCGCCGAGCCGGGTCGCGGCGGGGCCCAGCAGCTCGTACAGCTCGTCCTCGGTGAGCGACAGGACGTCGGGGACGTCCCGCTCCAGCAGCCGGGCGAGCGGGCCCCAGACGCGGGCCGCGCGCCGCAGCGCCAGCACGGCGTCGATCCGGGCGCGCGGCCCGAAGTGCTCGGTGCTCTCCCCCGCCCACAGCGCGGCCGCGTCGACGACCAGGGTCGGGTCGGCGAGGCTGTGCACCTGGACCAGCGCGGCGGCGGCCTGCCGCTGCTCGCCCCCCTCCTGGACGGTGTCGAACAGCTCGTACCCGGACAGGTCGAGGCGGAGTGAGACGCGGACGCCGGCGTCCATGCCCGCCGCCGCCTCGGCGGCCCAGGCACGCGCGCGGGGCAGGTGCTGCGGGGCGCGGGCCGCGAACGGCGCCCCCGCGGCGTACGCTGCGGCGGGCGTACGGGGCAGCGTGTCGGCTACCGCGTCGAGGAACGCTCGCACCAGGGCCTCCGGTTCGGGCAGCTGGAGCGGCCGCAGGCCCCGCACGGGCACGGCATGGGCTTCGTACGGCATCGCCGCCGCGACCGCCCGCAGGTGGGCGATGTCGTCGGCATCCAGGGGTCCCGCGCGCCAGGCGTCCAGGTCGTCCGCCGTGAGCCCCGGCAGGAGCCTGCCACGCCCGGCGAGGTGGAGGGCGTGCAGGGCGGCCGCGCCCCAGCAGGCGGCGGCGGGGTGCGCGGCCGGGTCGTGCCGCGCGGTGACCAGCATGGGCAGGGCGTCGGCGACGGACAGCACCACCGCCGGGACCGCACGGCTCCGCACCCCGGCCCCGTGCGCCCGCACGATCGTGATCGTCTCGGGCCGGGCCCCGGACACCGGCAGCGGCAAGGGGACGCCATCCGGGGACCAGAAGGCGACACGGCCCTCACGCGGCAGCGCGGCCGGGAGGAAGACGGCGGCACAGGTGTGCAGCGGCCCCTGCTGCATGGCCGGTCACCTCCCTTCACGCTGGTCGTGTCGTGGATCTACGACCTTACGGCGAGGGTCTGACAATCGGCCCGAGCCCCGTCGGCGCACGCCCTTCCCACAGGGCCGACGCCGCCTCTCACGCCCCCGAACTCATCGGAGGCCGGCCTTGACGCGGCGCGAAGCTCACATGCGCGTGCGGACCAGAGCCAGGAGCTGCGCGGTGTGGTGGCGGCGGGCCCGGGCGACGACGGCCAGCAGCACGGCGAAGATCACCGGGGTGAACCAGTACTGCCCATCCAGAAAAGCCAGTTGCGTGACGAGCGCGCCGGCCATCAGGCCGATCAGCGCCAGCGCCGACACCCCGGACAGGACGGGTATCACCAGCCCGATGGCACCGGCCAGCTCTAGTGCGCCGACCAGGTACATGAACCAGCCACCGAGGCCGATCGCGTCGAAGGACTCCGCCGCCGACGCGTGTCCGACCAGCTTGGGCGCGGCGCTGGGAATGGCGAAGAACAGCGCGAGGACGATCTGCAGCGTCCATACGCCGATACCGGCCCGACGGGACAGGGCAGGGGCGGCGGTGGCCTGGGCGGTGGTGGTGGTCATGTCGGTCTCCTCCTACGGGCGTTGGGTGTCATGGAGGTAGACCGGAGGGCCGCCCGGAACTCATCGGTGTTCCGGCCGCGCCCGCACCCGTGTGCCGTCGTCCGTCAGGTACGTCTCGACCACGACGGCTCTGTACGGTCCTGACGCCGGGGCCCGTTTCATGGACCCGTTCCGGCATCTCGGCCGACTCGTCCACGGCTGTCACGACCAGTCCGCGTCCGGCCGGCGGCCCGGTCAGCCGCCCCGCCCCGCTGCACAGTTCGAGCAGGGTGGCCCCGCTCGGCTCGCACGGCACGGCACGGCACGGCACGGCAGCGGCGACGATGCCGGGCTCGTCGCCCGCCACGAGCCTGCCGTACAGGTCGGCCGCACAGCCGCCCGAGGTGATCGCCCCGAGGCCGTGCCCTGGTGTCCCTCACGCATCCGTCCGCTCATGCGACCCGAACCGCCGGCAGCGGATCGCTGTTCCCTCCCGGCTCGTCGTCCGCCGGATCGAACGGCGTCGTGCCGGGTACTCGCCCGTCGGGAGAGCGATCACCATGCGTACTGGCAGTGAACCGAGAACCGCACGCAGCCCCCTCCGGATCCGCTTCTGGCTGAGCATGTGGGGCCTGATCTGGGCGGGCGCCGGAACGGCGGCCTTCGCCCTGGCCGGCCGGCCCGGCTGGGCGGCGGCCTGCGGCCTGCTGGCCGTGGTCGTCCTGGTGGACCTCGTGGTCATCCTGCGCCACATCCGCCAGGGCCCGCACTACCAGCCGGGCCGCGACGTCCCCCCGTACGAACCGGACGACGGGGACTTCGGCGGCCGCTGACGTACGGGCCCGGTCATTCCTCGGGCGGGACGCCGGGCGGGAAGTCGACAGGGAACCGCGCCGCCTCGAGGTACTCCGGCTTCGGGTCCAGGGCGGCGGCCAGGCGGAAGTGACGCTTGGCCTGGTCGGGGCGGCCGGAGCGCTGGAAGGTGCGGGCCAGTGCGAAGTGCGCGAACGCGTTGTCCGGCTCCCGCTCCAGGACCAGTTCGAACTCCAGCTCCGCCGGTCGCAGCTGGGCGGCCGCGAAGAAGGCGCGGGCGCGCAGGAGGCGGGCTGCGGTGTTCTCGGGATGGGCCGCGATCACGGAATCGAGCAGCTTGACCGCGCCGCGTGGGTCCCGGGCGGCGAGCAGCTGCTCCGCCGCGCGGAAGTCGATGACGTGGGTCTCCGGATTGGTTTCGGGCACGCTCGCATCCTTCCCTCGGCTGCGGCGGTTCAACATGCCCGGCGCGGGCGGTATTCCTCCCCCGTCGCCGGGCGCGTTCGCGCTCACTCGTCCGGGTGGGCCGGCGGACGGGTGGCGGCCCGTTCGGTCAGCTGCTGCCAGACCTTGCGGACCTGCGGTTCCAGGTCCTCCAGCGGCCCGTCGTTGTCGATGATCAGGTCCGCGACGGCTCGCCGCTGTTCCCGGGTGGCCTGTGCGGCCATCCGGGCGCGGGCCTCGGCCTCCGTCATGCCGCGCAGCCTGAGGAGCCGGTCCAGCTGGGTCTCGGGGGACGCGTCGACGACCACGACGACGTCGTAGAGCGGCGCCAGGCCGTTCTCCGTGAGCAGCGGTACGTCGTGGACGACCACCGCGTCGGGCCCCGCCGCGGCTTCGAGTTCCGCGGAGCGGGCGCCGACGAGGGGGTGGACGATGCCGTTGAGCGTGGCCAGCCGCTCGGGGTCGGAGAAGACGATCGAACCGAGCCTGGGCCGGTCGAGGGTGCCCTCGGCCGTGAGGATGTCCGGCCCGAACGCCGCCACGACGGCCGCGAGCCCAGGTGTTCCGGGCGCTACGACCTCGCGGGCGATCTTGTCGGCGTCGACGAGCACCGCCCCGTACGACGAGAGCAGCCGCGACACCTCGCTCTTCCCGGCGCCGATTCCGCCGGTCAACCCAACCTTCAGCATGACCGGAAGCCTAGGCCCTACCGGACGGGCCCTGGAGACGGGCCCTCGGGACCGGCCTGAAGACGGGCCCTCGGGACCGGCCTGAAGACGGGCCCTCGGGACCAGCCTGGAGACGGGCCCCTACAGGTCGCCCTCCCGCTCGGCGAGGAACCGCTCGAACTCGCGGCCGAGCTCGTCCGCCGAGGGCAGGTCCACCGGTTCGGCGACCAGGCTGCCGCGGGTCTCGGCGCCGGCCATCGCGTCGTACTGGTGCTCCAGCCCCTGAACGAGCGCGGTCAGCTCTTCGTCGCCCTCGCCGATCTGCCGCTCGATCTCGGTCTGGGTGCGCTGGGCCTGCGTACGCAGCGTGTGCGCGATGCCGGGCAGGACGAGGCCGGTCGCCGCCGTGATGGCCTCCACGGCGGTCAGCGCCGCGTCCGGGTAGGCGGACCGGGCCACATAGTGCGGCACGTGGGCGGCGACACCGAGGACGTCGTGCCCGGCCTCCATCAGCCGGTACTCGATCAGCGACTCGGCGCTGCCCGGCACCTGTGCCTCGTCGAACGGGCTGAGGTGCCCCGGCATCAGGTCGGTGCGGTTGCCGTGCGGGGTGAGGCCGACGGGACGGGTGTGGGGGACGCCCATGGGGATGCCGTGGAAGTTGACCGAAAGCCGCACCCCGAGCCGCTCGACGATCTGCCGGACGGCCATGGCGAACCGCTCCCACTCCACGTCCGGCTCGGGCCCGGACAGCAGGAGGAAGGGCGCCCCGGTCGCGTCCTGAAGGAGGCGGACCTCGATGGCCGGGACCTCGTACTCGGTCCAGCGGTCGCGCCTGAACGTGAGCAGCGGACGGCGCGCCCGGTAGTCCACGAGCCTGTCGTGGTCGAAGCGGGCCACCACTTGGTGGGGCTGCGAGTCCAGCAGGCTGTCGACGATCTGCTCGCCGGCCTCACCCGCGTCGATGTATCCGTCGAAGTGGTAGAGCATGACCAGGCCGGCCGACTCCTGCGCCAGCGCCATGTCGACGACAGCCAGGCCCTTCGGCTCCCATTCGTACAAACCCTGCGGATCAAGCACGATTACCGCTCCTCCTCGTGTTCGTACGGAAGAACGTCACTCGCCGTACCGGCATTCCCCACCGGGGCCCATATCCGGCCTGCCGGGCCTCCATGGCGGGCCGTGCGGGGGTCCTTGATCCAGACCTTGACATGCCCACACCCCGTCCCTACGGTCACGGGGCAGCACGCCAGTTCAGGAAGCTGCGGCACCGTCTTCCGCGCCAACAAGGCCGACCTGACCGGCGCCACGGGCCCCGACCGGTACGCGATCCATGCCCCGCACCACTCGTCCTCGTGCCGTACGACGGTGTACGCGGACAACAGCCGCACCGGTGGCCGCGGCCCGGTCACACCGGGCGTGCCGGTCACGGGGTGAACACACGACTGAGGCCCGCCCCCTTCCGGGGACGGGCCTCAGTGCTGACTACTGCTTACCGCTCAGCGGTGCAGCCGGAGCCTCAGCTCTGGCCGCCGGCCAGCTTCTCGCGAAGGGCAGCCAGGGCCTCGTCCGACGCCAGGGCGCCGGAGTTGTCGTCCGACTCCGAGGAGTACGAACCACCAGCGGCACCCGCCGGGGCACCGGCCGCAGCGGCGGCGGCGCCACCCTCGGCAGCGGCGGCCTCGTCGGCCTCGCGGGACTTGATGACCTGGGCCTGGTGCTGCTCGAAGCGCTGCTGCGCCTCGGCGTACTGGGTCTCCCACGCCTCGCGCTGGGCCTCGTAGCCCGGCAGCCAGTCGTTGGTCTCCGGGTCGAAGCCCTCGGGGTAGATGTAGTTGCCCTGGTCGTCGTACGACGCGGCCATGCCGTACAGGGTCGGGTCGAACTCGACCGAGGCCGGGTCGGCACCGAAGGACTCGTTGGCCTGCTTCAGCGAGAGGCTGATGCGACGGCGCTCGAGGTCGATGTCGATGACCTTGACGAAGATCTCGTCGTTGACCTGGACGACCTGCTCCGGGATCTCCACGTGGCGCTCGGCCAGCTCGGAGATGTGGACCAGACCCTCGATGCCCTCGTCCACGCGGACGAACGCACCGAACGGAACCAGCTTGGTGACCTTACCCGGGACGACCTGACCGATCTGGTGCGTACGGGCGAACTGCTGCCACGGGTCCTCCTGCGTCGCCTTCAGCGACAGGGAGACACGCTCGCGGTCCATGTCCACGTCGAGAACCTCGACGGTGACCTCCTGGCCGACCTCGACAACCTCGGACGGGTGGTCGATGTGCTTCCAGGACAGCTCGGAGACGTGCACCAGGCCGTCGACGCCACCCAGGTCCACGAACGCACCGAAGTTGACGATCGAGGAGACGACGCCGGAGCGGACCTGACCCTTCTGCAGGGTCGTGAGGAACGTCTGGCGCACCTCGGACTGGGTCTGCTCGAGCCAGGCGCGGCGGGACAGGACCACGTTGTTGCGGTTCTTGTCCAGCTCGATGATCTTCGCCTCGAGCTCCTTGCCCACGTAGGGCTGGAGGTCGCGGACACGGCGCATCTCGACGAGGGAGGCCGGCAGGAAGCCACGGAGGCCGATGTCGAGGATGAGACCACCCTTGACCACCTCGATGACGGTGCCGGTGACGATGCCGTCCTCTTCCTTGATCTTCTCGATGGTGCCCCAGGCACGCTCGTACTGGGCGCGCTTCTTCGAGAGGATCAGGCGGCCTTCCTTGTCCTCCTTCTGGAGAACAAGGGCCTCGATCTCGTCGCCGACCTTGACGACCTCGTTCGGGTCGACGTCGTGCTTGATCGAGAGCTCGCGGCTCGGGATGACACCTTCGGTCTTGTAACCGATGTCGAGCAGGACCTCGTCCCGGTCGACCTTCACGATGACGCCGTCGACGATGTCGCCGTCGTTGAAGTACTTGATCGTCTCGTCGATCGCGGCGAGGAAGGCTTCCTCGTTACCGATGTCGTTGACCGCAACCTGCGGGGTGGTGGCGGTGGTCTCGGTGCTGCTCGTCATGTGGGAAAGGGCTCCGGTACGGACATTGAAGTCGTAGGTACTGCTACGCCGAGAGCCCGTATCGCAGCTGAAGAAGCCGGACAGCCAAGGAAGCGCCCAACCCCGCCAGGGGAGGCGCCTCGACAACCGAGGGGACATACAACAGATGCGAGCGCGACCTGCTCCGTCTGAGGCGCGCAGGCCCGCAGCGCAACCTTTAGCATACGGGGACGGCCGGACACGGTCAATGCGCGAAGGCGCACACCCGGGGCAGAACGTCGCATACCCGGCACATTTAAAGTTTCCCAAGGCCATCGTGGCCGCGGCCACCGCCTTCGCGGAGCCGTGCGCAACCTACAACGGCGGGCGGGATGATCCAAGAGTACGAGCCTGAAGCCACTCGGCGCCACGCCGGTGACGTGGAGAGCAGCCGGGCGAGCCGTGGCTGGTGGGACCGGAACGCGGACGAGTACCAGAGCGAGCACGGGGCGTTCCTCGGGGACGACCGGTTCGTGTGGGGGCCGGAGGGACTGGACGAGGCCGACGCGGGTCTCCTGGGAGACGTCGAGGGGCGGGACGTACTGGAGATCGGCGCGGGCGCCGCCCAGTGTTCGCGCTGGCTGGCCGCGCAAGGGGCGCGTCCCGTCGCGCTGGACCTGTCCCACCGGCAGCTCCAGCACGCCCTCCGTATCGGCCGGGACGTGCCCCTGGTGGAGGCCGACGCCACGGCGCTGCCGTTCCGGGACGGCTCCTTCGACCTGGCGTGTTCGGCGTACGGGGCGGTGCCCTTCGTGGCCGATCCGGTACGGGTCTTCAAGGAGGTGCGCAGGGTGCTGCGGCCGGGCGGACGGTGGGTGTTCTCCGTGACCCATCCGATCCGGTGGGCCTTCCCCGACGAGCCGGGTCCGGAGGGCCTGTCGGTGTCCGCCTCCTACTTCGACCGCACCCCTTATGTGGAGCAGGACGAGGAGGGCGATGCCGTGTACGTGGAGCACCACCGGACCCTCGGGGACCGGGTGCGGGACGTCGTGGCGGGCGGGTTCCGGCTGGTGGACCTGGTCGAGCCGGAGTGGCCCGCCTGGAACACCCAGGAGTGGGGCGGCTGGTCCCCCTTGCGCGGAAACCTGATCCCGGGCACGGCCGTCTTCGTGTGCGAGCGCGCGTGATGCGGCTCCGGGACGAGGCCCTGGGCCTTCCCGTACGTACCGCCCTGCCCGCCCTGGAACGGGCGCTGGACGGGCACGGGGCGGCGGTGCTGTGCGCGCCGCCCGGGACCGGCAAGACGACGCTGGTGCCCTTGGCGCTGGCCGAACGCGGCGCCCGGGTGGTGGTCGCCGAGCCGCGGCGGATCGCGGCGAGGGCGGCGGCCCGGCGGATGGCGTGGCTGCTGGGCGAGCCGGTGGGTGGCCGGGTGGGCTTCACGGTGCGCGGCGAGCGGGTCGTGTCGCGCGAGACGGTCGTCGAGGTGGTGACCACGGGCGTGCTGCTCCAGCGGCTCCAGCGGGACCAGGAGCTGCCCGGCGTGGACGTGGTGATCCTCGACGAGTGCCATGAGCGGCACCTGGACGCGGACACCGCCGCGGCCTTCCTGCTGGACGTACGGGCGGCCCTGCGGCCCGAGCTGCGGCTGGTGGCCGCCTCCGCGACGACCGACGCGGAGGGCTGGGCGCGGCTGCTGGGCGGCGCGCCGGTGGTGGAGGCGGAGGGGGTGGCCCATCCGGTGGAGGTGGTGTGGGCACCCCCGGCGTCGTCCGTGCGGCCGCCGCACGGGATGAGGGTGGACCCGGCGCTGCTGGCGCATGTCGCGGCGGTGGTGCGGCGGGCGCTGGCGGAGTGCTCGGGGGACGTGCTGTGCTTCCTGCCCGGGGTGGGGGAGATCGCGCGCGTGGCGGGGCTCCTGTCGTCCGTGGACGCGGAGGTGCTCCAGGTGCACGGGCGGGCGCCGGCGGCGGTTCAGGACGCGGTGCTGGCCGGTTCCGTTTCGGGGCGCCGGGTGGTGCTGGCGACGTCGGTGGCCGAGTCGTCGCTGACGGTCCCGGGGGTGCGGGTGGTGGTCGACTCCGGGCTGGCCCGTGAGCCGCGCGTGGACCACGCGCGGGGCCTCGGGTCACTGACGACGGTACGAGCGTCCAGGGCGGCCGCCCGACAGCGTGCGGGGCGTGCCGGGCGGGAGGCACCGGGCGTGGTGTACCGGTGCTGGGCGGAGGCGGAGGACGGGCGCCTGCCGCGCTTCCCGGCGCCCGAGATCCAGGTGGCCGACCTGGCCGCGTTCGCGCTCCAGGCGGCCGCCTGGGGCGACCCGGACGCGGCGGGGCTGGCGCTGCTTGACGCGCCGCCCGCGGGTGCGATGGCCGCCGCGCGGTCGGTGCTGGCGGCGATCGGCGCCGTGGACGCGGCGGGCCGGGTGACGGACCGGGGCGCGACGATGGCCCGCCTGGGCCTGCACCCGCGGCTGGCCCGCGCGCTGCTGGACGGGGCGCCGGAGGTGGGCGCGCGGTGCGCCGCCGAGGTGGTGGCGCTGCTGAGCGAGGAGCCGCCGCGCGAGTACGGCGACGACCTGGCGGCCGCGTGGCGCACGGCGCGACGGGGCGGCGACGCCTACGGGGCGCGGTGGCGCCAGGAGGCGCGGCGCCTGGCGGCGCACCTGCAGGCGTCGGGCGCGCCCGCCGGGCGGGCGGGCGGTGCGCGGGAGTCCGCCGGGCGGGCGGAGGGCTCCGGCGCTGTGGGGAGCGCGTGGAACGACGACGCCGTCGCGGGGCTCGTCGCCGCTCTTGCCTTTCCCGAGCGGGTGGCGCGGGCCAAGGGCGAGGGGGCCTTCCTGATGGCGTCGGGGACCGGCGCCGAGCTCGGCGCGGGGTCCCGGCTGCGGGCGGCGCCCTGGCTCGCCGTCGCCGTCGCGGACCGGCCGTCGCACGCCGCCTCCGCGCGCGTGCGGCTGGCCGCCGTGGTCGACGAGGGGACCGCGCGGGCGGCGGCCCGGCATCTGCTGGTGGCGGGCGAGGAGGTGCGCTGGGAGGACGGTGACGTGGTCGCGCGGTCGGTGGAGCGGCTGGGGGCCGTCGAGACGGCCGTACGGCCGCTGCGGGACCCGGACCCCGCACGCGTACGCGACGCGCTTGTGGACGGGCTGCGGCGCGAGGGCCTGGGGCTGCTGCGCTGGTCGCGGGAGTCGGGCGGGCTGCGGCGGCGGCTGGCGTTCCTGCACCGGGTGCTGGGCGCGCCGTGGCCCGACGTCTCGGACGCCGCGCTGCTGGACCGTACGGAGGAGTGGCTGGAGCCGGAGCTGTCACGCGCCCGGCGCCGCGCGGACCTGGGCAGGATCGACGCGGGGCAGGCGCTTCAGCGGCTGCTGCCCTGGGCGACCGGCGACGCCGCCCGGCTGGAGGAGCTGGCGCCGGAGCGGATCGAGGTGCCGAGCGGGTCGCGGATCCGGGTCGAGTACGAGGGCGAGCAGCCCGTGCTGGCGGTGAAGCTGCAGGAGATGTTCGGCCTGACGGAAACGCCCTCCATAGCGGGGGTTCCGGTCCTGGTGCACCTGCTGTCGCCCGCCGGCCGGCCCGCCGCCGTCACGGCGGACCTGGCGTCCTTCTGGCGCGACGGATACCGCTCCGTCCGCGCGGAGCTGCGCGGGCGGTACCCGAAGCATCCGTGGCCGGAGGACCCGGCGGTGGCGGAGCCGACCCGCCGGACGAACGCGCGCCGCTGAGGTCCGGGCGGCGCCGTGCGCGTGCCTCCAGCCACAGGGACAGCGCCGCCAGTCCCGTACCGAGGACCAGGAAGCTCCACGGCAGGTACGACGTCATCAGCAGGACCAGGCGGCGCTGGGAGCGCACCAGGTCGACGGTGTGCTCGAGGTAGTCCTCGCGCATCTTGACGTGCCCGGCGAACGCGGTGACCTTGTCGCGGCCGCCGAGGAGGGTGCCGCCGCGCAGCTCCTCGCGGTGGATCTCCTCACCGTTGACGGGGGCGCCGGTGACGGGCTCGACCCAGAACATGCGCTTGGTGGTGTACCAGCGGGTGGTGCCGGTCTGCTGTTCCAGTTTCGTCGCGTCGACGCCCGGCAGGGGCATCTTCTTCGGGTACGGCACCTTGGTCCACGGGATGGTCTGCTCGAAGTAGTAGACCTCCAGGCCGCGGACCGTACGCGTGCCCTTGTAGTGGATGGGCGCGGAGGTACGGGTCTGGGCGTCGAAGTACTCGTAGTCCCGTTTCTCGGTGAGGAAGGGCCACTTGAACTCGATGCCCTCGCGCCGCACCGGGTCCCCGTCGACCATCTCGCCGGTGGCGTGGACGGGTGCCTGGGTGTGGGCGTCGAAGATGTAGCGCTCGGGGATCTGGGACACCATGGCGCCGTCGGGGCCGGCCACGTGGGAGAGCGCGTCCCATACGACGACGTCGCGGCCGGCGTCGCGTTCGATCCTCCGGGACTCCTCGACGTTGCCCTTGAGGGTCTGGACGATGGTGACCTTGTCGACCTGTTCGGCCCTCATCGTGTCGTACTTCAGGAGGGTGGCCGGTTTCGCCTCCAGCACCATCTCCTGGTACTGGCCGGCGGGGATCTTCGCCAGCCGGGGGAAGGCGTACCAGCGCAGTGTGGGGGCCATGGCGGCGAAGAACACGGCGAAGGAGAGGAGGACGAGGCCGGCTCTTCGGCGCATGGTGGCTGCCCCTCCTACTTCTTGGGTCCGGGAACCGTTGTCAGGAGCGGTTTGGGCGAGGTCTCGCCCTCGGGTGCCGGATCGGTCACGGCCAGAAGCAGGACCAGGAGCAGGACTGGAGCCAGGCCTATGGAGGCGGCTACAAGGGCGCGCATGGATCGGCCTCCCTATCTGATGCTCCGTCAGATGGCAGGCACCGTAGCAATCGCACCGCGAGAGGGGAACACGTAACGCCGCACATATGACACCGCCCCACCGGGCGGGTGGGGCGGTGCGTGTGGTGTGCGGTGGGCCGTCAGGCGACCGTGAGCTCGATGGTCAGGGTCGCGCCGCCGGTGGTGGTGAGGCGGAGCAGGAACGTGCCGGTCTGGCCGTCCGCGAACATCCTCGGCAGCGTGAGCAGGCCGTTGGCGTCGGTCTTCAGGCCATCGAGGGTGCGGACCGGGTTGCCCTGCTCGTCCTTGAAGTAGGGGCCCTTGTCGTTGGCGGTCGCGTCGTCCGCCGCCTCGATCATGGTGGCGGTCAGCGCGACACCGGAGGCGGCGGCGCCCTTGTACGTGGCCTTCACCTGGACCTGGCCGGCGAACTCGCCCTCGGGCGCGGCCGTGAGCGCCTTGTCGTCCGTCCTGGTCAGGGCGTCGGCCTGCCGGGCGGTGACGGTCGCGGTGTAGTCGACCGGCGCGACGGTGCGGCCCACCACGGTGGCCCGGACGGTGAACTCCCCGGTCCGCTCGCCCGCCTGGAGCACGGGGGCGGTGGCGGTGCCGTCGGCGCCCGTGAGGACGGTGACGCTCGTGGCACCGTCCGGGAAGCGCGAGTCGGTCTCACCGACGAGCGCGAACCTCACGCCGACCCTGGCCACCGGCTTGCCCGACCCGTCCAGCGCCGTGACGGCGGGACGCTCCGCGAACCGGGTGCCGGCCGTCGCGGTGAGCGGCCCGGTGCCGGCGTCCTTGATACGCGTGACGGTGGGCGTCGGCTTGGGCGTGGGGGTGGGCGTGGTCGTGGGCGGTGTGGTCGTGGGCGGTGCGGGAGTGGGCGTGGGACTCGTCGGCGGCGGCGTGGGCGTGGGCGTGACCGACGGGGGGGTCGGGGTCGGTGTCGGAGTGGGCGTCGGCGTGGGGGTGGGCGTAGGTGTGGGCGTGGGCGTCGGAGTGACGCCGTTGTCGCTGCGGTCGACCGGCAGGACGCCCGTGCCGTCCGGCACCTGGTGGCTGTTGTTCTTGTAGTACTCGAACCAGGACAGAACCGTACGAAGGTACTCCGTCGAGCGGTTGTAGCTGAGGATCGCCTTGTCCAGGTCCGCCTTGACCGCGAGGTCGCGGTTGTTCGCGCACAGGTACATGCCGGCCGCCTGTGCGGCGTCGTAGATGTTGTTCGGGTCCTTGCGGCCGTCGCCGTTGGCGTCCTGGCCCCAGCTCGCCCATGTGGAGGGGATGAACTGCATCGGGCCGACCGCGCGGTCGTGCGTCGTGTCACCGTCGTACGCGCCGTCGTCGGTGTCGGAGATGTTGGCGAATCCGACACCGTTGAGGACGGGGCCGAGGATCGGCGTGAGGGTGGTGCCGTCGGCGCTGACGCGGCCGCCGCGCGCCTGGCCGGACTCGACCTTGCCGATGGCCGCGAGGAGCTGCCAGGGGAGGTTGCAGCCGGGGTCATTGGTCTTCAGGTGCTGCTCGGCCTGCTTGTAGGCGGCGAGCACGGTCGCCGGTATGCCCGCCTCCGCGGGGCCCGTGACAGGGGGTGCGGTGGGAGCGCCGGGCTTGGTGGGGGTGTTGAGCGGCGGCAGGTCCGTGTAGTACGGGGAGTCGCCGGTCGCCGAACCCCCGGGCGAGGGCGGTGTCGCGTCGGACAGCTGCTGGTCGGCGCCACCATCGGCGGACGGTGTCACGCCCGGCGCCTGCGAGGCGGAGAGCGCCGCCACCGCCGCCGCGGCCACCGCTGTACTGGTGGCCCCCTTGCGCAGCCGACGGCCGATGTGCGCTGCCATACGTCTGGTCCCTCCCCATTGACGGCCCTTCACGCTCCCCAGCGCGATGACTCAGGCGACCCTACGTCAACTCGGCGTCCCGGGCACCGCCAGTTGACCGGTTTTCACGCTTTCGTCACCTGTGGGCTGCCCGGAATCCGGTGTGCGAACGTCGCGCATACTGGGCGGCATTGACCAGAGGTTCGCATTCGGGGGCACGACAGCCATGCCATTCACGCTCAGCCATGCCGCGGCGGTCCTGCCGGGGATACGGAGGTCCGGCACTGGACGGGGGCCTCTCGTCGCGTCGGCGCTCGTCATGGGGTCGTTCTCGCCCGATATGACGTACTTCGCGGACACCGCGATCCCGGGGGCCATGCTCTTCGGGGACGTCACGCACAGCCTGGTGGGAATCCTGACCGTCGATGTGCTGATCACCGCCGCCCTGGTGGCGGTGTGGCTGATGGTGCGTGAGCCCCTGCTCGCGCTGGTGCCGGCCGGGTGGCAGGGGCGGGTGCACACGCTGCTGCGGGGGCAGTCCTGGCGTGGGCGGCATCCGGCGGTGCTGGCGTTCCGGTTCTACGCCTCGGCTGCCATCGGGGCGGCCACGCATGTGGTGTGGGACCTGTTCACGCACGCGGACCGGTGGGGTACGAGGGTGCTGCCGGCGCTGGGGGAAGTCGTGGCCGGCTTCCCCATGTACATGTACGCGCAGTACGGCGGCTCCGCCGTGGCGCTGGTGGTGCTGGTGTGGTTCGTGGGCGGCGCACTGCGGCGGGTGCCGCCGGAGGCGGCGGGCGAGCCTCCGGCGTCGGTGCCGGTGCTGGACCGGCGCGGGCGGTGGCTGGCGGCGGGGCTGCTCGGGGCGTGCGTGGCGGCGGGGATCGTGCACCGGTGCGTGCGGTGGTACGCGTACTGGGGCCGGATCGACACACCGCTGGACATCGTCCCCACGGCGTGCTTCGGGGCGGGGGCAGGACTGGCGGCGGGGCTGCTGCTGTACGGGGCGGGGATGCGGCTGCGCGCGGCGGGCCGCCGCCCGGCGGGGTAGGTGGGCGATGGCATGTCCCCCACCCCTACGCCCTGACGGGAAAGGTTGTTGTACGGGGGCTGACGCCCCCGCACTCCCGGCGCGGCAGCTTCGCCCCGCGGCCGCGCCCGGCGCCGGGCGGGGGCCCGAACCGGGCGCGCCCGGCCAGGCGCGATGGCGGCCCCGGGTGGGGCCGCCGTCCCGGGGTGAGGCCGCCGCCCCGGCAGGTCAGTGGGCCGCGGAGTCCCAGTCCGGGCCCACGCCCACCGACACGTCCAGGGGGGCGCGGAGGTCGACCGCCGTGGACATTTCGTGGCGGACGAGCTCCTCGACCCGGTCGCGCTCGCCCGGGGCGACCTCCAGGACGATTTCGTCGTGGACCTGGAGCAGCAACCGGGTGTTCAGGTCCGCCTCCCGCAGCGCCCGGTCCACATTGAGCATCGCGACCTTCACGATGTCGGCGGCCGTGCCCTGGATCGGGGCGTTGAGCGCCATCCGCTCCGCCGCCTCGCGGCGCTGGCGGTTGTCGCTGTTGAGGTCCGGCAGGTACCGGCGCCGGCCGAGCATGGTCTCCGTGTACCCCGTCGCGCGGGCCTCGTCGACGACGCGGCGCAGGTACTCCCGCACCCCGCCGAACCGCTCGAAGTACGTGTCCATCAGGGCACGGGCCTCGCCGGCCTCGATGTTCAGCTGCTGCGAGAGGCCGAAGGCGGACAGCCCGTACGCCAGGCCGTACGACATGGCCTTGATCTTGCGGCGCATCTCGGCGTCGACGGCGGACCGCTCCACCGAGAACACCTGGGAGGCGACGGTGGTGTGCAGGTCCTCGCCGGAGGTGAACGCCTCGATCAGGCCCTCGTCCTCCGAGAGGTGGGCCATGACCCGCAGCTCGATCTGGCTGTAGTCGGCCGTCATCAGGGACTCGAAGCCCTCGCCGACGACGAAGCCATGACGGATGGCGCGGCCCTCGTCGGTGCGGACCGGCACGTTCTGGAGGTTCGGGTCCGTCGACGACAGACGGCCCGTCGCCGCGACCGTCTGGCTGAAGGTGGTGTGGATACGGCCGTCGGCGGCGATCGTCTTGATCAGACCCTCGACCGTGGAGCGCAGCCGCGCCTGCTCGCGGTGGCGCAGCATGATGACCGGCAGCTCGTGCTCGGTCTGGGCCGCCAGCCACGCCAGCGCGTCCGCGTCCGTGGTGTAACCGGTCTTGGTCTTCTTCGTCTTGGGGAGGTTCAGCTCCCCGAAGAGGACCTCCTGGAGCTGCTTGGGCGAGCCGAGGTTGAACTCGTGCCCCACGGAGGCGTGCGCCTCCTTCACGGCCTGCTGCACGGCGCCCGCGAACTGCTGCTCCATCGCCTCCAGATGGGCGCGGTCGGCGGAGATGCCGTACCGCTCCATCCGGGCGAGCACCAGGGAGGTGGGCAGTTCCACGTCGTGCAGCAGCTCGGTCGCGCCGACTTCCTTCAGCTTCTCGCCGAACGCCTCGCCCAGGTCGAGGACCGCGCGGGCCTGCGCCATCAGGGCGTCGGCCTCGGCCTGTTCGTCGGTGCCGAAGGCGAGCTGCCCGTCGGCGGCGGCGGGGGCCAGCTCGCGGTGCAGGTACTCGACGGACAGGGCGTCCAGCGCGAAGGACCGGCGGCCCGGCTTGACCAGGTAGGCGGCGAGGGCGGTGTCCATGGTGATGCCCTCGATGTGCCAGCCGTGCTCGGGGAAGACCCGCAGCGCCTCCTTGGCGCTGTGCATGATCTTCGGCCGGTCCGGGTCGGCGAGCCAGGCGGCGAAGGCCCGCTCGTCGGACTCGTCGAGCTGGGTCGTGTCGAACCAGGCCGCCTTGCCGTCGGCGGCCGCCAGCGCGACCTCGCTGACGTTGCCCACGCCGAGCGCCCAGGTGGCGACGGTCGCCACGCCGAGCGGCTGCCGGCCGTGCTGCTCCAGCCAGAAGGCCAGCTCACCCGCGCCCAGGACCGCGCCGTCCAGCTCGACGCCGGCGGCCGTGGCCGGGGCCTCTTCCTCCTCCGCGCCCGGGTCGACCGCGAGGAGCCGCTCCCGAAGGCTCGGGTTGCGGATCTCCAGGACCTCCAGGAAGCCCTTCAGCGCCGTCCTGTCGTACGGCCGGCGCTCCAGGTCCGCGACGGACTTGGGCAGCTCCACGTCACGGACCAGCTCCGTCAGGTGACGGTTGAGCTTGACGGACTCCAGGTGGTCGCGCAGCGCCTGCCCGACCTTGCCCTTGACCTCGCCGGCACGCTCGACCAGCTCCGCGAACGAACCGAACTGGTTGATCCACTTCGTGGCGGTCTTCTCACCGACACCGGGGATGCCCGGCAGGTTGTCGGACGGGTCGCCGCGCAGGGCGGCGAAGTCGGGGTACTGCGCCGGGGTCAGCCCGTACTTCTCCTGCACCTTCTCCGGGGTGAACCGGGTCAGCTCGGAGACGCCCTTGGTGGGGTACAGCACGGTGATGTGGTCGGAGACCAGCTGGAAGGAGTCGCGGTCGCCGGTGACGATCAGCACCTCGAACCCGGCCGCCTCGGCCTGGGTGGCCAGGGTGGCGATGATGTCGTCCGCCTCGAAGCCGTCCACCGCGAACCGCTCCGCGTTCATGGTGTCCAGCAGCTCGCCGATCAGCTCCACCTGACCCTTGAACTCGTCGGGCGTCTTGGACCGGTTCGCCTTGTACTCGGGGAAGTCCTCGGATCGCCAGGTCTTGCGGGACACGTCGAACGCCACGGCGAAATGCGTGGGCGACTCGTCGCGCAGCGTGTTCGCCAGCATCGACGCGAAGCCGTAGATGGCGTTGGTCGTCTGGCCGCTCGCGGTGGTGAAGTTCTCCGCGGGCAGCGCGAAGAACGCCCGGTACGCCAGGGAGTGCCCGTCCATGAGGAGCAGGCGCGGACGGTTGTCGTCGGTCTTCTTCGATGCTGTCTCAGCCACGGGGACGATCCTGCCACGGACCACTGACAATCCCGACCGAGCGGGCCTGGAGTCCGCCACTGTCAGTGCGACGTGACAGGATCGTGAGACGTACAACGAGGACGTCCGTCGGACATGACCGCTCAAGGGAGAGCGCGATGGCCAGCAAGCCGCCCGCAGGTGACCCGGTCCAGGACGCGCCGCAGGTCGCGCCCCCGCAGCACGCCGCCGCGGGACTCCCCGCGATCGGGCACACGCTCAAGATCTCCCACCAGCAGATGGGTGTGCGCCGCACCGCGCGCACGCTGCTCAAGGTCAACCAGAAGGACGGCTTCGACTGCCCCGGCTGTGCCTGGCCGGAGGGCGACAAGCGGCACATCGCGGAGTTCTGCGAGAACGGGGCGAAGGCCGTCGCCGAGGAGGCGACGCTGCGCCGCGTCACACCGGACTTCTTCGCCGCCCACCCCATCGCGGACCTGGCGACCCGCAGTGGGTACTGGCTGGGCCAGCAGGGCCGCATCACCCACCCCATGTACGCGGCCGAGGGCGCCGGCCGGTACGAGCCGGTGAGCTGGGAGCGGGCCTTCGAGATCATCGCGGAGGAGCTGACGGCGCTCGCCTCCCCCGACGAGGCCGTCTTCTACACCTCGGGCCGCACCAGCAACGAGGCCGCGTTCCTGCTCCAGCTCTTCGCCCGCGAGTTCGGCACCAACAACCTGCCGGACTGCTCCAACATGTGCCACGAGTCGTCCGGGTCGGCGCTCACCGAGACGATCGGCATCGGCAAGGGCAGCGTCTCGCTGGAGGACCTGCACCAGGCCGACCTGATCATCGTGGCCGGGCAGAACCCGGGCACCAACCATCCCCGGATGCTGTCCGCCCTGGAGAAGGCCAAGACCGCCGGCGCGAAGATCATCTCGGTGAATCCGCTGCCCGAGGCCGGCCTGGAGCGGTTCAAGAACCCGCAGACCCCCCAGGGCATGCTCAAGGGCGCCGCCCTCACCGACCTGTTCCTCCAGATCCGCATCGGCGGCGACCAGGCCCTCTTCCGGCTCCTCAACAAGCTGATCCTTCAGACCGACGGCGCGGTCGACGAGGACTTCGTACGGGAGCACACCCACGGGTACGAGGAGTTCACGGCCGCCGCCGAGGCCGCCGACTGGGACGAGACCCTCGCCGCCACCGGCCTGGAGCGCGCCGAGATCGAACGCGCGCTACGCATGGTGCTCGCCTCGAAGCGCACCATCGTCTGCTGGGCCATGGGTCTCACCCAGCACAAGCACTCCGTGCCGACCATCCGCGAAGTGGTCAACTTCCTGCTGCTGCGCGGCAACATCGGCCGCCCCGGTGCCGGAGTGTGCCCGGTGCGCGGCCACTCCAATGTGCAGGGCGACCGCACGATGGGCATCTTCGAGCGCCCCTCCGCCGCCTTCCTGGACGCCCTCGACAAGGAATTCGGGATCACCTCCCCCCGCCACCACGGCTTCGACGTGGTCCGCGCCATCCAGGCGCTGCGCGACGGGAAGGCGAAGGTCTTCTTCGCCATGGGCGGCAACTTCGTCGGCGCGACGCCCGACACCGAGGTCACCGAGGCCGCCATGCGGCGCGCCCGGCTCACCGTGCACGTGTCGACCAAGCTGAACCGGTCGCACGCGGTCACCGGCACGCGCGCGTTGATCCTGCCCACGCTCGGCCGCACCGACAAGGACGTACAGAAAAGCGGCAAGCAGTTCGTGACCGTCGAGGACTCGATGGGCCTCGTCCACGCCTCGCGCGGGAACCTCCCGCCCGCGAGCCCGCACCTGCTGTCCGAGCCGGCGATCGTGGCCCGCATGGCGCGGGCGGTGCTGGGCGAGGCGTCGGCCACGCCGTGGGAGGACTTCGAGAAGGACTACGCCACGATCCGCGACCGCATCGCACGCGTGGTGCCCGGCTTCCAGGACTTCAACGCCAGGCTCGCGGCCGACCCCGCCGGCTTCGCCCTGCCGCACGCCCCGCGCGACGAGCGCCGCTTCCTCACTAGGACCGGCAAGGCGAACTTCACGGCCGCGCCCGTCGAGTACCCCACGGTCCCCGAGGGCCGCCTGCTGCTGCAGACGCTGCGCTCGCACGACCAGTACAACACCACCATCTACGGCCTGGACGACCGCTACCGGGGCATCAAGGGCGGCCGCCGCGTCGTCCTGGTCCACCCCGACGACGCCCGTGAGCACGGGCTGGCCGACGGGGCCTACGTCGACCTCGTCAGCGAGTGGACGGACGGCACCGAGCGCCGCGCGGCCGGCTTCCGCGTCGTGCACTACCCCACCGCGCGCGGCTGCGCCGCCGCGTACTACCCCGAGACCAACGTCCTGGTGCCGCTGGATGCGACCGCCGACATCAGCAACACCCCCGCCAGCAAGTCCGTCATCGTGCGTCTGGAACAATCACCCTCCGCCTGAGCGTTCGCTTAGGCAGCACGGCAGACCAGGGACATGACCGTACGACGATCGGAGCCGGCCCCCATGGGCGAGCAGACACACGTGAAGTTCCCTCAGGAGGTCATCGACGAGTACGCCTCGCTCGGTGTCGACCTGCCCGCCCTCTTCTCCGCCGGGCACCTCGGCAGCCGCATGGGCGTACAGATCGTCGAGGCGTCCGCGGACCGCGTCGTGGGCACCATGCCGGTCGAGGGCAACACCCAGCCGTACGGGCTGCTGCACGGCGGAGCCTCCGCCGTCCTGGCCGAGACGCTCGGCTCGGTCGGCTCGATGCTCCACGGCGGCGTGTCCAAGATCGCCGTGGGGGTCGATCTGAACTGCACGCACCACCGAGGCGTGCGCAACGGGCTGGTGACCGGCGTGGCCACCCCCGTCCACCGCGGCCGCTCCACCGCGACGTACGAGATCGTCATCACCGACGAGCAGAACAAGCGGGTCTGCACGGCCCGGCTGACCTGCCTGCTGCGCGACGCCTCCCCCAAGGACGCGGAGAACATCCCCGGGGCGACCACCGCCGGCCCCACGGGCTGACCGGCAGGGCCTGCGGGCGTCCGGCCATGCGCGGGTCACGCTCGTGAAGCCGGCGTCCCCGGTACGGTGCCGGCCCGGTGGGCGCGGCCCGTGCCGCCGGGGCGCACACGGCCGCCCGCACGCCTTCTCGCCACGGGCTCCGGCCCGCCGGAGCCCGGCCCGCCGGAGCCCGCCCTCCAAAGCCCGGCCGCCGTAGCCCGGCCTCCAGAGCCCCGCCCTCCACAGCCCCGCCGCCGGGACACCCGCACCGCCACCTCGGCGTCCCGCTGACCCGCGCGCCCCCTGGAAACGCCCGCCGGACACCTCCGCCTCCCCGCAATACCCCCGCCGGAAGACCGGCCCATCCGGGACACCGGCCTCCTTCCAGCGATCGGCCGCCCCGGGAATGGAGCCGTACGCCCCCTCGAGAAGACGGCCCGGCCTCGACCTCCCCGAGCCGCGGAATCCGCATCCGTACGGTGTCACCCCTGCCGTCTCCGTCGCTGTCCGTTGCCGTCCCGGACGTCCACCCGCTGGTGGGCGGCGTCCGCGCGGGAGAAGCCGGCTGGATCGGCTCGCCCCTCGATCCGCAGCGCCGGGCCCTCGCCGCCGTCCCGTACGGAGGGCACGGGCGCGGCCGCCACCAGTGCGGCGGCGAGGACGGCCGGGGCGGACCCGCGAGGGATACGGGGCATGCGGTTCGCGTGGGGTCCGGCCATCGCGCCTGCCGCCGAGGGCCGGTGGACGCGGCCGTCACACGGGAGGCACGCACACATTCCACCTCCGGCGCACGGGCGACACCAAACCTCCCAACCCTCCACCGCTCACTCACAGTTGAGGAGACAGGGTTCGCGCACGGACCCCAGCGGCGCCGCTGCCGACGCCCCCATGAGCCCGATGCGGGCCTCACCGGGCCCCGCGCCACGCGGGGCGTCCACCCGGGCCCCGGCAAGCGCGCCGCCCACCGGGCGCACCGCCGGCCACACACCGGCCCTCACACCAACTGCCGCTTCTCATAAGGCACTTCACCTACCGGACTCCGCGTCGCGCTCACCGGACGCCCAGCGCCGGAAGCCCCCGCCGGATGCACAGAACGGGACTTCACGTACAAGGCCTCCGACAAGGGACGGGAGCAGTGCCTCCTCCCACCCTCCCGCCGGTCGTCACAGCCGTTCGCCAGGCACTTCACCGCAACCGGCCCGGCCGCCGCCGACCGACACCGCGACACCCGGCGCACGCACCGCCCCGAAGGCCCCCGGCATCCCCGCGGAGCCCTCACGGGAGCCCGATCCACCGACCGCCCGTCGTAACACTGCGTAACAACCGAGCAATGCGGCCGACCACCCCTCCGGAGCGGTCCCGGCACCGCATGAGCCCCCGGCACCCCCTCATCCGGCCGCCCGCCACGACCCCCGCCGTAAGTACCAAGATCGGTCCAAGCCCCTTAGCGGAACTGGGCGTTCTCGCCATGTGAGAAAGAACCCCCGCCCGCGACAACCCGTGTAGCCACCACCGATCGGCGACGTTTGGCCACGGCATAACAAGAGAGTCACATCCTGTCTCTGCCGCTCCCGGACCCGCCCCAGCTGCGCTTAGAGTCACCGCCAGTCACCGCGCCGCCGGGCGCGTCACTGCACGGCCCCTGCATCACCACATGTACGGCCCGGCGCTCGCAACGGCTCCTCGAGCGAGGAGACCGCGCCAGGGAAAGGACCCCTTCGTGCGACAGCGATCGTTGTTCATACTCACCGCAGTGCTCACCACTGGAGCACTGACTCTCACAGCCTGTGGGTCGCGCGACGACAAGGGTGGCGGCGACAGCAGCAACGGCAAGAAGACCACCGTCGTCATCGGCTTCGACGCGCCCCTGACCGGTGACCTCTCCGCCCTCGGCCTCGGCATGAAGAACTCCGCCGACCTCGCCATCAAGACGGCCAACAAGGACAACACCGTCCCCGGCGTCGAATTCAAACTCGAAGCCCTCGACGACCAGGCCCAGCCGTCCGTCGGCCAGCAGAACGCCAGCAAGCTCATCAGCAACAAGGACGTCCTCGGCGTCGTCGGCCCGCTGAACTCCAGCGTCTCGCAGTCCATGCAGAAGCCGTTCAACGACGCCAGCCTCGTCCAGATCTCCCCCGCCAACACCGGCACCGAGCTGACCCAGGGCGACGGCTGGAAGGCCGGCGACAAGAAGCGCCCGTTCAAGACCTACTTCCGCACCGCCACGACCGACCAGGTCCAGGGCGCCTTCGCGGCCAAGTACCTCTTCAACACCGCGAAGATCAAGCAGGTCTACCTGATCGACGACCAGAAGACCTACGGCGCCGGCCTCGCCGCCTCCTTCAAGGAGACCTACACCAAGCTCGGCGGCAAGATCGTCGGCAGCGACCACATCAACCCCGACGACCGCGACTTCAACGCCGTCGTCGCCAAGGTCAAGAACTCCGGCGCCAAGGCCCTCTACTACGGCGGTGAGTACCCCGCCGCCGCGCCGCTCAGCCAGCAGCTCAAGGACAGCGGCACCAACATCCCGCTCATGGGCGGCGACGGCATCTACAGCGGCGAGTTCCCCAAGCTCAACAAGAAGGCCCAGGGCGACCTCGCCACCTCCGTCGGCAAGCCCGTCGAGCAGCTGGACTCCGCCAAGAAGTTCATCGCCGACTACAAGACGGCCGGCTACAAGGACGCCTACGAGGCCTACGGCGGCAGCACCTACGACGCCACCTGGTCCATCATCGAGGCCGTCAAGATCGCGGTGGCCGACAACGGCGGCAAGCTCCCCGACGACGCCCGCGCCAAGGTCCTCGAGGCCATGAACAAGGTCAAGTTCGACGGCGTCACCGGCCCCGTCTCCTACGACGAGTACGGCGACACCACCAACACCATGATGACCGCCTACCAGGTCGACAAGGGCGCCTGGGTCCCCAAGCTGAGCGAGGCCTACAAGCCGTAACCGGCCCCTCCCGCCTCACGCATTGACCCCAGGCCGCGCGGGAGCGCCACCAGCGCTCCCGCGCGGCGCCTTATCCGAACCACTTCACGGAGGCCCTGCGGTGCACGAACTGCCGCAACAGCTGGCCAATGGACTCATCCTCGGCGCGATGTACGGACTCATCGCTGTCGGCTACACGATGGTCTACGGCATCGTCCAGCTCATCAACTTCGCCCACGGCGAAATCTTCATGGTCGGCGGCTTCGGCGCCCTGACCGTCTTCCTCGTCCTGCCGTCCGGGTTCTCCCTCGGCCTCGCCATCCCCCTCATGATCATCGGTGGCGTCCTCGTCTCCGTCGCCGTCGCGACGGCAGCCGAACGATTCGCCTACCGCCCCCTGCGCAGCGCACCACGACTGGCCCCGCTCATCACGGCGATCGGCCTGTCCATCGCCCTCCAGCAGGCCGTCTGGATGCTCTACCCCGACGCCAAGAAGGACCGCTCCTTCCCCCAGTTCGACGGCGCGCCCTTCGACGTCTTCGGCGCCACCATCCAGCGCGGCGACATCTTCGTCCTCGTCGCCGCCCCGCTGTGCATGCTCGCCCTCGGCCTCTTCGTCACCAAGACCCGCTCCGGCCGGGGCATGCAGGCCACCGCGCAGGACCCGGACACCGCGAAACTGATGGGCATCAACACCGACCGCATCATCGTCATGGCCTTCGCCATCGGCGCCGCGTTCGCCGCCATCGCCGCCGTCGCCTACGGCCTCAAGAACGGCCAGGTCGGCTTCCGCATGGGCTTCCTCATGGGCCTCAAGGCCTTCACCGCCGCCGTCCTCGGCGGCATCGGCAACATCTACGGCGCCATGCTCGGCGGCGTCGTCCTCGGCATCGCCGAATCCCTCGCCACCGGATACGTCGGAGAAATCCCCGGCATGGAACTCTTCGGCGGCGGCGGCTGGAAGGACGTATGGGCCTTCAGCCTGCTGATCCTCGTCCTCCTCATCCGTCCCCAGGGCCTGCTGGGCGAACGCGTCGCGGACAGGGCGTGAACACCATGACCACCATCACCAAGAACACCCCCGCCGCCGACACCCCGGCACCCGCCTCCCTCCTCCCTCTGCCGGCCACCGCCGCACGGATCACGGCCCTCGCCGGATCCGCACTCGCCCTCGCCGGCACCTTCCTCGCCTGGACCTGGACCGACGAATTCCCCGGCGACCTCACCATCAACGGCCACCCCGGCGGCCTCCAGGTCCTCACCCTCGTCGGCTCCGCCCTCGCCCTGCTGTTCCTGCTCGCGGGATACGGCGTCAAAGGCCTGCGCTGGCTCACCCCCGGCGGCAGCAACAGCCCCGTACGCCTCCTCAGCCTCGGCATACTCGGCACCACCGGCTACGCCATCGGCGCCATATCCACCACCCTCGGCGGCCTGGTCAACCTCGAACCGGGCGCCTGGATCTCGGGCCTCGGCGCACTCCTCACCGTCATCGGCGCCTTCGGCCTCCCCGCCGACCAGGAGCCCGACGACGACACCGGCACCAGCTTCTGGGCCCGGCTGCGTCACAGCCTCACCGCCCCGCGCCCGCCGCGCGCCAAGGAACTCTCCTCCTGGGCAGAGATCCTCATCATCATCGGCGCCTTCGCCGTCGGCCTGTACGTCTTCGTGTACGGCATCGACACCCACTACGCCGAGCTGTTCATCGGCTTCCTGATCACCGTGGCGTTCGGCTTCACCGCGATCAACCGGGCCGGACTCGTCGCCCGCGTCTCGGCACTGACCGCCAAGCACCGCACCGTCACCATGGGCGCCGCCTTCGCGGCCGCGATCTGCTTCCCGTTCTCGCAGAGCAACGACCAGTTCACCCTGATCGGCGCGAACATCCTGATCTTCGCGACCGTCGCACTCGGCCTCAACGTCGTCGTCGGCCTCGCCGGCCTGCTCGACCTCGGTTACGTCGCATTCCTCGGCGTCGGCGCCTACACCGCCGCCCTCGTCTCCGGCTCCCCCCAGTCGTCGATCGGCGTCCACTTCCCCTTCTGGCTCGCCGTCCTCACCGGCGCCGCCGTCTCGCTCCTCTTCGGCGTCATCATCGGCGCCCCCACCCTGCGGCTGCGCGGCGACTACCTCGCCATCGTCACCCTCGGGTTCGGCGAGATCTTCCGCATCACCATGAACAACCTCAACGGCAACAGCGGCCCCGACATCACCAACGGCGCCCAGGGTGTCCCGAACATCCCCGACCTCAACATCCTCGGATTCGACTTCGGCCTCACCCACGCCATCGGCGGCTTCGACCTCACCCGGTCCGGCAACTACTTCCTGCTGATGCTGCTGTTCACCGCCATCGTGGTCCTGGTCTTCCGCCGCTCCGCCGACTCCCGCATCGGCCGCGCCTGGGTCGCCATCCGCGAGGACGAGACCGCCGCCACCGCCATGGGCATCAACGGCTTCCGCCTCAAACTCCTCGCCTTCGCCCTCGGCGCCGCCCTCGCCGGCCTCGCCGGCACAGTGCAGGCCCACCTCGGCTACAGCGTCACCCCCGAGCAGTACCAGTTCGCCGGCTCCGTACCGCCCAACTCCGCCTTCCTGCTCGCCGCCGTCATCCTCGGCGGCATGGGCACCATCGGCGGACCCCTCATCGGCGCCGCACTGCTCTACCTCATCCCGGCCAAGCTCCAGTTCATGCAGGACTACCAACTCCTCCTCTTCGGTGTCGCGCTCATCGTCCTGATGCGCTACCGCCCCGAAGGCCTGGTCGCCGACCGCCGCAAGCAACTCGAATTCCACGAGACCGGCCAACTCGACGTACCCGACGACAAGCTCCCCGACGGCGCCGTCGGCATCACCAAGGCGGGGGCGTAACACATCATGACCACCACCACTGCCACCGCGGCCGCACCGGCCACCACCACCGTCCTCGACGCCAGCGGCGTGACCATGCGCTTCGGCGGCCTCACCGCCGTACGCAACGTCGACCTCACCGTCAACAGCGGCGAAATCGTCGGCCTCATCGGCCCCAACGGCGCCGGCAAGACCACGTTCTTCAACTGCCTCACCGGGCTGTACGTCCCCACCGAAGGCCGCGTCAGCTACAAAGGCACCGTCCTGCCGCCCAAACCCCACCTCGTCACCCAGGCCGGCATCGCCCGCACCTTCCAGAACATCCGGCTCTTCGCCAACATGACCGTCCTGGAAAACGTCCTCGTCGGCCGCCACACCCGCACCAAGGAAGGCCTCTGGTCCGCCCTCCTGCGGCTCCCCTCCTTCAAGAAGGCGGAAGAAGAGTCACGCGCACGAGCCATGGAACTCCTGGAGTTCACCGGCCTCGCCGCCAAGGCCGACCACCTCGCCCGCAACCTCCCCTACGGCGAACAACGCAAACTGGAAATCGCCCGCGCACTCGCCAGCGACCCCGGCCTGCTGCTCCTCGACGAGCCGACGGCCGGCATGAACCCCCAGGAAACGCGGGCCGCCGAAGAACTCATCTTCGCCATCCGCGACAAGGGCATCGCCGTCCTCGTCATCGAGCACGACATGCGCTTCATCTTCAACCTGTGCGACCGCGTCGCCTGCCTCGTACGCGGCGAAAAGCTCATCGAAGGCACACCCGCCGTCGTCCAGGGCGACGAGCGCGTCATCGCCGCGTACCTCGGCACGCCCTTCGAGGGCGCCCCCGGCGCGGAGGAAGTCGCCGAGGTCGAGGCAGCCGAAGCCCACGCGCAAGCGGCCGGGTCGGATGCCTCGTCCGGCACCACCACGCCGGACAGTGAGACCGACGAGGCCCACGCCGACGACTCGGACGACGACGCGGACAGGGCGGACGACTCGGACGAGGCGCCCGAGGCGGACGAGGCGCCCGAGGGCGGCGCACCGGACACCCCCGGCACACCGGAGGCAGACGCGCCCAGCACCACCGAAGGAGACACCAAGTGACCACCCTCCTCGAAGTCGAGGACCTCCGGGTCGCCTACGGCAAGATCGAAGCCGTGAAGGGCATCTCCTTCAGCGTCGGCGCCGGCGAAGTCGTCACCCTCATCGGCACCAACGGCGCCGGCAAAACCACCACCCTCCGCACCCTCTCCGGCCTCCTCGAACCACTCGCCGGAAAGATCACCTTCGACGGCCGGCCCCTCCGCAAGGTCCCCGCACACAAGATCGTCGCCATGGGCCTCGCCCACTCCCCCGAAGGGCGCCACATCTTCCCCCGCATGTCCATCGAGGACAACCTGCGGCTCGGCGCCTACCTCCGCAACGACAAAGCAGGCATCGAAAAGGACATCCAGCGCGCCTACGACCTCTTCCCCATCCTCGGGGAACGCCGAAAGCAAGCCGCAGGCACCCTCTCCGGCGGCGAACAGCAAATGCTCGCCATGGGCCGCGCCCTCATGTCCCAGCCCAAACTGCTCATGCTCGACGAACCCTCCATGGGCCTCTCCCCGATCATGATGCAGAAAATCATGGAAACCATCGCCGAGCTCAAGGCCCAGGGCACCACCATCCTGCTCGTCGAGCAGAACGCCCAAGCCGCACTCTCGCTCGCCGACCAGGCCTACGTCATGGAAACCGGCACCATCAAACTGTCCGGCACCGGCCAGGACCTCCTCCACGACGAGTCCGTCCGCAAGACCTACCTAGGCGAGGACTGAGCCGTACGCACACGAAGAGGGCCCACCCGGTGAGTGACGGGTGGGCCCTCTTCGTCCCCGTACGTCTCCGTACGTCTGCTACTGGCCCTTCGCGGCCTTCTTCTCCTCGGCGTCCTCGATGACCGCCTCCGCCACCTGCTGCATCGACATCCGCCGATCCATCGACGTCTTCTGGATCCACCGGAACGCCGCCGGCTCCGACAGCCCGTACTGCGTCTGCAGAATACTCTTCGCCCGATCCACCAGCTTCCGCGTCTCCAGCCGCTGCGAGAGGTCCGCGACCTCCTTCTCCAGCGCCTTCAGCTCCGCGAACCGCGACACCGCCATCTCGATGGCCGGCACCACATCACTCTTGCTGAACGGCTTCACCAGATACGCCATCGCCCCGGCGTCCCGCGCCCGCTCCACCAGGTCCCGCTGCGAGAACGCCGTCAGCATCAGGACGGGCGCGATGGACTCCTCCGCGATCTTCTCAGCGGCGGAGATCCCGTCCAGCACGGGCATCTTCACATCCAGGATCACCAGATCCGGCCGGTGCTCCCGCGCCAGCTCGACGGCACGCTCACCGTCACCGGCCTCGCCGACGACCGAGTAGCCCTCTTCCTCGAGCATCTCTTTGAGGTCGAGGCGGATGAGCGCCTCGTCCTCGGCGATGACGACGCGGGTCGTCAGCGGCGGGACGTGCGACTTGTCGTCGTTGTCGTCGGCGACGGGCTGGGGCGACTCGGGGGCGGTCACGCGGGCTCCTCGTTCCAAGGGCAGGTACAGCTCCCCATGAGCCTACCTAGCTGCGGTATGGTGGACGCGCAGCGGGTCCAGGGAAACCTTGGATTCTGCGGGCCCCGGTAGCCCAATTGGCAGCAGGCAATGGATTCAAAACCCATACAGTGTCGGTTCGAGTCCGACCCGGGGCACTTTTCCTTGGATTCCAAGGTCACAAGCGGAATGGTGAACTTCACCCGACATCGTGAACCGCTCCCCCTTCACCAGCTCCGCCGCATCGCATCAGCCAGGCTCGACCGCGTGTACGACACCGACACAAGGAAACGGGCGCTGGCGCTCGTCGCCCAAGGCCGCAGCCTCAACTCCGTCAGCAAGCAGACCGGCATATCCCGGTCGGCCATCCGCTCGTGGCGGACCCGTCTCGAACCACTCGCCCGTACTGGCGAACCGTGTCCTCGTTGCCGGGACGTACCCGGCATGCCCGAGGACCCGGCGGCGTACGCCTACCTGCTGGGCCTGTACCTCGGCGACGGTTGCATCAGCGAGCACCGGAGAGGTGTCCATTACCTCCGCATCATGTGTGCCGATGCATGGCCGGGTCTCATCGACGCCTGCCAAGCCGCGATGCGTGCCGTACGCCCGGGCAACAGCGTCTTCCGTGTCCAGCGGCAGGGATGCGTCGCCGTTACGGCGAGCAGCAAGCACTGGCCCTGCCTATTCCCGCAGCACGGGCCCGGCCGGAAGCACGATCGCCCCATCGCCCTCGAAGACTGGCAGCAGGCGATCGTCGACGGGTATCCCTGGGAGTTCATCCGGGGGCTCATCCACTCCGACGGTTGCCGCATGACCAACTGGACCACTCGCATCGTCGCGGCTGAACGGAAGCGGTATGAGTACCCGCGGTACCTCTTCACCAATACGTCGGCCGACATCATGCGGCTCTACACCCGCACCCTCGACAAGCTCGGCGTCGAGTGGAAGCCGCTGAAACAGAGCCGCGCCGCCGTCACCGTCTCCGTCGCCCGACGCGCGTCCGTCGCGCTCATGGACGCGCACGTCGGGCCGAAGTACTGAGGAGGGGGCGTTATGCGAGGGGCTCGCCGATGTGGTGGACGCGGACGAGGTTGGTGGAGCCGGAGACGCCCGGGGGTGAGCCGGCGGTGATGATGACGATGTCGTCCTTCTGGCAGCGGCCGATCTTGAGGAGGTGCTCGTCGACCTGGGCGACCATCGCGTCGGTGGAGTCGACGTGGGGGCCCAGGAAGGTTTCCACGCCCCAGGTGAGGTTGAGCTGGGAGCGGGTGGCCGGGTCGGGGGTGAAGGCGAGCAGGGGGATGGGTGAGCGGTAGCGGGAGAGGCGGCGGACGGTGTCGCCGGACTGGGTGAAGGCGACGAGGTACTTGGCGCCGAGGAAGTCGCCCATTTCGGCGGCGGCGCGGGCGACGGCGCCGCCCTGGGTGCGGGGTTTGTTGCGTTCGGTGAGGGGCGGGAGTCCCTTGGCGAGGACGTCTTCTTCGGCGGCCTCGACGATGCGGCTCATGGTCTGGACCGTGGCGATGGGGTAGCGGCCCACGCTGGTTTCGCCGGAGAGCATGACGGCGTCGGTGCCGTCGATGACGGCGTTGGCGACGTCGCTGGCTTCGGCGCGGGTGGGGCGGGAGTTGTCGATCATCGAGTCGAGCATCTGGGTGGCGACGATGACCGGTTTGGCGTTGCGCTTGGCGAGTTTGATGGCGCGCTTCTGGACGATGGGGACTTGTTCGAGGGGCATTTCGACGCCGAGGTCGCCGCGGGCGACCATGATGCCGTCGAAGGCGGCGACGATGTCGTCGATGTTGTCGACGGCCTGGGGTTTTTCGATTTTGGCGATGACGGGTACGCGGCGGCCTTCTTCGTCCATGACGCGGTGGACGTCTTCGATGTCGCGTCCGCTGCGTACGAAGGAGAGGGCGATGATGTCGGCGCCGGTGCGCAGGGCCCAGCGGAGGTCTTCGACGTCCTTGTCGGAGAGGGCGGGGACGGAGACGGCGACGCCGGGGAGGTTGAGGCCTTTGTTGTCGGAGACCATGCCTCCTTCGAGGACGGTGGTGTGGACGTGGGGGCCTTCGACTGCGGTGACGTGGAGGGTGACGCGGCCGTCGTCGACGAGGATGCGTTCGCCGGGGGTGACGTCGGCGGCGAGGCCTTCGTAGGTGGTGCCGCAGGTGGTGCGGTCGCCTTGGACGCCGGGTTCGGTGGTGATGGTGAAGTCGTCGCCGCGTTCAAGGAGTACGGGTCCTTCGCGGAAGCGTCCGAGGCGGATCTTCGGGCCTTGAAGGTCGGCGAGGATCCCGACGCTGCGGCCGGTTTCGTCGGAGGCTTTGCGTACGTGCTGGTAGCGCTCCTCGTGGTCGGCGTAGGTGCCGTGGCTGAGGTTGAAGCGGGCGACGTCCATTCCGGCTTCGACCAGTGCCTTGATCTGGTCGTATGTGTCGGTGGCTGGGCCCAGGGTGCAGACGATTTTGGCTCGGCGCATGGGTCGACCCTATGGCTTACCGGCGGGTAGAGAATTGGTCCCGCGTGACTACTCAACAACCTTTCCATGAAGCCTCATTGACAAGTGTTGAATGTGTGCGGGGTGCTGCTCTGATGAGCGTCAGAGCTGGGGCGGGTGCATGGTGAACCGGGCGTTGACCTGGGCGGTGATGGTTTGGCGCTGGGGTTCGAGGTCGAGGGGTGGGGCGGCGGTTTCGCCGGTTTCGGCGGCGGCGAAGGCCATGCGGGTTCCGCCGAGGGGAGGGGGGTTGTAGGGGGTGGGGGGTTCGGTGCCGGTGTCGGCGAGTTCGACGAGGGCGGTGAGGTGGGTGCCGAGGGCTTCGGCGTATTCGCGGGCGCGTTGGACGGCTTCTTTGACGGCTTGGCGGCGGGCTTCGCCGTGGGCGGGTGAGTCGGGGCGGAGGGCCCAGGTGGGGCCGTCGATGCGGGTGAGGTCGAGGTCGGCGAGGCGGGTGGTGAGTTCGCCGAGGGCGGTGAAGTCGGTGAGTTCGGCGGTGATGTGGACGGTGCCGTGGTAGGCGCGGACGCGTTCGGCGCGGCCGTGGCGGGTGAGTTCGGGGGTGATGGAGAAGGCGCCGGTCTGGAGGTTTTCGACGGCGTCGCCGTAGGTTTTGATGAGGTCGAGGGCGGTGGTGTTGCGGCGGGTGAGGTCGTCGAGGGCGCTGCGCCGGTCGGTGCCGCGGGCGGTGACGGTGATGCCGATGCGGGCGATTTCGGGGTCGACTTCGAGGTGGGCTTCGCCGCGTACGGAGACGCGGGGGGTTTGGGGGGTGCCGTACGGGAGGTCGGTCGCGGGCTGGGGCTGGGATTGGGGCTGGGGTTGGGTCATGGGGTCCACTCTTCCGTAGGTGGTCATCGGATCGAAACCTGTGGGGGCTGTTGCGGGGGGCGTGTCTGCGCCAGAATCTACGCGCGTCATGCACTGAACGAAGGAGACCACATGCCGCTGAATCGAAGGACGTTCCTGGGGAGTTCGGCCGTGGCCGGCGCCGGTGTGGCGGTCGCCGGAGCGGTGGGAACGCCGGCGGCCGCGGCGCCCCGGGCGAAGCGGTACTCCTTCACCGTCATGGGCACCACGGACCTGCACGGCAATGTCTTCAACTGGGACTACTTCACGGACAGGGAGTTCGACGACAAGGCGCACAACGACGTCGGCCTGGCGAAGATCTCCACGCTCGTGGAGCGGGTGCGGGAGGAGAAGGGCCGTCGCAACACGCTGCTGATCGACGCGGGTGACACGATCCAGGGCACGCAGTTGTCGTACTACTACGCGAAGGTCGACCCGATCACCGCCGAGCGCGGGCCGGTTCATCCCATGGCGCAGGCGATGAACGCGATCGGGTACGACGCGGCCGCCCTCGGGAACCATGAGTTCAACTACGGCATACCGGTGCTGCGGAAGTTCCAGGAGCAGTGCGATTTCCCGCTGCTGGGTGCCAACGCGCTGGACGCGAAGACGCTGCGGCCGGCGTTCCCGCCGTACAGCATGCACCGGCTGCGTACGCCGTGCGGGCGGGATGTGCGGGTGGCGGTGCTGGGGCTGACGAACCCGGGGATCGCGATCTGGGACAAGGCGAACGTCAGCGGCAGGATGGTGTTCCCGGGACTGGAGGAGCAGGCGGCGAAGTGGGTGCCGCGGCTGCGGTCGATGGGCGCGGATGTGGTGATCGTGTCGGCGCACTCGGGGTCGAGTGGTACGTCGTCGTACGGGGATCAGTTGCCGTACATCGAGAACGCGGCCGCGCTGGTGGCGGAGCAGGTGCCGGGCATCGACGCGATCCTGGTCGGTCACGCGCATACGGAGATCCCGGAGTACCGGGTGGTGAACAAGGAGACCGGCAGGGACGTCGTGCTGTCGGAGCCGCTGAAGTGGGGCCAGCGGCTGACCCTGTTCGACTTCGATGTGGTGTGGGAGAGGGGCCGCTGGGCGGTGGAGAGGGTGGGCGCGCGGGTGCTGAACTCCAACACCGTCGAGGAGGACCCGGAGATCGTCAAGCTGCTGGGTGACGAGCACGAGAAGGTCGTGGCGTACGTCAACCAGGTCATCGGTACGTCGACCGTCGCGATGTCGACGGCGGACGCGCCGTGGAAGGACGAGCCGATCATCGATCTGATCAACCACGTCCAGGCGGAGACGGTGAGGGCGGCGCTGGCGGGTGGCGAGTACGCGTCGCTGCCGGTGCTGTCGCAGGCGTCGTGTTTCTCCCGTACGGCGAGGATTCCGGCCGGTGAGGTGACGATCCGGGACGCGGCGGGGTTGTATCCGTTCGAGAACACGCTGGAGGCGCGGCTGCTGACGGGTGCGCAGTTGAAGGACTACCTGGAGTTCTCGGCGCGGTACTACGTGCAGACTCCGGCGGGTGCGCCGGTGGACCGGGCGAAGCTGACGAACGCGGGTGGCACGCCGGACTACAACTATGACGCCGTGTACGGGCTGTCGTACGAGATCGACATCGCGAAGCCGGCCGGGTCGCGGATCGTGAACCTGGCGTTCGAGGGGAAGCCGCTGAACCCGGCGGCGCGGTTCGTGCTGGCGGTGAACAACTACCGGGCGTCCGGTGGTGGTGCGTTTCCGCATGTGGCGGGGGCGAAGCAGTTGTGGGCGAACTCGGACGAGATCCGGAACACGATCATCCAGTGGGTGCAGGCGCGGGGGACGGTCGACCCGGGCCGGTTCGCGTCGGTGGACTGGCGGCTGACCCGGGACGGCGTGCCGGTGTTCTAGCGATTGCGTTCGGTGTGCAGGGGCGTCTGGCGGGGAATGCCGGGCGCCTCTTGCCGTTCGAGGCCGAAGGTGGTGAAGGCGGTGCGGCGTGGGAGCGGGTAGGGCTCCTTGCCGGTGAGGTGGTTGAGGATGGAGGCGCTGCGCCAGGCGGCGAGGCCGAGGTCGGGTGTGCCGACGCCGTGGGTGTGGGTTTCGGCGTTCTGTACGTAGACGGAGCCGGTGACGGAGGGGTCGAGGACGAGCCGGTGGTGGGCGTCGATGCGGGGGCGGTCGGCGGAGTCGCGGCGCATGTAGGGGTCGAGGCCGGCGAGGAGGCGGCCGAGGGGGCGTTCGCGGTAGCCGGTGGCGAGGACGACGGCGTCGGTGGTGAGGCGGGAGCGGGTGCCCTGCTGGGTGTGTTCGAGGTGGAGTTCGACCTTGGTGGTGGCGAGGCGGCCGGCGGTGCGGACGCGGACGCCGGGGGTGAGGACGGCGTCGGGCCAGCCGCCGTGGAGGGTGCGGCGGTAGAGCTCGTCGTGGATGGCGGCGATGGTGTCGGTGTCGATGGCTTTGTGGAGCTGCCATTGGCGGGGGATGAGGGTGTTGCGTACCGGTTCGGGGAGGGCGTGGAAGTAGCGGGTGTAGTCGGGGGTGAAGTGTTCGAGGCCGAGTTTGGAGTACTCCATGGGGGCGAAGGCCTCGGTGCGGGTGAGCCAGTGGATCTTCTCGGCTCCGGCGGGGCGGGTGCGGAGGAGGTCGAGGAAGATCTCGGCGCCGGACTGGCCGGAGCCGATGACGGTGATGTGTTCGGCGGTCAGCAGGCGTTCGCGGTGGTGGAGGTAGTCGGCGGAGTGGATGACGGGGACGGTGGGCAGGTCGGCGAGGGGGCGTAGGGGGTCGGGGATGTGGGGTTCGGTGCCGATGCCGAGGGCGATGTGGCGGGTGTGGGTGCGGCCGAGGGCTTCGGCTTCGCCGTTGGTGTCGAGCTGGGTGTAGTCGACTTCGAAGAGGTCGCGTTCGGGGTTCCAGCGGACGGCGTCGACCTGGTGGGCGAAGTGGAGGCCGGGGAGGTGGTCGCTGACCCAGCGGCAGTAGGCGTCGTATTCGGCGCGGTGGGTGTGGAACCGTTCGGCGAAGTAGAAGGGGTAGAGGCGGTCGCGGCCGCGGAGGTAGTTGAGGAAGGTCCAGGGGCTGGTGGGGTCCGCGAGGGTGACGAGGTCGGCGAGGAAGGGGACTTGGAGGGTGGTGCCTTCGATGAGCTGGCCGGGGTGCCAGTGGAAGGCGGAGCGCTGTTCGTAGAAGGCGGTGGCGAGTCCTCCGGGTACGCCGTGGGCGAGGGCGGCGAGGGAGAGGTTGAACGGGCCGATGCCGATGCCCACCAGGTCGTGGGGCTGGTCGGGGTCGCGCTGGTGGTCGCGCTGGGGTGTGCTGCCGGTCATCGGGTGGTGCTGCCTTCCACGAGTGCGGTGAGTTCTTCGAGGTGGTGGGGGGTGGTGTGGGGGTTGAGGAGGGTGGCTTTGAACCAGAGGCGGCCGTCGGCGTGGGCGCGGCCGAGGACGGCGTGGCCTTGGGCGAGGAGGTCGCGGCGGGCGGCGGCGACGGCGTGGTCGGTGGCGCCGGTGGGGCGGAAGAGGACGGTGGTGAGGGTGGGGCGTTCGTAGAGGTCGAGGCGCGGATTTTTGTCGATGAGGTCGGCGAGAGCTTGTGCGGCGGCGCAGACGTGGTCGACGAGGTGGCCCAGTCCGGTGCGGCCGAGGGCGCGGAGGGTGACGGCGATCTTGAGGATGTCGGGGCGGCGGCTGGTGCGGGGTGAGCGGCCGAGGAGGTTGGGGAGGCCGGCGTGGGTGTCGTCGTCGGCGTTGAGGTAGGGCGCGGTGTGGCCGAGGGGGGCGAGGAGTGCGGTGTCGGGTACGGCGAGGAGGCCGGCGGCGACCGGCTGCCAGCCGAGTTTGTGCAGGTCGAGGGTGACGGTGCGGGCGCGGTCGAGGCCGGTGAGGAGGTGGCGGCGGGTTTCGCTGAACAGGAGCGGGCCTCCGTACGCGGCGTCGATGTGGAGGGTGGCGCCGTGGGCGTCGCACAGGTCGGCGATCTCGGGGAGGGGGTCGATGCGGCCGGTGTCGGTGGTGCCGGCGGTGGCGGTGACGAGGAGGGGGCCGCGGAGGTCGGTGAGGACGGCGGCGAGGGCGGTGAGGTCGAGTCGTCCGCCGGGGGCGGGGACGGTGACGGGTTCGGGCAGGCCGAGGAGCCAGGCGGCGCGGCGGATGGAGTGGTGGGCGTTGGCGCCGCAGACCGTCTGGAGGGTGGGGCCGTGGTGTTCGCGGGCGAGGAGCAGCGCGAGGTGGTTGGACTCGGTGCCGCCGGTGGTGACGAGGGCGTCGGGGTGGCGGCCGGTGGGGTGCGTCTCGGCGGCCAGGGCGCGGGTGACGAGCTGTTCGAGCGCGGAGGCGGCGGGGGCCTGGTCCCAGGAGTCGAGGGACGGGTTGAGCGCGGAGGCGGCGAGGTCGGCGGCGGCGGCGAGGGCGAGGGGCGGGGTGTGGAGGTGGGCGGCGCAGTGGGGGTGGGCGGGGTCGGCGGCGCCGTGTGCGAGGGCGGTGACGAGGGTACGGAGGGCCTCCGGCGCGCCGGTGCCGGTGTGGGGCAGCGCCGCCCCGAGGGCGTCCCGCACGTGTGCGGCGATTTTTTCGGGCCCGCCCGCGGGGAGCGGCCCGCCGCGTGCCGCCGCGCCGTCGCGGAGGGCGTCGAGCACGGTGTCGAGGAGGGGACGCAGGGCGTCGGGGCCGCCGGGGCCGCCGGCGAGGGGCGGGTGGAGGGCGTCGGGGCCGGGGCCTTCGGTGCCGTCGGGGGTGCTGGGGCCTTCGGGGCCGCCGGCGAGGGGCGGGCGCGGGGCGTGGGCTGCGTCGGGGCCCTCGGCGAGGGGCGGCGTGCTCCATGGGGTGCTCGACGGGGTGCTCCACGGGCTGCTCATGCTGCCAGCGTGGCCCGGCGCGGCGGAGCGTGGTTGCGGTGCGGCGCGATCACAACCCGAAAGGGGGACGAGGGGGTGGCGGGGCGGGGTGGGCGTGCTATGGGCGGCGGTGGGGTGGTGTCGGGCCCGGGGTGGGTTCTGGACCCGGCCCGGGTCGGGGCGCCCGGGGCGCGGGTGCCCGGGCGGGGGCGGGCGGTGGGGGGCGGCGTGGCCCCTCCGGGCTCGTCTCCTCGGCGCCGGCGGCCTTGGGTACGGATCCTGGGAGCCCATACATGGCCGCCAACCCCTGTGGGGACGACCCTGCACGGCCCCGCCACACGCCGTCCGCCGGGCGGTGGGGCGGGGCCGGTGGGTGGTCAGGCCTTGCGGACGCGCAGCGCGCGGCGGAGGTCGTCGATCTGGTCGGTGAGTTTGCGGCGGAGCGCCGGGAGGAGGTTGTCGTCGGCGAGGTGTTGTTCGCCGAGGCGGAGGTGGGCGGTGTCGACGGCGTGGGCCGGGAAGGCGTAGCGGCCGGCCGCCTCCGCGATGGCGGGGCCTCGGCGGTCGGCGAGGGCGGCGGCGTCGGGGTAGAAGCGGGGGACGTACTCCCGTACCAGCTCGGCCTGTTCGGGCTGCCAGAAGCCCTGGGCGGTGGCGGTGAACAGGTAGTTGGAGAGGTCGTCGGAGGTGAACATCCGGTGCCAGGCCGCCTGCTTGGCCTCGGCGGTCGGCAGGGCGGCGCGGCAGCGGGCGGCGCCCTCCTGGCCGGTGGCGCTGGGGTCGCGGTCGAGTTCGGCGGCGATGGCGGCCTCGTCGGTGGCGCCGAGGACGGCGAGCCGGGCCAGGATGCGCCAGCGCAGTTCGGGGTCGAGTTCGGGGCCGCCCGGGACACCGGCCTCGTCGAGCCAGCCGTGGAGGGTGCCGGGCCGGTCGGTGGCGTCGATGTAGTGGCGTACGGCGGTGAGGCGCAGGCCCGGGTCCCTGCCGTCCTCGGTGCGGCGGATGAGGTCGCGGGTGAGGTCGGTGAGCAGGGCGAGGGCGGCGGGGCGGTCTTCGGCGGGGACGTACCGGTCGGCGATGTGGGTGGAGGCGAAGCCGAGGACGCCCTGGACGATCGCGAGGTCGCTCTCCTCGGGGAGGTGGGCGCGGGCGGTCTGCAGGTAGGCGGTGGGTTCGAGTTCGCCGTCGCGGACCATGTCGCGCAGGCAGTTCCACACGACGGCCCGGGTGAGGGCGTCGGGGATGCCGGAGAGGGTGCGCAGGGCGCGTTCCTCGGAGTGCTCGTCGAGGCGGATCTTGGCGTAGGTGTGGTCGCCGTCGTTGAGGACGATGAGGGCGGGGCGGGGGCCGGGGATCGAGGCGGGGGCCTGCTCCGGGACGTCGATCTCCAGGCGGTCGCGGAGGACGAGGCGCCCGCCGTCGGCGAGGTCGTGGTCGTAGACGCCGACGGTGACGTGGTGGGGGCGGCTGCCGGTGCGGGTGACGGTGAGGGTGCGGCTCGCCTGGTCGTACGCCGGGGTGAGGGTGTCGACGCCGGTGGTGCGCAGCCACTGCTCGGCCCAGGTGTGGACGTCGCGGTCGGTGGCGGAGGCGAGGTTGTCGATGAAGTCGGCGAGGGTGGCGTTGGCGAACTTGTGGCGGGCGAAGTGGGTGTTGATCCCGGCCAGGAAGTCCTTCTCGCCGAGCCAGGCGACGAGCTGGCGGAGGGCGGAGGCGCCCTTGGCGTAGGAGATGCCGTCGAAGTTGAGCATCGCGGAGGCGGTGTCGGGGACGGCGTCGGGGTCGGGGGCGACGGGGTGGGTGGAGGGGCGCTGGTCGGCGTCGTATCCCCAGGCCTTGCGGGCGATGCCGAAGTCGACCCAGGTGTCGGGGTAGCGGCTGGTGGCCTCGTTGATGGTCTGGTAGCCCATGTATTCGGCGAAGGACTCGTTCAGCCAGATGTCGTCCCACCAGGTGAGGGTGACGAGGTCGCCGAACCACATGTGGGCCATTTCGTGGGCGATGACCATGGCGCGGGTCTGGCGTTCGGTGACGGTGACGGCGGAGCGGTAGACGAATTCGTCGCGGAAGGTGACCAGGCCGGGGTTCTCCATGGCGCCGGCGTTGAATTCGGGGACGAAGGCCTGGTCGTAGGAGTCGAAGGGGTACGGCTCGTCGAACTTCTCGTGGTACCGGTCGAAGCACTGGCGGGTGACGTCGAGGATTTCGTCGGCGTCGGCGTCGAGGTGGGGGGCGAGGGAGCGGCGGCAGTGGATGCCGAAGGGCAGTCCGGCGTGCTCGGTGCGGATGGAGTGCCAGGGGCCGGCGGCGACGGCGACGAGGTAGGTGGAGATGAGGGGGGTGGGGGCGGCCTGCCAGCGGCCGTCGCCCTGGTGGGTGGTGATGCCGTTGGCGAGGACGGTCCAGCCGTCGGGGGCGGTGACGGCGACCTCGAAGACGGCTTTGAGGTCGGGTTGGTCGAAGGCGGCGAAGACGCGCTGGACGTCCTCCATGAACAGCTGGGTGTAGGTGTAGGTCTCGCCGTCGCTGGGGTCGGTGAAGCGGTGCATGCCCTCGCCGGTGCGGGAGTAGCGCATGGCGGCGTCGACGCGGAGGGTGTGCTCGCCCTCGGTGAGGGTGAGGGGGAGCCGGTTGTCGGTGAGGGTCTCGGGGTCGAGGTGCTGCCCGTCGAGGGTGACGGTACGGAGGGTGGCCGGCTTGAGCTCGACGAAGGTGGTCCCGGCGGTGCGGGCGGTGAACCGGATGAGGGTGGTGGAGTCGAAGGTCTCATCACCGGTGGTGAGGTCGAGGTCGACCGTGTACCGGTGGACGTCGAGGAGCTGGGCTCGGGTCTGCGCTTCGTCGCGCGTCAGTACGGGCATGGGGCCATGCTGCCCGATGGGGTGGGGGCGGGGCACGGGGGTTCTCCTCATGGCTGATCCGGTGGCGGGCTCCCCCGGTGGGTGCGTGCGCCGGGGGCGTACTCTCCTGGCCGTGAACGGGGATCATGATCTGAGCGATCTGGAACCGGCGCGGCTGTACGACTGGGCGGTGGCCTGTTCGAGCACCGGCGGCGTCCTGGGCGTCGTCGAGGCGCTGTGCGCGCGTGAGACGAGGGACGCCACCGAGTGGGCGGCGCGGATCGCCTGTGAGGTGGTGGGTCCCGACGGGCCGGCCGGTGGGCGCCGGCTGGTGCGGTGGACCGCCTGGCGGCTGGCGCGGCGGCCCAGCAGGGTGGCGCTGGAGCCGCTGTTCGCGGGGCTGCCGGAGCGGCTGGATCGGGCGGCGGAGTTCCGTGCGTGTCTGTTGCAGGAGATGGCGCTGCGGTTCGGCCTGGACGGTGGGCCGTACGTGGCGTACCGGGAGCGGCTGGCGGAGCTGGGGCATCCGCTGGCGTGGTTGCCGCTCGCCTGGCTGGACTTCGAGCGGCGGCTGCGTGACGGGGGGTGGACGCCGGGCAGCGTGCTCGGTTCGCCGCGCCCGGCGCAGCTGCGGTCCCGGTACGCCGAGGTGCCGCCGACCGCTGCCGGGGCCGCTGCCGGGCGGGGTGCCCGGGAGGTGCGGGAGGTGGCGCGGGGGGCGGCGGTGGTGGCGCCGTTCGGGGACGAGGGCGCGCAGGACGTGCGGTTCTACGTCCTGCCGGGGCCGCTGGATCCGGTCGACTGGAACGCGGCGCTGCTGGCCGGGCTGCCGGCGCCGTGCCTGGCGGGGACGTCCACGCGGACGATGGCGGCGGTGCACACGACGGCGGACGACGTGCTGTGCGATCTGTTCGTGGCGGCGTTCGGGGGCGGTCTGTGGGGTGAGCCGGGGATGGGGGCGTACGGCAGGCTGCTGGCGTGGCGCGGGTTGTACGCGCTGATGGGGCTGGGCGCGGAGGTGTCGCCGTACGACGCGGTGCGGCGGGCGGCCGAGCACCGCTGGTTGCGGTTCGCGGTGGAGCGGCACGGCGGGAACGACTGGTTCTGCGGTGACCTGACGGACGTCGCGTTCGCGGTGCTGGATCCGGGCCGGACGCGGGCCGCGGTGCTGGCGCACACGGAGACGGACTAGTCGTCGGTGGGGGGTGCGCCGCCGGCGATGGTCTCGTGGTGGCGGATGACCTCGGCGATGATGAAGTTCAGCAGCTTCTCGGCGAAGGCCGGGTCGAGGTTGGCGCTCTCGGCGAGTTGCCGGAGGCGGGCGATCTGGCGGGATTCGCGGGCGGGGTCGGCCGGGGGGAGGTGGTGGCGGGCCTTGAGGTGGCCGACCTGCTGGGTGCATTTGAACCGCTCGGCCAGCATGTGGACGACCGCCGCGTCGATGTTGTCGATGCTTTCGCGCAGCTGGGTCAGCTCGGCGCGTACGGATTCGTCGATGTCGCCGGTGTCGTCGACCCGGCCGGTCTGGCTCGTGCTCATGGTGAGCGAGCTTAGACGTGTCCCGTGGTGATCGTCGGTGGGTGTTCGGGATCTGGGATCCGGGTGCTCCAGCCTCCCGGTACCGTACGCCCCTGCTGTTCGCGGAAGCGGACGGGGGCGGTGCCGACGCGGCGGGTGAACAGGCGGGAGAAGTAGGCGGGGTCGTCGTAGCCGACGCGGCGTGCGACGGCGGCGACGGGGAGCTCGGTGCCGGCGAGGAGTTCCTTGGCGCGGCCGAGGCGGATGCCGAGGAGGTAGTCCTTGGGGCTGCAGCCCGCGCCTCGTCGTACGGCTGTGCGCAGCTCGGCGGGGGTCATGCCGTGCCGGGCGGCGTGTTCGGCGACGGTCAGGGGCTGGAAGGCGTCGCGGGCGAGGGCTTCGAGGACGGGGTCGCCGTCGGCGTTGGTGTCGGCGCGGGCGCGGCGCAGGGCGACGAGCAGTTCGTGGACGGCGGCGGACGTCTCGACTTCGAGGAGCGGGTTGCCGCGGCGGGCGGCGCGGGCGATGCGGCCGATGACGGCGCGGGCGGGGCCGGCGTCGGCGAGCGGGACGACGGGGCGGTCGGGCTCGATGTAGCCGAGTTCGGTGTAGGTGGCGGTGACGGGGCCGGTGAAGTCGACGAAGCCCTCGTCCCACCCGGTGGCGGGGTCGGGCGCGTAGTGATGGGGGACGCCGGGGGTGAGCCAGAGCAGTGCGGGTGCCGTGACCGTGGTACGGCGGCCGTCGGGGCCCCGGTACCAGCCGCCGCCGGCGTTGATCACGACGGCGACGTGGTGGTCGAGGGTGCGGGGGCCGACGGTGGGCAGGGTGCCGTGCTGGAGGCCGACGCCGAGGCAGGTGAGGCCGAGGCGTGTGTGCAGCGGGCTGGGTGTGAAGAAGCGCATCCAGGTGTGGTACATCCCTCGGCCTCCCTGCCCCGTTGTGTCCATGCAGCGCTGATCTTTGTCCATGGACCCGCCGACCGCCAGAGGGCGACAGTTGGTCGCGGTACGTGACCAGGAGATGGGTGGAATGGTGGCAGTTTTCACGGTGGGTGATGAGGATTTTCTGCTGGACGGCAGGCCGGTGCGGCTGCTGTCGGGGGCGGTGCACTACTTCCGGGTGCACGAGGAGCAGTGGGACCACCGGCTGGCGATGGTGCGTGCGATGGGCCTGAACTGTGTGGAGACGTATGTGCCGTGGAACCTGCACGAGCCGGAGATGGGCCGGTACCGGGACGTGGCGGCGCTGGGGCGGTTCCTGGACGCGGTGCACGCGGCGGGGTTGTGGGCGATCGTGCGGCCGGGCCCGTACATCTGCGCGGAGTGGGAGAACGGCGGGCTGCCGCACTGGCTGACGGGGCGGCTGGGGCGGCGGGTGCGGACGGACGACGCCGAGTACCTGGTCCATGTGAACCGCTGGTTCCACACGCTGCTGCCGCAGGTCGTGGCGCGGCAGGTCGACCGGGGCGGTCCGGTGATCATGGTGCAGGCGGAGAACGAGTACGGGAGCTACGGCTCCGACGCGGGCTATCTGCGGCACATCGTGGACCTGCTGGAGGCGTGCGGGGTGACCGTGCCGCTGTTCACGTCGGACGGGCCGGAGGACCACATGCTGACCGGCGGGTCGATTCCGGGGGTGCTGGCGACGGCGAACTTCGGGTCGGGGGCGCGGGAGGCCTTCGAGGTGCTGCGGCGGCACCAGCCGCGCGGGCCGCTGATGTGCATGGAGTTCTGGTGCGGCTGGTTCGACCACTGGGGCGACGCGCATGCCGTGCGGGACGCGGAGGACGCGGCGGCGGCGCTGGCGGAGATCCTTCAGTGCGGGGCGTCGGTGAACGTCTACATGGCGCACGGGGGGACGAACTTCGGCGGCTGGGCGGGGGCGAACCGGGCGGGTGAGCTGCATGACGGTGCGCTGGAGGCGACGGTGACGTCGTACGACTACGACGCGCCGGTCGACGAGGCGGGGCTGCCGACGGCGAAGTTCTGGGCGTTCCGGGAGGTGCTGGCCCGGTACGCGGAGGGCCCGCTGCCGCCGGTTCCGGCGCCGCCCGTGCGGCTGGCCGCGCCCGTGGAGGCGGCCGTCGCGGAGTGGGCGCCGTTGGACGGCGTGCTGGAGGCGCTGGGCGACGAGGAGTGGGACGGTCCGGTGCCGCCGACCTTCGAGGAGCTGGGCGTGGACCGGGGCCTGGTGCGCTACCGGCTGCGGGTGCCGGGGCCGCGGCAGCCGTATCCGCTGTCGGTGACGGGCCTGCGGGACCGGGCGGTGGTGTATGTGGACGGGGTCCGTGCGGGAGTGCTGGAGGCGGAGGACGCGGTGCTGGCGGAGCTGGTGGCGGGGCCCGCGGTGGTGGAGCTGTGGGTGGAGTCGCTGGGGCGGGTCAACTACGGGCCGCGGCTCGCGGAGAGCAAGGGCATCACGGGCGGGGTGCGGCACGAGCGGCAGTACGTGCACGGGGTGCGGGCGCGGGGGCTGCGGGTGGACGCGTTCACGGCGGACGGGGTGGGGAAGGTGCCGTTCACGCCAGCTTCCCGGGAGGGTGCGCAGGGGCTGTACCGGGCGGTCGTGGAGGTGGCCGGGGCGGGGGACGCGGCGCTGGAACTGCCGGGCTGGACGCGGGGGTTCGTGTGGGTGAACGGGTTCTGCCTGGGGCGGTACTGGGGGGTGGGCCCGCAGGAGTCGCTGTTCGTGCCGGGGCCGGTGTTGCGGGAGGGGGCGAACGAGGTGTGGGTGCTGGAGCTGGAGGGCGCCGGGAGCCGCGTACGCCTGGCGTAGCGGGAGGGGGCAGGCCCCGCCGGGCCTGCCCCCCGCCGTGCTGGAGGTTCGCCGTGCTAGAGGTTCGCCGCCGCGGACTTGATGGCGGAGGCGAAGGTGGACACCTCGGTGTAGACGCCGGGGTAGTCGGGCCGTGCGCAGCCCTGGCCCCAGCTGACGATGCCGACCTGTATCCACGCCCCGGCGTTGTCGCGGCGGAACATCGGGCCGCCGGAGTCGCCCTGGCAGGTGTCGACGCCGCCCTGGGGCAGACCGGCGCAGATCTCTTCGGCCGGGACGAGGGCGTTGCCGTAGGCCTGCCTGCAGGTGGCGTCGGAGACGAACGGCACGGTCGCCTTGCGCAGGTAGCGCTGCTGGGCGCCGCCTTCGCGGGTGGCGCCCCAGCCGGCGACGGTGAAGGTGCCGCTGTTGTACGCCGTGGTCGACGCGATGTTCAGGGTGGGCAGGTTGATCGGCTGGGCGAGCTTGATCAGGGCCCAGTCCTTGCCCTTGCCGTTGTAGCCGGGTGCCTGGAGGACCTTGGTGGAGCGGACCTTGATGGCACTGGAGCTCTGGAGGTCCACGACACCGGCGGTGGCGGTGATGCTGGTGTTGTTGCCGGAGCCGCTGACGCAGTGGGCGGCGGTCAGCACGATCTGCTGGGTGAGCAGCGAGCCGCCGCAGCCCATGGAGAGCCTGACCATCCACGGGAACTCGCCCTGGGCGGCCTGTGTCCCTCCGACGACCGGCGCGGGGGCGGCGGAGGCGGTGGTGGGCTGGAGGCTGACCGCGGCGAGGGCGACGGCGCCGGCCGCGGCGCATCTTTTGAGGGCGCGAAGAAGCTTGGACAACTGTCTGCCTTTCGTGGGGGGTTGAGCCGTGCGCACACGACGGGGCCCGTGCCGCCAGGCAGCTCGATGACATGGTCCCGTCAAGGCGTGTCCCGGATTATCCGGAGGCGGTCGACGCGCCCACAAGGCCGTGTTTTCGGCCATGTGAACGGTGCCTGTACACCCGTACGGGCTCTTACGCGGGCGCTTACAGTGGAGGGGAGTCGACGTCGCACATGGGGGCAGGGACGTGGCGAACGGCAGTGAGGTCGTGCACGGCTACCCGCACCTCGACACCGTGCGGGCGGCGATCACCGCCCTGTACCGGCGGCTCCCCCAGGAAGGGCTGTACGCGTACGCCGGCAGCGTCGCCCCCGCCGACGTGGCCTTCGCCGACGGCGACGACCTCCACCTGGGCGCGCAGCGGGTGGCCCACGCGCTGGTGCAGCAGCTGCGGCTGCCGGACGCACGGATGATCGTCAGCTTCCGGGAGATGACGCACGCGGCGAGCGTCGAACTCGCGGCGGGGCCCGAGTACTTCATCGAGCTGAACGACCGGTTCCGTACGCATCGCCGGGACATCGGGGCGGCCCTCGCCCACGAGATCACCCATGTGCTGCTGCACCGGCTCGGCCTGAGCTTCCCCGGCACGCGGGACAACGAGATCCTGACGGACACGGTGACCACGTACCTGGGGGCCGGCTGGCTGCTGCTGGACGCGTACCGCGAGGACGGGGTGTCGAGCCAGAAGCTGGGCTACCTGACACCGGAGGAGTTCGGGTACGTGCTGGCCAAGCGGGCCCTGGCGTTCGGCGAGGACCCCTCGCCCTGGTTCACCAGCCCCCAGGGGTACACCGCGTACACCGAGGGCCGGACGGTGGCCCTGCGCGACGGGCGGCAGCCCCCGCTGACGGCGGCGGGCTGGGCCGGCCGGCACCGTTACGCCAAGGACCGCCGGTACGCCCAGGACCATCCGGGGGCCGTCACCGGCCTGCCGTACGCCTTCGAGGGCGGCGGCCACGAGGCCGCGCTGCGGGTCTCGTTCCCCTGCCCCACCTGCCACCAGCGCATCCGGATCCCGGTGCGGGGCCGGGTGCGGGCACGGTGCGGGCTGTGCCGGACGGTGCTGGAGTGCGACACCTGACGGATATCCACTTGGCGGCCGGGGGGCGGGCGGGCGAAGGTCGGACCATGACCAGCGATGTGGAGGACCTCTTCGAAGCCGTCCACGGCGGCGACGAGGACGCGGTGGTGCGGCTGCTGCGGGCGGGTGTCCCGGCCGAGGCGACCGACGAGGACGGGCAGACCGCGCTGTATCTGGCCGCGGTGAGCGATCACGCGGGGATCGTGCGGCTGCTGCTCGCCGCCGGGGCGCACCCGGGGTGCGGCAGCGGGGAGGGGGCCGGTGACCTGCCGCTGTGCGGCGCAGCGTGCGGCGGGCACACCGGGGCCGTACGGGCGCTGCTGGCCGCCGGGGCACGGCCGGACCAGCGAGAGGAGTTCGGGTTCACCGCGCTGACGTGGGCGGTGCGCAACGGGTACGCCGACACCGTGGAGGCCCTGCTGGAGTACGGGGCCGACCCCGGCCTGCCGGGGCCTGCGCCCGGCGCGGAGCTGCCGCTGGTCGCCGCCGCGCGGCGCGGCTCGCCCGCGGTGGTGCGGGCGCTGCTGGCGCGTGGCGCGCCGGGCCTGGAGGACGCGCTGCGCGAGGCGCGGCGGTGGGCCGGCACGGATGTGGCGGAGGCGCTGCGGCGGGACCTGGTCGAGGCGTACGGGCCGGGTGAGTACGAGGTCGTCACGCGGCACGTGCCGGAGGACGGCGGGGTGACCGTCGTCGTGGAGCTGCTGCGGGACGGTGTGCCCGGCGCGGGCGCCGAACAGCAGACCGGCCACGCGGCGATCGCCACGCTCCTGGAGGGCGCGCTGGGCATCCGCACCGGCCACGAGGAGCTGGCGGCGCGTGCCCTGCGCTGCAGCGACCCCGAGCAGGACGACTGGACCGAGTCGGTGGAGGCGCTGTCGCGGCGCGGCGACGAGGAGACGTTCCAGGCGGCGGTCGCCTGGGCCGCGAGCGGCGACCCGCTCCGGCAGGCCCTCGCGGCGGACGTCCTCGGCCGGCTCGGCTCCGGCGGGGCGCGGGCGTTGCCGGTGCTGCGGGAGGTGGCCCGGGAGGCGCGGGACACCGAACTGGTGGCGGCCGCCGTGGGCGCGCTCGGGCAGCACGGCGACCCGGCCGCGCTGCCCGAGATCCTCCGGCACGCCGCGCACCCCGACACCGGCGTGCGGCGCGGGGTCGCCGTCGCGCTCACCGGTCTGGTGCCCGCCGGCCACCGCGAGGGCGTGGAGGTGCTGATCGGGCTGAGCCGCGACGCGGCCCCCGAGGTGCGCGACTGGGCGACCCTGGCGCTCGCCGAGGTGCCGGACGACTCCCCCGCCCTCCGGGAGGCCCTGGCCGCCCGGCTGGACGACCCCGACGCCGACACGGCCGCCGAGGCCGCCCGGGGCCTGGCGAAGCGTCAGGACACCCGGGCCCTGGACGCCTTGGCGCGCGTCCTCGGCGGCGAGGCGCCGGGGAGTTCGGCGCGCGGTATCGCCGAGGGCGCCCTGGAACACGTACGGGACGAGCGCGACAGGCGGCGCCTGGAGCACACCCTGCCGCGCCGCCGCTGACCGCCCGGGCGCGGGCCCGGGCATCGGGGTCAGCGCAGCCGGAGCGCTCCCGGCGCCCGCTCCTCCATGATCTCCACGAGCTCGTCGAAGAACGCCGGTCCGAGGGCGCGGCGCGAGACGTCGTGGTCGCGCCACTCGAAGGCGAAGCCGCCGTCCTCCGGCGTACCGAAGCCACCGCTCAGGCAGTCCGCGAACGCGTCACGGTTGTGGCCGAAGTAGCCGCCGGGGCCGTTGACGGCCTCGCCGACGGCCCGCCAGAAGCCGGCCGGTGTGGTGACCCGGCGGCCCTCGATGACGTACACGCTCAGCAGTGGTGGTCGACGAGGTCGAAGGACGCGTAGTGGTCGGCGGTGTAGTAGTCCTCCCGCGTGGCGTCTCCGGTGACGATACGGCGGGCGCCACGGGTGTCGGAGCCGGGGGTGATGACCGTGTACTCACGGTAGTAGCCGGTGGTGCGGCTCGGCAGGATGCCTTCGCGGTTCTGGAAGACGGTGCCGTCCTGGGGGAAGGGGTAGGGGCCTCCGGTCTCGATGAGGTCGAGCGTGTCGTGTGCCTGGGAAGGCAGCCGGGAGTAACAGATGTCCCCGACCGCCGTGATGGCGGTGGGGACGGTGGGAGCGGCGGTGGCCGGTCCGGTGAACAGGGCGGCCAGCAGCGCGGTGGCGGCGCCGAGCAGGGTGAAGCGTGGGGGGATTCGCATACGCCGATGATGACGCGTGTAGATGTGGGCACGTCAACGCCAAGTAACGGGAATTACCCGGATGTTGACGCGTCGGACACGTACGGGGCGAGACGGTGAACGTCGCCCTCGTACGCCGCCGCGGCCTGCTTCGCCAGTGTCATGGATGCAGGCCCTCCACCACGTTCCACACCTGGTGCGTCCTCCAGGCCGTCGTCGAACACGCCGAGGAAACGGGGCGCCTCGGCCGCCGGGACCAGGTTCCCCCAGCGGTCCGGCCGTCGCCGGCAATCGAATCGGTGCCTGCCGTGCGGGGCTTGGTGTGCGCGTTCTTCGCCCGGCACCTGTCCGTACGGGCGGACGAGCGACGCTAGGGCGTGTGCGGGCCCGCCCCGTACACCGGGAGAGGCGCCTGCGCGGTGGCCAGGAGCGCGCGGGCGGCCTCCCCCGCTTCGGCCGGGAGCCAGCGGGCGGGCTTCTCGGCTGTGGGGCCGGGGCGCCAGCCGTCCATGACGGTGATGCGGCCCGCCTCCGCCTCGAAGACCCGGCCGGTGACGCCCGCGCTCGGCGCGCCCGAGCCGAGCCAGACGACGAGCGGGGAGACGTTCTCGGGGGCCATGGCGTCGAAGCCGTCGTCGCGGGGGGCCGCCATGGTGGCGGCGAAGGTGCGCTCGGTCATCCGGGTGCGGGCGGCCGGGGCGAGGGCGTTGACCTGGACGCCGTAGCGGGCGAGTTCGGCGGCAGCGACGAGGGTGAGGGCCAGGATGCCCGCCTTGGCGGCGGCGTAGTTGGCCTGGCCGACGCTGCCCAGCAGGCCCGCTCCCGAGCTGGTGTTGACGACACGGGCCTGGGGCGTGCGGCCCGCCTTGGACTCGGCCCGCCAGTGGGCGGCGGCGTGCTTGAGGGGCAGGAAGTGGCCCTTGAGATGGACGCGTACGACGGCGTCCCAGTCGTCCTCGTCGAGGTTGACGAGCATGCGGTCGCGCAGGAACCCCGCGTTGTTGACGAGGGTGTCCAGCCGCCCGAAGGCGTCGAGGGCGGTGGCGACGAGGGAGGCGGCGCCCTCGGGGGTGGCGATGTCACCGCCGTGCGCGACGGCCCGGCCCCCGAGCGCCCGGATCTCGTCGACCACCCGCTGGGCGGGGCCGACGGCGGCGGCTCCCCCACCGGGGCCGCCGCCCGGCGCGGTCGCCGCATCGAAGGCACCCGAACCGTCGCGGAACGCCGACCCGCCGTCGACGGAGGCCCCACCCTGGGCGAACGCCCCGCCGCGAGCGGACCCCCCGTCGCGGAACGCCGACCCGCCGTCGGCGGAGGCCCCACCGCGGGCGGGCATCCCGTCGTCGGACGGCCACTCGCCGTGGAGGAACGCCCCGCCGTGGGACGCCGAACCGTCGTGGAACGGCGACCCGCCGTCGGCGGAGGCCCCACCGCGGGCGGGCACCCCGTCGTCGGACGGCCACGCGCCGCGAGACGGCCACCCGTCGCGGGAAGGCCCCCCGTCACGGAACGGCGACCCGTCGTTGAAGGGCCTCCCGTCGCGGGACGGCGCCCCGCCGCGAGACGGCCCCGCGTCGCGGGCGGACCCCCCGCCGCGAGACGGCCACCCATCGCGGGAAGGTGCCCCGCCGCGGGCCGACGCGGCATCGTGGGCCGACGCGGCCCCGTGGGCCGACGGAGCCCCGTGGGCCGACGCGGCATCGCAGGACGACGCGGCATCGCGGGGCGGCGAGCCGTCGAGGCCGACGTCCAGGTCGTTGACGACGACGTGGGCGCCCTCGGCGGCGAAGGCCAGGGCGTGGGCGCGGCCCAGGCCGCGGCCGGCGCCGGTGACGGCGACGACACGGCCCGCGCAGATTCCGTCCGGTTCGGTCATCTGGAGGTCTCCTTGTTGGCGGTTGCGGCGTCCAGGAAAGCGGGGCGTTCCCCGCCCCCGTGGACGAGGAGCGACGCGCCGGTGATGTACGCGGCGCGGTCGGAGGCAAGGAAGACCGCCGCGTCACCCACGTCCGACGGCTCGGCGAGCCGACCCAGCGGGACGGTGCGCGCGACCGCCGCGACGCCCTCCTCGTCGCCGTAGTGCAGGTGGGCCAGCTCGGTGCGGACCATGCCGGGGAGCAGGGTGTTGACCCGTACGTCGGGCGCCCACTCCACGGCCATGGAGGCGGCCAGGTTCTCCAGGCCCGCCTTGGCCGCGCCGTACGCCGCCGTGCCGGGCGAGGGCCGCGTCCCGCTCACGCTGCCGACCATGACGACCGAGCCGCGGGCGGCACGCAGGTGCTCGTACGCGGCGAGGGAAGCCGTCAGCGGGGCGAGCAGGTTGAGCTCCAGCACGCGCGCGTGCCGCTCGGCGGGCCCTTCCGCCAGGGGGCGGTACGGCGTGCCGCCCGCGTTGTTCACGAGCACGTCCAGGCGACCGCGGGCGTCCGCCACGGCCGCGAAAACGCCCCGCACGGCGGCTGGTTCACGCACGTCCACCGACACGAACTCGGCCCGGTGGCCCACCACTTCGACCGGCTCCGGCGGCGGCCGGCGGGCGCACACCACCACATGGGCGCCCGCCGCGAGGAACGCCCGCGCGATACCGGCGCCGACGCCTCGCGTGCCGCCGGTGACGACCGCGACCCTCCCGTCCAGCTCCATCCGCTGCTACCTTCCCGGAAGACGCGCCTAACAAATGTTTGGTGGAAAGGTAGCTGATCCTCCCATGGGTGTCTCCACCACAAGCCCCGAAAAGGGCATCACGGTCGTCGAAGTCGGCTTCCCGCCCGTCAACGCCCTTCCCGTACAGGGCTGGTACGCCCTCGCCGACGCCCTCCGCGCCGCCGGGCGCGACCCCGACACGCGCTGCGTCGTGCTCGCCGCCGCGGGCCGGGGTTTCAACGCGGGCGTCGACATCAAGGAGCTCCAGCGGGACACCCCGGACCGCCGGGCGCTCATCGGCGTCAACCGGGGCTGCGCGGAGGCGTTCGCGGCGGTGTACGAGTGCGAGGTCCCCGTCGTCGCGGCGGTGCACGGCTACTGCCTGGGCGGCGGCATCGGCCTCGCGGGGAACGCGGACGCGATCGTCGCCTCCGACGACGCCACCTTCGGGCTGCCGGAGCTGGACCGGGGCGCGCTCGGCGCCGCCACGCACCTGGCGCGGCTGGTCCCCCAGCACCTGATGCGGGCGCTGTACTACACCTCCCGCACGATCACCGCCGCCGAGCTGCACGCCCACGGCTCGGTGTGGCGGGTCGTACCGCGCGCCGGACTCCAGGACGCCGCACGGGAGCTGGCGCGGGAGATCGCCCGCAAGGACGGGCACCTGCTGCGGCTCGCCAAGGCGGCCATCAACGGCATCGACCCCGTCGACGTACGCCGCAGCTACCGCTTCGAGCAGGGCTTCACCTTCGAGGCGAGCCTGAGCGGGGCCGCCGACCGCGTACGCGACACCTTCGGGAAGGACAAGGCGACGCCGTGACCGACAAGACCATGAGCCCCGACGAGGCCGTGGCGCGGCTGCGCAGCGGCATGACGATCGGCATCGGCGGCTGGGGCTCGCGCCGCAAGCCCATGGCCCTGGTGAGAGCGCTGCTCCGGTCCGGGATCACCGATCTCACCGTCATCTCCTACGGCGGTCCCGACGTCGGCCTCCTCGCCGCCGCCGGCCGTATCCGCAGGCTCGTCGCCCCCTTCGCCACCCTCGACTCGATCCCCCTGGAGCCGCACTTCCGGGCGGCCCGCGAGCGCGGCGCCCTCGAACTGACCGAGCTGGACGAGGCCATGCTCATGTGGGGCCTGCACGCCGCCGCGAACCGGCTCCCCTTCCTCCCCGTCCGCGCGGGCCTCGGCTCCGACGTCATGCGCGTCAACCCCGCCCTGCGTACGGTGCGGTCCCCTTACGACGACGGCGAGGAGTTCGCCGCCGTGCCCGCGCTGCGCATGGACGCCGCCCTCGTCCACGTCAACCGCGCCGACCGCCTCGGCAACGGCCAGTACCTGGGCCCCGACCCGTACTTCGACGACCTGTTCTGCCAGGCCGCCGACACCGCGTACGTCTCGTGCGAACGGCTCGTCGAAACCGCCGAACTCACCAAGGCCGCCGCCCCGCAGACGCTGCTCGTCCAGCGCCAGTACGTCACCGGCGTCGTCGAGACCCCGAACGGCGCCCACTTCACCTCCTGCGTTCCCGACCACGGGCGCGACGAGGCGTTCCAGAAGCTGTACGCGACCACGCCCTGGGACGAGTTCGCGGGGCGTTTCCTCTCCGGCGGCAGCGAAGCCGCGTACCAGGCGGCCGTCCAGGCATGGCAGGAGGGACAGAAGTGACCGTCTCCCGTGCCGAGTACTGCGTGGTCGCGTGCGCCGAGGCCTGGCGCGGGGACGGCGAGGTCCTCGCGAGCCCCATGGGCCTGATCCCGTCCCTCGGCGCCCGGCTCGCCCGGCTCACCTTCTCCCCCGACCTGCTGCTCACCGACGGTGAGGCGATGCTGGTGCGCCCCGACGGCACGGTCGAGGGCTGGCTCCCCTACCGCCGCCACCTCGCCCTGGTGACCGGCGGCAGACGGCACGTGATGATGGGCGCGAGCCAGATCGACCGGTACGGCAACCAGAACATCTCCTGCGTCGGTGACTGGTCGCGGCCCACCCGCCAGCTCCTCGGCGTGCGTGGCGCGCCCGTCAACACCCTCAACAACCCCACCAGTTACTGGATCCCCCGCCACTCCCCCCGCGTCTTCGTCGAGCGCGTCGACATGGTGTGCGGTCTCGGGTACGACCGGGCGGAAGCCGCCGGGGCCGCGTACCACCGCATCCGGCGCGTCGTCACCGACCTCGGCGTCCTCGACTTCGCCACACCCGACCGCTCCATGCGGCTGGCCTCGCTGCACCCGGGCGTCACCGTCGAGGAGGTCGTCCAAGCGACCGGTTTCGCCCTCGACGTCCCCGACGACGTCCCATACACCCGCGAGCCGACCGCCGAGGAGCTCACCCTCATCCGCGAGGTCCTCGACCCCGGCCGTACGCGCGAGCGTGAGGTGCGGGGGTGATGGAGACCGCGCTCACCGAGCTGACCGGCGTCCGCCACCCCATCGTCCAGACCGGCATGGGCTGGGTCGCCGGGCCGCGCCTGGTCACCGCCACCGCCCGTGCGGGTGCCCTCGGGATCCTCGCCTCCGCGACGATGACGCCCGACGAGCTGCGCGCCGCCGTCGCCGAGGTGAAGTCCCGTACGGACGCGCCCTTCGGCGTCAATCTGCGGGCGGACGCGGCGGACGCCCGCGAGCGGGTGCGGATCATCGTCGAGGAGGGCGTACGGGTCGCCTCGTTCGCCCTCGCGCCCTCCCGGGAGCTGATCGCCGAGCTGAAGGACGCGGGCGTGGTGGTCGTCCCGTCCGTCGGGGCCCGCCGCCACGCCGAGAAGGTCGCGGCGTGGGGCGCGGACGCGGTGATCGTGCAGGGCGCGGAGGGCGGCGGGCACACCGGCGAGGTGGCCACCTCCGTCCTGCTGCCCCAGGTCGTGGACGCGGTGGACATCCCGGTCGTCGCGGCGGGCGGGTTCCACGACGGGCGGGGGCTGGTGGCGGCGCTGGCGTACGGGGCGGCGGGCATCGCCATGGGGACGCGGTTCCTGCTCACCTCCGACTCGCCCGTCCCCGGTCCGGTGAAGGCGGCCTACCTGGCGGCGACGGTCAGGGACGTCACGGTGACGACCGCCGTCGACGGTCTGCCGCACCGCATGCTGCGTACCGAACTCGTCGCCTCCCTCGAACGGGCGGGCCGCGCCCGGGCGTTGACGGAGGCGGTACGGCGGGCGGCGCGGTTCCGGAAGCTGTCGGGCCTGTCGTGGGCGCGGATGGTCCGCGACGGGCTGGCCATGAAGCACGGCAGGGACCTGTCCTGGAGCCAGGTCCTGCTCGCCGCGAACACACCGATGCTCCTGCGGGCGGCCATGGTCGAGGGCCGCCCCGACCTGGGCGTCATGGCCTCGGGGCAGGTCGCGGGGGTGATCGAGGACCTTCCGAGCTGCGAGGACCTCGTCCGGCGCGTCATGTCCGAGGCACACCACGTGCTCCGCGCACTCCCCTCACCCGAAGGAGTCGGGCCATGGCCCTGACGAGACGCACTCTGCTCATGACAGCGACGACGGCCGCCCTCATGGCGGCGACCGGGACGGCCGGCGCGAGCACCGCCGGCCGTCACATCCCCCTCCAGGGCGCGGTCAACGTCCGCGACCTGGGCGGTCACCGCACCTACGACGGCGAGACGGTCCGCCATGGCCTGGTCTACCGGGCCGACGGGCTGAGCAGGCTCACCGACGCGGACCTGGTCACCCTCTCCGGCCTCCGCCTGACGAAGGTGATCGACTTCCGGATCCCGCTGGAGGTCCAGTACGACGGGCCCGACCGCCTCCCGGACGGGCTCGTGCCCGTCTCCCGCCCCGTCACCGACAACGGTCTGTACGCGCGGCTGCGCACCGCCATCGGTTCCGCGGACCCGGTCCGGCAGGAGGAGCTGCTGGGCGGCGGCCGGGCGGCCGCGTTCATGCGCGAGGTCTACCGCACGTTCGTCACGAGCGCCGACAACCGCGCGCGGTTCGGCGCCACGCTCCGCGACATCGCGTCCGCCGGCCGGGCACCGCTGCTGTACCACTGCACGGCCGGCAAGGACCGCACCGGCTGGACGAGCTGGCTGCTGCTGACCGCGCTCGGCGTGCCGGAGCGGACGGCCGTGGCGGACTACCTGGCGTCGAACACCTTCCGCGCCGCGTACGACGCCCAGCTGCGCGCCTACCTGAAGCAGGCCGGGCTGATGCAGAACCCGGACCTGCTCATTCCGTTGCAGGAGGTACGGACGGAGTACCTGGACGCGGCGCTGGCGGCGGTGTCGGAGGCGTACGGGAACCTGTACCGCTACCTGACCGCCGGGCTGGGCCTGGAGCACCGCACGCTGGCGGCGCTCCGGGCCCAGTTGGTGGGCTGAGCCGGTCCGGCCGCTACGCGGCGGTGCGCCGGCCGCCGCGCCCGGCCGGGCGGCCGGCGCCGCCGCTACGGCGGCGGGGAGTACCCGCCTGGGTGCTCACGCCGGTGGCCGTCGCGGCGCCGCTGCCGCCACCGGTACCGCCGCCCTGGCCGCTGCGGCGGGGGCGGCGGCGCCGTCCCGGCTTGCCGGAGGTCTGCGCGGCGGGCTGGGCCGGCTGCGGGACCTCGATCGTGACCGGTATGCCGGACGGCTCGCGGGCGCCGGTGAGCCGGGCCAGCTCCTCGTCGGACGACTTGACGCGGGCGGCGCTCGGCGTGATGCCCGCGTGGGACATCAGCCGGCTCATGTCGCGCTTCTGCTCGGGCAGGACGAGGGTGACGACGCTGCCGGACTCGCCCGCGCGGGCGGTGCGGCCGCCGCGGTGCAGGTAGTCCTTGTGGTCGGTGGGCGGGTCGACGTTGACGACCAGGTCGAGGTCGTCGACGTGGATGCCACGGGCCGCCACGTTGGTCGCCACGAGCGCGGTGACCTGGCCGTTCTTGAACTGGTCCAGGGTCCGGTTGCGCTGCGGCTGGGAGCGGCCGCCGTGCAGGCCCGCCGCCCGTACGCCGCTGGCGAGGAGCCGCTTGACCAGCCGGTCCACCGAGCGCTTGGTGTCCAGGAAGAGGATCACCCGGCCGTCGCGGGCCGCGATGCGGGCGGTGACGGCCTTCTTGTCGGTCTCGTCGGCGACGTACAACAGGTGGTGCTCCATGGTGGAGACCGCGCCCGCCGACGGGTCGACCGAGTGCACGACGGGGTCGGTGAGGAACATCCGCACCAGCCGGTCGATGTTCTTGTCCAGCGTCGCGGAGAACAGCATGCGCTGGCCGTCCGGCTCGACCTGCTTCAGCAGCGCGGTGACCTGCGGGAGGAAGCCCATGTCGGCCATCTGGTCGGCCTCGTCCAGGACGGTGACCGACACCTGGTCCAGCCGGCAGTCGCCGCGCTCGATCAGGTCCTTCAGGCGGCCCGGGGTGGCGACCAGGATCTCGGCGCCGCGCCGCAGCGCGCCCGCCTGGCGGCTGATCGACATGCCGCCGACGACGGTGGCGATCCGCAGCTGCACGGACGTCGCGTACGGGGTGAGGGCGTCGGTCACCTGCTGCGCGAGCTCGCGCGTGGGGACCAGGACCATCCCGAGCGGGGCCTTCGGCTCGGCGCGCCGGCCGGCCGTGCGGGCCAGCAGGGCGAGCCCGAAGGCGAGGGTCTTGCCGGAGCCGGTGCGGCCGCGGCCGAGGATGTCTCGGCCCGCGAGCGAGTTCGGCAGCGTCGCGGCCTGGATCGGGAACGGCTCGGTGACGCCCTGGGCGGTGAGCGTCTTGAGGAGGGCGGCCGGCATGTCGAGGTCGTCGAAGCCCGCGACCGGCGGCAGCGCCGGCGTGGCGGTTTCCGGCAGGGTGAATTCGCGCGGCGGCGCGATGGGGGCGCGGTTGCCCGCCCCGCGGGCGGGCGCCTTGCCGTTTCCGGCCGCCTTGCCGTTGCCGGAGCGCGCGGGGTTCGCGTTTCCGGTCCTCGCGGGGCGCTTACGGGCGGGGCGTTCGGGTCGAGTCGTCGTCATGCATTTGCCTTCCTTGGCCTGAGCAGGGCCTGAGCACAGCACAAGCCGGGACCCGCACCTGCATTGGTGCGGGTCCCGGCTGCGGGATACCGGTGCTGCGTATCCGGTGGATCCGGTGATCAGGCGGGGAGGATGTTCTCCGCCTGCGGGCCCTTCTGGCCCTGCGTGACGTCGAAGGTCACCTTCTGGCCTTCCTGGAGCTCACGGAAGCCCTGGGTGGCGATGTTGGAGTAGTGGGCGAAGACGTCGGCGCCGCCGCCGTCCTGCTCGATGAAGCCGAAGCCCTTTTCCGAGTTGAACCACTTCACGGTACCGGTGGCCATAATTATCTCCTGATGGTGTCGGGGCCCCATCCGGAGTAAGCCGGTAAAACAATAATGCGCCTGAGGAACATTCCCGTCAGGCGCACATAAAGTTCATGGGTACCAAAACTGCAACGTGAACAACCGTAGCACACCATCCCGGCGGCCCCGTCCGCAACTGGGCACGCCAGGTTCCGCCACGGCGCGCTACAGCCTCTCGATGATCGTCACGTTCGCCTGGCCGCCGCCCTCGCACATGGTCTGGAGGCCGAACCGGCCGCCCGTGCGCTCCAGTTCGTGCAGGAGCGTGGTCATCAGGCGGACGCCCGTCGCGCCCAGGGGGTGGCCCAGCGCGATCGCGCCGCCGTTGACGTTCACACGATCGGGGTCGGCGCCGGTTTCCGCCAGCCAGGCGAGGACGACGGGGGCGAACGCCTCGTTGATCTCGACCAGGTCGATGTCGTCGATGGTCATGCCCGTCTTCTTCAGGGCGTGCGCGGTCGCCGGTATGGGCGCCGTCAGCATGCGGATGGGGTCCTCGCCGCGCACCGACAGGTGGTGGACGCGGGCCCGGGGGGTCAGCCCGTGCGTGGCGACGGCCCGCTCGCTCGCCAGCAGCATGGCGGCCGCGCCGTCGGAGACCTGGGAGGAGCAGGCGGCGGTGACGGTGCCGCCCTCCAGGACGGGCTTCAGCCCGGCCATCTTCTCCAGGGTCGTGTCGCGGCGCGGGCCCTCGTCCGTCTCCACCGTCCCGTACACCACCGTCTCGCGCGCGAAGCGCCCCGCGTCGATCGCGCGGACCGCCCGCCGGTGCGAGCGGAGCGCGTACTCCTCCTGGTCCGCCCGCGTGATGCCCCACTGCCGCGCGATCATCTCGGCGCCGGCGAACTGGTTGACCGGGGCGTCGCCGTACCGGGCGCGCCAGCCCTCGGAGCCGGCGAAGGGCCCCTGGTCGAGGCCCAGCGGCACGGCGGCCTGCCGGGAGGCGTACGCGATCGGGATCATCGTCATGTTCTGGGTGCCGCCCGCCACGACCAGGTCCTGGGTGCCGGACATGACCGCCTGGGCGGCGAAGTGCACGGCCTGCTGGGAGGAGCCGCACTGGCGGTCGACGGTGACGCCCGGCACCTCCTCCGGCAGCCCGGCCGCCAGCCATGCCGTACGGGCGATGTCGCCGGCCTGCGGGCCGACCGTGTCCAGGCAGCCGAAGACGACGTCGTCGACGGCGGCCGGGTCGACGCCCGAGCGGTCGACCAGCGCCTTCAGGACGTGGGCGCCGAGGTCGGCGGGGTGGGCGGCGCCGAGGCCGCCTCCGCGCCGGCCGACGGGGGTGCGTACCGCTTCGACGATGTAGGCCTCGCCCATCACAACACTCCTCTACGTTCGTACGGCGATACCGTCCAGCACCATCGACAGGTACTGGCGGGCGATCTCCTCCGGGCTGTGCAGGCCCCCCGGCCGGTACCAGGACGCCGCCACCCACACCGTGTCGCGCACGAAGCGGTAGGTGAGCCGGACGTCCAGGTCGGCGCGGAAGACCTTGGCGGCGACGCCGCGCTCCAGCGTCCCGAGCCAGGCCTTCTCGAACTTCACCTGGGAGTCGGAGAGGTACTGGAAGCGCGGCTGGGTGGCGAGGTGGCGCCACTCCTTCTGGTAGATGGCGACGGCGGCACGGTGGCGGTCGATCTCCCGGAACGATTCGGTGACCAGCGCCTCGATGGTCTCGCGCGGCCCGAGCCCGGCGGCGAGGACGGTGTCGTACCCGGCCCACAGTTCGTCGAGGAAGTCGGACAGGATCTCGTCGACCATCGATTCCTTGGAGTCGAAGTGGTAGTAGAGGCTGCCGGCGAGCATGCCGGCCTCGTCGGCGATCTTCCGTACGGTGGTGGCGTTGTACCCATGGGCGGCGAACACCTCCGCCGCCGTGGCGAGGAGTTCGGCGCGCCGCTCGGGCGCGGGGGTGGTCACCTGGGGCTTCTTCTGGTTCGGCTTCGGCACGGGGACATTGTCGGCCTACGCGCGCTGGCTGCTGACGGGCACGGTCTCGCCGGTCATGTACGAGGCGTAGCCACTGGCCAGGAAGACGATGACGTTGGCGACCTCCCAGGGCTCGGCGTACCGCCCGAACGCCTCGCGCGCGGTCAGCTCCTTCAGCAGTTCGGCGGAGGTGACCTTCACCAGGTGCGGGTGCATCGCCAGGCTCGGCGCGACGGCGTTGACGCGGACGCCGTACGGGGCGGCTTCGAGCGCCGCGCAGCGGGTGAGCGCCATGACGCCCGCCTTGGCGGCGGCGTAGTGGGCCTGCCCGGCCTGGGCGCGCCAGCCGACGACGGAGGCGTTGTTGACGACGACACCGCCGCCCGGCCGCTGGTCGCGCAGGAGCCTCAGCGCGGCCCGCGTGCACCGGAACGTGCCGTTCAGGGTCACGTCGAGGACCCGGGCCCACTGCTCGTCGGTCATGTCGGCGAGGTGCGCGGTGCCGCCGAGGCCGGCGTTGTTGACGATCACGTCGAGGCGGCCGTGGAGCCGTACCGCTTCCGCGAACAGAGCCTGGACCTGGGCCTCGTCGGTGACGTCGCAGGGCTGGGCGGCGACGGCGGGTGCCCCGAACTCCTCCGCGAGCGCCCGCTCGGTCTCCTTCAGGCGGCGGGTGTGCGCGTCGCTGATCAGCACGCGTGCGCCCTCCTCCAGGAAGCGGCGTGCGGTGGCGCCGCCGATCCCGGCTCCGGCGGCGGCGGTGATGACGGCGGTACGCCCGGTCAGGAGGCCGTGCCCGGCCACGTACTCGACGCTGTTCATGGCCGTACGCTAACCTGCCAAACGCTTGTTAGGGAAGGGAGCGCCATGGAGGAGTCCCTCACCGCTTTCCGCGCGGAGGCCCACGCCTGGCTGGCCTCGCACGTGCCACCCGAGCCGCTGCCGTCCCTGGAGACGGCGGAGGGCTTCGCGGCCCACCGCGCCTGGGAGGCGCAGCTGCACACGGGCGGCTGGTCGGTCGTCAACTGGCCCGAGCGGTACGGCGGCCGGGGCGTCGGCCTCGGCCACTGGCTGGCCTTCGAGGAGGAGTACTGGGCGGCGGGCGCGCCCGGCCGCGTCTCGCAGAACGGCATCAGCCTCCTCGCCCCGACCCTCTTCGACCACGGCACGGAGGAGCAGCGGGCCCGGGTCCTGCCGCCCATGGCGAGCGGCCGGACGGTGTGGGCCCAGGCGTGGTCCGAGCCCGAGGCCGGCTCCGACCTCGCCTCCTTGCGCTCCCGGGCGGTGCGCACGGACGGCGGCTGGCTGCTGTACGGGCAGAAGACCTGGTCGTCGCGGGCCGCGTTCGCCGACCGGGCGTTCGGGATCTTCCGTACGGACCCGGCGGCGGCCCGGCCGCACCAGGGCCTGACGTACCTGATGTTCGGGCTGCGGGAGCCGGGCGTGACCGTGCGGCCGATCGCGCGGCTGGACGGCAGGCCGGCGTTCGCCGAACTGTTCCTGGACGGGGTGTTCGTACCGGACGAGGACGTGATCGGCGCGCCCGGCGACGGCTGGCGGATCGCGATGTCGGCGACCGGCAACGAGCGCGGCCTGATGCTCCGCTCCCCCGGCCGCTTCCTGGCGGCCGCCGACCGGCTCGTGCGGCTGTGGCGGGAGCGCGGGCAGGACCCGGCCGTGCGCGACCGGGTGGCGGACGCGGTGATCGGGGCGCGGGCGTACCAGCTGTTCACTGAGCTCGCCGCGGCCGGCGGCCCGGGGATGGGCGCGGAGTCCAGCCTGAACAAGGTCTTCTGGTCCGAGTACGACATCGCTCTGCACGAGACGGCGCTCGAACTGCTCGGCCCCGAGGCGGAGTTCGGCGACACCGGCTGGGCCGAGGGGTACACCTTCGCGCTGGCCGGGCCGATCTACGCCGGGACGAACGAGATCCAGCGGGACATCATCGCCGAGCGGCTGCTCGGCCTGCCGAAGGGCCGCCGCTGATGCGCCAGTGCCTGACGGACGAGCAGCGGGACTTCGCCCGGTCGCTGGACGCGATGCTGACCGCCTCGGACACCCCGTCGGCGGTACGGGCCTGGGCGGCCGGGGACCCGGCCGCGGGGCGTGCGCTGTGGGCGCGGCTCGCGGAGGCCGGGGTGTTCGCCCTGGCCGTGCCGGAGGCGTACGAGGGCGGCCTGGGCGTCCTGCCGCTGGAGGTGGCCCTGGCGTTCGTGGAGCTGGGGCGGCACGCGGTGCCCGGCCCGGTGGTGGAGACGGTCGCGGTGGCGGCGCTGCTGGACCGGCTCGGGGACGGCGCCGCCAAGCGGTTCCTTCCGCCCCTCGCGGCGGGCGAGCTGACGGCCACGCTGGCGATGAGCGCCGCGTCGCACACGCCGGGCCCGGGCTCGCCCACGGGCCGGATGGACGCGTACGCGCTCGACGCCGACACCGCCGGCCTGGTCCTGGTCGTCGCCGGCGACGAGCTGCGGGTGGCGCCCGGGCACGGTCCGGTGCGGGTGAGTGCTGATCCGGCACGGCGGCTCGCGCGGCCCGCGCTCGGCGGGGAGGTGATCGCGGCGGGGCCGCACGTGGCGGAGGCGGCACGGTACGCGGCGCGGTGGGCGGCGCTGGCGACAGCCGCGCAGGCGCTGGGCGCCGGGTACGCGCTGCTGGACCGGACGGTGGCGTACGTGAAGCAGCGCACGCAGTTCGGGGCGGCGATCGGCTCGTTCCAGGCCGTCAAGCACCGGCTGGCGGACACGCTGCTGGCGCTGGAGTTCGCCCGGCCGCTGCTGTACGGAGCGGCGGTCTCCCTCCGTACCTCCGAGGTCGCGGCCGCGAAGGTGGCGGCCGGGGAGGCGGCGTACGGGGCCGCCCGCACCGCGCTCCAGCTGCACGGCGCGGTCGGCTACACCGAGGAGCTGGACCTGGCGCTCTGGCTCCGCAAGGCGCGCCCGCTGCGGGACGCGTGGGGCACGCCCGCGTGGTGCCGGGAGCAGGTGCTGGCCGAGCCGCACGGCTAGGCCACGCGGACGGCCCGCCGAGGGGGAGGCAGGCCGTCGGTGCGGGAGGGGGACGGTCAGGTGAGCCAGCTGCCCGCGGCACACCCGGAGGCGTTCACCCAGCGGTGGGAGCCGATGTTGTTGAGGACCAGGCCACCGTTGTTGGTGTAGTAGTTGTCGGACAGGTCGTCGGCGTACAGCTCGTACGGCGAGAGGCAGACGTAGCCGTACTCGTAGCGGTAGCCGCTGGTGCGGTAGAAGGCGACGACGTCCAGGTTGCCGACGTAGCCGCTGTTCATCACGGACTTGGGCTGGGCGTACTCCGTCCCCGTGAAGGCGCCGGAGCTGTCGCCCCAGGCGTAGTCGTCGCCCGGGGTCGCCCCCAGCAGGTTGCCCGTGCAGTCGTAGCCGTTCCAGGCGCGGACCAGTCCGTCACGGCCGTGCTGGTTCCACTCGTAGTCGCAGTAGGCGCCCTGGGGCGCCGCCTGGGCGGAGGTGGGGACCGCGACACCGAGGACCGCCAGGCCCATGGCTGCCAGGGCTGTGCCCAACTTGCGCATCGTTCACTCCTTTTGTCTGCCTCGTCGGAGGCATGCCGGACCACGGCGACGACCGTGGGCGTGTGTGGGCGCGCTCAGGCGCGGGGTGCGACGAGCTTCGTGGCGTGGGCCAGCGCCCGGAGCCGCAGCCGGTCGTACGTGTCGAGCGCCTCGCCGTACTGGCCGCGCAGCGCGTTGACGTACTCGGTCTCCAGCTCCTTGCCGACGACCCGCAGACGGGTGTCCCTGGTGCAGGCCGCGTCGGCGACGGCGAGTTTCCGCTCGGCTTCGAAGGCGAGGGCGTGCGCCGCCTGGCGGGCCTCGGCCGGGTCCCGGTACGGGTGGCCGGCCCGTTTCATGCACTGCGACCATTTCGTGAGGGCCGCGGTGAAGCGCTCGTCGGCCATGGCCTTGGGGACGTAGAGCGGCTGGAGGCTCATGGCGGTCTTCTCCGCCCGGAACCAGGCCTTGGGGTCCCCGTACAACTGCTTCTCGGACTCGGCCACGCAGCCGCCCACCCGCTTGCGGACCGTTCCGCCGCTGGGCAGCTCGGCCGTCAGCTCGGGTGCGTCGACCCCTTCGTCCAGGGCCTTGTCGTACGCCGTGCGGCGCTGGGCCGGGAGGCCTTGGCGGTAGGCGACGTTGGGGTTGGCGCGCTTGGCCTGTTCGTGTTTCGCCCGGATGCGGCTGCCGTAGCCGTGCTCACGGGCCCAGGCGACGTCGTCGGACACATAGCCGAACGTGCGGCTCTCCTCCAGGCTCAGCCGCTCGGCCTCGTGGTACGTGAAGCCCTTGCGGGCCATGCAGTCCTTGATCAGCCGCTGCTGGGCGTCGGAGACGCGGAGCTGTTCGGCCTCGGTGAGCGGCCGCGGACGGTCTGTTGCCGCGGTGACGGCCGCGTCGCGCGGGTGCTGAGTGTCGCTCGCGCACCCCGTCACCAGGGTCGCCACGACGGTGGCCAGCACTGCCGCGGCGACCCCGGCGAACGTCCGCTTCATACCGATGCTCCCCCGTTGCTTCGGTACCTCTCTCCTACGGGTCCGACATTAGGACCGGGGCGGCCACGCCGGTCCTGACGGATGTCAGGACCGGCGTGGCCGGAGGTGGTGCGCCCGTGGGTGGGCAGTCGCTATTGTCATGCCCCCGTGACGACCGTGACTGTCCAGCTGCCCGAACCGGCTCGCCGGTACCCGGACGAGCCGCCCGGAAGGCCCCGCCTCCTCCATATGAGCCCCGGTCAGAGCGCCGACTTCGGGAGGGGTACGCCAGGGGCTCCGCTCCCCATTCCCCTCGACGACCCCGGCGTCTCCCGGTACGCCGGGCAGATCACCGCCACCGAGGACTACTGGCGGCTGTCCAACCACAGCGAGGGCGCGACCTACGTCGTCGAGAACATGGAAGGCGCCGGTGAGCACATCAAGGTCGCGCCCGGCCGGATCGGCGCACCCGTGCCGTTCGAGCTGTCGCGGGTGATCCTGCCCGCGGCCGAGGGCTCGGTGGAGTTCAAGGTGTTCGCGCCGCAGCACACGTACCGGGAACCGGGCAGCGACCCCACCGCCGGAGAACCGACCACCACGCCCTTCTCCCTGGACCCCACGTCCAAGTACTTCCTGGTGCTGCTCGCCCTGTGCGAGCCGAGGCTGCGCTCCCCGTCGGACGCGGCCGTACCGGGCGTCGGTGAGGTCGTCGAACGGCTGCGGCCCCTGCCGTCCTGCGCCGGCCTGACCCGGTCGGCCGTCAACTACCACATCGACTATCTCGTCACGGCCAAACTCCGGTTGCGCGAGGACACCGACGAGCCGGCCGCGGGTGGCGCCAAGCGGAGCCGGCTCGTCTCCCTGGCGCTCCGCTTCGACCTCGTACGCGAAGAGCACCTGCGCCTGCTCCCCCCACCCGTCAGACGCTGAACCGAAAGGCCCATCGAGGATGGACCCACACCGCAACGCCCCCGGCCTCGGCCTCCCCGAGGGGTACCGGATCGCCGACTGGGCCGTCACGGCCCTGCTCGGCTCCGGCAGCTGGGGCACCGTCTACGCCGCCGAACGGGCCGGCGGCACGGCGCCGGGCCCCGGAGTCGCCGTGAAGCTGCTCCGTACCGACCTGCTCAGCCCCGGGCAGCGGGCCTCCATGGAGGAACTCATCCGCCAGGAGGTGCGGTTCAGCAGCGAGGCGAAGCACCCGAACCTGGTGCGCACCCACGACGTGGTCACCCTCCGCGACCCCGACCGGCCCGACCTCGACGGGGTGACGGCGCTGGTCATGGACCGGGCGGAGCGCAGCCTGCACGACCTGATCACGGCCGGCGAGCAGGGCGCCCCTGTCCCCGGCGCCGAGCGCATCCTCTGCGGGGTCGCCGCCGGGCTGGCCCACATGCACGCCCGTGGCTGGGTCCACGCGGACCTGAAGCCCGCCAACATCCTGCTCGGCCCGGACGACGCCGTCCGCCTCGCCGACTTCGGGCTCACCGTGGAGCTCGACGGCACCCACGCGTACATCCCGCCGCTGGGCTCCCTCGACCACGTACCGCCCGAGTGGTGGTCCGAGCGGACCGGCATCCGCGGCACCACCGTCCGGCAGACGGCCGACATCTGGGCCTTCGGCGTCCTCGCCCACCAGGTGCTGACCGGCGGCCTCCACCCCTTCCCGGGCGGCACCGCGCGGGCCCGCGCCCTCGCCGCGCAGGCCTACGCCGGCGGGTCGGCGCAGCTGCGCCTCGACGACGCGCTGCGGCCTGAGTGGCGGGAGCTGATCGGTGCCTGCCTCGCCCCGGACCACGCCTCGCGGGCGGCGCTCGGCGCGGAGGAGCTGGCCCGGCGCGTGCGGGACCTCCACGAGGGTGCGCGTACCCGGCCGCGCCTCCGGCGTACGGCGCTGCTGCTGGGGACCGGTCTCGGGCTGGCCGCCGTCACGGCCGCCACGCTGACCCTGCTGCCCGACGGGACGTCCGACGGCAAGGGCGCCGCTCCGTCCGCGAAGCCCGCCGCGAGGACCTCACCCGCGTCCGGGCCGCCCGGGGCGATTCCGGCGGACTCGGACGTACCGGTCGCCCTGCGCGCGACCATCACCGACGCCGCCAAGCGCTGCACGGACCCCGAGGTCACACCGGCGTTCCTCGCCGCCATGCTCAAGGCCGAGAGCGGCTTCGACCCGCGGGCCTCCCGGCCCTCGGCGGGGGAGTACGGCATCGCCATGTGGACGCCGTCGGTGTTCCAGGCATGGGCCGTGGACGGCGACGGGGACGGGGACAAGGACCACATGTCACCTCCCGACGCCATCGCGACCATGGCCGTGTTCGTGTGCTGGCTCGACCAGCGGTTCAAGGACAACGGGCTGCACGACAACCTGCACGCGCTGATGGCCGCCGGCTACCGCACCAGCGACAAGACCGTGATCGAGGCCCGCGGCGTACCGGAGCGCACCCGCCCGCACGTGGACAAGGTGCTCCGATACCTGGAGGAGTACACGCGCTGACAGGTGTCAGAACCCGTAGTAGGGGTTGGCGGCGATGTACCGGGTCTCGCAGTGGTCGGGCGCTGCGGCGCCCCGGCGGCACAGGGTCATCGTGAGGTTTCTGATGCCGCTCGCGTCGGTGGCCCGGAGGTTGCGGAAGTCGGCGGTCGTGCCGCAGCCGCCGGTGTTGTGCTTGTCGCCCAGCGAGAGGGTGTTGCCGGAGCCGGTGCGGATGGTGAGGGTGGCGTAGAGGGACTTGTCGTCGCACGTCTGGTCGGCGACGGCGAGCGTTCCGTTGTGGAAGGAGTTCCGGTCGACCCAGGTCACTTGGATCCGGGTGCGGTCTCCCCAGCTGGCGGTGATGTCGCCGCTGGAGGTGGTTGCCCAGCCCTGCCCGGCGGCTGTCAGGGTGAGCGCGGTGGTGGTGGCGACGACGAAACCTGCACGGCGCATGTGAATGTCTCCTGTCCGGTGGCCGGCCCCGAGGTGCAGCCCTACCCGCCGGACGCGCCCGGTCACGAACGGGCGGGCACGATCACACGGCCGGGTCAGCCCGTCCGGCGTAGCGTGACGACCGCCGCGTGCCCGTCGGTACGCAGGTCCACCGCGGGCTCGTCGCACAACACCGCGTCGTACCGCCCCAGTTGCGTGCCGGCCACCTCCGCCGGGCCGTCCAGGGCGACGACGAGCACCGTGGCGTCCGCCGCGACCGCGACGGGCAGCCCGCCCCGTACGACCGCGACCGACGCCGTGACCGGGCCCCGCCGGTGCATCACGTTCAGGTTGACGACCGGTCCGGCGAGGAGCCGCCCGTGGGTGGCGACCTCGCCGGGGAAGGGCCGGGGGGCGTACCGCTCCGCGAGCAGGTGCCGTCGGGCGACCGTGAGGCCCATGCCCGTGCCGTCGACGACGGTCAGGATCCGCTCCGTACCGGGGAAGGCGGAGAACGGCCCGTCCGCGCCGACGTCCGCGAGGCTCACCCGCCAGTCGAAGCCGTCCACACCGGAGCCCTCCGGCCAGGCGGCGATCTCGCGGGTGACGCCGCCGCCGTTCTTCCACGGCACCGCCGTCCGGTCGGCCGCCCGCAGCACGCGCGGCGCGCTCATCGGACGATGCCCTGGGCGCGGGCGGCGGCGAGCCAGCCGGGGAACTCGGCGACCAGCCGGTCGTACAGCTCGGCGTCCGGGACGCGGCGCGGGTCGGCGCCCGCGTGGAAGAAGCCCGCGTTGTCGACGCACCGCTTGGCGGGGACGGCCAGCTCGTCGAGCTTGCGCAGGAACTCGAACTGGCGGCTGCCCGGGTCGCCGAAGCCGATGAACTGCCAGAACAGCGGCAGTTTGGCGGCCCTGCACAGGTAGCGCTCGGCGGCGAGCTTGTTGATCGGGCCGCCGTCCGTCTGGAAGACGACGAAGGCCGGGGCGGTGGCACCGCTGTCCAGGTAGTGGTCGATGACCGCGTCCATGGCCAGGTGGTAGCTGGTCCTGCCCATGTGGCCGAGCCCCGCCACGATCCTGTCTATCCGCCCCTGGTGGTTCGCGAGGGAGATCTCGGTCTCGGCGTCGATGTCCGTGGAGAAGAAGACGACCGGCACGCGCCCGTCGTCGTCGAGGTTGGCCGACAGGCCCAGCACCCGGTCGGCCAGCGCCTGGACGCTGCCGTCCTGGTAGTACGGCTTCATCGACCCCGAGTAGTCGATGACCAGGTAGACCGCGGCGCGCTCGCCGCTCAGCCCGTGCTTGCGCAGCGACACACCCGCGCTCTTGTAGAGGCTGACCAGGGCCGGGGCCGTCTCTTCCATCTTCCGCAGGCTGATCGGCATACGGGGAGACTATGCGATGACCGTCACAGCTCCTCCCCGAGCGGCAGGCGGCGCACGCCCGGCAGGAACTCGTCCAACTCCCCCGGCTGGAACCGGTACATGCCCACCACGTGCCAGAACTCGCCCGCCATGTCCCCCTCGTACTTGTAGCCCCCGGACGGGGTCAGCGCCGCCCAGCCGCCCGGTACGCCGATGAGCGTGGCCCGCGGCGACGGCTCACCGCCCTCCAGCGGCAGGTTCCACAGGCGTACCGTCCCGTCCTCCGCGCCGCTCGCCAGCGCCGTACCGTCCGGGCTGAACGCCACCGACAGGACGCGGCCGGTGTGGCCGGTCAGTTCCGCGAGCCGCGCGCCGCTGTCGGCGTTCCACAGGACGACGGTCCGGTTGTCGCCGGCGGCGGCGAGGACCGGGCGTGCGGGGTGCGCGGCGACCGTCCACAGTTTGCCGCCGCCCGCTCGCAGCCGCAGCCGGGGTTCGCCGTCGCGCCAGACAATGGCGGTGCCGTCCCAGGAGGCGCTGGCGAGCCAGGCGTCGCCGGGCCCGAAGGCGACGCCGTACACCCGGTCCTCGTGGCCGGACAGCTCGGCCAGCAGCCGCCCCTCGCGCGCCTCCCAGAGCCGTACGAAGCTGTCGTCGCAGCCGCTGGCGAGGACATCGCTGTCGGCGCGGAAGGCGATGGAGCGGACCCGGCCGCGGTGCCGGTCGAGGGTGGCGATGCGGGCGCCGGTGGAGCGGTACCAGAGGCGGACGGTGTCGTCGTCGTTGGCGGTGGCCAGCAGGTCGCCCGCGTGGTTGAACGCCTGGGCCCAGATGTGCTCGGTCTCGGCGTCCAGCTCGCGCAGGAACTCGCCGTCCTGGTTCCACAGGTAGACCCCGCCGTCGTTGCTGGCGGTGCCGAGGACGGGCCGGGCGGGGCTGAAGGCGGCGGAGACGAGCCGGTCGCCGCGCCCGGTGAGCTCCTGGGTGCGGGAGCCGGTGCGGGTGTCCCAGAGGCGTACCGCCCCGTCGCTGCCGCAGGAGGCGAGGCGGGTGCCGTCGGCGCTGAACGCCACGCCGCTGACGCGCCGGCCGTGGCCGCGCAGGATGCGCTTGCCCTGGCCGGTGGCGGCCTCCCAGATCTGGGCGCCTCCGTCGTTGCCGACGGTCAGCAGCTGCGGCTCGTGCGGGTGGAAGGCGCACGCCCAGGCGGAGCCCCGGTGCGGGGTGGGGCGGCGGGCGTGGAGGGTGACGACGTGGCCCTGGTGAGGGGTGCTGGTGACGGTCCACAGCCGGACCGTGCCGTCGCTGTCGCAGCCGGCGAGGAGTGTGCCGTCCGGGCTGAACAGGACCTGGTAGAGCGCGCCGGGGCAGCGTTCCAGGCTGCCGAGCGGGGTGCCGACGGCCGGGTCCCACAGCCGGACCTGCCCGTCGGTGCAGCCGCTGACCAGCAGCCGCCCGCCGGGGTGGAAGTCGAGGGTGTAGACGCGGCCGGTGTGGCCGGTGAACTCCTGCCTCGGCCGACCGTCGGCCGCGTGCCAGACGCGGACGCCCCCGCCCTGGTCGCCGGTGGCGATCAGGGTGCCGTCGGGGCTGTACCGCGCCCGGTAGACGGCTCCTTGGTGGCCGGGCAGTTCACGCTCGCAGGCCCCGGTCGCGAGGCACCACATCCGTACGTCGGCGGCGGCGTCGCCCGTGACGAGGGTGCGCCCGTCGGGGCTGAAGACGGCGGTGTAGACGGGCGCGAGGTGGCCGGGCAGCCGGTGCACGGGTTCGCCGCCGGCCACGTCCCACACGGTGACCAGGCCCTCGGCGTCCCCGGTTGCGAGCCGTGTGCCGTCGGCGCTGAGGGCGACCGGCCACACCCCGTCGGGGTGGACGGTCAGGCGGTGGCGGCAGGCGCCGGATACGGGGTCCCAGAGGCGTACGACGCCGTCGGAGCCGCCGCTGGCGATGACGCCGGGGCCGTGCTTGACGGCGTACACACGTCCCTCGTGCCCTTGGAGGGTGCGCAGGGCGCGGCCGCCCGCGGTGTCGCAGACGAGGATGCCGCCGTCCTCGCTGCCGACGAGGAGGAGTTCGCCGTCCGGGCTGTAGGCGATGGGTTCGGGCAGCCGGCTGGTGCGCATGCCGTAGCCGTAGGGCACGCCGACGGAGGAGGGGCGGAACCCGGCGTCGACGGGCATGCCGGGGGCGAGGGCGGCGGTGCGCAGTTCGGGTGCGGCGCGGGTGGTGTCGTCGATGACGGGGTCGATGAGGGCGGCGCGGTGCCAGCGGCTGCGGGTGAGGCGGGTGTCGCGCAGGTCGGTGCGGGTGAGGCGGGCGCGGCGGAGGTCGGCGTCGGTGAGGTTCGCGCCGCGCAGGTTCGCCCGGTCGAGGCGGGCGCCGACGAGGCGGGCGCCGGTGAGGTCGGCCTGCTGGAGGTCGGCGCCGACGAGGCGGGCGTCGGTGAGGTCGGCGCCGGTGAGGTCGACGCCGGAGAAGTCGCGGTGGGAGAGGTCCTCGCCGGCGAGGCGGGCGCCGCGCAGATCGGCGTGGGCGGGTACGCGGAGCCGGTCGCCGATGCGGACGGCGTTGGCGCGGGCGGTCTCGCTCACCCCCGTACGGCTGCCGTCGAGTGTGTCGCGCACCCAGCGGACGCACAGCTCGTGGTCGGCGAGGTCGCAGAGGAACTCGACGGCGAGGCGGCTGAGGGGGCGGGCGTGGAGGAGTCCGTACTGGCCGCGGTCTAGGCGGCGGGCGGCCTCGCGGGCGATCAGCCACTCACCGACGGAGCCGTGGATGAAGTGGAACAGGCCGTCGTCGGTGCGTACGAGGAGGCTGCCGGCGCCGATGGCGTGGCCGAGTTCCTGGGTGGAGCGGGGTGTTTCGGTGAGGCGGCTGAGGGTGCCGGCGACGGCGTCGGTGAGTTCGTCCAGGCGCAGCGCGGTGCGGCCGGACTCCCACAGGCGCTGGGCGAGGGCGGTGACCGCGGCCCACAGTTCGGTGAGGGTGAGGCCGGGCGGGGAGCCGGGACCCTTGCGGCCGCGGTCGGCCTCGTACTGGAGCCAGGAGGTGAAGACGTCCTCGTAAAGGCGGGCGGGGCTGAGCGCGCGGCCGGCTCCGGCGACGGCGCGCAGCCGTTCGGTGCCGAGCTGGGCGACAAAGGACAGCAGGCGGGGGTTGCGGCACAGGGCGAGCAGGTCGGGGATGTTGCTCAGGAGCTGGTAGCGGCGGTCGGCGGCCTCCTCGTCGCCGTACGTCTTGACGAGGTAGGAGCGGATCTGGTCGGGGGTGAAGCCCTGGACGGACAGGATGCGGCGCTGCGGCAGCAGGCCGACGCGCTCGCCGAGGGCGGTGAGGACCTGTTCGTGGGACTTGAAGTGCTGGGTGCGGCTGGAGACGACGATCTTGGCGTTGTCCACGGCGGCGTCGAGGAGGACCTGGAGGTGGTCGGCGGCGCGGTCGTAGCTGACACGGTTGACGAGTTCGTCGAAGCCGTCGAAGAGGAGGACGACGCGGCCCTGGGCGAGCATGTAGCGCAGCGCGCGCAGGTCGATGGTGTCGACTCCGTTGCCGGCGAGGTGGGCGGCGACGAGCCCTTCGAGGCTGTGGGCGCGGTCGAGGGTGTTGAGCGGGATGAGCAGCGGAGTGAGGTGCGGGAGTTCTTCGGGGATGCGGCGGGCGAGCTCGCGCAGTGCGAAGGTCTTGCCGTGGCCGAAGTCGCCGAGGAGGAGGACGAACCGGCCGTGGTCGGCCTCCAGCAGCTCCAGCAGGTCCTCGACGAGGTTGTCGTGCTCGGCGCCGGGGTCGCCCTCGGGGCGGTCGGCGTCGCGGTAGCGCTGAGGGAGGTAGCGGACGGGGGCGTAGCTGTCGCTGGCGAGGAGGCGGCCGGTCTGGGCGGTGACGTAGCCGCGCAGGTCGAGCAGGCCCTGGAATTCGAGGAAGCTGCGAATGCGGATGCCGTGGCGGACGGCCCGGTCGCGTAAGGCCTGGTCGGGGGTGGGGCCGTCGTGGACGAGCTCCGCTTCGACGCCGGGGCCGGTGGCGTGGAGTTGTTCGGCGAACCGGTCGAGCTGGTCGTCGGTGGGGGTGCCGGGGTGGACGGCGATCCGCAGCTGCCGTACGACGCCCTCCTCGCGCCAGGTCACCATGAGCTGCGCCATGTCGCCGGGGGTGCGGCGCGGCACGTCGCGCAGCCGTACGCCGTCGCGGCGGGCCAGGCACACTTCCTTGACGCGCTCGGTGAGCGAGTCGGGGGGCTCGTCGAACGGGGCGTGGTCGTGGACGGGTTCGGGGTCCGCGCCGGTGACGGGGACGTCGGCGGCGGGGAAGATCCGGGCGGCGCGAGGCCAGGTGCCGGGGAACGTCTCGGGGCCGGTGCGGCCGCGGTCGTACCAGCGGGTGATGCCGTCGGCGGCGATGCGCAGCAGCTGGAAGCGGGCGGGGGCGGCGGCGCCGAGGACGGGCAGGCCGGCGGTGGGGTCGGCGCCGGTGCCCGGCAGGCGGGTGTGGCTGGGGACGGTGCCGGTGGTGCGGGGACCGCCGGTGGGGCCGTGCAGGAGCAGGTGGAGGCGGGGCGCGGCGAGTTCGGTGAGGGTGGCGGCGTCGTCGAGGGCGCCGGGGCCGCCGTCGGCGTCGCCGGGGCGGGTGGTGTGGGTGAGGGGGTGGCGCAGTGCGCCGATCCGGAGCCAGCCCTCCTCCTCGTACCGGCGCAGCGCCTCGGCGAACCAGGCGGCCTGGTCGCGGCCGATGTGGCCGTACTGGTCCTCCAGGCGGTGGCTGTAGGCGACGGAGGAGTTGAACCCGGCGACGACGGTGTTCAGTTCGGGCACGGGGAACAGCGTCCAGGGCTGGTCGGCGTCGAAGACGGTGTCCAGGCCGTGGTAGAAGCCGCGGAACAGCCGGGTGTAGTGGCGCCACTTGGGCCAGTACGGGGGCTGCGGGGCGACCTCGTCGGCCTCGCAGGTGTGGAAGTAGGCGCGGCACGCGGCCTGGTTGACGTCCTGGGCGCCGGGGACGATGACGACGCGCTGCGGCGGCAGGTCGAGCAGGGAGCGTACGGAGGTGAGGAAGGCGAGGGCCTGGTCGCATTCGCGGGGGCTGCCGGAGGCGGTGAGGTCGCCGGTGACGACGAGCAGGTCGGGGGCGGGCGCGCCGCTGTCGCGCAGCACGATGAGGTCACCGCGGATCTCGCGGCGCAGCGCCTCCGGTTCGCGGCCGCGCCCGAAGTCGGGGCCGGCGAGGTGGAGGACGGTGACGGCGTCCTGGGCGGCGGCGCTGTGCGGGCCCAGCGGGTAGCGGGGTGCCTTCTGGGGGCGTCTGCGGCCGGCCCAGCCGGGGCCGCCGATCCACCGCTGGGCGGGCAGGTGGGTCTCGGGGGCGACGGGCCGGCCGGTGGTGCGGGCGGTGGCCGCGTCGCCGGGGTAGCCGGGGCGGCGGGCGGGGCGGGCGTGGCCGTCGAGGGCCTGTTCGACGCGGGCGAGGAGGAGGGAGCGGGCGGCCGCGCCGTCGTGGACGCCGACGAGGTCGACGTACGTGATGGTCGCGAGCAGCCCCTCCACGGGGATGTCGTCGACGCGGACGGTGAGCAGGCGCCGTTCCGGTGTCTCGGGGTCGGCGCGCAGGGCGGCGGTCCACTCCATGCGGCCGTAGGTGGAGCGTTCGTAGTGGCGGGAGAGGACGGCGATGACGGCAGCGGACTCGCTGACGCCGCGGTCCATGAAGTCGATGAAGTTGCTGCCCGGTACGAAGTCCCAGGCTTGGACGACGGTGCGGTATCCGGCCTCTTCCAGGGTCCAGGCTATCCAGGACGCCCAGGCCTCGTCGGCCGGTGAGTAGCTGATGAAGAAGTCCAACTCGGCTGCGCGCTGCCCCGCTTCGTCGACCCTCGGCATGTGTCCACATTAGGCCGGGCCGGGGTGCGGTGTCCGGGGGAAAATCTATGCTCGTTCCCGTGACTTTCCTCGGACGTGTGAGCGGACGCTGGAGCGCGCGCCTGCATCCGCTGGACTGGCTGGCCGCGGCGCTCCTCGTCCTCGGACTGCTCGCGGTCGCCACGGGCCTGCTGCCGTCCGGTCCGGCGTCGGACGTGCTGGCCAGGATCGGGCCGCTGCTGGTGTTCCTGGCGACGGTGATCGTGCTGGCCGAGCTGACGGGGAAGGCGGAGATCTTCGACGTGGTCGCCACGTGGGTGGCGCGGGCGGGGAAGGGCAGTTACGTCCTTCTGTTCGGGTTGTGCGTGCTGTTCGCGTCGGTCACCACGATCACCCTCAATCTGGACACGACGGCGGTGCTGTTGACGCCGGTGATGCTGGCGCTGGCGACCCGGGTGGGCATTGCGGCGGTGCCGCTGGCGATGACGACGGTGTGGCTGGCGAACACTGCGTCCCTCCTCCTGCCGGTGTCGAACCTGACGAACCTGCTGGCGGCCGACCGGGTGGCGCTGTCGCCGTCGCAGATGGCGGCCGTGATGTGGCCGCCGCAGGTGGCGGCGATCGTGGCCACGATGGCGTGCCTGTGGGTCTTCTACTGGCGGCGCGGCCGGCGCGGCGAGGACCGCTACGTCCCGCCGGAGCCGCCGCGCCCCGCCGATCCGGTGCTGCTGCGGGTGTGCGCGCTGGCGTGCGGCGGGTTCCTGCTGGTGCTGCTGGCCGACCTGGTGCCGTTGTGGGTGGCGTCGACGACGGCGGCGCTGGTGGTGGTCGTGGCGTTCGCGCGGCGCCGCCGGGAGGAGCTGCGGTGGTCGCTGGTGCCGTGGCGGCTGCTGGTGCTGGTGCCGGGGATGTTCCTGGTGGTGGAGACGGCCGGTGCGCTGGGCCTGGACCGGATACTGGCGTCGGCGATCGGTGCCCAGGAGGGCCCGCTGGGGGTGCTGCGTACGGCGCTGGTCGGGGCGGGGTTCTCCAACGCGCTCAACAACCTCCCGGCGTATGTGGCGGGTGAGGCGGTGGTGCCGCTCGGCCACCACGAGCAGCTGCTGGCCCTGCTGATCGGCGTCAATGTGGGCCCGCTGGTCACCCCGTGGGCGTCGCTGGCGACCCTGCTGTGGTTCGAGCGCTGCCGCTGGCACGGCACGCGCATCGCGCTGGGCCGGTTCATGGGCACGAGCCTGGTCCTGGCCGCGTCGGGCACGGTGGCGGCGACGGTGGCGCTGGCGGCGACGTCGTGACAGTCACGTCCTCCGGAGCGCGGCGGCCGTACGGCCCGTGGCGTGACGGCCGTAGGTCAGGCGGAGCGCGGTGGGGTGCCGCACGGTGCGGCGGGGGCGGGTACCGGGTGGCGCGCCGGGGTCAGGTACCGCGCCCTCGCATGGCGGCGGCGACCTCTTCGAGTACGTAGGTGAGGGTCTCCGCCCGGGCGGCGACGAAGCTGCGTCCCGAGTCCGGGCCGCTGAAGCCGGGCCGGAACGGCGCGCCGCGCAGGGTGCGCAGCTCAGCGCCCGCCTCGGCGGCGAGGAGCGCCCCGGGCGGCAGGTCGACGCCCTCGGCGCGGTAGCCGACGAACCCGTCGATGGTGCCGCGCGCCAGCAGGCTCCAGCCCAGCAGCGGCGCCCACAGTTGCAGGACGCGCCGGCAGCGCCGCTCCAGGGCGCCGCGCAGTGCCGTCGCCACCGGGTCGGCGCGCGCCACCGCGTGGCCCTGCGTCCAGGCGAGCACGGGCCCCGGTCCCGGCAGGGTGCCGCACGGGCCGCGCAGCCGGGCGCCGTCGTCGTCGTGGGCGCCCTGGCCGGTGACGGCGTGCCAGGTGCGGCCGGTGACGGGTTCGTGGACGACGCCGACGACCGGGATGTCCCCGACGCACAGCCCGATGCCGACGACGTACGCGGGCAGCCCGATCGCCACGTTGTTGCTGCCGTCCAGCGGGTCGACCAGCCAGGTGCGGCCGCTCCCCGTATCGTGCAGCCCGGCCTCCTCGGAGAGGATCCGGTCGTGCGGGAAGTGGCGGCGCAGCCGGGTGAGGATCAGCTCCTCGGCGGCCAGGTCCAGGTCGGTGACCACGTCGCCGTGCGTGCCCTTGGTCCGTACGGCCCGGGCGTCGGCGAAGTGGCCGCGCAGCAGCCGCCCGGTCGCCTCGGCCGCGGCGACGGCCACCCGCCGCTCCGCCGTGAACGGGGGGCGGCGGCCGATGTCAGGCACGGCGTTGTGCATGGATCCTCCCCAGGGCCGTACGCACGGCCCGCATGGTCGCCTCTGTGCCGTACAGCCGGCGGATCGTGCGGCGCGGCGGCCCGTCGAGCGGGCCGAGCGACAGGTCCCGTCCGCCGGGCAGGGACCGTCCCAGGACGAGGGTGGCGGCGCTCCGGCCCGGTGTCACCACCGTGGTGTGGAACTCGCCCGCGCCGAGCGCGTACGTCTCCCCCGCCGGGCTGCGGCGCACGGGCCCCTCCTCGCCGCGCACCAGCCGCGCGGTGGGCCGTATCTCGTCCACCCCGTCGGGGCCGCTGTGCACCTCGAAGACGCGGTGGGTGGGCGTGTCGGAGTCGTCGCGTATCCGTACGCGTACGTTGCCGACCTCCCCGTACAGGACGTGGCTGCGCAGCTCCCAGCTGTGGGCGTGCAGCGGCGGGACGTCGGCGGTGTGCCCGGCGTCGCCGTCGAAGAGGTGGACGCAGACGCCGTCGGCACCCTGTCGGAGCAGCGGCAGGCACAGGAAGCCCAGCGGGTGCCGGACGGCGGGCAGGGCCCGCTTCCCCGAGGCGATGTCCTCGAGGACGGGCAGGTAGGTGTCCACATGTGTGCGCATGGCGTCCATGGCCCGGGGGGTTCACCTCCCGTAGGGGTCCTCGGCGTGCAGGGCCTTGGCGATGACCTCGCCGACGTCGGCGTCGGTGAAGGTACGGGGCAGGGGCAGCGCGAGCGCGTCGAACAGGGCGCGTACTTCGTCGACGGTCGGGGACAGGCTGAGCAGGGTGGCGTTGCGCAGCTCGACGGCGGTGGCCTGCTCGCGGCTCTGGTGAAGCTCCGTCAGGTAGTAGTCGTACAGCGGCTGTCCGCGTCTGACCTGGAGATTGACCCGCGAGGGGTCGTCCTGGGTGATGATCAGGCTGGAGTCGGACAGGTCGAAGCGGAGCGTCGGCACGGTCGACGACAGGTGGACGCTGATGTCGAGGGTGGTCAGCTGCATGCGGAACCAGCAGGCGGCGAGGACGGTCGCGTACGACTCCTTGCGGGCGCGGGCGGCGGTCCACACGTCGCCGCTCTGGGGGCGGCTCGCGGAGAACATGCGGCGGAACTGGGCGTAGGCGTTGCAGGCCTGTTCGTCCGCCGGGTTCAGTATCTCGATCTTGACGTTGAGCTGGGAGCGGTGCTCCTTGGCGGCGCGTACGCACTGCGGGAGCGTGACGGCTCTGAGGTAGGTGCCGGTGCCGCCCTTGAAGTACCAGAGGTTGGTGCCCTGGCGGGCTTCGCGGAGCGCCTCGCGGACCTCGTTGCCGGCCAGGGAGCGGACCATGGTGAGGTCCTCGATGGCGCGGCGGGTGCCTTCCATGGCCTCCCGGATGGCGTGCGGGCGGCGGGTGCGCTCGGAGAGCGAGCCGATGGCGAGGGCACCGAGGACCACGAGGGTGGCGCCGGAGGCGAGGTCCGACTCGATGAGCTTGTCGCCGAAGATGTCCAGGAAGCCGATGGTCAGGCCGATCCCGGCCGCGAAGACCACCTCGAAGTTGCGCAAGCAGAAGGCGACCGCCCGCTCCACTCGGTTCGTCCGCGCGGTCCGCTCCGGCGACGCCATGGGCGCTCCCCTCCCCCGATCGGGTAACCGATCGTAGGAGACCCGCCCCGCCCCCCAACAGGGCGCACGTGGCGCACACAGGGCGCAGCGCCTGCCGATGGTCCGGTCGGGGACACGGCAGGCGCTGCTGTGTTCCGCACGCCGTTGTACGGGACGTATGAGGGGTGCCCGTGACCGCCGGGGGGCGGGGCGGGGCGGTTGCCCGGCGCGTTCGCTGGGCGCCGGGCGGTGCCGTTCGGGTGGGCGGCCGGGGGTCAGACCGTCAGCGCGCGGTCCGTGGGGCGGATCGGAGCCGGGAGTTCGCTCGTGCCCGTCAGGTAGCGGTCCACGCCGCGCGCCGCCGAGCGGCCCTCGGCGATGGCCCAGACGATCAGCGACTGGCCGCGCCCGGCGTCGCCTGCGACGAAGACGCCGTCGACGTTGGTCGCGTAGTCGGCGTCGCGCGCGATGTTGCCGCGCTCGTCGAGCTCCAGGCCGAACTGCTGGACCAGGCCGTTGGACTGGTCGGTGCCGGTGAAGCCCATGGCGAGGGTGACCAGCTGGGCCGGGATCTTGCGCTCGGTGCCCGGCTTCTGCTCCAGCTTGCCGTCCTTGAACTCCACCTCCACCAGGTGGAGGAACTGGACGTTGCCGTCCTCGTCGCCCTCGAAGTGGGTGGTGGAGACGGAGTAGATCCGCTCGCCGCCCTCCTCGTGGGCCGAGGTGACCTTGTAGAGCATCGGGAACGTCGGCCACGGCTGGTTCGCGTTCCGCTCCTCGCCCGGACGCGGCATGATCTCCAGCTGCGTGACGGACAGCGCGCCCTGGCGGTGGGCGGTGCCCACGCAGTCCGCGCCGGTGTCGCCGCCGCCGATGACGACGACGTGCTTGCCCTCGGCGGTGATGGGGGGCGCCACGAAGTCGCCCTCCTGCACCTTGTTGGCGAGCGGCAGGTACTCCATCGCGAAGTGGATGCCCTTGAGGTCCCGGCCGGGGACCGGCAGGTCACGGGAGACGGTGGCACCGGCGGCGATGACGACCGCGTCGTACCGCTGCCGCAGCTTCGCGGCGTCGATGTCGCGGCCGATCTCGATCTCCGTGCGGAACTTGGTGCCCTCCGCGCGCATCTGCTCGATGCGCCGGTTGATGTGCACCTTCTCCATCTTGAACTCGGGGATGCCGTACCGCAGCAGGCCGCCGATGCGGTCGGCCCGCTCGTACACGGCGACCGTGTGACCGGCGCGGGTCAGCTGCTGGGCCGCGGCGAGACCCGCCGGGCCGGAGCCGATGACGGCGACGGTCTTGCCGGACAGCCGCTCGGGCGGCTGCGGCGTGACGTCACCGGAGTCCCACGCCTTGTCGATGATCGAGACCTCGACGTTCTTGATGGTGACGGCGGGCTGGTTGATGCCCAGCACGCACGCCGACTCGCACGGCGCCGGGCACAGCCGCCCGGTGAACTCCGGGAAGTTGTTCGTGGCGTGCAGCCGCTCGGACGCGGCGGACCAGTCCTCGCGGTAGGCGTAGTCGTTCCACTCGGGGATCAGGTTCCCGAGCGGGCAGCCGTTGTGGCAGAACGGGATGCCGCAGTCCATGCACCGGCCGGCCTGCTTGCTGATGATCGGCAGCAGGGAGCCGGGGACGTAGACCTCGTTCCAGTCCTTGACGCGCTCCTCGACGGGGCGGGTCTTGGCGACTTCGCGCCCGGTGGTCAGGAAGCCCTTGGGGTCAGCCATTGGTCGCCGCCTCCATCATCTTCTCGGTGGTCTCCTGCTCGGAGAGACCGGCGAGCTCAGCGGCGTCCTTGGCGGCGAGCACGGCCTTGTACGTGGTCGGGATGATCTTGCTGAATCGGTCCACGGCGGTGGCCCAGTCGGCAAGGAGCTTCTCGGCTACGGTCGAGCCCGTCTCCTCGTGGTGGCGGCGCACGACGTCGTGCAGCCACGCCTTGTCGGTCTCGTCCAGTGCCTCGATCGCGCCGAGGTTGCCGGAGTTGACGTTGTCCCGGTCGAGGTCGATGACGTACGCGACACCGCCCGACATACCGGCCGCGAAGTTGCGGCCCGTCTCGCCGAGGACCACCGCGTGACCGCCGGTCATGTACTCGCAGCCGTGGTCGCCCACGCCTTCGGAGACGACCAGCGCGCCGGAGTTGCGGACGCAGAACCGCTCGCCGGTGCGGCCGCGCAGGAAGATCTCGCCGCCGGTCGCGCCGTACGCGATGGTGTTGCCCGCGATGGTCGAGTACTCGGCCAGGTGGTCGGCGCCCCGGTCGGGGCGGACGATCACGCGGCCGCCGGACAGGCCCTTACCGACGTAGTCGTTGGCGTCGCCCTCCAGGCGCAGCGTGATGCCGCGCGGCACGAAGGCGCCGAAGGACTGGCCGGCCGAGCCGGTGAAGGTGATGTCGATGGTGTCGTCGGGCAGGCCCGCGCCACCGAACTTCTTCGTCACCTCGTGGCCGAGCATGGTGCCGACCGTCCGGTTGATGTTGCGGATCGCGACCTGGGCGCGGACCGGCTGGGCCTCCTCGGCGGAGGCGGCGCCGAGCGCTTCGGCGGCCAGCTCGATGAGCTGGTTGTCGAGCGCCTTCTCCAGGCCGTGGTCCTGCTCGACCAGCGCGTGGCGCACCGCACCCTCGGGCAGCTCGGGCACGTAGAACAGCGGCGCCAGGTCCAGGCCCTGGGCCTTCCAGTGCGTGACGGCCCGCTCGGTGTCGAGCAGTTCGGCGTGGCCGACGGCCTCCTCCAGCGTACGGAAGCCCAGCTCGGCGAGGAGCTCGCGCACCTCCTCCGCAATGAACTGGAAGAAGTTGACGACGTATTCGGCCTTGCCGGTGAAGCGGTCGCGCAGCACCGGGTTCTGGGTGGCGATGCCGACCGGGCAGGTGTCCAGGTGGCACACGCGCATCATGACGCAGCCGGAGACGACGAGCGGCGCGGTCGCGAAGCCGAACTCCTCGGCGCCGAGCAGCGCGGCGATGACGACGTCACGGCCGGTCTTGAGCTGGCCGTCGGTCTGGACGACGATCCGGTCGCGCAGGCCGTTGAGCAGCAGGGTCTGCTGGGTCTCGGCGAGGCCGAGCTCCCAGGGGCCGCCCGCGTGCTTCAGCGACGTGAGCGGGGACGCGCCCGTACCGCCGTCGTGGCCGGAGATCAGTACGACGTCCGCGTGGGCCTTCGACACACCGGCCGCGACCGTACCCACGCCGACCTCGGACACCAGCTTCACGTGGATGCGGGCGGCCGGGTTGGCGTTCTTGAGGTCGTGGATCAGCTGAGCCAGGTCCTCGATGGAGTAGATGTCGTGGTGCGGCGGCGGGGAGATCAGGCCGACGCCGGGCGTCGAGTGCCGGGTCTTGGCGACCCACGGGTAGACCTTGTGGCCGGGCAGCTGACCGCCCTCGCCGGGCTTGGCGCCCTGGGCCATCTTGATCTGGATGTCGTCCGCGTTCACCAGGTATTCGCTGGTCACACCGAAGCGGCCGGAGGCGACCTGCTTGATCGACGAACGCCGCGCCGGGTCGTACAGGCGCTCCGGGTCCTCGCCGCCCTCACCGGTGTTGGACTTGCCGCCCAGCTGGTTCATGGCGATGGCGAGGGTCTCGTGCGCCTCCTTGGAGATGGAGCCGTACGACATGGCGCCGGTGGAGAACCGCTTGACGATCTCGGACGCCGGCTCGACCTCCTCGATCGGGATCGAGGGGCGGTCGGACTTGAAACCGAACAGACCGCGCAGCGTCATCAGGCGCTCGGACTGCTCGTTCACCCGGTCCGTGTACTTCTTGAAGATGTCGTAGCGGCCGGAGCGCGTGGCGTGCTGGAGGCGGAAGACCGTCTCCGGGTCGAACAGGTGCGGCTCGCCCTCGCGGCGCCACTGGTACTCGCCGCCTATGTCCAGCGCGCGGTGCGCGGAGGGGACGCCGGAGGCGGGGTACGCCTTGGCGTGACGGGCGGCGACCTCCTTGGCGACGACGTCCAGGCCGGCGCCGCCGATCTTGGTGGCGGTGCCGTTGAAGTACTTCTCGACGAAGGCCTCGTCGAGGCCGACGGCCTCGAAGACCTGCGCGCCACGGTAGGAGGCGACGGTCGAGATGCCCATCTTGGACATGACCTTCAGGACGCCCTTGCCGAGGGCGTAGATCAGGTTGCGGATGGCCTGCTCGGGCTCCAGGCCCTCGACGAAGGTGCCGGCGCGGACCAGGTCCTCGACGGATTCCATGGCGAGGTACGGGTTGACGGCGGCGGCGCCGTACCCGATGAGCAGCGCGACGTGGTGGACCTCGCGGACGTCACCGGCCTCGACCAGCAGGCCCACCTGGGTGCGCTGCTTGGTGCGGATGAGGTGGTGGTGGACGGCGGAGGTGAGCAGCAGCGACGGGATCGGCGCGTGCTCGGCGTCGGAGTGCCGGTCGGACAGCACGATCAGGCGGGCGCCGCCCTCGATGGCGGCGTCGGCCTCGGCGCAGATCTCCTCGATGCGGGCGGCCAGGGCCTCGCCGCCGCCGGAGACCCGGTACAGGCCGGAGAGCGTGGCGGCCGTCATGCCGGGCATGTCGCCGTCGGCGTTGATGTGGATGAGCTTGGCCAGCTCGTCGTTGTCGATGACGGGGAACGGCAGGGTGACGCTGCGGCAGGTCGCGGCGGTCGGCTCCAGGATGTTGCCCTGTGGGCCGAGCGAGGAGCGCAGCGAGGTGACGAGCTCCTCGCGGATGGCGTCCAGCGGCGGGTTGGTGACCTGCGCGAACAGCTGGGTGAAGTAGTCGAACAGCAGGCGCGGGCGCTCGGAGAGCGCGGCGATCGGCGAGTCCGTACCCATGGAGCCGAGCGGCTCACCGCCGGTGCGGGCCATCGGCGCGAGGATGACGCGCAGCTCTTCCTCGGTGTAACCGAAGGTCTGCTGGCGGCGGGTGACCGAGGCGTGGGTGTGGACGATGTGCTCGCGCTCGGGGAGGTCCTCGAGCTCGATGATCCCGCTCTCCAGCCACTCCTGGTACGGGTGCTCGGCGGCGAGGGCGGCCTTGATCTCGTCGTCCTCGATGATGCGGTGCTCGGCGGTGTCGACGAGGAACATCTTGCCGGGCTGGAGGCGGCCCTTGCGGACGACCTTGGCGGGGTCGATGTCGAGGACGCCGACCTCGGAGGAGAGGACCACGAGCCCGTCGTCGGTGACCCAGTACCGTCCCGGGCGCAGACCGTTGCGGTCGAGAACCGCGCCGACCTGGACGCCGTCGGTGAAGGTGACGCAGGCCGGGCCGTCCCAGGGCTCCATCATCGTGGAGTGGTACTGGTAGAAGGCGCGCCGGGCCGGGTCCATGGAGTCGTGGTTCTCCCACGCCTCGGGAACCATCATCAGGACGCTGTGCGGCAGCGAACGGCCGCCGAGGTGGAGCAGCTCCAGCACCTCGTCGAAGGAGGCGGAGTCGGAGGCGTCCGGCGTACAGACCGGGAAGATCCGGTCCAGCTTCTCCGCGCCGAAGAGGTCGGAGACGAGCTGCGACTCGCGGGCCCGCATCCAGTTGCGGTTGCCCTTGACCGTGTTGATCTCGCCGTTGTGCGCGACGAAGCGGTACGGGTGGGCCAGCGGCCAGCTCGGGAAGGTGTTGGTGGAGAACCGGGAGTGGACGAGCGCGACGGCGGTGGCGCAGCGGCGGTCCGACAGGTCCGGGAAGAAGGGCTCCAGCTGCCCGGTGGTGAGCATGCCCTTGTAGACGATGGTGCGGGCGGAGAGCGAGGGGAAGTAGACCCCGGCCTCGCGCTCGGCGCGCTTGCGCAGCACGAACGCCTTGCGGTCCAGGTCGATGCCGGTGCTCGTACCGCCGTCGCTGACGAACAGCTGGCGGAAGGCCGGCATGGTCGAGCGGGCGGTGGCGCCGAGCAGCTCGGGGGCGACGGGGACGTCGCGCCAGCCCAGGACGGTGAGGTTCTCTTCGGCGGCGATCGTCTCGATCCGCGAGACGGCCTGTGCGGAGCCGTCGGCGGGGAGGAAGGCGATGCCGACGGCGTACTCACCGGCGGCCGGGAGGGCGAAGTCGGTGACCTCGCGGAGGAAGGCGTCCGGCACCTGGAGCAGGATGCCCGCGCCGTCGCCGGAGTCGGGCTCGGAGCCGGTGGCGCCCCGGTGCTCCAGGTTGCGCAGAACGGTCAGTGCCTGCTCCACCAGCGCGTGGCTGGCAACACCGGTGAGGGTGGCAACGAAGCCGACACCACAGGCGTCGTGCTCGTTGCGGGGGTCGTACATACCCTGCGGGGCGGGGCGACCGTCCATGGGCGACCAGGCGTCGGAACGCATCGGCTCTCCCGTCGTCGTCGTGGCATATGCAAGTGCCAGAGGGACGACGTTGGCCCTCCGCGAAATTTCGTGCAGGTTACATGATGGAGTGCTTCTCGGAAAGCGGATAGCTCATTCCAGCATGCGGACACCGCTGGTGGCGGTGGAGGCGGTTCAGCGGCTTCACACATGGACAGGCCGTCGAGAGATCGACATCCGGCGGCCTGTGGGGAGCGGGCTTCATTGCCCGCAGCGCTAACGGCTCATGCCCCGTGTCGAGGGCTTCGAAACCGCCGTGTTACGGCTACTTATGTGCCGCGTTGCATAGTGTCTCATCGCGGGGGCGGATCGGGCTATTGGAGGTTCGTCACAAGACCTTTGTCGGTTCCTCAACGGTACGGCAACGGTACGGCGAAGCCCCCTCGCTCGCCTACCGAGGGGGCTGACCAGGGCGATCCCCTACGAACCGGACGGCCGCGCCGAGGGCGGGCGCCCGGCCGGTACGCGACGGCGTCCGCGCCGGACCGGACCGGCCGCGCCGAAGAGGCCCCTACGCACCCGGTCCCGCGCCGGATCAGATGGGCGGCACCGAAGGCGGCCGCCCGGCCCGTACGCACCGGCGTCCGCGCCGGACCGGACCGGCCGCACCGAAGAGGCCCCTACGCACCCGGTCCCGGATGGGCCGCGCCGAAGAGGCCGCCCAGCCGGTACGCGCCGGCTCCCGCGCCGGATCAGATCGCCGCGCCGAACAAGGCGCCCAGCCCGTACGTGACGGCCGCGGCCGCACCGCCCAGCGCCAGCTGGCGCAGGCCGCTGTACCACCAGCTGCGGGCGGTCACCCGAGCCACGAGGGCGCCGCACGCGAACAGCCCGAGCAGCGCCAGCAGCACCGCCGGCCACAGGGCGGTGGCACCCAGCAGATACGGCAGGACGGGCAGCATCGCGCCGAGCGCGAACGACCCGAAGGACGACAGCGCGGCGACCATCGGCGAGGGCAGGTCGTCCGGGTCGATGCCGAGCTCCTCGCGGGCGTGGATCTCCAGCGCCTGCTCGGGGTCCTTGGACAGCTGCATGGCGACCTCGCGGGCGAGCGGCGGCTCGACGCCCCGCGCCACGTACAGCGCGGCCAGCTCCTCCATCTCGTCCACCGGGTGCTTGCGCAACTGGTGACGCTCGACGTCCAGTTCCGCCTGGACCAGCTCGCGCTGCGAGGCCACGGAGGTGTACTCGCCGGCGGCCATGGAGAACGCGCCGGCCGCGAGCCCGGCCAGCCCCGTGATGACGATGGTCTGCTGGGACACCGCGCCGCCCGCCACACCGGTCATGAGCGCCAGGTTGGACACGAGACCGTCCATCGCGCCGAAGACGGCGGGGCGCAGCCAGCCGCCGTTCACATCGCGGTGGGTGTGGTTGTCGCGGTGCGCCTCGTGAAGCGTCGCCTCGGTCTCGATGATGGACACAGCTCTCCCCTTACGCCTTGCGTACAGCAGCGGGTCCGGGTGACCCCGCTCCCCCCAACACCCTCGAAAATACGCGCGATGTAAGGGGCGCGCCAGCAAGGCAGGCTTTACTTAGTAAGGCGTGCCTGGGCGCTGAGGCACCCGGGTGAAGCTGGCCCCGCCCGGACGGCCCGGGCTCCCTGACGTGGCACACATCCAGGAATCGGACCGGTGCGCACGGAAGGGCCACGCGATGGAGCCGATTGCCTGCGATCCCGCCCCGCTCGCGTCCGATGGCGCGGTCCTGCTCGACCGCGCCCGGGGCGCCCTGCTGGGACTGGCGGTGGGGGACGCGCTCGGGGCGCCCGCCGAGAACCTGCGGCCCTCGGAGATCCGCCGCCGGTGGGGCCGTATCGAGGGGTTCGTCAGCGAGGACCCGGCCGGCACGGACGACACCGAGTACGCGATCTTCTCCGGCCTCCTGCTGGCCCGGCACGGCTCCGCCCTGACCGTCGCACATGTCGAGAAGGCGTGGCACCGCTGGATCGCCGACCTCGACGAGGGGCCGTTCCGGGGCGCGGGCTTCAGCGAGCGCGGCACGCTGGAGAACCTCCGGCGGGGCCTGGCCGCCCCCATCTCGGCCCAGCACCGGCACGCCTGGAGCGACGGCCTGGCCATGCGCGCGGCCCCCTTCGGGGTCTTCGCGGCGGGGCGGCCGGCGGAGGCGGCGCGGCTGGTCGCCATCGACGGCACGGTCAGCCATGACGGTGAGGGCATCTACGGGGGCCAGGCGGTGGCGGCGGGCGTCGCCGCGGCGATGTCGGGCGCCGGTCCCGCCTCGGTCATCGCGGCCGCCCTGTCGGTGGTGCCGATGGATTCCTGGACGGCCCGCTCGATGCGCCGCGCGGTCGTCGCGGCCCAGCGCGTCCAGCCCGACCCGCTCGTCCGGGAGCGGACCGTCCGCTCGGCGGTGGTCATCGGCGGCTACCCGTGGACGGACCTGGCCCCGGAAGCGGTCGGCCTCGCCTTCGGCGCGTTCGCGGCGGCCCGCGGCGACTTCCGTACGTCGGTCCTCACGGCCGTCAACATGGGCCGCGACGCCGACACGACGGCCGCGGTGGCGGGCGCCCTGGCCGGCGCGATGACCGGGGCGAGGGCGATCCCCCCGGACTGGGCGGCCGCCATCGGCCCCGTACGCGGCAGCTGCCTGCCCTCGATGCGCGGCTACCACGTCCTGGACATCGCGGAGCTGCTCACCCCGTACGACGATACGGAGGTCCCCTGATGCCCCCTCGCCCCACCGCGCCGACACCCACGGACACGCCGAACCCCGCCGCCGCGCCCGGGCCGGGACCCGGAGCCGCCCCCGAACCCCACGGGCCCCCTGCACACCCCGGGACGGGAACCGCCGAGCGGGCCCTCGGGCCCGGCGCCACGGCCCCGCACCTGGACGGCGGGCACGCCCCCACATCCCCAAGGGCCCCGGATTGCACACCCGACGAGGCCCGTCCGCACCCCGAGAGCGACACCACCGGCCACCACCCCGGCCCCGGGGCCCCGCCCCCGACTCGGGAGCCGGGGGCCGCGCATCGGGCCGAAACCTTCCGGCCCCGCGAACCCCGCCGCGTCGAAGGGCTCCTCCTCGGTCTCGCCGCCGGGGACGCCGCCGGATGGCCGGCCGCCCGGCACCGCGCCGCCCGCATGCCCGAGTGGACCCGCCGTCTCACCCGCGAACTGGACACGTTCGCCGAGCAGAACGCCACCACCACCCTCCCCGTCCCCATCGCCCTCAACCAGCCCCCCGAGCCCCTTCGCCTCGGCCCGTCCGACGACGCCGAGTGGGCGGTGTTCACCGCCGAGACCCTGCTCACCGCCGCAGGCGACCTCTTCCGCTCCCTCCCTCCCGCCCGCCGCATGTGCGCCGCCGTCGACCTCGCCTGGAACTCCCTCGCCGCCGAGATCGCCGCGGCCTCCGACCGCGCCCCCGAGGTCGAGTCCGCCGTCCTCCCCCTCCGCGCCCGCATCTCCGTACGCGCCGGCCTCGGCAACCTCGCCACCGGTCTGCGCCCGCCCGCAACCGGCCACGACAACCCGCACTACTTCGACGACGCCGCCTGCGTCCGCGCCGCCGTCCTCGCTGTCGCCCACCCGGGCGACCCCCGCGCCGCCGCCGAACTCGCCGAGTTCGACGCCCGGTACACCCAGGACGGCGACGGCGTGCACGGCGCCCGCGCCATGGCCGCCGCCGTCGCCGCGGCCCTCGGCGGGGCGGACGTCGACGACGCCGTGGGCGCCGCGCTCGACCAGCTCCCGCCCGCCACCGAGATCGGCCGCAACGCCCGGCACGCCACCAAACTCGCCCGCGCCGCCGGCAGCGCCTTCGAGCTGGTCCCGCTCCTGGAGCACCAGATCGTCGACCACGTCTACAGCTACGGCATCGCCGCCGCCGAGACCGTCCCGGTCGCCCTCGCGCTCGCCACCGCCGCCCACGGCAGGGTCACCGAGGCGGTACCGGCCGCCGCCTGCCTCTCCCGCGTGGCGGACTCCGCACCCGCCCTCGCCGGCGCCCTGACCGGCGCCCTCAGCGGCGGCGCCGGCGTCCCCGCCACCTGGCGCGACGCCTGCCGCACCCTCGCGGGCTGCGCTCTGCCCCGCCTCGCGGGCACCGACCTCGTGGAACTCGCCGAGCAGCTCGCACACACGGAACTCGCCACCCCGGGTGGACAATTCCGACATGACGCCGAAACCTACACTCGAGGACCGGATCACCGGCAGCCTCGTCGGAGCAGCCATCGGTGACGCCCTCGGCGGCGCCGTCGAGGGCTACACCCCCGACCAGATCGCCGAACGCCACGGCGGCCGTGTGACCGGCATCGTCGGCCCCTGGAACGGCGACGACTGGCGCACCGCCCGCCCCATCGCCCCGTACCACAAGGGCGACGGACACGTCACCGACGACACCCTCATGACCCACGCGCTGATCCGGGTGTACGACACGGTCCGCGACCACCTCGACGCGTACGCCGTCGCCGGCCATCTCGTACCCGACCTGATCTCCACTCCCCGCTGGATCCCCGAACTCGAAACCGAGGCGCTGCCCCTCCAGCGGCTCTTCTTCGCCGAGAAGTGGCTGGTGACCCGCCTCCACTACGGCCACGTCGACCCGCGCGAGGCGGGCAACGGAAACATCGTCAACTGCGGCGCCGCGATGTACATGGCACCGGTCGGCCTGGTCAACGCAGCGAACCCGGCCGCCGCCTACACCGAGGCCCTCGAAGTCGCCGCTCCGCACCAGTCCTCGTACGGCCGTGAGGCGGCCGGCGTGTTCGCGGCGGCGGTCGCCGCGGCCTGCCTGCCGGGCGCGACTCCGGTCACCGTCGTCGACACGGCCGTCACCCTCGCCAAGGACGGCACCCGGTCGGCCATCGAGGCGGTGGCCGAAATGGCCTCGCGCCACACGGACTTCGAGTCCGCTCTCCGCCCCCTCCGCGAGGCCATCACCCCCTTCGACACGGTCGGCCCCGACTACCGCTCCCCCTCCCTCGGCGCGCGCCGCCCCTCCCGGCTGCACGCCATCGAGGAACTCCCGATCGCCCTCGGCATGCTGCTGGTCGGCGAGGGCGACTACCGCCGTACGGTGCTGGGTGCCGTCAACTACGGACGGGACTGCGACTCGATCGCCACCATGGCGGGCGCGATCGCGGGCGCCCTGCACGGCGAGGCGGCCATCCCCGCCGGCTGGGCGAAACAGGTCGCCGAGGCCAGCCGCCTCGACCTGCACGCCCCGGCGGCGGTGCTGGCCGACGTCACCCATGAGATTTTCATGCGCGACACGGCCCGCCGCCGCGCCCACGAGCGGGCGTTCGTCGCCCTCTCCCCCGCCACCGGAGTGCCCCGGTGAACGTGCGGCTCACCTGGGTCCAGCCCGAGGACCTGATCGGCCACGAACTGGGCCAGGCCACGGAGGACGGCCGCGACGCCTCGGCCATCAAGGCACGCTGGCGCGCCGCCGGCGGCACCCCCGCCCCCACGGCGGCCGGCGCCTCCCCCTGCCCCGCGCCCCCGCACCTCCGCGGCCTCGCGGAGCACCTCCTGGACGAACTGGCCGCCCTCCCCTCCCCGTTGTCCCCCACCGAACCCACCTCCCTCCCCCACATCAGGCGCCTGTGCCCCCACTGGCCCGGCGCCCACCACGACACCCCACCGGCCGCCCCGCCCGGAGCGCCGCCCGACGAAGACCCCCCACCGGCCCCGGCCGAGCACCGCCCAGCCACCGCTCCAAGCCCCACGCCGCCGCACGGCGTACGGGCGTGCGGCGCCCCGCCGGGAACCGCGGGCCCGCCACAACCACCGACCTCGGCCGCCGCGCCGCAGGCGCCGGTGGGCGGCGCCGCAACACTCACCACCGCGCCGCCCCGCTCATCGGCCGGGGGCCACACGCCCCGCCCATCGCCCCACGAGTCCGGCCCGCCGCCGGCCTCAGCGCCCGCCAACGCCTCTCACCCCGCCCCACAGGGAGCACAGGCCCCAGGCGCACCGCTCGACCAGACCGGCCCCCCGCCCGCCCCGACCCTGGCCCGCACCCCACATCCCGCCCCGGAGGGTGTACGGGCGGCGGGCGCATCGCCCCGGGTGGATCCCCCACCCGCACCAGTGGCCGTCGCGCCCGGGCTCGGCGCCCGGCTGCATGCCGCCTGGCTCGGCCGCGCCGCCGGGTGCCTGCTCGGCAAGCCCGTCGAGAAACTCCCCCTCTCCGCCATCCGGGCCCTCGCCCGCGCCACCGGGAACTGGCCGCTCACCTCCTGGTTCACCGCCAAGGGCGTGCCCCCGGCGCTCGCCGCCGCGCACCCCTGGAACCGCCGCTCCGCCGCCACCTCGCTCGCCGAGAACATCGACGGCATGCCCGAGGACGACGACCTCAACTACCCCCTTCTCAACCTGCTGCTCCTCCAGCGGTACGGCCCCGGCTTCACCACCGCCGACGTCGCCCGCCTCTGGCTGGACGAGCTTCCGGCCGGCCGCACCTTCACCGCCGAACGCGTCGCCTACCGCAACCTCCTCTCCGGCATCGAACCGCCGCTCACCGCGACCCATCGCAACCCGTTCCGCGAGTGGATCGGCGCCCAGATCCGCGCGGACGTCCACGGATGGACCCACCCGGGCGACCCGGCCGCGGCCGCCGAGCAGGCCCACCGGGACGCCACGCTCACCCACACCGCCAACGGCGTGTACGGCGCGATGTTCACCGCGGCCGTCATCGCGACCGCCGCCTCCGGCACCGCCGACGTCCACCAGGCGCTCGCCGCCGGGCTGACGGTCGTACCGCCCGACTCACGCCTGGCCCGCGCGGTCCGCTTCGGCATCGCGGCGGCCCACGCCAACCCCGACTTCGACACCGTCGCCGACCGGCTCCACGCCGCCTACGGCTCCTACCACTGGGTACATGTCGTCCCGAACACCGCCCTCCTCGCCGCCGCGCTCACCCACGCCGACGGCGACTTCACCCTCTCCATCTGCCGTGCCGTCTCCGGCGGCTGGGACACCGACTCCAACGGCGCCACCGCCGGCTCCGTCGCCGGTCTCCTCGCCGGCCGCCCCGACCGGATCCCCGACCGCTGGACCTCCCCCCTCAAGAACCGCCTCGCCACCTCCGTCCACACCTTCGACGGCGTCGGCTTCGACACGCTCGCCGAACTCACCCACCGGCTCACTCACCAGGAGGCACACCGCCCATGACCCATATCGCGGTGCTCGGCAGCACCAACATGGACCTCGTCGCCTATGTGAGCCGTGCCCCCAAGCTCGGCGAGACCGTCACGGGACGAGAGTTCCGTACGATCCCCGGCGGCAAGGGCGCCAACCAGGCCGTCGCCGCCGCCCGCGCCGGCGCCGAGGTGTCGATGATCGGCGCCGTCGGCTCCGACGAGTTCGGCACCCGGCTCCGGGCCGGCCTCACCGCCGCCGGCGTCGACACCGACCTCCTCCGCACCGTCGACGGCCCCTCCGGCACCGCCCACATCGTCGTCGACGACGAGGGCAGCAACGCGATCGTCGTCATCCCCGGCGCCAACGGCACCGTCACCTCCCTCTCCCCCGGCGACGAAACGCTCATCGCCACCGCCCACGCCCTGCTGCTCCAGCTCGAACTCCCCCTCTCCGCCGTCACCGCCGGCGCCGAAGCCGCCCGCCGCCATGGCGTCCGTACGATCCTCACCCCCGCCCCCGCTCAACCCCTGCCTCCCGAACTGCTCGCCGCCACCGACCTGGTGGTGCCCAACGAGCACGAGGCCGCGGCCCTCACCGGCCTCGCCGACCCGCACGCGGCCGCCGAGGAACTGCTCCGGCACGTCCCCGAGGTCGTCGTCACCCTCGGCGCGTCCGGCAGCCTCTACGCGGCCCGGGGCGCCGCCCCCGTCACGGTCCCCGCTCCCCGGGTCAAGGCCGTCGACACCACCGCCGCGGGCGACACCTTCGTCGGCGCCCTGGCCGTCGCGCTCACCGAGGGCAGGCCCGTACCCGACGCCCTCACCTGGGCCTCGTCGGCGGCGGCGCTGTCCGTCCAGCGCCCCGGTGCCACCTCCTCGATGCCGTACCGCACGGAGATCGACGCCCTATGACCACCACCGCTCCGAGGACTCCTCCCCTCCAGGACGTGCGCGTCCTGGATCTCGCCACCCTCTTCGCCGGCCCTCTGGCGGCGACCATGCTCGGCGACTTCGGCGCCGACGTCATCAAGATCGAGCACCCCCGCAAGCCCGACCCGTCCCGGGGCCACGGCCCCGCCAAGAACGGCGTCGGACTGTGGTGGAAGCTGCTCGGCCGCAACAAGCGCACCATCACCCTCGACCTGTCCACCCCGGGCGGCCGGGACACCCTGCTCCGCCTCGCCGCCACCACCGACGTCGTCGTCGAGAACTTCCGCCCCGGCACCCTGGAGAAGTGGGGGCTCGGCTGGCCCGACCTCTCCGCCGCCAATGACCAACTGGTCCTGGCCCGCGTCACCGGCTTCGGCCAGTACGGCCCGTACGCCCGCCGCCCCGGTTTCGGCACGCTCGCCGAGGCCATGAGCGGCTTCGCGGCAATCACCGGCGAACCCGACGGCCCGCCCACGCTCCCTCCCTTCGGTCTCGCCGACTCCATCGCGGCCCTGGCCACCGCGTACGCGGTGATGACGGCCCTCCACGCCCGCACCACCACCGGCCACGGCCAGGTCATCGACATGGCGATCATCGAACCGATCCTCTCCGTCCTCGGCCCGCAACCGCTCTGGTACGACCAGCTCGGCTACGTCCAGCCCCGCACCGGCAACCGCTCCCGCAACAACGCCCCCCGCAACACCTACCGCACCGCCGACGGCATGTGGCTGGCCGTCTCCACCTCCGCCCAGTCCATCGCGGAGCGCGTGATGCGCCTGGTCGGCCGCCCCGACCTGATCACCGAGCCCTGGTTCGCCGAAGGCACCACCCGCGCCCAACACGCGGACGTCCTCGACGAAGCGGTCGGCAGCTGGATCGCCCGGCACACCCGAGACGAGGCCATGGCGGCCTTCGAGAAGGCCGAGGCGGCGATCGCCCCGGTCTACGACATCCGCGACGTCATGGCGGACCCCCAGTACCAGGCGCTGGACACGGTCACCGAAGTCCCCGACCCCGAACTCGGTCCGCTCCGTATGCAGAACGTCCTCTTCCGCCTCTCCGAGACCCCCGGCGCCATCCGCTGGGCCGGCCGCCCCCACGGCGCCGACACGGACGCGGTCCTCACCGAACTCGGTTTGACCCGGGCCGAGATCGCCGCCCTGCGCTCCGAGGGCGCGCTATGACCTCCCCTCCCCCCACCCCGGTCACCTGGCCCCTGACCTGGCTGTACGCCCCCGGCGACCGCCCCGACGTCGTCGCGAAGGCCCTCGCGTCCGGCGCCGACGTCGTGATCGTCGATCTGGAGGACGCGGTGCCCCCGGACCGCAAGGCGTACGCCCTGGCCGCCACGACCGACCTGCTCTCCTCGCCCCACCCCGTACCGATCCATGTCCGCCTCCCCAGCGCGCACGACACCACGGCCATCACAGCTCTGGCCCCCCTGCCCGGCCTCGCTGCTCTGCGTATCCCCAAGGTGACACACGGCACTGACATTCAGCGGATCGCGGCCCTCGCACCAGCGGTCCCGCTGCACGCGCTGCTCGAATCCGCCCTGGCCATCGAGCGCGCCCACACCATCGCCACCGCCCACCCGGCCGTCCGCGGCATCGCCATCGGCGAGGCGGACCTCCGCGCCGACCTGGGCGTACGCGACGACAGCGGGCTCGACTGGTCACGCAGCCGCGTCGTGGTGGCCGCCCGCGCCGCGAGCCTCCCGCCGCCCGCGCAGTCCGTCCACCCGGACATCCGTGACCTCGACGGCCTCGCCGCGTCGTGCGCCCACGGCCGCGCGCTGGGATTCCTCGGCCGGGCCGCCATCCACCCCCGCCAGCTGCCGGTCATCGAGCAGGTGTACCTGCCGGCCCCCGAGGAGATCGCGGCGGCGGAGGAGATCGTCAAGGCGGCCGCCACCGACGCCGGCGCGCTGGCCCTCCCGGACGGCCGGTTCGTCGACGCGGCGGTCGTCGCGGCCGCCCACCGCACCCTGTCCCTGGCCAGGGCCCACCGCACATGAAAACGAGGCGGCCGCCGGAACCTCCTGGTCCCGACGGCCGCCTCGCACCACGTACGGGTCAGCTCTTCTCCGCCGACTCCGGCTTCGCACCCGCATCGGCCTCGGACGTGCCCGCGTCGCCGTCGTCGACCGGCCCCGCCGAGTCGGCCACCCCGGTCGCCCCGGCATCCGCCTTGGCCGCCGCCGCGTCCGCCTCCGCCGCGTCCGTCTCCGCGTCGTCCGTCTTCGCGTCGTCCGTCTTCGCCGCATCCGCCTTCGCCGCGTCCGCCTTCGCCGCGTCCGCGAGCACCGCCGGCTCCACGACCTCCTCGCGCCCCGGCCGCGTCCGCGACGAGACGACGATGTACGTCACTGCCAGCACGAAGACCAGGATCGCGGTCCACACGTTGAGCCGGAGGCCCAGGATGTGGTGCGCCTCGTCGACGCGCATGTACTCGATCCAGCCGCGCCCCGCGCAGTACGCCGCGACGTACAGCGCGAACGCCCGGCCGTGGCCCAGCCTGAACCTGCGGTCCGCCCAGATCACCAGCAGGGCGACGCCGACGCACCAGAGCGACTCGTACAGGAACGTCGGGTGGTAGAGCCCGGCCTCGCGGTCGGTGCCCGCGCTGATCTCCAGCGCCCAGGGCAGGTCGGTGGGCCTGCCGTACAGCTCCTGGTTGAACCAGTTGCCCCAGCGTCCGATCGCCTGGGCGAAGGCGATGCCGGGCGCGATGGCGTCCGCGTACGCCGGCAGCGGGATGCCCCGGCGCCGGCAGCCGATCCAGGCGCCGACCGCGCCCAGCGCGATCGCGCCCCAGATGCCGAGGCCGCCCTCCCAGATCTTGAAGGCGTCGACCCAGTTCTCACCCTCGCTGAAGTACAGCTGGTAATCGGTGATGACGTGGTACAGCCGGCCGCCGACGAGGCCGAAGGGCACCGCCCACACGGCGATGTCGGCCACGGTGCCGGCTTTGCCGCCCCGGGCGAGCCAGCGCTTGTTGCCGTACCAGACGGCGACGAAGACACCGATGATGATGCAGAAGGCATAGCCGCGCAGCGGAACCGGTCCGAGGTAGAAGACACCGGTCGACGGGCTGGGAATGTAGGCAAGGTCCATGGCAGGACCGACGCTACCCTGCCGGGCGGGAGACGGGGCAACCCGCCCGGCAAAGAGTGCATAACAGCGTGCTCAGCGCCCCGTGGGAGACGCGGGGGCCGGGGGCGTGGCCGGAGCGGCCGGGGACGGGAACGCCGTGCCGGGCTTCTTGCCCTTGTTCGCCTCGGCCACCCACTTCTTCAGGTTCTCGACGGAAATCCGTTCGTTGCCCTTCGCCGGGAAGATCGATTCTCCGTTGAGCAGCACGGTCGGTGTGCCACGGAAGTCACCGCTGCGGAAGGCCTCGTTGGACTTCCGCACCCAGGTGTCGTGCGTGCCCTCCGACACGCAGGCGCGGAAGGCCGGGCTGTCCAGGCCCGGCACCTTCGCCGCCAGCTCGAAGAGCTTGGCGTCGTCGGCGAAGGCGTCGTCCGGCTCCGGAGGCTGGTTCTGGTAGAGCACGTCGTGGTACGGCACGAACTTGCCGGCGTCCTGGGCGCACGCCGCGGCGTTCGCCGCGTTGAGCGAGCCGCTGCCGCCCATGTTGCCGTCGATGATCGTGGCGAGGTGGTACTCGACCTTGATCTGCCCGGAGTCGGTCAGCTGGTGGATGGTGTCCCGGACGGCGTTCTCGAACTGGGCGCAGGCCGGGCAGCGGAAGTCCTCCCAGATGGTGAGCGTGGACGGTGCGTCGGTGGCGCCGACGGGGATCGCCGGCTGGTCCTTGCCCGTGGCGCCGGTCGGGGCGGCGACGGGGCCGGAGCCGGAGCTGTCCCCCTTGTCGCCGGTGTTGGCGGCGATGAGCCCGACGACCGCGGCCAGCCCGAGCACGCCGACGACGGCCGCCGAGACGATCAGCGTGCGCCTGCGCTTGTCGCGGGCCTTCTGCCGCTCGCGTTCCTCCTGGAGCCGCATCCGTGCGCTCCGCTTGCCTGCACTGTTCTTCTCGCTCACGCCCACAGCAACGAACCGGGGAGGCGCCCGCGCGCCTCCCCGGTCCACTTCCACCCGTACGAGCTACGAAACTCGCCGTACCCCGCGTGCGAGTTCGCCCGCCAGTTCCCGTACGGCGGCGACACCGGCGGCGTGGTCGTCGGCGTCGAGCATCCGCTTGACGAAGGCGGAGCCGACGATGACGCCGTCGGCGAAGGAGGCGACCTCGGCGGCCTGTTCGGCGTTGGAGACGCCGAGGCCGACGCAGACCGGCAGCTCGGAGGCGGCGCGGGTGCGCCGCACCAGGTCGGCCGCCTGTTCGCCGACCGACTCACGGGTACCGGTGACGCCCATCAGGGACGCGGCGTACACAAAGCCGCTCCCCGCGCGCGTGATGGTGGCCAGCCGCTCGTCCTTGCTGCTGGGCGCGACGACGAAGACGGTCGCCAGACCGTGCTTCTCGGCGTGCTCGCGCCATACGGCGGACTCCTGGACCGGCAGGTCGGGCAGGATGCAGCCGGCGCCGCCCGCCTCCGCGAGTTCGGCGGTGAAGCGTTCGATGCCGTACCGGTCGATGGGGTTCCAGTACGTCATGACGAGGACCGGCTTGCCGGTGGCCTCGTGCGCCTCGCGGACCGTGCGCATGACGTCGGCGATCTTCACGCCGCCGCGCAGCGCGATGTCGTCGGCGGTCTGGATGACCGGGCCGTCCAGCACCGGGTCGCTGTGCGGCAGGCCGACCTCGACGACGTCGGCGCCGCCGTCGAAGACGGCCTTGACGGCCTCGATCCCGCCGTCCACGGTCGGGAATCCGGCCGGGAGGTACGCGATGAGCGCGGCCCGGTTCTCGGCCTTGGCCTGCTCCAGGGTGTCGCTGAGGAGTTGGATGTTGCCGCTCACTTGGTTCCCCCCTGGATGTCGGTGTCCGTCTGGATCTCGGCGGCGCCGTCGTCGGCGGAGGCGTCGGCCTCGACCGGGGCGGCGTCGGTGCCGTACAGGCCGAAGTAGCGCGCGGCGGTGTCCATGTCCTTGTCGCCGCGGCCCGACAGGTTGACCACGATGAGGCCGTCCTTGCCGAGTTCCCGCCCGAGTTCCAGGGCGCCGGCCAGTGCGTGGGCCGACTCGATGGCCGGGATGATGCCCTCGGTGCGGGACAGCAGGCGCAGCGCCTGCATGGCCGCGTCGTCGGTCACCGCGCGGTACTCGCCGCGGCCGCTGTCTTTGAGGTACGAGTGCTCCGGGCCGATGCCCGGGTAGTCCAGGCCGGCGGAGATCGAGTACGGCTCGGTGATCTGGCCCTCGTCGTCCTGGAGGACGTACGAACGGGAGCCGTGCAGGATGCCGGGCTCGCCGGCGGTGAGCGTGGCCGCGTGCTCGCCGGTCTCGACGCCGTGTCCGGCGGGCTCGCAGCCCACCAGGCGTACGTCGGCGTCCTCGATGAACGCGTGGAAGAGGCCGATGGCGTTGGAGCCACCGCCGACGCAGGCGACGGCCGCGTCGGGCAGCCGGCCGGCCCGCTCAAGGATCTGGCGGCGGGCCTCGACCCCGATGACGCGGTGGAAGTCGCGCACCATGGCGGGGAAGGGGTGCGGTCCGGCGACCGTGCCGAAGAGGTAGTGCGTGTGGTCGACGTTGGCGACCCAGTCGCGGAACGCCTCGTTGATGGCGTCCTTGAGGGTGCGGCTGCCGGACTTGACGGGGATGACCTCGGCGCCGAGCATCCGCATCCGGGCGACGTTCAGCGCCTGGCGCTGGGTGTCGATCTCGCCCATGTAGATGGTGCATTCGAGGCCGAACAAGGCGCAGGCCGTGGCGGTGGCCACGCCGTGCTGTCCGGCGCCGGTCTCGGCGATGACGCGGGTCTTGCCCATGCGCTTGGTGAGCAGGGCCTGACCGAGCACGTTGTTGATCTTGTGCGAGCCGGTGTGGTTGAGGTCCTCGCGCTTGAGGAAGACCCGGGCACCGCCCGCGTGCTCGGCGAACCGGGGCACCTCGGTGAGGGCGCTCGGCCGGCCGGTGTAGTTGACCAGCAGGTCGTCGAGCTCGGCGGCGAACGCGGGGTCGTTCTTGGCCTTGTCGTACTCGACGGCCACCTCGTCGACCGCGGCGACGAGCGCCTCGGGGATGAACTTGCCGCCGTAGGCGCCGAAGTAGCCCTCGGCGTTCGGGACCTGGCCCTGGGGATCGGGAATGAAGAACTCGCTGGGCATGCGACATGCTCCTCTACGGGGGCGGCGTTCGCCCCCGGATGTCTCGGCTTGACGGTGGTCACGGTAAGCGCCGACGCCACCGGTCGACCGCTGCCCACCCCGTCCGTCGGGACGGGGGGTGGATTCAGCGGTGGCGGAGGCGCGCGGTGCGCGCCCGCCATCGCATGCCGTTGACCTGGCCGGGCTCGTCGCCGATGACGTACCGGACGCGGCGCCCGTGCACGCGCCGCGCCGGGGCCCGGCAGCCGCGCGGACGGCAGCCGCGGGCGAGGCGGGCGTAGGCGTCAGGGACGGCGTGCACGCCGGTGAGGAGGTCCGCCGCGTAGGGGCGGCAGACGCGTCCCGCCGTCGCGGAGGCCACGCACGCGCGCGTGGCCGGGGTCGCGGCCGTGTCCGTGGCCGCCATACCGGTGGCGGTCCCGCTGACCGCGGAGGCACCGCCGGCGACGGCGGCCTCCGCGACAGCGGTCGCCAAAGCCGTGGGACGGCTTGTCCGCGGGCGCGCTGCGGCGCCCGGCGGCACGGCACGCGGCGGCGTGCGGTGCGGCGCCGGGGCGGCGCAGACGCGAGGGCGGACCGCGGTCATGGGGGAGGCTCAGCCCCGTCCGTGCCGGAGGGCCGGGTGGGCGCCGGCGGCGACCAGGTCGGCCACGGCCGACTTGGGGTCGCGCCCGGTGACCAGGGACTCGCCGACGAGCACGGCGTCGGCACCGGCATTGGCGTACGCGATCAGGTCGTGCGGGCCGCGGATGCCGGACTCGGCGATCTTCACGATGCCGGCGGGGATCTCAGGACCGACCCGCTCGAAGGTGGAGCGGTCCACCTTGAGGGTCTTCAGGTTGCGCGCGTTGACGCCGATGACGCGGGCGCCCGCGTCGACGGCCCGCTCGACCTCTTCCTCGTCGTGCACCTCGACCAGCGGGGTGAGGCCGATGGACTCGGCCCGCTCGATCAGCGACTCCAGGGCGGGCTGGTCCAGGGCGGCGACGATCAGCAGGGCGAGGTCGGCGCCGTACGCCCTGGCCTCCCAGAGCTGGTAGGCGGTGACGATGAAGTCCTTGCGCAGGACGGGGATGTCGACCTTGGCGCGCACCGCTTCGAGGTCGGCGAGGGAGCCGCCGAAGCGCCGCTGCTCGGTCAGTACGGAGATGACGGCGGCACCGCCCGCTTCGTAGTCCGCGGCGAGCCCCGCGGGGTCCGCGATCGCGGCGAGCGCGCCCTTGGAGGGGCTGGAGCGCTTCACCTCGCAGATGACCTTGACGCCGTCGCCACGCAGCGCGGCAGCGCCGTCCTTGGCCTGGGGCGCCTTGGCCGCCCGCTCCTTGAGTTCGTCGAGGGACACCCGCGCCTGTCGCTCTGCGAGGTCGGCGCGAACGCCTTCGATGATCTCGTCGAGCACACTCACGCGAGAGGCCCCCTTCCGGGACGGTGACGTTGGATTCAGGATCAGTCACCTTGATGGTATCCGTACCGGGGCCAAGAGTCTTCATCCGCCCGACCACACCGCACTGACCTGGGGTTTCACGGGGCGAGAGCGGAGCCCAACGGAAGGTTTCGGACGACGGAGAACACCGCCAGCAATGCTCCGGCCGACCACCACCAGGCGGGCCGGAGGGTGATCCGTACGGGCACTCCCCGGACGGCGCGCACCAGCCAGAACACCATCGCCACCGCGAAGATCACGTACCCGGCGACGGCGAACGCGTTCGCGCCGAGGGCGGTGGCCAGGTCGCCGTGGATGAACGCGTGGGCGCTGCGCAGTCCGCCGCATCCGGGGCAGAGGATACCGGTGAAGCGCAGCAGTGGGCAGACCGGGTAGTGCCCGGGCTCGTTCGGATCGACCGCCCCTACGTACGCGAACCCCCCGGCGACCGCGGCGAGCACCCCCAGGGGCGGCGCCAGCCGCCGCACGAGTGACGGCGGGACGTGGGGCGGCGGCGCCGCCGCGCGGAACCCCCCTCCGGCCGGCCCCGTGTACGCAGGCGGGCGGCGGCCGGTGCCCGGCACCACGTGGGTCTCGCACGTGCCGGAACCGGTGCCTTGCGCCGGGGCGGGGGCGGGCCCCATGGGCGGTCCCATGGGCGGCCCCATGGGCGGCGCCTTGTGCGTCGTGTACGCGCGGGAGCCGGTGCCCTGCGCGGGGGCGGGGGCGTCGGGGGCCATGGGCGGGGGCGCGCCGGGCTCCGGCGGGGTGGAGGCGGCGGGTGGGGGCGGGGGCGGGTTGGGGTCCACCGGGTGATTGTCGCCGGTCATGCGTGAAGGCGCAGCCCGGCTGGTGCCGGACCGCGCCTCGTGCCGTGGATGCGCCCGGACGGGTCAGGCGTGGACGTCCGCGCGGGCGGTCTCCGGCGTGTGGTCCTTGCGGGCGGCCTCTTCACGCGCCCGGTCCAGCTCCGGCGACGGCTTCTGGCCGAGGCCGGCGAGCTTCATCGCGAATCCGACGACACCGCCGAGCAGGATGACGGCCGTGCCCGCCCAGAAGCCGAGCGGGTTGGCCGCCACCATGAAAGCACCGGCGACGCAGAAGCCGATGAAGGAGATGGTGACTCCGGTCCAGGCGGCCGGGGTGTGTCCGTGGTCGCTGCCCGCCATGAATTGCTCCTCGTTGCTGTTGCTCTGTGTACGGCCCCGCCGGGTGCGGACGCTCAGCGTCATTGTCCCGCACGCGCGCGTGCGGGGTGATCCGGGGGTCACCCGGATCAGCGGCAGGGCAACCCGTCAGGCGTCGCGCGTGGGGTCCTCGCCACGGTCCAGCGCCTTCCACAGGTCCTCGGGCCGGTCCGGGTCGGCGGGTCCGGCCGCGCGGCCGGACTTGCGCGGCCGGGGGCCGCCGTCGCGCTCGTACCGCCCGGACATGGCGGGCCAGGTCCGGCCGTGGCGGAGGGCGAGCAGCCCGGCGAGGAGGATCAGCAGGGCGCCGGCGGCCGTGACGTAGGGCCAGGCGGTGTGCGTGAGGGCCTCTACCCGGGCCGCGGCGTCGCCGGTGGTGGTGGCGGCCTTCTCGTCGAGCGCCGCGCTGTCGGAGGCGCCCAGGTACGCGGCGACGGCCGCGCCCGCCCCGCTCAGGGTGAGCAGCAGCGACACGACGTACCGGCCCGCGCGGCGTACCGCGAAGACGGCGACGAGGGCCGCCAGGCCCACGACGGCGAGGGCGGTGGGTACGCCGGTCACGTCACCGCCCGCGGCGTCGAGCGGTACGGTGCCGCCGCCGACGGCGACCGTGCCCTGGGCCCAGGTCTGGCCGGAGGCGAGCAGCACGACGGCCGCGCCCACGGCGCCGAGGAGGAGGGCTGCGGCGAGGCTACGGCGGCCGCCGGAGGCGGCCGCCGTCTCGTCCGCGCGGGTGGCACGGGGCTGGGGTACGGATGCGGCACTCACGCAACCACTATCCCTTATGCCGTCATGCGCCGTTCATCCGGTTGGCGGTGTGTACGGCGCGGAGGACGGCGGCCGCCTTGTTGCGGCACTCGGTGTCCTCGGCGACCGGATCGGAGTCGGCGACGACCCCCGCGCCGGCCTGAACGTACGCCGTGCCGTCGCGCAGCAGGGCGGTGCGGATCGCGATGGCGGTGTCGGAGTCGCCGGCGAAGTCCAGGTAGCCGACGCAGCCTCCGTACAGCCCGCGCCGGGTCGGCTCGAGCTCGTCGATGATCTGCATGGCGCGCGGCTTGGGGGCGCCGGAGAGGGTTCCGGCGGGGAAGCAGGCGGTCAGGACGTCGAAGGCGGTGCGGCCCTCGGCGACGCGGCCGGTGACGGTCGAGACGATGTGCATGACGTGCGAGTACCGCTCGATCGACATGAAGTCGACGACCTCGACGGAGCCGGGTTCGCAGACGCGCCCCAGGTCGTTGCGGCCGAGGTCGACGAGCATCAGGTGCTCGGCGCGCTCCTTGGGGTCGGCGATCAACTCGTCGGCGAGGGCCTGGTCCTCCTGCGGGGTGGCGCCACGCGGGCGCGTGCCGGCGATCGGGTGGACCATGGCGTGCCCGTCCTCGACCTTGACTAGGGCCTCGGGGCTGGACCCCACGACGTCGAAACCGTCGAAGCGGAAGAGGTACATGTACGGGGACGGGTTGGTGGCCCGCAGCACCCGGTAGACGTCCAGGGCGCTCGCCGTGCAGGGGGTCTCGAAGCGCTGCGAGGGCACCACCTGGAAGGCCTCACCCGCCCGGATGCGCTCCTTGATGTCCTCGACGGCGTCCTGGTAGGCCTGGCCGCCCCACAGGGCGGTGTACGGCGGGAGCTCGGAGGGCGGCAGGGCGGCGGGCTCCGTCGCCAGCGGCTTCGCGAGGTCGGCGGCCATGGCGTCGAGGCGGGCGACGGCGTCCGCGTACGCCTCGTCGACGCCCGTGTCGAGGTCGTTGTGGTTGATGGCGTTGGCGATGAGCATCACCGTGCCGTCCCAGTGGTCCAGGACGGCGAGGTCCGAGGTGAGCAGCATGGTCAGCTCGGGCAGGCGGAGGTCGTCCTTGCCGTGGTCGCCGATGCGCTCCAGGCGGCGCACGATGTCGTACCCGAGGTAGCCGACCATGCCGCCGGTGAAGGGCGGCATCCCGGAGGCGAGGTCGCGCGTGGGGGTACCTCCCATGCCGCCAGGCATAGGGGGAGTGTGGAGGGCCTCCACGGTGGCGCGCAGCGCCTTGAGGGGGTCGCCGTCCACGGGCACGCCGACGGGCGGGGTGCCGAGCCAGTGGGCCTGGCCGTCACGGGCGGTGAGCGTGGCGGCGCTGCGGACACCGATGAACGAGTACCGCGACCAGGAGCGGCCGTTCTCGGCGGATTCCAGGAGGAAGGTGCCGGGGCGTTCGGCGGCGAGCTTGCGGTAGAGGCCGACCGGGGTGTCGCCGTCCGCGAGGAGGCGGCGGCTGACGGGGATGACGCGGCGGTCGGCCGCCAGCTTGCGGAAGGTCTCGAGATCCATGGTCGCCTACTTTCCCAGCGGCAGTACGTCGGCGTCGAAGCAGGTGCGGGCGCCGGTGTGGCAGGCGGCCCCCACCTGGTCGACCTTGACCAGGACGGTGTCGGCGTCGCAGTCGAGGGCGACGGACTTGACGTGCTGGACGTGGCCGGAGGTGTCGCCCTTGACCCAGTACTCCTGGCGGCTGCGGGACCAGTAGGTGCAGCGGCCGGTGGTGAGCGTGCGGTGCAGGGCCTCGTCGTCCATCCAGCCCAGCATGAGCACCTCGCCGGTGTCGTACTGCTGGGCGATGGCCGGGACCAGCCCGTCGGGGCTGCGCTTGAGACGGGCGGCGATGGCCGGGTCAAGGTTGCTGGTCATGTCGCCATTGTGCCGTGACGGCGAGGTGTTCCCGGTGGTGCGTCCACTGGGCGGACCGGACCGTGCGGCCGTACGCTGGCCTCCATGTCGACCCATGCCAAGCGTGAACGGCTCCTGCTCGCCGACCTCTTGGAGGCGGCGGGCCCCGATGCCCTGACCCTGTGCGAGGGGTGGAAGACCCGCGACCTGGCGGCCCATGTGGTGGTGCGCGAGCGCCGCCCGGACGCGGCGGCGGGAATACTGCTGGGTCCGCTGCGGGGGCGCCTGGAGCAGGTGCAGGCGGAGTACGCGTCCAAGCCCTACGAGGAACTGATCCAGCTGATCCGTACGGGCCCGCCCCGGATGTCCCCGTACGCGATCAAGCAGGTCGACGAGGGCGCCAACACGGTCGAGTTCTACGTGCACGCCGAGGACGTCCGCCGGGCGCAGCAGGGCTGGACGGCCCGCGAGCTGGACCCGGTCTTCGCGGAGGCCCTGTGGGTACGCCTGGAGAAGGCGGCCCGCATGCTGTGCCGGAAGGTCCCCGTCGGCCTGGTCCTGCGCCGCCCCAACGGCCAGACGACGGTCGCGCGCCGGGGTACGCCGGTGGTGACGGTGACGGGTGAGCCGGGCGAGCTGACGATGTTCGCGTTCGGCCGGCAGGACGCGGCGAACGTCGAGGTGGAGGGCGACAAGGACGCCGTGGAGCGACTGCACGGGGCGAAGCAGCTGGGGATCTAGGGCCGGGGCGCCTCTGTCGGGGCCGTCTCTGGCCGGGGCGCCTCTGGTCGGGGCCGCACCGGCGGCGCACAGGGCGCTGCGTGCGGTACGGACCGAGCGCGGGCGGAACTCGCGGGCCGACCGCCGCCGAGGGCGCCGCTCAGCCGCGTCAGGACCCCGGCCGGGAGGGCCGCCCCGCCGCCACGGTGGATTGCGCTACGCGGGCGAGGTCACGACGGCGACCGCGCCCGCTGTCCGGCCCCGTGCGTGCCCGGCGTGCGGCACACCGCGGCTCCCGCGCCCACTGTCCGGCGTGCCCGGCGAACGGCAGCCGGCCGGTATGCGTCCGGCAGCGGCCCGGCGTGCGGACGGCACCCGGCCGTGTACGCCAGGCGGCGGCCCGGCGTGCGGACGGCACCCGGCCGTGTGCGCCAGGCAGCGGCCCGGCGTGCGGACGGCGGGGCGACCATCCGGGATTCGCCGGGGCGGGCCGGGCTGGACCGGCCGTTGTCAGTGGGGGCGGGCATCATCGGACGTACGCGGCTCGTGCGCAGCCGGGCAGGAGGATCACGATGATCAGGATCGCGATGACCAGCGTGTACGTCGACGACGAGGAGAAGGCCCACGCCTTCTACACGGACGTGCTCGGCTTCGAGACGCGGACGAACCTCGATCTGGGTGAGGCGCGCTTCATCACGGTGGCCGCGCCCGGCCAGGACGTGGAGCTGTTGCTGGAGCCCGGGGACAGCCCGGTGGCGGAGGAGTACCGCAAGGGGCTGCGGGAGGCCGGGCTGCCGTGCATCGTCCTCGGGGTGGACGACCTGGGGGCCGAGTACGAGCGGCTGAGCGGGCTGGGCGTGAGGTTCACCCAGCCGCCCACGGCGCAGGGGCCGGTGCTGACGGCCGTGCTGGACGACACCGTCGGCAACCTCATACAGCTCGCGCAGCCGCTCGGCTGAGCCCTCCGGGGCCGCGTCAGCGGACCGGGTGGCCCGCTTCGCGCAGGGTGGCCTTCACCTCGGAGATCCGCAGGTCGCCGAAGTGGAAGACCGACGCCGCCAGGACCGCGTCCGCGCCCGCGTCGATCGCGGGCGGGAAGTGGGCGAGCCTGCCCGCGCCGCCGGAGGCGATCACCGGGACGGTGACGTGCTTGCGGACGGCCGCGATCATCTCGGTGTCGTAGCCGTCCTTGGTGCCGTCCGCGTCCATCGAGTTGAGCAGGATCTCGCCCGCGCCCAGCTCGGCAGCCCGGTGGGCCCATTCGACGGCGTCGATGCCGGTGCCGCGGCGGCCGCCGTGCGTGGTGACCTCGAAGCCCGAGGGCGTGCCCGAGTCGGTGCGACGGGCGTCCACCGACAGGACCAGCACCTGGCGGCCGAAGCGCTCGGCGATCTCCTGGATCAGCTCCGGCCGGGCGATGGCCGCCGTGTTGACGCCGACCTTGTCCGCGCCGGCGCGCAGCAGCTTGTCGACGTCGTCGGCGCTGCGCACGCCGCCGCCGACGGTCAGCGGGATGAAGACCTGCTCGGCGGTGCGGCGCACCACGTCGTAGGTGGTCTCGCGGTCACCGGACGACGCGGTGATGTCGAGGAAGGTGAGCTCGTCGGCGCCTTCGGCGTCGTACAGCTTGGCCATCTCGACGGGGTCGCCCGCGTCGCGCAGGTTCTGGAAGTTGACGCCCTTGACGACCCGGCCGTTGTCCACGTCCAGGCAGGGGATCACTCGGACCGCGAGGGTCATGACGCGGCACCTCCTCGGTTCGTCTCGGCCCGGTACGCTTCGACCTCGACCTCGACGACGAGGCTGGGGTCGACGAAGCCCTCGACGATGATCATCGACGCGGCAGGGCGGACGGCGTCGAACAGCTCCTTGTGGGCGCGGCCGACCTCCTCCACGTCCCGGGCGTGGGTGATGTACATCCGGGTGCGGACCACGTCCGCGGCCCCGAGGCCGAGCTGCTCCAGCGCGGCGAAGGCCACGTTGAAGGCGTTGACGGCCTGCTCGTAGGGCCCCCCGCCGGCGATCTGTCCATCGACGATGGAGGTGCAGCCGGACACCAGGACCAGGCCGTTGGGGAGCTCCACCGCGCGGGAGTAGCCGAACTGCTCCTCCCAGGGGGCGCCGGTCACGACCTTGCGTACGGAGTCGGTCATCCGGCCACCGCCGCGAGCGCTTCCTCCAGGGTGAACGCCTTGGCGTACAGCGCCTTGCCGACGATCGCGCCCTCGACGCCGAGCGGGACGAGCTCGGACAGGGCCCGCAGGTCGTCCAGCGACGAGACGCCGCCGGAGGCGACGACCGGCTTGTCGGTGGCCGCGCAGACGTTGCGCAGCAGCTCCAGGTTGGGGCCCTGGAGGGTGCCGTCCTTGGCGATGTCGGTGACCACGTAGCGGGCGCAGCCCTCGGAGTCGAGGCGGGCCAGCGTCTCGTACAGGTCGCCGCCGTCGCGGGTCCAGCCGCGGCCGCGCAGCGTGGTGCCGCGTACGTCCAGGCCGACCGCGATCTTGTCGCCGTGCTCGGCGATGACCTTGGCGACCCACTCGGGGGTCTCCAGGGCGGCGGTGCCCAGGTTGACACGGGTGCAGCCGGTGGCGAGCGCGGCGGCGAGCGAGGCGTCGTCCCGGATGCCGCCGGACAGCTCCACCTTGATGTCCATGGCCTTCGCGACCTCGGCGATCAGCTCCCGGTTGTCCCCGGTGCCGAACGCGGCGTCGAGGTCGACGAGATGCAGCCACTCGGCGCCCGCGCGCTGCCAGGCGAGGGCCGCCTCCAGCGGAGAGCCGTAGGACGTCTCCGTACCGGACTCGCCATGGACGAGCCGTACGGCCTGGCCGTCCCGGACGTCGACGGCGGGGAGGAGTTCGAGCTTGCTCATCTCAGCGGGTCCTAGATTCTCAAGGGGGACGGTCAGAACGTGTTGAGCCAGTTGGTCAGCAGCTGGGCGCCGGCGTCGCCGGACTTCTCGGGGTGGAACTGGGTCGCCCACAGCGCCCCGTTCTCCACGGCCGCCACGAACCGCTCGCCGTGCGTGGACCAGGTGACCTTGGGCGCGCGCATCGCGGGGTTGGTGATCTCCAGGCTCCAGTCGTGCACGGCGTAGGAGTGCACGAAGTAGAACCGGGCGTCGGCGTCGAGGCCCGCGAACAGCTCGCTGTCCTCCGGGGCCTCGACGGTGTTCCAGCCCATGTGGGGGACGACCGGGGCCTTCAGCGGCCCGACCGTGCCGGGCCACTCGTCCAGGCCCTCGGTCTCCACCCCGTGCTCGATGCCGCGCCCGAAGAGGATCTGCATGCCGACGCAGATGCCCATGACGGGGCGGCCGCCGGAGAGGCGGCGCTCCACGATCCAGTCGCCGCGGGCCTCCTTCAGCCCCGTCATGCAGGCGGAGAAGGCGCCGACGCCGGGGACGAGGAGCCCGTCGGCGTTCATGGCCTTGTCGTAGTCGCGGGTGATCTCGACGTCGGCGCCGACGTGGGCGAGGGCCCGCTCGGCGGAGCGGACATTGCCGAACCCGTAGTCGAAGACCACGACCTTCTTCGCAGTGCTCATGCCACTCATTCCCAGATTCCCTGAAGCCGCAGGACGCCCGCGAGCAGGCACATCACCGAGGCGATGGTCAGCAGGACGATGAGCCCCTTGGGCATCTTCTGCTTGCTGAAGGAGTACACGCCTCCCGCCAGGAAGAGGCCGACGACGATCAGGATGGTCGAAAGACCCGTCACAGCGCGCCCTTCGTGGAGGGCAGGATCCCGGCCGCGCGCGGGTCGCGCTCCGAGGCGTACCGCAGGGCGCGGGCGAGGGCCTTGAACTGGCACTCCACGATGTGGTGGGCGTTGCGCCCGTACGGGACGTGGACGTGCAGCGCGATCTGGGCCTGGGCGACGAACGACTCCAGGATGTGCCGGGTCATCGTCGTGTCGTAGGAGCCGATCATCGGCGCCATGTTCTCCGGCTCGGTGTGCACCAGGTAGGGGCGGCCGGACAGGTCGACGGTCACCTGGGCGAGGGACTCGTCCAGCGGCACGGTGCAGTTGCCGAACCGGTAGATGCCGACCTTGTCGCCGAGCGCCTGCTTGAAGGCGGCGCCGAGCGCGAGGGCGGTGTCCTCGATGGTGTGGTGCGAGTCGATGTGCAGGTCGCCGTCGGTCTTGACCGTGAGGTCGAACAGTCCGTGGCGGCCGAGCTGGTCGAGCATGTGGTCGTAGAAGCCGACGCCGGTCGCCACATCGACCTTGCCGGTCCCGTCGAGGTCTATCTCGACGACGACGGACGTCTCCTTGGTGGTGCGCTCGACCCGTCCTACGCGGCTCATGAGCTCTGCTCCTTCTTCAGTGCGCGAACCGCATCCAGGAACGCGTCGTTCTCTTCGGGTGTGCCGGCGGTGACCCGCAGCCAGCCCGGTACGCCGTTGTCACGGACCAGGACGCCCCGGTCGAGGATCTGCTGCCAGACGGCGTGAGCGTCCTCGAACCGTCCGAACTGGACGAAGTTGGCGTCGGACTCGGTCACCTCGTAGCCGATGGCCCGCAGCTCGGCGACCAGCCGGTCCCGCTCGGCCTTCAGCTGCTCCACGTACCCCAGCAGCGTATCGGTGTGCTCCAGGGCGGCGAGCGCGGTGGCCTGGGTGACGGCCGACAGGTGGTACGGCAGGCGTACGAGCTGCACGGCGTCGACCACGGCCGGGTGGGCGGCCAGGTAGCCCAGGCGCAGGCCGGCGGCGCCGAAGGCCTTGGACATGGTCCGGGAGACCACCAGGTTGGGGCGGCCCTCGATCAACGGCAGCAGCGAGGGACGGTGGCTGAATTCCACGTACGCCTCGTCGACCACGACCAGGGACGGCTTGGCGGCCTGCGCGGCCTCGTACAGCGCCAGGACCGTGTCCGCCTCGACGGCGGTGCCCGTGGGGTTGTTGGGGGAGGTGATGAAGACGACGTCGGGGCGGTGCGTGGCGATGGCGGCCGTGGCCGATGCCACGTCGATGGTGAAGTCGCCCTTGCGCGGCCCGGAGATCCAGCCTGTCCCCGTCCCGCGCGAGATCAGACCGTGCATCGAGTACGAGGGCTCGAAGCCGATCGCGATGCGGCCGGGTCCCGCGAAGGTCTGGAGCAGCTGCTGGATGACCTCGTTGGAGCCGTTGGCGGCCCACACGTTGGCGAGGCCGACCTCGTACCCGGTCGTACGGGTGAGGTAGGCGGCCAGTTCCGTACGGAGCTCGACGGCGTCCCGGTCGGGATAGCGGTTGAGCGTACGGGCGGCGTCCCGGACGCGCTCGGCGATCCGCTCGACGAGCGGCTCGGGCAGCGGGTACGGGTTCTCGTTGGTGTTGAGGCGTACGGGTACGTCGAGCTGCGGCGCGCCGTAGGGCGACTTGCCGCGCAGCTCGTCGCGGATGGGCAGGTCGTCGATACCGATGGTCACCGCGGCACCTTCCATCCGAACCGGGCCTTGATCGCCGCGCCGTGCGCAGGCAGGTCCTCCGCCTCCGCGAGGGTCACCACGTGGTGGGCCACCTCGGCGAGCGCGTCGCGCGTGTAGTCGACGATGTGGATGCCGCGCAGGAACGACTGCACGGACAGGCCCGAGGAGTGGCAGGCGCAGCCGCCGGTGGGCAGGACGTGGTTGGAGCCCGCGCAGTAGTCGCCGAGCGAAACCGGCGCCCAGGGCCCGACGAAGATCGCGCCCGCGTTACGGACCCGCGCGGCCACGGCCGTGGCGTCGGCGGTCTGGATCTCCAGGTGCTCGGCGCCGTACGCGTCGACCACCCGCAGGCCCTCCTCCAGGCCGTCGACCAGCACGATCGCGGACTGCTTGCCGCGCAGCGCGGGCACGATCCGGTCCTCGACGTGCTTGGTGGCGGTGACCTGCGGCTCCAGCTCCTTCTCGACGGCCTCGGCCAGCTCGGCGGAGTCGGTGACGAGGACGGCGGCGGCGAGCGGGTCGTGCTCGGCCTGGCTGATCAGGTCGGCGGCGATGTGCACCGGGTCGGCGGTGTCGTCGGCGAGGACGGCGATCTCGGTCGGGCCGGCCTCGGTGTCGATGCCGATCCGGCCGGTGAAGTACCGCTTGGCGGCGGCGACCCAGATGTTGCCGGGGCCGGTGACCATGTTGGCGGGGGCGCACGACTCGGTGCCGTACGCGAACATGGCGACGGCCTGGGCGCCTCCGGCCGCGTACACCTCGTCGACGCCGAGCAGGGCGCAGGCGGCGAGGATCGTCGGGTGCGGCAGGCCGCCGTGCTCCTTCTGCGGCGGGGAGGCGAGGGCGATGGACTCGACGCCCGCCTCCTGCGCCGGTACGGCGTTCATGATCACGGACGAGGGGTAGACGGAGCGGCCGCCCGGCGCGTACAGACCGACGCGCTGGACCGGAACCCACTTCTCGGTGACCGTGCCGCCGGGCACCACCTGGGTGGTGTGCTCGCCACGGCGCTGCTCGCGGTGGACGATCCTGGCGCGCCGGATCGACTCCTCCAGGGCGGCGCGGACGGCCGGGTCGAGCTCCTCCAGCGCGCGCGTGAGCGCGGCGGCCGGAACCCGCACCTGGTCCAGGGCCACACCGTCGAACTTCTCCGCGTAGTCGATCAGCGCCGCGTCTCCCCGATGATGCACGGCCTCGCAGATCGGCCGCACCTTCTCCAGGGCGGCTTCCACGTCGAACTCGGCACGGGGCAGCAGGTCGCGCAGAGCGCCACCCTTCGGGAGGGCGTCGCCGCGCAGATCGATTCGTGAGATCACAGGTCAATTCTCGCAGACGGTTTCCCGGGGCCGGACGTCCGTATCACTGGCTGATACACGCCACGGCCGCCCGGGATTGTCACACCTGACCGTTAGCGTTCAGTCCGTCACACAGCGGGAAGAACTGCAGTACGAAACAGGGGAAGCGGAGGGGGCGGCAGTGACCGAGCCGCACGACGACGACGTACCGGACGACCTGACCCCGTCCGAGGTGGGGATGTGGCAGGCGTTCCGGATCGGCGCCACGTATGACCTGAGCGCGGGCAACGCGATGCTGGACGATCCCTTCTCGCCGCGCGTCTGGCCGCCGGAGCGATGCGTGCGGGCGGACAAGGTGGCGTTACTGCTGCTGGACGGGCCGCCCGCGCTGGCCGGACGGGTCTCGGCACTGAAGCTGCGGGGGGTGCAGATCACCGGGACGCTGGACCTGGCGGGCGGCACGGTCGGTCCGTACGTGGAGCTGCACGGCTGCCGGTTCGAGAACGAGGTGGTGCTGCCGGAGTCGCGGTTCACCACCCTGCGGATGGTCAAGTGCGCGATACCGCGGCTGGAGGCGGCGCGGCTGCACACGGAGGGCGATCTGCACCTGCCCCGCTGCCGGATCGACCACGGCGTGCGGCTCACGGACGCCCAGATAGGCACCGACCTGCTGATCAGCCAGATCCATGTGGGGCCGGACCGGCGCGGCCGGGCGATCGTCGCCGACGGGATGTCGGTGGCGCAGGACCTGACGGCGGAGCTGATCGAGACGCACGGCGAGTTCTCCCTGCGCGGTGCGAAGGTCGGCGTCTCGCTGAGTCTGCGCGGCAGCAGGCTGCGGGGCGCGGAGGGCCGCCGGGCGCTGAACGCGCCGCAGCTGACCGTGGAGCGGACGCTGTACATGACGTACGCGTGGGTGAGCGACAGTACGGGGAACGCGGCGGGCGCGACACCGCCCGGTGGGCTGGCCAACTTCAACACGCCGATGCGCGGCACGCGCGTGCAGCCGTTCGAGTGCCGGGGCGGGGTGCGGCTGGACGACGGCCGGTTCGGGGACGCGGTGGACTTCCACCACGCCCGGTTCCTGCTGTCGTCGGAGCGGCGGGAGGAGCTGTCGCTGCGCCGGATCGTCACCCCTGAGCTGCGTTTCAACGGCGAGCGCCCGGAGGAGGGCCGGGTGGTGCTCAACGGCGCGAAGGTGGTGACGCTGATCGACCTGTCGACCAGCTGGCCGGGGCCCGGCGGGCTGGCGATGGGCGGGTTCGTGTACGAGAACCTCGTGCCGTACGGGCACTTCCCGCTCACCCGCCGCCTGGAGTGGGTGGCGGCGGCGACCCCGGAGTTCGCCCCGGAGCCGTACGAGCGGCTGGCGACCGTGCTGCGCAACAGCGGCGAGGACGCCGACGCGCGGGAGGTGCTGCTGGCCAAGCAGCGCCGGCGGCGCGAGACGCTGCCGCTGGCGGCGAAGATGTGGGGCTACATCCAGGACTGGACGGTGGCGTACGGCTACCGGCCGGGCCGGGCCGCGCTGTGGATGGCGGTGCTGTGGGCCGCGGGGACGCTGGCCTTCTCGCGGTGCGATCCGCCGGCGATCAAGCCGGGCGAGCATCCGCACTGGAACGCGGCCCTGTACGCGCTGGATCTGCTGCTGCCGGTGATCAATCTCGGCCAGGACGGGTACTGGCGGCTGGGAGGCATATGGCAGTGGGCGTCGACCGCGCTGATCCTGCTGGGCTGGATCCTCGCCACTACGGTCGCGGCCGGTGCCTCACGTCTCCTGCGGCGCAGCTGACACACCCGTACACCGCTTTCTTTACGTTCTCTTGGCATTCGTCCGTGCAACCATTCCGCCGCTACCAAAGCTTCACAGCAGCCCTCTGGCGCGGCTCCGACCTGCGGTTTTCAATGGTCCGCACCATGTCATTGCTCCGTGCCCTGCTCAGCACCGCGCGCGCGGTCCGGCAGACTCCGCAGCTCGCACCCGACGGGCTGCCGCCGGACCACGCGGTGCTGCTCGACGCGCCGGACGAGCGGCTCGCCCCGGCGCTGGTCGCCGCCGCGCTCGGGGACCACGAACCGGCCGCGAAGCTGCTGGCCGCGACGCGCGGCGCCGCCGAGTGGGAGAGCCGTGACCGGTACGTCACGCGGCTCGCCGCCTTCGCGCACAGCCGGGACGCGTGGCTGACGGGCTGGCTGGCGGACGCGCCGCACGACCCGGACGCGCTGCTGGTCCGGGCGGAGGTCGCGGTCCGCAAGGCGTGGGAGTCCCCGGCGCGGGCCGAGCGGCTGCGCGAGCTCGGGCCGTTGATCGACGCGGCGGCCGATGCCGCGCCGCGCGATCCGGTGCCGTGGCGGCTGGCGCTGGACCACGCGCGGGGCACGCACGCCACGCACACCGTCTTCGAGACGCTGTGGGAGCAGGCCGTGCGCCGCGCCGCGCACCACTACGGGTGTCATGTGGCCGCGCTGAAGTACCTGTCGACGCAACGGCGCGGCTCGCACCGCGAGTGCGTCGACTCCCAAGTCGACTCCCGCGTCGACTCCTGCTTCGACTTCTGCTTCGACTTCGCCGAGCAGGCCGCCGCCGACGCGCTGCCCGGGTCGCTGATAAAGGCGCTGCCGGTGCGGGCGGCGTTCGCCCGGCTGACGGCGGGCGGTGAGGCCGGTTCCGTACCGGAGGACCGGGTGGACGCGGCGGCGGACCTGGCCATCGAACTGTCCGGGCGGTACGCGGTGGCCGACCCGTGGCCGGCCGAGGTGCGCAACGTGCTGGTGTACGTGCTGGTGGGGCGGGCGCGGTGGGCGGCGGCGCTGGACCAGTTCCGGCTGATCGGCCCGTACGCGACGTCGTTTCCGTGGTCGTGGGGAAGCGACGATCCACTGGGCCGGTTCCTCGACGCACGCCACGGCGTACGCCTGGAAGTGGCCGCGAGCGTCCCGCTGCGCGGACGGGCCGGACGCGGCCGTTCGGGCGGCCATTACGCTTGACCGCTGTGACCACCGCTCGCCTGCCACTCTTCCCGCTGAACGCGGTGCTGTTCCCGGGCCTCGTGCTGCCCCTGAACGTCTTCGAGGAGCGCTATCGCGCCATGATGCGCGAGCTGCTGAAGACCGACGAGTCGGAGCCGCGCCGCTTCGCCGTCGTGGCGATCCGCGACGGGCGTGAGGTCGCGCCCACCGCGCCCGGGCTGCCCGACCAGACCGCGCTGCCGGAGAAGGGCCCCGCCGCAGGCTTCGGACCTGACCCGATCCAGGCGTTCCACCGGGTCGGGTGCATCGCCGACGCGGCGACGATCCGGGAGCGGGAGAACGGCAGCTTCGAGGTGCTGGCGACCGGGACGAAACGGGTCAAACTGCTGTCGGTCGACGCCAGCGGACCGTTCCTGACGGCGGAGCTGGAGGAGCTGGAGGAGGAGCAGGGCGACGGGGCCGGCGCGCTCGCCGAGGGGGTCCTGCGGGCGTTCCGCGCCTACCAGAAGCGGCTGGCGGGAGCGCGCGAGCGGTCCATGACGGCGAGTCAGGAACTGCCGGACGAGCCGTCGGTCGTCTCCTACCTGGTGGCCGCGGCGGCGGTACTCGACACCCCGGCCAAGCAGCGGCTCCTCCAGGCACCGGACACGGCGACGCGGCTGCGCGAGGAGCTGCACCTGCTGCGCGCGGAGACGGCGGTGCTGCGGCACCTGCCGTCGTTGCCGGCGGTGGACCTGACCCGTGCGCCGACGAGCCCCAACTGACGCGAGGAGCACGAGACGTTGGCGAAGAAGCCCAAGAAGCAATCAGAAGGGGCGCGCGAAGCGCATCCGAAGAAGGGTGGTGGCGGGCGACGGGCGGGCGGCACCCCGGCGACGGTGGCGCTCACCGCCGCCGGCACACCCTTCACGGTGCACGCGTACGACCACGACCCCGCGTCCCCCTCGTACGGCGAGGAGGCCGCCGAGGCCCTCGGGGTCTCGCCCGACCGGGTCTTCAAGACCCTCGTCGCGGACGTCGACGGCGAGCTCACGGTCGCGGTCGTCCCGGTCGCCGGCCAGCTGGACCTGAAGGCCCTCGCGGCGGCGGTGGGCGGCAAGCGCGCGACGATGGCCGACCCGGCGGCGGCGGAACGCACGACGGGGTACGTCAGGGGCGGGATCTCCCCGCTGGGCCAGCGCAAGCGCCTGCGTACGGTGCTGGACGCGTCGGCGTCGACGCACGACACGATCTGCGTCTCGGCGGGGCGCCGGGGCCTGGAGGTCGAGCTGGCCCCGTCGGATCTCGCGGCTCTGACGGACGCGGTGCTGGCGCCGGTCGGCCGCGCGTAACCCCTCGACGGCGGTCCCGTCCTCGGCCACGACCGCGGGAACGCCGTCGGAAGGGACCGCCCATGTCTGCCCGGTGCCGCGGCCCGGACACGCTTCTCCGAGAAGATCCGGGTGACCCCGGCCTCGGTGAGCGAGTCCAGTTGCGCGTCCAGAGACTGCCGCGTGGTTGAGTGACGCGGTCATTCTCGTCCGGGACCGGGACCGCTCGTGGGGGGTTCAGGCAGCCAGTCGCGGGTCGGGTCGTACTCCAGCCACCGGCTTCGCCGTGCTTCCTCGGCGCAGGCAGCGGCAAGGCGGTTCAGTCCGACCGGTCTCCTCCGGAGCGGCGCCGCTGGCCACGCGCCCCGAGGCCTGGGGCGGGGCGCCGGTTCGGGCATGCCGTCAGGGCTGGGCGTCCCAGTCCGGTTCCGGGTCGCGGGGGCCGAAGAGGCCCGTGAGGGCCAAGTGGACGAGCATCGCCGCCACCGGCCACGCCAGTACCGCCCCGTGCGCCTTGAGCTCCAGCGGCGCGTCGAACGTGACGCCCGCGCCGACCGCCCGGGCGTGCTCGGCGACGTCGTGCGCGGGGCCGAGCAGCGTGCCGACGCCCCAGCCGAGCAGCGAGCCCAGCAGGCCGCCCAACGCGAGGCCCACCACGATCGCGATGCCGCCGTGCCGGTGGAACCAGAAGACGACCGCCGCGCTGAGCGCGCCGAAGCCGAGGGCCAGCAGGGTGTACGTGCCGTCGGCGCCGACCGCGCCCTCGCCCTCCGTCTGCTTGAGGAACACCGCCCTGCCGTCCGAGACGAGCGGGATCCGGGGCGCCAGCCACAGCCACAGCAGGCCCAGCGCGATCCCCGCGAGCATCACCGCGAGCAGGACCACGGCACCCTGGCGTACCTCCGTGGCCACGTCCGGCGCGTCGCCCGCGTCCGACGAGGACGAAGACGAGGACGAGGACGAGGCGGACGGGTACGGCGGCGGCCATGCGGAATCGTGCGCGTCCTGCGGGGACGGCCGGTGCGGCGGAGTCAGCGGTGCGGTCACCCTGCCATCGTGCCAGGCGTCCCGGTGCGGTGCCTCACCGGACCGCCGCCCGCCGGTACGCCCATGTCGCCACGGCCAGCGAGACGACGCCGACCACCCCGCAGACCACGAGGTCCAGGCCCACGGCCGCCCAGTCGGGCCGGGCGTCGAACGTCCGGGCGAGCGCCTCGACCCCGTACGTCGACGGCAGCAGGTCGCGTGCCCACCCGATGGGCTCGGGCAGCCGGTCGGCCGGCAGCACGCCCAGCAGCAAGGCGGCCGACATGCCGAGCTGACCCAGCAGGGTGGCGAGTTCCTGCCGCGGCGCGAGCAGCCCGAGCGCCGCGCCGAGCCCGGCGAGGGCGGCTCCGGCGAGCGGGACGACCGCGGCCAGGATCCACAGGTGGGTCAGCGGCAGCTGGAACAGGACCGAGCCGATGACCGCCGTCACCACCGTCCCGGGCACCGTGAACGAGGCGTACGCGCCGGCCGCGCCCAGCACCACGGCGGCGGGCGGCACCGGCAGCGTGGCGTAGTGGTCGAGCCCGCCGCTCGCCCGCAGCTGCCCGAAGTACTGCGCCAGCAGGTTCAGCGCCACGAAGGCGACCACCAGCACCGACGAGCCGGCGACGACCGCCCGCGCCTCCGCCCCGCCGTCGACGACGCCCCGCATCAGGACCATGATCCCGACGGACTGGAAGGTCGCCACGAACAGCAGCGGGATACGGGCCACCCGGGCCCGCGACAGCTGTGCCCGGTAGACGGCGGCGAGCGCGGGCAGCAGCCGCGCCCGGGGCGCGAGCGGCGCGGCGCCGACCGCCGCCGGCTCGTCGGCCTGCGCGGCGGCGACCGCGCCGGACGGCAGAGCGGCCTGTGCGGGAACGATGCTCAACGGATGCTCCTGTTCATGCCTTGACCAGGCCCTTCGTCTCGCCGCCCAGCGCGAGGTACACGTCCTCCAGGCTCGGTGTCGCCAGCGTGAAGTCGTCGAGCGCCGCGAACGCCGCGCCGCCCGTCACCGCCGCGACCGCCGCCCGTGCCTCGTCCGGCGCGAGCCGCAGCACCCATGTACGCCCCGACTCCTGCGCAGACCCGCGCAGCGCCGCCACCTCGGGCACGTCCAGCGGTGCCCGCTCGCGCCACACCAGCTCCACCCGCACCTCGCCCGCCACGCGCTCCTTGAGCCCCGCCGGGGTGTCACAGGCGATGACCCGCCCGCGTTCCAGCACGGCGACCCGGTCCAGTACGGTCTCGGCCTCGATGACGTTGTGGGTGACCAGCAGCACCGTCGTGCCGTGCTGGGCGCGCCGCCGGTCGACCGCCGCCCACACGGCCCGCCGGGCGACGGGGTCCATGCCGGTGGTCGGCTCGTCGAGGATCAGTACGGGCCGCTCCCCGACCAGCGCGGTCGCGAAACAGGCGAGCCGCCGCTGTCCGCCGGACAGTTTCTTCAGGGGACGCCCGGCGAGCTCCGCCAGGCCCAGCTCGTCCAGTACGGCGTCCCGCTCGGCGCGCGCGTCGCGGGCGGCCAGGCCGCGCAGCCGTCCGGTGGTCTCGGCGGCGAGCGCGACGGTCAGCTCGTCGAGCGCGGTGGATTCCTGTCCGAGGTAGCCGATGAGGCGCGAGGCGCGCTCGGGGTGGCGTACGAGATCGTGGCCGAGCACCTCGACGGTGCCGGAGTCGGGCCGCATCAGGCCGGTCAGCTGGCGTACGAGGGTGGACTTGCCGGCGCCGTTGGGGCCGAGCAGGCCGAAGATCTCACCGCCGCGCACGTCCAGGGACACTCCGTCGGTGGCGCGCACCTCGGGCGTCGCGGGCCTCCCGCGCCTGCCGCGCGTGGCGGGGTACGTCTTGACCAGCTCCCGCACCACGCACACCGTACTCACGAGGGATGAGCCTAAAGGGTCGCCCTGCCCTATTCGCCCACGGGGGCGCGCTCGGCCGCCGCCCGTACGTCGATCTCGCGCCAGAACCCGGCCCTGATCGCGTACCGGTCGTGCTCGTCGATCTGGTCGTCCTTGTGGGCGAGCAGGCCGAACCGCGCCGCGTACCGCAGCAGTTCGCCGTCGATGCGGTGCGGGATCCGCGGGTACATGGTGGACAGCTTCTGTACGTGGGCGGGGTCGGGGAGCCGTTCCATCCAGCGCCGGGCGAAGACCTGGCCGACCTCGAAGGGGTCGCCGCCGACCGTGGTGATGTCCTCCTCCCGGTCGGCCCAGCGCTGCTCGGCGCTGGTGAGCTGGGCGAGCGTGGGCAGCGAGGCGGTCTCTGGCGGTTCGCCGACCGTGGCGCCGGGGCGGTCGATCCAGCCGCGGTCGGAGGACCAGCGGAGGGTGGCGTTCGCGGGCTGGGCGGCGGCTGCCGGGCCGGCGGCGGGCTGGTGGCCGGGGGCGCGCAGGGCGGCCAGGTCCTTGGGGGTGGGGACGCCGCCCTTGCTGCCGCCGGCCGAGCCGGGCGCACAGGTGCCGTCGGTGCCGTCGGTGCCGGCCCCGCCGCCCTCGCGGGGCGCGCCGTGGACGGACGTGCCATGGACGGAGGTGCCATTGACCGGCGTGCCATTGACGGACTGTGTGCCGGTGACGGACGGCGTCCCATTGACGGAGGCCGCCGCGGCGGCGGCTTCGGCGGCGCGCTCGGCCGAGGCGGCGAGGGCGGACTCGGGCAGCGGGGCGGAGAGGATCGCGGCGATCTCGGGGCGCGGGGCGGGGGGCGGCGAGCAGGTCCCGGTCAGCTCCTTGGCCCGTACGGCCCGGGTGATCCACTCGCGGTCGAGCACGCGGCGTTCGTCGGCCTCGGCGACCAGGTCCTCGGACTGGTTGTAGTCGCCGTCGGCGGCCTGGACGGCCCACAGGTGGACGGCGACGCCGTGTTCCTTGGCGGACATCAGACCGGGCAGCAGGTCACCGTCGCCGGTGACCAGCACGATGTCGGAGCAGGCCCGGTTGCGGGCGAGTTCGGTGAGTTCGGCGTGCATGGCCGCGTCGACGCCCTTCTGGGCCCAGCGCCCGTCGCTGCGGGTCAGGGCGCCCAGCCGGACGGTGACACGCGGCATGACGCGCAGCCGGCGGTGTTCCGGCTGGGGTACGCGGTCGGGGGCGCCGTCGAACCAGTAGATGCGCAGCAGCGGCTGCTGGGTGTCGGCCTCGGCGCGTTCGCGGAGGCCTTGGATGAGGGCGGTGTGGTCGACGGTGATCCGGGAGCGGGCCGGTTCTCCGGCGAGAAGGCTGGCGGCGGCTCCCAGCAGGTAGCCGGCGTCCACCAGAACGACGCAGCGGTCCACGTGTTCCACCCTCTTTCGGGAACCTCGGGATCGGAAGTTGCTTCGGGTTTCCTTCGAGTCTGCCCGACTGCCGGAGGGTTAACGGCCGGAACTGGATCATCGGCGTGGCGGATCCCCTCAGCCCCGCGCGAGGACGGCCGACTACCGTCCGCAATGATCCAAAATGCGCGTGTTGTGTACGTATGTGAGTCTGGCAGCGGCCCTGGCCCCTACACCCCACGGAGGCATCACCATGGCCAAGAACAAGAAGTCGGACCGAAGTCAGCAGAAGGCGTCGTCGGCGGAGCGCGGCGCGGAGCAGGCGAAGCACTCCTCGATGGAGGCGCAGGCGGAGCACCGGATCTCCCAGGTGACGCCGGCCGATGTCGCCGGCAAGGGGCGGCAGAAGCGGTTCGGCCACAACTGACGCCACTGCCCGGCCCCGCGTATGCCGGAAGGGGCGCACCCGTGACGACGGGCGCGCCCCTTCCGCCTGCGTGAAGGAGTCAGCAGGCGTCAGCCGGCCAGGCAGGACGGGCCGAGCAACACCTTCAGGTCGCCGAAGAGCGCCGGGTCGGGCTGGACGCGGTGCCGGTCGAGCCGGAGCACGGTGGTCTTCCGCGGCCCCTGGAGCTTGATCCGTACCTCGGTGTTGCCCTTGTGGTGGCTGAGGATCTCGCCGAGGCGGCTGATCATCGGCGGGGTCACCTTGACCGTGGGGATGGTGACGACGACGGGCGCGTTGGTGCCGGCCGACGACAGGTCGGGGACCATCAGCTCCATGGCGACCAGCCGCGGCACGTCCTCGCGCTTGTCGAGGCGGCCCTTGACGAAGACCACGGTGTCCTCGACGAGCTGGGTGGACACCAGTTGGTACGTCGCGGGGAAGAACATGCACTCGATGGAGCCGGCGAGGTCCTCGACGGTGGCGATGGCCCACGCGTTGCCCTGCTTGGTCATCTTGCGCTGGAGGCCCGAGATGATGCCGCCGATGGTGACGACCGCGCCGTCCGCGTGCTCCCCGCCCGTGAGCTGGGAGATCGCCGCGTCGGTCTTGTCGGACAGGACGTGCTCGATACCGAAGAGCGGGTGGTCGGAGACGTACAGGCCGAGCATTTCGCGCTCCTGCGCGAGGAGGTAGGACTTCTCCCACTCGACGTCGGAGAACTCGACGTCCAGTCCGAAGCCCGGCTCGTCGCTGGTCTCCTCACCCATGCCGCCGAAGAGGTCGAACTGTCCCTCGGCCTCCTTGCGCTTGACCGCGACCACGTTGTCGATCATCGGCTCGTGGTGGGCGACCAGGCCCTTGCGGGTGTGGCCCATCTCGTCGAAGGCACCGGCCTTGATGAGCGACTCGATGGTGCGCTTGTTGCAGACGACCGCCTCGACCTTGTCGAGGAAGTCGGGGAAGGAGGTGTACTTCCCCTTCGCCTTGCGGCACCGGATGATCGACTCGACGACGTTCGTACCGACGTTCCGCACGGCGGAGAGGCCGAAGAGGATGACGTCGTCACCCTGGGCGGCGAAGTTCGACTCGGACTCGTTGACGTTGGGCGGGAGCACCTTGATGCCCATGCGGCGGCACTCGTTCAGGTAGACGGCCGACTTGTCCTTGTCGTCCTTGACCGAGGTGAGCAGCGCCGCCATGTACTCGGCGGGGTGGTTGGCCTTGAGGTACGCCGTCCAGTAGGAGACCAGTCCGTACGCGGCGGAGTGCGCCTTGTTGAAGGCGTATCCGGCGAAGGGGACCAGCACGTCCCACAGGGCCTGGATCGCCTCGTCGCTGTAGCCGTTCTTCTTGGCGCCGGCCTGGAAGATGGTGAAGTTCTTCGCCAGCTCCTCGGGCTTCTTCTTGCCCATCACGCGGCGGAGGATGTCGGCCTCGCCGAGCGAGTACCCGGCGATGATCTGGGCGGCCTTCTGGACCTGCTCCTGGTAGACGATCAGGCCGTGGGTGACGCCGAGGACCTCCTTGAGCGGCTCCTCCAGCTCGGGGTGGATCGGGGTGATCTCCTGCTGGCCGTTCTTGCGCAGCGCGTAGTTGGTGTGCGAGTTCATGCCCATCGGGCCCGGCCGGTAGAGGGCCGAGACGGCGGAGATGTCCTCGAAGTTGTCGGGCTTCATCAGCCGCAGCAGGGACCGCATGGGGCCGCCGTCGAACTGGAAGACGCCGAGGGTGTCGCCGCGCTGGAGCAGCTCGAAGGTCGTCGGGTCGTCGAGGGGCAGGCTCAGGAGATCGATGTCGATCCCCTTGTTGGCCTTCACCATCTTGACGGCGTCGTCCATGATCGTGAGGTTGCGCAGGCCGAGGAAGTCCATCTTCAGCAGGCCGAGCGACTCGCAGCTCGGGTAGTCCCACTGCGTGATGGTGACGCCGTCGGTGTGCCTCACCCAGACGGGGACGTGGTCGACGATCGGCTCGCTGGACATGATCACGCCGGCGGCGTGCACGCCCATCTGCCGGACCAGGCCCTCCACGCCGCGCGCGGTGTCGATGACCTTCTTCACATCCGGCTCGTTCTCGTACATCGCCCGGACCTCGCCCGCCTCCGAGTAGCGGGGGTGGGAGGGGTCGGTGATGCCGGAGAGCGGGATGCCCTTGCCGAGGACGTCGGCGGGCATGGCCTTGGTGATGCGGTCGCCCATCGCGTACGGGTAGCCCAGCACGCGCGCGGAGTCCTTGATCGCGTTCTTGGCCTTGATCGTGCCGTACGTGCCGATCATGGCGACCTTGTCCTCGCCGTACTTCTCGGTCACGTACCTGATCACCTCGACGCGCCTGCGCTCGTCGAAGTCGATGTCGACATCGGGCATAGAGACGCGCTCGGGGTTGAGGAAGCGCTCGAAGATCAGGCCGTGCGGGATGGGGTCGAGGTCGGTGATGCCCAGCGCGTACGCCACGATCGAGCCGGCCGCGGAGCCTCGGCCGGGGCCCACCGCGATGCCCTGGTTCTTGGCCCACATGATGAAGTCGGCGACGACGAGGAAGTACCCCGGGAACCCCATCTGGATGATGACGTCCATCTCGTACTCGACCTGCTGCTGGCGGTCCTCGGGGATGCCGTCGGGGAAGCGGCGGTGCATGCCGCGCTGGACTTCCTCCTTGAACCAGCTGACCTCGGTGTGCCCCTCGGGGATGTCGAACTTCGGCATGAGGTCGCGCTTCTCGAACATGCCGGTGGTGTCGATCTGCTCGGCCACCAGGAGCGTGTTGGCGCAGCCCTCCTGCCAGGCGTCCGAGGAGTCGATGGCGTACATCTCGTCGGTGGACTTCAGGTAGTAGCCGGTGCCGTCGAACTTGAAGCGGTCGGGGTCGGAGAGGTTCTTGCCGGTCTGGATGCACAGCAGCGCGTCGTGGGCGGTCGCCTCGTGCGCGTACGTGTAGTGCGAGTCGTTGGTGACCAGGGGCGGGATGCCGAGCTTCTTGCCGATCTCCAGCAGCCCGTCGCGGACCCGGCGCTCGATCTCGATGCCGTGGTCCATCAGCTCCAGGAAGTACCGGTCCTTGCCGAAGATGTCCTGGTACTCGGAGGCCGACTTCAGGGCCTCGTCGAACTGGCCGAGGCGCAGCCGGGTCTGGAGCTCGCCCGAGGGGCAGCCGGTGGAGGCGATCAGCCCCTCCGACCACTTCGCGATGGTCTCCTTGTCCATACGCGGCCACTTCTGCAGCCAGCCCTCCTTGTACGCGTCGGAGGAGAGCCGGAACAGGTTGTGCAGGCCGGTCGCGTTCGCCGCCCAGATCGTCTTGTGGGTGTAACCACCGGAACCGGAGACGTCGTCCCGCTTCTGGTGCGGCTGGCCCCACTGGATCTTGCGCTTGTTGCGGCGCGACTCGGGGGCGACGTACGCCTCGATGCCGATGATCGGCGTGACCCCCGCCTTCTGCGCCGAGTGGAAGAAGTCGTACGCCCCGTGCAGGTTGCCGTGGTCCGACATCGCGATGTGCGTCATGCCCATCTCGTTGCAGGCGTTGAACATGTCCTTGAGCCGCGCGGCACCGTCCAGGAGCGAGTACTGGGTGTGCACGTGAAGGTGCGTGAACGGCGGCTTCGACACGGCTGCTGCCTCCGGCGGTCGGGGATGGGGGACAGCTCGGAAGTCTACGTCGCCCCACTGACAACGACCGGGCACCTGGGAGTACGGTCGCGCGTTGAGACGGACGGAACACCTGTCCGTTTTGTTGTGTACGAACCCACGTACAAACCCACGCACGCCCGCACCAGGAGGCACCCCGCGATGTCGGTCCCCCAGCCCACCGCCGAGGAGCGCGGTGAGCAGATCCTCTCCGTCTTCGGCACCGCCTTCGGCGAACTCCTGGCCGCCGACCCGGCCGCCTTCCGGGTCAAGTTCCGGAAGATGGCCGGCTCGGCCTTCGCCTTCTACCGGGGCACGGCCTGCCTCTTCTACGCCGACCTCGAACGGGAGCGGCACGGCGGCCCGTACCTGGACGAGCGGACCGGGCGGGTGTGGATCCACGGCGATCTCCACGCGGAGAACTTCGGCACGTACATGGACGCCAACGGGCGGCTGATCTTCAACGTCAACGACTTCGACGAGGCGTACGTCGGGCCCTTCACCTGGGACCTGAAGCGGCTGTCGGCGTCCCTGGCGCTGATCGGCTACACCAAGGCGCTCAGCGACCAGCAGATCACCGAGCTGGTGCGGATCTGCGCCGCCGCGTACCGGGAGCGGATCCACGCCCTGGCGACGGGCGCCAAGAACGACGAGGTGCCGCCCTTCACCCTCGACACGGCGGAGGGCCCGCTGCTGGACGCGCTGCGCGACGCCCGGTCGCTGACCCGGTTCGGGCTGCTGGAGTCGATGACCGAGATCCGTGACTTCGAGCGCCGGTTCGCGGCGGGCGGCGGGGCCATCGAGCTGGACGCGGCGACCCGCTACAAGGTGCTGGCGGCGTTCGACGGGTACCTGGAGACGCTGCCGGAGTCGAGCCTGGCCCGGCCCGACTCGTACCGTGTGAAGGACGTGGTGGGGCGGCGCGGCATCGGCATAGGGTCGGCCGGGCTGCCCTCGTACAACATCCTCCTGGAGGGCAACAGCGACGCCCTCGAGAACGATGTCGTGATCTACATGAAGCAGGCGCAGACCCCGGCGGTCTCGCGCCATCTGACGGACCCGGCGGTGCGCGCCTACTTCCAGCACGAGGGGCACCGTACGGTCATCTCGCAGCGCGCCCTCCAGGCGCACGCCGACCCGTGGCTGGGCTGGACGGAGCTGGACGGCGCGGGGCAGCTGGTGGCGGAGGTCTCGCCGTACGCCGTGGACCTGGACTGGTCGGACATCGACGACCCGGAGGAGATCGCGGCGACCGTCGCGGACCTCGGCCGGGCGACGGCGACGATGCACGCGGCGGCGGACGACGAGAGCGGGCACTCCCTGGTGCCGTTCTCCACGGAGCGGGCCATCGACGCGGCGATCGCGGCGGACGAGGAGGGCTTCGGGGAGCTGCTGGTGGACTTCGCGCACAGCTACGGCGCCCGGGCGCGGGCGGACCACCAGATCTTCGTCGACCTGTTCCGCAACGGCCGCATTCCCGGTCTGTAGGCACGGCCGGATCCTTTAGGGACCGCTTACACGCAGGCGTGGCAAACTCACGGACGATGGACGAGATATCCGGGACCCGGCTCAGGTGGCTGCGGGCGGCGTTCTTCACGGCACTCGTCGTGACGCTGTCCGTGGCCTCCCATGTGCTGCTGTCGGCGGTCCCGCTGCCGCTGACGACCGTCGCCGCCGTCGCGGCCGGGGTCTTCGGCGTCGCGTACGCGCTGGCGGGCGCCGAGCGCGGGTACTGGCGCATCGCGGGGCTGCTGGTGCCGCTGGAGCTGGCCGCCGACACCGTCTTCACCGCCGGTCAGCACGTCTGTTACGGCCCGGCCGGCGGCCCTGTGGCGGGGTCCCTGCGGTCGGTCGGCGTCGATGTGCTGTGCGGCGGCGGTGTAGGCACCCCGCTGCCCGGTGTCGCCGCCCCGGACGGCGGGGTCGCCGCCCTGCTCCGCTCCCCCGACCCGGCGCTGCCGTGGCTGCTGCTGGCCGCGCACGTCTCCGTCGGGCTGCTGGCCGCGGCCTGGCTGCGGCGGGGCGAGAGCGCGCTGGCCGGGCTGGTGCGATCGGTGGCCGCCTTCGCGTTCCGGCCCCTGCTGATCGCGGTCGCCGCGGTGGCCGCACCGCGCCCGGCCGTGCGGCGGGGCCCCCGGCCCGCGAGCAGGCCGCGCCCGTCCCGTACCCGTCTCCTCGTGCACTCCGTGGGGCGGCGTGGACCGCCGTGCCGGACGGCCCTCGCCGCCTGAGCACAGCAGTCCCCCCTTTACGCACGGATTTCCCACGGAGAACACCACCATGAGTGCACGCAACAGCCAGGCCAACAAGGCAGCCGCCCGCGAACGGCTCCGCCAGGAGCGGGAGCGTCAGGCCAAGAAGGAGAAGATCCGCCGGCAGGTCACCGTCGGCGTCTCGGCCCTCGCCGTCCTGGCGGTGGCCGGCGGCGTCGGCTACGGCGTGATGCAGGCGAACAAGCCGTCCCACTGGGAGGCGGCGAAGGACCGGACGAGCGTCACCGCGCCGAAGAACACCTCGGGCGACAACGGCACCACCCTCGTCATCGGCAAGCCGGCCGCGAAGAAGACCCTGGAGCTGTACGAGGACTCGCGCTGCCCGATCTGCGCGACGTTCGAGCAGCAGGTGGGCGAGACGATCGAGAAGGACGTCGCTGCCGGGAAGTACAAGCTCAAGTACGTCGGCGCCACGTTCATCGACAACTCCGACCAGGGCGAGGGCTCCAAGAACGCCCTCTCCGCGCTGGGCGCCGCCCTCGACGTGAGCCCCGAGGCGTTCCTCGACTACAAGGCGGCCCTCTACTCGGCGAAGTACCACCCCGAGGAGAGCAAGGACAAGTTCGCCGACGACTCCTACCTCCTGGAGATCGCCGGCACCGTCCCGGCCCTGAAGAGCAACGCCGAGTTCAAGAAGAACGTGGAGGAGGGCACCTTCGACGCGTGGGCGATGAAGATGTCCGAGTCGTTCGACAACAGCGGGGTGAAGGGCACGCCGACGGTGAAGATGGACGGCAAGACCGTCACCGACGCGCGGGGCAACGCCCCCATGACGGTGCCCGAGTTCACCGTCGCGATCGACAAGGCGCTCAAGGGATAACAGGGACGGCGGAGGCGCGTGCAGCGGCTTTCGGCCAACGGGAGGGTGAACTCTGTGGAGTTCACCTGCCCGTCTGTTCTACCGATCAGTAATCTGATCGGCCGTGACCAGTCGATTCCCTTCCGCTCCCAGCCGCCGCACGGTCGTCAAAGCCGCTGCCGCCACCGCTGTCGCCGCTCCCGTCCTGGCCTCCGCCCCGCCCGCCACGGCGGACGTCCGGGCCCCTGCCTTCCTCCACGGGGTCGCCTCCGGTGACCCGCTGCCCGACGGCGTCCTGCTGTGGACGCGGGTGACCCCGTCCCCCGACGCCCTCCCCGGCTCCGGCAACGGCCCGGACACCGAGGTGAGATGGGAGGTCTCGGAGGACAGAGCCTTCACCCGGACCGTGGCGCGCGGCACCGTCACGGCGACGGCCGCGTCCGACCACACCGTCAAGGTCGATGTAAGGGGACTGCGCCAGGAGACCGTCTATTACTTCCGCTTCACCGCCGGTACGGACGCCTCGGCGGCCGTCTCCCCGGTGGGCCGGACCCGCACCACCCCGGCCGCCGGCGCCACGACGGCCGGGGTGCGCTTCGGCGTGGTCTCCTGCGCCAACTGGGAGGCCGGCCACTTCTCCGCGTACCGTCATCTCGCCGCCCGGACGGACCTGGACGCGGTCCTCCACCTCGGCGACTACATCTACGAGTACGAGACGGGCGGCTACCCCCGACCCGACTACGTGGTCCGGCAGCACGAGCCGAAGCACGAGATCGTCACCCTCGCCGACTACCGGCTGCGGCACGCCACCTACAAGACGGACGGCGCCCTCCAGGCCCTGCACGCCGCGCACCCGGTGATCGCCATCTGGGACGACCACGAGATCGCCAACGACGCCTGGTCGGGCGGCGCGCAGAACCACACGCCGGGCACGGAGGGCGACTGGGCGGCCCGCGCGGCGGCCGCCAGGCAGGCGTACTTCGAGTGGATGCCGGTCCGCGCCTCCACCGAGGGCACCGTCTACCGACGGCTGCGCTTCGGCAGGCTGGCCGACCTGCACCTGCTGGACCTCCGCTCGTTCCGCTCGCAGCAGGCCTCCATGGGCAGCGGCGAGGTCGACGACCCGGACCGTACGATCACGGGCCGCGCCCAACTGGACTGGCTGAAGGCGGGACTGGCGTCCTCCGACGCAGCCTGGAAGCTGGTCGGCACCTCGGTGATGATCTCGCCGGTCGCCTTCGGCTCCCTGCCGGCCCATCTGCTGGGTCCGGTCGCGGAGCTGCTGGGCCTGCCCAAGGGCGGCCTGGCGATCAACGTGGACCAGTGGGACGGCTACACGGACGACCGCAAGGAACTGCTCGCCCACCTGACGGACCGGTCCATCACCAACACCGTGTTCCTGACCGGTGACATCCATATGGCCTGGGCCAACGACGTCCCGGTGACGGCGGCCACCTACCCGACGTCACGGTCGGCGGCGACCGAGTTCGTGGTGACGTCGGTGACCTCCGACAACCTGGACGACATCCTCCATGTCGCGCCCGGCACGGTCTCGCTGGTCGCGGCGGCGGCGATCAGGGGTGCCAACCGCCATGTGAAGTGGGTGGACATGGACAACCACGGGTACGGCGTCCTGGATGTGACCACGGAGCGCTCGCAGATGGACTACTACACCGTCTCCGACAAGAGGAAGCCGGACGCGTCCTCGGCCTGGATCCGCTCCTACCGGACGCGCAGTGGAACGCAAAAGGTCGAGCGGGTGTACACCCCGGTTCACTGACGGACCGTCAGCGGCGTTTTCCAGCCAATCCTCTGCTTGTTAACAGGAGATCACAGAGCCGTGGCGGGCGGCGTGTTCCGCGGATCGAATGGGGACACACCGCCCGCCACTGGTACCGGGTTCGTTACGTGGAGATCTCGAAGTCTGGGACTGACCGAAGGATTTCTCCCCGATGTCTTCAATTACTCAACGATTGATTGGGCTTGTTCAATGCTCATCAAGATCTGACATGGCCACGTAATCTCCCCGCGGTGGCGAGGAAGGCCCTCCCCACAACCCCCCGCGAGGAGTCACCATGCGTGCTCTTGCCCGAATATCTCCGCGTATGCACCGCCGTGCTCTCGGTACGGCGGTCATGGCCGGATCCCTGGCCCTCTTCCCGCTCTCCGCCCCGACGAGTGTCGCCGCCGCCACGTCGCCGGTCACCGCCGCCGCTCCCACCGCCGCCGCTCCCACCGCCGCCGAGGAGTGCGCCGACGGTTCGGGCGCCGCCGCCACCGCACGCGAGATCCACCCCGAGGGCGCCGGTCACGCGCACGAGCCCAACGAGATCACCGACGCCAAGGCCAAGGCCATGGAAGCGGACCTGAAGAGGAGACTGGAGGCGGCACGGGCCGACGGCAGCCGCCTGAACGTCGCCGCCGCCACCACCATCCCCGTCTACTTCCACGTCATCCACGACGGCGAGACCGGCAAGCTCTCCGCCACCGACATCGGCCGCCAGATGGCCGTCCTCAACTCCGCCTTCGGCGGCCAGGGCACCGGCAACGCCGACTCCGGCTTCCAGTTCTCGCTGGCCGGCACGGACTACACGGACAACCCGGCCTGGTACAACCTCAGCTCCGGCTCCCCCGAGGAGAAGGCCATGAAGTCGGCGCTCCGCAAGGGCGGCGCCAACGCGCTCAACTTCTACACCGCCAACCTCAGCGGCGGGCTGCTCGGCTGGGCCACCTTCCCGTCCTCGTACAAGTCCAACCCGACCATGGACGGTGTCGTCGTGCTCGACGCCTCCCTCCCGGGCGGCTCGGCCACCAACTACGCCGAGGGCGACACCGGCACCCATGAGGTCGGCCACTGGATGGGGCTGTACCACACCTTCCAGGGCGGCTGTAACGGCAACGGCGACTACGTCACCGACACGCCCGCCGAGAAGAGCCCGGCCTACCAGTGCCCGACCGGGCGCGACACCTGCGTCAACAAGACGGGTGTTGACCCGATTCACAACTTCATGGACTACACGTACGACGCGTGCATGTACCAGTTCACCGGGGGCCAGGTGCAGCGCATGAAGGACCACTGGACGGCGTACCGGGCCGGCTGACTTCCCTCTAACCTGGCGCCATGAGTGCGCCGGGGGACGTGATCGACGGTCGGTTCGAGCTGCTGCAACGGCTCGGCAGCGGGGGCATGGGCACGGTGTGGCGGGCACGCGACACCGTGCTCCACCGCGAAGTGGCCCTCAAGGAGGTGCGGTACGACGCCGGCGCGGCCGGCCCCATGAGGGAGCGGGTGCTGCGCGAGGCACGGGCGCTGGCCCGGCTGAGCCACCCGCATGTGGTGACCGTCCATCACATCGTGGACGTACGGCCGCACCCATGGATCGTGATGGAGCTGCTGCCCGGAACCTCCCTCCAGGACCGGATCGCCGCCCAGGGCCCCCTGCCACCGGTCGAGGCGGCGCGCCTCGGCCGCCAGGTGCTGGCCGCGCTGCGCGCCGCCCACGCGGCCGGGATCCAGCACCGCGACGTCAAGCCCGCGAACGTCCTGCTGCGGGCGGACGGGAGCGCGGTCCTCACCGACTTCGGGATCGCCGCGCTCCAGGGCTCCACCTCGCTGACGGCGACCGGCGAGCTGGTCGGCTCGCCCGAGTACATGGCGCCCGAGCGGATCCGGGGCCTCGACAACGACCCGGCCTCCGACCTGTGGTCGCTGGGGCTCGTCCTGTACGTGTGCGTGGAGGGCGTCAGTCCGCTGCGCCGCGCGACGACGCTGACCACGCTGGCGGCCGTCCTCGACGACCCCGTCCCCCCGCCCGTACGCTCCGGGCCCCTCGCGCCCGTCCTGAACGCCCTGCTGGTCCGCGACCCGGCGGCCCGTCCCGACGCCGCCCGCCTGGACGCCATGCTCGCGCTGGCGGAGACGGGGACGACGCCCCCGCCGCACTGGTCGGCGCACCCGACGGTCACGTCGGCTGCGCGCCCGGCGCCGACGCCCCCGCTCACGCTCCCGCCCCCCGACCGCCCGGCCCGCAGCCGTACCCCCGTCGTGGTCGCGGCCGTCGCGGTGGCCGTGGCGCTGGTCGCCGCGACCGCCCTGGTACTGGTACTGCGCGACGGGCCGGACACGAGCGCCGAGGGCCGGAACGGCTCGACCCCGCCGCCGACCGCCACCCCCACACCCACCCCCAGCGCCCCGCCGACCGCCACCCCCACCACGAGCAGCCCGGCGCCTGCCCCACCGCCTCCGCCTCCGCCTCCGCCCACACCCTCCGACCCGCTGGCCGACAGCTGGATCGCCCAGCTCGCCTCCGTGTCCAAGTCCTCGGGGACCGGCGCCCGGGCGCGCATGGCCTCGTCCCTCCGCGACAAGGGGCTGGAAGAAGCCGACTACCTGGACAGCGACGCGTACGCCTCTCTGCGCCCCGGCTACTGGGTGTTCTACGTGCCGGGCTTCGACAGCGGCACGGAAGCCGCCCAATGGTGCCGGTCCGCGGGGCTCACCTCCAGGAACGACTGCCTCGGCCGCTACCTGAGCCACCGCCCGTCGGACTTCGGCTACCAGTGCGCCCCCGGACCCGGCGCCGTCAGCGGCCGCTGCACGCGCGCGTGAGCCGCTACGACTCCGCCCGGTCCGCCCGGTCCGCCCGGTCCTCCAGCTCCTCCAGCTCCTCCAGGAAGGACAGTGCGATCGCCCAGGTCCGCTCCGCCGCCTCCTCGTCGTAGTCGGGCAGCTCCGGGTCGGTGTACAGGTGCCCGGCCCCCTGGTAGCGGTGGATCTCGGTGTCCGCGCCCGCCCGCCGCATCTGCAGGTACCAGGCGTTCAGCCAGTCGTGCGGCTCGAACGGATCGGGGTCGGCGACATGCAGCTGTACGGGAAGCTCGTCCACCGACGCGTTCGGCGCGATGTCCGACGTACCGTGCAACAGCAGCAGCCCCCGCGCCTTCTCGTCACCGAGCGCCATGGTCTGCGCGATGGACGCGCCCATCGAGAACCCCGCGTACACGAGCCCTCGCTCCGAGTACGGGGCGGCGGCCATGACGGCCCGCTTGAGCAGCTCCTCCTTGCCGATCCGGTCCTTGATCGCCATGCCCTCCTCGATGGTGCCGGCCGTTTGACCGTCGTACAGGTCGGGCACGTGCACGTGGTGCCCGGCGGCACGCAGCCGGTCGGCTGCGGCGTACACGGCCGGGCGCGGACCGTAGGCCGAGTGGAAGAGCATGATGTCCATCCGGCCATCCTGCCAGTTGGATGCGGAGCCATGGAGAACGCACTGCGCCCGTTGACCGTCGTCGGTGGCTCGGTGGTGCTCACGCTGATGGTCGGCTACCTCGTCGACGTCACGCTGCGCCGAGCCGATGCCCGGCACCACGAGACCCCGCTGTGGGGGCTGCTGCGCCGCTGCCGGCTGCCCCTCCAGGTCGTCCTGCTCACCGCGCTGCTGCGCGGCTCGTACGCCCAGACGCGCTGGCGGCTCATCGTGGAGCACGAGGCCGGGATAGGCCAGGTGCTGTCGCTGGTACTGATCGGGGCGAGCGCCTGGCTGGTGGTGCGGATCGCCGCGGCCATAGTGGAGTCCAGTTACGCCCGCTACGCCTCGTCCACCCGCGACGCGGCGCGGGTGCGCCGGGTCCGTACCCAGGTGACGCTGATCATGCGGATCGTCACGGCGGTGGTCGTCGTGGTGGCGGTCGCCGCGATGCTGCTGACGTTCCCGGACTTCCGGACGATCGGTACGTCGATGCTGGCGTCGGCGGGCATCATCGGCATCGTCGCCGGTGTCGCCGCCCAGTCCACGCTCGGGAACCTCTTCGCCGGGTTCCAGATCGCCTTCGGCGACATGGTGCGGATCGGCGACACGGTCGTGGTGGACGGCGAGTGGGGCGTGGTGGAGGAGGTCACGCTGACGTTCCTGGCCGTACGGACGTGGGACGAGCGCCGGATCACGATGCCGGTGTCGTACTTCACCAGCAAGCCGTTCGAGAACTGGTCGCGCGGCGGCGCCCAGATGACCGGCACGGTCTTCTTCCACCTGGACCACTCGGCGCCGGTGAGCCTGATGCGCGAGAAGCTCAAGGAGATCCTCGCGAAGTGCCCGGCCTGGGACGGCCGCGACTGGTCACTGGCCGTCACGGACACCACGCCGAGCACCATCCAGGTGCGCGCGGTCGTCACCGCGAAGGACGCGGACGACGTCTGGACAGTGCGGTGCGTCGTACGGGAGCAGATGGTCGCCTGGCTGTGCGAGAAGCACCCGTACGCGCTGCCGCGCATCGCCACGTCCCCGGCGTCCCTGCCCCCGGACGGCCAGTGGCCGGAGCGCGGCAAGGCGGCCACCCGCCCGCCGCGCGCGTCGGAGGTCCTCAGCAACAACGCGGACCGCTACGTCCCTGACGGCGACGCCCCGGCCAAGGACGCCTACGCCCTCGACGGCGAGCCCCCGGCCAAGGACGCCCCCCGCACAGGCCGCGGCTGACGAAACGCCGCCCGGAGCGGCACACAGCGGCACCCTGACGGGCGGGGCGGAAGCGGAGGCGGGGTCGGGCTCCGCCCGGGGGCGGGTTCTGCCCGCGGGCGGGTCCGGGCGCCGGGTGCCGGGCGCGGGCGTCAGCCAGTGCCGACCGGCCTGCCGGGCGCGGGGGTCAGCCAGTGCCGACCGGCCTGCCGGGCCCGGGAGGGGCGTGGTGGGCCTGCGGCCGCCGGGTACGCTCCGGGCGCCGGGGTGTCAGCGCGGGTGCCCGGCCTCGGGACGGACCGCAACGGGGTTGCCCCTGGGCCGGCGGGCGGCTGCCCGTGCCCGGCAGGCGGCCCGCGCGGATGTCAGGGCCGCGGGGCCCGGCCGACGGGCGCAAGCCCCGCTCGTCAGGGGGCGCGCCCCACGCGGGCGCGACCGGCCCGCGTCAGCGGAGGCTGCGGACGTCCAGGTGGCGCAGTACGCGGTCGACGACCTCCGGGTCGGCGCCGGGCTCGCTCCGCGCGGAGAGGACCTCGTGGCGGGCGGCCGACATCAGTTCCCGCTGGATGCGCTGCATCGCCCTGAACCGCTCCGCCCGCTTGGCGGAGGCCGACCGCCGCTCCTCGTCCACCAGGTCGGGACTGATCCGCGCCCCCACGTCGAACGCGACGCGCTGCAGCCGCTCCTGGAGGTCCTCCGGCAGGTCCTCCACCTCCTGGATCTCCTTGAGGCGCCGCTTCGCCGCCCCGGCCGCCCGGACGGCGAGCTTCCGCTCCAGCTCGCGCTCCGCGTCCGTGTCGGCGCGTACGCCCAGCCTCCGCACGAGCCACGGCAGCGTGAGGCCCTGGAGGACGAGGGTCGCCATGATGACGCAGAACGCGATGAAGACGATCTCGTCCCGCCCCGGGAACGGCGCCCCGTCCTCCGTACGCAACGGGATCGCGAGCGCCAGCGCGACCGAGGCCACACCCCGCATGCCCGACCACCACATGACGACGGTCTCCCGCCAGCTCATGGGGATCTCCTCGTGGTAGTCCCGGCGCGTATGGAGCCGTTTGGCGAGCCACGTGGCCGGCAGCAGCCACAGCAGCCGTACGCCGACGACGCACGCGACGATGGCCGCGCCCCACCCCAGCATCCGCAGCTCCCGCCCGTCGGCCGTGCCCAAGACGTTCTGCAGCTCCAGGCCGATGAGCCCGAAGGCGATGCCCGTGACGAGGGTGTCGACGATCTCCCAGAAGGTGCGGCCGGCGATCCGGCCCATCACGTCGTCGGCGTCCGTGGCGTGTTCGGCGAGGAACAGCGCGGTGACGAGGACGGCGAGGACGCCGGAGCCGTGCAGCTCCTCGGCGAGGACGTACGACACGAAGGGCACCAGCAGCGTGAGCCCGGTCTGGAGCGTGGCGTCGCCCAGCAGCCCCATCAGCTTGTTGGAGAGCCAGCCCAGCGCGAACCCGACCACGATCGCGACGACGGCGGACAGCACGAGTTCACCGGCCGCGCCCGCCCAGGAGAACGTTCCGCCGACCACCGCGCCGATCGCCACGTGGTACAGCACGATCGCCGTGACGTCGTTGAACAGCCCCTCCCCCTCCAGGATCGACACCAGCCGGCGCGGCAGCCCCAGGGAGCCCGCGACGGCGGTCGCGGCAACCGGATCAGGGGGCGCGACCAGCGCGCCGAGCGCGACGGCGGCGGCGATCGGCAGGCCGGGTACGACGGCGCTCGCCACGGCCGCGACGGCGGCCGTGGTGACGAACACCAGCGCCACCGCGAGCAGGAAGATGGGGCGCCGGTTGGCCGTGAACTGCCGCCACGACGTCCGCTGAACCGTCGCGTACAGCAGCGGCGGCAGCACCAGCGGAAGGATGAACTCCGGCGGGATCTCCACGTTCGGCACGAAAGGCAGCAGCGCCAGCACGATGCCCGCGAGCGTCATCAGCACCGGGGCGGGCAGACCCAGCCGTTCCCCAAGGGGCACGGTCAGCACCGCCCCGAGCAACAGCACGAGCATCAGAGCCAGCTGGTCCACGGTGCGCCCTCCGGCCGTTCACACGACGACGATCAGGCCTTCAACCCTGCCACGCGCGTCACAGCACCCGGCGCATCGCGAGGTGCGGTATCCCCGCGTCCTGGAACTCCTCGCCGTACGCCTCGTAACCGAGCCGTTCGTAGAACCCGAGCGCCTGCGTCTGGGCGTGCAGGTCCACCACCGTCAGGCCACGCGCGCGTGCCGCGTCCTCGATGGCACGCACCAGGGCCACGCCGACGCCGAGGCCTCGCGCCGCCCTGGACACCGCGAGCCGGCCCAGCGAGCCCACGCCCTCGGCGCCGCCTGTCTTGGCCGCCGCGTCGGCCCCGTACAGCAGCCGGCCGGTCCCCAGGGCGACCCCGTCGGCGCGGCGGACGGCCAGCACATGGACGGCGGTCGCGTCGTACGCGTCGTACTCGATGTCCTCCGGTACGCCCTGCTCGGCGACGAAGACCTCACGGCGGACGCCGAAACCCGCCTCCCGGTCGGCCTCGCTCACGGCCTCCCGTACGACGAACTCGCTCACGCGCTCTCCGCCGCGATCGTGTCCAGGGCGCCCTGCAGGTCGGCCGGGTAGGTGCTCTCGAACTCGACCCACTGGCCGTCCGCCGGGTGCTCGAAGCCCAGGCGCACGGCGTGCAGCCACTGCCGGGTCAGGCCGAGCCGCTTCGCCATCGTCGGGTCGGCCCCATAGGTCAGGTCGCCGACGCAGGGGTGGCGATGAGCCGCCATGTGGACCCGGATCTGGTGGGTCCGCCCCGTCTCCAGCTTGATGTCGAGCAGGGAGGCCGCGCGGTACGCCTCGATCAGGTCGTAGTGCGTCACCGAGGGCTTGCCGTCGGCGGTCACGGCCCACTTGTAGTCGTGGTTCGGGTGGCGTCCGATCGGCGCGTCGATCGTCCCGCTCAGCGGGTCGGGGTGTCCCTGTACGAGCGCGTGGTAGCGCTTGTCCACCGTGCGCTCCCGGAACTGCGCCTTGAGCAGCGTGTACGCCCGCTCCGACTTGGCCACGACCATGAGCCCGGACGTACCGACGTCGAGGCGGTGCACGATGCCCTGCCGCTCGGCCGCGCCGGACGTCGAGATCCGGTACCCGGCCGCCGCGAGGCCACCGATCACGGTCGTCCCCGTCCAGCCGGGGCTCGGGTGGGCGGCCACGCCGACCGGCTTGACGATCACGACGATGTCGTCGTCGTCATGCACGATCTCCATGCCCTCGACGGGCTCGGCGACGATCTGCACGGGGATCGGGGCTCCGGGCATCTCCACCTCGAGCCACGCGCCACCGCTCACCCGCTCGGACTTGCCGACGGCGGCGCCGTCGACGAGCACCTTCCCGGCAGCGGCCAGCTCGGCCGCCTTGGTACGGGAAAACCCGAACATACGGGCAATGGCGGCGTCGACGCGCTCACCTTCGAGGCCATCGGGAACGGGCAGCGTACGGATCTCGGGAATCGTGCTCACCCGTCGAGTATGCCTTGTCAGTCCTTGTGGACGGTCCCGTCGGGGTCCAGCCCCTTGAACGACAGGATCACAATGAGGAACCCGCCACACACGATCGCCGAGTCCGCCAGGTTGAACACCGCGAAGTGCGCCGGCGCGATGAAGTCGACGACCGCGCCCTCGAAGACGCCGGGCGAGCGGAAGATCCGGTCCGTGAGGTTGCCGAGCGCGCCACCGAGCAGCAGGCCCAGCGCGATCGCCCAGGGCAGGCTGTAGAGCTTGCGCGCCAGCCGGACGATCACGACGATCACCGTCGCCGCGATCAGCGTGAAGATCGCGGTGAAGGCCTCGCCGATCCCGAAGGCGGCGCCCGGGTTGCGGACCGCCACGAACCTCAGCAGGTCACCGATGACCTGGATCGGCTCGTGGTGCTCCAGCTTGGCCACCACGAGCATCTTGCTGCCGAGATCCAGCAGGTAGGCCACCAGGGCCACGGCGAGCAGCGCGGCGATGCGGCGCTTGCCCTTGGGCTGCTCGGCGGGCGCCGCAGCCTCGTCGTCAACATCCGGCGTACCGATGATGCGCTCCGCCTCTGCCACGTGAGTCCCTCAACCTAGGTGCCTACTGTGCACGAGGGTACGGCACACACGTACGGGTTCAGCCTCGCCGTTCCTGCTTCTGCTTGTCCTCCACGCACAGCGTGGCCCGGGGGAACGCCTGCATGCGCGCCTTGCCGATGGGCTTGCCGCACATCTCGCACAGGCCGTACGTCCCCGCGTCGAGCCGTTGCAGGGCGTGCTGCGTCTGTTCCAGGGTGGCGCGGGCGTTGGCGGCGAGCGCCATCTCGTGCTCGCGCGTGATGTTCTTGGTGCCGGTGTCGGCCTCGTCGTGCCCGGCGCCGTCACCGGAGTCGCGCATCAGCCCGGACAGCGCCTCCTCCGAGGCGGCGATCTCCGCCTGGAGGCGCGCCACCTCGCTCTCCAGCCCTGCCCGCGCCTCCGCGACCTCCTCGGGACTCCAGGGCTCTTCCCCGGGCCGTACGGCGAGTTCCTCCGGAGCCGTCTCTGCGACGCCCCGGGCGGGGGGTACGGCCGAGGCGGCCGGCGCCGTGGTCACATCCGCGGTCTTCTTCGCTGCCACTGTCCTGGCTCCTGTCTGTTCCGCGGCCTCGGCCGCCCCCTCGGCCGCGGCTGCGGCCTGTTTCGCGGCCTTCCCGGCCACGCGCTTCTTCCCCGCCCCGCCGGCCGCCGTGGCGGTGGCCCTCTTCCTGGCGGGCGCGGCCGTGCCCGCCGTCCCCGCCGTGACGCCGGCCTTCCCGCGGCCCCCGTCCTCGTCAGCCGCCTGCTTACGAACCGCCTTCCTGGCGGACGTCCCCTCGACGCCGGCAGCGGCCTTCTTGGCAGCCACCTTCTTGGCCGCCGCCTCGTCGCCACCCGCCCCGGCAGCAGCCTTCCCGCCCGCCGCCTTCTTGGCTGCCGCCTTCTTATCCGTGGTCCCCTTGGGGGGCGCCGCCGCACCACCGGTCTCCTTGGTGGCCGCCTTCCTCGCGGGTGCCTTCTTGCCCGCGGCTTCCTTGGCGGACACGTGCCCGCCGGCGGCCGTTCCCCTGCCGACCGCCTCTGCCGCACCGCCCTTCTTTGCCCCACCCTCCTTGGCGCCACCTTCCCTGGCCGCACCCTTCCCGGCACCGGCCGCCTTGGCCGCACCTGCCTTGGCCGCACCCTTCCGGGCACCGGCCTCCTTGGTCGCACCCTCCTTGGTGGCGCCCCTCCTGGCATCGCCCTCCTTGGTTGCAGCCTTCCTGGCACCCCCTTCCCCAGCGCCGCCCTTCCTGGCACCACCCTCCCCGGCACCGCCCTCTACGGCGGCACCCTTCCGGGCACCGCCCTCCCTGGCAGCACCCTCCTTGGCGGCACCCTCCTTGGTGGCACCCTCCTTGACGGCGGCCTTCCTCGGTGGCGCCTTCTTGCCTGCCGTCTTCGTTGTGGAGGCGCCCTCGGCGGCCGCCTGCCCGGCGGTCGGCTCTGCGCCACCAGCCTTCTTGGCGGCGGCTTTCCTGCCCGCCACCCCGCCGACGGGGACGTCCGCACCGGCCGCGTCCTTGGCGGCCGCGCCGGCGCCCTTGTCGGCGGCCGCTGCCCTGGTGGCGGTCTTCTTGGCCGCCGGGCCCGCCCGCTCCGAGGCGGCGCGGCCGGGCGACGCGGCGGCGGCCTTGCGCTTCGGCGAGGCCGGGCCCGCAGCCTCGGCCGCCTCCGCCGCCTCCGCCGTCTCGGCCCGTTTCGCGGACCGGTCCGCCTTCTTCGCCGCGGCGGTACCGCCACGCGCCCGTTCGGCGGTCACCGTCTTGCGGGCCGTGGCCTTCCGGCCGGCGCCCGCGCCGCCCCCCGCGCCGCTCCCCGCCGAAGCCGTGCTCTTCTTCCCCGTCGTGTCCTTGGCCGCCGCGCCCGTGGCGGTGGATCTTGTGGACGCCGTCTTCTTCACGGCGGTCTTCTTCGCCACCATCTCGCGGCCCCTTCACATATTGTGATCTTGCTCGCGAATCGTGCTGGGACGATAAATCGACTCAAGCCCCGCGGCAACGGGGCACGCCGCCGGTCCGGACGCCCCATACCCGCGGCAAGGACAGCCTGCATCCGTTGTGCCCAGCTCCCCGCCCTGTAATCCGCCCCCACCCCTCCCTCCGGCCCGCCGAACCCCATGTGGCCATTCGGGTCACTCACGCACCCACCACCCACCCACCCGAAAACCGGTCGGCCGCTGTCCGCCCGGCCCCTTACACTGGGCGCAGCGAAAGGCTTGGATGGGGACGAGTAGCGTCGTACGCAGCCATGAGCGACCCGGGGACGGTGAGAGCCCGGGGGCGAGCCCGATGTGAAGCATCACCCCGGAGCCGCCGGAAGAACGCCCAACGGGACACCGCAGGGTCAGTAGAACCGGCATCGCGACCCCAATGAGGGGGCTCAGGACGCCCATGAGGCGTCCCGGGCCAAGGAGGGTGGTACCGCGGGAGCCGCGCAGCGCGAGCGCTCTCGTCCCTCCGACGGAACGAGGAACAGTCCGCCGGAGGATTCGATGTCGCAGTACCGCCAGGTACCCGCCCAGGTCGACCTGCCCGCGCTCGAGCACGCCGTGCTCGATTTCTGGCGCGAGGCCAAGGTCTTCCAAAAGTCCCTTGAGCAGTCCGAGGGCCGCCCCGAGTGGGTCTTCTACGAGGGCCCGCCCACCGCCAACGGCATGCCCGGCGCGCACCACATCGAGGCCCGCGTCTTCAAGGACGTCTTCCCCCGGTTCCGCACCATGCGGGGCTACCACGTCGCGCGCAAGGCCGGCTGGGACTGCCACGGCCTGCCGGTCGAGCTCGCCGTCGAGAAGGAGCTCGGCTTCTCCGGCAAGAAGGACATCGAGGCGTTCGGCATCGCCGAGTTCAACGCCCGGTGCCGTGAGTCGGTGACCCGCCACACCGACGCGTTCGCCGAGCTGACCACCCGCATGGGCTACTGGGTCGACCTGGACGACGCGTACCGCACCATGGACCCGGAGTACGTCCAGTCCGTCTGGTGGTCCCTGAAGGAGATCTTCAACAAGGGCCTCCTGGTCCAGGACCACCGCGTCGCCCCCTGGTGCCCCCGCTGCGGCACCGGCCTGTCCGACCACGAGCTGGCCCAGGGCTACGAGACGGTCGTCGACCCCTCCGTCTTCGTCCGCTTCCCGCTGACCTCCGGCCCGCTCGCGGGCGAGGCGGCGCTCCTCGTCTGGACGACCACCCCCTGGACCCTGGTGTCCAACACCGCCGTCGCCGCCCACCCCGAGGTGACCTACGTCGTCGCCACCGACGGCAACGAGAAGCTGGTCGTCGCCGAGCCCCTCCTCGCCAAGGCCCTCGGCGAGGGCTGGGAGGCCACCGGCCAGTCCTTCACCGGCGCGGAGATGGAGCGCTGGACGTACGAGCGTCCCTTCACCCTGATCGACTTCCCGGCGGAGGCCCACTTCGTCGTCAACGCCGACTACGTCACGACCGAGGACGGTACCGGTCTGGTCCACCAGTCGCCCGCCTTCGGTGAGGACGACCTCAGGGTCTGCCGCGCGTACGGCCTGCCCGTGGTGAACCCGGTCCGCCCCGACGGCACCTTCGACGAGGACCTCGACCTCGTCGGCGGCCAGTTCTTCAAGAGGGCCGACGAGGCGCTCACGGCCGACCTCCAGGCCCGTGGGCGGCTCTTCAAGCACATCGCGTACGAGCACAGCTACCCGCACTGCTGGCGCTGCCACACGGCGCTGCTGTACTACGCGCAGCCGTCCTGGTACATCCGTACGACCGCCGTCAAGGACCGGCTGCTCCAGGAGAACGAGAACACCAACTGGTTCCCGGACTCGGTCAAGCACGGCCGCTACGGCGACTGGCTGAACAACAACATCGACTGGGCGCTCTCCCGCAACCGCTACTGGGGCACCCCGCTGCCCATCTGGCGCTGTGAGGAGAACCACCTCACCTGCGTCGGCTCGCTCGCCGAGCTGACCGAGCTGTCGGGCACCGACCAGTCGTCCCTGGACCCGCACCGGCCGTACATCGACGACGTGACCTTCCCCTGCCCGACCTGCCAGGAGACGGCGACCCGCGTCCCCGAGGTCATCGACGCCTGGTACGACTCCGGCTCGATGCCGTTCGCGCAGTGGGGCTACCCCTACCGCAACAAGGAGGTCTTCGAGAAGCGCTACCCGGCGCAGTTCATCTCGGAGGCCATCGACCAGACGCGCGGCTGGTTCTACACCCTCATGGCCGTCGGCACCCTGGTCTTCGACAAGTCGTCGTACGAGAACGTGGTCTGCCTGGGCCACATCCTCGCCGAGGACGGCCGGAAGATGTCCAAGCACCTGGGCAACATCCTCCAGCCGATCCCGCTCATGGACCAGCACGGCGCGGACGCGGTGCGCTGGTTCATGGCGGCCGGCGGCTCCCCGTGGGCCGCGCGGCGCGTGGGCCACGGCACCATCCAGGAGGTCGTCCGCAAGACGCTCTTCACGTACTGGAACACGGTCGCCTTCCAGGCCCTGTACGCCCGTACGTCGAACTGGGCGCCCTCCGCCGCCGACCCGGCCCCCGCCGACCGCCCCGTCCTGGACCGCTGGCTGCTCTCCGAGCTGCACGCGCTGACCGACCAGGTCACGCAGGCCCTGGAGGCGTACGACACGCAGCGCGCCGGCAAGCTGCTGTCCGCCTTCGTCGACGACCTGTCCAACTGGTACGTACGCCGTTCCCGGCGCCGCTTCTGGCAGGGCGACAAGGCGGCCCTCCGCACCCTGCACGACGTGGTCGAGACCGTCACCCGCCTGATGGCCCCCCTCACCCCCTTCATCACGGAGCGGGTCTGGCAGGACCTGGTCGTCCCGGTGACCCCGGGCGCGCCCGAGTCCGTCCACCTCTCCACCTGGCCGGAGGCCGACCTCTCCGCGATCGACCCGACCCTCTCCTCCCAGATGGCCCTCGTCCGCCGCCTGGTCGAGCTGGGCCGGGCCACGCGCGCGGAGTCGGGCGTCAAGACCCGCCAGCCCCTCTCCCGGGCGCTGGTGGCCGCCACCGGCTTCGAGGCCCTGTCCCCCGAGCTGCACGCCCAGATCACGGAGGAGCTCAACGTCTCCTCCCTGGCCTCCCTCTCCGAGGTGGGCGGCTCGCTCGTCGACACGACCGCCAAGGCGAACTTCCGCGCCCTGGGCAAGCGCTTCGGCAAGGGTGTCCAGGACGTGGCCAAGGCGGTCGCCGCCGCCGACGCGGCCGCGCTCTCCCTCGCCCTCCGCAACGGCGAGGCGACCCTGGAGGTCAACGGCGAGACGATCACTCTGGCCCCCGACGAGGTGATCATCACGGAGACCCCCCGCGAGGGCTGGTCGGTCGCCTCCGACGCGGGCGCGACGGTCGCGCTGGACCTGGAGATCACCCCGGAGCTGCGCCGCGCGGGCCTGGCCCGTGACGCGATCCGCCTGATCCAGGAGGCCCGCAAGAACAGCGGCCTGGACGTCGCGGACCGGATCGCCCTGCGCTGGGAGTCCACCGACGCCGAAGTGAGCGCGGCCCTCGCGGACCACGCGTCCCTGATCGCCGACGAGGTGCTGGCCACCGACTTCTCGTCCGCCGAGCCGGACGCCACGTACGGCGAACCGTTCACCGACGAGGGCCTCTCCCTCACGTTCCGCCTCCGCAAGGCGTAACCAGACGGAAGGGCCCGGCCACCACGACGGTGGCCGGGCCCTTCCGCATCCCCACGGCCCGCAGACGGCGTACGACCGGGGCGGGGCCGTGCAGGGTCGCCCCCGCAGAGGCTGGCGGCTCCGTGACGGCTCCCTATCGACGTAACCCGAGGCCGCCGGCCTCGAGGAGGCGAGCCCGGAGGGGCCACGCCCCCCACCCCCCGGCAGGCCGCCCACCCGCACCGAAACAGGCACCGCCCCGGGAGGAACCGCCACAAGGGCACCGCCCCGTCCCGTTGTGCCCACCCTCCCCCAAGCTCTCGGCTTCGCTCGAGCAGGGGGGACCCCCATCGCCCCAGCGGGACGACTGCCCACAACGGGGAGGGACCTCGAAGGCACCGCAAAAAGAGCTGGGGCCCGGGACGTCACACGTCCCGGGCCCCAGCCCGACTGCCTACCGACCGACGGCTACGCCCTCAGCGGGCGACCCGCCCCGTCAGTTGTCGTCCTCGTCGATGAGGAAGCCACGCATCGGCGACGGAGCCTGCTGCATCGGCTGCGGCGCCTGCGGCCGCACCGGTGCCATCGGCTGCGTCATCGCGGGCGACATCTGCTGCTGGCCGCCGTAGGACGGGCCACCGCCCATCGACGGGCCGCCGCCCATGGTCTGGTTGCCGCCGTACGACGGGGCGCTCGCGCCCGCCGACGCCATCGACGGGGACGGCGGCAGCGACGCGGTCGCCGGCGTCCGCGGGGGGGCCAGCGAGTCGTCCGCCTGGGTCTCCAGCTGACGCAGCTGGCTCTCCAGGTAGGACTTCAGCCGCGTACGGTACTCACGCTCGAAGCCCCGCAGGTCCTCGACCTTGCGCTCCAGCGTGGCGCGGGCCGACTCCAGGGAGCCCATCGCGACGCGGTGCTTCTCCTGCGCGTCCCGCTCCAGGGCGTCCGCCTTGGCGCGGGCGTCGCGCTCCAGGCCCTCGGCGCGCGACCGGGCCTCGCCGACGATCTTGTTGGCCTCGGAGCGGGCCTCCGCGATCGCCTGGTCGGCGGTCTGCTGGGCGAGGGAGAGGACGCGGGCCGCGCTGTCGCCGCCGGGGCCCTGACCGGGCTGGGGCATCTGCGGGCCGTGACCGCCCATGGGGCCACCCATGGGACCGCCCATCGGGCCACCCATGGGGCCACCCTGCATGGGACCGCCCTGCATGGGGCCGGGGCCGTGCTGACCGGGGCCGTGCTGGCCGTGCTGACCCTGCGGGCCGCCGTGGCTGGGACCGGCCGGCAGCTGAGGAGCACCACCGGGCAGCTGGGGCGGGCCCATCTGCGGGGGCTGCTGCTGGACCGGCGGACCCGATATCCCGGCGGGCACGGGGGCGCCGGGGCCCACGGGCCGCTGGTCCTGCTGCTCCGGCGGCTTGCGCATACCCTGCTGCTGGTTCTGCGCGGCCGCGCGCGTGGCGGCGGCCAGCTTCGCGCGCAGGTCCTCGTTCTCACGGAGCAGACGCGTCAGTTCGGCTTCGACCTCGTCGAGGAAGGCATCGACCTCGTCCTCGTCATAGCCTTCTCGGAGGCGGACGGTCGTGAACTGCTTGTTCCGCACGTCCTCGGGGGTCAGCGGCATCTTTCCTTCACCTCTACGTAGTCGTCGGCAGTCGGCAGGACCGTATCGCTACACCCTCACACCCTCATCATGAAGCTGTTCACGATGGAGATCAGGATGTAGACGATGATCATCAGAACGAAGAAGGACAGGTCGAGTGCCACGCCCCCGAGACGCAACGGCGGGATGAACCGCCGCAGAAGCTTCAGTGGTGGATCGGTGACAGTGTAGGTGGCCTCCAGAACGACCACCATCGCCTTCCCGGGTTGCCATGAACGAGCGAACTGGAAGACGTAGTCCATGACCAGCCGGAAGATCAGGACAACAAGGAAGCACATCAGAGCGATGTAGATCACTTGTAGTGCGACGCTCATCCCGCGCTTCCCTCTCCCCTGATCCCATGTCCACCGGCCTCCCGGCCGGCCGTTCCCGGTGTCGTGCTCTCAGCTCTGGTTGAAGAATCCGCCCTCTGCGATGCGGGCCTTGTCCTCCGCCGTGACATCGACGTTAGCAGGCGACAACAGGAACACCTTCTGCGTCACTCTCTCAATGCTGCCATGCAGCCCGAAGACGAGACCGGCGGCAAAGTCGACAAGTCGCTTCGCGTCCGTGTCGTCCATCTCGGTGAGATTCATGATCACAGGCGTGCCCTCGCGGAAGTGTTCCCCGATGGTACGGGCCTCGTTGTAGGTCCGGGGGTGGAGTGTGGTGATGCGGTAGGGCTCCCGCTCGGACACAACCTTGGGCATGATCACCGGTGCGTTCTTCTCCAGGCTCGGGCGTTCAGGTGTGATGGATGCCACGGGGGCGATTCGCGCCGGACGTCCGCTTTCAGCGGGAAGCGGAACAGGGTCGCGCTGCACGGGCGGCTGCTGGACGACACGCACCGGCTCCTCGCGCTCCGCCTGGTGCGAAGACTGGTGCGGGGGCTGGTGGCGCCGTCGGTCGCGCTCGGGCTCCGGCTCCAGTTCGGGTTCGAAGTCGTCATCGGGGTCGAAACCCCGGCCGTCGTACCCATCGTCCTCCACGAGGCCGAGGTAGACCGCCATCTTGCGCATCGCGCCGGCCATTCTCTGAGTCCTCCGCTCTGTGGTGGATCGCCCTCACCATTAGTGGGTACAGCGTCACCAAGTACCCGCGATCCACGAGGCCTGTCCGCTGTTCGGCGGAAATGACCATATTTTCTGCTGTGGTCCGACTTGCTTGGCGACGTTACCCGAGCCGGGGTCGGTCTCCGAGTACCGCCGTACCGATGCGCACATGTGTCGCTCCGGCCGCCACGGCGTCCTCGAGGTCCGCGCTCATCCCTGCTGACACCATGTTCGCAGCCGGACGGGACGCGCGCAGGCGGGATGCCAATTCCATCAGCCGATCGAATGCGGCCCGTTCACGCCCCGCGTAGGGCCCGGCCAGCGGCGCGACCGTCATGAGTCCGTCGAGCCGGAGCCCGGGCGCGCCGTCCACCGCGTCGGCCAACTCCTCGACGCCGTCGGGTGCGACGCCGCCGCGCTCACCGCGCTCGCCGGACTCCGCGTCGAGCGCCACCTGGATCAGGCACCCGAGTTCGCGCCCGGCGCGCTCCGCCGCGCCCGACAGTGCGGTGACGAGCTTCAGCCGGTCGACCGACTGCACCTCATGCGCATAACTCGCCACAGAACGGACCTTATTGGTCTGAAGCTGCCCGACGAAGTGCCATGTGAGGTCGAGATCCGCGCACGCGGCGGCCTTCGGTGCCGCGTCCTGGTCCCGGTTCTCGGCGACATGACGGACACCCAGCTCGTGCAGCAGCCGTACGTCGCTCGCGGGGTACGTCTTGGTGACCACGATCAGGGTCACCTCCTCGCGCCTCCGCCCGGCGGCCGCGCACGCGGCAGAGATACGTTCCTCCACTCGCGCCAGGTTCTCGGCGAGCTGAGCCTTGCGGTCCGTCATCTGCGTTATCCGTCCAACCAGACATATCCGGCGAGCCGCCCGGTGGTGCGGTCGCGGCGGTACGAGTAGTGGTCGCGCGATTCGAGCGTGCAGACCTCCGACGAGCGCCGGTCGCGCACTCCCAGCGCGTCGAGCTGGGCATGCACCCCGGCGGTCACGTCCACGGCCGGAGTGCCCCAACTCGTCTCGGCGTGCGCCTCCGGTACGACGGCGGCCACCTCGTCCCGCATGGCCACGGGGACTTCGTAGCAGCGCCCGCACACGGCCGGTCCGGTACGGGCGGTGATCCGGGACGGATCGGCGCCGAGATCGATCATGGCCTTCACGGCGGCCGGTACGACACCGGCGACCATCCCGGGGCGGCCGGCGTGCGCCGCGCCCACCACGCCCGCGACCGGGTCGGCCAGCAGGACGGGCGTGCAGTCGGCGGTCAGCACGGCGAGCGCGAGCCCGCGCCGGGCGGTGACGACACCGTCCACCGCCGGAACGTTCTCGCCCGGCGCCCACGGCCCGTCCACCACGGCGACGTCCCGGCCGTGCACCTGGTTCATCCACACGACCCGTCCCGGGTCGAGCCCCAGCGACTCGGCGGCCAGCCGGCGGTTCGTCGTCACGGAACCGGGGTCGTCACCGACCGCACCGCCGAGGTTGAGCTCTTCGTACGGAACGGCGCTCACCCCGCCCCACCGATCGGTGAAGGCGAAATGCGCGCCGCCCACTGAGTCGTGCTGCCCTATCACGTCACACGGTCACTTCAGGAAGTCCGGGACGTCCAGCTCTTCGGCCGAGGTGTCCGGGTACGGGCGGGCCGGCGGGACCGCCGGCGGGGTGACCGACAGGGAGCTGTCGCTCACGGCCGGCGCGGGCTCGGCCGCCGGGGCCGGGGTCTCCTCGCGTACCGGAACGGTCCCGAGGCCGCTCGCCGGGCGAGGGGCCTCCGTCGTACGCGCCGGTGGCGCCGGCTCCTCGCGCTTGCTCGAACCGGCGCTGAGGATGTTGTCGCGCCGGGCCGGCGGCTGGCCGCCGTCGAAGCCGGCCGCGATGACCGTGACCCGCACCTCGTCACCGAGGGCGTCGTCGATGACGGCGCCGAAGATGATGTTGGCCTCCGGGTGCGCGGCCTCGCTGACCAGCTGCGCCGCCTCGTTGATCTCGAACAGGCCGAGGTCCGAGCCGCCGGAGATGGACAGCAGCACACCTCGGGCGCCGTCGATGGACGCCTCCAGCAGCGGCGAGGAGATCGCCATCTCGGCGGCGGCCACCGCGCGGTCGTCGCCGCGGGCCGAGCCGATGCCCATGAGGGCGGAGCCCGCCTCGGACATGACCGACTTGACGTCGGCGAAGTCGAGGTTGATGAGGCCCGGGGTGGTGATGAGGTCGGTGATGCCCTGGACACCGGAGAGCAGCACCTGGTCGGCGGACTTGAACGCGTCCAGCACGCTGACCTGGCGGTCCGAGATGGACAGCAGCCGGTCGTTCGGGATGACGATGAGGGTGTCGACCTCTTCGCGGAGCTCGGCGATGCCGTCCTCCGCCTGGTTGGCGCGGCGCCGGCCCTCGAAGGTGAACGGCCGGGTGACGACACCGATGGTCAGGGCGCCCAGGGAGCGCGCGATGTTGGCGACGACGGGCGCGCCGCCGGTGCCGGTGCCACCGCCTTCGCCTGCGGTGACGAAGACCATGTCGGCCCCCTTGAGGACCTCCTCGATCTCCTCACGGTGGTCCTCTGCCGCCTTGCGACCGACTGCCGGGTTGGCTCCGGCCCCGAGGCCGCGGGTGAGTTCCCGGCCGACGTCGAGCTTGACGTCGGCGTCGCTCATCAACAGAGCTTGCGCGTCCGTGTTGATGGCGATGAACTCGACGCCCTTGAGACCGACCTCGATCATTCGGTTGATGGCATTGACACCACCGCCGCCGACACCGATGACCTTGATGACTGCGAGGTAGTTCTGCGGTGCTGCCACGTCGAAGGCCTCTCGCCTCGAGTTACGTGTCGCCACTTCGCGGTGGTCTTCGCGCCGCGACGACGGATGCCGATTGGGACGGTCCGAAACGCCGACCCAAACCCTAACGTTGAAGTTTAGGGTTACCAGTGTCTCTGTTCGCTGGACTCTTCCGAACAGGACACTAAGTCGACAAGTGGCGCACGTTCAACGAACACGCCGAACCTCCCGTTTTTCTTTTCACCCTATGTGATCACCCATAGCGCTGACCAACCAGGGTGCTGGCCAGCGCATATGTGCGTCAACTCCGTGATGCCGCCGGGGCAGTCGGGGCACTCACGTCGAAGTGCCCCGCTTTGGGCGCCGCCTTCATCAGTGCGATGAGCGCACGCGCTTTCGCCTCGCCGTCCTCGCCGCTGCCCCACACCACGGTCCGGCCGCCCGTCAACTCCAGCGTGATGGAGTCGTACGAACGGACCCGCAGCATCTTGGTGTCCTTGGCCACCAGCGCCGGCAGGTCACCGGCCACATGGACCGCCTCGGCGGTCAGCCGGTCGGCACCGAAGCGGCGCAGGCTGGGTGACTGAGCCACCGTCAACTCCAGCAGGGGCACGCCTTTCGGGGCCTTCGTCCCGTCAACCGTGGCGAAACGCACACCCCCGGCGTCCACTTCGGTGAACTTTCCGCCGTTTTCCATCAGGAGGACCGGCGTGCGCTCGACCACGTGCAGACCGATTCCGCGCGGCCAGGAACGGACCACGTCCACCGAGTCGATCCGGGGCAGGGCGCGCCGCAGCCGGTCCTCGATCTCGTCCGTGTCGACCGACACCACCGGCGCCCCGACCGGCACCGCGGCGGCCGCCCTGACCTCGGCGGGCGTCAGCACCCGCGTACCGGACGTGGTGACCTGCTCGACCCGCAGCCACGCGGAACCGTAGAAGAGCCACACCCCGCTCGCGAGCAGGGCCAGGGCGGCCAGGATCAGGATCACGGCACGGGGGCCGGGCAGCGCCTTGCGGCCACCACCCGGCCCGGGGCGTCCCGACCGGAAGGGCCGGGCCGACGACAGGCCCTTCCTGGTCCCCCGCGCACCGCGCTCGGTGGTCGTCGTCGGCCCGGCCATGCTCCCTGCCTTCTCACGCCCTGTGGCGTGCCGCGATCGCCTCGTAGACCATGCCGACGAGCAGGTCGTCGGCGTCCCGGCGGCCGAACTCGGCGGCGGCGCGGGACATCTCGTACAGCCGGTGCGGGTCGGAGAGCACCGGGAGCACATTGCCCTGGACCCACTCGGGCGTCAGCTCGGCGTCGTCGACCAGCAGGCCGCCGCCCGCCTTGACCACCGGCTGGGCGTTGAGCCGCTGTTCGCCGTTGCCGATCGGCAGCGGTACGTACGCGGCGGGCAGCCCGACGGCGGAGAGCTCGGCGACGGTCATCGCGCCCGCGCGGCACAGCATCATGTCGGCCGCGGCGTACGCGAGGTCCATCCGGTCCACGTACGGTACCGGGATGTAGGGCGGCATACCGGGCATGTTGTCGACGTGCGGCAGTTCGTTCTTCGGGCCGACCGCGTGCAGGATCTGGATGCCGGAGCGCTGGAGGACCGGGGCGATCTGCTGGATCACCTCGTTCAGCCGGCGGGCGCCCTGTGAGCCGCCGGAGACCAGCAGCGTCGGCAGGTTCGGGTCCAGACCGAACGCGGCGCGCGCCTCCGGGCGGACCCGGGCGCGGTCGAGGGTGGCGATGGTGTGCCGCAGCGGGATGCCGATGTAGCGGGCGCCCCGCAGCTTGCTGTCGGGCGTGGCGACGGCGACCCCGGCCGCGTACCGCGAACCGATCTTGTTGGCGAGGCCGGGCCGCGCGTTGGCCTCGTGGACCACGATCGGTACGCCGAGCCGTTTGGCCGCCAGGTAGCCGGGCAGCGCCACGTAGCCGCCGAAGCCGACGACGCAGTCCGCCTTCGTACGCTCCAGGATCTGCTCGGCGGCCTTGATCGTGCCGCGCAGCCGCCCCGGGACGGTGATCAGCTCGGGGGTGGGCTTGCGTGGCAACGGGACGGCGGGGATGAGCGCCAGCTCGTAGCCCCGCTCCGGTACGAGACGGGTCTCCAGACCCCGCTCCGTACCGAGGGCCGTGATCCCCACGGTCGGGTCCTGCCTGCGCAGGGCGTCCGCGAGGGCGAGCGCGGGCTCGATGTGGCCGGCGGTCCCCCCACCGGCGAGTACGACATGCACCGAAATTCACCGCTCTCCGGACGGACGCTTCTTGACGCGCCGTCGCATCGACTTCCAACTCACCCCGGCCCATGTGCCGAGACCAGGCTGTCGCATGGCCAGGGCCGCCTTCGCCGCGGGCTCCTCTCGCGCGAAGGCGATGAGCAGACCGACGGCGAACATGGTCGGCAGCAGGGCGGAACCTCCGTAGGAGAACAGCGGGAGCGGGACACCGGCGATCGGCAGCAGGCCGAGCACCGCACCGATGTTGACCACGGCCTGCGCCGTGATCCAGGTGGTCACGCCTCCCGCGGCATACCTCACGAAGGGGTCCTCCGTGCGTCCGGCCACGCGGATACCCGCATAGCCTAGAGCCGCGAACAGGGCGAGTACCGACAGCGTCCCCGCCAGCCCCAGTTCCTCCCCGGTGATGGCGAAGATGAAGTCGGTGTGAGGTTCGGGGAGTTGGCCCCATTTTTCCACACTCGCCCCCAGTCCGGAACCGAACCATCCGCCTGATGCCAGAGCATAGATCCCGTGCACGGCCTGCCAGCACGAGTCACCGGGACCGGGCTCGGTGGCGCCGATGCAGGCGAGCCGCGCCATCCGGTTCTCGCTGGTCCTGATCAGCATCACGCCGATCGTGGCGGCGACGCCCAGCACCCCCACGAACATCCGGGTGGGGGCGCCGGCCAGCCACAGCAGGCCGAAGAGGATCGCGGTGAGGATGATCGCCGTCCCCATGTCGCCGCCCAGCATGATCAGCCCGAGCAGCATGAAGGCGACGGGAACGAGAGGCACCAGCAGGTGCTTCCACTGGGTGAGCAACCGTTTGTCCTGCTTGCGGGCGAGCAGGTCCGCGCCCCACAGGATCAGCGCCAGCTTGCCGAACTCGCTGGGCTGGAGCTGGAAGGGGCCGCCCAGATAGATCCAGTTCTGGTTGCCGTTGACGGAATGCCCTATCCCCGGGATCTGGACGAGCACCATCAGGAAGACGGTGCCCACGAGCAGCGGATAGGCGAGCGCCCGGTGCAGCTTGGCCGGGACCCGGGAGGCGAACAGCAGCAGCCCGGTGCCGATGGCGGCGGCCAGGAACTGCTTGCGGAAGAAGTACGTGTCGGACAGCGACAGCTCCAGCGCCTTGATCTGCGACGCCGAGTAGACCATCACCAGGCCCAGGACGGTGATCAGCAGGCTGGCGCCGAGGATCACGTAGTACGCCGTCAGAGGGCGGTCCCAGGCCCGCCGTGCCCGCTCGTAGAGCCCGCGCACCCCGCTCCCGCGCGGCGGGCGCGGAGCGGGGATCCTACGGCCCCGGCCGGCCGCCTTACGGGCGGTGGGCGGCCGCCGCAGCCCGGCGGTCCGGCCACGGACGGCCAGTCCGGCGCCGCGCACCCGCCGGGCGGGCCCCATGGCGCTCCCGCGCGGGGCGGTCCCCGTGGTGGCGCCGCCAAAGACGCGGCCCATCGCCATGGCCGTGGCTTTCAGGGCGGCGCCGATGGGCAGGGCGTTCGACGCGGCACCCATGGCGCGGCGCGTGAGGGCGACACCCATGGTGCGGCGCGTGAGGGCGGCACCCATGGACGGGCCGTTCAAGGCGAGACCCGCGCGGTGCGGTGCGTACGCGGCGGCGTGGTCGGCCGGCATGGTCGCTGTCCCCTCCAGTCGTGCCCGGCGCGGCCGGACCTGGTGGCTGTCAGGCGCGCTCGGCGGCGAGTGCGCGGACCGCGTCCGCGAACGCCTCGCCCCGCTTGTTGTAGTTGGCGAACATGTCCATCGAGGCGCAGGCCGGGGCGAGCAGGACCGTGTCCCCGGGCTGTGCGAGCCGCGCCGCCTCCCGGACCGCCGCCGGCATCGCCCCAGTGTCGGTCCGGTCGAGGTCGACGACCGGTACCTCGGGGGCGTGTCGCGCGAGGGCTTCCCGGATCAGGGCGCGGTCGGCGCCCATGAGCACGACACCCCGCAGCCGCTTCGCCGACGCGGCGACCAGCTCGTCGAACGTCGCGCCCTTGGCGAGGCCTCCGGCGATCCAGACGATCGGGTCGTACGCGGCCAGCGACGCCTCCGCGGCGTGCGTGTTGGTGGCCTTGGAGTCGTCGACCCAGCGCACGCCCTGGATCTCCTCGACGAGCTCGATGCGGTGCGGGTCGGGCCGGAAGGCCCGCAGTCCGTCGCGTACCGCCTGCGGCTCGACGCCGAAGGCGCGGGCCAGGGCCGCCGCGGCGAGCGCGTTGGCGATGTTGTGCGGGGCCGGCGGGTTGATGTCGGAGACCTGGGCGAGCTCCTGGGCCTGCTCCCGGCGGTTCTCGACGAATGCGCGGTCCACCAGGAGGTCGTCCACGATGCCGACCTGGGAAGGGCCCGGCGTACCGAGGGTGAAGCCGATGGCGCGGCAGCCCTCCTCCACGTCGGCCTCGCGCACCAGGTCCTCGGTGGCCTTGTCGGCGACGTTGTAGACGCAGGCGACCTGGTTGCCCTCGTAGATGCGGCCCTTGTCGGCGGCGTACGCCTGCATGGAGCCGTGCCAGTCGAGGTGGTCGGGGGCCAGGTTCAGGACGGCGGCGGAGTGGGCGCGGAGGGAGGGCGCCCAGTGCAGCTGGTAGCTGGACAGCTCGACGGCGAGGACGTCGTACGTCTCCTCGCCGAGGACGGCGTCCAGGAGCGAGACGCCGATGTTGCCGACGGCCGCGGTCTTCAGGCCCGCCGCCTCCAGGATGGCGGCGAGCATCCGTACGGTCGTGGTCTTGCCGTTGGTGCCGGTGACCGCGAGCCAGGGCGCGGCGTCCGGGCCTCGCAGCCGCCACGCCAGCTCGACGTCGCCCCAGACCTCCACGCCCGCCTCGGCTGCCGCGGCGAACAGCGGCTTGTCGGGCTGCCAGCCGGGGGTGGTGACGACCAGCTCGGTGCCCTCCGGCAGGGTCGCCCCGTCGCCGAGGCGGACGGTGATGCCCTCCGCCTCCAGCTGCGCCGCCTGCGTACGGGAGCGCTCGTCGTCGCCGTCGTTGACGACCGTGACACGCGCGCCCAGGCCTGCGAGGACCCTCGCGGCGGGGATGCCGCTCACACCCAGACCGGCGACGGTGACGTTTTTGCCCTGCCAGGAGGTACTCACTTGTCGGCTGCCCATCCCGCGTAGAAGAGGCCGAGTCCCACGATGACGCACATGCCCTGAATGATCCAGAACCGGACCACCACGAGCACTTCGGACCAGCCCTTGAGTTCGAAGTGGTGCTGGAGCGGCGCCATCCGGAAGACCCGCTTGCCGGTCATCTTGAAAGAGCCGACCTGGATGACGACGGAGAGGGTGATGAGGACGAACAGGCCGCCCAGCAGGGCCAGCAGCAGCTCCGTACGGGAGCAGATCGCCAGGCCCGCGAGGGCGCCGCCGAGGGCGAGCGAGCCGGTGTCACCCATGAAGATCTTGGCGGGCGAGGTGTTCCACCACAGGAAGCCGAAGCAGGCGCCCATCAGCGCGGAGGCGACGACGGCGAGGTCGAGCGGGTCCCGCACCTCGAAACAGGCGTTGGGGTTCGTCAGGGTCTGGGCGTTGGCGCACGACTCCTGGAACTGCCACAGCCCGATGAAGGTGTACGCGCCGAAGACCATCACCGAGGCACCGGTGGCGAGGCCGTCGAGACCGTCCGTGAGGTTCACGCCGTTCGACATGGCCAGGATCATGAACAGCGCCCAGACCACGAACAGCACCGGGCCGATGGACCAGCCGAAGTCGGTGATGAAGGAGAGCTTGGTGGAGGCCGGGGTCTGGCCGCGGCTGTCGGCGAACTGCAGCGCCAGGACGGCGAAGGCGATGCCGACGATCAGCTGGCCGGCCATCTTCGCCTTGGCCCGCAGGCCCAGCGAACGCTGCTTGACGATCTTGATGTAGTCGTCGAGGAAGCCGACGAGGCCCATGCCCGCCATCAGGAACAGCACCAGGACGCCCGAGTAGGTCGGGTCCTCGCCCGTGATGACCTTGGCGAGCGCGTACGCGATGAGCGTGGCCAGGATGAAGGAGATACCGCCCATGGTGGGCGTGCCCTTCTTGCTGCCGTGCGTACGCGGGCCGTCGTCGCGGATGAACTGCCCGTATCCCTTGCGGGCCAGAAGCTTGATCAGCAGCGGCGTACCGATCAGGGTCAGGAAGAGCCCGATGGCTCCCGCGAAGAGGATCTGCCTCATCGGCCGGTGACCTCGCCCTCGGTGGTGTTCTCGAGCAGTGCCTGGGCGATCCGCTCGAGCCCGACCGACCTTGATGCCTTCACCAGCACGACGTCTCCCGGGCGCAGCTCACTGCGCAACAGGTCGATCGCCGCCCGTGCGTCGGACACGTGCACCGACTCCTCACCCCACGAACCCTCGTTATATGCGCCCAGTTGCAGCCAGGACGCTTCCCTGCCCCCGACTGCGACGAGCTTGCTGACGTTGAGCCGGACGGCGAGCCGTCCGACCGCGTCGTGCTCGGCGAGCGCCTCGTCCCCCAGCTCGGCCATCTGACCGAGCACCGCCCACGTCCGGCCCCCCTTGGCCTGTGCGGCCTTGCCCATGGCCGCGAGCGCGCGCAGGGCGGCTCGCATGGACTCGGGGTTCGCGTTGTAGGCGTCGTTGACGATCGTCACACCGTCCGGACGCTCGGTGACCTCCATGCGCCAGCGGGAGAGGGAGCCCGCCTCGGAGAGCGCGGTGGCGATCTCGTCGACGGACATGCCCAGCTCATGGGCGACGGCGGCCGCGGCGAGCGCGTTCGACACGTGGTGCTCACCGTACAGGCGCAAGGTCACGTCACTGCACCCGGTGGGTGTGTGAAGCCTGAAAGAGGGCTGTCCGGTCTCTGTGAGCCGGACATTCTCGGCACGTACGGCGGCGTCGTCGGCCTCGCCGAACAGCGTCACGCGCGCGTGGGTCCGGTTTTCCATGGCCCGTACGAGAGGGTCGTCGGCGTTCAGCACGGCGATGCCGCCCTCTTCGGCGGACGGCAGCGCCTCGACGAGCTCGCCCTTGGCCTGGGCGATCTGCTCGCGGCCGCCGAACTCGCCGATGTGGGCGCTGCCCACGTTCAGGACCAGGCCGATGGCCGGCGGGGTCAGCTCGGTGAGGTAGCGGATGTGGCCGATTCCGCGCGCTCCCATCTCCAGGACGAGGTGCTCGGTGTCCTTCTCCGCGCGCAGCGCGGTGAGCGGCAGGCCGATCTCGTTGTTGAGGGAGCCGGGCGTCCAGACCGTGGGCCCCTTGCGCTGGAGCACCTGGGCGATCAGGTCCTTGGTGCTGGTCTTGCCGGCCGAGCCGGTCAGCGCGACGACCTTCGTGCCGAGGCGGCCGACGACCGCGCGGGCGAGGGCACCCAGGGCCGTCTGGACGTCGTCCACGACGATGGCGGGCACCCCGACCGGGCGGGTGGCCAGCACGGCCGCCGCGCCCGCGTCCATGGCGCGCTGCGCGTAGTCGTGGCCGTCGACGTTCTCGCCGGCGAAGGCGGCGAAGAGCGAGCCGGGCCCGACCTGACGGGAGTCGATGACGACGGGGCCGGTGACCTGGATGGCCGGATCCGGTATGTCGTACGACTGCCCGCCGACGATTTCGGCGATCTCGGCGAGGGAGAGGGCGATCACTACTTCATCCCTGACTGTTCTGGATTGCTTCGCGGAGGACCTGGCGGTCGTCGAAGGGGCGTACCACTCCGGCGATGTCCTGGCCCTGCTCGTGGCCCTTGCCCGCGACCAGCACGGTGTCACCGGGCCGGGCGCGCGCCACGGCGGCGGCGATCGCTGCGGCCCGGTCCTCGAAGACGGCGACCTCGCCGCGTTCGTGGATCGGCACCTCGGCGGCGCCGGCGAGCATGGCGGCGAGGATCGCGAGGGGGTCCTCGGAGCGGGGGTTGTCTGAGGTCAGTACGGCGGTGTCGGCGAGGCGTGCGGCGGCGGCGCCCATCGGGCCCCGCTTGGTGACGTCCCGGTCGCCGCCGCAGCCCAGGACGACGTGCAGCTTGCCCTCGGTGACCTTGCGCAGGGCGCGCAGGACCGATTCGACGGCGTCCGTCTTGTGGGCGTAGTCGACGACCGCGAGGTAGGGCTGGCCGGCGTCGACCCGCTCCAGGCGGCCGGGTACGCCGGGGACGGCGGCGACGCCGTCGGCGGCGGTCTGGGGGTCGATTCCGGCCACGGCGAGGGTGACGACGGCGGCCAGCGTGTTGGCGACGTTGAACGGGCCCGGCAGCGGGGCCTTGGCGCTGATCCGCTCGCCCTCGGGGCCCACGATGGTGAACGTGCTCCCCAGGGCGCCGATTTCCACGTCCTCGGCGTGCCAGTCGGCGTCCGGATGGCCCTCGGCGGAGAAGGTGACGACGGGGACGGAGGCCTCCTTGACCAGCCTCCTGCCGTACTCGTCGTCGAAGTTCACCACTCCCTGCCGGCTGCGGCGCGGGGTGAACAACTGCGCCTTGGCCTGGAAGTAGTCCTCCATGCCGGAGTGGAACTCCATGTGCTCCGGGCTGAGGTTGTTGAAGACGGCGACGTCGAAGACGCAGCCGTCGACCCGGCCGAGCACGAGGGCGTGGCTGGAGACCTCCATGGCGACCGCTTCGACGCCGCGCTCGCGCATCACCGCGAAGAGCGCCTGGAGGTCGGTGGCTTCCGGGGTGGTCCGCTCGGACTTGATGCGCTCGTCACCGATGCGCATCTCGACGGTGCCGATGAGCCCGGTGCTCCGGCCGGCGGCCCTGAGGCCGCCTTCGACGAGGTAGGCCGTGGTGGTCTTGCCCGAGGTGCCGGTGATGCCGATCTGGAGCAGGTCGCTCCCCGGCCGGCCGTAGATGTCGGCGGCGAGCTCGCCCATCCGGCCGCGCGGGTCATCGGTGACCAGGACCGGCAGGCCGGTCGCGGCGGCGCGTTCGGCGCCCGACGGGTCGGTGAGGATCGCGACGGCCCCGAGGTCCGCGGCCTGGCCGGCGAAGTCGGCGCCGTGGAGCCGGGCGCCCGGCAGGGCGGCGTACACGTCTCCGGGGCGTACGGCCCGCGAGTCGTGGGTGATGCCGGTCACCTCGGCGCTGCCCGGCGACGGGATGTCCAGCCGGGCCGCCAGCTCGCCCAGGGGTGCGGGGCGGACCTGGGCCGGTCGGGGCGCTCCCGGGTGTTTCGCGGGGGCGTCCTTCGGGGTGGTTCGGGACTGATCAGCGTGTGGCACGGCGGTGAGCGTACCGGGCGCACCCGTCATCGGGCTAAATGAGGGCGCCTGGGCAGCGTGGTCGCCGGATCGGTTCCGCGGGTCGGGCGTGAAGGTTGTCACTGATTGCTCCCGCCGGCTCACTCGCCGGGTTTGAACGTGACCGGCATCCGAGGTGCTGGTGTGCCGGTTGGTGCGACTTGCAGGGTTTTGAGGGCGAACTCCATGACTTTCTTGTAGATGGGGCCGCAGATCTGGCCGCCGAAGTAGCTGCCCCTAGTGGGGTTCTGGATGGCGCAGTAGACGGTGATCTGCGGGTCGTCGGCGGGGGCGAAACCCGCGAAGGAGGCGGTGTAGCCCTTGTAGCGGCCGAGTTGGGGGTCGACGCGGTTGGCGGTTCCCGTCTTGCCGGCGACGCGGTAGCCGGGGATGGCGGCCTTGGTTCCGGTGCCTTCCTCGTCGTCGACGACCGATTCCAGCATGGCGGCGAGGGTCTTGGCCGTCTTCTCGCTGACGACCCGGGTCTGCTTGGGCGCGGGCGCCGGGGTGAAGCGGCCGTCCGGCCCCTTGGTGCCGCGTACGAGGGTGGGTTCGACGCGTACGCCGCCGTTGGCGATGGTCGAGTAGACGGACGCCGCCTGCATGGCGTTGATGGACAGGCCCTGGCCGAAGGGGATCGTGTACTGCTGCGAGGTGGACCAGTCCTGCGGCGCCGCGAGGATGCCGGAGGTCTCGCCGGGGTAGCCGAGGCCGGTGGGGCTGCCGAAGCCGAACTTGCGCAGGTAGGAGTGCAGGACGCGGTTGGCGTGGGCCTGGGTGGGGCCGAGCTGGCCGGTGGCCAGGATGGTGCCGATGTTGCTGGACTTGGCCAGGACGCCGTTGAGCGTCAGGTACCAGGTGGGGTGGTCGATGTCGTCCTTGAACAGCCGGTCGCCCCGGTGCAGCCGGTTGGGGACCACGACATGGGTGGAGGGCGTGGCGGCGCCCTCCTCCAGGACGGCGGCCATCGAGATGACCTTGGCGGTGGAGCCCGGTTCGTAGGCGTCCTGGAGGGCGGCGTTGCCCATGGCGGCGGAATTGGCCTGGGACAGGTCGTTGGGGTCGAAGCCGGGCGCGTTGGCCATGGCGAGGACCTCGCCGGTCCGGGCGTTCTGCACTATCACGTAGCCGCGGTCCGCCCTGGACTGCTCGACCTGCTGGGTGATGGCCCGCTGGGCGGCCCACTGGATGTCGCGGTCGATGGTCAGCTCGATGTCCGAGCCGGGGACGGCGGGGGTCTCGCGGGCGCCGGCGGTGGGCACCCGGCGGCCGCCGGACTGGGCGTACTTGATCTTGCCGTCCTGGCCGGCCAGCTCCTTGTCGAGCATGGACTCCAGGCCGCCTCCGCCACGGCCGTCGGCGTTGACGTAACCCAGTATCCCGGCGGCGAGGGTGCCGTTGGGGTACACGCGTTTGCTGCTGGGCTCGTTGAAGATGCCGGCGAGCACGCTGACGCCGGTGCCGCCGGCCGTCTTCTCGGTGCGGGCCTTCTCGGCGAAGACGTTCTTCAGGTCCTTGATCTGGTTCCAGACCTGCGGGGTCTGGCGGCGGGCCAGCAGCGCGTAGCGCGACTTGGGCGTTTTGAGCTTCTTGACCAGTTCGGCGGGGTCCTTGCCGAGGATCGGGGCGAGCAGGGCGGCGGCCTGCTCGGGTGCGTCGGGTGTCTTGCTCTCCTCGGGCGTGAACATCTTCGGGTCGGCCGTGATGTCGTACGCGTCGACGCTGGTGGCCAGCGCGATCCCGGCGCGGTCGGTGATCTCGCCGCGCTCGGCGGACAGCGTGTACTCCTGGTACCGGTTCTTCTCCGCCTTGGCGGCGTACGCGCCGGCGTCCACGGCCTGGACCTGGAGGAGGCGCACCACGAACGCCAGCATGACCAGCGTCAGGCCGAGGCTGACCAGCCGCAGCCGGGGCCTGGGGCTGCCGAGCCGGATGGTGCGGGCCCTGGCGGGCGGGCGGGCCGCCGGGCGCGGGCGCCGGGCGGGCGGGCGCGCGGGGCGCGCGGGGCGTTCGGAGCGGGCGGGGGCCGGTACGCGGCGGCGTGGGGGCTGGGTGGGGGGCACTGCGTCACCTGCCGGGCGTCGTCGGAGCGGTGGGCGGGCCGGGCTCGGCCGTCGCCCTGCTGGGTACGCCCCGGACCGTGCCGTCGGGGCCCAGGAAGGCGGGGCTGCCGCCGGGCACCATGCCGAGCTCACGGGCCCGGCGCTCCAGCGCGTCGGGGGCGGAGCGGCCGTCCACGTCCCGCTGGAGCTCCTGCTCCTCGTCGGTGAGTTCGGTGGTCCTCTTCTTGAGCTCGCTGAGCCGGAAGGAGCCCTCGTTGAGGGAGGAGTTGAGCAGCAGGAGGGTGATCAGACCGCCCCCCAGGAGCAGGACGACCAGCAGGACGAAGGGCGTACGGGCCGCGGTGCTCGGCCCGGACGGCATGAGCCGCGCGAGCCGCGCCGCCCGCCCCTTCAGCGGTCCCGCCTTGGTCACCTGTCCTCCCGGTTCGCCCCGCCGCCGTCCTCGTGGTCCACGTCGCCGCCGCACCCGCTACCCGGGTGGGCGCTCCGGCCCGCCGCTCACAGGGCGTCCTCCCTGATCCGCTCGGCACCCCGCAGCCGGGCCGGGGCGGCGCGGCGGTTCTCCGCGACCTCCTCCTCCGTGGGGAGTTCGGCACCGCGCGTCAGCAGCTTGAGCTTGGGCTGGTAGCGCTCCGGTACGACGGGCAGCCCCGGCGGCGCGGTACTGGTGGCCCCCGCCGCGAAGACCTGCTTGACCAGCCGGTCCTCCAGCGAGTGGTACGACAGGACGGCGATCCGGCCACCGACCGCGAGGGCCTTCACGGCGGCCGGGACGGCCCGCTCCAGAATGGTCAACTCGCCGTTGACCTCGATACGCAGGGCCTGGAAGGTCCGCTTGGCGGGGTTGCCGCCGGTCCGCTTGGCGGCCTGGGGAAGGGCGTCGCGGATCAGCTCGACCAGCCGGGCGCTGTTGCTGAACGGTTCCCTCTCCCGTTCCCGTACGATCGCCGCCACGATCCGCTTGGCCTGCTTCTCCTCGCCGTACTGGCGCAGGATGCGGACCAGCTCGCCGGGCGGGTAGGTGTTGAGGACCTCGGCCGCGCTGATGCCGGTCGTCTGGTCCATGCGCATGTCGAGCGGGGCGTCCTGGGCGTACGCGAAGCCGCGGTCGGCCTCGTCGAGCTGCATGGAGGAGACGCCGAGGTCGAACAGGACGCCCTGGACGCGCGGGACGCCGAGCCGGTCCAGTACGCCGGGGAGGTCGTCGTACACGGCATGGACGAGGGTCGCGCGGTCACCGAACCGGGCGAGCCGTTCACCGGAGAGCCGCAGCGCCTCCTTGTCGCGGTCGAGCGCGATCAGCCGCGCCTCGGGGAAGCGGGTCAGCAGCGCCTCGCTGTGGCCGCCGAGGCCGAGGGTGCAGTCGACGACCACCGCGCCCGGCTGCTCCAGCGCGGGTGCCAGCATGTCCAGGCACCGCTGGAGCATCACCGGGACGTGTCGGGTCTCGTTCATGCGCGACCCTCGCTGCGCCCGGGCCGGCATGCGCCGGAAGCGCACCTGCCGTCGATTCGCTCGCTGCGCTCGCTCATGCGCCCTCTCGAGATTCGGCGCGGCGTACGCACTGCCGGGTCACCGCCCGCCCAGGAAGCCGCCGGCGCCGGAAAGGGGCGTCGGCCGACCGGCGAGCGGGAGGAGGCCGAGCCGTACGTACCGCCGCACACGCGGGGGAGAAACTGCGGATTCGCTGGGATTCGCTCAATGTCTCCGTGAACTTCGCGTCACTTTAGTCCACTCCCCCGCCCGGTCAATCAACCGGGCAGCGCGTCGCGCGGGGCGGCCGCGCGGGGCAGGCCGTCCGGGATCGCTCACCCGTACGGCGGCCCGCGCACACCCTTTGTGGGTTAGCTCACACCGGGGCATGTTGGCGTACTTTGTCCTGCGTCAGAGCGAGCCGATGAGCTCGATGACAATTAACGTCATCAACATGTCGACTTCCGCGCACTCCGCATCCAGCGATGTCCGCCCCGGCGACTCGGTCATCGACCGTATCGTCGACGCGAACCGCCGTTACGCCGCCGACTTCAAGGACCCCGGCCTGGAAGGCCGGCCCAAGCTGAAGGTGGCCGTCGTCGCCTGTATGGACACCCGGCTCGACCTGCCCGCCGCACTCGGCCTGGAGGTGGGCGACGCCCACACCATGCGCAACGCCGGCGGCGTCATCACCGACGACATGATCCGGTCCCTCTCCATCAGCCAGCGCGAACTCGGCACCCGGAGCGTGGTCCTGGTGCACCACACGCGCTGCGGCATGCAGACGATCACCGAGCACTTCCGCGACGCGCTGGAGGAGGAGGTCGGGCAGCGTCCGATGTGGGCGGTCGAGTCGTTCAAGGACGCCGAGCAGGACGTGCGGCAGTCCATTCAGCGCGTGCGCACCTCGCCGTTCATCCCCCACACCGATGACGTCCGGGGCTTCGTCCTCGACGTGAACACCGGTCTGCTGCATGAGGTCGGCGCGGACTTCTGAGCGTTTCCTCTCGGCCCGGCACCACCCGATACGCCATAACCGTGGACATACCGCACGGCGTTATCCACAGCCAAGTGACACGTACGGGTAACGGCAACAAGAATGCGGGGGTGGCACGTCTCCTGAATGGTTCGGAGACGGTGTCCGTGTTTCAAGGGTGGACCGTGCCGTCAGTCGCGCACGGCCCATGGAACGGGCCGAGGAGGGCCGTGTGACGACCTATGACGATCGAGCGAGCCTCACAGATCTGACCACCACAGCGGAACGAGTCCGCCGGTCGGTGGAGGGTGTGATCGAGGGCAAGCCTGAGGTCGTACGGCTTTCGCTGACCGTGCTGCTCGCCGAGGGACACCTCCTGATCGAGGATGTCCCCGGCGTCGGCAAGACCATGCTGGCCAAGGCGCTGGCGCGGTCCATCGACTGCTCCGTGCGGCGTATCCAGTTCACGCCGGACCTGCTGCCGTCGGACATCACCGGTGTCTCGATCTACGACCAGCAGCGCCGTGAGTTCGAGTTCAAGCCGGGTGCGATCTTCGCGCAGATCGTGATCGGCGACGAGATCAACCGCGCCTCGCCCAAGACCCAGTCGGCGCTGCTGGAGTCGATGGAGGAGCGCCAGGTCACCATGGACGGGCAGACCTACGAACTGCCCAGCCCCTTCATGGTGGTGGCCACGCAGAACCCGGTCGAGATGGAGGGCACCTACCCGCTGCCCGAGGCCCAGCGCGACCGCTTCATGGCCCGGGTCTCGATCGGCTACCCGAGCGCCGAGGCCGAGCTGCAGATGCTCGACGTGCACGGCGGGGTCTCGCCGCTCGACGACCTGCAGCCGGTGGCGCACGCCCACGACATCGTGAAGCTGATCGACGCGGTGCGCACCGTCCATGTCTCCGAGGCGGTCCGGCGGTACGCGGTGGAGCTCGTCGCGGCCACCCGCACCCACCCGGACCTCCGCCTCGGTGCCTCGCCGCGCGCCACGCTGCACCTGCTGCGCGCCGCGAAGGCGTCCGCCGCGCTGAGCGGCCGTGAATACGCGCTGCCGGACGACGTCCAGGCGCTGGCCGTCGCCGTTCTGGCGCACCGGCTGCTGCCGACGGCCCAGGCGCAGCTGAACCGGCGCACGTCCGAGCAGGTCGTGCGGGACATCCTGCAGCGCACGCCCGTGCCGACGGCCACGCCGCCCGGCGGCCGGATGCCGGGCTCCCCGCTGTCCGGCGGCCCGATGGCCGGGGGCCCGTTGGGCGGCGGTCCGGTGGCCGGCGGTCCGGTGGGCGGCGGCCAGCTGCCCGGTGGTCAGGTTCCTGGCGGTCACCTGCCCGGCGGACCGGCGTCCGGCGCCCCGCTGTACGGCCAGCAGCAGCCCGGCGTACGGCGGCTGTGATGACGGCCGGGGGGCCCGCCGCCCAGGACGGCGAGAACATGGGCGGGGTCCGGGCCGCCCTCGGTGGACTGACCACGCGCGGCCGGTCCTTCCTGGCGGCCGGCATCGCGGCGGCGATCTGCGCGTACGTACTGGGCCAGGGCGACCTGCTGCGGGTCGGGCTGCTGCTCGCCGTGCTGCCGCTGGTCTGCGTGACCGTGCTGTACCGCACCCGCTACCAGGTGGCGGGCAGCCGGCGGCTGTCGCCGCAGCGGGTGCCGGCCGGGGCCGAGGCGCGCGTGCACCTGCGGATGGAGAACGTCTCGCGGCTGCCCACGGGACTGCTGATGCTCCAGGACCATGTGCCGTACGTGCTGGGGCCGCGGCCCCGGTTCGTGCTGGACCGGGTGGAGGCGGGCGGGCGCCGCGAGGTGTCCTACCGGGTCCGCTCGGACCTGCGCGGGTGCTATCCGCTCGGGCCGCTCCAGCTGCGGCTGAGCGACCCGTTCGGGATGTGCGAGCTGACCCGGTCGTTCAGCGCGTACGACACGCTCACGGTCATACCGCGCACCGAGCCGCTGCCGCCGGGGCAGCTGCCGGGCGAGGCGTCGGGGTACGGCGAGGGGCGGCAGCGTTCGCTGGCGCTGGCCGGCGAGGACGACGTGATCCCGCGCGAGTACCGCTACGGCGACGATCTGCGGCGCGTGCACTGGCGGTCCACCGCGCGGTACGGCGAGCTGATGGTGCGGCGCGAGGAGCAGCCGCAGCGGGCCAGGTGCACGGTGCTGCTGGACACCCGTGAGGTGGCCTATCAGGGTTCCGGGCCGGACTCCGCCTTCGAATGGGCGGTCTCCGGCGCGGCGTCGGTGCTGGTGCACATGCTGGAGCAGGGCTTCGCCGTGCGGCTGCTGACCGACGAGGGCAGCCCGCTGCCCGGCGACGGCTCCGACGGGTTCACCGGCGGGACGCACGACTCCGCCGACGCGGCGGGCCTGATGATGGACACGCTCGCGGTCGTCGACCACTCCGACGGAGCGGGGCTCTCGCGCGCGTACGACCTGCTGCGCGGCGGGAACGAGGGGCTGCTGGTCGCCTTCATCGGTGACCTGGACGAGGAGCAGGCGGCGGTGGCCGCCCGGATGCGGCAGCGCAGCGGCGCGGCCGTCGCCTTCGTCCTGGACAGCGGCACGTGGCTGACCGGCGGCGCGGTGGCCGGGGCCGTGGAGGACAGGCTGCGGCCGCTGCGCGACGCGGGATGGACCGCGGTGGCCGTGCCGCCCGGGGCGTCGCTCGCCGACCTGTGGCGGCACGCGGGCCGGGCCCGCGGCGGACCGGCTGCGACGGGCAGCGGTAGCGGTAGCGGTACGAGCGGTATGACCGGGGTTTCGGGGGGTTGGTCATGAGCGGTCGCGGAAGGCTGGCGCTGGGCGCCTTCGCCGCCACGCTGATGGCGGCGGGCGCGTTGCTGCCGTTGGTCGATCCGGCCACGTGGATCATCCAGGCAGCGCTGCTGCTGGCGGTCCAGAGCGGGTCGGGCGCGCTGGTGCGGCGGTGGTCGTCGGCCCGGGCGCTGACGGTGGCGGTCCAGGCCCTGGTGTCCCTGGTGGCGATGACGGTCGTCTTCGCCCGGGACCAGGCGGTGGCCGGGTTCCTTCCCGGGCCGGACGCCGTCCAGCAGTTCGGTGTCCTGCTGACCGCGGGCGCGGAGGACGTCGGGCAGTACGCGATCCCGGCGCCCGCGACGGACGGCATCCGGCTGATGCTGGTCGGCGGCGTGCTGCTGGTCGGACTGGCGGTCGACGCCCTCGCGGTGACGTTCCGCAGCGCCGCCCCGGCGGGGTTGCCGCTGCTGGCGCTGTACTCGGTCGCGGCCGGGCTGTCGGGCGGCGGCGCGAGCTGGCTGTGGTTCCTGCTGGCCGCCTCCGGCTATCTGCTGCTCCTGCTGGCCGAGGGCCGCGACCGGCTCTCCCAGTGGGGACGGGTCTTCGGCGGTGCAGCGCCGTCGCGGGGCGGCCGGGGCGCGGCCGGGCCGGCGGTGTCGCGCGGCGGGCCGCTGGCCCCGGTGCGTACCGGACGCCGGATCGGCGTGGTGGCCCTGGGCATCGCGCTGGCGGTGCCGGCCGCGCTGCCGTCGCTCGGCGGCGGGCTGCTGGACGGCACGGGCTCCGGGGGTGGCGGCGGGGGCACCATCGACGCGGTCAACCCGCTGGTGTCCCTCCAGAACAACCTGAACCAGCCCGAGGACCGTGAGGTGCTGCGCTACCGCACCAATACGGAGGAGACGTCCGCGCTGTACCTGCGGATGACCACGCTCGACGTGTTCGACGGCACCTCGTGGAGGAGTCCCAAGCGTCCCGTCGGCGACATCCCGGAGCAGTTCCCGCAGCCGGACGGCCTCAGTGGCAACGTCAGCACGACGGAGGTCACGACCAACATCTCGGCGGCCGGCTCCTACGAGCAGAAGTACCTGCCGCTTCCCTATCCGGCGACCCGGGTCGAGATCGGCGGACGCTGGCGGTACGAGCCGGTCGGGCGCCTGCTCGTCGGTGACGAGGGCCAGACCACCAAGGGCACGCGGTACTCGGTGAGCAGCCTGATCGTGAAGCCGACCCGACAGCAGCTGGCCAACGCCCCGCTGGCCCCGGCGGAGCTGAGGCGCGAGTACACCAAGGTGCCGGGCGAGCTGCCGGCGGACGTGAAGTCGACCGCGCTGCGAGTCACCAAGGGCGCGGCGAACGACTACGAACGGGCCGTCAAGCTCCAGGACTGGTTCGCCGTGGACGGCGGCTTCCGCTATGACACCGAGGTGTCGTCGGGTACGGGAGTCACGGCGGTCTCCCGGTTCCTGAGGGACAAGGAAGGCTTCTGCATCCACTTCTCCTTCTCGATGGCGGCGATGGCCAGGACTCTGGGCATTCCGGCGCGAGTCGCGGTCGGTTTCACACCGGGCGCGCCACAGTCGGACGACACGATGGCGGTCGGCATACGGGACGCCCACGCCTGGCCCGAGCTGTACTTCGAGGGCGTGGGATGGACCCGTTTCGAGCCGACGCCGACGCGTGGCTCGGTGCCCGAGTACACCCGTCCCGAGACACCCACGGGTCAGCCGAGCACTCCGGCGCAGCCCGAGGCGAGCGCCACCACGGCTCCCTCCGCGCAGCCTTCCGCCCAGGAGAGCTGCCCGCCGCGGGAGAGGCGGCTGGGCGCGTGCGGTGACTCCGAGGAGTTCGGCATCGTCGCGCCGACCGACTCGGGCCCGCCGCTGGGCACGATCCTGCTCGTGGCCGCGGGTGTGGTGGCGGTGGTGCTGATACCGCTGCTGCCGCTGCTGTGGCGGGTGCGGGTACGGGCCCGGCGCCTTGGTGCGGCCGGGCGCGGCGCCGAGGACGCGGCCGCCCGGACGCTGGCGGCCTGGGAGGAGATCATCGACACGGCGTGGGATCACGGCATCCCGCCGGACGAGTCGCAGACGCCGCGCAAGACGGCCGTGCGGATCATCCTGCTGGGGAAGCTGGAGGGGCCACCTGCCGAGGCGGTGCACCGGGCGGCGGGTGCGGTGGAGCAGGTCCTGTACGCCCCTCGGCCCCGCCCCGCGGTGGGGACGGCGGAGGACGCCGCCCTCATCCGCGAGGGTCTGGCCGCCGGGGTCGGCAGGGCCGGCCGGCTGCGCGCGCTACTCGCTCCGCGCTCGACCGTCCGGGTGGTGTGGGCGCTCTCGGACCGCTGGACGGCGGTCACCACCCGGTGGGCCGACCGGCGCGACCGCCTGGTGACCCGCTTGTCCTCCACCCTCCGCCGCCCGTCCCGCCAACGCGGCTGATCCCCGGCCGGGGCCGCGTCAGGGGGCGTCTCCGGGCGCGCCAGGACGCGGCGCCCCCGCGCAAGGCCCGGCCGCCCGGGCCGGCCTCGGGCGGTGCGCTGTCGTGGCGTGCTCGGCGAGCAGGCTGGGCCCAGCAGGCGGAGGGTTCGCGCGGACGGGCCTCGGCACCGAGTACCGGCAGCCGCGGGCCAAGAGCAGTCGACCTCGGCGCGCCGGCCGCCTGCGGGTCGGCAGGTGCAGGAGGTACAGGTAACCGGACCGGGCGCCGGGAACGGCCTCGGCCCTCGCCACGGACCGCGTAGCGGATCGCGTGGCGGACCGGGTGACGGACCGCGTGACGGACCGCGTGACGGACCGTGTGACGGACCGTGTCCGGTGGCCGGTTGCGGACATGGGTGAGGGGCGGCCGCCCGGAAGCGGTCGCCCCTCACCCGTAATTCACGCTGTGGCGCGGCCTCGCGGCCGTGCGTTCAGTGGCCCTGCTCGTCGCGGCGGCGCTGCCACCGCTGCTCGATCCGGTCCATCATCGAGCGTCGCTGCCGAGGCTGCCGGCCGTGGGCCGTGCCTCCCTCGGCCTGCTGCTCGCCCGGTTTGGGCGCCTTGCGCCATCCGGTGACCGCGAGGACCGCACAGCCGAGCATGACGAGGAATCCCACCACGCTGATCCAGATCTGCTGCGCGACCATTCCGGCCATGAGGAGCGCGATACCCACCAGGAAGCCTGCGACCGCCTGGTAGACCCGTCGCCGGGTGTATGTACGCAGCCCGCTTCCCTCGAGCGCTGTCGCGAACTTGGGATCTTCGGCGTACAGCGCTCGCTCCATCTGCTCGAGCATTCGCTGCTCGTGCTCCGAGAGCGGCACGGAGTCCTCCTCGTCGTCGGTCGCTGGGGGCGACCGGTATGCGGCCCTTTCAGGATAGGCAGGGATTCGCCCCCGTGAAACCCGCCCTCTGTGCCATTTCACCGATCGGACCGCCATGCCGGTTCGGCTGGTGAGGCGTTGATTCCCCATCCTCCGATCCGTCATGCCGGATGGTGTCCCTCGATCATACGGGGATCCGGACGTGAGCGGGGGGCCTGTGGCGTACTCCATCTGCGGCTGCGCCGCTGATCAGCCCGCTGGTGGGCTCAGCCGCGCTTTTCGCCCAGCACGTGCAGCTGGGTGGCGACGGACCGGAACGCGGGCAGCTCGGCGGCCGCCGCCTCCAGCTTGAGGAGGGCGTCCAGGGCGCCGGGCTCGGTGTCGACCAGGACGCCGGGGACGAGGTCGGCGAAGACGCGTACGCCGTGCACGGCGCCGACCTCCACACCGGCCGCCTCGACGGCCTCGGTGAGCTGCTCGGCGGTGAAGCGCCGGGGTACCGGGTCACCCTCGCCCCAGCGGCCGGCCGGGTCTGTCAGCGCGCGGCGGGCCTCGGTGAAGTGCCCGGCCAGTGCCCGCGCGAGGACGGCGCCGCCGAGCCCGGCCGCGAGCAGGCTGAGGGCCCCCGAGGGCCTGAGGGCCTCCACCGCGTTGCGCACGCCCTCGGTGGGGTCGTCCACGTACTCCAGGACTCCGTGGCAGAGGACCGCGTCGTAGCCGCCGCGCTCGACGACGTCGAACAGCCCGTGGATGTCGCCCTGGACCCCTCGCACCCGGTCGGCGACGCCGGCCTCGGCGGCTCGGCGCTCCAGCGCGAACAGCGCGTTGGGGCTGGGGTCGACGACGGTGACCCGGTGTCCGAGCCGGGCGACGGGCACGGCGAAGTTCCCGCTGCCGCCACCGGTGTCGAGGACGTCCAGGCTGTCCTTGCCGGTCGCCTTGACCCGGCGGTCGAGGGCGTCCTCGAGGACGTCCCACACCACGGCGGTACGAAGGGAGGCGCGGGGGCGCTGCGGGTCCGACACGGCAGTTGACTCCTAGGTGACGGTTACGAACGCTTCCCACCCTATGGCCTGACAGCCTGTGCCCGGTCCCTCAATGGGCATGGTCGCCCTCCGCCTTCCCCGCCCTGGGCTGCGGCAGCACGGGCTCGGGCACCAGCAGCCGCTCGACGAGGCCCAGGAACATGGTCACGTCGCGGATGAGGTCGTCGGCGTCCCGGCTGCTGGCGGCGCCCTGTATGCCCGCCTCGGCACGCGCCCGGCGCGCGGCCCCGGAGGCGAACAGGGCGCTCCACTCGGTCAGCTCGGGCGCTATCTCCGGGAGCACCTCCCAGGCGCTGCGGATCTGCTGCCGTTTGCGCGCAGTGGTCTCGGGGCGGCCACGGACGGCGAGTACGGCGGCCGCGGTCCGGAGGGCGGCGAGGTGAGCGGTGGCATACCGCTCGTTGGGGGTGTCGAGGGTGCTCGCCTCTTCCAGTCCCGTGCGGGCCTGGTCGAGCAGGTCGAGGGCGGCGGGGGGAGCCGAGGCGCGACGCAGCACGGGGTGGACGTCGCTCGCCGCCGCGTGGGTACCGGCCATGACGAACCTCCTGTCGTCGTGTGACGGCGCTGTGGCCGTATGTGTCCATCGTGCAGGCCACCACTGACAATCCGTGCCGACCTGCGGTTTTGCCTCGATCGCAGGTTCGGAGTAGTTTTTTACACTGACTGGTCAGTTCAAAGAAATGGGGGCTCGGTGGACAGCCAGGACGACAACACCGACGGGAGCGGCACCCACCCGCACGGCGCCGCGCTGGTCGCTGAGGGCCTCGGGCTGAAAGGCCCCCGGGGCTGGGCCTTCCGCGGCGTGACCGTGGACGCCGCGCCCGGCGCGCTGGTGACGATCGAGGGCTCGTCCGGTTCGGGCCGCACGTGCCTGCTGCTGGCCCTGACCGGCCGGATGCGCCCGACCGAGGGGCACGCGGACGTCGGCGGGCTGCGGCTGCCGCGCAAGATGGCCGCCGTACGCCGGATCAGCGCGCTCGGACCGGTGCCCGGCGTCAGCGACCTCGACCCGGCGCTGACCGTCGCCGAGCATCTGCGCGAGCGCGCCCTGCTGCAGCGCCGGTTCGACGGCTCGCCGCTCGCCCTGCTGCGCCCGCGCGCAGAGCAGGCCGCCGCCTCGCGTGCCCGTGTCGAGGCCGCCCTGGCCACCGCCGGCCTGAGCCTCCGCGGCCTGCCCAAGGCGGAGCGCACGTCCGTGCGGGACCTGGAGCGGCTGGAGGCCCTGCGGCTGTCGATCGCCCTGGCGCTGATGGGCGCGCCGCGCCTGCTGGCCGTCGACGACACGGACCTCAAGCTCTCCGACACCGACCGCGCCGAAGCCTGGACCCTGCTGCGGTCCATCGCCGACAGCGGCACCACCGTGCTGGCCGTGTGCAGCGAGGCGCCCGGCGGCACGACCACCATCCGCACCGGCACCGGCACTGGCACTGGCACTGGCACTGACACTGACACGAACGAGACCGAGAAGGGGGCAGCCGATGCGCTCGCCGAAACTGGCCGCGCTTGAGCTGAAGCGGTTCGGCAGGGGGAAGCTGCCGCGCGCCGCACTCGTGGCGGTCCTGCTGCTGCCCCTGCTGTACGGCGCGCTGTACCTGTGGTCCTTCTGGGACCCGTACGGCAGGCTCGACAAGCTTCCCGTCGCGCTCGTCAACGAGGACAGGGGCGCCACCGCGGACGGCAAGAAGATCACCGCGGGCGACGACATCACCAGGAACCTGCGCGAGAGCAAGGTCTTCGAGTGGCACGAGGTGAGCGACGCGGAGGCCCGTGAGGGCGTCGAGAACGGGACGTACTACCTGTCGCTGACCATGCCCGGCGACTTCAGCGAGCGCATCGCCTCCAGTTCCGGCGACGCGCCCGGGACCGGCGCCCTTCAGGTGCGTACGAACGACGCCAACAACTACATCGTGGGGCAGATCTCGCGGACCGTGTTCGCCGAGGTCCGCACCGCCGCGTCGACGAAGTCGTCCCGGTCGTTCCTCGACAAGATCTTCATCAAGTTCTCCGACCTCCACGACGCCACCGAAAAGGCGGCCAAGGGCGCCGACGAGCTCAAGAGCGGGGCGGCGAAGGCCAAGAAGGGTTCCAAGGACCTCTCCGACGGTCTCACCGACGCCAAGAAGGGCAGCGGCGAGCTGGCCGGTGGCCTGAGGAAGCTCGACAAGGGCGCGGCCGACCTGGAGACCGGGGCCCGGCAGGTCGCCAACGGCACCCAGGTGCTCGCCGACCGGGTCAATGGTGTGGCCGCCGACGTACGCCCGTACCTCAAGGACAACGGCAAGAAGATCGGCGAATCCGCCCGGCTGGTCTCCGACCTCTCCCAGGGCATGCGCAACAGCCTGGACCTCATCGTGAAGCGGGGGCCCACCCTTCGCACGGGCGCGCACGCGGCCGCCGACGAACTGGCCGCCATCCACAAGGAGGAGTGCGAGGCCGAGCCGCTGCCCGACGCGGAGCCCCTGCCCGGCGCCGATGCCCTGCCCGGCACCGAGCCCGTGCCCGACGCCACGCTGTGCCCCAAGCTGCAGAAGGCCAAGGTCGCGTCCGCCGACGTGGCGAAGATCGCCGACGACCTCCACGTACTGGCCCAGGACAGCAACGGTGACCTCAAGAAGCTGGACGCGCAGCTGAAGGACCTTCAGGCCAAGGCCGACGCCCTGGCCAAGCGGGCGCCGCACCTCGACGAGGACCTCGCCTACGCCGTCGGCAAGATCAACGAGCTGAACGCCGGCGCCCACAAGGTCGCCACCGGAGCGGACACCCTGCACACCGGCCTGACCACGGCCACGTCGGGCTCCACCGAGCTGGACAGCGGCGTCGGCAGGCTCAAGGAGGGCGCCGGCGAGCTGGACAGCGGCCTGTACAAGCTCGCCGACGGTTCCACCGACCTGGCCACCGGCCTCAATGACGGCGTCGAGAAGATCCCCGACTACGACAAGGCCGACCGCGACCGCCGCACCGAGGTGATGGCCGACCCGGTCAAGCTCGCGTCCCAGTCCCTGCACAAGGCGCCCAACTACGGCACCGGATTCGCCCCGTACTTCATCCCGCTCTCCCTCTGGGTGGGCGCCATGGTGGCGTACATGCTGATCCAGCCGCTCAACCGCCGCGCGCTCGCCGCCGGTGCGTCCGCGTGGCGCATCGCGCTGGCCGGCTGGCTCCCGGTGGCCGCGATCGGTGTGCTCCAGGTCGCCGCCCTGATGGGCGTCCTGCGCTGGGCGCCCGGTCTGGGCCTCGAGATGGCCCGCCCCGCCGGGACGGTGGCCTTCCTGCTGCTGGTCACCTGCTGCTTCGCGGCGATCATCCAGTGGCTCAACGCCCGCTTCGGCGCGGCCGGACGGATCCTGGTCCTGGCCCTGCTGATGCTGCAGCTGACATCGGCCGGCGGCACCTACCCCGTACAGACGAGCCCGGGCTTCTTCAACGCGATCCACCCCTTCCTGCCGATGACGTACGTCGTCGAGGCACTGCGCCGGCTCATCACAGGCGGCGGCATGGGACCTGTCTGGCAGGCCTGTGCGGTCCTGGCCGCCTTCACCGCCGGCGCGCTCGCCCTGACGGCCGTCTCCGCGCGGCGCAAGCAGGTGTGGAGCCTCGATCGCCTGCACCCGGAGCTGAGCCTGTGAGAATCGACGCCATGGACACCCAGAGCAGCAGACGGCAGGCCACCCGCACCAAGCTCTACGAGGCCGCTGTGACCCTCATCGCCGAGCAGGGCTTCTCGGCGACGACCGTCGACGAGATCGCGGAGCGCGCCGGGGTGGCCAAGGGCACGGTCTACTACAACTTCAAGAGCAAGACCGAGCTCTTCGAGGAGTTGCTGCGGCACGGCGTCGGGCTGCTCACCGAGTCCCTGAGGACCGCCGCCGACGAGACGGCCGAGCGGGGCGGGACGAGGGTCCAGGCGCTGGACGCGATGATCCGCGCGGGTCTGGTCTTCATCGACCGCTACCCGGCCTTCACGCAGCTGTACGTGGCCGAGCTGTGGCGCACCAACCGCGCCTGGCAGTCGACCCTGCTGGTGGTACGTCAGGAGGCGGTCGCCGTCGTCGAGACGGTGCTGCGGGAGGCCGTGGACAGCGGCGAGCTGAGCGACGAGATCGACATCCCGCTGACCGCGGCCGCGCTGGTCGGGATGGTGCTGGTGGCGGCGCTGGACTGGCAGGCGTTCCAGCGTGAGCGCTCCATCGACGACGTCCACGCGGCCCTGTCCCGGCTGCTGCACGGGCGCGTGAGCGGCCGCTAGGGGACCGCGTACACGGGCACGGAAACAGCCGGTCCGCCGAGGCTCGATCCCCCCGAGCCTCGGCGGACCGGCGTCATTCCCCCGTGTTCCCCCGTATCCCCCGTCCCCCGTGCGTTCCCCCTGGTGGGAGAGCCCCGACCCCCGTGTGTTCCCCCGTCGGTCCCCGGGCCCTCCGTTGTGCATCCCCGTTCCGGCAGGTGCGCGGTGCCGGTTCCGCCGCCCCGTGTCGGCGGTGTCGGCGCCGCGCCCCTTCCGTGGTCTCCACTCTTCCGTCCGGGCGGGTCGGGGCCCATCCGCGTACCTACTCATCTCGCGCCCTAGGTACGCGTACTCAGAACTCCGCGTTCCTGCCCACGGGCGCGTGCGTCCGGCCTCCCGGCGGGATTGTCAGTGGGGCCGGATAGGGTCCCTGACATGGCACGGATCGTGGTGATCGGCGCGGGGATGGGCGCCATGGCGGCAGCGGCCCGGCTGGCCGTGGCGGGCCACCGGGTGACGGTGTACGAGCGCGCGGAGACGTACGGAGGCGCGGTCGGCCGGTTCGAGCGCGACGGCTTCGCCTTCGACACCGGGCCCGGGCTGCTGCACCTGCCCGCCGTGTACCGGGACCTGTTCGTCAAGACGGGCAAGGAGCCGCTGGAGCGGTGCGTCGAGCTGACCCAGGTCGACCCGGCGAGCCGGCACGTCTTCGCCGACGGTACGGCCGTGTCATTGCCGAACGCCTCCCGGGCCGGTGTCGTCTCGGCACTGGACGCGGCGCTCGGCGCGGGCGCGGGGACACGGTGGGGCGAGTTCCTGAACCGGGCGCGGGACGCCTGGGACCGCTCACGCAGGCCGCTGCTGGAGGAGCCGCTGCCGGGCGACGTGACCCGGTTCGCGCGCGATCCCTACCCGGCGCTGAAGACCGGCCTGCTGCGCCGCTCGGCGACCACGCTCGCCGAGGTGGGCCGGCGGGAGCTGCGCGATCCGCGGCTGGCGGCGCTGCTGGAGAGCCACGCCCTGGCGTACGGCTTCGATCCGGCGACCGCCCCCGCTGCCGCCGCCGTGCTGCCGTACATGGAGCAGACCTTCGGGAGCTGGTACGTGAGCGGTGGCGTCCGGGCGCTGGCGGACGCCGTGTACGAGCGCTGCCTCGAGCGGAAGGTGGAGTTCGTCCTCGGTACCGAGGTGACCGGTGTGGTGGCCGAGGACGGCCGGGTGACCGGGGTCGAACTGGCCGGCCGGGAGGTGGTCGAGGCCGACCATGTGGTCGCGGGCGCGCCCCTGCCTGCGCTGTACCGGGACCAGGTCCTGGAGTGGGACAGCCAGGAGGAGTGGCCGCGCCACCAGCGGGGCGTACGGACGGGCCGGGTCACCGTGTGCCTGGCGCTGCGCGGCGCACGGGAGGCGGACGCCGTGCACCGCACGGTGGTGCACTCCGCCGGCCGGGAGGACGAGCTGGACGCCCTCGCGCGCGGGCGGCTGTGCGACCGGCCCACGGTCGTGGTGCTGCGCCCCGGCGACGAGCGGCTGCGCCCGGACGCGGACCACGAGTCGGTGACGGTCACCGCGACCGTCCCGGCGGGCGGCGCATGGGCGTCGGAGAACCTGTGGGGCGTCGCTCAGACGGCGGCCGTGGAGGCGTTCGCCGACCGCATGGTGGAGGCCGCGGCGGCGGCCGTGCCGGGCCTGCGGGAGCGGCTGCTGTGGCGGGTGGTGCGCACTCCGGCCGACACGTTCCGGGACACGGGCGTGTTCCAGGTGCCGGGTCCGGCGCTGGCGGGTGCGCGCGGCTCGCTGCTGCCCGCGGCGAACGCCGCCCCCCTGGGCGGGTTGTACTTCGCCGGAGGGTGGGCCCATCCGGGCGGCGGGCTGGCGCATGCCGGGATGTCGGGGGCGCTGGTGGCCGGGCTGATCGTGGAGGGCGCGGACTTCCGCGGCTCTCAGTAACGGTACGGCTCGCCCTGGCCCGGGTCGTAGCCGTACGGCGGCTGCTGCGGGGCCTGGTGCTCCGCGTCGCGCTGCTGTGGCACCCATACGCCGCCGGGCGGGGTTTCCATGCCGTACTGGGGGGCGTAGGGGTCGGCGTACTGCTGCTGCTCGCCGTAGCCGCTGTTGTCGTACGGGGCGGTGCCGATGTACGGGTCGGAGTACGCGGCGTAACTCTGCTCCCCGGCGGTGCCGTAGTCGTACGTGGCCGTGGCGTAGGTGCCCTGCTGGTCGTACCCGGTGGCGGCGTAGGTGTTGTCGAAGCCGCCGTCGTACGAGGCCGTGTGGGCGGTCGGCGCGGGCTGGTTGTAGACCGCGTACTGCCCGGTCTCGTCCGGCAGCGGCTCCGGGGCGTAGACCGCCGTGGTCTCGGCGGCCGTCGGCTCCTGGTGCTCGTAGGCGAGGTTCGAGACCTCCAGGGTCGGCCCGGCGGCGCCTGCCGCCCGGGTCCCGTTCCCGGCCCTGCGGCGGCGGCTGGCCCCGGGGCGGCCGCCGAGCGCCCACCCCGTGGAGAAGCCTCGCCGGAAGGAGAGCGTGACGTACGTCTGGCCGATCGCGAAGGCGATGGCACCCGCCGCGATCACGGGGACGGAGGGCAGCAGCACGCCGAGGACCACGCCCAGGAACCCGGCGAAGGCGAGCAGCCGCCAGCGCAGCCGTGCCTTGTACTGCAGGAGCACCTCACCGAGCAGCCACAGCGCGACGACACCGAACGCGATGTAGAGGACCGTCCAGCCCATGCCCGCCCCTCTCGTACGGCCCCCCGCCCCGGGACGTGGCGGGTACGGCCGGTCAGGACTGCTCGTGCAGTCCGAGATTCTCGTAGATCTCGAGCGTTGCCGTGGAGTTGTTGAGCGTAATGAAGTGCAATCCGGGGACGCCCTCGGAGAGCAGCCGCGCGCAGAACTCCGTCGCGAACTCGATGCCAATGGAGCGTACAGCGGCCGGATCGTCCTTGACGGCGAGGATCCGCTCTTTCAGCTCGGGCGGGAAGTGGGCGTTGCTGAGCTGAGCGAACCGTTCGATCTGCTTGACGCTGGTGACCGGCATGATCTCCGGGATGATCGGCGTATCGCAGCCCCTGGCCTCGGCCCGGTCGCGCAGCCGCAGATAGTCCTCGGGGAAGAAGAACATCTGGGTGATCGCGTAGTCCGCGCCCGCCCGGCACTTGTCCACGAAGTGCCGGATGTCCGTGTCCCAGTCGGCGGAGCGCGGGTGCATCTCGGGAAAGGCCGCGACGCCGACGCAGAAGTCGCCGGACTCCTTGATCAGCCGCACCAGGTCGGCGGCGTACCGCACGCCCTGGGGGTGCGGGACCCACTCGCCCATCGGGTCACCGGGCGGGTCGCCCCGGACGGCGAGGATGTTCCTGATGTCGGCGTCGGCGTACTGGCCGATCATGTTGCGCAGCTCGGCGATGGTGTGGTTGACAGCGGTGAGGTGCGCGACGGGGGTGAGCGTGGTGTCGGCGGCGATCTCCTGGGTGGCCTTGACCGTCCCGGCCCTCGTGGAGCCGCCTGCTCCGTACGTCACGGAGACGAAGCTGGGAGCCACGGCCTCTACCCGGCGCAGCGCGTTCCAGAGGTTCCGCTCACCCTTCTCGGTTTTGGGCGCCCAGAACTCGAAGGAGTACGTCGTCTTGCCGGTCGCGAGCAGATCGCGCACCGTTCGTGCGCGATCTGTCCTGGTGGAAGGTGTGCCAAGGGCCATACGGGCAGGTTAGCCACGGGAAGGACGTCACCCAACCAGAGCAGGGTAATTTGTCGCTTTTGCCGGGTTGTTGTCCACGCTTTGGACACTCGTGGACACTCGCGGACGGGATGAATCGTGCCCGCGCCTACGCCGCGCGCTCGCCGGCCCGCTCGCGGACCCGCTTCGCCAGCGCCGCCGTGGCCGCCGCCGGGTCGTCGGCCTCGGTGATCGCCCGGACGACGACGATCCGGCGGGCACCGGCGTCCAGCACCTCGTCCAGGTTGCCCGCGTCGATGCCGCCGATGGCGAACCACGGACGCTCCTGGCGCAGCGCGGCCGCGTACCGCACGAGGCCCAGCCCGGGCGCGTACCGCCCCGGCTTGGTGGGCGTCGGCCAGCACGGGCCGGTGCAGAAGTAGTCCACGCCCGGCTCGGCCACCGCCGCGTCCACCTCCGCCTCCGCGTGCGTGGAGCGGCCTATCAGCACGTCGTCGCCCAGGATGGCGCGGGCGGCCGGCACGGGCAGGTCGCCCTGGCCCAGGTGCAGCACACCGGAGCCGATGGCGTGCGCGACGTCGGCCCGGTCGTTCACCGCCAGCAGCTTGCCGTGCCGGCGGCAGGCGTCGGCGAACACCGCGAGGTGCTCCAGCTCCTCTCCGGCCTCCATGCCCTTGTCGCGCAGCTGCACGATGTCCACGCCGGAGGCCAGCACCGCGTCGAGGAACTCGGGCAGGTCGCCCTGGCGCTTGCGGGCGTCCGTGCAGAGGTAGAGCCGGGCGTCGGCGAGCTGGGCGCGTGCGGTGGACATGAGGTGATCCCCCCGTTGGTGCGGCGGTGTACGGGCGCGGGAGGGCTTCCCCCGGCCCGCACACCGCCTGGTGTCGGTGTTCCGCCCGGCGTACGCCGCCGGGCGCTTACCAGGACGTCAGACGGCGAGCGCCTGGGCGCGGCGCTTCACCTCCGTGCCGCGATTCTCGCTGAGCGCCTGCGCGGGCGTGCCCGGCAGGGTCGGGTCGGGGGTGAAGAGCCACTCCAGCATCTCTTCGTCGGTGAAGCCGTCGTCCTTCAGGAGCGTCAGGGTCCCGGCGAGACCCTTGACCACCTTGCCGTCCTTGATGAAGGCGGCAGGCACCTGGAGCGCCCGGTTCTCACCACGGCGCACGGCGATCAGCTGGCCCTCCTTGACCAGCTGCCGCACGCGCGTCACCTCGACATCGAGCATTTCCGCGATGTCGGGCAGGTGGAGCCAGGCGGGGACGAGAGCATCGATCTTTGCGTCAATCTCGGTCACGGGACTAGCGTGCCATCCCGCACTGACAGTCGGTAGCCGGGCTACGCCGGACCGGCCCCCGCTACCCCCGAGCGGCCGACTTCAGGGGGACGGACGGGTCCGCGACGAGCCCCGGATCGAGCGGCGCGCCGGACTCGATGAGCTTGCGCCCCTGCGCCAGGTCGCGGGGGCGGCCGACGGCCAGCAGCGCCACCAGGGCGTCCCCGCGCAGCCACGCCACCGACCAGGCCGCGCCGACCGGGTCGCCCCGCCACACCATCGCGTCGGCGGCCGGGTGATGCCCCGCGTACTGCACGAACCGGCCGAACTGCTCGGACCAGAAATACGGCACCGGGTCGTACGGCCGCGGGGCCTCGCCGACGACGGCGGCGGCCACCGTGCGCGGGCCCTGGAGGGCGTTGTCCCAGTGGTGCACCATCAGCCGCTCGCCGTAGCGGGCCGAGGGGAAGGAGGCGCAGTCGCCCACGGCGTACACATCGGGCGCGGACGTGCGCAGGTGGTCGTCGGCGACGATCGCGCCCTCCGGGCCGAGCTCGACGCCGGAGCCGGCCAGCCAGGCGGTGGCGGGCCTGGCGCCGATCCCGACGACCACGGCCCCGGCGGGCAGCAGGCGCCCGTCCTCCAGGGCGACCTCGCCCGGTTCGACGTGCCCTACGCGCGCGTGCGTCAGGAGTTTGGCGCCGCTCTCCTCGTACCACTCGGCCATCGGGGCGGCGACCTCGGCGGGCAGCGCGCCGGCGAGCGGGCGCGCGGCGGCCTCCACGACGGTGACCGCGCAGCCGGCCTCCAGCGCGGCCGTGGTGAACTCGGCGCCGATCCAGCCGGCGCCGACGACCACCACGTCGTGCTTCTCCGCGAGGACGGGACGCAGGCGCTCGGCGTCGTCGAGGGTGCGCAGCAGGTGGACCCCCCGCACGCCCTCCGAGCCGGGCAGCGCGATGGGCTGGGCGCCGGTGGCGACGACCAGGACGTCGTACGGGACCGGCCCCGCCTCGGTGTCCACCTCGCGTGCGCCGGGGCGCAGGGCGGTCACCTCGACGCCCAGGCGCAGCTCGATGCCGAGCGCTTCGAAGTCCACGTCGAAGGCCGACCCCTCCGCCGTCCCCAGCAGCACCGCCTTGGACAACGGGGGCCTGTCGTACGGCTGGTGCGGCTCGGCCCCGATCAGCAGCACGGGGCCGGTGAAGCCCTGCTCGCGCAGCGCCACGGCCGTCTGCACACCCGCCATCCCGGCGCCGACGATGACGACGCGCCGCTCTGCTTCCATCCGCTCGTTCACCCGCCCACCTTATGCAGCTGACCAAACGTCAGGAAGGGAGAGCCGTCAGGAAGGCAGTTCCTCCACCACACTGGTGCCACTGCCCTCCTGGGACTCCCATTCCCAGGTCTCCTCCAGCCGGACGCGCCCGTCGTCCAGTTCCACCACCGTGGAGAGGCAGTGCCCCGACGCCGTCCGCCCGTCGCGCTTCAGCTGGACATACCGGAAGTCCAGACGATCTCCCTCGCGGGTCCCGACGAGATGCCCGCGCACCACGTCACCGCCCGCGTACTCGGCCCACACACGGCCGTCCTCCTCGTGGTACGTGAACAGGGTCTCCGTACCGACCTGACCAGGGGCCTGGTCGACCACCGGGGAGAGGACCCGTCCGTCGAGCGACCGCGCCACGGTGAAGCTCCCTTACTGCGGGTTGCGGGGTGGGGTTAGTCTGGCCACCGTAGAGCACTCGCGGGAGCCCGGACGCACTGGGCTGAGAGGGAGGCTGGGACGGCCTCCGACCGTACGAACCTGATCCGGGTCATGCCGGCGAAGGGAGGGGCTGGACGCCCATGCATCCACGTACGTCAGACGTCCTCGTCGTCGGGGGCGGAATCATCGGCCTGGTCACGGCCTGGCGGGCGGCGCAGCGCGGTCTGCGCACCGCCGTCGTCGACCCCGAGCCGGGCGGCGGGGCCGCGCAGGTCGCGGCGGGCATGCTCGCCGCGGTCACCGAGCTCCACTACGGCGAGGAGACGCTGCTCGGGCTCAACCTGGAGTCGGCGCGCCGCTATCCGGACTTCGTCGCCGAGCTCCGGGAGGCGGCCGGCGGGGTGGACGTCGCATACCGCGCGTGCGGCACGCTCGCCGTCGCCCTGGATGCCGACGACCGCGCCCATCTGCGGGAGCTGCACGCACTGCAGCACCGCTCGGGCCTGGAATCGGAGTGGCTGACCGGCCGCGAATGCCGCCGCCTGGAGCCCATGCTGGCGCCCGGCGTGCGCGGCGGGCTGCGGGTGGACGGCGACCACCAGGTCGATCCCCGGCGCCTGGCGACGGCTCTGCTGGCCGCGTGCGAGCGGGCCGGGGTGGTGGTCCACCGCGCCTGGGCGGAGCGGCTGCTGGTGGTACGGGACCGCGCGGCCGGGGTGCTCCTGAAGGACGGCACGGAGCTTGCCGCCGGCCAGGTGGTCCTGGCGGCGGGCAGCCTGAGCGGCCGGCTCGGCGGCGTACCCGACGAGGTGCTGCCGCCGGTACGGCCGGTCAAGGGGCAGGTGCTGCGGCTGTCCGTGCCCCGCGCGTACGCGCCTTTCCTGAGCCGTACGGTCCGGGCGGTCGTGCGCGGCAGCCATGTGTACCTGGTGCCGCGCGAGAACGGCGAGCTGGTCGTCGGCGCGACGAGCGAGGAGCTGGGCTGGGACACCACGGTCACGGCTGGCGGGGTGTACGAGCTGCTGCGCGACGCGCACGAGCTGGTGCCCGGCATCACCGAGCTGCCCCTGACCGAGACCCGCGCGGGGCTGCGGCCTGCCTCCCCCGACAACGCGCCGCTGCTCGGCCCCACCGCGCTGCCCGGTCTGCACCTGGCGACGGGGCACTACCGCAACGGGGTGCTGCTGACACCCGTCACCGGGGACGTGATGGCCACCGTGCTGACCACCGGGCAGCTCCCGGAGGAGGCCCAAGCCTTCGCCCCCGCCCGTTTCCCCTCCCCCGCCCCCTCTCCGTCCCTCTCCCCGGTTGGAGTGTCATGAACGTCTCCGTCAACGGCGAGGCCCGACGGCTCGCCGGCCCGACCACTCTCGACGCCCTGGTCGCCACCCTCACCTCGGCACCGTCCGGGGTCGCCGCCGCCGTCAACGAGACCGTCGTCCCGCGCAGCCAGTGGCCGGGGACGATGCTCGGCGAGGGCGACCGGGTCGAGGTCCTCACCGCGGTCCAGGGGGGCTGACCCATGGCCGACGACCGTCTCACCCTCGCCGGGACCACCTTCGACTCCCGGCTGATCATGGGCACGGGCGGGGCGCCCAGCCTCGACGTACTGGAACGCTCCCTGGCCGCCAGCGGCACGGAGCTGACGACCGTGGCGATGCGCCGCCTCGACCCGACCGTGCAGGGCTCCGTCCTGTCCGTCCTCGACAAGCTCGGCATCCGTGTGCTGCCGAACACGGCCGGCTGCTTCACCGCGGGCGAGGCCGTGCTGACGGCCCGCCTCGCGCGGGAGGCGCTCGGAACGGACTGGATCAAGCTGGAGGTCGTCGCGGACGAGCGGACGCTGCTGCCCGACCCGATCGAGCTGCTCGACGCCGCCGAGACGCTGGTCGACGACGGTTTCACCGTCCTGCCCTACACCAACGACGACCCTGTGCTGGCGCGCAAGCTGGAGGACGTCGGCTGCGCCGCGATCATGCCGCTGGGCTCCCCCATAGGCTCCGGCCTCGGCATCCGCAACCCGCACAACTTCCAGCTGATCGTGGAGCACGCGCGCGTGCCGGTGATCCTGGACGCGGGCGCGGGCACGGCGTCCGACGCGGCCCTGGCGATGGAGCTGGGATGCGCGGCCGTGATGCTCGCGTCGGCGGTGACGCGGGCCCAGGAGCCGGTCCTGATGGCGGAGGCGATGCGCCACGCGGTGGAGGCGGGCCGCCTGGCCCACCGGGCGGGCCGCATCCCGCGCCGCCACTTCGCGGAGGCATCGTCCCCGGTGGAGGGCCGGGCGGCGCTGGACCCGGAGCGGCCGGCGTTCTGACCGGTCCGCGATCTGACCGGCCCGCGTTCAACACCGGCCGGTGTTCTGACCGGCCGGTGTTCTGACCGGCCGGTGTTCTGACCGGCCGGGGGGTGCCGCCGGGTGTTACAGGTCGGCTGCAGTCCAGGCCGGGGCAGGTACGGGGCGGCGGGGCTGTCGGTGGGGGCTCGTAGACTCGGGCGGGTGGATACGACCCTGCACGACCCCCTCGTCGGCCAGCTGCTCGACGGCCGCTACCGGGTCGACGCGCGCATCGCCGTCGGTGGCATGGCCACCGTCTACCGGGCCCTCGACACCCGGCTCGACCGGGTGCTCGCCCTGAAGGTGATGCACCCGGCCCTCGCGACCGACGCGACGTTCGTGGAGCGGTTCATCCGCGAGGCCAAGTCCGTGGCGCGCCTGTCGCACCCCAATGTGGTCGGCGTCTTCGACCAGGGCGCCGACGGGGCGTACGTCTATCTGGCGATGGAGTACGTGGCCGGCTGCACCCTCCGCGACGCGCTGCGCGAGCGTGGCGCGCTCCAGCCCCGCGCGGCGCTGGACATCCTGGAGCCGGTGCTCGCCGCGCTGGGCGCCGCGCACCGGGCGGGGTTCGTCCACCGGGACATGAAGCCCGAGAACGTCCTGATAGGGGACGACGGCCGGGTCAAGGTCGCCGACTTCGGGCTCGTCCGGGCGGTCGGCGCGGCCACCAGCACCACCGGCTCGGTCCTGGGCACCGTGTCGTATCTGGCGCCCGAGCAGATCGAGCACGGCACCGCCGACACCCGCGCGGACGTGTACGCCTGCGGTGTCGTCCTGTACGAGATGCTGACCGGCGCCAAGCCGCACGCGGGCGACACGCCCGCCCAGGTCCTCTACCAGCACCTGAACGCGGACGTCCCGCCGCCCTCCGCCACCGTCCCCGGCCTCGCCGTCGACCTGGACGAGCTGGTGGCGAGCGCCACCGCCCGCAACCCCGACGTACGCCCGCCCGACGCGGTGGCACTCCTCGCCCAGGCCCGTGAGGCCCGCGCCGCGCTCGACGACGCCCAGCTCGACCTCGTACCGCCGCAGGCCCGTACCGAAAACCCCGGCGGTGGCTCGGAGGAACCCACCAGCGTGATCGCACGGGCCCTGCCCGGCGAGGAGGACGGCGTCCAGCGCACCAGCCGGCTGGCCATGCCCCCGCAGCCCGCTCCCGAGCCGGAGCGGGAGCCGCAGCCCCGCGCCCCCTTCGGCAACGCGCGGCGTGGCGTGCTCGCCGCCGTGGTCGCCGTGCTGCTCGTCCTGGGCGTCGGCGCGGGCGTCTGGTACATCAACTCGGGGCAGTTCACCCGGGTCCCCACCGTGCTCGGCCAGACCCAGGCCCAGGCGGAGAAGCGGCTCGCCGACGCCGGGCTGGACGTCAAGAGCGTCGAGCGGGACTACAGCAGCGCGTACAAGCGGGGCACCGTGATGGCCGCCTACCCCGCGCCCGGCGAGCGCGTCCGCGGCAACGGACCGGTGACCCTCACCATCTCCCGCGGCCCGAAGATCGTGAAGGTGCCGAACCTGAAGGGACTGCCGCTCGCCGACGCCAAGCGCGAACTCACCAAGGCCGGTCTCGCCTCCGGCGTCGTCACCCGGGCCTTCAGCCAGGAGTTCGAGCGAGGGACCGTGATCAGCACCGACCCGAAGGCCGGTACCGGGCGCAACCCCGACTCCGCGGTCGCCCTCGTCGTCAGCAAGGGCGCCCCGCTCGACGTCCCGGACGTCACCGGCGACACCGTCGAGGACGCCACCCGTACGCTGGAGGACGCCGGGCTCACCGTGAAGGTCGCCCCCGCGCGGGTCCACTCCACCGAGGCGGCGGGCAGCGTGGCCGCCCAGTCCCTCTCCGGGGGCAGCGAGGCCGCCAAGGGCGACACGATCACGCTCACCGTCTCCAAGGGCCCCCGCATGGCCGACGTCCCCGACGTCACGGGCGACCACGTCGACGACGCCAAGCGGGAGCTGGAAGGCGCCGGCTTCGAGGTGAAGGTCGAGAAGAGCTTCCCCTTCCTCGGCGACACCGTGGAGAGCCAGTCCGTCAGCGGCGGCGACCGGGCCCCCGAGGGCAGCACCATCACCATCAAGACCAAGGGACTGTAAGAGCACATGAGGAACCCCGTCGGCGGCCATGTCCCCGTGGCCGGCGGCCTCGCGAAGACCGGCCTCACCTACGCCCGCGAGATCGGCGCCGAAGCCGTCCAGGTCTTCGTCGCCAATCCGCGCGGCTGGGCCACGCCCGCCGGAAACCCGGTCCAGGACGAGCTGTTCCGCGACGAGTGCGCCGTCGAGGGCATACCCGCGTACGTCCACGCCCCTTACCTGATCAACTTCGGCTCCCACACCGAGGCGACCGTCGAGTTCTCCGTGGCGTCCCTGCGCCACTCGCTGCGCCGCGCCCGCGACATCGGCGCCCTCGGCGTGGTGGTCCACACCGGCTCGGCGACCGGCGGCCGCCCCCGGGAGGAGGCTCTCGCGCAGGTACGCACGCACATGCTGCCGCTGCTGGACGAACTGACCCACGACGACGACCCGTTCCTGCTGCTGGAGTCGACGGCCGGGCAGGGCGCCTCGCTGTGCTCCCGCACCTGGGACTTCGGCCCGTACTTCGAGGCGCTCGACGCCCACCCCAAGCTGGGCATCTGCCTGGACACCTGCCACATCTTCGCGGCCGGGCACGACCTGGCCGGGGAGCACGGCGTACGGCAGACCCTGGACCTGCTGGTCGACACGGTCGGCGAGGGCCGGCTGAAGCTGATCCACGCCAACGACTCCAAGGACGTCGTGGGCGCCCACAAGGACCGTCACGCGAACATCGGCGCGGGCCACATCGGCGAGGAGCCGTTCCGCGAGCTGATGTGCCACCCGGCGACCGAGGGCGTCCCCCTGGTCATCGAGACGCCCGGCGGCAAGGAAGGGCACGCGGCCGACATCGAGCGGCTGAAGAAACTCCGCTGAGGCGTTGAGGAATACCCCAGGGGGGTATACGGTTCCTGCTGTCGGCAGGAACCGCTACCGCCACATGACCTTGGGGGCTCTCATGCAGCACGAAAGTCACACCCAGCACGGCGAACACGCGCACCAGCAGAACCACGGGCACCAGCAGAACCACGAGCCCGAGCAGCACCGCTTGCCCGAGCAGCACCACGAGCACGAGCAGCACCACGAGCACGAGCACCACCAGCACCACCACCAGCACGCCACCGGCGGCAAGGTCAGCTGGTCCATGGCCGCCAAGGCCACCCTCCACTGCCTCACCGGCTGCGCCATCGGCGAGGTTCTCGGCATGGTCATCGGTACGGCCCTGGGCTGGTCCACCGTGCCGACCATGGCCCTCGCGATCACCCTGGCCTTCTTCTTCGGCTACGCGCTCACCCTGCGCGGCATCCTCAGGGCCGGCGTCGACTTCAGGACCGCCTTCCGGGTGGCCCTCGCCGCCGACACCCTGTCCATCGCCGTCATGGAGCTGATCGACAACGGCGTCCTCGCCCTCTGGCCGGGCGCCATGGACGCGCACCTCACCGACGCGTTCTTCTGGGGCGTGCTGGCCTTCGCCCTCTTCGCCGCCTTCCTCATCACCACACCCGTCAACAAGTGGATGATCGGCCGCGGCAAGGGGCACGCGGTGGTGCACCAGTACCACCACTGACGAGTACCACCCAGGGGTATCAGAGCTCCGGGCCGTCCCCCGGCTCCTCCTGGTACGAGTACCTCTGTTCCGTCCACGGGTCGCCGATGTTGTGATAGCCGCGCTCCTCCCAGAAGCCGCGGCGATCGGCGGTCATGTACTCCACGCCCCGGACCCACTTGGGCCCCTTCCAGGCGTACAGGTGCGGCACGACGAGCCGCAGCGGGAAACCGTGCTCGGCGGTGAGCAGCTCACCGTCCTTGTGCGTGGCGAAAATCGTTCGCTCGGAGGCGAAGTCGGCGAGCCGCATGTTGGCACTGAACCCGTACTCGGCCCACACCATCACATGCGTGGCATTGGCGGCCGGCGGCGCCAGTTCCAGGATCGTACGGGCGGGGACCCCGCCCCATTCGGCCCCCAGCATGCTGTACTTCGTCACGCAGTGCAGGTCGGCCACGACCGTGGAGAACGGCAGCGCCGAGAACTCCTCGTGGTTCCAGCAGTGCTTGTCGCCATTGGCGGTGGCCCCGAAGACCCGGAACTCCCAGCGGTCGGGCTTGAACTTGGGGACCGGCCCGTAGTGGGTGACCGGCCAGCCGCGCTGAAGCCGCTGCCCCGGTGGAAGCTCGGACTCCCCTGCTGCCCGGTGTTCCCCGCTCCCTGGCTGACCCATGACTCAATGGTGACAGACCGGGAAGGGTGGTCATGACACAGGCACGAGGCAGATTCGGGCAACTCCTACTAAGCGTGCACTTACTGGACGCTCCTCTCCAGCGGTGCGAGGATGCGCGGCATCTGCCCCTTTCACACGCGCGGAAGGAGCCTCTGCGATGCAGGGCGACCCCGAGGTCATCGAGTTCCTCAACGAGCAGCTGACCGCCGAGCTCACGGCGATCAACCAGTACTTCCTGCACGCGAAGATGCAGGAGAACTTCGGGTGGACGAAGCTCGCCAAATACACCCGTGCGGAGTCGTTCGACGAGATGAAGCACGCCGAGGTCCTCACCGACCGGATCCTCTTCCTCGAAGGGCTGCCGAACTACCAGCGGCTCTTCCACGTCCGCATCGGCCAGACGGTCACGGAGATGTTCCAGGCGGACCGGCAGGTCGAGGTGGAGGCCATCGACCGGCTCAGGCGCGGCATCGAGGTCATGCGCAACAAGGGCGACATCACGTCCGCGAACATCTTCGAGTCGATCCTGGCCGACGAGGAGCACCACATCGACTACCTCGACACCCAGCTGGAACTGGTCGACAAGCTCGGTGAGGCGCTCTACCTCGCCCAGCTGATCGAGCAGCCGGACAGCTGAGCCCGCCGGGCCTAGGCGGCCTCGCGCAGCTCCACGGCGTCCACGGCGACCACGGCTTCGGCGGCCGTGAGCGCGGGCTTGCCCTGATCCACCAGCTCGCGCCGCGGGCAGTTGCCGCGGCCGAGGATCGCCTGGATGCGGCGTACGCAGGATCCGCAGTCCGTGCCGGCCTTGCAGGCCGACGCTATCTGGCGGGGCGTGCAGGCGCCGGCGTCCGCGTGTTCCTTGACCTGCTTCTCGGTGACACCGAAGCACGAGCAGACGTACACGCGGTTCACCTCCCTGCGGGGATCGACGGGACGGGTTACGGGGACCCCGCCCTTGATCGGTGAGGCTAACCTAACCTTACCCGTAGCCCACGGCGCGCAAAAGCCCGGGAAATGGCGATGGGGCGCGGATCACATGGATCCGCGCCCCATCGGCACGTCAAGGCTGTATTCAGCCAAGATCAACGATCACCGGTCACTGATCGCGGTACATCTCCGCCACCAGGAACGCCAGGTCCAGCGACTGGCTGCGGTTGAGCCGCGGGTCGCAGGCCGTCTCGTAGCGCTGGTGCAGGTCGTCGACGAAGATCTCGTGGCCGCCGCCCACGCACTCGGTGACGTCGTCACCGGTCAGCTCCACGTGGATGCCGCCCGGGTGCGTACCGAGCTCCTTGTGGACCTCGAAGAAGCCCTTGACCTCGTCGAGCACGTCGTCGAAACGGCGCGTCTTGTGGCCGGAGGCCGCCTCGAAGGTGTTGCCGTGCATCGGGTCGGTCACCCAGGCCACCGTGGCACCGGAGGCGGTGACCTTCTCGACCAGCTCGGGGAGCTTGTCGCGGACCTTGTCGGCGCCCATGCGGACGATGAAGGTCAGCCGGCCCGGCTCCCGGTCGGGGTCGAGGCGGTCGACGTACGTCAGCGCCTCGTCGACCGTGGTCGACGGGCCGAGCTTGATGCCGATCGGGTTGCGGATCTGCGACGCGAACTCGATGTGCGCGCCGTCGAGCTGGCGGGTGCGCTCACCGATCCAGACCATGTGGCCCGAGGTGTCGTACAGCCGGCCCGTGCGGGAGTCGACGCGGGTCAGCGCCGACTCGTAGTCCAGCAGCAGCGCCTCGTGCGAGGCGTAGAACTCGACCGTGCGGAACTCGGCCGGGTCGGTGCCACACGCCTTCATGAAGTTCAGCGCGTTGTCGATCTCCCGCGCCAGCTGCTCGTAGCGCTGGCCCGACGGCGACGACTTCACGAAGTCCTGGTTCCAGGCGTGCACCTGGCGCAGGTCGGCGTAGCCGCCGGTGGTGAAGGCGCGCACCAGGTTCAGCGTCGAGGCCGACGCCTGGTACATGCGCTTGAGCCGCTCCGGGTCCGGGATCCGCGCCTCTTCGGTGAAGGCGAAGCCGTTGACGGAGTCGCCCCGGTACGTCGGCAGCGTCACGCCGTCGCGCGTCTCGGTCGGCTTGGAGCGCGGCTTGGAGTACTGGCCCGCGATCCGCCCCACCTTCACGACGGGGACGGAGGCGGCGTACGTCAGCACGGCGCCCATCTGGAGCAGGGTCTTGAGCTTGTTACGGATGTGGTCGGCCGACACGGCGTCGAAGGCCTCGGCGCAGTCGCCACCCTGAAGCAGGAACGCCTCGCCCCTGGCGACGGCTCCCATCCGGGCGCGCAGCTGGTCGCACTCGCCCGCGAAGACGAGCGGCGGATACGACTCGAGGTCCGCGATCACATCGCGCAGAGCCTCGGCATCCGGGTACTCGGGCTGCTGCGCCGCGGGAAGGTCTCGCCAGGTGTTGCCACCGCTTGCGGTGGACTTAGCGTTCACGGTCACCTGCACAACCTTACGGGGTCTTCCCATACGTCCAGCTGGCCGCTCACCTGATGAGACAACGAATCTTGAAGGTTCTGGGGTTCCATGCGGTAGGGTGCGGCCCATGTTCGCGCTTTCGACCCAGAACTGGTGGTGGACCGCTCATCCGGCGGCCCACTGACTGCGCGTACACCGACACACGCGAAGGCCGCCCGAGGGGCGGCCTTCTTCCGTTTCGTACGGGCCGTTCCTCCCCACCTGGACATCCGTCCACCTGGAAGGAACACATCCGATGGACCTCACTCGGCTGCTCGACGACTCCTGCCCGCCCTTCGCCCTGCTGCGCCGCCGCACCCCCGGTCGGGACCACGACACCGTCGAGGTGCTGATCGGCGCCGTGCACGAGGCCGGGCGCCTGGCCGAGATCCCCGTCGGGGACCGGCCTTCCCTCGCCCTGGTGCCGTTCCGGCAGCTGCGGGAGCGGGGCTTCGACGTGCGGGACGACGGCACGCCGCTGTCCGTGCTGGTCGCCGACGAGGCGTACGAGCTGCCGCTCGCCGACGCGCTGGAGCAGCTTCCGGCGCACGACGTGACGGTCGAGGACGGTGCCTTCGACGTGTCCGACGAGGAGTACGCGGGGACCGTGCGCCGCGTCATCGAGGACGAGATCGGGCGCGGCGAGGGGGCGAACTTCGTCATCCGCCGTACGTACACCGGCACGATCCCCGGGTTCGGGCGGCGTGACGCGCTGGCGCTGTTCCGCCGGCTGCTGGCCGGCGAGCGGGGCGCGTACTGGACCTTCGTCGTGCACACCGGGGAGCGCACGCTGGTCGGGGCGAGCCCCGAGGTGCACGTCCGCATGTCGGGCGGGACGGTCACCATGAACCCGATCAGCGGCACCTACCGCTATCCGGCCGGCGGGCCGACTCCCGAGGGCCTGCTGACGTTTCTCGCCGACCGGAAGGAGACCGACGAACTCTCCATGGTGGTGGACGAGGAGCTGAAGATGATGTGCACGGTCGGCGACATGGGCGGGGTGGTGATCGGGCCGAGACTCAAGGAGATGGCGCACCTCGCGCACACCGAGTACGAGCTGCGGGGCCGGTCCTCCCTGGACGTACGGGAGGTGCTGCGCGAGACGATGTTCGCGGCCACCGTCACCGGGTCGCCCGTCCAGAACGCCTGCCGGGTCATCGAGCGCCACGAGAGCAGGGGCCGCGGCTACTACGCGGGCGCCCTGGCGCTCCTCGGTACGGACGCGGGCGGGGCGCAGACCCTGGACTCGCCGATCCTGATCCGTACCGCCGACATCTCGGCCGCCGGCCGGCTGCGCGTCCCGGTCGGCGCCACGCTGGTGCGGCACTCGGATCCGGCGGGTGAGGTCGCCGAGACGCACGCCAAGGCGGCGGGCGTCCTGGCGGCGCTGGGGGTACGCCCCGGGCGGCCGCGCGAGGAGGCGGTACGGCCCCGGCTGGCCGACGATCCGCGTGTACGGGCGGCCCTGGACGCGCGGCGGGCGGACCTGGCGCCGTTCTGGCTGAAGATGCAGAGCCCGTCCGCCGAGCTGACCGGGCACGCCCTGGTGGTCGACGGCGAGGACACGTTCACCGCGATGCTCGCGCACCTGCTGCGCTCCTCGGGCCTGGACGTCACGGTCCGGAGGTTCGACGAGCCGGGGCTGCGGGAGGCGGCGCTCGCGCACGAGGGCCCGGTGGTGCTGGGGCCCGGCCCCGGTGACCCCGGAGACCTGACCGACCCGAAGATGTGCTCGCTGCGGGCGCTGGCCGCCGATCTCGTACGCGGTCATCGTCACGGGCTGCTGGGCGTGTGCCTCGGCCACGAGCTGATCGCCGCCGAGCTGGGCCTGCCGATCGTGCGCAAGGCGGTGCCCTTCCAGGGCGCACAGGTGCGGATCGACCTCTTCGGTACGGAGGAGACGGTCGGGTTCTACAACAGCTTCACCGCCCGGTGCGACGAGGAGACGGTCACCGAGCTGGCGGCGCACGGCGTCGAGGTGAGCCGCGACCCGGTGACCGGCGAGGTGCACGCGCTGCGTGGGCCGGGCTTCGCGGGCGTGCAGTTCCATCCCGAGTCGGTGCTGACGCTGCGGGGCGCTTCGGTGGTCCGGGACCTGGTGCGGGCGCTGGACGTCAGCCGGAGGTGAAGGGGCCGGGCTCACGGGCCGGGAGCCGCGCGCGCCCGGCCCAGGGCACGAGGGTGGGCTCAGCCGAAGAAGACCCCGACCTCCTCGTACAGCTTCGGGTCCACCGTCTTCAGCCGCGCGGTCGCCTCGGCGATCGGTACGCGGACGATGTCCGTGCCGCGCAGGGCGACCATCGTGCCGAAGTCGCCGTCCCGCACGGCGTCGATCGCGTGCAGACCGAACCGGGTGGCCAGCCAGCGGTCGAAGGCGCTGGGGGTGCCGCCGCGCTGGACGTGTCCGAGGACGGTGGTGCGGGCCTCCTTCCCGGTCCGCTTCTCGATCTCCTTGGCGAGCCACTCGCCGACCCCCGAGAGCCGGACGTGGCCGAAGGAGTCCAGCGTCTCGTCCTTGAGGACCATGTCGCCGTCCCTCGGCATCGCCCCCTCGGCGACGACGACGATCGGCGCGTACGACGCCCGGAAGCGGGAGGTCACCCAGGAGCAGACCTGCTCGACGTCGAAGCGCTGCTCGGGGATGAGGATGACGTTGGCGCCGCCGGCGAGGCCCGAGTGCAGGGCTATCCAGCCGGCATGACGCCCCATCACCTCCACGACCAGGACACGCATATGGGACTCGGCGGTGGTGTGGAGGCGGTCGATGGCCTCGGTCGCGATGCCGACCGCCGTGTCGAAGCCGAAGGTGTAGTCGGTGGCGGACAGGTCGTTGTCGATGGTCTTCGGTACGCCGACGCACGGGATGCCGTACTCGTCGCTCAGGCGCGCGGCGACGCCGAGGGTGTCCTCGCCGCCGATCGTGATCAGCGCTTCCACGTCGTGCTCGGCGAGGGTGTCCTTGATGCGGCGGACACCGTCCTTCACCTTGAGGGGGTTGGTGCGCGAGGAGCCGAGGATGGTGCCGCCGCGCGGCAGGATGCCGCGCACGGCAGGGATGTCGAGGCGTACGGTGTCGCCCTCCAGGGGGCCGCGCCAGCCGTCCCGGAAGCCGGTGAAGGAGTAGCCGTACTCCTGGACGCCCTTGCGGACGATGGCGCGGATGACCGCGTTGAGACCGGGGCAGTCGCCGCCCCCGGTCAGTACTCCGACCCGCATGGATACTTCCCTTCGCCGTCACGGAGACGCACACGGAGACGTACACGGGCCACGCTAATGGTGACCTGCGTCACTCCGGGACGGTACGAAAGGTGAATTCCAGGCAGGCGTAGGAGAGTTACGCGCTACGCGTCGTCGAGGCCGCGTTCTATCGCGTACCGCACCAGCTCGACGCGGTTGTGGAGCTGGAGCTTGCCGAGCGTGTTCTGGACGTGGTTCTGGACGGTGCGGTGCGAGATGACCAGGCGCTCGGCGATCTGCTTGTAGCTCAGGCCCTTGGCGACCAGCCGCAGCACCTCGGTCTCGCGCTCGGTGAGCTGCGGGGCCTTCGGCTCGTCCGCGCCGGTCGCCGGCAGCGGCTCGGAGGCCAGCCGGCGGTACTCTCCGAGGACCAGGCCCGCCAGGCCCGGCGTGAAGACCGGGTCGCCGACGGCCGTCCGGCGCACGGCGTCGAGCAGCTCATCGGTGCTGGCCGACTTCAGGAGGTACCCGGTCGCGCCGGACTTCACCGCCTCCAGTACGTCGGCGTGCTCGCCGCTCGCGGAGAGCACCAGCACCCGCAGGGCGGGGTTGGCGGCGACGAGCTCCTTGCAGACCTGGACGCCGGGCTTGGCCGGCAGATTCAGGTCGAGGACCAGCACGTCGGGGCGGGTGGCCTGGGCGCGGCGCACGGCCTGCTCGCCGTCGCCGGCCGTGGCGACCACGTCGAACCCGGCCTCGGCCAGGTCGCGGGCGACCGCGTCCCGCCACATCGGGTGGTCGTCGACCACCATCACCTTGATCTGCTGCTCGCTCATTTCCCTGCCTTCCCCCGTGAAACCCTTGGAACCTTCAGTTCGACTTCCGTGCCCTGCCCCGGGACGGAGACCAGCTCGGCGGTGCCGCCCAGGTCCCGGAGCCTGCCCCGGATGGACTGCGCGACGCCGAGCCGCCCTTCGCCTTCCGCCTGCGCGAGCCGCCCGTCCGGGATGCCCGGCCCGTCGTCCCGGACCGTGACGATCACCTCGTCCGGCCAGTCCTCGACCAGGATCCACGCCCGGGCACCGTCGCCCGCGTGTCTGCGGACATTGTCCAGGGCGGCACTGACAGCGGCCGCGAGCTCCCTCGCCGCACCGGGCGCCAGCAGCACCGGAGCGCCCGGTTCCGAGAAGGTCACCCGGGCCCCGGCGTGCGGGGCGAGCAGGGCGCGCAGGTCGGCCGGGCCGTCGTCGTCCGGTTCGTCCACCTCGCGGACGACGGCGCCCAGCGACTCGTCCTCCGAGACGCGCGAGGTACGGGTCAGGCCGCCCGCGACCAGGGTGCGCAGCGCGACCTCCTGCTCCCCCGCCATCCGGCCGAGCTCGGCGGCCTCGCCGCCCAGGGCCGTGCCCCGGCGCTGGACCATGGCCAGTACCTGGAGGACCGAGTCGTGGATGTCGCGGGCCAGCCGCTCCCGCTCCCGGGTGGCCGCCTCGATCTCCAGGGCCCGCGCGAGGGTCCGTTCGGAGGCGCGGGCGACTTCGACGACGTAACCGATCGCTATGGAGGCGACCCACACCAGCAGCACATTGTGCAGGGTGTCCCGGCTGGGGTGGCCGCGCTCGACGATGTTGGCGACGGCGACCAGGGACGAGGCGAAGGCGGCCCAGCGCCAGCCGCCCTTGATGGCGTACGCGAGGACCGAACCGGCCGTCCAGATGGTCGGCAGCGTCGGGCCGTCGAACGACTGGGCGTGCACGTCGGCGAGCGGGGTGAGCAGGATGCCGGTGAGGGCGACGGTCAGGTCGGCGACGAGGAACCGCTTGGTGCAGCTGGTGGCGCCGGCCACCTTGGGGAGCGTGGCCAGCGTCCAGACGGACATGACGGCGAGGAACGCGACGGCGACCCACGGGCGCTCGAACTTCTCCCGGCTGGAGATGAAGAGGAGCACCGCGTACGCCATGGTGAGGACGCGGTAGGCGGTCAGAGCCCGCCACAGCGGCTGCTCGACGGACATGCGGACGACACGCTCGCGCCTGGCCAACTCCCCCACCCCCGGACGAACGGCGCGCTTACGCGCCGGACTGTTCGCGCTCGGCCTTCGCCGCTTCCTTCGCCGCTTCCTTCGCAGCTTCCTTCGCCGCCTTCTCCGCGTCGGCGATCTGCCGCTTGGCCGCCGTCGCGTAGATGTCCACGTACTCCTGGCCGGACAGCTTCATGATCTCGTACATCACCTCGTCGGTGACCGAGCGCAGGATGAAGCGGTCGCCGTCCATGCCCTGGTAGCGGCTGAAGTCCAGGGGCTTCCCGATCCGGATCCCCGGGCGCATCAGCTTGGGGATGACCTTGCCGGGCGGCTGGATCTTCTCGGTGTCGATCATCGCGACCGGGATGACCGGCGCGCCGGTGGCCAGCGCCACGCGCGCGAGGCCACCGGGCTTGCCCCGGTAGAGCCGGCCGTCCGGCGAACGGGTGCCCTCCGGGTAGATGCCGAAGAGCTCACCGCGCTCGATGACCTCGATACCGCTCTTGATCGCGGCCTCGCCGGCGCCGCGCGCACCCGAGCGGTCCACGGGCAGCTGGCCGACGCCCTTGAAGAACGCGGCGGTGAGCTTGCCCTTCACACCGGGCGAGGTGAAGTACTCCGCCTTGGCGATGAAGGTCACCTTGCGGTCCAGGACCGCCGGCAGGAAGAAGGAGTCGGAGAAGGAGAGGTGGTTGCTCGCGAGGATCGCCGGCCCCTCGGCGGGAATGTTCTCGAGGCCCTCCACCCAGGGCCTGAAGGCAAGCTTCAGCGACCCCCCGATGGAGAACTTCATTGCGCCGTAGATCAACTCGAATGCCTCCTGTGTTCCGTCGATCAGACCTTAACCCGAGCGGGGCCCCCGATCCCGCCCGCCGCCGTGCGCGGGCTCTCCCGTGGCCGTGCGGGGGCGGCGACGGCTCTGGTCGGTGTCAGTCCGGTCGCGTACGGTGAAGTACACCTTTCCCGAGAACCGTCGAACCCCCGAACAGGAGACCCCGGTGCCGGTCCTCCCTGGAGCCGAGCCGTACCGCCACGAGGGCGGAGAGGTCGGCGTGCTGCTCTGTCACGGCTTCACCGGTTCGCCGCAGTCGCTGCGGCCCTGGGCCGAACATCTGGCCGAGCGCGGCCTGACCGTGTCGCTGCCGCTGCTTCCCGGGCACGGCACGCGCTGGCAGGACATGCAGGTCACCAGCTGGCAGGACTGGTACGCCGAGGTGGACCGCGAGCTGCGCACGCTGCTGGAGCGGTGCCGCCACGTCTTCGTCTTCGGCCTGTCCATGGGCGGCGCCCTGACGCTGCGGCTCGCCGCCAAGCACGGGGACGCCGTGGCGGGCATCGCTCTTGTGAACCCGGCGAACAAGGTCCACGGCCTCGCCGCCCACGCGCTGCCCGTGGTGCGCCACCTCGTCCCGTCGCAGCCCGGCATCGCGAGCGACATCGCCAAGGAGGGCGTGGCGGAGATCGGCTACGACCGGGTGCCGCTGCACGCCGCGCACTCGCTGCGGCAGTTCCTCCGGATCGTCGACCGCGAGCTCCCGCAGGTCACCCAGCCGGTGCTGCTGCTGCACAGCCCGCAGGACCATGTCGTACCGCCCGCCGACTCGGCGCGGATCCTCAGCAGGATCTCCTCCACGGACGTCAAGGAGATCCTGCTGGAACAGAGCTACCACGTGGCGACGTTGGACCATGACGCGGAGCGGATCTTCGAGGAGAGTCACGCGTTCGTCGGGCGGCTCACTCCGGGTGTGGGCACGACGGGGTCCCCCATGCCGGAGGGCCGGGGAGGGAGCACGACCGGTGGCTGAACAGCACGACTCGGACAAGAGAGACGAGCAGCCGTTCGACGAGGAGGCGGCCTGGGCGGCAATCGTCGCCGGGTACGGCGAGGAGCCGGCGGACCCCCCGGGCGCCAAGCCGTTCAAGTCCATCGAGGACCTGGCCCTGCTGGAGGACGACGTCAACGACGTACCGGAGAGCACCTCGGCGGAGCCCTCGAAGCCGGACAAGCCGCTCGGCAGCTCCGTGGTGTTCGCCCCGGGCGTCGGCACGGGCGGTCCGCGCGACTACGAGGTGGCCGAGCCGAAGGACGACGACCTCGACGACACCGACGAGGGGCATTTCGTGCCGCCGGAGCCGCCGCCGCTGCCGGAGGCCGACGCGACCGCCAAGTTCGCCTGGCTCGGGGTCATCGGCGGCCCGGTGCTGATGTTGGTCGCCGTGATACTGCGGTGGGACATGACCTGGTGGCTGACGACGCTCTGCATCGGCGGCTTCCTGGGCGGCTTCGCCACCCTGGTGGCCCGGATGCGCAGCGACGACGAGGACGACGACGACCCGGGCCGCGGGGCGGTCGTCTGATCTTCACGGCCGCCCTCGTACGGCTGCGCCGGGGTCACCCGGCCGGTACGCGGAGCGCCGCGAGCACCGGAAGGTGGTCCGTGGCCGCCCTGAGGTCCGCGTCGTCCAGGCCCGGCACGTCCTGTGGGCGCGGGACGCCGCAGCCCAGCACCTCGATCCCCTTGGTGGCGAAGACCGCGTCGATCCGCTGATGCGGGTCCCCCGGGGTCGAGGTGTGCTCGCCGCCCCAGGGCCGTACGGTCCAGCAGTCCTGCAGCTCGGCCGCCAGCCGCCGGAACGAGCGCCCGTCGGGCCGCTCGTTGATGTCACCGGCCGCGATCGCGTGCGGCACGTCGAGAGCGGCCAGCCGGTCGAGGAGCATCCCGGCCTGGGCGTACCGCTCGCGGGCCTGGAGGCTCAGGTGGCAGCTGAGCAGGCCGAGGCGGGCGCCCCCGATCCGTACGACCGCGGTCGCGAAGCCGCGCCGGTGCAGGCCGGGGGTGAGCGGCAGCAGCACGTCCTCCGTGCGCTCGGCGGTCACCCGCAGCGAGCACAGCAGCAGCGGCCCGGACGCGGTCGCGCCGCCGCTCAGCGTCACCAGCTCGCTCTTCGCGGCCAGCCGCGCCGCGTGCTTGCGCCAGCGGAAGAAGCGGGGCGCCTCCTGCACGAAGACGAGGTCGGGCGCGCAGGCCCGGATCACGCGCGCCAGCGCGTCCTCGTCGTCCCGCATCGAGCGGATGTTGTAGCTGAGGACCCGGATCACGGCCGAACCGTCCGGCTCGGTGCGCGAGTTGGGCAGTTCGGTGATCGGCATACGAGCACGATATGACGGTGCCCGCCGCATCCGGGCGAGGACGCGGCGGGCACCGTTCACACGTACGTGGGGCTCAGCCCTGGCGGGCCAGGTCCGCCGCGCCGACCAGGCCGGCCTTGCCGCCCAGCTGGGCGGCGAGCACCTGGGCGTGCGGCCGCCACTGGCCGCCGATCAGCCAGCGCCGGAACGACTTGCGGATCGGGTCGAGGACCAGCTCGCCCTCGTCCGACACCCCACCGCCCACGATGAACGCCGACGGGTCGAACAGCGAGGCCAGGTCGGCCAGGCCCGCGCCGGCCCAGCGGGCCAGCTCCCGGAACGAGTCGACGGCCACGGGGCAGCCCTGACGGGCGGCCTCGGAGACGTGCTTGCCCTCGATGCCCTCGGGGGTGCCGTCGCCGAGCCCCAGCAGGATCGTGGCGTTCTCCGGGGTGGCGTTGGCGCGCTGCTTGGCGTACCGCACCAGGGCGCGGCCCGACGCGTACTGCTCCCAGCAGCCCTGGCTGCCGCACCCGCACAGCAGGCCGTCCGGGACGACCCGGATGTGGCCGAACTCGGCGGCCACGCCGAAGCGGCCGCGGCGCAGCTTGTTGCCGATGATGATGCCGCCGCCGAGACCGGTACCGAGGGTGATGCAGATGACGTCCTCGTGGCCCTTGCCCGCACCGAACTTGTACTCGCCCCAGGCCGCGGCGTTCGCGTCGTTCTCCACGACCACCGGCAGGCCGACGCGCTGTTCGACCTTGTCCTTCAGCGGCTCGTGGCGCCAGTCGATGTTCGGCGCGAAGAGGACCGTGGCGCGCTTGTCGTCGACGTACCCGGCGGCACCGATGCCGACCGCCTCGATGTCGTGGCCCTTGCCGGCCTCGGAGACGGCCGCGCAGATCGCGTCGACGATGCCTTCGGCGGTCGGCGGGGTGGGCACCTTGTGGGTGTCGAGGATCGTGCCCTCCTCGTCGACCACTCCGGCCGCGATCTTCGTGCCGCCGATGTCGACGCCGATGGTGAGTCCCATGTGTCCCTCAGTTTTCGGTCGAGCCCCGCTACGGCCAACCGTACCCGGTGTCAGTCCAGGTCGATGTGCTCGGTGGGGTCCGGGCCGCCGTCGTCCCGCTTCCCGCGCCCGGACGGGGTGTCCGGTCCGCGGGTCCAGCGGCGCTCCTGGCCCTCGACGGCGGAGCGGTAGGCGGCCAGCAGTTCGTTGCCGGCGGCCGCGAGGTGGTCGAAGACCTGCGGGTTGCGCTCGATGACCGGCTCGACGGCGGCCTTCGCCTGGCTGACGAGCTGCTGTACGGCGTTCTGGGCGCCCGCGCCGAGCAGCGGGGTGCGCAGCGAGGCGACCTTGTCGGCGACCGCGTCGACGAGCTTGCGCAGCTCCTCGGCGGCGGCGCCGGGGGGCGGGCCCTCGGTGCCGCGGCGGCGGGCCTTCTCGGCCGCGAGGTCCTCGGCGCAGGCCTTCGCCCAGGCGTCGGCGTCGGGATGCTGGGTGGCATCGCTCATGGCGTACTCCTGCGGCAGCGTGGCGTGATACCCCCGACGTTACCGCGTACGGGGCCACAAATCCGGGTCGGGTGAGAAGCGGACGCGCAGCACCCCGTCGTCGAGGCCCGCCCCGGAGACGGTGCAGCGGCGCAGCGCGGACGGCAGCGGCACGGCGCGGCGGAACGGTCCGACCGTGAGCACGAGTTCGTCGCCGCGGCGTACGAGCCGGAGGTCCGGCTTGGCGGCGCCGGGCAGCGGGATGCGCCAGACCAGGACGCCGTCGGGGTCGCGCCGGTCCTCGACGGTCCACTCCGGCGCGGAGGCGGCCCGGGTAACGGGCGGTTCCAGGAGGGCGAGGTCGTCGGCGGTACGGGGCTCGCGCCCGAGGTGGGGCAGCTCGTGCACGTCCCCGAGGGCCTTGAGGTGGTCCTGCTGCTGGGCGGCCAGGCCCGAGAGCCAGGGGTCGGGGGACTCGGTGGGCAGCATCCGGTTGGCGACGACCGGCTCCAGGGCGAGGCGCTGCAGGGCCAGCCCCGCGCGGGCGGTACGCAGCGCGGCGGCGGCGGCCGGGCCGGGTTCGGCGACCAGCCGGACGGTGGTGGCCGGGTCCTCGATCATGGCCTGGACGGCGGCGAGTTCGACGTCCCAGCGGGCGGCGGTCTCGTACAGCCACTCCGCGGGCATCGGTACGCCGGCGAGCTGGGCGAGCATCGGGCGCAGCGCGCGGGCGGCCTGCCGCTCGGCGGGCAGCAGGCGGCGCAGGTAGCGGCGCAGCTGCTCGGGCAGGGCCAGTACGGCGACGGCGTCGGGGGCGGGCGGCAGGTCGACGACGACGAGGTCCCAGTCGCCGGCCGCGGCGTCCCTGAGGGCCCGCAGCAGCGCGAACCGGTCGCTGCCGGGCAGCTCGGTCAGCTCCTCGTCGGCGAGCGGTGTGGCGCCGAGCAGCCCGAGGGCGGTGGCGGCGCGCTCCTGGAAGGCGAGGATCTCGGCGCGGAAGTGGGCACCGGAGTCGATACGGCGCACGACCGGCCGGCCGTCGCCCTCGAACCACCCGTCGGGCACCACCCGGTCACCGGTGAGGAACAGGACCCGCTGCCCGCGCCGGGCCCCGCCGAGCGCGGTCGCGGCGGCAACGGTCGTACGCCCGGCGCCGCCGGGCCCGGTGACCAGGATGGTTCGCATGGACCCCCACGCTACCGGGGCGTTGCCCCCTGCCGGGGAAGGGGTTCCTCCGGGGGCTGCCGCCCCCCACGCCCCCGGGTGCGGCCGCGCCGGAGCGCCCGGGAGCACCGCCCGTGGAGCAGCCCCGCCGGGGCGGGGTTCTCGCGGGGGCCGGCCCCCCGACGCGGCAGCTTCGCGCCGCGGGGCCCCGGCACGAGGGCGCCAGGGCAGGGTGGCGCCCAAGACGAGAACCCGGACACAGGGCGGGACATCCGGATGAGCCGCGCCCGACTCCGGGCGGGGGGTGCCAGCCCCTGCCGGAGGGCGCCTGGCCCCCGCCCGTCAGGACCCGCCCGTCAGGACCCGGCGGTCAGGGCCCGGCGGTCAGGCGCCCAAGGACCCCGCCGTCAGGCGCCGGGGGTGGACTCGACGCGCTTCTTCAGGCCCGCCAGGGCGCGGTCGATGATGACCTTCTCGGCCTTGCGCTTGATCATGCCCAGCATCGGGATCTTGACGTCCACCGTCAGCTGGTACGTGACCTTGGTGCGGGTGCCGCCGGCGAGGGGGGCCAGGTGGTAGGAGCCGTCGAGGGCGCGGAGCATCTGGGACTTGACCAGGGTCCAGCTGACCTCGTTGTCCCCGGTCCAGGTGTACGCCAGGGTGTGGTCGTCCTTGATCGCGCCGGCGTCCAGCAGCAGGCGGACCTTCTCGGCGCGGCCGGCGGCGTCCTTCTCCAGGACCTCCGCCTCCTTCACCTCACCCGTCCACTCCGGATAGCGCGCGAAGTCGGCGATCACTCCCATGACGTCGGCCGGTGCCGCCTCGATCTCAATGCTCGAGCTGGTGTGTTCGGCCATCGCTGTGGCTCCTCCAGTGCGGTCCGGTCCCAAGGGTGTCAAGGGTGTGGGGTGAAGGCTATCGCGTGGGCGGGCTCACCATTCCAGGGCCCAGGGCCTTCCCGTCGCCGCGAAATGTCCCACGTTGACGCACTCCGTCGGCCCCACCCGCATCCGCCGCGCCAGCGGCTGGTGGACGTGGCCGAACAGGGCGTACCGGGGCTTCGTCCGGCGGATCGCCGCCAGCAGGGCCGCGCTGCCGCGCTCGAAGCGGCGCGCGACCGTGTCGTACGTCAGCTCCGGCACCTCCGGCGGGATGTGGGAGCAGAGCACGTCCACCTCCCCGAGCGCCTCCACCTTGGCCGCGTACTCCTCGTCGGAGATCTCGTACGGCGTACGCATCGGGGTGCGCAAGCCACCGCCCACGAAGCCGAAGACGCGGCCGTCGAGCTCGATCCGCTGCCCGTCCAGGACGGTGGTGCCGGGGCCGGCGTACTCGTGCCAGAGGGCCGGGATGTCGACATTCCCGTACGTGGCGTACGTCGGCGTCGGAAAGGCCGCGAACAGCGCCGCGTACTGGCGGCGCACCGCCGACTCGATGGCGGTCTCGCGGTCGACGTCGAGCTCCGCCCACAGCCGGCGGCCGAACTCCCGGGCCTCCTCGAAGCGCCGGGCCGTGCGCAGTGCGACGATCCGGTCGGCGTTCTCGACGCCGAACAGATCCGGGAAGATGCCCCGCGCGTGATCGTGGTAGTCCAGGAAGAGCACCAGGTCACCGAGGCATATCAGGGCGTCGGCGCCCTCCCCCGCCGTGGCCAGGCCCTCGGCGTTCCCGTGCACGTCACTGACCACATGGACTCGCATGACAACCCACCTTAGGCGGTCGGACCTGCGGTTACTTCCGAGTCGTCACAGGTGTGGACTACTGTGCGCGAAGCACCAGCAATTACGTGTGACGCAGCGAACATCTGGCCTACGCCCCTATCGGGAACCGAGTACTGGTGGGTAACGTCCGGGCAGTCCAGTCGTGCTCGCCCCCACCGAGCACCTGCCCGATCTTGGACCGCAACCGGTGCATCACACAGAGCCGTGGCGCCGGCGCCCGATGAGGAGCAGCAGTTTTGCGCGAGTTCAGCCTTCCGGCCCTGTACGAGGTCCCCACGGACGGCAACCTGACGGATCTCATCCGCCGCAATGCCGCTCAGCACCCAGATGTCGCCGTGATGGGGCGCAAGGTGGCCGGCGTCTGGACGGACGTCACCGCCACCGAGTTCCTCGCCGAGGTCCGCGCCGCCGCCAAGGGCCTGATCGCGCAGGGCGTACGCCCCGGTGACCGGGTCGGCCTGATCTCCCGCACCCGCTACGAGTGGGTGCAGCTGGACTTCGCGATCTGGAGCGCCGGCGCCGTGACGGTGCCGGTGTACGAGACCAGCTCCGCCGAGCAGGTGCAGTGGATCCTGGGCGACTCGGGCGCGGTCGCGGTGATCGTGGAGACCGGGGCGCACGCGGCCGCGGTGGAGTCCGTACGCGAGAACCTCCCGGCGCTGCGGCACGTGTGGCGCCTCGACCAGGGCGCCGTCGAGGAGCTGAACACCCTCGGCGCCGACGTCCCGGACGAAGCCGTCGACGAGGCGACGTCCACCGCCAAGGCCGACGACATCGCGACGATCGTCTACACCTCGGGCACCACGGGCCGCCCCAAGGGCTGCGTCCTGACGCACCGCAACTTCTTCGCCGAGTGCGGCAATGTCGTCGAACGGCTCAAGCCGCTGTTCCGCACCGGCGAGTGCTCGGCGCTGCTCTTCCTCCCCGCCGCGCACGTCTTCGGACGGCTCATCGAGGTCGGCTCCGTGCTGGCGCCGATCCGCCTCGGCTGCGTACCGGACATCAAGGAACTCACCGACGAGCTCGCCGCCTTCAAGCCCACCCTGATCCTCGGCGTCCCGCGCGTCTTCGAGAAGGTCTACAACTCGGCGCGCGCCAAGGCGCAGGCGGAGGGCAAGGGCAAGATCTTCGACAAGGCCGCCCAGACGGCCATCGAGTACAGCCGCGCCACGTCCTCCCCGCAGGGCCCCTCCCTCGGTCTGAAGCTGAAGCACTTCGTCTTCGACAAGCTGGTCTACAGCAAGCTCCGCACGGTCCTGGGCGGGCGCTGCCAGGCGGCCGTCTCGGGCGGCGCGCCGCTGGGCGAGCGGCTCGGGCACTTCTACCGGGGCATCGGCCTCACCGTCCTGGAGGGCTACGGCCTGACGGAGACCTGCGCGGCGACGGCGTTCAACCCGTACGACCGGCCCAAGATCGGCACCGTCGGGCAGCCCCTGCCCGGCTCGGTCGTCCGCATCGCCGACGACGGCGAAGTGCTGATCCACGGCGAGCACGTCTTCTCCGGCTACTGGCAGAACGAGTCGGCGACCGCCGAGGCGCTGGCCGACGGCTGGTTCCACACCGGCGACATCGGCACCCTCGACGAGGACGGCTACCTGGCCATCACGGGCCGGAAGAAGGAGATCCTGGTCACCGCGGGCGGCAAGAACGTCGCTCCCGCGGTGATCGAGGACCGCATCCGCGGCCACGCGCTGGTCGCGGAGTGCATGGTGGTGGGCGACGGCCGGCCGTTCGTGGGCGCGCTGGTCACCATCGACGAGGAGTTCCTGGGCCGCTGGGCCGCCGAGCACGGCAAGCCGGCCGGTTCGACGGCGGCGTCGCTGCGCGAGGACCCGGACCTGCTGGCGGAGGTGCAGCGGGCCGTGGACGACGGCAACGCGGCGGTCTCCAAGGCGGAATCGGTGCGGAAATTCCGCATTCTCACCTCCCAGTTCACGGAGGAGGCCGGTCACATCACGCCGTCGCTGAAGCTCAAGCGCAATGTGGTGGCGAAGGACTTCGCGGACGAGATCGAAGCGATCTACCGCGCGTAATCCTCCGCGAGCACCCGGCTCATGGTCCGCTCGGCCAGAGCGGTGATCGTGACGAACGGATTGACGCCGATGGAGCCCGGAACGAGGGCTCCATCGGTCACGTACACCCCCGGAGCGCCCCGCACCCGCCCGTAATCGTCGGTCGCCCTCCCGAGCACGCACCCGCCCAGCGGGTGGTACGTGAAGTCGTCGGCGAAGGTCTTGTTGCCGCCGAAGAGGTCGTACCGGTAGATGGTGCCGTTCTTGGCGTTGACGCGGTCGAAGAGCTTCTTGGCCGAGGCGACCGAAACCTCGCTCTGTGCCCGGCTCCAGTCCAGCCGCACCGCGTCCGTCGCCGGGTCGTACGTGAACGTCCCCCGCTCCGGGTTCCTGGTGATCGCCAGATACAGGCTCACCCAGTGCTCCAGCCCCGTCGGAAGCGGGGCGATCTCCGCGAACACCGCGTTGTCCGGGTCGTCGATGCCCATCACCGGCATGGTCGACTGGTTGGCCCCGACGGTGTCCCAGACGTGGTTGGCCCGGCCGGTCATGACGTTGCCGTTGGGCCCCCAGCCCTTGCCGATGTCGGCGCTCAGCCCGGGCAGCGCACCTGTCTCCCGGGCGCGCAGCAGCAACTCGGTGGTGCCGAGGCTCCCCGCCCCCAGGAAGAGCCGCTCACAGCCGAACTCGCGGCTCTCGACCACCTTCCCGCCGGCGTCGAGCCGGTCGGCCGTCACCACGTACGTGCCGTCCGCCTCCCTTCGCACGGCTCTGGCGCGGTGGAGCGTCTCGATGGTGACGTTCCCGGTCCCCAGGGCGGCGGCGATATACGTCCGGTCGAGGCTGCGCTTGCCGTGGTTGTTGCCGTAGATGACCTCACCGGCCAGCGCGGACCTCGGGGCCGTCCCCTCCGCCTCGCGCCGCATGTGCCCGAAGTCGTACACATTCGGTACGAAGGTGGTCCTCAGCCCCGCGTTCGCCGCGTGCTTCCGCGACACCCGGCTGAAGCGGTACCACTCGGTGGACTCGAACCAGGCGGGGTCGACGGTGTTGACGCCCAGCATGGCGCGGGCGCGCGGGAAGTACGTGCCGTACATCTCGTCGGCGTCCACGTGCGGCAACACCTGGGAGAAGTAGGCGCGCTGCGGGGTGACGGCCATGCCGCCGTTGACGAGGGACCCGCCGCCCACGCCCCGCCCGACGTACACCGACATGTCGCTGTACCGCACCCGGTCCAGCACTCCCGGGTACGGGCTGATGTCCTTGTTGACGACGTCCAGCCACAGGAACGTGGCGAGCGGCGCCTCGGTGCGGGTACGGAACCACATGGACCGGTGGTCGGGCGTGGCGGTGGAGCAGAAGACCCGCCCGTCGGGGCCGGCGCTCTTCCACAGGGCGCCCATCTCGAGAACGGTGGTCCGGATGCCGGCCTCGCCGAGCCGGAGCGCCGCGACGGCGCCTCCGTAGCCGGACCCGATGACGACCGCGGTGCTGTGACCGGTGGCGGTGGCCCGGCCGATCCGGGTGAGCCCGAGGGCGGCGGCGGTCTGGAGAGCGCCGAGGCCGAGGAGGTGACGGCGCGTCAGGTTTGGTGTCATGGGCGCAGCATGGGCGGAATCCTGGGCTCCGCCCATGGGGGGCGCGGGCCCAAATGTGGCCGTGCCCCTGCCCCCCACCGGCCCGCGGTCGGCCACCGGCCGGGGTGGGGCCGTGCCCCTCTCCCCCACCGCCCCGCAGTCGGCCGACGACCGGGGTGGGGCCGTGCAGGGTCGTCCCCGCAGAGGTTGGCGGCGCCGTAACGGCTCCCTTGCCCGTACCGGAGGTAGCCGCCGCTCGGGCACCGCCCCGGGGGGAACCGAGAAAGGGCGCCGCCCCGGTCCCGTTGTGCCCACCCGTTCCTCCCCCTAGGACTTCGTCCTGGGGGGACCCCCAGCGGGACGACTGCCCACAACGGGGAGGGGCCGTGCAGGGACGATTGCCCGCAGCGGGGGAGCCCACCGGGGTGGGGGTCAGAGCAGGGTCTTGAGGGTTTCTGCCAGGAGATCCCAGCGCCACTTCTCCTCGACCCACGCCCGGCCCCGCTCGCCCATCCTCCGGCGCAGCTCCGGGTCCTCCAGGAGCGTGACGATCCGGTCGGCGGACTCCGCCGGGGAGGAGCCCCGCACCACCCAGCCCGTCTCGCCGTGCAGGACGGCGTCCGGCGCGCCGCCCGAGTCGCCCGCGACGACCGGGAGGCCGGTCGCGGAGGCCTCCAGGTAGACGATGCCGAGGCCCTCCACGTCCAGCCCGCCCCGCCGCGTACGGCACGGCATGGCGAACACGTCACCCGCCCCGTAGTGCGCCGGGAGCTCCTCCCACGGCACCGCGCCCGTGAAACGTACCGATCCGGCCACGCCCGTCTCGGCGGCGAGGCGCCGCAGGTCCTTCTCGTACGGGCCGCCGCCGACGATCAGGAGGACCGCGTCCGGCACCCGGGCCAGCACCGTCGGCATGGCCCTGATCAGGGTGTCCTGGCCCTTGCGCGGGACCAGCCGCGAGACGCACACCACCACCGGCCGCTCCGCCAGGCCCAGCCGCTCCCGTACCGCGTCCCCGCCCGAACCGGGGTGGAAGGTCTTCTCGTCGACCCCCGGCGGCAGCTGCACCATCCGCCCGGCCGCCCCGGGCGTCAGCGCCGTCGCGATGCGCGAGCGCGTGTACTCGCCGAGGTACGTGATCGTGTCCGTACCCTCGCCGATCCGCCGCAGCAGCTGCCGCGACCCCGGCAGCTGCGCCCAGCCCGCCTCGTGCCCGTGCGTCGTCGCGACCAGCCGCTTCGCACCGGCCCGGCGCAGCGCCGGGCCCATCAGCCCGAGCGGCGCCGCCGCCCCGAACCACACGGACTCGCAGCCGTGCTCGCGCAGCAGCCCGGCCGCCCGCGCGGTCACACGTGGCGTGGGCAACAGCATTGTCGTGCGGTCCCGGACAACCTTGAACGGCTGTTCGGCGTCGAACAGGGCGGTCGCCTCGGCGCCCTCCCGGCCGCGCTTCCACGTGGAGGCGTAGACGACGATCCGTTCCGGATCGAGTCTGAGCGCCATGTTGTGCAGAAACGCCTGAATCCCGCCGGGTCTGGGCGGAAAGTCGTTGGTTACGATCAAGGTCTTGTGCATCGCATGCCGACAGTACCGAACGGCGCCGCTCCACCGCTCAGCACAGTCCCGCCCGGCACCAGCACCGGCACCGGCACCGAGACCGAAGAGGTATGCATGAAGGGCCACAGCGGCACCCGGCTCCCGCTCGAAATCATCGGCATATGGCTCCTGACCAGGACTCTCCTGCTGCTCCTCGTCTTCAAGGTCTTCGTCCTCCCCGGGCCCGACATCACGACCGACGTCTCGGTGATCTACCAGGGCTGGTACGACGTGCTGCGCACGGGCACGTACCCTCTGAACGACGTCACCTGGCAGTACCCCCCGGCCGCCGCGCTCGCCATCCTCTCCCCCGGCCTGCTGCCCTTCCTGGACTACGCCTCCGCGTTCTTCCTCCTCGTCTTCGTCTGCGACGCGCTGGTCTTCGGCCTGCTCCTGTACGCGGGGCGGCGCCCCGGCAAGTGCCTCTCGGGCGCCTGGGTGTGGGTCGCGGGCGTACCGCTGCTCGGCCCGACCGCGTACGCGCGCTACGACCTGATGGTCACCGCCGTCGCGGTCGCCGCGCTGCTGGCGGGCATCCGGCACCCGCGCGTGCTGGGCGCGCTGGCCGGGTTCGGCGCCCTGCTGAAGGTGTGGCCGGCGCTGCTGCTGGCGGGCACCCGGCGCGGCCGGGTCACGTGGCGCTCCTGGACGGCCGCGGCGGTCACGGGTACGGCGGTGCTGCTGGCGTGCACGGCGGCGATGCCGGGGGCGCTGGCGTTCCTCACCTTCCAGCGGGACCGGGGCACGGAGGTGGAGTCGCTGGGCTCCCTGGTCTTCCACGTGGCGCGGAACTTCGGCTGGGAGGGGCAGGTGCTGCTGAACTACGGCTCGGTGGAGTTCCTCGGCCCGTACGTGCCGGTGGTCTCCACCGCCGCGCTGGCGCTGACGGTGGCGGCGTTCGGCTGGCTGCTGGTGTGGCGGGTCCGGGCGCGCGCGTTCGGTACGACGACGCTCGCCGACGCGGCGTTCGCGGCCGTGCTGCTGTTCACCACCACGAGCCGGGTGATCAGCCCGCAGTACATGATCTGGCTGGTCGGGCTGGCGGCCGTGTGCCTGGTCTTCCGGGACAGCCCGATGCGCCGGCCGGCGCGGATGGTGTTGGTGGCGACGGGCGTGACGATGCTGGAGTTCCCGATCTGGTTCACCCACGTCGTGCACAGTGACCTGTGGGGCATCGTGCTTCTGGGCGTACGCAACGGGCTGCTCGTCGCGGCCACGTTCACCGCGTGCCGGCACCTGTGGCGGCAGACGGTCACCGAGCCGCGCCTGCGCGAGCAGCACGCCACGGTGCCGGCGCAGGCCAGCCGGGACAGGCAGGGCCTGCTCACCCCCTGACGAGCGCGCCCGCAAGGCACGCCCTGACGAGCACGCCCCCGCAAGGCACGCGCCCGCAAGGCACACCCTGCCGAGGCACGCCCCCGCCAAGCACCGCGCTCACCCCAGCCGCTCCCCCAGGTATCCCCGCCACTGGTCGGTGAACGCCTCCGGGGTCGTCGCCAGCACGTCGGCCGAGGCGGCCTCCCAGCCCCGCGCCCCCGCCGCCCGGTAGAAGGCCCGCAGCTTCGCCTCGCCCCACCGGTCGGCGATCAGCTCGCAGGCCAGCCAGCCGCCCTCGTACGCACGCGCCAGGCCCGCCGCGTCGGCGGCGAAGGAGAAGTCGCCGTCCGTCGGCAGGGCGGCCGGGGTGGCGCCCGCGCGGACCGCGTCACGCAGCTCGGGCGCCGCCTGCTCCGCCGAACGCCCCGTCCCCCGGTAGGCGACCCAGTCGGCGAAGCCCTCGGAGAGCCACAGGGGCGTGGCGGCGGAGGTGTGCGCCCGGGTGGCGACGTGCGTGGTCTCGTGGGCGAGCACGAAGCGCTGCCCGAACTCGCCGAGCACCGCGTACGCCTCCGGGTTGACGACCACCCGGTCCGCCGGGGCGTCCGGCCCGCCGCCGACCCGGCCCGTCGTGACCGCCGCGATCCCCCGGTACCCCGCCGCCGGCTCCCCCAGCAGCGCGCCCATCGCCGTCAGGGAGCCCGGCACCACCACCACCACCACCACGCGCCCCGCCCACCGCTCCGGCCAGGCGTCCGACACGGCCGGCACCGCGCGGTCGGCGGCCGCCGCGACGGACCGCAGCCGCGCCGCGTCCTGGCCGACGCCCAGGACCAGGCTCCGCTTCCCCCGTACGACGTCGATGTCGCCCTGTTCCCACAGCTGCTGGGCGGCGCCCTTCGCGGGCCGGTCGGAGGTTACGTACCAGCGGCCGTCCCGCCGCGCGAGCCGCAGCGCCCGCTCGCCGGTCACCGCGCCGTTGTCGTACCCGGCGATGCGGTAGCTGAGCTCGGCGCGCGCGGTGGCCCGGTCGTCGCCGTCCCGCCGCACCTCCGTCACCCGGTACGACCAGGCTCCGAGCGGTACGTCGGCCAGCTCAGCGGCCAGGACCTCGGCGGCCCGCCGGTCCACCGCCGCCCGGACGCCGGCCGTGTCGGGTGCCCGTTCCCGGGCCGTGCAGCCGCCGACGAGCAGGACGAGCAGCGACAGGCCGAGTGCCGCCACCGCCGCACGCCTCCGGACCGACATTCTCCCGATGGTAGGTCAGACCCGCGTGACCGCCGAGACGGGCATCATGCCGACCGGGTCGTAGCGCACCGGCGCGCCCGGGTAGGGGGCGTGCACCACCTGGCCGTTGCCCACGTACATCCCGACGTGGCTGGCGTCGTCCCGGTAGGTCACCAGGTCGCCGGGGCGCGCCTCGGACAGCGGGACGTGCCGCCCGGCGTTGCGCTGGGCCTGGGAGGTGCGAGGGAGGCCGACGCCCGCCTGCGCGTACGACCACTGCATCAGGCCCGAGCAGTCGAAGCCGGAGGGGCCGTTGGCGCCCCACACGTACGGCTTGCCGACGGCGGAACGGGCGGCGGCCACCGCGGCGGCAGCCCGGCCGGTCACGGCCTCGCCGCCGGGCGGCGGGAGGTCGTCGCGGCCGGAGCGGGAGGCCCGGTCGAAGGCGTCGCGCTCGTCGGACGGGAGGGAGTTGAGCAGCGCACGCGCCTCGGCGAGCTTGCGCTCGACGGTGCGCTTGTGGAGGGCCACGGCAGCCCGGCTGCGCTCCAGTTCGGTGAGCATCCGGCCGGCTTCGGCGCGCTGCTGGGCCAGGCCGCGCTGGGCGCGCCGGAGTTCGGCGAGGGCGCTCGCCTGCCGCTCGCTGATGCGGTCGAGGGCGGCGGCCTTGTCGAGGTAGCTGTCCGGGTCCTCGGAGAGGAGCAGCGCGAGCGCGGGGTCCATGCCGCCGGACCGGTACTGCGCGCCCGCCACGGCGCCCAGCGCGCCGCGCATCCGGTTGATCCGCTCCTGGCCGCGCGCCACGCTGTCCTGCACGCGGTCCACCTGCTCGCGCAGCGCGTCCGCGCGCTCGTCGGCCTTGTTGAACCCCTCGGTGGCCTTCTCGGCCTCCTCGTAGAGCCGGTCGACCTTGGCGCGGGTCACGTCCACCGGGGTGCCGGGGTCTGCGCTCGCCGGGGCGGCGCCGAACGCGGCGGCGGTGGCCGCCGCGGCGGAGAGGACAGTGACCTTCGCGCTCCGGGAGAAACCCGAGGACGAGGATGACGGGGACCGGCGATGGGACGCCACGTACCGCGCTCCCTTCCGCTGACGTAAGGCTGTGCGGGCTGTTGCGCGCCAGACAGTAGCCGGGCCACTACGCGGCGGCCAGCGACCGTACGGGCGTCGAACAGCGGCGCCCCGCCCGAGACCACAAGGTCACCGGCGGGGCGGAGCGTCAGCTTGGAGGGCGGTAAACCACCCGATCGGGCGCGCGGTTCGGGCGCGTCAGACGCGCCCGCGCACCATCAGATACGTACGCCGAACTGGAAGTCGCCCAGCCACTCCATCGACTCGTAACGGACGAAGGTGCCGGGCTTCGGGGCGTGCAGCACCTGGCCGTTGCCCGCGTACAGGCCCACGTGCGCGAGGTTGTTGAAGAAGACCAGGTCGCCGGGCTTGAGCTGGCTGCGGCCGATCTTCACACCGTCGTTGTGCTGGGTGAAGGTGGTGCGGGTGATGCTCACGCCCGCCTGCCGGTAGGCCCACTGGGTCAGGCCCGAGCAGTCGTAGGCGTTGGGGCCCTCGGCTCCGGAGATGTACGGCTTGCCGACCTGGGTGTCGGCGGCGGCGAGGGCGGCGGCGCCGCGCTGGGAGGCGGGGACCTCGTTGCCGAGGTCGACTCGGTCGCTGGCGGCGCGGCTGGCGCGCTGCTCCTCCTCCTGCATCTTCGCCCGCTCTTCGGCGGTCAGGGTGTTGAGCAGCTTCTGCGCCTCGGCGAGCTTACCCTGGTAGGCCTTCTTCTTCTCGGCGAGGGTCTTGCGTACGTCCTCGAGGCCGGCGAGCTTCGCGGTCGCCTCGGCCCGCTCCTGCGCCAGGGCCCGCTGCTTGGCCTGGATGGTCTCCAGGGTCTCGGCCTGCTTGGCGCTGATGGCGTCGACGGCGGACGCCTTCTCGAGGTAGCTGTCCGGGTCGGAGGAGAGCAGGAGCTGCAGGGAGGGGTCCATGCCGCCGGAGCGGTACTGGGCGGTGGCCACCGAACCGAGGCTGTCGCGCAGCTCGTTGAGCTCCTGCTGGCCGCGCGCGACCTTGTCCTGGAGGGCGTCGACCTCCTTCTGGAGCTTGCCGCGCTGCTCGTCGGCGAGGTTGTACTGCTCGGTGGCGGCCTCGGCCTCGTGGTGGAGCTTGTCGACCTTGGCCTTGACCTCGCTCTTGCTCGGCTTGGGGTCTGCCTGAGCGGCTTGGGAGGACAGGGCGACGGCAGCGGCGGCGGTCGCGGTGAGCACGGTCACGCGGGCGCGGCTCGGCTGCTTGGGACGACGGTGGGACGCCACGGAGGCGAGCTCCTTCTTCCTCATGCTGCCGCCTGCCGGGCTCAGGGTCGGGCCCCGGCTCCGCGCGTGATGTCCGGCTCCCCCGCGAAACAGGCCGAACCGCACGGAATTAGGCGGTTCCTCCGCTGCCACTCCCGATGAGTGATCAACCGCGCGGAGGTTCGAGGCCAGACCCTAGTGACCATCTTGTGATCAGTTCAAATCCTCATGCGAAAAATCTCGCTCAGGAGCCACATTCTTTGCACACAGTCCACGCTGCGTCATGGGCACTTGACGGTACGTTTCCCGAAATCGGGCATTACGCCCAGGAGTTATGGAGCGTTACGAGAGGCGCGAAAGCCGCTTCAGCAACAAGGCCGACGCGACGGGCCTGGCGCCCGACTTCGCGACGCCGTCGGCGACTTCCCGGTCGGTGGAGACCACGACGACCGGCCGGCCCGGCGGCTCCGCCCGTACCAGCTGGCGGATCAGCTCGTCCGCCGTCACGCCCGGCTTGGAGAACAGCACCCGCACCCCGCGCGGCGGCGCGAGCAGCACCGGAGCGGCCAGTTCCGCGCCGTCGAAGACACAGGTGACCTCGGCGCCCGTGCGGGCCGCCAGCGCCGACAGGCCGCCGAGCAGCCGCAGCCGCTGCTTCTCCAGCGGCATGGTCGGATAACCGGTCTTGGTGACGTTGTAGCCGTCCACGACCAGATGGGCCTGCGGCAGCGCCAGCAACTGGTCCAGCAGCGCCGGGTCGGTCTCCGACAGGGCGCGGGCGGCGATGTCCTTGGGCGACATCCGGCCCGGCTCCACCGCGTCGACGGTGTCCGCCGGGTGTACGGAGACGGGCGGCAGGGCCAGCTCGCGGCGCAGCCCCTGGGCCGACTCCAGGACGGTGTCCAGCAGCAGCCGCAGCCGCATGTCCTCCACGGAGCGGCCCTCGCGGGCGGCCCGGCGGCTGGCCTCCAGCGCGGCCTCCGCCTCACTGAGGCGGGCCTTGAGGCGCCGTGCCTCGCTCTCCGCGGCGGAGACCTGAGCGGCCGCCTCGGCGCGTACGGTGTCGATGTCGGCCTGACTGCGGCGCAGGGCCGCCTCGCCGCGCTTCACATCGCTCTGGGCGCTGCGCAGCTTGCGCTGAAGCGATTCGGCTTCCTTGCGCGACGCGTCCAGCTCCGTACGCAGCCGCTCGGTCTCGGCCTTGGTCTGCGCGCGGGCCTCGGCCAGCTCGGCGCGCAGCCGCTCCAGCTCCCGCCGGCCGGCCTCGTCGGCACGTTCGGCATCGGCGCGCTGGGCCTCCTCGCCGGCGGCGGCGACCAGCTTGACCCAGCCGGCGGGGCGCAGCACATAGGCCGCCGCGGCCACGTCCACCGGGTCGGCGGCGGCCGGGGGCGAACCGGACTCGACCGCGCCGGCCAGCTCCGGCTGCCGCTCCTTGAGCCGCTCGCCGATCCGCTGCCGGAACAGCGCGTCGCCCTCCAGCGCGGCCGCCATCGCGTTGCCCGCGAACCTGGCCCGGCGGGACGGGGTGAACCGGGCGTACTGGCGCAGCTGCGCGGGCAGTTCCGCGACCGTCAGGCCGCCGAAGGCGTCGGAGACGAGCGCGACGACCCGGCGCCGTACCCCTTCGGGCAGCGGGCGGTCGAGCGCCTCGGCGGCGTCACCGGCCGCATCGGCCGGCTCAGCGCCGCTGGCGGGCTGCTCCACGATTCGTCACCCCACTACCCGTCCGTCTTGGCCCGCCGGGCCGCTCCCGGTTCCTCAGGAAGCGGTGCCCGGCCTGTCCACCAGCTCGATCTGGTCCACCGCGTTGCACCAGCGGCAGCGGACCGACTCGATGGTCTCACTGACCACCTCGCGCTCCTCCACCCTGGGCTCGCCCGCGAGGTCCAGATGGACGTACTCCACGACCTTCGACGACCGTGTGACGTCGAAACGCGTCAGATTGCCGCAGAGCGTGCAGCGCCAGCGGGTCGTCGCGGTCGGCAGGGGAACCGTCGTCATCGTTCCGTCCTCTTCCATGGTGCCGGGTGCGGGAGCCGCGGTGCGCCGTCGAACTGCGGGTGTACGTCCCGTAACCCTACGGCCTCGCGGGTACCCCCGTGCGCGGCGAGGCACCCTGTCCCGCTCCCTCCGTTTACGTCATGATCTGTCCATGATCGCCTGGCGCGGACCGAACGTGACATACGCCGTGATCGGCGCCTGCTTCCTGATCTTCCTGATCAGTCCGGTGTCGGGGCTGAACCCCTCCTACGGCACGGGCGACGCGCTGCTCGCCGCCCAGAGCGCGTACTTCCGCCGCTGGGGCATCGTCCCCACCGAGCTGCTGAGCGGCTCCCCGCACGCCCTGCTCACCCCGCTGACCGCCCTCTTCGTCAGCGGCAGTTGGCTGCACCTGCTCGGCAACATGCTGTTTCTGTACGTGTTCGGCGCGATGGCCGAGGAGCGGCTCGGGCACCTGGAGTTCGCCCTCTTCTACACGGGCTCCGGCTGCCTCGCCCTCCTCGCGTACGCGGCGGCCCACGCGCACTCGGACCAGACCCTGGTGGGGGCGTCGGGGGCGATCTCCGGGGTGCTCGGCGCGTTCCTCTACCTCTTCCCGAGGGCACGGGTCACCAGCCTCTTCCCGTTCCTCTTCTTCCTGCCGCTGCGCTTCCCCGCCTGGATCGTGCTGATCTTCTGGTTCGTCCTGCAGTGGCTGGCCGCCCGGGGCGCCGACAGCGGCCCCGGCGTCGCGTACCTGGCGCACGTGGTGGGCTTCTGCCTGGGGTTCCTGTACGCGTGGGTGCGCTTCGGCCGGGGGGCTAGAGTGAAGGCCCACCCAGCGGCCACCGAGGGAGAAGGACAGCCGTGATCACCGCGATCGTGCTCATCAAGACCAGCGTGGACCGCATCCCCGAGATCGCCGAGTCGATCGCCGCGCTGGAGAACGTCAGCGAGGTCTTCTCCGTCACGGGTACGTACGACCTGATCGCCATGGTCCGCGTGGCCCGGCACGACGACCTGGCGGACGTCATCCCCGGCCGGATCAGCAAGATCCCGGGCGTCGAGGCGACGGACACGCACGTGGCGTTCCGCACGTACTCCCAGCACGACCTGGAAGCCGCGTTCGCGATCGGCCTCGACGCGTAACGCCTCCCGGCGGGGCCACGTTCCGTGGCGGCCCACGCCCGGCGCCCGGCCGGGCATCACCCGGACGGATGACGTCTTCGTGTACGGACGCGCACGGGGGCGGCCGGGCGCGGACGCGTGCCGTTGAGGCCGCTCCGGGGATCGTGTCCTGGGCTCTCCCTCGCAAGCTCGGTCGTTTTACGCCCAGAACACGACCCGCTGCGCGTCCCCTTCGGGGCGGGACCACGTACAAGAACCACTGCGGTTTATGAAGGAGCCTTCATCCGGCGCTCATTCAGGGGTGCGTGCGCCGCGACCAGGATGGGTGCATGGCCTTCTCCCAACGCATGGCGACGCTCGCCGCGGTCGTCGCCATCCCGCTCGGCATCGCCGCGACCAGCTACACGCTGACCGATACGCCCGAGGCGCCCAAGGTGCCGCCCGAGGTGGAGCTGGGCACGACCACGCCCCGGCCGGCCGGGAGTACGGGGTCGAGCGCGGAGCCGAGCCGGACGCCGGGCACGGGCACGGGCACGAGCACGAGCACGGACACGAGTACGGGCCCCGGCAGGACGCCCACCGGCGTGCCCATGCCGAGTGCGACGCCGCCCCGGACGCCGAACGGCACGCCGCCCGCGCCGCGGACCCTGCCCACCGACACCGTCGTGCCGGGGCCGCCGGCCACCGCGGGGGACGACGACGATGACGACCTCGGTGACGACGCCGGTGACGAGAGCTGACCGCCGCGTCTCGGCCCGCGTACGGATCCTGCTGTGGCTGCTACTGGTCATGGCCGTGGCGCTGGTCGCCGTCGCGATGACGACCCGGTCCATCCTGCTGCGCGACGTGGACCACCGGATCAGCCAGCTGCTGACCCAGGAGACCCGCGAGTTCGCCAACTTCGTCGAGCAGGGCGTGGACCCGGACACGGGCGCCGAGTTCACCGAACCGCGCCGCCTGCTGGAGGTGTTCCTCCAGCGCCAGTACTCCGACCCCGACGAGGAGTTGCTCGGCCTGACCCGGGGGCCCGAAGGCGTCCCCGCCGTGCTGCGGCAGCCGCGGGACACCAGCGGCGCCGCCCTGCACCGCGACCGGGACGCGCTCGCCCGGATCTTCGCCTCACCCGCCCGCTCCGGCACCCTGGACCGCCCGCAGGGCGAGGTGCGGTGGGCCAAGGTGCCCATCCACCCGGCGGGGCGCGCCGCGCCGGGCGCCTTCGTCGTGGCGTTCCACGCGGACAACGAGCAGGCCATCGCCGCCGAGGCGTTCCGTACCCAGCTCGCCATCTCGGGGGTGGCGCTGCTGATGACCACCGGCATCGGCTGGGCCGTCGCGGGCCGCATCCTCGCCCCCGTACGCCTGGTGCGCCGGGCCGCCGCGCAGCTCACCGAGCAGGACCTGACCCGGCGCATCCCGGTGCAGGGCCGGGACGACATCGCGCTGCTCGCCGAGACGTTCAACGCGATGCTGGACCGGCTGGAGCGGGCCTTCGCGGCGCAGCGCCAGTTCGTCGACGACGCCGGACACGAGCTGCGTACGCCCATCACGATCGTGCGCGGCCATCTGGAGCTGATGGGTGACGACCCGGCCGAGCAGGCGGAGACGATCCGGCTGGTCACCGACGAGCTGGACCGGATGAGCCGGATCGTGGAGGACCTGCTGCTCCTCGCCAAGGCCGAGCGCCCCGACTTCGTCACGCCCGAGCCGGTCCAGCTGGGCGAGCTGACCGCCGACGTGTTCGTGAAGGCGCGGGCGCTGGGCGAGCGCGAGTGGGTCCTGGACGGGGTTGCCGACCGGGAGGCCGAGCTGGACCCGCAGCGCATCACGCAGGCGATGGTCCAGCTGGCGCAGAACGCCGTCCAGCACACCGTGCCGGGCCAGCGGATAAGGATCGGTTCCCGCGAGCTCGACGGGCGGATCGAGCTGTACGTCGCCGACACCGGTCCCGGCGTGCGGCCCGAGGACGCCGCCGTGATCTTCGAACGGTTCCGGCGGGGCGCGGCCCGGCGCGGCACCCGTGCGGGCGGTGGCGCCGGCCTCGGGCTGTCCATCGTGAAGGCCATCGCCGAGGGCCACCGCGGCCGCGTGGAGCTGTGCGCGACGGAGGGCGGCGGCGCCACCTTCGTACTCGTACTGGAGGAGGACGAGTGAACCGGATTCTGATTGCGGAGGACGAGGAGCGGATCGCCTCCTTCGTCGAGAAGGGGCTGCGCGCCAACGCCTTCACCACCGCTGTCGCGGCCGACGGCGACACCGCGCTCGACTACGCCGTCACCGGCGGCTTCGACCTGATGGTGCTGGACATCGGCCTGCCGGGTCGGGACGGTTTCACCGTGCTGCGGGAGCTGCGCGAGGCCCGGGTGACGCTCCCGGTGATCGTGCTGACGGCACGCGATTCGGTACGGGACACGGTGGCCGGCCTGGAGGGCGGCGCGGACGACTGGATGACCAAGCCGTTCCGCTTCGAGGAGCTGCTGGCGCGGGTGCGGCTCCGGCTGCGCACCGCCGCCCGCGCGCCCGAGGTGACGGTCCTGCGCAGCGGCGACCTGAGCCTGGACCTGCGTACGCGCCGGGCCCGTGCGGAGCAGCGCACAGTGGACCTGACGGCTCGTGAGTTCGTGCTGCTGGAGCTCTTCCTGCGCCATCCCGGGCAGGTGTTGTCGCGGGAGCAGATCCTGTCCCACGTATGGGGGTACGACTTCGACCCCGGCTCGAACATCGTGGACGTGTACGTACGGAATCTGCGGAAGAAGCTGGGCGCGCGGCGACTTGAGACGGTACGCGGTATGGGGTACCGCCTGCCCTAGATGAGTTTTCCTTCACAGAGCGCTCATGGGGGACTCACGGCCCGTGCCCAGACTGATCACCGTGACCCTCTCCCCCAGCCGGGCGGCATGGCTCGGCGGTGCGCTCGGGGTGTGCGCGCTGCTGGCCCTGCCGTCCCGGTTCCCCGGCCTCGGTGGCGAGGCGCGGCTGACCCTGGCGGTGTTCGTGCTCGCCACCGTCTCCTGGATCGCCACCCCCGTCGACGACACGTACATCGCGCTGGGCGCGGGCCTCGCGCTCACCGCGACGGGGGTGATCAGCAGTGAGACCCTGTTCGCCACGCTCGGCGACGAGACGATCTGGCTGCTGATCTGCGCGTTCGTCCTGGCGGCCGCGGTCACCCGGACGGGGCTCGCGGGGCGGGCGGCGGCGTTCCTCGTCAGCGGCGCCCGGACGGTCCGTCAGCTGGTGCACCTGACCACCGCCGCGCTCGTCGTCACGTCGTTCGCCGTCCCGGCCACCTCGGGGCGGGCCGCGCTGGCGCTGCCGGTGTTCCTGGCGCTGGCCAAGGTTCTGGCGGGCCGTGAGCGACTGGTGGTGATGCTGGCGCTGCTGTTCCCCACGGTGGTGCTGCTGTCGGCCGTGGCCACGCTGATCGGCGCGGGCGCGCATCTGATCACCGTCAATGTGCTGTGGGAGCAGACCGGGCAGCGGCTGGGCTTCGTGCAGTGGCTGCTGCTCGGCCTGCCGCTCGCGATCGTGTCGTCGCATCTGGCCGCCGAGGCCGTGCTGTTCACCACCACCTCGCGGGCCGACCGTCGCGGCCCGGTGCACATCACCCCCGCCGACATCGAGGCGCACTCCCCCATGCCCGTCACGGGGCCGCTGACCACCGCCGAGGCGCGCTGCGCGCTGCTGCTGGCGACGGTGGTGGTGCTGTGGTGCAGCGAGCCGCTGCACCGGGTGTCCCCGGCCGTGGTGGCGCTGATCGGCGCGGTGGTGGCGGCGTCGCCGGCGCTGGGGACGGTACGGCTCAAGGACGGGCTGAAGACCGTGCCGTGGCCGCTGCTGCTGTTCATGGCGGCGACGATGGCGATGGGCGTGGCCCTCGCCGACTCGGGCGCCGCGAAGTGGCTGGTGGCCGGGCTGCCGGTGCACGCGCCGCCGTGGCTCTTCCTCACCGTCGTCGTGGTCGTCAGCACGGCGGCGCACCTGGTGCTCCAGTCCCGCTCGGCCCGCTCGTCGGTGCTCGTGCCGCTGGTTGTCGTGGCGGCGGCCGCGGCGGGGGTCAACCCGGTCGCCGCCGCGCTCGCCTCGACGGCGGCGGCGGGCTTCTGCCACACCCTGCCCGCGTCGGCCAAGCCGGTCGCCCTCTTCTCCGACGTCCCCGACGGCGTGCCCACCTACACCCCGCGCGACCTGCTGCGGCTGTCGGCGGTGCTCGCGCCGCTCACGGCGGGCCTGGTCCTGCTGTTCGCCCTGACCGTCTGGCCGCTGCTCGGCGTGCCCGTCCTCCTGGAGACCCGCCCATGAGCCACCCGTCCCCCTCGTACCCCTCGTACCGCATCGCCGTCGCGCCCAGCGGCTTCAAGGAGTCGCTGTCCGCACGGCAGGCCGCCGAGGCCATCGCCGAGGGGGTGCGGCGTGTCCTGCCGGACGCCGAGCTGGACCTGATCCCGCTGGTCGACGGAGGTGAGGGTACGGCGGAGGCGCTGGCCGCCGCGACGGGCGGGCGGCTGGTGTCCCGGGTGGCCACCGGCCCGCTGGGCGATCCGGTCGACACGCACTTCGCGCTCCTCGGGGACGGCTCGGCGGTGGTGGAGATGGCCGCCGTGGCCGGGCTGGCCCTGGTGCCGCGGGGCCGCCGGGACCCGGGCGCCACGACCACGTACGGCGTCGGCGAGCTGATCCGCGCCGCCCTGGACGCGGGCGCCCGGCGCGTCCTGGTGGGCTGCGGCGACTCCGGTACGTCGGACGGGGGCGCCGGCGCGCTCCAGGCGCTGGGCGTCCGGCTGCTGGACGCGGGCGGCGGCGAACTGCCCTACGGGGGCGGGGCGTTGTCCCGGCTGGCGGGCGTCGACACGGGCGGGCTCGACGCGCGGCTGGCGGAGGCCGAGCTTCTGGTGGCGTGCAACCCGTACAACGTGCTGTGCGGCGAGCGCGGCGTGGCCCGGGTGTTCGGCCCCCAGAAGGGCGCCACCCCGGCCCAGTGCGAGGAGCTGTCGGCCGCCCTGGAGCGCTGGGCGGCCGCGCTGACGACGGCGTTCGCCCCGGCGGTGGACCTGCGCGGGGCGCCCGGCACCGGGGCGTCGGGCGGGCTCGGGGCGGGGCTCGCGGCGGTGGGCGCCCGGCTGCTCCCGCGCTTCGAGGTGCTCCTCGACGGGCTGGACCTGGGTGCCCGGCTGGGCCACGCCGACCTGGTGATCACCGGCGAGGGCGCCCTGGACGCCCAGACCGTGCGCGGCAAGGTCCCGGGGGAGGTGGCCCGGCGGGCGCGGGAGGCGGGCGTCCCGGTCCTCGCGCTGGCCGGGACGCTGGGGCCCGGGGCGCAGGACGCGGGGCTGGACGCCTACGAGTCGATCGCGCCCGGCCCCGTACCGCTGTCGGAGGCCCTGGACCGGGCCGCCGAGCTGCTCGCGGACGCCGCCGAGCGGGCGCTGCGCACGGTCCTGGTGGGCACCCGGCTGGTCAGCCGCGGTCGGGCACACAACGCCCGTCCTCCGTACGGTAGTTCCACCGCGCCCCGTCCCGGACGAGCTCCTTCACGGCCCGAACGAACCGGTCGACGTGCTCGTCCGGCGTCCCCGCCCCGAAGCTGACCCGGATGGCGTTGAGCGCGGTGGTCCCGCCGTCGGGCGCGCCGCACTCGCCGATGTCCTCGCGTTCGCCACCGAGCAGGGTGCGCACCAGCGGGTGGGCGCAGAACAGGCCGTCGCGGACGCCGATGCCGTACTCGGCGGACAGGGCGGCCGCGAAGTGGGAGCTGTTCCAGCCCTTCACGACGAACGAGATGACGCCGACCCGGGGAGCGTCGTCGCCGAACAGCGACAGCACCTTCACCTCGGGCACCTCGGCGAGCCCCTCGCGGACCTTGCCGATCAGGTACTGCTCGCGCGCCACCAGGGTGTCGAACCCGGCCTCGGTGAGCGCCCTGCAGGCGGAGGCGATGGCGTACACGCCGATGACGTTGGGCGAGCCGGCCTCGTGGCGGGCGGCGGTGGTGTGCCACTCGACGTCCACCCCTCCGTCGGCGCGCCGCGCGACCTTCCGGGAGGCGCCGCCGCCGGCCAGGTACGGCTCGGCGTCCTTCAGCCAGTCGGCGCGTCCGGCGAGGACGCCGGAGCCGAACGGGGCGTACAGCTTGTGCCCGGAGAACGCCACCCAGTCGACGTCCAGCTCCCGTACGGAGACGGGGTGGTGGGGGGCGAGCTGCGCGGCGTCCAGGACGATGCGGGCGCCGTGGGCGTGGGCGGCGGCGGCCAGCTCCCGCACGGGCCACAGCTCACCGGTGACGTTGGACGCGCCGGTGACGCAGACCAGGGCGGGGCCGTAGGGGTCCCGGTCGGCGAGCGCCCGTTCCAGCGTCTCGACCGCCTGACCGGGCGTACGGGGCGCGTTGAGGTAGGTGACCCGCGCGTCCCTCCAGGGCAGCAGCGAGGCGTGGTGCTCGGTCTCGAAGACGAACACCTGGCAGCCGGCGGGCAGGGCCCCGGCCAGCAGGTTCAGCGAGTCGGTCGTCGACCGGGTGAAGACCACCTGGTCGCCCTCGCGGCAGTCCAGGAACTCCGACACCGCGGCGCGGCTGTTCTCGAACAGGTCGGTCGACAGCTGCGACAGGTACCCGGCCCCCCGGTGCACGCTGCCGTAGTACGGCGCGTACGCGGCCACGTCGTCCCAGACCCGCTGGAGGGCCGGCGCGCTGGCGGCGTAGTCGAGCGCGGCGTACGTGACCTCGCCCCCGGTGACGAGGGGCACGGTGACGTCCCGTCCCAGGACGGGCAGCGGGGCACAGACGGACCGGTCGGCGGCGATGGTGGTGACGGACATGGCGAACTCCCGTACGAGGCAGGCGAATTCCGGGTGCGCGGACGCGTCGGAGACGTCACGGCGCGGTGCGACGCGAACACCGGAAAAAAGGAAAAAGGGGGTACCGAAGAAGGGGCGATACGCCCTATCGCATTCGCTTGCTCACGAGACTGCTCCCTTGAGGACCAGGACCCCAGGGTGTGCAGGGGTCCGCGCTTGCCGCAGACCTCGCTGCCTGCGACCTGGTCTTCACCCGGGGCACCCCGCCACGGACGGAGGGTTGCCGGACAGCGGGCCGGGGCCGTAGTCGCTGTCACTCATGACCTTGAAAGGCATCTTGCCATACGTCTCGGCATGCGCAAGGCGCAGTCCGGTTCCTGAGATGAGAGGGGCCGGACCGCGCCTTGCGTCACACCCACGTCCTACCGGTGGCTGGCCTCCACCCACCGCTCCAGCACCGCCCGTGCCGCGCCGGAGTCGATCGCCTCGGCCGCCTTCGCCATGCCCGCCCGGATCCCGTCGGCCAGCGGCGCGTCCGACGGTTCCAGGGCCACGAGCGCCGCCGCCGCGTTGAGCAGCACCGCGTCCCGTACCGGCCCGGTCTCACCGGCCAGCAGCCGGCGCGCCACGTCAGCGTTGTACGAGGCGTCCGCGCCGCGCAGCGCTTCCACCGGCACCAGGTCGATGCCCACGTCCCGGGGGTCGAACGCCTCCTCGCGCACCGCGCCGTCCCGGACGACCCAGACCTTCGAGGTGGCCGTGGTGGTCAGCTCGTCCAGTCCGTCGTCGCCGCGGAACACCAGGGCGGAGGAGCCGCGCTCGGCGAGCACCCCGGCCATGATCGGTGCCATCCGCGCGTCGGCGACGCCGGTGGCCTGGGCCTTCACCCGCGCGGGATTGGTGAGCGGTCCGAGGAAGTTGAACGTGGTGCGGATGCCGAGCTCCTTGCGGGCCGCCGCCACATGGCGCAGCGCCGGGTGGAACCTCACCGCGAAGCAGAAGGTGATGCCCGCCTCCTCGGCGACCTCGGCGACCCGCCGGGGCGTGAGGTCCAGGTTGACGCCGAGCTTCTCCAGCACGTCGGAGGAGCCGGAGGCGGAGGACGCGGCGCGGTTGCCGTGCTTGACGACCTTGGCGCCCGTACCGGCGACGACGATCGCCGACATGGTGGAGATGTTGACGGTCTTGGCGCCGTCGCCGCCGGTGCCGACGAGGTCGACGGTCGGGCCGGGCACCTCGATGAGGTTGGCGTGCGCGTACATGGCGCGGACGAGGCCGGTGATCTCCTCGACGGTCTCGCCCTTCGCCCGCAGCGCGACCGCGAAGCCGGCGATCTGGGCGTCGGTGGCCTCGCCTCGCATGATGTGGTCCATCGCCCACGCCGTGTCGTCGGCGCTCCGGTCGCGGCCCTCCAGCAGAGCGTTCAGCACCTCGGGCCAGGAACGACCCGCCGAGCTAGGGCCTCCAGCGGGTTGCACAGCGCTCATGGTCGCTCCTGGTGTCCGTACGTACAGGGATGACCACAGCCTATCGAGACGGCGGGACGGCAAAGAGCCCCGTCCGGTGAATGGACGGGGCTCGATGCGGTGTGGCGACCTTCTGGGCCCCCGGGGCGAAGCCCCGGGGGAAGGTGATCAGTGGTGGCCGTGGCCGCTCGTGATCTCCTTGTACTCCTCGACGGTGGCCTTGGGGATCTGGTTCCCCTCGGCGAAGTAGCCCTTGCTGAGCTTGGCGCGGAGCCGCTGCATGCGCGACGGCTTGCGCTCGACGCCGTTCTCGTCGACCGTCGGGCCGATCTCGGCCGGCGCGTACTGCTCGTGCGCGGTGAGCGCGTGCAGCTGGGCCTGGCTGAGCGGCTCGTGGATCTCGACGAACTCGCCGTGCGGCAGGCGCTTGATGATGCCGGACTCACGGCCGTGCAGCACCTTGTCGCGGTCGCGCCGCTGCAGACCCAGGCAGATCCGCTTGGTGACGATGAACGCGATGACCGGGCCGAGGAAGAAGAAGATCCGGACGAACCAGGTGATCGAGTTGATCGACATGTGGAAGTGGGTGGCGAAGATGTCGTTGCCACCACCGATCAGCATGACCATGTAGGCGGTCACCCAGGCGACACCGAGGGCGGTCCGGGTGGGCGCGTTGCGCGGCCGGTCCAGCAGGTGGTGTTCGCGCTTGTCGCCGGTGATCCAGGCCTCGATGAACGGGTAGACCGCGATCGCGATGAGCATCACGCCGAAGAGGACCAGCGGGATGAACACGCCCAGGACCAGCGTGTGACCCCACAGGTTGATCTCCCAGCCCGGCATCACACGGATCAGGCCCTCGGCGAAGCCCATGTACCAGTCGGGCTGGGCGCCGGTGGACACCTGGTCCGGACGGTACGGGCCGAGGGCCCAGACCGGGTTGATCGTGAACAGGCCGGCGATGATCGCGATGACACCGAAGACCAGGAAGAAGAAGCCTCCGGCCTTGGCCATGTAGACCGGCAGCAGCGGCATGCCGACGACGTTCTTGTTCGTCCGGCCGGGGCCGGGGAACTGCGTGTGCTTGTGGTAGAAGACCAGGATCAGGTGCGCCACCACGAGGCCGAGCATGATGCCCGGCAGCAGCAGGATGTGGATCGAGTAGAACCGCGCCACCATGTCGTGGCCGGGGAACTCGCCGCCGAACAGGAACATCGAGATGTACGTGCCGACGATCGGCGTGGCCAGGATCGCGCCCTGCGTGAAGCGGACACCGGTGCCGGAGAGCAGGTCGTCCGGGAGCGAGTAGCCGGTGAAGCCGGTGAACATGCCGAGGACGAACAGCAGGAAGCCGAACAGCCAGTTGATCTCACGCGGCTTGCGGAACGCGCCGGTGAAGAAGACGCGCATCATGTGCACGAACATGCCGGCGATGAAGATCAGCGCGGCCCAGTGGTGGATCTGCCGGATGAGCAGACCACCGCGGACGTCGAAGCTGATGTCGAGCGTCGAGGCGTACGCCTCGGTCATGCGGATGCCCTGCATCGGCACGTACGAGCCGTGATACTCGATCTCGTTCATGCTCGGGTGGAAGAACAGCGTCAGATACACACCCGTGAGGATGATGATGATGAAGCTGTAGAGGCAGATCTCACCGAGCATGAAGGACCAGTGGTCCGGGAAGATCTTCCGCATATTGGCCTTGGCCAGGCCGTAGATCCCCAGCCGGCCATCCGCCCAGTCGGCCACCCGCTCGCCGGCGGGCGCCTTCCGCTTACTGTCTGTTGCGGTCGTGGTGCTCATCCGCGCTCCCAGAATGCAGGGCCGACGGGCTCGTCGAAGTCGCCGAGCGCCTCGAGGAAGCCCTTGTCGTTCACGCCGATCCGCAGCTGCGGGAGGGCGTGACCGGCGGGGCCGAAGATGACGCGGGCGCCGTCGGAGAGGTCGAAGGTGGACTGGTGGCACGGGCAGAGGACGTGGTGCGTCTGCTGCTCGTACAGGGAGATCGGGCAGCCCACGTGGGTGCAGATCTTGGAGAAGGCCACGATGCCCTCGTGCGACCACTCGAGCTCGCGCTTGTCCTTGATGTCCTCCGGCTGGATCCGGACGATCATCAGGGCATCCTTGGCGATCTTGTTGTTGAACTCGTGGTCGCTCTCCTCCAGGCCCTCGGGCATGGCGAAGGTGAGCGAGCCGACCGCGACGTCCTCGGGACGCAGCGGCTCGTGCGTGTTCATGTTGATGAGCTGCTTGCCCTTGGCCCACGAGGTGTGGAACAGCTTCTTCTCGGGCAGCGGGCCCAGCTCGCGCAGCAGCACCACGCCGGAGAGCGGCACCATGGCGAGCGCGCCGAGCATGGTGTTGCGGATCAGCGGGCGGCGGCCGATGACCGACTCGCGCGCGCCGTCCGCGAAGTCCGCCATGACCTTGGCCTTGACCTCGGGCGTCGCCTCGATGGCGTGCCGGTCGTCGGCCATCTCCTCGTCGGACATCAGGGTGCGGGCCCAGTGGACCGCGCCCGCGCCGATGCAGAAGAGCGCGAGGCCCAGCGTCAGGCCGAGCGACAGATTGGTCGCGCTGACGTGACCCAGCGGCCAGACGTAGACGATCTTGTCGACCGGGAAGATCACGAAGGAGGCGATGAAGCCGATCGTGGCCAGCATCGACAGCGTGAACAGCAGGGCGACCGTGCGCTCGGAGCGCTTGGCGGCCCGCTCGTCGATGTCCTGGATGCGCGGCTTGTGGGGCGGCAGCCCCGGGTCGGCGAACGGGTTCTCCGCCAGCGCCGTGCCGTGCGTGGTGTCCTGCTCGCTCGGCAGGCTCTCTGCTTCTGAAATCTCGTGGCTACTCATGACTTCTTGGCCTTAGCGGTGTGGGCCGCGACCCAGACGGCGACAGCGATCAGGGAACCCAGACCGAAGATCCATCCGAACAGGCCCTCACTGACGGGGCCGAGACCGCCCAGTGCGAAGCCGCCGGGGGTCGGCGTCTCATCACCGTTGACGGTGTTGATGTACGCGATGATGTCCTTCTTCTCCTTCTCCGGCATCGTGGTGTCGGGGAAGGACGGCATGTTCTGCGGGCCGGTCTGCATGGCCTCGTAGATGTGCTTGTTGCTCACGCCGTCGAGGCTGGGGGCGAACTTGCCGTGCGTCAGGGCACCGCCCTCGCCGGTGAAGTTGTGGCACTGGGCGCAGTTGGTGCGGAACAGGTCGCCACCACGGGCGATGTCCGCGCCTTCCGGGCTGTACTGCTTCTCGGTCGGCGTGATCGGACCGGCGCCGAGGGACGCGACGTACGCGGCGAGCTGGTCGATCTCGGCCTGCGAGTAGATGTTCCTCTTCTTCGGCACCTGGGCGCCGGGCTGCTGCGCCGGCATACGACCGGTGCCGACCTGGAAGTCCACGGCTGCGGAGCCGACGCCGACCAGGCTCGGGCCGTCAGTGGTTCCCTGACCGCCGGTTCCGTGGCAGCTGGCGCAGCCGACGGAGTAGAGCTTCTTGCCCTCCTCGATGGCGAGGGACTGGGCGGTTTCGTCTGCCTGCGCCTTGCCCGCGGGCGCGAACGCGGCGTACAGCCCCCCAGTGGCCGCCAGCGCGAGGAGTAGGACGACGACCGCCGCCAGCGGATGGCGTCGTCGTGCGGAGAGCTTTTTCACGGATTACCCCGGTGTCAGGATCTTCTGCGTCGATGCTTGCTGGATGTGTCGGGTGTACCTGTCGAGGTACGGCCCGATTACTTGATCATGTAGATCGTGGCGAAGAGGCCGATCCAGACGACATCGACGAAGTGCCAGTAGTAGGACACGACGATGGCGGCGGTTGCCTGCTCGTGAGTGAATCTCCGGGCCGCGTACGTACGGCCGAGGACCAGCAGGAAGGCGATGAGACCGCCCGTCACGTGCAGGCCGTGGAAGCCGGTCGTCAGGTAGAACACGGAGCCGTACGGGTCGGACGAGAGCGACAGGCCCTCGTGCTTGACCAGCTCGGTGTACTCGAAGACCTGGCCTCCGATGAAGATCGCACCCATCACGAACGTGATGATGAACCACGCCCGGAGCTTCTTCACATCGCCCCGCTCGGCGGCGAACACGCCGAGCTGACAGGTGAGGGAGGAGAGCACCAGGATCGTGGTGTTGGTCGCCGAGAACGGGAAGTTCAGCAGGTCGGCTTTCTCTGACCAGAACTCGGCACCCGTCACCGATCGCAGGGTGAAGTACATCGCGAAGAGGGCCGCGAAGAACATCAGCTCGGAACTCAGCCAGATGATGGTTCCGACGCTGGTGAGGTTCGGCCGATTGACCGACGGGTGCGCGTGCCCGGTTTCTACTGTCGTTGCTGTCGCCACGACCGACATTATGTCGGTCGCTTATCCCGCCCTCACTCCGGGGGGTGCCGTTCGGTGTGTTGGTGCACTCTGTCCAGCCCGAACGGCCCAGCGCGGCGACCGTCGAAGACATGTCCGAACCGGTGTGGAGCGGGGGTGGACAGGAGTAGCATCCGGCCCATCGGTACCTGCCTTCCTGCCCATGCCGCCGACGTACTCGGAGGAACAATGCAGTCGAGCGCCACCGTCCTGGTCTACAGCGACGACGCCAACACCCGCGCACAGGTGCGGCTGGCGGCCGGCCGCAGGCCCGCGCCCGACGTTCCGCCGGTCGAGTACATCGAGTGCGCGACGCTCCCGGCCGTGCTGGACCAGCTGGACCAGGGCGGCATCGACGTCTGCGTCCTGGACGGCGAGGCGGTGCCGGCGGGCGGTATGGGGGTGTGCCGGCAGATCAAGGACGAGGTCTTCCGCTGCCCGCCCGTGCTCCTGCTCATCGGCCGCCCCCAGGACGCCTGGCTGGCGACCTGGAGCCGCGCGGACGCCGCGGTGACCCTCCCGGTCGACCCGGTGGAGCTTGCGGACTCCCTGGCGGCGCTGCTGCGCAGCCGCCTGGCTGTGGAGGCGTGAGCCTCCCGGCCGGCGCGAGGCGGGTGGGCCCTCAGAAGAGGGGCCGGAGGCGGACCTGTTCGGTGCGGGGGGCGTCGGCGCGGGCGGCGCTGCCCGCCTGCCACTTGTCCCAGGGCAGGTTCCAGTCGCCGAAGCCGTTGCCGAAGTGGTCCATCTCCTTGCCGGCGCTGTTGATGACCTGGACGAGGTCGCCGGGGCGGACGTTCTCGTAGAACCAGGCGGCGTTGCTGGTGGACATGCCGGTGCAGCCGTGGCTGACGTTGGCGTACCCCTGCGAGCCGACGGACCAGGGCGCGGCGTGGACGTATTCGCCGCTCCATGTCACCCGGGTGGCGTAGTAGACGGGTAGGTCGTACGACTCACTGCTGCCCGCCGCGATGCCGACGGTGGTGCTGCGCATCCGTACGAAGTACTCCTTGCCGAGCACCACTTTGATGCCGTTACGGGTGGAGAAGCCCGGTTTTCCGGTGGTCACCGGAATGGTGTTGATCACCTTTCCGTTGCGCTTGACCACCATGTGGTGGCTGGCCGCGTCGGTGATGGCCTCGACGCGGTCGCCGATGCTGAGGTTCAGGGGCTTGGCGGAACCGCCGTAGAGGTCGCCCGTGACCTTCACGCCCGCGAGGTTGCCCGCGACGGTGACGGACGCGCCGACGGGCCAGTACTCCTTCGGGCGATAGTGCAGCTTCTTGTCGTCGACCCAGTACCAGGAGCCCGTGACGGCGGGCGTGGAGCGGACCTTGAGGGAGCGTTCGACGGCGGCGCGGCCCTCCCTGGTGGTGACCGGGGCGCTGAGTTCCGCCGTGAGGGGCTGCCCGACGCCGTACTTGCCCGCCTCCGGGCCGAATTTCACGTTCAGGAGCCGTTTGGCGGGCGCGGTCTCGAAAGTCAGCGTACGGGCGCCAGGAGCGCCCTTGCGGTCCTCCGTGGCGACCCTGACGGTGTAGCGGGTGCCGGCCACCAGAGGGGCCGTGGAGCGCCAGCGGCTGCCGTCGGCGGAGAGTTCGCCCGCGAGGTAGTGGCCGGCCGTGTCGACGGCCGTGACGTCCGTGATGCGGCCGTCCTTGCCCTTGGCGGTGACTTCGAGGGGCTTGTCGAGAGCCGCCTTGGCGGTGCCGGACGGGGTGTTGAACCCCACCTGGCGGGCCGCGTCGTACGGCTCCGCCGACAGGGGATGGCCGTCCGGGCCGCCGCACGCGGTCGCGCTCGCGCCGGTGACGGCGACCAGCAGGATGCAGCTTATGGCGGTGCGCATGCGGGGCGTGTTGCTCATAACCACACCGTAGGAAGGTATGCCCACAGCGGCACGCGGGATGACTCCGAACGGATGACAACGAACGAGGGGCCCGGCAACCTCCGTACGGAGGTTGCCGGGCCCCTGCGTCCGAGCGACGGACCTACTGGTTCTGGTTCTCGCCCCGGTAGTACTCGAAGACCCATCCCCACAGACCGATCAGGATCAGCGGGGCGGAGAAGTACAGGAGCCACCAGCCGAGCGCGATGGCCAGGAAGGCGAACGCACCACCGATCGCCAGGGAGAGCGGCTGCCAGCTGTGCGGCGAGAAGAAGCCGACCTCACCGGCCTCGTCCGCGACGTCGGCCTCCTTGTCGTCCTGGGCCATGGCGTCCACTCGCCGGGCCGTGAAGGCCAGGTAGTAGCCGATCATGATCGCCAGGCCGAAGGCCAGGAACAGCGCCGTCGTACCGGCCGGCTCCTTCGACCACACGCCATAGAGGATCGCCATGGCGAGGATGAAGATGCTCAGCCAGATGAACATCTTGCCCTGGATCTTCACTTGCCGACCTCCTTGCCACCGAACAGCGCGGTGTCCTTCTGCCCGTGGTTCTCGAGCTGGCCGACAGCGGCGATCTCAGGGTGATGCAGGTCGAAGGCCGGGGATTCCGAACGGATGCGCGGCAGCGTGAGGAAGTTGTGCCGCGGCGGCGGGCAGGAGGTCGCCCACTCCAGCGAACGGCCGTAGCCCCACGGGTCGTCGACCTCGACCTTCTTGCCGTACTTGGCGGTCTTCCAGACGTTGTAGAAGAACGGCAGGATCGACATGCCCAGCAGGAACGAGGCGATCGTGGAGATCGTGTTCAGCAGGGTGAAGCCGTCGGCGGCGAGGTAGTCCGCGTAACGGCGCGGCATGCCCTCGGCACCGAGCCAGTGCTGCACCAGGAACGTGCCGTGGAAGCCGATGAACAGCGTCCAGAACGTGATCTTGCCGAGGCGCTCGTCCAGCATCTTGCCCGTGAACTTCGGCCACCAGAAGTGGAACCCGGCGAACATCGCGAAGACCACGGTGCCGAAGACGACGTAGTGGAAGTGCGCGACGACGAAGTACGAGTCGGAGACGTGGAAGTCCATCGGGGGCGAGGCCAGGATGACGCCGGTCAGACCACCGAAGGTGAAGGTGACCAGGAAGCCGATCGTCCAGAGCATCGGTGTCTCGAAGGACAGTGAGCCCTTCCACATGGTGCCGATCCAGTTGAAGAACTTCACACCGGTCGGTACCGCGATCAGGAAGGTCATGAAGGAGAAGAACGGCAGCAGCACACCGCCTGTGACGTACATGTGGTGGGCCCACACCGTCACGGACAGACCGGCGATCGCGATGGTCGCGGCGATCAGACCGATGTAGCCGAACATCGGCTTGCGGCTGAAGACCGGGATGATCTCCGAGACGATGCCGAAGAACGGCAGGGCGATGATGTACACCTCTGGGTGGCCGAAGAACCAGAAGAGGTGCTGCCACAGCAGCGGTCCGCCGAAGGCCGCGTCGAAGATGTGGGCGCCGAACTTGCGGTCGGCCTCCAGCGCGAAGAGCGCGGCGGCCAGCACCGGGAAGGCGAGCAGGACCAGCACACCGGTCAGCAGCACGTTCCACGTGAAGATCGGCATCCGGAACATCGTCATGCCAGGGGCGCGCATGCAGATGATCGTGGTGATGAAGTTGACCGAGCCGAGGATCGTGCCGAAGCCGGAGAAGGCCAGACCCATGATCCACATGTCGGCGCCGACACCCGGCGAGCGGACCGCGTCCGACAGCGGGGCGTAGGCGAACCAGCCGAAGTCGGCCGCACCCTGGGGGGTGAGGAAGCCGGCCACCGCGATGATCGAGCCGAAGAGGTACAGCCAGTACGCGAACATGTTCAGCCGCGGGAACGCCACGTCGGGCGCGCCGATCTGCAGCGGCATGATCCAGTTGGCGAATCCGGCGAACAGCGGCGTCGCGAACATCAGCAGCATGATCGTGCCGTGCATCGTGAACGCCTGGTTGAACTGCTCGTTCGACATGATCTGCGTACCCGGACGGGCCAGCTCGGCGCGCATGAAGAGCGCCAGCAGACCGCCGATGCAGAAGAAGGCGAACGACGTGACCAGGTAGAGCGTGCCGATCGTCTTGTGGTCGGTGGTGGTCAGCCACTTCACGACCACACCACCGGGCTGCCTGCGCCGCACGGGCAGTTCGTTCTCGTACGGCTCACGCGAGCCGTCGGCTGCCGTGGCGGCACCCTGAGGTTCGTTGAGGATGCTCACAGTTGGTTGCTCTCCGAGTTCCTGGCCGAGTCGGTGATCTCCATGCCCGCCGGGATGTAACCCGTCTGACCCTTCTCGGCCAGCTCCTTCAGGTGCTGCTGGTAGCGCTCCGGAGAGACCACCTTGACGTTGAAGAGCATCCGGGAGTGGTCGACGCCGCACAGCTCGGCGCACTTGCCCTTGAAGGTGCCCTCCTCCGTCGCGGTCACCTCGAAGACGTTCACGTTGTGACCGGGGAAGACGTCCTGCTTGAACAGGAAGGGGACCACCCAGAACGAGTGGATGACGTCACGGGAGGTCAGGATGAACCGGACCTTCTCGCCCTTCGGCAGCCACAGGGTCGGGCCGGGGTTGCCGTTCTGCGGATTCCGCGTGCCCGGGATGCCGTAGTCGTAGACGCCCTCGGCCCCCTGGGGGAACTCCTTCTGGTACTTGTCAGGAATGACGGCGAGTTCCTTGGCGGGCGCGGTGCCCGTGTCGGCCTTGCCGTCGACGTTCTCGATGTAGTTGAAGCCCCAGCTCCACTGGTAGCCGACCACGCTGATGGTGTGGGCCGGCTTGTTGGAGAGAGCCAGGAGCTTCGACTCGTCGCGCGCGGTGAAGTAGAAGAGCACCGAGACGATGATGAGCGGGGTCACCGTGTACAGCGCCTCGATGGGCATGTTGTACCGGGTCTGCGGAGGAACCTCGACCTTGGTGCGGCTGCGCCGGTGGAAGATGACGCTCCACAGGATCAGGCCCCAGACGAGGACGCCCGTGACGAGCGCAGCCGCCCACGAGCCCTGCCACAGGGAGAGGATCCGGGGAGCCTCCTCCGTCACTGGGGTGGGCATTCCAAGGCGGGGAAAGTCCTTGTATGTGCAACCGGTGGCGGTCGCCAGGATCAGGCCCGCAGTCAGCACCTGCGGCAGCTTCCGCCGCATCGGGCGCCGCGACGAGCGGTCGGAGCCGTTGGGACTCACGTAGCGCCTTCCCGAGAGTCTCGCCCGCGCGGTCGGCTGCGGCCGTCACGCTGGTCGGTCGCCGGCCCTGACGCGGGCAGGGGTTTGGATGTTTATGCGGACCAAACCCTACTGGACGCTATTTGGGGTCGCGCGGGGAGGGTGCCCAACGCGCCGCAGGGCCCCTCTTTCGGGGAAGCGGGCCCGATTCCACGGGGCAAGCGGGCCCGGTTCCTGGGCACCTGTTCGACGTGCCGGCGGCCCCGGTGGGCTCGGGGACCCTGCCCGGGAAGGGCTGGCGCGGCGGAGTTGGCGGGGCGCCGCGGAGTTAGCGTGGAGGCGTGCCCTACTTCGATGCCGCTTCCTCCGCCCCCCTCCACCCGGTCGCCCGCCAGGCCCTGCAGGCCTCGCTGGACGAGGGGTGGGCCGATCCCGCCCGGCTGTACCGGGAGGGGAGGCGGGCGCGGTTGCTGCTGGACGCGGCGCGGGAGGCGGCCGCGGAGGCGGTGGGGTGCCGTCCCGACGAGCTCGTGTTCACCCCCTCGGGGACGCGGGCGGTGCACACCGGGGTCGCCGGGGCGCTCGCCGGGCGCCGGCGGGTGGGGCGGCATCTGGCCGTGTCGGCGGTGGAGCACTCGTCCGTGCTCCACGCGGCGGCCGCGCACGAGGCGGACGGCGGGGCGGTGACCGAGGTGCCGGTGGACCGCGCCGGGCGGGTGGCGCCGGACGCGTACGCCGCCGCGCTGCGGGACGACACGGCGCTCGCCTGCCTCCAGTCGGCCAACCACGAGGTGGGCACCGAGCAGCCGGTGGCCGATGTGGCCCGGGCGTGCCGGGAGGCGGGGGTGCCGCTGCTGGTGGACGCCGCGCAGTCGCTGCCCTGGGGGCCGGTGGAGGGCGATTGGTCACTGCTCACGGCAAGTGCCCATAAATGGGGCGGCCCCGCGGGGGTCGGGCTGCTGGTGGTGCGCAAGGGTGTGCGGTTCGCGCCCCAAGGCCCGGCGGACGAGCGTGAGTCGGGCCGGGCGGCCGGGTTCGAGAACATCCCGGGGATCGTGGCCGCGGCCGCCTCGCTGCGGGCGGTGCGCGCCGAGGCCGAGGCGGAGGCCGGGCGGCTGCGGGAGCTGGTGGAGCGGATCCGGGGCCGGGTGCCACGGCTGGTGCCGGACGTGGAGGTGGTCGGCGATCCGGTGCGACGGCTGCCCCATCTGGTGACGTTCTCGTGTCTCTATGTCGACGGGGAGGCTCTGCTGCACGAGTTGGACCGGTCCGGTTTCTCCGTTTCCTCCGGTTCGTCGTGTACGAGTTCCACGCTGACGCCCAGCCATGTCCTGCGCGCCATGGGCGTGCTGTCGGAGGGCAACGTCCGGGTGTCGCTGCCGTTCGGCACGGCGGAGGCGGACGTGGACCGGTTCCTGGAGGTGCTGCCGGGCGTGGTGGCCGGGATCCGCGAGCGGTTCGGCGCGCCGGCCGCCATGCCCGCGACCGGGGGCGGTGAGTCCCTGGTGGTGGACGCGCTCGGCAGGCGGTGCCCGATCCCGGTGATCGAGCTGGCCAAGGTCTTCGGCGACGTCCCGGTCGGCGGCACCGTGACGGTCCTCTCCGACGACGAGGCGGCCCGCCTCGACATCCCGGCGTGGTGCGAGATGCGCGGCCAGGAGTACGTCGGCGACCGCCCGGCGGACCGGGGCACGGCGTACGTGGTGCGCCGCCTGACCTGACACGACCCGCCCTCGCCCCGGCGGGGTGCGCCGCGGGGCCCGGGTGGAGGGGTGCGGGGTGCCCCTCCACCTGGAGGGGCGTTACGCCAGGTGCGACTGGACCTCGGCCGCGGCCTCGTGCCCGTACGCCTTGGTGAAGCGGTCCATGAAGTGGGCCCGGCTCAGGGTGTACTCCTGGGTGCCGAGCGTCTCGATGACGAGCGTGGCCAGCATGCAGCCGACCTGCGCGGCGCGCTCCAGGTCGACGCCCCAGGACAGGCCGGACAGGAAGCCGGCGCGGAACGCGTCGCCGACGCCCGTCGGGTCGACCTTGGCCTCCTCCTCCGGGCAGCCCACCTCGATGACCGGCCCGCCGACGCTCTCGATGCGCACCCCTCGCGAGCCGAGGGTGGTGACGCGGTGGCCCACCTTGGAGAGGATCTCCGCCTCGGTCCAGCCGGTCTTGGACTCGATGAGCCCCTTCTCGTACTCGTTGGAGAAGAGGTACGTCGCCCCCTCCAGCAGCGTACGGATCTCGTCGCCGCCCATGCGGGCGATCTGCTGCGAGAAGTCGGCGGCGAACGGGATGCCGCGGGTCTTGCACTCCTCGGTGTGGCGGAGCATCGCCTCCGGGTCGTCCGCGCCGATCAGGACCAGGTCGAGCCCGCCGACGCGGTCGGCCACGGCCTGCAGCTCGATCAGGCGGGCCTCGCTCATGGCGCCGGTGTAGAACGAGCCGATCTGGTTGTGGTCGGCGTCCGTGGTGCAGACGAAGCGCGCGGTGTGCAGGACCTCGGAGATCCGTACGGAGCCGGTGTCCACACCGTGGCGGTCGAGCCAGGCGCGGTACTCGTCGAAGTCGGAGCCCGCCGCGCCGACCAGGACGGGGCGGGTGCCGAGCTGCCCCATGCCGAAGCAGATGTTGGCCGCCACCCCTCCCCGGCGTACATCGAGGTTGTCGACGAGGAAGGAGAGGGAGACCGTGTGCAGCTGATCCGCGACCAACTGGTCGGCGAATCGGCCGGGGAAGGTCATGAGGTGGTCGGTGGCGATGGAGCCGGTGACTGCGATACGCACGGCTGGGCGCTCCTGCGGGAAGGTGGAGTTGACAGTTCACGCTACCCGGTCGAGGCCCTCCCCACATGCGAAAACTACCCGATAGTAGGTCTTTTTCGGTCGGCTCCCGCGTGCGTACGGTGCGCTCATGGCGAAGTACAGCGTTCCACCTGAGCAGCACGAGTCCGAATTGAGCCTGGTCCAGCTGCGCGGGGACAGCGCGCGCATGGTTCCGCACTGGGTGGCTCCGGCGCAGGCGGCGCCCGCGCCCGTGTCGCCGGCCCTGATCCATGGCGTGGTCGTTCCGCCCGCCTCCGCCCGGCTGATCGACGCCACCCCGGAGTACGGCGCCTGAGGGAACCGTGCGCTCCCCCGCTCCGTCCCACGGGTGTCTCCCGTAAAGGGGCCACGGCGTACGAAGGAGCATTGCGGTGAGCAGTACGGAGCCGGCCAAGGAGCCGACACAGGACAGCCCTCGCCGGAGGCGTTCGCCGCTCGTCGTCGCCTCGGTGGCGGCAGCGGTGCTGCTCGCCGGGGGCGGTGGCGCGTACTTCGCCACGGTGGCGTCGGACGGCGAGGAGCCTCGCGGTGTTCCCGCGGCCGACGGGAAGCAGCCGCCGCCGCTGGTCCTGGACGGTCACACCGAAAGCGGTACGGGGCCGGGGATCGCGCCCGGTGAGCCCGACCCGAACGGGGTGGTCTACCGGGCCGCCGGCACGCTGCCGAAGGGCCCGGAGTCGGCGCACGTGTACCGGCCGGAGGGCGCGGTCGGCGCGGCCGAGGTGGCCCGGCTGGCCAAGGCGCTGGGCGTCGAGGGCACGCCCAAGGCGGCCGGTTCGGCGTGGAAGGTGGGGCCGGACAAGGACGGCTCGGGTGCGACCCTCCAGGTGGAGCGGCAGGCGCCGGGCGTGTGGACGTTCGGGACGGCGCCGGTCGGGGACAACTGCCTGAAGGGCAAGGAGTGCCCGACGGGCGGGCAGCCCCAGGGCGGCGGGCAGCCGGTGAGCGAGGCGGCCGCGAAGAAGGCGGCGGCCCCCGTCCTGGAGGCGCTGGGCCAGCAGGACGCCGAGCTGGACGCCACGCAGGTGATGGGTGCGGTACGGGTGGTCAACGCGGACCCGGTCGTGGGCGGGCTGCCGACGTACGGCTGGTCGACCGGCATCCAGGTGGACGCGGACGGCTCGGTCGCCGGCGGCAGCGGGCGGCTGAAGGCGCCGGCGGAGAGCCACGAGTACCCGGTGATCGGCGCGGCGGAGGCGCTGAAGCTGCTGAACGCCGGGGCCGGTGACGGCCGGGTCGGCATCGGCGGGGGCATCGGCGGGTGTGCCACGCCCGCGCCGCTGGAGGACTCAGGGACGACGCCGGCCGCCCCGTGCGAGCCGGAGCCCGGCTCCACGGCGAAGGAGACGGTGACCGTCTCCAGGGCGGTCTTCGGGCTGGCGGCCCACTACACGGCGGGGCGCCCGGCGCTCGTACCGTCGTGGCTGTTCGAGGTGGCCCCGAAGGGCGACGCCCGGCCGTTCACGATCACGTACCCGGCGGTGGCGCCGAAGCATGTGGCGCCCGCACCGGCCCCGGCTCCGACGACGCCTGGGACGCCCGGGACCGGGAAGGCGCCGCGGCAGGTCGAGTCGTACAGCCTGGACGGGAAGATCCTGACGGCGCGCTTCTGGGGCGGGGTGTGCAGCAAGTACACCGTCGAGGCCGAGCAGAGCGGTACGCAGGTGAAGCTGAAGGTGGTGGAGACGCCGATCGAGCCGGGCCGGGTGTGCATCCTGATCGCCAAGGAGCTGACCGGGACGGTGACGCTGGACGAGCCGCTGGGCGACCGGCAGGTCGTGGACGCGGCCAGCGGTGAGCGGGTGCCGCGGCGGTAGGAACCGGACGCGGAAAAAGGCGGCGGCCCCGAGGATGGTCCGGGGCCGCCGCCTTGCGTTCCAGCCGTTGCTTCAGCTGAACGAGTCGCCGCAGGCGCAGGAGCCGGTGGCGTTGGGGTTGTCGATGGTGAAGCCCTGCTTCTCGATCGTGTCGACGAAGTCGATGGAGGCGCCGCCCAGGTACGGGGCGCTCATGCGGTCGGTGACGACCTTGACGCCGTTGAAGTCCTTGACGACGTCACCGTCGAGCGAACGCTCGTCGAAGAAGAGCTGGTAACGCAGGCCGGAGCAGCCACCGGGCTGAACGGCGACGCGCAGTGCCAGGTCGTCGCGGCCTTCCTGGTCGAGCAGGGCCTTGACCTTGGCCGCGGCGGCGTCCGACAGGAGGATGCCGTCGCTGACAGTGGTCTTCTCGTCCGATACGGACATCTGCTTCTCTCCCGGGTTGTACGGAGACTGCTTGCCGACGGTTGCAACCGGCGGTGCCGCGGATTCATTCCGGGCACAGCACTTCTCTTTCACTTTCATGCTCGCACACCGGGCCCCGGACAAGCACCGGCCTGTGGAGAGGGGATGTGTCACATCGACACTATGGCCATCGTCAAAGTGACGTGAAGCGGTTATGATAGATAGCGTCATTTAGACGAAAAGGCTCTCCGCAGAAAAGAAAGGGTGCGTGACGTGACCACCGCCCAGCCCCTGGACGTCCAGCCGTCGCCCCTCGCCCTGCTGCTGCTCGGCCGCGAAGCGGACCCGAAGAGCGAGCGGGGAGTGGAGTGCCCCGGTGACCTGCCCTCGCCCTCGGATCCCGACCTGGTCGAGCGCGCCCGCGCCGCCAAGGAGAAGCTGGGCGACAAGGTCTTCGTCCTGGGGCACCACTACCAGCGCGACGAGGTCATCCAGTTCGCGGACGTCACCGGCGACTCGTTCAAGCTCGCCCGGGACGCGGCGGCGCGGCCGGAGGCCGAGTACATCGTCTTCTGCGGCGTGCACTTCATGGCCGAGTCGGCGGACATCCTGACCGGCGACGACCAGAAGGTCGTGCTGCCTGACCTGGCGGCCGGCTGCTCCATGGCCGACATGGCGACGGCCGAGCAGGTCGCGGAGTGCTGGGACGTGCTGACGGAGGCGGGCATCGCGGAGCAGGTCGTGCCCGTCTCGTACATGAACTCCTCCGCCGACATCAAGGCCTTCACCGGCAAGCACGGCGGCACGATCTGCACCTCGTCGAACGCCAAGCGCGCGCTGGACTGGGCCTTCGAGCAGGGCGAGAAGGTCCTCTTCCTGCCGGACCAGCACCTGGGCCGCAACACCGCCGTCCGGGACATGGGCATGTCCCTGGACGACTGCGTCCTGTACAACCCGCACAAGCCGAACGGCGGGCTGACGGCCGAGGAGCTGCGCGGCGCCAAGATGATCCTGTGGCGGGGGCACTGCTCGGTGCACGGCCGGTTCTCGGTCGACTCCGTCAACGACGTGCGGGAGCGGATCCCGGGCGTGAACGTGCTGGTGCACCCCGAGTGCAAGCACGAGGTCGTGGCGGCGGCGGACTACGTGGGCTCCACGGAGTACATCATCAAGACGCTGGAGGCCGCGCCGGCCGGGTCGAAGTGGGCCATCGGTACGGAGCTGAACCTGGTCCGGCGGCTGGCGAACCGTTTCGCCAGCGAGGGCAAGGAGATCGTCTTCCTCGACAAGACGGTCTGCTTCTGCTCGACCATGAACCGCATCGACCTGCCGCACCTGGTGTGGGCGCTGGAGTCGCTGGCCGAGGGCAACCTCGTCAACCAGATCCAGGTCGACCGGGAGACGGAGAGCTTCGCGAAGCTGGCGCTGGAGCGGATGCTGGCGCTGCCGTAGGGCTCTTTCCGCTACGTGTAGGTGAGGGGCGCCCCGCTTGGTGCGGGGCGCCCCTCTCGTTGTGCGCGGGCGCCGTGCGGGTGCGCGGCGCCCTGCCGGTGCCCGGCTGGCCGTTTGCGGGCGGTCCGCAGACGACACGGGGTGCGGGGCGGAGCCCCGGCGGGGGGTGCCCCCGCCGGGGGTGCTGTCAGGCGTTGGCCGGGGCCGGGGTCCTGTCCTCGGCGGGTGCCGACTTCGCCGCGCGCCTGGCGGCGCGCTTGGCGCGGCGGCGTTCCTTGCGGAGTTCCACCATCGCGTAGAGCGTCGGGACCAGCAGCAGGGTCAGCAGGGTGGACGTCACCAGGCCGCCGATCACCACGACCGCGAGCGGCTGGGCGATGAAGCCGCCCTCGCCCGTGACGCCCAGGGCCATGGGAAGCAGGGCGAAGATCGTCGCCAGGGCCGTCATCAGGATCGGGCGGAGGCGGTGGCGACCGCCCTCGATCACCGATTCGACGACCCCGAGGCCCTGCGCCCGGTACTGGTTGATCAGGTCGATCAGCACGATCGCGTTGGTGACCACGATGCCGATCAGCATCAGCATGCCGATCATCGCCGGGACCCCCATGGCCGTTCCCGTGACCACCAGGAGGCCGATGGCGCCGGTGGCCGCGAAGGGGATGGAGACCAGCAGGATCAGCGGCTGGACCAGGGACTTGAAGGTCGCCACGAGGAGCATGAAGACGATCGCGATCGCCGCCAGCATGGCCAGGCCCAGGCTGGCGAAGGCCTCCTCCTGGTCCTCGGAGACGCCGCCGATGGCGGCGGTGGCGCCGTCGGGGAGGTCCAGCGCGTTGATCTTCGACTGGAGCGCGGCGCTGACCGCGCCCGTGTTGTCACCGGTCGGCTTCGCCGTGATGGTCGCGGCGCGCGAGCCGTCGATGCGGGTCATCGAGACGGGACCGGGGACGAGCTTCACGTCGGCGATGTCGGACAGCTTGGCCGGGCCGAGGGGGAGCGCCTTGAGGTCGGCCAGAGTTTCGGCGGGAGTGGTGGAGGTGATGACGACGTCGCGCTCGGTGTCGTCCAGGACCGCCTTGCCGGCCGGGGTGCCGCGTACGGCCTGGGCGACCGCCATGCCGAGGGTGGCGTCGGTGAAGCCCGCCTGCGCCGCCTTCGCGTTGGCCTTGACCGAGATGCGCGGGACGGACTGCGACAGGTCGCTCTGGACGTCGGTGACGTCCTTGAGCTCGGCGACCTCCGCCCGTACCTGCTCGGAGGCCTGCTTGAGGGTGGTCGCGTCGGACGCCTTCACGATGACGCTCAGGTCCTGGTTGCCGAAGCCGTCGCCCGCCGCGATCGTCGTGTCGCCGATGCCGTCGAGCTTGCCCAGCTCGTCGTCGATGCGGTCGCGGGCCTTCTCGTACGAGGCCGAGTCCGTGAGCGTGACCTGGTACGAGGCCTGGTTGGCGCCCGTACCGCCGCCGAAGGCCGCCATGAAGCCGGAGCTTCCGACGGTGACCTGGTAGTCCTTCACCTCGGTGAGGGAGGACAGGACCTTTTCGACCTTCTTCGCCGCGGCGTCCGCCGCCTCCAGGCTGGTGCCGGCGGGCAGCTCCTGCTTGATGGACAGGACTTCCTGCTCGCCCTGGTCGAAGAAGTTGGTCTTGAGCAGCGGGGCCATGCCGAAGGTGCCCACGAGGACGACGACGGCGATGGCCACGCTGGTGAGGCGGCGGCGGGTGGCGAAGCGGAGGACGGGGACGTACAGGCGCTGGAGGCGGCTGCGGGCCTCCTTGGCCTCCGCCTCCCGGCGGGCCTCGTCGGGGTCGGCGGACGTGCCCTTGGGGGCGCGCAGGAACCAGTAGGAGAGGACGGGGACGACGGTCAGCGAGACCAGGAGGGAGGCGAGGAGAGCCGCCGTGACGGTGAGGCTGAAGGAGCCGAACAGCTCGCCGACCATGCCGCCGACCAGGCCGATGGGGAGGAAGACCGCCACGGTGGTGAGGGTGGAGGAGGTGACCGCTCCGGCCACCTCGCGTACGGCGGTGAGGATGGCCGCCTGGCGCTCCTCGCCGTAGCCGAGGTGCCGCTTGATGTTCTCCAGGACCACGATCGAGTCGTCGACGACCCGGCCGATGGCGATCGTGAGGGCCCCCAGGGTGAGCATGTTGAGCGACAGGTCGCGGGTCCACAGGACGATCAGGGCGAGGACCACGGAGAGCGGGATGGAGACCGCGGTGACCAGGGTGGAGCGGAGGGAGGCCAGGAAGACCAGGATGACGAGGACGGCGAAGAGCAGTCCGAGGGCGCCCTCGGTGGTCAGGCCGGAGATCGACTTGGAGACGGCCGGGCCCTGGTCGCTGACGACGGTCAGCTCGGCGCCGGAGCCGAGGTCCTCGCGCAGGTCCGGGAGCTTGTCGTGGACCGCTTCCGAAATGGCGACGGCGCTGCCGTCGTTGTCCATGGTGGCCATGACGGCGAGGCTCGGCCTGCCGTTCGTACGGGTGAGGGAGACCCGCCGGGACTCCTCCTGCTTCACGGTGGCGATGTCGCCGAGGCGTACCGCGTCGCCCTTCTCCGGCTTGATCGTCAGGTCCTCGATCTGCTTCAGCGAGGTGAAGCCGCCGCCGACCTGGACCGTGCGGCTCGTGCCGGCCTCGGAGAAGGAACCGGCCGGGACGGTCGCGCCGCCGGCCTTCAGCGCCTCGGACAGGGTCATGGGGTTCAGGCCGGCCGCGGCGAGCTTGCGCTCGTCGGGGGTGACGGAGACCTGGAGGTCCTGGACGCCGTCGATGGAGACCTGGCCGACGCCGTCGATGTCCTCGATGGCCGGGACGACGGTCCGCTCCAGCTGGTCGGCGAGGGCCTGCTGGTCCTTGTCGGACGTGACGGCGAGGACGACGGTGGGGATGTCGTCGGTCGAGCCGGCGACGACCTGCGGGTCGACTCCCTCGGGCAGCTGCGCGCGGGCGCGGTTGACGGCCTGCTGGACGTCGGCGACGAGCTGTTCGGTGCCCTCGTCGCCGTAGTCGAAGGTGGCCATGACGAGGGCGTTGCCCTCGCTCGCCGTGGAGGTGACGCCCTTGATGCCGTCGACGGCCTTGATGCTGTTTTCGAGCGGTTCGACGACCTGCTTCTCGACCACGTCGGGGGAGGCGCCCTGGTAGGGGGCGAGGACCGACACCATCGGAAGTTCGATGGAGGGCAGCAGCTGTTGCTTGAGCTGCGGGATGGCGATCGCTCCGAAGACGATCGCCACGATCGACATCAGCCCTATCAGGGCCCGTTGCGCGAGGCTGAATCTGGACAGCCAGGACATGGGGTCTCTCTTCTGTGGCGGATCGGCAGGTATTCATACGATCAGCCACGGAGGGGAGGGTTCCGTCGCCCCCAGGTCCCGTTTGCTTATGGCCGGCATACACCGAATGGAGTACTCGGTCACTCCGCCCTGGGGCGTACCAGACCGGATTCGTAGGCGGTGACGACCAGTTGGGCGCGGTCGCGGGCGCCGAGCTTGGCCATGGCCCGGTTGACGTGGGTCTTGATGGTGAGCGGGCTGACCTCCAGGCGCTCGGCGATCTCGTCGTTGGAGTGACCGCCGGCGACGAGGACGAGGACCTCCCGTTCGCGTACGGTGAGGGCCGCGAGCCGCTCCGCGTAGGCCTGGCCGTCCCCGGGGGCGGAGTCCGTGTGGCCGCCCTGGGCGAGGAACGTGGCGATCAGGCCCTTGGTGGCGACGGGCGACAGCAGCGCCTCGCCGGCGGCGGCGATCCGGATGGCGTTGAGCAGTTCCTCCGGTTCCGCGCCCTTGCCGAGGAAGCCGGAGGCCCCGGCGCGCAGCGACTGGACGACGTACTCGTCCACCTCGAAGGTCGTGAGCATGACCACGCGGACGCCCGCGAGGTCCGGGTCAGCGCTGATCATGCGGGTGGCGGCGAGGCCGTCCGTACCGGGCATGCGGATGTCCATCAGGACGACGTCGGCCCGCTGGGAGCGGGCGAGGGCGACGGCCTCGGCGCCGTCCGCCGCCTCCCCCACGACCTCCATGTCCGGCTCGGAGTCCACCAGGACCTTGAACGCGCTGCGCAGCAGGGCCTGGTCGTCGGCGAGCAGCACTCTGATGGTCATGTGTCCCCTTCTGTACGGGCGTTGACCGGCAGTATCGCCTGGACGCGGAAGCCGCCGCCGTAGCGGGGGGCGGCGGTGAGGGTGCCGCCGAGGGCCGCGACGCGCTCACGCATGCCGATGAGGCCGTGGCCGCCGCTGTCGCTCTGGGGGGTGGGCACGCCGTTGTCGAGGACCGTCACCTCGACGGTCCGGCCCACCCGGACGACGCTCACCTCGGCCTTGGCGTCGGGGCCGGCGTGCTTGCGCACATTGGTGAGCGCCTCCTGGATGATCCGGTACGCGGCGAGGTCGACGGCGGCGGGCAGTGGGGTGCCCTGGTCGGTGCGGGCCAGTTCCACGGGGAGGCCGGCGTGGCGGAAGGTGTCCAGCAGCGCGTCGAGGACGGCGAGGCCGGGAGCCGGTTCGGTGGGCGCCTCGGGGTCGCCGGACTGGCGGAGCAGGCCGACGGTGGCGCGCAGCTCGTTGAGTGCGGAACGGCTGGCCTCGCGGACGTGGGCGAGGGCTTCCTTGGCCTGGTCGGGGCGCTTGTCCATGACGTGGGCGGCGACGCCCGCCTGGACGTTGACCAGGGCGATGTGGTGGGCGACGACGTCGTGGAGGTCGCGGGCGATGCGCAGCCGCTCCTCGGCGACCCGGCGGCGGGCCTCCTCCTCGCGGGTGCGTTCGGCGCGTTCGGCGCGCTCGCGGATGGCGTCGACGAAGGCGCGGCGGCTGCGGACGGCGTCGCCGGCGGCCGCGGCCATGCCGGTCCACGCGAAGACGCCCAGGTTCTCCTGGCTGTACCAGGGCGCGGAGCCGGACAGCATCGCGGCGCCCGTCAGTACCGTCATCGTCAGCAGGCCGACCCGCCAGGTGGTGGGGCGGTCGGTGCGCGAGGCGACGGTGTAGAGGGCGACGACGGCGCTCATCGCAACCGGGGCCGGCGGGTCCTCGGCGATGTGCTCCACGAGCGTGACCGCGCCGGTGAACAGCAGGACGCCGAGCGGGTTGCGGCGCCGCGGGACCAGGGCCGCCGCGCCGATCAGCATGAGCAGCACGCTGCTCACCCCGGGGGTGCGCCCGCCGAAGTCGGGCCCGCCGTGCGGGCCGCCGTGCCGGTCGACGAACGAACCGGCGACCATGCACACCAGCACGGCGAGGGCCAGGGCGCCGTCGAACGCCAGGGGGTGCTCGCGCAGCCAGCACCGCCCGCGCGCGAGCGGGGTTCCGAGGGTGGTCACGGGAGGAAACGGTACGGCGTGGCAGGGCACCCCTCCTGCCCGGGCGCCCCCCAGGCCCGCGGCCAGGCCGTCGGCGGGTGCGGGGGCCGTGCCCACCAGGGCGGCGGGTGGGCCGGGCGGTGGTCGGCGGTGCGGTTCGCCGCGACGAGGCGGGGTCCGGCCGGGGGCGGTGGCGCGTGGCGGCGCGGAGTGCGTGTGCCCCGTTCCGGGGGTCCGGGACGGGGCACGCGTCGGGTGTTGGAGGTGCCGACGGCGGGGCGGCCGGGCCGCGGGGGCTCAGCCGGGGATGAGGCCGTCGTCGGAGAGCATGGCGCGGACCTCTTCGAGCGTCGCGTCCGGCGCCGGCAGGATCAGTTCGGAGGGTTCGAGGGAGTCGTCCGGAAGCGGCTCGCCCAGCTGGCGCACCGTGTCCAGCAGGGCGTGGAGCGTGCGGCGGAAGCCTTCGCCGTCGCCGCCCTCCATCTCCTCGAGCAGTTCGTCGTCCAGCTTGTTGAGTTCGGCGAAGTGGCTGTCCGCCAGCCTCACCTGGCCCTCCCCCATGATCCTGACGATCATGACGCGCCGTCCTTAGCTCTTGTCGAACCGGGTCTGGGACTGCTGCTGGGACTGGTCCTGCGGCGTGGCGCCGCCGCCCTCGATGGCCTGCTGCGGGGTGGTGCCCCCGGCCAGCTCGGCCTTCATGCGCTGGAGCTCCAGCTCGACGTCCGTACCGCCCGAGAGGCGGTCCAGCTCGGCCTGGATGTCGTCCTTCTGGAGGCCCGACTGGTCGTCCAGCGCACCGGAGGCGAGGAGCTCGTCGATCGCGCCGGCCCGCGCCTGGAGCTGCGCGGTCTTGTCCTCGGCCCGCTGGATGGCGACGCCGACGTCGCTCATCTCCTCCGAGATGCCCGAGAACGACTCGGCGATCCGGGTCTGCGCCTGGGCGGCGGTGTACGTGGCCTTGATCGTCTCCTTCTTCGTACGGAAGGCGTCGACCTTGGCCTGGAGGCGCTGCGCGGCGAGCGTCAGCTTCTCCTCCTCGCCCTGGAGGGTCTGGTGCTGCGTCTCCAGGTCCGTGACCTGCTGCTGCAGCGCGGCCCGGCGGGACAGCGCCTCGCGCGCCAGGTCCTCACGGCCCAGTGCGAGCGCCTTGCGGCCCTGGTCCTCCAGCTTGGCGGACTGGCCCTGCAGCTGGTTCAGCTGCAGCTCCAGGCGCTTGCGCGAGGTCGCCACGTCCGCGACGCCACGGCGCACCTTCTGGAGCAGCTCCAGCTGCTTCTGGTACGAGTAATCGAGGGTCTCGCGCGGATCCTCGGCCCGGTCAAGGGCCTTGTTTGCCTTCGCGCGGAAGATCATCCCCATACGCTTCATGACACCGCTCATGGGCTTCGCGCGCCCCCTTCTGACGGAACTCGGCTGCAGCACTCCAACAGAACCCACAGTACGGGCCCTGCATCCATTACCGCACTGTTCGAGCGCGGATGCGCTCATCCCCAAGGACGACTGCGTACGCCTCCGATCCGGCGCAAGGAGTAGGGCCCTTGCCGGGGTGGACGCATGCTGTTGCCGGATCGTTCCCCGCGGGGGTGGGGTCCATGCGGCGTACCCCGTACCCTTGGGCTTTGTGTTCCGTAGCCGTTCGAAGGATGAGAAGGCCCCCACCGACAAGGTGACGGCGGACCTCTCCAAGCAGCCCCGCGACCCCGAGGCCCCCAAGGGCCGCCCGACCCCGAAGCGGAGTGAGGCCCAGACCCAGCGCCGTCGTGCCCAGACCGTGCCGACCGACCGCAAGGAGGCCATGCGCCGCCAGCGCGAGGCCCGCCGCGCGGACCTGGCCAGGCAGCGCCAGGCCCTTGCCAGCGGCGACGAGCGTTACCTGCCGGCCCGGGACAAGGGCCCGGTCCGCCGCTTCGTGCGCGACTTCGTCGACTCCCGCTTCTGCGTCGCCGAGTTCTTCCTGCCGCTGGCGGTCGTGATCCTGATCCTGTCCAGCCTGCCGTCCACGCAGCTGAAGAACATCGCCCTGCTGCTGTGGCTCGCCGTGATCGCCCTGATCATCGTGGACTCGGTCGGCATCTGGCTCCGGCTGAAGAAGCAGCTCGCCGCCCGCTTCCCGAACGAGCCGAAGCGCGGCGCCGTGGCGTACGGCCTGATGCGTACGCTCCAGCTGCGCCGGCTGCGGCTGCCCAAGCCGCAGGTCAAGCGCGGAGAGCGGCCCTGAGCACCCTGGTCTCCGGCTTCGGAGGCGCGTCGGGGGACTGGCTGGACGGGCTCGGCGGACTGCGCACCACGGTCCGCCAGGAGCTCGTCGCCCGCCAGCTGGACGAACAGATAGCCGCCCGCTACCCGGTGGGGCAGCGGCTGCGGATACTCGACGTCGGCATGGGGCAGGGCACGCAGGCGCTGCGCCTGGCCCGTGCCGGACACACCATCACGGGCCTGGAGTCCGACCCCGAGATGCTGAAGGGGGCCCGCGAGGCGCTGGCGTCCGAACCCGCCGGTATCCGGGAGCGGGTCCGGCTGATCGAGGGGGACGGCCGGGAGACCGGCGTGCACTTCCTGCCGGGCAGCTTCGACGTGGTGCTGTGCCACGGCGTGCTGATGCACGCGGAGGAGCCGGACGCCGTGCTGGCGGGGCTCGCCCGGATGCTCGCGCCGGGCGGTCTGCTGTCGCTGCTCGTGCGGAACGCGGACGCGCTGGCCATGCGGCCGGGGCTGGCCGGGGACTGGTCGGGGGCGCTGGCGGCGTTCGAGTCGGAGAGCGACATCGACAGGCCGGGACCGCCGGTGCGGGCCGACCGGCTCGAGACACTGACGGCGACGCTCGCGGGGATCGCGGCGCCGCTCCGGGCCTGGTACGGCGTGCGGGTCTTCACCGACAACGTACCGAACGAGGTGGGGCTGCCCGCCGCGGAGGAGCTGGAGCGGCTGCTGGCGGCGGAGGACCGGGCGGGGCGTACGGAGCCGTACCGCCGGGTGGCGGCGCTGCTGCACCTGTGCGGCGTGCGGGGCTGAAGCCCGGGGCGGCCCCCTGATCGGGTGCGCAGCGGGCGCCGCATCGGGGGGGCGAAAGGGATACTCCGGACATGGATGCCCTTCGTGTGCTCGCGCCCCTGACCTCCGTGGCCTGCGCGGCCGCCCTGGTGGGCGGCTGTTCGGCCGGTTCGCCGCCCGCCGGAAGGGCCGCGGCCGAGCCGCAGGAGCCCCGGCCGGCCGGAAACGCGCGGGCGGCCGAGCTGGAGGACGACTACCGGACCGCCATCAGGAACGTCCTGCCGTCGGTCGTGCAGATCGACGCGCGGGCGAGCCTCGGCTCCGGCGTCGTCTACGACGACCGGGGCCACATCGTCACCAACGCGCACGTCATCGGCCGCGAGAGGACCTTCCGGGTCACCGTGGCGACGGGCGAGGAGGCCCTCTCCGCCAAGCTGGTCTCCAGCTATCCGGAGCAGGACCTGGCCGTCATCAAGCTGGACCGCCCCCCGGACGGGCTGAAGCCGGCGACGTTCGGCGACTCGTCCAAGGTGGAGGTGGGCCAAATCGTCCTGGCCATGGGCTCACCGCTCGGCCTGTCCGGCAGCGTCACCCAGGGCATCGTCTCCGCGACCGGACGCACCGTCAGCGAGAGCCGGTCGGGCGGTGGCACGGGCGCGACGATCGGCAACATGGTCCAGACGTCGGCGGCGATCAACCCGGGCAACAGCGGCGGCGCGCTGGTCAACCTGGACAGCGAGGTCATCGGCATCCCGACGCTCGCGGCGGCGGACCCGGACCTGGGCGGCAGCCAGGCGCCGGGCATCGGCTTCGCGATCCCCGCCTCCATGGTGCGCACGGTCGCCGACCAGATCGTGAGGACGGGCCGCGTCACCGACTCGGGCCGGGCGGCGCTCAACATCACCGGCCGTACCGTCCTGACCGACGACTACCAGCCGGGCGGCGTCGCGATCGTCGAGGTGGCCCGGGGAGGCGCCGCGGCGGACGCGGGCCTCAGGGCGGGCGACATCATCACCAAGCTGGACGACGAGGCGATCACCACCATGACGTCCCTGCTGGAGGCGCTGGCGTCGTTGAAACCGGGCGACGAGGTGACGGTGACGTACACCCGTGGCGGGCGCCCGGCGACGGCACGGGTCACGCTGGGCGAGATCTGACGCCACCCGCACCCGGAAAGCGGGGCGGGAGCGGGGAGGCGGGGCGGGGCCGGCGGTGGGCGCCGGCCCCGCCGGCGGGGTCAGCCCTGCGCCGCGTCTTCCGCGTGGAGGCTCATCGGACCGTAGATCTTCGTGTCGTCCTCGAAGAGGACGACCTGGTCGGCGCCGCCGTCCTTGAGGTCCTTCCAGTACTCGCCGACCCACGATTCCGCGTCGCCCTGGGTGGTGAACTCCTCCGGCTCGACCGCCGGCTGGACCTCCGTGCCGTCGGACCGCTCGAACCGCCACGTCCATGCCATGTGGGCCTCCAGATGATCGGTTTCCTGCCCGCAGCGTAGCCGGGCGCGCAGCCCGCGCGGGGACGCGGGAGGATCGTCCCGTGGAAGTGACTCTGCTCGGCACCGGCGCCCCCGACGGCCTGCCCCGCCCCGACTGCCCCTGCGCCTCGTGCGCGACCGCCCGCGGCACCCGGGCACGCGCCGCCACCGCGCTGCTGGTGGACGGGGCACTGCTGCTCGACCTGACGCCCGGCGCCGCGCTGGCCGCCGCCCGGGCGGGGCACTCGCTGACCGGCGTACGGCAGGTGCTGCTGACCCATCCGCACGACGGGCCGGCGCTCGAACTGCCGGCCGGGCTGCCGGCGGCCGGGCGGGTACCGGACGGGCGGGAGCTGACGCTGATCAGCGGTCACCGGGTGCGGGCCGTGCCCATGGACTCCCCCGGCACCGGGTACGAGGTGACGTCGCCGGAGGGGCTGCGCCTGCTGTACCTGCCGCCGGGCGGCGCCCCGGCCGGGGTCGCCGAGGTGCGGCGGCCCTACGACATGGTGGTCGCCGACGTGGTGGCCCGGCCCGACGGGCTGGCCCGGCTGCGGGCGGCCGGGGCCGTCGGGCCGGCGACCGACGTGGTCGCGGTGCACCTGGACCACGACGTGCCGTCCTGCGGCGAGCTGGACCGGCGCCTGGCCGCCGCGGGGGCGCGGGCCGTGCCGGACGGGTCGACGCTGATCGTGGGCGAGTACCACGAGGTGCCGGACGTCCCCCGGCGCACGCTGGTCACGGGCGGGGCGCGGTCGGGCAAGTCCCTGGAGGCCGAGCGGCGCCTGGAGGCGTTCCCCGAGGTGGTGTACGTGGCGACGAGCGGCGCCCGGGACGGCGACACCGAGTGGGCGGCCCGGGTGACCGCCCACCGCGACCGGCGGCCCGGGGCGTGGCGTACCGAGGAGACGTGCGAGCTCGCCCCGCTGCTGCGGCAGGACGGGCCGCCGCTGCTCATCGACTGCCTGTCGCTGTGGCTGACCGACGCCATGGACCGGGTCGGGGCCTGGGACGACGACACCTGGGCCAAGACAGGGGAGCGGGAGCTGCGCGAGCGGGTGGCGGAACTGGTCGCGGCGGTGCGCGCCACACCGCGTACGGTCGTCGCGGTGACCAACGAGGTGGGCGCGGGAATCGTGCCCGCCGACGCGGGGAGCAGGCGGTTCCGCGACGAGCTGGGGCGGCTGAACGCGGCGTTCGCCGACGAGTGCGAGCACGTGCTCCTGGTGGTCGCCGGGCAGGCTCTTGTGCTGCGGGGATGACCGGTACTGTTCCTCGAATGAGCAGGCTGAATCTCGACGACTTCTCCGATCTGATCGAGCGCCCCGACAGCGGTACGCGGCAGGACGCCGAGGAACGCCGGGAGCGCCTCACCGTGCCGCCCGGTGCGCTCGGGCGTCTCGACGAGTTGGGCGAGTGGCTGTCGGCCGCCCAGGGGGCCGTTCCGGTGCGGCCCATCGAGCAGCCGCGCGTGGTGCTGTTCGCCGGCGACCACGGGGTGGCGCGGCTGGACGTGTCGGGGCGGCCCGCCGGCGGCACGCACGAGCTGGTGCGCGCCGTGCTGGACGGGGCGAGCCCGGTGGCGGTGCTGGCACGGCGGATGAACGTTCCGGTGCGTGTCGTGGACGCCGGGGTGGACTGCGACCCGGAGCTGCTGCCCGCCGACGTGGCGCGCCACCGGGTGCGGCGCGGCAGCGGCCGTATCGACATCGAGGACGCCCTGACGCCCGAGGAGGCCGAGCAGGCCGTACGCCTCGGCATGGCGATCGCCGACGAGGAGGCCGACTCGGGCACCGACCTGGTCGTGCTCGGTGACCTCAGCGTGGGCGGTACGACACCCGCCGCCACGCTGATCGCCGCCCTGTGCGGCACGGACGCCTCGGTGGTGACCGGCCGGGGCGGCGCCGGGATCGACGACCTGGCGTGGATGCGCAAGTGCGCGGCGGTCCGCGACGCGCTGCGCCGCGCCCGGCCGGTCCTGGGCGACCAGCTGGAGCTGCTGGCGGCGGTCGGCGGGGCGGACCTGGCGGCGACGACCGGGTTCCTGCTGCAGAGCGCGGTGCGGCGGATGCCGGTGATCCTGGACGGCGTGGTGTCGGCGGCGTGCGCGCTGGTCGCGCAGCGGGCGGCGTTCCGGGCGCCGGACTGGTGGCTGGCGGGCCAGGTGAGCGGCGAGCCGGCGCAGTCGAAGGCGCTGGACCGGATGGCGCTCAATCCGCTGCTCGACCACGGCGTCACCGTGGGCGAAGGGACCGGGGCCCTGCTGGCGCTCCCCCTCGTCCAGGCGGCCGCGGCGTTCGCGGCCGAACTGCCGGAGAAGGACTGAGGCGCCCACGGCCCACGGGGTACGGCCGCCGCCTGGAGGCGGCCGTACCCGTGGGCCCGCCATGTCATGCGATGCCCCATATGATCGCGTTTCATGGGAGATGCCCGGTTGTCCGACGATGCCCCCGGCAGCACCGTCCGTTCGCGCCGCGGCGCCGCGTTCGCCGTCTGGTACCTGCGTGTCGTCGCGTTCCTCAACGTCCTGGGCGCCGTCTGGGTCTCCTTCGGCCAGGACCTGCGGCGGCACAACACGGACGACTACTTCACGCCGTACCTGCTCACCGCCGGCTTCTTCTCCGGCGCGTTCACGCTCTTCCTGGCGATCACCATGCGCCGCCGCAAGCGCGCCGCGTGGATCCTCAACCTCGTCCTCGCCGGGCTGTTCCTGCTGCTGTTCGCCGTCGCGATGGTCTTCCCCGAGATCCGGCAGCACGCGCAGAACTGGGTCTCGCTGGCACTGACCGCCGCCTTCGTCCTGGCACTGCTGCTCGGCCGCCGGGAGTTCTACGCGAAGGGCGACCGCTCCAACCCGGTGCTCGCCACGGCGGTCGCCGTCGGCGGACTGCTCGTCACGTCCCTGCTCGCCGCGCTGCTGGTCACCGCCACCGACACCGCCCGCGCCGGTTTCCCCGAACGCTGGCGGTACGGCGTGCTGCGCCTGGTCACGCTGGCCACCGACACCTCGCCGGACATCCGTACACCCGGCTGGGTCGACGTCGTCATCAACATCATGTCGACGCTCCTGCTCATCGCCGTGCTCTACGCCGCGTTCCGCTCCCGCCGGGCCGTCGACCCGCTGAGCGAGCGGGACGAGCAGGAGCTGCGGGCGCTGCTCGAACGGCACGGTGAGCGCGACTCGCTCGGCTACTTCGCCCTCCGCCGCGAGAAGAGCGTCGTGTGGTCGCCCACCCGCAAGGCAGCCGTCGCCTACCGCGTCGTCGGCGGCGTCTGCCTGGCCTCCGGCGACCCGATCGGCGACCCCGAGGCGTGGCCGGGCGCGATCGAGCCCTGGCTCGCCCAGGCGCGCGAGCACGGCTGGATCCCGGCCGTGATGGGCGCGAGCGAGGAGGCGGGCACCGTCTACGCGCGGCACGGCATGGACGCCCTGGAGCTGGGCGACGAGGCGATCGTCGACACGGCCGAGTTCACCCTGGAGGGGCGGGCGATGCGGACCCTCCGCCAGGCGTACAACCGGGTCAAGCGCGCCGGGTACCAGGTGCGCATCCGCCGCCACGAGGACATCCCGCCCGACGAGATGGCCGAGCTGCTGCGGCTGGCCGACGACTGGCGCGACGGCGCCACCGAGCGGGGCTTCTCGATGGCTCTGGGACGGCTCGGCGACCCGGCCGACGGGCGGTGCGTGATGCTGGAGTGCACCGACGCCGACGGCGTACCGCGGGCCCTGCTGTCCTTCGTGCCGTGGGGGCCCAGGGGCCTGTCGCTGGACCTGATGCGCCGCGACCGGACCGCCGACAACGGCCTGGTGGAGTTCATGGTCATCGAGCTGCTCCAGCGCGCCGGAGAGACCGGGATCACGCAGGTCTCACTGAACTTCGCCATGTTCAGGTCGGTCTTCGAACGTGGCGCGAGGCTCGGGGCGGGCCCCGTGCTGCGACTGTGGCGCTCCCTGCTGAGCTTCTTCTCCCGCTGGTGGCAGATCGAGTCGCTGTACCGCGCCAACGCCAAGTACCGACCGATCTGGGAGCCGCGATTCATGCTCTTCGAGAAGAGTTCCGACCTGCTGCGCATCGGCCTGGCCGCAGGCCGCGCGGAGGGGTTCCTGGAGGCACCGGGCCTGCCCAAGTGGACGCACCGGCACCTGGAAGGCAGACGCCGGTGAGGCGGTTCGCGCGCCGCGAGTGGGGGGCGCTGTACGCGGCCGTACGGACGGCACTGGTGACGCGCAAGTGGCGGGCTGTCGCCATGACGCTCGGCGCGGTGTGCCTCACGGCGCTCTTCCAGCTCGTACAGAACCAGCCCTGGGGGTACGGGCCGGTGCAGAACATCGGCTCGGTGCGGGCCGAGGACCCGCTGTGGCTGGCGCTGCTGCGCACCCCGCTGTCGCTGTTCGTACCGGCGCTCGACCTGCCGGTATGGGGCGCGCTGGCGCAGATCCTGCTGGTGTTCGGCATCGCGGAGATCTGCCTGGGCCGGCTGCGTACGCTGCTGATCGCGTACGCCGCGACACTCGCCGGGACGATGTACGCGCGCCTCGGCATCGCGCTCGGCCCGGACGCCCCGCTGGGGCTCGGCCTGCCGGCCTCGGACGCGCAGGTCGTGGACACCGGGCCGTCGGCGGCGGTCGTCGGGCTCGCGGTGTACGTCTGCCGGCGCCACCGGGCGTGGGTGACGGGCGCTCTGGTGGTCGTGGCGATGGTGGTCGAGGTGCTGGTGAAGTCCAACCTCGCGGGCAAGGAGCACCTGGCCGCGATCGCGGCGGTGCTGGTCGTCTGCGCGGTGGTGTCGTGGCGTCAGCGCCGCTCGGGTCCGTCGTCCGGTGGGCGGTCGCCGGGCGGGTGGCGCGAGGGCAGTACGCGGTCGGGGGCGCCGGCGATCAGGTCCTGAAAGCGGCGCCTGGCCGTGTCCCAGCGCCGGTCGTGGTGGAACGCCCGCAGCCCCGCCTTGGCGCGCGCCCTGGGCCTGTTGCGGTAGAGGCGGCGGGCCCACAGCGAGCCGGGGCGGGCCAGGCGCAGCGCGCCGAAGACGGCGACGGGCCACACGAACAGCCCGATGATCGCCATCCGGAACTTGCCCTTGAACAGGGCGACGAGCACGAAGACGAAGTTCAGCGCGATGGTGAGGATCAGGCTGCCCCGGCCCTGCCGCTCCTCCGGGGTGACCTCGTCGACGCCCAGCGGTGAGAAGCCGCCGAGGACCAGCAGGAGCAGCGCGGTGGTGAGGACCACGACCTCCACGCTCTTGCGGCCCTGTTCGGTCCAGTAGACGTCGTCGAGGTGGAGGATCAGCGCGAACTCGTCGAGCACCAGCCCGGCGCCCATCCCCAGCAGCACCGCGCAGGCGATGGCCCCGGCCTCGTGCCGTCCCACCGCGACGGAGCCGAAACCACCGATCAGGGTGAGGACGACGCCGGGAACCACATGGTGGATGTGCAGCCCGCCGGGCCTGACGTTGCGGAAGGGCCCCCTGCCCGCCCGGATCAGCCTGGTGACGGTGCGGGTGGCCAGGAAGGTCAGCACGAAGGAGGCGAGGGCGACGAGCAGGGGCAGCTTCCCCGGTTCGACGATGTTGCGGTAAAACCAGTGACCCATCCCACCCGCTCCAGGATCGTGCGTTCTACCGACTACCCTGCGCGCGGTGACCATTTCCCGCACCCGTACCCGCGCCCGTGCGAGCGCCGACGGCATACGTTTCGCCTTCGGGACCCTGACCGTGCTGCCCGTGCGGGTGACCCGCTGGGACCGGGAGGCGGCCCGCGCCGGAATGCTGTGGGCGCCGCTCGCCGGCCTGGTGGTGGGGCTCGCCGCGGCGGCCGCCGGCGGGCTGTTCCTGCTGCTCGGCTCGGGCCCGCTGCTCGCCGCCGTGGCGTCGGCGGCCGTACCCGCCGTACTGACCCGGGGCCTGCACCTGGACGGGCTCGCGGACACCGCGGACGGGCTGGGCAGCGGGAAACCCGCCGAGGACGCGCTGCGGATCATGAAGCAGTCGGACATCGGTCCGTTCGGGGTGATCACCCTGCTGCTGGCGCTGCTCGCCCAGGTGGCGGCGCTGTACCAGCTGTACGGGTCGGGCGGCTGGGCGTACGGGATGACCGGCGCGGCCGTCGCCGGCACGGTCGCCCGCCTCGCGCTCACCCTCGCCTCCCGTACCCGCGTCCCGGCGGCCCGCCCCGAGGGGCTGGGCGCGGTGGTGGCGGGGACGGTCCCGGTGCGGTCGGCGGTGGCGGTGGCGGCGCTGGTCCTGGTGTGCGCGGCGGGGGCGGGCGGCGCGCTGGACGGCCCCTACGGGGCGCTGCGGCACGCCGTGGCGGCGGTGGTGGCCCTGGGGGCGGCGCAGTGGCTGCTAGGCCGCTGTGTGCGCCGTTTCGGCGGGGTGACGGGCGATGTGTTCGGGGCGGTGGAGGAGACGGCGGCGACGGCGGCGCTGATCGTGCTGACTTTCGGCTGAAGGGTGTTTGAGTGGCGTGGGTCCCGGTAGTCGGCGGGTGAACGAAGAAGGAGATCGATCACCATGGCTACTGGCACTGTGAAGTGGTTCAACCCGGAGAAGGGCTTCGGTTTCATCGAGCAGGACGGCGGCGGCCCCGACGTGTTCGTGCACTACTCGGCCATCGCTTCCACCGGTTACCGGGAGCTCCACGAGGGCCAGAAGGTGCAGTTCGACGTCACCCAGGGGCCCAAGGGCCCGCAGGCCGAGAACGTCAGCCCGTCCTAGGGCGACGCCGCCCCGTCGTAGGGGCCCGTCGTAGGGGCCCGTCGTAGGGCCCCGTCGTAGGGCTCAGCAGGGTCGGCGCCAGGCGCCCAGCTCGTACCGCTTCAGCATCGAGCTCATCCGCAGCCGTTCCGCCTCCGCGCAGAACTCCGGCGGGCTGAGCTCGTACTCCACATGGAACACCGCCTTGCCCGCCTCGATGAACGGGCTGAGGGCGGCGCACTCGTCGTGCTCCGCGCACTGTTCGTTGACGGCGAAGTCGAAGTCGTCCAGCAGCTGCGGGATCTGGTCGAGGTCGTTCTTGAGGCCCACCGCGAGGCCGCGCTCGTGCGCGAGGCGGGCGATGAGGCGGTTGTAGCGCAGCTGGTGCGCGGCCGTCAGGGGGAAACCGGTGCGGTTGGCGTAGCCGTCCATGTTGTCGGGCTCCACCGCGTCGAACCCTTTGTCGCGGCACATGTCGAGGCGGGCCGCCATCAGTGGTTCGAGGACGTCCGTGCGGCGGATGTCGAGCCACCGCTCGCCCTCCCAGCCGTTGCCCTTGCCGATCACGGACTTCGGGAACCTCGCGGCGTCCGGGCGCCAGTCCTCCCACGCCCCGGTGGACAGGTAGCAGATCACCTTGCGGCCGCGCCGGTGCAGGTCGGCGACGGTCGACGCCGGGTGGTCGAAGCCGTCGATGTCGTACACCGGCACGTCTACGGTCGGATCGAGCCGGCCGCTGAGCTGCCACTGCCACGCCTGGCCGGGCGTGGGCTGCCAGCGGTCCCGCCGGGGGCCGGGTTCGTCGTCGGACGTGCTCGTGCAGCCGGCCAGCACCAGGACCAGGGCGGCGAGGAGGAGGGGGGCGCGGCGGATCACGAGCGGCACTCCAGGACGTGCGGGAGGGTGCCCCACGGGTGTGCCCCGGCGCCGGGGACCGCGCACCGCACGCGGGTGGTGACCCGGGCGTCGGGCGGGGCCGCGTAGACCAGGTGGCAGTAGTGGTCGGCGACCGGCAGGTCCAGGTCGCGGTAGGTGTCCCAGGGGCCCTCGAAGGTGACGAGCAGTTCGGCCAGTTCGGCGTACGCGGGGTCGGGGTGGGCCCCGTGGTTGAGGACGACGGTGGCGGCGCCCGCCGCGCGGGCGGCCACCGCCAGGCGCCGGTAGTGCGGGGCGGCCCCGGGCTCGGTCGGCACCTGGTCGAGGAACGCGCCGTCGGCGCCGTACCAGTCGCGGTGGCGGACCAGGTCGGTGAGGACGTCGGCGTGCGGGCGGCGGCCGTAGTCGGTGTCGGTGTAGCCGAGGACGCACACCCCGGCCGCCCGGAGCCGGTCCGCGACGGTCACGAACGCGGGGTCGGGCGCCCGGCCCGCGCCGCTCGCGGGGTTGAGGATCACCCCGTACAGCAGCGGCGCCGAGGCGATGATCGCGTCCCATTCGGCGGGGCGGGCGGCGGGGTGCTCGTAGTAGGGCACCAGCAGGTCCACGTGCGCATCCTTCGTCTGTCTACGTACGGTGTGCGGTCGCCCGCCCGAGCAGGACGCAGCCCAGCACGGCCAGCACCACGGCGGCCGCCCCGGCGACGCCCGCGCCGACCAGCCGCGGGTCACCCGCCCCGGTCACCAGTGCCACCGTCTGCGCCCCGGTCGCCGCCCCGCACACCAGCGCCGCGCTGAGCACCGCCCCGAACGACTGGAGCAGCAGGGCCGCCCACAGCACCGTACCGATCAGGAGCAGTGACGCGAGCCGGATTCCGCCGATGTCCGGCGCGCCCGGCCACAGCAGTGTGCCCGTCACCGCGAGGGCCAGCAGCACCGCCAGGTAGACGGTGAGGCACAGCGCGAGCGTGGTGGCCGTGGCGCGGCGGAAGGCGCGGGAGCTGGTGGCGGCCCGCAGCCCGGCGCGGCTCTCGCTGCGGAACCGGTGCAGCAGCCACTCGGCGGGCCCCATGGACAGGGTGAGCGCCACGGCGGTGGGCCCGACGACCGAGGCCCCCGCCACCGGGGCCCCCGCCGCGGACGCCCCGGCGCCTTCGGCGAGGACGTCGCCGATCGCGGCGTACAGGACGAGCCCGCCCGTACCGAGGCCGAACAGCCCGTACGGCACGGACGCGGCGAGCCGGGGCTCGGCCCTCCCCCGCTCCCCGGCATGGCTCCTCCCGGGCCGCAGCTCCCGCCACGCGAGGACGACCGCCACGGCCAGGGAGGTGCCGAGCAGGGCCGCCCGCACCGGGTCGGGGAGGCCGACCCAGTGGGCGGCGGGCGTGCCGGCGATCAGCGGTGCCAGCGCGCCCAGCAGCGCCCGCTCCCGGTCCAGGACCAGCAGGACGGTCGCGGCGCCCAGGTACACGGCCTGACCGGCCGCGAACACGGCGCCGCCCCACTCCCCGGGCCCGGCCGCGGCCACCGCCACCAGGGCGCCGAGCAGGGCGCCAGCCGGGGCGCCGCGCAGCAGCGTGCGGGCGGCGGCGCGGCGGTCGCCCAGACCCAGCCAGGAGTAGGCGCGGTGGGACAGGGCCTGGTTCCACACCCAGCCGGTGACCGCCCCGGCGAGCAGCGGGACGGTGCCGGCGGGCAGCCCGAGCGGGCCGGGCGGGCCGGCCAGGAGCGGGGCGCCGAGCACATAGGCGAGGCCGGGCAGGGCGAAGACGAGGCCGCGCAGGAGGCACCCGCCGAGGCCGGTGTGCCACAGGTCCGTGGGCGGGCCTTCGGGTTCGGTGAAACGCCGCTCCACGCGCGCGTAGAGGTCCTCGGCGAGGGCGAAGGAGTCCTCCCGGCCGTAGGTGAGCCGTATGTGATCGTCCGTCATGCCGTCGGATTCGAGGATGGCGGCTATCTCGTCGGGGTGGACGGCGGCCGCTATCACGTCCTCCAGCCGGGTGGTCAGTTCGTCGATGGGGTCGGCGGCGGCCCAGCGGGGCCGGGGGCGGGGGACGGCGGGCAGGGTGTCGAGTCCGGCGGACTCGGCCTTCAGCCACAGGGAGCCGCTCATCAGGCCGCCTCCTCGGTGACGAGGTCGCGCCACGGGTCGGTGATCCGCAGCTGGAGGGTCCAGTCGTCGGCGTCGATCCGCTGAGGCTCCGGCTGGGGGTGTCCGGCCAGCTCCAGGTAGATGCGGCGGAAGCCGTCGACGGAGCGGCTCAGCGTGAACTGGTCGACGACCCGCTGCCGGGCCCGCCGCCCCAGTCCGGCGCGCCGCTCGTGGTCGCGCAGCAGGGTCAGCACGGCCTCGGCCATGACGGCCGGTTCGCGGGGCGGCACCACCAGTCCGGTGTCGCCGACCGCCTCCCGTACGCCGCCGACGTCGGTGGAGACGGTGGCCCGCCCGCACGACATGGCCTCGATGAGCGAGAAGGGGAACCCTTCGCTTATGGAGGAGAGCATCACCAGGTGGCCCGCCGCGTAGGCGCTCGCCACGTCGGAGACCCGGCCCTCGTAGCTGATGCCGTCGGTGACGCCGAGTTCGGCGGCGAGCTTCTCCAGCTTCGTCCGGTAGTCCTCGTTGCCGGCCGGGACGGGGCCGAACAACCGCAGCCGCAGCTCGGGGAGTTCGGCGCGGGCGATGGCGTACGCCCGGATGAGCGTCTCCAGGTCCTTGATGGGGTCGATACGGCCGCACCAGCTGAGCGTGGGCAGGGCCGGTTCGGGTCCGGCGAGGGGGAAGGCGTGCGGGTCGACGCCGTTGTAGACGGTGCGGATGCGGTCGGCGGGGGCGCCGCCGCGCTCCTCCCAGCGCCGGTTGTACTGGTTGCAGGGGGTGATGAGGTCGGCCTTGCGGTAGCCGAGGGTGTTGAGTTCCCGGTAGAACCCGAGCATCAGGGCCTTGACGGGCCAGCTCTGGGCGGCGCTGCGGTAGCCGAGGTAGCGCTCGCGCAGGTAGATGCCGTGTTCGGTGAGCAGGAACGGTACGCCGTCGAAGTGCTGGGCGGCGAGCGCGGGGAGGGTGGCCAGGCCGCTGGAGACGGCGTGGGCGACGCAGTCGTCGGGTATGCGGGCGGCGAGCGGGCGCAGCGCGTGTTCGAGGAGGTCGGTGGCGGTCAGGGCGTCGTGGACGGTGGGGCGGGCGGCCGCCGTCTTCAGGTGCGGCATGGTCCATATCCACATCAGCGAGCGGAGGACGGACTCGGAGCGGAGGGCCGCCGAGAGCCTGCCGCGCCGGGCGAGTAAGGCGAGGGCGTACAGGTTCTCGGCGAAGTCGCAGCCGGCGGACGGGTCGAGTATCGACAGCAGGAAGCGTTCGTACGTGTCGGTGAAGCGGCGCCGCTCGCGGCCGATGAGGGGCAGGGAGCGCCCCTGGGCCGGGCCCCACAGGGGGAACGAGGTGTGCCGGTAGAGGTTGGGCGGCAGCTCCCAGGTGACCGGTTCGCGGCCGCTGCCGGTCAGTGCCAGGACGTGGAAGTCGACCTCGGGCATGCCGCGGACGAGCTGGTCGCACCAGGTGCTGACGCCACCGTGGACGTGCGGATAGGTGCCTTCGGTGAGCATGGTGACGTGGCGGCCTGTGGTCGGCATCGGTTTCCCCCCGGAAGTGAGCTGGTCAGGCGGTCGGCAGCGTGAGGGTGACCGCCGACTGCAGGGTGTCGGGCGCGGTCCAGGCGGAGCGCGCGCCGGCGTACGGGGTGCCGAACGCCGTCGTACCGATCAGCTGCTGCTTGCGGGTCCCCTCGGGTGCGGTGACGGGCGCGGTCACTCCGGCAGGCGCCTTGACGGTGACGGTGGTGCCGATGCGGTACGCGGTGACCTTGCCGGCCGCTAGGGCCTTGTCCCAGGCGGCGCGGCGGGCCAGTTCCGTACCGGCGTCGCGGTGGCGGGGGTTGATGAGCGGGGTGTTGTCGGCGAACAGGGCGCGGTAGTCGGCGAGGACCTTGTCGAGGACGGGGTAGAGGAGGCGTTCCTCGGCGAGGTTGGACTGGTGGACGTAGTGCGGGCGGGGGTCGTTGGCGATGACGTGGCCGAGGGCGATACGGGCCTCCTGCGGCACGATGTACGAGGTGTACCCGGTGGTGACGTCGAGCGGCTCGTCGAGGCAGGTGGAGGCGGGGTCGGTCTCGCAGACGCCGCTGCCGCCGTCCTCCTTGGAGGTGTAGATCCAGTTGTACTCGTCGGTCATCTCGGCGGCGGTGCCGACGTTGTAGTACACGTTCACCGGGTGGCGCGGGACGGTGTTCGCGGCGCCGACGGGTCGCTGCCGGGGCTCGCGGGAGTTGTCGCTCGCGATCCACTTCACGCCGGTGTCGGCGAGGGCGCCGGCGAGGTTCGGGTTGTCGGCGGGCTGCTGCGGGAGGGTCCTGAGGCCGGAGTGCTCGCCGGTGACCAGTTCGGTGCGGTCGACGGCGATGCCCCGGTTCACGGCCCAGGTGTGGTTGTCGCGGATCTGGGCGGCGATCTCGGCGCGGCTCATCCAGCGGGTGTTCCCGTACGCGTCCTTGGCGCAGGTCCACGGGACGGTGGAGGTGTCCTGGACGCAGCCGAGGAACGGGTGCGTGTAGGTGTGGTTGACCCAGCGGTACTGGGCGCGGTCGGCCAGCAGCCGGGCGGTGAGCGGGTCGCTGCCGCCGTTCTGGGCCTTCCACTCCTCGCCGGAGCCCGCGTTGTAGACCATGTCGAGGGTGAAGCCGGCGGAGCGCTGCCACTGGGCGGCGTACTCGGCGTCGGCCGCGGTCATCCGGATCGGCTCGGTGCCCTCACCGTCGCCGTCGGCGCAGTCGAAGTCGCCGGGCGTGCAGTTGCGTTCGGTGTCCCAGCGGGCGTCGGGGGCGAAGACGTCGTCGACGTGGACGGACAGGTAGTTGCGGTTCTGCCCGAGGTGGACGCCTCCCGTCAGCCACTCCACGATGCCGCGGGCCAGGGCCCGGAACTGCCGCTGGTGCTGGTTGTAGGCGAAGGTGACGACCAGTTCGCGCCGGCCGTCGCGGGCGTACTCCCCGATGAGGCCGGCGCGGCCGCCGTCCTCGGTGGGGACGTCGAGGTAGCTGGTGAAGCCCTCGCGAGGCCGGCCGGCGTACCCGTAACTCTCGGCGATGTCCGGGTCGTTGTCCTCGAAGGTGACCGGCCCGTCCAGGTACCGGAAGGGGCCCGCCTTCCCGGCGGGGGTGAGCTCGGCGCGGACCCCGTCCATGACGCCGGAGCGGCCGCCTTCACTGGTGTAGTCGAGGCCGACGCCCGGGTGGGCCCAGGTGTGGGCGTCCACCTGGGGGATGGCGTACGCGCGTTCGTACGCGGTGAGGGCGGCCCGCTCCGCGGCCGCCAGGCCCCCCGGCGCCTCGTCCGGCAGCACCACGCCCTGGTACTTGGCGCGGGGCCGCCCGTCGACCGTGTCGGCGAGGAACGCGGCGTCGATGACGGGGCGTGCCGGGTCGGTGAGGCGGACCGTGCGGTACGGGACGCCGGAGCCGCTCAGTTCGGAGGTGATCGCCCCGACCGCGCCGCCGCCGTCGTCCACGACCAGCACCGTGAGGTCGATCCGCGGCGCGAGCGGGGCCGCCGCGGCCGGAGCGGCCGGAACGGCCGTGGCGAGCAGGGCCGTGGCGAGCAGCGTCACGGCCGGCAGCGCCCCCGCCGCTCTGCCGCCCCGGAGTCCGAATGTGTGCATATGCCTTCCCCCCTTGTGGGTCCTCCGCGCGCATGCGGGCACTGGGAGGATCTGTGGAGATGATGCAAAGCGGTACGTTGCTCCCTTGCGCAATTGCAGGGAGTGTGACGCAGCTCTCATCGGTTGACGTAGCAAACGTTGAGGAGACGCCACGGATGAGTGAATTGCCGCCGCCGTGAGCGAAACGGGACGGCAAGCGTAGGCTCGTTCCCGGTGTTTCCCGGGCGCGACTTACGATGCCGCAGGACCCGGTCGTCCCACCCCTCGACCGCCTCAGAACTCAATCGGAAGCGAGATTTCACCACCGTGACTGCTCTCACTCTCAGCACCGCCGGCGCGGCGACACTGCGCGCCGACGCTCTCGTCGTCGGCGTCGCCAAGAGCCCGGGGGGCGGCAAGGGACTCGTTGTCGCAGCGGGCGCCGAGGCCGTGGACAAGGCGTTCGGCGGAAAGCTCGCCACCGTCCTGGAGACCCTCGGTGCCTCGGGTGCCGAGGGTGAGGTGACCAAGCTGCCCTCGCCGTCCGGGCTGAAGGCCCCGGTCGTGCTCGCGGTGGGGCTCGGCACGGCACCGGAGAAGGACGAGGCGTACGACGCCGAGGCGCTGCGCCGTGCCGCCGGCTGCGCGGCCCGCGCGCTGAGCGGTACGAAGAAGGCCGCGTTCGCCCTGCCGATCGAGGCGGTGGAGGACGCCGAGGCGATCGCGGAGGGCGCGCTGCTGGGCGCGTACGCCTTCACCGCCTACCGGTCCGCCACGGACGGCGAGGCGGGCGGCAACGCCAAGGCCCCGCTCGCCGAGGTGGCGCTGCTGGGCGCCAAGCCGCGCGACAAGGCGTACAAGGCGGGGGCCGAGCGCGCGATCGCGCTGGCCGAGGAGATCAACCGCGCCCGCGACCTGGTCAACACCCCGCCGAACGACCTCTACCCCGAGTCCTTCGCGGCCATCGCCACCGCGGCCGGCAAGGAGCACGGCATCAAGGTGCAGGTCCTCGACGAGAAGGCGCTCGTCAAGGGCGGGTACGGCGGCATCCTGGGCGTCGGCCAGGGCTCGGAGCACGGTCCGCGCCTGGTGAAGCTCGCGTACACGCACCCCAAGGCGGAGAAGACCCTGGCCCTGGTCGGCAAGGGCATCACGTACGACTCGGGCGGCATCTCCCTGAAGCCGGCCGGCCACAACGAGACGATGAAGTGCGACATGAGCGGCGCGGCCGCGGTGTTCGCCGCCGTCGTCACGGCCGCCCGCCTGGGCCTGCGGGTGAACGTCACCGGCTGGCTGGCGCTCGCCGAGAACATGCCGTCCGGTTCCGCCGTCCGCCCCGGTGACGTGCTGCGCATGTACAGCGGCAAGACCGTCGAGGTGCTGAACACCGACGCGGAGGGCCGGCTGGTCCTCGCCGACGCGCTCACCCGCGCCTCGGAGGAGAACCCGGACGCGATCGTCGACGTGGCGACGCTCACCGGCGCGATGGTGCTGGCGCTGGGCAACCGCACCTTCGGCATCATGGCCAACGACGACGCCTTCCGCACCTCGATCCACGAGATCGCGGAGGAGGTCGGCGAGCAGTCCTGGCCGATGCCGCTCCCGGCGGACCTGCGCAAGGGCATGGACTCCCCGACCGCCGACATCGCCAACATGGGCGAGCGGATGGGCGGCGGCCTGGTGGCCGGCCTGTTCCTGAAGGAGTTCGTCGGCGAGGGCATCGCCTGGGCCCACCTGGACATCGCGGGCCCGGCCTACAACGAGGGCGGCCCCTTCGGCTACACCCCGAAGGGCGGCACGGGCTCGGCGGTCCGCACCCTGGTGAGGCTCGCGGAGCGCACGGCGGCCGGGGATCTCGGCTGATCCACGCGTGAGACCCGCGGCCCCGGACGGACGATCCGGGGCCGTGGGCTTTCGCCGGGACCACGACGGAATCCGTACCTTCGTACGCACCGCGGGTCCGCCGGGACGGACGATCCGCCGTCTCACACCCCGGCCCCGCGTCCCGCGCTCCGGCAACAAGTGCGAAGATGGGTTCTCGGCAGGACAGGGCCCCCACCACAGGGCCGAAGAAACAGCGGCCGAACACCAGCCGCCGCCCGGTCGCCCGCGACCGGCGACCGGCGCACATGCATGGAGGACGTGACGTGGCGAACGACGCCAGCACCGTTTTCGACCTAGTGATCCTCGGCGGTGGCAGTGGCGGGTACGCCGCGGCCCTGCGGGGTGCGCAGCTGGGCCTGGACGTCGCACTGATCGAGAAGAACAAGCTCGGCGGCACCTGCCTGCACAACGGATGCATTCCCACCAAGGCCCTGCTCCACGCCGGTGAGATCGCGGACCAGGCCCGCGAGGCGGACCAGTTCGGCGTCCTCGCCTCCTTCGAGGGCATCGACATCAAGGCCGTCCACAAGTACAAGGACGACGTGATCTCGGGCCTCTACAAGGGCCTGCAGGGTCTGGTCGCCTCCCGCAAGGTGACCTACATCGAGGGCGAGGGCCGGCTGTCCTCCCCCACCTCCGTCGACGTGAACGGCCGGCGGGTCGAGGGCCGGCACGTCCTCCTCGCCACCGGTTCCGTACCGAAGTCCCTCCCGGGCCTGGAGATCGACGGCAACCGCATCATCTCCTCGGACCACGCGCTGACCCTGGACCGGGTCCCGGAGTCCGCGATCATCCTGGGCGGCGGCGTCATCGGCGTCGAGTTCGCCTCCGCGTGGAAGTCCTTCGGCACGGACGTCACGATCGTCGAGGGCCTGAAGCACCTCGTCCCGGCCGAGGACGAGAACAGCTCGAAGCTTCTTGAGCGCGCCTTCCGCAAGCGCGGCATCAAGTTCAACCTCGGTACGTTCTTCCAGAGCGCCGAGTACACCGACAACGGGGTCAAGGTCACCCTGGCGGACGGCAAGACCTTCGAGGCCGAGGTGCTGCTCGTCGCCATCGGCCGCGGCCCGGTCTCGGCCGGTCTCGGGTACGAGGAGCAGGGCGTCGCGATGGACCGCGGCTACGTCCTCGTCGACGAGTACATGCGCACGAACGTGCCGACCGTCTCGGCCGTGGGCGACCTCGTCCCGACCCTCCAGCTCGCGCACGTCGGCTTCGCCGAGGGCATCCTGGTGGCGGAGCGTCTGGCCGGTCTGAAGACCGTTCCGATCGACTACGACGGCGTGCCCCGGGTGACGTACTGCCACCCCGAGGTCGCCTCCGTCGGCATCACCGAGGCCAAGGCCAAGGAGATCTACGGCGCGGACAAGGTCGTCGCCCTGAAGTACAACCTCGCGGGCAACGGCAAGAGCAAGATCCTCAAGACCGCGGGCGAGATCAAGCTCGTCCAGGTCAAGGACGGTGCCGTGGTCGGCGTCCACATGGTCGGTGACCGCATGGGCGAGCAGGTCGGCGAAGCGCAGCTGATCTACAACTGGGAGGCGCTGCCGGCCGAGGTCGCGCAGCTCATCCACGCCCACCCGACGCAGAACGAGGCGCTCGGCGAGGCCCACCTGGCGCTGGCCGGCAAGCCCCTCCACTCCCACGACTGACGCCTTCAGTCCGGGCGCGACGACCACTTTCCGCAATTCGTTAGGAGCAACCGAAACCATGTCGGTTTCCGTAACCCTGCCGGCGCTCGGCGAGAGCGTCACCGAGGGCACTGTCACCCGCTGGCTGAAGGCCGAGGGCGAGCGCGTCGAGGCCGACGAGCCGCTGCTGGAGGTGTCGACGGACAAGGTCGACACCGAGATCCCGGCCCCGGCTTCCGGTGTCCTGGCCTCCATCAAGGTCGCCGAGGACGAGACCGTCGAGGTCGGCGCCGAACTGGCCGTCATCGACGACGGCACGGGCGCCCCGGCCGAGGCTCCGGCTCCGGCCGCCGCCGAGGCCCAGGCCGCTCCGGCTCCGGCGCAGGAGGCCCCGGCGCAGGAGGCCCCGGCCCCGCAGGCCGCCCCCTCCACCGAGGCCGAGGCCCCCGCCCCCGCCCCGACCGCCGAGGCCGCCGCCGGCGGTGGTTCGGCCGAGGGCACCGACGTCGTCCTGCCCGCGCTGGGCGAGTCGGTCACCGAGGGCACCGTCACCCGCTGGCTGAAGGAGGTCGGCGAGGAGGTCACGGAGGACGAGCCGCTGCTCGAGGTCTCCACGGACAAGGTCGACACCGAGATCCCGGCCCCGGCTTCCGGTGTGCTGCTGGAGATCGTGGTCGGCGAGGACGAGACGGCCGAGGTCGGCGCCAAGCTGGCCGTCATCGGTGCCCCGGGTGCCGCTCCGGCCGCCCAGGCCCCCGCCGCTGCCCCGGCCCCCGCCGCCGAGGCCCCGGCCCCGGCTCAGGAAGCCCCGGCGCCCGCTCCGGCCCCGGCGGCGCCCGCCGCTCCGGCGCCCGCTCCGGCCCCGGTGCAGCCCGCGCCCGCCGCCGCTGCTCCGGCTCCGGCCGCTCCGGCTCCGGCTCCGGCCGCCCCCGCCCCGGCGGCTCCCGTAACCCCCGCTCCCGCCCCCGCCGCCGCACAGTCGGCGGAGGACGGCGCGTACGTGACCCCGCTGGTCCGCAAGCTCGCCGCCGAGAACGGTGTCGACCTGGCGTCCGTCAAGGGCACCGGCGTCGGTGGCCGTATCCGCAAGCAGGACGTCATCGCCGCCGCCGAGGCCGCGAAGGCCGCCGCCGCTGCCCCGGCCCCCGCCGCCCCGGCCGCCGCTGCCGCCCCGAAGGCTCCGGCCCTGGAGGCGTCCCCGCTGCGCGGCCAGACGGTCAAGATGACCCGGATGCGCAAGGTCATCGGCGACAACATGATGAAGGCGCTGCACTCGCAGGCCCAGCTGACCTCGGTCGTCGAGGTCGACATCACCAAGCTGATGAAGCTGCGGGGCCGCGCCAAGGACGCGTTCGCCGCCCGCGAGGGCGTCAAGCTCTCCCCGATGCCGTTCTTCGTGAAGGCGGCGGCCCAGGCGCTGAAGGCCCACCCGGTCATCAACGCCCGGATCAACGAGGACGAGGGCACGATCACGTACTTCGACTCGGAGAACATCGGCATCGCCGTGGACGCCGAGAAGGGTCTGATGACCCCGGTCATCAAGGGCGCGGGCGACCTGAACATCGCCGGTATCGCCAAGAAGACCGCCGAGCTGGCCGGCAAGGCCCGTGGCGGCGGCCTCACCCCGGACGACATGTCCGGCGCCACCTTCACGATCAGCAACACCGGCTCGCGCGGTGCGCTGTTCGACACGGTCATCGTGCCGCCGAACCAGGTCGCCATCCTGGGCATCGGTGCCACCGTCAAGCGCCCGGTGGTCATCAACCACCCGGACCTGGGCGAGACCATCGCGGTGCGCGACATGACGTACCTGTCGCTCTCCTACGACCACCGTCTGGTGGACGGTGCCGACGCGGCCCGTTACCTGACGGCCGTCAAGGCGATCCTGGAGGCGGGCGAGTTCGAGGTCGACCTCGGCCTGTGAGTCTCTGAGGCGTACGACAGCGGCGCCCCCGGCCGGAGCACATCCGGCCGGGGGCGCCGTCGCGTGACGGGCGTCTCCCGCACGGGGCAGCCGTACGGGCTGACCGGGCGGAATAATGGCGATCGACCGCCGCAGCAGCGAAGGAGCCCCCATGACCCCGCCCGTCGTCCACTCGCTGCGCGAGCAGATCCGCGAGCACATCGTGGAGGGCATCGTCAGCGGCCGCTGGAAGCCGGGGGAGCGGATCGTCGAGCGGCGCATCGCCACCGAGCTGGCGGTCAGCCAGACGCCCGTACGTGAGGCGCTGCGGGAGCTGGAGAGCCTCCGGCTGATCGAGTCGGCGCCCAACAAGGGCGTACGGGTGCGCAACCTCACCGCGGCGGACCTGGAGGAGAGCTATCCGGTGCGGGCCGGTCTGGAGCAGATCGCCGCCGAGCTGGCGGCGGACCGGCTCGGTGAGGACTGCTCGGCCCTGGAGCCGCACGTGGCGGCGCTGTACGAGGCGGACGCGCGGGCGGACGGTACGGCGCAGGTGCGGCACACGGTGGGCTTCCACCGGGAGCTGGTGCGGGCCGCCCACAACAGCGTGCTGCTGCACACCTGGGAGGGCCTCGGTATCGAGGTCTTCACGGCACTGTCGATCCGCTGGCTCGGCACCGTACAGAAGTCGTACGCGGAGGAGCACGAGGAGCTCGTGCAGGCCTTCCGCCGCCGCGATCCCCGGATCGGGGTCCTGGTGAAGGAACACGTCCTCGGCTGCGCCCCGCGCGCCTAGGTGTGCGCCGGGGCGCACGCCCCCCGCTCATCGGGCGCCAGGTGCGCTCATTCGGCGTCCCCACCTGCGAAAACAAGGCACCGGGTGCCCATTTTTGTGGCACCGAATGCCGACTTTGGGCTCTGGGGAAAGATTTTTGGCTCAACACTTTGATCGATCATCGATCACGGTCGTACAGTCGTCCGCGGACTTCAACAGAGGTCCCCTCGCCCTGTCCTGCCAAGACCAAGGGCTCCACACCCCTTCGACTCCGGAAGGCGGCGACTATGACCGACCCCACCCGCATCCAGCCGAGCGAGCTCGACCAGCTGCCGGACCGCGACCCCGAGGAGACCGCCGAGTGGCAGGCGTCCCTCGACGCCGTCGCCAAGGCCGCCGGGCCGCACCGCGCCGCGTACCTGATGCGACGCACCCTGGAGCGCGCCGAGGGCGCCGGTCTGGCGCTGCCCAAGCTGCTCGAAACCGACTACGTCAACACCATCCCCACCGCCGCTGAGGCCGGCTACGGCTTCGACGGCGACGAGGAGATGGAAGCGAAGATCACCGCCTGGAACCGCTGGAACGCGGCCGCCATGGTCTCCCGCGGCTCCAAGTACGGCGTCGGCGGCCACATCGCCACCTTCGCCTCCGCCGCCTGGCTCTACGAGACCGGCTTCAACCACTTCTTCCGCGGCAAGGAGCAGGACGGCTCCGGCGACCAGCTCTACATCCAGGGCCACGCCTCCCCCGGCATCTACGCCCGCGCCTTCCTCGACGGACGGCTGAACGCGCAGCAGCTGGACAACTTCCGCCAGGAGTCGGGCGGCAACGGCCTGCCGTCCTACCCGCACCCGCGCCGCCTGCCCTGGCTGTGGGAGTTCCCGACGGTGTCGATGGGCCTCGGCCCGCTGTCGGCGATCTACCAGGCGCGGTTCAACCGCTACCTGACCAACCGGAACATCAAGGACGTCTCGAACTCCCACGTGTGGGCGTTCCTCGGCGACGGCGAGATGGACGAGCCCGAGTCGACGGCGGCCCTCGCGCTCGCCGCCCGTGAGGAGCTCGACAACCTCACCTTCGTCATCAACTGCAACCTCCAGCGCCTCGACGGCCCGGTCCGCGCCAACTTCAAGATCGTGCAGGAGCTGGAGGCCCAGTTCCGCGGCGCCGGCTGGAACGTCGTGAAGTCGCTGTGGGGCAACGCCTGGGACGAGCTGTTCCAGCTCGACACCACCGGCGCGCTCGTACGCCGGCTGCGCGAGGTACCGGACGCGCAGATCCAGACGTACCAGACGCGTGACGCCGCCTACATCCGCGAGGACTTCTTCGGCAAGGACCCCGCCCTCGTCGAGATGGGCAGGCTGCTCTCCGACGACAAGATCATCGAGTGCTTCCAGTACTCCCGCGGCGGCCACGAGCCCCGCAAGGTGTACGCCGCGTACAAGGCGGCCCTGGAGCACAAGGGCGCCCCGACCGTGATCCTCGCGCAGACGGTGAAGGGCTTCACCCTCGGCAAGGGCTTCGAGTCCAAGAACGCCAACCACCAGATGAAGAAGCTGTCGGTGGAGGAGTTCAAGGACATGCGGGACCTGCTGGGCCTGCCGATCCCGGACTCCGCCTTCGTCGACGGCCAGGTGCCCTACGGCCACCCCGGCGCCGACTCCCCCGAGGTCCGCTACCTCCAGGAGCGCCGCGCGGCGCTCGGCGGCCCCGCCCCGGCGCGCCGCATGCACGCCCTGGACCCGCTGCCGGCGCCGGCCGACAAGACGTTCGCCGCGTTCGACAAGGGCTCCGGCCAGCAGTCGGTCGCGACGACCATGGCCTTCGTCCGCCTGATGAAGGACCTGATCCGCGACAATCAGACCGGCAAGCGCTGGGTCCCGATCGTCCCGGACGAGGCCCGCACCTTCGGTATGGAGTCGCTGTTCCCCTCGCTCGGCATCTACTCGCCGAAGGGCCAGACGTACGAGCCGGTCGACCGCGACCAGCTGATGTACTACCGCGAGGCCAAGGACGGCCAGATCCTCAACGAGGGCATCACCGAGGCCGGCTCGATGGCCGACTTCATCGCCGCGTCGACCGCGTACTCCACGCACGGCGAGCAGATGATCCCCTTCTACATCTTCTACTCGATGTTCGGCTGGCAGCGGACGGCCGACCAGATGTGGCAGCTCGGTGACCAGCTCGGCCGTGGCTTCCTCGTCGGCGCCACCGCCGGCCGCACCACGCTGACCGGTGAGGGCCTCCAGCACGCCGACGGCCACTCCCCCGTCATCGCGGCGACCAACCCGGCGGCGCTGACGTACGACCCGGCGTTCGCCTACGAGGTCGCGGCGATCGTCAAGGACGGTCTGCGCCGGATGTACGGCGAGACCGCGCCGGGCGAGGACCCGAACGTCTTTTACTACCTGACCGTCTACAACGAGCCGATGCCGCAGCCGGCCAAGCCGGAGGGCGTGGACGAGGGCATCATCAAGGGCCTGTACCGGTTCAAGGAGGGCACGCCCGTCACGGCCGACGCGCCGCGCATCCAGCTGCTGTCCTCCGGTACGGCGATCCACTGGGCGCTGAAGGCCCAGGAGCTGCTGGCCGCCGAGTGGGGCGTGACCGCCGACGTGTGGTCCGCGACCTCCTGGACCGAGCTGCGGCGCGACGCGCTGGAGGCCGACGCGGCCCTGCTGCGCGGCGAGGAGCGGGTGCCGTACGTCCGCCAGGTGCTGGCCGACGCGCCGGGCCCGGTGCTCGCGGTCACCGACTACATGCGCCAGGTCCCCGACCAGATCGCGCAGTGGGTCGAGCAGGACTACAGCTCGCTCGGCGCCGACGGCTTCGGCCTGTCGGACACGCGCGAGGCGGCCCGCCGCCACTTCGGCGTGGACGCCGAGTCGGTCGTGGTCGCGGCGCTGGCGCAGCTGGCCAAGCGCGGTGAGGTCCCGGCCTCCGTGGTGAAGGACGCGCGCGAGCGCTACGGCCTGTAAGGCCGGTGGTGTTGGGAGGCCCCCCGCTTGGGCGGGGGGCCTCCTGCATCATGTGGACATGCGCGCTGCCCGGCTGATCAAGATGGTGCTCCTGCTCCAGTCCCGGCCGTCCATGACGGCCGCCGAGCTGGCGCGTGAGCTGGAGGTGTCGGAGCGGACCATCACGCGGGACGCGCTGGCCCTGTCGGAGGCCGGGGTGCCGGTGTACGCGGACCGGGGCCGGGCGGGCGGCTACCGGCTCATCGGCGGCTACCGGACGCGGCTGACGGGCCTCGCGCGCAGCGAGGCGGAGGCGCTGTTCCTGTCCGGGGTGCCGGGCGCGCTGCGCGAGATGGGCCTGGACGACGCGGCGTCGGCGGCCCGGCTGAAGGTGTCGGCCGCGCTGATGCCGTCGCTGCGGGACGCGCCGGTGGTGGCGTCCCAGCGGTTCCACCTGGACGCCCCGGGCTGGTACCAGGAGCCGGAGACGCCGGAACTGCTGCCGGCGATCGCGGAGGCGGTGTGGGACGACCGGCTGGTGTCGGTGCGCTATCGCCGCGGAGACGCGGAGGTGGAACGGGAGCTGGCCCCGTACGGCCTCGTCCTCAAGGCGGGCGTCTGGTACCTGTGCGCCCGCGCCGGGGAGTCGTTCCGCGTCTACCGGGTGGACCGGTTCACGGCTGTCGCGCTCGGCGACGAGCGGTTCGTACGGGACGAGGAGTTCGACCTGCCGGGGTTCTGGGAGGAGCGGGCGGCCGAGTTCGCCCGCTCCCTCCTGCGTACGGAGGTGGTGGTCCGGCTGACGGAGGCCGGCGCGCGCCGCCTGCCGTACGTGACGGACCGGTCAGCCGCCCGCGAGGCGCTTCGGGCGGCCGGTCCGCCGGACGCGGAGGGCCGGGTGACGGTGACCCTGCCGGTGGAGTCGGACGAGGTCGCCTACAGCCAGCTCCTCCCACTCGGGCCCGAGGCGGAGGTGCTGGAGCCGGAACCGCTGCGGGCGCTGTTCGCGGAGGCGGCGGACCGGATGGCCCGGCTCTACCGGTAGTCGTCGGCGGTCGCCTTCTTCCCGCCGTGGACGACGTCGAGGAAGTAGCCCCAGGCGTCGGGCTGCGAGCCGTCGGTGTCGGTGAAGCCGTACTCCTTGGCGAGCTGCCCGCTGGAGAGGGACTGGCCGTTCCAGCGGTGGCGGCCGGGATCGGCGGCGAGCGCGGCGACCGCCCGGCCGACGTAGACCGGGGATTCGGCGATCGCGAAGTGCGGGTCCTTCTTCGTCCCGTCGCGCCAGTTGTCCTCCCGTACGCCGAAGGCGTCGAGCATCTCCTCCGAGCGCAGGAACCCGGGGGTGACCGCGACCGCCGTGCCGCCCACGCCCTTCAGGTCCTCGGCGAGGGCGAAGGCCATGCGGATGGGGCTGGTCTTGGCGAGGTCGTAGTAGAAGTTCTCGCGGAAGCGGGTGGTGTTGTACTCGGCCGTTCCGTCGGTCATCTCCACGACCAGGCCGCCCGGGTGGCGCACGAGCAGCGGCAGCGCGCAGCTGCTGGTGATGGCGTGGCTGCGGATCCCGAGGTCCAGCATGCGCAGTCCGGCCTCCAGGTCCGTGTCCCACATCGCGACGCCGAACTTCAGCAGGTGGTCGCCGCCCCAGAGGCTGTTGACGAGGACGTCGAGCCGTCCGCGCTCCTCGTCGATGCGGGCGACCAGCGCGTGGACCTGGTCCGGTACGAGGTGGTCGGTGGGGACGGCGATGCCCTCGCCGCCCGCCGCGGTGACGAGTTCGGCGGTCTCCTCGATGGTCTCGGCCGGCCGGCCGACCTCGCTGACGCGGGTGCGGGTGGTGCGGCCGGTGACGTACACGGTGGCTCCGGCGGCGCCGAGCTGGACGGCGATGGCGCGGCCGGCGCCGCGCGTGGCGCCGGCGACGAGGGCGGTCGTGCCGGCGAGGGGCATGCTGCGGGTCTTGGCGTTCGTCATACGACCACCATGCCCGTCATATAAGACATCCTCTGTCCGGTTTCATTTTGGCCGCTCCGCGTGCACTGTCACCCCTGACCCAGGATGCTTGTCCCGTGATGGACGAGACGGAGTTCTGGGAGATCATCGACACGACCCGCGAGGCCGCCGAGGGCGACCCCGAGGACCACGCCGAGCTACTCGTCGAGCGGCTGCTGCAGCTCGATCCGGACTCCGTGCTGGACTTCGCCCGGCACTTCGAGGCCCGCTACAACCGCGCGTACACCTGGGACCTGTGGGGCGCGGCCGCCGTGCTGCTGGGCGGCGCGAGCGACGACGCGTTCGACTACTTCCGCTGCTGGCTGATCGGGCAGGGGCGGGAGGTGTTCGAGGGGGCGGTGCACGACCCGGACTCGCTCGCCGAGCTGCTGGAGGACTTCGACGAGGAGATCGACGGGGACGGCGAGGAGCTGGGGTACGCGGCGGACGAGGCGTACGAGCAGCTGACCGGCACCGTCGCGCCGGACCTCGGCATCCCGCCGCAGGCCCCGGAGCCGGAGGGCACGCCGTTCGACTTCGACGACGACGCGGCGCTGGAGGAGCGCTTTCCGCGGCTCTGGGACCGTTTCGGGGTGTGACGCCGCTCGTTCAGAGGCTGCGGCCCATGAAGACGTCGTCGACGTACCGCCCGTCCAGGTAGAACTCCCCCGGCAGTACGCCCTCAACGACGAACCCCTCCGACGCGTAGAGGGTGCGGGCCGGCTTGTTGTGGCCCAGCACGCGCAGGGTGATGCGGGTGGCGCCCTGGCGGGCGGCCTCGTCGAACGCCGCGCGCAGCAGGGCCCGCGCGAGGCCCCGGCCGCGCGCCCGGTCGGCGACGGCCAGGCCCTGGATCTGCCGCACATGCGCGTTGCAGGCGAGGCGCGTGGGAGGCACGAGCCGTATGTATCCGGCCGGCCGGCCGCCGTCCTCCGCCACCAAGTAGTCCTGCGGGCCGTGGTCGGAGTCGAAGAACGGGTCGTACGGCGGCTGCGGCTTCGGCGCGACGGCGTGCAGCGGCGACCAGGTGTCGCGGTCGATCTCCGCCAGGGCGGGGCCGTCCTCGGGGCGTGCCGGACGTATGAGCGGGGTGGTCATGACCGACACTGTGCCACGGGGCAGGATAGGCCCATGAAACGTTCTGGTATCGCTCGGATCGCGGTCACCGGCTCGACCGGTCTCATCGGTACGGCCCTGGTCCGCTCACTGCGGTCCGACGGACACGAGGTGGTCCGGCTGGTGCGGCGCCCCGCGCAGTCCGGTGACGAGGTCGAGTGGGACCCCAAGCGGCAGTACGTGGACGCGGCGGGGCTGGTCGGCTGCGACGCCGTCGTCCACCTCGCGGGCGCGGGCGTCGGCGAGCGCCGCTGGAACGAGGCGTACAAGAAGGAGATCCGGGACAGCCGGGTGCTCGGCACGGCGGCGATCGCGGAGGCCGTCGCCTCCCTGGACACCCCGCCGAAGGTCCTGCTGTGCGGGACGGCGCTCGGCTACTACGGCGACACCGGGTCGCGCGCGGTGGACGAGACGGCTCCGGCCGGGGACGGTTTCCTGCCGTCGGTGTGCGTCGAGTGGGAGGAGGCCGCGGCGGCCGCGGAGGAGGCGGGCATCCGTGTCGCGTACGCCCGCACCGGGCTGGTCGTGGCGCGCGAGGGCGGCGCGTGGGGGCGGCTGTTCCCGCTGTTCCGCGCGGGGCTGGGCGGCCGCCTGGGCAACGGCGAGCAGTACTGGAGCTTCATCTCCCTGCACGACGAGGTGGCCGCCCTGCGCCACATCCTCGACACCGAGTCGCTGGCCGGCCCGGTGAACCTCACCGCCCCCGACCCGGTCACCAACCGCGAGGTCACCGCCGCCATGGGCCGCGTCCTGCGCCGCCCCGCCTTCCTGCACGTCCCGGCCCCGGCGCTGCGGATCGCGCTGGGCGACTTCGCCTCCGACGTCCTGGGCAGCCAACGCGTCCTCCCGGCCCGCCTCCTGAACTCCGGCTTCCGCTTCGCCTTCCCCACGATCGACACGGCCATCGCCTCCGCGAGGTGAGCCCCCCGGCCGTGCCTCGCCCCCGCCCCGGGGCGGTCGCCCCCCCCGGCGGGGTGAGCCCCGCAGCCGGTCTCCGCCCCGGCGGGGTGAGCCCCGGGGGCGGCGAGCGCGCGCGTGCCTAGGCCCGCCCCGGGAGCGCCCTTTGGGGGTAGCCGTGCGCGCACGCGTGCCGTTGGGGCCGCTCCGGGGATCGTGCCCCGGGCTCTCCTTCGCAAGCTCAGTCGTTTTACGCCCAGAACACGACCCACTGCGCGTCCCCCTTCGTGGCGGGCCGGAAGGCACCGGGCGCCTCGCGGCCGGCCTTGCGCAGCGGCCCGTCCGGCGCGAAGTGGCCGCGTCCGGGGGAGTGGGGGCCTCAGCCCCCGTGCAACCGAGCCTGTCCCGTCAGGGGTTCGGGGCTTGCCCCGGCTCCGCGCGGCGCGAAGCAGCCGCGTACCGGGGTGTGGGGGCGTCAGCCCCCGTCAGGGGCCCGGGGGCGGAGCCACCGGTTTCGGGAGCCGCCCGCGGCGGGGCGTGCGACCCCGTGCTTCGGTGACCCCCCGCACGCGCGTCTGACCCGCCCCGCCACTCGCTCATACGCTCGTAGCCCGAACGCGGGTATTCCACCGCCCTGTTAAGGGCATGAGCCCCCCACGCACCCCCACGCACCGAACCGCCACCCCGGGGAGGACACGTGCTCAAGCACGCACGCCACGCGGACGTCGTCATCGTAGGAGCCGGAATCGCGGGACTTGCCGCGGCTCATCAGCTGACCAGTGCGGGAGTGACCGTCAGCGTCCTGGAAGCCGCCCCTCACATCGGCGGCCGCATGGCCACCGAGCACATCGACGGGTTCCGGCTCGACCGGATCGGGCAGTTGCTCAGCACCTCGTACCCCGGCCTCGGCGGCGCCGATCTGCGGCTCTTCCAGCCGGGTGTCCTGGTGCACAGCGGCGGCAGGCTGCACCGCACCGGTGAGGTCGGCAGGGCCGCCCGGTGGGCCAGGGCGCGCGCCCTGGCGAGTGCGCCGCGTCCGCTGGACCAGGCCCGGCTCGGCGCGGCCCTGGCGCGGCTCGCCGCGACCGGGGACGCCCGGCTGCTGGCCCGCCCCGAGCGGCCGGCGCTGGACGCGCTCGCGGGCCGCGGCCTGCCGGCGCGTACCGTCAGCGGGTTCGTCCGCCCGCTGCTGTCGGCGCTGCTGTGCGACCCGGACCTGACCACGTCCAGCCGCTGCGCCGACCTCGCGCTGCGCGACTACGCGCGCGGCCGGCTGTGCGTGCCGGCGGGCGGCGCGGCCACGCTCCCGGAACGGCTGGCGGCGACGCTGCCGCCCGGCACGGTGAAGACCGGCGTCCACGTCAAGGACGCGTCGATCAACAAGGTCGTCACCGCCGAGCACGGCGGGCTGAGCTGCCGTTCCCTGGTCGTGGCGACCGGTGCCCGCGCGGCCGCCGAGCTGCTTCCGGGGCTTCGCGTACCGCCCTTCCATCCCGTCACGGTCCTGCACCACACCGCGCCCGCCACCCCGCTGCCGGACGCGGCGCTCGTCCTGGACGGCGACCGCACCGGCCCGGTGTCGCACTCCGCCGTGATGAGCGAGGTCGACCCCTCGCGTGCTCCGCACGGCCGCGTACTGATCAGCTCGACGGTCCTGGGCGCCCCGCCGGACCGGCTCGACCAGCGGGTCAGGACGCAGCTGGCCGCCCTGTACGGCACGGGCACCGACGGCTGGGAGCTGCTGGCCGTCCACCACGACCCGGAGGCCGTCCCGGCGATGCCGCCGCCGCACGACCCGCAGCGGCCGGTACGGCTGCTGGACGGGCTGTACGTGTGCGGCGACCACCGCGACACGAGCACCGTGCAGGGCGCGTACCGGTCGGGCCGCCGCGCCGCGGACGCGGTCCTCCGTGACCTCGGTGTTCCGACCGTGTGCGAGGCGCCCCCGCTGCGAGCCGCCGCCTAGCCGATGGCGCCGACCCGGTCCCGATAGTTCCGTACCGCACTCGCGTCCCGGTAGGGCTCCAGTCGACGCTCGAAGTCCCGGACGTAGTCCACCGCGCGCGCCGAGCGCATTTCGGAGGCCTGCTGTGCGGCCTCCGCGCCCAGGGCGCACGCCTGGTCCAGTTCTCCGAGGCCCAGGCGGGCGGTGGCGAGCACGATGCGGCAGAAGAGGCGGCTGCGGGCGAAGGCGGGCGCGCGCAGCTGGAGGGAGCGTTCCGCGTGCTGCGCGGCGGCCCGGTACTGCTGGAGGTCGCGGTGGCAGTGGCCGAAGTCGTCGGCGAGCTGCGCCTCGTCGAAGAACCGGGCCCAGTAGGGCACGTCGTCGCCGGGCCGGGCGGCGTCCAGTGCCCGCTCGGCCCGTACGAGGGAGGACGTGCACGCCCGCACCTCGCCGAGGACCGCGTGCCCGCGCGCCTCGACGGAGTGCAGCATCGCCTGGACGACGGGTGGCGCGGACGCGCCGACGCCCTGCTGGGCGACGCGCGCCAGTTGCACGGCCTCGCGCCCGTGGCCGAGGTAGACGGCCTGGCGGCTCATGGTGATCAGTACGTAGGAGCCGTAGGCGCGGTCACCGGCGGCCTGCGAGAGCCGCAGCGCCTGTACGAAGTACCGCTGGGCGAGGCCGTGGGCGGCGATGTCGTACGAGGTCCAGCCGGCCAGCCGGGTCAGGTCGGCGGCCGCGGCGAACAGCCGGCGCCCGACCGACTCGCCGTACACGCCGCGCAGCATCGGCTCGGCCTCGTGCTCCAGGTACCGGACGAGGGCCTGGCGGGCGTGCCCGCCGCCGTAGGCGTGGTCGAGGGTGCGGAACAGCTCGCCGACCGAGCGGAGCGCGGCGATGTCGCCGCCGGTGACGCGCTGGCCGGGCCCGCGGTCGGTGGAGCGCTGGCGCGGTACGGAGGCGGGGGCCCGGCCCTGGGCGGGGACGCGGGCCTCCGGGGGCGAGGAGGCGGGTTCGCCGCGGCTCACGCGCTCGTCGGCGCGGCCGATCAGCCAGTCGCGGCTGGGGACGACGAGCCCCGCCGGGGTGAAGGCGATCTTGCGGAGCTCGGCATGGCTGCCGGAGTCCTTGCGCCACAGCCCGCTGACGATGTCGACGGCCTCCTCGGGCGTGGCCGCGAATTCGAGCCCGGCGTACACCGGCGCGCACGCGTCCAGGCCCAGGTCCTGGGCGGACAGCCGTCGCCCCAGGCGGCGGGTGAAGACCTCGGCGATCAGCGCGGGCGTCGTGCCGCGCGGCTGCTGCCCGCGCAGCCAGCGGGTCACCGATGTCTTGTCGTACCGCAGGTCGAGGCCGTGTTCGAGACCCAGTTGGTCGACGCGTCTGGCCAGGCCGGCGTTGGAGAACCCGGCTTCGGCGATGAGGGCGGCGAGCTGGCGGTTGGGGGTGCGCTGCGGGGGGCGATCCGTCATCAGCTGTGCGGTCTCCTGCCTTGCCTTCTGGGCCGGGGTGCAGACCCCCTTGGAACGGCGCGAATTTAACCGCCCGTGACGCCCGGACCGCCACCTTCGCCCCAGATTCATCCGATCGTGTGAGGATTAGGGGCGCCGCTGACGGCCGTCGGCGGGGTACGCCGGGGGACGCACCTGCCCGTCCGGGATCCCCGGCGCCGCCGTACAGTGGCGTGGGGCGCGAACAGGTTCTAGGGAGGCGTTGCCGTGAGTGAGCTGCGATTCGTCCATGCGGGCTTCGGCGCGGACGCGGTGGAGTACCAGCGGGCGTGGGACATGCAGCGCGAGGTCCACGCCGCCCGGTTCGCGGACGAGGTCCCCGACACCTGCCTGCTGCTGGAGCACCCGCCCGTGTACACGGCCGGTCGGCGCACGGCGGACAGCGAGCGGCCCCTGGACGGTACGCCGGTCATCGACGTGGACCGCGGCGGCAAGATCACCTGGCACGGTCCCGGCCAGCTCGTCGGCTACCCGATCATGAAGCTTCCGCGCCCGGTGGACGTGGTGGCGCACGTACGCCGCCTGGAGGAGGCGCTGATCCGTACGGCGGCGGAGTTCGGCGTGGAGACCACGCGGGTCGAGGGCCGCAGCGGGGTGTGGGTGCTGGGCGACCCGGTGGAGCAGCGCCCGTCGCTGGGCGGACTGTCGCTGGACTTCGACCCGCGCCTGCACGACGAGGAGTTCGACGCGCGCCTGAACGGCCCCGAGTACGCCCCGTCCAACGCCGGTCAGCGCCGCGAGGACCGCAAGCTGGCGGCGATCGGCATCCGGGTGGCCAAGGGCGTCACCATGCACGGCTTCGCGCTGAACGTGAACCCGGACAACACCTGGTTCGACCGGATCGTGCCGTGCGGCATCCGGGACGCGGGCGTGGCGTCGCTGTCGGAGGAGGCGGGCCGGGAGGTGACCATCGCCGAGGTGCTGCCGGTGGTGGAGCGGCACCTGCGCGACGTACTGGAGAACGCGGAGCTCAAGCCCCGCGAGGTCGTGCGCGAACCGGACCCCGCCGCCCCGGCCGAGGCGGTCGCGTCGGCCTAGGAATGTGTACGTCTGGCCAGAGGTTGGCCAGGGCGTAACGACAGCCGCCGAGAAGGCCACACTTTTATCGGGCGTACCCTGGTGTTCGCCGAGGAATCGAAGCCGTAGGAGCCAGCCGTGTCCGCAGTCGCACCCGACGGACGCAAGATGCTGCGCCTGGAGGTCCGGAACAGCCAGACCCCCATCGAGCGCAAGCCCGAGTGGATCAAGACCCGGGCGAAGATGGGCCCCGAGTACAACCAGCTCCAGAAGCTCGTCAAGAGCGAGGGACTGCACACGGTCTGCCAGGAGGCGGGCTGTCCCAACATCTTCGAGTGCTGGGAGGACCGCGAGGCGACCTTCCTCATCGGCGGTGACCAGTGCACCCGGCGCTGCGACTTCTGCCAGATCGACACGGGCAAGCCGCAGGCGCTGGACCGTGACGAGCCGCGCCGCGTGGGCGAGTCGGTCGTCACGATGGACCTGAACTACGCCACCATCACCGGCGTCGCGCGCGACGACCTGGAGGACGGCGGCGCCTGGCTGTACGCGGAGACCGTGCGCCGGATCCACGCGATGACCGCCGAGCGCGAGGGCGGCCACACCAAGGTCGAGCTGCTGATCCCCGACTTCAACGCGGTGCCCGAGCAGCTGGCCGAGGTCTTCTCCTCCCGCCCCGAGGTGCTGGCGCACAACGTCGAGACCGTCCCGCGGATCTTCAAGCGGATCCGCCCCGGTTTCCGTTACGAGCGCTCCCTGGAGGTCATCACCAAGGCCCGCGAGGCCGGTCTGGTGACCAAGTCCAACCTGATCCTCGGCATGGGCGAGACCCGCGAGGAGGTCAGCGAGGCGCTCCAGCACCTGCACGACGCGGGCTGCGAGCTCATCACGATCACCCAGTACCTGCGCCCCTCGGTGCGCCACCACCCGGTGGAGCGGTGGGTGAAGCCGCAGGAGTTCGTGGAGCTGAAGGAGGAGGCCGACGAGATCGGTTTCTCCGGTGTGATGTCGGGCCCGCTGGTCCGCTCCTCGTACCGGGCCGGCCGGCTGTTCCAGCAGGCGATGGAGCGGCGGAGCCAGGCCACTGTGTGAATCGCCGCACAAGCGGCAGTGGGCGTGACGACGCGGCCCGTGCATGCGCCCAGGTGAGGGGCGCGCACGGGCCGCGTCGGCGTACCGGCGCCCACACCGGTGTTTCATCGGCGTTTGACCGGTCGGTCACGCCCTGGTAACACCAATCAGTGACGATGCTTGTACGCCCCGCGCACACGCCGCCGCGTGCGCCGCGCGCGCGTCACTCCCCCACTCCCGCCGAACCCGCTCTCAGGGAGGACCCCGACATGCAGGCCGCGACTCAGCAGGTACGCAAGGCAGACCGGACGCGCCGGACACACGCCGTACCCGATCTCCGTGAGGTCCGGGCCAACGCCTTCCCGTCCGTCACCGACGCCCTGCGCGCCGTGGAGTCCCTGCTCCTCAGCGGCGGCCAGCGCACCGCCCGCCGCAACGCCTGGACGTCCGTCCTGGAGGACCGGCGCCGGGCGAGGGACAGGGTCGAGGCACAGCACGTACTGGAGGCCGCGGCCGACCGCACTTCCTCGGCCACGTAAACTTCACAGCATGGCGAGGAAGGCAAAATCAGACAGCGGTGACGCCGCTGCGAACCCCGGGCGACTGAAGCAGATCGCTCTGACGTACAAGATGACCCGAAAGGCCGATCCTAAGGTCGGTCTTGTCGTCGCGGGCGTGGGAATCGTCGTCTTCGGCGTCCTCCTCGCGATCGGCTTCCTGGTCGGGCACCCCGTTTACCTGGGCATCCTGGGCTTCCTGCTGGCCTTCCTCGCGATGGCGATCGTCTTCGGGCGCCGCGCCGAGCGGGCGGCCTTCGGGCAGATGGAGGGCCAGCCGGGCGCGGCGGCCGCCGTCCTGCAGAACGTGGGCCGCGGCTGGACGACCACCCCCGCGGTGGCGATGAACCGCAACCAGGACGTGGTGCACCGCGCGGTCGGCAAGGCCGGCATCGTGCTGGTCGCCGAGGGCAACCCGAACCGGCTCAAGACGCTGCTGGCGGCCGAGAAGAAGAGGATGGCCCGCATCGTGGTGGACGTGCCGGTGCACGACATCATCGTCGGCAACGGCGAGGGCCAGGTGCCGCTGAAGAAGGTCCGTACGACCATGCTGAAGCTGCCGCGGGTGCTCTCCGGCCCGCAGGTGACGGCCGCCAACGACCGGCTCCGGGCGATGGGCGACCTGATGAGCAACATGCCGCTGCCGAAGGGGCCGATGCCGAAGGGCATGCGGATGCCGCGCGGCGGAAAGATGCGCTAGGAGTACGCGTACGAAGAGGGGCGCCCCGCCACGACGGCGGGGCGCCCCTCTTCGTACGCGTACCGCTAGCCGCGCACCTGCACGGCGCCCGAGAGACGGTCGTGCAGTCCACGGCCGTCGCGGTCCCAGATGAGCGCGGGAACGGCCAGGCACAGCAGCAGGCTGCGCACCGCGACGCGGCCGAAGCCCAGCCGCTCACCGGCGACGGAGATCACCCGCAGCCCGAGCAGCCGCTTACCCGGCGTGCTGCCGACCGTGCCCACGGTGAGCACGTTGAGTACGAACAGAACGACCACGGCCCAGTTGCCCGCCGCCGCCTGGTCACCCGGTGCGATCAGGCCGTATGCGATCACCATGCACAGGGCCCAGTCGATGAACAGGGCGCCGAAGCGCCGTCCGAGGGGGGCGAGGGAACCCGGCCCCTCCTGCGGCAGGCCGAGCCGCTGACCCCGGTAACCGAAGTCGGCGCCCATCTCCTCGGCGGCCGCGCGCGGCCCGGAGAGCCACGATCCGATTGCTTGCCTGTTGTCCACCCGACCACCGTACTGTGCCCGCTTTCGATCACTTCGACCCGGGTCTGGTCGGGCGCGCGAGCCCCCGCGCCGGTTAACTTGGTCGAAACAAATGGGTCACGCTTGAGAAATCCCGCGTCCCTAGGGTCAGAACCAGCGTGTGCCACCGCACTGGCCGCACGACCGAGCTACAACCCCGCCCTCCCCCGGGTGGGAGTAGGAGGAGTTGGATGTTCCAGAACGCCGACGACGTCAAGAAGTACATCGCGGACAACGACGTCAAGATGATCGACGTCCGCTTCTGCGACCTTCCCGGCGTGATGCAGCACTTCACGATTCCGGCCACGGCGTTCGACCCGTCCGAGGAGCTGGCCTTCGACGGCTCGTCGATCCGCGGCTTCCAGGCGATCCACGAGTCCGACATGGCGCTGCGCGCGGACCTGTCGACGGCGCGCCTGGACCCGTTCCGCCGCGACAAGACGCTGAACATCAACTTCTTCATCCACGACCCGATCACGGGCGAGCAGTACAGCCGCGACCCGCGCAACATCGCCAAGAAGGCCGAGGCCTACCTCGCCTCCACCGGCATCGCGGACACCGCGTACTTCGGCCCCGAGGCGGAGTTCTACGTCTTCGACTCGGTCCGCTTCAACACCTCGGCGAACGAGGGCTTCTACCACATCGACTCCGAGGCCGGCGCCTGGAACACCGGCGCCCTCGAGGACAACCGCGGCTACAAGGTCCGCTACAAGGGCGGCTACTTCCCGGCCCCGCCGGTCGACCACTTCGCCGACCTGCGCGCCGAGATCTCCCTGGAGCTGGAGCGGGTCGGCCTCCAGGTCGAGCGCCAGCACCACGAGGTCGGCACCGCCGGCCAGGCCGAGATCAACTACAAGTTCAACACGCTGCTGGCCGCGGCCGACGACCTGATGCTCTTCAAGTACATCGTGAAGAACGTCGCCTGGCGCAACGGCAAGACCGCGACCTTCATGCCCAAGCCGATCTTCGGTGACAATGGCTCCGGCATGCACGTCCACCAGTCGCTGTGGCAGGGCGGCTCCCCGCTCTTCTACGACGAGCAGGGCTACGCCGGCCTGTCGGACACCGCCCGCTACTACATCGGCGGCATCCTGAAGCACGCCCCGTCGCTGCTGGCCTTCACCAACCCGACGGTGAACTCCTACCACCGCCTGGTCCCCGGCTTCGAGGCCCCGGTCAACCTGGTCTACTCGCAGCGCAACCGCTCCGCCGCGATGCGCATCCCGATCACCGGCTCCAACCCGAAGGCCAAGCGCGTCGAGTTCCGCGCCCCGGACCCGTCCTCGAACCCGTACCTGGCCTTCTCGGCCCTGCTCCTCGCGGGCCTCGACGGCGTCAAGAACAAGATCGAGCCGGCCGAGCCGATCGACAAGGACCTCTACGAGCTCGCCCCCGAGGAGCACGCGGGCGTCCCGCAGGTCCCGACCTCCCTCCCGGCCGTCCTGGACGCCCTGGAGGAGGACAACGAGTACCTGCAGGCGGGCGGCGTCTTCACGTCCGACCTGATCGAGACGTGGATCGACTACAAGCGCACCAACGAGATCGCCCCGATCCAGCTGCGCCCGCACCCGCACGAGTTCGAGCTGTACTTCGACATCTAGGATCGCCTCAGGTCGGAGCGGGTTTCCGCGCGCCTGGGCCGTCTGTGGGCCGTCGGCCGTGCTCTCCTTCCGGAGAGGACGGCCGACGGCCTTGCCGTTGATCCAGCACGTCCTCCAAGAGGTGGCACCACACCGGTGTCCTCACGGCCGCCGAGGGAGGCGACATCAGCATCATCCGGCCGTCAGACGCGCTGTTGAGGCGGGCGGCCACGTCGGTGTGGCTGGTCGGGGCGCTTGTGCTGCTGCTCGGCGGCTGCGACGCCCTCTCCACCGACAGGACACCCGAACGCGTCAAGGACGGCACCGCCGGGCTCGAACTGACCGTCGAGGGCCGCCCCACCCCCGGCAGCCTCGCCACCACCGAGCACGTCCTGGCCCGTCTCAAGGCCAGGGACGCCGAGGGGCTGTCCGAGCTGGCCCGCGAGGACAGCGGTACCGGGAGCGAAGCGGAGCGGTGGGTGACCCGCTGGGGTGACGCAGCCCAGCGCCCCGCCACCGCGGACTTCTCCGCGGGCGAGAAGGAAGCCTTCGTCGAGGTCCGTTTCGCCGGTGAACGCTCCACGCTGTCGCTTCTGCTCATGCCGGAGGACGAGAAGAGCCCCTACGACGACAGGTTCGTGGTCGTTCTCCAAGAGGACCGGTGAGGTGATGGACCCCTGAGGGCCCGTAGACCCGCGTTACGGGCGCCCCGCCATCTCAGGCGGAAAGTTCCCGTTCCAGGGGGGTGCGGAAGCGGGGGGTGACGCGGGTGCCGTTGAGCCAGGTGTGGAGGCGGGCCGCTTCGGTTTCGATGGCGGTGTGGGCCTCGTGGCCCGGGTCGGTGTCCGTGAGGAGGCGCCAGACCGGTTCGCCGTCGGGGCGCACAGCCCAGCCGCCGATGACGCGGCCGTTCCACCAGACGGTGGGGCCGATGTTGCCGCTGCGGTCGAAGAGGGCGGCGCGGTGGGCCGGGGTGAGGTACCAGTCGCGGGCCTGCCAGCCCATGGGGGTGGGGTCGAGGGCGGGGAGGAAGGCCGCCCAGGGGGCCGGAGGTTCGGTCGGGGAGATGTCGTCGGGAAGGACGTGGCCGGTGGTGCCGTCGTCGAGGTCGACCGGGACGGCGTGCACGGCCTGGAGGGCCTTGCGTACGTCGGTGACCTTCCAGCCCGTCCACCACTTCAGGTCCGCCTCGGTCGCCGGGCCATGGGAGGCCAGCCAGGCGCGGGTGAGCGTGGCGCGGGCCTCGGCGGGCGGGATGTCGGGGAGCGGGGGCGCGATCGCCCAGCGGAACTGGCTGGACGTCCAGGAGCCGAGCGGCCTGCCGCGGACGACGCGGGCCTCGGTGCCGAGCAGGCGCAGCAGCCGGGAGGAGACGGTCTGGCGCTGCTCGTAGCTGGTGCCGGGGGCGTACACGAACTGTTCGCGCAGCCGTGGTTCGTCCTGGGCCAGTTCGGCGGCGGTGGCCTCGCCGCGCCGTGCGAGGGCTTCGAGGGTCGACTTCTCGACATCCGCGAGCCATGCCTCGTCGAGGGTGCTGCCGGCCGTCAACTGCTTGATGAGCGTGGCGCGCTCGCGGGCGGCGACGTCGTGGGTGGTGGAGGACTGTACGACGGGTGCGAGGGCGGTGGGCACGACGAAGACCGTGTGGCGCATGCCGTGCATGCGGACGAGGGTGCGGTCCTCGTACAGGGCCCGTTCCATGGCGGCGACCGGGCCGGCCGGGTCGGTGAGGCGGGCGCCGGCGGCGAGGTGGACGGTGGCGGGGTCGGTGCCGTGCAGGGCGGTGAGGGACATCGCCACCTGTTCGACGGTGGCCGCGCGGGCGGCCGGGGCGAGGTGGTGGCGTACCGCGAGGCGGGTGCGGCGCTCTTCGTCCGTCATACGGGGGCGGGGGCTGGGCATGGCATAGAACCTACCCATGGACGCGATCACATGTGATGGGGAGCGGATCAGCCATACGGTGCGCGAGCCGCGCGATGCGGCGGTGGCGGTGGCGGTGGCGGTGACCGTGGTGCTGTTGCACGGGGCGGGGACCAGCAGCTCGGAGCGGCTCCTTCCGCTTCTTGGGGAGTTCACGGGGCGGGGCTGCCGGGCGCTCGCCCTGGACTTCTCGGGGCACGGCGAAAGCAGCGGTGCGCTACGGGAGTTGAGCCTGGAGCGGCGGTTCGTCCAGGCGCGGGCGGTGATCGACCGGGTGGTGCCGGAGGGCGACGAGCTGGTGCTGGTGGGCTTCAGCATGAGCGGCCAGACCGTCGCCGACCTGGCCGGTCACTACGGGCGACGGGTGCGGGCGATCGGGCTGTGCGCGCCCGCCGTGTACGCGGAGGAGGCGTGGCGGGTGCCGTTCGGGGACGGGCGGGGAGCGTTCACCGGCATCCTCCGGCGGCCGGAGAGCTGGCGGACGTCCCGGGCGCTGGAGGCGTTCGCGGCGTACGAGGGTACGGCCGTGCTGGTCGTCCCCGGCACGGATCACGTGATTCCGCCGGCCGTGACGGAGGCGGTCGAGGAGGCGCTCACCGTCCGGTCCCGGTACCGGCGGCTGGACCTGGAGCGGGCGGACCACCACCTGGCGCGGTGGCTGCGGGACGAGGCGGACGACCGGCGGCGGTTCGTCGACGCGGTGCTGGCGGAGCCCCGGACGTTCGACTGGGTGGCGAAGCAACTGCCGGACGGGGACCGGGTGCGGTCGGTGCGCCGGCTGCTCGGTGGCGGCACGTCACAGATGCGCCTGCTGCGGACGGAAACGGAACGGGACCTCGTCCTGCGGTCGTTCGTCAAGCCGTTCTACCGGCGGCACGCGCCGGGGCTGCTCACCCGGGAGGCGGAGGTGCTCGGCCTGCTGGCCGGTACGGATGTGCCGGTCGCGGAATGCGTGGCCGTGGACGCCACGGCGGAGTTCTGCGACGCGCCCTCGCTACTGATGACGCGTCTGCCCGGTGTCGTACGGGTCGACGAGGCGGACCTGGACGCGCGCGTCGAGCTGCTGGCGCGGCAGCTGGTGGGCATCCACGGCGTGACGGTGCCGGAGGGGGCCCGCCCGCGCCCGTACCAGGCGTGGACGTCGCCGGAGCGGGTGAGGCTGCCGGAGGGTACGGCCCGGCCGGGGCTGTGGCGGCGGGCGGTGGAGGTGATCGGGCGGGAGGCACCGGCGTACGAAGGCTGCTTGCTGCACCGGGACTTCCATCCGGGCAACGTCCTGTTCACGGGCGTCGGTGAGGGGCTGCGGCTGAGCGGTGTCGTCGACTGGGTGGAGACCTCCTGGGGGCCGGCGGATCTGGACGTGGCGCACTGCTCGACGGCGCTGGTGCTGCTGCACGGGGTGGAGTGCGGGCTGCGGTTCACCGAGCGGTACGCCGCGCACGGCGGCGTACTGTCCGGGGACCCTCGGGACCGGCTGTACTGGCGGCTCCTGGACACGCTGGCGTTCGCCCCGTACGCGGACAGGGTGGCCCGGTCCTGGCGGGAGCTGGGCCGTACCGACCTGACGCCCCAGGTGCTGGCGGCGCGCCTGGAGGCGTACATCGGCGCGCTGTTCAGCGGGACCGGGGTGTAGCGGCGCGGTCCCGTGCCCGCCGGTCCCCCTTGTGGGCGGGCGGGCACGGGTGGTGCTCAGCGGCTGCTGTGGATCAGTGCACGGACCATCCGGCACGTGATGTCGGACGGCGGGTGGACGCCGATGCGCGCCGCCGTGCTCCGTATCGTCTCGTTGTCGGCCTTCGACGGGTGGTAGACGCCCGAGTCGAGCAGGGCGATCGCCAGCCGCATGGCCTTCAGGCGGCGGTTGTGGGACACGTACCACTCGCGGGGCCGACCCGCCGGCAGTGGCTTCTTCTTGAGGGGCTTCCAGGGTTCGAGGGGCAGTGTCGTGAGTGCGGCAACGGCCATCGGCGACCTCCTGGTACGCGGTGTGGGGACCCTCCCCCGGGCCCTCACGAACTACCTCGATTTTACTGCCGCCCACTGACAATCGGCCCTGGCCAGCACGGCTCTGACCCGTCGTGGGAAGGGCAGGCGGGTACGGTGACGGGCATGGAGATCTGGATCAATCCCGCGTGTTCGAAGTGCCGTGGCGCCCTGAAGCTGCTCGACGAGGAAGGGGCGGACTACACCGTCCGCCGCTACCTGGAGGACGTGCCGTCCGCCGACGAGATCCAGGACGTGCTGACCCGCCTCGGCCTCGAACCGTGGGACATCACCCGCACCCAGGAGACGGCCGCGAAGGAGCTGGGGCTGCGGGACTGGCCGCGCGAGGCCGGTTCGCGTGAGCGCTGGATCGCGGCGCTGGTGGAGCACCCGAAGCTGATCCAGCGCCCGATCATCACCGCCGACGACGGCACGGCGGTCGTGGCCCGGACGGACGAGGCGGTACGGGACGCGCTCAGCCGGTCCTGACCCCTGGACCGGGATCGGGCCGGGGCGGGGCCGGGTCGAGGGCGGGGCGGGGCGGGGCCGGGTCTAGGCCGGGTCGGGGCCGGGTCGAGGCCGGGTCGGGATCGGTCGGGATCGGTCAGGAACGGGTCAGGAAGTCGGCGATACGGCGGTCCGTACCGGGCGGGGAGGCCAGCGGCAGCGCGTGGTGCGTGGCGCCGGGCAGTATCTCCGTCCGTACGGCGGGCAGGTCCCGGGCGGCCGCGGCGACCTTGCGGACGTCGTGGGCCCGGGACCTCTCGGCGAGCAGTACGAGGGTGGGCACATCGAGGGTGCGCAGCGCGTCGGCGGACGGGCGGGGCCCGTTGACCGGTCTGGCGGCCGGGAAGCCGGCGGTGTGCGCGTCCAGCCGTAGCCAGGCCGGGTCGAGGGGCACCCCGCGCGTCTCCCATTCCAGGAACAAGCGGTTGCGGGCCGGGGTGGGGCGCAACAGCATCGGCAGGGCGCGGAGCAGGTAGCGGGGGCTGAAGCCGGCGAAGCAGTTCGTCGGGTCCAGCAGGACCAGCCGGGTCACGCGGCGCGGGGAGCGCAGCGCGTAGTGGAGGCCGGTCCAGGCCCCGTACGAATGGCCGCACACGGCGGCGGAGTCGAGCCCGAGCCCGTCCAGGACCGCGTCGAGCCAGGCCATGAGGTCGGCGACGGTACGGACCGGCCGGTCGCCGGGCCCTGCCACGCTGCGGCCCGGGTCACCGATGGTGTCGACGGCGTGTACGCGGTGCGTGCGGCCCAGTTCGGCGGCGGTGGCGTACCAGACGGTGGAGGTGGCGCCGCCGCCATGGAGGAGGACGACGGGCGGGGCGTTCCGGGGGCCGTGGCTGTTGACGTGGGTGCTGCCGTAGGGGGTCGGGACGGTCGACTGTCCGGTCCCCTCGGGCCATTGGGCGAGGACGGCGTCGTAGGCCGCGAGGAACGCGTCGGTCGCCATGGGTGCCTCCGGGTCGCTGGATCATCTCGCTCAGCGATAATCTCGATGAACGAGATGATACGCCGGAGGTGTCACGTGTCCATGGAGATGCCGAAGGAGATGGAGATCTTCCATCTGCTACGGGCAGTCACGGTCGAGTTCGGGCTGCGGCAGGCCGAGTTCGCCACCCGTAACGGCATGCACGCCACCGATGTACGTGCCCTGATCTGCCTGCTGGACGCCGAGCGGGCCGGTACGGACGCCACGGCCGGGTGGCTCGGCGCACAGCTCGGGCTCAATTCCGCCGGGACGACCGCGGTCATCGACCGCCTGGAGCGGCTCGGCCACATCGCCCGCGTACGGGACGAACGCGACCGGCGGCGCGTGCGGCTCACCGTCGAGGACCGCGCGAAGGAGCTGGGCAGGGCGCACTTCGGGCCGTTGATCGACGGCACGGTGGCGTTGCTGCGGGGCTTGGAGGAGGGCGAGGTGGAGGCGGTGCGACGGTTCCTGGGTGGCGTACGAAGTCTGCTGAGGGAGGAGGGAGTTGAGTAGAACCGGCTTGCTACTCGTACGTAGGGGCACACACGGAACCGATCCGGCCGTCGCTCCCCCGTACGGCCGGGGACAGGAGCCCCTACGTGTCACGCAAGAAGACGCTCAGCGGTAAGAAGAAGCTCGCCCTGCTCGTCGGCGCGGCCGCGATGGCCGGCGGCACGGCGATCGTGATGACCGGGACCAGTCAGGCGTCGGTGGCCTGCGACGGTCTGGCCACGGCGCTGAGCAACAACGAGAAGTTCATCGCCGGTCAACGGGCCAACCCGGACGCCCAGTCGGAGGCGCGGATCGCCAACCGGCAGGCCGTCATCGAGCAGATCGAGCGGCAGCAGGCCGCTGCCGGCTGCGAGGTCGGGCAGGGCGGTACTGAGGACGGTGGAGCCGGTGACGCGCAGGCGGGAGGGGCTCAGGCGGGCGGCGGCCAGGCGCCGGGTGCCGGCGCGGACAATGGCCAGGGTTCAGGCCAGGGCAATGGCCAGGCTGCCGACAACGGACAGGGCGCCGGCAATGGGCAGGGCAATGGGCAGGGCAATGGGCAGGGCAATGGGCAGGGCAATGGGCAGGCCGCGGGCAACGGTGCCGGTGATGCCACGGCCCAGCCGCCCGCCGGGCAGGGCGGCCGGCAGGGCGGTGGTGAGGCCGGCGAGGTGGTCTGCGCCGGGTCGACCGTGACCCTCTCGGGTGAGGGCGGCGCCCCTGCCGCCTCCAGCAACCAGTTCCCGCTCGGGACCAAGCTCAAGGTGACCAACCTGGACAACGACAAGTCGACGACCGTCGAGGTCACCTCCGTGTCCGGAAGCTGCGCCCTGCTCAACAACGCGGCGTTCGAGCAGGTCCGCGAGCCCGGCAAGTTCCTGATCCGCAAGGCCCGCATCGAACGCGTCGGCTGACGGGCGGGCGGGAGCCCCCGGACAGGAGGCGCGGTTCAGTCGGCGAGCCGCGCCTCCGCCTCCGCCAGGATTTCCGTCACGCGCAGCCCGAACCGTACGTCGCAGGGATGCGCCTCCCCGCTCCGTACCGACCCCAGCAGCGCGTCCACCGCCGCCCCGAACGACCCGACCGCGTCCGCCCACCCGGGCATCACCGCCCGCCCCTGCTCGCCGAAGAGCGCGATGCCCGCATCCGAGGCCCGCACCGGGGCGCTCAGGCTCAGCGTGACCGTGCTGCCTGCGCCCGACGCGTGCCGCAGCACCAGGTGCCGGGCGTCTCCCGGCCCCGCGACGGCCGACGTGACCTCCGTCACCTCCCCGAGCACGGGCAGGAGCACCGACAGCACATGCGGGCCCACGTCCCAGAGCCCGCCCTTCTCCCGGCGCCAGGGTGACGTGGCGTACGTGCTCGTCGACCCGGGCGAGAACAGCGCGCCCAGCCAGTGCGCCTGCGCCAGGTACCAGCCGCCCAGCGCCGCCTGCTCCTCGATCCACGGGGCGGTGTCCGAGGCGAACCGGAGCGTGCAGAAGACGACGGACGCCACGCCCGCCCTGTCGGCGGCCTCCGCCACCTCGCGGGCGCCCGCCACGCTCGTCGCGACCGGCTTGTCGAGCAGCAGATGGCACCCGGCCGCCGCGGCCCGTGCGGCGAGCGGGGCCTGCACGTCCGGCGGCAGGGCGAACGCCACCGCGTCGCTCGCCGCGAGCAGCGCGTCCACGTCGTCGTACGCCCGCGTCCCGTGCGTGGCGGCGAGGGCCACCGCGGCGTCGGGGCGCCTGCCCCACACCCCGCTGAACGTCACGCCGGGGTGGGCGGCCAGGGCGGGGGCGTGGGTGCGGTCGGCCCAGGGTCCGGTGCCGAGGAGTCCGATGCGGGGCGTGGTGTTCATGACCGCCAGTCTGCCCTCCGTCCTCCGTACCGGAATCATGAGCCCCGTATACGAAGCCGCCACTGAACGCGCACGCGCGCGCACAGCCGCCGCGGGAAACACGGGAAAGCTGAGTAACACGGGGTTCACAAACGGGCAACGGTCGGGAAATCCCGTATTGCGAAGCTGCGCGACATACCGCTGCACCCGCAAAGGATGAGGCCCCCCGTGACCACCATCAAGGCTGAGTACATCTGGATCGACGGCACCGAGCCGACCGCCAAGCTTCGCTCCAAGACGAAGATACTGGCCGGCTCCGCCGCCACCGGCGTCGCCGATCTGCCCATCTGGGGCTTCGACGGGTCCAGCACCAACCAGGCCGAGGGCCACGCCTCCGACCGCGTGCTGAAGCCGGTCTTCTCCTGCCCCGACCCGATCCGCGGCGGTGACGACGTCCTCGTCCTGTGCGAGGTCCTCAACACGGACATGACGCCGCACGAGTCCAACACGCGTGCCGCGCTGGCCGAGGTCGCGGAGAAGTTCGCCGCGCAGGAGCCCATCTTCGGCATCGAGCAGGAGTACACCTTCTTCAAGGGCTCCCGCCCGCTCGGCTTCCCCGAGGGTGGCTTCCCGGCCGCGCAGGGCGGCTACTACTGCGGTGTCGGCTCGGACGAGATCTTCGGCCGTGACGTCGTCGAGGCCCACCTGGAGAACTGCCTGAAGGCGGGCCTGGGCATCTCCGGCATCAACGCCGAGGTCATGCCGGGCCAGTGGGAGTTCCAGGTCGGCCCGCTGGCGCCGCTGGAGGTCTCGGACCAGCTGTGGGTGGCGCGCTGGCTGCTCTACCGCACCGCCGAGGACTTCGACATCTCCGCCACCCTCGACCCCAAGCCGGTCAAGGGCGACTGGAACGGCGCCGGCGCGCACACCAACTTCTCCACCAAGGCGATGCGCGAGGGCTACGACGCGATCATCACCGCGTGCGAGGCGCTGGGCGAGGGCTCCAAGCCGATGGACCACGTCAAGAACTACGGCGCGGGCATCGACGACCGCCTGACCGGTCTGCACGAGACCGCCCCGTGGAACGAGTACAGCTACGGCGTCTCGGACCGCGGCGCCTCGGTCCGCATCCCGTGGCAGGTCGAGAAGGACGGCAAGGGCTACATCGAGGACCGCCGCCCGAACGCCAACGTCGACCCGTACACGGTGACCCGCCTGCTGGTGGACACCTGCTGCTCCGCGCTGGAGAAGGCCGGCCAGGTCTGATCCGGCAGGTTTGGTCCGGCAGGTCTGATCGGGCAGGTCTGATCGGGCAGGTCTGATCCGGCACCCGGTTCACGACCGGAGGGCGCTCACCGTTCCCGGTGGGCGCCCTCCGGCGTTGTCGCTGCCGCGGTCACTGTCAGTGGTGTCTGCCACAGTGGGCTCATGCTTGCGATCAGGGTGGAGACGGAGAAGCACGGCGAGGAGTACGCCCGCGTTTCGGCGGAACGGCTCGGGGATCTCGTGCTGCGCATCGGCGCGGACGGGGACCGCTTCCTGGTGGTCCAGCGGATACCGGACGTGCCGGACGTCTTCGTCCAGGTGTGGCACGCGGACGGCGGCGGTTACCAGTTGGAGCACCGGGACGGGGCGCCCGAGCGGCACTTCATGGTGGAGCTGGCCGACGCGGGGCGGGTCGCCGAGGCCATGGTGCGCTGGGCCCGGCAGGAGAGCGCCTGGGACGCCGGACTGCCCTGGGAGCCCGTCCGCCTGCCGCTGCCCGAGCCGGTGCCGGAGCCGGCCGCGGAGATACGCGAGCAGGTCGAGGAGCATGTGCGCGAGCTGCTGGTGTGCGGGTACGCGAACCGGGCGCGGCTCGCCGAGGCCGCGGAGGAGTGGCTGGTCAGCGGGGACGAGCGGCCGGTGTCGCCGGCGCAGGCGCGGCAGTTGGTGGACCGGCTGTGGCGGGAGCGGCTGGAGGAGCAGGCCGGGTGGGTGGGGACGACGGACCCGGAGCGGGTCGCGCGGGCCTTCGCCGCGCTCGACGCGCGCGGCATCGTCGCCCGGGAGGACTTCACCTGTTGCCGCACGTGCGGGATGTCGGAGATAGGTGAGGAAGGGGACGCGAGTTCGCGCGGCTTCGTCTTCTTCCACTCGCAGTGCACCGCGGGCGCGGCGGCCGGGCATGGGCTGTATCTGCTGTACGGAGGGTTCGACGGCTCCGAGGAGACCACCGCCGCCATCGGGCGGGAGGTCGTCGCGGCGCTCGGCGAGGAGGGGTTGACGGTGGACTGGGACGGTTCGCCGGAGCAGGCGATCATCGTGACGGGGCTGGATTGGCGCAAGCGGCTGCCGTGACGCCTTGCCGGTCCGGAAGGGCCGAGAAGGGCGGGTGCCCGGCATCGGCATCTGATTCAATGGGGGCATGGCCAGCCTTCAGAACACCGCGACGGGTCGCAGCGACCTCCAGCCGTTCTGGCCGTCCCGTCAGCACCACGACTTCGACCGGGTGTGTTGCCGCGCGACGAACGCGTCGGCCCTCTAACGCCTTTCGGCACCCTGTTTCTCCAGCCCGGCTGCCCGGACAGGCCTTCGGCCGACGCGCATGACGTACTCCCGTCCCTTCGCGCGAAAGAGCTGACCTCATCATGGCCAACACCCGTACCCTCTCCGCCGTTCCCGCCACCGCGACCGCCACCGCGACGTCCGTGAGCAACCGGCACCGGCTGCGCGCCGTCGACGAGCGCGACGAGCCCGTACGCCTGCCGGGCGGCGTCGACGTCGCCGAGTTCCTGCCGCCGGGTGCCACCTGGGTGCCCGCGCCGCCGCACACCGTGCCCTCGCTGCCGGGGCAGCCGCCGATGGTCGGCTACCTGGTCCTCGTACCGGCCGGTGCTCCGGGCGAAGGGCCCGACGGGTCCGACTGGTCCCACGGGTCCGACTGGTCCGACGGGCCGGTGACGATTGACGGCGCCCGGCGCACCGCGCGGGTGGCCGGGCGCCCGCTGGACCTGACGTACCTGGAGTTCGAGCTGCTGGCGCACCTGGTCGCGCACCCCCACCGGGTGCACACCCGCGACCACTTGGTGACCACCGTGTGGGGGTACGGACATGTGGGGGACGGGCGGACGGTCGACGTCCATGTCGCCCGGCTGCGGCGCAAGCTGGGCGCCGAGCACCGCCACACGATCCGGACCGTGCGGCGGGTCGGCTACACGTACGCGCCCTGAACCGCTAGGCGGCGGCGCCGCGGGACCGCGCCCGCGCCCGTGCCACCAGGCCCAGGGTCACGTCCACCGCGAGGAACACCAGCAGGCTGACGCCGAGCATGGGCACGAACCAGCCCACCAGCGCCGTCGCGGCGGCCAGCGGAAGGAGCAGCGTGACGGGCACCTTGCGCCAGGCACCGCGCGGCATGGGCCGGCCCGCGCTCAGCTTCCGTTCCTGCGTCGGCCTGCGCAGCCACCACATCCGGTAGCCCCACACGATGAGGAGGATCAGCGCCACCATGAGGACGGCGAGCACGAGCTGGTTGGCGAGCCCGAACAGGACGCCCATGTGGGCGTCGATACCGAAGCGGGTCAGCTTGGCGAGCACCGGGTAGTCGGCGAACCGCAGTTCGTCGATGACCGTGCCGTCGGCCGGGTCGACCGCCACCGAGTCCAGGTGGACCGGGAACTGGGTGTCGGTCTCCTTGACCACGTACCCCTTGCCCTCGGCCGGGAGGGTGACGGCGATCCTCCCGGCCACGCCGGCGCCGCGGGCGGCCTCGACCGCCTTGTCGATGCCGACGTCGGGGCCCGTGGGGGCGGGGGCGGTGTGGTGGGCCGTGCCGTGGCCCTCGTGTCCGGTGCCGCCATCCGCGGCCGCGCCGTCGAGGGTGGCGGAGACGGTGGGCGTGGCGCCGCCGAGCTGCGACTGTACGGCGTCGATGTTCTCGCCCGCGTACCGGGACCAGGTCAGGCCGGTGGCGGAGAGGATGACGAGGCCGGTCACGGCCCACAGGCCGACCGACCCGTGCCAGGAGAGGGTGCGGCGGCGGGACGTGGGGCCGCGCTCGGGCAGGACCAGGGCGCGCTTGGCGGTGCGCTTGCGGCCGATCCACAGGGCCAGGCCGCCGAGGGCGACGACCCACATCCAGCTGGCGGCCATTTCGCTGTAGTTGCGGCCGAGCTCACCGAGCTGGAGGTTCGCGTGGAACTCGGAGAGCCAGGTACGCAGCGGGAGCGCGCCCGAACTGCCGTAGCTGGGCAGGTCCCCCCGTACCTCGGCGGTGTAGGGGTCGACGAAGACGGCGAGCGACTTGCCTTCCTCGACGGTCGGGCTGCTCATGAGTACGCGGGTGGTGGCGCCGTCCTCCGAGGAGGGCCAGACGGCGGTCACGGTGCCGTCCGGGTGGGCCTCGCGGGCCGCGTCGACCTGTTCGGAGAGCGGGAGGACCCGGTCGCCGACCGGGACCTGGAGCTCATGGCGGTAGAGGACCTTCTCCGCCTGGAAGGAGAGGGCGTACAGCAGTCCGCTGGTCGCGGCGACGAGGAGGAGCGGGGCTATCAGGAGCCCCGCGTAGAAGTGGATCCGGAGGAAGAGGGGGCGCAGGGCGCCCCAGGTCGACCGGCCTTCGGTGGGCGAAGGGGCGGTTCCGGCGGGTGGCTGGGCCGTCGTGCGGTCGTCAATGGCCATGACTGTCCTAGGAGTCGGCGTTGGTTGCATGTCTGCAGGGGGAAGCGGCCCCCAGGTCAGACGTGCGTCGCTCCGGGGACCGTGGCGCGGGGTGCGAGGGGCGTGGGCGGGCCGCGCCGCGAGAGGGTGTGCGCGAGGACGACGCCGTGGTGGCGGCGGAGGGTACGGGTCCGGAGGCGCGGCGGCCGTGGGGCGTCGGGCAGGCGTACGGCGGCGAGCAGCAGCCGCAGCGGGGTGATGGCGAGGGCGCCGACGGCGCGGGCGAGGCGGAAGAAGGCGGCCTCGCCACGGGCCAGCCAGAACGCGCACACGGCGGCGGCGAGCAGGTGGACGGCGACCATTCCGGCGGAGGCGCCGCCGACGAGCCCGGCGAGGAGTTCGGCCACGCCGCCGGATCCGGCGGGGACGCCCGGCATGGTGGCCCCGTGGGCCATGCCCGGCATCGCGTCCGGCGCCGGCCCGGCCGTCATGTCCGCCGCCGTACCGGCCCCGTGGCTGTGGTGCCCGCCGCTGCCCGTGAACGTCACGTGCAGCACGCTCTGGAGGGCGAGGAGTCCCGTACCGATGAAGGCGGGCCCTCGGCGGCGGCCCGCGGCGAGCCAGGCGAGGCCGCCGGTGACGCCGAGTGCGACGAGCAGCGAGCCCGGCGGAACATGGTGCGCAGACATGGACGAATGCCCCATCGCCGCCAATGTCACGCACACCGCCGCGAAGAGTGCGGCACGCAGGGCGCGCATCGGCGACCGGGCATTCGTCATCGTCGACTCATGCTGCCATCCCGGCGGCGAGGACGGGAGACCAGCCGTCACCGGCAATCGTCCGGCAGGTTCTTCTGGCAGCAGAACCACTGTTCGGAACGCGGCGGGCGAGGCAGGCTCGGATCATGAAACTTCTGATGCTGGGTGGGACCGAGTTCGCCGGACGCGCCGTCGTGGAGGCCGCGCTGGCCCGCGGCTGGGAGGTGACGGTCTTCCACCGGGGCCGCCACGAGCCGCCGCCCGGTGTGGTGTCGCTGCTGGGCGACCGGACCGCGCCGGACGGGCTCGCGGCGCTCGCCGAGGGGCGGTGGGACGTGGTCGTCGACACCTGGTCGTCGGACCCCACCGCGGTACGGGACGCCGCGCGGCTGCTCGCCGGCCGGGCCGGCCGCTATGTGTACGTCTCCAGCCGCAGCGTCCACGCGTGGCCACCGGCGGCGGGGCTGGCCGAGGACGGCCCACTGGTGGAGGCGTCACCGGACGCGACGGGCGTGCCCTACGCGGAGGCCAAGCGGGGCGGGGAGCTGGCGGCGCTGGCCGCCTTCGGCGAGGAGCGGGTGCTGTTGGGCCGCGCCGGGCTGATCATCGGCCCGTGGGAGAACGTCGGCCGCCTGCCGTGGTGGCTGAACCGGATCGCCCGCGGCGGCCCGGTGCTCGCCCCGGGGCCGCGCGACCTGCCCCTGCAGTACATCGACGTCCGCGACATGGCCGAGTGGCTGCTGGACGCGGCGGAGGCCGGGTTGTCCGGCCCGTACAACCTGGTGAGCCGGTCGGGCCACACGACCATGGGCGAGCTGCTCGACGCCTGTGTACGCGCCACCGGCTCGGACGCCGAGCTGCGGTGGACGGACCCGGAGGCGGTCCTCGCGGCGGGCATCGAGCCCTGGTCGGGCCTGCCGATCTGGATCCCGCCGGGCGAGCTGTGCGACGCGATGCACGGCGGTGACGTGTCCAAGGCGCTCGCGGCGGGCCTGCGGTGCCGCCCGGCGGCCGAGACGGTCGCGGACACCTGGGCGTGGCTCAGCGGGCTGGACGGCGTGGCGCCGCAGCGGGCGGACCGCCCGGAGCTGGGCGTCACGCCCGAGCAGGAGGCGAAGGCGCTCGCACGGCCTGGGAGTAGCGGTTCGCCCGCTTTGCGGACGTAGATTTCTACGAAATCACGCGCGTGCTGAACGGCGCCTGAATCACGCCCGTATGGAACGGAGCGGTTCACCCCGCCCAGGATTGGAGTTCCATGCGACGCACACGAAAACGCTCGACACTGGCCAACCGGGCGATCGCCGCCTCGGCTGCCCTGATACTGGGCGGCGGCGGGTTGATCGCGGCCAATGTCTACGCTTCCGCCGGCGAGGGCTGGTCGGGCTGGTCCGGCTCGTCGCCGCAGCAGCAGAAGCCCTTGAACGCCGGACAGCAGATGTCCACCATCGACTGCCCCGAAGTCGCCAACGGCCTTCGGGACGTGCCCCAGCAGGCGCGCGCCGAAGTGGACCGGGAACTGGCGACGATGGACACCCAGATCACCGAGGCGTACCAGCGGTTCGCCGATCAGAAGGAACAGATCCAGCAGGATCCGGCCTTTGCCCAGAATGCCATTCTCAATCCGCTGAAGGACAAACGGGTCGCCGCGATCGGCCGGATCGTGATCGCCATCGACCGCGTCGCGCAGCGCCCGAGCGGGCTGGAAAACCTCGCGCCGTGCGCCCTGCGCGCGGACGACGCCAACCAGGTCAAGGACCAGGACGGCGGCTTCGGCCAGGGCGGCGGCGGCGACCAGAACGGAGACGGCCAGGACCAGGGACAAGACCAGGGCCAGGACCAGGGACAAGACCAAGGACAGGACCAAGGCCAAGGACAGGACCAGGGACAAGGCCAAGGACAAGGCCAAGGCCAAGGCCAAGGGCAGGGTCAGGGCCAGGGGCAGGCGGGCAACGGGCCCGTGGTGGCCGACTTCGTCGACATCCAGAACGTCCAGCCCAACGTCCGCAACCCCCGCCAGTCGCGCGGCGCCTCGCGAGGCACCTTCACCACCGATTGCGGGCGTAACGAGAACGGCAAGTTCAACCCGGACAATGTCATCGTCGCGCCCGGTGTGAGCAATGGCGCCCACCATATGCACGACTACGTGGGCAACCAGGCCAACGACGCCTTCGCCAGTGACGACGATCTCGCCAATGGGCAGACCACCTGCCGGAACCAGGGGGACAAGTCCACCTACTTCTGGCCGGTGCTGCGCCTGCAGAACGGCCAGAACGAGAACGACGCCAACGCGGACGGCGGCGGCAAGGACCAGAACGTCGGTGAAATCCTCACTCCCAGCCAGGTCACGATGAATTTCGTCGGCAGCCCGGTCTCCCGGGTCACGGCCATGCCGAAGTTCCTGCGCATCATCACCGGTGACGCCAAGGCGTTCACCAACGGTGACGCGAACGCCAATGCGTCGTGGAGCTGCACCGGTTTCGAGGACCGGCAGCTGAAGGACAAATATCCGATCTGCCCCCAGGGCAGCCAGGTCGTACGGACGTTCAAATTCCAGAGTTGCTGGGACGGCCAGAACACCGACAGCGCCAACCACCGCACCCATGTCGCCTTCGCCGACGGGAACGGCCGCTGCCCCAACGGTTTCCAGGCCATTCCCCAGCTCGTCCAGCGCATTGTCTACGACGTTCCGCAGGGGACCGTGTTCGCCGTGGACTCGTTCCCCGAGCAGCTCCACAAGCCGATCACCGACCACGGAGACTTCATCAACGTCTTCAACAACCGGCTGATGCAGCAGATGGTGAACTGCATCAACGGCGGACGGCGCTGCGCCTGATCACCGTCTGACCCGACCGACGAACCCTCCGGGGCCGGATCACCCCTCGTGATCCGGCCCCTCTCGCTGTCCCGGCTCAGCTCCCGTGGTGCCCCGAGTGGCCGCCTTGGCCCCCCTCGCTCCCCCCGCCGCCGCTCCCCGAGTGGTGCGACGCGCCTCTCTCCACCGCACCGCCGAGACGGCCGCGCAGCGCCGTGACGACCTTCTCCTCGCCGACGGCCACCCACTTGCGGCCGACCAGGTACGCGCCGCCGTAGTCGTTCGCCTCGTTGATCCACTCGCGCTGGCCGCGGTCGGTGGCGAAGGTGGCCAGCACGTACTGGCCGTCCTTCGTCTCGCAGTTGGCCTGCCGGATCTCCTTCGCGTCCGTCTGTATGTTCGGCTCGCAGGAGACCTTCGCCGCCAGCTGCTCCAGGGTGCCCGTCGCCGTCTCCGGCGCGGCGTCGGACTCACCCCCGCCGCCCCCGCCCGCGTCGCACGCCGCTGCCGCGGGCAGAGCCAGGGCCACCAGGGCGGCCGTCACCAACGCCAAACGAGTTCGCTCCGTACGCATCTGGCCATCGTGCCGGTTCGCCCCCCTGCTCCGAGGGCGAACCCCGAGTAACGTGCGACACGTCCGCACCTGATGTGCCGTCAGCATCGTGGAGGAGCGCCGTGACCGACCTGTCGAGACGCACGCTGCTGGGAACCGCCGGGGCGATCGGCGTGGGCGCCGGTCTCGCCGGAGCGGCGCAGCCGCCCGCCCTCTCGAAGGAGAACCGCATGGGCCCGGCCCGCGCCGCCCTGGAACGGCTCCTGCCCGGCCACGCGGACCAGTTCGCTCTCCACCACCTCCGAGGCGGGCGGGAACGGTTCCGTGTCACGGGCGCCACCGGCCGCATCGAGGTCGCCGCCACCGGCCCCGCCGCGGCGCTCACCGGCGTGCACTGGTACCTGAAGTACGGGTGCGGGGCGCACATCTCCTGGTCCGGCTCCCAGCTGAACCTCCCGGCCCGCCTCCCCGCGCCCCGCACGCCGCTCGCGCACGAGGCCACCGTCCCGCACCGGTTCGCGTTCAACGACACGCACGACGGCTACACCGCCCCGTACGCCGACTGGGCGCGCTGGGAGCGGCTGATCGACGTCCTCGCCCTGCACGGCTGCAACGAGGTCCTCGTCACCGCCGGACAGGAGGCCGTCTACCACCGCCTCCTCCAGGACTTCGGGTATATACGGACGCCGAGGCCCGCGCCTGGCTGCCCGCGCCCTCCCACCAGCCCTGGTGGCTGCTCCAGAACATGAGCGCGTACGGCGGCCCCCTCGCCCCCGAGCTGCTCGCCCGCCGCACCGCCCTGGCCCGCCGCATCGCCGACCGGCTGCGCGAGCTCGGCATGCACCCGGTGCTGCCCGGCTGGTTCGGCACCGTCCCCGACGGCTTCGCCGACCGCAACCCCGGCGCCCGCACCATCCCGCAGGGCGTCTGGGCGGGCCTGAAGCGCCCCGACTGGCTCGACCCGCGCACCGACGCCTTCGCGCGCGTGGCCGAGGCCTTCTACCGCCACCAGGCCGCCCTCTTCGGCGACGTAGGCCACTTCAAGATGGACCTGCTCCACGAGGGCGGCTCGGCCGGCGACGTGCCCGTACCCGAGGCCGCCCGCGCCGTCGAGGCGGCACTCCAGAAGGAACGCCCCGGCGCCACCTGGGTCATCCTCGGCTGGCAGGCCAACCCGCGCCGCGACCTGCTCGACGCCCTCGACAAGAGCCGGCTCCTCGTCGTCGACGGGCTGTCCGACCTGGAGACCGTCACCGACCGCGAGAAGGACTGGGGCGGCGCCCCCTACGCCTTCGGCACCATCCCCAACTTCGGCGGCCGCACCACCATCGGCGCCAAGACCCACCTGTGGACCGACCGCTTCACCGCCTGGCGCGACAGGCCCGGCTCCGCCCTCGCCGGGACGGCCTACATGCCGGAGGCCGCCGAGCGGGACCCGGCCGCCCTGGAGCTGTTCTCCGAGCTGGCCTGGCGGCGCGAGCCGATCGACCGCACCCGCTGGTTCGAGGAGTACGCCGACCTGCGCTACGGCGGCCGGGACGCACGCGCGCGTGAGGCCTTCGCGGTGCTGCGGGAGACCGCGTACCGGATCACCAGCCGCGACGGCCGCCCCCACGACTCGATCTTCGCCGCCCGGCCCAGCCTCACCGCCAACTCGGGCACCCACTACGCCACCCACTCCCCCGCCTTCGACCCCGCCGGCTTCGACAAGGCGTTCGCCGCGCTCCTCGACGTACGGGAGCCGCTGCGCCGCTCCGACGCGTACCGCTACGACCTGACCGACCTCGGCCGCCAGGCCCTCGCCAACCGCTCCTGGAATCTGATCGGACAGCTGAAAGCCGCGTTCACACGCGAAGACCTGGACACCTTCCGTGCCCTGTCCCGGCTGTGGCTGAAGCTGATGCGGCTGAGTGACGACATGACCGGCTCCCACCACGCCTTCCTCCTCGGCCCCTGGCTCGCGGACGCCCGCCGCGAGGGCCTGGAGCGCACCGCCCGCGTCCTCGTCACCACCTGGGCCGACCGCCCCACCGCCGACGCCGGCCGGCTCGCCCACTACGCCAACCGCGACTGGTCCGGCCTGATCGCCGACTTCCACCTCCCCCACTGGCAGGCGTATCTCGACGAACTGGAGGACGCCCTCGCGCAGCACCGCGCGCCCAAGGCCTTCGACTGGTACGCGATCGAGGAGCCCTGGACGTACGAGACGAAGACCTACCCCCTCCGGCCGCTCCACGACCCGTACCGGACAGCCAGGCGCGTGTACGAGACCCTCGCCCGCGCCCCCTTCCAGGGTGCCGTCACCGTCTCCAGCACCCCCGAGGCACTGCCCCCGGGCGCCGCCGCCGAGGTCACCGCCGCCTTCCGGAACCTCAACGGCCTCCGCGCCACCGGCCCCGTCGCCTTCACGCTCGTCGGATTCGGCGACCAGCCGCCGCTGACGCTCCCGTCCGTCCCGGCGGCCGGCACAGGCACCGTCTCCTGGGGCGTCTCCGCCCCCGCCGGCCCCCTCGCCACCCCGGTCGAGCCCCTCCCCTACGAGCTGCGCGCCACGTACGGCCCGCAGGGCGAGGCCCCGGTAACCACCGTCCACCAGGGGGATCTGTACGTGGCCGGGCCCCTGGACCGGGCATGGCGTACGTACGGCAACAATGGAGCCGTCTTCGGCCAGATCCGGGACCGGTACGCCATCAACGGCGGCGGACAGGACCTGTGGAAGGCCACCGCCGAGTTCGGCGCCCTCTACAAGGAGGGTGCCCTCACGGACGGCGGGACCCTGACCGTACGGGTGGACTCGCAGGACGTGACGGGCGCCTGGGCGCGTGCCGGGATCGTCGTACGCGACTCCCTGGCGACGCCCGGATCGCCGGGCTTCCTCAACCTGGCGGTGACCCCGGCCAACGGTGTCGTCCTGTCCTACGACACGACCGGCGACGGCACGCTGGACACGTACCGGCGGATCACCGGGATCAAGGCGCCGGTCCAGTTGCGCCTGTCCCGCGCGGGGGACGTTTTCACCGGGTCCTGCTCGACGGACGGCGGCGCCACATGGCGTACGGTCGCCACGGTCCCGGTGCCGGGCGCGGCGGCCGTCCAGGACGCGGGGCTGTTCATGACGGCCATGAACGGTGGCAACGGGGCACGAGGGACGGCCGTGTTCAGCGGCGTGACCGGCTGGGGGGACACGGCCGGCAGGTGACCATCCCTGGATTCGCTCGTTCTGCTGAACGTGAGCACCCAGGAACTCGCCACCCCCTGCCCCGTCGACGTCGACCAGGCCGAGGCGGCCCTCGTCGAGCACTACCCACGGCTCGTACGCATCGCCTATCTGGTGCTGCCGCCCGCCCTCGGCCGCAACCGCCGCGTGCTGACCGCGCACTCCGTCGTCCAGCGCTCGCTGCCGCGCCGCCGCACCACGGGCGACGACGGCGCGATGCCGGGGCAGCGGCGCCCCGAGGACGCTGTCGACCCGGGGTACGCGTACGTACGTGTCCGGGTCCTGCGCCAGGCCCTGGAGGCGGCGCTGCCGCTGAAGCGGAAGGCGTGGCCGAAGCGGGCGCAGTTGCCGCCGCTGCTGCCCCAGGTGTGGGGGCTCAGGCTGTTCCCGCGCGCGGGCGGCGCGGACGAACTGGCGCTGGACCAGCGGCTGTCGGCGCTGTCCGGGCCGGCCCGCGCCGCCTATGTGCTGCGCGGGCTGGAGCGGCAGGGCGACGCCGAGGTGCGGCGGGTGCTGGCGGCGGCCGGGGTCGAGGACCCGAAGGCCGCGCTGGCCGAGGCGGACTCGATCGAGACGATGCACGCGCTGCTGGAATCGCCCGAGTTCGACCCGTGCTCGTTGCAGGCCCGCCCCACGGACCTGATGCGGCGGCGCCAGCACGGCAAGGCGGCGCTGGCGGCGCTCGCGGCCGCCGTGGTGTGCGGGGCGCTGCTCGGGCTGCCGGGCGGCGGCTGGGGCCCGGACGGGGCGGCCGCCCCGTCGTACGCGCGCAATCCGGTGTCCGAGGCGGCCCTGGACCCGGTCAATCTGCGGCGCGTCGCCCCCGCCGCGTGGCAGCGCTCGGCTCGTACGGACTTCTCGGTGTGGCCCGCCCGGGGCGGTCTCGTCGACGACCGGGCACTGCTGCGGCGGGCGCTCGCGGTGTGGGCGCGGCCCGGCGCCACGGTGCAGGCCTCGGCGACGCCCGGTACGCCGCCGGGGCCGCCGATGGGGCCGCCGCAGCTGCTGTTCGCCGGGGAGGTGGACCAGGCCCGGGTGGTGCTGTTCCACGACGGGCTGCGGGCGGTGCGGTACGCGGAGCCGAAGGACGGGACGGCCGGGGCGGTGCTGGACTTCGCCCGGACGGACGGCGCGGACACGGCCTCGGCGGCCGCCCTGGTGGTCGGGCGGACCCATGCCAATGTGCGCTATCTGACGGCACCTTGGGTACGGGAGGTGTCGGCGCGCGATCTGCTGCAGCCCCTGGCCGGGGCGCGTCCGGTGGAGCGGGACGCGCACGGGGTGACGAGTCCGCTGCTCAGCCCGGTGGCGCCGAGCCAGTGCCGGGAGTGGGACGTGCTGGAGGTACGGGACGGCTCGGCGACGCGGACGCTGACCGACCTCGGGGAGCTCGCCCCGGCCCGGCTGACGTCGGGCCCGCCGTCCACCCCCGCCGATCTGACGGGCGCGGGCGTCACGGCACGTGCGGAGTGGGCGCGGACGGCGTGCCTGCTGCCCATGGTGCGCGCCAAGGGCGTCCGGTCGGTGAACTCCTGGCGGTTCGCCGAGCAGGAGCTGCCGGGTGCCACGGGTACGGCCGGTACGGCCGCCTGGCTGTGCACGCGCGCGGAGACCTGGCGCGGTACGGGCGGCATGGCTCTGGCGCAGTTCCAGGCGCCGCCCGCGCGGGCCGGTGCGGTCGTGGCGAAGGCGGAGGAGTCGCCGGTGTGCGGCGCCCGTGAGCCGCGCGTCCTGGCGGGCGGGCTGTGGCAGGCACCGGGCGGGCAGTGGTACATGCTGGCGGCCGGCAGCCCGCAGGTGACGTCGGTCGCCGTGTCCGGCGGAGTGACGGGCGGCGTGGACGGCGGCCGGCTCCTCGCGGTGCCGGTGCCGGGCAAGCCGGGCAAGCAGGTCGAACTGACCGGGCGGCTGGAGGACGGCACGAAGATCAGCTCCCTGCGGTAGGCCGCGTGCGGTGAATATCCGGGTGCACGGCCCTATTGCCAACGGCGTACCCGTCAGTACATTGACGCCATGTCTAATACGCAGCCGGCGGCGATAGGGTCGGAGCGGATCGAGCTCAAGGCCCGCAAGGTCTCCTTCGACTGGGAGGAGACCCCGCTCCACTGGGTTCCCGGCGACCCGTTCACCGCCCACACCATCAATGTGCTGCACCTGCTGCTCCCGGCCGGAGAGCGCTGGTTCATCCACGTCTACCGGCAGGTGCTGCCCTACATCCGGGACGACCGGCTGCGCGAGGACGTCATCGGGTTCATCGGGCAGGAGGCGATGCACTCCCAGGCCCACGACGACGTCCTGCCGCACCTGAGGAAACTCGGCCTCGACCCGACCCCGTACACCGCGCAGGTCGACTGGCTCTTCGAAAAGCTCCTCGGTGACAGGACGCTGCCGCCCGGCAGGGCCCGGCGGTGGTGGCTGATGGAGCGGGTGGCGCTGATCGCGGCGATCGAGCACTACACGGCGTTCCTGGGCAACTGGGTGCTCAACGCCGAGGAGCTGGACCGGCGCGGCGCCGATCCGATGATGCTGGACCTGCTGCGCTGGCACGGCGCGGAGGAGGTCGAGCACCGGTCGGTCGCCTTCGAGCTGTTCATGCACGTCGACGGCGGCTACCGGAGGCGCGTACGGACGTGGGCGACGGCGTTCTCGGCACTGGTGTTCCTGTGGCAGCGCGGCGCCCGGTTCTTCATGGAGAACGACCCGACGCTGCCGGCCGGCAAGGCGTCGGTGAAGGACTTCGTCACGCGCGGCCGGCAGGGCGTACTGCCGTCGACACCGGACATGCTGCGGTCCATCCCCCGCTATCTGAGCCGCGCCTACCACCCCTCCCAGGAGGGCAGTACGGCCCAGGCGGTCGCCTACCTCGCCTCGTCCCCGGCCGCCAACGGAGGTCACTGAGCCATGCCACGCGCGCGTACCGTCGTCCTCGCCGCCACAGCGGCCCTGCTCGTCAGGCGGGCCATGCGCCGCCGCGTCCAGGCGTCCCCGCTGTGGCCGCTGCCGGCCCTGGAGGAGCCGATATCGGGGCAGAGCCGCCGCTCGTCCACCGCCCGCCGCCACGTCCTGGTCACCGAGCGGACCACACCCGCCGAGGGGGTGGTCCAACTGCGCCTGGAGGGCACGGCGCTGCCGCCCTGGGAGCCGGGCGCACACCTGGACCTGGTGCTGCCGTCGGGGCTGGTGCGGCAGTACTCGCTGTGCGGCGACCCGGCCGAGAGCGACACGTACACCGTCGCCACCCGGCTCATCGAGGACGGGCGGGGCGGCTCGCGGGAGGTGCACGAACAGCTCCACGAGGGCACCGAGATCGAGATCCGGGGGCCGCGCAACCGCTTCCCGCTCGTCGACTCCCCGGCGTACGTGTTCGTCGCGGGCGGTATCGGCATCACGCCCGTGCTGCCGATGCTGCGCGCGGTGCGGGCGGCGGGGGCGGACTGGCGGCTGCTGTACTGCGGTCGCAGCCGGGCGACGATGCCGTTCCTGGACGAGGTGGAGAAGCTGGAGAACACCACGGTCGTGGCCGAGGACGAGGCGGGGCTGCCGGACCTCGCCTTCCTCGCCGGCGTACCGGCCGAGGCGGCCGTCTACTGCTGCGGGCCGGACGGGCTGATGGACGCGGTGGCCGAGCGGCTGCCGGAGGGGCGCCAGTTGCACCTGGAGCGGTTCACGGCGACGGCCTCCGCCCCGGGCGGCGCCTTCGAGGTGGAGCTGTGCCGCTCCGGGCATACGGTCACGGTGGCGGCGGACCAGTCGGTGCTGGCGGCGGTGCGGGCGGAGGTGCCGCATGTGTCGTACTCGTGCGAACAGGGCTTCTGCGGTACGTGCCAGCAGCGCGTCGTGGAGGGCGAGGTCGACCACCGGGACGAGCTGCTGACGGACGACGAACGACATGACACGATGCTGATCTGCGTCTCCCGCTGCCGCGGCGAACGGCTGGTGCTGGACCTGTAGTTCCGGTCTCGGCGGTTACGGCAGCAGCAGCCAGTCGGCGGCCAGGGCGGCGAGGAGGCCGGTGCCCAGGAGCCAGGTGCCCAGGCGGGTGCGGCCGTTGCGGCTGAGTTCGATGACGACGCCGCACAGGATCATGGCCAGTCCGTAGACGCCGACCACGAGGACGGAGGTGCGGCTGGCCAGCCGGAGCACCAGGACGACCGCCATCGTCACCAGCACGACGGACGCCACGGCGATCCGCAGGCGCCGGGCCTGGCGCGGCGTGAGGCCGGTGCGGGGTGCCGGGCTTTCGGGGTCGGAGATGGTCATGACCGGCAGCGTAGCGAACTGTGTATCGGCCACTGTTCGAAGGGCTGTCGGTGGCGAACGTTAGGCTGTTCGCATGAGGACCGGGGCGCGGCGCAGGATGGGCGTCGAGGAGCGCAGGCAGCAGCTGATCGGGGTGGCGCTGGAGCTGTTCAGCCACCGCTCCCCCGACGAGGTGTCGATCGACGAGATCGCTGCCGCCGCGGGCATATCCCGGCCGCTGGTCTACCACTACTTCCCGGGCAAGCAGAGCCTGTACGAGGCGGCGCTGCGGCGCGCGGCGGACGAGTTGGCCGACCGGTTCGTCGAGCCGCGCCAAGGCCCGCTGGGGGCGCGGCTGCTGCGCGTGATGGGGCGATTCTTCGACTTCGTGGAGGAGCACGGGCCGGGGTTCTGGGCGCTGATGCGCGGCGGCCCGGCGGTGGGCTCCTCGACGACGAACGCGATGATCGACGAGGTGCGGCAGGCCGCGTACGAGCAGATCCTCGCGCACCTCGGTGTCACGGATCCGCCCGCCCGCCTGGAGCTGGTCGTCCGGTCGTGGGTGTCGCTCGCCGAGTCGACGGCGCTGCTGTGGCTGGACGGGCGCCGCATACCGCGCGCGGAGCTGGAGTTGCAGCTGGTGCACGACTTCGCGGCGCTGGCGGCGGTGAGCGCGGCGTACGACGACGAGATGGCGGCGCTGCTGCTGCACATGCTCGCCGAGGAGCCGGCCGACGGGCCGTTCGGCGAGCTGGTCGACCGGCTGGGTGCGCTGCTGCCCAAGGTGCCGGCGGTGTCGGCTCAGCCCGTTCTGTAGGCGCCCAGTTCCGCGACGAGGGCGCCGCGCAGCAGGTCACGGGCGCGCTCCAGGGTCAGGGAGCCGCTGAGCCAGCGCTTGCTGAGCCCTTCGACGAGGGCGGTGAGGCGTTCGGCCGCGTCGTCCGGGGAGACCTCGGGCGGGACGCTGCCGCCTTGCTGGGCGCGGCGGATGAGGTCACTGGCGTAGTCGGCCCAGCGGGCCGTGGTGGTGCGCAGCTGGTCGCGCAGCTCGGGCTGGAAGACGGCGGTGGAGCGCAGTTCGCCCCAGGCGGTGCTGTTCTCGACGACGGCCGGGGTGTCCTGGAGCTCCAGCAGCAGCATCTCCTCGAGGTGGCCGCGCGGGTCGGTGTCGGGGTTCGCGGTGGGGTCGGTGTAGCGCTCGGCCCGGGTGTTGATGAACTCCAGGGTGTGGGCCAGCACACCGGCGCGGTCCCGGAAGTGGTAGTAGAGCAGCGAGGTGGACACCCCCGCCTCCTCGGCGAGCTCTTCCACCCGCAGGCCCCGGATGCCGCGCTGGGCGATGACGCGGGCGGCGGCTTCCAGGATGGCGGTACGGCGATCGGACATGGGGCCAATGCTACCGTGATACCTGACTGAAATTTCAGTCAGGATTGTCCCGACACCGAAGGGCAGCACCATGAAGGGACCGAACCGCCGCACGCTGCTGAGGTCCGGGGCGGCAGTGGCACTGGCCGCGGTGACGGCCTGCGAGGCCGGTAAGGAAGGGGCGGGGCGCCGCATGCCGTCGGAGGCCGGGCGCCGGATGCCGTCGGAGGCCCAGCGGCACGCGCGGACGTTCATGGCCTGGCCGCCCGCGGACTCGGCCTGGGCGGACTGGACGGACGAGGTCAGGGCCGACATCGCCCGGATCGCCCGGACGGTCGCCGGGTTCGAACCGGTGGTGCTGCTGGCCGCGCCCGCCGAGGTGAAGGCGGCCCAGCGGGCCTGCGGATCGGGCGTGGAGGTGATCCCGGTCGCCGTGGACGACCTGTGGGTGCGCGACACCGGGCCCACGTTCGTCACCGGCCCGGAGGGCCTCGCGGGCATCGACTTCCACTTCAACGGCTGGGGCGGCAAGCAGGACCACCGGCGCGACGAGAAGGTGGCCCGTACCGTCCTGACCCGCGAAGCAGTGCCCCGCGTCGACGCGCCGATCACCGCCGAGGGCGGCTCGCTGGAGGTCGACGGCCACGGGACGCTGATGGTCACCGAGAGCTCGCTGGTCAACCCCAACCGCAACCCGGGCCGGTCACGCGACGATATCGAGAAGGCCCTCAAGGAGCTGCTCGGGGTCACCACCGTGATCTGGTTCCAGGGCGTACGGGGCGAGGACATCACCGACTGCCACGTCGACGCCCTGGCCCGCTTCACCGACGACGGCGCCGTCCTGCTCAGCCGCCCGCACCCGGCGGGCGGTCCGGACGTGTGGAGCCGCGCGTACGACCAGGCCCGTGGCGTACTGGAGACGGCGACCGACGCCCGGGGCCGGAAGCCGGAGATCGTCGACCTGCCCGAGCCCGACCCGGCCGCACTCGGCCGTCGCGGCCCGGACTTCCTCGACTCGTACGCCAACTACTACGTCGTCAACGACGCCGTGATCGTCCCGGGCTTCGGCGACCGGACGGCGGACCGGAACGCGGTGTCGATCATCGGTGAGCTGCACCCCGGCCGGAAGGTGGTCCCGGTGCGGATCGACACCGTCGCCGAGGGCGGCGGCGGTATCCACTGCGCCACCCAGCAGCAGCCCGATCAGCTCGAACGGTAGGAAGCGTCGAGGTCCTCCACCTCGGCCGAGATGTGCAGCACGCGCCCCTCGGCGGGCTTGATGTACTCCGGTACGAGCGCGAGAACGGCCTCCGTCAACCGCGCCTTGACCTCGTCGCTACGCCCGGCCAGCAGACCGACGCCGACGTGGACCAGGGCGTCGTCGGCCGTCCCGTCGCCGATCACGGTGTCCTCGGCCCGGCGCGTGCGGGTCTTGCAGGCGGCGAGCCGCGCGCCGGCCGCCTCGACGACGAGGGGGTGCAGGGCGAGCGCGAAGCCCCGGCGGTCGAAGTCCTCGTCGAGGGAGGCGGAGTAGTCGACGGTGATCTGCGGCATGGTCGCTCCTGGTCGTGACGGCGTCCCGGCCACGATAGAGCGAGGCGCCACGGTCCGGAACAGGTGTCCGAACCGTGGCGCCTCACCGGTCCCTACCGCTGGGTGAACACCGCCACCGTGCGGGCCGGCACCGTGAACGTGCCGGTCGCCGCCTCGTAGGAGGACGTCTTGACCGTGGCGTCCGAGCCGTCGGCCTGGAGCGGGTGGAGGCCGTAGCCCTTGCCGGACAGGGCGGAGACGGTCTGGGCCTGTTCCTTGGGAGTGGCGTTGAAGACCACCACCAGGTCACGGATACGCATGGTGATCACACCCGGCGTCTCGTCCTTGCCGGAGAGCGGGAAGGACAGCGCCGCCTGGACCTCGTCGGCCGTGGACAGGCTGAACGCCTTCTCCGTCGTACGCAGCTTCAGCAGGTCCCGGTAGGCGGCGGAGGCGCCGGTGATCTGCGGGCAGCCGACCGTCAGGGACGGGGACGACAGCAGCGGCTTGCCGAACGACCACTTGTCCTTGTTGTCGGCCGCCGGCGGCAGGCCGCGCCCGAAGCCGTTGCCGGCCCGGCAGTCCCAGTTGAGGACGTTGAACCAGTCGCCGCTGTCGTACGAGTTGCGGTCCAGGGACTTGGACCTCAGCAGGTCCGAGCCCGCCTGGGAGAGCGCCGGGCCCTGGGAGAGCGCGGCGGTCGCCATGGCCAGGACCTGCATCCTCGCCCGGTCGTCGGGGGACGTGGCCGCCGGGAGCTTGAAGGCGAGCGCGTCGTACAGGGTCTCGTTGTCGTGGGCGTCCGCGTAGGCCAGGGCGTCGCCGGGGGCGGCGGCGTAACCGGCGGGGGTGCCGTTGTAGTCGACCTGGGAGCCCTTGACCGTCCTTCCTGTCGTGTCCGTGAAGGTGTAGGAGGCGAGGTTGCCGGAGAGGCCGACCTTGATCAGGTCCTGGTAGTGCAGGAGGCGGGCCTTCTGCTCGGCCGGGGTGCCGTTCGCCTTCGACGTGTTCGGGTCGGTGAACAGGCCGGAGGCGAAGCCCTGGACGCCGGGATCGGCGTCGAAGGGGCCGCCGCCGCGTACGGCGTCACGGGCTCGGTCGGAGAAGGTCGCGATGCCGGTGCCGGCCATGTTCTTCTGGGTGGCCTGGACGAAGCGGGCGTCGTCGGCGATCTCGCCGAAGTTCCAGCCCTCCCCGTACAGGATGATCTTCTTGCCGTCGACGCCGTCCCGCTCCAGGGTCAGCGCGTCGAGGGCCTTCCTGACGGCCAGCATGTTGGCCTTCGGGTGGTGGCCCATGAGGTCGAAGCGGAAGCCGTCGACCTTGTACTGCTTCGCCCAGGTGACGACCGAGTCGACGACGAGCTTGCCCATCATCGTGTGTTCTGGCGCGGTGTTGGCGCAGCAGGTGGAGGTGGCGACGGTGCCGTCCGCGAGCAGCCGCTGGTAGTAGCCGGGCACGATCTTGTCGAGGACCGACTTGTCGGCCTGCCCGCTCGCCACGGTGTGGTTGTAGACCACGTCCATGACCGTGCGCAGCCCGGCCTCGTTCAGGCCCTGCACCATCCGCCGGAACTCGACCGTGCGGCGCGTGCCGTCCGGGTCGGAGGCGTAGGAGCCTTCGGGGACGGTGTAGTGCAGCGGGTCGTAGCCCCAGTTGTACGCGTCCTTGGCGGCGGCCTCGGCCACGCACGCCTGCTGCTCGTCGGAGTCGGGAGCGTACGCCTTCAGGTCACAGTCAGGAGCGGCCTGGTCGGACGTCTTCTCCGGGATGGTGCCGATGTCGAAGACGGGCAGCAGGTGCACGTACGAGGTGCCGCTGCTCGCCAGCGACTTCAGGTGCTTCATGCCGTCCGACGTGGTGTCGGTGAAGGCGAGATAACCGCCCGGGTGCTTCGCCGTACGGTCCGCGATCGAGAAGTCGCGGACGTGCAGCTCCTGGATCTGCGCGTCCCGCAGCGGCGTGGCGGCGGGCTTCTTCAGCGTCGTCCAGCCCGCCGGGGCGAGCGCCGGGTCGGCGAGGTCGGTGACCAGGCTGCGGGCGGAGTCGGCGGTCAGGGCGGTGGAGTATGGGTCGGTGACCTGGTTGGTGACGACCTTCCGGACGCTGGGCGCCCAGACCTTCACCTCGTACCGGTACGGCTTGTTCCGCCAGCTCTTGTTGCCGGTGACCGACCACGCACCTGTCGTGGCGTCGCGCTTCATCGCCACGCGCCGGCCGTCGAGTTCGAGGGCGACGCTCTGGGCGGTGGGCGCCCAGACCGACAGGGTGGGCGTGCCCTTGCGGAACACCGGGCCGAGCGCCTTCTGCTGGGCGTTCGTACCGTACAGGTCGTCCAGTACGCCCGGGATCTGTACGCCGGTCGCGGCGACGAGCGCCCCGTTGGCGGCGTGCTGGGTGGCCACCAGCTGCCCGCGCAGGGCGTCACGCACCCGGTCGCGGTCGCGCGGATCGATCCGGTACGCGGCGTACGCCGCCAGGTGCGGGAACTTCTCCTTCTGCGCCTCGGTGAGCGCGGTCTTGTCCAGCCGCAGCCAGCGGGCGTCACCGCCCCCCGTCAGGGCCCCGTCCTTGACGGCGATGGAGCCGGTGGGCGAGGAGAGCAGCTGGCTGGAGGCGGCGGCGGGGCTCCCGTTCCAGGCGACGGTCGTCTCGTCGATCCAGATCGCGGCCGACTTGGTGAGGTCGAGCGCGGCGCCGCCGCCCTTGGGCTGCGGCAGCAGGGGCTTCTCGCGGCCGTTGAGCAGCCACACCTCGTGGCCGGTGGCCTTCAGGTCGAGCGACTGGTCGCCGGGCAGGTCCTTCTCGTCGCCCTTGTGGAGGATGTAGCTGAGCGACGTGGCCCCGGCGGCGAGCGGCACCTCGAAGACGGCTCCGTACGCGTCGGTGCGTACGGGCGTCAACGGCTTGGCCCAATCCGTCGGCTGCGCGGCGCCGGTCCACACGTGCAGGCCCCAGCCGTCGTAGTCGCCGTCGGCGCGGCGGTAGTGCAGGAGGGCCTTGGAGGTGTCCTGCGGCGGGTAGGCACCGGCCGGGGGCTGGGTGAGGGCGGCTTCCTTGCCCTGCTCGACCCACACCTCGCCCGTCTTGGACAGATCGATGGTGCGGTCGGCGGAGACGTCCTTGTTGCCGTCCTTGTCGATGACGAGGTAGCCCACACTGGACGCGCCCGGCTTCAGCTTGACCCAGGCAAAGGCGCCGTAGGCGTCGCGGCCCGTGAAGGCGTGGCCGTTCGGCCAGGTCGTGCCCTCGCCGTCGGCGATGTCGCCCCAGGCGTAGAGCCGCCAGTCGGTGTAGTCGCCGTCAGCGCGCTTGTAGTGGACGAGCGCGTAGTCCCGCTGGGTGGCGGTGGGCACCGGCTCGGCCGGTGCGCGGCCCGCGACCGTCTCGGCGAGAGCGCTCGCGGTACGGCCCTTGCCGTCGACGACCACGGCCTTGTAGCGCAGGGCCGTGCCCTCGGGGGCGGTGACGGTGTGGGTGACCTTGTAGGGGGCGTGGTCGGCGGAGCCGAGGACCTGCCACTTCCCGGTGCCCTGCTGGGCGGCGAAGACGACGCGGTTCAGCCCGCCGCCGTCGACGTCCGCCGCGACCTCGACGGTGCCGGTGGCGCCGGCGGCGGGGGCCTTGAGGTCGATGGTGGGTGCGGTGGCGGGGGCCGGGACGGGCTTGGTCGCCTTGAGGACGACGGACGAAAGAGCGGGAACGGCCAACTTCAGCTCGTCGCCGCCGGCCACGATGCCCGTGCCGCCGTACAGGAACCGGAAGTCCGTGTCCGGGGAGTCGGTGGCGAACTCCACGCTCTTGGGGGCGGTGGCGTTGTTGACGGCGACGACGTACTCGGTGCGCGTCTTGGCGTCCGTACGGGAGAAGGCGTACACGCCCTGGCCGGTGTCGGCGTGGCGCTCGGCCTGGACGCCGTCGCGGAGGGCCGGGTGGGCCTTGGTGAGCTTCGACAGGGCGGCGATGGAGCGGTAGATCGGGTGACCGGGGTCGTACGCGTCGGTGGCGTGCGTGCGGTCGGTGCCGAGCTGGTCGTCGTCGAGGTAGTCGGCCGTCTTCGAGGCGAACAGGGTCTGGCGGGCGTCCTTGTCGCCGCCCGCGCCGGTGAAGCCCTGCTCGTCGCCGTAGTAGACGACCGGGTTGCCCCGGGTCAGGAACATCAGCTCGTTGGCGAGCCGGTAGCGGCCGAGCAGTTCCTCGTCACCCGCCCCGGCGTTGTCCTGCTTCAGGAAGGTGCCGAAACGGCCCATGTCGTGGTTGCCGAGGAAGGACACCGACTCGTAGGCGTTGGCCTTGTCGGTGGTGTAGCGGTAGTCCTGCGCGAACAGCTCGGAGAGCTTGGCGGCGGGGCCACCCTGGGAGGCGTACCGGCGGGCGGCATCCTGGAAGGGGAAGTCGAGGGTGGCGTCGAGCCGGCCCTCGCGTACGTACCGCGAGGTGATCGCGGTGTCGGCGGAGTACACCTCGCCGAACATGAAGAAGTCGTCCCGGCCGCGCTTGGCGGCGTACGCGTCGAGGGCGGTGGCCCACTGGGTCCAGAACTCGGTGTTGACGTGCTTGACGGTGTCGATGCGGAAGCCGTCGATGTCGAAGTCGCGCACCCAGCGCTGGTAGATCCTCTCCATGCCCTCGACGACCTCGGGGCGCTCGGTCCACAGGTCGTCCAGGCCCGCGAAGTCGCCGTGCGTGGAGGACTCCCCGGCGAACGTCGAATCGCCCCGGTTGTGGTACATCGCCGGGTCGTTGAGCCAGGAGGGGACCTTGAGGTTCCTCTTGTCCTCCGCGACGACCGGCGTACGCGGGAAGGAGTCGCGGTCCGTCTTCGGGAACGGCTTGGTGCCGTCGGCGTAGTCGGCGTCGTCGAACGGGACGCCGTCCTTCGTCAGGTACGGGAAGGCGCCCTTGGAGAGGTAGTCGTAGGACTTCTCCTCGTAGTCGACGACGTCGGCGGTGTGGTTGGTGATGACGTCGAAGAAGACCTTCATGCCCTTGGCGTGGGCCTTGTCGATGAGCTTTTCGAGGTCTTCGTTGGTGCCGAAGTGAGGGTCGACCTGGGTGAAGTCGGTGATCCAGTAGCCGTGGTAACCGGCGCTCGCGTTCTTCCCCTCGCCCTGCACGGGCTGGTTCTTGAAGATCGGCGCCATCCAGATGGCGGTGGTGCCGAGGCCCTTGATGTAGTCGAGCTTCTCGGTGAGCCCCTTCAGGTCACCGCCCTGGTAGAAGCCCTTGTCGGTGGGGTCGTAACCGGTGTCCAGCCGTGAGCCGGTCAGTCCGCCGCGGTCGTTCTTCGAGTCGCCGTTGGCGAACCGGTCGGGCAGCACGAAGTAGAACTGCTCGCGGGTCAGGTCGTGGCGGGCGGGCTGGGCGGCGAGCGCCTTGTCGGAGGGCGGGGCGGGCGGTTGGGGCGCGGCGGTCGCCGTCGCCGGGAGGGCGGGTATGAGGCCCGCGCCGAGGGCGGTGAGGAGGGCGGTGACGGCGCTGCGACGCCGCCGTCTGGTGTGGAACAAGGGTTCTCCTTAACGGGTTTCGGTGGCTCCGGCCCGCAGACGGGCGAGGGCGGGGTGGGGCCGTGCAGGGTCGCCCCCGCAGAGGTTGGCGGCGCTGGAACGGCTCCCAACCGTCGTACTCAAGGCCGCCGGCCTCGAGGAGGTGAGCCCGGAGGGGCCACGCCCCACCCCCACCGGGGGAAGCCGCCGGTCCGGCACCGCCCCCCGGGGCGAACCGGGGAGGGGCGCCGCCCCGGGGGAGCCGGGAAGGGGCACCGCCCCGGGGGGAACCGGGAAGGGGCACCGCCCCGGGTCCCGTTGTGCCCACCCGTCCCGCCCCAGCGGGACGACTGCCCACAACGGGGGGGAGGAACCGACCAGCGGGGCGACCGCGCACAACGGGGGGAGGAACCGACCAGCGGGGCGACTGCCCACAACGGGGGGAGGGAGGCAGCGCCCGGCGGGGCGACCGCCCACAACGGGGGTGTCGGGGGCAGGGCCGCCCCGGGCCGGCCCCGTGCCGTCAGGTGCGGAACGTATCGTTCAGGGTGACCCTTCCCGAGGGCGGGACCGTGGCTGTGCGGTTGGCGCCCGACTCCCAGGTGACGTTTCCGGCGGCGTCCTTGCGGAGGTACTTGTACTCGAAGGCCGTACCGGCGGGAAGGTTCACGTCCAGCTTCCAGACGGGGTACGCCGCCGAGTCCAGCTTCAGCGCGCCGCCCGGGTTCCAGTTGCCGAGGGCGGACTGGTTTCCGGTGACGTAGATGTTCTCGCCGTACACGGTGGTGGCGTTGACCGCGAAGGACGCGCCCGAGGCCGCGGCGGCGCACGTGCGCGCCCCGGTGTGCAGCGCGATGGCCGTGCCCGCGCCGAGCGTGGCGGTGAACTGCCCGGAGCCGTTGACGGTGACCGGCCGGTTGTTCTGGACGTCGCAGTAGTCGCCGGCGGGCAGCGACGTCTGGAACGTACGGGTGAGGGCGGACGTCTCGTGGTTGATGGCCACGTACGCCTTGGTGCCGCGCCCGAACGCGATGGCGTCGCCGCCGTTGTCCCACCAGTTCGTGACACCCTGACCGCGGGCCACGTTCCTGAGGGCGACCATGGAGGCGATCTCGCGCCAGGCGTGCTGGCACTTCCAGCCGTCGCTGTAGCAGGCGCTCACGTTTCCGCCTCCCGGCGGGCCGGCGTCCTTGTCGGTCCACTCGTAGCCGGAGTGGACGTCCGGGGAGCCGTACGGCCAGGCCAGCATGAAGACGTTGGCGAGCGTGTAGGCGGAACCGTTCTTGTAGTTGAGCGTGTCGCCGACCCGCTCGGTGTCGTGGTTGTCGACGAAGACGGCGGACTTGCCGGACTCCATGTGACCCCAGGCCTCGCCGAAGTTCTTCAGGTACGCGAGGTTCTCGCCGAGGAAGACCCGCTTGAGGTCGCGGGCGTAGCGGAACTCCTGGACGTCGCCGTTGCCGAGGTACTCGCTGGGCGAGACGGCCTCACCGGCGCCGTGTATCGCCTCCTGCTTCCAGTAGGCGCCGGGGTTGGTGAGCTTGGCCTTGATGGCGGCGAGGTCGGCGGCCGGCATGTGCTTGGCGGCGTCGATGCGGAAGCCGTCGGCGCCGAGCGACAGCAGGTCGTTCATATAGCCGGCGATCCTGGTACGGACGTACTCCTCGCCGGTGTCGAGGTCGGCGAGGCCGACGAGTTCGCAGTTCTGTACGTTGGCCCGGTCCTGGTAGTTGGTGACCTCGGCCCGGCAGTCGTCCATGTCGGGCGCTGAGTACAGGCCGGGGTAGCCGTACTTGGTGTACGACGAGCCTCCGGTGCCGGTGCCGTTCCCGGCCGCCATGTGGTTGATGACGGTGTCGACGACGACCTTGACGCCCGCGCTGTGGCAGGTGTTCACCATGGACTGGAAGGCGGCGCGGTCACCCAGCCGGCCGGCGATCTTGTAGCTGACGGGCTGGTACGAGGTCCACCACTGGCCGCCCTGGATGTGTTCCTGCGGCGGGGAGACCTGGACGTATCCGTACCCGGCCGGGCCGAGGGTGTCGGTGCACGCCTTGGCGACGGAGGCGAAGGTCCACTCGAACATCACGGCGGTGACGTCCTTGTCGCCGGGCGGGGCGGCCGCGGCGGGCGTGGGGGGCGCCGTGACGGCCACAGCGGCTCCCGCCACGAGGGCGAGTGCAGCGGCCACGGTCTTTCTGGCCATGTTTCCTCCTGGGGAATGGGAGGTGCGGAATGCGACGGTGCAGCCTCGTACGGCAACGCGCCATGCCCGCAAGGCCGTGGTGAATCTTCTTGCTGCAAGAAAGCAGCAACAGTTTTCGGTCGAGACCGTACGAGCCCCCGAGGGCGCGGTCAACCCCTTGGACACACGCGGTTCACGTGAGGGAAATCCGCCCGATCCGCGGCTGCAAGACCTTTCGCAAGTACTTGCAGTGGTGTTACGTTCAACGACGACTCCGGTCCGGTCGGCCGAGGGTCCCCGTACCCCGGGGCTCCACGCGCCCGGCCGGCCGGGCCGGTCACGCATGGACCGGTCATGAGCCGGGAGGCCCGGGGCCGAAGAAGACCCCGCCGCGCCCGATCACGGGCAGGTCCCGGGTCCCCACAGCTACCTGCGCTGGGCGGTGGAGCCACGCACCACCAGCTCCGGCTGGAAGACGAACTCCGTACTCCCCCAGCTACCGCTGGGAGGTGCCCCCAGCACCCGGTTGCCGTCGATCTCCTCCAGCAGCGCGTCCACCGCCGCCGTCGCCATCGCCTGCACCGGCTGGCGCACCGTCGTCAGCGGCGGGTCCGTGAACGCGATCAGCGGCGAGTCGTCGAAGCCGACCACCGACACGTCCGACGGCACGTCCAGGCCCCGCCCCCGCACCGCCCGTATCGCGCCGAGCGCCATCAGGTCGCTGGCGCACACGATCCCCGTGCAGCCCTGGTCCAGCAGCGCCCCGGCCGCCGCGTGCCCGCCCTCGACCCCGAACAGGGTCTGCTGGACGCGCGCTTCGGCCTCCTCCACGCCGACCCCGAGCAGGGCCCGCAGCGCCGCCGTGAACCCCTCCGCCTTCCGCCGCGACGGGACGTACCGGGTCGGGCCGATGGCCAGCCCGATGCGCTCATGGCCCAGCTCGACGAGGTGCCGGACCGCCATGCGGGCGGCCGAGCGGTCGTCGGGCGAGACGAAGTGGGCGTCGATGTGCTCGTTGAAGCCGTTGATGAGGACGAACGGCACGCCCCGGCCCGCCAGTTTCACGTACCGGGCCGGGTCGGCGCTGGTGTCGGCGTGCAACCCCGACAGGAACACGATGCCGGTGACGCCGCGCTCCTCCAGCTGCTCGACCAGCTCGTCCTCGGTGGCGCCGCCCGGCATCTGGGTGCACAGCACGGGCGTGTAGCCGTGCCCGGCCAGCACCTGCTCGATGACCTGCGCGAACGCGGGGAAGATGGGGTTGGTCAGCTCGGGGATGACCAGGCCCACCAGGCCGGCGCTGCGCCGCTTGAGCCGTACCGGCCGCTCGTAGCCGAGTACGTCGAGGGCGGCCAGCACCCGGGTCCTGGTGGGCCCGGCCACGCCCGCCTTGCCGTTGAGGACCCGGCTGACCGTGGCCTCGCTGACACCGGCCTGCGCCGCGATGTCCGCGAGCCGCGGGGCGCCCCCTCCTCCGTCGCCCCGCGGCTCCGTCCGCGCGTCGCCGCGCGGCGTCAGGATGGTCACCCCGCCCACCAGACGGTGGTGTCGGCGGGCAACTCGGCCGTGCCGTCCACGCTCACGCGCACCTGCTCGCTGGCGAGCAGCATCCGGCCGGGCACCGCTATCCGCACCGGCCGCCCCGTGGTGTTGGCGTGGCACACGAAGGCCCCGCGCCGGAACGCCAGCACGCCCTCGGGCGCCTCCAGCCACTCCACCGCGTCGCCCGCGCCCAGCCCGGGCTGCTCGCGGCGCACCGCCAGCGCGCTGCGGTACAGCTCCAGGGTCGAGCCCGGGTCGCCGGTCTGGGCCTCGACGCTCAGGTCCCCCCAGGTCGCCGGCTGCGGGAGCCAGCTGCCGCCGCTTCCGAACCCGTACGAGGAGCCCTGAACCGTCCACGGGATCGGCACCCGGCAGCCGTCGCGGAACCCGTCCTGGCCGGTCGCCCGGAAGAACGACGGGTCCTGGCGCACCTCGTCGGGCAGGTCCGTGACGTCCGGCAGGCCGAGCTCCTCGCCCTGGTAGACGTACGCGGAGCCGGGCAGCGCCAGCATCAGCAGCGTGGCCGCCCGGGCGCGCCGGAGGCCCAGCTCCCGGTCGCCGGGGGTACGCAGCTGGGTGCCGAGGCCCGCCGGGTTGGCGAACCGGGTGGCGTGCCGGGTCACGTCGTGGTTGGACAGCACCCAGGTGGTGGGGGCGCCGACGGGGCGCATCGCGGCGAGCGAGGCGTCGATGACCTCGCGCAGCTCCTTGGCGTCCCAGTAGGTGCCGAGGTACTGGAAGTTGAACGCCTGGTGCATCTCGTCGGGGCGTACGTAGTTGGCGGTGCGCTCCACCGTGGGCGTCCAGGCCTCGGCGACGAGGACGCGCTCGCCGTCGTACTCCTGGAGGACCTTGCGCCAGCTGCGGTAGATCTCGTGGACGCCGTCCTGGTCGAAGAACGGCATGACGTCGTTCCCGAGCAGCTTGAGCTGGTCGTGGGCGCCGATGTCGGGCAGGCCGGCCGCCTTGACGAGGCCGTGGGCGACGTCGACGCGGAAGCCGTCGACGCCCATGTCGAGCCAGAAGCGCAGGATGGAGCGGAACTCGTCGCGTACGGCGGGGTGTTCCCAGTTGAAGTCGGGCTGCTCGGGCGCGAAGAGGTGCAGGTACCACTCGCCGTCCTCGACGCGCGTCCACGCCGGGCCGCCGAAGATGGACTCCCAGTCGTTCGGCGGGAGCTCGCCGTCGGCCCCCTTGCCCTTCCGGAAGTGGTACCGCTCACGCAGCGGCGACCCGGGCCCCTCGCGCAGCGCGCGCTGGAACCACTCGTGCTGGTCGGACGAGTGGTTGGGCACCAGGTCCACGATGATGCGCAGCCCCAGCTCGTGGGCCTCGCGGATCAGCGCGTCGGCGTCGAGGAGGTTGCCGAACATGGGGTCGATGGCACGGTAGTCGGCGACGTCGTACCCGGCGTCGGCCTGCGGCGAGGCGTAGAAGGGGCTGAGCCAGACGGCGTCGACGCCGAGGTCCTTCAGGTACGGCAGACGGCTGCGGATGCCTTCCAGGTCGCCCATGCCGTCGCCGTTGCCGTCGGCGAAGCTGCGCGGATAGACCTGGTAGATCACCGCGTCTCTCCACCAGCCCGTGTGCGTGCCGGTGGTTCCGGTTGCGGGGGCGGCGGGGGCAGCGAGGTGCTGGGTCATGTCTTCCCTGGAGTGGAGGAGTGGAAGCGGCCACCGGCCCGGGAACAGGCCGGACCGGCGCCGCGGACCGGAATACGGGGGTGGGCCTGTCCTACGACTTGGTGGCGCCGGCCGTCAGGCCGGAGACCAGGTGGCGCTGGACGAGGCCGAAGACGACCGCGGCGGGGGCCGCGATCAGGACGGCCGCGGCGGTCAGTGAGCCCCAGTCGGCCGTGTACTGGTTGACGAAGGTCTGCAGACCGCCCGCGAGGGTGAGGTTCTCCTCGCCGGTCATGAACGCGGAGGCGTACGCGACCTCGCCCCAGCCGGTGATGAACGTGTAGAACGCCGTCACCGCGAGACCCGGCTTGGCCAGCGGCATGATCAGGCGCCAGAACGTGCCGAAGGGCGTGAGCCCGTCGACGCGCCCCGCCTCGTCGATCTCGGCCGGGATGCCGTCGAAGTAGCCCTTCATCATCCAGGCGCAGAACGGCACGGCCACGGTGAGGTACGTGATGATCAGGCCGACCGGCTGGTTCAGCATGCCCAGCGACGCCAGCAGGTTGTACAGCGGCACGATGAGCACCGCGACCGGGAACATCTGGGTGATCAGCAGCAGCCACATCAGGGGCCGCAGCCCCGGGAAGCGGAAGCGGCTGACCGCGTAGCCGGTGGTGGCGGAGATGAAGACGCCGATGACGGTGGTGACGCCGACGACGACCAGCGAGTTGCCGAGCCAGGCCAGGAACTGGGTGTCGCCCAGCACGTGGCTGTAGTTGCCGAGGGTGAAGTTCTTGACGACCGAGGTGTCGAAGGCGTCGGTCTTCGGCTTGAACGACGTGATCACCAGCCACAGCGGCGGGAAGACCGCCACGAGCGCGGCGACGAGCAGCGTCAGGTGCAGCCCCACGGACGCCAGCGGGGAACGCTCGCCCCTGGGCCGGACCTTACGGGTGTGGGTGTCGGTGCTCACCACATGTCTCCCTGCTTGCGGAGCGCGCGGCGGTAGACCACCGCGAAGAGCGACAGGAGGATCAGGATCAGGACGCCCCAGGCGGCCGATCCCGCGAAGTCGCGCGGGCTGACGACGAAGGACAGCCGGTAGGCGTACGTCACCAGGATCTCGGTGGCGTCACCCGGCCCGCCCCGGGTGAGCAGGAAGATCACCGGGAACATGTTGAAGGTCCAGATGGAGCTGAGCAGGATCACCGTGCCGGAGACCGGCCGCAGCCCGGGCAGCGTGATGTGGCGGAACCGCTGCCACGCGGTCACGCCGTCCATCTCCGCGGCCTCGTACAGCTCACCGGGGATGGACTGCAGGCCGCCCAGCATGGCGACGAGCATGAAGGGCACGCCGAGCCAGACGTTGACGGCGATGACCGAGACCTTGGCCCAAGTGGGGTCGTTCAGCCAGGAGATCGCGTCGATACCGCCGCCCGCGAGGAGCTCGTTGAACAGGCCGCTGCGTTCGTTGAAGAGCAGCCGCCAGGTGAAGACGGACACGAAGGCGGGGACGGCCCACGGCAGGACGAGGGCCATGCGGTAGAAGGCGCGGCCCTTGATCTTGCGGTTGAGCATGTTGGCCAGGACGAGGCCGAGGGTGAAGGAGAGGGCGACACAGCTGACGGTCCAGACCACGGTCCAGCCGAGCCGGTCCCAGAAGACGTCGTCGGTGAGGACGGCCTTGTAGTTGTCGAGACCGACGAACTCGTACGTCGCGGGGATGTGGTTGACGCCGATCGTGCGCTCGACGTTGGCCTCGTTGGCGTCCGTCAGCGACAGGTAGACGCCACGCACCAGCGGGTAGCCGATGATCACGCCGATCACGGTCACCACCGGAGCGACCATGCTCCAGGCGTACCAGTGGGTGCTCAGCGCTCTGCGCAGCCTGCCAGGACCGGGAGTTCCCGGGGTGTTGTCAGTGCGGCGGCCGCGGCCGCGGGCGCTGTGCGCGCCCGCGGCCTTCGCCACCGACTGGCTGGTCTCGACAGCCATTGGTCGGTCAGCCCTTCCCACTGCTTACTTGTAGTCCTTGAGCATCTTGCGGTAGGCGTCGCCCGTCTCCTGGGCGGCCTTCTCCGGCGTGGTCTTGCCGCCCAGGACGTTGGCCATCTGGAGGCGGATCGGCTCGAAGAGGGCGTTGCCCTGCGGGATCCACGGGCGCTCGACGGCCTTGTCGACGGCGGGCTTGAAGAACTGGACCATCTCGTTGCCGGCGACGCTCGGCTGGGCGTACACCGAGGTGCGGGTGGGCAGCAGGCTGAGCTTCTCGGTGGTCTGCTGCTGCACCTTGGCCGAGCTCATGTACTTGGCGAACTCGTAGGACGCGTCGAGGTTCTTGGACCCGGCGTAGACGGAGAGGTTCCAGCCGCCCTGCGGGGAGCCCTGTCCGGCGCTGCCGGCCGGGACGGGCGCGATGCCCAGGTTCTTCGGGTCCTTGAACTCAGCGCCGGCGCGCGAGTCGGCGATGGCCCACGGGCCGTTGAGCATCATCGCGACCTTGCCGGACTTGAACGCGTTCTGCATGTTGTTCCAGCCGTCGGAGGCGTCGGTGATCGCCGCCTTCGAGTCGACCAGGTCCTTGATGGTCTTGTACGCGTTGACGCCGGCCGGGTCGTCGATGGTGACCTTCTTGGCCTTGGCGTCGACCAGGTCGCCGCCCTCGCCGTACAGGAAGGACAGGAACCAGTACGGGTCGTCACCGCGGAGATACAGGCCGCTCTTGCCGGGCCACTTCTTGCTGATCTTCGCCGACGCGTCCTTGAGCGCCGTGAGGGTCGTCGGGACCTCGACACCGGCGTCCTTGAGCATCTTCTTGTTGTAGAAGAGCGCCATGGTGTCGATGACCTGCGGGACCGCGTACGTCTTGTCGTCGAACTTGGTGCTCGCGGCGGCCTGCGGCAGCCAGTCGCCCTGGTTCTCGATGGCGCGGGTGCCGTCCAGCGGGGCGAGGTAGCCGAGGCTGGCGAAGTCGGCGACCCAGGCGACCTCGGTGCGCATCACGTCGGGGGCTCCGGAGTTGCCGCCCGCCGCGTTCTTGAACTTGGCGTTGGCCTCGCCGAAGGGAACGTTGACGTACTTGACCTTCACCTTGGGGTGCAGCTTGGTGAAGCCCTCGGCCAGGGACTGGTACGTCGCCTTCTCGGCCTCGTTCGAGGTGTCCCAGAAGGTGACGGTGCCGGACAGCTCGCCGGAGCTGCTGGACCCGCCCTGCTCGCCGCTGTCGCCTCCGCACGCCGCCGTCGTCAGACCGAGGGCCGCGACCAGCGCGGTGGCCGCTATGCCACGCCGCATGTGAACTCCTTCAACTGATCCCGGGAAGACGAAGGCGGATCACATGACCGGATCTCGTGCCTCCTGCAGACCGCTCCCTCGCGGCGCGCCGGGTTGCCAGGAACGTAACAGGGATGAAAACGAGCCGAAAGACCTTGCGGCAATTTTCTGCAAGGCGGGCTGATCGTTACATCCGCGTGTCCCTACAGTTGCCGACGCATCGCTTGACAGGCGCGGCGAGGCAGGGTTGCGCGGGCCGGGAAAGTCCTGCAAGCCTTTTCGTAAGGCCTTGCAGGAGCGTTTCATTACCGCTCTCACCTCGTTAGACGCAACGACGACCCCATCCCGGCCCACCGAGAGGGACACCGCACATGGCCCACGAGCTGACCTCGCCCGTCCAGGCGCCGGAGGACCTGCGCCGTGCAAGCTCTTCCAGCGACCGCCCGGGGTGGTGGCGCGAGGCCGTCATCTACTAGGTGTACGTCCGGTCCTTCGCCGACAGCGACGGCGACGGCGTCGGCGACCTGCGCGGGGCCCGCGAGCGGCTCCCCCACCTGGCGCGGCTCGGGGCGGACGCGGTGTGGCTCACCCCCTTCTACGCCTCGCCGCAGGCCGACGGCGGGTACGACGTGGCCGACTACCGCGCCGTCGACCCGGTCTTCGGGGACCTCGCGGACGCGGACGACCTGGTGCGCACGGCCCATGAGCTGGGGCTGCGGGTGATCGTCGACATCGTCCCGAACCACACGTCCGACCGGCACCCGTGGTTCCGTCAGGCGCTCGCCGGCGACCCGGCCTGCCGCGACCGCTATCTCTTCCGCCCCGGCAAGGGGCCGGACGGCGCGCTGCCGCCCAACGACTGGGAGTCGGTCTTCGGCGGTCCGGCCTGGACCCGGACACCCGACGGCGACTGGTACCTGCACCTGTTCGCCCCCGAGCAGCCGGACCTGAACTGGGAGAACGAGGAGGTCGCGGCCGAGTTCGAGTCCGTGCTGCGGTTCTGGCTGGACCTCGGGGTCGACGGGTTCCGCGTCGACGTCGCGCACGGCATGGTCAAGGCGCCCGGGATGCCGGACATCGGGCACGGCGAGCAGGCCAGGCTGATCGGCGCCCAGCAGCTGCCGTTCTTCGACCAGGACGGCGTCCACGAGATCCACCGGGCGTGGCGGCGGCTCCTCGACACCTACGAGGGCGAGCGCATCGCCGTCGCCGAGGCGTGGGCGCCGTCGGCGGAGCGGCTGGCGCTGTACGTACGCCCCGACGAGCTGCACCAGGCGTTCAACTTCCAGTTCCTGAACTGCCCGTGGGACGCGGCCGCGCTGCGGCGGGTCATCGACGACTCACTGCGGGCCACCACGTCGGTGGGCGCCCCGACGACGTGGGTGCTGTCCAACCACGACGTGGTCCGCCACACCACCCGGTACGGGGACGGCGCCGCCGGGCTGCGGCGGGCGCGGGCGGCCGCGCTGCTGATGCTGGCGCTGCCCGGCTCGGCGTACGTCTACCAGGGCGAGGAGCTGGGGCTGCCCGAGGTCACGGAGCTGCCCGACGAGGCCCGCCAGGACCCCGCCTTCCAGCGCGGCGAGGGCCAGGACGGGCTGCGCGACGGGTGCCGGGTGCCGATCCCGTGGACGGTGGAGGGACCTTCGTACGGCTTCGGCCCCGGCGGCAGCTGGCTCCCGCAGCCGTCGTCGTGGGCCGGCCTGTCGGTCGAGGCCCAGACCGGTGACCCGGACTCGACGCTGGAGCTGTACCGCAGCGCGCTCGCGATGCGCCGCGACCACCCGGCGCTGGGCGCGGGCGACGCGGTGGAGTGGCTGCCCGCGCCCGACGGCGTCCTCGCCTTCCGCCGCCGCGCCAAGGGCACGGGCCCCGGCCCCGGCCCCTGGCAGGGCGACCTGATCTGCACGGTCAACCTCACGGACCACCCGGTCGCCCTCCGCGCCCCGGGCAGCCGGGTGCTCCTGTCCAGCGCGCCGGCCACAGGGCGGGCTCCCGCCCCCGCCCCCGGAACAGGACCGGTGGACGGCCAGCCCGTGCCGGGCGTGCCGGCGGCCGACGCGTCGGGTGCCGTGAACGGACAGCCGGTACCGGGCGGACCGGCGGCCGTCGGCCGGCCCGGCGACGGAAACGGCCACGCCCCCACGGCAGGCGCCGGCGGTCAGGCGGCCGTTCCGGAGCCCGGCGGCGCACCCGACGGCGGCAGGCCCGGCCGGGCCGCCGACAACCCGGCCGCCGCCGCGGGGACCGACCACGGCGGTGACGGGCATCGCGGCACCGCGGACGGCGGCGGGCGTGCCGTACACGGTGCCGCCCCCGGGGCCAAAGTGCCGCCTCCCGCGAGGGAGTTCGCGGCCGAGGCGGGACACGGCGACGACGGGCACACCGTCCTCCTCGCCGCCGAGTCCTGCGTTTGGTGGGCAAGCTGACGTGCGGCCGGTACAGTCGCATCCCATGACCGCGCGGCTAGCCGACATCGCAGCCCAGGCGGGGGTCAGCGAAGCCACAGTCAGCCGCGTGCTCAACGGCAAGCCCGGTGTGGCCGCGGCCACCCGTCAGTCCGTGCTGGCCGCGCTCGACGTGCTCGGCTACGAACGCCCCGTACGGCTGCGCCAGCGCAGTGCCGGACTGGTCGGGCTGATAACCCCCGAGCTGGACAACCCCATCTTCCCGGCCCTGGCCCAGGTCATCGGCCAGGCCCTGACCCGCCAGGGCTACACCCCCGTCCTCGCCACCCAGACCCCCGGCGGCTCCACCGAGGACGAACTCACCGAAATGCTCGTCGAGCGGGGCGTATCCGGCATCATCTTCGTCTCCGGACTGCACGCCGACACCACCGCCGACATGACGCGCTACGACCAGCTGCGCGGCAAGGGCGTCCCGTACGTCCTCATCAACGGCTTCTCCCCCAAGGTGCAGGCGCCGTTCGTCTCCCCCGACGACCGGGCCGCGATGCAGCTCGCCGTGACCCACCTCGCCGCGCTCGGGCACACCCGGATCGGCCTCGCGGTCGGCCCGAAGCGGTTCGTGCCCGTGCTGCGCAAGATCGAGGGCTTCCGGCTGGGCATGCAGGCGCGGCTCGGGCTGGCGCCGGCGCAGTGCGAGGAGCTCATCCAGCACTCGCTCTACACCCTGGAGGGCGGCCAGGCCGCCGCGACCGCGCTGATCGAACGGGGCTGCACCGCCGTCGTCTGCGCCAGCGACATGATGGCACTGGGTGCCATCCGCGCCGCGCGCCAGCAGGGGCTGCACGTCCCGGGGGACGTCTCCGTCGTCGGATTCGACGACTCGCCGCTCATAGCGTTCACGGACCCCCCGCTGACCACCATCCGCCAGCCCGTGCAGGCGATGGGGCAGGCGGCGGTGCGGGCCCTGCTGGAGGAGATCGGCGGCACCCCGGCCCCGCACAGCGAGTTCGTCTTCATGCCCGAGCTGGTCGTTCGCGGTTCAACCGCCTCCGGCCCCCATGGTCAGCGGTCCTCCGAAAGGCCATCCTCCGAAAGGCGTAGCGATGGCAATGAGGACCAGACTGACGGATGATCGACCGAGTAGACCTATCTGGCAGACTCTTGGCCCATGGGTGACACGACTGTGAGGACACTGGAAGGCCGTGAGGCCCCGGCACCACCGGTGGATTCACCCATCGAACAGGGTCCGGCCCGCGAGGCGGACAGCCGGACCGTGTGGCAGCGGATGCGCGCCCCGCGCCGCCCCCGCATCTGGTTCGAGATCCTGCTGATCGCCGTCAGCTACTGGACGTACTCGCTGATCCGCAACGCCGTGCCGGAGCAGAAGGCCGAGGCGCTGCGCAACGCCGACTGGATCTGGCGGGCGGAGCAGTCCCTCGGCATCGCCGTCGAGAAGACGGTCAACCACGCCGTGGACTCGGTGACGTGGCTGATCGTGGGCATGAACTACTACTACGCCACGCTGCACTTCATCGTCACCATCGGTGTCCTGGTGTGGCTGTACCGGTGGCATCCGGGGCGGTACGCCGCGACCCGCCTGGTGCTGTTCTCCACCACCGGAATCGCCCTGCTCGGCTACTACCTGTACCCGCTGGCGCCGCCCCGTCTGATGACCTCCGAGAAGTTCATCGACACCGTGCTGGTGCACCACACCTGGGGCTCGATGGCGTCGGGCGACCTGAAGAACATGTCCAACCAGTACGCCGCGATGCCGTCCATGCACATCGGGTGGTCGCTGTGGTGCGGCCTGACCATCTTCGCCCTGGCCAAGGCCCCCTGGGGCAGGATCCTCGGCCTGCTCTACCCGGCCGCGACCCTCGTCGTCATCGTCGCGACCGCCAACCACTTCTGGCTGGACGCGGTGGGCGGCCTGATCTGCCTGGGCTTCGGCTACACCCTGGCGTACGCCTGGTACGGCAGCGTGCCGCACCGGCTGCCCCGCCACGTGGCGCCACGGGCCGTCACCCCGGCCCTGGCGCACCGCGTCCCCGGCCCTCAGGCGCCGTAGAACAGCTCCTCCACCACGGCCCGCGCCCTGCGCGTCGTACGGCGGTAGTCCTCCACCATCTCGCCGACGTGCCCCGGCCCGTACCCGAGGTACCGGCCGACCGCGGCGAGCTCCCGCGCGTCGGACGGGAAGGTGTCCCCGGCCCGTCCGCGCACCAGCATCACGCCGTTGCGCACACGGGTCGCCAGGACCCACGCCTCGTCGAGGACCTGGGCGTCCTGCCCGGCGATCAGGCCCGCGTCACGGGCCGCGGCCAGCGCCCCGCGGGTGCGGGTGGTACGCAGGCCCGGCACCGCGTGGCCGTGGCGCATCTGCAACAGCTGCACGGTCCACTCGACGTCGGACAGGCCGCCGCGCCCCAGCTTGGTGTGCAGCGCCGGGTCGGCGCCGCGCGGCAGCCGCTCCGTCTCCATGCGGGCCTTCAGGCGCCGGATCTCGCGTACGGCGGCCTCGTCCAGGCCCCGCTCCGGGTAGCGCAGCGGATCGACCAGCTCGATGAAACGGCGGCCGAGGTCCGGGTCGCCGGCCATCGGCTCGGCCCGCAGCAACGCCTGGCTCTCCCAGCCGAGCGACCAGCGGCGGTAGTAGGCCTCGTACGACTTGAGGGTGCGCACCAGGGGCCCGCTCTTGCCCTCGGGGCGCAGGTCCGCGTCGATGAGCAGCGGCGGGTCGGCCGTCGGCAACTGGAGCAGCCGCCGCATCTCGGCGACCACCGCGTTGGCGGCCCGCGCCGCCTCCTGCTCGTCGACGCCCTCGCGCGGCTCGTGCACGAACAGCACGTCCGCGTCCGACCCGTAACCCAGCTCGTGGCCGCCGAAGCGGCCCATGCCGATGACGGCGAACCGGGTGGGCAGCGTGTCGCCCCACTGCTCGCGCACGGCGGCCCGCAGCGCGCCCGCGATGGTCGCGGCGTTCAGGTCGGTGACCGCCTGGCCGACGCGGTTCACGAGGGCGCCGGGGTCGGCCTCGGCGGGGCTGTCTTCGGTGCCGTACGAGCCGATGATGTCGGCGGCGGCGGTACGGAACAGCTCCCGGCGCCGTACGCCACGGGCCACCGCGACCGCCAGCTCGGCGTCCTCCGCGCGGCCCACCGCCGCGAGGATCTCCGGCTCCAGATGGTCACGGCCGCGCGGCTGGAGCCCCTCGGGGGCGCCGAGGATGGCCACCGCCTCGGGAGCCCGCAACAGCAGGTCGGGCGCCAGCCTGCCCGCCGACAGCACCCGTGCCAGGTTCTCCGCCGCCGCGCCCTCGTCCCGCAGCAGCCGCAGGTACCAGGGCGTCTTCCCCAGCGCGTCCGACACCTTGCGGAAGCCCAGCAGCCCGGCGTCCGGGTCGGCCGAGTCTGCGAACCAGCCCAGCAGCACCGGCAGCAGCGTCCGCTGGATCGCCGCCTTGCGGGTGACCCCGGACGACAGGGCCTCCAGATGCCGCAGCGCGGCCGCCGGATCCGCGTACCCCAGCGCCTCCAGCCGCTGCCCGGCGGCCTTGGCGCTCAGCCGCGTCTCCCCCGGCGTGAGCTGGGCGACCGCGTCCAGCAGCGGCCGGTAGAACAGCTTCTCGTGCAGCCGCCGCACCACCGCCGCGTGCCGCCGCCACTCCCGGTTCAGCTCGGCGACCGGATCGGTACGCAGCCCCAGGGACCGCCCCAGCCGCCGCAGATCCTCCTCGGCCTCCGGCACCAGATGGGTCCGCCGCAGCCGGAAGAGCTGGATGCGGTGCTCCATCGCCCGCAGGAAGCGGTACGCCTCGTCCATCTGCGCCGCGTCGACCCGCCCCACGTAACCACCCGCCGCCAGCGCCTTCAGCGCCTCCAGCGTGCTCCCGCTGTGCAGCGTGGCGTCACTCCGGCCATGCACCAACTGCAGCAGCTGCACCGCGAACTCGACGTCCCTGAGCCCGCCCGGGCCCAGCTTCAGCTCACGGTCCACCTGCGCGACCGGAATGGTCTCCACCACCCGGCGACGCATCTTCTGTACGTCGGCGACGAAGTTCTCCCGCTCGGCGGCCTGCCACACCAGCGGTGAGACGGCGTCGATGTACGCGGCGCCCAGCTCCGGGTCCCCGGCCACCGCGCGCGCCTTGAGCAGCGCCTGGAACTCCCAGGTCTTGGCCCAGCGCTGGTAGTAGGCCAGGTGACTCGACAGGGTCCGCACGAGCGGGCCGTTCCTGCCCTCGGGGCGCAGGTTGGCGTCGACGGGCCAGATCGTCCCCTCCACCGTCTGCTCCGAGCAGATGCGCATCAGGTGCGAGGCCAGCCGGGTCGCCGCCTGCATCGCCTTGCCCTCGTCGGCGCCGTCGGCGGGCTCGCCCACGAAGATGACGTCCACGTCGGAGACGTAGTTCAGCTCGTTGCCGCCGCACTTGCCCATCGCGATGACCGCGAGCCGGCACATGGCGGCGTCCTCCGGAGCGGCCGCGCTCGCTATGGCGAGGGCCTTGCGGAGGGTGGCCGTGGCGAGGTCGGCCAGCTCGGCGGCCGTCTCGGCGATGTCGGTGGTGCCGCACACGTCACGGGCCGCTATGGCCAGCAGGCAGCGGCGGTAGGCGATGCGCAGCGACACGGGATCGGTCGCCCCGGCCAGCCCGCGCTCGAAGTCGGCGACGCCCGGGTGCAGGTCGGTCGACTCGTACGTGACCAGCGCCTCCCAGTCGCGCGGGTGCCGGGCCAGGTGGTCGGCCAGCGCCTCGGAGGCGCCGAGCACGCCGAGCAGCCGGTCGCGCAGCGGCTTGGCGCTCAGGACGGTGCCGAGCAGATGCCGGCCGTCCCCGCCCTGCGCCTCGGCGAGCCGGACGAGCCCGCGCAGCGCGAGGTCGGGATCGGCGGTGGCGCCGAGCGCGTCGAGGAGGACCGGGTCGCCGCGCACGGCGGACAGCACGGGCAGGCCGAGGAGCCGCTCGGCGGCGGACGGGTCGGTGAAGCCGTGCCGCAGCAGTCGGGTGAAGGTACTGCTCCTGCGCCCCGGCCCGCTCATGCGCCCGCTCCCTCCGACGTGGTCGGCTCCCACGCCCCGAGCCTATCGGGGATCGTGTCCTGGGCCGGACGCCGTCCCGGCGGTGTGCGCCCCGCGGGGCCGCCCGTGCGCGTACGGGCGCCGTTGGGTCCACTCCGTGGGGGGGCCCAGGCCCGGGGAGGCAGCCACCGGCACCCGGCACCGCACCACCGGCGGGAGCCCAGCACCGCCCGCGCGGGCAGCGTGAGGCACCGCACACCACGGCCTGTGAACCGGATGGCGGCAAAGCCCCTCTTCCCTCCCGGTTCGCCCACTCCACCCGCGTAACGGAAGCCGCCGCCCATGCCTCGCCCCGCCCTGTCCTCGTTCCGCCGTGGCCTGTTCATAGCCGCGCCGATCGCCGTGCTGGTCGGCATCACGGGCGGGACGCTGGCGCTCACCGCAGGGTCGTCGGACGCGTCGGACGTGCCGAGCCGGGGGGTGCCGGAGGCGGAGGCGGTGAAGCCGGTCCGGACCAGCGGCGAGGCGGTCCTGCAGATCATGGCGCACCCGGACGACGACCTGTTCTTCATGAACCCGGACACCAGCCAGTCGATCGCCTCCGGCCGCAGTCTCACCTCCGTCTACCTCACCGCCGGGGAGTCCGACGGCCGCAACGCCCGCCGCCAGGACCCGCAGCCGCCCGCCGACAAGGCGGCGTACGCGGAGGCCCGGCAGAACGGCATACGTGCCGCGTACGCCGAGATGGCCACCGGCAACCGCACCAGCCCCTGGGACCGCACCTCCATGGCGACGGCCGGCGGCGGCCGGGCCGAGCTGGACACCCTCCGCGCGAAGCCGCAGATCAGCCTGGTGTGGCTCCAGCTGCGCGAGGCGGGCAGCATCTCGGAGGACCGGCCGCACAGCCTGCACGGCCTGTGGGACGGCCGCGTGGAGCGCCTTGAGTCGCAGCTCGCGGCCGGGTCCCCGGTCCGTGAGGACTTCTCGTACAGCAAGGACCAGACCGTCGAGACGATCACCGGTGTCCTCGACCGGTTCAAGCCGACCTTCGTCCGGCTCATGGACCCGACGCCGGGCCGCAACGACAAGACGGGCAAGCTCTCCGACCACCAGGACCACATGTACGGCGCCCGGTTCGCGCAGGCGGCGCTCGCGCGGTACGCGGAATCCCCCGGTCACCCGCCGTTCGCCGTACAGAACTATCTCGGGTATCCGACCGGTGGCCTGCCGCACTCCCTCGACCCGGGGAGCACCGAGGCGAAGCTGCGGACGCTGAAGACGTACGCCTGGTGGGACCACACCGACTACTGCGAGGACCCGGCCGGCTGCGGCGACCGCAAGGTGGCCGCCCGTCCCGCCGGGCACGGCTGGGCGCAGTCGATCCGCTACGCCCGCGGGGGCTCGACGGCGTGGGTCCAGCAGGGCGCGAGGAAGGGCGAGCTGTACGCGTTCTCGGTGCTGGACGGCCGCCTGGCCGTGTGGCGCAAGGGCGGCACGAGCGGCTGGACCGGGCCGGTGCTCCAGCGGGGCGACGGCCTGGACGCCGGGGTGACGTCGGTGCGGCTGCCGGACGGCCGGATCGCGGTGTTCGGTACGCGTACCGAACTGGACGGGGAGTACCGCCGCGAGGTGGTGACGGCGGTGCAGGCGGCGCCGGGCGGGGCGTTCGGCGCGTGGCGTTCGCTGGGGACGCCGGAGTGGGACGACGAGACGAGGACCTCCGACATCAGCCTGCCGGCGGTGCTGGTGGACCGGGCGGGCCTGATGACGGTGTACGTACGCGACGGCGGCCACGCGATGAGCGTGAGCGCCCAGCGGGCGGACGGCGGGTGGGGGCCGTGGCGGCCGGCCGGTGGGCGGGACCTGCGGGGCGACCCGGTGGCGGCGGTGGACGCGACGGGGCGCGGCTACGTGTTCGCGGGGACGCCGAAGACGGTTGTGGCGTGGACGCAGGTCGCGCCGGGCGGGCCGGTGACCGGTCCGGTGGCGACCGGTCTGCCGGCGACCACGGTGGCGTTGAGCGCCACGCCTGACGGCGCCGACGGCGTACGGCTCTGGTTCCGCAAGCCGGCTTCCGGTGACGTCCGTACGTCCCGCTTCGCGGGCGGCAGCGGCCACGCCTCGCCGGTGCGGGACGTGCCGGGCGGCGTCGCGGGGTACGGCGCGGTGGGCGCGTCGGGCGGCCGGCTGGCGGTGCGCGCGGGTTCCGGCGCGGTGGCGACGGCTCCGGTCGGGGGGCCGTGGGTGACCGGGCGGTCGCTGTTCGCCGGCGCCCCGGCGGCCACTTCGTACGGCTTCGCGACGATGGGCCTGGACGGGCGGCTGAATTGGGCGCCGTGGGGGAAATGAGTCCGCGTCACGTGTGAGGTCCGGCTTTCATGTACGTACTCACCGATGGAGGAGCGCACATGAACTGGACACTCGAAGTTGTCCTCGTCCCGGTCACCGATCTGGACCGGGCGAAGGACTTCTACGGCACGAAGTGCGGTTTCAAGGTCGACCTGGACACGGAGGTGGCCCCCGGCATCCGCATCATCCAGCTGACCCCGCCCGGCTCGCGCTGCTCGATCGCCCTGCAGAGCGGTATGCCCCCGGCACCGGGCGAGAAGACCATGACCCCCGGCTCGCTCCATGGTCTCCAGCTGTGTGTGACCGACATCGAGGCGGCCCGCGCGCAGCTGACGTCACGGGGCGTGGAGGTCGGCCCCGTGCGGCACGTGGGCCCGGACGGCTGGACGGAGGGCAAGGGCGAGACGTGGAACTCGTTCATGTTCTTCAAGGACCCGGACGGCAACGGCTGGACGGTCCAGGAGGCCCCCTCCGAACTGTCGGAGCGCTAGCGGCTCAGTAGTAGCCCTTCCGCCCGTCGAGCAGTTCCCGCATCGCGTCCAGGTGCCCGGCGTGCCGTGCGGTCTCCTCGACCATGTGGATGAGCATCCACCGCAGGGTGGCCCGGGCGGAGTGGTGGTCGGGGTGGCGGCCCACCTGGTCCAGGCCGTGGGCGGCGATGATCTCGTTGGAGGTCACGCACTGCCGCTCGTACTCCTCCAGGAGCTGTGCGAGCGGCACGCCCCGGACCTTCATGTCGAGGTCCTCTTCGCTCTCGTCGAGCTGGGGGTTGTCGGCGGGCCTGCCCAGGAACAGCACCTCGAACCAGGCGTTCTCCACCCACCGCAGATGGGAGAGGAGACCGGCCACGGTCATGTTCGGCGAGTGCGGCAGGACGGCCCGGTACGCGTCGTCCTCCGACAGTCCTTCGCATTTCCACTGGACGATCGCGCGCTGTGTGTCGAGCCAGCCGACGAGCTGGGTCCGCTCGTCCGCCACGAGCGGCGGACGTACACGAGGGAAGGTCATGCGCGCGGACGTTAGCGCAGCCGGGCGCCGCGTGCCCCGGTTTGTCCGACGTGCCGTCAAGGTTTCGCGGGGCCCTTCCCCGGCCGGGACGCGAGGGCCACGAGGCACAGGAACAGTCCGCACGCGGCGACCAGGGCCCAGCCCGGGCGGGACGCGTGCGCGAGGCCCGTGGGTGCGGCGCCCGCGACCAGGGCGCCGGCGATGGCGATGCCGAGCGCGGCACCGACCTGGCGCGCGGTGGACGTGATCGCTCCGGCGACGGCGGCGCGGCTCGGCGGCAGCCCGCTCACGGCGGTGTTGGTGATCGGGGCGTTGGCGAAGCCGAACCCGATACCGATGAGCGCGTAGGCCAGCAGGAGCAGCGGCACGCCGGTGTCCTGGTCGAGCCCGACCAGGCTCAGTCCGCCGGCCGTCATGAAGCCGCCGGCCAGCAGCAGTGGCGGTCGCGGTCCTCTCCGGCCGACGAGGCGGCCGGACCAGGGGGCGCACACGGTCGCGCCGACCGCCATGGGCAGGGTCGCCGTCCCGGCGGCCAGGGGCGTCCATCCCCGGCCGTCCTGCAGGTACAGGGTGGTGAGCAGCAGGGTCACGTTCAGGGCGACGAAGACGGCCACCGCGCCCAGGACCGCGCCGCTGAAGACCCGGTGCCGGAACAGCCGTGGATCGATCAACGGCTCGGGGCTGCGGAACCCGGCCCACACGAATCCGGCGACGGCCACGGCGGCGAACGCGTACGCGCCCAGCGCCAGGGGTGACGTCCAGCCGATGCGCGGCCCCTCGATGAGGACGCCGACCGATACGGCGATGGCCGCGGTCAGCAGCGCCTGGCCCGGGAGGTCGAGCCGCTGTGCCCGCCGGGCCCGGGACTCCGGCACGAACACCGCGCTGAGGACGAGGGCTGCGACGATGACCGGCGCGTTGATCCAGAACAGTGCCCGCCAGCCGAAGGCGTCGATGAGGGCGCCGCCCGCGACGGGGCCGGCGGCCATGCTGACCCCGAAGACCGACGCCCACACACCGATCGCCCGCGCGCGCTCCCTCGGGTCGGGCATCGTGTTCACCACGATCGCGAGGGCCACCGGGCTGAGCATCGAGGCGCCCACGCCCTGGAGGGCGCGGCCCGCGGTGAGTACGCCTGCCGAAGGGGCGATGGCGCAGATCAGGGAGGCGGTGCCGAAGACGGCCAGCCCGGCCTGGAAGACGCGTCGGCGTCCGAAACGGTCCGCCAGCGCACCGGAGGAGATCAGCAGACCGGCCAGGACGAGGGTGTACGCGTCCACGACCCATTCGAGACCGCGGGTCCCGATGCCCAGGGCGCGCCCGATCTCCGGCAGGCCGACATTGACGATGGTGGTGTCCAGGCCCACCAGGAACATGCTGAGGCAGCAGACGGCGAGCACCGTCCATCGCCTCCGCGCACTGAAGCCGGGTTGAAGCCGAACGGGCTGAAGGGGATGAGTCGTCGCGGTCACGGCCTGCCTCTCACGTCCACAAAGCGTCCGGTGGCCATGCTCGGCTCGGGGGGCGGCCGGCACCCAGCGACTTTGCGGAGACCGCAAAATGGTCCGCATGGACGCGGAGACCCAGCAGACGATCGACGGCATCGGACCGAGGCTGCGCACGCTGCGCCGGGACCGTGGACTGACCCTGGAGGCGCTCGCGTCGACGACCGGCATCTCGGTGAGCACCCTGTCCCGCCTGGAGTCGGGCAAACGGCGCCCGACCCTGGACCTGCTCATCCCGCTCGCGCGTGCGCACCGCGTCGCCCTGGACCTGTTGGTGTCCGCCCCCGTCACCGGCGACCCCCGGGTGCACCTCAAGCCCTTGCCCAAGGGCCCCGGCAGCGTCCTCGTCCCCCTGACGCAGTACCCGGGCCGGGTGCAGGTGTTCAAGCAGGTACTGGCCCCCCGCGAGCCGAAGCTGGTGACCCACGACGGCTACGAGTGGCTGTACGTCCTCGCGGGCGAGCTGCGCCTCGTCCTCGGGGACCAGGAGTGCGTCCTCCGCCCCGGCGAAGTGGCCGAGTTCGACACCAGGGAACCCCACTGGTTCGGCCCGGCCGGCCCGACCGCCGTGGAGATCCTCCACCTGTTCGGCCCCCGGGGCGACCAGGCGGTCATCCGTACACCACCGTCCGGCCCCGGCGCACACGGCCACGGCTGACGCGGTCCGGGGACCGAACCCCTCCCGCGCCGGGGCCTAGCCGCGTGACTCGGCTTCGCGATGTATGCGGGCACGCGCCTGGCCGGGGTGCGCATGGTCCACGCCGACCGGGACGGTGACGCCGTTCAGGTGCAGGACTACGACGGCTCCGCCGCCACGGTCGCCACCGGCGAGGACGCGTACGAGTACGGAGCCCGCGACCTGTGTCAGGAGGTCGAACGGGTGCATCAGGAACACATCACCCTGGGATCGCCCAAGGCCGGGGACTTCGGGCTGACCGTGACCGCACACGGTCAGCAGGTGTGGCTGCACCATCCGGAGCAGGTCGTCGAGCCCGCCCTGAGCGGCCCGCAGGCGGCCCGGTGAGGCACTGACGCGCGCCACGCAGCCCGTCGTGCTGCACTGGACGAGTAGGGACCACAGCGGAGGTGCTCATGACCGGCCGCGTCGGCAAGACCCGGAACATCTTCCTCGTGTGGCTCGTCTGGCCGCTGATCACCCTCGGGATCTATCACCTGGTCTGGTACTACAAGGTGAACCGCGAGGCGCGGGACTTCGACGATCGCATCGAGGTGCGGCCGGGAATGGCGGTGGTGGCCATCGCCCTGGGCTGGATCCTGATCGTGCCGCCGTTCATCTCGGTGTTCAACACGGGTGAGCGCATCGCGCGCATGCAGCGGGCGGCCGGGATGCAGCCGACCTGCAACCCGTGGATCGGCCTCATCCTGGTGTTCATCTTCAGCCTGCACCCGCTGTACTACCAGCACGAGATGAACCAGATCTGGGCCCTCCACGGCCACCGCGCGGAAGGCGAGCACGTCCCCCTGTCCGTCTGACCGCGGGGACCACGGGCCGGCGGCTCACGACCGCCGGCCCGGCACGGGCGTGAACCGGGCCTACAGCACCGGCAGGTTCTTGCGGAGTTCGAAGGCGGTGACCTCCGACCTGTACTCCTCCCACTCCTGCTTCTTGTTGCGGAGGAAGAAGTCGAAGACGTGCTCGCCGAGGGTCTCGGCGACCAGCTCGCTGCGCTCCATCAGGGAGATCGCCTCGCCCAGGTTCTGCGGCAGCGGCTCGATGCCCATCGCGCGGCGTTCGGCGTCCGACAGCGCCCAGACGTCGTCGTCGGCGCCGGCCGGGAGTTCGTAGCTCTCCTCGATGCCCTTCAGGCCGGCGGCCAGCAGGACCGCGTACGTCAGGTAGGGGTTGGCCCCCGAGTCGATGGAGCGGACCTCGACGCGGGCCGAGCCCGTCTTGCCCGGCTTGTACATGGGGACGCGGATCAGCGCGGAGCGGTTGTTGTGGCCCCAGCAGATGTACGAGGGGGCCTCGCCGCCCGAGCCGGCGGTGCGGGTGGAGCCGCCCCAGATGCGCTTGTAGGAGTTGACCCACTGGTTGGTGACGGCCGAGATCTCCGCCGCGTGCTTCAGCAGGCCCGCGATGAAGGAACGTCCCACCTTGGAGAGCTGGTACTCGGCGCCCGACTCGTAGAAGGCGTTGCGGTCGCCCTCGAAGAGGGAGAGGTGGGTGTGCATGCCGGAGCCGGGGTATTCGGAGAACGGCTTCGGCATGAAGGTGGCCTGTACGCCCTGCTCCAGCGCGACCTGCTTCATGACCAGGCGGAACGTCATGATGTTGTCGGCGGTCGACAGCGCGTCGGCGTAACGGAGGTCGATCTCCTGCTGGCCGGGCGCGCCCTCGTGGTGGCTGAACTCGACCGAGATGCCCATCGATTCCAGCATGGTGATGGCCTGCCGGCGGAAGTCCATGCCGACGTTCTGCGGGGTGTGGTCGAAGTAGCCGGAGTTGTCGGCCGGGGTCGGCCGGCTGCCGTCCAGCGGCTTGTTCTTCAGCAGGAAGAACTCGATCTCGGGGTGGGTGTAGAAGGTGAAGCCCAGGTCCGAGGTCTTGGCCAGGATCCGCTTCAGCACGTAGCGCGGGTCCGCGAAGGACGGCGAGCCGTCGGGCATCAGGATGTCGCAGAACATCCGGGCCGTCCCCGGGGCCTCCGCCCGCCACGGCAGGATCTGGAAGGTGCCCGGATCGGGCTTGGCGATCATGTCGGATTCGTACACCCGGGCGAAGCCCTCGATCGCCGAGCCGTCGAAGCCGATGCCCTCGTCGAAGGCCTGCTCGAGCTCGGCGGGGGCCACGGCGACGGACTTCAGGAAGCCGAGCACGTCCGTGAACCACAGGCGCACGAAGCGGATGTCGCGCTCCTCGAGCGTACGGAGTACGAATTCCTGCTGCTTGTCCATTTCCACACCCATCCTCGCTGATCAGGCCAGCATGCCACCACACGGTTTCGTGCACGTTGCGAACCCATAGTGCATGGAGCTCTGTGGCGTAGGTAACGGAGGCCTCGCAGACTGGTCCCATGGACCGTGGCGCGCAGGAGCTGCCCGGCGCCGGCCGGCCGCCGGCCTGGCTGCGCCTGCTGCCGTGGCTGACGATGGTCCTGCTGGTGGTGGTCCAGCTGTCCACGCCCGAGAGCGTGCAGCTGGGTTTCGCGTTCGCCGTGGTGCCGCCACTGACGTCGCTGCTGTACGGGATGGTCGGCACCGCCCTGGTGGCGGGCACCCTCTTCGGGCTGCTGCTGATGCCCGCCATCCGGGCCGACGACGTCACCTACGGCGACCTGCTGGCGTTCGGGCTGATCGGGGCGGTCAGCGTGGTGCTGGCGGGTGTGCGGGTCAGGCGCGACGCGCAGTTGGTGTCGGTGCGTACGGTCGCGGAGGCGGCGCAGCTCGCCGTACTGCCGCCGATGCCGGAGTGGGTGGGCCCGGTGCGGTGCGGGGCGCTGTACCGGGCGGCGGAGCGCGGGACGCTGGTGGGCGGCGATCTGTACGACGTACAGCCGGGGCCCTACGGGGTGCGGGCGATCGTCGCCGATGTGAAGGGGCACGGGCTGGCGGCGGTCGGGACGGTGTCGGCGCTGCTGGGCACGTTCCGGGAGGCGGTGCTCGACGAGCCGGAGCTCGCCGGGGTGGCGGCGCGGCTGGACCGGCGGCTGGTGGTGGATTCGGCGACGCACGAGGACGGGGAGCTGTTCGCGACGGCTGTGCTCATGGAGTTTCCCGAGACGGCTCCGATGTGCGGGTCCTCAGCTGCGGCCATCCGGCGCCGCTGCTGGTGGACGGCGACGGGGCGCGTGAGGTGGAGCTGGCGCCGGGGGCGCCGCTGGGTCTGGGGCTGATGGAGTTCCGGGCGCCGGAGGCGGTGACGGTGCCGCTGCGGCCGACGGACGTCCTGCTCGCGCACACGGACGGGGTGACGGAGGCGCGGGACGCGACGGGCGCGTTCTACCCGCTGGCGGCGCGGATCCGGACGCGGACCCAGCCGTCGGTGCCGGTGGAGCTGGTGCGCGCGGTGTGGCGCGATCTGTCGTCGTACGCGGACGAGGTCGCCGACGACGTGGCACTGCTGGCGCTCAGTACACCGGACGGGCATGGCTGACCGGGCGGGTGGCCCATTAACATCAGCGCCCATGGGGGGCCAGGGGCTCATACGCGTCGAGCGTCCCATGGCGCTGATGAGCGCCGTGGCGACGCTGCTCGCCGCGCTCTTCGTCTGCCTCGCCCCGCACGGCGGCACGGAGGTCCCGGACCGGGACCGGTACCGGGACCACGGGCGCGGAATGACGCTCGCCGTGGCCGCCGCGGAGGCCGTGGCGCCGGAGTACACCTGCCCGTACGACCGGGGCGACTGCGGGCTGTTCCCCTCCCTCACCCCGGCCGTCCTCACCGCCCCGCCGCTCGACCCGCCCCCGCAGCCGGACGCCGTGGTACGGATGACGTCGCACCCCGCCACCGGCCCTCCGGCCGCGTCCCAGGCCCGGCCACGCGCGCCGGACCTCCATGCCCTTCAGGTTCTGCGGACCTAGGCGGCCCGCCGCAGTTCCGGAGCCCGTACCGACCACCGACTTTTCGAGAAGGAATAACCACCATGGCTGCCAACCGATCCTCGACCGCCGACCGCCGTGCCCGGATAGAGGAGATGCGCCGCGCCGAGAAGGCCCGCGAGCGCCGCAACCGCATCATCACCATCTCCGTCAGCGCGGCCGTGGTCGCCGGCCTCGTGGGCTTCGGCGGATACGTGCTGAACAAGGAGAACGAGGAGAAGGAGCAGCGGGCGGCCGCGGCCAAGGCGCCGATCGAGGGCGAGAAGTCCTGGGACGCGAAGAAGCTCGGCCGCAACCACGTGACCACGCCGGTCACGTACCCCATGAAGCCCCCGGTCGGCGGCGACCACGACCAGGTGTGGATGAACTGCGACCGGAACGTCTACAAGAAGCCCGTTCCCGAGAAGCACGCCGTGCACTCGCTGGAGCACGGCGCGGTGTGGGTGACGTACAACGACAAGGCGCCCGAGGCCGAGGTGAAGAAGCTGGAGGAGAAGGTCGGGAAGACGTCCTACACCTTCATGAGCCCGGTCAAGGACCAGGCCGGCTCGATCATGCTCAGCGCGTGGGGCAAGCAGGTGACGGTCGACGGCGCCGACGACCCGCGGGTGGACGCCTTCTTCACCAAGTACGTGCAGGGCCCGCAGACGCCGGAGCCGGGTGCCGCCTGCACCAACGGGCTGGGCGAGCAGTGACGCGTACGCAGTGGGCGGCCGTCACGGCGGTGGTGCTGGCGCTGCTCTTCGCCGGGGCGGCGACGGTCGCGTCGGCGGGCCCGGAGACCGGCGGCGGCGCCGCGGCCGCGCCGGCGGTGGATTCGGCGGACGCCGGGTTCGCGCGGGACATGTCGGTGCACCATCAGCAGGCGGTGGAGATGTCGTTCATCGTGCGGGACCGTACGAAGGACGAGGAGGTGCGCCGGCTGGCGTACGACATCGCCAACACCCAGGCCAACCAGCGGGGCATGATGCTGGGCTGGCTGGACATGTGGGGCCTGCCGAAGGTCACGCCGGGTGTTGAGCCGATGGCCTGGATGGGCGCCCACCATGGCTCCGCGGGCGGCTCCACGGGCGGCTCCGCCGACGGGCTGATGCCGGGCATGGCCACGGCGGCGCAGCTGGACCAGTTGCGGGCGGCCAGCGGCAGGCAGGCGGAGATCCTGTACCTGCGGCTGATGACGGAGCACCACAAGGGCGGTGTGCACATGGCACAGGGCTGCGTCGACACGTGCCGGCCCGGTGTCGAGCGCGACCTGGCCCAGGGGATGGTGGATGCCCAGGAGTCGGAGATCGCGCTGATGGCCGACCTGCTGAAGAAGCGCGGCGCGAAGCCGTAGGGCGCCGCCGGCTACGGCCGCCCCGGGTGTCCCGGGGCGGCCGTACGGCGGTGCAGCGGTCGCGGTGCGGTGGGGGCGCGACGAGAATGGAGGCGCTCGGGGACCGACGTACGGCGCTATTCGGCGTTTCGGAGGAAACGAACCCCATGACCACCGCGAAGGACATCATGCACCCCGGAGCCGAGTGGCTCCCCGCACACGAGACCCTCGACCGTGCCGCGCAGATGATGCGCGACCTCGATGTGGGCGCCCTGCCCATCGCCGACAAGAACGAGCGGCTCTGCGGCATCCTCACCGACCGTGACATCGTCGTCGGCTGCGTGGCCATGGGCCACGACCCGGCGCAGGTCACGGCGGGCGACATGGCGAAGGGCACGCCGCGCTGGATCGACGCGAACGCGGACGTGGAGGAGGTCCTGCGTGAGATGAAGGGCCACCAGATCCGCCGGCTCCCCGTGATCGAGAACAAGCGCCTGGTCGGCATGATCAGCGAGGCCGATCTCGCCCGTCACCTGTCGGAGTCCCAGGTCGCGAACTGGGCGGAGAAGGTGTACGAGCAGGGCTGACCGCCGCTCCGCCCGGTGTACGGCGGGGGCGTGGCGCGCGTGTCGCGTCACGCCCCCCGTGCGTGCCCGTCCTCCCGCGCGAGTACGGCGCCGGCCAGGGCCCGCGGCCGGTCCAGCATCATCAGGTGGCCCGCCCCGGGTACGGCCTCGAAGCGGGCGCCGAGCAGGTCGGCGAGGGCGCGCTGGCGGCCGGTCCAGCGCGGGGACGCGGGCGCGGCGAGCACGGTGACGGGGAGGCCCGGCCGGAGGGGGTGGCGCTCGCGCAGGGCGAGCAGCTCGGCGGCGACGGCGCGGTAGTGGGTGTTCTCCAGGAGGGCGCCGGTGAGCACGCGGGAGGTGCCGTAGCAGCGGCGTACGAGCGCGGCGGGGGCCGGGTCGGGGGCGTGGCCGGGGCGGGAGAGGCGGACCACGGCACGCCGGGTGAGCGGACCGAGCGCGGCGGGCGCCCCGGCGGCGGACAGCGCGGCGGCGACGGTGCGCGCGAGGGCGGTGCGCAGCGCCGGGGCGGCGGGCACGCGCGCGTGCTCCTCGACGGACGCGTCGACGAGGACGATCCCGGCGGCACGGTCCGGGTGGAGCCGGGCGAACGCCTCCGCGTAGAACCCCGCGATGGAGTGCCCGACGACCGTCGCGGGGCCGTCCAGGCCGAGCGCGTCGAGGACGCCCGCGATCCGGTGCGCCTCGCCGGCCGCGGACGGCGACACGGCGGCCGGGCCGCTCAGGCCGTGGCCGGGGCGGTCGAAGCGGACGACGGTGCGGTACGGGGCCAGCAGCGGGACCACCGGGTCCCAGTCGAACCAGCTCATCGCGAGCCCGGCGCTCAGGACGCAGACGGGACCGCTGCCCTCGACGACCACGTGGTGCGGCACTCCGCCGACCCGTACGAAACTCACCCGTTCCCCCTCGTCACCGCGTGCGCCCGGACGGACGCCAGCCTGCCACGAGCGGTGTGGCACACACCTCCGGGACATCGTGTCGCTCTGACGATTACACTGGCCGCGTGCCTCAACTACGCCTCGCTCTGAATCAGATCGACTCGACCGTCGGCGATCTCGCCGCCAACGCCGAGGCGGTCGTCCACTGGACCCGGCACTCCGCCGAGCAGGGGGCGCATCTGGTCGCGTTCCCCGAGATGGTGCTGACCGGCTACCCCGTCGAGGACCTGGCCCTCCGGTCGTCCTTCGTCGAGGCGTCCCGCAGCGCGCTGCGGGCGCTCGCCGCGCGCCTCGCGGACGAGGGCTTCGGGGACCTCCCGGTCGTCGTCGGCTACCTGGACCGCTCCGAGAAGGCCCAGCCCCGCTACGGCCAGCCCGCCGGCGCGCCGCAGAACGCCGCCGCGGTGCTGTACGGCGGCGAGGTGGTGCTGTCGTTCGCCAAGCACCACCTGCCGAACTACGGGGTGTTCGACGAGTTCCGGTACTTCGTGCCGGGCGACACCATGCCCGTGGTCCGGGTGCGCGGCGTCGACGTGGCGCTCGCCATCTGCGAGGACCTGTGGCAGGACGGTGGCCGCGTCCCGGCCGCCCGCAGCGCGAACGCCGGGCTGCTGGTGTCGATCAACGCCTCGCCGTACGAGCAGAACAAGGACGACGTCCGCCTGGAGCTGGTGCGCAAGCGCGCCCAGGAGGCCGGCTGCACGCTCGCCTACCTGGCGATGATCGGCGGCCAGGACGAGCTGGTCTTCGACGGCGACTCGATCGTCGTGGACAAGGACGGCGAGGTCGTGGCGCGTGCCCCGCAGTTCGCCGAGGGCAGCGTGATCCTCGACCTGGACCTGCCGGCCGCGTCCGGGGACGCGCCGACGGGCGTCGTGGACGACGGGCTGACCATCGAGCGGGTGATCCTGTCGGAGGAGCCGCTGCCCGCGTACGAGCCGGAGCTGGCCGGCGGGTACGCGGAGCGGCTGGACGACGACGAGGAGGTGTACACCGCGCTGGTGGTGGGCCTGCGCGCGTACGCCGCGAAGAACGGTTTCCGTTCCGTGCTGATCGGCCTGTCCGGCGGCATCGACTCGGCGCTGGTCGCCGCGATCGCCTGTGACGCGCTGGGCGCGCAGAACGTGTACGGCGTGTCGATGCCGTCCAAGTACAGCTCGGACCACTCCAAGGGCGACGCGGCCGAGCTGGCCCGCCGCACGGGCCTGAACTTCCGCACCGTACCCATCGAGCCGATGTTCGACGCGTACATGGGCTCGCTGGGCCTGACCGGCCTCGCGGAGGAGAACCTGCAGTCGCGGCTGCGCGGCACGATGCTGATGGCGATCTCCAACCAGGAGGGCCACATCGTGCTCGCGCCGGGCAACAAGTCCGAGCTGGCGGTCGGCTACTCGACGCTGTACGGCGACTCGGTCGGCGCGTACGGGCCGATCAAGGACGTGTACAAGACGTCGGTCTTCCGGCTGGCTCGGTGGCGCAACCGGGCGGCCGAGGAGCGCGGGCAGACCCCGCCGATTCCCGAGGCGTCCATCACCAAGCCGCCGAGCGCCGAGCTGCGCCCCGGCCAGGTCGACACCGACTCGCTGCCGGACTACGACGTGCTGGACCGGATCCTGGAGCTGTACGTCGACCGCGACCAGGGCAAGGACGCGATCGTCGCCGCCGGGTTCGACGAGGAGTTGGTGACGCGGACGCTGCGGCTGGTGGACACGGCGGAGTACAAGCGGCGCCAGTACCCGCCGGGCACCAAGATCTCGGCCAAGGGCTTCGGCAAGGACCGGCGCCTGCCGATCACGAACCGCTGGCGCGAGACGACGACGGGCTGACGCGCCGCTCCGGCAGGGGGCTTCCCGCGACGACGCGGGAGGCCCCCTTCGCCGTGTCCAGGAGGCCGGCCGTCACGGCGATCGCCAGGCCCACCACCGCCAGCGCCGCGCCGACGAGCGTCGGCGAGGTCCAGCCCCAGCCGGCGGCGATGGCGACGCCACCGAGCCAGGCACCGCCCGCGTTGGCGAGGTTGAACGCCGAGTGGTTGGAGGCGGACGCGAGGGTCGGGGCGTGCTGGGCCTTGTTCATGACCAGCATCTGGAGCGGGGTGGTGGTCATGAACCCGACCGCGCCGAGCACGACCACCGTCACCAGGGCGGCCCACTGCACGTGCATGGTGAAGCGGAACGCGACCAGCACCAGCGCGAGCGCGGCGAGCGACCCGTACAGCGTGGGCCGCAGCGCCCGGTCGGTGAGCGGGCCCGCGACGAGCGCGCCGAGCGTCATGCCGATGCCGAAGAGGGCGAGGACGAGGGTGACGGACGACTCGCCGAAGCCCATGACCTCGGTGGTCATGGAGGCCAGGTACGAGTAGACGGCGAAGACACCGGCGAAGCCGAAGACGGCCGTCAGGAGGCCGAGCAGCACCTGCCGGTCGCCGAGCGCCCGCAGTTCGCGGCCGAGGCTCTGGTGGGCGTCGAGGGGTACGTACGGGATCAGCCGGGCGAGCGCGGCCATGGCGACCAGCCCGATCGCCGTGACGACCAGGAAGGTGGCGCGCCAGCCGAGGTGCTGGCCGAGCAGCGTCGCGGCGGGGACGCCCACGATGTTGGCGACGGTCAGGCCGAGGAACATCGTGGCGACCGCGCGCGCCTGCCGGCCTTCGGTGACCAGCCGGGCGGCGACGACCGCGCCGACGCCGAAGAACGCGCCGTGCGGCAGCCCGGCCAGCACGCGCGCGGCGACGAGCGTGCCGAAGCCGGGCGCGAGGGCGGAGGCGAGGTTGCCGACGGTGAACAGCGCCATCAGCAGCAGGAGCATCCGCTTGCGCGGGACGCGGGAGCCGAGGGCGGTGAGCAGCGGGGCGCCGATGACGACGCCGATCGCGTACGCCGAGACCAGGTACCCGGCGGTGGGGACGGAGGTGTGGAGGTCCGCCGCGACGTTGGGCAGGAGCCCCATCATGACGAACTCGGTCGTGCCGATGCCGAAGGCTGCTATGGAGAGGGCCAGCAGGGCCAGGGGCATGAGGGCAGGGCCTTTCGAGAGGTGACGTGCGGGAGTCCGGGCTTAAGTTCCCTTACGGAACAAAGCCTCTCACGTCGATTGTTCCCCGCGGTGAACGGCGTATGGCCACCAGGTCTACGACCCGGCGGCGGGGCGCCCGGCAGCGGGCGAGGGCCGCCCAGGCCCCAGGACTCCGGCGCCCGGACGTACGGCCGCCGGACTGCCGACCGCACCGCGCACGACGGCCCACCCGTGGCCGCCCGGAACCGCGCACGGGCAGCGCGCGGCGGCCGCTGCCGGCGCCTTCGGCGCCCCGGCCGGGGCGGAGGGGCGGCGGCACGCCCGGACAGGGCGACCGCGCCCCGCGGCGGGGCGGGGCGGGGCGGCGGTACCTACAGCGTGACGCGGGCCGCGATCGGCAGGTGGTCGCTGTCCGTCGCCGGGAGCGTCCAGGACGCGACCGGCTCGACGCCCTTCACCATGATCTGGTCGATCCGCGCCATCGGGAACGCGGCCGGCCAGCTGAAGCCCATGCCGTCGCCGGCCGCGCCCTGCGTGGAGCGCATCTGGGACGTGACCGCGTTGAGCGACCGGTCGTTCATCGTGCCGTTCAGGTCGCCGAGCAGGATCACCTTGCCCAGGTCCTCGCGGACGATGGCCTCGCCCAGCGCGTCGGCGCTGTCGTCGCGCTGGTTGGCGGTGAACCCGGCGTTCAGCTTGACCCGCACGGACGGCAGGTGGGCGACGTACACGGCGACCTCGCCCTGCGGCGCGGTCACCGTGGCGCGCATCGCCCGCGTCCAGCCGAGCCGGATGTCCACCGGGCGGCTGTCGCTCATCGGGTACTTGCTCCACAGGCCGACCGTGCCCTGGACGGAGTGGTACGGGTACGTGTCGGCGAGCGCCCGCTCGTAGACCGGGACCATGCCGGGCTTGAGCTCCTCCAGCGCCACCACGTCCGCCCCGGAACCGGCGACCTGGCGGGCGGTGCCCTCCGGGTCGGGGTTGTCGGCGTTGACGTTGTGCGTGACGACCATGAGGTCACCGCCTGCGCCCGACTTGTCGGTGACGAGCCCGCCGAAGAGATTGAGCCAGATCACGCCGGGCAGCAGGGCGGCGATCAGCGCGGTGGCCGAGCGGCGCAGCAGCGCGGCCACCAGGATCACCGGGACGAAGACGCCCAGCCACGGCAGGAACGTCTCTGTCAGGCTGCCCAGGTTGCCGATCTTGTTGGGGATCTGCGCGTGGAAGACCATCAGCAGCGCGATCAGCACGGCGCAGCAGGCGAGCAGGGCGCCCCGCCGCCAGATGCCCGGATCCCGGCGCCAGCGGTCGACCACCGACCGGACCCGGGATCCGGTGCGCCGCTGCTCCCGCGCGCTGCCGTTCCCCGTCTCCGTCACGTCCACCCGCGCCATGCCGCCGTCCTCACTGCCTTGCTCGTCGTGCTGTGTCGTACGCCCCCGCCCCGGAACCCGACCCTAGGGGATCAGGAGACGGCCGTACTGCCACGAGGACGATGGGGCGGCGCGCCGGGTTCCGGGTGCCCGGGAAAGAACGGACGCTGTGACAGAACGCGCACAAAACGAAGGCCGGCCGCCCTCCTCCGGGGCCCCGGCGGGGATGGCCGCGCACCCACTTCCCCCCGCGCGGCACGAAGTGCCACCATGGACGTGGTCCGGGGACGCCGTAAGGGCGCCTCGAGATGACGAAGGAGCCGTTCACCATGACGCTTCAGGCTGCCTCGAAGCAGCCCGCCGACAGCAGCAAGGCGCTGTACGGCGGCAAGGGCACTCGCCGCATCACCGTCCATGACATCGCCGCCGCCAAGGAGCGCGGCGAGAAGTGGCCCATGCTGACCGCCTACGACGCGATGACCGCGTCCGTGTTCGACGAGGCCGGCATCCCGGTCATGCTCGTCGGCGACTCGATGGGCAACTGCCACCTCGGTTACGAGTCCACCGTCCCCGTCACGCTCGACGAGGTCGCGATCCTGTCCGCCGCCGTCGTACGGGGCACCAGGCGCGCCCTCGTCGTGGGCGACCTGCCCTTCGGCTCGTACCAGGAAGGCCCCGTGCAGGCGCTGCGGTCGGCCACCCGGCTGGTCAAGGAGGCGGGCGTCGGCGCGGTCAAGCTGGAGGGCGGCGAGCGTTCGCTGCCGCAGACCGAGATGCTGGTCCAGGCCGGCATCCCCGTCATGTCGCACCTGGGCCTGACCCCGCAGTCCGTCAACACCATGGGCTACCGGGTGCAGGGCCGCGGCGACGAGGCCGCCCACCGGCTGCTGCGCGACGCCAAGGCGGCGCAGGACGCGGGCGCGTTCGCGGTGGTCCTGGAGCTCGTCCCGGCCGAGCTGGCCGCCGAGGTCACCCGGTCCCTGCACATCCCGACCATCGGCATCGGCGCCGGGCCCGACACCGACGCGCAGGTCCTGGTCTGGACGGACATGGCGGGGCTGACCGGCGGCAAGGTACCGCGGTTCACCAAGCAGTACGCCGACCTCCGGCAGACGCTCGGTGACGCGGCGCGGGCGTTCGCCGACGACGTGGTCGGCGGAACGTTCCCGCAGGAGGAGCACACCTTCCACTAGCCACTCCCGGTACGGACGACGGCCCGCCGACTTCCCCCATCGGCGGGCCGTCGGCCTGTCGTCGCCGTACCGTCGGCCTGCGAGGCAGCCGGGCGTAGCCTGGGAAGTGGACTCGGGGACTTCCCATTAGCCCGCCGGGAGGCGGTGAACGATGCCCGGAATCGTGCACAAGAACTTCGACTCCGCAGACGAGACCCGGCCGTTCGAGGACGGCAAGGGCAAGCTCGATTTGCTCAACACCGACAAGGGCCCGGTCGGCCGGGCCGTCTTCGAGCCGGGCTGGCAGTGGTCCAAGCACGTCAAGCCCATCGCGGGCACCGACAGCTGCCAGGCCGCGCATGCCTGCTACGTCGTCAGCGGCCGGATGAAGGTGGTCATGGACGACGGAACCGAGGGCGAGGTCGGCCCCGGTGACTTCGCGGCCATCGAACCGGGCCACGACGCCTGGGTCGTCGGTGACGAGCCCTGCGTCCTGGTCGACTGGGTCGGATTCGGCAACTACGCCGTGCCCGCGGGGTCCACTTCCTGATCCCGTAGGCGATCTGTCGGTGATCGGTAGCCGCTGTCGGTGAGATGTCGGTGGCGGCTGCTGTCATGGGGGCATGACACGATCCGACACCAACGCCGTCGAGGTACGAGGCCTCGTCAAGCACTACGGCGCCACCAAGGCACTGGACGGGGTGGACCTCGACGTACCCGAAGGCACCGTCCTCGGTGTGCTCGGCCCCAACGGCGCCGGGAAGACCACCCTCGTCCGCTGCCTGTCCACCCTGATCGTCCCGGACGCCGGGACCGCCACCGTCGCCGGGTACGACGTCGTCCGCCAGCCCCGGCAGCTGCGCCGCACCATCGGCCTCACCGGGCAGTACGCCTCGGTCGACGAGAAGCTGTCCGGCTGGGAGAACCTGTACATGATCGGGCGGCTGCTCGACCTGTCCCGCAAGGACGCCCGCCGGCGCGCCGACGAGATGCTGGAGCGGTTCTCGCTGACGGACGCCGCCAAGCGCCCCGCCATGACGTACTCCGGCGGTATGCGCCGCCGCCTCGACCTGGCCGCCTCCATGATCGGCCGTCCGGCCGTCCTCTACCTGGACGAGCCGACGACGGGCCTGGACCCCCGTACCCGCAACGAGGTGTGGGACGAGGTCCAGCGGATGGTCGCCGAGGGCGCCACCGTCCTGCTCACCACCCAGTACATGGAGGAGGCCGAGCAACTGGCGCACGAACTCACCGTGATCGACCGGGGGCGGGTCATCGCCGGCGGCCGGGTCGACGAGCTCAAGGCCAAGGTCGGCGGCCGCACCCTCCAGGTCCGGCCCGTGGACCTGGCCCAACTCCCCGCCATGGCGCGCGCGCTGGGCGACAGCGGACTGGCCGGCGTCGCGGGGGCGACGGTCGTCCCGGACGAGGGCCTGCTGTACGTACCGATCCTCAGCGACGAGCAACTGACCGCGGTCGTCGGCCTGCTGGGCGCGCGCGGCTTCGGCATCGCGCACATCGGTACGCATCTGCCCAGCCTGGACGAGGTGTTCCTGGCCCTCACGGGCGAGAAGACGCCGTCCGTGTCCGACACGATCCCCGAGGAGGTCGCCGCGTGAGGGTCACGACTGCTCCCATCGCCGAGGGGCGGATCGGCCTGCGGGCCAACGCCCGGCACATCGGCGCTCTCGTGCGCCGCAACGCCCTGCAGATCAAGCAGGACCCGGAGTCGATGTTCGACGCCGTGCTGATGCCCATCGTCTTCATCCTGCTGTTCGTGTACGTCTTCGGCGGCGCGATCGCCGGCAAGGGCAACCAGGCCGGCTACGTCAACTACGTCACGCCCGGCCTGATGGCGATGATGGGCATCAACATCGCCATGGCCGTCGGTACCGGGGTCAACGACGACTTCAAGAAGGGCGTGATGGACCGGTTCCGGACGATGCCGATCGCCCGGTCGTCGGTCCTCATAGCGAAGATCGTCGTCGAGGTCGGCCGGATGCTGATCGCCACGACGATCCTGCTCGGCATGGGCTTCCTGCTGGGCATGGAGATAAAGACGTCGGTGCTGGAGCTGCTGGCGGCCGTCGGACTGGCGGTGGTCTTCGGCGCCTCCCTGATGTGGATCTTCATCCTGCTCGGTCTCACCATGAAGACGGCGCAGGCCGTGCAGGGGGTGGCCATGCTCGTGCTGATGCCGTTGCAGTTCGGCTCGTCCATCTTCGCCCCGCCGGCGTCGATGCCGGGCTGGCTGGAGACGTTCACCGACTTCAACCCGCTGTCGAACCTGGCGGACGCCGCCCGGAACCTGATCAACGGCGGGCCGGTCGCCCACTCGGTGTGGGTGACGCTCGCCTGGGCGGCGGGCATCACGCTCGTCACGGCGCCGCTCGCGGTGGCCAGGTTCCGCAAGAAGACCTGAGCCGTCTCAGGTGCTGTCCAGCAGGGCGGCGGCCTCCTCGGCGGTGAGGCCGCCGCCCTCGGCGTACGCAGCGTCGAAGGCGGCGTCCCCGAGGGCGGTGCGGGCCGCCTCCGTGGCGTCCGCCAGGTTCTCCCGCTCCATCGGGGTGAGCACGTGCCCGTCCGGGAGGAGACCGGCGTGCGTCCCGAGCAGCACGGCCGCCGTTCGCGCCCGGTCGCGGCCGCCCAGTCCGGCGAGCGCCCGCGCGGCGGTGACCAGGTGGATGGCCGGCATGTGCGGCGCGACCATCATCGACAGCGGCTCCCGGGCGTGGGCCAGGGCCCGGGCGGCCCGGTCGAGGGCGTCGGTGTACCGGCCGTCCAGGTTGTCGAGCCAGGCGACCACGCCGAGCGTGAAGCCCTCGAAGAGGGACAGGGAGTCGTAGGCGAACTCCTCGCGCACCAGCCGCAGTTGCTCGCGGGCCTCGGCGGTGCGCCCGGTGCGGCCCAGCCACAGCGCCAGATAGAGCCGGGCGGCCGGCACGGCCTCGTGGCCGGCGCTGCGGCCGCGGGCCAGCACCTCCCGCAGGATCGCCTCGCCCTCAGTGCCCCGGCCGAGCTCGTTGAGCGTCTCGGCGTACCGGACGCGCAGCAGCGACATCTGGGCCTGGGCGCCCAGCCGCGCGGCGTGGCCGATGGCGGCCTCGAAGTCCTCGGCGGCGCCCTCGAACTCGCCCCGCCGCTCCCGGGCCTCGGCGCGCGCCGCCAGCGCCTCGGCCGCGCCCCAGGAGTCACCGAGCCGGTCGAAGATCTTCAGGCTCTCGTCGGCGTCCCGGGCCGCGTCGCCCGCCCAGTCGCTCCGGTTGGCCAGCACGTTGGCACGCATGTGGAGGACGTTGGCCAGCTCCCACTCGTAGCCGAACTCCCGGCAGGCGTCGACGGTCTCGTCGAGGAGGCCGCGCAGCTCCCCCGCGTCGCCGGTGAGCAGCACCGCGTACCACCAGAGCATGCCGGGCATGCGGCACGTCTGCGGCAGCCCCGGGCGGTACACGGCTCGGATGCGGCGCAGGTGCTCCAGGCCGTCCGGGGTGGTCCACTCGGACGTCTGGTGGTCCATGTTGAGCAGCTGGACCAGGCGTACGCCGCGGCGCGCCTCCTGGAGCTGGTCGTCGTCCATCGGCGGCGGGGCGTCGGTGCACCGCTCGGTGAGGGGAGGTGCGGGGGTGACGGGTGGGGCGTACGGGTCGGGGCCGAGCGCGGCGGCGGCCTCGGACCAGTGCAGGGCGTCGGTACGCAGGTCCCGCATGTGCCAGTACCAGACCAGGGACAGGACGAGGCAGAGCGCCTCGTGCTCGTCGCGGGCGGCGACGGCGCGGCGCAGCGCGGTGCGGAGGTTCTCGTACTCCAGCTGGAGGCGGTCGAGTGCGGCGCGCTGGCGCGGGCCGCGCAGCTCGGGGTCGGCGGTGCGGGCGAGCTCGCGGTAGTGGACGAGGTGGCGGTGCTCGGCGGCGGCGCGGTCACCGGCCTGGTCGAGGCGTTCGGCGGCGTACTCGGAGACGGTTTCGAGGAGCCGGTAGCGCATCTCGCCGCCCTCGGTGGGGGTGGCGACGACCAGCGACTTGTCGACCAGCGAACCGAGCAGGTCCAGGGTGTGACCGCCGCAGACGGCCTCGGCCGCGTCCAGGTCGCAGCCGCCGGAGAACACCGACAGCCGCCGCAGCACGGCCCGTTCCGGCTCGTCGAGCAGGTCCCAGGACCAGTCGACGACCGCGCGCAGCGTCTGCTGGCGCGGCAGGACGGTACGGCTGCCGCCGGTGAGCAGCCGGAAGCGGTCGTCGAGCCGGTCGGCGATCTGGCGCGGGGTGAGCATACGGAGGCGGGCGGCGGCCAGCTCGATGGCGAGGGGCAGGCCGTCGAGGCGGCGGCAGATCTCGGCGCACGCGTCCGGGTCGCCGGTGACGTCGAACCCGGGCCGGGCGGCCGCCCCGCGCTCGGCGAGCAGCCGCAGCGCCATCGGGTCGGGCAGCGGGTCGACCGGGCGTACCGTCTCGCCCGGTACGCCCAGGGGTTCGCGGCTGGTGGCGAGGACGGTGAGCCCGGGGCACTCCGCCAGGAGCCGCTCGGCGAGCGTGGCGGCGGCGGTGACGACGTGCTCGCAGTTGTCCAGCAGGATCAGCATGCGGCGGCCGGAGCAGTGCTCGGCGAGCCGTACGAGGGCGTCGTCGGCGTCGCCGTGCCGCTCGGCCGCCCGCAGCTCCTCGGCGCCGGCGCCGCGCAGCACGGTCTGGCGCGCCCCGAGCGCGGTGAGCACGGCGTCCGGTACGGCGTCGGGGTCGTCGACCGGCGCGAGCTCGGCCAGCCACACGCCGTCGGGCCACGCGTCCGCGCCGCGCTCGGCGGCCTCCTGCGACAGCCGCGTCTTCCCGGCCCCGCCGGGCCCGAGCAACGTCACCAGCCGCGCCCGCGCGAGGTCGCCGAGGACGACCCCGATGTCCTCCTCGCGCCCCACGAAACTCGTCAGCCGCGCCCGCACGTTCCCCCGCCGTGGCTCGTCGCCCCGGCGACGAGGGCCGGTGCCGGGTTGGCCGTGAGGGCCGCCCACGGGCGGGCCGCCCGGCCCGGGGGCGGCCAGGGACCCACCAGCGGGGGCGCCGCCCCGGCCGTCCCCGGCCGGAAGACGCCCGTCGGGCGCTTCGGCCCGGCGGCCGAAGACACCGGCGGGCGCCACACCCGCCCCCGAACCGGCCGGCCGGTACGCGTCACCCCCGCGACGGGGCCCGGCGTCGGGCTGGCCGTGGGAACCGCCCACGGGCCGACCACCCGGCCCCGGGCCGGCGGGGGCGCCGCCCCGGCCGTCCCCGGCCGGAAGACGCGGCGCCTCGGTCCGGCGGCCGGAGGTACCGGCGGGCGGGACACCCTTGCCCGGGCCGGCCGGGTCGGCGGCGTCCGGGACCGGCGCACCGTCACCGGCCGGACGACGCCCGGCGGCCGCGCCGCCCCGGCGGCCGGAGGCCGGGGCGAGGAGTTCGGTGTGGAGGGCGCGGAGTTCGGGGCCCGGGGTGGTACCCAGGCGGGTGGCGAGGTCCTGGCGTACCGCCTCGTACGCCGCCAGGGCCTCCGCCGACCGGCCCGCCGCGCGCAGGGCCCGGACGCGCAGTGCCTGGAGCGGTTCGTCGAGCGGGAACTCACCGCACAGCGCGGCCAGTTCGGGCAGCGTCTCCTGGCCGCGGCCGAGCGCCAGCAGGGCCGTGAGCCGGGCGCGGCGGGCCTCGTGGCGGCGGGTCTCCCAGCGGGCCGCCTCGGCCGTCCGGTCGGGCAGGTCCGCGAGCGCCCCGCCCCGCCACAGCGCGAGCGCGTCGTCCAGGGCGGTCACCGCCTTGTGCGGGTCGCCCGCCTCCAGCGCCCGTACGCCCTCGGCCGTGAGCCGCTCGAAACGGTGCAGGTCCACGTCGTCGGCGTCGGCGCCCAGCCGGTACCCGCCCGCCGCCGAGACCACCGCGTCCGGCCCGAGCGCCCGCCGCAACCGCCCCACCAGCGCCTGCAGCGCGCCCGGCGCGTCGGCGGGCGGGTCACCGTCCCACACCTCGTCGATCAGCAGCCCGGCCGGCACGGTCCGCCCGGCGCGCAGCGCCAGTACCGTCAGCAGCGCGCGCAGCCGCGCCCCGCCCACCGGTACGGCGGAGCCGTCCGCGCCGTGGACCTGCGTGGGACCGAGCAGTGAGATGCGCACCGCCCCATTCTCCTTCCCCCCGCCCCTCGCGCCGTGTCCGGTACGGTCAATCGGTCCGCACCCGCCCGCCCGACTCCCTGGAGCGCCGCCCATGGCCACCGCCACCTCCCGCCACAGCGACCGGAGGGTCAGCCCCGTCTTCCTCGGGATCGCCGCCATCATGGCGGTCACCGGATGGGCGGTGTGGACGGGCTTCTCCGCCAACCTCGGCCTGGCCGTCTTCCTCTTCGTGACGGCCGGGTGGATCGTCTCCCTCTGCCTGCACGAGTACGCGCACGCCCGCACCGCCCACCACGGCGGTGACATCACCATCGGCGCGAAGGGCTACCTGACCCTCAACCCGCTGAACTACACGCACCCGTTGCTGAGCATCGTGCTGCCGGTGGTCTTCGTGATCATGGGTGGTCTCGGCCTGCCGGGTGGCGCGGTCTTCATCGAGCAGGACCGCATCCGCAGCCGCGTCAAGCGCAGTCTGGTCTCGGCGGCCGGCCCGCTGACGAACGCCGTCTGCGCGGTCCTGTTCACCGCGCCGTTCTGGCTGGGCGCGCTGGACGGCGTACCGGTGCCGTTCCGCTTCGCGCTCGCGTTCCTGGCGCTGCTGGAGGTGTCGGCGGTGATCCTGAACTTCCTGCCGATGCCGGGCCTGGACGGTTACGGCGTGATCGAGCCGTGGCTCTCGTACAGGATCCGCCGGCAGATCCAGCCGTACGCCGCCTACGGGCTGCTGGCGGTCTTCGCCCTGCTCTTCTTCGTCCCCGAAGTGCGCGACGCCTTCTTCACCCTGGTGCACACGGTCATGCAGGGCCTGGGCATCGAGGAACTGGAGACGTACTGCGGGCGCGACCTCTACCTCTTCTGGCAGGAGCCGAACGCGGCCTGCCAGGACCTCGTCAGCCAGTGACGTTCTTCGCCTGGCGGTGGTAGTACCACGCCATGTTCGAGGAGACGCCGGCCAGCAGCACCCACACGATGCCGAGCCAGGTGCCCTGGACGAAGGAGACCACCGCCGCGGCGACGGCGAGGACGCAGACGGCGAGGGCGTACAGCGCGAGGCGGGGCATGGGGGACGGCTCCTGTCCGGGTACGGCGTGAAACGTGCCCGTCCAGTGTCCCCCATGCTCACGAGCGGCTAGACGTCGGTCAGGCGCAGGCCCGCGTGGGCCTTGTAGCGGCGGTTGACCGAGATCAGGTTGGCGACCAGCGCCTCCACCTGGTGGGCACCGCGCAGCCGGCCCGCGAACACGCCGCGCATGCCGGGGATGCGGCCCGCGAGGGCCTGCACGATGTCCGTGTCGGCGCGCTTCTCGCCCAGCACCATCACGTCCGTGTCGATCTCCTCGACCGTCTCGTCCTGGAGCAGCACCGCGGACAGGTGGTGGAAGGCTGCGGTCACGCGCGAGTCCGGCAGCAGGGCGGCGGCCTGCTCGGCGGCGCTGCCCTCCTCGGGCTTGAGGGCGTAGGCGCCCCGCTTGTCGAAGCCGAGCGGGTTGACGCAGTCGACGACGAGTTTCCCGCGCAGCTCGTCCCGCAGCGCCCGCAGCGTCGCCGCGTGCCCGTCCCACGGCACGGCGACGATCACGATGTCACTGCGCCGCGCGCACTCGGCGTTGTCGGCGCCCTCGACGCCCAGGCCCAGCTCGGCGGCCGCTGCCCCGGCGCGCTCGGCGGCCCGCGAGCCGATGATCACCTTCTGGCCGGCGCGGGCGAGGCGGTAGGCGAGGCCGCGGCCCTGGTCGCCGGTGCCGCCGAGGACACCGACGACGAGCCCGGAGACGTCGGGGAGGTCGTACGGATCAGTAGTCATGGTCCCGACACTACGCGGCACGACCCCGTCCGGGTGACGTGCCGCCGAACGCCCACGCACGGCACGGGGAAAGGGGACGATACGGCCCCATGGATGCCGTACGTGTCGCCCTGCTGCGTGAGGTCCTGGACGGTACCGAGTGGCCCGCGGCGGCCCGCCGGTTCGCGTCCGTCCTGCGGTCCTCGGTGGTGCCGCAGGGCGGCGGACTGCTGCTGGTGGGCACCGCGCGGTACGAGCCGTGGCACCTGGCCGCGCACCTGGTGGACGAGGCGGCCTGGTCGGGACGGCCGGAGCTGGCACCCACGCTGGTACGGCACCGGGCGCGGCCCTCCGATCCGGCGCACCTGGCGGTGGGCCTGGGCCGGCTGGAGGCGGCCGGCCGCGGCTCGACCCTCCTGGTGGTGGCCCCGCAGCGCCCGGACGGCGGCCTCCTGGAGCGCGTGCACGACGCACGGCGGGCCGGGGCGACGGTGCTGTCCCTGGACGGCGGCGACCGGGAGGTCCACGGGCTGGCGCACGAGGCGCTGACGGTGACGGACGCGGACGACGTGGACCTCGACATCGTGCAGCACCTGGTGAGCGCGGCGGCCGGCGAGAACACCCTGCCGGCCGCGCCACCCGGCCGCCGCCGGTTCCGGGACCGCCTGGCGCGCCTGGCCGACCAGGTGACCTCGCCACCGCCCCCACGCTGGTAGGGCGTTCGAAAACCGGTTGCCGGGGTTCGCCGGGGGCACGGAGCATGGGCGGACGTGACCGCCACGCTCTCCGCCCTGCTGCCCGACCTCTCCCCGTGGCGTTCGTCGCGGAACTTCCGCCTGCTGTGGGTGCAGGGCCTGGTCGCGTACTTCGGCAGCTTCACGGCAATGGTCGCCCTGCCGTTGCAGATCAAGCACCTCACGGACTCGCCGCTCGCGGTGGGCGTGATGGGCGCCGTCGAGCTGGTGCCGCTGGTGGTGTGCGGACTGTACGGGGGCGCCCTCGCCGACGCGGTCGACCGGCGCAAGGTCATCCTCGGCACCGAGGCGGCGCTGGGCCTGCTGGCCGGGCTTCTCCTGGTCAACGCCCTGCTGCCGACGCCCATGCTGTGGCCCCTGTACGTCGTCGCCGCGGGCGTCTCGGCCCTGGCGGGGCTCCAGCGCCCGGCGCTGGACTCGCTGATGGCCCGCATCGTGCCGCACGACCAGCTGACCGCCGCCGCCGCGCTGAACGCCCTGCGCTGGCAGCTCGGCGCGATCGCGGGCCCGGCGGTGGCGGGTCTGGTCGTGGCGTACGCGGGTCACGCCACGGCGTACGGCACCACGGCGGCCTGCTTCGTCGTGTCCGTCCTGCTCTGCCTGCGCCTCTCCCCCGCCCCGGCCGCGCACGACGCGGACAAGCCGTCCCTGCGGGCCATAGCGGAGGGCGCGCGGTACGCCTGGTCGCGGCCGGTGCTGCTGGGTACGTACGCGATCGACCTCGCCGCGATGTTCTTCGCGTACCCCAACACGATCTTCCCGTTCCTCGCGGACGACCTGGACGCGGAGTGGTCACTGGGCCTGATGTACGCGGCCGGCTCGGTCGGCTCCGTGCTGCTGAGCCTGACCAGCGGCTGGACGTCGAAGGTCCGGCGGCACGGCCTGCTGGTGGTGTTCGGCGCGGCGGGCTGGGGCCTGGCGGTGGCCGCGGCGGGCTGGTTCTCCAACGTCTGGCTGGTGCTGCTGTGCCTGGCCCTCGCGGGCGCGGGCGACATGCTCAGCGGCCTGGGCCGCTCCACGATCTGGAACCAGACCATCCCGGACGAGCTGCGGGGCCGCCTGGCGGGCATCGAGGTCCTCTCGTACAGCGTCGGCCCCCAACTGGGCCAGGTCCGCGCGGGCGCCATGGCCGGCTGGACCGGCACCCGCCCCGCCTTCTGGAGCGGCGGCCTGGCGTGCCTGGCCTCGGTGGGCGTGCTGGCGGCGCTGCTCCCGAAGCTGGTCACGTACGACGCCACCACGGACGAGGACGCCCTGCGCCGCCGTGCCGCTGCCGCGGAGGGCCAGCCCTGACGCGCCCGTAAGCCCCGGCCCGCGGCGGTGCCGCGCCCCTCCCCCCACCGGCCCGCAGTCGGCCACCGGCCGGGGTGGGCCGTGCAGGGTCGTCCCCGCAGAGGTTGGCGGCGCCGTAACGGCTCCCTTGCCCGTACCTGAGGCCGCCGGCCTCGTGGGGGTGCCCCCTCTGGGGGAGAGACGAGCCCGGAGGGGCCACGCCCCCCACCCCCCGGCAGGCCACCGACCCGCACCGTACCGGGGCGAACCGGGAACGGGCACCGCCCCGGTCCCGTTGTGCCCACCCTCCCCCAAGCTCTCGGCTTCGCTCGAGCAGGGGGGACCCCCATCGCCCCAGCGGGACGAATGCCCACAACGGGGAGGGACGGGCGAGGCCCGGCGAGGGCGACCGCCCACGGCGGGGGCGGGGCCGGGCGGGGCGCCCGCAACGGCGGGGGCGCGGGCCCTGCGGGAGGGCGCGGGGCCACCCGGGCGCGGCGGGGGGCGCTCCGGAGGGGGCCGTCAGGGGGTGGGGCCTCCGTCGTCGCGGGGGGCGTCGTGCCATTTGGGGTCGGTTTCCCACTGGAGGTTGCGCTCCCGGGCGGTCTCCATCGCGTGGGAGGCCTCCTCCCGGGTCGCGTACGGGCCGAAGCGGTCCGCCGCCCGGCACTCCGGGCCCTCCTCGACCCTCCCGTGCTTCAGGCAGTAGTACCACTCGCCCGGCTTTCCGACGGTACGCCTCTTGAACAGGGCCATCTCGGCTCCTTCCTCTGTCGCAATGGTGCCCCGCGATGCCTGGTTAGACTCGCTGGCATGTCTGGCCAGTCGCTGCTCGTACCAGGGGAGCTCTCCCCCACCCGTTCCGTTCCCGGATCCATCCGCCGCCCCGAGTACGTGGGCAAGCCCGCCCCGACGCCGTACACCGGCCCCGAGGTGCAGGATGCCGACACCATCGAGCGGATGCGCATCGCGGGCCGCATCGCCGCGCAGGCGATGGAGGAGGCCGCCAAGCACATCGCGCCGGGTGTGACCACGGACGAGCTGGACCGGGTCGCGCACGAGTACATGTGCGACCACGGCGCCTACCCGTCGACGCTCGGCTACCGGGGCTTCCCGAAGTCCCTGTGCTCCTCGGTCAACGAGGTCATCTGCCACGGCATCCCCGACTCCACCGTCCTGCGCGACGGCGACATCGTGAACCTCGACGTGACGGCGTACATCCACGGCGTCCACGGTGACAACAACGCCACCTACCTGTGCGGGGATGTCGACGAGGAGTCGCGGCTGCTCGTCGAGCGGACCCGCGAGTCGCTCAACCGTGCCATCAAGGCGGTCAAGCCGGGCCGTCAGATCAACGTCATCGGCCGGGTCATCGAGTCGTACGCCAAGCGCTTCGGCTACGGAGTCGTGCGGGACTTCACCGGGCACGGGATCAACTCCTCGTTCCACTCCGGCCTGATCATTCCGCACTACGACTCCCCGCACGCCACCACGGTCATCCAGCCCGGCATGACGTTCACGATCGAGCCGATGCTGACGCTGGGCACGCACGAGTACGACATGTGGGACGACGGCTGGACGGTGGTGACGAAGGACCGCAAGCGGACGGCGCAGTTCGAGCACACGCTCGTCGTCACGGACACGGGTGCGGAAATTCTTACGTTGCCCTGACGCGCCAGGCGGGTACCGTTTTACCGACAGGCCGTCGGGAACTGGTTGACTTAGGTAAGCCTAAGTAGGAAGATCGGCGGTAGTGGTGGCGGTCACGGCTGCGTCTGCGGCTGTGCCTGCCACATCCCGTCCCCTCGGTCCCCGGAGGCCCGCCTTGGACGCAAGCGGTACCGTCACCCCGTTCTCGACGCTCATCCGCACCGCTTCGCACCAGCAGCACACCGAAGCGGAGAACTCGACCTTCATGAGCGACCTGCTCGGCGGACGGCTCGGCGTGGAGGCCTACGCCCGCTACACCGAGCAGCTCTGGTTCGTGTACCGGGCCCTGGAAGGTGCCGCCGACGCGCTGGCGGACGACCCGGTGGCCGGGCCGTTCATACAGCCGGAGCTGTTCCGCACCGCCGAGCTGGAGCGGGACCTGGCCCACCTGCGCGGCCCGGACTGGCGCGCGGCGGCCGCACCGCTGCCCGCCACCACCGCGTACGCCGCCCGCGTCGAGGAGTGCGCCCGCACCTGGCCCGCCGGGTACATCGCCCACCACTACACGCGCTACCTGGGCGACCTGTCCGGCGGCCAGATCATCCGCGACAAGGCCGAGCGGACCTGGGGCTTCGCGCGCAAGGGCGACGGCGTGCGGTTCTACGTCTTCGAGCAGATCGCCAACCCGGCCGCGTTCAAGCGGGGTTACCGGGAGCTGCTGGACCGGGTGAACGCCGACGACCTGGAGAAGCAGCGGATCATCGACGAGTGCAGGCGCGCCTTCGACTTCAACGGCGCGGTGTTCCAGCAGCTCGGCGACGAGTTCCCGCTCAGCGCCTGACCCTCAGCGCCTGATCTCCCTCACCCTGCCGCCGAGTTCGATCGTGCCGTCGGGGCCGGGTGCCGTCAGCAACTGCGAGCCCCGGCCCTGCGCGATGTTCAGCGCCCTGCCCAGCCGCGCGGTGAGCAGCAGGGCGGCGGCGCCCGTCGCCTCGTCCTCCTCGATGCCGTCACCCCGCCCCGGGAAGGCCCGCGCCCGCACCCGGCCGGCCGCCTCGTCCTCCCACGCCCACGCGTACACCCACTCGCCCGGCGGCGGCACGTCCAGCGCGTCCACCTCGGCGGCCGACCCGTACTGGCGTATCGTCCGCGCCGGCGCCCACTCCGCTCGGGCGGTGATCCAGGTGAACTCGCCGTCCTGCCGCGCCCACACCTCGCCCGCCGGCGGGTTCACCACCTCTAGGTCCAGCAGCCAGGCCGTGCCCACGAGCGGATGGCCGGCGAACGGCAGGCGCACGCCGGGCGTGTAGATGTCGACGACCCCGCGCTCGGGGTCGTCGACGAACACGGTCTCGCTGAAACCCAGCTGCTTGGCGAACGCCTGCCGGGACGCCTCGTCGGGGTGGAGCCGCCCGTCGCGTACGACACCAAGGAGGTTGCCGTGGCGGCCGTCTCCTCCGCAGAAGACGGCGAGCACGTCGTATGCACTGTTCACCGGGGCATTGAAGCACGCGGTGCGCGGCGGTTCCGGGGGAACCTGAACCCGGCGCTCCGTCCACCGTGGACCCCGGTAGGGTTCGGACGGTCATATGGGGGTCGAGGAGCAGAGGCAACCGATGAGAAGGCGGGTCCCAGGGCGGGTGGCGGCGGCGCTCGCGGCGACGACGGTGCTGGCGCTGACGGCGAGCGGGTGCGTGACGGTGCACGGCGAGCTGGAGGTCGTACCGACGGCGACGAAGGGCGAGGCCGCGCAGGCGCTGGCGGATTTCACCGACGCGTACAACAAGGCCGACAAGGCGTACGATCCGGCGCTCGACGCGGGGCGGGTCACCGGCGCGCTGGGGGCGATCAACCAGGCCGGCCTGAAGGCCCGCAGTGTCACCAGCCCGGGTGGCAACCCCAACCACCGGCCGCTGGAGCTCACCGACGCCCGGTACGTCATACCGAAGAAGGCCGGCTGGCCGCGCTGGTTCGTCGCGGACACCGACTCCAACCGGGACACCGACCAGGGCGCGGACGACAGCCGCTGGGTGCTGGTGTTCGTGCGCAACGGCCCGGACCAGCTGTGGGAGGTCGCGTACCTGCAGATCCTGCCCGCCGGCGGGGTCCCGAAGTTCAAGACGGACCAGGACGGTTGGGCCGAGCCGGCCGCGCCGGACTCGACGGCGCTCGCGGTGGCGCCGAAGAACCTGAGCGAGGAGTACTCCTCGTACCTGCAGACCGGGAAGCCGGCGCACTTCGCGGCCGGGCCGCACACCTCGATGTGGCGCGACGAGCGGAACAAGGTCGCCCACCGGCCGGGGCTGTCCACCCAGTACGTGGACCAGCCGCTGGACACCGGTGACTACGCCCCGCTGGGGCTGACCACCCAGGACGGCGGCGCGCTGGTCTTCTTCGCGACGCGGTTCTACGACCGGCAGACGGCGGCCAAGGGCTACCGGCCGAAGGTGAATCCCGACGTACGGGCGCTGATGACCGGTGAGGTCAAGAGCACCCTCACCAAGGAGTGGGTGTCCAGCCAGGCGGTGCTGGTGAAGCCGGCGGGTGCGGGGTCGGACCAGGTGACGGTCCTGGGCCGGCTTCAGGGTGTGACGTCGGCGACGGGTTCGTGAACCCGGCGCGTCAGCGGCTGAGCGGCCAGGCCACCGAGTGGTGGTCGTCGTGCTCGTCGTACTGGTCGGCGTGGCGGGCACAGGCGTCGGTGAGCGCCTCCAGCAGGGTCAGCGGGTCCGGCAGCGGGTGCTCCGGGCCGCGCACCCACTCCACGCCCAGCTCACCGGGAAGGCGGGCGGGCGGTACGAGGACGTAGGAGCCGCGGCAGTGCCAGCGCAGGCCCGGGTGCTCGTCCATCGTCTCGGGGTGGCAGTCCAGCTCGCACGGCCACCACTCGTCCTCGTCCTCGGGGGTGCCGCGGGTGGCGGTGAAGAACAGCATCCGGCCGTCCCCGGACTCGGCGACCGGGCCGACGTCGATGCCCTTGCCGAGCAGCCGCTCCAACGCGGCGCGACCGGCCTCCAGCGGAACGTCGAGGACGTCGTGGACCATGCCGGTCGCGGTGATGAAGTTGGCGTGCGGCTCGCCCTGGGCCCACCGCTCGATCTGGGCCCGGTCGGTGGTGGACTGGGTCTGCCAGGCGAAGGAAACGGGATGGCGGGCGGGCGTGGGACAGCCGACGCGCTCGCACGAACACCGGTAGCCGACGGGGTACGCGGCGGGGGCGAGGGGCAGGCCTGCGGCGGCGGTGGCCCGGAGCAGATCTTCGCGGCTCGGGGTCTCGACGGCGGCTTTCCTCGGGCGCCGGCGCAGCCACTGCGCGAGTTTGTTCTCCGTGCCGCGGTAGCGGCCGATCCCGTCGCCCATCTATCCCCTCACACCTCTGCCAAGCCCTGCGGTCCCTGCCATGGTCCCACCATCCTGGGCCTTCGGTGACCGGAGTCCCCAACCTGGGTGGGGTGACGGTTTCCGTGACGTCATCCGACCGGTCACGTTGCGGTGCTATGGGGTGATTCGCACCTCGCCGCGGGCCGCCGGGCGTGAGGAGCTCCACGGAGCGGCACGGGGACGCGAGTGGTGGGGGCTCACCTCGGGGCGAGGCCGTGGAGGGCGTACTCGACGAGTTTGTCCGCGTATGCGTGGCTGAGCGGCTGGGTGCGCAGCAGCCAGCGGTGGGCGAGCGGGCCGACGAAGAGCTCCAGCGCGACGCGCGGGTCGATCTCGGGGCGGACCTGGCCCTGTTCCCTGGCGGCGGTCAGGCGCCTGACGTACAGCTGGAGCTGCGGTTCCAGCAGTTGCTCGACGAACTGGGCGCCGAGCTCGGGGTTGACCACGCCCTCGGCGGCGAGGGCCCGCGAGGGGGCTTCGTACTTCGGGTCGTTCATCTCGTCGACCGTGGCCCGCAGCACGAACTTGAGGTCGGCCTCCAGGTCGCCGGTGTCCGGGATCCCGCTGTCCGCGTCACCCCCGAGCGCCTCGTTGGCCTGGACGCCGAGGTCGACGAAGGCCTCCAGGAGGACGGCCGCCTTGGAGGGCCACCAGCGGTAGATGGTCTGCTTGCCGACGCCCGCGCGGGCGGCGATGCCCTCGATGGTGGTCTTGGCGTAGCCGACCTCGCCGACGAGGGCGAGGGCGGCGTCGTAGATGGCGCGGCGGGAGCGTTCGCTGCGGCGCGTGGAGTCGGGTGCCTTGGTCTCAGCCATGCCCACCACCCTATCAGCGACGCGAGGCGAGACGTATCGTCTCTTGACAAGACGAGACGTCTCGTTCATTGTTGAGTGCGTCAGCGAGACGAACGGACAACGAACCGAAGGAGCCCACCCATGACCCGTGGTGGAAACGGAAACCTGCTCGGCGTCGGCGGCACGCGCCGGAAGCTCTCCCGCGAGGCGCTGCGCGGCAGCGGCGGCGGAGGCGTCGGCCGGGGCGTCGACCCGGTCGCGCAGAAGCGGGAGTTGCTGCGCAAACTGAAGGAAGGGCGTACGGCACCCGGCGCTTGACGGGCGCCGGCGTGAACTCACCCGTACGGTCCACTGCGCGAAGGCTCCTCCCGGCGCACCATGGCTATCCACGTACACAACCGTGCGTGCCCTGCCGTCCGTGAGGAGCCTTCCTTGCCTCGTGACGCATCACCTCGCCGCTACCTGATGTGCCCACCCGCGCACTTCAAGGTGACGTACTCCATCAACCCCTGGATGGACCCCGCGAAACCGGTCGACCTGCCGCTCGCCCTCACCCAATGGGAAGACCTGCGCGACCGGTACCTGGCGCTCGGCCACACCGTCGAGCTGCTGGAGCCCCGAATCGACCTGCCCGACATGGTGTTCGCCGCCAACGGCGCCACCGTCATCGACGGCCGGGTGCTCGGCGCCCGGTTCGCGCACGCCGAACGCGCCGCCGAGGCCGCCGTCCACCGCGCGTGGTTCCGGGCCCACGGCTTCACCGACGTCCGCGAACCCGACCATGTCAACGAGGGCGAGGGCGACTTCGCCGTCACCGCCTCGTACATCCTGGCCGGGCGCGGTTTCCGCTCCAGTCCCCTGTCGCACGACGAGGCGCAGGAGTTCTTCGGACGGCCGGTGATCGGCCTGGACCTGGTGGACCCCCGCTACTACCACCTGGATACGGCCCTGTGCGTCCTGGACGACGCGGCCGACGAGATCATGTACTACCCCGGCGCGTTCTCCCCCGGCAGCCGCTCGGTGCTGCGCCGGCTGTTCCCCGGCGCGCTGATCGCCGAGGAGGACGACGCGGCGGCGCTCGGGCTGAACGCGGTGAGCGACGGCAGACACGTCCTGCTGCCACAGGCCGCGGTGGGGCTGTTCCGGCCACTGCGCGAGCGCGGCTTCGAGCCGATCGGCATGGACCTGGGCGAACTGCTCAAGGGCGGCGGCAGCGTGAAGTGCTGTACGCAGGAACTGCGCGCCTGACCGGTGACTCCACGGCAGGGGGCCGGCCCCGGGCGGGACCGGCCCCCGTGCGCGGGATCCCGCGCGATCAGTCGTCGAGCAGGATGCGGAACCGGGCGAGGTCGCCGTCGATGAAGGTGATCTCGGCCTCGCCCTCGGCGTCCACGTACTTCCCCGTGCCGCCGGTGACAGCCGAGCGCCCGCCGTGCGGATAGCGGCCGAAGCGGTCGATGGAGTCGCTCAGGCTGATGCTGCCGTCGTCGGTGCGCAGTACGCGGTGGCACAGGGCGACGTACCCGTGGCGGGTGAGGTCGACGACGCTGCAGCGCGAGGAGGCGTCACCGATCTTCTTGCCGGGCCTGCCCTTCTTGTGGGTGTAGAGGTGGGCGTGGGCCGTCCACTCGCTGCCGACGCGCAGGCGGTCCGGCTTGGTGTCGGACTGCTTGTCCGCCAGCCAGTCGAGCACCTTCACGGAGTCCTTCGGCGCGTCCTTCGGGGTGGGCTTGGGCGCCGCGTCGGCGGTGAAGGTCAGGGCGGTGGTGGCGAGCATCGCGGACGCGGCGGTCAGCACGCAGGCGGTGAAACGGCGCGAGCGGGTGCGCAGCAAGGGAACCTCCAGGGAGTGAGGTGGCTGGAACGAGCCCACCTCAACTCCGCGAGGGGGCCCAGGGCAATTGCCACGGGCACGACGTCACCCGCGTGGTCGCCCACTGTCACCCCGTCAGCCCGTCAGCGGGGCGGCCACTCGTCCCCCCAGGCGGCGTCGCGGGCCGCCTTGTAGAGCGTGCCGTGCCGCTTGGTCACCGTGTCGCGGCGCAGCCCGTCGTCCTCGGTGCACAGGTCCAGCAGGACCTGACCCTTGCGGATCTGGGGCTTGCGGGTCACCCGCGCGGTGGCGGGGGCCACGGGGAACCGGGTCGCCACGACATAGGCGAACTTCTCGTCCTCGTACGCCAGTGAGCCGCCCTTCACCTGCCGGTGGAGGGAGGAGCGGCTGACCCGGGCCGCGAAGTGGCACCAGTCGGTGCCCGGCTCGATGGGGCAGGCGCCGCTGTGCGGGCAGGGCGCGGCGATCGTCAGGCCGGCCGCGATCAGCAGGTCGCGGGCGGCGATGATCCGGGCGTAGCCGCCGGGGGTACCGGGTTCGACGATCACGACGGCCTGCGCGGCCCGGGCGGCCTCGGTGACGACGGAGGTGCGGTCCTGCTCGGTGAGTTCGTTGAGGACGTACGACACGGTGACGAGATCGGTGCTCTCGACGCGGAGCGCCGCGCTGATACGCGCGCGCTGCCACGCGGTGGCCTCCAGGGACGGGATCCCCGACGCGGCGGCCAGCTCGCGGCCCAGCGCCAGCGCCGGCTCGGCCCAGTCCAGCACGGTGGTGCGCGCCGCCGCGTCCCACGCCTCGGCGACCGCCCAGCTCGCCGCACCCGTCCCGCCGCCGATGTCGGTGTGCGTGCCCGGCACCCACTCCGGCGCCGCGTCCCGCAGCGCCGCCAGCGCCGCCCGTACCGCCTCGAACGTCGCGGGCATCCGGTACGCGGCGTAGGCGGCGACGTCGGACCGGTCGCGCAGCACGGGCGCGCCGGTCGGGACCGTCCCGCGGTAGTGGGCGATCAGCCGGTCGACTGCCTGTGCCGCCTGCGTCGGCGGCAGCCCGTCGAGCAGCCCGGCGAGGGCGCCACGCAGGGCGTCCGCGGTGGAGAGGGAGACGTTCACCGATCCATCGTAGGCGCCCGGCACACGGCCCCCTCCGGGCACGGTGAGCGACGGGCACGATGCGCGGTGCGGCGCGGGCGGGGCGGGCGACGCGGCGCGGGCGGGCGCGGTGGGCGGGGCGGCGGGGCGGCGGGTTTGGCGATGCGGCGCGGGCGGGCGCGCAGGTCGGCGGGGGCGGTGGGCGACGGGGGCGGTGGGCGGGGCCTGGGCAGGGGCGCGTAACTGCTCGGTGGCGGGCCGTAGTTGCTACGCTGGCCGCCGTCGGCCGGTGGGGGGACCAGTGAGACAGAGGATCGTGCGCATGGCCCTGGTGGCCGGCGTGGCCGTCCTGGCCCTGCTGCTCCTGCTCGCCACCTGCGGAACCGGCGACCAGCGCCCCTCGGTGCCGCCCGCGAAAGCCGGCGCCGCGCCCGTGACCCGGCTCACCGTCCCCGACGCGTACGACACCTCCCGGGGCTGGGACATCACCGGCGTCTCCCCCGAGTACGTCATCGCCCGCACCACCGGAGTGATCGCGTACCTGGAGCGGGTCGACGACACCCGGTTCCGTCTCCGCACCCTCGACGCGCGCACCGGCCGCCACGGCTGGGCGGGCCGGCCCTGGCGGCCGCTCGGCGACCCGGAGAGCTTTCCCGGCCTGCTGGCGCTGGAGAAGGAGGGCCGGCGGTTCTTCGTGACCTGGTCGTACGGAAGGACCGGCGACGACCCGCTCACCACGGCCGGCAGCTTCGTGTCGCTCGACCTGTACGACGCGGCCGACGGCACCCGGCAGCGGGTGGAGGTCCCGTGGGCGGACGTGCCGATAGTGACCGGCACCGGACCGGGCGTGCTGATCAGCGACGGGCGGACGAGGAGCGCGGTCGTCGCACCGGACACCGGCGAGGTGAGCACGGTGCCGCCGCAGCGCCTCGGCCACCCCAAGGGCTGCGCGGAGTGCCGGCGGCTGACCGCCGTGCGCGGGGTGACGTCCAAGGGCCTGCTGGTGAGCGGTGCGCGGGGCTTCTGGGTGCCGGGCGGCTGGTTCAGCCGCGACCGGGCCCCGGCCGGCGCCGACCCGGCGAGCGGGGTGCCCGGCTCGCTGACGTCCGGGCACGTGCTGGCGCGGTGGCAGCACAAGAAGGGCGCGGCGCGGGCGGCCACGCACGACATCTGGGCGGTCCACGAGGCACGCACGGGCAGGCCGCTGGTGAAGGCGGAGTGCCGCAGGCCGGCGATCGAACCGGGCGAGTACCCGCAGGCGGTGGTCTCGCCGGGCGGCCGGTACCTGATCGCCGGGAGCCTCGCCTTCGACCTGGACGCGCGGACCGGCCGCTGCTTCGAGGAGGCGGACGGTTCCACGCCGCTGACGCTGACCACCGTCACGGACGGGGGCGTGGCGTACGGCGCGAGCGGTGCCCGCAGCGTGGCGGACGCCCTGGCCGGCGGGGGCAGCCCGGTGGCGGTGGACCTGGCGACCGGCGTGCCCCAGGCGCTGGCGCCGAGCGTGCGGCTGCCGGCGGCGGAGGTGGCCGGGGTGGGCGTCTACCGCTGGACGGACGCGCGGGACCGCGTCCACCTGACCGGTTACGCGCGAACCGCCTGACGGTCCTGCCACGGACGGCACAAGCCCATGAAGCAGGCGACGGCGCCCAGCGCGCACACCAGCTGGACCACGGCCATCGGCACCGCCGTCGCCTCGCCCGCGATGCCGACGAGCGGTGAGGCGACCGCACCGACCAGGAACGACGACGTACCCAGCAGCGCGGAGGCCGAACCGGCCGCGTGCGGAGTGCGCATCAGAGCCTGGGCGTTGGTGTTGGGCAGCGTCACGCCCATGGCCGACATCAGGACGAACAGCCCGGCCGCGACGGGCACGAGCCCCACGTGGCCGAAGACCCCGCTGGTCATCAGCAGCAGCGCACCGGCCGCCAGGGCGATCACCACCAGGCCGAATCCGAGCACCTTGTCCATGCTCACCCGGCCCACCAGGAGCTTGCCGTTGATCTGGCCGACCGCGACGAGCCCGACGGAGTTGATGCCGAACAGCAGGCTGAAGGTCTGCGGCGAAGCCCCGTAAATCTCCTGCACAACAAAGGGACTGGCCGATATGTACGCGAAGAGGGCGGCGAAGGCGAGACCGCCGGCCAGCATGTAGCCGGAGAACACCCGGTCGGCGAGCAGCCCGCGCATGGTGCGCAGCGCCTCGCCGACCCCGCCGCTGTGCCGCTTGGCGCGCGGCAGCGTCTCGCCGAGCCACTTCCACACGACGAGGGTGAGCAGGACGCCGACCAGGGTGAGGACGTGGAAGACCCCGCGCCAGTCGGTGATCCGGAGGATCTGGCCGCCGATGAGCGGGGCGACGATCGGGGCGGCTCCGGAGATCAGCATGAGGGTGGAGAAGAACCGGGCCATCTCGACGCCGTCGTACAGATCACGCACCACGGCCCGGGCGATCACGATGCCCGCCGCGCCCGCGAGGCCCTGGAGCAGCCGGAAGGCGATGAGCAGTTCGGGGCTCGGCGCCAGGGCGCAGACGGCGGTGGCCGCGATGTAGAGCAGCATGCCGACGAGCAGCGGTCGGCGGCGCCCCCACTTGTCGCTCATCGGGCCGACGACGAGCTGGCCGAGCGCCATGCCGGCGAGACAGGCGGTGAGGGTCAGCTGGACGGTGGCGGCGGGCGCGTGCAGGGCCTGGGTGACCTCCGGCAGGGCCGGGAGGTACATGTCCATGGACAGCGGCGGCAGCGCGGTGAGCCCACCGAGGACGAGCGTCACGAGCAGCCCCACGCGCCGCGCGGCGACGGGGCCCGTGCCCTCGGCGGCGGGCGGGGCGGCAGCGGGAGCCCCGGTGCCGGTGTCGGTGCCAGGGCCGGCGCCAGGGCCAGGAGGGTCACCGGCCCCGGTGCCGGGGCCGGCGGGGTCGTCGGCTCCGGTGGGGGCCGGAATGGCGGCCTTCGGGCGCTCGGTCGGTATGTGTCCTGGCGTACTCGGGCCGCTTTCCGGCATCTCATCTCCCTCGTGAGGTCCGGCCCCATGCTCTCAGCTACCCAACAATTGTTGAAACCTCAATTGGGGGGAGGGCTGGACGCCGCCGAGGCCCGGGTCACACCGGCTTGAGGCCCGGGTCGCCCGCCTCCGTCACGAACGACGCGGCCGTGGTGACGGGCGCGCCGGGCGTCGTCACATGGGACACCGTCCGGTAGTCGGCGCGCGCCCGCTCGCCGGTCAGGGTGACGGTCACATAGCCGCGCCGCCCGTTGTAGTACTTCAGGTGCGGGTTGGCGCGGGTGAGGTTGTCCCAGTTGGCGGGCCGGTCGGCGCCGTCCTTGCCGCTCGCGATGGACGTGGCGACGATCTCGGTGCCGACGGTCCGCGACTCCGGGTCGTCGAAGTCGGCCTTGAGGTCGAAGGCGTACCCGACGTGGACATCGCCCGTCAGGACGACGAGGTTCTCGATCCCGGCCGCCGCCGCGCCGTCCATGACGCGCCGGCGCGAGGCGGGGTAGCCGTCCCAGGCGTCCATGGACAGCTTGAAGTCCGGGGTGGGGACGTTGCGCCGCTGGGCGAAGGTGACCTGCTGCGGTACGACGTTCCACACCGCGTCCGACTCCTGCCACCCGTCGAGCAGCCACCGCTCCTGCTCGGCGCCGGTCATGGTGCGCGAGGGGTCCTCCGACTCCGGGCCGGGGGTCTGCCAGCCGTCGCCGTAGGCCTGGTTGGAGCGGTACTGGCGGGTGTCGAGGATGTCGAACTGCGCGAGCCGCCCGAAGCGCAGCCGCCGGTACAGCCGCATGTCCGGGCCGGTCGGCCGCTGCGGGGCGCGCAGCGGCTGGTTCTCCCAGTACGCGCGGTACGCGGCGGCGCGGCGCAGCAGGAACTCCTCGGGCGGTACGCCGTTCTCCGGGATACCGCCGGCGTAGTTGTTCTCCGTCTCGTGGTCGTCCCAGGTGACGACGAACGCGTGCGCGGCGTGCGCGGCCTTCAGGTCCGGGTCGGACTTGTAGAGGCCGTAGCGCAGCCGGTAGTCCTCCAGGGTGATGGTCTCGCGGTTGAAGTGGGCGGGGAGCTGCCGGTCGGTGTAGTTGCGGGCGCCGCCGGTGGCGCCCACGGCGTACTCGTACAGGTAGTCGCCGAGGTGGAAGACGGCGTCCAGGTCCTCGTCGGCGAGGTGCCGGTAGGCCGTGAAGTAGCCGTCGTGGTACGCCTGGCAGGAGACGGCGGCCAGTTTCAGCTCGCCGGCGCGGGCGCCGGGGTGGGGCGCGGTGCGGGTGCGGCCCGTCGGGCTGATCCAGGTGCCGGCGCGGAAGCGGTAGTAGTAGACGCGGTCCGTGCCGAGGCCGGGCACCTCCACGTGGACGCTGTGGTCGAGTTCCGGGTGGGCGGTGGCCTGCCCGCGTCTGGCGATCCGGGCGAACCGGGCGTCGTGGGCGAGCTCCCAGTGGACCCGGACGCGGGCCCGGGGCATGCCGCTGCCGGGCTCGTAGGGGCGGGGCGCGAGGCGCGTCCAGAGCAGGACGGAGCCGGGCAGGGGGTCGCCGGAGGCCACGCCGAGGGTGAACGGGTCCTCGGTGATCTTCCGGGGGTCGGCCTCGGCGGCGTGGGCGGTGCCCGGCAGGTTCACCGAGAAGGCGAGGGCGGCGGCGGCCCCGGTGACGGTGAGGAAGCCGCGGCGGCCGAAGTGGCGGGCGGCGGCGCGTAGTTCGGGTGCGTGCTGGGCGCTGGACCGGTCTGCGGGTGTCATGGACCCCTCCCCTGGCGGTGGCTGTCAGGGGCATCTCAGTAGCACCGGTTGTCGGGTACACAACATCCATATGTCGGCCACATGAGTTCCGCGTGCCGGACTCTCCCGTACGCTGCGGCCTCATGAGCGCAGTACACGGGATCGCGGTGGTGACGGGGGCCGGCTCGGGCATCGGCCGGAGCGTGGCGCTCGCCCTGGCGGAGGACGGCTGGGCCCTGGCCCTGGCCGGCCGCCGGGCCGAGCCCCTGGAGGAGACGGCGGCGCTCGCCGGGGTGGACGCCCTGTGCGTGCCGACCGACGTCACGTCGCCGGACGCGGTGACGGCCCTGTTCGCGGCCGTACGGGACCGCTTCGGCCGGGTGGACCTGCTGTTCAACAACGCGGGCAGCTTCGCCGGGGGCGGCACGCCGGTCGAGGACCTGGAGTACGAGACGTGGCGCTCGGTCGTCGACGTCAACCTGACCGGCGCGTTCCTGTGCGCGCAGGCGGCGTACCGGCAGATGAAGGACCAGTCGCCGCAGGGTGGCCGCATCATCAACAACGGCTCCATCTCGGCGCACGTGCCGCGCCCGCACTCGACCGCGTACACGGCCACCAAGCACGCCATGACCGGCCTGACGAAGTCCCTGTCCCTGGACGGCCGCCCCTACCGCATCGCGTGCGGCCAGATCGACATCGGTAACGCGGCGACGGACATGACGCAGCGCATGGAGACCGGCATCCTCCAGGCCAACGGCCAACTGGCGGTCGAGCCGGTCATGGACGCGGCCGACGTGGCCCGCACGGTCGCCCACATGGCGGCCCTGCCGCTGGAGGCCAACGTCCAGTTCGCCACGGTGCTGGCCACGACGATGCCGTACATCGGCCGCGGCTGATCCCGCCCGGCCACGCCCGGCCCCACGCCGGCCCCACGCCCGGCCCGCTCCGCGCCCTGCCCTACGCCTGGCCCGTCTCGAAGCGGCTCACCTTTCCGCCCTCCACCACGAACCGCCACGCCGTGCGCATCTCGCCCCAGGTGTCGTTGCGGTAGCGGGCGATGAGGGAGAGGCCGTCGGCCTGCTCCGACTCGACGTCCATGTGCCCGTTGACGGAGAAGATCTCCCGCTCGGCCCACTGCCGGAGGTCCCGGTCGGAGCCGTCGTCGGACATGGTGGCGCCCGGCGTGAGCGCGGCGTAGAACGCCTGCTGGTCGCTGGCGTTGACCGCGCCGACGAAGGCGCGTACGGCCGGGTCGGTGAGCTGGTCCACGGGGACGGTCATGCTGTCTCCTTCGGTACGGGTACCGGTACGCGGGTGTACGGGGGAGCCTCACCCGTACACCCGCGTACCACGCTCCCCGTGGACCTTGCGCCGCCCGTGGCGTGTCAGTCCTTCGCCTCGGCGACGTGGCGGAACCAGCGCTCCGTCTCCTCGGCGCCCAGCACCCGCTCCAGCACCAGGTCGCCGGTCATGTCGGGGAAGAACCGCCCCGCCGCCCAGCCCCGCCGGTACGGCGGCGGGTCCAGGACCAGCAGGCGGGCGCCGTCGACGACCGGGATGTCGGAAGGGGTGCCCTCGTTCCAGATCCAGCCGCCGTCCGCGCCGACCAGGTTGAACGAGCCGGCCGTGTCGACCTGCCCGGGGGCGTCCCGGCACACGGCCACCTCCTGCGCGGAGGGCGCGTCGCCCGGCAGGTGCAGGCCGCCGATGAGCGCGCCGGCCAGCAGGGTGTGGAGCTGGAAGTTGTCGCCGATGCCGGTCATCCGCATCGCGTATCCGGTGCGGGTCTCCCGGTGCAGGACGACCAGCGGCTCGTCGTCGAGGACGCGCAGCGCGTACACCAGGCACTTGAAGGGGTGGCCGGAGGCGTCCTGGACGCGCTCCGCGAGCGCCAGCAACTCGGCCTTGCCGGGCACCTGCTGACGTACCGCCTTGGAGTTCAGCATCGCGAGCGCGGCCATCTCCCACTGCGGCAGCGACCACCAGCCCATCGCGGCCTCGAAACCGGTCCGGTCGACGATCTCGTCGGTCAGCTCGTCGGCCTCGGGCTGCGGCAGGTCCCCGCCGCCGGTGGCCGCCCACCGCTCGCAGAACGCCTCGGCGGCCTGCAACGCGCCCCGTACGCCGCCCAGCACACCCGGCGCGCACGCCACCGGGTCGGCGCCGCGCTCGACACACGCCCCGGTGATCACGGCGACCACGGCCCGTGGCCCGGGCGGCACTTCGGCGAGCAGCTCGGCCAACCGGGGCCCGGCGGCCAGGAATTCGTCGTCCCGGGCCTGCTCGTACGTCTTGTGCAGCCCCGCGTAGGCGCCTTCGGCACCGTCCGCGTCATGGGCCCGTACGGCCGTCTCGAACGCGTCGACGGCCCGCAGGAACCCGTCCTTCCCGAATATCATCCGGGCACCCTATCCAAACGGGTGAACGAGTGAACGCCCGAGTGCCGGGGGCCGACGCCCGGCACCGCCTGAGGCCTCGACGAGCTTCTTCTTCAGCGTGACATCACCGACGCCGCCCGTGCGGTACCGCTCTCGCTGTTCGGCTCACCCCCGCCGGATGCCGCCGGGACTGCCCATGCCCCCTCGAATGCCGATTGCCGACCGACCGGTGTGCGAGACAACCTCCGCGATCTCCTGGTATTCGACGGTGAAACGGGAGTTTCTCCTATCCCGCGGGTCACTTCTCCCACCGTACGCGTGATGAACAGTGGTGTTCCGCGGCCGGTCCGCTCTGCAATCCTCGCTAATGATCCCGGGCGGATACGGGCATCCCAGCCCACGAGCGGAGACTCCCGTGGACATGCGTTACGAGGCCTTTTGCCTCACGGACCCCCTCTTCTACGACACCCCCGCACGCGCCGGCGACACCGCCGCCGACAGCGACAGCGACAGCGACAGCGACAGCGACAGCGACTTCGAGCAGACCCGGTGTCCGGTTCCCGATACATGGGTGCGTGAGGACCTCGACGACTGGGTGGTCCTCCACCCCGACGGCGCCGAGCTGCCCCCGCAGGGGTGGAAGGTCCATGTATCGGCGTGCCTCGACAACGCGGAGGAGATCCTCGGCGCGGTGTGGGACTACTGCATCACCCGGCGGATCTCCTTCAAATTCCGCCCCGGGCTCGACGCACTGCTCAACGCCAACATCAAATACGCGCCCCGGGGCGCGAGCGGGAAATTCGTGACGATCTACCCGGCCGACGAGGCCCGGCTCAAAGACGTCCTCACCGACCTGGACGGCGTCCTGCACGGCCGGCCCGGGCCGTACATTCTCAGCGATCTGCGCTGGGCGTCAGGGCCGCTCTACGTCAGGTACGGCGGCTTCGCCCGGCGGTACTGCGTCTCCCCCGCCACGGGCGAGACGGTGCTGGCCGTCGAGGACGCGTCCGGCCGGCTCGTGCCCGACCTGCGCAAGCCGGTGTTCGAGGTGCCCGAGTGGGTGACGCTGCCCGGCTTCCTGGAGCCCCACCTCGCCGCACGGGCCGGGACGACCGTCGCCGACCTGCCGTACCGGATCGAAAAGGCCCTGCACTTCTCCAACGGCGGAGGCCTGTACGCCGCCCAGGACACCCGGACCGGGGAACGCGTCGTCCTCAAGGAGGCGCGGCCGTACGCGGGGCTCACACCGGACGGCGCGGACGCGGTCAGCAGGCTGCACCGCGAGCGGGAGACGCTGGAACGGCTGCGCGGCCTCGACTGCGTACCGGCGCTGCACGACCACTTCGTCCTGGGGGACCACCACTTCCTCGCCGAGGAGTTCGTCGAGGGGCAGCCGCTCACGGACCTCTTCCGCGAGCGCTACCCCCTGTCGTCGGTGGAGCCGGACGGGCCGGACCAGACGGACGACACGGCGGCCGTCGCCTACACCTCGTGGGCCGTCGACCTGGTGGGCCGGGTGGAACGGTCGGTCGCCGCGGTGCACGACCGGGGCCTGGTCCTCGGTGACCTCCACCCGTCCAACATCCTGGTACGCCCCGACGGCCGGGTCGTGCTGATCGACTTCGAGGGCGCGGCGGACGCGGCGGAGGAACGGCCCCAGACCCTGGCCGCTCCCGGGTTCCAGGCGCCCGGGGAACTGACCGGCTTCGCCATCGACCGGTACGCCCTGGCCTGCCTGCGCCTGTCCCTTTTCATGCCGCTGACACAGCTCATCGAGCTGGACAGGGCCAAGGCGGCACAGCTCGCCCGGGAGGCCCGCCGGTCGTTCCCGGTACCCCGCGCGTTCCTGGACGAGGCGGTGCGGGTCATCACGGGAAGCGACGGCCGTACGCCTGCTGCCGGTACCGAGCCGCGGCTGGAAGCCGACCACGACGGCTGGCTGCGCGCCCGGAGCTCCATGACCGCCGCCATCCTGGCCGCCGCCACCCCCCGGCGCGACGACCGGCTCTTCCCCGGCGACATCGAGCAGTTCAGGGCCCCGGGCGGGGGCCTGGGCCTCGCGTACGGCGCGGCCGGAGTGCTGTACGCGCTGGACGTGACCGGCGCCGGGCGCCACCCGCGGTACGAGGAGTGGCTGGTCCACCGGGCCGTGCGCGCGGAGGAGGGCACCCGCGGCGGGTTCTACGACGGCCTGCACGGCGTCGCCCACGTACTCGACCACCTCGGCCACCGCGACGCGGCCATGAAGGTCCTCGACATCTGCATGGGCGACGACCAGTGGCAGGAGCTGGGGCTCGACCTGCACGGAGGGCTCGCGGGCATCGGCCTGAACCTCCAGCACTTCGCGGCGGTCACCGGCGAACCCGCGTTCCACGACGCCGCCATGAACGTCGCGCAGTCCGTCGCCGACCGGCTCGGCCCGGCCGACGGCGTACCGGAGACCAGTGGCGGCAAGTACCCGTACGCGGGGCTGATGCGCGGCTCCTCGGGGCCCGCCCTGCTGTTCCTCCGGCTGTACGAGCACACCGGCGACCCCGCGTTCCTCGACCTGGCCGGCACGGCCCTCCGCCGGGACCTGCGCCGCTGCGTCGTCCGCAAGAACGGCGGGATGCAGGTCGACGAAGGGTGGCGGACCGTGCCGTACCTCGCCGAGGGCAGCGCCGGGATCGGCCTCGTCCTCGACGAGTACCTCACCCACCACGGCGACGACCGGTTCGAGGCGGCGGCCGCCGAGATCCGCAGGGCGGCGGCGGTGCAGTTCTCCGTCCAGCCCGGGCTCTTCCGCGGCACGGCCGGGCTGATCCTTTACCTCAGCCGCGCGCATCCCGCCGGCACGGCCGCCGGGCGGGACCCCCTGGTCGCCGCACATGTACGCCACCTTTCGCGGCAGGCCCTCATGCTCCGGGGCCACCTGGTCTTTCCCGGTGAGGAGCTCATGCGGCTCTCCATGGACCTGGCCACCGGCAGCGCCGGCGTGCTGCTCGCCCTCGGTGCCGCCCTCCACCACCATCCCGTGCACCTGCCGTTCCTGGGCACTCCGTCGGCCGACGGAACACGGCACACAGTCCAACCACCGGTTCTCGCAAAGAAGGGAGGTGACATCACATGACACTCCTCGATCTGCAAGGCCTCGACATGCCGGACGCGGAAACCGCGGCGCACGGCTCGAACTCGTCGGCCAGCTGCCGTGGCGGCATCGCCGTCAGGGTGAAAGTCGGCAAGCTCATCAAGGTGCGCGTGAGGCTGTGACCGAAAGGGGCGGGGACGCCTCCGGGCGTCCCCGCCGTACCGGCCCCGTGAGCACCGCGTGACCGGCCCCGTGAGCACCGCGTGACCGGTTCCGTGAGCACCGCGTGACCGGTTCCGTGAGCACCGCGTGACCGGTTCCGCGGAGGACCCGCGACCGGCCCCGCGACCACCGGGCAACCCGTCCCCGCGAGGATCGCGGCGGCCCGTAGCTCGCACGACGGCAGACGACCGGGAGGAGAAGCCCGTGGACCGACGCGCCGCGGACCGCCTGCTGCTGGCGGCAGCCCGACGGGGCGGCCCCTGGCTGGGGGTCATGCTGGTCACGTCGTTGCTGATCAGCGGTGCCGGAGTCGTGCTGCCCGCCGTCATGGGCCGCACCCTCGACGCCGTGCTCGGCGACCAGGACGCGGCCCGCTGGCTCGCCCTCAGCGCCGCGCTGATCTTCGTCCTGGTGGCCGCCGACGCGCTGGACGACTACGTGGGCGAGGTGACCGAGGCCCGCTCCACCGCGTGGCTGCGCCACACGCTGCTGCGGCACATCCTCGCGCTGGGCACCCGCGCCACCCGACGGTTCGACTCCGGCGACCTGGTGAGCCGGCTCGTGGGCAACACCTCCGAGACGGGGCGGGTCGCATCGGGCGTGGTGTGGGCCTTCATGAATCTCGTTCCCCCGATCGGCGCCATCGTCGCCCTGGCGCTGATCGACCCGTGGCTCTGCCTCACCTTCCTCGTCGGTCTGCCCGTCCTGGCGCCTCTGGTCCGCGCCTTCATCCGCGACATCTCCGACCTCAACGAACGCTACTTCGACACGCAGGGAAGGATCGCGGCACGGCTCACCGACGCCCTGACCGGAAGCCGCACGATCGCCGCGGCGAAGACCGTGGACCGCGAGGCGCGCCGCGTGCTCGCCCCGCTGCCGGAGCTGCACCGGCACGGCATGGGGATGTGGCGTTCCCTCGCCCGGATGTCGGCCCGGGAGGATCTCGTCGTCCCGCTGGTCATGGTCGCCGTGATCGCCGTGGCCGGTCTGGAGCTCGCCCGCGGGCGCATCACGCCCGGAGAGGTGCTCGCGGCCAGTCAGTACGTGGTCATGGCCACCGGCATCGGCTCGGTGGTGGGTACGCTCAATCAACTCGTCCAGGCACGTGCGACGGCCGGGCGGCTCGCCGAGGTGTTCGCCGAACCGCCCGTGGAGTACGGCTCCGAGCACCTGCCCGACGGCCGGGGGCGGCTGGAGTTCCGGGGCGTCACGGTACGCGCGGGGGGCGACACCGTCCTGGAGGACCTCGACCTGACCGTGCCGGGAGGCGCCCTGGTCGCCGTCGTGGGGCGTTCGGGGTCGGGCAAGTCGCTGCTGGCCGCGCTGGCCGGGCGTCTCGTCGACCCCGACGAGGGCGAGGTGCTGCTGGACGGCGTGCCGCTGCGCCGCGTGGACCGGGGTGAGCTGCGGCGGGCGGTGGGGTACGGCTTCGAACGCCCCGTACTGCTGGGTGAGACCTTCGCCGACGCGATCGGCTTCGGCCCTCGTACCCCGGCCACGGAGGAGCTGGTGGCGCACGCCACCGCCGCGCGGGCGGACGCGTTCATCCGGCACATGCCCGCCGGCTACGACACCCGGCTCGCCGACGCCCCGATCTCCGGCGGGGAGGCGCAACGCGTGGGGCTCGCCCGGGCGTTCACCCAGGCCGGGCGGGTGCTCGTCCTCGACGACGTCGCCGCCAGCCTCGACACCGTGACCGAGCACCACATCAGCCAGGTGCTGACCGGCGCCCTCGCCGACCGTACCCGGCTCATCGTCACGCACCGGGCCTCCACCGCCGCCCGGGCCGAACTGGTGATCTGGCTCGCGGACGGCGGCGTTCGCGCGCGGGGGCGGCACCGGGACCTGTGGGCGGACCCCGACTACCGGGCCGCGTTCCAGGCGGACGCCGCTGCCGGGCGGGTGCCGCAGACCGCGGACGTGGGAGGTACGCGGTGAAGGGGCGGCCCGGCGACCTCCTGCGCGCCTCACTCCGCCGGCGCCGCCGCGAGTACCTGCGGCTGACGGGCTGGTCGCTGGTGCAGGCCGTGCCGGCCTTCCTGTCCGGCCTCGCCGTGGCCCGCGCGGTCGACCAGGGCTTCCTCGCCGGCCGGCCCGGTGTCGGCTTCGCCTGGCTGGGGCTGCTGGCGGGCGCCTTCATCGTCGGGGCGTGGGGGACCCGGCACGCCGTCCTGGGACTCGCCGCGCTGATCGAACCGTTCCGGGACGAGCTGGTCACCCTCGTGACCACCGGCACGCTGGACCGCTCGACGCGGCTGGGCGGGGCCGCCGACACCGCCGGCGTGGCCCGCCTGACCGAGCACGTGGAGATCGCCCGTGAGGCGTACGGGGCGGTCGTGATGTTCGTCCAGGGCTTCCTGGTCACGGCGGTGACCGTGCTGCTGGGCCTGGCGACCCTGGACCCCGCCTTCCTCGTCCTGGTCCTGCCGCCGCTCCTCCTCGGGCTCGGGCTGTTCCTGGCGGCACTCCGGGCGATGGTCGCGAGGCAGCGGGCCGTCATCCTGGCCAACGAGCGCATCTCGGAGACCGCGAGCGCGGTGACCGGCGGGCTGCGGGACGTGATCGCCTGCGGTGCCGACGAGCGCGTCCGCGCACGGACCGGGGCCCAGGTCGACGACGCGGCCCGGGCCACCAGGGCCCTCGCCCGGCTCACCGCGCTGCGGACCGCCGCCCTGGGCATCGGCGGCTGGGTACCGCTCGTCCTCATCCTGGCCGGGGCGCCCTGGCTCGTACGCAACGGCGTGACGGCGGGAGCGATCCTGGGAGCGCTCACCTACGTGTCGCAGAGCCTGAGCCCGGCCCTGCAGAACTTCGTCCAGGAACTCGGGAGCAGCGGGCTGTGGCTGCTGGTGACCATCGGCCGGATCGCGGAGGTCGCCCCCGGCGCGCCCGCTCCGGCCCTGCCGCCGTCCGGCCCAGGGCCGGAGCCCGAGCCCGAGCCCGAGCCCGGGGCCGAGCCCGGGGCCGAGCCCGGCGCCGTCCCGGAGCGCGCCCCTGAGCCCGACCGGAGCCCACCCGTACCGCCACCGGGCGCTCCCCCGTCGCACCCGGCGCACCCGGCGCGCCCGGCGCGCCCGCGCGACTCCCGCGTCGAGCTCCACGGGGTCACCTTCAGGTACGCCCGGTCCGCCGAGCCGGTGGTCCAGGATCTCGACCTGGACCTGCGCCCCGGCGAACACCTCGCCGTGGTCGGCCCGAGCGGCGCCGGAAAGTCCACCCTCGCCGCGCTGACCGCGGGGGTCCTCGCCCCGCAGGCCGGGCAGATCCGCCTCGGCGGCGTACCGGTCCTGGCGCTGGACGGCGAGGACCTGGCCCGGCACCGCGTGCTGATCCCGCAGGAGGCGTACGTCTTCGCCGGCACCCTCCGGGAGAACCTCACCTACCTCGCCCCCGGCGCCGCCCCCGCGGAGGTGGAGTCGGCCGTCCGCGCCGTCGGGGCCGCAGCGCTCGTGGAGAAACTGGGCGGCTACGACACGCCGCTGGACCCGCGGGAGCTGTCGGCCGGCGAGCGTCAGCTCATCGCCCTGGCCCGGGCCCTCCTCCCGGCGCCGCGACTGGCCCTGCTGGACGAGGCGACGTGCCACCTCGACCCGGTCGCCGAGGCGGTCGCCGAAGAGGCCTTCGCCCGCGGCCCCGGCACCCTGATGGTCGTCGCCCACCGCATCAGCTCCGCGCTGCGGGCAGACCGGGTCCTGGTCATGGACGGTACGCGGGTCAGCCTCGGCACCCACGACGAGCTGATGGCCGGCTCCGCGCTCTACCGGGACCTCGTCGGCCACTGGGACGGGGCGGACCCGTCGGCGGTCACACCCAGCCCGACTCCCGCGCTATCCGGATCGCGTCGATCCTGTTCCGCGCCCCGGCTTTCCTGGTGATCGCCGACAGGTGGTTGCGGACCGTGGCCACGGACAGCGACAGCCGCTGGGCGATCTCCCCCGTGGGCGTGCCGTCCGCGGCCATCCGGAGCACCTCCACCTCGCGCGGAGTCAGCGGATTGTCCCCCGCGTCCAGCGCGACCAGCGCGAACTCCGGGTCGATGAACCGCTGCCCCCGCACCAGCTTGCGTACGCCGTGGACCAGGCGGTCCGCCGGGGCGTTCGTACTGATGACACCCGCGGCGTGCAGGTCGAGCATCCGGCGGAGACGTTCGGGTGTCGGCGAGGCCATCATCAGCAGCATCCGGCAGTCCGGCAGCTGCGCCGTCAGCTCTCCCTTCGCGGCGAACTCCTCGCCCTCTTTGCAGTCGACGTCGATCACCGCCACGTCCGGCCGGCACAGCATCGCCCGCGCGACGAGTTCGCCGTCCCCCTCCGCCTCGGCGACGACATCGATGTCCTCCTCGCGGGAGAGGAGAGCGGCGAGCGCCCCCCGCACGAGGCGGGTCTTCCCGACGAGAAGAACACGGATCAATGTCGCTCCCTGCGGCCGGTTGCCAGACCTGGCCCCGAACATGATTATCCCCGCCCCGGCCGGGATTTTCAGTTCGGCGGTGGGGCCGGCCGACTGGTACGGCCCGTGGAATCCGTGTCCAGCCGGCGCCCGGCCCCGGCAGTGCGAAACCACTGCCGGGGCAGGCGGGCCAGGTCGGCGAGCGATCAGAGGTACGGGGTCAGACCTGTGGGCCCCGGGAGGTCACCACGCGGGTGCGCCGCACTTGCCGCCCTGGAGGCAGGCCCTGAAGTTCAGGCCCTTGAGGCCGCTGTAGTCGCCGCTGAAGGTGCCGCCCTTCGCGGCGGTGCGTATGGTCGTCCAGCCCTTGCCCTGCCACTTGGCCTGGAGCAGCACGTACTTCTTGTCCTTGGGGGCGTGGTCGTAGAACGTCCCCCAGAAGCTGCCGTAGTAGCTCTTGCCGTTCGCGCTGCTGTGCCAGGTCCACTTGACGCGAACGGAACCGGCTCCGTTGCTGGTCCTCAGCGTCCGGTCGGCCGACCCGGAACCCGCCGCCCGGACGTCGCCGTTGTCGGCCGGCGTGGCCGCGGCCGGCTGGACGACGGAGTGGGCCGCCGGCGTGGTCAGGGCCACGGCCGCGGGCGCTGTGGCGCCGCCCGTGGCCGTGACGACCCCGGCGGTGAGTGCGAGCGCCGCGAGCTTCGTACGCGTGTTCATGGCTGTGTTCCTCTCCGGCCACGGTCCGGCGTGCCCCCGGTGGGTCCCGCTTCCCGGGCCGTGGTCCTGGCGTGGTGCAACGATGCCCAGCCCGGTCCACGGGGGGCCACAGCCGGCCGCCGGTGTGGGAGCACACGGGACGTCCCACGCCCTGACCTGCTGGGACGGAGTGCGGGATGGGACGTGGGGAGACGGGGAGGGGCTGCCCGCCATGCCCTCAGCCGGTGAAGCACTCCTCTCGGCCGCTCGACGCCGCCTTGAGGCACACGCGGACTCCCGTCGTGCCCGTGCCGGTGTCGGAGGACATCGGGGTCGACAGATACCTCCCGGCTTCGGGGCCTGCTTCGGCCGTCACGTACTGCAACCGCCCGTCGGACAGGCGCAGTTCGACCCGGTCACCCGCTTCGAGGCCGGTGGCCCGTACCCACAGGGCGCGACAGACCTCGGCGTGCCGCAGTTCCAGGCGGCGGCCTTCGGAAGCGGTGCGCCTGGCGAGGGTCTGGACCATCCCGCTGCCGCCACATCCCATGTCCACGGGGTTCCGGCCTTCGCAAGCCTCCGCGGTACACCCGGGGTTACGTACCGGGGGCTCCGCGGCGGCCCGCGGCGGGTCCTGCCGCGTCCCGGCCATCGACACGCCGAGCACGGCCAGGGACAGCGCCACGGCAGCGCCGGCGAACCCTGCCCACCGTCCCCGACGCGCGGCGGGCCTCCCGCCCGGAGCGGTGACCGACGGCGCCGAGGGGACTGCGCCGCCCGGGTGCCGCCCCCGGCCGCTCCAGGTGGCGTCGGCGAGTTCCCACAACGCGAGCAGCGGTTCGGCGGGTTCCCGCGTGATCCGGCAGAGCGCCTCGACCGCCCCACGCGGTACGGGTTTCTTCCCGTTGAGGTACCGCTCCCAGGACGACTTGCTGTACGGAGTACGGGCGGCCAGCGCCGCCATGCTCAAACCGCTCCGCTCCCGCGCCCGGCGCAGCTCGGTCACCAGTTCCTCGCACGCGGCACCGGTGATCATCGGCGCAGCTCCCCCCAGGTGTCCGGGCCGATGATCCCGTCCGCGACCAGGCCGCGCTTGGCTTGGAACGCCTTGGTGGCCGCTTGGGTCCGCTCGTCGTAGAGCCCGTCGAAGGCCTTGGGGTCGAAGCCGTGTTCGCGGAGCAGGCACTGTGCTTCCACCACATCGAAACCGGTGCTGTTGATGTCGAGGAGCATCGCGCGGGTGTCGCTGTGGCCGGCTCGCAGTTCCCCGTTCCCGCGCTGGATGTCGCAGCTGTACGTCTGGCCGCGCAGATAGCCGGTGGTGGCGGCCCGGGTGCCGGTTGTCGTCACCGGAGCGCCGTCGTCCCAGGCGCCTGCTGTCATCAGCCCGGCGCCGAAGGACACCGCCACAGCGGCGATTGCCGCCGCCAGCGTACGTCGCATGGGCAAGGTACGCGCCGGACGGGGCTCGCGCGGCGCCGGAGAGGTGGACGGCCCGGACGGTGCGGGCTCACCCGGCCCGCCGCCTTTCCGTGTGCGTGCGGCGACTTGGTGCAGCACCACGAGGCGGGTCGGGTCCGTGCCGCATACCTGGGCCAGCTCTTCGACCGCCTCACGGGGCACGGGCTGCTTTCCGTTCAGGTACCGCTCCCACGAAGAGCGGCTGTAGCCGGTCCTGTTGGCGAGGGCGGCGAGACTCAGACCGCTGCGGTCCTTCAGACGTCGTAACTGGACGAGCAGCTGACGTTCGCTGTCGTCGAGCGCCGCGGGCAGTTCCTTCCATCGGGACATGAGCAACTCCCCCTGTTGGTCGGTTCCATGCGTTCAACGGCTTCCACACGCGCGGCTGCGCGACCGGTTGCACCGATGCGCGATCCGGTCACGTCCCAGCGGGCCTTCGACCGTGCGGCACTCCCTGCGGGTGTGACGTGGATCACCTAACTACCGCATCACTCCTGGTAGACCGACTAAATGTGATTAACCGATGACTGTCTGTATGAAAATCTTGCGCCGGCTTGTAACTCCAGAGGGGTGCCGGATCGGTGTGAAGGCAGAACAAGCCGTTGTTCCGCCCGTACGGCACCGTCGCCGCCGGGCTCCGATCCTGGATCAAGAAGGAGGCTTCGTGGGGCCCACCCGGACCCGGTACACGCACGGCTCGGCCTGCGTCTGTCGGATGACCACCGCGTGCTCCGGAGCCGTCGTACGGCCTGCCGCCCGCACCGCCTCGCAGGTCCGCTCCACCCTCGGTCACCAGGCCGGCCATCGGCCCGACCGGCCGGTCCACCACCAGCGCCCGACCGTACTCCCGGCCTCCGGCAGCAGCCCGGCACCACGGAGGGGCCGATGAACGATCCGTTCGGCAAAGAACGCGACCTCGTCGGCCCCGACCCCGGCCAGCCGGGCCTCGACCCCCGCGGCGAGGAATTCTTCCGGGAGAACCTGGACACGTTCATGCGCATAGCCGCCTACCGCCTGCGCAACCTGCACGACGCCGAAGACGCCCTGATGGAAGCCATGGTCACGATGCACCGGCGGATCGAGCGGATCCTCGCGGCCTCGAACCCCATCGCGCTCGCCACGAAGATCCTCAACGACGCGATCACCGACTACTACCGCAGCAGCGTGCGGATCACGAAGTACGAACACCTCGTCGCAGAGATGCCCGCAGCCTCCGCCCTGACGGAACTAGGCCGTTACGACCGGCTCGACAGGGCCATGGAGCAACTGGAAGTCATCGCGCCGCAGCAGGCCCGCTGCGTACAGATGTACTACCTCATCGGGCTGTCCTACGCCCAGACCGCCGAGATCCTCGGCATCACCCAGAGCGCCGCGAAGACCGCCGCGTGCCGGGGCCGTCAGCAGCTGACCGAGCTCATGCTCACGGAACTTCCTAAGGAGAAAGGGGACTCCTGATGCCGGAAGACCTCCTGAACCAACAGGCCGGGACCGTCCACGAAGAGACCGCTCGCAACGCCGGGAAACCCGGGCACACCCCGGACCAGCCGACCGAGGGGGACCAGCCGCGGGACGGAGCGGGAACGGAGGGCGCGATGAAGCTGATGACCCGCCAGGCCGAAGCGATCCGCGCGCACGTCCTGCAGCACAGCACCGAGGACTTTATGCAGCGCCTGGCGGCACGGATCACATCCGAAGCCCGGCGGCCGGCACGCATTCAGTACGCGCCCGCGGGCCCGGCCGCCGGCGCGCACGACCCCTACCCGGGCGAGACCACGGAGATCACCCAGCTGCCCGCACCCGCCGCCGGCCCCCTCCCGCGCACGCTGCGGCCGGACGGGCGGCCGCAGCCGCGCCGGCCACGGGCACGACGCCGCCGCCCGACACCGATCAACACCTCCGATCCCGCCAAGAGCCAGTACCTCGCCTTCGGCTACGTCACCGAGCTGTGCAGCACAGTGCTGCGCTCAGCAGAGATCGACACCCTCGCCGCATTCGCGGCGGACTACGACGAAGCCGGCGCCCGCACCTTCGGGTGCCTGCTCTACAGCCTCGACAAGCGCGAATCCGCGATGTACTGGTGGCGCTTCGCCGCCGGCGCCGGAGACCCACTCGCCGCGCACCTGCTCGCCGCCCACCACGCGGCCACCGGCCCGAGCACGGACTCCCGAGCCTGGTGCGCCTTCTCCCGGATGCTCGGCTTCCGCGCCGACCGGCACGTACCCAAGCCCGTCCGCCACCGCACGGAACTCGCCGAGAACTTCGCCCGCGAGATCCCGCTGCGCGACGAAACGCGCCTCTTCATGCGTTACCCGCACCTGCCGCAGGGCCTCGCGGCCCGGTAACCCCCCTCTGCCCACAGCGCCGCGCCCGGTCGGCACGCACACCGACCGGCGCGGAGGAGACATGCCCACATGAACAACATCATCGAGAACGTCATCGCCGGCGTCATCGTCGTCGCCATCACCTGGCTGTCCGCCCGGGTCTGGACCCGCTGGCACCGCAAGGAGCACAGCGACTAGGACACCGGATGCCGGCACGGCCAGAGCAGGGGGACTGCCGGGCCCGGGTACGGGCGGGCAACGCGGGCGGACGCATGGTGGCCCCGGCCAGGGAAAACCCTGGCCGGGGCCACCATGGCAGACGAGTCGGGCTGTACGCCGGGTTCTGTGCCCCGGGACCTCGCGGTCGTCGGGGCGACGGCCATCCATCTAGGACCGGCGTTGCCGCCGGCCTCGTGCGGTCTACCCGCGGACTCGGGCGGGCAGCCCTCATGCGTCCGCGCAGGGACACCGAGGTGTCCCCTCTTGACCTTGCTCCGGGTGGGGTTTACCTAGCTGCCCAGGTCACCCTGGGCACTGGTGGTCTCTTACACCACCGTTTCACCCTTACCGAGGACCGAGGTCCCCGGCGGTCTGCTTTCTGTGGCACTGTCCCGCGGGTCACCCCGGGTGGCCGTTAGCCACCACCCTGCCCTGTGGAGCCCGGACGTTCCTCGGGAAGACCCCCGAAGGGTCTCCACGCGGCCGTCCGCCCGGCTCGTCTGCCGTGCCGACCATGGTACCCGGCAGCGGGTCAGAGGAAGTCGGCGGTCTCCAGGTCGAAGCCGAACGGCTCGGGGAGAGGCAGCGGCTTGCCGAAGGGCATCGTGACGACCTGGCGGTAGTCCTCGCCCTCCGGGTCGCTGAAAAGGGTCACCGAAGAGCCCTCGCGGTCGACCAACAGGTACAGCGGGATGCCGCCACGGGCATAGCAGCGCCGCTTGGTCTCGCGGTCCCGCTGCGGCCGGGTGGAGGTCACCTCGACGACGAGCGCCACGCCGTCGCACGGCATCCAGGACTCCGCGCCCCGGAAGAGCCGCAGCTCGGCGGGGGCGAAGGTCAAGTCCGGGATGACGTGGGTCCTGGGGCAGCTGCCGCCGCTCGGCAGCTTGAGGCCCTTGTTGCCGGAGACGTCCATGTCGGTGCGGGAACGCCTGATCACCTGCCTCACGATCAGGCTGTTGTAGTCCTCGTGGTCCCCGTCCGGCGGCGGCGTCACGACAATCTCCCCCTCGATCAGCTCGGCTCGGAAGCCCTCCGGCGTCTCCAGCGCCAGGAAGCCCTCCAGCAGGTCATCCGCCTGCGTGAGCGGTGCATGTGCCATGGCAGTCATGTCACGCCCCTTCCTCGGTCGCTCGTCAGACTGGGACATCGCCGGGCCGCCCGTCCGTGAGATGGGAGTCGTTCCCTCGATCGTGGCACATGATCAGGGAAGGCCGCAGGATTGCTGTTGACCTTGTCGCAGCGTCAACGTTTCTACTGGTCCTCATGCGGATCGGAGAGATCGCCGACCTCGTCGGCATCACAGCGCGGGCGGTACGCCACTACCACCACCTCGGGCTGCTGCCCGAGCCCCGGCGGCTGGCCAACGGCTACCGCGACTACACGCTGCGCGACGCCGTGCTGCTCGCGCGGATCAGGCGGCTGACCGAGCTCGGGCTCGGGCTGGACGAGGTGCGGGACGTACTGGCCGGCGACGCGGGGCGGGAGCTCGTCGACGTACTGGAGGAGCTGGACGCCGATCTGGCGCGGCAGCAGGCGGAGATCGGGGCGCGCCGGGAGCGGCTGGGGGTGCTGCTGGAGCAGGCGCGGACGGGGCGGCTGCCCGCCGAGGGGCCGGTGTCGCCGGGGCAGGCGGAGCTGTTCGGGGACATGGCCAGGGCCTCGGCCGCCCTGCCGGGGCCCGAGCCGGCGATGGCCGCGCGGGACCGGGAGATGCTCGCGCTGCTGGAGACGGTGGTGCCGGAGGAGGAAGGCGCGCGGCTGCTGGGCGCCATGCGGACGATGGCCGGGGCGCCGGGCGCGATGGAGCGGGCGTACGAGGTGTACGCGGCGCTCGACGCGCTCGCGGACGCGGCGGCCGGCGACGTACGGGTGGAGGAGACCGCGCGGGCACTGGCGGCGCTGGTGCCGGACGAGGTGGTGCCCGACGACATGGGTGACCTGGAAGGCGGGCCGGCCACGGTGTTCTTCGCGGACCTCTCGGCCGCGCAGGCGGAGGCCGTCCGGCGGGCGCTGCGGATCGCCGCGGAGCGTGCGCGGTGAGGCGGGTGGTGCGGGGCATGGCGTACGCCCTGCTGCCCGCCGAGGTGGTACTCGCCGTGTTCCTGGTGGCGGGGGTGCGGATACCGGGCGCCGTGGTGGTGGGGGCCGAGGTGGCGGTCCTCGCGCTGGTGGGCGCGGAGGTCCTGCTGTTCGTACGGCTGCTGCGGCGGGGGCTCGGCCTCCGGGAGGCGGTGTACGAGCTGGTGCCGGAGCCGGTGGTGCGGCTGATCGGGCACGAGCTGCGGCTGATGGTGAGCCTGGTGCGGTGGGTGGCGCGGCGGTCGCAGGGGACCGGCGGTACGGGGGCCGAGGCGTTCGGGCACGCGCGGGACCAGGCCGCGTACATGTACGGCTTCCTGTTCGTGTGCGTGGTGGAGACGGCCGGCATGTCGTACCTGCTGGCGTCGTGGCCGGTCGTCCACGCCGTGGTCCTGGTGCTGGACGTGTACACCGTGCTGTTCGTGCTGGGGCTGCACGCCGCGTCCGTGACCCGGCCGCACGTGGTGGACGGGGACGCGGTGCGGGTGCGGCAGGGGGCACATGTGGACCTGGTGATACCGCTGGAGCGGATCAGCGCCGTACGGCACGAGCCGCTGTTCTCGCACGAGAAGGCGGAAGGGGTGCTCGATCTGGCGGTCGCCTCGCAGACGTCCGTCACCATCGAGCTGAGCGAGTCGGTCACGGCCGTACGGCTGCTGGGGACGCGGTGTCCCGTACGCCTGGTGCGGTGCCACGCCGATGACGCGCGGGGGTTCGTGGACGCGGTCGGGCGGGCGCTCACGCGGGAGCGAACAGGGCCTTCGCCCGTCCCGGGTCCGCCTGCGTGAGCCGTACGCGCAGCCGCTCCCCCAGCGGGAGCGGGCGCGTGCCGCCCTCGACGCGCGCCACCACCGCCGGGTCCTCCAGGTGGACGGTGCCGATGGACGGGTCGCGGTCGTGCACGTCGACGACGTACGCGTCGAAGACCTCGCCCACCCGGTCCTTGAGCAGGGCGGCCTCCACGATGTCGACGCACTCGCGCTCGACGGTGCCCGCCCGGCGTGAGCCCTCCGCCATCCGCTGCGGGAGGCCGGGCAGGGCGGCCCGTACCCACTCCGGGGGCTCCTCACCCGCGACGGCGGCCACGCACAGCTCCCCGGCGTACCGGTCGACGAGGCGCCGCAGCGGGGCGGTGCAGTGGGTGTACTCGTCGGCGACGGCGGCGTGCACGGCCGGCACGGGCGTCTTGCCGTCGGTGAAGACGGTGTAGCCGGCGCCACGCAGAAGGGTGGTGCAGTCCTGGAGGAACGCGGCATGGCGGGTGTCGCGCGGGTCGAGGGAGCGGACGAGTGCGGCGTACGAGACGTGGTGCGGCCAGTCGATGCCCAGCGCCTTCGCGGAGCGCCGCAGCCGGGCGACGGCGCCGTCGGGGGCGGTGGGGAGCGTACGGAGGATGCCGGTACCGGCGGCGGTCATCAGGTCGGCGGCGGCCGCGCCGGTGAGCAGGGAGATCTGGGCGTTCCAGGCGTCGGCGGGGCGGGGTGCGCGGTACTCCAGCTCGTACCTGTGGTCGCGCTCGACGATCTCCTGCTCGGGGACGTTGAGGGAGATCCCGCCGCGTTCCACTTCCAGCCGTTCCCGGAGCGTGCCGATCTCGCGGAGCAGGGCGAGCGGCTCCTCGGCGGTGCCCGCGTCGAGCTGCTGCTGGACGCCCGCGTAGTCGAGCCGGGCGCGGCTGCGGACTAGGGCCCGGTGGACGTCGGTGGCGACGCGGCGCCCGTCGGCGTCGAGGTCGATGCGCCACAGGAGCGCGGGGGCGGTCTGGCCGGGGAGGAGGCTGGCGGCGCCCTCGGAGATGACGGGCGGGTGGAGGGGGATGCGGCCGTCGGGGAAGTAGAGGGTGAGGACGCGGCGGTGGGCCTCGGCGTCGACCGCGCCGCCGGGGGCGACGAAGGCGGCGACGTCGGCGATGGCGTAGTGGACGCGGTAGCCGCCGTCGGCGCGGCGCGTGAGGTGCATGGCCTGGTCGAGGTCGGTGGAGCCGGGCGGGTCGATGGTGAAGAAGGGGAGGTCGGTGGCGTCGCGCCCGGGCAGGCGGGGCGTTTTCGCGGCGGCCTCCGCCTCGGCGAGGACGGCGGGCGGGAAGGCGTCGGGGACGTCGAGCTCGGTACGCAGCGCGCGCAGGGCGGCCCGCAGGGGCGCCTCGGCCGCGCCGGTCACACGCATCTGGCGGCGGGGCATGGGTCGAGCGTATGGCGCGGGGCTCGGGGAGGCACGTCGTGCGGTGCGGTGCTTGGTGCGGTGCGGTGCTTGGTGCGCTGCGGGTGCTTTGTACGCGGCGGTGCTTGGTGCGCTGGGCGCTTCGTACGCTCCGGCGCTTCGTACCCTCCGGCGCTTTGTACGCTGGCGCGGGGCCGCATCCCCGTTTTCGTACGTACTGAAGGAGAACCACCGTGCTCGTGCTGTTGCCGCCCTCGGAAGGAAAGGCCGCATCGGGGAGCGGCGCACCGCTGGAGCCGGGTTCGCTGTCGCTGCCGGGGCTCGCCGCCGCGCGCGCCACCGTGCTGGAGGAGCTGGTGGAGCTGTGCGCCGGCGACGAGGACAAGGCGCGGGAGGTCCTCGGGCTGAGCGAGGGGCTGCGCGGCGAGGTCGCGAAGAACGCCGGGCTGCGGACGGCGGGTGCGCGGCCGGCCGGGGAGATCTACACGGGCGTGCTGTACGACGCGCTGGGCCTGGCGACGCTGGACACGTCGGCGCGGGAGCGGGCGGGGCGGTCGCTGCTGGTGTTCTCGGGGCTGTGGGGTGCGGTGCGGGTGGACGACCGGATCCCGTCGTACCGCTGCTCGATGGGCGTGAAACTGCCGGGGCTGGGGGCGCTCGGGGCGTACTGGCGTACGCCGATGGCGGCCGTGCTGCCGGAGGTGGCCGGGGACGGACTGGTCCTGGACCTGCGGTCGGCCGCGTACGCGACGGCGTGGAAGCCGAAGGGCGAGGTCGCGGCGCGGACGGCGACGGTGCGGGTGCTGCACGCGCCGACGAGGAAGGTGGTCAGCCACTTCAACAAGGCGACGAAGGGGCGGATCGTACGGAGCCTGCTGGAGGCGGGCGCGGTGCCCGGATCGCCGGGTGAGCTGGTGGAGGCGCTGAGGGACCTGGGGTACGTGGTGGAGACGCCGGGGGCGGGGAAGCTGGACGTGCTGGTGGACGAGATCCACTGAGCGGTTGCACATGCCGCAACGGTCGTTGCGGGTGGTGATGCTGCCCGGCAGGATGGCCGCATGACTTCCGCCACGTCCGTGCTGGACCATGCCCCGGTCGTGCCCGTCGTCGTCATCGAGGACGCCACCGACGCCGTACCGCTGGCGCGGGCGCTGGTGGCGGGCGGGCTGCCGGCGATCGAGGTCACGCTGCGGACCCCCGCCGCGCTCGACGCGATCCGGGCGATCGCGGCGGAGGTCCCGGACGCCGTGGTCGGCGCCGGCACGGTCCTCTCGGCGCGGGCCGTGGCGGACGCGGTGGGCGCGGGGGCGCGGTTCCTGGTGAGCCCGGGGTGGACGGACGGGCTGCTCGACGCGCTGGAGGGGTCGGGCGTGCCGTTCCTGCCCGGCGTCTCCACCGCCTCGGAGGTCGTGGCACTGCTGGAGCGCGGGGTGCGCGAGATGAAGTTCTTCCCGGCGGAGGCGGCGGGCGGCACGGCCTACCTGAAGTCGCTGGCCGGTCCACTGCCGCGGGCCCGGTTCTGCCCGACGGGCGGCATCTCACTCGCATCGGCGCCCGCCTACCTGCGGCTGCCGAACGTGGGCTGCGTCGGCGGCACCTGGATGCTCCCGGGCGACGCACTCGCGGGCCGGAACTGGTCGCGGGTGGAGGCGCTGGCCCGGGAGGCGTCGGCGTTGCGGAGCTGACACGTCGGAACCGTGCGCCGACGCTGTCGGCCGCTTGATGGGCCACGCCGACCGCGCGTCGGCCCGGCGGGCGGGGTCGCGTCGGCCCGGCGGGCGGGTTCGCGTCGGCCCGGCGGGCGGGTTGTGCGGCGCGCGCCGGGAGCCGGCCCGGTAGGCCGGGTGCGGGGCGCCGCGATCGGGCGTGGTCGGCCGGTTGTGGGTGAGCGGGCCCTGGCGGTCGGCCGGGGACACCGCCGCGACCGGCGGCGGAGATGAGGTGCTCCTACGGGGTGAGCGCCTCCACCAGCCACGCCAGCAGGCCGATACCCGCGACGCCGGCCGCGATGAACGCGGCGGCGAAGGCGATGGCCGGGAGCGCGAGCGCGAGCAGCGCACAGGAGCGGCCCCGGGCCGCCTCCGCCTCCGTCTCCGCCTCGTAGTCGTCGTCCCAGGGGCCCACGTCAGGCGAACCCGATGTCGAGGTGCTCGGCGGCCGGGCGGTAGCCCAGGCGCTGGTAGAGCGCGGTGCTGGTGGGGTTGGCGGCGTCGGCGAACAGCAGCACCTGCCGGGCGCCGGCGTCCTGGGCGGCGCGGCTGACGGCGGCGGTGACGGCCCCCGCGTAACCGCGACCGCGCAGTTCGGGCGGCGTGTAGACGGGCGAGACGCGGGACTGCCCGGCGGCGAGGGGCACGTCGGCGGCGGTGGCCCGCCGCGCGGTGCCGGGCGGCGCGGGGCACGGCGGCGTGAGGTCGCCGAGGCGGAACAGCCGGGTCCGCCGTACCGCGGTCCACGCCCCACCGGAGCCGGTCCACGCGGCCGCGAACGCCTGGGCGGGCCCGTCGGCGCCCTTCACGCCCGCGACGTACGTACCGCGCAGGGCTTCGGCGAGCTCACGGGCCGCCTCGTCCGGCATGGGCCCGAGCAGCGGAGCCTTGGGCGGGGTCTGGACGAACGCCGCCTCGACAGGCCCACCCGCAGTACGGCGCCACCACCCGAACCGGGCGTCGTCATCCTCGTCCGCGTACGGCCGGGGGCCGTGTCGCCGCACCGTCTCGGCGACGGTGAGCAGCACGGTGCAGCCGGCCGGGTCGGCATCGAGGTACGGGCCCGCCGTGCGGCGGAAGTCCTCGACGCCGTGGGTGAGTTGCCAGCTCATGGCTGCTGTCAGCGGAGGTGGGACGTGTCGTTCAGGAGGCGGACCGAGGCGTTGCCGTCCTTGTAGTACGCCACCGCCGAGAGCGACGCCGCGGCCAGCTCCATGCGGAACAGGGACTCCGGCGGAGCGCCCAGAGCCAGCCGGATCAGCGTCTTGATGGGCGTGACGTGCGTGACCAGCAGGACGGTACGGCCCGCGTGGCGGGCGGTCAGCTGGTCGCGGGTCGCCGCGACCCGGCGCGCGACGGCCGCGAAGGACTCGCCGCCCGTGGGGGCGGCCTTCGGGGAGGCCAGCCAGGCGTCCAGGTCGTCCGGGTACCGCTCCCGTACCTCCACGAACGTCAGGCCCTCCCAGGCGCCGAAGTCCGTCTCGCGGAGCCCGTCCTCGATGCGGACGTCCAGGCCCAGGCGGGCCGCGATCGTCGCGGCGGTCTGCCGGCACCGCGCGAGCGGCGACGAGACGATCTCCTGGATGGTGCCGCGCGCCGCGAGGGCGGCCGCGACCGCGTCGGCCTGCCGCCGGCCCACCGGGGACAAGTCCGGGTCACTGCCCCCGCTGCCCGAGAAACGCTTCTCCGGCGTCAGCGCGGTCTCCCCGTGCCGCAGCAGCACGAACGTCGCCGGCGCCCCGAGGTCCGCCGCGGCCGCCCACCCGACGGGCGGGGTGGCGGTCGTCGCGGTCGTCGCCGTACGGCTCGCGGCCGCGGCGACGCCCCCCTCGCTGAGCGCGTCCCCTCCGGCCGGTGCCACGCGAGTGGCCGCCGTGCTCTCGGGCGCCGTGCTCGCGGGCGCCGTGCTCTCCGGCGCCGTGCTCGCGGGCGCGGTGCTCGTCGTGCCCGCCAGCGCCGCGCGGGCCTTCGCCGCGCCCGCCGCCGCGTCGCCGACCACACGGGCCGCGCCCGTGTCGAGAGCGCCGGCGCGGGCACCGGCGTCCAGGGCGGCCGTCGACGAGGACGGCTGCCACTGCTTGCCGCGCTTGCCCGCGTCCATCGCCTCGTTGGCGAGCCGGTCCGCGTGCTTGTTCCGCTCACGCGGGATCCACTCGTACGTCACCTGCGACGGCGGGAAGATCCGGCCCGCCTCCGCCGCCAGCGGCTTCATGTCCGGGTGCTTGATCTTCCAGCGCCCGGACATCTGCTCCACGACCAGCTTGGAGTCCATCCGGACCCGGATCGTCGCGTCCGGCGCCAGCTCGCGCGCCGCCTTCAGGCCCGCCACCAGGCCCTTGTACTCGGCGACGTTGTTCGTGGCGACGCCGATGTACTCGGCCGCCTCCGCCAACGGCTCCCCCGACACCGGGTCCAGGACCACCGCCCCGTACCCCGCCGGGCCCGGGTTGCCCCGGGAGCCGCCGTCGGCCTCGACGATCAGTTCCCGCATGTCCGGCATTACAGGCCCGACTCCGACGTACGCACCAGGATGCGGCGGCAGTTCTCGCACCGTACGACCGTGTCGGGCGCCGCCGCCCGCACGTCGTTCACCTCGGTGATGTTCAGCTCGATGTGGCAGCCCTCGCAGCGCCGCTGGAACAGGCGCGCCGCGCCCACCCCGCCCTGCTGCTGGCGGATCTTCTCGTACAGCTTCATCAGGTCGGCGGGGATGGAACCGGCCACGAGCTCGCGCTCCTTGGCGACGGACGCGGCCTCGCTGTCCAGCTCCTGCTGCTGCGCGTCGCGCCGGGCGACCGCGTCGTCGACCTTGGCCTGGACGGAGGAGACCCGCTCGGTCAGCTCGGCGACCCGCTCCTGGGCGGACTCGCGGCGCTCCATGACCTCCAGGACGATGTCCTCCAGGTCACCCTGGCGCTTGGCCAGCGAGACGATCTCCTTCTGGAGGTTCTCCAGGTCCTTGGGGGACGAGATCGCCCCCGAGTCGAGCCGCTGCTGGTCGCGGACGGCGCGCTGGCGCACCTGGTCGACGTCCTGCTCCGCCTTGGTCTGCTCGCGGGCGCAGTCGCTCTCCTCGGTCTGTGCGGCGACGAGCAGGTCGCGCAGCTGGGTGAGGTCCTTGCTCAGCGACTCGATCTCGGCGTGCTCGGGCAGGGACGTGCGCTTGTGGGCGAGCTGCGACAGGCGTACGTCGAGGGACTGGACGTCGAGGAGTCGGATCTGGTCGGCGGGCGCGGCGTTCAGTTGGGGGCTCCAGAAGAAGAGTGGTGGGACCACGGGTCGGTGACCGTCCTGGACACATGGACCCTGAGGTCCCAGCCGTGGCGGTCGGAAATCTCGTCGAGCTGGGCGGCGGCCAGCTCGCACCAGGGCCACTCGGTGGCCCAGTGGGCGGCGTCGACCAGCCCCAGCGGTGAGTGGTGGGTGGCCTCGGAGGCCGGGTGGTGGCGCAGGTCGGCGGTGAGGAACGCGTCCACGCCCGCCGCCCGTACGGCGTCGAAGAGCCCGTCGCCGGAGCCGCCGCTGACCGCGACGGTACGGACGATGGCGTCGGGATCGCCCGCGACGCGGATGCCCTGCGCGGTGGCGGGCAGCCGCTCGGCGGCGCGGGCGGCGAACTCGCGCAGCGTCTCCGGGTGGTCCAGCTCGCAGATCCGGCCGAGGCCGTTCTCGGGTACGAGGGGCCCGGTGACGCGCAGGTCGAGGGCGCCGGCGAGGGCGTCCGAGACGCCGGGGTCGGCGGTGTCGGCGTTGGTGTGCGCGACGTGCAGCGCGATGTCGTTCTTGATCAGCGTGTGGACGACGCGGCCCTTGAAGTGGCCCGCCGCGACCGTCGTCGTACCGCGCAGATAGAGCGGGTGGTGGGCGACGATCAGGTCGGCGCCGAGCGCGATCGCCTCGTCGACGATCTCCTGTACGGGGTCGACGGCGAACAGCACGCGTGTGACGTCCGCGTCGGGGTCGCCGCAGACCGTGCCGACGGCGTCCCACTGTTCGGCCCGCTCGGGCGGCCACAGGGCGTCGAGCTCGGCGATGACTTCAGACAGACGGGGCACGGAGGAAAGGCTACCTGGCCCGCCCTCCGGGCCCGTACCTGCGCCGCCGTCACCCTGCCCGCGCCCACGGCCCCGCCAGGTCGCGGGCGCGGACCACGCACAGGTACGAGCCCGGGACCCCCGCCCGGTCACGGCGCCGAGCCCACCCGGGGTGGGGCGCCGGGACCCCGCCCGGTGGCGGCGCCGACCGCGCACAGGTACGGCCCGGCACCCGCCCGGTTACGGCACCGAGCCCGCCCGGCCGGGCCCCGGAACCCGCCCGGTAGGGCGCCGGAAGCCCGCCCGAGGGCGGGGCCACGCCCACCCGGCGGGCCCGGCCGGGCTGCCGGCCGGTCGGTGGGGGCGTGGCCCCTCCGGGCTCGTCTCCTCAAGGCCGGCGGCCTTGGGTACGTCGGATCCGGAGCCCGACCTTCGCCGCCGACCTCTGCGGGGACGACCCTGCACGGCCCCACCCCGGCCGTCGTTCGTCCGCGGGGCGGCGACGCCCCGTGCACGTGCGGACCGGGGAGCACAACCGCACCGCCTTCCTCAGGCGAACCCGGACATCGCCACCCTTATAGGTGAAGCGCGAGGGCTCCCGTTGTTCGGCTGGAAGTGCGAAAACTAGCTTCGGTCGCCGGAGGTGACGACTCGATGACAGCCTGTGCCCTCGAGACGGCCGCGGAGGACGACGGCGCGGTGTCGCGTGCGGGTTTCACCATCGCGGCGAACGGCGCCTACGCGGCACGCCTGGCCGGTTCCGGCGAGGCGCTGTTCCCGGAGCGGTGGACGCTGGACGGGCCGGAGCCGTACGCGGTGCCGCTGCCGGCCGCCCAGCCCGAGGACCCGCACGCGCAGCTGCTTCCGCTGGTGGACGGGCGGGTGCTGATCGGGCGCCGGGTGGGCGGGCGGTACGTCTTCTCGCTGCTGTACCCGACCGGGCCGCGAACGGGCGAACTGCCGCTCGGCGCGGTGGAGTCGGCGTCGCTGCGGCTGCTGCCGCCGTCGCCGGACGGAGCGTGCGCCTACGCGCTGGCCGCCGGGGAGCACTCGACAGGTGTCTGGCGGGTGGCCGGCGGAGCCCGCGGTGTCCCCGAGCACGTCGCCGAGGTCAGAGGGCGCTGTACGGGTGGGGCGTGGCTGGACCGTACGGGCCGGATGCTCGCACTGGACCGGCGGCCGCCCGGCGGCGGGCCGGTGAAGACGGTCGCGGTCGACCTGGAGCGGGGCGGCGAGGTGACGCCGCTGCTGCAGATCACGGACGGCAGCGACGACCGGCTGCTGCTCGCGGACCCGGACAGCGGGCTGCTGCTCATCCGGTCCGACGCACCGTCACCGGGCCACCACCGGCTGGGCTGGGGCGTCCTGGGGAGCACGCTGCCGGTGCGCTTCCCGGAGTGCCTGCGCCCGGCCGACGCCGCGGTGACGCCGTTCGCGATACAGCCGGGTCAGACGCTGACGCCGGAGGCGTGCGCCGTGGCGTTGCGGATCGACGCGGCGGCGGGCAGCTGGGTCGGGCTGTGGCGCCCGGCGGGGCGGCGGCTGCACCACCTGGCCGCGCCCGAGGGGTGGCTGGCGGGGGCCGGGCTGTGGACCCGGGAGGGGGCGCTGCGGCTGCCGTACGCGACGCGGTCGGTGCCGTGCGGCCTGGCCCGGGTCGACCCGGCCGTGGCGATGCCGGAGGAACCCGTACCGCATCCCGTCACCACACAATCGACACAAGCGGAATGCGCTGGTGGGGAACCGTCCGGGCGCGTGGTGACTCCTGGTGTGTGCAAGCCGGTGCCGTTGCAGCAGGCACCGCTCACCGGCCGCACAGCCCGTGGATAGACTCTCGGGCCGCAACATCGTCAGCGATCACTACGGGGTGACTTCCCACATGTCTGAAGCCAGCACCGACACGACCCACGGGCGACCGCAGGGGGACGCCGGCGGCTCCGGAAAGCACCGAGGGGGCGCGGCGTCGACGGAGGACCTCTCGACGCAGCCGCACGGCCGTCACCGCAAGGACCCGCACAACAGCGCGGCCTGACGGCACGACAGCCACAAGGGGCCGCCCCGGGGAGATCCCCCAGGGGCGGCCCCTTCGCCGTACGCGGCTCAGCCCTTCGCCAGGGACAGCACCTCGGCGGCGGCGAACGTCTCGCCGGGCGGCCGGGCGGCGTAGTACGGCGAGAGCAGGGCGTCCAGCTCCTCGTACGAGAAGGCCTCCTTGGCCGTGTCGAACGTCGCCGCCACCCTGGGCCGTTCCATCACGGCCACCATTCCGCCGTGGACGACGAGCAGTTGGCCGTTGACGGCGGAGGCTGCGGGTGAGGCGAGGTAGCCGACGAGGGGCGCGACGTGGTCCGGGGACAGCGGGTCGAGGTCGTCGCTCCCGGTGGGTTCCTTGAAGCCGGCGAAGACGTCCTGGGTCATACGCGTACGGGCGCGGGGACAGATCGCGTTGCACGTGACGCCGTACTTGGCGAGCGCGAGCGCCGTGGAGGTGGTCAGGCCCACGATGCCGCCCTTGGCGGCGGCGTAGTTGGGCTGGCCCGCCGAGCCCGCGAGGAACGCCTCGGAGGAGGTGTTGACGATCCGGCCGTGGACCGGTGCCCCGGTCGCCTTCGCGCGCTCGCGCCAGTGGACGGACGCGAAGTGGGTGGTGTTGAAGTGGCCCTTGAGGTGGACGCGGATCACCGCGTCCCACTCCGCCTCGCTCATCGAGAAGACCATCCGGTCGCGGAGGATGCCCGCGTTGTTGACCAGGATGTCGAGTCGGCCGTACGTGCCGATGGCGAGGTCCACCAGCTCCCCCGCCGTCGCGTGGTCGGCGACGTCCCCGACGTGGGCGACCGCCCGGCCGCCCGCCGCGCGGATCTCGGCGACGACCTCGGCGGCGGCGGCCGCCGACCCCTCCCCGTAGTCGTTGACGACGACCGCCGCGCCGAGCCGGGCCAGTTCGAGCGCTTCCGCGCGGCCAAGGCCCCGGCCGGCGCCCGTGACGATCGCGGAGAGGTCCCGCAGAGGCATGGACATGGGATCTCCTCCCCCTCAGATCTCGATGCAGGTACGCAGCGCCTCGCCGGTCCGCATCTGCTCCAGCGCGTCGTTGATGCCCGCCAGCGGAACCCGGTGGGTGATCAGGCCCGCGAGGTCGATACGGCCCGCCCGCCACAGGGCGATGGCCCTCTCGTACGAGCGGAGCACGTCACCGCCCCCGTACATCGAGGGCAGGATCCGCTTCTCGTCGAAGAACAGCTCGAACATGTTGAGCTGGAGGAAGTCGTCCATGGCGCCCGCGCCGACGATGCAGAGCGTGCCGCCGCGCCGGGTCGACTCGTAGGCGGTGCGGGCCGTGGCGGACCGGCCGACGACCTCGAAGACGTAGTCGAAGCCCTCACCGGCGGTGATCCGCTGCTTGGCGTCGGGGAGCCCGTCCGGGGCCACCGCCTCGGTCGCGCCGAACCGCAGCGCCGCCTCGCGCCGCGAGGCAACCGGGTCGACGGCCACGATCTGGGCCGCGCCCTGGAGCCTGGCGCCCTGGATCGCGGAGATGCCGACGCCTCCGCAGCCGATGACCGCGACCGACGCGCCCGCCTCCACGCGCGCGGTGTTGATGGCCGCGCCCAGTCCGGTGGTCACCCCGCAGCCGATGAGCGCGGCGATGTCGAAGGGGACGTCGTCGGGTATGGGCACCGCGCAGCCGGCGTCGACGACGACCTCCTCGGCGAAGGTGCCGGTCCCCGCGAAGCCGAAGACGTCCCCGCCGGGGCGCTTGAAGTTGGGCGTACCGGCGTTCATGAAGCCGGCGAGGCACAGCTGGGTCTGGCCGCGTTTGCAGGACGGGCAGGCGCCGCAGGCGGGCAGCCAGCACAGCAGCACCCGGTCGCCGGGCTTGTGTGCCGTCACCCCGTCGCCGACGTCCACGATCTCGCCGGCGCCCTCGTGGCCGGGGACGAACGGCGCCGGCTGCGGCAGGACGCCACTCATCGCGGAGACGTCGGAGTGGCACAGGCCCGTCGCCCTGACCCGGATGCGCACCTTGCCGGGGCCGAAGCCCACCGCCTCGACGTCGTCGAGGACCTCGAGTTTCTCCTGGCCGGTCTCGTGCAGTACGGCTGCGCGCATGGTGCGGCTCCCTTCACACAATTTGCTTCACACGGTTTGCTTCACACGGTTTCTACGAGGGTGTCGGCGAGGACCGGGGCGTCGTCCCGCTCGGCGGCGGACACCGCCACCCGTACGCCCGTGTCCTGGCGCCACATCCGGATACGGAGGGTCTCGCCCGGGTACACCACGCCCGCGAAGCGGGTGCGGTACGAGCGGACACGGGTGACGTCGCCGTCGAGGAGCGTGTCGGCGACGGCCTTCAGCGTCATGCCGTAGGTGCACAGGCCGTGCAGGATCGGCCGGTCGAAGCCGGCGAGCTTGGCGAACTCGGGGTCGGCGTGGAGCGGGTTCCAGTCGCCGGAGAGCCGGTAGAGCAGCGCCTGGTCCTCGCGCACGTGCCGCTCGACGGTCCGGTCGGGGGCGCGGTCGGGAGGTTCGGGGCGGGCGGAGGGGCCGCGGTCGCCGCCGAAACCGCCTTCGCCGCGTACGTAGATCTCGGCGTCGCTCGTCCACAGCGGCCCGTCGTCGTCGGCCGCCTCGGAGCGGAGGACGAGGACGGCCGCCTTGCCCTTGTCGTACACGGCGGCGACGCGGGCGGTGGTGACGGCCCGGCCGCGTACCGGGATGGGCCGGTGCAGGTGGATGGCCTGCCCGCCGTGCAGGACGGCCGCCAGGTCGACGTCGATGCCGGGTGCCGCCAGCCCGCCCATCATGCCCATCCCGGCACCCGCGACGGTGGCGAAGCTGGGCAGGACGTGCAGCCGGGATTCCAGGGTGTAGCGCAGCTCGTCGGGGTCGGTGGCGGGCGTGCCGGCGCCGAGGCCGAGGTGGTAGAGCTGGACGTCCTTGTGGTCCCAGGTGATCTCGGCGGAACGGGGCTCGGCCGCGAGTGCCTGGCCTGCGTCAATGGGCATGAGGCTCCTGCTCGTCGCTGGAGACCTCGGCACGGCCGTCCGCACCGTCGGCCGCGCCGAGGCCGTGAGGGGGCCGGTTCTAGAACGCGTTCTAGGGCCGGTGGTCCTCCTGTATAGCGCGAGCCTCGCGGGTTGGGAAGAGTCCTGACGGCGCGTCAGATACGGTCACGACATTGCTCCTGGCCCCCCGTTGCGGGCACAACGGGCCAGGGCGGCGCCTGTTCCCGGTCACCCCCGGGACGGTGCCCTCGCGGGACGGTGCCCTCGCGGGGCGGGCGCCCTCCCCGCGCCGGGAGGGGCGGAGCGCGGCGCCCGGGCGCGCGGGACGCCGCGGCGGCGGGCGGGTCCCGGGGATCGGGACCGGCTCCGCGGCGCGGCGTCCGGGTCGCGGGCGGGCTGCCGGCGAGAGGGTCGGTCGGCAGCCGTCAGTGGGACGGATCAGCCGGGCTGAAAGGGGTCAGAGCTTGTCCATGCCCTTGTACGGGCTGACGATGCGGGTCTTCTGGGAGCCGAAGTCGACGAGCGTGGCGATCTGGTCCTCGACGGCGATGACCGTGCCGAGACCGTGCCTGTCGTGGGAGACCCGGTCCCCTACCGCGAAGTGCTTGATAGGTGCGGCGACGGGGGCTTTGAAGGGACTGGTGGCGAGGTGGCGCCGGGGCGCGGAGCGATTCGTCATTTCCCGCCAGTATGCGGCACGGAGGCCGGATGGGGCAGGGGGCTGCCGTGAGCGGAGGCCGACCGTAACCTACGCCTCGGTGCGGCGCGGCAGCCACAGCAGCATCAGCACGGCGCCCACCAGCAGGATCCCCGCGCCGGTACGGAACGCCAGCGCGTACCCGGCGGTAAGCGCCTCCGGCCCCGTACCGCCCGCCATCCGGGACGCGGCGACCGTCGACAGGACGGCCAGGCCCAACGCGCCGCCCATCGTGCGTGAGGTGTTGACCAGGCCCGAGACCAGGCCGGCGTCGCCCGGTGCGGCGCCCGACGTGGCGAGCGAGGCGAGCGGGGTGATGGCCAGCCCGATGCCGGCCATCATCAGGATGCCGGGCCCGAGGATGGTCGTGACGTACGTACCGTGCGCGTCCATCAGGGACTGCCAGCCGAACCCGGTGGCGGCGATCAGCGTGCCGATCGCCGCGAGGTTGCGCGCCCCGGTCGTCACCATCAGCCGCGGCGCCAGCTTGGAGCCGACGATGACGCTGATCGAGCTCGGTACGAGGGCGAGGCCCGCCGCCAGCGGGGAGTAGCCGAGAACGTTCTGGGCGTACACCGTCATGAAGAACCACATGGCGAACGAGGCGGAGCCGTTCACCAGCATCGCCACGTTGGCCGCCGACACGGCCCTGGACCGGAACACCTTCAGCGGCATCAGCGGGGCGTCCGTCCGGGCCTCGACCGCCACGAACGCCACCAGCAGCGCCACCCCGCCGAGCAGCGGCAGCAGTGTCGCGCCCGCGCCCCAGCCCGACTCCTCGGTCTGCACGATGCCGTACGCCACGGCCGCGAGCCCGCCGGTGACCAGCACCGCGCCGGGCAGGTCGAGCCGCCGCCCGCCCTCGGTCCGGCTCTCGCGGATCCACAGCGCGGCCCCCACCAGCACCAGCACGCCGACCGGCACGTTGATCAGCAACACCCAGCGCCAGGACAGCAGGTCGGTCAGGACGCCGCCGACCAGCCCGCCCGCCGCGCCGCCGCCCGCGCCCACCGCCGACCAGGTGCCTATCGCCCGGGTCCGCGCGGGCCCCGGCGGCACCGCGCCGGTCACGATGGTGAGCGTCGCGGGTGCGAGGACCGCGGCCCCGAGCCCCTGCGCGGCACGGGCGGCGAGCAGCTGCCAGCCCTCCACGGCGAGGCCACCGGCCACGGAGGCGGCGGTGAACAGCCCGAGCCCCACCAGGAACATCCGCTTGCGCCCGAAGAGGTCCGCCGCCCGCCCGCCGAGCAGCATGAACCCGGCGAAGGCGATCGAGTACGCGTTGAGCACCCACTGGAGCCCGATCGCCGACAGCCCGAGGTCGGCACGCATCGACGGCAGCGCCACGTTCACCACGGAGACGTCGAGGACCACCAGGAACTGCCCGGCACAGGCGGCGGCCAGCACCGCCCAGGTACGGGCGGCGGGGCGAGGTGAGCCTGCGGCTGTGGGCGCGGGAGCGGCGGTGTCGATACGGGACTGAGACATGGCTGTCATGGTCGCAGGTGCCGTGCGCTCCGTACATCCGGATATGGACCTACGCCGGAAGTCCCGCGCGGGACCGCGCCGCCTACGATGTGACCGCCCAGTAGGACCGTCCGACGCCCTCGACCGACCAGGAGGAACCCATGGCTGTGCCTGCCGCGCCCAAGCCGGAGACGCTCGCCGCCTTCGAGGCCGCCAAGGGGTTCATGCCCGTACGCGAGGGCCTGGCGCTCCACGCGGCGGCCGCCGAGGCGGGACGGCTGGGGTTGCCGCTGCTGGAGGTCGGCACGTACTGCGGCCGTTCCACGATCCTGCTCGCCGACGCCGCCCGCGCGGCGGGCACGGTGGCCGTCACGGTCGACCACCACCGGGGCAGCGAGGAGCAGCAGCCGGGCTGGGAGTACCACGACCCGACGGTGGTGGACCCGGAGGTCGGGCTGATGGACACGCTGCCGACGTTCCGCCGCACGCTGCACGCGGCGGGCCTGGAGGAGCACGTGATCGCGGTCGTCGGCCGCTCGCCGCAGGTCGCGCGGGTATGGGCGGGCGAGGTCGGCCTGGTCTTCATCGACGGCGGTCACACCGACGAGCACGCCACGTCCGACTACGAGGGCTGGGCGCCGCGCGTGGTCGAGGGCGGACTGCTGGTCATCCACGACGTGTTCCCCGACCCCGCGGACGGCGGCCAGGCCCCGTACCGCATCTACCTGCGGGCCCTGGAGTCCGGCGCGTTCACCGAGGCGTCGGTCACGGACTCGCTGCGCGTCCTGCGCCGTACGGGCCCGGGCATCTGACCGACCGCGCGGGAGCCGGCGCGGGCTCCCGCGACGCGGGCCGCCGTACGGGGCGCGGACGTGGCGCCGGACGGGGCGCGGACGGGGCGCCTCAGCCGGCCAGGGTGCGGCAGGCGCCGGAGTGGCCGGGCAAACGGGGCGCCCCCTTCGCCCCTCCGGTCACGCCCGTGCCGGATCACCGGAGTCGTGGGCGGGGTGGGACACCCGGAGCCCGATGCCCCCGGCGGGAGGTGTCGCACACGGCCCACAACTCCCGCCCCTGGTGCCGTGGGGCACCCGGGGGGTGGACGGCAGGCAGGACCCTCCGGGAACCAGGCGGGCGCCGACCGAGCCCGTGGCGGCAGGCCCCCCCGGGGGTGGGCGTACCGGTTGGTGCACCGTTCCGGGCCGCCCTCCTTCCCGAGAGTCGCGGGCTCCGGCGCCCTGTCAAGGGCGCTTCGCGTCGGCTTCGCCGATGGGCTTCGCCCACCCTTGACAGGCCGCCTTCGCCCGCGCGTTTTCTCTCGGAGGGCGGCCCCGGGGAGCGGGCGTCCGGGGGCCAGCCCTTTCTGGGCGCTCGTTGCCGAGGCGGCCCGGCCGGGGCAGGCGCGGCAGGGGAATGGGGCGGTGACGGCTCGGCTAAGCGACTGGCGGCCGTCTCCCGGTTGCGGCACAAGACCTCGCTCCGGTGAGTGGTGGGTGCGCCCAAGTGGTGTGGGGCATCCGGGCCCGGCCCGGCGACTGCGGCCGGGTGAGGGGCCGGGGTACAGGCAGGTGGCTGGGGTGGGTGCGGGGCTGGGCCCGGGTGTTGCCCTGTCCGGCCGGGGGCACGGCGGGGACGTCGGGCCTCGGGACGGTGAAGCTCCCGGCCCGGCGCGGACCGGGCTTCCGGCTCGGGGCTGGGACCACGGCCTCCGGACGGTCGGGCGCGGCCGGGGTCGGTCCGGCCGCCGACACAGGCCAGCGGGACACGCCCACTGCTCCCCCGCCCGGAGCGCTCGAAGTCCGGGCAGGGGCGTCCCTTCCGGCCTCTCCAGTCACACTCGTGTCGGACCACTGGAGTTGTGGGCGGGATCGGACACCCCTGCCCGGATGCTCATGGCCAGGAGGCGTCCCACACCGCCCACAACACCCCAGCCCCGATACCGGTGTGACGGTGGGGACCAGTGAGGCGTCCTGGTGGGGCAGGCGGGGTCCCTGGACTCTCGAGCCCGGCACGCCACGCCGCGAGACGCCAAGCGACGGCCGTCATGCCCCGTCAGGGACCAGGGCGAGGCCCAGCCGACTTCCTGTCCGGCACCCTCCTGGGGCGCGCCCTTCCCCTGGCAGCCCCCAGGGCCCCGGACACGTCATCGGACCCACCGGGCGGGCCCCTCCGCCCTCTCCAGTCACAGCCGTGTCGCCTCGCCGGAGTTGTGGGCGGGATCGGACACCCACAGCCCCCGACACCACGGGGGGAGGTGTCCCACACCGCACACAACTCCCCCATCCCGGTGCTGCTGTGACCGAGGAGACGGGTGGGGCTTCCCCTGTGGGGCAGGCGGGGCCGGTGAGGTACCCGGGCGCAGCCACGGGCGGCACAGGCCCCCGACCGGACCCGCGAGCCGACCGGCCCGGCAGCCAGCCACCCGGCCACACCCACGCCTCCACCCCCGCCGCCAGGCGGGGCAACACCCCGGCCCAGCCCCGCACCCGCCCCAGCCACCCGCCTGAACCCCGACCCATCACCCTCCCGCAGCCGCCGAGCCGACCCCAGAAGCCCCATGCCACTGCCGCGCACCCACCACTCGCCGGAGCGAGGTCCTGTACCGCAACCCACAGACGGCCGCCAGCCGCCTAGCCAAGCCGCGCCGCCCCATTCCACTGCCGCGCCTGCCCCGGCCGGGTCGCCTCGGCCACGAACCCCGCACCGCAGGGCGCCCCTCCCGGGCCCGTTCCCCCGGGCCGCCCTCCGAGTGGGAAAAGGCGGGCGGAGGCGGCCGGTCAAGGGTGGGCGAAGCCCATCGGCGAAGCCGACGCGAAGCGCCCTTGACGGGCCGCCGGAGCCCGCCACACTCGGAGAGAGGGCGGCCCACACGCCCACCATGGGCGGGACGTTCGCCCCCGGGGCGTCGGTGGCGGCCCACACGCCCACCATGACCGGCGGGCCGGTGCGGCGGCTGTACGGCTCCGTACGCATACCATCGCAGGGTGCACGATGACGACAGCTCCAGTCCCGTCCGCCGCAAGCTCGTGCTCACGGTCGGCGCGCCGCTGGCCGCCACGCTGGCCGCCGCGCTCGCCGGGTGGCTGGCCTGGCAGGCGATGAGCAGCGACGGAGGCGAGCGGGTACCGAAGGCGCTCGGGCCGCTGCCGGTCGCTTCCGACGTGGTGCAGGGCACCCCGCCCGCCCCCGTCGCGCGGCCCCTCGCCGGAAAGACCGTCGTGATCGATCCGGGTCACAACCCGGGCAACTTCGATCACCCCCGTGAGATCAACCGGCTCGTGGACATCGGAACGAACCGCAAGGAATGCGACACAACCGGTACGTCCACGAACTCCGGTTACACGGAAGCCGCATTCACCCTGGATGTTTCACACCGTCTTCGCACCCTGCTCCAGAAGCAGGGCGCGACGGTGACCCTCACTCAGGACGCCGACCGCCCCTACGGCCCGTGCATCGACGAGCGCGCCCGCATCGGCAACGCGGCGAAGGCCGACGCTGTGGTGTCGGTCCACGCGGACGGCTCGGGCACCGGCAACCGCGGCTTCCACGTGATCCTCCCCGCACTGGTCAAGGGAGGTGCGGCCGACACGACGCGGATCGTCGGCCCGTCACGCGCCCTCGGCGAGCGCATCGCGCGGGAGTTCGCGCTGGCCACCGGAACCGCTCCGGCCAACTACATCGGCGGGGGTACCGGTTTGGACGTACGCAAGGACCTCGGCGGACTGAATCTGTCGACCGTGCCCAAAGTCTTCGTCGAATGCGGCAATATGCGTGACCCGAAGGACGCCGCATTGCTGACAGACACGGCATGGCGGCAGAAAGCGGCCCAGGGAATCGCGGCCGGCGTCAGCACCTACCTGCGGGACTAGGTCCGGCGGGCGGTAGCCTGCCGGGGGTCCGGGGTCGCCCCGGACCCAGACCCGTACAGCATCCGTACGATGGGGCCGGCCACCCCCGTGCTTCGCGCCACCCCGACGAGACGAACCGACGAAGGACTCTTACACGTGAACATCCGCTCCCTCACTCGAGGCGATGGCGTGGTGATCGGAGCAGCGGTGGTGCTGTTCATCGCCTCGTTCCTCGGCCTCACCAGTTTCGACTGCCCCAGTGGGGTCGACTGCTCCGGCTTCGAGAAGACCAACGCCTGGGACAGCCTGGGCCTCTTGATGAGCATGTTCCTCTCCGGCGTCATCGGGGCGGCGCTGATCGTCGTCGGCCGGGGCATGCCCGGCCGCAAGATCGCGGGGATCGACCTGGGCCAGTTCGGCGTGGCCTTCTGCATCTTCGCGCTGTGGACGGCGTTCTGGACCATCATCGACATGGACGCCGACGCCGGCGCCGGCATGATCCTGGGCCTGCTGGCCACCATCGCGCTCGCCGCGGCCGCGGTCGCCGCTCCGCTCGTCCCGGCGCTCAAGGCCCCGCTCATGGGCGCGCCGCGGCCGCAGCAGCCGCAGCCGTACGGCGGGCAGCCGCAGGCCGGTTACGGCTACCCGGGCGCGCAGCAGCCGCCGTACGGCGGGCAGCCCGAGGGCGGTTACGGCTACCCCGGTACGCAGGGGGGCCAGCCGGCCCAGCCGCAGCCCCCGCAGGGTGGCCAGCAGCCGCAGCCGCAGCCGTCGCAGGGTGCCGGTCAGGCCGCGCCCGCCTCGGACTTCTCGCCGTTCTGGTTCGCCGTTCCGGTGGCCCGTCCGCTGTACGCGGAGGACGGCTCCCCGACGCCGATCGCCGAGCTGGCGCCCGGCACCTGGTACCTGGCGGTCGAGCAGCGCGGCCAGGGTCTGGTGGCCCAGACGCAGGACGGCCGCCGTGGCGTGCTCCAGGACACGACGGGCATCCAGCGCGGCTGACCCATCGTCGTACGCGTACGGCCCCTCGCCCTTCCGGGCGGGGGGCCGTTGTCGTACAGTCACCCCGGTACCTGACGGATCGTCAGACAGGGGCGTCATGCGGCTCGGACTGGCACTCGGCTACTGGGGGCGCGGCCCGAACCCCGCCCACCTCGAACTGGCCCGCGAGGCCGAGCGGCTCGGCTACGACTCCGTCTGGACCTCCGAGGCGTGGGGCTCGGACGCGTTCACCCCCCTCACCTGGATCGCGGCGCACACCACCCGGATCCGGCTCGGTACGGCGATCGCGCAGATGGCCGCCCGGGCGCCGACCGCCACCGCCATGCACGCGCTGACCCTCGACCACCTCTCGGGCGGCCGGATGATGCTCGGGCTCGGCCTGTCGGGGCCGCAGGTCGTCGAGGGCTGGTACGGCCGCCCGTTCCCCGCCTCGCCGCTCACCGCGACACGCGAGTACGTCGACGTCGTCCGCCAGGTCCTGCGCCGCGAGGCGCCGGTGGCGCTGGACGGCCGCTTCCACTCCCATCCGTACGCCGGCGAGGACGGCACCGGTCTCGGCAAACCGCTCAAGCCGATCACCCACCCGCTCCACGCCGACCTGCCGATCCTGCTCGGCGCCGAGGGGCCGAAGAACATCGCCCAGACGGTCCGGATCGCCGACGGCTGGCTGCCGCTGTACTGGTCACCGCTGCGGCCGGACGCGTACGACGTGAAGGACGTGAAGGACGAGCACGACGTACCGCACGGGTTCATGGTCGCGCCGCTGGCCCGCGCGCAGCTCTGCGACGACGTCACCGAGGGTCTGCTGCCCGTCAAGGCGATGCTCGGCTTCCACATCGGCGGCATGGGGCACACCACCCGCAACTTCCACGCCGACCTGATGGCCCGCATGGGGTACGAGGCCGAGGCGCGCCGCGTCCAGGAGCTGTTCGCCCAGGGCCGCCGCGAGGAGGCGGTCCTCGCCATTCCGGACGCCTTCGCGGACGAGATCTCGCTGGTCGGTCCGCGTGAGCGCATCGCCGAGCGACTGGAGCTGTGGCGCGCGGGCCCGGTCACCGACCTGCTGGTGACGTCTCCTGACGTGGCGACGCTGCGGGTGCTGGCGGAGCTCAACGCGTAGGCCACGACGTCACCGTACGGGTTTCAGGGGCGGCGGAGCGGCAACGCGTTGAGCATGTCTCCCCGTCGCAGCAACGGAAGTCACCAGGCGGCCACCGCGATCGCGGTCGTCGCCGACGTCATGGCCGCGATCATCGGCCTGTGGATCCTGATGTACCTGTTCGACGCCAACCGGGCCAACGACCTGGTGCAGTTCGTCCAGGAGGCGGCCCGCTGGCTGGCCGGCTGGTCGCACGATCTGTTCACGTTCGACGCGGCGTGGCTGCGGGTCGTGGCGGGCTACGGTCTCGCCGCGCTCGTGTACCTGCTCCTCGGCCATGCCCTCGCCGGCCGGCTGCGCCGGTACTAGTACCGGGTGCCGACCGGCGACGACATGGGCCTCAGCGAGCGGCGCCCCATGTGTGGGCGACGTCCACCACGAGGCGGTCGGGCAGGTGCAGGACCCGGAACGGCAGCCGGGCGCGGACGCCGAGGCCGATCTGGGTGTCACCCTCGAAGCTGCCGACGAACCGGGCGTCCTTGAACGTGCGGTACCCGGTGAGGTTCACACCGGGCAGCGGCTGGGCCACCTTCCCCCGGTAGGTCTGTCCGCCGGTCTCGGGGTTGTAGCTGGGCGCGGCGATGCGCACTTCCAGACGGGCTCCGCCGGCGACCGGGACGTACTGGCCTGAGCCGTCCTGGTACACCCGGTCGACGTACCGGATGTGGTAGCCGATCTTGCTGCTGCCGATGCCCGGCGCGTGGAAGACCATGCGGTCGAAGCAGTCGTGGCGGCCGGTCCTGATGTCCACCAGGGAGGCGGTCGCGGCGCTGACGCCGGTCTTCTGGGCGCTGCCCCAGCCGGTGGGGCAGACAGCGGTGGCCTGCGTGGTCACTGCGGGGGCCGCCTCGGCGGGCACCGTCAGCATCCCGAATCCGGCGCCTGTGAGCAGGAGCGTCACCAGTGCCGTGGCGCGTCGTTTCATTGTTTTCCCCTGACGCTGGGCCTTTATTGTGTTGGACGATCGGGACAGCGGGATGGTTGCGGACGAATCGCCCGCAACACCGTCTCGATCGGTGAACTCGGGTACCCCGCCCCGAGGCTGGCGAATCCGGGCGGGGGCGGGTTCAGGCCATCACGCCGTCACGCCACCGCACCGTCACGCCATCGCGTCGTCACGCCGTTACGCCATCCCGCCGCCGCGCCGTCACCGGCAGCAGTCCGGGGCCAGGCCGTGTGGCAGCCGCTCGCCGCCGAAGACCGCGGTCGTCGCCTCGTCTCCCCCCAGGGCCGCCACCGCCAGCAGCAGGGAGCCCGCCGTCCAGGTGGTGAGCTCCTCGGGCCAGAAGGCGCGGTTGCCCTCGAAGACGTACCCCGTCCAGTACATGCCACCGTCGGCGCGCAGGTGGCCGATGGACTGGAGAATCTCCAGCGCGCGGTCGGACTCGCCCATCACCCACAGCGTCAGGGCCAGTTCGCAGCTCTCGCCGCCCGTCACCCAGGGGTTGGGCAGGACGCAGCGTACGCCGAGGCCGGGGACCACGAAGTCGTCCCAGGCGCTCTCGATGCGCTCCTTGGCGGCCGCGCCGGTGACGGCGCCGCCGAGGACGGGGTAGTACCAGTCCATCGAGTAGCGGTTCTTGTCGAGGAACCGCTCCGGGTGGTGGCGGATGGCGTGGGCGAGCGCGCCGGCGGCCAGCTCCCAGTCGGGCTGGGGCTCCTCGCGCTCCTCGGCGATGGCCAGGGCGCAGCGCAGCGCCTGGTGGATGGAGGAGGAGCCGGTCAGCAGGGCGTCGGTGATGGGCGTGCCGTCGGGCTCGCGCTTCCAGCCGATCTGGCCGCCGGGCTGCTGGAGCCGCAGCACGAACTCCACGGCCGCGTAGACGACGGGCCACATGCGGTCGAGGAAGGTGTCGTCGCCGGTGGAGAGGTAGTGGTGCCAGACGCCGACCGCTATGTAGGCGCAGAAGTTGGTCTCGCGGCCGTGGTCGGTGACCTGGGTGTGGTCGCCGTCGTGGTAGGCGGCGTACCACGAGCCGTCCTCGTTCTGGTGGCGGGCGAGCCACTCGTAGGCGCGGGCGGCCGCGTCGTGCTCGCCGGCCGTGTCCAGGGCCATGGCCGCCTCGGTGTGGTCCCACGGGTCGAGGTGGTGGCCGCGGAACCAGGGGATGGCGCCGTCCTCGCGCTGGACGGCGAGGATGCCGGCGACGGTCTCGGCGGCCTGCTCGGCGGTGAGGACGCCGGGCAGGACGAGGTGTTCGGTCCTCTCGGGGCTCGTCACGCGGTCTCGGCCTCGGCCTTCGGGAGGTGGGGCTTGGTCGCGTACGCCACGAAGCTCTTGCCCATGACCGGGTTGAGGGCCCGCTCGGCGAGGCGGGTGGCCAGGGGCTTCTTCATGATGTCCCAGACCAGCAGCTTGTGGTACGCGCGCACCGGCAGGGCCTTGTCGTTGTCGACGCCGAACGCGCACTTGAGCCACCAGTACGGCGAGTGCAGCGCGTGCGCGTGGTGGGTGCCGTACGGCTTGAGGCCGGCCTCGCGGATCTTGGCGAGGAGTTCGTCGGCCTTGTAGATACGGATGTGGCCGCCCTCGACCTCGTGGTACGCGTCGGAGAGTGCCCAGCAGACCTTCTCGGGGCCGTAGCGGGGGACGGTGACGGCGATGCGGCCGCCCGGCTTGAGGACGCGGACCATCTCGGCGAGGACGCCCTTGTCGTCCGGGATGTGCTCCATGACCTCGGAGATGATCACGACGTCGAACGACTCGTCGGGGAAGGGCAGGTTGAGCGCGTCGCCCTCCATGGCGGTGGCGGTCGCTCCGGCGGGCGCCTCACCGGCCTCCTTCATGGCGGCGAACCACTTGGCGACCTCGCGGATCTCCTCGCCGTTCTGGTCGAGGGCGACGACCTGGGCTCCGCGCCGGTAGCACTCGAAGGCGTGCCGCCCGGCACCGCAGCCCAGGTCGAGGACGCGGTCGCCGGGGGCGAGCGGGAAGCGGGTGAAGTCGACGGTCAGCACGGGGACGGCCTGCTTTCACGGAGGGGGGAAGGTGTACGGGGGTGGGTCACCGGCGGGCTCCGCGCGCCGCGATCGCCTCGCGGTACAGCTCCGCCGTGCCCTGGGCCGCGCGGGCCCAGGTGAACCTGTCCAGCACCCGGGCGCGGCCGGCCGTGCCGAGGCGGGTGCGCAGTTCGGCGCCGGCGTCGCCGAGGAGTCGGCCGAGGGCCGCCGCGAGGGCGCCGGCGTCGCTGGGCGGGACGGCCAGGCAGGTCTCGCCGTCGGGGCCTGCGACCTCGGGGATCGCGCCGCCCGTGGTGGCGACCAGGGGCGTCCCGGTGGCCATGGCTTCGGCGGCGGGCAGCGAGAACCCCTCGTACAGCGAAGGTACGCACGCCACTTGGGCGCCCCGGTACAGGTCCACGAGCTCGGCGTCCGTGATGCCCTTGACGAACCGGACGGCGCCGTCGAGCCCGTACCGCTCGATGGCCTGGGCGACCGGCCCGTCCTCGGCGCGCTTGCCGACGACGACGAGGTGGGCGTCGGGGTTCTCGGTGCGGAGCTTGGCGAGTGCCTCGACGAGGTGGACGAGGCCCTTGAGCGGGACGTCCGCGCTGGAGGTGGTGACGATCCGGCCGGGCACCTCGGGGACGGCCGGGTCGGGGGACCACAGGTCGGTGTCGGCGCCGATGTGGACGACGCGGATGCGGTCCTGCCGTACGCCGAGGTGCTCGACGATCTCGTCGCGGGAGGTGCCGGAGACGGTGAGTACGGAGGGGAGGCGGCGCGCGACGCGCTTCTGCATGCGCGTGAAGGCGTACCAGCGGCGGACGGAGGCGCGGCGCTTCCAGTCGGGCGCGGCGTCGAGTTCCAGCTGCCGGTCCACCGTGATGGGGTGGTGGATGGTGGTAACGAGCGGGGCGCCGAGGTCGCCGAGGAGGCCGTAGCCGAGGGTCTGGTTGTCGTGGACGACGTCGAAGTCGCCGCGCCGGGCGGCCAGGTGGCGGCGGGCGCGCAGCGAGAAGGTGAGCGGCTCGGGGAAGCCGCCGGTCCACATGGTGGCGACTTCGAGGGCGTCGATCCAGTCGCGGTACTCGTCGCGCTTCGGCGTGCGGAAGGGGTCGGGCTGCCGGTAGAGGTCGAGGCTGGCGAGCTCGGTGAGGGGGACGCCGTCGTCCAGTACGGGGTAGGGCTGGGAGCCGATCACCTCGACGCGGTGCCCGAGGCGGGCGAGTTCGCGGGAGAGGTGACGTACGTAGACGCCTTGTCCGCCGCAGAACGGGTTCCCCTTGTACGTAAGGAGCGCGATGCGCAGCGGGAGGTCGTCGCCCCCGGTGACACCGCCGCGGGGGCCTGCCTCTATGGCCTCAGCGGTCACTCGCGGCCCCCTTCTTGCCTGCGTTTCGCCGGAGCCTAACCGGTCGCGCTAATCTAGAACAAGTTTCAGACTTGATCGTCCAAGGAGCTTCGAATCTACCGGCAGGTAGCGCCGCTGTGAGGGCCGGAACAGGTGATTCACGCCACGACGGGCGCCGCCGGGCGGTACCGGCCCGTGGGCACACCGGTACGCCATGGAACGGAACGAACGACGGAACGGGACAGATGACAGCGGAAGACAGACCGGCGTCGCCGCCGCTCACCGAGCGCCAGGAGGCGCGCCGCCGCCGGATCCTCCACGCCAGCGCGCAGCTGGCCGGCCGGGGCGGCTTCGACGCGGTCCAGATGCGCGAGGTCGCCGAGGCCGCCGGGGTCGCGCTGGGCACGCTGTACCGGTACTTCCCGTCCAAGATCCACCTGCTGGTCGCCACCATGCAGGACCAGCTGGACCACCTGCACACGACGCTGCGCAAGCGCCCGCCGGCCGGGGAGTCCGCCTCCCAGCGGGTGGCCGAGACGCTGATGCGCGCCTTCCGCGCCCTCCAGCGCGAGCCGCACCTCGCGGACGCGATGGTGCGGGCGCTGACGTTCGCGGACCGCAGCGTGAGCCCGGAGGTGGACACGGTGTCCCGGCAGACGACGGCGATCATCCTGGACGCGATGGGTCTGGAGCACCCGACGCCGCAGCAGCTCTCCGCGGTGCGGGTGATCGAGCACACCTGGCACTCGGCGCTGATCACCTGGCTGTCGGGCCGGGCGTCGATCGCCCAGGTGAAGATCGACATCGAGACGGCGTGCCGTCTGATCGACCTGACGACCCCGGACGCCACCCCGGGGCCCGGACCCACAGCCTGACGCCCCGCCCACTTGGGCGGCCCCCGCCGGGATCCCGCCCGCCCGTTGCGGGCGGCTCGCCCCGCACGTCGTGGGCGGCTCGCCCCGCAGGGCGGTGCCTCGACCCGTTGTGGGCAGTCGCCCCCGCAGGGCCCCGCCCTTCCTTCCCGTTGTGGGCAGTCCTTCCGCAAGGCGGAACGGGTGGGCACAACGGAACGGCACGGCGCCCTTTCTCGGTTCCCCCCGGGGCGGTGCGGGTCGGCGGCCTGCCGGGGGGTGGGGGGCGTGGCCCCTCCGGGCTCGTCTCTCCCCCAGAGGGGGCACCCCTCGAGGCCGGCGGCCTTGGGTACGGAACAAGGGAACCCATCAGACGCCGCCAACCTCTGCGGGGACGACCCTGCACGGCCCCGCCCCGGCCGTCGGCCGACTGCGGGGCGGTGGGGGGCACGGCCCCGCACTGGGTGGGTGTTACTGGGTGTTCTTGTTCTTCTCCAGGTCTTCCCGGAAGGCCTTCTCGCACGCCGGGCTGTTGTCCGTGGCGATGAACATCACGGTGACGAAGCCGCCCTGCCCGTGGTGGCTCGCCTTCAGCGTCCAGCCGCTCTTGGCCAGCGACTTGATCACCGAGCCCTTCTGGTCGAAGCTCTGCGACTCCTTCCAGCCGTTCTTGGCGAGGGCCGCGACCGTGTCGTCGTAGGACTTCTTCGTGTCGGTGGCCTTCTCGCCGTCGACCGCCCAGTCGACCATGCAGGACGCGAGGGCCGGCGGGACGTCGTCCGAGGGCTTCTTGGTGAAGCCCGCCGCCGTCGCCGCGTCGCCGATCTCCTTGGTCACCGCCGCCGCGTCCAGGCTGCCGCCCTCCGCCTCCGCGCCCGCACCGGCCGGGGCCGGGGAGCCGGACGTGGGGCCCGTTCCCTTGTCCGTACCACCGCCGCCGCAGCCCGCGACCAGCAGCACCACACCGGCGGCCGCGGCCGCCAACTTCGCCTTGCGCACGAATCTCCCGATCCCGCGTGCACGTGGGCCCCTTGCCCTCGTGATCAAGGGAGAAGTTTCGCATGGTCGTGGTGGGCGGGCCGGGCAACGACGGGCACCGCGCGCCGTTCCTTCGCGGCTCCTTCACTCTTCGTCAGGGGGGAAGACCTGCTCGCCGCCGTCCGCCAGTGCGATCGTGATCGCCTCCACCGGGCAGCCCTCGGCCGCGGCGAGGATCCGCTCGTCGGCGTCGGTCCGGGCGGCCCGTGGGCGGGACTGCCGGGCGGTGTCCAGGGCGAAGCCGTGCGGGGCGTGGTGCGCGCACATGCCGGAGCCGATGCAGACGTTGCGGTCGACCTCCACGTGCCAGCGGTCGCCCATCACCGTGCCTCGTGGCCGGCGGGGAGGTGGATCATCTTGTACTCCAGGTACGCGTCGTAGCCCTCGGGTCCGAACTCCCGGCCCAGGCCCGAGTTCTTGTAGCCGCCGAACGGGCCCAGCATGTCCAGGCTGAAGGTGTTGACGTTGAAGGTGCCGGTGCGGACCTGGCGGGCGAAGTCGATGCCGTGGTCGACGTCGGCGGTCCACACGCTGCCGCTGAGGCCGTACTCCGAGTCGTTGGCGATCTTGAGGGCCTCGGCCTCGTCCCCGTACGGCAGCAGGCAGATCACCGGGCCGAAGATCTCCTCGCGGGCGAGGCGCATGTCGTTGTGGACGTCGCCGAAGAGGGTCGGCTCGACGTACCAGCCGCGCTCGTGGCCGGCCGGGCGGCCACCGCCCGCGAGGATCTTGGCGCCCTCCTCCTGGCCGATGCGGATGTAGTCGAGGGACCGCTGCTGCTGGCGCCGGGCGACGAGCGGGCCGACCTGGGTGGCCGGGTCGAGCGGGTCGCCGACCACCAGGGCGCCGGCCGCCGCGGCGAGGGCTTCGGCGAACTCGTCGTACCGGGAGCGCGGGGCGAGGATCCGCGTCTGGGCCACGCACGCCTGGCCGTTGTTCATCCAGGCGGCCGGGACGATCCCGGCGACGGCGGCCTCCAGGTCGGCGTCCGGCAGGACGACGGCCGCGGACTTGCCGCCCAGCTCCAGGGTGACGCGCGTGAGGTTGCGCGAGGCGACCTCCATCACGCGCTTGCCCGCCGCGACGGAGCCGGTGAAGGACACCTTGTCGACGCCGGGGTGGCCGACCAGGTACTCGCTGACCTCCCGGTCGGCGGGCAGGATCGACAGCACGCCCTCCGGCAGCCCGGCCTCCCGTGCGATGTCGGCCAGGATGTACGCGTCCAGGGGTGTCTCCGGCGACGGCTTGAGCACCACCGTGCAGCCGGCCAGCAATGCCGGGCCCAGCTTCGCCGCGGCTGTGAACTGCGGGACGTTCCACGGCACCACCGCCGCGACCACCCCGACCGGCTCGCGCCGCACCAGGATCGGGCCGAGGACGCCGGCGCGCTCCACTTCGTACGGGTGGTCGCGGGCGACCGTGATCGCCGCGTCCCACACCATCATCGCGCCGAGCGCCTGCGCGAGGACGCTCCACGAGTAGGGGGAGCCGTTCTGCGCGCTGACCGTCCGGGCGATCTCCTCGTGCCGTACGGCGATGGCGTCCTTGATACGGGTGACGACGGCGATCCGCTCGTCCAGGGACATCCGGGGCCAGGGGCCCTCGTCGAAGGCCCGGCGCGCCGCCGCGACCGCGCGGTCGACGTCGGCCCGGGAAGCGTGCGGCACCCGGCCGATGACCTGCTCGGTGTGCGGCGAGGTCACTTCGATGACGTCGTCGCCGAGGGGGTCGGCGAACTCGCCGCCGATGAACAGCTTTCCGTGCTCGACCAGCTCGGTCATGGCGCGCCGCCTCCCGCAGTTTCTGACACTGTCTCAGAACTGATACCAGTTCTAGTTATACTGGGCAATGGCCGTACCGCCGTGGGGAGATGAGGGCTCATGCCACCAGGACCGCAGGTGCACGACCACGGGGGCGGCGTATCGAGCATCGCGGTCACCATCCCGGACAACCCCCTCGGCCACACCCTCGTCCACGTCGTCGACACCGACCGGGGCCCCGTTCTCGTCGACACCGGCTGGGACGACCCCGGCTCCTGGACCGAGCTGTGCGAGGGGCTCACCGCGCTGGGCACCTCCGTCCGGGACGTCCACGGCGTCCTCGTCACCCACCACCACCCCGACCACCACGGCCTGTGCGGCCGGGTCCGGGAGGCGTCCGGCGCCTGGATCGCCATGCACGCCGCCGACATCGCCGTCGTACGCCGCACCCGTGACGCCGAGCCGGGCGCCTGGCTCGACTACCTGCTGGCGAAGCTCACCGCCTCCGGCGCGCCCGACGAGCACACCGCCCCGCTGCGGTCCGCACGCGCCGGTGCCCTCCCTCTGCCGCAGCCCGTCCTGCCCGACCGGGAGATCGCGCCCGGGGAGCTGCTCGACCTGCCGGGGCGGCGGCTGCGCGCCATCTGGACGCCCGGCCACACGCCCGGTCACGTCTGCCTGCACCTGGAGGAGGAGCACCCGGCTCGCCGGCCCGGCCATGGGCGGCTGTTCTCCGGCGACCACCTGCTGCCCGGGATCAGCCCGCACATCGGGCTGTACGAGGACCCCGACGACGCGACCGTGACGGATCCTCTCGGGGACTACCTGGACTCGCTGGAGCGGGTCGGCCGGCTCGGTGTCGCCGAGGTGCTCCCCGCCCACCAGCACGCCTTCACCGGCGCCGAGGAGCGGGTGCGGGAGCTGCTCGCCCACCACGAGGAGCGGCTGACCGGCCTGGCCGGCCTGCTCACCACCCCGCTCACCCCCTGGCAGCTCGCCGAGCGCATGGAGTGGAACCGCCCCTGGGACCGCATCCCGTACGGCTCGCGCACCATCGCCGTCTCGGAGGCGGAGGCGCACCTGCGGCGGCTGGTGAAGCTGGGGCGCGTGGAGCCGGTGCCGGGCAGCGACCCCGTGACGTACCTGGCTGTATGACCCACCGGTAGAGTGAGCGGGTCGTCATCATGCCCGTACGGGGGGAAGCCGGTGCGAATCCGGCGCTGACCCCGCAACCGTGAACCGCCGTCTTCCCGGCGGTGAGCCGGATCGCCCCGTACGCGCACGTGTTCGGCTCGCGTCACCGGGATCGACCGCCCGGTGACCGGCACCGTCGAGGAGTACGGGGCCGGAGCCTGGTGCCTTTCGCGTGCCGGTGCCCGGCTCCCGCAGGAGAGGCCACCGAAGCCATGACCACCGTTCGCGTCCGCCACGGCGCCGCGGCGCTCGCCGCCGCCGTGCTGCTGTCCGGGACCGCGACCCTCGCGTACGCGGCCCCCTCTCCCGCGCCGTCGCCGGTGATCCCCGCCGGCCTGTACGGCACGAAGGACCCCACGTACGACGGGGTGTGGCGGCAGTCGCTCGCCTTCATGGCCCAGCAGGTGTCCGGCGTCGAGCCGAACCGCAAGGCCGTGGACTGGCTGCTGAAGCAGCAGTGCGACAGCGGCGGCTTCGCCTCCTACCGCCCCGACCCGGCCAGGACCTGCGACCCGAAGACGCTGCTGGACACCAACGCCACCGCCGTCGCCGTACAGGCGCTGTCCGGCGTCGACAGGCCCGAGGCGGCGGAGCCCGGGACCGACCCGGTCAGCAAGGCCATGGGCGCGGGCGCGGCCTGGCTGAAGGGCGTCCAGAACGAGGACGGCGGCTGGGGCTACAACCCCGGCGCGCCCAGCGACGCCAATTCCACGTCCCTCGTCGTCAGCGCGCTCGCCGCGACCGGCCACCGGCCCGGCGAGATCCGGTCGAGCGGTGGGAAGACGCCGTACGACGCGCTGCTCGGCTTCGCGATCCCCTGCGACGCCAAGGAGGGCGCGGGCGCCTTCGCCTACCAGCCCGACCCGAAGACCGGCGCGCTCGTCGCGAACGGTGACGCCACCGCCGCCGCCGTGCTCGCCGGGCTGGGCAAGGACCTCCAGACGCGGGGGGCGAGGCCGGAGCAGAAGCCGACCTGCGCCACCGGGGGTAAACCGAGCGTGGAGCGTGCCGCCCGCAACGGCGCCGCCTACCTGGTCAACAGCCTGGCCGGCACCGGCCACCTCGATCTGCCGCCCATGCCCGGCGCCGCCACCACCGCGCCCCAGCCGGACATCGGCAACACGGCCGACGCCGTCATCGCCCTCGGCGCGGCCGGGCACATCGGCATGGCGACCGGTGCCCTGGAATGGCTGAAGCAGAACTCCGCCGCGTGGGCCAGGGAGAACGGCCCCGCCGCCTGGGCCCAGCTGGTCCTCGCCGCCCACACGGTGGGCGCGGACGCCCGTGACTTCGGCGGCGTCGACCTCGTACAGCAGCTCAACGCGACCGGTCCGGCGCCGAAGTCGCTGCCTCTGGAGGAGGGGACGCAACAGCGGGAGACGGAAGAGGAGCCGGGCTTCAACGTCTGGCTCGCCGTCGCCGTCTTCCTGGTCGCCGGCATGGGCATCGGGTTCCTGCTCAGCGGCCGCAAGCGGGACCGGCAGCGGTGATGCGCGCCCGGATCCTGGTCCCGCTGCTCGCCGCCTGTGCCGTGCTGCTCGGCCTCGCCGGACCCGCGCAGGCGGCCGGTTACCGCTACTGGTCGTTCTGGGAGAGCAGCGGGGGTGGTTGGACGTACGCCACGCAGGGTCCGGGCACCGCCCGGCCCGCCGACGGTGACGTGACGGGCTTCCGGTTCGCGGTGAGCCCCGACTCCCAGAACGCGCCCCGGCCGCGCCGGGCGCCCGACTTCGCCGCGATCTGCGGTGCGACGCCCGCCGAGGACGGCACCAAACGGATCGGCCTGGTCATCGACTTCGGTACGCCGGCCGACGCCTCGGAGTACGAGCCAAAGCCGCCGCCCGCGCTGCGCACCGCCTGCGCGCGGGTGCGTACGGACGCGACGACCGCTGACGCGCTCGCGGCGGTCGCCGAGCCGCTGCGGTACAACAACCAGGGCCTGCTGTGCGCGATCGCCGACTATCCCAGGACGGGGTGCGGTGAGCTGGTGTCGTGGAACCCCCGGCCGGAGGCCTCCACGCCGGACCCGGCCCGGTCGCCGTCCGGGTCGCCCGAGTCCCACCCCGTCATGGACCTCGAACCCGGCCCGTCGATCGGACTCGTCGCCGGTCTGGCCGCCGTCGCCGTCCTGGGCGCCGCCGCCGTGTGGCAGGCCCGCCGTCGTCGCCGGTGAACCTCCGCGCACCGGAGGCGAACCGCTCCAACGCGCTGCACGCGGGCGCGTGGTGGCTGTGGGCGCTGGGCCTGGCCGTCGCCGCGTCCCGCACGACCAACCCGCTGCTGCTGGGGCTGCTGGTCGGCGTGGCGGGGTATGTGGTGGCGGCCCGCCGCACCGATGCGCCGTGGGCGCGCTCGTACGGCGCGTTCGTGAAGCTGGGCCTGGCCGTGCTGGTGATCCGGCTGGTGTTCTCGGTGGTCCTCGGTTCGCCCATCCCCGGTACGCGTCTGCTGGTGACGCTCCCCGAAGTGCCGCTGCCCGCCTGGGCGCAGGGCGTGCGGATCGGGGGCCCGGTGACCGCCGAGCAGCTGGTGTTCGCGCTGTACGACGGGGCGAAGCTGGCGACGCTGCTGATCTGCGTGGGCGCCGCGAACGCGCTCGCGAACCCGGCGCGGCTGCTGAAGTCGCTGCCGGGTGCGCTGTACGAGGTGGGAGTGGCCGTGGTCGTCGCGATGACGTTCGCGCCGAACATGGTCGCCGATGTGGTGCGGCTGCGCACCGCGCGGCGGCTGCGGGGGCGGCCGGCGGGCGGGGTGAAGGCGGTGCTCCAGGTGGGGCTGCCGGTGCTGGAGGGTGCTTTGGAGCGGTCGGTGGCGGTCGCCGCGTCGATGGACGCGCGGGGGTACGGGCGGACGGCGCCGGTGCCGCGCGGGGTGCGGCACGCGACGACGGTGCTGACGCTGGGCGGTCTGCTCGGGGTGTGCGTCGGGGCGTACGGGCTGCTGGCGGCTTCCGGGGGCGCGTACGCCGTGCCGCTGGTCGGGGCGGGGGTGGTCATGGTGCTGGCGGGGCTGCGGCTGGGCGGCCGCCGTTCGGTACGTACCCGGTACCGGCCGGACCGGTGGGGTGCGCGGGCCTGGCTGGTGGCGGGGTCGGGGGCGGTGGTGGCGGCGCTGGTGGTCGCCTTCGACGCGGCGGCGCTGCACCCCGGTGTCGTCCCGCTCGCCGCGCCGGAGCTCCCGGTGTGGCCGGCGCTGTCCGTTCTGGTGGGCCTGCTGCCCGCGTTCGTGGCCCCGTTGCCGACCTCGCTGCCGACCTCGCTGCCGACCTCGTTGCCGAAGGAGTCCGTGTGATCCGGTTCGAGAACGTGACGGTGACGTACGCCGACGCCGGCGCGCCCACGCTGGTGGGTGTCGACCTGGCCGTCCCGGAGGGCGAGCTGGTGCTGCTGGTGGGCCCGTCCGGGGTGGGCAAGTCGACGCTGCTGAACGCGGTGTCGGGCCTGGTGCCGCACTTCACGGGCGGCACTCTGCGCGGCCGGGTCACCGTCGACGGCCGTGACACCCGTACCCACAAGCCGCGTGAGCTGGCGGATGTCGTCGGCACGGTGGGCCAGGACCCCCTCGCGCACTTCGTCACCGACACGGTGGAGGACGAGCTGGCGTACGGCATGGAGTCGCTGGGCCTCGCGCCCGAGGTGATGCGGCGCCGGGTGGAGGAGACCCTGGACCTGCTGGGCCTGGCGTCGTTGCGGGACCGGCCGATCGCGACGCTGTCGGGCGGCCAGCGGCAGCGGGTCGCGATCGGCTCCGTGCTGACCCCGCACCCGAAGGTGCTCGTGCTCGACGAGCCGACGTCGGCGCTGGACCCGGCTGCCGCGGAGGAGGTCCTCGCGGTCCTGCAGCGCCTGGTCCACGACCTGGGCACCACGGTGCTGATGGCCGAGCACCGCCTGGAGCGGGTGGTCCAGTACGCCGACCAGGTGGCGCTGCTGGGCGCCCCCGGCGCCCCGGTGGTCCTCGGGCCTCCGGCCGAGGTGATGGCCGTCTCCCCCGTCCACCCCCCGGTGGTCGCCCTCGGCCGCCTGGCGGGCTGGGACCCGCTTGCGCTGTCGGTCCGCGACGCGCGTCGCCGCGCGGGCGGGCTGCGGGAACGGCTGGTGGGGCTTTCCCCGGTACGTGGGGATACGACGGGGTACCCCCAGGCTCCCGCCTCGCGCGAGCGGTCGGCCCCGGAGGCGCCGTCCGGTGTGCGGGCGGTGCTGAGCCGCCTGCTGCGCGGCGACGCGGCCGCCCCCGCCGGGAGCGCCGGGAACGCCGGGAACGCCGGGGGTCCCGTCGCCCAGGTGCGGGGGCTGGACGTGCGGCGCGGGCGGGTCGAGGCGCTGCGGGACGTCGGGCTGGACGTGCGGGCCGGGGAGACCGTGGCGGTCATGGGGCGCAACGGGGCCGGGAAGTCGACCCTGCTCGGGGCGCTGGCCGGGATGGTCGAGCCGGCGGGCGGCAGCGTGCTCGTGGGTGGCCGGGTTCCGCACCGGACGCCACCGAGGGAGCTGGTCCGGCAGGTGGGGCTCGTACCGCAGGAGCCACGTGACCTGCTGTACGCGGACACCGTGGCCGCCGAGTGCGCGGCCGCCGACGCCGACGCGGGTGCCGGGCCGGGGGCCTGCCGGGCCCTGGTGTCGGAGCTGCTGCCGGGCGTGGCCGACGGCACGCATCCCCGGGACCTGTCGGAGGGGCAGCGGCTCGCCCTGGCGCTGGCAGTCGTGCTGACCGCCCGGCCCCCGCTGCTGCTGCTCGACGAACCGACGCGGGGGCTGGACTACGCGGCGAAGGCCCGGCTGGCCGGCGTGCTGAAGGGTCTGGCCGCCGACGGGCACGCCATCGTCATGGCGACGCACGACGTGGAGCTGGCCGCCGAGCTGGCGCACCGGGTGGTCGTCCTGGCCGAGGGGGAGGTCGTCGCGGACGGGCCGACGCATGAGGTCGTCGTCTCCTCGCCCGCCTTCGCCCCGCAGGTGGCGAAAATCCTGGCGCCGCAGCCGTGGCTGACCGTCTCGCAGGTGGAGGCGGCCCTGTGACCGCGCGTCCGGTGCGGCTCGGGCCCCGCTCGGTTGCCGCCCTCGTACTGATCAGCGCCATCGGGGTGGTCGCCTTCGGCTGGCCGCTCCTCGCGGACGGCTCGTCGGTGCTGGCGGGCCGGTCCCAGGACGCGCCGTGGCTGCTGGCCGTGCTGCTGCCGCTGCTGGTGGCCGTGGTGGTGGCGACGATCGCCGACTGCGGGATGGACGCCAAGGCGGTGGCGATGCTGGGGGTGCTGGCGGCGGTCGGCGCGGCGCTGCGCCCGCTGGGCGCGGGCACGGCGGGCCTGGAGCCGATGTTCTTCCTGATGGTGCTGAGCGGCCGTGTCCTCGGCCCGGGGTTCGGTTTCGTGCTGGGCGCGGTGACGATGTTCGCGTCGGCGCTGCTGACCGGCGGGGTGGGCCCGTGGATGCCGTTCCAGATGCTGTCGATGGGCTGGTTCACGATGGGCGCGGGGCTGTTGCCGGGGCCGGCCCGGCTGCGGGGGCGGGGTGAGCTGCTGATGCTGTCGCTGTACGGGGCGGTGGCGGCGTTCGCGTACGGGACCGTGATGAACCTGCAGGGCTGGGTGACGCTGCAGGGGATGGGCAGCGGGATCTCGTTCCATCCCGGTGATCCGGTGCACGAGAACCTGGTCCGGTTCGTGGCGTACTGCGCGGCGACGTCGCTCGGCTGGGACCTGGGGCGGGCGGCGCTCACCGTCGTCCTGGTGCTGACCATCGGATCGACGGTTCTGAAGGCGCTGCGCCGTGCGACACGGCGGGCGGCCTTCGAGGCGCAGGTCACATTCGAAGGCGCCGAGAGGGCCTGAAAGGGTCCTTCGAGGGTGAGCCGCCCCACAGGACCTAGGTCACATACGAGGGACGATAGTGGGGCAGAACGGACAGCCGTCCGGCCCGTATCCTCCCGTGGCGACCTGCACTGATCGCCCTCGGGGGCGGCGAGACCTTCCGCCCCCGAGTCCGGCTTCGCCTAGTAACAGAGGTCCTTGCAGCGGCGGAACCGCCCTGTTTCTCTGGTGATGTCGCCGGGCGCAGCTCGCATCGCAGCGCTCCTGGCAGCCCCGTCCCCCCGCCCCTGGCGTGGTCCGGCATGCCTGTGCGACGTCCCGTGTCCCCGACGTTAGGTCACCCACGTGTTCCGCTCGCTCGTCAGCCGTTTCTCCGCCCGTCCCAAGTCCCTCGCCGCCGGCGCCGCCGTGCTGCTGGGCGCCACCGGCGCCGTGCTGGGCACCACCGCTCCGGCTCAGGCGGCCTCCGCGCAGGACATCGCGAAGAAGATGGTCCCGGCGGGCCAGTACCAGTGCTTCAGCAACATCGTGGAGCACGAGTCCAGCTGGAACCCGACCGCCACGAACTCCTCGTCCGGCGCCTACGGCCTGGTGCAGGCCCTGCCGGCCTCGAAGATGTCGTCGGCCGGTTCGGACTGGAAGACCAACCCCGCCACTCAGATCGAGTGGGGCCTGGACTACATGAACGACCGCTACGGCAGCCCGTGCGGCGCCTGGAACTTCTGGCAGGCCAACGGCTGGTACTGAGCCACACCCGGCAGATGACGACGCAGGCCCCGGTGAACGACGTTCACCGGGGCTTTCCCGTTTCACCGGGGCTTCCCGTTTCCAGGGGCGTCACAGCCGCTGGATGATCGTGCCCGTCGCCAGCCCGCCGCCCGCGCACATCGTGACGAGCGCGAACTCCTGGTCGGCCCGCTCCAGTTCGTGCAGCGCGGTGGTGATGAGCCGCGCGCCCGTCGCGCCCACCGGGTGACCGAGGGCGATGGCTCCGCCGTTGACGTTGACCTTCTCCAGGTCCTGGTCGAAGACCCGCGCCCAGCTGAGCACCACGGACGCGAAGGCCTCGTTGATCTCGACGAGGTCGATGTCCTTGAGCGACATTCCGGCCTTGCCCAGGACCGCGCGGGTGGCGTCGATGGGCCCGTCGAGGTGGAAGTGCGGGTCGGAGCCGACGAGGGCCTGGGCGACGATCCGGGCGCGGGGTTTCAGTTTCAGCGCCCGGGCCATGCGCTTGGACGCCCACATCAGGGCGGCGGCGCCGTCGGATATCTGGGAGGAGTTCCCGGCGGTGTGGACGGCGGTCGGCATGATGGGCTTGAGCCGGGCGAGCGCTTCCATGCTGGTGTCGCGCAGCCCTTCGTCGCGGTCGACGAGCCGCCACATGCCCTGCCCCTCGCGCTGCTCCTCCTCCGTGGTCGGCACCTGGACGGCGAACGTCTCACGCTTGAAGCGCTCCTCCGCCCACGCGGTGGCGGCGCGCGCCTGCGACAGCAGCCCGAGCTCGTCGACGCAGCCGCGCGTCAGGCCCCGGTGGCGGGCGATGCGCTCGGCGGCCTCGAACTGGTTGGGCAGGTCGACGTTCCACTCGTCGGGGAAGGGCTTTCCGGGCCCGTGCTTGGAGCCACTGCCGAGCGGTACGCGGGACATGGCCTCGACGCCGCAGCTGATGCCGACGTCGATGACCCCGCAGGCGATCATGTTGGCGACCATGTGGGAGGCCTGCTGCGAGGAGCCGCACTGGCAGTCGACGGTGGTGGCGGCGGTCTCGTAGGGCAGGCCCATGGCCAGCCAGGCGGTGCGGGCGGGGTTCATGGACTGTTCGCCGGCGTGGGTGACCGTACCGCCGACGATCTGTTCGACGCAGTCGGCGTGGATGCCGGTGCGGCCGAGGAGTTCGCGGTAGGTCTCACCCAGGAGGTAGGCGGGGTGGAGGTTGGCGAGTGCGCCTCCACGCTTCCCGATGGGGGTGCGTACGGCTTCGACGATGACGGGTTCCGCGGCCATGAGCTCGTCCTCTCCTCGCCCGCCCGCGAGGCGTCCCGGCGCCCGCGCGGGGGGCTGTGTGTGGTCGGGGACACCCCCCAGCCCCCGGACTCGAACTAGTACGCGTTCTAGTTCTTCCCTCAGTCTTATGAGGGCTACCGCCGGTACGCAAGGGTCGTGCACACAACGGAAGGCCCCATGGCTCTTGCCACTTGTGGAACCCGTTACTACCTTTCGGACAATTCTGATGGGCCGTCAGACATGGAGATCGCCGATGACCTGCCCCCATCTCCCCCCGCTGCCCCAAGGGTTCGACTTCACCGACCCCGACCTCCTCCAAGCCCGCGTCCCGCTGCCCGAGTTCGCCGAGATGCGGCGGACAGCCCCGGTCTGGTGGTGCGCGCAGCCGCGCGGCATCTCCGGGTTCGACGACGAGGGGTACTGGGCGGTGACCCGGCACGCCGACGTCAAGTACGTATCGACGCACCCGGAGCTGTTCTCGTCGAACACCAACACCGCGATCATCCGGTTCAACGAGAGGATCAGCCGCGACCAGATCGACGCCCAGAAGCTGATCATGATCAACATGGACCCGCCCGAGCACACCCGGGTCCGCCAGATCGTCCAGCGCGGCTTCACGCCCCGCGCGATCCGGTCCCTGGAGACCGCCCTGCGCGACCGGGCCCGCTCCATCGTGGAGACGGCGGTCGCGAACGCGGGCGACGACGGCTCCTTCGACTTCGTCACCAACATCGCCGTCGAACTGCCGCTCCAGGCCATCGCCGAGCTGATCGGCGTGCCCCAGGAGGACCGCGTCAAGATATTCGACTGGTCCAACAAGATGGCGGCGTACGACGACCCCGAGTACGCCATCACCGAGGAGGTCGGCACCGAGGCGGCCATGGAGATCGTCTCGTACGCGATGAACCTGGCCGCCGCGCGCAAGGAGTGTCCGGCCAAGGACATCGTCTCCACGCTGGTCGCGGCGGAGGACGAGGGCAACCTCGCGGGCGACGAGTTCGGCTTCTTCGTCATCCTCCTCGCGGTGGCGGGCAACGAGACCACCCGTAACGCCATCAGCCACGGCATGCACGCCTTCCTCACCCACCCCGAACAGTGGGATCTGTACAAGCGGGAGCGCCCCTCGACGGCGGCCGAGGAGATCGTCCGCTGGGCCACCCCCGTCGTCTCCTTCCAGCGCACCGCCACCCGCGACCTGGAACTCGGCGGCCAGAAGATCAAGGCGGGCGACCGGGTCGGCCTGTTCTACTCCTCCGCCAACAACGACCCCGACGTCTTCGACCACCCCGAACGCTTCGACATCACCCGCGACCCCAACCCCCACATCGGCTTCGGCGGCGGAGGCCCGCACTTCTGCCTCGGCAAGTCGCTCGCCGTCCTGGAGATCGACCTGATCTTCAACGCCATCGCCGACGGTCTGCCCGGCCTCCGCCTCGCCGGCGACCCGCGCCGGCTGCGCGCGGCCTGGCTGAACGGCATCAAGGAGCTCCAGGTCAGCCTCGGCCCCCGTACCTCTTGAGTCCTGCCCATACCCACTGAAAAGGTGGGTGCGACCAGTACGTCGCAACGGGAACGGTGGGCACATGGGTGAGGAACAACTGAATCAGCAGCACGGGGAGTGTCCGGAGCGTCTGGCGGTCACCGAGCGGACCCGGCACCGGAGGCTGCGGGAGAAGGGCAGCACCCTGCGCTCGGACCTCGACGACATCCTGCGCGCCGGATTCGTCTGCCACCTCGCCGTGGTCGTCGACGGGGCACCGCTGGCCGTACCGACCGTCTACGGCGTGGACTTCGAGGCCCGTGTGCTCTACCTGCACGGCTCCGTCGCCAGCCGCAGCCTCGTCCAGTCCCCCGGCGCCCCCGTGTGCGTCACCGTCACCCACGTCGACGGGCTGGTCCTCGCCCGTTCCGTCTTCGAGCACGGCGTCAACTACCGCTGCGCCATGGTCCACGGCACCCCGCGCCGCGTCACCGACCGCGAGGAGCTGCTGCACGGGCTGCGCGTGCTGACCGAGAACTGCGCACCCGGGCAGTGGGAGTACGCGCGTACGCCCAGCAGGAAGGAGCTGGCGGCCACCTCGCTGCTCGCCCTGCCGCTCGACGAGGCGTCGGTGAAGATCGCGGTGGGCCCGCCGGACGACGGGGAGGGCCCGGACGCCGAGCTGGGCCTGTGGGCCGGGGTCGTTCCGTACCGGCCGGTCTTCGGCGCCCCCGAGCCCGACCCGCTGCTGCCCGCCGGCCTGCCGGTACCCGCGCACATCGCGGCCCTCGCCGGGCGTGGATGACCCCGTGGACGTGGTGGTGTGACGTACGTTCGGTTCCATGAGCCTGGAGCGATGGACCGCCGTGGACGACTACCTCACCGACATGCTCGCGCCCGCCGACGAGGCACTGGCCGCCGCGCTCGCCGACAGCGACGCGGCGGGCCTGCCGGCGATCGGCGTGACGCCACCGCAGGGCAAACTGCTGCACCTGCTGGCCCGCACGCAAGGCGCGCGCACGATCCTGGAGATCGGCACGCTCGGCGGCTACAGCACCATGTGGCTGGCCCGCGCGCTGCCGGCGGACGGCAGGCTGATCTCGCTGGAGTACAACCCGGAGCACGCCGGCGTCGCCCGCGCGAACCTCGCCCGGGCGGGGCTGGACAAGGTGGCCGAGGTACGGACGGGCGCGGCCCTCGACACGCTGCCGAAGCTGGCCGAGGAGGGCGCCGGCCCGTTCGACCTGGTCTTCATCGACGCCGACAAGCCCAACAACCCGCGGTACGTGGAGTGGTCGCTGCGGCTGACCCGGCCGGGCAGCCTGATCATCGTCGACAACGTGGTACGCGGCGGCGCGATCACCGACGAGACGTCGGCGGACCCGTCGGTGATCGCGACGCGCGAGATGTTCGACCTCGTCGCCCGCGACCCCCGCCTGGACGCCACGGCGCTCCAGACGGTGGGCGGAAAGGGCTACGACGGAATGCTGCTGGCCCGCGTGGCGGCCTGAGCGGCCGTCACACCCGCAGCAGCCGCTCGGCCATGGCGCGGTAGGCCTGGAGCGTGACGCGCAACTGCTCGGTGTCCGGCTCGTGTTCGCCGTCCCCGTCCCAGTCGGCGCGAAGGGCGCGGCGGTGCTCGGTCAGGGCTTCCGTGAGGCGGTCGGCAGCCGCGTCCAGCACGGCGGCGGCCTCCTCCACGGACCGGTGCGGGCTCTCGACGAAGCCGGTCAGCGCCTGCTGCATGCGCGAGCCGAGCTCGTCCCGTGCCTCGTCCGGCACCAGCGGCGCGGAAACGCCCGCCACGTCCCCCGTCCGACGCGTGGCGCCGGACCCGGACCCGGACCCGGCGCCGGCCGGGGCGTGGGCCGTGTGCGACGTACTGGTCCCTTCGTCGGCGGTGGCCCCTGCGGAGGCTGCCGCTCCGGTCGGAGCGCCGGACGCGGCGGTCCGGTCCGAGGCACCCGCCCCGGTGGGGGCGGCGGGGTCGGTGGGCAGAGCCGACCCGGCGGGAGCGGCCGAACCGACCGGAGCGGCCGAACCGGTGGGGCCGGTGGGGCCGGTGGGTGGCGGGGCGGCGGCACCGTCCCGGGCGGCGGCTTCGTTCAGGGTGCCGACCCGGTACGAGGTACCGGAGCGGTGCGGGGTGTCGGGACCCGCCGGAGCGGTGGGTTCCGGGGGCACACGGGTGCCGGTGCCGGGCAGGTCGCCCGCGGGGGGCGCGGTGCCCGGGGTGTCGGCTCCGTGAGGGGGACGGGCCCCGGCGGGGATGTCGGGTCCGGTCGGCTTCTGCGGGGGCATCAGGCGCCACTCCCCTTCGGCCAGGGCGCGTGGACCCGGTGGCCGCGGGCGGCCGGGCGGCGCGGGGCGTGGCGGGCGTGGTCCTCGGGCTGCGCGGTGACCAGCGCCTCGAACAGCCGCCGCGCGTCGATCATCGCGGCACGCAACTCCTCGGTGCCGGCGCCGGTGCCGGTACCTGTACCGGCGTCCGCTCGGGCGGTGCGGTGCACGCGCCGGTAGCCGTCGACGTGGTGGGCGTGGTGCACGGACAGCGCGGCCACCTGCTCCTCGTACGCGGAGGCCGCCGGGAAGCCGCGGTCCTCCGCCAGCCGGGCCAGCAGCCGGTCCGCCTCGGCGACGGCCTGGCGCGGCGCGTCGACGAACTGCTCCTGGAGGCCCGCCCACAGGGCCACGTACTGTTCGCGGGCCTCACGCGACAGCGGCCGCGGCCGCAGGTCGCCGTGGCGCGTGACGCGCTCGGCGAGTTCGCGTTCGGCGGCCTTGGTGTCGCCGTCGTGCAGGGCGACCGTCCGCTCGTACTCGGGGCCGAACCGCCGCTTCAGCCCGCGGCCGCGCCTGCCGCCCGCCTTGCCGGGGCCCACGTACAGGACCGCGGCGACCACGGCGGCGAAGACGACGACCAGAGCGACGACGATCAGGACAGTGGACATGACTGTCTCCCCTCGATCCGGGGGTCGGGGTTTCTTCATGACTGTTCGACGGGCGTGTTGCCGCTATCCCATTGGCCAAACGGTCCGCCCGTCGGGTAGAGACGCACCATGACGAGCACCAACTGGACCATCCGCCCCGAGCGTTACGACACGCCCGACGCCACCGCGCTGCGCCGCGACTACTACGACGACGTCGCGAGCCGCTACTGGCACCGGCCCGCGACGGCGGCGGAGGTCGAGGAGGGGCTCACCAACGACGGTGTGGAGCACCTCACGCCGCCCACCGGCCAGTTCGTGGTGGGCAGGGCGGACGGCAAGCCCGCGGCCTGCGGCGGGGTGCTCATGCTGGACGCGGAGCGGGCGGAGGTCACCCGCGTGTTCATACGCCACGCCTTCCGCGGCACCGGCGGTGCCGCGCTCCTGATGGACGCCCTGGAGTCGGCCGCCGCCGAGCTGGGCGCCCGGCGCATGGTGCTCAACACCCGGCTGGACCTGGTCGAGGCGCGCGCCCTGTACACCCGGTGCGGCTACCGGGAGATCCCGGCGTACTGCGAGGGCCCGTACAAGGAGATCTGGTACGGCAAGGAGCTGAGCGCCCGCTAGAGCGCGTGGTTGCGGCGGGGTTCGGGGGTCCGTGGCCGTTCCTGGTCGGAGCCGCACAGCTCGGCCGTCAGCTCGTGCACCAACTGGATCAGGTCGGTCGGCCGCTCCGGCCCCCACCAGTCGCCGAGCAGTTCGGCGAGGGACTCCTCGCGGGCGTGCGCGAGCCGGACGGCCACGTCCACGCCTTCGTCGGTCAGCATCAGCTGGAGGCCCTCGCGGCGCACCAGGTGCCGTTCCTCCAGTTGCCGGGCGGCCTCGGTGATGGCCCGGATGGGTACGGGGGTGGTGTCGGCGAGCCGGCCGGGCTCCACGGTGCCGTGGCGGCGGACGCGCAGCAGCAGCCAGCTGGCGGCGGGCAGCAGGTCCAGGCCCGCGCGGGCGGTGATCTTCTCGTAGATGGCCTTGCGGCCCTCGCGGGAGCCGAGCACCGACAGGGCGCGGGCGCACTCGTCGTAGGAGGAGCGTTCGACGGGGTTGGAGGCGACGGTCTGGCTGGGGTCGGGCGCGGTGACCGCGCCGCGCAGCCGGTCCTCCTTCAGCAGCCAGGCGATGAGGAAGGCGAGGGCGACGACGGGCGCGGCGTACAGGAAGACGTCGGTGATGGACGTCGCGTACGCGTGCAGGACGCCGGGGCGCAGGTCGGGTGGCAGTTCGGCGATGGCGCGCGGGTCGGCGGCGAGCTGGTCGGGTCCGGCGCCGGGGGGCAGTTCGCGGCCGGCGAGGGCGTCGGAGAGTTTGCCGGTGAGCCGGTTGGTGAAGATGGTGCCGAAGATGGCGACGCCGAAGGACGCGCCGATGGAGCGGAAGAAGGTGGCTCCGGAGGTGGCGACGCCGAGGTCCTCGTACGGAACGGCGTTCTGCACCACCAGCACCAGGACCTGCATGACCAGGCCGAGTCCGGCGCCGAAGACGAAGAAGTACAGGCTCATCTCCCAGTCGGAGCTGGACACCTTCATCCGGTGCAGCAGCACCAGTCCGACGGCGGTGACGGCGGTGCCGAGGATGGGGAAGACCTTCCAGCGGCCGGTACGGCTGACGATCTGGCCGGAGCCGGTGGAGGTCAGCAGCATGCCGAGCACCATCGGCAGCATGTGCACCCCGGACATGGTGGGAGTGACGCCCCGCACGACCTGGAGGAACGTCGGCAGGTAGGTCATCGCGCCGAACATCGCGAAGCCGACGACGAAGCTGATGACGGAGACGAGCGTGAAGGTGCGGATCCGGAACAGCTTCAGCGGCAGTACGGGTTCGGCGGCGCGCCGCTCGACGTACACGAACCAGACGAGGAGGACGGCGCCGAGGACGGCGAGGCCGATGATCTGCGCCGAGCCCCAGGCCCAGGTGGTGCCGCCGAGGGACGCCACGAGGACGAGGCAGGTGGCGACGGAGGCGATGAGGAAGGTGCCGAGGTAGTCGATGGTGTGGCGGGTGGTGCGCACCGGGATGTGCAGGACGGCGGCGATGACGAAGAGCGCGACGACGCCGATGGGGAGGTTGATGTAGAACACCCAGCGCCAGGAGAGGTGCTCGGTGAACAGGCCGCCCAGGAGCGGTCCGAGGATGCTGGTGGCGCCGAAGACCGCGCCGAAGAGGCCCTGGTACTTGCCGCGTTCGCGCGGTGAGACGAGGTCGCCGACGATGGCCATGGACAGCACCATGAGGCCGCCGCCGCCCAGGCCCTGGACGGCACGGAAGGCGATGAGCTGCGGCATGTTCTGCGCGATGCCGCAGAGCGCCGAGCCGATGAGGAAGATGACGATGGCGGTCTGGAAGAGCTTCTTGCGGCCGTACTGGTCGCCGAGCTTGCCCCAGAGGGGGGTGCCGGCGGTGGCGGCGAGCATGTAGGCGGTGACGACCCACGACAGGTGCTCCATGCCGCCGAGTTCGCTGACGATGGTCGGCAGGGCGGTGGAGACGATGGTCTGGTCGAGCGCCGCCAGCAGCATCCCGAGCAGCAGGGCGCCGATGGCGACCAGGACGGTACGCCGGTTCTGTCCCTGGCCCGGGGCGGGGCTGGTGGCCGGGGTGGTCACTTCCTGCGCCATGGGTTCTCCCTCGTCGTCTCGCGGGCCGTCGTCGTCTTGCGGGCCGTCGTCGTCTTGCGGGCCGTCGTCGTCTCGCGGGCCGTCGTCGTCTCGCGGGTGGGCGGCGGGCCGGACGCGTACCCCCTCCTCCCCCTCCCATCCTGGGCGCTTCGTCCCGATACGGCCCGCCGAGCGGGGGCGGGGGTGCGGTGGGTGGTCCTCCGGGGTGGCCGGCGGGCTGCATAATCGCTCGCAGTTCAAGGGGAGGGGACCACATTGACGGGACAGAACTGTCCTGAGTGCGGTGGTCGCGGCGGCGACTGCGGTTGCGCGTCCACGGAGGACACGCTGGGGATACGTCCGTACGTGAACCTGCGGGCGGAGCCGGAGCCCCAGCCGGGGGCGGGGCCGGCCTTTCCAGGTCCGGACCCGGCTCCGGCTCCGGGTCCTGGTTCCGGTCCGGTACCGCCTCCGTCTCCGGCTCCGCCTCCGCCTCCGCCCGCGACGATGCCGCTGTACGTGCCGCTGGTGCCCGAACTGGTGCCGCTGGAGGGCGCGGGCACGCCGCGCGGCGCGCGCGCCGGTACGCGGGCGCAGGCGCGGGCCCAGGCACGGTCCCGGAGCCGTGCCCGTCGCCCGTACGCCGTGTTCGGCACCGTGGTGGCGGTCGTCGCCGTGCTGGGCGTGGCCGGCTTCGCGGGCGGTCTGTTCGGCGGGGACGGGGAGGCGGACCGGCTGCTGCCCGACCTGTCACCGAGCACGCCCGCCTGGCCGAGCGGGGAGCCCAAGGGGCCGACCTCGTCGGCGTCCGGCTCGGCGTCGCCGTCGGGTTCCCCCTCCGTGTCGGCGTCCGTTTCCGCGTCCGCGTCCGGTTCGGCGTCCGCCTCCGCGTTCGCGTCCGCGTCGGCGACCGCTTCCGCGTCCCTGGCCATCGCCGTGCCGGGTACGGCGTCGGCGGCACCGTCCTCGAACGGCGCGCCGACCGGTCCGGCGACCGTCCCCTCGCCGTCCCCCACCCGCTCCCGGACGCCCGGCCCGGAGCAGTCGGAGGACGAGCCGGTGACCCTGCGGCGCGGCGACCGCGGCCCGGAGGTCACCGAACTCCAATACCGCCTGCGGCAGGCGGGCCTCTACGACGGCCCCATGAACGGCCGCTACAACGAGGACGTGGAGTGGGGCGTGGGCCAGTACCAGGAGGCCCGCGACCTGTCAGGCGACGGGTGGGGCGTGTACGGGCGGGAAACCCGCCGGTGGCTGGAGTCCGAGACGACGGGCCGCTGACCCCGGGGGGTGCCCGGGGCGGGCTGGCGTTCGGCGGGGGGATTTTGTATCGTGGAGGAACAAAGTGGTCCCGCCCGTATACCCTGACCGGCGGGCGGGCCACTTCGTACCTGTTTCTCCCCCCACCCCGTGGAGATCGCCGATGCCGGCCACCCCGTCCCTCCTGACCGCCCGGGCCCTCCTCCTCGACATGGACGGCACGCTCGTCAACTCGGACGCGGTGGTGGAGCGCTGCTGGCGCCGCTGGGCCCTGCGGCACGGGCTCGACCCGGAGGAGGCCCTCAAGGTGGTCCACGGCCGCCAGGGGTACGCCACCATGGCCGTCCTCCTCCCGGACCGCCCGATGGAGGAGAACCACGCCGACAACCGCGTGATGCTCGCCGAGGAGACCGCCGACCTGGACGGCGTCGTGCCGATCGGCGGCGCGCCCGCCTTCATGGCCGCCGTCGCCGCCCTCCCGCACGCCCTGGTCACCTCCGCCGACGCCCCGCTCGCCCGGGCCCGCATGGGCGCGGCCGGGCTGCGGATGCCGGACGTACGCGTGACGGCCGAGTGCGTGGGCGCGAGCAAGCCGGACCCGGAGGGGTTCCTGAAGGGCGCCGCCGAGCTGGGCTTCGACCCGGCGCAGTGCGTGGTGTTCGAGGACTCCGGGGCCGGCATCGAGGCGGGCCGCGCCGCCGGGATGCGGGTGGTGGGCGTCGGCCCGCGCGCCGGCGCGTACGCCCCCGACGTACACGTACCGGATCTGACGCACGTGCGCGTGGAGGCGGACGGCGCCGACGGCACCATCCGCCTCCACATCACCGCGTGACGCGCCCTACGGCGCCAGCGCCTCGTACAGGCTGAAGCCCGCCAGCGCCAGCATCAGACAGGCGGCGACCTTGGTGATCAGGCGCAGCGGTACGTACTTCATGAGCGTCCGCCCGCCCAGGATGCCGATCCCGGCGACCGCCCACAGGGCGAGTACGGCGCCGAGCCCGACGGAGAGCGGGTTGTCGTAGCGGGCGGCGAGGTTCGCGGTCATGATCTGCGTCAGGTCGCCGAACTCCGCCACCAGGATCAGCATGAAACCCGCCCCGGAGACCTTCCAGAAGGACTGGTCGGCCGGGGCCTTGATCTTCTCGTCCTCGTCGTCGCCCTTCTTCAGCAGCAGCACGGCCGCGCCCGCCAGGAACAGCACGCCGACCAGCGCCTGCACCAGCCGGTGCGGCAGCAGGGTCAGGACGCTGCCGGCGGCGACGGCGAGGACGACATGGATGGCGAAGGCGGCGGCGACACCCGCGAAGACGTAGGAGGCGCGGTAGCGGGTGCCCAGCATGAGGCCGGCGAGCGCGGTCTTGTCGGGGAGTTCGGCGAGGAAGACGACGCCGAAGGTGATCGCCATGATCGTGAGGCTGAGCACGGGATGGGATTCCTCAATCGGTCGGGCGGTTCCGCCGGACCGAGAAGAGACCTCTCAGGGTTTCGAGGAGTCGCTCCGGCACGGCGGCACCATGGATACGGGCATGGCACTGCTGTTGCCGAAGGTCTCGCTGGCGCACCCTGAACGGGCCGCCTCCGGGCGCCGGCCGGGCGCGAGGCCCAGCAGTATGTCGACGTTCCGGCGAAGAGCTACTCCCCTTCTGCTCCGTCCAGGGTACGTGATCGTCTTCTGTGCGACCGTCACCCCGACCCCTCCCGGTGCAGCTTCCCCCGGGCCACCAGCTCCAGCCCGGCCGCCACCGCCACGCCCTGCACCGCCATCAGCCCGACCAGCACGAACAGCTGCACCGCCCCCGCCAGCAGCGGTGACGCCCCGCCCAGCAGCATCCCCACGAACGCGCCCGGCAGGGTGACGAGCCCCACCGTCCTGGTCTGGTCGAGCCCCGGCAGCAGCGCGTCAGCCGCCGCCTCCCTGGCCACCTCCAGCCGCGCGTCCCGGGCCGGCAGTCCGAGCGCCAGCCCCGCCTCCACCTCGCCGTGCCGCGTGTCCAGCTCGTCCAGGGCGCGCCGCCCGCCGAGCACCGTCGCGGTGAGCGCCCCGCCGATGAGGATGCCGGTCACGGGGATCAGGGCGATGCCCTTGAGCGGGACGAGCCCGGTCAGCAGCAGCGCGCCGACGACCGGGACGACCCCGGCGGCGATGGGCACGGCCGCCCACCACCAGGTGCCGTTGGACGTGATGCGGCGCCCGGCCGTACGTACGGCGACGGCGTACATGAGCAGCAGGAAGGCGAGCAGCAGCGGTACGGAGCGGACGACCCACCCGATGACCAGCGACACGGCCGCGAGCTGCACCGCGGCCCGTACCCCCGCGGTGACGATCTCGCGTGGCGCCCGGAGGTGGGCGAGCGCGGCGACGGTGGCGGCGACGGCGAGCAGGACGGCGAGAACAGCCGCGAACGTGGCATTGACGGGCAGCAGCACACGTCAACCCTAAAGCCGGACAAGGCAGGTGCCGGGACGTCAGAAACCGGGCACAACCCTTGATGTGACGTGCACATGTCGTCACTCTGTAACCCGGCGCATCCCCCGGGGCAACCTGGCGCCGCCACGATGGCCGAGCCGCCCGACCGGGCGTCCGGCCAACACCCCCACATCCCAAGGGAGTCACCCATGTCCGGTGTCTACGCGCGTCGAATAGCCCGTCGAACCGCCGTCCTCGCCGCGTCCGCCGCCCTCGCCGCCACCGGCGTCCTGGCCACCGCACCCGCCGCCCAGGCCGCCCCGCCCACCCCGATCAGCGCCGACACCGCCCGCACGTACCTGGGCCGGCTCACGGTGAAGGCGGAAGGTTCCTCCAGCGGCTACAGCCGTGACCTGTTCCCGCACTGGATCACCCAGTCGGGCAGTTGCAACACCCGCGAAGTCGTCCTCAAGCGCGACGGCGTGAACGTCGTCCAGGACTCCAGTTGTGCGGCGGTCAGCGGCAGTTGGTACTCCGAGTACGACGGCGCCACCTGGCGCGCGGCATCGGACGTCGACATCGACCACGTCGTCGCCCTCGCCGAGGCGTGGCGCTCCGGCGCCAACGCCTGGACCACCTCGCAGCGCCAGGCCTTCGCCAACGACCTGACCCGCCCGCAGCTCATCGCGGTCACCGACGACGTCAATCAGGCCAAGAGCGACCTCGACCCCGCCGAGTGGCTGCCGCCGCGCACCGCGTACCGCTGCACGTACGCCCGGATGTGGGTGCATGTGAAGCACCACTGGAACCTGAGCGTCGACTCCGCCGAGAAGAGCGCCCTGCAGTCCGTCCTCAACGGCTGCTGACGGACCCGTACCCCTGAGCCTCCGTCGTTCCGTACCGTGGGTGTACGGGCGACGGAGGAGGCCGGGATGGCAGCCGGACTGCGGTTGGGACCACTCCTGCGGTACGTCGACTGGGAGCGCGGCGACCGCGCGACGGTCTGGGTCGAGGCCGACCGGCCCTGCACGGCCCGGGTCCGGTGCGCGGACGGCGCCGGCGGCAGCACCCGGACCTTCCAGATAGCCGGGCACCACTACGCCCTGGTCCCCGTCACCGGCCTGACGCCCGGGACCACGACCGCGTACGAGGTGCTGCTCGACGACCGGCCGGTGTGGCCGCCCACCGGCCCCGACTACCACTACCCGGCCAGTACGATCACCTCGCCCCGGCCGGGCGACGCCGAGTTGCGCGTCTCGTTCGGGTCGTGCCGCTGGGCCGCGCCCCCGGCGGGCGGGAAGGACCCGGTCGGCCCGGACGCCCTCGACACGCTGGCCACCCGGCTGGCCACGGACGCCGGCGCCGTACGCCCCGACGTGCTGCTCCTGCTGGGCGACCAGGTGTACGCGGACGAGACCTCCAAGGCCACCCGCCGCTGGCTGGCCGCCCGCCGGGACCTGCGCGAGGAGCCGGGTGCGCAGGTCGCGGACTACGAGGAGTACACCCACCTCTACTACGAGTCCTGGCTCGACCCCGGCGTGCGCTGGCTGCTGTCCACCGTCCCCAGCTGCATGATCTTCGACGACCACGACGTGATCGACGACTGGAACACCAGCGGCTCCTGGCTGGCCGACATGCGGCGCACCGGGTGGTGGCGGGAACGGATCCTCAGCGGGCTGATGTCGTACTGGGTCCACCAGCACCTGGGCAACCTCTCCCCCGGTGAACTGGACGCCGATCCGCTGTACGCGGCGGTCCGCGCCGTACCGGACGGGACGGAGCTGCTGCGCCGGTTCGCCGCCGAGGCCGACGCCGACCCGGCGCGGGCGCGGTGGAGCTACCGGCGGGACTTCGGCCGTACCCGGCTGGTGATGATCGACACCCGGGCCGGGCGCGTGCTGGACGAGCACAAGCGGGCCATGCACGACGAGGAGGAGGAGCGGTGGCTGGCCGAGCAGATGCTGGCCGACCGGGACCGCTGCGACCACCTGCTGGTCGGGGCCTCCCTGCCGTGGCTCCTGGCGCCGATGATGCACGCCGCGGAGACCTGGAACGCCGCGCTGTGCCGCGGTGAGCGGGGCGCGGCGTGGGCGCGGCTGGCGGAGCGGGTCCGCCGGGGGGCCGACCTGGAGCACTGGTCCGCCTTCCCCGACTCGTTCGAGCGGCTGACCCGGCTGCTGGCGGAGGCGGGCCGCGGCCCGGACGCCCCTGCCACGGTGTGCGTCCTGTCGGGCGACGTCCACCACGCGTACGTGGCGGAGCCGGAGTGGCCGGAAAACCCGGGTTCGGGGGGCGGGGCGGAGGCTGGGGGTGCGTCGGGGGCCGGCGGTGCCTCGGGGGCCAGGGGCGTGCTGGAGGCTGGGGGTGCGTCGGGGGCCGGCGGTGCGTCGGGGGGCCGGGGTGTCCCGGACGCGCGGGTCGTCCAGTTGACGTGCTCGCCCGTGCACAACCGGATCCCGCGTGTACTGAGGGTGGCGTTCCGACTGGGCTGGAGCCGGGCGGGGCGGTGGCTGGGGCACGGGCTGCGGCGGCACGGGCGCAATGAGCGGCCGGTCGTCGACTGGCGCCGTACCGGTGGGCCGTGGTTCGGCAACCAGCTGATGACGCTGACGCTCCGCGGGCGGTCGGCGGGGCTGCGGCTGGAGCAGGCGGCGGCCCGGGGGCGGGACCGGAGCGACGCCGAGCTGAGGACCGTACACGAGCGGACGCTCACGCCCGGGCGGTGAGCGTTCGGGCTGTGAGGCCCCCGGCGGTGTGAAGTCCGCTGTGAACGTCCGGTGAACGTCCGGTTCAGGCCCCTGCCAATCCCACCCATAGCGGATGGTGATCCTCCGGCCAGGGGTTCGGTGAGGGGCGAGGCAACGGCATGATGAGCTTTCGCCCGCCACGAGCGGGCGACGCCAGCTCCGCCCACCGCCCGAACCGCCCGAACCGCGTGAACCGCGTGAACCGCCTGCACCGCCCGCACCGCCCCCCTGCCCCGGGAGTCCGAGTCTTGTCGTCCGAAGTTCCCCATGCCATAGCCCTGGTCGGTGCGGGTCCCCGCGGCACGTCCGTGCTCGAACGGCTCTGCGCCTCCGTCCCGGAACTGGCCGCGGGAACCCCGCTGACCGTCCATGTCATCGACCCGGCCCCGCCGGGAGCGGGCCAGGTGTGGCGCACCGACCAGCCGGCCGAACTGCTGATGAACACGGTGGCGTGCCAGGTGACGGTCTTCACCGACGAGAGCGTGAGCTGCGAGGGCCCGATACGCCGGGGGCCCAGCCTGTACGAGTGGGCCGCCTCCCGCTCGTACCCGCTCGGCCCCGACGACTACCCCACCCGCGCCTGCTACGGCGCCTATCTGGAGTGGGCGTTCGCCCGCGCGGTGCGCGAGGCGCCGCCGGAGGTGACCGTGCGGGTGCACGCGGCACGGGCCGTACGCATGGAGGGTGCCGGCCCGGGGTGCGCCGGCCCGCAGACCCTCACGCTGGAGGACGGCACGGTCCTCACGGACCTGGGCGCGGTCGTCCTGGCCCAGGGCCACCTCCCGGTCGTCCAGGACCCGTCATCGGCTCACCTGGGCGCGTACGCGGCGCGCCACGGGCTGCGCCACTTCCCGCCCGCCAATCCGGCCGACCTCGACCTCACGCCCATCGTCCCGGGGGAGCCGGTGCTGCTGCGGGGCCTGGGCCTGAACTTCTTCGACCACATGGCCCTGCTGACGGAGGGCCGGGGCGGCACGTTCGTACGCGACGGGAGCACGCTCCGGTACATGCCCTCGGGCCGTGAGCCCCGGCTGTACGCCGGTTCCCGGCGCGGCGTCCCGTACCAGGCGCGCGGCGACAACGAGAAGGGCGCGTCGGCGCGGCACGAGCCGCTGCTGCTGACGCCGGACGTCATAGAGACGTTCCGCAAGCGGGCGGACGCGGGCGACCCTCCGGACTTCCTGGGCGAGATCTGGCCGCTGGTGGCCAAGGAGGTCGAGACGACGTACTACGAGGCGCTGCTGAAGCGGCCGCGGGGCTTCCGTACCCGTTTCCTGACCGACCCGGAGGCGGCCCTCGACACCTACGGCGTCCCGCCGCACGAGCGCTGGTGCTGGGAGCGGATCTCCCGCCCCTACGCGGGGGAAACGTTCCGGTCGACGGCCGGTTTCCGCGCCTGGCTGCTGTCGCACCTGCGCCGGGACGCGGCGGAGGCGGCCCGGGGCAATGTGGCCGGGCCGGCGAAGGCCGCGCTGGACGTGCTGCGGGACATCCGCAACGAGCTGCGGCTGATCGTCGACCACGCGGGATTGTCGGGCACCTCGCGCCGCGACCACCTGGACCGCTGGTACACGCCGCTGAACGCCTTCCTGTCGATCGGCCCGCCGCGCCGCCGTATCGAGGAGATGGCGGCCCTGATCGAGGCGGGGGTGCTGGATGTGATCGGCCCCCGTATGCAGATCCGTCCGGAAAAGGGCGTGTTCCTGGCTGAATCTCCCGATGTGCCGGGGTCGGCCGTGACGGCGACCACACTGATCGAGGCCCGGCTGCCGGAGCCGGACGTACGGCGCACCGGTGACGCGCTCCTCGCGGGGCTGCTCCAGTCCGGCCAGTGCCGCACCCATGTCGTCGACGGCTACGACACCGGAGGGCTGGACGTCACACCGTCCCCGTACCGCCTGATCGATCGTCACGGCCGGGCCCACCAGCGGGTTTTCGCGCTCGGCGTGCCGACGGAGGGAGTGCACTGGGTGACGGCGGCGGGCGCCCGGCCGGGTGTCGACTCGGTGACGCTCTCGGACACGGACGCGGTGGCCCGGGCCGCCCTGCGCGCCTGCTCCGGCACCAGCGCCGAACGGCTGAATGTTGAACTTGCAAGTATTGATTAGGACTCCCTAACCTGGAGGCTCGTCGGTTCCGTCCCCAACCGAAGGACCCCCCATGCCCAACCTCACCACGCGCCTCGATCAGTCCCGCCCTTACGCGCTCGGCCTGTTCCGGATAGTCGTCGGCCTGCTGTTCCTGTGCCATGGCGCCGCCTCGCTCTTCGGCGTCCTGGGCGGCGCGGGCGGCTCCGGCGGCACCGTCCCGGCCGGCACCTGGCCCGGCTGGTACGCGGCCGTCATCCAGCTCGTCGGCGGCGGACTGGTGCTGCTGGGCCTCGGCACCCGTACCGCGGCGTTCATCGCCTCGGGCTCGATGGCGTACGCGTACTTCAAGGTCCACCAGCCGATGGCCCTGTTCCCGATGGAGAACGGCGGCGAGGCGTCGGCCATGTTCTGCTGGGCGCTGCTCCTGCTGGTCTTCACGGGCCCGGGCGCGCTCGCCCTGGACGGCCTCTTCTCGTCCTCGCGGGCGGACGACCGCGAGCGCGAGCCGGTCGCCGCGTAAGCGCGGCGGGTACGCCGCGCTTACGCAGCCGCAGCGCACCCTTCCGACGCTGTACGCACCCTTCCGCACCCTCCCGCACCCAGGCGTGGGGCACCGGCCTCGCACAGTTCCCCTCGGTCCCCCGCCCGGGTGATCGCCGACCCGCCTTCCGGCGTACGCTTTCCGCCTGTCCAGCCGCGCCGCCCGCCTCACGGGACCGGCTTCACGGGACCGGGGAGTGAAGGTGCTCGAAAGCGTGGCCGCCGGCCCATGGATCTATACGGCCGTCGCCGTATCCGTCCTGCTGGACGTGTTCCTGCCGGTCCTGCCGAGCGGCATCCTGGTGATCACCGCCGCGACGGTCGCCGCGACGGGGAGTGGCTCGCTCCTCGCGCTGACGCTGTGCGCGGCCACCGCCTCCCTGCTGGGCGACCTCGTCGCGTACCGCCTCGCGTGGCGCGGGCGGTCCCGCCTGCACCGGGCGATCGCCCGGTCGCGCCGGCTGACCAGCGCGCAGGAACGTCTCGGCGCCGCTCTGGCGCGGGGCGGCGGCGTCCTCGTCGTCATCGCGCGGTTCGCCCCGGCCGGGCGCTCGGTGGTCTCGCTGGGCGCGGGCGCGGCGCGCCGCAAGGCCAGCCAGTTCCTGCCCTGGTCCGCCCTGGCGGGTGTGGTCTGGGCGTCGTACAGCGTGGGCCTCGGCTACTTCGGCGGGCAGTGGCTGGGCGCGACGTGGACGGGCGTCGCGGTATCGGTGCTCGCGCTGTTCCTGGCGGGCGCCCTCGCCGCCTACGTCATACGCCGCCCGCCGGCCCCGGCCCCGTCCCCGTCAGCGTCCCCGTCAGCGGCCTCTTAGCGGCTCCACCACGGAGGTGGGCACGGGAGTCAGTTGCGTACCCGGGGGCGTTCGATGGCGTGACGCGGTCAGGCCGTGCGGGCGCGGAGGCGGCGCAGCATGCGTGGATCCTGGAAACCGACTGAGCGGGCGGCAGCGTCGATCGTCGCGCCGTGGCTGATGAAGTGCTGGGCGCGTTCGAGGCGGAGGGTCTGCTGGTAGCGCAGTGGGGTGAGCCCGGTGGCGCGGCTGAAGAGGCGGGTGAGGGTGCGTTCGCTCACGCCGACGGCCGAGGCCAGGGTGGGTAGCGGGAGCGATTGGTCGAAGCGGGCGTCGATGAGGTCCTGGGCGCGGTGCACCGTGTCGTCGAGGTGGGACCGGTGCCGGAGCATCGCGCTGGACTGCGGCTCCTGACCGTTGCGGCGAGCGTAGACGACCATGTCCCGGGCCACCTGGGCGGCGACGGCCGGGCCGTGCCGGGTCGCGACCAGGTGCAGGGCCAGATCGATGCCGCTGGCGATGCCGGCCGAGGTGATCACCCGGTCGTCGGCGGTGAACAGTACGTCGCGGACGACCACCGCCCTGGGGTGGCGCAGGGCCAGCTCGTCCTGCACGTCGTGGTGGGTGGTGCAGTGGCGGCCGTCGAGCAGGCCGGCCTGGCCGAGCGCCTCGGCTCCGGCGCAGACGCTGGCCACAGTCCCGCCCCTGGCGTGGTGGTCGCGGAGGACCCGCAACGAGGCGGCGCCGATGGCTGGGGCGTCAGCCAGGGTGACTGCCCGCCAGCCGGGCACCACGATCAGATCCTCGGGCTGCAGCTCGGGCCAGTCGAGTCCGGCCACCAGCGGCAGCCCCTGGGCGGTGGAGACCTGTGGCTGCTCGGCGACGTAAGAGAGCGTGTAGGGGTGCCCGAAGTCGGCGGCCGTGGAAAAGACCTGCGCGGGGCCGGCCAGGTCCAGCAAGTGGACTCCGGGCACCAGGAAGAAGACGATGTGAGTCACGATTCGGTCATCATGACGGAAGTCCCGCGGCGGCCTCCAGCTGAGCGACCGTCGCGATGGTGGCGAAGCGTCCGGCGAGGGCGTACTCGGTGCGCCTGATGACCTCTTCGGCAGGCAGCGTGCGGGGGTCGGCCAGCAGCTCGGCGACGCTCTGGTCGGCGGGAGCGTCGCGGTGCGGGATGGGATTGGTCGCGGTCGCGTCGACGGCAAAGGTGACCCGGTAGCCGAGGTCGCTGGCGACGCGGATGGTGGTCTCCACGCACTGCTCGGTGCGGATGCCGCAGACGGTGAGTTCGCGGACGCCGCGCTCGGTGAGGAGCTGTTGCAGGTTGGTGGTGGTGAACGCGTTGTGCGAGGTCTTGTGGATCAACGGCTCCCCATCCGCTGGTTCCAGCTCCTCCATCAGCCGGACATGGCCGAGGGCCGGGTCGAAGACATCGCCGGTGCCGGGCTCGGAGTGCAGTACCCACACCACCAGGTCCCCGGCTCGGCGGGAGAGCCGGACCAGTCGGTTCACCTGGTCGGCGATCTTCGGGTCGGAGGTGGTTGCCCAGAGCGGACGGGCGCGGAAGGACTCCTGGACATCGATGACGATCAGTGCTCGGGTCATGTCCCAAGCCTGAGCCGCCGGGCGTGGGCGGCAACAGGCCGCATCGGGTCCGGCAGCGGACCGATCCGGTCAGCAGGAGGGAATCCCGTGCTCGGGCGAACCGTGTCTGCCCTGCTGCCGCCACCCAGTTCAACACCTACGGGCGGACGCTCTTGGCGGCGGCGCCCCGCACTTCGATGCCGTCGAGCAGCCGCCGGGTCGCCTCGGCGACCTCGTCCACGGCCCGCTCGAACACCTCCCGGTTGTGCGCGGCGGGCGCCCGGAACCCGGACACCTTGCGTACGTACTGCAGGGCTGCGGCGCGGATGTCCTCCTCGGTGGCCTCGGTGGGGAGTACGGGCGGGCGGAGGGTCTTGATACTGCGGCACATGGCTCCAGTGTGCGCCCCCGCGGCCCGCCCGAGCCCCGGTATCAGCGCTTCCGTCGCTTGCGTTCCCGGTCGCGTTCCCGTTCCCGTTCCCGGTCGATGGTGTAGGTCGCCCAGTCCCCGCGGTGCAGGTTGCACCGCGAGGCCCCCACCATCGCGAGCCGCTGACAGCGCCCACCGTGCTTGGTGCGCGCGCCGCACTTGGACTGCGTACGAGCCATGTCGCCTCCTGGTCCCTCCGCCGGCTTCCCCCACGGCAGAGTCGCTCTCCCCCGACCCGGGAGGGCAGGGCGCACGGCGGTCCCACGAAGGTGCGCTCCGTCGCACGCGCGGTTCGGCACCCGATGCGCGACGTACGGACCGAACCTAAACTGGCGATGGAGGTACGCACCATGTCCAAGCGAGGAAACAAGCGCCGCGCCCGTAAGAAGAAGGGCGCCAACCACGGCAAGCGTCCCAACGCCTGACACCTGATCCGGCCCTCCGCCGCGCCGCGACCGTATCGGGCGGCATCGGGCGGCGCAGGCGGCACAGGCGGCCGGATCGGCCAGGAATCGGGACGTGCCCGGTCACGGAACCGCACCTAGCATCGTCGTCATGGACATCACCATTCACACCAGCTTCCTCCCGCATGTCGACCCGGACGCCTCCCTGGCCTTCTACCGTGACTTCCTCGGCTTCGAGGTCCGCAGCGACGTCGGACAGGGCACGATGCGCTGGATCACGGTCGGCCCCGTCGGCCAGCCCGGCACGTCCATCCTGCTGGCGCCGCCGGCCGCGGACCCCGGGGTCACCGAGGACGAGCGCCGCACCATCCTCGAGATGATGGCCAAGGGCACCTACGGCTGGATCCTGCTGGCCACCCGGGACCTCGACGGCACCTTCGAGAAGCTGCGGGCCGGCGACGCCGAGGTCGTCCAGGAGCCGACCGAGCAGCCGTACGGTATCCGCGACTGCGCCTTCCGCGATCCGGCGGGCAACCTGGTCCGCATCCAGCAGCTCCGCTGACCCCTCGGCCCGGCACCCGGCACCGCCGCCCACGGCCCGTCCCGAACCACCCACCCCCCCACCGACGGGACTCACCGCCCGTCCCGGACCGCCCACCCCGCACCGACGGGACTCACCGCCCGTCCCGGACCACCCGCCCCGCACCGACGCGCACCGCACCGCACCGCACCGCACCGCACCACGCCCCACCACCCCACCCCGCCCTCGCCCCGCCCGATATCCGACTGCCGGTTCGGGCGACCGGTCACAGCACAGCCCCCGCCTCGTCGTGAAACACCTCCGGCCAGTAGCGGTAGTCGTCCGGACCGGCCGCGGGGAGGCAGGCGACGGGGTCGACCGAGGCGAGGGTGGCGATCATGGTGTTGGCGAGCTGGTGGTAGAAGTCGTTGGTCAGGCCGTGCTCCTTGTTGAGTTTCTGCTCGCGGCTGTGCATCCACACCGTGAAGGCGAGGGTCGAGATGTCGGCGTTCACCGGGGTCAGTGCGTCGGCGCCGCACTCGAGGTGGTGGACCGCGCCGGTGCGCCCGTCGAGCACGACGTCGAAGTCGTGCATCAGCCCACCCAGGACCAGCAGCCGGTCGGCGTCGTCCGGCAACTCGTCACCGACCCACAAGCGCCACAACTCCGAGTCCCTGCCGAGGCGTTCACGCTCCTCCCTCAACGTACTGAGCAGGGTGTCGTGATCGTCCAGCCAGAACATCAAGCCGTCCTTGGGCAGCCCGACCTCGGCGAGGAACCGCCGCGTCGGCCCGTGTTCCAGGCCCGCGGGCAGGTCCGCCGGGTCCAGCCTCACAATCTCCCCGGCCCCGAACTCGTCCTCCAGGAGCCCAACCGGCAGATCGAGCCGCAGTCCCCTGCCCGGTCGGGCGATCAGCGCCATCGGCCGTATCAGCGCGGCGATGCGCCAGAACACCGGGACCTCCTCCACCCAACCCGCCCCCTCCTCGGCGAACACGGCGAGCAGCCGCTCGGAGGCGGCCGCGACCACCTCGGCCCCACTCCCCCCCGCCAGATCGGCGAACCGCCCGCGCAGCGCCCCGAGGTCGTCGACCGCCGCCCCCCGCGACCACTGACAACGCGGCCGCACGCCCCAAACCCCCACCGACTCCCCGCTGTTCGATTAGTTTGGAGCCTCATCGACGACCCACGTGCCCCAGGAGGCTCTTGTGCCGGACCGCGACCCCGCGCCCCTCTCCGCCGCGGAGATTCACGCCCGGATCGACACCAGCAAGCCGCACTCGGCCCGCTTCTGGAACTACTTCGTGGGCGGCAAGGACTACTACGAGGTGGACCGCGAGCTCGGCGACCAGATCAAGGCGATCTTCCCCGGCCTCGTCGACGTGGCCCGCACGAGCCGCCACTTCCTCGGCCGCGCGGTCCGGTACCTGGCCGGTGAAGCGGGTGTCCGCCAGTTCCTCGACATCGGCACGGGCCTCCCGACCGGCGACAACACCCACCAGGTCGCCCAACACGTCGCCCCGGACAGCCGGATCGTGTACGTCGACAACGACCCCCTGGTCCTGGCCCACGCCCGTGCGCTCCTCACCAGCACCCCTGAGGGCCGCACCGCGTACATCGACGCGGACCTCTACGCCCCCGACACCATCCTGGAAGCCGCGTCGGCCACCCTGGACCTCTCCCGGCCGGTGGCCCTGATGATCCTCAACACCCTGGGCCACGTCGCCGACCACGACCGGGCCCGGTCCTTGATCAACGACCTCATGGCGGGCCTCCCCTCGGGCAGCTACCTCACGATCTGCGACGGTACGGCCACCAGCGAGGGCATGATCGCCGCCTCCGAGGCCTACAACAAGAGCGACGCCGTCCCGTACTACGTGCGCAGCGTCGAGGAGATCGCCGGCTACTTCTACGGCCTCGACCTCGTCGCCCCCGGAATCGTCCCGGTCACCGACTGGCGCCCCGCCCCGGACACCCCGAAGCCCACCGACCCGGTCGACGCCTACGGCGGCGTGGGCCGCAAGCCGTAGGCCCCCTCCAGGGCGTTCAACGCCACGCCCCACGGATACCCGCCGGGCAGCTCCTGGCCCGGCGGGTTCGCCACGTACGCACCCTCGCCGTACAGCACCGTCACCCCGGCCGCCCCAAGCGTCGCCACCGAAGTGCCGAACGCCGGATGCCGCAGATGGGCCTCGTTCACGCACGGCATCATCATGGTGGGGATGCCCTTGCCGACCCCCTGGGCCGCCACGCTCACGACGAACTTCGCCGTCAGCCCCAACGCCCACTCGTTCATCGAGCCGAACGTCGCCGGAGCGAACAGAATGACATCCGCCTCGGGCCACACATCCGGTTGCCCGGGCAGGTCGTACGCGAACCGCACAGGATGCCCCGTGAGCGCCGCCAGACCGTCCAGACTGTGCTCCAGCCACCGGGCAGCGGTCGGCGTCAGACCGAGGCACACGTCCCAGCCCCGGCTCTGAGCGTCCTCGATCACCCGGGCGACATCGAACACGGGCGGCGCGGCTGAGCAGAACAGATACAAGGTCCTCGTCATGCCCCCATCCGATCACACCCAACCACAGCCACTCGGCGAGGGCTTGAGGCGGCGTGAGGCACCCGCCGCCGATGCGGGTATCGCACCCTGACGGCAAAGGCCTCCAGCCGTAGTCGGGTCCTCAGCGCCGACCGCATCCGCGAGGAGCAGCGCCGTCGAGGTCATGCAGACCTATGGAAAAGGCACCCTTCGGTGGAATGAGTCTGTATGGGGGTTGTCGGTGGCACGTACTAACGTGCCCGCAGCATTCCGTCGATCTTCGTACGCTTGAGGAGCCACGATGCCCGGAGACACCCCCGAGCTGCCGAAGGATCTGCGCACCCTGATACCGGAGTACGCGGGCCTTGCCCGGGAAACCACCCTCCTCAACCCGGAGCCCGGTGAACCTGGTGTGCGGGAGAGCTCGCTGGGAGGGCAGCTGCTGTGGCCCGCGGACGAGCCGTGGCCGTACTGCGCGCAGGAAGACCACTGGACGTACGGGTCCGACTGGCGCAGCCGCACCCGAATCGTCCCGGGCGCGGTGCCGATGGTGCCGATCCTCCAGCTGTTCGCCCACGATGTGCCGGGGTTGCAGTTCCCGGAGGGGAAGGACCTGCTGCAGCTGGTGTGGTGCGCGCTGATACATGAGCAGGATCCCGGCCCGGTGATGCCGCGGCTGTACTGGCGCAACGAGGCGGAGGTCGTGGCTGGAGGGCTGCTGTCCGAGGTCCCCGGGGTGAGCGAGGGGGAGTACGACGAGGACCACATGCCGGAACCCTCCACGTTGTCCCCGACTACCGCGGAGGACTGTCCGAGGTGGCTTGATCTGCCCAAGGAGATGTGGGAGACCTGGGAACCTCGTCTCCGGTCGCCGACGGGCGGCTCCATGTGGCCGCCCGACTCCAACGTCATCGGGACGAAGGTCGGCGGCTGGCCCGCCTGGACGCAGCCTGCCGACTGGCCGAACTGCGAGAGCGGACACCGCATGGAGCACCTTCTGACCATCACCGGCGACATACAGCTGGGCGACTGCGGCGGCGTCTACTTCTTCCTTTGCCGCCAGTGCCCCGGTCTCCCGTGGGACTGGCGCTTCGACTGCCACTGACAGCTGAGGCCGGTGGGCGGCTTGGCAGTGGCGTGCCCGGGCTGGGGTCGCGCATGATCAGGGGCCGTACGCTTGCCGGCTGCTCGGGCAGGCCCTCAACTACCCTGGAGCTGCCGTGCGAGCGAACACGGCAGAACTACGACAGGGGGAGCGGTGAAAGCACCCGCGGAGCTGGTCGGCACCCGTGTCACGCGTACGGCCTTCGACCACCAGGTCCGGATAAGCTTCACCGATCACGCCCCAGACGGCCGCATCCGCGTCGATGGCGAGCTCGTCATCGAGACACCGTTCACCTTCACTGACTCCTCGGGCCACCAGGCCCTTCTGACGCCGGCCACTGGACCGTCCTTGGCGCCCCTCCTCGGCCTGTTCGCCAGGTCCGTCACCGACAGCAAGGTCACCGGGCTGGGAGCGCTGTCCCTCACCTTCGATGACGGCACTCGGCTCAGCGTCGAGCCAGACTCCGACTACGAGTTGTGGAGCATCACCGGCTCAGGAATCGATCCCGTCCTGGTAGGCCCGGGCGGCGAAACCGACTGGCAACACTGACCACCGCCGCAGCCGACGCCACTGCGGCACTCCGCCAGTGTTGCGACCGCTGGAATCCGCCCCTATGGGCCGGGGCAGGGGGCGCTTTCGTCCGTCTGGAGGCCTGCCTCAGGCAGGCCCTGCCGCACAGCGCTCGACAGCCTCCAGGACCAGCGCCCACGGGTACCCTTCCGGGCGCCCTTGGCCGGCTGGTTCGCACCGATCCGCCCTCGCCGTACAGAACCGTCACACCCGTCGACCGGAGTGTCTCCACCGACTGGCCGAGGGCCGTGCTGGGCGTAGGCCGCGCTCACGCACGGCATCATCACGGTGGGGATGCGCTTCCCGATGCCCTCCGCCACCACGCCCACGACAAAATTCGACGTCAGCCCGAGTGCCCACTCGTTGATGGAGTCGAAGCCCGCCGGCACGGCTGTCCATACGGATACATGAACGTCGCGCCCCACGAGATGGGCGCCTCCATCACCATAAAGCAGTTCGACGAGGCGCTGAAGCAGGTACGGAAGCAGAAGCTGCCCCCGTCAACGCTCACCTCAAGGCGTCCGCGCTTCCTCGTCGATCGCGCTGTGGTGGAGATGGAGACCGGCCACGCCGACACGGCACTGCGGCATCTTGTCGAGGCGCGGCGTGCCGCGCCGGAGCAGACCCGGTACCTCCCCGGAACGCGGGAGGCCATCACCGGGCTCCTGCACACCGCTCGGCGGACGCCTGACTCCCTCAGCCGCATGGCGGCACGGATCGGCCTGCAGGAGACACTCACAGCGCTCACAGAACTGTGAGCATTCAGGCCCTGCCACCCCGCCACTCTGTCCTCGTGCCTGAACGGACGGACGGCCTGCTGGTGGGGCCGGGCACGGCTCGCCAGGGCGTGGGCACACCACGAGAGACCGTGGCCATGAGCTTAGTGGCTCGCCCCATGGTGGCTGCCTAAAGCCGTGGAGTCGACCGCCCCAACCCCAGCGGGTTTCCCGCTCTTCGCCCGCAGCACGCGGCGCGCCGCCTGGCGCAGCCAGGCCGGGCGAAGACAGTGGCCGGGCCGCGCCGTCGAGGCGGCGCGCGCCCGCACCGTGCGCGGGCCTTGATGAAGTAGGGAAAGTTCTACCGCGCTGGTACCGAGTCCGGCCGTCGCAAGTGTCCTCGGCGCCTCGGCCGTTGACGGCCGCAGGTTCACTCATGGAGCGCGGCGGTCATGTGGCCTCGCTTCCAGGGACTCGGCGAGTCGTTGTGCGGTGTCCGCGTTCATGAGGCCGATGTAGACGTAGGGCGTTCCGGTGCCGGAGACAACGGGGCGGATGTGGGCGGTAGTGGCGTTCGTGGATGCCCAGTCTCGCGAGGGCGTCCTTCAGCGCGGTGCTCGCGGCGTCGGCGGCTGCGCGGCCGACGCGCCACTGGGGCACGCTCAGATCTGTCATAGGGCATCCCGGGTGGCATGGGGGTGGGTGCGGATTTCCACGGACGCGTCCGTGGCCAGCGAGTAGTCGCCTTTCGCTCTGGCGGCGAGCCGTTGTGTCGCGCACGTGGCGCAGGTTTCGCACCCCTCCACGGGGACAGGTGGTGTTGGAGGGAGCGGCAGGTCGATGGGGGCTTCCATCCACGTCTTCGGGTGGCTCATGGGCGTGAGGATGCAGGCCCCTTATGGACGTATCTCCAGTTGGTCCGGCGACAGTTGGGCGGTATGCCGCTACGGTGCGAGAAGGCCCAAATGTCGTAGGGGGAAGTCCTGAACCTCGCTTTACGATCCGCTATGGCGGACGCACAGCTGAGTCCCCGCAAGCTCGCCGCGCGTATTGGCGTGACGCCCAAGACGGTGGAGCGGTGGTTGGCCGACGCTGAGCTGGTACCCCATGCAAAGAACCGTGTCGACGCCTGTCAGGCATTGAGGGTGGACGAAGAGATGATCTGGCCGAAGGCCGTGCAGGACCGTGTGAAGTCGGGTCACGACCGCGAGGTCGTCCACGCGTACCCGTACAGGTCCGCCTGCCCGTCGACGGTGTGGAGCGAGCTGATCGATGGCGCCAGCGAGCAGATCTTCATGGCGGGGTACACGAACTACTTCGTGTGGCTGGAGCAGCCGGCCTTCGGAGAGACCCTGCGGCGCAAGCTCGACGAGGGATGCCGGGTGCGATTCATGCTCGGGGACCCGGCGGGTGAGGTGACGCGCCAGCGGGAGGTCATCGAGAATGTCGCCCTGAGCGTGTCCACGCGGATCAGGATCACTCTGGAGCACCTCGAACGCCTCGGGCCCCTCCCGGGTCTGGAAACCAGGATCAGCTGCGCCGAGGATGCTGTGAACCACGTGTCGCTGTCTGTGTTCCGCTTCGATGAGGATGTCCTCGTCACGCCGCACCTCGCTCGCCTCGTGGGCCATGACTCGCCGCTGCTCCATCTGCGCCGCCAAGGGGCGGGCGGGATGTTCGACAGGTTCGCCGAGCACGCGGAAGAGCTCTGGAGCAGGGCCACGCCGATCAGCCCGTCACGTGGTGCGGACCTGGTGCGCGACACCTAAGAGGTCGTCTCACGTGGCAAGTTCTGCGAGCTTCTTGCGGCAGCTCAGGACAGTGGCCATGACCGGGCTTCGGCTCTTCCGGTCGTTGCGGTCCACGTACGGGATCTTGAGGCCGCGAGTAGTCCATGACAGGCTCATGCCGCATGATCGATGAATTCGCCAAGGACACCCTGCACGGGAGACTGCGGCGGGACCGCGAGGCGCTGCTCTGGAAGCTTGACGGCTTGTCCGAATACGACGCCCGCCGACCATTGACAGCGACCGGGACCAACCTCCTCGGCCTGGTCAAACACGTGGCCAGCGTCGAGGCCAGGTACTTCGGCGAGGTCTTCGACCGCTCTTCCCCGGAACCGCTGCCTCGGTGGCAGGATCACAACGGCAGCGATCTGTGGGCGACTGCGGACGAGAACCGCGATCAGATTATCGAGTTCTACCGGCGCACGTGGGAACACTCGGACGCGACGATCAACGAGCTTCCCCTCGACGCCCCCGGCCACGTGCCGTGGTGGCTGGAGCCTTATCCCAACACGAACCTGTTCGCCATCATGGTCCACGTCCTCGGCGAGACCAACCGGCATGCCGGGCACGCCGACATCCTGCGCGAAGACGTCGATGGCCGAACCGGGATGCGGCCCGAACACGAGATGCAGATCGATGAGGAAGCCCGCGACGCCTACTGCGCGAAGATCGAGCAGGCCGCCAGATCGGCCGCATCGGTCAAGGCATAGAAGGCTGTGCCACGTGACTTGATGTCGAGGCGTTGATCAACTCACGGCAACCTACCGCCACAGGTCGGTGGAGCGGCTTTGGACTGGAGCTGTCACGGGTCGTATGTCCGCTGGCCCTACGTTTCGTCTGCCGTCGACCCCCACACCGTGGAGCGGGTGCGGTCTGCTCGGCTTCTCCTGGGACCCGATGGCGGACGGGACGGGAGTTCCCCGCCTCAGCCCACCACGGCCGGCACTCGCGTGATCCGGACTTGGATGGTGGTGGAGATCCCTGGGCCCAGCCGGATCGCGCTGATGGTCACATGGACCGGCTGCTCAAGAGGCGTCCCGACCGCCGGTGACCACGGCCGTTGATGTCGGGTACGGATGTCGAAGGCCCCCAGCCATGATCGGCTGGGGGCCTTCGTCCTGTGGGCGCGGACGGTTTCGAACCGCCGACATCTGCTTTGTAAGAGCAGCGCTCTACCCCTGAGCTACGCACCCGTGGATTGAGTGAACAGGGTACATGGCGCATGGGTGGATCCTGCAAACCCGGCCTCCCGGGCTCCCGGGGCGGTGGGGCCGGGGGGTAGCCCTACTTGCGGGAGGGTGGGTGGCCGGATCGTGGTGGAGCCGGGTGGATACGTAGCGTGAGGGGGACAGGTAGGAACGAGCGGGGGAGGCGTCGTGGGTGTGCGTCGGATCTGGGTGGTTGGTGTTGTCGGCGGGGTCGTGCTGGGGCTCGGGGGGTGTGGGGGTGCCGGTGTGGAGGGGGCGCCGGTGGAGCGGAAGGCGTTCGCGTTCCGGGGCGAGACGCTGGTGGTGGATTCGGACGACTCGGAGCTGGTGCTGGTGCCGGCGGATGTGAAGGACGTGGAGGTGACCCGGCAGGTCGACGGGTGGGCGGTGCTCGGGGACGGGCCCGCGCCGGTGTGGAAGCTGGAGGGCGGCCGGCTGACGTTGCGGGTGGAGTGCGACGCGGTGGTGAGTGACTGCGAGGCGCGGCATGAGGTGCGGGTGCCGCGTGGGGTGGCGGTGACGGTGGAGGGCGACAACGGGGATGTGACGGCCGAGGGGTTCGACACGGCGCTCAAGGTCACGTCGGACAACGGAACGGTGACCGTGCGGGACGCGGGCGGTCCGTTGGAATTGCGGAGCGACAACGGGGACGTACGGGTGGAGGGGGCGACCTCGAAGAGCGTGGTGGCGCGGGCGGGGAACGGGGAGATACGGCTGGCGCTCGGGGCCGTGCCGGACCGGGTGGAGGCCGTGAACGACAACGGTGACATCGCCGTCGAACTGCCGGGCGGGGACACGCGGTACGCCGTGGAGGCGGGGAGCGCCAACGGGGAGGTGGAGGTGGGGGTGCCGGCCGACGACCGCAGCGGGCACGTGGTCGAGGCGCGCAGCGACAACGGGCAAGTCACCGTGCGAAGCGCGAACTAAACGGCCAGTGTGTTCGTCCTTACTGGTGGGAGAATGAACCGGTCAGCGGCGGACACACGGCACGGGAGCGGATGTGACGGCGACACACGCGCGGCGGTACGTGAAGGATGTGCTCGCGTTGATGTTGTTGCCGGTGCCGTTGGTGGTCGCCGCGCTGCCGGGGGCCTTCGCCGGGGGCGGTACGCGGCGCTGGTTCGGCGGGCGCGGGGAGAGCCAGCGGGCGGACGCGCAGGCGGCGAAGGACGCGGCCGCGGCGGCGTTCTACGAGCTGGACACCGCCCAGCGGGACTTGCGGATCTCGATCGAGACGATCACGGCGGTGGACGCGTCACCGGGGGCGCGCCGGGCGGTGGACGAGTTCGCCGCGCTGGGGCGGCGGATCGACGAGGTGAGCCATGCGTACATCACCGCCGTCGACGCCTACGACCTCGACCGGGACGATCTGGAGGCCTCCGTCGCCTCGCGGGCGCGCGGTGAGCTGCACCGGGCCAAGGACGACCTCGTACGGGTGAAGGGGGAGCTGGAGAGGTTCGAGCAGGGGCTCGGGCCGCTGCTCGACAAGGCGGAGACCCAGCTGGCGCGGCTGGCGCCGGCCGTCGAGCGGGCGAGAGCGGCGCTCCTTTCCGCGAGTAATGCTCTCGACACGGTGCGCGGCTCCGGGCTGCGCGCCGATGATCTCGCGGCGCGGCTCGCCGCCCTCGCCCCGGAGCTGACCAAGCTCAACCAGGGCGCCGGGCAGCACGGTGTCGCCGAGACGCTGCAGCGGGCCGACCGGGTGCTGCGGGACGCCGAAGCGGTGCGCACGGAGGCGGAACGGCTGCCCGAGCGGGCCGCCGAGACCGACAAGCGGCTGGTGTCGCTCCGGACGCGCGCCCAGGCCCTTGCCAACCGCGCCGCCTCCGTCGAGCCCGTCCTCAGCGAGCTGCGGCGCCGCTTCAGCGCCGCCTGCTGGCAGGACCTCCAGCCCGTCCCCGAGCAGGCCGCCAGGAGCGTCCGCCAGGCCGAGGAGAAGCTCCACGAGGCGGCCAAGGCCCGCGAGGAGCAGCGCTGGGCCGACGCGACGGCCCTGCTCTCGACCGTACGGGCCCTGCTGAACAGCGCCGACGAGGCCGTTTCGGCCGCGGGTGACCGGCTGAACCGGCTGAACGCCGTCTCCAAGGACCCGCAGGCCGAGATCCAGCGCACCCGCTTCGCCATCCGGGACGCCCAGCGGCTCGCCATGGCGGGCCGGCACACCCCCGATCCCCGGCACGCCCGCCCCCTGGACGATGCGGTGGCCCGGCTGGAGCGGGCCATCGGCGGGCTGGAGGGCCGCCACCCCGACTACTGGCACTTCCTGACCGAAACCGCCGCGGTGCGGGCGGCGGTGGCGCGGGTGGTCGAAATGATTCGGGAAGAGCGGGGCAGCGGGCACTGACCGCGCGGTTAATCTGGGGCCATGCCTCGCTACGAGTACCGCTGCCGCACCTGCGGAGACACCTTCGAACTGAACCGCCCCATGGCCCAGTCGTCGGCCCCCGCCGCCTGCCCCGCCGGGCACGACGACACCGTCAAGCTGCTGTCCGCCGTCGCGGTCGGCGGCACGGCCAAGGGCGGCGCCCCCGCGCCGTCCCAGGGCGGGGGCGGCGGATGCTGCGGCGGCGGGTGCTGCGGCTGATCCGCCCCCAGCCGCTCAGGGCCTGTCCGGGCGATCTCGGATGGCTCGGCACTGGCGCCGATCGCGTGGTCGGTGGGGGCCTGGCGCGTGAGGGCCCGGACAGGTCTTCAGGTCAGCAGTTGTGTCTGCAGGATCATCGACTGGTGGAACGGGACCGCCGCCGCACCGCCCTGCTTCTCGTGGACGAGGAACGCGACGGTGTCGCCGACCGGCAAGTATGCGTGGCGGGTCTGCTCCGCGCCGTACGGCGGACGTTCCGTGAAGGCGTACTGCTGTACGTCGTCGGGTGCGCCCGAGCTGTCCCAGTCGCCGTCGATTCCGCTGTCGCGTGCCCTGTTCAACGGTGCGGTCTGGTATTGGCCGCTCATCAGCTTCAGCCCGTCCTTGACGAAGCGATCGGCGTGGTGGCGCGTGGTGAAGCGCAGCAGGTAGACCCGGGCGTTGGTGCCGTCGGGCATCGTCCAGCCCCGGGCGGCGATGTGCCGCAGCGTGGAGTCGGTCAGGTGCTGCCGCAGGGACGCACGCCACGTCGTGTCGTACTCCGCCGCGTACCGCTCGATGCTCGTCCACCCTCCATTGAGCTTCGTGTCGGGCGTCGCGCCGGCGGGCGCCGGGAGGAGCAGCGCGCGCAGATCGGCGTGGTGGATGCCGGCCTCGTTCTCCTCGGCGAGAGGCAGGGGTGATCCGGAGGGCAGAGCAGGGAGAGTCAGCCGCGGGTAGTCCCATCGTCCGTCGCTCGTGGTGGCGAGGCCGGGCACGTCGGACCGGTCGAGGGCGATGAGGGGAAGCGCCGTCGCGGCGGCCGCCCCCGCGAGAACCATGACGGCGGCGGTCCACCGGGCAAGAGCCCGCAGGGCGCGACGGTCGGTGCGCTGCGGGGCGGCGGCTTGCTGTCCCACGGGCAGCGGCGGTTCCTGTCCGGTGGTGGGTGCCATCGGCGCCGGTCGGTCCGGAACGGCGTCTGCGGCGTCTGTGGCAGGTGCGTCCGGGGCCTGCCGGCTCTCCGTGGTGGGCTCGGTCATGCGGTCACCGCCGGGTACGCGATGTGGCCGAGCTGTTCTTCGAGCAGCTTGACGGCCGTGGTGGTGGCCAAGGGCTTCGAGCCGTACGCGCGCATGTTGAGCAGCAGCTCACCATGGACGGCGACGCAGGTCATGCTGTCGAGCTTGAAACCCTTGTCCTCCGGTCGCAGGTAGCAGGCGGCTGTGTGCCGGCCGTCCACCTTCGGTCCGGCGCGGAAGATGCCGAGGGCTTCGTAGAGCCCGGTCTGGAGCGCGTATGTTTCCTGCACGGCCTTCTTGTCGCCCATGCGGATGATCATGGTTTCCATGACGAGGTCGTTGGTGTCGTTCGCGTAGGAACGCACGGCGATCCCCTTGAGCCGCAGCTTCCCGTAGTACTCGTCGCGTTCGCGGCGCTCCGCGCCGGTCAGACCCTCCCCCGCCCTCTCCCTGAGCAGCGCGGTGGCCTGTACGCCACTGAGGGCAGTGTCATTGCCGTGCTCGCCGATGTCCGGTCCGAGTCGGTAGCCGTCGGGCACGGGGAGGAGCATCCGGCTGAGTTCGGTATCGGTCCGCCCAACCGGCCGGTCACCGCCTGGTGGTTCCGTACTCGCTGTCGGAGTGGCGCTCTCGGCGGGCCAGTAGGCCGTGGCAGCGGTCCGGTCCGCTCCGTCGACGATGAGGTGGGTACAGACCAGTCCGCCGCCGGTCACCGCGAGGGCGAGAACGACGGGAAGGTATCTGGTGAGCTTGCGTCCGAGCCGGTGCGGTGTCCCCCTGTCGCCGTTCACAGTCGCTCCAGTTGACGTTCGGCGAGCGACCGGATGGCCGTCTCGTTGATCGGGTCCGCGTCGAAGATGTGGATGTCGAACATGACGTCACCGCGGTAGCCGAGCGCACGTGCGTGGTGGCTCCCACCACGAGACCCACCCTCCGTGGAGAAGACGAAGTAGCGCCCGTTCGAGCTGCCCTTGATGGGGCGCCCGGGGTTGCCCGCGCCCCTGGACTTCGGCATGTACGCCAATTGGGACTCCGCGTACCAGTCCGCGCCACCGAACGCGCCCGGCCGGAACTGCACCAGCCGGATCGCCACCTGCTCGTCGGACCCGCCGCCCACCCAGTCGGCGGCGGCGACCCGTCGGATGTCCCGCCGGACGTAGTACTGGAACATTGAGCCCTCGTCGACGTATTCACGCGCGTAGCCGTCCGGGGACAGCCAGCCGTCGGACGGCAGAACACCCTTACGGAACGTGGGCACCACGGCGTTCCTCGCCCCCTTCGGCTTGCCGATCAGCAGCTTCCGCAGGTCCCCGTCGGTCCTCCGGCTCCGGTCCTCCGCGACGGAGAGCGGCCGCGGTTCCTTGCCCTTCGGCAAGGGGGCGGCCGGATGGGTCACATCCGGCTGGGCCAGCGGAGGCAAGGGGGTCGGCGCGCGCTGTGCCTGCACGCCGTACCCGACGACCACGCCCGCGACGAGGCCGATCACGGCGGCCGTTGCCCACAGAACGACGGCCCTGCCCCGGCGCGCGGGCCCGGCCGCACCCGGACCCGCGTCCCCGTCCCCGTCTCCACCCGCGCCCTCGTCTCCGTCCGGCGGGAGGTCAGGCGTCTTCCTGCGGGCTTCGGGCGCCAGCGGTGACATCGCCCCGGGCACCTCGTCGTGTTGCTCTTCCATGAGCCCCCCAGGACCATGTACATGATTGTCTTCGGCATCCCAGACTCACGAGCCCCAGCTGCGGTTGTACGCCCCGTCCGACCCGCGCCCGCGGCCTGCAGGAAACCTTCAGGAAGCCTTCAGCTCCGCTTCCCTAGCGTGGCCCCATGGAACGCTGGATCAACAGCCTCATGGACACCCTCGGCGCGCCCGGCGCCGGACTCGCCATCGCCCTGGAGAACCTCTTCCCGCCGCTGCCCAGCGAGGTGATCCTGCCGATGGCCGGGTTCGCCTCCGCGACCGGGCGGATCGGCCTGGTCGCCGCGCTGCTGTGGACGACGGCCGGCTCGGTCATGGGCGCGCTGGCGCTGTACGGAGTGGGGGCGCTGCTCGGCCGGGAGCGGACGATCGCCGTGGCGAGCAGGCTGCCGCTGGTCAAGGCCGCCGACGTCGAGCGTACGGAGGCGTGGTTCGCGCGGCACGGCACCAAGGCGGTGTTCTTCGGGCGGATGATCCCGGTCTTCCGCAGCCTCATATCCGTCCCGGCCGGCATCGAGCGCATGCCGCTGCCGGTGTTCCTGGGGCTGACGACGCTCGGCAGTGCGATCTGGAACACCGCGTTCGTCCTCGCCGGTTACGCGCTGGGCGACAACTGGGAGCAGGTCACCCACTACGTGTCGCTGTACTCGAAGGCGGTCCTGGTGGTGGCGGTGGCCGCGGTGGTGGCGTTCGTGGGAGTCCGGGTCCTCAGGCCGGGGACGGGCGTACGGCGGAGCTGAACCGGCGCAGGATCTCCTCCCCCGCCACCACGCCGCGCTCCTCCAGTACGTCCACGTGGCCGGCGCTCCAGCCACTCTCGGCGAGTTCCCCGTGGCCGGGCCGCCAGCCCCGGTCGGCGGCGAGCAGCAGGTCGGCGTCGAGCAGCGAGTCGCCGGCGGCCAGCACACGGTCCGCCCCGGCGCGGCGGGCGACCTCGCGGACGGCGGCGCTCTTGGTGAGCGGCTGGGGGACGGCGTACACCTTGCGTCCCTGGAGGGAGACGGCCCAGCCGCGTGGCCCTGCCCAGGCGGCCAGTTCCTTCATCCAGCCGTCGGGCAGCAGGGCGCGCTCGATGACCAGATAGGCGAAGAGGTCCTCCGCGACGCGTTCCTTCAGCAGCCAGGCCGGGTCGGCGACGGCCAGCAGGTGGGCGCGGACCTCGTCGAGCGTGGCGCACTCGTCGGCGAGGCGGGCGCCGACCGTGCGCCGCCAGTCGGGGTCGGAGACGCCGTCGACCAGCAGGTGCCCGCCGTTGGCGCAGATCGCGAACCGCGGTGGCGGTCCGGGGAGCCGGATGCGGTGGTACTGCTCGCGGGTGCGGGTGGTGGTCGGTACGAAGACGGCGTGGCGCGGCAGTTCGGTCAGCAGCGCGGCGGCGGTCTCCGTCACGTACGACAGCGGCTTGTGCTGGTACGTCTCGACGCACAGCAGGCGTGGCGCCTCGGCGTCCGGCATGGTCAGGCCGAGGGCGGCGGCGGAGTAGATGAGGGTGCGGTCGAGGTCGCTGGCGATGAGGGTGGTCACGGTCATCGGTGCGCCACCGCCTTGCCGTCGGCGCCTGTCGCGCCCCGGGTGTACTTCGGGTGGATCAGTCCGACGCAGGTGTAGTGCAGGTCGTCGGCCTCCTCGACCGGGACGCCGCGCTGTTCGGCCAGCAGCCGTACGTGGTCGAGGTCGGCGCCCGCGCCGCGCTGCGCGAGGATCTTCCAGGGGACGCGGCGCAGCAGGACGCGGGTGGTCTCGCCGACACCGGGCTTGACCAGGTTGACGTCGTGGATGCCGTACTCCTCGCTGATCCGCTCGACGGCGGCCCAGCCCGCCCAGGTGGGGGTGCGGTCGGTGGCGAGGAGTTCCTTGACGTCGGCGTCGACGGCGGTCGCGACCTCGTCGAAGTGGGAGGTGATGGTGGTCAGGAAGCTGTTGGACACGTCGGCGCCGGCGAGGTCGCGGTAGAACTTCGCGCCGTGGAAGTCGTGCGGCCCGACGAGGTCGGCGCGCAGCACGGTGCGCGATATCAGGCCGGAGACGGTGGAGTTGAGGCAGGCGGACGGGATGAGGAAGTCCTCGCGGGTGCCGTAGGTGCGCACGCACGAGCCGGGGTCGGCGAGGACGGCGATCTCGGGGTCGAAGCCGGGGAAATCCGCCAGGGCGGCGGCCAGCTCGCGGGTGATGGCGCCCTTGCCGGTCCAGCCGTCGACGAACACGACGTCGGCGGGGTCGTGGTGCTGCTGGAGCCAGCGCAGCGCGTTGGCGTCGATGCCCCGGCCGCGCACGATGGACACGGCGTAGTGGGGCAGGTCGAGGCCGTGGCGGTGAAGGGCCCAGCGGCGCATGAGTACGCCGACGGGGGTGCCGGCGCGGGCCAGCGACACGAGCACGGGGCGCGGTGACCGCTCGGCGAGGACCGTCTCGGTGACGGTGCCGACGGCGCGGGCGATGCGGGCGGCGGAGGTGTCGAGGGCTGTGTGGAAGAGGGCCTGGTAGCGGTCGCTGGGCTGGTATTCGACGGGCAGCGACTCGGCGTAGTGGGCGCCGCCACTCTGGATCGCCTCCTCGCGCTCCTCGGTCGGCGCCTCCAGCTCGACGTCCGAGAGGTCCTGGAGGAGCCAGCCGACCTCCTCGGGGGCGTAGGAGGAGAAGGCGGGGCCTCGGAGAGGCTCGGGCAGCATGGGGGCCCTTTCGGCGGGGACGGGGGCGGGCGCATGGGCGAGGGCGGGGGCGTAGGACGGTACGACGGCGAGCAGTACGTGCGGTATGTGCGCGGCGAGCTGGGCCAGGAGGCCGTCCGGGGCGTGGAGCGCGGGGGTGTCGGCGGCCGAGTCGACGACGGCGACGACCGCGTCGAAGGCGGCGCCCGCGACGTTGTAGGCGTACCGGTCGCCGGGGCCGTCGGCGGGTGCGTCGTGGGCGGGGAAGACGAGCCGGGTGCGTATCGCGTAGCCGGGGTCGTCGACGGCGAGGACGGGCGAGCGGGTGGTGGTCGAGAACCGGACGTCGGCGCGGCCGAGCTTTTCGAGTGCGACGCCCAGCGCGAGCGGCGCGTACATCAGCTCCTCGCACCCGAGCACCAGCACGCGCGGCAGATCACCCTCGCCGTGGGGCGCGGGGTCCGCTGTCTCCCGGGCGGCGTCCTGGGTGCCCGGCGTGAGGCCCAGCGCGTCGGCGACGCGGGCGGCCATGGCGGGGAGCGCGGCGTTCAGGCGGGCGCGGTGGGCAGGCGTGAAACCGTGCCGGCCGCCGTCCGGTACGCCGTCGGGCCACCCGAGCTCGACGCGCCGCACGGAGGTGGTACGACCCCCGCCGGGCGCGGCCCCATCGCCGGGACGCTCACCGCCCGGCGAACCAGCCGCACCGCCCGCCACGTCGGTACCGCCCGCGCCGGTCGCCGCATCCGCCGGCCGGCCACCGCCGCCCGCCACCGCGGCCACGTCGACCGCGCCCGCCACACCCGCCGCCCGCGCCACACCGGCCCCGCCCGCCGCTGATGCCACACCCGCCGCGCCCGCCACCCGCGCCGCGCCCACCGCCGACGCCACACCCGCCGCGCCCGCCGCCCGCGCCGCGCCCGGCGCCTCGTGCTGAGCCACCAGCGCCTGGCCGCGTTCCAGGACACCGTCCGGGAGCCGGACCGTTCCCGCCGCCAGGGTCACCAGGTCCACGCGCGCGCCGATCTCGGCGGCGAAGTCCGCGAGCCGGTCCCGGTCGGCGGCCGAGCGCATGTCGACGAGCGCGACGACCACGTACCGCTCGCGCGGGTAGCGCGCGTGGAGGGCCCGTACCGTGTTGAGCACCGTGTTGCCGGTGGAGAACTCGTCGTCGACCAGCACCAGCGGTCCTGGTCCCGCCAGCAGCGCCGGGTCCTCGGGCAGGAGGAGGTGCGAGGTGGCGTGCGAGTGGGCCTCCTCGAAGCCGCCCGCCCGCTCCACCCCGGGCACCGGGCGGCGCGTGGAGTGCAGGTACGGGGCGGTGCCCAGGCCGTCGGCGACCGAGTGGCCGAGGCCGGTCGCCGTCTCCGCGTACCCGAGCACCACCGCCCGCGCGGAGTCGTCGGGCCCGAGCAGCTCCCGTACCCGTACGCCCAGGTCGTAACCCGACCGCCACACCACGCCCGGGCTCTGCGGGACGTGCTTGCCGAGCACGTTGGAGACGAGCAGGTGCGCCCGCTTCGGGTTGCGCCGCAGCGCCAGGCCCAGCAGCTCACGCAACCGCTGGTCGCCGGTCAGCTCGATCCCGAGCCGCTCCGACACCCACGTACCCGACCAGACCGCCACGTTCCCGTTCTCCCTCACTTGACCAGCCCCGCGGTGAGCAGCTCCACGAAGCCGACGTCCTCCTTCGCCACGCCGAAGACCTCCGCCCGCTGAAGGGTCCGCTCGGCCCACGCACGGTGGGGCTTCACTTCATTCATCTTGTTCGTGTACGCGCTGCGCAGCACCCCGCCGCCGCCCCGTTCCGGCCGCAGGATGTCCTGGGCGTCGCTGTACTCCTCGTGGCTGACGACGGACAGCGCGTGCACCGGCAGCACGTGGGAGGGGTGGATACAGGTCTTGCCCAGCAGCCCGTTGGCCCGGTCCAGCTCGATCTCCCGCAGCAGCCCGTCCAGGTCGTGTTCGATCAGCGCGGTGCGCAGCTCGTCGGCGCGCTGCTCCATGAAGGGGCTGCGCCGCAGCTGTGGCTTGAAGATGCGCTCCTGGAGGCGGAAGTACTCCCACACCGGGCCGGTGATCGTGAAGCCGGTGCCGTCGGATCGGCCCAGCACGTTGACGACGTCCGCGATGACGCCGGCGACGATCTGCACGTCGTACGCCGTCATGTCGGGCGAGCGGCGCAGCCCGTACGCGGAGCAGAAGTCGGTGACGCCGAGGCGCAGTGCGAGGACCCGGTCCCGGTACTTGTCGACGATCCTGCCGATACCGGCGAGCGTCTCGTGCCGGGTCTCCAGGTGGAGCAGCTCGGGCGACTCCAGTACGGGCATGGCGAAAAGCCGCCGCCCGCAGAGATTCTCGGCCACGGTAAGCGCCTCCATGAAGGGCCCGCCGCGCTCCTCGGTGAACTTGGGCAGCACGAATCCGGACAGCAGCGGTGCGGCCGGCCCGAGCCGCCGCACCAGGTCGGCCATCTGTTCGGCCTGCCGGACGCGGATGAAGAGCAGAGGCGGTTCACCGTCCCGTTCGTATAGGTCGGTGAACTGGCGTACGAGGTTCTCCTCCGCCCCGGCGACCTCGCCGTCCTCGATGGAGTCCTCCAGGCACAGCACCATCGACACGACGCCCCGGCTCACCTGCTTCATCACGTCGTCGGCGAGCCGTGGCCGGGTGGCGGGGCTGTAGAGCGTGGCACCGAGGGCGGCGGCGAGGACGCGCGCCGGCGAGTCCGCGCCGAACTCGCACGGCTCCCGGTGGAAGAGCCCGGCCCGGGCAGTGGCCGGGATGTGCCCGAAATGACGCATGAGTATCCCCCGTACTGCCTTGACGGCCCTGACGACATGTGGCCGGTAATAGTACGTAGGGACCGGTGTCACGGGTTCCCCCCGGGCATGAACTTCAGGTAACTCGTCCGCTTCTCGCCCCTGCCGCGCGGCCCCCGCGTTGTCCGCGGCGTGGGCGGCCAGGCAGGATGTCGGACATGACGCACGCCATGCTGAAGGGCTCGAACGTCCCGCTCGATGCCGCGGCCGTACGGGCCGTACTGTGCTGGACCCCCGGACCCGGAGTGCCGGACGTGGACGCTTCCGCCCTGCTGCTCGGCACCGACGGGCAGGTGCGTTCGGACGAGGACTTCGTCTTCTACAACCAGCCACGCCACCCGTCCGGGCTGGTGCGGCGGCTGCCGAAGAAGCGGGTCCCGGAGGGGCTGACCGACACGGTCGAGGCCGACCTGACGGCGCTGGATCCGTCGGTGGACCAGGTGGTGCTGGCGGCGTCGTCGGACGGGGACACCTTCGACCGCGTACGGGATCTGCGGATCCTGCTGTACGACGCGGGCTCGGGCGCCACGGAGCCGCTGGCCGTCTTCGAGGTGAAGCCGGAGACCGGCGAGGAGACGGCCATGATCTGCGGCGAGCTGTACCGGCGCGGGGAGGGCTGGAAGTTCCGTGCGGTGGGGCAGGGGTATCCGACGGGGCTGATCGGCCTGGCCACGGCGTTCGGGATCTCGGTGGACGAGGCCGAGGAGGGCGAGGGGGCCGAGGAGGCCGAGGGGTCCGGCGGGGCGGGAGAGGCCCGGGAGGCGGACGGGCAGGCGGCGCGGGACGGCGCGGCGGCAGCGACGGACGCGTCGGCGACCGCGCCCACCACCACGGTGCCCGCCGCCCCCACGACACCTCCGACACCTCCGGCACCGCCCGCGTCGCCCCCGCCTCCGGCTCCGGCTCCGGCGTACGGCTATCCCCAGGCCGGTTCACCGCAGCCCGCGTACGGCTACCCGCAGGCCGGTTCGGCGCAGCCCGCGTACGGCTATCCGCAGCCCGCCGCGGCCGCCGCGCCCGCGCCGGATCCGAACTTCCGGCTGCCGCCGATGGGCCCGCAGTTCGTCCGTTCGTAACGGCTTCAGACCTTGCCGGCCTTGAAGCCGCGCCCCCACTGCAGGCCCCACCCGTAGAGCCGGTCCAGTTCGGCCTGGAAGCCGTACACGAACCGCACCTCCCGCCGTACCACCAGCTCCCCCTTGACGTTCTCCAGCATGAACACCGCGCACGAACGGGCTTGCGGCGCGCGCTCGTCGAGCTCTATCTCGATGCGCGGGCCGTTGCTCGGGTAGAGCGTCATCGTGGCGTGCGTACGGTCAAACGCCGGTGTCTGGTCGTAGATGTAGACGAAGAACAGCAGGCGCTTGATCGCGTCGCGATGGTCGAGGTTGACGAAGATCGTCTCGCCGGACGGTGCGCCGAACCGGTCGTCGCCGCTGAGCTTCACGTACGGCGGTGAGTTGAGGTCCCCGAAGAAGCTGCCGAGCGGCTGGACCACGCCCTTGGTGCCGTCCTTCAGCTCGTACAGACAGCCGATGTCCAGGTCCACATTGACCACGCCCTGGGTGTGGGCCTGGACCACATCGGGCTTGAAGAGTTTGAGGGGGTGCCGCAGCAGCCGGCCGCTGTGCTTGGAGCGGCCCTCGATGTCGGAGGTGCGCATCCGCCAGGAGAGGTTGACGCGCAGGTTGCCGGTCGCCGCGCCCTGTTTGGTGAGCGAGACGGACGGGCGGCGCTTGGTCAGGTCGATGGCGTTCGTCGAGGCGCTGCCCGAGTCGAACTGCGCGGCGTTGTTCCGCCACAGGTTGTCCCAGAAGGCCATGCCCCACCCCCAGTCGTCCGGTTTTTCATGGATCCGCGTGTACGCGTGGATACGCGGCGGGGCGGCCGGGAGCACCCGGCCGCCCCGCATCGGAAGCGTTCCTCGATACCGGGGCCGTCACACTCCGACGGGCCCCGGCGAATGTCACACAGCGACGTGCGTCTTGTCCTCCTGGCCCGCCGCCTGCAGTGCCTTGTTGCGGCGCACGGAGGACAGGAAGGACGCGGCGATCAGGAACACACCGATGGTGCCGGTGATGAGCTCGCTGATCTCGTGCTGGATCGTGATGAGCAGGATGACCGCGAGCGCGCCGATCGCGTAGTGCGCGCCGTGCTCCAGGTAGACGTAGTCGTCCAGGGTGCCCTGGCGGACCAGGTAGACGGTGAGCGACCGGACGTACATGGCGCCGATGCCGAGGCCCAGTGCCATCCAGAAGATGTGGTTGGTGATGGCGAAGGCACCGATGACGCCGTCGAAGGAGAAGGACGCGTCGAGGACCTCGAGGTACAGGAAGAGGAAGAAGGCCGCCTTGCCGGCGAGGCCGACCGCGGAGACGGGCTTGCCCTCCTTCTTGGCCTTCTCCTCCTCCTCGTGCTCGCGCTCCTCTTCTTCCTCCAGCTTGTCCTCGAAGTAGCCGGAGAGGCCGCCGACGACGAGGTACGTGATCAGGCCCGCCACACCCGACAGCAGCACGGTGGCCGCCTTGTCGGCGTGGCCGGTACTGGTGTGTGCCTGGGTGGCGAAGGTGATGGCGGTGAGGAGCAGGACGATCAGGGCGACGCAGACCGACAGCATGTCGACCTTGCCGAGCTTGGCCGCCGGGCGCTCCAGCCACCTGAGCCACTTGTGCTCGCGCTCCTCGAACATGAAGTCAAGGAAGATCATGAGCAGGAACATGCCACCGAACGCGGCGATGGCCGCGTGCGCGTCGGTGACGAGGTCCTCGTACCGCCCGGGGTTGTCCATGGCGAGCTGGACGGCCTCGATGGGGCCGACCTTGGCACTGATGGCGACGATCACGACGGGGAACACCAGCCGCATGCCGAAGACCGCGATCAGAATGCCGATCGTCAGGAAGATCTTCTGCCAGAAGGCGTTCATCTTCTTGAGGATTCCGGCGTTGACGACCGCGTTGTCGAACGACAGCGAGATTTCGAGGATCGACAGGATCAGTACGATCCCGAAGGCCTCCCAGCCCCACTGCCAGGCGGCGAAAGCAAGGCCGAGCGCCGTGACGGCGAACGACCAGCCGAAGGTTTTCAGAACCACTGGCTACCCAATCGTGTTAAGTACGGTTACGGGTCTCCCCCGCGCCGTGCACGCCGGGCTTCGAACGAACCCGGAGACGTGCTTCAAGAAACATTGACGCCGAAGTCTAGAGCGATGCCCCTCAGCCCCGATGCGTACCCCTGTCCTACCGCGCGGAACTTCCACTCTCCGCCGTACCGGTAGAGCTCGCCGAAGATCATCGCGGTCTCGGTGGAGGCGTCCTCGCTGAGGTCGTACCGCGCGAGTTCCTGGCCGTCGGCCTGGTTGACGACGCGGATGAAGGCGTTGCTGACCTGGCCGAAGGTCTGGCCCCGGTTGTCGGCCTCGTGGATCGAGACCGGGAAGATGATCTTGTCGCAGTGGGCCGGTACGCGGGGGAGGTCGACGATCAGCGACTCGTCGTCGCCGTCGCCCTCGCCCGTGAGGTTGTCACCGGTGTGCTCGACGGAGCCGTCGGGGCTGGTGAGGTTGTTGTAGAAGACGAACCATTCGTCGCCGAGCACCCTGCCGTTCTCGCAGAGCAGTGCGCTGGCGTCGAGGTCGAACGGTGCGCCGGTGGTGGAGCGCGCGTCCCAGCCGAGTCCGACGAGCACCTGGGTGAGGTTGGGTGCGGCCTTGGAGAGGGAGACGTTGCCTCCCTTGGCGAGCGTGACGCCCATGATGTGGATCCTCCCCTGAGATCTGCTGCTGCGTTGTCCCGGGGACGTTCCCCGGACCCCCGGAGCCCCGGCCCGGGCATGGGCACGGGCCGACCGGTGTCGCCCGCCTCGGACACGGCGCGGTGGCCGCGTCACGATGCGGGTGGTAAGGCACGTCCGGCGCCGCACGAAGATGTGCGGCGCCGGACGAAACTGCACGGCGATCGAACCTGCCCCGGCACGCGCGGCCCACGGACGGCGCCTACGGGCCGGTCGCCCCTCCGGACCGTCCACGCCCGCGCCGCCCTGCCGAGTGCTCGACGCGCACCGCCCCGCGAGGGCCGGCACCGCGCCGCGGACCATGCCCCGCCGGGTGCCGCGCGGCCGCCCCGCCGGACGCCGCGCGCCGCCGCGCCGCCGCCCGCCACGTACCGGACGAGCCGCGCACGGCCACCCGCCGGGTCCCGCGCCACCACCCGCGGGGTGCCGCAGACGACACCCCGCCGGATGCCGGACGGCCGCACCGCCAGGTGCCGCACCGCCAGGGGTGCCGCACCGCCGGGTGCCGCGCCGCCGGGGTGCCGCGCCGCCGGCCGCCACGTACCGGACCGGGCGCACACGGCCACCCGCCGGGCTGCGGCCGGGCCGGGCCGGGTGCGGCGGGTCAGACGTTGACGCCGAAGTCCTGCGCGATGCCGCGCAGGCCCGAGGCGTAGCCCTGGCCCACCGCGCGGAACTTCCACTCCGCGCCGTTGCGGTACAGCTCGCCGAAGACCATGGCGGTCTCCGTCGAGGCGTCCTCGCTCAGGTCGTAGCGGGCGATCTCGGCGCCGCCGGCCTGGTTCACGACGCGGATGAACGCGTTGCGGACCTGGCCGAAGGACTGCTGCCGGGTCTCGGCGTCGTAGATCGACACCGGGAAAACGATCTTGGCGACGTCGGCCGGGACGTTGGCCAGGTCGACCTTGACCTGCTCGTCGTCGCCCTCGCCCTCACCGGTGAGGTTGTCGCCGGTGTGCTCGACCGAGCCGTCCGCGCTCTTCAGGTTGTTGAAGAACACGAAGTCCTGGTCGTTGCGGACCTTGCCCTCGGCGTTGACCAGAATGGCGCTGGCGTCGAGGTCGAAGTCCGTTCCGGTGGTGGTACGGACGTCCCAGCCCAGACCGACGGTGACTGCCGTCAGGCCCGGGGCCTCCTTGGTCAGCGAGACGTTGCCGCCCTTGCTGAGGCTGACTCCCACGAGTCCCTCCATTGGTTTCCAGGGGCAGCGCCCCCGTCGTGCGTTGGCATCGGATCAACGACTGGATCCTAGTGACCGGTTCCCGTCGTGAGCAGGCACTTGCGCCGAAGAATCAGAGGGTGTCGAGCGCCGCGACGTACTCGTTGAGGTCACGGGCGTCCGGGAGGCCATTGACGACCGTCCAGCGGACGACGCCCTCCTTGTCGATGATGAAGGTGCCGCGCACCGCGCAGCCCTTCTCCTCGTCGAAGACGCCGTAGGCGCGCGAGACCTCGCCGTGCGGCCAGAAGTCCGACAGCAGCGGGTACTCCAGGCCTTCCTGCTCGGCGAAGACGCGCAGCGTGTGGATCGAGTCGTTGGAGACGGCGAGCAGCTGGGTGTCGTCGTTGACGAACGTCGGCAGCTCGTCGCGAAGCGCGCACAGCTCGCCCGTGCACACGCCGGTGAAGGCGAAGGGGTAGAAGAGGAGCACGACGTTCTTCTCGCCGCGGAAGTCCGCGAGCGAGACGGTGCGTCCGTGGTTGTCCTTCAGCTCGAAGTCCGGGGCCTTGGTGCCGACCTGGAGCGGCTCCGTCGTCCCGGTGGCCTCGATCGCCTCGATCGCCATGTCAGAAAGCATCCCTTCGGTGGTCGGGTGGGTCCCAGTCGGGTCCCACCCTACGCACAGGGCCCCCGCCGACCGGTGTCGGCGGGGGCCCTGGGGGCTGTGGAGGGGCTCAGCGCTTGGCGGACTTGGCCGCCTTCGGGGTGACCAGGCGGTGGCCGCTCCAGTCCTTGCCGATGCTGATGCTCCGGGTCTGCGAGAGGCCCGCGGTCTGGGCGGCCTCGTTGATGTCGCTGGGCTCGATGTAGCCGTCCCGGCCGGTCTTGGGCGTCAGGAGCCAGATCTCCCCGCCCTCCTCGATCAGGCCGATGGCATCGACCAGCGCATCCGTGAGGTCTCCGTCCTCGTCGCGGAACCACAGCAGTACGGCGTCGGCGACGTCGTCGTAGTCCTCGTCTACGAGATCCTGGCCGATGACGGCCTCGATTGCCTCACGGAGCTCCTGCTCGACGTCGTCGTCGTAGCCGATCTCCTGGACCACCTGTCCGGGCTCGAACCCCAGCTTCGCCGCCGGGTTGGTCCGCTCCTCCGCGTGGTCCGCGGTCGCGCTCACGGCTTGCCTCCTGATCGTTTTTTGGAAAGTGCTTCGGCCGCGCGCGTACGCGTGGCATTGGGCGTAGTCCACACGTGCTGGGCGGATCGCGCAAGTACCCGGCGATCGAGACCGCCGAAACGGTGACTTTTGGGGCCGTCTCGCCGCAACTCCAGGCACCTTCCCGCCCACGCCCGTGCTACACACCACGGCTCTTGACCCACTTTATTCGCTTCTACTCCTTCCGTGCGCCCGTGGTGGGCGAACGACCGAACGAAACACATGGCCGGGTTGGGCGTAAGGTTGCGATTTGGGCCGGACCCGGGCCGGATACGGCGACCCGTGGGGGTTACCCCTCGGTAAAGATGACGTTTACGCCCACGGGGTACACGATGGTGGCGGCGCGACCGCACTGCCGACACCGCACTGCCGACACTCCATTCCCCGTAGGCTCCACCGAACAGAAGGAACAGCGTGGCTTCCGGATCCGATCGCAACCCGATCATCATTGGCGGCCTTCCCAGCCAGGTCCCGGATTTTGATCCCGAAGAGACCCAGGAATGGCTCGACTCCCTCGACGCCGCCGTGGACGAGCGCGGCCGCGAGCGGGCCCGCTACCTGATGCTCCGCCTGATCGAGCGGGCCCGCGAGAAGCGCGTGGCCGTGCCCGAGATGCGCAGCACGGACTACGTCAACACCATCGCCACCAAGGACGAGCCGTTCTTCCCCGGCAACGAGGAGATCGAACGCAAGGTCCTCAACGCCACGCGCTGGAACGCCGCCGTGATGGTGTCGCGCGCGCAGCGCCCCGGTATCGGTGTGGGCGGGCACATCGCGACGTTCGCCTCCTCGGCCTCCCTCTACGACGTGGGCTTCAACCACTTCTTCCGCGGCAAGGACGAGGGCGACGGCGGCGACCAGATCTTCTTCCAGGGCCACGCGTCGCCCGGTGTCTACGCGCGCGCGTTCCTCCTGGACCGGCTGACCGAGGAGCAGCTCGACGGCTTCCGGCAGGAGAAGTCGAAGTTCCCCAACGGCCTGTCGTCCTACCCGCACCCGCGGCTGATGCCGGACTTCTGGGAGTTCCCGACCGTCTCCATGGGCCTCGGCCCGATCGGCGCGATCTACCAGGCGCGCATGAACCGCTACATGGAGGCACGCGGCATCGCCGACACCTCCAAGTCGCATGTGTGGGCGTTCCTCGGCGACGGCGAGATGGACGAGCCGGAGTCGCTGGGCCAGCTGTCGATCGCGGCGCGTGAGGGCCTGGACAACCTGACGTTCGTCGTCAACTGCAACCTGCAGCGGCTCGACGGCCCGGTGCGGGGCAACGGCAAGATCATCCAGGAGCTGGAGTCCCAGTTCCGCGGCGCCGGCTGGAACGTGATCAAGCTGGTGTGGGACCGCTCCTGGGACCCGCTGCTGGCGCAGGACCGTGACGGCATCCTGGTCAACAAGCTGAACACCACGCCCGACGGCCAGTTCCAGACGTACGCGACGGAGACCGGCGCGTACATCCGCGAGCACTTCTTCGGCGACGACCACCGGCTGCGGGCCATGGTCGAGCACATGACCGACGACCAGATCCTGCACCTGGGCCGTGGTGGTCACGACCACAAGAAGATCTTCGCGGCGTACGCGGCGGCGCGCGCCCACAAGGGCCAGCCGACGGTGATCCTCGCGCAGACGGTCAAGGGCTGGACGCTCGGCCCGAACTTCGAGGGCCGCAACGCCACGCACCAGATGAAGAAGCTGACGGTCGACGACCTGAAGCGCTTCCGCGACCGCCTGCACCTGCCGATCTCCGACCGGGAGCTGGAGTCCGGCCTGCCGCCGTACTACCACCCTGGCCGGGACTCGGAGGAGATCCAGTACATGCACGACCGCCGCAAGGCGCTGGGCGGGTACGTCCCGACCCGCGTCGTGCGCGCGAAGCCCCTGGCGCTGCCGGACGACAAGACGTACGCGGCGGTGAAGAAGGGGTCGGGCCAGCAGTCGATCGCCACGACGATGGCGTTCGTACGGCTGCTGAAGGACCTGATGCGGGACAAGGAGATCGGCAAGCGGTTCGTGCTGATCGCGCCGGACGAGTACCGCACCTTCGGTATGGACTCGTTCTTCCCGAGCGCCAAGATCTACAACCCGCTGGGCCAGCAGTACGAGGCCGTGGACCGTGAGCTGCTCCTCGCGTACAAGGAGTCGCCGACCGGGCAGATGCTGCACGACGGCATCTCGGAGGCGGGCTGCACGGCGTCGCTGGTCGCGGCGGGTTCGGCGTACGCGACGCACGGCGAGCCGCTGATCCCGGTGTACGTCTTCTACTCGATGTTCGGTTTCCAGCGGACCGGCGACCAGTTCTGGCAGATGGCCGACCAGCTGTCGCGCGGTTTCGTGCTGGGCGCGACCGCGGGGCGTACGACGCTCACCGGTGAGGGTCTGCAGCACGCGGACGGCCACTCGCAGCTGCTCGCCTCGACGAACCCGGCGTGCGTCGCGTACGACCCGGCCTTCGGCTTCGAGATCGCGCACATCGTCAAGGACGGTCTGCGCCGGATGTACGGCGAGAACGCCGAGGACGTCTTCTACTACCTCACCGTCTACAACGAGCCGATCCAGCACCCGGCCGAGCCGGCGGACGTCGACGTGGACGGCATCCTCAAGGGCATCCACCTCTTCCGGCGCGGCGAGGCGGGGGCGATCCCGGCGCAGATCATGGCGTCCGGTGTGGCCGTGCCGTGGGCGGTGGAGGCGCAGCGGATCCTCGCCGAGGAGTGGAACGTGCGCGCCGACGTGTGGTCGGCGACGTCCTGGAACGAGCTGCGCCGCGAGGCCGTGGAGGTCGACCGGCACAACCTGCTCCACCCGGAGGAGGAGCAGCAGATTCCGTATGTGACGCGGAAGCTGTCCGGCGCGGAGGGTCCGTTCGTGGCCGTCTCCGACTGGATGCGGTCGGTTCCGGACCAGATCGCGCGCTGGGTGCCGGGGACGTACACATCGCTGGGCGCGGACGGCTTCGGCTTCGCGGACACGCGCGGTGCGGCGCGGCGGTACTTCCACATCGACGCGCAGTCGGTCGTGCTGGCGGTGCTGACCGAGCTGGCCCGGGAGGGCAAGGTGGACCGTTCGGTGCTGAAGCAGGCCGTGGACCGCTACCAGTTGCTGGACGTCTCGGCGGCGGACCCGGGCGCGGCGGGCGGCGACGCGTAGCCGGTCGGGCGGGGGGACTTTCGTCCCCCCGCACCCCCCTGCCCGTCCGGGCCTAACATTCCGGACATGAACGAACGCTGGGAGGCGCGCACCCAGGCGCCGCTGCTGGGGCTCGCCGTCGCGTTCGGCGTGGCCTACGCGATACCGATAGTGGCGCCCGATGCCGCCCCGTGGGTCCACCGCGCCTGTCTGGCGGTGGAGTGGGTGGTGTGGGGCGCCTTCGCCATGGACTACGTCGTACGTCTGGTGCTGGCGCCGCAACGGTGGGTCTTCGTGCGCCGCCACCCGCTGGACCTGCTGGTGGTTCTGCTTCCGCTGATCCAGCCGCTGCGGCTGCTGCGGCTGCTCTCCACGCTGCTGCTGGTGGGGCGGCGGGCCCGGATGGCACCGCAGATAACGCTCACCACGTATGTGGCCGGGTCCGTGGCGGGCCTGATGATGTTCGGCTCACTGGCCGTGCTGCACGTGGAGCGGGGCGCGCCGGACGGGAACATCAAGACGCTGGGCGACGCGGTGTGGTGGTCGTTCACGACGATGACGACCGTCGGGTACGGCGACCACGCGCCGACGACCGGGCTCGGGCGGGCGCTGGCCGTCGGCCTGATGCTGTCCGGCATCGCCCTGCTGGGTGTCGTCACCGCGAACATCGCGGCGTGGTTCATCTCCCGCTTCGAGCGGGACGACGCGGAGGAGCGCCGCCAGACGGCTCTGCTGGAGGCCCTCACGCAGGAGGTCAAGGACCTCCGGACGGAGGTCGCCCGCCTGTCCGCCAACGCCACGGCGGCGTCCACCCCGCCTCCCGTGCCGGTGCAGACCCCCACGGAGGGCGCCACGTAGGCGGCCGGTCGCCGCCCGATGACGTACACGCCCCGAGGCGCGGGGCCGCCTCGGCGTTACGCCCCCGGGCGCGGGGCAACGGGGCCACGGTTACGCCCCAGGCGGGGGTCAGGGGAGACAGTTACGCCCCAGGCGGGGGTCGGCTCGGGCGTCACGCCGCGCGGGCGCGCAGCCAGAGGCAGTCACGCCCCCGAGCGCGGGTGCCTTCACCGTGGGCACGCCCCGCACGGGTGCGCCTTCACCGCGGGCACACCCCGCACAGGTACGCCTTCACCGCAGGACCGGCCCGGGCAGGGCACGCCCGAGGCGCGGGGCCGACCCGGGCACGGGTGCGCCTTCACCGCGGGCACGCCCCGCACGGGTACGCCTTCACCGCAGGGCCGACCCGGGCAGGTCACGCCCGAGGGGGCCAGCCCGGGCGTCGCCCCTGGCACGAGCGCGGTTGCTCGTGCGTACGCCGTCGGCGCGGGCACGCGGGGTGCTCGCGGAACGCCCCAGGCGTCGGCAGGCCTCGGGCGCGGCCGCCTTCACCGCGGGGGACGCACCAGGCACGAGTGCGCCCCGGGCGCGGCGCGGGGGGCTCGTAAGGGGCACGTCGGCGGGCGCCTCGTCGTGCTCGGCGCGGTGCGCCGTACGGCACGCGAGCCAAGGCCGGGGCGTGGTGCGGGCGTGTGCGTGGGTACGTCTAGAGCGTGCCGTTGCCCGGGGTGCCGGCACCGGCCAGCGAGACGAGGGCCAGGACGGTGTCGATCGCCCCGAGAACGAACGCGACCAGCGCCGGGACGTGGTTGCTCGCCCAGCGCCGGCCCATGCCGAGCCAGCCGCAGACGATCGCCACCGGGCCGAGGATGATGCCCAGTACGAAGAAACCGGCGACCGCGCAGACCAGCCCGACGATCCCGAGCGTCGCGCGATCCGGCCCGGTCCGCGACCACATCCGGCCGCGTGAGCGGGGGCTCCTGCGCGAACGCGAGGTGTACCCGAAACTGTTCATGGCCCCCGGGTGCCCTCGTTCAGGTCTCCCACACCTTGAAGGCCCGTACCTGGTAAGGCGATTGGGGTACCCACGTACCACCGCCGGGATAGGTCTCGAACTCGCCGGTCTCGGCGCACTCGGCGGACTGGTAGGTGGTGACGGGCCGTCCGGTGCGGTTGGCGAGGGCGGCGGCGGTGGTCCCGGGCGGCAGCGGGACGCAGGCCTCGATGTCGATGCCGGTCAGCTCATGGGTGTGCCGGGCACCCCTGAAGCCCTCCTTGGCCCATAGGCACAACTGCCCCGTCTCACAGGGCCCGAGCCGGGGCGGCGGCGCCGCGGCCACGGGGACGGCGCCCCCGAGCGCCGTGGCGGTGAGTGCGCCGGCGAGGAGAGTGGTGGCAGCGGTAGCGGCGGTGCGGACAGTCGTGAAGCGCATGGAAACCCCCGTGTGTGCGGCGACGACGATCACGTACATCCATTGTGACGCTGCGTGACCATCTGGGGAAGGATTCCTCGGCCGATCCACCCGGTCGAGTGACACGGTGCACCACCGAGGTACACCGTGGGCCCCGCAGCCGGCGGCTGCGGGGCCCAGGGGCACCAGCGGTCAGATGTGCGCGCCGCCCGCGCCCGCCTCCGCGTTCTCACCACGCTTGGTGAGCATGGCCACCAGCGCCGCGATCACCGCCACGACGCCCGCGACCGTGAAGGCAAGGCCCATGCCGGACATGAACGTGTCGTGGATGACGCCGGAGATCCTGTCGAGGAGGTCCGGCGTCATACCGGGCACCTTGGCCAGTTCGGCGGGCACGATGCCGAACTCCGCCGCCTGCTCCAGCTTCGGGTCGGCCGGCACCGGGATCCCGGCGTCCTTCCAGTTGGCCGCGAACTCGGAGCTCACCTTTGAGGACATGACCGCGCCCAGCACCGCCGTACCGAGCGCGCCGCCGACCTGCATCGCGGCCTGCTGGAGGCCACCGGCCACACCGGAGAGCTCCAGCGGGGCGTTGCCCACGATGACCTCCGTGGCGCCCACCATGACGGGGGCGAGGCCGAGGCCCAGCAGGGCGAACCAGAGGGACATCGCCAGCGTGCCGGTGCCTTCGGTGAGGCTGATCATCCCGAACATGGCGATCGCCGTGCAGACCATGCCGCCCACCAGGGGGACGCGCGGGCCGTACTTGGTGATGAGCGCGCCCGCCAGTGGCGAGGAGACGATCATCATGGCCGTCAGCGGCAGCAGGTGCAGGCCACTGTCGACCGGGCTGAGGCCCTTGACGCCCTGCAGGTAGAAGGTGACGAAGAACAGGCCGCCCATGAAGGCGAAGGCCATCAGCACCATCAGGACGGTGCCGGCCGACAGCGGTACCGAGCGGAACATGCCGAGCGGGATCAGCGGCTCCTCGACCTTCGTCTCCCAGACGGCGAACACGGCGAACAGCACGAGGGCGCCGCCCAGGAAGCCCCACGTGTTGAGGCTGCCCCAGCCCCAGCTCTCGCCGGCCTTGATGATGCCCCAGATCAGGGACGCCATCGCGGCCGACAGCAGCACGATGCCGAGGACGTCGAACGAGCGCGGCGCGTTCTCCGCGCGGTGGTCCTTCAGGATCACCAGGCCCATGACGAGCGCGAGGACACCGACCGGCACGTTGATGAAGAACACCGACTGCCAGCTGACGTGCTCCACGAGTACGCCGCCGAGGATGGGCCCGCCCGCCGTGGACGCGCCGATGACCATGCCCCAGATGCCGATCGCCATGTTCAGCTTCTCGGCCGGGAAGGTGGCACGCAGCAGGCCCAGCGCGGCCGGCATGAGCAGCGCGCCGAACAGGCCCTGGAGCACCCGGAAGACGATCACCAGGGCGATCGAGTCGGACATGCCGATCGCGGCGGACGCGGCGGCGAAGCCCGCGATGCCGATGAGGAACGTCTGGCGGTGGCCGAAGCGGTCACCGAGCTTGCCGGCCGTGATCAGCGCGACCGCCAGGGCGAGCAGATAACCGTTGGTGATCCACTGGACGTCGGCGAGCGTCGCGCCGAGGTCCTTCTGGATCGCGGGGTTGGCGATCGCGACGATCGTGCCGTCCAGCGCGACCATCATCACGCCGACCGCCACGGCGAACAGTGTCAGCCAGGGGTGACCGCGCAGCCCCTTGGCCGGGGCAGGCACGGGATCCTGGCCTTGCGGCAGCTTTTCGATGGTGGTCTGACTAGTCATACCGCGAGGCTAATGTCAGTCACTGACAATTGACAAAGCATTTCATACGCCGGTTACTGTCGCGTCGCTCACAGGTAGCCTGAGCAGCCAGAAATGGCAGAAAGAGGACCATGAAGTGACGGCCGAGCAGCCGACCAGCACAGGGACGCCTGCCCCCGCCGGGCTGCGCGAGCGCAAGAAGCAGCGCACCCGCGACGCCCTGCTGCGCGCCGCACTGGAGCTGTTCACCAGCCAGGGATACGAACGGACCACGGTCGACGAGATCGTCGACGCCGTCGACGTCTCACAGCGCACGTTCTTCCGCTACTTCGCGAGCAAGGAAGAGGTCGCCTTCGCCGTCCAGCAGATGGTCGAGCGGCATTTCGTCACCGCCCTGCGCGAACGCCCCGCCCACGAGGCCCCGTTGGAGGCCATGCGCAACGCCGTCCTGTCCGCCTGGAACACCATCGGCGAGGCGATCATGGAGGTCGTCCCGGTGGAGGTGTACCTCCGCACCTTCCAGATGATCGAGTCGACACCCGCGCTCCTGGCCGTGCACCTGCGCCGCTCCATCGAGATGGAGGAGAACATCGCCCGGCTGATCGCCGACCGTGAGGGCCTCGACGTGGACGCCGACCCGCGCCCGCGCGTCGCCGTCGCCGCGTTCAGCGGTGTCATGCGGATCACCGGCCAGTTGTGGGGCCGGGGGCAGGACCCGTCCCTGGAGGCGATGCGCACCCTGACCGAGACCTACCTGGACCACCTGGGGCCGGCCCTGGCCGCCGACTGGCGCGGCGACGCCGGCGTCGGCGTCGGCGCCACGTCCTGAGACCCGCCGTGCCCGCCGTACGCGCCGCGCCCGCCGTGCCATCCGTACGCGCTGCGCCCGCCGTACGCGCCGTGCCCGCCGTACGCTCCGTGCCCGCCGTACGCGCACGCCCCCCGCGCGCACGCTGTACGTCCCGCCCGCACGCTGAGTGATCACGCTTCCCCGAACGGCCACCCTCACGCGTGATGTACCTCACCCTCTTGGCGGCGCCCCTCACGTGTCTCCTAGGGTGTCCCGCAGTGACTTCCTTCGACTCCTCCCCCACGCTCCAGGCGTGGCGCGCGCTGCTCGCCCTCGCCGTGGTCTTCGTCCTCCTCATGACCACCGGCTGGACGGCGATCCGCCACCACCGTGGGCCGGGAGAGCCGCGCGAGGCCGCGCTCGCCGCCTGGCGGGAAGGCCGGACGGGTACGGCGGACTTGCCCGATCCCGCGTCGCCGCCTGCCGTACTCGCAGCCTTCTTCCGCTCCCTGACGGAAGGTCAGCGCCACCGGCTCGCCGCCGAGTACCCGCTCGTCGTCGGCAACCTCGACGGCGCCCCCGTCACCCTCCGCTACCGCGCCAACCGGATCGCGCTGCGCGCCGCGCTCGACGCCGAGCGCAAGCGCGTGGCGGACGAGCGGCTGTCGCCCGACGGCCACCAGGAGGCCCTCCGCCGCTCGCACCGGTTCGCCTCCCTGTTGCGGGAGGACCGGCAGATCCTCGCCTTCGACCCGTCCGGCAAGGGCCGCGTCGCCGAGGTCTTCGGCGACCTCGACCGGGCGCGGCACGTCTCCGTCGTCGTCCCGGGCGTCGACACCAACCTGCTGACGTTCGAGAAGACCGCCCGCAAGTACACGGCCCCCGCCGGAATGGCCGAATCCCTGTACGCCGCCGAACGCGCCGCCGCGCCCACCACCCGTACCGCCGTCATCGCCTGGGCCGACTACACCGCGCCCGTCGGCGTCGGCATGGACGCGGCCATCGGGCGGCTCGCCGAGAGCGGGGCGGCCCGGCTCGTGTCCCTCGCCGGCGCGCTGCCCGGCGACTCGCGGGTGGCGCTGTTCTGCCACAGCTACGGCTCCGTGGTGTGCGGGGTCGCCGCCCGCCGGCTGCCCGCCCGGGTCGCCGACGTCGCGGTGGCCGGAAGCCCCGGGATGCGCGCCGAGACCGCCGCCGGGCTCGGCACCCGCGCCCGTGTGTGGGCCATGCGCGACGCCGACGACTGGATCGCCGACGTGCCGTACCTGGACGTCGGCGGGCTGGGCCACGGCGCCGATCCGGTGACCCCGGAGTTCGGGGCGCGGGTACTGTCGGCGGCGGGTGCGGTCGGGCACGCCGGGTACTTCGAACCCGGCACGGAGAGCCTCCGCAACTTCGCCGACATAGGCGTCGGCTCGTACCGCACCGTGCGCTGCGCGGGCGACCCGGAGGCCTGCCGCGGCGGAATCTCCGGTACGCGGACGCTCTGACGCGCGTAGAGGTGCGTGGGGTGCCGCCGAAGCCCGCAACTCTTCGGGGGCGACGCGCGGGCGCACGCCGCATACGATGAGGCGCATGGGTGATGTGCTGGCCGGAATTCATGCCACCTGGGAGTTCGAACCAGACGCCGTGCTCATCCGCTTCGAACGGGGGATCCGCGCACCGAAGCTCTACCAGGCGCTGCGCGAGCGACGTATCCCGCACGAAGCGTTGGCGTCGGTGACCCTCTCCCCGGGCAGACGCGGCACGGTGGTGCTGCACGCGGTGCCGAGACCGGGCGCCGATCCGCTGATGGAGGCGGCCGCGGGTCAGCTCAAGGACGCCTGCGACCCCTACCGGCTGGTCCTGCCGGCCGAGCGGGAGACGCTCGCCGAGTACTACGCGGACGAACTGCGGGCGCAACTGGCCCCCGGGGCGGCCGAACGGGCCGACCGCTTCCTGGTCACCGCCCCGGAAGCGCCACTGCAGTTCAAGGCGTACGACGGCAAGGCGTCCTTCGACGGGAGCCAGGTGGCGTTCCGCTGGTTCTGGACCGGTGCGTCCTCCGCCAAGTGGAAGGCCGGTGACCAGACCTTCTCCGTACGGGAGCTGAGCGGCGTCGAGTGGCGCTCACCCGACGTCTTCGACGGCCACCTGCGGCTGCTGCGGCGCGGCCACGCGGGCGACGCCCAGCCGGCGCAGGCCGACCAGGACCCGGCGGCGGTCGTCTTCGGGCTCGGCTACGGGCCGGTGCACGAGTCGCTGCCGTTCGCGGCCGCGGTCCTCGCGGCGGTACGGGACACGGGCGCGGCCCCCGTACCGGTCCCCGCCGCGGTGACGGCCGGCCGCGACCCGGCGGTCATCGCGGAGCGGATACGGCACCTGGGCGAGCTGTACCAGGCGGGTCTGGTGACGGACGAGGAGTTCGCCGCGAAGAAGGCCCAGCTGCTGGCGGAGCTGTAACCCCGCGCCGGCCGCCCGGCGGCCCCGCGCCCCGCGCCCCCGCCCCGCGCCGCCCGACCGGGCGCCGGACGGTGGGGACAGCGGGGGACGCGGACGCCCGCCGCCCCAGGGCTCGCCCGCGGCGGCAGCGAACCGTCCCGGCCCCGCCGGGTGCGGGCGCCGGAGGCCGCACCCGCCTCGGCTCACGGACCGGGCGGTTACCCGCGTCCGGCGAGGGACGAAGGCGGTTGCCGCGTCCGGGCCGGGGACAAAGGCGGTTGCCCGCACCGCCCAGGAACGGAGGCCGTTGCCCACGTCCCGCCAGGGACACAGGCCGTTGCCCGCACCGCCCAGAAACGGAGGCCGTTGCCCACGTCCCGCCAGGGACACAGGCCGTTGCCCGCACCGGTCACAGAGCACGGCCGCCGCCCGCGTCCGCTACGGGCCGGGGCCGGTTGTCCGCCGGGCTCCGTGCTCGTGCGCGGCGCGCTGGGCCGCGCGAGTCGGCCGGTTCGCCGGGCGGGCGCCGGGCGGGCCAGGCGCGCTTCTCCCGCGGCCCGCCAGTACCGGCGGGTGGCCCCACGAGACTGGGGGCGGCGCCGGGGCCGGGCCGCGTGGACGTCGGGGTGACGTCAGGGTGACGTCAGGGTGACGTCAGGCAGGGCGTCCCGCCCGACCCGGCAGGGGGTGTCGTACCGGGGTATGACGTCAGCGCCGGGACCTGGGTATGACGTCGGGGTGGGCGCGCGGTGCCTAGGCTGGCGGGGTCATGAGTAGCCCTTCCCCGTCCACCGCCCGACGTGTGCGCGACGCGCTGCGCGTGCTCGGGCTCGCCCTCGCCACGCCCGCCGGGCCCGGCGCGCCGCTGCTCGCGCAGGCGTCGTCGCGGTGGCTCCGCCTGCTTCCGTACGCCGTCGCCTTCGCGTTCGTCGCGTCGCTGCTGCCGGTCACCGTGACCGTGCTCGTCAACGACTACGAGGTGAACGGCGCGGTCGCCGGGGCCCTGGCGACCGCCCAGACCGCGCCGCTGCTGCTGGCCGTGGCCCGGCCGCTCCAGGCCTGGTGGATCGTCATGGCCGCCGATGTGCTGGGCGCGCTGGTGCTGCTCGGCGCGGACGGCGTGGCCGGCCGGCCCTGGCCGTGGACGCCGATGATCGTGGTGGGCTACCTGGCGCTGATGGTGGCCGTGGGGCTGCGCGAGCCGCGCCGGACACTGCTGGCCGTGTGGCTGGTGACGGGCGCGGCGGGGTTCGTCTTCGAGCTGTTCCCGGCCGACACCCGCAGCGACGGCGTACACCTGCTGCTGTTCATCCTGAGCGGGGCCGTCCTGCTGCTCACCGGGACCCTGCGGGAACGCGGGGACGCCCAGCGGCGGCTGGTCGAGCAGGAGACGATCAGCGAGGCCGAGCGCGCCCGGCGCACGCTGCTGGAGGAACGGGCGCGGATCGCCCGCGAGTTGCACGACGTCGTGGCCCACCACATGTCGGTGATCACGGTGCAGGCGGATTCGGCGCCGTACCGGATCGAGGGGCTGCCGGAGGCGGCGCGCGAGGAGTTCTCGACGATCGCCGCGTCCGCCCGCGAGTCCCTCACCGAGATGCGGCGGCTGCTGGCGGTGCTGCGCAGTGAGGGTACGGAGGGCGAACGGGCGCCCCAGCCCGGCCTGGCGCGGGTCCAGCAGCTGGTGGAGGCGACGGTACGGGCGGGGGTGCCGGCCGAGCTGTCGATGCCGGCCGACCTGGGCGCGGTGCCGCAGGCGGTGGACCTGTCCGCGTACCGGATCGTGCAGGAGGCCCTCGCGAACGTGGTGCGGCACGCGCCCGGTGCGGCGACGCGCGTGTCGGTGTCGTCGGACGGCGGCCGGCTGACGGTGCTCGTCGTCAACGGCCCGCCCGCCGAAGCGCGTTCGCCCCTGGAGAGCAGCGGCACCGGGCACGGGCTCGTCGGTATGCGGGAGCGCGTACGGTTGACCGGCGGCACCCTCGACACCGGGCCGCTGCCGGACGGGGGCTTCCGGGTCGCGGCCCGGCTCCCATTCGCTACGGAGGAACCCGCGTGACCATCCGCGTGATCATCGTCGACGACCAGGCCATGGTGCGCGCGGGGTTCGCCGCCCTGCTGTCGGCGCAGCCCGACATCGACGTGGTGGGGGAGGCACCGGACGGGCGGGAAGGCGTGTCGGTGGCCCGTTCCGCCCATCCCGACGTCGTGCTGATGGACGTGCGGATGCCGGAGATGGACGGGCTGGCGGCGGCGCGCGAGATCCTGTCGCCGCCACCGGGCGTCGTCCACCGGCCGAAGGTGCTGATGCTCACCACCTTCGACGTGGACGACTACGTGTACGAGGCGCTGCGCGCCGGCGCGTCCGGCTTCCTGCTCAAGGACGCCCCGCCGGCCGACCTGATCGCCGCGGTACGGGTGGTGGCGGCCGGCGAGGCGCTGCTGGCCCCGTCCGTGACGCGCCGCCTGATCGCCGACTTCGCCGCCTCCCGCCCGGCCCCGCGCCGGGACCGCTCGCTGCGCCTGAACGGCCTGACGCCCCGTGAGACGGAGGTCCTGGAGCTGATCGCCCGGGGCCTGTCGAACCAGGAGATCGCCGGTCACCTGATCCTGGCCGAGCAGACGGTGAAGACCCACATCGGCCGGGTCCTGTCGAAACTGGACCTCCGCGACCGGGCGCAGGCGGTCGTCTTCGCGTACGAGTCGGGGCTGGTGACCCCGGGCGATGCCTGAGGGCTGACCCACCCCCTACTCCGGTATCACCCCGCGGTTGGCTCCGCGGGGTGACGCCCCCTCATAGGCCGTCCTCCTACCTTCCTCTCGCCGCAGCACAGGGCGAGGGAAGCAGAGGGGGGCGTCATGCGCCGCTGGAACAACCGCAGGAACAGCCGGTGGAACAACCGCTGGAACAATCGCTGGAAGAGGACCCTGACCACCGTCGCACTCGCGGCGGCCGTCGTCACCGGGACCGCCGGATGGGCCGCCGGGAACGGGCAGCGTCCCGTGACCGGGCCGCCGCCGGGGAGCGAGGCGTGGCGGGCCGACACCTCGCTGGGGCGGGCCCTGCCCGATCCGGCGCACGCCACGCCGCGTGAAGTCGCCGCGTTCTTCCGCACGCTGACGGGCGCCCAGCAGCGAGGCCTCGCGCACCGCCACCCCACCGTCGTCGGCAACCTCGACGGCGCCCCGGTCGCCCTCCGCTACGAGGCCAACGCGACCGCCCTGCGCCGCGACGCCCGGTTCGCGCACCTCGCCGGGCACGGGCGGCGGATCCTCGCGTTCGACCCGCGCGGCCGGGGCCAGGTCGCCGAGGTGTACGGGGACCTGGAGCGCAGCCGTCACGTCGCCGTCGTCGTCCCCGGGTCGGACATCGACGCCGGGACGTACGACCGCCCCACCGACCCGTACGGCACCCCCGCCGGGATGGCGCGGCAGCTGCGGGCGGCGGCGAAGGACACCGCCGTCATCGCCTGGGCCGGCTACACCACGCCGGTCGGCGTGGGCCTCGACGCCGCCACCGGCGACCTCGCCGAGGCCGGTGCCGCGCGGCTGACCCGGCTCACCGACGGGCTCGCGGCCGTTGACGCCCCCGCGCCCGCCGTCTTCTGCCACAGCTACGGCTCCGTCGTCTGCGGCCTGGCCGCACCGCGCCTCAAGGCCGGGGACCTCGTCGTCCTCGGCTCCCCCGGCATGCGCGCCGGCACCGTCGCCGAGCTGGACACCACCGCCCGTGTGTGGGCCGCCAAGGACCCGTCCGACTGGATCTCCAAGGTGCCGAACGTCCAGCTCCTCGGCCTCGGCCACGGCACCGACCCGGCCGATCCCGCCTTCGGCGCCCGCCGGGTGCCCGCCGCCGACGCCCACGGCCACACCGGCTACTTCGCGCCCGGCACCCAGTCCCTCCGTACCTTCGCCGCCATCGCCCGGGGAGAGGCCCGATGAAGCTCGCCGAACGGATCGAGGCCCGCACGCCCGCCCACCGCGACCGCGCCGTCGACGGACTGCGCGCCCTCGCGCTGCTCGCCGTCCCCACCGGCCACTGGCTCCTCGGCGGCTTCACCCGCGACGCCGACGGGGCGATCCACAACGCCAGCCCGCTGAGCACCTTCGGGTTCTTCGCCCCGGTCAGCTGGGTGCTCCAGATGCTGGGGATCTTCTTCCTGGTCGGCGGGTACGCGTCCGTCCTGTCGTACCACAGGCGCCAAGGCTCCACGCGCGCGTGGCTCAGGGGGCGGATCGCCCGGCTCGGCCGTCCCGTTCTCGGGGTCACCGCCGTCTGGGCCGTCCTGATCCCGGTGCTGTACGCCCTCGGTGTCCCGGACGACACGTTGCGCACCGGATCGACACTGGTCGTCCAGCCGCTGTGGTTCGTCGGCGTCTACACGGTCGTCACGGCCCTGACCCCGTACTGCGTACGCGCCGCCCGCCGGCTCGGCGCCTGGGCGGCAGCGCCGCTCCTCGCCTCGGTCGCCGTCGTCGACGTCCTGCGCTACGGCCCGTACGCCGAGGCCGTGCCGTCCTGGCTGAGCGTGCTGAACATCCTGCCCGGCTGGCTCTTCGCGTACCAACTGGGCGTCTCCTGGGGCGAGAAGAGGACCCGCACCACGCACGCGTGGGCGCTGCTCCTCGGCGGCGCGGCCCTGTTCGCGACGCTCCTGCTCGCATTCCACTACCCCGCGTCGATGGTCGGCGTCCCCGGCGAGGCCCGTACCAACTCCCACCCGCCCTCGCTGCTCGTCCTCGCGCTCGCCGCCGCGCAGAGCGGCGCCGCGATCCTGCTGCGCGACCGGCTGGGCCGGCTGCTGCGGCGGCCCGCCCTGTGGGCGCCGGTCGTCGTCGTCAACCTGTCGGCGATGACGATCCTGTGCTGGCACCAGACGGCGATGCTGGCCGCGGCCGTTCCCGCGTCGTTCGCCGGTACGGTGCCGGGGCTGACGACCGCGCCCGACACGCTCGGCTGGATCCTGGCGCGGCTGGCGTGGCTGCCGCTGTTCGCGGGGCTGCTGCTGCTGATCGGGCGGTACGCGCGCGGGTTCGAGGCCCCGTGGACGCACGCGGGCGCCGCCCGCCGCTCGGCAGCGGGGCTGCTGGCGGCGGGCTTCGCGGTGTACGCGCTGGGCTAGGCCCTACACCTCGCGGGAGGCGGAGGCGAACGACATGTCCGGGTACCGGTCGCCGGCCACCTGCGCGGCGATCGGCTCCAGCTTCGCCAGCTCCTGCTCGCTGAGCGTGATCCGGGTGGCCTCGGTGTTCTCCAGCAGCCGGGTGCGCTTGCGGGTGCCCGGGATGGGCACGACGGTCAGGCCGTGCACGGCCGCCCGCTGCTGGACCCACGCGAGCGCGATCTGCGCGGGCGTCGCCCCGTGCGCCTCCGCGACCTCGCGGACGGGCTTCAGCAGGTCGACGTTCCGCTGGGCGTTCTCGCCGGAGAAGCGCGGATGGGCCTTGCGGAAGTCGTTGCCCGACAGGTCCTTGGCCGCGTCGGCGAACGCCCCGGTGAGGAACCCGCGCCCGAGCGGCGAGTACGGCACGAACGCCACGCCCAGCTCGGCCGCCGCGCCCACGGCGCTGCGCTCCACGTCCCGGGAGAACAGCGACCACTCCGACTGCAGGGCGGCGATCGGGTGCACGGCGTGCGCCTCGCGCAGCTCGGGGCCGGTCACCTCGCTGAGGCCGAGGTGCTTGACCTTGCCCTCCTTCACCAGTTCGGCCATCACACCGACGGTTTCGGCGAGCGGCACGGCGGGGTCGCGGCGGTGCATGTAGTACAGGTCGATGACGTCGACGCCGAGGCGGCGCAGGCTGCCCTCGACGCACGACCTGAGGTACGCGGGGTCGTTGCTGACGCCCCGGTACATGGGGTCGTCGGTGCGTACGATGCCGAACTTCGTGGCCAGGGTGATCTCGTCGCGGTGCTCGGCGACGAACGGCGCGAGGAACTCCTCGTTGGCGCCCCGCCCGTAGATGTCGGCGGTGTCGATCAGCGAGACGCCCACCTCCAGCGCGGCGTCCAGGGTGTCGCGGGCGGCAGCCTCGTCGGTGTCGCCGTAGAACTCGCTGATGCCCATGGCGCCGAAGCCCTGGACGCCCACCAGGGGGCCTTCCGTGCCGAGGCGTACCGTCGCGATCTTCTCGATGCCGCTCATGTGGTCCTCTCCGGGGCCCGCCGGGCACCCGCGTAATGGTCGATCTTGTAGTCGAGCACGGCGAGCGTGTCCTGGAGCTCGGCGATCCGGGACCGCACGTCCCGCCGCGTGGCCTCCAGCAGCTCCTGCCGCTCCTCGCAGGTGTGCTCGCCCCGCCGCACCAGCTCGGCGTAGCGCACCATGTCCGCCACCGGCATGCCGGTCAGCCGCAGTTTGCCGACGAAGGTGAGCCAGTCCAGGTCCTTGTTGGTGAAGCGCCGCTGACCGGTGTGGGAGCGGTCGACGTGCGGCATCAGCCCGATCCGCTCGTACCAGCGCAGGGTGTGCGCGGTGAGCCCGGTCCAGGCCGACACCTCGCCGATCGTGTAGCGGTCCTGCCCGTCGGGTCGCGGGTGCGGGTGCGGCGCGGACGGGCAGACGCCCGGGCGCTCGGTCCGTACGGGAGTGCTCTCGATCACCGTCATGGCCTCCACGCTAGGACCTTGGAGTGCACTCCAAGCAAGGCCCTGCCGGGGAGATACGCTCGTACGCATGCGAAGCGTGGCGTTGATCGAGAACTGGCCGGTGGAGACCGCGGCGGCGGCCGTGGTGCGGGCGGACGGCACCGTCGTGGGGGCGCACGGCCCGACCGGCCGGCCCTTCCCGCTGGCGTCGGTGACCAAACCGCTCGCCGCGTACGCCGTGCTCGTGGCGTACGAGGAGGGCGCGGTCGAGCTCGACGAGCCGGCCGGGCCGGAGGGCGCCACCGTACGGCACCTGCTCGCGCACACGTCCGGGCTGGCGTTCGACGAGCACCGGGTCATGGCGGCCCCGGGCACGCGGCGGATCTACTCCAACACCGGGTTCGAGGTGCTGGCCGACCATGTCGCGAAGGCCACCGACATCCCGTTCGCGGAGTACCTGCGCCAGGCGGTGCTGGAGCCGCTGGGCATGACGGCCACCACGCTGGAGGGCTCGCCCGCCAAGGACGCCGTCTCGACGGTCGACGACCTGGTGCGGTTCGCCGCCGAGGTGCAGGCGCCGCGGCTGCTGGACCCGCGCACCGTGCTGGACGCCATGACGGTCGTCCACCCGGGGCTGACGGGCATCCTGCCCGGGTACGGTCACCAGCGGCCCAACGACTGGGGCCTCGGCTTCGAGATCCGGGACGGCAAGTCGCCGCACTGGACGGGGGCTTCGTCGTCCCCGCGTACGTTCGGGCACTTCGGCCAGTCGGGCACGTTCCTGTGGATCGACCCCGACGCGGGCGCGGCGTGCGTGGCCCTGACCGACCGGGCCTTCGGCCCGTGGGCGATCGAGGCGTGGCCGCCCTTCACGGACGCGGTGCTGGCGGAGCTGGCCGGCACGGCGCGCTAGCGGCGCCCGCCGGACCGGGGCGCGCGGCACCGGCACGCGCCGGGGCGCGCCGGCGACGGCGAGCCGGCCGAGGGCGGTGAGGGCGGCGCCGGCTTCCTCGGCGTATCGACGATGGTGTCGCTCAACGGTTCTCCCCCACGGTGTCGGCGCCCCGCGCCGCCATCAGCCGCTCATCTCCCACAGCAGCACCTCGGCCGCCTCCCGTGCGACCAGTTCCAGCCCCTCCGCGCCGGTGATCCGGGCCGCGTCCCCCGGGCCCAGCTCGTCGTCGCCGAGCCGCACCGCGCCGCGCACGACGTGGACGTACACGAAGGCGGCGTCCGGGACGGCGACGCGTTCGCCGGGGGCCGCCGGGCGGCGTACGTGGAGCATGGCGCCGGCGGCGGGCAGGGCGTACGGCGTGGCGTCCGCGATGCCCCGCACGACGTCGTACGACGGGTCGCCGCCCGGTTCCTTCGGCGCCAGCCACATCTGGACGAAGACCAGCGGGTCCTCGCCGTCGTTGCGCTCCTCGTGCCGGACACCGGCCGCCGCGCTGAGGTGTTGTACGTCACCGGGCCCGATGCGCGAGGTGTGGCCGGCCGAGTCGCGGTGGGTGAGCTCGCCCTCGACGACCCAGGTGACGATCTCGGTGTGGCTGTGGGGGTGCTCGTCGAACCCCGAGCCGGGTGCGAGCCGCTCCTCGTTGCAGGCCAGGACGGCGCCGAAGCGGAGGTTGCCGGGGTCGTAGAAGCGCCCGAAGGAGAAGGCGTGCAGGGTCTCGATGCCGGCCGCGGCCTCACCGCCGCGGTAACGCTCGGCGGCCCGCTGGACGGTCCACGCCCACGGGCCCGATACGGGACGCGCGGCGGCCGCCGCTCCGTCCGGATGCCAGGAACTCACGGGACCACCGTAGCCCCGGCGCCGCACTCCCCCGTCCTGATGAGGCAGTCTTGTCCCGTGCCTGAACCCGCAGCGAACGACGCCCACCCCCATGCCGCCACCCTGAAGCGCCTGGAGCAGTCCTCCGGACGCCTCGCGGCGAGCGCCATTGCCCGCATGGACGAGACGCTGCCCTGGTACCGGGCGATGCCTCCGGAGAACCGGTCGTGGATCGGCCTGGTCGCCCAGGCCGGTATCGCCGCGTTCACCGAGTGGTTCCGGCATCCGGAGACCCCGCAAGCGATCTCGACCGATGTGTTCGGTACGGCTCCGCGCGAGCTGACCCGGGCGATCACGCTGCGCCAGACCGTGGAGATGGTGCGCACCACCATCGAGGTCATGGAGTCGGCGATCGAGGAGGTCGCCGCCCCGGGTGACGAGTCGGTGCTGCGCGAGGCGCTGCTGGTGTACGCCCGGGAGATCGCGTTCGCGACGGCCCAGGTGTACGCGCAGGCCGCCGAGGCGCGCGGCGCGTGGGACGCCCGGCTGGAGTCCCTGGTGGTCAACGCGGTGCTGTCCGGGGAGGCCGACGAGGGCGCCGTCTCGCGGGCGGCCGCCCTCGGCTGGAATTCGCCGGAGCACGTGTGCGTGATCCTGGGCACGGCGCCGGACGGTGACAGCGAGCTGACCGTCGAGGCGATCCGGCGCGCGGCCCGGCACGCCAAGCTCCAGGTGCTCACCGGGGTGCTCGGCGACCGGCTGGTCGTCATCGCGGGCGGCAGCGACAACCCGCTCCAGGTGGCCAAGTCGCTGATCGGCCCGTACGCCGCCGGGCCGGTGGTCGCCGGGCCGATCGTGCCGGACCTGCTGGCGGCGACCCGGTCCGCGCAGGCCGCGGCGGCGGGCCTCAAGGCGTGCTCGGCCTGGCAGGACGCGCCTCGGCCGGTGCTGGCGGACGATCTCCTGCCGGAGCGCGCGATGGCCGGTGACCCGTCGGCCCGCGAGCAGCTGGTGGAGGAGATCTACAGACCGCTGGAGGAGGCGGGCTCGGCGCTGCTGGAGACGCTGAGCGTCTACCTTGAGCAGGCGAGCAGCCTGGAGGGCGCGGCCCGGATGCTCTTTGTGCATCCCAATACCGTGCGCTACCGGCTTCGACGTGTGACCGACGTCACCGGATGGTCGCCGTCCGATGTGCGTTCCGCGTTCACGCTGCGGGTCGCGCTGATCCTGGGGCGTCTGGCCGACGGAGATCCCCAGTCCTAGACTTTTGTCGGACACCAACAATTCCCCTGACGGTTCTTCGTCCCTGTCCCCACGGGCGGTGGGAGCCGTCCACAAGAGAGAGTGTGAGGGTGCTCGTACTCGTCGCTCCCGGCCAAGGCGCTCAGACGCCCGGCTTCCTGACTCCCTGGCTCGACCTCCCCGGTGCCGCCGACCGCGTCGCCGCGTGGTCCGACGCCATCGGGCTCGACCTCGTCCACTACGGCACCGAGGCCGACGAAGACGCGATCCGTGACACGGCGGTGGCCCAGCCGCTGCTGGTCGCGGCCGGTCTGCTGTCCGCCGCCGCGCTCGGCGACATCGTCCCGGACGCCGTCGCCGGCCACAGCGTCGGCGAGATCACGGCGGCCGCGTTCGCCGGCGTCCTCGACGACACGGCCGCGCTCGGCTTCGTACGGACCCGGGGTCTGGCGATGGCCGAGGCCGCCGCCGTCACCGAGACCGGCATGTCGGCGCTGCTCGGCGGTGAGCCGGAGGTCACCGTCCCGCACCTGGAGAAGCTGGGCCTGACCCCGGCGAACGTCAACGGCGCCGGCCAGATCGTCGCCGCCGGCACCATGGAGCAGCTCGCGGCGCTGGAGGCGGACAAGCCCGAGGGCGTACGCCGCGTGGTGCCGCTCAAGGTCGCCGGCGCGTTCCACACGCACCACATGGCGCCCGCGGTCGCCACGCTCCAGAAGGCCGCCGACGGCCTCACGGTCGCCGACCCCACGGTGACGTACGTCTCGAACAAGGACGGGCAGCCCGTCGCCACGGGCGCCGATGTCGTCGCCCGCCTGGTGGGCCAGGTCGCCAACCCCGTCCGCTGGGACCTGTGCATGGAAACGTTCCAGCGGCTCGGCGTGACGGGCCTGGTCGAGGTGTGCCCCGGCGGCACGCTCACCGGTATCGCCAAGCGCGCCCTGAAGGGCGTCAAGACGGTCGCCCTGAAGACGCCGGACGACCTCGAGGCGGCCCGTGCGCTCATCGCCGAGCACGCGACGCCCGCCGTCTGACAAGGAGCCGTAGAGCATGGCGAAGATCAAGCCCAGTCAGGGCGCCCCGTACGCACGCATCATGGGTGTGGGCGGCTACCGGCCCACCCGTGTGGTGCCGAACGAGGTGATCCTGGAGACGATCGACTCGTCCGACGAGTGGATCCGCTCGCGCTCCGGCATCGCCACCCGCCACTGGGCCTCCCCCGAGGAGACCGTGACCGCGATGTCGGTCGAGGCGGCCGGCAAGGCCATCGCGGACGCCGGAGTCACGCCCGAGCAGATCGGTGGCGTGATCGTCTCCACCGTGTCGCACTTCAAGCAGACCCCGGCCGTCGCCACCGAGATCGCGGACAAGATCGGCGCCAACAAGCCGGCCGCGTTCGACATCTCGGCGGGCTGCGCCGGCTTCGGCTACGGCCTGACCCTCGCCAAGGGCATGGTGGTGGAAGGTTCCGCCGAGTACGTGCTCGTCATCGGCGTCGAGCGGCTCAGCGACCTGACCGACCTGGAGGACCGGGCGACGGCCTTCCTGTTCGGTGACGGCGCGGGCGCGGTCGTCGTCGGCCCCGCCAAGGAGCCGGCGATCGGCCCCACCGTGTGGGGCTCCGAGGGCGACAAGTCCGAGACCATCAAGCAGACCGTCGCCTGGACCGACTACCGGGACGGCACGGTCGAGAAGTTCCCCGCCATCACGCAGGAGGGCCAGGCGGTGTTCCGCTGGGCCGTCTTCGAGATGGCGAAGGTCGCCCAGCAGGCCCTGGACGCGGCCGGCATCTCGGCGGCCGACCTGGACGTCTTCATTCCGCATCAGGCCAACATGCGGATCATCGACTCGATGGTGAAGACTCTCAAGCTGCCGGAGCACGTCACGGTCGCCCGTGACGTGGAGACGACCGGCAACACCTCGGCCGCCTCGATTCCGCTCGCGATGGAGCGGCTCCTGGCGACCGGTCAGGCGAAGAGCGGTGACACCGCGCTCGTCATCGGCTTCGGGGCGGGTCTCGTGTACGCCGCTACGGTCGTTACCCTCCCCTAGGCACCGTTCGGGTCCCTCCGGACGATCAGCCTCAAAAAACCCTCTGAGAAACACCTCTGAGATACACACCGAAGGAGCGCCACATGGCCGCCACTCAGGAAGAGATCGTCGCCGGTCTCGCCGACATCGTGAACGAGATCGCCGGCATCCCGGTCGAGGACGTCCAGCTGGGCAAGTCCTTCACCGACGACCTGGACGTCGACTCGCTCTCCATGGTCGAGGTCGTCGTCGCCGCCGAAGAGCGCTTCGACGTCAAGATCCCGGACGAGGACGTCAAGAACCTCAAGACGGTCGGCGACGCTGCCGACTACATCCTGAAGCACCAGGCCTGATCGGATCGCCACCCGGCGGTGGCGCCGCATTCCCCGCATACCTCATACACGTGGAGAAAGAATTCCTGTGAACTCGACCAATCGCACCGTGGTCGTCACCGGTATCGGCGCAACCACACCGCTGGGTGGCGACTCCGCCTCGACCTGGGAAGGTCTGCTGGCGGGACGCTCAGGCGTCAAGCCCCTGGACGACGCCCGCTACGCCGACATGCCCGTCCGTATCGCGGCCCGCGTGGCCGTCGACCCGGCCGAGGTCCTGCCGCGCCCGCTGGCGCGCAAGCTGGACCGCTCGGCGCAGTTCGCCGTGATCGCGGCACGTGAGGCGTGGGCGGACGCCGGCTTCACCGCTGCGGCGGGCGAGGACGCGTCCGTCGAGCCCGAGCGGCTCGGCGCGGTCATCGCCTCCGGCATCGGCGGCGTGACGACCCTGCTGGACCAGTACGACGTGCTGAAGGAGAAGGGCGTACGCCGCGTCTCCCCGCACACCGTGCCGATGCTGATGCCCAACAGCCCCTCCGCCAACGTCGGCCTGGAGGTGAACGCCCGCGCGGGCGTCCACACCCCGGTGTCGGCGTGCGCGTCGGGCGCCGAGGCGATCGGCTACGCCATCGAGATGATCCGCACCGGCCGCGCCGACGTGGTCGTCGCGGGCGGCACCGAGGCGGCGATCCACCCGCTGCCGGTCGCCGCGTTCGCCAACATGATGGCGATGTCCAAGAACAACGACGAGCCGGAGAAGGCCTCGCGCCCCTACGACAAGGGCCGGGACGGCTTCGTCCTCGGCGAGGGCGCCGGTGTCATCATCCTGGAGTCGGCCGAGCACGCCGCCGCGCGCGGCGCGAAGGTCTACTGCGAAGCGCTCGGCCAGGGCCTGTCGGCCGACAGCCACCACATCGCCCAGCCGGAGCCGACGGGTCGCGGTATCGCCGCCGCCCTGCAGAACCTGCTGGACACCACCGACCTGAAGCCGGCCGAGGTCGTGCACCTCAACGCCCACGCCACGTCCACCCCGCAGGGTGACGTTGCGGAGGTCAAGGCGCTGCGCAAGGTGCTCGGCGAGGAACTGGACCACGTGGCGGTCTCGGCGACCAAGTCGATGACGGGTCACCTGCTGGGCGGCGCGGGCGGTATCGAGACCGTCGCCACGGTGCTGGCCCTCCACCACCGCACGGCCCCGCCGACGATCAACGTCGACGACCTGGACGAGGAGGTCGACGCGGACATCGTGCGCGGCGAGCCGCGTGCGCTGCCCGAGGGCACGATCGCCGCGATCAACAACTCGTTCGGGTTCGGTGGGCACAACGTGGTGCTGGCGTTCCGCACGGTGTGACGTCGCGCTGTGACGCTGGGCCCACCCCTTGGAGGGGTGGGCCCAGTCCCATGTTCGGGCAGCATCGGGGCGCGGTGGCCACAAGGCCGGTGGGTGGGGGCGGGGCCCCTCCGGGCTCGGCTCTCCCCCAGAGGGGGACCCCCACAGGGCCGGCGGCCTCCCCAAACGGAATCGGGAACCGCGACCGAGCCTCCCCCAAGCTCTCGGCCCCGCCCGCGCCGTGGGGCGGTGCGGCGCGGTGCCGGGACCGCCGGACGGAGTCCGGCGCGTGAAGAGTCAGACGACCTGGTGGAGCCAGCGGACCGGGGCGCCTTCGCCGGCGTAGCGGAAGGGTTCGAGTTCGTCGTCCCAGGGCTTGCCCAGCAGCTTGGCGATCTCGGCCTCCAGCTGCGTCTCGCCCCGGGCGGCGCGGGCGAGGGCGGCGCGCAGGCGGTCCTCGGGGATCAGGATGTCGCCGTGGATGCCGGTGACCGCGTGGAAGATGCCCAGCTCGGGCGTGGCGCTGTAGCGCTCGCCCTCGGCGGTGGAGCAGGGCTCGGCGGTGACCTCGAAGCGGAGCATCTGCCAGCCGCGCAGCGCGGAGGCCAGCTTGGAGGCGGTGCCCGGTTCGCCCTGCCAGGAGAACTCCGCTCTCCAGGTGCCCGGGGACGCCGGCTGCCTGATCCAGTCGAGCTGGACCCGCGCACCGAGCACGCCCGCCACCGCCCATTCGACGTGCGGACACAGCGCGCGCGGTGCGGAGTGTACGTACAGGACTCCACGTGTCGTCACCGGGACCTCCAGTGTGGGACGAGGTTCGCCTTTCCCAGCGGCCTCAGTAAACAGCATCGGGAGTGAAACTCCGCAAAAGGGACAGCATGTGACGTGATGTAATTTACCGGAGCCGGTTGGCGAAGGCGCCTGACGGTTCGACGGGGAAAAGCTACCGTGCGCCGGGGCGCTTGGGATGACGTACGGTCTGCCCGGGGGACGTTGACACCAAGCTTTCACTCGCCAGGACGCCGACGAAAGGGCTACCGGATGCCCGACAGCCCACGGGGCCGTATACGAACTCTCGCCGTGTGGACGGCGGCTGCCGCCCTGCTCTCGGGCGCGGCGCTCACCGGGTGCGAGGCGGAACCGGAGCGCGGGCCGGGCGCGGCGCCGCGCGCCTCCGCGAGCCCCGCGCCCAGGCCCTCCCCCGCGTGGGACCGCAGCCCCGCCTCGGTCGCGGCGGTCGGCGATTCGATCACGCGCGGGTTCGACGCGTGCGGGCTGCTGGCCGACTGCCCCGAGGCGTCCTGGGCGACCGGCACCGACGTACGGGTGAACAGCCTCGCGCGACGCCTGCTGGGCCCGTCGGCGCTGCCCGCCCGCAGCTGGAACCTGGCCCGGTCCGGGGCGCGGGTGGCGGAACTGCCGGGCCAGATGGCGAAGGCCGCCGCGAAGAAGCCGGGCCTGGTGACCGTGATGGTCGGCGCGAACGACGCCTGCCGGGACAGCGCCGAGCTGATGACGCCGGTGTCCGACTTCCGTGGCGCGTTCGAGGAGGCGTTGCGGGAGCTGCGCGAGGTGTCGCCGAAAAGCCAGGTGTACGTGGCGAGCGTGCCCGACCTGAAACGGCTGTGGTCGACCGGGCGGGGCAGCCCGCTCGGCAGGGAGGTGTGGAAGCTGGGCGTCTGCGCGTCGATGCTCGGCGACGCCGACGACCTGGGCGTGGCGGCCGGGGAGCGGCGCGAGGAGGTGTACGAGCGGGTGGTGGCGTACAACGAGGTGCTCCGTGACGTGTGTGCGGAGGACCGGCTGTGCCGGTACGACGGCGGGGCGGTGTTCGACCACCGGTTCACGGGCGCGCAGCTCAGCCGCTGGGACTGGTTCCATCCGAGCAGGAACGGCCAGGAGCGGCTGGCGGAGATCGCGTACCGCATCATCACTGCATGAGAACTCGATGTGAACCGGGCGGCCGGCTGGCCGACGGTACGACGGTCCACCGCTGGGTCATGGAACGGGGCGGCACGCGGGTGGGGGTGCTGACGTACGGCGGCATCGTGCAGTCGGTGGAGGTGCCCGACCGGGACGGTGCCGTCGCGAACGTGGTGCTGGGGTACGGCTCCCCGGCCGGGTACGAGGCCGATCCGGGGCCGTACTTCGGGGCGCTGGTGGGGCGGTACGCCAACCGGATAGCCGGCGGGTCGTTCACGCTGGACGGGCGGACGCACCGGCTGGCGCGCAACGGCGGCCCGAACTGCCTGCACGGCGGCGAGCGCGGGTTCGACAAGCGGGTGTGGGACGCGGAGGCGGTCGACGGCGGGGTGCGGCTGTCGCGGGTCAGCCCGGACGGCGAGGAGGGCTTCCCCGGGCGGCTGGAGGTCTCCGCCACGTACACCCTGGACGCGGAGGGGGCGCTGCGGATCGCGTACGAGGCGGTGACGGACGCGCCGACGGTGGTGGCGCTGACGAACCACACGTACTGGAACCTGGGCGGTGCGCACGAGATGCGGCTCGCCGCCGGGCACTTCACGCCGCTGGACGACGCCGCGATCCCGACCGGTGAGATCGCGACGGTGGACGGCACCCGGCTGGATTTCCGGACGTCACGCCCGGTGGGCACGGGGCTGGACCACAACTTCGTCCTGGACCGTGGCGTCGACGGCCCGGCGGCCGAGCTGTACTCGCCGGTGACCGGCCGGCTGCTGACGGTCCGTACGACGGAGCCGGGCCTCCAGGTGTACGCGCCGGACCACCTCGACGGTGTCGCCCTGGAGACGCAGGCCTTCCCCGACTCCCCGAACCGGCCGGAGTTCCCGAGTACGGTCCTGCGGCCGGGCGAGGTGTACGCGTCACAAACCGTGTACGCGTTCGGGATCCGCTAGTCCGTTCCTTCGACCGTCAGCGTGGCGCGCAGGCGGGTGTCGGTGAGCGAGCGGCTGGCGCGGATCTCGTACGTGCCCGGGATCGCCGTCCACGCGCCGGTCGCCTCGTCCCAGATCTCGAACGCCCTCTTAGGGAGCGGGATCTCGGCCTCGGCACTCTCGCCGGGGCCGGCCTCGACGCTCGCGAATCCCGCGAGCCAGCGGGCCGGGCGCTCCACCCGGTCGTCCACGGGTGCGACGTACAGCTGGACGGTCTCGCGGCCGGGGCGGGAGCCGGTGTTGCGGACGCGGACGGTGGCGCCCTCCGGGGTCAGCTCCAGGGCCTCGTACTCCCAGGTGGTGTAGCCGAGGCCGTGCCCGAAGGGGTACGCGGGGGTGGTGCCGGCCCGGTCCCAGGCGCGGTAGCCGGTGAAGAGGCCCTCGGTGTAGTGGAGTTCGCCGTCCGTGGGGGTGACCTCGGTGACGGGCGCGTCGGCGAGGGTGGCCGGCCAGGTGGTGGGCAGGCGGCCGCCGGGCTCCTCGGCACCGAGGAGGACGTCGGCGAGCGCGGCGCCGCCCTCCTGGCCGGGGAACCAGCTCAGCAGCACGGCCGCGACGTCGTCGCGCCACGGCATCTCGACCGGGGAGCCGGCGTTGACGACCACGACGGTGTTCGGGTTGGCGGCGGCGACGGCCCGTACGAGGTCGTCCTGGCGGCCGGGCAGCTTCAGGTCGGCGCGGTCGAAGCCCTCGGACTCGACGCGCTCGGTGGTGGCGACCACCACGACGGCGGTGTCGGCGGCGCGGGCGGCCTCGGCGGCCTCGGCGATCAGCTCGTCGGGGTCGCGGCGCGGCCCGAGGTGGACGAAGGAGAACATCACGCCCGGCAGCGGCGCGGCGTGCTCCTGGTCGAGCGGGTGGAGGAGGGACACCTCGACGGGGACGCCCTCGGTGAGGGCGACCTTGCCGCGCTCCAGCGGGGCGCCGAAGAACGCCTCGAACGGGTCGGCCTCGTCGCCCATCTCCTGGACGCCGTCGTAGAGGGTCCGGCCCGCGACGGTGAGGGTGAAGGCGCCCAGGCCGCGCGTGCCGAAGGCGTGCTCGCCGCTCTCGCGGGGCGTGAAGGTGCCGGTGATCTCGATGCTGTGCAGCTTCTCGTAGGTGACGCCCTCGGGCAGGTCGTCGCCGATCCACTGGACCTGGCCGTTGGGCAGCGAGCCCGCGCCGATGACGGTGCCGCCGGCGTCGCGGCAGACGGCGCGCAGCTCGAAGCCCTGGCGGGCGGGGGCGAGCTCGTCGCTGGGCTCGGCGCCGATGGCGTAGGTCAGCGTGCCGGAGGGGAGGGCGGCGGTGAGGCCGTCGAGCGGGGAGACGGTGTGGTCGGGGAAGACCTGGGCGGAGCCGCCGCCGAGGACGCGGGCGTCGCGGGCGGCGGCGCCGAGGAGGGCGACGGTCCCGCCCGGCGCCAGCGGGAGGGCACCTTCGTTCCGTACGAGGACGAAGGAGCGGCGGGCGACCTCGCGGGCGAGGGCGTCGCCGTCCAGAGGCGCCGGGTAGGCGGTGACGACGGGCCCGGCACCCTCCAGGGCGCCGACGCGGGCGGCGAGGCGCAGAACGTTGCGTACGGCCGCGTCGACGGCCGTCTCGTCGACCTCGCCCGCGCGGACGGCGGCGGCGAGGGCCTCGCCGTACACGGTGCGGGGGCCGGGCATGGCGACGTCCAGGCCGCCTTCGATGGCGCGCTTGGTGTCGCGGGCGGCCATCCAGTCGGAGACGTTGAAGCCGTCGAAGCCCCACTCGCCGCGCAGCACCTCGTTCACCAGGTGGTGGTGCTCGGTCATGGTGGCGCCGTTGACCTGGTTGTAGGCGGTCATGATGCCCCAGGGGCGGGCGTTGGTGACGATCGCCTCGAAGGGGGCGAGATAGAGCTCCCGGAGCGGCCGAGCGTCGATCTTGTTGTTCACGGTGAAGCGGTCGGTCTCGGCGTCGTTGGCGACGAAGTGCTTGACGGTGGTGCCGACGCCGCCGTCCTGGACGCCCAGGACGTAGCCGGTGCCGATGGCGCCGGTGAGGTAGGGGTCCTCGCTGTACGCCTCGAAGTGGCGCCCGCCGAGGGGTGAGCGGTGGAGGTTGACGGTGGGGGCGAGGAGGACGTGGACGCCCTTGCGGCGGGCCTCCTGGGCGAGGAGCCGGCCGGCGCGGCGGGCGAGGGCGGGGTCCCAGGTGGCGGCGAGCGCGGTGGGGGACGGCAGGGCGACGGAGGGGTCGTCGGCGGTCCAGCGCACCCCGCGTACGCCGATCGGGCCGTCGGACATGACCAGCGACGTCAGGCCGATCTCGGGGAGGGCGGGCAGCGTCCACATGTCCTGGCCGGCCAGGAGGCGGGTCTTGGCGTCGAGGTCGAGCTTGCCGAGTGCCGCCTCGACGGCCGGCTCGTACCGGCTACCGGTCGCGTCTGTCACTGTCGTACCTCCGTGTCGGCGTGCGTGCGGTACGCCCCATGGTGCGCCCACTACCTGTAGTGCGGTAGGTTTCGTTATCTTTCCGTTATCAGAGGAGCGGAGTACGAGAATGGCAGCGGCCAGGGCCAGGAGTGAGGAACGGCGTGCGGAGATCGTGCGCGCGGCCCTCGAAGTGATCGCCGAACGCGGCTACCGGGGCGCGTCGCTCGGCGCGGTCGCCGAGCGGGTCGGCCTGACCCAGCAGGGGCTCCTGCACTACTTCCCCACCAAGGAGGCGCTGCTCGTCGCGGTCCTGGAGGAGCGCGACCAGTGGGACACGGGCGGGAGCGGCGGGCGCGAGGGCTGGCGGCCCGACCTGCTGGTCTCCCTCGTGGAGTACAACGCGATGCGGCCGGGCATCGTGCAGACCTTCTCGGCGCTGCTCGGCGAGAGCGTGACGGAGGATCACCCGGCGCGCGAGTTCTTCACCCGCCGCTACGCCCAGGTGCGGGCCGAGATGGCGGCCGTCCTGCGGGCGGAGTACGGCGACCGGCTGCCCGGCGGGCTGACGCCGGAACAGGCGGCGCCGCTGATGACGGCCGTGATGGACGGGCTCCAGTACCAGTGGCTGCTGGAGCCGGACGCGGTGGACATGCCGGCCGCTTTCCGGGACTTTCTGCGGCTGTTGGGGGCGCGGTAGCGTTCCGGCACCCCTACGGAAGGCTGTCCCCGTGTCACGAATACGGTCGCGTACGACGCTTGTCCTGGTACTCGCCGCGCTGACGGTTCCCACGGCTCCCGCCCGGGCGGCGGCGCCGAGCGTGGAGCCCACCGTCGAGGAGGCCCGCCTCGACCGGGCCGTACCACGGGAGATCCTCACCCGCAGCGGATTCGACACGGTGGCACCCGAGTTCGCCGACGCGCTGAACGGGGCCGGGTCGTACGCGGCGGCCGAGCGGACCGTCGTACGGCACGCCTCGCGGCTGTGGCAGCGGGCGGTGGACCGCGCGCAGGGACGGGGACCGGCGCGGGGTGACCTGAGCCGGGACGACGACCGGCCCTTGTACTGGGCGCGGTTGGCCATGACGCGGGAACTGCGCGCCTGGGAGCCGGGATTCCCCCTGACGCCGGAAGCGCGGGCGCGGCTGCTGGACCGGCTGGAGACCTCCTCGCGCGGCCAGGACACCATCCGCCACCCCGTGGGCAAGGGCGTCAAGCGGGTGCTGATGACCGGGTTCGACCCGTTCACGCTGGACCGGGACATCCGGATCAGCAACCCGTCGGGCGCGGCGGCGCTGGCGCTGGACGGGACGCTGATCCGTACGGCGGACGGGCAGCTCGCCCGGGTGGAGACGGCGGTGTTCCCGGTGCGGTGGGCGGACTTCGCGGACGGCGAGGTGGAGCGGACCCTCGCGCCGCACCTGCCGCGCGTGGACGCCTTCACGACGGTGAGCCAGGGCCGGGTCGGCCGCTTCGACATCGAGCGCTACAACGGGGCCTGGCGCGGCGGGTTCGGCGACAACGAGAACGTGTCCGAGCGGGGCCCCGTGCCGGTCGCCGACCCGGCCTCGCAACCGCAGTGGACGGCGACGACCCTGCCGTACGCGAAGATCGTCGCGGCCGGCACGGGCCCGTTCCCGGTGTACGACAACACGTCGGTGACCGAGATCCCGGCGGGCGGCACGGCCCCGGTGGTCCGCCCCGACGGCCCGACGCCGGGCTCGGCGGCCCGCGCGGGCGGCGGCGGGGACTACCTGTCCAACGAGATCGCGTACCGCGCCACACTCCTGCGCGACCGGCTGGGCCTGCCGGACCTGCCGGGCGGGCATGTGCACACGCCGGTGCTGCGGTTCGGCGCGGGGAACACGGACGCGGTGACGGACCCGGAGTTCCTGCGCAGCCGGGCGGACATCACCGCCCAGGTCAGGGCCGTCATCGCGGTGGCGGCGTCCGGCGCGTAGGTCAGCGGACGGCGGCCAGGATGTGGCTGTGGCCGTACTGCCAGACCACGCCCACCTGCGCGAACCCGGCCTCGCGCAGCAGGTCCAGGTGGCTGGAGACGGTCAGGTCGTTGCCCTCGCAGCGCGGGTGCCGGTGGCCCCCGCGCCGGCCGAGGAAGCGGGCCAGCTCCGGGTCGGAGGCCGCGCCCGACCACCAGGACTCCCAGTCGTCGTGGGTGAACGTCAGGTGCCGCTCGGCGTGGCGGCGGCCGATGTCGACGGCCAGCTCGGACACCTTCGGGGAGTCCGGGCTGATGTGGTCGCCGTTGACGAGGACGCCGCCCGGACGCAGCCGCCCGGCCAGGTCGCGGTAGACCTCGCACAGGGTGCGGCGGTCCAGGTAGTGCAGGGCCGTCGTGGACACGGCCGCGTCCACCGGGCGGTCCAGGGCGAGGGCGTCGAGCCAGCCCGGCTCGCCGATCATCGCCTCGACGTAACGGAGGGCGGAGCCGTAGTACGTGCTGCCCAGCTCCAGCAGGAGCGGGTCGCCGTCGACGGCCAGCACCTCGGCGCCCGGGAGGCGGCCGGCCAGCCGTGCCGCCAGGGAGCCCGGCCCGCTGCCCAGGTCGAGGACGAGCGGCGGCCCGGCCTGGCCGCGCGTCACATGCTCGACCACGTCCGCGATGACGGTGAGGCTCTCCTCGCGGTCGACCGCGTACCGCTGTTGCTGGTCCTCCCAGCGCTCCACCCATCGCGCGGCCGTCACCGCGTTCACACCCATCGCCACCCGTGTCCCTCCGCACCACGTGACCCGCTTCTGCTATTGAAAATCATTGCAGGCTGGCGAGCGTGGTGAGGAGCCTTTCGATCTCTTCGGGTGTGTTGTGCACATGGAGACTGACGCGTACGGAACCGTCCTTCTCCCCTCTCCCGGCCTGGCAGTGTCCGTCGGAGCGCACCATGAACCCGTGGCTGAAGAGGATGAAACCCAGGTCGTGGGCGTCGATCGCCCGGTGCCTGAAGGTGACCAGGCTCCGGCGCCGCTGTACGTCGGAGCCGGCCGCCAGGCTGGTGCGGCAGCCCAGGACCTCGTAGGTGTCCGCCATGCGGCTGAGCCCGTCGGTCAGGAGGGAGGTGAGCGCCACGGTCCAGCGCTCCATCCGGTCGGTCCCGGCGGCGTCCAGCCAGTCCAGGGCCGCCACGAGCGAGGCGATGCCGACCGTGTTCGGGGTGCCCTGCCACCCGCCGGGCCGGAAGTCGGGACCGCGCCGCCCCCGCGCCCACACCGCGCCCGTACCCGGCAGGGCGAGCGCCTTGTGGCCGGAGAACACCACGAAGTCCACGTCCAGGCCGGCCACCGACACCGGCAGGTGCCCGACGCTCTGCGCGGCGTCCAGGCAGATCGGTACGTCCGGCCCGACGACCCGGCGGATCCGGTGCACGTTCATGTCGCCGCCGTACACGTGGTGGACGTGCGTGGCGGCCACGAAACGGGTGCGCGGGCCGACGACGGCGGCGAGCGCGGCCGGGTCGTAGTCGCCGGAGGACGCCTGGTAGGGCAGCTCCCGGACCCGGACGCCGATCCCCTGGCGGGCCAGCAGCTCCTGGGCCTCCAGCCACGGCGACAGGTTCGCCTGGTGGTCGTGGAACGGGACGACGATCTCGTCCCCGTCGGCCAGCAGCTGTGGCAGCCAGTCCCGCGCGACCGTGCGCAGCCCCTCCGTCGTCCCGCTGGTGAAGTGCACGGCCGACCGGTCCGGATCCGGATCGTCCAGGAACCGCTTGACCCGGTCGCGGGCGTCCTCCACCAGCGCGGTGGTGGCGTTGGCCCACGGGTAGGAGCCCCGGCCCGCGTTGGCGTTGGAGGTGGTCAGATAGTGCTGTACGGCGTCCAGGACGGCCTGCGGCTTCTGCGCGGTGGCCGCGCTGTCCAGGTACGCCAGGTCCGGGTGGCCGACGACGATGGGGAACTGGGCGCGCAGCGCCCGCTGCCAGGGCCCCAGCTCCTCGATGGCGTCCGCCACCTCAGTCACGCACCAGCGGCGCGCCCGCGTCCCGCCAGGCGACGATGCCCCCGGCCAGGCTGCGGACGTCGGGGTGGCCCATGCGCGTCAGCAGGGCGGCGTACCGGGCCGACTTCTCACCCACCGGGCACGCCAGCAGCACCGGCTGCCGCTTGCCGAAGGGCAGGCCGCCCCGCAGGAGTTCGTCGAACAGCTCGTCGACGATGTTGACCGAGCCGTCGATGTGCAGCGCCGCGTACGCGAACGGGCCGCGCAGGTCGATGACCAGCGGACGCTCCTCGGCGATCCACTTCTGGGCCTCGGCGACGTCGATGACGGTGGCCGTGCGGGCCTCGGTGTCGGTGAGCGTGGCCACCGAGTTCTTCACCGGCGGCCGCCCCAGCAGCTCGGGGCGGCGCTCGCGTACGTACCCGAGATAGCTCTCCACCCGGTCGCAGACGATGAAGACGGCCGTCCGGCGCTCCGTCAGCTCAGCGTCGAGCGGCCGGAGGTGGCGTACCGCGCCGTAGTACGCGGCTCCGCCGGTCGGGCCGGCGAGCAGGCCGCAGCGGCGCAGCAGGGTCACCATCCCGTCGATGGCCTCGTCGGCGCTCACCGCCTCGATGGTGTCGTACGTCGCCGGGTCGAACAGGCCGACCTCCTGCACCTCGTCGGCGGTGCGGATGCCGGGGATGAAGTCGCTCTTCCCGCCGACGAGTCCGACCACGTTCACCGACGGGTCGTGGGCGCGCAGCGCCCTGGCGACGCCGGTGGACGATCCGGCGGTGCCCACGCAGGCGATGAACCAGTCCGGGGCGCGGCCGTCGAGGTCGGCGATGATCTCCGGGCCGGTGCCGGAGGCGTGGGCCTCGGTGTTGCGGGCGTTGAAGTACTGGTCGGTGTGGAAGTGGGCGCTGCCGGGCCGGTTCAGCCGCTGGTGGAAGAGGGTCAGCGGGTCGTCGGTGTCGGTGGGGTCGAGGCACTCGGACCGCCCCGGCAGCTCCTCGATCTCGGCGCCCAGCAGCAGGAGCAGGTCCTTGATCTCGGGGATGCGCATCCGGTTGGTGACGCTCTTGAACGGCAGCCCGTGCAGGCCCGCGATGAGGGCGAGGGCCTTGGCGGTGTTGCCGCTGGACAGTTCGACGACCGTCTCGCCGCGCTCCCTGGCGGCGGCGAGGCCCCCGCGGGCCATGTTCCACGCGGCCCGGTCCTTCAGGGAGCCGAAGGGGTTGAGCATCTCCAGCTTGGCGTAGAGGTCGATGCTGCGCAGACCGTGGACGCCGGGGTCGATGCGCACCAGCGGGGTGTTGCCGATGGCGTCGGTGATGCTGTCGTACCTCATGTGCGCTGTCCCCCCGGTCGTGTGATCGGCCAGTACTGCTCGTCGAGGCACCAGTGCCAGGACTCCCCCTCCTCGTGTACGGCGATTTTGCGGGCGACGGGCTGCCGCTGGGCGTGGGTGGCGCCGAAGTCCATGCAGTAGCCGGCGGTGTTGGGGAAGGCGAGGAGGTCGCCGGGGCGCGGCAGCCGGGGGAGGTGGACGGTGCGGCGGGTGATCAGGTCCGACTCCAGGCAGAGGTTGCCCATGAGGTGGACGGCCGCCCCGTCGCCACCGGCCGGAGTGCCGTCACGGGGCAGGAGGACGGGGTCCATGAGGACGCCGTGGTCCTCCAGGCCGACGTCGCCGGCGTTCATCGCCAGGCGCACCAGCTGGTCTCCCGTGTCCGTGTGCCGTACGTCGAGCACTCTGCCGAGGGTGAGGCCGCACTGGTCCACGAGCGCCCGGCCGGGCTCGACGTACAGGTCGTGGAGGCTCTCCAGGAGCAGGGTGCCCAGGGGGCGGCCGCCCAGGGCCGGGGCGGGGCGCGAGAGCAGCGCGTCGAGGTAGTCCGCGCCGGCGAGCGGGCGGTGGGCCGGGTAGAGGCCCAGGGAGCCCTTGAGGGTGCCGCTCTCCATACGGAGCCCGTAGCCGTGCCCGCCCCAGGTCATGGGCGGGCGCCGGCCCATGACCGCGTGGGTGAGCTCGGTGGTGTAGCGGGCCCACTGCTCGGCGTGGGCGAGGTAGCTGATGCCGAAGCCGCCCCCCACGTCGACGGCGCGCGGGGAGAATCCGCGCGCCCGCATCTCCTCCATGGCGCACAGGCACCCTTCGAGCGCCGCCGCCTTCTCGTCCAGGCTGGTGGTGTCGAGGTGGTAGCCGACGCCGATCGGCTCCACCGCGTCCCGGTGCCGGTCGACGGTGTCCAGCAGGTCCTTCAGGGACCGCGCCGGGGTGCCGAAGCGGCTGCGGCGGGACAGCAGGGTGGTGCCGGACGTCTCGAACTCGGACAGCCGCAGCACGGTACGCAGCCGCGGCAGGTCGTACGCGCGGACGAGAGCGGCGGCCTGCTCCACCTCCCCCGGCCCGTCGGCGTTGACGACCGCCCCGGTGCGGGCGGCCAGCCACAGGAACTCCGGGTCCTTGGGCCCGGTCGTCATGATCCGGTCGCCGGTCCAGCCGGACGCGAGGGCATGCTGCAGCTCGCCGAGCGACGCGGCGTCCAGGGCGGCGTCCGTGGTGACGAGCCGCCGGACCAGCGCGCTGGAACGGTTCGCCTTGTGCGCGAAGAAGATCCGGCCGGTGAGCCGGTGGCGGTGGAAGACGGAGCGGAAGCGTTCCACGTTCCGCGCGATCTGGTCCGGCAGCACGATGTTGAGGGGTGAGCCCAGCGCGTCCACGAGGGCGTGGAGGAACGGGCCCCCCGACGTAAGGAGGGCGGCCGGCCGCCGCTCCAGGCGCGGTTCCAGGTACAACGGCTCTCCGGCCGTACCCGCCGCGTTGATCCCAGCCGTGTTCCCGGCCGTGTTCGTCCCAGCCGTGTTCCCGGCCGTGTTCGTCCCAGCCGTGCTCATCCCAGCTGTTCCTCCCGCGAGGAATGCCGACCGGCGCCGTCGTTGTCCCGCTCTTTATGCCCAACTTTCCCCGGCGGGATGGCCTTGCGGAAGGAGACGGCCGGATTCAGCCGTCGGGGACCGTCACGTCACGCCCAGGGTGATCCCCAGACCCACCAGCGTCGCGCCGATGGCGCGATTGAGGGCCTTCTGGGCGCGCAGCATCGACGTGCGCAGCCGTGAGTGGGAGAAGAAGAGCGCCACCAGGCCGAACCAGAGAAGGTGGGCGAGCGACATGAACGCGCCGTAGGCGCCCTGCTGCCAGCGGGCCGTGTCGGGGCCGACGACCTGGGTGAAGGTGGAGACCACGAACAGCGTGGTCTTGGGGTTCAGTACGTTCGTCAGGAAGCCGGTGCGCAGCGCGCCCCATCGGGACAGGGTCTGCTTGCTCTCCAGGTCGACCGTCACGTCCGCCCGGGAGAAGAACGTCCGCAGGCCGACGTAGACGAGATAGGCCGCGCCGACCAGCTTGATCGCCGTGAACAGCGCGGTGTTCGCGGCGATCAGCAGGCCCACGCCCAGCATCGTGTACGTGACGTGGACGAGGACGCCCGCCGCGACTCCCGCGGCGGCGAAGAGGCCGGTCGTACGGCCGTAGAGGTAGCTGTTGCGTACGACCATGGCGAAGTCGGCGCCCGGGCTGATGACCGCGAGGACCGTGATGACGGCCACGGCGAACAGCTCAGGCATACGGGGTGCTCCCGGCCTTGGGGTCCGCGTCCACGTCCACGTCCACGTTCCCGGGCGGCGGCGCCTGCGGTCCCTCCAGGTCGCGGACCATCAGCGTCGCGCCCGCGACGGCGCCCGGCATCAGGAAGACGGCGACGAACGGCACCAGGAAGGCGAGGGTCAGCGGGACGCCGAAGCCCAGCGTGAGCATCCGGCGGCCGCGCAGCATCGCGAGGCGCTCCTTGAGCTCGACGCGGCGCCGCTGGAGCGCCACCGCCGTGAGCTCCTCCGCCAGGAAGAAGCCGGAGACGCAGAAGCCGAGCACGGGGACGACGGTCTGGCCGACGACGGGGACGAAGCCGAGCGCGAAGAGGACGATCCCGTACAGCGCGACGCGCAGGAGGACGCGCAGGCTGTCGCGGGCGGAGATCCACAGTTCGCGCCAGAGCGGCAGCCCGGACCGGGGGACGTCGCCGCCCTCGGTGCGGTCGACCTCTTCGGAGAGCGACTCGTAGAAGGGCTGTCCGACCAGGAGGGTGACGGCGGTGAAGGTGACCACGGCCAGGAACAGGCCGAAGGCGAAGAGCAGCGCGGTCAGGAAGCCGCGGAAGACGCCCTGCCAGGGCGAGGACCAGTCGTCCGCGAAGGGCGTCGCCCACGCGGTCAGGTCGTCCGCGCCGTACGCCAGACCGATCAGCGCGCCCGCGTACAGCACCAGGGTCACCAGGCCGGGCAGCAGTCCGAACCCGAACCACCGGCCGTGCCGGCCGACCCAGCGCTGACCCTTCATCAGATAACCGAAGCCCACCCCGAGATCACGCATGGGGGTCACCCTATCGGGGCACCACGGGGAATTTCACCGGCCGGCGGGCCGCTTGCCCGTCCGACACGACCACCGTGCGAGGGAGTGCAGATGTCGGACCAGCAGGCCGTTCAGGAAGCCGTCGCCGAGGGTTTTGTGGTGGTACGGGAGGAATGCACCGCCGTGGTGGCCGCGGAAAGACCCGACTATTCGGGTCAGCTGACCGCGTACATACAGGGGACGCCTTCCCAGGCGGCGCGGCGCCGGAGAACGTCCGGCCGGCGCGGGGTGCACACGGCGGGGCGGGCGCCGGAGCGGCGAGACGGCCGGAGGGCCGCACCCTGGGCGGGTGCGGCCCTCCGGCTCACGTACGTACGCGTACGCGGGCGCGTGATCAGGCGACGTCGAGGTCGACCGTGATGTTGCCACGGGTGGCCTTGGAGTACGGGCAGACCTGGTGGGCCTTCTCGATGAGCTCCTTGGCGGTGGCGGCGCTCACGTTCGGGATCTTCGCCGAGATCTTGACGATGATCCCGAAGCCCTCGGCGTTCTTGCCGATACCGACCTCGGCGGTGACCGTCGAGCCGGAGATGTCGGCGCCCTCCTGGCGGGCGACGACACCGAGCGCGCCTTGGAAGCAGGCGCTGTAACCGGCGGCGAACAGCTGCTCGGGGTTGGTGCCCTCGCCGGACCCGCCCATCTCCTTGGGCGGGTTCACGACGACGTCGAGCTTGCCGTCGTTGGTGGCGACGCGGCCGTCACGCCCGTTCTCGGCGGTGGCGACGGCGGTGTACAGGACGTCGGACTGCTGGATCGACATGTAGAGGTTTCCTCCTGTGATGCGCCGCGACTCGCGCCCACGATCGCGGCGGGCTGGAGGTGAGCCTATCGGGTGAGCGAGACGATCATCTTGCCGGTGTTCTCGCCGCGCAGCATGCCCAGGAACGCCTCGACGCCGTTCTCCATGCCCTCGACGACGGTCTCCTTGTACTTGAGCTCGCCGGAGGCCAGCCAGCCGGCGACCTCCTTGACGAACTGCGGCTGGAGCGCCGCGTGGTCGCCCACCAGCATGCCCTGCAGGCGCAGCCGCTTGCCGATGACCAGGGCGAGGTTGCGCGGGGCGGGGGTCGGCTCGGTGCTGTTGTACTGGGCGATCATGCCGCAGATGGTGGCGCGGCCGTGCACGTTGAAGGAGGCGATCGCGGCCTCCAGGTGCTCGCCGCCGACGTTGTCGAAGTAGACGTCGATGCCGTCCGGGGCGGCTTCCTTGAGCTGGGCGGAGACGGGGCCGTTCTTGTAGTTGAAGGCGGCGTCGAAGCCGTACTCCTCGGTCAGGAGCGCGACCTTCTCGTCCGAGCCGGCCGAGCCGATGACCCGGGAGGCGCCCTTGAGCTTCGCCATCTGGCCGACCTGGCTGCCGACCGCGCCGGCCGCGCCGGAGACGAAGACGACGTCGCCCTCCTTGAAGGACGCGACGTCGAAGAGCCCGGCGTAGGCGGTGAGGCCGGTCATGCCGAGGACGCCGAGGTAGGCGGAGAGGGGCGCGAGGGAGGCGTCGACCTTGGTGGCGTGCTCGGCGTTGACGTCGGCGTACTCGCGCCAGCCGAGGCCGTGCAGGACGTGGTCGCCGACCGCGAAGCCCTCGGCGTTCGAGGCGATGACCTCACCGACGGCGCCGCCGTCCATGGGGTGGTCGAGCTTGAAGGGGGGTACGTAGGACTTCACGTCGTTCATCCGGCCGCGCATGTACGGGTCGACCGAGAAGTGCAGGTTGCGGACGAGGATCCGGCCTTCGGCCGGCTCGGCGACGGGCGCCTCACGGAGGGCGAAGTCCTCGGGCTTCGGCCAGCCGTGCGGGCGGGCGACGAGGTGCCATTCGCGGCCGGACGCGGGAAGAGCGGACATGCGGCGTGCCTCCTGGGATTGCTTCACGCAGATTTACTTCACTACCTGAAACAACCATGCGCCTGAATATTTCAGGTTGTCAAGTAAATGGGTATCCTGGTGCGCATGCCCAGCACACGCACAGACCCGCTCACCCTCGAAGTGGTCGAGCTGATCGCCACGGTGGTGGCCCGCTACCACGAGGAGTACGAGCAGGCCGCGGCGCAGCACTCACTGACCGGCGCGCAGGCACGCGTCCTGGGGCTCCTCGCCCTGGGGCCGGTACCCATGCGCCGCATCGCCCAGTCGCTGCGGTGCGAGCCGTCGAACGTGACGGGCATCGTGGACCGCCTGGAGGCGCGCGGCCTGGTGGAACGCCGCCCGGACCCGGCGGACCGCCGGGTGAAGATCGCCGCGGCGACGGACGAGGGCCGCGCGACGGCCCGCCGCCTGCGGGACGCCCTGGACTTCGCCCGCGAGCCGCTGGCCGCCCTCTCGGAGGAGGAGCGGACGGCCCTGCGCGACCTGCTGCGCCGCATGCTGGGAGGGACCTGAGGGAGCCCGCGTGACGGAGCCCGGCGGACAGGGGTTTACACGCACCACCAGAGGAACCAGTCGCAGGACTCGGTCGGGGACGGCTCCGGGGAGGGCTGCGAGGGGGGCGGATCATCGGGGGCCGGCTCGTCGGGCGCCGGCTCGTCAGGGTTGCCAGGATTGCCCGGGTTGTCCGGAGGCGGGTCCGCCGGGGCGGAATCGTCCGGGGCCGGGGCGTCCGGCGCGCCCGGCTCCTCCGGGTCGCCCGACGGCTGCGGGGCCGAGGGACCGGTGCCCGGCTCCCCCGAGCGCGCGGAGGCGGACGTGCCGGGCGCGCCCGACGGGGCTCCGGACTCCGCCTCGCCGGCGCCCGGGCCGTCCTCGGGGTCGCCCGACGCGGAGGTCTCCGCCACCGGTTCGTCCACCGGGCTCGGGGCGTCCGGCCGGCCGGACCCCTCCGGCTGCTCGGGCGGCGGCTCCAGGAGGACCGCGTCCTGCTCCTGTACGGCGGTGGCGGCACCGTCCTCGCCGGGGTGCTCGATCGCCAGCTCGGCCAGGCTCAGCAGACCGGCCGCCAGGATCAGCGCCACCACCCCGATCAGCACCTTGCGCCCCCGCCGCTTGCGGGCCCTGCGCCCCGCCGGGCGCGACCGCCGCGAGACGGGCGGCTGGGCGCGGCGCGCCTGCCCCCGCGCACGGCGAGGCCCCGCGGGCGGATACTCCTCGTCCCGGTCCAGCTCGTAGACGTGGTCCGCCGCGGACACGTGCGCGTCGTCGTGCCGGAGCTCCTCGGCGGGCGTACCGCACCCGGCACAGGCCAGGGCGCCGTTGAGGTGCCGCTGACACTGGTGGCAATAATCCATGGCGCCCGCAGAGTATGCGGCGCCCGCTCACCACAGGTACCCACCCCTGTGAGGATCCTGTGTGGAAACGGCCAACGCCCGGCGCGCCCGCTCGATTCATGCGGAACGGGCAGGATGTCGGCATGAGAGCCTCCGGCACCCCCTCCGCCCCATTTGGCCCCCTGGACTTCCAGCTGGTCCTGCTGCGACGGATGGCCGACCACCAGCCGGGCCTCGTCGAGGACGCCCGCCGCGAGCTGGGCGTGTCGATCGCCGACATGCGGGAGGCCAACCGCCGCTGGCAGGCCATGACCCGCGCCCCCAGGTCCCGCGGCACGCTCGCCCGCTACCGCTCCGTGCTCGGCGAGCCCGCGTCCCGGGCCCGCCGCACCATCGGCGACCTGGAGTGCGACGCCCTGCTGTGGCCGGTGCCGCTCTGGCCCGACCTCCGCTTCGAGGTGCTGGTGGCGCCCGGCGGCGGCCCGGTGTGGAACGAGTGGCTCATCCGGGCCCCCGGCGCGCCCGGCCCCCAGCTGCGTACGGTCGCCGACCTGCGCCCCTGGAGCTGCACCGTCGACGAGGTGGCCCGCGCCTTCCCGCCGGCCCGCCCGCTGGAGGGCAGCGCGCCCACCCGGTGGCGGCTGGCGTTCACACCGCCCGGCGGGGCGTCGCCGGTCGTGGCCGAGTTCACCTGGGGGCTGCTCCAGCGGCTCGTACCGCCCCTCGGTACGTAGCTCCTTCGGCCGCTGTCTGTCACCCCGTCAGCTCCCCCGGCGCGCGCCGCACGCCCCGCGATCGCACGATGCGAGGACGTACCGCTCCTGGGAGGATCCGCACCGTGACCGTCAGTCTCGAGCAGTTGCGCCGCTGCCACGTCGCCGTCGACCTGGGGGCCGCCAGGACCCGGGTCTTCGTCAAGGGTGTCGGACTCGTCGTCGACGAGCCGAGCGTCGCCGCCGTCAATACGCGTACCGGCGCGCTGATCGCCGTCGGCGAGTTCGCGGAGAAGATGACCGGCCGCACCCCCGACTACATCCGCGTCGTTCGCCCCGTCTCCGGCGGCAGCGTCGTCGACATCGACATGGCCCAGCGGATGCTGCGCCACCTCCTCGGCGAGAAGCTCCGCCGCCAGCTGCGCCGCAAGCCGATGCTGCGCGCCGCCGCCTGCACCCCGCACGACAGCGACCCGCTCGCCCAGCGCGCCACCATCGAGACGCTCGTCGGGCTCGGCGCCCGCCGCGTCGAGCTGGTCGACACGCTGATCGCGGCGGCCGTCGGCTGCGGGCTGCCCGTCGAGCAGCCCACCGCCACCATGATCCTGGTGTGCGGGGCGGCCACCACCCAGGTCGCCGTGCTGTCGCTCGGCGCGATCGTCACCGCCGAGCGCATCCCCGTCGGCGGCAACGCCATCGACCACGCCGTCATCCAGTACCTGCGCCACCAGCACGAGCTGATGCTGCCCAGCCAGTCCGTACGCCCCCTCCAGCTCGCCCTGCACGGCAACGGCCTCACCCCGCACGGCCCGGCGTCCACCGAGATCCACGGGCGGGACGTCGCCACGGGCCTCGCCCGCTCCGTGCTCGTCGACACCGCCGCCGTACGCCAGGCGCTGCACACCCCGCTGACGGCCGTGCTCGACGGCATCGGCAAAGTGCTGCGCGACTGCCCGCCCGACCTGGTCGCCGACCTCGTCGACCGCGGCATCATGATGGTCGGCGGCAGCGCGCTGCTGCCCGGCCTGGACCAGATGCTGCGCAACGCCACCGGGATGCCCGTGCACATCGCGGAACGGCCCGACATCTGCGCCGTCCTGGGGCTCGGGGCCATGCTGGAGGGCCGCATCCAGCCCCTCTCACTGAACCCGCTCGCCGAAGCCGAGTGACGCGGCGAGGGGCTCGGCGAGGGGCGCACGCGTGACCACGGGCGGGCTCCCGGCGCTGCTCGAAGCGGTACTGGACGTCGGTACCGACCTCGAACTGCGCACCACCCTCCAGCACCTCGTGGAGTCCGCCGCCGAACTGACCGACGCGCGGATCGGCACCCTCACCGTCGTCGACCCCGACCGCGGCGGGCCGGCCGACGTGTACGCGGTGGGCCCGGCCGGGGCGGACCGGCCGCCCGACGGGCCCGGCGGGTCCGGCGACCTCGCCGTACCGGTCCGCGTCCACACCGAGGTGTTCGGCCACCTCCACCTGGCCGGGAAGCGCGGCGGGCCGTTCACCGAGGAGGACCTCGCGACGCTGCGGGTCCTCGCCTCGCAGGCAGGCATCGCGATCGGCAACGCCCGGCTGTACGAGACGGCCCGGCAGCGCGAGCGGTGGATCGAGGGCGCGGCGGCCGTGACCACGGCGCTGCTGACCGGCGAGGCGGCGGCCGACGCGCTGACGACCGTGGCCGAACGGGCCCGGCTGCTCGCCGGCGCGTCGGCGGGCGTGGTCCTCCAGCCCACCGGCGAGGGCGGCATGGAGATCGTCGCCGCGTCGACGCCCCACGACCCCGGCGACCTCATCGGCACCACGATCGCGCCCGGCTCGCCGGTCCTGGTCCAGCTGCTGGGCGGCGAACCGGTGTTCATCGAGGACTCGGCCACCGATCCCCGGATGACGACCCACGTACGCACCCGGTTCGGCCCGTCGATGATGCTGCCGTTGCAAAGCGGCGGGAAGCTGATCGGGACCCTCGCGCTGCCGCGCCGGCACGGCGGCCGCCCGTACACGTCGGTGGAGCGGCTGCTGGCGTCCCAGTTCGCATCCCAGGCCGCGCTGGCGCTGGTCCTCGCGGACGCGCAGGCCGACCGGGAGCGGCTCGCGGTGTACGAGGACCGCGACCGGATCGCGCGTGACCTGCACGACCTGGTCGTGCAGCGGCTGTTCGCCACGGAGATGATGCTGGAGTCCACCCGGCGGCGGGCGTCCGGCGCGGCCGCGGACCTGCTGGGCCGGGCGGTGGACGAGCTGGACTCCACGATCCAGGAGGTCCGCACCGCCATCTTCGCGCTCCAGCAGCCCCCGGCCGATGCGCCCCGCTCCTTCCGCGGCCGGGTGCTGCGCGAAACCGGCGGCGCGGCGGTGCCGCTGGGCTTCCAGCCGTCCGTCCACTTCACCGGCGCGGTGGACACCCTCGTCACCGGCCCGGTGGCGGACGAGCTCCTCACCGCCCTGCGCGGCGCCCTGGCGGCGGCCCACCGCCGCGAGGGGCTGACGGCGGTGGACATCGAGGTCGACGCCACGACCACCCTCCCGGACGGCCGCCCCGGTGTCCGTCTGACGGTCACGGACGACGGCACGCGGGAGGACGGCACCCGGGGTACGACGGTCACGTGGCAGGCGCCGCGCTGAGGCCGCGGGCGCGCCCGGCCCCGCGGCGCGGTGCGGGCCGCGCGGACACGGTGCGGGCCGCGCGGACGCGGTGCGGGCCGGTGGCGGGCCCACTGCGACAACGCGCCGCCCTGGCGCGGCGTACGCCGTACGGCCCAGCAGCGCGCGGCAGCCGGACCGTGCCCCGCCTTGACTGGTCTCGTGGACACCGCCGTGAAGACCGACGACACCGCCGCCCCGGCAGCGGTCCCCACCGCCGCGTACCGCAACCTCGTCGTGGCGACGGTCGGGTTCACGCTCACCTTCTGGGCGTGGAACCTGGTCTCGCCGCTCGGCGGCGACTACCGCGAACGGCTCGGCCTCAGTTCCTTCCAGCAGTCGCTGCTCGTCGCCGTGCCCGTGCTCGTTGGCTCCCTCGGCCGGATCCCCGTCGGCGCGCTGACCGACCGGTACGGCGCCAAGCTCATGTTCCCGGCCGTCTCGGCGCTCACCATCGTCCCCGTACTGCTCCTCATCCCGGCCAGGGACTCCTACGGCGCGATGCTCGCCGTCGGCTTCCTCCTCGGGCTGGGCGGCACGACGTTCGCGATCGGTGTCCCGCTGGTCAATTCGTGGTTCCCGCCCGCCAAGCGGGGCTTCGCGATCGGGGTGTTCGGCATGGGCATGGGCGGCGTGGCCCTGTCGGGCTACTTCACGCCCCGGATCGCCGAGCACGGCGCCACGCTGCCCTTCCTCGTCGTCGCCGTCGCGCTCGCCGTGTACGCCGTGCTGGCCGCGCTGCTCATCACGGACCGCCCCGGCCGGCCGGTGCCGTCCGCCTCGCTGGGGCGGCGGCTCGGGCAGGCGGGGCGGCTGCGCGTGACGTGGGAGCTGTCGGTGCTGTACGCGATCGGGTTCGGCGGCATCGTCGCGTTCGGCGTGTACCTCCCCACGTACCTGAAGAGCTGGTACGAGCTGTCGCCCACCGACGCCGGGACGAAGGCGGCGGGCTTCGCGCTGGTCACCGTCGCCTTCCGGCCCGTCGGCGGCTGGCTGTCCGACCGCGTCCACCCCGCGCTGGTGACGGCGGGCGCGCTCGGCGTGGTCGCGCTGCTCGCGATCGTGCAGGCCTTCGACCCGCCCCTGTACCCGGGCGGCACCGTCGCGCTCCTCGTCATGGCGGCGGGCCTCGGCACCGCGAGCGGCAGCGTCTTCGCGCTGGTCGCGCAGGTCACGCCACCGGCGCAGGTGGGCAGCGCCACCGGCATCGTCGGTGCCATGGGCGGCCTGGGCGGGTTCGTACCACCGCTCGTCATGGGCGCGATCTACAGCGCGAAGGACTCGTACTCCATCGGCTTCATGCTCCTGTCCGACCTGGCACTCGCGGGCTGCGTCTACGCGTACGGGCGGATGCGTACGTCCTAGAACCGCGCGCCGTCCGGGGGACAATGGTGTGGCCCATGTGCTGCGATGCGAGGAGGACGACGAGTGAGTTCGCTCTTTCCGGCCCTGGAAGCCGGATCCGGACGGTCCGCGCTCCACTTCGGGGACCGCTCGCTGACGTACGGCGAACTGCGCGCCGCCGCAGCCTCGTTGGCCGCCCGCCTGGCCGGGGCCGAGCGCGTCGCCGTGTGGGCCACGCCCACGCTGGAGACCGCCGTCGCGGTGGTGGCCGCGCTGCTCGCCGGCGTACCGGCCGTACCGCTCAACCCGAAGACGGGCGAGCGCGAGCTGACCCACATCGTCACCGACAGCCGTCCCGCGCTGGTCCTGGCGGCGCCCGGCGAGGAACTTGCCGGCCCGCTCGGGGAGTTGCGGCGGGTCGATGTCCTCACCGACGGGGACGCGCCGCCCCCGCCGGAGCCGCAGGACCCGGAGGCGCCCGCGCTCGTCGTCTACACGTCCGGTACCACCGGCCCGCCCAAGGGCGCCGTCCTCCCCCGCCGGGCCATCGCCGCGACGCTCGACGCCCTGGCGGACGCCTGGATGTGGACGTCCGACGACGTCCTCGTGCACGCCCTGCCGCTCTTCCACGTCCACGGGCTGGTCCTGGGCGTCCTGGGCCCGCTGCGGCGCGGCGGATCGGTGCGCCACCTGGGCAGGTTCACCACCGGCGGCGTGGCGCGGGAGCTGGCGGGCGGCGGGACGATGCTGTTCGGCGTCCCGACGATGTACCACCGCATCGCCGAAGCCCTGGAGGACGACCCGCAGTTGGCGAAGTCGCTGGCGGGCGCGCGGCTGCTGGTCTCCGGCTCGGCGGCGCTGCCCGTCCACGACCACGAGCGGATCGCCGCGCTGACCGGACGGCGCGTCATCGAGCGGTACGGCATGACGGAGACGCTCATGAACACCTCCGTCCGTGTGGACGCCGACCCGCGCCCCGGCTCCGTCGGCGTGCCCCTGCCCGGCGTCGACCTCCGCCTGGTGGAGGAGGACGGTACCGAGATCCACGAGGTGGAGACGATCGGCGAGATCCAGGTGCGCGGGCCGAACCTGTTCACCGGCTACCTGAACCGGCCCGACGCCACGGCCGCCGCGTTCGACGGGACCTGGTTCCGCACCGGGGACATGGCGGTCCGGGACGCGGACGGGTCGGTACGGATCGTGGGACGCAAGGCGACCGACCTGATCAAGAGCGGCGGGTACAAGATCGGCGCCGGTGAGATCGAGAACGCGCTCCTCGACCACCCGGGGGTGCGGGAGGCGGCCGTGACCGGCGAACCGGACCCCGACCTGGGTGAACGGATCGTCGCCTGGATCGTCCCCACCGACCCGGACAACCCACCCCCGGCGGACGAACTCGCGGACCACGTGGCCGCGCAGCTCGCCCCGCACAAGCGTCCCCGGACGGTCCGCCACCTCGATGTCCTGCCCCGCAACGACATGGGCAAGATCATGAAGCGGTCGCTCCATGGCTGACCGCGGCTCCGCACGCGAGGTCATCGCCCTCCTCACCGACACGTTTGCGCAACACACGCCGCCCACCCGCTCGTGCGCACCCGACGGGCCGCTGTCCTGGGAGGGTTACGGCGCTTCACGCGCGCGTGCCGCCGCCCGCACGGGCGAGGACGAGTCCATCGTGTACGGCACGGCGACCATCGGCGGACACCGTTGCACCGTGCTCGCCTTCGAGTTCGGCTTCCTCGGCGGCTCGCTGGGCGAGCGCGCCGGTGACCGCCTGGAGGACGCGTACCGCCTCGCCCGCGAGGAACGTATCCCCCTGCTCTCCCTCGTGGCGACGGGCGGCAGCCGCATGCAGGAGGGCATGGTCGCGCTCACCCAGCTCCAGCGGGTGGCCCGCGCGACGGTGCTCCTACGGGAGGCGGGCGTGCCGCACATCGCCGTGCTGCGCGACCCGGCGACCGGCGGCGGCTGGGCGACGGTCGGGGCGGGCGCCGATGTGATCCTGGCGCTGCCCGGGGCGCAGATCGGGTTCGCCGGGTCACGGGTGCGCCCGCCGGACGCCGACCCGGCCGCGTACACGGCCGAGGGCCAGCTGGCGGCGGGGCACGTCGACGCCGTCGTACCCCCGGAGGAGCTGCGGGGGACGGTCATCCGCTGGCTGACGGCGCTGACGAGCCCCGCGGAGCAGGCCCCGCCGCCCCCCGCCCTCTCCGAAACGCCGCTGCCCGCCACCGGGTGGGAGGCGGTGCGCCAGGCCCGCGACCCGGCCCGCCCCCGCGCGGAGGCGTACCTGGACGCGTACTTCACGGCCCGGCTGCCGCTCGCCGGGGACCGCTGCGGCGGTACGGATCCGGGGCTGCGGTGCGGCTTCGGGCTCCGCGCCGACGGGCGGGCGGTGGCGTACGTCGCGCAGTGCGGCACGGCGACCCGCCCGGCCGGTTACCGCACGGCCGCCCGGGTGATCCGGCTCGCCGACCGGCTCGGCGTCCCGGTGCTGACGCTCGTCGACACACCGGGCGCCGCGAACGACGCGGAGGCGGAACGGGCGGGCGCGGGCGCCGCGATCGCGGAGGCGTTCACGGCCGTCGCGGGTGCCCGTGTCGCCATCACGACGCTCTTGATCGGCGAGGGCGGCTCGGGCGGGGCGCTGGCGCTGGCCGCCCCGGGCAACACCTGGGCCACGCCGGACAGCTACTTCTCGGTGATCGCCCCGGAGCCGGCGGCGGCGATACTCAAGCGCCCGCCCGAAGACGCCCCGCACACAGCCGAACAGCTCCGCCTACGCCCGCAAGACCTGCTGGAACTGGGAGTGATCCGAGGCATCGTCTGACCGGGACCCCCCACCGGCAGGCGCCGCCGCCCGGCACGGTCACCGTTCCGTGACGCAGTCCTCGGACAGGGCGCCCGCCTCGGCGGCGTCGAGGGCGGCGGCCAGTTCGTTGAGGCGGGCGCGCAGCTCGCGGACCTCCTCCAGCGGCATCCCGGTCGCGGCGGCGATCCGGCGCGGCACGCCCACGGCCCGCTCCCTCAGCTCGGCCCCGGCGGGGGTGGGCCGGACGGTGACGGACCGCTCGTCCTCGGCGCTGCGCCGCCGCTCGACGTACCCGGCCGCCTCCAGCCGTTTGAGCAGCGGTGACAGGGTGCCGGAGTCCAGCCGCAGGTGCTCACCGATCTGCTTGACGGGCAGTTCGCCGTGCTCCCAGAGGACCAGCATCACCAGGTACTGGGGGTAGGTGAGGCCGAGGTCCTTGAGCACGGTGCGGTAGACGCTGTTGAAGGCGCGTGTGGCGGCGTGCAGCGAGAAGCAGATCTGGTGGTCGAGGCGGAGGAAGTCCTCGTCCCGCACGGTCCCGAGCGTGTCCATGGCTCCAGGGTACGTGAGCACGATTAAGTTGCGCACAATTGAATAGCTCGCAATACTTGCCATCGGCCATCCCCCTCCGAGAGGAACAGCACCCATGGACGCCCTGTACACCGCCGTCGCCACCGCCAACGGCCGCGAAGGCCGCGCCGTCAGCTCCGACGGACACATCGACCTGCCGCTCGCCCACCCCACGCCCCTCGGCGGCAACGGCCGGGGCACCAACCCCGAGCAGCTCTTCGCCGCCGGGTACGCGGCGTGCTTCGCGAGCGCGATGGGCGCGATAGGCCGCCAGGAGAAGATCGACGTCAAGGACGCCTCCGTCACCGCCGAGGTCAGCATCGGCAAGGACACCGACGGGGGCTTCGGCCTCGCGGTCGTGATGCGCGTGGAGCTGCCGGACCACCTCCAGGGCGAGCCGGGCCGCGACCTGCTGGAGAAGACCCACGCGTACTGCCCCTACTCCAAGGCCACGCGCGGCAACATCCCCGTCCGGCTCGTCATCGAGTGACGGTCAGGTCCAGACGCCGCGTGCGGTAGCTGTCGCCGTCGAGGGTGACGACCTCCGCGTGGTGGGCCAGCCGGTCCACCGTCGCGGAGGCCGTCGCGGCGTCGCCGAACACCTCGCTCCAGCGCCCCAGCGGCCGGTTGCTGGTGACGATCAGCGAGGCCCGCTCGTAGCGGTGCGAGACGAGCTGGAAGAAGAGGTGGGCCACCTCGGGCTCGAAGGGCACGTAGCCGACCTCGTCCACGATGAGCACCGGATACGCGTCCAGCCGGGCCAGCTCCTTGCGCAGCCGCCCCGCCGCCTTGGCGTCCGCGAGCCGGGCGCCCCACTCGGTGGCGGTGGCGAACAGCACCTGGTGGCCGGCCTGGCAGGCCCGTACGCCCAGGCCGACGGCCAGGTGCGTCTTGCCGGTGCCCGGCCCGCCCAGCAACAGCACGTTCGCCTTGCGCGCGACGAAGTCGACCTTCCCCAGCCGGGCGATCACCTGCGGCTCCGGGGCCCGCAGATGCGCCTCGTCGAACATCTCCAGCACCTTGCGGGCCGGGAACCCCGCCGCCTCGATCCGCTCCTCCGCCCCCGTCTCCGGGTCCTCCGGCCCCTTCCGCTCCCCCTCGGCCGCCCCGTCCCGCTGCGCCGGAATGACCACCGCCTGCCGCTCATCCTTCGCCTCGTGCGCCTTCGTCTCGTGCACCCTCTCGTGCGCGGCCATGGGCCCGGACATGTACGCCAGGATCGCCGCGGAGGCGATGAACGCCATGTGGATGACCGTCCCCCAGAGCAGGTCGTGCCGGGGCGTGTGGTGCACGTCGACGAACATCTGGAGCAGGTGCACCGAGGAGATCCCCACGATCGCGGTGGCCAGCTTCACCTTCAGCACGTTGGAGTTGACGTGCGACAGCCACTCGGGCTGGTCCCGGTGCCCCTGCAGGCCGATCCGGGAGACGAAGGTCTCGTACCCCCCGACGATCACCATGATCAGCAGATTGGCGATCATCACCACGTCGACGAGCTTGAGGACGGCGAGCATGACGTGCGTCTCGTCCGCGTGCCCGATGATGACGTGGTGGATGAGGTGCCACAACTCATTGAAGAACTTGTAGACGTACACCCCCTGCGCGGCCACGAGGCCGAAATACAGCGGGGCTTGGAGCCAACGGGTGGCGAACAGAGCGCACCCGAGGGTTGTCATGTTCGACGGTGACGAGGCGGAGCGCGGCACGGGACCTCCAACGGCGGGGATTCGTCATTCTTGTGTGCCGCCGCCGACAATCTGAATTGGATCCACCCGTTGGGGTTAATAGAATTCCAGTATGGAAGCCCCAGAATGACCGACAGTCGTCGAGCACCGCCGACGGCCCGCGAGGCCCGCCCGCCGGGGCGCGAGCCGGCCCCGCTTCCGGCCGGGCCCGGCGGCCCGGCCACCCCTCGGCGGCGGCCTCCCTCACCAGGGCGCCGCGCCCTCCTCCGTGATGAAGGCGCGGTCGGGCAACTCATCGGGGGCCAGGGTGGCGAAGCGGACGATCGTCCGGGCGCCTTCCTGAACCGTCTTCGGGCCCGTGAAGTTGTTCATGTCGGTCGCCACGTATCCGGGAGAGACCGCGCAGACCGTGACACCCCATTCCCTCAGCTGATCGGCGAGGAGTACCGAGGTCATATTCAGGGCCGCCTTGGACGCGCAGTACGGAATGAGGTCGGCCGGTAGTGCCGGGCCCCTTCCCGTGGTCCGCGCGAAGGTGGCAAGCGCGCTGGTGACGTTCACCACCCGGCCGCCGGCGGTGCGCAGGGCCGGCAGCAACGCCTGCGTGAGCGCGAACGCTCCGACGACGTTCGTCTCGAGCGTGCTCCTCAGCGTCTCGACGGACATCTCGTGGAGAGACCGGCGTTCACCCCGGACCACTCCACTGACTCCCGCGTTGTTGACGAGGACGTCGAGGCGGCCGAAGGATTCGCCGACGAGTTCGGCGACCGACCGGACCGACTTCTCCTCGGTCACGTCCAGCCGTGCGAACCGGATGTCACCTCCCTCGGCCGCGAGTTCGGCCGCCGCGGCTCTGCCGCGTTCTTCGTCCCGGGCGGTGAGCAGGACGCTCATACCCCGTGCCGCGAGCTGCCGGCTCACCTCTTTCCCGAGCCCCTTGTTCGCGCCGGTCACCAGTGCCGTGGGCCGCGGGGTACGGTCGGCTCCCCCGGGGCCCGTCATCCGCGGTGCCCTTCCTCAGTTGCCGGCGACGGCGTCTGGGCGGTGGCCACAGGGGCGGGCTGTGCCTGCGGCGGCACAGCGACGCGCAGCCACAGCACGCTGATGACCAGGGCGAGGCCGGCCACCACGGTGCAGAAGGCGAAGACGTCCGCGTACGGGTCGAGGCCCCGGTCGCCCACGTCCCCCATGCTCTGCTGCATGATCACCGCCAGTGCGGCGATGCCGAGCGCGCCGCCGAACTGCCGCGCGGTGGTGTTCATACCGCTCGCCGCGGCGAACCGGGTGGGCGGAGCGCTGAGCGCCGCCGACGCCGAGGTGCCCATGGTGGCCGCGCCCATCGCGAGGCCGGCCAGGCATCCGGCCGGCAGCCAGAAAGCGAGGAAGGAGGAGGTTTCCGTGAGCCCGAGGATCATCCAGAGGCCGCACGCCACGAAGGCGGTCAGCCCGGCCAGCGTGGCGCCCCGGGGGCCGCCCAGCCTGGGAGCCAGCCGGCTCATGGCCAGCGCGGCGACGGAAGCGGCGACCGCCCCCGGGGTCATGGCGAAGCCCGCCTTGAGCTCGGAGTACTGCCAGGGACCCGTCAGGTAGAGCACGCTGACGAGCAGCCAGGGGTACTGCGCCATGCCGTACAGGAGCGACACGACATTCGTGACGGCGAAGGAACGATTGCCCAGCAGGGACGCCTCAAGAGCCGGCGCGGGGTGCTTCCTGGAGCGCAGTACCGCGACGACTCCTCCGGCGGCTCCGCCCACCAGACAGGCCAGCGTCCGGGCGTCCCACCACCCCCAGGTGCCGCCCTCGGTGACTCCCAGGGTCGCGGCGCCGACCGCCAGGGCGACGAGAAGCGTGCCCAGTGGGTCCGGCATCTGCTTCTTGCCCGGGTCCGCGGGACGGGGCAGCAGCCGTACCGCCGCGAAGATCAGCAGGATGCCGAACGGCAGGTTGACGTAGAACACCGAGCGCCAGCCGAACAGGTCGACCAGTACCCCGCCGACGCTGGGACCGACCGCCGCGGCGAACGCCGAGGCCGCGCTCCACAGACCGATGGACTTCACCCGTTGGTCCGCCGGCCCGTCGAGGAGCAGGATCGCCAGCGACGCCGGGATCATGGCGGCGGCGCCGATGCCCTGGAGCCCGCGGGTGATGATCAGCACGGGCAGGTTGGGCGCGATGCCGCACAACAGCGAGGCCGCGGTGAAAAGCCCGATGCCGAGGAGGAACAGACGTCTGCGCCCCAGTACGTCCGACAGCCGTCCGGCCGGCACCAGGAGCGCCGCGAACATCACCGCGTAGGCGCTGATGACCCATGAGAGGTCGGGCAACGAGGCGGTGGGGAAGTCTTCGGACAGATCCGGCACCGCCAGGTTGGTGACGGTGGAGTCGAGCATCGCGAGGAAGGTACCCCCGGACGCCGTCAGCGTCACCGCGAGATACCCCCGCCGCCCAGGGGCGGGTACAGACGTCGTCACTACTCAGCACTCCTGCGGAAACTGGATGTGTACAAGCTGCTGACGGCACACGGACGCAAGGCGACGGTCACGCGTCGGGGCCGCCCAGCGTGATCACTTTCTCGACCTGCTCGATCCTGGCCCTGTCGAGGTCGGTGGCGATCTTCTCGTCCTGCTCGATGAGGGCGTCGAGGTCGTGGTGCTCGTACCCGATGATCCCCATCTCGGCGAACGCGTGCTGCATCTTCTTTCCGAAGAGGCCGATGTCCTTGAGCGTCGGAACGATGCGGGAGAAGAGGTGACTGCGGAAGGAGCGGAAGTGCTCCGACTCGCGCATGAACTTGATGCATTCGTCCGCGTCGATGTCGAGATTGCGCCAGACTTCTTCACCGACGAACCGCTCCTGCATCTGGTAGCAGGCCTCGATGCAGAATTCCTCGCGCTCGTCCCGTTCCGCCTGGGTGAGTTCCGGGTAGTACTCGCGCAGGGCCAGCCGGCCAAAAGCCACATGCCGGGCCTCGTCCTGCATCACATAGGTATTGAGTGCCTGGGCCAGCGGCTCCGTGGCATTGTCCCGGATCAGCCCGAACGCTGCCAGTGCCAGTCCTTCGATGAGCACCTGCATACCGAGATAGGTCATGTCCCAGCGCGAGTCGGAAATGACGTCGTTGAGGATGGACTTGAGGCTGGGATTGATCGGATATGCGAGCTCGAGCTTTTCCCTGAGATAGCGCGAGTAGACCTCGACATGCCGGGCCTCGTCCATCACCTGGGTTGCCGCGTAGAACTTCGAGTCCAGATCGGGCACGGTGTGAACGATCTTCGAGGAGCAGATCAGCGCGCCCTGCTCACCGTGCAGGAATTGCGAGAACTGCCACGAGGCAAGGTGATGGCGGACAACTCCCTTTTCCTTCTGGCCGAGCTTTCCCCATACCCGGGACCCATAGATGGCAATGGTCTGTTCCGGCACGCCCATCGGGTTGTCGAGGTCGACGTCGATCGACCAGTCGAGCCGCTCGGCGGCATCCCACTGTTTCTGCTTGCCCTTCTCGTACAGGCCGAGCAGCCGGTCGCGCCCCTCGTCGTATTCCCAGTCGAACACCGTCGTTGCCCCACTGGGCACCTGCCACCGCGTCTGTTCGACCGGGAGTGCGTAGATTCGTGTGCTCACAGGCGTTCCTCCAAACAGCGACCCCCCATGCACCTCGGACACAGCAGCGCACAGGCCAAGAGGAAGTACGCGCCAAGTCTGGGCCACCCGTGGCTCGCGAGGCATTGGGGATAACCCTGGGCGGGAGGCGGCCGGGGGGCCGCGGGGTGCCCCTGGCGAACAAGCCGTCCGCCGTCCGTCCCAGCGCCGGCCACTGCGAATCAGCCACGCTTCATGGCACGTTACAGGTCAACTCCTCACCCTGCGGACGCACATATGCAATAACCATCGATAATCTGCGCGCCGGACATCCCTGCTGCTAGTGTGCAAGGCGCACTGTGCGACACCCGGGGGAGCAGTCCGCACCGACGCGGACATCCGCACCGGACATGAGTACCGATGCGACGACGGGGGGGCGATGAAACGTACCAGCCGTAATCTGCGCCAGCATGCCGTTTCACCCAATCCAGACATGTGGGGTACAGCGGGGACTGTGCCCCTTCACGCGCAATCAGAAGCTCTCGCCGGACGGCGAGATGTCATGCAAATCCTGAGTGACGCACTACGCCAGGTAGCAGGGCGCCAGCCAGTTGCCCGGCTTGTCAAAATAACGGGCGACCCAGGCATTGGCAAGAGTGCGGTGTTGGGGAAGTTCGCCTCCATCGCGCGTTCCGGGAACTCCCGCGTCTTCACCGGCAGGGTGGATCACCAAGAGGGTGCCGCACCATTCGGCCTTTTCGCCGACGCATTCGATGACCAGCACGACCTCGTGCGCTCGGCCGTGGAGGCTCTTCCTCCGTCGCAGCGCGAGGAGTTGAGAATCGCTCTTCGGCTGATCAGGGACTGCGACGGAGAACGTGCGGCAGACGCCGTGAAGGCCATGGCGCGGTCCGGCTTCCGCTCCGTACGCGGATTCCTCGAACAACTCTGCGCACCCCGGCTGATTCTCATTCTTGACGACTACCACGCCGCCGACCCGGCCTCCGTCGAACTGCTCGGCAGTCTGCTGCGCAGGCCGCCGCGGGCACCCATGCTGTTCGTGATCGCCTATCGGAATCGACAGGCGACGCCCGCGCTGCAGGCGGCCCTCCGCGGCCGGTCCGAACAAGTAGTCGTCGAACACGTGCATCTGGAACCGCTTCTCGAGGAGGAGGCAAGCCAGATGCTGGCCGGCGAGGCCACCGCCATCAACCGTCAACACCTGTACCGGGAGAGCGGCGGCAACCCCGGGTATCTGAAGGCGCTCATCTCCGAACAGCCCGTCTTCACCGCGCGCGACGACCTGGGCCGACTCAACCAGACCCCGCGTTTCGGCAATTACGCCCGGTACACCGAGGAACTCCTGCCGCTCCGGCCGGAGATGAGGGAGGTGATCGATGCCGCTGCCGTCGTCGGCCACGAATTCGAGGCGGGGCTGCTCACACAGATGCTGGGCCGGACCGAGACCGAGGTCCTGGGCACCATCGGCGAGCTGATCCGGCGCGACCTGGTCCACCCGGTCGTACCCGGGCAGTACTTCGCCTTCCGGCACCCGGTGGTCCACCGGGCGGTGTACAACGGCAGCGAGCTGAGCTGGCGCGTGGACATGCACCTGCGCGCCGACGAGGCCCTCTGCCTCCGTGGCGCCTCCGCCGTGGAGCGCGCCCCGCACGTGGAGCAGTGGATCAAGCACGGCGATCTCGCCGCGGTCGAGGTCCTCGCCGAAGCGGCCGGGGTCATGGCCTCCACCGACCCCGGCACGGCATCGGCCTGGCTCACCACCGCGCTGCGCGCCCTGCCGCAGCAGCCCCGGTTCGAGGCCCGGCGAGCCGGCATGATGACCCAGCTCGCGAAGGCGCGCGGGGCGACGGGGCAGCTGCGGGAGTGCCGCGATCTGATGCACGAGGCGCTGAGCATTCTGCCCAGAGACCCGGCGCCCGCCCACGCCGAAGCCGTCGCCTTCGCGGCGATGGTGCAGCGCCTGCTCGGCGGCCTCGAGGAGACGGACGCCATGCTGCGCATGGAGCTGGACGTGCTGGGCGGCGAGGACGCCCTGGTCCGCGCGTCGCTCCAGTTCGAGATAGCCGCCGGCCAGCTGCACAGCGGTGACCCCGTGGGCTGCTACCAGTGGGCACAGGAGGCGCTGGCAGTGGTGGAGCGGCACGGGGACCGGCCCCTGCAGGCCTCCTGCCTGGGTCTGATGGCCATGGCGAACTCCGCCAACGGCTGCACGGAGCTCGCCCACGACCTGCTCGGCAAGGCCACCACGATCCTGGACGGCATGCTGGACAGCGAACTCGCCCGCAGTCTCGACGCGGTGATCTGGATCGGCTGGAGCGAGGTGCTGCTCGAACGCTGGGACGAAGCGCTCCGGCACTTCGACAAGGGCGTGGGCTTCGCCACGCGCAGTGGGTACCGGCTGTTCATGCCGCACTTGCTGGCCGGGCAGGCGTTCGTACTGCGCGACCGGGGCAGACTCACCGACGCGGCGATCGCCGTCGAGCACGCGGTCTATCTCGCCGAGCGTACGGACAGTCCGGAAGAGCTGGTCAACGCCTATGCGGTGCAGGGCTATGTGGACATCGCGCTCGGCAATCTCGACGGCGCCCGGCAGAGCGCCTTCGCCGCCACCTTGCAGCCCCGGCACTCGGCGAGCAGCTGGAAGGAGGCGCTCGCCCTGCGGGTCCTGAGTGAGGCGACACTGCTCGACGGCGACCACGAGGGATGCCTGGCGCTGGTGAGCGACGCGGGCGGAGCCGACCTTCCGACCGCGGACGCCGGTTCCCGGGTCGCCTGGTACGAGTTACTCGTACGGGCGGAACTCGCCGCGGACCGGCCGGGACGGGCCGCGGAGTGGGCGCAGCGCGCCAAGCGGGCCGCGGACCTCCTGGAACAACCCGGCCGCATCGCGCTGGCGACGCTGGCCGAGGCGCAGGTGCTGCTCCGTCAGGATCCGGAAAGGGCGCTGGCTCCCGCGCAACGGGCGGCAGCAGGTCTGGAGGAGGCGGGCCGGTCGATCGACGCACTGCGCGCCCGGGTGATCGTGGGCCTCGCCCTGTGGCAGGACGGCCGGTTCGACGAGTCGGCACACGAGTTGAAGGCCGCCCAACTGGCCTGCGAGCAGCTGGGGGCCTCCGCCCTGGCACGCCAGGCCCGCGTCGAACGGCGCCGGCTGGCCGCCCGTGCTCCGCGCGCGAAGAGTCCCGACGCCGAGAGCAGTGTGATGGTCCTGACCGGCCGGGAGCAGCAGATCGCCGCGCTGGTGAGCGACGGCCTGACCAACCGGCTGATCGCCAAGAGGCTGCATATCGCGGAGAAGACCGTGGAGATGCATCTGTCCAACGTCTTCGCCAAGCTGGGCGTCTCGAACAGGGCGGCCGTCGCCGCGATGGTGACCCGTGGGGGCCCGGACTCCCCGCCCTGATGGTCCTCAGAAGACCGAAGCGACGGGGGCCAGGGAGGCGGGCCTGCCGGCCGGGCCCTCCCCGAGGTGCCCGGCCGGCAGGCCGCACCGCAGGCAGATCGGGTCGTCGACGGCCGCGTCCGGGCTGTTCGTGCTCTCGGGCACACCCATGCCCGGGCCCAACGGGATCCCGGCCGAGATCCCGATGAGGGTCCGCAGCTGGGCGTTGAGTTCCTCCCGTTCGTCTGCCATGAGATCAGCGACCCCTGTCCTGTCGAGTGTCAGAGCGGAATATTGCTGTGTTTCTTCGGCAGCGGAGCGACCCGCTTGCTCCGCAGTGCGCGCAGCGCCTTGATCACGGCGATCCGGGTCTCGGACGGCGCGATGATGTCGTCGACGCAGCCGCGTTCGGCCGCGGCATAGGGGCTGGTCAGCGTCGCCTCGTACTGCTCGGTGAGTGATCGTTCCAGTGCGGCGGGGTCCTCGGACGCGGCGAGATCGCGGTGGAAGAGCAGGTCGACGCCGCCGCGGGCACCCATCACGCCGATCTCCGCGGTCGGCCAGGCGAAGCAGATGTCCGCGCCCAGCTCCTTCGAACCCATCACCGCGTACCCGCCGCCGAATGCCCTGCGGGTGATGACGGTGATCTTGGGCACGGTGGATTCGATGTACGCGAACCCGAGTTTGGCACCGCGGCGGATGATCCCCCCGTATTCCTGGACGGTTCCCGGCAGGAAGCCCGGGACGTCGACCAGGGTGAGGATCGGCACTCCGAAGGCATCGCAGAACCGGACGAACCGGGCGGCTTTCTCCGCGGCGTCGATGTCCAGCGAGCCGGCCAGGTGCAGGGGCTGGTTGGCCACCACGCCGATGGTGTGCCCCTCCATCCTGGCGAACCCGCACAGGATGTTCTGTGCGAACTCGGGGTGCACCTCCAGCAGGTCCCCGTCGTCCACGAGGCGTTCGATGACCCGTTGCATGTCGTAGGGCTGTTCGGAGGCGTCCGGGATCACGGAGTCCAGTTCGAGATCGCCGGGCGTGCCGGCCGCGTCCACGTGTGTCGGATAACTCGGCGGCTCTGTGAGGTTGTTGCTCGGGAGATACGACAGCAGGTCCTTGACGTACGCGAGGGCCTCCTCCTCGTCCGCCGCCATGTAGTGCGCGTTGCCCGTGCGCCGCGCGTGGACGCCCGCCCCGCCGAGCTCTTCCAGCCCCACCGTCTCACCGGTCACCGAGCGGATCACGTCAGGGCCGGTCACGAACATGTGCGACGTACGGTCGACCATGACGATGAAATCGGTCGCGGCCGGGGTGTACACCGCGCCCCCGGCGCACACCCCCATGATGACCGAGATCTGCGGGATCATTCCCGACGCGGTGACCACCCTCCTGGCGACCTTGCCGTACGCGGAGAGAGCCAGCACACCCTCCTGGAGCCGTGCGCCGCTCGAGTCGTTCATACCGATCACCGGGCAGCCGATCTGCATGGCGATGTCGAGGAGTTTGCCCACCTTCTCCCCGAACACCTCGCCGACGCTGCCGTTGAAGGAGGTCGCGTCCTGGGCGTACACACACACCTGGCGGCCGTCCACCGTCCCCAGGCCGGTGATCACTCCGTCGCCGACCGGGCGCCGGCTGTCGATGCCGAAGTTGGTCGAGCGGTGCCGGGCCAGCGGGTCGGTCTCCATGAAGGAGTCCTCGTCCAGGAGCAGTTCGATGCGCTCGCGGGCGGTGTGCTTTCCCAGGACGTGCTGTCGCCTCGCTGCCCGGGGGGATCCGGGACGGCGTGCCAGCCGTTGTCTCTCCCTGTACTCCTCGATGCGCTCCGCCGTGGTGTGCGGTACGGCTCGTGCCGACTGGGGCGTGGACTCGTGCTGCGTGGTCATCCGGTCACCCCCGCCATGGCGCCACTGGATCGGCCGAACGCCTGGGCGAACGTGGTCACTTGACGGCCGACCGTCAGCAGCTGCGTCTCGAATCGGTCGCCGGTCCCCGGGCCGGCCCGGTCCAGTGGATGCTCGGTGGTGTTCAGGGCGACACCCAGCGGGGTCGGCCAGCCGCGCAGCGCGTGCACGATGGACCGCAGCGCGCACAGGGTCGTGCCGGCGGACTGCCACCCGGCGGCGGTGACCACACAGCCGACCGCCCGTCCGTCCAGATAGGGGCGCGGGTCGTCACGGAGGTCCTCCAGGTAGTCGAGCGCGTTCTTGACCAGACCCGATACGCCGCCGTGATAGCTGGGGCTGGCCAGCAGCACCCCGTCGGCGCGGGCAAGCGCGTCCAGCAGTTCGCTCGTGGTCTCATCGCGCTCCTTGTGCTGCGGCTGGAAGAGCGGCAGTACGCCGAGAGTCCCGGCATCGAAGAGACGGGTCCGGGCACCGGCCTCCGTCGCGCCCCGCAGCGCCAGGGCCAGCGCCTTGTCCGTCGTCGATCCAGGCCGTCCCGTGCCGCCGATGCCGACGACCAAGGGCTTCATGTCGCCCGACCACATGGCCAAGTGAATCCTCTCCCCTCCTGGCCGGCCGGCTGTTCAGCCGGCGCGCATGCTGCGTGGGCGCAGATCCGTCCACACGCTCTCGATGTGGGCGAGGCAGTCGTCCTTGCTGCCGGAGAAGCCCTCCGCGTGCCAGCCGTCCGGCATCTCCAGTGCCACGTCCCAGATCGAGTACTGTTCCTCCTCGTTGAGCACGACCGCATAGGTGGTGGGTGCTGCCGGAGTGCTGTCGTGGTCGGCCATGAGCTGCCTCTCCCCCGCTTATTTGCGGGTGTCCTTGACGATGGTGCCGCCCTTCATCACCAGGACGACTCGGTCGGGGTTGTCGAAGAGTTCGGGCTCGGCGAGCGGATCGAAGTCCACCGCCACGAGGTCGGCGTACTTGCCTGCCTCGATGGAGCCGATCTTGTCCGCGACACGCATGATGGAGGCGTTCACCGAGGTGGCCGACATGATCGCCTCCCGGGCTCCGATGATCTTGGCCTTGAGGGCGATCTCCAGGCCCCGCCGGTTCTGGTTCGGCCCGATGAGATCGGAGCCGGAGCCGATGGGGACGCCGGCCTCCCGGGCGGCGAGCAGCCCGTCGGTCATGCCCTGCATCGTGTCGCCGACGCGTTCGCGAATCTGCGGCGGCAGCCCGTGCTGTTCGAAGTTCTCCGTGAGGACCTTGGCGATGGACAGGGTCGGTACGAGGCTGACACGGCCGGCCGCCATCATCGCGGCGGTCTCCTCGTCGATACCGGTCCCGTGCTCGACGCATTCCACCCCCGCCTTGACCGCGTTGTGGATACCGGCGACGTTGTGCGCGTGGACCGTGACGTAGGTGTGCCGGGCCCGTGCCTCGGTCACCGCGGTGGCGATCTCCTCGATGGTGAACTGGGTGTCGTCCAGGGAGTCGGCGATGGACACCACGCCGCCCGTGACGGCCATTTTGAGGAAGGTCGCGCCCTGCCTGAAGCACTCACGAGCGGCCTTGCGCACCTCGTCACAGCCGTCGGAGATACGGCCGACGGCCGTCAGCCCGCGCACCCGGAAGTGAAAGGTCTCGTCCGGCGGCAGGAACGGCGATCCCAGGTGCCCGTGTCCGCCGCACTGCACGAGGGGTGACGCGGACGCCCAGATCCTCGGCCCCGGAACCAGTCCGCGCCCCACGGTCCGCAGCACTCCGTGGTCGATCCCGCCGCAGTCGCGTACGGCGGTGAACCCGGCGTCGAGGGTCTGGCGCAGCGTGCGGAAGATGTCCGCGGCCCGTTCGGCGACGGAGAGTTCCATGTTGAGGATCGCCCGGGTCTCACTGGAGTGCCCGAGGTGGACGTGCGCGTCGATGAGACCGGGCAGCAGCGTCAGGCCGCTCAGGTCGACGATGTCGGCATCCCGCGCCGGTCCCCGTACGTCCGTCTCTTTGATCCGTTCGCCGTCGACCAGCACCGAACCCGCGGGTCGCGGGTCGCCGCCCAGTCCGTCGATGACCGTGGCTCCGGTAAGGAGTTGTGGCATGTCTGGTTACTTCTCCGTCCTGGTGGTGGTCGCGCCGCTCCCGGGCGCGGGCAGCAGTCGTCGGCGTACGAAGAATCCGAGCATCCGCTGGAAGAAGGCAGCGTCCAGGTCCGGTGCCGGGGCCTGCTCCGGCGGCATGCTCCGCAGCACGTTGGCGCAGTCGATGGCGGGCATCCGCCGGTCGGGCACATCTCCGAGCATGGCCATCAGCGGTGCCAGGGCGTTGTCCTCGCCCTCGCGGTCCACCTGCTCGACGAGCGCCGCACGCCACTCCTCGAACGGCACGCTGCGCACGGGATACCCGAACTCCCGGATCCGCTCGAAGATGTGGTTCCACTCGAGCGGCCGTGGGTCGATGGTGTGGAACGTCCTGTTCCGGGCGGCCGGCCGCTGGGACAGCCCGACGACCTGCTTCGCCAGGTGGTCGACCGTACCGACGGACAGCCGGTAGTCCCGCAGCGGTGCGAGGCCCAGCTGGACGCAGCCCTGGATGACCTTGGTGATGTAGTCCTCGCTGTTGGCGGCGCCGTTACGGCTGTCGCACAGCACCCCGCCCGCACGGTAGACGGACACCGGGATCCCGCGCTCCCGCGCGATCCGGACCAGCCCTTCCGCCACCCACTTGCTCTGGCTGTACGAGGTGTCGTGACCGACCGGCTCGGGCAGCGGATCGTCCTCCAGGAGGGTGTCCCTGTCCCCGGTCATCGCCCCCGCCAGGACCGCCAGTGTGGAGATGTGGTGCACGGGCTTGAGGCGCGAGCGGGCTGCCAGCCGCAGAACCTCCTGGGTGCCCAGCACATTGGCCGGCTTCAGCGCACGGTACGGGCGTACGAAGTTGACCCACGCGCCGCAGTGGTAGATGGCGTCGGTCTCGGCGGCCAGCTCGTCGAAGGTGTCCGGCGTCAGGCCGAGCAGCGGCCTGGCCAGGTCGCCGGTCACCACGCGCAGCCGGGAACCGTGGGGCGCCGGCAGGCCGTACGAGTCCAGCGCGGCGCGGACCCGGTCGAGTCCCTCCGCCGTGTCCGCGGCCCGTACCAGGCACACGACGGTGGCGTCCGTACGCTCCAGCAGTTCGGCGCAGAGGAAGGCGCCGACGAAGCCGGTGGCGCCGGTGAGCAGCACGGTTCCCGGCGGCCCGTCGTGCGCGGCGGGCAGCCCGTCCGCCCGGATGTCCTCGTCCAGCCGCACCTCGCCCGCCAGGTCCGGGCCGGGCGGCGCGGCAGGCACGTCCGTGCCTCCCAGCGCCCGTTCCACCATGGTGGCCAGTGCCGCCACGGTCGGCGCGCGCAGCACGTCCCGGGCGGCGAGGCCGGTGACTCCCATGCGCCGTAGCCGGCGGGTGGCCTGGGTCACCATCAGCGAGTGGGCGCCGAGATCGAAGAAGTCGTCGTCGACTCCGATCCGGTCGATGCCCAGCAGGCTGCACCAGATGTCGGCCACCTGGCGTTCCGTCTCGGTACGTGGCGCCACCAGGGCGTCGGCCTGGTCCTCGTCCGCTTCCGGCGCCGCTTCCACGGCGTACGGCCGCGGCCCGGTAACGGGCCGGGTCTGCTGCGCCTCGACCCAGTACCGCTTGCCCTGGAACGGATAGGCGGGCAGCGGCACGCGGCGCGGGGCGGCCTCACCGTGGAAGGCGTTCCAGTCCACGGCGACCCCCTGCTGCCACAGCCGGCCGACCGCCGTGACCAGGTGGGCCAGGTCGGGGGCCGGGTCGCGCGGCAGCCCCATCGTGGGGACCGCGACCGGCGCCGGGGCCATCCGCTGGGCTGCGACCAGCGACGTCAGCGCCTTGCCCGGCCCGACTTCGAGCAGGGTCCGGCCGGGCCGGTCGAGGACGCTGCGCACCCCGTCCGCGAACCGCACCGGACGGCGCAGGTGGTGAGCCCAGTACTCGGGGGACGTGGCCTCGACCGGGGTGATCCAGGTACCGGTGACGCCGGAGACGAAGGGGATCTCCGGCTTGGACAGCGTCAGCCGGCCCACCTCGCGGGTGAACTCCTCCAGATACGGGTCGACCATCCACGAGTGACTGGCCACCGGGACGCTCACCTTGCGGCAGTCGATGCCACTGCCGCGCAGGTCCTTCAGCAGCGCCGCGATGTCCTCGTCCGGGCCGGCCACCACCGTCAGATCGGGTGCGTTGACCGCCGAGACCGACACCCGGTCGGGCAGCAGGCGCAGCAGCTCCTCCTCGGGCAGCTGGACGACGAGCATCCGGCCCGGCTCCATCTTCGCGAACAGCTCGCCGCGGGCGAGGGTGATGTCGAGAGCACCCGGAAGGGAGAACACCCCGGCGAGGCAGGCGGCGACGTACTCGCCGAGGCTGTGCCCGATCATCGCCGCCGGGCGTATGCCCCACGCCATCAGCTGACGCGCCAGCGCGTACTCGATCGTGAACAGCGCGGAGACCACCCCGGCCCCCTGGCCGCGTCCCATCGTGGCGGCGCCGCCGGTGAGTTCCCTGCCGCTCAGCGGCGTGAAGGCGGCGGGGAAGAGCAGCCTGCGCAGGTCGAAGCCGAGCCTGGGCATCAGCAGTTCCGCGCACTGGTCCACCTCGGCGCGGAACACCTTCTCCGAGCGGTAGATGTCCAGGCCCATGTCCGGATGCTGCATGCCACCGCCGGGGAAGGCGAAGACGGCCTCGTGTTTCCCGTCGGGCGCGGTCCTGGTGTGGAGCCGGTCCGGATCCTCGCCGCGCAGCGCGCGTACGGCGTCCGCCGCGTCCGTGCAGACCGCGAACCTGCGCAGCCGGAAGCCGCGACGGCCGTCCTGGAGCGTGTACGCCACATCGGCCAGGGCCGGAGGCGGATCCGCGCGGTCCAGACGGGTCGCCAGCCGCTCGGTGGCGAGGTCCACGGCGGTCCGGTCACGTCCGGAGACGGGCAGCAGCTGCCACTCCCGCGGCTGCGCCGAAGAGGGCCCGGCGGCCGGGGCCTGCTCGATGACGACGTGCGCGTTGGTGCCGCCCACTCCGAAGGAGCTCACCCCTGCCCGCCGCGGCCCGCTCGCCGGCTGCCAGTCCCGCACGCCGTCCGGCACGTAGAACGGTGTGTCCTCCAACCGCAGACCCGGATTGGGCAGCGTGAAGTTCGCGGTGGGAGGGATCTGCCCGTGATGGACGGCCAGTGCGGCCCGCATCAGTCCGGCCGCACCGGCTGCCGCGTCCAGATGGCCGATGTTGGCCTTCACCGAGCCCAGCGCGCACCGTCCCACGGCGCCGCCCGGCTGCTGGAACGCCTGGGTCAGCGCAGCGACCTCGATTGGGTCGCCCACCTGTGTGGCGGTGCCGTGCGCTTCCAGGTAGCCGATGGTGGACGGATCGACACCGGCCATCGCGAGCGCCGAGGCGATCACCCGGGCCTGGCCGTCGACGCTCGGGGCGGCGAAACCCGCCTTCATCGAGCCGTCGTTGTTGACCGCCGAACCCCGGATCACGGCGTAGATGTGGTCCCGGTCGGCCAGCGCCTCCGAGAGCCTGCGCAGCACGAGCACCACGGCACCGTTGCCGGGCACCGTGCCGCCCGCCTTCGCGTCGAAGGGGCGGCAGCGTCCGTCGGCGCTGAACAGCCCGCTGTCGGCGACCGGATAGCCGGCCTTCAGCGGCACATTGACGGTCACTCCCCCGGCCAGCGCCACATCGCAGTCGTAGCTGAGCAGTGACTGGCAGGCCAGGTGGGTGGCGACCAGAGAAGTCGAGCAGGCCGTCTGCACCGTGTACGCCGGGCCGGTCAGGTCGAGCAGATAGGCGACGCGGGTGGCGAGGAAGTCCTTGTCGTTGAACATCCGTGCCACGGGGGCCATCGGCGAGTGCAAGAAGCGGGCATTGGTGTTGAGGTTCTGGGCCATGTACTTGTTCATGAACGAACCGCCGAAGACGCCGACCGCCCCGTCGAAGCGTGCCGGGTCGTGGCCGAAGTCCTCCATGGCCTCCCAGGCGGTCTCGCAGAACACCCGCTGCTGGGGGTCCATCGTCTCGGCCTCGCCCGCGTTGAAACCGAAGAACGAGGCGTCGAAGCGGTCCGCGTCCGGAAGATGGCCGGAGGCGGGGACATAGTCGGGATCGGCGAGGGTCTCCTCGTCGACGCCCGCGGCCGCCAGTTCCTCCCGCTCGAACCAGGTGATCGACTCCACTCCGTCGCGCATGTTGCGCCAGAACTCCTCGACGGTCCTCGCGCCCGGCACCCGGCACGCCAGGCCGACGATGGCCACCGGCTCGACGCCGTCGAGCTCTTCGTCGCCGGTCACGCCCCGCTCCGTTCCGCTCGTCGCCTCGCCTGCCGGGCGAACGCGTCGGCCCGCCGGCCGGCCGTCTTGCGTACCCGGTCCAGCCCGTCGCCGGCCCCCTCCGCGCCCGGCGTGCCCGCCGTGTCGAACGCGGCGACCAGCGCCCGCGCCGTGGGATAGCGGAAGATGTCCACGAGGGACAGCCGGTCGCCGAGCACGGGCCGCAGCCGCGCCCTCGCCCGCACGGCGAGCAGCGAGTTCCCGCCCGCCTCGAAGAAGTTGTCGTCCATGCCGATCCGCTCGGCGCGCAGCACCTCGGCCAGTGCCTCGGCCACGTGACGCTCCTTGTCGTTGTCCGGCGGCCGGTAGACGGCGGCCGGCCGGTCCTCCGGGCCGGGCAGCCGGCCGCGGTCCACCTTCCCGTTGGCCGTCATCGGCAGGGCGTCGAGGAAGACGACGTCCGCGGGAACCATGTAGTCCGGCAGCGACGTGGAGGCGAACGCCCGCAGCGCGGGCGCGGTCAGGGCGTTCGCACGGTGCGGGACGGGGACGCAATAGGCGACGAGGCGGCTGTGCCCGCCTTCCCCGCGCACGGCGACGACCGCGTTCCGTACGTCGGGATGCGCGCCCAGGGTGTTCTCGATCTCGCCGAGTTCGATGCGGTGGCCGAGGACCTTGACCTGGTGGTCCAGCCGGCCGAGGAACTCCAGCTCACCGTCGGCACGCCGGCGCACCAGGTCCCCGGTGCGGTAGAGCCGCTGCCCCGGCTCCGCGGCGAAGGGGTCCGGGATGAAGCGTTCCGCGCTGAGCCCGGGACGGCCGAGGTAGCCGCGTGCGACACCCGGGCCGCCGAGGAGCAGTTCCCCCGGAGCGCCGGCGGGTGTCGGCCGCAGATAGGCGTCGACGACGTACGCCCGTACGTTGGCCAACGGCCGCCCGATGGTCACCGGCCCGGGGCCGCCGACCGGCGCCGTCGTCGCCCAGATCGTCGCCTCGGTGGGGCCGTACATGTTGTGGACCTTGCCGGGCAGCAGGGTCGCCAGCCGCTCGGCAAGCGGGGCGGGCAGCGCCTCGCCACCGACCAGCAACCGGTCCAGCCCTTGGAGCGCGGCCGCCGCGTCGTCGTCCTCGACCAGCAGCCCCGCCACCGAGGGCGTGCACTGCAGATGGGTGACCCCGTGCCGGACGAGCTGCGCCGCGATCGGCTCGTCGGCCTGCGCGGTGCGGCGCCGGGACTCGCTCAGCTCGCGTGTCGTCGCGAGATGTTCCAGGGAGGCGAGCACCCTCTCGTGCTCGACACCGAAGTCGATGAGGCAGGCCACCTCGTCCACCTCGATCGATTTGAGCCGGTCGATCACATCGGCGCAGTGCTCCGGCGTACCCAGCAGCCCCGACGTCTCGAAGAACCGGTCGAAGGCCTGCGCGACGAGGTGGTCGAGCTCCTCCTCGGGCAGCGTACGCAGGTCGATCTCCCGCCCCATGGCCTGTCCGAGGCCGGTCAGCAGGTCGAAGGAGGACTTGATGTACGCGCACAGGGGCTCGCGTACGGTCTCCCGCACCTCGTCGGTGTCCGTGCCCACGAAGGTGTGGAGCATGACCGTCACCTGGCCGTTTCCCGGGTGCCCGGCCTCGCGCCACGCCTGCCGGTAGAGCTGGATCTTCTGCGCGAGCTGTTCGACGCTGTGGCCGAGCAGGTGTGTCAGCAGCCCCGCACCGCTCTCACCCGCGAGCTGGAACGTCTCGGGGCTGCGGGCGCTGGTGATCCACACCGGCAGTTCGTCCTGAACGGGGGGCGGGAAGATACGTACGTCGGTCTCGGTGCCGGCCCCGTTGCGGCGGCGTACGGTCTCCCCGCGCCACAGCCGGCGCAGTTCGTCGAGGCCGCTCATCATGGCCTTCTTGCGGTCGGCGTAGGCGTCGGGTGCGAGCACGAAGTCGTCCGGCTGCCAGCCCGACGCGACCGAGATGCCGGCCCGGCCGTGGGAGATGTTGTCCACGACGGACCACTCCTCGGCCACCCGCAGCGGATCGTGCAGCGGCAGGACGACGCTGCCGGCCCGTACCGCCACGCGCTCGGTGATCGCCGCGATCGCGGACGCGGTGACCGACGGGTTCGGGTACAGCCCGCCGAACTCGTGGAAGTGCCGCTCCGGGGTCCATACGGCCGAGAAGCCGTTGCGGTCGGCGAACGTGGCGCCCTCGATCAGCAGCCGGTACGCGTCGCCCTGTTCACCTCCCCGGTCGCCGCCGAAGTAGAACAGGCTGAGGTCGAGCGGCCGCGCCTGCGTCGAGGAGGTCACGGCCGGGCCGCCGGTCCCGACGCCGTGCCGGGTCGGCTCGTCGCCACGGACGACCACCCGGTAGCCGCGTGCCAGCGTCCACAGCAGCTCCAGAACCGAGATGTCGAAGGACATACTGGTGACGGCGAGCCAGGTGTCCGGGGTGTCCGCGCCGAGCACCTTGTCCATGCCGCCGAAGAACGTCTGGACATTGCGGTGCGAGATCATCACGCCCTTGGGCCTGCCGGTCGAACCCGAGGTGTAGATCACGTACGCCAGGTGCTGCGGCGAGACCGCGGAGGCCGGTCCGACCGCCCCGGCGGGCGTTCCCTCCGGCTCGGGTGTGTCGAGCAGCAGTGGCGACGCGGGCAGCCCCGCGATGCGGCGTGCCAGGGCCGCTCGCGTCACGATCACCGGGGAGCGCGAGTCCTCGACCATGAACGCGATCCGGTCGGCCGGGTAGCCGGGGTCGAGCGGCAGATACGCGCCGCCCGCCTTGAGGACGGCCAGCAGTGCGACGACCAGGTCGGGCGAGCGGTCCAGGTAGACGCCGACCGGTACGTCCGGGGCGACCCCGCGGGCCCGCAGCCGGGCGGCCAGCGCCTCGGCGCGCCGGTCCAGTTCGCGGTACGTCATCGCGTCCCGCGGCTGCTGCTCCGCGCCCAGCAGCGCCGGGGCGTCCGGCGTACGAGCGGCCTGCCGCGCGATGAGCTCGTGGACCAGTACGTCAGGTACGGGCTCGGCGGGCGGGTTCCAGTCCTCCAGGACACGGCGGATCTCGTCCGGTGACAGGACGGGCAGTTGACGCAGTGGGGTGTCCGGGGCGGCCACGGCGGCGGCGAGGACGGCGCTGTACTGATCGCCGATCGAGCGGGCCGTGGCTTCTTCGAAGAGGCTGGTACTGAACTCCAGGCGGCCCGACAGCCGGTCCCCGGTCCGGGTGAGGCTGAGGGTCAGGTCGAACTTCGAGGTCTCTGTGTCGCCCGGCACCAGCTGGACGTGGCAGCCCGGCAGGACCAGGCCGTCGGCGTCGCCCTCGTGGTAGCTGAACATGAGCTGGAAGAGCGGGTTGTGGGCCGGGTCGCGGCTGGGCTGCAGTTCCTCGACCAGCTTCTCGAAGGGCAGGTCCTGGTGTGCGACCGCGGACCTGCTCTCGTCCCGGGCGCGGGCCACCAGCTGCCGGAACGTCGGCTCGCCGGAGACGTCGACGCGCTGCACCACGGTGTTGGTGAAGAAGCCGATGAGCGACTGCAGTTCGGCCCTGGTCCGGCCCGCCACGGGTGATCCGACGATCACCTCGTCGCCACCTGCCCGGGAGTGCACCACGGCGGTGAACGCGGCCAGCAGCACCGCGAACGGCGTGGCGCCTTCGGCGCGGGCCAGCCGGCCCACCCGCTCGGTGACATCGGCGCCGATGGCGAAGTCCAGGTGGCTGCCGAGGCGGTTCTGGGTGGGAGGCCTCGGGCGGTCCCCGGGCAGCGTGGCCAGAGCGGGGGCCCCGGCCAGCCGCTCCCGCCAGTAACCGAGCATCTCCTCCAGGCGGCTGCCCCGGAGCCTGGCCTCCTGCTCCTCGGCGAAGGCCGCGTACTGGACCTCCACCGGCGCCAGTTGCGGCTCCCGCCCTTCGGTGAAGGCGCCGTACAGGGCCGACAGTTCACTGCCGAGAACACCGAGCGACCACCCGTCGCAGGCGATGTGGTGCAGGCTCAGGCAGAACCGGTGCTCGTCGGGCGCGAGCCTCAGCAGCAGAGGCCGTACCGGCAGGTCCGCCGCCAGGTCGAACGGCCGGGCCGCCTCCCGCCGGCACTCCTGCTCCGCCGCGGCCGCCGGGTCGGGCAGGGCGGACAGATCGTGGACCGGGATGGTCATCGGCTCGGCCGGGCGGACGAACTGGCGCGGAGTGCCGTCCACCGACCGGTAGACCGTGCGCAGCACGTGATGCCGGCGGACCACTTCGCCGAGGGCGCGCTCCATGGCTGTCACGTCCAGCGGGCCGCTGATCCGGTAGATCAGCGGGACCACGTAGACGGGGTTGTCCGGGTCGAGCTGGTCGAGGAACCACAGGCGCTGCTGAGGGTAGGAGAGCGGGTGGTGACGCTCGGAGATACGCCGCTTGAGCCGCTCCGCGAGCTGGGCCCGCCGGTCGTCGGCGGTGCCACCGAGGGGAGTGCCGTCCGTCATCGTTCGACCTCGTTCTCAGCCATGTCACGCAAGAGGGCGTTCACCTCGTCGTCGGAGAGTTCGTCGATCCGGTGGAGCAGGTCCTCGTCGGAATCGGCCTCGCGGGTGGTTTCGCGGGCAGGGGCCGGCGGCCGTCCGGCGTCGGCGGAGGCGAGCGCGGCGTCCACGTCGGCCGCGAGGCGCTCGACGGTCGGCGCGATGAGGAAGTCACTCAGCGGCAGGTCCACGGCGAATCGTTCGTTGACCTTGCTGATCAGGCGCATCGCCAGCAGGGAGTTGCCGCCGAGAACGAAGAAGTCGTCCGTCACACCGACGTCGGGGATGCCGAGCATGTCGGCGAGCAGCTCGGCCAGTGTCCGCTCCGTCACGGTCCTCGGTGACACATGGCCTTCGAGCGGCAGCCTGCTGTCGGCGACCGCCGGCAGTGCCGCGCGGTCCACCTTGCCGCTGGTCGTCAGGGGCATCGCCGCCACTTCGGCGTACACGGCGGGCAGCAGGTACGCGGGCAGGGTGCGGGAGAGGAAGTCCCGCAGTTCGTCGGGGGGAGGCGCGGACCGGCCCGGCGCGGACGCCACGTAGGCGACCAGCCGCCGGCCGGACGGGGCGTCGTCGACGACGACCGCGGCCTGCCCCACTCCGGGGTGGGCGGTGAGGGCCGTCTCGACCTCACCCGGCTCGATCCGGTATCCGCGGATCTTGACCTGGTTGTCGGCCCGGCCGAGGAACTCCAGCGTTCCGTCCCGCCGGTAGCGCGCCACATCGCCCGTGCGGTACATCCGCGCCCCGCCTCCGGTGTACGGATCGGGCAGGAACCGCTCGGCGGTGAGCCCGGGGCGGTTCGCGTATCCGCGGGCCACACCCGGGCCGCCGATGTACAGCTCACCCGGCACACCGACCGGGACCGGCCGCAGGCGCGGGTCGAGCACGTGTGCCGTCGTGTTGGCGATCGGGCGGCCGATGGGCACCGAGGCCGTACCGTCCGGCAGTGACTCGATCAGGTGGCACACCGCGAACGTCGTGGTCTCGGTGGGTCCGTATCCGTTGATCAGCCGCGTCGGCCTCTGGTCGGCGGGGCTGTCCAGCAGCTGCCGTATGCGGCTCACATTGAGCACATCGCCGCCGACGAGCAGGTTGGTCAGCCCGGCGAAGGTGCCCGGGTTCTGGGTCATGACCTCGGTGAACAGCGCCGAGGTGAGGAACATGCCGGTCACACCGTGCTCGCTCAGTGCGGCCGCCAGCCCGCCGGGGGTGAGCAGCTGTCCGGCCTCGATGACGCACACCGCGCCACCGTGCAGCAGCGCGCCCCACAGCTCGAAGGTGAGCGCGTCGAAGGAGGCGTCGGCGACCTGGGCCAGCCGTTCCCGCGGACCGAAGGAGACGTAGTCGGTCCCGCAGACCAGCCGCAGCACCGAGCGGTGTTCGACCATCACGCCCTTGGGCCTGCCGGTGGAGCCGGAGGTGAACAGGATGTACGCGAGGCTGTCGGGTGTGGCGTGCGCGGCCGGCGCGTGTGCCGGGGCCTGGGCGAGTTCCCCGGCCACCTCGTCCAGGATCAGCGTCCGGGCCGCCCCCGGGGCCAGCCGCCCCTGCAGGCCGGCGCGCGTCACCACCAGCGGCGCGGCGGCGTCGTCGAGCATCGCGGTGAGCCGCTCCGCGGGGTATCCGGGGTCGAGGGGTACGTACCCGCCGCCGGCCTTGAGGACGGCCAGCAGCGTGATCACCATCTCGTCACCGCGTTCGAGCAGGACGCCGACGGGGACGTCTTTGCCGACGCCGCGCGCCCGCAGCAGGTGGGCCAGGCGGTTGGCCCGCTCCTCCACCTGCGCATAGGTCCGGGACCGTCCGCCGGCGACGAGCGCCGTCGCGTCCGGCCGGGCGGCCGCCTGCTCGGCGAACAGCTCCGGGACGGTCCGGTCGTACGGGAACGCCGTCGCCGCTCCCCGTGATCCGCCGAGCACGTCGGCGAGTTCGTCGGCGGCGAGCAGCGGCAGCCGGTCGAAGGGGAGGCCGGGGGCGCGGAGTGCCTCCTCCAGGAGGGTCGTGTAGTGCTGGACCATCCGGCGCATGGTCTCCGCGTCGAAGAGGTCTGTGGCGTACTCCCAGATCAGAGTGATGGCCGAGTCGTCGTCGCCGACTCCGTGACCGGCGTGTTGCTCGGCACGTGGGAGCACGACGACGTTGATGTCGGTCTTGGCGGAGTCGTTGTGCAGTTCCCGTACGGAGCCGCGGATGCCCATGAAGTCCAGGTCCGGGATCTGCGAGTCGTGGAAGCTGAACATGACCTGGAACACCGGATTGCGTGAGGGGTCGCGGGGCAGCGCCAGGGCGTCGACGAGCCGGTCCAGCGGCACGTCCTGCCATTCGTGTGCCCGTCCGACGGTGTCGTGGACGCGCCCGACGAGGTCGTCGAAGTCCGGCTCCCCGGACAGATCGATGCGCAGCGGGACGGTGTTGACGACCATGCCCATCATCTGCTCGATCTCCGTCAGCCGCCGGTTGGCGACCCCGCTGCCGACCACCACGTCACGCTGACCGCAGTAGCGCGACATCACCGCGGAGAATCCGGCGAGCATCGTGGAGTAGAGGGTGGTACCCCGGGAGCGGCTGTAGGCGCGCAGTCCGCGGCAGAGCTCGCCGGGCAGGTCGATACGGACCGAGGAGCCCCGGAAGCTCTGTCCGACCGGGCGTGGCCGGTCCGTGGGGAGCTCCAGGGTGGGCGGTATGCCGTCGAGTTCCCTGGTCCAGTGCGCGATGTACGCGTCCAGGACCTCGCCTCGCAGCCACTCCCGCTGCCACAGCGCGAAGTCGGAGTAGCCGATGGCCGGTTCGGGCAGCGGCGACGCCTCGCCCCGCGCCAGGCTCGGGTAGAGCTCCTGCAGTTCCCGCAGGAAGAGGGCGTACGACCAGCCGTCGTGCACCAGGTGGTGTTCGACGTGGACGAGCGTGTGATCGTCCTCGCCGTGCCGGATCAGCACCCAGCGCACCAGCGGCGGCGTGGTGAGATCGAAGGCGGCCTGCACGGTCCGCCTGATGATGGCGTCGGCGCGCTCCGCCGCCTCGTCGGTGCCGAGCCCGGTCAGGTCGTGCAGCGGCAGCTCGACTTCCATCGGCGGTTGCGGGAACTGCGTGGGCCGGCCGTCGACCTCCCTGAACGCGGTACGGAACACGTCGTGGCGGCGCACGATCTCGTTGAGGGTGGCGCGCAGCACGTCGGCGTCGAGCGGGCCGCGCAGGCGGATCACGGCCTGCGCGTTGTACGCGAGGTTGCCCGGTGAGAGCTTCTCCAGGAACCAGATGCGTTCCTGGGGGAAGGACAGCGGAACCGGTACGTGGGCGTCGTCGCGCCTCCGGGCCCGGATCGGCGGCACGGTCGGGCCGCCCGAGGGGGCGGCCGAGTCGATCAGGAGGGCCATCGCCGCCACGGTGCGCGCTTCGTACACGCGGCGCAGCGGAAGCTCCCGGCCGAGTTCCGAGCGCACCCGGGCGGCCAGCCGCCCGGCCAGCAGGGAGTGGCCACCGAGGGCGAAGAAGTCGTCGTCCACGCCGACCGAGTCGAGGGACAGCAGGTCGGCCAGTACGGCGGCGAGTGCCCGTTCGGTGGCGCTCCGGGGCGCCGTACGGCCGGAGGTGTCCGGTGTTCTGTCGGGCGCGGGCAGATTCTCCCGGTCGATCTTGCCGCTGGGTGTCAGCGGCATCTGCTCCAGGGGCACGATGACGGCCGGCATCATGTGGGCCGGGAGGCGCTCCGCGAGATGGGTCCGCAGCCGCGCGGTGTCCAGGCCGGTGCCCGTCGCGTAGGCGACGAGCTGTGGGCCTGCCCCGTCGTCGCGCGGGATCACCACGGCGTCGGTCACCTGTGCGTGCTCGGCCAGTTGCCGGGCGATCTCGTCCGGCTCGATGCGGAAGCCCCGGATCTTGACCTGGTGGTCCAGGCGCCCGAGGAACTCCAGGTTGCCGTCGGCCCTCTCCACCACGCGGTCACCCGTGCGGTACAGCCGGGCCGCCCCGGGCCCGGCCGTACCGGTATCGGGAATGAACCGCTGAGCGGTCAGGGCCGGCCGGCCGAGGTAACCGCGCGCCACGCCCGCCCCTCCGATGAGCAGCTCGCCGGGTGTGCCCGGGGGCACCGGCCGCATCGACTCGTCGACGACCAGAGTGCGGGCGCCACGGATGGCCGTGCCGATGGAAGGCTTGCCGCCGCCGGGCGTCAGCTCGGCGACCGTGGCCCAGACGGTGGCCTCGGTGGGCCCGTACGCGTTGAACATGCGGCGTCCGGGCAGCCACTGCTCGACGAGGTGCTCCGGCAGCGCTTCACCGGCGCACACCAGGACCGCCAGGTCGGGCAGCGCGGCCTCGGGCAGCGTGGCCAGTACGGAGGGCGGCAGGGTGACGTGGGTGATGCGGTGGTCGCGCAGGAAATCCGCGAGGCCGGGGCCGGGTGCGATGTCCTCGCGCGGCGCCAGCACCAGGGTGGCACCCGCGGACAGTGCCATCGTCATCTCGAACACCGACGCGTCGAAGCTGGTCGGCGCGAACTGCAGCACCCGTCCGTCCGGCCCTACGCCGAAGGTCTCGCTCTGCGCGCGGGCCAGGTTGGCCAGCCCCCGGTGGGTGAGCGCGACGCCCTTGGGACGGCCGGTGGAGCCGGAGGTGTAGATGACGTAGGCCAGGTGACCGGGTGCCGGCGACGGCCGCGGTTCCCCGGCCAGGGGCTTCGCCGGCGCGGCGCCGTCCACGTCGGGGCTGATGGTCTCCAGACCCTCGTACACCGGGTCGCGGGCGGTCTGCGGATCGGCGACCAGCAGGGTGAGGCCGGAGTCGGCGATCATGTAGCGGAGCCGGTCGGCCGGGTAGGCGGGGTCGAGAGGGAGCCAGGCCGCACCGGCGCGCAGGATGCCCAGCACCGCGGACGGCAGGTGGAGGGACGGGCTTGCGGCGATCCCGACCACGCTGTCCGGGCCCACGCCTCTGCGGACCAGCTCCGCGGCCAGCCGGGCCGATCCGTCGTCCAGTTCACGGTACGACAGCCGCTGGTCCTGGAACTCGACGGCGATCGCTTCCGGCGTTGCGGCGACGTTTCTGTCGAATATCTCACCGAACAGTGGAGTCGTCTCAGGCATGTGTTCTGGGCTCCCCGATTGCGCTCGGCCTGCTGTGACTGGCTTGACCTTTCCGGACTTATTCCGCACACGACCGCTCAGTGCGAGGGAGTGAAACTCCAGCGCGCGGTCTCCGGTGATTCGATGACCATTCGCGAGGTCTCACCGAATGTGAATTCCCTGGGCACCGAGGGCTCGTAGGCATCGGGATCCAGGCCGATCTCTATTTCCGTGACGCGTTCCAGCCGGTCGCCCGTCTCCAGCCGTAGGGTGAGGCCGTGGCCGCGCAGTACCCGTACCCCGGGCCCGGTTTCGGTCTCGGCGAGACCGAAGACGGCGAGCGCGTCGGCGAGGCGCCGGCCGCGCTCGGCGGTGACCGAGACCGTCACGCCGGTGACGTCCCTCATGAGCCGCCTCGCCCCGTCCGGAGCACCGAGCGCCGCGTCCAGATAGCTCTTGCGGAGCAGCGCCCCGTCCGGTGCGGGCTGTGCGCCGAGGGAGTGGAAGTACTCGGGCGTCACCTCGTTGAGGAAGAGCAGCAACGGACTGCCCTCGCCGAGGTCGACGCTGATCAGGTGGTACCACGGCTGCTGTTCCTCGGTGCCTTCCACCGTACGAAACACCAGGTCATGGTGGTACTTGACCTCGCCGGAGGCATCCAGCGCGGCGCGGGCGCGCTCGGCGGACCCGGGCTCCTCGAACGAGAACACCAGACCGCCCGTGAGCGGTGAGGCGCTGGGCAGATCGCTGCCGAACAGTTCGATCAGCGTGTTCTCGCCGGCCACTCCCAGAGTGGAGTACTGCCCGGCGACCGAGCTTTCCGCTTCCTTGCGCTTGATCCTGCCGAATCGTTCCGCCAGGAACCCGCTCGCCGACACATCGCGATGCGCGGCCCCGTCGAGCAGCACCATGACGTGGTCGAGGCGGGGTACCGGCGCTCCGTTCGCTGCAGATCCACTCGTCACACGTCTGCTCCGATCGCGTCCGAATTGGCGGTCCGACGAATACGTATGACGCACCGCGTGCCACGCGGTTGCCCTCGGCGGACACCGGAGCCAGGAGTCTTGCATCCGCCACCCCTGCAAGGCACCGGGGGAATCCCTGGGCACCCTGGGGAACCCCTGGGTCGCCCCCTGTACCCGACAGAAATCCCTTGACACTCCAGCTGCCGCACGACAAGCATGACGTCTTGCCAATTTGACGACTTTGATCAACGCGAGATCGCGGTAGCCGGAAACCGGACACCATGGCGATGCCGCCGACAGGACGCCCGACGAGTCGAATTGACTTAGGAGTGTCGTGCACATCGAAATTCTTGGCACCGTGTCCGTCACAGTGGGCGGTCACCAACGCGCGATCCGCGCGAACAAGGTACGCGCCATGTTCGCCACCCTGGCCCTGGAACCCGGGCGGGCGATCTCCCATCTGGAACTCGCCGACGAGCTGTGGTCCGGCCGGTCGCTCGGCAATGTGCACAACGCGCTTCAGGCACACGCGGCGCGCCTGCGGAAGATCCTGGCCGACCCTTCCCAGGGACGGGCCGCCGCGACCGTACTGCGCGCCGTACACAACGGCTACGTACTGGACATCCCGCCCGAGGCCGTGGACGGCAACCGGTTCCTCGATCTCGCGGCGCGGGGGTCGGCCACCTTGCGCCACGACCCCTGCCGGGCGATCGAACTCCTCCAGTCCGGACTGCGGTTGTGGCGTGGACCGGCCCTCCTCGACGCCGGAGACGGGTTGCGGTGCCGGGCGGCGGCCGCGCTGTTCGACGAGCGGCGGCTGACCATGTGGGAAGACCTCATCAGTGCCAGGCTCGCCGTCGGCGACGTCCGCCAGGCGGCCGCCGAACTACGCCAGCTCGTCGCCCAGCAGCCCCTGAACGAGCACTTCTGCGCGCAGCTGATGATCGCCCTGTACCGGTCGGGGCGGCAGGGTGAAGCACTGACCCTGTATCACGGCACCCGTCAGCGGCTGGACGAGGAGCTCGGCGTACAGCCGGGCCTGCCACTGCAGCAGTGCTACGCCGGGATCCTGGCCCAGGACCCCGCGCTCACGCCGGCCGGCACGGGCCGGCCCTCAGCCGTCGGCCGGATCGCATGAGCGGCCGGGCGGCGGTCCTCGCCGGCATCGGCGGCTGCCTGCCGCCGCGCGCGGTGTCCAACGAGGAGATCGCCGCGGTCTCCGGTGGCTCCGACGAGTGGATACGGTCCCGGACGGGCATCCGGCAGCGGTACTTCGCCGCTCCCGGGACCGCCACCTCGGACCTCGCGGCCGGAGCGGGCGAGCAGGCACTCAAGTCCTCCGGCGACCCCTCGGTGGACACCGTGGTCGTGGCGACCTCCACACCCGACCGGCCGTGTCCGGGGACCGCGCCCACGGTGGCGACGCGGCTCTCGCTGTCCGGTGTGGCGGCGTTCGACGTCTCCGCCGTGTGCACCGGCTTTGTCTACGCCCTCGCCACCGCCGCCGGGCTGATCGCGTCCGGCTCGTCCACCCGCGCCCTGGTCATCGGGGCGGACACGTTCTCCAGCATTCTCGACCCGAAGGACCGGACGACATCGGCCATCTTCGGTGACGGCGCGGGGGCGGTGGTGCTGCGCGCGGGGGAGGACGGGGAGCCGGGCGCCATCGGCCCGTTCGACCTCGGCAGCGACGGGGAGGGCCGGGATCTCATCACGGTGCGGTCCGGCGGGTCGGAACAACGCCTGGCCGGTCTGCCCCCCGAGGCCGCGGACCACTACTTCGCGATGGCCGGCAAGGAGGTCTTCCGGCACGCGGTACAGCGCATGGCGATGTCGTCCACCACCGCGCTGGACCGGGCCGGCTGGCACCGTACCGACGTGGACTGGCTGGTCGCCCACCAGGCCAACGCCAGGATCCTCACCCGGCTCGCCGACGAACTCGACATCCCGCACGAGCGCGCCGTCAGCAATATCGCCGAGGTCGGCAACACCGCGGCCGCGTCCATCCCGCTGGCCCTTCACCACGCGCATGCCACCGGAATGCTGCGGCCGGGTGACCGGATCCTCCTCACCGCCTTCGGCGGCGGCCTCACCTGGGGCTCGTCCGTACTGACGTGGCCCGGGAGCCTGGCCTGACACCCGCGGCGCGGCAGCACCGCCGCCGCCCCGTCCCTTCCGCACACACCATGACACGACAGCCCCACACGACAGCAGCACAGGACGAGAGGAACCCCTGATGGCAGCCATGTACGACACGCTCGCCGACATCCTGGTCAACCGTTTCCAGGTGGATCGCTCCGAGATAACACCGGACGTGACCTTCGAGGACCTGGAGATGGACTCACTCTTCCTCGTGGAACTGCTGTTGGTGGTCGAAAAGGAACTCGGCGTGAAGATCAGTGACGACGCCGCGTCGCCGCGCGACACCATCGGCCGGGCGGCCGAGGTGATCGAGGAGCAGGCGGCCGCGGCGACGACGTCATGACCGCTGCTCCCGTCGCCGTCACGGGGGTCGGCCTGGTCACCGCCGCGGGCATCGGCGCCGAGGCGAGCTGGCAGGGCGTCTGCGAGGGCCTGTCGAGGGCCACGTCCGATCCCTCCCTCGAAGGCCTGCCGGTCGACATCTCCTGCACGGTCCCGGAGTTCAGCGCGGCTCGACTCGTCGGCCGCCGCAGCACCCTCGTACACGACAGATTCGTCCAACTGGCCATCGTCGCCGCGCGAGAGGCCGTCGCCGACTCGGGGCTCGACCCGAGGACATGGGACGGCGCGCGCGTCGGCGTCGTCATGGGGTGCGGGCTCGGCGGTGTCTCGACCTGGGAGCGGCAGCACCGGACCATGCTGTCCGAAGGGCCCGGCTCCGTCTCGGCCCTGCTGATCCCCCTGTTGGTGCCGAACATGGTCGCGGGTCACCTCGCGATGGAGTTCGGCGCCCGCGGTCCCAACTTCGTCACCGCGACCGCCTGCGCCTCCGGCGCGACCGCGATCGGAGCCGCGACGCGGTTGCTGCACGACGACAGTTGCGACGTGGTGATCACGGGCGGCAGCGAAGCCGGGGTGAGTCCGCTGATCGTCACAGGGTTCGCACAGATGGGGGCGCTGTCCCGGCGGCGGGACGAACCGGCCGCCGCTTCCCGTCCGTTCGACGTGGACCGGGACGGCTTCGTCATCGGCGAGGGCAGTGGCGTGCTGATCCTGGAACGCGAGGCGGACGCACGGGCTCGCGGGGCTCGCGTACGGGCGAGGATCGCGGGGTACGGCGCCTCCGCCGACGCTCACCACATGACAGCGCCGGACCCGCGGGGCACCGGTGCCCGGCAGGCCCTGGAGGCGGCACTGGTCTCGGCGGGTGTGACGCCGGGCGAGGTCGATCACGTCAACGCGCACGGCACCTCGACGCCGCTGAACGACGCGGCCGAGTCCAAGGTCCTGCACGAACTCCTCGGCGACCGTGCGACGGTCACCTCCGCCAAGGGCGCGGTCGGTCACGCCCTCGGGGCAGCGGGCGCGATCGAGGCGGCGCTGACCGTGCTGACCGTGCAGAACGCGACCGTGCCGCCGACGGCGAACCTGGAGAACCTGGACCCGGAGATCGAACTGGACGTCGTGGCCAAGGGCCCCCGCGCCCAGCGGATCGAGGTGGCGGTGAGCAACTCGTTCGGCTTCGGTGGCCAGAACGCGGTGCTGGTCCTCACCTCCGCGTGAGCACCCCCGGCCCGCGCCCGTCCCTGGCGCGAACCGGACCACAACCCGGACTCGTACTCAACTGGTACCCGTACCCGACGAACCGTCAATGGAGGCCGGCACGTGGCCGAACAGCTCAGCAAGGGTCCCTTCGACGTCATCGTCGTGGGTGCCGGGTCCGCCGGCTGCGTCGTCACGCGCCGGCTGGTGGACCGGGGCGCGAAGGTCCTGCTTCTGGAAGCCGGCGGCGAAGCCACCAACCCTGCCATCGACGACCCGCTGCGGTTCGGTGAACTGTGGTTCGGCGAGCAGGACTGGGCGTACCGCACCACGCCGCAGGAGCACGCGGCCGGCCGCAGGCTGCACTGGCCCCGCGGCCGGGTGCTCGGCGGGTCGAGCGCGCTCAACGCGATGATCTACGCCCGGGGCGCGGCCCTCGACTACGACCACTGGGCCTACCTCGGCAATGACGGCTGGTCCTGGCGGGACGTCCTGCCGGCCTTCCGGGCCATCGAGGACTACGACACCGGGGCGGACGAAACGCACGGTGCGGGCGGGCCGCTGCCGGTGCTCACCAAGTACCACGCGGACCCCATCCACGAAGCGCTGATCCAGGCGGCCGGGGAGACGGGCATCCCCCATCAGACCGATTACAACACAGGCCGTCCCGAGGGAATTTCGAAGATCCAGTTCACCATCGCCGACGGCCGCCGGTGCAGCGCGGCCGCGGCCTTTCTCGATCCGGTCGCCCAGTCGCCCGGGCTTACCGTGGTCACCGGGGCCCGCGCGCGGCGGGTACTCCTGGAAGGCACGCGGTGCGTCGGCGTGGAGTGGCTGCGGGAAGGGATCGTCGAGCGGGCCACCGCCCGTGCGGAAGTGGTGATCAGCGCGGGGGCGATCGAGTCGCCCCGGCTGCTGATGCTGTCCGGCATCGGCGCCGCGGCCGAGCTGCGCTCGGTGGGCATCGACGCGGTGGTCCATCTCCCGGGCGTAGGACACAACCTGCACGACCACGTCCTGGCACCGGTCATCTTCAGCACGGAACGTCCCCTCGGCCGGCCGTCGCCGGGTCTCGGTCCCGCCCAGACGCATCTGTTCTGGCGCAGTCGGCCGGGTCTGCCGGTGCCGGACCTCCAGCCGCTGCACTTCCCGGCCCCCATGTACCAGCCGGGGATGACGGGGCCTCCCAGCGGTTTCACCCTGCAGGCCGGGATCGTCCGGCCGGCCTCCCGCGGATCGATCCGGCTCACCGGCGCGCGGCCGGAGGACGAGTTGCTCATCGACCCCGGCACGTTGCGTACGGCGGCGGATCTGGACAGTCTGGCGGCCGCCGCGGCGTTGTGCCGGGACATCGGACGCTCCTCGGTCCTGCGTGAGGAGTGGGGGGCCCGCGAGCTGTATCCGGGCCCGGAGGCGGGCGAAGGGGCCATGGACCCGGCCCTGCGCGACTATCTGCGGCGTACGGTGACGACCTATCACCACCAGACGGGCACCTGCAGGATGGGGGTGGACGCCGATGCCGTCGTCGACCCGCGGCTGCGGGTGTACGGCATCGAAGGCCTGCGGGTCGCGGACGCCTCCGTGTTCCCGGCGATCACGACGGGCAACACCCACGCGCCCGCGCTGATGGTCGGGGAGCAGGTCTCCTCATTCATCGCAGCCGACCACGGGGCGGCCTAGGGCCGGTCTGTCGGATCAGGCCGGAGCCGCCCCGAGCAGGCGGGGCGCGTGCCGCTCCACGAACTCCTCGAATCCTTGCGGGGTCAGGTCCATGGGCGGGACGACGACGAGCCGGTCCACGCCCAGTTCCGCGTACGTCCTGACTGTCGCGGCGTCCAGCGGCCGGGCCGGGGCCACGGAAACCTTGAGCGGCCGGTCCTGCCGCCCGGCACGGTCGGAGAGCTCCCTGAGCGCGCGCACCTGTGCGGCGGTGGACCGTACGCCGACGAGATAGCCGAACCACTCGTCCGCGTGGGCGACCGCGCGCCGATGGGCCGCGGCGCTGTGTCCGCCGACCACCAGCGGCACCCGGCGCTGGAGGGGCCGCGGACGGGCATCGACGGATGCGAAGCGGGCATACGAGCCGTGGAAGGCGGGTTCGTCCTCGTACCAGAGGGCCTGGATGGCCTGGAGGTACTCGTCCGCCCGTGCGCCGCGGCCGGCCATCGGGACGCCCACGGCGCTCATCTCGGGCTGCAGATAGCCGACGCCGGCGCCGAAGAGCAGCCGGCCCCCGCTGATCACGTCGAGGCTGGCCAGCTGCTTGGCCAGGATCACGGGGTTACGCTGCGGCAGGATGACGCAACCGGTGCCGAGCCGGATCCGTTCCGTGTGGGACGCCAGGTGCGTCAGAGCCACCACCGGGTCGAGCAGGGGGGTGTCGGGATCCAGGGGCGAGTCCTGGGTACGAGGCCGCGGCAGGACGACATGGTCGGCCGCCCACAGCGAGTCATAGCCGAGCTCTTCGGCCCGCCGGGCGATACGGGCCGAGAACGCCGGGTCCGCCGCGGCGTTCATATTCATCCCGAACAGGCCCACCGTCGGCGTAGTCGATGCCATGGCGGTCATGCTAACCACGCCCGGCGCACTGCCGTACCGGATCCGTATCGCATCCGTCCCACCGCCGTCCTACCCGCCGTCTCACGCCGTCCCACTGCTCTGGCGTGCGAGGAACGTTTCGACCACCTCGCGAAAACGGACGGGTTCCTCGAGGTGCGGCATGTGGCTCGACTCCTCGAACAGATGCCACTCGGCCCCGGGCACGCCATGCCGGATCTCTTCGACCGCGCGGGGCGTCACCTCGTCGTGCCGTCCCGATACGAGCAGCAGGGGGACTTCCACCCGGTCGAGCCGGTCGCGGATGTCCCAGTCGCGGAGCGTTCCGGTCATGCTGAATTCGCTCGGCCCCATCATGGTCTCGTACACCGCGGGATTCGCTTCCATGTACGCGAGGGTCCGGAGGAGCCCGGGCGGTACGGGCCGGGCCCGGCAGACATGACGCCCGTAGAAGACCCGTACCGCGGCCTGGTACTCCGGTGAACCGGTGGTTCCCGCCGCCTCGTGGCGCTCTATCGGTTCCCTGATGTCCTGGGGCAGTTCGCTCAGCAGCCGACCGACCTCCTCGCGGTACGTCCGCGACGACGCGAACGCGTCGGCGACGACGAGCGAGCGAAGCCCGGCCGGTCGCCGGACCGCCAGCTCGAGGGCCAGCATCCCGCCCCAGGAGTGCCCCAGCAGGTGGTAGCCACCGGCCATGCCCAGGTGGTCGAGGAGCGCCTGGATCTCTTCCACGAAGAGCTCGGGCGTCCAGAATCCGGCACGGGCGCCCCCGTGGTGTTCCGAGCGCCCGTTTCCGATCTGGTCGTACAGCACGCAGGTCCGGCTCGCGCCGATCGACTCGGCGACCGGGGCGAGGTAGTCATGGGTGAGGCCCGGACCACCGTGACAGATCACCAGCGGAGTCCGGTCGGGCCTCCGGCCGGGCGGTCCCACTACGCGGTACCACGTCCTCCGCCCCTGCCAGTCCACCGTGCCCTCGGTCACGGTCGCGCCGTCCAGTACCGTCAAGGCCGCCTCCACGCGTCGGGTGCTCAGGGCCCCCGCGCCACCGGCGCACGGGCACACGTGGCGCATCGTCGCCGTACCGGCTGACAGCTCACTGACCTGCCGCTGACGGCACCGCCGCGCGGCGGCGCGCGCCCGGCCCGGTCAGCGATCGGTCAGCCACCGGTCAGCCCGCGGGGCCAGGCTGGACCGCGACCGGTGACCGGGAGCCCTCGCGCCCGGTTCACGAGACCACAGTGCGATGCCGTATGGAGGCAGACCCTTGAGCGATGCGACGCAACCGACCCAGGCCACGGAGATCGCAGCAGCAGTGAGGCAGGTCCTCGGCGACTCGCTCGGCTACCTCTACCCCGCGGCACTGCGCGTGGCCCTGCGTACCGACATCGCAGGCCACCTCACCGACGGACCCAAGACCGCCGCCCAACTCGCCGAACTCACCGGCGTACACGCCCCCTCCCTCCACCGCATACTGCGCTTCCTCGCCACCCGCGGCATCTTCCGCGAGGACACGGCCTCAGCCTTCCACCTCACCCCCGCCGCCCACGTCCTGCGCACCGACGTCCCCTACTCCGTACGCTCCACCGCCCTGCTGCTCACGGACGAGATGTACTGGCAGTCGACCGGACGGCTCGAAGACACCGTCCGCGACGGCAGCACCGCCTTCAACGACATCTTCGGCGCCCCCCTCTTCGACTACCTCGCCCAGAACGAGGAGAGCGCCCGGACCTTCCACACCGGCATCGCCGACCTCTCGACCATCGAGCAGGGCGGTATCGCCGGGAGTTACGACTTCCCGGAGACCGGGAAGATCATCGATGTCGGTGGCGGCCCCGGCGGCTTCCTGCGCACCGTCCTCGCCGAGAACCCGGGACTGCACGGTGTGCTGTACGAGCAGGACGCGGTACTCCAGCAGCACCAGCTCGACGACGAGGCGATCGCGGGCCGCTGGGAGACCGCCGAGGGGGACTTCTTCGACGTCGCGCCCACCGGCGGCGACATCTACGTCCTCAAGCGCGTCCTGCACGACTGGAGCGACGACGACAGTCTCCGGATCCTCCAGGCCGTCCGTAAGGCCATGTCCGACCAGGCCCGTCTCCTGGTCATCGACGCCGTGGTGCCGCCCGGCAACGACCCGCACCCGGCGAAACTGTACGACGTGGCGATGATGACGATCTTCGACGGCAAAGAGCGCACCGAGGCGGAGTTCAAGGACCTCCTCGCCGCGGCCGACCTCCGGCTGGTCCGCGTCATCCCGACTCCTGGCACGGTCTCCATCCTCGAAGCCGTCATTGCCTGAGCGGCCGAGAAGCCCCTTGCTCGTGCACACGTCACAGGAAGAGCCCACCTTGAGCGATGCGACGCAACCGACCCAGGCCACGGAGATCGCAGCAGCAGTGAGGCAGGTCCTCGGCGACTCGCTCGGCTACCTCTACCCCGCGGCACTGCGCGTGGCCCTGCGTACCGACATCGCAGGCCACCTCACCGACGGACCCAAGACCGCCGCCCAACTCGCCGAACTCACCGGCGTACACGCCCCCTCCCTCCACCGCATACTGCGCTTCCTCGCCACCCGCGGCATCTTCCGCGAGGACACGGTCTCAGCCTTCCACCTCACCCCCGCCGCCCACGTCCTGCGCACCGACGTCCCCTACTCCGTACGCCCCGCCGCCCTGCTGTTCACGGACGAGATGTACTGGCAGCCGGCGGGACGGCTCGAAGACACCGTCCGCGACGGCAGCACCGCCTTCAACGACATCTTCGGCGCCCCCCTCTTCGACTACATCCAGGGCGAAGGGGAGCGTGAACAGCTCTTCACCGATGCGATGGACACCATGTCCATGACGGAGCAGAGCGGCATCGTCTCGAGCTACGACTTCCCGGAGACGGGCACGGTCATCGATCTCGCCGGCGGCCTGGGCGGCTTCCTGCGCACCCTGCTCGCCGCGAACCCCGGTCTGCGCGGTGTCCTCCTCGAGCGCGAATCCGTGCTCCGGCGGCACAAGCTGGACGACCCGGCGATCGAGGGGCGCTGGGAGACCGCCGTGGGTGACTTCTTCCAGGCCGTACCGCCCGGCGCGGACTTCTACGTCCTCAAACGCATCATCCACGACAAGAGCGACGCCGACAGCGTGCGCATTCTGCGGACCGTACGCAGCGCCATGTCCGAGCAGTCGCGCCTGCTGATCGTCGACGTGGTGCGCCCGGACGCGGACATCTCGCCGTCCGCCACGATTTCCGACGTACTGATGCTGACCGTGTTCGACGGACGGGAACGCAGCGAAGAGGAACTCGAGGAGCTGCTCTCCGCGGCGGATCTCAAGTCGCTGCGCGTCATCCCCACGCCGGGTGCGCTCTCCATCGTCGAGGTGGCCGCGGTCTGACCACGGAACTGGCCGATTCTCCTGCCCGGGAGGGAGCCCCACTGTTACCGTCCAGTATCCCGCTCGTTCCAGCCCACCTTGGAGGCAGGCATGACCCAGCCCGAGACGACCGTGGAGCGCGGCATCGTCGAACCCGGCTACACCCACTTCGACGAGCTCGACTCGATGGGCTTCGTGCACAACTCCCGCTACATGGTCCTGGTGGAACGGGCGTTGACCACTTTCTGGGCGCGCCAGGGTTTCGCGTTCACCGACGGGAAGTACACGCAGCCCGACGTGTTCCTGGCCGTGGCGGAGTTCTCGATCAGTTACCGGGCGCCCATCCGCGGCACGGGTGAAATCGGTGTCCACCTCTGGATAGACAAACTCTCCGACTCCAGCGCGGTCTACGGTTTCCGGGTGCTGTCCGCGGACGGTGGCGTGGTGCATGCCGAGGGGCGGCGGGTGCACATCCGGCTCGACCCCAAGACGCTCCGCCCCACGGCGTGGAGCGACACGTTCAGAGATGTCGCGAAGACCCTGCTCTGACCAGCGGTGAAGGTGCCTCCTACGGCCCCGGGCCTGTCGGCCCGGGGCCGTAGGCACGTCCGCGACCGACCACCGGGACGGCGACCAGCACGGCCGCGGGCCCCAGCAGGCAGGATGTGCGCCGCCCGTGACCAGGAGGCCGGCAGCGGCGTCCTCGGCCGCCGGCTCCCGGTCGTCCAGCGTGAACGCCGCTCGACCGCAGGCGGCCGAGCGGCGTTCGCACTGGTCGAAACGTTTCTGCGGGGCCACCGCGTGGTGGGGCGGGTGGGACTCGAACCCACGGCCGACGGATTATGAGTCCTTTTCGGATCTTCCGATCCGTCCCGACTCTTACCGCGTCTTTCCTATAACCGCAGGTCAGCAGCACTTTGCCGTTCTGGCTCGGTGCCGGCCTTCCTGATCCTTCCGGGTCCTTCCGTCCCCTGCGTGTCCCCTGGCGGTCCCCCGAGAGCCCTCCCGAGGGAGTTACTTGGGGCGCCTGCCTGGATCGACGCAGGTTGAGCGGTGGGGGAAGTCGAGGTCTGGAACTCGCACGCAGCGGAGTGCTTTACCGGCGCAGCGGGTTCCCACCTCCTGTGCCCGGAGGTGGAGCATCGCAGCTTTCCGCAGGTCAGCCGCCTGATCACAGGCTAGCTCGTGGTTACTCTCTTCGGAACCGATCTGCCTGGTTCGGACCCTGCCTACCCCGGTTGCCGTGCAGCACCGCGTTTTCTTCGGCCAGGCGCTTTTGGGCGTGTCGAAGCCGTGCCCGGTGCTTCCTCAGGGCGCGGCGTGTGTTGGTTAGCGCCTTGGCCTGTCGCGCCTCCAGTTCCTCAAGGCGTGCGATCTGACGTTCGGAGTGCGCGATCTCCTCGGTTCGAAGTGTTATCGCTGATCGGCGCGGCGCAGGAGGACGGTTCGGGCCGCGCTTCTTGCTCAACTGGGCTCGGGCAAAGGCGAGGAACTCCGAGCGTGGGACGTACTTCACGCGCCGGTCACCGATGCCAGTGAGGAGAGCGATCTTGGGGAAGTTGGCATGGCGCTTCGCCCAGTTGCTGACTGCTGAGCGGCTGACGCCGACGAGAGCAGCTCCACCAGCGAGGTTGATCAGCTCGTCCTCGCGGCCCCTGTACTCGGGGCGAAGCCATGTGACGGCCTTGGGGTCGCTCACACTGCCTCGGTCCCGTCTGCCACGAACAGCCTCTTGGCGCGGTTCGTCGGTGTGGGTCATGGTCTGGTTCCTGGTGGGGCGGCCCCGGCGCGGGGGCCGGGGCCGCGGTGGTGATCAGCGGTCTCGGAGGGCGGCTTCGTCGTCGGCCTCTTGTTCGCGGCCAGCGGTGCGGCAAATGCCGAGGAAGCCGTCTGCGGGAATGCCCTGGTTGATCGCCGCGTGAAGGTGCTGGGCGAGCCTGTAGGTGCTGTCGATCTCCAGGGCCTCGCGCAGAGCGTGGCGTGCGGTGACGGTGTCGCCCTGCCGCCAGGTCACCCAGGCGAAGAGGGTGAGCAGGGAGGGGGCCAGCTCGGTGTACGGGGGGACGCAGCGGCGGGCGAGGGTGGCCCACATCTGCCGTTCGTACGGCAGGTCCTCTTCCGGTCCGTGGGAGAGGGCGCGGTCGCGGGCGCGCCGGTCCTGGAGGCCGAGGATGATGCGCGCGGCAGGTTCGTCGGTGATGGGGGTGCCGTTGCGCAGATCCTTCAGGGCTGCGCCGATGATGTTGAGGGTGCCTTGGCGGGCAACGAGTCGGCCCCAGGCGGTGCGGTCGCCCTGGAGGAAGTCTGCGCTGGCCTCATGGAGGGCGCGCTGGTAGCGGGCCGCGTTGGTGCGGGTGGGTCGGTACTCGCTGGCGATCTCGCTGCTGGGGCGGCCGGGTATGCGGCCGAGAGCGCGGAGTCGGGCGGTGACGCTCTCGGGGTGGTCGCCGGCGGGCAGTGGTTCGCCTTCGCAGCAGCCGGGCCAGTCGCAGGTGTAGTCCCACCACTTGTCGCCAACGATGCCGAGGACGAGCTTGACGGGGGCGTCTCCGAGTTCGGTGAAGGCGTCGACGGTCCAGTCGGCCATGTGGCCGAGGAGGTGAGCGGTCTCCTCGGGGCTGTGGCCGGGCTGGGGGTTGCGGTAGAGGCAGACCACGACGTCCAGCAGGTCGTGGCCGCGCTCTCGGGTGGAAGCGATGAATTCGGGGGCGGCGGCCTCTGCGACGGCGTGCCAGTGGGTGGGGTCGGTGGGCAGGGGCACGGTCATGGTGGGTCCGGCGGTGCCGCTGTTGACGATGCCGTGGAGGACGAGGGAGTTCTCCGGGGTGTGGCCGAGGAGGAACGGCATCAGCTCGATGAAATCGCTGGGGCTGGCGATGCGCAGGGGTGACGGGTTCATGTTGCGGGTCCTTCCGTTGTGGCGTTGGGCTGTGGTGCGTCGGTGGGCGTGCTGGTGGTGATGTGTTTGGGCTTGCGGGTGAGTGCCGGGATGAGGCGGTCGCGGACGAGGTCGCCGAGGTCGGCAGCCATGGCCTTGCTGGTGCGGGTGGTCAGGACGGCGTGCCAGGTGCGGCCGGGCTGGATGCGGGCGTCGTTGGCGGCTTGCGCTTCGGCCTGCTCGATGTCGGTGCCGTCGGGGATCGGCGGCAGGTCGGGGCCTGCGGTGATCCAGGTCTGGATGGCGAGGCCGCGGGGCTGGACACGGAGGCCGATGCGGTGGCCGTCGGGGTGGTGGTAGGCGGCGGTGCGGTCGGGGGTGTCGGTGTCCTCCTTGGTCCACGGGGGGTCGAGGGTGGGGGCGAGCTGGTCGAGGGGCGGCAGGTCGATCTCGTCGCGGGGTCCGGCGAAGGCCGGGCGTCGGCGGCGGCGCGGTGCCGGGGTGGTCCCGGGTCGGTCGAAGGGGTCGGGTTCGGTCACGCGGCGTTCTCTTTGCTGGGCATGAGTTCGTCGAGGAGGGCGATGGCGCGGCGGTGGGCGACGATCGTGGAGGCGGTCTCCATGTACCGGTCGCGCTGCTCGAAGGCTTCTTTGGCTTCAGCGCGGGTCTTGGCGTAGTCGTCGTCCGGGGCGAGGGAGTCGGCGCAGCCGATAAGGCAGCGCGGGCCGAGGTCCCAGATGATCGCGTTGACGGCGGCGCACCCGGCGGACAGCGAGTCGATGTCGTTGCCGTACCAGTGGAAGTCGTGCGGGTTGAGGCCGAGGTCGCGCAGGCGTTGGGCAACGGAGCGGAACATCGTGCCGGAGCCGACGGCGGGTTCGCGGAAGGACATGCCTGGCTTGGCGAAGTCCTTGTCCACGGTCATGTTGGCGAGCAGGTCGGTGACGCACGCCGGCGTGTGGTACTCGCCGCGCCATTTCTTGTCGCTCTTGTGGCGGAGGCCGGTGAGCAGGGGGCTGAGGACGTCGGCTTCGGAGCGTTGCCAGGGGTCGTCATGACCGGTGAGGTCCATCAGGCCGGTGTTGAGGGCGGCGCGGGTGACGGCGTGGACGGCGCGGAGCTGCTGCTTGTCGGGGTCGGGGTTCCAGGCCCAGTCGTGCAGGCGTATCGCACGGTTGATCAGGTCGGGGCGCTTGATCCAGTGGCCGAGATAGATCTCCTTGAGGAGCTGCGGGAGTTCTTCGGGTTTGAGGTTGAGCACCCAGTCCGCCAGGCCGGGGACGTTGCGGAGCAGCGAGAGCCCGGCGACGGTGCCGAGGGGGACGTCGATGCTGCTGCCGCCGAAGGACTGGTACCAGGCGTCGAGGACGTTTTCCGCGATCTTGCGGGCGTGCTCGTGCGGGTCGCGCGGGGCAGCGTAGCGGCGGGCGGTGATCTTGCCGGTGGGGCGGGCCTTGGACTTGGGCGGGGCCTTCTTCGCCCATGACGGCGCGGGCCGCTCGGCGGTGGCCGGGGCTGCCGCGCGGGGCAAGAAGTCGTCGGACATGGCTGCGGATTCCTTTCTGCAGGCGCGCATGGGGCCGCCCCGGTGCGCGGTGCGCGGCCGGGGCGGCGTGTGGGTGGGGTGGGGAGCGGGATCAGCTGGTCTGCTGGAGGTCCCGGAGGGTGGCGAAGATGCCGCGGATCTCGACGTCGTAGGCAGCGGCGGGGTACCCGGCCTGGCGCAGGCCGTTGATGAGGAACATCAGGGCCGCCTCGTCGGTGTCCATGTCGCTGATGAGCTGGTCGAAGCTGGTGTCGCGCAGCTCGTCGGGGCGGTGCTCGTAGCCGATGCGCAGGGTCTTCTCGATCTCGGCGAGGGTCGCGGCGGTCTGCTTGTCGGTGAGGCCGAGCAGGGCGGCCCAGGCCGCCAGGGTGGCGTCGTCAACGGGGAGCTTCACGGGCTGATGCCTTTCTGGTGGGCCGTGCCCGGCCGCGCGGGGCGGCCGGGCACGGGCGGGGTCAGGAGGTGGGGGCGGTGGGGAAGGGGTTGTCCCGGTGGTCGGGGTGGCAGGCGGCGTACAGGCCGCCGGGGAGGCGTTCGGTGATGACGCCCCATCCGGCCCAGCGCATGACGGCGAGGTAGCCGAGGTCTCCGCCCGCGAAGCCGGTGCGGCCCTTGGCGTCGGGGTCGGGCTTGATGAACACCCAGCCGGGCAGGTCTCCGGTGTCGTCCGGCATGACCTGGAAGCCGGGGCGCAGTTCGTGGACGCCGTCGGTGTGGATGGGCGGCATTCCGGCGGCGGTCAGGATGCGTACGGCGGCCTGGACGTGCGGGTGGCCGTGGCATTCGGGCAGGGTGCCGACGCCGGTGTGAAGGGGGCGCTCGTACGGGAGGCGGCCGACGGCGGCCTTGTAGATGGTCATGAGGAGTTGGGCGTCCTCGCGGCGGCCGGCGTGGCGCATCGCAAGGTTCGCGACGATGGCGATGGAGTGCCGGTCCTGGGTGAACAGGCGGCGGAACTGGTCGAGGGTCATGCCGGTCGTCACTTGCACGCGGGCGAAGGTGTGCGAGGCGAAGCGGACGGCGTATGCGACGTGCTCGGGGTCGAGCCCTATCTGGTGGGCGAGTTCGCGGACTCCGGGCGAGTAGTCGGTCATTGGGTCTCCAAGAGGCGCTTGCGCGTATGGGTGCGCCCCCGGCGGTCGGCCGGGGGCGCGGGGTGCTGCTGGGGTTCGGGGATGGTTAGCGGCGTCCGCCGCATCCGGCGTGGCCGCAGCCGCCGCAGAAGCCGCCGCTGTTGCACTCGCAGCCGCATCCGTGGTTCTGGGTTTCCATTCCAATTCCCCTTTCCATCGGACGTTTCCCGAATTCCTTACTTATATCTTAATGGCAAATACCCCAGAAGCAAGGTATGGCTGACTGAATGCGCATTTAATTTCCGCAATTCAATTTCCTAATTCGCGGCTGCCGGAATGAGATCGGGCCAGCGGACGGCCTCCAGCGCACGGCGGTGCGAGTCGGGTACCGGCACGGTCGGGTAGCCGAGCCAGTCGAGTCCCATCGCGGCGAGGATCGTGGCGTCCGCCTGGTCGTAGCGGCCCGGCCCTTCGCACGGGACGCCGTACCGCTCGACGGCCACCGAGCGCACCATGCCCTTCGCGATCCGGGCCCGGTCCTTGCGCGGGAAGTCCTGGGCCGGGTTGGCCCGGCCGGTCGCGTAGATGGTGCGCCCGTGCGGGGTCACCACGGCGTAGGGGATGCGGTGACGCCACAGGTACTGCGTGACCAGCCACCACAGCCCGGCCAGCTCGTGGTGCCCGGCCTGCCCGCCCTGGGCGTACGCGGCGCCCTCGACGACCACCAGGTCCGCGCCGTCCTTCACGCTCAGCGCGACGGCCGCGACCAGCCAGTCCAGCCGCTCGTGGCTGCGACGCCGTCCGGGCCGGTAGGCGCGTGCCCAGTCCGTGCCCGCGATGCCGGTCGAGGTCAGCGACAGGTCGAGGCCGACGACACGCGGCTGCCACTCCCCTTTCTTCTGCACGCTCGGCAACGTCACCGGGGCGCTTTGGAGTTCGGCGGTCACGCGGCACCTCCGGCCCGCCGGATCACCTCGGCCATCGGCATGGCGGGGACGCTGACCAGTGCCATCGAGCCGCTCACCGCTGCCCCTCGCCTGTCGCGGCACGATGCGTGGTGATCAGGCGCTCCGCTTCGGCCATGGCCGGCCCCTTGTGGCGGTCGACCCACTCGCCGTCATAGCTGCCGACCGGCCCCCACAGGTACCAGCCGGTGTCGTGGTAGCCGTCCTTCGGGTTCCTGCGGCGGTGGCCCAGCTCCCACCAGCCGTCGCGCCAGCGCAACAGGCGCTTCGCGGCCGGGTCGGGCACCCAGCCGGCCCGCTCGGCCAGGGTCTGGAGACGTGCCACGTCGGTGCGCAGCATCGCCGCTTCGGCGGCGGCGTCCAGGTCGCGCGGGGCGGGGCGCTCGCCGCCCGTCTGGTGCGCGGGCGAGGCGGGGCGCAGGCCGAGCTGTCGTACGGCGTCGTCCCTCTGACGCGCGACGCGCCGCAGCAGACCGGCCGAGCCGACTATGCCCCGCTCCTCCAGCCACTTCGCGGTGGCGTCGATCTCGACGCCCACGGAACGGTCGTTCATCTCGAACTCCTTCGGCGGAGCCGTCCCGGCGCGTGCCGGGACGGCTCCCTGGTGCAGCGGGTTACGGGTGGGCGACCTTGGGGGTCTTGGGGTCCTTCTGGATGCAGTTGCCGGACTCGGGCATGGCCCGGCGGCCCGCGACGAGGTCCTGGAACCGGGCACCGGGGCGGAACTTCACGACCCGGCGCTCGGCGATCTCCACCGGCTCACCGGTCTGCGGGTTGCGGGCGGTGCGGGCCTGGCGCACCTGGGGGGTAAGGCTGCCGAAGCCGGTGACGGAGACGACTTCACCGGCGGCGACGGCGCGGACTATCGCGTCGAGCGCGGCCTCCACGGCGTCGGCAGCCTGCGCGCGGTTGCCGGTCGTCTTCGCCACGGCCTGGATGAGCTGGGCCTTGTTCACAGAGGGATTCCTTTCGATTCGGCTGGGCCGCAGGAGTCGAGGGCGGGCGCGCCACGCAGCGGGCCACGGGTTCAGTCCGTAGCCGGGGTCCGCGAGCTGGCCACACACCGGAGCACGGGAGCGCACAACATGATTCATGAATGTCACCTATCTCGGCTCAGTCGGGCAGGCGGACGAGGAACTTGCCGACCGCGAGCACGTGGGAGATGGGCAGGGCGACGGCCGCGTAGTCGGCCGAGATCAACCACGGCTCCTCGCCGGAGCGGGGCCGGGTGGGCACGACCCACTCCGTACCCGTCCGGTCCGCGTAACGCGCCCCGACCTCGAGGAACTGCCCGGCGAAGAGGAACAGGCGGGTGCGCAGCGACGAGGACCATCCCTCGCCCGGCACCGGGCCGTCCCAGCCGTGCGGGGTCTGGAGGCCGAGGAAGTCGGGCCCGGCGGTCACCAGGGTGCCCACCGGTCCCAGGGAGCGGAACTCGATCGCCTCGCCGTTGCTGCCGGCGTTCAGCCACCGGGACAGGTCGTCGGCGCTGAGCTGTACGGGGCGCCCCTGCGCCAGCGGGTGCTCGCGCGCGTCGATCACCAGCCGCAGCAGGGCGCGCCACGGGAGGCGTCCGACGTGGGGTGCGGCGGGGACGGTGAGCTGCGCGACGCCCTCGGTGAAGCGGAGCAGCTGGTGGCCGCGGCTGGTGACGTGCTCGACGGTGACGGTGTCGGACGACTCCAGCCAGCCGCGCAGCGCGGTGGCGTCGTCGTAGCCGACGGGGGCCGTCCACACCTCACCCGCGACGGGAGTGCGGGCGACGGCGAGCGTCCGGTCGCTGCACGCGACGACGTGGAGGTGGCCGGGGGTGCAGTCGAGGATCAGGGCGTCGAGGTCGTTGGCGTCCTCGTCCGCCTGGAAGCGGTGCGGGGCGGCCTGGTCGAGGATGGCCGCCAGGTCGCGGGCTTTGACGGTGAACATGGTGGGTCTCCGCAGGAGTTGTAGGGGTGGAGATCAGGAGCCGGAGGCGCGCTTGCGGGCCCGGCGGGCCTGCTGGGCGAGCCGTCCGGCCTCCAGGCACAGGGAGCAGGCGCGCTCCCCGCGCCGGTTGTGGGCACGGGCACCGGCTTCGGTGCCGTGGGTGATCGGGCGTCGGCCGCGCTCGCGTAGTTCGGCGGGCTGAGCGCCCTCGCAGGTCGCGAGGACCTGCCCGTTGTGCCAGAGCCGCCCGCCGCACACGCCGTCGAACAGGCTCGCGCTCGGCATGACCAGGTCGATGCACTGCGACCGGAACGGGCAGCCCTGGCAGGCCGCGAGGAGGGAGAGGACCAGCGGCTCCGTCGGGGCTTCGGCCACCGTCTCCTCGGACGTGAAGCGGGCGTCCCCGGCGCAGGGGGCCTGGGCGACCCACCCGTTGCCGCTCATCTGCTCCTCCTCCCGTGCGCTAGGCGGTCGGCGGCAGCGGCATCAAGCGGACCTGATCGCTGGTGCTGAGGCCGAACGGGTGGGCGTAGTCACCGGGCAGCGGCATCAGGTGCCGGTCGGCCAGGGCAGGGAGGGCGAGCATCTGGGCGATGAGCCCGGCGAGGGCGGTGTCGCGGGCGGGCGGCCAACCCGGACGGGGGATCCGCACCGGAGTGCCGTCGTCGGCGACGCCTTCGAAGATCTCGATGACCCGCCCGGCCGCGCGTCCGTCCACGACGATCGCGGTCGCCTCCGGGTGGTGCTCGCGGACCAGCTCGGCAACGCGGGCGGCCCGGTCGGCCGGGGGCAACTCCAGCAGCCAGGAGTTGCCGTCGGAGGCAGAGTTGCGGTGGACGGACGCCCACGCCGGAGAGGAGTAGGGAGCGAGCGCAGCCTGCACGTCGGACTCGATCTGGTCCGCGATGTCGTCGAGCGGGTGCTCGTCCTCCCCGTCGCGGTTGTCCCACAGCTCGGGGCAGGTTCCCAGGGGGCTGGGCTGCGCGCCCAGCACGCCGTGCAGGTCGAGGGTGCGGGAGCTGTAGAAGGCGAAGGTCACGTAGACCGCCTCGGGGCAGGCGGCGCGGATCTTTGCGGTGATGTGGTCGAGCACCGCGAGGCAGTACGCCTTCTCGATGCGCAGGCGCTCGGCCTCCAGTTCCTCGCGCTGCGAGCAGAGAATGGTCAACTGGTCGTGCGCTGCCGGTGTCATGGCAGTGATGTCCTTTCTTCTTGGGAGTTAGGCGAGAACGGGCTTGAGGCGTTCGCCGATCCAGCGCGCGACGTTGACCGACACGGCGTTGCCGGCCTGCTGGGTCTGGGCGGCCTTGGTGCCGACGACCTCGTACGTCTCGGGGAACCGCTGGGCTGACAGCTGCTCGCGGGGCTGCAACATGCGGAAGTAGCAGTCCTCGATGGCGGGCGCGGTCCGCACGATGGCCGCCGAGTCGCGGGTCGACAGGGTGTGCAGGGGCTCGCCCGCGGTCTTCGGCGCGGCCTTGCGGTACGGGATGACCAGCGTGTTGCGGGCCCGGGTGCCGACGTTGCCGTCGGGTACGACCAGGCCGTGGTGGCGGGCCGTGGCGATGGTGCTCAGCGGGGCGTCGATCGGCGCGGCGTCGCAGTTGTTGCGGAACTCCACGATGAACGGGTCCACCGTGACGAGGGCTTCGCTCTCCCGGGTGGTGCGGGTGCGCATCGGCTCCTCGATGGGCGAGGCCGTGTCGTTCCACGAGCCGCCGACCGGCACCAGCAGGGCTTCACCGAGCTTGGCCGTGCGGGTGGGCAGCGGCCGAGTGTGCGGGGCGAAGGCCCGGTCGGTGCCGTCCTTGCCGTGCGTGAGGGTGACGACGGACGGCTCGTAGGGGAACTTCGTCAGTCCGGCCGCGATGCGGCGCATGGTGTTCGGCACCAGCGGGCGGGCGCGGTCTCCGATGCGCTGGCCGATGTCGTCCCACATGATCACGTCGGAGGCGGGCCGGACGTACGGCTCCACCAGCGCGTGGCCACAGCGGCTGTTCGGGCAGCGGTAGTCGTACTGCTGCTGGTACTTGCCAACCTTCACCCGCGGGTCGCGCCAGCTCTGGCGTGCCTTGACGTCCCGCCCGCACTCGAAGCAGTACGCCCGTGGACGGGGGGCGAGGTCGGGGCGGCGGATCCCGGTGAGGGTGAAGACCAGGTACACGCGGTCGCGCCACTGCGGGGCGTACGGATTGGTCTCCGACCCGATGTGCGCGGAGGACACGGAGACGATCTGGACGCGGTAGCCGAGCTTCTTCATGGCGCGGATCCACTCGGGGAACAGCAGCCAGTCGGTGATGAACTCGACGACGTTCTCCACGACGACGCACGGGAACCGCTTCGCCTCGGCGGCGCGCAGCACGCACCAGGCGGTCACCCGGGTCATCTCGAAGGCTTCCGGGGGCAGTTCGCGCCACTGCTCCTCTTCCTCGAACAGCGCGTCCTGCACCGGATCGGGCCGCTTCTTCCCGCCGGCCGGGCTGACCTCGGTGCAGATGACCGAGGCCCACAGCACGAGGGCCTTCGGGAGCCAGCGCATGGGGTAGTTCTGGATGTCGGCGCAGCGAGCCGCCGCATTCGGGTGGTTGAGCCCGAACGTGTCGACGGCGGTCTGCCAGTGGTTGATGCCGAGGATGGGTTCGAAACCGGCTTCCAACAGGCCGGTGGCATCTCCGCCCGCTCCGCAGAGCAGGTGGATGGATCGGGGCACGGTCTTAGGTCTCCAAGAGGCGGGGCCGCCCGGCCCGGATGGCGGGCCGGGCGGCCGTGGTCAGAACTCGTCGGAGGCGCGTAACGCGCGGTGGTGGCGGCTGTCCTCGATGCCGAGGGCGGTGAACCCCAGCAGGCCGAGGGCGCACACGATCAGCAGCCAGATCACCGGTCCGCGCCCCCGGTGGGGCGCGGTGCGGGGCGCGGCCGGTCAGTCATCGCTGCGGGTGACGCGGACGGTCGTGATGTGTCCGGCGCACTCGAACAGCGCCAGCGGGTAGCCGTCCGTCTGGGGCCGCTGCCAGACGCGGCGGTAGCCCTCGTGGTCGGTGAGTCGCTGGGACCACTCCGAGAAGCGGGCGATGGCGGTGGCCGCGCCCTCGATCCCGGCGATCTGGTTGTGGCTCGCGCCGTACGGCGCGGTGTGCGTGGCCGAGACGATCAGCTGGGGTGCGCGGCGGGGAACGTCGAGGCCGTCGATGCGGGCCAGCAGCGGGATGAGGCTGTTCCGGTGGTGGCGCTGGGGGCCGTTGGGGGTGGAGTCGTACAGGACGGTGTGCCTGTCCGCGTTCTCCACGTCCTGGCGGACGGCCGTCCAGCCGTTCACCTCGTCGGGATCGGCGGGCAGGCTGTGCTCGGAGGCGATGATCAGCTCCGTGCCGTCCCGCAGTTCGGCGCGGACGAAGAACTCTCCTCCTCCGGCGGTCTCGATGTCGGTGACCCAGCCCGCGTAGCGCAGCGGGGTGATGACGTGGCTGTAGCGGTGGAACAGCCGCTGCCACAGCGGGTCGGTGGTGCGGTTGTGGTCGGGCAGCGCCGCGATGGTGGTGGTCATGTGCTGGTCTCCAAGAGGGTGTGCACGGCGGGCGCACAGAAAGCACGCCCGCCGTTGAAAAATGTCACCTATCTCAGGTGAAGCGGATGTCAGACGGTGGGCAGTTCACTGCGAGCGAGGATCTGCACCGACCACATCCGGCGACCGCGGGTGACGACGCAGCCGATCGCGCGCCCCTCATGGGGCAGGACGAAGCCACTGCCGCCCTCCTCCCGGCTCAGGTCGCTGACGAGCTCACGCACGCCGTGTTCGGCGCACTCGGCCGAGCAGTACAGGTGGCCACCGAGGCGCGGTGCGGCCGGTGAGCCGTGGATGACTTCGGCGACCACGACGTAGACGTCGGGGGCCGGGGTGAGTGTGTCGGTCAAGGTGGTCTCCAAGAGGTCGGCGAGTTCGGCGGGTTCCGAACTCATGCTTATATCTTAATGGCGTACACCGGGGCGTCAATGTTTCCGCTCTTGGGAACGCCCCTGTCTCCGGCGGGAGTTGGCGCCCATCTCGCGTCCCATTCGAGCCAGGTCCCGCACTCGCTGGCGGGCCATCTCCAGGGCTTGTTGGTCCGTTGCCGCGACGCGCTGCTCCTGCTCGGCGAAGAACTGCCGTAGCCAGTCCTGTTGCTGGCGGTGCTCGCGGTCGGCCGCTTCTCGCCGCGCCTGCTCCCTCCCGGCACGCGGGTTGGTCCCGCACCCCCGGCAGTTGCTCACCGGCTCGGCGTGCTTCGGGCAGCCCGCCCGCTGCGGTTCTCCGCGCTCCGCCTCCGGCTCCCCTGCGGCGTCAGCCGTGGGGGTAGGGGGGTTAGGAAGAGAAGAGGAAGAAGGAGGAAGAGAAGGGGTTTCCCCAGGGGAACCCGCTCGGTTTCCCTGCGGCAACCCACTGGGTTCCCCTGGGGCAACCCTGCCCGGAGCGTCATCAGGGTTCCCCTGGGGCAACCCTGGCTCCGAAGCGGCCTCGGCGGCGGCCCGTGCCTCTTCCCGCGCGGCGACGTCCTGCTGTGTCCGGGCCGCCGACGACGGCTTGCGGCGCGCGGTCTTGCGGGCGAGGCGGGGGTTGGTCGGGGCACGCTGCGCCGCCCGGCGCCGCTCGATCAGCTCCTCCGTCGACGGGATGGGCGGCACGCCGTGCGGGAACACCCGGTACTCGGCGCGGCGGCCGACCCGTCCGACCGTGACCCGCTCGACCAGGCCAAGGCCGACGAGCTGCGTCACCACCGTGATGACCTGCTTCTCCCCTACGCCGGCCCAGGCCATCATCCGCTCCAGGCCCGGCCGGGCCAGCCTGGTCTGGTCATCGGCCGAGTCCGCGATCTTCATGAGGACCAGCTTCTGCGTGGTGTTGATCACCTCCTTCGGCAGGTAGGCCGCCACCACCATCAGTTGGATGCTCACCGGCACCTCTCCGTGTTCCGTCCCGTCCCCGCCGCGCCGGGGCGGGGACGGAGCACCCGGGCTCCGCCCCCGCCGACTGGCGCGATCAGGGCTTCTTGCGCGCGGTGACGTTGATGCTCACCGCGGTCCGCCGGTCGTGGTCGAGGCGCGTGGGCACGGGGATGCCCACCTCCTTCAGCGTCGCCTTCATCGACGCCGCGTCCGGCACCATCGGCACCTCCAGCCCTGCGCGGCGGTACAGCGCGACCATCGCCTCGACGTCATCGACCTTGGTCGGGTTGCCGCCGCTCCACTTCAGGACGTTGTCGCCGTAGACGCCGGGTTCAGAGCCTTCGAGCTGGGCGCGCAGGAACTTCTGCCGGTCCTTGAGCGGCTTGATCTGCTCGGAAACCTCGGCGTACTCGGCCAGCACCTTCGCGCGTTCCTCGTCGTCGTGGATGAGCTGGCTCTGCGGCGAGCGCCCGGCGACGAGCGGCCCCCAGCACGCGGTGCGGAACGGGCAGTGGTCGCAGATCGCGGAGATGCCCGGCCCCTGGAAGGTGCGCGGCAGTTCCTCCGGTGAGGCGGCGGCCCGCACCTGCTGGACCCACCAGCGGGCACGGCGGGCGCGGTCGGCCTCGTAGGCGATCTCCTGAACGTGGTCGTCGCCCGAGTCGCGGTTGATGAACCGGAAGCGGATGCGGGCGACCGGTACCGGCCCGAGGTGGGCGAGCTGCCGCTGGCCCCGGACGCTGGCGAAACCTTCCGTGCCGAGCAGGTCGGCGTACAGGTACACCTGCCGCAGCTCGGCCTCGCTCGCGCCGTACCGCAGGACACTGTCCCACTGGTACGTGCTCTTGGTCTTCACGTCCTCGACGGTCGTCTCCTCGGCCGGGAGCGTGGGGCGCAGCCGCTTGGGGAGCCGTGCGGCAGTGGCGCTGTCGAGCTGGACGGCGTCGATGTGGCCCCGAAGGGTGGCGTCCTCGACGCGGCGCTCGACGAGCCAGCCGTACTCCTCGCGGGCGGCCTCGAGTATCCCGGCGTGCAGCCAGGTCCCGAGGATCGCCTTGCGCTTCTCACCGACATCGGTCGGGGTGCGGCCGTGCAGGAGGTATCCGGCCCGGCGTGCGCACACGGTGTCGCTGGCACCGAGCTTGGTCTGTTGGGAGCGGGGGCGGCGTGCGTCCGCCGCGTGAGCGGCGGGCCACAGGCTGACGGGCCGCTCCGGCGCGATGGCCATGGTGGTCACGGTGTTCTCCAAGAGGATGGGGTGCCGCCCGCCGACAGCGGGCGGCACCCGGTGTCGTCAGGGGTCAGGAGGCGCGGCGGGGCGCGGAGGTCGACTTACGCGGGGTGCGCTTCGCCCGAGCCGGGGCCTCGTCGGACTCTGCGGCGGTGTCCGGCTTGGCCTCTGCGGCGGCCTTCTTCGCGCGTGCCCGCTTCCTCGGCGCGGGCTTGTCCGTGCTCTCGTCCTGGTCCCCGGCCTGGGAGTCCTCGGCGGACTCCTCCTTCGTGTCGCCGCCCTTGTCGTTGCCGCCCTTGTCGTCGCCCGCTTCGAGCCCGGCAGCCTCGCGCAGGCGTCGGGTCGCCTCCTCCGCCTCGCGGACGACGGCTTCGGCGTCGGCCCGCGCCATCTCCTCGTCCACGTACACGCCGGACAGGTCCTGCGGTGCGGCCATGCGCAGCGCGCCGGCCTCGGCGCACTTGCGGAGCATGTGGGCGGGCATCTGCTGCCACATCTTCGCCACGACGTACGCGCCCTGCTTGCGGTCGTAGTACGTCGGGGCGAACTCGTCCCAGCGGGCGATCATGGGGAACCGGCTGGTGCCGCGCAGGACGGTGACCTTGACCGCGGCCGGGTACGCCTTGGACAGCCAGACCTCGTGGGCGTTGCCCTCGGAGTCGTAGTAGACGGTGTCCTCGTACGAGATGGACTCCCCGGCCTTGGTAGCCGCGCGGTGGGCCACCGTGCGGAAGCCGTCGATGCCGGTCTGGATGGTCCAGGTCTTCTCCGGCTCGTCGGGGTTGTCGGCGGCCTTCCAGTTGGTGCGGCCGATCATGTAGATCTGCCGCGCGAACGGGTCGAGGCCGGACCGCACGCAGAAGTGGAAGAACAAGGCCAGTTGGGCACGCGGCGCCTGGGCGAGTCCGGGGCTGATCAGCGACAGGGCGGCCACCTGACGTGCGTCGAACTCGACTTGGTCGGCGCGCAGGACGACGGCGCTCTGGGAGACGCTGCGTTCGGGCAGCTTCTCGGGGACGGTCGGCACCGGTGCGGCCGACGCCGTGTCACCGTCCTGCTGTTCGGTGGGTTGGTTCATGGGTCGTGTCTCTCCAAGAGGGTTGGTTCACTCGGTCCGCAGGCTGCGGACCTCGAAGGCGCCCGCCCATTCGGGGTGGCGCTCGATCAGGAGCCGGACGTACCGGCTGCGGAAGTTGTTGTTGAGGCGGAACTCGTCGCCCTCGGTCGCCGTGACGTAGCGCCAGCGCAGGACCTCGAAGAGCATCCCGATGCCGACTCGGCTTGCGCCGCGCTTGAGGTAGTCGGCAGTCAGGGCCTCCAGCGCGCGCAGCACCCAGGGGTTGAGCTGGTGGAACGTCTCGAACTGGGCCTGGATCGACGCCGGCTGGCCGTCCGGCTGCCTCACGGTGTGGATGACCAGGCCCGGTATCTCGTCCTGGACGGCTGCCATACCCACCCCCTGATGACTTCTTTCAAGAATGTCACCTATCTTGCGGGTCGGCGGGCGGATGATCAACCCCACCGGTTACAGGCGCGACTTCACACGCTCAGCCCGAGGTCAGACCGAGGCCCGATCGGCCGCTTCCTCCATGCGCGCCTCACGGGCCTCGTTGGCCGCCGATGCGGCCCGCAGGGCGGCGATGGCGACGTTGGAGTCGGGGTGCTTGAGGACGTAGAGCGAGAGGGCCCCTTCGAGGACCAGGGCCTCTCGGGCATCCATGGCCACGATCTCGCCGCCGTCCGGTGTGGCACTGAACTGCACTGCTGCCTCCTTGGTGAACTGCGGACCCCCGTAACGGGGATCGCTTATATCTTATTCGCAATTCGGGGCTAAGTACAGTGTTTGCGCAGGTCAGAGGGCCTTTCGGGCGTGGCGGCCTCGAGTCAGCACGCGACTGCCGGGCCCGTTGTACGTGCCGTCGCGCAGGGCGGCGACGACTGCTTCGTCCACGTCCCAGGGCAGGCTGCGCGCGCTCTCGCGGAGCTTGGGGACGGCGTCGAGGACGGTGTCCAGCATCCAGAGCATCGACCCGGACAGCAGCCAGTCGTGCTCCGGGAACCGCCCTGTCGCGATGGTCGTCGCCAAGTTGCCCTGGGCGGGCAGGTGGAACAGCTCGATGATCTCCTGCTGGCCGACGATCGGCGGCAGCTCATCCCCCAGGCCCGGCTCCCAGCCCTCGCCCTGCTCCGCGATGATCCGTGCCTTCACGTCCAAGTCGACCTGGCGAAACCGCGCCGTGGTCGCTCCCCACTCGGCCGCGAAGCCGAGCGGCCAGTACCGCACCCCGCTGACGATGATGGCGGTCTCCGGATCGAGAACGCTGCCGCGGCTCGGGGACAGCCACTGCGCGACCTGCTTCGGATCGACGCGGTACAGCGCGGCGAACTCCTGGTGCCCGACCAGATACGGCTTGCCCCGACTCATCCCCGTCCTCCGGTGTCTGCCCTGGATGCAGAGGGCAGCGTAGCCGTACGCGTACGCCGGCGGGCGCGGCGGTCACTGCTATGGTGGCGGCGGTCTTTCTCCAAGAGGCCAAACGGCCCCCGCTTCGGCGGGGGCCGTGTGCGTTGCCGCGCGCTCTACGCGGTCTTGCCCTCGGGCTGGTCGGCGGTGGAGCTGAGCCGGGTCGAGCCCTGCTCCTTCCTCTGGCGCGTGAACCGCAGAGCGTGGATGGTGCGCCCGCCGGTCACCTCACGGAAGGCGGTTGCCACCTCGGCCTTGGTCAGCCGCCGCCCTCCCAGCGTGAACAGCGGTCCGTCCGTGCGGGCCCCGATCAGCTCGCGCAGGGCGTTGGCCGCCGACACGGTGATCCCGGCCTCGTAGACGCCGCCTTCCTTCGCGTGCCGGATGACGACCAGGCGGTCATCCAGCTCCGCGTCCGGCACGTCGAACGCCAGGACCTCATCCAGCCGGACCTCCGACTCCCAGAGCAGTTGCCACACCGCGCGGACGGCGGCCGGGACCGCCGGGTTCGCGAGCGCGGAGTCCACCTCCAGGTCGGTGACGAGCAGGTGTGTCGTATCCATCATGACCCCCAGGCCGCAGGAACAAGTGCGCCCTCACGCTATGCGCGCTGTCGGACAACACCGCTTGACGGCAGGGGTGTTCGTCTCAGCCACGGGCCAGGCTGAAGGCGGTGAGCACCACCGCGGTGATGCTGGCCAGTACGGCGAGGGTCGGCAGCGGCCATCTGGTCTTCTCCAGCGCGCTCACCCTTTCCTCCAGGTCCTCCAGGGCCTTGTCCGTTTGGTCGCTGCGCTGGACGAGCAGCGCCAACTGTCCGTCGATGCGGGCGAATCCGACCTCCAGCGCCTGGCGCAGCTCCGCCAGGGCGAGCGCGACCTGTCCTTCGGGCACGGTCCTTCCTCCTGTTCTCTCGCTGCCCCGTGATCAGTGCTGGGGTGTGGCCGGGTCGCGCTTCATCGGCAGCCACGAGGCCGTTCCGGGCCTGCCCAGGACGGTGCCGAGGGTGGACTTCAACGCGCTGAGCGCGGCCGGTATGGCGGAGACCGCGGCGGCCTGCCACGCCGACAGGGACACCATGTCCGTCGTGCTGGAGGCTGCCATCAGGCCCAGCAGCGCCTGGAGGTAGGTGGCAACGGTGCGCTCGGCGACATCGGCAAGGGCCTGCGGCATCGGGTTGTGCTCCTGGTTCGGGGTGGTGGGGGTCGGGTCGGCGTCACCGGCCTGGCGCGGGACGCGCAGGTCCGCCCACGTCTGCGGGCCGGGAATGCCGTCGGCATCGGCGCCGTGGTGGCCGCGCTTGATCTGGTAGGCCGCATACGAGCGGCGGTGCGCGTCGTTCCACACCGGACCGGGCGGCGTGTCGTAGGAGTCGCAGCCCTCAGCGATCAGCCGCTTCGCCATCGCGGCGATCACCGGGGAGGAGCGGCCCTCGCGGAAGAACTGCTTGCCCGGGTACGCCGCGTACTTCGGTGTCGGCTTCGGGTCCGGCTTGGGCTTCGGCTTCGGCTTCGGCTTCGGGTCGGGCTTCGGCTTACCGGCGTCCTTGAGGTGCCGGGCGACCCGGGCGCGGAAGTCGTCCATGTCGATGCCGCCCGGGTCCGGCTTCCCCGGCTGCCACTCCTTGTGGCCGATGACGGAGTGCTCGTTCCAGCCGTGCGCACGGCAGATGGCCGCCGCCGCCCGCGCCATCGCGTCGAGCTGGGCCGCCGGCCACGGCTGACTCCCGGTGTTGATGCACTCGAAGCCGTAGAAGTGGCGGTTGCCGTCGGTATCCGCTTCGTTGTCGCGCGGGAGGTCCGTCTTCTCCGCGATGACCGCGAGCAGGACGTCGGTGTCCCCCATGCCGGCGTGGTTGGTCCGGCCGTAGCCGACCAGGTGGATCGTCCCGGACCGGTCGATGACGCCATGGCACAGGGGGCCTGGGGGATCCTGGTAGCCGACGCGGCACAGCTCCACCATGTCCTTCTCGGAGCTGTACGGCCCGGTGTGGTGGATCATGACCCCGTTCGCGGGGCCCCAGTTGCCGTGGGTGTTCCGGTTGTGGGTGCGCCATTTGCCGTGCTCGACCACGCCGAGCCCGGCGCCCTTCAGCACGGACAGGAACCTGTCCGCGCTCAGCGGTGTAGCCACGCGCTTCGTCCTTCTCCCCTGCGCCGGATGGCAGTCGGCCGTGGCCGCCGCGGCGGTCCGGTCCCTCGGGAGTGCGAAGCGGGTGGAGGGTCACCCAGGCGCCATGCTACCGGCGGCACACCGGCCGGTGGCCGGGGTGCGCAGCCGGTCAGGTGTCGGCGCGGTCGGCCCGGAACGATGTGCTGTCGAGGCTGATCCAAGACGCGCGGACGCTGCCGCCGCCCTGGACGCGCAGCCGCACCAGGCCCTTCGGGTCGATGTCGAGCTGGAGGCTGCGACGTGCCGCGTCGGAGGCGACATCGACCGTGCGCGGTGCTTCCGGCCAGTAACCCTCGGGCAGCAGCGCGACCAGTTGGTCGTCGGAGGCCCGGCCGCTCGCCAGTCCGATACGGCCGCAGAATTCGGTCGTGTCCCAGGGGTTGGCGCGGAACTGCGGCGGTTGCTCCTCGTCGGGGACGGTGGTGTCGCCGGTCAGCGGCAGGTCGCGCCACTCCGGGTACGGCGCGCGGCGGGCACGCTCCAGGGTGACGACCCGCTTCTCCAGCTTGGCCAGTCGGCGTCCGAGGTCGGCGATCGTGTCCGGCACCTACTGCTCCTCTTCCTCGCCCGTCTCGTCCTCGGGCTTGTTGGTGCGCTCCAGCTTCAACGTCACGCGCTCGGCCGTCTCGCCCTCGCCAGGCCGCACCGTCCAGCCGACGATCCGGCACCAGCCGTCGTACTCGGTGTGCGGCTCGAACAGGCGGATCCGCACGTCGTCCCCGATGCGCAGAGCCTCGATCGGGGCCGCCGGGTGGTCGGTGATCTCCAGCTCAGTCAACGAGGGCAGGACCTGGCGGGCCAGCCGTTCACGGCGCGCCCGCTGCTTCAGCTTCGCCTCGTCCTTCTCGCTCGTCTCCAGCCGGTGTTCCAGGCGCAGGCGGCCGTTGCGCACGCCGTCCACGACGACCTTGCGCTTCTTGCCCTCGCCCGCGCCGAGCCCGATGACCCACTGGGCGTAGGAGTCGGCGTCCTTGATGACGTGCGGGGTGCCGACCACGTTGGCGCCGGTGGTGAACGTCAGGTCCTCGCGGCGTCGGCCAAGGCGCGGCGCACCGAGGATGATGCGGCGCTCGGCGCGGCGCCCGCGCCATGCCACGGTCTCCGACCACTCCAGGCCGTCATCGATCTCGGCCATCTCATCCACGATCTCGCCGAGGTTGCGCGGGTCGGTCTTGGAGGTGGTGTACGGGTCTTTCGCGGTACCGGTCTTCGCCTTCGACTTCGTGTCGTCCACGACCACACCGAGGTCGCCGTCCGGCTGCGCCTGGGCGTAGGCCCACACATCGCGGATCACCTCGCACGGGTCCGCTTCGATGTACGGGCCGCGTCCGCCGAGGTTGCCGTGCAGGTCAAAGCGGCGGTGGAGGTAGCTCGTGAACCCGGAGGCTTCGACGGGCAGTGTGTTGCCCTCCGGTTCGGCGCGCCACAGCAGCCCGCCCCAGTCGAGGCGGGCGTTGCGCTCGACGAGGAGCACGGTGTCGCCGGCGTCGAGCGCGTCACCAAGGGAGCGTCGGAACGCGGTCGGCAGGGTGGCCTTCAACGAGCCAGGCCCGGATATCTCCGGGCCGTACTCGACCTCGCTCAGCGGCAGGTTCCAGTGCAGAACATCGCCGGTCGCGGCCCGCACGACGATGTAGCGGTAGTCGGCCATCGTCACGCAGGCCCTTCCGTGAACGCGACGTCGAGCGTGACCGTCGTGCCCTTGGCCACGGTCAGGTCGCCGTCGCCGTACTTGTCGTTCTGGTTGATCTCGACGGCCAGGTGCTGGCGGGTGCCCCGGTAGGTGGGCGGCACGGCGAGCGTGTCGGCCAGGGTCACGGAGGAGCGGCGGGTGGTGGTGCCGTCGTCGTCCACAACGGTCGGCTTCGCGGCGCGCTCCCCCAGCCGCGTGCGCAGCTCGGCGTAGACCGGTCCCGCTTCGGCGCGCAGGCCGGACAGGGTAACGACGATGGCGGCCTCCGTCGCCCATGCGGGGATGTCGAGATCCCAGGCGGCTTCCTTGGGCCAGGCCGCCCACTGGCCGTGCTTGCCGGGCACCTTCTCCGTGGTGGTCGGGTGCACGGTGCGCAGGGTGCGCTCGGTGCGCGGGTTGGCCAGCCGCCGCAGATCCGTGATCATCTCGTCGGTGATGGTCGCGGTGTTCCGGGGGATGGTGAGGCGGGCGAGCGGGATCGCGGTCATCTCCCGCAGCGCGGTGGTGTCCTGCGCGCCGATGTTCTGGATGAGGTGGAAGTAGCCGATCTCCTGGCGGCGCGGGTCGCGGTCGCCTTCGAACTCCGGGTCCTCGATGCGCAGCACGAGCAGGTCGGTGCGGGCGACGGGCCCGGTCGGCGGCACGTCGACCACGGTGTCGCCGATGTTGGACTGGGTGTAGGCCCCTTGCCACGGCCGGACACCGTGGATCAGAGCAGAGCCATCGCCGACGCGGACACCGAGGCCTGGAGTCTCCAGGGGGCGGACCTTCAGGTCCTCACCGCCGGCGACACCCTGCCGGCCTCGGGCCAGGTCACGGATCATCAGGCGCATCGCGCGGGCGGAGTGGTCGGCCCCGCGCACCATCATCGGGGGTTGCAGCGTCACGAGTGCTCTCCGTTCACAGGGTGGTGTACGCCGATCGCCACGCCACCTCGAGGCGCGCGGTGCCGGACGGGTCGTTCGCGCTCCATGCGATCTCGGACCGTCCGGGCGGCAGGGTGAACAGGTCGAGACGGGATGCGGGGCTGAGGTCGTTGGCGACGTTGACGGTGCCGTCGCGCAGGGCCCAGCAGGTGCCGGGCCGGGTCTCCATCTCCACCCACTCGCCGTCGCGCAGCGACAGGTCGAGTTCGAGGACGCGGCGGGTGACGGTGTTCCAGATGCGTGGGTCGGTCACCGGGCCGTGCACGCGCAGGCTCGGGTAGGTCGGCACGTCGCCGTGGTTGGTGACCCAGCCGGGGCGGTCGTCGGCCGGGTGGTGGTCCGGGTCGGCCGGGCGGCGGCAGGCGGCGGGTCGGCCCATTGCCTCATCGACGGTGCGGTCCCCGCTGCGGGGGCGGGCGGCCTGGTCCAGGCCGAGCGTCAGCTTCGACAGCTCGTCGTCGTACCAGCGAGGGTTGTCCAGGCCGACAAATTCGATGTCGAGGGGTATCCACCCGTGCACCGCGTTGGCTGTGCTGGTCGCCTCCATACGCCGAAGTCGCCCGTACATGCGGCGCGTTGCATGCCCGGGCCACCTGCCTCGCAGGACGTGACGGCCGTCGGGATTGGTACGGGCGTCGGGGGTGTCCAGGGCGCGCTCCAGCCGGGCGAGGATCTCGGCGGCCTTCACCGGGTCTCCGGGCGTCTTGATGCCCGCCTCGAAGCGCAGGGGGCGCGGGCCGTAGAAGTCCCGGCCCGGTGAGGTGCCGTCGCTGTTGGAGTTGTCGGCGTCCTGCGGGCGGGTGCCGGGTGATCCGAGCCCTTCGACGTTCCCTATCGGGACGTAGCTGCCGGTGCCGAGGACGACACCGCCGATCTCGTACTGCCACGGGGCCAGTTCGGGGCGGCTGTGCTTGTTCGGTGCTGTGGTCATCACACTCTCCCGCCCCGCTGCGCGTTGCGCAGGGTGCGCATCATCTCGTTGCCGATCTGCTCGGGGGTGGCGGATCTGTCGGTGACGGTGACCGGCATCGAGCCGATCAGCGGCTGCTGCTCGCGCACGACGACGACCTGGACCCGCCCGCCGGCACGGGCGTCCACCACACGGGTGCGGGCGCGGTCGCTGCCAGTACGGATGTCGAAGGAGCGCACGACGCCCGCCATGGCCGCGACACTGCGGGCCTGCTTGAAGCTGCTGGCGAGCATCGGGTTGTAGTCGCGGCTGCTCCGGCCTCGTACGCCGCCGTTGGCGTACCACTCGACCTGGCCACCGAACCGGTCGACCACGGTCTCCACGATCGCCTTGCTGCGGTCGCGCTTCGAGGCGGCCATGGGCACGTACGCCTCCCCGCCGGTCTCGGGCTCACCCCAGATGCGCCAGCTCCCGGCCGGGGCGATCTGCGCGACGTGCCGCTCGCGGCGCCGGGGACCGGTGATCCCACCGTCGGCGAAGTAGTCGACGACACCGCCGTCGGCCTGCTTCTTGGCCAGCCGCTCCTGGGTCTTTGCCTGCTGCTCGATGGCGTCGGCGATAGAGGTGTTCTGCTCAGCGAGCTGGTCGAAGATCGTTACGTGGCGCGTGGTGACGGTCACCTCTTTGCCACGCAGCGCGTTGATACGGCCCTGGATCGTGTCGGCCGCCTTCTTCGGGCCCCCGGTGGGGACCGTGACCTTCACGTCCTTGGAGCCGGGGATCTTTTCGATGCGGAAGCCGAGCGACTCCAGTTGCTTGCGGGCCTCTGCGGTCGGCGCGCTGACCCGGACGCTCTTCGCGCCGGGTGTCGCCCGGATCTTCGCCTGCACTGCCTCCAGGCTCTTGATCGCCGCGGCGGTCGGCGCGGACACCTTCACGTTCTTCGAGTTCGGGGTCTGCCCGAGCTTGTCGATCAGCACGTCCAGGTTCTTGCGAGCGCCCGCCGTCGGTGCCGTGATCTTGATCTGCCGCGTACCCGGGACCGTCTTGACGGTAAAGCCGAGGCTCCGAAGCTTCTTCTGCGCGCCCTCGCTCAGCGAGTCCACCTTGATCGTCTTCTGCTTCGGCAGCCGGTGGAACTCGGCCTGCACCGCGATCAGGTTCGCCAGGGTGCTGTCCATGCCCTTGGTCTGGAGGAGCAGTGTCACCTTCGACGGCAGCAGGCCAAGGCTGTCGGCGACGCCTTCGGCCTGTTCCTTCGTCAGCCCGTAGCCGCGGGCGGCTCGGATCGCCTCCGCGCGGGCGCGGCTCATCTCCCCACGGGCCTTCGCGAGCGCCGCCGGCAGTGACTGGCCGTTGCGAATGGCCAGGTCGTACGTGGCCACCGAGGCATCGGCCGCCGCATCGGACAGAGCGGTGAGCTGGGTGTAGAGCTGCTGCCCGTTCCTCGTGGTGGTGTTGAGGGTCTTGTCCTGGTTGACCAGCTGCTTGCCGCCGTAGCCCTGGCCACGGTTGACGTTCTTGCTGCCCTCTTGAAGGTCAAGGACGGCGGAGTTGACCTTCGCCTTCGCGGCCTGGAGGGAGATCTGGCCGCCGGACAGCAGGTCGAGGGCGCTCTTGAGGGAGCGGGTGCGGGTGTCGGCGTCGGCCGTCTCGTCCGCCAGCCCGCCGACGGCGGCCTTGAGCCGGTCGTAGGCGGAGGTGCCGTCCCCAGCTCCCCGAGCCGCCTTCGCCAGCTCCTTGGCGTTCTTGACCGACTCGGCCATTTCGCCCTTGACGCTGCCGAGGGCGTCGGCGGCGTCCTTGTACTGCTGGCCGACGTCCGAGTAGACCTGCTTGGTCGCCTTGCCGCCCGCCACGTCCTTCCACACCTTGTGCTTGTCGGCGGTCGCCTGCATCTGCTTTTGCAGCGCCTCTAGCGAGGTGCCCTGCCCGAGGTAGGCGTCGGTCAGGGAGGCGAGCGGCACACCGGCGTCCTCCATGACCTTCGTCAGCTGCCCCTGGCTCGTCTTGGTGTCCAACAGGATCTGGGCGGCCTGCTGTCGCACGTTGCTGTCGATTTGCCCGCCGGACTCACGCAAAGCCGAGGTCAGTGAGGAGATGCGTTGCTGGTGCTCTGCCGCAGCCTGCGCGGCCTTCTGCTGACGGGCGGCGAGCAGGCCCAGGCCGACGGAGACACCGGCCATGGCGATCCCGAACGGCCCGCCGAGCGCGTTGCTGACGCCGCTCACAGCGGAGCGCAGTCCCGAACCGGCCGCACGGCCGATGCCGTTCAGCGTCCCCATGAAGGTCACTCCGGCGCCGTTCGCGCTCCGGAACGCCGCCGTCATGTTCCCGAGGAAGCCGACGCGCGCCTGCACAGCGGCCCAGGCCGCGCCATACCGGGACAGCGTGACACCGGATGCGGCGGCCAGGGTCTGCTGCACCCGCATCTGCTGGTTGAAGGACTGGATGCCCGACCTGACGGGGCCGGTCATGGTGTTCGCCATGTTGGTCAGGGCGGGCTGCGCGCGGCGGAACAGGAGCATCGCCAGCGCGGCCGACTGGATCGGTGCGGGCAGTGCGCCGAACGCGCTGACCAGACCGCCGACGAGGTGGCCGATGGGGACGAGGACCAGGGACAGCCCGGAGACCGCGTCCATGGCCACGTTGCCGACGGTGGTGATGATGTCGAGCGTGCCGGCCGCCGCGCCGCCCTCCTCACCGAGCCCGGCGACGGCCTTGAGGAGCGGTTCCGCGCCGTCGGCGGCGTTGTCCAGGACGTCGCCCAGGGTGCTTGCGGCATTGATCAGCAGGTTCAGGCCGGTGGCCAGCGAGTGCTCACCGATCTCCGTGAGCGGCCCGATCAGCGCCTTGGCCTCATCGATGAGCCCGCTGAGCCCGTTCTTCGTCGCCTCCTTCAGGTCGGGGCCGTACAGGGTGGCGATGTCGCGGCCGTAGTCGAGGGCCGTGGTCAGGTACGGGGTGGCCCCGGACATCCCGCGGGTGAGCAGACGAGTCACCCACTCCAGGCCGGGCGCCATCCCCTCGTACAGGGCGATCCCAGTCTGTTTGGCCTGGGTGCGCAGTTGCGTCATCGCACCGGCGAGACCCTCGCCGCGCGAGGCGGTGATGGACGCTGCTGAGCCGGTCTGGCGTACCGCCATCGACAGGGCGTCGAAGGACTCGGTGCCCTGGTGGGCGAGCGCCACCGCGCCGGACAGGGCGGGCTTGCCGAAGGCGCGGGTCACTCCGGCCGCGAAGTCCTTCTGGCTCATGGAGTGTTCGGCCTTCGACAGACCGTCGATCACCGTGCGCAGGCCCTTGAAGCGCCCCTGCGCGTCCCAGGCTTCGATGCCGAGGTCCCGTAGGGCGTTCTTCATGATCGGCGTCGGCGCCGCCAGGTTGGCGAAGATCCCGCGCAGGCTCGTGCCCGCCGTCTGGCCGAGGATGCCGCTCTTGCCGAGCATGCCGACCGCGGCGGCGGTGTCCTGGAGGCTGACGCCGAGCGCGTTCGCGACCGGGCCCGCGTACCGCATCGAGTAGTAGATGTCGGTGATGGAGCCGGAGGCGTTGTTCGCCGTGGCCGCGAGGGTGTCCGACGCCCGGGATGCCTGATCAGCACCGAGGCCGAACTGATCCATGATGTCGCCCAAGTACTTGGCCGACGTGGCGGCGTTGACGTCGGCCGCCGCCGCGAGCTGGAGCGAGGCGCGTACGGCGTCGATCGACTGATCCGCACGGAAACCGGCCTTGCTCAGCTCGACCATGCCCTCGGCGGCGTCCGCCGACGTGGAGGTGGGCAGCGTCAGGTCGTTGCCGAGTTCCTGAGCGACGACGGCGGCGCGCTTCATCTGCGCCGCGGTCGCGCCGGTCACCGCCCGGAACAGGTTCATCTGCCGCTGGTAGCGGTTGCCCTCCTCGATCATCTCGCCGGTGCCGAGGACGAGGGCGCCGCCAGCGAGCATGTTCGTGGCGGACAGGCCCCGGCGACCGGCCCCGGCGGTCGCCCGCTGGAGCCGGGACATCGACCGGGCGCCGTCGTCCCCGGCCGCGCGCAACGCCGCACGGGCCGCCCCGGCGCGGGCGGTGATCCGGTTCAGCTCCCCGACGGCCGCGCGGGAGGAACGATTCAGCGCAGCGAACTGCGCAGCGAGCCGCGCCCCGTTGGCGTCCAGTCGGGCCAGGGACCGGTTCACGGCCTCGGTACGGTCCCCCAGGGTCCGCATCTGGGCGGAGGCAGCACGGGTTCCCGCGATCAGGTCGCGGACCTCGGCGCGCATCGCGACCGTGAGGGTGAACCCGGCCACCGCGGCGGCCTCCTTACTTACGTGGTGCGGGGTGGATCAGGGGCGCGGCTCGTACTGCTCGCGCGGCAGGAGCTGGATCTTCACGCCGTAGCCGGACCGGTCCTGGGGGACGTGATCGCGTTCCTGCTCGATCAGCTCGCAGCCGGGGCAGCGCAGGGTGTCGGTGACGTAGGCGTGGGGGTCGCCGCCGCGTTCGCGGTCCCACTCCTCCAGCCGGGTGTGGCACTCCGGGCACACCGACCGCTGCCAGTCCGCCCAAGCCAGCGCCTTGGCGCGGTCGAGGTCGGTCCAGCGGCCGTCTCCGCCGAGGAATTGCGAGTGCGGGATGCCGTACCGCTCGCACAGCTCCAGTTCGGCGCGCAGGCCGGCGTCACGGCTCAGCCTTTTCCCAGCTCGACCCGGCTCTCCTGCTGGATCTGCCAGGCGGCGTCCCACAGCGCGTTGGCGTCCGGCGCCGACCAGCCGTTCAGCAGCTCCTCGGCCTCCTCGCGGCTCATGCCGTCCACGGAGGCCGCCGCCACCAGCGCGGCGGGGAAGGTGTCGGGGTTGAAGATCGCCCCCTCCTCCGCCTGCTGTTCGGTGGGCGAATGCTCGGCGATCAGCTCCTCCAGCACCGGGCGCGGCAGCGCACGGAAGGTCAGGAACTCCGAGGCGGCGTCGAGCGCCGCCAGGGCCTGGTCCCGCGCGGCGTCGGCGTCGGTGACCTGGCGTGCGGCGAGCTCGTCACCCGGGTTGGCTTCGGCGACGAACCGGGCACGGCGGGCGGCCTGCTCAGCCTCGTCGTACCGCTGACGCAGCTCGGCGTCATCGCAGATGCGCAGCCGGTTCTGCGGGCGGGTCCGGCGGCGGAGCCGTTCCATCTTGGCCGACCACGCCCCCTCCGCCGCCGTGGCGGAGGGGGACGGGCGCTTGGCCTGTGCGGGGCGCGACACGATCAGCCCTCGTCGGCGTCGTGCTCGCGGACCGTCGCCTCGGTCTTGGTCTTCGTGGTGCTGACCACGGTCACGTCGACGTGGTCACCCTCGGGGTGGCCGTGCCCGTGGTCGTCGTCGCAGTCCTCGTCCGGCAGCGGACGGGGGTGGGCCTGCGGCACCGGGCGGTCGAGCGACGGCTCGTCGGTGATCGTGAAGTCCACCTTGAACTTCGCGGCCTCGTTGCCGGTGCTGTACGTCGCGGCGCGGGTGGCGACCTGAACGGGGAAGACGTCCACCGAGCGGGAGCCGGGCAGGTCGCCCTTGCGGAGCAGGATGACGTAGCCCTTCGCGCCCTTGGGGAGCTGCTGCTCGATGGCGTCGGAGAACCGGTCCTCGTAGAAGGTCAGGCTGGAGTTCTCGGCCTTGTCGTTGCCCGGGATCGAGGAGTTGAAGGTCGAGCCCATGTCGGGGGTCTCGATGGGGTCGTTCTCCAGCGCCCAGCCCTCGATGTCCGAGACGGCGTCGGTCAGGGCGAAGGCGTTAGTGATCTCTCGGCGGCTGGGGTACTTCGGGTCGTTGAGGTCCTTGGACCAAAGGATCTTGGAGATGCCGCGCCGCAGAAATCGGGTCTGGGCCTTCTTCGTGCTCGTGGACACAGGTCCGCTCCCACTTCTGGGGCAGCGTCCCGTGCCGAGGCCCTGCCCCTTGAGGTTCAAAGGGGGTTCGCCTGGCCTGGGGCCTAGCGTCCGCGCGGGCCTCCGCGGTGAGGATCAGAAGAATCGATTCTTCATGCCGGGGTCACGGTGATCGTGACCCGCTGCACGTAGGACACGATAGCGCCTGCCGCCGACACCGAGGGCTCTCCTCCGGCGTCGTAGGTCAACTCCCGGTCAATGACACGCGCTTCGGGAACATGCAGGTCGTGGGTCCAGCTTCCGTCGGTCCGGCCGACCACGCCGGCGCGCACGCGGTCGGCCAGCCACTCGACCTGATCGGCTCGTTCCCCGACCGAGGTGACCTGGTAGGACCAGGCGGCATCAGCGTGCCAGTCCCACAGGGGCGGGCCCGCGAACTCGGCGGGCAGCGAGTCGAGGATGGTGTACGGCACGGGCGCGGGCTCCCACCCGGACTTGCCCTGAACCCGCGGGAGTTCACCGACACCACACGGGCGGCCCGTGGTGTGCTCCAGGAGGGCGGCGAGCGCGCGGGTCACCGGAAGACGAGCGGTCACGGCAGCACCCCGTCGGCCAGGGCCTGGATGAACGCGGGTTCGGTCTGCCGGAACGCGGGCTCGACGTGCGGGAACGGCGGCTGCCGGTAGTGCCGCCCGAGGCTGTCCACGCCGACGAAGCCGTACTCCAGTCGTCGCGCCTGCGGGGCGTCGGAGAACACCTCGGCGGTGACCTCGCCGCCGCCGGTGCGCATCCGCACGTCCCAGGAGGCGCGGTACTGCCCGGTGATCACGTTCGGGCCGGGCCTACCGCTAGCGTTCCGCTGGATGCGGACCCGCAGCAGCATGGCGTGGTGCCGTGTGATCGTCCGCGTACGGGCACGGGTCGCCGGGCCCATTCGGGCCAGCACGGCGGCCAGCGCGATCGGATCACGGAACGCGGTCGCGTCCGGGTGAGCGTTGGGGTGCGGGTTCGCCGGGGCCATCAGTCGATCCTTAAGAATGTTGGCGGTCCGGGAGGACCGGGTGTGGCTGATCAGTCGATGCCGCTGATGGCTCCAGGTGAATGGCCACCCGGTCCTCCGGGACGCTCTGACTGCTGATTGAGAGCTGCGGGCATCGCAGATTAAGGACGCGTCGGCGGAGTGTTCCTCGGGCCATGAAATTGCTGGCACGGAGGATCGGAGCGAGCCGCGGTGACCAACCTGGGCGAGCGGATATGGGTCGGCATCGACGCCGGCAAAGGGCATCACTGGGCGGTGGCGGTCAACGCCGACGGCGAGACCGTCTTCTCCCAGAAGGTCCTCAACAACGAGGACGAGATCCTCCAACTCATCGCAACGGCCTGCGAGGCCGGCGGCGAGGTGAGGTGGGCGGTGGACATCTCCGGCCGTGCCTCCGCTCTGCTGCTGGCCCTGCTGATCGCCCACAGCCAACAGGTGGTGTACGTCCCCGGCCGCACGGTCAACCGCATGTCCGGTGCCTACCGCGGCGAAGGGAAGACCGACGCGAAAGACGCCCTGGTCATCGCCGACACGGCCCGGATGCGTCGGGACTTCGCACCACTGGCGACTCCTCCGGAGTTGGTCTCCGAACTGCAGCTGCTCACCGCGCACCGCGCCGACCTGATCGCCGACCGGGTGCGGTTGCTCAACCGGCTGCGAGACCTCCTGCTCGGCATCTGCCCGGCACTGGAGCGCGCCTTCGACTACTCGGGCAGCAAGGGATCGCTGGTCTTGCTCACCGGATACCAAACCCCAGCTGCCCTGCAGCGAATCGGCATCAAGCGACTGACCACCTGGCTGGAACGGCGAATGGTGCACAGTGCCGCCGATGTCGCGGCCAGGGCAGTGGAAGCCGCCCAGACCCAGCAGACCGCGCTTCCCGGCGAGAAACGGGCCGCGAAGCTGGTCTGCGACCTTGCCCACCAGCTCCTCGCCCTGGACCAGCGGATCAAGGACATCGACCGCGAAATCCGCGAGACCTTCCGTACGGACGACCGCGCCGAGATCATCGAGTCCCTGCCGGGCATGGGCCCCATTCTGGGCGCCGAGTTCGTCGCCATCGTCGGCGACCTGTCCACGTACAAAGACGCCGGTCGCCTGGCCTCCCACGCTGGCCTCGCACCGGTGCCACGTGATTCCGGTCGCCGCACGGGCAACCACCACCGGCCCAAGCGATACAACCGGCGCCTGCGGCACATTTTCTACCTGTCCGCGCAGACCGCGATGATGCGGCCGGGTCCGTCGCGTGACTACTACCTCAAAAAGCGTGCCGAAGGGTTGCGTCACACCCAGGCGCTCTTGTCTCTCGCCCGACGACGGGTCGACGTTCTGTGGGCAATGCTGCGCGACAAGAGGCTGTTCACCTCCGCCTCGCCGGTTACGCAGGCGACTTGACTCAGTCATTGAGAATCACCTGCACCCTGACGATGCGCACCACGCTGTAGGTGCCGACCGCTTCGTCGGAGACGCGGAATCGTCGGCCGACCAACTGCGGGTCGCGGGGACCGCCGGGGCGCACGGAACCGGCCACGCGGATCACGTCGTCGCGCCGCAGCACCGGCGCTTCGACCGGCAGCACGGCCTGGTAGTCGGTGGTCGGCGGCTCCACGGCGACCGACCCTCCGATGGGCTGGGTGATGGCCGGGCGGCTGATCGGCATCACCGCGCCGAGCCCGCCCCAGACCAACTCCTCGTCCGGCGCGGGCGGCACGAGCCGGCCCGTGGACTCGTCCAGCACGTCATCCGTACAGCCTGCGCTGTCCCGCCACGCTTCCAGCTTGTCGTCCAGGATGCGGCCGACGACTCGGCGCGCACCCTCCACGTCAAAGGCCACGAGCCCACTCCACAAGCTGGGTCAGCATCGCCTTTGTCAGCGAGTACGGCTCGGAGCCGAGGTCAGGGCGGGCCAGCGCGGCGCGCTCCAGAGCCTCCGGGTCGATCGCGTCCAGGAAGATGGCTGCCACTGGCCCCGGGTCGGGCGGGTCGGCAATCGCGACACGGGCCATCCCCGACCACTGACTATCGCCGCGGTCCGCGACGTGCAGCAGGACCTCCGGCCGTTCCCCGGCGAAGTGGCTGACCGAGTACGCCTTGACGGCGCTCGGGTCGATTCGCGAGCCGTCGATCTCGATGTCGGCCCGACCGCCCCGCGCGCTGATCTCCACGCGCCGGGCGGTGGCCGTGTCGTTCGTCTGATCCATTCAGCCGACGCTAGGAGCAGTGTCGGACACCTCGAGGCGGCGGTAACGGAGCCCCGGCGGGCGCCGTCCCGTGCCTGGCCAGCCGTACGGGCGTCCTGGCGTGGATCTACGGGTTTGCTCCGTCGGTCCGTTAACACTTGGCGACGGGCCTTCTGGGCACCATTCGCAATACGTACTCTGGCCACAATGCTCCGATCAGCGAGGGGAAGCCGACGTGAATGAGAGCGTTATGCTGGGGGACCGGCTCCGGGTGGCACGCAAGACGCGGGGACTGTCCGCCGCGCAGCTTGCCCAGCGGGTCGCGGTATCCCCCAGCCTGATACAGAAGCTGGAGTCCGGTGCGCGGAAGGCGACTCCGAGCCTGATTCTCGCCCTGTCCAGGGCCCTGCACTTCGGCCCCGAAGTGCTGACCGGTCAGCCGTACTACGGGGACCCCGAGGCGGAGGACGGCGTGCACGCCGTCATTCCGGAGCTGAGGCGCATCCTGCTGTGCTTCGACACCCCAGATGAGCTGGAGACGCGTCCACGCGCTCTGCCGGTCCTGGCCTCCGAGGTGGACCAGATCGCAGCTCTCCGGCGTGATGCCCGGTACGTGCCGATGGGGCCGCTGCTCCCGCCGGTGATCACAGAACTGACCCACGTCGCTCTCAGCGCGCGTGGAGATGAACAGCAGAAGGCGTTCTGGCATCTGGCCCGCGCCTACCGCGCCGTCAACAGCCTGGCCCACAAGATGGGGCACCACGACCTCGGCAATACGGCGCTGGAGCGGGTGAGGTGGGCAGCGGATCGCAGTGGTGACCCCCTCATGCAGTTCACGGCCGGGTTCCTGGTGGCGGGGTCGATGCTGCGGCAGGGAGCTACTGAGTCGGCTCGTCGCAAGCTCAAGGGTCTGCGGCACGAGTTGGAGCGGGCCCAGCCGGAGCATTCGTACACCGACGACGCGCTTGCGGTCGACGGGGCGCTGCTGCTGAAGCTGGCGGTCGTTGAATCGCGGGACAACAACCCCGATGCGGCGGAAGAGTTCCTGCGCGAAGCAGAGCAAGTCGCGCTGATGGCCGGCAACCGGGACAGCCTGGCCTACGAGATGAGCTTCGGCCCCACAAACATCAAGATCCACTCGGTGCATACGTTGATCGACACCGGCGACAGCGAGCAGGCCCTCGCCCGGCTCGCTGAATGGGGACAGGGCGGAGCGGCATGGGCGCCGCCTGCCTCCACGGTGGGTGAGCGATCCAGCCACCATCACATCGACGTCGCCTCCGCGCGCCTGGCGGAAGGTGACCGCGGTGGAGCGTTCGCGGAGCTGAAGCGAGCCCGGAAGATCGCGCCGAATCACACGCGATTCCACCCATCCGTACGCGAAACGCTCGGCTCGCTGCTGCGCATGGACACGCACCCGTCAGCCGAGTTGTCCGCGTTCGGCACCTGGGCCGGAGTCGCCTAGCACAACTCCCCTTACTCTCGCGGGACTTGGCCTGAATTGGGTGCGGACAGTTTGTCCGCGCACACCCGCCTCCAGAGTGGAATGGTCCTCTCACACTCAGTTGTGAGGGGGCCTTTCCTATGTCGGACGCGATCCCGACCACTCGACTGCCAAGGTGGATGCCTCTCGGCAGCGAGCCGGAGTTGTGTCCCGCCGGCACGTGGTGGGACGCCATCCGTGCGCCCGAGCACGTGGGCCGCAGGGCTGTAGAGCTCATCGAGGAGCAGGGGCTACCTGTCGGGTCCGTCGTCCTCGACGACGGCGGCCGTGAGCCGCGCATGTACTTCCTGACGCCGGTCGGCACCGCTGAACGGTGGGAGGAACAGGGCACTGTCGCGTTGGGACCGTCCTGCCACGTTCTCGTCCCCTCGGCGAAGCGGACGTCCGGCCCCGGACTCCACTGGCACCGGCTGCCCACCGGCCCCCGTGCCGTGATCTCACCTGACGGGCTTCACCGCGCCCTGATCAAGGCGCGCCGGGAACGCGAAGGCCCCCATTAGGACTCGCTCTGCGGCCTGAACTCCTCCCCCGTGGGAGCTGCCGCAGAGCGGCTAGACGCCGCCCCACCCACTCCCCGTGGGGCGGCCCCCGCCGGACCCCGGCGGATGCAAGTGATTGTTCCAGCACGTCCGACACACAGAGAGGATCAACTGTGCCTCAGCCCAGGCGAGAGAAGAAGGACCACCTGATCTACGCGGACGTCGTGGACTCCAAGTCCAAGGCGGGCGTCTGGATGGGCGAGCGGGCCTCCTTCCAGGAGAAGCAGGGCCGCATCATCGACGCGCTCAAGGAGCAGACCGACTGGGTCGAGCTGAAGGACGCGATCATGGTCATCGGCACCGACCCGGCCGGCATCACGGTCATCGCCCCCAACCCGACCCTGCCCGGCGTGATCGTCCTCGCCGACGGTGGCTCGCCGGCCACCTCCGCGAAGCTCCAGGCCACCGCCGAGGACAAGGTCCGCGAGGTCATGGCCGAGCTCGGCATCGCCGAAGAGGAAACGGCGGCCTGACCAACATGGCCGTCCCCCGGATGCTGTGGGGGAAGTACTTCCAGTACGAGCGGGACGGGGAAGCAGTTCTCCTCGACCCGGTCGGGCTGGACAGTGTGTTCATCGACTCCGGCGAGGTCCACGACCTCGCCGGGGTCCCCCCGACCGCGACTCATGAAGCCCTCGCAGGGCTCGGCTTCACCTCCGACGGCCCCCTGGCCGACCGGCGAGAAGCACTCCGTAACCGTCTTCGACTCCTTGGGCTCGACGCCACACCTGACCGCATCAGTGGTCTGCGCGTAGTGCTCACCGACCGCTGCAACATGGCCTGCACTTACTGCTTCGTCGATACGAACACCGGCAAGCCGGACATGACGAAGGAGGAGCTGTCGGAGGGCCTGGAGTTCCTGTTCGAGCAGAACGCCGGCCAGGAAGAGGTGTCCATCCAGTGGTTCGGCGGCGAGCCGACGATCCGCTTCGACCTCATGCAGTACGGTGACCGGCTCGCAGATACCCTCGCCGACCGCTACGACGTTGCAAGGGTCCGGCGCACGGTCGTCACCAACGGGGCCCGTCTCACCGACGAAGCCCTCGCCCACTTCGTCTCGTACGAGTACGGGGTCGGCATCTCCATCGACGGCCCCCCGGGTATCAACTCCGCCCACCGCCTTCTGCTCGGCGGACAGCCCGCAGACGACCGTATTCGCCGCAACGTCACCCGATTCGTCGAGGCGGAGGGGCTGCACGTGGGCTGCAACCTCACCCCGACGGCAGCGAACATAGGGCGCCTCGCCGAGACCGTCCGGTGGATCATCGACGACCTCGGGCTGAAGTTCATCTACGTCAACACCCCCATCCCGACCGCGGGCCGCTGGCAGGTCAACGGCGCCGATCTGGCCCGCGAGCTGTACGAGGCACGCCTGGCCGCCCTGGGGCGCGGCGGAATGCTGTTCTCTGTCCTCGACCGCGCCTTCCAGGCCCTCGACACCCGCCGGCCGATGCTGTTCGACCACATGCAGGGGGACCGCAGTCTGAACGCCGCCCTGTTGCCCGGCAACCGGGTCAGCCTGTGCGACATCAACTTCACCGAGCCGTCGTTCCTGCACACCCTGGACGAGTTGCGTGCCGATCCAGGCCGAATGGCTGGTGTGGCGAAGAACGTCGCGCCGATCCCCGAGTGCGGGAACTGCCCGGCGCTCGCCATCTGCGGCGGCCCTTCCCGCAACGAGCAGGCCCTCGTCGGAGGCACCAGCCCTGATCCCGAGATGTGCGCGTTCTACACGAGCACCGTGGAGATAGCCGTGTGGGACAACACGGGGGTGCAATGAGCGTCCAAGTCCGTACGGCGCTGGTCTCCACGGCCGGGCACTGCAAGGTGGCCTGCGGCTTCTGCTTTCGCGCCGACCGTGCTCACGGCTTCCTCGACACCGCGACGTTCACACGCACACTGTCGCGGCTGCGGGAGGCCGGCGTGGAGGGCGTTTGTCTGACGGGTGGCGAGCCCACCCACCATCCGCAGCTCAGGCAGCTTGCCCGGCTGTCGCACCAGTTCGGCATGTCGGTGTCGATGGTGACCTCGGCTCGCTCCGTGGCCGAGGTCATCGCCCTCTCCCAGGTCACCCACCTGCTGAGCAACGTGACCGTGTCCGCCGACTCGCAAGGCGCGATGCTGCTGGGACGCACCACCCGCACAGCGGCCTCGGGCATCGCCACGCTACGCGCCATCAGCACCGAGACGAAGATCCTCCACGTCACCTGCTGGGGCCTGAGCGACGATGAGTGCCAGGAGCTGGCCGACCTCGTGTCCGAGGCAGGCGTGGAGGTCCAGTTCAGCCCCGTCGTCCTCGACGAACGCGCCTTGCGCCGGGACGGCAAGTCGGTCCAGGACTATCTCGTACAGCAGCATCTGGACGCCGACGTGCTGAGCCGCTACTTCAACCTGTCCGATCGGTACCGGGCCTACCTCGGTGAGCTCCGGGACCTACAGCTGCCACCCACGGGGGGCGAGCGGTGGTCGTGCCGCTCGGCGACCGCGTACGTGTCCGCGGACGGTCACATACGGCGCTGTCCCTACGGCCAGGCATCAGTCAGCGTCCATGCGCCTCGGGCCAGCATCAGACAGTTCCTGACCGATCCGGCGCAGGACCGCGTGACCCCGGACTGCGCTGCCATCTGCCGATCCTCCGCCGCATCCGACGACCGCGCGGCGTCGTGCGCCGCGCCGGCGTGAGCGGCGCTACGTACACGACTTCATGGACCGCCCTATGACGATCACGACACCGGACGACTTCACACATCGGTGGCGGCAACCACCGAACTTCTCCCTGGAGGTCCCCTTCGACTACACGTTCCTGCCCGCCATCGACGTCCTCGACCACATCCGCCAGGACACGGAAGTGCGCTTCACGATCCTCGGAGACGACGACTGGCAGGTGCGCATGGACCGCACCGCCGCCTTCCGCACCGCCCCGCTCGAAGAGATCGTCACGTGGCCGTTCCGGCTGGTGCACTTCAACCTCAGCCGCTTCTACGACGACCTTCTGCACGGCTTCCAGGACGAGGTGATGATCCCCTGGCGCGCCCATCTGTCCGCCCGGGGTTTCACCTGGCAGCGCCTGGCTCCGATCCTCTTCCTGTCCACCGAAGGCGCGTCCTCGACGTACCACAACGACAACTCGCACGGTCTGGTCTGGCAGGTGCATGGCACCAAGACGTTCCACAGCTACCTCGCACCCGACAAGCACCTCTCGGCCGAGGCCGCGGTGATCGGCGAGACGACGGGTGAGGAGCCGCCCGAGCATGACGCGGCCGACCGCCAGTCCGTCGTCGTGCGGCCCGGCGACCAGTTGTGGAGCCATGCCCTGACCCCCCACTGGGTCACCACCGAGTCGTCGCTCGCCATGAGCGTCACCCTCTCCCACGGCGGCCTGTGCCACCAGGGTCGCTTCTCCGAACGGGAGTTGGCGCTACGGGCCTACTGGGACAAGAACCCTGCCGAGGCGTGGACGCATGACCTGCGCAGCGTCCGCTACTGAGACCGCGTCCCACGACACGAGGCATCGGCCCGTGTCGTGGGACGCGCCCATCAGCCGGTTACGGCGTGAGACGGTTCGGTCCGCGGAAGAGGAAGGTGGCCTCGCGGATCGACTCCAGCCCGAGGAGCACCATCAGCACCCGGCCGAGGCCCATGCCCAGGCCACCGTGCGGCGGGCAGCCGTACCGGAACGCGTTCAGGTAGTCCTGCAGCGGCTCTGGGCTCATGCCCTTCTCGGCGGCCTGCTTCAGCAGCACGTCATACCGGTGCTCGCGCTGTGCGCCGGTGGTGACCTCCAGCCCCTTCCACAGCAGGTCGAAGCTCAGAGTCACACTCGGGTCGTCGGCCGGCCGCATGTGGTAGAAGGGCCGGATGCTCACCGGGTAGTGCGTGATGAACACGAACTCGTGCCCGGTGGCCTCCTGGATGTGGGCGCTGATGCTGCGCTCGCCCTCCGGGTCCAGGTCCTCCTTGATCCCTTCCGGGTCCCAGCCTCCCTTGCGCAGGATCTCGTGCGCCTCGGCCATGGTGATGCGGGGGAAGGGCGTCGTCGGGACGGTGATCTCCACACCGAAGTGCTCTCGGATGGCCTCACCGTGGGAGTCGGCGACCTTCGCGATCGCGTGGGCGAGCATCTGCTCCTCGAACGCCATCACGTCCTCGACGCCGTCGATCCAGGCGAGCTCGACGTCGACGCCGGTGAACTCGGTGGCGTGCCTGGAGGTGAACGATGGCTCGGCACGGAAGACGGGGCCGATCTCGAAGACCTTCTCGATGCCGGCCGAGATTGCCATCTGCTTGTAGAACTGCGGCGACTGCGCCAGGTAGGCGCTGCGGCCAAAGTAGCCGAGCTTGAAGACCTCCGCTCCGGATTCCGACGCCGTACCCATGAGCTTGGGGGTGTGCATCTCCGTGGCGCCCTGCGCGTAGGCGTACTCGCGCATCCCCTGTTCCAGGGTGGTCTGCACGGCGAACATCAGCTGTGTGGCGGTCCGACGGCGCACGTCCAGGAAGCGCCAGTCCAGCCGATGCTCAATGCCGGTGTGCTCGTCGATCGGCAGCGGCGTAGCGGCCAGGTTCAGGACCTCGACCGACTCAGGGACGAGCTCCAGGCCGCCGAGCTTGACCTGCTCAGCGTCGACGACGCGGCCGGTGATCTTGACTGCGGACTCGGGGGTGAGAGCTTCGAGCTGGGCCTCAAGCGGCCCGTCGTCACGCTTGTGGGTCACCTGCACCATGCCGGTGCTGTCCCGCACGATGACGAACTGCATCTTGCGCTGCAGGCGCAGGGTGTTTACCCACCCGCAGACAGTGACGGTACGGCCGACGTGTTCTCGCAGGTCAGAGACGTGTACGCGGCTTTGGATCATTGCGGTCCTCCGAAGGACGTCGTCATGATCCCTTGGGAGTGCGGGCGAGAAGGGCAACTCGCGGTGCCACCGCACTTTCGCCGCCACAGCGTGGCGGCCTCATTCGGGCCCGTTGACGGGGGCCAATCGGCGGGGCATTGGACCACCGAACGGGGTCGTTCCTCCCCGCGCTCAGGAGGGTCTTCGCCTCGGGGCGCGAGGCCGCCTTTCCAGCTTCCGGCGGCTCTCTCGGCTCGCGTGATCCCGGGCTACTCGTCTCCATCAACGCGTTGCCCAGCAGGATACGGATCTCACGGGCACCGCCGCAATCAAGAACACACTTCTGAACGGGAGGAACGGCTGTGAGCGTCCCGTGCGACGGGCGGTGGCCGCCGACGCCGGGGAATTGGCCCGCCTGCGCCAGCTATCGCTGACCTGCCCGGCGGTGCCTTGGAGCAGGCCCCGGGATGTACCGGACGGGCCGTGGGTCAAGGAGTGCCAGCAGGTGTTCGCTGCCATGCTCGATGGCCCGGACACGGCCGCCGCGTTCGTGGTGGATGCGGCTCCCGGCCGCGTGGCGTCCTGTGCGGTGGGGTTTCTCCTACCTCGACTTCCTGGCCCAGGGAGCAGCAAGCCGTTCAACGGTGACATCAGCACCGTCGCCACCGATCCAGAGTTCCGCAGGCGGGGCTATGCCCGGGCAGTGGTGACGGCCCTCATGGGCTGGATGGCCGTGCGCGGCTGCAAGCGCATCAGCCTCACGGCCAGCCCAGAGGGAGATCCGCTCTATACGTCGCTCGGGTTCGTGTATGACGAACCTCGGATGACCTGGCGGGTCCAGTGATTGCCCGGCACCGGAGCGACCAGAGCGTCCCGCTCGATCAGCACCCGGCGCGCGACGACGTCGCGCTGCGGCCGGCGGTGGAGGACGCCGCGATGGGCCGTTGGGAGGGGGCACGGGATCTGCTGGCGGCGACCGGCACGGACTGGGATCGCCGGATCTTCCGCCTTCAGGTACTCGCCGAGGCCGGAGCCCGCCTGCGGTTCGCCGACACCTGGGCAAGGGCCGAACCGCGCTCGCCGCACGCACTCGCCCTCCTGGCCAACGTTCAGGCCCTCCGAGCCATGATCGCCGGGCCAGGCAGCAGCGGTCGGGGCCTGATGGAGGAAGCCTGGGCCACCTGTCGCGCGACCCTGGAAACGTGGCCCGAGGACGTGGCGCCGCTGGTCGTGATGCTCGCGCTGCTCCGCACCCACGCCCCGAACCGCAAGACCCTGAACGCGGTGTGGGACGAGATCATCAAGCGCGACCGATGGAATCGCGAGGCGCACCACGAGGTCGTGACCTTCCTGCTCCCCCGCTACCACGGAGAGCAGGGCGAGGCGATGTGGTGGGCCGAGGAGCAGGCGGCCATCGCCCCTCAAGGGCTGCCGATCGCGGTTCTGCCACTCGTGGTGATCGCCGAGGCCCACCGGACCCGCCAGGAGCAGGACCGCGACGCTTACGGGCTCACCATCCATCCATGGGTCGACTGCCCGCAGATCGACCACGTGCTGGAGGGCTGGTGGCGCTACCGCGCCCCGCGACCGCACGCCTGCTTCGCGGATGACGCCAACTACCTAGCGCACGCCCTGTCGTTCGCGAACCGTCACAGCGAGGCCCTGGAAGTCTTCGACGCCATCGGCCCTTACGCCACGCAGGTCCCCTGGTCGTACTGCGGACAGGCCCGCGATCTGTTCCTACGGCACCGCGCCTGGGCCTACAGCCCACCGCGGCGCCGACGCCGCTGAACCCTCGAACTACCCCTTAAACGAACGAAGGACGGAAATCCTGTGCCCCTCGATGTCTCTCGCGTCTCTGACGAGGAACGCCTGAAGCAACTCGGCTACCAGCAGACGCTCTCCCGCTCCATGTCGGGCCGCGCCAACTTCGGCGTCAGCTTCACGATCATCTCCATCCTGTCCGGCTGCATGACCCTCTACGGCTACGGAATGAACACCGGCGGGCCAGCGGTGATCATGTGGGGCTGGCTGTTCGTCGGCTTCATGACGCTCTTCGTCGGGCTGTCCATGGCGGAGGTCTGCTCCTCCTACCCCACCAGCGCGGGCCTGTACTTCTGGGCGCACCGCATGGCGCCCGCGAGAACGGCCGCGGCATGGGCGTGGTTCACCGGGTGGTTCAACACCCTGGGCCAGATAGCCGTGACCGCAGGCATCGACTTCGGCGCCGCCACCTTCCTCAACGCCCTACTGGACCTGCAGTTCGGCTACGCCGCCACGCCCGGCCACACCATCACGCTCTTCGGGATCATCCTCGTCCTGCACGGCGTACTGAACACCTTCGGCGTGCGCATCGTCGCCTTCCTCAACGAGGTGTCCATCTGGTGGCACATCCTCGGCGTCGTCGTCATCTGCGGCGCCCTGGTGCTCATCCCTGACCACCATCAGTCGACTAGCTTCGTCTTCGGCGAGTTCGTCAACAACACCGGCTTCTCGTCGAGCGTCTACGTGGTGCTCATCGGACTGCTCATGGCCCAGTACACGTTCACCGGCTACGACGCCTCCGCCCACATGACCGAGGAGACCATCGACGCCTCCACCGCCGGCCCCAAGGGCATCGTCCGCTCGATCCTCGTCTCCCTCGCCGCCGGCTTCGTGTTGCTGTTCGGCTTCACCTACGCCATCCACTCCTACTCGGGCGCGCTCGAGTCGACCACCGGGGTGCCACCGGCGCAGATCCTGATGGACGCCCTCGGCGCGGCGGCCGGCAAGTGGCTGCTGCTGGTCATCATCGTCGCCCAACTCTTCTGCGGCATGGCCTCAGTGACCGCCAACTCCCGGATGATCTACGCCTTCTCCCGCGACGGCGCGCTCCCCTTCTCCAAGACGTGGCACAAGCTCAACCCGGCCACTCGCACCCCCACGAACGCCGTCTGGCTCGCCACCGGTGGGGCCTTCGCTCTCGGCCTGCCCTACCTGTGGAACAGCACCGCCTACGCGGCTGTCACCTCCATCGCGACCATCGGTCTCTACATCGCCTACGTGATCCCCACCTTCCTCCGACTGCGCCAGGGCGACAGGTTCGAGCGCGGCCCCTGGCACCTCGGCTCCTGGTCCACCGTCGTCGGCACGATCGCCATCGCATGGGTCTTGGTGATCACCGTGCTCTTCATGCTGCCCCAGACGTCACCGATCACCGCGCGCACCTTCAACTACGCGCCCGTCGCGGTCGGCGTCGTCGTGGCCTTCTGCGGTGCCTGGTGGCTGGCCTCGGCCCGTAAGTGGTTCCTCAACCCGGCGCACCCTCGCAACTCCGGCCCCCAGCAGGGAGGCCCCAGGCAGGATCTCGCTCACCGATAGGACACGGCAGCACTTGGTGGACCGACCACGAAAGATTGGCTTTGGCTCGGCTCCACCACTCCGGTCGCCACATACAGCAGTACGCGTGCTGGCTCTCGGGAGAGCCAGCACGCGTACTGGAGCAGCCAGACGACGTTAGTCGGGGAGCTACTGGGCCTTCACCGAGTCCGTCATCAACTTACCCGGCAGCAACATCTGCGAGGCACCATCGCCGCGTCTCAGCTCGACGCCGCCGGTCCCTCATCCAGCGTCGATGCTCAGCTGGGTTGACGCGTCTACGGGCTTCAACTTGATGTCCGCCTCGGTCTGCTCGCTCAGATGGCCCGAGCTGCCTCTCAGTTCCAGCGTGGCACCAGCCTCGATCTGCTGCACTGCGAGCCGAATATTCTCCGGCTTCTGCCCTTCCATAAATCGCACAGCAGAGAGGGCAGCGTATGCGGGATCCAGTTCGAACGACAGCCAATCCCTGCCAAGATTTTCCGCAACTCTTCCAGTCGTGTTGGACCCGCCGAAGAAGTCCACAACAAGATCCCCCGGCTCAGTCAACATCTCGATGAAGAAAGCCGGCAGCTTGAGAGGAAAACGAGCCGGGTGACCCTTTACGTCCATCGCCTTCAACGTACGGAGGTACGCGTCATTGGACTGACTGTTGGGAATGTCGAGCAGATTAGAAGGGAGCGCGCCACCGTTATCGACGCCGAACGCCTCGCCAATGTCGTGCTCCGATGGCCTTTTCTTGGGCCTGTAATAGGCTGCCGGGTTTTTCAATAGCTGCTGCATGGACTTGGAGTAGGGTACGCGAACCCGACCGACGTCCGCCTTTGGCTGCTCGGTTTTGGAAAGCCACCAAACTGTATTGACTGCATCCTTGGCACGCCATTTGCGCTTGTTCACCCATTCAATGGGCGAAGGTAGCTTCGAGCGGTTGTACCAATAGAATTCCTCGGCCAGGAAGTAGCCGAGATCATCAACGAATGCGAGCAGGGCACGGAACTGATGCAGAGACCTCACCGGGACGCCTTGTTGGTAAGCGCCACCGATGTCGATCACGAGGCTACCCGTGGGCTTGAGTGCATCCTTCGCGAGCTTCGCAAACTCCACGAGCCACTCGACGTATTCGTCTTGATCCTCATTCCCGTACGCCTTCTTGCGCAGGAGCGGGAAGGGAGGGCTTGTCATGAATAGGTCGACGCTGTTCGCCGGCAGCTCGCCGAGGAGCTCCAAGCTGTCCCCTGTGAGCTGAGCGCCGCGCGGCGTGGTGTAGCAAACGCGACCCGACCGCAGGCAATCAAGGACGTCCTGCATGTAGAGCCCCTCCGCAACTGATCAACGCCTGCCACTATAGCGGCCCAGGGGGGCTGCTGGCTGCATCTGTGCCGCCCCGGACCAGGCAGAATCGCTCGGGCCAGGGGGAATGTCAGTGGCGTCTGAGACTGTGTACGTGGTCAACGACGGACAAGTAGGGTTGCGGACGAGGGGGAGGCGTGGGATCGACAACACCCGGCTGGCTCACGCTGCCGGAGGACGAGTTCCAGGAGCGGTACCGACCCGCCCGGAACGCCACCAGCGGTTACCTGCATCGCGTGCTCATCCGCGCTCTGGGTCCGGGTGTCGCCGCGCTGCCCTCCGACGACGCGCTGACGCGCAAGCCACTGATACTCGATCTAGCCTCGCCGCTGCCTCCCCGCCTTCGCTTCTACGTCTACCAGGCGACCCAACATCCCTCCGAGCGCCAGCAGGGGACGTTCAAGATCCAGCTGTCCGTCGGGGTCACGCGCGACGGACAGCCGGCGTCCCCCAAGGAGAAGCGGCGCTGGTTCGACCGCGCCGACAACATTCGGCCGATCGCGATGGGGTACCACCCCGACTGGAACCTGTTCATCCTGTGGGACGCCGATCTGCACGACATGAACGGAGGATTTACCTTCTCCAAGAACGTGCAGACTCCGCCTGAAATTGTCTGGGCCGCCTTGGCGAAGGATATCTCGCACGGCTCTCGTAGGCTCCGCGGGGGATTGACCGAGACGATCGTTGCCGCCCGCCCACATCGCCTGGTGGAGGCGCTGAACCTGCGAATCGACCTGAGCAACGAAGTAATGTGCGAGGGGTTGTTCTGATGCTCAGGGACCTCGGCAACCTGCGAACTGAGTACACCACCGACACTGACGACATTCCCCGCGACTTCTATGACCCATGCCTGCGTGAAGCGTCCTCCTATGACCGCATCACCGGGTTCTTCAGCTCAACCGCCTTCCACCTTATTCAGTCCGGCCTTGAGACTTTCTTCCTTCAAAACTCAGGCTCCATGCGAATGCTTTGCTCACCCAGGTTGAGCAGGGCTGACGCCGATAGTCTCGTGTACGGCTACGAAGTGCGCGATGATGCTGAGCTCGTCACCAAATTGCGAGGTGAACTCGCTCAACTTCTTCGCTCGTCTCATGCCGATACGGCACGCCTGCTGGCGGCACTGGTCGCTGCGGGCCGCCTGGACGTGAAATTGGCCCGCGTCACGCCCAAGGCGTCCATTCACAACAAGCGCATGTTTCACGACAAAGTCGGACTCTTCTCTGACACCGATGGTGATGTCGTCGGCTTCCGCGGGTCGGCCAACGAGAGCTACCTCGGACTCTCGCCTGACGGCAACATCGAGTCGATTGACGTGTGGCCGTCTTGGGAGGGCGGCCGTGACGCTGAGCGGGCCCGCCATGCCGTCGCTCGCTTCGAGAGACTCTGGGAAGGGGTCGTCCCCGGTGTCACCGTCATCGGCCTTCCCAGCGAGATCAGAGAGGAACTGGAGCACGTCGCGGAGGACGCGGACCTCGTCGCTCTTCTACGCGATGCCGCTGCTGGCCGCATCGGTCGACCGCCCAAGGACGAGTTCACTCTCGGAGGCATCCAGCTACGCGAGCATCAGCGCAGCGCGGTACGTGCCTGGGAAGCGAACGACCACGCCGGCCTGCTGGCCCACGCTACGGGCTCCGGCAAGACAATCACAGGTCTCTACTCCGCTGGCCTTGCCCTGGAGCAAGGTCTGACGCCGCTGATCCTCGTGCCCTCCCGCCTGCTATTGGACCAGTGGGCAAAGCAGGTCCACGAGTTGCTGGGCGCCCGCTCAGTGCTGGCCGGCGGTGGCCACGATCGCTGGAGCCGCAGTGGCGCGCTCCGCGCCGCCGTGGAGTCAAGTCGCCCTGGACGCAAGCACGTCTTGATCGCGGTCCTCAACACTGCGTCCAGCCCCGCGTTTCGGGCACAACTGCGGCCTGTGGCCAACAAAGTGTTCACCATTGCTGACGAGGCACACCGGCTGGGCAGTCCTCGGTTCCGCACGATCCTTGAGTGGCTGGATACCCCCTGGCGTCTCGGACTCAGCGCCACGCCCGAACGAGCCAACGACCCAGAAGGCACAGATGCGGTCGATAGCTACTTCGGGGGCGTCATCCACGAGTACACCTTGAAGGACGCACTCGACGACGGCGTACTGGCCCCGTACGTCTACCACCCGTCGTGGGTGGACCTGACCGATGACGAAAAGGAACGCTGGGACCGACTGACGAGCGAGATCCGGCAGCGATACGCCATGGCACAGGCGCCCGGCGCCGCGCCCCACGCTCAAGACCAACTGCGCCGCAAGCTCATCGAGCGCGCCCGCATTGCCAAGGGCGCAGCCTTCAAAGTGTCCAGAGCTGCTGAACTTGTGGCAGAGCATTATCGTCCCGAAAAGGATCAGAAGTGGCTCATCTACTGCGATAACCAAGACCAAATGTCCCTGGTGCGACAAGCACTGTCGGCTAGAGGAATTCCGTCATTGGAATACCACAGTCAGATGCGCAGCGATGCGGAAGCCACGCTGAGGCTATTCGATATCAGCGGCGGGATCATGGTCGCGATCAAGTGCCTGGATGAGGGTGTAGATATCCCCTCGGCCTCACACGCGCTCATCCTGGCCAGTTCGCGAAATCCTCGCGAGTTCATTCAGCGACGAGGGCGGATCCTTCGACGTTCACCCAACAAGACCGTTGCCACACTAATTGACGTACTGGTTCTGCCGGAAGCTACGCAGAGGGACGACCCATCGTGGCCTCTCGTTGTGGGCGAGCTATCACGAGCCATCCAATTCGCCGGTTGGAGCATCACGCAGAGCTCCGTTTCGATTCTGGAAGACAAGTGGGTATCGATGGGGTTGTCTCTCAGTCAGCTTGATGAGATCCGGCCTAAGGGTATCGAAGATGATGAGGGGGGAGCAGATGCCTGACCGAAATGAAGAGACGGCAGACTTGCTGGCGACCGTTGAAGAGGTCCGGAAGGAACGCTATCCAGATCTGGATCCGGAGCTAGTCAGCGAGATCCTTGGGGTGCAGCACGAATTCGCTGAAGACCACGCCGAAGCTCGAAAGCGTACGGAGCAGATCGTGAACCGCTGGGTTACCCAGCGAGCGGCTGCGGAGGGGGCAAGCTGATGTTGACTCTTGATCGACTGACGGTCGAAGACTTCGGCCCCTACCGGGGCCGCCAAGAGATGACCTTCTCCAGCGATCGCGGCGTCTACATCGTCTACGGGCCGAATGGGCGTGGTAAGACGACCCTGCACAACGCCTTCCGATACGCTCTGTACGGTGAAATTCATGGTCGTCGCGGCGCCGAAGACGCCTCGGAGCTGGTAAACACAGAGGCCCGCAAAGAAGCCGGCGGCGTGGGAGCCTTCGAAACGGTGCTCGACTTCCATGACAATGGAGTTCCCTACCGTCTGATCCGCCGCTACGACGAGGGCACCCACCCAACCGAAACCGTGATCTTGCAGCGCGACGGTGAAGTGCTGTCTCCGGATGATTCCAGGAGGATCATCCAGATGATCGCCCCGGAATCGGTAAGCCAGTTCTTTCTGTTCGACGGCGAGCTCCTTCGTCAGTACGAGGATCTCCTGGATCCTGGAAGCGAAAAGGGCGCGGAGCTTGAGCGGAGCATCGAACGGGTTCTCGGCATTCCGATTGTCGGAAACGCCAAGGCGGACGCTGTGGCGATCTCCCGAGCAGCGTCCAAGCAGCTGAGCGAGCAGTACGCCGCCAACCACGAGACCAACCGTATGGGGCTGGCCCTTAAGGAAGCGCAGGACATTCGCGATCGTCACCAAAAGGACTACAGCGATGTCGAGTCTCAGATCGAAGCTGCCCAGAACCGAATCTCCGAGCTCGACGTCTTGATGCGCGAGCAGCAGAAGGCTCAGCACATCCTGGGAAAGATCGACCAGTTGCAGGTCCAGATCGCCGGCGTGGAAGGTCGCGAAACAGCGGCGATCGACGCGCTAGACGAACTCTCCACAGACCTGTGGAAAGCCGTTCTGGCTCGCTCCGCCACTGCTCGTCTCGCTGAGGTCGACGTCGCTGTCGCAACGGCGGAGTCCGAGCTCAGCGAAGCCGCAGCAGCCATGCGAGATCTGACGCATCTGCACACAGCTCCCGACTGCCCTGTATGCCACCGCGAGATTCCGTCGGCCTTGCGGGACCAACTGACCGAGAAGATCCAACGAATCGCATCTGCCGGGCACCAGGAGGACGTCCAGACCCGGTTGGACCGGCTCCGTGCCAAGCGCCGCACTCTCCAGAGTCTCGCCCAGCAAGACGTTCGACTCATCGTGGAGCGTGACGCCAACCTTCGCCAAGTGCGGCTGGAGAAGGAAGAACTCTACGGCGACATCGCCGAACTGAGGCAGCAGATCGACGAGATCGGGCAGAGCGAAGAGCAAGTGCGCGCACTGTCCACGGAGCGCGACGAGCGCCACGCCAAGCTGGAGCGCGACAAGGACCGCTTGGCCGCTATTGACGTCCAAATCCGCAAGAAAGAGGCGGACATCGAGGACTTCAAGCGTCGGCTCCGGAAGCAGGTGACCCCCGACCGCACCATCGAGTTGAAGGACGAGGTGGCGCAACGACTCCGCGACCTGTTCAGCGACTCGATCGACGCGTACAGGACGAAGCTTCGCCGCCGCGTCGAAGCGCACGCCTCGGAGATCTTCCGCGTCCTGGCGTCCGAGCCCGACTACGTGGGGCTGCGCATCACCGACAGCTACGGGCTTGAGATCCTCGACAAGGACGGGGAAGTTGTCCGACGTTCCGCAGGTTATGAGCATCTCGTGGCCTTGTCTCTCATTGCCGCGCTTCAAGACAGCGCCGCAGTCCGAGGCCCGGTGGTCATGGACTACCCGTTCGGTCGACTGGACGCCGACAACACGGCGCATGTGGTGGCGGCTCTGCCACGAATGGCGCGCCAGGTGATCCTGCTCTCGTTCGACGGGGAGTTTGATCGAGCCGCCGCACTTCAGGCGTTGGGGGGCAATCTGGTGGCCGAGTATCAGCTGGAGCGGCGAAGTTCCAAGCACACTGTGATCGAACGCCGGAGGGCGGCTGTCTGATGGCTGATCTCAAGAACATCGCGCTCACCATCGAGGCGACGCAGGCGGCAGCGGATCTCATCCACTGGCTGGGGATCTCGGAAAAGACGCAATTGGCGGACCGAGTACGTCTCGGTTTCGCCTACGCGATCGAAAACCAGGTCGACCTCACCCGCGCTCCTGGCACCCGCGGCGGGAGCAACTACGACACCGGTGGTCTGGACCCGGACGGTCTGATGGCCGAGACGGTCAAGATCTACTATCCGGAACCTGAGGTCATCGCGGAGCCTTATCGGGCGGTGGAGATCTTGATGAACAAGGGACTACTCCTGCTCAGCGAGCATTGGTCGGCCGGAGACGTTGGCAGCATGGGGGACCTCGTGGACAGGCCCGCAGGCTGATCCGAGTTCGTACTCGGCGGGCAACTCCGACCACGGCGCCTACGAGATCAAGGGGTGTGGGCACGTCCAGCCTGGCTGGACGTGCCCACACAGGACTGCGGCTCGCGCCGGCGGTCAGCCCCTACCTGTACCGGCGTGTGGGCAGCAGCCACGTGACGCCAAGCATCTCGTCGGCCTCGTCCTGGTCATCCGAGCCCTCCGGCGAGGCGATCTGGCGCACTTGCTCGATCTGCCGCTCCATCCCGCGTAGGTTCTCCTGAAGGTCCATGGTCACCACGCCGTCGACGGTGACCTTCAACGGGTCGGCCAACAGCTTGGCGCGCCGCTCGCCCAGGACCTCGAGCGCGACGGCGCGCACCGACCGCAGCCGGAAGAAACGGCGTTCCAGGTCGGCCGGGTCAGAGTCCGGGCCGAGCTGCGCGAGGAGCCACGACCGCTGGAACTCGTCCACCAGGTTCACATCCCTCGATACGAGGCACGGCCCGGAGCCAGACGGGGGAAGCCGGCTCCGGGCCGCGCGCGTGAGCGTATTACGCAGAGGACGAGCGTGTCCGCCGCGACGCCGACTTCTTCGTGCCGCCCCCGCCGGCCTCGCCCTGTCCCGAGTCAGGCTCGGCGCTGCCCGCAGTCGGGTCCGGCTCGCCGACAGCGACCGGCTCCGGATCGGCGTCGTCCTGCGTCAGGGCGTCCCAGGCGTCCGGGTTGGTGATCAGCTCGGCCACCTCCAGGGCCGGGCTTTCGCCCGGCAGCAGGATCAGCTCCTCCCGCGTGGTCGGGTCCTGTACGTAGACCGCGGCCTTCAGCCGCCCGCGGCCCGCCATCACAGGACCTTCGCCACGATGTGCGCGTCCGGGGTGTGCATGACGGGCATGCCGACCGCGGCGCCCTTGGTCCAGATCTGCACGGGGTCATCCTGGACGCCTCGGGTGATGATCAGGCCGGGGGCGTCCTCCCGGATGATCTCCGGGTTCGAGCCGCGCGACAGCACCAGGGCCTCCGCGGTCACCCCGTACATGGTCTGCGCCCACTTCTCCCGCTCCGGCGGCACCAGGATCCACAGGTCCTCGGGCAGCACCTTGCGGGGCTTGCCGTCCACCCGCACCTGGGCCTTGTAGAACTGGATCGGCGGCAGGCTGTAGTTGCCGCGCACCACGTTGATCTGCTGCGGGGTCAGCGTCGCCGTCGGCGTGGTCGACGGGCTCACGGACCCGTAGTAGGCCGCCCTGTAGGCGTTGTTCGCCGCCAGGTAGCTGAACGCCTTCCGGCTGGTGATCACCAACTCCGGCTCCGGCGCGCCGATGTCGTCCAGGTGCTGGATCCACCGCAGCTCGTCCGCGATCGGGTCGGAGGCCGGGTCCGACCACGGGATACGGGAAACCGGCATGTTCTCGGCGGGGACGTTCCAGTCCACCTCCAGCGTCAGGCCGTTCTCCTGCTCCAGCGTGAACCGGCCATCCACGAGCACGTCGCCGGCGGCCAGCTCCAGCCGGGACCGGATGGCCTCGACGTGCCGTTCCACGTCGTCGTACAGCAACTCGATCAGCCGGTCCTGATCCGAGCCGTGCGACGCCTCCAGCAGGATCTGCTCCTGCTCGGAGACGACGAGCTTCTGGCCCAGCGCGGGCAGCGCACCCTCGCGGGACGTCTGCCACGCTTCACGGGTCGCGAACGGAACCGAGGCGTTGAACGCCCGGTACTTGGCGACATTGACGTACCGGCCGGAGTCCTTCGTACGCCACTTCACCTCCCGCATCTCCACGGTCGGGAAGATCGTCTGAGTGAGGAGGAAGTCCTTCGGAGATGGGATCGCCCTGGCGAACGCCGTCAGGTCCATGACCGAGACGTCCTTGAGCAGGTCCTGAATCGTCACAGCTCAGCCCCCGCTCACACGAAGCGGATCTGCGCGGCACGCGGGTGCCACACGAGCTGGGACACGTCGATGCCGCCCGGCACCTTCGACGCCTTCACCGCGCCGTGCCACAGCAGCGCGGCCGGAACACGGGTCTGTCCCGGCGCGAACGGGGCCTCGGCGATCACGAAGCCGCGCAGGATCTGGCGACCGCAGTGCGCCTCCGGGTCGTACGGGCCGTACAGGCCGGACTCCGCGACCCTGCCGACCGGCACACCGGACAGGACCCGGCCGTACGGGTCGCAGCCGTCGCCGCACACGTAGTGCGTGCCCTCGCAGAACAGGTTCAGGTCGAGGGTGATCGTGTCGACGGAGTCGGTGCCGTGCAGCGACGCCAGCCACTCGCGGTTGGCGGTCGTGTACTCGGACGTCGATACGGGCTGGATGGTCATGTGCGTGTCTCCATGGACGCTGCGGTCAGATTCCGCACACCGCCCACGGAGGCGATGCCGTCCACGAAGTTCAGGGGGCGTGGTCCCCCAAGGTCTGAGGCCCGGACTATCGGGCTGCGGAGTCGCTGAACTCCGGGATCAGGCCACGGCGCTTGGCCATCTCCAGCCCGGCCGAACCGGGCTTGGACACCGGGGCCGTACGGGTCGGGCCACGCCCTGCCGGTGCTCCCGCGGGGGCGGCCGGCACCGGGGTGCGGACCTCACCGAACAGCTCCGGACGCCTGGCTCGCAGGGCCTCGGCCGCCGACTGGATCTGCGCCTCGTCCGCGTCCTCGTCGTCCACGGCCAGCAGACGCTCCGCGTCCACCAGATCGTCGCCCTCCGCGCCGAGCGCCACCAGCGCGGCCCGGCGAAGCGCCGCCCGCTCCCGCTCGGCGGCCAGCTCCTCCCGGCGGGCGGCCTGCAACTCCCGCTCGGCAGCAGCCTGTTCCCGGCGCTCCACCTCCGACAGCGCGGCCTGCTCGGCCTCCCGCTGCGCGGTCACGAACTCGGTGAGCGCCTTCGGGGAGTCGAACCCGAGCGTGGACAACAGCCGCTTGATCGCGGCCCGTTCGCCCTGCGCCTTCTCGCGGGTGAGCATCTTGCCCAACCGGTCCTGGGTGACCGTGACCTGCTGCTCCTGACCGCCGCCGTCCGTGGCGTCATCGAGCTGGTCGTTCGTCTCGTCCTCCGACGAGGCACCGAGAATCGGGTAGATCGGCCGCCCGTCACGGCGGTGGCCGACAGGACGGCGAGGCGGCAGGGGCCGGACCATACATCTCCTCCAGAGCGCGCCCCCGCGCTGCCGATCAGTGTAGCCAAGACGGGCATGCCGCTGCCTGACGCGCCGGAAAGACGGCATACGGGCAATAGCAAATACCACATCGAGGCATGGCATCGCTACGCCAAAGCCTGGCCACTTTGTCGCCACTTCCTCGCGATGTCCGGCGACACAAACCGGAAGAAGCATTTCTTTTCAACCTGCCTCATCAGGGACGTGATGGCCGAAGTGGCGGCAAAGTGGCCAGGGTTTGGCGTAGCAGTGCCACGCGATCCCCGGCAACGTTGAGATCACTCAACCACCGGGGCGACCGCTCGCGGTCAGGGCCTCGCCCGGACCCCCTCACCCTCGACCGCAGCAGGAGAAGGAACTTGGACTGGGACACGCTCACCCGATGGGCACTCGCCGCGTTCGGCTTCCTCGGCCTTTGCCTCATGCTGCTGACCGGGTTTCTCCGCCAGCTCCCGGAACTCATCCGCGCTCTGCAGGACGCCCGAGCAGCCATGCAAGGCCGGAACAACAACGACGACTGAAAGAGCTCAGACCACCGTCGACAACGATCAACGCCCAGAACCAGTCCGCTCCAACTCACCACTGCGGCCGACCTGATCGACCTCTCCCCGTGACTCCTGGCCTTGCTCCGCCTCGGGCGAGCCGCGCCCCACGGCGGTCTCCGCCATCCGCACCGCGGCCTCCTGCTCCGCCTTCGCCCGGATCCGCTCCACCTCCTGCGAGGCGTCCTTGATCGGGTACCCGGCCTCCAGCAGCATCGCCACCGCCGTCTCCAGCGACAGCACCCCCGCCCCGTACGCCTTGACGACCTCCTCCAGCACCGCGCCCCGGTCCGTCGGCGTGTGCGGTGCCCACGCCAGCCGCGCCGGCAGCGTCTCCCCGGCCGTCCAGCCCTCCGCCCGCCCGGCCTGGTATAGCCGCTGCACCATCTTGAACAGCAGCCGGTACTTGTGCTCCCTCGCCAACCGCATCATCCCGATCAACGCATCCAGCGGCCCCAGCGCCAGCTTCAGCGCGTACCCCGAGGGCACCTCCGTGGCCTCCAGCGTCCCGAGCCCGGCCGCCGTCACCCGGCTGTTCGCCGCGATCCGCTCCAGCAGGTGATCCACCCGCGCCCGCAGTTCGGCCAGCTGAGGCGACGTGTCCAGGGCGTCCATCCGCCCCGTCTCACCGAGCTGCCATACGGCACCGGCCTTCACCTGAAGCTCCTGCGGCTTGCCCGTCGCCCGGTCCACCGGAAGCCGCGCACCCGCGAGCCCGATGATGGGCGTGCCCGTTGTCGCCGAGGCCGCCGAGCTGTCAGAGTCCGTAGCCGCGAGCTCGTCGAGCGCCTGCAGAACCCGGGCCAAAATCGAGCGCCCCCAGTGCTCCCCGCCGTCGGGGATCGTGTTCGCGATGTGCACCACCGGCACGAAGTCGATCATCAGATCCAGCCGGTTCAGCTCCGTACCGTCCGGCCGCACCCGGAAGCTCGCCTTGTCCATCGGCAGCCGGTCCAGCGTCTCGCCGTTCTTCAGGTCCTCCAGCAGCCACTCCGCGTCCGTGAGGTAGCACGTCACGTTGGACGTCCGCCCCGGCTCCCACGGGTACTGCCGCCCACCAGCCGCAGCCGTCTCGTCTCCGTCCTCGCCGCCCTCAGAGATCGGCCCCAGCTCGTACGTCACCCGGCGTACCCGGGCCTTCAGCCCGGCGTCGTCGTCCGCCGGCAGCTCCCACGCCAGATGCACCCGGCTGGGGAAGTCCTCGTCTTCGTCGTCCCACTGGGGGAAGAAGAACCCCGGATCGTAGACTCGCAGCGTCGGCCGCTGCTTCTCCGGGTTCCATGCCAGAACCATCACGCTGTCCCCGAGCAGCACCGCCGCACGCTCGGCCTGCTGGACCCGGAACGTCAGCAGCTCCTTGTCCGCCCACTTCCGCAGCCGGTCCTGGACCGCGGCGGCCTCCGCCGCTCCGGGCGTCGGCGTCTCATCATCGGCGTGCTCCGCACCCTCGACCGTGACCTTCTGGTCCGAGCCGAGGAGGTAGCCGAGCGCAGTGTCCACGAGGTTCGCTGCGTCGCCCAGCTCCCGCCGCTCCATCGCGCTCGCGTCGCCACCGGCCGCCGCAAGCTGCCCTGCCTGGTTGTTGTCGTACGACGCCAACACTTTGTACGCGGCCAGCCGCCGCAGCTCATGCGGTGGCACCCATGTCTTAGTCAGCTCTGGGAACGCGCGGCTGCCTGGACGGCCAGCCTCCGCCATCACTGGCTTGTAGTTCAGCCACGACCACGCATCGATCACGAGTTGGCGCAGGCCCACATCCACTCCTGGAAAGTCGGCCCCGCGCCGTTGCATCAGCCTAGGTCCCGCAGCCGACTGGCCCATCCGCCGCTCGACAGTGAGAACGATCCACGTTTACCTGAATTCAGGAAAGCATGTACTCTCGTTGCCATGCTGAGCATCGCATCCGACATCGAAGTGTTGGCGCGGTTCGGCCGTGCGCTCGCCGACCCGATCCGCTGCCGCATCCTGCTCGCCCTGCACGACGCCCCGGCCTATCCCGCCGACCTGGCCGACGCACTCGCCGTCTCGCGCACCCGGCTGTCGAACCACCTGGCATGCCTGCGCGACTGCGGCCTGGTCGTCACGGTGCCCGACGGCCGCCGCACCCGCTACGAGCTGGCCGATGCACGGCTCGGTCACGCGCTGGACGACCTCCGTACCGCCGTGGTGGCTGTTGAGACCGACCGCACCTGCACCGATGATGGCGAGAAGGGCTGCTGCGGATGACCGTGATATCCCTCGGTCCCTCCCCGGCCCACCGCGACGTGCTCACCAAGCGCATACGGCTGCTGGTTGCCGCCACCATCACCTACAACGTCATCGAGGCGATCGTCGCCATCACCGCTGGCACCCTCGCCTCCTCCACAGCCCTGATCGGCTTCGGTCTGGACTCGGTCATCGAGGTCTCATCCGCCGCTGCGGTCGCCTGGCAGTTCTCCGCCTCCGACTACGCCGTCCGCGAGGCTCGCGAGAAGACCACTCTGCGGATCATCGCCGTCTCGTTCCTCGCACTCGCCGCCTACGTCGCCGTCGACGCCGTCCACGCCCTGACCGGCACCGGCGAAGCCGAACGCTCCATCCCCGGCATCGTGATCGCCGCACTGTCCTTGGCCATCATGCCGTTCCTGTCCGCAGCCCAGCGGAAAGCTGGACGCGAACTCGGCTCCGCCAGTGCGGTCGCCGACTCCAAGCAGACTCTGCTCTGCACCTATCTCTCCGCCGTGCTCCTGATCGGCCTGGTCCTCAACGCCACCCTCGGCTGGTCCTGGGCCGACCCCATCGCCGCTCTCGTCATCGCCGCCATCGCGATCAAGGAAGGGCGCGACGCCTGGCAAGGCAAGGGCTGCTGCGCGACCCCATCTGCCGCAACGGCACCGTCCACGGACGGAGGGGACGGCTGCGGCTGCCGTCCCGGCTGCGACTGACCACCCACGAAGTCCAGCAGTTTCCCGACGCGGACAGTGACTTGCGCCCATCGGGGAGATCGGACGTGCTTCTCTGAGGCACCCGACAACATGCGCAACGCTGGAGCACGCGATCACTACGGGCAGAGGTAGCTAACCCGAGTCAGCGCCGTCCGCTCAACCGCCGGTCGTCCCCGCCACGCGGTGGCGGCATCGTGGGATCGAGGAACAGATCCCACAGCGCCCACACCGCTGAGTCCAGCAGGTCAGGCGAGTCCTCCGTCTCGCCCTGACCGACGAACGTGGTCATCTGCTCCTCCAGCTCGGCGAACCGCCGAGCCGGGCCGACATGCGACACCCGAGCCTGCTCGTACAGCTGCGCTGCCGGGGCCGCCCGCGCCCGCTTCCCTCTCGTGGCGTGCACGATGCGCCAGTTCACCGTCGGATCCACCTGCTCCAGGAGCGCGGGCAGGTAGTCGCCGCCGTTGTTCGCCTCGATGACCACGCAGTCCGCCCGGTGCTCGTGGTACAGCGCGGCAGCCCGCTTCATTGCCTGCGTCGGCGTGTACCGGTCCTGCTCGCAGTGCAGCAGATACCCGCGGGGACGGTCGTCCCCGAACATCGTCTCCACCGGGAACCCGCGCCCTGCCACCGTGAACGCGGTCATGTCCGCGTTCTCGTGGCTCTTGGTCGCCGGGTCCACGGACACCACCACGCGCTGGAGGTCCGGCAGATGCTCTGGCCGGGGCCGGAAACCCTCGACCTCCAGCATCCAGCCCTTCCACAGCGCGCCCTCCACGTCCTCGAGTAGCTCACCGGACAGCTCCTGCCGCCCCAGCCGGGTGCCGGCGTACTCCTCCTCCAGCTCCTCACGGGCCGCCGCCGACAGGTTCGCGTCGTTCTCCCGCATGTGCCCGCGGGTCAACACCACCCGAGGCGGCGCCCCGCCTTCCCCGTGTGCCTTCTCCTGCTCCCGGCCGCGCTCGACGAGCCGCTTGACGTGAGGGAGCGGCTTGGGCGTCGTGGAGATGACGACCTGCGGGGTGTCCGCCTCACGCAGGCAGAACCACAGCATGTCGTAGACCTCTTGCGCGGTGTGCCGCGACCAAGCCGCGTACTCGTCGCACCACGCCTTGTCGAACGCCCAGCCACGCAGGTTGTCCGGCGTCTCCGCACCGAACCCCCGGATCAGCGTGCCGTTCGTCAACCGGAGCGTCGTCTCACCCAGCGACGAGTTGTACTTCGCCACCTCCTCCGGCGGGAACACCGACAGCAGCCCCGACTTCGGTGACTCGAAGCAGATGTCCCGCACGAGCGTCGCGTTCTTCGCCACCACCGCGATCTGGAGCCCCGGTGTCTGCGCCCACTCCCTCACCGTCTCCGCCGCCGTCCGCGACTTGCCCCAGCCACGGCCGGTGAGCAGCATCCACACCGTCCACAGCCACAGCGGCTGACGCTGCGCCGCACGGGCATGGTGATGCAGCCACCCCGCGTGGGGCAGCCCGTCACAGTTGGGGACCTCGCACGCCCACCGCCGCGCCGACAGCTCATCAGCCCGGACCAGTGCCGCGACTTCAGCCTTCAACTGCTCGTCGCTCATCACCGATGGGTCCGCGAACCCCTCGACCATGCGGCGCTTGGCCCGGCCCCGGCTCACTGCGCGCCCTCCGACAACCGGCGCTCCAGCTCCCGGCGCAACTGATCCATCCGGGCCCGGCGCTCCTCGTCCGACAAGGAGGCCACGTCCAAGCCCTGGTCCCGGTCCTCGACCGCCCCAGCCGCTGGCGCCTCACCCACGGCCCGCCGCTCGATCTCCGCCGCGACCTGGATGTAGCGCAGCAGCTCCGACGGCGACAGCTCCCGCGGGTCGAGCGTCTGAAGTCGCGCGACCGCCTTGCTCTGCACGGCCTGCGCCAACTTCGCGTGCCTGCGGGCGATGTCCCGCCGCGCCTGCGCCTGCTCCGCGAGGAACAGCCGGTCCTGCTCCCGGTCGTAGGCCGTAGCCCGCATCACCCATGCGAACTGCCGCGACCACCGGCCCACCAGCGCGCGGGATTTATCCAACTCCCGTGCCACCTTCGTGACACTCCGCGCTGGGCCGAGATCGCGGTACACGGCGAACGCCTCGAACGCCTGGACCGACTCCCCGCTCTGCCGCTCCCAGGACTCCACGGTGCCCTCGGCCACCGCTCACCTCCTGGCCGACGGCCGACTAGTTGCTCTGTGCGGCCAGGACTTCCAGCGCCCGCCACGGCTCGTCGGCCGGCACAGTGCCGTCCTGCACCATCCGGTCGATGGCCGCCCGCACGACGGCGGCCATCTCCACCGGCACGTCCCGAACGCCGAACACCGTCTCCAGCGGCGCCGTCCCCGCCCTCGTCGCCTCCCCGGTAGCCGAGTCGAACCAGCCCTCGGCCAGCTCGCCCAGGTGCCGCTCGAACACAGCGAGGATCACACCGAGCGCCGTCGCCGAGTTGCCGATCTTGTAGGCGGCTCGGGAGGTCTCCAGCGCATCGAGCACCGGCTCGTACTGCTCCAGCCCGGCCACCCACCGCTGGTCAGCCGCCGCCGTGGAGCGGGCCGCGTCGAACGCGGCCTCGGCTCGTTCCAGCTCGTCGGGCAGGAACATGAACTGCACGCTGGCGAAGTCGAGGTTCGCCTCGCCCAGGGAGGCGACGTCCACCTTCTCCAGCAGATCCAGGGCCTTGTCGTCCAGGCCCGTGTACTGCCGCCACTCCACCGACTCCAGCTCGTCGTACAGCTCCTTGAGGATCGCCGGATCGTCCTGGCCCGCGATGGCGTTATGCGAGAGCTGGAGAGCGATCTGCCGCTGGCGGGGCAGCGGCTCGTCTATCTGCATCCACCAGATCTGCGACAGGCCGGCCTCGATCGCGGCGAGCGTGCGGTGGTTGCCGGACAGGACGACCAGCCGTCCCGTGTCGCGGTCGTTCCACACCAGCGGTGTCGAGGTCAGGCAGCCGTCGCGCTCGATGTTCGCCACGAGTTGCCGGAACTGCTCGTGCGGCAGGAACCGCGCGTTGACGTCGAGCAGCGTGAGCGTGCGCGGGTCGCCCTGCACCATCTGCGGCGGGGCGAGGCGTGTGGTCTCCTCCATGGTCAGACTCCCGTCTTCGTCGTCGGGGCGCCCCACCGCTTCGCCCACATCTCAAGGGCCTCGGCCAGCGTGTGCTGGCCCATCGCCCCCTGGTACTGGAGCTGGAACTTCCAGCCGTCCTCGTTCGATGGGCTGCGCTTGTGCAGCCGCAGCAGTCCGCGGTACTTCATCGACACGGGGTTGTTGCTGAACGCCGTCGTCGCCACCCGCCGGATCCGCCGCGAGAATGCCCGCTGGCACAACAACTGCGCCTCGGCGCTGGTGGCCGCGAGCACGATCAGCTTCGACAACCGCGGGTAGTCGGTCGGCGCGACCGCGAAGTCCGAGAGCACGTACGCCTCGTCCGGCGTGAACGTGCTCGGAGCCATCGCGAACACGCCCAGGAGCCGTCCGCCGCCGTCCTTCACCGCGACGGCCAGGTTCGCCGCGCCCGGCGCGATCTTCGGGTTGAGGTACCGGGAGCGCAGCGCGTTGAACTGGCCGGGCTTCAGCAGCGACAGCCTCAGCGGACCGACGAGTTGGTCACCCTCGCGCAGGCGGGGGACCTTCACCGGCTCGATCGGCTGGCGTGGAGCGACGATCCGCGTCCGGGCCTGACTGGCGTACACGTAGAAGGGAGCGGCGCGCGGGGTCGCCTTGATCACGCCGCGCAGGTACGGGTGCAGCTCGGGCACGTCGTGGTTGGAGGCCGTCAGCCAGTACGGCCGGTCCGTGATCGCGCCGAGCACGCTGACCACGTCGTCGTCGGACAGCGGCTCGTACTCGGGCGCGTCCCAGGTGAAGTGCGCTTCCAGCGGCTCGTACAGCTTCTCGTAGCCGCCGCCGTAGAAGGGAGGGAAGGAGCACACCGGGGCGTCACGAGGAACCTTCTGGAGCCAGGAACGCACGTCTTCCACCTCGTAGGAGGCGAGTTCGATGTCCGAGCCGGACAGCCGCTCGACCGTCTCCGCGTGCTTGACCTTCCACTGCTCCCGGTAGGAGCGGACGACCCGTTCGTGCCACAGCCCCTCGCGGCCGACGCTGGCGAGGAACCGCGTGCCGAGCATGAGCGTGGCGACGGTGCCGACGCCGTCGTCCAAGGAGTCCGCGAGCCAGCCGAGTTCGTCTCGGCTCTCCTCGCGGAGCTGGATGCCGACCGGTTGCCGGGTGAGCCACCGGCCGACGGCGCTGGTGTAGATGGACACGTCGGAGGAGTGGAGGGCGAAGCCCATGCCGGCCACGCTGCGCTCGATGGTGAAGTTGCCGCAGCACGGGACGTACACCGGGCCACTCGGCCAGCCGCTGGCGGTCTCGCGCACGATGGAGCGCATGGGGCCCGGGATGGTGCCCTGGAACATCTTCGCCTCCCGACGAACGACAGCGCCCGGCCTCGGTGGGATGCCGGGGCCGGGCGCTGCGCTGGAACCTTACACAAGGAGCAGGCAGCCCCTTGGAATAATGTCACCTATCTGTGGAGCGCGGTTCCGACGCTCAGATCAAGGTGCCCTGCTGATCCATCGGGGACAGCTCCCGCACCTCGTCCCCCGTGACGTCCTTCCACCAGGCGGCGAACACGCGGCGGTGGCACCACAGGCCCGGCTTGGCCAGGTCCTCGAAGCAGAGCAGCACCAGGCGGTGATCGCCCTCGGCCTGCGTGATCTGCCGCAGCCGCGCGGCGATCCGCTCGGGTCCGAGCTGGTCGAGGTCGGCTCGGTAGGCCGTCGTGAACTCGGGCTCAGGCTGGGAGAGGTAGTCCCGACGCGGCGCGAGCTCCCGCACCGAGTGGGTGAGGGAGTAGGGGAGTTTGAAGCGGGGAGCGCCCAGGGTGATGCGGACCGGCACCCCTTGCGGGCACTGGAACGCCTGGAACCGGTTGGTGAACAGAGTGAGCACGTAGCCATTCCTTTCATGGTGCTCAGATGCCGGGTGCGTCGGCGTCGCCGCCGGCGGCCCCCGGTGACCGATGATGCCGCCCGCTCGGACCTTCGGTGGCCTGAGCGGCACCGGGCGCGTAGGGAGAGCCCCCTGCGCGCCCGGCTCGGGCCGAAACGGGTTGGAATTCGGAGAGGAATTCAAGCGGAAAGAGGCGCGGCCGGAATTCCGGCCGCGCCCACTCACCCAAACCCACAGGAGAAGAAGGGGCGCGACCGCCGCCGCACCCCTCCGGTCTACTTCGCTGCCGCTTCCGCCTTCTTGGCAGGCGTCCGGCGCGCCGGGGCCTTCGCGCCCGCGGCCGTGCGCGCCGCGGGCTTCGGGCCGGGCTTGGCCGCCGCCTTCTTCGCCGTGGACTGCGGCTCGTCCGCCGCCTTCGCCTCCGGCTTCTCGGCCTTCGCCTCGGGCTTGGCCGCCGCCTCGACCTTCTTCGCAGCCGCCGCCTCCTGCTGGACCTCAACGGCCGCCTTGTTGAACTCCTCGGCCATGGCCCGCTGGATACCCTGCGCCTTGCTCAGCAGGTTCCGCACCATCTGCACCTTGGCGTACAGGCGGCCGACGACCCGCAGGTGACGGGCGAGGTCGTCGCCGAGGATGACGGCCAGGTCCTCCGGCTTCTTCTCCGCGAGCTCCTCCAGCAGCGGGATCAGGACCTCCTCCGCCTTGCCGAGTCCGTCCTTCGCCTTGGCCTTGGCCTTCTTCTGCTTTTCCTGCTCCTCGGCCGTCGGCGCCTTCTCGTTGGTGAGGGAGGTCTGCTGCTCCATCATCTTGAGGCCGTTGGCGAAGTGCTGCGCCTCGGCCTCGCTGTCGAAGTCGCCGCGCACATACCGCATGGCCGCCACCATCTGGTTCGCCGGGTTGAGCTGGGCGATGTGCCAGGCGAGGTTGTTCTTGATCTGCCCCTGGTCGACCATCTCGGCCACCTCGGGGCGCAGGGTGAGCAGGCCCAGCCGCCAGGTGATGTGCGTCTCCGTCTTGCCGAACTGCTTGGCGATCTTCGCCGGGGTCCATCCGGCGGCCTTGAGGTCGGCGTACGCACCGGCCTCCTCCATGATGGTCATGTCCGCCCGGTTGACGTTCTCAGCGATGCTGAGGACGTACGCCTCCTCCTCGGTGGCACCCTCGACGACCTTCGCCGGGATGACCTCCAGGCCGGCCGCCTGGCAGGACCGCCAGCGCCGCTCGCCCGCGATCAGCATGTAGGGGACCTTAGCGCCCTCGACCGGCCGGACGACGACCGGCTGGAGGAGGCCGTTCTCCTTAATGCTGTTGGTCAGCTCATCCTGCGCCTCCTCCGAGAAGAACTTCCTCGGCTGCTCCGGGTTGGGAGCGATCTCGCTGACCTTGATGTTGATGAACTCGACCTTGTTCTCAGCCATTTCCCCGCGCCTTTCGTGAATTCCGTTAGGGATTTTTCCCTTTGTTCTTACACTTATATCTTAATGGCGAATACCGCCAAAGCAAGTTCCGAACTCTTTTAATTCAAAGGAATTCAGAAAGGAGAATTCGCCGCATTTCTGATTCCTCTGTCTGGCTGCGGACATGAGAGAGCCCGCCGCGACCAAGCGGTCACGGCGGGCTGGCTCCCGTCACGCACCCCGACGGCCGCACCGGACGGCCGACTCCTCGCCGGGTGGGGCGCGGGGGGGTCGGCCACCCGGCGAGGAGTAGGGAAGGACGCCGCTCACGCGACGCTGCCGTGCGGGCTCCTGCGGCTGCTGTACCCGCCCGGCACGTCAGAACGTACAGCAGACGACTAAAAATGTCACCTATCTCTGGGGAGTCGGGGCGCGGCGTCGCCCGACGGTTCAACAGGCGCCGTCTTCCTCGCCTTCGTCTGGTTCCCTGCCGCGTATCCCGGCCTGCCACTCCAGCACCTTGCGGGCTTCCGCGCGGGCAGCGGCCCCGGCTTCGCCTCGGAGCCCGCATGGTGGCTGCTTGACCAACTCAGCGATCCGCCGCTCGTCGATTTCGGACATGCGATTCCTCCCGTGAACGGCAAGCGCGCCGCCTTCGCCCGCCCAGATGCGACTTCCTCGACACGCCCGCCCCTGATGCAGGCTGAGAGCACGCTGATGTCCGCCGTTCACCCGACGGCTCCCCCGAGGAAAACTGTCCAGAACCTTATACAACCCCTCGACCTGGGGGTACTCTAGGCGTAGAGGCGTAAGTTACCGGCCAGTCACCTGCGGCGAGCATACGACACGGGCCAGAGAAGACGGACATGGCAGACACCCGCGACCAGCCCCAACCGCTCAGTTTGAGCGCCAAGTTGCTCGCCCTGCTGCGTCTGCGCCGAGACTCGGAGGGTTTCCCTCCCAGCGTCCGAGACATTGCACAAGCGACCACTCCAGCCGGCCAGCGCAAACCTCTCCTGTCGCACGGCACGGTCAACAGCCTGATGAACGGCACCCACAGCAGCCCCAAGGCCGCCACACTCGCCGCGCTCGCTCAAGCTCTTGACGCCCCGGTAGCGTTCCTGCTGTCCGGGCCGGAGTGGGACGACCTCACCGCGCTCACCGTGTACCAGGAGCGCCCCGAGGCGCGCGAGGCCTTGCGTTTAATGCTGGGTCTAGAGGTGCAGGACATTCTTGAAATCACCATGAAGCTCAAGGAGATTCGCGGTCGACGGGGGCTGTCCGAAGACGTCCCCGCGATCCCCCCGCCTCCCCCCGGCGTCGACCAGCCCCGCGAGGGGCGGCCACGCCGGCTGAGCCTGCACGAAGCCGCTGAGAGGGCAGCGGAAGATCTGGAAGGACGCTGAACCCCTTGGACGGCCTCATCTACGGCGCCTGTGCCCTTGTCACAGCCACCAGCGCGGCCATACGCCTGCACTACACCCGCAAGCGCCGCCAGCAAACGGCATACCCTGTAGCCCGCCGAGCCCGGATGTCGGCTTTCGCGGCCTGCTTCATCGGCTCTCTCCTGGCGATCCCCACAGTCGCCGAAGCCATCGACCGACTCACCACGCTCAACGAGGTCTCCACCCTCGCCTCAGACCTCGCCGCGCTGCTCTTCTGGACCAGTCTGCAAGTCATGGTGGCGGACTGGCGACACATCGGAACCCACCACCTGGGCATCGCGATCCGCATCATCGCGGTGTCCTGCATCGCCCTGCTACTTGTCTGGCAGTACCACCTCGCCGACACCGCACGAGTGGACCTGTCCACCGCCTACGCCCGCAACGACGACGTGGCGGTCTACTTGCTGGCCTACCTCAGCTACTCGGCGGTCGCCGCCCTGGAGATCGGCGCCTTCTCCACCAGCATGGCCTTCGTGACATGGCGAGATCACCCCGCCGCCTCCACTGGCCTGTCGATCGCCGCCGTCGGAGGCATCTGCGGCCTCGCCTACGCCTGCAGCCGCGGTGGTTACCTCATCGCCTACCGCACCGGCCACGCATGGCCACTGGCCGTGGAGAACACCATCAGCCCCGCACTTGCGGGGCTCTCCATCATCTGCGTGGCCACCGGGCTTGCGATGGCCACGATCTGCTACAACCTCCCCCTGAGAAACCCGCACCCGGGGGCGAGCAGCAGGGTCTAAGCAGACTTCTCGTCCGAGGTGGCGTCGCCCCACTGACGCCACTTCAGCGCCACCCGGTCGGCGTCCACGGTACGAGATCCCCTGGACGCCGCCGGGTACACCGCCACCTGCTCCAGCATGAGGACCAGGACACCCTTCTTCGCCTTCAACGGCGCATGCTTCCACCACCGCACCAGGTCCGGAACATCACCAACAGGCACGTGCTTGACCTGCTCCAGAAGGCGCGCCTTCGTCTCGCTCTCGCGGATCACCTGCTTGAGCTCCTGGTCGGCCGACCTGAACGCCTTGAGCGACATGTCCGGCGAGCGCCCGTAGTCCACTCCCAGCTTCTTCTGCCGACGGCGTGCAGCGGCTGCCGCCTTACGCAGGACGGCAGCCTGGGCCAGCAGTTCATCGCGAGCCTCACCGATCAGTGCGCTGACCTCCGGCTTGGCCAACTCCGCCAGCACATGCTCAGCCACGTACGTCTCCAGCAGGTCAGCATTGATGCGGACCTTGCCGCACCCGCCAGGATGCTGCGCCGAGCTCGGCGCGCACCGGTGACCGCGACTCCCCGTGTTCGAGGGCGACGCGCCCAGTGCGGTACCACACAGTCCACAGACACCCAGCGAACCCGAGATCAGGTACTCCCGCTGCTCGGCCCGCTGGTTTTCCGGGTCGTTGGAGGGGCGCATAGCGCGGATGGCCAGGAAGTCCTCGACGGGGATGATCCGCGGGCCACCGGAGTCCACCAGCTCGCCGTTCTCATCCTCCATCAGGCCGGCGATGGCCGGGTGGTCGAGGATCTTCGCGAGAACATCCGGCTTGAAGAGGTTGCCGCGCGTCGTGCGATACCCCTCGGCGTTGATCGCGTCGCAGATGGCGGCGACGCTCTGCCTGAGCAGCCGCCGAGAGGCGGCAGCACGAATCCCCGCCGCCTCACTCTCACGCACCCGCCGGTACGCCATGTCCTCGAAGCCGTACAGCCTTGGCATCTCCTCGCCCCTCCTACCGACCCCCTTGACCCTTATAACTTTACCGAAGATAGGTCACATTATTGGAAACCAAACGAACACCTCAAGATCACACATCACTGCCATCCTTCGCGTTCTCGCCCCCGCCTCCCCGCCGCCGCTCGACGCCGAGGATCTTCCACAGCTCCGCCGTCGGCACCCGGACCGTCCCTCCAAGGGGAAGCGTCCTGACGGGGAACGTGCCCGTCCTGATCAACTCGTACGCCTTGTCGCGGCCAATGCCCAGTGCACGTCCAGCTGTTGTCACATTGACCGTGGCTGGTAGAGCAAGCAGCTCCTCCAGCCCCATGGCTCCGGTCGGTCCGCCCGGTTCCTGAGCAGTCATGTCGTTGGTCGCCTGTCTCCCCCGCGCCAACTTGTCAGCAACTTTACAACGCTGTCCGACAGCCCCAGCAAGATCGAAAGAGATCACGCCAGACACGTACGGATACGTACGCACACCGACGACTGGCTGTGATCCAAGCAACGGTCAACAGGGAGCAGGGGTCGGATGTTCGAGCCGAGCTACTACCGGCGGTGCCAGTGCAAGGGGCCGCTCAAGGACAAGGAGGGCAACCCGGTCCTCGACGCCGAGGGCAAGCCGAAGATCGGGGACATCGGGCTGACGTGCCCGAAGCTCGGCAAGGGACACGGCACCTGGTACTTCTACTTCGAGGCCGAGCGCGGCGAGGGCAACAAGCGTGCCCGAATACGCCGCGGGGGCTTCGCCAAGCTCGATGACGCCAAGAAGAAGGCCAAGGAGCTGTACGACGCGGCCACGGCCGGCACCGACGTGCTCTCCGACGAGACGTGCGGCGACTTCTTCCTCCGGTGGATCAAGGCGAAGAAGTCCCTCGCCCGCACCACCCGCCACGGCTACGAGGAGCACATCAATAACTACCTCCTCCCTCACCTCGGGCACATCAAACGCCGCGACCTCAAGGTCCGGCACCTCGACAAGATGTACGACGCGATCGAGAAGGAGAACGCCGAGCGGATCCTGCACCGTCTACGCGTCGATCAGCTCCAGAAGGAACGCGATGCCGCGCACCGGGCCTGGGTGAAGACGGCGGGCTACGCAAAGAAGGAGGAGCGGCGAGCCGCCCGCCGCGCCTTCCTCGACGCGAACGCCGCGCTCCGCGAGGGCAGGAAAGGGCTGCGGAAGGTCACCTCCGCCGCCACCATGCACCGCATCAACGACACCCTCAGCTCGGCGCTGTCCTGGGGGATCAAGCGCGAGCAGGCGTTCGCCAAGAACTGGGCACAGCTCGTGGAGCTGCCGCCGGTCACCCGGCCGAAGCCGCTCGTCTGGACACCCGAGCGCATCGAGCACTGGAAGCGCACCGGCGAGAAGCCCGGCCCGGTCATGGTCTGGACACCGGAGCTGACCGGTCAGTTCCTCGACTTCGTCAAGGACGACTGGCTCTACGAGCTGTGGCACGGCTTCATCTTCCTCGGCCCCCGCCGCGGCGAGATGGCCGCACTGCCCTGGACAGAGGTCAGCACCGACGCCCTCTGGCTGCGGATCTCCCAGCAGATCGTGGAGGTGGCCTACAAGCTGTACGGCGAGGCGCCGAAGGCCGACAGCGTCCGCACCCTCTCCCTAAGCCTCGAGTCCGGCGACAACCTCGTCAGCTTCCGCGCGAAGCAGGAGCAGAAGCGCCAGGAGTGGGGAGACGCCTACGTCGAGACCGGCCGCGTGTGGACGCACGAGAACGGCGAGGCGCTGCACCCGGACTGGATCTCCCGCCGCTTCACCCGCCTTGTCGAGCTGTCCGGCCTGCCCCCGGTCCGCCTGCACGACCTGCGTCACCTCGCGGCCACCCTGTCCCTGCTCGCCGGTACCGACATCAAGGTGGTCCAGGAGAAGCTGGGGCACTCCTCGCGCCAGATCACCTCCGACACCTACACCAGCGTGCTGCCCGAGATGATGCGGGCCGAGGCCGAGTCGGTCATGGCCGTCGTCCCCCGCGACGTCCCCTTCGAGGTGCGCACCCCGCTGACGATCCCCGAGACGGCCTGGCAGAACGACATCGCCGTCTTCTTCGCCCACGGCGCACGGCAGTCAGGTGACGCCTGGGCCGTTGGAGCGCAGACCGAACCGGACTCCGATCTCCTCGGCATGATCACCCTCGCTGGCCGGGGCCAGGACGACGCCGCCAACGCGGCCGTGAAGTGGGTGCGGGATCACTGCACCGCGAACGATCTGGAGCTGGTCCGGGTCGAGAACTTCAACGACCGGTACCCGGAGGAGCAGCGAGCCGAGTTCTCGCTCACACGCTTCACGATCGCCCGCTCCGAGTCTCCGGGCGTGGACGGCTGGGCGCTGCCGACGGGCCTGCCGCCCGCAGCGTCCCGGACCGCCCGCCGGGCTTCGAACGGGCATCGGAAGGCGGCGTGAGGGCCCCTGTGTCCCCTGAGCCGGCCCCGTGTCCCCTGTGTGTCCCCTGGATCTTGGTCTGAACGAATGAACGGGGGTCGCCACCCTGGAGTGGTGACCCCCGTTCTCGCGTTTCCGCAGGTAGAAACGGTTCTCTGGGAGAACCTTGGGGTGGGGCGGGTGGGACTCGAACCCACGGCCGACGGATTATGAGTCCGCTGCTCTAACCGGCTGAGCTACCGCCCCTTACGGCGCGTCGCGCACATTTGTGCGCGCCGTCTGCCGCAGCATAGCCGCTCATACGATCTCCTGCTCCGGATGGTCGGCAACGCACGACCATGAGGACTGCTCCGCGCCCGTGATGGTTCCCTCCGGGACGGAATCGGGGCAAAAAGATCGGGGCAAGAAGACGGGAGAGGGCCCCTGAGGACCCTCTCCCGTCACCGCTCCCCCGGCTGGACTCGAACCAGCAACCCTCCGGTTAACAGCCGAATGCTCTGCCAATTGAGCTACAGGGGATCGCGCTCCCCCGACTGGACTCGAACCAGTAACCTGCCGGTTAACAGCCGGCTGCTCTGCCAATTGAGCTACAGGGGATTGCTGCGTTGCACCGAACGTACCTACCTGGGGCGTCCCGGGCGGCGCTCGCTCGCTGCGACACATACATTAGCGCAAGCAGGGGGGTGCTCCGCCAATCGGTTCCCCTGGGTGATCTCCGGCCCTGACGGGTAGGCGGCCAGCACCGACGCCTACGGAAGGGTGGCAGCCATGCGGTACAAGCTCACGTTCGTCGTTGGACTGGCCCTCGGTTACGTCCTCGGCACCCGTGCCGGGCGCGAGCGCTACGAACAGCTGCGCAAGTCCGCGCGCGAGTTCTCCCACAACCCGGCCGTGCGCAACGCGGCCGAGACGGCCGCGCAGACCGGGCGGGAGGTGGCCGGGAAGGCGCTGCACACCGTGAGCGACAAGGTCGGGGACCGGATGCCCGAGTCGGTCGCCGAGCGGGTGCGCTCGCTGAGGGAGCGCAGTCAGGGAGGCGGCGAGGACGAGTGGGGGACCAGTAACACCTAGGGTGCGGCAGAATCTATCCCCATGGGGATAGTCGCCGGGTTGGACAGTTCGTCGGGTTTCACGCGCATCGTCGTCTGTGACACGGAAACGGGTGCGGTGCTGCGACAGGGATACGCCACGCATCCCATCGAGCCGAAGGCGACCGAGGTCGACCCGCAGGCGTGGCTCCTCTCCCTCGGCGAGGCCGCCTCCGGCGGGCTGCTCGAGGGCGTCCAGGCCATCGGCGTCTCCGCGCAGCAGCACGGGCTGGTGCCGCTGGACCGGCAGGGCGCCCTGGTGCGGCCCGCGCTGGTCGGCAACGACAAGCGGGCCCAGGTGGCCGCCGCCGACCTGGTCGAGGCGTTCGGGGGGCGTCAGGCGTGGGCGGAGGCCGTGGGCTGCGTACCTCAGGCGGCGCAGCCGGTGGCGAAGCTGCGGTGGCTGGCGCGTACGGAGCCGGAGGCGGCGGCGCGGGTGGCGATGGTGCTCCAGCCGCACGACTGGCTGGTGTGGCAGCTGCTGGGCCGGCCGGTGCGCAGGACCACGGACCGGGGCGCCGCGTCGGGGACGGGCTACTGGTCGGCGGGTACGGGTGCGTACCGGCCGGATCTGGTGGAGCTGGCGCTGGGGCACCAGGCCGCACTGCCGGAGGTGCTGGGGCCCGCCGAGGCCGCCGGGATGACGCCGGAGGGGCTGCTGATCTCGGCCGGGACCGGCGAGACCATGGCGGCCGCGCTCGGGCTGGGGCTCGGGACCGGGGACGCCGTCGTGTCGCTGGGGGCGTCGGGGTCGGTCATGGCGGTGCACCACGAGGCGTTGGCCGATCCGCGCGGAATGATCACGGCGTTCGCGGACGCGGCGGGGATGCACCTGCCGGTCGTCCACACGTCGAACGCGGTACGGGCACTGCGCGGGACCGCCGAGATGCTGGGCCTGGACGGGGGCCTGGAGGAGCTGTCGGCGCTGGCGCTGAAGTCGACGCCGGGCGCCTCCGGGCTCGTCCTGCTGCCGTATCTGGAGGGTGAGCGCACCCCGCAGCTGCCGCACACGGCCGGGACGCTGAGCGGGCTGCGGCGTGAGTCGATGAAGCCGGAGCACCTGGCGCGGGCGGCGTTCGAGGGCATGCTGTGCTCGCTGGCGGACGCGATGGACGTGCTGCGCGGGCGGGGCGTGGAGGTGCGGCGGGTGTTCCTGCTGGGGGCGGCGGCGGAGCTGCCCGCGGTCCAGGCGCTCGCGCCGGCGATCTTCGGCGCGCAGGTCGTCGTACCCCAGCCGGCCGATTACGCGGCGCTGGGTGCGGCACGGCAGGCGGCGTGGGCGCTGGGGGTCTCGCAGGGCGTGCTGTCGCCGCAGACTCCGCCGGCCTGGCAGGGCGCCGCGGCCCAGGTATTCGAGCCGGGCGAGGAGATCGCGGTGGGGCAGGCGGTCCGTCAGCAGTACGGCGCGACGCGCGAGCAGTTGCACCCCGGAGCCTTCTCTTCGTAGGGGTCGTGCGGCAAAGGACCGGGAAACCGAGTCGTAAGGGCGGGCTCGTGCGGCGATAGTTGAAGCGTGCTCAGACAACTTCTCCGGATCCATCTGGGGCCGTACAAACGGCCCATAGCCCTGCTGGTGGCGCTTCAGCTGTTGCAGACGTGCGCCACCCTCTATTTGCCCACGCTCAACGCGGACATCATTGACAACGGTGTCGTGCGTGGTGACACCGGTTACATCCTCACGTTCGGCGCGCTGATGGTCGCCGTCTCGGTGGTGCAGGTCGTCTGCAACATCGGCGCCGTCTACTACGGGGCGCGCACCGCGGCGGCGCTCGGGCGGGACGTACGGGCGGCGGTCTTCGACCGGGTGCAGTCGTTCTCGGCGCGGGAGGTCGGGCACTTCGGGGCGCCGTCGCTGATCACCCGGACGACCAATGACGTCCAGCAGGTGCAAATGCTGGTGCTGATGGCGTTCACGCTGATGGTGTCGGCGCCGATCATGTGCGTGGGCGGCGTCATCATGGCGCTCGGGCAGGACGTGCCGCTGTCGGGCGTGCTGCTGGCGGTGGTTCCGGTGCTGGGCATCGCCGTCTCGCTGATCGTGAAGAGGATGCGGCCGCTGTTCCGCACGATGCAGGAGCGGCTGGACACGGTGAACCGGGTGCTGCGCGAGCAGATCACCGGCAACCGGGTGATCCGCGCCTTCGTGAAGGACGCCTACGAGCGGGAGCGGTTCGAGCGCGCCAACGCCGACCTGACCGACGTGTCGATGTCGACCGGCCGGCTGATGGCGCTGATGTTCCCCACCGTGATGACCGTCGTGAACGTCTCCAGCGTCGCCGTGGTCTGGTTCGGCGCGCACCGCATCGACAGCGGCGGCATGGAGATCGGCGCGCTGACGGCGTTCCTGGCCTATCTGATGCAGATCGTGATGGCCGTGATGATGGCCACGTTCATGTTCATGACGGTGCCGCGCGCCGAGGTGTGCGCCGAGCGCATCGAGGAGGTGCTGCGTACGGAGTCGAGCGTGATCCCGCCGGCGGCTCCGGTGCGGGAGCTGCGGCGGCGCGGGCATCTGGAGGTACGGGGGGCGGACTTCCGCTATCCGGGCGCCGAGGAGCCGGTGCTGCGCGGGGTGGACCTGCTCGCCCGGCCGGGCGAGACGACGGCGATCATCGGATCCACGGGCAGCGGCAAGTCGACGCTGCTGGGTCTGGTGCCGCGGCTGTTCGACGTCACGGGCGGTGAGGTGCTGGTCGACGGCGTGGACGTGCGCGAGCTGGACCCGGCGCTGATCGCGCGGACGGTCGGCCTGGTGCCGCAGAAGCCGTACCTGTTCTCGGGGACGGTCGCGACGAACCTGCGGTACGGGAAGCCCGACGCGAGCGACGAGGAGCTGTGGCACGCGCTGGAGGTGGCCCAGGCCGCCGACTTCGTACGGGAGCTGGAGCACGGCCTGGACGCGCCCGTCGCGCAGGGCGGGACGAACGTGTCGGGCGGGCAGCGGCAGCGCCTGGCGATCGCGCGGACGCTGGTGCAGCGGCCGGAGATCTACCTGTTCGACGACTCGTTCTCGGCGCTGGACTACACGACGGACGCGCTGCTGCGGGCCGCGCTGTCGCGCGAGACCGCCGGGGCGACCGTGGTGATCGTCGCCCAGCGGGTGTCGACGATCCGTGACGCCGACCGGATCGTGGTCCTCGACGAGGGCCGGGTCGTGGGGACGGGACGCCACCACGAGCTGATGGCGGGCAATGAGACGTACCGGGAGATCGTGCTCTCCCAGCTGACCGAGGCGGAGGCTGCCTGATGGCGGGGCCGGCGGGACGGATGATGGCGGCGGCCGGAGCGGGCCCCGACCAGCGGTCGATGGACTTCAAGGGCTCGGGCAGGCGGCTGCTTCGGCAGCTGAAGCCGGAGAAGGCCACGCTGTGGGCGATGCTGGCGGCCGGGGTGCTGAGCGTGGCGCTGTCGGTGGTCGGCCCGATGATCCTCGGCCGGGCCACCGACCTGATCTTCGCGGGGGTCGTCGGGCGCGAGATGCGGGAGGGGCTGACCAAGGAGCAGGCCCTGGCGGCGCTGCGAGCCGCGGGGGACGGCGGGCTCGCGGACATGCTGTCCGGGGTGGACTTCCGCCCCGGGCAGGGCATCGACTTCGGTGCCGTCGGCGGCGTACTGCTGATCGTTCTGGTGGTGTACATGGCCGCCGGGCTGCTGATGCTGGTGTCGACGCGCATGTCGATCCGGGTGATCAACCGGACCGTGTACCGGCTGCGGGAGGACGTGCAGGCCAAGCTGGAGCGGCTGCCGCTGTCGTACTTCGACCGGGCCAAGCGCGGTGAGGTGCTGAGCCGGGCGACGAACGACATCGACAACATCTCGCAGACCATGCAGCAGACGATGGGCCAGCTGATCAACTCGGCGCTGACCATCGTCGGCGTGCTGGTGATGATGTTCTGGATCTCCCCGCTGCTGGCGCTGGTCGCCCTGGTGACCGTGCCGCTGTCGGTGGTCGTGGCGACGCGGGTCGGCAAGCGGTCGCAGCCGCAGTTCGTTCAGCAGTGGAAGTCGACGGGCCGGCTCAACGCCCACGTCGAGGAGATGTACACCGGGCACGCGCTGGTGAAGGTCTTCGGACGGCAGGGCGAAGCGGCGGCCGACTTCCGGGAGCAGAACGAGGCGCTGTACGAGGCCGGGTTCCGGGCGCAGTTCAACAGCGGGGTGATGCAGCCACTGATGCTGTTCATCTCGAACCTGAACTATGTGCTGGTGGCGGTGGTGGGCGGGCTGCGGGTCGCGTCCGGCTCGCTGTCGATCGGCGACGTCCAGGCGTTCATCCAGTACTCGCGGCAGTTCTCCATGCCGCTGACGCAGGTCGCGTCGATGGCGAACCTGGTGCAGTCCGGGGTCGCGTCCGCCGAGCGGATCTTCGAGCTGCTGGACGCGGAGGAGCAGGAGCCGGACACCGCCCCGGTCCCGGGCCGGGTCTTCGAGCCCGCGGGCCGGGTGACGCTGGAGAAGGTGTCGTTCCGCTACGACCCGGACCGGCCGCTCATCGAGGACCTGTCCCTGTCGGTGGAGCCCGGCCAGACGGTCGCGATCGTCGGCCCGACCGGCGCCGGCAAGACCACCCTCGTCAACCTGCTGATGCGGTTCTACGAGGTGACCGGCGGCCGCATCCTGCTGGACGGGGTCGACGTGACGGAGCTGACGCGGGACGAGCTGCGGTCCAGGATCGGCATGGTGCTCCAGGACACCTGGCTGTTCGGCGGCACGATCGCGGAGAACATCGCGTACGGCGCCTCGCGTGACGTCTCGGCGGAGGAGGTCGAGGAGGCGGCGCGGGCCGCGCACGCGGACCGGTTCATCCGTACGCTGCCGGACGGGTACGACACCGTCATCGACGACGAGGGCTCGGGCGTCAGCGCCGGCGAGAAGCAGCTCATCACGATCGCCCGGGCGTTCCTGTCGGACCCGGTGATCCTCGTCCTGGACGAGGCGACGAGCTCCGTCGACACCCGTACCGAGGTGCTCATCCAGAAGGCGATGGCCCGCCTGGCCCACGGGCGGACGAGCTTCGTCATCGCGCACCGGCTGTCGACCATCCGGGACGCGGACGTGATCCTGGTGATGGAGAACGGGGCGATCGTCGAGCAGGGCTCCCACGAGGAGCTGCTGGCGGCGGAGGGTGCCTATGCCCGCCTGTACGCGTCGCAGTTCGCACAGGCGGTGGCGGAAGTCGACTGATCAGTCCAGGTAGCCGCGCAGCTGGTCCGCGAAGGCGTGGTCCCGCAGCTTGTTGAGGGTCTTGGACTCGATCTGGCGGATGCGTTCGCGCGTCACGCCGAAGATCCGTCCGATCTCCTCCAGGGTGCGGGGCCGGCCGTCGACCAGGCCGTACCGGAGCTGGACGACCTTGCGCTCGCGCTCCCCCAGCGTGGACAGGACGGCCTCCAGGTGCTCGCGCAGCAGGAGGAACGCCGCGGACTCGACGGGGGACGCGGCGTCGCCGTCCTCTATCAGGTCGCCGAGCGCGACGTCGTCCTCCTCGCCGACCGGCGCGTGCAGCGACACGGGCTCCTGCGCGAGGCGCAGCACCTCACCCACCCGCTCGGGCGCGAGGTCCAGGTGGGCGGCGACCTCGTCGTGGGTGGGTTCGTAGCCCCGCTCCTGCAGCATCCGGCGCTGGACCCGCACCACCCGGTTGATCAGCTCGACGACGTGCACCGGGACGCGGATGGTCCGCGCCTGGTCGGCGAGGGCGCGGGACATGGCCTGGCGGATCCACCAGGTGGCGTACGTCGAGAACTTGTAGCCCCGCGCGTAGTCGAACTTCTCGACCGCCCTGATCAGGCCCAGGTTGCCCTCCTGGACGAGGTCGAGCATGGTCAGGCCGCGGCCGACGTAACGCTTGGCGACGGAGACGACCAGGCGCAGGTTCGCCTCGATGAGGCGGCGCTTGGCCATCCGGCCCATGACGACCAGCCGGTCGAGATCCAGGGCCAGTTGGGAGTCCAGGTCGGGGGCGCCGGCGAGCTTCTCCTCGGCGAACAGCCCGGCTTCCACCCGGCGGGCCAGTTCGACCTCCTCGGCGGCGGTGAGCAGGGGTATCCGGCCGATTTCCCGCAGGTACTGGCGGAACAGGTCGGAGGAGGGCCCGCTGCCGGCCGCCGCGGCCGCGCGGCTGGGGGGCGCCGGCTCGGGATCGTCCAGATCCGGCACGGCGTCGGGCACGGCTTCGGGATGGTGCGGCGCAATGCCCTGTACGGGGACGGCGGTGGCCGTGTCCGGGTCGATGTCGGTCAGGGTCCGGGTCTGCACGAGGGCGACCTCCAGGGTGATCGCTGCCGGGTCGGGGGCGTGCGGCAGCGGGACGGCGGCGGCCGTGCCGCTGTTTTCCGTCCCGTACTCGATGAGCGGATCCGCGGGGGTGAGAGGCCCACCGTCGGTGGACCGACCGCGCTGCGAGGACTCAGGCACCGCCACCCAGTGTGGGGTACGACACATCACCGCCAGTAGGGGCGTGCGGCCACTTTTTGCGACCGTCCGGTGACGGCACGCGGTGGCGGCCCGCCCGGGGGCCCGGGCCGGCCCCGGCGGTGCGCTCCCGCGCCGGGGGAACCCCGAAAGGACGCGAACCGCCGGGTGGCTAGAGCGCCGCCGCGCCGTGGTTGCGGAGCGACTGGGCGTACTGCTGGAGGACCCACAGCTCGTTCTGGACGGCGGCGAGGTGGGCCGGGTCGCCGTGGGAGCCGAGGCGGGTGAGGGTGCCCTGGACGTCGCGGATGCGGCGGTCGACCGCGCGGAGGCGGACCTGGACGAGCTGGTCGCCCGCGTACGTCTCGTCGACGGTGCGTCCGTGGATGACCTCCACGGCCAGCTCCGTGACGAGGGCGCGGACCGTGTCGTTGGGCGCGGCGTCCCGGACCCGCGCCAGGTACTCGCCCGCGTTGTCGATGCCCTGTTCGGCGCCGCCCGCGTCCGCGATGGTCTGGCGGACCGCGGCGTACGGCGGGGCGGTGAACTCGTCGGCGCCGTACGCGTCGAAGGCGGGCGAGACGAGGGCCGGGTACTGGAGGGCGAGCTTGAGCAGCTCACGCTCGGTGCGGTGGGCCGGGCTGCGCAGGTTCAGCGCGGGGCCGGAGGGCGCGACGGGGGCCTGCGTCGTGGGCGCGGCGGCAGCCGTGCGGGGCGCGGGCGCCGGGCCCCGGCCGCCGCGGTCCCTGGCCCAGCGGGCGAACTGGGCGACGCGCTTGACGACGAACTGGGTGTCGAGGATGCCGACCATGCCGGCGAGCTGCACGGCGACCTCGTGCTGGGAGGCGATGTTCTTGATGCGGGCGACGATGGGCGCGGCCTCGTCGAGGGCGGCGGCGCGGCCGGCCGGGGTCTCCAGGTCGTACCGGCCCACGATCTGGCGCAGCGCGAACTCGAACAGCGGGGTGCGGGGCTCGACGAGGTCGGCGACCGCGTCGTCGCCCTTGGCGAGGCGCAGGTCGCACGGGTCCATGCCGTCCGGGGCGATGGCGATGTACGTCTCGGCCGCGAACTTCTGGTCGTCCTCGAAGGCCCGCAGCGCGGCCTTCTGGCCGGCGGCGTCGCCGTCGAAGGTGAAGATGACGCGGGCCGAGCCGTTGTCCATCAGCAGCCGGCGGAGGATCTTGATGTGGTCGCTGCCGAAGGCGGTGCCACAGGTGGCGATGGCGGTGGTGACGCCGGCGAGGTGGCAGGCCATGACGTCGGTGTAGCCCTCGACGACGACGGCCCGGCTGGACTTGGCGATGTCCTTCTTGGCCAGGTCGATGCCGTACAGCACCTGGGACTTCTTGTAGATGGGGGTTTCGGGGGTGTTGAGGTACTTGGGTCCGTTGTCGTCGTCGCGGAGTCTGCGCGCGCCGAAGCCGACGACGTCCCCGCCGACGTCCCGGATGGGCCACATCAGGCGGCCGCGGAAGCGGTCGATGGGGCTGCGGCGGGATTCCTGGGAGAGCCCGGAGACGAGCAGTTCCTTGTCGGTGAAGCCCTTGCCGCGCAGGTGGCGGGTGAGGTGGTCCCAGCCGGCCGGGCTGTAGCCGACGCCGAAGTGCTGGGCGGCGGCCTGGTCGAAGCCGCGCTCCGCGAGGAACTTCCGCCCGATCTCGGCTTCGGCGCTGTCCAGTTGCTCGACGTAGAACTGGGCGGCGGCCTTGTGGGCCTCGATGAGCCGGATCCGCTCGCCCCGCTGGTGGCCGGGGTTGTACCCGCCCTCCTCGTACCGCAGGGTGATGCCCGCCTTGGCGGCGAGGCGCTCGACCGTCTCCGAGAAGGACAGGTGGTCGATCTTCATCACGAAGGCGATGGTGTCCCCGCCCTCCTGGCAGCCGAAGCAGTGGAAGAGACCCTTGCTGGGGCTGACCTGGAAGGAGGGGGACTTCTCGTCGTGGAAGGGGCACAGACCCTTGAGGTTGCCGCCGCCGGCGCTGCGCAGCTGGAGGTACTCGGACACGACGGCGTCGATCGGGACCGCGTCCCGTACCGCCTTCACGTCGTCGTCGTTGATCCTGCCGCCTGCCACGTGCTGAATCTTACGGCCGGGGAAGGACATCCCCGAGCGGTGTGGAGGGATCGGCGAGGGCCTCGGGGTCCACGGGCGTACGGGAACGGACGAGGTCCTGGATGTCTCCTGTGACTTCCCACACATTCACGTTCATCCCGGCCAGCACGCGGCGGTCCTTCAGCCAGAACGCGATGAACTCCCGCCTGCCCACGTCGCCGCGCAGCACGACCTGGTCGTACGAGCCGGGCGGCGCCCAGCCGCTGTACTCCATGCCCAGGTCGTACTGGTCGGAGTAGAAGTACGGGACGCGGTCGTAGGAGACGTCCTGGCCGAGCATGGCGCGGGCGGCGGCGGGGCCGCCGTTCAGGGCGTTGGCCCAGTGTTCGACGCGCAGCCGGGTGTGGAGGAGGGGATGCTCGGCGGCGGCCACGTCACCGGCGGCGTAGATGTCCGGGTCGGAGGTGCGCAGCGAGGCGTCGACGGCGATGCCGCCGCCGTGGGCGCGGTCGACCAGGGCGAGGCCCGCGTTCTCGGCGAGGGCGGTGCACGGGGCGGCGCCGACGGCGACGAGGAGGGCGTGGGCGGGGTGCTCCTCGCCGTCCTCGGTGCGGGCGGCGAGCACCATGCCGTCCTGGCCGACGATCTCGGTGAGGCGGACGCCGAAGCGGAAGCGGACTCCGTGCCCGGCGTGCAGGTCGGCGAAGAGCTGGCCGAGTTCAGGGCCGATGACGTGGTGGAGGGGGGTGGGGTCCGGTTCGACGACGGTGACCTCGGCGCCGTATCCGCGCGCGGCGGCGGCGACCTCCAGGCCGATCCAGCCGGCGCCGGCGATGACCAGGTGGCCGTTGTCGCGGCCGAGCGCGGCGAGGGTCCCCTGGAGCAGATCGGCGTGGGCGAGGCGGCGCAGGTGGTGGACGCCGGCGAGGTCGGTGCCGGGGATGTCGAGGCGGCGCGGCTCGGAGCCGGTGGCCAGCAGCAGCTTGTCGTAACCGATGGTGGTGCCGTCGCCGAGGCGTACCGTCCTGGCGGCACGGTCGACGGTGGTGACGGGCTGGCCGAGGTGGAGCTCGATGTCCTGCTCCGCGTACCAGGCGGACTCGTGGACGAACGCCTTCTCGCGAGGCTCCTTCCCCGCGAGGTAGCCCTTGGACAGGGGCGGGCGCTCGTAGGGTGGGTCGACCTCGTCACCGATGAGGATCACGCGGCCGGTGAACCCTTCGGAGCGGAGTGTTTCCGCCGCCTTGGCCCCGGCCAGTCCCCCGCCGACGATGACGAAGGTCTGATCTGCGTCGACCACTTCTTGCCTCCTGAAGGTTCCGGGATTGTCACGCTACGCCGCCATCCCCCAGCAGCGTCCCGTACGGAGCGTGATGTTGGAAGAGGACGTAGGACACGGAGCAGGGGCTCAGCGGCGGCTGGTGAGGCGGGAGTGCAGGGTGCGGGCGGAGGCGTCGGTGAGCGAGGCGATCTGGTCGACGATCACCCGCTTGCGGGCCCGGTCGTCGGGCGCCGTGTCGAACAGCGCGCGGAACTGCGGGTCCAGGCCCTCGGGCGCGCGGGCGGTGAGCGCCTCGGCCAGCTCGGCGAGCACGATGCGCTGGTCGGCGCGCAGCGCCTCCTGCTCGGCGCGCTGCATCACGTACCGGTCGGCGACGGCCTTGAGGACCGCGCACTCGGTGCGGGTCTCGCGCGGTACGACCAGTTCGGCGGCGTACCGGGTGAGGCGGCCGGTGCCGTACGCCCGGCGGGTGGCGGCCTCGGCGGCGAGGCAGAAGCGGCCGATGAGCTGGCTGGTGGCGTCCTTGAGGCGGGCCTGGGCGATGGCCGTGCCGTCGTAGCCGTGCGGCCACCACTCCTGTTCCATGAGCCGGTCCAGGGCGTCGGCCAGCTCCTGGGGGTCGGTGCCTGCGGGCACGTACCGCCCGATGGCGACGCGCCAGATGTCGGCGCGCTCCGGTTCGGCGAGGAGGAGGTTGGGGTCGACGTGGCCGGCGTGGAGGCCGTCCTCGAAGTCGTGCACGGAGTAGGCGACGTCGTCGGACCAGTCCATGACCTGGGCCTCGAAGCACCGGCCGTGCTCGGGGGCGCCCTGCCGTACCCAGTCGAAGACGGGCAGGTCGTCCTCGTACACCCCGAATTTGGGCGAGTCGGGGTCGGTGGGGTGGCCGCCGCGCGGCCAGGGGTATTTGGTGGCGGCGTCGAGTGCGGCGCGGGTGAGGTTGAGCCCGACGCTGACGAGCTCGCCGGACGCCTCGTCGTGGACGAACCGCTTGGGTTCGATGCGGGTGAGCAGGCGCAGCGACTGGGCGTTGCCCTCGAAGCCGCCGCAGTCCTTGGCGAAGTCGTTCAGGGCCTGTTCGCCGTTGTGCCCGAAGGGCGGGTGGCCCATGTCGTGCGAGAGGCAGGCGGCCTCGACGAGGTCGGGGTCGCAGCCGAGGGCGGCGCCCAGCTCCCTGCCGACCTGGGCGCACTCCAGGGAGTGGGTGAGCCGGGTGCGTGGACTGGGGTCCCAGGCGTGACTGCGGGAGCCGGGGGTGACGACCTGGGTCTTGCCGGCCAGCCGCCGCAGCGCGCCCGAGTGCAGCACGCGTGCGCGGTCCCGCTGGAACGCGGTGCGGCCCGGGCGCTTGTCGGGCTCGGGGGCCCAGCGCTCGGTGGCCGCCTCGTCGTACGTACCGTCCATGCCGTTGCCGTCCATGCCGTTCATGCACTGAAGGTAACCGCAGGGACTGACAGTGAACCGGTCAGGCGGGGACCAGTTGGGAGGAGCCGGCCGGGACGGGGGTGGTGGTGAGGGCCTGGTCGTAGCGGTGGAGCACGAGTCGGGCGAGGGCGGCGTGGGCGCCGAGGGGCGCGGCGGCGAGCCAGGGGGCGGCGGCCGCGCTGCGGGTGGCGAACAGGCCGGGGGCGGTGAAGTAGGAGGCGACGGCTATGCGGTGGCGGCCTCGGGCGGTGAGCGCGCGGACGGCTTCGGGGACGGTGGGCGAGGCGGCGGAGGCGTACGCGGGGACGACGGGCACGCCGCCGAGGCGTTCGCTGAGCAGCCCGGCGGTACGGCGGGTGTCGGCGGCCGAGTCGGGGTCGCGGGATCCGGCGGCGGCGAGGACGACGCCGGTGGAGCGGCTGGTGCCGTGCGCGGTGCGCCAGCCGGCTTCGGTGAGCCGGGCGTGGAGCGCTTCGACGAGCAGGGGGTGGGGGCCGAGCGGGGCGGCGACGCGCACGCGCAGGTGGGGTGCGGTGGCGGCGGCGCCGGGCAGGTCGTGCTTGACGTGGTAGCCGCGGCTGAGGAGGAGGGGTACGAGGACGGCGTCGCCGCCGTCCAGGCCGGCGAGGGTGTGGTCGAGCAGCGGGGCGTTCAGTTCGATGTGGCCGAGCCGGACGGGCAGGCTTGGCCGGAGTTCGCGGACCCGGTCGAGCAGGGCGTTCACGGTGGTGAGCGCGCGGGGGTCGCGGCTGCCGTGGGCGACGGCGACGAGGGTGGGCAGGTGGGGTGTGCTCATGGGCCTGCGCGTTCCGTTCGCTGCGTTGAGGTGGAGACGGGTCAGCTGGGTGCCCAGCTGGGAGGTGATGCGGGTGAGCAGCTGGGCGGTGCCGGCGGTGACGTCGAGGGTTCGGGGCTCGCGGGGATCGGCCGGCTGCGTCATGAACCGATGGTGGCGGGTGGGTGTTGCCGGGTCGTTGCGCGGGGGTGACGGGTGTTTTCCACCGGCTCACCGGAGGTGGCTCAGGCGCGGGAGACCCAGATACGGAGGGTGCCGGTGGCCGTGAAGCCGTGGCGGAGGGCGGCGGCCAGGTCGTCGCCGTGCTCGTAGCCGACGACCGGGGTGCCGGGGTGGCGGCGGGCGAGGGCGGCGAGGCAGCCGGGCCAGGGGTCGGTGCCGAAGAGGTTGGACACACCGTTCATGCCGGTGCTGTGGCTGACGACCGCCCCGGCGACGATGCGGCCGTCCGGCGCGCGGCCCGCGAGCACGGTGGTCGCCGGGTCGGCCAGGAGTGCGGGGCGGAAGAGGCCGAGGGGGTCGTCACCGCCGCTCCAGGCGGTTTCCCAGGCGGTGAGTCCGGCGGCGGTCCGCACGGGCGCCCAGGGTGCGGCGCCCTCGGGCTGCGGGGCGGGCGCGCCGGCGGGGCGGTGGATCCACTGGGCGTCGAAGAGCGGCTCGAAGCCGTGCCCGGTGAGGTCGAGGGTGGCGAAGCTGTCCTTGACGGAGCAGCCCGGCGCGCTCCGGTCGATGCGGTCGAGTACCTCGTGCGCGGCGGCGCCCGGTACGAGGGTGACCGCGTCCGGGTAGTACGGCGGCGTCCGGCGCGGGTGCGTCCAGGCGCGGTCGCCGAACGTACCGGCGCCCAGGCCGTGGGCGCGGCACAGGGCGGCGCACCACTCGGCGTTGTTGCGGGCGGCTGCCCGGGCCCAGGGGCCGGATGTGGTCACACGGGGCATCGTGCCAGGGCGTGGGGCAGAGAACGATCTCTTTTACCCGCTACATTCTTTTCGAAACGTGGAAGATGTTTTCCGCTGGAAGGAAGTGGGGGTTTCATGGGTGGTACGCAGAGGGCGCTGCCACGCCGCGCTGTCGCGGAACTCGTCGGCACCGGGGCGCTCGTGGCGGTCATCATCGGCTCGGGCATCCAGGCCACCGGCCTCAGCCACGACGTCGGGGTACAGCTACTGGCCAACTCACTGGCCTCGGCGATCGGGCTCGGGCTCGTCATCGCCCTGTTCGCCCCGGTCTCCGGAGCCCACCTCAACCCGGTCGTCACCCTCTCCGTCTGGTGGACCGGGCGGCGCTCCCGCGACGGCCTGACCGGCCGGGAAGTCGCCCTCTACATCACCGCCCAGCTGGCCGGGGCGGTCTCGGGCGCCCTGCTCGCGGAAGCCATGTTCGGGCGGGCCCCCGGCAGCTGGTCCACGCAGGTGCGGTCCGACGGGCACCTGCTGCTCGGCGAGACCGTCGCCACGGCCGGCCTGGTGCTCCTCATCCAGGGCCTGGACCGCATCGGGCGCGCCCAGCTCGCGCCGGTCGCGGTCGCCGCGTACATCGCCGCCGCGATCTGGTTCACCTCCTCCAGCTCGTTCGCGAACCCGGCCGCGACGGTCGGCCGGTCCCTCACCGACTCGTTCACCGGTATCGCGCCCGCCTCGATGCCGGGCTTCATCGCCGCCCAGCTCCTCGGCGGTCTCCTGGGCGCGGGGCTCGCCGCCCTCCTGTACGGGGGCCGGCCGCCGTCGAGATCACACGTGCCGCAGTGAACCGGGCGGGCCGCTGCCGCGTCGGAAGAGACGGAGGTGGGGGATGTCCACGAGAGGCATACGGCGGCTGAAGTGGCCGGCGGACCGGCGGGGGAAGCGGCGGCTGGTGCAGGGCGCCATGCTCGGGTGCGTCCTGGCGCTCACGCCCGCGACCTGGATGCACGCCGTCGCCGACAGCCGGCTGCGTACGACGGCGGACGTGCCCGCGCGGGACGTCGCCGTCGTCTTCGGGGCCGGCCTGTGGAAGGGCCGCCCGACCCCGTACCTGGCGCACCGGCTCGACACCGCCGCCGCGCTGTACCGGGACGGCAAGGTCAGGGTCGTCCTGGTCACCGGGGACAACAGCCGCGCCGAGTACGACGAGCCCGACGCCATGCGCGTGTACCTGAGGGAGCGGGGCGTACCGGACGGGCGGATCGTCAGCGACTACGCGGGCTTCGACACCTGGGACTCGTGCGTCCGCGCGAAGAGGATCTTCGGCGTCGACCAGGCGGTGCTGGTGACCCAGGGCTTCCACATCCGCCGCGCGGTCGCGCTCTGCCAGGCGGCGGGCATCGACGCGTACGGCGTCGGGGTCGACGAGCCGCGCGACTCGGTCTGGTACTACGGCGGGGCCCGGGAGCTGGTGGCGGCCGGGAAGGCGGCGCTGGACGCGGCCCTGAAACCGGACCCGACGTTCCTGGGCCGGGAGGAAAAGGGCGTGGCGGAGGCACTGCGGCGGTGACCGGGCCGCCCCCTGCGCCTGGGCCGCCCAAGCGGGGGGCATGGGCCCTCACCGTTACGGCCTGTCTGGGCGGAGCCCGCCGTACCGGGTATGTAATGCGCCGTGTCGGTGGCCGTAACACGCGCGTCGCATGCTCGGGGGCATGCTCACCGCCACCACCCCCACGCACTGCCCGTACTGCGCCCTGCAGTGCGGGATGAACCTCCGGCCCGCCGGCGACGGCGTCGAGGTGGTGGAGCGCGCGGACTTCCCCGTCAACCGGGGCGCCCTGTGCGGTAAGGGACGTACCGCACCCGCAGTGCTCTCCTCCCGGGTCAGGCTGGACGGGCCCCTGGTCCGACGCCCCGCCACAGGCAGGCTCGAACCCGCCTCCTGGGAGGAGGCCCTGCGTGCCGTCGCCGACGGGTTGCGCGGCACCAGGGAGAAGCACGGGGTCGACGCCGTCGGGGTGTTCGGCGGCGGCGGGCTCACCAATGAGAAGGCGTACACGCTGGGGAAGTTCGCCCGGCTGGTGCTGGGCACGTCGCAGATCGACTACAACGGCCGGTTCTGCATGTCGTCCGCCGCCGCCGCCCACCAGCGCGCCTTCGGGCTCGACCGGGGGCTGCCGTTCCCGCTGGAGGACATCCCCCGCACCGGCTGCGTGATCCTCGTCGGGTCGAACCTGGCCGAGACGATGCCCCCCGCGCTGCGGTACCTCACCGAGCTGAAGGAGAACGGCGGCAGGCTCATCGTCGTCGACCCCCGCCGCACCCGCACCGCCGAGCAGGCCGACCTGCACCTCTCACCCCGCCCCGGCACCGACCTGGCGCTCGCGCTCGGGCTGCTGCACCTGGTCGTGGCGGAGGGGCGGACGGACGAGGAGTTCATCGCCGGCCGTACGGCCGGCTGGGCCGACGCCCGCGCCGCCGCCATGTCCCACTGGCCCGCGCTCGTCGAGCGCATCACAGGCGTACCCGTGCCGCAGCTGCGGGAGGCGGTACGGATGTTCTGCGAGCCCGAGAACGCGATGGTGCTGACCGCGCGCGGGCCCGAGCAGCAGTCCAAGGGCACCGACACCGTAGGCGCCTGGATCAACCTGTGCCTGGCCACCGGCCGCGCCGGCCGGCCCCTGTCCGGGTACGGCTGCCTGACCGGGCAGGGCAACGGGCAGGGCGGGCGCGAGCACGGGCAGAAGGCCGACCAGCTGCCCGGCTACCGCAAGCTCGACGACCCCGCCGCCCGCGCGCACGTCGCCGGCGTCTGGGGCGTCGACCCCGACACCCTCCCGGGGCCGGGGCGCAGCGCATACGAACTCCTCGACGCGCTCGGCACCGACATCAAGGCCCTGCTGCTGATGGGCTCCAACCCGGTCGTGTCCGCGCCGCGCGCCGCACACATCCAGGAGCGGATCGAGTCCCTGGACTTCCTGGCCGTCGCGGACGTCGTCCTGTCCGAGACCGCCGCGCTCGCCGACGTCGTCCTGCCCGTCACCCAGTGGGCGGAGGAGACCGGCACCCTCACCAACCTCGAAGGCCGCGTCCTGCTGCGCCGCCGGGCCATCACGCCGCCCGCGCACGTACGGAGCGACCTGGAGGTGATGCACGCGCTGGCCGGGCTGCTCGGGTGGGAGAAGGGCTTCCCCACCGACCCGGAGGAGGTCTTCGACGAGCTGCGCCGCGCCTCGGCCGGTGGCCCCGCCGACTACGCGGGCATCACCTACCGCCGCATCGCGGAGGAGGACGGCGTCTTCTGGCCGTGCCCCGAGCCCGACCACCCCGGTACGCCCCGGCTGTTCCTGGAGCGGTTCGCCACACCCGACGGACGGGCGCGGTTCGTGCCGGTCACGCACCGGGCGGCGGGCGAGGAGACGGACGAGGAGTACCCGGTGGTGCTGACGACCGGGCGGGTGGTGTCGCAGTACCAGTCGGGCGCCCAGACCCGGCGCGTCGCCGAGCTGAACGCCGCCGCGCCCGGGCCGTTCGTGGAGCTGCACCCGCGCCTGGCCGACCGGCTGGGCGTCGCCGAGGGCGAGCCGGTCGCGGTGGTGTCGCGCCGGGGGCGGGCCGTGGCGCCCGCGCGGATCACCACGGGCATCCGGCCGGACACGGTGTTCATGCCGTTCCACTGGGCCGGGGAGGGGCGGGCGAACACGCTCACCAACCCGGCGCTCGACCCGACTTCCCGGATGCCCGAGTTCAAGGTGTGCGCGGTACGTCTGGAAGCCGTACGTCCCGGCGCCGGCTGAGCCAGTCCCCGCCCGCTATCGGCTCCCCCAGCCGGACGGCGGGCGTGGCGACGTACACCCACGCCCGGACCATCGCCCCGTCCCGTACCCGCACCACCTCGCACACCTGCCGCTCGTACCCGTGCTCCAGGCGGTCCAGTACGGAGACGAGGGCCTCGTACCCGCCCGGCGCGGCGCTGATCAGCTCGCCCGCCACCTCCCCCGCGCCTCGCACGAGATACGGGTAGCCGGGCCCCTCGTACAGCAGGGCGCCCGCCAGCCGGGCCGGTTCCTCCGCCGCCGTACGGCCGCGCAGGAACAGGTCGTGGTTGTACTCGCCGGGGCGCAGCGTCCCGTACACGAAGAACGGCAGTTCCCTCATCGCGCCGACGTCTCCTGCTGGAGCCACGCCAGGTACGCCGCGCTGCCCCGGACCACCGGGGTGGCGATGATCTCGGGCGTGTCGTAGTCGTGCGTCGCGGTGATGTGCGCCTCCAGCGCGCCGTAGCAGGCCTCCGTCGTCTTGAAGAACACCTGCCACTCCTGGCTGGTCTCGATGGCGTTCTGCCAGTGGTAGACGGAGGTGACGGGGCCGGAGACCTGCGCGCAGGCGGCGAGCCGCGCCTCCACCGCGCCACGGGCCAGCTCCTGGGCCTTGTCGGCGCTGTCGGTCGTGGTCAGTACGGTCAGGGCCAGCGTCACGTCTCTCTCCTCCGCCTGTCGTCGTCACGCCACGGCGGCGAACTGCGCCGCGTACAGCCGAGCGTACGCACCCCCGGCCGCCAGCAGCTCGTCGTGCGTGCCCTGCTCGACGATGCGGCCCGCCTCCATCACCAGGATGACGTCGGCGTCCCGGATGGTGGAGAGCCGGTGCGCGATCACGAACGACGTCCGCCCCTGGCGCAGCGACGACATGGCGCGCTGGATCAGCACTTCGGTGCGGGTGTCGACGGAGCTGGTCGCCTCGTCGAGGACGAGGATCGAGGGCTCGGTGAGGAAGGCCCGGGCGATGGTGAGGAGTTGCTTCTCGCCCGCGCTGAGGCCCTCCCCGCCGTCCTCGATCACCGTGTCGTAGCCGTCGGGGAGCGTACGGACGAACCGGTCGGCGTGGGTGGCCATGGCCGCCTCGACGATCCGCTCGCGCGGCACCTCGCCGGGCACCCCGTACGCGATGTTGTCGGCGATCGTGCCGCCGAACAGCCAGGTGTCCTGGAGGACCATGCCGATGCCGGAGCGCAGTTCGTCGCGCGACATGGTGGAGATGTCGGCGCCGTCGAGGAGGATGCGGCCGCCGGTCGTTTCGTAGAACCGCATCAGCAGGTTGACGAGCGTGGTCTTCCCGGCGCCGGTCGGGCCGACGATCGCGACGGTCCGGCCGGGTTCGACCGTGAGCGACAGGTCCTCGATGAGGGGCGTTCCCGGCTCGTAGCGGAAGGCGACGTTCTCGAAGGAGACCCGGCCCTCCCGCTTCCGTGCACGTGTCGAAGGGGCCGGTCCCTGTTCCTCCTCCTCCGCGTCCAGCAGGTCGAAGACCCGCTCGGCGGAGGCGACGCCCGACTGGAGGAGGTTGGCCATGGCGGCGACCTGGGTGATGGGGCCGTTGAACTCGTACGAGTACTGGACGAAGGCCTGGACGTCTCCGACGGACAGCGTCCCGGACGCCACCCGCAGCCCGCCGACCACCGCGATCAGTACGTAGTTGAGGTTGCCGACGAAGGTCATCGCGGGCTGGATGAACCCGGAGATGAACTGGGCGCGGAAGCTCGACACGTACAGCTGCTCGCCCAGCTCGTCGAAGGCGTCGACGGCCTGCTGCTTGCGGCCGAAGACGAGGACTTCGGCGTGGCCGGTGTACATCTCCTCCACGTGGGCGTTGAGCCTGCCGGTGACGGACCACTGCCGGACGAACTGCGGCTGGGCGCGCTTGCCGATGAGGGTGGCGACGACGACGGAGACGGGGACGGTCGCGAGGGCGATCAGCGCCAGCAGGGGCGAGATCCAGAACATCATGGCCAGCACGCCCACGATGGTGAGCAGGGCCCGCACCATCTGGCCGAAGGCCTGCTGCATGGTCTGGGTGATGTTGTCGATGTCGTTGGTGGCACGGCTGAGGATCTCGCCGCGCGGCTGCTTGTCGAAGTACGCGAGCGGCAGCCGCGCCAGTTTCGCCTGGGCCCGCTCGCGCAGCCGGTGGCCGGTGCGCTGGACGACGGTCATCGCGAGCCGCAGCTGGACCCAGGTGAGGGCGGCGGAGGCGGCGACCACCCCGAGGGCGGCGGCGAGGGCCTGGCCGACGGCCCGGAAGTCGACGCCGGCGGGGCTTGCCGCACCGGTGACGACGAGGTCGGTGGCGTGGCCGAGGATCTTCGGGGACGTGACGGCCAGGGCGACGGCGGCGGTGCCGGCGGCGAGGACGCCGAGGACGCGGTGGCGTTCGGGGGCGAGGGTCTTGAGGAGCCTGAGCCCGGAGCGGCGGAAGTCCAGGGACCGTTCGAGGGATGGGGGGCTGAGGCCGGGGCCTCGTTGCTGGACGGCCGGGCCACGGCGTTCGGGGGCGCGGCTCGGTGACGTACTCATGCGGCTTCCTCCTCGGTGAGCTGGGAGAGGACGATCTCCCGGTAGGTGTGGTTGTCCCGCATGAGCTCGTCGTGGGTGCCGGTGCCGACGACCCGGCCCTGGTCGAGGACGACGATCCGGTCGGCGTCGCGGATGGTGGCCACGCGCTGGGCGACGATGACGACGGTCGCGTCGGCGGTCTCGTCCTTCAGGGCGGCGCGCAGCCGGGCGTCGGTGGCGTAGTCGAGGGCGGAGAACGAGTCGTCGAACAGGTAGATGGCGGGCCGGGCGGCCAGGACGCGGGCGATGGCGAGGCGCTGGCGCTGCCCGCCGGAGAGGTTGGTGCCGCCCTGGGAGACGGGGGCGTCCAGGCCGTGCTCCAGTTTCCGTACGAAGTCGGCGGCCTGGGCGACCTCCAGGGCGTGCCACAGGTCGTCGTCGGTGGCGTCGGGGTTCGCGTACCGCAGGTTGGTGGCGATCGTCCCCGAGAAGAGGTACGGCTTCTGCGGGACGAGTCCGACGGTGCGGGCCAGCAGGCGCGGGTCGAGGTCGCGGACGTCGACGCCGCCGATGTGGACCTCCCCGCCGGTGGTGTCGAACAGCCGGGGCACCAGGTTGAGCAGAGTCGTCTTGCCGCTGCCGGTGGAGCCGATGACGGCGGTGGTGCGGCCGGGGCCGGCGGTGAGGTCGACGGCGCGGAGGACGGGTTCCTCGGCGCCGGGGTAGCTGAAGTCGGCGGCGCGGATGTCGAGCCGGCCGGGGCCGCGCAGTTCCCGTACCGGTGCGGGTGGCGGGGCGACGGACGGTTCGGTGTCGAGGACCTCCTGGATGCGTTCGGCGCTGACCTCGGCGCGCGGGGTCTGCATCAGCAGGAACATCGTCATCATCACGGACATCAGGATCTGCATCAGGTAGCCGAGGAAGGCGATCAGCGAACCGGCCTGGAGGGAGCCGGAGTCCAGCCTGAGCCCCCCGAACCAGATGATGGCGACGGTGGCCGCCTCCCACACCAGCAGGACGGTCGGGAACATCAGGGCCATCAGGCGGCCGGAGCGCAGCGCGACGGTCAGCAGCTCGGCGTTGGCGCCGGCGAACCGGTACTGCTCGTGGCGGTCGCGGACGAAGGCGCGGACCACGCGGATGCCGGTGATCTGCTCGCGCATGACGCGGTTGACCTGGTCGATGCGCTCCTGCATGCCCCGGAACATCGGCGGCAGGCGGCGCACGATGAGGCCGACGGCCCCGGCGAGGAGCGGCACGAACAGCACGATCAGCAGCGCGAGCGGCACGTCCTGTCCGACGGCCATGACGATGCCGCCGAGGCACATCAGCGGCGCGGCGACCAGCATGGTCAGCGCGAGTACGGCGAGGGTCTGCACCTGCGTCACGTCGTTGGTGGTGCGGGTGATCAGGGACGCGGCGCCGAAGCGTCCCATCTCGCGTACGGAGAAGTCCTGTACGCGGCGGAAGACGGCGGCGCGCAGGTCGCGGCCGACGCCCATGGCGACGCGGGCGCCGAAGTAGACGGCGGTGGCGGCGGCGAGGATCTGGAGGAGGGTGACGGCGAGCATCAGGCCGCCGGTGGACAGGACGCGGTCGGTGTCGCCGCGCAGCACGCCGTTGTTGATGATGTCGGCGTTGAGGGTGGGCAGGCACAGGGTGGCGAGGGACTGGATCAGCTGGAGGACGACGACCAGCGCGATCGTCCGCCGGTAGGGGCGCAGGTGGGCGCGGAGCAGTCGCAGCAACATGGCTCAGCTGCCGTACGGACGGACGGACTTGGCGTCCCGCAGGGCGTGGCCCCACCAGGCGAGCTGGTCCAGCATCGTCTTGGCGGCGGCGTCGGGGGCGGTGGGGTCCTTGTGGCGGCCGTCGTCGTTGAAGTGGCCGTGGGCGTTGTGGAAGGAGACGGTGTCGCGGACGGTCACGGCGTGCATCTCGGCGTAGACCTGGCGCAGTTGCTCGACGGCGCGCAGGCCGCCGGACATGCCGCCGTAGGAGACGAAGCCGACGGGCTTGGCCTGCCATTCGGTGTAGTGCCAGTCGATGAGGTTCTTGAGGGAGGCGGGGAAGGAGTGGTTGTACTCGGGGGTGAGGACGACGAAGGCGTCGGCGGCGGCGAGCCGGGGGCTGACCTTGGCGAGCCGGTCGCGGACGGCGGGGGCGGGGTTGTAGGACAGGGCGGTGGGCAGGTCGGTGCCGGGGTCGCCGAGGTCGATGACGTCGACGGTGAAGTCGGTGTGCCGGGTGGCGTGGGCGAGGAACCAGTCGGCGATGACGGGCCCGAAGCGGCCTTCGCGGTTGCTGGCGACGATGACGGCGAGCGAGAGCGGTGAGCTCTTGGTGATCTCCATGCCGAGCAGCCTCGTACCTCAACTAAACTTGAGGTCAAGCCCCTCTTTCCCGCTCGTACGAGGGAGGCCGCCCCGACGGCCGAGCCGGGCGGTGGGCTCGGCGCTAGCGTGGACGGGGAACGCTCTGCAATCGAGGGAGGAGTGCGGTGACGCTCACGAGCGAGCCCGGAACGTTCGAGGACATGCTCCGGGTCGCGGCGGAGCTGGACACACCTGACGGCTACAAGGCCGAGCTCTTCCGGGGGAAGATCATCGTGTCGCCGTGGCCGAGGGCTCGAGAACTGCTGTCCATGCGGTCCCTTCGCAGGCTGCTGGAACCTCACACGCCCGAGGGATACGCCACGGAGACCGCCCCCTTCCTGTTTCGGCTCACAGCGTCCGAACGGGCCTTCGGCCCCGAGCTGTTCGTGGCCGAAGAGACAGCGTTCGCCGGTCCCGGCAGGCACGTGGACGGTGAAGCCCTCGCGCTCGTCGCCGAGCCGGCCACCGCCTCCGAGCGAGACGTCGACTGGCAGGACAAGCTGGCCGCGTACGGCCGCCAGGTGCCCGTATACCTGGTCCTCGACATGCGGGACGAGGAGATCACCGCGTTCTGGGACCCCTCCCCCCGCGGCTACCGCTCCCGCACGACCGTGCCGTTCGGCCACACCCTGCACGTGCCCGCGCCGTTCGATTTCGACCTCGACACGTCCGGTTTCCGCGTCCCGTCCGGTATGTGAGTCACCCGTTCGGGGCGGGCCGGGCGCGGCGGGCCGCGAAGCGGCGCTGACCTGGGAGTACGCCGGGTCCTGGGCGCGGCGCACCGGGCAACTGATGGGGCATCAGCAGGCGGGTGCGCGTCCCGTGGCCTTACCCATGGGACAAGGACACCGCCCCTCGCGGACACCGCCCCTCGCGCCCGGAGGACCCCATGCGCACCACTGCCCGCCTGCTGACCGGTACCGCGCTGGCGGTCGTCTCGCTCGGCGCCCTCGCCTCGCCGGGCGCGTACGCCGCGTACGCCGGTGACTTCGGGAAGCTGGAGGTGTACCCGTCGACCGCCGAGCCGGGCGAGACCGTCACGGTCAACACCACCGCCTGCGGCAAGAAGGGCCATGGCATCGGTGACGCCGGGTCCCTCGGCGCGGGCGAGTTCGACCTGTCGCCGGGCACCCACAAGGAGGTCGTGGTCGGCCAGTTCCGGGTGCCCGCCCACACCAAGCCGGGCACCTATTCGATCAGCGTGGCCTGCGACAACGGCAAGACGGCCGGCGGTGACCTGGTGGTCAAGCACGGCGGCGGCCACAGCTCGGGCGGCACGGGCGGACACGACTCGGGCGGGTACAGCTCCGGCGGCCACGACCAGGGCGGCCACGACCAGAGCGGCCATGCGCCCAGCGGCCATGTGAAGACCGGGGTGGGCGGCAGCGTCGGCCCCGACACCACCCAGATCGCGGCGGGAGTGGCAGTGCTGGCCGCCTCCGCCGTCGGCGGGGTCTGGCTCCTGCGCCGCCGGGCGAGCGGCGCGCAGGACAGCTGACGGGGTCCGTCCCCATCCCCCCGCCCCGCTCCCCGCCCCCGCCGCGTGTGTCCCCGAGGCCGCGGCGCGGGCGGGGAGCCCCATCCCCCGCGAGGGCAGCCATGACCGACGACACCAGGAGCGAGCCGGGAAGCGAGACGGGAAACGGCACCGGGACGAAGGGCAAGGGCTGGGGCATAGCCATCGCCGCGTGCGTCGGCCTCTGGCTCGTCCAGAACGGCTCCGCGGACCTGACCCCGCCCGTCCCGACCGCCGCCGAGGCCTTCGCCGCCGGGCCGCACCAGCACACCGACGCGGCCGCCGACCCCCTGCCCGCCTCCGCGCCGGTCCGTATCCGGATCCCCGAGATCGGCGTCGACGCCCCCGTGATGCGCCTGGGCCTCGCTGCCGACGGCAGCCTGGAGGTTCCGCCCTCGGGCAACCCCGGCATCGCCGGCTGGTACAAGGACGGCACCCCGCCCGGCGCCAAGGGCACCGCCATCGTCGCCGGCCATGTCGACAACGCCGAGGGCCCCGCCGTCTTCTACGCCCTCGGCGCCCTCAAGAAGGGCCACCGCATCGAAGTCACCCGCCGCGACGGCCGGACCGCCGTCTTCACCATCGACGCGATCGAGGTGTACGCGAACGAGGACTTCCCCGACCGGAAGGTCTACGGGCCCGCCGACCGTGCCGAGCTACGGGTGATCACCTGCGGCGGCGCGTTCGACAGGAAGACCGGCTACCAGGGCAACGTCGTCGCGTACGCCCATCTGATCGGGGTCCGGTGAGGGACGGTCAGACCGGGACGCCGTCGACGACGTTGCGGGCCACCGTCCATGCGACGGAGCGCAGATCATCTTGCCGGAACAACCCGTTCACCGCGAAGCCGGGCCTTGTTCCAGGTTCGGACGCGGGTGCCGCACACACCTAGCTCCACTGGTCGAACGCCAGCTTGGCGACCAGCGAGAAGACCACCACCAGCAGCACGCCCCGCACGAACTCGGCGCCCTTGCGCAGCGCCATCCGCGCCCCGAACAGCCCGCCCGCCAGGTTGAACACCGCCATCAGCGCCGCCAGCTGCCACAGCACCGTCCCCTGGTACGCGAACATCGCCAGCGCCCCCGCGTTGGTGCACACGTTCACGATCTTGGCCGTGGCGGAGGCGGTCACCAGGTCCAGGTGGAGCACGGCGGTCAGCGCCAGCACCAGGAACGTGCCGGTGCCGGGCCCGAAGAGGCCGTCGTAGAAGCCGATCCCCCCGCCGACGAGGACGATCGCCGTGACGACCCGCGCCCGGGTCGCCGGCCCCTTGCCCTCCCCCGTACCGAAGGACGGCCGCAGCATCACGAACGCCGCCACGCCCAGCAGCACCACCATGATCACCGGTCGCAGTACGTCACTGCTGATGCCGGCGGCGAAGAACGCGCCGCCCATGGACCCGGCCAGCGCCGCCAGCCCGATCCGTACCGCCGTCTTCACCTGCACCGGCGCTGTGCGCACGTAGGTGACGGCGGCGCCCGTCGTCCCCACGATGGCCACCGCCTTGTTGGTGCCGAGGATGTGGGCGGCCGGGACGTGCGGGAGGCCGAGCAGCAGGGCGGGCAGGAGGAGCAGCCCGCCACCGCCCACCACGGCGTCGATCCAGCCCGCCACGAGAGCGGCCGCACAGAGGAAGACCAGGGTGGTCAGCGATATGTCGGGCATGATCGCGAGCCTAGGGACGGGATCGGTGTGCCGTCCACGGAACGGGAAAGCCTTGAGGTACCTCTGAGGTGCGCGACGGACGCCCGGCGGTCAGCGGCCCTTGAGCAGACGCACCGCCAGTCGCCCCTGGAGCGCGGTGAGCCCGCGGCCCGCCCAGGGCATCAGCAGCAGGAACCCCACCCCGCCTATCAGCGCGTGGAACGCCCACGCCCCCGCGAACGTCGGCCCGCCCCACGCCTCCGCCGGGTCGCCCGCCCTCAGCGGCCAGCCCAGGTTCATCGGCACCAGCGACCAGCCGTACACGGTCACGACCAGGGCGACCGCGTTGAGCGGCGTGGCGAGCAGCGCGTGGAGCACCAGCCGCCCCGCGGCCGGCCGGGCGATGTCCCGGTCGAGCAGCCGCCGGGCCAGGAGGTGCGGTATGCCGATCAGCCCCGCCGGGAGGGCGAGCAGCAGATAGGCGACCCGCTTCCAGGTGGCGGCGCGGAACGGTTCGGTGAGCACGAGGCTGACGGCGTTCATGGCTCAAGCCTGGCCGAACCGCCACGCGGCAGGCCATGGTGCCTGCCCGGAGATCCAAGGTCGGGTTTCCCCCACCCCTGACCTCCCACGTCGGCCCCTCACCGGTGACACCGGCCCCCGCTGAGGTCAGCTTTCCGTGCGCGAAACAAACGGGATGCTGCCGGGTAACACCGCCGACGCACGCTGACGGGCATGAGTTCACGGATCGTGGTGGTCGGCGGAGGCACGGCGGGCGCTCGCCTGGCCGAGCGGCTGCCCGTCACCCTGCTCGGCGAGGAGCCGCACGCGCCCTACAACCGGGTGCTGCTCGCGGACGTCCTGGCCGGCCGGTACGGGCCCGAGGTCATCGCCCTGCCGTCCCCGCACGACGACGGGGCGCGGCACGAGGTGCGGGTGACCGGTATCGACCGTTCCGCCCGGGTGGTGCACTGCGCGGGCGGCGAGGCGTTCGCATACGACCGGCTGGTTCTGGCCACCGGCTCGAACCCGGTACTCCCGCCGCTGCGCGGCCTGGGCGGGCTCGGCGGCGGCGACCGGCTGCCGGCCGGGGTGCACGCGTTCCGGACGCTCGACGACTGCCTGGCGCTGGACGCGCTGGTGGCGCCCGGCACGCGGGCGGTGGTGATCGGCGGCGGCCTGCTGGGCGTGTCGGCGGCCCGCGCGCTGGCCGCCCGGGGCGCCGAGGTGGTGCTGGCCCAGCAGGGCGAGCACCTGATGGAGCGCCAGCTGGACGCCGAAGCCTCCCGGCTGCTCCGCCGCCACCTGGAGACGGACCTGGGCGTGGAGGTCCACACCGAGTGCCGCGTGCGCGGCCTGCGCTGCGTGGACGACACGGTCCAGGCGGTGGAGCTCGCCGACGGCTTCGTCCTCGACGCCGGCGTCGTCGTCATCGCGTGCGGCGTGCGGCCACGCGTCGGCCTCGCCCTGGACGCCGGGCTCGACGTGCGGCGCGGCATCGTCGTCGACGACCAGCTGCGCACCTCCGACCCGTACATCCACGCCATCGGTGACTGCGCCGAGCACGACGGCCGCCTCTACGGGCTGGCCGGCGCCGCCCTGGAGCAGGCCGACGTCCTCACCGAGGTGCTGACCCACGGCACCGGCGCCTACCGGGGCACCCGCGCGCTGACCCGGCTCTCCATGGACGCCCTCGAACTGGCGGCGTTCGGCGAGGCGACGCCGCTGCCCGGTGACGACACCGTGCAGCTGGCGGACGCGACGAGCGGCGCGTACCGCAAGGTCGTCGTCCGCGGCGACCGCCTCGTCGGCGGCGTCCTGCTCGGCGATCTCGGCGCGGTCGGGGCGCTCGCCCGGGCCTGGGAGGGCGACGAGGCCCTCCCGGAAGCGCCCCTGCTCCACCTGCTCACCCATGACGGAGGCTCCTGAAATGGCCCACGTGCCGAACACGCCCACCATCGTCCTCGTCGGCCACGGCATGGTCGGCCAGCGCTTCCTGGAGGCCCTCGCCGAGCGCGGCGTCACGGAGCGGGCGCGGATCGTCGTCCTGTGCGAGGAGCCCCGCCCCGCCTACGACCGCGTCCGCCTGACCTCGTACTTCGACGGCAGGACGCCCGACGAGCTGTCCATGGTCGAGGACGGCTTCATGGCGCGGCACGGGATCGAGCTGCACCTGGACGACCCGGCCGAGACCATCGACCGCGAGGCGCGCACGGTCACCTCGCGGGCCGGCCGCGTGATCGCGTACGACACCCTCGTCCTGGCGACCGGCTCGTACCCCTTCGTGCCGCCCGTGCCGGGGAAGGACGCGACCGGCTGCTTCGTCTACCGGACGATCGAGGACCTCCTCGCCATCGAGGAGTACGCGAAGACGGCGAGGACCGGCGCGGTGGTCGGCGGCGGGCTGCTCGGCCTGGAGGCGGCGGGCGCGCTCAAGGGGCTGGGCCTGGACACGCACATCGTGGAGTTCGCGCCGCGCCTGATGCCGGTGCAGGTCGACGAGGGCGGCGGCGCGGCCCTGCTGCGCACCATCGAGAACATGGGCCTCATCGTCCACACCGGAACCGGTACGCAGGAGGTGCTCACCGAGAACGGCTCGGTGACGGGCATGGCCCTGTCGGACGGTACGACGGTCGCGACCGACATGGTGGTCTTCTCCGCCGGCGTACGCCCCCGGGACCAGCTGGCGCGCGACTGCGGCCTGGCGGTGGGCGAGCGCGGCGGTATCGCGGTCGACGAGCAGTGCCGTACGTCCGACCCGGCGGTGTACGCGATCGGCGAGTGCGCGCTCGCGGCCGACGGCCGGGTGTACGGGCTGGTGGCGCCCGGGTACGAGATGGCGCTGACGGCGGCCGCGACGATCGCGGACGAGCAGGGCCAGGCGTTCACCGGCGCCGACATGTCCACCAAGCTGAAGCTGCTCGGCGTGGACGTGGCGTCCTTCGGCGACGCGCACGGCACCGCCGAGGGGTGCCTGGACGTCGTCTACTCCGACTCCCGCTCCGGCATCTACAAGAAGCTCGTCGTCGACCCCGACGGGGTCCTGCTGGGCGGCGTCCTTGTCGGTGACGCCGAGTCGTACGGCATGCTGCGGCCCATGACCGGCACCAAGCCTCCGGTGGCGCCCGAGCAGCTGGTGCTGCCGGCCGGTGCCGGCGCACCGGTCGCCCTCGGCCCCTCCGCCCTCCCCGACGACGCGATCATCTGCTCCTGCCACAACGTCACCAAGGGTGCCATCTGCGCGTGTTCGTCCCTGCCCGAGGTCAAGAAGTGCACCAAGGCCGGCACGGGCTGCGGCAGCTGCGTGAAGGTGATCCAGCAGCTGCTGCCGAAGCCCGCCGACAGCGGGATGTGCGGCTGCTTCTCGTACACCCGCAGCGAGCTGTACGAGATCGTCCGCACGATGCGCTTCACCTCGTACGCCGAGCTGCTCGACTCGCACGGGCGTGAGGAGGCGCGCGGCGGCGAGGGCTGCGAGATCTGCAAGCCGGCCGTGGCGTCGATCCTGGCGAGCCTGACCAACGAGTACATCCTCGACGGCGAGCGGGCCGCGCTCCAGGACACCAACGACCACTTCCTGGCGAACATGCAGCGCAACGGCTCGTACTCGATCGTGCCGCGCATCCCGGGCGGCGAGATCACCCCGGAGAAGCTGATCGTGATCGGCGAGGTGGCCCGGGACTTCGGCCTCTACACCAAGATCACGGGCGGTCAGCGGATCGACCTCTTCGGGGCCAGGGTCGACCAGCTGCCGCAGATCTGGGCGCGGCTGGTGGACGCGGGCTTCGAGTCGGGGCACGCGTACGGCAAGTCGCTGCGGACGGTGAAGTCGTGCGTGGGCCAGACCTGGTGCCGCTACGGCGTGCAGGACTCGGTGAAGATGGCGATCGACCTGGAGCTGCGCTACCGGGGCCTGCGCGCCCCGCACAAGCTGAAGTCGGCCGTCTCGGGCTGTGCGCGGGAGTGCGCGGAGGCCCAGTCGAAGGACTTCGGCGTAATCGCCACGGCCAACGGCTGGAACCTGTACGTCGGCGGCAACGGCGGCGCGACACCGCGCCACGCGGACCTGCTCGCCCAGGACCTGTCGGACGCGGAGCTGATCCGGCTGATCGACCGGTTCCTGATGTTCTACATCCGTACCGCCGACCGGCTGGAGCGCACCGCGACCTGGCTGGAGCGACTGGAGGGCGGGCTGGACCACCTGCGTGACGTGATCGTGCACGACAGGCTCGGGCTGTGCGACGAGCTGGAGGCGCTGATGGCGGCGCACGTGGCGAGCTACCACGACGAGTGGGCCGAGACGCTGAACGACCCGGAGCGGCTGCGCCGGTTCGTCTCCTTCGTGAACGCGCCGGACGCGCCGGACCCGTCGGTGAAGTTCGTGCCGGAGCGCGGCCAGATCAAGCCGGACCTGACGATCCTGACGCTGGAACCCCTGACGTCCACGGACTCCCTGGAAGGAGCTTCCGCCCGATGATGCTGGAACTTTCCCATGACGGTGAGTGGTTGCCGATCTGCGACGACTCGGTGCTGACGCCGGGGCGGGGCATGGCCGCGCTGCTGCCGGACGGGCGCCAGGTGGCGCTGTTCCGGAACCGGGCGGGGCGGCTGTACGCGATCGACAACCGGGATCCGTTCACCGGCGCCCAGGTGCTGTCGCGCGGCCTGATCGGGTCGGCGGGCGGGCGGCCGTTCGTGGCGTCGCCGCTGCTGAAGCAGCGCTTCGACCTGGAGACGGGGCGGTGCCTGGACGACGAGGAGGTGGCGCTGGCGGTCTTCCCGGTCCGGGCTCGGGAACTCGCCCCCGTCTCTTGACCGTTCGTTCCAGAAAGATCTAGGGTCCTGACCGTGGCCAGGACCAAGGAATTCGATCCGGACGCCGCGCTCCAGTCGGCCCTCGAGCTGTTCTGGGAGCGCGGCTACGAGGCGACGTCGATGGCGGACCTCACCGACCGCCTCGGCATCGGCCGCGCCAGCATCTACGCCACCTTCGGCAACAAGCACGAGCTGTACCTGAAGGCCATGGACCGGTACGCCGAGCGCCATGAGCCGCACCTGGTGGAGGAACTGTCCCGGCCGGGCCCCGCGTTGCCGGCCGTCCGGGCGGTGGTGCGGCGGTTCGCCGCCGAGGCATCCTCCGACGAGAGGCGGCTCACCGGCTGCTTCTTCACGAACACGGCCGCCGAACTGGCCCCGCGCGACCGGGCCGCGGCCCGCCGGGTGGAGATCGCCTGGGAGCACATCGAGACCCTGCTGCACTCGACGCTCGTCCGGGCCCGCGCCCAGGGCGAGCTCGCCGCGGACCGCGACCCGCGGGCGCTGGCGCGGATGCTGCTGGTGCTGATGCAGGGCCTGAGGGTGGTGGGCAAGGCCTCCGGCGACCCCGCACGGGTGCGGGACGCGGCCGAGCAGGCGCTGACGCTGCTGGACTGACCGCACGGCCACATCGAGGGGTCGCCCCGATCGAGGGCACCCCTCTTTTCGCGACCTCATACTGAACCGATCAGTCAAAAATAGAGGGGGACGACATGTCCGCACGCTTCACCGGCACCACCGCTCTCGTCACCGGCGCGGGAACCGGCCTCGGCCGGGCCGTCGCGCTCGCCTTCGCCGCCGAGGGCGCCCAGGTCGCCGTCGCCGGACGCACCGCCGCCACGCTGGACGAGACCGTCGCCCTGATCGAGAAGGAGGGCGGCACGGCGGCCGCCTTCACGGCCGACGTGAGCCGCGCCGACGACATGCGCGCCCTGGTGGACCGGACCGTCGCCCACTTCGGCGGCCTGGACGTCGCCGTCAACAACGCCGGCGTCCTGCGCGGCGGGGGCAGCCCGGTCGGCGACCTCGACGCGGCGGACTGGCAGACCATGCTGGACGTCAACGTCACCGGAGTGCTCTACGCCCTCCAGGCCGAGATCGCCCACATGCGGGCCAACGGCGGCGGCGCGATCGTCAACGTGGGCGCCAACCTCGGCGCCCACGTCCGCCTGCCCGGCGCCGGCGGCTACGGGGTGAGCAAGGCCGCCGTCTCCGCGCTGACCCGCGCCGCCGCCCTGGACCACATCGGGGACGGGGTACGGATCAACGCGGTGAGCCCCGGCGCCTCGGACGGCCCGATGTCCCTGCTGCCGGGCGAGACCCCGAAGGAGCGGGCCGCCCGGCTGACCTCCCCGCTCGGCCGGATCACCACCGCGGAGGAGGTCGCCGCCGCCGTGCTGTACCTCGCCTCGCCGGCCGCCGGGTCGGTCGTCGGTGCCGACCTGGTGGTGGACGGCGGTGTGGCGGCCTGATCAGGCCTGCCCCTCCACCACCTTCGGGTCCATCCACATGACCTCCCACAGGTGGTGGTCCGGGTCCTGGAAGGAACGGCCGTACATCGTGCCGTAGTCCTGCGGGTCGTTGGCGGCGGAGCCACCTGCCGCCAGCGCGGCGTCGCACAGCTGGTCGACCCGCTCCCGGCTGTCGGCGCTCAGCGCGAAGATCGCCTCGGTGGTACGGGACGCGTCCGCGATCTCCTTATTGGTGAAGTCCTTGAAGCGCGGCTCGGTGAGCAGCATCACGAAGATGGTGTCGCTGATGACCAGACAGGCGGTCTTGTCGTCGCTGAACTGCTCGTTGAAGGAGTAGCCCAGCGTGCTCCAGAAGGTCTTCGACGTCTGAAGGTCCTTCACCGGCAGGTTCACGAAGATCATCTGGGGCATCTCGTCATCTCTTCTCTGGTCGGTACGGCGTCGCTGTGACGCTTTCGAGGGGTGGACCGGGGGCCGTGGCGAAACTCATCGCTCCCTCGAAAGAAATTTCGCCCCACTCGGCCCGGCCCGCCACCGCACCCGGCCGCCCTCGGCATGCCGCGTTGCGGGGCGCCGGGCACCGACCTAGCCTCGGCGCCATGAGCCCCCCAGGCCGGAGGATCACCGAGAAGCTGTCGGGTGACGCCCTGTCCGCCGCCACCGGCAAGGACTGGGCGGCCTGGTTCGCCCTGCTCGACGCATGGGGCGCCACCGCCCGCACCCACACCGAGATCGCCCGCCACCTCGTCGAGGCGCACGGCGTGCCCGGCTGGCACGCCCAGTCGATCACGGTCGGGTACGAGCAGGAGCGCGGCCTGCGCGAGGTGGGCCAGTCGAGCGGCGGCGACTGGCAGGCCTCCGCGAGCAGGACGGTGAACGCCCCGCCGGAGCTGGTCACCGAGGCGTTCACCGACCCCGACGTACGCCGCCGCTGGCTGGGCGAGGGCGAGTTCACCGTCCGTACGCACCGGCCGGGCAGGTCGGTCACGGCGGACTGGGACGGGGGCGCGAGCCGGATCTCCGTGCACCTGACGCCCAAGGACAACGGCAGGACCCAGGTGGGGCTGGGCCACACCAAGCTCCCGGACGCGGACGCGGTCGCGGCGTACAAGGAGTTCTGGAAGGAACGGCTGGGAGCGCTGAAGACGCTCCTGGAGGGCGGGGCGCCGCCCAAGTAGGGGGGCGTCGCCGCTTCCCCTTCACCGGTTGTTGATGCACCGTCAATGAGGGACTCCTAGGTTCCGGAAGCGCGCGACCCCGTCGCCCGACCGGTGCGGCGGGAGGGTCACACACCCCTGGAGTGACAAGTGGAACGTCGCAGTTTCCTGCGTGGAGCGGTCATGGGCGGCACCGTGGCGGCCTTCGGCGGCACCCTGATGCAGGGCGCGGCCTACGCGGCCCCGGCGCAGCCCGGCGCGGGCCCGTACGGTGCTCTCGGCGCGGCGGACGCCAACGGCATCCAGTTGCCCAGCGGCTTCACCAGCCGGGTGATCGCCCGGTCCGGCCAGAAGGTCGGCTCGACCTCGTACACCTGGCACAACGCCCCCGACGGCGGCGCCTGCTTCACCGACGGCACCGGCTGGATCTACGTCTCGAACTCGGAGATCAACCCGGGCGGCGGCGCGAGCGCCGTGAAGTTCTCCTCGACGGGCGCCATCACCGGCGCGTACCGGATCCTGTCCAACACCCGCACCAACTGCGCGGGCGGCAAGACCCCGTGGAACACCTGGCTGTCGTGCGAGGAGGTCAGCCTCGGGTACGTGTACGAGACCGACCCGTACGGCGTGAACGCCGCCGTGCGCCGGGACGCGATGGGCCGCTTCAAGCACGAGGCGGCCGCAGCCGACCCCGTACGCAAGGTGATCTACCTGACCGAGGACGAGTCCAACGGCTGCCTGTACCGCTTCATCCCCAGCACTTGGGGCAACCTGTCCTCCGGAACCCTCCAGGTGCTGAAGGCCGGCACCGCCACCTCCGGCTCCTTCACCTGGGCCAACGTCCCCGACCCGGACGGCTCCCCCACCTACACCCGTGACCAGGTCTCGGGCGCCAAGCGGTTCAACGGCGGCGAGGGCTGCCACTACGCCAACGACACCGTCTGGTTCACCACCAAGGGCGACAACCGCCTGTGGCAGCTGAACCTCGCCAAGAACACCTACGAGCTCGCCTACGACGACTCCCTGGTGACCAGCGGCACCGCCCCGCTGACCGGTGTGGACAACGTCACCGGCTCGTCCTCCGGCGACCTGTTCGTCGCGGAGGACGGCGGCAACATGGAGATCTGCGTGATCACGCCGGACGACGTGGTGGCCCCCTTCCTGCGGATCACCGGCCAGTCCGGTTCCGAGATCTGCGGCCCGGCCTTCTCGCCGGACGGGAAGCGGCTGTACTTCTCCAGCCAGCGCGGTACGACGGGCAGTTCGTCGGGCGGCATCACCTACGAGGTGACGGGGCCGTTCCGCGCGTAACTCCGTCGCTGCTGCTGTTGCCGCTGCTGCTGCCTGGGCTGGGCACCGCCTCCGTGGAGGAGGGCGGTGCCCAGTGGCGTCAGGGTGTGCAGGACGGAGCTGCCCTGGCGGAGGGTGACCACGAGGCCCGCGTCCCGCAGCACGCCCGCGTGCTGGCTGGCGGAGGCGAGGGAGACGCCCGCGCGGCGGGCCAGCTCGCTCGTCGTACCGCCCTGCCCTATGGCCCTGAGCACCGCGCACCGGGTGTGCCCGACCAGCCGGCCGAGCGGGGACGCGCCCGGCTCGCACGGGCCGGACACGGGCGCGTCGGTGTGCGTGACGGGGTAGACGAGGACCGGCGGCAGGTCCGGGTCGCGCAGGACGACCGGGGTGCCCCGGCAGAAGTACGAGGGCTGGAGCAGCAGGCCCCGCCCGTCCAGGTGCACTTCGCGGTCGACGGGATAGTCGGCCTCCAGGACGGGTGCCCGCCAGCGCAGCACCGGCGGCAGGCCGGCGAGCAGCTCGTCCGCCCCGCCGTCGAGGAGCGCGCGGCCGCGTACGGCACGGTCGGCCTCCACGCGGGCCTCGATGTGCGACCAGTACGGCTCGACGGCGGCCCGGTGGTAGCCCCGCAGCGCCCCGATGAGCCGCCCGAACGGCTCCTGACGCCCTTCGGCGAGGTCCCGCGCCCATCCGGGCAATGGACCCCCGCCGGGCCGGGAGGAGGCCAGCAGGGCCAGCTCGGTGTGGACCCGGGCGGGCGGTGTGGCCCGGAGGGCCTGGAGCCCGGGGTCGAGGCCGTCAATGCCCTGGGGCGGAGTCAGGAAATCCGGGAAATAGCCGCGCGTCGGGACCAGCGCGCCGAGCAGACGCGTTTCGCCGTTCAGCCGTGTCCGGGATTCGGAACGCCATGCTCCGTAGACCAGCGCTCCGCGCCGGTCCCGCAACCGGTGAAAGCTGAGAATCGTTTCCCACAACGCATCCGGCCGGGCAGCCATCCGGACCCCGGCGAGGTCGTCCCCGGTGAAATGAATACGTAGCACTGAACCCACCCCTGTTGCATCCGCAATCACCCCCCGCCAATGAGTATGCATGCCATCACAGGCCGTCACCACGGCATTTCAGCCACACTTGAAACGCATCGCGGAGACCGGGGGTGAACCGAAAAGCTGTACGCCGTCGGGCAGGAAACCTTCAGGACCGAGGTGACGTGGTGAAGACCGTGGGGGGCTTCGCACGTCCGGCGGCGGACCTGAAAGGTTGCGGCTCTCCCGCCCGGCAGGGGTAATGGGGCGCGGTCGGCGGGTGGGGATCCGGTGGCCGCGCTCCGCCCGTTCTTTGCGGGATGAATCGACGCGCTTTGACCGGACGTATACGGAAGATAAAGGTCCGGGGTTCAACAGCCAAGAATTCAACCGGCCGCAAGGCAACAGGAACCTACATTTCTCCCCGCGGCGGCCCGTTGAAGCACGCGAGCATGACGATGGGGCGGACACCTCCGCACAGGTGTCCGCCCCATCTCTCTTGCGTACCGGAGCCGCCGCCGATCGGTGAGGGTCGGGGACCGACGACGGCTCCGGGGCCTACCTCCGGCTCAGCGGCTGTCGCTGCCGCTCGACTGCGCCGCCGCGCGGCCCGCCTCCAGGCGCGCCACCGGGATCCGGAAGGGCGAGCAGGAGACGTAGTCCAGGCCCACCTCGTGGAAGAAGTGCACCGACTCCGGGTCACCGCCGTGCTCGCCGCACACGCCGAGCTTGATGTCCGGGCGGGTGGCCCGGCCGGCCTCGACGGCGCTGCGCACCAGCGCGCCCACGCCGTCCTTGTCGATCGTCTCGAACGGGCTGACGCCGAAGATGCCCTTCTCCAGGTACGCGGTGAAGAAGCTGGCCTCCACGTCGTCCCGCGAGAAGCCCCACACCGTCTGGGTGAGGTCGTTCGTGCCGAAGGAGAAGAACTCGGCGCACTCGGCGATCTGACCGGCGGTCACGGCGGCGCGCGGCAGCTCGATCATCGTGCCGAGCGCCAGCTTCAGCTCGACGCCGGTCTGCGCCTGCACCTCGGCGATGACCTGCTCGGCCTCGTCGCGGACCAGCTCCAGCTCCTGGACGGTGCCCACCAGCGGGATCATGATCTCGGCGCGCGGGTCGCCCTTGGCCTCGATCCGCTGGGCGGCGGCCTCGGCGATGGCCCGCACCTGCATGGTGAACAGGCCGGGGATGACCAGGCCGAGGCGTACGCCGCGCAGACCCAGCATCGGGTTCTGCTCGTGCAGCCGGTGCACGGCCTGCAGGAGCCGCAGCTCGTTCTCGTGGGGCTCCTTGCGGGCCTCGGCGAGGGCGACGCGCACCGACAGCTCGGTGATGTCGGGCAGGAACTCGTGCAGCGGCGGGTCCAGCAGACGCACCGTCACCGGCAGGCCGTCCATCGCCTCGAACAGCTCGACGAAGTCGTCCTTCTGGAGCGGCAGCAGGGCCTTGAGGGCCTCGTCGCGCTCCGCGTCCGTGTCGGCGAGGATGAGCCGCTCGACGTACTGGCGGCGGTCGCCGAGGAACATGTGCTCGGTGCGGCACAGGCCGATGCCCTGGGCGCCGAAGCGCCGCGCCCGCGAGGCGTCCTCGGCGTTGTCGGCGTTGGCCCGTACGCGCAGCCGGCGTACTCGGTCCGCGTACGCCATGATCCGGTGCACCGCCTGGACCAGCTCGTCGGCGTCGTCGGCGCCGGCGTGCATCCGGCCCTCGAAGTACTCGACGACCGGCGACGGCACGACCGGGACCTCACCGAGGTACACCTTGCCGGTGGAGCCGTCGATGGAGACGACGTCGCCCTCCTCGACGACGTGGCCACCCGGCACGGTCATCCGGCGGCGCTTGGTGTCGACCTCCAGCTCCTCCGCGCCGCAGACACAGGTCTTGCCCATGCCTCGCGCCACGACGGCCGCGTGGGAGGTCTTGCCGCCGCGCGAGGTCAGGATGCCCTCGGCGGCGATCATGCCGTCCAGGTCGTCGGGGTTGGTCTCGCGGCGGATCAGGATGACCTTCTCGCCGGACCGGGACCACTTGACGGCGGTGTACGAGTCGAAGACGGCCTTGCCGACCGCCGCGCCCGGGGAGGCGGCGATACCGCGCCCGACCTGCTCGACCGCCGCCTTCTCGTCGAAGCGCGGGAACATCAGCTGGGCGAGCTGGGCGCCGTTGACGCGCTGGAGCGCCTCGGCCTCGTCGATCAGGCCCTGGTCGACGAGCTGCGTCGCGATCCGGAAGGCGGCACCGGCGGTGCGCTTGCCGACGCGGGTCTGGAGCATCCACAGCTGGCCGCGCTCGATGGTGAACTCGATGTCGCAGAGATCCTTGTAGTGGTTCTCCAGCGTCTCCATGATCTGCATCAGCTGGTCGTACGACTTCTTGTCGATCGACTCGAGGTCGGCCAGCGGCACGGTGTTGCGGATACCGGCGACGACGTCCTCGCCCTGCGCGTTCTGCAGGTAGTCGCCGTACACGCCCTGGTGGCCGGAGGCGGGGTCGCGGGTGAAGGCGACACCGGTGCCGGAGTCGGGGCCGAGGTTGCCGAAGACCATGGAGCAGACGTTGACGGCGGTGCCGAGGTCGTGCGGGATGCGCTCCTGGCGGCGGTACAGCTTGGCGCGCTCGCCGTTCCAGGAGTCGAAGACGGCCTTGATGGCCAGGTCCATCTGCTCACGCGGGTCCTGCGGGAAGTCGCGGCCGGCCTCGGCCTTGACGATCTTCTTGAACTGCTTGACCAGCTTCTTCAGGTCGGCCGCGTCGAGGTCGGTGTCGACGGTGACCTTCTTGGCGGCCTTGGCCTCCTCGAGGGCCTCCTCGAAGAGCTCGCCGTCCACACCGAGGACGGTCTTGCCGAACATCTGGATAAGGCGCCGGTACGAGTCCCAGGCGAACCGCTCGTCCCCGGCCTGCTGGGCCAGGCCCTCGACGGACGTGTCGGAGAGTCCGATGTTGAGGACGGTGTCCATCATTCCGGGCATGGAGAACTTGGCGCCGGAACGGACGGAGACCAGGAGCGGGTTGTCGGCCTGGCCGAGCTTCTTGCCCATCTTCTTCTCGAGGGCGTCGAGGTGCGCGGTGACCTCGTCCCGCAGCTCGACGGGCTCGTCGCCGCTGTCGAGGTAGACCTTGCAGGCCTCGGTGGTGATGGTGAAGCCGGGAGGCACGGGGAGACCAAGGTTGGTCATCTCGGCGAGGTTCGCACCTTTACCGCCGAGCAGGTCCTTGAGGTCCTTGTTGCCCTCGGTGAAGTCGTACACGAACTTCTGATCTTTGTTTTCCGACACGGGTCTCGACTCCTCGAGGACTCGGTGGCTGCCCTGACGGCGAGGAACATACCCAGATCGAAGGCTTCTGGGTACGTACGCCTACCCGTCATACGGCCTTAACCACCCGTCCGCCAGCAGATCGAAAGTGACTGAGCGGTAGGTTTCGCGGGCGGGACCCTTCAGCCTCCGAACGAGCCTTGACTCAAAGCTGAAAGTAGCCGCTCACATGAGCGGACAGTAAGCCAGGTGAGTTCAACTCTTGAACACAAGAAGCGTGGCACTCAGTGCCACGCTTTGAGAAGTGCAGCCACCCTATTCACGCTCATCTGAGCGCCACCCCTATCAGGGGTGGCGAGAATCACGCCCCTCAGGAGCGCCGCATTCCACTATCCGGAACGCCCTGACGCGCCGGTAAGACCGACGGCCGACAGCCGCCGACGGCGAGACCACCCCACAGGAGCCCCGCACCCGACGTCCCCATCCGCACGGGTGGTGCGGGTGGGAACCCCAGCCCGCCCGGCGGCCGAGCGAGGCGACGAACCCGCCCCAGGGCCCCCGGGACTCCGGGGCTCACCCCCCGGACGTGTCCAGCTCCGCGTCCGCGCCGATCGCCGAGCAGTCGTACGGGTCCTTCAGCCAGCCGTCCGGCAGCACCACCCGGTTGTTCCCGGACGTCCGCCCACGCGGCCCGTCCGCGCCCACCGGCCACGCCTGGTCCAGGTCCAGCGCGCTCAGCTGAGCGCGCAGCTCGTCCAGCGACGACGTGACCGCCAGCCGCTTGCGCATCTCGGACCCGACCGCGAACCCCTTCAGGTACCAGGCCACGTGCTTACGGAAGTCGATGACACCCCGCGTCTCGTCGCCGATCCACTCCCCCAGCAGCCGCGCGTGCCGCACCATCACGTCCGCGACCTCGCGCAGCGTGGGCGTCGCCGCCGCACCCGTACCCTCGAACGCCGCCACCAGGTCGCCGAAGAGCCACGGCCGCCCCAGGCACCCGCGTCCCACCACGACCCCGTCGCAGCCGGTCTCGCGCATCATCCGCAGCGCGTCGGCGGCGCACCAGATGTCGCCGTTGCCGAGCACCGGGATCTCCGGGACGTGCTCCTTGAGCCGGGCGATGGCGTCCCAGTCGGCCGTACCGCCGTAGTGCTGGGCCGCCGTGCGCCCGTGCAGCGCGATCGCCGTCACGCCCTCTTCGACGGCGATACGCCCCGCGTCCAGGAAGGTGATGTGGTCGTCGTCGATGCCCTTGCGCATCTTCATCGTGACCGGCAGGTCCCCGGCGTTGGAGACCGCCTCGTTGAGGATCGCCCGCAGCAGGGGCCGCTTGTAGGGCAGGGCGGAGCCGCCGCCCTTCCGCGTCACCTTGGGCACCGGGCAGCCGAAGTTCAGGTCGATGTGGTCCGCGAGGTCCTCGTCGACGATCATCCGGACCGCCTTGCCGACGGTCACCGGGTCGACCCCGTACAGCTGGATCGACCGGGGCGTCTCCGTCTCGTCGAAGTGGATCAGCTGCATGGTCTTCTCGTTGCGCTCGACCAGCGCCCGCGTCGTGATCATCTCGCTCACGAACAGGCCCTTGCCGCCGCTGAACTCACGGCAGAGGGTACGGAAGGGGGCGTTGGTGATGCCGGCCATCGGCGCGAGCACCACCGGGGGCTGCACGGTGTGCGGCCCGATGGCAAGAGGACTGAACGCGGTCATGCCCCCCATTGTCACCCACACACCGAGCGGATCGTTAGTTAGGCGTACTTTGGATATATGCCCGAGCTCTCCCCCCGCCGACGGCTGCTGGTCCTGGCGATCTGCTGCATGAGCCTGCTGATCGTCAGCCTCGACAACACCGTCCTGAACGTCGCCCTCCCCTCCATGCGCCGCGAGCTGCACGCGGACGTGGCCGGTATGCAGTGGACCATCGACGCCTACACCCTCGTCCTCGCGTCCCTGCTGATGCTCGCCGGCTCCACCGCCGACCGGATCGGCCGCCGCAAAATCTTCATGGCCGGCCTCGTCCTCTTCACGGCCGGCTCCTTGCTGTGCTCCCTCGCGCCGAACCTGGAGATGCTGATCGCCTTCCGCATGGTCCAGGCCGTGGGCGGCTCCATGCTCAACCCGGTCGCCATGTCGATCATCACCAACACCTTCACCGAGCCACGCGCGCGTGCCCGTGCCATCGGCGTATGGGGTGGCGTCGTGGGCATCTCCATGGCGGCGGGCCCGCTGGTCGGCGGGGTGCTCACCGACTCCGTCGGCTGGCGCTCCATCTTCTGGATCAACCTGCCGGTCGGCCTGGCCGCCCTGCTCCTCACCCTCCGGTACGTCCCCGAGTCCCGCGCCCCCAGGCCGCGCCGCGTGGACCCGGTCGGCCAGCTCCTCATCGTCGTGCTCCTCGGCTCACTGACGTACGCGATCATCGAGACCGACCTGGTCTGCGCCATCGCCGCCGCCCTCGCCCTCCTCGCCCTGCTGCTGTACGAGCCGAGGCGCGCCGAGCCGCTGATCGACCTGCGCTTCTTCCGCAGCGCCCCGTTCAGCGGGGCCACGGTCATCGCGGTGTGCGCGTTCGCGGCCCTCGGCGGGTTCCTCTTCGTCAACACCCTGTACCTGCAGGACGTGCGCGGGCTGTCCGCCCTGCACGCCGGGCTGTACATGCTGCCGATGGCGGCGCTCACCTTCGTCTGCGCGCCCCTGTCCGGGCGGCTGGTCGGCAGCCGTGGCCCGCGCCTGCCGCTGCTGATCGCGGGCGTGACGATGACCGCGAGCGGCGTGCTGTTCGCGGCGTTCGAGGCGGAGACGTCCACGCCGCTGCTGTTCACCGGGTACATCCTCTTCGGCCTCGGCTTCGGCATGGTGAACGCCCCCATCACCGACACGGCCGTCTCCGGCATGCCCCGCGCCCAGGCGGGCGTCGCCGCCGCCGTCGCCTCCACCAGCCGGCAGATCGGCCAGACGCTGGGCGTCGCGGTCATCGGCGCCGTCCTCGCCGCCGGCGTCTCGCCCGCCTCGCACACGGACGGCTTCGTCGACGCCAGCCGCCCCGCCTGGTGGGTCATCGCCGGATGCGGCCTGAGCGTCCTGCTGGTGGGCGCGGCGACCAGCGGCGCCTGGGCGCGCTCCACGGCCGAGCGGACCGCGCGGCGCCTGGAGGAGCCTCAGCCGGTGAGCGCCAGCTCCTGAAGCTTCTCCAGCCCGGCGCGCGACGCGTCGTCCAGCGGTACGTACGTCACCAGGCGGGGGCCCGCCGCCGGGCCCAGCCACAGGTTGGTGTGCTCCAGGTGCAGCGGTCCGACGAGGGCGTTGCGGATGACCTTCGTACGGCCGCCCTGGGTGAGCACCTCGTGGCGCGCCCAGATCTCCCGGAACTCCGGCGAGGCCGCCTCCAGCCGCGCCAGCAGCGCCTTCCACGCGGGCTCGGCCAGGTGCTCGGCCATGGCCGCCCGGAACTTGGCGGCCATCGCCCGGTTCACCTCCGGAAGGTCGGTCACGGCCGCGCGCCAGTCGTCGTTGGTGAAGGTGAGCCACAGGGAGTTGCGGTCGGCGGGCGGGACGGCGTCGAGGTCGCACAGGAGCCGCCCGTAGGTGCGGTTGTGGGCGAGGATGTCGTACCGGCTGTTCTGGATGCAGGCCGGTACGGGTTCCAGCTGGTCGAGCAGCTGGCGCAGGCCGGGGGTGACGGTCGGGCAGGGCGTGCCGGGCGCCGGGTCGGCCGCGCCGGCCAGCGCGAAGAGGTGGGCGCGCTCCCCGGCGTCGAGGAGCAGCGCGCGGGCGAGCGCGTCGAGGACCTGCGGGGACACCTGGATGTCCCGGGCCTGTTCGAGCCAGGTGTACCAGGTGACGCCCACGGCGGAGAGCTGGGCGACCTCTTCGCGGCGCAGCCCCGGGGTGCGCCGGCGGCGGCCTCGCGGCAGGCCGACCTGTTCGGGGGTGATCCGTTCACGGCGGCTGCGCAGGAACCCGGCGAGTTCGTGCCTGCGTACGTCGGTTTCCTCGGCCATCGTGGTCATGCCTTCATCGTGGCGTACGCCCCAGGGTGTTGCCAGGTAGTGCTTGTACCAGGATGAACAGACTCTGGTACCAGGCTGGGAAACGCCGGAGGGTCGAGGGCGTGAGTACATCGACCACACCTCCCCGCGCCCTTCCGGCGACCGTCCCCACGCGCCACCCCGCTCGGCTCGGTCCTATCGGCCTGTTCACCGTGCTGCTCGGCTCCGCGCTGCCGCTCATCGACTTCTTCATCGTCAACGTCGCGCTGCCGACCATCGACCACGACCTCGCCGCCGGCCCGGCCATGCTGGAGCTGGTGGTCGCCGGGTACGGCCTCGCGTACGCCGTGCTGCTGGTCCTGGGCGGCCGGCTCGGCGACCTGTTCGGCCGGCGGCGGCTGTTCCTCGCGGGCATGGCCGCCTTCGGGCTCACCTCCCTTGCGTGCGGCCTGGCGCCGGACGCCTGGACCCTCGTCGGGGCGCGGGTGGCGCAGGGTGCCGCGTCGGCGCTGATGCTCCCGCAGGTGCTGGCGACCATCCAGGCCACGACGGAGGGCCCGCGCCGCGCCAAGGCGCTCAGCCTGTACGGGGCGACGGCCGGGCTGTCGATGGTGGCCGGCCAGATCCTGGGCGGCGTCCTGGTCGCGGCGGACATCGCCGGCACCGGCTGGCGGGCCATCTTCCTGGTGAACGTCCCGGTGGCGCTGCTCGGTCTTGCCCTGGCCTCCCGCACGGTGCCGGACACCCGCGCGGAGCGGCCCGCTCCCGTCGACGTACCGGGCACCCTGCTGCTGGCGGTCGCGCTGCTCACCCTGCTCGCTCCGCTGACGGAGGGCCGTGCGGCGGGCTGGCCGCTGTGGACGTGGCTCTCCCTGGCCGTCTTCCCGTTCGTGGCCCGGGCGTTCTGGTGGGCGGAGCGGCGCGCGGACCGGCAGGGGCGTACGCCGCTGGTCCCGCCGAGCCTGCTGCGGCTGGTTTCACTGCGGCGCGGGCTGGCCCTGGTGCTGCCGCTCTCGACCGGCTTCGGCGGCTTCATGTTCGTGATCGCGGTGGCGCTGCAGCAGGGGCTCGGCATGGGCGCGGTGGTGTCCGGCGTGGCGCTGGTGCCCATGGCGCTGGCCTTCCTCGGCGCGTCGCTGGCCGGGCCGCGCCTGGTGCGGCGGTACGGGAGCCGGATCGTGACGGCCGGCGGCCTGATCCAGGGCGCCGGCCTGCTCGTCCTCGTCGCCACCGTGCGGGCCGGCTGGCCGGGGCTCGTCGCCCTGGAGCTGCTCCCGGGGATGGCGCTGGCCGGCCTGGGCCAGGGCCTTCAGCTGCCGGTGCTGTTCCGGATCGTCCTGTCCGACGTGCCGGCGGAACGCGCCGGGGTGGGCAGCGGCGTGATGGTCACGACCCAGCAGTCCGCCCTCGCACTGGGCGTGGCCACCCTGGGCTCGCTGTTCCTGTCCCTCGCCGCCTCGTCCGGTATGCGCGCCGCGCTCGTGGTCACGCTGCTGGTCCAGCTGGGCGGGGTCGCCCTGACGGTGCTGCTGAGCCTACGCCTGCCGAGGACGGTCGGCTGAGCACCCGCGCGGGCCCGTGAAAAGGCCGGCCCGGCGCCGTCGCCACCGCGACAGCACCGGGCCGGCCTCCGGGTACGGGGGTCAGCTCGCCCGGCCGGCCTCCTCGGAGCCCGCCTGGGCGTCCGTCTCGTCCGCCTGGGCACCGGCCTGGTCAGCCTGGTCGCCCGTCTCGTCCGCCTGGGCGCGCTCGCGCATCTTGCGGAGCAGCTCCTGCTTCTGGTCCTCGGCCGCCCTGCGGTCGGCGGCGCGGGCCGGGGCGGAGCCCTGCTGGTCGGCGCGGGACATCTTCTTGCGCTGTCCCCCTACGCCGAGAAGGTTGTTACGGCTCTTGGCCACGGGTTCTCCATCGTGGTGAGAAGTGATTCGGCATGCGTCGCGTGGGGGGCGGGTGGTCGGGCCCGCCGCACTCTCACTCGTAGATCGGAAGGAATGGCATGCGGTGACGGTACCCCGCGCCGAAGGCCCCGGCAGCCGCTTTTCGCCCGCCCCCCGTGTTCGCGCGAAGGTACGCGCGAAGCCCCCGGTCCCGTACATCCGTACGGGGCCGGGGGCTTCGCGGTGCCGAGATCAGCAGCCCAGCAGGCGGCTGCCCAGGTAGCCCTGGATCTGGTCCAGGGAGACGCGCTCCTGCTTCATGGTGTCGCGCTCGCGCACGGTCACCGCGTTGTCGTCGAGGGTGTCGAAGTCGACCGTGACGCAGAACGGCGTACCGATCTCGTCCTGGCGGCGGTAGCGGCGGCCGATGGCGCCCGCGTCGTCGAACTCGATGTTCCAGTTCTTGCGCAGGTCGGCCGCGAGGCCCTTGGCCTTCGGCGACAGCTGCGGGTTGCGGGACAGCGGCAGCACCGCGACCTTGACCGGCGCGAGGCGCGGGTCGAGGCGCATCACGGTGCGCTTCTCCATGACGCCCTTGGCGTTCGGCGCCTCGTCCTCGTTGTACGCGTCGAGGAGGAAGGCCAGCATCGCGCGGCCGACACCGGCGGCGGGCTCGATGACGTACGGGGTCCAGCGCTCGCCGGCCTCCTGGTCGAAGAACGACAGGTCCGTGCCCGACGCCTTGGAGTGGGCCGACAGGTCGTAGTCGGTGCGGTTGGCGACGCCCTCCAGCTCGCCCCACTCGCTGCCGCCGAACTGGAAGCGGTACTCGATGTCGGCGGTGCGCTTGGAGTAGTGGGAGAGCTTCTCCTTGGGGTGCTCGTACCAGCGCATGTTCTCCTCACGGAGACCCAGGTCGCGGTACCAGTTCCAGCGCTGCTCCATCCAGTATTCCTGCCACTGCTCGTCCTCGCCCGGCTTGACGAAGAACTCCATCTCCATCTGCTCGAACTCGCGGGTGCGGAAGATGAAGTTGCCCGGAGTGATCTCGTTCCGGAAGGACTTGCCCATCTGCGCGATGCCGAACGGCGGCTTCTTGCGCGAAGTCTGCTGCACCTGGGCGAAGTTGGTGAAGATGCCCTGGGCCGTCTCGGGACGCAGGTAGGCGACGGAGCCGGAGTCCTGGGTCGGGCCGAGGTGCGTGGAGAGCAGGCCGGAGAACTGCTTGGGCTCGGTGAAGGTGCCCTTGTTGCCGCAGTTGGGGCAGCCCAGGTCCTTCAGGCCGTTCTCGGGGAGGCGGCCGTGCTTCTCCTCGTACGCCTCCTCCAGGTGGTCCGCGCGGAACCGCTTGTGGCAGGAGGTGCACTCGGTGAGCGGGTCGGTGAAGGTGGCGACATGGCCGGAGGCCTCCCAGACCTCGGGGGCCAGGATCACCGACGAGTCGATACCGACGACGTCCTCGCGCGAGGTGACCATGTAGCGCCACCACTGGCGCTTGAGGTTCTCCTTGAGCTCGACACCCAGCGGCCCGTAGTCCCAGGCGGCCCGCTGGCCGCCGTAGATCTCGCTGCACGGGTAGACGAAGCCACGGCGCTTGCTCAGGTTGACGATCGTGTCGATCTTGTCGGCGGCCACGGTGCTCTCTTCATAACGGTGACGACGAACGGCGAATGCTTCAGGTTACCGGCGCGCGCACCCCTGGGATCAAATCGGTGGGTGGCCGGGGCCACTTACCCGTTTTGTTGACAATCGTTTCCACTATTGTTGAAAATGAACCCCATGAACGTACGACGCCTCATACCCACCACCGCCCTCGCCGGAGCCGTGACCCTCGGCCTGGTCACACTCTCCGCCTGCGGCGGCTCCTCCGGCTCCGCCTCCGCCAACGAGGACGGCAAGCTGGACGTCGTGGCGTCGTTCTACCCCATGCAGTTCCTGGCCGAGGAGATCGGCGGCGAGCACGTCTCCGTCACCACCCTCACCAAGCCGGGCGTCGAGCCGCACGACCTGGAGCTCAAGCCGAAGCAGATCGGCGAGCTCGGCGAAGCGGACTACATCCTCTACCTCAAGGGCATCCAGCCCGCCGTCGACGAGGCCATCAAGCAGGCGGGCGTCAAGAACACCGTCGACGCCGCCACCCTCACCACGCTCGAAGAGCACGGCACCGCGACCGAGGGCCACGGCCACGGCCACGAGGGCGAAGGCGAGCACGAGGGCGAGGAAGCGGAAGCCGGAGCCGACCCGCACATCTGGCTCGACCCGGTGAAGTACGCCGAGGTCGCCAAGGGCGTCGGCGCCTCCCTGGAGAAGGCCGACCCGGACAACGCCGCCGCCTACAAGAAGAACACCGCCGAGCTGGTGAAGAAGCTCGGCGCCCTGGACACCGCGTTCAAGCAGGGCCTGAAGAACACCACCACCAAGACCTTCATCACCACCCACTCCGCCTTCGGCTACCTCGCCGAGCGGTACGGCCTGGACCAGGAGGGCATCTCCGGCATGGACCCCGAGTCCGAGCCGAGCCCCGCCCGGATCAAGGAGCTCCAGGACATCGCGAAGAAGGACAAGGTCACCACCGTCTTCTTCGAGACCCTCGCCAGCGACAAGACCGCCAGGACCCTCGCCAAGGACACCGGCCTCAAGACCGACGTCCTGGACCCGCTGGAGGGAATCACCAAGCAGTCCAAGGGCGCTGACTACATCGAGGTCATGGAGTCCAACCTCGCCGCGCTGAAGAAGGCCCTCGGCGCCAAGTGAACGACCCTCACGCAACGGAGGCAGCGACGTGAGCAGCACCGAGCCCGCCATACCGGCCAGGTCCGAGCCGGTCATATCCGTCCGCTCGGCCACCGCCTCGCTCGGCTCGCGCCCCGTGCTGCGTGGCATCGACCTCACCGTGCACCACGGTGAGGTCGTCGCGCTGCTCGGCGCCAACGGCTCCGGCAAGTCCACCGCCGTCCGGTCCGTGATCGGCCAGGTCCCGCTCACCGGCGGGACCGTCTCCCTGTTCGGTACGGAGCTGAGGCGGTTCCGCGACTGGGCGCGCGTCGGCTACGTACCGCAGCGCACCACCGCCGCCAGCGGCGTGCCCGCCACGGTCCGCGAGGTCGTCTCCTCCGGCCGCCTGTCCCGTACGAGGCTGAGGTGGCCCTCCCGGGCCGACAAGGCGGCCGTGGAGCGGGCCATCGAGCTCGTCGGGCTCGCCGACCGCGCCAAGGACTCCGTGAGCGCCCTGTCCGGCGGCCAGCACCAGCGGGTGCTGATCGCCCGGGCCCTCGCCGCCGACCCCGATCTGCTGATCATGGACGAGCCGATGGCGGGCGTCGACCTGGCCAGCCAGGAGATCCTCGCCGCCACCCTCCGCGCCAAGGTCGCCGACGGAACGACCGTACTGCTCGTCCTGCACGAGCTTGGCCCGCTGGAGCCGCTGATCGACCGCGCGGTCGTGCTGCGCGACGGCTGCGTCGTCCACGACGGACCGCCGCCCGAGGCCGTCGGCCAGCACGCCCTCCCCGGCCACGACCACGTACATCCGCACGCGGCCGACGAGCCGCTCCGCACGGGACTGCTGACCTGACATGGAAATCCTCCAGCTCGCCTTCATGCAGCGCGCGCTGCTCGCGGCCGTCCTCGTCGGCATCACCGCCCCGGCCGTCGGCATCTACCTCGTGCAGCGCCGGCAGGCCCTGATGGGCGACGGCATCGGCCACGTCGCCATGACCGGCGTAGGCCTGGGCTTCCTGATGTCCACCAACCCCGTGTGGATGGCCGCGGTCGTCTCCATCGCCGGCGCGATCACCATGGAGCTGATCCGGGCGTACGGCCGCACCCGAGGCGACATCGCGCTCGCGCTGCTCTTCTACGGCGGCATGGCGGGCGGCGTCATGCTGATCAACCTCTCGCCGACCGGCTCGAACGCCAACCTCAACTCGTACCTCTTCGGCTCCCTGTCCACGGTGTCGGAGGAGGACGTCACCGCCATCTGCATCCTGGCCGCGTTCGTGATTCTCGTCACTCTCGGGCTGCGGCGGCAGCTGTTCGCCGTCAGCCAGGACGAGGAGTTCGCCCGGGTCACCGGCCTGCCCGTACGGGTGCTGAACCTGCTGATCGCCGTCACCGCCGCCGTCACCGTCACCGTCGCCATGCGGGTCGTCGGGCTGCTGCTGGTCAGCGCCCTGATGGTGGTGCCCGTCGCCGCGGCGCAGCAGCTCGCGCGGAGCTTCCGCATGACGTTCACGCTGGCCGTGCTGATCGGTACGGGCGTGACGCTGGCCGGCACGGCGACCTCCTACTACCAGGATGTGCCGCCGGGCGCGACGATTGTCCTGCTGGCCATCGCGGTGTTCGTACTGCTGACCGTCCTGGCCACACCCCTGGCCCGGCGCCGCGCCAGGGCCACCGAGCCGGCGGCCGTGGACGGCTGCGACGTGGACGTCACGGTCACCCCGCGGGGCCCGGCGGACGACGTCACAGCCGGAAAGCTCTGACGGGACCGCCGCGGCGGCCTGGCAGAATGGCCCGACGTATGGATGAGCGGGCCGAGTGAGGAGGCACCTGTGGCGATGGCTGGAACCCCCGGCGTGCGCGGCCGGTCGACCCGGCAGCGAGCTGCCGTGTCGGCGGCGCTGAACGAGGTGGACGAGTTCCGCAGCGCGCAGGAGCTGCACGACATGCTCAAGCACCGCGGCGACTCGGTGGGCCTGACGACGGTCTACCGCACCCTGCAGTCCCTCGCCGACGCCGGCGAGGTCGACGTGCTGCGCACCAGCGACGGCGAGGCGGTCTACCGCCGCTGCTCGTCCGGCGAGCACCACCACCACCTGGTGTGCCGCATGTGCGGCAAGGCGGTGGAGGTCGAGGGCCCGGCGGTGGAGCAGTGGGCCGAGACGATCGCGGGCGAACACGGCTTCGTGAACGTGGCGCACACGGTGGAGATCTTCGGTACGTGCGCGGAGTGCGCCGCCAAGTAGGACGGCGGAGGGCCCGCACCGGACGAACATCCGGTGCGGGCCCCTTCACGTGCGCGCCGTCACATACGGGTGATGTTGCCGTCCAGGATCGCCCGCAGCCGGTCGACGCCCGCCGGATCGGCGATGGCCCGCTTGGGGAGGATGGCCATGCCCACCCCGTGCCGGTCGCCCGTGAGCAGCACGAACAGCTCGCCGGTCTCGGTGTACCGGGGCAGCGCGCCCCAGCGGTACGTCATGTCCAGGTCCCGCGAGAACTGCCGTACGCCGTCGTCGTCCACCACGACCCGGAACTCGCCCTGCGTGGCGTACATTCGGTGCACCTGCTGCCCCTGGAGCCCGGGCACCAGCACGTACAGGCCGATGACCAGGACCAGGGCCGCGACGCAGAACGCCACCCCGCCGGGGCTCGGTCCCTTCGGGCTGGTGAAGTTCAGGACGAGGGCACCCAGTATGGGGAGCCCGCACACCAGCACGAGCCCGTTCTGCAACCGCCCCGCCGGGGTGGCCTTCGCCCGGGCGCGGATCGCCCCCACAGCGTCGGCGAGGACGGGCAGATACGTCAGCTCCACGGCGTCCCGCGTCGTTGTGGACCGCTCTTCGGTCACGAGCCCTCCCAGTCGTAGGTGAGACGGCCCGTGATCGTAGCGGCCGGGTCAGACAGCCGACCCCTCGGCGGCCTCCTCCGCAGCCTGCTCGCCCTCCGGGCGGCCCTGCATGGCCAGCAGTTCCTCGTTCGGGATCGCCCCGCCGAAGCGCCGGTCGCGCTGCGCGAACTCCAGGCACGCCCGCCACAGGTCACGGCGGTCGAAGTCGGGCCACAGCACGTCCTGGAAGACCATCTCGGCGTACGCGCTCTGCCAGATCAGGTAGTTGGACGTGCGCTGCTCACCGCTGGGCCGCAGGAACAGGTCCACATCCGGCATGTCCGGGTAGTACAGGTACTTCTGGATCGTCTTCTCGCCGACCTTCGACGGGTCGAGCTTGCCCGCCTTCACGTCCTCGGCGATTTTCTGCATCGCGTCCGCCAGCTCCGCACGCCCGCCGTAGTTCATGCAGAAGTACAGCGTCAGCCGGTCGTTGTCCTTGGTCTGCTCCTGGGCGATCTGGAGCTCCTTGGCCACCGACTTCCACAGCTTCGGCATCCGGCCCACCCAGCGCACCCGGATGCCGAGCTCGTCGAGCTGGTCGCGGGTCTTGCGGATGAAGTCGCGGTTGAAGTTCATCAGGAAGCGCACCTCGTCGGGCGAGCGCTTCCAGTTCTCGGTGGAGAAGGCGTACAGGGAGATGGCCCCGACGCCCATCTCGATGCCGCCCTGCAACACGTCCAGGACGCGCTCGGCACCGACCTTGTGCCCCTCGGTACGCGGCAGGCCCCGGTCCTTCGCCCAGCGGCCGTTGCCGTCCATGACGATCGCCACATGGTTCGGCACCAGCTCGCCCGGGATCTTCGGCGGTCGCGCGCCGGACGGGTGCGGCTCGACGTCCTTGTAGTCGCGGCGGGACCGGCCCAGGAATCCGCGTCGTGCCATGCGGCTCACACTCTCCTCAATCTGCTTCAGCTTCTACTTCTCGACGTACCGGAGGGAGCGCAGCCCTCGCTCCAGATGCCAGTGCAGATACGCGGACACCAGTCCGCTCCCCTCCCTGACGTGGCGCGGCTCGCACGCGTCCGCCGTCTCCCAGTCGCCGGTCAGCAGCGCGCTGAGCAGACCGACGGCCTCCGCAGAGGGTACGACGCTCCCCGGCACCCGGCAGTCGCCGCAGACGACCCCGCCCGCCGCCACGGAGAAGAACCGGTTCGGCCCGTGGATCCCGCACCGCGCGCAGTCGTCGAAGGACGGCGCGTAACCGTTCACGGCCAGGGAGCGGAGCAGGAACGCGTCCAGGATCAGGTTCGGGGCGTGCTCCCCGCGCGACAGGGTCCGAAGCGCCCCGATGAGCAGCAGGTACTGCTGCACGGCCGGCTCGCCCTCGTGGTCCGTGAACCGCTCGGCGGTCTCCAGCATGGCCGTCCCGGCGGTGTACCGCGCGTAGTCGGTGACGATCCCGCTCCCGTACGGGGCGATCGTCTCGCTCTGCGTACACAGCGGCAGCCCGCGCCCCACCAGCTCGGAGCCCCGCGCGAAGAACTGCACGTCCACGTGGGAGAACGGCTCCAGCCGCGCCCCGAACTTCGACTTGGTGCGCCTGACGCCCCGCGCGACGGCCCGCACGCGCCCGTGCCCGCGCGTGAGGATCGTGATGATGCGGTCCGCCTCACCCAGCTTCTGGGTGCGCAGCACGATGCCGTCGTCGCGGAACAGGGTCATGGGGCCATTGTCCCGTACGGGGGAGGCGGTGCGGGCCCGGCCCGGAGATCCGGGTCCGGTCACTCGTGCCGGTGACGTGGCAGGGCTTGCCCCTGCGACAGGGGTGGGGCCGGCAACGCTGTGCGCATGAGTCTCGATGTGCGAGCGGTGTAGATCGCGGAAGGTGTGGCAGCGGCCGATGAGGTCCTGGCGGTCCTCGGCACGCCAACGGCGGAGGCACAGGCTTGGGTCGACTCCGTCATGGCCCTGGGCGTCACACCGCCGTTCCTGAAGGCCGATGGGCCGGTAGCGTACGAACCCTCGGACACACCCGTACCGGAGGCCCCTGTGAGTGCCCCGCCCGACGGCCCCTACGGCCCGCTGATCCCCATGCCCGAACTGACTCCCGATGGTCTGCGGGCGGCGGTCGCCCGTATCGCCCCCAGCCGGATCCCCGCGCTCACCCGACACCTGTTCGAGGCGACCACCAACGCCCAGCAGGCGGGGAGCCTCGCACCCCTGCGTGCGTTTGTCCATTCGTGGGCGGTGTTCGTCGCCATCGAGCGCTATCCCGAGCGAGCCGCCCGCCTGCGTGAACTGGAGCGGATCGTCGACGCGGGCGATCACGATCCCACCGAAGCCATCTCAGAGATCCGCAGCATTCACGAAGCGGCGGCCGCAGAGGCCGGGCTGTGACCGATTGGACCTGGGACTACAACCCGAGCCAGGAATACCTCACCGACGGCCTGCCGCCCGGCGTGGTGGCGGAGGCGGAGCGCCTCGCCACGGAACTCGCCGCGCTCGGGGACGAGGCGACCAGGGTCGGTCGCCCGATCGATCGCGAGGGTGGCCTGCGAGAATTCGACATCCTCAGTGGACGGGGATTCATCAGTTTTCTCGCCGTCCCCCGGCACGCGTGTGTCTACGTATGCAACATCACCTGGTACGGGTGACATCACGGCACCTCGCCCCGGCTCCGCGCGTTCACGTACGCCGTCGCCGCGCTGATCCGCTCCGCGTCCGTCGCCGGCCGCAGCCCCTCCGGCGGGCAGTCCCACTCCCGCCCCCCGCCGATGGGTCTCAGCTGTACGTACGGCCCCACGTGCCCCATCACGCGGCCCACGCGCCCGTTACGGACATCGACGACGTACGACCCGACCGGCAGGCTCATCCTCGTCCACCTTCCCCCGGCAGAGCGGCGGCCAGCCGGCGCGCCGTCTCCACCGTGCAACGTCCCAGTTCGACGAGCGGCCGAGGGGGCTCGGCGGCCCACGTGACGGGGTCCAGCCCCAGCGAGGGCAGCCTGATTCCCGCCCTTTCCAGCGCCGCACGCAATTCCGCCACGGCCTCCTTCGCGTCCTCTACGGTCCCCATCTGCTGTCGCTCGGTTTCTTCCTTCACCAACGCCGCCCTTTCCGAATCCATTTCCCGCTTACTGCCCCCAGGATGGACCCGCACCCCTAGCATTGGCAGGTGCGACAGCGCTACAACTGCGTGGCAGGACAGGGGTGTTAAGCCATGGCCAACGCAAGCTCGTCCAGGCAGGCCGCCTGGGAGTTCTACGGCATGGAGCTCAAGAAGCGGCGCGAGGCCGCGAATATGACCCAGCAGGAACTGGGGCGGCGGGTCTTCGTATCGGGCGGGTACATCGGCCAATTCGAACAGGGGATTAGGAAGCCGCAGTTGGACGTGGCGGCGAGGATCGACGAGGTCCTACAAACCGATGGTTTTTTCGAGCGGATGTGCCGCAAGCTCATCAACGCGTCGCCGTATGCGGAGTATTTCCGGGCGGTGGCGGAGCTGGAGGGGCTGGCGACGAAGATCTGCGAGTTCGCCCCGACGGTCGTACCCGGCCTGCTCCAGACCTCCGAGTACGCGCGGGCGATCACCGTGGCCGCCAACCCGTTCGTCTCCGAGGAGTACGTGGACGAGAAGGTCACCGCCCGGCTGGATCGGTCGCGGATCCTGGCGGACGCTACAAGGCCCGAGTATTGGGTGACCCTGCACGAGAACGTGCTGCGGGTCCCGGTGGGCGGCCCGGCCGTGATGGCGGCGCAGCTGGAGCACGTGGCGAGACTGGCGCGGGGTCGGGAGGTGCTGGTGACGGTGATCCCGTACGCGGCGGGGGCGCACGCGTCCATGGACGGGTCGTTGCGGCTCATGGAGTTCGAGGACGCACCGCCAACCGCCTATACGGAGACGGCGTTTTCGGGGACCTTGCTGGACGATCCGGCGGTGGTGAAGCGGGTGCAGCGGGCCTACGATCTGGTCAGGGTCGCCGCGTCGTCGCCGGAGGCGTCCCTGGCCCTGATCGAGTCGGCGGCTGAGGACTACAGACGATGCGCGACTACGACCTGAGCACCGCCCGCTGGCGCAAGAGCACCTACAGCAATGGCGAAGGCGGCAACTGCGTGGAAGTGGCGTACGACTTCCCCGGCGCCGCCCCCTGGCGGAAGAGCACGTACAGCAACGGCGAGGGCGGCGACTGCGTCGAGGTCCTCGACAACGCCCCCGGCGTCGTGCCCGTCCGGGACAGCAAGAACCCCGCCGGCCCGGTGCTCGTCGTCACCGCCCCGGCCTGGCGGACGTTCGTCGGGAGCCTGGCTCACTAAGGCCCTCGGGGCGGGCCGTCTGGTCATGGTTGCCGTTCCGGGCCGCCCTCCCTTCCGAGAGTCGCGGGCTCCGGCGCCCTGTCAAGGGCGCTTCGCGTCGGCTTCGCCGATGGGCTTCGCCCACCCTTGACAGGCCGCCTCCGCCCGCGCGTTTTCTCTCGGAGGGCGGCCCCGGGAAGCAGGCATCCCGGGGGGCCAGCCTCATTCCGGGCGCTCGTTGCCGAGGCGGCCCGGCCGGGGCAGGCGCGGCAGAGGAATGGGGCGGTGGCGCTTGGCTAAGCGGCTGGCCGCCGTCTGTCGGCCGGGGTACAAGACCTAGCTCCGGTGAGTGGTGGGTGCGCCCCAGTGCGATGGGGCATCCGGGGTCGGCTCGGCGACTGCGGCCGGGTGAGGGGCTGGGGTTCAGGCAGGTGGCTGGGGTGGGTGCGGGGCTGGGCCCGGGTGTTGCCCTGTCTGGCCGGGAGCCGGGGGGATCGTCGCTCCAGCCACACCCGTATCGGCTCACCGGAGTTGTGGGCGGGATGGGACACCTCCCTGCCGTGGTCGCCGGGCCCCTGGGTGTCCCACACCGCCCACAACTCGCCTGCCCAGGTGCCGGTGTGGCGCAGGAGGCAGGTGGGGCGTTCCCGTGAGGCGGGCGGTGCGGGTGAGGACAGGCGGGGGCAGCAGAGGGGCAGCGGCGCAGCTCTCCGGACCGGCACGACGCCCGACCGCATGCCCGGCCCAGACCTTGCCCCGGCCCGGATCAGTGCGCGGCCCCGGGCGCGAGGGCCGGGGGCCGCAGTCAGCCCCCGCCCGCAGCAGCCACCCCGACGCCCCCGCCCTTCCCAGCCCGGTCCCCGCTCAGTGGCCCCACACGCCCCACCGGCCCGCCTCTTCGCCCCCTCCAGCCACACCCGTACCGCCGCACCAGAGTTGTGGGCGGGATGAGACACCCAAAGACCCGACACCCACGACAGGGAGGTGTCCCATCCCGCCCACAACTCCCCCACCCCGCTACCGGTGTAACCCCTGCGGCGCCTGAGAGCACCACGGCCGCTCGGCTCCACCCGCCCCAACCCCGAACCCACCCCAGCCACCCGCCTGAACCCCAACCCACCCCCACCCGCAGTCGCCGAACCCAGCCCAGAAACCCCACACCACTGCCGCGCACCCACCACCCACCGAAGCGAGGTCCTGCACCGCAACCGGGAGACGGCCGCCCGCCGCCAAGCCGACAGTGAGCACCCCATTCCACTGCCGCGCCCCCTGCGGCGCCCGCCTCCCGGCCACGAACGGCACCGGCAAAGGCGGGTCCCTCCTGGGCCCGTTCCCCCGGGCCGCCCTCCGAGTGGGAAAAGGCGGGCGGAGGCGGCCGGTCAAGGGTGGGCGAAGCCCATCGCGAAGCGACGCGACCGAAGGGAGCGCCCTTGAGGGGACGCCGGAGCCCGCCACACTCGGAGAGAGGGCGGCCCACACGCCCACCATGACCAGCACGCCCACCCCCGGGGCGCCGGTCGGCCAACCGGCGCGGCCCTCGCCCGGCGCGGCCCTCGCCCGGCGCCGCCCTCGCCCGGCGCCGCCCTCGCCCGGCGCCGCCCTCGCCCGGCGCGGGCGTCGGCGCGTCACTTCAGGTCCCGGCCGCCTTCCTGTTCCTCGATCACCACGTCCTTGCGCAGTGCCCGCGCGAGGACCACGCCCACGACCATCAGGCCGACCGCGAACCAGCGGGGCGCGGCGTCGAGGAGGAGGACGAGCACGCCCATGGGGATGAGCAGGCCGACGAACGGCATCAGCAGGCTCCGTACCGGGGGCCTGGGGACGGCCGGGTACCACTCGGTGAAGCGCATGGCGGTGATGAGCGCCGAGACCTGGATCAGCCAGGCCGTCCAGAGGTTGTCCGGGTTGTGCAGCACGAGGTCGCCGACACCGCCTGCCAGGGCGGCCGCCAGGAAGGCCAGTCCCCAGGCGTGGGTGACGACCACGTTGGCCCGGAGGAATTCGGGCGTGTGCCAGAACTCGTGCGGGACCTTCTTGCGGGCGTACGGGGTCGTCAGCGGTGCCCGTGCCGCAACGGACGCGGCCGCGAGGGCGGCGATCGTCAGGTTGGAGAGCTCGTTGGTGTACGTCTCCAGCCACCGCAGCGTGTCCGTGAGGGCGATCATGCCGATGACGGTGAGGACGGCGAAGAAGACGAGTCCGGCGACTTCGAGGTAGACCGGCCGGTGCCGTACGACCACGAGGACGACCGCGACCGCGAGGGCGAGCGCGGCGGCGAGTTCGTAGCGGCCGGGGCCGACCAGCAGGGAGAAGATGATCCACGGGGACATCCCGGTGATCGAGCTGTTCATCAGCCTGGCGCCCCAGCCGGCGGCGCCGTTCATACCTCAAGCGTGGCGCGGTTCATGCGTGGAGGCGAGAGGTGCCATAAGTTCGGCTTATGGGGTCATAGGTGGGGGGCGGGTACCGAGGTGAGGTGAGCCTTACTTAGGGTGCGTGTGAGCACTCAAGTGACCGCTCACTCCTCGCTCGAAGGGAATTCGTCATGCCCCGCCCCCTGCGGGTCGCGATCGTCGGTGCCGGCCCCGCCGGAATCTACGCCGCCGACGCGCTGCTGAAGTCCGAGGCCGCCGCCGACCCCGGCGTATCGATCGACCTCTTCGAGCGGATGCCCGCGCCGTTCGGCCTGATCCGGTACGGCGTGGCCCCCGACCACCCGCGTATCAAGGGCATCATCACCGCGCTGCACCAGGTGCTCGACAAGCCGCAGATCCGGTTGTTCGGCAACGTGGACTACGGGACCGACATCGTCCTGGACGACCTGCGGGCGTTCTACGACGCGGTGATCTTCTCCACGGGCGCGATGGCGGACCGGGCGCTGGACATACCCGGCATCGACCTGGACGGTTCGTACGGTGCCGCCGACTTCGTCTCCTGGTACGACGGTCACCCGGACGTGCCGCGCACCTGGCCCCTGGAGGCCGAGAAGGTCGCGGTGCTGGGCGTGGGCAATGTGGCGCTGGACGTGGCACGCATCCTCGCCAAGACGGCCGACGAGCTGCTGCCGACCGAGATCCCGCCGAACGTGTACGAGGGTCTGAAGGCGAACAAGGCCCTGGAGATCCACGTCTTCGGGCGGCGCGGCCCGGCGCAGGCGAAGTTCAGCCCGATGGAGCTTCGGGAGCTGGACCACTCGCCGAACATCGAGGTCATCGTCAACCCGGAGGACATCGACTACGACGCCGGGTCGATCGAGCAGCGCCGCTCCAACAAGCAGGTCGACATGGTCGCCAAGACCCTGGAGAACTGGGCGATCCGTGATGTCGGCGACCGGCCGCACAAGCTGTTCCTGCACTTCTTCGAGTCGCCCGCCGAGGTCGTCGGCGAGGACGGCAAGGTCGTCGGGCTGCGTACCGAGCGGACCGAGCTGGACGGCACGGGCAATGTGAAGGGCACGGGCGAGTTCACGACCTGGGACGTCCAGGCCGTGTACCGCGCGGTGGGCTACCTCTCCGACGAGCTGCCCAAGCTGCCGTTCGACCTCGGCAGCGGCACCGTCCCGGACGAGGGCGGCCGGGTGATCGAGGGCGGCGAGCACATGGCGTCGACGTACGTCACGGGCTGGATCCGGCGTGGTCCGGTCGGCCTGATCGGGCACACCAAGGGCGACGCCAACGAGACGGTGGCCAACCTGCTGGAGGACCACCGCGAGGGCCGGCTGCTGACGCCCACCGCGCCGGAGGAGGGCGCCGTCGTCGACTTCCTGCGCGGCCGGGACGTGGAGTACACCACCTGGGAGGGCTGGTACCGGCTGGACGCCGCCGAGCGGGCGCTGGGCGAGGCCGAGGGCCGCGAGCGCGTCAAGATCGTCGAGCGTGAGGGCATGCTGCGGGCGAGCGCCGAGCAGTAGTCGTACGGTGAGCACGGCGGCGGGGCGTCCCCGGGTTTCCGGGGGCGCCCCGCCGCCGTATCAGGCGTCGAGCAGCGGGATGAGCTGCTCCTCCTCGTACACGAGGTGGGCTTCCAGCTCGTCCGTGAGCCGTTCGACCTCCGTGAGCACGTGCGGGGGGTCCGCTTCCGTGTCGGACACCACCTTCTTCAGGTCGGCGAGGAGGGCGGCGATCTGCTCGTGTTCCTGCTTCAGCCGGTCCATCACCGGGGCCAGTTCGGGGTGGCGGTCGGCGAGCATCGGGAAGAGCATCGTGTCCTCCCCAGTGTGGTGGTTGTGCAGGCCCTGGCAGACGGTCAGGCAGTTGACGCGCAGCTGGGTACCGAGGCCGCCCGCTGTCCCGGACTCGGCGATCTCCTTGCGGATGAGGGCGAGTTCGCGGCGGAAGGCGTCGTGGACGACCTTGAGGTACTCGCCCATGGACGTGGCGTTGACGTTGGGCGGGCCGGCGGGAACCTGGGTGAGGGCGACCACGGGGATGACGCGGCTGGTCTTCGCCTGGTAGTCGGCCCACCCGGAGTCGGCCTCGACCGCGCGGGCGAAGGCGCGGTCGCGTTCGTCGCCCTTCAGGACGGTGGCGTCGGCCTCGTACGTGAAGACGCCGTCCTCGACCGTCGCACGGGGGTTGGCCAGCAGGTTGTGGTACCAGGCGGGGTGCTTGGGGGCGCCGGCGGCGGAGGCGATGACGAGGATCCGGCCGTCACCGTCGGGGTAGTAGCCGACGGGGGTGGTGTGGGGTTTGCCGGACCGGGCGCCGGTGGTGGTCAGCAGGACGAGCCGGGCTCCCTCGAACCATCCGCCCACGCGGCCGTGGTTGGCGCGGAACTCTTCGATGATCGGCTGATTGAAATCGTTGGGCAATTCTCTGCTTTCTGCTCCGGGGTGAAGGACTGCTGTGTGCACGAAGGTGCGTGGAGAGAAAACAGAGGAAGGCGGGGCTCTGGCCCGCCCCGGCGTCACGCCGAGGCCGGGTGCCCTACTCGTGTGTGGCCCATGGCCGACCCGGCAGTCACGCCGTCAACGTACCGATGACAGTTGAACACGCACAACGGTGAAAACCGGCCATCGGTCCGGCGATCAGTCCGGCGATCCGGCGATCAGTCCGGCCATCAGTCCAGCCGGATCTCGTCACCGATCGACTGCTCGCGCGCGGCGTTGATGACGAGCGCGGCGGCCGCCGCGTCCTGGACGGCGACGCCGACCGACTTGTAGAGGGTGATCTGGTCCGGGGAGCGGCGGCCCGGTTTGCTGCCATTGATCAGTTCGCCGAGTTCGGCGTGGATGTGGTCGGCGGTGATCACGCCGTCGCGGATGGGGAACAGCAGGTCGTTGCTGCCGGCGGGGAAGGGCGCGAGGGCGGCCCGCCGCGACTCGACGCACACCAGGGCGTCGGCGACGGTGGCGTCGTCGACCTCACGGCCGCCCCGGTTGAACCCGACGGAGGTGATGTGCGCGCCGGGCGTCACCCATGCGCGCCGTACGACCGGGTCGACGGCGTGGGTGGCGGCGGCGACGATGCCGGCGCCGTCGAGCGCCTCGGCGTACGTCGGTACGGCGTCCACGTCGGTGTTCAGGGCGGCCTGCAGTTCGTCGGCGAGGACGCCCGCCCGGACGGGGTCGCGGCCGGCCACCCGGATGTGCCGGATGGGGCGGACGCGGCACATGGCGTGGGCGTGTGTCCGGGCCTGGACGCCGGTGCCGAGGACGGCGAGGACGGTGGCGTCGTCGCGGGCGAGGAGCCGCGCGGACAGGGCGGAGGCGGCGGCGGTGCGGGCGGCGGTGATGGCGGTCCCGTCGAGCAGGGCCTGGGGCGTGCCGGTCTCGGGGTCGAAGACGGCGATGAGGGCCTGGTGGGTGGGCAGCGGGGTGCCGGCGTTGTGCGGGAAGAGGGAGACCAGCTTGGTCATCAGCACCCCGGCGGACGGCACGAACCCCGGCATGGCGGCCAGGAAGGCGTCCTGCTCGGGCACCACGGCGGCGACCCGGTCAGGTACGGACGCGCGGCCCTCGCTGAGGTCCACCATCGCCGGGGCCAGGCAGTCGATCAACGAGTCCATGTCGAGGAGCGCCTCGACCTGTGTACGCCCGAGTACCAGCATCCGTCCAGCCTCTGTCACGGTCCGGGCGGCGGCCGGGGCGACACGCCGTGCGTGACCGGCCCCCGCCGGGTGAACGGCGGAAACGATCCGCCCCGGGAACGGGCTCCCCGCCCGCTCCCGGGGTACGCGGTGCGTCGCGCGGCTGCTAGAAGGGCGCCCGCGCGGCTTCCATCAGGCGGGCGGTGTCGTCGGCGCGGAGGTGCAGGGCGTTGCCGACGGTGAGGAGCACGTCCCGTTCGGCGGTGGTGTACGCGCCGTCGGCGAGGGCGATGCGAGCGCCTTGCAGCAGGATCGATTCCCGGCCGGCGGGCGCGAGGTGCGGGGTGAGCGGTTCGAGTGCCTCGTGCAGTTCGATGGCGAGGGCGGCGCCGCACGGGGTGCCGGCGTCGGCGACGAAGCGGCCGGTGTCGGCCTCCAGGGCCTCGATGAGCGCGGTGAGGCTGTCGGCGGTGCAGTCCTCGTACCCGGCGGCGCGGACGGCGGAGACGGCGGTCTGGAGGACGGGGCGCGAGGAGACTCCGCCCGCCGCGAGGACGGCGAGGGCGACGGTGTGCACGGCGTCGCGGAGCATCGCGGAGAACCGGGCGGTGGTGGGGTGGTCCAGGGTGTCGGTGCCGAAGTGGGTGTGGCAGGCGGCGCATTCGACGACCGGTCCGGCCAGGCCGCGCGGCAGCAGCGGGACGCCGAAGAGCGTGAGGCGCCGGCGGCCGGTGCGGCGCCGGTAGTTGCGGTCCCCGCCGCATCCGGGGCAGAAGAAGTGGCCGTCGCCGACGGTGTTCCACGAGGTGGAAATGGAGCAGATACGCACTTTTCGCCCGCGTGATCCTCGTGCTGGCAGCACGTCGCACCTCCAGAACGCCTCGGCCACCTTGCCGCGTTGGCGTGATGTTAGCCACATCGGTGATGTCGCGTCAGTACCCCGGCGTGAGATCGCCACGGACATGGCTGAACCCCGCCCTCCGGAAGACTCCGGAAAGTTTCCGGGAAGGGCGGGGTTCAGCGGGAGCCGGGTCAGCGCGCGGCGCGGTTCACGGCGGAGATGACGGCCTTCAGCGAGGCGCGGGTGGTGTTGGCGTCGATGCCGATGCCCCACAGCACCTTGCCGTCGATGGCGCATTCGATGTACGAGGCGGCCTGCGCGGACGCGCCCTCGCTCATCGTGTGCTCCTGGTAGTCCAGCAGGCGGGCGTCGATGCCGATGTCCTGCAGGGCGGCGAAGAAGGCCGAGATGGGGCCGTTTCCGGTGCCGGTCAGGACGGTGTCGGCGCCGTCGACGACCGCTTCGACGGTCAGCGTGTCCGTGCCGTCCTTGTCGGTGGTGGTCTGCCCGGAGCGCAGCTGGATGCGGCCCCACGGGTTGTCCGGATTCGGCAGGTACTCGTCCTGGAAGACCGACCAGATGTCCTTCGGCGTGACCTCGCCGCCCTCGGCGTCGGTCTTGGCCTGGATGATCCTCGAGAACTCGATCTGCATGCGGCGCGGCAGGTCCAGCTTGTGGTCGTTCTTCAGCACGTACGCGATGCCGCCCTTGCCGGACTGCGAGTTGACGCGGATGACCGCCTCGTAGGACCGGCCGACGTCCTTCGGGTCGATCGGCAGGTACGGCACGGCCCACTCGATGTCGTCGACCGTCTTGCCGGCGGCGGCCGCGGTGGCCTCCATGGCGTCGAAGCCCTTCTTGATGGCGTCCTGGTGGGAGCCGGAGAAGGCGGTGTAGACCAGGTCGCCCGCGTAGGGATGGCGCGGGTGGACCTCCATCTGGTTGCAGTACTCGGACGTACGGCGGATCTCGTCGATCTGCGAGAAGTCGATCTGCGGATCCACGCCCTGCGAGAACAGGTTCATGCCCAGGGTCACCAGGTCGACGTTGCCGGTCCGCTCGCCCTGCCCGAACAGGCAGCCCTCGATGCGGTCGGCGCCGGCCATGATGGCCAGCTCGGCCGCCGCCACCGCCGTACCGCGGTCGTTGTGGGGGTGGACGGACAGGCAGACGTACTCGCGGCGGGACAGGTTGCGCGACATCCACTCGAACCGGTCCGCGTGGGTGGAGGGCGTCGAGCGCTCCACGGTGGCGGGCAGGTTCAGGATGATCTCGCGGCACTCCTCGGGCTGCCAGACGTCCATGACGCCCTCGCAGACCTCCAGGGCGAAGTCCAGCTCGGTGTCGGTGAAGATCTCCGGGCTGTACTGGTAGCCGAAGGTCGTCTCGTCACCCAGGATCTTGTCGGCGTACTCCATCACCAGCCGCGTGCCGTCGACGGCGATCTGCTTGACCTGCTCCCTGGAGCCGCGGAAGACGACCCGGCGGAAGACGGGCGCGGTGGCGTTGTACAGGTGGACGGTGGCCCGGTGGGCGCCGCGCAGCGACTCGACGGTGCGCTCGATCAGCTCTTCGCGCGCCTGCGTCAGGACGGAGATCGTCACGTCCTCGGGGATGGCGCCCTCTTCGATGATGGAGCGTACGAAGGCGAAGTCGGTCTCGCCGGAGGACGGGAATCCGACCTCGATCTCCTTGTAGCCCATGCGTACCAGCAGGTCGAACATCTCGCGCTTGCGGGCGGGGCTCATGGGGTCGATCAGCGCCTGGTTGCCGTCCCGCAGGTCGGTGGACAGCCAGCGCGGCGCTTTGGTGATGCGCTTGTCCGGCCAGGTGCGGTCGGGGATGTCGACGGCGTCGTACTGGCCGTACTTGTGGATCGGCATCCCGGACGGCTTCTGGGTGTGCGTCGCGTTGGTAATAGGCGTGGGGCGGCCAACGGGCTGGGACATTGCGTAGGGCTCCTCGGTTGTCCTTGAACGGGACGGCCGACTGGGTCGAAGCAGCACCAGACTCCGCGGGGAGGGGGTCGGCCTACGACTACAGGCCCTCGCCGCGGCAGCTAAGAAGAAGCAGCCCGAAACGCATGATGCGAAGAAGCCTAGCCGAGCAACACCGTGAGTGGAGGTGCCGTTCCAGTATGCGGGATTCGGCGCGGTAACCGTCATACGGTGACCTATCACTCCTTTTCAGGAATACTCGTCGCACCTGGTGACAGGTCAGTGACAGGCTGCCACATTGCGGAATATGACTGCCACACCTTCCGTGTTCTGCACGATCGTCCCCCCGCACCTGCTCGACCAGCTGTCCCGTGCCGCGGACCCGCTCATCGCCGCGGCCGCCCGCCGCACCCTCGTCCAGGACGCCGCGAACCGCACCGCCCGCCGCCTGACCACGGTCGTCGGCGCCGCGCCCGTGCCCCGGGCGGCGGACGCGCCCGCCGACAAGCCCAAGCGCACCATCCACGACGCCCAGCACAAGACCACGCTGCCGGGCAAGAAGGTGCGCGGCGAGGGCGAGAAACCGACGAAGGACGCGACCGTCAACCGCGCGTACGCCGGTCTCGGCGCGACGTTCGAGCTGTTCCGCGACGCGTACCGGCGCAATTCGATCGACGGGTCCGGGCTGCCGCTGGACGCGACCGTCCACTACGACCGGGACTACAACAACGCCTTCTGGAACGGCGACCAGATGGTGTTCGGCGACGGGGACGGCAAGATCTTCCTCGACTTCACCATCGCGGTGGACGTCATCGGCCACGAGCTGGCCCACGGGGTCACCCAGTACACGGCGAACCTGGCGTACTTCGGCCAGCCCGGCGCGCTCAACGAGTCGATGTCCGACGTCTTCGGCTCACTGGTCAAGCAGAAGGCGCTGGGGCAGAGCGCCGAGCAGGCCGACTGGCTGATCGGCGCCGGTCTGCTGGCGCCGGAGGTGCAGGGCGTGGCGCTGCGGTCGATGAAGGCCCCGGGGACGGCGTACGACGACGACGTCCTCGGCAAGGACCCGCAGCCCGCGAGGATGGCGGACTACGTGCACACGGGCGCCGACAACGGCGGCGTGCACATCAACTCCGGCATCCCGAACCACGCCTTCTACCTGTTCGCCAAGGAGCTGGGCGGCAACGCCTGGGAGCGGGCCGGGCAGGTCTGGTACGACGTGCTGACGGGCGGGCGCCTGGCGGTGGACGCGGAGTTCGCCGACTTCTCGCGGCTGACGGTGGCGGCGGTGCGGGAGCGGTTCGGGGCGGGCGGCGCGGAGGAGGACGCGGTGGTGAAGGCCTGGTCGACGGTGGGGCTGCCGACGGAGTAGACAGGGCCCATGCGTATTCGGGTCATCCGTACGGGCGGGTTCGCGGGCATCGAGCGGCGGGCCGAGGTGGACACCTCGGGGCTGCGGGATGCCCGCGACTGGCACGTCCTGGCCGAGGCGGCGCTGTCCGGCGGCCGCGACGAGCGGCCGGTGGGCGTGCCGGACGGGTTCGGTTACGAGATCACGGTGGACGGCCGGACGGTGTACTGCGCGGACCCGGGCCTGACCGAGGCGCAGCGGGAACTGGTCGCGCGGGTGCTCGGGGAAGGCGCGTGAGCGCCGCCGTACGGGTGCGTCAGAACCCGAGCTTCCGCAGCTGCTTGGGGTCGCGCTGCCAGTCCTTGGCGACCTTCACGTGCAGGTCGAGGAAGACCGGCGTACCGAGCAGTGCCTCGATGTGCTTGCGGGACTTGGTGCCGACTTCCTTCAGGCGCTGGCCCTTGGGGCCGATGATGATGCCCTTCTGGCTGGGGCGCTCGATGTAGACGTTGGCGTGGATGTCCAGCAGCGGCTTGTCCGCCGGGCGGTTCTCGCGCGGGATCATCTCCTCGACGACCACCGCGATCGAGTGCGGCAGCTCGTCCCGTACGCCTTCCAGCGCGGCCTCGCGGATCAGCTCGGCGACCATCACCTGCTCCGGCTCGTCGGTGAGGTCGCCCTCCGGGTAGAGCGGCGGGCTCTCGGGGAGGAGCGGGATCAGCAGGTCGGCCACGAGCTGGACCTGCTTGTCGCCGACCGCCGAGACGGGGACGATCTCCTGCCACTCCATGCCCAGCTCCCTGCCGAGCCGGTCGATGGCGATGAGCTGCTCGGCGAGGGTCTTGGAGTCGACGAGGTCGGTCTTGGTGACGATCGCGACCTTCGGCGTCTTCTTGATCTCGGAGAGTTCCTTGGCGATGAACCGGTCGCCGGGGCCGAGCTTCTCGTCGGCGGGCAGGCAGAAGCCGATCACGTCGACCTCGGCCCACGTGGTGCGCACGACGTCGTTGAGCCGCTCGCCCAGCAGGGTGCGCGGCTTGTGCAGGCCCGGGGTGTCGACCAGGATCAGCTGCGCGTCCGGGCGGTGCACGATGCCGCGCACGGTGTGCCGGGTGGTCTGGGGCCGGTTGGAGGTGATCGCTACCTTCTGGCCGACCAGAGCGTTCGTGAGGGTGGACTTGCCCGCGTTGGGGCGGCCGACGAAGCAGGCGAAACCGGCCCGGTGGGCGGTTTCGGTTTCTGGGTTACGAGCGCTCATGGGGGCCATTCTCCCCGATGCGCGCACCGCTCACGTACCGCGGCCCTTTCCGCCCGCCTTTCCGCCCGCCTTTCCGTACCGCCAGGACGATCACGGCGACGGCCGCGTAGAGGACGACGAGGACGCCCAGGACGAGGTCCAGCCAGTCGACCGCCTCGCCGCGTACGAGCGCCGTGGCGGCCGGGACACCCACGGCGAGCCCGACCGCGACCAGCAGCACGCCGGCCGCGGCCCGCACCGCCCGCGCGGCGGCCGGCCGGGGTGTCTTCAGCAGGTCGGCCGCGACCCACAGCACGAGCAGCAGCGGGGCCGCGTGGTACGGCTGCGGGTGGCCCTCGACGATCCAGGCGACGGCGTTGACGGCGACGCCGATGGCGCCGACCGCCAGAACGAGCCGGGCGTGGGTCAGCGCCCGGTCTCCCCCCGCACCGAGCATCAGCCGGCGCTGACCGTGGCGCGCAGCTCGCCGTCGGGGCCGGCCACCAGCACGGGGGTGGCCGGTCCGCCCAGGTCGCGGACGGCGGCGCGGTCCGCGTCCGAGGCGGCGTCGGCCTCGGTGACGACGGCCGCTGCCTCCAGCGACTTCGCGCCGCTGGCCACGGCCATCGCCACCGCCGTCTGCAGCGCGCTGAGGTTCAGCGACTCCAGGGCGACGGTCCCGGCGACGTACGTACGCCCGGTCTCGTCCCGTACCGCCGCGCCCTCGGGCACACCGTTACGGGCACGGGCGCTGCGCGCCAGGGTGATGATCTTGCGGTCCTCGGGGCCGAGGTCGGCTGTCGTCTGCGTCATGCCCCGAGGATAAGTCCGCGATCAGCGTCAGCTCTGGGCGGCCTTGACGAACTTGTCGCCGCCGCGCTTGGCGAGGTCGTCGAACGCCTTGTGGCCCTCGCCGTTCATCGGGACGTAGGCGAGCCGCATGACGCCGGTGCTCTGCTGGGCGATGAGGACGTCGGACTCGATCTTCATCTTGAGCTCGGGGATCTCCATGGTCAGGCGGACGCCCGTGGACGACTCGCCGGCCTTGGCGGTGGGCAGCGCGGCGGCCTTGACCGGAACCGGCTGGCCGTCCTGGACCATGGTGAAGGTGGCGCAGGCGCCGACGGCGGTCTCGACGCTCTTGACGAAGTCGGCGGCGCCGGTGCCCGGCATGGTGAAGATCTGCTGCGCGAGCAGGCTGGTGCCGTCGGCGTTGGCGAACTCCTGGTTGCCGCCCATGGTCGCGCCGTCGATCTTGTCGGACATGAGCTGGGCGAGCGGCTGGCACTCGGCCTTCCCGGCCTTGGCCTGGTCGTCCGAGCTGGGGGCGTTCTCCGCCTTCCAACCGGCCGGCAGGTCCTTGGCCTCCAGAATGCCCGCCTTCATCTGCGCGGCGGTCAGCGGCGTGGCCGCCGGCTTCTCGGCGGCCTTGTCCGGGCCCTGGGAGACGCTGTCGCCGCCCTTCTCGTAGGCGTCGCCACCGCACGCGGCGGTGAAGGTGAGCGCGGAAACGGTGAGCGCGACGGCGACGCCGCGACGTATGCGAGTACGCATGAGGGTGTGTTCTCCCCTAGAAGTGAATGTTCCTGGGGAGCTGTGGTTCCCCCCTCCCCGCCATGATCGGCCGCGCTGAGGATACACACAGCGGACACACAGGCTCCTCCCGATTACCGGGGGGCGCCCGCCGGCGGGGCCAGGGCTAGGGGCGGTCCAGGCGGAGGCGGGTCGCCTTGGGGAGTCCGGCGACGACCAGGTCGTAGGAGTCCTCGATCAGTTCCCGGACCAGGCGGTCGGGGAGGCCGGACACGGTGACCGTGTTCCAGTGGCGCTTGTTCATGTGCCGGCCGGGCACGATCGCCGGGTGCTCGGCGCGCAGCCGGAGGGCGATCTCGGGGTCGCACTTGAGGTTGACGGTCAGCGGCCGGGCGTCCAGGGCGGACAGCGCGAACATCTTGCCCGCGACCTTGAAGACCGAGGTCTCGGGGCCGAAGGGGAAGTCCTCCACCGCGTCGTTGAAGGCGAGGCAGAACGTCCGCAGCTGCTCAGGGGTCATGCCACCGGCTCCGCGACCACGGTGACGATCTTGTTACGGCGGCCCGCCGGGGACTCGGCCGTCAGGCGCAGGGCCCGGCCGTCCGGCAGGTCGACCACCGCGGACGCGCCGGCGATCGGGACCCGGCCGAGGGCCTTGGCGAGGAGTCCGCCGACCGTCTCGACGTCCTCGTCGTCGTACTCGTCGAGGCCGAACAGTTCGCCCAGGTCGCCGATGTCGAGGCGGGCCGTGACCCGGTAGCGGCCCTCGCCCAGCTCCTCGACGGGCGGCAGCTCCCGGTCGTACTCGTCGGTGATCTCGCCGACGATCTCCTCCAGGATGTCCTCGATCGTGACGATGCCGGCCGTGCCGCCGTACTCGTCGATGACGACGGCGCAGTGGTTGCGTTCCTTCTGCATCTCGCGCAGCAGGTCGCCGGCGTTCTTGGTGTCGGGGACGAAGGTGGCGGGCCGCATGACCGTGGAGACCAGGTCGTTCTCGGCGTCGCGGTTGATGTGGGTGCGGCGCACCAGGTCCTTGAGGTAGACGATGCCGACGACGTCGTCCTCGTTGTCCCCGGTGACCGGGATGCGGGAGAAGCCGGAGCGCAGCGCCAGGGTGAGGGCCTGGCGGATGGTCTTGTACCGCTCGATGGAGACGAGGTCGGTGCGCGGGACCATCACCTCGCGTACGAGCGTGTCGCCGAGCTCGAAGACGGAGTGGACCATGCGCCGCTCGTCGTCCTCGATGAGGGACTCCTGCTCGGCGAGGTCGACCATGGCGCGCAGCTCGGCCTCGGAGGCGAAGGGGCCCTTGCGGAAGCCCTTGCCGGGTGTGAGCGCGTTGCCGATGAGGATCAGCAGCTGCGGCACCGGCCCCATGACGCGGGCCAGCGGCAGCAGGACGTACGCGGCGGCGGTGGCGGTGTTCAGCGGGTGCTGGCGGCCGATGGTGCGGGGCGAGACGCCGACGGCGACGTACGACACCAGCACCATCACGCCTATCGCGACCAGCAGGGCCGCCCACGTCTCGTCGAACTCGTTCAGGCAGACGTACGTGACCATGACGCCGGCCGCCATCTCGCAGGCCACCCGGACCAGCAGCGCCACGTTCAGGTACCGCGTCGGGTCGGAGGCGACCTGGACCAGCTTGGCGGCGCCGCGCCGCCCCACCCGTACCGCCTCGGCGGCGCGGAAGGCGGAGACGCGCGCGAGGCCCGCTTCCGCGCACGCCGCCAGCCACGCGACCACGACCAGCGCGACCGCGCCGAGGATCAGCTGGGCGGTCATGAGACGGTCGGCGCCGGGGAGGGGCCGGTGAGGCCCTTCTCCGCCCGCCAGCCGTCGACGATCGCCGCCTGAAGCCCGAACATCTCGGCCTTCTCGTCCGGCTCCTCATGGTCGTACCCGAGCAGGTGCAGCACTCCGTGGACGGTGAGGAGCTGGAGCTCCTCGTCCATGGAGTGCTGCGTCGGGGCCTCCTGGCCCTGCTTGGCGGCGACCTCCGGGCAGAGCACGATGTCGCCGAGGAGGCCCTGCGGGGGCTCCTCGTCGTCCTTGGACGGCGGGCGCAGCTCGTCCATCGGGAAGGACATGACGTCCGTGGGTCCCGGCAGGTCCATCCACTGGATGTGGAGCTGCTCCATCGCCTCGGCGTCCACCACGATCACCGACAGCTCGGAGAGGGGGTGGATGCGCATCCGCGTGAGCGCGTACCGGGCGACGTCGAGGATCGCCTGCTCGTCGACCTCGGTGCCGGACTCGTTGTTGACGTCGATCGACATGGTGCTGGTGAGCTACTTCCCGTTTTGGTTGTCGTACTTCTCGTACGCGTCGACGATACGGCCGACGAGCTTGTGCCGTACGACGTCGTTCGACGTGAGCATCGAGAAGTGGACGTCGTCGACGCCGTCCAGGATCTCCCGGACCTGGCGCAGACCGCTCTTGGTACCGCCCGGCAGGTCGATCTGGGTGATGTCGCCGGTGATGACGATCTTGGAGTCGAAGCCGAGCCGGGTGAGGAACATCTTCATCTGCTCGGGGTTCGTGTTCTGCGCCTCGTCGAGGATGATGAAGGCGTCGTTGAGCGTCCGGCCGCGCATGTACGCCAGCGGCGCGACCTCGATGGTGCCCGCCGCCATCAGGCGGGGGATCGAGTCGGGGTCGAGCATGTCGTGCAGCGCGTCGTACAGCGGTCGCAGGTACGGGTCGATCTTCTCGTAGAGCGTGCCGGGCAGGAAGCCGAGCCGCTCGCCCGCCTCGACGGCCGGCCGGGTCAGGATGATCCGGGTGACCTGCTTGGACTGCAGGGCCTGGACCGCCTTGGCCATGGCCAGGTACGTCTTGCCGGTGCCGGCGGGGCCGATGCCGAACACGACCGTGTGCTTGTCGATGGCGTCGACGTACCGCTTCTGGTTGAGCGTCTTGGGACGGATGGTGCGGCCGCGGCTGGAGAGGATGTTCTGGGTGAGCACCTCCGCGGGGCTCTCCTGGCCCGGCTCGGCCGTGCCGTTCTCGCTCGCCCTGAGCATGGCGATCGAGCGTTCCACCGCGTCCTCCGTCATCGGCTGCCCGGTGCGGAGCACCAGCATCATCTCGTCGAACAGGCGCTGGATGAGGGCTACTTCCCCCGCCGGTCCGACGGCACTGACCTCATTGCCCCGGACGTGGATGTCGGCGGCCGGGAACGCCTTCTCGATCACGCGCAGCAGTGCGTCGCCCGAGCCGAGTACGGTCACCATCGGGTGCTTGGCAGGGACGGTGAAGTGGGCTCGCGCCTGCTGGGTCTGGGCTGTGGGTGTCTGCGTCATGGGCCGGCTCAAAGGCCTGCACATACCTCCCGTTGCAGGGTTCTCGCTGCTCGACAACCTCTGGACATCCAGCGTACGTCGTGGCGCTGACAACCCCGAAGGCTTTTCCCGCCCCCGCTCCTACGCCGACCGGCGAAAGCCGATCGTGGGCACGGCCCGCCGCAGCGGCCAGGGCCTGATGGGGGCGGGCAGCAGCGACTCCAGGAACGCGTACCGGCGCAAGGCCGCCGGGTCCTGGCCGGAGCAGCCCTGTACGTAGTCCCACCAGGCGGCGACCTCCGCCCACCCCGGCGCGGACAGCGATCCGCCGAACTCCTGGACCGACAGGGCGGCGGTCAGCCCCGCGAAGGCGAGCCGGTCCGCGAGCGGCCACCCGGCGAGGGTGCCGGTGACGAATCCGGCGACGAAGACGTCCCCGGCGCCGGTCGGGTCGAGTGCGGCGACCTCGATGGCCGGGACCTCGGCGGTCTCGCCGGTCGCGCCGTCCACGGCGTACGCGCCGTCCGAGCCGAGCGTGACGACGGCGAGCGGCACCTTGTCGGCGAGCGCGCGGGCCGCGGCGCGCGGGCAGGAGGTGCGGGTGTAGCGCATCGCCTCTTCGGCGTTGGGCAGGAACGCCTCGCAGTGGCCGAGGTCCGGCAGGGCGGCCAGGTCCCAGCGGCCGGTCTCGTCCCAGCCGACGTCGGCGAAGATCCGGGTCGACTGGCGGGCGGCGTCGGAGACCCACTCCTCGGGGCGGCCGGGGGCGAGGGAGGCGACGGCGGCACGCGCGCGTGGCGGGCAGGCGGGCAGGGAGCCGTCCAGGGGCGGGGCTTCGTGGCCGTGCGACACCATGGTGCGTTCGCCCTCGTACGCCATGGAGACGGTCACCGGCGAGTGCCAGCCGGGCACGGTGCGCGACCGGGACAGGTCGATGCCCTCGCCCTGTTCGAGGGCGTCCCAGCAGTACTCGCCGTAGTGGTCGTCGCCGAAGGCGGCCGCCAGGGAGGTGCGCAGCCCGAGCCGGGCGAGGGCGGTGGCCATGTTGGCGACGCCGCCGGGGCTGGAGCCCATGCCGCGCGCCCAGGTCTCGGTGCCGCGCACGGGGGCGCTGTCCAGGCCGGTGAAGATGATGTCGAGGAAGACCGTGCCGGTGAGGAAGACGTCGTACTCGGGATCGGCGGGCGTGCGCAGCGTGTCCAAGGGGTCGATGCCGGCCGTGTGTTGCCGCTGCTGCTGCTCTCCCCTGGATGTGGTCACGGCGGACTCCCCGGTCGTGGTACGGATCAGGACAGTGTGCCTGATTCTCGTCGTTCACGAAGGGCGTCGGCACGCGGTGGAGCAGCCGGAAAGCAGAGACCTCTACCCGCCCTCATGCCGCACAAACACCTTGTGACTCGGATCACACACTCTCGCCTTCTCGTGCGACCTGCTCGCTTGATACAAATTGGCCCGCGTTCCCGTGCACGTTCCCGTACGACACCGGGCGCCCACCCCCTTTCCCCCTCTCCCTGTTCGGGAACGCCCATGCCCTCGCGCCCGCGCGCCCTGTGGCCGCTCGTCGCTGTCTTCACGGCCGGTTACCTCGCCGCGTACCTCCTGCCGACCGTCGTCGGCCGTCTCTCCGCCGGTCTCGGACTGACCCCCGCCCAGGCCGGTCTGGTCGGCTCCGGCCTCCTCCTCGGCTCCGCCGCCGCGGGCTTCACGCTCGCGTCGCGCGTCGAGCGGTACGGGCCGCGCCGACTGGCCCGCGCGGGCCTGCTGGTGGCCGTCACCGGCTACGGCTGCGCCGCGCTCACCTCGGTGGTCCCGCTGGTCGTGGCGGGCGCGGTGGCCGGCGGCTTCGGCTCCGGTACGGCGACGGCGGTCGCCGCGGCCGGGATCGCCGGGCAGCGCGATCCGCACCGCGCCTCGACGCTGGGCCTGCTGTCGGTGTCGGCCACGGCCGGCGCCCTGTACCTGACGCTTCCGCACCTGGGCGGCGGGCACGCCCTGCCGTTCGCGTCACTCGCCTTGGTCGCGGCGGCCGTGTGGCCGGCGACCGCGCGGCTGGAGACCGGCCACGACACGGGCGAGGCCCGGGAAGCGGGCGCGCCGCTGCCCCGGCTGCGGGCCGGCCTGGTGCTGGCGGGCGCGATGGTGTGCTGGTCCCTGGCCCAGAACGCCCTGTGGGGCGTCAGCGGCCGGATCGGGCTCACCCAGGCGGGCCTGAGCGAGGTGACCGTCGGCGCGGTGTTCGCGGCGGCACTCGGCGCGGGTCTGCTGGGCGTGACGGCGGCCGGCGCGCTGGGCGCCCGGCTCGGGCGGGCCGTCCCGATCGGCCTCGGTACGGTCGTGATCGCCGGCTGCATCGTGCTGAGCTCCGCCGCCGAGAACCTGGCGTCCTTCGCGGCCGGCGAGATCCTGTGGAACGCCTGCTACCCGGTCGTCCTGTCGTACCTGATCGGCCTCGCCGCCTCCCTGGACCCGCGCGGCCGCTGGGCCGTCCTCGCCGGCTCGGCGTCCTCCCTGGGCGTGGCCTGCGGGCCCGTGACCGGCAGCGTGCTGTCGGACCTGGCGGGCTACCCCGGCATGGGCCTGCTGCTCGGCACCCTCCTGGTGCTGCTCGCCGTTCCCCTGACCGCCGTGGCCCTGCACACCTCGGGCCGCCCGCTCGTCCCGGGCGCCATCCGCCGCCGCGGCGGCGCCCCCGCGGCGGTCGTCGCCGCCACCACGGGCACGGCGGCGGGCCTGTCCGCCCCGCAGATCGGCGCCCCGGAACAACCCGTCACGGAGTTCCCCGTCCGCGCCCTGGCCCCCCTCCTGGTCCGCCGCCGCGCCTACCGCCAGGCGGGCCCGTCGGGCCACCGCTGACGGCCGCGGGGGCGCGTTCCGCTCCTGGTGGGAGGCCGGTGCACACCAGGGCTTCGCGCCGCGCAGGTGTCCGGGGCCTCGGCTCGGCTCCCTCCGGAGCGGACCCCAACGGCACGTATACGCGCACGGGCCGCCCCAAGGGCTCGATCCGCCGGAACGGCGACCGGCGCGGGGAAGGGACCGCGCCGGGAGGGCGAGCCCGTGTGGCCCCGTCCGGCAGGGGCGACCTCCGAAGGGCGTCGCACCGACAGGGCACCCGGCGTCGACGCCGGCGCCGGGAGGACCCGCCCGGCAGGGGACCCCGCCGGGACGGCTAGTCGAAGTCGTACGCCTCTAGTCGAAGTCGTACGCCTCGACCTCCGCGAGGTACCGCGACCGCCGCTCCTCGTCGTGGTCCAGGAAGGACGCCAGGAACGAGTTGCGGGCCAGCTCGCGCAGTTGTTCCTCGCCCAGCCCCAGCGCCTCGTGCACCGCGTGGAACGTGTCGCCGACGTAGCCGCCGAAGTACGCCGGGTCGTCGGAGTTCACGGTGACCAGCAGCCCCGCCGCCATCATCGACGGCAGCGGGTGGTCCTCCAGGACGTCGACGGCGCGCAGCCGGACGTTCGACAGCGGGCACAGCGTCAGCGGCACCCGCTCCCGCGCCAGCCGCGCCACCAGCTCCTGGTCCTCCACCGCCCGTAGCCCGTGGTCGATCCGCTCGACGCCCAGGACGTCCAGGGCCTCGCGGATGTACGCGGGCGGGCCCTCCTCACCCGCGTGGGCGACCTTCCGCAGGCCGAGCGCCCCGGCCGCCGCGTACACCTCGGCGAACTTCGACGGCGGGTGGCCCACCTCCGCCGAATCCAGGCCGACGCCCACGATGTGGCGCAGGTACGGCTTCGCGGCGTCCAGCGTCTCCATGGCGGACTCGGCCGACCGGTCGCGCAGGAAGCACATGATCAGCTGCGTGGAGATGCCGTGCCGCTCCTCGCTGCGCTCCAGCGCCCGCGCCAGCCCCTCGATCACCGTGCCGATCGGCACGCCCCGCTCGGTGTGCGCCTGCGGGTCGAAGAAGATCTCGGCGTGCCGTACGCCCTGCCGCGCGGCCCGCGCCAGGTACGCGTCGGCGAGGTCGGCGAAGTCGTCGGCCGTGTGCAGCACGGCCATCAGCCCGTAGTACAGGTCGAGGAACGACTGCAGGTCGCTGAAGAGGTACGCCTTGCGCAGCTCCTCGGTGTCGGCGTACGGCAGCTCGACTCCGTTGCGCGCGGCGAGCGCGAAGGCGAGCTCCGGTTCGAGGGTGCCCTCGATGTGGAGGTGCAGTTCCGCTTTGGGGAGTGCTTCGGGGAGGTGCATGGTGCCGAGCCTTACTGGCGTTTGGGGAGCGGGACGCGGACCAGGTCGTGGGCGACGGTCAGCTCACCGTCGAAGCCGGCCGCCCGCGCCTGCTGTTCGAAGAGGTCGGGGTCGCTGTAGCGCTGCGAGAAGTGGGTGAGGACGAGGTGGCGTACGCCCGCCTCGGCGGCCACCGCGGCCGCCTGGCCTGCCGTCAGGTGCCCGTGGTCCTCGGCGAGCAGGGCGTCCTCGTCGAGGAACGTCGACTCGATGACCAGCATGTCGCAGCCCTCGGCGAGCGCGTACACACCGTCGCACAGCCGGGTGTCCATGACGAACGCGAACCGCTGCCCGCGCCGTACCTCGCTGACGTCCTCCAGCCGCACCCCGCCCAGCGCGCCCTCGCGCTGGAGGCGGCCCACGTCCGGGCCCTTGATGCCGTGCGCGGCCAGCCGCTCGGGCAGCATGCGGATCCCGTCCGGCTCGGTGAGCCGGTAGCCGAACGACTCGACGGGGTGCGAGAGGCGACGGGCCTCCAGCCGGTACGCGGAGGTCGCGGCGAGCACGCCGTCGGCGGCGACCGGCGCCTCGACCAGCTCCACCGTCTCGCGGTAGGCGGTGGCGTACCGCAGCCGGTCGAAGAAGCGCTGCCCGCTGGCCGGGTAGTGCGCGGTGACCGGGTGCGGGACCTGGTCGAGGTTGATGCGCTGGATCACCCCGGCGAGGCCCAGGGAGTGGTCGCCGTGGAAGTGGGTGACGCAGATGCGGTCGATGTCGTGCGCGGCGACCCCGGCGCGCAGCATCTGGCGCTGGGTGCCCTCGCCCGGGTCGAAGAGGAGGCCCTGGCCGTCCCAGCGCAGCAGGTAGCCGTTGTGGTTGCGGTGTCGGGTGGGCACCTGACTGGCGGTGCCCAGCACGACGAGTTCCCGTACGGACATGACCGGTGACTATCCGGGAGGCCAGTTCAGGCCGCGGCCGCCCAGCACATGGGCGTGCGCGTGCCAGACGGTCTGCCCGGCGCCGGTGCCGGTGTTGAAGACGATGCGGTAGCCGGTGCCGTCGACCTTCTCGTCCGCGGCGACCTCGCCCGCCTCGCGCAGCACGTCCGCCGCGAGCTGAGGCGCGGCGGCAGCGAGCGCGGCGGCGTCGGGGTAGTGCGCCTTGGGGATGACCAGGACGTGCGTGGGCGCCTGCGGGTTGATGTCGCGGAAGGCGACGGTCGTCTCCGACTCACGGACGATGGTGGCCGGGACCTCCCCCGCCACGATCTTGCAGAACAGACAGTCGCTCTGGTGCGGCTCTCCGGCCATGTCCTGGTCCTTTCTGTCACCGCTCGGTCAACGATCTACGTACGAGGGCACTCTATCGGCGGCCGGGCGCGCGTCTCTTGAGCGCGGACCTGCTGACCCAGTACGTGATGACCACGCCCCAGAACAGCGGCGCGCCGAGCCCGGCGACGACCCCGGCGCCCACCGTGGGCAGCGCCAGGGTGGTCAGCGAGTGCAGGCCCAGCAGTCCGACCGCCCCGGCCATCCACAGCACGGGTGGGCACCTGCGGGAGATCAGCAGGAGGGGGCGCCGCAGCCGCGGGGGCACCCGCCGCCGCATCCACAGCGCCCAGCCGCCCCACAGCGCCACGAGCACGGCGACGCCGGTCAGCTCCGCCACCACGGCGCCCGTCCCGGAACCGCCGGTGCGCAGTTGCGCCGAGCCGATGCTCGCGGCCATGAACCCGCCCAGGGCGACCCAGCGGGCGCCCGCGGCGGTGCCCCAGGCCATGGCCTCCAGGTTGAAGCGGGCCTCGCGGTCGTCCAGGTCGAGCGCGGCGGAGTCGACGAACCCCTCGGCGGCCCTGGTCCACGCGCCGCGCCGGTACCAGCGGCGGCGCAGGTGCAGCAGGGACAGGTTGTTGTGCGCCTCGCTGCTCTCGGGGTTGAGGCGCAGCGCGTTCTCGTAGGCCTTCTCGGCGGTGCGGTAGTCCTTGAGCTGGTACGCGGTCAGGCCGAGCAGGAAGTGGGTGGCGTCCTCCTCGGGGCCCAGCTCGACCGAACGGAGAGCAAGGGCGTACGCCTCGCGGCGCCGCGCCGGGTTCTCGGAGCGGGCGAGGATCGTGCCGAGCACGTGGTAGCCGCTCCAGTGGTGCGGTACGAGGGCGAGGCCGCGCCGGGCGGCGTCCTCCGCGGCCGCCCACTGCGGCCCGCCGGCCGGCCCGTGGGCCAGCAGGTCGGCGCGGAGGAACCACGCCGACGGCAGCTCGGGGTCGGCGCGCAGGGCCTCGTCGGCGAGGCGCAGTGCCTCCGCCCGGTCGCCGAGGTGGCGGCGGCAGCGGGCGAGCAGGGCGAGCGCCTGGGCGTCGTCCGGCTGCTGGGCGAGGTGCTGCGCGGTGAGGGCGGCGGCCTGCTCGTACCGGGCCAGGTCGTAGAGCGCCTCCGCGCGCTCCAGGGTGAGGGGCTGCGACTGCGGCGTGGGCGGGGTGGTCACAGCTTGCGCTTCCTCTTCAGGTACGCGAGGAGGTCGTCGTACATGCCGCCGTCGTTGGCGAACGTCGCCACATTGCGGGCAGCGGAGAACCAGGGCTCGGTGGACGGCCGTATCTGCTTGGCCGCACCCATCAGGTCCTTGGTGTTGATCATCCGTACGGTGCCGGTGCGGGCCGAGTCGAGCAGCGCGGCCTCGGCCGCCGTCTCGCAGACGTGGGCGAGGTCGGCGCCGGAGAAGTCCTCGGTGGCCTTGACGAGTTTGCCGAGGTCGACCGCTTCGATGGGCCGGTCGCGCAGGTGGTAGCGGAGGATCGCGTCCCGCGCGGCGGCGTCCGGCGGCAGGACCAGCAGCGTGCGGTCGAGGCGGCCGGGGCGGCGCAGCGCGATGTCCACGTCCCAGGGGACGTTGGTGGCGGCGAGGACGAACACGCCGTCGTTGCTGTCGGCGGCGATGCCGTCCAGCTCGGTGAGGAGCTGGTTGACGACGTTGCGCAGCCCGCTGTGGTGGCTGCGGCTGCGCTTGGCGCCCAACGCGTCGAGCTCGTCGAGGAAGACCACGCACGGGGCCTGGCGGCGGGCGGTCTCGAAGATGTCGTGGACGTTCTTCTCGGAGGCGCCGATGTACATGTCGAGGATGTCGCTGAGCGAGATCGACAGGAAGTTCGCGCCGAGCTCGCCGGCGACCGCGCGGGCGATGAACGTCTTGCCGCAGCCGGGCGGCCCGTACAGCAGCAGGCCGCCGCGGAGGCTCTTGCCGTACAGCTTGCGCAGCTCGGGGTTGCGCATGGGCGCGAGGAACGCGGCCTCCAGGCGGTCCTTGACCTCCTGCATGCCGCCGACGTCCGCGAGCCGTACGCCGCCGGGCGCGTCGACGTCCCAGGCGTCGGCGTCGCCCGGGTCGTCGCCGTGGCCGTCGGCGGTGAGGGGCGCCTCGGTGCCCTCGACGAAGCGGGGCGGGACGATGTCACCGACTTCCTGCTCGGCGGCGGCCCAGTCGAAGTTCCCACTGTCGTGCGGGACTTGCGGCGCCGGGGCCTGCGGGGGCGGGGCCTTCGGGGCCGGGGGCGGCGCGGGCGGCATGCCCATGGCGCGGCCCATCAGGGCGCGGGCGTCCGCGTCACCGGGTGCGTGCTGAAGGGCGACGGCCGCCTCGGTCACGGCGTCGTCGTTCCGCCCCGCCTGCAGGAGGAGTTCGGCGAGGTGCAGCCGCAGGGGCACGTCGTCGGGTGCGGCGGCGACGGCGGCACGCAGGCTGCGGATGAGAGGAGACTCGTCGGACATGCCGCCACCTTACGGAGCGGGTACGACAACGGGTCCGGTGGGCCCTGCCCACCGCGCACGGCGTCCACGAGGTGGACGGCCGACCGCTGTTCGACGCGCCGGTCGCCTGAGGCCGCCGCGGGTTCTACGACCAGCGGCCGGTGCGCCCCAGCAGGAGGGCGGTGGCGGCCGTCCCGGCGGTCGACGTACGCAGCACGCTGCGCCCGAGCCGGTACGGCTTCGCGCCCGCCTCCGCGAACGCCGCCAACTCGTCGGGCGACACGCCCCCTTCGGGGCCCACGACGAGCACGATGCGGCCGGTGGCGGGCAGTTCGGCGGTCGCGAGCGGCTGGGCGCCCTCCTCGTGGAGGACGGCCGCGAAGTCGGCGTCGGCGAGGAGCTGGGCGACCTGCTTGGTCGACGCCAGGTCCGCCACGTCCGGGAAACGGAGCCGGCGCGACTGCTTGCCCGCCTCCCGCGCGGTGGCCCGCCACTTGGAGAGCGCCTTCAGGCCCCGGTCGCCCTTCCACTGCGTGATGCAGCGGGACGCCGCCCACGGCACGATCCCGTCGACGCCCGTCTCGGTCATGGTCTCCACGGCCAGCTCGCCCCGGTCGCCCTTGGGCAGGGCCTGGACCACGGTGATACGGGGGGAGGGTTCGGGTTCCGTACGTACCTCGGTGACCGTCACGTCGAGGCGGTCCTTGCCCTCGACGGCCGCGACGGTGCCGTAGGCGCCGGTGCCGGCGCCGTCCGTCAGGACGATCTCCTCGCCGACGCGCAGCCGCCGTACGGAGACGGCGTGCCGCCCCTCCGGCCCGTCGAGCGTGACGGTCCCGCCGGTGACCTGGTCGACGCGGTCGAGGCGGTCGACCAGGAAGACGGGGGCCGTCATGACGCGACGCCCCGCAGTGCGAGGGAGGCCACCGCGGCGTCCAGTTCGGCGTTGAGGACCTCCACCAGGCGCCCGGCGGGCAGCTCGCGCGCCATCCGGTGCCCCTGCCCGGCCCACAGCGCCATACCCTGCGGGTCGCCCGCCTTGGCGGCGGCCTTGCGCAGCCCGCTCGTCAGGTGGTGCACCTCGGGGTACGCGGCCGGGGCGTACGGGCCGTGCTCGTGCATGAACCGGTTGACCAGGCCCCGCGCGGGACGCCCCGAGAACGCCCGCGTCAGCTCCGTACGGACGAACAGCGGGTTGGTCATGGCCTGCTTGTGCAGGGTGTGCGCGCCCGACTCGGGGCACACCAGGAACGCCGTCCCGAGCTGAGCGGCGTCGGCGCCCGCCGCGAGGACGGCGGCGATCTGGCTGCCGCGCATCAGGCCGCCCGCGGCGACGATCGGCAGCGGCACGGCCTCCTTCACCAGCGTGATGAGCGACAGCAGCCCCGTGCCGGTCCCGCCGGTCTCCGGGTCGTCGCGGTGCGTGCCCTGGTGCCCGCCGGCCTCGATGCCCTGGACGCACACGGCGTCGGCGCCCACCCGCTGCGCGGCCTGGGCCTCCTCGGGCGAGGTGACGGTCACGATCGTGTACGTCCCGGCGCGCGCGAACGCGGCCACCGTCTCGCGGGTGGGGCACCCGAACGTGAACGACACCACCGGGACCGGGTCGTCCAGCAGGATGGCCAGCTTGGCCTCGTACCCGTCGTCCCGCCCCGCGTCGGGGTCGCCGAGCGGCGTGTCGTACCAGCCGGCCTCACCGGCGAGCTGGTGCCGGTAGACGTCGACGGCGGCGGGATCGGCGTGCCCGGGCTGCGGCATGAACAGGTTGACGCCGAAGGGCCGCGAGGTCAGCCCGCGTACCTGCTTGATCTCCTGGTACATGCCGTCGGCGGTCTTGTACCCGGCGGCCAGGAACCCCAGGCCGCCGGCCTCGGACACGGCCGCCACGAGCTGCGGACAGGAGGCGCCACCCGCCATGGGGGCCTGCACGATCGGGTACCGGCAGAGATCGGTCAGTGCGGAGGACATGCACGCATGGTGTCACGCCCCCACGGCCCACCCACACGGGCCCGCCCATGCGCGCACGCGCGCGTGCCCTTGGCCCGCCTCGGCGGGACGTGCCCTGCGGGGTCGCCCGGCGTGCCCCGGGCCGGTCACCGTCCCGGCGGGGTGCGCCCTGCGGGGTCGCCCGTGCGCGGGGGCGTGCCGTTGGGTCCGCTCCGTGGGGCGTGTCCCCCTTCGGGGCCGAGCCGAGGCCCGGGCACCTGCGCGGTGCGAAGCTGCCGCGCTGGGGGGGTGCGGGGGCGTCAGCCCCCGCCCGCTGGGGCCCGGGGCGGAGCCCCGGTTTCGGGGGTGGGGGCGCCGGCCCCCACGACCACGGCTGGCCCCCGTCAGGGGGCACCGCCCCGGTCAGGGGGCACCGCCCCGTCAGCGTCAGCGGCCGTTGAACGCGTCCTTCAGGCGGGAGAACAGGCCCTGCTGCCCCGGCTGGAACTGCCCCGTGGGCCGCTCCTCGCCCCGCAGCTTGGCCAGCTCCCGCAGCAGCCGTTCCTGCTCCGGGTCCAGCTTCGACGGCGTCTGGACCTCGACGTGCACGATGAGGTCTCCGCGTCCGCCGCCCCGCAGGTGGGTGACGCCGCGCCCGTGCAGCGGGATCGACTGGCCCGACTGCGTACCGGGGCGGACGTCGACCTCCTCCAGCCCGTCCAGCGTCTCCAGCGGGCACTTCGTGCCCAGCGCGGCCGCCGTCATCGGGATGGTCACCGTGCAGTGCAGGTCGTCACCGCGCCGCTGGAAGACCGCGTGCGGCAGCTCGTGGATCTCGACGTACAGGTCGCCCGCCGGGCCACCGCCCGGGCCGACCTCGCCCTCGCCGGCGAGCTGGATACGGGTGCCGTTGTCCACACCGGCCGGGATCTTGACCGTGAGCGTACGGCGGGAACGGACCCGGCCGTCGCCCGCGCACTCGGGGCACGGGGTGGGGACCACGGTGCCGAAGCCCTGGCACTGGGGGCAGGGGCGGGACGTCATGACCTGGCCCAGGAAGGACCGGGTGACCTGGGAGACCTCGCCACGGCCGCGGCACATGTCGCAGGTCTGGGCCGACGTACCGGGCGCCGCGCCCTCGCCGGAGCAGGTGGTGCAGACGACGGCCGTGTCGACCTGGATGTCCTTGGTGGTGCCGAAGGCCGCCTCGTTGAGGTCGATCTCCAGGCGGATCATCGCGTCCTGGCCGCGCCGCGTGCGTGACCGGGGGCCGCGCTGGGACGCCGTACCGAAGAAGGCGTCCATGATGTCGGAGAAGTTGCCGAAGCCACCCGCGCCGAAACCACCCGCGCCCGCGCCGCCGCCGGAGGCGGACAGCGGGTCACCGCCGAGGTCGTAGACCTGCTTCTTCTGCGGGTCCGACAGCACCTCGTAGGCGGCGTTGATCTCCTTGAACCGCTCCTGCGTCTTCGGATCGGGGTTGACGTCCGGGTGCAGCTCGCGGGCGAGCCTCCGGAACGCCTTCTTGATCTCGTCCTGGGACGCGTCGCGGCGCACGCCGAGTACGGCGTAGTAGTCCGTGGCCACTTACGACTCCGCCAGGATCTGTCCGACGTAACGTGCCACTGCGCGTACCGCTCCCATCGTTCCGGGGTAGTCCATGCGGGTCGGTCCGACCACGCCGAGTTTGGCGACTGCCTCGTCGCCCGAACCGTAGCCGACCGCGACGACGGACGTGGAGTTGAGGCCCTCGTGGGCGTTCTCGTGCCCGATACGTACGGTCATGGCCGAGTCCTTGGCCTCGCCGAGCAGCTTCAGGAGCACCACCTGCTCCTCCAGCGCCTCCAGCACCGGCCGGATCGTCAGCGGGAAGTCGTGCCCGAAGCGGGTGAGATTGGCGGTGCCGCCGATCATCAGCCGTTCCTCGGTCTCCTCCACCAGGGTCTCCAGCAGCGTGGCCAGCACCGTGGAGACCGTCCCCCGGTCCTCCGCCTCGAAGGACTCGGGAAGGTCCTGCACCAGGTTGGGGACGTCTGTGAAGCGGCGTCCCACGACGCGGCTGTTCAGCCGGGCCCGCAGGTCGGCCACGGACGTCTCGCCGAACGGCGCCGGGCAGTCGACCATGCGCTGCTCCACGCGGCCCGTGTCGGTGATCAGGACGAGCATCAGCCGGGCGGGGGCCAGCGACAGCAGCTCCACATGACGCACGGTGGAGCGCGTCAGGGACGGGTACTGCACGACCGCTACCTGCCGGGTCAGCTGCGCGAGCAGCCGTACCGTGCGGCCGACGACGTCGTCGAGGTCGACGGCACCGTCCAGGAAGTTCTGGATGGCGCGCCGCTCCGGCGTCGACAGCGGCTTGACGCCGGCGAGCTTGTCGACGAAGAGGCGGTAGCCCTTGTCGGTGGGGATGCGGCCCGCGCTGGTGTGGGGCTGGGCGATGAAGCCCTCCTCCTCCAGCACCGCCATGTCGTTGCGCACGGTGGCGGGCGAGACGCCGAGCTTGTGGCGCTCCGTGAGCGCCTTGGAGCCGACGGGCTCCTCGGTGCCGACATAGTCCTGGACGATGGCGCGCAGCACCTCGAGTCTGCGTTCGCTCAGCATCGCGCGCACCTCCAGCCGCCGTGGTTCCTTCTGCTTCGCTGGCACTCGCGATGCCCGAGTGCCAGTCGTCCCCGGCCAGTGTACGGCGCCGGGGTACGCCCCCGGCAAGGGCGGCGGGACACGCTACCGCGCGACGCGGCTGGTCGTTGCCGATAGCGTCGCCGGTATGGACGTCACTTGGGAAGACTTCGGGTGGGAACGTCTGGCCGACGGAGTGGGCCGCAGGAGGCTGCCGGTGTGGGACGCGACCACGGCTCTGGTCGTCGGCGAGGACGGTGCCCTGCTGTTCGACACGGGCGCCACGCTCCGTGAGGGCGCCGAGATCCGGACACAGGCGCAGGGGCTCATGGGCGGCCGGAGAGTGACGCATATCGCATTGAGCCACCCCCATTTCGATCATGTGCTCGGGACGGCGGCGTTCTCCGGGGCGGAGGTGTACGGGGCGGTCGGCATCGACACCGTACTGACCAGGGACCGGGACGGGCTGCGTGGCGACGCCGTGCGGCACGGGGTCGCCGAGGCGGACGCCGTGGAAGCGACGGACGTCCTGGTGGCACCGCACCACCTGGTGTGCGGAGAGTGGACGCTGGAGCTGGGCGGGCGGCAGGTGCTGCTGGCCAACGTGGGGCCGGGCCACAGCGGCCACGACCTGGCCGTACTCGTGCCGGGCCGCCGGGAGGTCGTCCTGTGCGGCGACCTCGTGGAGGAGTCGGGCGATCCGCAGGCGGGGCCGGACGCCATCCCCTCGCGCTGGCCGGCCGCCCTGGACCGGCTGCTGGAGCTGGGCGGCGAGGACGCCCTGTACGTACCGGGTCATGGGGCCGCCGTCGACGCCGCCTTCGTACGCGCCCAACGCGATGAACTGGCCCGGCGGTTCGGGGTGTCGTAGCGTCTGGCGAATGCGCGCTTACGACCCTGACCTGACGCCCTCCTGGAAGCGTTCGGCCCCGGTGCCGGAGGTACCCGCCGAGCCGGACCTGGTGGTCGAGGAGGTGAGCACCGGCTTCTGCGGGGCGGTGATCGGCTGCGAGGCGGGCACGGTCACCCTGGAGGACCGGTTCGGCAAGCACCGGGTTTTCCCGCTGGCGCCCCGGGGGTTCCTCCTGGAGGGCCGTACGGTGACGCTGGTGCGCCCGCCGGCCGGCCCCTCGCGCCCGTCGCGCACGGCATCCGGCTCGATCGCCGTTCCGGGCGCACGCGCGCGTGTGGCCCGTGCCGGGCGTATCTACGTGGAGGGCCGCCACGACGCGGAACTGGTGGAGCGGGTCTGGGGCGACGATCTGCGCGTCGAGGGCGTGGTCGTCGAGTACCTGGAGGGCGTCGACGACCTCCCGGCCGTCGTCCGGGACTTCGGCCCGGGCCCCGACGCGCGCCTCGGGGTCCTGGTGGACCACCTGGTCCCCGGTTCCAAGGAGTCCCGCATCGCGGCCTCCGTCACGGACGCCCACACCCTGGTGGTGGGGCACCCGTACATCGACATCTGGGAGGCGGTGAAGCCGTCGTCGGTGGGCATCCGGGCGTGGCCCTCGGTCCCGCGCGGCCAGGACTGGAAGACGGGCGTGTGCCGGGCTCTCGGCTGGCCGGACAACACGGGCGCGGCCTGGCAGCACATCCTCTCGAAGGTCACCTCGTACAAGGACCTGGAGCCGGAGTTGCTGGGGAGGGTGGAGGAGCTGATCGACTTCGTGACGGCACCCTAGGCACCGTCGGCCGGGGGCCCGCGCCTAGTCCACGAGGTCCCGCACCACCGCGTCGGCGAGCAGCCTGCCGCGCAGGGTGAGCACGGCCCGCCCGTCGGCGTACGACTCCTCCTGAAGGAGCCCGTCCGCGAGGGCGCGCCTGGACGCGGCCAGCCCCGCGGGCTTCAGCAACGACAGCTCGCACCCCTCCCGCAGCCGCAGCTCCAGCAGCACCCGCTCCACCCGCCGGTCCTCCTCCGTCAGGACCTCGCGCCCCGCCCCCGGGGACCGCCCGGCCGCGAGGGCGGCGGCGTACGCGCCCGGGTGCTTCACGTTCCACCACCGCACGCCGCCCACGTGGCTGTGCGCGCCCGGCCCCGCGCCCCACCAGTCGGCGCCGCGCCAGTACAGCTCGTTGTGCAGGCACCGTCCTGCCTCCGACGTGGCCCAGTTGGACACCTCGTACCAGGAGAAGCCCGCCCCGGACAGCACGTCCTCCGCGATCAGGTACCGGTCGGCGTGGACGTCGTCGTCCGTCATCGGGACCTCGCCACGCCGGATGCGCCGCGCCAGCTGCGTACCCTCCTCGACGATCAGGGCGTACGCCGAGACATGGTCAGGACCCGCCCCGATCGCCGCGTCGAGCGAGGCGCGCCAGTCGTCGTCGCTCTCCCCCGGCGTGCCGTAGATCAGGTCGAGGTTGACGTGCTCGAAGCCCGCCGCGCGCGCCTCCGCGACGCAGGCCTCCGGCCGGCCGGGCGTATGGGTGCGGTCGAGCACCTTCAGGACGTGCTGCCGGGCGCTCTGCATGCCGAAGGAGATCCGGTTGAACCCGCCCTCCCGTAGCTCGGCCAGGTACGCGGGGTCGACGGACTCCGGGTTCGCCTCGGTGGTGATCTCGGCGTCGTCCGCGAGCCCGAACTCCTCCCGGATGGCGCCCAGCATGGTCACGAGGTCGGCGGCGGCAAGCAGCGTGGGCGTACCGCCGCCGACGAAGACGGTGCGTACCGGGCGGGTGTCGTCGCCGAGGACCTTCCGTGCGAGGCGCACCTCGTCGGTCAGCGTCGTGGCGTAGTTGTCGCGGGAGGCGAGGACGCCGCCGGAGCCGCGCAGCTCGGTGGCGGTGTAGGTGTTGAAGTCGCAGTAGCCGCAGCGGGTGGCGCAGTACGGCACGTGCAGGTAGAACCCGAGCGGCCGCTCACCGGCTCCGAGCAGGGCGGACGCGGGCAGCGCGCCGTCCTCGGGCATGGGCTCACCATCGGGCAGTACGGAAGGCATGGGTCCCATTGTCCGTCACCCGGGCCGGTCACCTGGCCTGGAGCACCAGCAGGGCGAGGTCGTCGCGTACGGGCGTCTCGCCGAAGGTGTGGACCGCCTGCCGGATCCGGTCGGCGACCTCCCGTGCGGGCAGCCCGGCGCAGCCTGCGAGGGCCTCGGCCAGCCCGTCGCCGTCGTCGAACATCCGGCCCGTACGGGAGCGGCGTTCGGTGACGCCGTCGGTGACGCACAGGAGCGTTTCGCCGGGTGCGAGGTGGAAGGTGTGGCTCTCGTACCCGACGTCGTCGACGACGCCGAGCAGCACCTGCGGGGCCGCGGCGGGCGTCACGGAGCCGTCGGGGCGCAGCAGGAGCGGCAGGGGGTGGCCGGCGCAGGCGAGGGTGCAGCGGGCGCCGCCGCCGTCCTCGGGGGCGAGGGGGACGAGCTCGCCGTACAGGAGGGACAGGAACCGCGCCTGGGGCTGGTACGGGGGCTGTGGCCCGCCGGGCAGGTCGCCGGCCGCGGCGACCATGGACGCGGCGGCTTCGGCGGCTTCGGTGGCGTCGTCGAGGAGGAGCCGGTTGAGCCGGTCGAGGACCTGGCCGACCTGGTGGTCCTCGCGGGCGAGCAGCCGCAGCCAGGGGCGGGCGAGGCCGGTGACGACGGCGGCCTCCGGGCCGCTGCCCTGGACGTCGCCGAGCATGAAGCACCAGCGCCGGGCTCCCGGCCCGGCCTGGAACACGTCGTAGAAGTCGCCGCCGGCGAGTCCGTCGTCGCTGGGCTCGTACACGACGCGGCTGTCGACGCCCGGGATCTGGGCCAGCTGGCTGGGCAGCAGCCCGCGCTGGAGGACCCGGCTGATGGTGACCTGGCGGGTGTAGCGGCGGGCGGCGCCGATGGCGAGGGCGACGCGGCGCGCGAAGTCCTCGACGAGGGCGGTGACGGCGTCGGGGATACGGGCGCGCCCGCGCCGTCCCAGCATGAGCGTGCCGAGCCCGTGCCCGCCCACGACCAGCCGGTACGCGAGCGCCGTGCCGCCCGCCGCGCTCCCCTGCGGCCCTGATGACGGCGAGGGCGACGGCGGCCAGGGGATGGGCACGGGGCCGGTGCGGGCCGGTTCGGGCATGTGCGGTGGTTCCTTCTCCAGCGCCGTACGCAGCGCCTCCAGCGCCGATTCGTCGGCGTGCCATACGCGGGCGAGCCGCGGTCCGCCGCCCTCCGTGCCGTCGCCCTCCAGCCAGAACGCGCACCAGTCGGCGAGGCGGGGCACCAGGAGCTGGCCGGCGAGGGCGGCGACGAGGTCCTCGTCCAGTTGGCCGGCGAGGAGGTCGGACGCCTCGGCGAGGAACGAGAGCGCGCCGCGCCCGGCCCACTCGTGGTCGTCGCGCACCAGGCGGCGCGGTGCCGGGGCGAGGATCTCGGCGGCGCGCAGCCCGCGCTGGATCGCCGGTTCGGCGCCGGGTACGGGGCAGGTGTCCCAGCCGTCGAGGGGGAGCCGGGCCCAGACGGTCTTGAGGCCGGGGCGGTAGGTGATGCCCCAGCATTCGGCGAGGGCGGCGACGAGCTGGAGCCCGCGACCGTACTCGTCGAGACCGTCCTCGTCCTCCTGGTGGTGGTGCTGGTGCTCGTGGCGGACGGTCCTGGTGGGGTGGTGGTCGGACACCTCGAGGACGAGGGCGGCGGGCAGGCCGTCGGCGGGGTCCTCGAGGCGGCAGAGGAGTTCGACGGTGGTGCCGGCGTGGACGACGGCGTTGGTGACGAGTTCGCCGACGACCAGGACGGCGTCGTCGGCGACCCGGTCGGTGATCGTCGCGGCGGCGGGCAGGGCGAGGCCGGTCCAGTCGGCGAGTGCGGCGCGTACGAAGCGGCGGGCGGCGGACGGGGCGAGCGGGTTGCCGGGCAGGCTGGTGCGTGCGACGGACTGGGTCGGGGGCGGGTGGTGGGGTGGAAGCGGCAACTCGCCGGTGGTCGCGCGCTGTGTCGGAAAGGACCCCACGTGCGGCTCCTCGTCGGCTCCTGGTCGGCTCGTGGTTCGGACACCGACAGGGTGACAGATGGAGCACGTTCATAAGCGCCGAGTCATCGAACTCGCCCGTGCGAAAGGGGGCCGCGCACCGGAGCGCGGCCCCCTTTTCCGCCGTACGGCTCAGGCCTCCCTGGATCCGGCGTACATCTCGTCGATCAGGTGCTTGTACTCGCGCTCCACGACGGGGCGCTTCAGCTTGAGGCTGGGTGTCAGCTCGCCGTGCTCGATGTCGAGGTCGCGCGGCAGGAGGCGGAACTTCTTGATGGTCTGCCAGCGCTGGAGACCCTGGTTGAGCCGGTCCACATAGCCCTGGACGAGCTGGGTGACCTCCGGGGTGGCCACGACTTCGGCGTACGTCTTGCCGCCGAGGCCGTGCTCCTCCGCCCAGCCGAGGATCGCGGGCTCGTCGAGCGCGATGAGCGCGGTGCAGAAGTTCCGGTCGGCGCCGTGGACGAGGATGTTGGAGACGTACGGGCAGACCGCCTTGAACTGTCCCTCGACCTCGGCCGGTGCGATGTACTTGCCGCCGGACGTTTTGATCAGGTCCTTCTTGCGGTCGGTGATACGGAGGTAGCCGTCGACGGACAGTTCGCCGATGTCGCCGGTGTGGAACCAGCCGTCCGGCTCCAGGACCTCGGCGGTCTTCTCGGGCAGCCCGTGGTAGCCCTCCATGATGCCGGGGCCGCGCAGCAGGATCTCGCCGTCGTCCGCGATCCGCACCTCGGTGCCGGGCAGCGGCTTGCCGACGGTGCCGGTGCGGTAGGCCTCGCCCGGGTTGACGAAGGAGGCGGCGCTGGACTCGGTGAGGCCGTACCCCTCCAGGATGTGGATGCCGGCGCCGGAGAAGAAGTAGCCGATGTCGGGGGCGAGGGCGGCCGATCCGGAGACGGCCGCGCGCAGCCGGCCGCCGAAGGCGTCACGGAGCTTGGAGTAGACGAGGGCGTCGGCGATCTTGTGCTTGGCGTTCAGGCCGAAGGGGACGCTCGCGCTGCCGGTGCGGCGGAAGTTGTCCTGGCTGGTCCTGGCGTACTCGCGGGCGACCTCGGCGGCCCACTTGAAGATCTTGTACTTGGCGCCGCCTCCGGCCCGTGCCTTTGCGGCGACTCCGTTGTAAACCTTTTCGAAGATACGGGGGACGGCGGCCATGTACGTCGGCTGGACGACCGGCAGGTTCTCGATGATCTTGTCGACGCGGCCGTCGACGGCGGTGACGTGCCCGACCTCGATCTGGCCAGAGGTCAGCACCTTGCCGAAGACGTGTGCGAGCGGCAGCCACAGGTACTGCACGTCGTCCGTCGTGACCAGGCCGGTCGCGGCGATGGCCTTGGCCATGTACGACCAGTTGTCGTGCGGCAGTCGTACGCCCTTGGGGCGGCCGGTGGTGCCGGAGGTGTAGATGAGGGTGGCGAGCTGGGTGGGGGTGATGGCGGCGACCCGGTCCTTGACGGCGTCCGGGTGCTTCTCCAGGTACGCGCGGCCGCGCTCCTCCAGCTCGGTGAGGGACAGGACCCAGCCCTCGGGGTCGCCGGCGTCCGCCTCGACACCGGTCGGGTCGATGACGACGACATGGGCGAGGTGCGGCAGGTCGGCGCGGCGCTCACGGGCCTTGGCGAGCTGGGCGGCGTCCTCGGCGATCAGGACGCGGCTGTCGGAGTCGGCGAGGATGTACGCGGACTCCTCGGCGTTGGTCTGGGGGTAGACGGTGGTGGTCGCGGCGCCGGCGCACATCACGCCGAGGTCGGCGAGGATCCACTCGACGCGGGTGGCGGAGGCGAGGGCGACCCTCTCCTCGGACTGTACGCCGAGGTCGATGAGGCCGGCGGCGATGGCGTAGACGCGCTCGGCGGCCTGTCCCCAGCTGAGGGACTTCCAGTCGTCGGGGCCCTGGCCGGTGGCGGCCGGCACCGGATAGCGGTAGGCCTCCGCATCCGGGGTTTCGGCCACGCGCTCCAGGAAGAGGGCCGCCACGGAGGGCGGGCGGTTCTCGATCAGGGTCTGTGTGTCGCTCACGACGTCCTCCGGGCGGCTTGCGGCAGGGCTGCACGACGGGATGATTGTTTAACTGGCGAGTAACCCTCGGGCGGCATCAGGTTAGAGCGCCGTGGTCCGCCATGTAAGGGGCTGTTCATAACGACTGTGCCCTGCCCTAGGGGTGTCACGGCACGCAAAAGCGCCCGTCCGTGAACCGAACGGGCGCTGTGCGGCAGGGCTCTACTTCTTGGTCTTGCCGCCGGCGGAGTCATCGCTGGACAGCACCGCGATGAAGGCCTCTTGCGGAACCTCCACGGAACCGACCATCTTCATCCGCTTCTTGCCTTCCTTCTGCTTCTCCAGCAGCTTCCGCTTACGGGAGATGTCACCGCCGTAGCACTTGGCGAGGACGTCCTTGCGGATGGCGCGGATGGTCTCGCGGGCGATGACGCGCGAGCCGATGGCCGCCTGGATCGGCACCTCGAACGCCTGCCGGGGGATGAGCTCGCGCAGCTTGGCGACGAGCCGCACTCCGTACGCGTACGCCGCGTCCTTGTGCGTGATGGCGGAGAAGGCGTCGACCTTGTCGCCGTGCAGCAGGATGTCGACCTTGACGAGGCTGGAGGCCTGCTCGCCGGTGGGCTCGTAGTCGAGGGAGGCGTAGCCGCGGGTCTTTGACTTGAGCTGGTCGAAGAAGTCGAAGACGATCTCGGCGAGGGGGAGGGTGTAGCGGATCTCGACCCGGTCCTCGGAGAGGTAGTCCATGCCGAGGAGGGTGCCGCGGCGGGTCTGGCACAGCTCCATGATGGAGCCGATGAACTCGCTGGGGGCGAGGATCGTGGCGCGGACGACCGGCTCGTACACCTCGCTGATCTTGCCCTCGGGGAACTCGCTCGGGTTGGTGACCGTGTGCTCGGTGCCGTCCTCCATGAGCACGCGGTAGACCACGTTGGGGGCGGTGGCGATCAGGTCGAGCCCGAACTCGCGCTCCAGCCGCTCACGGATCACGTCGAGGTGGAGCAGGCCCAGGAAGCCGACGCGGAAGCCGAAGCCGAGCGCGGCGGAGGTCTCCGGCTCGTAGACGAGCGCGGCGTCGTTGAGCTGGAGCTTGTCGAGGGCGTCACGCAGCTCGGGGTAGTCGGAGCCGTCCAGCGGGTAGAGGCCGGAGAACACCATGGGCTTGGGGTCCTTGTAGCCGCCCAGGGCCTCGGTGGCGCCCTTGTGCAGGGTGGTGATGGTGTCACCGACCTTGGACTGCCGGACGTCCTTCACACCCGTGATCAGGTACCCGACCTCGCCGACGCCCAGCCCGTCGGCCGGGAGCATCTCGGGCGAGTTCGTCCCGATCTCCAGCAGCTCGTGCGTGGCGCCGGTCGACATCATGCGGATGCGCTCGCGCTTGTTGAGCTGGCCGTCGATGACACGGACGTACGTGACGACGCCCCGGTACGAGTCGTAGACCGAGTCGAAGATCATCGCGCGGGCGGGGGCGTCCTTGACGCCGACCGGGGCCGGGACCTCCCTGACGACGCGGTCCAGCAGCGCCTCGACCCCGAGACCGGTCTTGGCGGACACCCGCAGCACGTCGTCGGGGTCGCAGCCGACCAGGTTGGCCAGCTCCTCGGCGAACTTCTCCGGCTGGGCGGCCGGCAGGTCGATCTTGTTGAGCACGGGGACGATGGCGAGGTCGTTCTCCATCGCCAGGTAGAGGTTGGCGAGGGTCTGCGCCTCGATGCCCTGGGCGGCGTCGACGAGCAGGATGGTGCCCTCGCAGGCGGCCAGGGACCGCGACACCTCGTAGGTGAAGTCGACGTGACCAGGGGTGTCGATCATGTTGAGGATGTGGGTGCTGCCCTGGCCGGGCCCCTCGGTGGGGGCCCACGGCAGACGCACCGCCTGGGACTTGATCGTGATGCCGCGCTCGCGCTCGATGTCCATGCGGTCGAGGTACTGAGCGCGCATCTGCCGCTGCTCGACCACACCGGTCAGCTGGAGCATCCGGTCGGCAAGGGTGGACTTGCCGTGGTCGATGTGCGCGATGATGCAGAAATTGCGGATCAGCGCCGGGTCGGTACGGCTCGGCTCGGGCACGTGGATAGGGGTCGCGGGCACGCAGGGTCCTGATTCTCGAGACGCCGGGCGTCTCTGCTCGGGTCGACGGCGGATCGATACGTAGGTTCCATGGTCCCACGGACGGGGACGGGCGCTCGGTTTGGGCCGCCCGGAGGGCGACTGGTAGCCTGGGCAGCTGTGTCTCGTGGCCCTCTCTGCGACGTGGCACACATCAGAGAAATCCTTACGAACCTGAAAAGGCTCTTTCGTGGCGAACATCAAGTCCCAGATCAAGCGGAACAAGACCAACGAGAAGGCGCGCCTGCGCAACAAGGCCGTCAAGTCGTCGCTCAAGACCGCGATCCGCAAGGCCCGTGAGGCTGCTGCCGCGGGTGACGTCGAGAAGGCCACCGTTGCCGCTCGCGCCGCCTCCCGTGCGCTCGACAAGGCTGTCTCGAAGGGTGTCATCCACAAGAACGCCGCCGCCAACAAGAAGTCGGCGCTGGCCACCAAGGTTGCCTCCCTGCAGGGCTGAGCTTTCTTGATTTGATCGCCGGAACGGACCCAGCGGGCCCTCTCTTCCGCTCCTGACCGGCACCCCGAGCTCGTACGCGGCCTGCGTTCGCCACGCGGGTACGAGCTCACCAACGCACCACCCGAAGGCCCCGTCGCCGTCCTTCCCCAGGACGCCCCGCCGGGGCCTTCGCCATGCCGCGCCCTGGCGAACGCGTGACGCCCGGAGTCGTACGGCGTCGTACGACGTCGTACGACGGGCGGCGAAGAGGCCCGCGCGGGGGTGGTGACGACGGGAACCACCATCTCCGGGCCTGCCGGCTCCGACGGCGGAGAGGCCCTGCTCCAGAGGCTCCGAACGACAGCCCCCGCCGCGCGGCCCACGGCCGCCGACGGCGCAGAGGGCCCACGGGAGGACCCGCACTCGCCCCTCCTCCCACACGGGTGGTGCGGGTGGGAACCCCAGTCCGGCCGTCAGGCCGGGCGCACCCCCACCGGCCGGCGGCCGACCACGCACCCCGGACCGCCCCGCGGCCCTACCGCCAGCGCCAGCGCCACCGCCCCCGCCGCGCAGCGATGCGCGCCGCCCCGCGAGGGTCAGCGGCGGGAGCGGGCCGCGCGGGCGATGGTGACGACCGCCTTCTCCAGCGCGTACTCCGGGTCGTCGCCCCCGCCCTTGACCCCCGCGTCGGCCTCGGCGATCGCGCGCAGCGCGACGGCGACGCCGTCCGGTGTCCAGCCGCGCATCTGCTGACGCACCCGGTCGATCTTCCACGGCGGCATGCCGAGCTCGCGCGCGAGGTCCGCCGGGCGCCCGCCCCGTGCCGCCGACAGCTTGCCGATCGCCCGCACACCCTGCGCCAGCGCGCTGGTGATCAGCACGGGCGCGACACCGGTGGACAGCGACCACCGCAGCGCCTCCAGGGCCTCGGCTGCCCGCCCTTCCACCGCCCGGTCGGCGACGTTGAAGCTGGAGGCCTCCGCGCGGCCCGTGTAGTACCGCCCGACGATCGCCTCGTCGATGGTGCCCTCGACGTCCGCGGTGAGCTGCGACACCGCGGACGCGAGCTCCCGCAGATCGCTGCCGACCGCGTCGACGAGCGCCTGGCACGCCTCCGGCGTCGCCGACCGGCCCAGCGCCCGGAACTCACCGCGTACGAACGTCAGGCGCTCGGCCGGCTTGGTGGTCTTCGGGCACGCGACCTCCCGGGCGCCGGCCTTGCGCGCCGCGTCCAGCAGGCCCTTGCCCTTGGCGCCGCCCGCGTGGAGCAGGACGAGGCTGATGTCCTCGACGGGCGAGGCCAGGTACGCCTTGATGTCCTTGATCGTCTCGGCGGAGAGGTCCTGCGCGTTCCGCACGACCAGCACCTTGCGCTCGGCGAAGAGCGAGGGGCTCGTCAGCTCGGCGAGGGCGCCCGGCTGGAGCTGGTCGGGCGTCAGGTCGCGGACGTCCGTGTCGGCGTCGGCCGCGCGGGCGGCCGCCACCACCTGCTGCACCGCGCGGTCGAGGAGCAGGTCCTCCTGCCCCACGGCGAGGGTGACGGGCGCGAGGACGTCGTCGGTCTGGTTCTTTCTGGTGGCCATCGCGAACCAGCATCGCACGGCCCACCGACAACGCCGGTACGCCCGGACCGCCCCTCCCTACGGCTCCTCGCGCCAGCCGTCCCACTGGGCCGCGAACTCGTCCAGTTCCCGGGCCGCGAGCCGCCCGTCCGGGTCCTCGACGACCACCAGCCACTGGGCGTCCTCGGCGTCGTCCTCACCGGCCAGGGCGTCCCGGACCAGCTGCGGCTCCTCCGTGATCCCGAAACGCTCCCCGAGCTCCTCCGCCGCCTCCTCGGCCGCGTCCCGGTCGGGCAGCACCAGCACATGTCTCACATCGCTCACGCACAACATTGTTCCTGCGTGCCGCTACGGCTCCGGCCCCGCCCCCTGCGCCGTGGCGGCACGCAGCTCCTTCCCCCTTCCCGTCACGGCGATCGCGCCGTGCCTGTCGGTGCTGAGGACCACCGCTCCCTGGGCCCGCAGCGCGCCGACCGTACGCGGCGACGGGTGGCCGTACGGGTTGTCACGGCCGGCCGAGACCAGGGCCAGCCGTGGCCGGACCCTGCTCAGCAGACGCGGGTCCTGGTGGGCCGAGCCGTGGTGGGCGACCTTCAGGACGTCCACCTGCGGCAGGTCCGGGTGGGCCCGCAGCAGGCCGTGCTGGGCGGGTGGCTCCAGATCGCCGAGGAGCAGCAGGGTCGTACGGCCGCCGGCGCGGACGAGGAGCGTGACGCTGGCGTCGTTCGCCCCCTCCGGCACCGGGCCGCCCATGGCGGCGCCCGGCCACAGCACCTGCCAGTCGAGCGGCCCGATCCGCCGGCGTTCGCCGGCACCCGCCCGGATGACGGGCACCCCGGCCGCGGCGGCCGCCCTCCGCACGAACGCCGACTGCTCCTCGGGGTCCTGGAGGCTCGTGGTCTGGATCGCCCCGACGGCCCGGCCGCGCAGGACGCCCGGCAGGCCCGCGACATGGTCGGCGTGGAAGTGCGTGAGCACCACGAGCGGCACCCGTGTGACGCCCAGCGCGTGCAGGCACCGGTCCACGGGCTCGGGATCGGGCCCCGCGTCCACCACCACGGCCGTGTCGCCGCCCGCCGCGAGGACCGTCGCATCGCCCTGGCCGACGTCACACATCGCGAACACCCAGCCGGGCGGCGGCCAGCCGGTTATCAGCCTGACGAGCGGCGGCGGCCGCACCACCGCGAGCAGCAACAGCACGGTGCACGCGCCGGCCAGCCATGCCCGGTGCCGCATCCGCCGCACCCACACCACCGACGCCCCCGTGACGGCGGCGAGCAGCAGCCCACCCTGCCAGCCGCCCGGCCACTGGGCCTCCGCCCCGGGCAGCGCGGCTCCCGCGCGGGCGACGGAGGCGAGCCAGCCAGCCGGCCAGCCCGCGCACTCGGCCAGCGCCCCGGCCACCGGCATCGCGACCGGTGCCGTGGCGAGCGCGGCGAACCCGAGCACGGTCGCGGGGGCCACCGCGAGTTCGGCGAGCAGGTTGCACGGGATCGCCACCAGACTGACCCGGGCGGCGAAGACGGCCACGACCGGGGCGCACACGGCCTGGGCGGCGGCTGTCGCGGCCAGCGCCTCCGCGATCCGCGGCGGCACCCGGCGCCTTCCCAGCGCGGCGCTCCAGCGCGGGGCGACGGTCAGGAGCGCCCCGGTGGCCAGCACGGACAGCAGGAAGCCGTAACTGCGCGCCAGCCACGGGTCGTACAGCACCAGCAGCAGTACGGCGGCGGCGAGCGCGGGGATCAGTGACCTGCGGCGCCCGGTGCCGATGGCGAGCAGGGTGATCAGCCCACAGGCGGCGGCGCGCAGCACGCTCGGGTCGGGTCGGCAGACCAGGACGAACGCGAGGGTCAGCGCCCCGCCGAGCAGCGCCGTCGCCCGGAGCGGGATTCCCAGCCTGGGCGCCAGCCCTCCGCGTTCGGCCTTCAGCGCGCTTCCGGGTGGGCCGATGAGCAGCAGCAGCACGATGGTGAGGTTGCTGCCGGAAACGGCCAGGAGGTGGGTGAGGTCGGTGGCCCGGAAGGCGTCGTGCAGGTCGGGCGGGATGCGGGAGGTGTCCCCGACGACCAGCCCCGGCAGCAGGGCGCGGGCATCCAGAGCGAGCCCGTCGGTCGCGGCGCGCAGTCCCGCGCGCAGTTCCCCTGCCGTGCGCTGGAGTGCGGTCGGCGGCCCCGTGACACGTGGCGGGCCCGCGTCCGCCCGTAGGACGGCGGCGAACGGCTCGCCGTCGTGATGCGGCGGTGCCAGCCGCCCTGTCAGGCGCAGCCGGGTGGACGGCAGCAGCCGCTGCCACTCGCCTCCGCCGGGCGGCACGACGACCAGCACGGGCGTACGGACGCTGGTGACCGCCCCGTCGGGCGCCGTCACTCGCGTCACGTGGGCGTCCAGGACGACGGAGGCGGGGGCCGCCCGGGGACCGCGCACCCTGACGCGCGTGAGCCGTGGATCGGAGGTGACCGTTGCCTCGACGCCGACCCGTGCGTGCTGCTCCGCGAGCCCCGGCAACGGACCCCGTCTCAGATCGGCGCCGTGCAGCCCCGCGGACGCCGCACCGGCCGCGGCGCAGAGCAGTACCGCCGCACACGCCGTCCCGTTGCCCCGCCACCGGGCGGGTGCCACGGGCACGGCCCGTCCGCCGGCACACACCAGCAACAGCATCACACCGCCCAGGGCGCAGAGCGCCGCGCCCAGCACCGTCCACCGGCCGGGTGCGCCGATCGCGAGCGCCGCCGCTGCCCACGCCGCCAGCGCGGGTCCCACGAGCCGCACGTCGGCCGGGCCCTCCTGCCGCGGATCGGCCGCCCCGAGTGGGCTGCCTGACGCCGCGTGAACCGCCGGGCGGCTCATGGCCGTACGAGGGACTGGAGGTCCGCGAACCGGCGCTCACCGATCCCGTTGACCTCGCGGAGTTCGTCGACCGACCGGAAACCCCCGTGCCGGGTGCGGTAGTCGACGATGTGCTGGGCCAGCACGGGGCCGACGCCGGGCAGCGTGTCCAGTTGTTCCACGGTCGCTGTATTGAGGCTGACCGGCCCCTCGCCACCACCGGGACCGGACGGCGCCCCGGGCGGGGGAGCCGCCGGTCCGGGTACGGCGCCCACCACGACGTGCTCGCCGTCCATGAGTACGCGGGCCCGGTTCAGCCCGGTGAGGTCGGTACCGGGCCTGGCACCGCCTGCCGCGCGCAAGGCGTCACCGACCCGTGATCCTGCGGGCAGCCGCAGCACGCCCGGCCGCCGTACCTTCCCGCTGACGTCGACGACGACGGGTGGTGCCCCCGCAGGGGGTCGGCGGGTCGCGGCGCCCGCCGCCGGTGGCGCCGCCGCCCTGACCAGGTCGGGCGCCCGGACCGGCTCCGGGCGGCCCGCCCAGAAGTACCTCCCGGCAAGGGCAGCGGCCACGACCAGGACGACCGCGAGTGCGACAACCGTCCGCGGTTCCATCCCGCACCGCGCCTGCAGCCACAACGGCATCCGCTCCCGCAACCCGAGGCGCCACCGTTCCCGCCGCCCCAGTGCCTCCTCCCCGGAGCCCGGAGCAGCCACGCCGGCACCCGCCGCAGCCTCGCCGGCCACCCCCGCCGCCGGCCCCGCCGCCGCCACCGGTGACCGCGCCGGCACCCGCCCACCGGTCGAAAGCCGGCCACTGACCGAGCGCGGACCACCGACCGAAGGCAGGCCACCGTCCGGACACGCGCCACCGTCCGACGGCCAACGAGCATCCGGCAACGTGCCACCGCCCAAAGGCCGACCAGCATCCGGACTCGCGCCACCGCCCAAAGGCCGACCAGCATCCCCCGGCGGCGGCCCACCGTCCGAGCACGGCCCACCGTCCGAGCACGGCCCACCGTCCGAGCACGGCCCACCGTCCGGACGCGGCCCACCGTCCGGACGCGGCCCATCGTCCGGGGACGGGTGGCTCGCCCGGGGCGTGTCGTCGTCCGGCGGCGGATGCGTCGCGTACGCGCCCGTCCCTGCGAAGAGGGCGTCCGCGCGGCGGCGTGCTGTCGCCGTCGCGTGCGCGGCTGCTCGTCTTCCGCGCACGCGGTGTCGTGCGGGGCCGCGGCTGCGCGTGCGGCCGTCGGAGCCGGGTGCCCGGCCGGGGCCGCTCGCTGCGCGCACGAGGGGCGATGAGGATGTTACGGAGTGTGTTCGCTTTGCCATGCCGAGCACGCTAGACGCATTCGCCCGAACCCGCCGAGCCGCGTCAAATTCCGTGGATAACCCGCCAGTTGTGGAAAACCCGGTCACTCACAAGCATGAGCCCGGGCAGTCACCGCGACGAGACGACGACCCCCAGCAGCCCTGGCCCGGTGTGCGCGCCGATGACCGCGCCGACCTCGCTGACGTGCAGCTCGGCCAGGCCGGGGACACGGCCGCGCAGCCTGTCCGCGAGCGCGGCGGCCCGGTCGGCTGCCGCGAGGTGGTGCACCGCGATGTCCACCTGGCTCGCGCCCGCCCGCTCGGCGGCGATCTCCTCCAGCCGGGCGATGGCCTTCGACGCCGTGCGGACCTTCTCCCGCAGCTCGATCCGCCCGCCCTCCAGTTCCAGCAGCGGCTTCACGGCGAGCGCGGAGCCCAACAGCGCCTGGGCCGCGCCGATGCGGCCGCCGCGGCGCAGGTACTCGAGCGTGTCGACGTAGAAGTACGCGGAGGTCCCGGCGGCCCGCTTCTCCGCGGCGGCGACCACCTCGTCCGGCGTGCCGCCCGCCTCCGCCGCCTCGGCCGCCGCCAGCGCGCAGAAGCCCAGCGCCATGGCGACCATCCCGGTGTCGACGACCCGCACGGGCACCGCCGCGTCCTTGGCGGCCAGCAGCGCGGCGTCGTACGTCCCCGAGAACTCGGCCGACAGGTGCAGCGACACGATCCCGGCGGCGCCCTTCTCGGCGGCGGCCCGGTAGGCCGCGGCGAACACCTCGGGGCTGGGCCGGGACGTGGTCACCGAGCGTCGCTTCTGGAGCGCGAGGGCGAGGGAGCGGGCCGAGATCTCGGTGCCCTCCTCAAGGGCCTGGTCACCGAGGACGACGGTCAGCGGCACCGCGGTGATACCGTGCCGCTCCATCGTCTGCGGCGGCAGGTAGGCCGTTGAATCGGTGACGATCGCGACATGGCGGGACATGACCGGGAGGGTACCCCGGAGGGGGCTCCGTACGGCAGCCCGCCCCCGGCCCGTGATCGGTCCGGGTCAGTTCGTGGTCTCGGGCCGCGTCGACTTCTGCCAGGAGTAGAACGTCTGCTGCCGGGGATCCTGCGCCGTGATCGCCTTGGGCACGTCCGCGTCGGAGGCGGCACCGCCGCCCTGCGGCGCTCCCGTGCCCGGCTGCGCGTCGGCCTCGACCGGCCAGGTCTGTGCCGATGCCTGCCCCGCCGCTGCCTCCGGCCAGGAAAGGTCGTCCTCCTCGCGCCCGGCCCAGTGCCGCAGCGCCCCGGCCTCCACGTCGATCTGCGCGCTCAGCGACGCCAGGTCGTCGTCCGCGAACTTCCGCGCCCGGTCCCGGGCCGCCCACCGCAACGACTCCGCCGAGTGGGTGATCCGTTCCGTACGCTCACGCAGCTCACCGAGTTGCGCGGCAACCCCGGCCCGGTCGGGGTCGCGCTCCAGCCGCTTGAGGTCCTCGTCCAGTTCGTGCCCGTGCGCGCTGAGCCGTCGGAACAGCTCCAGGGACTCCTTGAGCGAGGCGTCCTCCGCCACGCCCGCCTCCAGCGCGTCCTGGGTTGCCCGCATCGACGTCCGCAGCGACAGCCGGAGTTGCGCCAGCTCGGCGGTCACGCCGCCCGGCGCGTAGCTCTTGGCCCGCAGCGTGGTGTCCTCGACCGTTCGCCGCGCCTGGGTGATGGTGCGGTCCACCCCCCGCTTCGCGGCCTTGACGGCCTTCACGGTCACGTACACCCCCAGAGCGACGAAGGCGACGAAGAGCAGCGCCAGGATCGCGATCGCCTCTGCCATGAAGTCCCCTCGATGTCGCTCGGTACGGCGCGGGCGCGCCAGTACGTCGTTCCTCCACGGTAAACGGAACGGGCAGGCCGAGGGTTCCATCCGAACCCCCAACCTGCCCGTAGGGGAAAACACCCAGGTGTCACGCCGGGACGATGTTCACCAGCTTCGGCGCCCGCACGATGACCTTGCGGATGCCCGCGCCGCCCAGCGCCGCGACGACAGCCTCGTCGGCCATGGCCAGTGCCTCCAGGTCCGCGTCCGTGATGGACGGGGAGACCTCCAGGCGCGCCTTGACCTTGCCCTTGATCTGGACGACGCAGGTCACCGTCTCGTCGACGACGTACGCCGGGTCGGCGACCGGGAAGTCCTGGTGGACGACGGAGTCGGTGTGGCCGAGCTTGCGCCACAGCTCCTCGGCGATGTGCGGGGCCAGCGGGGCGACCAGCAGCACCAGGCGCTCGGCGACCGACCGCGACAGCGGGCCGCCGGTCTTGGTCAGGTGGTTGTTCAGCTCGGTGACCTTGGCGATCGCCGTGTTGAACCGCATGGCGGCCATGTCCTGCCCGACACCGTCGATGGCCTTGTGCAGGGCGCGCAGCGTGTCCTCGTCGGGCTCGCTGTCGACGACGGTGACCTCACCGGTCGCCTCGTCGACGATGTTGCGCCACAGCCGCTGCAGCAGCCGGTACTGGCCCACCACCGCGCGCGTGTCCCAGGGCCGGGAGACGTCCAGCGGGCCCATGGCCATCTCGTACAGGCGCAGCGTGTCCGCCCCGTACTCGGCGCAGATCTCGTCCGGGGTGACGGCGTTCTTCAGGGACTTGCCCATCTTGCCCAGGACACGGCTGACCTTCTCGCCCTGGTACCAGAAGGCGCCGTCGCGCTCCTCGACCTCGGCGGCCGGTACGGCGATGCCGCGCGCGTCGCGGTAGACGAACGCCTGGATCATGCCCTGGTTGTACAGCTTGTGGAACGGCTCGGCCGAGGAGATGTGCCCCAGGTCGTACAGGACCTTGGACCAGAAGCGGGCGTACAGCAGGTGCAGTACGGCGTGTTCGGCGCCGCCCACGTACAGGTCGACGCCGCCGTGCGGCTGTCCCTCGCGCGGGCCCATCCAGTACTGCTCGATCGCCGGGTCGACCAGCCGGTCGCTGTTGTGCGGGTCCAGGTAGCGCAGCTCGTACCAACAGGAACCGGCCCAGTTGGGCATGGTGTTGGTCTCGCGCCGGTACTTCTTGGGGCCGTCGCCCAGGTCCAGGGTGACGTTGACCCAGTCCTCGTTGCGCGACAGCGGCGTCTCGGGCTGGGTGTCGGCGTCGTCCGGGTCGAAGGTGCGCGGCGAGTAGTCGTCGACCTCGGGCAGTTCCAGCGGCAGCATCGATTCGGGCAGCGCGTGGGCGATGCCGTCCTCGTCGTAGACGATGGGGAAGGGCTCGCCCCAGTAGCGCTGGCGGCTGAACAGCCAGTCACGCAGCCGGAAGTTGACGGTGCCTTCGCCGATGCCACGCCCGGTCAGCCACTCGGTGATCTTCGTCTTGGCCTCGACGACGCCCAGGCCGTCCAGCGAGATGGCGTCGCTCGACGAGTTGACGATCTTCGCGTCGTACGAGTCGAAGGCGTCGTCCCATGTCGAGGGGTCGGTGCCGCGGCCGTCCGACGGCTCGACGACGCAGCGCATGGGCAGCTCGAAGGCGCGCGCGAAGGCGAAGTCGCGGGTGTCGTGCGCGGGCACGGCCATGATCGCGCCGGTGCCGTAGCCCATCAGGACGTAGTCGGCGATGAAGACCGGGACGCGGTCGCCGCTGACCGGGTTGATGGCGTACGCGCCGGTGAAGACGCCGGTCTTGTCCTTGGCCTCGGCCTGGCGCTCGACGTCGGACTTGGACGCGGCCTGCTTGCGGTAGGCGTCGACGGCCTCGGCCGGGGTGGCGTGGCCGCCCGTCCAGACCTCGTGCGTGCCCTCGGGCCAGGCCGCCGGGACGATCTTCTCGACCAGCTCGTGCTCGGGCGCCAGCACCATGTAGGTGGCGCCGAACAGGGTGTCCTGGCGGGTGGTGAAGACGGTGATCGCGTCGTCGCCGACGGCGAAGTCGACGCGGGCGCCCTCGGAGCGGCCGATCCAGTTGCGCTGCTGCAGCTTGATGGCGTCGGGCCAGTCCAGCGCGTCCAGGTCGTCCAGCAGCCGGTCGGCGTAGGCGGTGATGCGCATGTTCCACTGGCGCAGCTTGGCCTTGAAGACCGGGTAGTTGCCGCGCTCGGAGCGGCCGTCGGCGGTGACCTCCTCGTTGGCCAGGACGGTGCCCAGGCCGGGGCACCAGTTGACGGGCGCGTCCGAGGCGTACGCCAGGCGGTACCCGCTCAGGACGTCGGCGCGCTCGGTGGCGGTCAGCTCGGACCACGCGCGCGTGGTGCCGGGTACGGGGCGCTCACCGCTCTCGAACTGGGCGATCAGGTCGGCGATGGGGCGGGCCTTCTTCGCCTCCTCGTCGTACCAGGAGTTGAAGATCTGCAGGAAGATCCACTGGGTCCACTTGTAGTAGTCCGGGTCGATCGTGGCGAACGACCGGCGCTTGTCGTGGCCCAGGCCCAGCCGGCGCAGCTGGACCTTCATGTTCTCGATGTTCGCCTCGGTCGACACGCGCGGGTGGGTGCCGGTCTGGACGGCGTACTGCTCGGCGGGCAGGCCGAAGGCGTCGAAGCCGAGCGTGTGCAGGACGTTGTGCCCGGTCATGCGCTGGTGGCGGGCGAAGACGTCGGTGGCGATGTAGCCCAGGGGGTGGCCGACGTGCAGTCCGGCACCCGAGGGGTAGGGGAACATGTCCATGATGAACTTCTTGGGGCGGGCGACCACGGCCGGGTCGCCGGCGAGGTCACCGCTCGGGTTGGGCGCCTCGTAGGTGCCCTCGGCGTCCCAGAAGTCCTGCCAGCGTGCCTCGATGTCGGCGGCCATGGCCGCCGTGTATCGATGCGGGGCTGCTGACTCGACAGCAGCCGAATTCATCTCGCTCATGATCCTTGAAGCTCCATCGATCGTCTCTGCCGGCTGCCGCTCTGTAGCGCGGCGAAATGAAAAAACCCCTCACACAGGAGGGGACGCCGCGCCGATTCCGGCCGGATCTTTCATCCGCCGGTACTGATCAGCGCGGCTCGCTAAGCAGAAGGCGTACGGCACGCATGGCGTCAGGGTACCGCAGGGCCCGTACGAGCCGCATCGAGGTTCCACGGGCTGGTCACGCCGCCGGACGCCACGGCGGGCCTCAGGGTTACTCCGCGTATCGACCCTATCCAGGGCAACCCCAGAGTCAGTTGTCGGCCGTTCCGAACCTTAAACGCTCGAATCTCGTACCGGTTGGTATGCCTCGACTTAGCATGCGGCCACGGGACCTCTTTTCCGCACCACTGGAGTCGCCCCCCATGAACCCTCATCGCAAGACCCGCTCATCGCCCGCCTCGCAGGCCGGTTTGAGCAAGCCGGTACAGGGCGGGCTTTCCGCGGCCGCACTGGTACTCATACCCGTGCTCGCGATCGGCGGCAGCGACAGCTTCCGGGCCGCCCTGGACTTCACCACCGGCGTCCTCTCCCTGGTGTCACTGACCGCTTCCGTGGCCTGGGGCCTGATCGCGACGGACCGGCTGCTCCTCTCCACCCGCCACCGTCTGCTCGCCCAGGCCATCCACCGCACCACCGCGGTGGCCTCGCTCGGCTTCCTCCTCCTCCACGCCACCGTCAAGGTCTCCCTCGGACACGTGGCGCTCATCGGGGCCCTCATCCCCTTCGGACTCGGAGTCACCGGCACGTCCGGCCTGATCGGCTTCGGGTCGCTCGCCGGCCTGCTGATGGTGATCGCCGCGTCCACCGGCGCCGCCCGCAGCGCCCTGGCCGGCCGCGGCAGCATCGCGGCCCGCTGGCGGCCCCTGCACATGCTGGCCTATCCGGCGTGGTGCTGCGCGCTCGTCCATGGGCTCTACGCGGGTCGCCCCGCGGCCACCTGGGTGACCACCATGTACTGCCTCGCGCTCGCCGGGGTCGCCGCGGCCGTCTCGATACGACTGCTGCCCCGCCCCGCCCAGCAGCGCCTCGCCGAGCGCGTCCTGGCCCTGATCGGGCCGGGCACCGACAAGCCGGGGCGCGGCCGCGGCCGGCGGCGCGACCCGTCGGTGTCGCCGCTGCCGGGCGCCTCCGGCATCGCCCCGCCCCGCCTCTACGACCCCCCGTTCGAGCAGGAGCTGCGGCGGGAGCCGGTCACCCGGCCCGAGCGCCCGGCCGCCTCCCCCGACCTGCCCCTCGGCCGCCCCCGCGAACAGCCCCGGACCCTCACCCCGCCTTCCCCGCCGCTGTACGAGCCCGGCTTCCCCTCGCCCTCCACCAGCGGCACCACAGGGGCGGGCATCTCCGCGGCGTACCGGGCCGTGTCCCTGGGCAACGCCGCCGCCGGCAGCCCCACCGGCAGCCCCACCCAGGAGATCCCGTACGCCGAGCGCGTCCCCATGACGGAGGAGCTGCCGGTCATGACCGACGAACCGGCGACCCGTCCCGGCTACTGGCCGACCCCCTCCCCGCCGCCGCCCGCCCCGTCCCCCGCCCCGGCCTCGTACGGCCACGACACCACCCCTCCCCCGTACAGCTCCACCAGCCCCACTGAGCCCGCACCGGGCCCCTTCCAGCAGCCGCCGGCCGGCGAGCCCTGGACCGCACCCGCAGGAGACCGCCCGTGAACGACCCGCTCCCCGACGTCCCCGAAGTCCGCGTCGTCGGCCTCCCGCAGCTCACCCAGGGCTTCGACCTCGTCGAGCGGCTCGACCTGCAGATGCACCTGAAGGTGCACGGCCCGCTCGAACCCATGGGCGGCGAGCGGCTGGCCCAGCTCGCCGAGGACATATCGCTGACGGGTCGCGGCGGCGCCGGCTTCCCGTTCGGCAGGAAGCTGCGCGCGGTCGCCAAGGCGACGATCCGGCGCGGGGTGCGCCCCGTCGTGGTGGTCAACGGCAGCGAGGGCGAGCCCGCCTGCCGCAAGGACACGGTCCTGCTGAACCGCGCCCCCCACCTCATCCTGGACGGCGCCCTGCTGGCCGCCGAGGCCCTCGGCGCCCGGACCCTGATCGTCGCCGTCACCCGCAACTCCACGGAGATCTCCATCCGGGCCGCCCTCGCCGAGCGGGGCCTGTCCGACCGGCGCGGACAGCGGCTACGCGCGCGTGTCGTGCGTACTCCGGAGCGCATGGTCTCCGGTGAGGCGTCCTCGGTGATCCGCGCGGCGAACGGCGGTCCCGCGATCCCGCCGGGCCGCCGCGAGCGCGCCGCCGAGTCGGGAGTGGGCAACGCGCCGACGCTGCTGTCCAACGCCGAGACGTTCGCCCAGCTCGCCGTCGCCGCCCGGATCGGCGCCGGCCGTTATGGCCAGCACGGCCTGGACAGCGAGCCCGGCACGGTGATGCTGACGATCTCCGGGCAGGTCGCCCGCCCCATGGTGGTGGAGGTCCCCACGGGCGTCCCCATGCGGTACGTGCTTCAGATGGCCGGCGCCCCGCCGGTCCCCCAGGGCGTACTGACCGGCGGGTACCACGGCAACTGGATCGACTCCATGGCCGTGGACAACTGCGTCATCTCCAGGCACTCCATGGCGTCCGTGGGGGGCGCCCTGGGAGCCGGCGCGATCCTGCCGATCGGGCCCGAGACCTGCCCCCTGGGCGAGGCGCAGCGTGTGGCGAACTGGCTGGCGGCCGAGACGGCCGGTCAGTGCGGCCCCTGCCGCCTGGGCCTGCCGGCCGCCGCGGGCGGCCTGTCGGACGTGCTGAACGGCGGCGGGCCCGCCGCCCTGGAGGCGCTGCGCGAGGTCACCCAGGCGGTGAAGGGCCGGGGCGTGTGCAAGCACCCCGACGGGTCGGCGCGCTTCTTCAGCTCGACGCTGTCCGCGTTCACCGACGATCTGGCCGCGCACGTCCTGCACGGCGGCTGCGGGCGGCCGACGATCGGCGTGCTGCCGCTGCCCGAGCCGGGCTACGAGGAGGCCGTGGAGTCCATCCCGAGCGGCGAGAAGCTGGCAGTGGACTGGACGCTGTGCAAGGGCCACGGGCTGTGCGCGGACATCGTCCCGGAGCTGATCCGCATGGGCCGCGACGGCTATCCGGTGCTCGCGGACGCGTCGGTGCCGGTCCACCTGCGGGACCGCGCGCAGTTGGCGGTACGGCGCTGCCCCGAGCTGGCGCTCCGTCTTGAGCGGGGGCCCCAGGAGCGGCCCGCCCGTCCGGCGTTGCCGAGCGCCGACCGCAAGGCGCTTGGCAGCGGCAGAGGTTGACGGACCCCGGCGGCTTCGGCCGCCGGGGTACACGGCCGGCAACGCAGGAACACAAGGAAGGCGGGCCATCCGATCGGATGGCCCGCCTTCCACATTCTGTGGAGCTAAGGAGAATTGAACTCCTGACCTCCTGCATGCCATGCAGGCGCTCTACCAACTGAGCTATAGCCCCTCGCTGTGTGCCACTCCTCCGGAGTTTCCTCCTGGCCGGGTCTCCCTTGCGGGCTTCCCTCGCGGCGACACAGAGAACATTACACGGTCCCCCCGGTGGTTCACCAAATCGTTTACGGTCGGTAGGGCTCTGGCCGGTAGCGTCGCCCTTCGTGACCGTGACCATGACCCTCCGGGCGCGCCTCCGGGGCCTGCCCTACGCCGCCGCCGCAACGGCCTGCCTGCTGTCCTTCGTGGCCTTCTGGATGGCGCAGCGCGCCGCCAACGTCACCATGCTGGACCTCTCCGTCTACCGCGCGGAGGGCGAGACCGTCCTGGCCGGGGGCGACCTGTATGCGATGCGCGCCACATCGGCGAACCTGCCGACGACGTACCCGCCGTTCGCCGCGCTGCTGTTCACGCCGCTGACGCTGCTCGGCGTCCCGGAGATGCGCACCCTGGCGACCGCCGGGAACCTGCTCCTGCTGCTGGCGCTGGTGCATCTGTCGCTGCGCTTGGTGGGCCGTGACCGGCCGGGCACGGCGCTGTGGGTGGCGGCGGTCCTGGTCTGGTGCGAGCCGGTGTGGACGACGCTGCGGTACGGGCAGATCAACCTGCTGATCGCGGTGGCGGTGCTGTGGGACCTGACACGGCGGGAGAACAACCGGTGGGCCGGGGTGGGGATCGGTCTGGCCACGGCGGTGAAGCTGACGCCCGGGCTGTTCGTCGTCCTGCTGCTGGTCGTGGGGGTAGCACGCGCGCGTGCGCGGGGGTGGGAGCAGGGCTGGAACCCGTGGCTGCGGCAGGCGGCGACCGCCACCGGGGTGTTCGCCGGCGTGACCGTGGCGTCGGCCGTCGTCCTTCCGTACGACTCGCGCCGCTTCTGGACCGAAATGATCTTCGAGACCAGTCGGGTCGGCCGCAAGGAGGAAACCGCCAACCAGTCGCTGAGCGGCGTGCTGGCCCGGTTGCTGCACACCACCGACCCGGGGGTGTGGTGGCTGGTCGCGGCCGTCGTCGTGGGTGTGGCGGGAATCACCGTCGCGGTGCTGGCGGCGCTGCGCGACGACCGGCCGGTGGCCGTGGTGGCGTGCGCCACGACGGCGCTGCTGGTGAGCCCGATCTCCTGGTCCCACCACTGGGTGTGGTGCGTGCCGATGCTGATACTCCTGGCGACCCGGGTACGGCCGGCCTGGACCGTCGGTACGGCTCTGGTGTTCGCGTCGTTCGCCCTGTGGTGGGTGCCGCACGCTCCCGCGCCGGTCCGTCTCGAACTCCACCAGAACGGCTGGCAGATGCTGCTGTCCGCGCTCTACACCCTGGTCGGTACGGGCGTGTTGGCCGCGTTCGGGGTGAGGCAGTGGCGAACGAGTCAGGCAGTGGCGAAGGAGTAGAACCGCTTGAGGGTGCAGTGCTCGTCGAGCAGGCGCCCGTAGATGGGCTCCCCTTCGAGTTCCCGGTAGGTCTCGATGGGGTCGCCTTTTATGATCAGCGCCCGCGCGCATTCCTCGCACCAGTACTGGTACTCGGAGTTGACCGGGTCCATGTCGCGGACGATCGGCGTACCGCTGCCGCACCAGTCGCATTTCCGCCTGTGTGCACCCATCAATCAGCTCCAGGTGTGGCCGCAGGACGTGCACACATAGGACACTCCGCCATTGTCACCGAGCACTTGGGCGACGTGGGACGAACCGCACGAGGGGCAGCTGAGTCCGGAGCCCGCCTGCGCCGCGGTGAGCGGGTCGGAAGCCTCCTCGGATCTCCTGGCCGCCATCGCGCACTCCCTCCCGTCCCGGACCGTCGTCCCCCTCCGGCCGTCCGATTCTGCCATGGCGCGGCACGAGGGTCAGCGGGGTCGGCGCACCAGCCCCGCCGACGCGCCCACGATCGACGCGGCGGCCAGTGCCGGGGCACATACCCACAGCGCATCGGCCGATGCATACGCCCCCGGCGCGTTCGGACGGCTGAGGAAGAGTGTGCCAAAGGTCGCGACGCCGATCAGCCGGCCGAGCTGAGTGGCGGTCGCCGGCAGACCGCCGGCATCGGCGGCGTGCCGTGATCACGGGTGCCGGGCCGGGGCGGCAGAAGGAGCCGGGCCGGGGAGCGCGGCGGGCGGGGCCGGTGGGGAAAGCGCGGATCCCGCCCCCCTGATGGGGACGGGATCCGGTGATTGTGGAGCTAAGGAGAATTGAACTCCTGACCTCCTGCATGCCATGCAGGCGCTCTACCAACTGAGCTATAGCCCCTCGTGTTCTTCGCGCTCCGCGCTGCGAACAAGAAGAACTTTAGCCTGTGACCTGCCGGAAAGTGAAATCCGGGTCAGTCGTCGTCGCCGAGGACCGGTTCCGGGAGCGTTCCGGCGTTGTGTTCCAGCAGGCGCCAGCCCCGCGCGCCCTCGCCCAGCACCGACCAGCAGCAGTTCGAGAGCCCGCCCAGGCCCTCCCAGTGGTGCGACTCCAGGCCGAGGAGCCGGCCGATGGTGGTGCGGATCGTGCCGCCGTGGCTCACCACGACGAGCGTGCCGTCGTCGGGCAGCTTCTCGGCGTGCGCCAGCACCACGGGGGCGGCCCGGTCGGCCACCTCCGTCTCCAGTTCGCCACCGCCGCGCCGCACCGGCTCGCCACGCTTCCACGCGGCGTACTGCTCGCCGTACCGCGCGAGGATCTCCTCGTGGGTCAGGCCCTGCCACTCGCCCGCGTACGTCTCGCGCAGCGCGGAGTCGTGGTTGACCTGATGACCGGTGATGGCGGCCAGCTCGGCGGCCGTGGCCGACGCGCGCTTCAAATCGGAGGCGATGATCGCGTCCGGCTTCAGCGCGGCGAGCAGCCGCGCGGCCCGGCGCGCCTGGGTGACGCCCGTGTCGGTCAGTTCGATGTCCGTGGAACCCTGGAACCGGCGCTCCAGGTTCCAGGACGTCTGGCCGTGCCGCCAGAGGACGATCCGGCGGCCCCTGCCGCCCTTGGTGCCGTTCAGCTCAGCTCACCGTCCGAGCCGTCGGCGTCGCCGCTCAGCCGGGCGTGCTCCTCCGCCTTGCCGCGGGTCTTCACGGCGTCCTCGGGCAGAGGCAGCTCGGGGCAGTCCTTCCACAGCCGCTCCAGGGCGTAGAAGACCCGCTCCTCGCTGTGCTGGACGTGGACGACGATGTCGACGTAGTCCAGCAGGATCCAGCGGGCGTCGCGGTCGCCCTCGCGGCGGACCGGCTTGGCGCCGAGGTCCTTGTTCAGCCGCTCCTCGATCTCGTCGACGATCGACTTGACCTGACGGTCGTTGGGCGCGGAGGCGAGCAGGAAGGCGTCGGTGATCGACAGCACGTCGCTGACGTCGTAGGCGATGATGTCGTGCGCGAGCCGGTCGGCAGCCGCCTGGGCGGCGGCGGTCACGAGCTCGATGGAGCGGTCAGTGGCGGTCACATGCAAGCTTTCGTCGGCGGTCCAGAACACTCCCAGGGTCTCACGTACCACCGACAGCCCGGCAAACCGTTACTCGACCGCCTCCCTCGACGCCCTACTCGACCTCGTAGTCCTGGCCCAGGACGACCGTGACGTCCGCGTTGGCCGCGGCCGTGCCCTGCTCGACCGCGCCGACGGGCAGGCCCAGGGTCTTGGCGACCTCCTCGGCCTTCGCCTTCTGCGCCGCGTCACCATAGATGACCTGCGACGACGACTCTGTGTCGCCCTTGCCGCCGTCCACGACGGCGTAGCCGCCGTTGACCAGCACGATCCGTGCCGCCTCGGTGGCGTCCTCGTTGCCGGAGGCGTTCCTGACCCCGACCCGGACGGCCGCGCCCTGCTCGGGGGCGCTGACCGAGCCGCCCAGGATGTCCTTCACCACACTGCTCGTCGCCTGCTCACTGAGCGTGCCGTCCTCCTGTACGGGCAGCAGCGCCGTCTTGTAGTCGCCCACCTTGGCGTGTTCGGCGAGCTTGGCGAGGGAGGCGCCCAGGTCCTTCTCGGGCAGCGACGGGTCCAGGATCTGCGCCAGCGTCTGGACCGTGACCGTCGCCGACTCGGGGTCGTCCGACATCTTCCGCAGGACGCCCTGGATGACCTGCCCGAACCGCTCCAGTTGCTTGGCCTCCGCCTCGCCGGAACCCCGGTGGGTGGCGTACGCGACGGCCATGCGCCCGTTCAGGGTCTGGTTGTCGCCCTTCGCGACCAGGGGCGCGTCGCCCTTCTTGGTGCCGGGCACCTCGGTGTCGGTGCTGATCTCGATGCCGCCGACCAGTTCGACCAGGTTCTCCAGGTACGGGGTGTCCAGCCGCCACGTACCGGTGATCTTGGTACCGAGCAGGGCACCGATGGCCTCGCGGGTGCCGGTGGAGCCGTCGTCGTCGACGGACTTGCCGAGCGTGGTGGTGGTGCCGTCGTCGTTGGCGACGGAGAGGGAGTTGGGCAGCAGGATCGTGGTGCCCTGCCTGGTCGTGGCGTTGTCGACCAGCAGCGCCGTGGACGTCTCCTCGTTCTTGGTGTTGTGCAGGTGCAGGACGATCACGTCCCGCTTCTGCGGGCCGCCGGCGGTGCCGCCCTGCTCGGTCTCCTGGTCGGACAGCCCGGGGATCTTGCCGGCGGACCACAGGTAGCCGACGCCGCCGATGAGGGCCACGGCCAGGACGACGACGAGCGCGACGACCCGGTTGCGGCCGCGCCGCTTGGCCTCCTCGCGGCGCTCGGAGCGGCTCTCGGTGAACTTGAGCCAGTCGATGACGTCTTCGGAGTCCTCGTCCGGGTCCTCGACGAAGGAGAACTGCTCGGTACGGTACTCACGCTCCGGTTCCGGCCGTTCCGGCCCGGGCGCCGGGCGGCGCTGCTCGGGCACGGCGGCGGGCGCCGGCTGCGGGTGCGGCGAGGGCGGCGGGGCCGGCTGCTGGTGGGCGGTGTCGTAACCGGGGGCGTAGCCCTCGTACCCGTACCCCTGCTGTGCGTACGACGTGTCGGCGTACTGGTCGTAGCCGTAGGACTGCTGAGGCTGTGCGTACGGGTCGTACTGGTGCTGCTGCTCATGCTGCTGCGGCTGCTGAGCCTGCTGGTACACCGGCTGCCCGTACGCGTCGTAGCCGACGATCTGCGGTTGCGGCAGGTAGTACGGGTCGTACGGGTTCTGCTGGTCGTTCACCGGTGCCCCTCTCCGTGGCTCATTCGCCCCGGTACAACTGGCGCTTGTCGATGTAGCGCACCACGCCGTCCGGCACCAGGTACCAGACGGGATCGCCCGCGGCGACCCGCGCCCGGCAGTCCGAGGAGGAGATGGCCAGCGCCGGCACCTCGACCAGGGAGACCCCGCCCTCGGGCAGCCCGTCGTCCGACAGGTCGTGACCCGGGCGGGTCACCCCGATGAAGTGGGCGAGCGAGAAGAGCTCCTCGGCGTTGCGCCAGCCCGGCATGATCTGGGACAGCGCGTCCGCTCCGGTGATGAAGAACAGGTCGGTGTCCTCGTTGAGGGCACGCAGTTCCCGCAGGGTGTCGATGGTGTACGTCGGTCCGCCGCGGTCGATGTCGATACGGCTGACCGAGAACTGCGGGTTGGACGCCGTGGCGATGACCGTCATCAGGTAACGGTCCTCGGCCGGGGAGACATTCTTGTGGCTCTTCTGCCACGGCTGCCCGGTCGGGACGAACACCACCTCGTCCAGGTGGAACAGGGCGGCCACCTCGCTGGCGGCCACCAGGTGTCCGTGGTGGATCGGGTCGAATGTCCCGCCCATCACGCCAAGTCGGCGTTTGCCGGAACTGGTAGGCACTTGCTGGTCTCCCATGCGTGCAGAGCCTAGTGGCACGGCGCCGCGGGCGGCCCCGGCGGTCGCGGGCTCAGCGGTCGCGGGCTCAGCGGCCGAGGGCTCAGCGGTCGCGGTTGAAGCGCGTGGTGATCCACAGCAGCAGGAGCAGCACGACGAGGGCGCCGCCACCGGTGATGTACGGGTTGAGGCTGGCGTGGTTGCCACCGTGCTCGCCGCCCTGGGCGAGCGTGACGAGGCTGGCGGCGGTGGTGGGGAGGCTCATCTTCGGCAGGACCTATCCATCGGAGTCGGAGCGGAGACTTCGCGCACATCGTATGCGGGCCGTCCGGGCACGCTCACGCCGACTCAGTCGTTGTCGTGATCGGTCGCGGTGTCCGCGGCGGAGGAACCCGGCGAGCCGGGCGGCTCCGGCGATCGGGACGACGAGCACGATTCCGAGCGTATCGCCGGGTCTTCGCTGCTCGGCGGCGGCGGCCGGCAGCGTGACTCCAGGGTTATCCACAGGCCCGGTCGCACCGCGGCGCCAGCGCCTACGCTGGGGGCCGTCAGGGGGACGAGGCGAGGTCTCGTACGAAGAGGGGGCATTCCATGACCGACAGCAGTCACGAGAACGTGCCGAGCAGGCAGCGCAGGCGGTTCCCGGGCATTTCGTCCCGGGCGTACGAACATCCGGCGGACCGTTCCGCGCTCGTCGCCCTGCGCAAGCTCAGCGGCTTCGACACGGTCTTCAAGGCGCTGAGCGGGCTGCTGCCGGAGCGCAGCCTGCGGCTGCTCTTCCTGTCCGACTCGGTGCGGGTGAGCGACGCGCAGTTCGCCCACCTCAACGCCATGCTGCGGGACGCCTGTTACATCCTGGACCTGGAGAAGGTTCCGGCGATGTACGTCACGCAGGACCCGAAGCCCAACGCGATGTGCATCGGGCTGGACGAGCCGATCATCGTCGTCACGACGGGGCTGGTGGAGCTGCTGGACGAGGAGGAGATGCGGGCGGTCGTCGGCCACGAGGTCGGCCACGCCCTGTCGGGCCACGCCGTGTACCGCACGGTTCTGCTCTTCCTCACCAGCCTGGCGCTGAAGATCGCCTGGATCCCGCTCGGCAATGTCGCGATCATGGCGATCGTGACGGCGCTGCGCGAGTGGTTCCGCAAGTCCGAGCTGTCGGCGGACCGGGCGGGGCTGCTGGTGGGCCAGGACCTGAAGGCGTCGATGCGCGGGCTGATGAAGATCGCGGGCGGCAACCACCTGCATGAGATGAACGTGGACGCCTTCCTGGAGCAGGCGGAGGAGTACGAGGCCGGGGGCGACCTGCGCGACTCGGTGCTCAAGATCCTGAACGTGCTGCCGCGCTCGCACCCGTTCACCACGGTGCGGGCCGCCGAGCTGAAGAAGTGGGGCGAGAGCCGCGACTACCAGCGGATCATGGACGGCCACTACCCGCGGCGCTCGGAGGACAAGGACACATCGGTCACGGACTCCTTCCGCGAATCGGCGTCCCACTACGCCGAGTCGGTGCGCACCAGCAAGGACCCGCTGATGAAGCTGGTCGGCGACATAGCCGGCGGCGCCGGCGACCTGGGCGGCAAGCTGCGCGACAGGTTCACGGGCGGCTCGGGCGGCCCCAACGGGGCCTCCGGCCCCACGGGGGGCGACGGCCGGCCCACGGACTGAGCCCCGCGCCCGGGGCCCCGGTCCGGCCCGCCCTGGGCGTCCCGGTCCCAGGGCGCCGGGCGCCGGGACCGGCGCGGCCGGGTTCCGGGACCGGCGCGGGCCGGGCGCCAGGTGCTGGGACTGCGGCGTCAAGGGTGCCGCGACGGACGCGGCCCACCCGTGAGCGAGGGTGCGGGCGCCCGACGGGTGCCATCGCCGGGCGCGGGCTTCACGGCCCGGGCGCCCGACGGGGCCATCCCCCAGGCGCGCGCTTCACGGTCCAGGCGCCCGACAGGATCCCCGGGCGCAGGCTTCACGGCCCGGGCGCCCGACGGGGCCATCCCCCAGGCGCGGGCGCCTGACTGGTCAGGTCCCGGGGAGGGAGGGCTGGGCGCTGGGGGCCAGGGCGCCGCAGAGGGCAGCGGTGCCCCGGGTGCCGGTGGCGTACGGATCGGTGACCGCGGGGCCCGTCGGGGTGGCCCGGTGCCCGGCGAGCAGCGGGTGCAGCGCGCCCGACGCGTCGGCCGTGCAGGCCTGCGGGCCGGCCTGCACCCGGCTGGTGAGCACCTCCACCCGGTGCATCCGCAGGTCCTCCCGGTCGAAGCGGAAGGCCAGCTCGCGGCGGACGGTGAACAGCGAGGCGTCGGCGGCTGCCGCCCCGGCCGGGCGCACCGCGTAGACGAACGTGTGGTCCGACGTGACCTCCAGGACGTCGGGCTCCACCTCGGACACCCGCATCGTGCCCCGTACGCGCGCGGCGGTGTCGGCCGGCGCCGCCTCGGCCGTGTCGAAGCGCACCAGCCAGCCGGTCGCGGCGTGCCTCCCGTCGTCGGCGGGCGACTCGACGCTGCGGTCGAACTGCTCCAGCTGGTCGGGGTCGAGCAGCAGCCGCACCTGCCGGACGGCGCTTCCGGTCAGGACGTCCGGGTCGAGCGAGGACTGCACCAGGTAGTCCTTCACGGTGCTCAGCGCGGTCACCACCTGGCTCTCGGAGAAGTGCGCGGTGCGCTTCGCGGCGGGGAGGGCGATACCGGCGGCGCCCGAGCGGAACTGGGCGGCGGGGCTGTGGGCGTACAGGGCGGCGGGCTCTCCGCCCGGGACCGTGCCCTGCGGGGCCAGCGGGATCACGGTGATCCGCAGCGGTTCGGCGCGCCGGTCGGTGAGCGGCTGGTAGCTGTTGCGGGCGCCCAGGTAGATGACCGCGGCGAAGGCGACCGCGAGTACCAGCACGAGCACCAGTGCGCCGTGCCGGGGACGGGAGCGCTCGGGGGCTCTGCCCCACGCGGGGCGGCTGCGCACCGCCTGGGCGTGCTCCCCCATGCGTTCCTGCGCGGAGAATTCCTGCAGGCGGGCAGCGCGGACGAACGACTCGTCGAAGACGACGGATCGGTACTCGTCCTCACCACCGCCGGGGAGCCCCTCCGGTGTCCCCTCAGGCGGGTCGCCACTCCCTGCCATACCTTCAGGGTAGGTCTGTCGAGGCCCCGGTAAACGCGCTGGTACGGGGCAACCTGCGGGCGGTCTCAGGGTGTTCGCGGCACCGCCGGCACGGCTGGGGCGCTGTACTCGGCGGAGGCGGAGGGAGCGTTCGGGGCGGGCGTCGCGGGAGGCGTGTCGATGCCGCTGGTCGCCGGTGCGGGGACCTGCCCGCCGCGGCCGCCGGAGGTACCTCGGTAGACGGCCGTGAAGGCGAGGGCGATCATCCCGACGCCCATCACCACCGCGAGGATCCACGCCACCGGCCGGTGCCAGCGGGAGCTGGGCCGGTACGGGCGCAGGGCGCCGCCGTGCGCCCCGTAGGGGTCGCCCTCGTCGTCGGCGGGGTCGTGCCCGTCGCCGCAGCCGTGGGCATGGCCGCCGGGCCCGTACCCGTCTTCGTACAGCTCGTCGTCGGCCGCGGCGCCGCCCGCCCCGGACCGTGCGGCCTCGGCGTCCGCGCGCGCCTGGGCGGCGGCCAGCAGCCGCTCGACGGCGGTGGGTTCATGGATTTCGGCGGCCCGTACGAAGTCCTCGTCGAACACCACGGAGGCGAAGTCCTCGTCGGCGCCTCCGCGGTCGTCGTCGGGCTCCCAGCCGTCCGGAAACGGCTTGCCCCCCACGTCGTCCGGCACGCATTCAGAGTAGACCGGGGAGGTGGTTTTGGGCAGGGAGAGTACGAACTCTCCCCCCGCCATCCCGGTTGGCGGCGGCGCCCCTCGGGCCCACCCCCGCCCGGCTCCCCCGCAGGGCGGCACGCGTCAGGCCGCCCCCGCAAGGACCCACCACCCACAGCAACACCGAGCCCCAGGCCCGGCCCCACCCCGGAAAAGGGCGCCTACCGGGTGTGACCGTCGCCCGTGACGATGTACTTCGTCGACGTCAGCTCCGGCAGCCCCATCGGGCCCCGGGCGTGCAGCTTCTGCGTCGAGATGCCGATCTCGGCGCCGAAGCCGAACTGGCCGCCGTCGGTGAAGCGCGTGGAGGCGTTGACCGCGACCGTCGTGGAGTCGACCAGCTGGGTGAAGCGGCGGGCGGCCGCCTGGGAGGTGGTGACGATCGCCTCGGTGTGGCCTGAGGTCCACAGCCGGATGTGCGCGACGGCGGCGTCCAGCGAGTCGACGACGGCGGCGGCGATGTCGTACGAGAGGTACTCGGTCTCCCAGTCCTCGGCCGTGGCGGCCACCACGGTGGCCTTGGACCCGTCCGCGTACGCGACGACCCGCTCGTCGCCGTGGACGGTGACGCCCGCCTCGGCGAGCGCGTCGAGGGCGCGCGGCAGGAAGGTGTCGGCGATGTCCTGGTGGACGAGGAGCGTCTCGGCGGCGTTGCAGACGCTGGGCCGCTGCGCCTTGGAGTTGATCAGGATGTCGACGGCCATGTCGATGTCGGCCTGGGCGTCGACGTACACGTGGCAGTTGCCGGTGCCGGTCTCGATCACCGGGACGGTGGACTCCTCGACGACCGTGCGGATCAGGGAGGCGCCGCCGCGCGGGATCAGGACGTCGACCAGGCCGCGGGCGCGCATCAGCTCACGCACCGAGTCGCGGGACTCGCCGGGCACCAGCTGGACCGCGTCGGCGGGCAGGCCGGCGCCGCCGACCGCGTCGCGCAGGACGCGGACGAGGGCGGTGTTGGAGGAGTACGCCGACGACGAGCCGCGCAGCAGCACCGCGTTGCCGGACTTCAGGCACAGGGCGGCGGCGTCGACCGTCACATTCGGCCGGGCCTCGTAGATGATGCCGACGACACCGAGGGGGACGCGGACCTGGCGGAGGTCGATGCCGTTGGGGAGGGTGGAGCCGCGGACGACCTCGCCGACCGGGTCGGGCAGCGCGGCCACGTCGCGGACGTCGGCGGCGATGGCCCGTACCCGCTCGGGGGTGAGGGTCAGCCGGTCGATGATCGACTCGCTGGTGCCGGCCTCGCGGGCGCGGGCGACGTCCTCGGCGTTGGCCTCGACGATCTCGCTCGTCCGGACCTCGAGCGCGTCCGCGATCGCCAGCAGCGCGTCGTCCTTGGCCGCGCGCGGGAGTGGCGCGATTTCGGCGGCGGCGGCGCGGGCCCGGTAGGCGGCCCGGGTGACCGGGGTCATGTCGTCGTACGGCGTGACGGACGGCGAGCCCGACTCCGAGGCGGGCTGCGAAGCGGAGGAAGCGGGGGAATGCGACGAGGTCATACTCGCAGCGTAATGCGCTCCCGACGGGCATCCATCACATATCCCGCTCTGCGAGACACCCCACAGCCGGTACGTCAGTACGGGTGTACGCCCACGGGGGCGGCGGGCGGCGGGCCGTACCCCTCCGCGATCCGCAGGTGGTACGTCTCGCGGTCGATGACCTCCAGGCCGACGATCTCCCACGGTGGCAGCCCGGCGCTCTGCCGGTGCTCCCCCCACAGCCGCAGCGCGACGGCTGCGGCGTCGTGCAGGTCGCGGGCCTCTTCCCAGTACCGGATCTCGGCGTGGTCGTTGGCATACCGGCTGGTCAGGAGGAACGGGTGGTCGTGGGCGAGCTGCTCCAGGGCCCGTCTGACGTCCTTGAGCGGGGCCTCCTGGCCCGAGACGCTGAGCGTGATGTGCCACAGCTTGGACACCGGCCGGTCCGGCGTGTGCCGGTCCGGCTGACTTCCCGCCTGCCGGGCCGCGGCGCCGTCGTCCAGGACGGTTTCGTCGAAGTCGGCCCCGGCCTCGACACTCGTCAAGGCACGTTCGGCCGTCCCTCGGGGCAGAGCCCCTGGGCGCGCTCGTCTCACCGGCGGCCTCCTGTGTGTGCGTCTTGTGCGTCGTGGTGCTGTCACCCCGCTTACCCCTGAGACAAAGTTGACCAGTCTTGCGCGGAACATGGGGCGGTTTTGGTGAAGGTCTCTGGCGGATGGCGGGACTTTCAGCCGTTCTGGGGCCGGGCCACGGCCGTTCTAGGGCTGGAGGACGACAAGATCGTCCCTGTGTACGACCTCCCTCTCGTACGCCGGGCCCAGTTCCTTCGCCAGCTCCCTGGTGGACCGGCCCAGGAGCTGGGGGATCTCCTTGGCGTCGAAGTTGACCAGTCCCCGCGCGACGGCCCGGCCGGAGGCGTCGCGCAGCTCGACGGGGTCCCCGGCGCCGAAGTCGCCCTCGACGGCCGCGATGCCCGCCGGGAGCAGCGACTTCTTCCCCTCGACGACCGCGCGCACCGCGCCGTCGTCCAGGATCAGGGCGCCCTGCGGGGTGGAGGCGTGGGCCAGCCACAGCAGCCGGTCGGCGGAGCGGCGGCCGGTGCGGTGGAAGTACGTGCCGGTGTCGCGGCCCGCGAGGGCGTCGGCGGCGCGGCTGGCCGAGGTCAGGACGACGGGTACGCCGGCGGCCGCGGCGATGCGGGCCGCCTCGACCTTGGTGACCATGCCGCCGGTGCCGACGCCGGCCTTGCCGGCCGAGCCGATCTCGACGCCTTCGAGGTCGGCCGGTCCGCGCACCTCCGCGATGCGCGAGGTGCCGGGCTTCGACGGGTCGCCGTCGTACAGCCCGTCCACGTCGGAGAGCAGCACCAGCAGGTCGGCCCGCACCAGGTGGGCCACCAGGGCGGCGAGCCGGTCGTTGTCGCCGAACCGGATCTCGTCGGTGGCGACCGTGTCGTTCTCGTTGACGACCGGCACGGCGCCCATGGCGAGCAGCTGGTCGAGCGTCCGGTAGGCGTTGCGGTAGTGGGCGCGGCGGCTGGTGTCGTCGGAGGTGAGCAGGACCTGGCCGACGCGTACGCCGTAGCGGGCGAAGGAGGCGGTGTAGCGGGCGACGAGCAGGCCCTGGCCGACGCTGGCGGCGGCCTGCTGGCGGGCCAGGTCCTTGGGGCGGCGGGCCAGGCCGAGTGGTGCGAGGCCGGCGGCGATGGCGCCGGAGGAGACCAGGACGATCTCCTTCTCACCTCCGCTGCGGACCTTGGCGAGTACGTCGACGAGCGCGTCGACGCGGTCGGCGTCGAGGCCGCCGGAGGCGGTGGTCAGGGACGACGAACCGACCTTGACGACGATCCTGCGGGCTTCCGTTACGTGCTGCCTTGCCACTGTCACGTGGGAAATCTATGCCAGGCGCGGCGTTGCGCGCGCGCGTATTCCAGCCGCTGGACAGCGCCCTGGACAGGCCGGCCCGACCGGAACCGGGCCCCGCCCACACCGCCGGTCACGTCCGCCCGCACCACCGGCCGCGCCTCCGCCCGCAACGCCGGTCACGTCCGCCCGCACCACCGGCCGCGCCTCCGCCCACACCGCCGGTCACGCCCCCGCCCGTGCCTCCCGCATCCGCCTCACCCGCCGCAGCACGCGCCCCGCCACCCGCCCCGCCACCCGCCCCGCCAGCCGCCGGGCCCGGCGCCGCGCGACGGTCAGCGGCCGGGCCGCGCCGCGCACTTCGTACGCGGTGTCCGGGATGCCCACCGCCGGGTCGCGGAAGTGCGGGTACGCCAGGTACGCGCGGCCCCACCCGCGTACCCGCTGCGGCTGCTTGCCCTCGTGCAGGAAGGTGACGACGTCCACGAGCGCGTCGGGCTTGTCCATCGCCACGCACGTCAGGCGCAGCCGGTCCTCGGTCTTGAGGCGGCCCGCCACACCGGGCGTCCAGTACGCGGCCATCAGCGGCGCGGCCAGCTCCAGCTTGGCGAGCAGGATGTCGCGGGGCTGCCGCAGCACGACGGGCCCGAACTGGGGCAGCAGCGTCACCGTGAACGGCCTCAGCATGAGCAGGTTGCGGCGCTCTCCCGCCGGTACGTGCGCGGCGATCAGCTCCATCAGGGCCTTGGCCGAGTCGAAGCGGGGCACGTAACCGCCGGTCTTCGTCAGGTGTTTACCGTCCTCGCGGCCCACCAGGTAGTAGCACGTGTAGTCGGCGACCACCGATACGCCGCTGCCGCGCAGGTACGCCTCCAGCGTGAACAGCGCGTCCTCGCCGGTCGTCAGCGACTCGTCGAACCGCATGCCGTGCTTGACGAGCAGCTCGCGCCGGAAGAGTTTCTGGGCGCTGAGCGTGTACTTGACGTTGGAGCGGTAGATGTCGGCGCGTTCGACGGTCTGCTTCCACATCGACTTGGCGGCGTTGCGGTTGACGCCGACGGTCTTGCCGAGCACCACGTCCGTACCGGCCTTGTCGGCCATGGCGACGAGCCGTTCCAGCGCCTCCTCGCCGAAGTAGTCGTCGGCGTCGAGGAAGAAGACGTAACGGCCGCGCGCGAGGGCGAGTCCGGTGTTGCGCGGGCCGCTCGGGCCACCGGAGTTGGCCTGCCGGACGACCCGCGTGCGGACCTTGGAGCGGGCGGCGAACTCCTCCAGGTACTCCCCCGTGCCGTCGGTCGAGCCGTCGTCGACGGCGACGATCTCGATCCGGTGGGCGCCGAGTGTCTGGGCCTCCACCGATTCCAGGCACTTCACCAGGTACGGCATCGCCTCGTAGGCCCCGATGATCACGCTGACATCAGGAGTGTTCTCAGTCATCGGCACCCACTGCATTCCCTACCCCGGCGGCAGGCCTGGCGGTAGACCCGGCGGTAGACGGACGAAGGTCGCCCGTCATGGTGCCCTCTGCGCGTTTCCCGGGTGTGACGGCGCGCACAGCGGCCCGTAAGTGCTCCTCGGACGAGGGACTTACGGGCCGCGGGGTGTACGTCCTGCTTTACGCCGACGGGCGGAGCCGGGCGGCTCAGCCCGCCACCGTGGCCTCCTCGGCACCCTTCTCCGCCACCGTGTCGAGCGCGGCGCCCACCGGCTCGGCGCCCGCGCCGTCGGCCTCCTGGTCGAGCTCGCCGATCCGCTGCCCGGCCAGCCGCTGCGCGACGCCGCTGTTGCGGGCCTCCGCCCTGGCGGTCAGCGCGCGCACGGCGGCGTTGAACTGCTCGATCGACGTGGGCTCGTCGGGGCCCAGCAGGTACTGCTTGAGCAGCTTCCGCTCCGCCGCGAGCAGGTCGGCGGCCGGGTCGGCCACGGCGGCCAGCAACTCGTCCAGCTCGGCGGCGCTGTTGGAGAGGACGACCGCGGCCCGGACGGCCGTGTTCTGGCGCTTGAACTCGTCGACGCCCAGCTCGGCGGAGTCCGTCACGGCGTACGGCTTGCCGCTGGCGATGAAGTCCGACACGACGCTGGAGATGTCCGAGACCATGCCGTCGGCCTCGTTGAAGCAGTCGTACAGCTTCGGCTCGGCGCCGGTGACGACCTTGTGCTCCCACCAGCCGAAGGAGCGCCAGTACGCGTCGTTCCACTCGGCCCGCAGCCGCTTGATCTCGGCGAGGCGCTGGGGGTCGGCGAGCGAGACGCGCGACTCCTCGGCCTCGTCGCCGCCCTTGCGGCCGGGGGCGGCGAGCTGCGTGATGCGCGCCTCGATACGGGCGAGTTCGGCGCGGGCCGCGGCCTGGGTGCCTTCCGCGGCGGCGCTCTCCTCGGCCCAGCGCGGCTCGGCGGCGCGCGCCGCGTTCGCCGCGGCGACCATCTTCTGCAGCCGCTCGTCGACGGCCTTCGCCTTCTTGTTGACGAGTCCGGTGAAGGGGTGCGGCTTGTAGATCACGCGGACCGGCTGCGGGGCGTTCAGCAGCCGTTTCATGATGTTCTCGCCGGCCAGCAGCAGCGAGGTGTTGCCGGGGTTGTTGTCCCAGCCCTCCCAGGTGGGGGCGTACAGGATGGTGGGGATCGGGTTCTTGGGCGTGCCCGTCCAGGTCGTGATCGGGGCGAGCTGAGGGCGGCCCACCTCGACGATGTCGTCGTCGCGGACGCCGACGTCGGCGAGCGCGTACCGGTCGCGGCCGGCCCGGCCGGCGGTCCAGACCTCGTCGTACACCTTGGAGAACGGGTTGACGCTGGCGAGCTTGTCGCTGTCGCCGTGCCCGATGAAGACGTGCTTCATGGTCGGTACGCGCAGCATGTGGATGTTCTTGCCGACGTTGGCGGGGTACAGCGTGACGCGGATCGACGACAGGTCCATGGCCATCAGGTGCTGACCGCCGGGCACGCACAGGATCGGCACGGACGTCGGGTTGAGCTTCTTGACCAGGTTCCGCTCGCGCATGATGATCAGCGGCCGGCCGTCGACCTGCTCCATCGTCTCCAGCCACATGTTGACCTGGTACGCGGAGTCGTCGGAGCCGGAGAAGTACAGCGCGACCGTCGGCTGGTACTCGCGCAGCCAGGTGCCGACGGCCTTGAGGACGGCGCCCGTGGCGGGCACACGGCGCTTGCGGCGCAGGTGGGGGACGAGGGCCGCGGTGTAGAGCAGGCCCAGGGCGAGCGTGGCGGCGACACCCGCGTACCCGATGAGGTTCACGCCGGTGGCGACCGCGACGATCACGCCCGCCATGGCGGGGACGTCGAGGTGCAGCATCTTCTCGGCGGAGCGGTTGAGCAGCGCCTTCGGCGGGGCGTCGGGGATGCGTACGGCGTTGAGGTCGATGTTGCGGGTGACGACCGGCATGGTGCGGCGCAGCCGGATGAGGGTGGCGAGGGCGCCCTGGGGGGCCTGGAGGCCGTAGAAGAGCAGGAAGCAGGCGACCGCCGCGTAGAACACGGGCTGTTCGGCGAGGCCTTCGCGGGCGAGCAGCAGGATCAGCAGCAGCTGGCGCAGCAGGAAGCGGATCGGCAGTCCCGCGCGGATCTTGCTCAGCCGGTTGATCAGGTAACTGTTCTTCTGGTGCAGATACCAGTCGGCGACATAGGTCACGGCACCGGCGGCCGCGAAGAACCAGAGGTTGGGGAGGAGGGCGGCGAGCATGACGCACGGATAACCCAGTCCCATGAGGAATGCCGCGGCGAGCTCTGACCTACTGCCTACACGTGCCAGGCGAATGGCGGTCGAAATCACGAAGAACCTGCTCCAGAAGGGGGTGCCGGTTTTTTCACATGGACGATTCTCGTAAAGGCGTAAAGGGATTGAGCCTTACGAACTCGGGCCTCTGCATTCGCGAGGTGCGACACAGAGGCCCGAAAAGCACATCTGGTGAGTATTACACATCTTCCTGTCGGTCCAGCACCGAGGCCAGAGCCTGCTCGAAGCCGGACGCCTCGCTCGCCCCACGGGTGGGGTCCTGCTGCCGTACGTCGATGACATGGCCGGTGAGCTCGGAGAGCAGCACGTCCAGCGAGGTCCGGGCCACGGCCTCGGAGGACAGCAGCGATCCGGCGGGCTCCTGGCCGAACGCCTTCGTACGCATCGGTGTGGCGGTGCGCTCGGGGTTGACGCAATTCACCCGGATTCCCTCGCCGGCCCATTCGTCGGCGAGGGCCTGGGTGAGATTCACCATGGCCGCCTTGGTGGACGAGTAAAGGCTGTACTCGGCGCGGCCGCGGGTGTAGCTGGAGGAGGTGTAGAGCAGGAGCTGCCCCTTGGTCTCGGCCAGGTATTTGTACGCGGCGCGCGCGATCTGCACGGGCGCCAGGTAATTGACGTTCAGCGCTTCCTGAATGGTCGCGTTGTCCGTCTCGGCGAGCTTGCCGATGCGCAGCACGCCCGCCGTGTTGATGACGTAGTCGATACGGCCGCTCTCCGCGTACGCCGTGGCGAGCGCCTCCTCGACGTGCTCGGGGTTCTCGACGTGCGTGCCGGTGGTGGAGCGGCCCAGCGCGTACACGGTGGCGCCGTACCGCTCGGCGAGGGCGGCGATGTCGGCGCCGATGCCGTACGAGCCGCCGAAGACGACGAGGGTCCTGCCGGACAGCAGCTCGCGGTAGGCGGCCTCGTCGGCCTGGCGCGGGGCGGCGGTGGAGGCCAGCTGGAACAGCTTGTCGGCGATGAAGACGTCGACGGGCTGGGTGACCTTCATGTTGTACTCGTCGCCCGCGACGACGTAGATCGGCACGTCCGGCAGGTACTTCAGGACGACGCTGCAGTCGTCCGTCGCCTGGAAGTTGGGGTCACCGGCCGCGATCTCGTACGCCCGCTTGATCGTGGACAGCTTGAACGCCTGCGGGGTCTGGCCGCGGCGCAGCCGGGAGCGGTCGGGTACGTCGGTGATGAACTCGCCGTCCTCGCCGTGGGTGCGGGTCACGATGATGGTGTCCGCGGACGGGATGGCGACGTCGACGGCCTGGTAGCGGTCGAGGGCGTCGACACAGTCCTTGATGACACGCTGTGACAAAAGTGGACGCACCGCGTCATGGAAGAGGACGTTGAGGTCCTCGCCCTGCCCGAGGCCCTCGCCGAGGGCCTCGATGGCGCGCTCGGTGGTCTCGTTGCGGGTGGCGCCGCCCTCGATGACACGGGTGACCTTGGTGAGCCCCGCCTTGGCGATGATCTTCTCGACGTCGGGCACGAACCCCGGCGCCATCAGCACGATCACGTCGTCGACGCACTCGGCCTGTTCGAAGATCGTCAGCGTGTGCTCGATGACCGCCTTGCCCGCGATCTTCAGCAACTGCTTCGGGATCGCGAGACCCACGCGCTGGCCGGTACCGCCGGCGAGCACGACAGCTGTGGTGCGGGTCTTGGCTTCATGCGGCGCTGACACAGAACGACCTACCTTGCGACGACTGGGGGACGGGCTGATGGTCGCACTCTCCGTGACCGTCTCGCAAGGCGGACAGAGGGCACCCCACACCCGCGCGACACCTGGTGTTCACGCTGTGGCCAGGGAGAGCGGGCAGGCGCCGCGAGGGTGCACCGGTGACCGACATCACGCGGCCGGCTTGTCGACCACATTGAGGACGAGATCGTTGGCGGCGCTGTAGAAAACCTTGATCACGACCCGTTCCCGCGGCGTGCCCACCAGCTTCCTGACCAGGGCGCGCACCGGCCCCAGCGGCTGCTTCTTGCGCAGTTCGGCCGGGGGGTAGGGGAAGAGGGAGCCCTTCTCCACGACGTCGTCGAGGATGCGCGCCAGCCGGACCGGCTCGGCGTCCGGGGCGGGCCGCAGCCACAGGTCCCACACATCGTGAGAGTCCTGCTGGCGGGCGGCGGGGGCCGTGCAGGAGAAGGTGAACCGGAAACCGCCACTGCCCTCCCGGGTGCCGGGGAAGGCCAGCTCCAGCGGGGCCTTGCCGCGCCGCCGCAGCAGCAGAGCCGGTTCGCCACCGGTCCCGGCGGCGCCGTACAGCCGCGCGGACAGCGTGACCGTCCCGCCCTGGATCCGGACGTCGCCGACCTCGGCATGACGGGAGCGCACCCAGGAGCGCAGGTGCAGAGCACCGCTCCTCGTATACGGAACGAGCTGCCGAACCGGTTCGCCGGCGCCCTGGCGGGCGGCCGCCCGCATGGCGCCGCGCTGGTCGACGGCGCGGGTGGCGAGCGGTACGCGTTCGCCCGTACCCGGCAGCTCGAGGTGGGCGGGGTGGACGCCCTCGGCGAACGGCGTGCCGGCCGGGACGGTCGCGGTGCCGTGCTCGTCGAAGGGGAAGCCCCGCTCCTGGACCACCAGACGGGCGCCCTTACGAGGGGTGAGCAGCGTCACGGTGACGGTGCCCTCGTCGTCCACGACGCAGTCGGCGACGGTTCCCGGCGCGGGGGCGGCCGCCCCCGGGTGGCGGCCGGAGCGGTGGGTGGCGGCCGCGCCGAGCTCGGCGAACAGCTCCTCGTACTGCTTGGCCACCGGGCCCGGGTCGAAACGGCGGCCGTTGACGAGGGCGGCGGCGCCCATACGGCGGCGGAGCGCGGGGTCGTCGATGAGCCGGATCAGCGCGCCGGCGATGGCGTCGACGTCACCGACGGGTACGAGCAGGCCGTCCTCGCCGTCCTTGATGATCTCGCGGGGGCCGTAGTCGCAGTCGGTGGACACCACGGGCAGGCCGCAGCGCATCGCCTCGACGAGCGTCATGCCGAAGGACTCGTGGCGGGAGGTGGACACGGCGATGGCGCCCTTGACCCACTCGGGCTCGATGGGGGAACGCGGGCCCATGAGGTGGACGCTGTTGTAGAGGCCCAGGTCGTCGATCCTCTTGCGCAGCCGGTCCTTCTGGTTGCCCCAGCCGCAGATGCGCAACGTCCACTCGGGGCGCTGGGCGACCACCTTGGCGAACGCCTCGATCAGCACGTGGTACTGCTTCTCGGACGCCAGCCGCCCGGCCGCCACGATGGTGGTGCCCGAGGTGTCGGACGGCGTGACGACCGGCTCCGGCACGCTGTTGGGGATCGCGAGCACCCGGGTGCCGGGCAGCGGCATCTGCGCCCGCCAGGAAGCCGCGTCGCCCTCGGAGACGGTGACGAACGCGTCGAGCTTCGTCAGGAACGCGGCCATCTCGGCCCGCAGGACGGGCTTGTGGTGGTTGTGCGTCATGTGCTCCTGCCCGACGAGCACGGCGCCTTCGGGCGCGAACGCGGCGACGTACGCGACGAGTCCGGGCCGGGTGCCGATGACGACGTCGGCGTCGGAGCCGGCGTAGTGGTCGCGCACACGCTCGTCGGTGAGGCGGCTGTACTCCTTGTACCGCGCCTCGCTCTTCGGAAAGTGCTCCGCGGGCAGCAGGTGCCGCTCGTGCGTGCTCTCGTTGGTGGGCGAGGAGGGGCGGGTGTCGACGAGCGGTACGACGGTGATGCGCGGGTCGATCGC
>NZ_LIYH01000001.1:0-498163 GCF_001905885.1 Streptomyces sp. CB03234 | reverse complement strand
TCGCGAAGAGCGGCTCGTCCCGGTGCCGGAACACGGAGACGATCTCCACCTCATGCCGTCCGGCGAGCTCCTCGGCAAGGTTCAGCGTGGTGCGGATGGTGCCGCCGATGCCGTAGATGGTGTGGATGAGGAAGGAGACCTTCATCAACGCTCCGTTCAAGTCAGCCGGGGCGCCTGCGGCCCCACCCCCACGGAGAAGACGGTGATCCTTGGCCACAGGTTGTCCGGCTGGAGCGACGTAAACGGTATTTCTTACGCTTTTTCGACGCGCGCCCCTTCCCGAAACCGGGGCCCAGCCCCGGGCCCCCTGGCGGGGGCTGACGCCCCACGCACCGGGACGCGGCAATTTCGCGCGGCGGGGCGTCTGGGACCGGTGCTTTGTCCCCCACCCCGCCCCTTCCCGAAACCGGGGCTCCGCCCCGGACCCCCTAGGAGTTGTACGTGGGGGCTGACGCCCCCACACCCCCAGCGCGGCGGCTTCGCGCCGCGCGGTGGCCGAGCGCCGGGGGTTCGCCCCGCCGCGTCCCGGTACCGGGGCGCCGCGACGCACGTGCACGGGGCCTCGGCTCGCCCCCGAGGGGGGACGCGCAGTGGGGCGTGTTCTGGGCGTAAAATGACTGAGCTTGCGAAGGAGAGCCCAGGACACGCCCCACGGAGCGGACCCCAACGGCACGCCCCCGCGCACGGGCGCACCCCGCCGGAGCGGCGACCGGCCCGGGGCGTGGGCCTGGAGCAGGCCACAGCACGCCCCCGCACACGGGCAACCCCGCAGGGCACGCCCCCGCGCACGGGCATCCCCGCAGGGCGCACCCCACCGGGACGGTGACCGCACCCAGAAGCGGCGAGCCGCGCGGAACACGGGCCCGCCCCGAGGGCCACGCCCCCACCGGCGCGGCAATCGCCCAGGAGGCGCGCCACGCCGCGCCGGGCGCCCCGCAGGGCACGCCCCCGAAGGGCACGCCCCCATGGGGGCAAACCCCACGCCACCCCGCCGGACGGCGACCGGAAGCGCGCACGGGGTGCGCCGACAGACGGGGGCGGGGGATCAGAAGGGCTCGAAGCCCTCGAACTCGCGCTGGGCCTCGTCCCGCTCCGCCTCGCGGTCCTTGCGGCGCTGTGCCGCAGGACGCGGGGCCTCCATGCGGTGGTCCTCGCCCCGGCGGCCGAGCATCTCCGCGCCCGCCATCATCGTGGGCTCCCAGTCGAAGACGACCGCGTCCTCCTCGGGGCCGATGGCCACGCCGTCGCCCGCGCGGGCTCCGGCCTTCATCAGCGCGTCCTCGACGCCGAGGCGGTTGAGGCGGTCCGCCAGGTAGCCGACGGCCTCGTCGTTGTTGAAGTCCGTCTGGCGCACCCAGCGCTCCGGCTTCTCGCCGCGCACGCGGAAGAGGCCGTCCTCCTCCTGCGTGACCGTGAAGCCCGCGTCGTCGACCGCCTTCGGGCGGATGACGATCCGGGTCGCCTCCTCCTTCGGCTTGGCGGCCCGCGCCTTGGCGACGATCTCGGCCAGCGCGAAGGACAGCTCCTTCAGGCCCAGGTGGGCGACGGCCGAGACCTCGAAGACGCGGTAGCCGCGCGCCTCCAGGTCCGGACGGATCATCTCCGCGAGGTCCTTGCCGTCCGGGATGTCGATCTTATTGAGGACGACGATCCGGGGACGGTCGTCGAGGCCGCCGTACTGCTTGAGCTCCTCCTCGATGACGTCCAGGTCGGTGACCGGGTCACGGTCGGACTCCAGCGTCGCCGTGTCCAGGACGTGCACGAGGACCGAGCAGCGCTCCACGTGCCGCAGGAACTCCAGGCCCAGCCCACGCCCCTGGCTGGCGCCCGGGATGAGCCCCGGCACGTCCGCGATCGTGTAGACGGTCGAGCCGGCCGTGACCACACCGAGGTTCGGCACCAGCGTCGTGAACGGATAGTCCGCGATCTTCGGCTTGGCGGCGGACAGTACGGAGATCAGCGAGGACTTGCCGGCGCTGGGGTAGCCCACCAGGGCCACGTCCGCGACCGTCTTCAGCTCCAGGACGATGTCGCCGGACCGTCCCGGCTCGCCCAGCAGCGCGAAGCCCGGCGCCTTGCGGCGGGCCGAGGCCAGCGCCGCGTTGCCGAGCCCGCCGCGGCCGCCCTCGGCGGCGACGTACGACGTGCCGTGCCCGACCATGTCGGCCAGCACGTCGCCGTTCTTGTCGAGGACGACCGTGCCGTCCGGCACCGGCAGGACCAGGTCCTGGCCGTCCTTGCCGGAGCGGTTGCCGCCCTCGCCGGGCTTGCCGTTGGTGGCCTTGCGGTGCGGGGAGTGGTGGTAGTCCAGCAGGGTGGTGATCGACTGGTCCACGACCAGGATCACATCGCCGCCACGGCCGCCGTTGCCCCCGTCGGGGCCGCCGAGCGGCTTGAACTTCTCCCGGTGAACGGAGGCACAGCCGTGGCCTCCGTTACCCGCGGCGACATGCAGCTCGACGCGGTCCACGAAGGTGGTCATGTCCTGTGCCTCCAGTTACGTAGGAAATGTCTTCGGTGCAACAAGCGAAAGGCGGACCCGCTTCCCGTACGGGAAGTGAGGTCCGCCTCCGCGAAAGTGGCTTAGGCAGCCGGAACGATGTTCACGACCTTGCGGCCACGGAAGGTGCCGAACTGCACCGCACCGGCCTGCAGCGCGAACAGCGTGTCGTCGCCGCCACGCCCGACGCCCGAGCCGGGGTGGAAGTGGGTGCCACGCTGGCGGACCAGGATCTCACCGGCGTTGACGACCTGACCGCCGAAGCGCTTCACGCCGAGCCGCTGAGCGTTGGAGTCGCGACCGTTCCGGGTGGACGATGCGCCCTTCTTGTGTGCCATGTCTCCTCAGTCCCTTACTTCGCAGCCGTGGGGATCGCCGTGACCTTGATCGCCGTGTACTGCTGGCGGTGGCCCTGACGACGGCGGTAGCCGGTCTTGTTCTTGTAGCGCAGGATGTCGATCTTGGCGCCCTTGTGGTGGTCCACGACCTCGGCCTGGACCTTGATGCCGGCCAGCACCCACGGGTCGCTGGTCACAGCGTCGCCGTCGACAACGAGCAGGGTCGAGAGCTCGACCGTGTCGCCAACCTTGGCAGTGGAAATCTTGTCAACCTCAACGATGTCGCCGACAGCAACCTTGTGCTGGCGACCACCGCTGCGCACGATGGCGTACACGCGGATCTCTCTCTCGCTCGGAACGGAAACCCCTGATGCCAGCCGCTCGCACGGGCCGGCGGGCCCGTGACTGTTCCGGAAGGATGAGCGGCCTCTCCCGACCAGGCGGGAGGGAGGTGCTCAGGAGCTGGCGCGCATGGAAACACGCCGACGGTCAAGGTTACGGGCCCCGCTTGCGGGGGTCAAACCAGCCCGTCCGGACCGCGCCGGGGCCACCGCCCGTATGCTCACCGGGCAAGCCGCACACCGGAAGGCAGAGCACAGTGAACTACAGGGTCCAGCCCACCGCGCAGGTCGCCGACACCGCCGAGATCGGCGCCGGGAGCAGCGTCTGGGAGCTCGCGCAGATCCGCGAGGACGCGAAGCTCGGCGAGGGCTGCGTGATCGGCCGCGGTGCGTACGTCGGCACGGGCGTGCGCATGGGCGACAACTGCAAGCTCCAGAACTACTCCCTGGTCTACGAGCCGGCCGAGCTCGGCGACGGTGTCTTCATCGGCCCCGCCGTCGTCCTCACCAACGACCACAACCCGCGCTCCGTCGACCCCGACTTCAAGCAGAAGCGCGGCGGCGACTGGGAGGCCGTGGGCGTGAAGATCGCCGACGGCGCCTCGATCGGCGCGCGCTCGGTGTGCGTGGCACCGCTGGAGATCGGCCGCTGGGCGATGGTGGCCGCGGGCGCGGTCGTCACCAAGGACGTCCCGGACTTCGCGCTGGTCGTGGGCGTTCCGGCACGGCGGATCGGCTGGGTCGGCCGGGCCGGCGTACGGCTGGTGGAGCGGGCCGGCGAGCCGGGTGTGTGGGAGTGCCCGAAGACGGGTGAGCTGTACGTGGAGAAGGACGGCGCCCTCACCGAGCGCGCCGCCTGACGTCCCCGGGGCTACGTCACCACGGCCCGCACCCGGCAGACGGCCGGGTGGGGCCGTGCAGGGTCGCCCCCGCAGAGGATGGGCGGCGACGTACGGTCACCGAGCCGGTCGGGGCCCCGCCGGCCGCGAGGAGGCGAGCCCGGAGGGGCCCCGCCCCCGCAAACGGCCCGCAGGCCCCGCGCTCACACCCGCGCCCACGCCTCCAGGGCCAGTCCCGGTTCCGGCTTCTGGCGGGCGACGCGCAGGGTGCCGTCCGTGCCGAAGGCGGCCATGACGACCCGGCCGCGGCCGTCGAGCGCGAGCGCGGGTGCGCCCACGCACGGTTCGCCGGTGAGCGTCCAGGTGGCGCCGAGCGCCTCGTCCTCCGTCGGGTAGGCGGCGAGCGCGGGGCGGCCGGTGGCGGCGTCCCGGCGGGCCATGATCGTGCAGTCGTGGCCGTCCACGGCGGTACGGAGGGTGGCGACCGGGCCGGTGCCCGCGCCGGAGCCGAGGACGGACGGTGCCTTGTCGGAGGGGCGCCAGGACCGGACCGTACCGTCGTCGGCGTCGTGCCAGAAGTGGGTGACGCGGCCCGCGCCGGTGCGCTCCGAGGAGAGGGAGCCCGCCTCGGCCCTGGCCGGGATGTCCTCGGCGCGCTGGAACTTCACGCCCTTGGTCTCCTGCGTCCAGCGCAGGACGTGCTCGGCCGTCGGCGCGACCAACTCCATCAGCCCGTCGGTGGTGATCGACGCCGTGATGGTGTGATCGCCGACGATCCCGCTGCCCTTGAGGTCGGCCCACTTGTTCCACTTGCCCGACGGCACCGAGGAGCGCCCGCAGATCCCGCCGCCCACATTGCGTACGAAGACGTGCAGCGAGCCGTCGGAGTCGATGACCGCCGCGGGCAGGCCGATCCGCGCGGCGAGCGCCGGGTCGTTCGGGTACGGGTTGCCGACCACGGCCCAGTCGCGTACCGCCAGGCCCGACTGGTACTGGAGCGCGAAGACCACGTCGGTGGCGGGGGTGCCGTCCGCGAGGCGGGTGCGGCGCAGCGACACGAGGTGGACGTAGCCGTCGGGACCCTGGGCTATGGAGAGGTGCGGCACGATGTCCGGCGCCGGGATGGTCTCCGGGCCGGTCCACTCGGGGCCGCCCGGGTGCTTCTCGGTCCAGCGCAGCACGGCACCCTCGACCGGGGCGTACGCCGTGAGGCGGCCGTCCTTGCCGCGCACCAGCCAGTCGGTGGTGGCCGGCAGGGAGGCGTCGGGGAGCGGGGCACCGCCCGTGGCGGCGCTACGGCGCGCAGGGGCGTCCGCAGGACGCTTGGATTTCCGCGCGGACCACACCGCCATGGCTCACCGCCGACCTTCCCCTGAACAGTTCAAACAGTGCAAACAGTTCACGCACAGTTCCCCCAAGCTTGCGCGACGATAGCATTCTGGCGCGTGTTCCCCAGTCCCCCGAAAGGCCCACGCGGCCGCCGGCGCGTGGGACCCTCGTAGCGTGCTCACTCTCCTCGTCGTCGATGCCGCGAACGTCGTCGGATCGGTGCCCGACGGCTGGTGGCGGGACCGCCGCGGAGCCGCCGAGCGGCTGCGTGACCGGCTCGTCCCGTACGCCTCGGGCGGGGTCGCCGGGCATCCGGGCCCGCTGGACGTCGTGCTCGTCGTGGAGGGGCAGGCCCGGGGCGTGGAGCCGGTACCGGGGGTACGGGTCGACGCGGCGCCCGGCAGCGGCGACGACCGGATCGTGGAGCTGGCGGGCGAGGCGGCCGAGGCGGGGCGTACGTGCCTCGTGGTGACGGCCGACCGGGAGCTGCGCCGGCGCGTGGCCGCGCACGGTGCCGAGAGCCTCGGCCCCCGCTCCGTACGGCCCTGAGACCCCGTCCGCACCGCCGCGAAACCTCGCCGTCAACTGTTCATGGAATCGTTATCCCGGCCGTTCAGCGCTGCGCACGCACCTTCTGACCATGTCTGACCACGGCCGTCGGACCGTGCCGTTCCACCCCGTGCTCCGGCCGCGGGCCTGGTCATCCCGGCCATTGCCTACGATGGCACGGCACGCCTCCCTCATTGACCTGTCCCAGTAGAAGAAGAGTGCTCAGTGAAAGTCATCAGCATCGTCGGCGCACGTCCCCAATTGGTGAAGCTCGCCCCCATCGCGGCCGCGTTCGCCGAGACGGAGCACGAGCACTTCATCGTGCACACCGGGCAGCACTACGACGCCGACCTCTCCGACGTCTTCTTCGACGGTCTCGGCATCCCTGACCCGGACGTCCACCTGGGTGTCGGATCCGGCAGCCACGGCGTCCAGACCGGTGCCGTGCTCTCCGCGCTGGACCCGGTCCTGGAGCGCGAGAAGCCGGACTGGGTGCTGGTCTACGGCGACACCAACTCCACCATCGCCGGTGCCCTTTCGGCCGTGAAGATGCACCTGCCGGTCGCCCACCTGGAGGCGGGTCTGCGCTCCTTCAACCGGCGCATGCCGGAGGAGCACAACCGCGTCCTGACCGACCACTGCGCCGACGTCCTGCTCGCCCCGACCGAGGAGGCCATGCGCCACCTCGCCGACGAGGGCCTGAAGGACCGTGCCGTACTGGCCGGTGACGTGATGGTCGACATCTGCCTGAAGATCCGGGACGACGTCCTGGCGGGCAAGCACCCCGCGCCGGCGCTGCCCGAGGGCATCGACCCGTCGAAGCCGTTCCTGCTGGCCACGCTGCACCGGCCGGACAACACCGACGACCCGGAGCGCCTGCGCGCGATCATCGACTCGCTGGCCGGCCTGCCGGTCCCCGTCGCGCTGCTCGCCCACCCGCGTCTGGTCTCGCGTGCCCAGGCGCACGACATCGAGCTGAACACCGGCTCCGTGCACGTCGGCCGTCCGCTGCCGTACGCCGGTCTGGTCGCCGCCGTGCTGGCCTCGGCCGGTGTGGTCACCGACTCGGGCGGCCTGCAGAAGGAAGCGTTCCTGCTGGAGCGCATCACCACCACCATCCGTCCCGAGACCGAGTGGGTGGAAACCGTCGACACGGGCTGGAACGTCCTTGTTCCCGATCCGCACACGCTGCCGGCCGACGAGTGGGCCGCCACCGTGACCCGTGCGGTGCCCACGGCCGACCCGGGCACCCCGTACGGCGACGGACAGGCCGCCCGCAACGTTGTCCGGATCATGGAAGAGTGGAAGGGAGGCAGCCGGCACGCGTGACCGGAAACGTCCTCTCACGAGGCACTTATCCGTACATGTCACCGTGCTAGCGTCACCGGTTATGTCAGCGTCTCCCAGGTCCGGGCTGCCCGCGGCAGGCAAGCGGCCCCATGTGATCTACCTCGCCATCGGTTTCCCGCCCGCGGCCAAGAGCTGCGCGTACCGCATGCGCGAGACCGCGAACCAGTTCATCAACCAGGGCTGGGACGTCACCGTCGTCACCATCGCGCAGGAGTCGTGGGAAAGGGACTCCGGCGTCGACCTCACCCTTCTGGAGCAGGTCGACCCGAAGATCAGGATCGTCGAACTGCCGTTGGTGCGCGAGGACCTGGAGACGGACATCCGTCTGTACAGCGAGGAGCGCGCACTCAACCCGAACGGATGGGTGACGCGGCTGCGCCGTCGCCAGATGGAGCCGTTCCCCGAGCCCAACTTCGGTGAGTGGCGCGAGGATCTGGAGCAGGCCGTGCTCCGTATCCACGGCGAGCACCCGGCCGACCTGCTGCTCGCCAGCTGCGTCCCCTACGTCAACCTCGCCGCGGCGTGGAAGCTGTGGGAGGAGGCGAAGGTCCCGTACGCGGTGGACTTCCGCGACGGCTGGTCCATCGACGTCATCGACGGCGTTGAGGCGTTCTCCCGCGACTCCGCCGAGGGCCGCTGGGAGCAGAAGATCCTCGACAACGCGCTGTCCCTGTGGGTCGTCAACGACCCTATCGCGGAGCACTACCGCACCCGCTACCCCGACTTCGCCGACCGCGTCCACGTCGTGCGCAACGGCTACGACGCCGACAGCTCGCCCGGCAAGGCGCACCGCGCCAACCCCGAGGCGGGGCTCGCCTTCGGCTACCTCGGCACCGTCAACTTCACGGTCCCGCACCTGGAGACCGTGCTCAACGCCTGGCGCGCCGCCCGCGCGAAGGAGCCGCTGCTGGCCAACGCCACCTTCGAGGTGCGCGGCCACATCGGCAACGGCTCCGGCCGCGAGGCCAACCGGCACGCCGAGGTCCTCAAGCAGGCCGAGGTCGACGGCGTACGCTTCGGCGGCCCCGCCGCCAAGGCCGAGGTGGCGTCCATCTACGCCCGCTGGGACGCGATGGTCCTCATCCTCATCGGCGGCCGTTACGTCACCTCCGGCAAGGTGTACGAGTACATGGCGACCGGCCTGCCGATCGTCTCGGCGCACGTCGTCGAGCACGACGCCTCCAACGTGCTGCGCGGCCACCCGCTGTGGACGGGTGCCGTCGGCATCGACGAGGAGGGCCTGACCGAGTCGTTCATCAAGGCCGCGCACATGGCGGTGGAGACGAGCGACGAGGTCCACGCCGAAGCCATGGCGCACGCCGACCAGTTCACCCGCGAGGCGCTGATGACCTCCGCCGTGAAGCAGCTGATCGACGACTACGCCGCGCTCAGGCCGGACAGCACGGACGCGGCTTCCCTCGCCGAGAACCAGATCGCCGCCGGAGGACCGTCCCTGTGACCAACGTCCTGTTCATCGCCAGCGTCCGGCCCCAGCTGGGCGTGTTCGCCGACTCGGTGCGCAAGTTCCGCGCCGCGGGCGCGAAGACGTTCCTCGCCGGTACGTTCCACCTCGAGCCGGTCGCCGAGGAACTCGCCGCCATGGAGCTGGACGGCACGCACCAGCTCCCGCGCAACCTCAACGTCCGCAGCGCGGCGCTGCGCCGCAAGGCCCGTATGGCGCCGGGCGGCATGAAGGTGTGGATGCAGGCCCAGCGGGACAGCCGGCTGCGCAGGCAGGCCCGCACGGCGGACATCCTGGTGGCGCTCGACGCGGGCGCCGTCTACACGGTGTGGCGCCTCGCGCAGTACTACCGGATCGAGGAGGCCCACTTCGGCCTGGCGCCGGCGCTGAAGGCCGTCGACCGGGTCAAGGAGAAGGGCTCCACCGGCGGCCGGGGCGTCCTGCCGCCGCTGGACGTCGTCAAGCAGAACGTACGCCGCTCCGTGGACGGCCTGCCGGCCGCCGTCATGCGGCGCGCCACCGCCCGCCCGGTGATGCGCTCCACGGTGGGTGCCCGGATGTGGCGTACGGCCGTCACGGCGCCCGGCGTGCCGCCCAAGGTGCGCATCGCGACGTCCCGGTACGTGGCCGAGGGCATGCAGTGGGCGGGCCGCACCAGTGGCGCCGCCCTGGCGCTCGCCGCCGCCGCGTCGAAGATCTCCGACCTGGGGCTCAAGGCGCAGCTGCTGGACGAGGCCGTGATGAAGGAGCTCGGCAAGGGGCTGAACCCGCGCGACCTCGACAAGGCGGTCGCCGCCCAGCTGGCGCACGCCGACGCCCAGTTCGCGGACGGCAACCACGAGAAGGCGTCCTTCGCGCTGGACCGTGCGCTGTTCCTGGGCTTCCACCGGGTGCTGCACATCGACCAGCTGTCCTCCCCGCTGGCCAAGGACGCGCAGGGCTTCGTCAAGCCGCTGTACCGCTCCAAGGTCATGGACGTGCTCAGCCGCCCGCAGGGGCGGAAGACCCCGGCCGCGCCGGCGCCCAAGGACCGGCCGCTGCGGCTGCTGGTCACCACCAGCGCCAACGACAACTTCCTGCACCACATCCTGGACCGGTACGGCAACCACGAGGGCGTGGAGCTGCGCTACCTGGACCTGGCGGCGCAGAAGGCGCTCAAGCGGATCGCGTGGGCGGGCCGCCGGGTGCTGGAGGACCGCCTGGCCGGCGGCACCAGCAGCTACCAGGAGGAAGTCGAGCGGCTGATGCGGCCGTACCTGGACTGGGCGGACACCGTCTTCCTGGACTGGTCGGTCGGCCCGGCGGCGATGCTGACGACGATCGACCCGGGCGACACCCGGATCGTCGTACGCCTGCACAGCTACGAGGCGTTCACGCGCTGGCCGCACATGACGGACTTCTCGCGGATCGACGACCTGGTCTACGTCGCCCCGCACGTCAAGGACCTCGTCGAGTCGCTGGTGCCGATGCTGCGCGGTGACAGCGCGCCGCGTGCTCACCTCATCGACAACGCCATGGACCTGTCGGGCTTCGCCCGCCCGAAGCCGGCGGAGGCCCGCTTCAACCTGGGCCTGGTGGGCATCAGCCAGGTCGCCAAGGACCCGATGTGGGCCGTGGACGTGCTGCGGCGGGTGCGGGAGCAGGACGAGCGCTACCGGCTGCTGCTGGTGGGCGGCGACATGAACCCGAAGACCAGCCGGGCGACCCGCGACTACCGGCGCCAGTTCGAGAAGGAGATCGCCCCGCTCGTCGAGGAAGGTGTCGTGCTGCGGCTCGGCCCGACCGACGACGTGCCGTCGGCGCTCACCGACATCGGTGTGATCCTGTCCTCGTCGGTGCGTGAGGGCTGCCACGTGGGCCTGATGGAGGGCGCGGCGAGCGCCGCCGTCCCCGTCGCCCGTGACTGGCCGTTCTACGCGGGCAAGCCGAACAGCGCCCGCACGCTGTACCCGGAGGGCTGGGTCGTCGGCTCCACGGAGGAGGCCGCTCAGCGGATCCTGGAGACGACGGCGAGCGAGGAGGCGTGGCAGAACGCCGGGAAGCTGGCGTCGGAGTACGCGCTGTCGGCGTGGGACTGGCCGGTCGTGAGCAAGGCCTTCGACAAGCTGTTCCTCGAAGACCGCTAGGCGGTACGACGGAAGGGCCCCGGGAGCGATCCCGGGGCCCTTCTTTCGTACGTACGGTGCTTACGGGTGGCGCAGCTGCCAGCCCGCCCACGCGGACTCGACCATCTCCCGCACGCCGTACCGCGCGCTCCAGCCCAGCTCCTCGGCGATGCGGTCGGCGGAGGCCACCACCCGGGCCGGGTCGCCGGGGCGGCGGTCGGTGACGAGCGGCTCGATGTCGGTGCGGCCGGTGACGTCCTGGATGATGCCGACCATCTCGGTGACGGAGACGCCCTCGCCGCGCCCGATGTTCAGGACCAGCGAGGCGTCCGGGTCGGCGGCCAGCCGGCGGGCGGCGGCGACGTGCGCGGAGGCGATGTCCTCGACGTGGATGTAGTCGCGGATGCAGGTGCCGTCGGGCGTCGGGTAGTCGTCGCCGAAGATCCGCGGCTGCTCGCCGGCCGTGAGGCGTTCGAAGACCATCGGTACGAGGTTGAAGACACCGTCGTCGCCCAGTTCGGGCGTGGCGGCACCCGCCACGTTGAAGTACCGCAGCGACGCGGTCGCCATGCCGTACGTCCGGCCCGTGGCCGTGACCAGCCACTCGCCGGCCAGCTTGGTCTCGCCGTACGGGTTGATGGGCGCGCACGGGGTGGCCTCGGTGACCAGGTCCACGTCGGGCATGCCGTACACGGCGGCCGACGACGAGAACAGGAACCGGGTCACCCCGGCCTCCACGGCGCCCTCCAGGAGCGTACGGAGGCCCTCGACGTTCTCGCGGTAGTAGTGCAGCGGCTTGGCGACCGACTCGGCGACCTGCTTCTTGCCCGCGATGTGCACGATGCCGGTGACGGCGTGCTCACGCAGGACGCGGTCGACGACGTCACGGTCCAGGACGGTGCCGACCTCCAGGGGGACGCCGTCGGGGAGCCGCTCGGCGCGGCCCGTGCTCAGGTCGTCGAGGACGACGATCCGCTCGCCGCCCTCGGCCATCGCCTTCACGACGTGGGAGCCGATGAATCCGGCGCCGCCAGTAATCAACCAGGTCATGGGGAAACCTTCTGCGCGTCGGCCCCGCCCCGCGGGTGTGCGGGGCAGGGCCACGGTCGGGTCGTGCGGTGCTGCGGGGGTGCTCAGCCGCCGATGACGACGCGGCGGACGCCCTCCCAGCGGGCCGGGTCCGTGGTGCGGCGGCCGTCGACCAGGACGGTGACGTCCGGCAGGTCGGAGGCGGCCAGCTCGCGGTACTCGGCGTGGTCGGCCTGGAGGATCGCGGCGGTGACCTTCTCGCCCTGGTGGGGGGTGAGGCCGTGCGCGGCGAGCTCCTCGGCCGTGTACATCGGGTCGGAGACGTACGGGACGGCGCCCCGGGCCTTGAGGGCCTCGACGGTGCCGAAGACGCCGGAGAACGCGGTCTCCTTGACGCCACCGCGGTAGGCGGCGCCGAGCACGAGCACGTTCACGTCCTTGAGGTCGCCGTAGGCGGCGGCCAGCAGGTCGACGGCGTACTCGGGCATCGCGGCGTTGGCCTCGCGGGCCGAACGCACGACGGTCGCCTCCGGGTCGTTCCACAGGTACATCCGCGGGTAGATCGGGATGCAGTGGCCGCCGACGGCGATGCCCGGCTGGTGGATGTGGCTGTAGGGCTGGGAGTTGCAGGCCTCGATGACCTTCAGGACGTCGATGCCCTGCTTGTCGGCGAACCGGGCGAACTGGTTGGCCAGACCGATGTTGACGTCGCGGTACGTGGTCTCGGCGAGCTTGGCCAGCTCGGAGGCCTCGGCGGTGCCCAGGTCCCACACGCCGTTGGCGCGCGGCAGGTCGTCACGCTCGTCGAAGTCGAGGACCTGCTCGTAGAACTCGACGCCGTGCTTGGCCGACGCCTCGTCGATGCCGCCGACGAGCTTGGGGTAGCGGCGCAGGTCGGCGAAGACGCGGCCGGTGAGGACGCGCTCCGGGGAGAAGACCAGGTGGAAGTCCTCGCCCGCCTTCAGGCCGGAGCCCTCCTCCAGCATCGGCGCCCAGCGGGTGCGGGTGGTGCCGACCGGAAGGGTGGTCTCGTAGGAGACGAGGGTGCCCGGCTTGAGGCCCTTGGCGATGGCCTTCGTCGCGGAGTCCATCCAGCCGAAGTCGGGGGTGCCCTCGGCGTCCACGAACAGCGGGACGACGACCACGACGGCCTCGGACTGGGCGACGGCGGCCGCGGTGTCGGTGGTCGCGGACAGCAGACCGGCGTCGACGGTCTGCTTCAGCAGCCGGTCCAGGTCGTGCTCGCCGGGGAAGGGCTCGGTGCCGGCGTTGACCAGCTCGACGACCTTCTCGTTGACGTCGGCGCCGATGACCTTGTGGCCCTTGGCGGCGAACTGCACGGCGAGCGGCAGGCCGATCTTGCCGAGCGCGACTACACAGATATTCATCGGGTCAGTTTCCTCTTCACACGGGACATCAGTTGACGCAGTCGCTTGCCCACGCCGCGCGAGGGCTCCCAGAGCGGAGCCGTGGTGATCACCAGCCGCCCCTTGGGGTTGGCGTTGGCGGAGATCCGGTACGGGATCACCTCGCGCCAGCGCCGCGCCAGGGGCAGCGGCACGCCACGGACCGGCACGGGAATCTCGTACGTCGAGCCTGCCACGTCGGCGTACACACGCACACCGAGCTTGGCGCTCTTGGCTTTGACCGGAATACGGGCGGTGAGCAGGGTGCCCTCCCCGTCCTCGGTCGGCTTGCGGGTGAACTCCCCCACCGCCGCGGGCAGTTCGTGTCCTGCGGGGAGCCTGCGGGCGCCGGGCTTGTCGGCGCTCTTGGGCATGGCCTTGGTGGCGAGCCTCACGACGGCGGAGCCGGTCTCGCCGGTCAGCCCGAGCCGTACCGTCAGGTCGACGGCCATGTCGTCGCCGTTCTGGTCCCACTCGGCCGCGACCAGTGACGTGACCTCGGCCAGCCGGCCGGGGACGGCCTCGCCGATCACCTCGTACACCCGGTCGGGCAGCCCCACGGCCGGGTCGCGGAAGCCGGGGTAGCGGACGAACGCCCGCCCGTCCTCCAGCAGCAGCGGCGGCGAGCCGTGCGCGGCCTCGTCCTCGATGGCCCGTACGAGTTCCTCGACGGCACCCCGCTGGGCGAGCGCAATCCGCACCCGCCGCTTGACGTCCATCGCGTCGCGCAGCGCCTCGGTGAAGTACTCGTCCGCCAGCTTCGCGATGCCCGCGCACACCTCGGTCCGGGTGGCCGCGTCGAGCGCGGGGAAGTCGTCCTGGATGAGCTTGGCGAGCTCCCAGGTGAAGTGGCGCTTGAGGACCGCGTCACGCTGCGGGCCCGCCTCGATCAGCGAGGCCGCGAAGTGCATGATCCGCTCGGTGCAGCGCAGCCGGGACAGGTGGTTGGCCCGGTAGGTGATGTTGCTGGCGTCACCGCGCTTGACCGCGTAGTAGTACGTGTAGTCCGCGAGGACCGAGATCTTCGCGGCCCGTACGCACGCCTCCAGGGTGAACGGCTGGTCGGAGCCGACCGGCAGGTCCTCGGGGAAGCGCAAGCAGTACTTCTCCACCAGCTCGCGGCGGAAGAGCTTGGTGTTGGCCAGCGTGAACGGCAGCGCCGAGTCGTACAGCGAGATGTCCGGGTCGCTCTTCTTGAACAGCGCCTGGTGGACGTAACGGCCGTTGGTGCCCACCATCTTGCCGACGACGACGTCGGAGCCGTGCTTGTCGGCACAGGCCACCATGCGCTCCAGGGCCTCTTTGCCCAGGTAGTCGTCGGAGCCGATGAAGTAGACGTAACGACCGGTGGCCAGCTCCAGGGCCCGGTTGCTCGGAGCAGCCGGGCCACCGGAGTTGGCCTGATGGATCACCTTGACAGTGTTCGGGTACTTCTCCGCGAAGCGGTCCAGTTCCCGGCCACTGTCGTCGGTCGAGCCGTCGTCGACGGCCACGACCTCGAGCCGGTCCAGCCCGATGCTCTGCCCCACCAGCGAGTTCAGACACTCGGTGAGGTACGGCATCGTGTTGTACACGGCTACCACGACGGTGACATCGGGTGTGGTCAACTGGCCACGTCCTCCGGGGTGAGCCGCACGGTGACACCGCGGTCGGCGGAGTCGATGACGGCCGCGGCCACCTCCACCGTACGCAGACCCTGGCGCAGCGTGCAGATGTCGTCGGACTTGCCGAGGACCGCGTCCCGGAACAGCTCGTGCTCGACGAGGAGCGGCTCGCGCTTGGGGATGGCGTAACGGATCATGTCGCCCTCGGAGACACCGCGGAAGGCGCGCAGCGCCTCCCACTCGGTGGCGACGGCGGCGTTGGAGTAGAACGTGAGGTCGGCGGTGAGGGTGTCGGCGATGAAGCAGCCCTTCTCGCCGGTGACCGACGTGAAGCGTTCCTTCAGCGGGCTCAGCCAGTTGACCAGGTGGTTGACCATCGTGCCGTCGGAGAGCTGGCCGACGGCGGAGACCATGTCCTCGTGCGGGCGGCCCGACTTGGACACCGTGTGCGCGGCGATCGACGTGTACTGCTGGCCGGTGACCCAGCCCGTCAGGTCGATGTCGTGGGTGGCGAGGTCCTTGACCACGCCGACGTCCGCGATGCGGTGCGGGAAGGGGCCCTGACGGCGGGTGACGACCTGGTACACGTCGCCCAGCTCGCCGGCCTCCAGGCGGGAGCGGAGGCTGCGCAGCGCCGGGTTGCACCGCTCGATGTGACCGACACCGGCGACCAGGCCGCCCGTCTCGAACGCCTCGACGAGGCGGCGGGCGCCGTCGACGGTGTCGGCGACCGGCTTCTCGATCAGCGCGTGGACGCCGGCGCCGGCCAGCTTCAGGCCGACTTCCTCGTGCAGCGCGGTCGGGCAGGCGACGACGGCGTAGTCGATGCCCAGCGAGATCAGTTCCTCGACGGTGGACAGGACGGGTGCGCCCTGCGCCCAGCCGTTCTTGTCGCCCATCGGGTCGACGACGCCGACGAGGCTCACACCGTCCAGCCCGGCCAGTACGCGGGCGTGGTGGCGTCCCATCGAGCCGAGGCCGATCAGGCCGGCCCGCAGTCCAGCAGCAGTCACAGGTTCTCTCCCAGCGCGTTCACGGCGGTGACGATGCGCTCAAGGTCGTTCTGGGTCAGCGAGGGGTGCACGGGCAGCGAGACGACCTCGGCGGCGGCCTTCTCCGTCTCGGGCAGGTCCCAGTTGCGGCCCGCCTTCTGGTCCGGCTCCCAGTACGGCTTCAGCCGGTGGATCGGGGTCGGGTAGTAGACGGCGTTGCCGACGCCCGCCTCGGTGAGCTTCGCCATGGCGGCGTCACGGTCACCGCCCTGCACCCGGATCGTGTACTGGTGGTAGATGTGGCGCGCGCCCTCGGCGACGATCGGCGTCACGATGCCCGGCGCGGTGATGTGCTCGCTCAGGTACGCGGCGTTGGCGATGCGCGTCTCGGTCCAGCCGTGCAGCTTGGACAGCTGTACGCGGCCGACGGCGGCGGCGACATCGGTCATGCGCATGTTGGCGCCGACGATCTCGTTGGCGTACCGCTGCTCCATGCCCTGGTTGCGCAGCAGGCGCAGGGTGCGGGCGGTCTCGGCGTCCGCGGTGGAGATCATGCCGCCCTCGAGGGAGTGCATGTTCTTCGTCGGGTAGAAGCTGAACGTGCCGCCGGAGCCGAAGGCGCCGACCGGGGTGCCGTTGAGGGCCGCGGCGTGCGCCTGGCAGGCGTCCTCGACGACCGCGAGCTTGTGCTTGTCGGCGATGGCCATGATCTTGTCCATGGCGGCCGGGTTGCCGTAGATGTGCACCGGCATGATCGCGGCGGTACGCGGAGTGATGGCGGCCTCGACGGCGGCCGGGTCGATGTTGAAGCTGTCGGCCTCGATGTCGACGAAGACGACGTCGGCGCCGACGAGGCGGACCGCGTTCGCCGAGGCGGCGAACGAGAAGGACGGGACGATCACCTCGTCACCCGGGCCGATGTTCAGCGCCATCAGAAGGAGGTGCAGCGCCGACGTACCGGAGTTGACGGCGACGCAGTGGCGGCCGTCGACCAGCTCGGAGAATCCCTCCTCGAAGGCGGCCACTTCGGGGCCCTGTACGACGCGGCCCGTGCGCAGTACGCGTACCGCGGCCTCGATCTCTTCTTCACCGATGACCGGGCGGGCAGCGGGGATGGGCTGCTCGTTGATGCTCGGCATGGACGTCCTCCTTGAACACCGCAAGAGCTCTTTGTGGCAGAGGTCTGAAGGGTGTTGCGGAGGCTAACAAGGCCGCGCTTACCCCTCCGGCGCGATGCCGACGCCCTACCGAGGAATGCTGGGACCGGTCTGTCCCGGAACCGGGTCGGTCACCGACCGTAGTCTTCGGGCGGGGCCCGCCCACGGCAGCGACCGGCGTCACATTATCAGGAATTTCCTAGTCAATTTCGGGGCCGTTAACCGTCGGAGGCATCGATTCCGAAACGAAATCCCGGGTTCCGCCCCGGCTAATCCGGGGCGTAACGGGGAACGTTCAATCGGCGCTCACCAACTGTTCAGCAGTCAGCTTGCCATCCGTCGGCCCGGTCGCCGTGACCGCTGTCACGGCGACCGGGCTGGCCGGCTGCCTACTGCTCGGCCGCGACGGTCTTCTTCGACGCCGACTTGGCGGTCTTCGCCGCCTTTGTCGTCTTTGCCGCCGACGTGGTGGCCGCCGCCTTCTTGGCGGTCGTCTTCTTCGCCGCGGTCGTCTTCTTGGCGGCCGTCTTCTTGGTGGCCGCCTTCTTCGCCGTGGCCTTCTTGGCCGTCTTGCGAGCCGCGGCCTTCTTGACCGGCGCCTCCTCGGTCCCGGCGGCCTCCGCCTCCGGGGCCTCGGTCGCCGGTGATTCGGTCGCCGGGGCCTCGGTCGCCGGTGATTCGGTCGCCGGGGCCTCTTCGGGCTTGGGCTCCACCGGGGAGCCGCTGCTCACGACGATGACCGCGGCTTCCGCCGCGCCCGCGGGGGAGGCAGCGGGAGCGGTGACCTTGCGGACCACCCGGCGGCGCGCACGCGGCGGGGCGGCCACGGGGGCCTCCGCGGCGACCGGCTGGACCGGCTCGGGCTGAACCGGCTCCGCCTGGACGGCCTCGGGCTGCGGCTCCGGTTCCCTGACGGGCTCCGGCTGGACCGGCTCCGGCTCGGCCGGAACGGTCACGGGCGCGGGCGCCGCCTCCTCGGCCTCCACCGGCTTGGGCGGACCCGCCGGGGCGGTCGCCTTGCGGGTGGCACGGCGCCGGGTGCGGCCCTTGGGGGCCTCGGGGGCGGCCGTCTCCTCGGCCGGGGCGGCGAGCGCCGGAACGGCCTGCACCTCGACGGCCTCGGGGGCCACCTCGGCGACCCCGAGGTGCGGCTCGGGCTCCACGGCCGCCTTCGGCGCACCGGCCGGAGCCGTCGCCTTGCGGGACGCCCGGCGGCGCGAACGGCCACGGCCCGCGGCCGCCTCTGCCTCCGCGACGCTGGAGTACAGCTCCTCGTCCGGACGGAACGGCTCCTCCACCGCCACCGGGGCGGCGACCTCCGCCGCCACCTCGGCCTCGGTCTCGACCTCGGCCTCGGCCTCCTCGGCCTCCGCCTCGATGCCGGCCGTCTCCAGCTCCGCCTCCGCCTCGGCGGCGCGGGCGCGCTTCTTGGCGCGCTTGCCACCGTTGCCGCCGCCACCCGCGGTGGTCGGCTGCTCCATGTGCACGATCACGCCACGGCCGTTGCAGTGGACGCAGGTCTCGGAGAAGGACTCCAGCAGCCCCTGGCCCACCCGCTTGCGGGTCATCTGGACCAGACCCAGCGAGGTGACCTCGGCGACCTGGTGCTTCGTACGGTCCCGGCCCAGGCACTCCAGCAGGCGCCGCAGCACCAGGTCCCGGTTGGACTCCAGCACCATGTCGATGAAGTCGATGACGACGATGCCGCCCAGGTCGCGCAGCCGCAGCTGGCGCACGATCTCCTCGGCCGCCTCCAGGTTGTTCCTGGTGACGGTCTCCTCCAGGTTGCCGCCCTGGCCGGTGAACTTGCCGGTGTTGACGTCGACCACGACCATCGCCTCGGTCTTGTCGATCACCAGCGAACCGCCGGACGGCAGCCAGACCTTGCGGTCCAGCGCCTTCATCAGCTGCTCGTCGATCCGGTACGTCGCGAAGACGTCGACCTCCGACGTCCAGCGCTGGAGCCGGTCCGACAGGTCGGGCGCGACGTGCGACACGTACCCGTGGATGGTCTTCCACGCCTCGTCGCCGCTGACGATCACCTTCGAGAAGTCCTCGTTGAAGATGTCGCGGACGACCCGGACGGTCATGTCGGGCTCACCGTAGAGAAGGGTCGGAGCGTTGCCGTTCTTCGCCTTCTTCTGGATCTCCTCCCACTGCGCCTGCAGACGCTCGACGTCACGGCGCAGCTCGTCCTCGCTCGCGCCCTCGGCGGCGGTGCGCACGATGACGCCCGCGTCCTCGGGGACGATCTTCTTGAGGATGGTCTTCAGCCGGGCGCGCTCGGTGTCGGGCAGCTTGCGGCTGATACCGGTCATCGAGCCCTCGGGCACGTACACCAGGTAGCGGCCGGGCAGCGAGACCTGGCTGGTGAGGCGGGCGCCCTTGTGGCCGATCGGGTCCTTCGTCACCTGGACGAGGACGGACTGGCCGGACTTGAGCGCGGTCTCGATACGGCGCGGCCCGTTGGCCATGCCGAGCGCCTCGAAGTTGACCTCACCGGCGTACAGGACGGCGTTGCGGCCCTTGCCGATGTCGACGAACGCGGCCTCCATGGACGGCAGCACGTTCTGGACCTTGCCCAGGTAGACGTTGCCGACGTAGCTGGTGGCCTGCTCCTTGTTGACGTAGTGCTCGACGAGCACGTTGTCCTCGAGGACGCCGATCTGGGTGCGCTCGCCGCTCTGGCGGACGACCATCACGCGCTCGACCGCCTCGCGGCGGGCCAGGAACTCGGCCTCGGTGATGATCGGGACGCGTCGGCGGCCCTGCTCGCGGCCCTCGCGGCGGCGCTGCTTCTTCGCCTCCAGACGGGTCGAGCCCTTGATGGACTGCACCTCGTCGGACGGCTCGGCCTTCTCACGGGCCGGGCGCGGCTCGCGGACCTTGACGACCGTACGGACGCCGTCCTCCTCGGCGGCGGCCTCCGGCTCGACGCCCGCGTCACCGCTGCGGCGGCGACGGCGACGGCGGCGGCGCGAGCTGCTGGTACCGGCGGCGGACGGGGTGCCGGCCTCGTGCTCCTCTGCCTCCTCGTCCTGCTCCTCTTCCTCCGCCTCCTGCTCGGCGGCCTCCTCCTCGGCGTGGGCGGCCTCCTCCTCGGCCTCCTCGGCCTCGGTGGCCTCACCACGGCGGCGACGGCGGCCACCGCGACGGCGGCGGCGCGACGGACGGTCACCGAACTCGTCGGTCTCCTCGCCCTCGGCGGCCTCCGCCTCGGCCTCGGGCTCCTCCTCCTCGGCCTCGGCCTCGGGCTCCGGTGCGGCGCGCACCGGCTCGGCCTCGACGACCGGCTCGGCGGGCTCGCCACGGCGACGGCGGCGGCGACGGCCACCGGTCTCGGGCTGCTCGGCGACCTCGGCGGGCGCCGGGGCGGCGACGGCCTCGGTGACCTCCGGGGCCTCCTCCTGCTCGGCTGCCTCGGCGGCGGCCGCCGCGGCGGCGGTCTCCGGGGTCTGGAACATCGGCTCCGTGAAGACCGGCGCCTGGAAGACCGGCACGGCGGGCCGCGCGGCACGGCGGCCACGGGACTGCTCGGGCTTCTTCACCGGCTCGGCGGTGAACTGCGGGGAGGTGGCGCGGCGCCGCGTACGGCCACGCGAGGCGGCCTCCTCGGCGGCGGCGACCTCGGCCCCGGCCTCGTCGGAGGAGATCTGCGCGACGGTGTCGGCCGGCAGGCTCTCGCCCGCCTCGGCGACGTCCGCCTCGTCCTCGGCCTGGGCCTGCGGCTGGGCCTCCGCCTGGGCCTGCGGCTGCGGCGCGCCGGCGGGCGCGGTCGCCTTGCGGGTGGCGCGGCGGCGGGTACGGCGCGGGGCGCCCTCGGGCTCCTCCGTCGGCTCCTCGGTGACCGGCGCCTCGGCGGCCGGGGCCTCCACAGCCTGCGGCTCCTCGGCGACCTGCGGGGCACCCGCCGGAGCGGTCGCCTTACGGGTGGCACGGCGGCGCGGACGCGCCGGAGCCGCCTCGGGCTCCTCCGCGACCGGCGCCTCGGCGGCCTGCGCCTCCACAGCCTGCGGCTCCTCGGCGACCTGCGGGGCACCCGCCGGAGCGGTCGCCTTACGGGTGGCACGGCGGCGCGGACGCGCCGGAGCCGCCTCGGGCTCCTCCGCGACCGGCGCCTCGGCGGCCTGCGGCTCCTCGGTGACCGGCGCCTCGGCGGTGGCCTTACGGGTGGCGCGGCGGCGCGCGGGGGCGGCCGGGGCTTCGGCGGCCCCGGGCTCCTCGACGGAGACCTCCGCGGCCTCGGGCGCGCCCGCCGGAGCGGTCGCCTTGCGGGTCGCGCGGCGGCGCTGGCGCGCCGGAGCGGGCTCGGGGGCGTCCGCCGGCGCCTCGGCGAGGGAGGCGACGTCGGCCACCTCGGCGGCGGGCGTCTCGACGACGACCTCGACCACCTCGGCGGCCTCGCCGGCGGCGGCGGTGACCGGCGGGCCCGCCGGTCGGGACGCGGCCCGGCGACGGCGGCGCGGCGGCAGCGTGTCGCTGGGCGAGTTGTTCTCTTCGTTGTGGTTACCGGCGGTGGTGCCGGTTTCGTTCGGCTCGAGCATGCGGGCGGTTCTCCCGTCACGCTCCCGGGCGCCGCGTCTGGCGCGGCGCCGCACGGGAGCTGAATGTCTGGCTCGCCGGTTCCCTACGCGTTGTACGTACGGCCTGGCGAAAGTCTCCTGTGGGTGTACGCGGCCCGACCCAGGTGGCTCCCGAGTGCCAGGGCTGCGCTACAACGACCGCCCTACGCGGAACCCGCACCTGTCGGCTCCGGGGCGGCGGCGAGTCCGGCGGCCTTTTGTGGGGCGGCCGTGACTGCCTCGCGGTCGGGCGCGAGCGGGTCGGTCACCGTGCCGGACTCCTCGTCGAAGAGCCCCTGCGCCAGCCTGGTCACCGCTGCGGGGACCGGCGGCGCCAGGTCGGCCACAGCTCGGAGACCGGACAGGACGTCGTCGGGTCGTACGGCAGGTGTCACGTGCCGAACAACCAGCCGCAGTATCGCACAGGGGCCCTGCCCGGGCCTATCAGCCGGGGCGGGACCGGCCTCCAGGCCCGCCACGGCGACCCGTGCGTCGAAGGTGCGCATCCCGTTCTTCGTCTTGCGCCGCACCTCGACGGCGTCGGCGGCGAGGAAGGCGGCGACGGCGCGCTCGGCGTCCGCCACCTCCACGCCCTCCAGCCGCAGCTCCCAGACGGAGGCGGTCAGCCGGTCGGCGAGACCCGGTGTGCGGGCCTCGACGGCGTCGGTGATGTCGAGCCCGTCCGGCAGCGACTCGTCGAGCAGCTCGCGCAGCTTGTGCGGGTCACGCGGCTCGGTGAGCGCGATCTCCAGGTACTCGGCCTCGGAGCCCGTGCCGGTGGGTGCGGCATTGGCGTACGAGACCTTGGGGTGCGGCGTGAAGCCCGCCGAGTACGCCATGGGCACCTCGGCGCGCCGCAGCGCACGCTCGAACGCGCGCTGGAAGTCGCGGTGGCTGGTGAACCGGAGGCGGCCGCGCTTGGTGTAGCGCAGGCGGATGCGCTGCACTGCCGGTGCGGGCGGCGGGCCTTCGGGCTGTCGCTTGCCCAGTGGTTCTTCTCCTCGGTGCGGGGCGGGCGCGGTGGCGCTCCGCCCACGAAAATACGGGCGGCTCCCGGGGGTCCCGCCCGGCTCACCCCCGCTTTCGCGGGGAGATCTCGGGTGCGGGCGCCACGCCAGGTGCAGTCGTTGTACTACCCAGACTACGCGCCGGAGCCCGTACCGGTTCCCGAGGCCACCTCACCTGGCCCGCCCGCGTAGCTCGCGACCAGCGCGCGGGCGGGCCGGGGTGAGGGTGTCAGTGGATGGAGCCAGGCTCCGCGAGCCACTGTGTGTTCAGCCCGATGTGCTCGCCGATGGTCTCGAAGTCACGGTCGTAGTGCAGCACCGTGAGTCGGTTGCTCATGGCGGTGTGGGCGACGAGCAGGTCCACGACACCCGCGGAGCGCCCGCATCCCGCCTCCGCCAGGGTCTCCTGCAAGTCCAGAATCGCCGACCAGGCGTCATCCGGGATGGCACACCACGTGTAGAGCTCCCCGAAGGCCGTGCGCATCTCGTGGTAGTGAGCGGCCGACTTCGCGGAGTACAGCGCTTCCGCCTCGGTGGCCGCGCACATGCCGATCCGCCCGGCACTGAGTGCGGACCGCCACATCGCGAGTGGTTCCGGACGCATGATCCGGTGCGCCGCCGACGTATCGATCAGGAAGCCGGCACCTCGGATGTCCCCCACGTCTTGCGCACCTCCTCCTTGAACCCCGGCTCACGGCCCTTGTCGAAGGCGCCTTCTTCGTCCAGCTTGATGAGCTTCTCGATGGCCCGCTCGCGCCGGACGCGTGCCCCTATTTCTTCGAGAGCCGCGTTGACCGTGTCCTTCTTGGTTTTGGTGCCAAGAGCCTCGGCAGCGAGCGCCAGGGCTTCCTCGTTGATGTCGATCACGGTCTTGGCCATCACATGACCTCCCTCGAAGCATCGGGTACACACCCGAGAACGCCTCAAGGATATCCAAGGCGAGGACGAACAGAAACCTGCCACTTTCCCTTGAACATACAAGCCCCTCACCGATCCCGGTGAGGGGCTTGTGGACAGAACAGTGGGCCGACCGTCACTTCACGACGGTCAGTGGCAGCAGCTTCTTGCCGGTCGGGCCGATCTGGATGTGGGTGTCCATCTGCGGGCAGACGCCGCAGTCGAAGCACGGCGTCCAGCGGCAGTCCTCGACCTCGGTCTCGTCGAGCGCGTCCTGCCAGTCCTCCCAGAGCCAGTCCTTGTCGAGACCGGAGTCCAGGTGGTCCCAGGGCAGGACCTCCTCGTACGTACGCTCGCGGGTGGTGTACCAGTCGACGTCCACGCCGAACTCGGGCAGCGTCTTCTCCGCGCACGCCATCCAGCGGTCGTAACTGAAGTGCTCACGCCAGCCGTCGAAGCGGCCGCCGTCCTCGTAGACGGCGCGGATGACGGCGCCCACGCGGCGGTCGCCGCGCGAGAGGAGGCCCTCGACGATGCCGGGCTTGCCGTCGTGGTAGCGGAAGCCGATGGAGCGGCCGTACTTCTTGTCGCCGCGGATCTTGTCGCGGAGCTTCTCCAGGCGGGCGTCGGTCTCCTCGGCGGAGAGCTGCGGGGCCCACTGGAAGGGGGTGTGCGGCTTGGGTACGAAGCCGCCGATGGAGACGGTGCAGCGGATGTCGTTCTGCCCGGACACCTTGCGGCCCTCGGCGATGACGTTGGCCGCCATGTCGGCGATCTGGAGGACGTCGTCGTCGGTCTCGGTCGGCAGGCCGCACATGAAGTACAGCTTCACCTGGCGCCAGCCGTTGCCGTACGCCGTGGAGACCGTACGGATCAGGTCCTCCTCCGAGACCATCTTGTTGATGACCTTGCGCATGCGCTCGGAGCCGCCCTCGGGGGCGAAGGTGAGGCCGGACCGACGGCCGTTCCTGGTCAGCTCGTTGGCGAGGTCGACGTTGAAGGCGTCCACCCGGGTGGAGGGCAGGGAGAGGCCGATCTTGTCGTCCTCGTACCGGTCCGCCAGGCCCTTGGCGATGTCGCCGATCTCGGAGTGGTCGGCGGAGGAGAGGGAGAGGAGGCCGACCTCCTCGAAGCCGGTGGCCTTGAGGCCCTTCTCCACCATGTCGCCGATGCCGGTGATGCTTCGCTCCCGCACGGGGCGCGTGATCATGCCGGCCTGGCAGAAGCGGCAGCCGCGGGTGCAGCCGCGGAAGATCTCGACGGACATCCGCTCGTGGACGGTCTCGGCGAGCGGGACGAGCGGCTGCTTGGGGTAGGGCCACTCGTCGAGGTCCATGACGGTGTGCTTGGACACGCGCCACGGGACGCCCGACTTGTTCGGTACGACGCGGGCGATGCGGCCGTCGGGGAGGTACTCGACGTCGTAGAAGGCCGGGATGTAGACGGAGCCGGTCCTGGCGAGGCGGAAGAGGACCTCCTCGCGCCCGCCGGGGCGGCCCTCCGCCTTCCAGGCGCGGATGATCTCGGTCATGTCGAGCACGGCCTGCTCGCCGTCACCGATGATCGCGGCGTCGATGAAGTCGGCGATCGGCTCGGGGTTGAAGGCCGCGTGGCCGCCCGCGAGCACGATCGGGTCGTCGAGCGTGCGGTCCGCCGCGTTCAGCGGGATGCCCGCCAGGTCGAGCGCCGCGAGCATGTTGGTGTAGCCCAGCTCGGTGGAGAAGCTCAGCCCGAAGACGTCGAAGGCCTTCACGGGCCGGTGGCTGTCCACGGTGAACTGCGGCACGCCGTGCTCGCGCATCAGCGCTTCCAGGTCGGGCCACACACTGTACGTGCGCTCCGCGAGCACACCCTCGCGCTCGTTGAGTACCTCGTACAGGATCATGACGCCCTGGTTGGGCAGCCCCACCTCGTAGGCGTCGGGGTACATCAGCGCCCAGCGGACGTCGCAGGACTCCCAGGGCTTGACCGTGGAGTTCAGCTCACCGCCGACGTACTGAATGGGCTTCTGCACGTGCGGGAGCAGAGCTTCGAGCTGTGGGAAGACCGACTCGGACATCTCGAACCTTCGTGAGCTGGCAGGGGGCGACTCTCAAGCGTAACGCGATTGCGAGTCGCCTCAGCACGGCGATCGAAGGGCCCCCGCGGCAGCGGGGGTCTTCGAGCGGGCACTCGTGCGGTCACACCCCCAGCTTCCCCGGCCGGGAGGCCCTCGCCCACACCTCCGGCAGCTCCCGCTCGCGCTCGGCCGCCCGCGCCTCCTCCTGGCCGTACAGCAGGCCCCAGGTGAAGGCGGTCTCCCCTGCCGCGTGGGCCTTGATGGCGAGGTCCCGGAGGGTGTCGCGGGCGACGACGCTGTCCTGGTGGTCGCCGAGGACCTTCTGCACGGCCTTGACCCGCTTGACGAACCGCTTCGCGGGCTTGCCGAGCACGGGCGCGGCGGCCTCGGCGGCGTACCGGGCGCGTTTGGCGGCCTTGCGGGCCTCGTGCATGGCCACGTCACGGTCGTGGCCGGCGGGCAGGGCGAGCGCGCGGTCGATGCGGGCGGCGAGCCGCTCGTGGTCCTTCAGGATCGCCCGGGGCAGCACGGCGGTGGCGTCCTTCCCGGCGGCGGGGCGCAGCGGCGGGTCGGCGAGCAGGGCGTCGAGGGAGTCCAGGATGGCGGTGTAGCGCTCGCTGTCGAGGACGGCGAGGGTGCGGCCGCGTGATCCGGCGCGGCCGGCGCCGGCCCAGGCGCGGAGGCGGCCGCGGACCGGGCCGAGGAGCAGCGTGACGGGCAGGGCGTCGATGCGGGCGGTGAGCCGCTCGGCGAGGACCTCCTGGTCGCGGTCGACGCCGAGTTCGCGGGCCAGCCACTTCAGCTCGTCGGCGACCGGGCCGGTGGCGGCCGGGTCCAGGATCTTCTTGTACGTGCGGAAGGCGCTGCGCAGGCGGCGGGTGGCGACGCGCATCCGGTGGACGGAGTCGGGCAGGTCACGGCGTACGGCCGCGTCGTAGGTGACCAGCTCGCCGGCCTGTTCGCGCAGGTGGGCGAGGATGCGGGCGCCGACGGTGCCGTCCGGCTCCGGGGGCCCCGCCGGCCGCCATCCGGTGTCGGTGAGCGCCTTGGCCAGCTTGGACGCCGAACCGGAGGGCTTCAGGCCCTTCTTGCGCAGCCGTTTGTGCACGGCGTCGAGGAACGCGGGATCGCCGCCGTCGGCGAGCTCCACCTCGATCTCGGTCCACTCGACGGTGCCGCCGTCCCCGCCCGCGAGGCGCTCCGCGCGGACCGTGTCGGTGCTCGCCTCGGCGAGCAGGGCGCCCTTGGCGTCGACGAGGTGGCGTACGTCGCGGTGGGAGCGGAGCCGTACCAGGGGGACGAGCGCGGCGCCCCGGGTCCTGGCGTGGACCAGTGCCGCCAGCGAGCGCGGCACGTCGTCCTCCAGCGGGGCGCGGATCTCGTCGCGTGTCCCGGGCGCGACGGGCAGCTTCAGGTGCCAGCCGGCGTCGTCGCCTCCGGTGCGGCGGCGCAGCGTGATGGACGCGGCGGCCAGGCGGAGGTCCTCGGTGTCGTAGTAGACGGCGTCCAGCTCGGCGACGCCCTTGTCGACGACGGCCGCGACGCCCCGTAGGCCGGTGAGATCCGGGAGGCGGGTCTCGGGGCCGGCTTCGTACTTCCGCTCGATCTCGCGCTTCGTGTCCGCCATCATTCGCTTCCGGATACCCCGTGGTACCCGGTCTATGCGGCCAGTGGCCGTTGCACTCTGATCGACTGGAGCAGTCCGATCGCCACCCAGACCGCGAACATCGACGATCCTCCGTACGACACGAACGGCAGCGGCAGACCCGCGACGGGCATGATGCCGAGCGTCATGCCGATGTTCTCGAAGGACTGGAACGCGAACCAGGCGATGATCCCGGCGGCGACGATCGTGCCGTACAGCTCGGTCGTTTCGCGGGCGATCCGGCAGGCGCGCCACAGCACGACGCCGAGCAGCGCGATGATCGTGGCCCCGCCGATGAAGCCGAGTTCCTCGCCGGCGACGGTGAAGATGAAGTCGGTCTGCTGCTCGGGGACGAACTGCCCGGTGGTCTGGTGGCCGTTGAACAGCCCCGCCCCGTACAGCCCGCCGGAACCGATGGCGATGCGCGCCTGGTTGGTGTTGTAGCCGGCGCCCGCCGGGTCCAGTTCGGGGTTGGCGAAGGCGGCGAACCGGTTGATCTGGTACTGGTCGAGCACGCCGAGCGCGGCGACGGCCACCGCGCCGATGATGCCCGCGCCGATGAGCCCGAAGATCCACCGGTTGGAGGCGCCGGAGGCGAGCAGCACGCCCAGCACGATGACGACCATGACCATCACCGAGCCGAGGTCGGGCATCAGCATGACGATGACCATCGGTACGACGGCGATGACGAGGGACTTGGCGACCGTGCGGTGGTCGGGGTGGACCTGGTCGCCGGCGTCGACCTTGGCGGCCAGCAGCATCGCCATGCCCAGGATGATCGTGATCTTCACGAACTCGGAGGGCTGGAGCGAGAACCCGCCGCCGATCACGATCCACGCGTGCGCGCCGTTGATGGTCGCGCCGAGCGGGGTGAGGACGAGCAGGACGAGCACCACCGACAGTCCGTACAGCACCGGCACCGCGCCGCGCAGGGTGCGGTGGCCGAGCCAGATGGTGCCGACCATCAGGGCGATGCCGATGCCGGTGTTGAGGACGTGACGGAAGAGGAAGTAGTACGGGTCGCCCTGGTTGAGCTCGGTGCGGTTGCGGGTGGCGGACCACACCAGGAGCGAGCCGAGGAAGGACAGCGCGATCGAGGAGAACAGCAGCGGCCAGTCGAGCCGGCGCACCATCGAGTCGCGGGCGGTGAGCCTGGCCCAGGCGCCGCGGTCGGGCGCGTAGCGGGAGACGGAGAAGTTGTTGGTTCCGGCCATCGTGGGTCAGTCCCTCCAGACCGGGGGCGGACCCGCGAGCTGCTGCTCCCCGTCGCCCTGCTGGGCCGGGTCGACCTTCTGGGAGTCGGGGTCGTACGGCTTGACGACCGGCGCGTCGATGGTGCCGTCCGGCTGGATCTTGGGCAGCTCCTTCTGCGGCTGGGGCAGCAGGGCACGCTTGAGGTCCTGGTTGCCCGCGTCGTCGAGGCCGTAGAGGGCGTCGTAGATGTTGCGTACGGCGGGGCCCGAGGCGCCGGAGCCCGTACCGCCCTGGGAGATCGTCATGACGATCGTGTACTCGTCGGTGTAGGTCGCGAACCACGAGGTGGTCTGCTTGCCGTAGACCTGGGCGGTGCCGGTCTTGGCCCGCATCGGGATCTTGTCCTGCGGCCAGCCGCCGAACCGCCAGGCGGCGGTGCCGCCGGGCTCGACGACGGAGCGCAGGCCCTTGTCGAGGTCCCGAATGGTCTCGGCGTCGACCGGCAGCCTGCCGTGGGGCCTGGGCTTGATCTCCTCGATCCGCTTGCCGTCGGGGCTGATCACGGCCTTGCCGATGGTGGGCTTGTAGAGGGTGCCGCCGTTGCTGATGGCGGCGTAGGCGGTGGCCAGCTGGACGGGGGTGATGAGGACGTCACCCTGGCCGATGGCGAAGTTGATGCTGTCGAAGGCCTTCAGCTGGTTGCCTTCGAGGCAGCTCTCGTAGGCGATCTGCTCGACGTAGCTGCCGCCCTTCTTGCCCTGCTTGCACCAGGAGTCCTTGTTGGCCTCCCAGAAGGACTGCTTCCAGTGGCGGTCGGGGATGCGGCCCTTGACCTCGTTGGGCAGGTCGATGCCGGTCTCGGAGCCGAACCCGAAGTCGTGCGCGGTCCGGTAGAACCAGTCGTTGGCGTTCTTCTTCGGCTTGAGGCCGCCGTCGCGCTGCCACTCCTCGTGGCCGAGGCGGTAGAAGACGGTGTTGCAGGAGAACTTCAGGGCGTCGCCGAGGGAGATGGGGCCGTGCCCCTTGGACTCGAAGTTCGCGAAGCTCCGGCCGCCGAGGCTGTAGGAGCTGCTGCAGTTGTAGCGGCCGTCGAAGGGGTTGCCGGCCCGCACGGCCGCGCTCGCCGACACCACCTTGAACACGGAGCCGGCCGGTGCCTGGCCCTGGATGGCCCGGTTGAGCAGCGGGTAGTTGGACTTCTTGTCGGTGAGCTGGGCGTATTCCTTGCCGGAGATGCCGCCGATCCAGACGTTGGGGTCGTAGTCGGGCTGGGAGGCCATCGCGACGACACGGCCGGTCTTGGACTCCATGACGACGACGGCGCCCGCGTCCGCCTTGTACGGGCGGCCGGTGATCTTGTCGGTCTCCTTCCGGACGGTCTTCATCGCCTGGTGGAGCTCGTACTCGGCGACCGCCTGCACGCGCGCGTCGATGGACGTGACGACGTTGGAGCCGGGCCTGCCCGGGTCGCTCTCCGCTTCGCCGAGGACCCGGCCCAGGTTGTCGACCTCGTAGCGGGTCACCCCGGCCTTGCCGCGCAGCGCCTTGTCGTACGTACGCTCCAGGCCGGAGCGGCCGACCATGTCGGAGCGGAGGAACGGCGAGTCGCTGTCCTTGGCCTCCTCGATCTCCTCGTCGGTGACGGGCGAGAGGTAGCCGAGGACCTGGGCGGTGCGGGCGCCGCCGGGCGCGGTGTAGCGGCGTACGGCGGTGGGTTCGGCGGTGATGCCGGGGAAGTCCTCGGCGCGCTCGCGGATCTGGAGGGCCTGCTGGGTGGTGGCCTCGTCGGTGACGGGGATCGGCTGGAAGGGCGAGCCGTTCCAGCAGGGCTGGGGCGTCTCGGAGTCGCAGAGGCGGACCTTGTCCATGACGTCCTTGGGCTTCATGCCCAGGACGCCGGCCAGCCGGGTCAGGACGCCCTTGCCGTCGTCCTTCATCTTCAGCAGCTCGGTACGGGACGCGGAGACGACGAGGCGGGTCTCGTTGTCGGCGAGGGGGACGCCCCGGGCGTCGAGGATGGAGCCGCGCACGGCGGGCTGGACGACCTGCTGGACGTGGTTGTTCTTCGCCTCGTCGGTGTACTCCTTGCCCTGCCGGATCTGCAGGTACCAGAGGCGGCCGCCGAGGGTGAGGAGCAGCGAGAAGACCAGGACCTGGATGACGATGAGCCGGATCTGGACCCTGGGGGTCCGGCCGGTCTCGGGGATGTTGCTCATGACGCGGTTGCCCCCTCGGTCACAGTCGCTTGACGCCCTTGATGCGCCCGGCCCGTGCCGCCCTGTTGCGGGCGGCCTTCATGCGCAGTACGCCGCGCTGCTCGCCGATCCTGAGGCCGGTGCCGTTCGCCATGAACCCCGAGGCGACGTCGGTGCCGGCGCTCGTGGACTCGGCGAGGGGATCGTTCTCGGCGCGTCTGGCGAGGGCCATGATCAGCGGGACGGTGAACGGCGCGAGGAGCAGGTCGTAGATCACGGCGGTGATCAGCAGGGAGACCAGGCCGACGTGGCGGGCGGCGGTGTCGCCGACGAGGGCGCCGACACCCGCGTACAGCAGGGTCGAGCCGACGGCCGCGACGACCACCATGACCATGGGCCCGGTGGCGGAGCGCAGCTGGCCGTTCTCCGGCTTGGCGAGGCCGACGAGGTAGCCGATGACGCACAGGACCAGGGCGTACCGCCCGGCGGCGTGGTCGGCGGGCGGGGCGAGGTCGGCGAGGAGGCCGGCGCCGAAGCCGATGAGGGCGCCGCTGACGTGCCCGTACACCAGGGAGAGGCCGACGACCACGAGGAGGAGGATGTCGGGGACGGCGCCGGGCAGCTGGAGCCGGGCCAGGATCGAGACCTGGACGACGAGGGCGACGACGACGAGGGTCGTGGACAGCAGGATCCGGTTGAAGCGCATGGTCTTACTCCACCCCCGGTTCGTCGGCCGGTCCGCTCGGCGGGCCGCTGGGCGCCCCGGTCGGGGACGGGGTCACCGTGACGGTGACGGTCGGCTCCGGCGTGGGCTTGGGCGGCAGGACGGTGTCGCGCGGGTCGGTGCGCGGGGCCTGGACGACGACGCCGACGATGTCGAGCTTGCTGAAGCCGACGTACGGGCGTACGAAGATGTTCCGCGTGAGGTTGCCGGTGGAGGGGTCCACGCGGATCACCTCGCCGACCGGGACGCCCGGCACGAACGGCTTGTCGGCCCGCGAGCCGAAGGTGACCAGCCGGTCGCCGGGCTTGACCTTGGCCTTGCCGTTGAGGAGCTGCACGGACAGCGGGCGGTCGCCCTGACCGGTGGCGAAGCCCAGCTCGTCGGACCTCTCCATGCGGGTGCCGACGGTGAAGTCCGGGTCGCTGGCCAGGAGCACGGTGGCGGTGCTGGGGCCGACGGTGGTGACGCGGCCGACGAGCCCGTCCCCGTTGATGACCGTCATGTCCCGCTTGATGCCGTCGTTGGAGCCGGCGTCGATGGTGACCGTCCACGAGAAGCCCTGGGCGGCTCCTATGGCGATGACCTCGGCCGCCTTGATGCCGTACTGGCCGGCGCCGGCCTTCTTCAGCAGGTTGTCGAGTTCGCGCACGCGGCTGCGGTTGCGGTCGTCGCTGCCGAGTTTCGCCTTGAGCGCGGCGTTCTCCCGCTCCAGCTGCGCGACGCGGTTGTGGCGGTCGCCCGAGTCCCGTACGGCCGCGATGGCGTTGCCGACCGGATTGACGGCGGACGCGACGCTGTTCTCCACCGGGCCGAAGACAGTGGCGGCTGCCCGTCGGGCGCCGTCGACGGGTGACTCCTCACCGCCGCGGATGTCCACCGTGATCAGCGCGAACGCGATGGCTACCAGCAGCACCAGGAGCAGCCGGCTCTCTCGTGTGTCCCTCACGTGGGGCGGCCGTGCCTTCCTCGTAGGAATGATTGTGCCGTTATACCAACCGGGTCAACCGGATCAACGATCAGCCGTACGGGTCTGGCAGCACCCGTACGGCTGACCTTTGGGGTTGTGCTATCTGCGCGGCTGGGCGTCCAGCACCTGCTGGAGCGCCTCGAACTCCTCGACGCACTTGCCGGAGCCGAGCGCCACCGAGTCCAGCGGGTCCTCGGCGATGTGGATCGGCATGCCGGTCTCCCGGCGCAGCCGCTCGTCGAGGCCGCGCAGCAGGGCGCCGCCGCCGGTGAGGACGATGCCCCGGTCCATCACGTCGCCGGACAGCTCCGGCGGGCACTTGTCGAGGGTCGTCTTCACCGCGTCGACGATCGCGTTGACCGGCTCCTCGATGGCCTTACGGACCTCGGCGGCCGAGATGACGACCGTCTTGGGCAGCCCGGAGACCAGGTCCCGGCCGCGGATCTCGGTGTGCTCGTCGGTGTCGAGGTCGTACGCCGAACCGATGGTGATCTTGATCTGTTCGGCGGTCCGCTCACCGAGGAGGAGGCTGTACTCCTTCTTGATGTGCTGGATGATCGCGTTGTCCAGCTCGTCACCAGCCACCCGGATGGACTGTGCCGTGACGATTCCGCCGAGCGAGATGACGGCGACCTCGGTGGTGCCGCCACCGATGTCGACGACCATGTTGCCGGTGGCCTCGTGGACCGGGAGGCCGGAGCCGATGGCGGCGGCCATGGGCTCCTCGATGATGTGCACCTGGCGGGCGCCCGCCTGGGTGGACGCTTCGATGACGGCGCGGCGCTCGACGCCGGTGATACCGGAAGGCACACAGACGACGACCCGCGGGCGGGCGAGGTAGCGGCGCTTGTGGATCTTGAGGATGAAGTAGCGGAGCATGCGCTCCGTGATCTCGAAGTCGGCGATCACGCCGTCCTTCAGCGGCCGGACGGCCACGATGTTGCCGGGAGTCCGGCCGATCATCTTCTTCGCTTCGGCGCCGACCGCCAGGATGCCGCCGGTGTTGGTGTTGATCGCGACGACGGACGGCTCGTTGAGGACGATGCCGCGACCCCTCACGTACACCAGCGTGTTGGCGGTCCCGAGGTCGACAGCCATGTCACGGCCGATGAACGACATTGAGTTCCCCTTGTTTCCCATGAGGATGCGTCGGGCCTTCCCAATTAGAGCGTTGACGGCTTCTCAGGTCGGCGAGGTGGGTGGTGTGGCGAGGAGATTCACATCGTAGTCCCGCCTGCGCGGACACGGCGCGGTGGCCCGCCTCTGTATGAGTGATGACGAAGTGTCGGAGCGATGCGTTCCCGATCGTGGCGTTCATATGCCGAAGGGCGACCGAAATTCCATCGGTCGCCCCAGGTCATGAGCGCTGTATGGCTGACAGCCGGTCAGGAAATGCCGGGGAAGAAAATCTTCAGTTCCCGAATGGCTGACTCCTCGGAGTCCGAGGCGTGGATCAGGTTCTCCCGGACGATGGTGCCGAAATCACCACGGATGGACCCGGGCGCTGCGGCGATCGGGTCGGTCGGCCCCGCCATCTGGCGTACACCCTCGATGACCCGCTCACCCTCGACCACCAGCGCGACGACCGGCCCGGACGACATGAACGCCACCAGCGGCTCGTAGAACGGCTTGCCCTTGTGCTCGCCGTAGTGCTGCTCCAGCGTCTCCTGGTCCAGGTGGCGCAGCTCCAGCGCGGTGATGGCCCAGCCGGCCTTGCGCTCGATACGACCGATGATCTCGCCGATCAGGCCACGGCGTACGGCGTCGGGCTTGAGAAGGACGAGCGTGCGCTGGCTCATGTGTTGCGGCTCCTTGCAGGCATACGTGTGCGGTGAGCAGAGGCTACAGGGGCCATACGGCGGTACGGCACCGGGTCCCGCGTTGCCGTCGCGGCGCGGCCCACCCACACGGGACGCCCCCGCGCGGGCCGGCCTCCCCGGTACGACGCGCCCCCGCGGGGCCAGCCCCTGCCGGGCCAGCTCGCCGGTACGGCCCGTGCCGGGCGTGCCCTTCGGGGTCGGCCATGCGCGTACGCGTGCCGTTGGGGTCCGACCCGGGGGTGTGGGGGCGCCGGCCCCCACCCGGGAACCCCGGGCGCAGCCACCGGTTACTGCGGCTGGGCCGCCCACTTGGCCTTGGCTTCGTCGATCTTGCGGCCGAAGTGGACCGACGCCCACCACAGCCCCGCGAACACCGCGCCCAGGAAGAACATCACCGGCACGACGAAACCGCTCACGATCAGCGCCACCTGCAGCGCCCAGCCGAGCTGTATCCCACCCGGTCGGGTGATCAGCCCGCAGAGCAGGACGCTCAGCGCCATGAGGACACCGCACACCGTCCAGACCGTGCCCATCGTCAGGCTGTCGTCCTTCATGGCCACCAGCCCGGCGAAACCGATCACGAAGAACTCGCCGATCAGCGTGGACGCGCAGAGCGTACGCATCAGAAACCTCAGCCCTTCCCCAACAGCAGCCGGGCCTCGCCGACCGTGATCACCGAACCCGTCACGAGGACGCCCGCGCCCGCGAACTCGTCCTCCTCCTCCGCCAGCGTGATCGCCGCCTCCAGCGCGTCGTCGAGGCGGGGCTCGACCACCACCCGGTCGTCGCCGAAGACCTCGACGGCGATCGCGGCCAGCTCGTCCGCGTCCATCGCGCGATGGCTGGAGTTCCGCGTGACGACGACCTCCGCGAAGATCGGCTCGAACGCCTCCAGCAGGCCCCGGACGTCCTTGTCGCCGCTCGTGCCGACGACACCGACCAGCCGGGAGAAGCCGAACGCCTCGCTGATGGCCCCGGCCGCGGCCCGCGCGCCCGCCGGGTTGTGCGCGGCGTCCAGCACCACGGTCGGGCTGCGCCGCACCACCTCCAGGCGGCCCGGCGAGACCACCGAGGCGAACGCCTGGCGGATCCGGTCCACGTCCAGCGTGCGGGCCTCCTGGGCGCCCACGCCGAAGAACGCCTCCACGGCCGCCAGCGCCACCGCCGCGTTGTGCGCCTGGTGCGCGCCGTACAGCGGCAGGAAGATCTCCTCGTACTCGCCGCCCAGCCCGCGCAGCGTCAGCAGTTGGCCGCCCACCGCGACCTCGCGCGAGACGACGCCGAACTCCATGCCCTCGCGGGCCACCGTCGCGTCGGCCTCGACGGCCTTCTTCAGCATCACCTGCGCCGCGTCCACCGGCTGCTGCGCCAGGATGACGGTGGCGCCCTGCTTGATGATCCCGGCCTTCTCGCCGGCGATCTCGCCGGGCGTGGTGCCGAGGCGGTCCGTGTGGTCCAGGTCGATGGGGGTGACGACGGCGACGTCACCGTCGATCACGTTCGTCGCGTCCCAGGTGCCGCCCATGCCGACCTCGACGACCGCCACGTCGACGGGCGCGTCGGCGAACGCCGCGTACGCCATACCGGTGAGGACCTCGAAGAAGGACAGCCGGTACTCCTGGGAGGTGTCGACCATCTCCACGTACGGCTTGATGTCCTGGTACGTCTCGATGAACCGCTCGGCGCTGATCGGCGCGCCGTCCAGGCTGATCCGCTCGGTGATCGACTGGACGTGCGGCGAGGTGTACCGCCCGGTGCGCAGGTCGAACGCGCCCAGCAGCGCCTCGATCATCCGGGCCGTGGACGTCTTGCCGTTGGTGCCGGTGATGTGGATCGAGGGGTACGCGCGCTGCGGCTCGCCCAGCACGTCCATCAGCGCCGCGATCCGCGTCACCGACGGGTCCAGCTTGGTCTCGCCCCAGCGGGTGGCGAGCTCCTGCTCCACCTCCCGCAGCGCCTTGTCCACCTCCGGGTCGGTGGGCCGCGCGGGCACGGCCTCGGTGGCGGGGGGCGGACCGGCCTGCGCACGCAACGTACGGCTGCCGGCCTCGATCACCGCCAGGTCGGGGTCTCGGTCGGTCTCGGCTTCCACGATCTCGTCGAAGTCGTCGCTGTCGCTGGACGGGGGCTGCTCACTCACAGGGCCAGTCTACGGAGCACCACCGACAACGCGGATGCGGCGGGGGTGCGGGGCACGCGGCCCCACTCCCCCGCCGTACGGCTCACGCCTCGGGCAGGTTCGCCAGCTGGTTCTCGATACGGGCGATGTCCTCGTCCGCCTTCGCCAGGCGCGTACGGATCTTCTCGACGACCTGGTCCGGCGCCTTGGCGAGGAACGCCTCGTTGCCGAGCTTGGCGTGGGCCTGCTGGCGCTCCTTCTCGGCGGCGGCCAGGTCCTTCGCGAGGCGCTTGCGCTCCGCCGCCACGTCGATGGTGCCCGACAGGTCGAGCGCGACCGTGGCGCCCGCGACCGGCAGGGAGGCGGTGGCGTGGAAGCCCTCGCCCTCCGGCTGGAGGCGCAGCAGCTGGCGGATGGCGGCCTCGTGCGGGGCCAGCGCCGTGCCGGCCGTGTCCAGGCGGGCGGGGACCTTCTGGCCGTCCTTGAGGCCCTGGTCCTTGCGGAAGCGGCGGACCTCGGTGACGACCCGCTGGACCAGCTCGATCTCACGCTCGGCGGCCTCGTCGCGGAAGCCGGAGTCGGCCGGCCAGTCGGCGATGACGAGCGATTCCTGGCCCGTGAGGGAGGTCCACAGCGTCTCGGTGACGAACGGGGCCACCGGGTGCAGCAGCCGCAGCGTCACGTCCAGGACCTCGCCCAGGACGCGGGCCGACACCTTGGCGGGCTCGCCGCCGCCGAAGAACGTGGTCTTCGACAGCTCGACGTACCAGTCGAAGACCTCGTCCCACGCGAAGTGGTAGAGCGCGTCCGAGAGCTTCGCGAACTGGAAGTCCTCGTAGTACGCGTCGACTTCGGCGACCGTGGCGTTCAGCCGCGACAGGATCCACCGGTCGGTGGCGGACATCTGGGACGGGTCGGGCAGCGGGCCCTGGACCGTCGCGCCGTTCATCAGCGCGAAGCGGGTGGCGTTCCAGATCTTGTTGGTGAAGTTGCGGGACGCCTGGACCCAGTCCTCGCCGATCGGGACGTCGGTGCCGGGGTTGGCGCCGCGGGCGAGGGTGAAGCGGACGGCGTCGGAGCCGTACGCGTCCATCCAGTCCAGCGGGTCGACGACGTTGCCGAAGGACTTCGACATCTTCTTGCCGCGCTCGTCACGGACCAGGCCGGTCAGGGCGATGGTCTTGAACGGGACTTCGCCGTCCATGGCGTACAGGCCGAACATCATCATCCGGGCGACCCAGAAGAAGATGATGTCGTGGCCGGTGAGCAGGACGTCGGTCGGATAGAACTTCTTGAGGTCGGCGGTCTGCTCCGGCCAGCCCAGCGTGGAGAACGGCCACAGGCCGGAGGAGAACCAGGTGTCCAGGACGTCGGTGTCCTGCGTCCAGCCCTCCCCGGTGGGAGCCTCGTCGTCCGGTCCGACGCAGACGACCTCGCCGTCCGGCCCGTACCAGACCGGGATGCGGTGGCCCCACCACAGCTGGCGCGAGATGCACCAGTCGTGCATGTTGTCGACCCAGTCGAAGTACCGCTTCGACATGTCCTCCGGGTGGATCTTCACCCGGCCGTCGCGGACCGCGTCACCGGCGGCCTGGGCGAGCGGGCCCACCTTGACCCACCACTGCATCGACAGGCGCGGCTCGATGGTGGTCTTGCAGCGCGAGCAGTGGCCGACGGAGTGCACGTACGGCCGCTTCTCGGCGACGATCCGGCCCTGCGAACGCAGCGCGCCGACGACGGCGCTGCGCGCCTCGAACCGGTCCAGGCCCTGGAAGGGGCCGTGGACGGTGATGACGCCGCGCTCGTCCATGATGGTCAGGGATTCCAGGCCGTGGCGCTGGCCGATCGCGAAGTCGTTCGGGTCGTGCGCCGGGGTCACCTTGACGGCGCCGGTGCCGAACTCCGGGTCGACGTGCGTGTCGGCGACGACGGGGATCGTACGGTCGGTCAGCGGCAGCTTGATGCGCTTGCCGACGAGGTGCTGGTACCGCTCGTCGTGGGGGTGGACGGCGACGGCGGTGTCACCGAGCATCGTCTCGGCGCGGGTGGTCGCGACGACGAGGGTCTCGTCGCCCTCGCCGTACTGGATGGAGACGAGCTCGCCGTCGTCCTCCTGGTACTCCACCTCGATGTCCGAGATGGCGGTGAGGCAGCGCGGGCACCAGTTGATGATGCGCTCGGCCCGGTAGATCAGCTCGTCGTCGTAGAGCTTCTTGAAGATGGTCTGGACGGCCTTGGACAGGCCCTCGTCCATGGTGAACCGCTCACGCGACCAGTCGACGCCGTCGCCGAGGCGGCGCATCTGGCCGAGGATCTTGCCGCCGTACTCCTCCTTCCACTGCCAGACGCGCTCGACGAACTCCTCGCGGCCCAGGTCGTGCCGGGACTTGCCCTCCTCGGCGAGCTGCTGCTCGACCTTGTTCTGGGTGGCGATACCGGCGTGGTCCATGCCGGGCAGCCACAACGCCTCGTAGCCCTGCATCCGCTTGCGGCGGGTGAGGGCGTCCATGAGCGTGTGCTGGAAGGCGTGGCCCAGGTGGAGGCTGCCGGTGACGTTCGGCGGCGGGATGACGATGGTGTACGGGGGCTTCTCGCTCTTCGCGTCGGCCGTGAAGTAACCGCGCTCTACCCAGCGCTCGTACAGCTTCCCCTCTACCTCGGCCGGCGCGTACTGGGTCGGCAGTTCGGGGACGGATGCTGGCTGCTGCTGAGTGTTCTCGGTCACGGGCCCAGTTTAGAGGTGTCACAGGCGCGTACTGAAACGGGATTGTTCGGTAACGGTTGTGCCCCCCGCCGTCCCGCGCGGCATGGGTTTCGGCCAGGATGTGAGGAACGCATAAGCATTCGGATGGGGGATCCCCTTAATGAGTTACAACCAGCCGGGCCCGTACGGCGGACAGCCCCAGCAGCCCGGACCGTACGGTCAGCCGGGTCCTTACGGCCAGCAGCCGCAGGCGCCCCAGCCCGGCTACGGCTACCCCCAGCAGGCCCCGCCCCCGCAGGGCGTGCCGCAGCAGGGTTACGGCTACCCGCAGCAGCCCGGCCCCTACGGCCAGCCCCCGCAGCAGCCCCCTTACGGCGCCGGCCCCGGCGCCTACCCCCCGCCCCCGCCGCCGGCCCCGAAGAAGAAGACGGGCTGGGTCATCGGCGCGGTCGCGGTGGTCGCGGTGCTCGGCGTGGGCGCGTACTTCGTGTTCGGGGGCGGCGCGGGCGCCGACATCGCGGACGACGGCCCGCACAAGCTGGTGACGCCGGAGACGGTGCTGACGGAGTACAAGAAGGACCCGAACAACACGGGTGACGGCATGACCAAGGACGACCTCAAGGACGCGGAGAAGTGGGGCGTCAAGAACGCCACGTCCGTCGGCGCCGCGTGGCAGGTCAAGAACGAAAGCAACCCGCTCGCGGGCAAGATGCTCAACTTCCAGGGCGTGTACGGAGAGATCGCGGACCCGGAGAAGGTCATCGACGCGATGTTCGCTTACATGCAGGAGGAGTCCAAGAAGGAAGCCGACGGACCGCAGATGATCGGCAGCCCGAAGGCCTACGAGCCGGCCGAGCTGTCGGGCGCCGTCCTGAAGTGCCAGGAGGCAGTGGTCAAGGCCGAGGAGGGCTCCACCGACCCCGGGCCGAAGGAGATGCGCATGCAGATGTGCGTCTGGGGTGACCACAGCACGCTCGGCTGGACGTTGCCGATGAACATGGCGGACCTCATGACCGGCAAGGCCACGTCGGCGGACGAGGCTGCGAGCCTCACCGCCAAGCTCCGCAAGGAAGTCCGCGTCAAGGCCTGACGGGCCGCGACACGAAAGGGCGCCCGGCCGGTTCGAGGAACCGGGCGGGCGCCCTTTCGTGTGCGTATGCGCTACGCGGACTTCTCGTGGCGGCCCGGGTCCTTGACGACCCTGGGGACCAGCGTGGGGTTGACGTTGTTGTGGACGACGTCCTCGGTGATGACGACGCGGGCCACGTCCTTGCGGGAGGGGACCTCGTACATCACGGACATGAGGACCTCTTCCATGATGGCGCGCAGGCCGCGCGCGCCCGTGCCGCGGAGGATGGCCTGGTCGGCGATGGCCTCCAGGGCGGGGCGGTCGAAGTCCAGTTCCACGCCGTCGAGTTCGAAGAGGCGCTGGTACTGCTTGACCAGCGCGTTGCGGGGCTCGACGAGGATCTTCAGGAGGGCCTCGCGGTCCAGGTTGTGGACCGAGGTGATGACCGGGAGGCGGCCGATGAACTCGGGGATCATCCCGAACTTCACCAGGTCCTCCGGCATGACCTCCTGGAACTGGTCGCTCGCCTCGATCTCCCGCTTCGAGCGGATCGTCGCGCCGAAGCCGATGCCCTTCGCGCCCGCCCGGGATTCGATGATCTTCTCCAGGCCGGCGAACGCACCACCCACGATGAACAGCACGTTCGTCGTGTCGATCTGGATGAACTCCTGGTGCGGGTGCTTACGGCCGCCCTGCGGGGGGACCGAGGCGGTGGTGCCCTCGAGGATTTTGAGGAGGGCCTGCTGGACGCCCTCGCCCGACACATCCCGTGTAATCGACGGATTTTCGCTCTTACGGGCGACCTTGTCGATCTCGTCGATGTAGATGATGCCCGTCTCGGCCTTCTTGACGTCGTAGTCGGCGGCCTGGATGAGCTTCAGCAGGATGTTCTCGACGTCCTCGCCCACATACCCGGCCTCCGTCAGCGCCGTCGCGTCGGCGATGGCGAACGGGACGTTGAGCATCCGGGCCAGGGTCTGGGCCAGGAGGGTCTTGCCGGAGCCCGTGGGGCCCAGCAACAGGATGTTGGACTTGGCGAGTTCGATCGCGTCGTCACGGCCCGCGCCGCCGCCGTTCTCGCCGGCCTGGACGCGCTTGTAGTGGTTGTACACCGCCACGGAGAGGGCCTTCTTGGCCGGCTCCTGGCCGACGACGTACCCCTCCAGGAACTCGTAGATCTCGCGCGGCTTGGGGAGTTCCTCCCAGCGGACCTCGCTCGTCTCCGCGAGCTCCTCTTCGATGATCTCGTTGCAGAGGTCGATGCACTCGTCGCAGATGTACACACCGGGGCCTGCGATGAGCTTCTTCACCTGCTTCTGGCTCTTTCCGCAGAACGAGCACTTGAGCAGGTCGCCGCCATCACCGATGCGTGCCACGAGGTGCTTCCCCTTCGCCTGGGAGCGGCTTGGTTCAGCCGGCTCCTGGTGCCTCATATCCGACGGTACCTTGCCGGGCCCCTCGTTCGGGCCCCCCTTGGCACGGTTCACACCGTGCCAAGGGAAGGTCGGGCCGTCAGGCTGCCGCCGCGGCGGTGCTCTTGCGGGTGGAGACGATCTGGTCCACCAGGCCGTACGCCAGGGCGTCCTCGGCCGTGAGGATCTTGTCGCGCTCGATGTCGTCGCGGATCTTCTCGATCGGCTGGGTGGAGTGCTTGGCCAGCATCTCCTCCAGCTGCGTACGCATACGCAGGATCTCGTTGGCCGCGATCTCCAGGTCGGAGAGCTGCTCGCGGCCCGTACCGCCGGACGGCTGGTGGATCAGCACGCGCGCGTTGGGCAGGGCCATCCGCTTGCCGGGGGTGCCGGCGGCCAGCAGCACGGCCGCGGCGGACGCCGCCTGGCCCATGCAGACCGTCTGGATGTCCGGCTTCACGAACTGCATCGTGTCGTAGATGGCGGTCAGCGCGGTGAAGGAGCCACCGGGGCTGTTGATGTAGATGGAGATGTCGCGGTCCGGGTCCATCGACTCCAGGCACAGCAGCTGCGCCATGACGTCGTTGGCGGAGGCGTCGTCGATCTGCACGCCGAGGAAGATCACGCGCTCCTCGAAGAGCTTCGCGTACGGGTCGTACTCGCGCACGCCCTGGGAGGTGCGCTCGACGAAGCGGGGGACGACGTACCGGTTGTCCACCTGCGGGCCGGTGTAGAGGCCGCTCGCGGAGAAGTTGCTCATGTGGGTGTTCACCATCCTGGTGGCGTTCGGCGGGCTGGGGGTGGGGGCGTACGGCGCATCGGCTCAGGCGCCGGTGCCGCCACCGCCCGGAACGCCCGCGGCGGCAGACATGATGTCGTCGATCAGGCCGTACTCCTTGGCCTCCTCGGCGGTGAACCAGCGGTCGCGGTCACCGTCGCGGATGATCGTCTCGACGGTCTGGCCGGAGTGGCGCGCGGTGATCTCGGCCATGCGCTTCTTCGTGCGGAGAAGGTACTCGGCCTGGATCTTGATGTCCGATGCGGTACCGCCGATGCCGGCGGAGCCCTGGTGCATCAGGATGTCGGTGTTCGGCAGCGCGAAACGCTTGCCGGCGCTGCCGCCGGTGAGCAGGAACTGGCCCATGGAGGCCGCCATGCCCATACCGATGGTGACGACGTCGTTCGGGATGTACTGCATGGTGTCGTAGATCGCCATGCCGGCCGTCACCGAGCCACCCGGGCTGTTGATGTAGAGGTAGATGTCCTTGTCCGGGTCGGCGGCAAGGAGCAGCATCTGCGAGGTGATCTTGTTCGCGATCTCGTCGTCGACCTGCTGGCCGAGGAAGATGATCCGCTCGCCGAGCAGCCGGTTGTAGACATGGTCGCCGAGGCCACCACCGATGGACGGCTCACCCGCGGCGTAAGGCATCAGATTCGTCACGTATCCACCTGCTCGTCTCTGACGGCTCCGGCCGTCTCAGCGTGTTGCGTACTGGGGGCGGGTAATGGCCTGCCCTCGTATTCATGGACCCTAACGCGCAGGTCGGACAACGCCATCCCGGTTCCCGAACTGTTCGCTGGGAGCGCAAGGTAGTTGGGCCGACAAGGGCAGGCCGGGGCCGGGCCGGCGCCGCGCCGGGCCCGCGTCGGCCCCGTACGGCGACGGGCCCGACCGCACGGGGGTGCGGATCGGGCCCGTCGGACCGTTCATGCCGGGGTCGGGGCCGGGGCTCAGGCCTCGGTCTTGTCCTCGCCCTTGCCCTCGGACTCCTCGGACTCCTCGGCGGAGGCCTCGACCGTCTCGGCGGCCTCGTCCTCGTCGTCCAGCTCGACCGGCTCACCGTTGGTGTCGACGACCTTGGCGGCCTCGACGACGACCGCGAGGGCCTTGCCGCGGGCGACCTCGCCGACGAGCATCGGCACCTGGCCGCCCTCGACGACGGCCTTGGCGAACTGGTCGGGGCTCATGCCGGAGGAGGCAGCGCGCCGCATGAGGTGCTCGGTGAGCTCCTCCTGGTTGACGTTGAGCTTCTCCTTGTTGACCAGCTCGTCCAGGATGAACTGGGTCTTGATGCCCTTGACCGCCTGCTCGCGGGTCTCGGCCTCGAACTCCTCGAGGGTCTTGCCCTGGAGCTCCAGGTACTTCTCGATGGTCAGACCCATCTGGCCGAGCTGGTGGTGCTCCAGGTTGTGCTTGCGGGTGTTGACCTCGTCCTCGAGGAGCTTCTCGGGGATCGGCACCTCGGCCAGCTTCAGCAGCTCGTCCAGGACGCGCTCCTGGGCCTGGGTGGCCTGGTCGTACTGCTTCATGTTCTCGAGGCGCTTGCGGCTGTCGGCCTTCAGCTCCTCGAGGGTGTCGAACTCGGACGCCATCTGGGCGAAGTCGTCGTCGAGCTCGGGGAGCTCACGGGCGGCGACCTGGGTGACCTTGACGGTGACCTCGGCCTCCTTGCCCTCGGCGGAGCCGCCCTTCAGCTCCGAGGTGAAGGTGGCCTCGCCGCCGGCCTCCAGGCCGGTCACGGCCTCGTCGATGCCGTCGAGGAGCTCACCGGAGCCGATCGTGTACTGCACGCCACTGGCGACACCGTCGGGGAGGACCTCGCCGTCGACCTTGGCCTCCAGGTCGATCGTGACGACGTCGCCCTCGGCGGCGGCGCGCTCGACCGGGTTGGTGGAGGCGAAGCGCTCGCGCAGCTGCTCCACGGACTTCTCGACGTCCTCGTCGGTGACCTCTACGGCGTCGACGGTGACCTCGATGCCGGAGTAGTCCGGGATCTCGATGGTCGGGCGGATGTCGACCTCGGCGGTGAAGGCCAGCAGCTCGCCGTCCTTCAGCTCGGTGATGTCGACCTCGGGCTGGCCCAGCGGGTTGACGTCGGCCTCGTTGACGGCCTCGGTGTAGAACTTCGGGAGGGCGTCGTTGACGGCCTCCTCCAGCACCGCACCACGGCCGAACCGCTGGTCGATGACACGAGCCGGGATCTTGCCCTTGCGGAAGCCCTTGACCGTGACCTGCTGGTTGATCTTCTTGTACGCCGCGTCGAGGCTGTCCTTGAGCTCCTCGAAGGGCACCTCGACAGTGAGCCGAACCCGGGTCGGGTTCAGGGTCTCCACGGCGCTCTTCACGGTTCGGTCTCCTTGGTGGCTGATTCTTGGATTCTGCCGGTGCCGCTTGCAGGCGGTTCCGGCCGATTCGGCCCGGTCAGAGAGACACACGGGCACGCAGCTTGCATAGTAACCGCAAGCGGGATGAGGCCCACAATGTGATCTTGGTTGCGCACGTGATCCGGCGCTTGTGGTGTGGTCGGGGTGGCGGGATTTGAACCCACGGCCTTCCGCTCCCAAAGCGGACGCGCTACCAAGCTGCGCCACACCCCGTCGGTGCGACACGTAGGGTACATGCCCCACGGCGGTGCGTCGGCACGTTTAAGGGGTGTGCGACGACCGGGACCGACCCGCTACGATGACGATGCGTTCGTGCCGCGGTCCTGTGACCCGCGGTGCGTTGCTTGCGGGCGTAGCTCAATGGTAGAGCCCTAGTCTTCCAAACTAGCTACGCGGGTTCGATTCCCGTCGCCCGCTCCATCCGGCCACGGCCCGGTGGGAGGCTCGGTGAGCTTCCCCCGGGCCGTTGTCGCGTTCTCAGCCCATGCGCACCTGCCGGCAACGGTCAGAAACTGATCTGGTTGATGGTGGCCGCGATCGAGTCGAGGAAGCGCTGTATCGACGGCGCCATGCCGGACGAGGCGAGGAAGAAGCCGAACAGGACGGCGACTATCGCGGGGCCCGCTTTGAGGGAGCCGCCACGGATCAACACCACGAGGATGATCGCCAACAGCAGCACCACGGACAGTGAAATGGCCACAACTGATCACACACCCTCGGTCGGTCCGCCTTGCCGGCCCCGGGGTGCGCGGCCCGGCGCCCCCCGTTGGCTCCATCGTGCCACCAACATCCCCACGTGTGAGGGCCGCTGACACATCGTTCACACAAGCACGCGCCGCGGCCCTGACCAGGCCGGGCGGCGGGCGGAAAAGCAGACTACGAATTCAATGCGATCGTTTCGTGTCGCACACAGAGTGGTCACAGGAAATTCGCAGCGTGTCCGGCGAGTAATTCTCCGTCAAAGACAGCGTGGCAATATGCCCCATATAAGGGGGATTAATTGGGGCATAGGTGGCGGTTGGGGGTGGTGTCAGATACGAATACGAGGGCCGCACAGCGGGTTTTACGAATTGGTGGAGGCGTCGCTAGGGTGCCTCAAATGTTCCAGGCTCCGCATGGAAATCAGCAGGCCCTGCTCCCGCCGGTCCGGGAGCCCGAGACCACCACGAGCACCCGCGAGCGCGGGACGGACAGACCCGGCCGGGACGCGTTCTTCGACAACGCCAAGTACCTGGCGATCGTGCTCGTGGCCGTGGCGCACGCGTGGGAGCCGGTCATGGACGGCAGCCGGGCGACGCGGGCGCTCTACATGTTCGTCTACACCTTCCACATGCCGGCGTTCATCGTGATCTCCGGCTACTTCTCGCGGAGCTTCACCGGACGCCCCGACCAGCTGAAGCGCCTGGTCACCGGCCTCGTCGTGCCGTACCTGGTCTTCGAGGTGGCGTACTCCCTCTACCGGCGCTGGTACGGCGGCACCCCGGACCAGGCCATCAGCCTGACCGACCCCATCTACCTCACCTGGTTCCTCATCGCGCTGTTCGTCTGGCGGCTGTCCACGCCCCTGTGGCGCACCATCCGCCACCCGCTGCCCGTCGCCCTGGTCATCGCCGCGCTCGGCTCGCTCACCCCCGGCATCGGCCAGGACCTGGACCTCCAGCGGGTGCTGCAGTTCCTGCCGTTCTTCGTCCTGGGCCTGTCGCTGAAGCCCGAGCACTTCCAGCTGCTGCGGCGCCGGGCGGCACGGCTGCTCGCCGTACCGGTCGCGCTGGGCGCGCTGGCGTTCACGTACTGGATCGCGCCCGACATCCGGATGGGCTGGTTCTACCGCTCCACCAGCGCCGAGGAGCTGGACGCGCCCTGGTGGGCGGGGCCGGTCATGACGGTCTCGCTGTTCGGCTGCGCGCTGGTGCTGACCGCGGCCTTCCTCGCCTGGGTGCCGCGCCGGCGGACCTGGTTCACCGTCCTCGGGGCGGGCACCATCTGCGGCTACCTGCTGCACGGGTTCCTGGTGAAGGGCATGGAGTACTGGGCGCTCGTCCCGGCGTACCGGCTGGACACGCCCCTCGGGCGGGTCGTCGTCACGGTGGTGTTCGCCGCCGCGGTGACCGCGATGTGCACCCCGCCGGTGCGGCGGGCGCTGCGGTGGGTGACCGAGCCGAAGATGGAGTGGGCATTCCGCCGCGACGTACCAGACCTCAGCCGCCGCTGAGGCCCAGCAGGGCGCGGACCCTCGCGTACTTGGCCGTCAGCCGGGCCCGGGTCGCCTCGTCCAGGACGGCGAGGCGGTCCGGGTCGGCGTTGTGCGCCAGGTCGGCCTCCTTGACGAGGCGAGCGCCCGGCACGGCCAGGACACGGGCGGTGTACGCCTCCAGGTCCTCGCCCGGCCGCTTGGTGAGCGCCAGCACCATGTCCTTGACCGCCTGCGGCAGGGCCGCGCCCCGGAGCCACTCCTCCGGCAGCCGGTCGTCCTCCACGGCGTCGTGCAGCCACGCCGCGGCGACCTGCTCGTCGCTGCCGCCCCGGGCCCGTACCCCTTCCGCGACCGCCTGGAGGTGCTCGGCGTAGGGGCGGCCCGCCTTGTCGGTCTGGCCGACGTGGGCCTCGCGGGCGATCGCCTCGACCTCGGCGAGAGTCAACAAGAGCTACCCCTTACGCGTCACGGGTGATGAGCAGCAGCGCCCGGTCGTCGTTGACGTCCTTCGCGCACGCCTCGATCAGGTGCCAGGCCGCCCCCTCGAAGCCGGCGGTGACATAGCGGTCGGCCTCGCCGGTGAGCCGGTCGATGCCCTCGGTGATGTCCCGGTCCGCCGCCTCGACCAGGCCGTCGGTGAACAGCATCAGGACGTCACCGGGCCGCAGCGAGCCCTTGACCGGGTGGAACTCGGCACGGTCGTACACGCCCAGCAGCGGGCCCTCGCCGGACTTCTCCTCCCACCGGCCGCTGCCCGCGTGCAGCTGGAGCGCCGGCAGGTGCCCCGCCGACAGCAGCTCGTAGTCGCCCGATTCGAGGTCGAGGACCAGGTGGATGGAGGTCGCGAAGCCCTCGTCCCAGTCCTGGCGCAGCAGGTAGCCGTTGGCGGCCGGCAGGAAGCCGTGCGGCGGCAGCGAGCCGAGCAGTCCACCGAAGGCGCCGGACAGCAGCAGGGCGCGGGAGCCCGCGTCCATGCCCTTGCCGGACACGTCGGTCAGGACGACCTCCAGGGTGCGGCCGCCGTTCGTGCGGGCCGCGACGACGAAGTCGCCCGAGAAGGACTGGCCGCCCGCCGGGCGCAGCGCCATCTCGTGGTGCCAGCCCTTGGGCAGCGGGGGCAGGGCGCTCTGCACCCGGATGCGTTCGCGCAGGTCGAACAGCATGGTGCCGCCGCGCCGCCACGGCACGCCCACCCGGGCCCGGAACTGGGCGATCAGCAGCCCGAACAGCCCGCACGCGGCCACCACCAGGACGGTGCCGGGCGTGACGCGGGCCGCGCCCTCGGTGTACGGGCCGAGGATGGCGGACTCGACGATCAGGGCGCCGGCGGCCGCCGCGTACAGGCCGAGCAGGCTGGCCGGGCGCAGCAGCAGGCCGCCCGCCACGATGGGCAGGACGAGTGCGGCGGGCGCGGCCCACACGGGGGTGGCGATGGTGAGGAGCGTGATCGCCGGGATGGTGAGCAGCAGGCCCACCAGGGCGATCCAGTCGGAGCCGTCGCCGCGGAAGTAGTCGACGCCGGATTTGCGCAGGCCGACTTTGACCCGGCGTGCGTTCTTCCGCATCCGGGCCAGATACGCGTCCATTCGTGCGCTGCGGGCCATTGGCCTGGACCCTATCCACCCGGTGGGGCCCCGTGCAGGGGGACCCCTGTGACATTGCGTTCGAAATTGGGTCGCCGCGGTGGCTCGCGCCTGATACGCATGGCATATGACGACAGACTTACGGGTGCTGCGGTCGGCCGAATGGGACCACTGGTACGGGCAGTTGGAGCTGGCTTTCGGCGGCGTGGCGGAGGCCCCGCAGGAGCGGGAACTGTGGGACGCCCTCACCGAGCGTGAGCGCTCGCTCGGCGTCTGGGACGGGGACGTGTGCGTCGGTACGGCCGGGGCGTTCTCGTTCCGGCTGTCCGTGCCGGGCGGCGCTGTGATGCCGGCGGCGGGCGTGACGATGGTGAGCGTGGCGTCGACGCACCGGCGGCGCGGGATCCTCACGTCGATGATGCGGCGCCAGCTCGACGACGTCTTCGCGTGGGGTGAGCCGCTGGCCGTGCTGACGGCGTCGGAACCGGCCATTTACGGGCGGTTCGGTTACGGCATCGCCACCAGGCAGCTGCGCGCCGAGATCGACACGAATCGGGTGCGTCTGTCCGTTCCGCCGGGGACGGATGACGTAGCGCTGCGGCTCGTGGCGCCCGCGGAGGCGAGCGCCGCGTGCGAGGCGGTGTACGCGCGGCTGGTGCCGGAGCGGCCGGGGATGCTGGCCCGCCGGCCGGGCTGGGAGCGGCTCCCGCTGCTGGACCCTCCGGGGGACCGGGGCGGCGGGTCACCGCTCCAGTGCGTGCTGGCCGAGCGGGACGGCGAGACCGTCGGCTTCGCGCTGTACAGCACCAAGCCGGAGTGGGAGGCGGCGGGCCCGAAGGGGACGGTGCGGCTGCGGCACATGGGCGCGCTGGACCCGGCGGCGTACGCGGCGGTGTGGCGTTTCCTGTTCGGGATCGACCTGATGTCGATTCTCCAGGTTCACAACCGTCCGGTGGACGACCCCTGGCAGCACCTGGTCTCCGACATCCGGCGCTGCAACCTGCGTGTCCAGGACGGGCTGCACGTACGCCTCGTGGACCTGCCCGCGGCGCTGGAGGCCCGTACGTACCAGGCCCCGGTGGACGTGGTGTTGGCGGTGGACGACGCCTTCTGCCCGTGGAACACGGGGCGTTGGCGGCTGTCGGGCGACACCAAGGGCGCGACGTGCGCGCGTACGGAGGACCCGGCGGACCTCTCCTTGTCGGTACGGGAGCTGGGCGCGGCGTACCTGGGCGGGACGTCCCTCGCGTCGCTGGCGGGCGCGGGCCTGGTGCGCGAGGAGCGGCAGGGTGCCCTGGCCGAGGCCTCCCTGGCCTTCGGCTCACCGGTCGCGCCCTGGCTGCCTCACGGCTTCTGACAGGTCGGGCACCAGAAGAGGTTGCGGGCGGCGAGACCGGCGGTGCGGATCTCGCCGCCACAGATGTGGCAGGGCAGGTTGGCCCGGCGGTAGACGTACACCTCGCCGCCGTGGTCGTCCACCCGCGGCGGGCGGCCCATGGCCTCGGGGGTGTGTTCGGGGCGGACGGTGTCGATGCGGTTGTTGCGCACGCCCTCGCGCATCAGCGCGACGAGGTCGGCCCAGATCGCGTCCCACTCGGCCCGGGCGAGGTCCTTGCCCGCGCGGTAGGGGTCGATGCCGTGCCGGAAGAGGACCTCGGCGCGGTAGACGTTGCCGACGCCCGCGATGACCTTCTGGTCCATGAGCAGGGCGGCGATGGTGGTGCGGCTCCTGGAGATCCGCCGCCACGCCCTGTCGGGGTCGTCGCCGTGTCGCAGCGGGTCCGGCCCGAGCCGCTCGTGTATCGCCCGCTTCTCCGGCTCGGTGATCAGGGCGCAGGTGGTGGGCCCGCGCAGATCCGCGTAGTGCGCGTGGTTGACCAGCCGCAGGCGTACGGTCTCGGTGGGCGGCGGCGCGGGCGTCGTACCGAAGCCGAGCTTGCCGAAGAGCCCGAGGTGGATGTGCACCCAGCCGCTGTCCGCGAACCCGAGGAACAGGTGCTTGCCGTGCGCGTCGACGGTCTGGAGGACCTGGCCGTCGAGGAGGGCGGCGCTGTCGGAGAACTTGCCCTGGGGGCTGGTCACGCGGACGGTGTGGCCGCCGAAGCGGGCGAGGTGGTCCTCGGCGAGGCGGTGGATCGTATGCCCTTCGGGCATGGCGTCGATGCTCCTACGGTGTTCGTCGGCGAACCGGCCTGCACCCGGCGGACCGCCCGGGTGTGGCCGTGCAGGGTCGCCCCCACCCACCGGGGGCCGCCGCCGGTCCGGCACCGCTCCGGGGGGCACCGAGAAAGGGCGCCGCCCCGTTCCGTTGTGCCCACCCGTTCCGCCCTGCGGAACGACTGCCCACAACGGGGAAGGGACAGCGAGCCCCCGGCGGGGCGGTTGCCCGCGACGGGGAGGGGCAGGGGGACCGCCCTGCGGAACGACTGCCCACAAGCGGGGCGGCTGCGGGCGCGCTTACGGGGTCAGGGCTGCTGGGGGTGGTGGGGCGGGATCGGGGGGAGCTCGCCGGTGGTTTCGTACGCCGAGAGCATCTCGATGCGGCGGGTGTGACGCTCCTCACCCGAGTACGGGGTGCCCAGGAAGGTCTCCACGAACTTCGTGGACTCCTCCACGGAGTGCATCCGGCCGCCGATGGCGACGACGTTCGCGTTGTTGTGCTCGCGGCCGAGCGCGGCGGTCTGCTCGCTCCAGGCCAGCGCCGCCCGCACGCCCTTCACCTTGTTCGCGGCGATCTGCTCGCCGTTGCCGGAGCCGCCGATCACGATGCCCAGGCTGTCCGGGTCCGCGGCGGTCTTCTCGGCCGCGCGGAGGCAGAACGGCGGGTAGTCGTCCTGGGCGTCGTAGATGTGGGGGCCGCAGTCGACGGGCTCGTGGCCGTGGGCCTTGAGCCACTCGACGAGGTGGTTCTTGAGTTCGAAGCCGGCATGGTCGGAGCCGAGGTACACGCGCATGGGTCCGAGTGTGGCACGCACGGCACGGGGCAGCTGTCAGCGGGGCCCGCGTATCACGATCCGGAATCGGGCCTTTCGACCTCTCACCGTCTCGGGTTTCCATGCACGGGCTCGTGACCCGAGTGCACCCCAGACATAAGGATTCGTCCATGACGACGCAGTCGACCCTGCGGAAGGAAGGCGGAACGACCGGCGAACCCGGTACTCCGCAGCCTTCCGACGGTCTCAAGGCCGGGCTCAAGAACCGCCACCTTTCCATGATCGCCATCGGTGGAGTGATCGGCGCCGGCCTGTTCGTCGGGTCCTCCGGCGGTATCGCCAAGGCCGGCCCGGCCATCCTCATCTCGTACGCCCTCGTCGGCGCGATGGTCGTGTTCGTGATGCGGATGCTCGGCGAGATGGCGGCCGCGAGCCCCAACTCGGGCTCCTTCTCCGCGTACGCCGACCGCGCGCTCGGCCGCTGGGCGGGCTTCTCGATCGGCTGGCTGTACTGGTTCTTCTGGGTGGTGGTGCTGGCGGTCGAGGCGACCGCGGGTGCGGTGATCCTGGAGAGCTGGATCCCGGCCGTGCCGCAGTGGGCCTGGGCGCTGATCGTCATGGTGGTGCTGACGGCGACGAACCTGGTCTCCGTCTCCTCCTACGGCGAGTTCGAGTTCTGGTTCGCGGGCATCAAGGTCGTCGCCATCGGCGCGTTCGTGGTCGTCGGCCTGCTGGCGGTGTTCGGCTTCCTGCCCGGCTCCGACAACCCCGGCGCGGGCTTCGCCCACCTCACCGACAGCGGCGGCTTCTTCCCGAACGGCGCCGGCGCCATCCTCACCGGCGTACTGATGGTCGTCTTCTCCTTCATGGGCAGCGAGATCGTCACGCTGGCCGCCGGTGAGTCGGAGGACCCGCGCCGTGCGGTCACCAAGGCCACCAACAGCGTGATCTGGCGTATCGCGGTCTTCTACCTGGGCTCGGTCTTCGTCGTCCTCACCCTCCTGCCCTGGAACGACGAGTCGATCGTCGAGAAGGGCTCGTACGTGGCGGCCCTGGACTCCATCGGCATCGCGCACGCCGGCCAGATCATGAACGTGATCGTCCTGACGGCCGTGCTGTCCTGCCTGAACTCGGGCCTGTACACGGCCTCCCGCATGGCGTTCTCGCTGGGTGAGCGCGGAGACGCGCCGAAGGCCTTCGCCAAGGTCAACGCCAAGGGCGTGCCGACCGCCGCGATCCTGGGCTCGGTGGTCTTCGGCTTCGGCGCGGTGTGGGCGAACTACGCGTACAAGGACACGGTCTTCGACTTCCTGCTGAGCTCCTCCGGCGCGGTCGCGCTGTTCGTCTGGCTGGTGATCTGTTTCACCCAGCTGCGGATGCGCGGAATCCTGCTGCGCGAGGCGCCCGAGAAGCTGACCGTGAGGATGTGGCTCTTCCCGTACCTGACGTGGGCGACCGCCGCGATGATCACCTTCGTCCTGGCCTACATGGTCTACGACAAGGACAACCGTGAGGTCGTGCTGTCCTCGGTCGCCGTCGCCGTCATCGTCGTGACCATCGGTGTCGTGCTCGACCGGGCCCGCAAGCGGCAGGTCAATACCTGACCGGTTCTGTCAGGTATGAGCGAAAGGCTCTCCGTACACCACCGAGTGGACGGAGGGCCTTTTCCATGATCACGTATCGCCCCGGCGGCGCCGGGTACGACGCCGAACTCGCCGGGTTCCAGACCGGCTTCACCCACCGCCCCGACCTGGTCGTCGCGGCGACGGGCGCCGACGACGTACGCCGGGCCGTCGCGTACGCCGCCGGGCGCGGCCTGCCGGTCGGCGTCCAGGCCACCGGGCACGGGCTGCCAGGGGCGGCGGAGGGCGGCGTCCTGGTCTCCACGCGCCGCATGGACGGCGTGCGGATCGACGCCGAGGCGCGCACCGCCCGGATCGAGGCGGGCGTCCGCTGGGGGCGGGTCGTCGAGGCGGCCGCGCCGCACGGGCTGGCGCCGCTGAGCGGGTCCGCGCCGGGCGTGGGCGCCGTCTCGTACACGCTGGGTGGCGGGCTGGGCGTGCTCGCGCGGGAGTTCGGGTACGCCGCGGACCATGTGCGCGCCCTGGAGGTGGTGACGGCCGACGGGGAGCTGCGGCACGTGACCGCCCGGGCCGAGCCCGAGCTGTACGGGGCGCTGCTCGGCGGCGGGCACGCCCTGTGCGTCGTCACCGCGATGGAGGTGGGCCTGGTGCCGGTGACCCGGCTGTACGGCGGGTCGCTGATGTTCGAGGGCGGGCTGGTGGACGAGGCGGTGCGGACGTACCTGGAGTGGACGCGGACCGTGCCGGACACGGTGACGTCGGCCCTGAGCGTGATGGTCTTCCCCGACGTCCCGTTCGTACCGGAGCATCTGCGCGGCCGGTACACGGCGTCGGTCCGGGTCGCGTACACCGGGAGCGCCGCGGAGGGCGAGCGGCTGGTGGAGCCGCTGCGGGCCATCGGCCCGTGCGTGCAGGACACGCTGCGGGAGATGCCGTACACCGAGTCGGCGACGATCCACAGCGACCCTGAGCGGCCGCACGCGTACTACGGGGACAACGTGATGGTGCGTGAGCTGTCCGGCGCGGACGCCCGGCGGCTGCTGGCGCTGACGGGGCCGGAGTCCCCGGTGTGGACGGTGACGCAGGTCAGGCACTTGGGCGGGGCGCTGACCGAGGACCACCCCAATGCCGTGCCGCACCGCGAGGCGCGCTTCCTGGTGCAGGTCCTGTCGGGGCTGGACGGCACGGACCTGCCTGCCGTACGGGCCCTGTACGGGGAGGTGTTCGCGGCCCTCGCGCCGGTGACGCTCGGCCGGTCGCTCAACTTCTGCTTCGGGGGCGGGGACAGGGCGGGACTGTTCGACCCGGAGACGGAGAAGAGGCTCGCGCGGGTCAAGGAGCGGTACGACCCGGCGAACCTCTTCAGCAAAAACTACGTCAGCCCTTGCGGCCGATGACCTTCCACGCCGTGGGCAGCAGGCCCATCGCGAGGGCCGCCTTCAGCGCGTCGCCGATCAGGAACGGCACCAGGCCGGCCGTCACCGCCTGCGGCAGCGTCATGCCGGCCGCGAGGGCCAGGTACGGCACGCCGACCGCGTAGATGATGAGGGAGCCGAGCGCCATGGTGCCCGCCATGCGCGGGACGGAGCGGTCGGCGCCGCGCCGCGCGAGGGCGCCGACGACGGTGGCGGCGAGCAGCATGCCGAGGATGTAGCCGAAGGACGGCATCGCGTACCCGGACGTGGCCTGGGCGAACCACGGCACGCCGGCCATGCCCGCCACCGCGTACAGCGCGAGGGAGAGGAAGCCGCGGCGGGCGCCGAGGGCGGTGCCGACGAGCAGGGCCGCGAAGGTCTGGCCGGAGACCGGGACCGGCGAGCCGGGGACCGGCACGGCGATCTGCGCGGCGATGCCGGTGAGCGCGGCGCCGCCGGCCACGAGCGCGATGTCGCGCACACGACTGGAAGGCAGGAGGTCGGCCAGGACCACTCCGGTACGGGCGGGGGCGGCGGCGGTGCTCATCGGGACTCCGGCGGGGTGAGGACAGGTCAGGACCTGCTGACCGTAGCCCACGAGTGAACGACCGATCACCGTCCGCCGACCACAAAGCGGCTGACGGAGCGTTGGTGGGGTTCGTACAAAGGGCCGGGGATATGCCTCGGCGGGCGTGATGCTCGTCACTGGGGAGGTCGGGTGGAGGGTCCCTTTTGCGCCAGGGGCCGGTTCCCGGAGAGACTGTGGGGTCCTTCCAAATACCTGAGAGTACGAGCGCCATGCACGACGCCCCGCCCACGGCCCCGCCCACGCCGCTCGCCCCGGCGCCCGAGCCTCTGTCGCACGGGCTGAAGCAGCGGCACCTGACGATGCTCGGCCTGGGCGGGGTGATCGGCGCCGGACTGTTCGTCGGCTCGGGCGCCGGGATCGCGGTCGCCGGGCCGGGGATCGTCCTGTCGTATCTGATCGCGGGCGCGCTCGCGATGCTGATCATGCGAATGCTCGGGGAGATGTCGGCGGCGATGCCCGCGTCGGGCGCGTTCTCGGTGCACGCGGAGCGGGCGCTGGGGCGCTGGGCCGGGTTCTCGGTCGGCTGGCTGTACTGGTTCCTGCTCGTGGTCGTGCTGGCGGTGGAGGCGACGGGCGCGGCGCGGATCGCCAACGGCTGGGTGCCGGGGGTTCCGCAGTGGACCTGGGTGCTGATCTTCATGGTGGTGTTCACGGTCGCCAACCTGGCGGCGGTGAAGAACTTCGGTGAGTTCGAGTTCTGGTTCGCGGCGCTGAAGGTCGGCGCGATCGTGCTGTTCCTGGGCCTGGGCGTGCTGGCGGTCGCCGGATGGCTGCCGGACACGGAGCCGGTGGGGCTCGCGAACCTCACCGGGCAGGGTGGTTTCCTGCCGAACGGCTGGGACGGAGTCGTCTCCGGGGTGCTCGCGGTGGTGTTCGCGTTCGGCGGGCTGGAGGTCGTGACGATCGCCGCCGCCGAGTCGGAGGACCCGGCGCGCAATGTGGCGCGGGCGGTGCGCAGCGCGGTGTGGCGGATCCTCTTGTTCTACGTCGGTTCGATGCTGGTCGTCGTGACGCTGCTGCCGTGGACGTCGATGGAGCCGGGGCAGAGCCCGTACGTCGCGGTGCTGGACGCGATCGGGGTGCCGGCCGCCGGGCAGATCATGAACGTGGTCGTGTTCGTGGCGCTGCTGTCGGCGCTCAACGCCAACCTGTACGGCTCGTCGCGGATGGTGTTCTCGCTCGCGGAGCGCGGCGAGGCACCGAAGGGGCTGCTGGCGGTGTCGGGCGGCGGGGTGCCGCGCAGGGCGGTGCTGGCGTCGGTGGCGTTCGGCTTCGTCTCCGTACTGCTCAATCTGAAGTGGCCGGACTCGGTGTTCCTCTACATGCTGAACGCGGTCGGGGCCGTCCTGCTGTTCGTCTGGGGTCTGATCGCGGTGTCGCAGCTGCGGCTGCGGCGGCGGATCGAGACCGAGGCGCCCCAGAAGCTGACGCTTCGGATGTGGGGTTTCCCGTGGCTGACGTGGGCCGCGCTGGCGGCCATGGCGGCGGTGCTGGTGCTGATGCTGCTGGACGACGGGGCGCGGCCGCAGGTGCTGTGGTCGGCGGCGGCGACCGGGGCGGTACTGGTGGTGGCGTGGGTGCGGGAGTTGCGTACCCGTTCCATGTGATGGTTGTGTAGGTGATCCTTCACATTGTGTGAGCACGGTGTCCGTATAGCGGGCGGATGTTCCCTGTGAGCGGTGTGCCCGCCCAGACTGTGGGCCGCGCCCGGACTCGTCGGGTCGCACACGCACCCGCACCCCGTCTCAGCTACTGAACAGGGCATGCCCATGTCTCGGACCTCCGCGCCCGCCGACTCGACGCCGGTGGAGCCGGCGCCGGTCGACGCGCCGCTCTCGCACGGCCTCAAGCAACGCCATCTGTCGATGATCGCCCTCGGCGGCGTCATCGGCGCCGGGCTGTTCGTCGGCTCCGGCCAGGCCATCGCGGCCGCCGGTCCGTCGATCATCCTCGCGTACGCGATCTCCGGCGCCCTCGTCATGCTGGTGATGCGCATGCTGGGCGAGATGTCGGCGGCCAATCCGGCCTCCGGCTCGTTCTCGGTGCACTCCGAGCGGGCCATCGGCCCGTGGGCGGGCTTCACGGCCGGCTGGTCCTTCTGGTTCCTGCTGTGCGTGGCGGTCGGCCTGGAGGGCATGGGCGCCGCGCAGATCATGGTGAGCTGGTTCCCCGGCACCCCGGAGTGGGCGTGGGTGGCCCTGTTCATGACGCTGTTCTGCGCCACGAACCTGGCGGCCGTGAAGAACTTCGGCGAGTTCGAGTTCTGGTTCGCCGCCCTCAAGGTCGGCGCGATCGTCCTCTTCCTGGGCATCGGCGTGCTGGCCATCGCGGGCGTGCTGCCCGGCACCGACGCCCCCGGCGCCACCAACCTCACCGGCCACGGCGGCTTCATGCCCAACGGCACCGAGGGACTGATCGTCGGCCTGCTCGCCTCCGTCTTCGCGTACGGCGGCCTGGAGACGGTCACCATCGCCGCCGCCGAGTCCGAGCACCCGGTCCAGGGCGTCGCCAAGGCCGTACGTACGGCGATGTGGCGGATCGCGATCTTCTACGTCGGGTCGATGGCCGTCGTGGTCACCCTGCTGCCCTGGACGCACGAGTCGGTCGCCGAGAAGGGCCCGTACGTCGCCACGCTGGACTTCCTGGGCATCCCGGCCGCCGGCCAGATCATGAACGTGGTCGTGCTGATCGCCCTGCTCTCGGCGATGAACGCCAACATCTACGGCGCCTCGCGCATGGCCTGCTCGCTGGTGGCGCGCGGTATGGGCCCGAAGCTGCTCGGGCAGGTCTCCGGCGGGGTGCCGCGCATCGCGGTGCTGGCGTCGTCCGTGTTCGGCTTCGTGTGCGTGCTGCTCAGCTACTGGCGGCCCGACGACCTGTTCGCCTGGCTGCTCAACATGATCGGGGCGATCATCCTGGTCGTGTGGTTCTTCATCGCCGTCTCGCAGCTGCTGCTGCGCCGCCGGCTGGAGCGCGAGGCGCCCGAGAAGCTGGTCGTGAAGATGTGGCTCTACCCGTACCTGACGTGGGTGGCGCTGGCCGGCATGGCAGCGGTGTTCGTCCTGATGGCGCGCGACGCCGGCACCCGAGAGCAGCTGTACTACACGGGCGGTCTGACGCTGTTCCTGGCCGTCGTCGGGTTCGTCCGGCAGAAGCTGGTGGCGGTCAGGTCCGCCTGATCCGTCTTGTGGCAGGAGCCCCGGCGCGTCATGCGCCGGGCTCCTGCCGTTTGCGCGGTGCGGTGCGGGTCCGGTGCGGTCGGGTGCGGTCGGGTGCGGTCGGGTGCGGTACGGGGGGTGAAAACCGCCCGCACAGCGCGTGAAGTGGCCTGGGCGCGCCCCTGTCGTGCCCTTACCGTCCGGGCCCATGAGACGTCGCTCGGTACTCCTCGCGGCGGGCGCGACCGCCGCCGCCACTTCCGTATCCGCCACCCCCTCCGTATCCGCCGCCCCCGCCTATGCGGCGGCCGTCGCCCCCCGGCCGGTGGTGATCGGCCACCGGGGCGCGGCCGGCTGGCGCCCCGAACACACCGCCGCGTCCTACACGTTCGCCGTCGAGACCGGCGCCGACTGGATCGAGCCGGACCTCGTCCCCACCAGGGACCACCACCTCGTGGTGCGCCACGAGAACGAGATCTCGGGCACCACGGACGTCGCCCGGCGCCCCGAGTTCGCCGGGCGCCGCACCACCAGGACCGTCGACGGGCGGGCCGTCACCGGCTGGTTCACCGAGGACTTCACGCTCGCGGAGCTGAAGACCCTGCGGGCGGTCGAACGCCTCCCCCTCGTACGGAACCGGAACACCGTCTTCGACGGGCACCAGGAAGTGCTGACCTTCCAGGAGGTGGTCGATCTGGCGCGCCGGCTGTCCCGGCGCCACGGGCGGACCGTCACCGTCTTCCCGGAGACCAAGCACCCGTCGTACTTCCGCTCCCTGGGCCTGCCCCTGGAGCCCGTCCTCGCGGATCTCGTCCGCCGCAACCGGCTCGGCCCGCGCGAGTGCGTGATCCAGTCCTTCGAGCCGTCCAGCCTGCTGCGGCTCGCCGAGGAGCGGCTGCGCGTCCCGCTCTGGCAGGCCCTCGGCACCAGTGGCGGCCCGTACGGGCATCCCCTGACGTACCGGGACATGATGACCCCGGCCGGGCTGCGGGCGATCGCCGCGTACGCGCAGTGGATCGGCCCCGACAAGTCGTCCCTGGTGCCGCCCTCGACCCTGCTCGCGGACGCCCACGCGGCGGGGCTGAAGGTCGGCGCGTACACCTTCCGCGCCGAGAACCAGTACCTCCCGGCGGAGCTGCGGCGCGGCACCGACCCCAACGCCTTCGGGGACGCCTTCGGGGAGTACGCCCGCCACTTCGCGCTCGGGGTGGACGCGGTGGTGACCGACTTCCCGGACCTGGCGGTGATCGCCAGGGACGCGCGCCGGGACGCGCGCCCTAGGACCAAGGGCTGATCAACTTCCGGGCCCTCCTGCTGTTAGCCTGCACTTGCACAAGGTTTGCAATAAGCCGCAGAATGCAGCAGCAGTCGGAGGGCTCGGACATGGCGATCTACACACTTCCTGAACTTCCGTACGACTACGCGGAGCTCGAGCCGGTCATCAACCCGCAGATCATCGAGCTGCACCACGACAAGCACCACGCCGCCTACGTCAAGGGCGCCAACGACACCCTGGAGCAGCTGGAAGAGGCGCGCGACAAGGAGCAGTGGGGCTCGATCAACGGCCTGGAGAAGAACCTCGCGTTCCACCTCTCCGGCCACATCCTGCACTCCATCTACTGGCACAACATGACCGGCAAGAAGAACGGCGGCGGTGGCGAGCCGCTGGCGGCGGACGGCGTGGGCGAGCTCGCGGACGCGATCGCCGCGTCCTTCGGCTCCTTCGCCAAGTTCAGGACCCAGCTGTCCAAGGCCGCCGCGACCACCCAGGGCTCGGGCTGGGGCGTCCTGGCGTACGAGCCGGTCAGCGGCCGCCTCATCGTCGAGCAGGTCTACGACCACCAGGGCAACGTCGGTCAGGGCTCGGTGCCGATCCTGGTCTTCGACGCCTGGGAGCACGCCTTCTACCTGCAGTACAAGAACCAGAAGGTGGACTTCATCGAGGCGATGTGGGAGGTCGTCAACTGGCAGGACGTGGCCAGGCGTTACGCCCAGGCCAAGGAGCGCACGCCGCTGATCGCGCCCTGACGACGGCGCTGTGAAACGACCTGCTCGTGATCGTCTTCTCAACCTTCACCGGGCAGGCGGATGAAGGAAGGCCCCCCGTGAGGACATGGCTCACGGGGGGCCTTCTGTACGCGCGGCTTTTCTACAGGTTGCTGAAATCCGGGCCCTGGGTGCGGGTTCGCTTGATCTCGTAGAAGCCGGGGATCGACGCCACCATCAGCGTGCCGTCCCACAGCTTGGCCGCCTCCTCGCCCTTGGGGGTGGGGGTGACGACCGGGCCGAAGAAGGCGATCTGCTCGCCGTCCGCCCCGGGCACCGCGATGACCGGGGTGCCGACCTCCTGGCCGACCTTGTCGATGCCCTCGTTGTGCGAGGCGCGCAGCTCGGCGTCGTAGGCGTCCTTGCCGGCGTACTCGGCGAGGGAGACCGGCAGGCCGACGTCCTCCAGTGCCTCGCGGATCGCCGTGTGCGTCGGGCCCTCGCCCTTGTTGTGGAAGCGCGTGCCGAGCGCGGTGTACAGCTTGCCGACCACCTCGTCGCCGTGCAGCTGCTGGGCGGCGATGACGACCCGGACCGGGCCCCACGCCTGGGTCTCCAGCATCTCCCGGTACTCCGGCGGGACCTGGTCCAGCTTGTCCTCGTTGAGGACGGCGAGGCTCATCACGTGCCAGCGCACGTCGACCGGGCGGACCTTCTCCACCTCGAGCATCCAGCGGGAGGTCAGCCACGCCCAGGGACACAGGGGGTCGAACCAGAAGTCGGCGGTGGTCCTGCTCTCGGACATGTCACTCCTCGTGATCTGTGCCTGCGGTCGTCCCCGGCACAACACCCGGCAGTGCGCGGGCATTCCCTTGTGCCGCCTGTCAGTGGCACGTGGGAGGATCGCTCCTGTCACAACGAGCCACGAAGGAGTGCCGCCCGTGCCCGGTGAGAATCTGTCCCGCGACGAGGCCCGTGAGCGGGCCGGCCTGCTGTCCGTCGACGGGTACGAGGTCGCGCTCGATCTGCGGTCCGCCGTCGGGGAGAGCGAGACCGAGCGGCGTACGTTCCGCTCGGTGACGACGATCCGGTTCCGCCGCATCGCGCCGGGTTCCGCCACCTTCGTGGACTTGATCGCCCCGTCGGTGACCGCGGTCACGCTCAACGGGCGGGAGCTGGACCCGGCGGCCGTCTTCGACGGCTCCCGGATCGCGCTGGACGGCCTCGCGGACGAGAACGTGCTGGTGGTGGACGCCCAGTGCGCCTACAGCCGCACCGGTGAGGGGATGCACCGGTTCGTCGACCCGGAGGACGGCGAGGTCTACCTCTACACGCAGTACGAGCCGGCCGACGCGCGGCGCGTGTTCGCCAACTTCGAGCAGCCCGACCTGAAGGCGCCGTACCGTTTCGAGGTGATCGCCCCCGAGGGCTGGACGGTGTGGAGCAACGGGGCGGAGGAGTCGCGCGAGGGCGGGGTGTGGCGGTTCGCCGAGACGGCGCCGATCTCCACGTACATCACCTGTGTCGTGGCCGGTCCGTACCACTGTGTGACGGACACCTACCGGCGCGGTGAGCTGGAGATCCCGCTGGGCGCGATGTGCCGCAAGAGCCTGGCGAAGCACTTCGACGCGGACGACGTCTTCCTCGTCACCAAGCAGGGCTTCGACTTCTTCCACGACAACTTCGACTACCCGTACCCCTTCGGGAAGTACGACCAGGCGTTCGTGCCCGAGTACAACCTGGGCGCCATGGAGAACCCGGGGATGGTGACCTTCCGCGAGGAGTACATCTACCGGGGCAAGGTGACGCAGGCGGCGTACGAGCGCCGGGCGAACGTCATCCTGCACGAGATGGCGCACATGTGGTTCGGCGACCTGGTCACCATGAAGTGGTGGGACGACCTGTGGCTGAAGGAGTCCTTCGCGGACTTCATGGGCTCCTTCTCGCTGGCCGAGGCGACCCGCTTCACCAACAGCTGGGTGACCTTCGCCAACAACCGCAAGGCGTGGGCGTACCGGGCGGACCAGCTGCCCTCCACCCATCCCATCACGGCCGACATCCGTGACCTGGAGGACGCCAAGCTGAACTTCGACGGGATCACCTACGCCAAGGGCGCGGCCGTGCTCAAGCAGCTGGTGGCGTACGCGGGGCGGGAGGCGTTCCTGGAGGGCGCCCGCCGGTACTTCAAGCGGCACGCGTACGGGAACACGCGCCTGGGCGACCTGCTGTCGGTGCTGGAGGAGACGTCGGGACGGGACATGAAGGCGTGGTCCCGGTCGTGGCTGGAGACGTCGGGGGTCAACGCCCTGACGCCGGTGGTCACGTACGACGTGGACGGCGGCCGTGTCGCGGAGCTGGTCGTGGAGCAGGAGGGCGGGGAGCCGCGTCCGCACCGGGCTGCGGTGGGGCTGTACCGGCTGTCGGACGACGGGGAGCTGGTGCGGTACGCCCGCGCGGAGGTGGACGTCACCGGTGCGCGGACGGTGGTGGCGGAACTGGCGGGCCGGGAACGCCCGGCGCTGGTGCTGGTCAACGACGACGACCTCACGTACTGCAAGGTCCGCTTCGACGAGGCTTCGCTGGCCACGCTGCGCGCGCACCTGGGCGACCTGCGGGACCCGCTCGCGCGGGCGCTGTGCTGGTCGGCGCTGTGGAACCTGACGCGGGACGCGCTGATGCCGGCGCGGGACTTCGTGGGTCTGGTGCTGGCGTTCGCGGGGCGCGAGTCGGACATCGGTGTGCTGCAGATGCTGCACGCCTGGGCGCGGTCCGCGCTGGTGCACTACGCGGCGCCTGCGTGGCGCGAGGAGGGTGGCCGGCTGCTGGCCGAGGGCGCGCTGCGGGAGCTGCGGGCGGCGGAGCCGGGCAGTGAGCACCAGCTGACGTGGGCGCGGTTCTTCGCGGCGACGGCCACGAGGGACGCGCACTTCGGGCTGCTGGAGGGGTTGCTGGACGGCACGGAGAAGATCGACGGTCTGGACGTGGACCAGGAGCTGCGCTGGTCGTTCCTGGAGCCGCTGGCCGCGCACGGCCGGGCCGACGAGGCGGCGATCGCGGCGGAGCTGGCGCGTGACGACACGGCGTCGGGCAAGCGCCACCAGGTGCGCTGCCTGGCGGCCCGCCCGTCGGAGGCGGTCAAGGCGCAGGCGTGGGCACAGGTCGTCGAGTCGGACGCCCTGTCCAACGCACTGGTGGAGGCGACGATCGCGGGCTTCGGCCAGCCGTCGCAGCGGGGGCTGATCGCTCCCTACGCGCCGAAGTACTTCGCGGCGATCGAGCGGGTGTGGACCGAGCGGTCCATCCAGATCGGCATGGACGTGGTGCGGGGCCTGTTCCCGTCCCTCCAGGACGACCCCGCCACGCTGGAGGCCACCGACGCCTGGCTCGCCGCGCACGAGTCGGCCGCGCCCGCCCTGCGCCGCCTGGTCCTGGAGTCCCGCGACGACCTGGCCCGCGCCCTGCGCGCCCAGGCGTGCGACGCGTCGGCGGCAGCCTGACGGCCCGGAATCGGGCGCCTGTTCCAGGGACGGGCGCCCGTCCGGGCGGAGGGCGCCGCACCAGGTCGGGGGCGTGATCGGGGTCCCTGATCGGCAGTCGAACGTCCGTACTTTAGGACGGGGTAGTCCCAGATTGTCGACGGACGTGTAACAGCGGTTAGCGGCGGGCCGGTTGGCGGAAAACCCGGGGCATGACGAACACCCCGCTCTCCCCCCGCCCCCTGTCCCACCTGGCCGACGACCGGCGCCGGGTGATGTCCGCCGCGCAGTTGCGGGCGCACGGTGTGTCCGCCGCCGAGGCCGGCGCGCAGTGCCGGGCCGGTGGGCCCTGGCAGCAGTTCCTGCCGGGGGTGTACCTGCTGCACCCCGGGCCGCCCACCAGCGAGGAGCGGCTGCACGCGGCCCTGCTCTACGCCGACCGGCAGCCGTCCGAGGCGATGATCACGGGGCCGGCCGCGCTCGCGCTGTACCGCTTCGCGGCGGCCCCGCCGCTGCTGTCGCTGGACCGCATCGACGTCCTGGTGCCGCGCACCCGGCGGCTGCGCTCCACCGGGTGCGTACGGATCGTGCGTACGCACGAGATGCCGAAGCCGGTGGACGTCACCGGCCTTCCGGTCGCCCCGGTGGCCCGCGCGCTGGCGGACGCCGTCGCGCAGATCGGCGACGCCCCCACCGTACGCCGGCTGCTGACCGAGGCCGTGCGGGGCGGGCACTGCGAACCGGCGGCGGTGGTACGGGAGTTGAACCGGCTCCGGCTGCTGACGCGGCCGCACGTCGTGGACGCCGTGGACTCGCTGCTCGCCGAGGGGCGGGCGCTGGCCGAGGACCGGCTGTACGAGATGGTGCGCACCCAGGGCCTGCCCGAGCCGTTGTGGAACGTCGACCTCCGGCTGCCGGGCGGTCCGCACCTGGGTGGCGTGGACGCGTACTGGCCCGACCACGCCGTCGCCGTCGAACTCGACACCCGCGCGCCGCGCCAGGACGACGACACGCTGTGGACGGAGTACACCGCCAAGCGGGAGCACCTGGAGCGGCTCGGGATCACCGTCGTCCACATCACCCCCCGCAAGCTCCGCGACGCCCTGGAGCAGCAGGCGGTCGTGGTGCGTACGGCGCTGATGGCGGCCGGGGACCGTGCCCCGGCCGCCTATGTCGTCGTCCTGCCGCGGTAGGCGGGGCAGGCCGGACAGGAAGGGCAGGTCAGCCGCAGAACTCGGCCTCGACGACCTGCTGGGTGTCGCCGGCCCAGTCACCGTTGACGTTCAGCGCCAGCGAGTGCCGCCCGTCCCGCGTGGCGACCACGCCCGAACCGGAACCGTGGATGCCGCCGCTGTGGCCCCACACCTCCTTGCCGCAGCTCAGTTCCTGCACGCTCACGCCCAGGCCGTAGCGGGCGCTCGGCACCTCTTCCCCGACCGGGACCGTCGCGGTCATCTCCTTCATCTCCCGGGGCGGCAGCAGCCTGCCCCTCATGAGCGCGCGGACGAACCGCTGCAGGTCGGCCGAGTTGGAGATCATCTCGCCGGCCGGCCCGGCGACGGTCGGGCTCATCTCGGTGACGTCGTGGATCTCGGCGTCGGGACCGGCGAAGAGCCGCGAGTACGCCCGGCCGCTCGGCTTCGGCATCGTGACGTCCGCGCCCGGGACGCTGGTGGCGCGCAGCTTCAGGGGCTTGATGATGCGGCGCTCGACCTCCTTCCCGTACGGCCGGCCAGTGACCTTCTCGATCACCATTCCGGCGAGGAGGTAGTTGGTGTTGGAGTAGTTCCAGTCGGTGCCCGAGGCGAAGTCGGGCCGGTGTGTCATCGCGGTGGCCACCATCTGGCGCGGTGTCCAGGTGTCGTAGCGGTGCTGGAGGAAGTCCGGGCCGAAGACCTTCTTCCGGAAGCCTGCGTCCGAGGTGATGTCGTAGACCCCGCTGGTGTGGTTGAGCACCTGGCGCAGTGTGATCCTCCGGCCGTCGTGGCCGTTGCCGCGCACGACGCCCGGCAGCCACCGCTCGACGGAGTCGTCGAGGTCGAGGCGGCCTTCGGCCTGGAGTTGCAGCAGGACGGTCGCGACGAACGGCTTGGTGATGGAGCCGACGCGGTAGCGGTCCTGCGGCAGGCGCGGGCGGCCGGTGGTGCGGTCGGCGACGCCAGCGGTGCCGTTCCAGGTGCCGTCGCGGTCCTGGGCCTGGGCGAGCGCGCCGGGCACGCCCGCCCGGACGAGGTCGTCGATGGCCGCCTGGGTGGCCCGGTGACGCTCCCCGGTCCGTTCCCCGGCCGTGGCGGGTGCGGTGAAGGCGGTGGCGGCGAGTGCCGCGGCCACCACCGCCGCGGGCAGTGCCTTGCGTACGGACATGTCGGATCCCCTCCGCGCGACGTGTGGTCACGGGGCAGGACTCCGGCGGTGCGTGGCGCGTTGCCCGGCCGGGTCGCGTTGAGCGGGTTTCAGCCGTTGTGCGTGAGGCGCCCGGCGGCGGGCCGTTCACGCCACAGCCGCAGCCCGGTGTCGACGACCCCGACGCGTACGAGGGAGGGGACGGCGTCCAGCGGGTGCCAGGCGGCCAGGTCGGTGGAGCCGCCGACCTCGGGGCGCAGCTCCCCGCCGGTGATCCGGCCTTCGTAGAGGATCCGGAGGGCGTGGAAGTCGGTGACGCCGCCGAGACGGCGGGTGTAGCGGCGCCGTATGGAATCGACGCCGAGGAGGGCGGTCATCTCGGCGCGGTAGCCGGTCTCCTCCTCCACTTCCCGTACGACGGTGTCCAGGGGGTCCTCCCCGTGGTCCATGCCGCCGCCGGGCAGGGTCCACTCCTTGGTGCCGTCGTCGGCGGTGCCCCGGGACAGCAGGATCCGGTCGTCCCGTACGCACACGGCGTAGGCCGCGACTCTCAACCTCTCGTTCATGCGCCGAGGTTAGACGGACACGGGCGGGTTCGCCGGTGAGTATGCGGGCGCGGACCAGCGCAGTGGGTTGGCGCCCTCGGTCTCCACGACGCGGTCGACGGTGAACCGGACGGTGCGGCCCTCGTCGTCGAAGACGGCGCGGGCGGTGCCGGTGAGCTGGAGGGTGGTGCCGGTGGTCCAGTCGAGGAAGAGCAGCCCGGCGTGGGCGTCGGCCTCCAGGTTGCCGAGGGTGAGGAACATCGCGTTGCCGGCGTAGTCGGGCCAGCTCAGTTCGGTGGGCGAGGCGACGGTCACGAAGCCGGGGTTGCCGCCCCGGTGGCTGGCGTCGGCGCCGTGTCCCGGGGCGACGGTGGCGATGAAGAAGGTGTCGGCGGCACGGACGAAGCCGGTCTGGGCGGGGGTCAGCCGTACGCCGTGCCGCCGGGCGGCGGCGGCGAAGGCGGAGGCGGGCTCGTACAGCTCGCGCTTCTGGAGGTACTTGGGGCAGTTGGAGAAGACCCGCTCGGCCTCGATCGCCAGGCCGCCCGGACTGGGCCGGGCCGTGCCGCCCAGCCGCATCCGCCGCCGGGTGCGCGGGTCCAGGGCGATCGTGCCGACGGGGGTGCCGTCGCGGGCGAGCGCGGCGGACAGTGGGTCGCCGTCCGCCACGCCGCCGGCGACCGACACGGAACGCGGCCCCGTGGCCCGTACGAAGCCGGGCCGCCCGGTCAGCAGGGAGCTCCAGACGCGGCCCTCCTCGTCCGCCGCGCCGATCACGAGCATGGGCTGGAGCTCCAGGAAGGCGGCGGCGACCGGGCGGATGCCGGGGCCGATGGAGCGGCCGACGTGGTCGGCGAGTTCGCGCACGCCGACGCGGGTCTGCACGGCGAGCGAGCCGTGGTGGTACGGGCTGGTCACGGGGCCCGCCTCCTAGAAGAAGCCGCAGGTGGGAGCGGCGCCATGCGGGGCATCCGCGTCTTCGGCGCCGGTCGGGGCGTAGATCTCCAGGCGGGTGCCGTCCGGGTCGTGGAAGAAGATCCCGCCGGAGGCCGCGCCCTCGCGGTGGGCGACGACACCGTCGTACGCGAAGTCGACGTCCCGGGCCTTCAGTCGGGCCTCGACGGCGCGGACCTGCTCCATGGCGGCGACCTCGAAGGCGAGGTGGTGGAGCCCGGCGAGGGCGGGGGCGTACGCGCCGTCGGCCTGCTGCCAGAGGGCGAGGGTGAGCCGGCCGTCCTGGCCGAGGAGGGCGTACCGCTCGCCGTCCTCCTTGCCCTCGACGAGGAGGTCGAAGCCGAGGACGTCGCCGTAGAAGACGAGGGACCTTTCGATGTCGGTCACATTGAGGCCGATGTGGCCGGTGCGCAGCGTGCTGATGGCCGCCGTCATGGCGTACCCCTCTCGTCATCAGGACCAGGTCTCTAACCTGTTAACTCGACTTTAAAGGTTAGATCATTGACCGTCAACCGGTCACGTACGCTTGAGGGGTTAGTGGCGCGCACGAGGAGACGACGAGATGACCACCCCCGACCCCCGCCCGCTCGTCGGCGAGCCGGTCTGCCTCGACCTGCTCAACACCCGCTGGATCCACGACGGCGCACACCAGGACCTGCTGACCGCCACCGACGGGCTGGCCGTATGGCTGGCGAGCACCGGCCTCGACACCCGGTTCACCGCCGACGCGCCGACCCTGGAGCACACCCTCGTCGCCCGCGACGCGCTCGCCGCGCTCGTCGACTCCCCCGGCGACCGGTCCGCCACCACCCGGCTGAACGCCGTCCTCGACCACGGCCGCATCCGCGCCACGCTCACCCCGGAAGGCCCGGGCGAGGAGCCGGAGTTCGCCGACCCGGCCTGGGGCCCGGCCTGGACGGCCGCCCGCGACTACCTGCACCTGCTGCGCACCGCGCCCGACCGGATCCGGGCCTGCGCCCACGAGGCGTGCGTCCTGCACTTCTTCGACACCTCGCGCAACGGCACGCGCCGCTGGTGCTCCATGGCGGTGTGCGGCAACCGCGCGAAGGCGTCCCGTCACTACGCACGCACCAAAGAGGCCTGAAAAGCTGAACACTCAACTACATATGGGGCTTTGAGCCCAGTTCGTTCCTCATGGCGTACATCCCGCAGTGGCGGATGTGCGCCATGACCGCATCCTGGCCTTCGGCAACCCTCCACAAAACCCGGTCACTTACGAAAGGGTGAGCGGTCATCCGGCACCGAATTCCGGACTGTCTCTTTCACCAACAGGGATGCTGATGACCACCCCCGAATCCCAGGGCCCCATATCAGGGAGCTCTATCCCCGGGCACAGACGCGCGGCCCGCGTAGCCGCCGCCGCAGGCCTGGTGGCCGCCCTCGTGGCAGCCGGCACCGCCCCCGCCTTCGCCGCCGACGACCCGGCGAACCCCGCACCCCCCAAGCCCGCGCCCTCGTCCCCCACCACGGACAAGCTCGGCTCGGCCGACTCCGAGCGGCTGGCCGAGGCGGAGGCCACGGGCCAGAAGACCGTCACCGTCATGGTGGCCACCGCGCCCGGCCAGACCGAGCAGGTCGCCGCGCAGCTGGACGCCGTCGCGGGCGCCACGGTCGGCACGACGTACGACAAACTCGGCTACGTCCGCGCCACCCTGCCCACCGCGAAGGCCGGGGCCGCGCTCGACCAGGCCGCGAAGCTGCCGTCCGTCCAGGGCATCGACCTCCAGTACGAGATCAAGCTGGAGGACCCGTCGCCCGACGCGGGCACGTCCGCCGCACGGGAGGGAGCCACGGCCGGTACGACCACCACGTACCCGGGCCCGAGCGCCAGGACGCCCGCGAAGAACCCGTACAACCCGTCCTTCGAGACGGGCGCGGTCGACTTCGTGAAGCAGTACCCCAAGGCCGACGGCCGGGGCGTGACCATCGGCATCCTGGACTCCGGGGTCGACCTCGACCACCCGGCGCTCCAGAAGACCACCACCGGTGAGCGCAAGATCACCGACTGGGTCACCGCCACCCACCCCGTCACGGACGGAGACGGCACCTGGCGCCGGATGAACGTGGCCGTGGAGGGGCCCACGTTCACCGCCGGCGGGCGCACCTTCACCGCTCCGGCCGGCAAGCACGCCTACAGCCGGTTCGCCGAGGCCGTCACGCGCGGCGGCGACATGGCCGGCGACCTCAACCGGGACGGCGACACCACCGACGCGTGGGGTGTGCTGTACGACGCGGCCGCCGGCACCGTCCGGGTCGACCTGAACGACAACGCCGACTTCACCGACGACGTGGCGATGAAGCCGTACAAGGACGGCTTCCAGATCGGCCACTTCGGTACGGACAACCCGGCGACCGAGGTCGTCGAGCGCATCCCGTTCGTGGTCGAGATCCGCAAGGACGTCGTCTACAACGCGAACGGCGACAAGGCCGACTACGTCAACATCGGCATCGTCAACTCCGACCACGGCTCGCACGTCGCCGGCATCACCGCCGCCAACGGCCTGTTCGGCGGCAAGATGAACGGCGCCGCGCCCGGCGCCAAGCTCGTCTCCTCGCGCGCGTGCACCTGGTCGGGCGGCTGCACCAACACCGCGCTGACCGAGGGCATGGCGGACCTCGTCATCAACCGTGGCGTGGACATCGTCAACATGTCCATCGGCGGTCTGCCGGCGCTCAACTCCGGTGACAACGCGCGCGCCGCGCTGTACGGCCGGCTCATCGACACCTACGGTGTCCAGCTGGTCATCTCGGCCGGCAACTCCGGCCCCGGCATCAACACGATCGGCGACCCGGGCCTGGCCGACAAGGTCGTCTCGGTCGGCGCGGCCATCTCCAAGGAGACCTGGGCGGCCAACTACGCCTCGGTCGTCGAGAAGAAGTACGCCATGTTCCCCTTCTCCTCGCGCGGCCCGCGTGAGGACGGCGGCTTCACCCCGACGATCTCCGCGCCCGGTTCGGCGGTCAACACCATCCCCCTGTGGATGGAGGGTGCGGGAGTGCCCGAGACCAGCTACAAGCTGCCCGCCGGGTACGGGATGCTCAACGGCACCTCGATGTCCTCGCCGCAGGCGGCGGGCGCGAGCGCGCTGCTGATCTCGGCGGCCAAGCAGAAGAACATGGAGCTGTCGCCGCTGAGCCTGCGCACCGCGCTGACGAGCACCGCGAACCGTATCTCCGGTGTCGCCGCGCACGAGCAGGGCTCCGGCCTGATCGACGTCGTCGACGCCTGGGAGTCGATCGAGGACGGTGCGACGGCGCACGAGTACAAGGTCGCCGCCCCCGTCGACACCGCGCTGGACCAGCACCTGACCAAGCCCGGCACGGGTATCTACGACCGTGAGGGCGGCCTGAAGGTCGGCCAGAAGAAGGTGTACGACGTCACCATCACGCGCACGACCGGGCCCGACCGGCCGGTCGAGCACGAGCTGGACCTGAAGTACAACGACGGCACCTTCCGCATCCTCGGCGACGACGAGGTGGACCTGCCGCTGAACAAGCCCGTCACCGTCAAGGTGCAGGCCAGGCCCGGCTCCGCGGGCGTGCACAGCGCGATCGTGGAGGCGGACGACGAGGACACCGAGGGCGTCGACAAGCAGATCCTCGCCACCGTGGTCGTCGCGCACGACCTGGCGAAGCCCTCGTACACCTTCTCGGCGAGCGGCAGCGTGCAGCGCAACAGCCACAGGTCGTACTTCGTGACCGTGCCCGAGGGCGCCAAGGCGCTGGAGGTCGCGATCGGCGGGCTGAAGGAGAAGAGCCAGACCCGGTTCATCTCCATCCACCCGTACGGCGTGCCGTCCGAGAGCACCGCGTCGAACGTCTGCTACCCGCACTACAACCCGGCCAACACGTGCCGCCCCGACGCGCGCTCGTACGCCGACCCGGCGCCGGGCGTCTGGGAGATCGAGGTCGAGGCCCGGCGTACGTCGCCGGACCTGGACAACCCGTACAAGCTGGACGTGTCGGTGCTCGGTGCGGCCTTCGACCCGGCCGTGCGGACGGTCCCCGAGGCCAAGGTCGGCACACCGGCGGCGGTGGACTGGAAGGTCACCAACACCTTCGCGGCGATCGACGGCAGGCTGAAGGGCGGCTCGCTCGGCTCGGCGAAGGTCGCCACGCCGACGATCGCGAACCACGAGTCGCAGACCAGCACGGTGGTGGTCGGTGAGGGCGTCGAGCGGCTGGACGTCGTGATCGGCAACACTTCCGACAAGGGCGCGGACCTGGACCTGACCGTCCTGAAGGACGGCAAGGTCGTCGGGCAGGCCGCGGACGGTGACTCCGAGGAGTCGGTCTCGGTGGCGAAGCCCGCCCCCGGCACGTACACGATCGTCGTTGAGGGGTACGCGGTGCCGGCCGGGACGACCACGTACGACTACAAGGACGTGTACTTCTCGTCCTCGCTCGGCACGCTCAAGGTCGACGAGTCCAAGCCCGTCACCCTGGCGAGCGGCGCGTCCGCGCAGGTCACGGCCGAGGTGCTGGTGAACGGCGCGGCCCCCGAGGGCCGGCAGTTCTTCGGCGAGGTGTCGCTGCTGACGGCGCGCGGCACGGCCGCGGGCACGGGCAGCGTCGTGATCGGCAAGGTCACTCCGTAGCGCTGTACGTACGGTGAGTGAGGGCGGGCGTCCGGACCGGGCGCCCGCCCTTTCCGTCCCCTCGCGTGCTGCTTCTCACGTCCCGGACAATGAATTGGACAAGCCGGGCCAGGTGATACGCATCATGGGTGCGGCACCCAGGCCGCCAGGCCCGCAAGCACGTACGGAGGAGTCCCCGTGAAGGTCGGAATCGTCGGAGCCACCGGTCAGGTCGGCACGGTCATGCGCAAGATCCTTGCCGAACGCAACTTTCCGGTCGACGAGCTGCGGCTGTTCGCCTCCGCCCGTTCGGCGGGCTCCGTCCTGGACGGTGTGACCGTCGAGGACGCGTCCACGGCCGACTACACCGGCCTGGACATCGTGCTCTTCTCGGCCGGTGGCGCCACCTCCCGGGCGCTCGCCGAGAAGGTCGCCTCGCAGGGTGCCGTGGTGATCGACAACTCCTCCGCCTGGCGCCGGGACCCCGAGGTGCCGCTGGTGGTCTCCGAGGTCAACCCGCACGCGATCAAGGACCGTCCCAAGGGGATCATCGCCAACCCGAACTGCACCACCATGGCCGCCATGCCGGTGCTCAAGCCGCTCCACCAGGAGGCGGGCCTGACCGCCCTGGTCGCCACCACCTACCAGGCCGTCTCCGGCTCGGGCCTGGCGGGCGTCGCGGAGCTGGACGGCCAGGTCAAGGCCGTCGCGGAGAAGGCCGCCGAGCTCACCCACGACGGTGAGGCCGTGGCGTACCCGGAGCCGGGCGTCTACAAGCGCCCGATCGCCTTCAACGTGCTGCCGCTGGCCGGCTCGATCGTCGACGACGGCTCCTTCGAGACGGACGAGGAGCAGAAGCTCCGCAACGAGTCCCGCAAGATCCTGGAGATCCCGGACCTGAAGGTCTCCGGCACGTGCGTGCGCGTCCCGGTCTTCTCGGGCCACTCCCTCCAGGTCAACGCCCGCTTCGAGCGCCCGATCAGCGTGGAGCGCGCCTACGAGCTGCTCAAGGACGCCGAGGGCGTGGAGCTCTCCGAGATCCCGACCCCGCTCCAGGCGGCCGGCAAGGACGCCTCCTACGTGGGCCGCATCCGGGTCGACGAGACGGTCGAGAACGGCCTCGCGCTGTTCCTGTCCAACGACAACCTCCGCAAGGGCGCCGCGCTGAACGCGGTCCAGATCGCGGAGCTGGTGGCGGCGGAGCTGAAGGGCGCCTGACGCCGGTACGTACGTGAAGGGGGCGGTCACCGTGACGGTGGCCGCCCCCTTCGGCGTTCAGAGCACGAGGTGCCGCCGGAGCGCCACGTCGATCTCCGCCATACGCTGCCGCGGCACCGAGCCGATGTGTCGCAGCAGCCGCTCAAGGGTGAGGGCGCGTACCTGCTCGCACTGCACCTTGGAGTCTTTCACCAGACCGCAATCAGCCGCCGGGAGCAGCACCTGGAAGGGATAGACCCGAGACGTGTTCGTCGTCAGGGGCACCAGGGTGATCACACCGCGCCCTGTCCGTTCCACGACCGCGTTGGCCCCGTCGTTCGAGACGATCACCGCGGGACGGGCCTTGTTGGCCTCACTTCCCCGTGCCGGCTCATAGTCGACCAGGTAGATGTCACCGCGCCTCATCGACGATCCCGTCCCCGGAGAACTGATCCCAGAACGCCGCGTCCTCGCTCGCGTCCCACTCCGCAAAAGCCGCCTCGTAGTCCGCCTCGAGCCGTGAGGCGCGAAGCAGCTCGATCGCGGCGTGTATCACCGCGGACCTGGAATCCGCAGCCGTTTCGGCGGCGTAGTCATCGACGAAGGCGACATCTTCCTCCGGCAAGCTCACACTGATCTTCATACGGAAGATGCTACCCGGGTTACTACCAGCAACGCCACTCCGCCGGAGTGCCCCGCCGTGGAAGGATGACCGGAAACGTCACACAACGAGGAGATGACCGGGTGCCTGGCACGAACCTGACCCGTGAAGAGGCCCAGCGGCGGGCCGAGCTGCTGACCGTGGACTCGTACGAGATCGACCTCGATCTCACTGGCGCGCAGGAGGAAGCGACCTACCGGTCCGTGACCACCGTGCGCTTCGACTCCGCCGAGGACGGGGCCGAGACCTTCATCGACCTGGTCGCCCCGGCCGTGCACAAGGTCACCCTGAACGGGCACGCGCTGGACGTCGCCGCCGTGTTCCGGGACTCGCGGATCAAGCTGAAGCACCTGAAGCGGGGGCGCAACGAGCTGACGGTCGTCGCGGACTGCGCGTACACGAACACCGGCGAGGGCCTGCACAAGTTCGTCGACCCGGTCGACGACCAGGCGTACCTCTACACCCAGTTCGAGGTGCCGGACGCGCGGCGGGTGTTCGCGAGCTTCGAGCAGCCGGACCTGAAGGCGACGTTCCAGTTCACCGTGAAGGCGCCGGCCGGCTGGACCGTCATCTCGAACTCCCCCACGCCCGAGCCCAAGGACGACACCTGGGTCTTCGAGCCGACGCCGCGCATCTCCACGTACGTCACGGCCCTGATCGTCGGCCCGTACCACTCGGTGCACAGCACGTACGAGAAGGACGGGCAGGTCGTGCCGCTGGGCATCTACTGCCGGCCGTCGCTCGCCGAGTACCTGGACGCGGACGCGATCTTCGAGGTGACGCGGCAGGGCTTCGACTGGTTCCAGGAGAAGTTCGACTACGCGTACCCCTTCGCCAAGTACGACCAGCTGTTCGTGCCCGAGTTCAACGCGGGCGCGATGGAGAACGCGGGCGCGGTGACCATCCGCGACCAGTACGTGTTCCGGTCGAAGGTGACGGACGCGGCGTACGAGACGCGCGCGGAGACCATCCTGCACGAGCTGGCGCACATGTGGTTCGGCGACCTGGTCACCATGGAGTGGTGGAACGACCTGTGGCTGAACGAGTCGTTCGCCACGTACACCTCGATCGCCTGCCAGGCCGCGGCCCCCGGCTCGCGCTGGCCGCAGTCGTGGACGACGTTCGCGAACTCCATGAAGACCTGGGCGTACCGGCAGGACCAGCTGCCGTCCACGCACCCGATCATGGCGGAGATCAACGACCTGGACGAGGTCCTGGTCAACTTCGACGGCATCACCTACGCCAAGGGCGCCTCCGTGCTCAAGCAGCTGGTGGCGTACGTCGGCGAGGACGCGTTCTTCCGGGGCGTGCAGGCGTACTTCAAGCGCCACGCGTTCGGCAACACGCGCCTGTCGGACCTGCTGGGCGCGCTGGAGGAGACCTCCGGGCGTGATCTGAAGACCTGGTCGAAGGCGTGGCTGGAAACGGCCGGTATCAACATCCTGCGCCCGGAGATCGAGGTCGACGGGAACGGGGTCGTCACCTCGTTCGCGGTGCGGCAGGAGGCCCCGGCGCTGCCGGCCGGCGCCAAGGGGGAGCCCGTCCTGCGGCCGCACCGGATCGCGATCGGCCTGTACGAGCTCGACGGCTCCGGCAAGCTGGTCCGTACGGACCGGGTCGAGCTGGACGTCGACGGTGACCTCACCGACGTACCGCAGCTGGTGGGCAAGGCCCGGCCGGCGGTGGTGCTGCTCAACGACGACGACCTGTCGTACGCGAAGGTCCGCCTGGACGAGGTGTCCCTGGAGAACGTCACCCAACACCTGGGCGACTTCACCGAGTCGCTGCCGCGCGCCCTGTGCTGGGCGTCGGCCTGGGACATGACGCGGGACGCCGAGCTGGCCACGCATGACTACCTGGAGCTGGTGCTGTCCGGCATCGCGAAGGAGTCGGACATCGGCGTGGTGCAGTCGCTGCACCGCCAGGTGAAGCTGGCGCTGGACCTGTACGCGGCGCCCGAGCGGCGCGAGGCGGCGCTGGCGCGCTGGACGGAGGCGACGCTGGCGCACCTGCGCACCGCCGAGCCGGGCAGCGACCACCAGCTGGCGTGGGCGCGGGCGTTCGCGGCGACCGCCCGTACGCCGCAGCAGCTGGACCTGCTGACGGGTCTGCTGGAGGGCACGGAGACGATCGAGGGCCTGGCCGTCGACACCGAGCTGCGCTGGGCGTTCGTGGAGCGGCTGGCGGCCACGGGCGTGTACGGCGAGGAGGAGATCGCGGCCGAGTACGAGCGGGACCGGACGGCGGCCGGTGAGCGGCACGCGGCGACCGCGCGGGCGGCGCGGCCGACCGAGGAGGCCAAGGCCGAGGCGTGGGCGTCGGTGGTCGAGTCGGACAAGCTGCCGAACGCCGTGCAGGAGGCGGTGATCGGCGGGTTCGTCCAGACCGATCAGCGCGAGCTGCTGGCCCCGTACACGGAGAAGTACTTCGCGGCGGTCAAGGGCGTGTGGGAGTCCCGCTCGCACGAGATGGCCCAGCAGATCGCGGTCGGGCTGTACCCGGTGCTCCAGGTGTCGCGAGAGACGCTGGACGCGACGGACACCTGGCTGGCGAGCGCCGAGCCGAACGCGGCGCTGCGGCGGCTGGTGTCGGAGTCGCGGGCGGGCATCGAGCGCGCGCTGCGGGCGCAGGCGGCTGACGTGTAGGAACGGCTGTTCGCGGACGCCCCGGATCCTGTTGGGTCCGGGGCGTCTTTTCTTTGCAACTCCCCGGTCACGTCCACATCATGACCCGTTGTCAAGACTCATGCACGGAACCGATAAGCTTTCGGGCCGTTGCGTCCTTGTCATTTGATCTTTCGTTTTCGATCGTTTGAGGGTTTTGATGGTTCGACTGGGATCGTCGCCCGGAAGTCCAGGGCCCGCCTCACCCCCCGCCCTATGGGCGTTGCCCGCCATCGTGATCGCAGCGGGCACCGCCGTCGCCGCCGTCCTGGTCTCGGCGCCGGCCCGCACCCCGGTCGCCTGGCTCGGGGCCGCCGCCTTCGTCGCGGTCGCCCTCTCCTGCGGTGCGGCCGCCCGGCGCGGCAGAGAACTGGCGGGCCTCCGGGCCACGGTGGCCGAGCAGCGAGCGGCCCTCGCACGGCAGGAGGCGGAGACGGTACGGCTCGCCGACACGCTGCTGCCGGACGTCGTGGGGCGGCTGCGCAAGGGGGAGTTCCCCGAGGACGTCCTCGCCGCGCTGGAGGCCCCCGACGCGTACGAACCCGGGCTCACCCCCGAGTTCCGGGCCGCCCACCTGGCGGTGCTGCGCTCGGTGCTGGACGCCGTGGTCGCCGAGGAGGACCTGCGCGAGTCGGCGCAGCGGGCCTTTGTGAACATCGCCCGCCGCGTCCAGGCCATCGTGCACCAACAGGCCCAGGAACTGCGGGACATGGAGGACCGGCACGGCCAGAGCCCCGGCGTCTTCGGCGACCTGCTGCGACTGGACCACGGCACCGCGCTGATCGGCCGGCTCGCCGACTCCATCGCCGTACTCGGCGGTGCGCGGCCCGGCCGCCAGTGGAGCAGGGCCGTGCCGCTCTACAGCGTGCTGCGCGGTGCGATGTCGCGGATCATCGACTACCAGCGCGTCGAGCTGCACTCGGTCTCCGAGGTCGCCGTCGTCGGCCCCGCCGTCGAACCCCTCATCCACGCGCTGGCCGAACTGCTGGACAACGCCACCCGCTACTCCCCGCCGCAGACCAAGGTCCACCTGACGGCCGTGGACGTGAACGCGGGCATCGCCATCGAGATCGAGGACGGCGGCGTGAGCATGAGCGAGGAGGCCCGGGGCAGGGCCGAGCGGATGCTCCGCCAGGCCCAGCAGGGCATCGACCTCAACGACCTGGGCGAGACGCCGCGCCTGGGGCTCGCCGTGGTGGGCCGGCTGTCGCAGGCGTACGACTTCCAGGTCTCGCTGCGCTCCTCGGCGTACGGCGGTGTCCGTGCCGTACTCGTCGTGCCGCAGGACCTGATCACCACCGCCTCGTCCGCGACGGGCCTCGCCCACGGCATCGGCACCGCCTCCGGGCCCCGTGGAGCCCTGGCACCGGCGGAGCGGGACGAGGCGCGGGGCGAGGGGCGGGGGGCGGCCGGGCCGCAGGCGCCCGCTTCCGCTTCCGGCACCGGTTCCGCTTCGGGTTCCGCTTCGGGTTCCGCTTCCGGGCCCGGCCCCGACGCGGCCGTCGTGGCCGACCGCACCCCGAGCGGGCTGCCGCAGCGGCGCCGCAAGACGCGGGTCACGGCTCCGGCGCCCGAGCCGGCCGCGTCCGCCGCCACGACACAGACCACGGCACGGACCACAGGCACCACGGCCACCACGCACACCACGGCCACCACAGGCACGACCACGACCACCCGGACCGCCACGACCGAACCGGAGCCCGCACCCGAGGTGCAGCCCGGTATGTGGCTGGCCGCCTTCCAGAGCGGCCTGTCCGGTGAACGCCAGACCGGCGCAGACCAGAACAGCGACGCCTCGCCGGCCCCGGCGAGCAAGGGGGAACAGCCATGAGTCAGCAGCGGCCCGATATGGACTGGATGCTCAAGGACCTGGCCGAGAGCGTTCCGCAGACCCGTCATGTCATCGTGCTGTCCGCCGACGGCCTGCGCATGGCGCAGTACGGCGCCGAGACCGACACCGCCGACCGGCTGGCCGCCGCCTGCGCCGGACTGCAGAGCCTCGCGGGCGCGGTCGCCGCCGAACTCCCGCACAGCGAGGGCCGGATGAGGCTCGTCGTCATCGAGATGGACGGCGGCTTCTTCTACCTGATGGCGGCCGGCGCCGGGGCGTACCTCGCCGTCCTGGCCGACGAGGGCGTCGACGCGGGACTGATGGGTCAGCGGATGCGCGACCTGGTGGCACGGATCGGAGAGCATCTGAGCAGCCCGCCCCGCCGCGACGGGCAGCCCGCGTGAGGGACCCGGGTCACCCGCGCGGTGAAGGCCACGACTGGGAGGACCACAGCCCCGAGCGGCTGTACGTGATCACCGGTGGCCGCAGCGGTTCATTAGGGTCCGCCCCGCTCGACCTGGTCACCCTGATCGTGGCCAGGTCGGGGCCCAGGCCCGGCATGCAGCCGGAGCACGCGGCGATCATGCGGATGTGCCAGGCTCCGCTGTCGGTGGCCGAGATCTCCGCGTACCTCTCGCTTCCGGTGAGCGTGGTGACCGTCCTGGTCGGCGACCTGCTCACGGACGGACACCTGCTGGCACGCGCGCCCGTCGCCCCCGCCGAACTCCCCGACCTGGCATTGATTGAGGCAGTGATCGATGGACTTCAGAAGCTCTGAGCCACCCGCCGGGCCGCGCCACGAGGACGCCCTGCCGGCGACGGCCACCGCCGCGGTGAAGGTGGTGATCGTCGGCGGCTTCGGGGTGGGCAAGACCACCCTGGTCGGTTCGGTGAGCGAGATCCGGCCGCTGACCACCGAGGAGACGATGACCCAGGCCGGGGTCGGCGTCGACGACACGGCGGGCGTGGAACGCAAGACCTCCACGACCGTGGCCATGGACTTCGGCCGGATCAGCATCAACGACGAGCTGGTGCTGTACCTCTTCGGCACGCCCGGCCAGGAGCGGTTCTGGTTCCTGTGGCGGGGGTTGTTCGAGGGGGCGCTGGGCGCGGTGGTGCTGGTCGACACCCGTCGCCTGGAGGTCAGCTTCGATGTGATCGGCAGGCTGGAGGAGCGCGGCGTCCCGTTCGTGGTCGCCGTGAACTCCTTCCCCGACGCGCCCGAGCACCCCTTGGAGGAGCTGCGGCGCGCCCTCGACCTGCCCGAGTCGGTGCCGATCGTCGTGTGCGACGCGCGGCGGCGCGACTCCAGCCGTGACGTCCTGATGGCGCTGATGCGCTACCTGCACTCCCTCGCCGTGACCCCGGAGGCATCGTGACCACTCCACCGTCCCCCGCCGCCCCGCCACCGGGCTGCCCCGCGCACCGGCTGTACGGCCCCGAGGCCGAGGCCGACCCGATGGGCCTGTACGAGAAGCTGCGCGCCGAACACGGCAGCGTCGCCCCCGTCCTCGTCCACGGCGACCTGCCGGCCTGGCTGGTGCTGGGGCACCGGGAGAACCTGGACGTGGCGCGTACGCCGTCGCGGTTCTCCCGGGACTCCCGGCTCTGGCACGCCATGCGGGACGGCAAGGTGCCGGCGGACCACCCCCTGGCGCCGATCGCCACGTGGCAGCCGGTGTGCAACTTCCAGGACGGCCCGGAGCACCAGCGGCTGCGCGCCGCGGTCACCGAGTCCCTGGAGCGCTTCGACCGGCGCGGGGTACGCCGGTACGTGAAGCGTTTCGCCGACCAGCTGCTCGACGGTTTCGCCGATTCGGGCCGCGCGGACCTGGTCGAGGACTTCGCCGAGCCGCTGCCGATGCTGGTGATGACGCAGCTGCTCGGGGCGCCGGAATCGTACGGTCCACGGCTCGTGGAGGCCGGCCGCGACATGATCAAGGGCACCGAGACGGCCGTGGCCAGCAACGCGTACGTCACGGAGACGCTGCGACAGCTCCTCGCGCGCAAACGCGAGGTGCCCGGACGGGACTTCACCTCCTGGCTGCTGGAGCACTCCACGGCGCTGACCGAGGAGGAGATCGTCGAGCATCTGCGGCTGGTCCTGATCGCGGCCTTCTCCACGACCGCCAATCTGATCGCCAACACCCTGCGCCTGGTGCTCACCGACCGCCGCTTCCGCGCCAACCTCTCGGGCGGTCACATGACACTGCCCGACGCCCTGGAGCAGGTCCTGTGGGACGAGCCGCCGCTCACCACGATCCTGGGCCGCTGGGCGACCGGTGACACCCGGCTGGGCGGGCAGCACATCAAGGCCGGGGACATGCTGCTGCTGGGGCTCGCGGCGGCCAACGCGGACCCGGCGATCCGGCCGGACCTCACGGTTCCCGTGCACGGCAACCGTTCGCACCTGGCGTTCAGCGGCGGCCCGCACGAGTGCCCCGGCCAGGACATCGGCCGGGCGATCGCGGACACCGGCATCGACACCCTGCTGTCCCGGCTCCCCGATGTGGAGCTGGCCGTGGCGGAGAGCGACCTGCGCTGGGAGTCGTCGCTGATGTCGCGCGAACTGGCGGCCCTTCCCGTGACCTTCACCCCGCGCGGGGCCACGCTCACGACGGCCACCGCGGTGGCCGGCACGAGCACGGCCCAGCCGCTGCCCGAGGCGGTGACCGCCTCCGCCGTACCCGCCCCTGTGGCGGACCGCGCCCCGGTCGGGGCGCCATGGTGGAAGCGTCTGCTGGGCCGCCGCTGAGCCCGCTCGTCCGTATCGAGGCTCGTCAGCCTTCGAGTTGCCGCCACCACCAGGCGATCGCCGGGACCGGCGGCGGCTCGGGGCTCGGATCGCTCGGAGTGTCCCGCCACGTGATGTCGTACGAAGCCCCCGCGACCGGCAGCGTGTTGCGGTTGCGGGGGCTTGCGTAACGCGGCGCGCGGTTCTGCCACGCGACGCAGCCCGAGACGTAGTGCGCGAGTGAGTCGAGGTAGCGGCGGAGTGGCTCGTCGGCGTCCCGGGCGAGCTGTTCGCGCAGCCGGACGAACAGCGTCATCGCCCGGTCCCGGAGGGCGACGGCCGGGGCCAGCGCCTGCCGGGGGCTGCAGCCCAGGTGCTGGGCGACGACATTGAGCAGGTTCTGCTCCCAGGGCTCCTGGTGGTCCTCCTTGTTGTAGGAGAAGAGGTCGTTGTCGCAGGAGACGATGAACCCGGCGGCGTCGGTGAGCGCCTGGACGGGTGCCGAGTACAGCAGGTCGGCGGGTACGTGGATGCCGTTCGCCGCGTCGCACCAGGTGAGGGTGAAGCGGGTGCCGTTGACGGACACCCGCATCGCGGCGAACTCGTTCAGGGACGGCATCACACCGCGCTCGGCGTTCGCGGTCTGCCAGCCGGCGCCGAAGAGCCAGTCGCGCGTGCCCTCGGTGAACCTGCGCAGCTGGAACGGCGTGAGCATGGCGCGGGTACGCGTGACCAGGTCGTCCAGGGCCTCCGTGAGCGGCCCCGGGGGCAGCAGCGCCGAGCCGGGCGCCTCGATGGTGCGGACCAGCCGGGCACTGTGGTCCGCGACGTCCGCCGTCCGCGTGGCGGTGGACCCGGAGTCCTGCCAGTCGTCGACGGCGTTGGCCCAGTAGTTCCATTCGATGAAGAGCAGCACCGGCTCGACGTCCCCGTACGGGATGATCCGGCTGGTGAAGTCGGCGCTGTGGGTGGCCAGGCCCCAGGCGCGCTCGGTGGCGTCCGGGTAGATGCCGAACGCGTCGATCCAGGCGATGGCCCGCTCTTCGAGCTCGGCCGCCTTGGGGTGGATGAGGCCCTTGTCGAACGGGCAGTAGAACGGCGGCAGGCGCCAGCCGATCCGGGACGGGGGCGCGTCCTTGGCGTACACGGGTGGCATCGTCAGCTGCCCCCGCCCAGGCGGAAGAGGAGCAGCCGGGTCTCCATGGCGTGGTCCCGCCAGATGCGGAACAGTTTGCCGTGGGTGATCGTGGACTCCTGGAGCCGCTCCCGGGACCAGGCGGTCCTCTCCTTGGAGCGGGCCTGGCCGGTGCCGCGCTCGACGCGTTCCAGCTCGGCCGTGTTCCAGGCCATGGACTGGACCCAGAACTCGGCCACCCGGTCGGTGACGTCTTCGTCCTGTTCGAGCTCGAAGCCGGCCGCCTCGGCGGCCACGATGTACTCGGTGAGGGTACCGAGCCGGGTCTTGTAGTAGCCGTCGATGAAGTCGGTCCACTCGGGGCGGCAGACGAAGTGTTCCTGGAGTCCGAACCAGCCGCCCGGCTTCAGGGCCTTGGCGACCACCTGGAAGAGCCGCTCGCGGTCCATGTAGCCGGAGCTCTCGTTGGCGTAGGCGGCGTCGTACTTGCGCCGGGTGGTGAAGTCGTGGATGTCGCCGAGGACGGCGGAGACGCGGCCGGCCACTCCGGCCCGGCGGGCGAAGTCCTCGATAAGCGGGACGTGTTCACCGGTGACGGTGATGCCGGTGACCTTGGTGCCGTGTTCCTGGGCCCAGTAGAGCGATCCGCCGCCGACGCCGCAGCCGATGTCGAGGAGCTTGCCGGGCGGGGTGGCGTACGCGCCCCAGCTGCGGGCCGCGTGCGTGACGATCGCCTCCTGGGACTCGACTATGCGACGCTTGAGAGCCCGCTGGGAGACGGTGGTGTTGGGGGTGGCACCCGGGGCGAACAGCCCTACGTGGAAGTGGACGCGGGGCCCCGGCCCGTACTTGTGGAGGATGTCAGCGGTCTTGCGGCTGTAGTAAAGCGGAACCTGCGTCTGGTCGAATGCCTGGCCATCAGTGGTCGGCTGAATGACGAGGTTGCTGTCCATCGGTTCTCCGGTCCTGCGGTCATGTGGGGGTGTTCATCGGCCGCCCCACTCTGCCCAGAAGTGACTGAAAAAAGTCCTCCGTCACTCAGTGTTTGAGCATACTCACGCGCAAAAGGGCCACATTCTGCGCGAGTTGACCTGACAGAACCGGAACGAGGGGCGCCCTCCCCTGTGGGGCACCCCTCGGTCGGCCGGGACGTGGTGAAGCCCGCCCGGCGGGTGGGCGATCGGTGCGCGGCCGCCCGCCGGGCGGAGGCCGGTCAGCCGTTCAGCTCGGCCCAGCGGGCGCGCAGCGCGGCCGCGCCCTCGTCGGTGAGCGAACCGTGCAGGCGCATCCGGGCGATGCCGCCGTCCGGGAAGGCGTCGAGCCGGACGTGGGTGGCGACGGCCCGCTCGGGCAGCGTGAACCGGTGCAGGGTGTCGGGCTGGAGCCTGGTGCGCGGGATGATCTCGAACCACTCGCCGCTCTCGCCGTCACGGCCCTGGAGGGCGATCCAGCCGGCGGAGTTGCCCTTGAGGTACGCGGTGTCGATCTCGACGGCCCGGATGGCGCCCTGGGCGGCGAGCCGGAAGCGCACCCAGTCGTTGGTGCCGCGCACCCGGCGGCGGCGGTTCTCCCAGCCGTCGTCCATCTTGCGGGACGTGCCGGGCAGGATGATCTGGGTGGGCGAGGAGTAGAACTTGTCCGACGCGTCCTCGTACGCCCCGCCGTTGAGTACGGAGGCGAGGTCGATCGTGCCGAGCAGCTCCAGCCACTCGGGGTCGGGCACGACCTCGCCGTGGACGCGGAGGCGAGCGATGCCGCCGTCGGGGTGCTGGCACAGCCGCAGGTGGGTGAAGCGGCGTTCGGCGCCGATCTCGAAGCCGTTGGCGGCGTGGCCGCGTACGGGGGTGGGCGGGACGAGCTCCTCCCACTTCACGTCGTCGGCGAGCAGCTGCTCGGGGCTGGGCGAGCCGGGGACGGAGGTGGCCTGGATGGACACGCGCTGCGGGTAGTTGCCACGGAAGTGGGCGGTGTCGACCACGATGCCGCGGATGACGCCGGGGGCGCCGAGGCGGACGATCGCCCAGTCGTGGTCCTCCGGGGCCGGGAAGGGGTTCTCGGCGTCGGTGCCGCGTCGGCGGCGGGTCTCCCAGCCGTCCATGATCTTGCCCTTGTGCCCGAAGTGCTCGGGGTCGAACACGGCGCGCTCACGGACCAGGAGGTTCTCGCGCTCGGCGAAGAACTCGTCGTTGGCGGCGACGACTCCGGCGCCCAGGCGGCGGTCGGCCAGGTCGACCAGCTCGGTGAACGGGAAGTCACCGGCGCGGTAGTCGGCGTAGGGGTCACCGCCGCCGTAGGGCGCGGCGTCGTTGGCGTGCGGGTCCTGGTCCGGGCCGGTGAGGCTGGCGTCGAAGGTCATGCACCGACTCTCCCGCCGCCGGACCGGTCAGGTCCAGTGGAAGTTTCTTCACTGGTCATTAAGTCCTGCTGAAAGAAGCCGGGCGGTGATGCCGGCCAGCCGTCGCCCCTGGTGGCGGGCGGCGTCGAGCACCTCGTCGCCCGGGGCACCGGCAGCGGAGGCGTGGGCCGTGCCGTAGGGGTTCCCGCCCGCCGCGTACACCGCCGGGTCGGTGAAGCCGGGGGACACGATCAGCGAGCCCCAGTGGTGGAAGGTGTTGTAGAGGGCGAGCAGCGTGGACTCGTTGCCGCCGTGCGTGTTGGCGGCGCTGACGAAGCCGGTGGCGGGCTTGTCGACGAAGGTGCCCTGCTGCCACAGCCCGCCGGTGGTGTCGAGGAACTGCTTGAGCTGCGAGGACACATTGCCGTACCGGGTCGGCGTGCCGAAGGCGTAGGCGTCGGCCCAGGAGAGGTCGTCGAGCGTGGCCACCTCCACGTGCCGCGTGGCGTCGACGTGTTCGCGCCATGCCGGCAGCGAGTCGATGGCCGCGTCGGGCGCCAACTCCGGGACCCGGCGGAGGCGGACCTCGGCGCCGGCCTTCTCCGCGCCCTCAGCGACGGCCTCGGCGAGGGTGTGGACGTTGCCGGTGGCGGAGTAGTAGACCACGGCGATCTTGGGAGACATGACGCGAGCCCTTCGGGAGACACTGACCGGATAACTATCCGCTTGCTGTCGAGAAGCAGTTAAGCGGATAGCAATCCGCTCGGCAAGGGGTTGGGGTGAAGAACCGGATAGTTTTCCGCTACGGGGGTTATGCTGGAAACATGGACCAGCCGCAGCCGCCGCGCGCCCACCTCCCGCTCGCGGGCGGACCCACCGCGGAGCGCGCAGGACGTCCCCTCCGCGCCGAGCGGGCGGACGCCGCCGACAACCGCCGCCGGATCCTGGAGGCGGCCGCGCGGATCGTCGCCGAGAAGGGGCCGGACGCGCTGACGATGAACGCGGTCGCGCACGAGACCGGTATCGGCGTGGGCACGGTCTACCGCCGCTTCGGGGATGTCGCCCAGCTGCTGTTCGCGCTCCTCGACGAGCGGGAGAAGCAGTTCCAGGAGGCGTTCATGACCGGCCCGCCCCCGCTGGGCCCGGACGCCCCGCCCCTCGAGCGGCTGCGCGCCTTCCTGCACGCGCTGGCCGACCGCGTCGCCGACCAGCTGGACATGATGCTCGCGGCGGAGGCGGCGGCACCGAGCGCCCGCTACAGCAGCGGCGCGTACGCGACCATGCACACGCACGTGGCGGTGCTCGTCACCCGCATCCGCCCGGAGGCCGACGCGTCCCTGCTGGCCCACATGCTGCTCGCCCCGTTCATGCCGAGCCTGGTGAACCATCTGACACGGGACGGCGCGCGAACGGTCGACCAGATCAAGGCCGCCGCCGACAACCTGCTCCTGGGCCTCGCCCACCCCCGCTGACCCACCTCCGGGCGGCTCCGCCGCCCCCGACGGCCCGGACCGTTACCGCCGTGCCGCCACTTCCCGCAGCGCCGCCAGCAGCCGGGAGACGGCAGGGGCGGTCTCCGCGCCACGGCGCACCGCCGCCACGACATGGCGGCGCGGCTGGTCGGCCTCCAGGACCCGCATCACCACGCCCGAAACGCGCTCCGCGGCCGCCATGCGGGGCACCAGCGCGATGCCCATCCCGGCCTCCACCATCGCCAGGATCGCCGTCCACCCGGCGGCCGAGTGCGCCTGTTCCGGCACGAACCCGGCCGCCTCGCACGCCGCCCTGGTGATCTCCGACCAGGGCCCGCTGCCGCCGAAGATCCACCGCTCCCCCGAAAGGTCGGCCAGCCGCAGCCCCGGTGCCCCCGCCAGCGCGTGCCCCGCCGGAAGGGCCACGTCCAGCGGGTCCGCCAGCAGCGGTACGCGGCTGAACTTGGGGTCCCTGGCGGTCGGGGCGTGCGCCGCCAGGGACAGCGCCAGGTCCACCTGCCCGGCCGACAGCAGCTCGTACGCCTCGGCGGCCTCGGCCTCCCGCACCCGCACCTCCAGGCCCGGGTGCGCGGTGCGCAGCCGCAGCACGGCCGGCACGACCAGCGCGGGTACGGCGGTGGAGAAGGCCCCCACCCGCACCTCGCCCGCCTCGCCCTGGAGATACCCGGCCAACTCGGCGTCGGCCCGCTCCAGTTGCGCGAACACCACCTCGGCGTGACGCAGCACCAGCTGTGCCGCGTCCGTGAGGCGCACGCGCCGCCCGTGCGCCTCCAGCAGCCGCACCCCGAGCTGCTTGGAGAGGTTGGTCAGCTGCTGCGACACGGCCGAAGGGGTCATCAGCAACGCCTCCGCGGTGGCGGTCACCGTGCCCCGGTCACGCAGGGTGCGGAGGATCTGGAGCTTCTTGATGTCCCACTCGGTCATGCCCCGCAACCTACACAAGGATTTATCCGGCCTTCCTCGCCCAAGGAGGGCCTTTGGCGTCTCCAGGACATCAGAGGCGATACCGGTTGCCGCACGCCATTGCCGACATGGAGACTCCTTGGCATGCCCGGCGCAAGAGCGTGGGCATCCGGCACGGAACTCCATAGGGGGAAATCCGCATGGCACTGCGCAAGTTGACCGCCGCACTGGTCGCGGCCATGGCTCTTCTCGCCACGACGCTCGGGCTCTCCGCCACCGCGACCGCCGCGACCGGCGGGGGCGACCGGCAGGACGCCACCGTCCGGGCGGTGACGACGGACCCGGACGACGACGGCAAGGACAACGGCAAGGACGACGGCAAGGACGACAACGGTGACAGCGGTGACAGCGGCGACGACGGCCGCGGCAACGTGCTGAAGAACCCCCGCGCCGAACGGAACCGGAACACGATCTTCACCACGCCGGGCGCGTACTCCGCGAGCGCCGGCCACAACGGGAATCCGGTCTGGTACGTCGCGCCCTGCTGACCGCCTCGTCGCACATGCCCGTGACGGCCTCCCCCACCGCCCGACCACCGGCGGGGCGAGGCCCTCACGCCCGTTCAGCGCCCCCTGGCGGTCCCGAGGACCACACCGCCCAGGATCAGCCCCATGCACAGGAACTGCAGCGGCCCCATCGCCTCGTCGATCAGCGCCCAGGACAGCAGCGCCACGCACACCGGCTGGAGGTAGTACACGACTCCCGCGCGGGCCGCGCCGATCAGCGCGATCGCCTTGTTCCAGGCGAAGAAGGCGAGGGCGGAGGAGAAGACCCCGACGTACAGCAGCGGGCCGACGGTCCCGGCCGTGGGCTCGAATCCGCCCTGCGCGGCGAGGCTGATCCCGTACACCGGCAGCAGCATCAGCGCGCCCAGCACGAAAGTGGCGAAGAGGAAGGCCGGTCCGCCCAGTTCGGCCGGCCGCCGCTTGAGCAGGGCACTGTACGAGGCGAAACAGACCGCGGCGGCCACGCTCCACAGGTCCCCGGCGGCCAGGTCCGGCACCAGGGAGCCCTTGCCGACCAGGAGCAGTACACCAGCGCAGGCGATCAGCATGCCGGTCAGACGGCGCGGGCCGAGCCGGGCGCCGCCGATCCTCTCGTACACCGCCATCAGGACGGGGGACGCGGCCATGACCATGCCCATGGTGCCGGCGGAGGTGGTGAGGCCGGCCTGGTTGACGAGGGTGTTGTAGACGGTGACGCCGAGGAGTGAGGCGAGGGCGACGAAGCCGAGGTGACGCCGGATCAGGTGCCGCTGCTGCCAGGCCCGGTGGGCGGCGAAGGGGGCGACGGCGAGGATCGCGACGACCCACCGCCAGAAGGCGGCCTGGACGGGTGGGACGGAGTCGTGGAGGGCCCGGGAGGTCACGAAGCTGCCCGACCAGACGACCGTCGCGACGACCGCGAGGAGCAGGCCGAGGCCGGAGGCCCGGACGACCACTCCCCTCCCGGTCGTCGGCTCGTCGAGCTCAGGGAGCTCATCGGTACGGACGTGGTCCAGGACTGCCACGGTTGTCCCTTGCCTCTCTCCCCGCCAGGGGGTCTCGCTCGGTTGCGGGACCTACCGTCGCACCGCCACATCACTTAGGTCCATCGAAACTTTCTCACTCTTCCTTTCAGAAGTATTGAACGGTTGGCGCGGCGTCCACTGTCCGGCGAGCGTCGCCCCGAAGGCGATCACCATCCCGGCCACCTGGACCGCCCCCAGCGCCTGGCCGAGCGCCGCCCACCCGATGACGGCCGCGGTGATCGGCGAGAGCGGGCCGAGGAGCGTGACGGAGGTCGCCGTCAGCCGCTCGATGCCGCGGAACCAGAGCCAGTACGCGACGGCGGTGTTGGCGAGCGCGAGGTACGCGTAGCCCGCGACGCCCCGCCCGTCGAGGGCCGGCGGCGCGCCCTCCACCAGGAAGGCGACGGGCGCGATCAGCAGCCCGCCCGCACTGAGCTGCCAGCCGGTCAGCACCAGCGGGCCGACCCCCTCGGGGCGGCCCCACCGCTTGGCGAGCACCGTGCCCGCCGACATGGCCGCCGAGGACGCGAGCCCGGCGGCCACGCCCACGAGGTCGAAAGCCGCGCCCGCCTCGAGCACGACGAGGCCGACCCCGAACGCGGCGGCGACGGCGGCGAGCAGGGACCGCGCGCCGGGCCGGTCGCCCAGCAGCAGGGCGGCGAGTCCGACGACGAAGAGCGGCCCGACCGAGCCGACGACGGCGGCCACACCGCCCGGCAGGCGGTACGCGGCCAGGAACAGCAGCGGGAAGAACGCCCCGATGTTCAGCGCCCCCAGAACCGCCGACTTCCACCACCAGGCGCCGCGCGGCAGCGTCCGGGTGAGCGCCAGCAGCGCCAGCCCGGCGGGCAGCGCGCGCATCAGCCCGGTGAACAACGGCCGGTCCGGCGGCAGGAACTCGGTGGTGACGGCGTAGGTGGAGCCCCACGAGACGGGCGCGAGGGCGGTGAGACCTATGACGGCAGCCTTGCGGGACATCGGGCCATCCCCCTTCAAGTAGCTTGGCGATAAGTAGCTTAGCCCTAAGCTACTCGCTTGCAAGCATCTTTCTTGCGAACGAGGGACACGGGGTTCACACTGCCGCCATGACCTCCTCGACACCCCGGCCCCAGGACCCCGTCGACGCGATCACCGCCCAGTGGGCGGTCGTACGCCCCGACCTGGACACCGTTCCGATGGCGGTCTACGGGCGGATCTACCGGCTGAGCAGCACCATGGCCGCCCGCATGGACAAGGCGTACGCGCCCTTCGGCATCTCACGCGGAGAGTTCGACGTGCTGGCGACGCTGCGGCGCTCGGGCGAGCCGTACACGCTCTCCCCGCGCGAGCTGTCGGCGACGCTCATGCTGACGACGGGCGGCATGACGGGGCGGCTGGACAAGCTGGAGCGGGCCGGGCTGCTGAGCCGCAGCCCCGATCCGCACGACCGGCGCGGCCTGCGGGTGACGCTCAGCGCACGCGGGCGCGAGCTGGTGGACGAGGCCGTGACAGCCGGGCTCGCGGTCCAGCGGGAGGCCCTGGAGTCGGCCCTGGACGCCCAGGAAGCCGAACAGCTGGCGGGCCTGCTGCGCAAGCTGCTCGCGGCCACGGGCGGGGCCTGAGCGCGCGAAGGCGCTGCCCGGCGGGGTGTCACGCCGGGCAGCGCCTTCGGAAAGAGCTTCGGAAAGAGCTTCCGAAAGAGGAGGAGGTCCTCAGACCTTCTTGGACTTGTCGAGCACCATGACCAGGCCCGCGATCACCGCGAAGAGCACGATCGGGGCGGCGACGTACAGGCCGAGGGTCTCGGCCACGCTCAGGCCGGGACCCGGGTCGTCACCGTCGTCGCGGGTGAGCGCGAGCGCGGGGGACGACATGAGCAGCATCATCAGCGTCGTACCGGCCGCGACGGCGCCGGCGCGCAGGGCGTTCTTCTTGTCCACGGTGCAAACGTAGCGAACGCCTAAAGGCCCCGCTCGTCCGGGGGTGCCATAGACGGGCCGGCCGGGCGCAGCACGTCCATCAGGGCGTGCAGGCGGGGTGAGACGGCCAGCTCCTCCAGGGTGACGGGGCGGCCCTCCGCGTCGGCGATCGGCAGCCGCCAGTTCGGGTACTGGTCCCACGTCCCGGGCAGGTTCTGCGGGCGGCGGTCGCCCACCGCGTCCGGGAGCCAGACGCCGGCCATCCGGGCGGGTGTGCGGCGCAGGAAGCGGTAGACCGCGCGGATCTCGGCCTCCTCGTCGCGCGGGCCCTCCTCCAGCAGGCCCAGCGTGCGCAGGTACGCCAGCCACTCCGCGACCTCCTCGGCGTCCTCGGCCCGCTCCTCTTCCAGGGTGCGGGTGAGCAGCCCCAGCCGGTGGCGCAGCTCCACGTGCTCGCCGGTCAGCCGGGCGGCGGTGGACGGCAGGTCGTGCGTCGTGGCGGTGGCCACGCAGTCGGCCCGCCAGGTCCTGGGCGGCAGCGGCCGCCGCGTACCCTCCCAGTCCCGTTCGAACCACAGCACGGACGTGCCGAGGACACCGCGCCGCTGGAGGGATTCCCGTACGCCGGGTTCGACCGTGCCGAGGTCCTCGCCGATCACGACGGCGCCCGCGCGGTGGGCCTCCAGGGCGAGGATCGCGAGCATGGCGTCGGCGTCGTACCGGACGTACGTCCCCTCCGTCGGCTCCCGGCCCTCGGGCACCCACCAGAGCCGGAACAGCCCCATGACGTGGTCGATGCGCAGCGCGCCCGCGTGCCGCAGCAGCCCGCGCAGCAGGTCCCGGTAGGGGGCGTACCCGGAGGCGGCGAGCGCGTCGGGGCGCCAGGGCGGCAGGCCCCAGTCCTGGCCGCGCGCGTTGAACGCGTCCGGCGGGGCGCCGACCGACATCCCGGCGGCGAACGCGTCCCCTTGCGCCCAGGCGTCGGCCCCGTCCGGGTGCACCCCGACCGCGAGGTCGTGGACGATCCCCACGGCCATGCCCGCCTCCCGGGCGGCCCGCGCGGTGGCGGCGAGCTGCTCGTCGGTGAGCCAGGCGAGCCGGCAGTGGAAGTCGACCCGGTCGGCCAGCTCGTCCCGCTCCCGCGCGGTGGCGGCCGAGCGGGGGTCGCACAGGCCCTCGGGCCACTGCCGCCGGTCGGCGCCGTACCGCTCGACCAACGCGCACCAGGTGGCGTGGTCGAGCAGCGCCTGGCCCCGTTCGGCGCGGAACCGGCGCAGGGCGGCCTGCCGGCCGGGGCCGAGCGGTACGCGCCACAGCAGTTCCAGGGCCTGCCGCTTGAGCACCCACACCGCGTCGCGGTCGATCAGCTCGCCCTTGCGCAGCACCCCTTCACGCAGTTCGGCCGCGCGCCCGATGAGGGCGTCCAGCTCGGCGCGTTCCTCGGCGCTCAGGTGCCCGCGTACGTACGCGTACTCGGGGACGTCCTCGATCCGCAGGTGGACCGGGTCGGGGAAGCGCCGCGAGGAGGGGCGGTACGGGGAGGGGTCGGTGGGCGTGCCCGGAACGGCCGCGTGCAACGGGTTGACCTGGACGAACCCGGCTCCCAGGTCCCGCCCCGCCCAGTCGGCCAGCTCCCGGAGGTCCCCGAGGTCGCCCATGCCCCAGGACCGCGTGGACAGCAGCGAGTACAGCTGGACGAGGATCCCGTAGCCCCGCCCGGAGGGCTGCGGCACGCGCGCGGGGGCCACGACGAGCGTGCTGTGCGCGGTGCGCCCGTCGCGCGCCCGGGCCTGGAGCCGGTGCACGCCCAGCGGCAGCCTGGCCCAGCGGGGCGTGCCGGAGATCTCGTCGCCGTGCTCGGTGGTGATCCGTACGTCGGTGCCCGGCGGGAGCGCCGCGAGCGGGCGCGGCAGCTCGTACGGCCGGCCCTGGCGCGGCGCGTCCTCCTGGGGCCGGCCCTGGCGCGGCGCGTCCTCGGGCGGTCCGTCCCGCCACAGGACCAGCGTCGGCGGGAGGAGCCGGGCGTCCCTGGCCGCCTCGGTGGCGGCCAGGGACGCGCGCAGCGCCTCCGGCGTGGCGGCGTCGACGTCCAGGGCGGCGAGGACCTCCACCACCGTGGTGTCGGGGACCGGGACGGTGACGCCCGCGGACGGGGAGTACGCGGTGGCGACACCGTGCAGCGCGGCGAGCCGGGCAAGGGTCATTCAGGCTCCTGGGGACTCCGGTCCGCCGGCCGTGCGGTGCGCGGTCGGCTCGCTGGTCAGGGGGGTGAAGTCGGTGAGGGCGGGTTCGCTGGTCAGGGGGGTGGCGTCGGCGAGCGGCGGCTCGCTGGTCAGCGGGGTGCCGGCGGCGGGCAGCCCGGTGAGGGGGCAGTAGCCGGGGCCGAGGCCGGTGGCCGGCGGGCCGGGGACGGGTGCGGGGCCCGGGACCTGTTTGGAGAGGGCGGTGAGCAGGAGCTGGGCGGACGCGGCCATGGTGGCCTCCCTGTGAAGGTGACAGTGGGACACAGCAGCCCTACCCAGTGGGCGGCCACACATCCGTACAACGTGGCGTCGGTCACATGGCGTTCCCGTGACGGGAGTTGAACCGCACCCCGCGCCCCGGTAGGCAAATACGACACAACGGCCACGCACATTGACACCTTCGGCGAGTCGGTGGTGGGCTCGAAACCGACCGGTTCAGCCACCGTTCCGGCCACCGTCCCAGCCACCGGCAAAGCTACTCGCAGAACAACGAAAGACGAGGGGAGACGCGCGTGCAGTTCGGGCGCTTCGGCCGCGGAAAGCGGACCGCGACGGCCGTCGCCGTCGCCGTGATCGGCGGCCTGCTGGGCGGCGCTCCCGGCGCCCTGGCCGCGCCCGGCGGGCCCGGCTCCCCCACCACGACCGTGCCCGAGCGGGACGGCGCCGCGCTGCCCCCGGTGTGGCCGCGCCCGCAGTCCCTCCGGCCGGCCGGCACGGCGGTACCGCTGGGCGACGAGGTGACGCTCCTGGCGGGCGAGGGCGCCGACCCGTACGCCGTGACGGCGCTGGAGGGCGTCCTGCGCGACGCCGGCGTACGCACCGTGTACACGGGGCGCGACGGGCGCGGGCCGGTTGTGCTGTTGGGCGGCACCGGCGCGCAGAACGCCTTGCGCGCCCTGCGCGCGCCCGAGCGCGGCGACCTGCCGTCCGGCGGCTACCGCATCGCCACGGGCCGGTACGAGGGCCGTGACACGGTCGCCGTGGACGGCGTCGGCAAGGACGGGCTGTTCCACGCCGTCCAGACGCTGCGCCAGCTCATAGCCGAGGACCGGACCGTACCCGGCGTCCTCGTGCGCGACTGGCCCGGAACCGCCGTGCGCGGCCTGACGGAAGGTTTCTACGGCCGCCCCTGGAGCAACCAACAGCGGCTCGCCCAGCTCGACTTCATGGGCCGCACCAAGCAGAACCGGTACCTCTACGCCCCCGGCGACGACCCGTACCGCCAGACCCAGTGGCGCGAGCCCTACCCGGCCGACCGGCGGGCCGAGTTCCGCGAGCTGGCCGAACGGGCCCGGCGCAACCATGTGACGCTCGCGTGGGCGGTGTCGCCCGCCCAGTCGATGTGCCTGGCCTCCGAGGACGACCTCGGGGCGCTCAAGCGCAAGATCGACGCGATGTACGCGCTGGGGGTGCGCGCCTTCCAGGTGCAGTTCCAGGACGCCTCCTACGACGAGTGGCACTGCGCCAGGGACGCGGACACCTTCGGCTCGGGCCCCGCCTCGGCGGCCCGGGCCCACGCGCGCGTGGCGACGGAACTGGCGAGGCACCTGGCCGGCCGGTACCCGGACGCGGAGCCGCTGACGCTGATGCCGACCGAGTACTACCAGGACGGCACCACCGAGTACCGCACGGCGCTCGCCGCGGAGCTGGACGACCGGGTGCAGGTGGCGTGGACGGGGGTCGGGGTCGTCCCCCGTACGATCACCGGCCGCGAACTGGCGGGCGCGCGGGACGCGTTCGGGCACCCGCTGGTCACCATGGACAACTATCCGGTCAACGACTACGCGCAGGACCGGATCTTCCTGGGCCCGTACATGGGCCGTGAGCCGGCCGTCGCGGCCGGTTCCGCCGCTCTGCTGGCCAACGCGATGGAGCAGGCCGCCGCCTCCCGCATCCCCGTCTTCACCGCCGCCGACTACGCCTGGAACCCCAAGGGCTACCGTCCCGCCGAGTCCTGGCACGCGGCCCTGAACGACCTGGCGGGCGGCGACCCGAAGGCCCGTGAGGCGCTGCACGCCCTCGCCGGCAACGACGCCTCCTCGATCCTCAGCCGCACCGAGTCGGCGTACCTCCGTCCGCTGCTGGCCGGCTTCTGGCGCACCCGCGCCAGTACGACGGCGGACGCGGCGGCCCGGGACCGGGCGGCGCGCGAGCTGCGGGCGGCGTTCACCGTGATGCGCGAGGCTCCCGGGCGGCTGACGGGCACGGCGGACGGCCTCCTGGACGACGAGGTAGGGCCGTGGCTGGAGCAGCTTTCGCGGTACGGCCGCGCGGGCGAGGCGGCCGTCGACATGCTCCAGGCGCAGTCGCGGGGCGACGGGGCGGGCGCCTGGCGGGCCTCGCTGGAGCTGGAGCCGCTGCGGGCGGAGCTGGCGGCGAGCCCGGTCACGGTGGGCGAGGGCGTGCTGGACCCGTTCCTGGCGCGGGCCGTCAAGGAGGCGGCGCGGTGGACGGGCGCGTCGCGCAAGGCGGGCACCGTGGAGCGTGAGAACGGGGCGTACACCGTGCGCCTGGACCGGGCCCGGCCCCTGGACACGGTCACCGCCATGACGGCACCCGGGGCCCACCCCGTGAACGGCTCCGTCGAGGCGCACGTACCCGGCCAGGGGTGGCGGCGGCTGGGCGCCCTGTCGGGCAGCGGCTGGACCCAGGCGGCCACGCGGGGCCTGGCCGCCGACGCCGTACGGATCACCTGGACCGGCCGGTCGCCCGGCGTCCGGGCCCTGGTCCCGTGGTTCGCCGACGAACCGCAGGCCCGCCTGGACCTGCCGCGCGCCGAGACGGACGCGGTGATCGGCGGCGCCCCGCGCCGGGTGAACGCGGTGCTGGCCGCCCAGCGGCCCGGCGAGGTGCACGGCGCGCTGACGGCGAAGGCCCCGAAGGGGCTGAAGGTGACCGTCCCGAAGCAGACGGTCGTCCCGCGCGGCACGGCCGCCACCGTCCCGGTCGAGATCACCGTCCCGGCGGGCACCCCGGCGGGCGACTACCAGGTGCCGCTGTCCTTCGCCGGCCAGGAGCGCACGCTGACCGTGCGGGCCTACCCGGCGACGGGCGGCCCGGACCTGGCCCGTACCGCCAAGGCCTCCTCGTCGGGCGACGAGACCGCCGACTTCCCCGCCCCGGCCGCGATCGACGGCGACCCGGCCACCCGCTGGTCGTCCCCGGCCGAGGACGGCGCCTGGTGGCAGCTGGAGCTGGAGCGGCCGGTCCGGCTCGGGCAGGTCGTCCTGCACTGGCAGGACGCGTACGCGGCGAAGTACCGCGTCCAGGTGTCGGCGGACGGCCGCACCTGGCGCACGGCGGCGACCGTGAAGGACGGGAAGGGGGGCCGAGAGGCGATCCGGATGGACGCCCCGGGCACCCGCTTCGTCCGCGTCCAGGGCGACGCGCGGGCGACCGAGTACGGCTACTCGCTGTTCACGGTCGAGGCCTACGCGGTGACGGCCCCGGCACCCGGCGGTGCCTCTGGCGAGCGAAGCGAAGGGCGAAGGGGCGCGGCGGGTGTCGAAAGGGAGAACGCGCGGAGGGTCGTGAGGAACGCGCGGAGGGCCGTGAGGAACGAGCGACCCGAGCACGATCGACCGTCGACACACGCTTGAGCGCCCCGGAGCCGAACCGAGCCCTTAAGAAACGCGATCGATCCGGGCCATGGCGTCGTCCGCGCCGTACGGCTGCAGGTAGGGCAGCCAGCGCGGGTCCCTGTGCCCGGTCCCGATGATGCGCCAGGCCAGGCCGGTCGGCGGGGCGGGTTGCTGGTGGAGCCGCCAGCCCAGCTCCCGCAGGTGCCGGTCGGCCTTGACGTGGTTGCAGCGGCGGCAGGCCGCCACCACGTTCTCCCAGGCGTGCTGTCCGCCGCGGCTTCGCGGCACGACGTGGTCGACGCTGGTTGCGACGCCACCGCAGTACATGCAACGCCCGCCGTCGCGGGCGAAGAGGGCTTTGCGGGTCAGAGGAACGGGCCCCCGGTAGGGGACCCGTACGAACCGCTTCAGGCGGACCACGCTGGGTGCCGCGATGGCACGGGTGGCACTGTGCATGAAGGCGCCGGATTCCTCGAGGCAGATGGCCTTGTTCTCGAGGACGAGGACGAGCGCGCGGCGGAGCGGTACGACGCCGAGGGGCTCGTACGACGCGTTGAGGACCAGGACATGCGGCACGGATGCCTCCTATTACGCCGGCGGCGCGTGGCTCGCGCCGGGACGATCTGCTCTCAGTCTCTCCTCATGCCAGGTCGAAGCGCCACCACGTACCGGTAACGGGCCCGAAGTGTTTTCGACCACACCCCGATCATCCCCAGGTGAGACGCAGCTCTCCCTCGAACATGGCAACGAACCACCCCCGATGCGCCGTTAATGTAATTGGTCAGCTTGTCCATCCTGGAGGTTCCCGCCGTGCTCTGGTCCGCCGTTTCGGCTGCAGACCCCACACCCGCGCCGGTGTCGCTCGACGAAGCCGCCAAGCAGGCCGGTGAGGCCGCCGGCTGGGTGGAACAGAACTGGTCCACCTGGCTGAGCACCGGTCTGCGCATCCTGCTGATCCTCGCCGTGGCCGTCGTGCTGCGGCACCTCGTCCGCAGGGCGCTGACCAAGCTGATAGAGCGCATGAACCGCAGCGCCCAGGCCGTCGAGGGCTCCGCCCTGGGCGGCCTCCTGGTGAACGCCGAGCGGCGCCGCCAGCGCTCCGAGGCCATCGGCTCGGTCCTCCGTTCCGTCGCCTCCTTCCTGATCATGGGCACCGCCGGCCTGATGGTCCTCGGTGCCTTCAACGTCAACCTGGCGCCGCTGCTCGCCTCGGCCGGTGTCGCCGGTGTCGCCATCGGTTTCGGCGCCCGCAACCTGGTCACCGACTTCCTCTCGGGCGTTTTCATGATCCTGGAGGACCAGTACGGGGTCGGTGACTCGGTCGACGCGGGGGTCGCCTCCGGTGAGGTGATCGAGGTCGGCCTGCGGGTGACGAAGCTGCGCGGCGACAACGGTGAGATCTGGTACGTCCGCAACGGCGAGATCAAGCGGATCGGCAACCTGAGCCAGGGCTGGTCCACGGCCACGGTCGACGTGACGGTCCGCCCCACCGAGGACCTGGACCGCGTCCGCGCGGTGATCACCGAGGTCGGCGAAGCCATGGCCAAGGAGGAGCCCTGGAACGAGCGCCTATGGGGCCCGGTCGAGGTGCTGGGCCTCAACGAGGTGCTGCTGGACTCCATGACGGTCCGGCTCTCGGCCAAGACCATGCCCGGCAAGTCGCTCGGCGTGGAGCGCGAGCTGCGCTGGCGCATCAAGCGGGCCTTCGACGAGGTCGGCATCCGGATCGTGGGCGGCCTCCCGGCGGCCCCGCAGGAGGACGCCGCCGCGGACCCGACGGCCGCCATGGCAGCCCCGTCCGCCTTCGCCTCCGCCACTTCTCCCCAGTCGGTCGCGGCGACGCCGCTGACGCCGGCGCCGCCGAACCTGACGAAGTAGCCGCAGACCTCAGGCTCCGGCGAGTTCCCGCACGGTGGCCATGTCGCTGAACGGCAGCAGCTGGTCGCCGACGATCTGGTGCGGCTCGCTGCCCTTGCCGGCGACCAGGACGACGTCGTCCGGGCCCGCGGCGGACAGGGCGAAGGCGATGGCGTCACGGCGGTCGGCGCACCGTTCGAACGGGGTGCCGGTCGCCACCAGGCCGGGCGCGATCTGGTCCAGGATCGCCCCGGGATCCTCGTCGCGGGGGTTGTCCGAGGTGAGGACGCACAGGTCGGAGTGGGTCCCGGCGATCCTGCCCATGTCGGCCCGCTTGGTGGTGTCGCGGTCCCCGCCGCACCCGAAGACGGTGATGACCCGGCCGCGGGCGAAGGCGCGGATGGTGGTCAGGACCTTGTCCAGGGAGTCCGGTGAGTGGGCGTAGTCGACGATCACCGACGTACCGGCGGGGGTCCGGAAGCGCTCGAACCGGCCCGGCACGGGCGGCATCTGGTCGAGCGCGCCGACCAGCCCGCGCAGATCGTGTCCCAGGATGTGGCAGGCCGCCACGGTGGCGAGCGCGTTGGACACCGAGAAGCGTCCCGGGACCGGGATGCTCGCCGGATACGCGCGCCCGCCGTGGTGCAGCGTGAACCGTGTGCCGGTGGCGTCCACCACGAGGCCGGTGGCCCGGTAGTCGGCGTCGGTGTCAATGGCGTACGTGGTCACCTCGCCCGGCATCATCGTCATGATCGCGGCACTGACGGGGTCGTCGGCGTTGACCACCGCGTACCGGCACAGGCCCTGGAACAGGCGCAGTTTGGCGTCCCGGTAGTTCGCCATGGTGCCGTGATCGTCCAGGTGGTCCTGGGTCAGGTTGGTGAAGACCCCGACGTCGACGAACGTCCGGTCGACCCGGTGCGTCAGCAGGCCCATGGAGGTGGCCTCCAGCACCACGCTGCCGACCCCGCGGTCGCGCATGCAGCCCAGCAGGTACTGCAGGTCCGGCGACTCGGGTGTGGACAGCACCGACCGTGGCATCGGGATCAGCTGGTCGCCGATCCGGCTGCCCGCGGTACCGATGACCCCCACCCTGGCGCCCTCCGAGATGCGCAGCACCGACTCGACCATGTACGACACGGACGTCTTGCCGTTGGTGCCGGTGATCGCCACCATGTCCATCCCGCGCCCCGGCTCCCCGAAGTAGCGGGACGCGACGGCCGCGCCCGCCGCCCTGGTGTCCGGCACCCGCACGGCGCACACGTCGGCGGGCGACGCCCACACCGACTCGGGCAGCTCCGGCGCCGTACCGTCCACGAGCACCGCGGCCGCCCCGCGCGCGAGGGCCGGCGCCACGGACCCGGGGCCGCCCTCGCGGTGCCCGGGTACGGCGATGAACAGTGACCCCGGCGTCACCCGGTCGGTGTCGAAGGTCGGCACCCCGGTGATCCACGTCTTCTCCGGATCGCCCCGCAGCACATGGTGCTCCTGCCCGGCCAGCAGTTCGCTCAGCTTCATGATGATCCCTTCGACGGTGGCTCGGCCCCGTCGTGCGGCTGTCGCCAGGCGGCAGCCCCGGCGGTGCGCCGGAAGCTGCGGTGATGCGGTGATGAGGCGATGAGGCGGAACCGCGGGCACGGTCCGGTGGTATCCGGACGGAACACTCGGCCCGCGGTCGAAAGCCGCTGGAAGATCGTCATCCGTCGGCCGGCGACAGCGCGGAGGCGGCCTGCCGCAGGCGCTCCCTCATGGCGCTCGTCCGGCCCATGGTCGGAGTGTACGTCGGCCCGGGCACCGCGGAATCCGCCACTTCGGGAGGCGGGACGCCCCGAGGTCTTGACGGGCTCCTGACATGCGCCTTACCGTCTGGCCACTCCAACTGGAAAGTTTCCTAACAATGTGAGGGCAGGTGCATCCCGTCGTGGCCGGAACCTCCGGAAACACCCCCGGCACGCCGCGTGTGCTGCGGGCCATGAACGACCGGGCCGCGCTCGATCTGCTGCTGGAGCACGGGCCCCTGTCCCGGACCCGGATCGGCAAGCTGACCGGGCTGTCCAAGCCGACCGCCTCGCAGCTGCTGGCGCGGCTGGAGGCGGCGGGGCTGGTCGTGGCGACCGGCACGACCGAGGGGCGGCCGGGGCCGAACGCCCAGCTGTACGCCGTCAACGCGCGCGCCGCGTACGCCGCCGGGCTGGACGTCAACCCCCGGCGCATCCGCGCGGCCGTCGCCGACGTGACGGGGGCGGTGGCCGGCGAGTTCGAGCTGGCCACGCCCCGGCGGGCCGCCGACGGCGTCGTACGGCAGGTGACGGAGGCGCTGGACGGGGCCGTGAAGGCGGCCGGGGTCACGCGGGGCGAGGTGCACCGGCTGGTGATCGGGACACCGGGTGCGTTCGATCCGTCGACCGGGCGGCTGCGGTACGCGTCCCACCTGCCCGGCTGGCACTCCCCCACGCTGCTGGACGAGCTGGCGGCCGCCCTGCCGATGCCGGTCGAGTACGAGAACGACGTGAACCTGGTGGCGGTGGCCGAGCAGCGGCTCGGGGCGGCCCGGGGGCACGAGGACTTCGTCCTGCTGTGGAACGAGGAGGGCCTGGGCGCCGCGCTCGTGCTCGGCGGGCGGCTGCACCGCGGGTTCACCGGGGGCGCCGGCGAGGTCGGCTTCCTGCCCGTGCCGGGCGCGCCGCTGGTGCGGCAGGTCACCAAGGCGAACAGCGGCGGCTTCCAGGAGCTGGCCGGCGCCCAGGTGCTGCCCCGGCTGGCACGCGAGTACGGCGTCGAGGACATCCCGCCCGGGGCGTACGCGGAGGTCGCCGCCGAGCTCCTCCGGCGGGCCGCGCACGCCTCCTCCGGCCCGTACCCGAGGCTCCTCGACGCCTTCGCGACCGGTCTCGCCACCGGTCTGGCCTCCCTGGTCGCCGTCCTCGACCCCGAGCTGGTGGTGCTGTCCGGCGAGGTGATCGTCGCCGGTGGCGAGCCGCTGCGCGAGCGCGTCCAGGCCGAGCTCGCCGAACTTGCCGCCTCCCGGCCACGGCTCGTCATCGGCGGCGTACGGCAACACCCGGTGCTGCGCGGCGCGCTGGAGAGCGCGCTGGCCGCCACGCGCGACGAAGTCTTCGACACCTCTCGCTGAAGCAGAATCAGGAGACACCGGCATGAACCGCAGAACCGTCCTCACCTCGCTCGCCTCGGCCGCCGCCATAGCCCTGCTCACCTCCGCCTGCACCGGCTCGGCCGGGGCCGGCGCGAGCGACGACCCGAACGCCGAGGTCACGCTGACCTTCTGGCACGGCTGGTCGGCGCCGAACGAGGTGAAGGCGGTCAACGCCACCATCGAGCGGTTCGAGGACGCCCACCCCAACATCACGGTGAAGGCCGTCCCCAACATCACCGACGACAAGATCCAGCAGGCCCTGCGGGCGGGCGGCTCCAACGCCCCGGACGTCGTGTCGTCGTTCACGACCGACAACGTGGGCAAGTTCTGCTCCTCCGGTGCCTTCGCCGATCTGAAGCCGTTCATCGACAAGTCGAGGATCGACCTGGAGAAGACGTTCCCGAAGCCGCGCCTGGACTACACCCGGTTCGAGGGCAAGCGCTGCGCGCTGCCGCTGCTGGGCGACGCGTACGGGCTGTACTACAACAAGGACGCCTTCAAGGAGGCGGGTATCGCGGCGCCACCGAAGACGTGGAGCGAGTTCGACGAGGTCGCCCAGAAGCTGACGAAGCCGAAGGGCGACTCGTACGAGCGGCTCGGCTTCATGCCCACCTTCCACGGGTACGAGTCGACCCCGGGCCATCTGGTCGCGCAGTGGAGCCCGGCGTACTTCGACGAGCACGGCAGGTCGAACATCGCCAAGGACCCCGCCTTCGCCGCCATGTTCACCTGGCAGAAGAACCTGATCGGCAAGCTGGGCGGGTTCGGGAAGCTGGAGAAGTACCGCCACACCTTCGGTGACGAGTGGGGCGCCAAGCACCCGTTCCACACCGGTCAGGTCGCCATGCAGCTCGACGGCGAGTGGCGGCTGGGCATGGCCACCGACGCCAAGGTGCCCTTCGAGGTCGGCGTCGCGCCGCTGCCGGTCCCCGACGACCAGGCCGCCGACTACGGCAAGGGCTACCTCTCCGGGACGATCGTGGGCATCGCCTCCACCAGCGCGAAGCAGAACGCCGCCTGGGAGCTGGTGAAGTACCTGACCACCGACACCGACGCGGTGGTGAACTTCGCCAACGAGCTGCGCAACGTCCCCTCCACGCACGCCGCCCTCGCCTCACCGAAGCTGAAGCTGGACCCGCGCTTCAGGACGTTCCTGGACATCGCCCGCCACCCGAAGTCCAACACCACCCCCGCGTCCGTCAACGGCGGCGCCTACCAGGTCACCCTCCAGGAGTTCGGTTACCTGTACGAGGCGGGGAAGGTGGCCGACCTCAAGGCCGGGCTGGAGAAGACGGCCGCGCAGATCGACACGGACCTCGAGAAGGCGAAGTGACGCCCCACGCCGTCCGCGCCCTCCGGGCGAAGCGCACCCGGGGCACGCTGCGTACCGTCGCCTTCCTCTCCCCCTGGCTGGTCGGCTTCAGCGTCTTCTTCGCGTACCCGCTCCTCGCGACCGGGTACTTCTCGTTCATGAAGTACGACGGGTTCGGAGCGCCCGTCTTCAACGGCCTGGAGAACTGGACGTACGTCTTCACCGGCTATCCGGCCTTCTGGCCGTCGATGGCGAACACGCTGTGGCTGGTGGTCGTCATGGTCACGTGCCGGGTCGTCTTCGGGCTCGGCGTCGGCCTGCTGATCACCAAGATCAAGACGGGGGCGGGGGTCTTCCGGACCCTGTTCTACCTCCCCTACCTGGCCCCGCCCGTGGCCGCCACCCTCGGCTTCGTCTTCCTCCTCAACCCCGGTACGGGTCCGGTCAACACGATCCTCGCCGACCTGGGCCTGCCGGCCCCCGGCTGGTTCACCGACCCGGCCTGGTCCAAGCCCGCGCTGACCATGCTCGCGGTGTGGGGCGTCGGCGACCTCATGGTCATCTTCATGGCCGCGCTGCTCGACGTACCGAAGGAGCAGTACGAGGCGGCGGAGCTGGACGGCGCGTCGGCCTGGCAGCGCTTCCGGTACGTGACCCTCCCGAACATCTCCCCGATCGTGATGTTCGCCGTGGTCACCGGGGTCATCCAGACCATGCAGTACTACACGCAGCCCCTGGTGGCCGGGAAGGTCGCCTCCGGGATCATCGGCAACAGCGGGCAGCAGTTCGAGCCGGGCTACCCGGAGAAGTCGACGCTGACCCTGCCGCAGCTCGTCCACAACCTCGGCTTCCAGCGTTTCGACTACGGCTCGGCGTGCGTCGTCGCCCTGGTGCTGTTCGCCCTCGCCATGGCCTTCACGGCGCTGCTGATGCGGCGGCGCGGCGGTCTCGTACAGGTGGGTGACTGACCGCCATGACCTATGCGCTGGAATCGCCCCTGAAGGTCACACCGGCCGCGCGCACGGCCCGCCGCAAGGCGATACTGCACTGGATCGCCGTGCACGCGCTGGGTGTGGCGGCCGCGTTGTTCTTCGTGCTGCCGTTCGTCTTCCTCTTCCTCACCTCGCTGATGAGCGACCAGCAGGCCCTCACCCGTGACCTCACCCCCGACAGCTGGGAGTGGGGCAACTACCGGCGGGTGCTCGACACCCCCGGCTTCCTGACGTGGTGGAAGAACACCCTTTTGTACGCCGGGCTCGGCACGCTGCTGACGGTCCTCTCCTCGATCCCCGTCGCGTACGCACTGGCGAAGTTCCGCTTCCGGGGGCAGCGGCTCGCGCTGCTGCTGGTGATCTCGATGATGATGCTGCCGCCGCAGGTGGTCATCATCCCGATGTACCTGTTCTGGGCGAAGCAGATGGACCTGTCCGGCTCGCTGTGGCCGCTGATCATCCCGATGGCGTTCGGTGACGCGTTCTCCGTCTTCCTGCTGCGGCAGTTCCTCCTCACCATCCCGGACGAGTACCTGGACGCGGCGAGGGTCGACGGCTGCGGCGAGCTGCGCACACTCGTCCGGGTGGTTTTGCCGATGGCCAAGCCGGGCATCGCGGCGGTCGCGCTGTTCCAGTTCTTCTATGCCTGGAACGACTACTTCGGACCGCAGATCTACGCCTCGGAGAACCCCGCCGCGTGGACGCTGAGTTACGGCCTGGAGTCCTTCAAGGGCGCGCACCACACCGACTGGAATCTGACCATGGCCGCGACCGTGCTGGTCATGGCCCCGGTGATCCTCGTCTTCTTCTTCGCCCAGAAGGCATTCGTCGAGGGCGTCACACTGACCGGAGTGAAGGGCTAGAAGGCTATGAAGCTGGCTGTTGTGGGGGGCGGCTCCACCTACACCCCCGAGCTGGTCGACGGGTTCGCGCGGCTGCGCGACACCCTCCCGATCAGTGAACTGGTCCTCGTCGACCCGGCCGTCGAGCGCCTGGAGCTGGTGGGCGGGCTGGCCCGGCGGATCTTCGCCAAGCAGGGGCACGACGGGCTCGTCACGACCACGTCGGACCTGGACGCCGGTGTCGACGGCGCCGACGCCGTCCTGCTGCAACTGCGCGTCGGCGGCCAGGCGGCCCGGCAGCAGGACGAGACATGGCCGCTGGAGTGCGGCTGCGTGGGTCAGGAGACGACCGGCGCGGGCGGGCTCGCGAAGGCGCTGCGGACGGTGCCGGTGGTGCTGGACATCGCCGAGCGCGTACGCCGCTCCAACCCGCGCGCGTGGATCATCGACTTCACCAACCCGGTCGGGATCGTGACGCGGGCGCTGCTCCAGGCCGGCCACCGGGCCGTCGGGCTGTGCAACGTGGCGATCGGCTTCCAGCGGAAGTTCGCCAAGCTGCTGGACGTCACGCCGGACGCGGTGCACCTGGACCACGTCGGGCTCAATCATCTGACGTGGGAGCGGGGCGTACGGCTCGGCGGGCCGGACGGCGAGGACGTGCTGCCGAAGCTGCTGGCCGAGCACGGGGACGCCATCGCCGACGACCTGCGGCTGCCGCGCGCCGTGCTGGACCGGCTGGGCGTCGTTCCGTCGTACTACCTGCGGTACTTCTACGCGCACGACGAGGTGGTGCGGGAGCTGGGTACCAGGCCGTCGCGGGCGGCGGAAGTGGCCGCCATGGAGCGGGAGCTGCTGGCGATGTACGGCGACCCGGCGCTGGACGAGAAGCCCGAGCTGCTCGCCAAGCGGGGCGGCGCCTTCTACTCGGAGGCGGCGGTGGACCTGGCGGCGGCGCTGCTGGGGGGTTCCGGTCCGGGGGTGCAGGTGGTCAACACGTACAACAGGGGGACGCTGCCCTTCCTGCCGGACGACGCGGTGATCGAGGTGCAGGCGACGGTGGACGCCTCCGGTGCCTCGCCCCTGGCCGTGCCGGAGCTGGACCCGCTGTACGCGGGGCTCGTCGGGCACGTCACCGCGTACGAGGAGCTGGCGCTGGAGGCCGCGCTGCGCGGCGGGCGCGACCGGGTGTTCAAGGCGCTGCTGGCGCACCCGCTGACCGGCCAGTACGCGGCCGCCGAGGGGCTGACCGACCGGCTGATCGCGCACAACCGGGAGCACCTGGCGTGGGCGTGACTCCTTGGGTGCTCGCGATCGACGCGGGCAACAGCAAGTCCGACGTGGCGTTCGTCGGTGAGGACGGCTCGGTCCTCGCCTCGGCGCGCGGCCCCGGATTCCAGCCGCAGCGGGTGGGCGTCGGGGCGGCGCTCGACGCCCTGGACTCCGCCGTCCGCGCGGCGCTGGCGTCGGCGGACCGGCCCATCGACGGCGTACGGCATGTGTCGGCCTGCCTGGCGGGCGCCGACTTCCCCTCGGAGGAGGCCGAGCTGGCGGCCGCCCTGCACGCGCGCGCGTGGGGCCGGACGGTGGAGGTGCGCAACGACACGTTCGCGATCCTGCGGGCCGGTGTGGACGAGCCCCGGGGCGTCGCCGTGGTGTGCGGCGCGGGCATCAACTGCGTGGGCATGCTGCCGGACGGGCGCACCGCCCGCTTCCCGTCGGTCGGCCGGATCTCCGGTGACTGGGGCGGGGGTTCGGGGCTCGCGGAGGAGGCGATGTGGTTCGCCGCCCGGGCGGAGGACAGGCGCGGTGAGCCCACGGAGCTGGCCCGGGCGCTTCCGGCGCACTTCGGGCTCGGTTCGGTGTACGCGCTGGTCGAGGCGCTGCACCTGGGGCGGATCCCGGCCGGGCGGCGGCACGAGCTGACGCCGGTGCTGTTCGCGACGAGCGCGGCGGGCGACCCGGTCGCGCGGTCGGTCGTGGAGCGGCAGGCGGAGGAGGTCGTCGCCCTGGCGACGGTCGCCCTGGACCGGCTGGGCCTGGCGGACGAGGAGGTTCCGGTGCTGCTGGGCGGCAGCGTCCTGGCGGCCCGGCACCCGCAGCTCGACGGGCGGATCGCCGAACTGCTGGCGGTCAGGGCGCCGAAGGCCGCCGTCCGCGTGGTGACCGAGCCCCCCGTCCTGGGCGCCGCGCTGCTGGGCCTGGACCACGTGGGGGCGGCCGAGGAGGCCCGGGCGCGGGTGCGGGCGCACTACGCGTGAGTGCCGGAAATCCGGGTGCGTCGCCCATGCCCCGCTTGTCACGATCGGAGCATGGGCGATGTGGACATGCGTGAACGGTTCGAAGCGGACGGGTTCGTGAAGCTGGAAGGAGCCTTTCCGGAGGACGTCGCGGCCGAGTGCGCCGCGCTGCTGTGGAAGGAGACCGGCTGCGACCCGGACGATCCGGCGACGTGGACGAAGCCGGTGCACTGGGTGTGGGGCATGGGGCAGGAGCCGTTCCGGCGGGCGGCCAACACGCCGGTACTGCACGACACGTTCGACCGGCTGGTCGGGCCGGGGCGGTGGGTGCCCCGGACGGCCCTCGGGTCGTTCCCGCTGCGGTTCCCGCACGAGGAGGAGCCGGACGACGCGGGGTGGCACATCGAGGGCAGCTACCTGCCGGACGGGCCGGCCGCCGAGCTGGGCTACCACGCCAACCACCGGTCGCGGGGCCGCGCGCTGCTGATGCTGTTCCTGTTCAGCGAGGTCGGCGAGGCGGACGCGCCGACCCGTGTCCGGGTCGGCTCGCACCACGACATGCCGGCGGTGCTGGAGCCGTACGGGGAGGAAGGCGCGCCGATCATGCGGATCGGGGCGGCGATCGACGCGGCGTCGCGCCACCGCGAGGTCGTGTACGCGACGGGACGGCCGGGCGATGTGTACCTGTGCCACCCGTTCCTGGTGCACGCGGCGCAGCCGCACCACGGGACGCGGCCCCGTTTCATGGCGCAGCCGGCGCTGGAGCCCCGCTGACGACCGTGGAGGGGAACCGATCGGGGCCGGGCGGCGTATACAGAGTGGGGGGATCGAGGGGTGGTGCGAGCGGGGCGGCGGCACGACGGCGGGCACGATAAGAACAAGATCGAGTCAAGCCTGGTGTGAATACCGGCCCCTTTGGCCATACTGCGGTGAGCGACCGAGGGGGAGGTCACGTGACATACGCACCGGATGCGCCGGCTGTGCCGAGCGCGCCACCGGCGCCGGGCGCGCCCGTTGCGCCGCCACCGCCGCCGCCACCGCCGCCGCCCGCGGGGCCGCCGCCCGCCGGGCGGGGGGCATGGGCCGAGGGGGTGACGCGGCTGCGTGCCGCGGCGACGACGGAGCCGGGGCGGCTGCGGATCCTGGGTGCCGTACTGGCCGTGCTGGTCGTGGCGTTCGGAGCGGTCACCGCGCTGGAGGTCTCCGACCGGGCGGCGGCGGCCGACGACGTGGTGAGCCGCAGCCAGCCGCTGAGCGCGGACGCGGCGGACATCTACCGCTCCCTCGCGGACGCCGACACGGCGGCGGCGAGCGGCTTCCTGGCCGGCGCCCAGGAGCCCGCCGGTGTGCGCGAGCGGTACGAGCAGGACATCACCACCGCGTCACGGCTGCTCGTCAAGGCCGCGGCGAACACGGACAGTTCCTCGCAGTCCGCCCGTGACATCGCCACCCTCAATGAGCACCTGCCGCGCTACACGGGACTGATAGAGCGCGCCCGCGCGGCCAACCGGCAGGGTCTGCCGCTGGGCGGCGCGTATCTGCGGTACGCCAACCAGCAGATGAGCACCCAGCTGCTGCCCGCCGCCGAGCGGCTGTACGAGGCGGAGACCGCGCGGCTCGACCAGGACGACCGGGACGCCCGTTTGTGGCCGTTCCTGTCGCTCGGCCTGGGCGTCGTGGTCCTGGCCGCCCTCCTGTGGGCACAGCGCCGCTCGTACCTGCGGACGAACCGGGTGTTCAACCACGGGCTGCTGGCCGCCACCGCCGCGTCCACGGTGGTGCTGTTGTGGCTGGCGGTCGGGCACACGGTGGCGCGGGCGGAGCTGAACGAGGCCAAGGTGCACGGCCAGGATTCGCTCAAGGTGCTGAACGAGGCACGGATCAACTCCCTGAAGGCCCGCGCCAACGAGAACCTGACCCTGGTGGCCCGCGGTGCGGTGCTGACCGCGGACGGCAGGAGCGACAAGTACGAGACCGACTACGGCACCGGCATGGGCGGGCTGACCACCGCGCTGGAGGAGGCGGACCGGCTCGCCGACGACAGCGCGGGCGACGAACCCGTCTCGGTCGCCGCGCGGGCGGTGGCCGAGTGGAAGCAGCGGCACAAGGACGCCCGTGACACGGACAACAGCGGCGACTACAAGGGCGCGCTGGCCAAGGTGATCGGCCCCGACAACTCCACCGGGGAGTCCTTCGACGAAGTGGACGCGGCGCTGGAGAAAGCCCTGGACCACGAGCAGGGCGAGTTCACCCGGGCCGCCGAGGGCGGGCGCGGCGCGCTGACCGGCCTGCCGGTCGGGGCGGCCGCGCTGGCCGTGGTGGGCGCGGCCGCGGCCATCATGGGCATCAACCGCAGACTGTCGGAGTACCGGTGAGGGCGAGGGGAGGCACGATGAAGGACAACGACGACGCGGCGGCGCGGCCGGCCGGGCGGGCCGCCGGGCGGTGGCGCGGGTGGGGCGGGGTCGCGGCGATGGCCGCCGCGTGCGGGCTGACCGCCGCGCTGACCCTGGTGCCGCTGTCGCGCAGCGACCTGGGCTCCTCCGAGGTGTCCGGCGCGGGCAGCGCCCTGCCGGCCAAGGCCGACACGTGCAAGGACCCGGAGGCCTCCCTCCCGCCGTCGGCCGCCGACGGGCCGTCCATCGACGCCATCAAGACGCGCGGCAAACTGATCGTCGGTGTGGACCAGAACAGTTACCGGTGGGGGTACCGCGACCCGGCGAACGGCAGGCTGGAAGGTTTCGACATCGACCTCGCGCGGGCCATCGCCGAGGACATCCTCGGCAGCCGGGACGCCGTCGTCTTCCGCGCCATCCCCACCAACCAGCGGATCGCCGCCCTGGAGAACGGCACCGTCGACCTGGTGGTGCGGACGATGACGATCAACTGCAGCCGCATCAAGCAGGTCGCCTTCTCCACCGCCTACTTCCAGGCCGGGCAGCAGGTCCTCGCCCCGGAGGGCTCCACGGTCAAGGGGTACGACTCCTCCCTCAAGGGCAAGAGGGTCTGCTCGGCCGAGGGTTCCACCGCGTACGAGGCGCTGGAGAGGAAGTCGTTCGGCGCCGTCTTCAAGGACGCGCACGACGGAAAGCCGGAGGACGAGGACATCCTCACCGTGCCCAACCAGCTGGACTGCCTGGTGCGGCTCCAGATGGGCGAGGTCGACGCGGTCGTCACGGACAACGCCCTCGCCGCCGGCCAGGCCGCCCAGGACCCGGCCGTCGAGCTGAAGGGCGAGCCGTTCACGACGGAGTACTACGGCGTCGCCGCCAAGCTCGGCAACGACGACCTGGTGCGGCGGGTCAACCAGGTGCTCGTGAACTACCGCAAGGGACCCTGGAAGAAGGCGTACGACACCTGGCTGAGCTCCGTCCTGCCCGGCATAGCCGGGCCGCCGGCGCCGAAGTACCGGACCAACTGACCCGCATGTCTGGCGTGTACGAGTGGAGAGGTGATCGATGGGCGTCACGGGACCCCCTGGGCCGGTGATGGACCGGGACGAGGTGGACCGTGCGCTGGCGCGGCTCGGGGCGGAGCACAAGGCGGTCGAGGACTCGCTGCTCGCCCTCCAGGACCACGCGGGCCGCCGGCTCCTCGAAGGCGCCGAGCTGACCGGCACGACCAAGGACCGCTGGGCCACCACCGAGCAGACGATCACCCTGCTGTGGACGTACTTCGACGCGTACACGGCCGCGTTGGACGAGGCGCGTGAGGTGCGCGCCCGGCGCCGGTGGCCCGGCCGCGAGGAGCTGGCCGAGCTGACGGAGCGGCTGCGCGGCGAGAGCGTGACCGTGTCGGGCACGCCGTCCAAGCTGGCCGAGCGGTTCACGCTGGAACGGCTGGTGGAGCGGATGAACGAGCTGTACGCGAGCTCCCTCGACATGGTGGTGACGGCGGACGCGGTGTGGTCCGCGCTGCCCGCGCGGATAGACCTGCTGGCCGCCGAGCTGAACCGCACCCGTTCGCTGGCGCACTCGGTGGGTGTACGGCCCGGGGAACACCCGGCCGGGGACGACCTGGAGTCCATCACGCACGAGCTGGCGACGCTGCGGGCGCAGGTGGTGACCGATCCGCTGGCGTTCTGGCGCCCCGCACAGGGCAGTTCGGCGCCCGGTGGCGGGCGGCCGGACACCGACCGGTACGACAGGGCGGCCCGCGCGCTGGAGGACGTACGCCGCGAGATCGAGGCGGTGCTCCAGGTACGGCAGGACTCCGAGGCGCGGCTGCTGCGGCTGCGGGACGTCCTGTCCCGGGCCGACCGTACGCTCGCCGAGGCGCGGGCGGCCCGGGGTGAGGTGCTGGCGAAGATCGCCGCCTCGGAGGTGCCGGTGGTGAGCGGCCCGCCGACCGCCCTGCAGGAGCGGCTGGCGACGGCCGCCGAGTACCGGCGGCACGCCCAGTGGCACCGGCTGTCGCCGCTGCTGGAGGCGCTGGAGCGGGAGGCCGAGGACGAGCTGCTGCGGGCGCGCGAGCAGTTGACGGCGGTCACCGCTCCCCTCGCGGTCCGGGCGGAGCTGCGCGGGCGGCTCGACGCGTACAAGGCGAAGGTCGCCCGGCACGGCATGGCGGAGGATCCGCTGCTGATCGAGCGGTACGACGCGGCGCGCCGGATGCTGTGGAGCGCTCCGTGCGACCTGCGGGTCGCCGAGCAGGCGGTGCTGCGCTATCAGCAGGCGGCCGCCGAGGCGCTGTCGGGGGCAGGGCCCGTGGACCGTAGGGGGAGCCAGTGAAGACGTGTCAGCGGCCCGGCTGTGAGGGCTCGTACGAGGACATGGGCGGCGGTGAGCTGTACTGCGACACCTGCGGTCTGGCGCCCGTCGTCTCGCCGACCGGTCTGGTGTCGTCCCCGCCCACGGGGATCGCGGGCGGCGGGAGGGGCGGGTCCGGGAGCAGTTCGCGATCCTCCTCCCGGTCGTCCCGGTCGTCGCGCTCCTCCCGGTCGTCGACGTCCCGGCGCTCGGTGTCGGGGCGGCTGTCCCGCTCGGTGTCGGGCGGAACGGGGTCGTCCCGGTCGGTGTCGGTGCGCAGTTCCGGGTCGTCGACCGGCCAGTCGGGACGGGGCAGGCTGGGCGCGGGCCTGGTGTCGATCCCTGCCGTGCCGCGCCCCGACCCCCGCTCGGTGGTGATGGCGAACCCGGAGGTACCGGAGCGGAAGCGATTCTGCTCGCGGTCCGACTGCGGGGCGCCGGTCGGCCGGGCGCGCGGTGACCGGCCGGGGCGTACGGAGGGGTTCTGCACCAAGTGCGGACACCCGTACTCATTCGTACCGAAGCTGCGCGCGGGAGACGTCGTGCACGGCCAGTACGAGGTGGCCGGGTGCCTGGCGCACGGCGGGCTGGGCTGGGTCTACCTCGCCGTGGACCGGGCGGTGTCCGACCGGTGGGTGGTCCTCAAGGGCCTGCTGGACACCGGTGACCAGGACGCGATGGCGGCGGCGATCTCGGAGCGGCGGTTCCTCGCGGAGATCGAGCACTCCAACATCGTCCGCATCTACAACTTCGTGGAGCACCTGGACCAGCGGACGGGCTCCCTCGACGGCTACATCGTCATGGAGTACGTCGGCGGCAAGTCGCTGAAGGACATCGCCAACGAGCGGCGCGGGCCGGACGGGCGACGCGATCCGCTGCCGGTCGAGCAGGCGTGCGCGTACGGCATCGAGGCGCTGGAGGCGCTCGGGCACCTGCACAGCCGCAACCTGCTGTACTGCGACTTCAAGGTCGACAACGCGATCCAGACCGAGGACCAGCTGAAGCTGATCGACATGGGCGCGGTGCGCAGGATGGACGACGACGAGTCGGCCATCTACGGCACGGTCGGCTACCAGGCGCCGGAGGTGGCGGAGGTCGGCCCGTCGGTCGCGTCCGACCTGTACACGGTGGCGCGGACGCTGGCGGTCCTGACGTTCGACTTCCAGGGGTACACGAACGTGTTCGTGGACTCCCTGCCCGATCCGGGCAACATCGAGGTGTTCCGGACGTACGAGTCGTTCTACCGGCTGCTGGTGCGGGCGACCGACCCGGACCCGGCGCGCCGGTTCGCCTCGGCCGAGGAGATGGCCGAGCAGCTGACGGGCGTACTGCGGGAGGTGGTGGCCCTGCAGACGGGCCGCCCCCGCCCGGCCCTGTCGACACTGTTCGGCCCGGAACTGCGCGTGACGGACACCCGGTTGTTCGCCGAGGCGGACGGTGAGGTGTCGGCGCTCGGTGCCAGGGAGGTCCCCAAGGGCCTCGGCCTGTTCGGCCGCGGGCGCGGCGGCGGGCGGCGGGGTGCGGGAACGGGTACGAGAACGGGTGGACCGGCGCCGGTGGCCGGAGCGGCCCCGGTGGGTGTTCCGGCGGCCGTGGGCGGGCCCGCGCCGATGGGTGTTCCGGCGGCCATGGGTGGTCCTGCCCCGGCGGGTAGCCCGGCGGCGGCCGCGCCCGGGGCGTACGCGCCCGTCGCGGCCCCGGCGGCCGCCGTCCCCGGCCCGCGTACGGAGCCGATGGGCGGCGCCGCCGTCACGCCGCTGCTCACCCCGCTCGACGCCCGCGCCACCGCGCTCGCGCTGCCCGTGCCGCACGTCGACGCCGGCGACCCGAACGCCGGGTTCCTGGCCGGGCTCATGGCGTCCGCGCCCGCCGAGCTGATCGCCGCCCTGCACACCGCCCCGACCGGTTCGCTGGAACTGCGGCTGCGCGAACTGCGCGCCCGCCTCGAAATGGGTGAACTGGGCTCGGCGGCCCGGGCGCTGGCGACCCTGGAGGCCCAGCACCCCGACGACTGGCGGGTGGTCTGGTACCACGGGATCGCGTCCCTCGCGACGGGCGACAACGAGAACGCCGCGCTGTCGTTCGACGCGATCTACGACGCCTTCCCCGGCGAGCCGGCACCCAAGCTGGCGCTGGGCGTCTGCGCCGAGGTGCTGGGCCAGTTGGACAACGCGGCCGAGTACTACCGCCTGGTGTGGGCGACCGACCCGAGCTACGTGAGCGCCGCGTTCGGCCTGGCGAGGGTCCAGTTGGCCGCGGGTGACCGGGGCGGTGCCGTCCGCACGCTGGAGTCGGTGCCGGAGGCGTCGATCCACTACACGGCCGCGCGCGTGGCGGCCGTACGGGCCCGGCTGCGGCGACGCTCCGCGCGGGAGCCGCTGATCGGCGACCTGACGGCGGCGGCCCACCAGGTGACCGCGCTACAGCAGTTCGGGCTGGACGCGGTGCGCCGCGAACAGTTGTCCACAGAGGTGCTGGGCAAGGCCCTGGACTGGGTACTCTCCGGTAGTCCCGGAGTGGGGACCGCACGGCCCCCGCTGCTGGGCAGCGAACTGGACGAGCGCGGCCTGCGCTTCGGACTGGAACGCTCCTACCGGGTGCTCGCCCGGCTCGCTCAGCGCGGCGAGGAGAGGATCGACATGGTGGAGCGGGCGAACCGCTTCCGCCCCCGGACATGGGTGTGAATGATGTCGCAGATGCACCAGCTGTCCGCCTGCCCCAGCTGCGAGGAGCCGCTGGAGTCGGGTGACCTGTTCTGTGGTGCGTGCGGGTACGACCTGTCGGCCGTACCTCCGCCGCCGCAGGACCGTCCGACCATCGCCATGGGCGCCCCGGTGGGCGGCGCGGCATGGCCCGCCGCGCCGGCCGGGTCCGGGCAGGACCAGGCGCGTCCCGCGGCCGCGGCGCAGTCGCCCGGCGGCCTGCCGGGCCGTGACCCGGCCGGGGAGGAACCGCTCACGGGCCCTTCGGCGGTACGGTTCGACGCCCGCGCCGTGGATGCCGGCGCCATGGGCGCCCCCGCCACCGACGCCGGCGACTTCCAGCTCCCGGCACCCGAGCGGGCGGGGGCGGCGCCCGGCGCCTTCGGCCGGCCCGGACCCCGGCCGACGCCCGGGGCCCCCGGCGAGCCGGGGCACGCGCCGGGAGCCGCGCCCCCGCAAGGGGCGAGCTCCGAGCCCGCGCACAGCGCCGGAGCATGGCCGTGGAGTGGGACGGCGCCCGCGCCGGAGCCCGCGTCGGCGTACGAGACGTCGCCCTCGTCGGGACCCGCACCCACGCCCACGCCGGGTGACGCGGCCGGGCCGGCGGCCGCCGCGGGCGTACCAGGTGCCGGGGTGGGCGGGCCGGAAGGCGTACCGGACGCCTCCGGGGTGCCCGATCCGCGGGCGGTGGAGCACGCGGCGACTCCGCCCGCCGGGACCAGGCTGTGCGTGGCCTGCCGGGCTGGGCACGTGGATCCGGACGGGTACTGCGAGAACTGCGGGCACGCCCAGCCGCGTGAGCGTGACCACATGGAGGAGGAGCTGGGCGCGGTCGCCGCTGTGAGCGACCGAGGGCTGCGCCACCACCGCAACGAGGACGCGTTCGCCGTGTCCTCGACGGCCCTGCCGGACGGTTCACCGGCCGTCGTCGCGATCGTGTGCGACGGGGTGTCGTCGGCGACCCGCCCCGACGAGGCGTCGGCGGCCGCCGCGGCCGCCGCCAACGAGTCGCTGCTGGCGGCCCTCCCGCGCGGTACGCATCCGCAGGCGGCGATGCACGACGCGATCGTCGCCGCCGCCGAGGCGGTCAACGCCCTCGCGGGCGACGACGGCCAGGACGCGGCGGCCATGGAGCACGACCCGCACCGCCACCAGAACGCCCCGGCCTGCACGCTGGTCGGCGCGGTCGTCGCGAGCGGCCTGCTGGTGGTCGGCTGGGTGGGCGACAGCCGCGCCTACTGGGTGCCGGACGACCGCAGCGGCCCGCCCGCCCGGCTCACCGAGGACGACTCGTGGGCCGCGCAGATGGTCGCAGCGGGCCTGATGAACGAGGCCGAGGCGTACGCGGACGAACGCGCCCACGCCATCACCGGCTGGCTGGGAGCCGACGCGTACGAACTGGAGCCGCATACGGCCGCGTTCAAGCCGGACCGCCCCGGGGTGGTCGTGGTGTGCACGGACGGCCTGTGGAACTACGCGGAGGCCGCCGAGGACATGGCGCGGGTCGTGCCGCCCGACGCGGCGGGCCGGCCGCTGCACAGCGCCCAGGTCCTCGTGGGACACGCGCTCGACGGCGGCGGGCACGACAACGTAACAGTGGCCGTCGTCCCGTTCGCCATGGCGCCCCAAGGGGCAGGATCGGCCTGACCGTTTCGCCCGACGAGTCCGACGAGTCCGACCCGTCCGACCCGTCCGACGACCAACCCCCCATTCCCCTCCGTTCGTTGTGTGCGTGCGTCAGTCCGCGTCCTGAGGAGCCGAATCAGATGGCGAACTTCTCCAAGTCGAACGTGCCGCAGTTCTCGGTGGACGTGTACCAGAACGAGTACCTGCCGGAGGGCGGGCGCGAGGTCAACGCGATCGTCACGGTCACCGCGACGGGCGGCGGCACCAGCGGAGGGGTACCGCTGACCGGGGCGTCCCTCTCCCCCTCGTACATACCGGGACGCGCGCCGACCGCCGCCGTCGTCGTCATGGTCGACTGCTCCGGGTCCATGGACTACCCGCCGACCAAGATGCGCAACGCGCGTGACGCCACGGCGGCCGCGATCGACACCCTGCGCGACGGCGTCGCCTTCGCGGTGGTCGCCGGCACCCACGTCGCGAACGAGGTCTACCCGGGCGGCGGCCGGCTTGCCACCGCCGACGCGCGCACCCGCGCCGAGGCGAAGGACGCGCTGCGCAAGCTGAGCGCGGGCGGCGGCACCGCGATCGGTACGTGGCTGACGCTCGCCGACCGGCTGCTGGCGTCCGCCGACGTACCGATCCGGCACGGCATCCTGCTCACCGACGGCCGCAACGAGCACGAGTCTCCGGAGGACCTGCGGGCGGCCCTCGACGCCTGCGCCGGCCGCTTCACCTGTGACGCCCGCGGCGTCGGTACCGACTGGGAGGTCAAGGAGGTCACCGGGATCGCCTCGGCGCTGCTCGGTACGGCGGACATCGTCGCCGATCCCACGGGCCTGGCCGCGGACTTCACGCGGATGATGGAGCACGCGATGGGCAAGGAGGTCGCGGATGTGAGCCTCCGCCTCTGGACCCCGGTCGGGGTGGAGATCGTCTTCGTGAAGCAGGTGGCGCCGGCGGTGGAGGAGCTGACGGACCGGCGTACGGAGGCGGGGCCCCGGGCCGGTGACTATCCGACCGGCTCGTGGGGCGACGAGTCCCGCGACTACCACGTGTGCGTCCGGGTGCCGGAGGCCGGTATCGGCCAGGAGATGCTCGCGGCTCGGGTCTCCCTCGTCCTGCCCGACCCGGCGGGCGGCACCCCGCAGACCCTGTCGCAGGGTCTGGTACGGGCGGTGTGGACGGACGACATGGCGGCCTCCACCTCCATCAACCCCCAGGTCGCGCACTACACGGGCCAGGCCGAACTGGCACAAGTCATCCAGCAGGGGCTGGATGCGCGCAAGTCCGGTGATTTCGACGGGGCGACGGCGAAACTCGGCCGCGCCGTGCAGTTGGCGGCCGCTTCCGGGAACACGGATACCGCGAAACTCCTTTCGAAGGTGGTGGACGTCGTCGACGCGGCGACAGGTACTGTGCGACTGAAGGCGAAGGTCGCGGAAGCGGACGAGATGACACTCGAGACGCGCTCCACCAAGACCGTTCGCGTCAAGAGCGTCAAGAGCGTCAAGAAATAGGTCACGATCTGCTCGGCCTGCGGGCCGGATGAGGAGAGGGGGAAGCGCCGACATGCCGACCTGCCCGAACGGACACCAGTCGGGTTCCGACGACTGGTGCGAGGTCTGCGGCCATCGCATGGCCGGGGCGGGCGCGCCTGCGGGTGCCGTTCCGCCGCCTCCTCCGCCCCCGCCCCCGCCGCCGCCCGCGTACGGCTACCCGGGCCCGGGCGGGCCGCCTCCCCGGCCCGGCGGCTTCCCGGGCGGCGACCCGAACGCCACCGCCCAGGCGGAGCTGTGCCCGCAGTGCCGCACTCCGCGCGAGGCCATGGCGCCGTTCTGCGAGGAGTGCCGGTGGAACTTCCTCACCAATACGGCGACTTCGTACACCCCCCTGGCACCGCCGCAGGGTGGCCCCGGCGGCCCCCCGCCCGGGCTGAACCTGCCGCCCGGCTTCCAGTCCCAGCCGCCGTCCCAGCCGCCGTCGCAGCCGCAGGCGCCGCGCCCGCCGGACCCGTACGAGTACCAGAGCTCCCGCCCGTCACAGATGAACCGCCCGGCCGAGCCGCTGCCGCCCGAGCCGTCCACACCCCAGCGACCGCCGCAGGGGCCGCCGCCGGTTCCTCAGGCGTTCCAGCAGCCGCCCGGCCCGCCGCGGCCGCCGCAGGCGTTCCAGCAGCCGGGACCGCCGCCCCCGCCGCAGCCCCGGCCGACCGACGGTGGCGGGGACGACTGGATGCTGCCGCCGCCCTCGCAGCCGCAGGCCCAGCCCCCGGTCCGCCCGGAGCAGCCGGAACGCCCCCGCGACTCCGGCCCGCAGGGACACCACGGACACCAGGGGCATCAGGGAACGCAGGGGCATCAGGGACCGCAGGGACACCAAGGCCCGCAAGGACACGGACCCCAGCCGCCCCACACACAGCAGCCGCCCCACTCACCCCAGCCCCCGCAGTACCACGCGGCGCCCGCCGGATGGACGGCGGTCGTCGCGCCCGACCGTGAGTACTTCATGGCGATGATGCAGCGCAGCGGCCCCGAGGCGGCGGGCCTCAACCTGCCCGCCTACTCCCCGGAGCAGCGGCTGTCGCTGTCCGGCAACCAGATCAGCATCGGCCGCCGGCGGCACTCGACGGGCGAGTCCCCGGACATCGACCTGTCCGTGCCGCCGGAGGACCCGGGCGTCTCGCACCACCATGCCGTGCTCGTGCAGCAGCCGGACGGCTCCTGGGCGGTCGTCGACCAGAACTCCACCAACGGCACCACGCTCAACGGCGCCGAGGACCCGATCCAACCCTATGTCCCCGTCCCGCTCAAGGACGGCGACCGGGTCCATGTGGGCGCCTGGACGACGATCACCATCCGGCGCGGCTAGGAAGCGGGTGACCCCAGGGGCCAGCTGTAGGGCCCCTCGGGCTCGTCCAGCCACGCCCACTGGTGCTCGCCGCTGACCGTCACGCCGAACCGTTCCCGCGCGGGGCGCCGCTCGCGCTGCCACAGCGCGTACGCCTCGTGCGGGTCCAGGCTGCCCGCGGTGAGCGTCAGCAGGAAGCGGAACAGCTCGTTGTCGGTCGCGCGCCGGGGCAGCCCGCCCGTGTGCACCACCGGCGCCGGCGAGCCCCCGCCGCCACCGCGCAGCGGCACGAAGTACGCGGACGTGTGCAGGAACCGGCCCTCCGCGTGCTCGGCGTCCCGCACCCGCAGCCGGATGAGCCCCGTGGACAGCGGCGCCAGGATCCGTGCGCCCGGCCGGCACTGCGCGAGCCACGCGGGCGGTACGGAGGCCACGGCGCAGGTCGCGATGACCGCGTCGAACGGCGCCCGAGGCGGGCAGCCGCGCGCCCCGTCACCGGTGACCACGACGGGGTGGTAGCCCGCCGCCGCGAGGTGGGCGCGGGCCGCCTCCGTGATGTCCTCGTCCAGGTCGACGGTCGTCACCCGCTCGTCGCCCAGCCGGTGCGCCAGGAGCGCCGCGTTGTACCCCGTTCCGGCGCCGATCTCCAGGACGCTGTCCCCGTCCCGTACATCCAGCGCGTGCAGCATTCCGGCCATCAGGGAAGGCTGGCTGGCGGACGAGACCAGTTCCCCGTCCCGTACGTGCGTGGCGAGCGGCCGGTCCAGATAGGCGCCTTCCAGCCACCGCCTCCGACGGTCCGGATCCGGGTCCTCGCACCACAGCCGCTCGTACCCGCCCATGACCCCGATGTAGAAGTACGGCACGAACAAGTGCCGTGGCACCTCCTCGAACGCCGCCCGCCAGGCCGGGTCCTGAAGGTCCCCGCCGGCGGCGATCTCCCGTACGAGTTCGCGCCGCGCCTCGGCGGCGGCCTCGGCGAACGGATCCTCTCGCTGTGTGCGCATATCTCCACTTTGCTGCTCGCGGCGGTGGGAGGCGAGCACCCCGCGGGGTCCTAGGGCCGGGGTCCTCGGCCGGTCCGTCTGAGACGATGGAGTCGTGAATGAGATCCCGCGCGGCACGCTTCAGGAGCAGACCTTCTACGAGCAGGTCGGCGGCGAGGCTACCTTCCGGCGCCTCGTCCAACGGTTCTACGAGGGGGTGGCGGAGGACCCCCTGCTGAGGCCGATGTATCCGGAGGAGGACCTGGGACCGGCCGAGGAGCGGCTGGTGCTGTTCCTGATGCAGTACTGGGGCGGCCCGCGCACCTACAGCGACAACCGCGGCCACCCCCGGCTCCGGATGCGCCACGCGCCCTTCACCGTGGACCGCGCGGCGCACGACGCCTGGCTGAAGCACATGCGGGCGGCGGTCGACGAACTCGGCCTGCCCGAGGAGCACGAGCGGACGCTGTGGAACTACCTGACGTACGCCGCGGCGTCGATGGTGAACACCCCGGACTGAGCCGATTCACCCTCCGTGACGGGTAAGTGACAGAAAAGGTTCCGGCCAACTCTGCCGCACCCGGTCCCCACGGCCGCCCTCCACCCCCTAAGTTCACAGCCGCAACACATCGAACGGGCATCCGCAGTCGGCGGGTGCCCCTCGTCTTGTGGAGGTTCAACGTGCGACGGAGGACCATGCGGCTGGGTGCCGTGGCGATCGCGACGGTGACGGCGCTGCTCGGGGCCGGTACCGCCTTCGGCGACACCTTCTACGTCTACGAGGGCGAGGACTTCGGCTACATCGGCAGGGACCACAAGTACGCCGGGGTCTGCGACCGGGAGGCCGACGGCTTCAACGTCTACGTCAACTTCAAGCGGACCACGCCGGACACCGTGGTGCGCATGGAGGAGACGAACGGCTACTGCAAGACCTCCACGACCGGTACGTACTCGATCTACACGATGCAGACGTGCGAGAACCGCCCGCTCGTGTCGGACGCGTGCTCCGGCTGGAAGCGGCACCCCTGACGCCATGACCGCACCCACTGTGAGGGCCGCCGGGCCGGCCGGCGGCCCGGCACGCCCCGGCGGCCGCAGCCGTCGGCGTGATCCGCGACGGGGCGTCCGGGCGCTGTGCCTGGCACTCGCCGCGATGGCGGCGGCGCTGCTGGTGTGGGGCGTGCAAGCGGTGCACGCCGTGTACGAGGGGCGGGAGGCACGTATCTCCGCGCGGATGCCCGTGCCCGCGGCCCCCGGCGTACGCCCGGCCCTCCGATGGGCGCAGAGCGACGACACCTGGCGCGGGCGGAGCTTCTCGGTGGTCTCCATCGAGCCCGTCGCCCCCTCCGCTCCCCTGCCGCCGGGCCTGCCCCGATGGCCGGAACCGGGCGAGGCGTTCGTGTCCCCGGCGCTGCTCGACACCATGCCGGCCGCCACCACCCGGTTCGGCGGGCTGGCGGGAACGGTGGCGGAGGAGGGTCTGGCCGACGCGGGGGAGCTCTTCGTGTACGTCCGCCCGCCGGCCGGCGTACGGATCGAGGGGTACGCGACGACCCTCGGCGTCACCCGCTTCGGGGCGGAGCGGCCGGCGGACCCGGCGTACTTCCTCAGCCAGTCGTTCGACCGGCCGGAGAGCGACCTGCACTGGCTGCTGGTGCCCCAGATCGGGCTGCCCGTCGCCGTCCTGCTCGTCGTCGCCTCCCGGCTCGGGGCCGGGCGGCGCGACCGGCGGCTCGCGGTGCTGTACGCGCTCGGCGGCACCGGACGTACCGTGCCCGCGAGGATCGCGGCCCGGGAGTGCGTGGGCCCGCTCGCCGCAGGCACCGTCCTCGCGGGCGTACCGCTGGCGGCCCTCACGCTGACGGGCGTACGGCTGCCGCTGACCGGGTACGAGGTGGCGGCCGCCGATCTGGCGCCGCTGCGGTGGCAGTTCCCGCTCGCGCTGGCCTGCGTGTGGGCCGCCCTGTGCCTGCTGTTCACCGCGCTGTGCCTGCTGTCCGGCGTGCCACACCGGTGGGCGCGCCCCGCCCGGTCGAGGCGGCCCGGGGCCCCTCCGCCCCGGCCCGGGCGGCCCGGGCGGCCCGTGCCGTCGGCCTGGCCCGGTGTCGTGTGCGGGATCGGCGCCCTGGCCGTGGTCTCCGGGGCGGCGGCGGGGCAGGCGACGGGCGTCCGGCTCTTCGTGCTGGGCACGGTCCTGGTGCTCACGGGGCTGCCGTCGCTCCTGGGGCGGGCGGCGGCCCGGGTCTCCGCCCGGCTGACCGCGGGCGGCACCGCGAGCGCGGCGCGGCTGATCGGCGGGCGCTGGGCGGCCGCCCATCCCTCGGTGTTCGCCCGGGCGGCCGCGGCCCTCGTCGTCATGCCGGCGCTGGCCGCCCAGGCCCTGGTGATGGTGACCGACCAGACGAACGCGGCCCGGAACGCCGCCGTGCTCGGCGAACGGCTGGACGACCGGCTCCTGGAGGTCTACAGCGCGCCCACGAACGCGCGGGCGCACGCCCGGTTCGCGGCCGCGCTGGCCCCGGAGGACCGGCTGCTGCGGGTGGTGTCAGGCTCCGGCCGGCCCGTGCTGCGCGGTGAATGCCGCGACCTGGCCGCCCTCGGAACCATGCGCTCCTGCCCGCGCGAGCGGGCCGTACCGGCGCACGACGTCTACCGGGAGCGCACGCCCCGTACCGAGGCGCTGCGCTGGGTGGGCTTCGGCCCGGTCCATGTGCACGCGTCCGCCACGCGGGCGCACCTGCTCGAGGAACAGGGCGCCTTCGTCGTCGTGACGACCGGGCCGGAAGGACGCGAGCGCATCGAGCGGTCCGCGCACGCGACGCTGCCGCTGCCGCACGTGGGCGTTCCCGGGGAGGCCCACGTCGTCGGCGCAGAGGCCCGCGCGCGTCTCGCCGACTGGGTGGTCCTCGTGGCGGCCGCCGGGTTCGTGCTGCTCGCACTCGCGGGGGCGGCCGGGTTGCTGCACGCGTTCCTCGACCGGGCCCACGAGCTGCGGCCGTCCGCCGCGTTCACCTCGGGCGCCGGTTTCCCGCTGCGGGTGGCGTGGTGGGGCATGGGCGTTCCGATGGGATGCGCACTGGTGCCGGCCGCGCTGGTCGCGGCGCTGCTCGCCGGGGTGAACCTCGGTTTCCTGTCCCCGTCCGGGAGTTCACCGCTCGGTCTGCTCGGCGGCGGGCCGGCGGTGGCGGCCGCGGTGTGCGCGGCGGCGGTGCTCGCGGGCGGGTGGCTGACGGCCCGCCATGCCGGGGCGGCGTACGGAGGGCGGTCTTCCGACGCCGGATGAACCCCGGACCTGGCGGGCCGTCTCCGGCTCGCAGCTCGGGCCACGGGCGCCGGGCAACGGCCTGGCCGAGGCAACGGCCTGTTCGGGCCCGGGTCGTGGGCCACGGACACCGGGGCATGGGCCACGAACACCGGCCGCGGGTCCGGGCCCGGCACGGTCACCGTGCCGACGCCGGTCGGCCGACCGTGCCGACGCACCGGCCGTACCGAGCCGGAGGCGGGGACGGGGCGGCCCTCCGGCCGGGCGGCCGGATCAGACGCGCCGTGACCGTCACCGCGGCCGATCAGACCGCCGTGACGGTCAGTCCCGTCCCCAGCCCCGCCCTGCGGACCGCGATCGATCCGTACGGGGTGCGCAGCCGCAGCCATGACCCGGCCGCGAGCAGGGCCACCGGCACGTCGTGCGGGGGCAGGAAGCCCAGCGACTGGGCGGCGTGCACGGCGCGCAGCGGCAGGCCGGTCGAGCCGATCGTCCGGGACCAGATGTCGCGGCCGATCCGGTCGCGCTCCGCGCGCGTGCGGCGCTCGGTCGGCAACTCTCCGTCCCGCGCACGGAACTCGGCCACCGCCGCGGCGACCGCCCCGCGCAGCCCGGCGGCGTCCGGGAGGCCGGGGACCTCCTGCCAGCCGCCGCGCGGGGGCAGGACGCCCGCCCAGGGCGGGCCGGTGACGGGGGCGGGCACCATGGCCTTGCCCGCCGACTCCTCGATGCCCTCCAGGAGTTGCCCCGCGGACACGGTGACGTCCAGCGGCGCGTCGTCCAGGAGCGCCGCCGTCCGGATGGCCAGCACCTCGAAGGACGCCGGCCGCCCGAACACGGCCAGGGCCCCGCCACCCGCCTGGAGGCGGACGGCGGCGGCCCGGTCGTAGTGGATCAGCCGGGCCAGGAAGGCCGCGAGGTCGGCCGCCTCCCTGGCGTCGGCGAAATGCAGCGGCGGAGTCATGCCGCGGCGGCCTTCCCCTCGGAACGCATGCCGTCGTCGACGTACTCCTCCAGGAACGACCGCTCCTCCACCGTGATGCGGCGCGGGCGCTGGGCCTCCAGGTCGAACGGCACGACGACCGTCGAGGCCCGCACGTACACCTGGTCGGGGTCCTTGATCTCGTACGCGATCGTCAGCGACGCCGCGCCGATCTTCGTGACCCACGACTCGATGGTCACCGGCTCGTGCCGGTGGACCAGCGGCCGTACGTAGTCGATCTCGTGCCGGGCCACGACGGACCCGCCAGAGAACGACGGCGAGCCGTTCCCGGGCGCCAGCCGGAACATGAAGTCGATCCGCGCCTCCTCCAGATAGCGGAGGAAGACGACGTTGTTGACGTGCCCGAAGGCGTCCATGTCCGACCAGCGCAGGGGACAGCGGTAGATATGACGAGCCACTGCCGCTGCCTCAGCCCCGGGTCAGCTTCTTGTACGTGGCTCGGTGCGGGCGTGCCGCGTCCGGGCCGAGGCGCTCGATCTTGTTCTTCTCGTACGACTCGAAGTTACCCTCGAACCAGAACCACTTGGAGTCGCCCTCGTACGCCAGGATGTGCGTGGCGACCCGGTCGAGGAACCAGCGGTCGTGGGAGACGACCACGGCCGCGCCCGGGAACTCCAGCAGCGCGTTCTCCAGCGACGACAGGGTCTCGACGTCGAGGTCGTTGGTCGGCTCGTCGAGGAGCAGCAGGTTGCCGCCCTGCTTGAGGGTCAGCGCCAGGTTCAGGCGGTTGCGCTCACCGCCGGACAGGACACCGGCCGGCTTCTGCTGGTCCGGCCCCTTGAACCCGAACGCGGAGACGTACGCCCGCGACGGCATCTCGACCTGGCCGACGTTGATGTAGTCGAGCTCGTCCGAGACGACCGCCCACAGCGTCTTCTTGGGGTCGATGTTGGCGCGGCTCTGGTCGACGTAGGAGATCTTGACGGTCTCGCCGACCTTGATGGAGCCGGAGTCCGGCTCCTCCAGGCCCTGGATCATCTTGAACAGCGTGGTCTTGCCGGCGCCGTTCGGGCCGATGACGCCGACGATGCCGTTGCGCGGCAGGGAGAAGCTGAGGTCCTCGATCAGGACCTTCTCGCCGAACGCCTTGTTGAGGTTCTCCACCTCGACGACGACGCTGCCCAGACGCGGACCCGGCGGGATCTGGATCTCCTCGAAGTCCAGCTTCCGCATCTTGTCGGCCTCGGCGGCCATCTCCTCGTACCGCGCGAGACGGGCCTTGGACTTGGCCTGCCGCCCCTTGGCGTTGGAGCGGACCCACTCGAGCTCTTCCTTGAGCCGCTTGGCGCGCTTGGCGTCCTTCTGGCCCTCGACCTTGAGACGGGCCTGCTTGGTCTCCAGGTACTTGGAGTAGTTGCCCTCGTAGGGGTAGGCGCGGCCGCGGTCGAGCTCGAGGATCCACTCGGCGACGTTGTCGAGGAAGTACCGGTCGTGGGTGATGGCGACGACGGTGCCGGCGTACTTGGCGAGGTGCTGCTCCAGCCACTGCACGGACTCGGCGTCCAGGTGGTTGGTGGGCTCGTCGAGCAGCAGCAGGTCGGGGGCCTCCAGCAGCAGCTTGCAGAGCGCGACGCGGCGCTTCTCGCCACCGGAGAGGTTGGTGACGGGCCAGTCGCCGGGCGGGCAGCCGAGGGCGTCCATGGCCTGCTCGAGCTGGGCGTCCAGGTCCCACGCGTTGGCGTGGTCGAGCTGCTCCTGGAGCTTGCCCATCTCCTCCATCAGCTCGTCGGTGTAGTTGGTCGCCATCTCCTCGGCGATCGCGTTGAACCGGTCGAGCTTGCCCTTGATCTCGGCGACGCCGTCCTGGACGTTCTCCAGGACCGTCTTCTCCTCGTCCAGCGGCGGCTCCTGCAGCAGGATCCCGACCGTGTACCCGGGCGACAGGAACGCGTCACCGTTGGAGGGCTGCTCCAGACCGGCCATGATTTTGAGCACGGTCGACTTACCGGCGCCGTTCGGGCCGACCACACCGATCTTCGCACCGGGCAGGAAGCTCAGCGTCACGTCATCGAGGATGACCTTGTCGCCGTGCGCCTTGCGCGTCTTGCGCATCGTGTAGATGTACTCAGCCAAGAGAAACCGTCCGGCAGTCCGAGAGTGGGCAGATACACCCCATCTTGCCTGACGTCCACCCCGCGAAGGAAACCAGTAAGGCCTCCGGCGCCCGCATCGCCCCTCCGGCACGCCGAGCGGGTCACCGAACCGTCACGCCCGGTGGCCGTCGCCCACGCCCCGCCCTCCCGGCCCCCGGTCCCGCCCCGCCCCGCCCAACCGTCCGATCCCGCCCGCCCCGCCCGAACCGTCCTGTCGCTGCCGTGGCCCGAGCCGGGCCCGCGCCCGCGTGGGCGCGCGGTCCCGGGGCCCGGGGCGCGGCGGCGACGCCCGGGCAGGTGCGTGGGCCGTGGGCCCAGGGCCCAGGGCCCAGGGCTCGGAGGCAGCGGCGGGGCGCCCAGCCGCCCTGTGGCGGGGCGCACCGCTCGCGTGTGACGTCAGTCTTCCGCGCCGGGGTCCTTCTTCCTGCGGAGGAGGACGACGGCCGCCCCGCCGATCACGACCATCGCCACGGCTATGCCCGCGATCATGGGCGTGGCACTGGACGCGCCGGTCTCGGCGAGGTCCGGACCGTCGTCCATCGCGCCGGCTCCGGCCGAGGTGCCGCCGACCGAGAGGGGACTCGGCTGGGTGCCCTGCCGGCCGGTCATGGTGGTGGCCGTGCTGCCGGTGGTCCGGCAGTCGAGGACGCCCTTGAACGTCTTCCGGAAGCCGCCGGGCCCGGTGATCGTGAAGTCGTACGTCTGGTCCTCGGCGACCGGGATGGTCACCGTCCGGGACTCGCCGGCCTGGATGGCGTGGGTGAAGCCCATGAGTTCGAAGCTGAACGCGGTGTCACCCCGGTTGGTGGCGGTGACGTCCACGCCGCCCTCGGCGCAGTTCTTCCTGGCCGAGAGCGCCGGGATGGCGCCCGTCGTGGCCCACGTGGCGGTGGCGGTGGCGGAGACGGTCGACTCGCTGGAGCCGGCCAGGATCTGCGTCTGGCTCTTGGTCACGCCGGCGAACGCCCGGCCGACCGGCACCGAGGTGCTGGCCTGGACGGTCAGGGCGGCGGAGCCGTCGGCGGCCTTGGCGGGGACGTCGAAGTAGAGGCGGCTGCCGTCGGTCGCCGAGGTGACCGGCTTGCCGTTCCCGTCGGTGACCCTGATGCCGCTGGCGGCCGCGTCGGCGGGCGGGGTCACCGAGACGCGGCCGGCGTCGGTGCGCACGGTCACCGGGCCGAGTCTCGTTCCGGCCGGACCGGAGACGGCAGTGGGCTCCAGGCTGAGCGACGCCCTGGGCTCGGCGACGTTCTCGGCCTCCTTCTCCAGCCAGTCGGCGAGCTTCTCGGCCGCCGGGTCGAGCGCCTGCACCTGCGCGTTGTCCGAGTACCGCCAGATCGCGACCTGGGTGCCCGCGGCCGCGGTCCCGGCGGTCAGCGGTCCCGTACCGGCGTCCTCGGCCAGCCCCACCAGGTCGTCGACCTGCGGGTAGGAGTGCTGGAGGATCCAGCGGATCCGGCCCGCGTCCTTGTTCCCGCCGAGCGAGGTCTGGTCCCAGGAGGTCTCCAGGTACCTGGCCTTCTCCTGGGTGGGGTTGTGAAGATCCACGCAGTACGTCTTCAGGGTCCCGCCGCCGTCGACGGTCATCTCGAACAGGCCGGCGGGGATCTCCTGCTTCTCGCCGTCGACACGGAGGACCGCCTGGCCGAAGGTGGTCAGCCCGTTGAGGGTGGCGGCGGCACCGCCCTGGTGCTGTGGTGCCTCGTCGGCCGCGGCGGCGGACGCCCCGGCTATGAACCCTCCGGCGACCAGACCGGAGGTCACGACCGCGGCGAGAAGACGGGCGGCACGCCCCCTCCGCCTCCGTACAGAAAACCCAGCAAACACAGAATTCCCCTCCGGGCGAGACCTTTCGCATGTGGCGCGTGGGGGGAGTGCCTCGCCTGCCGACTCAAGTGCCCCGTGAGTACCCGGGAATCCTAGAGAGGCGACCCAGCACAGTCCCCTGTCATACCGTCAGACAACCATTCCGACTCGGAATCGTTATCGCGAACCCGGCTTTACGAGGCATGCGCCCGCCGAATCTCCACATCGGCACGCCGGACCGTAGCCCTCCCCTGACGCACCGTCACGTCACCAGCTCCACCGGCCGGTCCACCGCGCCACCCCCTCCCCCTCCCCATCCGCCCCCGCCCCCGCCTCCGCCTCCGCCCGCGTCGTGCACGGCGTCCGGCCGGTCCACCGGGCGCGGCTCGCCCTTCACCACCCTCCGGAACGCGGAGGTCCCGCGCGTCAGGTCGTGTCCCACCGCCGCCGCGTCGATGTCCACGAACGTCCTGCGCTGACCGTCCCAGTCCTCCTCCCGCACCTTCAACCGTCCGTGCACCACCAGTGGGTCACCGACCGACACCGACGCGGCCAGGTTCGCACCGAGCGCCCGCCACGCGCTCACCGTGTAGAAACTCGTATGCCCGTCGACCCAGCCCGCCTTCTCCCGGTCCCAGCGGCGCGCGGTCACCGCGAACCGGAATTTCGCCACGCCTCCCACCGCCGTGTCGCGGTAATCGACGCTCGTCGCGACATTGCCCACAACCGTCACCATCGTGTCGTTCATGACACCCACCCCTCGCGGTCCTCCTGCTGACTGAGCCCATGCTGGCCCGCCCGCCGAAATCCCGCTCAGCCCTGTGGACAAGCCCCCGTTTGTGCACAACTCCACCACCCGCAAGGGGGACACCCACCCGGCGTCACACCCGCCGCAGCCCCGTCCCCGTCCCCGTCCCCATGCCCATCCCCGCCCCCATCCGCACGGCCGCCGCCGCGACACCCGGCCCCCCGCCCTCCCCGCGCCCACGCGCTACATGGGCGTACCGCTCGCGCACCTCCCGGTACCGCATCAGCTCCGCGGCGATCGGGTCCAGCACCATCGCCCGCCCGCACCCCGCCGCCGCCTCCCGCAGCCGGCGCTCGGTCTCCTGCCCGTACCGCCGGGCGGGCCCCCGCGCCGCCGCCGCGCACGCCCACTCGACGAGCGGCCCGCCGACGATGCCGGCCAGCATGATCAGGACCGGCGGGACGAGCCCCGGCTCCAGTACGCCGACGATCTGGCCGACCAGCCACAGGGCGCCGTAGAACTGGAGCAGCGTCATGGCCGCCTGGGCCAGGACGGCGGCCGGCCACCACGCGGGCCGGGGCGGCCGCCCGCCCGCCTGCGGCACCCCCACCGACACCGCCAGCTCGTCCAGCGCCTCCGGCAGCCCGCGCGCCCCGCGTACCGCCGCCTCGCGCACCGCCTGCGCCCACGGCACCGGAAGCCCGCGCGCCGCCTCTCCCGCCACCACCCGCACGGCCTGCTCGACGCGCTGGCGTGCCGTCAGCTCGTCCTCCGCCGCGACCACGGCCTCCGGTTCGGCGTCCCCCTCCGTACCGCCCCCCTGCGTACGCAGCCGCTCGTACCAGCGCCACAGCCGCAGCCACGGCGTCCCGCACGCCCGTCCCGCGTTGCGCCGCCACTCGCGTTCCGCCGCCTCCCCGGCCGCCCGCGCGCCCACGGCGACCGCGAGCCGCGCGCCGAAGTCCTCGCGGGAACGTTCGCCGAGCCCGGGGTGCCCGTCCGCCACGTACACCGGGCGCAGCCGGGCGGCCGCCGCGTCGACGTCCGCCGACAGGCGCCGCTCGGCGGCGCAGCGGCCCTGCACGAACGCCCCGAGCACCTCGCGCAGTTCCCCCACGCCCTCCCCCGTGAGCGCCGACACCGCGAGTACCGTCGCGCCGGGTTCACCGTGCTCGCCGAGCGCCATCCCGTCCTCGTCGAGCAGCCGCCGCAGATCGTCCAGCACCTGGTGGGCGGCCTCGCCCGGCAGCCGGTCGACCTGGTTGAGGACCACGAACGTCACCTCGGCGTGCCCGGCGAGCGGCCGCAAGTACCGCTCGTGGAGCGCCGCGTCCGCGTACTTCTCCGGGTCGACGACCCAGATGACCGCGTCCACCAGGGCCAGCACCCGGTCGACCTGCTTGCGGTGCGCGGTGACCGCCGAGTCGTGGTCGGGCAGGTCGACCAGGACCAGGCCCTGCAACGCCTCGTCGCCGGCCCCGCCCGCCAGCGGCCGGCGCCGCAGCCGCCCCGGGATGGCGAGCCGGTCCAGGAGCCCGGCCGCGCCCTCGGACCAGGTGCAGGCGATCGGCGCGGCCGTGGTGGGCCTCCGCAGCCCGGTCTCCGATACCGGAACCCCCGCCAGCGCGTTGATCAATGTCGATTTGCCGCTTCCCGTGGGCCCGGCGATCGCGACGACGGTGTGCCGCGACGACAGCCGCTGACGTGCCGCGGCCTCGTCCAGTACCCGCCCGGCCTCGGCGAGGGTGTCGCCGTCCAGCCGGGTCCTGGACAGCCCCACGAGCTCCCGCAGGGCGTCCAGCCGCGCCCGCAGCGTCCCGGCGTACGCCTCACCGATCGGTACGTGCGGCTCGTCCGTCAGCGGCCCGCCGGCCACCTCTGCCTGTTCCTGTACGCGGCGGGCGATCAGTCCGTCGTCCCAGCGTTCGTCAACGGCGCTCACCGCCGTCACCTCTCCTTCTGCAGTCGGGACAGCGCGGCGATGAGCTCGGCCTGCGGCTCGGGGGTCACGTCGAGGGCCCGGAGGGGTTCCAGCCGCCGGGCCCGCTCCTCGTTCAGTACGCGATCGATGTACGTGCTCACCAGCTCGCCGCCCCGGTCGCGCAGCCGCAGGGCGCCCTGGGCTCCGAGCAGTTCGGCGAGCCGTTCGCCGGCGGTGCGCGCCCTGCGCCCGCCGAGCAGCGCGGCCGCGAGGAGGGCCGCCGCCGTCTCGGCGTCCGGGGCGGCGGCCCGGTCCATCCGCCGTACCTCGTCCTCGGCCAGCTCCTCCAGGACGCGCCGCCAGCGCCGTACGGCCATGCCGATCCGCTCGCCGGTCTCCCGGTCCGGCCCGGTCGCCGACGCCCTGGTGCCCCCGTCGAGCGCCCGGGCGGCCGGTTCGCGCCGCCACGCTTCCCGTACGTGGTCGTCGGCGGCGGCGACGGCGCACTGGAGCAGGGCGGTCAGGGACTCGGCGAGGGAGTCGAGCAGTTCGGTGGCCGAGCAGTCGCGGGGGTAGCCGCGCCAGCGGGTGCGGGCGTCACCGGCGAGGACGGCACCGCGCCGCAGCTCGGTGCGCACCCGCTCGCCCTCCCGCTGGTACGCCGCCTGGACGGCGCCGGTGAGGCGTACGGCGGCGGCGTACTGCGCGGCGACGGCGCCGGCCAGCTCCGGCATCCGTGCGTTCAGCGAGTCGATCACCCCGCGGGCCGTGCGCCCGACCGTCTGCTGCCGGGCGGCGGGGTCCTGGGCGCGGTGCGCGAGCCAGGCGCGCAGCGGAGCGACGGCGGTGTCGGGCAGCAGGCCGCTGCCGCCGCCCGCCGACTCGGGCAGCTCGGGAATGGTGAACCGGGGCACCTCGCCCAGCCCGGCGCGGATCAGGAGCGCCTCGTACTGCCGCGACACCTCGTTGATCACCTGGTGCGGCACCCGGTCGAGGACGGTGACGAGCGCGGCGTCGTACTCCTTGGCGGTACGCAGCAGGTGCCACGGCACGGCATCGGCGTACCGTGAGGCGGTGGTGACCATCACCCACACGTCGGCGGCGCAGATCAGCTCGGCGGCCAGCTCGCGGCTCTCGACGACGAGCGAGTCGATGTCGGGCGCGTCGAGCAGCGCGAGGCCGCGCGGAACGGTGTCGGCGGTCTCGACCCGCAGCGCCCGCTCCTCGGCGCCGTCCCCGTCCCCCTCCCCGTCCCCGTCCTCGGGCGTCCACACCCGGGTGAGCTGCGGCAGCACCCGCATCCCGGCGAACCAGTGGTGATCGTCCGGGTGGCAGACGAGGACGGGCGTCCGGGTGGTGGGCCTGAGCACCCCGGCCTCACTGACCCGCCGCCCGACGAGCGAGTTGACGAGCGTCGACTTCCCCGCCCCGGTGGACCCCCCGACGACCGCGAGCAGCGGCGCTTCGGGCTCCTTCAGGCGGGGCACCAGATAGTCGTCGAGCTGCGCGAGCAACTCGGCCCGCGTCTGCCGCGCCCGTGGCGCACCCGGAAGGGGGAGTGGAAGACGCACGGCGGCGACACGGTCGCGCAGGGCGGAGAGTGCGTCGATGAGCTGAGGCCGTACGTCCAAGGTCACCACATGCGAAGAATGCCCAATTTCGTGGCCTTTTTGAAGCGTATGGCGCTCTCTGCGCGCCGATCGGACACTCGGAACAGACGGGACGAGTGGGGTGCAGGCATAACGAGTACACAACACCCGAGGCGGGAGACGCGAAAAGCGCTGCGGAAATCGCACTTGCCTGCGATTATCGGTTCGCTTCACCGAACCTCCACATCGTGCCACGCAGGTGAAGCGACCGGGCCAAGGTGATCGGAGCCCTATCCTTGTCCCCGGCATGGTCACGGACCACCCAGCAGGGGCTCCAGGCCACAAGGCCACCACCGGCCCCCGTAGCTCAGTGGATAGAGCAGGCGCCTTCTAAGCGCTTGGCCGCAGGTTCGAGTCCTGCCGGGGGCGCCACCCCGTGGTCAGCACTGCCTGGGAATGGCCCCGGGTCAGCGCGCCGTGTTCGGTCCGTCAGCGGCGCCCGTGGTTGCGCGCCCTTGGGGGCAGGTCGGGAACAGCGACACCGGGCGGGTGGAACCGACCCGGGCGGTCCGTACTGGAGCAGCCGCGGCCTGGAGGAGCACCTGCGATGGCTGGAGCAGGCCGAGCACACCGTGCCGGACCGTGGCGATGCCGCCCTGCGCAGGGGGGTCGCCGTCAACCGCGCCAGCGCGCTGATGGAGATCGGCGACGCACGCGCATGGGAGGCGGCGGCCGGCTTCCCATGGACGGCGTCACCGCGAGCGAGCGCCAGCGACTATTGCGCGGTTACGTCAATCTCACGGACGCCGCGATCTCCCCGGGACACCACGCGGCGGCCACCGACTTCCTTGCGCGCGCCGACGACCTCGCCGTATGCGCCGGGCCAGCCATCCCCGACATCTGACGGCGGCCACCGGCTCCGGCTCGCCTGGGCCACTGGCCGATGGTCCGTTCTGGAGCCGAGCAGGGCCGCTTCCGCCTGGGCACCGACCGCGACACACCTTTCGGCGCCACCGACGTCCTGCTCGTGCTGGCGAAGCTCGCGCCGGCGCAGGGCGAAGGGGACGAGGCGGAGGAGTTCCTGCGCGCGCCCGGTCTCCAGAACCGTCGAGGCGGATGTGCAGGTGGCGCTACGAAGTGGTGTGCCCACTCGGCAATGAGCAGGTGCCCAGAGTCAGGGGCAAATCACCACTTGGGCCGCGTAGCTGAGCCCGGCGCCGAATCCGATGAGCAGCAGGATGTCTCCGCCGGCGATCCGCCCGGCCGCGCGCATGTGGTCCAGCGCGAGCGGGATCGACGCGGACGAGGTGTTGCCCGACTCTGCGATGTCGTCGGCGACCACCAGGTCGGAGCGTGCCCCGTCCGCCTTCAGTTGCTTGGCGATGGAATCCACGATCCGGAGGTTGGCCTGGTGAGGCACCAGGGCGTCGATGTCGGACAACCGGAGGCCGGCCCGCTCGACGGCACGCGCGGCGACCGGGGCAGCTGTCTCCGTCGCCCACCGGTACACCGACAGCCCGTCCTGCTCCAGGTACGTACGATCCCAGATGCCGACGGTTGACACTCGGTCGCCCGCGCTGCCCCACACCACCGGCCCGATCTGTGGTTCGTCGGACGGGCCGACGAGGGTGGCCCCGGCCCCATCGCCGAAAATGATGGCGGTGTTGCGGTCTGAGGGGTTCACCCAGTCGGTAAGCTTCTCTGCGCCGATCACCAGGACATGGCCCGCTGAGCCCGAGCGCACAAGGTCGGATGCGGTGTTGACGGCGTAGCAGAAACCCGCGCAGGCCGCATTGAGGTCGAACGCCCCGCTGGCGCGGATACCGATCCGGTCTGCTACCTGTGCGGCGGCGTTCGGGATTGGGGCGGGCATGGTGCAGGTAGCCACGATCACAGTGTCCACACCGGACGGATCGACCCCCGCATCGGCCAAGGCCTTGCCACCTGCCTCTACGGCGAGGTCCGCCACCGAAATCTCCGGGCCGGCGTACCGACGATGAGTGATGCCGACCCTGGACCGGATCCATTCGTCGCTGGTGTCGAGCACAGATGCCAGGTCGTGATTGGACACCACCCGGTCGGGCAGGGCGCTGCCCAGGCCGAGCAGCCGGGTGTGCGGGGAACCGCTGACCGAGCGCAGCCGCCTGCCCGGGTTGTTCATGCCGTCCATGTCTTTCTTTCTTCGTGGAATGAACCGGGTCATTCGCCGTATGGGCCACCCAGGGGGCGTCGGGTGACACGCCTTGTACGGGAGTAGCACTCGGGCCTGTTGGGCAGACGCTGTCCGGGCGACGTGGTCATCCGCTGCGTCACTGAGCAGCAGGCTTCAAAGGTGAGCGACGTCGTGCGTTCGATGCACACGGAGTGCACCGTCCGTGGCTTGCTCTCACGCGGGCGAATGCCGAGGCGTCCCGTCACGTCGTCCGCACCTCCCCAGCGCAGCAGCGCCTGGGAATCCCCTTTTTGAGGTGCGGTGTCCCGGGAGCCGAGCTGTCCGGCACACCGCGGAATCGACCACGAGGATCAGCCGCAGCCGCCCGCTGTGTCCCAATCGTACGCACCGATCTGACTGCTCAGCTGGGTCGGCAGGCCATCCAGCGGATCGGTCTCGACGGCCAACGCGGCCTCGGGGTTGGAAACTTTGCCGAATTCGGTCTCCAACGCCGTGACGAACTCGTCGAGCCGGTCAAGGCCCCAAAGCCGTTCCCGGCCGATGCGGAAGTAAGGGAAACCGAAAACGTCGTCCTCCCACGCTGCCTCGAGGACTTCTACCGCCTCAGCCCGGATGTCCGGGTCGAATTCGGCAGCCCGCAGTGCGGCACCGTCGAGCCCCGCCGCATCGGCGGTCCTGATGAAGATGTCCTCGTCGTAGATACGTTCTCCGCGGTGCCAGCGAGCCTCGACGAGCGCCCGGTACAAGACGAGTTCCTCACCTCGGCGACGGGCCGCCAGCCAGGCAAGGTGCGGCAGTTCCCACTCCTGGCCGAGCTGATCGACCGGCCACGCCAGCGGATAGCCGAACCGGGCCGCCGTCCGCTTGACATCCCCCAGCATGTAGAGGTGCTTCGCCTTACTCATGGGCGAGTACAGCACCTCGGCGCCGCGGTCGCGGAGCGCCTGGAGGAGCCGCTGTTCGGGCTCCCAGAAGGGGTAGTAGTCGATCAGCTCGGTGGCCAGCGGGAAGCGCCGCTCCAGCTGGTCCACCGCCATCCAGCTGTACGGGCTGCGAAGGCTGAAGTACAGCCGAGGACGCCTGCGCATACTCATGCACTCCTCCGTGAACCGGCAAGGGTGCCGGAGCCGGCCACTGCGCCGGCCAGGAAATCGGTGAACTCGGCTGCCACCTCAGCCGCGTGGCTGACGTGGAAGCAGTGGCCGTAGCCGGGGTGGTGCGACACCACCGCTGCCGGCATCGCCAGGGACAGTGCCGTCCTCCGTCGCGCGATGAGCGCTGGGTCGTTCACGCCGACCAGCACCCGGGTCGGCGTGCGCACCGCGGACACGGGGAAGGTGCCGGTGGCAGCGAACCGCAGGTACAGCGCGTGGATACCTGCCGGACCGATCCGGCCGAGCGCGGTATCCACGATCGACTCGAAGAGGGTCTCGTCCATGCCGTCATAGCGGGTGCCGAGGGAGATGCGGATGCCGTCGGCGACCGCGAACCGGAACGCCACGTTGAACTCCCTCTCCAACGCGTCATCCACCGTGTCCTCGGCCGGGCGGTAGAACGGGGCGAACAGCATGGCCATCGCCGGGACCGGTACGTCCGGTGTGCACAACAGCTCCAAGACCGCGTTCGCGCCCAGCGAGTGGCCGAGCAGCGAGTGAACGGGCGCGTCGAGCAGCTCTACAGCGTCGCGCAGCCACGTTCCGGGCGTCCCTGCGGCACACCAGCCGTAGTCGTTGCCGGCGCGCCACGGCAGGTCAAGAGCGACCACCCGGTAATCCCGGGCTGCCAACTCCCGAGCCAGCGGCTGCCACTCACGCCAACCACCCTCGGCCCCGTGCACCGCGACCACCAGCGGTCCCTTACCGTCGGCCAAGACGCGGACCCCCGCCCGATGCGCGCCCACCTCCCTGGCGGCCGCCTCTGAGGCGTCTTGCGGAGGCGTGCGCTTACTTGCCACCGTTGCTTCCCTTCCTGCTCCAGCCACGCAGTACCACCGCGCCGACCGCTCCGTCCGGCGAAACAGACGTCACCAGGGACACCTCGCCGTCGTGCTGCGAGTCGGCGCGGTGCCGGGCAAGAACGGCAGCGATTTGAACCATGCCGGAGGCGCCTCCGCATTCCCCGGCGAACTCCTTTGCCCGCAGTCTCTGAGGGCTGCCGAGGCCGAACACATCCTGGAGGGCGGCTTGTTCAATTTCATCCAGGCGGGCGATGCCGCCCTCGCTGGTCGATGCAACCGTGACCTGGTCCGGGGTGACACCTGCCCCGCTCAGTGCGGCCCGGATCCGCTCGGCCAAGCCCGTCGCGGGACCGGGGCCGTCCGGTTCGTACTGGCCGAACTCGGCGGACAGGATCTCCGCATCCATCGGCCTGCCAGCCGCCCTGGCAGCTGCCGCATCCTCGGCGACCAGCACCACTGCCGCCTCGCCGAGCGGAGCCCGGGACGGGTCATCGGAGTGCACGTAGTGGTCTCCCCAGGCGCGGTGCGCGCTGAACTCCTCGGTCGCGCCGAGCAACAGGGTGTCGGCGTGGCCTCGGCCGATCAGGGTGCGGCCATAGCGAAGTACCGACACGGCTGCCAACTCCCCTGCCGGGATGGTGCAATTGACTCCTGTCAGGTGGTGCCAGATGGCGCACCGGCTGGCCGCGCAGTTCATCACAGCGTTGGGGAAGAGCAGCGGCTCCACCATGTACGGGCGATCGTTGACCAGCGTCTCCCGGTCAAACTCTGCAGTTGCGCGGAGGCTGCCCAACGTGGTGCCCAGCACCACGCCGACCTCGTCGCGGTTGCCCTCGTCCACGACGAGGCCCGCGTCGGCCAGCGCCAGACCGGACGCCGTCACGGCGAACGCAGTGCTGCGGTCCAGGCTGCCGGTCCGCTTCCGGCCCAGGTGGTCCCGTACGTCGAAGTCCGCGATCGCATGGGCCGTCGGCTGCGGCAGCGGCTCATCGAACATTCCGCTCACATCGGCAAGCCCACTCTTACGATCGGCCACGGCGCGGGTGAACTCGTCCGCGCCTGCCCCCAAGGGGGACAGAACTCCCCAGCCCGTGACAGCGAGTGTGGTCGGCATCAGGTGACCTCTCCGAACACGGTAACCGCGTTGTTTCCGCCGAATGCAAACCCGTTGTTCTGCACGATTCGCAGCTGGGCGGGGCGCGCGGTGTTCGGCACCGGGTCGATGCCCCCCAGCTTCGGGTCAGGGGTGCTGTAGTTGATGGTGGGGGGCATGAACCCTTCCTTGATGCCGAGTACGGACGCGATGGCACCGAGACCACTTGCCGCGCCCATGGTGTGGCCCAGCATCGACTTGATGGAGCTCATCGGCGGCGGGGTCGCGCCGAACACATCCCGCACCGCGTGGGTCTCCGTGAGGTCGTTGGCCGGAGTTCCCGTGCCATGGGCACAGATGTAGTCCACGTCGGACGGGGAGATCCCGGCGTTATCGTGTGCACGGCGGATGCAGCGGGCGATGCCCTCGGCGTCCGGTGCCACTGGGTGACGGGCATCGCAGCTGAGGCCGTAGCCGAGCACTTCGGCGTAGATCCTGGCGCCGCGCTCCCGCGCCGAGTCCAGGGTCTCCAAGAACAGCGCTGCCGCTCCCTCACCGGCCAGCACTCCGGTGCGGTCCCGGTCGAAGGGGGAGCAGGCATTCTGCGCCATCAGCCCGCAGCGGTAGAAGCCCGCGTGGCCCCACCGCACGATGGAGTCCGCGCCGCCCGCGATCACGTAGTCGAGCTCGCCGCCCGCGATCATGTCGTAGGCGTTACCGATGGTGTAGTTGCTCGCCGAACAGGCAGCCGAAAGCATCATGGCGTCGCCAGTGAAACCGAGCTCACGGTTGACGGCCGCGCCGATACGAGACGCCGGGATCAGAGCGAACTCCGCGCCGGACAGGTCGTCGAAGCCGTCTCGTACCCAGTCCTCCGTCAAGTGCTGGACGCTGAGGGCTTCGCCGGTGCAGGTGCCCACACTGGCACCGGACCGGGGGCCGGCGATCAGCTCGGGGTCGATTCCGGCGTCCTCAACGGCAAGCCGGGCGGCAGCCGCAGCGAACAGGCTGCTCTGCCCCCACTCAACGGGGTCGAGCCGCTTCAGGATCGACCCGGGCTCGAAGCCCCGCACCTCCCCCGCCATGGTGTGCGGGAAGCCGGTGGTGTCAAAACTGGAAATGGGCGAGATTCCGCTCTGCCCGGCGCGCAGCCCAGCGCCGAAGGCGGCGATCCCGATCCCGATACTGGTAACCGGTCCGAGCCCGGTGATGACAACGCGCCGGTCCACGTGCTCAGTCCTGCCAGTTCGCGACGTGGGCGACAACCTTGTAGACGGCGGTGAGGCTCGTCATGTTCGGCAGCTCGGACTGCGGAATCTCGATCTTGTACTTCTTCTCGATGCGGGCCAGCAGCTCAATGGCGCGCAGCGAGTCACCGTCGTGTTCCTCAATGAACAGGTCGTCGTCGCCCAGGTCCTCGGGCTCAATCTCCAGGGCCGCCGCAGCAAGCTCCCGGAGTTCCTCGAGACGCTGCACCTGCAGGGTCTGGGACATGTCAGCCTCCAATTGGCAATCATCGATGAGTTATCGGGTGGCAGAACAATGTGCGAAAAGCAGCGTACCGGCATGTCGCTAACCATCCGCTAAAGCGTGACTTTCATCTGACTGCTGCCCGGCCTTAAGGCGTCTTGTGATTGCATCCCATAAGATCCAGGATTCGCCACGAAAGCTTTTGAGGGAGGCACCCCAGCCCCCCTCCCGTGCCGACAGGAAGACAGGTCTCGAGCATGCTGTGGACGCTACTGAGGTGGCTTTTCATCATTCCGTTGAGGGTCATTCTTCGCCCTCGCGTACGAGGGGTCGGCAACATACCCAACAGCGGGCCGTTCATTGTCGCGGCTAATCATCTTTCGTTCTTCGACTCCATCTTCATCTCACTGCTCGCGCCCCGGCGCATGTACTTCGTCGGAAAGCAGGGCTGGCTGGAACAGCCCGGTCTGAAGGGTAAGATCCAGGGGCTGTTCTTCCGAGGCGTCGGAATGGTGTCGGTGGACAGCGGAAGCGGTTCGACGACGATGACGGGTCTCGAGACGTCCCTTCGCCTCCTCGACCACGGACACGGTCTGGGCATCCACATCGAGGGCACCCGGTCGCCCGACGGCCGCTTGTACAAGGGGAACACCGGTACCGCCTGGCTGGCACTGCGCAGCGGCGTGCCGGTCATCCCGTGCGGCGTGCTGGGTACGGAGCGGGTCCATCCCAAGGGGGCCAAGCGACTGTACGTCGCCAGGTTCGACGTCTGGTACGGCAAGCCCTTGCACTTCACCGAGCACCATGGCCGCGAGTCCGATCGCAAGGTGCGGCGGCAGGTGACCGACCGGATCGTCCAGGAGATCGGGGCACTCACCGGACAGGAGTACGCCGGTATCTACGCGGATACCGCGAAGAGCCGACTCGCCTGACGGAACAAGGCTCCTCCTCCGAGGGAAGAGCCCCCTCACCGTCTCCGGCCGCCGGCGACGGCGCGACCGGCCGGCTCAGCCGCTGATGCCACCGTCGATTTGGAGCACCTGGCCCGTGATGTACGCGGACTGCTCCGAGACGAGGAAGGCGACAGCATCGGCGACCTCGGCGGCCGTACCCGCCCGACCCAGCGGGATCTGCCGGAGCACCTTGGTCCGCGCCTTCTCAGTCATGCCGTCGGTCATGTCGGTGGCGATGAGACCGGGCGCCACGACATTGGCACGGATGCCGAACCGGGCAACCTCCTTGGCCAGCGACTTGGTGAAGCCGATGATTCCGGCCTTCGACGCCGCGTAGTTGGACTGCGTGGCGTTGCCGTGCACCCCCGTCACCGAGGAGATGTTCACGATGGCACCGCCCTGCTGCTTGATCAGAGGGAAGACCGCCGCCCGGCAGGCGTTGTAGGTGCCGGTGAGGTTGGTGTCGATGACGCTGTGCCAGGCATCGGGGCTCATGGTCGCCAGCGGGGCATCACTGACGATGCCCGCGCTGGTCACCACTGCAGCCAGTGAGCCGAGTTCCTTCTGACTCACGGCTACGAAGTCCGCCATGGCCTGCGCGTCGGTCACGTCCACCACAGCCTCGAACACGCGGCCGCCGTGCTTCTCCGCGAGCCGCTCGATCACGTCTGCGTCTTCCGGACGTCGGCGGTAGCAGTAGCTGACGTCGTACCCGTCGGCGAGCAGACGCTCCACCACCGCGCGACCAATGCCGCGCGACCCTCCGGTGACGAGCGCGACCCTGCGGTCCTTTGCGGCGTTGCTGTCGGCCTGGGTCATCACACTGCCACGACCTTCTCGGCGAGCAGATCGAAGACGGACTCGAGGGATCGCACGTCCTGTAGGTTCGATTCATTGACCTTCACCTGGTACTTGCGTTCCAGCGTCACCAGGATTTCCATCGCAAGGAGAGAGTCGACGTCAAGGTCCTCCTTGAAGTCAGCGGTGTGGGTCACTTCGTCCACGTCGACGTCGATGACCTCGGCGATGGTCCTGCGAAGGTCCTCAAGGTCCAGAGCCGGCGGTGTCTGCGGCATGTTTTTCCTCCGTTGTGTCGGTGTGGTCGTCTGAATCAGACGAGTCCTTCGCCGCCGTCCACGGCGATGGTGTTGCCGGTCAGCCATGACGAGTCGCTGGCGGAGAGCATCACGATCGCCTCGGCGACGTCCTCGGGCGTCGTCGTCCGGCCGTGTGGGTTGCCCTCGGCGGCTCGCCGGGCGAGATCGTCGCTGCCCGGGATGCGCAGCAGGGCCGGGGTGGGGGTCATGCCGGCTCGCAGGGCGTTGACCGAGATGCCCGCAGGAGCAAGTTCCACGGCCAGTTGGCGCACATGGGCACCGAGCGCGGCCTTGGCGGCGGCGACGGCACCATAGCTCGGCATGGCGTGCTCGTCACCGCGGCTGGTCAGAGCAAAGACGCTGGCGCCCTGAGTGAGCAACCCCGCCACGTACAGGTCACGGACCCAGTAGACAAGGCTGTGCCCCATCACGTCGGCGGTCATGTTCATCTGGCGCTGCGTGATCACGTCAGGCTGCCCCTCCTGCGGGATGAGCGGGAGCAAGCTGCCAAAGGCCAGCGAGTGCAGCAACACTCGCACGCCCTGCCCGCCCGTCAACTTGGCGATTTCGGCGACGAGCTCGGCGCGGGTCTGCGCGCTGGCCGCGTTGCAGTTGTGAAAGGAGACCTGGACGCCGGCGTCACGCAGCTCCGCGACCAGCTCGTTGACTTCGTCCTCGTGGGCGGCTGTGCTGAAGTGGACCCCGAAGATGTTCGCGCCCTGGCGGGCCATGGCCAGGGCGGTGGCCTTGCCCATACCGCTGGAGGCGCCAAGGATCAGGCACCACGTTCCCTTGACAGATGACAGCATTTCTACCTCTTGGTTTGTGCACGTGTTCCGTGCTCGGGGTCCGTCTTACGGGTACGCACTTCTCTGTGGGTGCGTGGCGTGCGCACTCCGGATGCGCCGTACGTCTATAGAAGTTCACGTCCGTGGGACGGTCTCGTCCACGGTGTCTGGTGCCGATACCAGCGCGAGAGCGGCGTTGCCCTGGTGGCCGGCGACGACCACCACGTGCGTGCCGGGGCCGTCCGTGCGCAACGCGCGGGCAAGCAGTTCCATCGGCGCCAACGCCCCCGCCCGTGGCTCCGGCAGCTCCGTTGCCACGGAAACCTGGGTTCCGTACCAGGCACGCACCGTGGTTTCGACGGCGGCGGCGACGGGCGAACCGTCGGTGACCAGCCGCACAGAGGCCGAACCCGAAACGGGCAGGCCGGAGGCGTGCAGCGCTTCCAGGGCGTCCCGCACCGCGCGGTCGGCGCGCTCGCGGCCGGACGTCCGGTCCAGTGCGGAGGGCGGCACGAAGCACAGCGTGGTCCGCAGCAGCGCACCATCCGCCATGGCCCTGGCATCGCGAGGGCGCAGCATGAACAGCGCTGCCCCTTCTTCGGGCGTGGCGCTGCCAGAGTGGGGGTCGGCTGCCTCGGTCGCTCCGGCGAGGGCGACGTCGCTGCGTCCTTCCGACAGCTCCTGCGCTGCCACGTGCAGCGCTTCCAGTCCGGCAACCCGCGGCGAGGTCAGCGTCAGGTTGAAACCCTTGATCCCATGTTCGGTGGACAGCTTCGCCGCGACGAGGTTGACCGAGAAGAACGGCGTGGTCATTGGGCTGAGCAGACGGATCCCGTCCTGCCGTACGGTCTCCTCGATCTCTGCGTGCAGGGCCGCCACGGCGCTGTTCGTGCCCACCACGGCAGCTCGTCGCTCCTCGGCGAAGAGTTCCGTCGGGTTCTCGCCATTGGGAGAGCTCGTGGCCTCGCGAGCGGCGGCCAGCAGATACTGGCAGGCATCGGGAAGGTACTTGTAGCCGCGCGGGCCGAGCTGGGAACGGTAGTCGAACCAGGTCGCGCCGCGCGCGAGACCGGCGGGCGGCACCACGAGTCCCACACCTGCGATGGTGGCCTCAGCCACCATGGTCCGGGCTGTCACAGCGCTTCCCCTTCGAACACCATCGAGAAGTTGCTTCCGCCGAATCCGTAGGCGTTGATCAGCGTGTTCACTCCAGGCACCGAGGTCGGTCCGTTCTGCGGCAACCACACGTCGCATCCGGTGTCTTGTTGTTCGAGCGGCACGTTCGCCGGCGCCTCCCCGTGCCGGGCGATCAGCGCGGCGCAGACCGCCGCGAACGCTGCTGCTGCACCCGCACTGTGGCCGGTGAAGGCCTTGAGGCTGAACAGCGGCACCGTGTCGAGGTGCTCTTCGAGCACCTCGCGCAGGACGCGGGACTCCAGCCCGTCGTTCTGCTCGGTCCCAGTGCCGTGTGGGATGACCAGACCGATGTCCTCAGGTGCGATCCGAGCCTCGCGCAGTGCCTCCCGCGCCACCCGCACCAGCTGCTCACCGGCTGGATCCGGTGCGGTGGGGTGGTAGGCGTCGCAACTCCAGGCGCTGCCACGTAGCCGGCCGTAGCGGCGGCGGCCACCCGCGGTCCGCGCGGACTGGACGACGAGCATCGCCGCGCCTTCGCCGAACACGGTGCCGCGGCGGTTCTCGTCGAACGGTCGACATACCTTGGGGTCGTTGGCGCCGAGCCTGCTGAAGCTGGACAACGGCACCGTGCCCAGCGCATCCGCCCCACCGACCAACACCGTGTCCGCCTCGCCCCGCCGCACCATACCCATGGCCATGGTCAGGGCGTAGCCGCTGGCAGCGCAGGCATTGCTCACGCTGAGGTTGGTGCCGAATGCGCCGAATTCGCCGGACACCACCGAGGAGACGGCGAACATGGGTGACCAGTCACCCGCCCTGCTGGATCCGGTGTCCCGCCCAAGGTCCACGTCGCGTTCCCCGGTTGCACCGCCTGCCGTGCCGATCACCACGGCCATGTCCTCGATCTCCACGTCGGTCAGACCCGCGTCGGCGACTGCTTCGCGGGCGGCATGCAGCGCAAACTCCGTAGCGCGGGCCTGCCGCTCAGTGGCGTCCGCCGACCACGAACCCACTCCCGTCACCTGGTAAGCCAGGGCATCGGGGATCCGTTCGATCAGTCCGGGCACGGGCGTCGGACGACTGTCGGCCGCCTTGAGTCCGGCCCAGAGCTCGTCGGTGCCCAGCCCCAGGCAGCTGACGGCGCCGACACCGGTCACCAGGACGTCCAGGGGGTCAGGGGAGTGCATGGTCGGCTCCCTCTCATGGGGCAGCTGTCGGAGGCGGAGACGATCGGCGCAGGGCCGAGTTCCGATCACCGCGAAGATGAATACGGCCGGAGTTCGGTTCCCATGCGCTACGCAATCGCGATACGCGCCATGCAGCCAAGTCAGCGTGAGCATACCGGAGCGCCACTAAAACTCTGCTTAACACCCGGTAAGGGGCCGCTGATCAGCGGCTGAAGCACCTTGAAGACGGCCGTAATAATCAACAGGAAGGCAATCCTTAAGGTGCATTTTAGGGAAGTTGAATTAGGGTTCCGAGTGACAACAGGACGGCACCCGGCGTCGTTTCCATAAAGCCGCGGGACACATCCGGTAGGGGTACATGAATCAGAGGAGTAGTTACCGATGCTCGACACGGTGATGGACCGACTGCACGACCCGGCGGTCTACGCCCTTCCCGCGATGGCGCTGCTGATCGTCATTGAGCTGGTGGCGATGAAGTTCAGTGACGACGAGGAGCAGACGGGGTACGACCTCCGGGACCACCGGACGAGCATCCTCACCGGTCTCGGCGCACTGGTCTCCTCCACCCTGCTGCGTACCCTGGCACTTGCTCTGTACCTGCTCGTCTACGAGTACGTCGCCCCGTGGCACCTACCCTCGACGCATTGGGCGACCCTGGTCTTCGTCTTCTTTGCCGTCGAGATACTGCTCTACATCTACCATCGGGCCGCCCACGCGATCCGGCTGATCTGGGCGGGACACCAGGTTCACCACTCCAGCCAGTACTTCAACCTCTCGACAGCCCTGCGCCGCAAGTGGGCCCAGTGGTTCGAGAAGGCGATCTGGTTGCCGCTGCCCCTCCTCGGCGTACACCCCGCCCTCGTTTTCTCCATGCACTCGATCCATCTGCTGTACGGGCTGTTCGCCCACACGGAGAAAATTGACAAGCTGCCCCGCTTCGTCGAGTACATCTTCGTCACGCCGTCCCACCATCGAGTGCACCACGGCATCGAACCGGAGTACATCGACAAGAACTTCGGCAGCATTCTGATCATCTGGGACCGCATCTTCGGTACCTTCCAGCCCGAGTTGCGGCGCCCGACGTACGGCCTCACCAAACAGATCAACAGCTACAACATCTGGCATGTACAGGTACACGAGTTCGTCAACATGTTCCGCGACGTGCGCCAGGCCCGCACTCTGAGGCACAAGCTCGGCTACGTCTTTGGCCCGCCCGGCTGGAAGCCCGCCGAGGAGCGGAACCGCGAGCAGCACGGTGATGGCTCCGGGCAGCCGGATGCCGGCGCCGGAAGGACCAGTGAAGTTCTCGCATGACTCAGGAGAGCCAGTCGAGGCCGCGCCGTGATCGGCCGGCTGAACGGCAGCCCGTCGGATCAGCCCGGAGGGGCGTGCGCGGACACGCGTGGCTAACCCTGGTCACTCTGTCTGTCGGCGCGATGATGGTCTCGCTGGACGGGATGATCGTCGCTGTCGCCCAGCCCGCGATGCAGAGCGACTTGGGGGCCGACCTGACCGGCATCCAGTGGGTGACCAACGGCTATCTCCTGACCGTCGCCGCGCTGCTCATCACAGCGGGCAAGGTCGGTGACCGCTTCGGCCACCGCAGAGTCTTCCTCATTGGCGTTACGGGGTTCACTGCGGCGTCGGTGGCCATCGGTCTGTCGGAGAGCCTGGGCTGGGTCGTCGGTCTGCGCATCGTCCAGGGCGCCTTCGGGGCGCTCATGCAGCCGGCCACACTAGGCCTGCTGCGCAGCGCCTTCCCGGCTGAGCGCCTCAACATGCCGATCGCCGTGCGCAGCGCCGTCATCGCCGCCTCGACAGCGGCGGGCCCGGTGGTCGGCGGCCTCATCGTCGAACACGCCGACTGGAGCTGGGTGTTCTTCCTGAACGTGCCGCTCGGCGTGATCGCGTTGGTGCTCGGGCTCACCGTGCTGCGCGATGTCCGCGTCAATGGTGCCGTCTGCCGGTTCGACGTAACCGGCATGGTGGTCCTCGCGAGCGCTCTCTGCTCGCTCGTCTGGGGTTTGACTGAAGTCCCGCATAGGGGCTGGGCGGACAGCGTTCCGCTATTCGCGCTGATAGCCTCCGCCGTGCTCTTCGCTGGATTCGTCTGGTGGCAGGGACGCGCGGTGGACCCACTGGTGCCGCTGCGCATCTTCCGGTCGATACGGTTTTCCGTCGGGGTCTTCACGATGGTCGTCATGGGCTTCGTCATGGTCGCGACCCCCTTCGTGCTTGTGTTCTATCTGCAGAACGTCCTCAGCCTGACACCCGCCCAGTCGGGTGTTCGCGTACTCGCGTTGACCCTCCTGATGATTGTCGGCGCGCCCCCGGCCGCCATGTGGATCAGCCATTCGGGCCCGCGCACGCCTGTCGTACTGGGGCTCGGTGTCATCGCTGCCGCAGTGGGAACGCTGTCTCAACTAAACGCCGGGACAAGCACCTTGGAGATGACACTTTTCTTTTTCCTCTTGGGCATCGGCTTCAGCCCCGTCATGGTTGGCGGCACCAAACTCGTCATGAGTAGCGCACCCGTGGAGCTGTCCGGCGTCGCGGGCGGCATGCAACAGACCGCCATGCAGATCGGCGGCAGCCTGGGTGTCGCCACCGCCGGCACGGTCATCGCCGCGCACACCACATCGGTGCTGGCCGAACGGCTCGCCGCCAACGGTCTCGCCCTGACTCCGGAGCAGGCCGACGCGGCTGCTCGCAAGGCCGACGTCGGCCTGTCTCCCGACCTCGGCCTGCCTGTGGCCGCGCAGGAACTCCTGGCCCGGGTGAGCCAGTCGGTTTTCCTGGAAGGCATGCAGTACGCGCTGCTGGCGACGGCGGCCGTGGCCGCCGCTGGGGCCCTGGCCGGCCTCGCTATCGGCCCCGGGAAAACCGCGAAGCATCAGTGACCGGGCAGCCTGAGTCCTCGGCCGTCCGCACCTCAAACCTTTCTTTCCTTTCATCAACCACACCAAGTGGGCTGCCCCAACGACGCTGTGCCGCCCCTCACGCACTAGGAGAATCGGCATGAGTGCCGCGACGACAGAAGCAAGTCCGGCGAGCGCCCGCACCGCGGCGGACCGTCTGCGTGAACTGTTCGCACAGCCCGGCGTGGTACGCATCGCCGGCGCGCACAACCCGCTCGGTGCCCGGCTCGCCGAACGCGCCGGTTTCGACGGTGTCTGGTCCAGTGGCCTGGAGGTTTCCGCCTCGCAGGGCGTCCCCGACACCGACATCCTCACAATGAGTGAACTGCTGGGCGTGGCGTCCTCCATGGCCGCCGCTGTCGATGTGCCCGTCATCGCCGACTGCGACGCGGGTTACGGCAACGCCCACAACGTGATGAACATGATCCGCCGCTACGAGGCGGCGGGCATCGCCGCGGTGTCCATCGAGGACAAGCGATTCCCCAAGGTCAACAGCTTCATACCGGGCCGTCAGGAACTGGCACCGATCGGCGAGTTCTGCGGAAAGCTTGCGGCTGCCAAGGAAGCCCAGCGCCACCCCGGCCTCATGGTCATCGCCCGCATCGAGGCGCTCATCGCGGGCTGGGGCATGGACGAGGCACTGCGCCGTGGCGAGGCGTACGCACGGGCCGGAGCCGACGCTGTGCTCATTCACGCCAAGTGTGATTCCCCTGAACCTATCCTGCAGTTTCTGCGGGATTGGCAGTTGCCCACGCCCGTGGTGGTCGTCCCCACGACGTACCACACGATCACGGCGACCGAGCTGGGTGAAGCGGGCGCCAAGTTGGTGATCTACGCGAACCACGGCCTTCGCGCCGGGATCACCGCCGTCAGCGACACCTTCCAGGCGATCCTCCGGGACGACCGCACCACCGGTATCGAGGACAGCATCGCTCCGCTGGCGACCGTCTTCGACTTGCAGGGGATGGCTGCGCAGAAGCGCAACGAGGCCGAGTTCATCACTCCCTTCGAAAGTCGGGCGCGCGCCGCTGTCGTGCCGGGAGCCGAGGAGCCCTCCGCACATGCAGCGGTACTCCTCGACCACCAGAACGCGGCGCTGCGCCGCGCGGGCATCGAATCAGTGTCCGTTGCCACGTCCGCGGACGCCCCCGCGCAGCGCCCGCAGGACGCGATGGTGCTCGCCGCGCACACAGACGCCGCCGGTGCCGTGCTCGAACTGCCGCCCGCCCAGCTGAGTACCACTCTGCTGCTCTCCTCCGACGCGTACGTTCAGAGCGAGCCGCTGATGCGGTTGCTCGCCGCCAGGGGCGACGTGACCGTCCTCGTCGACGTGTCTGCCGGCGGAAGCCACCGCGCCGATGCCCTGCCTCTGCACCTCGACTCCTCCGTCTATGACGGCCGCAGGCTCTCCCGCGGAAACGGCAGCCAGGTGGCCGGTGTCGGGGGGCAGGGTGCCGACGGTGAGTTCGCCGGCGCCGCCGTCTTTTCCCCGCAGGGCTTCGCTGCACTGCGAGAGGCCGCAGACAAGCGCCGCGCCAATGGCAGCTCTGCCACTCTTGCCGACCTGCTGGTCGACCTGTTCGAGGGTGGCCACAGGGTGGGCGCTGTCGAGATCGGTTCCGGGTGGATGGAGCTGCGCACTGCGGCCGATGCCGAACACGCCGTCGGACTGCTCACCGGTCAGGGCGGTGTCCGTTGAGTACCGCAACCGCAAACGCAACCGGTCTGGCGCCGAGCATCGTCGTGGACCTGCTCCGTGACCGCGGCTTCGGCCCATTCACCGGAGTCCCCTGCTCGTTCCTCGGGCCGGTCATCTCCTGTCTCGAAACCGAGCATCCCGAGGACTACATCATCGCCGCAAACGAGGGCGAGGCTGTCGCCGTCGCGGCCGGCTCGCGCCTGGCGGGCCGCAGCCCCGTTGTCATCCTGCAGAACTCGGGGCTCGGCAACACGGTCAACCCGCTGACCTCGCTCTGTCACACCCTGCGCCTGCCGGTCCTGCTGTTCGTCACTTGGCGGGGCCGCCCCGGCAGCCCGGACGAGCCACAGCACGAGCTGATGGGTGAGATCACGCCCAGCCTGCTCACCATCATGGGCATCCGCAACGAGCTCCTCCCCGAGGACTCCGCCCGATTCGCTGAGCGCCTGGACGCGGCGGCTGAGCACATGGCGGCGACCGGGCTGTCCTTCGCCTTCATCGTTCCCAAGGGCGCCATAGCCGCCTACCCGAAGCCCGCCGCCGAACCCGCGGCGAGCCCCTCCGACCTGATGCTCAGGGCGGAGGCAATCAGCGAGGTCGTTGGGGCGATGGATCCGGACACCGTGCTGGTCGCGACCACTGGCAAGACCGCCCGGGAACTGGAACGGGACTTCGACCGGCCCCAGAACGTTTACGTCGTCGGGTCGATGGGGTGCGCCTCCAGCGTCGCTCTTGGCGTCGCGCTGCACGCCGAAGGACACTCAGTCGCCGTCCTCGACGGGGATGGGGCGGCCCTCATGCGGCTGGAGGCAATGGCCGCCATCGGCCGCCAGAAGCACACCGGCCTCACCCACATTCTGCTTGACAACGAGGCGTACGAGTCCACCGGAGGCCAGCCCACCGCGTCGGCGGGAGTCGACTTCTGCGCGATCGCGACGGCCTGCGGTTACCGGGCAACGCATGACGTGTCCAACGCGGACGAACTGAGGGCCGCGGTGCAACGGGCGCAGCGGGACGGTGGCCCGCAGCTGATCCGGGTCCGCATCTCGTCTGGCTCCGACCCGCGCCTGGGCCGCCCGGCCCTGCGCCCACCGCAGTCAGCGGCCCGATTCATGGAGGCGGTCTCTCAGTGAGTGACATCGGCAGCGCGACGCACCACCGGCTTGTCCTGATGAATCCGGGACCGGTCATCACCGACGACCGGGTCCGCGCGGCGCTCGCCGGGCCCGACATGTGCCACCGAGAACCGGAGTTCTCCGAGCTCCTCACCCGGGTTCGGCACAAGACCACCTTGGTCGCGGGCGGCGACGAGCGACACACCTCGGTCATTCTGACCGGGTCGGGTACCAGCGCGGTGGAGGCCGCCATCAGCTCGGCGGTGCCCGTCGACGGGGCGCTGCTCGTCCTCGATAACGGCCACTACGGCGAGCGCTTCCAACACATCGCCACCGCCCACGGCGTCCGTACCCGCCGCCTCGAATTCGGCTGGGCCGCCCCCCTCGACCTCGCGCAGGTCGAGGCAGCACTGGCCGAGGACCCGACGCTCACCCATATCGGTGTGGTGCACCAGGAAACCAGCAGCGGCATGCTCAACGACGTGGCCGCAGTCGCGCGAATCGCCCACGAGCACGGTCGTCAGGTGATTGTCGACGCCGTCAGCACCATCGGCGCCGAACGTCTCTCGCTCGCCGAGGACGGCATCGACTGGCTTGCGGGCTCCGCCAACAAGTGCCTGGAAGGTGCCCCCGGCCTCGCCTTTGTCAGTGCCGCCAGAAGCGCCTTCGAAAGCCTCGGCGTCGCCCAGGGACGAACGTACTACCTGGATCTGCACCGTCACTACGTGGCCCAGGAAAAGGCGGCGGCCCCTGCCTTCACACCTGGCATCCCCGCCTACTACGCCTTCGATGTCGCGCTCGACCTCGCCCTCGCCGAAGGGTGGGAAGCCCGCCACGCACGCTACACCGCCCTCGCTGAGCGACTGCGCACCGGGCTGGAATCGCTCGGGCTGGAACTGTTGCTGCCGCCCGAACAGAGAGCGGCAGGACTTACCGCGATTCGCATCCCCGCGAACAGCAGCTACGCCGAGCTCCATCAGGGCTTGCGCGCCGAGGGTTTCGTGATCTACAGCGCCCAGGAGCGGCTGGCCCGGGATTTCTTCCGGCTGTCCACCATGGGTGGCATGACGGAGTCGGACATTGACCGCTTCCTCGTCGTGCTTGCAGCTCTCCTCGCGTCCCGAACCTGAACCCATTCCACTTGACTGAACGAGGTAACTGGTGACCACCCCTGACGTATCGGGCCGGGCCTTGCCGACCGGGCGCCCCTATCGGCTCGCCCTCGTCGGCGGCGGCCCGCGGGCGACGTACGCACTGGAGAGGCTGTCGGCGACGATCGGCAGGCTCGGCCCCGGACAGGGGGTCGAGGTGCGGGTCTTCGAACGGACCGGGGAGTTCGGCGCGGGGCTGGCGCACAGCCCCTCTCAGGCGCGCACCAGTTACCTCAACCGGATCGGTTCACAGGTGAGCTTCGCAGCCGACGAGACCGTCGCCGGAGCGGGTCTGCTGCGACCTGAGGCGCAGCGGCCCACGCTTCACGAGTGGTGCCGGCGCCGCTTTGAGGCCACCGGCGACCCGGACTTCGACCTGGGACCGGAGGACTGGCCCAAGCGATACGTGCACGGGCTCGCCCTGCGCGACATGTTCGACGCGTTCGCTGATGATCTGCGTCGCCACCCCAGAGCCGACCTCCACCTGCACCAGGCAGAGGTCGTGGATGTCGAATCGTCCGACGACGGGCTCACCGTCGTGACCGCCGACGGCGAGCGCCACCCCGCTGACGAGGCACTGCTGCTCACCGGGCACTCCTACCACGACCCGGAACGGAACCACGCAGGACGGCGGCTCGCCAAGTGCGCCTCCTTCGGCGGCGCTCACCACGTCGTCCATCCTTACCCAATGGACCGGGAGCTCGGGCCCGACCGCTGCGGCCCCGAGGCGGTCGTCGGTTGCGCGGGCATGGGTCTGACGGCCATCGACACCATCCTTCACCTGACCGAGGGGCGTGGCGGCCGGTTCGAACCGGCGCCCGGCGGTGGCCTGGTGTACCGGCCCAGTGGGGCCGAGCCCGCGGGCATCGTCGCCTTCAGCGGCTCCGGCCTATTCACTTTCGCCCGGCCCGACAACCACAAGCCGAGCGATGGTTCCGGCGACCACCAGGGCACCTTCCTCACGCACGAGGCGGTGCGTCAGCTCCGGGCCAACGTCGGCAGCCCCTACCCGGGCGGAGCGGACGAGCGGCAGCTCCAGCTCGACTTCGAGAAGGACGTACTGCCGCTGGTGGTCCTGGAGATGGCCCATCTGCACTACGTCACCCTGCTCGGGCCGGGCGTTGCCATGCTCCTGACGCAGCGAGTCATGCCGGACTATCTCGCCTTCCTGTCCGGTACCTTGGCCTCCGGCGCGGGCCGTGAATGCCTGCTTGTAAGGCTCGACACAGCGGTTGCCCATGTGACCGAGGTCCTGGACTCGGTGCTGCACGGCACCCGCACGGCTGCCGAAGCCCAGGCCTCGGTGTCCTGGCCCGTGCGGGACGTCCTGCTGCACTGGGTCCGTGTGGTCTTCGGGACGGACGCGGAGCTGAAGGTACGTCGCTGTCTGGACCGGGCACAGCCTCCGCAGCTCGTGCTGGACGGTCTCACTTCACCGTCCGCCCTCGGCACCGCCGTCACCTCCAACCGGTTCAGCTGGGACGATGCCGTCAGTCCGGTCCCCCCACAGCCGAGTCCGGATCAGTGGCGTACCTCCATGAGGCAGTTCATGGACCGTGACCAGCGATGGGCCGGCCAGGGGAACCGGCTGAACCCTCACAAGGCGGCCTCCGACGGGGTCTGGCGCGACCTGCGCTCAGTCATCTCGTACGCCGTGGATGACGCGGGGCTGACCGCTGCCTCCCAGCAGACCTTCCTGAACCTCTACGTACGTCACCATAATCGGCTGGCCAACGGGGCCGCCCCCGAAATCATGGCGAAAATCGGGGCGCTGATCGACCACGGCCTCCTGGACGTGGGAGCCGGCCCCGAGGCACGGGTGCGACCAGACGAGCCGACCGGGCGAGTCGTTGTGGACGGTCCGCATACTGGGTTCGTCCGGCCGGTAGACGTACTGATCGACGCCCGCATGCATGCCTTCGACCCGCGTGCGGACGTCCTCCCCCTCTACCGCAACCTTCTCGCCAGCGGCACGGTCCGTCTATGGCGCAACGCCTCGGTCGATGGCGAGGACTTCGTGCCCGGCGGCCTCGATCTGAACCCGGACTTTCATCCCCTCCGTGCCGACGGCAGCATCGAATCCCGCGTCACCGTACTCGGCGTGCCGTCCGAAGGTGCCCGTTCGTTCCTGCTCTCGGCACTGCGCCCGAACGCCAACCACTATGTCATGCGGGACATGCTGACCTGGCTCAACGGGTTCTGGGAGACGCTGGAAACCGCCACCGGATAAGGGCACGTCAGGGGGCGGCCGAATGTCCTTCGGCCGCCCCCTCGACTTCGACCGATGACGACACATGTCTGTCGAAAGCGGATCGTGACGCACGAAGCCTCTATCACTCCACCGCGTGGTAGTCCTCGCGGCAGGCCACCGCGGTGGCAGCGTACCCCTGTGCCACCCCGCGCACCCCATGGGCGAGCCAGGACGTGCCGGAGTCCGGCAGCTCGGCTGCGATGCCGCTCAGGCCGGTGCCCTGCGCCTTCACGTAGGCCTCGCGCATGGTCCAGATCTGGTACCAGCGAGCCAGGTATCCGGCCGGCGAGGTACGCATCAGGAGATCTCGTTCCGCCTCGGAAAACACCCGGCTTGCCACGTCAGCCGCGTTGTCCCGGTCAATGACGCACTCGATGTCGATTCCCACCCGCAGCCCGCGCGCCACGGCGACAGCGACCTGATTCCCGGAGTGCGACAGGTTGAAGTCAATGCCTTCCGGGCTCCGTTCATACATGCGCAACTGGCTGCCTCGGTCGGCCAGTTCGGGCTTTCCGCCCCGACCAGGGGTTATCGCGATCTCGGCGGGGCGACATCCCAGGTGGGCAGCGAGCGCCCAACGAGTGAGCGCCCGCCCCGCAGTGAACCGCGCCCTCCCGCCAGGAGTACCAATGCGGGACGCCCGCTCCACGTCCGCACGCGAGATGAACTCCTCCGAACACAGGCAATCGGCACTGGACGGAACGCCGATCTCTGCCGTCCAGATCTCCACGCGGCGGCCGAAGGCCGTGAAGGAGTCACCACGGGGCGCACCCAGCACCACTTTCGAGGCCACAGTCGGGGTAGTCGTCATATCATCATCAGCACCAGCAACCAGGCCCTTCACAGGAAATTCCCAGAGGGTCGTCCAGCGCCTACGCAGCCGGCGAAATTTCGTTGTAGCAAGAGGCTGACTCTTGACCGGACAGTCTTTGGATTGCGCTCATGATCTCATCAGTTGCCATTCGTCGTGCCTGCGCGGCAGGGATTGATGGGCCCGGCCGCGTAGGCCGCAATGGCTCCCCGAAGCGGACTGTAACGCGCCTGATTCGAGGGAATCGAGCCCCAACAGGTTGGATGCGATCAGTGCCAACGAGGGCAACCGGCACGACTGGAGCATCGGCGGAGAAAGCAAGCCAAGCCACCCCCGTGCGTCCGCGATAGAGCCTTCCATCCCGTGAGCGACTTCCTTCTGGATAGATTCCGAATGCCTTCCCGTCGGAGAGGATGCCGCGCGCCAACTCCAGGGAATCTTTCGCTGCACGATGAGTCCCACGTTCGACGGGAACTGCACCTAGCGCCGCGAACACTGCAGCCATGATGCGACCTTTGATTCCACCCTTCTGGAAGTAGTCAGCCTTGGCCAGGAAGGCGACTGGACGCGGAGCCACCAGAGGGATCACGACACTGTCAATGAAGGAGAGGTGATTGGAGGCGAGGATGACAGGGCCACGTTGCGGGACATTCTCCCTCCCTTCGATTACGGGCCGGTAGACAAGGCGCGCCAGCGGGGCAGCCACCAGTCTCACCGCAGCGTGAAGCAGCACTACTTTCCTTTGATGTCGATGACTTTCAGTTTTTAGGTTCGGGCACGAGATCGAAAGCTTTCAGAGCGACGCTGAGAGCTTCTTCCAACGAGCTGGAGCGAGATGCGCGTGCGAGGGAACCGATAAGCCACAGATGAGTGAAGCCCTGGACACCCGCCCACAATGCAGCAGTCAGCAGTCGACTATCGAGCCCTTTATGCCAGGCTTCTTCTGCTTGCCTACCCGCGACCAGCCCGACTGCTTCCTCGAAGAACGCTCGACTGATCTCACTCAGCATCGGATCTGTGGGCAGCAGCAGATCTTCGCGTGACATCAGCTCAAAAAGGCCTTGGTTCGCCACCGCGAACCTCACATAGGCAAGTGCCGCCGCATGCAACCGCTCCGCCGCGGTGGAGCGTGCTCCACATCTGTCAATTGCGCGGCGGTGCTCTGCGAACAACAGGCGGTACCCCTCCGTGGCGACGGCTGACAACAGAGCGGCTCGTCCTGGGAAATGACGCAGTGGAGCCCCGTGCGAAACTCCTGCTCTGCGGGCTATAGCGCGGAGCGAGACTGCTTCGACGCCGTCATCCGACACGATCTGCATGGCACTAGCCAGCAGCTGAGTTCTCAGTTCACTGCCCATACGACCCTCCCGGTAGACAGTGTCTACCACTTGAGCAGGCACTGTCTACCGGGGCGAATCAGGAGGAATCGATCGTCACCGCTCACAGTGGGTAACTGATGCAATTGGCCGTGCCGCCCAGCACGTCACTCTTCACGGCGCAAGCTTCAGCAAACCTGAATTCCGATTGGGGGTAAGGCACGGGTCGTGAGAAAGAACAGCCTGGTGCAGACGTTGAATACGAGGACCAGGTTCCACTCCGAGATCCTGAACCATTGCCTTTCGGATCTGCCCGTATGCCGCGAGAGCTTCCACCGTGCGACCCGATCTATAGAGCGCCACCATGAGGTACTCATAGAGGCTTTCCCAAGTTGGATGCGCAGCTATCAGTGCGTAAATCTCACCGATTATTCCTTTATGGTTGCCAAGTTCGAGCTCGATTTCGAAGCGCTGCATGTGCGCGAGCGTGTATCGCTCATCCAGGCCCTGACCGACGGCGTCGAACGCCGGGACGGAGCGCAGATCATCAAAAGCCCGACCTCGCCAAAGGGCTATCGCAGAGTTGAGAACGACGGAGGCCTTTTCACTGCAGCCGACGGATCTAAGCTCCTCGGCCTTGGATATCAAGCCATTAAACTGCTTCAGATCCAGATCGTGGCCGTCCAGATTGAAGCGATACCCGGGTGGCTGCGTAATTATCACCTCAGCAGCATCGAGTCCCAGTGACTGTAGATACCGCCTCAGTTTGGAAACGTAAACATGCAGTGCAGTCAGCGCCGTTCTAGGCGGTGCGCCGGACCAGAGAGCTTCAGTAAGTCGAGCGGTCGAAACGGCTTCACCGTCGTGGGCGCACAAGTAGGCAAGAAGGGAGCGAAGCTTCAGGGCTCTTGGCGCTACCTGCTGATCATCCAGAGTCTCCATCTCAACCGGACCAAGAATAAGAAACTTCACTTTCCCCCGCTTTAACACGAATTGCTGCAAACGTTAATGCCCGGAATGGCCATAGTTACACACTCAACCAATCCGCTCCCACCGGTGGGCCGATCGATCATGATCCACCTGGGCGCCTGGGTCAAACCGCGACTGGGGACTTGAGGTACTCCTGAGCTTCCCTCACGGCCTTGCCGCAGGTCACTGACCGCTCTGGCGGCACGCCCTCTGCGCGAGGAGTGCCGCAAAACCCCAGGGGTGGTGCGGGACAGTTTATCCGGCGTGAAGTAGGTACGCGCATTACCTATTCTGTGATCAATGATTCCTAAGCCATGGACGATACTTTGCGTTTCTTTGACCTTGGTCTCGAAGGGGGCGTTTTAGTCGCCAGGACGCTGGCCAGGACCCACCAGTGCCCGCGGGGCTCGGGCCTCCTCACCGTGCCGTGTTCGCGGTGACGGCGCCTGCCGGTGCCGGCGCATGGGGGTCGACGTACAGGATGCCCGCGGCCAGCGCGACGGCGAGCAAGCAGCCCGCGCACACCAACGTGCCGACGGCGGTCAGGGTCCGGCGGCGGCCGCGTGGGTCGTCGAAGACGGTGGGGCCAGCCGTGCGGCGCGGCGGGTCGAGCAACACGTTGATCACCCCGGGATGCTAGGAGGTACACGCTGGGAGCACAGGGCCGGCGCGTAGGCCGTCCCCCGGCAGAACGAGTCTCATCCGCGCAGGTCACACGGGGTACCGCGAACGTGGCGACTCCGGGCGATGTGACCCGCCCGGCACGCGGCCCGAGCGTTGATCCTTCCGCCCGCAACCGTCGTCACACCCGGATGTACCACCCCCGCGCCACGAGCAGCCGCGCGAGCGGCACGTAGAACAGCAACAGCCACAGCAACGCCCACACCATGCTCGCCAGCGGTCCGGGCATCCACGAGGCGAGCCCGGCCTCGGCGCCCACGCTCCACAGCGACCCTTCCTTCCCGTGGTACCGGACCGGGATGTAGTCGAGCGTGATGACGACGAGCCCGGACAGGACGTAGAAAAACAGCGGATTGCGGCCAAGGGCCACCAGCGTGTCGCCCACGGGCACGAGACCCCGTCGGACAGCGCCGCTCACCCCCCTGCGGGGCGAGGGCAGCCTCCGCCCGAGGCCACCAACCGCGTCGGCCCCGCCGGCGCCGGCCGGACCATTGGGCCTCGCCCACAGCCCGCCGTCGAACGCCAGGAGGACCAAGCCGAAGCCGGCGGTCATGATCCCGACGGTCACGAGGGCGTACGACGGGGTGCACAACTGCTTGCCGATCGGGATGACCAGGCCCAGCCCGAGGCCGGCCCCGGCGCACACCGTGCCGATGGCGATCAGCGAGGACGCGCCTGCGGACGCCACCGGTCACGCTGTAGCGCGGCTTGTTGCGGACGATGTCCATGCCGACGACAAGACCCGCCCAGCAATTGACCACCGCCACCAGCGTCGACATGACGCCTTCCGGGTCGAACGCGGCCCCGTCGAAGTTGTGCTCGACACCCCACAGGTTCGTGTCGACATACGCCTCCAGCGAGCAGCCCGGTACCAGTCCACGGACGTCGGCGCATTCGGGCCACGGACTGTGGAAGGTGTACGTCGCCACGATCCAGAGGGCGGTGCACAGGAGGGGGAAACCGCCCAGGAGCAACGTCCTGGCCAGGAAGCGGCCGCCGCGCGCGTGGGCTGCGGCGCGCTTCGCGGCCTTGCCGTCGTCGGGGGCCGCCGGACCGCTGAGCGGCAGCAGCGACCAGGCGCACATGACGTACAGCAGCGCTACCACCAGGTACACGACGCCCAGTCGCTGCAGCACACCGACGAACCGCAGGTGCTCCAGGATCTCGGACAGGAACGGGTACGCGCACAGGAACATGCCGATCGCGTACAGCAGACCGGCTCTCCGCACGATGCGCGGCAGATGAGTGCGCCTGCCCGGTCCGCCCGTATCACGCGCGGCCGGTGGCCGGAGGAAGGCCGACATGGACACCGGGATCGCCATGCCCATGATGAACAGGAATCCGGGGAAGACGAGGTCGGCGACCGTCAGCCCGAAGCCGTCCGCGTGCAGCATGGCCGAAGCCGCGATCCCCGCCACCTGGCTGCCGACGAGGATGCGCAGCACGACAAGGCAGCCGCGAAACGCGTCCAGCCCATCGAGACGCCGGCGGGCGGGCAGGGCCTGTGTCCCCTCCGTGCCCGGCTGCGCCGTCGGGATATCAGCAGCGGGCGGTACGGTGACCGCAACGGCCACGGACGACCGATCGAGGAAGAGGCCGGCGCCTTTCCGGGAAACGTCGCGCTCGAACGATCACGGCACGTCGAGCGGGAACAGGACCAAGTGCCGGCGCGTTCACCGGCTGGGCGCGGCACCGCGGCGTCGGCTCACGGTATGCCCTCGGCCGTGGGGCCCGGTCGGAGCAGGGGGCATGGAAGTCGACCGCTGCGGAGGGAGCGCCGGTTCCGGCGCCGTTCCGTCATGTCGTCCCGCACGTCCCTCCCGGAGGTACAGGTGTCGTTGCTCGCCATCAGTGATCTGCATGTGCGGCATGAGGAGAACCGGCGCATCGTCGAGGGTCTGCGGCCCCGGTCGGAGGACGACTGGCTGCTGATAGCCGGAGACGTCGGCGAGCTGACCACGGACATCACCTGGGCCCTCACCCTGCTGCGCGACCGCTTCCGCACCGTGGTGTGGGCGCCGGGCAACCACGAGTTGTGGACCGTGCCGGAGGACCCCGTACAGGACCGTGGCGTGCGGCGGTACGAGCACCTGGTGGCGCTGTGCCGGGGGCTCGGGGTCCTCACGCCCGAGGATCCGTACCCCGTCTGGGAGGGGCCGGACGGTCCGGTCGTCGTGGCGCCGCTGTTCCTGCTGTACGACTACACGTTCCGCCCCGCCGGGACGGTGACCGAGGAGCAGGCCCTGGAGGTGGCGCACCGGGAGGGCGTGGTGTGCACGGACGAGTTCCTGCTGCACCCGGACCCGTACCCCGGTCGGGCCGCCTGGTGCCGGGAGCGGGTGAGGATCACCGAGGAGCGGCTGGCGGCCCTCGACCCGGACCTGCCCACGGTGCTCGTCAACCACTATCCGCTGGTGCGCGACCCCACGTACGTCCTGCGCCATCCCGAGTTCGCCCTGTGGTGCGGCACCGAGGCGACCGCCGACTGGCACCGCCGTTTCCGGGCCCGGGCCGTGGTCTACGGGCACCTGCACATCCCGCGTACGACCTGGCACGACGGCGTGCCGTTCCGTGAGGTGTCCGTCGGCTACCCGCGCGAGTGGCGCCCACGGCCGGTGCGTCCGGACCTGTCCGTGGTGCTTCCCAGCGGCGTCTGACCGGAGCCGCCGTCCCGCGCTACGAGACCGGCTCCCCGTAGAGGACCAGGTTCTCGGCGTACGCGTGTGCGTCGGGGTCGAAGTCGCCGGCGCACGTGACCAGGGCCAGGCGGGCGGTGCCCGCGGTGGTGAACAGGTCCTGGGGCAGGGCCTTCTTGGGGTGGGTGCGGCGCGCCACGATCCGGTACGTGTGGCGTGTGCCGTCCGCCGTCATGACCTGGGCGCGGGTGCCCATGGGCACGTCGTGGAGGGCCTCGAAGGGACCCGCGCCCTCCTCGGCCGAGTCGAGGTGCCCGGCCAGCAGGACGGTGCCGTGCGCGGCGCCGGGGGGTGCGCCGAGGGCCCACCAGCCCAGCCGCCTGGGGGACGGCGGCACGGCCATGACGCCGGTGGCGTCGGCGGTGACCGGGTCGACGGGTGTCGTACGGAGATGGCCCGGGATGGTGAGGGACACGGGCGGTGAGGACGCCGACGGGCTGCCGGTGCCGGCGGTCGGGGACGCCGCGGCCGCCCCTGGCAGGGTGCCCGTGTCCGGCGCCCGCGCGGGAGCCGGGAAGAACGGGAAGAGGTACGCCACGACCGCCACGGCGACCGCCGCGAGCCCGGCCCGGACCAGCGCACGGTCCGGGCCGGGCTCGGTACGCGGCCAGGCGCGCATCGGCGTCAGCGGTTGTCGTTGCGACGGATGCGGGCCGCGGCCCAGAACGCGCCGGCGGCGACCAGGACACCGCCGACCGCCACCGCGGGCACGGCCAGGACGACCGGGACGTCGGCCGCCAGGGTGTTCACGGCCTGGCCGCCGTTGCCGGCGTGGATCCGCTTCGGCGCCGCGGCGGCGTGGCACTCGCCGCCCCGCACCATGTCCAGGTGCATGGCGACGACCGGGCGTGCGGCCTTGGCGGCGGCGGTCACCTGGGCGTTCTTGCCGTTGGTGATCTGGTTGTCGATCCGCGCCAGGGTCTTCTCGTGGGCGGCGGCCTGGGCGTTGAGCCAGGCCTTGTCATAGGCCTTGGTGCCCGCCTTGGACATGACCTCCGCGAGCGTGTCCTGCTGTTCCTTCGAGGGCGCGACGGGCAGGTCGACGCCCAGCTTGTCGGCGAGGGCCTTGGTGTCCGCGTCGAGCTTGGTGTGGTCGCGGACGAGCACCTTGCCCACGTGCTTCACGCAGTCGGTGGTGGCGTTCTTCTGGGCGTCCTTGCCCGCCGCGATCTCGGTCAGGTTCCCCTGGTGGGAGGCGCGCAGGAAGTCGGCGTCGGTGGCGAGGGAGGCGCCGTCGGCGGGTGCCGTGGCGAAGGCGGGCCCGGCGGATATGCCGGTCAGGGCGAGGCAGGCGAAGGCCGTGGCGGCCCAGCGGTGGGTGCGGGTCACGATTGGTCGTCCGTTTCTCGTCGGTCGCTAGGCGACCCTCACGTACGAGGGTCACGTGACCATCCGGACACGGTGCGCGACCGGGCGCCACTCGCCGTACTGCAAACAGCGCACACCCGATGGGGTGAGTCAGGTGAGCGAGGCGGTCACCAGCAGCGCGAAGGACGCCGTGATCAGCAGCGTACGGAGCAGGTGGAGGGCGTTCCAGCGGGACTCGAAGGCCTGGCGTACGGAGCCGGCGTCGCCGCCCTCCGAGGCGGCCAGCGCGTTGTTGAGCGGGATGTTCCCGGCCACGGTGACCAGATGGCCGAGCACCGCGCACACCAGACCGGCGAGGATCAGCCACCGCTGACTGTGCGACCGGCCTTCGATCGGTACGGCGAGGGCCAGGGCCGGGAACACCACGACGCCCACGAAGACGGCCATGAACACCGCGCGGGGCACGTACTCGTTGACGCGCCGCATGACCGTCACGAACTGCTCGTCGGTCAGCCGGGCCAGCGCGGGCATGACGCCGGTCAGGAAGATCAGCATGAAGCCCGCGTACAGGCCGGTGGAGACGACCGCGAGGGCGAGCAACAGCGTCGGCATGCGGCCATCATGGCAGCCGCCCCCGTGTGGCGTCAGTCCCTGAGGCCGTCGGCCGGCTCCAGCGAACCGGAGCGGCCCGTGAGGCAAAGCGCAGGGGTTGGCTTGGACTCGCCAACCGCTGATCTGGGTCTTGTCACCGTGCGGAGTCACATGCGTACATGGAGTTGCGTACGTTCCAAGGGGATGGCGGGGGTGGTCAGCCGTGGCGAACGTTCCGGGCGCTGTGCTCGGCCGGGCGGCTTTAATGGAGACGTCACCGGCGCGTGCCGCGCCGCCGCAGGCGCCGCGACCGGCCGGGCAGCCCGTGCGCGGTACGAGACAGATCGGCGCGACGCTCGCCGCGCTGGCCGAATCGGCCCGCCGTGAGCTGCTGACCTTCGACGATCCGGCCGCCTGCCTGGGCCTGTCGATCCCGGCGCCCTTCCTTGAGCTCGCGGGCACCTGCGTGCGCACGGCGACCGCACGGGTCCGTACGGTGCGTCAGATCGTGCCACGGCACGCGCTGTCCAGGGTCGTCGCCTCCGATGTCCTGGGGGCGGCGCGGCTGCCGGGCCGGGCCAGGCTGACGGAGTCGATCCCCTTCAAGATGGTCGTCGTGGACCGTACGGTCGCCGCCATCCCCCTCGACCTCGAACTGCTCTACAACGGGCTGCTGCTGATCCGCGACCCGGTCGTGGTCCACGCCCTCGTGCGGGCCCACCATGCCTGGTGGGAGGCGAGCGAAGAGGTCCCGTCGCGGCCGGACCCGCCCGGGGCGCTGCCCACGCATCTGCGGCCGGTGCTGGAGGCCCTGCTGGCCGGCCTCACCGACGAGACGGCCGCCGCGCGGCTGGGGATATCGGGGCGTACGTACAGCCGGCGCGTGGGCGAGCTGCTCGCGGCGCTGGGCACGACGAGCCGCTTCCGGGCGGGAGCGGAAGCGGCTCGTCGCGGCTGGCTCTGAGGATGGGGGCACACGGTCCTACGACACGATGTCCTTGCGGGCGAACCCCCGGAAGGCCAGGGCGAACAGGACCAGGGCGTACGTCACGGACACCGCCGCGCCCTTGAGCATGCCGCCCCACTCCAACTGCGGCTGGAGCGCGTCCGCCCAGGCGAACTGCCAGTGCGCAGGCAGGAAGTCACGCCACGATCCGAGTGCCGTCACCGCGTCCAGCACATTGCCGATGATCGTCAGACCGACCGCGCCGCCGACCGCGCCGAGCGGGGCGTCCGTCCTGGTCGACAGCCAGAAAGCGAGACCCGCCGTGACCAGTTGGGAGACGAAGACGAACGCCACGACGAGCGCGAGGCGCGGCACCGTGTCACCGGTGGCCAGGGAGCCGCCCGTGGGCAGCTCCAGCGGCCCCCAGCCGTACGCGACCGTGCCCGCCGCCAGCGCCACCACGGGCAGCAGCAGCATCGCGGCCGCGCTGAACCCGAGTGCCACGGCCAGCTTCGACCACAGCAGCCGGGCGCGCGGCACGGGCGCGGCGAGCAGATAGCGGAGGGAGGACCAACTGGCCTCGGACGCCACCGTGTCGCCGCAGAACAGCGCCACCGGCACCACCAGCAGGAACCCGGCCGAGACGAACAGGCACGTGGCGGCGAAGTTGGCACCGGAGGCGGTCGCCGTGTCCATCAGGGTGATCCGGTTGTTGCCGCGCCCGTCCGGTGTGCCGCCGATCGCGAACGCGGCGATCAGCACGAAGGGCAGGGCGGCCAGGACCGCGCCCATGACGAGGGTGCGGCGGCGCTTGAGCTGGCGTACGGCTTCGACGCGCAGCGGCAGGGTGTGCCCGGCCCGGTAGCCGGGCGCGGACTGGAGCAGCGTGCTCACGCGGATCCTCCTCCGATCAGGGTGAGGAACGCGTCCTCCAGGCGCCGGTGCGGGCCCACACCGGTCAACGGCACGTCCAGCCGGACGAGTTCGGCGATCAGTGCGGTGGCGGTCGCGCCGTCCAGCCGTACCAGCAGGCCGCCGTCCGTGCGTACCGCCGAGCCGATGCCCGGCAGGGCGCCGATCTTGTCGACCAGCGGGTCCGGCACATCACCGGCGGTCGTCACCAGCAGCGTGTCGCCCGCGCCGGTGATCTCCGCGACCGGGCCCGCCTGGACGAGCCGGCCACGGTCCATGACCACCAGATGCGTGCACGACTGCTCGACCTCCGACAGGAGGTGGGAGGAGACGATGACGGTCCGGCCCCCGGCCGCGTACCGGATCATCACGTCCCGCATCTCGCGGATCTGTGGCGGGTCCAGTCCGTTGGTCGGTTCGTCGAGGATGAGGAGGTCCGGCAGGCCGAGCATGGCCTGGGCGATGGCGAGCCGCTGCCGCATGCCCTGCGAGTACGTGCGTACCGCGCGGGCCAGGGCGTCGCCGAGACCGGCGATCTCCAGGGCCTCGTCGATGTGGGCGTCCCCGGCGGGGCGGCCGGTGGCCCGCCAGTACAGCTCCAGGTTCTCGCGTCCCGACAGGTGCGGCAGGAAGCCCGCGCCCTCGACGAACGCGCCCACCCGGGACAGGACCGGCGCGCCCGGCCTGATCGCGTGCCCGAACACCCGGATCTCCCCGTCGTCGGGGGTGATCAGGCCCATCAGCATACGAAGGGTGGTGGTCTTCCCGGCGCCGTTCGGCCCGAGGAGCCCGAGGACCTGGCCCTTCTCGACCCGGAAGGACAGCTCCCGTACCGCGTACCGGTCGGCGGACCTGGCGTACTTCTTCGTCAGCCCGGTGATCTGGAGCGGTACGTCGGCGAGTTCGGGATCGGGCGCGGGCGCGGTGGTGCGGCGGCGGGCGGTGAGCAGCAGGACGGCGGCGACCAGGGCGCCGGCCGCCGGGAGGCCCCACACCCACCAGGGCAGGCCGGTGGCCTCGGTGCGTACGCCGGGCGCGGTCGGTACGGACAGGCCGCCCGTCACGCCGACGGTGTACGTCGCCGGGGTCGCCGGGGAGGCGTAGCCGAGGTCGGTGGCGGCGAGGACGAGCCGCAGCCGGTGCCCCGCCTCCACCTCGTGGTCGATGGCGGGCAGGGTCAGCTCGACAACCTTGCCGTTCTGCGCGCCCTCGACCCGGACGGGGCTGACGAGCTGGGCGGGCAGCACTTGTTGGCGGCCGTCCGGACCGACGTCGTACACCTTGCCGAAGAGGACCGCCTCGCCGGTGTCGGAGGCAACGGTGACCCGGACGGTGGGCGAGCCGGTGATGCGCAGCGGCTCGGTGAGCGGCTGTGACTCGAACCGGGCGTGCTGCCCCGGGAAGTCGAGCGACAGGCCGACCCCGAGCGACGACAGCTGGGCCAGTCCCCCGCCGACCCCCGGTACGGCGGAGATGGCGGGCGGGGTGGCCCCGGCAGGGTTACGGAAGGTCTGCGGGCGGCCGGCGCCGGTGAGCGGGATGGTGCGCTCGCCGCTGCGCAGGCCGGGGTAGGCGTCGCCGGTGGCGCCGCGCAGCCGGGCCTGCCCGTCGGTCGAGTCGACCCCGCCGGTGCGGCTGACCCGGAAGGCCGGACCGGTGTCGACGCCGGTGTCCTCCTTGAGGTACCGGTCGAACCAGGCGCCGATGCGCGCCTCGACGCGCTCGGTCTCCCGGTCGCCGCCGTCATGCCCGCCGGCGATCCAGTCGACGGCGACGGGTGCGCCGCCCGCGCGGATGGCCCTGGCGATGGCGTCGGCGTGCGACAGCGGGAAGAGCGAGTCGGCCTGCCCCTGCACGATGAGGGCGGGCACCTTGATGCGGTCGCCGACGGCGGACGGGCTGCGCGCCGCGAGCAGCGCCCGGGCGGCGGCGTCCGGCTTCCCGGCGACGGCCACCCGCTCGTACATCGCACACAGCACGTCCTGGAACCGCCCACAGGCGGCCACGCCGGCACCATCGGCCGGACGGCGCGCCCCGGGTGCGGCGGTCCCGCCCGACGGCACGGCACCGGCCGCCGCGTTCGGAGTCCCGACGCGGGTGTCGCCCTGCCGGGCGCCCTCCGCCGGAGCCCCCTGGGCGGCCGAACCTTGAGCCGAGCCCTGGGCCGAGCCCTGGGCCGGGGCCGCGCCCTGACCCGAGCCCTGGCCGGGGGCCTCGCCCTGTCCGGGGGCCCGGCCCGGTGGCTGGTCGCCCTCGCCGGGGGTCTCCCCGTCGCCGGGGGACCGGCCGGGCGGCGAACCGTCCGAGGACGCCGCCGTGCCCGTCGTGAAGAAGATGCCGGCCCACAGTTTCTTGAAGACGCCGTCCGGGAAAAGCGCGTCCGCCAGGTTCCAGTAGGTGATCTGCGGGGCGATCGCGTCCACCCGTTTGTCGTGCCCGGCCGCCAGCAGCGAGATCGCGCCGCCGTACGACGAGCCCGACACGCCCACCCTCGGGTCCCCGTCACCGTCCAACCGCACCTCGGGGCGTTCCGCGAGCCAGTCGATGAGCCGCGACACGTCCTTGACCTCGAAGTCCGGGTCGTTGAGGCCGATGCGTCCCGTCGAGGCGCCGAAGCCGCGCGCGGACCAGGTCAGCACGGCGTACCCGTCTCGCGCCAGCTTCTCGGCCTGCGCGCGCACGTCGTCCTTGCTGCCGCCGAAACCGTGTCCGAGGAGCACCGCCGGCCGACGGCCGTCGGCGGACCCGGAGGTGAAGAACGAGGTGTCGATCCTCGCTCCCGGCATCTCCAGGACTCTGTCCTCGCGGCGCAGGGCGGGCGCGTCGTCCGAGGCGACGGCCGTCCACGTGCCGGCACCCGCGAGCAGCACGACGGCGGCGGCCGTGGCGGCCGCCGCGCGCCGGGGAATTCGGATCTGCATACCTAGACCCTAAGCGGCACACTGCTCCGGCTCGGCTGCCGTCAGGTGGAACTCACGAGCCTCCTCGAGGTGTACGCACTACGGTCGCCGTACACCAGACGCGGTACACGAAGGGGCCTGGAGGCCTGCCATGGAGATCCGCCGTGCGACGACCGTCGCCGAAATCGTCGCAGCGCAGCACCTGTACGACGGGCCAGCCCGCCCCGAGTGGACCGAGCGTTTCCTCGCCGCGCCCGGTCACCTCATGCTCGTCGCGTACACGGACGACGGCGTACCGGCCGGGATGGTGTCGGGTGTCGAGATGCTGCACCCGGACAAGGGCACGGAGATGTGCCTGTACGAATTGTCCGTCGACGAGCGGTACCGGCGGCGCGGTATCGGGCGGGCGCTGACCGAGGCGCTGGCGGCCGTCGCCCGGGAGCGCGGCTGCTACGACATGTGGGTCGGGGTGGACACCGACAACGGTCCGGCATTGGCGACGTATCGCTCGGCCGGTGCCGACGACGATGGAGAATTCGCCATGCTCACGTGGGGGTTCGGCGACGAAGCGGAGAAGGCCGACTAGCACCCTTGTGCGGTACATGACCAGCCGAGACGCTGTGGGGCCGTCCGGAAGAAGAAAGGTCAGGTGCCCCCGAGATGAGAGCCCCATCCCGCAGGCCCCGGCGCCGCATCGGCGCGCTGATACCCGTCATCGCGCTCGCGGCCGGTCTGCAGTTCGCCGCCACCCCCACCGCGCACGGCGCGCAGGTCGGCGACCTCCGTCTCGCCCCCACGGAAACCGCCGTGTCGAACAGCTGGATCGTCGTCCTCAAGGACGGCTCGACACGCGCCACCGACCTCGGCGTCACGCCGCAGCACCAGTACGAGAGCGCGCTCGACGGGTTCTCCACCACCATGTCGAAGGCGAAGGCCACCGCCCTCGCCGCCGACCCGAGGGTCGCGTACGTCGAGCAGAACCAGACCGTCCGCCTCAACGCCACCCAGCCGAACGCCACCTGGGGTCTGGACCGGATCGACCAGCGCAACCTGCCGCTGTCGACGACGTACACGTACAACTCCCCCGCCTCGAACGTGAACGCCTACATCATCGACACCGGCATCCGCACCTCGCACAGCGAGTTCGGCGGACGCGCGGTGGTCGGGACGGACACCGTCGGCGGCGGGCAGAACGGGCAGGACTGCCAGGGCCACGGCACGCATGTCGCCGGTACGGTCGGCGGCACGACGTACGGCGTGGCGAAGGCCGCCAGGCTGATCGCGGTCCGCGTCCTGGACTGCAACGGCTCGGGCACGATCGCCGGGGTCATCGCGGGTGTGGACTGGGTGACGGCGAACGCCGTGAAGCCGGCGGTGGCCAACATGAGCCTGGGCGGCGGCGCCAACACGTCCCTGGACAACGCCGTCAAGCGGTCGATCGCCTCGGGCGTCTCGTACGCCATCGCGGCCGGCAACGGCATTCCCCTCCTGGGCCTGCCGGAGAACGCCTGCAACACCTCCCCCGCCCGCGTTCCCGAGGCGATCACGGTCGGCGCGACGGACAACGCGGACCGGCGCGCCTCGTTCTCCAACTACGGCACCTGCGTGGACCTCTTCGCGCCGGGCGTGAAGGTCACCTCGGCGTGGCGCACCAGCGACACGGCGACCAACACCATCTCCGGTACGTCGATGGCCGCGCCCCACACGGCGGGCGTGGCGGCCCTGTACCTGTCGAAGCACCCCACCGCCTCCCCGGCGCAGGTGCGGGACGCGCTGGTGAACAACGCCACGAGCGGCAAGGTGCAGAACGCCCTCACGGGCTCCCCGAACAAGCTGCTGTACTCGCTGTTCTAGGCCCCCTATGGGGTGAGATGCCCGAGGAGCTCCGCACCCGCCGGGTACGGGCGCTCCTCGGGCATCAGCCGTCGCGCCCCCTCCACATCGCCGCTCCGTACGAGCGCGTGCATGTCGTGCGCGAGCGGCGTCACGTCCCGTATCGCGACCGTCCACTCGTCGGCATACCGCGCGGACGCCTCGCCCGCGAGACCCAGCTGGAGCGAGCGGTACGGCAGCGGCGCCAGGTGCAGGTCACGCTCCGGGTCCCACTGGACGCGGGCCGGGGACTGGCGCAACTGGCGTTTCCACGCGGCCTGGTCGGGGTGAACCCCGCGCTCGTAGTGCGACAGGCAGGCGTGGCGCAGCGCCCACTCGAAGCCGTCGCGGGTGATCTCGACGGCGAGGACCGTCTCCTGGCCCGCCTTCGTCGCCCAGCCGCAGCGGTACATCATCCACAGGAAGCTCGGCTTGATCCACGTCATCCGGTCCCGCTTCCAGGCCCCGGGAAGCGGCCGTCGCGGGCGGCCGGGCCGCCGATGCCGGGGGCGTACGCCTGGTAGACGGTGACCGTGTCGTCGGTGTGCGGGGCGCGGACGCGGTACTTCGGTTCGCTCTCGTTCATCCGGACAAGGATCAACGGCCGGCCCCGGTCGGGGCCAGCCGTTTTTCCTTCCCCCCGGTCTCAGTGGTTGCGCGGGAAGCCCAGGTCCACGCCCACCGGGGCCTCCGACGGGTCGGGCCAGCGGGTGGTGACGACCTTGCCGCGCGTGTAGAAGTGCACGCCGTCGTTGCCGTAGATGTGGTGGTCGCCGAAGAGCGAGTCCTTCCAGCCACCGAAGGAGTGGTAGCCGACCGGCACCGGGATCGGGACGTTCACGCCGACCATGCCCGCCTGGATCTCCAGCTGGAAGCGGCGGGCGGCGCCGCCGTCCCGGGTGAAGATGGCGGTGCCGTTGCCGAACGGCGAGTCGTTGATGAGGCGGACGCCCTCCTCGTAGGTGTCCGCGCGCAGCACGCACAGCACCGGGCCGAAGATCTCGTCGCGGTACGCGTCGGAGTCGGTGGACACCTTGTCGAGCAGGGACAGGCCGATCCAGTGGCCGTCCTCGAACCCGTCGACGGTGTAGCCGGTGCCGTCGAGGACGACCTCCGCGCCCTGGGCGGCGGCGCCGGTGACGTACGAGGCGACCTTGTCGCGGTGGGCGGCGGTGATCAGCGGGCCCATCTCGGAGGCCGGGTCGTTGCCGGGGCCGATCTTGATCTTCTCGGCGCGCTCGCGGATCTTCTGTACGAGCTCGTCGCCGATGGCGCCGACCGCGACGACCGCCGAGATCGCCATGCAGCGCTCGCCCGCCGAGCCGTACGCCGCCGAGACCGCCGCGTCGGCGGCCGCGTCGAGGTCGGCGTCGGGCAGGACCAGCATGTGGTTCTTTGCGCCGCCGAGGGCCTGGACCCGCTTGCCGTTCGCCGAGGCGGTGGCGTGGATGTACTTGGCGATCGGGGTCGAGCCGACGAAGGAGACGGCGGCGACGTCCGGGTGCTCCAGCAGCGCGTCCACGGCCACCTTGTCGCCGTGGACGACGTTGAGGACGCCGTCGGGCAGTCCGGCCTGGGAGGCCAGCTCGGCGAGCAGGTTGGCGGCGGACGGGTCCTTCTCGCTCGGCTTGAGCACGAAGGTGTTGCCGCAGGCGATGGCCAGCGGGAACATCCACATCGGCACCATCGCCGGGAAGTTGAACGGCGTGATGCCGGCGACCACGCCGAGCGGCTGGCGGATGGCGGCGACGTCGACCCGGTTGGAGACCTGGGTGGACAGCTCGCCCTTGAGCTGGACGGTGATGCCGCACGCCAGCTCGACGATCTCCAGGCCGCGCGCGACCTCGCCGAGCGCGTCGGAGTGGACCTTGCCGTGCTCGGCGGTGATCAGGGCGGCGATCTCGTCGCGGTGGGCGTCGAGCAGGGCCCGGTACTTGAACAGCACGGTGGTGCGCTGGGCCAGCGAGGACGTGCCCCACGTCGCGTACGCGGCCTTGGCTGCGGCGACGGCGGTGCCGACCTCCTCGGCGGAGGCGAGGGCGACCCGCGTGGTGACGGCGCCGGTCGCCGGGTCGGTGACCGGGCCCCAGTTGCCCGACGTGCCTTCGACGGTCTTGCCACCGATCCAGTGGTGGACGGTCTTCGTCATGACGTACGTACTCCTCTTCGGACCTCTACAGGTGGCGGCGTCGGGCTGCGACGTGCCGGTCGTACTCCTCCCGGGCCTTGATCGCCGGCGCACGGGTCGCGGTCTCGGCCACGGGCACATCCCACCATGCCTCGGCGGCGGGCGCGCCCGACACTGTGTCTGCCGTTTCGGTCTCGACGTAGACACATGTGGGGACGGTCGCCGCGCGGGCTTCGGCGAGGGCTTCTCGCAGGTCACGGACGGTGTGGGCGCGCAGGACGCGCAGGCCGAGGGAGGCGGCGTTGGCGGCGAGATCGACGGGGAGCGGGTCGCCGGTGTACGTGGTGTCGGGGGCCCGGTAGCGGTAGGCGGTGCCGTACCGCTCGGCGCCCACGGACTCGGAGAGGCCGCCGATCGAGGCGTACCCGTGGTTCTGGAGGATGACGACCTTGATGGGGACGTTCTCCTGGACGGCGGTGACGATTTCGGTCGGGTTCATCAGATACGTACCGTCGCCGACGAGGGCCCAGACGGGGCGGCCGGGGGCGGCGAGGGCGACGCCGATGGCGGCGGGGATCTCGTAGCCCATGCAGGAGTACCCGTATTCGACGTGGTACTGGTCGTGGGAGCGGCTCCGCCAGAGCTTGTGCAGGTCGCCGGGGAGGGAGCCGGCTGCGTTGATCAGGATGTCGTCGCCGCTGACCAGAGTGTCGAGTACGCCGAGTACCTGCGGCTGGGTGGGGCGCGCGTCGTCGCTCGCGGGGGCGTACACGGAGCTGACCCGGGCCTCCCAGCGGGTCCGCTCCTCGTGGTACTCGATCTGGTACTGCGCCGGGACGGCGTATCCGCCGAGCGCAGCGGCCAGGTGCTCCAGGCCCTCCCGGGCGTCGGCGACCAGTGGCAGGGCGGCCATCTTGTGGGCGTCGAAGCCGGTGATGTTGAGGTTGACGAAGCGGACGCCGGGGTGGGCGAAGAGCGTCGAGGAAGCGGTCGTGAAGTCGGAGTACCGGGTGCCGACGCCGATGACCAGGTCGGCGGTGCGGGCGAGCCCGTTGGCCGTGGAGGTGCCGGTGTGGCCGATGCCGCCCACGTCGGCCGGGTGGCCATGGCGCAGGGAGCCCTTGCCGGCCTGCGTGGACGCGACGGGGATGCCGGTCGCGGCGGCGAACGCCTGGAGGGCGGCTTCGGCGCGACTGTGGCGCACGCCGCCGCCCGCGACGATCAGCGGCCGGTTCGCGGCCTTGACGGCCCGTACGGCGGCTTCCAGTTCTGCCGCGTCGGGCTGCGGGCGCCGCACCCGCCAGACGCGCTCGGCGAAGAACTCCTCCGGCCAGTCGAAGCCTTCCGCCTGTACGTCCTGCGGCAGCGCGAGCGTGACCGCGCCGGTGGCGGCGGGGTCGGCGAGGACGCGCATGGCGTGCATCGCCGCCGGGATGAGGGCCTCGGGCCGGCTGATCCGGTCGAAGTACCTCGACACGGGGCGGAGGGTGTCGTTGACGGACACGTCACCGGCGTAGGGGACTTCGAGCTGCTGGAGGACCGGGTCGGCGGGCCGGGTCGCGAAGGTGTCGCCGGGCAGCAGCAGCACCGGGAGGTGGTTGACGGTGGCGAGGGCTGCGCCGGTGACGAGGTTGGTGGCGCCGGGGCCGATGGAGGTGGTGACGGCGTGGGTGGACAGCCGGTTCGACTGGCGGGCGTAGCCGACGGCGGCGTGGACCATGGCCTGCTCGTTGCGGCCCTGGAGGTAGGGCATGTCGGCCGCGTACTCGACGAGCGCCTGTCCGATGCCCGCCACATTGCCGTGGCCGAAGATGCCCCAGGTGGCGTTGATGAGGCGGTGGCGCTGTCCGTCGCGTTCGGTGTACTGGCGGGCCAGGAAGGCGACGAGCGCCTGGGCGGTGGTGAGTCGTCGGGTGCTCATCGGTATCCCTCCACGTGATCGGGGTGGAAGCGGATCTTCCACTGCCGTTCCTCGCCCGGTCCGGCCATGACGTTGAGGTAGTACATGGTGTGGCCGGGCGCGGCGATGGACGGCCCGTGCCAGCCGTCCGGTACGAGGACGGCATCGCCGCCGCGTACCTCGGCGAGCACGTCCGCGCCGCCGGGGCGGGACGGCGACACGCGCTGGTAGCCCACCCCCTCCCCCTCGATCTCGAAGTAGTAGATCTCCTCCAGCTCCGCTTCCTCGCCGGGGAGGTGCTCGTCGTGTTTGTGGGGCGGGTAGGAGGACCAGTTCCCGCCGGGGGTGATGACCTCGACCGCGATGAGCCGGTCGCAGTCGAAGGTGTCGGCGGCGGCGAAGTTGCGCACCTCGCGGGCACAGATCCCGCTGCCGCGCGCTTCGACCGGTACCTCCGGCGCGGGGCCGTAGCGAGCGGGGAGTCGTCGCTCGCACTTCGCTCCTGCCAGGGCGAAGCGGCCTCCCGCGCCGGAGGCGATCTGGGCGTGGGCGTCACGCGGTACGTACGCGAAGTCGGTGACGCCGCTGAACACGCTTTCCCGGCCGAGCAGTTCGATGCACTCGCCGTCCACCTGCACCGTACAACCGCCGGTGAGGGGAAGCACGACCCACTCGCTGTCGCCGCTGGCGAGGAGGTGGGACTCGCCGGGGCGGAGGTCGAGGACGCGGAGGGCCGAGTAGCCCCAGCCGGCCCGTTTCGGGTCGATGTGGAGAGCGTAGGGCCCCTGGGCCGCCTCGCCCCTCGGTACGTACAGCTGCCGCTGGTCGGTCATGATCTCTCCGTTCAGAGCAGGCCCACGGCCGTGTCGACGGCGGCGGCGACGTCGCCGTCCGCCGGGTAGAGCAGGGAACGGCCCACCACCAGCCCCTGGACGGTCGGCAGCCGCAGGGCCCCCCGCCACTTCTCGTACGCCGTGTCCTGGTCGGATCCCACGTCGCCGCCGAGGAGAACCGCGGGGAGGGTCGTGGCCTCCATGACCCGTGCCATCTCGTCGGGGTCGTCGGTCACCGGCACCTTGAGCCAGGTGTACGCGGAGGTCCCGGCGAGCCCGGAGGCGATGGCGAGCGACGTGGTCACCGCGTCGGGGCTCAGGTCGTTGCGGACGCGGCCGTCGGCCGGGTCACGGCGGGAGAGGAACGGTTCGACGAAGACGGGCAGCCGCCTCTCGGCCATGGCGTCGATGGTGCGGGCGGCGGCGGTGAGGGTGGTGAGGGAGCCGGGGTCGGTGTGGTCGATGCGCAGCAGGAGCTTGCCCGCGTCGAAACCGAGGCGGACGAGGTCCTCGGGGCGGTGGCCGGTGAAGCGGTCGTCGAGCTCGAACGCGGCGCCGGCGAGGCCGCCGCGGTTCATGGAACCCATGACGACCTTGTCCTCCAGGGCGCCGAGGAGCAGCAGGTCGTCCAGGATGTCGGCGGTGGCGAGGACCCCGTCCACGCCGGGGCGGGAGAGGGCGAGGCAGAGCCGCTCCAGCAGGTCGAGGCGGTTGGCCATGGCGAACGGCCGGTCGCCGACGGCCAGGGCGCCGCGGGCGGGATGGTCGGCGGCGACGATCATCAGCCGCCCGGAGTCGCCGAGCAGCGTCCGCCGCCGCCGTCGGGCGGCGGCCTCGGCGACGGCTTCGGGGTGCCGGGTGCGGACCGCGACGAGGTGGGCGAGGTCGACGGTCACGGCGTGCCGCCCTCGGGGCGGGCGTCGCCTGCGTGGCCGGAGGCCGCCGGGGACGCGCCATCCGGAGACACGCCTTCCGGAGACACGCCTTCCGGGGACGCGCCATCCGGGGACGCCCCTTCCGGAGACGCGCCTTCCAGCGTGGCCGACACCTCGTCGGGGAACGGCATCGCGGAGGAGCAGGCGAGCCGCGCGGCGACGATGGCGCCGGCGGCGTTGGCGTACCGAACGGTCCGCTCCAGGTCCCAGCCGGCGAGCAGCCCGTGGCACAGCGCCCCGCCGAACGCGTCGCCCGCGCCGAGACCGTTGACGACCTCGACGGGGACGGGCGGTACGTCGGCGGTGTCGCCGTCGGCGGTGATGGCGAGGACGCCCTTGGGGCCCTGCTTGACGACGGCGAGCCGGACGCCCGCGTCGAGGAGGGCGCGCGCGGCGCGGTACGGCTCGCGCTCGCCGGTGGCGATCTCGCACTCGTCGAGGTTGCCGACGGCGACAGTGGCGTGCCGGAGGGCCTCGCGGTAGTGGGGCCGGGCCTCGGCCTCGTCGGGCCAGAACATCGGCCGCCAGTCCAGGTCGAAGACCGTGACCCGCCCGTCCGGCCCGGCCGCGTACGCGGCGGACGGGTCACCGGGCCGGACGGGGCGACCGGACGGCCCGGGTACGCCGGCGTCCGGGACACCGGACCGGGCGGCCATGGCCGCGAGCGTGGCCGTGCGGCTGGGCTCGTCCGACAGGCCGGTGCCGGTCATCCAGAACACCCGGGCGGCGGCGATGGCCGCGAGGTCCAGCTCGTGCTCGTGGATCTCCAGGTCCGGCGCCTTGGGCTGCCGGTAGAAGTAGAGCGGGAAGTGGTCGGGCGGGAAGATCTCGCAGAAGGTGAGCGGGGTCGGGTACGCCTCGACCGGCGTCACCCACCGGTCGTCCACACCGAACGCCCGCAGCTCCTGGTGCAGGTACTCGCCGAACGGGTCCGCGCCCGTGCGGGTGATCAGCGCGGTGCGGCGGCCCAGCCTGGCGGCGGCGACCGCCACATTGGAGGCCGAGCCGCCGAGGAACTTGCCGAACGTCTCGACCTGGGCGAGCGGGACGCCGGTCTGCAGGGGGTAGAGGTCCACCCCGATGCGCCCCATGGTGATGAGGTCGTACGGATCGGTCGCCATCCATGTCCCCTTCGCGTCGGCACCGTGGTCAGGTCTAGCCGCCCCCGGAAGGCCTGTCAACATTTTGTCCTTACATTCGGACGAACTCTTGACGCCCTGCTCGGGCCGCCACCAAGCTGGCCCTCATGACGCCGCTGTCACCGCCGCCGCTGTCCCGTATCCGGATCGGTTCCGCACCCGACTCGTGGGGCGTGTGGTTCCCCGACGATCCGCAGCAAGTCCCCTGGCAGCGTTTCCTCGACGAGGTCGCCAGGGCCGGGTACGAGTGGATCGAACTCGGCCCGTACGGCTACCTCCCCACCGACCCCGCCCGGCTCACCGAGGAAACCGCCCGCCGCGGGCTGAAGGTCTCGGCGGGCACGGTCTTCACCGGGCTGCACCACGGCGAGGCCGTCTGGGAGAAGACCTGGGCGCACGTCGCGGACAACGCCACCCTGGCCCGCGCCATGGGCGCCGACCACCTCGTCGTCATCCCGTCCTTCTGGCGCGACGACAAGACCGGTGAGGTGCTGGAGGACCGGAACCTGACGGCCGATCAATGGCGCGACCTCACCCGCCTGACCGAACGCCTCGGCCTGGAGGTCCGGGACCGCTTCGGCCTGCGTATCGTCGTCCACCCGCACGCCGACACCCACATCGACAGCGAGGAGAACGTCAGCCGTTTCCTCGACGCCACCGACCCCGAACTCGTCGCCCTCTGCCTGGACACCGGGCACTACGCCTACTGCGGCGGCGACAGCGTCAAGCTGATCGAGACGTACGGCGAGCGGATCGGCTACCTCCACCTCAAGCAGGTCGACCCCGAGATCCTCGCCGAAGTCGTCGCCGAGGGCACCCCGTTCGGGCCGGCCGTGGCACGCGGCGTCATGTGCGAGCCCCCCACCGGAGTCCCCGCCCTCGAACCCGTCCTGGCCGCCGCCCAGGCCCTGGACGTCGACCTCTTCGCCATCGTCGAGCAGGACATGTACCCCTGCCCCCCGGACCAGCCCTACCCCATCGCCGAACGCACCCGCCGCTTCCTCCGCTCCTGCGGGGCGTGAGCACAGCCTTTGTCACAGTGACCCTGCCGTGTCACACATGTCTCCATCACGCGGACCTTCCGTCACAGACGTTCAACAGGCCCTCTCCCCTCGTCACTCTGTGTCGTTCAACGGGCACAGGCTCAGTGATCGCCAGCGTCAACGCCGCGGCTCCCCCGACGGTCCTCCCGGACCGCCGCCGCGGCGCGCGCAGGGAGGTGCCAAAGATGACGGACAGAAGGCTCTGGTCCTACAAGGAGATTGCCGCGCACATCCGGGTACAGCCGGACACGGTGCGGTCGTACCGCAAGCACGGCCTGCTTCCGCAGCCCGACCATGTGGAGGGTGGCAAGCCCTACTGGTACCCGGACACGATCCGCGTCTGGGTGGCCAACCGCCCCGGCAACCGCGGTCGCGCGACCTGACGTTCCCGGCTGTGCTCTGGCGCCCCGGCCCCGCACCTCCCCCGGTACGGGGCCGGCCGCGTACATCCGGGGCCGTCCACCGGGGGCACCCGGAGACGGCGCCCTCGGTCAGCTCCTGACAGCCGGCTCCAGCTCGGGAGCCACCCGGGGCTCCGGCGCCGGTGCCGGTATCTCGCCCTCGCTGAGTCCGAACCTGGCGTGCAGGGCCCGCAGCGGGGCCGGTGCCCACCAGGTGGCCCGTCCGGTCAGTCTCATCACGGCCGGGACGAGCAGGCTGCGTACCACCATCGCGTCCATCACCACGGCCAGGGCGACGCCCAGGCCCAGCATCTTGGTGTTGGTCACCCGGGAGGTCCCGATGGCCACCATCACCACCGCCAGGATCACGGCCGCCGCGGTGATCAGCCCGCCGGTGCGCTGGAGCCCGAACCGTATGGCGTGCTCATGGTCGCCCGTGGTGTCGTACTCCTCCTTGATGCGGGAGAGCAGGAACACCCCGTAGTCCATGGAGAGCCCGAAGGCGACGCAGAACATCAGCACCGGCAGCGTCGTTTCGATGTCTCCGGTGGGGGTGAAGCCCAGGAGCCCGGACAGATGGCCGTCCTGGAAGACCCACACCATCGCCCCGAACATCGCCGTGAGGCTCAACGCGTTCAGCACGACCGCCTGGATCGGTATGAGCACACTGCCGGAGAGCAGGAAGACCAGGAGAAGGGTGACCACCACGACGATGCCCACGGCCCAGGGCAGCCGGTCGGCTATGGCGTCCTTGGAGTCGACCAGCACAGCCGCCGCCCCGGTCACCGATGTGTCGAACGGCGCGGCTTCGGCGCGCAGATCCCGCACGAGCCGCTGAGTCTCCTCACCCACGGCCTCCCCCTCGGGCTGCACCGAGAAGTACGCGTACGTCCCCGAGGTCACCGGCCCGTCCACCCGCAGCACGCCGGGGAGGCCGGCGATCCGGTCGCGGTACTCGGCGTACTGCGCGGCCGAGGCCCGCCCCTCGGCGAGGACCTCCAGCCCGCCGCCCGGACTGCCCGGGAAGCCGTCCCGTAGGTGGTCCTGGACGACCCGGGACTCGGCGCTCGACGGCAGCTGACGGTCGTCCGCCGTACCGAACTTCACTCCCAGGAACGGCAGCCCCAGCAGCACCAGCCCGGCGGCCGTGCCCACCGCGAAGAGGGGCGCCCTGCGCATCACCAGCGCCGCCATCCGCCCCCACCCAGCGCCCGCGGCCCTCCCCGGCCTCCGCCCGAACAGGCGGCGCAGATCCAGCGCGTTGACCCGGTGGCCGAGCAACAGCAGTGCGGCCGGCAGCAGGATCAGCGCGGCGGCGGCCGCCAACAGCACCACCGCGATGCCGGCGTACGCGAAGGAGCGCAGGAAGTACTGCGGGAAGACGAGCATCGCGGCGAGGGACACGGCCACCGTCAGCGCCGAGAAGAGCACCGTGCGCCCGGCAGTCCGCAGCGTCGTGGCCACCGCCGCACCGGTGCCGGCGCCGGCGGCCAGCTCCTCACGGAACCTCCGCACCACGAACAGGGCGTAGTCGATGGCGAGTCCGAGCCCCAGGGCGGTGGTGAGGTTCATCGCGAAGACCGACACGTCGGTGAACTCGGTGAGCCCGCGCAGCACGGCGTTGGTCCCGAGGATGGCGACGATGCCGATGCCCAGCGGCAGCAGGGCGGCGACGGCGCTGCCGAAGACCATCACGAGGAGCACCAGCGTCACCGGAAGGGCGATCAGCTCGGCGCGCAGCAGGTCGTCCTGGATGATCACCTGCATCTCGTGCCGTACGGCGACGGGCCCGCCGACGGAGACCTCCACCGGCCCGTGCGTGCCCCGGAACGCCGAGGCCATCCGCTCGAGGGTCTCCCCCGCCGTCTTCTCGTCGCCCTCGATACGCGCCGCGATCAGCGCCTCGCGCCCGTCCTCCGACCTGAGCGCCGGCGAGCCCGTCTGCCAGTACGACCCGACGCCGGTGATCCCCGGCTCGGCGGCGAGCCGCTCGGCGAGGCGCTGGGCCTGGGCCGCCACCTGGGGATCGTCCACCCCCGCCCGTCCGCTGTCGACGAGGAGCAGCAGGTTGGGCTGCGAGGCGGGGAACTCCCGCTCCAGGGCCTTCATGGCGTACGCGGACGTGGAGTCCGGGTCCTCCCAGCCGCCGCTCCCCATGCGGTCGGCCACCCCGCCGCCGGCGAACACCGCCAGCGCCGTGACCACCAGCGCGATCAGCAGTGTCAGCCGCGGCCGCGCGGTGGCGAACCGGAGTGCGCCGCCACGGGCGGGCGCGCCGTTGACTTCGGACATGACGCGGTGTCCCCTTCACCGTGATCTGTGACTCGTGCCCCCGTGGCACGAGTCACAGATCGTCCCGTTGCCATAAACTGGCAAACACGAGTCTTCGCTCGCGTTTCCCAAGAATGCGAGCGACCTCTCGTGTTTGTCAACCACACCGAGGAAGCTGGGGATTGTCGTGCCGGACGCCACAGGGCCGACCGAGGGCAAGCCGCGCCGCCGACAGGCACGCGGGGAGCGGCGCATCGCACAGTTGCTGGAGGCCGCCGCGCAGGTCTTCGCGACCACCGGATACACCGCCGCCAGCACCAACGCCATCGCCCGCGAGGCGAGCGTCTCCCCCGGCACGCTCTACCAGTACTTCCCCAACAAGGAAGCCATCGCCATCGAGCTCGGCGAGCGCCTGCTGCACCGGATGCGCGAGGCGCATGGCCAGGCGTTCACGCCGGCCAACTTCGACCTGCCGCTGCCCGACATGCTGGACGCGATCCTCGACCCGATGATCGAGTTCAACTGTGCGAACCCCGCCTTCTTCGCCCTGATGCACGGCTCCGACATCCCGGGCCGGATCACGGAAGAGCATGACGCGCTGCACGACTCGCTCATCTCCCGCATCCAGGAGCTGCTCGGCCACTACCGCCCGGACATGCCCGCCGACGAGCGGAGCCGGATCGCCGGCATGACACTCGCCGTGTTCAAGGGAGGCCTGGTCCTGGTCCTGGGCCACGCGGACACCGAGCGGGACGCGTACATCGAGGAGCTGAAGCGGATGATGCTCCGCTACCTCGACCCCGTCATCGGTGAAGCCGCCGCGTCGGCGGCGCGCGGAGGCGGCAGCACTGGAATTCATACCCCCTAGGGGTATACAGTAAGTACGTCGGGGCGCCACGGCGTTCCCTTGAGCCGCACTGGCCCCTGCCGCACCACGACTCTGACCGAAGAGGAGAACACCATGACCGCCGAGACGAGGACCGAGCTTCCCCAGGCCACCGGCTCCTGCTGCTCGCCCGCCGGCTCCTGCCACGACAGCGCGGCCGACGCCGAGACCGGCGGCATCACCACCGTCTACGAGGTACGGGGCATGACGTGCGGCCACTGCGAGGGCGCCGTCGCCGAGGAGATCTCCGCGATCGCCGGCGTCACCTCCGTCAAGGCCGTCGCCGCGACGGGCCTGGTCACCGTCGTCTCCGCGGCCGCCCCGGACGAGGCCGAGGTCCGCGCGGCGGTCGACGAGGCGGGGTACGAGCTCGTCGGCCAGGCCTGACACCCGAGAGGATCACTCCGGCCGGGCCGGGGCGCACCGCAACGGCGGGCCGCCCGGCCCGGCCATGGTCATTTCCTCCGCCTTTGCGGTGACTGTCCGTCCCTAGCCCCGCACCTCCACGTGATTTCACCTTCACGTGACTCACAGGACCTTCACAAAGAGACCTAGATCACAGATATTTGGGGGTAACCATTTGGACGGCTCGCGAGTCTAAATGGGCGATGCCACGAACGTCTTGGGGGACGTTCATGGGATGTCTTGGGGGACGTCCCAGGCAAGCGTTGGCCGGGGCACGTGCACCGGGGAGCTTTGAGCGGCCCTCCCGTACGTACCCCGGCAGATCGCATCGCGAGCTTCTGCTGAAACCGGCAGACGCCCGGACCCGGATCCCGTGGGGGGAATCCGTTCCGGGGATATGGGAAGCGCCCCGCTCGCCGACCCGTGGGGGGATCGGCGGCGGGGCGCTTCTCGCTACCCGCGGCTACCCGCGGCACCGCTGGAGCACCGCCGGACCGTGCCGGAGCCCCACCGAGGCGCCCATCAGCGCGACCCTCGGTGGGCGCCCGGTGCAGCGTGGCCGCCAGCGGCGCTCGCCTCAGCGGCTCTCGACCGGGACGAAGTCGCGCAGGACCTCGCCCGTGTAGATCTGGCGCGGGCGGCCGATGCGGGAGCCCGGCTCCTTGATCATCTCGTGCCACTGGGCGATCCAGCCCGGCAGCCGGCCCAGCGCGAAGAGCACCGTGAACATCTCGGTCGGGAAGCCCATCGCCCGGTAGATCAGACCCGTGTAGAAGTCGACGTTCGGGTAGAGGTTGCGCGACACGAAGTAGTCGTCGGAGAGCGCGTGCTCCTCGAGCTTCAGCGCGATGTCCAGCAGCTCGTCGGACTTGCCGAGCGCCGAGAGGACGTCGTGCGCCGCCGCCTTGATGATCTTGGCGCGGGGATCGAAGGACTTGTACACCCGGTGGCCGAAGCCCATCAGCCGGACGCCGTCCTCCTTGTTCTTCACCTTGTTGATGAAGGAGTCGACGTCGCCGCCATTGGCCTGGATGCCCTGGAGCATCTCCAGCACCGACTGGTTCGCGCCACCGTGCAGGGGGCCCCACAGGGCCGAGATGCCGGCGGAGATCGAGGCGAACATGTTCGCCTGCGACGAGCCCACCAGGCGCACGGTCGACGTCGAGCAGTTCTGCTCGTGGTCCGCGTGCAGGATGAGCAGCTTGTCGAGAGCCGAGACCACGACCGGGTCCAGCTCGTACTCCTGGGCCGGGACCGAGAAGGTCATCCGCAGGAAGTTCTCGACGTACGACAGGTCGTTGCGCGGGTAGACGAACGGGTGACCGATCGACTTCTTGTACGCGTACGCCGCGATCGTCGGGAGCTTGGCCAGCAGCCGGATCGTGGACAGGTGGCGCTGCTTCTCGTCGAACGGGTTGTGGCTGTCCTGGTAGAACGTCGACAGCGCGCTGACGACCGAGGACAGCATCGCCATCGGGTGGGCGTCGCGCGGGAAACCGTCGAAGAACCGCTTGACGTCCTCGTGCAGCAGCGTGTGCTGCGTGATCTCGTTCCGGAAGGCCGCAAGCTCGTCGACCTTGGGAAGCTCACCGTTGATCAGCAGGTACGCCACCTCGAGGAAGGTGGAGCGCTCGGCCAGCTGCTCGATGGGGTAGCCGCGGTACCGCAGGATGCCCTGCTCGCCGTCCAGGTAGGTGATCGCGGATTTGTAGGCGGCGGTGTTGCCGTATCCACTGTCCAGGGTCACCAGACCGGTCTGGGCTCGGAGCTTCCCGATGTCGAAGCCCTTGTCACCGACGGTGCTCTCGACCACCGGGTAGGTGTATTCACCGTCCGCGTACCGCAGTACTACAGAGTTGTCGCTCACGTCATCCCTCACCGACGTAGTGCCTCTTCTTCGAGGTGCCCTGACTGTCTCTACCATCCCCCACTTGGCCCAGCAGAGTGCACTCGGGGTCGACCATTCGGCCAATTGGCGGCACTCAGTGCCGTCAACCTGCTCATCCTGCCCCCTTCGCCCCGGTTGCGAAAGTCCGGATGATCCTTAGGTGATGTTTCCCACCCGCACCTCACCTTTCAGCCGATGACGCAGTGAGGTAAAGCGCCGGCCGGCGGAAACGGTACGGACCGCCTGCCCGATCGCCTTGCGCGAGCCGACGAGGACCACGAGCTTCTTCGCGCGCGTGACGGCCGTGTACAGCAGATTCCGCTGCAGCATCATCCACGCCCCGGTGGTGACCGGGATCACCACCGCCGGATACTCACTGCCCTGCGAGCGGTGGATCGTGACCGCGTACGCGTGTGCCAGCTCATCCAGCTCGTCGAAGTCGTACGGCACCTCCTCGTCCTCGTCCGTCAACACCGTCAGCCGCTGCTCGTCCACGTTCAGCGAGGTGACCACGCCGACCGTGCCGTTGAAGACCCCGTTCGTCCCCTTCTCATAATTGTTGCGAATCTGAGTGACCTTGTCGCCGACGCGGAACACCCGGCCGCCGAACCTCTTCTCGGGAACGTCCGGCCGCGACGGGGTGACGGCCTGCTGGAGGAGGCCGTTCAGGGTGCCCGCACCCGCCGGGCCCCGGTGCATCGGCGCCAGGACCTGCACGTCCCGGCGCGGGTCGAGGCCGAACTTCGCCGGTACGCGGCGGGCCGCGACGTCCACGGTGAGCCGGCCCGCCTCCTCCGTGTCCTCGGTGACGAACAGGAAGAAGTCCGGCAACCCCGAAGTGATCGGGTGCTGACCGGAGTTGATCCGGTGGGCGTTGGTGACGACACCTGACTGCTGGGCCTGCCGGAAGATCCGCGTCAGCCGCACGGAGGGGACCGGGCTGTCCGGGGCCAGCAGGTCGCCGAGCACCTCGCCGGCACCGACGCTCGGCAACTGGTCCACATCGCCCACCAGGAGCAGGTGCGCCCCCGGCGCCACCGCCTTGACCAGCTTGTTGGCCAGCAGCAGGTCCAGCATGGACGCCTCGTCGACCACCACCAGGTCGGCATCCAACGGCCGGTCCCGGTCGTACGCCGCGTCCCCGCCCGGCTTCAGCTCCAGCAGCCGGTGCACGGTGGACGCCTCCGCTCCCGTCAGCTCCGCCAGCCGCTTGGCCGCGCGGCCGGTGGGCGCCGCGAGGATCACCTTCGCCTTCTTGGCCCGCGCCAGCTCCACGATCGACCGGACCGTGAAGGACTTGCCACAGCCGGGGCCACCGGTGAGGACGGCGACCTTCTCGGTGAGCGCCAGCCGGACGGCCTCCTCCTGCTCGGGCGCCAGCTCCGCCCCCGTACGGTCCGCGAGCCACGCCAGCGCCTTGTCCCAGGCCACGTTCCGGAAGGCCGGCATGCGGTCCTCGGCGCCGCGCAGCAGCCGCTGGAGCTGTGCGGCCAGGGAGAGCTCGGCCCGGTGGAAGGGGACGAGATAAACGGCGGTGACCGGCTGCCCCTCGGGGCCGGGCACCTGCTCCCGTACGATCCCGCCCTCCTCCTCGTCGGCCGCCAGCTCGGCCAGGCACTCGATGACCAGGCCCGTGTCGACCTGGAGCAGCTTCACCGCGTCGGCGATCAGCTGCTCCTCCGGCAGGAAACAGTGCCCCTGGTCGGTGGACTGCGACAGGGCGTACCGCAGCCCGGCCTTGACGCGCTCCGGACTGTCGTGCGGAATCCCGACGGCCTGCGCGATCCGGTCGGCGGTGAGGAACCCGATCCCCCACACGTCGGCGGCCAGCCGGTACGGCTGGTTCTTCACCACGGAGATCGAGGCGTCCCCGTACTTCTTGTAGATCCGCACCGCGATGGAGGTCGAGACCCCCACCCCCTGGAGGAAGACCATCACCTCCTTGATCGCCTTCTGCTCCTCCCACGCGGCACCGATCAGCTTCGTCCGCTTCGGCCCGAGACCCGGCACCTCGATGAGCCGCTTCGGCTCCCGCTCGATGACGTCGAGCGTCTCAACGCCGAAATGGTCGACGATCCGCTCGGCGATACGCGGTCCGATGCCCTTGATCAGGCCGGAGCCGAGGTAACGCCGGATGCCCTGGATGGTGGCCGGCAGGACGGTCGTGTAGTTCTCCACCGTGAACTGCTTGCCGTACTGCGGGTGCGCCCCCCAACGGCCCTCCATGCGCAGCGACTCGCCCGGCTGCGCGCCGAGCAGCGAGCCGACCACCGTGAGGAGATCCCCGCCTCCGCGCCCGGTGTCGACCCGGGCCACGGTGTAGCCGTTCTCCTCATTGGCGTACGTGATCCGCTCAAGGACCCCTTCGACCACTGCCAGATTGGACATGCCCCGACGCTACCCGGCAGCTCGGACACCGCGGCGGGCCTGTGGACAACTCCGGGTCCTGCCCCTGGGCTCGGCTGGGGACTGGTGGTGGGCCTGCTGTTCATGGTTGCCGTTCCGGGCCGCCCTCCCTCCCGAGAGTCGCGGGCTCCGGCGCCCTGTCAAGGGCGCTTCGCGTCGGCTTCGCCGATGGGCTTCGCCCACCCTTGACAGGCCGCCTCCGCCCGCGCGTTTTCTCTCGGAGGGCGGCCCCGGGAAGCAGGCATCCCGGGGGACCAGCCCCTTTCCGGGCGCTCGTGGCCGAGGCCGCCCGCCCGGGGCAGGCGCGGCAGAGGAATGGGGGGGCTCGCTCCCGGCTCAGCGGCGGACGGCCGTCTGTGGGTTGCGGTACAGGACCTCGCTTCGGTGCGTGGTGGGTGCGCGGCAGTGGTGTGGGGCTTCTGGGCTGGGTTTGGCGGCTGCGGGTGGGTGAGGGGTTGGGGTTCAGGCAGGTGGCTGGGGTGGGTTCGGGCTGGGGCGGGTGGAGCCGAGCGGCCGTGGTGCTCTCAGGCGCCGCAGGGGTCACACCGGTAGCAGGGTCGGGGAGTTGTGGGCGGTACGGGACACCCAGGGGCCCGGCGACCACGGCAGGGAGGTGTCCCATCCCGCCCACAACTCCGGTGAGCAGACACGGGTGTGGCTGGAGGGGCGATTTCCCCCGGCTCCCGGCCGGACAGGGCAACACCCAGGCCCAGCCCCGCACCCACCCCAGCCACCTGCCTGAACCCCAACCCCTCACCCACCCGCAGTCGCCGAGCCGACCCCGGATGCCCCATGCCACTGCCGCGCACCCACCACGCACCGGAGCGAGGTCCTGTACCGCAACCCACAGACGGCCGTCCGCCGCTTAGCCGAGCCGCGCCGCCCCATTCCTCTGCCGCGCCTGCCCCGGGCGGGCGGCCTCGGCCACGAGCGCCCGGAAAGGGGCTGGTCCCCCGGGATGCCTGCTTCCCGGGGCCGCCCTCCGAGTGGGAAAAGGCGGGCGGAGGCGGCCGGTCAAGGGTGGGCGAAGCCCATCGCGAAGCGACGCGACCGAAGGGAGCGCCCTTGACGGGACGCCGGAGCCCGCCACACTCGGAGAGAGGGCGGCCCACACGCCCACCATGACCAGCACGCCCACCCCAAGGGCGGCGGCCCACACGGCAACCATGACCAGCACGCCCACACCCGGCGCTGGAGGGCCCGGTCCGTGGACCGGGCCCCGCGTGCTCCCCCCTCCGGCAGGGCTTCCTCAATCCCCCCGGATCCCCCCGGAAGCCCCGACGCCAGGTACGACTCGCGTCGTGCCGGGAGGGTTGTACGGGGGCGGTCGGCAGTTTCAGAGCACCTCCGACACGAACCTCCCCGCCGTCTCCTCCAGGACCTCCACCCCGTCCCGCGCCCAGAGGGTGTCGTTGAACAGCTCCACCTCGATGGGGCCGGTGTAGCCCGCCGCGTCGACCAGTCGGCGCCAGGCGCGCAGGTCGATGCAGCCGTCGCCGAGCTGGCCCCGGCCGTTGAGGACGCCGGCCGGCAGGGGGGTGGTCCAGTCGGCGAGCTGGAAGGAGTGGATGCGGCCCTGCTCGCCCGCGCGGGCGACGGCCGCCGGGGCGCGGTCGTCCCACCAGATGTGGTACGTGTCGACGACGACGCCGACCTGGGAGGACGGGAAGGGTTCGGCCAGGGCGAGGGCCTGGTCGAGGGTGGAGATGGCGCAGCGGTCGGCCGCGTACATGGGGTGCAGGGCCTCGATCGCGAGCCGGATGCCCCGCTCGGCGGCGTACGGGGTGAGTTCGGCGAGGGCGTCCGCGATACGTGCGCGGGCGGTCGGCAGGTCCTTCTCCCCCGGCGGGAGGCCGCCGGAGACCAGGACCAGGGTGTCGGTGCCGAGGGTGGCCGCCTCGTCGACGGCCGCGCGGTTGTCGTCCAGGTCGGCGGCGGTGGTGAAGAAGCCGCCCCGGCACAGGGTGGTGACGGCCAGCCCGGCGTCGCGTACGAGCTTGGCGGTGGCTTCCAGGCCGTACGCGGCGACCGGCTCGCGCCACAGGCCAATGCCGGGGATGCCGAGGCGGACGCAGGCCGCCGTCAGCTCGGGCAACGACAGTTGCCTGACGGTCATCTGGTTGATGCTGAAGCGGGTCAGACCACTCATTGCTCGACTCCGTACACCGTCAGCAGGGACTTCATGCGGGACTCCGCCAGCGCGGGGTCCGGGAACAGGCCCAGCCCGTCAGCCATTTCGTACGCCTTCGCCAGGTGCGGGACCGAGCGCGCCGACTGCAGGCCGCCGACCATCGTGAAATGGTCCTGGTGGCCGGCCAGCCAGGCAAGGAACACCACGCCCGTCTTGTAGAAGCGTGTCGGCGCCTGGAAGAGGTGGCGGGACAGCGGGACGGTCGGGTCGAGGACCTTGCGGAAGCCGTCGGTGTCGCCGGTGTCCAGCACCCGTACCGCCTCCGCCGCCAGCGGGCCGAGCGGGTCGAAGATGCCGAGCAGGGCGTGGCTGAAGCCGTGGTCGTCGCCCGCGATCAGCTCGGGGTAGTGGAAGTCGTCGCCGGTGTAGCAGCGCACGCCGTCCGGGAGGCGGCGGCGCAGGTCGACCTCGCGCCGCGCGTCCAGCAGGGACACCTTGATGCCGTCGACCTTGTCCGGGTGGGCCGCGATGACGTCGAGGAAGGTGTCGGTGGCGGCGTCCAGGTCCGCCGAGCCCCAGTAGCCCTCCAGCGCCGGGTCGAACATCGGTCCCAGCCAGTGGAGGACGACGGGTTCGGAGGCCTGGCGCAGGAGGTGGGTGTAGACGGTGACGTAGTCGTCGGGGGTGCGGGCGGCCGCCGCGAGGGCGCGGGACGCCATCAGGATGGGCTGCGCGCCGGTGTCTTCGACGAGGGCCAGTTGTTCCTCGTACGCGGTGCGTACGGCGGCCAGGTCCGCCGGGCCGGTCAGCTGGTCCGTGCCGACGCCCGCCGCGATCCGGCCGCCGACGGCCTTCGCCTCGGCGGCCGAGCGGCGGATGAGTTCGGCCGCGCCCGCCCAGTCCAGGCCCATGCCGCGCTGGGCGGTGTCCATGGCCTCGGCGACACCCAGCCCGTGCGACCAGAGGTGGCGGCGGAAGGCGAGGGTGGCGTCCCAGTCGACGGCCGCCGGTGAGTCGGGGGACACGTCCGCGTGCGGGTCGGCCACGACGTGGGCGGCGGAGAAGACCGTACGGGACGCCAGAGGTACCCCCGTCGGGGCGAAGGCAGCAGGCTCGGTACGGGGCTCGTACGTGCCGTGCGGGAGTCGGATCGTCACAGTGACAGCTCCGGTACGTCGTAACGGCGGCCCTCCGCCGAGGACTTCAGGCCCAGCTCGGCGAGCTGTACGCCGCGCGCGCCCGCGAGCAGGTCCCAGTGGTACGGCTCGTCGAGTGCGACGTGGCGCAGGAACAGTTCCCACTGGGCCTTGAAGCCGTTGTCGAACTCGGTGTTGTCGGGGACCTCCTGCCACTGGTCGCGGAAGGAGTGAGTGACCGGCAGGTCCGGGTTCCAGACGGGCTTGGGGGTCATGGAGCGGTGCTGGACGCGGCAGCCGCGCAGTCCGGCGACGGCCGAGCCGTGGGTGCCGTCGACCTGGAACTCGACGAGTTCGTCGCGGTGGACGCGTACCGCCCAGGAGGAGTTGATCTGCGCGATGGCGCCGCCGGCCAGCTGGAAGACGCCGTACGCGGCGTCGTCGGCGGTGGCGGCGTACGGCTTGCCGTTCTCGTCCCAGCGCTGCGGGATGTGCGTGGTGACGTGGGCGCTCACGGACGTCACGCGGCCGAACAGCTCGTGGAGCACGTACTCCCAGTGCGGGAACATGTCGACGACGATGCCGCCGCCGTCCTCGGCGCGGTAGTTCCAGGAGGGGCGCTGGGCTTCCTGCCAGTCGCCCTCGAAGACCCAGTAGCCGAATTCGCCGCGTACGGAGAGGATCTCGCCGAAGAAGCCGCCGTCGATGAGGCGCTTCAGCTTGAGCAGGCCGGGGAGGAAGATCTTGTCCTGGACGACGCCGTGCTTGATGCCGGCGGTCCGGGCCAGGCGGGCGAGTTCCAGGGCGCCGGCGGTGTCGGTGGCGGTCGGCTTCTCGGTGTAGATGTGCTTGCCGGCCGCGATCGCCTTGGTGAGGGCGTCGACGCGGGCGGAGGTGACCTGGGCGTCGAAGTAGATGTCCGTGGTGTCGTCGGCGAGGACCGCGTCGAGGTCGGTGGACCATTCGGTCAGCCCGTGGCGGTCGGCGAGCTCGCGCAGGGCGTGCTCGCGGCGGCCGACGAGGACGGGCTCGGGCCACAGGACCTGGCCGTCGCCGAGGTCGAGGCCGCCCTGGTCGCGGATCGCGAGGATGGAGCGCACCAGGTGCTGGCGGTAGCCCATCCGCCCTGTGACGCCGTTCATGGCGATCCGCACGGTTCTGCGTGACACGAAGGTCCTCCATGTGTAGTCGCTCGACGCCGGGTGATCGGCGCCGGGTGGTCCGGCCTCGCGTGGTCGGCGCCGGGCGGTCCGGTGCCGGGTGGTCCGGCCTCACGTGGTCCGGCGCCGGGTGCCCGGCCCCGGCGGTGTGGTCGGCGCCGGGCGTTCCACGCCGTGGGACGCGGTTCCCCGCGAGCGGTTCGCCTGCGGGAGTCTTGCCCGGACAATGTCGTAGCAAGCGCTTTCTATCAGTGATGACGCTAGCCTGCCGACAGCGGCCCGTACAAGGGCCTGGCCCGACTCTCCTCGGAGGAACGCGATGACAGTCACCCTGGCCGATGTGGCGGCGCGCGCCCGGGTGTCCCCGGCCACCGTCTCCCGCGTCCTGAACGGCAACTACCCCGTCGCGGCCTCCACCCGGGAGCGGGTACTGCGCGCGGTCGACGAGCTGGACTACGTCCTGAACGGCCCCGCCAGCGCGCTCGCCGCCGCCACCTCCGACCTGGTAGGCATCCTGGTCAACGACATCGCCGACCCGTTCTTCGGCATCATGGCCGGGGCCGCGCAGCACGCGATCGGCGAAGGCGCGTCGGGCCGGGCGGGCGGCGAGAAGCTCGCCGTGGTCTGCAACACCGGCGGCTCCCCCGAGCGCGAGCTGACCTACCTGACCCTGCTCCAGCGCCAGCGCGCGGCGGCCGTCGTCCTCACCGGAGGAGCCGTGGAGCACGCGGACCACATCGCGGCCATGGCCGCCAAGCTGGCCAAGCTCGCGGACGCCGGGACCCGGGTGGTGCTGTGCGGGCGGCCGCCGGTACCGGCGGCGGGCGACGCGATCGCGGCCGCGCTGACGTTCGACAACCGGGGCGGCGGGCGGCGGCTGACGGAGCATCTGCTGACGCTGGGCCACCGGCGGATCGGGTACGTCGCCGGTCCCGCCGAGCGCACCACCACCCGCCACCGCCTGGAGGGCCACCGCGCCGCGATGGAGGCGGCGGGGCTGGGCGGTGCGGACCTGGACCGGCTCACCGTGCACGGGCCGTACGACCGGCGCTCCGGATACGACGCGACGCTGGAGCTGCTGCGGCGCGACCCGGACCTGACCGCGATCGTCGCCGCCAACGACACGGTCGCGCTCGGCGCCTGCGCCGCGCTGCGCGACCAGGGGCTGCGCATCCCGGACGACATCTCGGTGGCGGGCTTCGACGACCTGCCGTTCTCGGTGGACGCGGTGCCCGCGCTCACCACCGTACGGCTGCCGCTGTACGAGGCGGGGGCGCGGGCCGGGCGGCTGGCGACGGGCACGGAGGCCCCGCCGCCGGGCGGTATCGCGACGATCGGCGGGGAGCTGATGGTCCGTGAGTCGACGGGGCGGCCACGGGGGTAGCGCGGCACCCTGGCGTTATCGTGGATCACACCGGCATACGGAGGACCGCATGACGACCATCACCATGGACCCGCTCAGCGCCTGGGACGCGCTGGACGGCGCGAACCTGCCCGGCGGCTACCGTGTGGAGATCACGGACGGGAAGATCATCATGACGCCGCTGAGCGAGAGCCGGTGGAAGGTCGTCCTCGAAGCCGCTCCCCAGATCAAGCAGCAGCTCGCGGGCCGTGGTGACATCCTCTCGGACGTGATGATCGATTTTCCGTCCAGTCGGTACGGATACGCACCCGACCTCGCGATCATCGCCCCCGGCTCGGAGCACAACAGCCACGGTCGCTACGAGTGGCACAGCCTCGAACTGGTCCTGGAGGTGGTCTCCAAGTCCACCCGGGACAATGACTTCGCCAAGAAGTTCCGGATGTACGCCCAGTGCGCCATCCCCGCCTACGTGATCGTCGACCCCTCGGACGGCACCTGCACCATCCACCGGCACCCGACGCGTACCGGCGCCTACAAGGACGTCGAGGAAGTCCTCTTCGGCCAGGATCTGGTGGTTCCGCTCGAAGGGCGCGAGATCACCATCAGGACGGACGGTTTCCCACGGCTCCATGACCGGCGCAGAGCCGACCCGGCACGGGACCGTCCCGCCGCGCGGGAGCCGCGAAAGCACACAGTGAGGAGCTCGCACCTGTGAAGTACGCCTTCTCCACCCTCGGCGTCCCCGGGATGCCGGTCCCCGATGTCGTCCGCCTCGCCGTGGAGAGCGGCTATCAGGGTGTGGAGCTGCGCGCCCACCCCGAGGAGCCGGTGCACCCGGGGCTGGTGGCGCACGAACGGCGCGCGGTGGTGGAGGAGTTCGCGCGCGAGGGCGTGGAGATCCTGACGGTCGCCGGGTACGCGCGGGTCGCGGAGGCCGGTGACGACGAGCCCGTGTACGAGGAGTTGCACCGGCTCGTGTACCTCGCGGCCGACCTGGGCGCACGTTACGTCCGGGTGTTCCCGGGCGGTGGCGACCAGGACCCGGCGGAGGCGGACGCGACGGCGGCCCGGCGGCTGGGCGCGGCGGCGGAGGTCGCGGCGGACCTGGGCGTACGGATCCTGGTCGAGACCCACGACTCGCACCGCACGGGGGCGGACGTGGCGCGGATCGTGGGGACGGTGGGCCACCGATGCGTAGGCGCGCTGTGGGACGTGATGCACCCCTGGGCGGCCGGCGAGGCCCCGGCGGCCACGCACGCGGTGCTGGCGCCGTATCTGGGGTACGTCCAGGTCAAGGACATCGCCTCGGTGGAGGACACCACTCCGCTCCCCCTCGGGGCGGGGGTGCTGCCGCTCGCCGAGTGCCTGGCGCTGCTGGGCGACAACGGGGCGGGGGACGGCGAGGCGTGGGCCTGCTGGGAGTACGAGAAGCGGTGGTACCCCCAGGCGGATGACCTCCCGCCGCTGCTGGCGGCGGGGCGGGAGTACCTGGCCGGGATCGCCTAGGCAGGGTCTCCCCGCAGGACCGCAGGGACAGCGGGACCCGGTCCCTGCCGGGCGCCGACGCGGGCCGCCCGGCAGGACGCTCCTCCGTGACGGGCGACGCAAGGCCGCCCGGGCAGGCCCCCGTCCGCCACGGCCCCTTACGCGGGTCGTCCCGCCGGCTGCTCGTCCGTGACGCGGGCGGGCGGGTGCGGCGGCGTCGCGGCCGTCGGCCCGGGAGCCCTCCGTACCACCCTGCCTCCCCGCGTCCCCGGCAACGACGTCAGCGCCACGCCGCCCACCAGCAGGGCCGCCGCGCACCAGCGCAGGGGGGTGACCGGCTCGCCGAGGAAGAGGGCCGCCGACGACATGCCGAACACCGGCACCAGCAGGGAGAAGGGGGCCACCGAGGACGCCGGGTAGCGGCGCAGCAGCCAGCCCCAGGCGCCGAAGCCGAAGACGGTGGTGACCCAGGCGACGTAGACGATGACGCCGACGCCGGTCCAGTCGAGGGACCGCAGCGCGGCCATGTCCCGTGACGGCCCTTCCAGGAGCAGCGACAGGGCGAGCAGCGGGAGTACGGGGACGGTGCTGACCCACACCATGAAGTTCAGCGCGTCGGGTGGGGACGCCTTGCGGGTCAGGACGTTCGAGACGCCCCAGAAGGCGGCGGCCGCGATGCACAGCGAGAAGCCGAGCAGCGGCCCGGCCGTGCCCTCGTCGATCGCGGCGACGGCGATCCCGCCGAGCGCGACGGCCATGCCCACCGCCCGCACCCGGCCGGGTCGTTCGCCGAGTGCCGCGAAGGCGAACAGTGCGGTGAAGACGGCCTGGATCTGCAGGATCAGGGAGGACAGGCCGGCCGGTGCGCCACGGTCCATGCCCGTGAAGAGGAGGCCGAACTTCGCGACGCCGAGTGCCAGCCCCACGCCGACGATCCACTTCCACGCCACCTTCGGGCGCCCCACGAGGAAGACGGCGGGCAGCGCGGCCACCAGGAAGCGCAGGGCGGAGAAGAGCAGCGGCGGGAAGTGGTCGAGGCCGATGTCGATGACGACGAAGTTGACGCCCAGGAGGGCGGCGACCAGTGCGGCGAGAGCGATGTGGGCAGGGCGCATGCGTCGAGCATTCCGGGACCTGACCATGTAGCACCAGCGCGGATTGCTTCATGATTGGATGAAGCAACGCTAACCAAAAACGGGGGGTTGTCGTGCTGGATCTGGCGCGCCTGCGGGCGCTGCACGCCGTCTCGGTGTACGGCACGGTCGGCGCCGCCGCGGCCGCGCTCGGCTACACCCCGTCCGCCGTGTCGCAGCAGATCGCCAAGCTGGAGCGGGAGACCCGCACCACCCTGCTGGAACGGCAGGGCCGGGGGGTGCGGCTCACCGATGAGGCTCGGCACCTGGCGTCGACGGCGCAGCAGTTGCTGTCCCTCGTCGAGGAGGCGGAGGTGCGGCTGGAGGAGCGGCGGGGTCTGCCGTCCGGGCGGCTGGCGATCGGGTGCTTCCCCAGCGCGGCGCGCGGGCTGATGCCCCAGGCGCTCGCCGAGCTGGCCCGCCGTCATCCGGGCCTGGACGCCCGCATGTCGGAGGTGGACCCGCACCGGTCGATCGACCTGGTAGCGCGAGGCGTGATCGACCTGGCCGTGGCACACGACTGGGACATCGCACCAATGCCGGCCCCGCCCGGGGTCGAGCAGGCCGTCATCGGCGACGACCTGTGCGACATCCTCGTACCGCTCGGGCATCCGCTCGCCGAGCGGGACGCCGTACGGCGCGAGGAGCTGAAGGACGAGCGGTGGATCTCGCAGCCGCCCGGCACGGTGTGCCATGACTGGCTGATGCGGACGCTGCGGGCGGCGGGCTGCGAGCCGCACATCGTCCACCAGGCCGAGGAGAACCACACCCAGGTGGCCCTCGTCGCGGCCGGACTGGGCGTGGCGCTGGTGCCGCGCCTGGGTCGCGGCAGGCTTCCCGACGAGGTCGCGACCGTACGCCTGGATCCGGTGCCGAAGCGGCGGTTGTCCGCGCTGTGGCGGGCGGGGGCGGCACGGCGGCCGGCGATCACCGAGACGGTACGTACGCTCCAGGAGTTGTGGCCGTCCGTGGCGCACGCCTGACGTGCACGTGTGCTTTCGGGGGAGGTCGGGGCGACACGTCGTCACGGTGGCACGGGAATCGGCGACCGGGTGTGAACCTGTGGTGCGGCGCGGACCGCGCCAACGCGCCCATGAAGCGCCGTAAAGGTACGTAAAGCTCCGTAAAGGCCAGTAAAGCTCCATAAAGCTACGAAGAGCATGGAAAGGGAGTTCTCCCCCATGGTGTCCAGACGCAGCTTCGTCCAAGCCGGCGGTCTGACCGCCGCCGTATGGGCGCTGGGCGGCCCGCAGCAGCTCGCCTGGGCGGGAACGAGCGAACCGCCTCCTCCCGGGGACCACATTCCGGCCACGGAGCTGGGGGACACGGCGGCCTGCACGGTTCCCGCCGGCCACGATCCGGAGGTGATCCGGGTCGTCTACCGGGTCGGCGGCGAACTGGGGGTCAACGACAAGGTGATGCTCGCCGGCTTCGAGGCCGGGTGGGTGGAGTCGCACATGAACAACCTTCCCTGCGGGCACCTCGACTCCGTCGGCGTCTTCCAGCAGCGCCCGAGCCAGGGCTGGGGCACGCGCGAACAGTGCATGGACGTGACGTACGCGGCCAACGCGTTCTTCGTCCGGGCCGTCGAGACCGACCGCGCCCATCCCGACTGGACCGCCGGCCAGGTCGCGCAGGGCGTGCAGCGGTCGGCGTTTCCCGAACGGTACGACCAGGCCGAGGCCAAGGCCCGCGCCCTCATCGACGAAGCAGCGAGGATGGGCCCGTTGCCCGGCCTTCCCGGCGTGGTGCGCTCAGGTCCTTGACCTGGCAGTTACTTTCCGGCTATGCGTGACTCCTTGGAAGTTTCCTTCATCCGGATGGCCGGAAGGAGCACCATGCACCACCGAGCCACACCCCACACCCCCTCCAGACGTACCGTCCTCACCGTCACCGCCGCCGCGGCGGCCGCCGCCGTCACCGGGGTCACCACCCCCGCCATGGCGGCGGGTGACGACCACCGCCTCAAGCGGCTCATCTCACGCATGAGCCTGGAGGAGAAGGTCGGCCAGCTCTTCGTCATGCGGGTGTACGGGCACTCCGCCACCGCCCCCGACCAGGCCGACATCGACGCGAACCTCAAGGAGATCGGGGTCCGCACCGCCGCCGAGCTGATCGCGACGTACCACGTCGGCGGCATCATCTACTTCTCCTGGGCCCACAACACCCGCGACCCGCACCAGATCGCCGACCTGTCCAACGGCATCCAGCGCGCCGCGCTCGCACAGCCGACGCCCGTGCCGGTCCTCATCTCCACCGACCAGGAGCACGGCATCGTCGCCCGGATAGGGGAGCCCGCCACCCTCATGCCCGGCGCGATGGCGCTCGGCGCGGGCGGCTCGCGCTCCGACGCCCGCCGCGCCGCCCACGTGGCCGGCGCCGAGCTGGCCGCGATGGGCATCCGCCAGAACTACGCGCCCGTCGCCGACGTCAACGTCAACCCCGCCAACCCCGTGATCGGCGTACGCTCCTTCGGCGCCGACCCGCGGGCGGTCGCGGGGATGGTCGCCGCGCAGGTCAGCGGCTACCAGCGGGCGGGCATCGCGGCCACGTCCAAGCACTTCCCCGGGCACGGCGACACGTCCGTCGACAGCCACTACGGCCTGCCGACCATCACCCACACGCGTGAGCAGTGGAAGACCCTGGACGCACCGCCGTTCCGGGCCGCCATCACCGCCGGGATCGACTCGATCATGACGGCACACATCGTCGTCCCCGCTCTCGACCCGGCCGAGGACCCCGCCACCCTCTCCCGCCCCATCCTCACCGGCATCCTCCGTGAGGAACTCGGGTATGACGGTGTCGTCGTGACCGACTCGCTCGGCATGGAGGGCGTACGCACCAAGTACGGCGACGACCGCGTCCCCGTCCTCGCCCTCAAGGCGGGCTGCGACCAGCTGCTCAACCCGCCGAAGCTGTCCGTGGCCTGGAACGCCGTCCTGAAGGCCGTACAGAGCGGCGAGATCAGCGAGGCCCGGATCGAGGAATCGATTCTCCGCATCCTCCGCCTGAAGGCCAAGCTGGGCCTGTTCACCTATCCGTACGTCACCCACGACTCCGTCGACCGCACCGTCGGCACCCGCCCGCACCTGGCCACCGCCGACCGGATCGCCGAGCGGACCACCACCCTGCTGCTCAACGAGGGCGGGCTGCTCCCGCTCAGCGCCGCCGACCGGCCGAAGCTCCTCGTCGTCGGCGCCGATGTCGCCTCCCCCTCCGGGACGACCGGCCCACCGACCGCCACCCTTGCCGGCGCCCTCACCGAACTGGGCTTCACCACCACGGCGTTGCCGACCGGCACCGCCCCGTCGGCCGCGAAGATCGACGAGGCTGTGGCGGCCGCCGCCGGCAAGGACGCCGTGATCGTCGGGACGTACAACGTCTCGGCGACCAGCAGCCAGCGCACGCTGGTGTCCCGGCTGGCCGCCACCGGCGTCCCGGTCGTCACGGTCGCCATCCGCAACCCCTACGACATCGCCCGCCTCAGCGGCCAGCGCGCCACGCTCGCCACCTACTCCTGGACCGACGTCGAACTGCGCGCCGCCGCCCGGGTCATCGCGGGCCGGGCGCGGCCGGAGGGCCGGCTGCCCGTGCCCGTTCAGCGCGCGGACGATCCGGCCCAGGTGCTGTATCCGATGGGCTACGGCCTGACGTACAAATAGCGCAATACCCCCGGGCGCGTCTGGCGTGTGCCCGCCACGGCGGGTCACGCTGGGCGCGAGGATCGGGGGCTCGCATGCGTCGGCAAGGAACCGTGTGCGCCGTGCTGCTGGCGGCGGCGCTCACCACCGGCTGTGAGCAGGCCAGTGGCGGCGCACCTGTCGGTTTCGAGGAGACCTCCACCGGCTACGGCGAGCTGTTCCTCGGCCCCGGCGAGTGCAGCACACGCGGCCGGGACTTCCGCGAGGTGCCGTGCGGCAGCGAGCGGGCGGTGGCGCGGGTGCTGACCCGGTTCGCGGGGCCACCGGCCGACGGGCCGGTCTGCCCCCGGACCACCGACTTCGTCCTGCACGTCTCGGAGAACCGCCCCGCCGCCGACGAGGACGGCGACGGGGCGGTGCCGCGGGGCTACGCCTGCATGCGCAACCTCCAGCCCCCGCACCCGGGCGACCCCGGGGGCGGCGGCGGGCCGTACACCGTCGTCGGGGACTGCCTCTACGGCTCCCGCAAGGGGCAGGTCAAGGAGACGGCCTGCGACGGCTCGGGCGCGGAGCGGCCGGAGTACCGGGTGGTCGAGGCCGTGGAGCGGCGGTCGCGGTGCCCGGCGTCGACGGATCTGTACGTGGAGCTGGGCGGGACGAAGCCGGTGGGCTGCGCGCACCGGTTGTGAGCGCAGCCCGTACGACTGCCTACGGACGCAGTGTCAGCTCACGCTTCAGCTCACGCTTGTCCAGGCGCGGGTCGTACGTCGTCAGCGGCGCCGCGCGCTGCGGGTCGGCCGGGGCGACGCCCGCCCAGGCCAGGATGCGGGCCGTGGCCTTCGTCCGCTCGGCCTCGGTCAGTCCGGCGACGTTCGCGCCGTGGTTGGCGCCCGGCGCGGTCATCACGTAGGAGTCCCGGGCGCCCTTGTCGACGCGGAACTTCTCGGCGCCCCACGGGTCGTTCCCGCCGTACACGAAGAGCATGCCGCGCCCCTGCGTACGCACCCAGGTGTCCACGTCTCGCATCACCCACGGCTTGAACCGCACCGGGATGTCACGCGGGACGAAGTCGCGGGCGGGCTGGTAGCCGTACCGGGTCAGGTCCTTGAGGTGGTCCATCGTCAGGCTGGGCGAACCGAGTTCGGTGGCGGCCTGGTAGTAGTACGGGGTGTAGGGCGCGAGGCCCTGGTCGCTGTAGAACGACCAGCCGGAGTACGTGTCGATGGTGTCGTACACGGCCTGGTCGGTGGCGGTGGCAGCGTCGGGGATGGAGGCGCAGTCGGCCTCGGTGTGGTACTGCCAGAAGCCCCAGACGAAGTCGAGGACGACCGCCTCGTACGCCTTGTCCAGGCTGCCGACGGTGGTGAAGGTCGCGCCCTCGGCCTCGGCCCAGGTGCGGAACTTCTCCTGGAGCGGCGCGCGGCGGACCAGCGCCTCGCGCTGGAGGGCGTTCAGCCGGTCGCGGCACTCCTGGGTGGAGACGGTCGCGAAGAACCGGTCGTACGCCGCGTCCTCCTTCTCCACCACGTCGTTGGGGGCGACGTACGCGACGACGCCGTCCATGTCGCGGGGGTAGAAGCGCTCGTAGTACGTGGCGGTCATGCCGCCCTTGGAGGCGCCGGTGGCGAGCCACTTGCGGTCGTAGATCTTCTTCAGGGCGGTGAAGATCCGGTGCTGGTCACTGGCCGCCTGCCAGATGTCCAGCTTCGACCAGTCGGCGGGCTGGGGGCGGGACGGGGTGAAGAACCGATACTCCATGGACACCTGGTTGCCGTCCACGATCCGCGTCGGCTCGGCCCGCCCGGGGCGGGTGCTGACGGCGTATCCACTGGTGTGGAAGACGGTGGGGCGGGCGGTGTCCTTGTGCAGCAGGGTGAGGCGCTGCTGGAAGGTGCCCTTGGAGTGGTCGCGGTGGTCGACCGGCTGGGTGTAGGTGAGGACGAAGTAGCGGTAGCCGGGGTAGGGCTTCTCCTCGACGAGGGACATCCCGGGGATCGCCAGGACGCGGTCCTTGATGTCCGTCGTTCCGGTGGTCGTGTCGTTCGTCGTGCGGCTGTCGGCGGTACCGGCGGCGGTGGCCGTGCCGGCCGCGCTCACGGTGCCTATGAGCACCACGAGCGACAGCAGCCATCTGAGCGTCTTGCGCATGCACCCTCCACGTGGGTTTGCGGTGGTCGCCGCGAACCTAGTGGGATCAACGTGCCTGCCGCCAGACCCTGTTGAGCCCGGCAAGAAAGGTCAGCAGAGGATCCAGCCCGTGGAAGCGCCCCTGCCCGCGACGGCGCCGGACGCACGGACGCAGCGGTTGAGGGCGTGTACGGTGACGGGCCCGGCCTGCCGGGTGAACGCGCCCGCGTCGACGGCGGCGCGTCCGCCGCGCGGCTGGATGGACACCGACATGGCGCGGCGGGCGCCGGGTTTCTTCGCGACGGTGACGGCACACGCGTACTGGCGGTTCTTGTACACCCTCAGCTCACCGGTGCTGAACGTCATCGTCTTGACGAGCCGTCCGGGACAGCCGGTGGCCGCCGCGTCGGCGTGTGGGGTGCCGGGGCCGGCGAGGACGAGGAAGGCCGCGGCGACCAGCACCGCGAGCATGTGCATGAGCAGTCGTCTTGCCCTGGCCGCAGCCACCCCACCGAACACGCTTGCTCCTCTTCGCCTCGTGAGCGTACGTGCGTACGACGCGCTGGAGCGCCGAACGGTTGCCTAGACGTAGCCGACGATCGCGAACAGCGCGAGCGCCTCGAAGCCGAGCTGCGCCCGGAAGGCACCCCTGCGCAGGGCGTCCGTCCGCTCCCCGCGGTCGGGCGTGAACAGCGCGACGCCCCACAGCGCGCCGGCGGCCAGGGCGCTGGAGAGCCACACCCGGCCGGGCATGCCCACGCACTGCTCGCCGCCCTGGATGACGCACCCGGACGCCCGGTCGGAGAACAGCGTCAGGAACCCGATCAGCGCGCAGGCGGGCAGGAACGCCACGGCGGCGATCGTCGCGCGGACGCGCGTGCGGAGGGCGGCGTGGGAGGGCGCGGCGAAGTGGGCCAGGTCGGTGCTCATGCCCCCATCCCACCGCCCGGGGGCGGCGGGCGGATGCGCGGTCGTACTCAGGCCACGAGGTACGCCTACTCGACCACCGCGGGCGCCGAAGCCCCGTCGCCCCTACGCCGTCGGCGCCGGCGTCTCCGCCGGGGTTTCGCCGATGAAGGTGCGCCAGAGCTGCGCGTAGCGGCCACCGCGGGCCAGCAGCTCGTCGTGGGTGCCGTCCTCGGCGACGCGGCCGTGGTCCATGACGACAACCCGGTCCGCACGGGCCGCCGTGGTGAGGCGGTGGGCGACGACCAGGGTGGTGCGGCGGCCGGCGAGGCGGTCGGTGGCGGCGTTGACCTGCGCCTCCGTGGCGAGGTCGAGCGCGGCCGTCGCCTCGTCGAGCAGCAGCACGTCCGGGTCGACCAGTTCGGCGCGCGCCAGGGCGATCAGCTGCCGCTGGCCCGCCGACAGGTTCCGCCCGCGTTCGGCGACCTCGTGCAGGTACCCGCCGTCCAGGGTGGCGATCATGTCGTGGGCGCCGACGGCCCGCGCCGCCGCCTCCACCTCCGCGTCGGTCGCCTCGGGCCGCCCGTACGCGATGGCGTCACGGACCGTGCCGGCGAAGAGGTACGCCTCCTGGGGGACGACCCCGAGGCGGTGCCGGTACGCGGTGAGGTCCAGGTCCCGCAGGTCGGTGCCGTCCACGGAGACCCGGCCGGACGTCGGGTCGTAGAACCGCGCGACCAGCTTGACGAGCGTCGACTTCCCGGCGCCCGTCTCCCCGACGAACGCGACGGTCTGCCCGGCCGGGATGCGCAGGTCCACACCGCTCAGGGCGACACCTTCCCCGTCGCCGACGTCATTTCCGTACCAGAAGGAGACGTCCTCGAAGGCGATGTCGCCCCGCAGGGACGGCACCGGGAGCGGCTTGCGGGCGGGCGGCGCCGTGGACGTGCGCTCCCGCAGCAGCTCCTGCATCCGGCCCAGCGAGACCGCGGCCTGCTGGTAGCCGTCGAAGACCTGCGACAGCTGCTGCACGGGCGCGAAGAACAGGTCGATGTAGAGGAGGTACGCGACGAGCGCGCCCGTCGTCAGCGTCCCCGCCTCCACGCGTCCCGCGCCCACGATCAGCACCGCCGCGGCGGCGACCGACGACAGGAACTGGACGAACGGGAAGTAGATGGAGATCAGCCACTGGCCGCGCACGCGTGCCGCCCGGTAGTCGGCGCTGCGCGCCGCGAACCGCTCCGCGCCCGACCGCTCGCGCCGGAAGGCCTGCACGATCCGCAGCCCGGACACCGACTCCTGGAGGTCGGCGTTGACGACGCTGATCCGCTCCCGCGCCAGCTCGTACGCCTTCACGCTGGAGCGGCGGAAGAAGAACGTGCCGACGATCAGTACCGGCAGCGTCGCGAAGACGACCAGTGCCAGCTGTACGTCGATCACGACGAGCGCGATCATGATGCCGAAGAAGGTCACCAGCGACACGAACGCGGTCACGAGGCCGGTCTGGAGGAACGTCGACAGGGCGTCCACGTCCGTCGTCATCCGGGTCATGATCCGCCCGGTCAGCTCCCGCTCGTAGTAGTCGAGCCCCAGGCGCTGGAGCTGGGCGAAGATCTTCAGGCGGAGCGCGTACAGGACCCGCTCGCCGGTCCGGCCGGTCATCCGGATCTCACCGGTCTGCGCCGCCCACTGCACCACCACCGTCACCAGCGCCAGGGCGGACGCCGCCCACACCGCGCCCAGCGCGGCCTGCTCGACGCCCTCGTCGATGCCGTGCCGGATCAGGATGGGCAGCAGCAGGCCCATGCCGGCGTCGATGGCGACGAGCAGCAGGCTGAGCGCCAGCGCCGCGCCGAAGCCGCGCAGCAGCCGGCGCAGCCCGTACGACTCCTCGGGCGTGACCGCCCGTGCCTCGTCGACCGCCGGGGTGTCGGTCGCGGGCGGCAGCGCCTCGACCTGCGCGAGCAGCTCGGGCGTGGCGCCGGGCGCCGCCGACTCCTCGACGGGCTGTTGCCGCTCCCACAGGGTGGGCGTGATGCCGCGTTCCGCGTCGAACTCGGCGTCCAGCTCCTCCCGTACCGTGCGGTCCTCGGGCAGCTCCATGGGCACGGCGTGGCCGGGTGAGACGCCGCCCAGCTCGTCGGGGTCGGTCAGCAGCCGCCGGTAGAGCGCCGAGCGCCGCTCCAGCTCCTCGTGCGTACCGATGTCGGACAGCCGGCCGCCGTCGAGGACGGCGATCCGGTCGGCGAGATTCAGGGTGGAGCGGCGGTGCGCGATGAGCAGGGTGGTGCGCCCGGCCATGACGGAGCGCAGCGCCTCGTGTATCTCGTGCTCGATCCGGGCGTCGACGGCCGAGGTGGCGTCGTCGAGGAGCAGCAGCCGCGGGTCGGTGAGGATGGCGCGGGCGAGCGCGATGCGCTGGCGCTGCCCGCCGGAGAGGGTCAGGCCGTGCTCGCCGACCGTGGTGTCGTAGCCGTCGGGCAGCTCGGATATGAAACCGTCGGCCTGCGCGGCGCGGGCGGCGGCGCGGATCTCCTCGTCGGTCGCGTCGGGCTTGCCGTACGCGATGTTGGTCCTGACCGTGTCGGAGAAGAGGAAGCTGTCCTCCGGTACGAGACCGATGGCGGCCCGCAGCGATTCCAGGGTCAGTTCGCGCACATCGTGCCCGCCGACCAGGACGGCGCCGTGCGTCACGTCGTAGAAGCGCGGCAGGAGCATCGAGACGGTCGACTTGCCGCTGCCGGAGGAGCCGACGACGGCGACGGTCTCGCCGGGGCGGATCTCCAGCGAGAAGCCGTCCAGGACGGGCCGCCCGTCCTCGTACGCGAACGACACGTCGTCGAACTCGACGCTCGCCGGGGCGTCGGCGGGCAGCTCCTTCGTGCCGTCCTTGATCACCGGTTCGGTGTCGATGAGCTCCAGGACGCGCTCCACGCCCGCGCGTGCCTGCTGGCCCACGGTGAGGACCATGGCGAGCATCCGGACCGGGCCGACGAGCTGCGCGAGGTAGGTGGAGAAGGCGACGAACGTACCGAGGGTGATCTGGCCGCGGGTGGCCAGCCAGCCGCCGAGCGCCAGCATGGCGACCTGCCCGAGCGCGGGCACGGACTGGAGCGCCGGGGTGTAGCGGCTGTTCAGCTTGATGGTGCGCATCCGGCCCGCGAACAGCTTGCGGCTCGCCTCGCGGATCTTGCCGGTCTCCTGGTCCTCCTGTCCGAAGCCCTTGACCACGCGTACGCCGGTCACGGCGCCGTCGACCACGCCCGCGACGTGCGCGGCCTGGGCCTGGGCGTACCAGGTGGCGGGGTGCAGGCGGGTGCGGCTGCGCTTGGCGATGAACCACAGGGCGGGGGCGACGGCGAGCGCGACGAGGGTGAGCGGCAGCGACAGCCACGCCATGACGACGAGGGAGATCAGGAAGAGCAGGAAGTTCCCGATGGTCATCGGGAGCATGAAGAGCAGGCCCTGGATGAGCTGGAGGTCGCTGGTGGCGCGCCCGACGACCTGCCCGGTGGACAGCTCGTCCTGCCGCCGCCCGTCGAGCCGGGTGATCGTGCCGTACATCTCGGTGCGCAGGTCGTGCTGTACGTCGAGGGCGAGGCGGCCGCCGTAGTAGCGGCGTATGTACGTCAGTACGTAGACGGCGGCCGCGGCGGCGATCAGCAGCCCGGTCCAAACGGCGAGGGAGCGTTTCCCGGACCCGATGACGTCGTCGATGACGACCTTGGTGATCAGCGGGACGATCGCCATGACGGCCATGCCCGCGAGGGACGAGCCGAGCGCGAGCACCACATTGCGCCGGTACCGCCAGGCGTACCCGGACAGCCGTCGTGCCCATCCTTGCTCTGCCGCCGCCACGTGGTGCCTCCCGGTCGAAAATATGATCTACCGGAAGGCACCAACACGGGTGCGGACGGATTTCATCCCTCCGCTACGACGGTCCTTGGTCCTAGGACCTCAGGCTCAGCGGGTGACGCTCACCATGTCCTGGGCGGCACGTCCGGGAACGGCCGGCACGGACTCCTGCGGGACGGCGGGCGGGACGAAGACGTCGCTCCTGGCGGCGGTGGGGTTGAGGTCGGCGTGCACGACGCGGGCGACGGCCTGGATGGTGTTGATGCCGTCCTGCATGGTCGCGTTGTCGTGCGTGAGCACGGTGATCTGGTAGTTGTGCGCCGTGCCGGTGAACGCGCCGATGGAGTGGACGCGCCAGCCGTGGGTGGCGCGCGGCAGCCAGCCGTTCTTGACGTGGATCTTCGCGGTGCTGGGCGCACCGGCGGGGGTGCCCCAGCGCTGCGAGGAGATGACCTTGTTCATCAGGTCGAGGATGTAGGCGCGCGAGGCGTCGGTGAGGACGGTGTTCTTCGCGGTGATCAGCGCCAGCAGCCTCTGCTGGTCACGGGCGGTGATCTGGGTGAGCCCCCAGTAGCCGCCGGAGCCGGGGACGGTCTTGGTCATGCCGGCCGCGGTGAGGAAGCCCTTGACCTTGGTGACGCCCAGCTGCTTCCACAGCGCGCTGGTGGCGTCGTTGTCCGACTTGGTGATCATGGCGGTGGCGCGGGACTTCTCGGTCGCGGTCAGCGCCCGGTTCGACTTCTGCGCGTCCCAGAGGAGGGTGGCGAGCACGGTCGTCTTGACCACGCTCGCGGAGTCGAACTGCGTGTCCGGCCGCAGTACGCAGCTGGTCTTGGTGACGCGGTCGTTGACCAGGATCGCGGTGGTGGACTTGCGGCCCGCGAGGGCCGCGTTGATGTCCTTGACCAGCTTGGCGGCGAGGCCCGCCTTCTGGGACGTGCACGCCACGGCCGGCGTCGCGGCGGTGGCGGGTGTGACGGTGGCGGCGGTCGGCAGCAGCACCCCGAGGGCGACCGCGGCACACAGGGCCCCGCGCTTGCCGCGGGATATGGGAAGTCTGTTCACGCAATCCATGACTCGGCAGCGCGCGAAAAGTTGTACGCACGGGACTCATCGGATCGACGAGCCCCGTGCGACTCCCGTCACAGGTGCGTCGGCGCGAACATCTTCAGCAGGGCGGGGAGGACGACGACCGAAGGGCCGGGCCGGGCAAGGGACTTGGCGAGGTCCTCGCGCAGCGCCTCCGGTGTCGTCCGGACGGCCGGGACACCGAACGACTCGGCGAGCGCGACGAAGTCCGGGCGGGCCAGCTCGGTGCCGGTGGCCTGGCCGAAGGCGTCGGTCATGTACTCGCGGAGGATGCCGTAACCGCCGTCGTCGACGATCAGCCAGGTGACGTTCGACCCGTACTGCTTGGCCGTGGCCAGCTCGGCGATCGAGTACATGGCGCCGCCGTCGCCGGAGACGGCGAGCACCGGCCGGGTGGGGTCGGCCGCCGCCGCCCCGAGAGCGGCCGGGAAACCGTAGCCGAGGCCGCCGGCGCCCTGCGCGGAGTGCATGGTGTTGGGGCGGCGGGCGTCGAAGGCGGACCAGGCCCAGTAGGCGAGGATCGTCATGTCCCAGAAGCTGGGCACGTCGTCCGGCAGGGCCTCACGCACGGCGGCGAGGACCCGCCGCTCCAGGCCGAGGTCCTGGGCGTCGATCCGCGCCCGGACCTTGTCCAGGACGGTACGTACGCGGTCGGCGGCGCCCGCGTCCGGCCGTGCTTCCACCGTCTCCAGGAGGGCGGAGAGGGCGAGCCGCGCGTCGGCGTGGATGCCGAGCGCGGGATGGTTGGACTCCAGCTTGCCCAGGTCGGCCTCGATCTGGATCACCCGGCCGCGCGGGGCGAAGGTGTGGTAGTTCGAGGACAGCTCGCCGAGCCCGGAGCCCACGACGAGGAGGACGTCGGCGTCCTCCAGGAAGTCGGTGGTGTGCCGGTCCTCCAGCCACGACTGCAGGGACAGCGGGTGCTCCCAGGGGAAGGCGCCCTTGCCGCCGAAGGTGGTGACCACAGGTGCGGTGATCCGCTCCGCCAGCGCCAGCAGCTTGCCGGACGCGTCGGAGCGTACGACGCCGCCGCCCGCGATGATCGCGGGCCGCTCGGCGTGCGCCAGCAGGTGCGCGGCGAGGGCCGTCAGCTCGGGGCGGGGCACGACGTCCTCGGGGGTGGCGTCCATGGCGGTGACCACCGGCAGGGCGGCCCCGGCCAGCAGCACGTCCTGCGGGATCTCCACCCACACCGGGCCGTGCGGCGCGGTCAGCGCGGACTCCCAGGCGGCGGCGATCGCGGACGGGATCTGCGACTGCGTCCGCACGGTGTGCACGGACTTGACGATGTCGCGGAACGACGCCCGCTGGTCGCGCAGTTCGTGCAGGTACCCGTGGCGCCCGCCGCCCAGCCCGGCGGCCGGGACCTGGCTGCCGATCGCCAGCACGGGCGCGCTGGCGGCGGCCGCCTCCTGGAGCGCGGCGAGGCTCATCAGCGCGCCCGGCCCGGTGGACAGCAGGAGCGGCGCGGCCTCGCCGGTGATCCGGCCGTACGCGTCGGCGGCGAACCCCGCGTTGTTCTCGACGCGCAGGCCCACGTACTGGAGCTTGGAGCGGCGCAGCGCGTCGAACATGCCGAGCGCGTGCTGCCCGGGCAGCCCGAAGACGGTGGTGGCCCCGAGCCCGGCGAGCGTCTCGACGACGAGGTCCCCGCCGGTGCGTCCGGCCGGCGGGTTCAGCGCGGCCTCGGTCTGCGCGGCGGTGGGCCGCAGCACGAGGTCGTGGTCGTGGGTCAAGGTGTCCCTCCGGGCTGTGGCTGGTCGTGGACGGTCGTTCCGCCGGGGCCGAACGCGTGGGCACATCCAACCAACCGCGGCGCCACGCCCGCCCCCGTACCCCGGCCTGCCGTCCTACGCCTGGCGGGCGGCCGCGATCTGGCGCGACATGATCGTCGTCAGCTCGTACGCCGTGTGGGACGCCGCGACCGACGTGATCTCGGCGTGGTCGTACGCCGGGGCGACCTCGACGACGTCCGCCGAGACCAGGTTGCAGGACGCCAGGCCGCGCAGGATCTCCAGCAGCTCGCGGGAGGTCATGCCGCCCGCCTCGGGGGTGCCGGTACCGGGGGCGTGGGCCGGGTCGAGGCAGTCGATGTCGATGGAGATGTACAGCGGGCGGTCGCCGATGCGCTGGCGCAGCTGGTCGGCCACCTCGTCGGCGCCGCGCCGGTAGACGTCCGCCGAGGTGACGATGCCGAAGCCCATCTTCTCGTCGTCGGTCAGGTCCTGCTTGCCGTACAGCGGGCCGCGCGTACCGACGTGGGAGAGCGCCTCGGTGTCGAGGATGCCCTCCTCGACGGCCCGGCGGAACGGCGTGCCGTGCGTGTACTCGGCGCCGAAGTAGGTGTCCCACGTGTCGAGGTGGGCGTCGAAGTGGAGCAGGGCGACCGGGCCGTGCTTCTTGGCGACCGAGCGCAGCAGCGGCAGGGCGATGGTGTGGTCGCCGCCCAGCGTCATCAGGCGGGCACCGGTGCCGAGCAGCTCGTCGGCGGCGGCCTCGACGGTCTCCACCGCCTCGTTGATGTTGAACGGGTTCACGGCGATGTCGCCGCCGTCCGCGACCTGCGCCAGCGCGAACGGCGAGGCGTCCTGCGCCGGGTTGTAGGGGCGCAGGAGGCGGGACGCCTCACGGATGGCGTTGCCGCCGAAGCGGGCGCCGGGGCGGTAGGAGACGCCCGAGTCGAAGGGCACACCGACGACGGCGACATCGGCCCTGCCGACCTCATCGAGACGCGGCAGCCGCGCGAACGTCGCCGGTCCGGCGTACCGCGGGATGCGGGACGAGTCGATGGGGCCGCGCGGCGTCTCGGGGGTGCTGCTCATGATCGGGTGCCTTCTTTCGGTCGCTTCGTACTGCTTCGAGTGTGCCTGGCCGGTCGGGACGACAGTAGGTGGCCGCAAAGCGACACTGAAGTGTACGTTTCCTCCATCGTCCAGGTTTCGGATGGAGGAACCGTCCATGCCCGAGGCCTCACCGGCCCCATCCGCTGCACCGACCCCACCGGCCCCACCGGCACCGCACGTCCCGCTGGCCGCGCTGCTCGCCCGCGAGGAACTCGGGCTGCGCCTGATCGTGGGCTCGCCCGATGTGGAGCTGCACTGGGTGCACACCTCCGAGATGGCGGACCCCTACCCGTATCTGCTGGGCGGCGAGCTGCTGATGACGGCGGGCGTGCAGCTCACCGACCCCGAGCGGTACGTCGAGCGGGTCGTCGCGGCGGGCGCGGCGGCGCTCGGCTTCGGGGTGACGCCGGTGTACGACACGGTGCCGGAAGGGCTGGTCGCGGCCTGCGCCCGGCGCGGGCTGCCGCTGCTGGAGGTGCCGCCGAGGACGCCGTTCACGGCGGTGGGGCGCGCGGTGTGGCGGCTCATGGCGGAGGCACGCCACCGGGAGCTGCGCCGGGTGACGGAGGCGCAGCAGTCGCTGGCCACCGCCGCGGCACGCCCCGACCCGGTGCCGGCCGTGCTGTACGCGCTGGCGTCCCGGCTCGCGGGGCGGGCCGCGCTGTACGCGCCGGACGGCACGGAGTACGCGGCGGCGGGCCGCCCCGTGGAGCCCGACGCCGCCGCGGCCCTGGCCCGGCTGGTGCGAGTGCTCGGGGCGGGCGCCCGCCCCGCGTCCGCGGCCGACACCGCAGGCGGCGCCCATCTCGCCGCGTACGCCCTCGGCGGCAACCAGGGCCTGGCGCTGGGCCTCGCGTCGGGGCGCCGGGAGCCGGGCGACCACACGATCGCGGGCGTCGCGGTGGTCCTCCTGTCGCTGCTCACCGCCCCGCACCAGGGCGCCGACGAGGCCACGCGCTCCGCCGCCCTGGTCCGCCTCCTGCTGGGCGCCGCCCCCGCCGACGTCGCCCCGCTGCTCGGCGAGGCGCCGTGGACCGTGGTGCACGCGCGCGGGGAGGGCGTCCCGCCCTCGCTGGGGACGCCGTTGGTGGACGCCCAGGGGGACGCCGTACGGGCCCTGCTGCCCGCCGGCCGCGGCCTCGCCCCGCACCCGGGCTGGACCCTCGGGGCCAGCGCCCCGGCGGAACCGTCGGACCTGGGCGCGGCGGACCTCCAGGCGGCCCGCGCCCTGCGCCGCGCCCAGGCCGCGCACGTACCGCTCGTGCGGCACCGCTCCGGCGGGCTCGGCGCCCTGCTGGACCCCGAGGAGGCGGCCGCGTACGCCCGTGCCCTCCTCGCCCCGCTCGCCGAGCCCCTGACGGAGACCCTGCGCGCGTGGCTGTCCCTGCACGGCAACTGGGACCGCACGGCCACGGCGCTGGGCGTGCACCGCAACACGGTCCGGCAGCGGATCGCGCGGTGCGCGGCCCTGCTGGAGGCGGACCTGGACGACGCGGAGGTCCGTATGGAGCTGTGGTTCGCGCTGCGCTGGTTGTGATGTGAACGACCCTGGACAGCCGCGGTGACCGCCGGGTAACTTCGACCCTGAAGCCTGAGCAAGCGCTTAGCCAGACCGTAACCAGCTCCGAAGGAGGCGGCTCGTGCGCCGTACCGTATTCAACGAGGACCACGAGGCGTTCCGGGAGACCATGCGCGCCTTCATCGAGGCCGAGGTCGTCCCCGTCTACGACGAGTGGTTCGCGGCGGGCCAGGCTCCGCGCGACTTCTACTACAAGCTCGGTGAGCTGGGCGTCTTCGGCATCAACGTGCCCGAGGAGTTCGGTGGCGCCGGTCTGGACACGCACAAGTTCGAAGCCGTCCTGTACGAGGAGACCGCCCGCGCGGGCGTCCAGTTCGGCGGCTCCGGCGTGCACGTGCTGCTCGCCCTCCCGTACATCAAGATGCTCGCCACCGACGAGCAGAAGAAGCGCTACCTGCCGAACTTCGTCACCGGCGAGGAGATGTGGGCGCTGGCGATGACCGAGCCGGGCACCGGCTCCGACGTCGCGGGCATGAAGACCACCGCCAAGCTGTCCGAGGACGGCACGCACTACGTCCTCAACGGCGCCAAGACCTTCATCACCGGCGGCGTCCACGCCGACCGCGTCATCGTCTGCGCCCGCACCTCCGCGCCCACCGCCGAGGACCGCCGCTTCGGCATCTCCCTCTTCGCCGTCGACACCACGTCCGAGGGCTACTCCATCGGCCGCAAGCTCGACAAGCTGGGCCTGCGCACCTCCGACACCGCCGAACTGGCCTTCGTCGACGTCAAGGTCCCCGTCGAGGACCTGCTCGGCGAGGAGGGCAAGGGCTTCTCCTACCTCGGCCACAACCTGGCCTCCGAGCGCTGGGGCATCGCCTTCGGCGCGTACGCGCAGGCCAAGGCCGCCGTCCGGTTCGCCCAGCAGTACGTGCAGGACCGCACCGTCTTCGGCAAGCCGGTCGCCCACTTCCAGAACACCAAGTTCGAACTGGCCGCCTGCAAGGCCGAGGTGGACGCCGCCGAAGCCGTCGCCGACCGCGCCCTGGAGGCCCTGGACGCCGGCGAGCTCACGCCCGCCGAGGCCGCGTCCGCCAAGCTGTTCTGCACCGAGGTCGCCCACCGCGTCATCGACCGCTGCCTCCAGCTGCACGGCGGCTACGGCTACATGAACGAGTACCCGATCGCCCGCCTGTACGCCGACAACCGCGTCAACCGCATCTACGGCGGCACCAGCGAGATCATGAAGACCATCATCGCCAAGTCGATGGGCCTGTAGTCCCTGTGACCGAAGCGCTCGACGACCTGCTCGATCTGCTCGACCTGGAGCGGATCGAGCAGGACATCTTCCGGGGCCAGTCGCGTTCGGCGATCGTCCCGCGCGTCTTCGGCGGCCAGGTCGCGGCCCAGGCCCTGGTCGCCGCCGGCCGCACCGTACCCGACAACCGGCTCGCCCACTCCCTGCACGCGTACTTCCTCCGCCCCGGCGACCCCGGCGCGCCCATCGTCTACACCGTGGACCGCATCCGCGACGGCCGCTCGTTCACGACCCGGCGCGTGGTCGCCGTCCAGCACGGCCAGCCGGTCTTCCACCTGTCCGCGTCGTTCCAGACGTACGAGGACGGCCTGGAGCACCAGGCGGACATGCCGCCCGCCCCGGCCCCCGAAACCCTCCCGACGGCCGCCGAGCTCCTCCCCCGGTACGCCGACCGGTTCGTCCACCCCGACACCGTCGACCGCCTCCTGGAGGCCCGCGCGGCGGTCGACCTGCGGTACGTCGGGGAGCCCCCGTACGCCACGGCCGGCACCCCCCGCGAGCCCCGCTCCCAGGTGTGGTTCCGCACGAACGGCAAGCTCGCGGACGACCCGCTGCTGCACGTCTGCCTGGCGACGTACGTCTCCGACATGACGCTGCTCGACTCCGTCCTCCTCGCCCACGGGCGCGGCGGCTGGGCCGTCGGCGACGTCGTCGGCGCCTCGCTGGACCACGCCATGTGGTTCCACCGCCCCTTCCGGGCCGACGAGTGGCTCCTGTACGACCAGGAGTCGCCCTCGGCCTCGGGCGGCCGGGGCCTGGGCCAGGCGCGGATCTACACCCAGGACGGGCGGCTGGCGATCTCGGTGATCCAGGAGGGCGTGGTCCGCGTCCCGCGCGGCTGACCTCTCGGGGGCATATGCTTCATATGTCGAAGCCATAGGGAGGATATGCCCATGTCGAATCTCTACGTCGAGGTGGACGACGACGCCCTGGCCGAGGCCGCGTCGATACTGGGCACGACCACGAAAAAGGACACGGTCAACGCCGCGCTGCTGGAGGTGGCGAAGCGCCGCCGCCGCCTCAAGGCCCTTGAGGAGCTCGCGGCCATGGGGGAGCGCGGCGACTTCGACGTTCTCCTCGACAAGGAGAACTACCGCCGATGAGCCCGGTCACCCACCTCATCGACACCTCCGCCGCTGCCCGGATCCTGACGAACAAGGCGGTACGGGAGCGCTGGAGCGATCACCTCGCCGAGGGCGTCATCGGCATGTGCGAGATCACCGAGCTGGAGATGCTCTACTCGGCGCGCTCCCTCGCGGACCGCCTGGCGAAGCAGGAACTGCTCGCCGAACTCTTCAACTGGACGCCCGTTCCCGACGGCGTATACCAGCGGGCCGGCGCCGTACAGCGCGCGCTCACCGAGCGCGGCGAACACCGCAGCGCGGGCCCCGTCGACCTGTTGCTCGCAGCCACCGCCGAGCTGACAAGCCTGACCGTCCTGCACTACGACGCGGACTTCGAGACCGTGGCACGGGCCACCGGTCAGCACACGTTGTGGGTGACGCCCCCGGGCTCCTTGTAACGGGCCCGGGGCCTCGACGTTCCCGTCATGATCGTTCAGGCTTGGGCGTCATGGAAACATTAACGGGCGGAACGGCCCTGGCTTTGGCGGGAGTTCTGCTGGGAACACTGGGCACGCTCATAGGCCAGCACCTGGCGACCCGGGTCGAGAGCCGGCGCCACCAGTGGGAGCGGACGGCGACGGACCGCGCGGAGCGCAAGGGAGCCATCATGGAGTTCCTCAGCTCCGCGCAGCGCATCGAGCTGGTCCTCGACAGCAGGAACCTCGGCCTGTCGGACCCGTGCAGCACCGACGAGGAGGCGCTGCACGAACTGTGGCTGGCGACGAAGGCCGTGGAGCTGGTCTGCGCGTACGAGACGGCACAGGCCGCCCAGGACTACGCCGAAGCGCTGCACGCGCGCGTACGCAGGGGCACGACGGGCACGGCGCTCCCGGCCAAGCGGGAGCGGCGGCACGCGTTCATGGAGGCCGCGCGGAGCGAGCTGGGCAGCGGGGGCGCCCGCTGAGGAGCCCGCCACGCCCCGCCCGCCCGCCCGTCAGAGCAGGCCGGCCGCGTCCAGCAGGTAGTCCGTCATCGGCTCGTAGAAGCGCGGGTCGACGACATGGTCGTCCAGCGGGATCGTGACCTGCATCGTCCCCTCGGCCTCGCCGATGAACAGGGCCGGGTCGTTGCAGTCGGCGAACCCGACCGAGTCGATCCCCCGCTGCCCGGCGCGCCCCGCCCAGCCGTGGTCGGCCACCACCAGGTCCGGCTGCACCTGCAGGTGGTCCAGGATGGCGTTCATCGGCTCCGGCGAGTGCGTGTGCCACAGGCTCGCGCCCCGCTCGAAGACGGCCACGTCCGCGAACTGCACGACGTACCCCTCGTCCGCGATGAGCCCGCCCGGAATCCGCACGATGTCGCACCCGGCGCCGCGCAGCGCGGCGGCCGTCCTGCTGTGCACGTCCAGCAGCGCGCCCGGGTGCCCGGTCGCGAACAGCACCCGCTGCTTCCCCGCCGCCGCCTTCCGCAACCGCGCGGCCATCCGGTCCAGGGCGTCCACGGTCAACTCGGGGTCGATGGTGTCCTGCCCGGCCCGGTGCGCCGGATCGTCGTTCACCCCGCACCGCTCCGCCATCACGGCGAGCACGTCCTGCTCGTCCGTCCACCGGTTCCCCAGCTCCAGACCGAGCCAGTAGTGGCGGTCGCCGTTCGCCAGCTTGCGGTAGTGGGAGAGGTTGTTGTCGCGGGGCGTGGCGACGTCCCCGGCGATCCGGGTACGGACGAGGTGCTCGACGAGGGCGGCGCGGCTGGGTATCGGCATGGCCCCATTGTGCCGCCCCGCCACGGGGAGTGGTTGGGCTGTTTCGGGGGGTGGACGGTTACGGGGCGGTCGTGTCCGCTTCGGCGGCGCTGTCGACGACGTAGACGCCCATGCCCTGGACCGTGTGCACGAGCCCTTCGTCCTTCAGCACCTGCACGGCCTTACGGAGGGTGTCCCGCGCAACGCCGAACTCCGCCTCCAACGCCACCAGGCTGGGGATACGGCGACCGGGCGGGATGCTGCCGTCCTCGATGCGTGCACGCAGGATCGTCGCGATCTGGCGATACGGCGGAACGGGGCCTTCCCGGTCAATGCTCATGAGGACCGACCCTAGGCGCCCAGCATGACCCTGCCATAGCTCCCCAGAGGCTAGACGGGGGCAGTACACCTCCCTTACGCCGGGCAAGCACAAGGCCCCGGCGACGGTGGCAGCCGTCCCGGGGCGTGGCCGATCTGAAGAAAGCAGACCGACGTGACCGAGCTTATCCACGCCGTTGTCCGATGGGCGAGGAGCCTGTTCGTACCCCCACGCGCCCCAGAGGCACCTCCCGCCCGCCCAGCCGCACAGGCCCCGCCCAGCCTTCCGTCGCTGCGGTCGCCGTACGGGCTGGACGAGTCACTGGACGGCGCCGAGACGGCACTGGTGCGCCCGTACCTGCTCGGGCTGACCGGGTGACCGGCGCGGCGCCCGGTGCGGATGTGCGTACGGTGCGACCGGCTCACCGAGACGCCCGTGCTGGTCGCCGAGGTCCAGGCCGGATCGGGTCCGGGGTTCAACGTGTACGCGTGCGAGGAATGCGCGCCCCGAGTCCGGAGACCCCCGGACGCCCTGGACCTCCTCGCGACCGGCTGGCACGACCGCCCGCCGGAGGACGAGCCGGTCAGGTAGGTACGGCCGCGCGGCGGGCCAGCCAGGCGGTCAGTTCAGCGCGCATCCGCTCCCCGTCGTGCCAGCTCTCCCAGGGGAGTTCGTCACCCAGCAGGTCCTCCTCCCAGCGGTCCGCCGCCTCGGCCAGATGTTCGACGGCCTGGACGTGACCGAGGGACTCCCAGGTGGCGAGCCACGGGGTGAGCGTGCCGGAGGCTTCGGCGACCAGCGCGAACAGCTCGTACGCGGGTACGACGGGGTCCGGATCCGTGAGGGTGTGGACCCACCAGGCGTCCAGGAACTCCCGTACCGGCGCGGCCTGGTCGGCGGGCCACCGCACCCACTGGCCGATCGCGAACCAGCGTCCGACCTCGTACATGCCGAACCGGGGCTTGACGAGACCGCCGACGAGCGCCCGGGAGAACTGGGGCAATACGCGTCGCAGCACCGCCCCGCAGTCGGTCCAGTCGGAGGCCCGCCACGTACGGTCCAGGAGATCGGGGTACAGCTCCACGTCCGGCGCCTTCAGCAACGCGAGGTCTTCGGCGCTGCCCCAGTGGCACTCGCAGTTGGACTCGTCGGGGCGGGCGGTCATGCCCCGGAAGGTGACGGCCAGACGATCCAGGGCGGCGTCGAGGCGGTGCTGTGAGGGCAGCGGGGCGGCGTTCATCGCAGGTGCTGCTTTCGTGGACTCCGGAAGCCGACGCAACCGAAGATCCGAACCCTACCGTCGGGGGGTGGGCCGTCTGGTCATGGTTGCCGTTCCGGGCCGCCCTCGCTTCCGAGAGTCGCGGGCTCCGGCACCCTGTCAAGGGCGCTTCGCGTCGGCTTCGCCGATGGGCTTCGCCCACCCTTGACAGGCCACCTCCGCCCGCGCGTTTTCTCTCGGAGGGCGGCCCCGGGGAGCAGGCATCCCGGGGGACCAGCCCCTTTCCGGGCGCTCGTGGCCGAGGCGGCTCGGCCGGGACAGGCGCGGCAGAGGAATGGGGCGGCGGCGCTCGGCTAAGCGGCTGCGGCCCGTCTCCCGGTTGCGGCACAAGACCTCGCTCCGGTGAGTGGTGGGTGCGCGGCAGTGCGATGGGGCTTCTGGGCTGGGTTCGGCGACTGCGGCCGGGTGGGGGGCTGGGGTTCAGGCAGGTGGCTGGGGTGGGTTCGGGGCTGGGGCGGGTGGAGCCGCTCAGCCGTGACGAGCTAAGCCTGCCTGGTGCGACTTGGCCTCCGGCTCTCCCGAACAGTCAGGCGCAGCGGGGTGCGTCCAGTCGCCGAGCTCCCGCTGCTCCCCCATCCGGGGCAGTCCGGGAAGGGACGCCCCCTCCGGCGACCATCGGAGTTGTGGGCGGGATGGGACACCCCGACCCCGACAACCACGCTCCGAACGGTGTCCCACACCGCCCACAACGCCCCAACCCCGGGGCCCGACCAGGCACCCGACCCCCACCACGTCCCAGCCGCACCCACTCCTTCACCCCGGCCGCCGTGCGGGGCGACACCCCGGCCCAGCCCCCACCCCACCCCAGCCACCTGCCTGAACCCCAGCCCCTCACCCGCCCGCAGTCGCCGAGCCGACCCCGGATGCCCCATGCCACTGCCGCGCACCCACCACCCACCGAAGCGAGGTCCTGCACCGCAACCGGAAGACGGCCGCCCGCCGCTTAGCCGAGCCGCGCCGCCCCATTCCTCTGCCGCGCCCCCTGCGGCACCCGCCTCCCGGCCACGAACGGCACGGGAAAGGGGCGCCCCTCCCGGGCCCGTTCCCCCGGGCCGCCCTCCGAGTGGGAAAAGGCGGGCGGAGGCGGCCGGTCAAGGGTGGGCGAAGCCCATCGCGAAGCGACGCGACCGAAGGGAGCGCCCTTGACGGGACGCCGGAGCCCGCCACACTCGGAGAGAGGGCGGCCCACACGCCCACCATGGGCAGGGCGCTCACCCCGCCAGGGTGCCGATCGCCCCGTGGGCGAGCCTCCGCAGCAGGGCCTCCATGGCGGTGCGGCCGAGCAGGCCGATGTGCGGGGTCGAGTTGAGGAGGCCGAACACGGCGTGGACGGTCGCCCGGGCCTCCGCCTCCGGGGGCGCCGGGTAGAGCTCGCGGACCACCGAGACCCATAGCTCGACGTACTGCCGCTGGAGCTGCCGCACCCTCTTTCGGTCGGCCTCCCGGAGGCGGTCCAGCTCGCGGTCGTGCAGGGTGATCAGGGGGCGGTCGTCGAGCGCGAAGTCGATGTGCCCGTCGATGAGCGAGCCGAGCAGCGCCTCGGGGTCGCCCGCCGCCTCCTGTACGCGTCGCCGGCCGCCGTCGAGGAGCCGCTCGCTGATGCCGACCAGCAGCTCGGCCAGCATGGCGTCCTTTCCGGGGAAGTGCCGGTAGAGGCCGGGGCCGCTGATGCCGACGGCGGCTCCTATCTCGTCGACGCCTACGCCGTGGAAGCCGCGCTCGGCGAAGAGGCGGGCGGCCTCCTTGAGGATCTGTTCGCGGCGCGTCGGGGCGTCGGTCCTGGTGCTCATGGGATTGATTCTAGACAAGGCGGTTAGCGGTCGTTAACCTGATGGACACACGTTAACGGTCATTAACCTGGGGGCATGATGCAGCAGGCGCCCGTGCTGACCAGCACGGCAGATCCGGCCTCCGCCGCCTGGCAGGCCAATGAGGCGGCGCACCACGAGCTGGCCGACGGGCTGCGCGCCCGGTTGGCCGCCGCCCGGCTGGGGGGCGGTGACAAGGCCCGCGCCCGGCACACCGCGCGCGGCAAGCTGCTGCCGCGCGACCGCGTGGACACCCTCCTGGACCCCGGCTCGCCGTTCCTGGAGCTGGCGCCCCTCGCGGCGAACGGGATGTACGACGACCAGGCGCCGGCCGCCGGGGTGATCGCCGGTATCGGCCGGGTGAGCGGCCGGGAGGTCGTCGTCGTGGCGAACGACGCGACCGTCAAGGGCGGCACGTACTACCCGATGACGGTGAAGAAGCACCTCCGTGCCCAGGAGGTGGCCCTGGAGAACCGGCTCCCCTGCGTCTACCTGGTGGACTCGGGCGGGGCGTTCCTGCCCAAGCAGGACGAGGTCTTCCCCGACCGGGAGCACTTCGGGCGGATCTTCTACAACCAGGCCCGTATGTCGGGCGCCGGCATCCCGCAGATCGCCGCCGTCCTCGGCTCGTGCACGGCCGGTGGGGCGTACGTCCCCGCGATGAGCGACGAGGCCGTGATCGTACGGAACCAGGGCACGATCTTCCTGGGTGGCCCGCCGCTGGTGAAGGCGGCGACCGGCGAGGTCGTCACGGCGGAGGAGCTGGGCGGCGGCGAGGTCCACTCCCGTACGTCCGGGGTCACCGACCACCTCGCGGAGGACGACGCGCACGCCCTCCGCATCGTCCGGAACATCGTCTCGACGCTCCCCTCCCGGGGCCCGCTGCCCTGGTCGGTGGAGCCCGCCGAGGAGCCGAAGGTCGACCCGGCGGGGCTGTACGGGGCGGTGCCGGTCGATTCGCGGACGCCCTACGACGCCCGGGAGATCATCGCCCGGATCGTGGACGGCTCCCGGTTCCAGGAGTTCAAGTCGGAGTTCGGGCAGACCCTGGTCACCGGATTCGCCCGGATCCACGGCCACCCGGTCGGCATCGTCGCCAACAACGGCATCCTGTTCGCCGAATCCGCCCAGAAGGGCGCGCACTTCATCGAGCTGTGCGACCAGCGCGGCATCCCGCTGCTGTTCCTCCAGAACATCTCCGGCTTCATGGTCGGCCGGGACTACGAGGCGGGCGGCATCGCCAAGCACGGCGCCAAGATGGTCACGGCCGTCGCCTGCACGCGCGTGCCGAAGCTGACGGTCGTCGTCGGCGGTTCGTACGGCGCCGGCAACTACTCGATGTGCGGCCGGGCGTACAGCCCGCGCTTCCTGTGGATGTGGCCCAACGCCAAGATCTCCGTCATGGGCGGTGAGCAGGCCGCTTCCGTCCTCGCCACCGTCAAGCGCGACCAGCTGGAGGCGCGCGGGGAGTCCTGGTCCGCCGAGGACGAGGAGGCGTTCAAGGACCCGATCCGCGCGCAGTACGAGCAGCAGGGGAGCGCCTATTACGCGACGGCCCGCCTCTGGGACGACGGCGTGATCGACCCGCTGGAGACCCGCCAGGTGCTGGGTCTCGCCTTGACCGCTTGTGCCAACGCGCCTCTGGGTGACCCCCAGTTCGGCGTCTTCCGGATGTGAGGGGAACGACGATGTTCGACACCGTCCTGGTGGCCAACCGAGGTGAGATCGCGGTCCGCGTGATCCGTACGCTGCGGGCCCTCGGCATCCGCTCGGTGGCCGTCTTCAGTGACGCGGACGCCGACGCCCGGCACGTACGGGAGGCGGACACGGCGGTACGGATCGGGCCGCCGGCCGCCGCCGAGAGCTATCTGCGCGTGGACCGGCTGCTGGAGGCGGCGGCGCGGACCGGCGCGCAGGCGGTCCACCCGGGGTACGGCTTCCTGGCGGAGAACGCCGGCTTCGCGCAAGCGTGCGAGGACGCGGGGCTGGTCTTCATCGGCCCGCCGGCCGAGGCCATCGCCCTCATGGGTGACAAGATCCGCGCCAAGGAGACCGTGAAGGCCGCTGGCGTTCCGGTCGTGCCCGGCTCCTCCGGGAGCGGGTTGAGCGACGACGAACTGGCGGCGGCGGCGCGCGAGATCGGCATGCCGGTGCTGCTGAAGCCGTCGGCGGGCGGCGGCGGCAAGGGCATGCGCCTCACGCGGGTGGAGTCGGCCCTGCTGGAGGAGATCGCGGCGGCGCGGCGCGAGGCGCGGGCGTCGTTCGGCGACGACACGCTGCTGGTCGAGCGGTGGATCGACCGGCCCCGGCACATCGAGATCCAGGTGCTGGCGGACGGGCACGGCAATGTCGTCCACCTGGGCGAGCGCGAGTGCTCGCTCCAGCGCCGCCACCAGAAGATCATCGAGGAGGCCCCGTCGGTCCTGCTGGACGAGAAGACCCGCGCGGCGATGGGCGAGGCGGCGGTCCAGGCGGCCCGGTCGTGCGGCTACCGGGGTGCGGGGACGGTGGAGTTCATCGTCCCGGGCGGCGATCCGTCCGCGTACTACTTCATGGAGATGAACACCCGGCTCCAGGTGGAGCACCCGGTGACCGAGCTGATCACGGGTGTGGACCTGGTGGAGTGGCAGTTGCGGGTGGCCGCCGGGGAGCCGCTCGGGTTCGCCCAGGGCGACATCACGCTCTCCGGCCACTCCATCGAGGCCCGGCTCTGCGCGGAGGATCCTTCGCGCGGTTTCCTGCCGTCGGGCGGCACGGTGCTGGCGCTCAGCGAGCCGCAGGGCGAGGGGGTGCGGACGGACTCGGGTCTGAGTGAGGGTACGGAGGTCTCCAGCCTGTACGACCCGATGCTGGCGAAGGTCATCGTCCACGCGCCCGACCGGCCGACCGCCCTGCGCAAGCTCCGGGCGGCCCTCGCCGGCACGGTCACGCTCGGCGTACCGACGAACGCCGGTTTCCTGCGCCGTCTGCTCGCCCACCCGGACGTCGTCACCGGTGACCTGGACACGGGCCTGGTGGAGCGGGACGTGGACGCGCTGGTCCCGAGCGGGGTCCCCGACGAGGTGTACGAAGCCGCCGCGGCGGTACGGGAGGACGCGCTGCGGCCCCGGGCGGACGCCACCGGCTGGACCGACCCGTTCTCGGTGCCCAGCGGCTGGCGGCTGGGCGGGGAGCCCGTACCGGTCACGCACTGGCTGCGCGTCCCGGGCCACGAGCCGGTCGCCCACCGCACCCGGGGCCACGCGCGCGTGAGCGACGACCGGGTCACGGTCACCGTGGACGGCCTCACCCACACCTTCCACCGTGCCGGGACCTGGCTCGGCCGGGACGGGGACAGCTGGAACGTCCTGGACCACGACCCCGTCGAGGCATCCCTGGACCGGACCGCGCACGCCGGGGCCGACTCGCTCACCGCGCCCATGCCCGGGACGGTCACCGTCGTGAAGGTGGCCGTCGGGGACGAGGTGACGGCCGGGCAGGGGCTCGTCGTCGTCGAGGCGATGAAGATGGAGCACGTCATCTCCGCCCCGCACGACGGCACCGTCGCCGAGCTGGACGTCACGCCCGGCACCACCGTCGCCATGGACCAGGTGCTGGCCGTGGTGATTCCCAAGGAGGAGGTGGAGGCATGACCACAGGGCTTCCCATGACCGTCCCCGCGCCCGGGCTGCCGGCCCGCGTCCGGATCCATGAGGTGGGCGCGCGCGACGGGCTGCAGAACGAGCAGGGCACCGTCCCGACCGAGGTGAAGGCCGAGTTCATCCGGCGCCTCGCGGACGCCGGGCTCACGACGATCGAGGCGACCAGCTTCGTCCACCCCACGTGGGTGCCCCAGCTCGCCGACGCCGAGCGGCTGTTCCCGCTCGTCAAGGACCTCGAAGGCGTACGCCTGCCGGTCCTCGTGCCGAACGAGCGCGGCCTGGACCGGGCGCTGGCGCTCGGGGCGCGGGAGGTGGCCGTGTTCGCGAGCGCCACGGAGTCGTTCGCGAAGGCCAACCTGAACCGGACGGTGGACGAGGCGCTCGCCATGTTCGCCCCGGTCGTCACCCGTGCGGTGGAGCACGGCCTCACCGTGCGCGGCTATCTGTCCATGTGTTTCGGCGACCCCTGGGAAGGCCCCGTCCCGGTCGACCAGGTGGTCGCCGTGTGCCGTCGGCTGAAGGACATGGGCTGCGACGAGCTGAGCCTGGGCGACACCATCGGCGTGGCCACGCCCGGTCACGTGACCCGGCTCCTCACCGCCCTGAACGAGGCGGGCATTCCGACGGGCGCGCTGGCCGTGCACTTCCACGACACCTACGGCCAGGCGCTCGCCAACACCCTCGCCGCCCTCCAGCACGGCGTCACCACCGTCGACGCCTCCGCCGGCGGCCTCGGCGGCTGTCCGTACGCCAAGTCCGCCACCGGCAACCTCGCCACCGAAGACCTCGTGTGGATGCTTCACGGCCTCGGCATCGACACCGGGGTCGACCTCGGCCGGCTCACCGCCACGAGCGTGTGGCTGGCCGGACAACTGGGCCGACCCAGCCCGTCCCGCACCGTCCGCGCCCTCGGCGGCGCGGCCTCCCACAAGGAGTCCTGAGTCATGTCCCTGGACCACCGGCTCTCACCGGAGCACGAGGAACTGCGCCGCACCGTCGAGGAGTTCGCCCACGAGGTCGTCGCCCCGAAGATCGGGGACTTCTACGAGCGCCATGAGTTCCCGTACGAGATCGTTCGCGAGATGGGGCAGATGGGCCTGTTCGGGCTGCCCTTCCCGGAGGAGTACGGCGGCATGGGCGGTGACTACCTCGCCCTCGGGATCGCGCTGGAGGAGCTGGCCCGGGTGGACTCGTCCGTGGCCATCACCCTGGAGGCGGGCGTCTCGCTCGGCGCGATGCCGGTCTACCGCTTCGGCACCGAGGAGCAGAAGCAGCAGTGGCTGCCGCGCATGTGCGGCGGCGAGATCCTCGGCGCGTTCGGGCTGACCGAGCCGGGCGCGGGCTCCGACGCGGGCGGCACCCGCACCACGGCCGTCCGGGACGGCGACGAGTGGGTCATCAACGGCTCCAAGTGCTTCATCACCAACTCGGGTACGGACATCACGGGCCTGGTCACGGTCACCGCCGTCACCGGCCGCACCCCCGACGGCAAGCCGCTGATCTCCTCCATCATCGTCCCGTCCGGCACCCCCGGCTTCACGGTGGCGGCGCCCTACTCGAAGGTCGGCTGGAACGCCTCGGACACCCGTGAGCTGTCCTTCTCCGACGTCCGCGTCCCGGTGGCGAACCTGCTGGGTGAGGAGGGGCGGGGGTACGCCCAGTTCCTGCGCATCCTCGACGAGGGCCGGATCGCCATCTCGGCGCTGGCGACGGGCCTGGCGCAGGGGTGTGTGGACGAGTCGGTGAAGTACGCCAAGGAGCGGCATGCGTTCGGGCGGCCGATCGGCGACAACCAGGCCATCCAGTTCAAGATCGCCGACATGGAGATGCGGGCGCACATGGCCCGTGTCGGCTGGCGTGACGCCGCCTCCCGGCTGGTGAGCGGCGAGCCGTTCAAGAAGGAGGCGGCGCTGGCGAAGCTGTACTCGTCGACCGTCGCCGTCGACAACGCCCGCGAGGCCACCCAGATCCACGGCGGCTACGGCTTCATGAACGAGTATCCGGTGGCCCGGATGTGGCGGGACTCCAAGATCCTGGAGATCGGCGAGGGCACGAGCGAGGTCCAGCGCATGCTGATCGCAAGGGAGTTGGGGCTTTCCGCCTGACGGGCGGGGGTACGTGGCGGCCGCCGTCCCCCCGGGGCGGCGGCCGGCCGCTGCCGTGGCGTGCTCCACCACACACCGGGGCACCCTCTGGACAACGCGTGAGGTTAGGCTAACCTACCCTCGAACTTGCCCAGTGGCCGAATACGGCCGTACGAAAGCGACTCCGCCATGCCCAGCAACGCCCGAGCCTCCCATCTCACCCGTCGCGGCCTGCTCGCCGCGGGCGGCGCCATCGGGCTCGGCGCCGCGCTCGTCGCATGCGGTGGCGACAAAAAGGACAGCAAGAGCTCGTCCGCGGCCGGCGAGAAGTCCGGCCCCTGGAAGTTCACGGACGACCGCGGCAAGGCGGTCGAGCTGAAGTCCACCCCGAAGAACATCGTCGCCTTCATCGGCACCGCCGCCGCACTGCACGACTACGACATCGAGGTCAAGGGCGTTTTCGGCCCGACGACCGTCAAGGACCCCAAGACCGGTAAGGACAAGCCGGACATCCAGGCCGGCGACCTCGACGTCACCAAGGTGAAGAACCTCGGCAACGTCTGGGGCACCTTCAACATCGAGGAGTACCTGAAGCTCGAGCCCGAGCTGCTGGTCTCGGCGATGTGGGACAAGGACGTCCTGTGGTACCTGCCGCCGCAGTCCCACGACAAGATCGTCAAGCTGGCGCCGACCGTCGCGCTGTGGGCCGCCAACACCACCATGCCGAAGGCCCTGGCGCGCCACGCCGAGCTGGCCGAGTCCCTCGGGGCGGACCTGAAGGCCAAGAAGACGGTCGACGCCAAGGCCCGCTTCGAGAAGGCAGCCGCCACGCTGCGCGCCGCCGCCAAGGCGCGGCCGGAGATCCGCGTCATGATCGGCTCGGCCAGCGCGGAGCTGTTCTACGTCTCGCTCGCCAAGATGTCCGCGGACACCGCGTACTTCGAGGAGCTGGGCGTGAAGTTCGTGAAGCCGAAGGTGAACGCCCAGGGCTACTTCGAGGAGCTCAGCTGGGAGAACCTCGACACGTACCCGGCCGACATCATCATGATGGACAACCGCAGCCAGGCCATCCAGCCCGCCGACCTGAAGTCCAAGCCGACCTGGGCCCAGCTTCCGGCCGTGAAGGCCGGTCAGGTCATCCCGCGCTTCACCGAGCCGATCTACTCGTACGACAAGTGCGCGGTCCTGCTCGAGGACCTCGCCAAGGCGATCGAGAACGCCAAGAAGGTGGCCTGAGCCGCATGTTCGGTTTCTTCTCCCTGAAGGTGGCGCGGGCCCGGCGGCTCGGCCCGTCGCTGGTCCGCGTCACCTTCACGGGGGCGACCGGTGACGAGCTGAAAGGTTTCGCCGCCGGGGGCCGCGACCAGAGCCTGTCACTGTTCCTGCCGCACCCGGGCCAGCCGGAGCCGGTCATGCCGCCGGTGGCGGACGGGGACCTGTACGGCGCGCTCGGCGCGTGGCGGGCCATGCCGGACGACGTACGGGCGGTGATGCGCTCGTACACCGTGCGGGAGCAGCGCCAGGACCCGGACGAGGTGGACATCGACTTCGCCCTCCACGAGGACGGCGGTCCCGCGTGCCGCTGGGCCGCGCAGGCCTCGGAGGGCGACCGGGTGGTCGTCCTCGGCCCGACGGTCGCCGACAACACCGGTGTGCGTTTCCGGTTGCCCGAGGACGCGGACGAGGTGCTGATCTGGGGCGACGAGACGGCGCTGCCCGCCGCCTCGTCGATCCTGGAGTGGCTGCCGGCCGGGACCAGGGCGCGGGTGTGGCTCGAAGTCCCGTACGCCGCCGACCGGCTGGAGCTGGCGACCGAGGCGGACGCGACCGTCACCTGGCTGGTCCGGGAGGAGGGCGCGCCCGCCGCCGTCGACGCCGTACGCGCCGCCGAGCTGTCCGGCACGGCTCCGTACGCCTGGATCGCGGGCGAGTCCGGTTCGATGAAGGCGCTCCGCCGCCACCTGGTCAACGAGCGCGGCATCGATCGCCGGCGCGTGACGTTCGTCGGCTACTGGCGCAAGGGCCTGAGCGAGGACGCGCTCCGGGAGGCCCCGGACGCGGCCGAGGACGAGGCGTAGGCCCCGTCCCCGACCGCGCGTCCGCCCCCGACCGCGCGTCCGTCCCAGAGCGCCCGGTCCGGGACGTACGCCGTGCCGGCGCCCTGACGGGCCGGAACCCCGGGGATCCGCCGGGGGACGCGTGACCAGTGGCCTCGCACCACGGCCACGCGCCCGAGCGGGCGGCCCGGGTCGCCGGTGCCGGTGTCCAGGGCGCCGCCGTCCACGGCCGGATCCCGCCCGAGCCGCCGGACACCCAGGTCGTCGCTCCCGAGCCCAAGTCCCGGCACCCACCCGGGACGCAAGCCGGGGCGGTCACGTCCGGCCGTGCAAGACGCGGGCGTTGCGGCCGGGTGCGGGCGCCAGACGGTGCATCACGCGGCCGGCCCGCCGCCGGCCCCGTGCCGCCGCAGGCCCGGACGCACGCGGGCAGGCCCGGACGCACGCCCGGAACGTCACCGGGCACGGCGCGGTCCCAGGCCGGGGGTCCAGCCCCGGGCGCCCGGCCGGTGCGCAGGCCCGCCCACGGCGGGGCTCAGGCGCCTGCCTGGGAGCCCGCCAGGGGCACCGCACCGCGCCCGCCAGGGCGCCGCACCGCCGTGCAACGGCCGTGCAACGGATGGGCCCTGTGAGAGGCCCGCATCCGTTGCAGGTTCAAATTAGGTTAGGCTAACCTTACTTACCACCGCGGCTCCTCAAACCCCTCCTGTCCCCTGAGGGCCGATCAAGTCCCCGTACCCGGGAGGACATCGCATGCGCTCGCACCTGCTCAATGACGCAACCGCCGAGCAGTACCGGCGTTCCGTCACCGAAGGAGTCGAGCGGGTGGCGAACCGGCTCGCCTCCACCCGACAGCCGTTCACCGGCGTCACCCCCGACGAACTGGCCCCGCTCATCTCCGCCGTCGACCTCGACCGGCCGCTCGGTGACGCCTCCGCCGCGCTCGACGAGCTGGAGCAGGTCTACCTCCGCGACGCCGTCTACTTCCACCACCCCCGCTACCTGGGCCACCTCAACTGCCCGGTCGTGATCCCCGCCGTCCTCGGCGAGGCGGTCCTCTCCGCCGTCAACTCCTCCCTGGACACCTGGGACCAGAGCGCCGGCGGCACCCTCATCGAGCGGAAGCTGGTCGACTGGACCACCGGCCGCATCGGCCTCGGCCCGGCCGCCGACGGGGTGTTCACCAGCGGCGGTACGCAGTCCAACCTGCAGGCCCTGCTCCTCGCCCGCGAGGAGGCCAAGGCCGCCGACCTGGCGAAACTGCGGATCTTCACCTCCGAGTGCAGCCACTTCAGCGTCCAGAAGTCGGCCAAGCTCCTCGGCCTCTCCCCCCAGGCCGTCATCGCGATCCCCACCGACCGCGACAAGCGCATGCAGTCCGTCGCCCTCGCCGCCGAGCTGGAGCTGTGCGCCGCCCAGGGGCTGACCCCCATGGCGATCGTCGCGACCGCCGGCACCACCGACTTCGGGTCCATCGACCCGCTCCCGGAGATCGCCGAGCTGGCCGCCCAGTACGGCGCCTGGATGCACGTCGACGCCGCGTACGGCTGCGGCCTGCTCGCCTCCCCCACCCGCCGCCACCTCCTCTACGGCATCGAGCGCGCCGACTCGGTCACGGTCGACTACCACAAGTCGTTCTTCCAGCCGGTCAGTTCCTCCGCCCTGCTGGTCCGCGACGGCGCCACGCTGCGCCACGCGACGTACCACGCGGAGTACCTCAACCCGCGCCGCACGCTCGAAGAGCGGATCCCCAACCAGGTCGACAAGTCGCTCCAGACCACCCGCCGCTTCGACGCGCTCAAGCTGTGGATGACGCTGCGCGTCATGGGCGCCGACGGTGTCGGGCAGCTCTTCGACGAGGTGTGCGACCTGGCCGCCGCAGGCTGGGACGTGCTGGCCGCCGACCCGCGCTACGACGTCGTCGTCGAGCCGTCGCTGTCCACCCTCGTCTTCCGCTACATCCCGGCCGACGTCACCTCGCCCACCGAGATTGACCGCGCCAACCTCCACGCCCGCAAGGCGCTGTTCGCGTCGGGCGAGGCCGTCGTCGCCGGTACGAAGGTCGACGGCCGCCAGTACCTCAAGTTCACCCTGCTCAACCCCGAGACGACCGTGCACGACATCACCGCCGTCCTCGACCTGATCGCCGGCCACGCCGAGCAGTACCTTGGAGAGAACCTTGTCCACGCCTCGTGACATCCACGATTTCGTCGGTATCGGACTGGGTCCGTTCAACCTCGGCCTCGCCTGCCTGACGGAGCCGATCGACGAGCTGAACGGCGTCTTCCTCGAATCGAAGCCGAACTTCGAGTGGCACTCGGGGATGTTCCTCGAAGGCGCCCACCTCCAGACGCCGTTCATGTCGGACCTCGTCACCCTCGCCGACCCGACCTCGCCGTACTCCTTCCTCCAGTACCTCAAGGAGAACGGCCGACTGTACTCGTTCTACATCCGCGAGAACTTCTACCCGCTGCGGACCGAGTACAACGACTACTGCCGCTGGGCCGCCGGCAAGCTGAGCAGCGTCCGCTTCTCCACCACGGTGACGACGGTCGAGTACGACGCCGAAGAGGAGCTGTACGCGGTCCGTACCACCGCCGGCGAAACGTTCCGCGCCCGCCACCTCGTCCTGGGCACCGGCACCCCGCCGTACATCCCGGACGCCTGCCAGGGCCTGGACGGCGACGTCATCCACAACTCGCGGTACCTCCCCAGCAAGGAGGCGCTCCAGAAGAAGAAGTCGATCACCCTCGTCGGCAGCGGCCAGAGCGCCGCCGAGATCTACTACGACCTGCTCAGCGAGATCGACGTCCACGGCTACCGGCTGAACTGGGTCACCCGCTCGCCGCGCTTCTTCCCGCTGGAGTACACCAAGCTCACGCTGGAGATGACCTCCCCGGAGTACGTGGACTACTTCCACGCCCTGCCCGAAGCCACCCGTTACCGCCTGGAGACGCAGCAGAAGGGCCTGTTCAAGGGCATCGACGGCGAGCTGATCGACGCCATCTTCGACCTGCTGTACCAGAAGAACCTCGGCGGCCCGGTCCCCACGCGCCTGCTCACCAACTCCTCGCTGAACACCGCGACGTACGAGAACGGCACGTACACGCTCGGCCTGCGCCAGGAGGAGCAGGGCAAGGACTTCACGATCGAGACCGACGGCCTGATCCTCGCCACCGGCTACAAATACGTCACGCCCGAGTTCCTGAACCCCGTCAAGGACCGCATCCGCTGGGACGGGCAGGGCCGCTTCGACGTCGCCCGCAACTACTCCATCGACACGACCGGCCGAGGCATCTTCCTGCAGAACGCCGGCGTGCACACCCACTCGATCACCAGCCCCGACCTGGGGATGGGCGCCTACCGCAACGCGTACATCATCGGCGAACTGCTGGGCTCCGAGTACTACCCCGTCGAGAAGTCCATCGCGTTCCAGGAGTTCGCCGTATGAGCACCACCGGCACCACCGCCACCACCACCAATGTCGGCACCTTCACCTTCCGCCCCCTCGACCCGCTCACGGACGGCGAGCTGGTCCACAGCTGGGTCACGCACCCGAAGGCCGCCTTCTGGCTGATGCAGCACCACACCGTCGCGGACGTCGAGCGCGAGTACATGGCCATCGCCGCCAATGAGCACCACGACGCCTTCATCGGCCTGCGCGACGGCAAGCCCGCGTTCCTCATGGAGCGGTACGACCCGTCGAAGGTCGAGCTGGTCGGCCTGTACGACGCCCAGCCGGGCGACGTCGGCATGCACTTCCTGGTCGCCCCGACCGACACACCCGTCCACGGCTTCACCCGTGCCGTCATCACGGCCGTGATGGCGGAGCTGTTCGCCGACCCCGCGACCGAGCGGGTCGTCGTCGAGCCCGACGTACGCAACAAGGCCGTCCACGCGCTCAACGAGGCCGTCGGCTTCGAGATCGTGGAGAAGATAGCCAAGCCGGAGAAGGACGCGTACCTCAGCGTGTGCACCCGGGAGCAGTTCCACGCGGCCGTGGGGGCCGACCGATGAGCCCCATGAACCCCGTCGCGCACCTCACGCCCGACCGCTGGGCGCACGCCAACCGCCTCCTCGTCCGCAAGGGCCTCGCCGAGTTCACCCACGAGCGGCTGCTCACCCCCGAGTCGCTGGGCGGCAACCGGTACCGCGTCCTCAGCGACGACGGCACGGTCGAGTACCGCTTCACCGCCGACCGGTTCGCCCTGGACCACTGGCAGGTGGACGCCGACTCCATCAGCCGCCACCAGGGCGCCGAGCAGCTCCCGCTGGACGCGCTGCGGTTCATCATCGAGCTGCGCGGCTCGCTCGGCCTGAGCGACGAGATCCTGCCGGTCTACCTGGAGGAGATCTCCTCCACGCTCTCCGGTACGGCGTTCAAGTCGACCAAGCCGCAGGTCCCGGCCGCCGAACTGGCCAAGGCGGACTTCCAGGCCGTCGAGACGGGCATGACCGAGGGCCACCCGTGCTTCGTCGCCAACAACGGGCGGCTCGGCTTCGGCATCGACGAGTACCACGCGTACGCGCCGGAGGCGGCCAACCCCATCCAGCTGATCTGGCTGGCCGCGCGCCGCGACCGCACCACCTTCACGGCCGGCGCGGGCATCGACTACGAGACGTTCGTCCGCGCCGAGCTCGGCGACGACACCGTCGACGGCTTCGCCAAGACGCTCGCCGACCAGGGTCTGGACTTCGCCGACTACCTGCTCATGCCGGTCCACCCCTGGCAGTGGTGGAACAAGCTGTCCGTCACGTTCGCCGCCGAGATCGCCCAGCAGCGCCTGGTCTTCCTCGGCGAGGGCGACGACCGGTACCTGGCGCAGCAGTCGATCCGTACGTTCTTCAACACGAACGACCCGGCCAAGCACTACGTGAAGACGGCCATCTCGGTCCTCAACATGGGCTTCATGCGCGGCCTGTCCGCCGCGTACATGGAGGCGACCCCGGCCATCAACGACTGGCTGGCCAACCTGATCGACGGCGACGACGTCCTGAAGGCGGCCCGCTTCTCGATCATCCGTGAGCGTGCGGCGGTCGGCTACCGGCACCTGGAGTACGAGGCCGCGACCGACCGGTACTCCCCGTACCGCAAGATGCTCGCCGCGCTGTGGCGCGAGTCCCCGGTGCCGACCATCGCCGAGGGCCAGCGCCTGGCGACCATGGCGTCCCTGCTGCACACCGACCACGAGGGCGCGTCGTTCGCGGCCGCGCTGATCGCCGAGTCGGGGCTGGCGCCGACGGAGTGGCTGCGCCGCTACCTGGACGCGTACCTGCTGCCGATCCTGCACACCTTCTACGCGTACGACCTGGCGTGGATGCCGCACGGCGAGAACGTGATCCTGGTGATCGAGGGCGGCACGGTCCAGCGGGCGATCTTCAAGGACATCGCCGAGGAGATCGTGGTGATGGACCCGGACGCGGTGCTGCCGCCGGCGGTCGAGCGGATCCGGGTCGACGTGCCCGACGACACCAAGCTGCTGTCGGTCTTCACGGACGTCTTCGACTGCTTCTTCCGCTTCCTGGGCGCGACGCTCGCCTCCGGGGGTGTGCTGGACGAGGACGACTTCTGGCGGACGGTCGCCGAGTGCGTGCGCGCGTACCAGGAGTCGAAGCCGGAGCTGGCGGACAAGTTCGCGCAGTACGACATGTTCGCCGACGAGTTCACGCTGTCGTGCCTCAACCGGCTCCAGCTGCGCAACAACAAGCAGATGGTGGATCTGGCGGACCCGTCGAGCGCGCTCCAGTTCGTCGGTACGCTGCCGAACCCGATCGCCCGGTTCGCGTAGCCACGGTCCGGCCGGGGCGCCGCGCGGAGTACGGTCCTCCGCGCGGCGCCCCGGCTCTTTTCCTACTCCGTACGCCAGTCCACCTGCGGCGACCGGTAGAAGTCGACGCCCAGCGCCTCCAGGCGCGGCCCCTGCCCCCCGAGCCGCTGCCTGTACGTCTCCCAGTCGTGCGTCGCGGCCGGCGACCAGCCCAGCTCGGCGGCGCCGAGCAGCCGGGGGAAGGCCATCTGGTCGATGTGCGCGCTCGACGCGATGGTCTCGGTCCACAGCGGCGCCTCGACACCGGCGACCGCTGAAGCGGGCACGCCCGGGAGGTACGCCGCCGGGTCCCAGTCGTACGAGCGCTGGACCTCGACGTACCCGGCCCAGGACAGGCCGAGCGGGGTGTCCTTGGTGTACTTCATGTCGAGGTAGAGCCGGTCGGCGGGCGAGAGGATCAGCCCGGTGCCGTTCCGCGCGGCCGCCGCCACCCGCGCCTTCTCGGCGTCGCTCGTACGGTCCAGGCCCCAGTACTGGGCGAGCGCGCCCTCCGCCGGGTTGGCGCCGACGAGCTGGTGCCAGCCGATGACGGTCTTTCCGTACTTCACCACGGTGGCCTGCGCCCGGTCCATGAAGGTGACGTAGTCCTCGTGGCTGGTGGAGTGGGCCTCGTCGCCGCCGATGTGGAGGTAGCGGCCGGGGGTGAGCGCGGCGATCTCGCGGACGACGTCGTCGACGAAGTCGTACGTGATGTCCTTCGCCACGCACAGGCTGCTGAAGCCGACGGCCGTGCCGGTGTAGAGGGGCGGGGCGATGCCGTCGCAGTTGAGCTCGGCGTACGAGGCGAGGGCCGCGTTGGTGTGGCCGGGCATGTCGATCTCGGGCACGACCTCCAGGTGGCGGGAGGCGGCGTACGCGACGATGTCCTTGTACTGGGCCTTGGTGTAGTAACCGCCGGGGCCGCCGCCGACCTGGGTGGAGCCGCCGTAGGTGGCCAGCCGGGGCCAGGAGTCGATGGCGATGCGCCAGCCCTGGTCGTCACTCAGGTGCAGGTGCAGCTTGTTGATCTTGTACAGCGCCATCTGGTCGATGTAGCGCTTGACCTGCTCGACGGTGAAGAAGTGCCGCGAGACGTCGAGCATCGCGCCCCGGTAGGCGTAGCGGGGCGTGTCGGTGATGGTCCCGCCGGCGACCCGCCAGGGGCCGGGCTGCCGGGTGTCCTCCTCCACCGACGCCGGGAGCTGCTGGCGCAGTGTCTGGACGCCGTGGAAGAGCCCGGCGGGCGTACGGGCGGTGATGGTGACGCCCCGGCGCCCGGACTCCAGCCGGTACCCCTCGTCGCCGAGCGCCGCCTCGCGGCCGCTCAGCCGCAGCCGGATGCCGCCGGTTCCGCCGTCGTGGTCCACGACCGGCAGCGCGTACCCGGTGGAGGGCCGCAGCAGGTCCGCCAGGTACGCCCCGACGCGGCGCGCCTCGCGCGAGTCGTCGTCCACATGGATCCGGGTGCGGGCGGTGAGGGTGTACGGGCTGCCGCCGGGGCGTGCGGAGGCGGGTACGGGCACGATGTCGCCGAGCGGCCGCACGCCGGGCGTGGCGGCGGCTCCACCAGGCGCGGCCCCGCCGGGCGCGGCCCCGCCGGGCGCGGCCCCGATCCCGGTGATCCCGGCGGCCACGACGAGGAGCAGCGAACCGAGGAGGCGGAGGCGGGGGAACGTTCTGCGCTGTGTCACAAGCTGGTCCCTTCGACGGGCGTCGCAACTGCGGGCTTGTGCAACCGAACGGTCACCATCCGTACCGCGCGCCCCAGGGCCGGTCAAGGTGTAGACCACTCTCGTATCTCCGGGTGACTCGTACCGCGAAACAGGCGGTTCTCAAGCAACTCTGACCAAATCGGACCTACCTTCACCTCTCTCCTGCCCGATATCGGGCAGGATTGTTGCCATCCGCACCCCACTCCTTCAATATCTACGAGTGCTCGAACACCGCCCGTCGCACGACGACCTCATCGACCACCTGGTCCGCAGCACCGCGCTCCAGCGCGGTGAGGCCGCCCGGGTGGTGCTCGACGTGCTGGCGTACTTCGACGAGACGACCGAGGAGTTCGTCCGCCGCCGCCACCGCGAACTGCAGTCCGGCGGCGAGGTGAACTCCGCGATCTTCGAACGCATCGCGGCCGAACTGCCGCACCGCGCCGTGGCACCACCGGAGCTCTCACTCCGGCAACTGCGCCGCATCGTCTACGGCTGAGCACACACCACGAACCTGGAGGGGCAACACTTTATGTGCGGAATTGTCGGCTATATCGGTAAGCGTGATGTGGCTCCGCTGCTGCTGGAAGGTCTGGCGCGGCTGGAGTACCGGGGGTACGACTCGGCGGGCATGGTGATCACCAGCCCGAAGTCCACCGGCCTGAAGATGGTCAAGGCCAAGGGCCGGGTCCGTGACCTGGAGGCCCGCGTCCCCAAGCGCTTCACCGGCACCACCGGCATCGCCCACACCCGCTGGGCCACCCACGGCGCCCCCAGCGACATCAACTCGCACCCGCACATGGACCCCGAGAACAAGGTCGCGGTCGTCCACAACGGCATCGTCGACAACGCCGCCGAGCTGCGCGCCAAGCTCGAGGCGGACGGCGTGGTGTTCGCCTCCGAGACCGACACCGAGGTCCTCACCCACCTGATCGCCCGCTCCCAGGCCGAGACCCTGGAGGAGAAGGTCCGCGAGGCGCTCAAGGTCGTCGAGGGCACGTACGGCATCGCCGTCATGCACGCCGACTTCAACGACCGCATCGTCGTCGCCCGCAACGGCTCCCCGGTCGTCCTCGGCATCGGTGAGAAGGAGATGCTGGTCGCCTCCGACATCGCCGCGCTGATCGCCCACACCCGCCAGATCGTCACCCTCGACGACGGCGAGATGGCCACCCTCAAGGCCGACGAGTTCCGTACGTACACCACCTCCGGCACGCTGACCACCGCGACGCCCGAGACCGTGGAGTGGGAGGCCGCCTCGTACGACATGGGCGGTCACGACACCTACATGCACAAGGAGATCTCGGAGCAGGCCGACGCGGTGGACCGCGTCCTGCGCGGCCGCATCGACGAGAAGTTCTCCACCGTGCACCTCGGCGGCCTGAACCTGGACGCCCGCGAGGCCCGTGGCATCCGCCGCGTGAAGATCCTCGGCTGCGGCACCTCGTACCACGCCGGCATGATCGGCGCCTCGCTCATCGAGGGCCTGGCCCGTATCCCGGCCGACTCCGAGCCGGCCTCCGAGTTCCGCTACCGCAACCCGGTCGTGGACCCCGACACCCTGTACATCGCCGTCTCGCAGTCCGGTGAGACGTACGACGTGCTGGCCGCCGTCCAGGAGTTGAAGCGCAAGGGCGCGCGGGTGCTCGGTGTCGTCAACGTGGTGGGATCCGCCATCGCCCGCGAGGCCGACGGCGGCGTGTACGTGCACGCGGGCCCCGAGGTCTGCGTCGTCTCCACCAAGTGCTTCACCAACACGGTCGTCGCCTTCGCGCTGCTCGCCCTCCACCTGGGCCGCATCCGTGACCTGTCGGTCGCCGACGGCAAGCGGATCATCGAGGGCCTGCGCAGGCTGCCCGGCCAGATCCAGGAGATCCTCAAGAGCGAGGACGACATCAAGAAGCTCGCCGCCGAGTACGCGGACGCCAAGTCGATGATGTTCATCGGCCGTGTCCGGGGCTACCCGGTCGCCCTGGAGGCCTCCCTGAAGCTCAAGGAGATCTCCTACATCCACGCCGAGGCGTACCCGGCCTCCGAGCTCAAGCACGGCCCGCTGGCGCTCATCGAGCCCGCCATGCCGACCGTCGCGATCGTCCCGAACGACTCCCTGCTGGAGAAGAACCGGGCCGCGATGGAGGAGATCAAGGCCCGCAGCGGCAAGATCCTCGCGGTCGCGCACCAGGAGCAGGAGAAGGCCGACCACACGATCATCGTCCCGAAGAACGAGGACGAGCTGGACCCGATCCTCATGGGCATCCCGCTCCAGCTCCTCGCCTACCACACGGCCCTGGCCCTCGGCCGCGACATCGACAAGCCGCGCAACCTCGCGAAGTCCGTCACCGTGGAGTAAATCCCGCCCCTGACGTCCGAAGCGACAATCGAGCAACCCCCACGGCGGCCAACCACCTCCGCGAGAGCGGCGGCGGTTCGGCCGCAAAGGGGGCAACCCCCGGCGCGTGCCACCAACGCGCCGGGGGTCGCCCTTTTCGTACGGCCGGTGCCGCCCTTGCACCGGCCTCAGTGGCCGCTTCAGCCGGTGGCCGTCACACCCCGGCCCGCGGCGCGCCCCTGGAACGTGGGCCACTTGGCGAGCGACGCCGTCGCGCCGTACCAGGCGCCGAGGCCCGCGAGTGCGGCGGCCCAGCCGCCGATCTGGCCGAGGGCGGAGGCGTCCGCGAAGGAGCCGATGCCGGAGAGCAGCAGGGAGAGCGTCAGCAGCCCGTACACGCCCTGCCCGAGCAGCCCGCTGCCGGAGGCGGCCGCCGTCAGGCTGAGCGACAGCATGGCCCACAGGACCATGAACAGTCCGCCGGCCTCCGCGGAGACCCCGGAGCCCTCGCCGGTGCCCCAGGCGAACCAGAAGGCGCCGAGGCCGGCGAAGGCGGTGCCGGTACGGCCGTCGCCCGCGCGCAGTTCGAAGAGGCCGGCGACGAAGAGGGCGACCCCGCCGACCCAGGTCGCGAGAACCGCGGCGTCGGAGGCCGCGACATTGTCGATCACACCGGTGCTGCCTACGCCGAACGCCAGCAGTGTCAGGCCGAGTGCGAGATGGCCGAGAGTGGAGGTGGTGCTCCCCGCAGAGACGTCGTTGTCCACGGCGGGCTCCCTTCATGCTCATGTGCAGTTGTGCTGCTTCCCAGCCACCTGGATATACCCTTCACAAGCGCACAACCCACCTCGCGAGGCGGCCGAATTTCGCCCAAGGGGAGGGAAATTGACGCCGTATCACCGGCGGATAACAGCAGGGCTACGGGATGACGACGACCGGCCGCTGCGCGCGCCGCGCCAGCCGTCCGGCGACCGAACCGAAGATGCGGCCGACGATGCCGTGCGTGGAGCCGACGACGATGGCGTCGGCCGAATACTCGCGGCCGACCTCCTCCAGCTCGTGGCAGATGTCGCCGCCGCGCTCGACGAGGATCCACGGCACCTCGGACAGGTAGTCCGCGCAGGCCAGCTCCAGCCCGAGGACCTCGGTGCGGTGGTCGGGTACGTCGACGAAGACGGGCGGCTCGCAGCCGGCCCACACGGTGGTGGGCAGCCGGTTCGCCACGTGCACGATGATCAGGCCCGAGCCGGACCGCCGGGCCATGCCGATGGCGTACGCGAGCGCCCGCTCACTGGAGGTCGAGCCGTCGAAGCCGACGACCACCCCGTGCTGGAAGGCGGGATCGCAGGAGTGGCGCGTCTCGTCCGCCGCGAGGGGGTCGACCGGGGAATCGGCGACCTGCCTGCGGTCCGCGGGTTCAGGGATTTCGTGACCGGCCATCGGTGTCTCGGCGAAGAACGTCCTCGTGGGAAGGAGCAGGGGTCCAACGGTTGGCGATGGAGGTGTGTCCGGGAATCATCTTCCCAACCGCATACCCCCAAGGGTACGGCGGCACTCCTCCGCTGCCCAGTGCCCGCCACCCTGCCGCGGCGGTCACACGGCGTTCCAGGGAGCATGCACGAGCCCGCCCCGTATGGCAATGCCGGGTGCCCCCTACAGCCGTCCCCCGCCCCACGCACCACGGGCCCCACCGCCCCCGGCATCCCCTCCCCACCAGCACGAACCCGCCCCGGCCGCCACCGCGCCACCAGTCGGCCGCGGGCCACCCGCGCTGCCCCGCGCCCCCAGCCGCCCCGGCGCGCCGGCCGACCGGCCACGGCACGCGAGCCACCGCCGGCCCCGACCCGGCCATCCCCATCCGGCCACCCCCGCCAGGGTCCCCGGACGGCCACCACACCGCACCGCAGACCCGCCCCGGGCCACCGTCACCAGCCCTTGCCCGGACACACCCCCGGGCCCCACCCCGGCCTGGACGACGCACCAGCACCCCCGCACCGCCGCGCCCGGCCAGGACGGCGCGCGCCCGCGCCGACGGCCCCGCGGCCACCGACACAGCCCCGGCGACGAGCCCGCCACCGGGCCACACCCACCCGCCCGGACCGCCCGCCCGGCCCACGCAGCCACACCCACCCGCCCGGACCGCGCGCCCGAGGCCCCGCCGACCCGCCCGCCCGGGCGCCTGACCGGCACCCCGCCGCCGCCCCGCCCGCCCGGGACGAGGCGGGCACCCACGCCGGCTGCCCGCCCCCCCCCCAGCCGGGAAGGGCACAAGCCCGTCGGCCACCCGCGGGTGCCCGTCCGGGCCGGCACCGCGCCGGAGGAGGGACCGCTGTCCGAGACCGCCCGCGCGCCCGCCCCGGCGCCGGCCCCGCGAGGGGTGCGGGCCGGCGACCGTCTCCCCGGCCATCCGGGGCGCGAGGCAGTGACCGGGGCGGCCGGTTGTCGTTGGCCACTCGGTCCGACCGGTCATACCGCAGCCGCCGGCCGCAGCAACAGCTCGCAGCCGTACCCGTAGCCCGTAGCCCGTTGCCACAGCCCGCAGCCCGCAGCCCGCAGCCATCAGGGAGCTTCCGTGCCCGCACGCCCGTCCGCCCCGGCCCCGTCGTCCGCATCCGACTCGGCGAGCGATGTGGTCCGCTGGGCGGCCTTCAGCTGTGCCCTGGTCCCCGTCGTCCTCCTCGTGTACGGCACGTCCTTCGGCGGCGCGGCCGGGACCGCTCTCGGGCTGGCCGCCGTGACCGCCGCCTGCCGGGTGCTGCTGCGCCGTTCGGAGCGGGTCGCCGAGGCGAGCAGTCGGCGGCAGAGCGTCCCGCACCGCGGGGGCCGGCACTCACGGCCGGGTGCGGGGGCGCGCCGTGGGGGCCGTCACGGGGCGGGGTGTGCGCCCGGAGACTGAGGGGTTCGCACACGCGCGCCCGTAGGTTTTCAGCCAACTTCGGCCGGGACGGCATTCCTTGCCAGAATGGCCTGTCAACCCCCTTGTCACCAGGCAGGAAAGGACCGACGGGGCTGCTCGCACCCTACGCGGATGGGCCATGCACGTGAGGCGCACTTCCCTCCGCGCCCCGCGAGTGGAACGCTTCGTGATCGAATGCTTCGCGCCAAGTTGCCTTGTCGACATAGTGCTGGATGCGGAACTTGTCACTCCGGCGCCACGGGACACAGTAGATTCGATCATGACTATCGAAGACTGGGGACTCGTGCAAAACCGAGGGGAAACGTGCAGGAGCGACAGGACCGAGGAGACGCGAACACCGAGGGGGGCTTAGCGTCATGAGCCAGGACTCCGCCGCACCGGAGACCGGACGCAAACTGTCCGGACGGCGCCGCCGCGAGGTCGTCGCAGTGCTGCTCTTCAGCGGCGGCCCCATCTTCGAGAGTTCCATCCCACTCTCGGTGTTCGGGATTGACCGCCAGGACGCCGGAGTTCCGCGCTACAGGCTGCTCGTCTGCGCGGGCGAGGACGGACCGCTGCGGACCACCGGCGGGCTCGAACTGACCGCGCCGTACGGGCTGGAGGCCATCAGCCGGGCCGGCACCGTCGTCGTACCCGCCTGGCGGTCGATCACCTCGCCGCCACCGGCCGAGGCGCTCGACGCGCTGCGCCGGGCGCACGAGGAGGGCGCCCGTATCGTCGGCCTGTGCACCGGCGCGTTCGTGCTCGCCGCCGCCGGTTTACTGGACGGCCGGCCCGCCACCACGCACTGGATGTACGCGCCGACGCTCGCCAAGCGCTACCCGTCGGTCCATGTGGACCCGCGGGAGCTGTTCGTCGACGACGGCGACGTACTGACCTCCGCCGGAACGGCGGCCGGAATCGACCTCTGTCTGCACATCGTGCGCACCGACCACGGGACGGAGGCGGCCGGGGCACTCGCCCGCCGGCTCGTCGTGCCGCCCCGGCGCAGCGGCGGGCAGGAGCGGTACCTCGACCGGTCGCTGCCGGAGGAAATCGGCGCCGACCCGCTCGCCGAGGTGGTCGCCTGGGCCCTGGAGCACCTGCACGAGCAGTTCGACGTGGAGACGCTCGCGGCCCGCGCGTACATGAGCCGGCGGACCTTCGACCGGCGCTTCCGGTCGCTGACGGGATCCGCCCCGCTCCAGTGGCTGATCACCCAGCGGGTTCTCCAGGCGCAGCGGCTGCTGGAGACGTCCGACTACTCGGTTGACGAGGTGGCGGGCCGCTGCGGCTTCCGCTCGCCCGTCGCGCTGCGCGGGCACTTCCGCCGCCAGCTGGGCTCCTCGCCCGCCGCGTACCGGGCCGCCTACCGGGCCCGGCGCCCGCAGGGGGACTCCGGGGGCCCGTCGGGGTCGTCGGGACCGTCCGGACCGTCGTCGGCCGTCGTGGAGTCCATGGTGCCCTCCCAGGTGCCGCCGGCGTCGAGACGGGCGGCCGCGGCGGCCACCGCGACGGGCCCGACAGCGACCTCCGCGGCCCCGCCCGAGCAGCACGGCAGGCCGCACGCGGACGCCTTCGGCGGCCGGGCGGCCCTTCCGGGGCAGCGCAGCGCGCCGTAGCAGGACCGGGGGACACCCGCGTACCGCCGTGGAGGGGCGGTCGCTGAGGGAGTGCGGGAGCGCACTCCCTCAGCGACCGCCCCTCTAAGGTAGGACGCATGAACGATCGCATGGTGTGGATCGACTGCGAGATGACCGGGCTCTCGTTGACGGATGACGCACTTATCGAGGTGGCCGCACTGGTCACCGACTCGGAACTGAACGTACTCGGTCAAGGTGTGGACATCGTGATCCGCCCGCCGGACGCGGCGCTGGAGACCATGCCGGACGTGGTGCGCCAGATGCACACCGCCTCCGGCCTCCTGGACGAGCTGCCCAACGGCACCACCCTCGCCGACGCCGAGGAGCAGGTCCTCGCCTACGTACGCGAACACGTCAAGGAGCCCGGCAAGGCTCCGCTGTGCGGGAACTCGGTCTCCACGGACCGCGGGTTCCTGCTGCGTGACATGCCGACGCTGGAGGACTACCTCCACTACCGGATCGTCGATGTCTCCTCGGTCAAGGAGCTGGCTCGCCGCTGGTACCCGAGGGCGTACTTCAACAGTCCGGAGAAGGCCGGCAACCACCGGGCGCTCGCCGACATCCGTGAGTCCATCGCCGAGCTGCGCTACTACCGCGAGGCCATCTTCGTCCCGCAGCCCGGCCCCGACTCCGACACGGCGAAGCAGATCGCCGCGCGCCACGTCCTGCCCGAGTAACGCGGCCGCCGGCCCGCCCGTCCGAAAGGCGGGAGCGAGCACCCTCTCGGACCCTGTACACTTTTTCTCGGCCGGTCGGGAAAAAGACCGGTCATGGTGGGTATAGCTCAGCTGGTAGAGCACCTGGTTGTGGTCCAGGATGTCGCGGGTTCGAGTCCCGTTACTCACCCTGATCGACGCAAGGGCTGACCTGTGAAAACGGGTCAGCCCTTCGTCATGTCCGGACAGCGTGTCCAGGCAGCGGCAGAGCGACCGGCCGGCGATCAGGGATGCCGGGCCCACGACGCCGAGCTGCTCCAGCTTCCCCGGGGTCCTCTCCCCCACGCCGGCCGGCACGCCCGCCAGGCGGCCGTGAACATTGCGGCAACGTTTCTCCGCGCGGTGGCGACTGTGACGTACGCAACACGTCCCTCTCCCCCACAGGAGGAATCGTGCACCACCCGCAGAACCGGATCCCCCGCACGAGACGCCGCTCCATCCTCATCGCCACCGCCGCCCTCTGTGCCATGTACGCCTCCCCGCACGCGTCCCCCGCCGGGGCGGCCGAAGCCGCCGCCGCCCGGCAGGCGGAGCGGCTCGACCGGGGCGTCGTCAGCGTCCACACCGGAACCGGCAACCTGGTCGGCTGGCGCTGGCTCGGCACCGACCCGGACACCGTGGCGTTCAACGTCTACCGCGCCGGCACGAAGGTGAACGCCACACCCCTCACCGGCGCCACCAGCTACTTCCACCCCGGCGCGCCCAGTCACGCCGACTACACCGTCCGCGCCGTCGTCGGCGGCGTGGAGCAGGGCGACTCCGTGCACGCCGTGCAGTTCCGCGCCGGCTACAAGGACGTGCCCATCACCCCGCCCGCCGGGGGCACGACGCCCGACGGGGTCGCGTACACGTACGAGGCGAACGACGCGTCCGTCGGCGACCTCGACGGGGACGGCGCCCTGGACTTCGTACTCAAGTGGCAGCCCACCAACGCCAAGGACAACGCGCACTCCGGCTACACCGGCAACACGATCGTCGACGGCATCCGGCTCGACGGCACCCGGCTGTGGCGGATCGACCTGGGGCGCAACATCCGCTCCGGCGCGCACTACACACAGTTCCAGGTGTACGACTACGACGGCGACGGGCAGGCCGAGGTCGCCATGAAGACGGCCGACGCGACCGTGGACGGTACGGGGAGGACCATCGGGAGCGCCTCCGCCGATCACCGCAACAGCAGCGGGTACGTGCTCACGGGGCCGGAGTACCTCACCATGTTCAACGGCCGCACCGGGGCCGCCATGGGGACGGTGGATTACGTGCCCGCGCGCGGCAACGTGGCGTCGTGGGGCGACAGTTACGGCAACCGGGTCGACCGGTTCCTCGCCGGGACCGCGTACCTGGACGGCGCCCGCCCCTCGCTCATCATGGCGCGCGGGTACTACACCCGGTCCGTGATCGCGGCCTGGGACTGGCGTGGTGGGCAGTTCACCCGGCGCTGGACCTTCGACTCCGCATCGTCGACCAACGCCGGCAAGGGGTACGACGGGCAGGGCAACCACAGCCTGTCCGTCGCCGACGTGGACGGCGACGGGCGGGACGAGATCGTGTACGGGGCGATGACCGTCGACGACAACGGCAACGGGTTGTGGACGACAAGGCTCGGGCACGGTGACGCGGGCCACGTCGGGGACCTCAACCCCGCCCGCGCGGGGCTGGAGTACTTCAAGGTGTCCGAGGACAGCTCCAAGCCCGGCTCCTGGATGGCCGACGCCCGTACCGGTCAGGTCCTGTGGCAGACCGCCACGGGCGGCGACAACGGCCGGGGTGTCTCCGCCGACATCCACGCGGGCTCCCCCGGCGCCGAGTCCTGGTCGGCGACCGACACCACACTCAGGTCACCGACCGGGGCCTCTCTCGGGCGGAAGCCGTCCAGCATCAACTTCGTCAGCTGGTGGGACGGCGACACCACCCGTGAGCTGCTGGACGGCACCCGGATCGACAAGTACGGCACGGGCGGGGACACCCGGCTGCTGACCGGCGCCTCCGTCGCGTCCAACAACGGCACCAAGGCGACGCCTGCGCTGTCCGGCGACATCCTCGGCGACTGGCGCGAGGAGGTCGTGTGGCGTACGTCGGACAACCGGGCGCTGCGGATCTACTCGACGCCGTACGAGACCAGTACGAGGATCACGACCCTGCTGCACGACACCATGTACCGCACGGGGCTGGCGTGGCAGAACACCGCCTACAACCAGCCCCCGCACCCGAGTTTCCCCATCGGGGCCGGGATGCCCACGGCACCCCGGCCGGCGGTGACGACCCCGGTCAGGACCCCGTAGTGTCGCCGTAGATGATGCCGCGGCCGTTGGTCGCCACGTACACCCGGCCGTAGACGCGGGGGTCGCCGGTGATGGCGGCCCCCGTCCAGCCCCACTGGTGGGCGTCGTCGTTGATCCGCACCCAGCTCGCCCCGGCGTCCGTGGAGCGGAAGATGCCGCGTACGCCGCCGATCTTCGCACTGGTGTAGAGCGCCTGGTACGTGGCGCCGGGCGCGGCCTTGCCAAAGCCGATGGTGTCGGCCTGCTCGACGCCGCTCACCTTGGTGAAGGTCGCGCCCGCGTCGGTGGAGCGCCACAAGCCGTACGTACTCGTCGGGGATCCGCCCGCGAGCCAGATGTCGCCGCTGCGGCCGGGAACCGCCTGGAAGCGGACGTTCCCGGTGGCGGGCAGGCCGGTGGCCCTGGCGCTGAAGGAGAGACCGCCATCCGTACTGACGTAGAAGGTCCCGTTCTTGAAGCCGTAGAACTTCTTGGCATCGACCCGGTCGGCCTCGACGGTGGCGCCCGCCGGGATGCCCTGGGACGGGGTCCAGGAGGTGCCGAAGCCCGCCGTGGTGTGGACGGCCGCGCCGTCCGGGCTCCACACGAACCGGCTGCCGTCGGCCGCCGCCGCGACCGTGCCGCCGCCGGAGACACCCGAAGGCTCCTGCCCTGCCCACCAGTTGGCGCCGTTGTTCGTGGAGAAGGCGATGCGCGGGCCGCCGTCGAGGTTGCCGACGCGGACGACCGTGTTCGGGTTGGCCTCGGCGTAGTCGAGGCTGGTGGTGGAGGTGAAGTTGGGGGAGGTGAACATCATGGACGGCACCTGGCGGACGTCGGTGTGGCGGAAGCCGCCGATGTCGCCGAGCGCGCTGATCAGCGGGGCGCCGGAGGGCGGCGAGACCAGGTCGAGGACGGCGGTCTCCTCCAGGCCCTGGACCATCGGCTTGATGGCGATCTTGCCGCCGCTGTCCCAGGCGGCGAGGTTCTCGGTGCCGTAGATGGTGGCGCCCGTCCCGTACATCATCCGGTTGGAGTCGAACGGGTCGATCTCCAGCGCCTCCGTCATCCAGCCGAGTTTCGGGGTCTGTTCGGGCGGGGAGGGGTGGGCGCCCCAGGTGAGCCAGGGGGAGGACGAGACGTCCATGGTGTAGCGGTTGGTGCGGTTGGGGTACGAGGTGTACTCCCACGCCCGCGTCCAGTTCGCGCCGCTGTCCGTGGTGCGGAAGATCTGCGTGTCGGGCCACCAGGAGCTGTAGCCGGTGACCATGACGGTGCCGGGCTTGCGGCGGTCGACGCTCAGGCCGCTGAAGCCGTAGTAGGCCTGGGGGTCGGGGGTGATGTCCTGCCAGGTGCCGGTCTTGGTGGCGTACCTCCACACGGCGCCCTTGCCGCCGTCGTACGGGCCTCCCGTGTCGCTGTACGCCAGGTAGAGGTGGCCGTTCGCCGCGTCGAGGACGCCCTTGTGGGCGAGGAGACCGGTGGGCTGGCCGGGCAGGCGGGTCCAGGTGGCGCCCGCGTCGGTGGAGCGGTAGACGGCGTTGGCCTTGTCGGCGACACCCACGTAGATCGTCTTGGTGGCGCTGCCGCGGGTGCCGGTCGTCTCGTCGAAGGTGACCCAGACGATGCCCTGGTTGTCGGAGGCGTAACCGCTGGTGTCGGACGGGTCCTGGGCGTAGTTGCCGGGGTTGGGGAACGCGGTGACCTGCGACCAGGTGGCGCCCGCGTCGGTGGAGCGCCACAGGCCCTTGCCGCTGGGCGCGCCGAGGTAGAGCACGCTGTTGCGGTTGGGGTCGACGGCGAGGCGCTCGCCCATGCCGCGGCCCGGCATGTTGCCGCCGAGCTTGAAGGGGAGGTCGGCCTTGCGCCAGGTGGCGCCGCGGTCGGTGGAGCGCAGGACGGCGCCGTTGCCGGGGTCCCAGCTGTTGGTGTACGTGCCGACGGCTGCGTACACCCGGCGCGGGTCGACGGAGTCGGAGGCGAGGCTGACGACGCCGGTGTGGCCCCAGTCGTCCCAGCCGACGTGGTCGAGCAGCGGGGTCCACGTCCTGGTCGCCTGCTGCCAGCGGTAGGCGCCGCCGATGTCGGTGCGGGCGTAGGCGAGGTTCTTCTCGGTGCGGTTGAAGACGATGCCGGGGACGAAGCCGCCGCCGTCGACGCGGACGTTCTTCCAGGAGTACGCGGTCGTCTGTGGGCCCGCCGTAGCCGCTGGTGGGCCCGCCGTCGCCGCTGGTGGCGCGGCGGTCAGCAGGCCGGCGGCGAGTGCCAGGCCGAGGAACAGGTTTCGCGTTCTGCGCACGGGGGCTTCCTCTCGGACGTGGGGGGTCCGCGGCGGGCCGTGGGCAGCCCGGCCCGCCTTGGTTTGACGCGTCGTGCACAAGCCTTGAACCAGTGGGAGCGCTCCCACTATGAGGAGAGGGAACCGGGGGGTCAAGGTGCTTGAAGAGTCGAAGAAAATCGAATGCGAAATTCGACGGCCCCTCTGTTCCTTGACGGAACTTGCCGCTACGGTCTGCTGCACCAGTGGGAGCGGTTCCATTCAGTCGGCGCAGGGTCAGATGCGCGCCCGAGCTGCGAGGAGTCGCTCATGCGCCATCCCCCGCACGTACGCCCCGGTAGCAGGCACAGGGCCCTTGCACGCGGTTCGGGCCACCGGGCGCTCGTCCCTCCCACCACCCGCCGCGACACACGACGCACCACTCCGTGGCGGGCGACTTCGGCGAGCCCGTACGCGCGGTCCTCGTACCCGGGGCTCGCGTACGTGGGGCTCACGTACGTGGGGCCTACGTACTTGGGGCCCACGTACTTGGGGCCCACGTACCTCGGCCTCTCGTACCTCGGCCTCTCGTACCTGGGGCTCTCGTGCCTGGGGCTCTCGTGCCTGGGGCTCTCGTACCTGGGGCTCTCGTACCTCATCTGATCAGCGACACAGCGACGACGGCACATCCCCGCACATATCCGTCACGACCGAGAGGTATCACCGGACATGAGCCGCACCAGAGCCGCCGCACCGCCTACGCCTTCCCGCACGCCCTCCCGCCGCCGCACCGCCTTGCTGGCCGCCTGCACCATGATCGCGGCGACCGGCGCCACCGCCACCGCGCTCAGCACCTCCGCCGGCGCGGCCGCCCCCGGTTGCACCGTCAACTACCAGGTCACCAACCAGTGGAACACCGGCTTCGGCGCCAACGTCACCGTCACCAACACCGGTGACCCGGTCAGCTCCTGGACCCTGGAGTGGACCTACGCGGGCAACCAGCGCATCACCCAGTCCTGGAACGCCACCACCACGCAGTCCGGCGCCGCCGTCACCGCCAGGAACGTGTCGTACAACGGCAGCCTGGCCACCGGCGGTTCCACCTCCTTCGGCTTCAACGCCTCGTACAGCGGCACTAACGCCGTCCCCACGACGTTCAAGCTGAACGGCGTCACCTGCAACGGCGGCCCTGGCGGCCCCACTGACCCGCCGCCGACCGACCCGCCGCCGTCGGGCAGCCGCGTCGACAACCCGTACGCCGGCGCCAAGGTGTACGTGAACCCCGAATGGTCCGCCAAGGCCGCCGCCGAGCCGGGTGGCACCCGCGTCTCCAACCAGCCGACCGGCGTCTGGCTGGACCGCATCGCCGCCATCAACGGTGTGAACGGCGGCATGGGCCTGCGCGCCCACCTCGACGAGGCGCTGCGCCAGAAGGGCACCGGCGAACTCGCCATCCAGCTGGTCATCTACAACCTGCCGGGCCGCGACTGCGCCGCGCTCGCCTCCAACGGTGAGCTGGGCCCGACGGAGATCGACAAGTACAAGACGCAGTACATCGACCCGATCGCCGCGATCCTCGCCGACCCCAAGTACGCGGGCCTGCGCATCGTGACGACCGTGGAGATCGACTCCCTGCCCAACCTGGTCACCAATGTGACCCCGCGCCCGACCGCCACGCCGAACTGCGACGTGATGAAGGCGAACGGCAACTATGTCAAGGGCGTCGGGTACGCGCTGAACAAGCTGGGCGCGGTCGGCAACGTCTACAACTACGTGGACGCCGGCCATCACGGCTGGCTGGGCTGGGACGACAACTTCAACGGCTCCGCCGAGCTGTTCAAGCAGGCGGCGACCGCCGAGGGCTCGACGGTCTCCAAGGTGCACGGCTTCATCGTCAACACGGCCAACTACAGCGCGCTGAAGGAGGACCACTTCAAGATCGAGGACACGATCAACGGGGTGTCCGTACGCCAGTCGAAGTGGGTCGACTGGAACCGGTACACCGACGAGCTGTCGTACGCCCAGGCCATGCGCGCCAAGCTGGTCTCGCTCGGCTTCGACCAGAACCTCGGCATGCTGATCGACACCTCCCGCAACGGCTGGGGCGGCACGGCCCGTCCGACCGGCCCCGGCCCGACGACCAACGTCGACACGTACGTCAACGGCGGCCGCTACGACCGGCGCATCCACCTCGGCAACTGGTGCAACCAGGCGGGCGCCGGTCTCGGCGAGCGCCCGAAGGCCGCTCCGGCGGCGGGCATCGACGCGTACGTGTGGATGAAGCCGCCGGGCGAGTCGGACGGGGCGAGCAGCGAGATCCCGAACGACGAGGGCAAGGGCTTCGACCGGATGTGCGACCCGACCTACACGGGCAACCCGCGCAACGGCAACAGCATGTCCGGCGCACTGCCCAACGCCCCCGTCTCGGGCCACTGGTTCTCGGCGCAGTTCCAAGAGCTAATGCGGAACGCCCACCCGGCGCTCTGACCCCGACCTCCCTGACCCCCGCCCCCTGACCCCGCCCCCGGCCGGCCGCCCAGCGCCCGCCCGGGGGCGGACCACTGGGCGATCCACATGCCGGAGCCTCTGGCCATGGCCGCTGGCCCTGGGCCCTGGGCCTGGGCCTGGGCCTGGGCCTGGGCCTGGGCCTGGGCCTGGGCTGGGGACCGGCTCCGGTCAGGCACCCTCGGCCCTGGGGGTGGGCCGTCTGGTCATGGTCACTGTTCCGGGCCGCCCTCCCTTCCGAGAGTCGCGGGCTCCGGCGCCCTGTCAAGGGCGCTTCGCGTCGGCTTCGCCGATGGGCTTCGCCCACCCTTGACAGGCCACCTCCGCCCGCGCGTTTTCTCTCGGAGGGCGGCCCCGGGGAGCGGGCGTCCGGGGGGCCCACCGCTGCGCCGGGGCTCGTTGCCGAGGCGACCCGGCCGGGGCAGGCGCGACAGTGGAATGGGGCGGCGGCGCTTGGCTAAGCGACTGGCGGCCGTCTTCGGGTTGCGGCACAAGACCTCGCTCCGGTGGGTGGTGGGTGCGCCCCAGTGCAATGGGGCTTCTGGGCTGGGTTCGGCGACTGCGGCCGGGTGAGGGGCTGGGGTTCAGGCAGGTGGCTGGGGTGGGTGCGGGGCTGGGCCCGGGTGTTGCCCTGTCCGGCCGGGGGCACGGCGGGGGCGTCGGGCCACGGGACGGTGAAGCGCCCGGCCCGGTCGGGCCTTCGGCTCGGGCCCGGGCCCACGGCCTCCCGGCGACTCGGGTGCGGCCGGGGCACGCCCCGCTGCTCCCCTGCCGGGACAGCCCGGGAAGGGGCGGCCCCTCCAGTCACAGCCGTATCGGCCCCCGGGGTTGTGTGCGGGATCGGACACCCCTGCCCGGATGCTCATGGCCAGGAGGCGTCCCACACCGCCCACAACACCCCAGCCCCGATACCGGTGTGACGGTGGGGGGCAGTGGGGCGACGTGGTGAGGCAGGCCGGGCCAGAGGGACGGATCCGGACACCGGGTGCCCCGCAGCACCCGCCTGGAGGCGTGGCCTTCCCGGCCCGGCTGATGCTCTACGGCACTCGCTGGCAGCCCCCGGGGCCCAGGACACCCCAGCCGACACCACAGGACGACCCCCCTGCCCTCTCCAGTCACAGCCGTGTCGCCTCGCCGGAGTTATGGGCGGCATGGGACACCCACAGCCCCCGACACCACGGCGGGGAGGTGTCCCACACCGCCCACAACTCCCCCATCCCGGTGCTGCTGTGACCAAGGAGACGGGTGGGGCCTCCCTGTGGGGCAGGCGGGGCCGGTGAGGTACCCGGGCGCCACTCCGCCACGGCAACACCCCGGCCCAAACCCCATCTCACCCCAGCCACGTGCCTGAACCCCAACCCCTCACCCACCCGCAGCCGCCGGACCGACCCCGGAAGCCCCATGCCACTGCCGCGCACCCACCACTCGCCGGAGCGAGGTCCTGTACCGCAACCGGAAGACGGCCGCTCGCCGCTTAGCCGAGCAGCGCCGCCCCATTCCACTGCCGCGCCTGCCCCGGCCGGGTCGCCTCGGCCACGAACCCCGCACCGCAGGGCGCCCCTCCCGGGCCCGTTCCCCCGGGCCGCCCTCCGAGTGGGAAAAGGCGGGCGGAGGCGGCCGGTCAAGGGTGGGCGAAGCCCATCGCGAAGCGACGCGACCGAAGGGAGCGCCCTTGAGGGGACGCCGGAGCCCGCCACACTCGGAGAGAGGGCGGCCCACACGCCCACCATGAACAGCACGCCCACCCCGAGGGCGGCGGCCCACACGGCCACCACGACCAGCACGCCCACCCCCGGACACGGCGAGCCCCACGCCCACCATCACCAGCACGCCCACCCCCGGTGCTTGGGGCCGGGCGTCCGTTACGTCGAGTCGCGGACCACCAGTTCCGTGGGCAGGATGACCTGGCAGGGTTCCGGTCCCGTGCCGGTGATTTCCTGGAGCAGTATGCGGGCCATGCGGCGGCCCATCTCCTCGATCGGCTGGCGCACGCTCGTCAGCGGCGGGTCCATGAGGCGGGCCACCGCCGAGTCGTCGACGCCGATGAGCGCCACGTCGTCGGGGACGCGCCGGCCCGCCTCGCGCAGTACGCTCCGGGCGCCCGCCGCCATGACGTCCGAGGCGGCGAAGACGCCGTCCACGTCGGGGCAGCGGTCCAGCAGCTCGCGCATGGCGCGGCGGCCGCCCTCCTCGGTGAAGTCGGCTGCGGCGACCAGCCGGTCGTCGGCCGGGAGGCCCGCCGCTTCGATGCCCTGGCGGTAGCCGTCCAGGCGGCAGCGCGCCACGTACATGTCGAGCGGTCCCGTGATGGTCGCGATCCGGCGGCGGCCGTGTTCGGTGAGGTGGTCGACGGCCGAGCGGCCGGCGCCCACGTTGTCGGAGTCGACGTAGGCGACGGGTTCGTCGGCGGACCGGCGGCCGTTGAGCACGGCGGGCAGGCCCAGTTCGCGCGCGAGGTCCGGCAGCGGGTCGTCCCCGTGGATGGAGACGAGCAGGACGCCGTCCACCCGCTGGGCGGACAGGTACTGCTCGAACCGCTGCCGCTCCTTGCTGGACCGGATCAGGGTGAGCAGCAGCTGCAGGTCCGCGTCCGCGAGTTCGGCGCTGACGCCCCGGATGATGTCGAGGAAGTACGGCTCGGCGAACAGGCGGGCCTCGGTCTCGGGTATCACCAGGGCGATGGCGTCCGTGCGGGCGCCGGCCAGGGCGCGGGCGGCGCGGTTGGGGACGTACCCCAGCTCGGCGATGGCCTGGCCGACCGCCTCCTTCGCCCGGTCGCTGACCCGCGGCGAGCCGTTGATCACCCGGGACACGGTGCCGCGCCCGACTCCCGCCCGGGCCGCGACCTCCTCCAGCGTGGGCCTGCCGGTCTGCCTTCCGCTCACCGCCATCGGTCTCCCATCGCACGTCGAACGTCGAACCCCGCAATGAGGCAGCGAGGTAGTGGCTGTCGTCAACCTAGAGGGTGCCCCCTGCACCGGGGCCAGCGGGAGTACCGGTTTCAAGAACCAGCTGTGGGAGCGCTCCCACCGTAGACGAAAGCGTCGCCCGCCGCCACCGGCGGGCTTCCGGGGCCGGCGCACACCCGTCCGGCACCGGCGATTTTTCACCCATGCCTTGACACCCACCCCCGCCAGGCAGCAACCTTCCGGGCATGGCGGTGTGGGAGCGCTCCCACCGCCCCGCACCGCTGTCCGATACGGCCGCCGCCGAGCCGCTGAAAGCCGACCCGGACCTCCTATGCGCGCACACCAGCACCACCTGGACGAGGAGAGTGGAATGCGCACTTCCAGCAGTACGCGCGGACGCCGCCGCCGCCCCGCATCCGCGGCCGTCGCGGCGCTCTCGGCGCTCACGGCCGGCGCGGTCCTTTTGACCGGCTGCAGCAGCGACGACAGCGGATCCGGCGGGACCACCGGCGACGAGAAGATAACCCTGCGCATCGGGACCTTCGGTTCCTTCGGTTACGACAACAAGAACGGCGCCAAGCTCTACGCCGAGTACGAGAAGCTCAACCCGCACATCAAGATCGTCGAGTCGAACGTCGCCGACGGCCAGAAGTACTGGGACACACTGAAGCTGCGCCTCTCCCGCAACAGCGGCCTCGCCGACATCCAGGCCATCGAGGTCGGTTACATCGCCGAGGCCATCGGCCCCGCGATGGCGAGCAAGTGGGTGGATCTGTCGAAGACCGGCGGCGCGGACACCTCGGCCTTCCTGGACTGGAAGGTCAAGCAGGCGACGACGGCCGACGGCGCGGTCATCGGCCTCGGCACCGACATCGGCCCGATGGCCATCTGCTACAACAAGGACCTCTTCGCCAAGGCCAAGCTGCCCACCGACCGCGCCCAGGTCGCCAAGCTGTGGGCGGGCGACTGGGCGAAGTTCGTCGCCACCGGCAAGACGTACCAGAAGAACGCCCCGGCCGGCACCGCCTTCCACGACTCCGCCAGCGGTTTGTTCAACGCCGTGCTCTCCAGCCAGCCGCAGCAGTACGCGAACGAGAAGGGCGAGCTCGACTACGAGAACAGCCCCGGCGTGCGCAAGGCCTGGGACCTGGCCGTCGAGGCGGCGCAGGCCGGGATCACGGCGAAGCTGCGGCAGTTCGACGAGAAGGGCACCTGGAACGCCGGGTTCAAGAACTCCAAGTTCGCGACCGTCGCCTGTCCCAGCTGGATGACCGGCATCATCAAGGACCAGGCGGGTCCCAACAACCAGGGCAAGTGGGACATCGCCACCCCGCCGGTCGCGGGCAACTGGGGCGGCTCCTTCCTCGCCGTACCGAAGGCGGGCAAGCACGCCGAGGAGGCCGCCAAGCTGGCTGCGTGGCTGACGGCTCCGGAGCAGCACGCCAAGGTGTTCGGGGTCAACGGCAACATCCCGTCCACCAAGGACACGCTCGCCTCGGCGACGGTGCAGAACGCCAAGATCCCGTACTTCGGTGACACACCCGTCGGGAAGATCTACTCGGAGGCCGCGGCCGGCATCACGCCCGCGCCGGTCAGCCGTTACGACGGCCAGGTGAAGACCTTCATCACCGACAACGGCATCCTCGACATCGAGCAGCGCGGGACCTCACCGGACGCCGCCTGGGAGAACGTCAAGAAGCTGATCGACGACAAGATCGATCAGTAGCGCCCCGCACCTGGCCGCCCGGCGCTCCCCCGCCGGGCGGCCGGTCCGGCGGCCGCCCGGCCGCCCGGCGGACCGGCGGACCGGGCCGGACACCCCGGGCAGGGCCGGCGGGCCCTGCCCGGTCCAGGGCCGGTGGGCGTGCCTCGCGGTGGTCGCGCCAACTGGCGCCGTGGGCAAGCCGCGCCCCCTGCCAAGGACCACGGCCGGCCGGCCCCAACGGCCCCCGGGCAAGCCCCACCGGAACCGCCCCCGGCGCCTCGCGGCCCCGCCGACAACGCGCCCCTACAGCGCGCCCCCGGCAGTGCGCCCCCGGCAGCACCCACCGCACCCACCGCACCCACCGCACCCACCGCAGGAACGAACGCACCGCACCCACGCACCCACCTGGAAGGACGCCCTCGTGGCCACCTCCGTCAGTGCGGCGACCGACGGCTCGTCGCCGCCCGATCCGCCCGAGCCCGAGCCCTCGCCTCCCGCACCGGCACGACACGCAGGCGGTGGCGGCGGCTGGCGCAGCCGGCTCTACCGCTGGGACCTGAAGGCGACCCCGTACGCCTTCGTGTCGCCCTTCTTCCTCTGCTTCGCGGCCTTCGGGCTCTTCCCGCTGGTCTACACCGGCTGGCTCTCGCTGCACCGGGTGGAGCTGGGCGGGGAGGCGCAGTGGCGCGGCTTCGACAACTACACGGGCCTGTGGGACAGCGACTTCTTCTGGAACGCGCTGGCGAACACGTTCACCATCGGCGTCATCTCCACCGTTCCGCAGTTGCTGATGGCGCTGGGCCTGGCCCACCTGCTCAACTACAAGCTGCGCGGCCGGGGGTTCTTCCGGGTCGCGGTGCTCGCTCCGTACGCCACGTCGATCGCGGCCGCGACGCTCGTCTTCGCCCAGCTGTTCAACAGCGACTACGGGTTGATCAACACCGCGCTGGGGTGGGTGGGTTTTGATCCGGTCGACTGGGAGTCGTCCAAGTGGCCGGCGCAGATCGCGATCTCGGTCATCGTCATCTGGCGGTGGACCGGCTACAACGCGCTGATCTACCTCGCCGCGATGCAGGCCGTCCCCCAGGACCTGTACGAGGCCGCGTCGCTCGACGGCGCGTCGCGCTGGCGGCAGTTCATCAGCGTGACCATCCCGTCCATCCGCCCCACCATCCTGTTCACGATCGTGGTCTCGACGATCGGCGCCACCCAGCTGTTCGGTGAGCCGATGCTGTACGGCGGGAGCCTCGGGGTCAGTGGTGGCAGCGGCAACCAGTTCCAGACGCTGAGCCTGCTGATGTACGAGAAGGGCTGGATCACCGGGGCGCTGGGGCAGGCGTCCGCGATCGCCTGGGTGATGCTGCTGATCCTGCTGCTGATCGGCGCGGCCCGGCTGCTCGTGGCCCGCCTGAACAGGGAGACCGGGGAGACCAGGAAGACCGGGGGGACCACCACGTGAAGATCACGCAGACGGCGGGGCGCCAGCACCACGCGGGCCCGCTGACGTACGTCCTGCTGGGCCTGGCGGCCCTGGTGTCGCTCTTCCCGCTGTACTGGAACCTCGTCGCCGCCTCGCACACCGGTGAGCGTGTGGTGGAGGCGCCGGCGCCGCTGCTGCCGGGGCCGCATCTGCTCGACAACCTCACCTTCGCCTGGAACCAGGTGGACATGGGTGAGGCGCTGGTCAACACCACGGTCGTGGCGGGTCTGGTGGCGGTGTCGACCGTCGTGTTCTCCACGCTCGCCGGGTTCGCCTTCGCCAAGCTGCCGTTCCGGGGCCGCAACGCGCTGCTCGCGCTGGTGGTGGCGACGATGACGATCCCGCCGCAGCTCAGCGTCATCCCGCTGTACCGGATCATCACCGACCTGGGGTGGGTGGACCAGCTCCAGTCGGTGGTCCTTCCGTCCCTGGTGGCGGCCTTCGGCGTGTTCTTCATGCGGCAGTACCTGCTGGAGGCGCTGCCCGTGGAGCTGGTGGAGGCGGCGCGGGTGGACGGTGCGCACAGCCTGCGGATCATCTGGCACGTCGTCTTCCCCGTCGCCCGGCCCGCCATGGCCGTGCTGGGCATGCTGGTCTTCGTCCAGGCCTGGAACGACTTCTTCTGGCCGTTCATCGCGCTGACGCCGGACGGCAATCCGACCCTCCAGGTGGCGCTCGCCGGGCTCGGCTCGGGGAATCACACCATCAACCAGGCAATCGTGCTGACCGGCGCGTTGATCTCCACCGTGCCGCTGCTGCTGGTCTTCGCGCTGCTCGGCAAGCACATCGTGGGTGGGATCACCTCGGGCGCGGTCAAGAACTGACCGCGCACGGCCGATTCCGTACGTACCGAACTGAACCGAACATCCCTGCACCCCCCTCTTCTGCGTTGGGAGCGCTCCCGAATGACTGCGTCCGATTCCTTGCCGCTCACGGCAACCCGCCGGTTTCCGCCCGGTTTCCTGTGGGGCGCGGCCACCGCCGCGTACCAGATCGAGGGGGCGGCGGCCGAGGACGGCCGTACCCCGTCCATCTGGGACACCTTCGCCCGTACGCCCGGGAAGGTCTTCGAGGGCCATACGGGGGATGTGGCGGTCGACCACTACCACCGGTTCCATGAGGACGTACGGCTCATGGCGGACCTGGGGCTGACCGCGTACCGCTTCTCGGTGTCGTGGTCGCGCGTGCAGCCGACCGGGCGCGGTCCGGCCGTCCAGAAGGGCCTGGATTTCTACCGCCGGCTGGTGGACGACCTGCTCGCGCACGGCATCGAGCCGGTCCTGACGCTGTACCACTGGGACCTGCCGCAGGAGCTGGAGGACGCGGGCGGCTGGCCGCACCGCGCGACCGCCGAGCGGTTCGCCGAGTACGCGGGGCTCGTCGCCGGTGCGCTCGGTGACCGTGTCGGGCGCTGGACGACGCTCAACGAGCCGTGGTGCACGGCTTTCCTCGGGTACGGCTCCGGTGTGCACGCCCCGGGGCGCACCGACCCGGTGGCCGCCCTGCGGGCCGCGCACCACCTGAACCTGGGGCACGGGCTGGCGATCCAGGCGTTGCGTGCCGCGCTGCCGCCGCGCGCGCAGATGTCCGTCTCGCTCAACCTGCACGAGCTGCGGCCGCTCACGTCGGCGCCCGAGGACGTGGACGCGGTGCGCAGGATCGACGCGGTCGGCAACCGGATCTGGCTCGGGCCCATGCTGAACGGGGCCTATCCGGAGGACCTGCTGAGGGACACCGCCCACCTCACGGACTGGTCCTTCGTCCGTCCGGGTGACCTCACCGACATCAACCAGCTCCTGGACACCCTGGGGATCAACTACTACACGCCCACCGTGGTGGCGGCGGCGCGCGAGGGCGCCGAGGCCCCGCGCAACGACGGCCACGGCGCGAGCGCGTACTCGCCCTGGCCGGGCTCGGAGGACGTCGCCTTCCACCAGCCGCCCGGTGAGCGGACCGCGATGGGCTGGGCGGTGGACCCGACGGGCCTGTACGACCTGTTGCTGCGGGTGGCCGGTGAGCACCCGGGCCTGCCGTTGCTGATCACCGAGAACGGCGCGGCGTTCGAGGACGAGGTCGCCGCCGACGGTTCGGTCCACGACCCGCGGCGCCTGGCGTACGTGCACGGCCATCTGGAGGCGGTGCACCGGGCGATCGAGGACGGGGCGGACGTACGGGGCTACTTCCTGTGGTCGCTGCTGGACAACTTCGAATGGGCGTACGGCTACGCCAAGCGGTTCGGTGCGGTGCATGTCGACTACGAGACGCAGCGGCGTACGCCGAAGTCGACGGCCCACTGGTACGCGCGCGTGGCGCGGTCCGGGGAGCTGCAGGCGATCGACGCGGGCTCTGACGCGGTCTCCGACGCCGTCTGACGCTGCTCTTCTCATCAAGGCCCCGGCGCGAAACCGCCGGGGCTTCGGTGCGTCGCGCCGCCGTTTGCGTACAGAATCGGCTCATGCGCGCACCTACCCTCCGAAAAGGGGCCCTGATGCTCGCGGCCGTCGTGGCGCTCGGTGCCGTGCCGGCCGCCGGCTGCGCCGGCAACGGGAACGCCGGCCGCACCACCCTCACCGTGGGCCTCTTCGGGTCGTTCGGGTACGAGGAGGCCGGTCTGTACGACGAGTACATGCGGCTGAACAAGGACGTCGTCATCGAGCAGACGTCCATCCAGCGCAACGAGAACTACTACCCGCAGCTCCTCACCCACCTCGTCAGCGACAGTGGCCTCGCCGACATCCAGGCCGTCGAGGCCATCAACATCGCGGAGGTCACCGCCACCCAGGCGGACAAGCTGGAGGACCTGGGCGCGGCGGAAGGCGTGCGACGGGAGGACTTCCTGCCGTGGAAGTGGGCGCAGGGGACCACCGGGGACGGCCGTACGGTCGGTCTCGGCACCGACATCGGCCCGCAGGGCATCTGCTACCGCAGGGACCTGTTCGCCAGGGCCGGTCTGCCCACCGACCGGGAGGCGGTGAGCCGGCTGTGGGCGGGCGACTGGCGCAAGTACCTGGAGGCGGGCAAGCGGTACCGGGACCGGGCGCCGACGGGCACCTCCTTCGTGGACTCGGCGTCCGGGGTCCTGTCGGCCGTCACGGGCAGCAGCGCGCGCCGGTTCTACGACGAGGACGGCACCGTCGTCTACAAGTCGAACCCGGCCGTGCGGGAGGCGTGGGACATCGCGGCCTCGTTCGCGACGGAGGGCCTGACGGCCCGGCTGCAGCAGTTCACGCCCGCCTGGGACCAGGCGTACGCGAACGGCACCTTCGCCACCGTTTCCTGCCCCGCCTGGATGCTCGGCTACATCGAGGACAAGGCGGGTCCGGCGGGCGAGGACAAGTGGGACGTGGCGGCCGCGCCCAGGCCGGGCAACTGGGGCGGCTCCTTCCTCGTCGTACCGAAGTCGGGCAGGCACCGGGCGGAGGCGGTGCGGCTGGCGGCGTGGCTGACGGCGCCCGCGCAGCAGGCGAAGCTGTTCCAGCGGCGCGGCAGCTTCCCGAGCGCGTCCGCCGCGCACGCCCTCCCGGCGGTGGCCGGGGCCCGGCACCCGTATTTCGGTGACGCCCCGATCGGCCGGATCTACACCCGTGCCGCCCAGGGCGTCCCGGTGACGATCCTCGGCCCGAAGGACCTGGTCATCGCGCAGAACCTGGCCGACGTCGGCATGCTCCAGGTCGACCAGAAGGGCCGGCGGCCCGAGGACGGCTGGGACGCGGCGGTCAGGACCATCGACAACGCACTGGACCTGTGACCGCCATGGTGAGCGACACGACGACCACCGCCCTGCCGGAGCCCCGCGCGGAGCGCACCGTGTGGCGGGGCCGTAGGCACCGGTGGACGGTGCGGTGGAGCCCGTACGCGTACATCGCGCCGTTCTTCGCCTTCTTCGCCGCGTTCGGGCTCTTCCCGCTCCTCTACACCGGCTGGGCGTCGCTGCACCGGGTGGAGCTGACCGCGCCCACGGACATGGAGTGGGTGGGGCTGCGCAACTTCTCCCGCCTGCTGGTCGACGAGTTCTTCTGGAACGCCCTGCGGAACACGGTCACCATCGGGCTCCTGTCCACCGTCCCGCAGTTGGTGATGGCGCTGGGCATCGCGCATCTGCTCCACCACCGGCTGCGCGGCTCGATGTTCTTCCGGGTCGTCGCCCTCACCCCGTACGCCACGTCCGTCGCCGCCGCGACGCTCGTGTTCGTGCTGCTCTTCGGCCGGGACTACGGGGTGGTGAACTGGGCGCTGGGTCTGGTGGGCGTCGATCCGGTCGACTGGCAGAACGGCACGTGGACCTCGCAGGTCGCGGTGTCGACGATCGTCATCTGGCGGTGGACGGGCTACAACGCGCTGATCTACCTCGCCGCGATGCAGGCCGTCCCCGACGAGCTGTACGAGTCGGCGGCGCTGGACGGCGCCTCGCGGTGGCGGCAGTTCGTGCACGTGACGGTGCCGTCGCTGCGGCCGACGATCCTGTTCACGTGCGTGGTGTCGACGATCGGCGCGACGCAGCTGTTCGGCGAGCCGCTGCTGTTCAACGGCAGCGCGGGGGCGACCGGCGGCTCGGAGCACCAGTTCCAGACGCTGGGGCTGTATCTGTACGAGCAGGGCTGGGTGAACCTCCACCTGGGGCGCGCCTCGGCGATCGCGTGGGCGATGTTCCTGATCCTGGTGCTCCTCGGGGCGGCCGTGGCGCTGGTGGGCGCGTACCGAAGGAGGACGGGGTGAAGGCTCGTGCAGGCCTGGTGACGTACGCCGTGCTGATCGTCTTCGCCGTGCTGTCGCTGTTCCCGCTGGTGTGGACGGCGATCGCGGCGTCCGGCACCAATGGCCGCCTCGCGCGGACGCCGCCGCCGTTCTGGTTCGGCGGCAATCTGCTCGGCAACCTGCGCATCGCCTGGACCGACGCCGACATGGGCCTGGCGCTGCTCAATACGACGGTCGTGGCGAGCACGGTCGCGGCGGGCACGGTCCTGTTCTCGACGCTCGCCGGTTTCGCCTTCGCCAAGCTGCGCTTCCGCTTCAAGAACGCGCTGCTGCTGCTGGTGATCGGCACCATGATGGTTCCGCCGCAGCTCAGTGTGGTCCCGCTGTTCATGCTGGTCGCCGAGTTGTCGTGGACGGACCGGCTCCAGTCCGTCGTCCTGCCAGCCCTGGTGAGCGGCTTCGGGGTGTTCTTCATGCGCCAGTACCTGCTGCGGGCGCTGCCCACGGAGCTGATCGAGGCGGCCCGGGTGGACGGCGCGAGCGGGCTCAGGGTGGTGTGGCACGTCGTCTTCCCGGCCGCCCGGCCGGCGATGGCGGTGCTGGCCATGCTGACATTCGTGATGTCCTGGAACGATTTCTTCTGGCCGATCATCGCCCTCACCCAGAGCAATCCGACGGTCCAGGTCGCCCTGACGAGCCTCGGCCGTGGCTATGTCCCCGACCAGTCGGTCATCATGGCGGGCGCCCTGCTGGGCACGCTGCCGCTGTTGCTGGTCTTCGTGGTGTTCGGCCGGCAGATCGTCGGCGGCATCATGCAGGGCGCGGTGAAGGGCTGAGTACGGGAACGGGGAGGGGCGCGCTCCGGCCGGGTGGGGGGCGGGCCCGGCCGGAGCGCTCGTCAGGTGGTCGGTCGGGGGCGTGGCTACGTGTACGCGGCGAACGCCTTGGTGAAGGCCAGCGGCTGCTGGAGGATCGAGCTGCACGTGGCGTCCGCGTGGTTCACGGCCCCGGCGGCGCACTGCTTGTCGCGGGTCGAGGACCACATGGACAGCCGTCCCAGGCCCTTGGACTTCGCGAAGTCGACGAGCTGCGTGGCGTCGTCGACCGTGAAGATCTCGGTGGTGACGTCGTTGACGCCGATCATCGGGGTGACGGCGACGGTCTTCCACGCGGCCGCGTCCGACAGCCCGAGCACGCCCTTGACCTGCGCCTGGGTGGCGGTCGCGGCCTGGATGGCGTACTGGCCCATGTCATCGCTGTACGCGGGGCCGTAGTCCATCGCCATGATGTTGACGGCGCCGGTCTTCACGCCGTTCTTCTTCGCGTCCGCGAGCAGGTCCACGCCCGGCTGGGTCAGGCCCTCCGGCATGACGGGCAGGGTGAAGGAGACGTCCAGGCCCGGGTGGGACTTCTGGAGCTGGGCGATGGCCTGGGCGCGGCGGGTGTTGGCGGCGGTGTCGGGCAGGGCCGCGCCCTCGATGTCGAAGTCGACCTTGGTGAGCTTGTACTGGTCGACGACCTTGCCGTACGCCGTGGCGAGGTCGTCGGCCGTGGCGCAGTTGAGGGCCAGTTCGTGGCCGGCCGCGCCGCCGAACGACACGCGCACGTCGCCGCCCTTGGCGCGCAGGGCGCCTATCCGGGCGGCGACCTTGTCGCTCGCCAGGTCGGTGACGCCGCCCCACAGGGGCGCGCAGGAGCCGCCGGAGGTGATGAAGGCGAGGGTGAACTCCTTGACGCCCGTCTTGGCGGCGGTGTCGAGCAGGTCGTACGCCGGGTGGAGCGAGGTGTCGACGTACGGGGCGAAGCGTGCGCCGCCGGAGCCCTGCGTGGCGGTGGGGGTGGGGGTCGGCTTCGTGGCCGTCGGAGTCGGGGCGGTCGGCGTCGGGGCGGTCGGGGTCGGCGTGGGTGTGGTGGTCGCCGTCGGGGTGGGCGTCGGCTTGGGCTGTTCGGTGGGGCGGCCGCTGGGCTGGGGCGTCGCGCCGGCGTCGGCCGAGCAGGGCACGTCGTTGATCAGGCACGTGGCCGGGTCGCCGGCCTTCCCCGCCGCGCTGGTGACGAAGCCGACCGTGACGGACGCGCCGGGCGCCAGCTCCTTGTTCCAGCTCGCGGGCTTCACGGTGACGTGCTGCCCGTTCACGGTGTGGTCGCCGTTCCACAGGGAGCCGATCTTCGTGCCGGCGGGCAGGTCGAAGGCGAGCGTCCAGTCGGACTGGGGCGTGTCCGTCTCGTTGGTGATGACGTACTGGCCGGTGTAACCGCCGTCCCAGGAGCTGGTCTTGGTGTAGACGGCGCCCACGGCGGCCGCCTGCGCGGTGCCGGTGAACGCGAACGCCGCGCCGCCGGTCACCGCGGCCGCCACGACCGCGCCGATCGCCTTGCTCCTGCCGCTCTCCCTGCGACGGTGCGCGGCCTTCCTGCCTGTGGTGCTCATCGCGTGCCTGCCTCTGTGTGGGGGGTTTGGTGGTGCGGCAGCACGCTAGCGAGCCCGAAACGGACAAATGTCCACTATTGGGCGGCGGTTGCGGATCTTAGGCTCCGCTTAAGGAAGCCATGGGAGCCGATTAATGATGGGTACGCCGCCGGCGCCGCACCCGGTGCCCGCGCCCCCGCCCGCGTCCCTCCGCCGGGCCGCGCCGCCCGTCCAGCCCGATCCAGACGCGGACCTCCGTACCGCCGAGGACCGAGCGCCCGATGCGTACGTCCCCGCCCGTCGACTCCGCGACCCGCCGCACGATGTCCAGCCCGAGCCCCGTCGAGCCGTCCCGCGCCCCGCTGTTGCCGCGCGCGAGGGCGGCCTCCGGGTCGGCGATGCCGGGCCCGGCGTCCGAGACGAGGATGATGACGGCGTCGTCGCCGTTGTGGACGTCGACCGAGAAGGCGGTGCCTTCCGGGGTGTGGCGGAAGACGTTGCCGAGCAGCGCGTCGAGCGCGGCGACCAGCTCGGGGCGGGCGACGGGGATGCGTACGGGTCGGTCGACGCCCGCGAGGCGCACCTTGCGGCCCTCGTCCTCGGCGAGCGCGGACCAGAAGTCCATCCGTTCCCGTACGACTTCGGAGGCGTCGCATCCGGCGCCCGGGCCGGTCGCCTGGGTCTGCGGTTTGGCTTCCCTGGCCGTACGGATGATGGTGTCGACCTCCCGTTCCAGCTGCTCGACCGCCGCCCGCGTCTGGTCGGCGGCCGGCCCGTCGCCGAGGGAGGCGGCGTTGAGGCGCAGCACGGTCAGGGGTGTGCGCAGCCGGTGGGAGAGGTCGGCGGCGAGTTCTCGTTCGTTGGCGAGTAGCTGGACGACCTGGTCGGCCATGGAGTTGAAGGCGACGGCGGCGGATTTGAGTTCGATGGGCCCGTCCTCGGGTACGCGGGCGCCGAGTTTGCCCTCGCCCAGTTCGTGGGCGGCGTGCGCGAGCCGCTGGGCGGGCTGCACCATGCGGACGCCCAGCCGGTCGGCGACGGCGACGGAGCCGACGATCAGGGCGATGCCGACTCCGGCGAGGATCAGCCAGGCGGTCGCGAGGCCGTTGGTGACCTCGCCCTCGGGGACGTACACCTCGACGATCGCGATCTGGCCGGTGCTGATGGCGGTCGGCTGGAGCAGGGCGTAGCCGCCGGGGACCTCGGTGGTGGAGGCGCGCGGGACGCGCTGCACGGTGGCGAGGTCCTCCTCGGTGGCGCGGCCCGTGCCGATCTCCATGGGTGCGGCGTCCGCGGAGGCCGGGATGTGGACGGCCAGGCGCCCGGCGGCGCCCGCCTGGGTGGAGGCGACGGCCCGGTCGAGCTGGGCGCGGTCGGTGGTGATGGACAGGGAGGTGCCGATGGCGGCGGCCTGTCGTTCGGCGTTGGTGAAGGCCCGGTCGCGGGCCATCTCCTTGATGACGAGCCCGAGGGGGACGGCGAACGCGACCACGACCATCACCGTGACGGCCAGCGCCACTTTGACGAGCGCCCATCTCACTGCGGCGGCTCCAGCTTCACTCCGACGCCCCGGAGGGTGTGCAGGTAGCGGGGTTTGGCTGCGGTTTCGCCCAGTTTGCGCCGGAGCCACGACAGATGGACGTCGATGGTCTGGTCGTCCCCGTAGGACTGCTGCCACACCTCGGCGAGGAGTTCCTTGCGCGGGACGACCACGCCCGGGCGGCCGGCGAGGAAGGCCAGCAGGTCGAACTCGCGCCGCGTGAGGTCGAGGCGCGCCCCGTCGAGTTCCGCCTGGCGCCGCAGCGGGTCGACGGTCAGGCCACCGACCTGGAGGACGCTGCTGGGCGGCGCCTCGCCGGCGGCCGCGCGGGAGCGGCGCAGCACGGCGGCCATCCGCGCGGACAGGTGCTCGACGGAGAACGGCTTGGTGAGGTAGTCGTCGGCGCCGTCGTTGAGGAGCCGTACGATCTCGGCCTCGTCGTCCCGCGCGGTGGCGATGATCACGGGTACGTCGGTGATGCCGCGCAGCATCTTCAGCGCCTCGGACCCGTCCAGGTCGGGCAGTCCGAGGTCCAGGATGACGACGTCGAAGCGGAAATGGGCGACCTCGCGCAGCGCCTCCAGGGCCGTGCCGACGCTCCGTACGGTGTGGGAGGCCTCGGTCAGGTGCCGGATGAGGGCGGAGCGCACGAACTGGTCGTCCTCGACCACGAGCACACTTGCCATGGGCGGCACCGTACGCCATACGGCGGAATGAGGGGGACCGGTGTTGACGCCTGGGGTGGGTGGTGCAGGATGGCCCGGATGCGTAGAGGACTCGTACATGCCATGGCGTGGTCGCTCGCCACGGGCGCGGCGGTCACTCTGTCGTGGTGGGGCGTGCACACGGTGATGGCCGGGACGGCGTACGACCCTCCGCGCGCCCTGCCGATCACGGCCGACCGCCCGGCGGCGGCGCCGAGCGTGGCGCCGCGGGTCTCGTCCACGCGGCGCCCGGAGGCATCGCCGGCGCCGACGAGTGCCACGCCGTCCGCGCCCGCCTCTCCCACGCCGAGCCGGAAACCGCCGGTCGCCCCGTCGCGCCCCCCGGCACCGGAGACGAGCGCGCCGCCCGCGAGCAGCGGCGAGGTGAAGAGCTACACGGTCGACGGCGGCCGGGTGGCCTTCGACATCGGCGCCTCGTCGGCGGAGCTGGTCTCGGCGACCCCGGCGGCGGGCTGGCAGATGCAGGTGTGGAAGCAGCCGACGTACATCCGTGTGACGTTCAGCAGGGACGGCAGGGAGACCGACGTGTTCTGCACGTGGCACGACCACGCGCCGATGGTCCAGATCGAGGAGCGCTAGCCGCGCTCACTCCTCGTCGGCGCTCACTCCTCGTCGGCCGGGTACGACTTCGTGAAGGTGGCGCCGCAGCGGCACTGGTAGTGCTCGATGAGTTCGCCGCTCTCGGAGACGCCCATGCCCTGATGGACGCGAACATGGACATGCTTACCCATGAGTGCCCTCTTTCCGTACGGGGGACAATTGTCCGATTTTCGCCTCGGTGTCTCATTCCTGGCAAGGATGCGCCCACCATGCGGACGTGTGGCTAGACGGGTGGCTAGCGGAACACGGAGGGCGGCGGTACGGGGGAGTCCTTGGCGTTCGCGTCGGTGACGGGGGCCGCCCCGCCCGTGAAGTCGGCCAGCCCCCGCCCGTGCTCCACCCGTCCGGGGTGCGGATCGGTGGCGACCCGGCGGGTCAGTTCGGCGACGGGCAGGGGTGCGTCGGAGGCGAGGAGGACGGCGTTGCCGAAGCGGCGCCCGCGCAGCACGGTCGGGTCGGCGGCGAGCGCCAGCTCGGGGAAGACGGAGGCGGCGGTGGCGACCTGGCCGCGCAGATGGGCCAGCGGTGGCCCGTCGGCGAGGTTGGCGGCGTAGTGCCCGCCGGGCTTGAGGACGCGGCGCACGTCGGCGAGGAACTCGGTGCTGGTGAGGTGGGCCGGGGTGCTGGCGCCGCTGAAGACGTCGGCGATGACCAGGTCCGCCCAGCCGTCCGGCACCTTGCCGAGCCCGGCGCGGGCGTCGGCGCTGCGGACCCGTATGCGGGCGGCCGGGTCGAGCGGCAGCTCGCGGCGCACCAGCTGCACGAGGGGTGCGTCCAGCTCGACGATCTGCTGGGTGGAGCGGGGCCGGGTGGCGGCGACGTACCGGGCGAGGGTGAAGGCACCGCCGCCGAGGTGGACCACCTGGAGGGGCCGCCCGGGAGGTGCAGCGAGGTCGGCGACATGGCCGAGCCGCCGCTGGTACGCGAAGCCCAGCCGGGCCGGCTCGTCGAGGTCCACGTGCGACTGGGGCGCCCCGTCGATGAGCAACGTCCAGGCCCGCGCGCGCTCCGGGTCGGGTACGAGTTCGGCGACCCCGCCGGCCACGGTCTCGACGACGGCCTCGGCCGCCGAGCCGCGCCCGCGCCGCTTGTTCCTTGCCATCCGCCCATTATCGGGTCCCGGGGCGGGCCCGGGCGCTGTCGGCAGGTGCAGTGATGCTCTCGGCAGGTGCCCGGGCGCTTCGGCAGGTGCCCCGGCGCTATCGGCAGTTGTCGGCGGCCTCGATCAGACGGGCGGCCTCGCCGAGCGCTTCGCGCAGGACGACCGGGTCGGTGACCGGGCCGGTGTCCGTCGGGGGCAGCAGCCAGCCGGTGCCGGAGACGGGGGGCTCGGGCTGGGCGCCGGGGAGGGGAGGGATCCGCAGGCCGCGCCCGGAGGTCTGGGTGCAGGCGCTGCCCGGCATGTCCCAGCCGGCGGCGGTGCCCGGCGGGACGAGGAAGCCCAGGGTGTCGCACGACCCGTCGTGCAGCACCGGTCCGACGAGCGGGGCGCCGCCGCGCCGCAGGATGTCGACGGCTTCCAGGCCCTGACGGGCCGGGACGGTCACCAGATCACAGGGCTCGCCCTCGGTGGGCGGGGCGCTCGCGTCCGGTGTCGGCCAGTGCTGTGCGGTGGTGGGTGACGCGCCACCGGACTGCGGATTCACCTGCATGCCGACCTCCAACAAGGGATCCCCTCCTCGCTCGAGTCCCCGTATGGAGACACGTTGCGTCTCTCCGCATGGTTCAACGCCCATGCGCGTCAACGGCTACGGCGGCACGCCGCCGCAAAGGATGGCAGTTCATGGCGGATCGCGGACGAGATATCCGATTTGTAGCCAAACACCGCGTGGCCGGTCCGTCACAGCAGGTACGTTCTTGCTCCGCCGGAACAACGGCAGTGCAGTACGCAGGAGAGGGCTCGGCCATGGCGACGTCACGGGCAGTTCCCAATCTCGCCTTCCGCCGACTGCGCGGGCAGCGCTCCCCGGGGGAGTTCGCGGCCGCGGTCCGCCGGGCCGCCCGGGAGATCGGCGAGCAGGTGGCGTGTGACGCCCGCTACATCGGGCGTGTGGAGTCGGGCGAGATCCGCTGCCCGAACTACGCGTACGAACGGGTGTTCCTGCACATGTTCCCCGGACTGTCCCTGACGGATCTGGGGTTCGTCGCGCGGGAGCGGGTACGCGGCCGGGGGGCGCGTGCCGCGGCCGCCGCCGTACCGGCGCCACAGATCACCATCCGGAACGATGAGGAGAGCGACGTGCTGCGTCGCGCATTCATGACGAGCGGTACCGCCACGGTGGCGGCCGCCTCGCTCGGTATCGGCGGCGCCGTCCCCGCGCCGCGTGCCGGCGGCAGGTTCGGCGAGGCCGAGGTGAACGCCGTCGAGGAGGCGGTGCGACGCATCCGCCTGTTCGACGACCGGCACGGCGCCGACCGGCTGTACCGGATGGCCGCCGAGCCGCTCCGTACCGCCTACGCGCTGCTGGACGCCGGGACGGCGACCCGCCAGTCCGCCGCCGACCGGATGCAGGCGGGCGCCGGTGAGCTGGCGCTCTCGGTGGGGTGGCTGGCGCACGACTCGGGCCGCCTGGAGGACGCCCGCTCCCACTACGCGGAAGCCCTGGCCACCGCGCGCGTGGCGGGCGATCCCGCCCTGGAGGCGCACGCGTTCTCCAACGCCTCGTTCCTGGCCAGGGACGAGGGCCGGTTCCGGGAGGCGGTACGGGCGGCGCAGGCCGGGCAGCGGGCGGGCAAGCACCTGTCGTCGGCGCGGCTGCTGTCCCTGCTGACGCTGCGCGAGGCGGGCGGCTGGGCGGGGCTGGGCGACCGGGCGGCGTGCGAGGAGGCGCTGGGGCGGGCGCACACCCTGTTCGGGCGCGGTCCGGGCGACGCGGACCCGGAGTGGATGTCGTTCTTCGGCGAACCGGAGCTGGAGGCGCTGGAGGCGCAGTGCTGGTCCGCCCTGGGCGACTGGTCGCGCGCCGCCCGGCACGCGCACCGCGCGACGGTCCTGCAGGACCCGCACTTCACCCGGAACCTGGCGCTCTACCGGGTCCAGCTGGCGGCCGACCTGGCGCGCGGCGGCTCCCCGGAGGAGGCCGCGGCGGCCGGTGAACGGGTCCTGGACCTGCTGGACGACGTCCAGTCGGGCCGCATCCGCGCGCTGCTGGCCGAGACGGTCGCCCTGCTCGCCCCGCACCGGGACAGCGCGGCCGTCACGGCCTTCCTCGCCCGCCGCGCGGTCCTGGAGACGCCCTAGCTCTCCAGGTGGCCGGTGTCGTTCCAGCGTTCGATCGCGGGGGCGCCGTAGGCCCAGCCGAGGGCCGACAGGCTGGTCGGGTCGAGGCGGACGCGGGCCGCGAAGGAGACGTCCTCGCCCAGCCAGCGCGCCGCGATGGAGCGCAGGATGTGCCCGTGGGCGAAGACCAGGACGTCCCGGTCGGCCGAGCGGGCCCAGGTGACGACCTGGTCCGCGCGGGCGGACAGCTGCGCCAGGGTCTCCCCCTCGGGCACGCCGTCGCGCCAGATGAACCAGTCCGGCCGGCCCGCCTTGATCTCGGCCGGTGTCATGCCCTCGTACGCGCCGTAGTCCCACTCCATCAGCGCGTCCCAGCGCTCGGCGCGGTCGCCGAAGCCGGCGAGTTCGCAGGTCTCACGCGCGCGTGCCAGCGGACTCGTACGGATCTCGAAGCCGTCCAGGCCGTCCCAGGGCCCGCGGTGGAGCCGTTCGCCGAGCAGCTTCGCGCCCCGGCGGCCCTCCTCGAGCAGCGGTATGTCCGTCCTGCCGGTGTGCTTGCCGAGCAGCGACCATTCGGTCTGGCCGTGCCGGGCGAGCAGGATCCGCGGTGCCATGAGGGCTCTCCGTACGTTCTCGCGTGGGGTGTCCGTCCATCATCGCGCACGGCCCCGCCGCGATGGATGGTGGGGATCAGGGCCCCGGTTGTCAGTGGCGGATGCGAGACTTCCGCGGGTGAGCGAATCCCTGGGCAGCGGACCGGTTCGGCGTCCGCAGACGACACTGCGGCACCAGCTCGCCGAGCTGCGTGGCCCCGCCACCGCGCCGCGTCCGCTGGATGCCCGCGCGCTGGCGGCGCTGGCCGCCAATCCCGGCTGCAAGCGCCGGGCGCTGCTGGACGGTGCCGGGGTCGACAAGGCGGCGCTGGCGTCCGCGCTGGGGGCGCCGTCGGGCTTCGGGCAGTCGCAGTTCGCGTTCATGCGGGGCAATGCCTTCGAGGCCAAGGTGAAGGCCGACGGCGGTATGGAGCTGATGCGGCTGCTGGGCGTGGCCGAGCCCGGGGACGTCCGGGTCCCCGACCTGGCGGCGGCCGGGCCTGAGGGGCGTGCGGCGCGTACGGCGCTGGCGCTGCGGGAGGCGACGGCGGCCGGGGCGTGGTCGCTGCTGGACCACCCGATGCTGGCGCTGGAGGTGGCCGGTTCACCGGCGTATCTGGAGCCGGACGCGGTGGTGGTGCGTCCGGACGGGCGGTGGACGGTGGTGGAGATCAAGTCGTTCCCGATGGTCGACGGCTCGGCGGACGCGGCGAAGGTGGGCGCGGCGGCCCGGCAGGCCGCGGTGTACGTGCTGGCGCTGGAGCGGGTGGCGGCGCTGACGGAGGGCGCTTCGGTGGCGCACTCGGTGCTGCTGGTGTGCCCGAAGGACTTCTCCAACCAGCCGGCCGGCTCCGTCGTCGACGTACGCAAGCAGCTGTCGGTGACCCGGCGGCAGCTGGCCCGGCTGACCCGGATCGAGGACATCGCGGCCGCGCTGCCCGAGGGGGTCACCTTCGATGTGGCGGCGTGCTCGGCGGAGCAGTTGGCGGCGGCGGTGGAGGCGGTTCCGCATGCGTACGCGCCGGAGTGCCTGGCCGCGTGCGAGCTGGCGTTCCACTGCCGCGACCGGGCGCGGGCGGCGGACGCGGTGGAGGCGCTGGGGCGTTCGGTGCGCGGTGAGCTGGGCGGGCTGACGACGGTCGGCGCGGTGCTGGCGGCGGCGCGGGGGGAGTCGGGTGACCCGGACGACCCGGCGGTGTCGGCGCTGCGGCGGGCGGCGGCGCTGCGGGCGGAGTCCTTGGAGGGCGCATGTCGCTGATCTCCACGCTGGCGCGGCTGGAGGCCGTCGAGTCCGGGCGGGCGCAGCCGCTGGCGACGGTGCGGCACCGGCATGTGTCGGAGCGGCCGCTGGTCCTCGTTCCGCTGACGACCGCCGGTGAGGCGGGTGCGCCGCTCGGGGCGCTGGTGGGCACGGACCCGGAGGAGCCGCGGCTGCTGGTGGTGGCACAGCCGCGCGACCGGGACCTGCGGTTCGCGTTCCTGGCGGACCTGGCCGAGGCGGTGATCCCCCACCTCGACTCGTACGCGGACGACGTCGAGGCGGCGGAGAGGAACGAAACCGACCCGGAGACCGGCAAGAAGGTCAAGGTCGAGGTGGAGCTGTGCGCGGACGCGCCGCAGCTGATCGTGCCGAGCCGCGCGGGCGTCGAGTACGTCCGGCTGCTGGGCCGGTCGACGCGGTTCCGGCGCACGGCCGAGCAGGATCCGGAGACGCCGTTCCCGGCGCCGCCGCGCGTGCCGCTGCTGGGCCGGTGGCTGACGCACTACGGGGAGCGGGCGCGGGTGCCGGGCTCGTCGCTGTTGCTGGCGGCGACGGACCTGCTGAGCCGGCACTGGGCGACGGGCCAGTCGTCGCTGGAGGACCAGCATCTGGGGGCGCTGCTGGCCTGGGTCGACGCGCCGGACGGGCAGTCGGGCGCGGAGGCGGCGCTGCGGGCGGAGCTGGCGCGGGACCGGGACGGTCAGCTGCTGTGCCCGCCGGCCGGTCCGGCGACCGACCCGGCGTTCGACAACCGGCTGCTGGCGCCGGCGATCGAGCGGTACGACCGGGCCCGGCAGGCTCTGGCGTCGGCGGAGGACGGGGAGGCGGCCGACGAACGGCTGGGCGAGCTGCACCGGGCCGAGGGTGAGGTCCGGCGGCTGATCCTGACCCAGCTGCGGCCCACCTGGCAGGCGGTGTGGCGGGCGATCGAGCTGGTGCGGGAGTTGCCGCCGGGCGCGCGGGTGGCGGACCGGTGGACGCGGGACCGCTGGTCGTTCACCGGCCACCGGGACCGGGTGCGGGCGGGCGAGCCGCCCCAGCCGCGCCGGGACGACGCCGTGACGGCGGCGAACAAGCTGGCCGCGCGGGAGAGCGCCCAGGCGCAGCTGGAGGCGCAGGAGGCGCTGGACGACCCGCTGGTGATGGCGGGGCGGCGCCTGGCGGGCGAGGCGTTCCTCGCCGAGGTGGTGGACGTGACGATGGCCTGGTCGGAGTCGAAGCGGCCCTCGCCGCGGCCGCTGCTGACGGTGCGGACGGACGACCGGCCGCACCTGGGTGACCGGGTGAAGGTGTACCGGTCCCTGGAGGGCAAGCCGCAGGCGGCGGAGTTCGTACGGCAGGAGGAGGACGGGTCGCTGGTGCTGCGGCTGCTGGACCGGATGGGGCGTTCGAAGGACCCGGCGGAGGGCTCGGTGCCGGAGAAGGGCGACCGTCTGGTGTGGACGTTGTTCGAGCACGACCAGCGGGTGGGCCCGAAGCTGCCGGACCCGGAGGAGACGCCGTGGACGCACGGCGGGCCTCCCCGGAGCGATGCCGAGAGCCCCGACCCCGTGACCCCGGAGGACCTGCTGTGACGTTCGACCCTTCCGCGGAGGCCGCCCGGGCGACCCGGGAGATCCTCGACGACACGCTGCGCGGGGAGGCGCGGGGTGTCGTCGTGGACTCGCCGCCGGGCGCGGGCAAGTCGACGCTCGTCGTGCGGGCCGCGCTGGAGCTCGCGGCGGCCGGCCGGCCCCTGATGGTCGTCGCGCAGACGAACGCGCAGGTCGACGACCTGGTGCTGCGGCTCGCCGAGAAGGAGCCGGAGCTGCCGGTGGGCCGGCTGCACAGCAACGACTCGGACCCGTACGACAAGGCGCTCGACGACCTCGGCAACGTACGGAAGTCGGCGAAGGCGGCGGACCTCGCCGGGCTGGACGTGGTGATCTCGACGGCCGCGAAGTGGGCGCATGTGAAGGGCGTCGAGCCGTGGGGGCACGCCATCGTCGACGAGGCGTACCAGATGCGGTCGGACGCGCTGCTGGCGGTGGCGGGGCTGTTCGAGCGGGCGCTGTTCGTGGGCGACCCGGGGCAGCTGGACCCGTTCAGCGTGGTCGGCGCGGACCAGTGGGCGGGCCTGTCGTACGACCCCTCGGCCAGTGCGGTCTCGACCCTGCTGGCCCACAACCCGGATCTGCCGCAGCACCGGCTGCCGGTCTCCTGGCGGCTCCCGGCGTCGGCGGCGCCGCTCGTGTCGGACGCGTTCTACCCGTACACGCCGTTCCGCAGCGGGACGGGGCCCGGTGACCGGCGGCTGTCCTTCGGGGTGGCGTCGGACGGTTCGGGCCCGGACCGGGTGCTGGACGAGGCGGCCGCGTCGGGCTGGGGGCTGCTGGAGCTGCCGGCCCGGCACACCCCGCGTACGGACCCGGAGGCGGTACGGGCGGTGGCGCTGGTGGTGCGGCGGCTGCTCGACCGGGGCGGGGCGGCGACCAGCGAGCGCGCCGAGGAGCCCGTACCCCTGACGCCCGGCCGGATCGCGGTCGGCACGGCGCATCGCGACCAGGCGGCGGCGGTGCGGGCGGCGCTGGCGGACCTGGGCGTGGCGGGGGTCACGGTGGACACGGCGAACCGTCTCCAGGGGCGGGAGTACGACGTGACGGTCGTCCTGCATCCCCTGTCGGGCCGCCCTGACGCGACGGCGTTCCACCTGGAGACGGGCCGCCTGTGCGTGCTGGCGTCCCGGCACCGGCACGCGTGCGTCGTGGTGTGCCGGGCGGGCGTCGCGGACCTGCTGGACGAGCACCCGTCGACGGAGCCGGTGCAGCTGGGCGTGACGGTCAAGTTCCCGGACGGCTGGGAGGCGAACCACGCGGTGCTGTCCCACCTGTCGGAGCACCGGGTGGCGTGGTCGCCGTAGGGGCCCACCCGGTCCGCGGGGGGCGTACTTGCGCCGGGCGGGAGAATGGAAGGTGGTCCATCGCGACGGGGGCGTCCCCGCGGGTGGGGGAAGCACGTCGTGCGAAGAGGAGAGGTTCATGGCGGAAACCGAGCGGAGCGAGCAGCGGCGGCTCAGGCCTGCGCCCCTGCTCTTCGAGCCTGCGGAGGCCGCCTCCGACCCCGAGCACTTCTTCGACCTGGAGTCGATGGAGGACCCCAGGGAGCTGCTCGCCCGGTCCACCGAGCTGGCGCTGGCGTTCCGGGCGGCGACCGACCGGGCGGTGGAGTTCCAGGCGGTCGCGGCGGCGCAGCTCGCCGATCCGCAGCGGTTCGACCGGCTGACGGCCGGGGACATCGCCGAGCGCGCGGAGTGGACCGAGGACTATGCCAAGAAGATGATCGAGTTCGGTCGGGACCTGCTCCGCAGCGGAGGCCGCCCCGGCGAGGAGTAGCCGGGTGGCATATGACGGGGGCGCAAGATACTCCTCCTCACCCCACCCTGTCCCGGTTTTCGGCAACTCACCGGAACCGGTTCATCACGGCCGGTAGATGTGGATGTCATGAGCGCATGGTTGCGAGACGACGTCCACCACACCACCGAGGTCACGGCGGCCGGAGCCGGCTGGCTGGCGTCGGCCACGGCGTACCCGCGTTCCACCCTCGCCCTGTGGGAGTCACGGCCGACCGCGCCGGCGGTGCTGCCGTGCGGCTCGGCCTTCGACGTGGTGAGCGTGGAGTCGGTCTTCGGGCGCCGCATGCTCGACCGGCTGTGGGCGGAGGGTCCGGGCTCCGGCCCGGTCGCCGCGCACCGCGGCCGGACGCTGCTGTTCACCGCCCCCGGTACGGCCCACCGGCTGCCGTCCCTGCTCGGCTGGGAGGAGTGGGGGGACGCCGTACCGCCCCTGCTCTGCCACGGCACCGGAGACGCGATCACCGTGCCCCCGCTGACACCGGCACCGGACAGCGGCGGCGCCCCGCGCTGGCTGGTCGCGCCGGACACCCGGCACCCGTGGCTGCCGGGACCGGAGGTGATCCTCTGGGCCTGTGTGCGGGCGGCCCGCGCGGGGGCCGCCGCCGGGGTACGGATGTCGATTTTTCCTCCCGCCGATCAGGGTGCTAATGTCTACGACGTCAGCAGGCGCCGCTAGCTCAGTTGGTTAGAGCAGCTGACTCTTAATCAGCGGGTCCGGGGTTCGAGTCCCTGGCGGCGCACAGACGGGAAAAGCCCCTCGCGGAAGCGAGGGGCTTTTTCGTACGTCCCGGCCGTACGTCCCGGCCGTACGTCACTCCACGGTCACCCGCACCGTCCACGTGCCCGTCCGCGTCCGGTCGGCGACCTCGACCCGTGTGTTCTCCCCCGGCACCGTGAACGTCTCCCCCACGCCCAGTGGCGCGTCCGCCAGCGGAGGGTAGACCGACCGGTCCCAGCAGGCGTCGGTCGACGGGTGGGTGTCCACCACCTCGACGGGGCCGGCGCCCGACACGGCGTCCGTGCGGACCCGGTAGATCAGCACGCCCTCCGTACAGGTGCCGTGGTCGTTCCCGCTCGCCCCGCGGGCCTCGATCGCCAGCGCGCTGTTGCCGCCGGTCCTGACGACCGCGAGCCGGGTGCCGACCGACGCGCCCCGCTCGGGCGCCGCCGCCAGCGGTTCCAGGGTGAAGCGGCTGCTGCCGGGCCCGCCCATGCAGTGCACCTGGCGCCGGTTCAGCCAGCCCAGCTTCCACTTGTGCCAGCCGAAGAGTTCCGGGGCGAGTGCGAACTGGCTGCCCATCACGTCCCAGTCACCCACATGGGTGTCCCAGTCGCCCTTGCCGTCCATCGGCCGGTGATAGAGGTCCGGCAGGTCGAAGATGTGTCCGGTCTCATGGGCCAGGACGTTGCGGTCCGGTGGGTGCCGCTCGAAGACGGTCACCACCCGCTTGATCGCCGCGCCGTCGGCGTACAGCGGGGTGTTGAAGTTGACGACTTTCGTGGCGTCGGAGTCCACGCCGGGCGCGTCCGGGTCGGCGACCAGGTAGACGATGTCGTACCGCGAGAAGTCGACCACCGGGTCGGCCGCGGCGAGCGCGTCCCGCAGGTAGGCGGCGCGCCGGCCGGGCTCCCAGTCGCGCCGTATGGCGTACGAGGTGGAGGCGTGCGGCATCCGGACCCACTCGCGCCGCGGGTGCGGGCGCAGCGTGAACGTGCCGTACGAGGCGCGCTCGAAGAACTGGCTGGTGGCGGGGAAGTAGTCGGCGGCGAGTTCGTCCGGGGCGGTCAGCGGCCGGGAGTCGGGGAACGACAGGAAGACCATGAGCGCGTCGAGCTCGCGGACGGGCCGCGGGTAGGCGTCGTTCCACGTGTCCAGGCCGAGCGAGTGATGGGCGTCGGTACGCGGCAGGGCGCACGGGCCCGCCGCCGGGACGGCGCTCGCGGGGCCGGCGACGAGGCCGGTGGCGGCGAGCGAGAGGAGAGCGAAGAGGCCCGCGGCGGTGGACCGCAGGCGGCGGCGTTCCACTCCCTCGGGTGTCTGCTGACCCTCCACGTCGACCTCCGGTGCGGCATACGGGACGTCCCACCACCCTGTGGTGTTATGTGGTGGTACGTCCTGTTCCACTGCCCCAGTTGGGTGAGTGGCCGACGCGCCCCGCCGGTCCGCGAAGTTCACCGACAGTCACAACCGATCACGGCAGGACCGGCCCGTGCCACACCCGTGCAGAAACGATCGGCCACCTGTGGACGGTGGGGTTCCTCACAACAACCCCACGCGTCTCACCCGGTGGCGGCGCTGGAATGGCCGCCGCGAGAGCCTCTATGATCGGCACACTTTCCTGGCCGACCCATCCCGACCACATCTGTGCGTCACAACTGCCTTGCGGGAGCGAGCCGTGAACGGAACCTCCGAAGGACCGGGAGCTGCGGCAGTCTCACCGACCGGAACCGCCCGGCGGCCGGTCACAGAGCGTCATGAAACCGTCGGCGAACCGCGCCAGTCGGCGACCGCCGCTCGCGTCCCCCCGGAGGTGCCCGATTCCCGCGCGTCGCGCGACGCGCAGGCGCCACCCGAGCGGCCCCCGGGCGCCTCCCGGGAGCACACACCGGACGACCCGGACCTCGGCCCGCACTACCGCGCCCCGGCCGCGGACCCCGGCCACCGCCCGGACCCGGACCCGGATTGCCTCGCGCCCGCCCCGGACCACGTCCCGGCCCCCCACCACGACGCGGGCACCATCGACGGGCACGCCCCGCACGACTACCGCGCCGCCTTCAACGCCGCCCACATCGCCATGGCCGTCGTCGACCCCGAGGGACTGGTCGTCACCGCGAACGACGCCCTCGCCGCGCTGCTCGGCACCGACACCGCCTCCCTCCGCGAGCAGGCCGCCGCCGACCTCGTCGACCTCGCGTCCGACAGCCGCACCTGGCACGCCTACCGCGAAGTGCTGCGCGGCCGCCGCTCCCGCTTCCGCTGCACGCGCCGCCTGAAACATCCCGACGGGCGCTCCCTGTGGGCCGAGGTGACCGTCGCGCCGGTCACGCCCAGCCGGGGCGTCCTGCTGTCCATCGCCGACATCAGCGACCGGCGCCAGCTCCAGGCGCGGCTGCGCCACCTGCAGATGCACGACCCGGTGACCCGGCTCCCCAACCGCACCCTGTTCTTCGAGCGCCTGACCTCCGCGCTGGAGAACTCCTCGTACGACGACGGCGGCACAGGCCGGATCGGCCTGTGCTACCTGGACCTCGACGGGTTCAAGGCGGTCAACGACACCCTCGGGCACCGCGTCGGCGACCGGCTCCTCGCCGCCGTCGCCGCCCGGCTCACCGAGTGCGCCGACAGCGACGGCTACACCCGCGGCGGCGGGCACCTGGTGGCCCGGCTCGGCGGCGACGAGTTCGCGATCCTGGTCGAGGACTCCACCGGTACGGAACAGCTCGCCGACCTCGCCCGGTCCGTACTCACCGCCGTGCAGCGGCCGTTCGACCTGGCCGGGCAGCGGCTGTCGGTGTCGGCGTCCATCGGCGTCGTCGAACGGACCGCCGCCGGCACCACCGTCAACGGCCTGATGCAGGCCGCCGACACCACCCTGTACTGGGCCAAGGCCGACGGCAAGGCCCGCTGGACGCTCTTCGACCCCGAGCGCAACGCCCACCGCATGACACGGCAGTCGCTCTCCTCCACCCTCCGCCCGGCCGTCGAACGGGGCGAGTTCGCCCTGGAGTACCAGCCGCTCGTCGGCATGTCGGACGGCACCGTACGAGGCGTGGAGGCACTGGTCCGCTGGCACCACCCGCAGTTCGGTCCACTGGCGCCGAATCGGTTCATCGGAATTGCTGAAGAGGACGGCTCGATCGTCCAGCTCGGCCGCTGGGTGCTGCGTACGGCGTGCCGCCAGGCCCGGCAGTGGCAGCTGGACCACCCGAGCGAACGGCCGCTGTTCGTCAGCGTCAATGTCGCCGTACGCCAGGTGTGGGACTCCGACCTGGTCGCCGACGTGGCCGAGATCCTCGCCGAAACGGGACTCGCCCCCCACCTCCTCCAACTGGAGCTGACCGAGTCGGCGGTGATGGGCTCGGCCGGGCGGCCGCTGCAGGCCCTCCAGGCGCTCAGCGACATGGGGGTACGCATCGCCATCGACGACTTCGGCACCGGCTATTCCAACCTCGCCTACCTCAGCCGCCTCCCCGTCTCCGTCCTCAAGCTCGACGGCTCGTTCGTCCGCGGCTTCCAGGACGAGGAGCACCCCAACCCCGCGGACGAGGTGATCGTCGAGGCGTTGGTGCAGCTCGCGCACCGGCTGGGGCTGACCGTCACGGCCGAGTGCGTGGAGACGTCCGGCCAGGCGGCCCGGCTGCGCCGGATCGGCTGCGACACCGGCCAGGGCTGGCTCTACTCCCGCGCGGTCACCGCGGAACGCATCGCGGAACTGATCGGCATCGCTCCGGACTGATCCGCCCCTGCCCGGAGGGGACCACGGGCAGGGGCGGCGCTGTGCGGGAGGGTCAACAGGCGCCGAGGTCCTGCCAGACACCCCACTCACCCGTGGTGCCGGGCTCCTCGCCCTTCGTCCACCACTTGGCCTTCCAGGTGCGGCCCTTGTGGGAGACCTGCGCGCCACCGGTGTACTCCACGGCCGGTGACCAGGCCGCCGTCGCCGTGCACCCGGTCGGCGGGTTCGTAGGAGTCGGCGTGGGCGTCGGCGTGGGCGTGGGCGTGGGCGTCGGCGTGGGCGTGGGCGTCGGCGTGGGTGTCGGGTTCGCCGGAGAGCCACCGACCGCCGCCACGATGTCGTTCAGCAGCGTGGTCTTCTCATCCAGCCCGAGCAGCGAGTACATCATCGCGCCCGCCAGGCCCCGGCTGTGGGCGTAGTCCGCACGGGCCTGGATGGACCGCTTGTCCAGCCCGGTGAAGAACTCACCGTTCTTGTAGAAATAGGACGCCTTCGCTTCCTCGTCCCAGAAAGTCGTCGCCGCGTTGTCGACGATGCCGCCGAGCTCCTTGTAGTGCGCGATACCGGCCTGCTGGCTGACCGGCCGGGCGGCGGAGGCACCGGTCGCGGGCTGCGCGAGACCGTTCTTCGCCCCGGCCGGAACGCCCTTCCACCCCCGGTAGTAGAACTCGTACCCCAACGTCAGCTTGTTCGCGGGGAACCCGCCCGCGATGCCGTACGCCGCTTTGCCGTCGATCCACGCGTCGATGGCGTTGTCGATCGAGTACTTCTCGGTCCCGGGCTTGATGGGATCGGTCGGATCACTCGCACCGGAGTACAGCGGCGACTGGTGATAGGTGGGCCCGTCGCCGTCCCAGGCACCGTGCATGTCGTACGTCATGATGTTCGCGTAGTCGAGGTACGCGCCGATCTTGTCCGTCTCGATGTGCTTGATCTTGTCCTGCCCGGCCGGCAGGGCAGCGGTCAGCAGGTACTTCTTGCCGCCGTGGGCGGCCCCGTAGGCGTCCAGCTGCTTGCGGAACTCGGCCAGCAGCAGGGTGAAGTTCTGCTTGTCCTCGGGCCCGTAGTGGTTGCCGAGGTGACCGTCGGGCGAGCCCGGGTACTCCCAGTCGATGTCGATGCCGTCGAAGATCCCGGCGGCGGTGCCGGGACCGCCGTAACCGCCCTCGACCGGCAGGTCACCGGCGATGTACTGCTTGATGCACGAGGCCACGAGCTTCTTCCGGCTCGCATCGGTCTTCGCGGCGTCGTGGAAGTACTTGGAGTAGGTCCACCCGCCCAACGAAATATTGATCTTCAAATGCGGGTGCTTCGCCTTCAGCTCCTTGAACTGGTTGAAGACGCCCACGATCGGCTGGTCCCACTTGTCGGCGACGCCGTCGACGCTGTCGGCGGCCGAGAACGAACGCTGGTAGTCGGCGTACGAATCGCCCGCGCCGTCACCGGCGTTGGGGTTGTTGTCGTCACCGGCGGCCTTGTTGGCCTGGAAACAGGTCAGCTCGGTCGGATGGATGTTGCCGAACGAGTAGTTGATGATGTCGAGCTTGCCGGCGATCCCCCGCGTATCGAGGTGCTTGGGATAGAAGGCGTTCCCGTACACGCTCCACTGGTCGTAGTACGCGATCTTCACCCCGCCGGAGGACGACGCGGCGGTCTGGGCGGTGGCCGTGCCACCGACGGCGGCCAGCGCGCCGGCGGCGAGCACCACACTCGTGAGCGCGGCGATGAGGGGTCTGCGGTGGTGCACGTGCGGCCTCCGAGGGGGGTGTGCGGTACGGGAGTTGGAGAAGTAGTAGCCGCCGCGTGAACACCGCGTCAATGGTCCGGACCAAATGAGGACTAGACCAATCCGAGCAAGAAAACCCTCGTCACAGCCCTCCCCACCCCACGAAGAACCGCCCGCCACCACCGGTGACGAGCGGTTTAAGGCTCACTTAGGGATCTTGTGCGGCCGTTCCCAAGGCAGAACCGGCCCGCACCCGGCCATCACCCGGCCATCACCCGGCCGCCCCGAAACCGTACGCGTCCGCGATCAGCTCGTACGACCGCAGCCGCGCCTCCGCGCCGTGCGCGTTGGCCGTGATCATCAGCTCGTCGGCGCCCGTGCGCTTCTGGAGGTCGTCCAGACCGACCCGCACCGCGTCGGGCGTGCCGTGCACGACGTTCGCCAGCCAGTCGTCGACGAAGTGCCGCTCGGCGTCGCTGAACGCGTACGCCTCCGCCTCCTCCGGCGTCGGGATCAGACCGGGCCGCCCGGTGCGCAGCCGGACCATCGACAGGGCCCCGGTCAGCACCTGCCGCCGCGCCTCCCGCTCGTCCTCCGACGCAAGAGCCGAGACGCCGATCAAGGCGTACGGCGCGTCCAGCACCGCCGAAGGCCGGAACGAGTCCCGGTACAGGTCGAGCGCCGGGACGGTGTTCCGCGCCGAGAAGTGGTGGGCGAACGCGAACGGCAGCCCGAGCATCCCCGCCAGCCGGGCACTGAATCCGGAGGACCCCAGCAGCCACACGGGCGGCCGTCCGGACGGTCCCTGCACGGGCCCCGGGACGGCGTGGATCCGGGCGTACGGATGGCCGTCCGGGAAGTCGTCGTCCAGGAACCGCACCAGCTCCGCGAGCTGCTCCGGGAAATCGTCGGCCCCCTCCCCCACCCGCGACGTACGGCGCAGTGCCGCAGCCGTGGCTCCGTCTGTCCCGGGGGCCCGGCCCAGCCCCAGGTCGATACGGCCCGGGGCCATCGCCTCCAGGGTGCCGAACTGCTCGGCGATGACGAGCGGCGCGTGGTTGGGCAGCATGACGCCGCCCGAGCCGAGGCGGATGCGCGTCGTGTGGGCGGCGAGGTGGGCGAGAATCACGGCCGGCGACGACGAGGCGACACCGGGCATGGAGTGGTGTTCGGCGACCCAGTGGCGGTGGTAGCCGCGCCGCTCGGCCAGCTTGGCGAGGGCGACGCTGGTGGCCAGGGCCTGCGTGGCGGTGCGGCCGCTGCCGACGGTGACCAGGTCCAGTACCGACAGAGGTACGGGCGCGGTCCCGTTCGCCGTACCTCGAATCACGTCATCGCTCACCGGTGGGCCCTCCTGCGCGGGAAACACGTACAGCACCCCACAACAGGAGGCCCTCTCCGCTTTATTCCTTGCGCGCGAACAACGCCCCCAGCTCCGTCGACCACGCCCCCCGCCGCTCCGCCAGCCGCAGCCCCTCCCACACCGTCACCTGGTTCGCCGTGAGCACCGGCTTGCCCACCGCCGCCTCCAGCTGCGGCAGGCACCCCACCGTGTGCAGCGCCGTGTCCGGTACGAGGACGGCCTCCGCTCCCGGATGGTCGGCCGCCCGCACCAGCTCCAGCACCCGCTCCGGCCCCCACGTCGCGACCTCGGCCGCCGTGACGACCCCGCCCGCCCGGGAGGCGACGACCTCGACCCCGGCCGCCTTCAGGAACCGGACGAACAGCTCCGTGACGTCCTCCGGGTACGTGGCCGCCACCGCCACCCGCCCGGCGCCCACCTCCCGTACCGCGTGGGCGAAGCCGAACGAGGTGCTCGACGCCGGGAGCCCGGCCCGCACCGCAAGGGCACGGATCTGCTCATGGGCTCCCTCCCACCCGTACACGAACGATCCGCTCGTGCACGCCCACACCACCGACTCGGCGCCGGACAGGCGCAGCTCCTCGACACCCGTCGCGAGCCGTTCCACCGAGCCCATCTCCAGCAGCGCGTCGACCCGGTGGGCGTCCTCACCGATGTCGGTGTGGACGATCGGCACGTTGACGCCGCTCAGCAGCGTCTCGATGCGGGGGTAGTCGTCCTCGGCGGAGTGCCCGGGGTAGAGCAGTCCGACAGTCGTCATGTCACGCCCTCCTGGGGGTCGGGGGCCGACGGGGCCCCGGGGGCCGGCTGGGCCCCGTTCATGAGCAGCGCCTGGTACGGCCCGACGGCGCGGGCGCCGATCCGGCGCAGCGCCGCCCACATGGTGACCTGGTTCGCGGTCAGCACCGGCATCCTCAGTTCCGCCTCCAGCTGCGGGATCACGTCGTACGTCGCCAGGTTCGTGCAGGAGATGAACAGCACGTCGGCCGGGCGGGACACCGTGTCCACCACCGCCCGCCGCGCCATGTCCACCACCTCGCGGTACGGCACCTTCCAGATGTGCCGGGTCAGCCCGAGGAAGGCCCGCCCCGTCACGGCTGCCCCGGCTTCCCGCAGGTAGTCCTCCAGCGCCCGGGTCACCGACTCGGTGTACGGCGTGACCAGCGCGATCCGGTGGACGCCCAGCTCGGCCAGCGCCTCCAGGAGGGCGCCGGAGGTCGTCACCGAGGTCACCTCGCCCGCCCGGGTCATCGCGGCGCACATGGCTCGCTCCCCCGCCAGGCCGGCGACGAAACTGCCGGAGGCGCAGGCGTAGGCGACGACCTCCGGCTCGGACGCCGACAGCGCCCGTACGGCCTCCGTCAGCGTCTGGTGCTCGCTGACGAGCCGGGCCAGGTCCAGGGACACCTCCACCGGCACGTACGGCGTGCGGGTCAGCCGCAGCGAGACCTCGTCGGGCACCCAGCGCCACAGTTCGCGGTCGAGGGCGAAGTCGAACGGCGCGACGACGCCGACACCGCGCTGCGGGCCGGGCCCGCCCAGGAAGGAGACGTCCATGGCCAACCCCCAGCCTCTTGTTGACGACGGTAGGTTCGGGTGCGAGCGTGGTCAATTGATGCCGTTGCCGACAATCCTCGTTCTCGAGGCAGACCCTCCGCCCCGCCTCGGCCGTCTGATCGGGCAGGCGGAGGTGCGGTACGCCGACGAGGACACCCTCGCCGCCGGGCTTCCCACCGCCGATGTGCTCCTGGTGTGGGACTTCACCTCCGACGCGGTCCGCGTGGCGTGGCCGGGTGACGGGCCGAGACCCCGCTGGGTGCACACGCCGAGCGCGGGGGTGGACCGGCTGCTGTGTCCTGAACTGGTCGCGTCGGACACGGTGGTGACGAACGCGCGGGGCGTGTTCGAGGAGCCGATCGCCGAGTACGTGGCGGGTCTGGTGCTGGCCATGGCGAAGGACCTGCCGGGCTCGCTGGAGCTGCAACGGCAGCGCCTCTGGCGGCATCGCGAGGGCCTGATGGTCGCGGGCAGCCGCGCGGTGGTGGTCGGGGCGGGGCCGATCGGGCGGGCGATCGCCACGACGCTACGGGCGCTGGGCGTGCGGACGGCGGTCGTGGGGCGGACGGCGCGGCCGCGTATCCATGGGGCGGATGAGCTGGACCTGCTGCTGACGCGGGCGGACTGGGTGGTGTGTGCGGCGCCGCTGACGGAATCGACGCGCGGGATGTTCGACGCGCGTCGTTTTGGGCTGATGCAGCCGTCGGCGCGGTTCATCAATGTGGGGCGAGGGCGGCTGGTCGTGGAGGACGACCTGGTGACAGCGGTGCGCAAGCGATGGATCGCGGGGGCGGCGCTGGATGTGTTCACCGAGGAACCGCTCGGCGAGGACAGTGCGCTGTGGGACGTGCCGGGGCTGATCATCTCGCCGCACATGAGCGGGGACACGGTGGGCTGGCGGGACCGGCTGGGGGCGCAGTTCGTGGAGATGTACGAGTTGTGGGCGGCCGGGCAGCCGCTGCCGAACGTGGTGGACAAGAAACGTGGGTACGTACCCGTGCATGACTGAGCCGACGACGTTCCTCACGGATCTGACCGCCCGCCAACTCCTCGACGGTTACGCGCGTGGCGACTTCTCGCCGGTGGACGCGGTGCGTGCGGCGCTGGACCGGATCGAGGCGGTGGAGCCGCTGGTGAACGCGTTCGTGCGGGTGGACGCGGAGGAGGCGCTGGCGGGCGCGGCCGCCTCGGCGGAGCGGTGGCGGCGCGGGGAGCCGAGGGGGCGGCTGGACGGGGTGCCGGTGACGGTGAAGGACGTCCTGCTCCAGGCGGGTGGCCCGACGCTGCGCGGTTCGAGGACCGTACGGAGGGAGGGCCCCTGGGACGAGGACGCGCCGTCGGTGGCGCGGATGCGGGAGGAGGGGGCGGTGTTCCTGGGCAAGACGACGACGCCGGAGTTCGGCTGGAAGGGCGTCACGGACTCGCCGCTGTCGGGCATCACCCGCAACCCGCACGATCCGTCGCGGACGGCGGGCGGTTCCAGCGGGGGCAGCGCGGCGGCGGTGGCGCTGGGGGCGGGGGCGCTGTCGCTGGGGTCGGACGGGGGCGGATCGATCCGCATCCCGGCGTCGTTCTGCGGGGTCTTCGGGCTGAAGCCGACGTACGGGCGGGTGCCGATCTATCCGGCGAGCCCGTACGGCACGCTGGCGCACGCGGGCCCGATGACCCGCGACGCGGCGGACGCGGCGCTGCTGCTGGACGTGATCAGTGGGGAGGACTGGCGGGACTGGTCGCACCTGGGCCCGGCGCGGCCGGTGAGCGCCACGCTGCAGGAGGGCGTGAAGGGGCTGCGGGTCGCTTACTCGGCGTCCCTGGGCGGGCAGGTGGCGGTGCACCCGGAGGTGGCGTCGGCGGTGCGGGCGGCGGTGGAGCGGCTGGCGGGGCTGGGGGCGTACGTGGAGGAGGCGGATCCGGACTTCGCGGACCCGGTGGACGCCTTCCACACGCTGTGGTTCAGCGGGGCGGCGCGGCTGGTCCAGCAATTGGGGCGGGAGCAGCGGGAGCTGCTGGATCCGGGGCTGCGGGAGATCGGCGAGCGCGGGGCGCGGTACAGCGCGGTGGAGTATCTGGCGGCGGTGGACGTGCGGGCGGCGCTGGGCCGCCGGATGGGCAGGTTCCACTCCGCGTACGACGTGCTGGTGACGCCGACGCTGCCGCTGACGGCGTTCGACGTGGGCCGGGAGGCGCCGGAGGGGATGCGGCGGTGGACGGCGTGGACGCCGTTCACGTACCCCTTCAACCTGACGCAGCAGCCGGCCGCGTCCGTGCCCGTGGGCACCGACGGCGAGGGTCTGCCGATCGGGCTGCAGCTGGTGGCCGCCCGCCACCGGGACGATCTGGTGCTGCGGGCGGCGCACGCGCTGTACGAGTCGGGCGCGGCGAACGTCCCCAAGCCTTGAGGGCTACGCCCGGGTCTACGCCCGGCGGAAGCTGAGCGTCTCTCCGAGCGCGCCCGCGCGCCACAGGTCCTGGCAGGCCTCGGCCATCCGGTCGAGGCCGTCGACCACCGTGCCCCACACGATGCCGGGGACCCAGCCGGTGTCGCCGTTGAGCAGCAGGTTGTTGCGCTCGTAGAAGAGGGCGAGGTCGACGGTGACGGGCCGGTGGGCGAGTTCTTCGCGCCCGTATCCGTACGCCGCCGTTCCCAACTCCGTACCTTCGAAGGTGAAATAACACAGATCGCCCGGAATGGGGGTCACGGTCGGGTTCTCCAGCGGCGGTTCCCTGTCCGCGAAGGCGGGAAACAGGGCGTAGATCTCATTACGGGCATACTTCGCGTGGTAGACATCGCCGCCCAGCGGCAGCGCCTCCCACACGGCCGTGCAGGTCAACGGCGCCCGGTCGTCCAGCAGTCTCGCGGTGCACCGTACGCCGCGCTTGTCGAGGGACACGGTCAGGTATCGGTCGGCCATCCTGTAGGCATACCCCGCCCGGAGGCGGGTAGCGGCGCGCCCATGGCTCGAACAGCTCGTCGACACAGAACAGGCCCCACGGGCTCCATACCGCGGCGCACCCTGCTGCTCGGCTCCGCCGTGGCGGCCATGGGCGCCACGGCGGCCACCGGTTGCAGCAGGGTCGCCTCCGGCAACGCGCTCGACCGGCTCAGATCCCAGGGCACCGTCCGCCTCGGTATCGCCGGCGAAGTGCCCTACGGGTATGTCGACGAGCAGGGCGAGTTCACCGGTGAGGCGCCGGAACTGGCCAAGGTGGTCTTCCAGCGGCTCGGCATCGGCCGCGTCCAGCCCGTCGCGACCGATTTCGCCTCCCTGATCCCCGGCCTGAACTCGCAGCAGTTCGACGTCGTCTCGGCCGGGATGTACATCAACAAGGAGCGCTGCGCGCAGGTCATCTTCTCCGACCCCGAGTACCAGATGCTCGACTCGTTCATCGTCCGCAAGGGCAACCCCAAGAACCTCCGGTCGTACGAGGACGTGGTGCGCACCGGGGCCAGGATCGCCACCGGCAGCGGGTACGCGCAGATCGACCACGCCGTGGCGGCCGGGTACCCCGAGAAGGACATCGTCATTCTCCAGGACCAGGTGGCCGGGCTGAACGCCGTCGAGTCCGGCCGCGTGGACGCCTTCGTCACCACGGCCCTGACGACCCGTGAGGTGGTGAGGAAGAGCAGGAAGGCGGAGGCGACGGCGCCCTTCGCGGCGGTCGTCGACGGCAAGAAGAAGATCGACGGCGGCGGCTTCGCCTTCCGCCCCACCGACACGGAGCTGCGCGACGCCTTCAACGCCGAGATCCACGCGATGAAGAAGAGCGGTGAGCTGTTCCGCATCCTGCGGCCGTTCGGCTTCACGCAGGCAGAGATGACCACCCTCACCGCCGAGGAGTTGTGCCGATGACCGCCGGACTCTGGCAGAACTGGGTACTGCCCGGCATCTGGATCACCATCCAGCTCCTCGTCTACAGCTCCGCCCTGGCCGCGCTGGTCGCCTTCACCGTCGGCATGGCCCGCACCCACCGCTCCCTGTTCGTCCGCTTCGTCGCGGGCACGTACACGGAGGTCTTCCGGGGCACGTCGGCGCTGATCCTGATGTTCTGGCTGTTCTTCGTGGTGCCGCCACTGCTGGGCTGGCAGCTGGTACCGATGTGGGCGGCGGTGCTCGCACTGGGCCTGTCGTACGGGGCGTACGGCGCCGAGATCGTGCGCGGCGCCCTCAACTCCGTACCGGCCGCCCAGCGGGAGGCGGGCATCGCCCTCAGCTTCACGCCCTGGCAGCGGATGCGGCTGGTGGTGCTGCCACAGGCGGTCCCCGAGATGATCCCGAGCTTCTGCAACCTGCTCGTCGAACTGCTCAAGGGCACGGCGCTGGTGTCGCTGCTCGGGGTCGGCGACGTGTCCTTCGCCGCGTATCTGGTGCGCCTGGCCACCCAGGAGAGCGCGCAGATCTACTCCATCATCCTGGTGATCTACTTCGTGATCGCGTTCGTCATCACCCGGTCCATGAAGGCGCTCGAACGCAAGACCAAGGCCAACCTGGGGGTGGTGGCCAAGTGACCTGGGACTGGTCCGCGGTGGCGGACTTCATGCCGCGTTTCTGGGACGGGCTGCTGGTCACCCTCCAGGTGCTGGTGCTCGGCTCGCTGATCTCCTTCACGCTGGGGCTGGTGTGGGCGGCCGGTTTCCGGGCGCCGAGCCGCTTCGTGCGGTGGCCGGTGCATGTGGTGACCGAGTTCATCCGCAACACGCCGCTGCTGGTGCAGCTGTTCTTCCTGTTCTTCGTGCTGCCGGAGTGGGGGGTGCAGTTCTCGGCGCTGACCACCGGAACCCTCGCCATCGGGCTGCACTACTCGACGTACACCGCACAGGTCTACCGGGCGGGCATCGACGCCGTGCCCGTCGGGCAGTGGGAGGCGGCCACCGCGCTGAGCCTGCCCGCCCACCGGACGTGGTTCGCGGTGATCATGCCGCAGGCGCTGCGCCGGATCGCGCCGGCGCTCGGCAACTACGTCATCGCGATGCTGAAGGACACGCCGCTGCTGGCCGGGATCAGTGTGCTGGAGCTGCTCCAGCAGTCGCGGCTGGAGAGCGCGTCGACCTTCCAGTACACCGAGCCGCTGACGGTCGTCGGTGTCGCCTTCGTCCTCATCGCCTATCCGGCTTCCCTCTTCGTACGGTCCCTGGAGCGCCGCCTTGTCAAGTGAACTCATTCGTTTCGAGAACGTCAGCAAGCGCTTCGGCGAGAACACGGTCCTGGACGACCTGTGCTTCTCGGTGGAGGAGGGCAAGCACGTCACGCTCATCGGCCCGTCCGGGTCGGGCAAGACCACGATCCTGCGGATGCTGATGACCCTGGAGCGGCCCGACTCGGGGACCATCCAGGTGGGCGGCGGCCGGCTGTTCCCGGCCGACGAGAAGCAGCGGCGTGAGGTGCGCAAGAAGATCGGCATGGTCTTCCAGCAGTTCAACCTCTTCCCCAACATGTCGGTGCTGCGCAACATCACCGAGGCGCCGGTGCGGGTCCTCGGCCTGGACAAGGACGAGGCCGAACAGCGCGCCCGGGAGCTGCTGGACCTGGTGGGTCTGGGCGAGAAGTGTGACGCCAGACCCGCCCAGCTCTCGGGCGGCCAGCAGCAGCGGGTGGCGATCGCGCGGGCGCTGGCGATGCGGCCGCGGGTGCTGCTGCTGGACGAGGTGACGTCGGCGCTGGACCCGGAGCTGGTGGCCGGTGTGCTGGACCTGCTGCGGGACATCGCCCGGAGCAGGGACATCACCATGCTCTGCGTCACCCACGAGATGAACTTCGCCCGCGACATCTCGGACGAGGTCTTCATGTTCGATTCCGGGAAGGTGATCGAGTCCGGTTCGCCGGAGAAAATCTTCTCCGATCCGGAGCACGAACGTACGCGCGACTTCCTCGGCGCGGTGCTCTGACCTTTCGTTACCCGCCGGAAGTTTGCCAAGGGCATATGCCCTGGTGTCCCGCCCCAGCGTATGCGCGTGGGGCGGGACAGTTTCTTGTCAACAGGAGCCCACGAAACGGCTCTTGGCCGCTATCGTGGTACGGAAGCTTGCGGTCACAACCTGGTAGGGGGAAACCGTGGCGCTGAAGCCCGAGCCGACCGCGCCGTTCCATTCGGTGCAGTACGCCCTGCGTGTTCTCGAAACGATCTCCAGGCACGGCGGCGGGGTGACCGACGTCCAGATCGCACGCGAGACAGGGCTCCCGGCGGGCCACCTGACCCCACTGCTGCTCATGCTCCGCCGCGAGGGGTACGTCGAGCAGGTCAGCGACGGCGCCTATGTCGTGGGCGACTCTCTGGTGCTGCTGGGCTCGGGCGCCACGCGCCGTGAGGCCCTCCAGAACAAGCTCCAGGAGACGCTCACCGAGCTGCGCGACTCCGTCGGCGCCGCCGTCTACATCAGCCGGTACATCGACGGCGAGGTCAAGATCACCCAGATGGCCGACGGTCCGCACACGCCCAAGGTCAACGAGTGGGTGGACTTCCGCTCGGCGGCCCACGCCAGCGCGGTCGGCAAGTGCCTGCTCACCCAGCTCGACCAGAACGGCCGCCGCGACCACCTCTCCCGTCACAAGATCGCCCGGCTCACATCGCGGACGATCACCAGCGAGAAGGTGCTGTTCTCCAAGCTGGACAGCCAGCCGCCGACCGTCCCGGTGCTCGACCTCCAGGAGTACGCGGTGGGCACAGTCTGCGCGGCGGTGCCGCTCACGGCCGGATCGGCGGTGGGCTGCCTCGCCCTCTCGCTCCCGATCGAGCACGCACACCGGCTGCGCTCGGCGGCGGACGCCCTGAACCGCAAGGCGGCACCGGTGGTGCTGTCGCTGGCGCTCTAAACCTCCGGGGGCCGGACTGTGAGCCAGCTCACGGCCTGATGGTCAGGAGCACCGCTCGGACCAGGTAGTATTAACTCTGTCAGCAGGCGCCGCTAGCTCAGTTGGTTAGAGCAGCTGACTCTTAATCAGCGGGTCCGGGGTTCGAGTCCCTGGCGGCGCACAGACGGAAGAAGCCCCTCGCGGAAGCGAGGGGCTTCTTCGTTCTCACGCCGTGGGGTCATGCGCGGAGGAACGCCAGGACGGCGAGGACCCGGCGGTGGGTGTCCTCGGCCGGCGGCAGGTTCAGCTTCCCCAGGATGTTGCCGATGTGCTTGCCGACCGCCGCCTCCGTCACCGACAGGCGCCGGGCGATCGCCCCGTTCGAGTGACCTTCCGCCACCAGGGCGAGCACCTCGCGCTCGCGCGGGGTCAGCGCCGCCAGCGGATCGCGGTGGCGGCGCAGCAGCTGGCGTACGACCTCGGGGTCGACGACCGTGCCGCCCGCCGCGACCCGGGTCAGGGCCTCCAGGAACTCCTCGACCTGGCCGATCCGGTCCTTGAGCAGATAGCCGACGCCGGTGCCGTCACCCGATTCCAGCAGCTCGGCGGCGTACGCACGCTGGACGTACTGGCTGAGGACCAGCACCGGCAGGGCGGGGCGCTCGGTGCGCAGCGTGACGGCGGCGCGCAGCCCCTCGTCGCGGAAGCCGGGCGGCATCCGGACGTCGGTGACCACGATGTCCGGGTCGTGCTCGGCGACGGCGCCCTGCATGGCGGCCGCGTCGCCGACCGCCGCGACGACCTCGTGGCCGAAGCGGGCGAGGAGCCCGGACAGCCCTTCGCGCAGCAGCACACTGTCCTCGGCCAGGACTATCCGCAGAGGGCTCGGCACGGGATCTCCACTCGCAGCACGGTCGGCCCGCCCGGCGGGCTGTTGATCGCCAGTCTGCCATCGAGGACGGCGATCCGGTCGGCCAAGCCGGTCAGACCGGTGCCGTCGGCCGGGCTTGCGCCGCCGGTGCCGTCGTCCTCCACGTCTATATGGAGCAGCTCGCCGGTGTGCCGGGCGGTGAGCCGGGCGCGGGCGGCGCCGCTGTGCTTGCCGATGTTGGCGAGCGCCTCGCAGACCGCGAAGTACGCGGCGCTCTCGACGGGCGGCGGGAGGCGCGGCACATCGATGTCGGTGTCCACCGGGACGGCCGACCGGTCGGCGGCGTCGGCCAGGGCGGCGCCCAGGCCGTAGTCGGCGAGGACCTGCGGGTGGATGCCGTGGATCAGCTCGCGCAGCTCGGTGAGGACCCGGCCGGCCTCGTCGTGGGCCCTGGCGAGCTGGTCGGCGAGCGGGCCGGGCGGGGCGTCGAGCCGGGCGAGGCCCAGGGTCATGGTGAGGGCGACCAGCCGCTGCTGGGCGCCGTCGTGCAGGTCCCGCTCGATACGGCGGCGCTCGGCCTCGAACGCGGCGACCAGGCGGGCGCGCGAGCGGGTGACCTCGCCGATGCGGTCGCGCAGCTCGGTGTCGCGGGGCGCCAGGAGGAGCCGGGTCAGCGCGGCGCGGGCGCCGGCCAGGGCGCCGAGCGGATACAGCAGGGCGGGCAGCAGGAGCAGCCCGCACACGGCGGCTGCGAAGGCCACCGGGTAGGTGGTGACCAGCGGGCCCTTCAGCACCCGTACCTCCTGGCCGTCCAGGGCCAGCCGCACGGGCGTGGCCATCAGGGCGAGCGGCGCGCCCAGGGCCACGGCGAGGGCGAGCAGCTCCAGCGGCCACAGCACGCAGCCGTGCAGCAGCGCGTACGCCAGCTCCCGCCAGGTGGCCTGCTCCCGCACCCGTACCCGCAGCCAGGACCGGAGCCCCGGCTCCTCGGGTATCCGGTGCGGGTCGGGGGCCGGGTCGGCGTCGACGAGCCCCAGCCGCCACCGCTCGACGCCGCCGAGGGCGACCCCGGCGAGCAGCAGCAGCGGCACGCCGACGAGGACGGACGAGAAGGCGGCCAGCACCAGCAGGACGGTCAGCACGGGCACGCCGACGAGCACACCGCTCGCCAGATAGCCGGCCGACCGCCAGGGCCAGCCGCCGCGCAGATAGTCACCCCTGGTCAAGGCCTGCCAGGGCGTACGGGGATCCATGGAGATCACGGTAGGCGCCGGGCTCACAGCGCCACCATGGCCCCAGCGGGGGTACGCGGGGTATGGCAGGCCCTACCAGTCGCGCGGCGGCTGTCCCCGACCGACCGTCAGAACTGCACGTCGGAGCAGGCGTAGAAGGCGTTCGCCGTGTCCGCGATCGTCCAGACGGCCAGGATCAGGTGCTTGCCGGTCTTCCCGCCCGGGATGGTGCCCTGGTGCGTGAGCGTGGACGGCGGCTGCTGGGCGTTGTACGGGACGGTGAGGAACGGCTGGGGGTCCAGGGCCGCGCGGGTGAGCGGCGCGGTGCTGTTCCAGCCGTTCTTGGTGATGTAGTACCGGAAGTCGGTGGTGCGGTGCCGGGCGGTGAACTGCCAGCGGAAGGTGTAGCTCTGGCCGCCGGTCACCCTCGTGGCGGGCCAGTTGCCCCCGCGCGGGTCGTCGAGCTGGGCGAACTGCCCGTTGCCGCCGGCGCAGATCCTGCCGTCGGCGGGACCGGCGGCCGGGAAGCCCTTGGGCCCCTCGACGGACTGCGGCTCCCACTGGATGTTGCCGCAGTTGGTCACGGTGCCGTTGGCGCAGAGCTTCTGACGGCTGATCGGGGAGTCGGTGTAGCCGTGGCTGCTGGCGCTGCTGGTGGCCATGAGGGAGGCCCCGGCCACGCCGAGGGCCACCACGGCCGTGCCTATCGTGCGATTCCGCATGCTGGTGCTCCAGGTGAACGTGGGGGAAGTTCCATGAGCCGTGCTGCACGCGCGCGTGGTGATGCGGTCCTACTGGTTCCGGTCTAGACCAAGTTCCAATGTATGGACGTTGGTTGAACATGTCCATACCAATCAGGGGCCTTCGACCGGACCACTCCTGCCCGTGTAGAAGGCCACCGTCAGGTCCTTGACCAGCGCCTTGCGGTCGTAGTCGTCCAGCTCGACCAGACCACGCGTGGTCAGCCGGTGGACCATGTCGTCCACCGCGTCCACCACCGACGTCAGCACCGTGTCCCGGTGCTTGGCGTCGATCGCCGCGATCCGGCGCCGCTGCATCGCGGCCGCGATCTCCGGGGCGTACTCGATCCGCGTCGGCTGCGCCGAGAAGACGTCGATGCCGACAGGGGCGCACTCCGCCGACAGCATCCGCGTCAGCGCCTCGCCCACCGTCTCGGCGTCCCGCAGCGTCGGGGCGTCCTCGTGGAAAGCGTCGGCCGGCAGCTGCGACAGCACCCGGGCCATCGCCGACTCCACCTGCTCACGCAGGTACTGCTCGTGGTCCGCCACGCCGAGCGCCGCCCGCACCGTGTCCCGGATCCGCCACACCACCAGCACCACCACCCGCAGCGCGGTGCCGTGCGCGTCGACGGCGGGCAGCGGCTCGCTGCGCCAGTGCCGCAGCCGTACGTCGACGCGGCGGCGCAGCAGCAGCGGGCTCACCCACATGAGCCCCGTGCGCCGCACACTGCCCCGGTAGTCACCGAAGAGCGTGAGGACCCACGCGTACCCGACCCTCCCCCGGCCCAGCCCGCCGAACGAGAAGAGCACCACCAGCACGCCGAGCGCCAGCACCGCCCAGACGCCGAGCGGGATGCCGTGGTACGGGTGTGACGGCAGCCCCAGCATGCCGGTCACCGACACCGGCACCGCCCCGACCCACCACAGCAGCGCCGCGCACCCGGCCAGCGCGACCGCCCCGGCCACCACCCCGGCCCACCCGGGCAGCACCGGCCCCGGCCGCTCGGCCAGCTCCGGGTCGGCCGCCGGAACCGGCCGCCTCGCAACCGCCGCCCCCGGCGCCGGCGCCGGCACCGGCACCGGCACGCCGGCGGTGACCGGCGCGGCGGGACGCGCGCCGGCGGGGCGTGCGTTGGCGGGGCGTGCGTCGGCGGGGCGTGCGTCGGCGGGGCGTGCGTCGGCTGGACGCGCCCCGGAGGGATGGCCATCGGCTGGACGCGCGTCAGTGGCACGCGCCCCGACGGGACGTGCGTCGGCTGCACGCGCCTCGGCGGGGCGGCCATCGGCTGGACGCGCCCCGGCGGGGCGACCCTCGGCGGGGCGGGCATCGCTGGGCGGCCGGTCCCGCGCGGGTGTGACCGGGCCCGTGTCCGCCTCCCCCGGGTCCGCCTTGTCGTCGTCCCGGAACAGCAGATGCACCGGGATCTGCCCCGTGGTCTCGTTCCCGATCACCGGGACACGCCGACCGGCCGTCGTCCCGCCGCCCTCCGGCATCGCCGTACTCAACCCTGCCTCCTTGTGGTGGTCCGTCATCGGAACAGCCGCCGCCAGGTCTCGGGACCCGGGTAGCCGTTGGCCGCGCCGCCCCGCCAGCCCTGGGCCCGCTGGAACGCCTCGACGTTGCGCCGGTCCGCCTCGCCCCAGCGCGGCCCGGGCCCGGAGCGGTAGTGGGCGCCGAAGCCCCGCTTCACCAACTGGCGGCCCAGCCGCTCGACGTGCTGGTTGGACTGGCCGGGCCGGAAGTACGCCCGGCCGGGAAAGGCGGGCGCCGAGGCCGACGTACCGGAACCGGACGGGATGTCACGGCCCTGTCCGTTCACCAGCAGCCGCCAGGTCTTCGGCCCGGGCAACCCGTCGGCGTCCCGCCCGATCCAGCCCTGCGCCCGCTGGAAGGCCCGCGTCGCCCTGCGGTCCGCCTCGGACCAGCGCGGCCCGGGGCCGGAGCGGTAGAACCGCTGGCCGCCCCGCTCGACGAGCATCCGCCCGAGCCGCGTCACATACCGGTTGTTCGCCCCCGGCCCGAACGACGCCGAGCCGGGGTAGGCCACGGAGGTGCCCCGGCTGCCCGGGTTGCCGAGGGTGCCGCCGCTCAGGCCCTTGTAGCGGTAGGCGACGTAGCGGCTGGAGTTCTTCCAGTACGCCATCGGGGTGGCCTGTCTGCGGGCGTACGGCCGGGTCTGCTCGTAGGCCGTGTAGGAGGTGTGCGTGTAGTCGGTCCAGCCGCCGAAGATCGTGACGTGCGAGCCGTGGTTGGGGTCGGCCGGGTTGTGGAAGAGCAGGATGTCGCCCGGCTGGAGCTCGGAGCGGTCCAGCCGGGTGCCGAACCGGTCGAGGGAGCCGGTCCATTCGTTGCCGGCGAGGTTCCAGGCCATCGAGACGAAGCCCGAGCAGTCCTGGCGGTAGCCGTCCGTCCAGTACTTCTCCATGGAGTACGGGACCTTCGCGGCCACCCAGCGCTTGGCCCGGTTGATGATCTCGGCGCGGGTGACCCGGCGGAGCGCCGGGACGGGGCCGTGACCGCCCGTCGGCCCGGCGTGCGGGCGCCCGTGCAGTGGCCCGGCGCCGCCCTGCGGAGTGGCCTCACCCGGATCGTCCCGGTCACGCCCGAGTGCGGACGGCCCCACCGGACCAGCCGGACCGGCCGGGTGGGCGAGGGCGACCGCGCCGCCGACTCCGGTGCCGGCTCCGGCGCCGAGGGCCACACCGGCCGCCGTGAACAGGACGAGGGCGCGGCGCGCGCCGTGCGCGGCGGGGTGGCCACCGGCCCGCACGGCCAGGCGGAGGGCCGTCTCGCGCCGCTGCCGGGCGCAGCCGGTGCAGGGACAGTCGGCGGCGGGTTCGTACTCCTCGAAGACCGGTACGGCCATACGGTTCCCCTCCAGGATCTCCCGGTGCTGCGGTACGGGCGCCAGTGTCTCAACTGTCCCGACATAGCGCATTTTGACGGTTGAAAGGGGAAAATCGTCCGGTCGACAGGCCGGGAGCACCGCTCAATGATCACCGCGGAGGCCGGAGCACCCTCGGTCATCGGGTAAAGTTGTGCAGGTCAGCAGGCGCCGCTAGCTCAGTTGGTTAGAGCAGCTGACTCTTAATCAGCGGGTCCGGGGTTCGAGTCCCTGGCGGCGCACGCGAGGCCGAGGCCCTCTCACCACGGGTGAGGGGGCCTCAGTCGTACCGCCCCTCCCCCGGAGCCACCCAAATCGTGCGTTTACCCGGGAAACAGTCTGTTTCACCCTTGCGATCAAGACCTGGGGGCGTAGACCCTATCCTGGAGCCGATGTCTCTCAATGGGGCATGAGGTCCGAGCAGTTGGCAGCAGTTTCGGGGGATGCTCCGGTTGCGGGGACCGCGGGGTGGGGGCCCCGTTCACGCGTGTGATGCCGTGACAGGCATCATGCAACCGGAAGGTCGTCGTTCCATGTCTTCGGGGACGGTGGCCTGCCACTATGCGTCGGGATACGCCGGTCTAGGGGGACTGCGCGTCCGGACGGGAAACGACCAGACCAATCACGCAGCCAGCATGCGTGCGGGGGGATGACTCATGACGTCGACGCCGACCGGCGCGACCGGCGCCCGGCAGGACAACGACCCATCCCGGACCACTCAGCTTCGGGTTCCCCCGCAGCTCCGGACCGGTGGCGGGGCCCGGCAGCGCCCCGCCGCGAAGCCGCTGCCGCGCTACGACTACGAGCACTACAGCCGGCTCGCCGGGCCCCTCACCCAGCCCGACCCGAACAAGCCGTACAAGGTGCAGTACCGGTCGCTGATCTCGCAGGAGCCGCACCGCATCCGGGTCGCCCTGATGCTCGCCGCCGCCCCGGTGCTGTCGCTGGTGCTGCTGGTCTGGCTGCTGCAGCCGTCGCACTGGACCGAGCGGGACTACCCGGCCTTCGACTGGCTGCCGGCGCTCGACATCGTGATGCTCGTCTCGATCGGCCTGATCGAGCTCTTCCGGTGCATGAACGTGCTGTCGAACGCACACGCGACGCTGGTCGCCCGCGACCCGGTCCCGGTCGTGCCGGAGACCGGCACCCGGGTGGCCTTCCTCACCTCCTTCGTCCCGGGCAAGGAGCCCCTGGAGATGGTGACGAAGACGCTGGAGGCCGCCGTGAAGATCCGGCACCGCGGCCTGATGCACGTCTGGCTGCTCGACGAGGGCGACGACCCCGAGGTCAAGGCCGTGTGCGAGCGCCTGGGCGTGCACCACTTCTCCCGCAAGGGCATCGCGAAGTGGAACCAGCCCACCGGCGCGCACCGCGCCAAGACCAAGCACGGCAACTACAACGCCTGGCTGGACGCGCACGGCGGCAACTACGACTTCTTCGCCTCCGTCGACACCGACCACGTACCGCTGCCCAACTACCTGGAGCGGATGCTCGGCTTCTTCCGGGACCCGGACGTCGGCTTCGTCATCGGCCCGCAGGTCTACGGCAACTACGACAACTTCGTCACCAAGGCCGCCGAGTCGCAGCAGTTCCTCTTCCACGCGCTGATCCAGCGCGCCGGCAACCGCTACGGCGCGCCGATGTTCGTCGGCACGTCGAACGCCGTGCGCATCACGGCGCTCAAGCAGATCGGCGGCCTGTACGACTCGATCACCGAGGACATGGCGACCGGCTTCGAGATCCACCGCCACAAGAACCCGGTGACGGGCAACAAGTGGCGCTCGGTCTACACCCCGGACGTCCTCGCGGTCGGTGAGGGTCCCAGCGCCTGGACGGACTTCTTCACACAGCAGATGCGCTGGTCGCGCGGTACGTACGAGACGATCCTCAAGCAGTACTGGAAGGGCTTCGGCACGCTGCCGCCGAGCAAGCTCTTCAACTACACGATGATGATCATCTTCTATCCGATGTCCGCCCTGAACTGGATCCTCGCGGCGCTGAGTTGCGCGCTGTTCCTGGGCCTGGGCGCCTCGGGTGTGAACATCGACCCGACCGTGTGGCTGATGCTCTACGGCAACGCCTCCGCGCTCCAGATCGGCCTGTACGTCTGGAACCGCCGCCACAACGTCTCCCCGCACGAGCCGGAGGGGTCCGGCGGCGTGGCCGGCATGGTGATGTCCGCCCTGTCCGCGCCGCTCTACGCCAAGGCGCTGATCGACTCCGTCCTCCGCCGCAAGAGCTCCTTCGTGGTGACCCCCAAGGGCGACTCGGCGAGCCCGGACAGGTGGTTCGGGACCTTCCGGTACCACTGGTACTTCATCGGGATCTTCGGCGGGTCCATGGTCGCCGGTTTCGTCTTCGGGAACTCCCACCCCGCGATGATCATCTGGGCGTCGTTCGCCACGCTGATCACCGCCACGCCGATCTTCGTCTGGCGGCACATGCTGCGCCAGGAGAAGAAGAAGCGCCCCGCCCGGCACGGCGGCGGGAGCCGGCCGCCGCAGCCGCCCGCGCCGGCCGCGGACCACGCGCCGCAGGCCAAGCCGAGCTGGGCCGCGCAGAACGACACCATGCAGATCGCCCTTGGGGGACGTAACAAATGAGCAGCCTGCCCGTCCGGCCGAACCACCGCCGGAACCGTGCCCGTCGCATTCTGATAGGCACGGCGGTGGTTGCTGTGGTCGCCGGGTTCAACGGTCCGGCCCTGTACAGGTACGGCTCGGAGAAGTACCACGACTACACGATCAACAAGCCGGAGTACAAGGCCGCCAACGGCCACTGGGACTTCCTCGACGTCCCCTCCGAGTTCCGGATCAACACCATCCACGCGGCGCTGCTGCACACCGGCAAGGTGCTGCTGATCGCGGGCTCCGGCAACAACCAGAAGAACTTCGACGCGAACAAGTTCGAGTCGGTCCTGTGGGACCCGAAGACGGACAAGTTCAAGAAGATCGAGACCCCCAAGGACATGTTCTGCGCCGGGCACACCCAGCTGCCCGACGGGAAGCTGCTGGTCGCGGGCGGCACCAAGCGGTACGAGAAGCTCAAGGGCGACGTCACCAAGGCCGGCGGCCTGATGATCGTCCACAACGAGGACCCGGACAAGCCGATCACGCTGCCCGCCGGGACCAGGTTCACCGGCAAGGCCAACGGCAAGACGTTCGTCTCCAAGGACCCGGTCCTGGTGGAGAAGGCCGAGAAGGTCTTCGACAAGACCACCGGCCGTTTCCTGCGCACCCAGCCGGGCCTGGGCCGGATCTACGTGGAGGCCGAGGAGTCCGGCAAGGAGTTCGAGACCGGCACCGAGGACAACTACAAGGTCGAGGGCCTGAGCGGCAAGGACGCCCGCAACGTCTACGGCATGGCGCAGAAGCTCGCCCTCGACAAGAAGGACTTCCAGGGCATCAGGGACGCCTTCGAGTTCGACCCGGTCGCCGAGAAGTACATCAAGGTCGACCCGATGAACGAGGCCCGCTGGTACCCGACGCTCACCACGCTCAAGGACGGCAAGGTCCTCGCCCTCTCCGGCCTCGACGAGATCGGGCAGATCGTCCCCGGCAAGGACGAGATCTACGACCCGAAGACGAAGACGTGGGAGTACACCGGGATCGAGCGGCGCTTCCCGACGTACCCGGCGATCTTCCTCATGGACAACGGCAAGCTGTTCTACTCCGGCTCCAACGCCGGGTACGGGCCCGCCGACGTCGGCCGTGAGCCGGGCGTCTGGGATCTGGAGACCAACGAGTTCGACAAGATCCCGGGCCTGAGCGACGCCGACAAGATGGAGACGTCCGCCACCGTCATGCTGCCGCCCGCCCAGGACCAGCGGTTCATGGTGATCGGTGGCGGCGGGGTCGGCGAGTCCGAGAAGTCCAGCGAGAAGTCCCGCCTGGTCGACCTCAAGGACCCGAACCCGTCCTTCAAGGACGGCGCCTCGCTCGACAAGGGCACCCGCTACCCGAGCGCCTCGCTGATGCCGGACGACACCGTGCTGGTCACCGGCGGCTCGGAGGACTACCGGGGCCGCAGCGACTCCAACGTCCTGGAGGCGCGGACGTACGACCCGAAGACGGGGACGTACACACGCGTCGCCGACCCGCAGGTGGGCCGCAACTACCACTCCGGCTCGGTGCTCCTGCCCGACGGCCGCGTGATGATCTTCGGGTCGGACTCGCTCTTCGCCGACAAGGCCAACACCAAGCCGGGCGTCTTCGAGCAGCGCATCGAGATCTACACCCCGCCCTACCTGTTCCGGGACTCCAAGCCGAAGGTCACCGGCGGCCCGGCGAAGATCAAGCGCGGTGACAGCGGCGTCTTCACCACCCCGGACGCCGCGAAGATCAAGACGGCGAAGCTGATGCGGCCGAGCGCCGTCACGCACGTCACCGACGTCGACCAGCGCTCGATCGCCCTGGAGATGAAGAAGACGGCCGACGGCATCGAGGTCACCGTGCCGAAGAACCGCTCCCTGGTCCCCTCCGGCTGGTACATGCTCTTCGTCACCGACGACAAGGGCACGCCGTCCGAGGCGGTGTGGGTCGAGGTTCCGTAACACCCCGCACATGCACAAGGGGCGCCCCCAGCGGGGGCGCCCCTTCGGTCACTTGCTGTTGCGGGCCAGTTCGAGGGCGTACTCCGGGAACCAGTCGCCCGCCTTCGGGCCGCCCTTGCAGTCGCCGTCCGACTCACCCGGGCGCTTGATCCACAGGTACGCGTCCACCAGCGGGTCGCCCGTGTTGGTGGTGGGCGTCTCGCCGAGGGCGCGGCCCGGCGGGTTGCACCAGTTCTCGGCCGGGTCGCCCTCGGTGTAGGGGCCGTTGCCGTTGCGGCTGGTGTCGATGACGAACGGCTTGTTCCCGACCTTCGCCGAGACCTTCTTGCCGTACTCCTTGCTGGCCTCGGTGGTCTGGAAGTTGGCCACGTTCACCGCGAAGCCGTCGGCCTCGCCGACGCCCGCCCGCTGCAACGGCTCGAAGATCTGGTCCGGCTTGCCCCAGCCGGCGTTGCCCGCGTCCAGGTACACCTTGGTGTTCGGGAGCTGCTTCAGGCGCTTGACGGCGCCCTTGAGCAGGTCGTACCGCTCCTCGTGGTACTCGCCCCCGGTGCAGCCGTCCACCATGTGCATCACGGCGTCCGGCTCCACGATCACCGTGGCCCGCCGGTCGCCGATGCCCTTGGCGACCTTGTCCAGCCAGGCGCGGTACGCGTCGCCGTCGGGGGCGCCGCCCGCGGAGTGCTGGCCGCAGTCGCGGTGCGGGATGTTGTAGAGGACCAGCACGGCGTCGCGGTCGGCCTTCGCGGCGGCCTCGGTGAAGCCGCGGGCGTCCTCCTCCGGCTGCTCGGTGCCGACCCACTCGCCCACCGGCTGGGAGGCGATCTTCTTGATGAGCTCGGCGTCCTGTTTCCTGCCGTCGCGCAGATAGCTCGCGACCTGCTGGGCCGCCTTGCTGCCGGGGTTGACCCAGAACGGGTCGGTCGCCTTCGGCTGCTGGCTCACGCCGGGCACGGCCTCGGGCTTCCTGCCGCCGTCGGAGGAGGTGCAACCCGCCAGCAGCAATGCCGCCACCGCCCCGACCGCGGCCGCCCTCACGCGGGCACGTCCGGTGCAACTGCCGTACATCCACTCCCCCTTGGTTGCACTGTGTGCGGGATCACCCCCCAGGTGCCCCCTCCCGGACAACCCGGTCGAATCCATCCTGACACACGTGTCCGGAAGCCACGAGGGCGGTCTGGATCGGACCGGGGCGCCGCTCTACAGTGAGCGCGAGCTGCCGGACCACCCCCGACCTCCCGCGCCGATGCCGGGCTTCTCCCGCAGCCCGGACTCACGCGGTCGAGGGCCGGCTCGGCCGACGGCCCGGGTATGGGGCCCCCGGTGCAACGGGGGAAGGGTCGTCGGCCGGGCCAGGTGGTGCGCGTTGCGCGGCGTTGGTGCGCTACGCGGCGCTCGTGAGGTACGCGGAGACGACGACGTTCGCCGTATAGGTCCCGGACGCGCGGTCGAAGGTGCCGCCGCAGGTGATCAGGCGCAGCTCGGGGCGGCCGGGCTGACGCTGCCCGTACGCCTTCTTGGGGTCGAACTCGTGCCGGGCGAAGACCTGCACGTCGTCGATGGTGAACTCGGCGACCGAGCCGTCCGTCCGGGTCACCTTGATCCGTTCGCCGGGGCGGGCGGAGCTCAGGCCGTAGAAGACGGCCGGTTTCGTCTCGGTGTCGACGTGGCCGACGAAGAGCGCGGCGCCGTCCGTGCCCGGCTGCGCCCCGTCGCGGAACCAGCCGACGCTGTGCGCCTTCTCGTACGGGGGCGGGTCCATCGCGCCCGTCCTGTCCAGGCCGCGCGGGACGACCGGGGCGGTGATCCCCAGCGACGGGACCTCCAGGCGCTCGGGCGGGGCGGGCTCCATCGGCGGGCGGGCCGGTGGCAGCGGGACGCCCAGGGGGCGGCCGACGGCGGCGACGTCTCCGGTGGTGGGGGCGGACAGCCCGCCCGGTCCGCCCGTGATGTCCTTGCCCCACAGCCACAGGCCCAGCAGCAACAGGGCCCAGGCCACCCCGGTGAGCAGCCGGCCGTGTCCGGCGGGGTGCCGTGCGGAGGACACGGTCAGTCCGCGCGGGTACGGCGCCGGCGGCGGGTGCTGCGGAAGGCGACGGCGACCGCCGCGACGCCCGCCAGCACCAGGCCGATCACGGTGTGCGGGGTGCTGGGCCCCTGCTCCTCCGTACCGCCCCGGGGCGCGTCGGCGGCCAGCACGGCGGTGCCTCCGCCACCGGCCCTGACCGGGGCGACGGGGCTGGGCGCCGGGTGGTGGGTGACGTGGACGGTACCGGCGTCGTGGTGGTCGCGCCCGTCGCAGTGGACGGTGAGCGGGTACGAACCGGAGTCCAGGCGGGACTTGACGGTGGTGTCGCCGTACAGCGGCCCGCCCTTGCCCTGGCGGCCGGACAGCTCGGCGTCCGCGACGAACGCCTTGGACCTGACCGAGCCGTGCTTGCCCTTGCAGCCGTGGACCTGGATGTCCACGTCTCCGCCGGGCTTGGTGGTGGCGGGCACGACCAGGGCCGTCACCTTCTCCCGGTGCTTCTCGCCGTCCCGGTCCTCCTCGCCGTCACCGGCGTACGCGGGCCCGGCGGCCAGCGCCAGGACGGTGGCCGCCCCGGCTGCGGCACGGAGCGCAAACAGAGCTGAACGCATCGTGAACCTCCTGCACTGAAGATTCACCCCGTTCGCCGGTTTCCGCATCCGCAGGGGGGCGGCCCTCACCGCCCTTTCACCCGGTCGGGCGGCTCTGACCTGCGCCGATGGGATTCGAAGGGGGACTCGAAGGCCGCTCAGACGCGATCGACCAGATCGGCGATCGAGTCGACGACCGTGGAGGGCCGGAACGGGTAGCGGTCCACATCGGTGGGCGTGGTGAGCCCGGTGAGGACCAGGAAGGTCTCCATGCCCGCCTCCAGGCCGGCCAGCACGTCGGTGTCCATCCGGTCGCCGATCATGGCGCTGGTCTCCGAGTGGGCACCGATGGCGTTCAGCCCGGTGCGCATCATCAGCGGGTTCGGCTTGCCCGCGAAGTACGGGTCCTTACCGGTGGCCTTGGTGATCAGCGCGGCGACCGAGCCGGTGGCGGGCAGCGGCCCCTCGGCGGACGGGCCGGTCTCGTCGGGGTTGGTGCAGATGAACCGGGCCCCGCCGTTGATCAGCCGGATCGCCTTGGTGAGGGACTCGAAGCTGTACGTACGGGTCTCGCCGAGGACCACGTAGTCGGGGTCGTGGTCGGTGAGGATGTAGCCGATGTCGTGCAGCGCGGTGGTGAGCCCCGCCTCGCCGATGACGTACGCCGTGCCGCCGGGCCGCTGGTCGTCCAGGAACTGGGCGGTCGCCAGGGCGGAGGTCCAGATGTTCTCGACGGGCACGTCCAGGCCCATGCGGGCGAGCCGGGCGTGCAGGTCCCGGGCGGTGTAGATGGAGTTGTTGGTGAGGACCAGGAAGGGCCTCTCCGTATCCCGCAGCTTCTTGATAAAGGCGTCGGCGCCGGGGATGGGTACGCCCTCGTGGATGAGGACACCGTCCATGTCGGTGAGCCAGGATTCGATCGGCTTGCGCTCTGCCATGGGGCGGGACTCCTGCCGTACAGGTACAGACATGCGTGCTGGGGGCGCCGCGACAGCGCTGTGGCGACGCCCCCAGCCTAATCAGGAAGCCGTGACCTTGACCCCGTCGATCGTCCAGTACCAGTTGTTGGACCCGGTGTAGCGGAAGCGGAAGCTGACGCTGGAGGCTCCGGAGGGGACGGCGACGGTGAGCGACTGGGGCTTGGAGATGACGTCGGAGGTGTAGCTCTTGACAAGCGTCGGTGCTCCGCCGTTGAAGGAGGCGAGGACCTCGGCCCGTTGGCTGCCCTCCTGGCGGTAGAGGGTGGTGAAGTCGAGCGTCACCTTCGTCCTGCCGCTGACGCTGTACGCGGGGCTGACCAGGGTCGAGTCGTACGTACCGGAGAAGGTCTTGTCGGCCCACTCGTCGGAGTCGGCGACCGCGAAGACGCCGCGTGCGCGGACGTTGAGTTCGCGCTGCTGGTCGCGTTGGGTGCGGGACCAGAACTCGTCGGTGGCGAAGGACCAGCCGCGCCACTCGGTCATGCCGCCGGTGCCCATGGCGTTGTTGATGACGGACCAGCCGCTGGGCGGGGTGTGGGTGAAGCCGAGGACGCCGGCGGGGATGCCGGTCTCGTCGACGCGCTGGGTCAGCGAGGCCTGGAGGGTGTCGAAGGGGTCGGTGGAGCGCTGCTGGATCGGCTTGCCGTCCAGGCCCCAGGACGGGTCGGGGACGATGCCGAGCTGGTGGAAGACGGTGGCGGCGACGTCCACGAGCCGGGTGTCGAGGGGGCGGGCGCCGGCCGCGATGCCGGGGCCGGTGGCGAGGACGAAGGTGCGCCGCTCCTCGATGGAGCTGCCGCCGTGGCCGCCCGCGTCGACGTGGCCGTGGTCGGTGGTGACGATGACGGTCCAGCGCTCGGTGGCGTAGGAGGGGCGGGCCTTGATGGCGGCGAGCATCCGGCCGAGCTGGGCGTCCTGGACGGCGATGGCGTCCAGGTACTTCTGCCCGGTGCCGTTGGCGTGCGCGACGACGTCGGTGTTGCCGAGGTAGACGAACAGGACGTCGGGGTTCTGGTTACGGAGGATCGACTCGGTCTCGGCGGCGATGGTCTCGTCGTGGGCGACGTACCCGTCGCGGTCGCCGTCGAGGACCAGTTTGGCGTCGGCGCCGGGGGTGACCGTGCCCTGGGTGTCCAGCGGCTTCCAGTCGACGGCGGCGTACGTGGACAGCTCCGGCCGCACCTGGGCGAGGCGGGCGAGGAAGCCGGGGTACGTGCCGTAGTTCTTGCCGGTGAAGGTGTTGTCCTTGACGCCGTGCTTGTCGGGCCAGACGCCGGTGGAGATGGTGGACCAGCCGGGGCCGGAGGAGGTGGCGGCCATGGGGTTGGCGTACAGCAGGGACAGGCCGTAGGTGCCGTCTCTCATCATCGACTTCATGTGCGGGGCGTTCGCCGCGTCGATTCTGTCGTGGCGCAGCCCGTCCATCCCGACGACGAGCACCTTGTCCTTGCTGGTGCCGTTGGGGAGGGTGGGCGCGGCGGCGTGGGCGGCCGGGGCGGTGGCGACTGCCGCCGCGGCCGCCCCGGCCGCTGCTGCGGCGAGCACGGTACGGCGGGACATGCCGGTGTTCGGCATCGGGAGACCTCCGTCGAAGGGCGGTGTGGGGGCACACGCCAACGCCCCCGGTTTCCCAGGGGCGTTGGTCCGTACCCGTTATCTTTCCGCTACCTTTCGCGGGGCACCAGATACGTGCGGTGAACTCTTGGCTTCGGCTCGCTAGCTTCCCGTTGCCGACTTCCACGCGTCGACGTACGACGTCAGGTTCTTGTCGATGTCCGCCCAGTCCGGCTCGAAGACGTCGACGCCCTCCATCAGCTTGGCCAGCTCGATGGCGTTGGCGTCGGTGGGCTTGACGTCGGCGCGGGCGGGGAAGCCGCCGCCGATCGCGCTGACCTGACGCTGCGCCTGCTCGCTCAGCATGAAGTCCAGGAGCTTCTTGCCGTTGTCGGTGTGCGGGGCGTCCTTGACGAGGCCCGCGGCGTACGGGAGGGCGAAGGTGGTGGGCTTCCCGCCCTGCTTGGCGGGGAACCAGATGCGCAGGTTCGGCATGGACCTGGCCTGGGCGAAGTTCATCTGGACGTCGCCGTTGGCGACGAGGATCTCGCCCTTGTCGACCTTCGGCGCGAGCTTGGAGGTGGAGGAGGACGGGCCGACGTTGTTGGCCTGGAGCTTCTTCAGGTACTCCATGGCGGGCTCCTGGCCGCCGAAGTCGTGCATGGCCTTGATGACGACGGCGGTGCCGTCGCCGGCGACGCCGGGGGTGGAGTACTGGAGCTTGTTCTTGTACTTCGGGTCGAGGAGGTCCTCCCAGGTGGTGGGGGGCGTCTTCAGCTCCTTCTTGTTGTGGATGAACCCGAAGTAGTTGTTGACGACCGAGGTCCACGTGCCGTCGCCGGACTTGTCGGCGCCGTCGACCTGGTCGGAGCCCTTGGGCTCGTACGGCTGGAGGAGGCCCTTGGAGTCGGCCTGCTGGATGAAGGGCGGGAGGGTGACGAGGACGTCGGCCTGGGTGTTGCGCTTCTCGCGGGCGGCGCGCTGCACCATCTCGCCGGAGCCGCCCTCGACGTACTCGACCTTGACGCCGGTCTGCTTCTCGAAGTCCTTGAAGACCTGGTCGTACCAGCCGTCGCCCTTCTCGCCCTTGAGACCGTCGGCGCTGTAGACGGTGACGACCTTCTCGTCGGAGGCGGCGGAACTGCCGCCGCAGGCGGTGAGCGTGGTGGCTAGGACGAGGCTGCCGGTGAGGGCGGCGAGCGGCTTGAGGGCGGCGGGGTGCGTAAGCATGACGTCGTTCTCTCCTAGCGGTAGGTGGCTTTGGTGCGGATACGGGAGACGGCGAGCAGGACGAGGAGCGTCGTCGCCATCAGGACGACGGCGATCGCCGAGCCGGTGAACAGGGAGCCGCGGTCGGTGGCCGTGAAGATCAGCACCGGCAGCGGCAGCCAGTCCGGCGGGTAGAGCATCATCGTGGCGCTCAGCTCGCCCATGGACAGGGCGAAGCAGAGCCCCGCGGCCGCGTTCAGGGACGGCAGCAGCAGCGGCAGCCTGACCCGGAGGAGTACGTGGGCGGGGCGGGCGCCGAGGCTGGCGGCGGCCTGCTCGTACATGGGGTCCAGGCGGACGATGGCCGCCGAGACCGACTGGTACGCGAAGGCCGTGACCAGCACGGTGTGGGCGAGGATCACGATCCAGCGCGTGCCGTTGAGGAGGAACGGCGGCTGGGAGAAGGCCACGAGGACCGCGAGGCCGACGACCACGGACGGGACGGCGACGGGCAGCATGAACAGGGCGTCCAGGGTGCGTCGTACCCGCTTGTTCAGGGACGCGGCGGCGAGCGCGGCCCAGGTGCCGACGAGCAGGGCGAGCAGGCTCGCCGTCACGGCGGTGACCAGGCTGGTGGTCAGCGCCTGGAGGGACTCGCCGCGCACGGCGGCGGCGTAGTGCCCGGCGGTCGGGCCGGAGGGGAAGACGCCGGACCAGTTCGTCGAGAACGACGCGGCGGCGATCACGAGGAGGGGGAGGGCGAAGAGGGGCAGGAACAGGACGGCGAAGAGGGCCCAGGCGGCCCACTTGCCCTTAGCGCTGTGCACCAACACGACGGCTCACCACCCGGTACAGGGCGTACAGCCCCACGGATATCGCGATGTTGACGACCGCGACGACGCACGCGGCCGGATAGTCGGACTCGAGGATCGCCTTGCCGTAGACGAGCATCGGCAGGGTCGTCACGCCCTTGGCGCCGGTGAACAGCACGATGCCGAACTCGTTGAGGCACATGACGAGGACGAGGCTCCCGCCCGCCGCGAGGGCGGGCAGCGCCTCGGGCAGGATCACCCGCCGTACGATCCGCGCGGGCCGGGCGCCCAGCGAGGACGCCACCTCCAGCTGCGCGGTGTCCAGCTGCGAGAACGCGGCGAGCAGCGGGCGCATCACGAAGGGCGTGAAGTACGTGATCTCCGCGAGCAGCACGCCCCACGGCGTCGTCAGGAACGCGAACGGCCCCTCGGCGGCGCCGGTGACGTCCGTCCACAGGCCATTGGCCATGCCGACGGTGCCGTAGATGAAGAGGAGGGCGAGCGTGACGAGGAAGGAGGGGAAGGAGAGGAACACGTCGATGAACTTGGCCACCGCCCTGCCCCCGGGAAACGGCACGAACGCGATGATCAGCGCGAGCGTGAACCCCAGGACCAGGCACCCGACGGTCGCCCCGGCGGCCAGCCACACGGTGGTGACCAGCGCCTCGCGGAAGGCCTGCGACGCGAAGACGTCGGCGTAGGCGCCGGGGGCGAGGGATTCCTGTACGACGAGTCCGAGCGGGTAGAGGAACACGAGCCCGAGGACCGCGACGGGCGGCAGGGCCCAGACCCAGGCGGGTACGCGGCGATGGTCGTCCCGGACGGGCGGGGTTGCTCCGGGTGCCTCGGCACTTGTCGTGCGGGTGCCGGGTGTCGCCTCAGCGGTCGGGCGCGGCCCGGGCGCGGCGTCGGGGCCGGGCGCGGCAGCGCTGGTGTCGGCGGGGGAGGGCTGGTCGCCGAGCGTCCCCGCGCGGGGCGCGAGGCTGCCGACGGGGGCGTCCGCAGGCGCCGACGGTGAAGTACCGCCCCCCGGGCGGCCCGCGCTAGCCATGGGCGGCCACCTCCGCGCCCAGCAGCACCGCGTCGTCCGGGGCGAAGTGGAGCGTCACGGGCGCGCCCAGCGGCGGCGGGTCCCGCAGCTCGCGGAGGTCGGCCATCACGCGGTGCCCGTCGACGTCGACGTACAGCCGGTGTGTCGCGCCCCGCCACTGGACCTCGGTGAGCGTGCCGCGCAGCGCGTTGGGGCCGTCGCCGAGGCCGAGCAGGTGCGGGCGGACGCACAGGGTCGCGCCGCCCGCCGCCCCCTGAGGCACCGGGACCTTCAGCTCCCGGTCCGCGAACGTCACGGCGCCCGAGGACTCCACCGTCACCGGCAGGAGGTTCGCGTTGCCGACGAACGACGCCGTGAACTCCGTACGCGGCCGCCGGTACAGCTGCCGCGGCGTGCCGCAGTCCCGCAGCCGCGCCCCGTCCATGACGGCGATCCGGTCGGCGAGCGTCAGCGCCTCGACCTGGTCGTGGGTGACGTACAGGATGGACACGTCGGGCAGTTCGCGGTGGAGCCGCGCCAGTTCGGCGAGCATCCCGGAGCGCAGTTGCGCGTCGAGCGCCGACAGCGGCTCGTCCAGCAGCAGCACGCCCGGCCGGATGGCGAGCGCCCGCGCGATGGCGACGCGCTGCTGCTGGCCGCCGGACAGTTCGCGCGGGTAGCGCCGGGCGTACGCGGCCATGCCGGTCAGCTCCAGCGCCTCGGCGACCCGGCCGGGTATCTCGCCCTTCGGCGCCTTCTGGGCGCGCAGCCCGAACGCCACGTTGTCCTCGACCCGCATGTGCGGGAACAGCGCGTAACTCTGGACGACCATCCCGATGCCGCGCCGGTGCGGCGGCAGCGCGGTCACGTCGCGCCCGCCGATGAACACCCGCCCCGACACCGGGCGTACGAACCCGGCGACGGCGCGCAGCGCGGTGGTCTTGCCCGAGCCGGACGGCCCGAGCAGCGCCATGACCTCGCCGGGTTCGACGGTCAGGTCGAGGGAGTCGAGGACGACGTTCTTCCCGTACGCGACGGAGACGTTCTCGAAACGGATGCCGCTGGTTCGGATACCGCTGGTCATGCTTCCACCCGGGCCAGCAGGTCCGGCAGTTCGGCGACCGAGCCGAGGACGTGCGTGGCGCCCGCGTCGCGCAGCGCGTCGGCGCCGTGCGCGCCGGTCAGGACGCCGGCCACGACCCGGGCCCCGGCGCGTACGCCGCTGAGCATGTCGTACGAGGTGTCGCCGGCGACCGCGACGCCCTGGACTCCGTCCGCCGCGCCGGTGCGGAGGAGGGCGGCGAGGACCATGTCGGGGTAGGGGCGCCCGCGCCCGCCGTCGGTGTCGGCGGGGCACAGCGTCAGCTCGACGAGGTCCCGCCAGCCGAGGGCGTCGAGGATCGCGTCCTGGGTGACGCGCGCGAACCCGGTGGTGAGGACCACCGTGCGTCCCTGGTCCTTGAGCTCCCGGATCGTGTCGGCGGCCCCGGGGACGGGGGCGATCCGCCCGGCGGCGACCAGCTTCCCGTACGCCTCCTCGAAGGCGAGGTTGGCCTGCTGGGCGCGGGCCTCGTCGCCGAAGAGGTGGCGGAAGACGGAGATCTTGGACTCGCCCATGGTGGCGCGGACGTGGTCGAGCATGCGCTCGTCCGGCTCCGTGCCCAGTGCGCGGGCGGCGGCGGCGAAGGCTTCCTCGACGAGGCCGCCGTCGGCGACGGTGGTGCCGGCCATGTCGAGGACGACAAGCTTGATTGCCATGGTTACCAACCCAGTTCGTTCGCGGTCGTTTCGGCGATGGCGGGCGAGCACGTCATGCCGCGCCCGCCGGGGCCCGTCACCAGCCACACGCCGTCGCGCACCTGCTGGCGGTGGACCACGCGGGTGGTGTCGACGCACTGCGCGTACACCCCGGCCCAGCGGCGGCGGACGGGCGGCAGGGGGCGGCCGAGGAGGGACTCGACGACGCGGGTGAGGTGCTCGTAGGGGTCTTCGAGGGTGTCGAAGGCGAAGGGGTGCTCGTACTCGTGGGTGTCGCCGATGGTCAGCCCACCGTCGAGGCGCTGCACCATGAGCAGCTGCATCTTGTGCGCGGCGGCGACCGGCTCCTGGTCCTGGCCGGCTTCCAGGGCGGTCGACTCGTACGCCGGGTAGTAGCGGAAGCTGTCGGCGTCGGCGACGGAGGTGGTCAGCGGCTCGTCGAGCGGGTCGGTCTGCATCATCTGCAGACGTACGCGGCGTACGGGGATGTCTCCGGCGACCTCGCGGACGAGCCCGCCGAGCCACGCGCCGGTGCACAGGACGACGGCGTCACCGGTGTGGACGTCGCCGTGGTCGTCCCGGACGGCGTTGTCCCCGACGACGTCGCGGACTTCGCGGCCGGGGAGGAAGGTGTACCGCCCGGAGGCGTGGAGGGCTTCACGGAGGGCGAGTTGGGCGGTACGGGGCTCGACGGCCGCGTCCCGCTCGCACCACAGGGCGGCCCGGAAGTCGCCGCGGAGGGCGGGGTTCATGGCGCGGGCGTCGTCGGTGGTGACCAGCTTGAAGCCGCGGGCGGCGGCATCGGGGCGGGCGACGGCGGCCTCGGCGACGGCCAGTTCCAGGTCCGTGCGGACGGGGGTGAGCGAGCCGATGGCCCGGAAGCCCAGCTCCGGGACGCGGGCGCCGATGCCCTCCCACAGCTCGCGGGCGCGCAGGGCTGTTTCCAGCTCCTCGCCGCCGGCGCGGCCGCTCACCCAGATCTGGCCGAAGTTGCGGAGGGAGGCGCCGCGGGCCTCGCTCTCGCGCTCGATCTGTACGACCTCGTGGCCGCGTTCCACTGCGTGCCAGGCGTGCATGGTGCCCACCACGCCGGCTCCTACGACGATGACTCTCACGGAAGGAACGGTCGTGGTGGCGGGTGGCGCGGGTGGGTCGGGTCGGCGACGGGAAGGTGAACGCCCCAGCAAGCTTGGCCTAGACCCGTTATCTTCCCGTGACTTACTTCTGGGCCCCGAGGTGCGTCGTGAAGCTGAAGCGGTCACCCCGGTAGAGGGTGCGGACGCGTTCGAGGGGCCGGCCGTCCGTGTCCCGGGAGAGGCGGTGGAGCAGCAGCATCGGCAGCGCGGGCGGGGTGCCGATGAGCAGCGCCTCGCGCGGGGTGGCGAGGACGGTCTCGATGCGCTCGTCGGCGTCACCGAAGCCGATGCCGAGGCGTTCGCGGAGGTAGGCGTAGAAGGACGAGTCGGGGTCGAAGTCGGCGTCCAGGCGCGGGACTCTGGCCTCGGTGACGTACGTGCTCTCCAGGCCGACCCGCTCGTCGTCGGCGAGCAGCACGCGCTCCATGTGCCAGACCGGCTCACCCGGCTCGGTGCCGAGGTCGGCGGCGAGCGCGGCGGGGCAGGGGAAGCGGTCGAGCGAGACGAGGTTACGGCCGGGGCGGCGGCCCTGGCGGCGTACGCCCTCGGTGTAGCTGGCGAGCGACAGGGGCTGCTCCAGCTTGGGGCCCGCGACGACCGTGCCACGCCCCTGGCGGCGCAGCCGGCCCTCCAGCAACAGCTCGCGCAGGGCCTGGCGCACGGTCTCGCGGGAGACCGCGTACCGCACGGCCAGGTCACGCTCGGCCGGCAGGGCCTGGCCCTCGCCCAACTCCTCGATCAGCGCCGCGACATGGGCCTTGACCGCGTAGTACTTGGGGATGCGGCCGTGCTCCGGGATGCCGGAGCGGACGGGTGCGCCGGGTGCCTGGCCGTTGGGGTAGTTCACGTAGTCCACGGACGGGATGTTCGCAGACGTACGTGAACGCGGAGGTGAACGCGCGGCGTCCGCTCGGGCGGCCGGTCAGCCCTTGCGGTCCCGGATGCGGCCCGCCAGGGAAAGCGTCCCGGCGCCGAGGAGGAAGGCGAGCACGGAGGCACCGGCGACGATCAGGACGTTCCGGCCGGTCCTGGGCAGCTCCTCGGCGAACTCGCTGGCGGGCTCCTCGTCCACGAGCGTGAACCGGTAGTCGGCCGACTCGCCCACCCAGTCGCCGTCGCCGCCGCGCCGCTGGACGATCGCGGCGTTGGCGGTGATCGCGTCGGGCCGGGCGTCGGAGGTGAAGGCGAGGCGGACGGGCACGGTGACGGTCCGGCCGGGCGGGACGGCGAACCCCCGGAAGGCGTCGGCGCCGTCGTCCAGCACACCGACCAGTTCGCTTTCGTCGGTCTGCTCGATGGTGACGGGGTACTGGCGGCGGCCATTGCCGACGTTCTCGTAGAACTCCAGCTGGATCTGGGCAGGCTTCAGGGCGCGGGCGCGGTCGGTGAAGACGATGACGGGGTGGATGTTGCCGCAGGGCTCGCTGGTGGTGTTGGTCAGCTCCACGTTCCAGGTGTGGAACCCGCCGCCGGGGCGGTAGGCGGTGGGGCCGCCGCTGATACGGGTGCGGATCGGGAAGTCGGCGGCGGAGGGGTTCCCGCAGGTGGGCTGCCGGTCGGGAGCGGCGGCCTCGAAGGGCGCCGTGCCGTCGGCCGGCGCCGCCGCGGTGAGAGCGAGTACGGCGACGGCGGCGGCGACGGCGGCGCGGGGGGCGGTGACGTTGCGCAGTCGCATGGGGCACCTTCGGCGGCGGACGTGGACAGTCGTACGCCGAGAACGTCCCACGCGACGCCCTCGCCGCACCGGCGGTTCGGCGACATCCCGCCGTACGGCGCCAGGGATGCGCCCACTCGGCGCAACGGCGCCCAGTACGGCGCCGCGCCCGTTGCGGGTCGCCCCGCGGTGGGGTCGCCCCCCCCGTTGCGGGCCACCCCGCTGTGGGCCGCCCCCCGTTGTGGGCAGTCGTCCGGCCGGGGCGGCACCTCCCCCCGTTGGGCAGTCGTCCCGCTGGGGCGGCACCTCCCCCCGTTGCGGGTCACCCCGCTGTGGGCCGCCCCCCGTTGCGGGCCACCCCGCTGTGGGTCGCACCCCGTTGTGGGCAGTCGTCCGGCCGGGGCGGCACCTCCCCCCGTTGGGCAGTCGTCCCGCTGGGGCGGCACCTCCCCCCGTTGCGGGTCACCCCGCTGTGGGCCGCCCCCCGTTGTGGGCAGTCGTCCCGCTGGGGCGGGACGGGTGGGCACAACGGGACGGGGCGGTGCCCTTCCGGCGGCTCCCCCCGGGGCGGTGCCCGTTCCCGGTTCGCCCCGAGGGCGGCGCCCCCGCCGGTGGCGCGGTGCGGGTCGGTGGCCTGCCGGGGGGTGGGGGGCGTGGCCCCTCCGGGCTCGTCTCCTCAAGGCCGGCGGCCTTGGGTTCTCCGGCTGGGAGCCCACGTGTCGCCGCCAACCTCTGCGGGGACGACCCTGCACGGCCCCACCCCGGCCGTCGGCCGACTGCGGGCCGGTGGGAGCCAGGGGCACGGCCCCATCCCGGCCGGTGGCCATCTGCGGGCCGGTGGGAGAAGGAGGCACGGCCCCACCCCGGCCGTCGGCCGACTGCGGGCCGGTGGGAGAAGGGGGCACGGCCCCACCCCGGCCGGTGGCCGACTGCGGGCCGGTGGGAGACAGGACCGGCCGGGCGCCGAGCACGCCTCGCCTACCGCCCGAACACCGGCCCCAGGATCAGCTGGGCCGCGCCCTCCGCCACCGGATGGGCCGACCCCTCCGCGAGGGACACGGGCACCACGGGGTCGCCGCCGCGCCGGGCGCGATCCTCCAGGACGGCGCGCACGCCCCTTACGAACGGCTCCGCCGCGCCGGTCACCACCCGCCCGCCCAGCAGCACGCGGTCGATGTCCAGCAGCTTGACCAGGTTCGCCGCCCCCGCGCCCAGCACCCTGGCCGCCTCGGCGAGGTCGCCCCGCGCGACGGCGGCCAGGCACAGCGCCTCCAGGCAGCCGCGCCCGCCGCACCCGCACACCGGGCCGTCCAGCTGGATGGTCTGGTGGCCGAACTCCCCGGCGCCCGTCCGCGCGCCCCGGTACAGCGCGCCGCCCAGGACGAGACCGGCGCCAAGCCCCGTACCGAGGTGGAGGTACGCGAACGAGTCGCCGCCCGCCCCGCTCAGGGCGATGCTCAGCGCCGCCGCGTTCGTGTCCTTGTCGAGCACCACCGGCAGCCCGAGCCGCCGGGCGAGCGCGTCGCGCAGCGGGAAGCCGTCCCACTCGGGGAAGCGGGTCACCCGGTGCGGGACGCCCGCCGCGTGGTCGAGGGGCCCGGGCATGGCGACGCCCACGCCGAGCACCGTGCGCGTGGCGAGCGCGGCGACCTCGCCCGCGACCACCTCCATGACCACCTCGGCGCCCGAGCCGAGGTCCAGCGGCACGACGCTCGCGGCGACGACGACGCCCGACAGGTCGACGAGGACCGCGGTGAGCTCGTCCCGGTCCAGGTGCAGGCCCACGGCGTGGGCGGCGCCGGGGACGAGGCGCAGGACGGTGCGGGGCTTGCCGCCCGTGGAGGCGCGCCGCCCCGCGTCGACCGCGAGGCCCTCGTCCCGCAGCCGGGCGGTGATCTTGCTGACGGCCTGCGGGGTGAGCCCGGTGCGCTCGGCGAGCTCCAGCCGGCTGGCCCCGTCCTCGCCCGCCGCGCGCAGCAGGTTGAGCACGAGCGCGGCGTTGTGGCTGCGCAGGGCCGGCAGGTTGACACCCGTATCGCTGTTCACCGTCCCATTGTCGCGCCCGCTTGCACTTTGGCAACAGCGTTGCTTAAGTGGCACGCATGACTGGACCGCTGCGCGTCGGACTCGTCGGCTACGGCCTTGCGGGCTCCGTCTTCCACGCCCCGCTGATCGCCGCGACCGAGGGCCTGACCCTCGACACGGTCGTCACGTCGAACCCGGAGCGGCAGCAGCAGGCCCGTACCGCGTTCCCGGACGTCCGCGTCGCCGCGTCCCCGGACGAGCTGTGGGCCCGGCCCGGTGAGCTGGACCTGATCGTGATCGCCTCCCCCAACAAGACGCACGTCCCGCTCGCGACCGCCGCCCTCAAGGCCGGTCTGCCGGTCGTGGTCGACAAGCCGGTCGCGGGTACGGCGGTGGAGGCACGCGGCCTGGCGGCCCTCGCCGAGGAGCGCGGCCTGCTCCTGTCCGTCTTCCAGAACCGCCGCTGGGACAACGACTTCCTCACCCTCCGCGCCCTCCTGGACCGGGGCGAACTCGGTGACGTACAGCGCTTCGAGTCCCGCTTCGAGCGGTGGCGGCCGCAGCTCAGGGGCGGCTGGCGCGAGTCGGGGGCGCCGGAGGAGTTCGGCGGGCTGCTGTACGACCTGGGCAGCCATGTCGTCGACCAGGCGCTGGTGCTGTTCGGCCCGGCCGAGCAGGTGTACGCCGAGGCAGACGTACGCCGCGAGGGCGCCGAGGCCGACGACGACACGTTCATCGCGCTCACGCACACGAGCGGCGTCCGCTCCCACCTGTACGTCAGCGCCACCACCGCCCAGCTCGGCCCGCGTTTCCGGGTGCTGGGCTCCCGGGCGGGGTACGTGAAGTACGGCCTGGACCCGCAGGAGGCGGCGCTGCGCGCGGGCGAGCGCCCCGGCCCCGGGTGGGGCATGGAGCCGGAGCCGCTGTGGGGCCGTATCGGCGCGGGCGAAGACACCGCGCCCGTCCCCACCCTGCCGGGCGACTACCCGGCGTACTACACCTCGGTCGCCGCCGCCCTGCGCGACGGCACGCCCCCGCCGGTCACCGCCCACGAGGCGGCGGCGGCGCTGGACGTCCTGGAGGCGGCGCGCCGCTCGGCCCGCGACGGTGTGACGGTGACGCTGTGACCGCCCCGACGATCGCGGAGCTGGAGGAGCAGCAGGCCCGCCTCACCCTCCCCCGCTTCACCTACGAGGACGCCTGGACGCTCGGCACCCTCCTGGTCGACCTGGCGCGCGAGCGCCGGGCCCCGGTCGCCATCGACATCCGGCGCGGCACCCAGCAGCTCTTCCACGCCGCCCTGCCCGGCTCCAGCGCGGACAACGACGCCTGGATCGACCGCAAGCGCCGCGTCGTCGAGCGGTACGCCGAGAGCTCCCTCCTGGTCGGCACCCGCTTCCGCGAGAAGGGCAAGTCCTTCGACACGGACTCCCGCCTGGACCCCGACCGGTACGCCGCCCACGGAGGCTCCTTCCCCCTCACAGTCACGGACGCGGGCGTCATCGGCACGGTCACCGTCTCGGGCCTGCCGCAGCTGGAGGACCACGCGCTGGTGGTCCAGGCCCTGGAACGCTTCACCGGCGCCTGACACAGACCGGCGGGCCGCCCCTTTCCCCCGGGGGGTGGCCCGCCTTCCTTCCGTTACGCGTCCTTGAGTTCCTGCCGCTGGCGCCCCAGTCCCTCGACCTCCAGCTCGACGACGTCCCCGCCCCGCAGGAACGGCTTCGGCTCCGGCTGGCCCATGGCCACGCCCGCCGGCGTACCGGTGTTGATGATGTCGCCCGGGTAGAGGGTCATGAACTGGCTGACGTAGCGCACCACTTCACCCACGGGGAAGATCTGGTCGGACGTGGAGCCGTCCTGCTTCAGCTCCCCGTTCACCCACAGCTTCAGCGACAGCGCCTGCGGGTCCGGCACCTCGTCGGCCGTCACGAGCCAGGGGCCGAGCGGGTTGAACGTCTCGCAGTTCTTGCCCTTGTCCCAGGTGCCGCCGCGCTCGATCTGCCACTCGCGCTCGGAGACGTCGTGGGCGACCGCGTACCCGGCGACATGCGAGAGCGCGGCCTCCGCGGACTCCACATAACGGGCCGTACGTCCGATGACTACCGCGAGCTCGACCTCCCAGTCGGTCTTGCGGCTGGCGCGCGGTACGAGCACGGTGTCGTTCGGGCCGACGACCGTGTCGGGGGCTTTGAGGAAGACGACCGGCTCGTCGGGGGTCGCCTGGCCCGTCTCGGCGGCGTGGTCGTGGTAGTTCAGCCCGATGCACACGACCTTGCCGATGCGCCCGACCGGCGGCCCGATCCGCAGCCCGGCGGGGTCCAGCGCGGGCAGCACACCGGCGCCCACGGCGGCCCTGACCCGGTCGAGCGCGGACGCGTCGGAGAGCAGGGCTCCGTCGATGTCCGGGACGATCGCGGACAGGTCCCGGAGGACCCCGTCCTGGTCGAGCAGCGCGGGGCGCTCGGCGCCCGCCGTCCCGACGCGCAGCAGCTTCATGGTCTTCTCCCTGTGGTCGAGGTAGGCCCCGGCCGATGGAGTGCGGCCATCGGAGGATTGGTCGATCCTCCAAGACATCGGATCACCCCGCAAGACCCCGTTCACACCGTGGACGGCTCGCGATACAGGTACGCCCGCTCGGCGGCGGTCCACGCCGTGCTCGTGACGACGTAGAGCGCGGCGGCGAGCGGTACGACGGCCACGGTGATGATCGTCGCGAAGGACAGCAGCGGCATCACCTTCGCCATGCCGCCCGGCATCACCCCGCCCATGTCCATGCCGGCCATCTGCCCCCGGGTACGCCGGTACGTGTACGTGGCGACACCGGCGACGATCACGAACAGCGCCCCGTACACGAGGCCGGCCGCCCCGAACACCCCGCCGTCGGCCAGGGCGTCGGTCCAGCGCCCGCCGAGCGGGGCGGCGAGCAGCGTGTGCCCGCTCAAACTGCCGCCCGAAAAGAGGTGATACATCAGGAAAAAGGCAGGCGCCTGGAGCAGGCTCGGCAAGCACCCGGCCAGCGGCGACACCTTCTCCTGGGCGTGCAGCTCCAGCACGGCCCGCTGCAACCGCTCGGGGTTCTTGGCGTGCTTCTTGCGCAGCTCGGCGACCTGCGGCGCCAGCCGCGTACGCGCCTTCTGCCCCCGGGCGGCGGCCCGGGAGAGCGGATGCACGGCAAGCCGTACGAGCACGGTGAACAGGACGATGGCGGCGGCGGTCGCGGAGCCGTGGAACAGCGGCTGGAGCAGGGCGGCGAGCTGCTCGACCAGCGAGGCGAAAACGGACATGGAAAGGAGCCCTCCGAGGGTCTCGTCGTACCGAAAACCTGACATCGGCATGACGGAACCGCGCAGAAGGAACCGAAGAAGAAAACCCCTACGCGGCCGTCGCGACGAGACGACCGGGCGCTCGGGGCCGCCTTCTCCCCGACGCGTCGGGATCGCGCTGTGGCAGGAACGCGGTCCGCTGCTCACGGTCGCGGATGGCCGTACGCACCCGTGTCGGCGGTACGGCGGGCACGCAGCGCGCGGCGATGACGGCGCAGGTGACGAGCCCGGAGGCGACGGCGGCGAGGGCCACGGCCGCGGAGAGGGCGCCGCCCTCGGCGTACAGACCCTCGGAGAAGAGGAACAGCAGGAGGCCGACCAGCCCGAAGCGCGCCAACCGCGCGACAAGACCGCTCATGACCTCCCCCTTCCTCTCCCCGCTCAACGTGGCCGCATCGAATGAAGTTTCCCCCACACGATGAGCCGGTACGTCGAACTGTACTCGGGAGTGCATGTGGTGAGGGTCACGTAGTAGCCGGGCTCCTCGTAGCCCTTGGGTACGGGGGCGATGGTGGCCGTGTCGCGGGGCGAGGTCCGCGCGAGCATCCGGTCGACCACGTACGTGAACACCCCGTCCCGCGTCTCCACGACGATCTCGTCCCCCTTCCGGAGCCGGTTGATGTACCGGAACGGCTCGCCGTGGGTGTTGCGGTGCCCGGCGAGGGCGAAGTTCCCGGGCTGCCCGGGCGGGGCGGTACCCGGGTAGTGGCCGACGTACCCCTTGTCGAGGACGCCGCGCTTGGCGATGCCGCGGGCGACGGGGACGGAGAGGCGGAGGGCGGGGATGCGGAGGACGGCGTACGCGGGGCGCGGCTCCCGGGCCTCCGGGGAAGCCACCGCAGCCGAAGGCCCGGGAGCCGCCGAAGCCGCCGGGACTTCCTCAGCCGCAGGCTCACCAGGCCCCTCCCTCTCCACCCTTCCCCCCGCCCACTCCCGCTCCAGGACCTGGACCTGCCGCTGGGCGCCGGCGCGGGCCTGCTGGTTGGTCCACCAGAACTGGTGGACGACGAGCAGCAGCAGAACCGCCCCGATCGTGACCGCCAGCTCGCCCGCCACCCACACACCACGGGCGAACGCGCCGGGCCATCCGCGCCGCCGCTGCCGTACCACCACTGGTATCCGCGTCCGCACGGCGGCACCATAGGTGGTCGCCCGACAACCCACCAGACCCGCCGCACAGCAGTACGGTGTCCCCCATGCGCCCCGACACGCCTGCCGATCACATCACCGAAGCCGAGCGTCTGCTGCGCACCGCGGAGCGGTACCCCGAGGACCGCGAACCGCTGCTCCTCCAGGCGGCCGCCCACCTGGAGCTGGCCGGTGCCCGCGCTCGCGCGACGACGCTGTACGACGACCTCCTGGCCGCGACGCCGGCGCCGGAGAACCCGCACCTGGTCAAGGCCCTGAAGGCGGCCAACCTGTGGGAGTACGGCCACGAGGCCGAGGCCCGCGCCATCATCGACGGCATCCGCGCCACGCCCCCTGCCGACCCGGCCGCCTGGGAGATCGTCGCGGAGACGCTGGAGGCCCACGACGAGCTGGAGGCCTCCGAGGCGACCTTCACCACCGCCGTAACCACTCTCGTCCCGTCCCCCGAGGACGAGGTCCCGTACCCGACGCAGTCGCTCCTCATGGGCCGCCACCGCGTACGCCGCCTGCTCGGGCTGCGCCACGACGACTGGGACGTCCTGGCGGACCGCCTCCACACGGGCGCGGTCCCACTCGACGAGCTCCACGACCCGAAACGCCTCTGGTCCCTCGGCTCCTCCGACCCGGCCGAGCTCCAGGCGGAGATCACCCGGCTGCGCAGCGAGCTCGGCTCGTACCGCACGGCCCTCTCCCGCCCCTTCCCGGTGGCGGTCCTGCTCTGGCCGGCCGACGAGCTGACCGAGCTGCTGGCCGCCTACCCGGAGCTGGAGTCCGAGTACCCGACGCACGAGGCCCACCTCACCGACCTGGAGGCCTCCTTGCGCGAACTCGCGGCCGCGGGCACCCCGAACCTGGGCATCGTGCAGGGCACGGTCCCCTCGTACGAAGCCTTCGCGGCCTCCGAGTCCACCTCCCCCTCCAACGCGGCGCTCCTCCCCCAATACGCCACCACCCTCGCCGCCCGCGGCCGCGCCACCCCCTGGCCCCCCGCCCGCACCTCCCCCTGCTGGTGCGGCTCGGGCACGAAGTACGGCGACTGCCACGGCACGGCGCAGATCTGACCGTTCCGGGAATTGGACCGTTCCCCTCCTCTTCACCCCTCGCGTGCAGTACTTTCACAATTAACTACTGCCATTGACTGGCCCCTGTTCCCCCACACAGCCCCAGTCCCTGTGTGCGAGGGAGACGCCCGCCCATGAGCAACGCGTACCAGCAGCCACCCACCGCCCGCCCCCTGTACCGCATGAAGCGCGTCTGGGCGGGCGGACTGCTGCTCCTGCTGATCGGCACGGGCTGCGGAGCCGCCACGGCCGAGGACACCCCGAAACCGGCCGCCGCCAAGCCCACCCCGACCATCACCGTCACCACCACGGCCACGGCCACCGCAACCCCCACCGCCGCCCCGGCCCCCACGGTCACCGTCACCAAAACCGTCACGGTCACGGCGACGACCACGGTCACCCCCGACACCTACAGCGGCGGGAACGACGACACCGGCGGCGGCGACGTCTACTACAGCAACTGCGCCGACGCCCGCGCCGTCGGCGCCACCCCGATCCGCCGCGGAGACCCCGGCTACGGCAGCCACCTCGACCGCGACAACGACGGCGTCGGCTGCGACAACGGCTGATCACCCACGTGAGGCCGCGCCCGGCGGGAAGCGCAGGCGGCACTCCTGCGCCGGCTTGCAGGTGGCTGGAACTCTCGCGATGTGCGGCGAGTCCTCAATAGTGCCGCGTCCTGCGTTCCATGAAGGAGACAGAGTGACCTTGTTCGACGCACCAAGCTCCCTGCCCGGCGTCTGGGACGATCCAGAGCTCATGTTGGTGCGGCAGTGGTGGCTGGACGCTGATCCGGACGGCGAGCGCTTCGCACGGGTGCTGCGCGGCACCATAGATCAACTCCTCGATGGTGAACACACCGGCCGTTTTGACTGGAATGAGCTGCATAAGACCGAGAAGACCCATGCGGGGACTCTGGTGGAAATCAATCTGCTGCGGGAGTTCAACCTGGCCAGCGGCATCGACATGGATTACCTGATCGAGGGGATCGAGGTCGACTGCAAGTTCTCTCAGAAGCTGTACGGCTGGATGATCCCGCCAGAGGCTCTGGACGAAATCTGCCTCGTTGTCTGGGCCGATGATCACGCGGGGCAGTGGAGCGCCGGCCTTCTCCGCGCCAATCGCGCCAAGCTCACCACCAGCAACAACATCACAAAGAAGGGGAATCGCGACGGTAAATTTCAGCTCACCAGGGCACACAGGTCGCTTGTCTGCTGGATTTGGGAAAGGCAGCCGCTGGAAGAGAACCTGCTCCTGCACATCGATAAGGAAACCCAGGCGGCGATCTTGGCTGCAGGTTCCGACTCCCGGCGCAGTGCTGGGCAGGCGAGGGTGTGCGAGCTGTTCCGCCGCGTGCAGAAGCGCCGGGTAAGCCGCACGGTGGTGCGAACGCTGGCTCAGCAGAAGGACTACATGAAGCGGGTTCGCGGCGCCGGAGGCGCCCGGGACAAGCTTCGTGCCGAAGGAATTTTGATCTGCGGGGACTATCCAAACCATCAAGCCGTGGCACGGCAGCTAGAGTTGCCAGTACCACAAGAGGGTGAGAACGTCAGCGTCCGCGTTGCCGAGGCCAAACCGCACCATGAAGGTAGGCCGCGCGTCTTCCTCGATGGCCGGTACTGGGTCGCGGCGAGCAACGAAGACCCGGTCGAGCTGGCACCTCTTCTACCCGACACCAGGAAGACGGCCTCCGGGTAACGCTGCAATGAGCAGGAAGAGGCAATGGAGCAACAAGAGGCTTGGACGCCGCCCGAAGGTTCGTGGGCGTCTTCCGCTGCACGACGCCGGAACATGCAGGCGATCCGTAGCCGGGACACCAAGCCAGAGCAGGTGATCCGGCGTCTGCTTCATGCCCAAGGGCTGCGGTACCGGGTGGCAGCCAGGCCCCTCCCTGACCTCCGCCGGACGGCGGACATCGTCTTCCGTCCAGCGAAGGTAGCCGTCTTCATCGACGGCTGTTACTGGCATGGATGCCCTGAGCACTACGTACCGCCGAGGACGAACCCCGGTTACTGGTCCGACAAGGTCGCCCGGAACATGGCCCGGGATCGGGACACTGATCGGCGTCTCGCCGAGGCCGGCTGGACAGTGCTTCGGTTCTGGGAACACGAAGCCTCCGTCGAGTGCGCGAAGCGCATCGCTGCGGAGGTCCAACTGCGACGCAGCCGCCCCGGGCGAGAAGACGCAGAAGGCTGATCAGCTCTCGTTCTGGTCCCGCTCACGGGCAGCCTTGAGTACCTCGATGATCGACCTGCCAACAGCGGCAGCAACCGGCGGCGGAAAGGCGTTACCCACCTGTCGGTACTGTGCTGTTTTCCCTCCGGTGAACCGCCAGTCCTCCGGGAATCCCTGAATAATCGCGGCCTGCTGCACTGTGAGCATGGGCCCATCGGCACCGAACAGGTCTCGCTCCTCAGTTTCCTTCAGAGCACACACCTTCTCGTCATTGGCGACGCCAAGCCCAGAGACGCCAAGCTGCTTCCAGGCGGCCTTGGCCCGACTGGGCCCGAGGTCTGCTCCGCCATGCTTCTTGGACCCGCCGACAAGCGTGGGTGCGATGCCGCCCCCCTTGCCCTTGAGTTCGGCGTCACGCTCTGTTGCCTTCTGGAGCCAGCGCTTGTAGGCCGCCTCTGCCCGCTCCGCGTGCACACCTTCGAAGTATGGCTTGTATCGCTGGTACATCGTGTCTCTGAGGGCCTCAGCCACGCTGACCGGATCCTCATGCGTGGGTGAGGGCCACTCGTACTTCAGGTCCTTCAGCACGTCATCGCGGATGGCAACGAGAATTGCCCGCGGACGCAGCTGGGGCACCCCGAAATCGCTGGCTTCCAGAACATCCCACTTGCAGACGGTATAGCCGAGCCCCGCGAGCCGTGCTCTCGATCCGTCTTCCTCTGTGTACTCCCCGCCCTGGAGGCGAGCCATGATCCAATCCCGGTAATCCGAAAACTTCGGGTCCATGATCCCGCGGACGTTCTCGATCATGACTGCCCGCGGATTCAGAGCTTCCACGAGCTCAAGCATCCGCGGGAAAAGATCACGCACATCGTCCCTGCCAAGTTGCTTGCCGGCATGCGAGAACGGCGGGCATGGCACGCCGCCAGCGAGCAGGTCCAGACCGTGCCGCCGAAGCAGCTCACCGCTCTTCTTGAGGTCAGCGTGCGGGTCGAAGGATTTAACGTCTGTGGGCGGCAGAACATCACAGTGTTCGTTCTCCCAAGCCCAGTCTTCCCGCAGAGCAATGTTCTGCCGCAGCGTTCCCACAGCATGCGGATCGATCTCGACAAGCGCTAGATGCCTGAAGCCTGCTTCATGCAGGCCGATTGCTTGGCCCCCGGCTCCGGCGCAGATCTCGATGGATGTGAACTCCGCCTCAGTGCTGGTCATGCACCCTCCTTCAACCCGAACCCCGCTGGCGTCCTGTACCACCAGTCATCACAGAGGGTGACAGACCCCACTGACAATTGGACCTCCCTAAGTGTGCGGCATCCCATGAGCCGCTCCATACACTGCCGCACACGGGCGAACATGCATACGATATTGCCCATGTCGAGGATCCCCTGGGCCAGGGACGAGCTCCTGCTGGCCTGCGCCCTGGTCATGGAGAACGGCTGGCGCGAGCTACGTCAGCACGACGTCCGCGTCACAGAGTTGTCTGAAGTGCTGCGTGCCCTCCCTCTTCACACAGGTGCAGCCGCCCGTGACGCCCGATTCCGGTCGTCCAACAGCGTCAGCCGCAAGACCACAGACATCATGACGTCTCACCCTGAGTACGCAGGCGCTCGCACAAAAGGAGGCCGCCTTACCGAGGCAGTCGTCATGGACTTCCTCACACGCCCCGACGACATGCGCGCGGCGGCAGAAGCCCTCCGCGCCGGAGTCACATCCGGCCAGCTTCACCTGATCCCAGCACAGCCGGAAGAGGATGGCGACGACGGCGCGACCAGCGCACGTGAAGGGCGATTGCTCGCCCGTTGGGCGCTCTACCGCGAACGCGATCGCGGACTCAGGGACCGCAAGATCAAGGAGGCTCGGATGCTGGGCCGCGCAATCCGCTGTGAGGTGTGCGCGTTCGACTTCCGCGCAGCATACGGAAACCTGGGTGACGGCTACATCGAGGTCCACCACGTCACCCCCCTTCACGTGGCAGGCCCTAGTGAGACCACACTGGATGCCCTCGCCTTCCTCTGCGCCAACTGCCACCGCATGTGCCACAGAAGCTACGCGGGGGAATCGTGGCGTACGCCAGCCGTGCTGCGGGCGGAAATGAGGGCACTGCGCGTCTCCGGCACACCCTGAGTGCGTCCCGCACGGGCCGCCCGCAGCATTGGAGAGACACCCCGTCTCTGTTACCGGGGCGGCCTCGGTTACGGCCGAGCTCGGAACCTGGACTCGGGTCAGTCAGGTGAGCCCACTGAAAAACCCTAGCCCGGGGTCCGTCAGGGTCCCAGCAACCAGTCCACGGTCGAGGAACCGATTGAACTCCTCACACGCTGTTTCGGGCAACAGAGCGCAGCTGTGGCAGGCCGCGAGGTTGCACGAATCCGGCCCCTGCCCCCGGCTCTCCATGCAAACCGGGTCAGATGAACACCAACGGGCGTTCGCTACCGCGTTCTTCAGCACTGCTTCGAAGCGTTCAGGCTCACCCATACGTACAAGGCCACCCAGCGTTCCTTCCGAGTCTCCGGCAGCCGTATAGATGAGTAGGGCATTCATCCCGTCAGCGCCCGGCGACACATACAGGCGCTCTCGGAGCGAGGCCGAACTGTAGCCGCACTCGTACGTGAGCTGGTTGATGAGCAGGTGGGCGAGGGTGTGCAGCAAGACCAGGCGGGGAGACACCTCCCGCTCAGCAAGGTGGCGCTCCAGAGCAACCAAGTGGAACCGCTGGGCAAGAGAGATCAGCCGCTTCCCTACCTCAGGTCTGGCCTCCCATTCCGCGAGGAGCTTCGGATTCAGTTCCAGGTAGATACCTTCGCCGAGCACCGTGTAGGCAGGAAGCCACGACTCTGCTGCCCCGGATTGCTGTCGACGCAGCAGAGCCATGCGGCTGGCAGTGTCGTGGGCGGACGACTCGGCGAAAATCCGGTTAAAGCCCCACAGGACGCGGGTCTCACGCAGCTTCTCCACAAGCCGCACTCGTGACACCAGGCGGCTGACATCCGGGGAATAGTCCCGCGCTGGCTTCCGGACCACCAGTTCTGCCGATTCAATGGTGTCACGAATACGGCTGTACTCCTCATACCGGAACGGTGCCTGGTCTGCCGCCTTCTCGTCCTGCAACTCGACGGGAGACGGACCGTTCTCCAAGACAGCGAGAGCTGCATCGATCTGCTCGTCCGTGAACTTCTCCAGCCGGAACGCGTTCTTCTTCGCCCCTCTCCTCAGCCGCTTCGCGGTCAGGACCTCTCCGTCATCCAGGACGTCACGGACTGTCGCCCGAACTCGTGCGATGGTCTGCTCCTCAAGGGCGGCCAGCACATCGGGTTCTACTCCTGACGAGGATGTTTCGGGAATGAAGATGGAGCTCTTGACCAGCGCATAGTAGACGTTGGATGCGCCACGAAGACTCCCTCGGAGCGGCGCCCCGCAAGGCTCACCGCTCTCCAGTCCGAGCCACGGCATAGCGCCCCGACAGGAGAATTCGGTTCCTTCTTCCAGATGGGCCGTCAGATACGTGGTTTCGTCCTCACGCTCGTGGCTCGGACGCTCCACCGAGGTGATGCCTTCAAGCTTCCGTTCCTTCGTGCACGTTTCGCAGACGACACGCTGCGAAGCCAGAGTGCCTCCGCCCGATGTGCGCAGGGACAGTCGAGGGGAACGGCAACTGGGGCTGGCTGACCTGTGGACCCATTCCTCCCACGGAAAGTCCTGGAGGTGACCGCGCTCGCACAGGGCGATGAAGGGTACCTGCGCCAGGAACGGGGACCAGGATGCGTTGGGCTTCGGACAGGCAGGGTTGCTACAGCGGGGACGCTCCTGGATGTTCAGTGGATCCCGGGTCAGAGCGCGGCACCTGGGGCAAAAACTCCAGGCAGGAAAGCGGAGGACCGGAACCCGGAGCTTCGTGTTGTACTGGTCGGCCGTTGACCCGAAAGCGATGCGATAGTCCGGCGGCGTGTACAGGCCCTCAACCCCAAGATGGCGCTCTAGCCGCCATTCATGGACCCGGAACTCTTCCTGATCCAGCCTCTCCCCAGCAACGAACCAGTGGTCGAGCCCTGCGGTAATGACCGAGGTGCCGTCCGCGAGTACCTGCATAGCCCCAGGACCGAAAGGGGCCACGAGTTGAGAACGCCGCACCTTTCCGCGGATCACTGTCGTGCTCCTTCAATCGCGTACTGCATGGTGATCTCGGTCTGGCACTCGGCATCGGCCCCCCGCATGGAAGTTGGCGTGGGCCACGTCGTCTGTCCCACCGTGCCGTCGGCATAGTGCCCCGCTGCCCTCATGAGACTGCCGAGGGCAGCGGGTCCACCAGGAGCGCCCCACTCGACTGGTTGCCAGTTCCCCCACTCCGCACGGAGTCTGTTCAGGACTGAAACCACGCGCCCTTCCTCACCCGGATCACAGACAGCGACCCGGGCCCGTAGCAGGTGCACCGCCTCCTCAAACTTCTCGGCGGGGAAGGGAAACACCCGCAGACCTTGCTCGGACGTCTGACGGATGTACGCCACCACGACCGCATGCAGGGCGCGGTCCAAGGCCGGTGGCGCGAAGGGCGTGGCACTCGTCGGCTCGACTTGTGCGTACAGCCGCTGGTGATAACTGCGGAAACGCTCGAAGTGGCTTCGGTCCCGCGGCTTGGCAGCACCATAGAGAGTGGCGATCAGGCCAGGCCGCTGGCTCCACTTCCGGCCGACGCGTCCCGTCACCTGAATGTACTGCGATGTGCTCTTAGGCTGGCCCACCACTGTCATGAGGGAGAGGCGGTCGATGTCGATGCCCACCTCGATCAGGCTGGACGCGAGGCACACATCGATTGCGTTGCCATCCTTAGCCTTTCGCGCAAGTTTCTCCATCGCCTCTGGGACCTGGTCCTGCCGGAGCCGGCTCGTCATCTCCTCCACACGGTTGAGATAACGGACTGCCGTGCGGTCCGAGCTGGACCTGTTGTTGATCGTTTTGAGGTAGTCCGGGATGTCAGACTGCATAAGCGACAGGGAGTTGCCCAGCTCGCGGAGGCCGTTGAAGAACGCCATCAGAGTCCACCAAGGATCCTGCGCTTCTTCTTCGGGAGCGTCCTTGGCAGCTTGCAGCAGCGCAGCGAAGGTACGTACCTGGCTGGTCTGCATGGATCCGAGCGCGGGGGCGTGGATACCGATGTACCGCCGTCCTGGAAGAAGCTTGCCGCTCTCACGGTCCCGGGCATAGACCGCGAAGAAGGAGTCTGCCGCGTCAAGTCCGTGAGGCGGGAAGAGGTACACGGTTTCCCGCGCGTAGATCGAGCGGATCTGCTCCTCATGACGACGAATGGTTGCCGTCGAAGCAACAATCTTCGGCCGAGCGGGAGCTGCTCCTCGCCGGTCGGTGCATAGTTCCTCAATGAGTCCTTCATACAGCCCGGTCATCGAACCGAGTGGGCCAGCGATCAGGTGCAGCTCGTCCTGGATGACCAGCCCCGGAGGCGAGCAGTCGCGCCTCCCTGACGGTCCGATGCCGAAGAGTGCCCGTGCCTCGGGCTTCCAGGCAAGCTGGGCAAACTTGTCGACAGTACCGATCACTAGCGATGGGCGGTACTTGTACACGTCGTCGTCGACCACATAGACCGGCAGAGGCCGCTCGTAGGTAGAAAACCTGCACTCAGCATCCGGGCAGAGAAAGACAACGCGCCCACCATACGCCTCGTATCCGGCGACGGTGTTCTGTCTCTTCTTCCTTGCTGATCCCCCGCGTGTGCCCCGGATTCGGCCACCAGCTGCCGTGCCGGCGCCTTCCACGCTCTTCACCGGCCCCATCTGCGCAGCGCACCAAGGGCATCGCAGAAGCAGGAAGGGGTTGTCGCCCCCCTCTCTGCCTAGGGCGTTCAGTTTGGAGATCGCATCGCTGTTGCTGTTCGGTGTCGAATCGCCACCCACCCAGATGCCAATGGAAAAACGTTCGGAGCCCAGCCCCGCCTCCCTCTCCCGCAGCTCCTCAAGCGCGCAGACCAGTCCAGCCGCACGGAGAAACTGCTGCGCCGTCAACAGCCGGAGGGTGTAACGCATAAGGATGGTGACACCGGCATCTTGCGGGTCTTGTAGTCGGCGGAGCAGCATCGCAAAGGCTGAAAGGCCCAGGTACGCCTCCGTCTTGCCTCCTCCCGTCGGGAAGAAGATCAGCTCGACTGCTGAGCGATCCCGGTGAGATGTGTCGGCGGTTGAAGGAATGGCCGCGAGAAGAAAGGCAATCTGAAAAGCACGCCACCTGCCGCGCTCTTGCGCTGCGGCTTTTTCGTCAGGCTGGGAGCCGGACACATGAAGGCGCCCGTCGACCAACTCGGTAGTACGGAGGCTGGCTCCGGACCGCAGCTGCTGCTTGAGCATGGCGGCGTTCGCCAAGCGGAAAGCACGGCCGGTGAGGCTGTGCGGGTCGCGGACCAGTTCCAGGCCTTCGCGCATGCGTTTCAGCGCCCTGGTGCAGTCAGCGATGTGCCGTTCTGCGGTGAGGCGATACGCTCCCTCGAGCGCTGCCGCCTGTGTCTTGCGCTTCTCGATCCATGCCTCGTACTCCACGAGGACCCGCTCAAGCTGGGCCATGCCACCGGGCTCGGTTCCCGCCAGCTGCGCCATCGAGACGGTGAGTGCGGTGCCGTCCTCCAGGACGATATCGGGTGTAATGCTCGGCGCTTCGTACTCCGGGAGCGGATCTGCCTTCGCCCACTGAGAGCGCCCCTCAGCATCGGCATCTCCCCAATCGGCTGCACAGCCGTGTCCGACGGCGTAGGTCTGAGCATGCCTGTAGATGAGCTGAAAGGAAGCATCATCGGGGTGTGCTCCAGTAGCGTCAGCTTCCGGGTAGGGCGCGATCCAGCTGTTCTGGGGTGTCGCCGTCATCTCACTCTGGAAGAGACAGGCCGCATCCATTGCCTTGCCGCCTGGTGCCGAGCGGTTCACCACTGCCACCGTGGTGAGCACTCCTGCCTCGTGACGCCGCAGATTTACGGTGAGCCGGAGGTCGAGGCCGCCCAGTCCGGAAGACTCACTGCCCACAGGAGTGAGCTCGCGGTGGAGAGCTGGAATCTGCTGCAAGTGGGCGGCCTCCAGGTGCCACACTGCCTTCACGGGGACGCGGGTCCACCATGTACGCGGAACACTGCCGGGAACGTCGACCGGGGTGGGCTCGTACCGGCCGCCCTCTACTTCGACTTTCAGCCCCATCCCGGGGTTGTCCGCCAGAAGCAGCGAGATACCCATGGCTGTGGGTCTGCGCTCGTTGGCTCCCGACAACTCGAAGTCAGCGTCATCGGAGTCGGCGCGCAGACCAGACGCCGGCCCTTCCCACGCCCCAGTCTGCGGCCCTTCCGTCTCCTCGGCAGTGAGACCCGGCACGATGGACTGGTCAGCCATGCCAGACCCGGTCACCGCACTCGCTGGATACAGAACACCGACGCCATACCTGAGCAGAGGGCTGCGTTCCAGAATCTCCTCTCCCGTAGACGCGCTGACCCAGGGCCCGTAAGAGTCCTCCCTGGTCTTGAAGACCAGGGGCAGAGGATCCCCGGCAGGTGCCGGGCCCAGGAGTTCTTCTCTCAGAGCCTTAATGATCTGGTCGCGGCCAGCTGTCCGGTCGCTCTCGGGCACTGTCACTCTCCTAGCACCAGTCGCCGGAAATCAGGTCGCGCCGTATCCCGGGCAATGATGGTGAGATCGTCGCGAGCCCTTGAGGAGGCAACATAGAAGAGGGCTTCACTCCGTTCATCCTTTATCTCCTCGATGTCCGTCACGATGACCGCCCCAGCATCCAGGCCCTTGTAGGAGTGGACTGTTCCATATCCGATGGACCTTTGCCCTGCCTTGGTGAACGGCGTGAGCACTCGCGACCAGCGAGCGTCCGCGCACAGTTCTGCCGCACTTCCCGAGCCACGAGGCGACAGCACGACTATCTCGTCAGGGGCGAAGTCCGCACGAAGCCTGGCGAGGTGTTTGATCAACATCTGATCCTGCTCCGCAGGTGTCGTCCACCATTCCCGCATCGCTTCGCGCCCGTTCTCCGCACGTAGTGTGCCGCTGTAGCCAGGCTCCAGGCGTGAGGTCGCCTCAACGTACTGGGAAATGGAGGGGACGTTGCGGCAATTAGCGGTGAGCGTGAAGGAAGCAGCACTGCTTATGCGGGCCTGCAGCACCCCGATACCGGAAAAGCCGGAGTCGAAGATTGCCTGGTTACAGAAGTCACCAAAAAACAGCCATCTTCCGCTGCCGAGCCCACCCCGGACTGATGCGTCCAGGACATCGAGGAAGGCGTCCAGCATGACGTCCTGCGCCTCGTCAACGATCACAACGTCGAACGACTGCTGGGATCCTTCAAGCAAGGCGCCGAGGGCAAGATCCGGGAGCACCTCGGTGAAGAACGTGTCGTCACTACGTCGATGGGCATTGTGCGGCGCTAGTTTGCCCATGTAGCTGTGAAGTGTCCCCGCAGTGATGCGTCCATCACTCTGGGTCTCCTCTCGAAGCCACTGGCCGAGAAGGCTGTTGAAACAACAGAAAAGTACACGTGCACCACCAGCAGCGAGTCTCCGCGCAGCCTCGAGCGCGATGAAGGTCTTGCCGGTGCCGGCTGCCCCCTTGACGATGCAGCGGGGATTCTCAGCAATCATGTCCAGTAGCTGGAACTGCTGCTCGGTAAAGCGAGTAACTTCCGCGTCCCTACGGTGACGCCGGATTTTTGGAGGCTCGGCGAATTCGAAGGAAGGCCGCAGCGCTTCCTTCATTCGTGCGCATGTCGCGGCAGTTGGTTCCACAGAGGATGGGGAGAACCAGGACTGGGCACTTGGCGTCCCCGCGAGATGCTGACGATGGCGTCTCAAGACGCCCAGCATGAGGGACGATATCGGCTGCCGGTGGAATGCGACCGTATCAATGGACTGCCACGAGTGCCATTCGGTCGGGTTGGCCACCTGGAAGCGGGCATGGGTGAAACAGACAGCTGACGTAATGGGGATTGCTGGCAGTGCCGGACTGGTTTTTCTGAGCTGGCGGGCTATCGCGTGCTGGGCCTCGTCCGCCTGTCTGAACGGGCCTCGAATCTCCGGTTGATGCCTCCCGAACTGCCACTTGCCGTCCGCGAGGCGGCTGACCGACGTGTGTGACTTCACTTCCAGACAGACGATGCCTGAGCCTGGGACGAGAACCACGAAATCAGCCTCTCCCTGAATCTGCCTGGGGTGGGCAGCGATCCCCAGCGAGTGGAGGACGATCCAGCCTTCGGTATCGGGGTCATCACGGAGGCGCTCGAAGACCTCGCGTTCACCTGGGCTCGTGGTCTGCGGATCATAAGCGGGAGGAATCATGCGGGCCATCAGTAGTCCTCCGTTGTGCGATGACGGCACAGGGCGTGGAGCGGAACGTTCATGGTGCCGGGGAGGACGTCATCGATCCGGGCAATCAGTGTCGGACTGTCTGATCCGGTGGGGCTGGCTGTGCACCAGCCCGCAGAGGACAGCAGCTCCAAGCTGGCATCTGTCAGAGCGCGCTGGAGGTCGTCCGCATACCGCTGGCCCGCACTGCGGTGCGCGCTGTCGACGCGGCGCAGCTGCTCCCAGACCTGGTCCACGTCAGCGCCGGCAGCCAGGTATCTCAGGACGACGGCGAAGTCGTCCTTGCTTCGGGGGCGGATGCACCAGCTGCCCACCCAGTAGCCGACGTTGGCAGTGACGGCTCCCCGGCTGCGTAGCTCAGCAGCAACTCCCCGCAGTCCGCGCGGGTGCTCCTCGGTCCGCCGCCAGAGCATCTCCTTCCACTCAGCCTGCACTGCCCGCAGCCGGGCGGCGTCCGGGCCGAGGATCGCGTCGGCCCGGTCCATGAGGTCCTGATGATGAGACCGGTGACGCAGGGCCAAGTAATCACCCGGTCCCACCGTCGACGCAGAGACCTGTTCGACACGGATGCCGACGGGATCGTCCATCCGTAGCACCAGAATCCGGGCGGCCGGGTCCGTCGGCAAAAGGACGTGGGAGCCGTCAGCGAGTACGGCCGCATGGGCCTCAGCCTGATCGCGGACACTGCGACGTTGGTTGTCTGAAGAACACTGGGGAAACGACGCCCTGATCTCCTCGGCTGGCGTGCACTCTTCCGCGAAGAGCAGACTGTCCGAGCCTGCTTGTTGCTTGGAATCAACAGCCTCTTGACCAGGCGCTTGCGACAGACCCGACCGGAAGGGTTCTGACCTCTTGACGGCACGGGTGACCTGCGCACTGACAGCAGGATGAGGCAGCAGCGCTAGTACCTCTGGGGCCTCGCGGAATACGTCGTGGTGGACAAGCGCGAGATTCTTCGCCCGGGGGGCGTTGAGGAGGCCTGGGCGGATCCAGGTCGGGGAGCCGACGACTACAGCAGAGCTGTAGATTCTGCGCCCAGCCATCTCAGCATGAGTGCCCACGTGAACAGAGACGTTGTTCTCCGCCATGGATGTAGCGACCACACTCGTGAAGACGCGGTCCGCCAGGATGACGATGCTGTCGTGCGGCTCGTCCAGGGAGAGGAAGTCTCGCGCACAGTCACCGAGCGGATCTGCGTCTTCTTCGACAAAGCATTGGAGGCTCGCTGTCGCGTCCAGCAGGCCTTCGATGTGTCCAGAGACCGCAATGCCCTCCAGACGGGCCGCAGCAGTTGCCAGAGTGTGGGCGCTCTCGCCGAACCGGAGGACCGGATGGCCTGATGGAAGGGGCACCGTGCACGCCAGTCTCCGGCAGCGGCGCAGGACCGAGGCTGGCTTTCTCCATACTTCGGAATCCTGCGCTTCACCGAGCGCTCGGAGGAAGCGGGTCGCAGCCAGGACGAACACTCGCGCGGCGGCATGGTGGACCGGCTGGTCCCAGATTTCACATTCCAAGGCGCAGGAGTAGACCTGGTTGATCTCCTGGAGGGCCGTCATGCGGTTCCGCCTCTGCTCTGCCAGGCAAGCACTTCGATCCCCGCAGGGACCTGAGCCAGGTCCACGGGAAGCGGCAGATCCCGCAGACTTCGCGCCCGGTGGCGGTCGAGTGCGTCGGCCGCCGCTTCAGCTGAAGGTGCCGTGCGCTCGATGACCCCTACAGTGAGCGGTGCCAGTGCAGCACCGAGCCAGCGGGACACCGTAGCCGCACCATCTAGAACGGCGACCTTTGGCTTCCGGGAGCGCACCAGGCCCCGGTAGTCATCCGGGTCTTCCCGACTCGGCAGGAGCACGCTCCGGAACTGGCGAGCCGTGTCGTGCACCGTGCGGGGCCGGAGCAAGGAGCCGAGAGACACAGGTTGTTCCTTGTTGGTAGCAGCAACCAGAACCTCACACTCCTGCTGGACGGCAGAGCTGCTGCAGACGATGGCGCAGTGAAGAGAGCTGAACCCGTAGAAATCGACGGCCGGACCAGGCAGAAGCCCGGTCGTCCCCTCTGGGACGCTGATTTCCTCACGAACGCGGCTTTGGCCTACGAAGTCCTTCGGGTCATCTGGCCACTGAAGAACGTCGATGCGGTAGCGGTCGGCGGGGAACCAGCCACCACTGACGTTGAAGCCCTCGCGATTGTGCTTGCTGACAGCCTGGTTGAGGATGCCAACGAACGCTGTGCGGTTCTGCACCGGTACGAGCCGTACGGCGTGCCGCCCTGGCGCAAGCTTGGCGGCGTTGCTGAATTGAGAGCCCGCCGAGGAGGCGTTCAGCTGTGGGCGGAAGGTTGCATGCACAACTCCGCATCCGACGAGAACACTGGCGTATTCACGTGCGGGGGCTGAGAGCGCGATGACGCCATGCATCCCCTCCATGGCCATGTGCCCGGCCCACGCCCCGAGTTCAGAGAACCAGGCAGCCCAGTACGGGAGTCGCACTCGCAGGTTGTCTGTGCACAGCAGCGTCCTGCCTAATGGTGTGCGGCCCCCCGCCGATTCCACTTTGCACTCCTGTTCGTGGCGGCATGTGACGTCCGCGTTTGCACACGACCAGCGCCTGCGCTGCCCAGAAGCGTACAGCACAGGTAAAGCGTGCTGCAGGAGCTACGTGTGACTGACCGGAGCAAGGTGACGGCAAGCAGTCTTGCGCTTCCGGGCTTTGTCGTCATGGCTTCCGCTTCACTGGGAGGGCACCTCCTGGGGGCGGCCGGGCGACAAGGCGGGCCCAGGAGAACCAGCGGTCCACCGCCGCCTGAACGTCACCCATTGTCGCTAAGCCGGACGGGATTTAGCCGACCAGTGAGGGTGAGCGGTGGGCTCAGTGGCCGGTGGCGCCTCACAGAACCGTCAGGATGCCTGGTTCGCTGGTGAGTTGCGCGGCCTTGGCCTCGGCGACGAGTTCGCCTCGGCAGCAGAGAGCTCGCTCGGTGACTTCCGCGACCAGCGACGCCACCGCGTCATGGCCGTCGAGGTAGGGGATCGCGTCCATCACCGCTCGCGGCAGCGGAACACAGGCCAGCCCGTCGACCGCGACGCGGCGGGCGGGGCGGATGGTGGGGCGTACGCGGACGTAGGCGTGGCCGCGGGGGGCGGCGCGGTGGGTGACCAGGACGTCGACCTTGGGGGTCTCCGGTACGGATGTCACGCCGTACCGGGCGAGGGCGGCCGGGCCGGTGAGGAGGGCGTCGGGGCCGGCGTACAGGAGGGCTCCGCGGAGGCGCTGCCGTGGGGTCGGCGCGGTGGTCTGGAGTGCGATCACCCGGGGCAGGAGGCGGCGCCAGGGGCCGGGTGGGCGGCACAGCGCGGCGATCACGGAGGACGCGCAGCCCAGGTCCATGAGCTGGTGCACGGTGGCGACTCCGTCCTGGGCGACGACGAGCGGGTCGGCTGCGAGGTGGTGGGGCGGCGTGGGGGTCGGCATGCGCGGTTCGTGCCCTTACAGCGCGTGCAGCTATCCCCTGGACCTTGTGCCGTTACGTGATGGTGGCAGGAAGGCTCCTGCACCACACTTGGCGGTTACTTGTTGTCGTCGGATCGTCACGGTGCGATTGGGTGGGCGGGGTGCGGGGATCTTCGGCGCGTCACCGAACCGATGAACGGAGCCCCCGATGCGCCGAGTTGTCCAGTACGCCCAGGTCCTCTTCGCCGCCGCCGGTCTGGTCGCGACGGCCGCGAAGCCGGCGGCGGCAAGTGCGGTGGGGTACGCGAAGGTCGTCGGCTTCTGTCACGACTTCAGGGGGGCGGAGGTTTGTGCGCCGGTCACGACCCTCGGGCACTTCATCCAGGGCAAGGGCAAGAAGATCACCCGTCAGGAGGCCTCGGTCCAGGACGTGGCCGGCGGTGACACCGCGGGCGGTAAGTGGTGCAACTGGCGGATCGACTGGCGTTACTCGGACAACAACGGCCGGGTCTACAAGATCAGCAAGGGTCGCACCCACAACCGGTGCGACTGGCTCGGCTCCATCGGCCGTGTCGACAAGACCAAGCGCACGTTGAAGCAGTACGGCAAGGCATGCGCGGACTTCCACGTCGGAGGCAAGAAGCGCGCCTCCCAGTGTCACTACATCACCAAGTGAGTGGAGAGGTCCCATGGCTGAAGGGCCGATGAACTCGTCCCAGTCCCGCACTCTGCGCTGGATGCTCATCGTCTGTCTGAGCGGCGTCACCGCAGGGCTCGTCGTCCCCATCGGGCTGGGGCTGCTGCTGCCCGACGACGTGTACCGGGACCTTTCCGACCAGTCCCTGTTCTGGGTCGTGGCCGCCGTCGCCCTGGGGCTCTGCGTCCTCGTCGGCGTACGCACCCGTCGCAACCGCCCCCGCCCGCCGCGTTAGCCTCGAGCCAGGGCATGAGCGAGCGTCGTACGGATGTACGGCCGGACGGAAGGCAGGGCAGCAGGTATGGCGAGGGTTCCGGTGGCGGCGGTGGCGGCGGGTGGGCTCGTCGGGGGGTATGCCGTGGCGCGGTGGACGAAGAAGCGGCCGCTCGGTGGGGTGGCGTTGGCGGCGGCGGGGGCCGTGGCGGCGCGGGAGTGGAAGCGGCGCAGTGGGGGGAAGGCCGCGGCGGGGCTGACCGCGGCGTACGTCGCGGCGTTCGCCGGGTCGCATCCGCTGGCCAAGAAGGTGGGGGCGTGGCCGGCGGTGTTCTCGGTGGCCGGGGGCATGGCCGTGGCGTCGTGGGCGGTCAGCCGTAAGAGCGGTTGAACACCCGCACGGTGGCGTACGTATAAGACAGCACCTCCCCACAGTGGCTGGGCGGGTGACCGGTCGGGCAGGGGCCGGTCCCCCGCCCGGCGACGCCCGCCAGGGAGGTTCAGCCGCCCAGCGCGTGCGAGAGGGTGTAGATCAGCAGGCCCGCCAGCGCGCCGACCACCGTGCCGTTGATGCGGATGAACTGCAGGTCCCGGCCGATGTGGGCCTCGATCTTCTTCGACGTCTGGTCCGCGTCCCAGCTCGCGACCGTGTCGCTGATCAGCGAGGTGATCTCGGCGCGGTACGTCGTGACGACGTACACCGCCGCGTCCTCCACCCAGCCCTCGACCTTCGCCTGGAGGCGGCCGTCGGTGGCCAGCCGGGTGCCGAGCGAGATGAGGGAGGCCCGGGCACGCAGGCGGAGCTCGCTGCGCTCGTCCTCGGCCGCCGAGATGATCATGGCGCGTACGGAGGACCAGGCGGAGGCGATGATGTCCTGCACCTCCGGCCGGGCCACCAGCTCCGACTTGAGGCGCTCCACCCGGGCGCGGGTCTCCGTGTCGCCCTGGAGGTCGGCCGCGAAGTCGGTCAGGAACCGGTCGAGCGCGCCGCGCGCCGGGTGGGCGGGCATGTCGCGCATCTCGGTGACGAACCGCAGCAGCTCCTTGTAGACGCGCTCGCCGACCTTGCGGTCCACGAAGCGGGGCGTCCAGCCGGGGGCGCCGCCCTGGACCGCGTCCATGATCGAGTCGGCGTGCAGGATCAGCCAGTCGTGGGCGCGGGTGCAGACCAGGTCGACCGCCCCGTGGTGCGCCCCGTCGGCGACGATCTTCTCCAGGGTCTTGCCCACCCCGGGCGCGATCTCCGCCGCCTCCGCCCGCCGCGTGATCGCCTCGCCCACCACCGCCTGGACGTCGGCGTCCCGCAGCACGGTCAGCGCGCCGCGCAGCGCCGTCGACAGCTCGGCGGTCACGCGGTCGGCGTGCGCGGGTTCGGCGAGCCAGGCGCCGAGGCGGCCGCCGATGCTGAGGGCGTGGAGCCGGGCGCGTACGACGCCCTCGGAGAGGAAGTTCTCGCCGACGAAGGAGCCGAGCGAGGCGCCCAGCTGGTCCTTCTTGGTCGGGATGATCGCCGTGTGCGGGATCGGCAGCCCCATGGGGCGCCGGAACAGCGCCGTCACCGCGAACCAGTCCGCCAGCGCGCCCACCATGCCCGCCTCGGCGGCGGCCGCGACGTAGCCGGGCCAGCCGGTCACGCCGGCGTTCCGGGCCCAGGTGGCGAGGACGTAGATCAGGGCGACCAGGCCCAGCAGGGCGGTCGCCATGAGCTTCATCCGGCGCACGCCCCGGCGCTTCTCCTCGTCCGCTGCCGTGTACGAGAAGGCGACCAGCGGGGTCTTCGTATGGTTCATCCGGCTCCACCCGTCCGCGCGCATGCGTACCTATGTCCCTATCTCAGGTACTCCTCAGACGCACGGCGAGTTCCCCGCGAACCCAGGAAGGTCACTTCCGCAGCCGCTTACGGGCCGCCTTCCGCTCCTTGCGCTTGACGTCCACGCCGCCCATCAGCGCGAACCCGGTGATCCGCACGCGCGGCGACCCCGGTGTGCCCTCCCCCGCGCCCCGGTCGTCGAAGCCGCCCATGAAGCCGAAGCCGGTGACCTCGACGTGCAGCTCGGGCGGGACGACCACCTGGATGCCGCCCATGACGGCGAAGCAGCGGATGACGACCTCCCGGTCCTCGAAGTCCGCCTCCCGCAGGTCGATGTCGCCGCCGGCCTGGAGGACGGCCGCCGTGAAGGTGCGCGCGACGCTCCACTTGCCGCGCCGCCCGAAGCCGCCCCAGAAGGCGAAGGCACCCTTGGAGGTGGCCGGCTTGCCGATACGGGCGGGCCAGTCGGGGTCCCCGACGGCAGCCGGGGCCGTGGGCGACGGCAGGTCGCGTACGAGCGGGAGCAACTCGCCGTGCGTACGCGCCCTGTACGCCAGGTCGAGGCGCTCCTCGAACTCCGCCATGTCGAGGCGGCCCTCCGCGACCGCGTCCCGCAGCCGCTCCGCTATGCGCTCGCGGTCGGCGTCCGAGGCCCGCATCTCGGGCAGTTCGCTCGTCATACGAACAGCCTAATGCGGGGTACCGTCAGAGGTGCGTTGATCGTTCGGCGTACATCTTGGCGATCACCGTCTCGATGTCCGGCTCCCGCACCGACAGGTCCACCAGCGGGTACTCCGCCGCGATCCGCGCCACCAGCGGCGCCGCCGACCGGGCCGCCGGGAACGCCAGCCACTGCCGCGGCCCGTCCACCTTCACCACCCGGGCGCCGTCCGCGGCGATCGGCGGCAGCTCCCGCTCCAGGTCCACCACCAGCGTCCGCTCGCTCTCGCCCACCTCGTGCAGGCCGCCGAGCGGCCCGTCGTACATCAGCCGCCCGTGGTCGATGACCATCACGCGCTTGCACAGCTGCTCGATGTCGGTCAGGTCGTGCGTGGTGAGGAGCACCGTCGTGCCGCGCTCGGCGTTCAGGTCGCGGAGGAAGTCCCGCACCTTCGCCTTGGAGATGACGTCCAGGCCGATCGTCGGCTCGTCGAGGTAGAGGATCTCCGGGTCGTGCAGCAGCGCCGCCGCGATGTCGCCGCGCATGCGCTGGCCCAGCGACAGCTGACGGACCGGCACCTCCAGCAGCTCGGCCAGGTCGAGCAGCTCGACGCACCGCTCCAGGTTCTCGCGGAAGCGGACGTCAGGGATCCGGTACATGCGGTGGACCAGGCGGTACGAGTCGCGCAGCGGGAGGTCCCACCACAGCGTCGTACGCTGCCCGAACACCACCCCTATGCGCCGGGCCAGCCGGGTCCGCTCCCGCGACGGGTCGATGCCGGCGACCCGCAGCCGGCCGCCGCTGGGGGTGAGGATGCCCGTCAGCATCTTGATCGTGGTCGACTTGCCCGCGCCGTTCGGCCCGATGTAGCCGACCATCTCGCCGCGCGGCACGCGGAAGCTGATCCCGTCGACCGCCCTAACCTGGTGCCTCTCGCGCCGGAAGCGGCCCGCTTTGCGGCGTACGTCGAAGACCTTCTCGACGCCGTCGAGTTCGATGAAGCCCTCCATGTGCGTGCTCAACTCCCCGTGCTCCGGTACGAACGAATCCCCACCCGCCACGCCAGCCCCGCCGCCACCCAGAACACCACCGCGACCAGCGGCGACGCGAACACCGCCCACCCCGGCAGCCCCGCCGGCGCCTCCCGCCCCAGCACATGCAGCGCCGGGACCCAGTTCACGAACGCGAGCGGCACCACGTACACCACCCCGCGCACCAGATCCTGCGCGAAGATCACCGGCGGGTACTGGAGCAGGGTGTTCCCGCCGTAGGTGAACGCGTTGGCGACCTCCGAGCCGTCCTGTGCGAAGAACTGGAACGCCGCGCCCACCACCATCACCGCCGAGAAGATCGCCCACCCGCTCACCACCATCAGCGGCACCAGCGCCACCCTCAGCGGCGTCCAGGTCACCTCCAGCAGCACCAGCGACCAGACCAGCACGATCAGCCCCTGGATCACCCGCCCCAGGCGCCGCAGCGCGAACCGGTCCGCCGCCACCTGTGCCAGCACCGGCACCGGCCGTACCAGCAGCGTGTCCAGCGTGCCGTCCCGCACCCGCCGGCCCAGCCGCTGCACCTGCCCCAGCGCCAGGTCGGCCAGCCCGAAGGCGGTGCCGGTCGTGCCGTACAGGAAGGCCACCTCGGCGAAGGAGAAGCCGCCCAGGCCGTCGACCTGACTGAACATCAGCAGGATGACGACGAAGTCGAAACCGGTGGCCGTGAAGTTGGACAGCAGCGTCATCGCGAAGGAGAAGCGGTACGTCATCGTCGACCGCACCCACATCGCGGCGATCAGCCCGTACGCGCGCAGCCCCGCACCCACCTCAGCCACCCTGCACCACCACCCGCCGCGTCGCCGCCGCCTGGACCACCCGCCCCGCCGCCAGCAGCACCGCCGCCCAGCCGGCCTGGAAGGCATACGTCTCCATCAGCGCCCATCCGGTCCGCTTCTCCAGGAACACATCCGCCGGGACCTGGAGCAGGGACGCCCACGGCAGCAGCCGCGCCACCTCGCCCAGCGCGCCCGGGAAGACGGTCAGCGGCAGCAGCATCCCGGAGAAGAACATGCCCGACAGCCATGCCACCTGCACCACCCCCGCCCCGTCCATCAGCCAGAACGCGCTCAGCGCCACCAGGAACCAGACCGAGAAGCTCACCAGCACGCCCAGCGCCACCGACACCAGGAAAGCGAGCCAGGTCAGCGGGTGTTCGGGCAGCGCGAGATCGAAGGCGAGCGCCCCGATCGCCATCGGCACCACCCCGCGCCCCAGCAGCTGGAACCCGGACCGGCCGAGGGCGACGGACAGCCACCACAACTGGAGGTCGGCCGGGCGGTAGAGGTCGACGGCGATGTCGCCGGTCCTGATGCGCTCCATCAGCTCGTCCTCGAACCCGCTGCCCATCAGCCCGCACGTGGCCAGCAGCGCCTGTCCGATCCACACATAGGCGAGCGCCTCGGCCATGTCGTAGCCACCGAGGTTCGGGCGCTCCTCCCACAGCGCTATGTAGGTGTACGCCAGGATGAAACCGAAGACGGTGTTGGTGAACACCCCGGCGGCGGTCGCCACCCGGTACGTCGCATAGCGCCGGAACCCACCCGCCGCCACGGCCGCGTACAGCCGCATACCCGCGCTCCTCCCTCCGGCACCCGGTGCCCGGCGCCGCCCAGTGCCCGGCAGGCACCAAAGCCGAGGAGCCTAGCCCTTCCCGTCCCACGCCCGCCACCGGTTTACGGCTGCCGTTGCCGGGGTTGAGCGGGTGCGCCGTGCACTATGAGAGGAATACACAAACAGGACATACGCTACGAAAAAGGCCGGAGACCATGAGCGACGAGCCACCGCAGCCAGGCTGGGAGCCCCGCGACCCGACCGTCGAAGGGCCAACACCCAAGACCCCGGTCACCCCAGCCCGCCCCACCGAGCGGAAGAGGCGCACCGGCTGGCGGCGCCTGCTCCCGACCTGGCGCATGGTCCTCGGCGCGTTCCTCTTCACCGCCCTGCTCCTCATCGGCGGCTTCTTCGCCGGCTACCACCTCGTCGACATCCCGCCCGCCAACGCCGCCGCCACGGCCCAGTCCAACGTGTACCTGTACCGCGACGGCACGCCACTCGCCCAGAAGGGTGACGTCAACCGCGAGAACGTACGGCTCTCCCAGGTCCCCCTCCCCGTCCGGCACGCCGTCCTCGCCGCCGAGGACCGCGACTTCTACTCCCAGCCGGGCGTCGACCCGGAGGCGATGCTCCGCGCCGCCTGGAACACCCTCACCGGCAAGGGCACCCAGGGCGGCTCCACCATCACCCAGCAGTACGTCAAGAACTACTACCTCGGCCAGGAACGGACCCTCGTACGGAAGGTGAAGGAGTTCTTCATCTCCATCAGACTCGACCGGGAGAAATCCAAGGACGCCATCTTCGAGGGCTACCTCAACACCAGCTTCTACGGCCGCAACGCCTACGGAATCCAGGCCGCCGCCCGCGCCTACTACGGCAAGGACGCCCAGGACCTGACGACGGCCCAAGGCGCCTACCTCGCCGTGCTCCTCAACGCCCCCAGCGCCTACGACGTCGACGGCCGCCCCGAGATGCGCACCAAGGCGATCGGGCGCTGGAACTACGTACTGGACGCCATGGTCAAGGAGAAGTGGCTCAGCCCCGCCGCCCGCGCCGCCACCACCTTCCCCGACCCGGAGGAGGCCACCGCCACCACCGGCCTGTCCGGCCAGCGCGGCTACATCGTCCAGGCCGTCGAGGACTACCTCACCGACCACGACGTCATCGACAAGAAGACCCTCGCCCAGGGCGGCTTCCGCATCACCACCACCCTGGAGCAGCACAAGCAGGAGTCCCTCGTCCAGGCCGTCGACGACCAGGTCATGTCGCAGCTGAACGACGCCAACCAGACGGACCGTTACGTACGGGTCGGCGGCGTGTCCATCGACCCGGCCACCGGCAAGGTGGTCGCCATGTACGGCGGCGTCGACTACACCCGCCAGTTCGTCAACAACGCGACCCGCCGCGACTACCAGGTCGGCTCCACCTTCAAGCCGTTCGTGTTCGCCGCCGCCGTCGACAACGCCGCCGTCACCCAGGACGGGGAGCGCATCACGCCCAACACCCGCTACGACGGCACCAACAAGCGCCGGGTGCAGGGCTGGGGCGGCCACCCGTACGCCCCCGCCAACGAGGACGACGTGGACTACGGCCCCATCACCGTCCGTACCGCCACCGACAAGTCCGTCAACGCCGTCTACGCACAGCTCGCCGTGGACGTCGGCCCGGCCAAGGTGGAACAGACCGCCATCGACCTGGGCCTGCCCGCCGACACCCCCGACCTCAACCCCTCCCCCTCCATCGCGCTCGGCCCCGCCACCGCGAGCGTGCTCGACATGGCGCAGGCGTACGCGACGCTCGCCAACCACGGCAAGCACGCCACGTACGCGCTGGTGGAGAAGGTCGAGAAGGACGGCACCGAGCTTCCCCTGCCCTCATCGCAGACCAAGCAGGTGATCAGCCGGGAGGCCGCCGACACGACGACGGCCATGCTCCGCAGCGTCATCGAGGGCGGCACCGGCACCGCCGCGCAGGCCGCCGGGCGCCCCGCCGCCGGCAAGACCGGGACGGCGGAGCACGACAAGGCGGCCTGGTTCGCCGGCTACACCCCGGACCTCGCGACCGTCATCACGGTGATGGGCCAGGACCCGGACACCGGAGCGCAGAAACCCCTGTACGGGGCGCTGGGGCTGGAGCGCATGAACGGGGGCGGCGCACCGGCGTCGATCTGGGGCGAGTACACGCGGGCGGCGCTGGCGGGCAGCACGGCGCGGGACTTCGACCTGGTGCTGGCCGAGGGCGCGGAGGAGGAGTTGGAGGAACCGGACCCCTCGGGTTCGTGGGACCCCGAGGACCCGGGCGGCTGGGAGGAGGCGGGCACGGGAGCGGGCCGTGGCCGGGAGGGGTACGACGGGTACGACGGGTACGACGGGTACCGGGCCCCTGGCCGCGGGCCCGGCAGGGCGCAAGGAACCGGCGGGCCCACCTCCGGTACGCAGGCCCCCGCCCGGACCGGCACGCCCCCGGGCACGGCCGCCACCCCGCCCCCGACACCGGCACCGGCCCCCGCGGCCCCGGGCCGGTAGGCCCGCGAGGGCCGGGGGGCGGTAGGCAGCGGGGCGGCAAGCGGGCGCGGCCGCTCCCCCGCTCGCCGCCGGCAGCCAGTCAGGCATCATGTCGTCGCATGATCACCGTTCATCTGAAGTACGAGATCGACCCCGACCGCATCGAGGACTTCGAGGAGTACGGCCGCCGTTGGATCACCCTCGTCAACCGGTTCGGCGGGACCCACCACGGCTACTTCCTGCCCAGCGAGGGCGACAGCGACATCGCGTACGCCCTCTTCTCCTTCCCCGGCCTCGCGGCATACGAGCGGTACCGCGCCGACAGCGCACATGACCCCGAGTGCCAGGAGGCGATCGACCTGGCCCGCCGGACCGGATGCATCCGCCGGTACGAACGTCGCTTCCTGCGACCGCTCGACCAGGGCCCGCGCTGACCAAGGCCCGCGCTGACCCCGCCGCCGGCCCGGCTAGTGCCCCGACGTGGCCTTCAGGCCCACCACCGCGACCAGCAGCAGGCACACGAAGAAGATCCGCGCGGCGGTCGCCGGTTCGCCGAGCAGCACCATGCCGACCACCGCCGCGCCGGCCGCGCCGATGCCGACCCAGACGCCGTACGCGGTACCGATGGGCAGGGTCTTCGCGGCCTGCGACAGCAGGGCCATGCTGGCGACGATCCCGACCCCGGTGAGCAGGCTGGGCCACAGCCGGGTGAAGCCGTCCGTGAACTTCATCCCGATCGACCAGCCCACCTCCAGCAGACCGGCGACGATCAACAGAACCCAGGCCATGACGGCACCTCCGAGACGCGAGAACGTACGAACAACGGGGTGCGTCGTCTTTGCGTGACCCGGTACGGCGCGTCTCGTCGGGGTCCCTCCACGCTAGCAAAGGGCATGCGCAAAGGCCTGGTGACGTCCGCCACCAGGCCTTCTCGGGTACGCGTTCCTACAGGTACAGCCCGGTCGAGTCCTCGGAACCCCCGAAACGGTCCGCCGCGACCGCGTGCAGGTCGCGCTCCCGCATCAGGACGTACGCCACGCCCCGCACCTCTACCTCGGCGCGGTCCTCGGGGTCGTACAGCACCCGGTCACCGGTCTCCACGGTCCGCACGTTCTGACCGACCGCGACCACCTCGGCCCAGGCGAGCCGGCGGCCGACGGCGGCGGTCGCCGGGATCAGGATGCCGCCGCCCGAACGCCTCTCGCCCTCGGGCGTGTCGGTACGGACCAGCACCCGGTCGTGCAGCATCCGGATGGGCAGCTTGTCGTGGGTGTTCTCGCTCACGCCACGAACCTACCTGTCCCGCCGCGTCCCGCACGCCAGAGGGTCATGGCCCGGGTCAGCCCTTGCGCTTCCGGGCGGTCACGGCGAGCAGCCCGACCACGCCGACGACGAGCAACGCCGCCGGTACGACCCGCTCCAGCCGTGGGGCGCCGTCCTCCGAGACGAACTGTCCCTTCACATCGGTGACGACGCGGTTCACGGTGACGAAGGCGCGCCCCGCGGTCCGGTCGACCGTCGACGCCACCTTGGCCTTCGCGTCCCCGATGATCGTCTTCGGGTGCATGCGTACGCCGATCTCGTCGAGAGTGACGGCGAGCTGCTCGCGTCGGCGGACGATGTCCGCCTCGATCTGCGCAGGGGTCCTGGCTTCCGGCACCGCGCTGCCTCCGTAGGTCCGTCCAAATCCGTGGTGGACAGTCTGTCAGCTCAGCGGCCCGGTGACTGTGCCAGACCCCCATTAGGCTCTGAACGCATCCGACCGAGCCCAGGAGAGAGATCATGAGCGAGCGACTGCAGCCCGGCGACACCGCCCCCGCCTTCACCCTGCCCGACGCGGACGGCAAGGACGTGTCGCTCGCGGACTACCGGGGCCGCAAGGTCATCGTCTACTTCTACCCGGCCGCGCTGACGCCCGGCTGCACCAAGCAGGCGTGCGACTTCACCGACAACCTCGACGTGCTCGCGGGCGCCGGCTACGACGTGATCGGCGTCTCCCCCGACAAGCCGGAGAAGCTGGCGAAGTTCCGCGAGAAGGAGGACCTGAAGGTCACGCTGGTCGGCGACCCGTCCAAGGAGACGCTGGCCGCGTACGGCGCCTTCGGCGAGAAGAAGCTGTACGGGAAGACCGTGACGGGCGTGATCCGCTCGACGGTCGTCGTGGACGAGGACGGCAAGGTCGAGCGGGCGCTGTACAACGTGAAGGCGACCGGCCACGTAGCCAAGATCATCAAGGACCTCGGTATCTGACGGAGGCCCTGCGGTCCTGTGACGGAAGTCCCACTCATCCGGGACTTTGGTTTGCGAAAGCTACGCCCGAGCAGGTGTTCCCCTTGGATTGATCCCGAAGTCCAGGAAGGGAACCCTGCTCATGGCGGCCACGGCCGATCCAGCGGCGATCAGGCGCCACCGCATCCTGTTCCGCACCATCCAGCAGCGGAAGAACCCCAAGCTCCGGCGGTCCGACATCACCGTCACCGACCAGGCGGCGGTCAAGCGGGCCGTGAAGGCGGCCTCCCTCGGCAACGCCATGGAGTGGTTCGACTTCGGCGTCTACAGCTACCTGGCCGTCACCATCGGCCATGTCTTCTTCCCGTCCGGGAACGAAACGGCGCAGCTCCTGTCCTCCTTCGCGACCTTCGCCGTCGCCTTCCTGATCCGGCCGCTGGGCGGCATGGTCTTCGGCCCGATGGGCGACCGGATCGGCCGCAAGAAGGTCCTCGCGCTGACGATGATCATGATGGCGGTCGGGACGTTCGCGATGGGGCTGATCCCCTCGTACGCGTCGATCGGCTTCTGGGCGCCGGTGCTGCTGATCCTGTTCCGGCTGGTGCAGGGCTTCTCGACGGGCGGTGAGTACGGCGGCGCGTCGACGTTCATCGCCGAGTACGCCCCCGACAAGCGGCGCGGGTTCTTCGGCAGCTTCCTGGAGTTCGGCACGCTGGCCGGGTACGTCGGCGCGGCCGGCCTGGTGACGGTGCTGACCGCGGCCCTGGGCGACGCGTCCATGGAGGCGTGGGGCTGGCGCATCCCGTTCCTGGTGGCGGGCCCACTGGGCCTGGTCGGGCTCTACCTGCGGCTGAAGCTGGACGAGACGCCGGCCTTCCAGAAGCTGGAGGCGGAGAGCGTGTCCGCGTCCGAGGCGGCCGACCCGGTGGAGACCTCGGCGAAGGGCGACCTCGCGAAGATCTTCCGGCAGTACTGGCCGACGCTGATCCTGTGCGTCGCGCTCGTCGGCGCGTACAACATCACCGACTACATGCTGCTGTCGTACATGCCGACGTACCTCTCCGACGAGCTCGGCTACAGCGCGACGCACGGGCTGCTGATCCTGCTCGCGGTCATGGCCTTCCTGATGCTGATCATCAACCAGGTGGGCCGCCTCAGCGACCGCTTCGGCCGCAAGCCACTGCTGATGGCGGGCATGCTGGGCTTCCTGGTCCTGTCGGCGCCGGCGTTCCTCCTGATCGGCCTCGGCGGCGTCCTCGCCATCACGGCGGGCATGCTGATGCTGGGCCTGTCGCTGGTCTGCCTCCTGGGCACCATGTCGGCGGCCCTCCCGGCGCTCTTCCCCACCCATGTGCGCTACGGCTCGCTGTCGGTGGGCTACAACCTCTCCACCTCCCTCTTCGGCGGGACCACTCCCCTGGTCATCACCGCCCTGATCAGCCTCACCGGCAGCAACCTGATGCCGGCCTACTACGCCATGGCGGCGGCCCTGGTGGGCGTCATCGCGGTCGCCTGCATGAAGGAGACGGCCCGTCAGCCCCTCGCGGGCTCCCCACCGTCGGTCTGCACCAAGGAGGAGGCGGCGGAACTGGCCCGCTCCGGGGCGCCGGAACCGAAGTTCTGACGTAAGAGGCAAGCGGCGTTCCGTTTATCGCACGTGACCGTCCGATAAACGGTTCGTTACTCCGTACGAGGCCGCGAACGCGCGGCCGGGACGGAGTGAACACAGGATGCCGGTCAGATACACCCGGGAGCTGCTCGTCGAAGCGGCGCAGGAGACGGACAACTGGGACGAGGCCGTCCATTGGTGCGGCGGCACACCGACGCCGGGGAGCAGGCGCTATCTCCGCCGGAAGATGGCGGAGGCGGGCGTCGACACGTCGCACTTCGCAGCACAGTGGTGGGTGCGCCACACGGAGGAGCGCCTCAGGGAGGCGGTCGCTGCCGCCACGAGCATCAAGGAGGTGCTGTGCCTCCTGGCCCTCAACCCGGTGGGAGGAAACCATGCACACATCAGCCGCCGGATCGCGGCGCTGGGGATCGACACGTCGCATTTCCAGGAGGGTCGACCGCGGCGGTCGCCGGCGGCCAAAGGCCCAGTTCTGGTCCTGCGATCGCGAGAGGACGGCAGGACCCCCGGCATTCGGCTGCGGCGCGAGCTGCTTCGCATCGGCGTACCGGAGAGGTGCGCCATGTGCGGGACGGGACCTGTCTGGAACGACAAGCCGCTCCGACTCGAAGTCGATCACGTCAACGGCGACTGGTGGGACAATCGCCCGGAGAACCTGCGCCTCCTGTGCCCGAACTGCCATGCGGTGACGGACACTTACCGCGGCCGCAGGCGGAGGACCACGACATGAGCCGGGCACGCTACCCGCGCGACCTATTGGTTCGTACAGCCGCCGTCTCCTCGAGCATGGTCGACCTGATGCGACGCCTGGAGGCCCCACTCGGCAGCATCGCACGGCGTTACCTGCACTACCGGCTGGAGCACTACGGCATAGACACCTCGCACTTTGTCGATGAACCGTTGCCCAAGCGGGCGAAACGCACCTACTCGAAAGCGGTGCTCGAAGAGGCTGCGGCCCACTCCGACAGCATCCGGGGCGTGATCGAGTACCTCGGCTATCCGCCGAGCGACAGCCCGTACGGCCATGTCAGGAAGAAGCTCGACCAGTACGGCATCGACACCTCACACTTCATCAGACGCTCAGGCGACGGTCTGTTCCCACGTGAGCAACTCGCCGACGCAGTCGCGAAGTCGTACAGCCTGGCGGGCGTACTGCGCAGCCTGGGGCATTGCAACAGCGGCGCGGCGCGAGTCCGGTTGCAGCGCAGCATCGCGGAGTACGGTCTGTCGACGGACCACTTCATGGGCCAGGGGCATCAGGCGGGGCAGAGGTCCCCTACGCGCAAGACCCCGGAGGAGGTCCTCGTGCGTGGCAGCGGCGGCACACGCCGCACAAAAACGGCGATGCTGCGCCGAGCGCTCGATGACCTGGACGTTCCGCGCGTCTGCGTGGCATGCGGCACCGGAGACGTCTGGCAGGGCAAGCGGCTCGTCCTGGAGATCGACCACATCAACGGCGACCGCTGGGACAACCGCCGCGAGAATCTTCGATACCTGTGCCCGTCCTGTCATAGTCAGACGAGGACCTTCTCGAACCGATCTCGACTCACAAGCGCCGACCAGCGCCCAGTACAGTAGCCATCGCGGGTCCGTACCCCAGCTGGCCAAGAGGGCGCCGGTTTAGGTCCGGTGTGTCGTGGGTTCGAGTCCCACCGGGCCCACACGCGACGGGCGCGACACCGATCAGGTGTCGCGCCCGTCGTCGTACAGAGGGCGTCAGCCGACCAGCTCCCGGATCACCGGCACGAGCGCGCGGAAGGCCTGGCCGCGGTGGCTGATGGCGTTCTTCTCCGCCGGCGTCAGCTCCGCGCACGTGCGGGTGTCGCCGTCCGGCTGGAGGATCGGGTCGTAGCCGAAGCCGCCGGTGCCGGACGGGGTGTGGCGGAGGGTGCCGCGGAGGCGGCCTTCGACGACGCGTTCGGTGCCGTCGGGGAGGGCGAGGGCGGCGGCGCAGGCGAAGTGGGCGGCGCGGTGTCCGGGGGCGATGTCGGCGAGCTGGGCGAGGAGCAGCTCCAGGTTCGCCTGGTCGTCGCCGTGCCGGCCCGCCCAGCGCGCCGAGAAGATGCCGGGCGCGCCGCCGAGGACGTCGACGCAGAGGCCGGAGTCGTCGGCGATGGCGGGCAGGCCGGTGGCCTGGGCGAGGGCGTGGGCCTTGAGGAGGGCGTTCTCGGCGAAGGTGACGCCGGTCTCCTTGACGTCGGGGATCTCGGGGTAGGCGTCCGCGCCGACGAGTTCGTGGTCGAGCCCTGCGTCGGCGAGGATCGCGTGCAGTTCGGTGATCTTCCCGGCGTTGCGGGTGGCGAGGATCAGGCGGGTCATGCTCCCAGTATCTACGGGCCTTACGGCGTGCAGACCTTGCCGATCTCGGTGGCGGCGTCCGTGACGGGCTTGATGTCGGGGGTGGTGTCGCCGTTCTGGACGGCGGTGCGGACGCTGTCGACGCCCTTGCTGAGGTCGTCGACGGCCTTGGACAGGTCGGCGTTGTCCGTCTTGTCCTTGAGGCTGTCGAGCTCCTTGTCGATCGCGTCGAGGGACTCGTTGAGCTGGGTGGGGTCGTTGCTCGCGGAGGAGACGGCCTGGTTCAGCTTGTCGACGCTGGTGGCGATGGAGTCGGCGGCCTGGACGCAGTCCATCGCCTTGTCCAGGGCGGCGCAGCCGACCGCTCCGGTGAGGGCGAGCACTGCGGTGGCGGCGGCGAGAGCGGCGGTACGGCGACGGCGCATGGAACGGGTCCTCCCGAGGGCTGCGGACGGGCGTACGGTTCGGCCCGTACGCCCGTGCTGGTAGGGACGCCCGCGGGGGCGTCCGCGGTTGCTAGAGGGTGATGTCGAGGGCGTCGCGCTGGAGGGCGGCGAGGTCGGCGCAGCCGCCGGTGGCGAGGTCGAGGAGGGCGTTGAGTTCCTTGCGGTCGAAGGGCTCGGCTTCGGCGGTGCCCTGGACCTCGACGAAGCGGCCGTCTCCGGTGCAGACGACGTTCATGTCGGTTTCGGCGCGCACGTCCTCCTCGTAACAGAGGTCCAGCAGCGGCGTGCCGTCGACGATGCCGACGGAGACGGCGGCGACGGTGCCGGTCAGCGGCTTGCGGCCGGCCTTGACGAGTTTCTTGCCCTGCGCCCAGGCGACGGCGTCGGCGAGGGCGACGTACGCGCCGGTGATGGCGGCGGTGCGGGTGCCGCCGTCGGCCTGGAGGACGTCGCAGTCCAGGACGATGGTGTTCTCGCCGAGGGCCTTGTAGTCGATGACGGCGCGCAGGGAGCGGCCGATCAGGCGGCTGATCTCGTGCGTACGGCCGCCGATCTTGCCGCGTACGGATTCGCGATCGCCGCGGGTGTTGGTGGAGCGCGGCAGCATCGAGTACTCGGCGGTGACCCAGCCTTCGCCGCTGCCCTTGCGCCAGCGCGGGACGCCTTCGGTGACGGAGGCGGTGCAGAAGACCTTGGTGTCGCCGAAGGAGATGAGGACGGAGCCCTCGGCGTGCTTGCTCCATCCGCGTTCGATGGTGACGGGGCGGAGCTGTTCGGGGGTGCGGCCGTCGATTCGAGACATGTGATGAGCCTAGTCGTACGAACGCAAGGGGCCCGTTCCGGTACCGGAACGGGCCCCTGACGAGTGAGTGGTCGGCTCACATCATGTCTTCGATCTCCGCGGCGATGGGGTCGGCGTCGGTGCCGATGACGACCTGGATCGCGGTGCCCATCTTGACGACGCCGTGGGCGCCGGCGGCCTTGAGCGCGGCTTCGTCGACCAGGCCGGGGTCGTTGACCTCTGTCCGCAGGCGGGTGATGCAGCCCTCGACCTCTTCGATGTTGTCGATGCCGCCGAGCCCGGCGACGATTTTCTCAGCCTTGCTGGCCATGTCTTTCTCCCTGCGTTCACGAGCCGGTTCGGAGCACTGAGCGCTGCTCGGCCCACCTAGGTCTTTCGTCACGGTAACGCACGGTTGGCCCATCTTCGCGGGCGCATTACCCGGTTGTACCGAAGGATGACGATCACCAGCGCCTACGATATCGCAACTGGTCTACACCAGTCTTCAGGGAGGACGCCGATGAGCTCGGACAGCGCGGCCGCACCGAAGCAGAAGCGGTGGACCGGTGCCTTCCAGGGGCTGCAGAAGATGGGCCGCAGCCTCCAGCTGCCCATCGCGGTCCTGCCCGCGGCGGGCATCCTCAACCGCCTGGGGCAGCCCGATGTCTTCGGCACCGACGGCGCGGGCTGGGACAACGTCGCCAAGGTGATGGCGGGCGCGGGCGGTGCTCTGCTCGACGCGGATCTGGGCCTGCCTCTCCTCTTCTGCGTCGGCGTCGCGATCGGCATGGCCAAGAAGGCGGACGGTTCCACCGCTCTCGCCGCGGTGGCGGGCTTCCTGGTCTACCGGGGGGTGCTGCGGGCCTTCCCCAAGGACTGCCCGGCGGGCACCACCGACGTCAACGGCGGGTGCCTGGGCGCGGACGACACCTTCGTGGCGTACACGTACCAGAATCCGGGTGTCTTCGGCGGCATCGTCATGGGTCTGCTCACGGCCTACTTCTGGCAGCGGTTCCACCGCACCAAGCTGGTGGACTGGCTGGGCTTCTTCAACGGCCGCCGGCTGGTCCCGATCATCATGTCGTTCGTCGCGATCGCCTTCGCGGCGCTGTGCCTGTGGATCTGGCCGCCGATCGGCGAAGGGCTGGAGGACTTCAGCGACTGGCTGGTGGGCCTGGGCGCCTGGGGCTCGGGCATCTTCGGTGTGGCGAACCGCGCGCTGCTGGTGATCGGTCTGCACCAGTTCCTGAACGTGCCCATCTGGTTCCAGTTCGGCACGTACACCAAGCCGGACGGCACGGTGGTGCACGGCGACATCAGCATGTTCCTGGCGGGCGACCCGGACGCGGGCCAGTTCACCACCGGCTTCTTCCCGATCATGATGTTCGCGCTGCCGGCCGCCGCGCTGGCCATCACGCACTGCGCCAAGCCGCACCGCCGCAAGGAGGTCGGTGGCCTGATGCTCTCGGTGGGCCTCACGTCGTTCGTCACCGGCATCACCGAGCCGATCGAGTACTCGTTCCTCTTCGTCGCTCCTGTGCTGTACGTCGTCCACGCCCTGCTGACCGGTGTCTCGATGGCGGTGTCCTGGGCGCTGGGCGTCAAGGACGGGTTCAGCTTCTCCGCGGGCCTGATCGACTACGTCATCAACTGGGGGCTGGCGACGAAACCGTGGCTGATCATTCCGATCGGTCTCGCCTTCGCGGTGGTGTACTACGTGATCTTCCGTTTCGCGATCACCAAGTTCGACATTCCGACGCCCGGCCGCGAGCCGGAGGAAGCGGAGACGGACGTCACCAAGCCGTAGCGGCCGCCAAAGGGCCCCTGACCAGCACCGGTCGGGGGCCCTTTCGGCATGCGTACGCGCTGTGCGGAACGCGTCACGAATTTGCAGGTTCCTTATCTAACCCTCACCATGCTAAAACTGGTCTACACCACTATTGGTGTAGACCACGCGGCCTTCCGGTGCCGCGTTCCCAAGACGCTGCCGTCCCCCGTTTTTCCCTGTCCCCGGGCGGCGCCTTGCCTACTGGAGGAAGTATGAGTACGGACACCGCCAAGGCGGCGCCCACCAAGAAGTGGGGCTCCGGCCTGTTCCAGGGGCTGCAGAAGGTCGGGCGCAGCCTGCAGTTGCCGATCGCCGTGCTGCCCGCCGCCGGCCTGCTGCTCCGCTTCGGCCAGCCCGACGTGTTCGGCAAGGACGGCCTGGGCTGGGACAAGGTCGCGTCCGTCTTCGCCACCGCCGGCGGCGCCGTGTTCGACAACCTGCCGATGCTCTTCTGCATCGGCGTGGCGATCGGCTTCGCCAAGAAGGCGGACGGCTCCACCGCACTCGCCGCCCTGGTCGGCTTCCTCGTCTACAGCAACGTCCTGAAGGCCTTCCCGGTCGCCGAGGCGGTCATCAAGGCGGGCGAGGACACCCCGGCGAAGTACAACAACCCCGGTGTCCTCGGCGGCATCATCATGGGCCTGCTGGCCGCGGTGCTGTGGCAGAAGTTCCACCGGACCAAGCTGGTCGACTGGCTCGGCTTCTTCAACGGCCGCCGGCTCGTCCCGATCATCATGGCTTTCGTCGGCACCCTCGTGGGCGTCGTCTTCGGTCTGGTCTGGGAGCCGATCGGCAATGGCATCAGCTCCTTCGGCGAGTGGATGACGGGTCTCGGTGCCGCCGGTGCCGGCCTGTTCGGTCTGATCAACCGTGCGCTGATCCCGGTCGGCATGCACCAGTTCGTGAACACCGTCTCCTGGTTCCAGATCGGTGACTTCACCAACGCCGCCGGCGAGGTGGTCCACGGTGACCTGAACCGCTTCTTCGCGGGCGACCCGAGCGCCGGTATGTTCATGTCCGGCTTCTTCCCCATCATGATGTTCGGCCTCCCGGCCGCGGCCCTCGCGATCGCGCACTCCGCCCGCCCGGAGCGCCGCAAGGCCGTCACCGGCATGATGATCTCGCTGGCGCTGACCTCGTTCGTCACCGGCGTCACGGAGCCGATCGAGTTCTCCTTCATGTTCATCGCGCCGGTCCTCTACGCGATCCACGCGCTGCTGACCGCCGTCTCGATGGCCGTCACCTGGGCCCTCGGTGTCCATGCCGGCTTCACCTTCTCCGCCGGCCTGATCGACTACGCGCTCGGCTGGAACCTCGCGACGAAGCCCTGGATGATCGTTCCGATCGGTCTGGTGTTCGCGGTGATCTACTACGCGCTCTTCCGGTTCGCCATCACCAAGTTCAACCTCCCCACCCCCGGCCGCGAGCCGGACGAGGAGCTCGAGGACCTCACCAAGGCGTGAGCCCCGACGCCGAAGGCCCCGGAACCACCAGGTTCCGGGGCCTTCCCCGTATCAGACCTCGTACACCGCGCCCGCGTACGCCAGCTCCGACGGGCCGTCGTACACCTCCCGCGCGTCCGCCAGGTTCCGCTCGCCGTCCGTCCACGGCGGGATGTGCGTGAGCACCAGCCGTCCCGCACCCGCGCGGGCCGCGTGCGCGCCCGCCTCCCGGCCGTTCAGGTGCAGCCCGGGGATGTCCTCCTTGCCGTACGTGAACGACGCCTCGCACAGGAACAGGTCCGTCCCCGCCGCCAGCGTGTCCAGCTCGTCGCACACGCCCGTGTCACCCGAGTACACGAGGGACTTCCCACCGTGCTCCACCCGGATCCCGTACGCCTCGACCGGGTGGCAGACCTTCTCCGTACGCACCCGGAAGGGGCCGATCTCGAACGAGCCCGGCTTGAGCGTGTGGAAGTCGAACACCTCGCTCATCGACTTGTCGGACGGCGTGTCCGCGTACGCCGTCGTCAGCCGCTGCTCGGCGCCGTCCGGCGCGTACACCGGGATGGCGGGGCAGCGGCCGCCCTCGTGGCGGTAGTAGCGCGCGACGAAGTAGCCGCACATGTCGATGCAGTGATCGGCGTGCAGGTGACTGAGGAAGATCGCGTCCAGGTCGTACAGACCGATGTGGCGCTGCAGCTCGCCCAGGGCGCCGTTGCCCATGTCGAGGAGCAGCCGGAAGCCGTCGGCCTCTACGAGGTAGCTCGAACAGGCCGATTCCGCGGACGGGAACGACCCCGAGCAGCCGACGACGGTGAGCTTCATGGAGCGTGAACCTCCGAGGACGGGAGCCGGGCAGGCGCTGACAGGGGAGGTCGTGCGGTTTACCGAGCGTAAGGCGCGGCGGGCCGGGTCGCTCCTTCGCAGTGGCCCCTTGTGGTCGAACTCACCCGCGCTGTCACCGGTTCGGGCGGGTAGCGTCCTGGCCATGGACACGTCCTGGTGGCTGGCGCTCGGCGCCGTCGTGGTGATCGCACTGGTCGCGGCGGTGTCCGACGCGACGGGCCGTGGCCGACGTCCGGGTGGCCGTACGCGCCCGCCCGCGCGGCCCGGGAAGGCACCGGCCCGGCGGCCCCGGCCGGGCGAGATCTGGTGGGCGGACGTCCCCTACGAGGACGGCCCCGGCTCCAAGGACCGCCCGTGCCTGGTCCTCGCGGTACGCGGCGACACGGCGCTCGTCGCGAAGATCACCAGCCGCTACCGGGACGAACGGCCGGGTGTGATCGCCCTGCGCCCCGACGCGGTGGGCGACGCGCGGGGCCGCCCGAGCTTTCTGGAGCCGGACGAGCTCCGCGACGTCCCGCTCGGCCGCTTCCGCCGCCGCGCGAGCCGGGTGGACCCCCTGGTCTGGGACCAGGTGCGCCACCTGTCGGCGTAGGCGGCCCGCACCAGGCGGACGGCCGGGGGGGCCACGCCCCCCACCCCCCGGCAGGCCACCGGGCCGCACGGCACCGGAGCGAACCGGGAACGGTCACCGCCCCGGGTGGAGCCGCCGCAGGGGCACCGCCCCGGTCCCGTTGTGCCCACCCTCCCCCAAGCTCTCGGCTTCGCTCGAGCAGGGGGGACCCCCATCGCCCCATCGGGGCGACTGCCCACAACGGGGTGGCGGGCGCCGGACGACTGCCCGCCACGGGGTGGCGGGCGCCGGACGCCTGCCCACAACGGGGGAGAGCCCCAGCCACAACGGGGGCGCCGCCCCGGCGGGGGCGCCCGCGGGGGGCGTGCGCGCTGTCAGCGGTGGGCGGAGCCCAGGCAACCGCCCCGCCGCCGGCGCAGCGCGCGCACCGTCAGGCCCAGAGTTGGCCCTGGAGGGTTTCGATGGCCGCTTCGGTCGTCGGGGCCGTGTAGACGCCCGTCGAGAGGTACTTCCAGCCGCCGTCGGCGACGACGAACACGATGTCCGCGCTCTCGCCCGCCTTGACCGCCTTCTTCCCGACACCGATCGCCGCGTGCAGCGCCGCCCCCGTGGAGACGCCCGCGAAGATGCCCTCCTGCTGGAGCAGCTCCCTCGTCCGGGTCACCGCGTCGGCCGAGCCGACCGAGAAGCGGGTGGTCAGCACGGACGCGTCGTACAGCTCGGGGACGAAGCCCTCGTCGAGGTTCCGCAGCCCGTACACCAGGTCGTCGTAGCGCGGCTCGGCGGCGACGATCTTCACGTCGGGCTTGTGCTCGCGCAGGAAGCGGCCGACGCCCATCAGCGTCCCCGTCGTCCCCAGCCCCGCCACGAAGTGCGTGATCGACGGCAGGTCGGCCAGGATCTCCGGGCCCGTCGTCGCGTAGTGGGCGCCCGCGTTGCCCGGGTTGCCGTACTGGTACAGCATCACCCAGTCGGGGTGCTCCGCGGCGAGCTCCTTGGCGACCCGTACCGCTGTGTTGGAACCGCCCGCCGCCGGGGACGAGATGATCTCGGCGCCCCACATGGTGAGCAGGTCGCGCCGCTCCTGGGAGGTGTTCTCGGGCATCACGCACACGATGCGGTAGCCCTTGAGCCGGGCCGCCATCGCGAGCGAGATGCCCGTGTTGCCGCTGGTGGGCTCGAGGATCGTGCAGCCGGGCGTGAGCCGGCCGTCCTTCTCGGCCTGTTCGATCATGTGCAGGGCCGGGCGGTCCTTGATCGAGCCGGTCGGGTTGCGGTCCTCCAGCTTGGCCCAGATGCGCACCTCGTCCGAAGGGGACAGGCGCGGCAGGCGGACCAGCGGGGTGTTGCCCACCGCGTCGAGCGGGCTGTCGTAGCGCATCAGCGCATGCCGCCGGCGACGGCCGGCAGGATCGTCACGTTGTCGCCGTCCGACAGCTTGGTGTTGATGCCCTGCAGGAAGCGGACGTCCTCGTCGTTCAGGTAGACGTTCACGAAGCGGCGCAGCTCGCCGCCCTCGACGACGCGCTCCTGGATGCCGGCGTACCGGCTCTCGAGGTCGGCGAAGAGGTCGGCGAGGGTGTCCCCGCTGCCCTCGACGGCCTTGGCGCCGCCGGTGTGGGTGCGGAGGATGGTCGGGATGCGGACCTCGATGGCCATGGCGTGGGCTCCTGTCGGAAGGAAAGGAAGAGAAGGGCGCGCACAGGACGGATGCGCGCGACGGTACGGCGGCGATACAGCGGGTGCGGGCGGTACAGGGGTGCAGGCGGTACAGAGGGCGTCGCGCTCAGGCGGCGGCACAGCGCGGACACATCGCGCTGGCGAGGCGGCACAGGTCGACGTGCAGCCGCGCCACGAGCAGCACGGTGCCCGGCGTCTGTTCGCTCACGTCGAGGAAAACCATGCGCTCATCGTATCGATTCCCGGTCGGACATCCGGAGTGTGATCTCACATGGCGGACGATTTCCGCCCACCATGCGAGAAGCGCCACTCAGTACGCGTCGACGACCTCGACCTCTTCCTCCGTGATCTCGCCGTCCACGATCCGGTAGGACCGGAACTGGAACGGTCCGGCGCCGTCCGTGTCCGCCGTCGAGACGAGCACGTAGTGCGCGCCGGGCTCGTTGGCGTACGAGACGTCCGTACGGGAGGGGTACGCCTCGGTCGCGGTGTGCGAGTGGTAGATGACGACCGGTTCCTCGTCGCGGTCGTCCATCTCGCGGTACAGCTTCAGCAGGTCGCCCGAGTCGAACTCGTAGAACGTGGGCGAGCGGGCGGCGTTGAGCATCGGGATGAAGCGCTCGGGGCGCCCGGAGCCCGCCGGGCCCGCGACCACGCCGCAGGCCTCGTCCGGGTGGTCCTCGCGCGCGTGCGCGACGATCTGGTCGTACAGAGCCCGTGTGATGGTCAGCATGCGCATCAGGATAAGCAGACGGGCCCGCCCGTACCGAGGGTTGGTACGGGCGGGCCCACATGCTGGGACAACCGGGGGTGGGCTACCGCTTGAACGAGGCGTTCTCCGGGTTCCGGGCCTTGAGGACCAGGTAGGAGACCCAGAGCAGCAGGGCCCAGAACGGGGCGCAGTACAGCGAGACCCGCGCGCCCTCGTCGATGCCCATCATCACGAGGACCATGCCGATGAACAGCAGCGCGAACCAGCTGGTGAACGGCGCGCCCGGGGCCTTGAACTCCGACTCCGGCACCTTACCGCGGCCGACGGCGGCCCGGTAGCGGATCTGCGAGACGAGGATCATGATCCAGGCCCACATGCCGGAGATGGTCGCGAAGGAGACGACGTACTCGAAGGCCTTGCCGGGGGCGACGTAGTTGATCCAGACGCCGACCAGCATCAGCGCCGCCGAGAAGGTGGTGCCGAGCAGCGGGGTGCCGGACTTCGTCAGCTTGGTGAAGACCTTCGGGCCCTGGCCGTTGAGCGCGAGGTCGCGCAGCATGCGGCCGGTGGAGTACATGCCCGAGTTGCAGGACGACAGGGCGGCGGTCAGCACCACGAAGTTCACGATGGCGGCGCCGATGCCGAGGCCCATCTTCTCGAAGGCGGCGACGAACGGCGAGACACCCGGCTGGAAGTGCGTCCACGGCACGACCGACAGGATCATGATCAGCGCGCCGACGTAGAAGACGGCGATGCGCCACGGGACGGTGTTGATCGCCTTGGGCAGGGTGACCTTCGGGTCCTTGGACTCGCCGGCGGTGACGCCGACCAGCTCGACCGCGAGGAAGGCGAACATCACGATCTGCAGGGTCATCAGCGTGCCGCCGATGCCCTTGGGGAAGAAGCCGCCCTCGGACCAGAGCATGGTCATGGACGCGGTGTCGGCGGCGTCGGAGAAGCCGATGGTGAGGATGCCGGCGCAGATCAGGATCATGCCGATGATGGCGGTGACCTTGATCATCGAGAACCAGAACTCCAGCTCGCCGAAGAGCTTCACGGAGATGAGGTTCGCGCCGTACAGGATGACCGTGAAGACGAGGGCGGACACCCACTGCGGGATGTTCCACCAGTACGTCATGTAGGTGGCGGCCGCGGTGACTTCGGTGATGCCGGTGACGACCCAGAAGAGCCAGTACGTCCAGCCGGTGACGAAGCCCGCGAAGGGGCCGATGAACTCACGGGCGTACTCGGAGAAGGAGCCCGAGACGGGGCGGTACATGAGCAGTTCGCCCAGCGCCCGCATGATGAAGAAGATGACGAGACCGGCGATGGCGTACGCCAGGATGAGGCTCGGTCCGGCCTTGGAGATGGCCTTGCCGGCGCCGAGGAAGAGCCCGGTGCCGATGGCTCCGCCGATCGCGATCATCTGGATCTGACGGGCTCCGAGGCCCCGCTGATAGCCCTCGCCCTCGCCGGATGCGGCCCCCGCGGCCCCACTGCCGTCGTGCTGCTGGTCGACCCGCACTGAGGTCATGGTTGCTGCGCCTTTCTCCACGCCGATCCGCGTCGTTCGCACTGGACTGCGCGTGACTGCGGATCAGGTCCTGATCCCCCCGGATATGGATGGAGTGCCACCGACGGTCTGCCGGCCGAAGCGCACCCGGGCACAGGGGTGGCGTCCCCGGGCGATTCGAGAAGATTTATCACGGCCGCATCAATGATCGAGACGGACCTCTGTGACTCCCGGCACAGGAAAAACCGGACAAGGGTCACCCCGGCCCATAAAGGGGGCCGGGGTGGTGACCGGATCGTTATCCGGATTTTAGGGTCCGCTGAACGAACGAACGTCACATGAGGGTCTCGACGAGCGTCTCCTGGAGCGCCCCCAGCCACAGGTACGCCATGACCATCGGCTTGCGCGGGTCGGAGTCCGGCAGCCGGTACAGCGCCTCGTTCTCGTCGTCGTCCCTGACGTCCAGCCGGGTGCCGATGGTCAGCCGCAGGTCGTTGAGCGCGCCGAGCCAGTGGCGCGCCTCGTCGGCCGTCAGCTTCAGCACCGCGCCGCCCTCGCCCGCCACGCTCAGGGTGTCCAGGCTGCGTACGACGGTGAGGGCGTCCTCGCGCTTGCGGGCGCGCAGGTCGTTCTCGGTGTAGCGGCGGAACTCGGCGGACGCGGCGCGCAGCTCCTCGTCGCCGTCCTCGTACGCGTTGGGGAAGAGGCGGGCCAGCGCCGGGTCGGCCGGCGGCTCGGTGGGGCCCGCGCGGAACAGCTCGGCGAGCGGGTCCTCGCCCTTGGGCGGCACCTCGCCGGGGCCGATCAGCTCCAGGAGCTGGACGGCCAGGGAGCGGAGGATGGAGATCTCGACCTCGTCGAGCGGGACGGCCGCGCCGCCGCCGGGCAGCGCCTCGAAGTGCCCGCTCATCAGGTGCGGTCCTGGGAGAGGGTCGCCCACAGCCCGTAGCCGTGCATGGCCTGCACGTCCCGTTCCATCTCCTCGCGGGTACCGCTGGAGACGACGGCCCGGCCCTTGTGGTGCACGTCCAGCATCAGCTTGTGCGCCTTGTCCTTGGAGTAGCCGAAGTACGCCTGGAAGACGTAGGTGACGTAGCTCATGAGGTTGACCGGGTCGTTGTGGACGATCGTCACCCAGGGCACGTCGGGTTCGGTGACGGCGAAACCCTCTTCGGCCGCTTCGGTGCGTTCGATCTCTGCGGGAGCAACACTCACCTAGCCCATGCTGCCACTCAGGGTGGGGGGTCGCACAAACGGGGCGCGAACAGGGCGCCTCTGAAATCGTCACTCTGACGAGTATTCGGGGGTAGCATCGTCGTATGAATGCTGCGGATCTTGGGCTGCCGGTGGACGTGCCGTCTACCGCGCTCTTCACCGACCAGTACGAGCTGACGATGCTCCAGGCGGCACTGCGGGGCGGCACGGCCGACCGGCGGTCGGTCTTCGAGGTGTTCACCCGGCGGCTGCCCGAGGGGCGGCGGTACGGCGTCGTGGCCGGCACCGGCCGCGTGCTGGACGCCGTGGAGAACTTCCGCTTCGACGCCGGCGTCCTCGGCTTCCTCCGCGAGCGCGGCATCGTCGACGAGCCGACGCTCGCCTGGCTCGCGGACTACCGCTTCGGCGGCGACATCTGGGGCTACCCCGAGGGCGAGGTGTACTTCCCCGGCTCGCCGATCCTGCGGGTCGAGGGCTCCTTCGCCGAGTGCGTGCTGCTGGAGACCGTGATCCTGTCGATCCTCAACCACGACTCGGCGATCGCGGCCGCCGCCTCCCGGATGTCCGCCGCGGCCGGCGAGCGGCGGCTGATCGAGATGGGCGCCCGGCGCACCCACGAGCTGTCCGCGGTCGCCGCGGCCCGCGCCGCGTACGTGGGCGGCTTCTCGTCCACCTCCGACCTGGCGGCGGGCTTCCGCTACGGCATCCCGACGGTCGGCACGTCCGCGCACGCGTTCACCCTCCTCCACGACACCGAGCGGGACGCCTTCCGGGCGCAGGTGGACTCCCTGGGCCGGGGTACGACGCTGCTCGTCGACACCTACGACGTGGCCGAGGCGGTGCGTACCGCCGTGGAGATCGCGGGTATGGAGCTGGGCGCGGTGCGCATCGACTCCGGTGACCTGCTGCTGGTGGCGCACCGGGTGCGCCAGCAGCTGGACGAGCTGGGGGCGCGCGACACGAAGATCGTCGTCACCTCCGACCTGGACGAGTACGCGATCGCGTCGCTGGCGGCGGCGCCGGTCGACGCGTACGGGGTGGGGACGCAGCTGGTGACCGGCAGCGGTCACCCGACCTGCTCGATGGTCTACAAGCTGGTCGCCCGCGCCGAGTCCGCCGACCCGAAGGCGCCGTTGCGCTCGGTGGCGAAGAAGTCGCTGGGCGGCAAGATGTCCGTCGGTGGCCGCAAGTGGGCGGCCCGGCGCGTGGACGCGGACGGGGTGGCCGAGGCGGAGGTCGTCGGCACCGGGCCGGTGCCGGTGGAGCTCGCGGACCGGCAGCTGCTGGTGGAGCTCGTCAAGGGCGGCGAGATCGTGGCCCGTGAGCCGCTGGACGCGGCGCGCGAGCGGCACATGGCTGCGCTGGCGGGGCTGCCGATGTCGGCGATCCAGCTGTCGCGGGGCGAGGCCGTGATCCCGACCGAGTACGTCTGAGACGTGGGCGGCGGCGGAGGTGCCCCCTCCCGCCGGGCCGGGTAAGTCTCTAGGCTCGATCCCATCCCCCGGAACCACGCGCGAACGTCCCACCGACCTCTCCCCCACCGAAGGACACCCGCCATGCACCGCGCACTGATCGTCGTCGACGTACAGAACGACTTCTGCGAAGGCGGCAGCCTCGCGGTGGCGGGGGGCGCGGATGTCGCCGCCGCCATCACGGACCTGGTCGGCGAGGCCGCCGGGGCCGTCTACCAGCACGTGGTGGCCACCCGTGACCACCACGTCGACCCGGGCGACCACTTCTCGGAGCGGCCCGATTACGTCCACTCCTGGCCGCGGCACTGCGTGGCCGGTACGGAGGGGGTGGGCTTCCACCCGAACTTCGCGCCGACGGTCGCCTCGGGCGCCGTCGACGCGGTGTTCGACAAGGGCGCGTACGCGGCGGCGTACAGCGGCTTCGAGGGGACCGACGAGAACGACGTCCGGCTGGCCGACTGGCTGCGGGAGCGGCAGGTGACGGAGGTGGACGTGGTGGGCATCGCCACCGACCACTGCGTACGCGCCACCGCCCTGGACGCGGCCCATGAGGGGTTCCGTACCCAGGTGCTGCTGGACCTGACGGCCGGCGTTGCGGCGGAGACCACGGAGCGGGCCCTGAAGGAGCTCCGGGACGCGGGCGTCGAGCTGACCGGCAAGCCGGTCGTCGAAACCCGCGCCGGAGGCGTCTGAACCCGACATCCTCCCCCGCGGAGCCCGCGGCGGGGCGCTTGTCGGGCCGAACCGGCCGGACGCTGAACCAGCGCCGCTCGGCCGGGGCCCCTGCGGGCCGGACGCCCAGGCCGGGCCCCACCGGCCGGACGCTGAACCGGCGCCGCTCGGGCGGGGTCCTGCGCGCCGGGCGGCGGGCCAGGGGCGTACGGGCGCTGCGGGTGCTACGGGCGCTACGGGGCCGGGCCGAAGGGCCGGTGCCCTACGACGCGCCTCTGGGGGCGCCCCAGGCGCGGGATTGGGGCAGCAGGGCGCGGATGGGGTGCCAGAGCTCGGTGTGGGATTCGGGGACCGTGCGCCACAGCAGGCCGTCGGGGTGGTGGAGCACCGCGGTGATCTCGTCCGGGGTGGGCGGGTGGGTGTTGCCGCGCAGGTAGACCGCGCGGAGCCCCAGGTTCCGCAGCCGGGTCAGGGCGCGGGCGCGGTTGGCGGCGTGGACCAGGACGCGGACCGTGGAGCCGTCGCCGACCGGGCTCGGCAGGCTGAGCGCGACCACGACCTTGCCGCCGGGCAACTTGGTGAAACCTCCACCGGGCATGCTGAACCACTCCCCCGTGAGATGGTGTGTCAATAAGAATGGGTCACCACGCACCTAAACAGAATCGGCCGCCGCCCGCTAGAGGGCGACGGCCGATCATGCTCTGACCTGCGACGATGCGGACTACTTCGTCGACGGGCCGACCTGGACCGTGATCGTCCGGCCGTTCTTCGGCTGCTTGACGATCGCGATCTTGGTGTTGGTGTCAGTTACCTTGACGCCCGCACGCGGGTTCGACTCGTACCAGTAGACGCCCTTGCGGTCGTCGAAGACCGGGACACCCGGCTGGGACGCGATCGTGGCCGCGACACCCGCCTTGTGCAGGGTGAGGCCGTTCGTCCGGTAGAGGCTGAAGGGCGAGTCGTAGGACTGGATGCGGTTGCGCATCAGCGTGCCGTCGGCCCACTTCACCGGCGTGGCGTGCGCGTCGACCGGCAGGATCAGGCCCTGGCCCGGGTGGACGGCGGTGTTGTTGTCCTTCTGGGAGGTGTCCCACTGCCAGACCAGCAGGCCGGTCTGGTACGGGTAGTGCTCCACCCAGCTGTCCATCGGCGCCGCGAAGCCGAAGTTGTACGGGCCGACCTCGAGGGTCTTGTCGTACGAGACGTACTGGCGGTTCTCGGCGATGTAGTACTGGTCGTACTCGTTGGTGAAGGACTCACCGATCCGGGAGAAGCCCTTGGCGGTCCAGCCGTTGTCGTCGCCCTCGGCGTTGTCCGAGAAGACCGCCGCGCCGTCCGCGGTCAGGGTGATGGCGTCGGCCGTGAAGCCCTTGCCGCCCGCGCCGCCGTCGGTCTGGTAGCGGAAGCGGAGGTCGACCTTCTTCCCCGCGTACGCGTCGAGCGGGTACACCAGCTTCTGCCACGAGCCGGAGACGTCCGTCAGCGCCGGGGCGCCGCTCGCGTCGGCCGGGATGGCCTTGCCGTCGGCCGTGCCCGCCAGGGCGGTCCAGTTCTTGCCGCCGTCGGTCGACACCTCGGTGTAGAGGTAGTCGTAGTCCTTCTCGATGTCCCACCAGCCGTCGAGCGTCAGCTCGGCCTTGGTCTTGCCGGTGAGGTCGACGGAGCGGGTGAGGGTGTTCTTGAGGTCGTCACCCATGTCGCTCCACCACTGCCTGGAGCCCTCGGCGGGCTTCACGACCGGGGTGGTGACCTTCTTCTTCGGCAGCTCGACGACGAGGGCCTGCGGGTTCTTGGTGTTGTACTCCGCGACCCCGAGGGTGTGCTTGGAGGCGGTCGCCGCCTTGGCCTTCTCGTAGTTGAGCCAGCCGAGCTGGAGCTTGTCCCAGGCGGTCATGTCGCCCGGCAGGTCGCCGATCTCGTTCTTGCCGGTGCCGAGCCAAGAGCCGGACGACATCAGGGACCAGAAGCCGGTCGAGTTCTCGGCGCCCGGCCGGCCGGAGGTGTCGTACAGGTCCGGCAGGCCCAGGTCGTGGCCGTACTCGTGGGCGAAGACGCCGAGGCCGCCGTTCTCCGGCTGCATCGTGTAGTCGCCGACCCAGATGCCGGTGTCGCCGATCTGCGTACCGCCGGCCTTGTTGTGCGCCGGGCCGGTCTTGCCGGCGTCGGTGCCGTACGCGTACCAGCGGTGGGCCCACAGCGCGTCGCCGCCCTGGGCGCCGCCGCCCGCGGACTCGTCCTCGCCGGCGTGGACGATCTGGAAGTGGTCGATGTAGCCGTCGGCCTCGTTGAAGTTGCCGTCGGCGTCGAAGTCGTAGCGGTCCCACTGGTCGTACTGGGCGAGCTGCGCCTTGATCTCGGCGTCGGTCTTGCCCGCCGCCTTTTGCTGGGCGGTCCACGCGGTCACACCGTCGCGGACGGCGTCCCACACGTTGGAGCAGTTGCTGCTGCCACAGTAGTTCGAGCCGTAGCGGGCCTCGTTGTACTCGACCTTGACCCAGTCGGAGACCTCGCCGTCGACCGAGTAGCGGCCCGAGGAGGTCTTCTCGTAGTAGGTCTTCAGGGACTGCTTCTGCTGACCGGTCTTCTTGTCCTTGCCGGTGCCGAAGTACAGGTCCTGGAAGTGCTGCTGGTTGTAGTCCTTCTGCCAGGCCGTCGAATTGTCCTTCGTACGGTCCGGCTCGGCTATCCGGTTGTGCAGCGGGCCGGGCGTGCCGCCGAACTTCGGCTTGAGCGTGTGGTCGTCGCCGTCGTCCGCGCGGTCGATGAGCGTGGTGTTGTCGACCTTGTCGCCGAACTCGACCAGGATCGTGAAGATCTTGTCGGTCTTCTCGCGGCCCAGCTCGACGTACTTCTTGTCGTCGAGCTTGACGACCTTGGAGGCACCCCTGCGCTCCACCTTGAGGTCGCCGGCCAGCACCTGCTCCAGCGCCGCCTCGCGCTGTTGGGCCTGCTGCTTGCTGAACGGGCCGTCGAGGTCGTGGTCGACCTGGGCGGCGTGGTCGTGCCCGGGGGCCCCGTGCCCCGCGTCGTGCGCGCCGGGCGCCGGGTCGTGGCGCTCGATGCCGTTGGTGGGGCGGTTGTCGGCCTGGGCCGTCGTGAAGGCCGAGGCCGTCGCGGCGGTGGCGGCCAGCGCCACGATCACCGCGGAGGCTCTGAAAGCCCGTCGTCTGCTGGTCACTTGATCTTGTCCTCCCCGCGCCCGCGAACCGCGGATGGGGGGTCGATGTGTTATCCGCGTGCGGTGTCGCGCCACAAGTGACGACATTCGACCGGAGAATGACGCGAAAAGACAGATCTTGACTTGCCCAGGCCAAGTGCTCTATGTGAACAAGCCGATCCGCATTGCGAACAGCGGCGACCGGGGAAAGCGCCCTGGTCACCCGACCGAGGGGCCCACTGTCACGGTGACCGACGATCCGTTCGACGGCTGAGCCGCCACCGTGATCCGGGTGTTGGTGTCCGTGGTGCGCACACCACCGAACCGGTTGACGGCGTACCAGTACACACCCTTGTGGTCATCGAAGACCGGATTGCCCGCATGCGGCCTGATGTAGTGCGGTACACCCTGCTTGTGCAGGGTGAAGCCGGGCGTGGGGCTACGGCTGAACGCCGCGTCGTACGGCGTGATCTTGTTCGACATCAGAGTGCCGTCCGCCCACGTCATCGGCCGTGGATGGGCGTCCACCGGCAGCAGCAGGCCCTGGCCCGGATGGTCGGTGACGTTGTTGTCCCGCTGCGAGGTGTCCCACTGCCAGATCATCAGGCCGGGCCGGTAGGCGTAGTGCTCCACCCAGTTGTCCCGGGGCTCGGGGAAGCCGAAGTGGTACGGACCGGTCTCCAGGGTCCGGTCGTACGACACGTACTGCCGGTTCTCCGCGATGTAGTACTGCGGGTGGTCGCCGGTGACCGCCTCCCCGACCCGCGCGAACCCCCGCGCCGCCCAGCCACCGTTGCCCTCCCCCTCGGCGTCGTCCGTGAACAGCGTCACACCGTCGGCCTTCACCGAGATGTTGTCCGCCGCGAACCCCTTGCCCGCCACGCCGCCGTCCGTCCGGTAGCGGAAACGCACGACGATCCGCTTCCCGGCGTACGCGTCCAGCGGGTACACCAGCTTGCGGTACGTCTCCGAAACCCCCGTCAGCGCCGGCTTGTCGCCGCCGTCCCGGGTGATCGCCGCACCGTCGGCCGTACCGTCGACCGTCTTCCAGCTCTCCCCGCCGTCCGTGGAGACCTGCGTGTACAGGTAGTCGTAGTCCTTCTCGATGTCCCACCAGCCGTCGAGTGCGAGCGAGGCGGAGGAACGGCCGGTCAGGTCGACCGTCCGGGTCAGCGTGTGGGACAGGTCGTCGCCGTGGTCGCTCCACCACTGCCCCGCGCCCCCGGCCGGCTTCACCACCGGCGTGGTGACCGTCTTCTCCGGCAGCTCCACGACCAGCGCCTGCGGCCGGTCGGTGTTGTACGCGGAGACGCCCAGCGTGTGCGTCGACGCGGTCGCCGCCTCGGCCTTCTCGTAATCGAGCCAGCCCAGCTGGAGCTTGTCCCAGGCCGTCATGTCGCCCGGCAGGTCGCCGATCGAGTCCTTGCCGGTGCCCAGCCACGACCCGGACGACATCAGGGACCAGAAACCGACCGAGTTCTCCACGCCCGCCACGTTGTTGGTGTCGTACAGGTCGGGCAGGCCCAGGTCGTGCGCGTACTCGTGGGCGAAGACGCCCAGCCCGCCGTTCTCCGGCTGCATCGTGTAGTCACCCACCCAGACGCCCGTGTCACCGATCGCCACACCCCCCGCCCGGAACCCCGCCGGACCGGTGTCGCCGTCGTCCCGGCTGTACGCGTACCCCCGGTGCGCCCACAGCGCGTCACCGCCCTGCGCACCACCGCCCGCCGAACCGTCCTCGCCCGCGTGCACGATCTGGAAGTGGTCGATGTAGCCGTCCGGCTCGTTGAAGTTCCCGTCGTTGTCGTGGTCCGTGCGGTCCCATTCGTCGAAACGGGCCACCTGCGCCCTGATGTCACCGTCCGTCCTGCCCTTCGCCTTCTGGTCCGCCACCCAGGCCGCCACCCCGTCGAAGACCAGGTCCTCGACATTGGGGCAGTTGTTGCCGCCGCAGTAGTTCGAGCCGTACCGGGCCTCGTTGTACTCGACCTTCACCCAGTCCGAGACCTCCCCCTCCACCGAGTACCGGCCGGAAGAGGTCTTCTCGTAGTACGTCTTCAGCGACTCCACCCCGTCGCCCTCGCCGAAGTACAGCCGCTGGAAGTGCTCGCGGTCGTAGTCCGCGTGCCAGGCCGTGGAGTTGTTTTTCGTACGGTCCGGCTCGGGGATCCGGTTGTGCAGCGGGCCCGGCGTACCGCCGTACTTGACAACGGGCGGCTTCGGCCCGCCCGGGCCGTCCGGGTCGTACATCGTGGTGTCGTCGACCTTGTCGCCGAACTCGACCAGGATCGTGAAGATCTTGTCGGTGCGCTCCCGCCCCAGCTCGACGTACTTGCGGTCGCCGAGCCTCACGACCCTGGAGCCGCCGCGCCGCTCCACCTTCGCCCGCCCGCTCAGCACCTGCTCCAGCGCCACCTGGCGCTGCTGCCGCTGCCGGGCGCTGAAGGGCCCGTCGATGACATGCCCGTCGTGCTGCCCCTCGACGGTGCCGTGCGCGGCGTCGTCGTGCACGGGGGCGGTGGGGGCGGGAGCGGCGGCTGTTGCCCCCACCAGGACGGCCAGTACGGCGGCGGCGCTCAACACACCTCTGATGTACGACACTTGATACGGTCCTCCCCTGCGGATCGCGTCAATGGGCGCCGCCTTCCGGCCATATGGCATAGGCCGTGATGCTGTGCGCCCCCCATGCACCGGTACCGTGGGTTAGGTCACGCTTACTGCCGGTTCCTCTCGGGCATCCACCGTCGTAGAGTCAGAAGACAGTGCGACCGAGTTGCGTGATCCCCATCCGGTGCTCCAGCTTCGAGGACGGAACCCGCCATGCCGCGTCCGACCGCCCCACAGCTCGCCTACGGTTCGGCCACCGTCGTCTTCGCGACCGTCGCCATGCTGCTGCTGTCCCGCACCACCACCGGACTGGGTGTCGCCCTGATCGGGGTGGCCGCGCTCGCGCTCGGCCTGCTGGTCGCGATGACCCTGCCGCAGCCGGCGGGGCGGCGCACCGCGTACGGGAACGCGCATCCGGCCGCCCCGGCGAAGCCACGGGAGCACTCACTGCGTCGTTGACACGACGACGGTCTTGGCCGCCTTGTCGTGCAGGCCCTGCTTGTACGGCTTGTCGACCAGGATGAGGATCAGCAGGAGCAGCGGCCACAGACAGGCGCAGCAGATCAGCGCGGGCAGCCACAGCACGATCGCCCGGGTCAGCGCGGCGTTGGTGCCGGGCACACTGCCGTCGTTGAGCATCGCCACCCGCATGCCCAGCAGCCGCTTGCCGACCGTCTGCCCGTTCTTCTTCGTCGTCATGAGGGTGTCGTAGGCGACGTACGCCACGATGGAGATGAGCTGGAAGACCCACTGCCCGCCGTCGTTGGTCTGCCACACGTCCGCGACGTCCGCCTCGTCCGACACCTTGCCGTAGATGTCGAACGGGATGCCGATGAGGGCGAGCGGTACGACGACGATGACCCAGTCGATGAGCCGGGCCAGGACGCGCCTGCCCGAATCGGCGAGCGGCGGCATCCCGGCGAGCGGATCGGCCCCATAGGGCCCGCCGCCGGGGCCGCCTCCATAGGGACCACCCCCGGGGCCGCCCCCATAGGGACCGCCTCCGGGGCCGCCGTCATACGGTCCGCCTCCGCCGTAGGGCCCCTGTCCCCCGTACGGACCGCCGCCGCCCGAGGGCGGAGGGGGCGGCGCGGGTGGCGGCTGGGAGCCGTCGTCCTGCGGCTTCTTGCGGAACGGGTCGTCCTCGGGAGGCTCGTTGCTCATGGGGGCAGTGCATCCCGCCCGGCGGGGCCCCGCAACGGATCACCGGCCGTTCGGGCTACCCGCTCCGTCCGGCCACGAAGGTGTGGGCCGCCTTGTCGTGCCAGCACTGGCGCCACGGGCGGTCGATCAGCGCCCACAGGACGTTGACCACCCCGACGACCAGGATGCCCAGCACCCCGTACACCAGCCAGCGGCGCAGCGCCGCGCCGAACGGCGGAGGCTCGTGCGACTCGATGTCCCGCACCTCCAGGCCCATCAGCCTCTTGCCGAGCGTACGGCCCCACTTGGCGGTCGGCAGCGCCTCGTACAGCACGCCCAGCACCAGGAGGGCGGCGAGGGTGATGCCGAAGTACGTCGAGGTGGTGCCGTCCAGGAGCCAGACCGTGACCGTCTCGCCGGACTGCTTGGCCTGCTGGATCTTGCCGTCGATGTGATCGAGCGCCTTGGAGACGAACGGTACGGCGACGGCGCCGACGGCCGCCCCGAGGACCAGGGTGTCGATCAGCCGGGCCACCAACCGCTTGCCGAGGGCCGCCGGGCGGGCGGCGGCCTGCGCCTGGGCCGCCGCGAGGAACGGGTCGTTGACCGGGGGCTTCCAGGGCAGGACGGGCTGCTGCGGCTGCTGCCGCTGCTGTTCCGGTTGGGCCAGCTGGTGCACCTGCTGCGCCCAGGACGCGGCGCCGCCGCCTGGGCCGTGGGTGACGGGGGCGGGGGTGGACGCGGGGGCGGGCGTGGGTGCAGGCGTGGGTGCGGCCTGCGGGGCCGGGGCGGGGGCCGGGGCCGGGGCGGGGGCGGCCGGCTGGGGCTGGGCCGGGGCCTGCGGGGTGCGCGGGGCGTCCGGCGTGAGGGCCCGGATGGTCATCGTGCCGTCGGCGGGCCGCTCGGGCGCCGGCTTCGGCTGCGGCTTGACCGCCCGGATGGTGACCGTGCCCTCCGGGGCCGCCGCCTTCGCGGGCTCCGGCTCCACACTCCGTACGCCGGGCAGGGCGCCGCCCGTGGGGTCCGGGGCGGCGGGGGCCGGGCGGCGCGGGTCCTGGCCGGCCTCGGCGCCCCACGAGACGCGGCGGTCACGGTCGCCGCCGAACCCGGTCTGGCGAGCGGCGTCCGCCTGCCACACGGACGCGGGCTCCGGCTCCGGCTGGCCCTCCGCGGCCGCCTCCTCCTCGTCGAAGAAGACCGGCCCGGTCTCCTCCACCGAAGGTGCCGGTGCGGGTGCCGGAGACGGAGCCGGCTGCGCCGGGACCGGCGGCGTCGGCATCGCCTCACCGTCCTTGGGCGCGGGCCGGCTGGTCCCCGGCACCCAGGCGGCGCCGTTCCAGAACCGGATATATCCCGGGATGGACGGATCGGGGTAGTAGCCAGGCGTGGGGCTGCCGTCGCCGGTTGCCGGGGTTGGGGCGCTCATCACCGTGGTCCCGTATCTCCTCGAGGCCTCAATTCAAGGCACCACATCTACCAGACCGCCGACCGCCCCCGAACCGGTCCGTCCACAACGACCACGATCCGGTCAGATCCGTGCTACGGAAAGTAAGGGAAACCTCTTGTCGGAAGTCGCGTAATGGCGGGCGGGAAAGCGCCTCTCCTCCATGCGGCCCGCGCCAGGGCCCGTACCGGAGAGAAGGGAACCGTCCCATGCAGCACACCGTCGTCGAACGCGAACTGGAGCTCAACCTGGTGCTGTCGCCCGAGCGCAGCGTCCCCGTGCCGGCCCGGCTGGCGTACCGGACGGATGACCCGTACGCCGTGCACATCACCTTTCATGTGGGCTCCGACCGGCCCGTGCACTGGACGTTCGCCCGGGAGCTGCTGGTCGAGGGGGTCTTCCGGCCGTGCGGGCACGGTGATGTGCGGATCTGGCCGACCACGCTCGACGGGCACGCCGTCGTGCTGATGGCCCTGTCCTCGCCGGAGGGCGAGGCGCTGCTGGAGGTTCCGGCGGCGCAGGTGTCCGCGTGGCTGGAGCGGGCGCTGCGCGTGGTGCCGCCCGGTTCGGAGGCGGAGCAGCTCGGCCTGGACGACGGGCTGGCCGAGCTGCTGGCGTGAGCGGGCGGACCGGGTCAGTCGGTCACGTAGGTGTGGGTGATGAATTCGATCGAGTGGCCGTCGGGGTCGTCGATGTACACGCCACGGCCACCGTAGTGGTGGTTGATCCGCTGCGGCTCGCGGTGGTGCGGGTCCGCCCAGTACGGCAGTTCGCGCTCCTGGATCCGGCCGAAGATCTCGTCGAACTCGTCCTCCGGGACGAGGAAGGCGAGGTGCTGCGGGACGATCCGGGGCGCGTCGTCGTCGAGGTAGTCGAGGGTGACGCCGCCCTCCAGCGGGACGGACGCGAAAGGGCCGAAGGGCTTCGGCTCGGGCGCGTCGATGAGTTCCGTGAGGAAACGGGCCGCGGCGAACCGGTCGCGGCTGCGGACGATGGTGTGGTCAAGGCGTGCGGGCACGGCTCCTCCTTCATCGGTCCCTTCACGCTATGCGGGGGGCACGGCCGAGGGCCATCGGTCATGGGGACCAGGGCTGGAGGCTTAGAACAGCTTGCCGGGGTTGAGGATGCCCAGCGGGTCGAAGGTCTGCTTGATGCCGCGCTGCAACTCCACCCCGACCGGTCCCAGCTCGCGGGCCAGCCACTCCTTCTTCAGTACGCCGACGCCGTGTTCCCCCGTGATGGTGCCGCCCAGTTCCAGGCCGAGCGCCATGATGTCGTCGAACGACGCGCGGGCGCGCCGCGACTCGTCGGGGTCGGTGTGGTCGAAGCAGACGACGGGGTGGGTGTTGCCGTCGCCCGCGTGCACGCAGACACCGATGGTCAGGTCGTACGTGGCGGCGATGGCGGCCGTGCCGTCGAGCATCGCGGCGAGCCGCGAGCGCGGTACGCACACGTCGTCGATCATCGTCGCCGACTTGACCGCCTCCAGGGCGGTCAGCGACATCCGGCGCGCCTTCAGCAGCATCTCCGACTCGGCCGCGTCCTCCGCCGGGACGACCTGCGTCGCGCCCGCGGCCGTGCACAGGTCCCCGACGGCGGCCAGGTCGGCGGCGGGGTCCGGGGTGTCGAACGCGGCGAGCAGCAGGGCCTCGGTGGACTCGGGCAGTCCCATCCGGCCGAGCTTGTTGACCGCCTGCACGGTCGTACGGTCCATCAGTTCGAGGAGCGAGGGGGTGTGGCCGCGTTCCATGATGGCGCACACGGCGTCGCAGGCCGCGGCGGCCGACGGGAACTCGGCCGCCAGCACCAGCTGTCGCGGCGGCCGCGGGCGCAGCGCCAGGACGGCCCGTACGACGATGCCGAGGGTGCCCTCGGAGCCGACGAACAGCCGGGTCAGGTCGTACCCGGCGACCCCCTTGGCGGTACGGCGGCCGGTGGACATCAGGCGGCCGTCGGCGAGGACGACGTCCAGGCCGAGGACGTACTCCGCCGTCACCCCGTACTTGACGCAGCACAGGCCGCCGGAGGCGGTGCCGATGTTGCCGCCGATGGTGCACATCTCCCAGCTGGAGGGGTCCGGCGGGTAGTACAGGCCGTGTTCGGCCACGGCGCGGGAGAGTACGGCGTTGATCACGCCCGGTTCGACGACCGCGATCCGGTCGACCGGGCTGATCTCCAGGATCCGGTCCATCTTGGTGAGCGAGAGCACGACGCAGCCGTCGGACGCGTTCGCCGCGCCCGACAGGCCCGTGCGGGCGCCCTGCGGGACGACCGGCACGCGCAGTTCGGTCGCCGTGCGCATGATGTGCTGGACCTGCTCGACGGTGCTCGGCAGGACGACCACGGCGGGTGTGCCGGCGTCGCAGAAGCTCGCCATGTCGTGGGCGTAGGAGGCGGTGACGTCGGGGTCGGTGAGGACCGCTTCCGCCGGAAGGGCGGCTCGGAGCCGGGTCAGTAGGTCGTCCATGATCCCAGCCTGGCACTCGGGGCCATCGGTGTGAACCCGGCGGGGGATCGACTTGGGGTACGCCGGGTGGCTCGTCGTATGGACGCACCGTTTGTCGCACAGTGACCGCATGAAGACGGAACGGGTCCCACAGATCGTGCTGGGTGTGGGGGCGGGCGCGGTGCTGGCCGGCGCGGCCGCCCTGTTCGTACCGGGCAGCCTGGGTGGCGGCGGTGCGCCGGCGCCCGCGCCCGGCGCCGTCGCGCGGGCCGTGTCGGCGGCGCACACCGGCGCGCAGGCGTCGCTGCCCGAGCTGGCCGCGCTGATCGGCGACCGGGAGACGTGGCTGCGGGCCCATCCGCGCGACGACGCGTCGTGGGCGGTGCTGGGCACGGCGTACGTGGAGCGCGGCGTCCGCAGCGGCGACACCGCCTCGTACGTACGCGCCGAGAAGGCGCTGAAGCGGTCCCTGGGTCTCCTGCCCGCCGGGAAGGGGAACGTCGACGCCCAGCTCGGCATGGGCGCCCTGGCCAACGCGCGCGGCGACTTCGCGGCGGCGCGGAAGTGGGGCGAGGCGGTACGGAACCACACGCCGAGGCGCTGGCAGGCGTACCCCGTGCTGATCGACGCGTACAGCGGGCTCGGCGACTACGTGTCCGCCGGGCGGGCCATGGAGCGGCTGCGGGCGCTGCGGGCCGGGGCGCCCGCGCTGTCGCGCGCCGCGCTGGTGTACCGGGACAAGGGCTGGCGCGAGGACGCCTCCGCCCTCGCGTACGACGCGGTGGCGCTGGCCACCACCCCGGCCGAGAAGGCGGCGTGCCTGGCGCGGCTGGGCGACCTGGCGTGGGAGCGCGGCGAACCGGCCGAGGCCCTCGCCTCCTACGACCCGGCGCTGCGGCTCGTCCCCGGCCACGCCCCGTCGCTGGCCGGGCGGGCGCGGGCGCTGGCGGCGCTGGGGCGGACCGACGAGGCGCTGCGGGACTACGGGGCCGCGCTGGAGGCGCTGCCGCTGCCCCAGTACGCCCTGGAGGCGGGCGAGTTGTACGAGTCGCTGGGCCTGGACGGTGACGCGCACACGCAGTACGAGATGCTGCGGGCGCGCGCCACGGAAGCCGGGACGCACGGGGTGAACGGGGCGCTCGTGCTGGCCCGGTACGAGACGGACCACGGCTCCCCGCACTCCGCCGTGCGCCGGTTGCGCGCCGAGTGGGCGAAGGGGCACCGGTCCGTGCACGTCGCCGACGCGCTGGGCTGGGCGCTGTACCGGACGGGGCGGGCGGAGGAGGCGCTGCCGTACGCCAGGCGGGCGACGGAACAGGGCCTGCGCAGCGCGCTGTTCGCGTACCACCGGGGCCAGATCGAGCGGGAGCTCGGGCAGTGGGGTCCGGCGCGGCGCCACATCGCCGAGGCGCTGCGCCTCAACCCGGACTTCTCGCCCCTGCTGGCGCCGGCCGCGCGGCGGGCGCTGGCGGCGCTGGGCGAGCCGCCGGAGGGCGGGCCGAAGGACGTGTACGGCTCCGGCTCCGGCTCCGGCGGGGACACGCCGCGCTCGGGTGCCTCGCGGGCCGGTTCGCCGCCGCCGCGGGACCCGGAGCGTCAGGAGCAGGCGCGCAAGCCGCGGCGGCCGGGGGGCGCGGCGGCGCCGAGCGCCTCGCCTTCGGCAGCGGACGCGCGGGGCCCGGCGTCGGGTTCAGCGTCGGCACCGGCTCCGCCTTCCGCTTCGGCTCACGAGGCGGCTCCCGCTTCCGCTTCGGCTTCCGCTTCGGCGGGCTCCCGGCGGTGAGCGCTCAGAGCGCCGCCGTACCGATGAGCGCGTTGCGCGTGACCAGGCCCGCCAGGGCGTCCTCGTCCAGGCCTTCCGTACCCTCCGGGCGGCGCGGCAGCACCATGTAGCGCGTCTCGGACGTCGAGTCCCACACCGTGACGGCGGTCGACTCGGGCAGGTGCAGCCCGAACTCGGCCAGTACGGCGCGGGGTTCGCGTACCACCCGGGAGCGGTACGCCTCGCTGCGGTACCAGCCCGGGGACGGGCCGAGGAGGCGCAGCGGGTAGCAGGAGCAGAGCGTGCAGACGACCACGTTGTGGAGGTGCTCGGTGTTCTCGACGACACGGAGGCGCTGCTTCTGTACGCCGCCGGCGGCGTAGCCGAGTTCGGCGACGGCCGCCGTACCGTCGGCGAGGAGGCGTGCGCGGTACGCCGGGTCCGTCCAGGCGCGGGCCACGACGCGGGCGCCGTTCGCGGGGCCGGAGTCGGCCAGGTAGGCGTCGATGGCCTCCTCGACCGCGACGCCCGCGACGATGCCGCGCTCTTCGAGGAGCGTCTCCAGGCGGCGTACGCGGCGGGAGATCAGGGCGTCGGAGTGCTCGGTCACGCTTCCTCCAGATAGCTCTCGAACAGGTCGAGCACGACATGGTGGTCGCCCTCGCCCCACAGGTCGCGGGCGGCGAACCGTACCGCGTACACCTGCTCCACCGGGGCGTCCGCGATGCCCTGCGCGCGGACGTCCGCGAGCGGGGCGCGGCCCTCCGGCTCGACGACCGTGCCGGTCTTGCCACGGGCGTAGCGCGGCAGCCGGGTGTGGTGCGGCGGGTCGTGGTGGACGGTGCGGACGACGTCCCCGGCCCGGAACCGGTCACCCATCGAGTTCGCCCTCCACGATCACGCCCTTGCGTTCGAGGAGGGTGCGGATGGCGTGGAACCAGCGCTCGTAGTACGAGGCCGCGAGGTAGTCGGCGGGCGGCAGCGCCGTCTCGACGGCGTCCCGGAACTCGTCGAGGTTGTAGACGCCGGCACCGAGGAGCGCCCGGTTGAGGGCGAACACACGGGCCTCCCAGTCGGCGTGGAAGGGCTCGGCGTCGTCGGCGGTGTCGATGGGCCCGAAGCCCTGTATGCCGCCCACGTCATTCATCCTGGCCATGCCCGGCACCCTAGCGGCGCCCACGCGCCGGTCGGTGGCGGGGGGGCTCGGTGGTCGGTCCGTGCGGCGCGGCGCCGGATCCCATGCGCCTTGTGCCGCACGGTGGTTGGCGCCACTCTGAGCGGCGTCGGTCTTCCCCGCTTCGCGTCTGGAGACACTCCCCTCGTGAGAAGACTCATCGGCACCCTTGTGGCGGGCGCCCTGGCCCTTGCCGGGCTCGCCACCACGACGCCCGCCGCTGCCGCGCCCACCGCCGCCGCGCCCGTGGCCACCTCCGACAGGTCGGGCACCTTCAGCGTCCTCACGTACAACGTCGCCGGCCTTCCGGAGGGGCTGAGTTCCGGGAACCCCGCGACCAACACGCCGCTGATCTCTCCGCGCCTCGCGGCGTACGACATCGTCAACGTCCAGGAGGACTTCAACTACCACGCCGCCCTGTACGCGGGTGACGACCACCCGTACCGCACGCCGACGAGCGGCGGCGCCGGTATCGGCGACGGCCTCAACACCCTCTCGGACCACGCCTTCGAGGACTTCCAGCGGGTCGACTGGAACGACTGCGCGGGCACCGACTGCCTCACCCCCAAGGGGTTCACGCTCGCCCGGGTCCGGCTGGCCGAGGGGGTCTTCGTCGACCTCTACAACGTCCACGCGAACGCGGACGTGACGGACGCCGCGCTGGCCGCCCGCCGCGCCAACATCGAGCAGCTCTCCGCCTTCATCCGGGCGAACTCGGCGGGCAACGCCGTGATCGTCATGGGCGACACCAACACCCGCTACACCCGCACCGGCGACAACATCCGCACGCTGGTGAAGGAGAACGGCCTGACCGACGCATGGGTCCAGCTCGTCCGTGGCGGCAGCGCCCCGGCGCAGGGCGGTGACGCGATCGTCTGCCCGGGGACGGCGCCGACGAACGACTGCGAGGTGGTGGACAAGGTCCTCTACCGGGGCAGCACGCTGGTGAACCTCTCCGCCACCCGCTACGACAACGAGTGGGCGTCCTTCCTGGACGCCGACGGCGACCACCTCTCCGACCACTTCCCGCACACGGTCGACTTCTCGTGGACGCTGCCCCCGGCACTCCGGGCCAGTGACTTCTTCGGCGGCCCGCACGGCACGGCGTTCAACGACGCGGACGACCTCCCCTCGCCGGTCTCGCCCCGCACGCTGACGCTGCGCGGCGGCTCCCGCCTCGACGCGGTGTCGCTCACGCACGACGACGGCAGGCCGCTCACGCACGGCGGTACGGGCGGCACCGCCGCGTCCCTGACCCTCGCCCCAGGGGAACACCTCACGTCCGTGACCCTCACGCGCGGCCGGAAGGACGGCCGGACCCGCCTCTTCTCGGCCGCCTTCACCACCGACAAGGCCCGTACGCTGCGGGCCGGTTCCGCCACCTCGGACACCGTGACCTTCACGGCGCCCGCCGGCCGGCAGATCGTCGGCTTCACGGGCCGCTCGGGAGCGGAGATCGACAAGCTGGGGGTGCTGTACGCGCCGATCGGCTGAGGTCTCCGCCGCCGCTTCCCGTGCCGTGAGGTGCTCCCTGCACGGGGGTTGACCCCCGGGGAACAACGTTGGGAACCTCTCACCTGTCTGGAAAGCGCTTTCCAGTCCTCCTCCCGGGCGCCTTGACGCCCTCTTGCCCCCGGGGAGGACCGCGCCGCGCTTTTGAAACGTTTCAGCAAGATTCGCTCACGACACGGGAGGCGCCCATGGCCGGAAGAGACGGCCCGATCGGCAGACGGAACCGCAGCCGCCGGCGCAGGACGGGCACGGTCGCCGCAGCGCTGCTGCTGCCGCTGCTCGCCGCACTGCCGGCGCCCCCGGCTACGGCGGCCTCGGCGGTCACGGCGCCCCCGGCTACGGCGGCCTCGGCGGCCGACGAAACCCCGCGCAGGGCCTTCGACTTCGGCACCACGACCAGCGCGGTGGCGGCCGGCTGGACCGGAGTGTCGGAGAAGACCGCGTACACCGAGGAGAGGGGGTACGGGTTCGTGGACACGGCGGCGGTGACGTCGACCGACCGGGCGACCGCCGACCCCCTGCGCTCCGACTTCGTCACCGTCGAACGCGGCTCCTTCCTGGTCGATCTGCCGTACGGCGACTACACCGTCTCCTTGATCGCGGGTGACGCGGCCGGCCCCACCGACATCGCCCTCACCGCCGAGTCGATGGTCAAGACGCCGCCCACCACCAAGCCGGCCGGCCAGTACCTGGAGACGTCCTTCGACATCGCCCTCGTGGACGGCCGGCTGAAGCTCGACTTCTCCGGCACGGCCGCCAAGATCAACTCCTTGTCCATCACCCGGCACGCCGACCGCACGCCGGGAACCGTCCCCACCGTGCACCTCGCCGGCGACTCCACCGTGCAGACCTACGATCCGTACTGGGTGCCGCAGGCCGGCTGGGGCCAGATGATCGGCCGCTTCTTCACGGACGAGGTGGCCTTCGCCAACCACGCCATCGGCGGGCGCAGTTCCAAGAACTTCCTCACCCAGGGCCGCCTGGACACCGTGCTGCGGACGCTGCGGCCCCAGGACTACCTCATGGTGCAGTTCGGGCACAACGACGCCACCCAGGGCGTCGACGACCGCTACGCCACACCGGCCGAGTACAAGGAGTACCTGCGGACGTACGTCCACGGCGCGCGACAGCGCGGGGCGACACCGGTCCTGGTCACCCCCGTGTCGCGACGCTCCTTCGACCCGGCGACCGGGAGGTTCAACGTCTCCTTCCCGGCGTACGTGGACGCCATGAAGCAGCTCGCCGCCGAGGAGAAGGCCGCCCTGGTGGACCTGTCCGCGCTCAGCCGCGGCTACCTCGACTCCATCGGCCCGGAGGCCGCCACGTCCGTGTTCCTGCACGTGCCGGCCGGGGTGTACCCCAACCGGCCCACCGGAACCGTCGACGACACCCACTTCCAGGAGTACGGAGCCATCCAGATGGCGCGGCTCGTGGCGCAGGGCACGGCCGCACTCGGCCTCCCGCTGTCCGCGCACGTCAAGGAGACGCGACTCCCCGACCACGTCCCGGCCCGGCCCACCGGGCTGGCCGCCGGCAACGTCTCCGGTTCCGGAGCGACGCTGAAGTGGACCGCCGTCGCGGGCGCGGACATCTACAAGGTGTTGCGCAAGGAGGCCGCCGAGGCCGATACGGCCTACCGGCTCACCACCACGTCCGTCCTCCCGCAGGCCGAGGTGGCGGGCCTCGCCGAAGGCCGCGCGTACGCCTTCCGCGTCGTGGCGGTCAACGGCCGCGGCGACTCCGCCCCTTCGGAGGCCGTGTCCGTCACCACCCGTACGCCTCGGTACCGGTTCGACTTCCAGCCGGCCGGGGCGCCGCTCGCCGCCGGTTACACGGAGGTCACCCGGGCCACCGCGTACACACCCGAACGCGGCTACGGGATCACCGACGCCACCGGCATGATCGACCGGGACCGCGGACCGGGCACGGGTGACCTCGGGCGGGACTTCGTGGCCCACTTCGGCGGACGGTACGAATTCCGGCTGGACGTGCCCAACGGCCGGTACGCGGTGAAGGCCTACGTCGGGGACACCCTGGGCTCGGCCAGGACCGACGTCACCATCGAGGGCAGGAGCTACGGGCAGGTCTCGGCGAACAAGTCGCTGACGGAACGTACGTACAACGCGGTCGACGTCACCGACGGGCAGCTGACCATGGTGCTCAGCGGGCAGACCGCCCACCTCAACGGGCTCGACGTCACCCCCGTCCTCGTCGCCCCCACCGGCCTCGCCCTGAACAGCCTCGACGTCACCAAGGCGGGGGCCGCAGTCGGCCTGTCCTGGGAGGCGGCCGAGGGCGCAACGGCCTACCGGGTCCACCGCAAGGAGAAGGACGGCGCGGCGGTGGAGCGCCTGGCCCAGGTGTCCGGCACGTCCTTCAGCGACACCGGTGCCTCGGTGGGGCTGTCGTACCTCTACTACGTGACCGCTGTGGACGGGCTAGGCCAGGAGTCCGTACGCTCCCAGCCCCTCCAGGTCGACGCCGTGGACCCGGACGTCGCCACGGCGGCGGTGCCCATCGGTCTGCGGCTCCTGGGCAAAGTCGAGAAGAGGGAACTGACCTTCCACTGGAAGCCGGTCAAGGACGCCCTGTACTACCAGGTCTACCGATCCGCGAAGCCGGAAGGGCCGTACGCGCCCGTGGGCAGGGCCGACCGGGAGCGGTTCACCGACACCGGCGTCCTGACCACCGTCGCCTACCACTACACCGTGGCCTCGGTGAACGCCGGAGGCGTCTCCGCGCGGTCGGCGCCGCTCACCACACCCGCCGCGACCACGCTCGTACGCGCCATGGAGCGCCTGGACCGCTCGCCCGTGGCCGTGTCCACCGGCGAAGGCGTGTACCTCGGCTGGCGCATGCTCGGGCTCGATCCGGAGGACATCGCGTTCGACGTGTACCGCGACGGAGAGCGGATCAACGCCAAGCCGGTCACCACGAGCACCAACTACACCGATCCCGGGGGCACCGCCGACTCGGTCTACCGGATCGTCTCCCACGGCGGCGGGCAGCAGCCACGCTCGACGGCCGAGTTCGGTGTGTGGGCACATCAGTACCTCGACGTACCCCTGGACAAGCCGGCCGACGACCGTACGAAGGACGGCGTGCCGTACGCGTACACCGCGGGCGACGCGAGTGTGGGCGACGCCGACGGCGACGGCGTGTACGAGATCTTCCAGCTGTGGCAGCCCACCAACGCCAAGGACAACTCCAAGAGCGGCTACACCGGCCTGGTGTACCTCGACGCCTACCGGCTGGACGGCACCCGCCTGTGGCGGATCGGGCTGGGGCCGAACATCCGCGCCGGCGCGCACTACACCATGCCGATGGTCTACGACCTGGACGGCGACGGCAGGGCCGAGGTCGTCATGAAGACCGCCGACGGCACCACGGACGGCACCGGGAAGGTGATCGGTGACGCCGGTCTCGACCACCGCAACTCCAGCGGCTATGTCCTCCAGGGCGCCGAGTTGCTCACGGTGTTCGAGGGGCTGACCGGCAAGGCGGTGGACACGGTGCGGTACGAGCCGCCGCGCGGCGACGTCGCCTCCTGGGGCGACGGCTACGGCAACCGGGTGGACCGTTTCCTCGCCTCGGTCGCCTACCTGGACGGCGAGAAGCCCAGCGTCGTCTTCAGCCGCGGCTACTACACGCGCGCGGTGATCGCGGCCTTCGACTTCGACGGCACCGCGTTGCGCCACCGCTGGACGTTCGACTCCCAGGAGGCGGGCAACGGCGCCTACGCGGGACAGGGCAATCACCAGATGTCCGTCGCGGACGTCGACGGCGACCAGAAGGACGAGATCGTCTTCGGCTCGGCAACCATCGACGACGACGGCACCGGTCTCTACAGCACCGGCCTCGGGCACGGTGACGCCCTGCACGTGGGCGACCTCGACCCCGGGCGCGGCGGTCTGGAGGTCTTCGCCGCGCACGAGAACATGGCCGCCAGTGGCAACCGGGGCGCCACGATGCGCGACGCGCGCACCGGAGCGGTCCTGTGGTCGATGCCGGCGGACCGGGACACCGGCCGGGCCGCCGCCGCTGACATCGATCCCACCCATCCCGGCGCCGAGGCGTGGGCCGTCACCGAGGACGGGGCGTGGAACTCCAGGCGTGGGGAACTGAGGGCCGCCGACTCCACCCTCATCGGCCGGCGGATTCCGGCGGCGAACTTCATGGCCTGGTGGGACGGTGACCTCCTCCGGGAGATCGTGGACCACGACTTCGACGAGCAGGCCGGCGCGGGCGTGGGCACGATCAGCAAGTGGGACGCGGAGGAGCAGAAGTCCGTGGAGATCTTCCGCGCGGGCGGCACGCTGTCGAACAACCACACCAAGGGCACGCCGGTCCTCCAGGCCGACCTCTTCGGGGACTGGCGGGAGGAGATCATCTGGCGGACGCAGGACAGCACGGCGCTGCGTGTTCACACGACGACCGCGCCCACGCAGCACAAGCTCCGCACGCTGATGCACGACCCGCAGTACCGCACGGCGGTGGCGTGGCAGAACGTGTCCTACAACCAGCCGCCGCACCCCGGCTTCTTCCTCGGCGCCGGAATGCGGACGCCCCCGGCACCGAGCATCCGCTACACCGGCGGCTGACGGGTCCCCGGCCGCCCGGCCCCCCGCGCCGGGCGGCCGGGCGCTACGTTCTGGCTCCCCGTACGCGACCGTCCGCAGCCGCCGGACGGCCGGGCGGGGCCATGCAGGGTCGTCCCCGCAGCGGTTGGCGGCGATGGTGGGCACCCACTCGCGACAGGGCGCCCCGCCGACCGCGTGGGGCCCCCTCTGGGGGAGAGTCCGAGCCCGGAGGGGCCACGCCCCGCCCCCCGAGCCGCATGCGCTGCCCCGGCACGGGCACCGTGCCCGGTGGCCGCGGCCGCCGGGGCCGTGCCCCACCCGCGGGACCAGGAGCGCCGCCCGGGGAACCGGGGGCGCCGCCCCCGTTACAGGTTGCCGCGCTTGGCCTGCTCGCGTTCGATCGCTTCGAAGAGCGCCTTGAAGTTGCCCTTGCCGAAGCCCATGGAGCCATGGCGCTCGATCAGCTCGAAGAAGACCGTCGGGCGGTCCTGGACCGGCTTGGTGAAGATCTGGAGCAGGTAGCCGTCCTCGTCGCGGTCGGCGAGGATCTTCAGCTCGCGGAGCTCGTCGATCGGGACGCGCGTGTCGCCGACCCACTCGCCGAGCGTGTCGTAGTACGAGTCAGGGACGTCGAGGAACTGGACGCCGCCCGCCCGCATGGTGCGTACGGTGGCGACGATGTCGTTCGTGGCGAGCGCGATGTGCTGGACCCCGGGGCCGTTGTAGAACTCCAGGTACTCGTCGATCTGCGACTTCTTCTTCGCGATCGCCGGCTCGTTGATCGGGAACTTCACCTTCTTGGTGCCGTCCGCGACGACCTTGGACATGAGCGCGGAGTACTCGGTGGCGATGTCGTCGCCCACGAACTCCTTCATGTTGGTGAAGCCCATGACCTTGTTGTAGAAGGCCACCCACTCGTTCATCCTGCCGAGCTCGACGTTGCCCACGCAGTGGTCGATGGCCTGGAAGGTGCGCTTCGCGGGCGGCTCGACGATCGGCTTGGCGGCGACGTACCCGGGAAGGTACGGGCCGTCGTAACCGGAGCGGTCGACGAGGGTGTGGCGGGTCTTGCCGTACGTGGCGATGGCGGCGAGGACGACCGTGCCGTGCTCGTCCTTCAGCTCGTACGGCTCGGTGAGGCCGGTGGCGCCCTGCTCGACGGCGTACGCGTACGCCTTGCGGGCGTCCGGCACCTCGATGGCGAGGTCGATGACGCCGTCGCCGTGCTCGGCGACGTGCTCGGCGAGGAAGCGGCCCCAGTCGGTGGAGGGCTTGATGACGGAGGTGAGCACGAAGCGCGCGGCGCCGTTGCTGAGGACGTAACTGGCGGTCTCGCGGCTGCCGTTCTCCGGTCCGGAGTAGGCGACCAGCTTCATGCCGAAGGCCGTGGAGTAGTAGTGCGCGGCCTGCTTGGCGTTGCCGACGGCGAAGACGACCGCGTCCATGCCCTTAACCGGGAAGGGGTCGGCCTGCCGGGCGGTGTCGGGGGTGTGATCGATGGTCTCAGTCATGGCGGCAGGCTCTCTCCGTTTGGCAAGGTGCGCAATAGTTCGCGTACGGGCTGGGCAATCTGTGCAGCGCCTGGGCAGTATGGGCGGGCGATCTGTACAGGGTGACCACTGGAGGGCGGGTATGGCGATCGATCATCTGGACGGCAGACTCATCGCGCTGCTGGCGCGTGAGCCGCGCATAGGCGTGCTGGAGGCGTCGCGCCGGCTGGGGGTGGCGCGCGGCACGGTGCAGGCCCGGCTGGACCGGCTTCAGTCGAACGGAGTCATCCGGGGGTTCGGGCCCGATGTGGATCCGGCGGCGCTGGGTTATCCGGTCACGGCGTTCGCGACGCTGGAGATCAAACAGGGGCAAGGCGCCGATGTGCGCGAGCACTTGGCGGGGGTGCCGGAGGTGCTGGAGCTGCACACGACGACCGGCCACGGGGACATGCTGTGCCGACTGGTGGCCCGGTCGAACGCGGATCTTCAGCGGGTGATCGACCGGGTTGTCGGTTTTGATGGCATCGTGCGGGCCTCCACGGCGATCGTCATGGAGAACCCCGTGCCTCTGCGGATCATCCCGCTGGTGGAGCAGGCGGCGGAGGAGGAGTAGGGGAGGAGACGCGCGTGGGCTTCTGGGAGTACCTGGTCACTCGGCACCAGCAGCTGTTCACGGACGCGTTGCAGCACGTCAGCGCCGTATTCCAGTGCATGGTGATCGCCACCGCGGTGGGGGTGCTGATCGCCCTGGGCACGTATCGCAGCGGGTGGGCGGGGAATCTGGCGATCACGTCGACGGCGACGGTGCTGACCATTCCGTCGCTGGCGCTGATCGGTCTGCTGATCCCGGTGGTGGGGCTGGGCGTGCCACCGACGGTGATCGCGCTGGTGCTGTACGGGCTGCTGCCGATCGTACGGAACGCGATCGTGGGCCTGCGCGGGGTCGACCCGGCCCTGGTGGACGCCGCGAAGGGCATCGGGATGTCCCCGGCCGCCCGGCTGGTGCGGGTGGAGCTGCCGCTGGCCTGGCCGCCGATCCTGACCGGGATCCGGGTGTCCACGCAGATGCTCATGGGCATCGCCGCCATCGCCGCGTACGCCTCGGGGCCGGGGCTGGGCAACGAGATCTTCCGGGGGATCGCCTCGCTGGGCAGCGCCAACGCGATCAACCAGGTGCTGGCGGGGACGCTGGGGATCGTGGTCCTCGCGCTGCTCTTCGACGCCGCGTACGTACTGCTGGGGCGGCTGACGATTCCGAGGGGGTTCCGTGGCTGAGGCGTCGGGCGCGAGCATTGAGCTGGAGAACCTCTCCAAGCGCTACCCGGGCAATCCGAGCCCGGCCGTGGACGACGTGTCGATGGAGATCAAGGCCGGGGAAACGGTGATCTTCGTGGGACCGTCGGGGTGCGGCAAGTCGACCACCCTGAAGATGATCAACCGGCTGATCGAGCCGTCGTCGGGGCGGATCCGGATCAATGACGAGGACGTCACCCGGATCGATCCGGTGAAGCTGCGCCGGAAGGTCGGGTACGCGATCCAGTCGTCGGGGCTCTTCCCCCATATGACGGTCGCGGAGAACATCGCCCTCGTACCGAAGATGGTGGGCTGGTCGAAGGCGAAGGTGCGCGACCGGGTCGAGGAGATGCTGGACCTGGTGGGGCTGGACCCGCGCGAGTTCCACGGCCGCTACCCGCGCCAGCTGTCGGGCGGGCAGCAGCAGCGGGTGGGGGTGGCGCGGGCGCTGGCGGCGGATCCGCCGGTGCTGCTGATGGACGAGCCGTTCGGGGCCGTCGACCCCATTACGCGTGACCATTTGCAAGATGAATTGATCCGGCTGCAGCACGAGTTGCACAAGACGATCGTGTTCGTGACGCATGACTTCGACGAGGCGATCAAGCTGGGCGACCGGATCGCGGTGCTGCGCGAGCGTTCGCACATCGCGCAGTTCGACACGCCGGAGGCGATCCTCACGAATCCGGCGGACGACTTCGTGTCGGGTTTCGTGGGCGCGGGGGCCGCTTTGAAGCGGCTCAATCTCACGCGGGTGAGAGATGTGGAGATCGCCGACTTCCCCACGGTGTCGGTGGACGATCCGCTGCAGACGATCTTCAACCGGCTGCGCAGCGGGCTGCACAACGAGCTGCTGATGCTGGACCGGCGCGGGCGGCCCTACAAGTGGCTGCGGCGCGGCGACCTGATGCGGGCGAAGGGCTCGCTGGCGCGGGCCGGGCAGCTGGTGCACGACACGGTGACGCGGGACGCGACGCTGCACGACGCGCTGGAGGCGGTGCTGATCGACTCGGCGGGGCGGGTGGCGGTGACGGGGCGGCGCGGCGAGTACATCGGGGTCGTCGACATGGAGACGCTGATGAACTCGGTGCACGAGATGCTGGAGGCGGACCGGCTGGCCGCGATCGAGCACCAGCACGACCTGGAGGAGATGCGCCACCACCGGACCGAGGTGGAGCTGGAGGGCGGCCAGTGACGTACGAGGTCGAGGAGGAGGCTCCCGCGCCGCCGTCCGGCCCCGTACGAAGGGGGCGCGTCCCGTGGCGGAAACTGGTGGTCATGCCGGTCGTGCTGGCCGTGGTGCTGGTGGTGACGTACGTCTGGATCAGCAACGCCAGGCTGGACACCATCGCCGAGAACTCGCTGGCGGGCGGGAACGTGCAGTTGCGGCTGTGGCAGCACGTGAAGCTGACGGCGATCTCCACCTTCTGGGTGCTCCTCATCGCCGTCCCGCTCGGCATCGCCCTGACCCGGCGCGGCCTGAGCCGGGCCGCGCCGGTGGCCACGGCGGTCGCGAACGTCGGGCAGGCGACGCCCGCCATCGGTCTGCTGGCGCTGCTGGTGATCTGGCTGGGCATCGGGCCGTCGACCGCGATCGTCGGCATGGTCGTCTACGCCGTCCTGCCGGTGCTGTCCAACACCGTGGCCGGCCTGCGCGCCATCGACCCGCAGCTGGTGGAGGCGGCGCGGGGCATCGGCATGTCGGCGACCGCCAGGCTGCTGCGGGTCGAACTGCCGCTGGCCGTACCGCTGATCCTGGCGGGTGTGCGCACGGCGCTGGTGCTCAATGTGGGTACGGCGACGCTGGCGACGTTCGGCGGTGGCGGCGGGCTCGGGGACCTGATCACGTCGGGCATCCAGACGCAGCGGATGGCGGTGCTGGTGCTGGGTTCCGTCCTGACGGTGGTGCTGGCGCTGCTGGTCGACTGGCTGGCGTCGCTGGCGGAGCTGGCCCTGACACCGCGCGGGCTGGGGGTGGGGTGAGGTGAGGTGAGGGTGATGCGGTACGGGCGCGGGGTGGTGTGCGCGGGGCTGGTGCTGGTGCTGTCGGGGTGCGGGCTGAAGAGCGGCTCCCCGATGGCGGATGACGTGCGGCCGGGCTCGGTGGGGCGCGGGCAGCCGCTCAAGGGCGCCTCGTTGACGGTCACGTCGAAGAACTTCAGCGAGAACATCATCCTCGGCCACATGATCGGTCTGATCTTCAAGGCGGCGGGCGCCGAGGTGCTGGACCGGACGAACCTCCCGGGGTCCATCAGCGGGCGGGAGGCGATCATCAAGGGCGACGCGGACGCGATCTACGAGTACACGGGCACGGCGTGGATCACGTACCAGGGCAACCAGAAGCCGATCGTCGATCCGCAGGCACAGTGGCGGGCGGTGCGGGACGCGGATGTGAGGAACGGTGTCACCTGGCTGCCCCAGTCCACCCTGAACAACACCTACACGCTGGCCATCAACAAGCGGAACAACGCCACCTACCGGTTGCGCACGCTGTCGGACGTGGCGGAGCTGGCGCGCAAGGACCCGTCTGCGGTGACGCTGTGCGTGGAGAACGAGTTCGCGTCCCGGGAGGACGGGCTGCCGGGCATGCAGAAGGCGTACGGCATGAACATCCCGGCGGCCAACATCCGCAAGATGGACGCCGGGATCATCTACACACAGGTCGCGAAGTCGGACACGTGCCTGCTGGGCGAGGCGTACACGACGGACGGCCGGATCGAGGCGATGGACCTGGACACCCTCGCTGACGACAAGCGGTTCTTCCCCAACTACAACGCGGCGCCGTCGCTGCATGCGGCGACGTACGAGAAGTACCCGGTGATCGCGGAGCTGCTGAACCCGCTGAGCGCGCGGCTGAACACGGCGGTGGCGCGGGAGTTGAACGCGCGGGTGGATGTGGGCGGTGAGGATCCCCACGAGGTGGCGAAGGAGTGGCTGGTGAGGGAGGGGTTCATCAAGGAGGGCTGATTCCAAAGGAGTTGTTGCAAAGAAGTGGTTGCAAGCAGTTCTTTGCAACTCTAGGGTGAGGGTATGCCCGAGCCCGAGAAGAAATCCGTCCGGCAGCTCGATCCGCGCTCCCTGCGCGGCCTCGCCCACCCCTTGCGGATCCGCCTGCTGGCCGCCCTGCGCCACCACGGCCCAGCCACCGCTTCCCAACTGGCCGAGCGGCTCGGCGAGTCCAGCGGCGCGACCAGCTACCACCTACGCCAGCTCGCCACGTACGGCTTCGTCGAGGACGACCCGGAACGGGGGAAGGGGCGCGAGCGCTGGTGGAAGGCGGCGCAGCGGGGCACTGCCGTCGACGCCTCGCTGTACGACGACGAGTCCCCCGAGACCCGTGGCGCCCTGAACGTCTTCCTCCACGAGATCGCCACCATCCACAACCAGGAGCTGTCCACCTGGGTCGGCACGATGCGCGACTGGCCCACGGAGTGGGTGAAGAACTCGGACCTGAGCGACTTCTCGCTCCGGCTCAACCCCGAGCAAGTCCACGAGCTGGACGAGAAGCTGCACGCGCTGATCAACAGCTATGCCGACGTCGAACCGGGTGAAGGCGCCGCCCGCGTACGGGTCCACCTCCACGCCTTCCCGCAGAAGAACGACTGAAGGGACCGATGGCCGCCATGCACCCCGACATCCACTTCCGACTGCACGAGCAGCGCGCCGCTGAATTGAGGGACCGCGCTCCCCGGCGGCCGGCGCCCCGGCGGCGTCACCAGCCGCCACTGCGTACGCGACTGGGCTGGGCACTCGTCGAGCTGGGCCTCCGGCTGGTGGCCGCTCCCCCGCCACGTACCGCCCGTATCGCGTGAACGGGCAGCAGCGGCGGCCGCTCGCCACCGTGCTGGTGGCCAACGCCGTATCCATCAGCGGCAACTCGCTGACGCTCATCGGCGTCCCGTGGTTCGCGCTCCAGACCACCGGCAGCCCCGGCAAGGCCGGGCTCGTCGCCTTCTGCGCCACGCTGCCCGTCGTCGTCTCGGCGATCGTCGGCGGGCCGGTCATCGACCGGGTCGGGCGCCGGCGCGTCAGCATCGCGTCGGACGTGGTCTGCGCCCTGGCGCTCGCCGCGATCCCGCTCCTGCACTACGCGGGGCGGCTCGACTTCTGGATGCTGTGCGCGCTGATGGGCGTCACCGGGCTGTTCCACGCGCCCGGCGAGACGGCCCGGCACGTCCTCGTGCCGGACCTCGCCGAGCAGGCCGGGACCACGCTCGCGCGGGCGGCGAGCCTGTTCGACGCGGTGTCGCGCGGGGCGCGGATGGCGGGCGCCGCCCTCGCGGGCGTACTGATCGCGCTGGTCGGCGCGGAAACGGTCCTGCTGCTCGACGCGGCGACCTTCGGGCTCTCCGCGCTGCTGGTCTTCGGCGGCGTACGCGGCGTGAAGGCCGCCGAACCGCGGCGGGACGGCGCGCCCGTGTCGGTGGCGCGGTACCGGGCGGAGCTGCGCGAGGGGTACGCCTTCGTGCTCGGCTCCCGGCTGCTGCTGGGCATCACGCTGATGGTGATGGTCACCAATGGCCTGAGCCAGGGCTGGAGCGCGGTGCTCCTGCCGGTGCACGCCCAGCTCAACCTGGGCGGCGCGGCCGCGATCGGCCTGGTCATGGCGGTGTGGGGCGGGTGCGCGCTGCTGGGCGCCCTGCTGTACGCGGCGGTGGGGCACCGCTTCCGGCGGCGCACCGTGTTCACGGTCGCGTTCCTGGTCAGCGGGGCGCCGCCGTTCGTCATGGCGGCGATGACGGACAGCGTGTGGCCGATGGTGGTGACGGCGGCGGTCGGCGGGCTGGGCTCGGGGGCGCTCAACCCGATCCTGACGACGGTGGTGTACGAGCGGGTCCCGGACGCGCTGCGCAGCCGGGTGGCGGGGGTGACGACGGCCGGGGCGCTGATGGCCATGCCGCTGGGCGGGGTGGGCGCGGGTTACCTGGTGGAGCGGGTGGGTCTCGTACCGGCGCTGCTGGCGGTCAGCGGGGTGTACTTCGTGACGACGCTGGCACCGGCGTTCTTCCCCTCCTGGCGGGAGATGGACGGGCCGGCGGCGGTCAGCAGCTCGGGACCTTCTTCCCCTGCTCCAGAGCGCGCAGCGACGACACCGCGTCCTTGAGCGTGGTGACGGGGATGAGCCGCAGCCCCTCCGGCTTCTCGGCCTGGGCGTCCGCGCACTCGGCCTTCGGTACGAGGAAGACGGTCGCGCCGTCGCGGTGAGCCGCCTGGGTCTTGAGGGACACCCCGCCGACGGCACCGACCGTGCCGTCGGCGGCGACCGTTCCCGTACCGGCGATCGTGCGGCCGCCGGTCAGGTCGCCGCCCGAGCCGTCGCCCTGGATCTTGTCGACGATCCCGAGCGCGAAGAACAGCCCGGCGCTGGGCCCGCCGATGTCGGCCAGCTCCAGGTCGACCTTCACCTGCTTCGGGCTCTTGCCGAGGTAGCCGAGGGCGGCCTGGACGGCGCTGTTCTGCGATGCCCGCATCTGGCCGATGTTGCGCTTCTCGATCTCGGCGTCGGACTTGCCGGCCGGGTAGACGGAGTCGTGCGGCAGCACGGCACGGTCGCCGCGGAACCAGCTGTCGACGACGTCCCCGAGGTCCACGTCGGCGCGCGGCCCGGTCGCCACGATCGTCGTCATGCGCAGCTCGCCCTCGGTCTTGCGGACGGGCACGCCCGAGATGGTGATCACCTGCCGCCCCTTGTGCTCGCCGAGCACGTCACTGGTCGACCCCGGCTGCGCGAGGGTGAACGGCAACGGCGCGACCCCGGCGGCGACGAGCAGGGCGACGACGGGCAGGGCGCACAGGGCGAGCGCGCGGGGACGCGTGAGACTGGAGAGCACGGTGCCAATCTATCGGCCGGTGGTCGCCGGCCGCCGGGGGGCGGGCCGGGGGCACCCGTCGGCCCCGGCGCGGGCGAGGCCGGAGGTACGGCCGGCCCCGGCACGGGCGGGGCTCAGCAATGGGACGTCCCGGCGCGGCGCGGCGCTCAACAGCGGGCGGTCAGCCCGGCGCGGCGCTCAGGAACCGGGCGGCCGGCCCCGGCGCCGTACGCGTGCGAGGGCGGCGCTCACGAGCCGGGCGGCCGGCCCCGGCGCCGTACGCGTGCGAGGGCGGCGCTCACGAGCCGGGCGGCCGGCCCCGGCGCCGTCCACCAGCCGGGCATCCGCCCCGTGCGAGGGTGCCGGGCAGCGCCCGGCCGACCCGCTCGGGGCGGACCGGCCGGGGCGGACCGGCCGGTCAGCGGAGGGCGTCCGCGACTTCGCGGGCGGCGTCGACGACGCGCGGCCCGACCCGTTCCGGTACCGCGTCCGCGAGCATGACCACGCCGACGCTGCCCTCGACGCCGGTCACCCCGAGCAGCGGGGCCGCCGCGCCGCTCGCGCCCGCCTCCAGTTCGCCGTGCGTGAGCGTGTAGCCGGGCTCGTTGAGGGCGCCCTGGCGGGCGGCGAGTATCGCGCGGCCGGCCGCGCCCCGGTCCAGCGGGTGGCGGAAACCGGCCCGGTAGGCCACGTGGTAGTCCGTCCAGGTCGGCTCGACCACCGCGACGGCGAGCGCCTCCGCCCCGTCGACCAGCGTCAGATGGGCGGTGGCCCCGATGTCCTCGGCCAGCGACCGCAGCGCGGGCAGCGCGGCCTCGCGCACCAGCGGGTGCACCTGGCGGCCGAGCCGGAGCACGCCGAGGCCGACGCGGGCCCGGCCGCCGAGGTCACGGCGTACCAGGGCGTGCTGTTCGAGCGTGGCGAGCAGCCGGTAGACGACGGTCCGGTTGACGCCGAGTTTGTTGGACAACTCGGTGACGGTCAGCCCGTGGTCGGTGTCGGCGAGCAGCTTGAGGACGCGCAGTCCTCGGTCGAGCGTCTGGGAGGTCTCCGCGGTCACGACGCCCTCTCCTTCGGAGTGAGTGACGGCGGGCACTCTCAACGGCGGATGCGCCACCGGTCCCATCGGCGACGCACGGAGAGGCCGCCGGCAGGCCATGGCGCACCGGCTGCGCTCCGCGGCGGCGTTGCCACGGGGCGTTTGCATTGCGATTGCCGGGACAGTAGCGAGGGACTCCGCTCAGCGGAAGCCCTCGTCCAGAATCCGGGCGCAAGCGAGGGGCGTACGGACATTTCGTCCCGTTGTGCACCCATTGCTAGCGCATGCGCGTGGCCCACTCCTGGACCTTCTTGATCCGCTCCCTGATCTGTCCCGCCGTCGCCTCCGCGCTCGGCGGCCCGCCGCACACCCGGCGCAGTTCGGTGTGGATGACGCCGTGCGGCTTGCCGCTCTGGTGGACGTACGCACCGACCATCGTGTTCAACTGCTTGCGCAGCTCCAGCAGCTCCTTGTGCGAAACGACGGGCCGCCGCTCGGCCGGCAGCTCCAGCAGGTCGGCCTCCTCGGCCGGCTTCTGCCTGCTGTGCGCGATCTGCCGTGCCTGCCGTTTGCGCAGGAGCAGTTGGACCTGGTCGGGCTCCAGCAGCCCGGGGATGCCGAGGTAGTCCTGCTCCTCCGCGCTGCCGGGGTGGGCCTGCATGCCGAACTCGGCGCCGTCGTACAGCACCCGGTCGAAGACCGCGTCGGACTCCAGCGCCTCGAAGGGCAGCATGTCCTGCTCGCCGGTGTCCTCGTCCTGCTGCTTGTTGGCCTCGTCCATTTCCTTCTCGGACTCGGCGTACGGATCCTCGTCCTCGCCCGCCTTCTTCGGCTTGTCGAGGGCGTGGTCGCGCTCGACCTCCATCTCATTGGCGAAGGTCAGCAGGTTCGGGATCGTCGGAAGGAACACGGACGCGGTCTCGCCGCGCCTGCGCGATCGTACGAAACGGCCCACGGCCTGCGCGAAGAACAGCGGCGTCGAGATCGTCGTCGCGTACACGCCGACCGCGAGGCGCGGCACGTCGACGCCCTCGGACACCATCCGGACGGCGACCATCCAGCGGTCGTCGCCTTCGCTGAACTCGTCGATCCGCTTCGACGCGCCCGCGTCGTCGGAGAGGACGACCGTCGCCCTGGTCCCGGTGATCTCGCGGATCAGCTTGGCGTACGCGCGTGCCGAGTCCTGGTCGGAGGCGATGACCAGGCCGCCCGCGTCCGGGATGCCCTTGCGGACCTCGGTGAGCCGCTGGTCGGCGGCGCGCAGCACGTTCGGCATCCAGTCGCCGCGCGGGTCGAGGGCGGTGCGCCAGGCCTGCGAGATGGCGTCCTTGGTCATCGGCTCGCCGAGCTTGGCGGCGACCTCGTCGCCGGCCTTGGTGCGCCAGCGCATGTTGCCGCTGTAGCTGAGGAAGATCACGGGCCGGACGACCCCGTCGCCGAGGGCGTTTCCGTAGCCGTACGTGTAGTCGGCGGACGACCTGCGAATCCCGTCGTTGCCCTCCTCGTACGTGACGAAGGGGATCGGGTTGGTGTCCGACCGGAACGGCGTACCGGTGAGCGCGAGCCGCCGCGTGGCCGGCTCGAAGGCCTCCAGGCACGCCTCGCCCCACGACTTGGAGTCACCGGCGTGGTGGATCTCGTCGAGGATGACGAGCGTCTTGCGCTGCTCGCTGCGGTTGCGGTGCAGCATGGGCCGTACGCCGACGCCGGCGTAGGTGACCGCGACGCCGTGGTACTCCTTGCTCAGCGGCCCGGCGCTGTAGTCCGGGTCCAGCTTGATGCCTATCCGCGCGGCGGCGGCCGCCCACTGCTTCTTCAGGTGCTCGGTCGGCGCGACGACGGTGACCTGCTGCACGACGTGGTGGTGCAGCAGCCAGGACGCGAGCGTGAGCGCGAAGGTGGTCTTACCGGCGCCGGGCGTCGCGACCGCGAGGAAGTCGCGCGGCTGCTCCTGGATGTACTTCTCCATCGCGGCCTGCTGCCAGGCACGCAGCTTGTTGGCGGTACCCCAGGGCGCGCGGCCGGGGAAGGCGGGTGAGAGGTGATGGGAGGCGGTAGTAGTCACGGTCTCCGATTCGGTCTCTCGGCTGTTACGTACGACAACCGGGCCACCCTACCGGTGGCTCGGCGCCGCCCCCGCCGGGACGGCGCCGTGACCTCGTGGAGTGCGACGCGGGTCACACCTCCGGCCCGCCCTCAGCGGGCGAATCGCGGCAGCTGCGCGGCGATCTTGGGTACGTCAAGCGCGCCTTGGCACACGTCGAGCACGAACTGCTCGGCCTCGTCCACGTCGAACTCCGCATCGAGCGGATGGCCATTCATGTGCAGGAAGACCCAGGTCGCGTACCAGGCGAGGCGCTTGTTGCCGTCGACGAGCCCGTGATTGCGCGCAACGGACTCCATCAGAGCGGCGGCCTTCTGCCAGACGTCCGGGTAGGCGTCCTGGCCGAACACACTCGACTGGGGACGAGCGAGCGCCGAGTCGAGCAGCCCGAAATCGCGCACGTCCGGGGTGCCGAGCCGCTCGGCGAGATTGAGCAGCTCAGGCAGCGTGAGGTAGCGCATCAGGCGAGCCTCCGGTTCAGCTCCTCGCTCACCTTCAGCACGTGCTCGGCTGCTTCGTCGAACAGCCGGGAGTGTTCGTTTATGGCGTTCATGACCGCGTCGTGGGCGAAGGACTGCATGCTGCGTCCCTCCCCCTCGGCGCGCTTGCGCAGGGCGTCCAGCTCTTCCTCGGTGAACCTGACGTTGAGACCAGCCATGACTCGACGGTACCGCGTGGTACCGCACGGTGTCACTGCGGTTTTGGAACGACCCGCAACCGCGTCGCCACCCACGCCCCCACCAGCCCCACCGCCGCCATCGGCAGGAACACCGCCGCGAAGGCGACCGGGTGCGAGCCGCCCGGCGAGGCCGCGTGTCCCGCCACCGCACCGCCGCCCAGGGCCGCGAAGGCGGCGCCGCCGCCCGTGAGGAGCAGCGCGTTGGTGAGCCCGTCGGAGATCTGCAGCGCGGCCGAGTTCGCGCCCGCCTCCTCCGGCGCCGACAGCTTCAGCAGCAGCACGCTCGTCGAGGCGATGACCATGCCCATGCCGAGGCAGCCGAAGCCCCAGGCCACGCCCACGATCCACACCGGTACGGAGTGGATCAGCACGCTGGGCGCCGTCGCGATGGCCGCCGCGACCAGCAGCATCCCGAGCACCATCAGCCGCTCCCGGTACGGCTCCACGCGGGGCCGCGACTGGATGTACGAGCCCAGCGCCCACGTCGCGCCGCCCACCGCCAGCGACAGCCCGGCCATGGTGGGGCTCAGCCCCGCTCGGTGACCAGCATCAGCGGCACGAACGACTCGGCCGAGATGAACGCCCCCGCCGCCAGCCCCCGTAGCAGCACCACCGACGGCAGCCCGCGCGCCGCCCGGTAGGTGCCGCGCGGCAGCAGCCCGAGCGCGGCGGGCACGAGCAGCGCGGCGCCCGCCACCGCCGGGACCAGCGACCACGGGCGCAGGTCCTGCCCCGCGTACTGGAGCAGGCCCGCGCCCAGCGAGATCCCGAGCGCCAGGCGGATGCGCCGCCCGTCGAACGGCGCCGGCGCCCCCGGATCAGCCGGGCCGGACGCCATGCGGCGTATCGCCGGCAGGGCGAGCGCCAGCGGCAGGACGACGAGCACGGGGATGCCCGTGAACACCCACCGCCACCCCAGCCGCTCGGTGACCGTCCCGGCGGCGAGCGGCCCCACGATCGAGGGGATGACCCACCCGGCGGCGAACGCGGCCATGATCGCGGGCCGCAGCCGCTCCTCGTACGCCCGGCTGACGACCACGTACAGCGCCACGATCACCAGCCCGCCGCCCAGTCCCTGCACGGCCCGCCCGAGGATGAACAGCCACATGGCGCCCGCCGTCCCCGACATCAGCAGCCCCGCCCCGAAGGCGGTGATCCCGCCGGTGAGCGGCGCGAGCGGCCCGGCGCGGTCGGACCACTGGCCGGACAGCACCATGGCGAAGAGGCTGGTGGTGAAGTACGCGGAGAAGGCGAACGCGTACAGCGGAACGCCGTGCAGTTCCCGCGCGGCGACCGGCATCGCCGTACCGACGGCGGTCGCCTCGAAGGCGATCAGCATCACCACGGAGACGATCCCGACACTGAGGGCGCGATGCTCCCGCCCGAGAACACCGCCGGGCTTCTGCTGCCCGGCGGTGGATATCCCTGTGCGGCTGCTCTTCAATGCGGTCATGGACTCACCGTAAGTGGCATCCCCCCGCTTGGCCCCTGTCCGGGGACGGGACGGTCCTCGTCCCTTGGTCGTACGTCCATGAACGCCGTGTGGCAGTCGTGTTGCATGCCTTCCCCCACCGCGCCGGCGCACCCTACGGTCGTACCGACCAAGCACCCGACCGTGTGCCCGAGAGGCTGAGGGGCCAGACTGCAACTCTGGTGACGCGGGTTCGAATCCCGCCACGGTCTCCACCGTGTCTACGGCACGAGGGCGCGATCCAGGCCGGCCAGGATCGCGTCCACCGTTCCCTCCACCGTCAGCTCCGACGTGTCGAGCCAGAGCCCGATCCGTGGCGTCTCCTCGCGCAGCCCCCGGTCCAGCAGCTCGGGCGTCCAGCCGCCGCCGTACCCCGTCTTGGCCCTCCCCTCCTCCCGGGCGGCGACCACGCGCGCGTGCGGGGCGAGGACGACGACGTGGAGGGGCCGGGTGCGTACGAGGGCGGTGTACGCGGCGAGTTCGGCGCCCAGCACCACGTCCTGCACGACCGCCGTGAAGTTCTCGTCCGCGTACGCGTCGGCCGTCGCGGCCGACAGCCGGTACCGCAGCCGCAGCTGCGCGAGGGCCTCCTCGCCCGCCTCCGGCAGCATGTCCGCCCGCCCCGACACGATCATGCGGCGGAAGACATCACCCCGCACGTGCGCGGCCCTCGGCAGCCGTTCGGCGAGCGCCTGGGCGACGGTGGACTTGCCGGCGGCCATGACGCCGGTGATGAGGACGACACAACCCTGCGGCAGGCCAGCCACGCCTCAGCCCTGCCCGGGCAGCGCGGTCGGCACCGTGACGGTGTCGGTACACCCCAGAAGACCGCGGAGGTTGCCGGCCAAGGACAGCGCCAGACGAGCGGGCAGGCGCGCGTCACCGTCGGCCGCGCCGGCCCGGCTCACTTCGACCTCCAGCGGTACGCCCTCCCGCTGACTCGCCGGAGCCTCGGGGACCTGGCAGGTCACGAGGAGCGCGACTCGGTCTCCACCGTCCGTCTCATGGACGTACACATCCTTGGCCGCTTCCCGCCACTGAACGGCGAGCTTCCCCTCCGACACCGAGTCCATGGTCAGTACCGACCACTTCGCCCGGGTCACCACCCGGGTGTCCGCCGTACTCCCCGACAACCGGCACGGTTCGTACGAGCGGCGGTCCAGGTCCTCCCCGTCCGCTGCCCGCACCCTCGCTTCCCCGGCCATCGTGTCCGCGAGCTTCCGCGCCGACACGGGTGCCTCCGCCCGCACCTCACCGCCACCGACAGCCCGCCGCGCGGCGTCCACACCCTCCCGGCCGAGCAGTTCCCGGCATGTGTTCAGTTCGGGGGACGACTCACTCTGCGCGGATCCGTCACCGGTGCAGGCGGCCAGGAAGAACACTCCGGCGGCGACGAGGGCGCCCTTCTTGAGAAACGGTGCGGTATTCGTCATCACTCACTTGACTTTCATCGCGTCGGCGGCACCCTGGTTCCCCGCCAGGTAGGACTGCTCCGCCTGCCAGATGAGGCGACGCCTTTCCTCCGTCGTCATCTCCGTCTCTTCGATGTAGTTAATCAGGGGGACCACCGCGCCGCGCTGACCAGCCTGCTTGGCCTCTTGAATGGCACTCAAGGCCTGGTCGTCGTTCTTGTGCTCATGATCCTTCAGGTATTGCAACGTCTCTGTTGCGTAAGCCGTATTCACCGCGCCTCCCACAGCCTCCATCACCAGCGGAACGGCGGTGACGGCGACCACCCCAGCCGCAGGACCGAGCACCAGTGCGGACCCGATGCCGACGACTCCTGCGACACCCGAACTGACGCCGTACTTGCGCCACTCCGCCTGCTTCTCGAGTTCCAGATTCTTCTTGTCCTCGTCGTCCTTGAAGTCGTCCGCAATCTGGATCGCACGCGCCTCATCCATGACGCCGTGCACCTTGGAGGCATTGAAGGCGAACTCGGCAGCGGCATCCTTGTCACCACCCAGCGCCTTCAAGCCGCTGGCCTCGAACACCTGCTGAGCCCCAGACAATGTCTTGTACGCGTCCTCGTTCGAAGCGACTGCCGCCATGAAGTTCCGGCTCGCCACCTCACCAAAGTCCGTACGGTAGGAGCCGTCGCTGCTGCCCGGGAACAACTTGTCGCGCTCGACCACCTCTGCGCTGCCGCCGAAGTTGTACGTGGAGTAGTTGAGGTCGTCGATGTAGGCCGCACCCATTCGGCCAAGACTGTCCATCAGTTCCCCGTGCCGCCCCCGTAGGCCAGTGTCGGAACCGTAGTCATTGATCACTTCCTGCATGATTTCGGCAGTGTCGTCGTCACGCTTCAGCACAGGGTTGGGGTCGTCCCAGCCATGTCCTGTGACGGCCGCTTCCAGGGCATGGCCCAGGGCATCAGGAAGGTAGGCGAGGGACTTCTTGGCATCGTCGGGATGATGGCCGTCGATGTCGGGGAACGACTTATATCCCTCGTTCTGGAAGTAGTCCAGATAGCCGGTGAGCTTGTTGCCGTTCTTGTCCGATCCGAGGTCCGGCGACCCGCCCTTCAGCGTGCCGTCCTCGTTGTACGCCGTCGGATCGGCGGAGAAGAAGAGCTTCGCGGCATCCGGACTGTGGCCCAGCGCCTCCAGCACCGGCACGACCGGGTCGTAGCCGGCCCCGTTCACACCGGACGGGTTGAAGGGGGCCTTCTGCCATCCGCCGATCGCCTTGTTGTCGGCGAACATGTACGGGTCCTTCTGGTGGAGCTGGACCACGTGCTCGGCAATGGGGTTGAGGAACTTGGCGTCATAGTTGCCGTACCGCATGATGCCACCGAGCAATTGGTAGCCGAAGGGACCGTTGTAGTCGTTCTTGGCCAGCGGGATGCGTTCGGTGCCGAGTGTACGCATCTCGGCCGACCAGGTCTCGGTCCACTTGTCGCCGCCCTGGGTCGCCGCGGCGAGGTTGAGCCCCAGGTTCCGCTGGAGCTCCTGCACGTCCTTGAGGCGCTGCTTGTCAAGCTCTGCGTAGTCGTAGGTGTCCGTCGCAAGCTGCCCGAAGAATTCGAGAGACCCCTTTGGCCCCATACCGTTGTAGAAGGTACGGGAGAACTCCTTCGAAGTGTGGTTGTCCTTCAGGAGCTCGTTCAGCCGTGCCAACTCCTCGTGCGAGAGGTCCCGGCCCTTCTTCGCGAGGTCGAGAGCCCGCTGGGCCTCCTCCGCGTCGAGGCTCTTGTACGTGGGTGCGCTGAAGTTGTGCCGGTCCCCGGTGATGTTCGCCTTGAGCGCGTTCGCCGTGGCCACATCGGCGTCGTCACACGTCTCCACGATGGCGTCGATACGTCGCTGGAGCGCCCTGATCCGCTCGTTTTGCTGCTGGAGAAGGACCTCGTAGTCAGGATCGTGGCGCGCCGTCGGGTCCTTTTCCAGGGGGTAGGACGATTCGACTTTGCCGTGCGCGGTGACGACGAGCCCTTGCTCCTTGGCCTCAGTGTCGATGATCCTTTTCAGTTCGTCCTTCGCCTTCTTGAAGGCGCTGTGCCCTTCCTCGAGGATCACCTTGATGCCCCGGGCGGCTTTCGCCGCGTCGTCGAACTCCTTGGCCGTCTTGTCGACGAACGGCTTTGTGACTTCGGCGTTGACACCCCTCCAGTACTCGTCCCTGGCTCTGGCCGCCATGGTGGTACGGGCATCGGTGGCAAGCTTTTCCAGCTTGGTGGTCATGTGCGACCAGTCGTCCGCCGCAGCCTTCATCTTGTCGAGCGGAGCATGGTAGACATCACCGAACTTCAGCACGAAGCCCCACCTACTGAAGGTATTCGTTGATCTTCGACACAGAGAGGGACGCCGCGATGTCCTGATCGACCTTCGCCTGCGAGGAGGCGCTGTAGTCGAGGTGGTTGGAGATGTGCGCGCAGGCGTCGAGCAAGGTGTTCAGTTGAGAGTTCCAGGTGTCATGGACGGTTCTCATGGCAGCGCCGGTCTGAAAGCCGTTGACGGTCATCATGGTTGCCGCTTCCGACGTACTGGCCCGCGCATGATTGCCATCGGATCTGAGGCGGCTGTGCAGTTCGTACGCCGCGTGGCCGATCCACCCCAGCTTGTCCTGGTTCACAGCCAAGTCGACATTGCTGCTACCACCGGCACCACCGACCTGATTCAGACGCGTGCCGACGGTTTCGGCGGCTGACGCCCTGGCCGACGCCCACTCTTCGTCGAACGACATGGGTTCCCCCGTCGTGGAATGTCCGCGTAGAGCTCTACGGACCCCACCTTAGGGCGTCTCCTGCGGCACCCCAATTCCGGTGAGCGCTGCGTCCATTGTGCCCCGGAAATTCGCACGAGAGGGGAATCGGCGGTTATGCCTGCGGTACCGCCACCGCCGCCTGGGGGCGGATGGGGAGGCGGTTGACGGGGCGGCCGGTGGCGGAGCGGACGGCGGAGGCCACGGCGGCGGGGGAGGTGACCACGGGGACCGCGCTGGCGGCCTTGGCGCCGAAGGGGGCCACCACGTCGCGTTCCTCGACCAGTTTGACGATGCGGATGTCCGGGGCGTCCAGGGAGGTCGGGAGGGCGTAGCCGGTGAGGTCGGGGTGGCGGACCAGGCCGCGGGCGGTGCGGAGGTTCTCGGTGAGGGCGGCGCCGATGCCCTGGGTGACGCCCGCTTCGATGCGGGTGGCGAGCTGGGCGGGGTTGAGGACGCGGCCCACGTCCTGGGCGACGGCCATTTCCACGACGCGGATGGAGCCGAGCTCGATGTCGACGTCCACCACCGCGCGGATGGCGCAGAAGGCGAGGCCTACGAAGGCGTCGCCCTGGCCGGCGTCGTCGAGGGGTTCGGTGGGGTGGGGGCGGCACTGGGCGGTGGCCCAGAGTTCCTTGCCGTCCATGGCCTCGGTGACGGTGGTGGACAGGACGCCGTCGTAGGAGGTGATCTTGCCGTCGGTGATCTGGAGCAGCTCGGTGGACATGCCGAACTTGTGCGCCAGCGGCTGGAGCAGCTGCGTGCGGACCATTTTCGCGGCGCGTTCGACCGCGCCGCCCGACACCCAGGTGTGGCGGCCGTGCGTCGCCGGGCCGGCGGGGGGCTGGTCGGTGTCGACGGAGGCGACGTGGACCTCGTCGATGCCCAGGGTCTCCTGGACGATCTGCCGGGCGAGGGTGGAGAAGCCCTGCCCGGTCTCGACGGCCGCGCAGATGACCGTCGCGACGCCGTCGTGGACCTTGACCGTCGCCGTGGACACCTCGTCGGTGCCCTCGGCGCCGAGCATGTGGACCATCCCGAGCGCGTAGCCGACGCCGCGGCGTACGGCGCCGGGCTCGCCCGCGCCCTCGGGGCCGCCGGGGAGCAGCCAGCCGTCCTCCGGGGAGTCCTTGGGGAGGGCGGGGAGAGGGAAGTCCCGGACGGCCTGGAGGAGTTCGGCGACCGGGGCCGGGCAGGTGACCGTCTGGCCGGTGGGCAGGATGTCACCGGTGGCGAGGGCGTTGCGCAGCCGCAGCTCGGCGGGGTCCACGCCCAGGCGGGAGGCGAGCTTGTCCATCTGGGCCTCGTACGCGGCGCAGACCTGCATCGCGCCCTCGCCCCGCACATGGCCGGAGGGCGGGTTGTTGGTCCGTACCGCCCAGCCCTCGACGAACGCGTGCGGGACGACGTACGGGCCGCAGGCGAAGGCGACGGCGGCGGCGAGCGACTCGGAGGACGCCTCGGCGTACGCGCCCGCGTCCAGGAGGATCTGCGCCTCGACCTTGACCAGGCGGCCCTCCGCGTCCGCGTGGTGGCGGTAACGCAGCAGGGTGGGGTGGCGGTGGGCGTGGCCGAGGAAGGACTCCTCGCGGGTGGCGGCGAGTTTGACCGGGCAGCCGGTACGGAGGGCGAGCAGGCCCAGCGGGATCTGGAAGCCCGGGTCCTCGCGGTCGCCGGTGGCGCCGGGGACGCCGGTGACGACGACCTTGACCTGCTCGGGGGCGAGGCCGAAGCACGCGGCGGCCAGGTCGCGGTCGGTGTGCGGGTCGGTGGAGGCGGTGTAGATGTCGACGCCGCCGTCCGGGCGGGGCACCGCGAGCCCGGCCTCGGCCCCGATGGGCGCCGGGTCCTGGCGGCCGATGCGGTACAGGCCCTCCACGATGACCTCGCCGGTCGCCTCCGGGTCGCCGTAGCGGAGCGGGATGTGGCGGATCAGGTTGCCGTCCGGGTGGAGGGGCGGGGCGGCGAAGGCCTTCTCGGGGTCGGTGACCGGGTCGAGGATCTCGTACTCGACGGCGATGGCCGCGGCCGCCAGGCGGGCCGTGTCGGGGTGGTCGGCGGCGACCGCCGCGATGGCCTCGCCGTGGTGGCGTACGAGGTCGGAGGCGAAGACGGGCCGGTCGGCGACCGTGCGGCCGTACGTGGCGTCCCCGGGCACGTCCACGTGGGTCACCACGGCCCGTACGCCCGGCATCTCGGCGGCGGCCGTGGTGTCGATCGAGACCACGCGCGCGTGCGCGTGCGGGGAGCGGAGCAGCGCCGCCCACAGCAGGCCCTCGGCCCACAGGTCGGAGGCGTACGGGAAGGTGCCCTCCGTCTTGGCGCGGGCGTCGGCGGGCGGGAGCGACGCGCCCAGCCCGTGGGCCGGCAGCTCCTGCTGGGGCCCCTGGGGGCCGTCGACCGCCGGGATGGCGGTGGCCGCGTCGTTGCTCACGCCATGCCTCCGTCGTGCGGGTGGGGGATCTGGTGCGGGATACGGGGCTGCGGGGAGCCGTTTTCGGGGGCCTCGGCGGCACCGGCCGCCTCCGCGGCGGCGGCCGCGGCGGCGGCGCGTTCGGCGACGACCTCCCGTACGGCGTCGAGGACGCCGCGGTAGCCGGTGCAGCGGCAGAGGTTGCCGCAGAGCGCCTGGCGGGTCTCCAGCTCGCTCGGGGCGTGGTTGCCCTCGAGGAGGTCGTGCACGGTCATGGCCATGCCCGGGATGCAGAAGCCGCACTGGACGGCTCCGCACTTGGCGAGGGCGCGCTGTACGTCGGAGGGCTCGCCGTCCTTGGCCAGCCCCTCGACGGTGCGCACCTCACTGCCGGCCGCGGTGGCGGCGGGCACCAGGCAGGAGGCGACGAGGCGGCCGTCGACCTGGACGTTGCAGGCGCCGCACTCGCCCTGCGAGCAGCCGTCCTTGGCGCCGGCGAGGCCGAGCCGTTCGCGCAGCACGTACAGCAGGGACTCGCCGATCCACGCCTCGGTGACGGGGCGGTCGGTGCCGTTGACGCGCAGCACGTACGAGATGTGCGGGTGCTCGTCGCTGTCCGTGACGTGGGTGGTGGCCTGGGGCGCCGCCGCCTCTTGGGCCGGTTCCTGGGCCGGTTCCTGGGCCGGTTCCTGGGCTGCCTCTTGGGCCGGTTCGTGGGCCGATCCTTGGGCCGGTTCTTGGGCCGGTTCTTGAGCCGCTTCCAGGAGCGGGTCATGAACCGGATCCGGTTCCGGATGCGGGCTCAATTCCGGATTCCGTTCCGGTTCCGGATTCCGTTCCGGATTCCGTTCCGGATCCGGCGCCGGTCTCGGTTCCGGGGCGTCCTCGGCCGGGGCTCCGGCCGCCTCATGGGCCGGCTCCGGCGTCGCCCAGGGCGCGGGCGCGCCGCCCGGCAGGGTGGCCGGGGGGTTGCCGCTCGTCCACTGCGAGGCCAGCGCCGACGTCGTGAACTCGCCCGACTCGTCCGGAAGATCCCCCTGGGCGACCGGGATCGTCCACTGCCCGGTCAGCTCCGCGGGCGCGGGTGCGGGCGCCGCCGGGAAGTTCCACTGCGCCGTCGCGTTCGGGTCGTGCGCCGCCCACGCCTCCGGCGGCACGTACCCGTGTCCGGGCGCCTCCAGTGGGGCGCCGCTCGTGGACATGTCGGGCGGCAGCTGGACGAAGGCGGTGGCGTCGCCGTCGTACTCGCCCTGGGGTGTGGGCTGCCAGCCGCCCTGCCCCTGCCCCTGCTGGTTCTCGTTCTCGTCGGTGGTCACGACAGCGCCCTCCCCAGTGCCCGTCGGGCCAGCGCGGCGACCGTGCGCCGCAGGTGCAGTACGGCGGGCGGCAGCTGCTCCTCGCCCGGCGGGTCCGGGATGCAGGCGGCCGCGACGTACTCGCCGAACGCCGTCAGCGCCTCCGGCGCCAGCCCCCGGTCGCCGTCCCAGTCGATGAGCGAGGCGATCCAGCGCTCCGCCTCCAGCGGCCGCAGCGGCATCGGGGCGATCGCCCCGACCGCGCAGCGCACGCCGCGCCGCGCCGGGTCCAGGACGACCGCCACGGACGCGGTGGCGCGCCCGGGGCCGGTCCGGCCGGTGGCCTTCAGGAACACCTGCGGGGCGTGCAGGAGGGGTACGCGGACGAAACCGATCAGTTCGGCCGGGCCGAGCAGCTCCCGGCCCGCCAGCAGGTGCGTCACCGGGATCTCGCGCGTACCGCCCGGGCCCGCGACGACCAGGTCCGCCTCCAGGGCGGCCAGCACGGGCAGGGAGTCGCCCGTGGGCGCGGCGGTGACGATGTTGCCGCCCAGGGTGCCCGCGTTGCGGATCTGGGGCGGTCCGGCCGCGCGGGCGGCGGCGGCCAGGGCGGGGATGAGCGCCGCGAAGTCGGGGCGGCCCATGCGCGCGTGCGTGAGGCCGGCGCCCAGCAGGGCGTGGCCGTCCTGGTACTGCCAGCCCCGGATCTCGTTGACGCGGCCGAGGCCGACGAGGCCGGCGGGTCGCAACTGGCCCTTGTTGACGGCGGCCATCAGATCCGTACCGCCCGCCACGGGCACGGCGGCGGGCATGGCGCTCAGCGCCGCCACGGCCTCGCCGAGCGTGGCCGGCAGCGTCACGGACTGCGCCGCCTGCGGTGCGTGCGTGGTCAACCCAGCTGCCCCTTCCCGGTGTCCCGGCTGTCCCGGCTGTCCCGCCTGTGTTGCCGTACCGTACGTGCTCACAGCCCCGACGTGGCAACTCTGGCACATCTTCGAGGCCGCTCGACGCGAGGGTCCGCGAAGGACGCATCCGCCCCGGACATCCCGTGACCTGCGAGATGGACCGGTTTGCCACGCCCTTGGCGGCACGCGCGGATTGCCACTTCTCGGCGACCTTGTACGACTTATTCCTGGCGGGTCGGCGGGGCCCCACGGTCCCAGGTGCCGGGCCCGGGCGCGTGGGCCTTGCCACGGGGCTCACACGTTTGGCGGCGCCCCCTCGATCGGGCGTCCGAGCACCCCTGGGCGCCTCTGCCACGGCAACGGTCCACCGGGCGGGCGGTAGTCGACGCCGAGCGCGTCAAGGCGCCGGTAGTGGGCGCTCATGCGGCGCTCGAAGTCCGCGAAGTCGCGCTCGGCGGGGGCGGCCGGGAGCCGGGTGGACCAGGCCACCTCGGCGAAGGCGGCGAGGCGCGGGAAGACCTGGTAGTCGACGCGGGAACGGGTCTCCATGACCTCGGTCCAGACATTGGCCTGGGTACCGATGACGTGTGCGGCGGCGTCCGGGGACAGCCCCGGCGGTACGGGCTCGAAGCGGTAGACGTCCTCCAGGGTGCGTACGTAGCCGATCGGCACCGGTTCGTCGGCGCCGCCGTCCTGCCGGTGGTCCAGGTACACGTGCTGCTCGGGGCACATGACGACGTCGTGGCCCGCCTCGGCGGCGGCGATCCCGCCGGCGTACCCCCGCCAGGAGGACACGGCGGCGCCGGGCGGAAGGCCGCCCTCCAGGATCTCGTCCCACCCGATCAGGCGGCGGCCCCGCTCGGCCAGCCAGCGGTCGAAGTGCCGGATGAACCACGCCTGGAGCTCGTCCTCATCGGCCAGCCCCAGCTCCTTGATGCGGGCCTGGGCGGCCGGGGAGGCCTTCCACTGGTCCTTGGGGCACTCGTCGCCGCCGAGGTGGATGAACGGCGACGGGAAGAGGCCGAGGACTTCCTCGAGTACGCCTTCGTAGAAGCGGAGGGTGTTGTCAGTGGGGGCGAGTACGTTCGGGTTGATGCCCCAGGTGTCCCAGACGGGGAGGGTGGTCGTGTCGATGACGTCGGTGTTGCCGAGTTCCGGATACGCGGCGATGGCGGCCTGCGAGTGGCCGGGTATGTCGATCTCCGGCACGACGCGGATATGCCGCTCGGCGGCGTACGCGACGATCTCGCGGATGTCGTCCTGGGTGTAGTAACCGCCGTGCGGGGTGTCGTTCCAGAGGTCCGAGGCCCGGTGCCCCCACTTCGTACGCGTCCGCCAGGCGCCGGCCTCGGTGAGCCGGGGATACCGCTTGATCTCGATGCGCCAGCCCTGATCGTCGGTGAGGTGCAGGTGGAGGACGTTGAGCTTGTGGGCGGCGAGGAGGTCGACGTAGCGGAGGACGTCGTCCTTGCGGAGGAAGTGACGTGCGACGTCGAGCATCAGGCCGCGCCAGGGGAAGCGGGGCGCGTCCTCGACGACGACCAGGGGCAGGTGCCACTCCCGGCGGGCCGTGACCGGTGCGCGCCGGAAGGCTTCCGGCCCCAGGAGCTGACGGAAGGTCTGGGCGCCCCAGAAGACGCCTGCGGCGCTGCCGCCCTGGAGGCGGCGGGCGTACCCGTCGGCGACGATGCGGTACCCCTCGGGCGGAAGCGTCGGGTCGATGCTCAGCACGATGCGGTTGTCGTCGTCATTCCCGTCCGGGAAGGGCAGCCCCGTGGCGGCTCCGATCGTGGCGCGCAGCCACCTCGCGACGCCCTCCGTGCCCGGCTGGGCCTCCAGTTGGGTCTCCGCGTCGAGGCAGTCGTATCCCGGTGGCGGCACCCACCAGAAGGCGGACGGGGCGGGGACCAGGTCCATGTCGTCCATGAGGTCAGTCCTTCACCGCGCCACCGAGCCCGGACACCAGGCGGCGCTGTACGAGTACGAAGAAGACCAGGACCGGGATGGTCATGACGGTCGACGCGGCCATGATGCCGCCCCAGTCGTTCTCGTCCGGCTTGAAGAAGACGAGCAGGGCCATGGGGAGGGTCGACTGGGAGGTGTCGCTGATGAGGAACGACTTGGCGAACAGGAAGTCGTTCCACGTCGAGATGAAGGAGAAGACGCTCGTGGCGACGAGCCCGGGGAAGACCAGCGGGAAGAGGATCTGCCACAGGAAGCGGGCGCGGCTCGCGCCGTCGATGGACGCGGCTTCCTCCAGGGCCTCCGGGACCGCCTTGACGAAGCCGCGCAGCATCCAGATCGCGAAGGGGAGGGAGAAGGCGATGTGCGGCAGGATCAGCGAGCCGAGGGTGTTGAGCTGGCCGAGGTCCCGCATGAGGAAGAACAGCGGGATGGTGAGCGCCTCGATCGGCACCATCTGCGCGACCAGGAACATCACGAGCAGCGTCGTACGGAACCGGAAGCGGAACCGGGTGACGGCCGTCGCCGCGAGGAACGCGATGAGCGCGGAGGCGACGACGACGGCGGAGGCGACGAGCAGGCTGTTGAGGAAGTAGCGGCCGAAGTCCTGCTGTTCGAAGACGCGGCGGAAGGAGTCGAGGGACGGGGACAGGGTCCAGGGGCGGGGGTTCGTGGACTGGATCTCGCCCGCCGGTTTCAGTGCGGAGAGGGCCATCCAGTACAGGGGGAAGGCGACGACGGCCGCGACGAGGAGTGCGGTGGCCTCGGCGGCGAGACGCCAGGGGCGCTGGACGCGGCGTACCGGGCTCACAGCTCTTCTCCCTGACGGCGCAGCAGGCGGAGGTACACCAGCGTGACCGCGAGCAGGATCAGCAGCATGACGACGCCGATGGCGGAGCCGAGGCTGTACTCGGAGGACGCGAAGGCCTTCTGGTACGCGTAGACGTTCAGGACGAGGTTCTGGCCGGCGATGCCGCCGCCGTTCGTCATCACGTAGATCTGGGTGAAGACCTTGAAGTCCCAGATGATCGACTGGATGGTGACGACGACCAGGATGGGCCGGAGCATCGGGGCGGTGACGGAGCGCCAGGTCCGCCAGGGGGAGGCGCCGTCGAGGGCGGCGGCCTCCAGGACCTCGGAGGGGATGGCCCTGATGCCCGCGTAGACGGTGACCATCACGAACGGGAACGAGCACCAGACGACCTCGAACAGGACGAGCGCGAAGGCGCTGTAGCGCCCGTACGTCCAGGAGAAGTCGCCCAGGCCGAGCAGTCTGTTGACGGGGCCGAAGTCCGGGTCGAAGAGGAACACCCAGACGGTGGAACCGGTGATGGCGGGTGTCGCCCACGCGCCCAGCGCGGCGAGCATGAGCGCGAGGCGGGGCACGGCGCGGACGCGGGTGAGGAGTACGGCGAGCACGCACCCGACGGCCAGGGTGGCGACGACGCACGCGGCGGCGAACAGCACGGTGGAGAGGAGGACCTGCCAGAACTGCGGGTCGCGGAAGAGCGCCGCGTAATTGCCCAGGCCCTGGAAGGAGGTCGGTTCGCCGCCGCTGACCTGGGCCTGGGTGTACTCCAGGACCGAGATGAGCCCGAGCTGGTAGATGGGGTACACGAGCAGGGCACCCAGCACGACCAGCGCGGGCGCGAGGTACAGCCACGGGACCCGTCCGTGCCGCCCCGGCGCCGTCCGGCCCTTCGCCGGGACGGACCGGATGGACGGGATCGCGTCGGGCGTCATCGGGTCAGCCCGCCGCCGAGGCGAACGCCGCGTTCATCTTCTTCGCCGCGTCGTCGGATGCCGTCGCCACGTCCTTACGGCCGCTCACGATCTCCTGGAACATCGTCGGCAGGACCAGCGAGGCGTCGATCCGGCCCCAGCCCGGGGAGGCGGGGACGAACTTCGTGCCGGCCGACAGCGTGTCGATGAACGGCTTCACGAACGGCTGCTTCCTCGCCGCCTCCGCCCGCACGTCCGCGTACGTCGGCAGGAAGCCCATCGCGTCGAACAGCCTCCGCTGGGTGTCCTTCCCCGCCAGCGACTTCATCAGGTCCACGGCGAGCGTGCGGCGTGAACTGCTCTTCAGTACGCCGATGTTGTTGCCGCCCGCGAACGCCGGCGCGATGGATCCGGCGGTCACGCCCGGCAGCGGGACGACCGCGTACCTGCCCTTCACCTCGCCCGCCTCCACCGCCGCGCGGCTGAAGTCGCCGCCGATCGCCATCCCGGCCTTGCCCGAGGCGAAGGCCGTGACGGTCGCGTTGCCGCCCATGGAGGCGCACTTGGCGGCCGGGCAGTTGTCGTCGCCGAAGAGCGAGGTGTACGCGGTGATGCCCGTGCGGGCGGCCTCGCCGTTGATGGCGGAGGTGTACGAGCCGTCCTTCTCGGTGGCCAGTTCGCCGCCGTTCGCCCAGATGAAGGGCAGCGCGCCGTACGTGTACGCGCCGCCGACGGCGATGCCGTACAGCTCCGGCTTCGCCGTGCGGATCTTCTTCGCGGTCGCGATCAGTTCGGCCTGCGTCCTGGGCGGGGCGAGGCCCAGTTCCCTGAACACGTCGGTGCGGTAGTACAGGGCCCGTACGCCGACGAAGAGCGGCGCGCCGTACACCTTGCCGCCCACCGTGACCGACGCCCGCGCGGTCGGGTCGGTGTCCTTGGCCTCCGCCCAGGCGCCGAACTCGGCGGTGACGTCGGCGAGTCCGCCGTCCTTCACGTACCCGGCGGTGTCGGTGTTGCCGTACTCGATCACGTCCGGCGCGCTCGCCGGGTCGTTGAAGGCGGCCTTGACGCGCTGTGCCCGGGTGTCGACGGGGATGTACTCGACCTTGACGTCGGCGCCCTCGTGCCGCTTCTCGAAGGCGGCGACGGCCGCGTCGACGACCTGCTCCTTGGGCTTGTTGTTGACCTCCTGGAAGAGCCAGACGCGAAGGGTGCCGGTCTTCGCGTCCTCCTTCGCGCCGGTGCCGGCGGAGGTCTGCGGGGCGCATGCGGCCATCGCGAGGACGATGAACGGGGCGACGAGCCGGGCAGGAAGCTTCATGGGCGGATCCCCTCCGAAGGCGTTGCAGCATGCGCAACGGTCGTTTCGTGCCGCACAACATGCAGGAGGGTAGAGCCGCCCCGTGACCCCCACAAGAGGTCTCGACCACTTCGCGATCACACGACGACGAAGGCCCCCGGAGCGCGTACACACGTACGCGCTCCGGGGGCCTGCGCCCGTACGCCCGCCCGGCCGGGGGCGTTACTTCTTGTCCTTGCCGCCCTTGTCCTTGTCGCCACCGGCGCCCATGGACTCGTAGATCTCCTTGCACATCGGGCAGACCGGGTACTTCTTCGGGTCGCGACCCGGTACCCAGACCTTCCCGCACAGCGCCACCACGGGAGTGCCGTCGAGGGCGCTCGCCATGATCTTGTCCTTCTGGACATAGTGGGCGTAGCGCTCGTGGTCGCCGTCGCCGTGCGACACCTGCGGCGTCGGCTCTACGAGGGTCCCCGTACCTGCCCCGCGCTCGGGCTCAAGAGTGCTCATGAGCTCCAAGGGTACTCACGTCGGCGCCGTCCCGGGAGCGAGGCCCCGCGCGCCCGGCGGCGCACACCGGCGTACGGGGTGTGAAGCCCGTCACCCCCGGACCCCGGGGCGGGCAGCCAGGGCACGGCCAGGGCACAGCCCGGGCATATGGCCGAAAGTTGTCGCAATTACCCCGAGTGGCCCGACGAGCTCAGTTGAGCGAGGGATCGTCCGGGTACGTGGCGATCATCGCCAGCTCGCTGCGCTGGCGGCGCAGGACCTCCCGCCACAGCGTCTCCGGCCGTGGCGACGAGACGTCCCCCGGCTCGGACTCCACGACGAACCAGGCGCCCTCGGCGAGCTCGTCCTCCAGCTGACCGGGGCCCCACCCCGCGTACCCGGCGAAGATCCGCAGGCTGCCCAGCGCCGCGGCCAGCAGTTCCGGCGGGGTCTCCAGGTCCACGAGCCCGATCGCGCCGTACACCCGCCGCCAGCCCAGCGGCCCCTCGTCGCCCGGGATCACCGCCAGCCCGAGCGCCGCGTCGAGCGAGACCGGACCGCCCTGGAACACCACCCCCGGCTCGCCCGCCAGCGGGGCCCACCCTTCGAGGATGTCGCCGACGCCGACCGGTGTCGGCCGGTTGAGGACCACGCCGAGGGAGCCCTCGTCGTCGTGATCGAGCAGCAGCACCACCGCGCGGTCGAAGTTCGGGTCCGCCAGCGCGGGGGTGGCGACAAGCAGCCGTCCTGTGAGCGAGGACACCTCGGTCATGCCAGACATGATCCCGCATCCCGGCCCTCCGCGGGGGGCGAGCGGCCGACTCGCGACCACCGGGAACGATCCGCTGCTCACACGGCGCCCGGTGTCCCTCCTGGCCGAAAGCGGACCGTAACCGTCCGCAAGGAGTGAAGGACAGAGGGTGTTGTGCCGAATTCATTACATCTGACTGGCGTCCTTGGGCTACCAAGAAGCCCACTCCGCCCCCTTACCCTTTTCCCTGGCCCCCTGCCCCCCCTCTCCGGAACGCGAGATTCATGACCGGCACAGACGATGTACTGCTTGTCCACGGCGGAACCCCGCTGGAGGGCGAGATCCGCGTCCGCGGCGCGAAGAACCTCGTGCCCAAGGCGATGGTCGCCGCCCTGCTCGGCAGCGAGCCGAGCCGACTGCGCAATGTGCCCGACATCCGTGACGTCCGCGTCGTCCGCGGACTGCTCCAGTTGCACGGTGTGACCGTCCGCCCCGGCGAGGAGCCGGGCGAGCTGGTCCTGGACCCCACGCACGTCGAGTCCGCCAACGTCGCCGACATCGATGCCCACGCGGGCTCGTCGCGCATCCCGATCCTGTTCTGCGGCCCGCTGCTGCACCGCCTCGGCCATGCCTTCATCCCCGGCCTGGGGGGCTGCGACATCGGCGGCCGGCCGATCGACTTCCACTTCGACGTGCTGCGCCAGTTCGGCGCGACGATCGAGAAGCGGGCGGACGGCCAGTACCTGGAGGCCCCGCAGCGGCTGCGCGGCACGAAGATCCGGCTGCCGTACCCCTCGGTCGGCTCGACCGAGCAGGTGCTGCTGACGGCCGTGCTGGCCGAGGGCGTCACGGAGCTGTCCAACGCGGCGGTGGAACCGGAGATCGAGGACCTCATCTGCGTCCTGCAGAAGATGGGCGCGATCATCTCCATGGACACCGACCGGACCATCCGGATCACCGGTGTCGACAAGCTCGGCGGCTACACCCACCGCGCGCTCCCGGACCGCCTGGAGGCGGCCTCCTGGGCGAGCGCGGCGCTGGCGACCGAGGGCAACATCTATGTGCGCGGCGCGCAGCAGCGCTCGATGATGACGTTCCTCAACACGTTCCGGAAGGTGGGCGGCGCCTTCGAGATCGACGACGAGGGCATCCGCTTCTGGCACCCGGGCGGCCCGTTGAAGGCGATCGCCCTGGAGACCGACGTACACCCCGGCTTCCAGACCGACTGGCAGCAGCCGCTGGTGGTGGCCCTGACGCAGGCGGCGGGCCTGTCCATCGTCCACGAGACGGTGTACGAGTCGCGGCTCGGGTTCACCTCCGCGCTCAACCAGATGGGTGCGCACATCCAGCTGTACCGGGAGTGCCTGGGCGGCTCGGACTGCCGCTTCGGGCAGCGCAACTTCCTGCACTCGGCGGTCGTGTCGGGCCCGACGAAGCTCCAGGGCGCGGACCTGGTCATCCCGGACCTGCGCGGCGGCTTCTCGTACCTGATCGCGGCGCTGGCGGCGCAGGGCACGTCGCGGGTGCACGGGATCGACCTGATCAACCGCGGCTACGAGAACTTCATGGAGAAGCTCGTGGAGCTCGGCGCGAAGGTCGAACTGCCCGGCAGCGCGATCGTCTGACGCCCCGTAAGCCCTTCCGACGGCCCCTCGCCCCCGGCGAGGGGCCGTCGGCCGTTCCCGGCCCGTACGGGCCCGTAGGGGGCGTGTACGGGGCCTCTACGGGCGCGTACGGGCCGGTACGGGCGCGTACGGGGCCGGGTACCGGCGCGTACGGGGCCGGTACGGGCTCCAGGCGGTCGCATACGCCGCCGTACGGCGCCCCTCGCGGCCGTCAACGCGCGGAGCCCGTCGTACGCGGCCGGCGTCACGTGCGGGCGCCGGGACCCGGCCGCATGAAAGCCGCACCAGCGGCGTACGAGCCGCCGCCCCCGCGGGACGTACGCGCCGTTTACACCGGGCCCACGAGCTCCGCACCAAACGGCGTACGGACCCGCCCGTACGGGACGCACGAGCCCCGGGCCACCACGCACGCGTACCGGGCCGGGCACGCGGAAGGGCGGCCACCCCCTCACAGGGGTGGCCGCCCTTCTCAACGCGCCATGGGGGCTTACTTGCCCTTGGCGGCTTCCTTGAGCTTGGAGCCCGCGGAGACCTTCACGCTGTAGCCGGCCGGGATGTTGATCGGGTCGCCGGTCTGCGGGTTACGAGCGGTGCGAGCGGCACGGTGGGTGCGCTCGAAGGTCAGGAAGCCGGGGATGGTGACCTTCTCGTCGCCCTTGGCGACGACCTCACCGACGGTCTCGGCGAGCGCGGCCAGCACGGCGTCGGCGTCCTTGCGGGTCACCTCGGCGCGGTCGGCCAGGGCGGCCACCAGCTCACTGCGGTTCATGTTGTTACTCCCGTGTTCTTCTTGCTGTTGAGGCGTGCCACGCGGCGGAGCCGCATATTGGGCACAGCGAAGCCGATGCTGCCAGGGCCCTCGGACAGTCCCCGGGCCCGGGTCTGCTGTCAGACCCTCGCGCCCGAATACGCATCCTGCCCCCACCAGCGGCGGGAAAGCCAATCCGGCACCCTCCGGAGTCACACGAAAAGCGCCACAGCCCCGCCGTGGTGACGTTGGGTCGACTCCTCCGAGACTCTCCGAGACTTCCCGGGGCCGAACCGCCACCCTAAAGGCGCGTTTACGGCCCGGGAGTCACGACGCGCCGGAGGTCAGACGGACGTGGGAGCCGTCACACCGGAGCCGGCGGCCTTCGCGGCATCGCGCACCGCGCCCGCCACCGCGCCCGCGACCTTGTCGTTGAAGACCGATGGGATGATGTAGTTCGGGTTCAGCTCGTCCTCGGTGACGACGTTCGCGAGGGCGGTCGCCGCCGCCAGCATCATCTCCGTGTTGACCGTCCGCGACTGGGCGTCGAGCAGGCCGCGGAAGACGCCCGGGAAGACCAGCACGTTGTTGATCTGGTTGGGGAAGTCGGACCGTCCCGTGGCCACAACTGCCGCCGTCTGGCGGGCGATTGCGGGCTCGACCTCGGGGTCCGGGTTCGCGAGCGCGAACACGATCGCGCCGTCCGCCATGCCCGCCACGTCCTCGCCGGAGAGGACGTTCGGGGCGGAGACGCCGATGAAGACGTCGGCGCCGTGGACGGCCTCCTTGAGGGTGCCGGTGACGCCCTCGGGGTTGGTGTTGTCGGCGATCCAGCGCAGCGGCGACTCGGGGTCGGCGGAGACGAGGTCCTCGCGGCCCGCGTGGACGACGCCGTGGATGTCGGCGACGACCGCGTGCTTGACGCCCGCCGCGATCAGCAGCTTGAGGATGGCCGTGCCGGCCGCTCCGGCGCCCGACATGACGACCCGTACGTCGCCGATGGCCTTGCCGACGACCCGGAGGGCGTTGGTGAGGGCGGCGAGGACGACGATCGCGGTGCCGTGCTGGTCGTCGTGGAAGACGGGGATGTCCAGGGCCTCGCGCAGCCGCGCCTCGATCTCGAAGCAGCGGGGGGCGGAGATGTCCTCCAGGTTGATGCCGGCGAAGCCGGGGGCGATCGCCTTGACGATCTCGACGATGGCGTCGGAGTCCTGGGTGTCCAGGCAGATGGGCCAGGCGTCGATGCCGGCGAACCGCTTGAAGAGGGCCGCCTTGCCCTCCATGACCGGCAGCGCGGCCTTGGGGCCGATGTTGCCCAGGCCCAGTACGGCGGAGCCGTCCGTCACGACTGCGACGGAATTGCGCTTGATGGTGAGGCGGCGGGCGTCCTCGGGGTTCTCGGCGATCGCCATGCACACGCGGGCCACTCCGGGCGTGTAGACCATGGAGAGGTCGTCACGGTTGCGGATGGGGTGTTTGGACGCCATCTCGATCTTGCCGCCGAGGTGCATCAGGAACGTACGGTCGGAGACCTTGCCGAGGACGACGCCCTCGATGCCGCGCAGCTTCTCCACGATCTCCTCGGCGTGCGCCGTGGACGTGGCGGCGATGGTGACGTCGATCCGCAGCTTCTCATGGCCCGACGCGGTGACGTCGAGGCCGGTGACCGAGCCGCCGGAGGATTCCACAGCCGTGGTGAGCTGGGAGACCGCCGTTCCGCTCGCGGGCACCTCCAGCCGGACCGTCATCGAGTACGAGACGCTGGGCGCCGTTGCCATGGCCGTGTTCCTCTGCTTTCCCTGGTTCGTTGCCGCGCCGCGCCGGCGGGTGGCCGGGCGGAGCCCTCCGATGGTCGCACCTACCTGCGAGTAGCAGGTAATAGCGGTCGTTTCGGTCGTTCAGTTTTCGGAAACTGTTTTCCACCATACGAGAGATCATGGTCTTGGCGGAAGCCCCAACGGACAAACGACAGCAGGCCCGCGTCATCGGAGGATGACACGGACCTGCTGTTCACTGCTTGAGTGGCACCGACCCGCCATGCTCGCCTCGCGGCAAGTGGTCGCTCGTAGCGACGAAGGTTGGGCCCGGGGGCTTGGATCGAGCCGGTGCCACCACCAGGCTAACAAACCGCCCCGGTAAGTGTTTCCCCTCCCGCGCGTTCAGTCCCTGAGCAGGTCCGGCACACCGTCCGCGTCCGGCTCGTCGCGCCGCCCCGACACCACCGTCAGCTGCTGCGTCGCGCGCGTCAGCGCCACGTACAGCACCCGCAGGCCGGCCGGGGACTCGTCGGCGATCTCCGCCGGGGATACGACCACCGTCGCGTCGTACTCCAGGCCCTTCGCCTCCAGGCTGCCCAGCGCCACCACCCGGTCGCCCAGGTCCGCCAGCCACCGCGCCGCCTGCTCGCGCCGGTTCATCGCCACCACGACGCCCACCGTGCCGTCCACCCGGTCCAGCAGCCGCCGCGCCTCCTCGCGTACGACGTCGGCGAGGTCCCCGTTGCCCACGGCGACGAAACGGGGCTCCACGCCCGTCGAGCGGACCGCGCGCGGCGCCTCCATGCCCGGCATGGCGAGGGCCAGCACCTTGGAGGCGAGCTCCGCGATCTCGGCCGGGTTGCGGTAGTTCACCGTCAGCTCGAAGCGGCGGCGCGGCCGGGTGCCCAGCGCCTCGTCCCGCGCCTCGGCCGCCTCGTCCGGCAGTGGCCACGACGACTGGGCCGGGTCGCCCACCACCGTCCACGTGGCGTGCCGCCCGCGCCGGCCGACCATCCGCCACTGCATGGGCGTGAGGTCCTGCGCCTCGTCGACGATCACGTGGGCGTACTCGGTCCGCTCCTCGGCCAGCCGCTCGGCCCGCTCGCGCTGGGTCTCCTCCCGTACCGGCATCAGCTCCTCAAGACCCGTGAGCTGGTCCAGCGGGTCCAGCTCCCGCCTCTTGCGCGGGCGCGCCGGGGCGCCGAGCAGCGTCTGGAGCTCGTCCAGCAGCGCCACGTCGTGCACGGACAGCTCGTCGCGTCTGAGGGAGCGGGCCAGGCGCCGCACCTCACCCTGATTGAGCACCCGACGGGCCCAGCGGCCCAGCCGCTTCTCGTCCGCCATGGCGGTCAGGACCTGGCGCGGCGTCAGCTCGGGCCACCAGGCGTTCAGGAACTCGATGAAACTGTCCTCGGTGGTCACGTCCTCGTCGAAGGAGGAGCGCAGCTCGGCGGCCAGCTCCGGGTCGCCCGGGTGCCGGGACGCCGCGCCCGACTTGGCGTACAGGGCGTCCAGCAGCAGCTTGCGGGCCCGGGGCCGCAGCAGGTTGACCGGCGCGGTGCCGCCGAGGACGGCGTGCCGGATCCGGGTCAGCTCCTCGCCCTCCAGCTCCAGGCGCCGCCCGAAGACCACCACCCGCAGCCGCTCCGGGGCGTTCCCCAGCTCCAGGGCGCCCCGCACGGCCTTGCGCAGCACGGCGCGCATCCGGGAGGAGCCCTTGACGCGGGCGACGGCCGGCTCGTCGTACGCCGTGGCCTCCGCCCCGTCGACCAGGCTGCCGACCGCGCGGATCGCCACCTGGCCCTCCTCGCCCAGCGACGGCAGGACGCCCTCGGTGTAGGCGACCAGCAGCGGCGTCGGCGAGACGATCAGGATGCCGCCCGCGTACCGGCGCCGGTCCTGGTAGAGCAGGTAGGCCGCGCGGTGCAGCGCGACGGCCGTCTTGCCGGTGCCGGGGCCGCCCTCGACGTACGTCACGGAGGCGGCGGGCGCCCGGATGACGAGGTCCTGCTCCGCCTGGATGGAGGAGACGATGTCGCGCATGGTGTGGCTGCGCGCCTGGCCGAGCGCGGCCATCAGCGCGCCGTCGCCGATCACCGCCAGTTCCTCGCCGCCGAGCCGGGCCTTCAGCTCGGGGCGCATCAGGTCGTCCTCGACCCCGAGGACCTTGCGGCCCCGGGAGCGGATGACCCGGCGGCGTACCACCCGGCCCGGGTCGACCGGTGTGGAGCGGTAGAACGGCGCGGCGGCCGGGGCGCGCCAGTCGATGACCAGCGGCGCGTAGTCGGAGTCCAGGACGCCGATGCGGCCGATGTGCAGGGTCTCCCCGATGTCGGCGGTGCTGTCCGGGCGTACGGCGTCGTCGGCGGGCTCGACGGAGGTGTACGCGCCGTCCGGGCCCTTCTTGCCGTCCTTGCCGTACAGCAGGTCGATGCGGCCGAAGAGGAAGTCCTCGTACTCGTTGTTGAGCCGGTTGAGGTGGATACCGGCCCGGAACACCTGGGCGTCCCGCTCGGCGAGCGCGCCGGGCGTGCCGACCTGGCCGCGCTTGGCGGCGTCGTTCATCAGGAACTCCGCCTCGTGGATCTTCTCCTCGAGGCGGCGGTACACCTGGTCCAGATGGTCCTGTTCGATACCGATCTCTCGGTCCCGGACCGTATCGACACCACGATCGACACCACGGTCGGCTTCCTGCGCGGCCACCGGGGCCCCCTTCTGACGTGCTGGGCAGCCGTCGAGCGTACGCCACGGGAGGGGGGTATGTCAGGCGGTGGTCGCGTCGACCTCCACCAGGCGCTGTCCGTCGAACGTCCGGACCTCGAAGTGGTCGATGTCGTTCCGGTCCATGGCGGCGCCCCCGTGGACGTACAGCGGGTTCTTGCCGACCTCGTGCGTGCTGCCCGGGATGCCGTATCCCCACTTCGGGACGGCCCAGGACGTGACGACCTCCTCCTCACCGGTCTTGGAGACGGCGATCAGGTTGCACTTGAGCGGGCCCTTGACGTTCTTGAGCTCCAGGACCGTGTGGGTGCCCCAGGCCTTCTTCTCCATGCCGACGGTGGCGCTGACCTTGGTGGACGCGTCGGTGTGCTGGACCTTCTCGTCCATGTGGTGGAAGAAGGCGTCCTCGGCGGGGCTGGTCGGGTGCGGGTCGACCGCCTGGTTGGTCCGGTTGGTCTCCTCGCCGGAGGTGGCGACGAACGCGGCCGTGGGACCGCCGATGATCAGCGCGGCAGCCGCCGCGACCAGGAAACGGCTGCGGCGGCGGCGCTGGGCCCGTTTGGCGGCCACCTCGTCGACGAGGCGGTCGAGCATGGGCGCCGGTGGGGCGCCGCGGGCGCCGGGCCGGTCCGGCACCGGGAGGACGACGGGCTGGGCGGCCGGGCCGGGGGCCTCGGCGAGCATGGCCAGCATCGGTTCCATCCCGGAGAACTCCTCCAGGTGGTGGGCGCACAGGTCGCAGCCCGCCAGATGCGCCTCGAAGGCGGTGGCTTCGGCGTCGTCCAGAATGCCGAGCACGTACGCGCCGACGGCGTCGTGCACCGACTCGTTCCCCTGTGGAGCGTGGTGCGACGTCATGCCGAGATCCCCCTCTCCTCCAGCGCGAGCTTCATCGAACGCAGTGCGTAGAACACCCGGGACCGGACGGTCCCGCTGGGTATGCCGAGGATCTCGGCAGCCTCGTTGACCGTACGCCCCCTGAAATAGGTCTCGACCAAGACTTCCCGGTGAGCCGGGGTCAAATCGTCGAGCGCATCAGAGAGCGTCATCAGCCACAACGCCTTGTCGATCTCGTCCTCCGCGGGCATGACCTCGAGCGGCGACGGATCGACCTCCTGCGGCCGGGCCTGCCGGCTGCGGTGGCCGTCGATGACGATACGCCGGGCGACCGTCACCAGCCAGGGTCGGACAGAGCCGGTCGCCCGATTGAGCTGACCGGCGTTCTTCCAGGCACGGATGAGCGTCTCCTGTACGACGTCCTCGGCGCGCTGGCGGTCGCCGGCGACGAGGCGCAGTACATAGGCGAGCAGGGGCCCGGCGTGTTCACGGTAGAGGGCCCGCATCAACTCTTCGTCCGGGACGTCGGGTTGGGTGCGGGCGGGCACCGCTCGATGCCGGGCGCGATGCGTCCCCCGACGGTCATCGGCCACGGCGGCATCCTTGCGCACCTGGAACCTCCCGGTCGAGACCTTGATCTGACTCGTTGTCCCCCATCACTACGGAGGCGGGAGCCGATCGACTCAACGCGGGGAGATTTTTTCTCAGGAAGTTGCGGAACTAGCCGTGCGTACGCGCCCGGTGGCGGGCCACACGCTCCCGGTTGCCGCACATCTCGCTGGAGCACCAGCGGCGCCGGCGCCCCCGCGAGGTGTCCAGGTACACACGCCGGCAGCGCTCGCCCTCGCACTGGCGCAACTGGGCGCGGGTGGCCGGGTCGGTGAGCAGCTCGACGGCGTCGCGGGCGACGACCGCGAGGAGGGCGCCGCAGCCGGGCGGGGCGGCCAAGGCCCGTACGAGGCGGCCTTCTTCGCCCGGGACGGCGCGGGGCGCGGGTGGCGGGGCGGCGGCGAGGGCGTTGAGGTGGTCGAGGCGGGGGCCGGCGTACCGGCCGTGGCCGGCCAGTTCGTCCCGCACCAACCCGTCGATGTCCCCGGCGAGTTCGGCGAACCGTTCCACCCAGTGCCCGTCCACCGCGTCGAGAGGTGTGCCCGCCGGTACGAGCCCGGCGGTGTGGAGCCACTGTGCGAGCCGTCCGGCGTCGGACGGCGGCTCGGCCATCAGGTCCAGGCAGAGCCGCCCGGAGTGGAACCGCCATGCCACCATGCGCCCCAGAGTGCCCGCCCGGGGCGGCGACCGGAACCCCGCCTGCCCGGTCGGCGGCAATGCGGCTTTGTATGCGACATGGGCCACCATCGTATGTGACCCACGTCCCCAAGGAGGCCGGATGTCCGCGACACAGATCGACATCGATGACGAGGCTCTGGCGGAGGCCATGCGTCTGTCCGGGGCGCGGACCAAGAAGGAGACGGTGAATCTCGCCTTGCGCGAGTACGCCGAGCGCCGCCGCCGGACCGAGGCCAGGCTGCGGTACTTCAAGGCCGCTCAGGAGTGGGACGAGGAGGCCTTCTGGCGGCAGCACGCGGCGGAGAAGGGCGCTGCCTGACATGCTGCGCTACTTGGTCGACTCGACCGCCGTCCGGCGGCTCCAGCGCGACCCCGCCCTCGGCGACGCGTGGGGACACGAAACCGACGAGGGCAGCATCGGTTCTTGTCGCCCGCAGCGCACGGAGTTCCGCCGCTCGGCACGGAACCTCGACGAGTACGACGCGATGACGGACATGTTCGGCGCTCTCTAACCGGACGTGCCCGTCCCCAAGGGCGCATGGCAGTGGATCGAGACGGCGCAGTACCGCCTCGCCCAGCGAGGCCGGCACCAGAGCCTGTCCGTCGTCGACTGGCTTGTCTGCGCTACAGCGGCTCACCACGGCCTCGTCGTCTCCACGACGACAAGGACCTCCCCGCCGCGGCGAGTCCGCTGACCGACGTTATGGAGCACAACGTCCACCGCGTGCCGCGATGACCCCCTACGCGTCCGCGTACTTGGCGTCCGCGCCCGGGTCCAGGGCCAGGCGGTAGCCGCGCTTGACGACCGTCTGAATCAGTTTGGGCGCGCCCAGGGCCGAGCGGAGGCGGGCCATCGCGGTCTCCACGGCGTGCTCGTCGCGGCCGGCGCCCGGCAGGGCGCGCAGCAGGTCGGCGCGGGAGACGACCCAGCCGGGGCGGCGGGCCAGCGAGTGGAGCAGGGACATGCCGGCCGGCGGCACGGGGCGCAGGTCGCCGTCGACCAGGACCGCGTGGCCCCGGATCTCGATGCGGCGCCCGGCGACGGGGAGGGTGCGGGCCCGCCCGGGCAGCTCCTGGCACAGCAGCTGCACCAGGGGGCCGAGCCGGAAGCGGGCCGGCTGGACGGTGTCGATGCCGTGCGCCTGGAGCGGCAGGGCGGTGACCGGCCCGACGCAGGCGGCCAGCACGTCGTGGCGCAGCGCGTCGAGCAGCTCGGGCAGCAGGCCCCGGTCCTCGGCGCGGGCCAGCATCGACGCGCCAGCCGGGGCGCTGGTGAAGGTCACCGCGTCCAGCGACCGGGAGACGGTCGCGTCGATGAGCCGGTCCAGGGGCGCGAGGTCCTCGGGCGGCATCCACCGGTAGACCGGGACGACCACGACGTCGGCGCCCGCGTCGCGCAGCGCCTCGACGAACCCGGGCAGCGGCTCGCCGTGCAGCTGGAGCGCGATGCGGCGGCCGGTGACGTCCTGGCCGAGGAGCCGGTCCAGTACCTCCGCCATGGAGTCCGAGGCGGGCGACCACTCCTCGGTCAGCCCGGCCGCCCGTACCGCGCCCTTGACCTTGGGGCCCCGGGCGAGGACCTGCGCCCCGCGCAAACGGTCGAGCAGGTCCTCCCCGTACCCCCAGCCGTCGGCCGCCTCCAGCCAGCCCCGGAAGCCGATCGCGGTGGTGGCGACCACGATGTCCGGGGCCTGGCCGATGAGGGCCTTGGTGGCGTCGAGGAGCTCGGCGTCGTCGGCGAGTGGCACGATCCGCAGCGCCGGGGCGTGCTGGACGGCCGCGCCGCGGCGTTCCAGCAGCGCGCCCAGCTCGTCCGCGCGGCGGGCCGCGGTGACGCCGACGGTGAACCCGGCCAGCGGGCCGTGGGAACCATGCTCGTGCTCGTGCATGACACCAGAGACTGGCAAGGATCCGTGACGGTCTCGGTTCACTGGTATTTCCCCCCCGTTACGACCGTGGGCGTTCACACCTCGGAGTAGCTGAGCTGCCGCTTGGCGGGGACCTCCACCGGGCGGCGAAGGTATACCGCCCAGGTGACGGTCACGCACGCACCGTAGAAGAGGAGGAAGGCGACGAAGGCGGAGGTGCCGGTGCCGGCGGTCTGGAAGGACTGCCGGAAGGCCAGGTTGATGCCGAGCCCGCCGATCGCGCCGATCGCCCCGATCAGTCCGATCGCGGCGCCGGACAGCCGCCGTCCGTACGCGTCGGCCTGCTCGCCCTCCAGTCCCGAGGCGTGCGCCTTGGCCTGGAAGATGGCGGGGATCATCTTGAACGTGGAGCCGTTGCCGAGCCCGCTGAGGATGAACAGGGAGATGAAGCCGACGAGGAAGACGGCGAGCGACTCGATGACGGACGCGTAGACGACCACGCCGGTCGCGGCGGCCATGGAGACGAAGGTCCACAGGGTGATGCGGGCGCCGCCGTGCCTGTCGGCGAGGGAGCCGCCGAACGGCCGGATCAGCGAGCCGAGCAGCGGGCCGATGAAGGTGAGGGACGCGGCCTGGAGCGGCGTACGCCCGAACTGGGTCTGCAGGACCAGGCCGAAGGCGAAGCTGTAGCCGATGAACGAGCCGAAGGTGCCGATGTAGAGGAACGCCATGATCCAGGTGTGGGCGTCCTTGACGGCCTCCTTGACGGCGCCGGTGTCGTTCTTCACGGGCGCCAGGTTGTCCATGTGGAGCGCGGCGCACACGGCGGCGATCACGATCAGCGGGATGTAGATGCCGAGGACGATCCGCGGCTGGGCGGCCCCTGCCGTACCGATGATGAGCAGGCCGACCAGCTGGACGACGGGGACGCCGATGTTGCCGCCGCCCGCGTTGAGGCCGAGGGCCCAGCCCTTCTTGTGGAGCGGGAAGAAGGCGTTGATGTTCGTCATCGAGGAGGCGAAGTTGCCGCCGCCCACGCCGGTGAGCGCGGCGACCAGCAGGAAGGTGCTGTACGACGTGCCCGGCTCCATGACGGCGTACGCGGCGCCCGTGGGCAGCAGGAGCAGCAGCGCGCTGAAGATCGTCCAGTTGCGGCCGCCGAAGCGGGCGACGGCGAAGGTGTACGGGACCCGGATCATGGCGCCGACCAGCGTCGCCACGGCGATCAGGGCGAACTTGCCGGCCGGGTCGATGCCGTACTGCGGGCCCATGAACAGGACCATCACGGACCACAGCGACCAGATGGAGAACCCGATGTGCTCGGAGAAGACGGAGAAGAGCAGATTCCGCTTGGCGATCTTCTCCCCCTTCTCCCGCCAGAAGGTCTCGTCCTCAGGGTCCCACTGCTCGATCCACCGGCCGCTCATCGCGTACCTCCACTGCTGCTGTCAGCTCCTGAATCCCGTCAGGACCGACGCTAGGGAGGATGCGTTTCAGCCCGGTCATATGACGTGACCGGGCTGAAACCTTGCTCTCACGTGCCGTCTGAGACGACGGTGAGGCTTTACGACACGCGGAACGTCTGCCCGTACATCTGCCAGACCAGGGGCGTCTTCAGGGTGAGGTTGCCGTCGCGCAGGAAGGCGCGCTGGGTGGTGTCGATGCGGCTGGTGTCCTGGTCGGGGTTCGCCTCCAGCATCACCTTGCGGCATTCGTCGAGGAACGCGTCGAGGTACGCCTTCTCCTTGCCGCCCTCGGCCTTGGTCTTGTGGGCGGCCCGGACCCGCTCGCGGATCTCGTAGAAGCCGTTCTTGTCGATGCCGGGGCCGTGGAAGACCATCGCGTCGTAGTAGATGAACTGGCCGAGCGTGCCCAGGCCGTCCAGCTTGGCGAGGTCGACGGCCGACGTGAAGTACATCGTGTCCCGGACCCTGTCCTGGGCCTTGCGGAAGGCGGGCTTCTCGCTCTCCTCCCGCCACGCTTCCATGAAGCCAGCGCCCAGGCCCTCGTGCGAGTCCGTGCCGTTGACCGCGCGCAGCGCGGTTACGTACTCGGCCAGGCCGTTGTCCGGGTGCTCCTTGGTGTACGACTCGACCAGGACCAGCATGTCCTTGGTGCCGGAGCAGAAGCCGATCACGCCACCGCAGTAGCCGTCGCCGTCGTCGCTGTCCGCGATGTGGCCGTACAGCGTGCGCCAGTCCTTCGTGGAGTTCATGGCGGAGCCGAGGATCTGGTGGGCCAGCTCCTTCTTGTCCGGGGCCGCGAGGCCGGGCGGCATCTTGGCGAGCAGGTCCTCGGCCGACTCCAGCTCCTCCTCCGCCCGCTTGGCGGCGCCCTGGCTCTCCGACTGACCGGCCGCCTGCTGATCCGCCGGCTTCGGGGTGGGGGTGGCGACGAAGATGGTGAGGACGAGGAGGGGGGCGACCGCGAGCAGCAGCCACCTGGCACGCAGCATCATGCGACAAGGCCCTTCTTGTTCCGCGTGGTCGCGTTGTTCCGCGTGGTCGCGCCGGACGGCCACAGCCTCGGCCGCCGCTTGGCGGCCACGTCCTCCAGCCAGCCGAACATCAGAATGCAGTAGGCGATCAACGACCAGCTGAAGATCAGGGTCGGCCATGGGCTGTTCATCAGCCACGGCAGGTCGCGCCACATCACTTCCAGGGACCACAGCCGGTTCCACATCGTCACGGCGATGGCGATGCAGACGTTGTGCCAGAGGTAGATGGTCACGGCACGCGAGTTGAGCAGCGTGATGGCGCCGTCGAAGCGCTCCAGCAGGCGCGGCCACTCGGACCACGACGGGCTGAAGTGCAGCAGCAGGAGGACGAACCCGAAGCCCCAGAAGGCGGAGGCGAACGGCATGTTCCCCAGCTGGTTCTCGGCGCTCAGCCCGTGATCGACGGCCCACCAGATGCCGAAGCCCATGATGAACGGCGCGATGGACGGGATCACGTAGTTGGGCAGGCGCTTCAGGACGCCCTCCTGGTGCGCCATGCCGAGGATCCAGCAGGCGCCGAACTCGCCGATGCCGTACAGGATCGGGGCGATCTCCTCGGCGGCCTGGAGGTAGCCGAAATTCAGCGCGGCCATCAGCACGAGCGGCGCGGCGATCGTCACCCACGGCTGCTTGCGCAGGGCCGCCAGGAAGAGCGGCGACAGCAGGACGAACCAGAGGTAGGCGCGGATGTACCACAGGGGGCCGGCGAAGGGCTCGGCCCAGGTCCCGGGCAGGATGCCGGGGACACCGGCCAGCTCGGCGGCGTTGGGCGGGTCGCTGAGCGGCAGGACCCAGAACAGCAGCTCCAGCCACCAGGTGAGGGTGTCCTCCCCCTCCGCCGGGCCCCAGCCCTGCACCAGCATGCCGGTCACGCCGACGGCACCGGCGGCCCACAGCGGGGGCAGCAGGCGCCGGACCCGGCTCTTGATGACCTGGCCGGGCGGGCGCTTGAGGGAGCGCGCCATCAGGTTGCCCGCGAGGGCGAACATGACGCCCATCGACGGGAAGACCAGCGGGAGCCACATCCAGCCGGTCAGGTGGTAGAGCACCACTCGGAAGAGGGCGAGCGCCCGCAGCAGGTCGAAGTACCGGTCGCGGCCGGGCCTCTTCGGCGCGGCTTCGGCGGCTTCGGCGGCTTCGGCGGCTTCGGCGGCGGGGGCGGGCTCGGGCTCCACCCGAGGGACGGTGCCGGGCGCGGTGAGGGTCGCGGAGGCCGACGGGTGAGCGGCCTCGTAGGCCGGCTGCTGGGGCGCCGTCCAGGTCTGGCCGCCGGGTTGCGCGTAGGGCTGCCCGTAGGGCTGGGTGAAGGGGTCCGGTTCCACGGAAGGGAAGCCGGGTTCCTGTTCGTACGACGGGTACGTCTGCGGCGCCCGCTCCGTCGTGGCGGACGCGAACGGATCCGGTTCCGAGGCGAAGTGCGCGTGCGGCGGGGTGTGGTGCGTCGTTCCGAAGGGCGCGAAGTGGTCCGCCTCCGGTGCGGTCGGCGGGTACGGCTGCGTCGCGTCGTCCGCCCCGGACCGCTCGTGCGGCCAGGCCTCGTAACGGTCGTCGTAGGACCCGCCCGTGTAATTGCCCGTCATCCGACCGCGCTCCGATCGTCACTGTGGGAGGCACGCTGCGTGGGAATGGAGCCGGGTGCCTCCACGACCCCGGTACGGCGCAGTTTCTGCCAGCGCAAGCGGCCGCCGGTGAGAGCGGTGATCCAGGACTGGAGCAGCACGACGTACATCAGCTGCCGGTAGAGGATCTGCTGGAGCGGCAGGGAGATGAGGTGGGTCATCTTCTCCTTGTCGAGCCGGAAGGCGTACGCCGCGCACACCGCTTGCACCAGGAGGACGCCCAGCCACGCCAGGATCGTCTTCTGGGTGGGGCCGAAGATCAGGCCGTACAGCAGGAAGACGTCGATGAGCGGCGCGAGCAGCGGTGTGATCACCATGAAGAGGGAGACCAGCGGCAGGCCGACGCGGCCGAAGCGGCCGGAGGGGCCGCGGTCGAACACGGCGCCGCGGTGCTTCCAGATGGCCTGCATGGTGCCGTAGCTCCAGCGGTAGCGCTGGGACCACAGCTGCTGGACTGACTCGGGGGCCTCGGTCCAGGCGCGGGCGTTCTCCGCGTACACGACGCGCCAGCCGTCGCGGTGGATGGCCATGGTGATGTCGGTGTCCTCGGCGAGGGTGTCCTCGCTCATGCCGCCCACCCGCTCCAGAGCGGTACGGCGGAAGGCGCCGACCGCACCCGGGATGGTGGGCATGCAGCGCAGCACGTCGTACATGCGGCGGTCGAGGTTGAAGCCCATCACGTACTCGATGTGCTGCCAGGCGCCGATGAGGGTGTCGCGGTTGCCGACCTTGGCGTTGCCGGCGACCGCGCCGACGCGCTGGTCGCCGAAGGGCTGCACCAGCTGGCGGACGGTGGACGGCTCGAAGACCGTGTCGCCGTCCATCATCACGATGATGTCGTGGCTGGCGTGCGCGATGCCGTTGTTGAGGGCGGCGGGCTTCCCGGAGTTCTCCTGGCGGACGACGCGTACGTTGGGCAGCCACATCCGCTCGACGATGTCGGCGGTGCCGTCCGAGGACCCGTCGTCGATGACGATGACCTCGACCGGATGGTCACTCGCCATCAGCGAGCGGACCGTGTTCTCGATGCACTCCTTCTCGTTGTACGCCGGGACCAGCACGGTGACCGGTTCGGTGACGGGAGGGCCCCAGCGGAAGCGGCGGCGGCGGACCTTGCGGGCGTGCGCGAAGGCGAGGACGAGCATCAGGCCGAAGCGTCCGATGACGAGGACGCCGACGATCGCGAGGCCGCCCACCAGGACGCCGGTGATGTTCTCGGAGATGCCGACGGCGTAGACGAACGCCTTGCCCTTCCACAGCTCCATGCCGCTGACCTCGGTGTGCGCGCTGGGCGCTCCGAGGGCCTCGGTGAGCGTGGTGAACTCGTAGCCCTTCGCCTTCTGCTGCGGCAGGAAGCGGGCGAGTGCGGCGACCGTCTGCTCGCGGTTGCCGCCGGAGTCGTGCATGAGGACGATCGCGCCCTTGCCGGGCTTCGGCGTGGCGTTCTTGACGATCTTGTCGACGCCCTGCCGTCGCCAGTCGTGGCTGTCGGTGTCGTTGAACGCCGCGATGTAGCCGCGGCTGCCGGCGTACTTGATCAGGTCCCAGTTCTTGTTGTCCAAGTGCCAGACGAAGTTCGAGTACGGCGCGCGGAAGAGGGAGGAGCGGACTCCCGACGCGCCCGCGAGCGCCATCTGGTTCTGGGACAGCTCCCAGTCGATGCGCTCCTGCGACTGGAGGGACAGGTCGGGGTGGTTGAAGGTGTGCAGGCCCACCTCGTGGCCCTCGTTCACCATCCGCTCGACCAGGTCGGGGTGGCGGGCGGTCATGGCGCCGGTGACGAAGAAGACCGCGCGGGCGTCGTGCTCCTTCAGCTGGTCGAGGACCTTGGGCGTCCAGACCGGGTCCGGGCCGTCGTCGAAGGTCAGAACGATCTTGTCGTTCGGGACGTTCAGACTGACGGGCTTCTCCGGGTCGCGGGCGTCGATGACCGGGCCGCCCTTGTGCATGGCCGGGGGCACTTGGTCGCGGTCTTCGAGGAGCCGGATGCGGTGATCGGGCTGGATCTCGTTGTGCACATAGCCGCGCAGCATCAGCATCGCGAAGAGTGCGACCAGGAAGACCGAGGGCAGCAGATAGCGCATGGGCAGCCTGCGCCGGACGGCGCGCATCTTCTTGGCGCGCCGTCTGCCTGAGGTTGTCATTTACTGTGCGCCTTCCGCGGCCATGGGCTGACCGCCGCTTTCTTCGACCGGCGGGTCGGTGGGTTCTTCCGTGGGAGTCGTCGGCGTGTCCGTGGGGTCCGGGTTCGCCGTCTGAGGCGGGGTGACGGGCGGCGGCTGACGGGTGGCGCCGTCGTCGGTGGGCCGGGACACGGTGGGCCTGTTGCCGGGCTTTTCGTCGTCCGGGCCGCCGCCGGTTTCACGGCTGGGCGTGACGTCCGGCGCCGAGGACTCGCCGGGGCGGGGGGTGGCGGACACGCCCTGCGAGGCGCCGTCGGCGGGCTGCGGGATGACCGCGCCCGTGGAGTCGGTGGGCGCCGGGGAGTCGGGGACGTCCCCGCCGGTGTCGTCCCTGGGCGCCTCGCTGGTGCTCGGCACGGGCTCGACCCGGGTGGTCTCGGTCTTCTTCTCGTCGGCGGGGCCGGGTATGAGCAGCCAGGGCGCGGCGGAGTTGCCGCCGATCACCGCGACGACGAGCGTGATGGCGTACACCGCGCACGCGGTCGCCAGCACCCAGCCGAGCTTGCGGAGCTTCTTGCTGCGGCGGCCGCTCTCGTCGACGAACACCGGCCCGTCGGACGGCTCCTGCTCCGTCGGCGCGGACGCGGGTACGGACGCCGGTCCCGGGACGGTCGCGGCCACGGTGGGGGTGGCGGTGGCGGTCACGGCCGGGAGCTGGGCGGTCTGGAACTCCGGGCCACCGGGCTCCAGGCCGAGGCTGTCGGCCCGGTAGGCGATGGTCTCGTCCTCATGGCCGAGGCCGAAGTCGCCGGGCTGGTGTCCGAACCCGTCACCGGCCGCGTGCCCCGAACCGTCGGCGCGGTAGCCCAGCTCGTCGGCCGCGTGCCCGGAACCGTCGGTGCGATAGCCGGAGCCATCGGCGGCGTAGCCCGGCCCGTCGGCCGCGTAGCCGGAACCGCCGGTCCGGTAGCCCGGGTCGTGGGGTTCGAGGCCGTCGGCGTGGTAGCCGTGCGGGTCGGCCTGGTATCCAGGCGTACCGGCCTGGTGTCCATGGCCGTCGGGCTGGAGTCCGGCACCGTCACCCCGACGCCCAAAGGCGTCGAACGCGTCGAACGCGCTCAGGCTGTCCACTTGGACGGTGCTGTCGAGTGGCTCATTCTGGTGCCCATCTCGGGCACCTTCTCGCCAATTGTCCACTTTGTACGCACATCCCCCACTGAATGGACCAAGGGTGCGCACACGGAACATCTGGGTACTCGCGCCGGACCGGGCCCCCACCCTGCCGGAGCGCCCCCACCACACTGCACCCGGACCATGAATGTAGCGCACGCCTGTGACAGAGGGGCTTACAGTTCATTGATTCGTGCACATGTGCAACAAATCACCCTCCGGAAGCCAGGCCCCGGTCGGCCGCTCCAGCCACCCCTCCTCCCCGGCGAAGGCGGCCGCCGCCGCACGCAGCGCGTCGAGCCCCGGGTGCTTCAGCCCCTTGCGCCACACCAGCGACACCGGTGACAGCGGTACGGGGTCGACCAGTGGCCGGAGCACGCTCCCGGGCACGGCCGGAAAGTCAACGGCGACCAGGACAGGCGTACGGGTTTTGGCCATGACCCGGCGGAACTCCTCGAACCCGATCGCCACCGGCGCCGGCGGGGCGACCTTGATCCCGCGCCCCGCGAAGAGCCGCTCAGCCAGGTCGGTCCACTCCCTGGTGCCGGGGTTGCCGGCACCCGCGTACACGGACTCGCCGGCGAGCGCGGCCAGTTCCACCTCCGGCCGGCCGGCCAGCGGGTGATCGGGCGGCAGCAGCACGGCCATCGGCTCGTACCGTACGGGCTGCGCCGCCAGCCGGGCGCGTACGGCGGACGGCAGGCCGGCGAACCGCCCGAAGGACACGTCGAGCCGTCCGGCGACGATCTTGGTGGCCGCGCCGGTCAGCCCGCTCTCGTAGCGGGCCATCAGCTCGCACTGAGGGGCCAGTTCGCGGGCCCGTGCCAGCACCCGCCCGCTGATCATGCCGTCCGTGTTGAGGTCCACCAGCAGCGGCCGCGCCTCGTCGGCGAAGGCGGCGCCCAGCTCGTCGTACGCCGCCAGCACGCCGTTCGCGTACGGCAGCAGCCGCTCGCCGTCCACCGTGAGCGCCACCTGCCGGGTGGTACGGGTGAACAGCTCGGCGCCCAACTCCCGCTCCAAGCGCCGGATGTCGCGGCTGAGCGCCTGCTGGGCGACGTACAGCCGGGCGGCGGCGCGGGTGAAGTGCAGCTCGTCGGCGACGGCCACGAAGGCGCGCAGCAGCCGGGGTTCGATGTCATGGGCCACGCGCCGAATTTACAACGAGGGTGCGTCAATGGGGTCTCACCAGGTGTTGGACCGGCAGCGCCCCGCGAGGCGAGGCTGAGCGCATGCCGCGAACGACGAACCCTCCGCTGCTCGCCCTCACCCCCGAGTCCCTGGTCCTGACCCCGCGCTACCAGGAGCAGCGAGCCACGAAGCCCGCCCGCAAGCCGCCCGGAGCCCTCGCCTCCTACCGCCGCCTGTTCGCGACGCCGGGCGCCCGGGCCTTCACCGCCGGGAACCTGATAGCCCGCCTCCCCATGGGCATGTTCAGCGTGAGCGCGGTCATCATGATCGCCGGCGCGTACGGTTCCTACGCCCTCGCCGGCGCCGTCACCGCCACCGGGCTCGCCGCCACCGCGCTGGTGGCACCGTTCACCGCACGGCTGGTGGACCGGTACGGGCAGGCGCCCGTCGCCGTGCCCGCCACCGTGGTGGCCGTCCTCGGGTCGCTGGCCCTGCTGCTGTGCGTACACCACCACGCGCCCGCGTGGACCCTGTTCGCCGCGTACGCCGCGACCGCGACGACACCCAACACCGGCGGTATGTCCCGCGCCCGGTGGGCGCACCTGCACCGGGACGACCCGACAGCCGTCCACACCGCGAACGCCTTCGAGCAGGCCGCCGACGAGCTGTGCTTCATGCTGGGCCCGGTGCTCGCCGCGTTCCTGTGCGCCGCCCTGTTCCCGGAGGCCGGCACCCTGACCGGTGCGGTCCTGCTGCTCACCGGGGTGCTGGTGTTCGCGGCACAGCGCGCGACCGAGCCCCCCGTCTCGCCCCGCACCGGCCGGGCGCGCACACCGCTGCGTACGCCCGGTATGCCTGCCCTGCTGGCGGTGTTCCTGGCGACGGGCGCGGTCTTCGGGTCGATGGAGGTCGTCACGCTCGCCTTCGTGGACGGCCCGGCGGCCGGCGCGGTGCTGGCGCTCCAGGCGGCCGGTTCGTGCGTGGCGGGCCTGGTGTACGGCTCGGTGCGGCCGGCCCGCCACGTGGGGCGCCGGCTGCCGGCCTGCCTCGCCGCGATGACCGCCCTGATGTCGCTGCCGCTGCTCGCGGCGACCGGCACCGGTTCGCTGCTCGCGCTGTCGGGCGCGCTGCTGCTGGCGGGGATGGCGACCGCGCCGACCATGGTGACGGGCATGACGCTGGTCCAGCGCCTGACGCCGACGGCGCAGCTCAACGAGGGCATGACGCTCGCCGTCACCGCCCTGCTCGGCGGTATAGCGGTGGGCTCCGCGTCCGGCGGCTGGACGGTCGAGCACGCCGGCGCCCCCGCCGGGTACGCCGTGCCGATCGCGGCAGCCGCACTCGCCCTGGCCCTGGCGGTCCTGGGCACAGCGAAGGCCCGGCTGTCATGACGACACGCGGCCCCGCCCCCATGGGGTGATGGGTCTGAGGCGGGCCAGTCGTACGACTTTCCGGTACGAGTGCGGTACCGTAGACCCGTACTATCGAGACAGGAGTTTGACCGCCATGTCCATAAGCGCCAGCGAAGCCAGGGCCACGCTGTTCCCGCTCATCGAGCGCGTCAACAACGATCACACCCCCGTGCGGATCAGCTCCAAGAGCGGCGACGCCGTCCTCATGTCCGCCGACGACTACGATTCGTGGCAGGAGACCGTCTACCTGCTGCGTTCCCCCGAGAACGCCAAGCGCCTGATGGAGGCCGTCGCCCGGGACCGCGCGAGCGCGCCCACGATCGCCACGACCATGGATGAACTGAGGGAGATGGCCGGGGGCGAGGAGTGAGGAGCGTTCACTTCGACCCCGACGGCTGGGAGGACTTCCTGTTCTGGCTCGCCTCGGACCGGAAGATGGCGCGACGGATCACTCGCCTGATCGGCGAGATCCAGCGCGACCCGTTCACCGGCATCGGCAAGCCCGAAGCCCTGAAGGGCGGCCTGTCGGGCTACTGGTCCCGGCGCATCGACGACGAGCACCGGCTCGTGTACCGGGCGGACGAGAAGGAAGTGAAGATCCTCAAGGCCCGGTATCACTACTGAGCTACCGGTGACCGCGGGCGAGCAGGGTTGCCCGCCGCACTGGGCACGCAGCTCAGTCCCGTTTGACCCGCCGTGCTGCCACGACATGACAAAGCCCCCTGCCCTGGCGAAGTTTTCGCAGGTCAGAGGGTCTTTGCCCACATGGGATGAGTGGAGATGGCGGGAATCGAACCCGCGTCCAACGGTGCAGAATCAGGGCTTCTCCGTGTGCAGTCCGCTGCGATTTTCTCGGCCCCGGAGATCACGCGGACAAGTCTCCGACGGGCTCAGTCACTGTTTGGTTTCCCTCTGCACCCCGTGACCGGGTCTAGAGGTTTAGTTCCCTAGCTGATGCCAGGATCCGGGTCGGGAACAGCCCCGGGCTGACACTTCGCAAGCTCGCTACTTAGGCAGCGAGGGCGAAGGAATCGCGCTTGGTGTTGGCGATTATTTTTTGCGACATATGGTTTACGAGATCATTGCCGCTTCCTCGACACGCTTCCCCTGCTTCGACATCCGCTGTCGAAACCGATCATCCCCATGTTGATTTTTCAAACCCTGCCCCCGAGGGGGCGCGCCCCCGCTGTGAGGGGCAGGTGCCATCGTACGTGACCAACGCCGGACGGTGCCAGCCTATTCCGGGGCGACCGGCGGTTCCGGAGCTGCGGGCGGTTGTCGGGGCGGCGGGCCGAGCCGGTCAGGCCCGCTCGCGGCGCTTGACCGCCGAGATCACCCGCTCCGCCTCACGGCGGTCCTGCTTCTCCCGCAGCGTCTGGCGCTTGTCGTACTCCTTCTTGCCCTTCGCCAGCGCGATCTCGACCTTCGCCCGGCCGTCCTTGAAGTACAGCGACAGGGGCACGATGGTGTGACCCGTCTCCTGGGACTTCGACTCCAGCTTGTCGATCTCGTACCGGTGCATCAGCAGCTTCCGCTTGCGGCGGGCACTGTGGTTGGTCCACGTCCCCTGCGCGTACTCCGGTACGTGCACGTTGTGCAGCCAGGCTTCGTTGCCGTCGATCTGGACGAACCCGTCCACCAGCGAGGCCCGCCCCTGGCGCAGCGACTTCACCTCGGTGCCGGTCAGCACCAGCCCGCACTCGTAGGTGTCGATGATGGTGTAGTCGTGCCGCGCCTTCTTGTTCTGCGCGATCAGTTTGCGCCCTGTGTTCTTTTCCTTGGCCATAGTGCCCCCATTTTCGCACTACGAGCCGCCCCCGAGGCCACTCAATACCGTGCGGGCCCGCTCCTCGGCGCGGTCGGTGGCCACCAGGTCCGGCGTGATGCCGCGGCCGTCGACGCCGTGCCCGGCGGGCGTGCGGTAGTGGCCGACGGTCAGCTCGGCGACCGATCCGTCGGGCAGCCGGCTCGGCATCTGGACCGACCCCTTCCCGAAGGTCCGGCTACCGACGGTGACCGCCCGGCCACGGTCCTTCAGGGCCCCCGCGAGCAGCTCGGCCGCGCTCATGGTGCCGCCGTCGACCAGTGCCACCAGGGGCCTGCCGGTGTCGCCGCCCGGCTGGGCGTACAGCGCCTGTTCCCTGCCGTGTACGTCGTACGTGGCGACGAGGCCGCCGTCCAGGAACGCGGAGGCCGCCGTGACGGCCTCGGTGACCAGGCCGCCGCTGTTGCCCCGCAGGTCCAGCAGGACACCCGCGCCCTTGGGGGCCTTGCGCACGGCGTCCCTGATCCGCTGCCCCGTGCCCTTGGTGAACGCCGCGACCCTGATCCTCACGGCGCCGTCGTCCAGCCGCTGCACGGTCACGTCCTCGGTGGCGAGCCTGGCCCGCCGCAGCGTCTCGCTCCACGCGCGCGTGCCGCGCTGCACCCCGACGGAGACGACCGAGCCGGGCGGTGCGCCGTCCCCCCGCAGCAGGGCGACGACCTCGGCGGCGGGGCGGCCGTCCACGCGGCGGCCGTCGACCGTGCGGATCCGGTCCCCGGCCTTCAGGCCCGCCCGGTCCGCCGGGCCGCCGGGCTGGACGCGGTCCACCTCGATACGCCCGTCGGCGGCGCGGCGGGCGGACAGGCCGACACCCGTGTACCGCCCGTCCAGGGCCTGCTCGAACTCCTCGTACGCGCGCTGGTCGTAGACGGCGCCCCAGCGGTCGCCGCTGCGGCTGACGACCTCCTGGGCCGCCTTGGCGCCGGACTTGCCGTCCGCCATGGCCTCGGCCGCCGCGCGGGCCAGCTCCCGCCGGTCGACCTCGCCGCGCCCGGCACCGGCGCCGGGGGCGGCCCGGGAGACGGGCCGCTCGGGCGGGTCCTCCTCCTGGGGAAGGCAGTTGGTCACCGCGGCGGCGGCGAGGACGGAGGCGAAGACCAATGTCAGGGCCGCCCCGCGGCCGCGAGCGCCGCGGGGCCGGGTACAGAACTCGGGGCCCAGCATGGCGACCACTCTAGGACAAGCGAAAGGCGCCGTACGGTTGTTGACCGTACGGCGCCAGGGGCGATCGTCACACCTTCAGGTACTTGCGCAGCGCGATGGCAGCCGCAAGGGAGGGCATCAACAGGCCGATGACGACGACGAGCGGCAGCACCGTTATCACCGCGTCCCAGCCGATGAAGTTGACCAGCGGCATGCTCTGGGCGAGGTTGAGCCCCGCGTCGATCATGAAGTACCGGCCGACCAGCAGCATCACGCAGGCCACGACGCCGCCCAGCAGGCCCGCGACGGCGGCCTCCATGATGAACGGCATCTGGATGTAGAAGCTCGACGCGCCGACCAGCCGCATGATGCCGGTCTCCCGGCGCCGGCTGAACGCCGAGACGCGCACCGTGTTGACGATCAGCATCAGTGCGATGACGAGCATCAACGCCATGACGCACAGGGCGGCGACGTTCATGCCCCGCATCATCTGGAACAGGTTCTCCAGCGTCTGGCGCTGGTCCTGTACGGAGTGCACACCGGCCCGCCCCGCGAACGCGGTCGCCACGACCTTGTACTTCTCCGGGTCCTTCAGCTTGACCCGGTACGACTCCTGCATCTGGTCCGGCGTGATGATGCTGGCGATGGCGGTGTCGCCGTACTGCTCCTTGTAGTGCTTGTACGCCTCGTCCGCCGTCTCGTGGTGGACCTTCTCCACGATGTTGTCCAGCTTCTTGAGGTCGGCCTCGATCTCCTTCTTCTGCTGGGCGGTGACCGCGCCCTTGTTGCACGTTCCGCCTGCCGCGGCGTCGTTCTTGTTGCAGAGGTAGATCGTGACGTTGACCTTGTCGTACCAGAAGTCCTTCATCACGCTGACCTGCTCGCGCATGAGCAGCGCACCGCCGAAGAGGGCGAGTGACAGAGCCACGGAGACGATGACGGCGAAGGTCATCGTGAGATTGCGACGGAGGCCGACACCGATCTCCGACAGTACGAACTGGGCGCGCATCGCGTGCGTTCAGCCTTTCCTTGCTGCGGGGTGCTGCTGGTGCTCAGTGCTGGTAGCCGTAGACGCCGCGCGCCTGGTCGCGTACGAGACGGCCCTTCTCCAGCTCGATGACCCGCTTGCGCATCTGGTCGACGATGTTCTGGTCGTGCGTCGCCATGATGACGGTGGTACCGGTGCGGTTGATCCGGTCCAGCAGCTTCATGATGCCCACGGAGGTCTGCGGGTCCAGGTTGCCGGTCGGCTCGTCGGCGATCAGCAGCATCGGCCGGTTGACGAACGCGCGCGCGATGGCGACCCGCTGCTGCTCACCGCCGGACAGCTCGCCCGGCATCCGGTCCTCCTTGCCGCCGAGGCCGACGAGGTCGAGGACCTGGGGGACGGCCTTGCGGATCTCGCCGCGCGGCTTGCCGATGACCTCCTGCGCGAACGCCACGTTCTGCGCGACGGTCTTGTTGGGCAGCAGGCGGAAGTCCTGGAAGACGGTTCCGAGCTGGCGCCGCATGTGCGGCACCTTCCAGTTGGACAGCCGGGCGAGGTCCTTGCCCAGAACGTGCACCGTGCCGTGGCTGGCGCGCTCCTCGCGCAGGACCAGCCGCAGGAAGGTGGACTTTCCGGAGCCGGAGGACCCCACCAGGAAGACGAACTCGCCCTTTTCGATCTCGAGGGAGACGTCCCTCAGCGCGGGGCGGTTCTGCTTCGGGTAGGTCTTGGAGACGTTGTCGAATCGGATCACGGGTGCACCACGGTCGGCCGGGAGTAGGTGTGCGTGACCATACGCGACTGGGGATGCCGCGTGCAGTCGGCGTTCTGCCTTGCGCCTTTTGTCCGGGTGAGGTACAAGCCCGGACCGGGGGAATCCGGCGGGGCGCGCCTAAACTCTCCGGAGCTGGCACAGTGGTAGGGGGAACGGATGCGTTTCCCTGAGCGTTGTGCGGAGAGAACTGTGTGCACAGTCCGCGTCACGGTGCACGGTCCGCGTCTGCGGCTCCGCCGCGCGGGAGGAGGAGAGCGCATGACCTACGACCGACTGGTGTGCGCCAACTGCGCGGCGCCCGTCAGCGAGGGCCGGTGCCCCGTCTGCCGGGCGAACCGGGAGCGCCTCGAGCAGGAGGGCCCCTTCGGTGGACTGAGCCCGGTGGCCCTGCTGGCGCTCCTGGTCATTCTGGTTGCGGCGGTGGTCCTGCTGGCCCACCAGACCGCGTAAGGATTCACTGTACGTCGCTGTACATCGCTGTACGTCGCTGTACGGCGCTGTACGCACGGAAGGGCCCGGGCGGGGCCATGGTCGGCCCGCCCGGGCCCTTCCGTCGCTCTACGGCCCTTTAGGCGACCGTACGGCCACCGCCCACGAGGCGCGGCAGCATACGGAAGCCGATGCCGCCGGCGATCATCGTCGCGGCACCGATGAGCAGGAACGAGGTCTCGGCGGCGCCGGTCTCGGCGAGCTCCTCCTTGGCCTTGCCCTGCTCGACCGGCTTGGAGCCGGCGGAGTCGGTGTCGGTGTTGTCGGCGCACTCGGCACCGTCGAGGTCGACGGTGCAGGTGCCGGCGTCGTCGCCGCCGGTCACGGAGCCGCCGGTGGCGGTGCCGCCCTGGTCCCCGGTGCCGCCGTTGTTGCCGGTACCGCCGTTGTTGCCGGTGCCGCCGTTGTTGCCGGTACCGCCGTTGTTGCCGGTACCGCCGTTGTTGCCGGTACCGCCGTTGTTGCCGGTACCGCCGTTGTTGCCGGTACCGCCGTGGTCGCCCGTACCGCCCTGGTCGCCCGTGCCACCCTGGTCACCGGTACCGCCCTGGTCGCCCGTGCCACCCTGGTCACCGGTACCGCCCTGGTCGCCCGTGCCACCCTGGTCACCGGTACCGCCCTGGTCGCCGGTGCCACCCTGGTCGCCGGTGCCACCCTGGTCGCCGGTACCGCCCTGGTCGCCGGTACCGCCCTGGTCGCCCGTGCCACCCTGGTCGCCCGTGCCACCCTGGTCGCCCGTGCCACCCTGGTCGCCCGTGCCGCCCTGGTCGCCCGTGCCGCCCTGGTCGCCCGTGCCACCCTGGTCGCCCGTGCCACCCTGGTCGCCCGTGCCACCCTGGTCGCCCGTGCCACCCTGGTCGCCCGTGCCACCCTGGTCGCCGGTACCGCCCTGGTCACCGGTACCGCCCTGGTCACCCGTGCCACCCTGGTCGGCGCCGCCGTCGACACCGCCCGGGTCACCATCGTTGCCGATGCCGAGACCGGCCTCCAGGCCGTTCTCGTCCGCTTCGGCGCGTACGCCGATGCCGGCGACGTTGACGTCTATGCCGACCGCCGAGGCGGCGCCCGCCGCGGTCAGGGACGCTCCGGCCGCGATCACCGCACCGGCTGCGATCCGCGCTACGCGGACCCGCGTCTTCTTGGTCATCTGCGTGCTACCCCCAGTAGCTGATTCGTCAGTGGAGCAGCGCTCGGGGCAGCGGACGCTGGGGGTCCTGTTCAGCTGCCCCCGATCACACGCGCCCCAGTCATGCGCATGCCGCGCGTCAGCTTTCCCAGTTTTCGTACAAGCGTCAAGGCGGTTGCGCGTGCGATGCCCGAAATGATCACAGTTGCCTGGCCTGCAACGATGCAACTGTGACGTAAAAGGCGAACACCCGCCTGTCACAAGCCAGTTTCCTTGTCGACAAAGCGAGCTCAGTGCCAACGGGCCGCTTGCGCCAGCGAATTCCCACCCGTACGCGAGCGGCGCCGGACCGCCCGCTCGACGGGCTGTCCGGCGCCGAAAGGCCCGGTGAATTCGGGGGTTACTTCTGGGTGCTACTTCTCCTGCTGCTTCCGCCAGCGAATGCCCGCTTCGAGGAACCCGTCGATCTCGCCGTCCAGCACCGCCTGCGGGTTGCCGACCTCGAACTCCGTGCGGAGGTCCTTCACCATCTGGTACGGGTGCAGGACGTACGAACGCATCTGGTTGCCCCAGGAATTGCCGCCGTCGCCCTTGAGGGCGTCCATCTTGGCCTGCTCCTCCTGGCGGCGGCGCTCAAGGAGCTTCGCCTGGAGGACGTTCATCGCGCTCGCCTTGTTCTGGATCTGCGACCGCTCGTTCTGGCAGGAGACCACGATGCCGGTCGGGATGTGCGTGATGCGCACCGCCGAGTCGGTGGTGTTGACGCCCTGGCCGCCGGGGCCGGAGGCGCGGTAGACGTCCACGCGCAGCTCGGACTCGTCGATCTCGACGTGGTCGGACGACTCGACGACCGGCAGCACCTCGACGCCCGCGAAGGAGGTCTGGCGGCGGCCCTGGTTGTCGAACGGGGAGATGCGGACCAGGCGGTGCGTGCCCTGCTCGACCGAGAGCGTGCCGTAGGCGTACGGGGCCTTGACGACGAAGGTGGTCGACTTGATGCCGGCCTCCTCCGCGTACGACGTCTCGTAGACCTCCGTCGAGTACCCGTGCCGCTCGGCCCAGCGCAGGTACATGCGCTGGAGGCGCTCGGCGAAGTCGGAGGCGTCGACGCCGCCGGCCTCCGCGCGGATGTTGACCAGCGCCTCACGCTCGTCGTACTCACCGGACAGGAGGGTGCGGACCTCCATCTCCTCGAGCGCCTTGCGAACGGAGACGAGCTCCGCCTCGGCCTCGGCGAGGGTGGCCGCGTCGTCCATCTCCTCGGCGAGCTCGAAGAGGACGGCGAGGTCGTCGATGCGACTGCGCAGCGCCTCGGTCTTGCGCACCTCGGCCTGGAGGTGCGAAAGCTTGCTCGTGATCTTCTGCGCCGCCTCCGGGTCGTCCCACAGGGACGGGGCCGCGGCCTGCTCCTCGAGCACGGCGATGTCTGCCCTCAACTTGTCGAGGTCCAGGACGGCCTCGATCGACCCCATGGTCGAGGAGAGGGACTTCAGCTCTTCGGATACATCGACGACTGCCACGACACCAGCGTAACGGCTGTGTGCGACACCCCGGGCCCCCAGGCAGCGCCTAGGGCTGTGAGGGGGCCGACTGCTTGGAGTCCTGGGGCGGGGCGCCGGGGTCGTCGTCGCTGGTGGCCACGTAGCCGCCGACCCCGGCGGCCGTCACCAGAGCCAGGGCGGCGATACCGAGCGTGAGGCGGCGCCTGCGGACGGTGCCCGACTTGTGGCGGGCGGAGCCGGGGCGGCGCCCGCCGGCGGGGCGGGGGGCGCGGGCGGTGCCATGGGGGCCACCGGAGAGCTCGTCGGGGGCCGGGACGCGCATCGAGGTGTGGGTGTCCCGGTTGGAGTCGGTGGAGGAGCCGGGGACCAGCGGGACGGCGGCCCTGCGCGGGGTGTTCGGGACGGTCGGGTACGGGTCGTCCTCGTACGGCTCCGGGGCGGGCTCGGCGTCCGGCTCGTCCACGTCGAGCGGCGGCATGCCCGCGACGAGCGGCAGCAGGTCGTGCAGGCGGGCGGCGAGCTCGGAGGCGCGCAGCCGGGACGCGGGGGCCTTGGCGAGGCACTGGACGATCAGCTGCCACAGCTCGTCCGGGATGCCGGGGAGCGGGACGACGGTCTCGGTGACGTGGCGGCGCAGTACGGCGCCGGGGTGGCCGCCGCCGAAGGGCGTGAAGCCCGCCAGCAGCTCGTACAGCACCGTCGCCAGGGCGTAGATGTCGACGGCCGCGCGGGGCGGGAGGCCCTCGACGATCTCCGGGGCCACGTAGTCGGGCGTGCCGATGACGCGGGTGGACTTGGTACGGCCCGGGGTGTCGATCAGCTTGGCGACGCCGAAGTCGGTGAGGAGGGCGGAGTGGGCGCCACCGGGACCGAGCGGGCCCTCCATGTCCAGCAGGATGTTCTCCGGCTTGACGTCACGGTGGACGACCCCGGCCGCGTGCGCGGCGGCCAGGCCCTCCGCGACGTCCGCGACGATCGAGACGGCCGCCGCGGGGGCGAGCCGGCGCTCGCGGTCCAGCCGGGTGCGCAGGTCGGTGCCGCGGACCAGGTCCATGACGAGCGCGACGTCGTTGCCGTCGACGACCAGGTCGCGGACGGCCACCACGCGCGCGTGGTCCAGCCCGAGCAGGGCGGTGCGCTCCTGGACGAAGCGCCCGACGAGTTCCTGGTCCGAGGCCAGGTCCTCGCGCAACAGCTTGATGGCGACGGGGCCCTCCGGGCCCTCGCCGAGCCACACCGTTCCGGCACTGCCCCGCCCCAGGATCTGGTGGGCCGTGTACCGGCTGCCGATTTTCCGTGCCAAGACTGCTCCCTCAGCGGCTGGCGTTCCCGACCAAGTTACGCGGGCTCAGGCGCCGGTATTCACCTCCGGGGGGAAATCACCCCTCGGAAGTCGACAAATCGGCAGGGTTACTGACCGGCGGGCGTGTTGCCGGTGCCGCCGGCGCTGTCGCCGATCTCCGAGATCCACTTGGACACCGCCGACACCCCGTCGCCGATGGCCTCCCAGTAGGTCTTGCCCTCGGCGATCCAGCCCTGGAGCGGGGTCAGCTCCCAGATGAGCCAGCCGGCCACGACGAACAGGACGATCGTGAACAGGCAGCCCTTGAGGCAGCCGAGACCCGGGATGCGCATCGGATTGGCGCTGCGCTGCCGGGGCTGCCGCGGCTCGCGCGGCGGGCGCGGGGCCGGCTGCTGGGGCTGCTGCGGCTGGTGGTGCTGCGGCGGATGCGGCTGGTGGTGCTGCGGCGGGTACTGCTGCTGTGGGGGCGGCGGCGGCGCGTACTGCCGGCGCTGCGGGGGCCTCTGCTGTTGCTGGTGCTGCGGGGGGTAGGGCTGCTGGTGCTCCGGCGGCTGCTGGGGCGCCTGGCGCTGTGGGCGGCGGCGCAGCGGGTCCTGGCTCGGGTCGAGGTACTGGACCTGGGTCTGCTCGTTGCGGTCCCGGGCGGCGCGCAGCTGGCTCTGCCACGGGTGCGGGTCCTCCGGCTGCGGCGGACCATCGGCACGCGGGGGTACGGGCGGCATGACCGCGGTCGGGTCGGCGGCGCCCGCGCCGCTGGTGGGCAGCACGCTGGTGGGCGCGGCCGGGTCGTACTGGCCCGCGTTGCTGGGCAGCACCTGGGTCGGGTCGGCCGCGCCCGGGGTCTCCGGGACGGGCGCCGGCGCCGGGTCGGGGGCGAGCAGAGCGCCCACGCCCTCGGCCGCCTCGATCTGGGCGGGCGTGGCGTGCACGCCGATGCCGGCGGCGACGGTACGCAGGCCCCGTGCGAGGTTCTCGGCGCTGGGGCGGCGCTCCGGGGCCTTGCTGAGGCAGCGCTCTATGACGGTCCACAGCGGGCCCGGGACCGTCGAGGGGCGGCGCGGCTCCTCGCTGAGATGGCGGTGCAGGACCTCCAGCGCGGTGCCGCCGGCGAACGGCGGGCGGCCGGTGACGAGCTCGTACAGCAGGATCCCGGCGCCGTAGATGTCCACGGCGGAGGTCTGCGGGCGGCCCTCGGCGGACTCGGGCGCCACATAGGCGGGCGTGCCGACGAACTCGTGCGTACGGGTCAGGCCGGGGCTGTCCGCGAGGCGCGCGATGCCGAAGTCGGTGAGCATCGGGTGCATCTGGCCGTCGCGCTCGGCGAGCAGCACGTTGGCGGGCTTCAGGTCGCGGTGGACGACGCCGTCGGCGTGGCTGGCGGCGAGCGCGTCGGCGATCTGGGCGGTGAGGAGGGCGGCGGCGACCGGGCTGAGCGGGCCGTTCTCCCGGATGTAACGATGCAGGTCCGGGCCGTCGACCAGGTCCATGACCAGGGCGAGGAGATCGCCCTCGACGACGAGGTCGCGGGTGCGGACGATGTTGGGGTGGGTGAGGCGGAGCAGGACGGAGCGTTCCCGGAGGAAACGCATCACCACGTCCGCGTCGTTCGCGAGCTCCTCCTTGAGGACCTTGATCGCGACGGTCTCGCCGGGCTGGCCCGGCACGGCCGCCTCGGCGCCCGCCGTTTCTCGCTGGCGGGCTCGCCAGACGGTGCCCGTGGCGCCGCGTCCGAGCGGCTCCTCGAGCAGGTACTTGCTGCCTACCGGCCGCACGTCATGCGCTCCCTGCGATCGTGGTCCTTGCCTGTCCGGGCCGCCCTCGTGGGCCGCCCGGGTGTCCGCCCCACTGTAGTGCCGGACGGTGGCACACCGGTGGGTCGTCTTCCGCTGATCGTTCGACCCTGCAAGACGCGCTCGAAGGGGACACGGTTGCCAGGGTGACATGACTGCGACCGGCTCACATGATCCCAAGATGTGCGCAAGCAGGGGTTTTCGCGAGCGGGAGCGATCGGACAAGATCATTTCTTTCCGGGGCGCGGGCGGGTTGTCAGTCGCAGGTGGGAGGATGCCTCCAGCACGGCGCATCGCGGGGTCGGGAGCCTCGTGGTCCGTGCCGACCTGACCGGACGACGCGTCCGTGGCGGGTGGGGGGAGAGTGAGACGGGCCATTCCCCTTCCCTGCCGGGCGCGCCGCGCAGAAGGGACCGCTGACGGCGATGCAGATCCGGCTGACCGTCCTCGCGGCGCCGCCCGGCGGCCAGACCGCGGGGCGTGCCTGTGACGTGCTTGTCACCGCCCCGGCCGGGACCGCGCTGGCCGCCGTCGCCTCCGGGCTGGCGGCCGCCGTGTCGGGAACCGACCCCTCCGGGGCCGTCGTGCTGTACGCGGGCGGGGAGCGGCTGGACACCCAGCGCCGGGTGCTCGGCGAGCCGCCCCTGGTGGACGGCGCGGTGCTCTCTCTCCAGGTCCCCGGCGAGGACCACGCGCCCATGGACGGCGTGCCGGCGCGGCTGCACGTGGTGGCCGGGCCGGACGCGGGAGGCGTCCACCTGCTGCACGCCGGCCAGATCCGCATCGGCCGCTCCGCCGACGCCGACGTACCCCTCGACGACCCGGACGTGTCCCGCCTGCACTGCGCGGTGACCGTCACGGAGAGCGGCCGGGTCACGGTCGCGGACCTCGGCTCCACGAACGGCACCACCCTGGACGGCGCCGAGGTCGGCGCCCGCCCCGTCCGCCTGGCGCCGGGCGCGCTGCTGCGACTGGGTGAGTCGTCGCTGCGGCTGGCGGCGGGTCCGCCCACGGCGGACGGCACCCCGCTGCCCACCACCCCGGACGGCGAGGGCCACCTCCGGGTCGCCCGCGCGGCCCGCTCCGGCGGCGTCCCGGTTCCCCGCACCCCGGGCGACGCCGGGCCGTCCGGACCGGAAGCGGGTGGCGCCCCCGGCACGGGCGGGCCCAGCTCTGGTCGGCCCTCGGCGGGCGCCGGCGAGCCGGCCCACCCCGACGGCGGCGCTCGGACGGGCGGCCGGGCCGGGGCCAGTCGGGCGGGCGACCATGCCCGGCACGGTGGCGGTGCGTACGCCGCGTCGGCGGCCGCATCCGGCGCGGAGGGCACCGTCCCGGCGCGCGGCCGGGCAGCCGGCGCCCACTCCGCGGAGGCCGGCCTGGGCGGTGTGCCCCACCAGGGCGGCACCGGCACCCCGCAGCCCACCCCACCCCGCGGCACCCGCACGAACGCCACCCCCGGGGGCGGCACGGCTGGGGGCGGCACGGCCGGAGGCGGCACGCCCGTAGGCGGCACGCCCGTAGGCGGCACGCCCGTAGGCGGCACGGCCGGAGGCGGCACGGCCGGAGGCGGCACGGCCGGGGGCAGCGCCTTCACCGGCAGCGCCCCCGTAGGCGGCACCGCCACAGGCGGCCTCCCCATGGGCGGCGCCCGCGTGTACGACACGCCGACAGGCAGCACCGCCATGGGCGGCTCCCCCACCGGCAGCGCCCCCCTGGGCGGTACCCCAAACAGCGGCTCCCCCGCCGGCGGCGTCCCCACGGGCAACGGCCCCACCGGAGCCCTGCAGGGCTCCCCCTTGGACGGCACCCCCGCCGACGGCGCCCCAACGGGCAACGCCCCGGCCGGTGGGAGCCGCGCGGGCGGGGCCGGGCCCCAGGGCGTCCCCGACGGGGGGCGGGCTGCCGCGCCCGGGCGCAGGCGGGGCATAGGGGCCTGGGCGCGGCGGCTCGCGGGCGGGCGGGGCGAGGGACCGGCCGAGGCGCCGGAGGGGCCCCTTCCGGCGACCTTCGCGGGCGGCGCCGTCCAGGAGACGTGGCCCGATCCGGCCGCCGTCCTGCTCACCGCGCTGGGCCCCGGGCCGCGCCTGTGGGAGCGGGGCCCCGGCCATCCGGAGGCCCTGGCCGTACGGCTCGGGACCACCGACCGGGCCGACCTGGCCGGCGTGCCCGTCACGGTGGGGCTGCGCGAGGCCGGGTCGCTCGGGCTCGCCGGGCCCCGGGCGCGGCTCCTGAGCCTGGCCCGCTCCGTCGTGGCGCAGCTGGCCGCGCTGCACGCGCCCACCGACCTGGAGATCGTGCTGATCAGCAGCGCGAGCCGCGCCCGCGAGTGGAGCTGGCTCGGCTGGCTGCCGCATGTGCGCCCGGCCCACGGCCAGGACTGCCGCCTGCTCCTCGCGTACGACCGGGAACAGGCGGCCGCCCGGACCGGCGAGCTCACCCGGCGGCTGGACGACGGGCCCCTCGGGCCCGGCTGGCCGAGCGCCGACCGCAAGGCCGTCGCCCGGGCCGCCGAGGAGCACGGCGCGGCGTACGGCACGTACACGGTCGTGATCGTCGACGGCGACCCCGGCTCGGCCGCGCTGCGCGAGTCGACCGCGCGGCTCGCCGGGGCGGGCGCGGCGGCGGGTATCCACCTCCTCTGCCTGGCCGAGACCCCGGCCGCCTCGCCGCTGTCCCCGGTCGCGGCGACGTACGAGACGGCGTGCTCCGCGTCCCTCGCGTTCCGGGAGTGCGGTGCCGCCGCGCTGCTGTCCGGCGACGTGGCGACCGCGCTGCGCCTGATGCGTACGGCCGGAGGGCAGCCCGCCGGCCACGGCACCGTCGGCACCGTCGACGCGGTGTCCGCCGCCTGGGCCGAGCGGTTCGCACGGGCACTGGCCCCGCTGCGGGCGGAACACACCGGGGACGCGGGCCCCGGGGGAGCCGCGCCCCGCGCCACCGCCGTACCGCTGCCGCCGTCCTCCCGGCTGCTGGACGAGCTGGGGCTGGCCCGCGCGACACCCGCGTCCCTGATGGCCCGCTGGGCCTCGGCCCCGGACGGCACCGCCGTGCTGGGCACCGGCCCGCGCGGGCCCCTGGCCGTGGACCTCACCACGGAGGGCCCCCACCTGCTGATCGAAGGCCCCGCGGGCAGCGGCCGCACGGAGCTGCTCCGCTCCGTCGCCGCCTCCCTGGCGGCCGCGTCCCGCCCCGACCGGCTGGGCCTGCTGCTCGTCGACGGCGCGGGCGGCGGGCGCGGCGAGGGGCTCGCGCCCTGCACCGAACTGCCGCACGCCACCGAGCACCTGGTGGCCTCCGACCCGGTGCGGATGCGGGAGTTCGCCCAGGCGCTCGGGGCGGAGCTGAAGCGCCGCGCCGAGTTGCTGGGCCGCCAGGAGTTCACCGAGTGGCACACCCAGCGGGAGGTCGCGGACCGCATGGTCGGGCAACGCCCGCCCACCCCCGGTGACCTCGACGCCCCGCCCAGCGGCACGCTCCGGCTGCGCCCCACCGCCCGCACCGGCAACGACGACATCCCGCCGCCTCTGCCGCGCCTGGTGGTCCTGGTCGACGACTACGACGCGCTGGTCGCCCCCGCGCTCGGCAGCCCCGGCCGCCCCGCCGCCGGGTCGGTCGTGCGGGCGCTGGAGGCCGTGGCCCGGGACGGCCACCGCCTGGGCGTGCACCTGGTGGCGACGTCCGCCCGCCCGGACCGCACGGCCGACACGGAGCTGGCCCGCGCGGCGCGGCTGCGCGTGGTGCTGGACACCCCGCCGGCCTCCCCAGGCCCGGACACCCCTGCGCCGGGGCGCGGCCGGCTGGGGCATCCGGACGGCCGGGTGACGCCGTTCCAGGGCGGCCGGGTCACCGGGCGCATCCCCCGCACGGCGACGCAGCGGCCCACGGTGGTGCCGCTGGAGTGGGAGCGGATGGGCGATCCGCCGACCCGACGCCCGGTGCGGGAACTGGGCAACGGCCCGACGGACCTGGCTCTGCTGGCCAGCGCGCTGGACCGGGCGGCCCGCTCGGTCGAGGCGACCCCGCTGCCTCCGCTCGTGGCCACCCACCGCGCCTGACGGCACGTCACGACCCGATCACGATCCCCGACTTGACACGGAAGGCGGTATTGCGGCCCCCGTACGCCGGGCGTAGACCTGACGGACGGGACGCGTACGCGCACGGAAGAGACGGGGCAGTGATGCGCACAACTCTTCGGACACGCAGGACACGCAGGGGTTCGGTACGGGCCGCCATGGCGATGGCAGCCGCCTGTGCTCTCGCCCTCGCCGGCTGCGCCGACGGCGACGGCGGCAAGGGCGACGGCGGCTCCGGGCCGAGCAAGGACACGGACACCGGCGCGGCGAGCGTCGAACTGCCCAAGCTGGACGGCCAGAAGGTCCAGGTCGTGGCGGTGTGGACGGGCCCGGAACAGCAGGCGTTCACCAAGGTCCTCGACGAGTTCGAGAAGCGCACCGGGGCGGAGGTCGCCTACGTACCGACGCAGGACGCGATGCTCAACTACATCGGTACGAAGATCGCGGGCGGTGCCCCGCCGGACGTCGCCATGCTCCAGCAGGTCGGCGCGCTCCACCAGGCCGTGGAGCGGAAATGGGCCAAGCCGGCCGGCGCGGCGGCCAAGGCGCAGCTGGCGAAGAACTACTCCAAGGGCTGGCAGGACCTCGGCGCGGTGAACGGCACCCCGTACGGCGTGTACTTCAAGGCCGCCAACAAGTCGCTGATCTGGTACAACACCGCCGTCTTCGAGAACGCGGGCGTGTCCGAGCCGAAGACGTGGAAGGAGCTGCTGACCACCGCCGACACGATCTCCGCCTCCGGTGTGACGCCCTTCTCGGTCGGAGGCGCGGACGGCTGGACCCTGACGGACTGGTTCGAGAACATCTACCTCTCGCAGGCCGGGCCGGAGAAGTACGACCAGCTCGCCAAGCACGAGATCCCGTGGACCGATCCGTCCGTGAAGCAGGCGCTCACCACCCTCGCCGAGGTGTTCGGCAAGCCGAACCTGATCGCGGGCGGCGCGGCGGGGGCGCTGCAGACGGAGTTCCCGGCGTCCGTGACGCAGACGTTCACCGGCGGTGACGCGCCCAAGGCCGCGATGGTCTTCGAGGGTGACTTCGTCTCGATCAACATCGCCCAGACCGAGGCGAAGATCGGTACGGACGCGAAGGCGTTCCCGTTCCCGGCCGTCGGCCCTGAGGCGCCGGTGGTGACCGGCGGTGACGTGGCGGTGGCGCTGACCGACAAGCCCGCCACCCAGGCGCTGCTGACGTTCCTGGCCTCACCGGACGCCGCGAGCATCTGGGCGGGCGAGGGCGGGTTCATCTCGCCCAACAAGGCGATGGACCCGGCGGCGTACCCGAACGACGTCCAGCGCGACATCGGCAAGGCGCTCATCGCGGCGGGTGACGACTTCCGCTTCGACATGTCGGACCAGATGCCGCAGTCGTTCGGCGGGACACCCGGCAAGGGCGAGTGGAAGGCGCTCCAGGACTTCCTGAAGAACCCGAAGGACATCGCGGGTACGCAGGCGAGGCTGGAGGCCGACGCAGCCAAGGCGTTCAAGGGCCAGTCCCAGGGCCAGAGCTGACGCCATGACCGCACCGGCAGCGGGGGGCGCGGCGGTCACGCCGCCGGCGCCCCCGGGTTCACGCAAGAGCGTCAAGAGCGTCACCGGCACCCGCAAGCTCGTCGCGGCCGGCTTCCTGCTGCCCGCGCTGGTGCTGCTGGGCGCGCTCGTGGTCTACCCGATCGGGTACTCGGTCTACCGCTCCTTCTTCGACCAGGCGGGAAGCGGTTTCGCCGGCCTGGACAACTACGTCGAGATCTTCACCGACGACACGATCCTGACCGCCGTCAAGAACAACGCCGTCTGGGTCGTGGTCGCGCCGACCGTCGCCACCGCCCTCGGCCTGATGTTCGCGGTCCTCACGGAGCGGGTGCGGTGGGGTACGGCGTTCAAGCTGATCGTCTTCATGCCGATGGCGATCTCCATGCTGGCCGCCGGGATCATCTTCCGGCTGGTGTACGAGCAGGACCCGGACCGGGGCGTCGCCAACGCCGTCTGGGTGGGCGTCCACGACACGTTCGCCGAGTCGGCGACCTACCCGAAGGCCCGGCCGCTGCCGGTGCACCCGCTGAAGGCGGCGGGCGGCGGGGCGTTCATCACCGAGGAGCCGGTACGGGCGGGTACGCCCGCCCAGCTGCCGCTGATCGGTGTGGCGGCCCCGGACATGCCGGAGGACGCGAGGCCGGCGAGGGCCCTGGAGCCGGCGAAGGACCAGGTCACGGGCACCGCCTGGCTGGACTTCACCCGGGGCGGCGGCGGCACGGCCAACACCGTCGACGCCAAGGAGCTGGGCCTGAAGGGCCTGAAGGTGGAGGCGGTCAAGGACGGGAAGGTCGTCGCCACGGCGACGGCGGCCGCCGACGGCACCTTCTCCCTGCCCAAGGAGGCGGACGGCGCCTATCTGCGGCTGCCCGAGAGCAACTTCCGCGAGCAGTACAACGGCGTGGACTGGCTCGGCCCGTCCTTCGTCACCCCGGCCATCATCGGCAGTTACGTCTGGATGTGGGCGGGCTTCGCCATGGTGCTGATCGCCGCCGGCCTCGTCGGCCTGCCACGCGAACTCCTCGAAGCGGCCCGGGTGGACGGCGCCAACGAGTGGCAGGTCTTCCGCCGGGTGACCGTCCCGCTCCTCGCGCCCGTCCTCGCGGTCGTCCTGGTCACCCTGATGATCAACGTTCTGAAGATCTTCGACCTGGTGTTCATCATCGCGCCCGGCTCGGTCCAGGACGACGCGAACGTACTGGCGCTCCAGCTCTACCGCTCGTCCTTCGGCACGGACGCGCATCTCGGCGTCGGAAGCGCCATCTCCGTACTCCTCCTCCTGCTGGTGATCCCGGTGATGTTCTTCAACATCCGCCGCATACGGAAGGAGACCCGGCGATGAGCGGGTGCCCCTTCCGCCGGGAGTCCGGCCTCCTTCCCTGCTGGGGGTCCGGGGGTCATCCCCCGGGCAAGCACAGCAACATCCGCCGCATACGGAAGGAGACCCGGCGATGAGCGCCAGCACCCGGCGGAGCCTCGCCGCACGCCTCGCCGCGCGGACCGGCGGCGGGGTCATGCGGGTCTTCCTCGTCCTCGTCGCGCTGTTCTGGCTGATGCCGACGGTCGGGCTGCTGCTGTCCTCGCTGCGCGACCCCGCCGACATGAACGCCAGCGGCTGGTGGACGGTGTTCACCGCGCCCGCCCAGCTCACCACCGCCAACTACGCGAACATCCTCGACAACGACACCATCACCGGCTCCCTCCTCGCCACGGTCCTGATCACCGTCCCGGCGACCGTCCTGGTCGTCGTGATCGGGTCGCTCGCCGGGTACGCCTTCGCGTGGATGGAGTTCCCCGGCCGGGACTGGTGGTTCCTGGTGGTGGTCGGGTTGCTGGTGGTGCCCGTGCAGGTGGCCCTCGTACCCGTATCGAAGCTGTTCGGCGCGGTCGGGATCTTCGAGACGACGCTCGGTGTCGTGCTGTTCCACGTCGCGTTCGGCCTGCCGTTCGCGATCTTCCTGCTGCGGAACTTCTTCGCGGAGATCCCGCGCGAGCTGCTGGAGGCCGCCCGCCTCGACGGGGCGGGCGAGATCCGGCTGTTCACGCGGGTGGTCATGCCGCTCGGCGGCCCGGCCATCGCCTCGCTCGGCATCTTCCAGTTCCTGTGGGTGTGGAACGACATGCTGGTCGCGCTGATCTTCGCCGACTCCGAGTCTCCGCCGATCACGGTCGCCCTCCAGCAGCAGGTGCGGCAGTTCGGCAACAACGTCGACATCCTGGCGCCCGGCGCGTTCGTGTCGATGGTGATACCGCTCGCCGTCTTCTTCGCCTTCCAGCGGCAGTTCGTCTCGGGGGTGATGGCAGGCGCCGTCAAATGAGTGTCAAATGAGTGAAGCGCTCGTCCCCCGTATGCCACGGCGGGCGTAACCCGGTCGGTTCATCCGACGTTCCCGGGCCATGCCCCGGTTCAGCGTCATCGTCCCCGCGTACAAGGTCCAGGCCTATCTGCACGAGTGCCTGGAGTCGGTGCTCACCCAGTCCTTCGAGGATCTGGAGCTGATCGCCGTGGACGACTGCTCGCCCGACGGTTGCGGGGCGGTGATCGACGAGTTCGCCGCCCGTGACCGCCGGGTCGTCGCCGTCCACCTGCCCGAGAACGCCGGCCTGGGGCCCGCCCGCAACGCCGGGCTCGCCCGCGCGAGCGGCGACTACATCGTCTTCCTGGACGGCGACGACACCTTCGTACCGGGCGCCCTGCAGGCCATCGCCGACCGCCTCAAGGAGACCGGTTCGCCCGACCTCCTGGTGTACGACTACGCCCGCGTCTACTGGTCGGGGGAGACGGTACGCCACGAGTTCCGCAGCCACCTCGCCGAGACGGGCCCGGCGCCCTTCCCGCTGACCGAGCGACCGGGGCTGCTGAAGGTCCTGATGGTGGTGTGGAACAAGGCGTACAAGCGGGAGTTTGTCGAACGCGAGGGGTTCACCTTCCCGCCCGGCTTCTACGAGGACACCCCGTGGACGTACCCGGCGCTGATGGCCGCCGGGTCGATCGCGACGCTCGACCGGGTCTGCGTCCACTACCGCCAGCGCCGCACCGGCTCCATCCTGCGCACCACCAGCCTCAGGCACTTCGACCTGTTCGAGCAGTACGAGCGGGTCTTCGCATTCATCGACGCGCGCCCCGAGCTGGCACGCTGGCGGCCGGTGCTGTTCCGGCGCATGGCCGACCACTTCACGTCCGTGTTCACCGCCCGTGGCCGCCTCCCGCGCGGCACCCGCGCCGAGTTCTTCCGCCGCGCCCGCCGCCACTACCGCCGCTTCCGCACCCGGGGCGCCACGCCCAAGTTCACGACGCGGCTGCGCCACACCCTGGTCCGGCTCGGCAGCCACCGCACGTACCGCACGATCATGACCGCCCGCGCGCTCAACAAGCAGGCCGGGCAGTACGCCTCCGCCGGGGCCAGGGCCCTGCGCGGCGCCCTGCTCCAGCTGCACTACCGGATCCAGCTGTGCCTGCCGCTGCGCGCGGACCGCGCGGTGTTCGCCGCCTACTGGAACCGGGGTTACGCGTGCAGTCCGGCCGCCATCGAGGAGCGGGTGCGCGAGCTGGCCCCGCACGTGCGCACCGCCTGGGTATGTACGCCGGAGCATTTCCACACCGTGCCGACCGGGACACGGAGGCTGCGCCCGGGGTCGGCGGCGTACTGGACGGCGCTGGCCCGCTCCAAGTACCTGGTCAACAACGTCAACTTCGACCGCCGGCTGGTCAAGCGGCGCGGCCAGCTGCTGATCCAGACCCAGCACGGCACACCGCTCAAGCACATGGGCCTGGACCTCCAGTACCGGCCGGCCGCCGCGCGGGACATGGATTTCGCGCAGCTCCTGCGCAACATCGACAAATGGGACGCGCTGGTGTCCGCCAACCGCCACTCCAGCCTGGTGTGGGAGCGGGTCTATCCGGCCGCCTACCGCACCCTGGAGTTCGGCTCGCCGCGCAACGACGTCTTCCAGCGGGCCACCGCCGCCGACGTCGCCCTGCTGCGCGAGTCGCTGCGCGTCCCCGACGGCCACACGGCGATCCTGTACGCCCCCACGCACCGCGACTACGTACGTCCCCAGCCGCACCTGCTCGACCTGGAACGGCTGCTGCTCGCCCTCGGCCCCCGGTACGTGATCCTCGCCCGCCCCCACCCCACGCACGGCTCCCCCTTCGCCAGGACGGGCAACCCCCGCATCATCGACGTCTCCGGGCACGGCTGTGTCGAGGAGCTGTGCCTGGCGTCGGACGCGCTGCTGACGGACTACTCGTCGCTGATGTTCGACTACGCGGGCCTGGACCGGCCGATCGTCGTCCACACCGAGGACTGGGCGGCGTACGACGCGGCCCGCGGCACCTATTTCGACCTGCGGGCCTTCCCGCCGGGCGCGGTCGCCCGCACCGAGGACGAGCTGATCGACATCTTCACCACCGGCCACTGGCGCGGCTCACGCTCGGCGCAGCTGCGTGCCGCGTTCCGGGCGCGCTTCTGCCCGTACGACGACGGCTACGCGGCCGAGCGGGTCGTGCGGCACCTGTTCCTGGGCGAGGACCCGGCGGCCCTGCCGCCCGTGATCCCCCTGGAGGACCGCCGCCCGGCCCCCTCGATGGGTGGGTCGGGGGCGGTCCTGTTCCCGGCGCCGCGCTAGGAAGGCGGGCGGCCGGGTCAGCGTTCGAGGAGGGCGATGCGGATGGCTCGTTCGACGTGGGCGGCGGTGTTTTCGTGGCCTTCGGCGTTGGGGTGGACCAGGGTGGCGCGCTTCTTGATGAGGCCGCAGTTCAGCAGCGTGCTGGGGAGCCTCGCGGGCCAGTAGTCCTCGGCGTCGCCGCAGATGCCCTCGACCCACTTGGTGCCTGCGGGCTGGCAGGCGTCGTGGCCCACGCTGGAGGAGTAGACGTCGACGTAGCGGTCATCGAAGAACGACGTGACCCGCTCGATAATTTCGTTCAGCGGCTTGAGGACGTCGTCACGCAGCCAGTCGACGTCGGCGTGGGTGATCGACCCGAGTTCGGTGAGGGCAGGGCGGTTGCAGTCGCTGGCCTCTTCGGGCAGGACAGCCGGGTAGCCGACCGTGATCACCTTGGCGTCGGGCGCCGCGTTGTGCACCCCTCCCAGCATATTGATGTACTCGAACTCGACCCGGCGGAGCTTGTCCTCGAGGCTCTGCTCCCCCTCAGGCGGGTTGGTGTAGTAGTCGCGGCAGGACTTGCCCTTCGCGCCCAGTTCGAGGCACTTCGCGAGCATGCCGCCGAAGGGCAGGCTGTTGCCGCCGACGCCGATGGTGACGATGTCGGTCTGGTCGTTGAGGCCGGCCCTCATGATCTGCGGATCCACCGCGGGCCACTCGGCGGGAGGCTGAACCGGGCTGACCGGCGTCTGCTCCACGTCGGCGATGTTGGCGATGGTGGCGGCGCCGCAGCTGACGTTCGTGAGGTTGACGTACTTGCCCGGTGGGAACTCGGCGAGCTCCCGCTCGACAACGCCGGGGTAGGCGTCGCTGGTGCGGTCGCAGCCGTCCCGCGACGGGTCACCCAGCGCGGGCTGCGGATCGCCGACGAAGCCGCCGGCGGTGTACGAGTCGCCCAACGCGGCCCACTCGTACGGATCGACCGCACCGGCAGGGGCCGAGGGCACGAGCGCGGTCGCGGCCAGCGCGAGCCCAACGGCCAGGGCTCGCGTGCGCAGGCGGGAGACGGGATGTGGCATGAATCCTCCAGGAATGGCCGGCGGCGGAGCTGTCGAGGCGAGGGCCCGCCAGTCGGCGCATGGATGTCGAACACACCCCTGACCCCCCTCACTCTGCGTCGCCATACGGCTACGCCTTGAAGGTAGGTGAGCGCGTACGGTCGGCTGACGGGTATGCCGGGCAAACCACCCGGGCGTATTGCGCGGAGGCGCCGGCCTCTGCGGCGAGTGCGCCGGGTGGCCGACCCCTGACGGCAGACCGCGTTGCTGCACACCCGGGTCGCCCAGGGGCACGCAGTTCGGAACGAAGCGGGCTGGTGTTCCCGCTCTGCACCGAGCAGAGCAGGAATTCGACCGGGAGCCCAGTAAGCCGGAACAGTGGCTCGGGTTCTTCAACGCCGGTGAGTTGTCCGCCACTGTGGCCTTGTGCTTCCTCGACTTGAGTCAAGGGCCGAAGGCCGTGGACGCAGCCCGCCAATCTCTGCGGGTGGTGCAGTCGACCCCCCTGAGGCGTAACCAGTTCGCCGCCCACGTGAGGCTTGGCCGAGCCCTGGCGGCTGCCGGAGATTTGGATGAGGCTGTAGCGGTCGGAGGCGACGCCCTCACGCTTCTGCCCGAGGTCAACAGCCCCCGGATTGGCGCACGCCTCAAGCAGCTGCGCCAAGACCTCGTCAGCCGAGGCGCGGCGGGTGCGGTGGAATTCTCGGAACGATACGAGGCGGTGACTACATGACCGTAGATCTCCTGACGACCAGCTACTACACCCGCGAGCGGCTAGCGGAGGTCCGTGGCACGATCCTGGACGTATACGCCGACGTATACGCCGACGTATACGCGGACGATATCGCTACAAATCGATTCTTCTCCATGGAGCGTTTCGAAGAGCGGCTGGAAGCCCACACGTCCGCCGGCGGCTGGGCCTGTGTCGTGGCCGAAGTCGGCAGTGATGTCGCGGGCTTCACCTATGGATTCACAGCCGAGGATGGGACGACATTCAAGCTGTGCGAAAACATGCTCCGCGAGAGGTGGCGAAAGCGCGGAATCTCCCGCCTGATGCATGACGAGCTGATGAGCCACCGGCAGGAGAAACGCGCGGAGCTGCTGGTGCGCCGGGAGCGCCCGCGTCTTCGCGCGCTGTACGAAAACTGGGGTTACGAGTGCGTCGGCGAGAAGCTCCCCTTCCCTGACTCGCCGCTGTACGACGTGATGGTGCTCCAACTGCGCTAACGGATGAGGGCAGGGCACGCGGTGTCAACGCGCTGGACTTGGCCGGGCTGACGGAGTGTCACTTCAGCTCGGTCAGCTGTACCCGTACACCGTTGGTCACGGGGCGTCCCGGGCGGCGAGTGAGGCACGCTCTATCATCCGCGACCTGTGTCGAACTGAGGGAGAGACGTGACCACCATCGCCGTGACCGGGCACATGGACCTGTCCGAGAGCAGCATTCCGCTGGTGCGTGACGCGCTGCGCGAGCATCTCAAGCCCTATGCCAGGTACGAACTGACCGGGATCTCTTGCATCGCGAAGGGTTCCGACTCGCTGTTCGCCGAGGCTGTGCTTGAGGTCGGCGGCCGTCTCGTCGTAGTGATCCCCTCGCTGGATTACCGGCAGAAGAAGGTCAAACCGGATCACGCTGAGACATTCGACCGTCTTGTGGCGGCCGCAGCTGAGGTCATCGTCCTCCCGCATGAGGCCGCGAATCGCCAAGCTTACGAGGCGGCGAACCGTACGTTGCTTCAGCGGGCGGACCGTCTGGTCGCGGTGTGGGACGGTAAGCCACCCTCCGGTAAGGGCGGGGGCACTGCGGACACCGTCGAGGAGGCACGTGAGGCGGCCATGCCGGTGGACGTGGTGTGGCCCGAGGGTGCCGAGCGCCAACGCGCTTAGCGACGTCCCACCTGGGCCGGGCCAGCGCAAAGCGGGCTCCAGCGGCGGCGCCCTGCCACCAGGACGCCCCGCCCTACCGGCGTACGAGCGCCTTCGCGGCCCGTCGCATCGGGCCCTTCTGCACCACCGGTCCCAGCAGCCGGCCCACCACTCCCCCCGGCTGCCAGCGCAGTTGCAGACGTCCCGCGTCCCGGCCCTCCGGTTCGACCGTGACGCGGTGGCGGCCCGGCCCGGCGACCTCGAAGGGCGGGAAGTGCAGGGGGGCGAGCAGCACGCCGGTGTTGCCCGTGCGCCCGTCGGTGACCTCCAGCACTGGGTGCCGCACCCCCCGGAAACCGTGCGCGGGCAGCGACGCGGCGGCCACGTCGAGACGTACGGTGCCCTCGAAGACGCCCCGCCCCGCCGGGTCCATCCGCAGCGGCACGGTCAGCCGCCGCCCGGCGGGTGAGACGTGCAGGCGCGCCGGCAGCGGGGCGAGCGGAAGGCGCCGCCCCGGGTCGTAGGTGCGCAGGCCCAGCTCCACGGCGCCGTCCTCGCCGCGCCCCACCCGGGTGATCTCGTGCCGGAACCGGGCGGAGCCGAACGGGCATCCCGCCAGGTCCAGTTCCGTCAGGTCCAGGTCGTCCCGCCCCGCCTCCGTCCGGGGCAGCGCGCTCCCCCAGTACGTACGTCCGTCCCCGTCCGTGACCGTCTCGCGCGGGCCGACACCCCGCCCCAGCCCCCGCGCGGCCAGCCGGGCCTCCTCGTACCGCCCCTCGCGCAGCAGCCCCACCACGACCCGCTCCTCCCGCCGCATCCGCCGGAAGGCGGCGGCGGACAGTTCCGCCAGGTACGGGAGGACCTCCGCCGCGAACTCCTCGACCCACGCGACCTCCCGGTAGGGCAGGTCACCGGCGTACAGCCGCAGGTCGTGGGAGAGGAACTTGTGGTCCTTCTCCTCCCGTACGGCGTCCGACACCCCATGCCCCGCCAGGAACTCGTCGATCAGCCGGGCGATGGCGACCCGGTCGCGGACGTTGGAGATCAGGTGGCGCCGGTTGGAGATGGTCGCCGCCCCCGACGGGGCGTACGGGGCGATGTACCACCGGTAGACCGGCTCGGTGATGACGGTGAAGGCGCGGGCGAGGGTGTAGGCCTGCGCGGAGAAGAGCTGGTCCTCGTAGTGCACGCCCTCGGGGAAGCGCAGGGCGTGCCGGTCCAGGAACTCCTTGCGGTACATCTTGTTGGTCGACAGCGGCTCGAACAGCAGCCGGGGCTCGTCCTCGATGCCGCGCACCGTGCGCCGCCGGGCGAACAGGTGGGCCATCCAGGCCGACACGTCACCCGTGTCCGTGCGTACCCGCTCCACCGCGCCCATCGTGAAGTCGACGTCCGACTCGGCGTGCGCGGCGAGCAGCAGTTCGCAGGCGCGGGGCGGCAGTTCGTCGTCGCTGTCGAGGAACATCAGGTAGGGCGCGCGGGCGGTCTGCAGGGCCCGGTTGCGGGGCGCGCCGCAACCGCCGCTGTTGCGCTCCAGCCGCAGTACCCGGATGCGGTCGTCCTGGGCGGCCAGTTCGGCCGCGACCTGCGGGGTGGCGTCCGTCGAGTGGTCGTCGCTGATGACGATCTCGATGTCGCGGTGGGTCTGGGCGCGTACGGAGGCGATGGCGCGCGGCAGCCGTTCGGCGTCGTTGTGGACGATGACGGTGACCGTCACGTCGGGGAAGGGCGTCGTCATCGGCGCGTGGCCTCCTCGGGCGTGGGGGCGGGGGTGCGCCGCTCCAGCGGCAGGACGGGCGGCAGGCTCTCCTCGCCCTCGCCGAGGAAGACACGGCGTACGACCCGCTCGGCGGCGCGCCCGTCGTCGTACTCGCAGAAGCGCAGCCGGAAGTCGTGGCGCTGCTTGGCCGCCGCCTCGTCGCACCAGGTGCCGTCGCGGAGGATGCCGGTGAGCTCGTCCTGGGTGCGGGTGACGTGGCCGGGCGGTTCGGCGGTGATGTCGAAGTAGACGCCACGGGTGGCGGTGTAGGTCTCCCAGTCGTCGGTGTGCAGGACGATGGGGCGGTCGAGGTTGGCGTAGTCGAACATGATCGACGAGTAGTCGGTGATGAGCGCGTCGGCGGCCAGGGCGAGTTCCTCGACGGGGTCGTATCCGGTGACGTCCAGGACGCGGTCGTGGCGGACGGGGCCGGGCAGCCGGTTGTGGAAGTAGTGGCCGCGTACGAGCAGGACGGTGTCGTCGCCGAGGTCGTCGGCGAGCCGGGGCAGGTCGAGGCGGGGCCGCCAGCGCGCCTCGTAGTCCCGGTGGGTGGGGGCGTACAGCAGGGCGCGGCGGCCGGGCTCGATGCCGAGCTTGGCGCGGGCGGTGCGGACGTCGGCGGCGGTGGCGCGGTAGTGGATGTCGTTGCGGGGATAGCCGTAGTCGAGGGTCCGGTAGCCGGCCGGGTAGGCGCGCTGCCAGGTCTCGGTGGAGTGGCTGTTGGCGGACAGGCTGTAGTCCCAGCGGTCGACGCGCTCCAGCAGGGCCTCGAGGTTGAGGCCCTGCGCGGCGGCCGGGTAGTCGCGCTGGTCGACGCCCATCCGCTTGAGCGGGGTGCCGTGGTGGGTCTGGACGTGGACGGTGCCGGGGCGTTTGACGACGCCGTTGGGGAAGTTGACGTTGTTGACCAGGTACTTGGCGCGGGCCAGCACGTCCCAGTAGCGGGGCGTGCCGGGGATGACGTGGTCGGTGCCGGGCGGCAGCAGCGGGACGCGGTCGGGGGCGGCGATCCACACCTGGTGGATGTCGGGGGCCAGCTCGGCGAGTTCGGCGGCGATCGCGGCGGGGTTGCAGTGGACGCCGCGCCCCCAGTACGCCGAGAAGACGGCGAGGTCCTGGTCGACGCTCCGGCGCAGTGCGCGGCGGTAGCGGTGGCGGGTACGGGCGGCCGTGACCTGCTCGGCGCGGGTGGCGGCGGCGGCCTGGGCGGCGCGCCGCTTGTCGTTGGCGATGCGCAGCAGCCGGTAGCCGAGGTGGGCGCCCCGGCCGAGGAGGGCGTGGCGTACGCCGTCGAGGCCGCCGGGCCGCCGGTGGCCCTCGGGGCGGAAGCGGGCGGTGTGGCGGGCGGCGCACCGGAAGTACTCGGTGAGCAGGGCGGGCGGCAGCTCGTCGCGCCGGGCGAGCGTGGCCAGGTAGTCGCCGACCATCCGGTCGTAGAGCCGGGCGCGCAGGGCGGTGGGCGCGGCGGCGGCCTGGGCGAGCTGGTGGAGGCGTTCGTACTGGCCGAAGGCGGCGAAGTGCTGCTCGGGGCCGGCGGCGCGGCGCTGGGTGGGGCGGTCCTTGTGGCGGACCAGGCCGACGGCGGTGGTGGCGGTGACGCGCCGGGCGAGGAGGAGGACGGCGTACGAGAGGTACAGCTCGTCGTGCCCCTCGGTGCCGATCAGCTCGGGGTGGTCGGCGAGGAGCCGGGCGCTGATGAGGCGGTTGCCGAGGAGGGGCGCGACGTCGAGGAGGGCGGGGCGGTCGGCGAGGGTGACGGTGGCACCGGCTTCGGCCAGGAGGTCGGTGGCGCCGCTGGGTACGGCGTCGTCCCACCAGTGGGCGTGGTGGTGGTCGAAGAGCAGGACGTCCGGTGCTTCACGCAGGGCGTCGAGGCGGGCGGTGAGGGCGGTGGCCGCGCCGTCGGGCAGCCGGTCGGTGGCGGGGTGCAGGAACTGGAGGTACGCGCCGCTCGCGGCGTCGGCGGCGGCCGCACGGGCGGTGGTGGCGGGGGCGCCCGGGGCGACGGGGACGACGGTGACGCGGGGGTCGCTCACCTCGTGGAGCGCGGCGAGCGCCCGTTGGGGGCCGTCGGTGTCGGGGACGGTGACGACGATGTCGAGGTCGGGCGCCGTCTGGGCGGTGACGCTGTCCAGGCAGGTGCGCAGCCGGCTGTGCGGGGCGTGGCCGGACACGATGACGCTGAGTGTGGGCATGGGGCGTTCGGTCCTTCCGAAGCTTCCGAGGTGGGTCAGTTCCGTTGGCCGAGGAAGACCGTCACCAGGCCGATCACCACCAGCAGCGAGCCGGCCCAGGTCCACACCGAGGTCCGCTCGTGCAGCAGCGTGGAGCCGGCCAGCACGATCAGCAGATAGCCGAGGGCGTTGAAGGGGTACGCGATGGACAGCGGAACCCGCGCGAGAGTGGACATCCAGGCGACGGCGGACACCGCGAAGACGGTCAGGCCGAGCACCACCCAGGGGGTGGTCGCGGCGCGTACGGCCAGGGAGCCGCCGGCCTTCTCGGCGACAGTGGCGGCGGTCTGCATGCCGTGCTTGAGCATGATCTGGCCGGCCGCCGAGGAGAACACCGCGAACAGCAGCAGCACGAAGCTGGGCAGGGTCAACGTCCGCCTCTCACACGCCGAGGCGGTGGGTGGGGGCGTCCACGGGGACGAACTGACGGTTGAGGATGTCCTGGACATCGATGTGCTCCCCAGCGATGATCGTCCGCGCCGCATGCGGGGTGAGCAGTGCGACGTACTGGTAGCCGAAGAGGGTGGGCCGCAGCCGGGTCAGCACCCGCGACACCCCGCCGAGCGCCCGGGAGGCCGGTCCGCCGCCGAGGACGGACCAGAAGGGCGCGCCGGTGGCGGTGATGGACAGGACGTCGTACCCGGCGGCGCGTACGGTGCGGCGGAGACTGGCGCGGCTGAAGAAGCGCAGATGCGTCTCGTCGAGGATGCCGCGCCGGTCGTAGTCGAAGATGCCGAGGGCGACGCGCAGCCGTGAGTACCAGTGGCCGAAGTTCGGTACGGACAGCAGCACGTGCCCGTCGGGACGGAGGACGCCGCGCAGCTCGGCGAGGAGGCGTTCGGGGCGGGAGAGGTGCTCGATGACGTCGCCGGCGACGACGTAGTCGTACCCGTCGCCGATGCCGTCGGGCAGCCCGTCCTCCAGGTCGGCGAGGAAGAACCCGCCGGAGCACTTCCCGCCCACGCCCTCGACCTCCACGCAGTCGATGCCGGTGACCGTGTGCCCGAGGGCCTCCAGGCGCTCGGCGAACGCGCCGCCGGAGCAGCCGACGTCGAGGACCCGGCCGGGTGGCAGGCCGCGCATCCGGTCGAGGATGACGGCGTGCGAGGAGCCGTCGCCCTCCTTGAAGGCGTACTCGACGGGCTTGGGGATCCACCCGCACGTCCCGAACCCCTTTTTCGCCAGCCGGTATTCGAGGACGTCCTTGACGACGTCCTTGGCGTAGCGCATGCCGTTGACGTAGCAGATCTCGTCGCCGTAGTACGTCGGGATGGGGATCTCGCGGATGCGCATCCCGGCGTCGGCCAGCTGCACGATGATCTGGGTGTCGAAGTCGAAGGCGTCGGTGTTGCGCTCGATGGGCAGACGGCGCAGGGCGTCGACCTTGTACGCGCGGTAGCCGGAGTGGAACTCGGTCAGCTCCGACCCGAGGAGCTTGTTCTCCAGCCGGGTCAGGACGCGGTTGCCGAGCCACTTGTAGAGCGGCATGCCGCCACGTAGGGCGTCCCTGGGCCGCATCATCCGGGACCCGAACACGGCTTCGCACTCGCCGCGTTCGAGGGGCTCGACCATCCGGGGCAGCAGCTCGGGGGCGTACTGCCCGTCGCCGTGCAGCAGCACGACGATGTCCAGCCCCCGCTCGGCGGCGAGCGCGTACCCGGCCTTCTGGTTGCCGCCGTACCCGAGGTTCTTGGTGTGCCGCATGACGACGGTCGGCGGCATCCCGTCGAGCTGGGACCAGCGGCAGCCGGCGGTGAAGGTCGCGTCATGACTGGCGTCGTCGAGGATCAGGATCTCGGCGATCCTCGGCCGGAAGTCGGCGGGGATCCGGTCGAGGGTCTTCTCCAGCGTCGCCTCCGCGTTGTACGCCACCACCAGGATCCCGATCCTGGGGTTACTGCTTCGGCTGCTGCTCTGGCCTTCCGTCACGGGCTTCTCCACTCTCGCGGGGGTTCGGGCGGGTCAGTCGGCGGGGGACGCGCCACCGCCACCCGCGCCGCCCCGCACGGGCACGCCCGGGGCGTCGGTGCCTTGCGGGGCAGTGGCGGGAGCGGCGGTGCCCTGCGGGGCAGTCGCGGGAGCGGCGGCGGGGCGCGCGGCGGTGGTCGCGGAAGCTGCGGTGGTCTCAGGCGTGGCCCCGCCCTGCGTGGCGGGCGCCCCGGGCGCCGGGCCGCCCGGCGGCAGGGCGGCCGCGCCGACGGCCTCTGCCGGGGCGGGCGGCGCCGTACCCGGGGCGCCGCCCGTGGGGAGCCCCGGGACGGCGGCGCCGTCAGGAGCCCCCGCAGCGGGGGCGGCCGTCGCCCGCCCGGCATCCGCGCCGGCCCGCGCCAAAGGCACCTCTGAGGGTGCCGCACCGGCCAGGGCCGGGGCGTGCCGCGCCGGTGGTGGCGCCGTCGGCGGGGCGTGCCGCGCCGCCCGTACCGCCCCCGCCAGGGGGTGCCGCGCCGGTGGTGGCGCCGTCGACGGGGTGGGGCGGGGCCCCGCCTTCAGGGCCGTGCGGAGGGCGGAGGCGACGCACAGGGCCAGCACCGCCCAGCCCAGGGCGCCGAAGGCCATCTCCGTGTCCGTCCAGTGGACCGGGCGTTGCCCGGAGTAGACCGAGGCGGCGACGGCGCCGACGACGATCCCGTACGCCACGCCCTGCCACAGGCCCAGGACGAACAGCCCGGCCGCCGGCCACGCCAGGTACTGCACGCCCGACGCCGTGCTCAGCAACAGCAGCAGGCCGAGCGTGGTGGCGACGGCGAGCGGCGCGTCGGCCGGGCGCCGCCAGGCCAGCCAGACGCCCACGGCCATGATCGCGGCGACGATCAGGAAGTGCCCGTCGCCGCGCAGCAGCTGGACGTACGGCTCGGGCACGTCCGCCCAGCGGGCGAAGCGGACGATGCCCCAGAAGCTGAAGTTGCCGCCCGCGTACTCCAGGACGTTCGCCTTCAGCCCGCCCGGTACGGTCGCGACGACCGGCCCCCACACGGTGAGGAACAGCGCCGCGAACCCGGCCGTGAAACGCACGAGGACGGGGCGGCCCCCGGTCCGCCACGCGGTGGCGAAGAGCAGCGGCACGGCGACGACCGGGATCAGCTTCACGCTGATGCACAGCGCCGCCGCCAGCCCGGCCGCCAGCGGCCTGCCCCGGTCGACGAGCAGGTACGCGGCGGCGAACGCGAACATCACGGCGACCGAGTCGGTGTTGCCGTGGTAGCCGGAGGTGGCCACGAGCACCGGGCACAGCGCCGCGCCCACCGCGCACCACACCGCCGTCCGCAGCCGCGCCGCCCGCCGCCGCACGATCGCGAACACCAGCAGCACGGTGACGAAGTCGGCGAGACACGCCGGGAAGCGGATCAGGGGCCGCCACGGCACGCCCTGCTGCGCCAGCCACTCCAGCCCCAGCAGCATCCAGCTCGCCAGCGGCGGGTGGTTGTAGACCGGCAACCACGGCATCTGCTCGGCGTAGACGCGTACCGGGTCCGTCCGGGCGATGGCCCGTGCGAAACCCCAGAAGAACCGCACGTCGGCGGGGCCGCGCGTGTTCGCCGCGAGCGCCATTTTCGACACCAGCGCGAGCGTCGCGAAGGCGATGACGACGATCCGGGCTTTCCGTACATCCCAGGACAGGGACGACATTCGGACGTTCATGGTTGTCGAACGTAGCAATACCGACCACACCACGCGAAGCACCGATTAACACACTTACGTGGCAGCGCAGTTCACCGCATGGGTGTTATGTGGGTGTTATAGCGCCGGAACGGTTTCACCGAATCACACGTATGGCCCAGGAAGGCACGTAATTCGTGGCGCTCAACTGTCGTTCACAACCTGCACCTTCTCCCCGGCAGCCGAGGCAGCCGAGGCATCGAGGCAGACACGCAGACAGGCAGGCCAGTGAAGTGAAAGCACTCGTACTCTCCGGAGGCGCCGGCACCCGGCTGCGCCCCATTACGCACACATCCGCCAAACAGCTCGTCCCCGTGGCCAACAAACCGGTGCTCTTCTACGGGCTCGAATCGATCGCCGCCGCCGGAATCCGTGACGTCGGCATCATCGTCGCCCCTGACACCGCCGACGAGATCCGGGCGGCCGTCGGCGACGGCTCCCGCTTCGGCCTCGTCGTCACGTACATCCCGCAGCACGCCCCGCTCGGTCTCGCCCACGCCGTACTGATCGCCCGGGAATTCCTCGGCGACGACGACTTCGTCATGTACCTCGGGGACAATTTCATCGTCGGCGGCATCACCGACCTGGTCGAGGAATTCCGCGCCACCCGCCCCGCCGCGCGGATCCTGCTGACCAAGGTGCCCGACCCCCGCGCCTTCGGGGTCGCCGAGCTCGACGTCGACGGGCGGGTGGCCCGGCTGGAGGAGAAACCCGCGCACCCGCGCAGCGACCTGGCGCTCGTCGGGGTGTACCTCTTCACCTCCGCCGTGCACGAGGCGGTGCGCTCCATCGAGCCGTCCACGCGCGGCGAGCTGGAGATCACCGACGCCATCCAGTGGCTCATCGACGAGCGGCGCACCGTCACATCGACCGTCGTCTCCGGCTACTGGAAGGACACCGGCAATGTGGCGGACATGCTGGAGGTCAACCGGTCCGTCCTGGAACTGCTCTCGCCGCGCAACGAAGGGACCGTCGACGACGCCACCGAGATCATCGGCCGCGTCCGCATCGGCGCCGGCGCCACCGTGCGCGGCTCGCGGATCGTCGGCCCGGTCGTCATCGGCGCGGGCGCGGTCGTGGAGAACTCCTACATCGGCCCGTCCACGTCCATCGCGGAGAACTGCCGGGTCACGGACAGCGAGATCGAGTACTCCATCGTGCTCAGCGGCTCGTCCCTGCACGGCGTGGGGCGTGTCGAGGCGTCCCTCATCGGCCGTAACGTCGAGATCACCCCCGCCCCGCCCATCCCGGCCGCCCACCGCCTGGTGCTCGGCGATCACAGCAAGGTACAGATCTCGGCATGACCGTTACCCGCATTCTGGTGACCGGCGGAGCCGGCTTCATCGGCTCGCACTACGTCCGTACGCTGCTGGGACCCGACGGCCCCGGCGGCACGGAGGTCACCGTCCTCGACGCGCTCACCTACGCGGGCAACCCCGCGAACCTGGACCCGGTGCGCGACCACCCCGGCTTCGCCTTCGTACACGGCGACATCTGCGACCCGGTGCTGGTCGACAAACTGCTCTCGGAGCACGACGAAGTCGTCCACTTCGCCGCCGAGTCGCACGTCGACCGCTCCATCGCCGGCGCCGACGCCTTCGTACGCACCAATGTGCTCGGTACGCAGACGCTGCTGGACGCGGCGCTGCGCAACCGGGTCTCCCCCTTCGTCCAGATCTCCACGGACGAGGTGTACGGGTCGATCGACACGGGCTCGTGGACCGAGGACCAGCCGCTGCGGCCCACCTCCCCGTACGCCGCGACCAAGGCGTCCGCCGACCTGATCGCCCTGTCCTACCACCGCACGCACGGCCTGGACGTGCGGGTGACGCGCTGCTCCAACAACTACGGCCACCACCACTTCCCCGAGAAGGTCGTCCCCCTGTTCATCACCCGGCTGCTGGACGGCGGCCGGGTGCCGCTGTACGGGGACGGCTCGCACGTCCGGGACTGGCTGCACATCGACGACCATGTGCGGGGCGTCGAACTCGTCCGGACCCGGGGCCGGGCGGGCGAGGTGTACCACATCGGCGGCGGTACGGAGCTGTCCAACCGTGAGCTGACGTCCCTCCTCCTGGACGCCTGCGGCGCGGACTGGTCCCGGGTGGACCACGTCGAGGACCGCAAGGGCCACGACCGGCGGTACTCGCTGGACTGGACGAAGATCCGTGACGAGCTGGGCTACCGGCCGGGCAAGGACTTCGCTACGGGGCTGGCGGAGACGGTCGCCTGGTACGAGCGGAACCGTTCCTGGTGGCAGCCGCTCCTGGACCGGGCGGCGCTGTGACCTGGCTCGTGACGGGCGCCGGCGGGATACTCGCCCGGGACGTGCTGACGTGCCTGGGCGACGAGGGGATGGGCCTGACGCGGCGGGACCTGGATGTGACGGACCGGGAGGCGGTCCTGGCCGCGCTGCGGGGGCTGCGCCCTTCCGTCGTGGTCAATTGCGCGGCCTGGACGGCGGTGGACGACGCGGAGTCCCGTGAGCCGGACGCCCTGGCGGTCAACGGGACGGCGGTGGGGCACCTCGCGGAGGCGTGCGCCCTCGTCGGCTGCGCCCTGGTGCACGTCTCCACCGACTACGTTTTCGACGGCCACGCGCGCGTGCCGTACGCCGAGGGCGCCCTGCCCGGCCCCCGCACGGCCTACGGGCGCACCAAACTCGCGGGCGAGCGCGCGGTCCTGGAGGCCCTCCCCGAGCGCGGGTACGTGGTGCGGACGGCGTGGCTGTACGGGGCGGGCGGCGCGAACTTCGTGACGACGATGATCCGGTCGGGGGCGTCCCGGGGCGTGGTCCACGTGGTCGACGACCAGCGCGGCCAGCCGACCTGGAGCGCCGACGTGGCGCGCCGGCTGATCCGGCTCGTGGACGCGCCCCCGGGCATCTACCACGCCACCAACAGCGGGGACGGCACCTGGTACGACCTCGCCCGCGAGACCTTCCGCCTCCTGGGCGCCGACCCCGCCCGCGTCCACCCGACCACGAGCGCCGCCTACCCCCGCCCGGCGCCGCGCCCCGCGTACAGCGTGCTGGGCCACACCCGCTGGCGGGAGGCGGACCTCCCGCCGCTGCGCGACTGGCGGGAGGCGCTGGCGGAGGGCTTCCCGGCGCTGCGGGCGGCCGCGGGCGCCGGCTGAAGCCCGGGCCGGCCCGGCCCCGTCCCGCCCGCGCCGTCGCACGAGGGCGCGCCTCATGCCGTTCCTCCGCGCGTGCCCATGGTTCCGCCTGCGCGCGACGTGCCCGCCCGCTCGGGCGGTCCGACCGCCTCGGCCATGTGCCGCAGGCGTCGTCGGTGGCGTACGGCGCTCCAGCTGAGCCAGGCGAGGAAGACCACCGAGAAGACCGTGTAGCCGATGGCCACCGGCGCGTCAGCCGTGGCGGCGACCGCCACCGCGACCAGCCCGATCAGCAGGTACATGCCGACGGCCACCCACCGCCAGTGCCGGGAGGCGTGCAGCCGGTGCGCCACCAGCCGCGCCATGGCGTCCCGCTCGCTCGCGTCCTCGGGCACCTCGCCGCGCCGCAGCTTCTCGTCCAGCCCCACGACCGTCCGGTCGGAGCCGCCGGTCGCCCGCTTCTCCCTGCCTCGCCGTACGTAGATGACGGCCACCCCGCCGAGGGAGATGACGGCGACGCGCAGGAGCACCTGCCACCACGGCCGTCCCGGACTCATCAGCATGATCACCACGCTCGCGGCGACCACCGAGAGCAGGACCGTCGCCCACAGGTGCTCACCAAGCCATGCGTTGAGCCGCCTCATGCCACAACTCCGCTTCCTCGAAGACCTGTTGGCTTCGTTCCGTGTGCCCCGGAAGTGTCCGGCCATGGCAACCGGGCGCCGGGGCCGTTGCCTTCCCCGTCCGGGGGTACACGGCGGGTGGCAGGTCCCGGACGGAAAGGAGACACGATGGCCGACTCGTCGATGAGGGCCGTGGGCTGGGCCCGGTGCTTTCCCGTGTCCGGTGGTGTACGGGCGGGGCGGCGCTGGGCGCGCGAACACCTGGAGTCCCTGGGCTGGACCGAGGACGCCCCGGAGACGGTGGACGACGTCCTGCTCACGGTGTCGGAGCTGATCACCAACGCCCATGTCCACGCGCACAGTTCCGCGCGGGTCGTCCTGACGTGGGACAGCCGGTGCCTGCACGTCAGCGTCCACGACGACGACGGCAGCGGGATGCCGGCCCCGCGTACCCCCGACACCACCTCACCGGGCGGCCGGGGCCTCGCTCTCGTGGACGCGCTGTCGGACCACTGGCACGCCCACGCCCAGCAGCACGGCAAGACCATCACCGCCTGCTTCACCCCGGCGGGCACCGGCTGAAAACACGCGTGCGGCACGCGTACGGCATGCGTGCGGCACGCCTACGGCACCCGTACGGCCCGCTCCCGGAAAGGAGCGGGCCGTATGGGAAAACCGGTGGTTCAGTGGCGGAAGGCGTCCTTCGTGTTCTCCTTCGCCTGCCGCAGATCACCCTTGGACTGCTCGGCGCGGCCTTCGGCGGTCATGCGCTCATTGCCCAGGGCACGCCCGATGGTCTCCTTGACCTTGCCCTTGACCTGCTCGGACTTGGCCTTGGCCTTCTCGTCGCCTGCCATCGGAATCACACTCCCACACAATCGACTACGGGATTGTCATGGCGTGTTGCCGGAGCACCGGAGAACAAACCCGAAAGAAAAAACGAATGCGCATTGCGTGATCTTCTCCAGGGCGGGCACAAGCGGCTTCGGAGGTTGATAATCATGGTCCCGCTTCTTCTCGTTCTTCTTCTCGCCCTGATTCTTTTCGGCGCGGGTTTCGCCCTGAAGGTGCTCTGGTGGGTGGCGGCCATCGTGCTGGTCGTCTGGCTGGTCGGCTTCCTGGTCCGCCCGGCCGGCCACGGTGGCGCACGCGGCCGCTGGTACCGCTGGTAGGCCGGCCGGTACCGCTGGTAGGCCGCACGGGGCTGACATCCCGTCACCCGGCACGCAGGGCCGCGTACCAGCGCGTGCAGGTTTCATAGGACGGCAACAGGCCCCCACGCTCGGCTTCGGCGAGCGTGGGGGCCTTGGCGTCCTTCTCCGACAGTACGGGGACGAGGCCGGCCGGCCAGTCGATGGCGAGGTCCGGGTCGAGCGGGTCGATGCCGTGCTCGCGGGCGGGGGCGTAGCCGCGCGTGCACAGGTAGACGACGGTCGCGTCGTCGGTGAGGGCCATGAACGCGTGGCCCAGCCCCTCGGCGAGGTGGACGGCCCGGTGGTCCTGGTCGTCGAGCCGGACGGCCTCCCAGGCGCGGTAGGTGGGCGAGCCGGTGCGGATGTCGACGATCACGTCCAGGACGGCGCCGCGTACGCACGTCACGTACTTGGCCTGCCCCGGCGGTACGTCGGCGAAGTGCACGCCCCGCAGGGTGCCCCGCACGGAGACCGAGCAGTTCGCCTGGGCGAGCCCGAAGCCGTACCCCGCCGCCTCCCGGAGTTCCGGCGCCCTGAACCACTCGTGGAACCTGCCGCGGTCGTCCTGGAAGACCCTCGGTTCCATGACCCAGGCGCCTTCGATGGTCAGCTCGCGCACGGTCACCCACCGTCCTTTCGTGTCGGCGGGTTCAACCGCCCCGCGCGCCGGGCGTCACCGGACGCGCCGCCGACCGGGTGACCACCGTCAGGCGGTTCGACCGTGGGCCGCGCGGCCGTCAGGCCACGGCCCTGAGCCGCGAGACCGTCAGGCCCCGGCCCTGAGCCCGCGACCGTCAGGCCGCCACCGTCACGACTTCAGCGCGGCGACGGCCGACGCGGCCAGGTCGTCGAGGTACCCCTCCGGCAGCGGCGTGCGGACCACGACCAGGCGCCAGTAGAGCGGGCCGATGATCAGGTCCAGGGCGCGGTCGGGGTCGGCGCCCTCGGGCAGTTCGCCGCGCGCGACGGCGTCGCGGACGACGAGGGCGGCCACGCCCTGCTGGCCGTCCAGCAGGGCCGCCTTGATGGCGCCGGCGATCTCGGGGTGGCGGGCCGCCTCGACGAGGAGGTCCGGGATGACCTGGGAGGCGACCGGATGGCGCAGCGCGTGCGCGGCGACCTCCAGGAGGGCGCGGACGTCCCCGTACAGCGAGCCGGTCCCGGGGGCGGGGAGGCCCTGGGCGGCGAAGGCGGTCAGCAGGTCGAGGACGAGCGACAGCTTGGACTTCCAGCGCCGGTAGACGGCGGTCTTGCCGACGCCCGCCCGCCGGGCGATGCCCTCGATGGACATACGGGCGAAGCCGACCGCCGCCAGCTCCTCGAAGACGGCGGCGCGGATGGCTTCGGTGACGTCCTCCCGGAGTACGGCGGCTCCGGCGGGCGGCCGGCGGGGCGGCGGTGTGCTCATGCCCGGGATCATAGCGCCCGGCGTACGTGACGACGGGACGGTTGCGTTCCGACGTACGACCGTCCTACTCTCCCCGTAGCGACGAAACGGTTCCGTTCCGTCGCGCATTACCCGTTGCACCGAGGGAGACCGCCTGGTGAGTACGCAGACACTCGCGCCCCCGCCCACGGAAGAGCACGAGGACCTCCGCGCGCTCGCCCTCCGGCACGGGCTGTCCGTCAGCGGCGCCCGGCCGTCCCTGCCCGAGTACGCCCGGCAGCTGTGGTCGAGGCGGCACTTCATCACCGCCTTCGCCACCGCCCGCCTCACCGCCCAGTACAGCCAGGCCCGGCTCGGCCAGGTGTGGCAGGTGATGACCCCGCTGCTCAACGCGGCGGTGTACTACTTCGTCTTCGGCGTGCTGATGAACACCCGCGCCGGCGTCCCGGACTTCGTCCCGTTCCTGGTCACGGGCGTGTTCATCTGGACCTTCACGTCCAGTTCGATCACGGCGGGCACACGGGCGATCAGCGGCAACATCGGCCTCGTACGCGCACTGCACTTCCCGCGCGCCGGCCTCCCCGTCTCGCTGGCGCTCCAGCAGCTCCAGCAGCTGGTCTTCTCGCTGTGCGCGCTCGTGATCATCCTGTTCTGCTTCGGCGTGACGCCCGGCTGGTCGTGGCTGCTGGCGGTCCCGGCGCTCTTCCTGCAGTTCCTGTTCAACACGGGCGTGTCGCTGGTGATGGCACGGCTCGCCGCCCGTACGCCGGACATCGCGCAGCTGATGCCGTTCCTGCTGCGGACGTGGATGTACGTGTCCGGCGTGATGTGGAGCGTCGAGCACGTCCTGGCGAACAACCACCTGCCGCACGCCGTGCTGCTGGCCCTGGAGTGCAACCCGGCGGCCGTCTACATCGACCTGGTGCGCTTCGCGCTCATCGACAGCTTCACCTCCGCCCAGCTGCCGCCGCACGTCTGGGCCGTGGCGACCGGCTGGGCACTGCTCGCCGCCGTGGGCGGGTTCATCTGGTTCTGGCAGGCGGAGGAGACGTACGGCCGTGGCTGACTCACCCATCACCCAGCGGGTTCCGACCGTCGTCGCGGACGGCGTGCACATCACGTACACCGTCCAGGGCGCCGGCAAGGGCGGCAAGGGCAGCGCGACGGCCGCGCTCTGCCGGATCCTGTCCCGTACGCGCATGACGTCGCCGGGCACCCGGACGGTCCATGCCGTCAAGGGCGTCAGCTTCGCGGCGTACAAGGGCGAGGCGATCGGGCTGATCGGCTCCAACGGCTCGGGCAAGTCCACCCTGCTCAAGGCCATCGCGGGCCTGCTCCCGACCAGCGAGGGCCGGATCTACACCCACGGCCAGCCATCACTCCTGGGGGTGAACGCCGCCCTGATGGGTGACCTGACCGGTGAGCGCAACGTCATCCTCGGCGGCCTCGCCATGGGCATGTCGCGCGAGCAGATCCATGAGCGGTACCAGGACATCGTCGACTTCTCGGGGATCAACGAGAAGGGCGACTTCATCTCGCTGCCGATGCGTACGTACTCCTCCGGCATGGGCGCCCGGCTGCGCTTCTCCATCGCCGCCGCCAAGTCCCACGACGTGCTGCTGATCGACGAGGCGCTGGCCACCGGCGACGCGAAGTTCCAGCGCCGCAGCCAGGAGCGGATCAGCGAACTGCGCAAGCAGGCCGGGACCGTCTTCCTCGTCAGCCACAGCAACCCGGCGATCCGCCAGACGTGCGACCGGGCGATCTGGCTGGAGGCCGGACGGCTGCTGATGGACGGCCCGGCGGGGGAGGTTGTTGACGCGCATGAAGCACACACCAGGAAGAAATAGGTCATAGGGGGTTAAAGTGCGCCACGATGACCATCTATAGGATCAGCGCACGCCGCACGCCCCTCTTCACGGACCGGTCCGCCGCTCTGCCGCTGGCCGCCGTGTGGGCCTTCACGCGCGCCGGGATGCTCCTGCTCCTGTGGCGCGACAACCTCGGTATCGGCGGGATCGGCCGCGAGGTCTACCTGCTGTACCGGCACTGGTACCAGCAGCTCTCGCAGGGCACGTTCCCGCCCGGGGACGTCACCTGGCAGTACCCGCCCGGCGCCGGGCTGGTGTTCCTGGCCCCGGGCCATGTGCCGGAGCTGACGTACTACCAGGCGTTCGTCGCCCTCACCCTGCTGGCCGACGCCGTCGTCACCTTCGCGCTCGCCCGGGCCGGGACCAGTGGCGCCTGGCTGTGGGTGGCCGGCCTGCCGCTGCTGCTGCACCTGCCGCTGGCGCGGTACGACGTCCAGGTCACCGCCCTGGCGGTGCTGGGCCTGCTGGCGCTGCGGGGCGGGCACGCCCGACTGGGCGGCGCGCTGGCCGGGCTCGGCGCCATGATCAAGGTGTGGCCCCTGCTCACGCTGCTCGGCACGCCCCGCGGCCACCTCACGCGCCGGGCGTGGACGGCCGCGCTGGTGGCGGGGGGCGCGCTGTTCGCGTTCCTCGCGCTCGGGTTCACGCACACCCTGGACTTCGCGCGCCAGCAGGGCGGCCGGGGCGTGCAGATCGAGTCGGTCGGCGGCACCGTGCTGTCGCTGGCGCGGCTGGCGGGCTGGTGGCCGGGCCAGGTCCGGTACCAGTACGGGGCCTTCGAGCTGGCCGGGCCGTACGCCTCCAGCGTGGCCCACTTCGCGCTGGTCCTCACCGCGCTCGCCTTCTGCTGGCTGCTGCTGTGGCGGGTGCGGTCGTGGCAGTGGAGCGCGGCGACCCCGGTGGACGCCGCGCTCACCGCCGTGCTGCTGTTCACCGTGACCAGCCGGGTGATCAGCCCCCAGTACATGGTGTGGCTGCTGGGCCTCGGCGCGGTCTGCCTGACCTGCCGGGACACCAGCCAGCGGTCGGTCGCGCTGTTGCTGCTGCCGGCGGCGGCGCTCAGCGCGCTCGCGTACCCCGTCCTGTACGAGGACGTCATCACCGTCACGCCGCTCGGCTGCGCGGTGGTGGCGGTGCGCAACGCGCTGCTGGTGGCCGCCGCGCTGCTGTCGTGCCGCCGGCTGTGGGCCGAGACGGTGCCGGGCCCGCCGTCGCTGAAGGGGCTGTGAGACGGGCGCCCCGCCGGTTCGGCGGGGCGCCCGGTGTCACTGGTGCCGCTGATCAGCTGTGCGTACGCAGCAGCGTCCGCATCGTCCGCATCGCGACCGACAGGTTCGCCAGGTCGAACGCGTCCGAGCTCTGGATCTCCTCCAGCGTCGTGCGCGCCCGGCCGAGGATCGCGGCGTTCCGCTGCTCCCAGGCCTTGAACCGCTCCTCGGGCGTCGCGGTGCCGTTCCCGGCCGACAGCACCTCGGCCGTCAGCGCCGCGTGCGCGGCGTACAGGTCCTCGCGGATGGAGGCGCGGGCCATCGACTGCCAGCGGTCGGCACGCGGCAGTTCGAGGATCCGGTCCATCAGCTGGGTGACGGAGAGCCGGTCGGCGAGGTCGTAGTAGACCTCGGCGACCGCCATCGGGTCCTTGCCCGTCCGGTCGGCGATCGCGACGATGTCGAGCGTCGGGAACGCGGACGAGAAGCCCGCCACCCGCAGCGCCAGCTCCTCCGGGACGCCCGCCCCGGTGAGCTCGTCCACGATCGACCCGTACCACTCCAGGTCCGCGCCGCGCAGCATCTGCGGCAGCTTCGCCCACACCTGCTCCACGCGCTCCGCGAAGAACTCGACGGTCTCGGCGAGCTGCACCGGCTGCGGCCGGTTGCCCAGCAGCCAGCGCGTACCGCGCTCGACCAGGCGCCGCGAGTGCAGCCGGATGCGGGTCTGGACCTCGGCCGGGACCTTGTTGTCCAGGGCCTCGACGGCGTCCCACACCTCGCTCAGCCCGAAGATCGCACGGGCTGCGGTCTGCGCCCGGACGATCTCCTCGATCGACGCGCCGGTCTCCTCGCGCAGCCGGTGCAGGAAGGTCGAGCCGCCGGTGTTGACGGTGTCGTTGACCAGCACCGTCGTGATGATCTCGCGGCGCAGCGCGTGGGCGTCGATCTGGTCGGCGAACTCCTCGCGGAGCTTGGTGGGGAAGTACGCGTGCAGCAGCTCGCGCAGGTACGGGTCGTCCGGCAGGTCCGTGTGGATCAGCTCGTCCGCCACCGTGATCTTGGTGTACGCGAGGAGGACGGCCAGCTCGGGCTGGCTGAGCCCCTTGCCCGCGTTGAGCAGCTCGCGGATCTGGCGGTCGTTGGGCAGGAACTCCAGCGCCCGGTCCAGCCGGCCCTCGCGGCCCAGGCGGCGCATGAAGCGCTGGTGGGCGTGGAGCAGGGACGGCGACTGCTTGACGGCGTTGGCGAGGGCCACGTTCTGCGCGTAGTTGTTGCGCAGCACCAGCGAGCCGACCTCGTCGGTCATCTCGGCGAGGATCTTGTTGCGCTGCTTGACGGTCATGTCGCCGTCCGCGACCAGCCCGTTGAGCAGGATCTTGATGTTCACCTCGTGGTCGGAGGTGTCCACGCCCGCGCTGTTGTCGATGGCGTCGGTGTTGACCTTGCCGCCCTCGCCCTCGGGTCCACCCTTTCGGGCGAACTCGATCCGGCCGAGCTGGGTCAGGCCCAGGTTGCCGCCCTCGCCGACGACCTTGACGCGCAGGTCCTCGCCGTTGACGCGGATGGCGTCGTTGGCCTTGTCGCCGACGTCGCCGTGCGACTCGGTGGTGGCCTTGACGTACGTACCGATGCCGCCGTTCCACAGCAGGTCCACCGGCGCCTTGAGGATCGCCTGCATCAGCTCGGCGGGCGTCAGCTTGGTGACCGTGCCCTCGATGCCGAGCGCGGCACGCATGTGCGCGTTGACCGGGATCGACTTGGCCGTACGGGGGTGGATGCCGCCGCCCGGGGACAGCAGCTCCTTGTTGTAGTCGGCCCACGAGCTGCGCGGCAGCTCGAACAGGCGGCGCCGCTCGGCGTACGAGACGGCCGCGTCGGGGTTCGGGTCGATGAAGATGTGCCGGTGGTCGAAGGCGGCGACCAGGCGGATGTGCTCGCTCAGCAGCATGCCGTTGCCGAACACGTCACCGGACATGTCGCCGACGCCGACGACCGTGAAGTCCTCGGTCTGGGTGTCGTGGCCGAGCTCCCGGAAGTGCCGCTTGACCGACTCCCACGCGCCACGGGCCGTGATGCCCATGCCCTTGTGGTCGTAGCCGGCCGAGCCGCCGGAGGCGAAGGCGTCGCCCAGCCAGAAGCCGTACGCGACGGCGACCTCGTTGGCGATGTCGGAGAAGGTCGCCGTGCCCTTGTCGGCGGCGACGACGAGGTACGTGTCGTCCTCGTCGTGCCGGACGACGTCACGCGGCGGCACGACCTCGCCGCCGACGAGGTTGTCGGTGATGTCCAGCAGCGCCGAGATGAAGGTGCGGTAGCTGGCGATGCCCTCCGCCAGCCAGGCGTCCCGGTCGACGGCCGGGTCCGGGAGCTGCTTGGCGACGAACCCGCCCTTGGCGCCGACGGGCACGATGACGGTGTTCTTCACCATCTGCGCCTTGACCAGGCCGAGGATCTCGGTACGGAAGTCCTCGCGCCGGTCCGACCAGCGCAGGCCGCCTCGCGCGACCTTGCCGAAGCGGAGGTGGACGCCCTCGACACGCGGCGAGTACACCCAGATCTCGAACGCCGGGCGCGGCGCCGGCAGGTCGGGGATGGCCTGCGGGTCGAACTTCATCGACACGTACGCGTGCGGCTCGCCGTCGCCGGCCTGCCGGCCCCTGTTCTGGCTTCCATCGCTGGCGCTCTGGAAGAAGTTGGTCCGCAGCGTGGCCTTGATGACGGTGAGGAAGGACCTGAGGATCCGGTCCTCGTCGAGGGAGGCGACCTGGTCCAGGGCGCCGTCCAGCTCCTCCAGCAGCCCGTCGATCAGCTCCGTGCCGGCCCGCTGCCGCTCCGGCGACATCCGCGCCTCGAACAGGGAGACCAGCAGGCGGGTGGTGTGGACGTTGTGGCGGAGGGTGTCCTCCATGTAGTCCTGGCTGAACGTCGAACCGGCCTGGCGCAGGTACTTGGCGTAGGCGCGCAGCACCATCGCCTGGCGCCAGTTCAGCCCCGCGCTCAGCACGAGCGCGTTGAACCCGTCGTTCTCGGCCCGGCCCGTCCAGGTGGCGGCGAACGCCTCCTGGAACCGCTCCCGGGCGTCGTCGGCGAGGTAGTCGCCGTTGGCCGTGCCGTGCGGCATGCGCAGCCCGAAGTCGTAGATCCACGCCTGCGTACGGTCCGCGCAGCGCAGCTCGTAGGGGCGCTCGTCGACGACCTCGACGCCGAGCCGGTTGAGGACCGGCAGGACTGCGGAGAGGGAGATCTGCGCACCGGTCTTGTAGATCTTGAAGCGGCGCTCGCCGGGGCCCGCGCCGACCGGCTCGTACAGGGAGAGCGCGAAGTCCTTCTCGCCCCGGATCAGCTGCTCCAGGTGGCCGAGGTCGGAGACGGCGGCACGCGGCGTGTGGTCGGCCTTGTACCCCTCGGGGAAGGAATTGGCGTACCGGCGCAGCAGCTCGGCGGCGCGCTCCTCGCCCAGCTCGGCGTTGAGCGCCTCGGCGAAGCCGTCCTCCCAGGAGCGGGCGGCCTCGACGAGCCGGGCCTCGATGCGCTCGGTGTCGGCGTCGGTGAGCGGGGTGAGCTCGGTGCCCTGCGGGACGCGGACGACGAAGTGGAGCCGGGAGAGGATCGACTCGGTGTTCCAGGCGGTGAAGTCGACGCTGGTGCCGCCGAGCTCCTCCTTCAGGATGTCGATGATCCGCAGCCGGACGGTGGTGTTGAAGCGGTCGCGCGGCAGGTAGACGAGCGCGGAGTAGTAGCGCCCGTACTCGTCCTGACGGAGGTACAGCCGCAGCTTGCGGCGCTCCTGGAGGTAGAGCACGCTCGTGGCGATCGACTCCAGCTGGTCGACCGGCGTCTGGAACAGCTCGTCGCGCGGGTAGGTCTCCAGGATCTGGAGCAGGTCGCGGCCGTCGTGGCTGTTGGGCGAGAAGCCGGCCTTCTCCAGGACCTCGGCGACCTTGCGGCGGATGACCGGGACGCGCCTCACCGATTCGGTGTAGGCGGCCGACGAGAACAGCCCCAGGAAGCGGCGCTCACCGATGACGTTGCCGTCCTTGTCGAACTTCTTCACCCCGACGTAGTCGAGGTAGGACGGCCGGTGCACGGTGGCGCGGCTGTTGGCCTTGGTGAGGATGAGCAGCTTGTGCTCGCGGGCCTTGGCGCGGGCGTCGCGCGGCAGCCGGTTGAAGGAGGGCGAGACGGGGTGCGCCTCGTCGTCGCTGTGGTGCGGGTCGGAGCGGAGGATGCCGAGGCCGGTGCCGGGTACGGCGCTGAGCGCGTCGTCGCTGGTCAGCTCGTACTCGCGGTAGCCGAGGAAGGTGAAGTGGTCGTCGGCGAGCCAGCGCAGCAGCTCGCGGGCCTCCTCGACCTCGGGGCGGCGCAGGTCACCGGGGATGGGCTCACGGGGCAGCTCGTCGGCGATGCGCAGCGCGGCGTCGCGCATCTTCTCCCAGTCCTCGACCGTCTCGCGGACGTCGGACAGGACGCGCAGCAGGTCGGCGGTGATCTGCTTGAGGTCGGCTCGGTCGGTCTCGCGGTCGATCTCGACGTGGATCCAGGACTCGGTGAGGGCGTCGTGCAGGTCGGCGCGGGCGCCGCTGGGCAGCACCTCGATGAGCTTGCCGGTCACGTCGCGGCGGACGACGACCTGCGGGTGGATCACGACGTGGATGCCGCGCCCCTGCCGGGACAGCTCGTTGGTCACCGAGTCGACGAGGAAGGGCATGTCGTCCGTGACGACCTCGACGACGGAGTGGCTGCAGGTCCAGCCGTTCTCCTCGACGGTGGGCGTGTGCACCCGGACGTTGGCCGTGCCCTGGGGGCGGTTCTCGGCCAGGCGGTAGTGCGAAAGGGCCCCACCGAAGACGTCCACCGGGTCACGGTCCGTGAGGTCCTCCGGGGCGGTGTGCAGGTAGTAGCGCTGGAGGTATTCGAGAACGATGTCCTGGTCCGGACGTTCCCCGTTCTCGGCCCCAGTCTGGAGTTGCCCCCCGACCGGGCTGTTCTCAGCTACCCGGGCGGCCCGTTCGAGCAGCTCGGCCTTGGCTTCGTCCAGCTTGGTCTGCATGTCCTCTGGCTCCTGTCGCGCGCCGTTGCGTGACGTAGGTGAAAGAAAAAGTGACACAACGCCACGACGCGGGGTATCCGGTCTGAGGCGACGTTATGCCGTGATGAGAGACGTCCGGGCCGTTATTGGCCAATTTTGGCGACCGGGCCGGATGGGATGGGTCAGCGATCGCCCGGCCACGGTGGCGCTCCGGGCGCTGGCCGGGGGCTTCGCTGCCCCCATGGCATATCGCGCTGATCACGGGTCCAGGCTATCGCTCCTGACCCCATGGCCGTCATGAGCCGTATGTGTACAAAACCCGGCCCCGAAGTTTGACACTGTGGACAGCGACACGTGCCCCCGAACAGAGGCAGGCAGTGATGAGCGTGAAGATCCTGATCGTCACCGGTGACGCGGCGGAATCCCTGGAGGTGCTGTACCCGTACCAGCGACTGCGCGAGGAGGGGTACGAGGTCCACATCGCCGCCCCGGCCCGCAAGACGCTCCGCTTCGTCGTCCACGACTTCGAGCCGGGCTACGACACGTACACCGAGAAGCCCGGCTACACCTGGCCCGCCGACCTGGCCTTCTCGGAGGTCGAGCCCAGCCAGTACGCCGCCGTGGTCGTCCCGGGCGGCCGGGCCCCCGAGTACCTCCGCAACGACCCGGAGCTGCGCAAGATCCTCAAGTCCTTCTTCGACGCCGACAAGCCGGTCGCCCAGATCTGCCACGGCCCGCTCCTGACGGCCGCGGTCGGCGCCCTGGACGGCCGCCATGTGACGGCCTACCCGGCCCTGGAACTCGACATGCAGGCCGCGGGCGCCACGTTCCAGGACACCGAAGCGGTCGTCGACGGCAGCCTGGTCTCCTCCCGCGCCTGGCCGGACCATCCGGCCTGGATGCGCGAGTTCCTCGAAGTCCTCCGCACCAAGTCCCCCGCGACGTAACCCTCCGGGGCCGGTTCGGTCACCGGATCCGCGGTACCGCGCGGCCCGAACTCCCACCCACCCGCACGGCCCGTGCGGGTGGGAACCCCAGCCCGGCCGCCAGGCCGGGCGCACCCCCACCGGGCCCGCACCCGCAACGCCCACCGCGCCGCACCCGCAAAGCGCCCCCCCACGGGCGAACCGCGCCCGCCCGGCCAAGGGCTACGCCACCAGCTCCTCCGCGACCGCCACCGCTTCCTCCAGCGAGTCCACGACGGGCACCCCCGCCATCGCCAGGCTGGCCCGGCTGTGCGAGCCGCCCGTGTAGAGCACCGCTCGCGCACCCACGTGCGCCGCCGCGACCGCGTCGTCCGCGGCGTCCCCGATCACGACGATCCGCTCGGGCGGCACGCCCTCCAGCGCGACGAGATGCCGCACCATGTGCTCCGCCTTGCCGGCCGTCGAGTCACCTATCCGCCCGTCCACCCGGACGAACCGCTCCTCGATGCCGTGCCGCCGCACGATCGGCACCAGGAGCTCGTGCGGGGCCAGCGACAGCAGCGACTGGGTGAGCCCCGCCGCCTGCCGGGCGGCCAGCAGCTCGGCGGCGCCGTCCGCGAGCCCGCAGACCTCGGCCCGCACCCAGTAGTGCCGGTGGAACGCCTCGTCCATCACCAGCCACTCCGCCTCGGTCGGCATGCGCCCCATCAGCCGCTCGTAGAACAGCGGGACCGGCACGCAGTACAGCTCCCGGTACCGCGCGAGCGTGATCGGCTCCAGGCCTATCTCCTCGAACGCGGCGTTCGTCGCCCCGATGACCGCGTCGATGTCATCGAGCAGCGTCCCGTTCCAGTCCCACACCAGGTGAGTGCTGCGCTTCCCCATGCCCAAAAGGTACCGGCACGGTCCGACAACGAACCCCCACCGACCAAAAACCGCAGGTCAGCCGATCAACTCGGGAATCTCCTGCACCCCGAACCACAGCAGCTCATGATCTTCCGCCCCGTCCACCACGAACTGCGCGTCGTCGTCCCCGTGGTCCGCCGCGCCCAGCGCGTCCGCCGCCGCCGACACGTCGTCCTTGGCGTCGTCCGCGTCCACGTGCACCGCCGCCGCCTTGGCCAGCGGCACCGCCCGCGCGATCCGCACCTCGCCCACCGACGAGGGATCCAGCGCCCCGTCGGGGTCGGCGACCGCGGCCCCGTCCGGTACGTCGACGGCCACGACGACCCTCAGCCGGGCCGCCGACGGATCGGCGGCCAGCATCCGCAGCGACGCGGCCGCCGCCCGGCTCAGCGCGGCGTACTCCAGCTCCTCGATGTCGTCGGAGACGTACCACTCGCGCAGCCCGGGCGTCACCGCGTACGCGGTCAGGGGGCCGGGGCCCAGTTCGCCCGCCTTGTGCGCCTGTGCGAGACCGGGGAGGGTCAGGGGGACGTAGACGCGCATGGCAGGCCGCTTTCGTAGTCGGGAGACGCCCTCAGGATACGTGTGGAGTCCCCCTTCAGGGCCGGTGGCCACCGTCTCGCCGCGTCCACCCCGCACCCCGCCGCACCCGGCCGGGCCCGGGCCCGGCCGCCCCGCCGTCACCCGGATAGGTGACGCCGCCACGACTTCGGCACCCGCTCGGGCACCGATTGCGGCCGCCCGCCCCGCCCCCGTAGAAGATCACCAACGCAAGTTACCGCCCGGTAGACAACCGGGTCCTACGGAACGGGGGCGATTCATCATGAGCACCACCGCAACCAGGACGACGTCCGGCCCGGCCCGCCGCCGGGACCAGCGCGGCCCCGGCACGGTCCGGCCCGGTTCACCCCGCCCGGCGGCGGCCGCCACCGCGACCCGCACCAGCAACCCCACCCCCAGCCGCCGCGGCCCGCTCCCGCCCCACGTCCTCTTCGCCGAACGGCTGCTCGCCGTCCTCAGCGGTGAACGCCCCGTCCACTGGATGCTCGGCCAGACCGTCGGCGCGGCCTACGACCAGCTGATCGCCCTCGCGCCCACCACCCCGCTGCGCGCCCACGGCGCACGCCCCGTCATCCGCCGCTGCGGCGGCTTCCCGCTGCGCCCGGGCGTGGTCGAGGCGTTCGCGAGCATCGCGGCGGGCGAGCAGGTCCGGGCGATGGCGTTCCGCCTGGAGCAGGGCACCGACCGCAAATGGCGCTGCGCCGCCGTGGAACTCGGCGGCCAACGCCACTGACGTACACCGACGAACGGGGCCGAGCACGCGACTCCCGTCACGCACCCGGCCCCGAAAGCACTCCTACGGAGGGCTACTTCTTACGGCGACGCCCGCCCTTCTGCGCCTTGCGCCGCTCCGCACGCGTCATGCCGTCCGCCGCGGACCGGGCCGCCCCGTCCCCGTTCTCGAAGTCGCCCTCGATGATGTCGCCCTCGCCGTCGACCTTCGGCGCGGAGAAGTGCAGCCGGTCCGGCCGCTTGGGCGCCTCCAGCCCCTTGGCGCGGATCTCGGGCCGCCCGGCACCGGCCTGCGCCGGTACGGCGTCCTCCTTGGCCAGGGACGTCTTGGCGGCCGCGTCCTGCACCGGCACCTCCTCGACCTGCTGCTCGACCTGGACCTCCAGGTTGAACAGGTAGCCGACGGACTCCTCCTTGATGCCCTCCATCATCGCGGTGAACATGTCGAAGCCCTCGCGCTGGTACTCGACCAGCGGGTCCTTCTGCGCCATGGCGCGCAGACCGATGCCCTCCTGGAGGTAGTCCATCTCGTAGAGGTGCTCGCGCCACTTGCGGTCCAGGACCGACAGCACGACACGCCGCTCCAGCTCACGCATGATGTCGGAGCCGAGCTGCTTCTCACGCGCGTCGTACTGCTCGTGGATGTCCTCCTTGACGGACTCCGCGATGAACTCGGCGGTGATGCCGGCCCGGTCGCCGGCCGCCTCCTCCAGCTCCTCGATGGTGACCTTGCACGGGTAGAGCTGCTTGAAGGCGCCCCACAGCCGCTCCAGGTCCCACTCCTCCGCGAACCCCTCGACGGTCTCCGCCTCGATGTAGGCGTCGATCGTGTCGTCCATGAAGTGGCGGATCTGCTCGTGCAGGTCCTCGCCCTCCAGGACGCGGCGGCGCTCGCCGTAGATGACCTCACGCTGCCGGTTGAGGACCTCGTCGTACTTCAGGACGTTCTTGCGCGTCTCGAAGTTCTGCTGCTCGACCTGCGACTGCGCGGACGCGATCGCGCGCGTGACCATCTTGTTCTCGATCGGTACGTCGTCGGGAACGTTGGCCATCGACATCACGCGCTCGACCATCTGCGCCTTGAACAGCCGCATCAGGTCGTCGCCCAGCGACAGGTAGAACCGGGACTCGCCGGGGTCGCCCTGACGGCCGGAACGGCCGCGCAGCTGGTTGTCGATACGCCGCGACTCGTGCCGCTCCGTGCCCAGCACGTACAGCCCGCCGAGCGACTTGACCTCCTCGAACTCCGCCTTCACGGCGAGCTCCGCCTTCTCCAGCGCGGCGGGCAGGGCCGCGGCCCACTCCTCGACGTGCTCGACCGGGTCCAGGCCGCGCTGGCGCAGCTCGGCCTCGGCGAGGTCGTCGGGGTTGCCGCCCAGCTTGATGTCGGTACCGCGGCCGGCCATGTTGGTGGCGACGGTGACGGCGCCCTTGCGGCCGGCCTGGGCGACGATCTGCGCCTCACGGTCGTGCTGCTTGGCGTTGAGCACCTCGTGCTGGATGCCGCGCTTGGACAGCTGCTGCGACAGGTACTCGGACTTCTCGACCGACGTCGTACCGACGAGGATCGGCTGGCCCTTCTTGTGCTTCTCCTCGATGTCGTCGACGACCGCGGCGAACTTGGCGACCTCGGTGCGGTAGATCAGGTCCGACTGGTCCTTGCGGATCATCGGCTTGTTCGTCGGGATCGGCACGACGCCCAGCTTGTAGATCTGGTGGAACTCGGCGGCCTCGGTCATGGCCGTACCGGTCATACCGGACAGCTTGTCGTAGAGGCGGAAGAAGTTCTGCAGGGTGATCGTGGCGAGGGTCTGGTTCTCGTCCTTGATGTCCACCCCTTCCTTCGCCTCGATCGCCTGGTGCATGCCCTCGTTGTAGCGGCGGCCGGCGAGGATACGGCCGGTGTGCTCGTCGACGATCATGACTTCGCCGTCGATGACGACGTAGTCCTTGTCCTTCTTGAACAGTTCCTTGGCCTTGATGGCGTTGTTCAGGTATCCGACGAGCGGGGTGTTCACCGACTCGTAGAGGTTGTCGATGCCCAGCCAGTCCTCGACCTTGGCGACACCGGACTCGTGGATGCCGACGGTGCGCTTCTTCTCGTCGACCTCGTAGTCGCCGGTCTCCTCGATGCCCTTGAGGGGGTTTCCGGGCTCGCCCCTCTTGAGGCGGGTGACCAGCTTGGCGAAGTCGCCGTACCACTTCGTCGCCTGGTCGGCCGGGCCGGAGATGATCAGCGGCGTACGGGCCTCGTCGACCAGGATGGAGTCGACCTCGTCGACACAGGCGAAGTTGTGGCCGCGCTGGACGAGCTCCTCCTTGGACCACGCCATGTTGTCGCGCAGGTAGTCGAAGCCGAACTCGTTGTTCGTGCCGTACGTGATGTCGCAGTTGTACTGCTCGCGGCGCTGCGACGGCGACATGTTGGAGAGGATGCAGCCGACCTTCAGGCCCAGGAACTTGTGGACCCGGCCCATCATGTCGGAGTCGCGCTCCGCCAGGTAGTCGTTGACGGTGATCATGTGCACGCCCTTGCCGGACAGCGCGTTCAGATACGCCGGCAGCGTGCCGACGAGGGTCTTGCCCTCACCGGTCTTCATCTCGGCGACGTAACCGAGGTGCAGCGCGGCGCCACCCATCAGCTGGACGTCGTAGTGGCGCTGACCGAGCACGCGCTTGGCGGCCTCGCGGACCGTCGCGAACGCCTCGGGCATCAGGTCGTCGAGGCTCTCACCGTCGGCGTACCGCTGCTTGTACTCCTCGGTGAGCGCCCGCAACTCGGCGTCGGAGAGGTTGACGAAGTCCTCTTCGATGGAGTTGACCTGGTCCGCGATGCGGTGCAGTTTGCGCAGGATCTTGCCTTCGCCTGCACGCATGAGCTTGTTGAAGACGGACACTGAGGTTGGTCTCCTTGCCGGTCGGGCCTGGCACTAGGTCTTGTCATGGACACTGGCACGGGCACGGCAGGTGGGCCCCACCGCAACGGCCATCGTAAGCGAGGACGCCACCGCGCCGGGAGGTCTGCGCTCACCTGGGCCGACTGCCGCGCCGACATGCCGCCCTCAAGGAGAACGCGCGGGGCGTACGGAAGGTGCCGCTGAACCCGAAAAGTGTTCGCCCCGCCCCTCCCCGCCCCACCAGAATCCGGTCATGGAGCCCGTCACCCTCACCACCGAGCGACTGCGCTTGCGCCCCTTCACGCCCGCCGACACCGACGCCGTGTACGCGGCCTGCCAGGACCCCGACATCCAGCGCTGGACGGTCGTGCCGTCCCCGTACGAGAGGCAGCACGCGGAGGATTTCCTCGGGCGCATCGTGCCCGACGGCTGGCGCACCGGGTACGACCTGGATTTCGCGGTCCTGCCCCGCGCGGGCGGCCCGCTCGTGGGCGCCATCGGTGTACGCGGGCACTCAGGGGTGTGGGAGATCGGTTTCTGGACGGCCAAGGAGCACCGCGGCAACGGCTACGCCACGGAAGCCGTCGTGGCCCTGGCGCGGTGGACGTTCACGACGACCGGGTGCACGCGGCTGGTGTGGCGGGCCGAGGTCGGCAACACGGGATCGCGCGCCGTCGCCGAGAAGGCCGGCTTCACGGTGGAGGGCGTCCAGCGCGCGGGCCTCCTCAACAAGGGCACCCTTCGTGACGCGTGGATCGGCTCCCTGCTCCCCTCCGACCTCGGCCTGCCGAGCACGGTGCCCTACCTCCCGGCCCGCCCGAACCCGGCGTGACTGTCAGTGCCGCCGTCTATCGTGCCGAGCATGACGACCGTGCGGACCATGACGCCCCTGCCGCCTCCCACCGCCGAGCTCTCCGCCGACGAGGCCCGTCGTATCGCGCTGCGCGCCCAGGGCTTCCTGGGCGCGCCGGACCGCCGCGCCGGGGTGCGCGGCGTGCTGCGCCGGCTCGGCGCCGTCCAGCTGGACACGATCTCGGTACTGGCCCGCTCCCACGAGCTGGTCCCGTACGCACGGCTGGGCGCCGTCGGCCGCCGGACCGTCGACGCCGCGTACTGGACGGACGGACACGCCTTCGAGTACTGGTCGCACGCGGCGTGCATCCTGCCGGTCGAGGAGTGGCCGCACTTCGCCTTCCGCCGCCGCGCCTACCGCAAGCGCCCGCAGTGGCACCACGACCTGCCGGACGCTGCCTACGACGCGGTGATCAAGCAGCTGCGCGCCGAGGGCCCGCTGACCGCCACGGAACTCGGCGGCGCGAAGAACGGCGGCGAGTGGTGGGACTGGTCGGAGTCGAAGGTCGCCGTCGAGCGGGCGCTGATGTTCGGCGAGGTGGTGTGCACCGAGCGGCGCGGCTGGAAGCGGGTGTACGACCTGGCCGAGCGCGCCATCCCTGATCACCTGCTGCACGACGAGCTGGACGACACCGAGTGTCTGCGCCGGCTGGTGCGGCTGGCGGGGCAGGCGCTGGGCGTGGGCACGCGCGCGGACATCGCCGACTACCACCGGCTCAAGGGCGAGCAGTTCGACGCGGTGGTCGCCGACTCGGGGCTGGTGCCGGTGCGGGTGCAGGGCTGGGACAAGCCGGCCTGGGCGGACCCGGAGGCCCTGGCGGGCGTGGCGCGCGGCCGTCACCGTACGACGCTGCTGTCGCCGTTCGACTCGCTGATCTGGGAGCGGGCGCGCACGGAACGGATCTTCGGCTTCACGCACCGCCTGGAGGCGTACGTCCCCAGGCAGAAGCGGATACACGGCTACTTCGCGATGCCCCTGCTCGCGGGCGGGAGGCTGATGGGCCGGGTGGATCCGGCCCGCGAGGGGAAGACCCTGGTGGCCAAGCAGGTGTCGCTGGCCTCCCCGAAGGCCGTCACCCCCATGGCGGAGGCACTGCGGGAAGCCGCCGAGTGGGTGGGCTGCGACTCCGTACGGATCGAACGGGTCGACCGCCCGGAGCTCACCCCCGAGCTGTCGTCCGCCCTGGCCCGTCTCACCTGATCTCGAGGATCTTCTCCCGCATCGCGTAGACCACCGCTTCCATCCTGGAGTGCAGCTGGAGCTTCTCCAGGATGTTGCGGACGTGGTTCTTCACGGTGTTCTCCGAGATGAACAACTCCTTGGCGATGTCCCGGTTGTTCATGCCGGTGGCGACCAGCTTCAGGACCTCCAGCTCGCGGTCGGTCAGCCGGGGCGCCGGGACGAGCCGGCGCTCGTCGGTGCGCTGGATCATCGACTTGAACTCGGTGAGGAGCTTCGACGCCATCGACGGGCTGATCTGCGACTGACCGTCCGCGACCGCCCGGATGGCGGTGGCCACCTCGTCGGTGGAGATCTCCTTGAGGAGGTAGCCCGTCGCACCCGCCTTGATCGCGTCGTAGAGGTCGGCCTCCTCGTCGCTGATCGTCAGCATGATGATCTTGGCACTGGGAGCCACCTCCTTGATGGAGGTGCAGGCCTCGATACCGCCCCGCTTGGGCATCCGGACATCCATGAGCACGATGTCGGGCAGCAGGTCGGCGGCCTTGTCGACGGCTTCCGCGCCGTCGCCCGCCTCGCCGACCACCTGGATGTCCTCCTCCTGCGCGAGGACGATCTCCAGGCCTCTGCGGAAGAGAGCGTGGTCGTCCACGACCAGGACCCTGATGGGCTCCTTGCGGGACGCGCCGCCGTCCGTGTCGGTGTCGGCACCGCTCCCGCACCCCGCTCCGCCCACCGGGGCGTCGGAGCCGCCCGGGTGGTGCACCGGGCCGAAGCTGTCCGCCATCGTTCCCTCCCCCTGCAGGCCTGCCTGACGTTCATGTGCGGTACGCCAACCTCTGCCTTCGGAGCATCGGTTGGCGCGCCCCGCCATGATTTCATGCCTGGACGGCGAAGCGGTGATCCTGTGGTCGCGCGGTGGTGCCCCTGGGGGCGCACACGGCGCTCCAGGGGCACCACCGGGGTCGTTCAGCTGCTGTCAGCCACCGAGCGCGCCGCCCGCACCGCCCGCCTCCGAGCCGGCCAAGGGGTCGCTCTCCAGATGGATGACGCCGTAGTCGTAGGCGTGCCGGCGGTAGACGACACTGGGCAGTTTCGTCTCGGAGTCGACGAACAGGTAGAAGTCGTGACCGACCAGCTCCATTTCGTAGAGAGCCTGGTCGAGTGACATCGGGGCGGCTGTGTGGGTCTTCTCGCGGACCACCAGAGGTCCTTCGCCCCGCACCTCCAGCGAGCCCATCTTCTTGGTGGGGACGGCCTCCGGCCGCTCCTCCACCGCCACGCCGCCGTTTCCGTTGAGCCGGGCCACGCCCGGAACCGCGTCTGAGACCTCCGCGGCCGACAGACGGCCGTTGCCCCGGCGGGTGTGACGCTTGTCGTGCTGCCTGCGCAGCCGAGCCTCGAGCTTGCCCGTCGCGAGGTCAAGGGCTGCGTAGGGGTCGCCTGCCGCCGCCTCCGCCCGGATCACCGGCCCCCGGGAGTGGAGGGTGATTTCCACACGGTCCGACCGGTCTGCCTGCCGCGGGTTGTGTTCCTTGGACACCTCGACGTCGAGGCTGATCACCTTGGCGTCGAGCTTCTGGATCTTCTCCAGCTTCAGCTTCTCGGCCACGTGCTTGCGGAACCGCTCGGGCACCTCGGTCTTGCGGCCTTTGACGACGATGTCCACGCAGAACTCCGTTCCCGGATCGCTCCTGCCGACTCACCGGTCGGCGAGCATCTCCCTTTTGCACCAGACCCCGGTGAGTACCGGAGCCTCGGACTTGGCGACTCGACCTCCTCCTCCCCCGTCGGCAAGATCCCCACCCCACCACCTTCGATGTCCTGACCGTTACCCGGAAACGGACCCGGAACGCGGCAGTGCATTCGGTGAAGCGCAGCTTTCGCCATTCCTCACACCCGAACATAGCTCGCTCGGACGGATGTCGGCACCCGCTATCCGCACGAACCTCCGATCAGGTGTTTTTACTCTCTCAGTACCTGCAACGATGCAGGTTCCCGGTCAGTTCCGGTTTATTTCGAACGACATCGGCGGGGCAGCGACAACCGCGGCACTCATCTGTACGAATCCCCGGAATTGCGGCTCCGAACCGGCACGCAGTGCCCGTGCCGCCTCGACCAGCGAAGCTCCGGTGGTCATGAGATCGTCGACCAGTACGGGCCTGCCGGCCTCCGGCAGCGCCCCTCCGCCGGCCGCCACCTCCAGCGCCCCGGCCAGGTTCGCCAGCCTCTCCCGCGCGCTCAGCCCGGACTGGTCCGCCACCGCCCGCCGCTGCCTCAGTACGGGCGCCACCCGCGCCGCCACCCCCGTTCGCCGCAACTCGGCCGCCGCCGCCAGCGCGATCCGCCGCGCGGCGTCGTGCCCACGCGCCCGCACCACGCGCCGTGAGGAAGGCACCGGCACCAGGAGCAGCGGCCCGCCGTCCGAGCGCCCACAGGCCGCGACAGAGGCCCTCACGGCCCCGGCCAGCGCGACCCCCAGCGGCCGGGCCAGCCCGAGCGCGCCGCGCTCCTTGTGCCCGAGCAGCACCGCTCGTACCGCATCCGCGTAGGGCGCCGCGGCACACACCACCGGCAGCCCCACCGGCTCCGGCACCGGCCTCACCCGCCGCCCACCCGCTCCGCACAGCGCCCACCGGCACGCCTCGCACAACGACGTACGAGCCCGCCCGCACCCATCACAGGCGACCGGCAGAACCAACCCCGCGATCTCCCGCCACCACCAGCGCATACCCCCACGGTCCCAAGCCTCCGGCCGCGCATCCACCCCTGTGGAAAACCCCGACGGCTCGGCCCGGGCGTCCCCGCCCCGCGACCCCCACACGTCCCCGCCGGGCAAGGGGCAAAAGCCGCCCACCGGCCCGGCAGGACGCATCCGGGGCCCCTGAGGGCATGGCAGCCGGCGCACCCGGAGCCGCGGCAGCAAGCCAGCCGGCACGTACCGCCCGGACACCACGACCTACACATGTCACCCGCCGACCGCCACGCGTGCCCCAGCAGCCCCGCCGACCCTGGGACGCACCCCGGGGCCCGCCCGCCCTCGCAGCACGTAGCGCTCCCTGGCCCCGCCGGCCCCGCACAGCGCGCCCCAGCCCCCTCGCGCGCCCGCGCTGCGCACCCGGAGCCCAAGCCCCGTGCCGGGCCTGTGGCGGCGCGGCGTCAGCCGGGATAGACGGGGAACGTGCCCTTCTCCACCATCGGCTGCCAGTTCGCGCCCGCATGCAGCCGCACGATGCCGGCGTCGGCGGAAGCCGCCACCAGCGGGGCGCGCTCGTCGTTCGACGCCGCGACCACCTTCACCTGGTTCAGCCCCGGAATCGCCGCGGCCGAGGTGGAACCGTCCGTCTGGATGTAGCGCACCTGCTGCACCCCGCCTGCCAGCTTGCCCAGCACCACCAGCCGGCTCTGTCCCGCCCACGACACCGACGTCACCGACTCCATCCGCGGGGCGATGGCCTGGAGGTCCACGACCTGCACCGTCTGCTTCGCACCGGCGCCCTGCCGCTCGACCCGCCCGATGTGCAGGGTCGTCTTGTCGCCCTCCCGGAGCAGCAGCGCCATGCGCACCCCGTCCTCGGACACCCGCAGCGCCTCGACCCGCACCCCGTCGGCGAGCTGCGGGGCCGTGACCGGCAGGGGTTCCCCGGAGCCCTCCGGCAGGAACAGCAACCGCGGATTCGCCGGGTCGCGGTCGGCGACCCACAGGTTGCCGCGGCCGTCCCAGCTCGGCGCGGACAGCCGGTCATCGAGCTTCGCGCCCTCGCTGCTCACCAGCGGTTCCGGCAGCTCCACGCCCGCGTCCGAGACCACGGAGGCCACCCGCAGGTAACGGTCACCCTCCGAGACCACGGCCGCCCGACGCTCATCGCGCGCGACCGCGACCTTGTCGACCTTCACCGACCTGTTGCCGAACGGCCCCGGCACGGGCGACGGCGTGCCGGGGTTCTCCGCCCCGGCCTTGAGCTTCGCCAATCGCCCGGACGCGTCGATGAAATAGGGGTTCACCTCGGGGCTGCCAGACGGAGCGGCCCGGTAGTTCTCCTTCTGGCTCTCTCCCACCAGGCACAGCGCGCGCCCGTCCTCACGCTGCAGTTCGACCTGTTCCACCCTGACGGACCCCAAATCGCCCACACTGAACAGCAATTGCGCCGCCATCCGCCTGCACGTGCCGAAGCCGATGTTTTCCGCCTTTTTATTGAGCGGCACCTTGAGCTTGTTCTGGTCGTCGGGCGTCAGGGAAGTGACGCCGTCCTTCAGCGCCACACCCCTGGGGAAACTGGAATCCACCACCGGATCCAGCCAGTTCGTCGGCCCTTCGAGCAGCGCCTTGACCGTCTGCGCCACCGGGTCCATCCGCGTCACCGGATCCTGCCGCTGCCGGATGTACACCGGGTCGGCCACGACCCAGTGCCGACCGGAGGCGAAGTAGTACGTGTTGACGGAACGGTAGTTGCGCTGGAAGTCCGACTCGCCGAGCAGCAGCCCCGGCGGCAGCCTGTCGATCCGCCATTCCTTGCCCGTGCCGTCCGGGCCGGGCGCCTGCACCAGCTGGATCGTGCCGGTGTAGTTGGACATGGGCGTCGGCCGGTAGGCGTGCCGGCTGTCCAGCGTCGCGATCCGCTTGCCGCGCAAGGAGTAGACGCGGCGGTCCTGGGTCTCACGGATGCTGCTGCGCTCCGGCGGCTGTGTGCTGACGGGCGCGGAGGTGAGCACCGTGGTGAGCTCCTCCGGCTTCCACTCCCGCGCCGCCTTCTTGGTCAGGTACTTGCGGGCCGTCGCGAACCCCGGGTCGTCACCCGTCATCGCCTCCAGGAACCCGTTGACGATCTCGTCCGGCTCCGCGTCCTCCCGCGGTGTCACCGGATACACCCGCACCTGGGAGTCCCCGGGGTTGGACGCCTTCACCGGGGAGACGTCGCCGCTGTCCGGCATCGACCCACACCCGGCCAGCAGCACGCCGCATCCGAGCAGCGCGACCGCGCGCACCGCTCCTCCGCGGCCGCGACGACGCTCAGCGCCCACGAGTCGTACCCTCCCGCTTCCCATCCTGCGTCGTGGACGAGACGTCCTCGCCCGCCCGCTGACCGGCGCCGCGCGCCACCACCCGCGACCCGCTGCCGGGCAGCGCCGTCGGATCGGCGGCCACCTGCGCCGCCTGCCGGGGCGGCAGTGCCGTACGCGTCGGAGCGGGGAGCCCAGCCCGCGTCGAGCTCCCGCCCTGTCCCGGGACCGTCGGCAGCCGGCCGGCGCCCTGCGACGCCTCCTCGGCGGCCGCCCGCTCCCGGTTGCGCCGCGAGTCCTCCGGCTCCAGGGGTATCGGCGAACCGCGCAACGGCTCGTCCGCCGTACGCGGCAGCGTCAGCCGGAACTGCGAACCGCCGCCCGGCTCCCCCCACGCCTGCAGCCAGCCGCCGTGCAGCCGCGCGTCCTCCACGGCGATCGACAGGCCCAGCCCCGTACCACCCGTGGTACGCGCCCGAGCCGGGTCCGCCCGCCAGAAGCGGTTGAACACGCGCGTCGCCTCGCCGGGCTTCAGCCCGACCCCGTAGTCGCGCACCGCCACGGCCACCGCGCCGCCCGCCGCGGCCATCCGCACCACCACGTCCCGGCCCTCACCGTGCTCCACGGCGTTGACGACCAGGTTCCGCAGCACCCGCTCGACGCGGCGTGCGTCGGCCTCCGCGACCACCGGCTGCTCGTCGCCCACGACGAGGATCCGGCCGCCCTTGCGCTCGGCCAGCGGCTCGGCCCCGCCGATCACCCTGCGGACGACCTCCCGCAGGTCTATCGGCTCGGCCTCCAGCGCCGCCGCGCCCGCGTCGAAGCGGCTGATCTCCAGCAGGTCCGACAGCAGCGACTCGAACCGGTCCAGCTGGTCCCCCAGCAGCTCCGCCGAACGCGCCGTCACCGGATCGAAGTCCTCACGCGCCTCATGGATGACATCGGCCGCCATCCGTACGGTCGTCAGCGGCGTACGCAGCTCGTGCGAGACGTCCGAGACGAACCGCCGCTGCATCCGCGACAGCTCTTCCAGCTGCTGGATCTTCAGCTGGAGGTTCTGCGCCATCTTGTTGAACGCCTCGCCGAGCCGCGCGATGTCGTCCTCGCCGGTGACCTTCATCCGTTCCTGCAGCCGGCCCGCCGACAGCCGCTCGGCGATCCCGGCCGCCATCCGTACCGGCGTGACGACCTGCCGCACCACCAGCCACGCGATCGCGCCCAGCAGCACCACCACGAACAGCCCGGCCGTCGCGAGCGTCGTCTTGACCAGGGCGAGGGAGTCCTCCTCCTGCGTCAGCGGGAAGAGGTAGTACAGCTCGTACGGATTGCCGTCGATGTCATTGAGGCGTTTGCCGATGACCAGCCCGGCCTCCGACGGCTTGCCGTCCGAATAGTTGATCCGGGTGTACGTCTGGAACGTCCCCGCCTGCGCGACGGACTCCCGCAGCTTCGCCGGAATGCTCCGCGCCGGTTCCACCCCGCCCGACGCCCGAGCGCCACGGCTGGGCGCCGCGCCCTCCGTGTCGGAGCTGAGCGCCACCACGTTGAACGCGCCCTGGCCGCCGCTCGCGAGCCGGACCACCAGATCGGACCGCCAGTTCAGCGACGCCCCGGCCGTTCCGCCGTCCGCGGCCCCTCCGCCCTGCCCGCCCGCGCCCAGCTGCTGGTTCGCCGGGTCCTGCGCGGCGGAGAATCCACCGGACGCCTGGCTCTGGGCAGCCCTCTCCTTGGCGTCCAGCAGACCGTTGCGCATCTGGCCGATGACGACGAACCCGAGCAGCAGCACCACTCCGAGCGACATCAGCAGCGTGCCGGCGACCACCCGCAACTGCAGGTTCCGCCGCCACAGCCGGGTAGCCGGAAGCAACGGCCGGCGCACCCAGCGCACCAGGAGCCGAAGCACCGGACCACCCGGCGCCCCGTCCTGGAGCAGACGGCCCGGACGCCATGACTGACGCCCCGGCCCGGCAGCCCGCCCCGCACGGACTCCCGGGTTCCCGGGCTTCGGAGCAGCACTGCCGCGGGACATGTCAGCTCGGTCCGGCCTTGTAACCGACACCACGGACGGTCACCACGATCTCCGGCCGCTCCGGGTCCTTCTCGACCTTGGAGCGCAGCCGCTGCACATGCACGTTCACCAGCCGCGTGTCCGCGGCGTGGCGGTACCCCCACACCTGCTCCAGCAGCACCTCACGGGTGAACACCTGCCACGGCTTGCGGGCCAGCGCGACCAGCAGGTCGAACTCGAGCGGAGTCAGGGCGATCGACTGCCCCTCCCGCTTCACCGAGTGGCCCGCCACATCGATGACCAGGTCACCGATGGTCAGCTGCTCCGGCGCCGGCTCCTCCGACCTCCGCAGCCGCGCCCGGATCCGGGCGACCAGCTCCTTCGGCTTGAACGGCTTGACGATGTAGTCATCGGCCCCGGACTCCAGCCCGACCACCACATCGACGGTGTCGCTCTTGGCGGTGAGCATCACGATCGGCACTCCGGACTCGGCCCGGATGAGCCGGCACACCTCGATGCCGTCCCTTCCGGGCAGCATGAGGTCCAGCAGCACCAGGTCCGGCTTGGCCTCCCGGAAAGCAGCAAGTGCCTTGTCGCCGTCCGCTACGAACGACGGCTCGAAACCTTCACCACGCAGCACAATCCCGAGCATCTCGGCCAGTGCGGTGTCGTCGTCGACGACAAGGACGCGTCCCTTCATAATCGACATCATCCCATTAGCTAATCGTTACCTGGCGTGACCTGGCACACAGCTCGGCAATTCCTCCCCCGGTGACCGGGGACACCACCCCCTGCTCGGTGACGATCGCCGTCACCAGTTCCGGGGGCGTGACGTCGAACGCGGGGTTGTACGCCTGGGTTCCCAGCGGCGCCACCGGCAGCCCGGCGCCCGCTCCTGGCCCCCCTCCCCCCATCGCCACCTGCGGCGGAGCTGTGAGCTCCGTCACCTCCTGTCCGGCGCGCTGCTCCACCTCTATGGACGCCCCGTCCGGCGTCTCCAGGTCGATCGTCGTGAGGGGCGCCACCACCACGAACGGCACATGGTGGTACCTGGCCAGCACCGCGAGCGGATAGCTCCCCACCTTGTTCGCCACCGAACCGTCGGCGGCGATCCGGTCCGCCCCGATCAGTACGGCGTCCACCTCCCCCGCCGCGAACAGCGAGCCCGCCGCGTTGTCGGTGAGCAGCGTGTACGGCATGCCGTTGCGGGCCGCCTCGTACGCCGTCAGCCGCGCCCCCTGCAACAGCGGCCGGGTCTCGTCCACCCACAGCCGCCGCAGCCTGCCCGTCCGGTGCGCCTGCAGAGCCACGGCGAACGCGGTCCCCTCGCCGCCCGACACCAGCGCCCCGGTGTTGCAGTGGGTCAGGACCCGGTGGCCGCCGCCCGGCAGCAGCTCGTCCAGCAGCGCCAGCCCATGGCCCGCCATCAGCGCACTGGCCTCGGCGTCCTCCCGGTGCAGATCCCTGGCCTCCGCCAGTGCCGCCTCCGCGGCCCGCTCCCGGCCCTCCCCCTTCTCGAGCGCCGCCCGGTACGCACCGGCCGCCCGCCGCACCCCGTAGCCGAGGTTCACGGCGGTGGGCCGCGCTCCGGCCAGCAACACGGCCGCGTCTTCCACGTCGAAGCCCCGCACGGCAGCCAGCGCCACGCCGTAGGCACCGGCGATGCCGAGCAGCGGCGCTCCGCGCACAGCGAGCGTCTGGATCGCCTGGACCAGCGCCGGCACATCCGTGCAGACCAGCTCGACCTCCTCGGTGGGCAACCGCGTCTGGTCGAGGAGCACCACCACCGGCCCTTCCGGCGGCTCCTCCCAACGCAGTGCGGGGAGCGAGGGCGGTTCGGCGGCGCCGGGAGTTCGTGCGTACTGATCAGCCATCCGCCCAGTCTGCCCGCTGAACCACGGACAATGAAGGTGCCAAGGAGATCCGGCCCCAGGCCCGGCCGCGGACGACGCGTGGCACCATGGCTGCCAACCTGCCGCCCCACCGAGCGGCCCGGCACCGTGACCGAGCCGGCTCGACGAGCCGGCACCGCGACGAATTCACGAGGTGGACGACCGTGAACGACACTCCGGGCTGGGCCTCGCCCGGATCCTCGCCCTCCGACGGCCAGGGCGCCAACGTCCCACGGCCCGCCGAACCCACCGACGCCCCCGGCACGCCCTCCACATGGTCCAAGCACCAGCCGCCCCCTGGCCAGTGGTCCCCGCCGACCGTGCCCGGCCCGTCCGGCCCCGTTCCGCCCCCCACGCCCGCACCCGGATGGAGCGGCGGTCAGCACCAGGGCGGCTGGGGCCGGCCCCCGGCCGCCAAGCCCGGTGTCATCCCGCTGCGCCCCCTCGGCGTCGGCGAGATCCTCGACGGCGCGGTCTCCACTCTGCGCGCGCACTGGCGCACCGTGCTCGGCATCACGATCACCGTCTCCGTCATCACGAAGATCGGCGACGTCCTCCTCCAGCGCTACGTCGTACCGGCGCCACCGCAGCTCAAGCGGAACCCGACCCCACAGGAGGCCCTGGACCAGTTGGTGCAGAGCCTCAAGGCGAGTCTCCTCTCCCTGGGCCCCACGATGGCGCTCACCCTCATCGGCACCTTCATCACGACCGCCCTGCTGACCATCGTCATCAGCCGCGCCGTGCTCGGCCGCCCCGTGACACTCTCCGACGCCTGGCGCGAGGCCCGTCCCAGGCTTCCCCAGCTTCTCGGCCTGACCCTCCTGCTGCCGCTGCTGAGCGTCGCCATCATGACCGTCGGCCTGCTCCCCGGCCTGCTCCTCGACGGCACCGCAGCAGGCGTGCTGCTTACCGTCCTGGGCGGACTCACCGCCGCCGTGGTCGTCACCTGGCTCCTCGTCCGGTTCAGCCTCTCCTCCTCGGCACTGATGCTGGAACGGCAGGGCGTGGCCGCGTCCCTGCGCCGCTCCGCCAAGCTGGTCCAGGGCGCCTGGTGGCGGATCTTCGGCATCCTGATGCTGACGATGCTCCTGCTGACCCTCATCACGATGATCATCGGACTGCCCTTCGCCTTCGTCGCGCTCGCGGTGGACGGGGACGGACTGGGCGGCCTGATCACCGGCACGACCACCGAATTCGGCTGGCCCTTCCTGATCATCACCGGCGTCGGAGCGGTCATCGCCGCCTCGATCACCTACCCGATCTCCTCGGGTGTCTCCGTCCTGCTCTACATCGACCAGCGCATCCGCCGGGAGGCCCTCGACCTGGACCTGGCCCGCGCCGCAGGCGTGCCCGGGTACGGCTCCCCCTCGCCCGACGACACCACCCCCGGGAGCTGATGCGGTGCCGACCACGGGGGGTCTGACGACGGCGTGGCCGACGGTCCACGCGAACGACGACGTACCGCTGGACACTCCCCGCGTCCCCGCCCGCGAGGCGGCGGAGCGGGAGCTGTCCAGGCCCATGTACCACGAGAACGACCCCAACCTGCTCCAGCGCGCGCTCGACAGCTTCTGGGACTGGGTGGGCCGGCTCTTCGACTCCGCGTCGGGAGCCGCCCCGGGAGGCCCACTCGGACTCGTGGCGATCGCCCTGATCGTCCTGTGCCTCGTCGGCGCCCTGTGGTGGCGCCTGGGCACCCCGCAGCGCACCCCTGTCACCGCCGACTCCCTCTTCGACGACCGTCCTCGCAGCGCCGCCGAACACCGCACCGCCGCCGAGGACCACGCCACCGCCGGCCGCTGGAACCAGGCCGTCCAGGAACGGATGCGAGCCATCGTGCGCTCCCTGGAAGAACGCACCCTCCTCGACCCCCGCCCCGGCCGCACCGCCGACGAGGCGGCAGCCGAGGCAGGCCGGCCCCTCCCCGCCCACGCGGACGAACTCCGAGCCGCCGCCCGCGCGTTCGACGACGTCACATACGGTGGCCGCACCGCCGACCAGAGCACGTACCAGCGCCTCAAGGACGTGGACACCGCGCTGGAACGGGCCAAGCCCCACCTGAGCAACGCCGCCCACGGAGCGGCCGGATGACCGCCACCTCCCACGCCTCCGCCACCTCGACGTCCCTCACCGCCCGCCAGATCTGGTCCCGGGTCAGAGGTCTGCTGCTCGCTCTGGCCATTCTCACCGTGGCCGGGATCGTCATGGCCCTCGTGCGCTCCGACGCCCAGCACGGCCATCTCGACCCCCGCTCCGCCGATCCCCACGGCAGCCGCGCCGTCGCCGAACTCCTCAAGCAGCGCGGGGTCACCAGCCGTGTGGTCACCACTCTCGACGAGGCCACCGCCGCGACCGGCCCCGACACCACGCTCCTCGTCACCACCCCCGACCTGCTGACGGACCACCAGCAGACCGTCCTCCGGAGAGACATGGACACCGCACGCGGCCGCACGGTGCTCCTCTCCGCCGGTCCCCCCTCCGTCGGCACCCTGGCGCCCGGCGTGACCACGGGCTCCTCCACCCCGGTGTCGGCACTCTCCCCCCAGTGCGCCCTGCCGGCCGCCGAGCGCGCCGGCACCGTCGACCTCGGCGGCGAGCGCTACACGACCGCCCTCCCCGGCAGCGACGCCTGCTACCGCAGCGACGGCCTCGCCACCCTCGTGCGGATCAACGGCCCCGCCGGTGGCGACACGGTCCTCCTGGGCTCTCCCGACATCCTCTACAACGACCGCCTGGACAAGCAGGGCAACGCCTCGCTCGCCCTTCAACTCCTCGGCTCCCGGCCCCATCTCGTCTGGTACCTCCCCTCGCTCAGCGATCCCTCCGCCGCCGGCGGAAACGATGACAGCGGGGACAGCGGCGACGGAGAGGAAGACGCCGGCGAACGCGGCTTCCTCGAACTGATCCCCTCCGGCTGGCTGTGGGGCACCCTGCAACTCACCCTCGCCGCCGCGCTCGCCGCCATCTGGCGCGCCCGCCGCCTCGGCCCCCTCGTCACCGAACACCTTCCCGTCGTCATCCGTGCCTCCGAGTCCACGGAGGGCCGTGCCCGCCTCTACCACCGGGCGAATGCACGCGACCGCGCGGCCACCGTCCTGCGCACCGCGACCCGAACCCGACTCGCTCCCCTCCTGGGCGTCCCACCGGCGGAAGCCCACTCTCCCGAAGCCCTCCTCCCTGCCGTCTCCGCGCGACTCGCCGCCGGCGACAGGGACCTCAGGGCTCTCCTTTTCGGCCCGGCTCCCGCCGACGACGCCGCACTCACCCTCCTCGCAGACCAACTCGACGCCCTCGAAAGAGAGGTACGCACCTCATGAGTGCCCCGACCCCCGAGACCGCTGACAACTCGGACAGCGCCCGCTCCTCCTTGGAGGCCCTGCGCACCGAGATCGCGAAGGCCGTGGTCGGGCAGGACCCCGCTGTCACCGGACTCGTCGTCGCCCTGCTCTGCCGAGGCCACGTCCTCCTCGAGGGTGTGCCCGGTGTCGCCAAGACGCTGCTCGTCCGCGCGCTCGCCGCATCTCTCGAACTGGACACCAAGCGCGTCCAGTTCACCCCTGACCTGATGCCGAGCGACGTCACGGGCTCCCTGGTCTACGACGCCCGCACCGCCGAGTTCTCCTTCCAGCCCGGCCCGGTCTTCACCAACCTCCTGCTCGCCGACGAAATCAACCGCACTCCGCCCAAGACCCAGTCGTCGCTCCTGGAAGCGATGGAGGAGCGCCAGGTCACGGTCGACGGCACACCCCGCCCGCTGCCCGAACCCTTCCTCGTCGCCGCCACGCAGAACCCCGTCGAGTACGAGGGCACCTACCCGCTTCCCGAAGCGCAACTGGACCGCTTCCTTCTGAAACTGACGGTCCCTCTTCCTTCACGCCAGGACGAAATCAACGTCCTGACCCGTCATGCCGAGGGCTTCAACCCCCGCGACCTGCACGGCGCCGGAGTACGCCCCGTTGCCGGCCCCGCCGACCTGGAAGCCGCCCGCGCCGCCGTCGCCAAGACCTCCGTCTCCCCCGAGATCGCCGGATACGTCGTCGATATCTGCCGTGCCACCCGTGAATCCCCCTCACTCACCCTCGGCGTCTCCCCACGAGGCGCCACCGCACTGCTCTCCACCGCCCGCGCCTGGGCGTGGCTCACCGGCCGCGACTACGTCATCCCGGACGATGTGAAGGCCCTTGCCCTGCCCACCCTGCGCCACCGCATCCAGCTGCGGCCCGAGGCGGAGATGGACGGAGTCACCCCCGACTCCGTCATCACCGCGATCCTCGCCCACGTCCCCGTACCCCGATGAGGCAGTGACCCGTGGCCCTCACCGGACGAACCGCGCTCCTCGCCGCGATCGGCTCTCTCCCCGTCGGCATCCTCGCCCCCAGCTGGACGGGGATGCTCGCTGTCAACGCACCCCTCTCACTCGCAATCCTGTGCGACTACGCGCTCGCCGCGCCAGTGCGAACGCTCCAGTTCACTCGAAGTGGTGACACTAGTGTTCGACTCGGTGACAGTGCCGAAGTCCATCTCACCGTCACCAACCCCTCCCGGCGGCGCCTACGCGCACACCTCCGCGACGCCTGGCCGCCCAGCAGCTGGCTCCCCGGCAGCGAGCAGTCCGCGTCCCGCCACAAGCTGACGATCCCGGCAGGCGAGCGCCGGCGCCTCACCACCGTCCTCCGGCCCACCCGCCGCGGCGACCGCCAGGCCGAACGCGTCACCGTCCGCTCATACGGCCCGCTCGGCCTCGTCGCCCGCCAGGGCAACCACAAGGTCCCCTGGACGTTCCGTGTCCTTCCACCGTTCGCCAGCCGCAAGCACCTTCCGTCCAAACTGGCCCGCCTCCGCGAGCTCGACGGCCGCACCAGCGTCCTCATCCGAGGCCAAGGCACCGAGTTCGACAGCCTCCGCGAGTACGTCCCCGGCGACGACACCCGTTCCATCGACTGGCGGGCCACCGCCCGCCAGACCACCGTCGCCGTACGCACCTGGCGCCCCGAACGCGACCGCCACATCCTCATCGTCCTCGACACCGGCCGCACGTCGGCCGGCCGAGTCGGCGACGTGCCCCGCCTCGACGCGTCCATGGACGCCGCGCTCCTCCTCACCGCGCTCGCCTCGCGAGCCGGCGACCGCGTCGACCTGCTGGCCTACGACCGCCGCACCCGCGCCCGCGTCCAAGGCCGTTCCGCCAACGACATCCTCCCGGCCGTCGTGAACGCCCTTGCACCCCTGGAACCCGAGCTGGTGGAGACCGACGCGCGCGGTCTCAGCTCGGCCGCCCTCACCAGCGCCCCACGCCGCTCGCTCGTTGTCCTGCTCACCAGCCTTGAAGCCGCCCCCATCGAAGAAGGCCTGCTTCCGGTGCTTCCGCAGCTCACGCAGCGCCACACCGTTCTGGTGGCTTCTGTCTCGGACCCCCACACAGAAGAAATGACGAAGGCCCGCGGCACCGTCGAAGCGGTCTACGAAGCCGCCGCCGGCACCCAAACGCAGGCCCAGCGCCGCCGCACATCGGAACAGCTCCAGCGCCACGGCGTCACCGTCGTGGACGCCACCCCGGACAACCTGGCGCCGGCTCTTGCCGACGCCTATCTCGCCCTGAAAGCAGCGGGCCGTCTCTGAACGCACACCTGACCGCACGGCGGCAAACCGACCCAGGAGGAGGGATCGGTCCCTGCCTCAAAACGCAGAAAAGCCCCGCACCATGAGGTGCGGGGCTTTCCCACAATGATTGTTCGGCGGTGTCCTACTCTCCCACAGGGTCCCCCCTGCAGTACCATCGGCGCTGA